>NZ_JBSRZJ010000002.1:2660000-7416869 GCF_054057515.1 Bradyrhizobium sp. USDA 4474 | reverse complement strand
CATCGCGCGCGCCTGGTCCATGGCAATGCGGTCGAGCGTTGCGTCGCGTATGACGCGGCCCTCGCCATGCTTCAGCCGGAAGCTGGAGATCTGTTCGGCGGCCGACTCGGCCGCCATCACAGGCGCCGCAGTCAGCAGCACCAGACCTGCGATTAGCAGGGCCGCGCCGCGCCTCATGGTCCCCCAACGATTCATTGTTCCCCAAGTCAGCGTAATCCCCCGGCTTCTCCACCGGCATTGTGGACGCTTCAAGGCGCAACGCGACCCGTGATCTAACTGGTCGGCAGGTCCGCCTCGAAGTTGAAACGATCGCGCAGGTTTTTGCGCTGCTCCAGGATGTCCTTCAGGAACGCGCGGTCTTGGTCGTTCCTCATCATAGGCTCGATCAGGTCGAGCTGATTCATCGCGACCAGTTGCAGGATCTCCGTGCGCGGCTTGCCGCTGGTGTCGCGCGGCAACGCGTGCACCACCTGGATGTGTTCCGGCGGCTTTGGCCCCTTGGCGGCCGCGAGTTCGTTCCGCAACTGGCCCTCGAGCGTAGCCTGATCAGCTTCCACAAACGCATAGAGCCCGACGCCGGAACGGCGGTCGGCAAAGGCGACGATGGCGGTGTCTCGCACCGCGGGGTTCTTGCGGATCAGCTCGGCAAGCACCGGCGCATCGTTGACCAGCCGACGACCGCCGCCCTCGCGGTCGGTGAAATTGAACAGGCCGCGCGTGATCGCGCGATAAACCTTCTTGCCTGTCGCGAGCCACAGGCTGGCGGCAAAGGACTTCTTCGTCAGGACCTTTCGCTCGCGGGGCGTCAGCGCCTCGGGCGCGTAGGTGCGCTTGTGCTTGAGCAGGTGCCGGAGATCTTCATAGGCGAGGATGCGGTAAAGCCGGCCACGCCGCTTGAAGCACGCCGCCAGCTGGAAATCGGTCACATAGGCGCGCCCATCGCGGCCCATCAGCCAGTTCTGTTCCTTGGCAAGATCGTTGTGGCAGATGCCGGCGCGGCGCAGGCGGCGCAGTACGTCCTTCGCCGAGCGGAAATAGGCGAGGTCACCATGCGGCTTTGCCAGATGCAGCGCGACGCCGTCGACGAACCCACGCACCAGCGCGCGGCGGCCGGCCCAGAGCAATTCAGGACCGACGTCGAGGCCCTTGGCGAGCGACAGCGCGTGCTTCTCGCGCGCAAACAGATGACGTGCCAGCAGGAACGACCACCACGGCACTTCATCGAGCCGACGCAGCACCGCGTCGACCTCGCCGCCATCGACGCGGAAGCGGCCGCGCTCGACGGTCGAGAACACGTCGCGCTTGAGCAACACGCCCTCGGTCCAGCGCGCCGAGAGCACCGCGGCGTCGTTTTTCGGGAGACTCATCGAAAACTCACGCGGCTGCGGCGATACGCAAATGATCGGCGATCCAGCGATCGAGATCGGCGAGCGCCAAAGCGCTCATGGCTTGCTTCTTGGCCACCGTCTTCTCGTTGCCGCGCAGGCGCGAGCCGTCGGGCTTCTTCGTGGGAGCGCTCGCGAGCGGCGGGAATAAGCCGAAATTGATGTTCATCGGCTGGAACGAGCGCGTGCCCGGCTCGATGGCCTCGATGTGGCCGCCGGTGATGTGGCCGAGCAGCGATCCAAGCGCGGTCGTGCCCGGTGGGCTCGCAAGCGTCTCGCCGCGCGCGTCGGCAGCCGCATAGAGGCCGGCGATCAGGCCGACGCTGGCAGATTCCACATAGCCTTCGCAGCCCGTCATCTGGCCGGCAAAGCGCAGTCGCGGCTGTGCGCGCAAGCGCAACTGGCCGTCGAGCAGCTTTGGCGAGTTGAGAAAGGTATTGCGGTGCAGCCCGCCGAGGCGGGCGAATTCGGCCTTCTCAAGCCCGGGAATGGTGCGGAAGATGCGCTGTTGCTCGCCGTATTTCAGCTTCGTCTGGAAGCCGACCATGTTGTAGAGCGTGCCGAGCTTGTTGTCCTGGCGCAGCTGCACGATCGCATACGACTTTGTTGTGGAATCGTGCGGATTGGTGAGGCCGACCGGCTTCATCGGGCCGTGGCGCAGCGTCTCGGGCCCACGTTCCGCCATCACCTCGATCGGCAGGCAGCCATCGAAATAGGGCGTGTTGGTCTCCCATTCCTTGAACTCGGTCTTCTCGCCGCCGATGAGTGCGGCGACGAAGCCGTCATACTGCTCCTTGGTCATGGGGCAGTTGATGTAATCGGCACCGGTGCCGCCGGGGCCGACCTTATCGTAGCGCGACTGGAACCATGCCACCGACATGTCGATGGAGTCGCGGTGCACGATCGGCGCGATCGCATCGAAGAACGCGAGCGCATTCTCGTCGGTCAGCTCGCGGATGGCGTCGGCCAGCGGGGCGGAGGTGAGGGGGCCGGTCGCAATAACGACGTTGCTCCAACCGGTCGGTGGCAGGCCTTTGATCTCGCCGCGGGCGATCTCGATGAGAGGGTGATCGTTCAGCGCCTTGGTGACCGCTGCGGAGAAGCCGTCGCGGTCGACCGCGAGCGCTCCCCCGGCGGGCACCTGGTTGGCATCGGCCGCGCGCATGATCAGCGAGCCGAGGCGGCGCATTTCGGCGTGCAGCAGGCCGACAGCGTTGTTGGCGGCATCGTCCGAGCGGAACGAATTGGAGCAGACGAGCTCGGCAAACCCGTCGGTCCGGTGCGCCTCGGTCATGCGGTCTGGCCGCATCTCATGCAGCACGACGGGCACGCCCGATCTGGCCACCTGCCAGGCCGCCTCGGAACCGGCAAGGCCCGCGCCGATGACGTGCACAATATTGGATAGAGATCCTGTCATGGAGCGGACAGGTAGCGCTTTTCAGCGATCAGTGGAATCGCCGAGATCGAGTTTTCTGCCACCGGATGCGACAACGCCCGCACGAGGCGGGCGCTATCGGTTCGACCGGTGAAGGGCTGAAACGAGATCAGCCCTGGAACTGACCGGCAGCAACGCGCGGGATGTCCGAGCGATCAAGGCCGATGTCGGCCAGTTCGCGATCGCTGAGCTGGGACAGCTCGGCAACGTTACGCTGATAGTCCCGGAAGGCCTGGATCATGCGGATGAGCGAAAGCAGCATTTGGTAGTCTCCTGTAGTTCGATTCAGCCTTTGCCAAGGCGTCATCGTTGAAATGAATATAAGTGAGAGTGGTGCGTCGCGAAAGTTCATATGTTGCGATGCAGCTAAGCGAACGGCGCATAGCAAGAGTAAGGAACGATTAACCTGTCGGCGGGCCCGTCAAACAGCCGGGCAGGACCTGCTGACGAATACAGTAAGTCTAAGCAATATCATATACTTAGGCGGATTTATATCATTCCGAACGGTGCCGAAGCAGATTACATTTCTGTGATGTAGAGCGCTGCTCAATCAGCGTGTAAACCCAAGTTCGGCATGCACAATTCACATGAATCGCATTTTTTAAGCTATGAATTTGTATTCATTTTGCTTGATGGCGATTACAGCAGCGCCTGATTCTGTGAAGGAGCCGATCGCATTGGACTCGGCAGTGCTTCACCCTGGTGCCGGACGAATCCTCCGGTCCAAATCTTGAAGCCGGCACGTCATTGTGCATCGCACGCACGCGGAGCGTGCAGGCTTGATTACGAAGTTGTAATGAAAATCAGAAATTTCGCATGCGCCTCTGCGCGGCACGCAACATCACGCGATTCTCGCGCGGAATTTATTGCGGCAAGTTGCCACGTCGGCAGAAAAGTCATGTTGCGGATTCCCGCGATGTCGCTGGATTTGTCCCAAAAGCAAGAGAAGGAAAGTAACGTCATGACGAAGTTACTCGGGGTTATCGCCATTGCTGCCGTCGCCTTCGCCGTCGCGCCGGCTCAGGCAGCCAAGCACAGCATGGGTGGCTGCAGCTCGGGCAATCTTGAGAAGACGGAGACTGCGGTCGAAGGGATGCCCGACGGCGACGGCAAGGTCGTCGCTCAGAAGGAAGTCGCCTCCGCGCAGGATTCGATGCTCAACGGCAAAATGGGCGCGTGCGGCATGCACCTGAACAAGGCGATGCACGCCACCATGGGCAAATAAGAGGGTAGGTCAACGCAATCAAGGGAGGGCCGGTCGCAAGGCGATCGGCCCCATTTGTTTCCGTGTGTGCCTTAAGGGGCGTGTGCGAGTTGAGTGGCGAAATAGGCCACGGTCTTGGAATAGACCTCGCTCTTGTTCCACTGCTGGAGCACCGCGAAATTTGGGCTGCCCGGCTGCCAGTCCTTGCCCTTCTGCCAGCCATAGCCGGCGAGATAGTTGGCCGTCGAAGCCAGCACGTCAGGTGCGTTATGCAACAGGTCCCGCTTGCCGTTGCCGTCGAAATCGACGGCGTACTTCATCCAGGACGAGGGCATGAACTGGGTTTGGCCGAGCTCGCCGGCCCAGGCGCCCTTCATCTCGGAGGGCGCGAGATCGCCGCGCTCGACGATGCGCAGCGCATCCATCAGCTCGCCGCGAAACTGCTCGGACCGCCGGCAATCATAGGCCAGCGTCGCCAGCGAGCGGATCGTCGCGAACTTGCCGGTGTTGACGCCGAAATCGGTCTCCAGACCCCAGATCGCGACCAGGATCTCGCCCGGGACACCGTAGGTCTGCTCAATGCGCGACAGCACCGAGCCGTATTGTTTCATCATGTTGGAGCCGCGTGTCATCCGCGGCGGCACCATGCGGCCGGAAAATTCCTCAAAAGTCTGGGTGAAGACCTTTTGCGACTTGTCGCGGTTGAGGACGCTCTGGTCCAGCGTGACGCCGGCTAGTCCGGCGGTGATGGCCTGTTGCGAAATGCCCTTGGCCGCGGCGTCGGTTTTGAAGTCCGCAAGCCAGGCGTCGAAATTGCCCGAACCACAGGCGACCGCGGCCAGAGCGGGCTCGACGAATACGATTGAGGCTGAGAGGACGAGGGCTGCAAGAGCGAGACGAGAATTCGTCGGGGTCATCAGAGGTAATTGATTCCGTGAAGTGATATGACCGGCGAAGCAATGTCAGATGTAACCGCGGCCAAAGCAAGGCGTATGGCAGTCAGTCGCGCCCGCCCGGGGGGCCGGACAGGAGCGGCTGTAGCAATATCGTCGAACGCTTCTTCGTCCTGAGGCGTCCGTTCTATTCCCTGTTCCGCCACGGGAATAGGTTAGCAGGGAAATCGGCCGCCGGCTTGCGCGGGCGCTGCGGCGGCGGCGGCACCGGCCGTGCACCGGGCTCGGAGACAATGACCTTGCGGTAGAGATGCCAGGTGGCGTGACCGAGGAGGGGGATGACGACGGCAAGGCCGAGGAACGCGGGGATCGTGCCGAGCGCCAGCAGCACCGCGACGATCAGGCCCCAGGCCGCCATCGGCACCGGGTTCCTGGCGACGACGCGGAGCGACGTGACCATCGCCTCCAGCGCGCCGGCATGGCGGTCGAGCATCAGCGGGAATGATACCGCGCTGATGCAGAGCGCGGCGAGCGCAAACAGGAAGCCGGTGCCGCAGCCGATCACGATCAGCCACCAGCCCTGCGATGTCGTCAGCACGCGCGTCACGAAATCCGAGATTCCGGTGACACCCTCATAGCCGAACGCCGCCACATAGATCGCCTGCGCAGTCGCGACCCAGGTCACGAACAAGGCGAGCAGCAGGGTGCCAAGGCCAAGCATCGCGCCGAAGGAGGGCGAGCGCAGTACGTCCACCGCATCCCAGGCGGTGGCTTCCTCATGGCGCTCGCGACGGCTCGAGAGCTCGTAGAGGCCGAGCGCTGCGAACGGGCCGATCAGGGCGAAACCCGCGGCCAATGGAAACAGCAGCGGAATCACCGAATAGCCCATCGCCACGCGGGCGAGCACGAGGCCCAGCACCGGGTAGATCACACAGAGGATGATCGCGTGGCTTGGAACGGCCTTGAAATCTTCCCAGCCGCGCTTGAGCGCGTCGTGCAGGTCGGACAGTTGGATGGTTCGGATGATCGGTCCGGCCGCGTCTGCGGTCCGGCCCATCCTGGGGACATTGCCCTGGTATAGTGTGGCCATGGTCGGCTTGCTCCCTTGCCATGCAGCCGAATTGGGCGCCGACAACGGCGCAAGCGGCCGCATTTCTGAGTTTCACGATGCCAACCAGACGCGAATTCCGGATGGCATCGCGAGCTGAACGAGAAGCGTACGCCTATTTCCGAGTCCTGTCCCTCACGCTTGGGTGAAAATCGATGCCGCAGTGCAACCCCGATGACGTCATCCGGTCGTCATTTCGCCGCAGATAAGCTCATGCTGTTTGTTGGTTCGCAGGGACTTCGCGGGCGCGACAACGTAACTTCATCCATAAGTGTCACTCAGGGCCTTACAAGGGATCCTTTTCGGGGAACAGACATGAGCATTTTCGGGAAAATCATGGGCGCGATCTTCGGCGGCCACGCAGCTTCCGGTGCGCCCGCCGGCGGCGCACCCGCGGGCAGCGCGCCGGCAGGAGGCGCGCCAGGCGCATCGGCGCCGGCGTCTGCACCTGCAGCCGCGCCTCCGGCAACTGTCGATGTCGCGGCGATCGTTGATGCGGCCGCCGCCGCGCACAAGGGCGAGAAGCTGGAATGGCGCACCTCGATCGTCGACCTGATGAAGGCGCTCGACGTCGATTCGAGCCTTGCCGCGCGCAAGGATCTCGCGAAGGAGCTCGGCTACACCGGCGACATGAACGACTCCGCCAGCATGAATGTCTGGTTGCACAAGCAGGTGATGTCCAAGCTCGCCGCCAATGGCGGCAAGCTGCCGCCGGAAATCAAGCACTGACCGGTTACCATTGGTCAATGCTGAAGGGCCCGCGAACTCGCGGGCCCTTTTTGGTCAGGCAACGAGATCTGCGTCCTCCGGATGCTTGTCGAGATAGTCGACGACGAAGCCGCAGCCCGCAATCACCTTGCGGCCGTCCTTGCGGATCAGCTCGAGTGCGCCCTTGATCAGCTCCGACGCGATACCGCGGCCGCGCAGTGCACGTGGCGTCTCGGTGTGGGTGATGATGACGGCAGTAGGCGTCAGGCGGTAATTGGCGAAGGCCAGCTCGTGACCGGTCTCTTGGCCGACATCGAGCTCGAAGCGGCTCCTGTCCTTGTTGTCGCGAACCGCTGTTGCCATGGCTGCCCCTTCCGAAGCGATGCTTGTTGCCTGATCCAGGCGCCTGAATCCTGTCCACTTTTTTGGGGGAAATCAGGGCTCCTCGCAATGACGAGGTTAGATTTTCACCAGGTCCTGATAGTCCGGATGCTTGTCGATCCAGGCCTTCACGAACGGGCATTCCGGGATCAGCTTCAAGCCGCTGGCGCGGACCTGGTCGAGCGCGCCTTGCACCAGCTTCGAGCCGATGCCTTTGCCGCCGAGCTCTTTCGGCACGTCGGTATGCTCGAATGTGATGACATCGCCTTCGAGCTTGTAGTGCTCGGTCGCGAGATGGCCTTCCACCTCGAGCTCATAGCGGTGATGAGCCCTGTTGTTGATCACGTCGCTCATGATATCTCCGCTCAACTTTTCAGTGCGTCCGTCAGCATCTTGCGGATCGACCAGGGTTCGCCGTCGGATGCCCCCTTGATGTCATCGATCTTCCAGCTGTTGGCTTCTCGCACGAAGTCATAATGCACGATCCGATCGGCTGGTTTGCGGTCGTTGCGGCGGCCGGTGATGGTCACCGCCAGCGTCGCCTTGTCGGCCTCGGCTTTCTCCAAGTCAACCTTGAACGACTTCACGTCGGGTTCCTGCGAATTGGTGATGGGATCGAAATCGATCGGGCCGACGTCGCCCTTCGGCGTGTGCGCATCCGCCTTCGCCCACAGCGCGACCAGCGCCTGGGAGAAATATTTTGCCTTCGCAGCCTTGTTCTCGGTGACGAAGGCCGCGCCGCCGTCACCCTTGCCCTTGGCGGCGCGGGTGTAGATCGCGCTCAGGATGGCTGCGGGATCGTCGGCGGCAGGCGTCTGAGCGAAGACGGGCTTGGCGGCGGCGAGGAGAGAGGCGGCAACGAGGCTGCGGCGGGTGAGCATGGATCGTCCCTCAGATGATGGCGAGCGACCATAGGCCGGAACGGCTGATGTCGACGCTGTACCCTGTAGACCAACCCAAGCGTGGTTCGGTTCAATCGGCCGCCTTGGCAAGCCGCGAATCGTCCGGCTGTGGCTTTGCATGAAGGCAGCCCTGGCAGATGACCAGCGAACGATTGACCTTTGCGTCCTGCTCGGCATCGATGCCGTCGCTCTCCGACTGGGCAGCTGCGCGCGTTGGGCGTGAAGGGCCGGGAGTAGAGTGCGGCCGATTGGGGTCCCGACCCGCGCCATCCCAGGCATAGCGCCCGGGCGTAAAGGCGGGATCGGAGGCCAATTGCGCTTGCGGAGCGACGGCACAGCCGGCAAGCGCCAACGACAACAGCAGGAACGCGGGCGCTTTGACCATGATGCGGCACTCTGTACGCGAGGACTGATGCAGGTTGCGCCGATCATGTTTAAAATTCCCTGAACGAGCGCAAGGATGACGCCGGCTGGCGGCCTTGCGAGGCCGTTCTTGATGGCGATAAATGGGCCGCAATATCGGGGAAGGCCAGCGTGCCATCCGCTATCGAAGAGGAAGCCCCATGCAGCCGCTCCGCATGTCCCGCCGTGTCATGAATCTCGCTCATATGCTGACGCAGAATGCGCGGCGGCATGGATCTCGGCCCGGGTTCGTCTGGGGGGACAAATCCTGGACCTGGCGCGAGATCGATGCGCGGGTCTCGGCACTCGCTGCCGCACTTGCCGCGCGCGGTATCGCCAAGGGCGATCGCATCCTCGTCCATTCCAAGAACGGCGACGAGATGTTCCTCTCGATGTTCGCGGCTTTCCGGCTCGGCGCGGTCTGGGTGCCGACCAATTTCCGCCTGATGCCGGACGAGGTGGCCTATCTTGGACAGGCCTCCGGCGCGAAGGCGTTTCTGTGCCATGTCGATTTCCCTGAACATGCGGCGGCGGTGAAGGGCGGCCCGCTGGAATTCACTTGGTGTATCGACGGCGAGGCCTCGTTCGGCGAGACGTCGGTGGCGGACGCCATCGGCTCACAGGCTGGCACCGTGGTCGAGAATGTCGCAGTCGAGCATGACGATCCCTGCTGGTTCTTCTTCACCTCAGGCACCACCGGCCGCTCCAAGGCTGCGGTGCTGACCCACGGCCAGATGGGGTTTGTGGTCACCAACCATCTTGCCGATCTCACCCCTGGCGTCACGGAAGCCGATGCGTCGCTGGTGGTGGCGCCGCTGTCGCACGGCGCGGGCGTGCATCAACTGGTGCAGACCGCGCGCGGGGTCTGCACCGTGCTGCTGCCGACCGAGAAATTCGATATCGACGAGGCGTTCCGACTGATCGAAAAGCATCGCGTCGCCAATCTGTTCACGGTGCCGACGATCCTCAAGATGATGGTCGAGCACCCCGCCGCCGACAAATACGATCATTCCTCGCTGCGCCACGTGATCTATGCGGGCGCGCCGATGTATCGCGAGGACCAGAAGGCCGCGCTGAAAAAGCTCGGCAAGGTCATCGTGCAGTATTTCGGCCTCGGCGAGGTCACCGGCAACATCACCGTGCTGCCGGCGGCGCTGCATGATCCCGAGGACGGGCCGCACGCCAAGATCGGCACTTGCGGCTTCGAGCGCACCGGCATGCAGGTCTCGATCCAGGACGACGAGGGCCGCGAGCTCAGTGCGAACCAGAGCGGCGAGATCTGCGTGATCGGTCCTGCGGTGCTCGCCGGCTATTACGACAACCCGGAGGCCAATGCGAAGGCGTTCCGCAACGGCTGGTTCCGCACCGGCGATCTCGGCCACATGGACGAGGAGGGGTTCGTCTACATCACCGGCCGCGCTTCGGACATGTACATCTCGGGCGGCTCCAACATCTATCCGCGCGAGATCGAGGAGAAGATCTTGACACATCCCGCGGTCGGCGAGGTCGCTGTGCTCGGCGTGCCCGATGCGACCTGGGGCGAGGTCGGCGTCGCCGTCTGTGTGGCGCGTGACGGCGAGAACGCCGTGAGCGAAGCGGAGATGGCGGCGTTTCTCTCGCCGAAAGTGCCGCGCTACAAGATGCCGAAGCGCTTCTTCTTCTGGGAGGCGTTGCCGAAATCCGGCTACGGCAAGGTGCCGAAACGCATGGTGCGCGATGAGCTGGAGGCGCGCGGGCTGCTCGATCTCGACAAATCGAAGGCAGGCTGAGCGCTGATCATGCGGAGCATCAAGCAGCCGGGCGCGCCCGCCACTGAGCGTATCCAATGGGTGGAGGCGAGGGGCCGCGCCTTTTCGTTCAGGCTTCAGGCTGGTCTGCCGCTGCTCGAAGCCGCGCGCCGCGGCTTTGCCGCGGAAGGCTTTGCGGGTGGCGTGCTGAATTTCGGCCAGGGCGCGCTCGGACCGTTCGGCTATGTGATGCCGGCGCTGTCGAAGACCGGCGAGAATGCGGCGTTCTATAGCGACACGCAGCGGCCCGCAGGCGTGACGCGCACCCGGTTCGGCAGCATGACGCTGGGCGAGCGCGACGGCGCGCCGTTCTTTCATTGCCACGGCCTGTGGACGGAAGCGGATGGCAAGGCGAGCGGCGGCCACATGCTGCCGGACGAGACGATCGTGGCCGAACCGTTCGAGGTCCGGGCTTTTGGCGTCGAGGGCGCGATGTTTCGCGCCGAGCCTGACCCCGAGACCAATTTCAAGCTGTTCGGACCGGTCGCTACAGCGAGCACCGGCGCGCGCACGACCAGCCGCGCCTTCGCGCTGCGGCTGCGGCCCAACCAGGATTTCGCCTTCTGCCTCGAAGCCTTTTGCAAGGCGCACGGCATAGCGCGCGCAAAGATCCACGGCGGGGTCGGTTCGACCATCGGCGCCCGCTTCACCCATGGTGGTGTGACCGAGCCGTTTGCGACGGAGCTTGCGATATCGGCTGGGACGATCGCGCCTGACGCCTCCGGCGCGCTGCAAGCCGCGCTGGACGTCGCCTTGATCGACTACACCGGCGGCATCGCCGAGGGCCGGCTGATCGGCGGCGACAATCCCGTGTTGATGACGATGGAGCTGGTGCTGGAGGCGCTGGATTAGCTTCCGTGTTGAAGAGCGCTGCCGGCGCCAGGGGATTTTCATCTTCGACGAGCCGGAATCCGCGTTGTCGTCGACGCGTCAGCTCGAATTTTTGAAGCTGCTGCAGCGCATGGAGGACTCCCGCATCTGCCAGGTCATCATGGCGACCCATTCGCCGATGCTGATGGCTTATCCAAATGCGCGGTTGCTGCGGCTCGGGAAGTACGGGCTGGAGCCGACGAGCGTGGAGGAGACCGATCATTACAGGGTGATGCGGGAATTCTGCGACGACCCGCGCGGGTTCGTGGAGGCGACGCTGGCGGAATAGGTGACGGAAGGACGTCGCAGATGCGCGCTCGCTCCGTCGTCATTGCAAGCGCAGCGAAGCAATCCAGAATCCCGCCGCGTTGACGGTCTGGATTGCTTCGCTGCGCTCGTAATGACGGCGCTTGGGGCACGGGCACCCAATTCGCGTCTTCCTTGCAGACACACCTTCGCGTCCTCGCTGCACACGTGCCCGAGCTTTTGGTTCAACCGCTGCCCTCGAAGGTGCCGAGGGCGCAGGGAAGACCGGGTGCTGACCTCGCACCCGCGGTCCACTGTGCGATGGGTTGCGCTACAAGAGGCTGCACAGCGGCATACAGGTGAAGCCCAAACATCCGGCCTTCCCTGCGCAGTGGTTTGACGGCTTATGTCGTGATCTCCCCGGGGAGCGATGCACTATTGCCCCCGTCGGCTCGCAGATGACTGACACGAGGGCCCGGTTGGGCCACACGCATCACCACGAGCCTTGACGCACAGACTCCGGGCGCCAGGACCACACGATTTTGCCGTACGCGGATCACACCGGTCGTTTGCGCGACGCTTTGCTCACGGTTGCCCGCCCTGCAGAACCCTTCGCGCCGATGCGGCCCACGCCCACCGCCGTCCGGCCCGCGTCGTGACGATCGCGATACGCCCCTCTTCCATGGGCCGGGTTGCCGCGACACATACGCCGTTTCCGAATTTCGGTAAAGTGGAATATTTTCGGATGCGCAGCTTGCCCCACGGCTGGGGTGTTTTGCCCGACAGGCAACGCAAGCTGTTGTGGCACGCTGCGCGGCAGCTAGGCCGGCGTGCGATCTCCGAGGTCGGCCAGCACGGCCGGCGCGATCTCGTCGATGTGCGTGAAGACGAGATCCGGCTGCCGCGCCCGCAGCGCCGCCGGTGCGGCGTAACCCCAGCTGACCGCGCCGCACGCAATCCCCACCGCACGCGCCGCCTCGATGTCGCGGACCTCGTCGCCGATTGAAATGACGTTTTGCGGCATCACGCCAGCACGCCGGATGACGCGGCGAAATTTCGCGGGCTTGCCGAACACGGAAGCCGCGCCCTCGAAATACCGGAATAGCGTGGCTGATGCGCCGAGCTTTTGCCGCGCATTGACTTCGCTGTCCGACGTTATCAGCGCGAGCTGCACGCCGTTCTCGGATAGCGTCCGCAGCATCGCTTCAGTGCCCGCAAACAGCGAAATCTCCGACGCCGCTTCCGCCTTCAGACGCCGCGCATAACGCGCGATGGCCGGCAGCTTCCACACGGGCACCTCGAGCCGTGAGAGGATCTCGCGCGTCGAGGCATGCCGCAGCCCTTCGACATCCTCATCCCTGACGCGCCGAAAGCCGAAACGATCGGCGACGTCGTTGATGGTGCGGAGGAACCAGGGGAAGCTGTCGACGAGAGTGCCGTCGAGGTCGAAGATGGCGAGGGCGTAGCGCATGAAGGAGGGGAGGTTACCAGCAGCAAGCCGGGCTTGGAGATGATTTGGCCGAGGTGTCGGAGCCCAGTAATGCAGCGCGTCGTACATGTTCACTGGCCCACTCTGCAAATGCAAGACGAGAGGCTGGGTCAGCGAAAACCCCAGCTGGAAACCGTGCGTCGTACCAGAGCGCGACCGGCGAATTGGTATCCTTCATCGCTGCAGTCGCACTCCAGGGCATCCGGCTTTCGACGCCCGGAGTCCTAATGACTGTCGAGACATCATCAAAGGCAACCTGCCACGTCATCTGCGCGGCTCCATGCAGCTCGAATGATCTGCCAAAACATTTGGCGAATGCATCAGAGCATCACGAAGAATGCGAAGCAATACCCCAGCATGAACCACATTAGCGATCCGAATGCCGCACCCGCTGCCAACCAACCTCGATCCACGGCTGCACAGGCCCAAACGATGATCAGGAAGATTGCGACGACTGGGGCACCGGCGCTGATGCGCTGGTCGATGAGAGCCTTCAGGTTCTTACCAGTCACATTCCAAAAAGTCTGTGTTCGGCTCTGGTGGCTTGAAATTCGAAATGGAAGCCGCTTGCTCCAGTTGCGTTGCTCATTCTGACCTCCCGACGGCGAAGTCAGAAAGGTATAGCAGGGATCAGCGATTAACCCGAGGTTGCTAATAGGCGAACTAAGTATCGTCCCACGGAGGATACTTAGAAGAAGCGAAACGCATGGATCGGCCAAGCGACTGGCCGAGCCATCGGTCCCATAGACACACTGCCAAGACTGCAGCGATAGGCTACTCCGCCGCCTCGCTCGTGCTCCGCCGCTTCGGCTTGCGCGCCTTCTTCAGCACCGGCTCCAGGAACTTGCCCGTGTAGCTGCGCTGCGCTTTCACGATGTCCTCGGGTGGGCCCCAGGCGACGATCTCGCCGCCGCCGTCGCCGCCTTCGGGGCCGAGGTCGATGACCCAGTCGGCGGTCTTGATGACTTCGAGATTGTGCTCGATGACGACGACCGTGTTGCCTTGCGCGACCAGCTCGTGCAGCACCTCCAGGAGCTTCTTGACGTCGTGGAAGTGCAGGCCGGTGGTCGGCTCGTCCAGGATGTAGAGCGTGCGGCCGGTGGCACGCTTGGACAGCTCTTTTGCAAGTTTGACGCGCTGGGCTTCGCCGCCCGACAGCGTCGTCGCTTGCTGGCCCACGTGAATGTAATCCAGCCCGACCCGGTGCAATGTCTGAAAAGTCTCGCGCACGCGCGGCACCGCCTTGAAGAACTCGGCGGCTTCCTCGACGGTCATGTCGAGCACGTCGGCGATGCTCTTGCCCTTGAACAGCACTTCGAGCGTCTCGCGGTTGTAGCGCTTGCCCTTGCAGACGTCGCAGGTGACGTAGACGTCGGGCAGGAAGTGCATCTCGATCTTGATGACGCCGTCGCCCTGGCACGCTTCGCAGCGGCCGCCCTTGACGTTGAAGGAGAAGCGGCCCGGCTCGTAGCCGCGCGCCTTCGCTTCGGGCAGCCCGGCGAACCATTCGCGGATCGGCGTGAAGGCGCCGGTGTAGGTTGCCGGGTTCGAACGCGGCGTGCGGCCGATCGGCGACTGGTCGATGTCGATGATCTTATCGATATGCTCGAGCCCCTCGATGCGGTCGTGCGGAGCTGCGCCTTCGCTGGCATTGTTCAACTTGCGGGCGATGGCCTTGTAGAGCGTGTCGATCAGCAGCGTCGACTTGCCGCCGCCGGAGACGCCGGTGACGGCGGTGAACAGGCCGAGCGGAATTTCGGCCGTGACATTCTTGAGGTTATTGCCGCGCGCGTTCACCACCTTGATGGTGCGGCGATGGTTCGGTGGCCGCCGCTCCGGCACCTCGACCTCGAGCTCGCCGGTGAGATATTTGCCGGTGAGCGATTTCGGGTTGCGCATGATCTCCGCGGGCGTGCCTTCGGCGATGATGTTGCCGCCGTGCATGCCGGCGCCCGGGCCGATGTCGAGCACGTGGTCGGCGAGCAGAATCGCGTCCTCGTCATGCTCGACCACGATCACGGTGTTGCCGAGGTCGCGCAGCCGCTTCAGGGTGTCGAGCAGGCGCGCATTGTCGCGCTGGTGCAGGCCGATCGACGGCTCGTCCAGCACGTAAAGTACGCCCGTCAACCCCGAGCCGATCTGCGAGGCCAGGCGGATGCGCTGGCTCTCGCCGCCGGACAGCGTGCCGGAGGAACGGGAGAGGGTGAGATAGTTGAGGCCGACGTCGAGCAGGAAGGTGAGGCGCTCGCGGATCTCCTTGAGGATGCGCCCGGCGATCTCGTTCTGCTGCGCGTTCAGCGTATCAGGCACGGTCTCGAACCATGCGCCGGCGCCTTTCACCGACAGCTCCGAGATCTCGCCGATGTGCTTGCCGCCGATCTTGACGCAGAGCGCCTCGGGCTTCAGCCGGAAACCATTGCAGGCGCCGCAGGGCACGTCGTGGAAATACTTTGCGAGTTCTTCCCGCGCCCACTCGCTCTCGGTTTCGCGGTAGCGGCGGTTGATGTTGGTGATGACGCCCTCGAACGGCTTCTTGGTGTCGTAGGAGCGCACCCCGTCCTCATAGGAGAACTTGATCTCGTCGTCGCCGGAGCCATGGAGGATCGCGTTCTGCGTCTTCTTGGGCAGATCCTTCCACTTGGTGGTGAGCGTGAACTTGTAGTGCTTGCCGAGTGCCGTCAGCGTCTGCACGTAATAGGGTGACGATGACTTGGCCCAGGGCGCGATCGCGCCCTTGCCGATGGCGATCTCCTTGTCGGGAATGACCAGGTCCTCGTCGACATGTTGCTCGACGCCGAGGCCGCCGCAGGCCGGGCAGGCACCATAGGGATTATTGAAGGAAAACAGTCTGGGCTCGATCTCGGGGATCGTGAAGCCCGAGACAGGGCAGGCGAATTTTTCCGAGAACAGGATGCGCTCGGGTCCGCTCTTGTCGTGGATCTTTGCCGTCTTCTTTTTCTCTTCCGCCGGCGCTGCCGCCGGCGCGTCGGCGAACTCGACGACGGCGAGGCCCTCGGCGAGCTTCAGCGCGGTCTCAAAGCTTTCGGCAAGGCGCTGGCCGATATCGGCGCGCACCACGATGCGGTCGACCACGACGTCGATGTCATGCGGGAATTTCTTGTCGAGCGTGGGCGCTTCCGCCAGCTCGTAGAAAGTGCCGTCGATCTTGACGCGCTGAAAGCCCTTCTTGAGCCATTCGGCGAGTTCCTTGCGGTACTCGCCCTTACGGCCGCGCACGACGGGCGCCAGCAGATAGAGGCGGGTGCCTTCCGGCAGCGCCAGGACGCGGTCGACCATCTGCGAGACGGTCTGGCTTTCGATCGGAAGTCCCGTGGCCGGCGAATAGGGCACGCCGACGCGCGCCCAGAGCAGGCGCATATAGTCGTAGATCTCGGTGACCGTGCCCACGGTCGAGCGCGGATTCTTCGACGTCGTCTTCTGCTCGATCGAGATTGCCGGGGACAGGCCGTCGATCTGGTCGACGTCGGGCTTCTGCATCATCTCCAGGAACTGGCGGGCATAGGCCGACAGTGATTCGACGTAGCGGCGCTGGCCTTCCGCATAGATGGTGTCGAAGGCGAGCGAGGATTTGCCGGAGCCGGAGAGGCCGGTGAAAACCACGAGCTTGTCGCGGGGAATCTCGACGTCGATGTTCTTGAGGTTGTGCTCGCGCGCGCCACGGATCGTAATCGCGCGCAGGCTGGAGCCCGCGTTCTGCTGTTGGCGCTTCGCCTTGATCACTTCATCCATCCCGTTGCCCTCGAAGAATCCCATGAGCGAGCAACCGCACCAACGTTCCGGCGCGCTTCGCCCGGAACCGGGATCGGCGCCAATGGGTATGTGAGCGAACGTAGGAAGAACGGGGAGGGATTTCCAGAGGGACCTGCGAATCGTCAACGGATTGTTGTGGCGCTGGCAGGACTTGGCAGCAGCTGATGGCGATTGCACCGAATGGAACAGCAAAAAGGCCGGCACGAGGCCGGCCTTTCGTGACGTTGTGACGTCGGTTGCGAGGATCAGTACTTCGCGACCACCGGGCCACCGAAGGTGTAGTTCAGGCGGACGGTGCCCATGTCCACATCCTGCTTGATGTTGTCGGCGCGGAAGGGCAGGCCGACCACCGTGAAGCTGTCGTTGTGCTTGCCCATGAACAGGTGGTTGTACTCAAAACCAACCGACCAGTTCGGCGCGAAGCCGAACTCGATGCCGGTGCCGATGGTGCCGCCCCAACGGGTGTCGCTCGCGTCGCCGACCGTGACACCGGCCAGAGTGCCGCTGAACTTGTTGTGGGTGACGGCCGCACCGCCCTTCACATACCAGAGGACGTTGTTCCAGGCGTAACCCACCTGGCCGGTGAAGAGGCCGATGGCGTCGATCTTGGTATTGTTCACCAGCGGGAAGAACGCGGCGGGCGAGCTGGTGTTCGAACCCTTCAGATCGGCCCAATCACCCTGCGCTTCGACGCCGAACACCCAGGCGGCGGACTGCCAGCGATAACCGATCTGACCACCGGCGAGAGCGCCGGTCGCGTCATGGCAACCTTCGCTCGTCGTGGGGACAGTAGCGCCACCGACGCTGGTCGTGTCCCAGCAATTGTGGCTGGAGCCGCCACCAGCGTTGGCGCCAATGTAGAAGCCGCTCCAGTTGTAGATCGAAGCGATAGCTACCGGAGCCTTGGTGTAGGGGCGAGCCGCCAGATCGGCAGCCGAAGCGGCGCCAGTGAGGGCGAACAGAGCGGCCGAAGCCAACAAAACCTTTTTCATTTTCAACTTATCCCAGTCCCAGTTTCTGTTGTTGCCTTCCGTGCGTCGGAAGGGCAGCGGACGTCGTCCAACTGACGTCTTGCTTACACCACTGAAGCCGCAAGTTGTGTCTCTCAAAAGCCACAACAGGCGCAAAACGTGGCGTTTGCTGGAAGAAACAGCAAAAGGCCGGCGCGAGGCCGGCCTTCGATTCTCGAATGGATTCAGAGGGATCAGTGCTTTGGGGATCAGTACTTGATGACCGTATTTAGCGATTGCCGGGCTGCCGAAGCGGTAAGTGAGGCGGACGAGACCGATGTCGACATTGTGGCTGATCCGGTCGGTCTGGAATGCAACGCCAGCGGGTGTATTCAATGTGACGGTCCGATTCCCCCAAGATGTGGTCATACTGCCGCGCAGGGTTTGGACGCTTGGCTCGCCGCCATTTCGATGGGAACAAATCTGGAACGAAGGCCCGATCGGTGCTATATGTGGGGATAACCGAGGGCGTGGTGGGCCGATCGGCGCTTGTAAGCGTATAGGGTCGCCCCAACAGGCGGCAGCGCGGGCGCGCCTTTTCGAAATTCAGTGGCATTGGAGTGGAGAGCGGCGATGGCGGGAAGCGTCAACAAGGTCATTCTGGTTGGAAATCTCGGCAAGGATCCGGAGATCCGCCGCACCCAGGACGGGCGACCGATCGCGAATCTGAGCATCGCCACCTCCGAGACCTGGCGCGACAAGAACAGCGGCGAGCGCAAGGAAAAGACCGAGTGGCACCGCGTCGTGATCTTCAATGAAGGGCTCTGCAAGGTCGCCGAGCAGTATCTGAAGAAGGGCGCCAAGGTTTACATCGAAGGCGCGCTCCAGACCCGCAAATGGACCGACCAGAGCGGCGTCGAGAAGTACTCCACCGAGGTCGTGCTGCAGGGCTTCAACTCGACGCTGACGATGCTCGACGGCCGCGGCGGCGGAGGTGGCGGCAGCTTCGGTGACGAGCCGGGCGGCGATTTCGGCTCGTCCGGTCCGGTCAGCAGCGCACCGCGTCGGCCCGTGGCGGCCGGCGGTGGTGGCCGCAACAATGACATGGACGACGACATCCCGTTCTAGGAATGGTCCGGGCGATGAGGGTGCGCTGGTCAGGTTGATCAACACCTTCCACGTCGCGTCAGTAAACCCAACTAATCGACGGAAGGGGCTCGGAATTTGCGGGCCCGCTTCATGTTTGGGATGAAGTCGGGGCGCGGGCTGCAAAGCGGCAGAACGGCCGCACTCGCCCACGGCTCGACCGCCCGTCCGAGGCGATTTTGGAAGGTTGATTCCAGGCTCATCCAGGATGCCCGCTTCAGGGACGTAAGTTATTGGAAGAATAGACGGAAAAAGCGCTTCCCTGGCCTCGCGAGGGTGGTTATCAGGGCCTCGATGCGCTATATGATTCCCAGATAGAATCTCACCGGATTTCCCCTTGGCAGACGACGACAACAAGCCCGGCGACCAGCCGGCGCAACCCTCGGACATTCGCCCCGTTTCGATCTACGAGGAGATGAAGAAGTCCTACCTCGATTACGCCATGAGCGTGATCGTATCGCGTGCGCTGCCCGATGCGCGCGACGGGTTGAAGCCGGTGCATCGCCGCATCCTCTACGCGATGAACAATCGCGGCGACACCCCGGACAAGAAGCACAAGAAGTCCGCCGGTGCCGTCGGTGAAGTCATGGGTAAGTACCACCCCCATGGCGACCAGGCGATCTACGACGCCCTGGTGCGCATGGCGCAGGACTTCTCGATGCGCGCGCCCCTGATCGATGGGCAGGGCAATTTCGGCTCGGTCGACGGCGATCCGCCAGCGGCCATGCGCTACACCGAATCCCGCCTGACCAAGATCGCGCTGAAGCTGCTCGAGGACATCGACGACGATACGGTCGATTTCCAGGACAACTATGACGGCTCCGAGCGGGAGCCTGTCGTTCTGCCGGCTCGGTTCCCGAACCTTCTGGTCAACGGCGCCGGCGGCATCGCCGTCGGCATGGCGACCAATATCCCGCCGCACAATCTCGGCGAGGTCATCGATGCCTGCGTGGCGCTGATCGACAATCCGTCGCTGACGATCGACGAACTCAACAACATCATCCCGGGCCCGGACTTCCCGACCGGAGGCATCATCCTTGGACGCCAGGGCATCCGCAGCGCCTATCACCTCGGCCGCGGTTCCATCGTAATGCGTGGCAAGGTCGAGTTCGAGACGATCCGGAAGGAGCGCGAGGCGATCGTCATCACCGAGATCCCGTATCAGGTGAACAAGGCGACGATGGTCGAGCGCATCGCCGAGCTCTACAAGGAAAAGAAGATCGAGGGCATCTCCGATCTGCGCGACGAGTCCGACCGCGACGGCTATCGCGTCGTCGTCGAGCTCAAGCGCGACGCCGTGCCCGACGTGGTGCTGAACCAGCTCTACAAATTCACACCGCTGCAGACTTCTTTCGGCGTCAACGCCGTCGCCCTCGATAGTGGCCGTCCGCAGACGATGAACCTGAAGGACATGCTGACGATCTTCGTCGGCTTCCGCGAGCAGGTCGTCACCCGCCGCACCAAATACAAGCTGCGCAAGGCGCGCGAGCGGGCGCATGAGCAGGTCGGCCTCGCGATCGCGGTCGCCAATATCGACGAGATCATCAAGGTCATCAGGCATTCGCCGACGCCGGCCGCCGCGCGCGAGACCCTGATGACGCGCGACTGGCCCGCGCGCGACGTCGAGGACATCATCACGCTGATCGACGATCCCCGCCATCGGATCAACGAGAACGGCACCATCCGCCTCTCGCTGGAGCAGGCGAGGGCGATCCTCGAGCTGCGCCTCGCTCGCCTCACCGCACTCGGCCGCGACGAAATCGGCGAAGAGCTGGCAAAGCTCGCCGGCGAGATCGGCGAGTATCTCGAGATCCTGCGCTCGCGCGCCCGCATCCTCGACATCATCAAGACCGAGCTTGCCGAGGTAAAGGCCGAGTTCGCCACGCCACGCAAGACAGTGATTATGGAGCAGGAAGGCGAGGTCGAGGACGAGGACCTGATCCAGCGCGAGGACATGGTCGTCACCGTCTCGCACGCCGGCTACGTCAAGCGCGTGCCGCTGTCGGCCTATCGCGCCCAGCGCCGCGGCGGCAAGGGCCGCTCCGGCATGCAGACCCGCGACGAGGATTTCGTCAGCCGCCTGTTCGTGGCCTCCACGCACACGCCGGTGCTGTTCTTCTCGTCGCGCGGCCAGGTCTACAAGGAGAAGGTCTGGCGGCTGCCGATGGCAGCGCCCAACGCGCGCGGCAAGGCTTTGATCAACATTCTGCCGCTGGAGCAGGGCGAGCGCATCACCACCATCATGCCGCTGCCCGAGGACGAATCCACCTGGGCGCAGCTCGATGTGATGTTCGCAACGACCGGCGGCAACGTCCGTCGCAACAAGCTGTCCGACTTCGTCGACGTCCGCCGCTCCGGCATCATCGCGATGAAGCTCGACGACGGCGAGGCGATCGTCGACGTCCAGATCTGCACCGAGCATGACGACGTGCTGCTGACCGCGGCCGGCGGGCAGTGCATCCGCTTCCCGGTCCCCGACGTCCGCGTCTTCACCGGACGCACCTCGATGGGCGTGCGCGGCATTGCGCTCGGCGTGGGAGACAAGGTAATCTCGCTGGCCATCCTGCGCCATGTCGAGACCACCTCGGACGAGCGTTCGGCCTACCTGAAGATGCGCCGCGCGGTCGCCGGTGAAGCTGCGGCCGAAGAGCCGGCAGCGGACGCCGAGGCCGAGGAGACTTCCGGCAGCTTCCAGCTCCCGCAGGAGCGCTACGCCGAGATGTCAGCGGCCGAGCAGGTGGTGCTGACCGTCTCCGTCAACGGCTACGGCAAGCGGACCTCGTCCTACGAGTACCGCACCACGGGGCGCGGCGGCAAAGGCATCGTCGCCATGAGCGTCAACAACCGCAACGGCAACCTCGTCGCGTCCTTCCCCGTCGAGGATGCGGATCAGATCATGCTCGTCACCGACAAGGGCCAGCTGATCCGCTGCCCGGTGGAAGGCATCCGCATCGCCGGCCGCTCGACGCAAGGCGTGATCGTGTTCGACACCGCCGAGGACGAGCACGTCGTCTCGGTCGAGCACATCACCGAGGAGGCGGAGAGCGGGAATGGCGCGAATGGAGAACAGGCGAATGGCGAATAGGGAATAGCGAACGAAGCTTGCTGCTCTCTTCGCTATCGACCACTCGCCATTCGCTAGATTTCCAGCTCCGTGCCGAACTCCACCACCTGCTTGGTCGGCACGCCGAAGAAGGCGGCGGAGCGCTCGGCGTTGCGCTGGAGGAAGGCGAACAGGCCTTCGCGCCAGACCCACATGCCCGGAATGTCCTCGCTCGGAATGATGGTTTCGCGGCCGACGTAGTAGGTGATGTCGGAGAGATCGATGCCGGGCAGCTTGCCCTGGCGGCAGGCGAGCGCCAGACCCTCATAGATCGTTGGGTACTGCATGAAGCCATAATGCAGAATCACGCGGGTGATGCCGGGAATGATCTCGATGATCTCGACCCGGTCCTGGTCGGCGATGTGGGGCAACTCCTCGATCAGCACGGTGACGAGGACGACGCGCTCGTGCAGCACGTGATTGTGCTTGACGAATTGCGTCAGCGCCAGCGGCACGCCTTTCGGCGCGGAGGCCAGGAACACGGCGGTGCCGGGCAGGCGCGCGCTGCATTTGTTGACCGCCGTCTCGATCAGATCCTCCTCCGGCTGCCGCAGCTTCGCGCGTGCGGCTTCAACGAGCTTCACGCCGCTGCGCCAGGTCAGCATCAGGAAGGCGACGAAGCCCGCGAGCAGCAGCGGAAACCAGCCCCCCTCGAACAGCTTGATCGAATTGGCCGAGAAGAAGATCACGTCGATCACGAAGAAGAAGCCGTTCACGGCCACCACGATCCACGGTGAGTAGCCCCACTGGATCGCGACCAGGGCTGCGAGCAGCGTGGTGATGGCCATCAGGAGCGAGACGGCGATGCCATAGGCGCCGGCGAGCGCGTCCGAGGTGCCGAAGCTCAAGACCGCGCCGAGCGTGGCGGCGGCGAGCAGCCAGTTCACCAGCGGCACGTAGATCTGCCCGATCGCATGGCTCGTGGTGTGGCGGATCTGCATGCGCGGCAGGAAGCCGAGCTGGATCGACTGCTGAGTCAGCGAGAACACGCCGGAAATGATCGCCTGCGAGGCGATCACGGTCGCGATCGCCGAGAACGCGACCAGCCCGTAATGTAGAAAGTCGGGGCAGAGCTGGAAGAACGGATTCTCGATCATCGAGGGATCGGTGATCAGCAGCGCGGCTTGGCCGAAATAATTCAGCACCAGCGCCGGCAGGCAGATCGCGAACCAGGCGAGCCGGATCGGCAGGCGGCCGAAATGTCCCATGTCTGCATACATGGCTTCGCCCCCGGTCACCGCCAGGAAGGCGGCACCAAGGATCGCGAAGGAGACATGGAAATCCTGGTGGATCAGGAAATCGAAGGCATAGAGCGGGCTGAGCGCCGCCAGCACCCCCGGCGCCTTGAGGATGCCGTGGATGCCGAGCGCGGCGAGCACCACGAACCATGCCACCATGACCGGTCCAAAGATGCGGCCGATGAAGCCGGTCCCTTGCTTTTGCATCACGAAAAGGCCGACCAGAATCGCGACGGTCAGCGGCACCACCACCGGCGAGAGCGAGGGAGCGTCAACCTTGAGGCCTTCGATGGCTGACAGCACCGAGATCGCCGGCGTGATTGCACCGTCGCCGTAGAGCAGCGCCGCACCGATCAGGCCGACCACCAGGAGATGCGCGCGCCAGGTACCCGCTTTCGCGTGGCGGGCGTGCAGCAGCGCCAATAGCGCGACGATGCCGCCTTCGCCGCGGTTGTCCGCGCGCAGAATCAGCAGCGCATATTTCAGGGAAATGATCAGCAGCAGTGCCCAGAGGATGAGCGAGGCGACGCCGAGGACGGCGTCTGAGCTCACCGCGCCGCCATGGGCGGCCGCCTTGGCGGCTTCCTTCAACGCATAGAGGGGACTGGTGCCGATATCGCCATAGACCACCCCGAGGGCGCCCATGGTCATGGCAAGCGGAAGCGGATCGGGATGATGGCCGGAGACAACGGCGGGCGTACTGGACAATTGCAACCCCTCAATGGGCCCGCGACCATCGGGCCATTCCGAGGGTGCGCGCATCACATAGTCTGCGACGAGACGTCGCAAATATCCATGGGATTTATCTGGGGTTTACAACGAAGTTTATGACACAGAGCTGACAGACCGCCTACGGTGTGCGGTCTGCCGTCACGAGGCGGGCGACGCGGATGTCCGCCTTGGTGCCGGCGCGGCGCAGGCAGGATGCCTCGAAGTTTGGCCACGCTCGTTGCGAGCAATCCCTGCCGATGGCCTTGATGTCGAGCCGGTCACCCTTGGCGAGCGGCTGCGGCACGCTGGCTTCGACCGACGGCGCAAAGCCGGGCAGCAGGGTGAGCATCGCAGCAACACATGCAGCAACAGCTATAGCGGAAAGAGCCTTGATCATTGACGGTCCCCTGTGATGCGGCCGCTACGCCCAGTGCGCGGCCGTCATTCGTTGGCTGGATTAGTAACCACGCCCAGTTTCCGGACGTCTTCGCCGATGGCGGAAATGGTTTCGTTCGCGCCTCGTTGTGTTTCGTCGATGCCCCGCGGACGAAACAAATCGCGGCCTTCCCGACTGGGGGGAGCGGAAAAATCGGTGGGACTGACGCTGAACAGGTCCGGCTTGCCGGGCAGGGCCGGGCGCGGTAGGACGTGCCATGCCGCGAATTGCCTTCTACCCCGGTTCCTTCGACCCCATCACCAACGGCCATCTGGACGTGGTGCGGAACAGCGTTTTCATGTGCGACCGGCTGGTGGTCGCGATCGGGGTCCATCCCGGCAAGAAGCCGCTGTTCTCGACCGAGGAGCGGCTCAAGATGCTTGATGATGTCTGCGGGCCGGTGGCGGCCCAGGCCGGTTGTACGCTCGAGGCTGTGACTTACGACGATCTCGCCGTCACCGCGGCGCGCAAGTACGGTGCGACCATCATGATTCGAGGCCTGCGCGACGGCACCGATCTCGACTACGAGATGCAACTCGCCGGCATGAACGGCACCATGGCACCGGAGGTACAGACCGTCTTCCTGCCTGCCTCTCCCGCAGTTCGCCCGATCAAGGCCACCTTGGTACGCCAGATCGCCGCCATGGGAGGAGACGTTTCGCCCTTCGTCCCGCCGCTCGTTGCATCCCAGCTCAAGGCCAAATTCGCCTGAACACGGCGCGTCAATTCGTCTTACCTGATCCGGAGTCTCCATGATCCGTCGTCTCGCAATATTTGCCACGATGTTCGTCGCGCTCATTGGCGCCGTCCCGGCGGTGGCGCAGCAGCTGCCGGCCAATCTCGACAAGGCCAATGCGCTGGTCATCGACACGACCAAGGGTCGCATCGTCATCAAGCTCCGCACCGACCTTGCGCCGCAGCACGCCGAGCGCCTCAAGCAGCTCGCGCGCGAAGGCTTCTACAACAACGTGCCGTTCCACCGCGTGATGGACGGCTTCATGGCCCAGACCGGCGACGGCCAGAACGGCAACGGGACTGGCGGCTCGAAATATCCGAACCTGAAGCAGGAATTCTCCAAGGTTCATTTCGCCCGCGGCATCGTCGGCATGGCTCGGCGCGGGGACAGCGTCGATACCGCCAATTCGCAGTTCTTCATCATGTTCGCCGACGGCGGCAGCCTCGACGGCCAGTACACCGTGGTCGGCGAGGTCGTGCAGGGCATGGACGTCGTCGACAAGCTGAAAAAGGCGCCGGCCGGTTCGCCGAGCGGCACCGTCACCGATCCCGACAAGATGGTGAAGGTGCAGGTCGCCTCCGACATCAAATAGCCGAGACGATGGCGCGCCGTGGCGACAGACTCCTGTTCGCTGCCGCGGCGCTGCTGTTCGGCATCACGGGTGCGGCTGCAGAGGACGCGCCCGTCAACACTCTCCACGACCTCTTCCAGCGCTTGCAGACCTGCTGGAAGCCGCCGCCGCCCAACAAGGCCCGCCCACTCGACATCACCGTCGTCGTGAGCTTTAACCGTTCCGGAAACATTCTGGGGCATCCACGGATTACCTACGAATCCGCGGGGGCCTCCGACAATGACCGGCTGCAATACCGGATCGCGGTAATGGAGGCGTTGCAACGCTGCACGCCGATGCCATTTACCGATGCAATGGCCGGCGCCGCCGCGGGACGTCCATTCGCGATCCAGTTCCGTAGCCGCAAAACTTCACCTCCAACGCAAGAGAGACGAGCATGAGCGTCACCGAAAACACATTGATCCTCGAGACCACGCAGGGCCCGGTCACCATCGAGATGCGGCCCGACCTGGCGCCCGGCCACGTCGCACGCATCAAGGAGCTGGTCCGTGAAGGTTTCTACGACGGCATCGTGTTCCATCGCGTGATCGACGGCTTCATGGCCCAAACCGGTTGCCCGCATGGCACCGGGACCGGCGGCTCGGGCCAGAAGCTCAAGGCCGAGTTCAACAAGGAGCCGCATGTGCGCGGCACCACCTCGATGGCACGCGCCGCGAGCCCCGATTCCGGTGACAGCCAATTCTTCATCTGCTTCGACGACGCCCGCTTCCTCGACAACCAGTACACGGTGTGGGGCAAGGTCACCGAGGGCATGGAGAATGTCGACAAGATCAAGCGCGGCGAGCCGGTGCAGAACCCGGACAAGATCGTCAAGGCGCGGATGGCGGTCGATAAGGAATAGACATGTGTCGTCGTTCCGGGGCGGCTCGTAGAGCCGAACCTCAGGCGCGCAATTGCGCACCGGGGAACCTCGAGATTCCCGGCTCGTGCCATGCGCGCCCCGGAATGACGTCATAAGAGACCATGCGCACCGATCTCTTCGATTTCGACCTGCCACCCGAGCGCATCGCGTTGCGCCCGGCGCAGCCGCGCGAATCCGCGAAGATGCTGGTCGTCGAGAACGGCGCGCTGCGTGACGAGACCGTCGCCCAGTTGCCGCGCTGGCTGAAGCCGGGCGACCAGCTCGTGGTCAACGACACCAAGGTGATCGCGGCGCAGCTTAGAGGCCGCCGCATCGGCCGCGAGACCGAGCCGAAGATCGAGGCGACCCTGATCAAGCGCCTCGACGGCTCGCGCTGGCAGGCATTGGTGAAGCCCGCGAAGAAGCTTGTCGCCGGCGACCACATCCGCTTCGGCAACGAAGGCAAGGTCTGCCTGCTCGGCCATCTCGATGCCGAGGTCGAGGCCAAGGGAGAGGAGGGCGAGGTGACGCTGTCATTCTCGTTCCACGGCCCGACGCTGGATCAGGCCATCGCCGATCTCGGCAGCCCGCCGCTGCCACCCTATATCGCCTCGAAGCGTACGCCCGACGATCAGGATCTCTCCGATTACCAGACGATGTTTGCGGCGAACGAAGGCGCAGTTGCAGCACCCACCGCGGGCCTGCATTTCACGCCCGCGCTGGAGCACGCGCTGCACGCGCGCGGCGTCGGCGTTAATCGCATCACGCTGCATGTCGGGGCAGGGACCTTCCTGCCGGTCAAGGTCGATGACACCGACGGCCACAAGATGCATGCCGAGTGGGGCACGATCTCGGCGCAGACCGCGGAGAGGCTCAACGCCGCGCGAAAGAGCGGCGGCCGCATTGTCGCCGTCGGCACCACGTCATTGCGGCTGCTCGAAAGCGCGGCGAGCGAGGACGGCACCATCCGGCCGTTCACGGCCGAGACCTCGATCTTCATCACGCCCGGCTATCGCTTCCGCGCCGTCGATGTCTTGATGACGAATTTCCATCTGCCGAAGTCGACGCTGTTTATGCTGGTGTCGGCATTCGCCGGGCTCGAGACGATGCGGCGCGCGTATGCCCACGCCATCGCAAATGGGTATCGGTTCTACTCATATGGCGATGCGTGTTTGTTGTTTAAGGCGGAGTCGTAGGGTGGGTTAGCCGCAAGGCGTAACCCACAGTTTTGTTTCCGCGGATAGGGAGCCGGTGGGTTACGCCGAGCAGATGCGCTTTGCGCATCTGCGGGGCTAACCCACCCTGCGCTTCCGTTACGCCATCACCCGCTGCGGCAGCAGTTCGGCGATCTGCACCGCGTTCAGCGCGGCGCCCTTGAGCAGCTGATCCGCCGCCACGAACATCGAGATCGAATGGCCGGAGGGGTCGCTGAGGTCCTTGCGGATGCGGCCGACCAGGACGTCGTCCTGGCCCGAGGCGTCGATCGGCATCGGGAAGTAGTTCTTCACGCGATCGTCGACGACCTTCACGCCCGGGGCCCGCGCCATGATGGCGCGGACCTGATCCTCATTGATCGGCTTCTCGCATTCGAAGGTGATGGCCTCGCAATGCGCACGCAGCACCGGCACGCGGACGCAGGTGACGCCGATCGCAATTGTCTCGTCCTCGAAGATCTTGCGGGTTTCCTTGATGACCTTGGTCTCTTCGTCGTTGTAGCCGGTTTCAGGATCGATCGCCGTGTTGTGGTTGAAGAGGTTGAAGGCGTAGGGGTGCGGCATCACCTTCGGCGTATAGACCTGCCCGTTGAGATTGGCACGAGTGGACTCGACGAGCTCCTCCATCGCGGCCGCGCCGGCGCCGGAGGCTGCCTGGTAGGTCGAGATGATGACGCGCTTGATGCGGTTCTTCTGGTGGATCGGCCAGAGCGGCACCAGTGCGGTGATCGCAGCGCAGTTCGGGTTGGCAATGATGCCCTTGTGGTCGCGGATGCGGTTGCCGTTCACCTCGGGGATGACGAGCGGAACGTTCGGGTCCATGCGGAAGGCGGAGGAATTGTCGACCACGACGGCGCCCGCCTTGACCGCAACAGGCGCGAACTTCTTCGAGATGCCGCTGCCGGCGGAGAACAGTGCTATGTCGACGCCTTCAAAGGCGCGTTCGGTCAGCTCCTCGATGACGACGTTCTGGCCGCGGAACGACACCGTCTTGCCGGCGGAGCGGGCGCTGGCGAGCGCCTTGAGCTTGCCGACGCGAAAGCCGCGCTTGTCCATGGTGGCGATGAATTCGGCGCCTACCGCACCGGTGACGCCGACAATCGCGACGACGGGATCGTTACTCACTTTGTCCTCCATTGAGATCGATTGAGACAACAAAAAAGCCCCGGACCATCTTGGGCGGGGCTTCGGCAGAGCTTGATGCGTTTCTAGTCGACGACTATGCGCGCACGCCTCCCCGGGCCCCGAAGGCCGTGGTGGTTTTGGTCGTGCGTTTGGTGGTCGTGAACATGGCGGCGACTTATGCGGGAGAGTCCGGCGTGCGTCAATGGCTTTCCGGCGGGATCGTGGCGTTTGCGTTATTTGCCCCGGGCACCCGGCGGCTCGAGGATGACCTCCTTGAGGTCGTCGCCACTGATGACGACGATTGCGAAATTGAGCCGTCCTCGCTCGCGCACCAGCCCGCCGCTGATGGCCTTGCCGGACGCTGCCTGCTCGGCGACGCGGACCGCATCGGCGAGGCGATGTGTGATGGTGCCGAGCGCTGCGAGATTGCTGCGGTCGTCATGGTCCAGCTCAGCCAGGGGCAGGGCAGCTTCGCCGCCCACGACCGCGCCGGTTTCCGCATTGATGGTGTAGCGCCAGATCCGGTCATTGTGCAGCGTCTTGACCCGGTAGACCGGCACGCCCGAGCCGCCGTCGAAGCTGATATCGGCGGTCGTCGCGCCGGCATGACGGGCTTCCGCGATCGCCATGGCCTGGCTGATCGAGATCGAGGAGCTGCGGAAACGCTCGATCTCGCGGCTGACGGCCTGGCGGTCCGCCGCAGCATCACCATCTGTCTCGCTGTGCAGGGCGGCGGGCGTGCTTCCCGCCGAAACGGTCGCGCGCGCCGGCACTGCGATGAGCAGCCCCGAGAGGGCGACCGCCAACCACCCGTACATTCCTGGTCTTGTCGCGCTCATGCTCGAAACCCTCGGCCGGCAAGCCTTGAACCAGCAAGTTTGCCGGATGTTCGTAAAGAAATCGCGGCCGACCTTGGGCACCGGCCGGCCGCGGAACGTCGTGACGGGCTGCACCCGTCGCGGCGGTCTAAGCAGTCCGGTCCTCTTTGGGGCTGGTGAAAAAGCGGCCCGCACTGCCTTATAAACAAAACCATACCGTATCGTTTTATTTCGGTCAATGAAGGAGACGATTGTCCCCCGGTGACAAATCGCTGATCTCACGGAAATGTCAGCGGGACGGGCGGCGCCGTTGCAGGGCTTTTGCGGCGCCCTGGACGCGGTCGGCAGGACCGATCGCGCCGGCCAGGAACAGCTTGATTGCTGCGCGCATCCGCTTCTCGGCGGGTTTCAGTTCCATCGGCGTGCCGAACGTCGCCATGCGGTGGGTGTGGCCGACGACGACGTCGAGGAATACTTCCGCGGCGATCGTGGTGTCGTCGACGTCGAGTGCGCCTTGCGCCACCAGATGGTCGAAGAAGCGCGCGGTGGTGGCGACAGCCTTGAGCCAGCCTTCCTCCTTGCCGAGCTTGGCGACGTCAGGGAAGTTGATGGCCTGCGACGTCATCATGCGGCTGAAGGCCACGGCGTCGGGTCCGCAGGTGAAGGTCAACATCTCGCGCCCGATTTCGACCAGCCGCTGTTCGACCGAGATATCGGAGGCGCTGCTGAGCTGCGTTTCGGCCGCAGCCGACAGCGGCGCAAGCCAGCGCGCGATCTCGCGGCGGAGCACGGCGGCAAACAAGCCGCGCTTGTCGCCGTAACGGGAATAGACTGTGGGCTTGCTGACGCGGGCTGCTTCCGCCACCGCATCGAGTGAGGTCGCTTCAAAACCGCGATCGAGGAACAGGCGGGTGGCGACCTCGATCAGCCGCTGGTCGCGCTCGATCGCGGCGCTTTTCGTCGGCCGGCCGCCGCGCGATTTCGACACCTCGCGCCGGGGTGCCGCCGTTCTTGTCTTGGTCGCAGCCAATCCCATGTCCAATGATATGCCCGATGATTCCTGCGCGGTCCTGCCAGTGTGCATTGCTGTATAACGCGCAGCAACCGGGGCGTCATCGCGATTCTGGCCGAATTGGCCGTATCGTCAACGGTCTCCGACGGACGCCGTTCCGCTGCGCGGATATCAAGGCATCCGCGCGGTCCAGGCCCGGCCGCCGGCCGCTTTCTCGTATCCGTACTGGTACAGCGCCCGCATGTAGCTGGTGTCAAAACCTTCGGACGGCGGCGCAGGATAGTCGCGCTCGATATAGGAGAGGTGGAAGCCGAGGTGATTGCGCTGGGCGAACTCGTAGGTCGAGAAAATGATCGAGCGCGTCTGCGATTGGGTGATCGCAGACAGGCTGCGTGAGGCGACGTCGATCGTGCTGTTGGCGACGAGCTCGAAGTTGCGCTCGATCTTCTTGTTGACGAGGATGTAGATGTCCATCCTGGCGTTGCCGGGCAGGCGCCCCTGGAACAGCAGGGCTTCGGGCAAGGTCAGCACTGGCGCCGTCACGCCGCCATCGACATGCATCTCCTGAAACCTGTGGCCCTGGCCTTCAGCCTCGATCAGGATCGGCGGAAACACCAGCGGGATGCTGGCGGAGGCCGCCATCACGTCGCGAAACAGTTTCAGCGCTTCGGGGGTGCCGACCGCGGCGATCTTGCCCATGTCCCAGATCGCGGTGCGTTGCGTGTCGAGATCCGTGGTGACCACCAGCAGCCGTCGGCCCTTGGCGTGCTCGCGCGCGACTTGTGCCATGATCTCGGGTCCGACATAGCGCGCCACCAGCTCGCGCAGCCGTGTATTGCCGAACAGGCCGGAGCCGAACAGCACGCGGATGATGCTGGGATCATTCAGCAGGGTTTCGGCGACGCCGCTGGTGTAGAGCTCCCGAAGCGTGTCGTCATATTGCGGTCCGAGGAACGCAAACGGCGCGATCAGCCCGCCGGTGCTCACCCCTGATACGACGGAGAAGGTCGGGCGCTTGCGCGCCGCGGTCCAGCCGTTCAGCACGCCGACGCCATAGGCGCCATCCGCGCCGCCTCCGGAGAGCGCCAGATAGGTTCGGCTTCCTGTCGCCTCGTCCTGCTCGAAGCTGAACTTCGTGATGGGCTCGTCGGCGTAGCGCCTGAGGCCGTCGATATCCAGCACGCGCGATGCGCCGGCATCGGCAGCCGTATAGGGCGTGCGGGGGAGCGAGGTACAGGCGGCGAGCGCCAGGCTGCACGCGAGTGCCAGCGATCTGATCAGCTGGGCGGCTGTCCGCTTGGTCCAGCCATCGGAGGCGGCGGACGTATCCGTCCGGCATGTGGGGAGGGGCATTGGTCGGTGGCTGACGATCACGGATCTGCAGCCGCTGGCAACTTGCCGCGGCTTCTCGTTTCAGGCCCCGGTATTAAACTATACTGTATCGTTTTATTTTGCGAGGTGACGCGCATCACGTCCGCGTCACCGGTGTCCCAGTCTGGAACATTGCGGCCGAGCGGGTTGATCGGTCTCGCCCGACACGCAATAAGCACCGCCATGAATCTGCCCAATCATTTCGAACTGCTCGCCACCGATGGCGCCGCCCGCACCGGCCGCCTGACCACGCCGCATGGTGTGGTGCGGACTCCTGCCTTCATGCCGGTCGGCACCGCCGGCGCCATGAAGGGCATGCACTGGCGCGAGGTGCGTGATGCCGGCGCAGATATCGTGCTGGGCAACACCTATCATCTGATGCTGCGTCCCGGCGCGGAGCGCATCCACGCGCTCGGCGGCTTGCAGCGATTCACGGGGTGGAACGGGCCGATGCTGACGGATTCCGGCGGCTTCCAGGTGATGTCGTTGTCTGATCTGCGCAAGGTCAGTGAGCATGCCGTGACCTTCCGCTCGCATATCGACGGCGCCAAGGTCGAGCTATCGCCGGAGCGTTCGATCGAGGTGCAGCGCCGTCTGGGCTCCGACATCGCGATGCAGATGGACGAATGCGTGCGGCTGCCGGCCGAGCGCGACGACATCGAGCGCGCGATGCTGCTGTCGTTGCGCTGGGCCGAACGAAGCAAGCGCGCGTTCGAGAGCGCACCGGACGGCTACATGCTGTTCGGCATCGTGCAGGGCGGCGACGTGCCCCAGCTGCGACACGCCAGCGCACAGGGGCTCGTCGAGATCGGCTTCCACGGCTATGCGATCGGCGGCCTTGCCGTCGGCGAGCCGCAGGCGGTGATGCTGGCGATGATCGACGAGACCGCGCCGGCGCTGCCGAGCGACCGGCCGCGATATCTGATGGGCGTCGGCACGCCCGACGACATTCTCGAGGCGGTGAAGCGCGGCGTCGACATGTTCGATTGCGTGATGCCGACGCGCAACGGGCGCCACGGAGTCGCGTTCACGCGCTTCGGCCAGGTGAACTTGCGTAACGCACGCCACGCCGACGATGCGCGTCCACTCGACGAAGAGAGTCCGTGGCCGTCAGCGCGGAATTACGCACGCGCCTACCTGCACCATCTCGTCAAGGCGGGCGAGACGCTGGGGGCGATGCTGTTGTCCGAAATCAATATTGCCTACTACCAGTTCCTGATGCAGGGCATCAGGGACGCGATCGGGCACGGAACCTTCGACGAGTTCTACCAGCGTACACGCGAGGACTGGGCGAGGGGCGACATCGCCCCGCGCTAGATTAATTGCACACGATCCGCTGCTTGACCGCATGCTTGGTCACGAAACCGTAGCCGCAATTGTCGCAGGTCCAGAGATAGCTGATCATGTGGTCCGAGACGTAGGCCGAGGCTTCGGCGGCGACCATGGAGTCGGCGCACACAGGACAGCTCGGCAACTCGCTGCAGCGCGGATTACGCCTTGATGCTACGGTCGACAACACTTCAGCGGCAGCTGACATCGTGGTGACCTCCCTGCTTCGAGACCTAAGTCTAACATAAGCCGAATCAGTTGACGAGGTCGCAACACAAATGCGTTGGTTTTCTGCTAATTACAGCTCACGCGATTTTGCGATGCAGCGTATTTGAAATGTGCCGCATTGCAGCTTGCGTGTCGTCAAAAGCTGTCCGTAACTGCGCATGCGCTGCGATAGGAGCGCAAATCGTCGCCACAGGGAGTCCATCATGGACGTATCGTCCAACACGGGTGCAGCGCACCAACCCGGCCGCGGCCGAATCTACTCGTCGATCGTCGAGGCTTTTGGCGACACGCCGATCGTGCGCTTGCGCCGGCTGCCGGTCATGCACGGCGTGAACGCGACGCTTTTGGCAAAACTTGAATATTTCAATCCGGCCGCGAGCGTGAAGGACCGCATCGGCGCGGCCATGATCATCGCGATGGAGAAGGCCGGCATCATCAAGCCCGACACCGTGCTGATCGAGCCGACATCCGGCAATACCGGTATCGCGCTCGCCTATGTCGCGGCCTCCCGCGGTTACCGGTTGAAGCTGGTCATGCCGGAATCCATGTCGATCGAGCGGCGCAAGATGCTCGCCTTCCTCGGCGCCGAGCTGGTGCTGACGCCGGCCGCCCAGGGCATGAAAGGCGCGATCGCCGCGGCCGAAGAACTCCTGAAGACGACGCCGAACTCGGTGATGCCGCAGCAGTTCAAGAACCTCGCCAACCCCGAGGTGCATCGCCGCACCACGGCGGAAGAGATCTGGAACGACACGTCAGGCAACATCGACTTCTTCGTCGCCGGCGTCGGGACCGGCGGCACCATCACCGGCGTCGGTCAGGTCCTGAAGCCGCGCAAGGCGTCGCTGCGCGTGGTCGCGGTCGAGCCGGAAGAGAGCCCGGTGCTATCGGGCGGCCAGCACACGCCGCACAAGATCCAGGGCATAGGCGCCGGCTTCGTGCCGGACATTCTCGACCGCTCCGTGATCGACGAGATCGTGAAGATCAACTCGACGACCGCGATCGAGACCTCGCGGGCGCTGGCGCGGCATGAGGGCATTCCGGGCGGCATCTCCGCTGGAGCTGCGATTGCGGCCGCGCTCGAGATCGGCAAGCGGCCGGAAGCCGCGGGAAAAACCATTTTGGCTATCGTGCCATCCTTCTCCGAGCGTTATCTTTCCACAGTTCTGTTTGAAGGAATCTGAGAGATGACGGATCAACCGAGACGGCCGCGCACGCTGGGCGATGCGCGGTCGGAAGCCGAGGCAGCGTTCAAGAAGGTGACGGCCAAGGTCGCCGCGGCGCCGCCGAAGCAGAACGTGGCGCCAGGCATCAAGGAGCAGGTCACGCTGCGCATCGATCAGGACGTGCTCGAGCATTTCCAGGCGGGCGGCCCCGGCTGGCAGGACCGCATCAACGAGGCGCTGCGCAAAGCGGCAGGGAAGTAGGCGCCGTTCAAGTGTGGTCGCGCGTCTCGGAGGCGTGTCCACCCGTGAGCTGTGACGTCCGCGCGAGGCACATTTCTCTCCTCGTCATTGCGAGGAGCCCTTGCGACGAAGCAATCCAGCTTGTTGCCGCGGAGAGATTCTGGATTGCATCGCTACGCTCGCAAGGACGGAGTGTGCGGAAGCACGTCATTCTGCCGTGACTGCGGCGAGCAAAGAAAAGCCCGGCGCGAGCCGGGCTTTTCTGTTTGTCGCGATTCAGCGGCGGAACATGCCGCCCATCATGCCGCCGACCACGCCGCCCATGAAGGCCGCGCCGGCATCGCCGCCACCGCTGTGGCGGGGGGCAGGCGCGCTCTGGGGAGCGGCGCGCCGGGCCGGCTTCGGGCTGTCTTCGCTGGCGGTTGTCGTCGAGGCGACGATCTCGGAGAGCAGGGCCTTGTGCTGGAGCTTGTTGAGGAAGCCCGTCGACGGATAGCCGCGGGCGGCTTGCCAGCGCTTCAACACCGAGCGGGTCTCGTCGTTGAACACGCCTGATACCTTGGTATCGAAGCCGAGTCCGTTGAGGCGCCGCTGCACGTCGCGACGCTGGCCCTTGTCGAGGCCGATCTGATCCTCGGTGAGCTGGCTGGCCTCATCGGTGAAGGTCGCGGGATCGACGCCCGCATTGAGATTGCGGGTCGTGGTCGACGGGCCATTCTGGATGGCCGCGAGCCGCGCCATGGCCAGCGGCTTAAACTGGCCGTTGGGATAAGCGGAGAGGTAGGCGTTGAGCTCTTCCGGCTTGTTGGATTCCTTCACCGAGCGCCAGAACTCGACTTCTGCTTCGGAGTTGCCGGCCCCCGCGGTCGGCGCCGCGGTGGCCGTCGGTGCCGCGGTGGCAACCTGGGTCGTCGGCGCCTGGTTGAGGTAGACGGCGCCGATCAGATTGGTATGGCCCCAGGGCAGCTGGCCCTTGTGGGTCTCCTCATTCACCTGTGCGCGCACCGAGGTCATCGCCTGCTGGATCTCGACGCCCGGCTTCGTGATGTTGTCGATCAGCGCGCGGGTGAAGGGGCTGTTGTTGCCCTCCTGACCGTCAAGCGCGGTCTGGCCCGGGCCGGTGGCGAAAGCGATCAACGTGCCTTCGCCGGATTTCATCTCCGCGAGACCGCTGCCGACATTGACGCTGCGGGTCGCGGAGTTCGACTTGATCTTGGCAGCGAACGGATTGTCGCGACAGGCGTCGAGGAACACCAGCTTGACCTTGGCATCGCCCATGGTCTGGTCGAGCGTCAGGTCGATGTTGATGGCGGCGCCCAGCTTGACGTCCATCTCCGACTTGATGTCGGCATCGATGGGCAGGAGATAATTGGTGCCGCCGACGGCGATGCCATGGCCAGCGTAATAGAAAACGGCAATGTCGGAGCCCTGGGCCTTGCGACCGAACTCGAGCAGCTTCTCGGTCATCTGGTCGCGGGACAGGTTCGATCCTTCGATCACGTCGAATCCGACATTCCGCAGCGTCGACGCCATCGCCCTGGCGTCGATCGGCGGGTTCGGCAATTGCGCGACGTTCCTGTAGGCGCCGTTGCCGACGACGAAAGCGACGCGGCGGTCGGCCTTGGCGGCGCTAACCGACAGCGCCATGCACATGAGCGAAACGATGATGGTGAGAGTGCGCATCTGAAATCCCCAGCAGAATCGAATGACAGCAGCAACAAATTGGTGCCGAAGCTACACGAAAGTGCCCGACCTCGCGCCAGCAAAACGACTGACCCACTACTCACCCAACCCGATGCTCTGTGGCCAAGTGTGCCCGCTGGAAGGCCCCTCCAACGTGATCCAAGTCACGCTCGACCGCCTTGATCTGTCGCGTCAGGCCGCGCCCAGGTTCATTGCGCGTGAGCTGGAACCGGAGCTATCGGCTTCAAATTCAAGAGATTGCCGAACAGGATCAGCGCCGCGCCGAGCACGGTCCAGACGTCGAGCCGTTCGGAATACAGGAGCCAGCCAGCAGTGGCGGTGAGGGGAACCCGTAGGAAATCCATGGGAACCACAATGGTGGCGTCGGCGTAGCGCAGCGCGCTGGCGAGGCAATAGTGCGAAAAAGTGCCGCAGACGCCGATGACGAACAGCCAGCCCCACAGATAGGCCGACGGCGAGGTCCAGACGTAGAGGGTCGGCACCAGGCCGACGACCATCTGCACCACGACCATCCAGAACAGGATCGCCAAGGCGCTTTCGGTCCGTGTCAGCGATTTCGCCAAGGCCATGGAGATGCTGAAGCCGATCGCGGCCGCAAGCGCGATCAACTGACCCGGATTGATCTCACCCGTCGCGGGGCGCACGATCATGACGACACCGACGATGCCGAGCACGATGGCGCCGATCTTCCAAGGGGTCATGCGCTCGGACAGGAAGGTCGCGGCGAGCAGCGCGGTCCAGATCGGCATCGTGAATTCGATCGCGACGACCTGGCCGATGCCGATCAGCGTCAGTGCGTAGAACCAGCCGAGCTGCGCGAAATAATGGACTCCGTTGCGGGCGAGGTGCTGGGGCAGGCGTTTGGTCGCGACCGCCTTGAAGCCCCCGGAGCGGTAAATGATCGGCAGAAGCAGCGTGAAGCCGATCAGCGAGCGAACTTCCATGATCTCAAAGACGTTCAGATCGCGCGTGGTCTCGCGGCCCGCGACCGCCATGATCAGCATCAGTGACAGCCAGCCGGCCATCCACAGTGCGGCCATCGGTTTGGACGGTGTCGTGCTCATCGGGCGGGTGCTGGAGATGAAACTTGCGGGACGGTCGGTATCGGCGACATCGCCGGTGTTTGCAACGGCCAAATCTGCCGATGCAGCGATGCAAGACGGGGTGCTAAGGCATCGGCGAACAACGACAAAACGGGAGGACGTCCTCATCCGCATCTTGCATGGCCCGGTCGTGGAAGGGGCCGGGCCGCAGCATCGAGCGGGCCGCGCAGACCGGGGGGCGAGGAGGCGGGCAATTGCGAGCCTGGCACGGCGACCCAGGTGAACGCATAAACAGGTGAACGCATAAAAAGGACCCGGCGATGTGTCGCCGGGTCCTTTGAGCAGAATCCGTACGGGGCTTAGCGCGACAGCGTGATGTCGGCGCCGCGGAACTGGCTGTCGGCGCGCATCCTCACGCTCTGCTTGTTGCCGGAGGTCTTCAGCGAGATGTTGGCGTTGAAGCCGGCGGTCGAGGCGACCAGTTCGTAATTGCCGCCGGCACCGCGGCCCTGCAGTGCGCCGCTGATGTTGCGGCTGGTCTCGCTCCAGCTGCCGGCGATGGCGCCGCCCTCAGCCTTCACGTCGGCGCCGAGGTTGAACTTATAGGCATCGCTGGCGCAGGTCAGCGACATCTCCATGGTGGGGCCGACCGGGGCGTATTTGGCGCGGCAGCGGATCCGCTCGGTCGAGCCGTCATCCAGGGTGACCGTGCCGACACCGCTCCAGGTGCCCGCCAGTGGCGCGAAGGGACCCGCCTGCGCCTTGCTCTCCGAACTGGTGGCAACAGCTGTCACAAACAAAACGGCGGCCGCCATGAGCAGCCGCCGGTTGGGGAAATTAGTCCAGAATTGCTTATTGGCGCGATGCTTCCCATCGCCCGCTGCACGGTATGCCTGCAGATGCTCCATTCCACTTCCCCGATCCGGCGTTGCCGCTGAGTTGACCGTTAGCATATGCACCATTGATCGAAACTTTAACAAGACCCCCACTGCCGATGGTGCCGGAAACGTTAGCACCGGGCGCCGTGATCTTGCCGTCGGCAACCGTCAGCATGGAGCTCGCGGTCGGCTCGCAAGAGCCGGTCTTGGTCACGATGGTGACCTGCCAATTGCCGTCAAAGGGGGTTTGGGCGATCGCCGGGGCGGCGAGGGCGGCAATAAAAACTGAAGCGGCACAGAACGCCGCGATGCGACCAAAACGCATGAATCCCGTCCTTGAATGTGTCTGATATGCTGACCGTTATTCGGGCCAAATGTGACGGAAGTTTGGTGCGCTGCAAAGTCGAAAATTGTTCCTTTGGAAACAATGGTTTATTTGCGTTCCGGGTTCCGATTTTCGAAGTGGAATCAAGGCCGCCTGACGTTAATCCTTAACGTCGGTCGCAGGTCGGGACCGACTCACGACAGACTTGTTCAAGACAGACTCGGCGCGGAGGTCGCGAACTGCTCGTCCTGCGGCTTCGACGGCAAGGTCTTGTGAACCTTCGCGTAGTCGATCACATCGGCCAGCAGCTTGAGGCCGAGCGGTGCCAGCGCACGCTCCCAGAGCTCGCGGGCGGTCTCGCCCTTCCTCACGAAGCACCAGTCCTGGGCAGCGATGGCGCCGGCGTCCATGCGGTCGGCGAGGTGATAGATCGTGCCGCCGGCGATCGGATCGCCTTCCTTGATGGTCCATTCCACCGCGGCCTTGCCGCGATGGCGCGGCAGCAGCGAGGGGTGATAGCCGATCCCCCCGAGCTTGCTGGCTGCCAGCGCGTCCTTGCCGATCCGGGCGTGGCTGTGGGCGGTGATGATCAGATCAGTGTCAGGGGCGATTTCGGAGGCGACCACCAACTTCGGATTGGCCTGCACCACCACCTCGATTCCGGCGGCCTTGGCGGTTGCGGCCAAGCGGTCGTCCGCATCGGCAACCACGACCCGCACGACACCGACGCCGTGTTCGCGGAGCATGTTCAGGGTGGTCACGCCGAAATGGCGGGAGCCGACGAGGGTAATGCGCATGGGTGTCTGATCCGTCTCGCAGCTACGTCATCCCCCGATAACACGTCAGGCCGCCCTGTCACCACCTGCACGGCATTTGCGCCGGTTATCAACAATGCGCGGGGGCAGCGGGCTGCGATGAATCCGCGATTGCGCAGCTGGCCCTTCCGGTGCTCCCGGGAAATCATTGCGACCTGCGATGCCCCGCGGCCAGGGCGAACCCGGCTTTTTTGAGCGCGCCATCAGGAATCATCAAACGGTAACGCGTTTTCAACCTTGCTGTCGTATCGACGGATCCGTCGCGGATTTGTATCGCGTACCGCGACACCAAAAATGTCTCGCCGGCGTGGGTGCGCCGCGCCGGCATTTTTGCCGGGACCCGTTTCATGCCAAGTGCAATTGAGCAGATCGTGGATGCCTATGTGCGGCTGAAGAACCGCCGCGGCCTCGACGAGCTGATGATGCACAGGCAGCGGCTCGCGGTCGATCTGAAGAGCAGGTCGTCAGGCCGGTACGATTTCAGCGTCCCGATCGACAAGATCGACGAGGAGATCGCGATCATCGAGGAAGGCCTCAGCCGGCTCATTGCTGAATCCACCGACGATGGCACGACACGTCCGACCTGACGCGCTCAGTCGCGCCGGCCACCCTGGATCACGGTGAACAGTGGCCGCGCCGCGGTCGGCTCCTCGAGCAACTCCTCCACCAGCGCCGTTGCCGCATCGACATATTTGCGCGTGGGCTTGTCGAGCTCGCGCTTCGCCTCGTCGTCGAGCGCGATCTTCGCGGCTTCGACCAGCTTGCGCATGCGCGCGCCGTGGTCGTCCCCGGCGGTCAGCGTCGCGCGCGCCAGCGAGCGCAGCACGAACAGCTCGCCCTCGAGGCGGAGCAGGCGGTCATTGAGCCTGGTGATGACGGCGTTGAGATCGGCCATGGCACATTTTTCGTTGCGGAAGATCCTGTCCGATCTAGCGACGATCGGTGAACGGAGTCCAAACGTGACAGGCGCAATTGAGGCGATCGTCCGTCACGCCGCCGTTCGTGCCAGATAGTCGCGCGCGAAGGCGAGATACCAGTCGAGGCAGGCCGGATTGGCCATGGCCTCCTTGTTGATGACCTTTTCGACGGGCTGGCCGAGCAGCAGCTTCTTGATCGGCAGCTCCTGCTTCTTGCCCGAGAGCGTGCGAGGGATCTCGGCGACGGCAAAAATCTCGTTGGGCAGGAAGCGGCGGGACAGCCCGGCCTCGATCGCCTTGTTGATCTTGGCCTGCATCGCGCCGTCGAAAACGACACCCTCACGGAGCACCACGAACAGCGGCATGTAGCTGTCGCGGCCGAGATATTCGAGGTCGACGACGAGGCTGTCGAGCACCTCCGGGAGCGCCTCGATCGCGGAATAGAGTTCGCTGGTGCCCATGCGCAGGCCGTGCCGGTTGATGGTGGCATCGCTGCGGCCGTAGATCACGCACGAACCATCTGGATTGACCTTGAGCCAGTCGCCGTGCCGCCACACCGGTCCGCGGCCGCTGCCGTCGAAATTGTCCGGATAGGTCTCGAAATAGCTCGCCCGATAGCGCGCATTGCCCTTGTCGTTCCAGAAATAGAGCGGCATCGACGGCATCGGCTCGGTGCAGACGAGTTCGCCGACCTCGTCGATCACGGCACGACCCTGTTCGCTGAAGGCTTCGACGGCAGCGCCCAGCAGGCGGCACTGCATCGCGCCCGGCGTCTGCGGCAGTTCTCTGTTGCCGCCGATGAAGGCGCCGGCGAAGTCGGTGCCGCCGGAAATGTTCGCCCACCAGATATCGGCTTGCGCCTTGCTGCCGTTGATCGTCGACAAGCCTGCGAAACGATCGTTGAACCAGGTTTGTGTATCGGCGCTGAGCGGCGAACCGGTCGAGCCGAGACAGCGCAGTTGCGCCAGATCGCCGGCGGCGGTGAGATCGATGTCCGCTTTGGCGCAATTGGCAAAGAACGCCGCGCCTGCGCCGAAGAAGGTCGCTTTCGACCGCGCCACGAAGCGCCACAGCGTGGACCAATCCGGCCTGTCCTTGGGACCGCCCGGACTGCCGTCGAAAATGCAGCAGGTGGTGCCGCTCAGCAGGCCGCCGACCTGTGAGTTCCACATGATCCAGCCGGTCGAAGAGTACCAGTGATAGCGTTCGCCGAACGAGTTTGGGTGATAGGAGCAGCCGATGTCGTTGTGCAGGCCGAGCAGCGCCAGCACCACGATGAGGATACCGCCATGGCCGTGCACGATCGGCTTCGGCAGGCCCGTGGTGCCGCTGGAATAGACGATCCAGAGCGGATGATCGAACGGCAGCCACATCGGCTCGAACGCGTCGACAGCATCTCCCGCCCTTGTGGTGATGTCGGAGAGCAGGGCCTCCCGTGCGGATGGCGCGACGGCCTCGCTGTGCAAGATGACATGCTCGACCGTCGGCAGTGATCGCCGCAGCTCGGCGACGACGTCCTTGCGGTCATGGCTGTGGCCGGCATAGGTGACGGCATCGCAGGCGATCAGCACCTTTGGCTCGATCTGCTTGAAACGGTCGATCACTGCGGGCGCGGCCATATCAGGGGCGCAGAGGCTCCAGATGGCACCGATGCTGGCGCTCGCGAGAAATGCGATGATGGTCTCGGGGATGTTCGGCAGATAGGCCGCGACACGGTCGCCCGGCTTGATACCCCGGTCCTTCAGATGCAGCGCGAGCGCGGCCGCCTTGCGCCGCAATTCTGGCCAGCTGGTCTCGGCGAGCTTGCCATCCTCACCGCTGCTGACGATCGCGGGCAGGCCGGCGGCGTGCGCCGCGTCCACATGCCGGAACACCTGCCGTGCGTAGTTCACTTGGGCGCCGGGAAACCAGATCGCGCCGGGCATCTTGCGCTCGGTGATGACGGCCGCAAACGGCGTCGGCGATTGCAGATCGTAATAGTCCCAGATGCTCCGCCAGAAACCGTCGAGATCGCGCACCGACCATTGCCGCATCTGCTCGTAATTGGCGAAGGTGAGGCCGCGCTGCTGGGCGAGCCAGTCACGATAGAGGGCGATCTGGGCGACGAAAGGAGCGGTCATTGCGGGTCGGGTGCGGTTACGGAGAGAGGGAGCCTAACCGGTGTCGACGCGCAGCAGAAGCCGCAGTTCTCGTTAACAGCGTTGAGCGAGAGTTGGATCAGCGCACGCTGTAGAGCGCCGAGAACGCGGCTGCTTGGACGAATGACGGAGAAGCTCGGCCTACCACCCTACGCCCGCCCATCGTCTCCCGAACACCGGCGGCCTGGTCTTCACCGCCTGCCAGCCGAAGAAATGATGCTTGCCGGACCAGCTGTGTACCAAGCCGCTGCAAATGCTGCATTTGAATTGGCCTGAATGCGGCTCGGCATGTTCCTCCCGGGTCGCGGTGTAGGTCATGCTGCAACCGGGGCAGGTGAATTCTTCGATCGTCCAGATGCTGTTGGCCATTGCACCGCAAGTGTATTCGAGGACCTGGCGTGAAGCGTAGATGCGAGCCTTTGCCTCGGCGTAAACCTACCCAGCGAAATCCGGTTAATCGTCGTTAGGCAAACCCCGGTCGGGGGCAGATATTGCAGATTTGCTCGTTTGGCGCCGCCTCTCAGTCCGGATCGCGCAGTCCCGCCGGTCCGGGCGCGCCCTTGGGCTCCCGCTCGTCTTGACGCCCGGCCCGGGGCTGGCAATAACGCGGGGCCCGCGCAAGTGCCGGAACCCGCGTTGAGGCCGCAAGGAAAGCCGTGCCTGTGAAAAGTCTGCGTCAACTGCTGACGGGCGAAGACGTCATCCAGCTCGTGATCCGGCTCGGCCTGTTGGCGCTGCTGATCATCTGGACATTCCTGATCATTCGGCCGTTCGTGCCGATTCTGGCCTGGAGCTTCGTGCTCGCGGTCGCGTTCTATCCGGCGTTCAGCTGGGTCGCCAGGATCCTGGGCGGGCGGCCCAAGACCGCGGCCGTCATCCTGACCTTGATCACCCTCGGCATTGTCCTCGGTCCGGCGACATGGCTCGGCGTGAGCGCCGTGGACGGGGGGAGGGAGCTGGCGCACCAGCTGGCCACGGGTGATCTCGCGCTGCAGTCGGCTCCAGAGCAGATCAAGTCATGGCCGCTGATCGGTCCGACGCTGTTCGAGCTGTGGGACCAGGCCTACAACAACATCCGCGCAGTGCTGCGCGAGGTCGCGCCCTATCTGCAGCCGCTGGCGGGGCCGCTGCTATCGCTGGCTGGCGATGCCAGCCTCGGTACGCTGCAATTCCTGGTCTCGGTGTTCGTCGCCGGCTTCCTGTTTCCGCACGGGCCCCGGCTGGTTGCGGCGGGGCGCGGTTTCCTGTCGCGCATCGTGCCAGAGCAGAGCGAGCACTTTCTCGAGCTTGGCGGCGCCACCATCCGCGCCGTTGCGCAAGGCGTGATCGGCGTCGCCATCGTGCAGGCGCTGCTCGCGGGCATCGGCTTCAAGCTCGCGTCCGTGCCGAGCGCGGGCCTGCTCGCCTTCATCGTGCTGCTGTTGTCGATCGTGCAGATCGGTGCGTTCCTCGTGCTGCTGCCCGTCATCATCTGGATCTGGACCGCCAAGGATGTCACCACGGCGCTGGTGCTCACCGTATTCTTCGTCGTCGTCGGCTTCATCGACACCATGTTGAAGCCGCTCGTGATGGGACGCGGTCTCAACACGCCGACCATCGTGATCTTCGTCGGCGTGATCGGCGGAACGCTTGCCCACGGCATCGTCGGCCTGTTCATCGGGCCGATCATCCTGTCGGTGGCGTGGGAAATGGCGGCCGCATGGATCGGGACGGCGGAGAAGCGGGCAGCCGAATTGCCTGCAGCCGGATTTCCTCCAGCCGACGAGTCCTGACGGCGCCTCGCTGGTCAAACCCAATTTGCAGGATGTGGACAATTGGGGATGGCGCCGGGACGCGGCGCCCCCATGGAACTTGTCTCATGACATAGACAAGTTACGATGGCGCCAGATTCTTTTTCTCGGTTTACGACAGGTATGGCGAAGTCTTCCAAGCTGGTTGCCGCAAAACGCGGCAAGGTTCTGTTGGTCAGGCGACGGTCGGACGGTCTGTGGATGTTTCCGGGCGGCCGCAAGCGTGCACGGGAATCCGACAAGGATTGCCTGCGCCGCGAGATCAGGGAGGAACTGCCGAAGCTGAAGCTCGGCAGGATCAGCCTCTGGAAGGAAGTGACAGCCAAGAACAAGCGCTCGGGGCGCAAGATGAGCGATGCGATCTTCATCGCCAAAAGCGCCAAGGGCCGCCTGGCGATCGGCGACAAGAAGGAGCTCGACCGCGCCGCCTGGCAGAAGCCGCGCGGAATCCGTCTGACCGCGACGTCGCGCTACATCAGGGATCGCCTGTTTCCGAGGAAGCCGCGGCGGGGCTGAGCTCGGGTCCCGTGGGTGTGACAAATCGTCCGGTCCGGCCGCATCGGCCGCTATCCTGCGGCGCGCCCTTGTCGTTCGATCTCCCGCACCAGCCGCTGGCCGGATTGCGCGAGGTATTCCTTCTTCTGCGCCAGCCCGTCGAGCAGCAGCTTTCCGTTCCGCTTCTTCCAGCTGCCGCCGATCATCACTGCGTCGATATTGGCGAGGCTCGTCTGCATCACCACTGATGAAACGGGATCGTGGACCGGGAAGAGATTGAGATCGTCGGCATCGATGATCACGAGATCAGCGCGTTTCCCCGGCGTCAGCGAGCCGATCTCGCTTTCGCGGCCGAGCATGCGGGCGCCCGAAGTTGTGACCCAAGCCAGTGCCTCCACCCGCGCAGCGCCGTCTGCCAGGTGTGCATATAGGCATTGACGAGACCGGGAATGACGGTACCGCCGCGCCCATCGACGATCTCGGCGTCCGCGGCGTCGATACCCGGCCGCACTGCAGCGATCCGCCCGTCCTCGACCAGCACGTCACCATCCCCGACATCGCCGATGCGATCGTCCATGGTAATGATCGTGGCTGAGTGGATCAGGGTACGCTTCATTGTGGTCACGCCGCTTTGATTGCGACCGGCGTCTCGCCGGCCCAGGCGCGCGCAATGAGGTCGCGGATGGCACCCCGCTCGAGTGGGCGCGGATTCCAGTAGGCATTGGTGACGGCGAGGTCGGCCGCCTTGTCGATTCCGCTCTCGGGCATGCCGATGTCACGTAGCGCGACCTTGGCGCCCAACCGCTTGGCTAGTTCGAAAAGCCCCTGCGATGCATCCGACGCACCGATTGCGCGCGCGATCCGCGCCATCGCGTCGGGCACCACCGGTGCGTTGTAGGCCAGCGCATGCGGCAGCACGATGGTGTGCGTCTCCGCATGAGGCAGATCGAACGTGCCGCCGAGCGTGTGGCAAAGCTTGTGATGCAACGCCATGCCGACGGTGCCGAGACACACGCCGCACAGCCAGGCGCCGTAGAGTGCATCGCTGCGCGCGCCGCGATCGTCGGGCTTGGCGGCAATCGCGGGCAGGGCACGCGCCAGCGCGCGGATGCCCTCCTCGGCCATCAGCGAGGTGACAGGGTTGGTGTCTCGCGCATAGAGCGCTTCGACCGCATGTGCGATGGCGTTGATGCCCGATGTGGCCGTGAGCCCGACCGGCAGCGTCATCGTCAGGTCGACATCGTAGATTACGGTCTCCGGCAGCACGGCGTTGTCGCGCACCGTCGTCTTCAACCCGTTCTCGGTCTGGCCGAGGATCGGGGTCATCTCCGAGCCGGCATAGGTGGTGGGAATGCAGAGCTGGTTGACGCCTGTGCGCAGGGCGAGCGCCTTGCCCAATCCGGTGGTCGAGCCGCCGCCGAGCGCGACCACGCAGTCCGCGCCGCAATCCTTCATCGCCGCGATCGCGCGCTCGGTGATTTCGACCGGCGTGTGCATCGTGGCGCCGGGAAAGAGGCCGGCATAGAGCGGGCCAAGGGCGGCACCCAGCGCCTTGCCCGCCGTTTCCTGCTGCGGCGTTGTCAGCACCAGCGCGCGCTTGCCGCCGAGGCGCTCGAGCTCGGCCTTGGCCGCGCCGAGCGTTCCGCTGCCGAACACGACACGGCAGGGCAGGTTTTCAAAGGTAAACGAACCGATCATGTGCCTGTCTCTTTGACGGGATAATCGACCTTGCAACGCGTGCACTGGATCTGGACGGAACTCATGCACCGGCAACAACGAACACTGGAGATCGGCGGCTGAGCCGTATACCTGAAGAAAGGCTGAAGGCGCGCTCGCGATCTGATCGCGCGCCGGCAGCACCGTCGCCAGATCCGCGGTGGCCGCATTCACGTTGACGGATCTGTTCGGCGCGGCGCTTTTCGGCGGCCTCGCGGTATTCGGGAGCAATCCCGCTGGGGTCGACCAAGCCCTGGGGTCGAGCGGGCGGTCACTTCGGAACGTGGTCGATCTTGTGGCCCAAATGCCCCGTTTGATGATCGCGCCGCAACTGGCTCAGCGACGTCTCGTTCAACTGTTGCAAGACTTCGCTGAGTCTCGTCGTATCGGGATACCCGGCCGCAAAACTCTTCCCATAGATATGGCGCAGCGTACCGATCAGCGTGTTGCCGTGCTTCTTGATGATCTCGCCATCCTTGTCCCGGTGGCGACCATCCAGGCCATGTTCCTTCATGGCTCACTCCCTGTGCGAGGGCGGCTAGGCTGCCTGCTCCTCAAACGAGGTGTAAACCCGGCCTTGGGGATCGACGATCTGAACATCCCGGCATCCGTCCTCGATCAGCTCCCTGGCCTTCTTGAGGGCGGCAGTCAGAGACTCCCGCTTGAGGTTGACGACCCCTGCCGTGTCGAAACCGGTGATTTCAAACATGCCGCTCCTCCCATTTTGTCGAAGCCTACACCTTTCCGGCGGGTTGTCTCCTGGCTTTTTTTGGAGGAGATGCATGGAGCGGGAACAGAGTGCAGGGCCGATCATGCATCAGGCAGCCCCGTAATCGGCCGGGGTCACGGGGCGTGCCGGGCGGCCACGTCGCTAACGTGGAATTAATCCGAAATGCTCACAATTTGAAGCAGTTGTGTAAGTGAGTGCTGCGTAAGGGAGACGTCGCGATGACGTTCCGGCGACGGCCTCCTTTTGCTCGCTCATGAGGTCAATGCGCATGACCACGACATCCGAACCGCTGGGATTCGCCGAGCATCTCGACGGCGCTGCACTTGCAGCCGCGGCATTCCAATCCGAAGCCGAACGCGAAGCACCGAAAGCTCCGGAATTGCTCAAGCGTTCGAGCCGGAAATCCGTACTGGCACTGGCGGTGTGTGCCCTGGCGATCAATGGCGCGGCTGCTATCTATACATTGCCGTTCGATCTCACCTTGCCCGACATCAGCAACCTGGCCGCGCTGTTTCCGCGCCAGGATGAGGTCGCGCCAAAGCCGGATCCGATCGTTGCGGCCTTGAAGGAGATCCAATCGACACAGCAGCAACAGGCCGCCGCGCTGCAGGAGATCAATTCCTCCTTGCAGCAAAGCACGGCTCTGCGTCAGCAGGATTCGACCACCCTCATGTCACTCCGCCAGAGCATCACTGACGAACGGGGCGACGTGAAGAAGATCTCGCCGCAGCTTTCGACGCTGATCGCGAAGATCGACACCCTGCAAAGTTCGATGATGTCGGAAGTCACGTCCTCAATCCCAAGATTGCGCGCGCGCGACCGGTTTTTGATGCGCAAGATGGCTCGGCAGCCGAAATCGATCGGGCCGGTTTCGGTCGGAGGTGCTCCGCTGACCGCGCCGGCGACGGTTGCAGTTCCGGAGAGCTGAGGGCAGTCCAGCTCCTTGACGCGGTGGTCCGATAGAGCTCACGAGGATTTTGGAAGCTGCGGAAGGTGAGTTTCAGTGCCTGGCGGCCCTTTCCAAAAACTTGAGCAGAGACGGTGATACATCGCCCAGCTCGACAAAGCGTCGGCGGAGTTCATCTGCAATGTCCGCGGTCACATCGCGCGACCATCCCTCTGCCGTGTTGAAGGCGACGATGCGAGCGGGATGTTCGTACTGGCCTTCAGTGAGGTGCCGCACCAGCGTGGCACGACCGGTATCCTCTTCGGCAGTTTCGCACCAGGCGCGGCCGAGCCGTCCCCCAAAGTCCTCAAGCACGAGATAGACATCACGGTCGGTTGGGGCGATCGGCACAATTGAGGGCGACCTGCTCACGAGACCCTCCGCTTTCTGGCTTGGTTTCGATGCTGGAATCTTGAGCTTCCGTGACCGAAAAGTCGACTGGCGAAAAGGAGTTAGTCCATCGCGCGAGCAGGGTGACACTGCCGCCTGGCAGGGCCACCGACAATCCATCCCGGCCCGAGGCCTGACGGCACACGCTCCGTATCCTCGACCTGCAGAAGTGGCAATCGATCGGCCCACACAGGGCTTTTTCGGTCGGCTTCGAGTTCTTGCTAAAGTCCAGTGATTTTGCTTGGTGAGCGCGCTTTGACGATCGAGACGCCTGCGCGCGGCAAGCCGGTGACGCGCGTGGATGATGTGGCGGAGCGGGCCGCGATTCAGCAGGCCCTGTTGCAGGTGGTCGGGGCCGTTTCGAACCGCGGCGCCTACGAAGGCAGCGTGACGGGATCCGGCGCGCAAGGTGAATTCACTTACGAGGTGGCAAATGGCTGAGAATGACGGCACATCCGCAACAGGCAGCACCACCGCCACAACCGCGCCCACGCATACACAGCAGCAGCCGCCGCGCGCGCCCGACACTCGCGGCCACAGCCCCGCGCTGGATCGGCGCGAGCAGGCGGGCGCCGGCGACCAGGACCGCAAGATCACGATCGGCGGCATGGAGCGGCCGGAGCGGGAGGTGCTCGACATCCTGGCCGATCACTCGCAGCGGCAGATCGCTAAGGCAGGTCTCCCATCGTCCCCCGACGCCTACGAAGTCCGGCTGCCCGATGGCTTCAAGGCTCCGGAAGGCATGGAATTCCAGATCAATGCGAATGATCCGGCATTGAAGCAGTTTCGGGAAATGGCGCACCGGCGGGGTTTGGATTCTGCCACCTTCCAAGACCTGCTCGGCTTGTACGCGTCGACCAAAGTCGGCGAGCTCCAAAACGTCAACAATGCGCGGGCCGCTGAGCTCGCCAAGCTGGGCGCCGCCGCGCCGCAGCGTATCGACGCGATCGAGACCTGGCTGACCGCGAAGGTCGGTGACAAGGCCAAGGTCATGATCGCCACGCTCAAGCAATTCCCGGTCGCGGCGAACGTCGAGGCGCTGGAGGGCATCATCCGCGCCTTTTCCTCGCAGGGCGGATCGACCATCACCGGCTCGCATCGTGAGCATGCAGATCCGAAGGGCGCGATCCCCGGCTATGACAACATGTCCTTTGCGCAGAAGCGCGCCGCGCAGATGAACCAACGCTTTGGCGGCCGTGGTGGCGATCGATGAGCACCGCGGCTGACATGGCCTACCAGGCCGCACGGCAGACGTATGCAGCCGAGGGCCACGTCGGCGGGCTGCTGCATCTCACCCCAGTAAGCGGCCGCGCCGCGTCCAACGTCGTCGACATGGCGGCGGCCCGCTCGCGCAGACAAGCTCAGGAGCGGTCTGATGACTGACTTGTTTTTCGCCGAGGCCGTCAGCTATAGCGCGCTTCGAGAGGCCATCCGCGCGCGGGTTGAACAGCTCAACATTACGCGGCAGTGTGTCGACGACGTTGCTGGCTTGAGCAAAGGGCACGCGGGGAAGCTTTTGTCCCCGTGCGAAGTGAAGCGCTTCGGGATGACAACGCTTGGGCTGACGCTGCAGGCCCTCGGGCTCAAGCTGCTCATCGTGGATGACCGTCAGGCCCTTGCCAAAGTCCAGCCGATGTTTACAGAGCGCGCGCTCAGGAACGTTCGACTGAATAACGACAGTCGAAAATCGAAGGGGCGCATCACTTCTAGGCCGAAATCTACCCGCGTGAAGAAGCCGCCACGACCCAAGCGCGGAAAACCCTATCTGAGCCATTGACGAATGAGTGAGAGGGAGACCGCCGCAATTCTCGGCCTTAAGCGCGAGCTCAAGGCGGTTCGCGCGAGCGCCCGGGAGTGGAAGGACCAGGTTGCCCGGTGGCGGAAGGTGTGCACCATGCTCCGCAGCATCGCGGGCCTTGATGACGCACAGTTTCGAAACCTGTTGAAGGCGGAATCGCTACCTGCCGAGTAGGCCGCGCTCGCCTCACGAGCGTTTCGGGATCGAGCTTCCCGCCAACAAGCTTCGCCACGGTCAACGGCGGAAACGACCTCCGGCGGCTCACCGATCTGAGCCGATCCTCGAGGTCGGTCCATGTCCTTCCGCCATCTGCGCCGCGTCGGCATTGCAGCCGCGCTCCTGTTTCAGCTTGTCCCGGCCTTCGCGCAGTCGCCGACGCCTGTCCCGGCGCTACCTGACACCGAGCGTCGGACGACATACACAATCTCCGGGTCGACGTGTACATGCGCCGTCGGCTTCGCACTGTATGGCGACGGCACGGACTACGGCAACTGGATCGAGGTCTGGCTCAATGGGACACTGATCCCGTCATCGAGCTACACCATCACCAGCCCGAGTGGATCGATCGGCACGCTTGCCCGCCCGATTACGAACGCGGTTCTGACCTTCAACTCAGTGCAAACTGGCACAGTGCAGATCGTCGGCGCCCGCCGGCCACGCCGCGTTGCGCAGTTCTCGGAGAACCGCGGCGTCCCGGCGCGCGATCTCAACCAGGCGCTGACAGATATCGTCGCGCAGAATCGCGAGACCTGGGACAAACTGAACGACGTCACTGGCCGCGCGGTGCTCGCGCCTCCCGGCGAGACGCTAGCGGTCCTGGCTTCTGCCGCATCCCGCAAAAACCTTGGCGCTTGCTTCGACAATTCCGGCAACCTTGTCTCGTGCGTCTCGATCCCGAGTTCGACGCTGACGGCTGGCAACGGGATCACGCTGACCGGCACCAACCCCACCACGATCACGAACAACATCCAGGGCTCTGGCCCGATCACGATCACCGGCACCAACCCGCTGGTGATCGGATGTGCGACCTGCAACACTCAGCCCGTAGCAGGGTCTAACGCGTTTTTCGTCGCCTCGCGCGCCACGGCGGCCACGCTCGACCTGCACACCTTCAGCGTAATCCACACTGGCGGATATGCATCGGCCGGCGATGGCGGAGGTGCGACGTTCAAGAATGTCGGATCGACCGCGTTCAAGGACACCTTCATCACCAGCGGCTCAGTGACGTCTTCCGGAACCGGGTACGCGAACGGCACCTATAACTTCGTTGGATTATCCAGCGGCTCCGGCTTTCGCGCCTATGCGACCATCGTTGTGGCCGGCGGCGCGGTTACGTCGGTGACGATCACGGAGCCGGGGTTCGGCTACGCGGTTGGCGATGTGCTCTCGGCTCCAAACGCGAGCATCGGCGGCAGCGGCTCAGGCTTCACCTGGACGGTCTCCGCGGTTTCCACCACCGGCAGCTTCGTCGATTCCGTCGGCACGCATTTCCAGATCGTGGTCGACGATGGGAATTGGATCAATGTTCGCCAGTTCGGAGCGGTCCTTAACTGGGCAGGCACCGACGGAAGTGCCACCGACGACACGCGCGCCTTTCAGAATGCGCTTTGGTTTGCATCTTATCCGTGCCCAGGCCTGGTGGACCCCGGCTCAGGCGGCTGCTCAGGGCAATCTGTCTATGTCCCCGCGGGTACCGCTTATTTCTGTACCACCACGATCGTGGTGCCGGTGAACGTCACGTTGCGCGGATCCGGCCGGTACAGCTCGTCGATGAAAATGTGCAACACCGGCTTTCCGCAGAGCGCACATTTCATCGAGCTCTGCGACAAGACCACTTCGCTTGCCTGCTTCGGCGTGCAAATTCGCGATATGGAGCTCTACGCGACGAATGCGTTGGCGAGCTCGAACTACGCGATGATCTACAGCAACAACGTTCAAGATGGCGTTGTGGCCGAAAACCTCCACCTGTTCACGGGCCAGCGCGGTGCCATCTGGCTCGAGACAGGTTACGGCGGCGCATCCTACGTCACGCTGCGCAACATCGAGATCGACGGCGCGTCGTCGACCACCGACCTCATTCACCTGAGCTATGGAACGACCATCATCGGCATTTACGACACAGTGATTGCTAACGGAGCGAGCGGCGTGGGCACCGGAATTCACATCACCGGCGGCTTCCTGGATGTCGTCAACTTCCATTGTGAGCTGCTGTCGCAGGGGATCTTTGTCGACATTCCAACCGCTCTAACGAATGGTCTCGTCGGGGTACACAACGCAACGGGGAATAGCTCGTGCACCAACCTCGTGACGCTAAGCGCGAACAACAAGCCAGGCAACTTCGTGATCGGCCGGGCGACACCGAATGGCTCGACCCGCACCGTGTTTGACGGTCAGAGCGGCGGCACGAGCAATACCGGCACGATCGTGACGGACACGACGTTCAACCCGTAAGCGGCCGGCAAAGATCATGTCTCAGCGACGCGGGGTAACTTCGCTGATTAGGTTACCGAAGAAGTCTCCAGATCAGTGCAAGGACGAGTATCACCGCCATGCAAATCAATGTGCGGCGCCCGATGCGGTTCATGGTGAAAGAATTGGTGAGTATCAATCGTCGGCGATTTGGGTCCAGTTGCCAGATGCGTCTTGCATGTCGCGATGGGTTCGCTGTGTGTCCCAATCGATGCAGCGCCGAATATCTGACGATTGATTGAAAGTGCAGAATTCTCTCCTGATGATCTGATCGTTCATATCTCGCGTCACTTTGATCATTGAGGCGGTATTGGCGATCCTAAAAAACACCGCATTAACACATGTTTTTAGTTCTGGCTGACAGGTCCTGCCACTGTTAGCTCTGCCTCCGTTCTGCTGGGCCGATAGCGCAACTGAGCGTTCTACGAATTGGTCCCATGTCGCCGGGGTTGAAGACCTTTTCGATGGCAACAAATCCATCGGCTCATCCGTCGGTCGGGTTTGTTGTGGAGTCTGACGCGCTATCTGTCCTCCGGCGATGGCACCGGATCGAGCTGAGGTCATCGAGGTCTGGTCAGGCTTTCCCATCATGGTAGTGCCCATCGACTGAAGCTCCTGCGGGCTTAGCCAAACCATGTCTTGGGGAGGTGTGACTACCATGCGCCCAATAATTGCGGGTGGCACGCCCAGTTCCTTTGCGATCTTGGCCATCGAAACTGTTGCAGCACCTGACGCCACAGTTTCTGCGCCGTTTTCTTCCGACGCGCCGTGGACGCCTATCTGAGCGCCGTAACTAGCGTTCTTGGTTGAACCGGCAGCAAACATCAGAAAGCAGGCGGAAGCACACGTCGCGGTCCTGCCGACGTTTGTCGACGTTTTACCAAACCGTATGAGATCGGCGATCTTCACCCCTTCGAGCAAGTTACCGCCAGGAGAATCCAGTCTGACGTTTGCAACAAACTTCCCGGAATCGTTCGCCTGCCGGACAGACTCAGCGAACTTATCGGCGTCCCCTGGAACGATCTCTCCGGTAATCCAAATGGTCGCTTGACCAGATTTGCCTACCCCAACTTTGACTTCGGCAGCTGTCGCACGAGACACGATTGCTGCCGTTAAGAGAAGTGCGACGGCGACCGGACCCGCAATACGTCGACTAATCATGGTGCCCCTCAATCGTTGCACATCTTTCCGCAACCCGAAGCTCGAGCGGCTGCGCACCCTATTGCTTGGCCGGAGCTTCAGGCGGCTGCGGCGGAGGAGATGCAGCCGTTACCGCCTGCGCCTGCGCTCGAGGCTTTGACTTCGCCCGTGGCTTGGATTGCACCGCCGGGGGTGACGGCTCCGGCTCGGCCTCGGTAGCGGCTCCAGGATCAGGTTTGCCCTGAAATTGAATGTTGCACTTCTTGGCGATCGAGGCCTGCTCGACGGCGACCATCTGGCCCTTCATCTGAGCTAGCTCGGCAGCGGTCTGCTTGTCGCCTCCAACAAGGAATGCGGCGGGCCAAAACACGACAATCGCAACGCCTGTTGCAACTTGATCTTTCGTTCGTTGACTGTCTTGAGCTCCGGATAATGCCGCGGCGCGCGCGGAGATCGACTGAGCTTCAAGGGCCAGTTGTTGACAGGTATATGATTGATACTGAACCGGCGAAACATAAGCTGGCGTGATGTCCGCGGCAGATGATGCACACCCCGCCAGCGCAGCGCCGAGCGCCACGATCCCCAAATTCCGCATAAACGCAGCCCCCCGGCCAATTCTCAAAGCGCCATCCAATCTCAACCAGCGCGCGAGATCAATAGTACGCTCGTCGGATTGGCAGGAATACAGGGATGGGAGCCTGCTGCTTCAATCCCAGTTCTCCTGTCCATCGGGTGTTGAAAACCGGGGCGACGTTAAGCCCTGCACGCCGTTTCATGAAAGCGTCTACGGCCGGCCAGTAGCGTTTATTCCCGAAAAGAGGGTCCTTTCGCGGGAATCCGCCGGCCTTCTCCAGCGCTCCCATAGCCCGCCTGGCCGTCTTGTCACAGACGCCCCAGTGCACCGCGATCTCAGCGTCGGTCAGGAAGTCGGCATCCTTTGGTGTTTTGTCGGGCATGCCGGGAGGCTGACGCAGCGCGGGCCGCTTGGCGAATCCGGACCCGCTCGCGTCCCCACAATCCACCGGCCAGAGGCGCGCCGAGGCGCCCCGGAAGGGGATAGACAAGATTCACCAAATCATGGTGGGATGTCCGTGGGCTTGGAAACCCGGACCAGAGCTATAGCCGCACATCCTTGGTCAGGATGACACCGATTGGCGTCGGTGGTGACGGCTGAATCGTGCGGCAGTGCCGCATGAACGGACGCACTTGGCGGTGCGGCTCCGAACCCTGCCTTTATGGCCGGGGGTCGGGCGTGCTGTCCAGCCCTCACGGGTAAAAGCGCTCGGCGTGTCGCTCTGGCACGTTTCCAAACCCCGGCTGCAGTGGCCGTCCCGCTGCGCGGGCCTTGGAAAGCCCTAACTCAGAGCACCACCATGACCATCGAAAGACCCATGTTTCCGCCGCGAGCGGAGTCCGTGGATTCGTTTTCACGCCGACCGGCTGTCCGACAGCCGTTTCCAGTAAATCTTCCCAGCGACCTCGACAGACTCAGGAAAGAGGCATCAGCCGAAATCGAGCGGCTGATCGCCTTCCTCGACGCAACCGACCCGTATGTCACCACGGAGCTAGAGGCCGACAACGACAGCGGCATCGGCGACTGGGATGGCCTGCATGAGCAGGTCGGCACGCAAGACTGGCAGCAGGGAGCGATGGCATGAGCAACATCATCGACCTGTCTGCTGCACGCGAGGCGGCAGCCCTTGTCTCAGCTCTTTCGCCCGCTGGAGCCGCTGCGGTAATGGCGCCGCGCCCCAGTTCGCCCGAACGCGAGGGGGACGACGAAGCCCTCGACCGGAAGTCCAAGATCATGCGGGCGGCCGTCACTTACACGTCCCTGAACGCCGCCATGAATGGCGCCTGGATTGCCGAGCACACAGGCAATTCGACCGTCGCTGACATTGTCCTTGAGGGCGTGTGGGAGCGCCGAGACGCGCAATTGCGCAAGCTCAACCGGCTTATGAAGAAGGCGAGCACGGTTCGGACAGTCGAGCTCTGGTCGCTCGCCAGCGTTGCCAATGTGGTGATGGATCAGAACGGTGACGAGGAGTCCGGCCGCAATCTTCGTCCGTTCGAAATCGACTTCCTTCGGTCATTCTTCCGGCTCGTCGAACGAGATTGCGAACAGCGGGAGCGCGGAGCATGAGCAACATCGTCAAATTCCCCTACGATGCTTCCCGTCGGGTGCATGCTCGCAAGCCGCGCCGCTCCAAAAACGGCACGCCGGAAGAACGGGCGGCAAAAGAGGCTCAGGCCGCAGCGGCGGCGCCGCCAGCCGCGACGGTCACCCAGCTACGGCGCCCGCGTGTTGCAATGCTGGATCAGGAGTTTAGGTCCAAACTCGAGGAGCTCGATGAGAGCGGCCGTCAATTCATCAACGGCTATATGCAGGCGCTGCTCGATCAGCGGGGGCTGCGATGAGGGAAGATCAAAAGAAGGCCCGGGCAAATTTCAAGGACGAAATGAGACGGCGGATCGACATGGTAGCGGCCGACTATGGTGTGCCCCAAGCGGAAGTCGCAAAGGTGCGAGGGAGGCTCAAGCACTATGATCTGCTGTGCTTCGCCGAGAAATACCGCATCAGCCTCGACTGGCTGATCTGCGGCGATCTAAAGGGACTTGTCCGAACGATCGTCGCGAGGCGAACATGAAGCGCCGGCGCCGAACCCACAGGAAGCGCGACCGGCAGCGGCTCATGACGCACCGCCGACGGCTGCAACGCTAGAGACGCCGAAGGCCGCAGCGATTGAATTCGCTGCGGCCCGCGCGGTCAAATCAACCGGGTGAAAAGATCTAGGTGAACTATGCAGCCAGCCCCGGTTTGCCGAAACTTCCCGGTAGCGCTAGTTCCCGCCACAACAAATGTGAATCCGGTTGCGGCCTGGGCGTGGTTCGCGCTGACGGCCTCCGTTCTCGGTCGCCGAAACGTTCCTATCGCGTTTTTGGTGCTTTCCGTATTTGAGCCCATTGTCCTAAGCCGAATTGCGGAGTGTCCGGCTTCTCGGAACTTGCTAAACGTTTGTACCTCGCAGAGGTACGGCGAATGGATCAGCAAGATCGGAAGTCCGCTATCCTCGCTCGCATGAGCGAGCAGATTGAAGTCGTCGCCAAGGCCATATGCAATGGAAAGTTGCCGGTGGCAGAGCAGCGCATCCTAAAGGCTCTCGCTACGCAACTCGCGAGAGAGGATACATCGCCCGAGTAAAAGTAAAGCCGCCCCAGCTGGCGGCCTGCCACCTTGGGAAATTTACGGGTGCCTACATGATCGGGCGCTGGCCTGCTTCCGACCTCCGTGGCCCAGTTCGACTTTGTGAGTACCCTGATTTGCGGAACCCGAAAAATTAACCTGCGTTAAGCCCTCAGCTCGACCGGAGGCGCGCCATGGTGACGGGTGACTTGGAATGGCTTGCCGAGCAAATCGAAATTAGGCTGGCGCGGATGCGCGCCGAGAACCAGCGCGTACGAGAGATGATCCTGCGATCGGCCGAATTGGTCGCCAAAGCCAAAGAGCTGCTTAGCCAGCCTGCACCAACGACTTGGCCGCCAAAGGGAGCGCCGTAATTCTCCGGCCGAGAACAAAGTTTCGGTCATGTCTCAGTTTGAAATTTTGGAACGGTCAATGGGGCGTATTGTTGCCCGGCATGATGACGCCAGCGAAATACTTGGAAGAAGCGGACCACTTCGCAAAGGCAGCGGAACAAGCTTCCGATAAGGTCACCAAGTCTCAGCTTGAGGCGCTGGCAACCAGCTACTCGGTCCTCGCCCAAAGCACCGCTGTCTTGAACCAATCTGCCCGCGCCCTTAAGACCATGGAGCAGCGCCGCAAGAAGTAACGCCGCCTCAGTTGGCGGCCTCTCTCGTTTTTATCGCTCGACGCTGGTCACCTCGCTCGAAGTCAGGTCTGACGTCGGCGCCGCGGCTGCCGCAGCCCTTGCAGACGAAGCGCGGCTCGAGGTCGGACAACCGCATGTCGTCGGGCCAGCGATCGGCGCTGAGCGTGATGTGATGCCCGCAATGGCAATAGACCAGCACGCTGCGCAGGCCCATCTCGCGCATCTCGCCGAAGGTGATCTTGAGCGGCCGACTGTCGGAATGTGTTGGCGTGTGGCGGCGAGGGCGTGGCACGGCGCCATCGAAGCGCCGCGCCGGCGGGAGTCAAATTGTCGATAGGTGGTGGCTCGGAACGCGCGCGAGCTACTGCCGGCAGGGGATGTGGAAAGATGAAGGTCTCACCCCGGCGGGTTTGGTTTGAGGATCTGCGGATAAGCCAAGCAGGCTTCGTGAAGCACTTGCATGGCAAATATCGCATCCCGGAAACGAAACTCGCCTACGTGCTCGTGTTCGTGCAAATACCGCCAGTCCTTGAACGTATCCCTATGGCGCTGAAATAGACCGCGAAGATCGGACATCGATCTTATCGTGCTTTCCCACTGATCCTTCGGGATTTGCTCTTCGAGTTTCCGTTCAATCACAGTATGCCCAGCCGACGGGATCTTCTTAAACAGGTGATCCAGTTCATGACCGTGGAGCTTCTTACCATTCACGAGCGCGATCGCTTTGAGGTACAGCTCCGTGGCAAAAGAAGAATTGACGACAAATGGCACTGCAGCGTGTCCGTCTCGTACCGGACTGGGGCCAAGCTTCTGTGTCCAGATCATCGCGCTGGCGTTCGCGAAAGCGAAGGCTTGATTGAAAAGGACTCTTTCGCGGCCGATAGTTTCCCACAAGCCGCGCTGTTTCAGCATCTCCCTGCATAGCTCAATGTCAGCCTGTTGATCAGCCGGAGCATCGTATTCGCAGATGAGCTTGCCGTTGAGGTAAAGCGTCTTTCTGGTCATTTGGGTGCCGAACTACTGCGCGCCGTGGGTGATGCCCGGGCACTGCCCGGGCATCTTTTTGGTCACGCTGCGGCGAACCAAACGCGGTTGATCGCTTCGACGTCCATAGGCGGTGCCGGATACATCACGGCGTTGGTAGCATCGACCACCATCAGCTTATCGTTGCTGTCGATGACGGCTCCGACATAAGCGTGAGCTTCCTGAGCCGTCATTGCAGTGTGAACGTAGAAAAGCGACTGCTGAGCGTGGTACCAGCGCCCCAAGGATTTGATGCGTGCGTGCACCGCATCGTAGTTCTGTCCTGGTTTGTCGAGATCGTAGGCGATGAACAAGTTGTAGGCCATGTCGGCCTCCTTTGAAGGAGGGGCCGGCTTGACGACATGGGCGAGTCAGGAGTTATAGTCCGACCTGTTACCGACCAATGGCCTGCCGCCAGCCCCAAGCTGAGTTGCGCAGGATCGGGATTCGTTCCCCAAGAGCGAATCCCGACTCGGTCAGGAACATACCATTCTCCAGTGCACCTTCCGAATCTGTCCCGGTCTGTCCGACCTATCAACAGGTCATGCCCGGTTTTTCCTACCTTAACGTGCGAGCTGTCTGAACCGCGTCATCAGGCATCATCAGCACGACATCGCCTGATCGTGTCGGCCGCGATCCGGTAGTTGAGCGACAGGCCAATCAGAGCATCGCGGGCGAGATCGAGATCGCAGGCTTGAGCTTGCTCAAGACACACTCGCTCGAACGCCCGCAGCTCGGATTCGAGATCCCGCGAGCATCCCAGCCGCTTCCCAACAGCGATTTTCTGGGAAGCATATAGCTCAATTTTTGCTGCTAAGTTGTTGATTTTCTTGGTGAGCGCGCTGGGGCTCGAACCCAGGACCCCGTGATTAAAAGTCACGTGCTCTACCGGCTGAGCTACGCGCTCCCATGGCCGCTGATGGCTTTAGAGATCGACCGCCATCGTCTCGGTCATTGGAAAAGCATCCGCCACGCCGATTTGGCGTTGCGGAAAACCGGATGTTTCCGGGTCATGCTTTCGGCCCGCGCTGTGTAGGGGGATGGGACGCGGAGGTCAATAGCGCGAATGGCTGCCGCGGATAGCGGTACGAGCGGGGATTCTGCTGCGGTTTCTACCGCTTAGCTAAAGACCTTCACCTCGCTTGGCGGTTCGTCATCCACGTCGAAGTCAGTTCGCCTCCCGCCGCACCTCGCTCGGCACGGCTTGCGCCTTGCCCGACGTCGGCAGCGCGACGGGGCGCAGGCCGATCAGCTCGGCGGTGCGGATCGCGCTGTCGCGCCAGAACTGGAACGAGTTGATGCGGCTGAGCTCGAGGATGGCGATCGCGACCGCGGCCAGGAACGGCAGGCTCTGCAGCACCAGCACGCCGGCGAAGATGTAGATCTCGGTGATCTGGCGGAAAGAGTTGGAGGCGACCAGCACGCCGGCGCCGACCAGCAGCAGGGTGCCGATGACGGCCTCCCAGAACGCCTGGAACTCGATCGACATCCTGGACAGACCGCCCTTGGAGGTGCGCGCGAACGCGATGTGCTCGGTGATCAGGCCCTGCGCCACCGCGCGCGACACCGTCCATTGCACGCTCATCGCGGCGATCATGGCGCCCAGCATCTGGCCGGGTTTGATCGCGACGCGCGCGCGGTACATCGAGAGGAAATGCGCGAGCGAGACGACGAAGGCGCCGATGATCGGCAGTGTCAAGATTTTGTCGGGGATGGCGATGTCGGCGAAGGCGACGATCGGCACCCACACGAGGTTGAGCAGCGCCACGACCACGCCGAGGCTTTCGGCCCCGAGCCAGTTCAGCCAGCCCAGGCCATATTCGCGCTTCTGATCAGGCGTCAGTCGGCTCTTGCCCGGCAGGAAGTGCCGCCAGTGCTTCTTGACGATCTGGAGGCCGCCATAGGCCCAGCGGTGGCGCTGCTTCTTGAAGGCCTCATAGGTGTCGGGCAGCAGGCCCTTGCCGTAGCGGTAGCGGGTGTAGTGGGTGGTCCAGCCGAGCTCCTGGATCGCAAGCCCGAGATCCGAATCCTCGCAGATCGTGTCGGATGACCAGCCGCCGGCCATGTCCATCGCTGCGCGGCGGATCAGGCACATCGTGCCGTGCACGATGACGGCGTTGAGCTCGTTGCGCTGGACCATGCCGATATCGAAGAAGCCGGCATATTCGCCGTTCATGATGTAGTGCATGATCGACAGATCGCCGTCGCGGTGCTCCTGCGGCGCCTGCACCAGCCCAACGCGGGGGTCGGCGAAAGCCGGCACGAGATCCTTCAGCCAGTCGGGCTCGACGACATAGTCGGCATCGAGGATGCCGATGATCTCGGCGTCGGCGGCGGTACGATCCATCGCGATCCGCAGCGCGCCGGCCTTGAAACCCTGCACCTTCTCGGCGTTGATGAACTTGAAGCGCTCACCGAGCGCGCGGCAATGATCCTGGATCGGTTGCCAGAACGCGGGATCGGGCGTGTTGTTGATGATGACCACGCATTCGTAGTTCGGATAGTCGAGCCGCGACAGCGCATCGAGCGTCTGCTTGAGCATCTCGACCGGCTCGAAATACGCAGGGATGTGGATCGAGACTTTCGGGTAGTAATTGTCAGGCACGTTCTCGATCGGCTTGCTCTTGGCGAGCAGCCGCTGCGGCGGGCGGCCGAAGGCGACGGCCGCAATCTCGTCGATGCGGGCCATAGCGATCAGGACGAGAGGAACAAGCAGGATCATGCCGAGCGTCAGCGCGAACGCCGAGCCGAAGATGAAATAGTGCCCGTTCCAGAACGCGAACACGGTCGCGGCCCAGGCGCCGACGCCATTGGCGGCCGCCGACAGCAGGAAGGCCTGCCTGGCGGTGGGCTGCTCCAGGCGCAGGATCGGCAGCGACAACAGGATGCCGACCAGCAGTGCGATCGTCATCAGCTTCCAATAGTCGGGGTTTTCGACCGGTCCGGTCCAGGCGAATTTCGGCTCGCGGTTGGCGTTGAGGATACCCCAGTACGGACCGACGCCGCCTTCAGAATACTTCCAGGGCTGATCGATCGCCTCGACGATATTGTATTCCATGCCCATGGCTTCGGCGCGGCCGACGAAGTTGCGCAAGGTCAGCGCCTGCTGGAACGGGCCGGGGTCTGCGTTGCGCAAATTATAGCCCGCGCTCGGCCAGCCAAACTCGGCGATGACGATGCGCTTGCCGGGGAACTGGTTGCGCAGCAGATTGTAGCGATCGACGGCTTGGTCGACGGCCTGGTCCGAGCGGAAGAATTCCCAATAGGGCAGGACGTGGGCGGCGATGAAATCGACATTGGAGCCGAGATCGGGGTTGTCGCGCCAGATGTTCCAGATTTCGCCGGTGGTGACGGGCACGCGCACCGCGCTCTTCACCTTCTTGATCATCTCGATGAGGTATTCGACCTTCTGGTCGGCGCGATAGATCACCTCGTTGCCGACGACGACGCCGTTGACGTTGCTGTTCTTGCGGGCGAGTTCGATCGCCGCCTTGATCTCCCGCTCGTTGCGGTCCTCGTCCTTACCGATCCAGGCACCGACCGTGACCTTGAGACCGAACTCGGCGGCAATCGGCGGCACCAGCTCGTTGCCCTCTGCCGCCGCGTAGCATCGGATGGCCCGCGTGAGGGTTGAGAGCTTCTTCATGTCCGCGCGAATCTTGTCGGGATCGACGTTGAGGTCGACGACATGTCCTGGCTCGAACGGCATGTAAGAGAGGCTCGGCAGCAGGCCCTTGAAATCGGGCGCGGGTTCCTTGTCGCGTAGGACTCCCCACAGCCCGGCGTGAAGCGCGGACACGAGCAACAGAACTGCGGCGACAACGCGCATCGCGGCTAAACCAAAAGGGGCTGAAGGGGCAGGGAAGCGGATCCGACCCCGAGATCCGACCGAGTCCGCGGCAAATGGAGCATATCTCTGCCGCGCGGTTTCACAACTGTCATGTCCTCATGTCCTTATGAGGGCATGGCAATTTTGGATGCGTGGCAGTGCCGACCGCAGATATCGCCGGCCGTTCCTGAACGGGGGCTGAAGCCGGCCTGCGGCTATTTGGACGGTGCCGGCGTGGGGCTGGCCGCAGGCGAGGGGCTCGCTGCCGGCTGCGGCTGCGACGCGCCGCCGGCGGTCGGTGCGGGCGATGGCGAGGCCGCTGCGGCTGTCTGCTGCGGCTGGGCTGCCGGGTTGATCCAGCAGGCCTGGGTCAGATTGTTCAGGCTGTTCGGAACCTTGTCGTCGATCTGGGTGAGGAAGCGGGTCAGGCAGCGGAACGCGGCCTGGATGTGGCCGCCGGGGCAACCAAAGCGGTCGTAAAGATCGATGTGGCGAAAGGCGGTATCGAGGTCGTCCCGGTACATCAACTGAACTGCGCGACGGCCGAGCCAAACGCATTCAGGGTTGCCGCCCGGACCGTTGATGGCTCGGGCAGCTTCGGCGAACTCGTCGATCCGCTTCTGGTTCTGATTCTGGTTGGCTTCCTTGGTGGCGTCGGTAGCCTGCGCCGCCGGCTGCTTGCCCTGCTCGGGTGCCGGCGCGCCGCTCTGGGCGGAGACGCTGCCGAGGCCGGTCAGTAGGACAAGGGAAGTGACGGCCAAGGTGGCGGCGAACTGCCGCAGGACCGCATTTCGTGACTCGAACACCCGTCGCCGCATGAATTCCCCAATATCTCAGCCGTCCGCCCGCGGGAGGGCCCCGCGGATGCCGACGTGATGGCGTCCAAATGGGTCTCCAATGCGGCGGAAAAATTCCTTGAAATCCATTGGCCTGTATTTGGATTTTTGTCCAGCAAAGTCACGATCCTACGGCCCGGTCCAACGGCCGCAGGCCGATTCGCCGGGGAGAGCTGGCGCCTCACCCGTGTCCCCCCTTGGCAGACGGCGTGCGAGCAGGTAATCGACGGGCCCTTCGCGGAGGATGGAACCGATTTCTCTTCGTACGCCACTGGCGCTTCTGCTCGTTTCCCTGGGTGCGATTGCTGCCGTGTGGTGGTGGCTTGCCACGCCGATCACGCTCGCGCGTGCCCCCATCGACCCCAACGACAAGGTCCAATGCGTCTCCTACGCCCCGTTCCGCGGCGAGCAGACGCCGTTGAACGCATGGACCCACATCGAGGCCGACCAGATCGAGCAGGACCTGCGTCAACTCAAGCAGATCACCGATTGCGTCCGCACCTACTCGATCGAGAACGGGCTCGACCAGGTGCCTTCGGTCGCGGCCAAGGTCGGTGGGCTGAAGGTGATCCAGGGCATCTGGCTCGGCAGCAACCGCGCCAAGAACTTTGAGCAGGTGGCGACCGCTATCCGCCTCACCAAGGAATTTCCCGACACCATCTCCGCGCTCGTGGTCGGCAACGAGGTGCTGCTGCGCGGCGAGATGACGACACAGGATCTCATCGCGATCATCCGTTCGGTCAAAGCGCAGGTCAGCGTGCCCGTGACCTATGCCGACGTGTGGGAATACTGGCTGAAGAACCGCGAGGTCTATGACGCCGTCGACTTCGTCACGATTCACATCCTGCCTTACTGGGAGGATATGCCGGTGAAGGCGAAATTCGCCTCTGCCCATGTCGAGGCGATCCGCGAGCGCATGGCGGTGGCGTTTCCCGGCAAGGAAATCCTGATCGGCGAAACCGGCTGGCCGAGCGAAGGTCGCATGCGCGACGGAGCTTTGCCGTCACGCACCAACCAGGCGCGCGTCGTCTCGGAAATCCTGGCGCTCGCCAAGACTCAGAAGTTTCGCGTCAACCTGATCGAGGCCTATGACCAGCCGTGGAAGCGGCGGTTAGAGGGCACCGTCGGCGGCTATTGGGGCCTGTTCGATTCCGTGCGGCGCCAGCTGAAATATCCGCCGGGCCAGCCGATCAGCAACTTCCCGTTCTGGAAATGGTACATGGGCGCCGGCATGGTCCTCAGCGTGCTGGTGTTCGCGGTCGCAGGCATCACGCTGCGTCGCCGGCCCTGGACGCCGCGCTTCCCGGCGTGGCTTGGCGTCGGCATCTCCGCGACCTCGGCGGGCATCCTGCTCGGGATCGCCGCCGACAAGATGTATTACGAGAGCTACGGTTGGGGCGGTTGGCTGCAATGGGGCGCGCTGCTGCTCGCCGGCATCCTGTCGCCGATCTTCTGTGCGCAGGCGCTTGTCATCGGCCGCAACCTGCCGAGCTTCCTGGACCTGCTGGGTCCGCGCGAGGGCCGCAAATGGTCAAAACTCTCGGCCGTGCTCGGCCTGACCCTGGCGGTCACGGCCGTGATCGCGGCCGAGACCGCGCTTGGATTCGTATTCGATCCGCGTTACCGCGACTTCCCCTATGCCTCGCTGACGATGGCGGTGGTGCCGTTCGCGCTGTTGATGCTGAACCGGCCGCAGATCGGCGTGCGGCCGATTGCGGAAGCGGTGTTCGCGGGGCTCTTGGCGCTGTCGGCGGTCTATGTGCTGCTGAACGAAGGCCGCGACAATTGGCAGGCGATGTGGACCTGCGCGATCTATTTGCTGTTCGCGCTCACGCTGTGGCGGGCGCGGGCCGAGCAAAGCCAAGGATGAGCAGGCCGATCGCAAGGCCTGCCAGCACGATGTTGTAGAGCACGATACCGAGGCCGGCTGCGATGACGCCGAGCGTCAGCAGCACGATCGAGGGCCGCATCAGGTTCAACGTCGCGATCACGAGCGCGACGATCCCGAACACGGAATTCTTGAACAGCGACGTCGACACCGAGCGTGCCTTGCAGATCATGGTCTGCAAGCCGGCGTCGCATGCGAGCGCCACCTGTGAGAACTCGACCGCGAGATAGCGCACATAGAGCGCCCAGCCGACGGTAACGAACCCGACGACGATGAGAAACTGCACCTGATAGGGCGTGAGGCGGAACGGCTTTTTTGTCATGCGGGCAATATGGTCGGGATGGCGGGAGGGAGCAACAGGGGCGGGACATTTTTATGCCGGGCGTCGCGGCCCTTTGCTCTCTCCTTTTTGACGGCACCCAAACGCAATCAGAACCGTAGCGATACGGATTTGCGACGGTTCCTGGGTCGCCTAACATCCCACATGAAGCGCGGGCGTGCCGATCCGATCAGGAGCAGATCACGCCGTTCGAGAGCGTCACTGCGAGGATACAAGGGAGGTTGGGGATGGCTGAGGCGTTGCAGATCAATTTTGCGCTTTGGGGCATGATCATTTGCGCAGCAATCAAGATCAGCCAGTTGGCCGCAGTTTTTTAGGAGCCTCGTTTCGGCGAGACGCTGCGGCTTCGATCCGATGTCCTGATAGTCCTACCTTCTGAAGAACGACGACAGCGTCGAACTTGCCGGGGCCGTCTCGGGCTTGGCTTGAGCAGCCGGCTGAGGTGCCGGTGCAGGCGCCGGCTCCTCGCGCTTTGACGAGCGCTTGGAGGAGTAGCTGCGGCGATGCCTCTCGGGCTTGGCAGCGGGCGCGGCAGCAGGGGCGGTTTCAGCTTCCGGTACCGCGTCCTGGCTCCTCTCCGCGTTCTTGTCCTGGTTCCTGTCTGAGCCCTTGTCCTGGTTCTTGTCTTGAGCCTTCTCTTGGGCCTTGTCCGGGCCGCCGCGCATCGACAGGCGCTGGCCATCGAACACGGTCGTCTCGCAATGGCGGTCGTTCTCGGCAAGACCGGCGCAGAGCTTCGCCGCGGCAGCGGCGTTGATCAGCGGGCCGGCGCCAAGGCGGAGCTGCATGCCGAGGCCGTTACCGCTTTCCTTGATCATGATGATCGGCCGCAGCGCGGCGATCTCAGGATTGGATTTGTTCAGGCCACGCCAGAGCGCGCGCAGGCCGTCGACCGAATTCGCGCCGCCGAGATCGATCGCAAAGCGCGTCTGCTGGACGGCGATCGCGGAAGGTTCTGCCTGGCTTGCTTCCGGCGATCTGGCCGGTGTCGCGGCAATCTCGGTCGTGGTAGGCGTCGGCTCAGGCTTCTTCTCTGCGGCCTTGTCGGTCGCGTTCGATTCGATCAATTTCGATGCGGCCGGATCGGGCGGAGCCATGATCGACTTCGATGGCACCAGCGGAGGGATCGGGACCGCTGACGTCGTCACCGGCGATAGCGGTACGAGCGAGGCGGCGGAAGCGCTCTGCGGCGGCGGGCTCGTCGGATCCTTTGCGGTGTCTTTCGAACTGTCCTTGTTCGAGCTGTCCTTGTTCGAACTGTCCTTGGGTTCCTTGCCAGCGCCTGCGCGCGGCCTGTCGACCAGCGAGGCCGCGGTCGAGGCGACCGGCGCGATCTCGGGTGCGGGCGTCGCGGGCTGCGCGGCCGCAACGGGCGGCTCCTGCGGCCTGGCGAGCGGCGGCTGGGGTGATGTCGCGTTCTGCCTGGCGAGGGCGCCCGTGACGGAATCGAGCCCCTGTTCGAGCACCGTGATGCGCGCATAAAGCCGGTCGCGATCGGAGTTCAGCGTCTCGATCGCGGAGGTGAGGCGGCGCGTTTCGAGCTGGCTTTCCTTGGTCAGCACCTGGAGCCGGTCGGACTGGCGGGCGAGATCGGCGGAGGCGACCTGGTCGCGTCGCCAGCCGAGCTGGGCCTGGTTGGCCATCACGGCGATCACGACGGCGCCGACGGCGGCCGCGCCCCAGGAGCCTAGCCGCCAGAGCATGCGGCGATCGAACGTGCTTTCCTCCGCCAAAAGGCCGGAGAACAGTCCGCCCGTCTCCTTGTCGCCGAAGGCATCCGCCAGTGGGTCGGAATCCTTTGCCATGAACGTTGAGTGCCCAGCCCTGTCTGGCTTCCCCGAATCAATCAAGGAACATTAACAGGAAAACCCACGCGCACTTGAATTCCGGGCGTTTGCGGGGGTAGCAAGGCAACAAGCTCGGGCGACATCGGCTTGTCGCCCGTCGGTATGACGATCGTTTCGGCCATTTTTGACAGGATTGCGATGACCGCCCGCTCAAGCCTCACGATCGTGCTCGCCGCCGGCGAGGGCACGCGCATGCGATCCAGCTTGCCGAAAGTTCTGCATTCCGTCGCTCACCAGACATTGCTCGCCTATGTGCTCGGTGCCGCACCGCAGGGTGCCGGCACCGCGCTCGCGGTCGTGATCGGCCCGGATCATCAGGCGGTCGCGGATGAGGCGAAGCGGATCCGTCCCGATGCGCTCGTGTTCGTCCAGGCCGAGCGGCTCGGCACCGCTCACGCGGTGCTCGCAGCGCGGGAGGCCATCGCGCGGGGCGTCGATGATGTCCTGATCGCGTTCGGCGATACGCCACTGATCTCGGCCGAGACTTTTGCGCGGTTGCGCGCGCCGCTCGCCAAGGGCGCGGCAATTGCCGCGCTCGGCTTTCGTGCGGCCGATCCGACCGGCTATGGCCGCTTCATCGTCGAGGGCGACCGCCTGGTCGCGATCCGCGAACATGCCGACGCCAGTGCGGACGAGCGCAAGATCAATCTGTGCAATGCCGGCGTGATGGCGGTCGACGGCCGCCGCGCCCTCGCGATCCTCGACAAGATCGGCAACGCGAATGCCAAGGGCGAGTACTATCTGACCGATGCGGTCGGCATTACCAGCGACAATGGATGGGAGTGTGTGGTGATCGAGACCAGCGAGGACGAAGTGCGTGGCATCAACACCAAGGCCCAGCTTGCGGAAGCAGAGGGCGTGATGCAGGCCCGGTTGCGCAAAGCGGCCATGGAGGCCGGCGTCACGCTGATCGCCCCTGAAACCGTCTATCTTGCCGCCGACACGGTGTTCGGCACGGATGTCACCATCGAGCCCTTTGTGGTGATCGGACCGGGCGTCTCGATCGCCGACGGGACCGTGATCCACTCTTTCTCACATATCGTGCAGACCACGCTCGGCAAGAACGTCTCGATCGGTCCCTATGCGCGGCTGCGTCCCGGCACCTCGCTCGGCGACGGCGCGCGGATCGGCAATTTCGTCGAGACAAAAGCCGCGACGCTGGAGGCCGGCGTCAAGGTCAACCATCTTTCCTACATCGGCGATGCCACCGTTGGTGCCAATTCCAACATCGGAGCCGGCACCATCACCTGCAACTACGATGGCTTCAAGAAGCACAAGACGACAATCGGGCAGGGCGCTTTTGTCGGCACCAACTCGTCACTGGTCGCTCCCGTGAAGATCGGCAATGGCGCCTATATCGGCTCCGGCTCGGTGATCACGCGCGACGTGCCCGATGACGCCATGGCGCTCGAGCGCAATCAGCAGACCATCCGCGAAGGCGGCGCTGCGCGCTACCGCGAGCTGAAGACGACCGGCAAGACGACCGAGAAATAAGCGGCGCTAGTCGTCGTCGGCGACTTCCGAGAACATCGCGCGCGTCAGGCGCCAGCCGCGCGGTCTGGCGCGCTTTGCCGGTTCGCCCGCGGCCTGCGTGACGAGGACAGGCTTGGCTTCCTTGCCGCGCTCCATGGCACGTTGGGGCGGTGGCCAATGGGCAAGGTGCGTGCCCGTGGTCTCGCTGGCGTGCACCAAACTCGATGACAGACCTTTGCGGTCGGACGTGCGTTTCATGGCCACATCTCCTGGCGGAGGAATCGTTGGTCAAATCTGTTGACAAGGAGTTAATGCACGCGGTTAAAGGCCGGCCACTTCAGACGAAGCGCAGGGCGCCCGGGGGCTGTCTCAATCAGCAATAATTGCAATAATTATTGAGTATCTGGTTCCCTCGGAATTTCGCTAAAAACCCGGCGCGTCGTTTAGGCGATTTTTTCGACGATTTGGGGGATATTGATCCGCATGTGCGGGATTGTCGGCATTCTCGGGCGCGAACCGGTTGCAGAGCAACTGGTGGATTCGCTCAAACGTCTCGAATATCGCGGCTACGATTCCGCTGGCATCGCCACGCTCGAAGGCAAGCATCTCGAGCGCCGGCGCGCCGAAGGCAAGCTGAAGAATCTGGAGAAGCGGCTGGAAGCCGAGCCGTTGAAGGGCACCACCGGGATCGGTCACACCCGCTGGGCCACGCACGGCAAACCGACCGTCAACAACGCCCATCCGCATGCGACCGATCGCGTCGCGGTCGTGCATAACGGCATCATCGAGAATTTCCGCGAGCTGCGCGAGGAGCTCGAGAAGAAGGGCACGGTGTTCCACACCGAGACCGACACCGAGATCGTGCTGCACCTCGTCGACGATCTCTTGACCCGCGGCAACAAGCCGGTCGAGGCGGTGAAGCTGACGCTGGCCCGCCTGCGCGGCGCCTTTGCGCTCGGCTTCATCTTCGCCGGCGACGACGATCTCATGATCGGCGCCCGCAACGGCCCGCCGCTTGCGATCGGGTATGGCGACGGCGAGATGTATCTGGGGTCGGACGCGATCGCGCTCGGCCCGTTCACGGATACGATCAGCTACCTCGAGGACGGTGACTGGGTCGTGCTGACGCACAAAAGTGCCGATATCTTCGACAAGGACGGTCAGGCCGTCGCGCGCGACAAGATCAGGCACGCTGCCTCGACCTCGCTGGTCGACAAGGCCAACTACCGCCACTTCATGGCGAAGGAGATCCACGAGCAGCCGGAAGTGGTCGGCCACACGCTGGCCCGTTATGTCGACATGGCGAGCGAGCGCGTCTCGCTGCCGGTCGGGCTGCCGTTCGACTTCAAGGACATCCAGCGCATCAACATCACGGCCTGCGGCACCGCGAGTTACGCCGGCATCGTCGCAAAATACTGGTTCGAGCGCTTTGCACGCCTGCCGGTCGAAGTCGATGTCGCCTCCGAATTCCGCTACCGCGAAGCGCCGCTGCGCAAGGGCGATCTCGCGATCTTCATCTCACAATCAGGCGAGACCGCCGACACGCTGGCCGCGCTGCGCTACGCCAAGGCCGAGGGCGCGCACACCATTGCCGTCGTCAACGTCCCGACCTCGACCATCGCGCGCGAGAGCGAGACCGTGCTGCAAACGCTAGCCGGCCCCGAGATCGGCGTCGCCTCGACCAAAGCCTTCACCTGCCAGCTCATGGTGCTGGCGAACCTCGCGATTGCGGCGGGCAAGGCGAGAGGCGAATTGTCCGATGAGGACGAGACAAGGCTCGTTCACGGCCTCGTCGAGGTCCCGCGCTTGATCTCGGACGCGCTCACCACCGAGCTTCAGATCGAGAAGCTGGCGCACCGGATCGCCAAATCCCGCGACGTGCTCTATCTCGGCCGCGGCACCAGCTTCCCGCTGGCGCTCGAAGGCGCGCTGAAGCTGAAGGAAATCTCCTACATCCACGCCGAAGGCTACGCCGCAGGCGAGCTCAAGCACGGCCCGATCGCGCTGATCGACGAGACCATGCCTGTTGTCGTGATCGCGCCCCACGACAGGGTGTTCGAGAAGACCGTCTCCAACATGCAGGAGGTCGCCGCCCGCGGCGGCAACATCATCCTGATGACTGACGCCAAGGGCGCGGCGGAGGCGACGGTGGATTCGCTCGTCACCATCGTCATGCCTGATATGGCTGCGGCTTTCACGCCGATGGTCTATGCCGTGCCCGTGCAGCTGCTTGCCTACCATACGGCTGTCGTGATGGGCACCGACGTCGATCAGCCACGCAACCTCGCGAAGTCAGTGACGGTGGAATAGGCAGAAGGGATCAGGTCGCGCTCTTCCAAAACCTGCTAGAAGTCCCTAGCTTGAATGTAGCGACCGACCTGGAACCCGAATGACCCCCCGCGACGACGCGCCTGCGCCGCTTGATCCCGCCCCGGAGCCGCATACCGGCCTGATGGGCCGCTTCCGGAATTATTTCCTGACCGGACTGATCGTCACCGGTCCGATCGCGATCACCCTGTACTTGGTCTGGTGGTTCGTCACCTGGGTCGATGGCGTGGTGCGGCCATTCGTGCCGCTGGCCTATCGTCCCGAAACCTATCTTCCTTACGGCGTTCCCGGCTGGGGACTGATTGTCGCATTCTTCACGCTGACCTTGGTCGGCTTCCTCGCCGCGAACCTGATCGGCCGTACCCTGGTGGATGTCGGCGAGACCTTCCTTGGCCGGATCCCGGCCGTGCGCGCGATCTATCGCGGTCTGAAGCAGGTGTTCGAGACGCTGTTCTCGGGCAAGGGCTCGAGCTTTCGCAAAGTCGGCCTCGTCGAGTTTCCCTCGCCCGGCATGTGGTCGATCGTGCTGATCTCGCAATCGCCGAGCGAGGACATTGCGCGCAGCCTGCCCGGGCAGGAGCAACATGTCTCGGTATTTCTGCCGTGCTCGCCGAACCCGACCACCGGATTCTTCTTCTACGTGCCCAGGAGCAAGATCATCGAGGTCGACCTCAGCGCCGAGGACGCGGCAACGCTGATCATGTCGGCCGGTGTCGTGCAGCCTGGCTCGGCGCCCGACCCGAAAAAGGCCGCCGCGCTTGCGGGCATGGCCAACGCCGCGCGCATTGCCAACGCCTCCACACTTCGGCCGGAGCCTGCGAAGGCGGAGTAGGGCTATTCCCATGCGGGATGGCCGGGGGTCACGCAGGCGTTCGTGTCCTCTGCTATTGTTCCGGTCGAACTGAGCGCAGCGCGCGGAATTCGAACCGGAGTGCCTCGATGTCCAAGTCGTCAAAGACCATTGCGATCCTCGCGCCCGGTGCCATGGGCAGCGCGGTCGCCCGCCGCCTGAGCGAGAGCGGCGCGCGCGTGCTGACGTCGTTGGAGGGGCGAAGCGAGGCGACGTTGAAGCGGGCTGCGGATGCCGGCATGGTCGACGCCGGGGACGATGCGATCGCGGACGCCGACATCATCCTCTCAATCGTGCCGCCGGGGGAGGCGGTGGCGCTCGCCGAGCGGCTTGCCGCGCTCATCGTCAAGCGCGCGAAGAAGCCTGTCGTGGTCGACTGCAACGCCGTCAACGTCGAAACGGTGAAGCGCATCGAGCAGATCATCGGCTCGGCGCAGGCGCCGTTCGTCGACGGCGGGATCATCGGCTTCCCGCCGCAGCCGGGCGGCAAGAGCCCGGCGTTCTATTTGTCCGGTGAGCATGCCAGGGACGTTGTCGTGCTGAAGGATCTCGGGCTCGACATCCGCGTCGTCGAAGGCCCGGTCGGTGCGGCCTCCGCGCTCAAGATGTCCTATGCCGGGATCGTCAAGGGTCTTGCCGGGATTGGCTCGGCCATGGTCGTGGCAGCAACCAAAGCAGGCGCCGCGGACGCGCTCCGCGACGAGCTCGCGCTGAGCCAGCCCGCCATCCTGGCGCGGCTCGAGGTCGCGCTGCCCGACATGATCCCGAAGGCCTATCGCTGGGTCGCGGAGATGCGCGAGATCTCCGGCTTTCTCGGACCGGATCATCCCGCGAGCCGGATCTACGAGGGCTTCGCCAAATGGTTCGAGCATCTGGCCGGGGACGCGAAGGGCGAGGCGGTCGATGCCGCGCTGCTGAAGGCGTTTGCGGCATCTGTTGCGCAGAAGAAAACCTAGCCGTCGTGCTCTCCGCCGTGAGCGGAAGGCCAATCAGCTCGCTTCCATCAGCGTCAGATCCTGGTCGGCTCGGTCGGTCGACCAGAACTGCATCACGCAACGAAGTCCGCCGGGATTGAAATCCAGGCTCACCGACCAGCCGGCTTCGCCGGCAAACATCCCGCTGATCATCTTCGTTCCGAAGCCGCGACGCGTGGGCTTGCGGACCAGCGGGCCCTCTCGCTCGGCCCAGCACAAGCGAACGAGGCCCTTCTCGTCGACCGTCCAGGATATTTGCAGCTTCCCCGACGGGACGGAGAACGCGCCATATTTCGCGGCATTCGTGCTGAGCTCCTGGAGCGCGGCTGAGATTGCCAGAGCGAGCTTGGGCGGCAACAGGATATCTGGACCATCGATCTCGAGACGTTCGGGACCCGCGTAGGGGGCCAGCGTCTGCTTGATGACAGACACCAGGCTCACGCCAACCCAGTTGTTTTCAGTGAGGAGATTGTAGGCGTGCGAAAGCGCCAGAAGCCGACCTTCGAATGCGGCTGCGTATTCGTTGAGATCATTTGAGCTTGCACGGGACAGGCGGGCGATCGACTGGACGGTCCCGAGCGTGTTCTTCACCCGGTGATTGATCTCGTCCAGCAGCGCCTTCTGCTGCTTCAAGGCGCCGGCGAGTTCGCTTCCGACTTGATGCAGGACCTTCTTCATCCGGTTGACTTCGCTGATCGTGCCCAGCTTTGGCGCCAGGGCACCCGAGCGCAAACCGGCGACATATCGTTCGAGATCGGCGAATTCCGCCAGGAAGCGGCGAGACAGCAATCGCGCCAGCGCCAATCCCAGCGCGAACGTTAGAAGAGTCAGCGCAACGATCCACTCGGCTGTCCGATGCAGCGGGCCATCGATGACCTCGCGAGGAACGGCAAGATTGATCGACCAACCGCTTTGATTGGATCGCAACATGGATGTGTAGGTCGGAACGCCCGTCCGCGACACGGCTTTGACCCACCAGGCGGAAGGTTGGCCGAGATGTGCCATCACCTCCGGGATGGTTTGCCGGCCTACCAGGTCGTCGCCATCGACCAAGGGACGCCGTGCCAGCAGAATTCCGTTGGCATCGGCGATGCTGCCGACCATCCCGGCGGAGACGTATTCGTCCATCAACGAGGACAGATATTTCGTCGATAGTCCGATGTTGAGCGCGTAACGGATGTCGCCGCCGATGCGGACCGGAACGGCGATGGTGACGATCGGCTGACCATCGACCACGGCGCGCTGAAGTCCGGACACCTGTGGTTGGCCCGTTTCGATCGCCCGGCGCTCGACGTCGAATGCGACGCGCTTCGGCAGGCGTGCATCGAGCTCAAGACGCGTGTTGACGACCTGCTGGCCATCTGGCGCGTAGAGGACAATGGCCACCCCGCCGATCAGCTTCACCGCCTCGATGGCGTGCTCTCTGAATTCCGCGAAATTCTGCCGCGAGAGCGAAGGGGAGAGAGCAAGGACCTGCAGATCCTCGATGATGTTCGCCACCCGAAGCTCCGCCGCATTCCGCATGAGGCGAAGCCTGTCTTCATAATCGGCCTTCGTGAGCTGGGAGGATTCCGCCACGAAATGATAGGCGAGAAACGCCGCGCAGGCCGCGACGGGAATTGCGGTGATGAGCGCGAGCAGCAACAGATAGGTTGAAACTGGCCAGGTCCGAAGGGATCGCCTCATCCATCTTGCCGTTCGACGCCGCAAGACACGCACGCTCATCCCCCAGGCCATGCTTGCCTCGACTGGCTGGCAGCTAGCAACTACGGTTTGTTGGAACCAGCGGAAGGAACTTTTGTTCCAAACTTTTGATCCTCAACCCGCCCCGATCAGCGGAATCGCCTCGTCCCGCTCATAAAGGTACAGCAGGCAGCGTAGCGCTTCGCCGCGCTCGCCTTTCAGCTTCGGATCATCTTTCAGGATGCGCAGCGCCTCGTCACGAGCCTGGGTGATGAGCTGACCGTGGACCTCCGACCGCGCGATGCGGTAGCCGGGCAGGCCGCTCTGGCGGATGCCGAGCACGTCGCCTTCGCCGCGCAGCTTCAGATCTTCCTCCGCGATGCGAAAACCGTCTGTGGTCTCCCGGATCACCTTCAGCCGCGCCTTCGACATTTCGCCGAGCGGCTCGCTGTAGAGCAAAATGCAGGTCGAAGCCTCCGTGCCGCGTCCGATGCGGCCGCGGAGCTGGTGCAGCTGGGCAAGGCCAAAACGCTCGGCGTTCTCGATCACCATGATGGTGGCGGCCGGCACGTCAACGCCGACCTCGACCACTGTCGTCGCGACCAGAAGCCCGATCTCGTGGGCCGCGAACTGGCCCATGACGCGATCTTTCTCGGAGCCCTTCATCTGGCCGTGAACGAGGCCGACGCGGTCGCCGAAGCGCTTTTGCAGGCTCTCGAAACGTTTCGTCGCGTTGGTGAGATGCTCGGTGCCTTCGGCCTCGGATTCCTCGACCAGCGGGCAGATCCAGTACACCAGCTTGCCTGATGCGAGTGCACGGCCGACCCCGTCCATGACCTCACCGAGCCGGCTCATCGCGACGGCACGGGTGTCGATCGGCTGGCGGCCTGCCGGCTTTTCTCGGAGCTCGGAGATGTCCATGTCGCCGAAATAGGTCAGCACCAGCGTGCGCGGGATCGGTGTGGCGCTCAGCACCAGCACGTCGACCGCGTCGCCCTTCGAGGTCAGCGCCAGTCGCTCGCGCACGCCAAAGCGGTGCTGCTCGTCGACGATGGCAAGCGCGAGGTCGTGGAAGATCACATCGTCCTGGATCAGCGCATGGGTGCCGACGAGCAGATCGATCTCGCCGGCTTCGAGCTGCGCCAACAGCTCGCGCCGCTCCTTGCCCTTTTCCCGGCCTGTGAGGATCGCGACCCGCAGGCCGGCGCGCTCGGCGAGCGGAGCAATGGTCTTGATGTGCTGGCGCGCCAGGATTTCGGTGGGGGCCATCAGCGCGGCTTGCTTGCCGACCTCGGCCACCGCCGCAGCCGCGAGCAGCGCCACCACGGTCTTGCCGGAGCCGACGTCGCCCTGAAGCAGGCGGAGCATGCGCACCGGCTGCTTCAGGTCGTCGGCGATGGCCGCCGTGGCGTTGCGCTGGGAGGGCGTCAACGCATAAGGCAGCGCATCGATGATCTCGTTGCGCAGATGACCGTCACCGGCATTGCGCACGCCGGCGGGACGGCGCAGCTGGGCGCGGATCAAAGCGAGCGCGAGCTGTCCGGCGAGCAGCTCGTCGAAGGCGAGGCGGGACCAGTAGCGTTGGTCGGGCAGGATATCCGTGAGCTCGACCGGCTGATGCACGCGCTGGAACGCTTCCGTGACAGGCGGGAAATCGCAGCGGCGCAGCACCTCCGGACTGATCCATTCCGGCAAGGCCGGCAGCTTCTGCAACGCCTGCGCGACCGCGCGGCGGAGCGAGCCGAGTGCGAGACCCTCGGTGAGGGGATAGACGGGATCAATCCCTGAGAGCTTTGAGATCGCCTCCTCGTCGAGGACGCGGTCGGGATGCACGATCTGCGGGATGCCGTCATACATTTGCAATGTGCCGGAGACGAAGCGCTTCTCGCCTGTTGGCAGCAGCTTCTCGACATAGCCGGGCTTGGCGCGGAAGAACGGCAGCACGACGTCGCCGGTCTCGTCGCTGGCATAGACCAGATACGGTGCGCGTGAATTGCGCGGTGGAGGCGGGCGGTGGCGGTCGACGACGACCTCCAGCGTCACCATGGTTCCCTGGACCGCGTCGCGGATTTTCGGGCGCGCCCGGCGGTCGATGACCTGGCTCGGCAGATGCAGCAGGAGGTCCACCAGCCGCGGCGTCTCGCTCCGGCTGAGCAGATATTGCAGCAGCTTGTCCTGCTTCGGACCGACGCCGGGCAGGCTGGTCACGGGAGCAAACAGCGGATTGAGCAGGCTAGGGCGCATGGGAGCGAATCTAGGATCGTTTCGGCCCGTCATGCCCGGCTTTATGCCGGGCATCCACGTCTTTTTTCGAAACGCCCCGCACGGGTGCGGCCATGCCAAATCGAGGGCTGACACGCAGGGTCCGAGTGGCTATATCACCCCGGCCCGGCACGTCCGGGCTTTCGGCGTTTGACTGGATTTGAGACATGACGGGAACGACACGATCGAGCAACGGGCTGGACGACCGCCGCAAGCGGCTTCTGTTCCGCTGCTGGCACCGCGGCACGCGCGAGATGGATTTGATCCTCGGCCGCTTTGCCGACGCCGAGATCGGTAACCTGTCGGATGCGGAGCTGACCGAGCTCGAGACCCTGCTCGATGTCAATGATCCCGATCTCTACGCGGCCATCACGGGTGACAAGCTGCTGCCAGCCGACGTCACCGGTGCGCTGTTTACCCGGATCAAGGCCTATCCGATCGCGGACGACAGCGTATGAAGCAGGGCATGAAATCTCCGGCCGAGCTGCTGACGCCCGGCCGCGCGCTGACGCTTGCCAATGTCGCGGAGGGCGCCGAAGGCCTCGTCGTCTCCGATCTCGCGCGCGCCATTGCGGCCCGGCCGAAGAAGCCGGCCGTCAGTCTTGCGGTGGTCTGCCGCGACGGCGCGCGGATGCAGCAGCTCGAACGCGCCCTGCAATTCTTTGCACCTGATCTGCCGGTGCTGACCTTTCCGGCTTGGGACTGCCAGCCCTACGACCGCGTCTCGCCGCACGGCGGCATTTTGGCGCAACGCCTGACCACGCTGGCGCGACTGGCCGCGCTCACCGGCAGCGACAAGCCGCTGATCGTACTGACCACCGTGAACGCCGCCGTGCAGCGCGTGCCCGCGCGCGAGCTGGTCGCAGCGCAGGCGCTGTCGGTCGCGCCCGGCAATGTCGTGCCGATGGACACCATCGTCTCCTGGCTGGAGCACAACGGCTACAACCGTTCCTCCACCGTACGCGAGCCCGGCGAATACGCCGTGCGCGGCGGCATCCTCGACCTGTTTCCGGCCGGCCTCGAGCAGCCCGTCCGCTTCGACTTCTTCGGCGACAGCCTGGAATCGATCCGCTCCTTCGATGCCGAGACCCAGCGCACGCTGCTCGACATGCGCTCGCTGGATCTGGTGCCGATTTCCGAATTCCAGCTCGTCACCGACACGATCAGGCGCTTCCGTATGGGCTATGTCGCCGAGTTCGGCGCACCCGAGCGCGATGATGCGCTCTACGAGGCGGTCAGCGAGGGCCGTCGCCACCCCGGCATGGAGCACTGGCTGCCGCTGTTCCAGGACCGGATGGACACGCTGTTCGACTATCTGCAGGGTGCGGCCGTTGCGATCGAGCCGCAGGCCGAGGACGCCGTCCGCGAGCGCTTCAAGCAGATCCAGGACTATTACGAAGCCCGCCGCGACGCGATGGAGCATCCGGGCGGCGGTGCCATCTACAAGCCGCTGCCGCCCGACCGGCTCTATCTGACCGACGAAGAGTGGACCAGACGCGAACGCGACATGCCCCTGATCCGGCTGACGGCGTTCTCGGTGCCGAGCGACGGCACCAGCGTGGTCGATGCCGGCGCTCGCAAGGGCCGCGATTTTGCGCCTGAACGTAACGACAGCACGGTCAACGTGTTTGAGTCCGTCGTCAGCCACGTCATGGCGTTGCAGGCCCAACGCAAGAAGGTGGTGATCGCGCTCTGGAGCGAAGGCTCGCGCGACCGCATGACCTCGATGCTGCGCGACCACAAGCTGGCTCACACCACCAGCGTCAACAGCTGGCGCACGGTGCAGGCGACCCCGCGCAACGAGACCATGCTCGCGGTGCTTGGGCTCGAGAGCGGCTTCGAGACCGACGAGATCGCTGTCATCAGCGAGCAGGACATTCTCGGCGACCGCCTGGTGCGGCCGCGCAAGGCCAGCCGCAAGCTCGACAATTTCATCTCGGAGGTGACGAGCCTCACTGCCGGCGACATCGTCGTTCACGTCGATCACGGCATCGGCCGCTTCATTGGCTTGCAAACGCTCGACGTCGCCGGGGCGCCGCATGATTGTCTCGAGCTGCATTATGCCGCCGAAACAAAACTGTTTCTGCCGGTCGAGAACATCGAGCTGCTGTCGCGCTACGGCTCCGACCAGACCACGGTCGAGCTCGATCGTCTGGGCGGTTCCGGCTGGCAGACGCGAAAAGCAAAACTCAAGAACCGCATCCGCGAGATCGCGGGCGAGCTGATCAAGATCGCCGCCGCGCGCCATTTGCACGAAGCGCCCAAGCTGCCGGTGCAGCAGGGCCTGTACGACGAGTTCTGCGCGCGGTTCCCCTATGACGAGACCGAGGACCAGCTGGGCGCCATCGAGTCCACCCTGAAGGACCTCGAGCTCGGCCGTCCCATGGATCGGCTGATCTGCGGCGACGTCGGATTCGGCAAGACCGAGGTTGCGCTCCGGGCAGCGTTCGCCGTTGCGCTCGAAGGCAAGCAGGTTGCGGTCGTGGTGCCGACCACGCTTCTGGCGCGCCAGCACGCCAAAACGTTCACCGAGCGCTTCAAGGGCTTTCCTGTCAAGGTGGCGCAGGCCTCGCGCCTGATCGCGACCAAGGAGCTGAACCAGGTCAAGAAGGGCATTGCCGACGGTTCCGTCGACATCGTCGTCGGCACCCACGCGCTGCTCGGCAAGGCGATCAAATTCCGCGACCTCGGCCTCGTCATCGTCGACGAAGAGCAGCATTTCGGCGTCACGCACAAGGAGCGGCTGAAGGCGTTGCGTTCCGAGGTGCACGTGCTGACGCTGTCGGCAACGCCGATCCCGCGCACGCTGCAATTGGCGCTCACGGGCGTCCGCGAACTCTCGATCATCGCCTCGCCCCCGGTCGACCGTCTCGCCGTCCGCACCTTCGTCGCCCCGCATGATCCGCTGATGATCCGTGAGGCGCTGCTGCGCGAGCGCTATCGCGGTGGTCAGGCGTTCTACGTGGTGCCGCGCATCGACGATCTCGCCGAGGTCAAGGACTTCCTCGACAAGAACGTGCCGGAGATGAAAGTCGCGGTCGCGCACGGGCAGATGCCGCCCGCCGTGATCGAGGATATCATGACCGCGTTCTACGACGGCAAGTTCGACATCCTGCTGTCGACCACGATCGTGGAATCCGGACTGGATATCCCCAACGCCAACACGCTGATCGTGCACCGTGCCGACATGTTCGGCCTTGCACAGCTTTACCAGCTCCGCGGCCGTGTCGGCCGTTCCAAGCTGCGGGCATATGCGCTGTTCACGCTCCCGGCGCAGCAGAAGATCACGGCGCAGGCCGAGCGCCGGCTCACCGTGCTGCAATCGCTGGAGACGCTGGGCGCCGGCTTCCAGCTCGCCTCGCACGACCTCGATATCCGCGGCGCCGGCAATCTGCTTGGCGAGGAGCAATCCGGTCACATCAAGGAGGTTGGATTCGAACTCTATCAATCGATGCTCGAGGAGGCGATCGTCAACCTCAAGGCCGGTGTTTCGGAGCCCGCCGCCGACCGCTGGTCGCCGACGATCACCATCGGCATGCCAGTGCTCATTCCGGAGGATTATGTCGGCGATCTCTCGGTGCGGCTGTCGCTGTATCGGCGTCTCGCCGATCTCGACAGCGAGGACGAAATCGAGAATTTTGGCGCCGAGATGCGCGATCGTTTCGGCGTGCTGCCGGACGAAGTCCGCTATCTCTTCAAGGTCGCCGCGATCAAGGCGTTTTGCCGCCAGGCCAATGTCGAGAAGATCGATGCCGGCCCGAAGGGCGCCGTTATCACCTTCCGCGACAATTCCTTCGCCTATCCCGATCGCCTGGTGTCGTTCATCAAGAGCCACGGCCAGGCCGCCAAGGTGCGGCCCGACATGAAGGTGGTGTTCCTGCAGGACTGGGAGACGCCGGAAGAGCGCCTCGCCGGCACCACCGAGATCATGCGGCAATTGGCGCAGCTCGCGAAGAGCAAGAAGGCGGCGTAGCCCCGTGGTCTTCCCAGAAGGCGGCGCAGCACGATATCGCTGCGCCGCGCTTCACTCTGTCGGGTTTCTCCTGGCAGCTCCGGCGCGCGCTCCCGCTTCGGCGAAGGGGCGGATATTGTCTTTGGTGGCTTGGCGAGCGGATGGCTCGGACGCTGCGCGCGATGCGATCCGTTGATCACCTCTCGAGAAGAACGATGACCAATATTGCGACCGGCACCAAGCCGAGGCTGACCACGCCAATTGTAAAAAGTCGCTCGTTCTCGAAGGCTTGTCTCAGATTTCGATGCATCGTCATGTGTCTCGCACGCCAACATGGCTATGCTTTGCAACCACAGCATGCTCCGCGTAAACACGCCTTCGCAAGCAAAAATTGAGGTGGCGAAAATGGCCAGTGAAACGATAGCAGATTCAGATGCGGCATTGGCCAAGCGGCACAAGCAATCAGCGATCATCGGCCGCCTGACCGTTGCGGGATTCGTCGCGATGCGCAGCGGCTATCCTCGCAAGCACATCGGTGCGGTGTTTGAAGAGCTTCTGGTCTGCCTGGCCATTCGTGTCGCCGACGATCTCGGCGCGCCACCGCTGAACGCGTCGGAGCTGTCCAAGCGACTAGGCCTGCCGCGGTCGAACGTCCGTCGCTGCCTCGACGCCCTGGTCGGCGAAGGCGTCATCCGGAAAGAGGGAGAGCATGGCTACAGGGGCGAGATGGATTGGCTGACATCTCGTATCGACGCCGACTATTTTCTGAAGATCCGTGACGCGATCATTTGCGCAGCCGACGAACTGAAGGCGCTTGAGGCGAATATCACCTGAGACCGGGGGCTCGTGAGCGGGCCGCCTTCGTCGAATTACGACGCTGCCCGTGACGCATCCGCCGACAGCCGGGCCAACAACGACCGTGCCGTATCGGACGGCGACAGCGAATCCACCGAGACCACGGGATCACTGCGCATCTCGTGCTTGCCGTTCGAGGTGTGCTTCATGACCGCCGAGAGGCGGCGGGCGATCATGTGTGCCGTGCGGAAATCGGTCTCGGCGAACACCACGATCACCGAGCCGTCCTTCTGCGCCGCGCCAAAGTCCATCTGCCGCATCAGGCGGCTGAGGATGCGCGCGGCATCGAGTTGCGCGCGGGGATTGCCGGGATCGAAGGCGAAACGCGCCACCGACAGGCCGCCGCCGCGGGCGAGAGTCTCCTCCACGGCCTTTGAAAAGTCGCGGGCGAAGGCTTCCACCGTCAAGAGACCGCTGCGCGGATCGAGCCAGCCGCCGGCGTCGATCGAGCGCAGCGTGCGGCCGAGTTGTACCTCCATCGCGTGCTGGCGAATGAGCGGCAACGCATTGGCGGCGACCTTGGCGGGCTCGCCCGCGATCAGCTCGAGATTGGGCAGATCGTAGCTCCGGGTCAGCTGGTGCGCCGTAACCACCACGGGCAGATTGCGGAAGCGCGTGTCCTCCGCGAGCACCGTGAGGAAGGCATCAATGACGCGCGGGGTGAAACCGTCGGACAGCACGACGCCGTCGATGTCACGGGTGTTGAGGTGCTTTGCCGCGGCTTCGATCGAGAGCGCGCCGACGACGCCGGTGCGTTCGCCAAGCGCGACCGAGAGCGCAGGGTAGGCGGCGCCACGGCCGATCAGGAGCACGATGCCATCGCGCACCGGGTCGGTTTCCGGCAGCGCGACTTTCGTCTCCGGCAGGCGGCGCAGCACCGTGGCGTGCAGCGTGCGCACGCGGATCGCCGCGCGCAGGCGTGCGATCAGGCGTTCGGCGGTGTTGCCGCGCGTGGAGAATGGCAGCGCGTTGTGAGGCAGCGACCCCTGTGCATCGAGCGCGACCAGCGGAAGATAAAGCGGCTGACCGGCGATTGTCTTCGCCAGCAGCGGCATATGGGGTTCGTGCCCGCCGTACATCGCGGCGAGGACGGCGGCCGGCTGCACCTGCTCGACGGCACGCGCGGCGCTGGCCCAATCGCTATCGACGACCGGAAAAAGACGTGCATCGTCCAGCGCCGCAATGAAGGCGGGGCGCTCGGCATCGGACACAAACAGAATGGGGCCTGTCTGGGACATCAAAAAGACTCTGATCACGCAATCGATGCCGCGCAATCTAGTCCGGCCGCCTTAATGCAGCGTCAATGTATGAGGCGAAACTGCGCCTAGACCGACCCGGAACGGTCGCGAAAAGCCTCGACCATCAGGGGGTTAAGCCCGAGTTCGCTGAGCGCCTCGCGGGCGCGGGCATTGTCCTGGGCCCGGCCCGCCAGGCGATGACCGGAGAGGCGGTCGGGCAGGGCGGTGAGCAGCGCGCCCTGGCCGAGGCGGCGGGCCCATTCCTGGAGGTCGTTGGAGAGGAAGCGGTAGCCGCCGACGGCCATAATGCCTGATGGCGGCGCGGTAATGCAGATCGCGCCGCTGGCGCGGTCGATCCGCGCGGCATAGCCGGTGTCGACATAATCGCGCGGCGGTTGTGCGGTCAGCGTCTCGCCGACCGGCTGCGGCGGCGCATAGGCCGCGATCGGTATCATGGGGCCGCGAAGGCCGAGCGTGCCCTTCGGCGTCAGCAGGATCTCGCCTGCGATCGAGGACCCCGACTGCTCGCGCGGAGCGCCGTGCGGGCCGGGCATGACGGTGACAGGCATGCCGTCCTCGCCACGCCTTGCGCCGAACAGGCCGGCCTCGCCGAACAGATAGACATCCGTGAGCGGCGCATGCGGTGCGATCCAGGCTTCGCTCGCCGCCACCTGCTCCGGCGCGCGCCAGAGCCCGAGGACGTTGCGCAAGGTCGGCATCCGCGCGGCGAGCCCGGAATCGCCAAGCCGCAGCGCGAGCTGCGCCGGCGCGATCAGCACGTCGCATTCGTGCTCGTTGATCTGCTGCTCCAGCACCTCGCTGTCGAACGGATGATGCAGCGCCAGCGCGCCGCCGCAGAGCAGCCAAACCGCGAGCGAGGACGCGAGGCCCGCGAACGACATCGGCGTGAAGGCCGACATCACGGTTGCGCCCTGCTGGATGTCGGCTTCCAGCGACATCGCGAGCCCTCCCGCGATCAGGCTGAAATGCGGCCGCGGCACCGGGCGAAAGCCCTCCGCCGTGACGTCGAAGGAGATCATCGCCGCCTTGCGGCCGTCCTGAATCACGGCGCGCGTGGTGCCGGGTGGCCGCGCCAGCACGTCGTCGAGCGAGGCCATGCCTTCGGGCAGTTCAGCCCCGAAGCCGAAGACGTGGCGGATCGAAAAGGCTTCGGCGGCTGCATGCATCGCAAGGTCGGCATAGCTGACGCCGTCGAGCTTGCTCATGGTGACGATGGCGCGCGCCGCGGTGCGGTTGAGCGCGGCCGCAAGTTCCGCCTGCCGCCAGAGCAGCGGCAACACGGCAACCACGAGACCGGCGCGATGGGCGGCGAGCACCGTCAGCACGAATTCGACCGTCGCGGGCAGCTGGATCGCGATCACCGAATTGGCGGGCAGGCCCGATTCGACGAAATGCGCCGACAGCGCCTCGATGGCGGTGTCGGCTTCGGCATAGGTCAGCCGTCGTGGCTGATGTCCGGTGATGCGGAATTTGTTGAGGGGATCGAGTAGGGCGGGCGCGTGCGGTTGCCGCATCAGGGTCCGCTGGAACAGCGTGTCGAGCGTCGGCGATACGGCTGGCTGGTTCACGGCGTCACTTCGCTGGACTGGCTTGAGGCTCACGCTTCGCCCACCAGGTCTCCGGCAGATAGCCCGAAAGCGCGGTGGTCGATGGTCGTTCTATCCGATTCCAGTGCGCGATCCATTGCTCGGATACGTTAAACAGGGGGATTGTGTAGAAGCCGGCGATCAGGGCACGGTCGAGCGCCCGTACCGCCGAGACAAAGTCCGTATGATCGCGGGCCTCCAGCAGCGCCTTGATCATGGCATCGACCGCGGGGTCCCTGGCGCCCATGTAGTTGCGGGTGCCCGGACTGTCCGCGGCTGCGCTGCCCCAGTAGAAATATTGCTCGTTACCGGGCGACAGCGACTGGTCCCAGCGGTTCTCGATCATATCGAACTCGTAGGCCAGCCGGCGCTGATCGAACTGCACGGGATCGACGGCGCGCACGCTTGCCTCGATGCCGGCGCGCTTGAGGTCACGCTGGAACGCGAGCGCGATGCGCTCCTGGTCTCGGGTCATCACCAGCATCTCGAAGATGAACGGCGCCTTGGTCGCGCGGTTGCGCAGCACCGTGCCGTCGAGATCGTAACCGGCGTCGGACAGCAGTTTCAGCGCTGCGCGCAACGTGGTGCGGTCGCGCCCCGAGCCGTCGGTGACGGGAAGGCGGTAGCTGCCATCCATGATGTCCGCAGGGATCTGCGCGGTAAAGGGTTTGAGCAGCTCACGCTCGCGCGCATCCGCAGGGCGTGCATAGGCCGAGAGGTCGGAGCCCGCGAAATAGCCGGCGACGCGTGAGTAGAGCGAGAAGAAATAGCTGCGGTTGACCAGCTCGAAATCGAACAACAACGTCAGCGCCTGGCGCACGCGGATGTCGGCGAATACGGGACGTCTCGTGTTGAACACCAGGAATTCGGAGGGCTGCGGTACGCCTGGCTTGATGATGTCGCGGATTACGTCGCCGTTCTTGGCGGCCGGGAAATCGTAACCGTCGTGCCAGCGCAGCGGCTCGTTCTCGACGCGGAAATCATAGAGGCCGCGCTTGAACGCTTCGAACTGGCCGTTGGCCTCGCGATAATAGTCGAGCCGGACCTCGTCGAAATTGAAGAGGCCGCGATTGACCGGTAGATCGCGGCCCCAATAATCGGGATTGCGCGTCAGTGTCACGCTGGCGCCGGGCTTCACCGCCGTGACGCGGTACGGGCCCGAGGCGATCGGGCCTGACAGCGTCGTCTCCTCGAAGGTCGCGACGTCAACCGCGTGCTTCGGCAGGATCGGCATCAGGCCGAGGATCAGAGGCAATTCGCGGTCATCGGCGCCGGTGAGGTCGAAACGGACAGTGAGGGGATCGCTCGCCTCGGCCCTGGCGACCTTGGCGTAATATTGCCTGAGATTGGGGCGGCCGTGGTCGCGCAGGAGCCGCCAGGAGAACAGCACGTCCTCTGCCATTACCTGCTTGCCGTCCGAGAAGCGGGCGCGGGGATCGATGTGGAAGGTGACGTAGCTCCGCTCGTCATTGGTCTCGACGGATTTGGCGAGCAGGCCGTAGAGCGTGAACGGCTCGTCCTGGCCGCGCGTCAGAAGACTCTCGACCACGTAGCTGCGGATCGGCTGGACCGCCAATCCCTTCACGATGAACGGATTGAGGCTGTCGAAGGTGCCGAGAATGCCCCAGGTCAGACGGCCGCCCTTGGGGGCATCGGGATTGGCGTAGGGCATGTGGGTGAAATCGGCCGGCAATGCCGGCTTGCCGTGCATGGCGATCGCATGCGCTTCCTCGGCCCTCGCCGCGTTCGCTGACAGGGTCGCGGCGAGGGCCTGTATCGCAAGGACCAAAACAAGGCTGCAGAGACGGGCGCCGGAGCCCTTGCGCAGGCGCTGGAACATGAACATTCGTACACGTTGATTCGAGAACCGCCGGACCTGAATCCTATCACAGGGATTTCACTGGGCGCCTGCCCGGATGTGGCCAAAGACGCTTGTCGGCATTGATCTTTTCGTCGACCACGTTATGAAGGCACGCAATCGCGCAAGAGCGCCGAGCCCGTCACTTATCTGCCTCAATTGACGGGGAGAGAGCCGCGCCCAAGGCGGCTTGGGTCGGTGCATCGGAGCGGTTCGGGCACTTCCCGTTCAGAAAGGGTTTTCTGCAATGAATTTCCGTTATTTGGCCGCGTCCGTCCGGCCGCGCGGGCGAGTTCTCGCTCTGTTGACGGCGACGGCATTGGTCATTCCGTTTGCCGCCGAAGCCCAGACCCCACCGGCCGCCGCGCCGAAAGCCAAGGCCGCGCCAAAGGCGGCCCCCAAGGCCCCGGCCCCGGCGCCCGCGCCGGCTGCCCAGGCCCAACAGGCTCCGGCCCAGCAGGGCGCGCCAGCGGCGCAGGGCGCTCCGCCCGCGGATCAGCAGATCCAGCTGATCTACGCTCCCTGGACCAAGTTCTGCCTCAAGGGCCAGGACGCCAACGCCAAGCAGGTTTTGCTTCACCGGCAAGGACGGCCGCATCGAATCGGGTCAGCCGGTCATCGCCGCCGTGATCATCGAGCCCGAAGGCGAGCCGAAGAAGATCCTGCGCGTGACGCTGCCGCTCGGCATGCAACTCGTGCACGGCACCCGCATCATCGTCGACAACAACCCGCCGCTGCAGAGCCCGTATGTGATCTGCTTCCAGAACGGCTGCATGTCCGACTACGAGGCGACGCCCGAGCTCCTCAACAACATGAAGAAGGGCCAGAATCTCGTGGTGCAGGCGATCAACGCCAACGGTGCGCCGCTGACCCTGCCGCTGCCGCTCGCCGGCGAATTCCAGAAGGCCTATGACGGTCCGCCGACCGATCCGAAGGTGTTCGAGGAAACCCAGAAGAAGCTCCAGGAAGAGCTTCAGAAGAAGGCTGAAGAGCAGCGCAAGAAGCTCGAGCAGCAGGGCGGAGCGCCGGGTACACCCGGTGCAGCGCCGGCGGCCCAGAAGTAATCGGGCTCAAACCCCTGATATGAAAAAGGCGCTCGGTTCGAGCGCCTTTTTTGTTGCCCAGATGTTTTATTGGCCAGCTGTTCTAGTTCAGCGAGGGATTGCGCGGGCGGTAGCCGCCATCCTTGTTCTTGATGAAGATCTCGGCGACCTGGGAATGCCGGATCGGTTCGCCTGATTCGTCGGGCAGCAGGTTCTGCTCGGAGACGTAGGCGACGTACTCGGATTCCGCGTTCTCCGCGAGCAGATGATAGAACGGCTGGTCCTTGTGGGGCCGTACTTCCTCGGGGATCGACAGCCACCACTCTTCGGTGTTGTTGAATTCCGGATCGATGTCGAAAATCACCCCCCGGAACGAGAAGATCCGGTGGCGAACGACCTGGCCGATCTGGAATTTGGCGGTCCGCGCTTTAATCATTCCCCGTCGATAGACCAGGATTGTGGCCGATGCTAGTGGCCTGATCCGGAATTAACCCGCCGGCGCGGGACAGACAGCTTCAAAATCTTCAGGAAAAACCTTTATCTATGGTTGCTATCCTCAATCTGGCGCTACCTTATTTCGGCTTGATCTTTGTCGGTTTCGCCTGCGGCAAGGCCAAGTCGCTGCCGGAATCGGGGCTGGCCTGGATGAACTTCTTCCTGCTCTACGTATCGCTGCCGGCGCTGCTGTTCGCGATCATGTCGAAGACTCCCTTTTCGGAATTGAATAACCCGCCGTTCCTGGTCGCAACCACGCTGTCCACGGTCACCGCGTTCACCCTGGCGCTGGCGGTCGGCAAGCTGCTCGGCGGCCTGACGCTGCGGGAGGCGACGCTCGCAGGACTCTCCGGCGGCTACGGGAATATCGGCTATATGGGGCCGGGTCTGGCCCTCGCCGTGCTCGGGCCGAAGGCCTCGGCGCCGACAGCGCTGATCTTCTGCTGCGACAGCATCTTCCTGTTCACGATCGTCCCCCTGTTGGTCGAGCTGTCAGATCGCGAACATCCCTCGATCCTGCATGCCTTCGGGGTCGTGCTGAAGCAGATCGTGCTCAACCCGCTGATCATGTCGGCCTGTTTTGGCGCGGCCGTGGCGGCGCTCCATATCGAACTGCCGGTCGCGCTCGATCGCACCATCACCTTCCTCCAGAACGCGGCCGCCCCGACGGCGCTATTCGTGCTCGGCGTGACCGTGGCGCTGCGCCCGTTCGACCGCGTGCCGTGGGAAGTGCCCGGCGTGATCGCGGTCAAACTCCTGATCCACCCGCTGGCGGCGTTCGGCTTGATGCTGGCGTTCGGCCCCTTCGCGCAGCCCTGGGCTGCCACGGCCATCCTGATGGCCTCGCTGCCGCCGGCGCTGAATGTGTTCGTGATCGCGCGCCAGAACGATGCCTGGATCGAATCGGCCTCCGTCGCGGTGCTGCTCGGGACGTTCGCCTCGGTGGTCACGCTGACCGGAGTGATGTGGCTGCTCCAGACCGGCCGGCTGGTGTTTCCGTAAACGCTACTTTCGCCAGGTCGGCGTCAGCCCCTCGCGCATGGCAAAGCGCCGGAGCGGGCCGATGGCACCCAACAGATGCAGGCCGACGGCGCGGACCGGCTGAAGCGGCAGGAAATCGTTGAGCAGCGAGCGGTTGGCGATGTCGATCACAAAAGTCCGGCTCAGAATATCCGGGCGCCGCGCTCGGTCGTAACGCTTGAGCACGTCGTCCGCGCCGGGATCATGGCCTGATGCGATGGCCTCGCCGGCGAGTCCGGCGATGTCAGCGGCATCCCGCAGACCGAGATTGAGGCCCTGGGCGCCGATCGGGGGGACCACGTGGGCGGCTTCGCCGACCAGGGCGATGCGGTCGCGAGCAAAGGATTGCGGACGTTCGATCGCCAGCGGGAACAGGCTGCGACCGGGCTCGACCGTCATCCGGCCGAGAATGGAATGCGACTGCTTCTCGATCGCGGCGGAGAGCTCCTCGTCGCTCAAGCCGCGCAGTCGCTCGGCTTCTGCGGGGGCCGAGACCCAGACGACGCTGGAGCGGTTGCCGGGCAGGGGGACGAACACGCAGGGGCCATGCGGCGTGTGGAACTCGGTCGAGACGTTGCGATGCGGCCTGGCATGGCTGACGTTGAAGGTCAGCGCCGTCTGCGTCAGGTCGCGTCGCGTCACGGCAATTCCGGCAGCCTCCCGGCACAGCGAGTGCCGGCCATCGGCGCCGACCACGAGCCGGGCCGAGAGGAATTGTCCCGATGCCGTGCGGATGGCGACATCATCAGCTTCGATCACGACGCTCTCGGCCTCGTCGTCAAAACGAACGAGATTCGGCAACTCGGCCGCGCGCGCTTCGAGCGCCAGCATCAGCGAGCGGTTGTCGATGTTGTAGCCGAAGGCGTCTCGCCCGATCTCGTGGCAGGAGAACCGGACCTCCGGCGCACGGATTAGCCTCTTGGTGTCGTCGACGAGACGCATCACCTCGAGTGCGGCGGCCTTGTCCCTGCAGCGCGGCCAGACGTCCAGGCTCTCCAGCAGATCGACGGAGGCACCCAGCAGCGCAGTGGTCCTGTTATCGGCATAGGGCAGGCGCCGCGCCACCAGCGCGGTCCGCGCGCCGGCCTGCGCCAGTGCGATCGCGGCCGCGAGGCCTGCCGGTCCACCGCCGATGATGGTCGCGTCAAAGAATGTCGATGCGTCTGTCATGGAACGACATGTGACACGCCCTGTGGCAAATTCAAGCCCACCAATTTCGCCTGATTTTATAACGAATTGCGCGGCCGATGCCCCATCGGCGGATGTGCAAACCGGTCGCGTTCTGGTAGCAGAAGCCATGGATACCAAGATGGACAGCCAAGAGGATTCCCTCAAGCCGACGCCCGCGATCCGTGCCGCGGCGTTCTCGGTGCACATCTTCACCGCCTTCGGCGCAGCCATCGCGCTGCTGGCGATGCTCGAGGCCGTGCGCGAGCACTGGGCGGCGATGTTCGGATGGCTGGGGGTTGCCCTGATCATCGATGCCGTCGACGGACCGATCGCGCGCAGGCTCAACGTCAAGGTCGTGCAGCCGAACTGGTCGGGCGACGTGCTCGACCTGGTGGTCGATTTCGTCACCTATGTGTTCGTGCCGGCCTATGCGATTGTTGCGAGCGGCATGCTGCTGCCGGTCGCGGCACCGTTGCTCGGCATCGCCATCATCGTGACCGGCGCGCTCTATTTCGCCGATCTGCGCATGAAGGCTGAGGACAATCACTTTCGCGGCTTTCCGGCGCTGTGGAATGCGGCGGCGTTCTATTTGTTCCTGCTGCACTGGCCGCCGCTGTCCTCGACGCTGCTGGTCGCAGCGCTGGTGGTGCTGACCTTCGTGCCGTTCCACGTGCTGCATCCGGTCCGCGTCGTGCGGCTGCGCTGGCTCACGATGTCGCTGATCGCGCTGTGGGCGGTGCTCGGGGTCTATGCGCTGGAGATGGATTTTCGCGCGGGCACCGGCGTAACCGTCGCACTCTGCGCGATCGCTCTCTGGATCGTCTTCAGCGACGCTTTGATCCGGCTGGTGAGGGCGTTCGCGTGATGCATTTGCTGACCAGCCCGGAGGCCTGGGCCGCGCTGCTCACCTTGACCGCGCTCGAGATCGTGCTCGGCATCGACAACGTCATCTTCCTGTCGGTGATCGTCTCGCGCATTCCGGAGCCGCAGGCCCATCGCGCTCGCCAGATCGGGCTGGCGCTGGCGCTGATCTTCCGCATCATCCTGCTCAGCCTGCTGGTCCGGCTGATAGGCCTGACCGCCCCGGTGTTCTCGTTTTCGGGGTACGATTTTTCGTGGCGTGACCTGATCCTGATCGGCGGCGGCCTGTTCCTGATCGCGAAGGCGACGCACGAGATCCATGCCGAGGTCGAGGCCGATGATTCCGGCGACGATCAGAGGTCCGGCGGCAGTGCGTTCTTCTGGGTGATCGTCCAGATCATCATCATCGACATCGTGTTCTCGCTGGACTCGATCATCACCGCGATCGGGATGGCGCAGGACCTCGAGATCATGATCGCGGCCGTCGTGATCGCCTGCCTGATCATGTACATTTCATCGGGACCGGTGGCGCGATTCGTCGCGGAGCATCCGACCACCAAGATGCTGGCGCTGGCATTTCTGGTGTTGATCGGCGTTGCGCTGGTTGCGGACGGATTCAAATTCCACATCCCGCGCGGTTACATCTATTTCGCAATTGCGTTCTCGGCGGCCGTGGAATTCTTCAACGTGCTGGCCAAGCGCAATCGCAAGAAGAAGCCCGTCTAGCCGCTCCAGATCGGGTCGAGTTGACAAGGCGGGCGCTATGTCTTTCGCTTGAGCGGCGAGAAGAGGAGGTCAGGTGATGACCAAAGCGGTCCGTGTGCACAAGGTCGGAGGTCCCGAGGCCCTGGTCTATGAGAGCGTCGAGGTCCCGGCGCCCGGCTCCGGCGAGGTGCGCATCCGCCAGCATGCGGTCGGCCTGAACTTCATCGACGTCTATTACCGCACGGGCCTGTACAAGGCTCCGGGATTGCCGTTCATCGTCGGCAACGAGGCTTCGGGCGAGGTCGTCGCCGTCGGGCCTGGCGTAACGCATTTCCATCCCGGCGACCGCGTCGCCTACTACCACAATCTCGGCGGGTATGCGAGCGAGCGCAACATCCCCTGGGACAGGCTGGTCAAGCTGCCCGATCACATCACCTACGAGCAGGGCGCCGTGCTGATGCTCAAGGGCCTCACCGTCTGGTATCTCCTGCACAAGACCTTCAAGGTCGAGCCGCATCATCGGGTGCTGATCCATGCCGCGGCGGGCGGCATTGGTCTGCTGGCTTGCCAATGGGCGAGGGCGCTCGGGGCACACGTCATCGGCACGGTCGGCTCGCGCGAGAAAGCCGAGCTCGCGGAAGCCAATGGCTGCGACCACGTCATCCTCTACAACGAGGAAGACTTCGTCGCGCGCGTCAAGCAAATCAGCCGCAACGAGGGCTGCGACGTCGTGTATGACGGCGTCGGCAAGTCGACCTTCCCGGGTTCGCTGTCGTGTTTGAAGCCGCGCGGCATGTTCGTCTCGTTCGGCAATGCCTCGGGCCCCGTGCCGCCATTCGCGATCGCGGAGCTGAACAATCACGGCTCGCTGTTTGCGACGCGGCCGAAGCTCAACGACTATATCGGTACCCGCAAGGAGCTGCTGGAAGGCGCCGACACGCTGTTCTCCGCCGTCATCAACGGCAAGCTGCACGTGCCGATCAACCACGCCTACGCGCTGAAGGACGCGGCCAAGGCCCACATCGATCTCGAAAGCCGCAAGACGACGGGAGCTTCGATTCTGAAGCCGTAAGTCGTCCGTCGCTATCCGACTCCACGCGCCAGCGTTGCGGCGCAGAGCCGGGACCGAGCGGCGACGAATGGTTCTGTGGGATGGGCCCAGGCTCTGCAGCGCAGCGAAGGAGCGCTGCGCTGCATCCGGGGCACAGGACTGCCATCACGCCACACGCCTCGCCGCGCCGGCCTTGGTCAAGATCTCGTCAAGACAGCCAATCATCTCGGCGATCTCTGCCTTCGTGACGTTCAACGCCGGCATGAAGCGCAGCGTGTCGAGTTGCGGCGCGTTGAGGAGGACGCCGGCCTCGAACGCCTGCGCGACGATGCCGGGCGCGATCGGAAGCTTGAGGTCGAGCGCCAGCAACAGGCCGCGGCCGCGCACGCCGCCGAGGCCGTGCCGCGCCGAGACTTTTTGCAACTCGCTCTCGAGCAGCAGGCCGGTCTCGGTGACGGACTTCAGGAAATCCGGCTTGCCGACCTGATCAAGTACCGCAAGTCCCGCCGCGCACATGAAGGGGTTGCCGTTGAACGTTCCGCCCTGGTCGCCGTGCTCGAAGCAGGACGCGCGCTCGGTCGCAAGCAGAGCTGCGAGCGGCACGCCGCCGCCGATGCCCTTGCCGAGCGTCATGATATCAGGCGCAATTCCTGCGTGCTCATAGTGGAAGAGCTTTCCGGTCCGGCCCATGCCGGTCTGGATCTCGTCGAAGACGAGCAGCAGGCCGTGCGCCTCGGTGAGTGCGCGCAGCTCTTGCAGGAACTGATCGGTTGCGGGCCATACGCCTGACTCGCCCTGGATCGGCTCGAGCATGACAGCGACCGTGTTGTCGCTGATCAGCTTCTCGACCGAGGCAATGTCGTTGAGCTCAGCCTTCTTGAAGCCGGATACTTTCGGTTCGAACAGCGGCTCGAACGCCTTCTTGCCGGAGGCCGACATCGTCGCGAGCGTCCGCCCATGGAAGCCGCCTGCGAAGGTAATGATCTCGAACGCGCCGCCTCTGTGCAGGCTGCCATATTTGCGCGCGAGCTTGATCGCGCCCTCATTGGCTTCCGCGCCCGAATTGGCAAAGAACACCTGGTTGAAGGCGCTGACGTCGACCAGCGCCTGTGCCAGCTTGAGGCTCGGCTCGTTGTAGAAGGCGGGGCTCGGCGTCAGCAGCCGCTTGGCCTGCGCAGCCAGCGCGTCGGCAACCGCCGGCGGCGAGTGGCCGAGGCAGTTCACGGCCCAACCCTGCACGAAATCGAGATAGCGCTTGCGGCTGTCGTCCCAGAGATACGAGCCGGTGCCACGGACGAACACGGTCTTCGGCCGTGCAGTGATGTCCATCAGCGCGTCATACGGATGGGTGGCGGTGGTCATGTCGAGCTCCTCTTGGGAAGATCCGGGGCGGGTGAACACGGACGTGAAATGCAAGAAGGCCGCACTTTGCGGGTGCGGCCTTCTCGAAAACTGCGCTGAACTCAGGACTTCAGCGGCGTCGTCGGACATGGCGCAACCCATCATCGTCGCGGGAGCGACGACGCATGGCCTGGCGCAGATGGGTCCGGGAGATAGTCATGGGGCGCGTCCGTACAGTCGAAAGGCAGGGTCTGTCAAGCGGATTGCGATGACGTATCATTCGACCGCAGCCCAGAAACTAAAAAGCCCGTAGCGCGTTTGTGATCGCAGGAAGCGAATTGGTTCGAACCGGACTCAAGCCGGTCGAGACTAAAAGGGCGGGACCAACCAGACAGTTTTCAGCCTTGTCCGACATCTCATACCCGATCGACCTCGACAGCATACGCGGCGCGTTTCCGCCGGGCATCGAGGCGCCGCCCTTGCTGCTCGATTTTGCCGGTTGGCTGAACGGGCGGCCCTGGGGCAGCGTCGGCTGCTTCTCGCTGCAGGGCCAGTTCTCCGACCAGGCGCCGATCTTCGACGGCAGCCCCTTGCGCGACCGCTTCGCGCTGTTCATGCGTTTGCCTGATGGTTCGGCCGTCGGCGGCTGGTACGGCGCCGGACTCGACCGCTACGATCCCCCGATCGTCGGGCTGGGCTCGGAAGGCGACCACGAGTTGCTCGCACCGTCCCTCGACGCGCTGCTGACGAAACTGACGTCGCTGCAATTCGACAAGGCCTGGCACGATTTGCGGCCGCACGACGAGGTCGAGCCTCAGACCGCCGAGCTCGCACAGTGGCTCGCCCGAAGGCCGGCCGGCGAACCCGTTGCATGCGAGGACGGCGAGCTTCCCGACTTTCGCGGCTTCGTGGAGAAGTGGAGCAGGGATCGCGAGGAATACTGGGCCAACCACCGACTGATGGCCGAGCTCGGCTGGCGGCTGGCCGCGCACCTGCCCAAAGGCAAGAAGCCCTGGGACAAAACGCATTTCGAGGTCGCGATATCAGGCAAGCAATACGAGGCGCGCGTGCTGGCGCACCGACCGCAACCGTTCGAGGAAGCCGCCTCGATCGAATCCCTGCTGCGTGATTTGCGCGAGGAGATGCGGAGGGCGCAGCCCGAGCTCGGGTTGTGGTACGCGATGAAATTCGGCCTCTATGCCGATGGTCGCGTCATGCCGAACTTCGAATACGACGTCCGCCCAACGATCAACGGCGAGCCGGCGCTATTAGCCGAGGCCCAGGCCGATCTCGCCCGCGCACCGCGCCCGGAGCGCTGGGTGCCGAAATGGCTGGCCTGACTCCAGCCAAGGGTGTCCACCTGTCCCTGCTGGAGAGGTAAACCGACCGTTCCAGCTGATACCGTCAGAACCCGGCGACGCTGCCGTGCAGATCGTACTGGTCCGCACGCTCGATCTTCGCGGTGACGATCTCACCGACGCGCAAGGGGCGGCGGCTGGAGAGATACACCGCGCCGTCAATCTCAGGCGCATCGGCCTTGGAGCGGCCCTTGGCCACCGTTGGACCGACCTCGTCGATGATGATCTGCTGCCGCGTGCCGACCTTGCGCTTCAGCCTGCGCGCAGAAATCTTCTGCTGGCGCGCCATCAGCGCGTTGTAGCGCTCCTGCTTGACCTCGGCGGGCACGGCACCTTCGAGCGCGTTCGACGCGGCACCCGCGACGGGCTCGTATTTGAAGCAGCCGAGGCGATCGATCTCGGCCTCATCCAGCCAGTCCAGCAGATAGGCGAAATCGGAATCAGTCTCGCCGGGAAAGCCGACGATGAAGGTCGAGCGCAACGCGAGGTCGGGACATTCCTCGCGCCAGCGCTTGATGCGCGCCAGCGTCTTGTCCTGCGCCGCCGGGCGCTTCATCGCCTTCAGCACCTCGGGGCTCGCATGCTGGAACGGGATGTCGAGATAGGGCAGCACCTTGCCCTCGTTCATCAGCGCGATGACCTCGTCGACATGCGGGTAGGGGTAAACGTACTGCAGCCGCACCCACGCGCCGAGTTCGCCGAGCTCGCGTGCGAGGTCCAAAAATCTGGCGCGAACCTGGCGGTCCTTCCACGGGCTCTCGGCATATTTGAGATCGATGCCGTAGGCCGAGGTGTCCTGCGAAATAACAAGCAGTTCCTTGACGCCGGCGCCGACCAGGCGCTCCGCTTCACGCAGAACGTCATTGGCCGGACGCGAGACCAGGTCGCCGCGCAGCTTCGGGATGATGCAGAAGGTGCAGCGGTTGTTGCAGCCCTCGGAGATCTTGAGATACGCGTAGTGGCGCGGTGTCAGCTTGATGCCGTGCGGCGGTACCAGGTCGAGATGCGGATTGTGCGCCGGCGGCAGCGCGCGATGCACGGCATCGAGCACGCTCTCGTACTGCTGCGGACCTGAGATGGAGAGCACGCCGGGATAGGCCTGCTCGATCGCTTCCGGCTCCGCGCCCATGCAGCCTGTCACGATCACCCTGCCGTTCTCGGCCATGGCCTCGCCGATCGCCGAGAGCGATTCCTGCTTGGCGCTGTCGAGGAAGCCGCAGGTGTTGACGATGACGATATCGGCCCCGTCATGCTTGCGCGCGAGCTCATAGCCCTCGGCGCGCAGGCGCGTGATGATGCGCTCGGAATCCACCAATGCCTTGGGGCACCCGAGTGACACGAAGCTGACCTTGGGCGCAGCCGTCTGATCCATATCCAAATCTGCCTGATTGACAGGCTTGAGCTAGTCCCAATTGCTCATAATTACAACCCTTTGCAGGGCGTTCTGGCGTGCTATGGATGAATCGCCTGCCGCGAGTGAGACATGAGCGCCGAACAGTCGCCCAAAATCGTGATCGTCGACGAAAGCCCGGTCCGGGCCGCGATCCTCGAAGACGGGTTGCGGGAGGCCGGTTTCACTGAGATCCTCCATATCCGCGAGATGCAGAGCCTGCTGGCCCGTATTTATGCGGTGGACCCCGACATCATCCTGATCGATCTCGAGAACCCCAGCCGCGACGTGCTGGAGGCCATGTTCCAGGTCAGCCGCGCCGTGAAGCGGCCGATTGCGATGTTTGTCGACCAGAGCGATACGTCCTCGATTCAGGCTTCCGTGGAGGCAGGGGTGTCCGCCTACATCGTCGACGGGCTGAAGAAGGAGCGCATCAAGCCGATCCTCGACCTCTGCGTGTCGCGCTTCAACGCCTTCGCAAAACTTCAGGAGGAACTGGAGCGCACCAAGTCGCAGCTCGAGGACCGCAAGATCATCGAGAAGGCCAAGGGCATTTTGATGAAGGTCAAGGGTCTCACCGAGGACGAGGCCTATGTGCTGCTGCGTTCAACGGCCATGCGCGAGAAGAAGAAAATCGGCGAGATCGCGCAGTCGATCATCACCGCATCGGAGATGCTGAAATGACTGCGCCCCTTCGCATCGGGTTCATTCCGCTGGTCGATGCCGCCGCCCTGATCGTCGCCGTCGACAGGGGATTTGCCGCGGCTGAGGGTCTCGAGGTCGAGCTGGTGCGCGAAGTGTCCTGGTCCAATGTCCGCGACAAGCTGAACATCGGCCTGTTCGATGCTGCGCATCTGCTGGCGCCGGTCGCGATCGCATCTTCGCTCGGGCTCGGTCACGTCAAGGTGCCGATCGCAGCGCCCTTCAACCTCGGTATCAACGGCAACGCGATCACGGTGTCGCCTTCCTTGCATGCCGCCCTGATCGAGGAGATCGATGGCGATCGCTTCGATCCACTCGCGACCGCGAAGGCGCTGGCGAGAGTTGTGGCCATCAGGCGCAAGGCGGGCGCCGATCCGCTGACATTCGGCATGACCTTTCCGTTCTCGACCCACAATTACCAGCTGCGCTTCTGGATGGCGGCGGCCGGCGTCGATCCCGACGAGGATGTGCGCCTTGTCGTGTTGCCGCCACCCTATATGGTCGATAGTCTCGCCAACGGTCACGTCGACGGCTTTTGCGTCGGCGCGCCCTGGAATTCGGTCGCGGTCGATCTCGGCATCGGCCAAATCCTGCATTTCGTGTCCGACATCCTGGAGCGCGCAGCCGAGAAGGTGCTGGCGGTTCGCCAGGTCTGGTCCGACAAGCATCCTGATGTGGTTGCAAGCCTGGTACGTGCGGCGGTCAAGGGGGCCGAGTTCATCGAGCAGCCCGCGAACCTCGCCGAGGTAGCGCAGATCCTGGCGCAACCTGAGCGGATCGGTGTCGATGCCGACGTCATCCAGCGCTCCCTCACTGGGCGGCTCAAGACCTCGCCCGATGGCGCGGTGCGCGAGAGCGGCCGTTATCTTCTGGTCGGACGTGAAGGGGCAGGGCGTCCTGATCCGGTTCAGGCCGCCTGGCTCTACGCGCAGATGGTCCGCTGGAGGCAGACAGCCCTCAGCCCGGAAGCGCTCAAGACCGCGATGGCCGTGTTCCGGCCGGACCTCTACGACGCCGCGATCGGGCGCGTGGGAGAGGGGCACGCCAGCGCCCCCTTCAGCGCTTTTGCCGGACCGGCGTTCGATCCCGGCGATCTCGCCGGATATCTCGCCTCGTTTGAGGTCGGCCGGTCGGCTTTCTAAAGCCTGCTCAAGAATTAATCACATTGATTCGAAGCTTAATATTTGGGCCATTGCTGCCCGAAGCAGCATGAACCTTGATCCACTTCATGCGCTGCACACAAATGTAACGTTCTGATTTCATTCGACTTCGCCGTTTGTGCTGCATTGGCACACTCCTTGAATAGAGGAAGCGCAGCCTCCCGGCATGGGCGCCGGCGGCTCAGGTCCATAGTGGATTTCCGCAGCAACGAGGCTGATCGGATCGCTCCGGGCTCTGGCGAGGCGCGTGTGCGCTTCCAACCGGCTCCCTGCGATCAACGTCCGTTTCACCCGTTGACGCCGCCTGCGCGCGGCAAGCTGGAGCTTCGATATGGATTACGCGAAACCCTCCGACGTCGTGGTCTCGATGGTTGATGCCAGCCTGAAGAAGCTGGCACTTGCCCCGCGTGACATCATGATCCGCGGCGCGATCTCCGGCGCATTGTTGGGCGCTGCCACGACGCTGGCCCTGACGGGCGCGGTCACGACGGGGCAGCCTATCGTCGGCGCGCTGATCTTTCCCGTCAGCCTCGTGATGATCGTGCTGCTCGGGCTCGAGCTCGTCACCGGGAGCTTCGCCATCGTGCCGCTGGCTCGCCTCGAAGGCAAGGCGAGCTGGAATGCGGTCATCGCGAACTGGTGCTGGGTGTTCGTCGCCAACCTGCTCGGCAGCATCGCCGTCGGCGCACTGATCGCGATCTCGCTCACCAACATGGGCAAGGTCGAGGTCGCCGGTGTCGCCGCGAAGATCGTTGCTGTCGCCGAAGCCAAGACCATCGGCAACGCGGCGATCGGCACCGCCGGCATGGTCTCCGTCTTCGTCAAGGCGATGCTCTGCAACTGGCTGGTCTGTCTCGGCGTCGTCATGGCGATGACCTCGACCTCCACGGTCGGAAAGATCGCAGCGACATGGCTTCCGATCTTCCTGTTCTTCGCGCTCGGCTACGAGCATGCCGTCGTGAATATGTTCCTGATCCCGACCGGCATGATGCTCGGCGCCAAGATCAGCGTTGCCGACTGGTGGCTGTGGAATCAGATCCCCGTGACCCTGGGCAATCTCGTCGGCGGTTTCGTCTTCACCGGTCTCGCGCTCTACACGACGTACAAGCCTGCAAAGCCGGCAACGGATGTCGCGCAGGTCGCGGTCCAGGCAGCAGAGTAGGTCCATTCAGCTCATGAAACTCGATACCGCACCCACGGCCGATTTCTCCGACGAGCAGAAGCGCTATCTCGAAGGCTTCATGTCCGGCATGCAGGTCGGACGTGTCGGGCGCGCCTTTGCCGCCGGCGGCGCGCCCGCGGCAGCCGCACCGTCCGAACCGTCAGGTCCGGACGCTGCGGCGATCAAGGCGCAGGACAAGCTCACGGCCGCGGGCAAGAAGCTCGCCGACCAGGAGAAGTTCAAGCGCGAGATGCATCCCTTCGATGCCTATGAGCGTCTGAAGGACCAGGCCCGCAACAATGCCAATCCGACGCCGGCGGACAATTTCCGCTGGCGCTATTACGGCATCTTTTGGGTCGCGCCGGCACAGACCTCGTACATGGCGCGTCTGCGCATTCCCAACGGCATTCTGAAGCACTGGCAGATGTCGGGCCTTGCCGACATCGCCGAAAGCTGCGGCGGCGGCTACACCCACGTCACCACCCGGGCCAACTTCCAGATCCGCGAGATCGAGCCGAAGAACGCGGTCAAGCTGATCGAGGGCGTGCAGGACATCGGCCTCTGCTCGCGTGGTGCCGGCGCGGACAACATTCGCAACGTCACGGGCACGCCGACGGCGGGCATCGATCCGCAGGAACTGCTCGACACGCGCCCCTATGCGCGCGAATGGCACTACCACATCCTCAACGACCGCTCGCTGTTCGGCCTGCCGCGCAAGTTCAACGTTGCCTTCGACGGTGCCGGCAAGATCGCCGCGCTGGAGGAAACCAACGACATCGCTTTCACGGCGGTCGAGGTGAAGGACGGCCACGGCGTCGAGCCGGGTGTCTGGTTCAAGCTCGGCCTCGGCGGCATCACCGGCCACAAGGATTTTGCGAAGTATTCGGGCATCGTCGTTCGCCCCGAGGACGCGACCGCTGTGGCCGATGCCATCGTGCGCGTCTTCATCGAGCATGGCGATCGCACCAACCGCAACAAGGCGCGGCTGAAATACGTGCTCGACACCATGGGCCACGACGGCTTCCTCGAGCTGGTCGAGGAGCGCCTCAAGAAGCCGTTCGCACGCGTGCCGGCCGAAGCGATTCTGCCGCGTCCCTTGTCTGACCGCACGGCCCATATCGGCGTGCACAAGCAGAAGCAGGCCGGCCTCAACTGGGTCGGCGTGGCGCTGCCGGTCGGCAAGCTCACCGGCGAGCAGATGCGCGGGCTCGCCAAGATTTCGCAGGATCTCGGTGACGGCGATATCCGCCTGACGGTCTGGCAAAACCTGCTGATCTCAGGGGTGCGTGACGAGAGCGTTGCGCTCGTCACCGCCGCGGTCGAGAAGCTTGGCCTCGCGACGCAGGTCTCCAACGTCCGCGCCGGCCTGATCGCCTGCACCGGCAATGCCGGCTGCAAGTTCGCGGCTTCCGACACCAAGCGCCATGCCGCCGCGATCGGCGACTGGTGCGACGAACGCGTCAATCTCGACACGCCGCTCAACATCCATCTGACCGGCTGCCATCACTCGTGTGCCCAGCACTACATCTCTGACATCGGCCTGATCGCGGCCAAGGTCCCGGGTGCGAGCGAGGATGACCAGGTCGAGGGCTATCACCTGTTCACGGGCGGAGGCTTCGGTCCCGATGCCGACATCGGGCAGGAGGTGTTTCATGACGTGAAGGCCGAGGATGTGCCGAAGAGGATCGAGGGGCTTTTGAAGGCCTATCTCGCCAAGCGGACCTCACCCGAAGAGACGTTCCTGACCTTTTCCCGTCGCCATGACGGCGAAGCCTTGCGCAAACTCGCCGAAGCGGAAGCAGCAGCATGACCCAGATGACCGTGCCTCCCAAGATCGAGATCATTCCGGCCAATGCACCGTTCACCGAAGGCCAGCGTCTCTGGCTGAACGGTTTTCTGGTCGGCATGTTCGGTCTCGACGGCTCGACGGCGCTGTCGCCGGCCGAGAACGGCGCCGTGCTGGCGCCGCAGGGCGATGGCGACGACGGCGAGGCGCCCTGGCATGATCCGGCGATGGCGATCGCCGATCGCATGAAGCTCGCGGAAGGACGTCCGCTCCGCCGCCGCATGATGGCGGCGATGGCGCAGCAGGATTGCGGCCAGTGCGGCTACAATTGCGCCGACTATTCGGACTCGATCGCCAATAAGAGCGAAGCCCGCCTCAACCTCTGCGCCCCCGGCGGCAAGGAGACGGCGCGGATGTTGAAGCAGCTGTTCGAGGAGATCGACAAGGCGCCGGCTGCGAAGCCCGCGCCAGGGGCTCCGGCCACGAGCGCACCGGTTGCGCCGGAAGTAAAGGCGGAGCTCGGCCGTACCCGCGAGAATCCTGTCGAGGCGACATTCCTGTCGCGTCGCCTGCTCAACAAGGGCGGCTCGGAGAAGGAGACCTATCACGTCGAGTTCGATCTCTCCGAGAGCAGGCTCGACTATGTCGTCGGCGACAGCTTTGGCGTGTTCGCCCGCAACGACCTCGGCCTCGTCGACCAGATCATCGCGCTGCTCGGTGCGTCCCACACCACCAAGGTCAACAACAAGACGCTGCGCGAGGCGCTGGTCGAAGACGTCTCGCTGTCGCCTGCGCCCGACAAGCTGTTCGAATTGCTCTCCTTCATCACCGGCGGCGCGCAGCGCGAGAAGGCGAGGGCGCTGGCGCAGGGCGAGGATCCCGATGGCGATGCCGCAACGCTCGACGTGATGGCCGCGCTGCAGAAGTTTTCCGGCACGCGGCCGCATCCCGAGGCCTTCGTGGAGGCGCTGGAGCCGCTGCAGCCGCGGCTCTACTCGATCTCGTCCTCGCACAATGCCACGCCCGGCAAGCTGTCGCTGACGGTCGATTCCGTGCGTTACGTGATCGGCAAGCGCAAACGGCTCGGGGTCGCCTCGACCTTCCTCGGCGAGCGCATCAAGGAGGGCGACAAGCTGAAGGTCTATGTGCAGAAGGCGCATGGTTTCGGTCTGCCGCAGGATCCGAAGATTCCTGTGATCATGATCGGCCCGGGCACCGGCATCGCGCCGTTCCGCGCCTTCCTGCTCGACCGCAAGGCCACCGGCGCGCAAGGCAAAAACTGGCTGTTCTTCGGCCATCAGCGCAGCGATTGCGACTTCTTCTACCGCGACGAGCTGAACGCGATGAAGACCTCAGGGCTTCTGACGCGCCTGTCGCTGGCCTGGTCGCGCGATGGCGAGAAGAAGTTTTACGTGCAGGACCGCATGCGTGAGCTCGGCCGTGAAGTCTGGACGTGGCTCGCCGAAGGCGCGCATCTCTATATCTGCGGCGATGCCAAGCGCATGGCCAAGGACGTCGAGCGAGCGTTGGTCGACATCGTGGCCCAGTTCGGCGCACGTTCGACCGACGAGGCGGTTAGTTTCGTCGCCGATCTCAAGAAGAAGGGGCGCTTCCAGGCTGACGTGTATTGAGCTGCGGCGCCGTCCCGGGACGATGGAACCTGGAACCGGTTCCATCTCCCGTGGAGTTTAACGAATCATATTCTTGGAACCCGCGGATACAGAGAATTTTCGACCGCGAAACAGCGCAAAAAGGCGCTTCCATCGCTATTTGCGCAATGATCTTACAGTCGTCGTGCTCGATCGTTCATACTCGCCGCATGGTGCGTTGGAAATCGACCATCCGGGAATTGTCGGCGGAAGCCAGGCTTCACCTTTATGCGCGTTCGCTCTCGCGCAGACCCGCGGCAAGCGTGCATCACATCGGGATCTATGGCGCTTGCGCGATCATCGCGGTGTTGGTCTTCGGCACGCTGTCGGTGCACCCGTTCTGATCACGCCCCGCTCTTGAACGGCGCGACCTCGATCCCCGCATCCTTCAACGCCTGCCGCAGGCCGCGTGCGATGTCGACGGCCCCGTGCGTATCGCCGTGGATGCATACCGTGTCCATGCGCACCTTGATGACCTTGCCGGTGACGGAGACCACCGCGCCATCCTGCACCATGCGCACCACGCGCTCGGCGATTGCCTTCGCATCGTGCAGCACCGCGCCTGGCTTCTTGCGCGAGACGAGATTGCCGTCGTCCTCATAGGCACGGTCGGCAAACACCTCATGCACCATCGGCAGGTTGGCGTCTTCGCCTGCCTTCACCAGCTTTGAATTGGCGAGCACGACGAAAATGAGGCTGGGATCGACCGCCCTGATGCCGGCGGCAATCGCCTTCGCCGTCATGTCGTCCTCGCAGGCGACATTCGACAGTGCGCCATGCGCCTTCACATGCGTCACCTTGTGACCGGCCGCGGTCGCGATCGCCTGCAGCGCGCCGATCTGGTAGGCGACGAGGTTCTCGATCTCGGATGATCTGAGGCCCGCGATCGGATGCCGGCCAAAACCGTGCAGGTCGCGATAGCCAGGATGTGCGCCGACCGAGACGCCGCGCGCTTTCGCCAGCTCAACCGTCCGCCGCATGATGTCGGGGTCGCCGGCATGGAAGCCGCAGGCGACGTTGACCGAGCTTGCGACCTCGATCATGGCGGCGTCGTTGCCCATCTCCCACGCGCCAAATCCTTCGCCGAGGTCGCAATTGAGATCGATCGTCTTCATGGTTGTTCTCCGCCTTTGGTCTTGTTGTCTAAGGCTCCGCCGCGACCTGCCAGGTCCCGGCATCCATGGCACTCACCGCATAGCCCGCGACGTTGGCATCGCTCAGCGCCTCGATGTTGAGCTCGACCGCGTCGGAAGAGCGCAAGCGATCGGGCAGGTTGCGGATCAGCTGTTGAAACTTGCGCGCCTCGTCCTGCGCCTCAGCGATGGTGACCGCCTTGAAATGGAACGCCGTGCCCGCCGAAGTCTGAGCGAGGCGGCCGACATCGGCCGTGATCACGGTTGCGATCTTGGGATAACCACCTGATGTGCCGCGATCCATCATCAGCGCGATCGGCGCGCCGTTGCCGGGCACCTGGATGCTGCCGTTGACGGTGCCGTCGGAGACGATGTTGTGGCCGTGCAGATGCTTGATGGCGGGGCCTTCGAGCCGGTAGCCCATGCGATCCGACGTCGCCGAGACCTTCCACTCGCTGTCGAGGAACAACGCCTTGTTGGCATCATCGAATTCGTCGTCCTGTGGACCCAGCACGACGCGGATCGGGCCGCTGACCGGCTTTGGCAATTCGATCCGTAACTCCGGCGCGCCGCTCGCGGCATCGACCGAGAACTCGTCGCCGGCCTGGAGCGGGCGCGGATAGGGGCTGCCGAGGCCAGCGCGGGCATTCACCGCGAGGCTGCCGAATACCGGCTCGCCTTTGATGGCGCCTTCGATCGCGAGATACGTGAAGGCACCGCCGCGGGCAAAGCCCAGCGCGAGCATCTCGCCGTCCTTCAGCGTGACTGAGCTGTCCATGGCCACGGGCCGCCCGGCAACGTCCGCCGGGCGTGGCGCACCTGATATCCCGACGCGCACGGCGCCATCCCTGGCCGTGAACGTCGCGCCGAACGGGCCGATCTCGACCGCGGCCGCAAACGGCTCGTTGCCGACAAGCGTGTTCGCGGCGGCCAGCGCTAACAGGTCCATCGCACCGCTGACCGTCAGGCCATAGCGCTGCGCGCCGCGTCGTCCGCCGTCCTGGACGGAGCTTGCAGGCCCGATGCTGGCGACGACGAGCCGGCTCATGCGTCCACCCGCTCGGCGATGATCGCGCCGGCTTCCGCGGCACGATCCTGCTCCTCGAACGTCTTGTGGTCGATGGCAAAAAAAGTCACGCGATCGCCGGGTTCGGTGAGGAAGGTCGGGTTGCGGTGGAGTTGATAGGTTCGCACCGGCGTGCGGCCGAGCAGGTGCCAGCCGCTGGGCGCCGCCAGACACTGGATGCCGGCCTGGATGCCTCCGATCGAGATCGTGCCTGCCGGCGTGAACAGCCGGGGACTTTGGCGTCGCGACATGTGCAGGGATTTGTCGAGGCCGCTGAGATAGGACCAACCTGGCGTGAAGCCGATCATGGCGACGCGATAGTCGCCGCCGACGTGACGGGCGACGATGTCGTCCGGCGTGGTGTTCAGTGCTTTCGCGACATCCTCGAGGTCGATGCCGTGCTCGCCACCATAGGCGACGGGAATGCGCCAGCGCCGCGTCTTGCTTGCCGGCGGCAGCGGTCGGCAGGCGATCGCCAGGATCTTTTCGCCGAGCGCGTCAAAGCCGATCTTGCCGGGATCGTAATGCACCAGCAGCGAGCGATAGGTCGGGATCGTCTCTGAGATGCCCTCGATGGGGCTTGATGCGAGCGCCTTGTCGAGCGCGAGCACGCGCTCGTTGGCGGCGTCGTCGATGGTGCGGCTGAACTCGACCGTGACGGCACTGTCGCCACTGGGAAGGAGGCGGGGCGGGGGGAGCGTCGCGGCCATGACCTCTCGAAATCGGTCTTGAGAAAAGCGGGCTCAGCCTTGAGTTCCGCAATGCCATTGCTTCGCGTAAATGCGTCCGCAAGTCCAATAAATTAATGCCGGGGGTGGCGATAAAGCCTTGTTATCGCGGCGCATAAAGGCCAGCAGGGCCGCGTTCTTGGCCCTTGACGGCCAGCTCCCGGCTCGCAAGATGCGCGTGTTCTTTCCCGCATCTCGGAGCTCGTTCTCGTCCATGTCGCTGTCCCCCGAAGCCCGCAAGACCCTCGCCGGCATCACCACCGCCACCATCACTACGGTCCTGCTGAAGAAGGGCCTGCGGAATGTCTGGATGCGCGGTGCGCGTCCGCTGCGCCCGGGCCTGCCGCGGCTGGTCGGACCGGCTTTCACGCTGCGCTTCGTGCCGGCGCGCGAGGATCTGGCGACGCCGGAATCCTGGTCGTCGCCGATCTCGACCCGCACCGCGATCGAGGCGATGCCGGAAGGCTGCATCGCCGTGGTCGACGCCATGGGCATCACCGACGCCGGCATCTTCGGCGACATCCTCTGCGCCCGCATGGTCAAGCGCGGCGTTACCGCGCTCGTCACCGACGGCGTGGTGCGGGACGTCGAAGGCGTGCTCGGCACCAATTTGCCGGTCTGGTGCGACGGCTATGCCGCGCCGCCGTCGGTTGCGGGTCTCACTTTCGTCGGCTGGGGTGAGCCGATCGGCTGCGGCGGCGTCGCCGTGTTCCCGAACGACATCGTCGTCGCCGACCAGGACGGCTGCGTCCTGATCCCGGCGGCGATGCTCGATCACGTGCTCAACGAGGGCGTCGAGCAGGAACGGATGGAAGCCTGGATCGTCAACGAGGTGAACAACGGCGCGGTGCTGCCGGGCCTCTATCCCATGAATGCCGAGACCAAGGCGCGCTACGCCGCCAGTAAGAAGTAACAGGAAACGAGGAGCCCCATGGACATCACCCTCGCAGGTGCGCGGCCGACCCGCCGCGCGCCCAAGGAAAACTTCACCGGCACCGTGTTGCAGGACCCCATCAACATGGCGCCCGCGCCGGCGCGGCTGAACGTCTCGCGCGTCTCGTTCGAGCCTGGCGCCCGCACCAACTGGCATCACCATCCGCTCGGGCAGACGCTCTACGTGATTTCCGGCGTTGGCCGCGTCCAGACCAAGGGCGGCCCGGTCAAGGAGATCCGCCCGGGCGATACCGTCTGGATTCCGCCGAATGAAGTGCACTGGCACGGCGCCTCGCCGGGCAACAGCATGTGCCACATCGCCATGCAGGAAGCGCTCGACGGCGTCTATTCCACCTGGCTCGAGCCGGTCACCGACGCCGAGTACGGCGCAGCGCTCGGTTAACGCGGCAGCCGGCCTATATCCGCTCCGCGGTCCACGTGCCCGAGCACATGGCACCATGCCATGTGCCGGAGCCTGTGGTGCCGCTGAGCCGGCCTGAGCCCACGGCGTGCTTGATGCCGGTGCTTAAGCTGACGTTGATGCTCCCGGCATCCGCGACGCGGCCTGACGCCGTCACCGCGGCGCTGCTCGAGGCGATCTGGCCGTTGCTGATTCCGATCGCGACCGTCGCGCCGTTACCGCAGGTGCCGCTCGATGACGAGATGCGCACATTCCATGCGCCGTCGAAGGTCGAGCCCGCAGCAGCCGCCTGCGTGAGCGGGACAAGAATGGCGATAGCACTAGCGAAGAACCGCCTGCGAAGTCCGTTCATGGCACGCCCCTGTGTTGACCATGCCGGGAGCGTGTCACGGGCGCGGAACCGGCGATGTGAGGGTCGTCACGCGAGATGCTCCGTGAGGTCTCGCACATCGCGACACCATGACACGCAAAAGCAAAAAGGGACCCGGATCACGGGCCCCTTGTCTGCCTTGCAACGTCGCGCCTGAACCTAGTTCACGCGCGTCCAGGTCTGGCCGCCGCAGAACATGCCACCGAAGGCGCAACCCTGCACGTGCAGGCGGTCGCCGCCCTTCAGCGAGATCGTGGACTCGTAGGTCGAACCGTTGTTGGGATCGAGGATGCGGCCCGACCATTTCTGGTCCTTGCCGGGCTTCATGTTGATCAGCACCTGTTCGCCATTCTGGTTCGACTTGCTGTCGACCGAATAGCCGCAGAGATTGGTGCCGCACTGCTCGATGCGGACCTTGCCTTCCTTCTCCTCGGTGAGCCAGACGCCGACCGGTGAATTGAGCTCGCGCGCGGGCGCGGCGGCTGGCGCCGGCGGCGCGACAGCCGCGGCCTGAACGGGAGCCGGCGCAGGCGGCGGAGGCGGCGCGGACGGCACAGCGGCCACCGCCGGCGCCGCACTCGGCGCCGGTTGAGGCGGCGGCACCATCGCATCTTCGGCCGGAGCGGTGCTGGCGCTTGCTGCCGGAGGCGGAGGCGCTGGGGGCGGCGGAGCCGGAGGCGCCGCTGCGGCTGCGGGAGCGGGTGGCGCGGACGTTTGCTCCGGTGTGGGCGGGGCGGCGGCAGGAGCGGGGGCCGGCGCCGGTGCAGCTGACGTCCGTGGATCGACCTTGGCCTGCTGAGGAGCCTGCGGTTCGGCTTTCGGGCTTCCCTTCGTGTCGTTCTTTGTATCGTTCTTTGTATCGTTCTTGGCGTCGTTCCTGGCGTCGTTCTTGGCCTTCCTGGGCTTGCCTTGGCCGGTGTTGTCGTACACGCCGGGAATTTGCACCGTGCCGCGCTCGGGATCGAGGCGGATGGTGCGCCCGCCATATTCGAAGGTGTACTGCGCCTGCGCAGCGGTGCTCGCCAAAAGGAATGCAGCCGTCGCCAACAGCTTCCTCATTTCCATCTCCCGAACAGGTGGTCCGCGCACCCGGCAATACGCGCCGGTCCGACCGCGAAAAGTGATCTAGATCACTGTTACCGTATGAGTCGTCCGCATCAGGTTCGGGGTTCAATATCCCGAGAGTGGCCGGGGCAAGCCACATCATGACGCGGCTTAGTCGAACCAGGCGGCATAGATCTTCTTGTAGCTGCCGTCCTCCATGGAGATGTGCAGCCACTCGTCGACGAAGGCCTTCAGTGCCACGTCGCGCTGGAGCCAGTAAGCTTTCTCGGAGAAGTCGAACGGCTTGTCGGGATGCACGGCGCAGAGCACGCCTTGATGCTGCTTCTGCTGATAGCGGGTCTCGGAGGCATCCGTCATCATCAGGTCGGCATTGCCCTTGGCGATCTCATCAAAGATCGCTGTATTGTCGGGGAACACGGTAATGTCGGCGTCTTTGACGTTGGCGCGCGCGAAACGCTCATTGGTGCCGCCGGGATTGACGATGATTCGGGTGCCCTTCTTGTCGATGTCGGCGAGCGTCTGGTACTTGGCGGTGTCGGCGCAGCGCGCGATCGGCGTCTTTCCCTCGCGCATGATCGGCACTGTGAAGTAGCCCTTCTTCTGGCGGTCGAGCGTCACCGAGATGCCGCCCATCGCGATGTCGAACTGGTCGGCCTCGAAATCCTTCATCAGCTTCGGCCAGGCCGTGGGCACGAATTCGACCTTGACGCCGAGCGCCTTGCCCAGCGCCTCTGCCATGTCGACGTCGAAGCCGGAGAACTGCTGGGTGGCCTTGTCCAGATAGGTGAAGGGCTTGTAGTCGCCGGTCATGCCGACGCGCAACGTGCCGCGCTTGATGATCTCGTCGAGGCGCGAGGAGGCCGGCTGCTGCGCGTAAGCCGAGACGTTTGCCAGGAGCGCAACGGCCAACGTTGCGAAGATTCGAACGATCATCTCTTTTCCACCCATGCCCGAGCTGTCATTGTACAGCTTCTTCAGACGTGGATTTAGACCAGATGCAAGTTTCTGGCGAGGCGGAACTGAAAGGATTTTGGCGTGGCGATCTCGATGTATGAGGCCTCGGTCGGCCTCTTCGTGCCTTACCTGCGCAACCTGTCTGTCCTGCTGGACAAGGGCGTTGCCTATGCCGAAACCCGCAAGTTCAATCCGGCGGTCCTGCTCGGGATGCGGCTGGCGCCGAACATGTACGATCTGGCGCAGCAGGTCGGCGAAGCCTGCCGTCATGCCACGGTGGCTCCGGCCTTGCTGGCGCAGTGCGAACCGGTCGCGCTGCCGCCGCTCGAGCACGACATGGCCGGGCTTCAGGCGCGGATTGCAACCTCAATCGAATTCATTGAAAGCCTGCCGCGCGCCGAGATCGATGCGGCCGCGGAGTTGAAGGTTTTCTTCAAGCTGAAGAACGGAACCGAGCTGCCCTTCACCGGGCGGACGCTGCTGCTGACCAACAGCGTCCCGCAGTTCTTCTTTCACGTCACGACCGCGTACGACCTGCTGCGGCACGCGGGCGTCGAACTCGTGAAGAAGGATTTCCTGGGCCGGAAGTAATTACGCCTCGCCCTTGCGCTCGTAATCGGCGAGCGAGCTGCGGCCGGCGATCTCGCTGCGCAGAGCTTCGAACCGCCGATGCGCTTCGTCCTCGTGCTCGTCGACGAAACGCACAGCGGCTTCGCTCGACATCGGGCCGCTGATCACGGGAGTGGACTGTTCGCCGATGGTCTCGTGAACGTAATACTGGCCATCGTCGCCGCGATGAACCGTCCATTTCAGCCGGATCGCCACCATGGGGCCGGGGCCGACCTTGCTGTAGCCGTCCGCGTCGGTGTGGTCGGGGACCAGCGGCTGCTCCTCGACCATGGGATGCTCGTCCACCATAGGATGCTCGTCGACCATGGGATGCTCGTCGACCATAGGATGGTCTTCAACGGCCGCGTGCTCACCGACGACGACGATCTCCGTCTCGCGGATGGTCTCGGTTTCGCGGACGACCAGGGTCGACTCGGGGTGCTCCAAAATGCTGGCGATGGTCGCCAGCGCGTGGTCAGTCGGGTCGATCTCTGACAAGGGTCCATCCTCCAGCTCGACGCGGCCGGCAAACTCCGTCCCACTGCCGCCGCGGCCGGATACATTACGCGGGTTCGATTAAGGCTGAGTTGGGGCCTCATCTGCACCAAAATGGGACGCATTCTGGCCATCCGAAGGCGGGCAAATCGGCCGCCTTTCGGATTCAATTCAACTGAGCACGTCCTGATTGATGACGTTCTGCCTGATGGGGTCGCCGTCCAGCACACTCAGGATGTTGCGCGCGGTCTGCTCGCTCATGCGGCTCACGGCCTCGACCGTGACCCCGGCAACATGCGGGGCGATGATGACGTTGGGCAGGGCGAACAGCGGATTGCTGACGGGCGGCGGTTCAACCTCGAACACGTCGATGCCGGCGCCGGCGAGCTTGCCGGAGACGAGTGCGTCGTACAGCGCGGCTTCCTTCACGATGCCGCCCCGCGCGGTGTTGATGAGATAGGATCTCGGCTTCATCCGGCCGATCCTGTCAGCGTCGAACAGCCCGACGGTCTCAGGCGTCTTAGGGCAGTGGATTGTGACGAAGTCGGCGTTGGAGAGCGCCGCGTCGAGATCGGTGACCGGCTCGCAACCGGCAGCCTTGATGTCGGCGGCTCCCTTGTAGGGATCGTAGACCTGCACGTTCATTTCCATCGCCTGGCAGCGTTTGGCGGTGCGGGTGCCGATGCGGCCGAAGCCGATGATGAGGACCGTCTTGCCGTAGAGATCGAACGGCAGCATGGCGAGGCGGCCAGCCCATTTGCCGTCCTTGACGCATGCGTGCAACTCGTTGGCGCGCTTGGCCAAGGTCAGCATCATGAACAGCGCCGCTTCCGCGACCGACGGCGAGTTCGCGCTGCCGGCCACCATCAGCGGCACCTTGCGACGCGACAGGGCTGATACGTCGACGGCGTCGTAGCCGACGCCGATGCGGGTCACCACCTTCATGTCCTTGGCCGCTTCGAGCTCGGTCTCCCCGAAGGCGGTGGCGCCGAGCGCGACGCCATGAACCGGCGCATGGCTCTTCAGCAGAGCCTCGAAATCCGCGGCGGAGATCAGGTTCGGAAATTCGACGAGCTCGATATCGTCCCGCTGGGTGAGGAGGGCGCGTGCCCCTTGCGACAAAGTCTGTGTAACGAAAATCTTCTTCTTGTTGGTCGCCATCGCTCCCCGCCTGCTCGCGTTTCTCGAGCCGGCGTCACAGCACGACGCCGGTCTCCTCGTTTAGCAGGTGCATGTTGTTGAGGTCCATCGCCAAACGCATGGGTGCCCCGTCCTTGGCGCCGGCACCGGGATTGACGCGGCCGCAGACCGGCGTGCCGTCGAGCCCGAAATACACCAGCGTCTCCATTCCCATCGGCTCGGTGACGTCGAGCACGGTGTCGAAGGTCTCGACGCCGGGATCCAGATGCGCGCGCGCCTCGGTGAGATGCTCGGGGCGGATGCCGAGCAGCAGCTTGTCGGTGCGTGGCAGCGTGTTGTAACGCGCGGCGCGGGCCGGCGGCAGCGCAAAGGCAATGCGGTCGGTCAGGCGGATCCGGAGCGTGCCGGCGGCATCTTCCAGCCGGCACGGGATGAAGTTCATGGCGGGCGAGCCGATGAAGCCTGCGACGAAGCGCGTGGCCGGCTTGTGGTAGAGCTCGTTGGGCGTGCCGATCTGCTCGATCCGCCCCTTGTTCATCACCACCACGCGGTCGGCCAGGGTCATCGCCTCGACCTGATCGTGCGTGACGTAGACGGTCGTGGTGCGGACCTTCTGGTGCACTTTCTTGATCTCGATCCGCATCTGCACGCGCAGCTTGGCGTCGAGATTGGACAGCGGCTCGTCGAACAGGAAGACCTTTGGATTACGCACGATGGCGCGCCCCATTGCGACGCGCTGTCGCTGGCCGCCGGAGAGCTGCTTCGGCTTGCGGTCGATCAGGTCGGTGATGTCGAGCAGGCGGGCAGCTTCCGTCACCCGCGCCTTGATCTCGGCCTTGGGATAGTGCTTCAGCCGCAGCCCGAACGACATGTTCTCGGCGACCGTCATGTGGGGGTAGAGCGCGTAATTCTGGAACACCATGGCGATGTCGCGATCCTTCGGCGGCACGTCGTTGACGACGTCGCCGCCGATCATGATGTCGCCGTCGCTGATGTCCTCGAGGCCCGCGATCATGCGCAGCGTGGTGGACTTGCCGCAGCCGGAGGGGCCGACCAGCACGATGAACTCATGGTCCGCGATATCGAGATCGATGCCGCGCACCGCTTCGACATCGTCATAACGCTTGATCACCTTACGCAGGGAAACGTCGGCCATTGCACTTCAACCCCTCGATTTCAGCCCTTCGTCGCGCCGGCGGTCAGGCCGGCTATGTAGTAGTCCATCAGGAAGGCGTAGATGATCAGTGGCGGCGCCGCGCCGAGCAGCGCGCCGGTCATGATCTGCCCCCAGTTGAAGACGTCGCCCTTGATCAGCGTCGTGGTGATGCCGACCGGCAGCACCAGCTGGTCGACCGATGTCGTGAACACGAGCGGATAGAGGAACTGGGCCCAGGACACGGTGAAGGCGAAGATCGTCGCCGCGATGAGGCCGGGCAGCGCCACCGGAATGAAGATCCGCAACAGGGTCTGCAGCCAGGAAGCACCGTCGATGATCGCGGCCTCGTCGAGCTCTTTCGGGATCGAGGCGAAATAGCCGATCATGATCCAGGTGCAGAACGGCACGGTCAGGGTCGGATAGATGAAAACCAGCACGTACCACCGGTTCAGCAGCGTAATGCCCGTGAAGTCCTGGATCACCGCCAGCATCTTGAACAGCGGAATGAACAGCAGGCTGTCCGGGATCAAATAGGTGAGGAAGACGCCTGTCGCGAGCGTCGCCGAGCCCCAGAACTTCATCCGGGCCAATGCAAAGGCCGCGGGGATGCTGATCAGCATCGTCACGAAGACGACCACGATCGAGATGATCGACGAGTTCCAGAAGAAGCGCAGAAACTGGTTTGAGGTCAATAGCTCGACATAGTTCGACAGGGTGGGATGAAACACCCACCACGGATTGGTCGCCGCCGAAATCTCCGCGCTGCTCTTCAGCGAGGTGATCACCATGTAGACCGGCGGCGTCAGGAAGAAGATCGCAAACAGCACCAGGAAGAAATAGGACCAGCGCAGCGCCCAGGCGCGGTCCCGGCTCATGCTGCCGAGCTTGCGGGTTGGTCCGGCCTTGTCGATCGCCAGCGTGCTCATCAGGCTTCGTTCCCACGTTTGCTGACGTCGCGCAGGATGAAGATCGCCGCGACGGCGAGGATCGGCACCATGAACAGCGAGACGCAGGCGCCGAGCGGAATGTCGCTGCTCTGGATGCCGACCTGGAACGCCCAGGTGGCGAACAGATGCGTCGTATCCAGCGGGCCGCCCGAGGTCAGGATGCGCACGATGTCGAAATTGGCGAAGGTCACGATCAGGGAGAACAGCGTCGTGATGGCGATGATGTTGCGCATCATCGGCAGCGTGACGTACCAGATCTTCTGCCACCAGTTGGCGCCGTCGATCGCGGCGGCCTCGTAAAGCTGGTCGGGGACCGATTTGAGCGCGGCCAGGTACATGATCAGGAAGAACGGCGCGCCGTACCAGACGTTGACGAGGATGACGGAGAAGCGCGCCCAGAAGGTCTCCCCGAGCCAGGGGATCGGGCCGACACCGAAGAACGAGAGCGTGTAGTTGAAGGCGCTGTAGGAGGGGTCGAACAGCCACAGCCAGGCCAGCGTGCTCATCGCCGGCGGAATGACCCAGGGCACCAGCAGCATGCCGCGCCATTTGCGCTGCTTCTTGCCGGGAATGTTGTGGACGAAATGCGCGACGATGAAGCCGATCAGCGCCTTGAAGACCACGGCGGTGATCGCGAAGATGCAGGATTGTTTCACCACCATCCAGAACGTTTCGCGCTTGAACAGGAAGGTGAAATTGCCGAGGCCGACGAATTTGGTCATCGCCTTGTTCAGCGTCGCCAGATAGAGCGAATAGAACGCGGGATAGAGCACGAGCAGCGCGATCAGGAGGATCAGCGGCAGCGTCAGCAGGAACGCCATGGTCGATTTCCGGCCAAGCAGATTGCGCAGGCTCGTACCTTTTCGGGAGCGAGCGGAACCGGCGAGGCGACCTTGCTCAACGATGACATCGGCCATGGATCAGACTCTCCAGCGCAAACGGACGATTCAACTGCGAAGCCGGCAAACCGGTCGGCTTCGTTGGCATGCGGGAGTGAGCGCGCCCGTCCCCGGCGGCTCACGCCCGAAAGCGTGAACCGCCATGGCACAGGACAGGCTCAGGTTCGCATAAAGCCCTCGCACTCGTCCTCGGCCCAGGCGAGCGCCGTTTCCAGCTTCTCGCCCTGCGCAAAGCGCAGCGCCATCTTGGTCAGCGTGGCCTGGAAGTAGATCTGCTGGGCGATCTTCGGCGGCGCCGGCGAGGCGGCAATCGACAGGGTCTGACGATGATAGGGATCCGGATAGCTGAACAGTGTGCCTTTCGGCGGCCCTTCCTCGGCCCAGGTCTTGAACTTCGTCATGTTGGCGTAAGCAGGGAGATCATACCCGCCGCTGGCCACCACGAATTTTTCGATCGCCGCAGGCGACGACAGATGGACGAGCAGGCTCTTGGCCGCCTCCTTGTTCTTGCCGAAGCTCCAGACTCCCCAGAAATAGGGCAGGAACGGCGCGAAACGGCCCTTCGGGCCAGCGGGCATGCCATGCGTCCAGCACTGTTCGGCGACCTGGGGGGCATCGCGCTTGGCCACCGCCCAGGCGCTCGGCGGGTTCAGGATCATCGCGCCGCGGCCCGAGATCAGCCATTTATTGTTGGAGGCGTCGTCCCATGACGGGGCGTCCGCCGGCAGCACGGCGATCAGTTTCTTGTAGTATTCGAGGGCCTGACGCACCTCGTCGGTCTTGACGGTGACGTCGCCCTTGGCGTTGACGAGCTCGGCGCCGAACGATTGGAAGATCGCACCCGCCGTGTCGACGCTGTCGGTGGTCTCACCCAGTCCGATGCCGAACGGGAAGCCGGCCTTCTGACAGGCTTCCGCCGCTTTCAGGAACGTCTCCATGTTCCAGTTGTCGTCTTTTGGCGGGCTGCCGACCGGATACATCTCCTGCACGTCGATCCCCGCATGCTTCTTCATGAGATCGATGCGGGAGCAGGGGCCCTTGATCTGGCTTCCCGGCGTCGCAGGCACGGCGAGCCATTTGCCGCCCGACTGCGCCAGATATTTGACGGTGCCGTTGACCTCGCCATTCTGCTTGATGAGCGGCTCCATCACGTCGTTGAGCGGCTCGAGATTCTCGGAATAGGCGTGCGGCCACCAGCTCGGCATCTGCAGGATGTCATGACCGGATTTCGCCTGCGCTTCGGCGGCGGCGGTCAGCTCGATCTTCTTGTTGTTGCTGGTGATGTAGTCGATCGAGACCTCGACCTTCTCCTTGTCGGCCCATTCCTTGACCAGCGCGGTGGAGGCGTCATTGGCGCCGGGCACCCAGTGGTCCCAGAAGCCGATCGAGAGCTTGCCGGCGGCGTAAGCGCCTCGGACATAGGGCGCCGCGATCAGCGCCGTGGAGGACATTGCAGTGGCCGCTACAAATTGGCGTCGCGTCAGTGTCTTTCGTGACATCTCGTTTCCTCGTCCTGGTTTGTTTTATTATTCTGTCGCTTCCTCTGAATTTCCCGAGTTTGTTTTTGATTGTTGTCGGACGTTTCTTGTTGGCCGTCGTCCCAGCGGCAAATAACGCAGGAGACGCAGCAAATTGGTAGCGCGATCAGATCATGATTGCTTGTCTCTGTCGAGAAAGCCTGATGCCGCGCTATCTAGAACTAACGTTGTGTATGCAGAGGCGGCAGCGCGCGCAGCGATGAGATTTGGTTGCTCTTATTGCGACGCACACATCGCGCCCTCGACGCGAGCAATCCATGCGGAATTACGCCGCAGTTCCGAATGAGCCTGCATCACCGCTTCGCCCGAGAACAGCTTTCAAACGGGGACAGCGTTGTCCGCGCCTAGACCTCGACGTGGCGAAAACGGTAGAGTTGCAACCGGCAGGAGGCCTGCCTTTCGCAAGTAGGCACACAGATCGACATGGAGACCGATATGATCACCCCGGCGCCGCCCAGGCGGCTTGGCCTGCGACACTGGCTCGCGCTCGGGTCCGTCCTGACTGCGCTGATTGGCGCGGTCGCGGTTGCGGATGCACAAGGTTTGGTCAAGGGCGTCCAGGACGGGGCTGCGGCGGGCAACAAGGCTGCCGGCCCTGTCGGTGGCGTGCTCGGCGGCGCGATTGGCGGCGTCGTCGGTGTCTTCACCGGTGTGCTCGGCGTCGGCAATAATAACGGCCAGCAGCCGGCTGCCAAGGACTCGAACAAGGACGCCAACAAGGACGCGTCCAAGGATGCGAAAGACGCCAAGCAGGCCGGCCCGGCCAAGGACAAGGACAAGGATGCCAAGACGGCAAAGGCCGCCAAGGGAGCCAAAGCCAGCAAGGAGGCCAAGAATGCGCCTGCTGATACTGCCAAGGACAAGGATGTCACGGTCCTGACCCAGACCGCTGCGCCGCAACTGACCGCAGAGCAGATTGTCGCCAACAGCGACTCCTACATCGAGCGGATCAAGTCTGAACTGAACCTCACACCGGATCAGGAGAAGCACTGGTTCGGCTTCTCCAGCGCCATGCATTATCTCGGGCACAACGGCGCAGAGCGGCTCAACCTGCGCGTTGAGCGGGCCAAGCGGGATCCGCCCGATGACATCATCGAGCAGATGCGCAATGAGGCGCAATTCCTGATCGACCGTGCCGCCGACCAGCGCAACGTCGCCGACGCCGCCGAACCACTGTATTCGAGCCTCGATGACAAGCAAAAGGAGGTATTCATCCAGGAGATGGTTCGCCTCAGCCATGAGCGCGGGCTGGATTGATCAAGTTGGATCGGATTGCGCGCGCCGAAATTAACGGCGCGCGCCACGAATTCGTGAACCCTTCCTGCATTTGGGATATGGTTACCTTCGCAAGGTGGCTGCGAGGTTGATATGGCGGACGGACTCTCCGTTTTCCTGGTCGAAGACGAGGCGTTGATCCGGATGATGATCGCCGACATGGTGGTGGAACTCGGCCACCATGTCGTCGCGGAAGCGGACAATGTACGAGATGCGAGCGCCTTCGCGATGACCGCGCAGTACGACTTCGCCATTCTCGATATCAATCTGATGGGGGTTTACGTCGATCCCGTTGCCGATCTGATCGAGCGGCGCGGCAAGCCGTTCCTGTTCGCCACCGGCTATGGGCCGGAATTGCTGCCGTCGCTGCTGCGGCGCAGGCCGATCCTGCGCAAGCCGATCGCGATGGACCAGCTCAAGATCATGATCGACTCGCTGTTTCCCGATGCGGCGGCCAAAATTCCGCACTGATCGACGGCGTCGCTCCGACCTATTCGATGATGGAGGCGGCGTGAACGAACATGGCCGCCCGGAAGGGACGGCCATCTTGCGACGGAGGATCCGTCAGTGTTTCACATCAGGCCGGCGGTGAGATCGACGCCGTGTGCGATCAGGCTGAACGAGGCAATGAGGCCCAGGCAGCAGAAGGTGGCAATGGATTTAAAAGAATGATCGGTCGACCGGGTCTGGACGGCAGCCGGCATTTCGGCGAGCGAAATCATGCTCATGTTCATTCCCCCCTTTGTTGATCCTGAAACTGCATCAGGTGAGGGATTCTTAGAGCAAAAAGTTTGACGCAGGATTGCCAGGGATCCTTAACGGAATCGCCATCGATTGCCGACGTCTCGCCACCGAGGCCGGGCCGTGCAAGCGTTAGTTGCGGCCAGCCTTGAGCACCCTTGCAATGGTATGGGCCGTCATGGCGGCGCGGTCCGATGCGCGCTGCGCGGCCAACCGGTCCCGGGCCTTCTCCCCGATCAACAGCTCGATCAGCGCCATCCGCTTGTCGTCATCGTCAGCCTCGGTCAGCAGCCGGTGATATCGGTGATAGTCGAAGCCCGCATCCTGCTTACGCATGTCACGCCCCCGCATACCTGCGCCACATCAGCGAGAATTGTTTCCCATCGGAAACTGAGGGGCAAGCGCAATCTCGCGCCGAACCGCAGTTTGAGTGCAACCAGCTGTGAATTGCGAGACCGGCAGGAAGTTGAGGCGGGCTCAGCTCAATCCAGATTGTGATCGGCGAACATCTTCAGGCCGATAAAGCTGGCATCGGTCTTCATGACGAGGCGCGTCGGGATGTTGCGGAGATAGTCCTGGAACCGCCCCTTGGCCTCGAACCGCGCGCGGAAGGCGGAGGCCGCGAGGAACTCCGGAAAGCGCGGCGCTATCCCGCCGGCGATGTAGACGCCGCCCCTGGAGCCAAAGGTCACCGCGAGGTTGCCGGCCACGGAGCCGAGGATGGCGCAAAACATCTCGAGCGTCGCGCGGCTGAGCGCGCAACTCCCGTCCAGCGCCGCCCTGGTGATGCCAGCCGCATCGCGTTGCGGAACCTGGGCTTCATCGATCTCGGCCATGGCCTCATAGAGGGATTGCAGCCCGGAGCCGGAGAGGGCGCCGCGCTCGATCGAGACATGGCCGAAGCGCCGGCGCATGGCGGCGATGACCCGCTCCTCGCGCTCATTCTCGGCCGGCAGGGTCGCGTGACCGGCTTCCGTGACCACGGCGAGCCGGGAGCCGTGGCGCTCGACCAGGCAGGAGACGCCGAAACCGGTCCCGGGCCCGACCACCAGCAGCGGCTCCCCGGACATGCCATCCTGTCCGCCGAGCGGGATCAGGTCGGCCGGCTGAAGAGCGGGCAGCGACCAGGCCACCACCTCGAAATCGTTGAGCACATGGACGCTGTCGAAGCCGAGCGCCGGCTGGAGCTCGTTGCCGTCGATGACCCAGGGGCTGTTGGTCATGACGCAGCGGTTATTGGTCACGGGACCGGCCACGGCAAGCACCGCCCGGACCGGCCTGTCGCTGTCGGCCCGCCGGAGCACGTCGCTGATGGCCTCGCGAACCGTCGGATGGTCGGCGACTTTCACATAGTCGATCGATCCGATCTGCTCGCCATTGCTCAGCGCGAAGCGCGCATTGGTGCCGCCGATATCGGCGAGAAGAATGTTTCCTGCCTTGCCGAAACTCATGACCATCAGGCTGCCGTGGCCGTGCAAGCCGCGGAACCTTTCTCCTCCCGTCCTTCGATCCAATCCTGATGTCGCGGATACCAGAGAATCCGCGCTGGGGTACAATTAGTAACACGGACCGCGCCAAAGCGTTGCACCCGGGGGCCGAGTGCCCGGCCGCGCCCGGACATCGTTGCAGGGATGGCAGCGGTTGCGAAGCAGCGCGGGAAGATCGACATTGACGAGAACGGCCGGCGCCCATTGCGCCGGGCGGACCAAATGAGGCCAGCGATGAAGATATCCGATCGCGACGTGCTGCTGGTGATCGACGTGCAGAACGATTTCTGCACGGGCGGGGCGCTGGCGGTCCCCGGCGGCGAGAAGGTGGTGCCCGCCATCAACCGCATTGCCCAAAAATTCGCCAACGTCGTGCTGACGCAGGACTGGCATCCCGCCGACCATGTCTCGTTCGCGCCGAACTATCAGGGCAAGCAGCCGTTTCAGACCATCGAGCTCGACTACGGCACCCAGGTGCTGTGGCCGGCGCATTGCGTGCAGGGTACGGCGGGCGCCCAATTCCATCGGGATCTCGATGTCACCAGCGCCAACCTGGTGGTGCGCAAGGGCTTTCGCCGCGGGATCGATTCCTATTCCGCGCTGCTTGAGAACGACAAGAGGACGCCGACCGGCCTGCTCGGCTATCTGCGCGAGCGCGAGCTGGGGGCCGTCTTCGTCGCCGGTCTTGCGCTGGATTTCTGCGTGCGCTTTTCCGCCGAGGATGCGCGCAAGGCGGGGTTCGAGGTTGCCGTCATCGAGGATGCCTGCCGCGGCATCGATCTCGATGGCTCGGTTGCGGCGACCCATCGCAGTTTCAAGCAACTCGGCATTTCCGTCGTCAGCCTGGAGGCATTCCTGTGAGGATCACGGCGTGATGGCGGTGGAGAAAACCGGCCGGCAGCCCGGCGGATCGGACCAAGTCCAGGGCGACCCCGTGCTGTGGCCGTTTGCGGCGGCACGGCTGGCCATGGACGCCTGCTTCTGGTGGCTGGAGCGCGGCTCAGTGGAGCAAGGCGAGAGCGAGCTGCCCTGGACCACGCCGGGCAAGGTGGCGCTGGAGCTTGCCACCATGCGGCTGCGCGATTGCGCGCGGGCGCGATCCGGCCAGCCAGTCCTGGTTTGCGCGCCTTACGCGCTGCATCGGGCGCTGATCGCCGATTTTGCGCCCGGCCACAGCGTGGTGCAATCGCTGCAACAGGGCGGCATCGATCGCGTCTATCTCACCGACTGGCGCTCGGCCACCCCTGACATGCGCTATCTCTCGATCGACAGCTATCTGTCGGATCTCAACATCGCCATCGACGAGATCGGCGCGCCCGTTGATCTGATCGGACTGTGCCAGGGCGGCTGGCTGTCGCTGCTCTATGCGGCGCGCTTCCCCGCCAAGGTGCGGCGGCTGGTGCTGGCAGGCGCGCCGGTCGATCTCTCCGTCAAGTCCAGGCTGTCGCAACTCGCCCGCAACGCGCCGGAGATGGTCTATGATCAGCTCGTCGCGCGCGGCGGCGGCAATGTCAGCGGCGACGAGATGCTGCACGTCTGGTCGAAGACGCCTGAGCGCGACGACATCGCGGCGGCCTTGCAGCAAGACCTCTCGGACGAGGAGGGCGCGGCCCTGCTGGCGCGCTTCGATCGCTGGAACGCCGAGACGCTCAATCTGCCGGGGACCTATTACCTCCAGATCGTCAACTGGATCTTCCGCGAGAACCGCATCGCATCGGGGCGTTTCACGGCGCTAGGCCATGCGATCGACCTGAGCGACATCAAGGCGCCCATTTTCCTACTGGCCGGACTGGACGACGATGTCGTGCCGCCCGCGCAGGCGCTCGCCACGGTCAAACTCGTGGGCACGCCACCGGCTTTCATTGCCGCGGCTTCGGAGCCCAGCAACCATCTCGGCCTGTTCATGGGCGCGCGGACGCACGCCTATGCCTGGCCCCGGATCGCCGAATGGCTGCACAACGACCTCTCCAGCGCGCTGGCGCGCAGCGCCTGACATCAGGCGTGGCTTGCAAGCCCGTTATGCATGATGGCCGATGGCCTGCACGGGACCCCGTCGATGGGCTACATAGAGGCTGGAGCCGGCGGCGGCCGGTCCGACAAGGTCAAGGGTCCTTTGCGCGATGAGCTTCCACTCGATCTACGCCCACGGATTTGCGCGGGTGGCAGCCTGCGTCACCACCTCCCATGTGGCCGATCCCTCGGCCAATGCGAAGGCAGTGATCGCGGCAGCAAAAACCTGCGACGCGCGATCGGTTGCTGTATCGGTGTTTCCCGAGCTGTGCCTCTCAGGCTATGCCATCGAGGACCTCGTCAAGCAGGATCCGCTGCTCGATGCGGTCGAGCGCGGATTGGCATCGATCGTCGAGGCCTCCGCGCCACTGATGACCGTGCTGATCGTCGGTGCGCCGCTGCGCTTCGGCCATCGCATCTACAACTGCGCCGTGGTCATCCATCGCGGCAGCATTCTGGGCGTCGTGCCCAAGAGCTATCTGCCGACCTATCGCGAATTCTACGAGGGACGTCATTTCGCCTCCGGCGCCGGGATTGCGGGAGAGATGATCGCGTTCGGCCGACTGAACGCACCCTTCGGAACCGACTTGCTGTTCGCGGCGGAGGACTTTCCCGGCCTCACCGTCGGCGTCGAGATCTGCGAGGACATGTGGATCCCGGTGACGCCGGCCTCCGAGCTTGCGCTGGCGGGCGCGAGCGTGCTGATCAACCTCTCGGGCAGCCCGATCACGATCGGCCGGGCGCGCTCGCGTGCGCTGTTGTGTCAGTCCACCTCCGCGCGCTGCCTCGCGGCTTATGTCTATTCCGCCGCGGGGGCAGGGGAATCCACCACCGACCTCGCTTGGGACGGCCAGACCTCGATCTATGAGAACGGCGTGCTGCTGGCCGAGGGCGAGCGCTTCAGGCAGGACGGCCAGATCACGTTGGCCGACGTCGATCTCGACCTGCTCAGGCAGGAGCGCGCCCTGATGGGCACGTTCGACGACAACCGCCGCCAGCGCGAGGGCTTCTACCGCAAGATCACGTTCTCCCTGAATCCGCCGGCGGCCGACATCGGCTTCCTGCGCAAGGTCGAGCGCTTCCCGTTCGTGCCGAGCGACGAGAGCCTGCTCGAGCAGGATTGTTACGAGGCCTATAATATCCAGGTCGCGGGCCTCGTGCAGCGCATGCGCGCCACCGGCACCAAGCGCGTGGTGATCGGGGTCTCAGGCGGTCTCGACTCCACGCACGCGCTGATCGTCGCCGCCAAGGCCGTCGACCTGCTCGGCCTGCCGCGCGAGAACATTCTGGCCTACACCATGCCTGGCTTTGCCACCGGCAGCGAGAGCAAGACCAATGCGCTGGCGCTGATGCAGGCGCTCAAGACGACCTGGCAGGAACTCGACATCCGCACCACGGCCACGCAGATGCTCAAGGACATCGGCCATCCCTTCGGCTCGGGCGACAAGGTCTACGATGTCACCTTCGAGAACGTTCAGGCGGGCCTGCGCACGGACTATCTCTTCCGGCTCGCCAACCATCACGGCGGCATCGTCATCGGGACCGGCGATCTCTCCGAGCTCGCGCTCGGTTGGTGCACCTACGGCGTCGGCGACCAGATGGCGCATTATAACGTCAACGCCGGCGTGCCGAAGACGCTGATCCAGCATCTGATCCGCTGGGTGATCGGCTCGAAACAGTTCAGCGGCGATGTGAACGGAACGCTGGCCTCGATCCTGTCGGCCGAAATCTCGCCGGAGCTGGTTCCGGTCAAGCCGGGCGAGAAGCCGCAGAGCACGGAAGCCTCCGTCGGGCCTTACGAACTGCAGGATTTCAACCTGTTCTACACGCTGCGCTTCGGCTTGCGGCCGTCCAAGATCGCCTTCATGGCGTTGCAGGCCTGGAAGGACGTCGCAAAGGGCGAATGGCCGCCGGCATTCCCAGCCGACAAGCGTAAGGCGTACGATCTCCCGGAAATCCGGCGCTGGCTTGAGGTGTTCTTGCGCCGCTTCTTCGCCTTCAGCCAGTTCAAGCGCTCGGCGATGCCGAACGGGCCAAAGGTTTCGGCCGGCGGCTCGTTGTCGCCGCGTGGGGACTGGCGGGCGCCCTCGGATTCGAGCGCGGCGGCGTGGCTCGAGGATCTCGAGCGGAACGTGCCGAAGTAATCCCGATATCGGATGGGGCGGCCCCAAAACGACTTCGCGCCGCACGGCTGATCAAGCCGGCGGCGCGAAGTTGCGATGTAGAAAGTACCGAGGTCCGGAGTGCCTAGGAGTCCGGACCTCGTCACCTTGCCCCAGCCTTCAACCCCCGCCCCATGCGGTCCCCCAACCCCATGTAGCGCGATCAGAGGTGATGCCCTTGGAAGTGGCCGCCGATCGATGAGCGTGATGTACGCGAGGTCTCGATAGGATTCCATTCCGGAGCACTACGGACCAAAATGCGCTTGATCGGCGCGCGAATGCGTGAGCCTGCGCGCGCTCGGCCCGGCGAGAAGATCGCGCCTTGCAGCTTCACGCGCTCCGCTTTCGCTATCGCGATCCTGCGATAGCGAAAGCGGCGCGCCCCGGATCGCGCTGCGCTTCATTCGGGTTAGCAACGGGACCGCGTCGGGAGCAGGGGAGGCCTGCGATCGGCCGATCCCGGCCGGTTGACGACAAGTTCCCGTTGCGCGCGCCGGGCCTGTGCGCTATCCGGCCGAACGGCCTGAGGCGGCTCCATATTTTCCCGCTCAGGCAGCCAAACCCGAGGACGGAAACCGCCATGCCAGCCTATCGCTCCCGCACCACGACCCACGGCCGCAACATGGCGGGCGCGCGCGGCCTCTGGCGCGCGACGGGCATGAAGGACGGCGATTTCGGCAAGCCGATCATTGCGGTCGTGAACTCCTTCACCCAGTTCGTGCCCGGCCACGTCCATCTCAAGGACCTCGGCCAGCTCGTCGCCCGCGAGATCGAGCAGGCCGGCGGCGTGGCAAAAGAGTTCAACACCATCGCTGTCGATGACGGCATCGCCATGGGCCATGACGGCATGCTCTACAGCCTGCCGTCGCGCGAGCTGATTGCCGACAGCGTCGAGTACATGGCCAACGCGCATTGCGCCGACGGCCTCGTCTGCATCTCCAATTGCGACAAGATCACGCCCGGCATGCTGATGGCGGCGCTGCGGCTCAACATCCCCGCCGTGTTCGTCTCGGGCGGCCCGATGGAAGCCGGCAAGGTCAAGCTCGCTGGCAAGACCAAGGCCGTCGATCTGATCGACGCCATGGTCGCTGCGGCGGACTCCAGGGTCAGCGACGACGACGTCAAGGTGATCGAGCGCTCGGCGTGCCCGACCTGCGGCTCGTGCTCGGGCATGTTCACCGCCAACTCGATGAACTGCCTGACCGAGGCACTCGGCCTGGCGCTCCCAGGCAATGGCACGGTCGTCGCCACCCACGCCGACCGCAAGCGCCTGTTCGTCGAGGCCGGCCACACCATCGTCGATCTCGTCCGCCGCTACTACGAACAGGACGATGCATCCGTGCTGCCGCGCAACATCGCGAATTTCAAGGCGTTCGAAAATGCGATGACGCTCGACATCGCGATGGGGGGCTCGACCAACACCGTGCTGCATCTTCTGGCGGCGGCGCATGAAGGCGAGGTCAAGTTCACCATGCAGGACATCGACCGGCTATCGCGTCGGGTGCCCGTGCTCTGCAAGGTTGCGCCGTCGGTCGCCGATGTCCATGTCGAGGACGTGCACCGTGCCGGTGGCATCATGGGCATTCTCGGCGAGCTCGATCGCGCCGGGCTGATCGACACTTCGGTCTCGACCGTGCACGCGCCGACCATGAACGAGGCGTTGGAGCGCTGGGACATCAAGCGCTCCAGGAGCGAGGCTATCAGAACCTTCTATCGCGCCTCACCGGGCGGCATCCCGACGCAGGTCGCGTTCAGCCAGGAGCGCCGTTACGACGAGCTCGACAGCGATCGCGAGAAGGGTGTGGTGCGCAATCTCGAGCACGCCTTCAGCAAGGACGGCGGCCTCGCCGTGCTCTACGGCAACCTCGCGCAGGACGGCTGTATCGTGAAGACCGCGGGCGTCGACTCGTCGATCCTGAAATTCTCCGGGCCCGCGCGCGTGTTCGAGAGCCAGGACGCCGCGGTGGACGGCATCCTCGGCGGCAAGGTCGTCGCCGGCGAGGTCGTGGTCATCATCTACGAGGGCCCGCGCGGCGGTCCCGGCATGCAGGAAATGCTGTATCCGACCAGCTATCTGAAATCGATGGGGCTCGGCAAAGCCTGTGCGCTCGTTACCGACGGACGCTTCTCGGGCGGCTCCTCCGGTCTGTCGATCGGCCATCTCTCGCCGGAAGCCGCCGAAGGCGGCAACATCGGCCTCGTCCGCACCGGTGATCGCATCGCGATCGACATCCCGAACCGCAGCATCACGCTCGAGGTTTCCGATGAGGAGCTTGCCAATCGCCGCGCGGAGGAGGAGGCGAAGGGCGATGCCGCCTGGCAGCCGGCTGCGCGCAAGCGCAATGTCTCCACCGCGCTGCAGGCCTACGCCGCGCTCACCACGAGTGCTGCGCGCGGTGCCGTGCGCGAAGTGAAGCGTCGCAGCAAGTAGACCCGAGGCGCGCGCGATCGCGAGTTTCGCGGTCACGCGGGGTCGCATGGTCAACGAGTCCTGAACGGCCGGCGCAAGCCGGCCGTTCGCATTAAGGATGCCCCGACGAACTTCGGCAGATCCGGATTTTGCGGCGTATACTGCGGCGAGCTTCGCAAATCCATTTCGGGCAATTGGGGCACCACCACAATGTCTCGTACTCTTGCTGTCGTTTTCTCTGCCGCCGTCGCCGCGATTGCGATGACGAGCGCTGCCTCCGCCGGCTGCTACAATTGCTACGCACCGCCGCCGCCGTGCCAGACCTGCTATCAGCAGCAATACGTCGCTCCGCAATACCGCACCGTCGACGAGACCGTGATGGTGTCGCCAGGTGCGACGGTCGCGCACCGCACGCCGGCGCAGTACCGCACCGTGATGGTTCCGCAGACCGTGATGGTGGCGCCCCCTGGTGTCCAGTACGAGCACATCCCCCCGCAATACGCCACGCGCCAACGCACCGAGATGGTCTCGCCGGGTTATTCCTATTACGCACCGGTGCAGCCTGCTTGCGGCCATTGCGGCTACTGAGCCAACGCAACAGATCGCAACAAACAGACTTCATGCGGTGTCCCTCGGGGCGCCGCGTTTTCTTTTGCGGAGAAGCCAAACGAGGCCCGGAAATGGAGGCGAATCCAACCGGGCCTCGCCACCAGCGACACCCTGGGCGGTGTCGCCGATATCAGGCATGGCTGACGGGGCAGCTGCGATGACTGGCCCCAAGTGCAGTTTGAAACTAGAGCACCAGCCTGACGCTTGCCTGACAGGGTGAGGTGAGGGCGGAGCCCGATACGGACATCCATAACGTCGCGTTGCCTTGCATCACCGACGCCTCGTCTGCGAGGCTGCGACAGTTGAGCCGCCGAGTTCGGCCCGACGTCGAGCCGGGGGGACGCACGGCTTGCAATCATCGCCTACCAGAATGACAGGCAGGACGGCCCCGGCCACGGTGGGGGGCTTTGAGGTAGAGGCCGGGGCCGCTGGAGGTGCTTGGCTAGCTTGCACCAAGCAGGGACCAGCCTAGACGCAGATCGAAGGCCGGCTCCGTTCGCTTTCGCACAGTTCCCTTGCCTAATTTTCCCAAGTTGGATTCACATACATTGATGCAATCTGAAAATGCGCGCCGTCTACTCGCCAGACCGTCAGGGAAGTGGGTCAAGGGGTTATGGTGAGTGAAAATGCACTGCCAGCGCGCAGATTTCTCGTTCGGATGGGAGGTCTCGGTTGGATGGTCTACGATCGAGAGCGCAAGGGACCGGCGCTGATCGGAACGGACATAGCAGCCAACTTGACGAAGGAACAAGCCGAACGAGCCTACGAAATCCTCATTGGCTCAGCACACAACTCTCAACGCTAGACCGCCAAGCCGCAGTCGGATGCTGTGAGTTGGGTGCACTGTCACCGTAAGCCCCGGATCCGAGCACTCTCGTCATGCATATGCGGCGCAATCAACTTTCAAGGAGGCCAGGGAAGATCGTGAACCACAAGCGCCTGACGGCATCGTCCCATCCATCGATATGGTACGGACCCCATCGGCTGTCGTAACAATAATCTGCCGGGTCAGGCGCCTCATTCGGTCTTCCCCTCGGGGAAGATGGAATGCAAAGAAGTTCAACCGAAGCGGCCCCGCGTGATCGAGCTCGGGAACCGGTCTTAACCCATGTTAATAACAGGGAATGGCTCGGCGAAACGGAAGCTCTCTTGGAGCGTGCCGCGGCGGCCATCGCCGAGGCTAGGCGGCCTGGCCGGATTCAATTTGGCTCCGCGAGCCGACCTGGCGGTGCGACGTTTCGCGCCATGGTTGATATTTGTGTTGCGGGAATTTTCGGCAATTGGCTAGATTGACGTTTCAATTCTGGACGTGTCGCCTCGGGCTTGGAGCTAGCGTTGAAGCGGGAATTGAAGGAATTCCGCAGGCTCGAAAGGGCATGCAGAGAACATGCGGTCATCGCTTCCCTCGATCTCGAGCGAGAGGCTCTTCTCAGCGTGGCAGAGTATTATCGGAAAGCCATCGAGGCCCTGCACCGCCGAGCCAGAACTGACGCCTGTTCGGAGGGGCCGCCAGCGTGAACCGGCGGGCCGCTTTTCGACTGCTCGCCGAAATAGATTCCCGCATGTCGAGCGCGAGGAATAGGCATGAGATCGCCCATCGTGAAACGATCGATCGTCGTCGGCGGCCATAAGTCCGGTGTCAGCCCGGAAGAGGCGTTCTGGACGGGCATGAAGGAGATTCCCAGCCAGCGCAACATGACACTATCGGATCTGGTTAGTGACATTGACCGCAACCGCCAGCAGGGCAACCTGTCGTTCGCGATCCGGCTGTTCGTGCTCGACTGGTTCAAGAGCCACGCCTAATCCGCGCGGGGCGCCCTGGGTGCTTTCTTCGATTGATCTAGATCATTTGGTCGACGCGGAGGCAAGGCAACCTGTGACAGATTTTCTAGTCGGACTCGACGTCTCGATCTTCCGAGCCTTGAACGATTTCTGCGGCTGGAGTCCGGCATTGGACCGGATCGTCGTTAACAGTATTGACATACTCAAGGGTGCGCTCTTCATGGGCATCGTGGGCCTGTTGTGGTACCGGCCTGACAAGGAAATGCCGCGGCGGCGCGAAACGGTTCTGACCATGTTGCTGGTGGTCGCCGCATCGCTGATCATCAATCGCGCGCTATCCACGCTGGTGCCCTTTCGCGAGCGCCCGATGTACAGCATCGGGGCCAACCCGCCGAGCATGGCATCGCCCTGGCACCCAGACCTCGAAAACTGGAGCAGCTTCCCGAGTGACTACGCAACCTATCTCTTTGCCATCGCCGCCAGCTTCTGGCTGATTTCGCGATGGTGGGGCCTGTTCTTCGGACTATTCGCCACGTTCGTTGCGGTGGCGCGGGTCTACCTCGGCATCCACTATCCGAGCGACGTGCTTGTCGGCGCCTTGATCGGCATCGCAACCAGCATCGTTATCAACCGCGAACCGGTCAGGAGACGGTTCGCAGCGCCGATCCTTGCATTGGAGCCGCGCTATACGCCTTATTTTTATGGGCTGTTCTTTATCGGGCTGGCCGAAATTTCGGGCGCCTTCCAGATCACCAGACGTTTCGGCATGGCCATTCTTCATCTGTTCATCGGCTTCAACCGATAATTCCCTCAAATCCTCTCGCACGCCACGTAGTCGGTTCCGGTGGTGCTCGCGCTCGATGCGATCGGCGCCGCGCTTCCACGGCTGCATGTCACGCCCTTGGCTCGAGGACCGCACCGAACATGACGGCCGCCTGCTCAAGATCACGCTGGGCGAGCTCCGGTCAACAGGTGTGCGCGATCCCCTCGTGTTCTGCCAGGACTATCGCTGCAGCCACAACTCAAGCTTACGGCTGACTACGTCGACCGATGGCCGGATGAGATCAGGATACGAGCCCCGGTTTGTCTGCACAGTCTGCGGCATGCGCGGTCCAACATTGTCGCCAGCAGCGACGGCACCGAGCAAGCCATTCAAGCGAGGCGGCCTCAGTTCACCTTGCGCCGGTACGTTCTACCGAAATGATCTAAGCGAGCCCACATTTGATATACCGCCGCCGCTCGTGCCCAGCTACTGTCTCTGAACAAGAGGCGAGTATGGACAGACCAAAACACGCGGTGGAGCACTTGGAGGCTCCGGAGTGCCCAAACTGCCAAATTGCCATGAGGTGGTTTCGCTCGCAGTTGGTGCAAGACAGCCGAGTGTCGATGATCGCGCACCTTTTCATCTGCCCGAACTGCAAGCGCGCGCGCCGGATTGATGCCAAATCCACACCAGTTCGCGTCCCACCCGACAAACGGGCGGCTCCTCGCTTTGGCTTCGTAAGCGGAGGAAGACGCTAGCTGTTGCATGGCAGGGCCGTCCTTCACCGGAATGCGAGCCTGACAGGCGGCGCTTTACTCCTCAGTCTCGGGGTGGAGTTCGGCCTTCTTTGCCAGCAGCTGAGCAATCAGCTCGGCTATACCGTCCAGAGTCGTCTTGTCGGTAACGCGGGACAGCATCGCTTGGTAGTGTGCGATCTTGCTGTCTAGCTCGGTACACTTGTTACACATGGCCGCCCCGCTGCGCGTATCTGCAGCCCTTCAACCAACATTTGTAGTGTGCGTTCCAAGGCCAATTCTCGGTCGCGGAACGCCGGTGAGCTTGCCAAGTTTCCCCGATAGCCCAGGATCAAGAACCTGGGCAAGAAGGTGACCTTGCCCCAGCTCACTTTTCCTTTGGTGAAGCTGGGGCCTTTTTCTCTGAGCTGAAGCGGCATTGGTCTGTCCGCTTGGGTCTGCCCGCTTGAGCGCATCCTGCCGCATGCTGCGGGGGTTTTCGACTAGCGCGGCTGGAGCTGCTCTAGGCCATCCTCGATCACGCGGAGATCTTCGAGGATCGAATCTCGAGACTGATCCGTGTTGATGCTGGATGTTGAGTGAAGCGCGTCGAGCAACTGGCGCCGAAGCTCTCGCATGTCTTCCAGGGCTTGCCGGTTCTTCAAACGCACATAGGCAGAAACAATCGATTCGATACTTGCTGGCAATGGGGTAGCTCCTAATGCAAACCTCTAAAATAGGTTGCATAGTAGCACGCGCGTTGAAAAATTGCCTGTTTTTCCCGATTCATCACGACCACGTGTACGAAGTCATTCGGTGTGTCCGTGAAGCACGACGGAAACGGATCCGGCCTAACCTTGCGCACCTGAATTGAAGAGGGGAATTCCAAATGATTGTTTTCAAAGTGATTGCTGTCGCGCTCATCGCCGGCGTCGTGTTTTCGGCGTATTCCGCAGACCTGGGCGCCGACGTTGTTTTAGCGATTGTGTCCTGCCTTGCATGAGAAGTAGCCCGCCGGCGCGAACCGGCGGGCGCTGCTCCAGTTTCACTTTTTCAGGCAAAGACCAATTGTCGGCGAAGTGCTGCACTTTGCGCCATCCGCGCTGCCGCCACTGGGGCAGAAGACCGACACAAGCGTTTCGCTGCCGTCGCAATTGACCGCGCCGTCGGCCTCCACCGCTCGGATATTGACCGGCGCGGCATCGCCCTTGTCTCCCTTGTCACCTTTCGGTCCCTGCGGTCCTTGGGGTCCTTGCGCTCCTGCTGGCCCCTGGGGTCCTGGCACACCTTGAATCCCTTGGGCACCTTGCGGGCCGGCCGGCCCCTGAGGTCCTGGATCACCCTTTGGCCCGGGCTCTCTCCCACATGCTGCAAGTACAAGCGCGGCAGCCAATGCGGCCGCCGTAATCAATTTCTGCATCGCAATCCTCCCAGTGATCGAGAGCATTAAACTGGCCGCCCGAGAGGGCCGCAAGAGAGAAGCCCGCCGACTTGGATACCGGCAGGCCCTTGGCCGTTATCGCTTCAGCCGTAGCCGGTGAGTCATGAAGCCGGTGCCGGTCACGCTTCCAGTGGGTTCGGCGGCGGCCCTTCATGTGCGATCCACCCGTATGCGCCTGATCTCCGCGTCACGATCGCCTGTTGCCCGATCGTGAACTGGGCATGCTTCGCCACAATGGTCGCGGTGCTTGGTAGTGCGGCCTGCCGCCCGCGGCGCTCGTCGACCATCTTCTTGAGATCCACGGGACAGCCAGTGAGCATCCAGTCGAAGCTGATGCGGTGACGCTGGCAAGTAGCCGCTCAGCGCCTCCGATGCTGTCCGGCCCCCTTCGGGGGCGCGTCTAAACCCCACTCGCTCGCAAGCCACAGCAGGTGCCTGTTGATGTTGCGCGGCTGCTGCGGCACCTCCAGAATGGCCCAGGCCAGTTTGGGTCCAAGTTCGCCTTGCGTTCGATGCCGCCTTTAGCTAAGTGCCTGATCTTCCCGCGCTGGAAGGGTGGCCGAGTGGTTTAAGGCACCGGTCTTGAAAACCGGCGTGCCCGCAAGGGTACCGTGGGTTCGAATCCCACCCCTTCCGCCAGAATATTGTTCTCCACTGTTCGCAGTCGTTCGAACTCCACAGCAAAATCAGTGACTTGGGCCGAAAGACTGTACTTCGCAGTTCCCCGGTGTTCTCCCTGATCGGGCCGCTGACCGTAGCTTTAGAGCGTGGGTTCGGAGGACGTTTTGCCGGAGAACAATGGCTGGAAGGCTGAAACCGTTTGACGTAGAGCGCCAAAACAAGCCCGGCAAATACGCCGACGGCGAAGGTCTCTACATCGTCCAAGAACGACGAAACGCACGCGAAGAGGCGAAAGCGGTCGAGACCGAGGCGGTGTTGTCGACGTTCGAGGAATGCGCGGAAGCATACATCGGGGCCAACTGGTCGAGCTGGAGCGAGAAGCATCGCGATCAGTGGCCATCTTCCCTCAAGCGTTACGCCTATCCCATCATCGGCAAGCTGACGATCCCTCACAAGAGCGAGACGACTGCGGCCTATCAACGTGGCCAGAAACTCGAGAACCGACGAGCACTGATGAAAGATTGGGCCGCATTGCCGACTGGCACCAAGGGAATCTCATTGGGCGATCGGAGGGTAGGATAGGGGCCTTCGAGCTGAGCCAAGGCAAGCGTAAGGACTACAAGGTGCCTCCGTGGCCACGGTCCTGAACCGACGCAAATCTGTCACCGCGCGGAGCGTTGAAATTCGCCGTCCGCTCGATGTCGGTTGGGGGCCATGACCTGACGTCAGGCCAACCTCAGGTTTTTCTCCATAGGTTTGTCAAGACCGCTCGTCCAAGGTCTGTCACTGCCATTCCGAATTGCTGGTTCCAACTTGTGTGATACAACCAAGAGCTGTCGGAAGAGAATTTCCGTCATTTTCTGGAGGTAACTATGCGATCGTCGTTTGGCTTCGCCGTGCCGTCCATCGTCTTTACTTTGTCAACTGTTATGCTGTGCAGTTCGTCAGGCACCGCATCGTCGCAACCCACCCCAAACTCCTCGCTTCCCCCCGTCTCGGTCGAAGCGCCGAAGGCGAGAACAACCGTCGTGCCGACGCAGAGGCCAACCACCGTGACCTCGCACCACCGCCAACGTGCGCCGGGCTCGTCAACGGCTCAAGGTGAAGGGTCGGTATTCGGGCCGAATACAGTCTTGGGCAAGATTGCCAAGCTGGAGAGATCGGCCAGCAGCTGTAACGGTGGCTGCGAAGTTAGTTACCGGGTTGGCAACGCTCCCTGGGTGGGATGTAGTCAGAGTGGCGAACGCGATATCGGCCCGTTCTCGACAACGTGCCGGGACACGCTGAACTACAACACTTATGCGCACTGTATCGAAACCAAGACTTTGCTCGGCGCGACCGGCAAGGAGTCCCGGTGGCTTTGCAGCAGCCTGCAAGCTGGGGGCAAGTTGCCGGGGGAAAAGCAAGTCGCCGAAAGTCGCCGGTAGACCACGCCCACTCACCGCATAAGACGGCATGGCTCGATGACATCGAGCCATGCCAACGCCTGCTTCGGGTCACAAGCGAAGAACTTAGGTTGAGCAAATCTGGTCCGCTCTGCCGCGATGAGCGGGACCTCTGTCAGACGCGCCGCAACTTCGCAGGTGGGCTAGAAGCAGGCTCCGTGCGGGGTGGTCCATCTTCTCCTTCACTTGTTCTGCACCACCACCTTGAAAGCAAACGCGATACCGGTAGCGGCGATCAAGATCATAGCCATTCCGATCATGCCGGCATCGAACGAACCGGTCGCGTCCTTTAGGAAGCCGACCATGTACGGGCCGACGAAGCCACCGAACGCGCCGACCGAGTTGATGAATGCGATCCCGCCGGCGGCTGCGGCGCCCGTCAAGAAGCCCTGCGGGATGGTGTAGAAGACCGTCCGCGCGGAAATCGTGCCAATCAGTGCCAAGGTCAGGCAGGCAAGCGCCGGAATGAGCGATGTGAAGACAACCGACAGCGCGAGCCCCAACGCGCCGAGGATCAGGGCCGCGATCAGATTATAGATCTTTTGGCCGCTGCGATCGACAAGGCGCGCCCAGAACAGCATGCCAATAGTGGCGAACAGATAGGGCACCGCGCTCAGCCAGCCGACTTCCATGTTCGTAAGGCCATGGTTCTTCAGGATCAGCGGCAGCCAGATCCCGACGCCGTAGGAGCCGATGGTGAAGGCGAAGGTGATCGCGGTCAGCATCAGCACGCGCGTGTCCTTCATCGCCGCCCACAGGTCCTTTTTGGGCTTGTCGTGCTTGTCATTGGCGAGTTCGTTGAGCAGCGCCTGACGCTCTTCTGTGGTCAGCCACTTGGCCTGATCTGGCGTGTCGGCCAGCAGGAAAAGGCAGAGGACGCCGAGCACGCAGGCGGGTAGGCCCTCAATCAGGAACATCCATTGCCAACCAGCAAGGCCCCACAGTCCGTCCATGCCGAGGAGCGCCGCCGAAATCGGGCTGCCGAGCAGCGAGGACAGCGGCGTCGACGCCATGAACAGGGCGAGCACGCTGGTGCGGTACTTTGCCGGAAACCAGATCGAGATGTACCAGATCACGCCAGGGAAGAAGCCGGCTTCGAACACGCCGAGCAGGAAGCGGATCAGATAGAAGCTGGAAGGGCCGACGGCGAAGGCGGTCGCGGCTGCCGCTAGTCCCCAGGTGATCATGATGCGCGCGAGCCAGCGGCGGGCGCCGAAGCGGTACATCATCATGTTGCTTGGAACTTCGAGCAGGCAATAGCTGAGGAACAGAATGCCGGCGCCCCAGCCGAATTGCGTGGAGCTGAGGCCGATGGCCTTGTTCATCTGCAGCGCAGCAAAGCCGACGCTGGTGCGGTCAAGATAGTTGAAGAGGTAGGCGAGACCGAGCAGCGGCACCAGGCGCCAGGTATTCTTGGAAACGGCGGTGGCCAACAGCCCCGAACCAGCGCCGCCAACTGCATTGGCCGTGACATCGGTCATCTCGTCCTCCCGGTCATGGGCTGTGTCTAGAGCCTCGATTTCCGAGGCGAGCCAGCCGTGTTAGGCTCAAGATGCCAGACGGTGTCGACAACGGTCCAATTGCTAATTTTCAAGGACCTATAACCGGGAGGAAGTAATGGACCTGCGCGACCTCGCGTATTTCGAGGTGATCGCCGATCTGGGCCACATGGGCCGGGCCGCGGATAAGCTGGGCCGCACCCAGCCCGCACTCACAAAATGCATCCAGCGGCTCGAGGAGACAGTCGGCGCCGACCTGTTTGAGCGGACGGGGCGCGGCATCACGCTGACGCGGGTGGGCGAGGTCCTGCTCACCCGTGCCCGTCGCATGCGCGAGGCGATGGAGGAGTCGTTGCGAGAAGTGACGGATTTCGCCGCCGGGGCCGCTGGGCACGTCGCTATCGGCTGCGGCGCGACCATGGGCGAATACCTGCTGCCGCAGATCTGCCGGGCAATCATCGGCGACGCGCCGGGGCTGACGATCGAAATCCAGATCGGAATGAGCGGCGTACTGCGGACGGCGCTGCGCGAGCGGGTGCTCGATCTTGCTATCGGACCGGTGCTTGCCTCCGACGAGCAGGAATTCCGGCACGAAGCCTTCGGCATCGATGAAGTCGTCGTCGTGGCAGCAAAAAATCATCCACTGTGCGGGAAGCCGCTCACGATCAACGATCTTGCCAGCTCGAAATGGGTGCTGCCGGCGCGCAGCGTCGCGATGCGCCAATGGATCGACCATGTATTCGAGGCCCACGGGCTGCCGCTGCCGTCGGTCCAGATTGAAACCAACTCGATCACGACATTACCGAAACTGATCGCCGACACAGCGCTGTTAAGCTTCACCTCGACCCGAAACCTGCATCCGCTGCGGCTCGGCAGCCAGCTCGCCCGGCTGATGATCGACACTACCACGATGCGACGGCCGCTCGGCTTCGTCATCCGACGCGACGGCTATCTCTCGCCGGCGGCGCAGCGCGTCGTCGCACTGCTCAAGGCGAAGGGCCGCGACTTCCTCGATCAGGTCACGCTGCCGGGCATGACCGAAGCCCAGACGCCTGGGGTCATCGTCAGCCCCGCGGAGCGAGCCCATAAACGCGTGCGGCAGTCGCACTGAACAGGCTGGTTAGCTCGCTGTCGCCAGCCTGTCGGGTCAGGCGCTTGAATGCGTTCCAGACAGTTCCGTAAGAATAGGATCCCTTGTCGACCGGAAAATTGCTCTCGAACATGCATCGCTGCGTCCCGAATGCCTCGATGCAGGTTTCGACGTAGGGCCGCCACGTTTCGGCGAGGACTTCCGAACTCGGCGGCGCGTCTTGAGCTTCGAAACCAAAGCCATTGATGCGCATGCCGAGGCCGCCGAGCTTGACGCAAATGTTTTGGCAGGTGGCCAGTTCGCGGATCGAGCGCGACCAGCCGGCGAAGATTTCGTCGCGGCGATCCTGGTAGGCGCCGATCCCGACGATGCCGCCGAGATGATCGAGCACGATCGTGGTTTGCGGAAACGCCCGGGCGAGTGCGGTCAATTCAGGAATTTGCGGATGAAATAGCCAGGCATCGAAGACAAGGCCGAGCGGCGCGAGGCGCGCAAACCCCTTGCGGAATGTTTCATCGCTGAGCAGGGCGGGCGGTCCGGCACTGAGCGGATTCATCAGGCTTCGGTCAGCATCCCAAACAGTGATATGCCGGATGCCGCGGAAACGATTGGGCGCAGCGGCAAGATGTGCCTCCAGGACCGGTGCGACAGCGTCACCAAGCCGCAGATCAGCATGACCGATGATGCCGGCACAGAGACCCCGCGGGCCGTAGTTGCCGCTCGCGCTCATCGCCCCAACGCCGTTGATGAACTCGGTCTCGCCGATCACCCGCATTTCGGCCGGACCGTCGCTGCGGTACATCGCCTGGCACTGCATGAAGACGCTGGCCGTTATGTTGTGTCCGCTGGCGGCAATGTCTGCGTTGTATTCGTCGAACAGGTACTTCCAGTTCGGCCGGTCCCAGAGATGATGATGGGCGTCGATGATCGGAAGCTCGGGCTCCAGCGCTGCCTCGACGCCGCGCGCGAGCCAGTCAGGCCGCACCGCCAGATAGTTGCTGGTCCCTGACGGTGACGGCTGGATCATTTCGCGAAATCCCGCGGCGCCGGTCCGGTGTAGCGGTAGGGGATGTCGGGAGGCATCGGGCCCTTGATGCGGCCGCCCTGCTGCGACTGTTCCCAGGCATGGGCGAGGATTCCGACCGAGCGGGAGAGAATGAAGAGGCCGCGCCCGAGCGCCGGCGAGAAGCCTAGTTCGGAGTAGATGACGGCGGTGGCGCCATCGATGTTCATCGGAATCTTGCGGCCCTTGCGCCGCTGCATCAGGTCCTCGACGCCGCGGCCGATGTCGGCGAAGCGGCCGGATACGATCTTGATCTTGCGTGCGCCGTCGACCAGTTCGAGCAACCGCGGCGACCGCGGATCGACGGGATGAAAGCGATGACCGAAGCCGGGCACGATCTTGCCGCTCGTCGCGATGAAGGCATCGAGCGCCTGCTCAACGGCGGCGTCAAGCGTTGCGCCCGCATCCTGACGGGTCGCGATGTCGGCGTAAAGCTCCATACACTGCTCGCCGGCGCCGCCGTGGACGTCGTCGAGCACGTTGATGGCAGAGGCCATCGCGCCGTTGAGCGGCAGGCCGCAGGTCACGGCCATGCGTCCGATCGCAATCGATGGGGCTTGCGGGCCGTGATCGACAGCGGAGACCAGCGCGGCCTCCAGCAGCGCCCCCTGTTCGGCGGATGGCAGATCGCCCTTCAGCATCAGCCAGATCATTTGCGGAAACGACACCCGGCCGATCAGTTGTTCGATCGGAAAACCGCGAAAGCGGATCACGCCCGGTTTCATGTCGATGATGTCGGTCGACCACCATTGGGTAGCCTTTTGCAGCATATCGGCGGCAGTTTGATCAGTCACGGTTGCTCTCCTCTCTCAGGTGCTCGATGTTTCGGCGCGCGCCTTCAGGTCGGGCATCCTGGCGGTATCCTTAACCGTCGGCCGGTTGTCGAAGGCGATGACGCCGCGCCGGCCGAAAGTTTCGATCTCGGCGTCCTTGAAGCCGATCTGCCGGAGCCATTTCATGGTGTCCTGGCCGAGACTCGGTGGCGGCGACGGTTCGGGATAATCGCTCTCAAGGAGGAAACCGGGACGCGTCACCCGCATGGTCTGACCGCCCGTTACGTTTGCCTTCAGGCTCTCGACGAACTTGCGGCTGGTGACCTGTTGCTCTCTCAGCACCTCGGGCACACTCAGCACGCAACCGGCCGGAACGCCCTTGGCGTTGAAAAGCGCCTCCCATTCGACGGCGGGTTTGGCGGCGAGGGCGACTTCCAGTTCCTGCTTCAGCGCCGCACGATGATCCTTGCGCGATTGACGCTCGCGAAACCGCGGATCGGATTTCATTTCAGGCTTGCCGATGATGTCGCACAGTGCCTCGTATTGCTTCTGCTCATTGGCTGCGATGTTCAGGGGGCCGGAACCGGTCGCGAACGTGCCTGACGGCGCCGCGGTGAAATTCTCGTTGCCGATCGGACGGGGATCGACATTGGCATTGAGGTGGTTCGAGACCACCCAGCCCATGGCGGCGAGCGTCGCTTCGAGCAGCGAGACATCGATGCGCCGGCCGCGTCCGGTCTGCCGCTGTTCGACCAGCGCTGCTGCAATGGCAAAGGATGCGGTGAGGCCCGCAATCGTATCGGCGATCGGAAATCCCGTGCGTAACGGCGCGGTCTCGGAATCGCCAGTGACACTCATCACGCCGGACAATCCCTGCACGATCTGATCGTAAGCGGGGCGGCCCGCCCATGGACCGTCCTGTCCAAACCCCGAGATCGCGCAATACACGATCCGCGGATTGCGCTTCGCGAGCACGTCGTAGCCGAGCCCGAGCCGCTCCATTACCTTGGGACGGAAATTCTCCAGCACGACGTCGGCCTTTTCGACCAAGCGGAGAAATATCTCCTTGCCGTCATCGGCCTTGAAATCAATCGCGACCGATTGCTTGTCGGCATTTACGGCGACGAACGACAGGCCCATCAGGTTCTTCGCCATCGCGGGATCAGCGCCGAGCCGGCGCGCCAGGTCGCCCCCCTTGGGATTTTCGACCTTGATCACTTCGGCGCCGAGACGCGCGAGGTGATAGCCGCAGAACGGGCCGGCGAGGACATTAGACAGGTCGAGGACGAGAATGCCGGCGAGTGGCAGTGCCATGGTGTTCCTCCGGGGGATGCTTGATGTCAAACGAGGCCTAGCCAGTGCCACCAGGTGGCGGCGCACAGGGCGTAAATCAGACAGGCGACAAGGCAAGCGATGATGCCGACTTTGGGAAAATCACCAACGCGCAGCCGCCCGGTTCCGTAGACGAGGATGCTCGGCAGCGTGTTGTAGAACATTAGTAGCGGATAGCCGCCGATGATCATGCCGGCTGGCAGCGCCAGCGCGACCGGATTGACCCCGGCGGTGCCGGCCATTGCCAGAATGATCGGCAACAAGCTCGTCGCCATGGCCGTGGTGCCGACGAAGATCACGTGCATGAACTGCACGATCAGCATCACCACCACGATCACGATCAGCGCCGACGCGCCGGCGAGACCGAGAGCATGGAAGATGGAATTGGCGAGCCAGTTGGCGGCGCCGGTCTTCAGGAGGATGTCGCCGAGCGAAACCCCGCCGCCCGCAATCAAGAGTACTTGCCAAGAGACGCCCTTGTTGGCGTCGCTCCAGTCCATCACGCCGAAACCCGGCAGAAATAGCAGGCAGGCGCCCATCAGGCAGACCACCGTGGTGTCGAGCCCAGTCAGGCCCTGTGTCGCCCACAGACACGTCACCAGCACGAACACGATCAGCGCGCGCCATTCGGCGGATGACATAGGGCCCATCGAGCCGAGGTTTTGTGAAATCCGCCCCTCGACTTGTTCATGGCCGGAAGCGAATTCAGGCGGAAACACCCGCTGAATCAGCCACCAGGTGAAGAAGGTCATCACAAGCGCCGGCGGAAAACCATAGAGCAGCCATTCGGCATAGGTGATGGTGTGTCCGCTGGCTTTGGCGATGAATTCAACTGTCACGGGATTGGGCACCGTCGCCGTCAGGACCCCGGCGCCGATGGTGGCGTTGGTCATTGTCAGCGTCAGCAGCAGGTTGATCGCGAACGGTGAACGTGCGGCGATACCGAAGATGGTCAAGATACTGAGGCATTCCGGCAGCAGGATCGCAGTGCGTGCGGTCGAGGACGGAACCAGAAAGGCGAGCACAACGTTGATCAGCGTGATGCCCAGCGTGATTCTTGACGGCGCGCTACCGAACTTTGCCAGAATGATGTAGGTGATGCGCTCCGCAAGCCGGGTCTTCACCATCGCGGTCGCGAGGATGAAGGCACCGATGATCAGATAGACAGGCGAGGCGGAAAAGCCGTCGAGGGCGGTGCGGAGATTGGCGGTGCCAGACAGCACCGCGAGGGGGATCACCAGCAGGCTCGCAATCGCGAGCGGTATCGCTTCGGTCAGGTACAGCAAGAAGATGCCGCCGAACAGCGCCAGCGCCTTGTGGCCTTGCAACGATAGTTCGGTGGGTGTCGGCGCAAACCAGATCGCGGCTGCGACCATGATGGCGAGGGGAACGCCAATGGCCTTCAGCATGGCCTCCAGGGAGCCGGACGCGTACGCGCTGCTCTCCACTTGGGCGTGAGATGACACGTGTTTCCTCCCATAGGACGCATGCGGCGATGGTCGATGCCATCAGGTTTTGCAGCCGTGCTTCACGATGGGATAGCTCGCGCACTGAACCAGCGTCCAATCGCAAGTTTTCAGGAAATCATAACTGGCAGGAATGTCGCGAAGGCTGGCGTCCCGTTACGGTGCGAGGAGGTCGCAAAGGGTCAATCGCGACGGTTTGGCTCGACGGCGTGGTCTACCCCTGACAGCCGACATCTCTTCCGCCGTGTGGCAGGGATGGATCGGTCATAAGGAGGCGAAAGCGGCCAAGCCCGGCGATCTCCGCTACCATGAATCGCTCGGACGACCTCGTAGCGCGCATTTCGAGACCAAGATCGTAGATTACGGCCGTAGCTATCGCGGCGTGCGCCGAAAAACACGAAGCATTCAAGGCAATGCGGAGGAGGGAGTATCCTCTCGCATACGCCGGGTCCCTCCAGGATCCGCTCAAGCACCCGTATACAGAGAAATCAACTCGTTTTCGTGGGCCCGTGCGAGTCCGGTTATCCGGAATGGGTAGCCCGGGGTTGTGCTGGATGGAGTGATTTCCGCGGCGTATTCCAACCGTGTTTCGGCACATTGGGGGTGCCCTGCCCTTAGCAGAGTTGGGGGGAGTGTGCAGTGAATCGCATTAGTCGTACCGGGATGGCCGGACCACCGGTCAACCCATTCGAATTTCAAGCGTGCCTCCCGCAAATTTCGAACTGGCCCTGGTCGCGCGACATTTCTATGGGCTCCCCATCAATCCTGAAAATTTGTCCGCCCGCTCAGATCGATTGCCCGTTCGCGCCTGCACGCGGAGTTGGTGAGGACATTGCGATCGCACGATCCGTTCGCGCAGGTGCGGTCAGGTCCGACTGCCATGCCACCAAGACAATCAAGCTTTTTGTCGAGGGCTGAGCGCCGGGGGCATTCCAGGCATTCGTTTCAGTGGAGAGTTCGTCGATGACGCCTACCAGCAAGCGCGAGATCGCCTTCATCGACCCCGGTGTCGAGGACCTAGAGACGTTGCTTCACGGCATCCGGTCAGACGTTGAACCGATCTTGCTCTCCAGCGATGAACCGGCTTCCCGCCAGATGGCGCGAGCGATCCGAGGCAGCAGAGGACTGGAAGCGATCCACATTATCGCTCACGGACGACCGGGTGAGCTGGCTTTCTCGGCGGGATTGCTTTCGCTTGATACGATTGACCGGGAAGCCGGTGAGCTGGTTCTTCTCGGCGACGCTATCGGACAGCGCGGAGAACTCCGCTTGTGGAGCTGTGCGGTGGCGCGAAGCGAGCAGGGCGCAGCGTTCGTCCGCGCGCTCGCGAACGTAACCGGAGCCAAGGTAGCGGCATCCGAGCGGCGCGTCGGCGCCGCCGCGCGTGGTGGACGTTGGGAACTCGCCTCGATCGCAACTATGGCGCCGTGTCAGCCGCCGATCACGACCAAGGGGCAGCGGGCATATGCGGGCGTGCTGGACACCAGCAACACCACAATTTCTGGAAACAACAGCACCAACGCACTGACCGTCACTGGAAGCAATGACAAGATCAGCGATGGCAACGGAACGAATACCGTCACCGTAACGGGCAACAGCAACACCGTCTCTGACGGTAACGGAACCAACGCCATCACTGTGACCGGGAACAATGATTCGGTTAGCGACGGCAACGGCACCAATACGATAACGGTTACAGGCAACAACAATGTCATAAGCGATGGCAATGGCTCCAACACGATCATCGCCAGCGGCAACAACGCGACCATCAGCGATGGCAATGGGGGCAACCTGATCTATGCGGCCGGGACCAGCGGCACGAACAGCATCAGCGATGGCAACGGGACCAATGTCATCGTTGCTGGAAGCGGGACAGATACGATCGTTAGCGGTAACGGCGCCAACATCATTTATGCCGGCGCGGGAAACGACACGATCAATGTCGGGAATGGCACCGATGTCATCATTGCGGGCTCCGGCAGTGATGTCATCAGTGCGGGCAACGGCAGCGATCTCGCGATCTATGCCCTTTCCGACCACTACAAGGTGGTCAACGTAGGCGGCTCATCGCAGTTGCAGTCGCTGGCGGGCGACGTGGACAAGTATAATGGCGGGGGCGGCACTGATACGATTCGTATCGTCGTTACTGCGGATGAATACGCGCTCATCAAATCGCAACTGACACAGTATGCGAACTGGCTGGCCGCGAACCAATGCAGTAGCGCGAGCTATTCCTTCAATTTCGCCGCGGGAACCTCCGGCACCGGTGCCTCGACCAGCGGGGGCGGCCTCGTCCTCAATGGTTGGGAGGCGCTCCAGGTTCAAATCGTCAATCCCGGTACGATTGGTCTGGCTGTTGGCGCGACTTCGAGCAGCGGCTCGCTCAATAGCCTCAATCTCTTCACCAACACGCTCGGCACCAGCTCGACCAGCTTCACCGACACATTCAAAATCGTGGGCGTTGCTGCCGGCAACGGTGCTCCGACCGCGACCTCGTTGGATCCGTCGCTCAACGTGGCGCAGTATCTCCAAGGGACAGCGAGCCTGCCGACCTCCTACACGGTGGCAGGGACAGATGGAAAACTCACGGTCTACGCCGACGGAACCTATAGCTATACGGTGACGTCTTTCACGACAGCCACTGACGTGTTTACGCTTTCAACCCTCGATCAGAATGGATTTGTCACTTCGACCACCCTGACATTTGGGATGCCGAACCACGGGCCCACGATCGTGGCCGGATCGACCACGGCGACCGGTGCCTTCTCCGAGCTGAGTGGGCAGACCGGCTCGACCACGGCGGACAGTGCGTCGGGCTCGATCGCGTTTGCCGATGTCGATCTGTCGGATACGCACACGGTCAGCCAGGGCACGCCCGGCTTCGCCTGGTCGGGCGGCAGCCTGACCGCGGGCCAGATCAGCGCGCTGACCGCGGCCAGCACGCTGACGCTGACCAAGACCGACAGCACCGGCTCCGGCTCGGGCAGCGTGGCCTGGGGCTACAGCGCCCAGGACAAGAGCTTCGACTTCCTGGCGGCCGGCCAGACCCTGACGGTGACCTATGCCGTCAGCATCAATGACGGTCACGGTGGGACCACCAGCCAGAACGTGATGGTGACCATCGCCGGGACCAACGACACTCCGGTGATCACCAGCGGCGCACAGACGGGCGCGATCACGGAGGTGGCGGGCCAGACCGGCGCGACGAGCCCCGACAGCGCGACGGGCACGGTGACGTTCAGCGACGCGGATCTGTCGGACACGCACAGCGTGACCATCACGGGTGTGACGTCGAGCGGGGTGACCAGCGGGCTTGCCGACAACGCCACGCTTCTGAGTTGGCTGACGTTGGGAACGCTCACCGACTCGACCAACGGTGTGACCGGCTCGGATGGCTGGAGCTTCGCGGCGCAGGACAAGAGCTTCGACTATCTGGCGGCCGGTCAGACGGTCACGCTGACCTACACGGTGCAGGTGGCCGATACCCATGGCGGCACCACCAGCCAGAACGTGGTGGTGACCATCACCGGCACCAACGACGCGCCGAGCATTGTGGCCGGCTCCACCACGGCGACCGGTGCCTTCTCCGAGCTGAGTGGGCAGACCGGCTCGACCACGGCGGACAGTGCGTCGGGCTCGATCGCGTTTGCCGACGTCGATCTGTCGGATACGCACACGGTCAGCCAGGGGACGCCCAGCTTCGCCTGGTCGGGCGGCAGCCTGACCGCGGGCCAGATCAGCGCGCTGACCGCGGCCAGTACGCTGACGCTGACCAAGACCGACAGCATCGGCTCCGGCTCGGGCAGCGTGGCCTGGGGCTACAGCGCCCAGGACAAGAGCTTCGACTTCCTGGCGGCCGGCCAGACCCTGACGGTGACCTATGCCGTCAGCATCAATGACGGTCACGGCGGCACCACCAGCCAGAACGTGGTGGTGACCATCGCCGGGACCAACGACACTCCGGTGATCACCTCGAGCGCGCAGGGCGCGGCGCTGAGCGAGCTGACGGGGCAGACCGGCTCGACGAGCCCCGACAGCGCGACGGGCACGGTGACGTTCAGCGACGCGGATCTGTCGGACACGCACAGCGTGACCATCACGGGTGTGACGTCGAGCGGGGTGACCAGCGGGCTTGCCGACAACGCCACGCTTCTGAGTTGGCTGACGTTGGGAACGCTCACCGACTCGACCAACGGTGTGACCGGCTCGGATGGCTGGAGCTTCGCGGCGCAGGACAAGAGCTTCGACTATCTGGCCCAGGGCGAGAGCGTGACGCTGACCTACACGGTGCAGGTGGCGGACACCCATGGCGGGACCACCAGCCAGAACGTGGTGATCACCATCACCGGGACCAACGACGCGCCGGTGATCACCAGCGGCGCACAGACGGGCGCGATCACGGAGGTGGCGGGCCAGACCGGCGCGACGAGCCCCGACAGCGCGACGGGCACGGTGACGTTCAGCGACGCGGATCTGTCGGACACGCACAGCGTGACCATCACGGGTGTGACGTCGAGCGGGGTGACCAGCGGGCTTGCCGACAACGCCACGCTTCTGAGTTGGCTGACGTTGGGAACGCTCACCGACTCGACCAACGGTGTGACCGGCTCGGATGGCTGGAGCTTCGCGGCGCAGGACAAGAGCTTCGACTATCTCGCCCAGGGCGAGAGCGTGACGCTGACCTACACGGTGCAGGTGGCGGACACCCACGGCGGGACCACCAGCCAGAACGTGGTGATCACCATCACCGGGACCAACGACGCGCCGAGCATTGTGGCCGGCTCCACCACGGCGACCGGTGCCTTCTCCGAGCTGAGTGGGCAGACCGGCTCGACGAGCCCCGACAGCGCGACGGGCACGGTGACGTTCAGCGACGCGGATCTGTCCGACACGCATAGCGTGACCATCACGGGTGTGACGTCGAGCGGGGTGACCAGCGGGCTTGCCGACAACGCCACGCTTCTGAGTTGGCTGACGTTGGGAACGCTCACCGACTCGACCAACGGGGTGACCGGCTCGGATGGCTGGAGCTTTGCGGCGCAGGACAAGAGCTTCGACTATCTGGCCCAGGGCGAGAGCGTGACGCTGACCTACACGGTGCAGGTGGCGGACACCCACGGCGGGACCACCAGCCAGAACGTCGTGGTGACCATCACCGGGACCAACGACGCGCCGAGCATTGTGGCCGGCTCCTCCACGGCGACCGGTGCCTTCTCCGAGCTGAGTGGGCAGACCGGCTCGACGAGCCCCGACAGCGCGACGGGCACGGTGACCTTCAGCGACGCGGATCGGTCGGACACGCACAGCGTGACCATCACGGGTGTGACGTCGAGCGGGGTGACCAGCGGGCTTGCCGACAACGCCACCATGAAAAGCTGGCTGTCGCTCGGCGCACTGAGCGACGCCACGGGCGGTGTGACCGGCTCGGATGGCTGGAGCTTTGCGGCGCAGGACAAGAGCTTCGACTATCTGGCCCAGGGCGAGAGCGTGACGCTAACCTACACGGTTGAGGTGGCGGACACCCACGGCGGCACCACCAGCCAGAACGTGGTGGTGACCATCACCGGCACCAACGACACTCCGGTGATCACCAGCGGCGCACAGACGGGCGCGATCACGGAGTTGGCGGGCCAGACCGGCTCGACCACCAACGATACCGCGAGCGGCGCGGTGACCTTCACCGATGCCGATCTCAGCGATACCCACACCGCGACGGTAACCGGGGTGAGCACCTCCGGCACGACCTCCGGCCTGCCGACGAACGCCACGCTTCTGAGTTGGCTGTCGCTCGGCGCACTGAGCGACGCCACGGGCGGGGTGACCGGCTCGGATGGCTGGAGCTTCGCGGCCCAGGACAAGAGCTTCGACTATCTCGCCCAGGGCGAGAGCGTGACGCTGACCTACACGGTTGAGGTGGCGGACACCCATGGCGGGACCACCAGCCAGAACGTGGTGATCACCATCACCGGGACCAACGATCAGCCGGTGATCACCAGCGGCGCACAGACGGGCGCGATCACGGAGGTGGCGGGCCAGACCGGCTCGACCACCAACGATACCGCGAGCGGCGCGGTGACCTTCACCGATGCCGATCTCAGCGATACCCACACCGCGACGGTAACCGGGGTGAGCACCTCCGGCACGACCTCCGGCCTGCCGACGAACGCCACGCTTCTGAGTTGGCTGACGGTGGGAACGCTCACCGACTCGACCAACGGCGTGACCGGCTCGGATGGCTGGAGCTTTGCGGCGCAGGACAAGAGCTTCGACTATCTGGCCCAGGGCGAGAGCGTGACGCTGACCTACACGGTTGAGGTGGCGGACACCCATGGCGGCACCACGTCGCAGAACGTGGTGGTGACCATCACCGGGACCAACGATCAGCCGGTGATCACCTCGAGCGCGCAGGGCGCGGCGCTGAGCGAGCTGACGGGGCAGACCGGCTCGACGAGCCCCGACAGCGCGACGGGCACGGTGACGTTCAGCGACGCGGATCTATCCGACACGCACAGCGTGACCATCACGGGTGTGACGTCGAGCGGGGTGACCAGCGGGCTTGCCGACAACGCCACCGTGAAAAGCTGGCTGAGCCTGGGCGCGCTGAGCGACGCCACGGGCGGGGTGACCGGCTCGGATGGCTGGAGCTTTGCGGCGCAGGACAAGAGCTTCGACTATCTGGCCCAGGGCGAGAGCGTGACGCTGACCTACACGGTTGAGGTGGCGGACACCCATGGCGGCACCACCAGCCAGAACGTCGTGGTGACCATCACAGGGACCAACGACGCGCCGAGCATTGTGGCCGGCTCCACCACGGCGACCGGTGCCTTCTCCGAGCTGAGTGGGCAGACCGGCTCGACGAGCCCCGACAGCGCGACAGGCACGGTGACGTTCAGCGACGCGGATCTCAGCGATACCCACACCGCGACGGTGACCGGGGTGAGCACCTCCGGCACGACCTCCGGCCTGCCGACGAACGCCACGCTTCTGAGTTGGCTGACGTTGGGAACGCTCACCGACTCGACCAACGGCGTGACCGGCTCGGATGGCTGGAGCTTTGCGGCGCAGGACAAGAGCTTCGACTATCTGGCCCAGGGCGAGAGCGTGACGCTGACCTACACGGTTGAGGTGGCGGACAACCATGGCGGGACCACGTCGCAGAACGTGGTGATCACCATCACCGGGACCAACGATCAGCCGGTGATCACCTCGAGCGCGCAGGGCGCGGCGCTGAGCGAGCTGACGGGCCAGACCGGCTCGACCACCAACGATACCGCGAGCGGCGCGGTGGCCTTCACCGATGCCGATCTCAGCGATACCCACACCGCGACGGTGACCGGGGTGAGCACCTCCGGCACGACCTCCGGCCTGCCGACGAACGCCACGCTTCTGAGTTGGCTGTCGCTCGGCGCACTGAGCGACGCCACGGGCGGGGTGACCGGCTCGGATGGCTGGAGCTTTGCGGCGCAGGACAAGAGCTTCGACTATCTGGCCCAGGGCGAGAGCGTGACGCTGACCTACACGGTTGAGGTGGCGGACACCCATGGCGGGACCACGTCGCAGAACGTGGTGATCACCATCACCGGGACCAATGATCAGCCGGTGATCACCTCGAGCGCGCAGGGCGCGGCGCTGAGCGAGCTGACGGGGCAGACCGGCTCGACCACCAACGATACCGCGAGCGGCGCGGTGACGTTCAGCGACGCGGATCTGTCGGACACGCACAGCGTGACCATCACGGGTGTGACGTCGAGCGGGGTGACCAGCGGGCTTGCCGACAACGCCACCGTGAAAAGCTGGCTGTCGCTGGGCGCGCTGAGCGACGCCACGGGCGGTGTGACCGGCTCGGATGGCTGGAGCTTTGCGGCGCAGGACAAGAGCTTCGACTATCTCGCCCAGGGCGAGAGCGTGACGCTAACCTACACGGTTGAGGTGGCGGACACCCACGGCGGGACCACCAGCCAGAACGTGGTGATCACCATCACCGGGACCAACGATCAGCCGGTGATCACCTCGAGCGCGCAGGGCGCCTCGCTGAGCGAGCTGACGGGCCAGACCGGCTCGACCACCAACGATACCGCGAGCGGCGCGGTGACCTTCACCGATGCCGATCTCAGCGATACCCACACCGCGACGGTAACCGGGGTGAGCACTTCCGGCACGACCTCCGGCCTGCCGACGAACGCCACGCTTCTGAGTTGGCTGTCGCTCGGCGCACTGAGCGACGCCACGGGCGGTGTGACCGGCTCGGATGGCTGGAGCTTTGCGGCGCAGGACAAGAGCTTCGACTATCTCGCCCAGGGCGAGAGCGTGACGCTAACCTACACGGTTGAGGTGGCGGACACCCACGGCGGCACCACCAGCCAGAACGTGGTGATCACCATCACCGGGACCAACGATCAGCCGGTGATCACCAGCGGCGCACAGACGGGCGCGATCACGGAGGTGGCGGGCCAGACCAGCTCGACCACCAACGATACCGCGAGCGGCGCGGTGACCTTCACCGATGCCGATCTCATCGATACCCACACCGCGACGGTGACCGGGGTGAGCACCTCCGGCACGACCTCCGGCCTGCCGACGAACGCCACGCTTCTGAGTTGGCTGACGTTGGGAACGCTCACCGACTCGACCAACGGTGTGACCGGCTCGGATGGCTGGAGCTTCGCGGCCCAGGACAAGAGCTTCGACTATCTGGCCCAGGGCGAGAGCGTGACGCTGACCTACACGGTTGAGGTGGCGGACACCCACGGCGGCACCACCAGCCAGAACGTGGTGATCACCATCACCGGGACCAACGACGCGCCGGTGATCACCAGCGGCGCACAGACGGGCGCGATCACGGAGGTGGCGGGCCAGACCGGCTCGACGAGCCCCGACAGCGCGACGGGCGCGGTGACGTTCAGCGACGCGGATCTGTCGGACACGCACAGCGTGACCATCACGGGTGTGACGTCGAGCGGGGTGACCAGCGGGCTTGCCGACAACGCCACCGTGAAAAGCTGGCTGTCGCTGGGCGCGCTGAGCGACGCCACGGGCGGTGTGACCGGCTCGGATGGCTGGAGCTTTGCGGCGCAGGACAAGAGCTTCGACTATCTGGCCCAGGGCGAGAGCGTGACGCTGACCTACACGGTTGAGGTGGCGGACACCCATGGCGGGACCACCAGCCAGAACGTGGTGATCACCATCACCGGGACCAACGATCAGCCGGTGATCACCAGCGGCGCACAGACGGGCGCGATCACGGAGGTGGCGGGCCAGACCGGCTCGACGAGCCCCGACAGCGCGACGGGCACGGTGACGTTCAGCGACGCGGATCTGTCGGACACGCACAGCGTGACCATCACGGGTGTGACGTCGAGCGGGGTGACCAGCGGGCTTGCCGACAACGCCACGCTTCTGAGTTGGCTGACGTTGGGAACGCTCACCGACTCGACCAACGGTGTGACCGGCTCGGATGGCTGGAGCTTCGCGGCGCAGGACAAGAGCTTCGACTATCTCGCCCAGGGCGAGAGCGTGACGCTGACCTACACGGTGCAGGTGGCGGACACCCACGGCGGGACCACCAGCCAGAACGTGGTGATCACCATCACCGGGACCAACGACGCGCCGAGCATTGTGGCCGGCTCCACCACGGCGACCGGTGCCTTCTCCGAGCTGAGTGGGCAGACCGGCTCGACGAGCCCCGACAGCGCGACGGGCACGGTGACGTTCAGCGACGCGGATCTGTCCGACACGCATAGCGTGACCATCACGGGTGTGACGTCGAGCGGGGTGACCAGCGGGCTTGCCGACAACGCCACCGTGAAAAGCTGGCTGTCGCTCGGCGCACTGAGCGACGCCACGGGCGGTGTGACCGGCTCGGATGGCTGGAGCTTTGCGGCGCAGGACAAGAGCTTCGACTATCTCGCCCAGGGCGAGAGCGTGACGCTAACCTACACGGTTGAGGTGGCGGACACCCACGGCGGGACCACCAGCCAGAACGTCGTGGTGACCATCACCGGGACCAACGACGCGCCGAGCATTGTGGCCGGCTCCACCACGGCGACCGGTGCCTTCTCCGAGCTGAGTGGGCAGACCGGCTCGACGAGCCCCGACAGCGCGACGGGCACGGTGACGTTCAGCGACGCGGATCTGTCCGACACGCATAGCGTGACCATCACGGGTGTGACGTCGAGCGGGGTGACCAGCGGGCTTGCCGACAACGCCACCGTGAAAAGCTGGCTGTCGCTCGGCGCGCTGAGCGACGCCACGGGCGGGGTGACCGGCTCGGATGGCTGGAGCTTCGCGGCGCAGGACAAGAGCTTCGACTATCTGGCGGCCGGTCAGACGGTCACGCTGACCTACACGGTTGAGGTGGCGGACACCCATGGCGGGACCACGTCGCAGAACGTGGTGATCACCATCACCGGGACCAATGATCAGCCGGTGATCACCTCGAGCGCGCAGGGCGCGGCGCTGAGCGAGCTGACGGGGCAGACCGGCTCGACCACCAACGATACCGCGAGCGGCGCGGTGACGTTCAGCGACGCGGATCTGTCGGACACGCACAGCGTGACCATCACGGGTGTGACGTCGAGCGGGGTGACCAGCGGGCTTGCCGACAACGCCACCGTGAAAAGCTGGCTGTCGCTCGGCGCACTGAGCGACGCCACGGGCGGTGTGACCGGCTCGGATGGCTGGAGCTTTGCGGCGCAGGACAAGAGCTTCGACTATCTCGCCCAGGGCGAGAGCGTGACGCTAACCTACACGGTTGAGGTGGCGGACACCCACGGCGGGACCACCAGCCAGAACGTGGTGATCACCATCACCGGGACCAACGATCAGCCGGTGATCACCTCGAGCGCGCAGGGCGCCTCGCTGAGCGAGCTGACGGGCCAGACCGGCTCGACCACCAACGATACCGCGAGCGGCGCGGTGACCTTCACCGATGCCGATCTCAGCGATACCCACACCGCGACGGTAACCGGGGTGAGCACTTCCGGCACGACCTCCGGCCTGCCGACGAACGCCACGCTTCTGAGTTGGCTGACGTTGGGAACGCTCACCGACTCGACCAACGGCGTGACCGGCTCGGATGGCTGGAGCTTCGCGGCGCAGGACAAGAGCTTCGACTATCTGGCGGCCGGTCAGACGGTCACGTTGACCTACACGGTGCAGGTGGCCGATACCCACGGCGGCACCACCAGCCAGAACGTGGTGGTGACCATCACCGGGACCAATGACGCGCCGAGCATTGTGGCCGGCTCCACCACGGCGACCGGTGCCTTCTCCGAGCTGAGTGGGCAGACCGGCTCGACCACGGCGGACAGTGCGTCGGGTTCGATCGCGTTTGCCGACGTCGATCTGTCGGATAGCCACACGGTCAGCCAGGGCACGCCCAGCTTCGCCTGGTCGGGCGGCAGCCTGACTGCGGGCCAGATCAGCGCGCTGACCGCGGCCAGCACGCTGACGCTGACCAAGACGGACAGCACCGGCTCCGGCTCGGGCAGCGTGGCCTGGGGCTACAGCGCCCAGGACAAGAGCTTCGACTTCCTGGCGGCCGGCCAGACCCTGACGGTGACCTATGCCGTCAGCATCAATGACGGTCACGGTGGGACCACCAGCCAGAACGTGGTGGTGACCATCGCCGGGACGAACGACACTCCGGTGATCACCAGCGGTGCACAGACGGGCGCGATCACGGAGTTGGCGGGCCAGACCGGCTCGACGAGCCCCGACAGCGCGACGGGCACGGTGACGTTCAGCGACGCGGATCTGTCGGACACGCACAGCGTGACCATCACGGGTGTGACGTCGAGCGGGGTGACCAGCGGGCTTGCCGACAACGCCACCGTGAAAAGCTGGCTGTCGCTCGGCGCGCTGAGCGACGCCACGGGCGGGGTGACCGGCTCGGATGGCTGGAGCTTCGCGGCGCAGGACAAGAGCTTCGACTATCTGGCCCAGGGCGAGAGCGTGACGCTGACCTACACGGTGCAGGTGGCGGACGCCCATGGCGGCACCACGTCGCAGAACGTGGTGGTGACCATCACCGGGACCAACGACACTCCGGTGATCACCAGCGGCGCACAGGGCGCCTCGCTGAGCGAGCTGACGGGCCAGACCGGCTCGACCACCAACGATACCGCGAGCGGCGCGGTGACCTTCACCGATGCCGATCTCAGCGATACCCACACCGCGACGGTGACCGGGGTGAGCACCTCCGGCACGACCTCCGGCCTGCCGACGAACGCCACGCTTCTGAGTTGGCTGTCGCTCGGCGCGCTGAGCGACGCCACGGGCGGTGTGACCGGCTCGGATGGCTGGAGCTTCGCGGCGCAGGACAAGAGCTTCGACTATCTGGCGGCCGGTCAGACGGTCACGCTGACCTACACGGTGCAGGTCGCCGATACGCATGGCGGCACCACCAGCCAGAACGTGGTGATCACCATCACCGGGACCAACGATCAGCCGGTGATCACCTCGAGCGCGCAGGGCGCGGCGCTGAGCGAGCTGACGGGCCAGACCGGCTCGACCACCAACGATACCGCGAGCGGCGCGGTGACCTTCACCGATGTCGATCTCAGCGATACCCACACCGCGACGGTGACCGGGGTGAGCACCTCCGGCACGACCTCCGGCCTGCCGACGAACGCCACGCTTCTGAGTTGGCTGACGTTGGGAACGCTCACCGACTCGACCAACGGTGTGACCGGCTCGGATGGCTGGAGCTTCTCGGCGCAGGACAAGAGCTTCGACTATCTCGCCCAGGGCGAGAGCGTGACGCTGACCTACACGGTTGAGGTGGCGGACACCCACGGCGGGACCACGTCGCAGAACGTGGTGGTGACCATCACCGGGACCAACGACACTCCGGTGATCACCAGCGGCGCACAGACCGGCGCGATCACGGAGTTGGCGGGCCAGACCGGCTCGACGAGCCCCGACAGCGCGACGGGCACGGTGACGTTCAGCGACGCGGATCTGTCGGACACGCACAGCGTGACCATCACGGGTGTGACGTCGAGCGGGGTAACCAGCGGGCTTGCCGACAACGCCACCGTGAAAAGCTGGCTGTCGCTCGGCGCGCTGAGCGACGCCACGGGCGGGGTGACCGGCTCGGATGGCTGGAGCTTCTCGGCCCAGGACAAGAGCTTCGACTATCTGGCCCAGGGCGAGAGCGTGACGCTGACCTACACGGTTGAGGTGGCGGACACCCATGGCGGGACCACGTCGCAGAACGTGGTGATCACCATCACCGGGACCAACGACACTCCGGTGATCACCAGCGGCGCACAGACCGGCGCGATCACGGAGGTGGCGGGCCAGACCGGCTCGACGAGCCCCGACAGCGCGACGGGCACGGTGACGTTCAGCGACGCGGATCTGTCGGACACGCACAGCGTGACCATCACGGGTGTGACGTCGAGCGGGGTAACCAGCGGGCTTGCCGACAACGCCACCGTGAAAAGCTGGCTGTCGCTCGGCGCGCTGAGCGACGCCACGGGCGGGGTGACCGGCTCGGATGGCTGGAGCTTCTCGGCCCAGGACAAGAGCTTCGACTATCTCGCCCAGGGCGAGAACGTGACGCTGACCTACACGGTGCAGGTGGCGGACACCCACGGCGGCACCACCAGCCAGAACGTGGTGATCACCATCACCGGGACCAACGATCAGCCGGTGATCACCTCGAGGGCGCAGGGCGCCTCGCTGAGCGAGCTGACGGGCCAGACCGGCTCGACCACCAACGATACCGCGAGCGGCGCGGTGACCTTCACCGATTCCGATCTCAGCGATACCCACATCGCGACGGTGACCGGGGTGACCACCTCCGGCACGACCTCCGGCCTGCCGACGAACGCCACGCTTCTGAGTTGGCTGTCGCTCGGCGCACTGAGCGACGCCACGGGCGGGGTGACCGGCTCGGATGGCTGGAGCTTCGCGGCGCAGGACAAGAGCTTCGACTATCTGGCGGCCGGTCAGACGGTCACGCTGACCTACACGGTGCAGGTCGCCGATACGCATGGCGGCACCACCAGCCAGAACGTGGTGATCACCATCACCGGGACCAACGATCAGCCGGTGATCACCTCGAGCGCGCAGGGCGCGGCGCTGAGCGAGCTGACGGGCCAGACCGGCTCGACCACCAACGATACCGCGAGCGGCGCGGTGACGTTCAGCGACGCGGATCTGTCGGACACGCACAGCGTGACCATCACGGGTGTGACGTCGAGCGGGGTGACCAGCGGGCTTGCCGACAACGCCACCGTGAAAAGCTGGCTGTCGCTCGGCGCACTGAGCGACGCCACGGGCGGGGTGACCGGCTCGGATGGCTGGAGCTTTGCGGCGCAGGACAAGAGCTTCGACTATCTGGCCCAGGGCGAGAGCGTGACGCTGACCTACACGGTGCAGGTGGCGGACACCCATGGCGGGACCACCAGCCAGAACGTGGTGATCACCATCACCGGGACCAACGATCAGCCGGTGATCACCTCGAGCGCGCAGGGCGCGGCGCTGAGCGAGCTGACGGGGCAGACCGGCTCGACGAGCCCCGACAGCGCGACGGGCACGGTGACGTTCAGCGACGCGGATCTATCCGACACGCACAGCGTGACCATCACGGGTGTGACGTCGAGCGGGGTGACCAGCGGGCTTGCCGACAACGCCACCGTGAAAAGCTGGCTGTCGCTCGGCGCACTGAGCGACGCCACGGGCGGTGTGACCGGCTCGGATGGCTGGAGCTTCGCGGCGCAGGACAAGAGCTTCGACTATCTGGCCCAGGGCGAGAGCGTGACGCTGACCTACACGGTTGAGGTGGCGGACACCCACGGCGGCACCACCAGCCAGAACGTGGTGGTGACCATCACCGGGACCAACGATCAGCCGGTGATCACCTCGAGCGCGCAGGGCGCCTCGCTGAGCGAGCTGACGGGCCAGACCGGCTCGACCACCAACGATACCGCGAGCGGCGCGGTGACCTTCACCGATGCCGATCTCAGCGATACCCACACCGCGACGGTGACCGGGGTGAGCACCTCCGGCACGACCTCCGGCCTGCCGACGAACGCCACGCTTCTGAGTTGGCTGTCGCTCGGCGCGCTGAGCGACGCCACGGGCGGTGTGACCGGCTCGGATGGCTGGAGCTTCGCGGCGCAGGACAAGAGCTTCGACTATCTGGCGGCCGGTCAGACGGTCACGCTGACCTACACGGTGCAGGTCGCCGATACGCATGGCGGCACCACCAGCCAGAACGTGGTGATCACCATCACCGGGACCAACGACGCGCCGGTGATCACCAGCGGCGCACAGACCGGCGCGATCACGGAGGTGGCGGGCCAGACCGGCTCGACCACCAACGATACCGCGAGCGGCGCGGTGACCTTCACCGATGCCGATCTCAGCGATACCCACACCGCGACGGTGACCGGGGTGAGCACCTCCGGCACGACCTCCGGCTTGCCGACGAACGCCACGCTTCTGAGTTGGCTGACGTTGGGAACGCTCACGGACTCGACCAACGGCGTGACCGGCTCGGATGGCTGGAGCTTCGCGGCGCAGGACAAGAGCTTCGACTATCTGGCGGCCGGTCAGACGGTCACGTTGACCTACACGGTGCAGGTGGCGGACACCCATGGCGGGACCACGTCGCAGAACGTGGTGGTGACCATCACCGGGACCAACGACGCGCCGAGCATTGTGGCCGGCTCCACCACGGCGACCGGTGCCTTCTCCGAGCTGAGTGGGCAGACCGGCTCGACCACGGCGGACAGTGCGTCGGGTTCGATCGCGTTTGCCGACGTCGATCTGTCGGATAGCCACACGGTCAGCCAGGGCACGCCCAGCTTCGCCTGGTCGGGCGGCAGCCTGACTGCGGGCCAGATCAGCGCGCTGACCGCGGCCAGCACGCTGACGCTGACCAAGACGGACAGCATCGGCTCCGGCTCGGGCAGCGTGGCCTGGGGCTACAGCGCCCAGGACAAGAGCTTCGACTTCCTGGCCGCCGGCCAGACCCTGACGGTGACCTATGCCGTCAGCATCAATGACGGTCACGGTGGGACCACCAGCCAGAACGTGGTGGTGACCATCGCCGGGACCAACGACACTCCGGTGATCACCAGCGGCGCACAGACGGGCGCGATCACGGAATTGGCGGGCCAGACCGGCTCGACCACCAACGATACCGCGAGCGGCGCGGTGACCTTCACCGATGCCGATCTCAGCGATACCCACACCGCGACGGTGACCGGGGTGAGCACCTCCGGCACGACCTCCGGCCTGCCGACGAACGCCACGCTTCTGAGTTGGCTGACGTTGGGAACGCTCACCGACTCGACCAACGGCGTGACCGGCTCGGATGGCTGGAGCTTCGCGGCGCAGGACAAGAGCTTCGACTATCTGGCGGCCGGTCAGACGGTCACGTTGACCTACACGGTGCAGGTGGCGGACACCCATGGCGGGACCACGTCGCAGAACGTGGTGGTGACCATCACCGGGACCAACGACGCGCCGAGCATTGTGGCCGGCTCCACCACGGCGACCGGTGCCTTCTCCGAGCTGAGTGGGCAGACCGGCTCGACCACGGCGGACAGTGCGTCGGGTTCGATCGCGTTTGCCGACGTCGATCTGTCGGATAGCCACACGGTCAGCCAGGGCACGCCCAGCTTTGCCTGGTCGGGCGGCAGCCTGACCGCAGGCCAGATCAGCGCGCTGACCGCGGCCAGCACGCTGACGCTGACCCAGACCGACAGCACCGGCTCCGGCTCGGGCAGCGTGGCCTGGGGCTACAGCGCCCAGGACAAGAGCTTCGACTTCCTGGCGGCCGGCCAGACCCTGACAGCGACCTATGCCGTCAGCATCAATGACGGTCACGGCGGCACCACGTCGCAGAACGTGGTGGTGACCATCACCGGGACCAACGACACTCCGGTGATCACCAGCGGCGCACAGACCGGCGCGATCACGGAGGTGGCGGGCCAGACCGGCTCGACCACCAACGATACCGCGAGCGGCGCGGTGACCTTCACCGATGCCGATCTCAGCGATACCCACACCGCGACGGTGACCGGGGTGACCACCTCCGGCACGACCTCCGGCCTGCCGACGAACGCCACGCTTCTGAGTTGGCTGTCGCTCGGCGCACTGAGCGACGCCACGGGCGGTGTGACCGGCTCGGATAACTGGAGCTTCGCGGCCCAGGACAAGAGCTTCGACTATCTGGCGGCCGGTCAGACGGTCACGCTGACCTACACGGTGCAGGTGGCCGATACCCACGGCGGCACCACCAGCCAGAACGTGGTGGTGACCATCACCGGGACAGATGATGCTCCAGTGAACACGGTCCCAAGCAATCAGTCAATGAACAAGAACGGTAGCTTGGTATTCAGTTCGTCAAACCACAACCAAATCAGCATTTCCGACGTAGATAACGCCAGTCATACTGTAACCCTGAGCGGGACCTTTTCAGGAGGATCGTTCACGATCACTCTTGGAAGTACAACAGGACTAAGCTCCGTAACAGGCAATGGTACGTCAGCGGTTACATTGAGTGGTACCGATACGGCTATTAACAACGCGCTATCGGGCATGCACTGGGACCCACAGAACGGAAAAGCCGGCTCTGGTGGTCTGACAATTCAGACTTCAGATGGAAGCCTTTCAGCTACAAGTACCATCGGAATCACCGTTCAGCCAGCAGGTGTTTCGGGCAGTCCCATCGATCTCGGTCTGGAGAACGTTGGCTCACAGCAGCCTGTGACGCTCGAGCTCCATGGCGTTCCGATCGGCTGGGCATTGAGCGGAGGAATTGAAGATAGCCAAGGCAATTGGAGTATTCTAACGACCGATCCGGGCAGCGTCACAACCCTTACGCCGACAACCTTCGTCGGAGCACAACTACTCTCAATAGTCCAAAGCTGGACGGATCCGAATGGAAATACTTTCGACATTCATCTGTTAGACAATGTTGAAGCTTACGCGCCCGGCACTCCTATCTTCGCCTGGTCTGGCAACGACACCTTAACTGGCTCGAGCGGCCACGATACGTTCGTCTTCTCCCAGCCGATTGGCAACGATGTCGTGCACAGCTTCGACGTATCGTCGGATGTGATCGACCTGATCAGCTACGGTTGGCAGAGCTTTGCCGACGTTCAGGCTCACACCGCGGACGACGCCAACGGCAATGCCCTGATCACGCTTGCCGATGGCCAGACGATCACGCTCGATGGCGTGCATGCGGCGGACCTGACCGCGGCGAATTTCGAGTTCGACGTGACGCCGACGGTCGAGAATCCAGGCGCAATGACCATCGGCGATGGCGCGATGCTGCCGTTGTCTGGCATCATCCACAACACCGGGACGATCGAGCTTCACGCCTCCGGTGACGACACGCTGCTGCAGCTGATCCAGACCGGGATCACGCTCGACGGCGGCGGCCAGGTGGTCCTGTCCGACGATGACCACAACGTCATTGCCGGCACGGCTCCCAACGTCACGCTCGACAACGTCGACAACGTGATCTCGGGCGCGGGCCAGATCGGGCAGGGCAGCCTGATGCTGAGCAACCAGGGCACCATCGACGCCACCGGGACCCATGCCCTGGTGATCGATACCGGTGCCAACGTGATCGCCAACGCCGGTACGCTGGAGGCGGCCGGTTCGGGTGGGCTCGTCCTAGAGAGCGCGGTCGCCAACAACGGTCAGATCTGGGCCAATGGCGGCAACGTCACAGCCGAGGGCGAGGTGACCGGCAACGGCAACGCCTTGATCAGCGGGGCCGGTACTATCGAGTTCGGGGCAGGTTCTACGGCAGGCGTCGCCTTCGACACGACTGCTGCCGGACACCTGATCCTGGACGACGCCTTCCACTTCTCCGGCACGGTGAGCGGTCTCACCGGTAACGACGACATCGATATCAAGGGCATCGGCTTCGGCGCCGGCACGACGGTGAGCTTCATTGAAAATCAAGCCGGGACCGGTGGCACTTTGACCGTTTCGGACGGCGCACACGCAGCGAACATCGTCCTGCTTGGGCAATATGACCCGACTGGCTTTACCGAGAAGGCCGACACAACGAACGGAACGCTGATCAGCTATGACCCGCACCACATCGTTTGAGGGTCGTGACTTGTGAATTTCCTTTTGCACAATTGAGGTCACTGGCTTGAGTAGGGTAGACAAAAGAACAGACGGGTTTAGGCAATTCTTTCGGAGGTCCCGAGGGTATTTCGTCACTGCGGCCATCTTTAGCCTTGCGATCAACCTGCTCTATCTGGCCGGCCCACTCTATATGTTGCAGGTCTATGACCGCGTCATATCGAGCGCCAGCGAGATCACCCTGTTGATGCTCACGATCGCGCTGTTGCTGGCATTTGTCGCGCTCGCTGGCCTCGACGCAGTGCGCGCCCGCGTATTGACGCGCACCAGCATCCGCCTCGATCGCGACATCGCCCCGCGAGTCATGACCGCCATCATTGATCGTTCGGCCAGGCTCGGTGGTGCGCGCAGTCAGTTGCTCCGCGATTTCGACAGCTTCCGGCAGTTCATCACCGGCGCCGGAGTTCATGCCATCTTCGATTTGCCATGGTCGCCGATCTATATCGCGGTGATTTTTTGTCTGCATCCGTTCCTCGGCGCGTTTGCGCTGGCGTGCGCGATCGTTCTGGTCACGATGGCTTTTCTCAATGAATGGATCGTCAAGCCGCCGCTCGCGGAAGCCAACGACGCAGCCAGCCGCAATTACAGTTTCACCGAGATGAGCTTGCGCAACACCGAGGTGGTGCGCGCGATGGGGATGACCGCTGGTCTGTTGAGGCGCTGGAGCCGGGACCGCGATCGCATGCTTGAGCGCCAGGTTGCCGCAAGCGACCGCGCGGCTGCGATGCAGAGCCTGATCCGTCTCCTGCGGCTTGCGATGCAATCCCTGATCCTCGGTCTTGGCGCCTATCTCGTCATCGAACGGCTGACGACCGCCGGAGCGATGTTTGCCGCCAGCATTCTGCTTGGCCGCGCGTTGCAACCGATCGAGCAGATCGTTGGATCATGGCGCAGCTTGGTTGCCGCCCGCGGCGCATTCCGGCGCGTGCGCGAGGTGCTGTCGGGAAATTCGCCGCACGAACGTGGATTGATGTTGCCGCGACCCGAAGGTCGCTTGTCGGTCGAAGCGCTCTCCTCTGTTCCGCCAGGCGCTATCAAGCCCGTTCTGCGTGGCGTCACGTTCCGGATCGAGCCGGGGGAGGTGCTGGGCATCATCGGTCCCTCCGGGGCCGGCAAATCCACCCTCGCGCGTCATATCGTGGGCGTGCAAGTACCATCGGCTGGTGCTGTTCGTCTTGACGGCTCCGACGTTTCGACCTGGATCGAATCCTCGCTCGGCCAGCATCTCGGTTACCTGCCGCAGGACATCGAGCTGTTCGCCGATACCGTCGCGGCCAATATCTGCCGCTTCAACGCCGACGAGGACCAGGAGATCATCAAGGCGGCGCGCATGGCCGGGGTGCACGAGATGATCGTACGGCTCCCCCGGGGTTATGACACGGAAGTCGGAGAAGGCGGTGCGGTCCTGTCTGGCGGCTATCGCCAGCGCATCGGTCTTGCCCGCGCCGTCTATGGCAATCCCAGCCTGGTAGTGCTGGATGAGCCGAGCTCAAATCTTGATGCGGAGGGCGATGCCGCGCTGGCCGACTGCATCATGGAGCTGAAGAAGCGCGGAACGACGGTGATCATCATTTCTCATAGGCCTGTGACCATCAGCGTAGTCGACAAAATACTGGTGCTGCGCGAAGGCGTGGCCGAAATGTTTGGACCGCGGAGCGAAATCCTGCCTCGACTGACGCGGCCGGTACCGGTCCATGCCGTCCAGGGAGCGGCAAGCTAGGACATTTGAGATGGCAATACTGGATGTTGCAACTCGAACCAGGCGTCCAGGTGCGGTCCCGAACCGGGCCCGCGACAACGCGAGCGCCGGCGAACTGAACGACTCAATCGGTCGTGTAGCGTTCGCGGGATGGCTGATTATTGCTTTGTTTTTCGGCGGCATTGGTACGTGGGGCGCTGACCGCACCGCTCGACGGCGCCGTGGTCGCCAACGCCGTCGTCAAGGTCGACGGCAACCGCAAGAGCGTCCAGCACCTCGACGGCGGCATCATCAAGGAACTGCACGTCAAGGAGGGCGAGCGTGTGCTCGCAGGTGATCTCCTGATCGTGCTCGACGAGACGCAGGCGCGGGCCGAGTATGATGTGCTGACCCAGGAATATGCCGTGCTTCGCGCAACCGAGGTGCGGCTATTGACCGAGCTCGGTCACGGATCCCAGCTCGTCATGCCGAACGATCTCAAGGCACGGTCCGACGATCCGTACCTGAAGAGCGTCTGGAATGGCCAGGTCAGCCAGTTCGAAAGCCGCCGCGCGGCGCTTGAAGGCCAGCGCAGCGTGATCCGGGAAAAGATCAATCAGCTCGGTTCGCAAATTATTGGCTCGAAGGCACAAGTCAAATCATTTACGGATCAGATCAACTCGGTCCGCAGTGAGGCCAAGGACATTGCGCCACTCGTGGAGCGCGGCTTGATCGCACGGCCGCGAATTCTGCAACTCGAGCGCACGGCCTACGGTCTGGAGGGCCAGATCGCTGATACTGACGCCAATATCGCCAAGGCTCGCCAGGCGATTTCCGAGCAGGAGCAACAGACCGCCCAGCTCGACAACGATCGCATGACTGAAGTTACCAAGGATTTGCGTGATACCCAGGCCAGACTGCTGGAGGTGATCCCGAAGGCGTTGAGCGCCAAGGCCGTGTTGGGCCGCATGGAGATCCGGGCGCCCTATACCGGACGGGTCGTGGGACTGAACGTGTTCTCGGTGGGCGGCGTGATCCAGCGCGGCGACAAGATTCTGGACATCGTGCCCGACGAGGACTCACTCACCATCGAGGCCCAGGTCGCGGTGGACGACATCAGCGACGTGCATCCGCGCACGCGCGCCGAGGTCCATCTCACGGCCTACAAGCAGCGTATCGTGCCGATCATTCATGGCGACGTCATTCAGGTCTCGGCGGATCGTTTGACTGATCCCAAGACCAACAGCCCGTACTACACGGCCTTTGTCCGCATCGATCAGGACGAGCTGGCGGCCATGCCCAATATCCGGCTCTATCCCGGCATGCCCGCAACGGTCATGATTCCGACCGCGCAACGCACCGCATTTGAATACCTCGTCGGCCCGCTGGTGATGTCATTCAACCAGTCGTTCCGGCAGAGATGAGAGGCTGCCGGAGCAGAATTCATGGCCTCCATTTCGTCCACTGCCAGGACCCCGACCTGGCACTGCACTGGATGTAAGTCCCGGAAGAGATCGAGGGCAGGGAGGTTCGAGCGCGGCAGGCGATGACTGAGAACTACGGTCGCAACAATACGACACATCCCGTAGCTAGGACCGTAGATGAGTTTGCAGCGCAGGCGGAAAAGGTGAGCGATTCCGGCAGATTTGACAGGACGCTCCTTCCGCCAGAAAAACAGAAAAATCAGGTGGTTAGCTGGAATATAAAGATCCAGCGCACAAACGAACGTACAGCGGTTTGAGGCAGCCTGTGGTCGGTCTCTGGATCGTCGGTGGCCTGTCGCTTCTGCTCGTGCTCGCTTTCGTCGGCTTGGTCGCGCCGGCCGCTGAGGTCGATAGTTTCGGTGACTCCGGCACTATCGATTAGCGGTGGCTCGGCAGCGTTCCGAGCCGCTAGGAATCGACAATTTGACTCTCGGCTGCGCCGGGTTTCGATGCCGGTATGACTGTCCGCCTGATCAAGCACGAAACGGTGCCGGGGACTGGAAGCTTCGAGGTGCGCTTCGCTGATGGGCGCCGGAGCATGTACCTCTACTTTGACGACCTGCCGTCGCGACGGCTGCGTCCAGGGCAGGTGCCTCGCGAGGAAGCATTTGATCGGGCGAGGATGTTCGCCCGGATCATGCGTGGGATCATCGAAGGCTGGGCGAATTAGCCTGGTGCGTGGTTGGAGCCTACCGAGCACCCGTAATTTCCCCGGGGCAGGCCCTTCTGCGTGAACTGGCGGCCTGTCATAAATCTATGGCATGACCATTGCATATTCGAAAGGGACTGGGATTTCAGTGCCCAGTCTTGAAAACCAGGACGCTGCCGGGGGGACAGGGATTTCGAGCCCGGCAGCGCCCCTGCTTTCAACGATGCTCCTCCGGCATCAAGACGCTGTAGAGATTCGCGAGCCAGAGGCTGCCCTTGATCGCCCAGCAGGCGAGCGTGACGCGCGCCTCGCAGGACCAAGAGCCGGACGGGGCGCATCCTAGACGCTTCTTCATCAGTCGAGGCGCGCGTTGATCTCCAGCACGACCTGATGCATTGCGTCGATGCAGGTATCCGCGTCCCGTCCGGCCGACATGCGGCTCCCGCTGCAAGCTCTCGCGGAAGAGAGAGCAGCGCTACGCGGTAAACTAGAAATCCTGCAGTCCCAAATCGGCGTGGTGTCTAGGGCGTGGACTCATAAGTGCGCGCGCCACAGCCTGATGGACGCGAGTTGAAACGAAGGCGAGGTAGTTGGCGGCAAGCTTATCGTAACGCGTCGCCACCTGACGACACTGCTTGATCCTGTGTTTCGGCGGGATGTTGGCCCACGCTCTCTGATCCAGTCCGCATCATAGCGACGGCCGGCAAGCAGCATTGCCCGAGACTTGAGACGGGACAGCAGCTTTCCGGCAAGTCGAACGTCGTGGGCCTCACCGGGGCTCAGCGCCAGCCGTACCGGCAGACCAATGCCATCGACCACCGCATGATTTTGCGCCCTGTTCGGGAGTTTGAATCACATGGGTTTGGTCAAACGCAACGCGTCCGCCCGGATGAATCGGCTCCGTCCGGCGAGGACCCCGGGCAGCTGAGCTTGCGGAGTTCCGGTGTTTAAGGTGGATGGAGCAATCCGTCAGATCTTAGGGTGTCAATCGCTTCGTCGAGGGTGAGGCCGCGATGCCGGCAGAACCACTCTCCAGTGTGCCGGTGCCACTGGATATCGAAGCGGTTGCGGCTGATCCAGTCGAGGCGAGCGAAGGGGGCGTCAAACTCTTCGCCGAGACTCTCGGGGAAGCCGGAGCGGTAGCGTTGAACGAAGCGATATTTGGTGCCGTGCCACTTTCCCAGGATATCGATGGGGTAGTTGAACTGCGTCGGTCGGATAGTGGGCAGGAAGCGGGGCTTCAGAAAGTCGTCGATCAGCTGCTGGCAGGCGGCCGTCACCGCCGATTTATCTGCCGCGGACAGACCGCTTGCTCTCATGTGTCCTCGGCTCACGCTGCTTCGATATGGCTCGGCATTGGCTTTCGCCAATTCCACGGCAGAAGCTCATCCAGCCTCTGGATAGCATGATCATTGATGCGCGCGAGCACGTCGGCGAGCCAAGCCTGTGGATCGATGTCGTTGAGTTTGCAGGTAGCAACAAGGGTGTAGATGGCCGCCGCTCGCCGGCCGCCCTCATCGGAGCCGGCGAAGGTCCAATTTTTTCGTCCCACGGCGACCGCCCGTAGCTCACGCTCGGCAGCATTGTTCGACATGCAAAGCCGTCCGTCATCAAGGAAGCGGGTAAATGCATCCCAGCGGCTGAGGCAGTAATTGATCGCCTTGGTCGTGTCGTTGTTCCTGGAGAGCTTGGCGCGCTGCTCGCGCAACCACGCCTCCAGCTCGACGATCAGAGGGCGGCTACGCTCCTGGCGCACACGCAAACGTTCCTGCGCAGCAAGACCGTTGATCTCGCGCTCGATAGCGAACAGGACATCGGTGCGCTTGACCGCCTCCGCCGCGATCGGCGCCTTGGTGAGCCGCGCGAGGTCAAAGAACTTGCGCCTGCCGTGCGCCCAGCACGCGGCCTCGATGATCGGGCCGCCCTTGCGATTGGTCTCGTAGAGCCTGCCAAAGCCGGCGTAGGCGTCGGCCTGCATCAGTCCGGCATAACCCGCCAGATGTTGCTCCGGATGCGCACCGCCACGATCGGGCGAGTAGAAGAACACGGCCGCCGGTGGATCTGGGCCGGCAAACGGACGGTCGCCGCGAACGTAGGTCCATAGCCGGCCGGTCCGGGTCTTGCCCTTGGCAAGGACCGGCACCGTGGTGTCATCCGCGTGGATGCGCTCGGCTGCGAAGACATGGCTCCGGATCGCATCGACCAGAGGCATCAGGGTTGCCGCGGAGGCACCTACCCAGTCCGCGAGCGTCGATAAGTCAAGGTCGATGCCTTCACGCTTGTAGACGTCGCTCTGACGATGAAGCGGTAGGTGCAGGCCGTACTTGGCGAACAGGACATGGGCCAGCAGCTTTGGCCCTGCACGCCCGCGCGCAATCGGATGCGAAGGAGCCGGCGGCTGGGTGATCGCTTCGCAGGCCCGGCAGACGAGCTTCTCGCGCACGTGCTGGATCACCTTCCACTGTCGCGGAACGAGCTCCAGCGTCTCGGTCACGTCCTCGCCAATCTTGCGCAATCGGCTGTCGCCGCAGCATGGGCAGGTGGTCGGCACGGGATAGACAATGCGCTCCCGCGGCAAATGCTCCGGCAGCGGCCGGCGGGCTGGCTTGCGGCGCTCGAACGATGGCACCGCAATCTTCTCGGCTGCCATCTGCGCCGCGGTCTCAGCTTGAGCCGCGTTCTCCTCCAGGTCGGCGAGTTGTAGCTCGAGCTGGTCCAGCAATGCGCCTCGCTCGGAGGACTGTCCGAACTGCTCGTGCCGCAGCTTCTTGATCGTGAGCTTGAGCTTCTCGATCAGCAATGTTCCCGCCTGGGCTTCGGCTTGCGCGGCCAACCGGGCCGCTCGCTCGGCGCGCAGCATCGCCTGCAGCGTGGTCACATCGTCGGGAAGAGAATCATCGGCACTCATCGACGACCAGAGAATCACAAGACGCGATCTCTGTCCGAACCGCTGATCCTGTCACCGATTCAAATCCCAGCGATCAACCAGCCGCCTGTGGTCGCCAGGTCTGTTGCGGCATCCGCCAGTCGATGCCCTCCAGCAGGTAGCCAAGCTGGGCTGGGGTGATTGTCACCACGCCATCAGCCGACGACGGCCACAGGAAGCGGCCGCGCTCCAGCCGCTTGGCGTAGAGCGACATGCCCAGTCCATCGTGCCAAAGGATCTTGATTAGCTTGCCGCTCCTGCCACGGAACACATAGAGGTCGCCGCCGTGCGGGTCTCGCTTGAAGGCTTCCTGCACCAGCAAGCCCAGCGGGTTCATGCCGCGGCGCATATCGGTGTGGCCGGTCGCAATCCACACCCGCACGCTCGACGCTTCGGGATCACCGCGGCCGTCCATCTGCCAGTGCCGCCACGGCGGCCTTCAGCGTCGCCGCGTCGACCGCGCCCGTGATCCGCATCCGAGCCCCGGCCGCAAACTCGATCTCGATCGACCCGCCGCTGCTGGCCGGCGCGACTGGACAGGGCGTCGGTCCTGCTTCCGCGACCACCATCGCAGGTACGAAGCCAGGTGGATCGGCGGCATCCTTCGGCTCAGGCCGAAACGAGCGTCGCCATCGCAGCAGCAATGAGCGCGAAACCGCCATACCGCCGCGCTGTTGCCGCGACCTGACGCGGCGACTGTAAGCTCTCAAGGACGATCTTGAGCTTCTCATCCTCGGACCAGCGCCGTCGCCGGCCCGTGTCCACCACCTCAAGCCGTTCGACTTGGGCACTGCGCCTATCACCGTCCATAAGGACAGTACTCAACAACACGCCTCATTCGGCAAGGCGGCCTTCACCGGACGGATACGATGAATCCAGCCACCTGCCACTTGCCAATGGTCGAGCGCCTGCAATATTTTCAATTTCCGATTTAGTGGAGCACCGCTGTTCGTTCGCAGAGGCACCAATGGCAGTCACCGTTCGTCCAATGACTTTGCAGGAAACCACACTGATCATTGAGTACTTCCACGCAGCAACGCCAGAGCACTTGGAAATGCTCGGGGTCGATCCGACGCGACTGCCGCCCGCGTCACAATGGAAACGACTCTATGAGCAGATGTTCGACCATCCTGTCGAGCAGAGAGGCAGCGTCTTGGTAAGTTGGCTTAGCGATGACACGTTTTTTGGGTTCTCGACTGCTGACAAGATCCGCGTTGGCCAGCAAGCAAATATGCACCTTCACATCACGGATCCCTCACTGCGCAATCAGGGGATCGGCGTAGATTGTGTCAGGCAGACCGTCGAACTCTATTTTCAGAGTCTAAAGCTGAAGCAGCTCTTCTGTGAGCCCAATGCCTTCAATGTGGCACCGAACCGCGCTCTACAAAAGGCAGGGTTCAAGTACGTTAAGACGCACATGACCGTTCCAGGTCCTCTTAATTTTCATCAAGCAGTGAATCGCTGGATGATAGATAGAGGCTGAGGCGTCTCGGACCGCTGTCGACGAGTCTATGAGTACGCGCCCTGGATTTCTAGCGGTCCAAACCACCAACGCTCCAGCCCCGCAAAACAAAAGCGATGCGCAGGTCAAGGCTGATGGCGGGCAAACCTCTTTGCTTAGCTGAGATCGCTCGAGGTCGCACCGAAGCCGTGGCGTTCGCCCATGAATGCGGCGCCGTGACATTGCCGATCACGCTGGCCGCCGTTGCTGCCGGATGCCCCTGCGCCAGCTCGAACGGGCCGGGATTGCCCCTTGGCGAATGACGTGCTGCGGGCGAGGGAATGGTTTGGTTCGAGCGACTGACAGGGTCGGATCAGCAAAGGGCCACAGTGTGATCCGCCGCGAAATATCTTTGATTGCCCCGGCCAAACCGCGTCGATGCCGAGCGGCTCAGTATCAGCAACAAACCGAGCAACAAGGCCGGTCTCAGGAGCATCGGCACTTTCGCGAGAGCGACTACGCCGACACGCGCATCGGGATCAGGATGTAGCTCGTGGCGACTGCAGAAGGCTTGGAAGAGGCGCGCGGATTTACGCAATTCGCGCGCCTTTGGGACCGTTCACGACGACTGAGGTCAGAAGCAGTTCACAGCGGCCTCCAGCGACGCGGATGGTGGTGGTAGTAATCGTAGTCGCGGTCGCAGTCATCGTAGCCATAGTAGCCGGGTCCGCCGAGGACGATGGTTACACCACTCCGATGGCCGCCGCCGTGGTAGCCGCCGAACTCATAGGCGGATGCGGAGGTTGGGGCCAGAGCAGCGGCACCCAAGGAAACTGCGGCAACTGCAATAACCGAAAATTTGCGCAACATGGATTGATTCCTCTCTGTCAGGTTTGGTGGAAGCCCTTGCTTCAACATGGCTCCTGGGGCAAGCGGAGCGATGAATTGATATCGCGCCAGAGCCAGTAAACTCTGTGAGACGCGCCACACATTGCTTTGCGAAAGCGAGTTGTTCCCTGTCGGATCGGCGAAACAGGTCGGCGAGATGAACAGATCGCGGACGATCAAGATTACCGAGCGAAGTTTCGTTCAAACAGAAATTGGAGCGTGACGTGGAGGCTTTTTTTGACGCGCTGGGGTGACAAGGTCCCCGGCTTCAATCGAAAGGCTCTTCGCGATGTTGGCGATGAGGTGACCGTTGCAAACACCTTAGCAATTGTCGCCAAAACGGAGAAAGTGCGAGTAAGATCATTCCGCCAGTCGAAAACGGAAAGTCGAACCCATGTGTCCGGTACGTTCTGTCACCTATCTTTCGGGTCGCTCAACGAGCCCGGCCCGGATCCGCCGGTCGAGCAGGTGATCGGTGGATCAGGCGTTTAATCCGGCCGGGCTCGACAAGCTGAAGCTCCGCATTCAGGCGTTGCGCGCCAAGACGATCGCCAATGGCTGCACCGAGGACGAGGCGCTGTCTGCCGCCGCCAAGGTCGCCGAACTATTGGATCGCCACGATTTGTCGCTTTCTGACGTCGAGCTGCGCGCCTCGTCGTGCGAGCGGCGGGTCTTTGAGACCCATCGCAAGAAGCGAATTCCTCTGGACGACTGTATCGGCGCGATCGCCCATTTCTGCGATTGTCGGGTCTGGCGCGAGAAGAACGCGGCCCGCGAGAGCAGCTACGTGTTCTTTGGCCTCGGCGCGGATGTCGAGGTCGCCCATTACCTGGCCGAATTGATTGACGGCGCCGTGCGCGCCGAACTTGGCCGCTTCAAGACCTCGATCGAGTACAGCAGGTTCCGGCACCAGCAGCGGCATCTGGCCAATGCCTCCTTCACGCTCGGGATGGTGGTGTCCATCGCCGACAGGCTGCTGGCGATCAAGGCAAGCCGCGATCAGGTCAACGAAGGCACCGGCCGCGAGCTGGTGGTTCTCAAGACCTCGGTGGTCGATGCGGAATTCGACAAGCTCGGCCTCAAGCTCCGGACCCAGCGGAGCTCTGGCCGGATGGTCTCGACGACGGCCTATGACGCCGGAGGCGCCGCCGGCACGGCGCTGCCGATCAACCCAGGCGTTGGCAAGTCGCAGTCACGGAACAGTCGAAAACAGATTTAAACGCGTCAGCATTCGTCCAGCCGGCTCGAACCTCAAGCCGATGCAATCGGGGACATCCAAATCTTTGTTGCGCAATCAGGACACGCAGCATCGCATAACCGCACCTCACCGGAGGGAGTGCGGCCCTGCGCCCGACGGATACGATGATTCCGCAATCTACTGTGGAAAAACCCGCAAGCCGAAAGAACCCGGGTCTTCAACTCACCAGCGTTTCGCCCCGTCGCGCTCTCTTCGAGGCGCGGCCCCGGTTGATGAATTGGACGCCGACGAACTCACCATTGACCCAGGCGAGTTCGCAGTGTCGGTAAGCCAGACCCATCGGTGACAACACAAGAAAAAATTCCTTCTGGCCGATATCCGTCACCGCACCGTCGCTCACCAGCTTTGCGCCCGTTTCAGAGACGTCGTGGATCTTGCAGCCGCGCTGCCAGGTACCGTCGATCGCCATCAAGCGCGCTTCGATCGGTCGTTCGAACGCGACGCGCTTGTCCTTTGGTTGTTCTCCCTCACTCATCGACCGTCCCACCTTGGCCACCGAGCAGGCCGTTCTGACTAGAGAAGAATCCTTGATCTTCGGTGAATGGCGTGGAGCGAATACGCCTGCTGTGTTCCCTTCCGGTAAGCAAGGGGTCGGCAGTGTTTCATCGCCGAGCGAAGTCGGAATCGCGTTGTTTGAGTCCGTCGAGCCGCAACCGCGGGTGGGGCGCCTTGAATAGCTCCAACTGCAGCGTTCTTTTGTCCCGGATCGGCTTAGCCAGGGCTTTTTAAAAACGACGAAGGCCGCAGCGAACTCACCCGCTGCGGCCCGCGCCACTTGCAAATCGACCGGGTGAAAGAAGCTAGTGAAGTATGGAGCCAGCCCCGGTTTGCCGAATCTTCCCGGTGATCCCGGTTCCCGCCACAACAAATGTGAATCGAGGTGTCTTAGTTCTGAGATTCTGAATTGCCGAATGGTCCCGGGCATCTCCGGGGCCGGTCCGATGTGGCCAATTCAGTGCATCGTCACGACTGGAGTACGAGGTAGGCATCGGTCGCAACGTCCAGGCTCGCCGGTCCCCGGGCGGCGGCGCGTTCGCTAAGGCGATGATCATTGATTTCGGAATTATCGTATTGTGCGCCTGTTTTGCCCGACGGGTCAAGAGGCCTTTGCGGGACAAGCCGGTTCGTCCTCGATCCGACGTGGCCTACTGTGCATGGGGTTGTTTTCGCTATGTGGCGCGTGGCGGTCTGCGATGGCACCGGCCGAGCGCCCAAGAGCCTGAATGGTCAGGGATTTGTGTTGACCGGTCCCCCATGCGGACCACCGGGCGGAACCTTTTCCTCACCGCCGCGTTACCTCGGCATGACTGAAGACCTTTCCTTCCGACGTAAACCCCTGACCCCCGAACAGCGCCAGGCGCGCGATGCGGCGCGCCGCCTCGAGGCCGAAAAGGCCATGCGCGACCATGAGGAAGCGCAGAAGGCGTTTTACGCCAATCGCGAACGGCTCAAGGCCGAGCGGCTGGCCCGTGAGGCGGCCGCAGGCAAAGACTGACTTCTCAATAGGTGCCGCTTCAGTGCCGGCCGGTGGACGCCCGCGCGTCAGCCCCCTTGCGCGTAACGAGGGGAAAGGCGAGCGGTTGATCACTCTGTCTGCTTGCGCGCCGTCATGTCGCTGAACCTGTCGACAAAGGCTATTCCGATCGCCGAGACGATAAAGGTGAGGTGGATCAGCACCTGCCACATCACGCCGCTCTCGGTGAAGCTGGCGCGGCTCGAGCCGAGATTGCCGGCCTCGATGAAGGTGCGCAGCAGCGCGATCGAGGAGATGCCGATGATGGCCATCGCAAGCTTGATCTTGAGCACGCTGGCGTTGACGTGGCCGAGCCATTCCGGCTCGTCGGGGTGGCCCTGGAGATCGAGCCGGGACACGAAGGTCTCGTAGCCGCCGACGATCACCATCACCAGGAGATTTGAGATCATCACGACATCGATCAGCGCCAGCACGCTCATCATGATCTCCTGCTCGGTCAGATCGAGCACATGCGAGGAGAGGTGCCAGAGCTCCTTCAGGAACAGCGCGATGTAGACGCATTGCGCCACGATCAGCCCGAGATAGAGCGGCAATTGCAGCCAGCGCGAACCGAAGATGATCATCGGTAACAGCCCGAGCCGCGGGCGGCGTCCGGTGGGTTCAAGCTCTGCCGACATTCACATTGCATCCGCGCGTTGAGATCGTCTCGTCATCATGTACCCCGCCAAGCTGGCCGGTGGAAGACACGCCGCCCGGTTCATCGGGTGTGGATCGCGCCGTCTCATGCTAACGTGCAGGACGGCCGCCGGCGGGGGTGGCGGGGATCGGGAGGCCGATAGTTATGCGCAGTGGCTTTGGCCGATGGCTCGGGCACATCGTACTTGCAAGTGCGGTGGGCGGCGCCACTGCGGTATTGGCGACCCCGCTGACGCCCTTCCGCAATGAGGCGCAAGCGCAGCGCCATTGCCCAGGCGACAAGGTGGTCTGGCTGGATTTCAGGAAGAGCGTCTATTACCGCAAAGGGCAGAAGCTCTACGGCCAGGGATTTGATGGCAGCTTCGTCTGCCTGTCCGAAGCGCGTGACAGCCTGTACCGGAGCTCGCCGTTGGGCTTGCGCTGAGCCCCCGTGGTCAAGCGCCGCTATTTCTGGTTCGGCAGCGTCACGGGGACGTGGGCGGAGCTGCTGATCACCCGGGGGCTTCCGTCGGGGTAGGTCCGGCTGCTTCGGATCAGCGATTCCAGGACCAGTAGAAATTTTTCGGCGAGCATGTGCGTCACCTGCGTTGGCGTGGCCTCTTGAAATTAGGTCGAGGCGCCGAACGCGGAAATTCAATCAACTCAACGGGAGCGGGGTGATTCGGCGTGCTGCGCCGCAGACGCGCGGCGCTCTGAAAATTCGAAACGGGTGGTGTGAGATCAGCCGAAGGCCAGGGCGACGAGGCTCGAGCAGAGCAGCACGAGGCCGCCTGCGGTCAGTGCCAGAAAGCCATCGGATACGAAGTCATGTTTGCGCATGGGACACCTGCTGCTCTTGCCTTCGATGCTCGATCGGATTGATTAAAATTGTCCGAACGTACCGCCTTGAAGAGGTGATGCAATGTCAACCGCGCGAGCGCCGTCAGGCCCTCGTGCGGTAGCCTTCAAACGCATGGGCCAGGAAGATTCCCGCGCTTACCAGACCCATCAGTGCCGAAACCGTCTCGATCATCGTTAAATTCCAATCCCGCCCCTGCACGCGAGAAAACGCGCGCGGCCTTGCACAGTCAAAAGAATTCCCGTGAAGCCGACGATATCGGGGGTGGAGTGAGGTTTTGGCGCAACAGCTTGTGCGGGACTGGCACATCAGAGGCGGCTGAGAGGCCATTGCGCCCCATTTATCAACGAGAATGCCGAACGTCCTGTTTACCATGCCGACGCGAACGTTGTGGGCTCCCCATTTCCGCCGTGTTCGGGTTGCGTTATCGTTACCGTCTCCGAGACGGTGGTGGGCCGCCTCGGGCTTGAGGACCGGAAGGCGATTCCCGTGTGCAAGCGGGTTGGGGCCGTCTCCGGGGAAATGGTATTTGGGGCGAATGGGGATCCGACGATCAGATTCGGTGGTGCGGGCTGCGCGGTGCGTTGCGGTGGTGGCCGGTTGCCTTGCGCTTGCCAATTGCGCCTCGTCCAACAAGTTCGCCAGCCGGGTGGATCCCAAATACGGCGTGTCGTCGAGCCCACGGGTCGTTGGCTTCGGCGAACCCGTCCCCAAGGGCGGCGGCACCTATCGCGTCGGAAAGCCTTATGTCGTTGCAGGCCGGACCTACGTACCGGAGGAGGACGTCAATTATCGCGCCGAGGGCACGGCCTCCTGGTATGGCGACGACTTCCATGGTCGCCTGACCGCCAACGGCGAAGTGTTCGACATGAGCTCGCTGACCGCGGCGCATCCCACCCTGCCGATGCCGTCCTATGCGCGGGTGACCAATCTCTCCAATGGCAAGTCGCTGATCGTCCGCGTCAACGACCGCGGGCCCTATCACGGCAACCGCCTCATCGACGTCTCGAACAAAGCCGCCGAACTGCTTGAATTCAAAGGCAATGGTGTTGCCAGGGTCCGCGTCGAATATGTCGGCCGGGCGCCGTTGGAAGGCTCCGACGACCGCCAGCTGATGGCGACCTTGCGCACCGGCGTTCCGGCGCCGTCACCCTCGATGGTCCGGGTCGCTTCGGCCAGGCCGTTCGTGCCGGAGGTGTCATCAAGCCGCAGCGCCTTCAGGGGCGAAGTCCCGATGCCGGAAGGGCGGCCCTACAGCCTGGGCAACACGTCGGCCGACCTCGCCTCGATCGACGCGACGTCCGAGATGTCGGCCTCGAGCCGCAGCCGGGGCCGGGTGCTCCAGAACGCCCGGCAAGTGTCTTATGACGAGAGCGGCCGCTACGCCGGAGATAGCGGTCCGGCGACCTCCGATGACGGCGCAGCCGAGGCACGCAGCATTCTGACCGGCCGCGGCCTGTACTAGGCAAGCCGCGACAGCTTTGCCGAGACCGGGTCTGTGGGCGCCGCCCACACCGCAATGAGGAAGGATCTCGTCTAGCTAGCCTGATGCGCTTCGCGCAAGAACCGCAAAAGCGCGGCATTGACCTCGTCGGGCCGTTCCTGCTGCACCCAATGACCAGCGCCGTCGATGATCAGCTTTCTCGTGAGATTGGGCAGCACGCGCTCCAGATCGTTGACCCGCTTGGCGCCGATCAGGCCGGTGATGACGGCGTCCTGCGCGCCGGCGATGAACAGGGAGGGCTGGTGGATTTGCGCGTCCTGCCAGGGCGCGGTCAGCTCCCAATTGCGGTCGATGTTGCGATACCAATTCAGCCCGCCACGAAACCCGGAAGAGCGGAAGCTCTCGGTGAAATGAGCAAGATCGGCCTCGCTCAGCCACGACGGCAGCGGCTCGTCGGCTGCTGCATGGCCGAGAAAGCCCTTGCCCTCCTGGACGAACATCGCGGCGTTCGGATCGGCAAGTCCGCGGCCGCCGAGCACAATGCGCATGGTGCGGGCGACGTCACGCTCGAACTCGGCCTCGGCGACACCCGGCGTCTGGAAATACTGCCAGTAGAAATTCGTGATGCCGCCCTGGCGCAGCAGCTCGAGCGGCTTACCGCGTCCGCGGAACGGCGGGGGCACGCTCAGCCCTGCGACGGCCGTGAATATATCCGGGCGGAACAGTGCCGCGTGCCAGGCGACCGGCGCGCCCCAGTCATGGCCGACGACGACGGCTTTGGTCTCGCCGAGCGCCCGGACCAGGCCGACGACGTCGCCGACCAGATCGAAGATCGAATAGGCTGCCACCTCGGGCGGCGCCGCGCTCTGGCCGTAGCCCCGCATGTCGGGGGCCACGACATGAAACCCGGCCGCTGCTAAGGCAGGCATCTGGTGTCGCCACGAGTAGGACAGTTCCGGCCAGCCATGGCACAGCACCACCAGTGGTCCCTGACCGGCCTCGCGGACGAAGAGGTCGATCCCGTTGGCCTTGATCCCTCGGGTCATGGACATCGCTTTTCCGCCTTGTTTCAGGGGTTTGGTTGAAAAACATCAGGTGCCACGATAGGGGCGCAATGAGAATCGTGCAATCTCGGGGGCAGCAACGACCCTCGTGTTGTTCGCACCTGTTCCATTTGTTAGAACGGCGCTCTCAGGGCTTCGCCATGGCATTTCATCTCATCTCGCTTCGTCATACCGGCTTCACAGCCGGAGCCCTGGCGCGCGGGCTGGTTGCGGCGGCGCTTGCGGTGAGCCTCGGCTGGGGCGGGGTGCTCTATGCCGCGAACCAGAGCGTGCAGGGCGCCAAGAAGACCGAGGATACCGGCTTCGACGGCGATGCCCCCACCGCGATCCTGATCGAGGCTTCGAGCGGCAGCGTGCTGTTCGAGAAGAACGCCGACGAGCTGCGCGCACCCTCCAGCATGATGAAGCTGGTGACCGCCGAGGTCGTGTTCAACGCGATCAAGAAGGGCGACGTCAAGCTGACCGACGAATACCGGATCAGCGAGAATGCCTGGCGCAAGGGCGGCGCCCCTTCCGGCACCTCGACCATGTTCGCTGCCATCAACAGCAAGGTCTCGGTCGATGACCTCCTGCACGGTGCCATCATCCAGAGCGGCAACGACGCCTGCATAGCGCTCGCAGAAGGCATTGCCGGCAGCGAGAAGATTTTTGCCGCCGATTTCATGACCAAGCGCGCCCGGGAGCTCGGCATGACCAAATCGACCTTTGCCAATTCCAACGGCTTGCCCGACCCCGGCAACAAGATGACGGTGCGTGAGCTCGGCATGCTTGCCCGGCACATCATCCTGGACTTTCCCGAATTCTATAAACTGTTCGGCGAAAAGGAGTTCACCTGGAACAAGATCCGCCAGCCCAACCGCAATCCGCTGCTCAATTCGATGGAAGGAGCAGACGGGCTAAAGACCGGCTACACCAAGGAGGGCGGCTACGGCATGGTCGGCTCGGCCGTGCAGAACGGCACCCGATTGATCGTCGTCGTCAACGGCCTGGAAGACTCCGAAGACCGCGCCACCGAAGCCAAGAAGATGCTGGAATGGGGCTTTCGCAATTTCGAGACCCGCACGCTGATCGCAGCTGACCAGCCCCTCGGTTACGCCAAGGTCTTTGGCGGCGACAGCCGCTCGGTGAAGCTGATTGCGAAAGAGCCGGTGAAGGTGATGGTGCACAAGAGCGGCGGCGACAAGCTGATCGCGCGCGTTGTCTATAACGGCCCGGTGCGCGCGCCGGTCCAGGCGGGCCAGCAGGTCGGCGTGGCCAAGGTCTGGCGCAGCGGCAATATCGCCGTCGAGACGCCGGTCTACGCGGCCGAGGCTATTGGCACCGGCTCGACCATGCGGCGCGCGATCGATGGCGCCAGCGAGCTCGTCATCGGCATGTTCCGCGCAGGCGCCGAGAAGCTCTGATCATGAGTGAAAGCGCGGTAACATGGCCGTCCGGACGCGGGCGCTTCGTCACCTTTGAAGGCGGCGAGGGGACGGGCAAGTCGACCCAGATCAAGAAACTCGCCGATCGTCTCAAGGCGGCAAGGATGCGCATCCTCGTCACGCGCGAGCCGGGCGGCTCGCCGGGCGCAGAGATCATGCGGCATCTGGTGCTGTCGGGCATGGGCAAGCTGCTCGGGCCCGAAGCGGAGACGCTGCTGTTTGCGGCCGCGCGCGACGACCATGTCCGCACCGTGATCCAGCCTGCGCTCAACCGGGGCATCTGGGTCCTGTGCGACCGCTTCGCCGACTCGACCCGGGCCTATCAGGGCAGCCTCGGCAGCGTGCCCACCGCGCTGATCAATGCGATGCAGCGGGTCACGATCGGTGATCTCAAGCCTGATCTCACCATCATCCTCGATTTGCCTGTTGAAATCGGCCTGGCACGCGCGGCGGCGCGGCGGGGCAGTGGCACGCCTGACAGATTTGAGGGCGAGCAGCTCGCCTTCCATCAGGGTCTGCGCGAGGCCTATCGCAAGATTGCGGCGGATGATCCTTCGCGCTGCGTTCTGATCGACGCCAATTCCGACCCGGACACGGTCGCCGGGCGGGTGTGGACTGCGCTGCGCGACCGCCTCCTGGCGACCTCAGCATCGGTGGTCTCGGCATGAGCCGGCGTCACGTCGAGCGCGAGAGCGCGATTCCACATCCGCGCGAGACCAGCTTGCTGTTTGGCCACCGCGAGGCCGAGACCGCGCTGCTGACGGCTTATCGCAGCGGGCGCATTCCGCACGCCTGGCTGATTGGCGGACCGCAAGGAATCGGCAAGGCGACGCTGGCCTACCGGATGGCGCGGTTCGTGCTCGCCCACGGAGAGCCGCAGGCTCCCGCCGTGCAGGGCGCCGAAGACCTCGCGATCGATCCTGACGATGCCGTGGCGCGGCAGGTTGCAGCGAGCTCGCATGGCGGGTTGCTAACGTTGGAGCGTACCGCGAATGACCGCGGCGTGATGCGTACCGTCATCACCGTCGACGAGACGCGCGAGACCATTTCGTTCTTCGGCTCGACGGCGGCGGCTGAAGGCTGGCGCGTCTGCATCGTCGACACCGTCGACGAGCTCAATCCCAATGCGGCGAACGCGTTGCTGAAGATCCTGGAGGAGCCGCCGCAGCAATCGCTGTTCCTCCTGGTGAGCCACGCACCGGCACGTGTGCTCGCCACGATCCAGTCGCGCTGTCGCAAGCTGCGCCTGCGTTCGCTCACAATCGACGAGGTGATCGGAGCGGCGGCTGCGGCCGGCGACCTTGCGCCGACGGATCAGGCGCTACGCGAGGCCGCAGAGGCCTCCGAAGGCAGCGTCGCGCGCGCGCTGACGCTGCTCGGCGGCGACGCGCTCAAGCTCCAGCAGCGCACGGCGGCGCTGCTGGCGCGCCTGCCGCAGCTCGATCCGCGGGAGCTGCATACGCTTGGCGATTCGCTTCCCACCAACGACCGGGTCGCGCTTGCGGCGTTCATCGATGGCATCGATCGCTGGATCGCGGAAAGCCTGCATGCGAACGAAGCCAATGCCAACCAGAACCTGCCGCGCCTTGCGCGGCTAGCCCAGGTATGGGAAAAGATCGTCCGCGCCGCGCGCGACACTGAAACCTACAATCTGGAGCGAAAGCCCTTGGTTTTTTCGGTGTTCGGCTGGCTGGCGGACGCAACGCGCTAGAGCATGATCCGGAAAAGTGCGGAGCGGTTTTCCGAAAAGATCATGCGCAAACAACGCAATTTCGTTTCCAAATTTCGAGAATCCGGTAGAGGAATTCGTCGTGGCAGCACGAGCTAAGAAAACGGCCAAGGCCAAGGGTAGCAAGAAGGCTGCGAACAACGCCGCGAAAAAGTCGACAAAGGCACTCGGCCGCAAGGCTGCCAAGAAGGTCAAGAAGACCAAACGGGCCTCTGCCAAGAAAGGCGTGAAGAAGACCGCCGCGAAGAGTGCAAAGAAGGCGGGCAAGAAAGCCGCGAAGAAGCAGGCCGTCGCCAAGAAGGCCGCCACGACGAAGGTCGCAAAAAAGTCCGCCAAAGCTCCATCGAACAAGGCAGCCAAGAGGGCGAAGGTGACCGCATCTGCCGTAACCGCCGCGCCCAGCTGCTGTTGCCAAGACGTCGAAGGCCGTGCCCCCCGTGGTCTCCAAGCCCGAGGTATCGAAGCCCAAAGTCTCGAATACCAAGGCAGCAAAACCCAAAGCGCCGCCTGCGCCAAAGGCCGTTGCCGCCCCCGCGCGCGACAACGTCTTCTACATCTCCACCGCGATCGCCTATCCCAATGGGGTCCCGCATATCGGCCACGCCTATGAGGCAATCTCCGCCGACGTGCTGGCGCGCTTTGCGCGGCTCGACGGCAAGGACGTGTTCTTCCTGACCGGCACCGACGAGCACGGTCTGAAGATGGTCCAGACCGCGCAGAACGAGGGTGTGACTCCCTCCGCGCTGGCGTCCCGTAACGCCGGACGCTTCAAGGAGATGGACGAGCGGCTCAACGTGTCGTTCGACCGCTTCATCCGCACCACCGAGGAGCAACACCATCGCTCCAGCCAGGAGATCTGGCGTCGTATGGAAGCGAACGGCGACATCTACGCCGACACCTATTCCGGCTGGTACTCGGTGCGCGACGAGGCCTACTACGCCGAGGAAGAGACGTGCCTGAACGAGGACGGCGTACGGCTCGGGCCGCAGGGCACGCCGGTCGAATGGGTCGAGGAGAAGAGCTATTTCTTCCGCCTCTCGGCCTACCAGGACAAGCTGCTGAAGCTCTATGCGGATCAGCCCGATTTCATCGGGCCGGACTCCCGCAAGAACGAGGTGATGAGCTTCGTCAAGAGCGGCCTGCGCGATCTCTCGATCTCGCGCACGACGTTCGACTGGGGCGTCAAAGTGCCCGGCGACGAAGAACACGTGATGTATGTGTGGGTCGACGCGCTCACCAACTACATCACCGGCGTCGGCTTCCCCGACGAGACTGACAAGAACTGGCGCTACTGGCCGGCGGATGTGCACATCATCGGCAAGGACATCATCCGCTTCCACGCGGTGTACTGGCCGGCCTTCCTGCTATCGGCCGGGCTCCCGCTGCCGAAGCGCGTCTATGCCCATGGCTTCCTGTTCAACAGGGGCGAGAAGATGTCGAAATCGGTCGGCAACGTCGTCGATCCCTTCAATCTCGCCGACCAGTATGGCGTCGATCAGATGCGCTATTTCTTCCTGCGCGAGGTGCCGTTCGGCCAGGACGGCAACTACAACCATGAAGCCATCGTGGCGCGCATCAACGCCGATCTCGCCAACGATCTCGGCAACCTCGCTCAGCGCTCGCTGTCGATGATTGCAAAGCAGCTCGGTGGCGTGCTGCCCGAGCCCAGCGCGTTCAGCGACAACGACAAAGCGATTTTGGCGATGGCCGACGGAATGGTCGGAGCGTCGCGCGAGGCGATGGCCACGCAGCAGATCCATCAATGGCTCAACGCCGTATGGGCCGTTGTTGCGGAAGCCAACCGCTATTTCGCGGGCGAGGCGCCGTGGGCGCTCGCCAAGACCGATCCTGTCAGGCAGAAGACGGTGCTCTACGTCACCGCCGAAGTCGTCCGGCAGATCGCGATTCTGGCTCAGCCGGCAATGCCGACTGCTTCCAGCCTCCTGCTCGACAGCCTCGCCATCCCCGAAGGAGAGCGCAACTTCGCGATGCTCGGCGGTGACAAGCGGATCGCGCCCGGCTCGATGCTGCCGGCGCCGACGCCGGCGTTCCCGCGCTACATCGAGCCCGCGGCCTGAGGCGGACATAACGATGCTGGTCGACAGTCACTGTCATCTGGATTTTCCGGAGTTTGCGGAAGACCTCGACGGGATCGTATCGCGCGCCCGCACGGCCGGGATCGGCCGCATGGTCACGATCTCGACGCGGGTGCGAAAGCTCGATCAGCTTCTCGCCATCTCCGGGCGTTATGACGACGTCTATTGCTCGGTCGGGACCCATCCGCACAACGCGGATGAGGAAGACGGCATTTCGGCGGACGAGCTGATCGCCCTGACGCAGCATCCCAAGGTCGTCGCGCTCGGCGAGGCCGGGCTCGACTATTTCTACGACGACGGCTCGCCGGAAGCGCAGGCGAGGGGCTTTCGTGCTCATATTGCCGCCGCGCGCGCCACGGGCCTGCCGCTGGTGATCCACACCCGCGAAGCGGATGAGGACTGCGCCCGCATCCTCGAAGAGGAGGCGGCCAAGGGATCGTTTCGCGCCGTGCTGCATTGTTACACGGGCGGGCGCGAGCTGGCGCTGAAGGCGGTATCGCTCGGGCTGTACATCGGCTTCACGGGCATCCTGACCTTCAAGAAGTCGGACACCTTGCGTGCGCTCGCGGCTGAGCTGCCGCCCGACCGTATTCTGGTTGAAACCGACTCGCCCTATCTTGCGCCGGGCAAGTTCCGTGGCAAGCGCAACGAGCCGGCCTATGTGGTCGAGGTCGCCAAGGTGCTGGCCGAGACGCGCGGCGTGTCGTTTGACGAAATCTCACGCCAGACCAGCGAAAACTTCTTCCGCCTGTTCTCCAAGGTGAAAGCTTGAGATTGGGAGCCGCATGACACTGACGCTGACGATCCTGGGCTGCGGCTCCTCCGCCGGCGTGCCGCGCCCGGCGCTCGGCTGGGGCGCCTGCGATCCCAGCAATCCCAAGAACCGCCGCCGCCGCTGCTCGCTGCTGGTCGAGAAAACGTCAAGCCACGGCACCACGCGCATTGTGATCGATACCTCGCCGGATCTGCGCGAGCAACTCATCGATACCAATGTCGACCACATCGACGCGGTGTTCCTGACCCATGAGCATGCGGACCAGACCCATGGCATGGACGATCTGCGCTCCGTCGTTCTCCACATGCGCAAGCGCATTCCGACCTATTTCAATCAGTCGACTGCGAAGGACATCATGGCGCGGTTCTCCTACTGCTTCATCTCGCCGGAGGGCAGCGACTATCCGCCGATCCTGACGCGGCATTCGATCGAGGCCGGCGGGAGCCAAATCGTTATCGGCAAGGGCGGGGACGTGACCATGACCGCCTTCCTGGTCCAGCACGGCCAGATCCCCGCGCTCGGCTATCGCATTGGCAACGCCGCCTACACGCCCGACCTCAACGACATCCCGCGCGAGAGCTGGGGTGCCCTGGAAAACCTCGATCTCTGGATCGTAGACGGCCTGCGCTACACCCAGCATGTCAGCCATTTCAGCATCAACGACGCGCTGTCCTGGATCGAACGCTTCAAGCCGAAGCGCGCCGTCATCACCAACATGACGGCCGACGTCGATTACGAGGTGATCCGGCAGACGCTGCCCGCGGGCGTGGTGCCGGCTTACGACGGGATGCGGCTGGAGACGCACTAAATTAGGTGCGCGTTCAACTCAGGCAGTAATCGCCTTGGTCGAACCGACCTCATTGCGCAGCAGGAATTTCTGGATCTTTCCCGTCGATGTCTTCGGAATCGGTCCGAACACGACGGCCTTCGGCGTCTTGAAGCCGCTCATCTGCGTGCGGCAGAACGCGATGATGTCGGCCTCGGTCGCGCTGGCGCCGTCCTTGAGCTCGACGAAAGCACAGGGCACTTCGCCCCATTTCGGATCGGGCTTGGCGACGACGGCCGCGAACAGCACGGCCGGGTGCTTGTAGAGAATGTCCTCGACCTCGACGGAGGAAATGTTCTCGCCGCCGGAGATGATGATGTCCTTGGAGCGATCCTTGATCGTGACGTAGCCGTGCTCGTCAAGCACGCCAAGGTCGCCGGTGTGAAACCAGCCGCCCTCGAACGCTTCCTTCGTGGCCTTCTCGTTCTTCAGATACCCCTTCATCACGATGTTGCCGCGGAACATCACCTCGCCGATGGTTTCGCCGTCGCGCGGCACCTCGTGCATGGTTTGCGGATTGATGACGGTGACAGCTTCCTCGAGCGGGTAGGGCACGCCCTGCCGCCGCTTCATGCGCGCGCGCTCCGCGGCGGGGAGATCGTCCCAGCCGGGCTGCTCGGCACAGACGGAAGCGGGGCCGTAGACCTCGGTGAGGCCATACACATGCGTGAGCTTGATGCCGATGCTCTCCGCCCCTTCGAGCACGGCGACCGGCGGTGCGGCGCCGGCGATCAGCCCGACGACGCGGGGTGCAGCGTCGCCGTTCGGCGCATCGGGCGCATTGATCAGCGTGTTGTAGACGATCGGCGCGCCACACATGTGGGTGACGCCGTGCTGCCTGATCAGCTCGAAGATTTTGGTCGGCTCGATCTTGCGCAGGCAGACATTGATGCCGGCGGCGGCCGCAAGGGTCCAGGGAAAGCACCAGCCATTGCAATGGAACATCGGCAACGTCCAGAGATAGACCGGATGCTGACCGAGATTGCCGGCGAGGATGTTGCTGACGGCGTTGAGGTAGGCGCCGCGATGATGGGTGACGACGCCCTTGGGATTGCCTGTTGTGCCTGAAGTGTAGCTCAGTGCGATCGCATCCCATTCGTCTTGCGGCGGGATCGCCGTGAAGTTCGGATCGCCTTGCGCGACGGCGGCTTCGTATTCGATCTCGCCGATGCGCTTGCCGCCCGTGAAGGCGGCATCGTCGACGTCGATCACGAAAGGCTTCGGGCCGCTCATTTGCGCGAGCGCATCGGTGATCACGCGCGAGAATTCGGGGTCGACCAGAATGATTTTCGCGCCGCCATGATCGAGCTGAAATGCGATCGAGGGCGCATCGAGGCGGATGTTGAGCGCGTTGAGCACGGCGCCCGTCATCGGAACGGCAAAGTGCGCCTCGTTCATCGCTGGGATGTTGGGCAGCATCACAGCAACAGTATCGCCGACGCCGACGCCTTTGCCGGCGAGCCAGGAGGCAAAGCGCTTGCAGCGCTCATGCGTCTGGGCCCAGGTGAAGCTGCGCGCCTCATAGACCGTGCTGATGTGATCGGGATAGACGGCAGCGCTGCGTGCGAGGAAGCTGAGCGGCGACAGCGGCACGTAATTGGCGGGGGTTTTGTCGAGGCCGATATTGTACTGGTTGTGCCGGTCGCTCATCGACCCCTCCTTCACGTCGCGCGGGTTACAGGAATCCGATCGATATCCAGGGGAAGACCGCGACGACGATCAATCCCAGCATCAGCGCCAGCAGATAACCCCAGATCGGCCTGATGCCCTCGGCTGGATCGACCCTTCCGATGGCGCAGGCGGCATAATAGCCGACTCCGAATGGCGGGGCGAATAGGCCGATACCCATCGCCAGAATGATGATCATGGCGTAGTGCACCTCGTGCACGCCGACGAGGCGCGCGATCGGAAACAGCAGCGGCCCGAACAGCACGATCGCGGGGATGCCTTCCAGCACGCTGCCGAGCACCGTGAAAGCCAGGATGGACACGGCGATGAAGGTCGCGGCTCCGCCCGGCAATCCGGTCATGGCGGATGCCAGCGAGCGCGAGAAGCCCGACTGCGTCAGGCCCCAGGCCATGCCGGTGGCCGTGCCGATGATCAGCAGGATCGCACCCGACAGCGCTGCGGTCTCGACCAGCATTGGAAACAGCCGCCGCCAGTCGAAGCGGCGGTAGACGAGAAGACCGACCAGCGCACCATAGACGATGCCGATCGTCGAGACTTCGGTAGCGGTCGCGATGCCCTCGACCACGGCGTAGCGGATCACGAACGGCAGCGCGAGCGCGGGCAGGGCGATGACGAAGGTCTTGCCGATTTCGGCCGCGGTCGCGCGGCGGACATGGCTCATGTCCTCGCCACGATAGCGCCACCACACCAGCGTGCAGAGGGTGATCGCGAGCACGACGCCGGGCAGGAGTCCGCCAGTGAAAAGCGCCGCGATCGAGACGCCGGTGACCGATCCGATCGTGATCAGCACGAGGCTCGGCGGAATGGTCTCGGTCTGGGCACCGGTGGCCGCAAGCAGCGCGACGAGATCTCCGGGCCGGGCGCCGCGCTGCTTCATCTCGGGGAACAACACGGGCGCGACCGCGGCCATGTCGGCGGCCTTGGCGCCTGATATGCCGGAGACCAGATACATCGCGCCGACCAGCACGTAATGCAGGCCGCCACGGACATGGCCAAGCAGGCTCGCCAGGAACGACACCATGGCCCGCGCCATGCCGGTCATCTCGATCAGCAATCCCAGGAACACGAATAGCGGCACCGAGAGCAGGATGAGATGGCTCATGCCCTCGTCCATCCGCCCGACCAGCACCACGACCGGCGTGCGGGTGGTCAGCGCCAGATAGCCGAAGATTGCGAGGCCAAAGCCGAATGCAATGGGAACGCCGGCAAAGACGCAGAAGCCGGCGACGCCGACGAAGAAGATGACGAGGTTGAGATTGCCAAGCGGCCGCAACGAGGGCTCTGCCAGCCAGAACAGGCCGATCACGACGGCAACGGACAGCATGGCGGCCGCGACCATCCGGTAGTCCGCCGCGCGCAGCAGCCGCAGCAGGGCGAACACCGCCATCAGGCAGATGCCGGCCGGCAGCGCGGCGGCGCGCCAGATGTTCGAGATCTGAAGTGCCGGCGTGGTGATGTAGCTTTCCTCGTACGCATAGTCCCAGGACGGCCACACGATCAGCGCGAGGAACGCCAGCGCCGCGCAGATCGCGAACAGATCGAGATAGGCGCGCACCGCCGGGCCTGCGCTTCCGACGAGCGCGGTCATGCGCATGTGCTCTGAACGGCGGAACGCCACCGCTGCGCCCAGCATGGCCAGCCACAGGAACAGGATCGAGGCGAGCTCGTCCGACCAGATCAGCGGCCGGTGCAAGCCGTAGCGCGCGACGACGCCCGCAAACAGGATCCCGATTTCGGCGACCACCAGGATCGCCGCCGGGATTTCAACGGCAAAGCCGAGGACGCGCTCGAGCGACGCAATCAGCGAAGGTCGGCGAGGGGACTCAACAGTCGCCTCGCCCGCCACTCCGTTCGCCTCGACTTCGATATGAGCCATGACGGCCCCAATGCGTTACGACAGCTTGCCGACGGCCTTTTCCAGCAGGTCCCAGGCCTGCTCGCCGTATTTGCCCTTCCACTCCGCATAGAAGCCTGCAGCCCTCAGCTTGTCGCGGAACGGCGCGATGCTGGGCTGGTTGAACGCCAGGCCCTTGGTTGCGAGCTCCTGCTGGAGACCGGCGTTCAGCTTGGCGGTATCCTCACGCTCTTTGACCGCGGCGGCATTGATGTTCCTGGCGACGATCGCGCGCACGTCCTCCGGCAGCTTTTCCCAGGCGCGGCGATTGGCCAGGAACCAGAAGCCGTCCCACATGTGGTTGGTCAGCGAGCAGAACTTCTGCACCTCGTAGAGCTTCGCGGTCGAGATGATGGCCAGCGGGTTTTCCTGCCCCTCGACGATCTTGGTCTGGAGCGCGGAATAGACTTCGGCGAAATTGATCGAGGCGGGCGCGGCCTCGAACGCCTTGAACATCGAGGTCCACAGCGGCGACACCGGCACGCGGATCTTGAAGCCCTTGAAATCGTCCGGACCGGTGATCGGCTTGGTCGACGACGTGGTTTGCCGGAATCCGTTGTCCCAGATCCTGTCCATCACCTCGAGGCCGGCCTTCCGGATCTCGCCACGGACATGGGCGCCGAGATCGCCGTCCATGGCCTTCCAGACGGTGTCGTAGTCCGGAAACGCGAAGCCGATGCCGTTGATGGAGGCCGCCGGCACCAGGGTCGACAGGATCAGGCCCGACAGCGTGAAGAACTCGACGCCGCCGGAGCGGATCTGGCTCAGCATGTCGGTGTCGGACCCAAGCTGGTTGTTCGGGAAGATCTGGAGGTCGAACTTGCCGTTGGTCTCGCTCTTGATGGCCGCGGCCATCTCCTTGGCGCGCACGTTGAGCGGATGGCTGTCCGGCAGGTTGTTGGCGTATTTGTACGAGAACTCGGCAGCCTGGGCACGGGCCACATGGGGCGCGCTGAAGCCACCAAAGACGGCGGTCGCGGCGGAGGCCTTGAGAAGCGTGCGGCGGGAGAAACTCATGGGTCTGCTTCCTCGAAAGTTTGTTCTTGTTGTGAGATGCAAACCTATACGGACCGACGGCTCGAAGGTCATCTGCGATCTCGCGAAGCTCGCTTATTGCAGCCGGACAAGGTCGCGGCAATATCGGCTTTCGGAGGCCTCGATCCGATCCAAATCTGAAAAACAACCCCATGCACAGTAGCCGTCAAGGGCTGGGGCGTCCGGCGAGCCCGGAGCTGGATATGGCGCTTGAGCGAAAGCGCCATGGCAGCAATTCCAGCTAAATAATTGATCGAATTGAATATAAATATATTCCATAATATACCTTATGCGAATTACGGATGTAAGCGCAATATAGAGATGACACCCCTCCGCAAAGTTGAGATGGCACTCCGCGGTTGGAATGCAGTTGCGGGGGACGGCAATCGTGGTGGTGTCTATGAGCGACAAGGAGTTTTCGCGGCTCAATATTTTGATGGAGGTACAAGCCGGGCGATTGCGGGTGTCAGAAGCCGCCACGGTGCTTCAGTTGCAACGGCGACAGGTGTTCCGGCTGCTCCGTTCGCTCCGCGAGCATGGAGCGGCAAGCTTGGCCTCCAAGCGTCGTGGCAAGCCCAGCAACAACCGGATGCCGGCGCAGGTGCGCGAGCTGACGATGTCGCTGGTGAAGGCGCGTTATGCGGATTTCGGCCCGACGCTGGCGGCAGAGAAGCTCAAAGAGAACCACGCCTGCCTGGTGTCGCGGGAGACGCTGCGCAAGTGGATGTTGGCGGACGGGCTATGGATTGATCGGAAGCGCCGCCTGCCCTCGGTGCATCAGCCGCGCAACCGGCGTGAACGGACTGGTGAGCTGATCCAGATCGACGGTTCGAAGCATTACTGGTTCGAAGGACGTGGCCCGGAGTGCTCGCTGCTGGCCTATATCGACGATGCGACCAGCCAGATTCTGCATGCGGCGTTCGTACCTTCGGAATCGACGCTGGATTATCTGCGCGAGACCAGGGTCTATGTGGAGCGTTATGGCCGCCCGGTTGCGTTTTACTCGGACAAGCACTCGATCTTCCGGGTCAACCATCGCGAGGCGGCCGGTGGCAACGGGATGACGCAATTCGGCCGCGCTCTGAGCGAACTCAACATCGATATCATCTGTGCCAACTCCCCTCAGGCCAAAGGTCGGGTGGAGCGCTCATTCGGAACGCTGCAGGATCGTCTGGTGAAGGAGATGCGGCTTGCCGGGATCTCGACGATCGCGGCCGGCAACGCGTTCCTGCCGGCGTTTATGGCGAGCTACAATGCTCGCTTTGGCAAGACTGCGAAGTCGGACCAGGATGCCCATCGCCCCGGTGAGGACCTGGCGCCGCTGAGCGACGTCTTTGCCTGGAAGGAAGAGCGCACGCTGACGAACAATCTGACGATTCAGTACGACAAGATCCTGTTCATGCTCGAGAACAACGAGGTCACGCGGCGGCTTGCCCGCCAGCGCGTCACGATCATCGACTATCCGGATGGCCATCTGGCGATCCGGCACAACGGGCGGGATTTGCCCTACCGAACGTTCGACAAGCTGCAGAAGGTCAATCAGGCGGCGATCGTCGAGAACAAGCGGCTGGGCGAGGTCTTGGCCTACATTGCCGAGCAGCAGAAGCAGCTGGACATGTCGCGCTCAGCCAAGGCGCCACGCCGTCGAGGCCAGGCCGAGCGGCACATGTTCAAGCCAACCTGACCTTCCAGGGCGTACCATCCGGTCGCGCGGCCGCTGCGCAACCCCGGCCAGCTCCGCGTCCGCGCGCCCTCCTCACCGATTTCCTGGTGACATTTCTAACGAGCGCAGGCGCGTCTTCAGGCCAAAAATAACGTCCATGCGCCCCGGTTGCTGTCAGTTCGGGTGACATTTCTACTTTGCACGCCGGGTGTCATTTCTGCCTTGCCCCGACAACGGATGTGTCCATGTGGATTTTGAAGCAACCAGATCCGTGGCTCCAAATACCCCGCTCCGCGGGTTTCATTGGCGCTCGCGTCAACGCATGTCGGTGATGTGGCGACGGCCGGTTCTGGATCGGCCATTCGGTAGAAGCGGTCGACTGGAGAACGCCGCATCCGGTCTCCTTCCGGGCTCCCTCAGGAGACGCTGCGGCGCGGGCTGGCCGGCGGCGTGAGGTCGATCAGCGGTGACGCAGCCGCCGGTTGACCCGGCGCGCCAGATAATCGCCGGCACTCTGCACGAGTTGCACCAGTGCGATCAGCACGACGACCACCGCCAGCATCATCTCAGGCATGAAGCGCTGATAGCCGTAACGGATGCCGAGATCGCCTAAGCCCCCGCCTCCAACGGCGCCGACCATGGCGGAATAGCCGAGCAGGCTGACGACCGCGAGCGTCAGCGCCAGCAGCAGGCCGGGCAGCGCCTCGGGGATCAGCACCTTGAACACGATCTGGACCGGCGAGGCCCCAAACGAGGATGCGGTCTCGATCAGGCCGCCGTCGACCTCGCGGATCGCACCTTCGACGAGACGCGCGATGAAAGGTGCGGAGGCGATGGTCAATGGCACGATGGCGGCCGTCGACCCGATCGACGTGCCGGCGACCATTCGGGTGAACGGAATGATGGCGACGACCAGGATGATGAAGGGCGTCGAACGCGTCGCATTGACGACGATGCCCAGCACGCGATTGACGGTGGGCGCCGCGAACAGCTCGCCCTTCCGGCTGGTGGCGAGGAACACGCCGAGCGGCAGGCCGAACGCGGTGCCGATCAGCGCCGCGATGCCGACCATGTACAGGCTTTCGAAGGTGGCCTGGATGATCAGTTTGATGAGTTCAGGCGACATAGCCGAGACGCTCCGCCGAGATCTGAAATTGTGAGAGCCATGCCAGCGTGCGCGCCGCGGCGCCCTCGCCGCCGGGAATGCCGAGCACCAGCGAGCCGACATGCTGGCCGCCGATCTCGTCGATGCGGGCCGACAGCAGCGAGACGTCGAGGCCGAGCTCGCGGGCAAGCCGCGCGATCAGCGTGGCGCCGGCCCCTGCTCCGCGCACCTGGACGCGGATCACGGCGTGGCCGCCGGGCTCCTGCACGATGCGACCGGCCAGCGAGACCGGAAGGCTGTCGCCTGTGACCTCGGCCAGGAAAGACTGCGTGATCGGATGCTTGGGATGGGTGAAGATGTCGGCGACGTGGCCGCGCTCGACGACGTGACCGGCATCGAGCACGACGACTTCCTTGGCGAGCTGACGCACCACGGACATTTCGTGGGTGATCAGCACGATGGTCACGCCGAGCTCGCGGTTGATATTCGCAAGCAGGTCAAGGATCGCACGCGTGGTCTGCGGATCGAGCGCGGAGGTCGCCTCGTCCGAGAGCAGCACATCCGGCCGCGTCGCCAGCGCGCGGGCGATGCCGACACGCTGCTTCTGGCCGCCGGAGAGTTCTGACGGGTACCGATCGTGCTTGTCTGCGATGCCGACCAGCGCAAGCAGCTCGCTCACGCGGGCGCGGATGTCGGCCTTGGACCAGCCGGCGATCTCCAGCGGCAGCGCGATGTTGTCGGCGGCAGTGCGCGACGACAGCAGGTTGAAATGCTGGAAGATCATCCCGATCGAGCGCTGCGCCAGCCGCAAGTCGCGCCCCGTTAGCGCCGAGATGTCTCTGGCGTCGACGACGACGCGGCCGGCGGTCGGCTTCTCAAGCCCGTTGATGAGGCGGACCAGGCTCGACTTGCCGGCGCCGGAGCGGCCGATCACGCCGGTGATGGAGCCTCGCGCGATGGCGAAATCGATGCCTCGCAGCGCAACGACACCGGGCTTGCCGCGATAAGCCGGATAGGTTTTCGAGATGTTCTCGAAACGGACCATGGCATCCGGCTTGGCCGCGGCGTCCAGGATTTCGATCGGGTCTCCGACCACCAGCGATGGCTGCGCATTCATGGAAGCGGCTTTCATGCACGATGTTTAGCTCGCCCGCCCGACAGGCGCACAAGGTCAAGGTCGTTCCAAACGGCAGAAGGTGGAACAATGGCAGGCGCCGGCGACGCTGCGCTGCAACATATCGCCTTTTCCGGCCGTCTGCGCAATTTCAGATATTTGCGAGGCGTTGGGCGAAGTTTTCCCAATCCGCCTCACGGGAAGAAAATTCCTTTGCCACGGGGCAGTCTCCGGGCTGGTTGACCCATTGACCGAGCCGTTGCCGCGCGCCGGCGATTCAATAGCCGCGCCTCTCCTGCTCAAGGCGGTAAGGAATCCGTTGGCTACCTTCCTCTGAACTTAGCCTTGCGCCGAGTCAGGAACGCTTCGACGCCCTCCCTGTGGTCTTCGCTGAGGCTCGCCAGCGCGAACTGATCGACGTCCATGTGACTGGCGAGATCGTCCAGCGCATGCGCGAGCCGGTTGACCGTCAGCTTGGTCATGGCGACCGCGAGCGGCGGCTGGGCGGCGACCTTGCGGGCCAGTTCCATGGCGGCATCGAAGGCATGGCCGGGATCGACCACCTGCTCGACCAGGCCCCATTGATAGGCGTCGTCCGCCGAGATGCGCTCATCGGCCAGGACCACGGCCTGCTTGGTGCGGGCCGGCCCGATCAGATGCAGCATGCGCGGGATGCTCTGCCAACTCATGTTCATGCCGAGCCCGATCTCGGGCACGCGCAGATGCGCATCGCGGCCCATGACGCGGAAGTCGAGCGCGACCGCCAACGCCACGCCGCCGCCGATGCAAAAGCCTTCGATCGCGGCGATGGTGATCTGCTCCATCTCGTGCCAGGCGTGTGTCAGGCGCGGGCCCAGCCTGAGATGCCGCCTCAGCGTGCCAATATCCATCTCCTTGCGCGAGCGCCCTTCGGGGTCCTTCAAATCGAAGCCGGCGCTGAACGCGCCCGAATTCCCGGTCAGCACAACGACCGACGTCGCCGCATCATCCTCGAAGCTACGTGCCGCCGCGGTGAGCTGGCGCAGCGCCTCCGGCGACAATGCGTTGATGCCGTCGTGACGATCGAACCGCACTACGGCAATCCGCCCCTCGGGACCGAGGCCTTTCTCGATCTTGACGAACTCTTTCACGGGCGCCTCCGAAGCCGATTTTTGCTCCATCGTAGCGCACATCAGGCGTCAGGAACATGGGACCAGCTGCGCCGCAACGAATGCTCGACAGGACAGGATCGTTGCGCTTAATCTTTCGCCGCCATGAGCCAAGATCACGACCACCATCACCACGACCATGATCATTCGGAACTGTCGGAAACCGAGTTGCGCGTGCGCGCGCTCGAAACGATCTTGACCGAAAAAGGCTACGTCGAGCCAGCCGCGCTCGACGCCATCATCCAGGCCTATGAAACCAAGATCGGCCCGCATAACGGCGCCCGCGTCGTCGCAAAAGCCTGGATTGATGCCGATTTCAAGAAGGCGCTGCTGGAGGACGGCAGCAAGGCGATCGGCACGCTCGGCCATGTCAGCCGCGTCGGCGATCATCTCGTCGTGGTCGAGAACACACCGCAGCGTCACAACATGGTCGTGTGCACGCTGTGCTCCTGTTACCCCTGGGAAATGCTGGGCCTGCCGCCGGTCTGGTACAAGGCGTCGCCCTATCGTTCGCGCGCGGTGAAGGATCCACGCGGCGTGCTCGCCGAATTCGACGTCACACTGCCGAAGGACACGGAAATCCGGGTATGGGATTCCACCGCCGAGACGCGCTTCCTGGTGCTGCCGATGCGGCCCGCGGGCACCGAAGGCTGGAGCGAGGAGCAGCTTGCCGAACTCGTCACCCGCGATTCGATGATCGGAACCGGCTTTCCCAGGACGCCCGGAGCGCCGTCTTGAACGGCGTGCACGACATGGGCGGCATGGACGGGTTCGGCAAGGTCGAGCCCGAGCCGAACGAGCCGATGTTTCATGAGGCGTGGGAGGCCCGCGTGCTGGCGATGGTGCGCGCGATGGGCGCAGCCGGCGCGTTCAACATCGACACCTCGCGTTTCTATCGCGAGACGCTGCCGCCGCATGTCTATCTCTCGAGCTCCTACTACAAGAAGTGGTTCCTCGGCCTCGAGGAGCTGCTGATCGAGAAGGGCTACCTCACCCGCGAGGAAGTCGCCGCCGGCCGCGCGATGCAGCCCGGCAAAGCGCTCAAGCACGGCAAGTTCGATCTCGCCAATGTCGAGCGCGTCATGGTGCGCGGCAAATTCGCCCGCCCTGCGCCTGCCCCTGCCAAGTTCAACATCGGCGACCGTGTCCGCGCGAAAAACATTCATCCGACCACGCATACGCGGCTGCCGCGCTATGTGCGCGGGCATGTCGGCGTGGTCGAGCTGAACCATGGTTGCCATGTATTTCCCGATACGGCCGCGATGGAGCGCGGCGAGGATCCGCAATGGCTCTACACGGTCGTATTCGAGGGCCGCGATCTCTGGGGTGCCGGCGCTGATCCGACCCTGAAGGTCTCGATCGACGCGTTCGAGCCCTATCTGGACCCGGCATGACGAGCAGCATTGCTGCGGCTGCCGCAACGGCGGCCATCCCGAGCATTCCGCGCGACGACGACGGCCCGGTGTTCCGCGCCCCCTGGGAAGCGCAGGCCTTTGCAATGGCCTTGAGCCTGCACGAGCGCGGCGTCTTCACCTGGCCGGAATGGGCCGCGGCGCTGGCCGACGAGATCAAGCGCGCGAAAGCCGCCGGCGATCCTGACACGGGCGAAACCTATTATCTGCACTGGCTTGCCACGCTGGAGGGCCTCGTCGCTCGCAAGGGCGTCGCGTCGATGGACACGCTGCATCGCTATCGCGATGCCTGGGATCATGCCGCCGATCGCACCCCGCATGGCAAGCCGATTGAGCTTCGGCCGGAGGATTTTGGGTAGCGCGTGCTGCTTCCTCCCTTGCGAGGAGCCCGCGACAAAATTGCGAAGCAATTTTGCGCTGGTGCGACGAAGCAATCCAGACTGCCCCTGCGGAAGGACTCTGGATTGCTTCGCTTCGCTCGCAACGACGGCGGAGAGAGGCCGGATTTTTTCCTCTGTCGTCGCACGGCTTGACCGGGCGACCCAGTACGCCGCGGCCTTTCGGCTCAAGGACGGGCTCTGGAATACTGGATCACCCGCTTGCGCGGGTGACGACACCGAGTTTGCCTCACCGCCTCCCGACAAACTCCCGCCAGCCCTTCGCCCGCAGGCTGCACGCCGGGCACTCGCCGCACCCATAGCCCCAGTCATGCTGCGCGCCGCGTTCGCCGAGATAGCAGGTGTGCGATTGCTTGCGGATCAGGTCGACCAGTGCATCGCCGCCAAGGTCATGCGCCAGCTTCCAGGTCGCGGCCTTGTCGATCCACATCAGCGGCGTATGCAGCTCGAAGGACCTCGCCATGCCGAGCGAGAGCGCTGATTGCATCGCGCGGATGGTGTCGTCGCGACAATCGGGATAGCCGGAATAATCGGTTTCGCACATGCCGCCGACGATGTGGGTGATGCCGCGCCGATACGCCAGCGCCGCAGCGAAGGTCAGGAACACCAAGTTGCGGCCGGGCACAAAAGTGTTCGGCAGACCGTCAGCACCCATCGCGATCGCGACATCGCGCGTCAGCGCCGTCTCGGACACGGCCGAGAGCGTCGGGATCGACAGCGTATGGCTCTCGCCGAGCTTTGCGGCCCAATCGGCGCGCAAGCCCTTGATGCCCTCGAACAGCCGGTCGCGGCAGTCGAGCTCGACGGCATGGCGCTGGCCATACTCGAACCCCAGCGTCTCCACCCGGGCGAAGCGGCTCAGCGCCCAGGCAAGGCAGGTGGTGGAATCCTGGCCGCCGGAGAACAGCACCAGCGCGGTTTGTGAAGCAAATGCGTCGCTCATGGCCCGCGCTTTAGCACTGCTGAACGTATCAGCCAATCGGTGGAAATCGGCCCGTTCCCGAGGGTGCCGCTGGGAACGGAGGCCCGCTTTTGGCATAAGGTTTTGGATCCAGGAGACTGCCCCGCAATGACCCCTTCCCGCGATATTTCCCGCCTGATCGAGATCATGGCGGCGCTGCGCACGCCGGTGACCGGCTGCCCCTGGGACCTCGAGCAGGATTTTTCGACGATCGCGCCCTACACGATCGAGGAAGCCTATGAGGTGGTCGACGCCATCGACCGCGGCGATCTCGACGATCTCCGCGAGGAGCTCGGCGACCTCCTGCTGCAGGTCGTGTTCCATGCCCAGATGGCCTCGGAGCAGAACGCTTTCGCGTTCGGCGACGTCGTCGAGGCCATCACCCGAAAAATGATCCGGCGCCATCCGCACGTCTTCGCTGACAAGGACGGCAATCTCGCCTCCTCCCACGTCAAGGAAGTCTGGGATCGCATCAAGGCCGAAGAGAAGGCCGAACGCGCCGCACGCCGCCCGCCGGAGCCAACGCCACCGCAAAAATCGCTACTCTCGGGCGTAAAAGCCGGACAGCCCGCGCTGACGCGCGCCATGGAGCTGCAGCGCAAGGCCTCCACCGTCGGCTTCGACTGGAACGATCCGCGCGCGGTGCTGCAAAAGATTCGCGAGGAAGCCGACGAGATCGAGGCCGCACTCGATCGCAACGACAAGGACGAGATCGCGGAAGAGACCGGCGACCTGATGTTCGCGCTCGTCAACCTCGCCCGTCATGTCGATGCCGATCCGGAGGCCGCGTTGCGGGCGACGAATGCGAAATTCGAACGGCGCTTTGCCTATATCGAGCGCGCGCTGGAAGCGCAGGGGCGCACGTTGGAACAGGCGACGCTGGCGGAGATGGACACGCTGTGGAATGCGGCGAAGGGGAAGGACAAGCTTTTACAAGAGGAAGGCAATCAAGGCCGTCCTTAACTGCGCTGTCCGTTGAGAAAGAAGTTGCGCAACTCACGCGGCAGGGCCGCGCCGTCTAGGTCGCAAGATGCGGCACCGCGTCGAACCTGTTCACCACGATATCCCGCTTGGTCTCGTCCACCCGCACGGTCATATCAAAACGGCCGTCGTGCAGCTCCTTCACCAGCACCTCGGAATTGCGGTGCAGCCAGGAGATGCCGGCGCCGTCGGCGGCGTCGATCGAGAGATCGAGCGTGGTGCGTTTGGCGGCGAGGCGTTCCTCGATCGCGGCGAGCAGCGCATCGATCCCCTCGCCTGACACGGCGGAGACCAGCATCGCCGGATGATCCTCGGGCCGGCGCGCGGCGATATTCAGAAGCTCTTCGCGCTTGTCAGGCTCGTAGCGGTCGATCTTGTTCCAGACCTCGATGATGCGACCGCTGTCATCTGGATTGATACCGAGCTGGCGCAGCACCGCGTCGACGTCGCTCTGCTGGGCCTCGGCGTCTTCATGCGAGATGTCGCGGACGTGCAGGATGACGTCGGCCTCAAGCACTTCCTCCAGCGTGGCGCGGAAGGCGGCGACGAGCTGGGTCGGCAAATTGGAGATGAAGCCGACGGTGTCAGACAGCATCGCCTTGCCGCCATGCGGCAGGGTCAGCGCGCGCAGCGTCGGATCGAGCGTGGCGAACAGCATATCGGCGGCCTGCACGTCGGCGCGGGTCAGGCGGTTGAACAGCGTCGACTTGCCGGCATTGGTGTAGCCGACCAGCGCGACGACGCGATACGGCACGCGCTGGCGGCCGGCGCGGTGCAGCCGGCGCGTCGCCTGCACCTTCTTCAGCTCGCCCTCCAGCTTGGTGATGCGCTCCTGGATCAGGCGGCGGTCGGCTTCGATCTGCGTCTCGCCGGGACCGCCCATGAAACCGAAACCGCCGCGCTGGCGCTCGAGATGGGTCCACGACCGCACCAGGCGCGAGCGCTGGTAATTCAGATGCGCGAGCTCGACCTGGAGCGAGCCTTCCTTCGTCTTGGCGCGGCGGCCGAAGATTTCCAGGATCAAGCCGGTGCGGTCGAGCACCTTGGCATGCAATTCCTTCTCGAGATTGCGTTGCTGGATCGGCGCAAGCGCGCAATCCATCACGACGAGCTCGACGTCGAGGCTCTTGGCGAGCGCGGCGATCTCCTCGACCTTGCCCTTTCCGATATAGGTCGCCGGCCGGATCTGGCTGATCGGTGCGATGATGGCATCGGCGATGACCAGGTCGATCGCGCGCGCGAGACCCGCGGCTTCATCGAGCCTGGCCTCGGCGTCGCGCTGAACATGACTCTCCGATTGCGCGTCGGCACTTCCCGCGCGCGCGCGCAAATAGGGGCCGATGACAAGCACCCGCCCCGTCTGCTTAGCCCCTGCCGGCCGCGAACGGTCGGCATCCCCGTCGAAACTCCGGGGGTCCAATCAGATCACTCTCAAGCCGGCTGATCCTCGCCGCCTTCGAACAGCTGGATCGGAGCGCCCGGCATGATGGTCGAGATCGCGTGCTTGTAGACGAGCTGCGAATGACCGTCGCGCCGAAGCAGCAAACAGAAATTGTCGAACCAGGTCACGATGCCCTGGAGCTTCACTCCGTTGACCAGAAAGATCGTCAGTGGCGTCTTGGTTTTGCGAACGTGATTAAGGAAGGTGTCCTGAAGGTTTTGTGCGCGGTCTGCCGCCATTGTTTTTTTCTCGCTTTGAGTTTCTTTTTATTGCGCCGGTCGCGGCCCCGTTTTCAAAATCGGGCCTTCGTCCGGTTGCCGTTCCTCATGAGATCCCCCTCGGAGGAACCGCCAATCGATTAGAGGACAGGACGGCTTATTAGGCAAGCCGCTTCACGCGGCAGGCGACGTCCGTCTTCTCCGAAAAACTACGGAAATAGTTGTTTTTCCTCTGGTATCCCCAAGGTCTGGGCGCGACGTCGGGCATTAGCCGACGCCGAGCGCCTTCAATTTTCGGTGCAGCGCCGAACGTTCCATGCCAACAAACTCGGCCGTACGAGAAATATTTCCTGAGAAACGGCTGATCTGTGCAATCAAATAGTCGCGCTCGAAGACTTCGCGCGCCTCGCGCAGCGGCAGTCCCATGATGTGCTCGCCATTGTTGCTGGTCGGCATCGCCGGGACCATCGAGCCGACATCCTGCGGCAGCATATCGGCGGTGATGATCACCTCCGGACCGCCGGCGGCTAGAATCATGACTCTCTCAACATTGTTGCGGAGCTGACGCACATTGCCGGGCCAGACGTGCGATTGCAGCACCGCCATCGCGTCCTGCCCGATCTGCCGCCTGGGCAAACCGCTGCCGGCCGAGATCTGCTCCATGAAGTAGTCGATCAGTTCGGGGATATCCTCGCGCCGCTCCGAGAGTGCAGGCACGCGAATCGGCACCACCGAGAGCCGGTGATAGAGGTCCTCGCGGAAACGACCGGCCGCGATCTCCTCTTCGAGATTGCGCGCGGTGGACGAGATGATGCGCACGTCGACCTGCACCTTGGCGGTGCCGCCGACGCGCTGGAACGACTGCTCGACCAGCACGCGCAGAATCTTGTTCTGGGTTTCGCGCGGCATGTCCGCGATCTCGTCGATGAACAGCGTGCCGCCATGGGCCTCTTCGAGCGCGCCGGGCTTGCGCGGATGTTCGCCGTTGGACTGCTCGATGCCGAACAGTTCATGCTCCATCCGCTCCGGCGTGATCGCTGCTGCGTTGATGACGACGAAGGGACCGTCGGCGCGGCCCGAAGCCATATGCAGCGTGCGTGCGGTCAATTCCTTGCCGGCGCCGGCGGGGCCGACGATCAGGATGCGGCTGTTGGCCTTCGCCGCGCGCTCGATGGTCTGGCGCAGCTGGTTCATGCTGGGCGAGCGGCCGACGAGCGAGCTGGCGCTCGGCGCGAGCTGCTTCAGCTCCTTGACCTCGCGCTTGAGCCGCGAGTTCTCCAGCGCGCGGTTGGCGACCAGGATCAGGCGATCGGCCTTGAACGGCTTCTCGATGAAATCATAGGCCCCGCGCTTGATCGCGGCGACCGCGGTTTCGATGTTGCCGTGGCCGGAGATCATGACGACCGGAAGGTCGGCGTTGTCCTTCTTGACCTGCTCCAGCAGCTGCAAGCCGTCGAGCTTGGAGCCCTGCAGCCAGATGTCGAGGAACACCAGATGCGGCCGGCGGTTGGCGATCTCGGCGAGTGCCGAGTCGCTGTCGCGCGCGGTCCTTGTGACGAAACCCTCGTCTTCGAGAATACCCGCGACGAGATCCCGAATATCGGCCTCATCATCGACAATCAGAATTTCACTTGCCATGGGTCGCGCCTGCCTTTTCAGCTGCCTGTCGAGGCTTCGATTTTCGTTGAATCATCATTGGTCTTTTCAGCCGGCTCTCTGGTTTCAGGCGCCGGCACTTTTGTTTCCTGCGTCGGGGCGGAATCCGCAGCGGTTTGCCGGGGATCCGCCGCGGCCGCGTCCTTGGCTGCCGGCGCCTGCTCGGCGGCTCCCTGGGCCTTCTTGGCCTCGCCGGAGATCGCAAACCGCATCCGCATCCACGCGCCACGCTGGCCCTGGCGGAAGTCGGAGGCATCCTTCAGCTCGATGCGGCCGCCATGGTCTTCCAGCACGCGACCGACGATCGCAAGGCCAAGGCCGGTGCCCTTGGCGCGTGTCGTCACATAGGGCTCCAGCAGCCGCGAGCGCGCGACCTTGGGCAGGCCGATGCCGTTGTCGACGACGTCGATCAGCACGTCCTCGCCTTCCCGCGACACCACGACGTCGATGCGGCCCTTTCCGCCGTCCTTGCCGAGCTCCTCCGGCGGGACCTGCTCGATCGCCTCGGTGGCGTTCTTGACGATGTTGGTCACCGCCTGCGAGATCAGCCGGCGGTCGAACTGGGCGCGCAGCGGATCATCCTTGAACTCGGCGTCGATATCGAGCTCGGGATGGGCGACCTTCATCAGGAACACCGCCTGCCGCACGGTGTCGGCGACGTCCTCGCCTTCCATCACGGGTTTCGGCATCCGCGCGAAGCGCGAGAATTCGTCGACCATCCGCCTGATATCGTCGACCTGGCGCACGATGGTGTCGGTGCATTGCTCGAAGATCTGCTTGTCCTTGGTCTCGGTGATGTCCTTGCCGAACTTGCGGCGAATGCGTTCGGCCGAGAGCTGGATCGGCGTCAGCGGGTTCTTGATCTCGTGGGCGATGCGCCGCGCGACGTCGCCCCAGGCCGAGGTACGCTGCGCCGAGACGAGTTCGGTGATGTCGTCGAGCGTGATGATGTAGCTGTCGTGCGGCTGGTTCTTCTCGGCGCTGACACGGACCGACAGATTGCGTTCCTGTCCGTCGCGCGTGATCGTGATCTGGCCCTGGACCAGGCGCTGGGTCCCTTCCCGCGCCGTCTGCATCATCTCCTCGAGTTCGGGCAACACGTCGGAGAGCGGATGGCCGAGTGTCTCCGCCTCGGAGTGCCCGATCAGCTTCTCGGCGGAGCGGTTGAGGATGCCCACGCTGCCCGAGGTGTCGACGCCGATGATGCCGGCGCTTGCTGAGGACAGCACGGCCTCGATGAAGCGGCGGCGGCTGTCGATGAGATCGCTGGCGTTGACGAGCTCGTCGCGCTGGCTGCGCAACTCCTGCGTCATCTTGTTGAAGGTCTCGCCGAGCTGGGCGAGATCGCCTTCCGACTGATGCACCGGCACCTTCACGTGGAGATCGCCGGTCGAGACGGTGTGGGCCGCGTTCATCAGCCGCCGGATCGGCGAGACCAGCGAGTTGGCGAAGTTCAGACCGATCAACACGGAGGCCATCAGGATGGTCAGCGCGATCACCGCGAACATCAGCGCGAACGCGACCTGGATCCCGAGCCGGCGCGATTCGATCTGGGCATATTCGGCGACGCTGAGCTCGGTCTGCTTCAGCTGGGCGACGACGTTCGGATCGAGCGGACGCGCGACATAGAGGAAGGTGTCGCTGAAAGCGCGCAGGCGGATCACCGCGGCGACGTAACTCGCATCCGGGAGGACCGCGATCTCCGGCTCATTCTCGTTGACGTTACTGAGGAAATCAGGCGCCGGCGGCGAATAGGCCAGCCGCATGCCGGTGTCGGCGGATTCGAGGATGTTGGTGTCCTTGTCGATGATCATCGCGCCCGGCAAATTGCGCGAAGCGGCGCTCGACGTCAGCAATTCACGGAACGAGCGGCGATCCTGGTCGTAGAGCGGCCTGGCATGGGCGATATCGTTGGCCATGCCGATAATGTCGCCGCGGATCAACTGGGCGTGGTCCTGCATATAGGCCCGCGCGATCGTCAGCGAGTTCTGGATGACTTCCTTGGTGGGACCCGAGAACAGCCGGTCGAGGCCGCGCTCGATCGTGACGTTGGCCACGACGGCGACCAGCACCGCGGGCAGCACGGCGACGATCGAGAACAGGCTGACGATCTGGACATGGAGGCGTGCCGCCGCTCGTCCGCGCCGGCGGGCCAGGATCAGCTGCCAGAGCTCGCGGACGATGATCCCGACCAGCAGCAGGATCGTGCCCGCATTGATGAGATAGAATGAGCGAACCACTTCCGGCGTCGGCTCGATGCTCGTCAGGCCGGTCAGGACCATGAACGTCAGGAACGCCGACAACAGCGCCAGTGCGACCGCAAACGGCGCCAGCCAGCGCCGCACCGACCAGCGCCGGGGCTCTTCCGCTGGGGCCGAGTCAAAGGATGCGGCTGAGGTATCTGCGCTGGTCATTCCGGCAATGGGTGCTGAAAACGGGGTCCGCGTGGCGGATACTGATGTATTCCTACCACATTGTTGCCGAATTGCGACAAATCCGCGGCGTGTTTCCCGCAATGGACGGGCGCATCCACAGGGATGGGCTTCTTGCGAGTTTACCCCGGAACGGAATCAGCGCCCTCGGGCTTGACCCGGCATGGATCGCATTTTTTTGGGCATTATGGTATCGGCCGTGCTGCTGCTGATTGTGGCCTCCGACCTGTTGGTCAACGGCCCCAGCAGGCAGGAGCAGACGGCGGAATTCGCCAACATTCAGCCGGTCATGGCCCGCCTGATCAGATAGGTGCGGCGCCAGGCCCGGCGGTCCACGGCAAAATTGCGATATTCCCGCGGAACATTTCAGCCCTGTCAGGACTTCTGCTCACCGCGCCAGCCACAAGGGCCAGCGCGATCCGGACAGGCTCAGCTCCGCTCTGGTAGGGGGAGCTGAGCCATTCGTCCGTTCTGAGAGCCTTACCCCCCGCTCCTGTACACCTGGATATCGAGATCGCGGATCTTCTTCCGCAGCGTGTTGCGGTTGAGGCCGAGCAGATCGGCCGCGCGGATCTGGTTGCCGCGGGTGGCGGCCAGCGCGGCCGTCAGCAGCGGCACCTCGATCTCCTTGAGGATGCGGTGATAGAGGCCCGGCGGCGGCACGCCATTCGGGAATCCCTGGAAGTGCGACGAGAGATAGGCTTCCACCGCGCCGCCGAGATTGTCGACGCCCTGCTGGACCGCGGCCCCGGGGCTGACCGTGGGCGGCGCCAGCTCGCCGTCGATGACGGAGCCGGTGATCACGTCCTGCGGATAGAGGGCCGCGAGACGACGGGCGAGATTTTCCAGCTCGCGCACGTTGCCGGGCCAGCGGTGCTGCTTCATCCGCTCGAGCGCCAGCGCGTCGAGCTTCTTCGGCGGCAAGCCGTCCTTCTCCGCGAGCGCGAAGAAGTGCCGCACGAGATCCGGCAAGTCCTCGATGCGCTCGCGCAGGGGAGGCAGTCGCAGCGGCACGACGTTGAGGCGGAAGAACAGGTCTTCCCGGAAAAGGCCCTGCTGGATCAGCACGCGCAGGTCCTTGTTGGAGGCCGCGACGATGCGCACGTCGGTCTTGATCGGGGTGCGGCCGCCGACCGTGGTGTATTCGCCCTGCTGCAGCACGCGCAGCAGACGGGTCTGCGCCTCCATCGGCATGTCGCCGATTTCGTCGAGGAAAAGCGTCCCGCCCTCGGCCTGCTCGAACCGGCCGGACGCGCGCGTGTTGGCGCCGGTGAAGGCGCCGCGCTCATGGCCGAACAATTCGGACTCGATCAGGTCGCGCGGGATCGCCGCCATGTTGACCGCGACGAACGGCCCGTTGCGGCGCTTGCCGTAATCATGCAGCGCGCGCGCCACCAGTTCCTTACCGGTGCCGGACTCGCCCGTGATCATCACGGTGAGGTCGGTCTGCATCAGGCGTGCGAGCACGCGGTAGATTTCCTGCATCGCGGGCGAGCGGCCGACCAGCGGGATCGCCTCCATCTCGCCGTCCTCGTCGGCCGTTGCGACCCGCTCCTTGGGCTCCGCCAGCGCGCGGCCGACGATCGCGATCAGCTCCTTCAGGTCGAAGGGCTTCGGCAGGTATTCATAGGCGCCGCGCTCGGAGGCGCGGATCGCCGTCATGAAGGTGTTTTGCGCACTCATGACGATGACGGGCAAGTTCGGCCGCATCTTCTTGATCCGCGGCAACAGGTCGAAGGCGTTTTCGTCCGGCATCACCACGTCGGTGATGACGAGATCGCCCTCCCCCTGGCTGACCCAGCGCCACAGCGTCGCGGCGTTGCCGGTCAGCCTGACCTCGTACCCGGCCCGGGAAAGTGCCTGGTTGAGAACCGTGCGGATGGCGGTGTCGTCATCAGCTACGAGAATGCTACCTGCGGGCATCGTTAATCCTCATCTTGCGCCCTGTGATGCAGACGACGACTTCCCGGCAGAGCCGTCGCGACTGCTGTGATCAGCGTGTTTGACCGACGTGGAATACATCGGCATCAGCACGCGAAAGGTGGTCTTGCGCGGCTGAGACTCGCATTCGATGATGCCCCCGTGATCGCCGACGATCTTGGCGACCAGCGCAAGACCAAGGCCTGAGCCGGTCTGCTTCGTGGTCACGAAGGGGTCGAACAGATTGGGCAGAAGATCGTCCGGCACGCCTGGTCCATTGTCCCTCACGCAGAATTCCAGCGGCAGGGATACCCGGGTTTTTTGACCGGGGACTGACAGGCGCACGCCGGGGCGGAACGCGGTGGTGAGCTGGATCTCGGCATCGGGCACGTCGATCAGCGCTTCGGCGGCATTCTTCACCAGATTGAGGAACACCTGGATCAGCTGGTCCTGGTTCGCCAGCACCGGGGGCAGCGACGGATCGTAATCCTCGACGAAGCGGATGTTGCGGGCAAAGCCCGACTGCGCCAGCCGCTTCACGTGATCGAGCACGGAATGGATGTTGACGGGGCCGCGCACCACGGGCCGCTCGTCGCCGAACACCTCCATGCGGTCGACCAGCGTCACGATGCGGTCGGCCTCGTCGCAGATCAGCCGTGTCAGCATGCGGTCCTCGGTCGAGGCCTGCTGCTCCAGCAGCTGCGCTGCGCCGCGGATGCCCGAAAGCGGGTTCTTGATCTCGTGCGCGAGCATCGCAGCGAGCGCGATCACCGAGCGCGCGGCGCTGCGATGGGTGAGCTGGCGGTCCATCTTGTCGGCGATGGAGCGCTCCTGCAGCATCACCACGATATGGCCGGGCCGCTCGGTGAGCGGAGCCACATGGAGATCGACCTGGCGGTCGCCGCCCATGCGCGGCGTGCCCAGATCGACCTTGTATTCGTTGACCGGCGCGTTCGACGAGCGCACCTGGTCGATCAGCGCCAGCAGCGGGCTGCCGAACGGCACCAGCTCTTTGAGTGACTGCCGCTTCAGGAACTGCGTCGATATCTCGAAGAAGGCTTCGGTCGCGATATTGGCGCCGACGATCTTGCCGTCCGGCCCGATCATCAGAACGGGATTGGGCAAGGCATCGAGGATTGCGTCACTATCGGCTGGCTGGCGATGGTCGGCGGCTGAGGTCATGCAGCAGCGCTCCATGCGAAGTCATCGAACGCATCCTGCAGCGACCGGTGGATGAGGTCAGAATCCTCGGAGGTCAGGATCTTCTGACGCCAGCCTTTCAACGTCTCGATCGGCGCGCCGCTCGCTTGCGCCGCGACGTCGAGTGCCCAGCCGAGATGTTTTCGCGCATGCTTCAGGCCGACGCGCAGGCCGTAGAGTGCACAGATGCCCTCATAGAGCGTGCGGACGTAATGCAGCTGCGTCGCGAGCGACGGTGTGGCCTCGGCGGCCCCGCCGTTCAGGCGTCGGCCGATCTCGCCGGGCAGCCACGGTTGGCCCTGCGCGCCGCGGCCGATCATCACGGCGTCGGCGCCGGAGGCCTGGAGCGCCGCGCGCGCCTTCTCGTAAGTGGTGATGTCGCCGTTGACGACGAGCGGAATGGAGACGGCCTCGCGCACCGCGCGGATTGCCTCCCAATCGGCCTCGCCCTTGTAGAACTGGCAGCGGGTGCGGCCATGGACGGTCACGAGCTTGATGCCGGCGGCCTCGGCGCGGCGCGCAAGCTCTGGCGCGTTGCGGGTGCGGTCGTCCCAGCCGAGCCGCATCTTCAGCGTCACCGGCACCTTTACGGCTGATATGGTCGCCTCGATCAAGCTGAGGGCATGATCGAGATCGCGCATCAGGGCCGAGCCGGACTGACCGCCGGTGACGTGACGGGCGGGACAGCCCATGTTGATATCGATAATGTCGGCGCCCTCGGCCTCGGCGATCCGGGCCCCCTCCGCCATCCAACGCGCCTCGCAGCCAGCGAGCTGGACCACATGCGGCCCTACGCCGGTCGCTTCGCAGCGCAATCGCGACATGCGGTGGCCTTTGGCCAATTCATCGCTGGCAGTCATTTCCGATACGACGAGACCCGCTCCCAGCTCGGCGGCGAGCTTGCGAACGGGTGAATCGGTTACGCCCGACATTGGTGCCAGGAAAACCGAGGTTGCGACCTCGATGTCGCCTATTTTCAACGGCTTAGAGCCTGATCCTGCCGAGCCGGTCACAGTGGTCCCGTTGAGTAGGCAGGGCCTCATCGCGTCTGCCGTGGCTTATCTTGCGCACAATTCTTGTGCAGTCAAGCATCATGCCTACAGTTTAGACAGTTCTGTAGATCTTTCAAGTGCAGCGCAGCAAAATGCGCTGTCCCACATTCAGGGAAACCCCTTTTTTTGCGGGCCTACCGTGCTAGAGGCATGCGTCAATCACCCCAGGCAACAAAATATTCGAGTCCCATGGCGAAATCACAGCGCACTGCAGTCGTTCTTGTCGCGGCCGGACGTGGCCTGCGCGCAGGCGCCGGTGGCCCCAAGCAATATCGCGAAATCGGCGGCGTGCCCGTGATCTACCGCGCCATGGAAGCCTTCAGCACCCACCCTGACGTCTTCGCCGTGCAGCCGGTGGTGAACCCCGACGACGGCGCCATGTTCACGGCAGCGGTCGCAGGCCTCAACCACGAGGCGCCGGCCAGCGGCGGCGCGACGCGCCAGGCCTCGGTGCTGTCAGGCCTCGAAGCTCTCGCAAAACACAAGCCCGACATCGTCCTGATCCACGACGCCGCGCGTCCCTTCGTCTCTTCTGGCGTGATCTCGCGCGCGATCGAGGCGGCAAGCCGCACCGGCGCTGCCATCCCCGTCGTCCCCGTCACCGATACCATCAAGGTCACGAGTGCGAACGGCGAAGTCGAGGACACGCCTGACAGGGCAAGCTTGCGGATCGCGCAGACGCCGCAATCCTTTCGTTTCGATGTCATCCTCGAAGCGCATCGTCGCGCGGCCAAGGACGGACGCTCAGATTTCACCGACGACGCCGCGATCGCCGAATGGGCGGGATTGACGGTTGCGACCTTTGAAGGCGATGTTGCCAACATGAAGCTCACCACTCCCGAAGATTTCGTGCGCGAGGAAGCGCGCCTGGCCAGCCTGCTCGGCGATATCAGGACCGGCACCGGCTATGACGTGCACGCCTTCGGCGAAGGCGACCACCTCATGCTCTGCGGCGTGCGCGTGCCGCATGCGAAGGGTTTTCTTGCCCATTCCGACGGCGATGTCGGCCTGCATGCGCTGGTCGATGCCATCCTGGGCGCGCTTGCCGACGGCGACATCGGCTCGCACTTCCCGCCGAGCGACGCCAAGTGGAAGGGCGCATCCTCCGACCAGTTCCTGAAATATGCCATCGAGCGCGTGACCGCGCGCGGCGGCCGCATCGCCAATCTCGAAGTCACGATGATCTGCGAACGGCCGAAGATCGGCCCGCTGCGCGACGTCATGCGCGCGCGCATCGCCGAGATATCAGGCGTCGACATCTCCCGCGTGGCCGTGAAGGCGACGACCAGCGAGCGGCTCGGCTTCACCGGCCGCGAGGAAGGCATCGCGGCCACCGCGAGCGCCACACTCCGCCTTCCCTGGAGCGCGTAAGGTCATGGGCGGCAGCGACGCACGCGCCCTCTCCCGCTCGCTGCTCGATCTGTGCCGGATGCGCAAGCTGACGATCGCGACCGCCGAGTCCTGCACCGGCGGCCTCGTCGCCGGCGCGCTGACCGACATCCCCGGCTCGTCTGATGTGATCGATCGCGGCTTCGTCACTTACTCCAACGACGCCAAGCGCGCGATGCTCGGGGTCGAGGTCTCAACGCTCACCAATTTCGGCGCCGTCAGCAGGGAAACCGCAACCGCGATGGCAGTCGGCGCGCTCGAGCGGGCGGATGTCGATCTCGCGGTTGCCATCACCGGCATTGCGGGCCCCGGCGGTGCTACCCCCGGCAAGCCGGTCGGTCTCGTCCATTTCGCCGCCGCCGCGCGCGACGGCCGCATCATCCATCGTGAGCAGCGTTTTGGCGCGATCGGCCGCACGGCCGTGCGCCAGCGCTCGGTGGTCGAAGCGCTCCGCATGCTGATGGAGCTTGCCCGAGGCCCGCAAGCCGCGGCCAAGCCGCGCCGCGCCACTGCAGCGACGAGGCTGCGTCCTCGTGCGACGCGCTCACCGCGACGACATGCCGTGAAGCGCAGACCGCCGCGCTCCCCGCGGGGGTGAGCGCCCTCCAAGCTTCGCAGGCGGGTCGGTACTGCGCTTGCGCGCAACGCGGACGGCTAGGACGACGCCAGCTTCGGCCGGCCGTAGATCGCGTCGGCGCGCTTTTCGAATGCGGTGGAAAACCGCGCGAAGGCTGCGTCGAACATCGAGCCCATGAGCATCGCCAGCATCCGGCTCTTGAATTCGTAGGCAAGGAAGAAACCGACGTCGCAGACGTCGTCGCCCCTGGGCTCGAACGTCCAGCGGTTTTCGAGATTGCTGAACGGACCTTGGAGATATTCGACCAGGATTTTCAGATTCGCGCGGTCGAGCGTCACGCGGCTGGTGAACGATTCCTTGACCAGCTTGAACGACACCGTCATGTCGGCGACCAGCACCTCCGTACCATCAGGCTTGGCCATGCGCTGGCGGATCTTCAGCGCGCTGCACAGCGGTACGAATTCCGGGTAGCGCTCGACGTCGGCGACCAGATCGAACATCTTGGATGCGCTGTGATTGACACGGCGCTTGCTCGAAAATCTTGGCATGGCAGTTCAGCGGGCGTTAGCTGCCCGCGCAGCCTTCAGTTTCGCAAAGTCCTCGCCGGCGTGGTGCGACGAACGGGTCAGCGGGCTCGCCGAGACCATCAGGAAGCCCTTGGTGTAGGCGACCTTTTCGTAAGAGCTGAACTCGTCCGGCGGCACGTAGCGCATCACGGCGTGGTGCTTGCGGGTCGGCTGGAGGTATTGCCCGATGGTCAGGAAATCGACGTCGGCCGAGCGCAGATCGTCCATCACCTGCTGCACCTCGTGGCGCTCCTCGCCGAGGCCGACCATGATGCCTGATTTGGTGAAGATGCCGGGATCGAGCTCCTTGACCCGCTGCAGCAGCCGGATCGAGTGGAAGTAGCGCGCGCCCGGCCGCACCGTCAGGTAATGCGAAGGCACCGTCTCGAGATTGTGGTTGAAGACGTCGGGCCGCGCCGCGACCACGACTTCGAGCGCGCCCTCCTTGCGCAAAAAGTCCGGCGTCAGGATCTCGATCGTGGTCGAGGGGCACGCGGCCCGAATCGCGCGGATGGTCTGGGCAAAATGCCCGGCGCCGCCATCGGCGAGGTCGTCACGGTCGACCGAGGTGATGACGACGTGCGCAAGGCCGAGCTTGGCCACGGCCTCGGCGACATTCTGCGGCTCGGCCGAATCCAGCGCGTTGGGCAGTCCGGTCTTGACGTTGCAGAACGCGCAGGCACGGGTGCAGGTGTCACCCATGATCATGAAGGTCGCGTGCTTCTTGTCCCAGCACTCGCCGATGTTCGGACAGCCCGCCTCCTCGCACACCGTGTGCAGGCCGTTGGCGCGCACGATGTTGCGGGTGTCGGCATAGCCGCGGGTGTTAGGCGCGCGCACGCGAATCCAGTCCGGCTTCGCCGGCGAAGCGGAATCAGGTCGGTTCACCTTTTCGGGGTGTCGTGGGCGCAGCGGGTTCGTGATGGTATCGACAATAACGACCATGATCTGTCCGGTCTGTTCAGGTCCTACCTAGTCGGTCTGGCTGCCTGCCGCAACCCGGCTCGCGCCGCTTCAGGGAACATGGCAGATATGGGCAATATCCTGCTCTGTTCTCAGGCGATTCTCACCCCGAATGGCTCCAGTTTCGAAGACTTCCACACCACGGCTGGGCAAGCTCCTGAAGCGGTCCTTTTTCGACCGCGATGTCCGCGAGGTCGCGCCCGATCTGATCGGCGCGACCATGCTGGTCGACGGTGTCGGCGGCATCATCGTCGAGGTCGAGGCCTATCATCATACCGAGCCGGCTGCGCACTCCTACAACGGCCCGACCCCGCGGAACCAGATCATGTTCGGTCCACCGGGCTTTGCCTATGTCTACCGTTCCTACGGCATCCACTGGTGCGTGAACTTCGTCTGCGAGCGGGCCGGGTCGGCCGCCGCCGTCTTGATCCGCGCGCTGGAGCCGACGCATGGGATCGCGGCGATGCGCCGCCGTCGCCATCTCCAGGACGTGCACGCACTGTGCTCGGGCCCGGGCAAGCTGACAGAGGCGCTCGGCATCACGATCGCGCACAACACCCTGCCCCTGGATCGCCCACCGATCGCACTGCATGCGCGAACGGCGGACGTCGAGGTCGCGACCGGCATCCGCATCGGCATCACCAAGGCAGTCGAGCTGCCCTGGCGCTATGGCGTCAGGGGCTCCAAATTCTTGAGCAAGCCGTTTCCGAAGTAGGCCTACGACGCCTGCTTGAGCCGCTCCAGCGCCTCGAGCAGCTTGGCCTTGCGGGCCAGCGCCGCCTCGCGCTTTTCGCGCTCCTCCTCGACGACCTCCTCGGCCGCGTTGGCGACGAACTTTTCGTTGGCGAGCTTCGACTCGGCACGCTTGATGTCGGCCTCGGCCTTGCCGATTTCCTTGTCGAGCCGCGTACGCTCGGCGGCAACGTCGATGACGCCCTTGAGCGGCAGCGCGGCCACCTCGCCGCGGACCAGCAACTGAACGGCTCCGTCAGGCGCACGATCTGCGAAGGAGATATCCGACAGCCGCGCCATGCGCTTGATGACGTCGGTCCAGCGCGGCGCTCGTTCCCTGGTCTCGGCCGAGGCGCCCGCGAGCACCAGTGCCGTCAGCGTCGCCGGTGCGATGTTCATCTCGGCGCGCACCGAGCGGATCTGCGTGACGAGGTCGATGACCCAGCCGATCTCGGCTTCCGCCTTGGGATCGGTGAAATCGGCATGATCGAAGATCGGCATCACGAACGCAGGCGTGATCAGCGGATCAGTCGGTCCGGCCGCAGCCGCGAGCATCGCGAGTTGCTCCGGCGTCGGCCCGGATGGCTTCAGCGGCCAGGGCGCCAGTGCGAGCAGGCCGTCGCGCTTGGCCGTGACCTCCCACAGCTCTTCCGTGATGAAGGGCATGAAGGGATGCAACAGCTTCAAAATCTCGTCGCGTGCCCAGGCGACCATGGCGCGGGTCTCATCCTTGGCAGGACTGTCGGGGCCGAGCAGCACGGGCTTGGCGAGCTCGACATACCAGTCGCAATAGACGTTCCAGACGAAGCGATAGATGCTGCCTGCGGCATCGTTGAAGCGATAGGCCTCGATGGCCTCGGTCACCTCGCGCGTGGTGTGGGCGCTCTCATGCGCGATCCAGCGATTCAGCGTTTCCTTCGCCTTGGCCGGCTCGAACCCCTCGGGCACCGCGCAGTGGTTCATCTCCGCGAAGCGCGAGGCGTTCCACAGCTTGGTCGCGAAATTGCGGTAGCCCTCGACGCGGCTGGTGGCGAGCTTGATGTCGCGCCCCTGCGCCGCCATTGCAGCCAGCGTAAAGCGCAGCGCGTCCGCGCCATATTCGTCGATCAGGTGGAGCGGGTCGATGACGTTGCCCTTCGACTTCGACATCTTGGCGCCCTTCTCGTCGCGAACGAGGGCGTGGATGTAGATCGTCGAGAACGGCACCTCCTTCATGAAGTGCAGGCCCATCATCATCATCCGGGCGACCCAGAAGAAAATGATGTCGAATCCGGTCACCAGCGCGTTGGTCGGGTAGTAGCGCTGCACTTCGGGCGCGTCTTCGGGCCAGCCGAGGGTCGAGAACGGCCACAGCGCCGAGGAGAACCAGGTGTCGAGCACGTCCTCGTCGCGGGTGATAAAGCCCTCACGCTTGTTGCGATCGAGCGCCATCTCGCGGCCCTGCTCGACCGTGATGACTTCCTGCTCGACGTAATAGCCCAGCGCGTGGCTGACGGCCTCTTCCTCGGTCTCCGCGACGAACACCTTGCCATCAGGACCGTACCAGGCCGGGATCTGGTGCCCCCACCACAGCTGGCGCGAGATGCACCAGGGCTGGATGTTCTCCATCCACTCGAAATAGGTCTTTTCCCAGTTCTTCGGGACGAACGACGTCTCGCCCGAACGCACCGCCGCGATCGCGGGTTTTGCCAGGGTCTTGGCGTCGACGTACCACTGGTCGGTCAGGTACGGCTCGATCACGCTGTTGGAACGGTCGCCATGCGGCACCATGTGGGTGTGCGGCTCGATTCGCTCGACGAAACCGAACGATTCCAGCCGCTCGACGATGCGCTTGCGCGCCGCGAAGCGGTCGACCTTGTTGAACTCCTCGGCGAACTGCAATGCGCCTTCCGGCAAGCCGCGCAGATAGTCCTCGTTGTCGAGGAGATCGAGGCGACCTTCCTTGTCCAGCACGCTGATGCGGCGCAGGCCGTGGCGATTGCCGACCTCGAAATCGTTGAAGTCGTGTGCCGGCGTCACCTTCACAGCGCCCGAGCCCTTCTCAGGATCGGAATATTCGTCCGCGACGATCTTGATCTTGCGGCCGACCAGCGGCAGCACAACGTTCTTGCCGATCAGCTTCTGATAGCGCTCGTCCTCGGGATGCACGGCCACGCCGGTATCCCCGAGCATGGTCTCAGGACGCGTCGTCGCAACCACGATAAAGGTCGCGGGATCCTCGGGGTTGAAGGTCTTGCCTTCGATCGGATAGCGCAGATACCAGAGGTGACCCTTGACCTCGGTCTGCTGCACTTCGAGATCGGAGATCGCGGTCAAGAGCTTGGTGTCCCAGTTCACCAGGCGCTTGTCCTTGTAGATCAAGCCATCGCGGTGCAACTCGACGAACACCTTGACCACGGCCTTCGACAGGCCCTCGTCCATGGTGAAGCGCTCGCGCGACCAGTCGCAGGAGGCGCCCAGGCGCTTGAGCTGGTTGATGATGGTATCGCCGCTCTCGGCCTTCCACTCCCAGACTCGCTCCAGAAACTTCTCGCGGCCCATCTCGCGGCGGCCAGGCTGCTGGCGCTCCATCAGCTGGCGCTCGACCACCATCTGGGTGGCGATGCCGGCATGGTCGGTACCGGGCTGCCACAACACGTCGCGGCCCCGCATCCGCTCGAAACGGCACAGGATGTCCTGGAGGGTGTTGTTGAGGGCGTGGCCCATATGCAGCGAGCCCGTCACGTTCGGCGGCGGGATCACGATGGTGAAGGGCACTGCGTCGCGGCGGTCGGGACGGCCGGCCTTGAAGGCAAGGCTGTCCTCCCACACCACGGACATGCGGGCTTCGATATCGGCGGGCTGGTAGTTTTTCTCGATCATGGGGCTGCTAGAAAGCCGCGCGCGGGGTTCAAGTCAACGGAAAGCTCAGCGGCAAAAGGGCTTTCCGGCCCGACCGGCAGGTCAAATATGACACAGGAGCAGGGCTTTATCGCGGCCGTGCGGCTTGCCTCAACGGCCGCCGCGCGAGACCCGCTCGATTTCGGCCTTCACGATGCGTTCGACCAGGCCCGGCAGATTGTCGTCCAGCCAGGATTTCAGCATCGGACGCAGCATCTCCTTGACCAGATCCTCCAGCGTCCGCGCATTGCTGCTGAGCACCGTGTGGGCCAGCGAGTTGAAGGCGGATTCGACCGCCGACACGGTCGACTGAGCCAGAATCGGCTGCTGCGGCGGCAGCGGCGGCGCGTCGAAATCCACCGGTGCATAGGACGGCGCAGGTGTCGGACGGGGCGGCGGCGCCTCCGCGAATTCGAGATCATCGCGCGGCTCGACCTTGTGGAAGCTCGGCGGCGGCGGCGCTGGTGTCGGCTCCGGGTCCATCGCCATATCGTCAGTCAATTCGAGCACGTCGCCTTCAGCTTCGGGCTCGGGTTCCGGCGCGCGGATTTCGGGCGCCGCGGCGGCCGTATCGAGCCCCGCCAGCAGCGCGTCGATGTCGTCCTGGCTGTTGGGGCCGGCATCCGCTGCGGGAGGCGGTGATGGTGGCGGCGGCGCAGGTTTTGCCACCGGCGGTGGCGCCGGCCTTTCAGCAGCAGGTTTTGCGGCTGCGATCTTGGATGGCGGAACGTCAGCCATCGCCTGCGGCTTGGGTGCGGGCGCAGCAGCCGGCGAAGGCTTTGCTGTCTCCGCTGGCGGCGGCTTGGCCTCGTCATCGGCAATGATGCGCCGGATCGAGGCCAGAATCTCCTCCATGGAGGGTTCTGTGACCTTTGCAGGCTGCGTCATCTCCGACTCCACATCATCAACGCCCTCGCATGCGTTGTTTTACACCAAGCACGACAGGATTGGCCTGTTCCGGACGTGTGCCACGACATTTTCGTCGCGACAGTCAGACTTGTCCCCAGATCACGGCTCAACGTGAGGCGGTGCGCCCCTGCCCCGCCACCCAAGCATCACGCACGCAACACCAAATGCAGGGCGAATCGACCCGCAGCTTCCAGGCAAGGCTATGTCAGGGATTTTGATGAATGCAAGCAAGGCGCCGGTCAGCCTCGTCTGTTTGCGAGGCCGACCGGAGAACCAGGCAATCAGCGTCCGTCAGGCGTGCGCACGCCAGCCCAGCTGTCGCGGACCTGCTGGTAATGCACGCTGGGATCGTAGACCGTGGTGTTGAGACCGAGCACCTGCGGTGCAAGCCGGCCGACCGCGCTCAGCACGGAGTACGACGCGACCACGCGGTCGTGTTGCGCAGTGACGAGTGCGACGCGCGCGTTGACCAGCGCCTGCTGGGCGTTGAGCACGTCGAGCGTGGTGCGCTGGCCTGCCTTTGCTTCTTCGCGCACGCCGTTCAGCGCGATCTCGGACGCCGTGACCTGGGCCTGCGCCGACTGCACCTGCGCCTTGCCCGCCTGCAGCTGACCCCACGCGGTCACCACGTTGGCACGGGTCTGGTCGCGGGTGGTTTCGAGGTTGAGGCGCTGCTGCGCCAGGTTTTCCTTGGACTGGCGGATCAACGAATATTCGGCACCGCCCTGATAGATCGGCGCATTGATCGAGGCGACCGCCGAGGCGCCGAACGAGCGGAAAATCGACATGGTCTGCTCGTAGGACTGCGTCGCCGCGACCTGGAAGTTGATCGTCGGCAGCAGCGCACCCTCGTTGATCTTCACCTGAAGGTAGTTGACGTCGATGCCGTACATTCCGGCGGTGACGTTCGGGTTCTCGATCAGGCTCAGGCTGACCGCGGCCGCGAGCGAGCCCGGCAGATAACGATCGACAGGCGAGCCCGGCGCGAGATTGCTCGGCTCGTTGCCGATGATGCGCCGGAAGTTGGAGCGGGTCGTGGTCAGGTTCGATTCGGCCGTCAACGCCTGGGTATTGCCGGCCGCCAGCTGCGCCTCGGATTGCGCGACGTCGGTGCGGGTCACCTCACCCACGTTGAAGCGGTCGCGCGTCTGCTTCAGTGTCTGCTCCAGCACGCGCACGTTGCTGCGCTGGACTTCCAGGGTCGCGGCATCGCGCAGATAATCCATGTAGACGGTGGCCGCCTGCAGCAGAACGGTCTGCTCCAGCACGCGCAACGCTTCACGCGCACCGGAGACCTGGCTCTCGGCGGCACGGGTCCGGTTGGCAGTCTGGTTGCCGTTGTACAGGTTCTGCGTCGCCGTCACACCGACGCTGCGCGGCGCGTTGGTGCCGTGGGTTTCGGTCCGCACGATCGCAGTCGGCGATCCGCCGGCCGTGGTGTTCGTATCGGTGTATTGAACGCCAGCGCTCGCCGTGACAGCGACCTTGGGGCGATAGCCCGAAAGCGCCTGCGGCACGTTCTCGTCGGTCGATCGCACCTGCGCGCGCTGCGCGTTGAGCTGCGGATTGTTCTGATAGGCGCGCACCAGCGCTGCCTCGATCGTATCCGCCAACGCAGGCGCCGGTCCGGCTAACGCCGTCAGGAGGACCGAAACCGCTGCTCCGGTGAAAAGCTTCACCCCATGCATCCCTGAAATTCCGTTCATTCTCACGCCAGGCCCGTGCCCGCAAACCTGGTTACCGTATCCGAGTGGACTCGTGGCCCCGTCGCAACATAGGACGGGGTCAAGCGCGACGGAACTACCTCAGGGTGGTTCTCAGCGGAAACTCTTCACGTGCAGCATCCCGGCCACACTTCTGATTCGGAACGGGATTTTAACGGGGTTTCGGCCGTCAGAAGACGAACGCGGCAGCCCGTTCCAGCCCGGGAAGCACCGGGGCTGCGGCGTCGAACAGGGGCCGGTAGCCGAATTCGCCGTGGGAGCGCGTCACAATCATGGCCCGCGACGGCCGGGATTCGGCCGAGACACCCACCAGGCGCCCCCCCTCCTTGAGCTGGCCGAACAGACCATGCGGCGTCACCTGGGTGGCGCCATTGAGGACGATCACGTCATAGGGCGCGGCAGATGGGTCGCCCTCGGCGCAGGGCGCGGCCTTGCAGGTGACGTTGGTGAGCCCGCTGGCGGCAAGGGCATCCCTGGCCTTTGCCACCAGCGCCGAATCGCATTCCGTTGCAGTGACCTGGCGCGCAAGCTTCGCGGTCAGCGCGGCGAGGTAGCCGGTGGCGCAGCCGACGACCAACACGTTGTCGCTTTCGCCGATCTCGGCGGCCTGGAGCAATTTGCCGATCAGCTGCGGCTTGAGCAGATAGCGCTTGGAAGCACCCTCGCCGACGTCGAGATCGAGGTCGAGATAGGCCAGCGCCTGGCGGCTCGCCGGCACAAACGCCTCGCGGGGAACCGTGAGCATGGCATCGAGAATGCGGCGATCGGTGACATCATTGGTGCGCACCTGGCCATCGACCATTTTTTGGCGCGCGGTCGAAAAACCGGACATTTGCGGAACCCTGCATGGCGGACGATGCCGCGGGAATGAATTGGCGGCATCTTTGGAACAGGCACCGCGAAAACGCAACACGTCCGTTGGCCTGCCAGCCAACGGCCAGGCAACGCACTCATCGGAGATGATTGGGCTATTCGATCGCGACGGCAAGGCGCCCGATCAGCGCCGCCACTTCGCCCAGCCGTGCCGAATCGGGCGTCTCGACCGCCCGGGCGAGACAGGCCAGGCATTCGTCGTCGCTCAACTCGGGGATAGCGGCCGGCGGAGTCGAGGGGGCCTGATGGGCGCGGTCGATCTCGATGTCGGGCATGGGAATCAGCTCCATAAGAGTCCGGCCATGCCAAGCTCGATTTGAATTAAGTCGATTTGGTGCTGCCCGCGCGGCGATCGTGCCGCCGCCGCACACATCCGCGCGACGATCCTGCGCTGGCTTGCCGCGCGAGAACGCCGAGAGAACGATCGAACAATATCGCGCGCGCATCAGCGGCGATCGCAACTTCTTGAACATAAAGCGGAATTTGGCTCCCCGGGCTGGAGTCAAACCATTTTATTTGCCTCTATATTTAGAGGGGTTTGCGGCAGGTGACGGGGCAAAACGGGCTTCGATACTGTCATTCGATACTGTCACTTCCCGGACAATGTGCTCTAAAAAAGCCCCTCCGCGCGCCGCCGCGCGCTCAGTGCAGCAACCGCGCCTTGAGCTTGCGCACCAGCTCCCGCAGAGTAGCCGCGTATTCCTCGATGTTCTTCAGCGCCTCGTCCACGGGCCATGGATGCGCCTTTGACGGGGGCGGCTTATCGTCATCGGCCTTTGGCATGGTCCGAAATGATCGCGAGGGACAGACAAGGCCGTTGAGTTAAGTCAAGAGAAGCGTGCTTTTCAATAGACACCGTACCGTAGTCTTCCGGATCGCCTAGAGTCGGAAAATGGACAGAGCAGCGGGCGCCCTGTCAGCAACACTGACAATGTTTGATGCCGTAATAATATTGGCTGGCGCTCAGGCCCGGTGGTCGTAGGGGTGTTACGACTGCCGGGCCTGATTTGCTTTCGTTACTCGCCCCCACGAGCCCAGCCCTTCACCTCAAGGCGTGCGGGCAACGCGGCGCGCCTTGCAGGCGTCCCTTGCTATTTTTTTTTGGAACGGCCGGTCGGGCGTATTGTTGCCCGGCATGATGACGTCAGCGGAATATCTGGAACAGGCCGATCACTTCGCCCGCGCTGCGGAAGTCGCTAGGGACCCCATCTCACGCTCACAGCTCGAAGCGCTTGCGACCAGCTACTCGGTCCTCGCCAGAAGCACCGCCGTCTTGAATCGATCCGGCAAGACACTTGAACTCCTCAAGCAGCGTCGGAGGAACCCGCCACGCTGATGGCGCATGCCGACCGGCCCGGTCAGCATGGCGCGGGATCAACTGTAACTCATGCGATACGGTTGCCCGGCCCTTGTTCTCCGCAGGCCCCAAGTCGCCGTCGCTTGAGCTTGGACGACAACGGCGGAGAACGGGAAGGCTCCGGGCGGCCGGAGAGAAATCAAGTTGATAATATAAACTTGAATTCTCCGAAAGGTGGCACCGCCGTCAGCTACACACTCGCCCGTCTCCGTCGCGATCGGCCGCTCGTGACAAGAAAGGCCGATATCTGCCCGCTTCCAAAGATTATAATATAATCTCTGGAGCGGGTGCGGTTGGCTTCGCCGGATCAACCGTGTGCAGCAGCGAAGGACAAAAAACCCGCGCTTGAGCAGTAGGGAGTTGCAACGGAAACATTTGCATCAGTTGGATCGTTTGATCTGTCCGCTACCTGCCATCGGCGCTACGACAAGATCACCCGGCTTGGTCCAGTACCACAGACAATTCGCATACACATCGCTCAAGGCGCGGATACAGCGTCACTCACGCCGCCCTCGGAAACGACGTCCCCAATTCCGGGCACACAACACGTTCGCCATCCCTGCGCAGCACCTCGCGCAGCTTCTCGCTCGTCGCGGCCCAAACGCTGAACGCGTCGGCCTCGACCAGCGGGAACGTGCTGCGCTGTGCGACAGCTTCCGGACCACACACGTGCAACAGCGTGACATAACTCGCCAGATGTCCGGTGACCGGCTCGACCTCGTCGCCGCCGTCGTACAGCTTGCGCACGATCTCGCGCTGTGCCTGCGAGAGCTGCACCTTTTCGCCGCGCATCGGACCGGACGGCGTTCTGCAAAAAGTTTCGATCCATGCGGCGTTGCGTTCACCGCGCGTGATCCTGCTCTTGCGCATGGTAGTCATTCAGTCCTCCTCTTGGTTGTCGCGCAGCCACGGGCGCGGCCCGTCATAGGGCAGATTGCGCGCGATGGTTTTGGGATCACTGCGGCTCGCAGGCGTCAGGCGCAGCCGTGTGGCCAGCGAAGCCTGCAGCCGCGTCGCCTTCTCCCATTTCGTGAATTGATCGGGATCGTCGGCCATGGCGCGGGCGAGCAGCGTCGCCTTGACGAAGGATTCCAGCATCGGCAGATCGGCGCGGACGAAATGCGTCTCGCTGCAGGCGCCGACTATCTCGATGAAGAGCGCGCGCTCCGCCTTGCCGAGAGACGACGGAGCCCGGAGTCGGACAGATCGATGTCTTCGCACTCCGGGAAGACGGTCTCTTTCAAGCGCTGCAGCGCTCGCCCTTCCTCTTGCGCCCATCGGTTTTCAAACTCCGTTCGCGCGGCGACGTCGAGATAGAGCGGCCGGTGGCCGCTCCCGGCGGCAGGGTGGAAGTAGCCCATTTCGGGATCGATGGTGTAGGCCACCCGGCCGTCATAGCCGTAGATCGCCGTGCTGTTGTCACCGCGATAGAACCGGCATTGCGTCCGATCATACAGCACCTTGCCATCGAAGTAGAGAACCGGACATCCGGTCGCGCCATCATAGGCGACACAGCGAAAATCATCCCGGCTCACCTCGGCCTGTCTGGCGATCTCCTCGATCTCACCGAGCACCATCCCCTGACCACCGCGCCGTCTGAAGGCCGTCAGCAACGCATGCACGATCCGGTGAAAATCCATCGACGCTGGGCCCTGTTCCGAAAACCGAAAATCGCTGGACACAATTCAACTTTGGGGCTGCGGGCGGTTCGGACGAAGGACCCGGAAAAGCATTCTTCACCGCCCCCCTCCCGCGCAAGTTGTAGGGCCATCACCGCTTCTTCGCGCGCGCCTCTGCTGCACGCTGCGTCATGATCTCCGCGAATTCGGCCGCCTCGTATGCGCTCGCTTGCAAACGGATCACGTGGTTCAAGGCGCCGCGCAAAGATGTCCGGCAGGCAGCGAGCTTGAGCAGCGGGCGATCTTGTATAGCTCTCGCTTCTTCCATCACGTAACCTTTCTTTGATGATGCGGTCGGCAACATGGGCGTCTTCACATTACCGACCGCAGCAACGACCGACATCGGGAGACAGGTCGGCCATTTCAATGCAGGATTCGATCACCATGGATGATGTGTGACGCTTCAGGTGAGCGCGCATCCAGACCTGCTTCCAGCCGTGCCGTGACGTCCTTCAAGATTTTGATGCAGGCCTGCCTGTATGTCTCTGACAACTGCTCCGCTACGTAAGCCGCCAAGCATGCTGTGCGCGCCACGAACCGCAGCCCGTCGCTATCCTGCTCGACCATGGACGCGATCAGCATCGCGGCGCGCTCATAAAACGGCAGCGCCCACATGGCACGATGGGCTTCGTCATGCTGCATTAGGCTTCATCCTTACGACCTTTGATCCGCCATCACGTTCGACGTCTGCGAGATCGCCCGCGAGGGTATTCACCTGATCTTGCAGATCGGCCACTTGGGTTTCGAGTGCATCGACACGTTCGGTCAGTGCTCTGATTGTGTCGTTGATCTGACGATGAATAAGAGCGACTTCTTCGCCGATCACGTCGGACGTCCTGTTGAGCGCGTGCTGGATGTGGTCACTGATCAGGCGTGGCGGCGTCTCGACCAGCGCGTCCTCGACTGTCTTGAATATCAGCGACGATGACGGCCCATGCTTCCGCACCATTTCGCGCTCAGGAGGCAGTTGCCACGTTTCAGGCGCACCATGCAATTCGCGGCGTTGACGGCGCTCGGCGATGGCGATCTCGCCCTCGACGATTTCGGCCTGCAGACGGTCGATCAATTGTTGTCGTTCGAATCGATCCATCGCGATCACCACGAAATATTGTCGACCCACGCCAACGCTGTGCTCGATCTCAACGCGAAATCCACGTCCGCGCGGAGTCGGATTGCCATCGTGTCGGTCTGGTAGAGGCTTCTCACAGGAAAGCTCACCGTCGCGGCGGTGCTCAGCGGCAGCGGTGTCGTATCCTCCATGTGAAGAACCCCTTGATCACTGACGTCAACGCGCGGCGGATCGAGACCACCCGCAATGGCAACGCAGCTCGGCGAAAGACACACCACCTGATCGTCGGCCAGCGCAGTTGAGATCGCGAGCGGATATCGAAACCACGGCTGTCGCAAAGTAATCTTGATGCCCGCAGCGGGACCGGCGACATAGAACAGATCGCTGGAGATCGCCGCAACGCTCGCGCCGATATTGCCGAGGTCGGTGATCATCGCAAAGTCGTCGCCGCCGCTTGTCGCAGCCGTCGCGTTGATGTTGTTGAGCAAGCCCGCTGGAGCGGCTGACGTTGCTGCGTCCGTGCTGAAGAACTTCTTCTCGAAGCCGAGTGAGAAATTGCGCGCCATCAGATCGCGCAACACGGCCTCGCCGCTGGAATATTCGAACAGCTCACGGCTGGCGACGGTGATCGCAGCCATCTTCTTTGTCGAAAGCGTCACGCCCGCGTTGAACGTGAATTGCTTGACCGGAGCCGGACTGCCTTCGGTAATCCAGCCCACCGCGTCGGGATCAGCGGTGACGGTTGGAAGACTCACGCCATACAAACCTTGCAGCGAAGCGTTGAGCATGAGCGGCAACAATTGCCCGATTGCGCTCTTCGGCCCCACGATCGCGTGCAGCGTGTCGATGGTCGTCTGCCGCAGCGTGGCCACAGTGCCGGTGCTGGCCGGTGTCACCACACCCTTCTCGACGATGTCGCGGACCACGCTGTCGCTCAAATCCTCATCGGGCTGCTTGCCGCCATAGAGCGCGCGGCGGCCGAGTGTGCGGATGCCACGGGTAATGCTGACAGCGCGAGCGTTGCGCTCGGTGGCAAAGGCCTCGGCATAGGCCGGGCGAAGGGGGACGGGTATACGCATGGCGCGACCATGCGCCCGGCCGAAACAAGCCGATGTCATGCATGACAGGAAAAACACTCCCGCCGGTTTCGGCGGAAGTGTTACTTGCCCGACCGCGCCGCCTCGCTGATCGCCCTCGCGATGGCTTGCCCGACGTCCTTGCTGCTGTGGGCCTCGTTGCGCGGGAGATACCCCCAGTCCTCCAGCGCATCCACCACGGCGCCGTCATACTCGACTGGTGCCACGGCCCGCTTGTTGCGGCCTTTGCGGCGCTCCCGGTGGCGGCGAACGGCGCCGCGATTGAGGAGCCGCTTGCGCATATCCTCGGGACCGGCGGGCGGCACTCGAAAGCGCACCAGCTCCGGCCTGCCGATCACCACGCCTAGCATCAAATCCATCGCGCCAAGCTCGTGGCAAGCCCCGTGGTGCGCGTCCGGCGCCGGGGTGTCCAAGGCACGGGCGATCCCGGCCAGCTCATGGGCGCTGGCCCGGCTCAACATGGCGGGCCCTCCGGACCAAAGGAAACTAATTCAGGCTCGCGCGGTCCGCTCGCTCCGTCCGGGCCTGATGGTGGCGATTGATCGCCCCTCGGCCCGATCCACGGCCATCCGAGCCGTGGCCTTCCGGGCCTGATCGGCACGGCTGCCAGCGGGTGAACGACGGCGATCACCGAACCACTCACCGGATCGATCCGGCGCACCGGCCCGGCCTGCGTCGGCGGATCGGGACGGCGGAAGCCGCGCCGGATTTGGACCTTCAAACCGCGTGCGAGGGCGCGGCGGGTACGGGCGTCGAGCTTGTGGCCGGGCACGGTGTGATCCCTTCCGTGATGGTTGCGTCACCTGCGTTACCTAGGGTGACGCAAAGGTGACGCAGGTTACGCAATGTGGCTGCGTCACCTTACCCCTTTTCCCTAAGGGGTAAGGGTGACGCAACGCAGGTCGAGGTGACAGTTACAAGGTGACGCAAAATGCCTACTCATCGTCGGCCACCTCGACAAAATCCTTGGGCCTGCGCTGCCCCGGATCGAGACGCGGAACCACGACCAGACTGCCGGTTCCGAGCCATGCCTTGAGCAGACGCTTCACCTTGGCCTTATCGACCGGGTTGGTCACATCGAGCCCCAGCGCCTTGGCAATCGCGTAGCCGACCCACGATGCCGCCTGACTATCCTTGCGCCAATGGTCGGACCGGATCACGGCGGCGACCTTCGCGAAGTCCGCACTGGTCATGCCATCGAGCGCCTTCGGGTACTCCCATGAGATGACCACGCCGACGCTGTCGCCCGGCATGGCCGGTCCCAATGGACCGTTGTGCAGATCGACACCGACCAGCTTGAACCAGTCCGACGCGTCGGCCGGTGGTGCGAGGTTGCGCTTGTCGATAAAGGCCCGGAAGTACAGCAGCCGGTTGTCGGTGATCCCGGCGTTGGCGGCTTCTTCCTTCGTCATCCGGTTGATCACCCGTGCCATGCGGGCCGCGTCGCCGAACGATCCGCCGCCGCGCGCGCTCTCGACCGTGATCTCCTGCTCTCCCTTGCGGACATGATGCACGAGCTCAATGCTGCAATTGGCGATCTTGGCGACCCGCGCCCATTCCTTGACCACCGCATCGATCGCATTGTTGTCGTTCTCCGGGACGTGATGCGAGGACACGAACGGATCGATGATGACAACGTCGATCTTGTTTTGATTGATCTGCGCCACCAGTGCATCGATTACCGGCCGACAGATGAAGAAGCCATTCCGGTTTGTCTCCGCAATCACCAGCGGCTGCTCGTCAGCGCAATTCAGGAACAGACCATCGAGGTCGTCGGGCTTGAGATTGTAGTATTTCGCCGTCGCCTGAATGCGACGTTCGGTTTCTTCGCGCGGGTCTTCGAGATTCCACAGCCAGACCCGCAGCAACTCCGCTGTCCTGACACCGAGCAAGGCCTTGCCGGACACCATCGCCAATGCCTCGGCGATCTCCAGTGACGACTTGCCGACGCCTCCCGGTGCGATGGTGACCGTGGCAAACTTGCGAATGAGGCGGTGACCGTACAGCCACTGGCGCGGCGCAATGGTCTCAGGGTCTTTCCATATGTACGGGGCGGCAACAATTCCAGGCGCAGTCGCCTTACGGGACACAATCACGGCGCCAGTCCACGGCAACGCCGCATTGATCAGCACACGTGGATCACCCTGGCTCTCAACGCAATCGGCCGCGTCCCATTTCGGCGGTGCGCCCGCAGGGGCGCTGACGCCGAGCACATTGCAGCCAAGCGAGAGCAGATAGGCGGAGATTTCGTTGGCGTAGTCCCAGCTTGGCTGATCATTGTCAGGCCAGACGATCACCGTCTTGCCTGCCAGCGGCGACCAATCGGTTTTCTCTTTCGGTGCCTTCGCGCCGCTCATCGCGGACGTCGCCTCGATGTTGACGCTGGCGAGTGCGTCGGCACACTTCTCGCCCTCGACCAGAACGACGATCTGCGTTCTGCTGATCTGCGGCAGCCGGTACAGCGGCCGGTTGCTCTCCGGGGCGCCAGCGACCCATGTCATCTTGCCGTCGATGTCACGGAAGCAATGCGGCACAAAGGTTTTCTTGCGCTTGCCGGTCTCGTCAACGGCATCCAGATCATAGCGCTTCACGTCGGCGACGATGTTGCCGCTCACGTCGAGATAATGATAGGTCGCAACCGGTGCACCGAGCTGCTCCAAATCCTCATCACGCGGCTTGTCGCCAAACTTTTCCTTCTTGGTTCTGATCACCGTCTCCGGTGTGGGCGTCCACAACGGACGTTCGAAGTCGATTCGATCATGCAGGAAGTCGCGCGCGATCTCTTTCACCGCGAACACAAAATTGTCCTTGGTGTCGGCATAGTTCATGTACGCCATGTAGAGGCTGATCAGATCGCCGCCCTCATCGGTGGCGTGGTCGTTCCACAGACCCGCCTTTGGCCCGATCAGCTCAATCGCCAGCGACGATCCGGCTTCGCCCTCGGCGTTGCCAATGCGGGCCTCGGCTCCACCATGCTTGATCACCGCGCGTCCGGAATACATCCACCCGACGAATTCACGGGCCTTCGCGTTGAGCCGCGCCTTGACGTCGTCGAAATCGACCTCCCTCCGGAGGCCGTCGCATTGCGGCTTCGCCCGGTTGAAATCAATAATCTTGCCGGTGCTCGGCTCTCCGATCTCCGGCCCGCCGATCACATGCTTTTCACGCCAAGCCGCGAGCAAGTCTTGCTCGTCGTCGGATAACTGGTGCCAAACGGACTCAATTTGGTGCTTAGTTGCGGCAGGCATCTCCGGTTCTTGGTAATCACCGCTGTTGACCATGTCAGCTACCTCATCCGCGTTAGGCAGGCCGTGATCTCGACAGTATCGTCGCACGTGTATGAGCGATTTCAGGCATTTTAGGATTTCATCATTAGACACGACGCTACTACTGAATGTTGGCTCCCCGGCCTCCGGACCTGGGCCCTGCAGCGCCGATGCCAGCAATTCGGCGACCACCTCGTCCTGCCGCTTGGCGAGATTGAAGTCTAGAATTTTGCCGGTGCTTGGCTTATCATCCATCCTGATCTCCGTTGTCGGTTCGGTAGATCGAAACCTCTTTGCTCCTGAAGTGATCCCGCCGGACGGTTTGAGATGCCGCCCGGCGGTACTGCTATCTCACCGTTTCCGTACGCATCAGCAGCTGCCGAAGGCCAATACTCCATAAAGTCATGATCGCACCTTCAATCGATGGTTCGATCGTATGCGGCTTGGGATCGGGCCAGCCTCGCGACTTCCGACCTTCGTGAAGGCAACGGTACAACGCGGCGTCATCGACTGCCTCGCCTACAAAGACAACGAATTGTTTTTTTAGCCGCTCGTAGTTCGGCTGATCGTTTGCGTGCTCCCGTTCCCAGAGGTCCAGAAGTTCGTTGGCGATATCGAGTTCGGTCATGCTGCTCTTCTCCCTCTCGCTCTCGGTGTTGTGCCCTCGGCCCCGATCTCAGAACGCAAAAGCCCGGCGCTCGGCCGGGCTGGGTGGTGGTCAGGATGTGGATGCTTGGTCGCGGGCGGCGCGCTTCGGTTCGATCTTCGGGAGTGCCGCGTGCATGCGATCGATGGAGTCGAGATCGATCATGGTGCTCCGATCGCGCTTGTACGCATCCACCTTGCCCTCGTTGATGTAGTCGTACAGCTTGGTGTGGCTGAAATGGCCATAGGCGCAGGCCTCGCGCGGCGTGGCGAGCCGCAGCGCGGGCGCGGAGGTACCATCGGCACGAGGCGGGAACGGCTTCGGCGAGGCGTTCTTCTTGATCATGTCCGGTGCTCGGCTGTTCGGGGTGATCCTGGGCCAAAGCCTAGTGTTCGCCCTGAAACCGAGCAAGAGAAATTTACTTGTAAAATCAGATGCTTAGTTCAGTTTTCCTGACAAAATTTGCGCGGCCAAATCTCACGACGGTGCAGTGACTTACGACAGGGTCTGTCAGTTCAAATGAACTGACACGACGCGGATGCCGGGCTTATGCCGCCTTCCTTTTTTCGGAAGTGCGATCCTGCGCGGCGCCCTCGTGGCGTAGCTGGTCGATCAGGTCGGCCCAGAACTGCATCAGCTCGATCCGCTCCGGCATGCAATCGTCGCGGTCATAGATCGCGCGGGTCGAGCTGTCCTGATGATCAAGCTGCAGCTCGACCAGCGAGCGCTCGAACCGGCGCCGTCCCGCCTCGGTACGCTGCCGGTTCAAGATGGTCGACGCGGCGGAGCGGAAGCCGTGCGCACAGTGGCGGGCCTTGTAGCCGAGCGCATGCAAGGCGAAGTTCAGCGTGTTCTCGCTCATGACCTCGCCGGGATTGGCACCGACACCGCAGGCCGGGAAGAGATAGCGGCCCTTGCCGGTGATCTCATGCAGCTCGCGCAGCAGCGCGACCGCCTGCCGCGACAGCGGCACCACGAAGTCCTCCACCGCCTCGCCGGTCTCGGTGCGCAGCCATTCCATCTTGAGAGTGGCGAACGGGATGATCCATCGCGCCTTGCGCAGATCGAAATGCACCCATTCGGCTTTCGCCATGGTGTCGGGCCGCACAAAGGTCAGGGCCAGCAGCTGCAGCCCGTACCGCGTCAGGTTGTGGCCGCGCCCTTCATAGCCGTCGATTCGGCGCAGCAACTCGCCGAACGCCTTGTCCTCGATGATCGCCGGGCGCTTGCGCTCGCGATGCTTGGGCAGTCCATCATTGAAATCGATGTCCGAAAAAGGGCTGTGCTTGATCAACCCCTTGCGCTTGGCAACCGCCATGATCTTCTTCGCCGCCGAGATGATCCGGACGCGGGTCGGTTTGTTAAACTTCTCGGCGAGGTCGGACAGGTGCGCGGCCTCGACCTCGGCGACGGGAAGATGGCCAAAGCCCTTGGCGCCGCGATAGCCGGTCTTGAGGTAGCTGACGCTGCGCCCATCGCGGGCGTAGGTCTTGACGGAGTTGTTGGCCTTGCGGGCCTTGAGCCAGATGTCGGCCAGCGCCGCGAAGCTCTGGTCGGCCTGTTCGGCCTCACTCTGGGCCTTGGCCACCGCCTCGGCCTCAGCCTTGGCCTTGGCATCGGCCGCGCGCTGGGCCGGGCTGACCGGGTGCTCGCCCCGGGCCACGGCGGCGCAGGCGGTCTCGTGCTCCTCGCGGGCCTGCTTCAGGGTGAAGCGGTGGGCCCCGTCGCCGTCCTTGGCATACTCGCCGATCGACAGGGTGCGACGGACGACGATCCCGTCCGGGGTGGTGAGACGATAGTCGAACCGGAACAGCACCGAGCCGGTGGGCCGCACCAGCGCGTAGAGGCCGCCACCGTCAGCGATTCGGTAGTCGGCCGCCTTGGGTTTCAGGGAGTCGAGCTTGGTGGTGGTGAGCGCCATGGATGATCCCTCGGTTCCAAATGACAGTATCGAAGATCGCCCATGACAGTATCGTACTCGGTCTGTTCTGTTTCGATACTGTCATTTCGGGTGGTTGGCCACGGTCAGGGCCGAACAGAGCCGAACGGTCCCAAATCCGAGCTTGGGCCGAAAAGGCTGTTTCTTCAACGCTTTGGCGGGGGAAGTGAACGTCCGCGGACCACTAAAGACAACCACGGACACAAGCTAATGGCTCCCCGGGCTGGATTCGAACCAGCGACCATCCGATTAACAGTCGGATGCTCTACCGCTGAGCTACCGAGGAAAAGGCGAACCGTTCGTTCGCGCGCGGCTGCGTATAACAAAGCCGGTTGCGCTTGCAAAGGACGAATTCGTGATCACTCGCAAAGCATCGAGAAAGGGCCTACCGGGGCCCTCCTCCGGCCTAAGTCAGGGCGGGCCAAGACTTCATTCGAAATCCCCGATCGAAATCGGCCCCCGGCTCCTGACGTCGGCGCAGGCTCTGACCCGGGAATCCAAAATTCGGTAAATCGGGATATTTCGCGCGACGACTGATCCGCGGATCGGGTGTTTCGTGGGTCGGGCAACGCAGTGGATGGTGTTTTATATTGGACTGGGCCATCAATCCCAACGGGACTGTCCCCGACGGGGCGGTTCGAGCACCGGGAAACAACCATCGATGACTCGTCCGCAACCGGCGACCAGCTCTCGCGCTCGAACCGCTCGACTGCGTTGGGCGCTTGCGGCCGAGGCCGCCCGAGGGCTGGCGTTGGCACTGCTCTTCTGCCTGACCTGGTCCGCTGCTCAAGCCGAGACTGCCAAGCTCCGGGTGGCGACCCGCATAGTGCCGCCGATGGTCGTCGAGAAGAACGGCACGCTGAGCGGCTTCAGTATCGAGCTCTGGAACAGCATCGGCAAACGGCTGAACCGCGAGACCGAATACCTCGTGTTGCCCGATGTGAGCGAATTGCTTGACGCCGTGGGAAATGGACGGGCCGATCTCGCCATCGCAGCCATCTCGATCACGTCGGAGCGGGAGGACAAATTCGACTTCTCTCTGCCGATCATGAACTCGGGTTTGCAAATTATGGTGCGTGGCACGGCCGTCAATGTCCAAGCCAATCCGTTGCGCGAGTTGATGCAACTGTTCTTCTCACGGACCCTGCTGGTCTGGCTCGGCATTGCGCTTCTGCTCATCCTCGTGCCGGCTCATCTGATGTTCCTGGTCGAGCGAACGCATCACAGCGGAATCATTCCGACCCGGAAATATTTCCCGGGAATCTTCCATGCGATGTTTTGGGCTGCGGGCACGTTGGCCACTCAGGCCGACCAGATGCCCCGGCACTGGATGGCCCGGATCGTCGCTGTGCTGTGGATGTTCACCGGCGTGGTGTTCGTCGCCTTCTATACGGCGCAGCTGACCGCTTCACTGACGGTCCAGCAGATCAGGGGCCCGATCAACGGTCCGCAGGATCTCGTCGGCAAGACCGTCGGCACGACCCGAGGAAGCACCGCGACGGCCTATCTGAACGAGGTCAGTGCTCACATGGTCGAGTTCGAGAAAGTCGACGACCTCTACGATGCACTGTTGAAGCAACAGATCGACGCGGTCGTGTTCGATGCACCCGCCCTGCTCTACTACACGACCCACGACGGCCAGAGTTCGGCACGGATCGTAGGCGAGGTGTTTCACCGGGAAGATTACGGCATCGTCTTTCCGACCGGCAGTCCGTTGCGCAAGCAGGTCAACGAAGCACTTCTGGGGCTGCGCGAGCGCGACACCTACCAGCGGATCTACGAGGAGTGGTTCGGCAAGCGCTAAAGTAGACGGTCGGCCGAAACCAGGACGCCGCGGTTCTTCCGAACAAAGGGTTGGTTTCGCCGCAAGACGATCCACGGCGCGCGCGCCGTCGTGAATTCGTCTGATGTGATCAGATGGTTTGTCCGATCTGCGCCTGGTACCCGCCGCTCAACAGCTTGTCCGCAGCATATCCACAGCCGCTTCCGGATGAATTTGTGCCGATCGAGCAAAGCACTTGCTGCGCACAAATCCACAGGGGCTGCTCAACCGCCGGCCTGGTCGAACACGGTGCGGCAAGCTTCGCTTAAGCTCGAGCGGTTACGCCGCAGACAGGCCGTGATGGCACGCACGTTCGGGATTTCGCCGGCGCAGAGCCGGTAGACGTCGGGGGTGCAAGCCCGCCGCTGCTCCGGCGTGCCCTGCTGTGCCTGGGCGGTGCTGGCGAACAGTGTCAGGAACAGCCCAACGGTCGAGGCACGACGCGCCCGGCTTCTCACACCTGCAGACCGCAAGAATCTCGCCTTCATGACCACTCTCCTCCTGACCGCCGGGCCCGCGTTGGCCGGTACGGCAGAGGTAGTAGGAACGAATTGCGGGCGATGTGATCTCCTTCACACTGGCCGTCACCTGGAGGCCTCCTGGAGTTCCCGTGGGACTCCCGCGTTTCCCGGGGATCTTTCAGAAATCGCTAACCAAAACGGGCGTGATGGTCCGATCGTTAAAAAGCGAACGATCGGCTCAATCGGGACACAAGCCGGCTTTGCGACCGTGCGCCATCCGCGTTCCGGAGGGTGCGATGAGCGAAGCCGAATTCAACCTGATGCTGGATGCAGTGCGCAACGCCATGATTCATGAAGATTTTGCGCCCGCGCCGGAGGAGGACTTGGTGCACCGTTGGTGGAGCTTCGATGCGATGCTCAAGAAAACTCTCAAAGCCGCGAACGACAATGAGGGCGCCTGGCCTTTGCTGCCCTTTCCGGAAGGCTGGCACGCCGCCGGCTGAGGCCTCGGCGTCAAGCGCGAGGCCTGCGGGGTTGCCTAAACTGTTGATCCCCTATATTGCTCCGCCCTCGTTGAGGCCACGTGGCGGAGTGGTTACGCAACGGTCTGCAAAACCGTGTACACCAGTTCAATTCTGGTCGTGGCCTCCATCACAACTCCCTGATATGCCAGCATAAAATCAACCGTTGCACCGGCCTCGCCGTGCCGCCGGAACTCTGCCGCGCGGGTGGTGTCACCGTGTTTACCTCTGGGCCCGCGGAAACTCCTGATTCAGGTCGTCTGGCATAATCGTCGCTTCAGCCGAGGATGCAGTCCCGACAAACGAGCGCCGGAGAGAGCACGTGGGCGAGATCGTCCGATTTACCCCCAAATCCGAGTTGGAACGGGCTCGCCTCATTCGCGAGGCGCGCGCGATCTATGACAGCGTCTTCCCGCCCTCCGCCGCCAATGCGGTTCCGCAGGCGAGGAAAGCGTCGAGAACCAGCCGCGCGGCTCAACCCTTCTTGCCACGGCGGAAATCGCGCCGGCGGCCTTTCGGTGCCGGCTTCGGCGCGAGTTCGGGCATCTCGGCCTGAACCTCGCGGTAGCGTGTCAACAGCCGCTCAAAGCTGGCGTTCAGCGTCTCGGCGATATCGGGGCGCCGCTCGAGCCCGGCCAGCAATGTCGCCGCCGCCTCGATGGTCGATAACCCGTCCTTGCGTGGCTCGCGACGCAGGCGACCGTAGCGCGACGGGTGCGCCGGATTGAGGATCACGCGCCGGCATTTCAGCATCCAGGGATTGCGCCACCACAGCGCCTTGGCCTGGCTCCAGGTGCCGTCGAGCAGCACCACCCCTTCGAGCTTTCCCAGAATGGCCCGCTGGTTGTCCGCGACCTCGCCCTTGCGGTTGAGTGCGACGATCTCGCCGTCGACATCGAGGTCGGCCGCGCGGGCCGAGCCGAGATACAGCACGGCCCAGTGCGAGGCGTTCTCGATCGGATGCCCGAGCGCCTTGGACAGGCTCGGCCAGGACAGGCCGACCCGCACGGTGGCATCCTCAAAATGCTTCGCCAGCAGCCGCGCCGTGCCGAGCGCCCTGTCCTGCTCCTGCGGATGCTGCAGGATCAGGAGCGAGAGCTTGTTTTCGATGGGCGTGATACTGTCGCAGATGCAGAGCGGCATCGGCTTCCGGCAGTGCGGGCATTCGGGAATCGGCTCGGCCACGGCGGCCGTGGTTTCAGGGTTCGACATGATCGCCGCTATACGCTTCGTATGGTGGTTCAACAACCCGCCTATTCCGCCGGCGCTGCCAGCGCGCGTGGCTCGGATCTCCGGCGCAGGCGATCGATCAGGAGGTAGATCACGGGCGTGGTGTAGAGCGTCAGGACCTGCGACACGAACAGACCGCCGATGATGGTGATGCCGAGCGGGCGCCGCAGCTCGGTGCCCGGTCCGGTCGCGATGACCAGCGGAATGCCGGCGAACAGCGCCGCCATGGTCGTCATCAGGATCGGGCGGAAGCGCGCCTGGCAGGCCTCGAAGATGGCTTCTGCAGAGGACAGGCCGCGCTGGCGCTCGGCATCGAGCGCGAAGTCGACCATCATGATGCCATTCTTCTTGACGATTCCGATCAAGAGGATGATGCCGACGAAGGCGATCACCGTCAGCGGCGTAGTGGTGATCTGCAGCGCGAGCAGCGCGCCCAAACCGGCCGAGGGCAGCGTCGAGATGATCGTGAGCGGATGAGCGAGACTCTCATAGAGCACCCCTAGCACGATATACATCGCCACCAGCGCGCCAAGGATGAGCAGCGGCTGTCGACCGCTGGTCTTGGCGAAATCACCGGCGTTGCCGTCGAAGCTGCCGCGGATGCCCTCGGGCATGTGCAATTCGTCGACCGCGCGCTGGATGTTCTGCGTGGCAGCCTGGAGCTCCACGTCAGGCAAGGTGTTGAACGACACCGTGGTCGAGGGCACCGACTGCGAATGATAGACTGCGAGCGCAGCGAGCCCGCGGCTCGCATGCACCACGGCGGACAGTGGCACCTGCACGTCACCCGCGCCGGCGACGTAAATGCGCTCGAGGTTGGAGGGATCGACCTGGAATTTCGGATCGATCTCCAGCACGGTCATGTACTGGTTGCGCTGGGTGTAGATGATCGAGATCTGCCGCTGCGAGAAGGCGTTGTTCAAGGCATTGTCGATGTCCTGGACCTTGACGCCGAGTGCTGCGGCCTTGCGGCGATCGATGTTCAATGTCAGCTGAAGTCCACCGGGATCGCGGTCGCTGGAAATATCGGTGATGCCCTCGACCGTCTCCATGCGCTTGGCCACGATCGGCGCCCATTTCTGCAGCAGGTCGAGGTCGGTGCTCGACAGTGTGTATTGATAGTTCGAATCGCTCTGCCGGCCGCCGGCGCGGACGTCCTGGGCGGCGAACATGAAGAGACGGATGCCGGGCACGGGAAACAGTGCCTTCCGCAGCCGGTCGATCACGACCTGCGTCGAGACGTGGTCGCGCTCCTCGGGCGGCTTTAGGCTAATGTACATGACGCCGCGGTTCGAGGTCGCGCCGCCCGGGCCACCGCCACTGCCGACCGTCGAGCCGATGCCGGCCACGGCCGGATCCTGCATCACGATGTCGGCGAGGCGCTGCTGCAGCGTCAGCATCGACTGGAACGAGATGTCGGCCGAGGCCCGCGTCGCGCCGATCACGAAGCCGGAATCATCCGTCGGGAAATAGCCCTTCGGCACCTTGATGTAGAGCACCACCGTCAGGGCGATGGTGGCGAAGAACACCAGCAGCGTCAGCAGCGGAAACTCGAGCACGGCGCGCAAGGTCCGGGTGTAGAACGCGACGACACGCGACAGCGAGCCTTCGATCAGGCGGTCGAACAGCGTGGCGGACCCCGACGTGGTCTGCCTGACATAATGGGCGCAGATCATCGGCGTGACCGTCAGCGACACCAGGGTCGAGACCAGAATCGCGAAGGTCAGCGTCAGCGAGAATTCGCGCAACAGGCGGCCGACGATGCCGTCCATGAAGATCAGTGGGGTGAACGCCGCGATCAGCGACAGGCTGATCGAGACCACCGTGAAGCCGATCTGCCTGGCGCCCTCCAGCGCCGCCTGCATCGGCCGCATGCCGTGCTCGAGATTGCGGAACATGTTCTCGATCATGACGATGGCATCGTCGACCACGAATCCGACCGAGATCGCCAGCGCCATCAGCGACAGATTGTCGATCGAAAAGCCGGCGACCCACATGCCGGCGCAAGTGCCGGCCAACGCCAGCGGCACCGAGATGCCGGCGGCGATGGTCGGCGTCACCCGGCGCAGGAACACGAACACCACGACCATCACGAGAACTGCGGTCGCCAGCAGCGTCCACTGCATGTCCATGACGCTGGCGCGGATCGTCGAGGTGCGGTCGACCAGCGTGGAAACGTCGACACCGGCCGGAATCCACTGCTTCAGCTCGGGGATCAGCGCCTTCACCCGGTCGACGGTGTCGATGACGTTGGCGTCGCCCTGCTTGGTGATCTGGATCAGCACCGCCGGTTGCTTGTTGAACCAGGCGATCGAGCGCGCATTGCGGACGCCGTCCTCGATCTCGGCAACGTCGGAGAGCTTGACGAAGTTGCCGCCCGAGCTCTTGATGACGATGTCGCGGAATTCCTGCGCGGTGCGCATCTGCTTGTTCAGCGACAGCGTCTCGCTCTGGCGTTCGCCGTTGAAGATTCCGACCGGACCTAGCGGGTTTGCGTTGATGATCGCGGTCCGTACGTCGTCGGTCGCGATTCCCGCATTCGACAGCGCCACCGGATTGAGCTGGATCCGCACCGCCGGCTGGTCCGCGCCGGATACCGTCACGTCGCCGACACCGGGTACCTGCGAGATGCGCTGCGCCAGCACGGTGTCGGCGACGTCGTAGATCGCGCTGGCGGACAGTGTCTTGGATGTCAGCGCCAGCACGAAGACAGGCGCGCCGGCCGTGTTCGCTTTCCGAAAGCGCGGCAGCGCCGGCAGATCGCTGGGCAAATCCACCAGCGCGGCGTTGATGGCGGCCTGCACGTCACGCGCCGCCTTGTCGATGTTGCGCCCGATGTCGAACTGGAGCTGGATGTTCGCCGTGCCGAGCGAGCTCGTCGACGTGATCTGGTTGATCCCCGCGATTTCGCCGAGCCGCCGTTCCAGCGGCGCGGCGACGGTTGCCGCCATTACCGAAGGATCGGCGCCGGGGCGGCTCGCCGAGACGAAGATGGCGGGGAAATCGACGTTCGGGACCGAGGCCACGGGGAGGAACTCGTAGGCGACGGCCCCCAGCAGGAACAGACCGATCGACAGCAGCGTGGTCGCGACCGGGCGGCGGATGAAGGGCTCCGAGATCGACGCCATCACTGCATCCCCTCGGTCGCGCCGGCCGTCGGCGCCTCGGGCTCGGGCGGCGGCAGCGCCTGCTCGAGGCGGCGGTTGATGCGGTCGAGCGCGAGATAGATCACGGGCGTGGTGTAGAGCGTCAGCAACTGGCTCAGCAGCAGGCCGCCGATGATGGAGATGCCGAGCGGGAAGCGCAGCTCGGCGCCCGTGCCGCTCTCGATCGCGAGCGGCAGCGCGCCGAACAGCGCGGCCAGCGTCGTCATCATGATCGGACGGAAGCGCAACAGGCAGGCCTGCACGATGGCTTCGTGGGCCGGCATGCCCTGACCGCGCTCGGCTTCGAGTGCGAAGTCGATCATCATGATCGCGTTCTTCTTGACGATGCCCATCAAGAGAATGATGCCGATCAGGCCGATCACCGAGAGATCCTGCCCGCACAGGATCAGCGCCAGGATGGCGCCGACGCCCGCCGACGGCAGCGTCGAGAGGATCGTGATCGGGTGGATGTAACTCTCATAGAGCACGCCCAGCACAATGTAGATCGTGATCACTGCGGCGAGCAGCAGCCAGGGCTGGCCGGCCAGCGCCTTGGCGAACTCGGCGGCATCGCCGGCATAGACGCCGACGATGCTGTTGGGCATGCCGATGCGAGTCTCGATCGACTTCACCTCATCGACGGCATCGCCGAGCGCCGCGCCCGGCGCGAGATTGAAGCTGAGCGAGATCGCCGGGAATTGGGCCTGGTGCGAGATCGCCAGCGGCGCCGTGGTGCGCTTCAACGTCGCCACCGCGTCGAGCGGCACCTGGGCATTGGGCGCACCGACCGCGGAGGAGCTGGCGCCGCCCGGCAAGTACAGTTTCGACAGGATCGAGGGATCGCGCTGGTACATCGGCAACGCCTCCAGCACCACGCGGTACTGGTTGGCCTGGCCATAGATAGTCGAGATCTGGCGCTGCGCGAAGGCGTCGTTGAGCGTGTCGGTGATGGCCTGCAGGCTGACGCCGAGCTGGCCGGCGCGGGTGCGGTCGACCTCCAGCTGCGCGCGCAGGCCGCCTTCCTGGGCTTCCGAGGAGACGTCGCGGAACAAGGGATCGCGCCGCATCTCGTCGACGAGCTTGCGGGCCCATTCCGACACCAGCGTCGCGTCGGTACCTGTCAGCGTATACTGGTACTGCGAGCGGCTCGACTGGGTCGAAATCTGCACGTCCTGCACCGGCTGGAAATAGACGGTCATGCCGGGAATGCCGGAGACCTTGTCCTTCAACCTCGCAATGACCACGCCGACATCGTCGACGCGCTCGCCGCGCGGTTTCAGCGTCATGACGAGGCGCCCGACATTGGTGGTCGGATTGACCGAGCCGGCGCCAATGACCGAGACCACGCCTGTGACGTCAGGATCAGCCTTGATCGCGTCGGCAGCCTCGGCCTGCCGCTTCTGCATCTCCGCAAAGGAGACGTCGGGCCCGGCTTCGGTCACCGCCGTGATCGACGCCGTATCCTGCAGCGGCAGAAACCCCTTTGGCGCGACGACGTAGAGAACGAGGGTTGCCGCCAGCGTCGCAAAAGTGACGACCAGCGTGGTGCGCTGGTGGCGCAGCACCACGAGCAGCGTGCGGCGATAGAATTCGACGGTGCGGTCGATGAAGCGGCTGATGGCGGCAAGCCCCGGCACCGCCAGTTCCTCGTGGGCGTGCTTGAGCAGCCGCGAGCACATCATCGGGGTCAGCGTCAGCGACACCACCGCCGAGGTCACGACCGCGATGGTCAAGGTCAACGCGAATTCGCGGAACATGCGTCCCACGAGGCCCGACATGAACAATAGCGGGATGAACACCGCGATCAGCGACACCGTCAGCGAGATCACGGTGAAGCCGATTTCGCTGGCGCCCTTCAGCGACGCCTGCATCGCATTGTCGCCGTTCTCCATATGGCGGACGATATTCTCGATCATCACGATGGCGTCGTCGACCACGAATCCGGTGCCGATCGTCAGCGCCATCAGCGAGAGATTGTCGAGGCTGAACCCGGCAAAATACATGATGCCAAAGCTCGTGATCAGCGACAGCGGCAGCGCCACGCCGGCAATCACCGTTGCGCGCAGCGAGCGCAGGAACAGCAGCACGACCAGCGTCACCAACACGACGGCAAGCACGAGCGTGAACTGCACGTCATGGACGGAAGCGCGAATGGTGACGGTGCGGTCGGAGACGATGGTCAGTTTGACGCCGGCCGGAATCGCCCGCTGCACCTTCGGGATCTCGGCGCGGATCTGGCTGACGACATCGATGACGTTGGCGCCGGGCTGGCGCTGGATGTCGATGATGACGGCCGGCGTGCCCTGGTACCAGCCGCCGGTGCGGTCGTTCTCGAGCCCGTCGACGATCTGCGCGACGTCGCCGATCGTCACGGGCGAGCCGTTGCGGTAGGCGACGATAACAGGCCTGTAGGCGTCGGCGGCGGCGATCTGGTCGTTGGCCGCGATGATGTAGGATTGCTGCGCCCCGTCGAGCGAGCCCTTCGGACCGGAGACGTTGGCGTTGGCGATCGCGGCCCGTAAGTCCTCCATCGCGATGCCGTAGGCGGCAAGCCGCGCCAGATCGGCCTGGATGCGCACGGCCGGCTTCAGCCCGCCAAGCACCGAGACGCGCCCCACCCCGGAGATCTGGCTGAGCCGTTGTGCCAGCAGCGTGTCGGCGATGTCGCTCATCGCGCGCAGGGAGATCGTGTCCGAGCGCAGCGCCAGTGTCATCACTGGCGCGTCGGCCGGATTCACCTTGGCGTAAGTCGGCGGATAAGGCAGCGTCTTTGGCAAGACGCCGGCAGCGGCGTTGATCGCGGCCTGCACGTCCTGGGTGGCGCCGTCAATGTCGCGGTTGAGATCAAACTGGAGCGAGATTTGGCTGACGCCGAACGAACTCGTCGAGTTCATCGCCGTCAGCGACGGGATCTGGCCGAGCTGCCGCTCCAGCGGCGCCGTGATCAGCGAGGCGATCACGTCGGGGCTCGCGCCTGGCAGCTGCGTCGATACCTGCACGGTGGGAAAGTCGACCTGCGGCAGCGCCGAGACCGGCAGCGCGAAATAACCCAGCAGCCCGCCGATCAGCAGCGCTATGCCAAGAAGGGAGGTCGCGATCGGACGGCGGATGAAGGGTTCGGAGACACCCATGTGATGCGCCTGCCGCTCAGGCGGCTGTTGCCGGGATCATGGCTGCTTGGCTCCAGATCCGGATGGTTGAGCCCCCGATGGTTGAGCCCCCGGCCCCGGCGCAGGCCCAGTCTGGCCCTTCTGATCGCCCTCGCTGCTCTTCCGCTTGGCGCGGAAATCACCGTCCCTGCCCAGTCCGTCCTTCTGGCCATCCTTCTGGCCATCCTTCTGGCCATCCTTGGCCTGACCGCCCTTCCCGTCAGCCTGCGGAGCGCGCGTGCGCTTGCGCGGGGCGAGGTCGGCCGACGGCGTCTGCTCGTCGCGGCCGATGATGACCTTGGAGCCATCGGACAGATTGGCAAAGCCCGTGGTAACGACCTTGTCGTTCGCCGTCAGGCCGCTCGCAATGACTGCATCATGCTCGTTCTGCTGCGTCACCGTCACGGGCTTGGCCGTAACCACGTTGTCCTCGCCTATGACATAGCTGAACGTGCCGATCGGTCCGCGCTGCACCGCAGAAGTCGGCACCACCAGCGCCTGGTTCAGCGTTTCGACTTTGAGGCGGACATTGACGAACTGGCCCGGCCAGAGCTGGTAGTTGGCGTTGGGGAATTCCGCCTTGAGCTTGAGGGTGCCCGTGGTCTGGTCGACCTGGTTGTCGATGCCGGTGAGCTTGCCGGTGTCGATCACGGTCACGCCGTCATTGCCGAACACGTCGACCGACAGCGCGCCCTTCGCCGCGGCGGCATTGACCCGCATGATCTGCTGCTGCGGCAGGCTGAACCACACCGCGATCGGCTGCAATTGGGTGATGACGACCAGGCCGGTGGTGTCGGAGGCGTGGATGATGTTGCCCTGGTCGACCTGACGGAGGCCGACGCGGCCCGACAGCGGCGCCACGATCTTGGTATAGCTCAGCGTCGCGGCCGCATTGTCGATCGCGGCCTGATCGGCCTTGACCAGCGCCTCGGTCTGCGCGACCGCCGCGCGCTGGGTGTCGGCCTGCTGCTTGGAGCCGGCATTGGAGGCAGCCAGCTGCTCGTAGCGCGTCAGGTCGATGCGCTGGTTGGCGAGCTGGGCCTGGTCCTGCGCCTTCTTGGCGACCGCCTGGTCGTAGGTCGCCTGGTAGAGCGCGGGGTCGATCTCACCCAGCACGTCGCCCTTCTTGACGTCCTGGCCTTCGGTGAAATTCACCGCGATCAGCTTGCCGTCGACCTGCGAGCGGACAGTGACGGTGTTGAGCGCGCGGATCGCGCCGACGCCGTCGAGATAGACGGGCACGTCCTGAACCTTGGGCGTCGCCGCCAGCACCGGCACCGGCAGATCGGGGCGCTGCTGGCCGCGTCCGTTCGCCTGCTGCTGCGGCTGCTGATGCATCACGGACCAGCCGAGATAACCGAGGCCGCCGAGGATCGCGAGCGTGATCAGCGTCATGACGAAGCCGCGGCCGCGCGACTTCTTCGCCGTCCCGTCTTTCGCGTTGACCTTCATATCCGGCTTAAAGAGCATTGACCGGTTTCTCCATTCGCGGCTCCCAGCCGCCGCCGAGTGCCTGATACAGGCTGACGATGGCGAGAAGGCGTGCGAGCTGCGCTTGCGACAGTGTGTCTTCGGCCTGGAACAGCGTCAGCTGGGTGTTGAGCACGGTCACGATATCGGCCGTGCCGGCGCGCAGCTGTTGCTCGGCAAGATCGAAGGCGCGCCGCGAGGCGTTGACGACATCGCGCTGCAGTTGCAGCTTGATCGTGGTCTGCTTGATTGAAAATAGTGCGTTGTCGACGTCGGTGAAGGCCTGGACGATGGTCTTGCGGTAGGTTTGCAGCAATTCCTCCTGCCGCGCCTTGGCATATTCGAAATTGCCGAGGATCTTGCCCCCGTCGAAGATCGGTTGCGTCGCGCTGCCGACAAGCTGGAAGAACGCTGCGTGCGGCTGGAACAGTGAGACCAGTGCCGAGCTCTGGTAGCCGCCATTGCCGGTGAGTTGGATGGTCGGGAAGAATTGCGCGCGGGCGTTGCCGATATTGGCGGTGGCGGAGGCCAGCTGCGCCTCCTGCCGGCGGATGTCCGGCCGCTGCGTCAGCAGCTCCGACGGCAGCCCGGGCGTCACGCGCGGGATGGCGATCCTGTCCAGCGAGCCACCCGCAAGGCGGACGCTCTCGGGCGGACGCGACACCAGCACCGCGAGCGCGTTGCTGTTCTGGTCGAGCGTCTGGCGCAGCGGCGGCACCAGCGCCTTCTGATTGGCCAGCACGCTCTCCTGCTGGGCGACGTCGAGATCGGTACCCGTGCCGGCCTTGCGGCGCTCGCGGATGGCATCGAGGATGCGCTGGGCGCTGGCGATGTTGCGCTGGGCGGTGCGCAGCCGATCCTGCGACGACAGCACCTGGAAATAGGCATTGGCGACCGCTGCGAGCGTCGTCAGCGCGACGGTGTCGCGGTCGAAGCGGTTGGCCTTGGCGGTCTCCTCCGCCGTTTGGAGGGCGTCGCGGTTCTGGCCCCAGAAATCGAGCTGGTAGCTGGCGCTGAGCGACGCGGAGTAGTTGACGACCTCGCGGCCGCCGTTGGTCAGGCCCGACGAACTCGAGCCCGAGGTGCGCGAATAGGTTTCCTGCCCGCTGCCCGACAAACTCGGCAGCAGCGCCGCGCCGGCCTGCCGCGCCTGGGCGTCGGCCTCGACGATGCGCGAGACCGCGCCTGCGATATCGAGGTTGACGGTCTGCGCCTCCTCCATCAGCTGTGTCAGCTCCGCCGAGCGGAAGCCGCGCCACCAATCCAGAGTCGGCGGCGCATCCGTCTTGCCGGCATATTTGTATTGCGCGGGGACATCGAGCGCGGGATCGGGAAGGTCCTGGGTCAGCACGCAGGCGCCCGAGCTCGACGCCAGGCACACGACTGCGACCGCTCGCAGCGTGCGGAACGCGCGACCAAGGAATTGCCTGACGGCAACGGCCGGAACCCGCTGTGTCACATCCACCCCCCGCCGGGCAGAACATGCCGCCGCCGCGCGGCCGGATTAGCCGATTCGCGGGCAGACGGCAGGAGGCGTTGATCCAACTCGTTCACAGCGTGATGCTTTCTGCAGAACCTGGAAGCAATACTAGCCGGGCGCGGAACCGCGGGACAGTCCCGCACCTGCGAAACGCACAGCCGAACGCGCCGGCGCAGGGGCTCTCGAAATGTAAGAAGTGCCTGTCTTGCAGACTTTTTTCAGCTTCCAACAGGCTCAGAAACACAACCAAGCTTACGAAGATTTCATGTGGTATTGCAGCCACATCGTTCTCGCCCGCTTCGCTATCCTGCGATTGTGAGCCTTTCGATCGTCGCCTTCGATCCGGTGGGACGAAGCCGATCCGTTGGGGCAAGCCACCTTCGCAATTCAGCAATATGAGTGTGCGCCCTCGCCTTGTGTGTCCTGCGACCCTACTTTAGGGTCGCGTCCAATCGCGAACCAGCCGGTATTGCCTGACATGACCATCAAAAACGACGTTGTCCAAGCCATCGGCAACACCCCGCTCATCAAGCTCAAGCGCGCGTCCGAACTGACCGGCTGCACGATCCTCGGCAAGGCCGAGTTCATGAATCCTGGCCAATCGGTCAAGGATCGCGCCGGCAAATGGATGATTCAGGAAGCCGAGAAGCGCGGCGAGCTGAAGCCGGGCGGCCTCGTGGTGGAAGCGACCGCCGGCAACACCGGCATCGGCCTCGCGGTGGTGGCGAGCGCGCGCGGCTATCGCACGCTGATCGTGATCCCGGAGACGCAGAGCCAGGAGAAGAAGGATTTTCTGAAGCTGTGCGGCGCCCAGCTGCTGGAATCGCCCGCGCTGCCCTACTCCAACCCGAACAATTACCAGCATGTCGGCCGCCGCCTTGCCGATGAGCTGCGCAAGACCGAGCCGAACGGCGTCCTGTTCGCCGACCAGTGGAACAACCTCGACAACGCCAAGGCGCATTATGAGTCGACCGGCCCCGAGATCTGGGCGCAGACCGGCGGCAAGGTCGACGGCTTCGTCTGCTCAGTCGGCAGCGGTGGCACGCTCGCCGGCACCAGCCGCTATCTGAAAGAGAAGAACAAGGACGTCCGGATTGCCTGCGCCGATCCGCACGGCGCCGCCATGTTCGAATATTTCAAGACCGGCACCGCCAAGGCGAGCCCCGGCGACTCCATCACGGAAGGCATTGGCCTCGGTCGCGCGACCGCAATCGTCGAGAGTGCGAAGGTCGATGATGCCTTCCTCATTCCCGATGCCGAAGCTGTTACGGTGATCTACGAGCTGCTCCAGCACGAAGGCCTGTGCCTCGGCGGCTCGACTGGCATCAACATTGTGGGCGCGATGCGCCTCGCCAAGCAGCTCGGGCCGGGCAAGACCATCGTCACCATTCTCTGCGATTCCGGCAGCCGCTATCAGTCAAAACTGTTCAACGCCGACTTCATGCGCGCCAAGAACCTTCCTGTGCCGGAATGGCTGGAGAAGCGCAGCAACATCAAATTGCCGTTCGTCTAGGTCCGGACAGTCAGGCGCCGGCTCCAGGTCGGACGCGCCCTGCCTTGCGAGACGCGTGCAAGGCGGTGGTCCGACGTGGACTTCTTGTTGGCGGCGCGCACGGGCGGCTCGAAAGGGGTTGGTGTAAGGCGCTCGCTCTGCGCCATTGCGATCGCAAGGCAGATCGCGGTCGTCACGACCGCCTGCGGAAATCTGCGAGATCAGCGCAGGATCTGGCTCAAGAACAGCTTCGTGCGGGCGTGCTGCGGGGTGGCGAAGAATTCGTTCGGCGTGTTGGCCTCGATGATCTGGCCGGCGTCCATGAACACGACGCGGTTGGCGACTTCCTTGGCAAAGCCCATCTCGTGGGTGACGACCAGCATGGTCATGCCCTCCCCGGCAAGATCGACCATGGTATCGAGGACCTCCTTGACCATTTCAGGATCGAGCGCCGAGGTGGGCTCGTCGAACAGCATCACCTTCGGATTCATGGTGAGGGCGCGCGCGATGGCGACGCGCTGCTGTTGGCCGCCCGACATCTGGCCGGGAAACTTGTTGGCCTGGTGCGGGATCTTCACCCGCTCCAGGAATTTCATCGCGGTTTCTTCGGCGTCCTTCTTGGGGATGTTGCGCACCCAGATCGGCGCCAGCGTGCAATTGTCCAGCACGGTCAGGTGCGGGAACAGATTGAAGCTCTGGAACACCATGCCGACCTCGCGCCGCACGGCATCGACATGCTTCAAGTTCGGGCCGAGCTCGATGCCGTCAACGACGATCTGGCCCTCCTGAAATTCCTCCAGCGCGTTGATGCAGCGGATCAGGGTCGACTTGCCCGAGCCTGACGGGCCGCAGATCACGATGCGCTCGCCCTTGACGACCTCGAGGTCGATGTCACGCAGCACGTGAAATTCGCCGTACCATTTGTTGAGGCCGGAAATGTTGACGATGGGGTCAGCAGGCATGACGGCCTCGATCAGTTGCGGCGGTGGGCGTTGAGACGGCGCTCGACGAAAAGTGAGTAGCGCGACATTCCGAAGCAGAACAGGAAATAAATGATGCCGGCGAAGGCAAAGCCGGTGAACGCCGTCGACGGCGTCGCCCATTTCGGGTCCGAGAACGAGGCCCGGAGCGAGCCCAACAGGTCAAACAGCGCCACGATCGAGACCAGCGAGGTGTCCTTGAACAGCGAGATGAAGCTGTTGACGAGGTTCGGAATGACGTGACGCAGGGCCTGCGGCAGCACGATCAGCGAGGTCGTCTTCCACCACGACAGCCCGAGCGCCGCCGCCGCCTCGCTCTGCCCGCGCGGGATCGCAGCGAGCCCGCCGCGAACGTTCTCGGCCTGGTAGGCCCCGGTGAACAATGCGATGCCGATCAGCGCGCGCACCAGACCATCGACGGAGAAATTGCCCGGCAGGAACAGCGGCAGCATGTAGGTGGCGAAGAACAGCACGGTGATCAGCGGCACGCCGCGCCAGAACTCGATGAAGGCAATCGAGAAGATTCGGATCAGGGGGATGGAAGCGCGCCGGCCGAGCGCCAGCGCGATGCCGATCGGCAGCGAGGTGACGATGCCGGTGACCGAGACCACCAGTGTCACCAGCAGGCCGCCCCAGAGATTGGTGGCGACGATCGGCAGCCCGCCGCGGTCGAGGCCCATCAGCTTGATGATGATCGCGACGGCGACAAAGGTGGCGATGCAGGACCCGAGCGCGCGCCAGCCGCCGCGCATGCCGCCACCGAGGACAAAGCCGGTCAGCGAGACGAATGCGGCCGTGAGGACGAGGTCGACCCAGACCGGCTGGCCTGTCTGCTGGATCTGGTCGCGCAGCCAGCTCAGCGGGAAGATCAGCCAGTGAAACGCGATTCCGAGCAGCGCGATGAGATGACCAACGAGCCACAGGAGCGGCGCGATGGCCGACGTCCCACTCAGGCCGAGCACGACCTGCCCGGCGCTGACGATGCTGTCATCGAACAATTCAAGCAGGCCGGCCGTCCAGCTCAGGCCGAATCCGGTGATGCCGCCGCCATGGAGCAGGAAGAACGCCACGGCAGGAAAGGCCAGGAAGAACAGGCCGGCGTTGAGGCCTTTGGCCGGCAGCCGCGGAATCAGCAGCGGCAGCAGCAGGGCTGCAGCCAAGATCAGTGCAAGATTGACCCGCCAGCGCTCGGCCTCGGGATAGAAGCCGTAGATCAGCTGCGGCAGCTTGGCCTGGATGTAGGGCCAGCAGGCGCCGACCGCGGAACCGGCGTTCTCGGTCAGGCAGGCGCCGCGGTCGCTGCCGGTCCAGACCGCATCGACGACAAGGAATCGGACGGACGGAATGATCGTGAACCAGAGCAGCAGGAGGCCGACGATGGTGAGCAGAATATTGGTCGGCGAGTTCAACAGGCGGGTGCGCAGCAGGCCGACAAGCCCTGATGTCTTGATCGGCGCGGGACGCTCGGTGACCAGGTCCTGGCGGACGAAGGACGAGGCGGTGATGTCGCTCATGCGCCGAGACTCCGGCTAAGTCGCCAGCCATAGATACTCATCAGGGCGCTGGTGAAGAGCGAGATCAGGAGATAGACGCCCATTGTCATGGCGATGATCTCGATCGCCTGCCCGGTCTGGCTCAGCGACGTGCCCGCCCATACCGATACCAGGTCGGGATAGCCGATCGCGACCGCGAGCGAGGAATTCTTGGTGAGATTGAGGTACTGATTGGTGAGCGGCGGCACGATCACGCGCATGGCCTGCGGCACCACGATCAGCCGCAGCGTGTTGCCACGGGAAAGGCCGAGCGAGGCTCCCGCCTCCATCTGCCCTGTGTGGACGGACAGGATACCGGCGCGCACGATCTCGGCGATGAAGGCAGCCGTGTAGGTCGACAGCGCCAGCGTCAGCGCCACGAATTCCGGAATGATGCGCGCGCCGCCGGCGAAATTAAAACCCTTGAGCTGCGGCAGCTCGACCGTGAAGGGCAGACCGAACACCGCCATCGTGACGAGCGGCAACCCGATCAACAGGCCCAGCACGTAAGGCCAGATGCGGATCAACTGCCCGCGCAGGAACAGCGCCCGGCGCGCATAGATGCGCAAGCCCAGCGCCGCGACGATGCCGAACACCAGGGCCGCCACGAACGGCTCCAGCCCGGGCTGGCCAATCGGCTGAGGAATGACGAGGCCACGATTGCTGATGAAGGCGATGCCCAGCAACGAAATGCTCTGCCTGGGATTGGGCAGCGCCGCGAGCACGGCCAGGTACCAGAACAGGATCTGGAACAGCAGCGGCAAATTGCGGATGATCTCGACATAGATCTCGCCGACGCGCGACACCAGCCAGTTCGGCGAGAGCCGGCACAGCGCGACGACGAAGCCGATCAAGGTGGCGAACACGATGCCCACCACCGAGACCACGACCGTATTCAGAAGCCCGACCACGAACACGCGCAGGAACGTGTCGGAGCCGGTGTAGGAAATCAGGGTCTGGTTGACGTCGAAGCCGGCGTTGTTGGCAAGGAAGCCGAAGCCGGCTGCAATGTGCTGTTTTTCAAGGTTGGCTCGCGCATTCGAGATGATCTCGTAGGCGACCCAGCCCAACACCGCCGCAAAAGCAAACTGGACGGCAACGCCGTTCCAGCCTGCCTTGCCACCCAGAAGGCGCCTGATCTTCAGGGCGATCTGGAGCGGCGGTTTACGAGCCTCGGTGCTCATTGCCGTGTGCCGGCTGATCGAGCGGGATCAGCGGATCGGCGGCGCGTACTGAAGACCACCCTTGTTCCAGAGATTGTTCAGACCACGGTTGATGGCGAGCGGCGAGCCGGAGCCGACATTGCGATCGAACATCTCGCCGTAATTGCCGACGGCCTTCACGATACGGATCACCCAATCATTGGTCACGCCGAGCTGCTCGCCGAAATTGCCGTCGGTGCCGAGGACGCGTTTCAGCTCCGGATTCTCCATCTTGGCTTTCTCGTCGACATTCTTCGAGGTGATGCCGAGTTCCTCGGCGGTCACCATGGCGAATAGCGTCCATTTCACGAGGTCGAACCACTGGTCGTCGCCGTGGCGTACCATCGGTCCGAGCGGCTCCTTCGAGATGATTTCCGGGAGAACCATATGGTCGTTGGGGTTGGCGAGCTTCAGACGGTTGGCGTAGAGGCCGGACTGGTCGGTGGTGAAGACGTCGCAGCGCCCGGCTTCGTAGGCCTTGACGGTTTCGTCGTTGGTGCCGAACGCGATCACCTCGTACTTCATGTTGTTGGCCTTGAAGTAGTCGGCCAGATTCTGCTCGGTGGTGGTGCCGGTTTGCACGCAAACAGATGCGCTGTTGAGCTCCAGCGCGGAATTCACCTTGAGCGACTTCTTCACCATGAAGCCCTGCCCGTCATAATAGGTCACGCCGGTGAAATTGGCGCCGAGCGAGGTGTCGCGCGAGAGGGTCCAGGTGGTGTTGCGCGAGAGCACGTCGATCTCGCCAGATTGCAGTGCGGTGAAGCGGTCCTTGGCCGAGGTCGGCACGAACTTCACTTTCGTCGGGTCGTTGAAGATCGCGGCGGCAACGGCGCGGCAGACGTCGACGTCCAGCCCGGTCCAGTTGCCCTTGTCATCTGGCGACGAGAAGCCCGGCAGGCCCTGGCTGACGCCGCAGGACAGCATGCCCCGATCCTTGACGGTCTTGAGCGTTTGCGCGTTGGCGGCCTGGGCAGAGAGGCCGGCGGCGAGAGCAAGAGAGAGAGCCAGGGTTACGCGTTTCATGGTTTCAGGCCTTTCAAAGTCGTCTCAAGGTCAGGAACGTTGTCTCAGGATCGTCTCCGCCAGGGCAATCCTACTTGGGATCTGCCTTGCAAGAGTCATGCTGGAAAACCTTGCCGAACACTCGCCGATCCTGGGAGGCCATACCTTAATCCCCGCCGAAGGCGCCCGCCGTTGTGGCTGTGACGCAAGGTTCGGTCAAACGATGGATCGAAGGTCGCGGCAGGCCCCTCAACATGCGGCGACTGAATAGCACCTGCGCATCACAGAACGACTGGCGAGCCGGGTCAAGGGGTTGACGGGACTCTTCTGTGTTCTGTTATTAACGTCCGCGGCCTCCGGGCCGCCCCGGCCGTGCGATCCGCGCCCGGCGGAAACGCTGTTTTGAAAGCAGACGCATGGATTCCTCGCACCCCGCACAGCAGCATGCCGATACCCGGCTGGTCACCTCCGGCCGCGACACCAAGGCGCAGAAGGGGTTCGTCAATCCGCCGGTGTTCCACGGCTCCACCGTGCTCTATCCGACCGCCGAGGACCTGCACGCCCATCGGGGCGAGTTCACCTATGGCCGCCACGGCACCCCGACCACGCGTGCGTTCCAGGACACGCTGATGGCACTGGAAGGACCGCAATGCGCGGGTGTCGGCATCGTACCGTCGGGCCTGTCGGCGATCTCCACCACTCTGCTCTCGGTGCTGAAGACCGGCGACCATCTACTGGTCGTCGACAACATCTATCGACCCTCGCGCAATTTCTGCAACGGCATGCTCGCCCGCTACGGGGTCGAGACCACTTACTTTGATCCGCTGATCGGCGCCGGCATCGAAAAATTGCTCAAGCCCAACACCCGTGCCGTGCTGGTCGAGGCGCCGGGCTCGCAATCGTTCGAGATGCCTGATATCCGCGCCATTGCCGAAGTGGCGCATGCGCGTGGCGCGCTCGTCATCGACGACAACACCTGGGCGACGCCGCTGTATCACCGCTCGCTCGAGCAGGGTGTGGACATCAGCATGCAGGCCGCCACAAAATATATCGGCGGCCATTCCGACATCATGTTCGGCACCATCTCGGCCAACGCCAAGGCCTGGCCGCAGATTGCCGAAGGCATCCGCCTGCTCGGCGTCTGCGCCGGCCCCGATGACGTCTTCCTGGCGCTCCGCGGCCTGCGCACGCTGTCGGTGCGGCTCGCGCAGCACTATCGCTCCGGCCTCGACATGGCGCACTGGCTTGCGGCGCGTCCCGAAGTCGCGCGCGTCCTGCATCCGGGGCTCGAGACCGATCCGGGCCACGCGATCTGGAAGCGCGATTTCACCGGCGCCTCCGGCCTGTTCAGCATCGTGCTGAAGCCGGCGCCGCAGAGCGCCGTCGACACAATGCTCAACACGCTCGAGCTGTTCGGCATGGGCTTCTCATGGGGCGGGTTCGAGAGCCTGGCGATTCCCTTCGATTGCGATACCTATCGCACCGCGACCAGGTGGGCGCCGGGCGGCCCGACGCTGCGACTTCACATCGGACTCGAGAGCGTCGACGATCTCAGGGCCGATCTCGATCGCGGCTTTGCTGCCCTCAAAGCGGCAATGTGACTCTGTTACGAGGCAATGCGCCTGCGGACGCACCAAGACGCGCCGCGGCGGACGCGCAGCCGCGCCGCGGGGACGCGCAGTCGCGCCGCGGGGGACGCGCAGCCGCGCCGCGGGGGAACGAGCACTCCGCGGAGACGTTGACGCCGACGTGCCAACAAAGGGTTTGATCCCCGATCATTTGGCGCTAGCCTCACCAGTCGACTCTGATCCGGACACGGAGCATGGGAACGTTGGTTCTGCTCGATCTGATGGGCGGCGTAGCGCTGCTGCTGTGGGGCCTGCATATGGTCCAAAGCGGCATTCTGCGCGCCTTTGGTCCCGACTTGCGACGTGTGCTTGGCAAGGCACTCGGCAACCGCTTCAGCGCGTTTGCCGCGGGCCTCGGCCTCACCGCGCTGCTCCAGAGCAGCACGGCGACCGCGCTGCTCACCAGTTCCTTTGCCGCCGAGGGCCTGCTCAGCCTCGTCGCCGCGCTCGCCATCATGCTGGGCGCCAATGTCGGCACGACGCTGATCGTGCAGGCGCTGTCGTTCAACATCGCAGCCGTTGCTCCCGTGCTGTTCGTGCTCGGCCTCGTCGCCTTCCGCGCCGGTCCCCGCTCGCGGATCAAGGATATCGGCCGCGTCTGCATCGGTCTCGGCCTGATGCTGCTGTCGCTGCACATCCTGCTCGACACGCTGGCGCCGGCGGAGAACGCTCCCGGCGTACGCGTCGTGATGTCGGCCATTACCGGCGACCCCATTCTGTGCATCGTCGTCGCCGCACTCCTGACCTGGGCGGTGCATTCGAGCGTCGCCAGCGTGCTGCTGGTCATGTCGCTGGCCTATTCGCAGTTCATCACGCCCTCCGCGGCGCTCGCCCTGGTGCTCGGGGCCAATCTCGGCAGCGCCATCAACCCGGTATTCGAAGGCGCAAAGCGCGACGATCCCGCGAGCTACCGCCTGCCGATCGGCAATCTCATCAACCGCGTGGTCGGCATTGCGCTGGTCTTGCCGTTCCTGGCTACGATCACGCAGCTCATGCATGCCTGGCAGCCGGATCTCGCCCGGATGACGGCCGCCTTCCACACCGCCTTCAACGTCGGCACGGCCATCCTCTTCGTCGGCCTGCTCGACATCATGTCGCGCCTGCTGACCCGCCTGTTGCCTGATCGCGTGGAGGAAACCGACCCAGCCCGGCCGCGCTACCTCGACGAAAGCGCGCTGGAGACACCGTCGCTCGCGCTGGCCGATGCCGCGCGCGAAACGCTGCGCATGGGCGACCTCGTCGAAACCATGCTGCGCAAGGTGATGGCCGCGATGATGACCGGCGATCGCTCCCTGGTCGACCAGGTCTCGAAGACCGACAACATCGTCGACAGCCTCGACGAGGCCATCAGGCTCTATGTCACGAAGCTGACCCGCGGCAGCCTCGACGAGAGCGAGGGCCGGCGTGCGATGGAGATCATCTCCTTCGCGATTAATCTGGAGCATATCGGCGACATCATCGACAAGAATCTGAGCGAGCTCGCCACCAAGAAGATCAAGCGGCGCTTCCAGTTCTCGGCCGAGGGCGCCGAGGAGCTGGCCGCGTTCCACAAGCGCACGATGGATTCGCTGCGGATCGCCTTCGGCGTGTTCATGTCGGGCGATGCCAACGAGGCCCGGAAGCTGCTGGTGGAAAAGACCGCGCTGAAGAACACCGAGCTCGCTGCCGTCGAACGCCATCTCGACCGCCTGCGCGAGGGCCGCCCGGAGACGATCGAGACCACCTCGCTGCATCTGGACGTGCTGCGCGATCTGCGCCGCATCCATTCGCACATCTGCTCGGTCGCCTATCCCGTGCTGGATGCGGCCGGCGAGCCCTATCGCCGGACCGAGGCGGAAGCCGCCCTGCCCGCCTCAGGCGCGACGGCGCTGCCGCGTTAGGGCCGCGCGAACCAGAACCGCTCCTCCCGAAAGCAGGAGCCCCGCCGCGCAAAGCAGCGTCGGGGCGATCCACAGCGTCAGGAACGAGAGCAGGCGCGCACCTTCGGGCTGCTGCGGATCGTAGGCGATCCTGACCTGCTCGCCATCGGCATAGGGCTGTGCCGTCGAGCCCGATGAGGACGTGATGGTTATCGCGCGTCCGTCACGCGTCACGAATTGAAACGTCGGATAGAGAAAGGTCCCGCCATGATTTCCCCCGCTTCGCGCGATGGCGCCGGCGAAGCGCGCCTCGGTCTGCTCCGCTCTCGCGAGGAACGCAACCGTGCTGCCGAGATCGAAAAGGCCGAGCCCGAGCAGGATCAGCCCGACCAGAAGGACCGATACGACCAGAATTACCGGTAGCTTGCGCATGCGGAGATTTGCATGTCCACGCGCCCCTTGATCAGCGCTCCAGCGTCTTCGACGTCCGGCCGCGGTTCTTGATGATCAGCATGATGTTGCGGACATAGATGATCGTCGCGAGCGCCTGTCCGAGGATGATGATGGGCTCGCGCTTCACGACGCCGTAAACCAGTGTCATCAGGCCGCCGCCCATCGAGCAGAACCAGAACGCCATCGGCACCACGCTGTTGCCGGCGCGCTCGCTCGCGATCCACTGCACGAGGAAACGCGCGGTGAAGAACAATTGCGCGACCAGGCCGAAGGCGAGCCAGAAATCGAACTTGGCGACGAAGACGTCGTAGAAATAGTTGTGCAACGCCTGACCGAATTGAATGATCATGCCTTTACCTCAGTCACGTCTGGAGTGGGCTTCTTGCGGCGGATCAACCACCACACGCCGGCGAGATCCATGATCCCGATCCACAGCCGGTCGAAGAAGCCGTAATTGGACACGCCGGAATGGCGTGGCCGGTCGATCACGTCGACATAGGCGATGTCAAAGCCTTCGCGGCGGACCAGCGCCGGCAGGAAACGGTGCAGCCCGTCGAAATAGGGCATCGACAGGAAGACCTCGCGCCGGAACGCCTTCAGTCCGCAGCCGGTGTCGCGCGTGCCGTCCTGCAGGATTGCGTTGCGGACCTTGTTGGCCACCCGCGACTGGAGTTTCTTGAAGCCGGTGTCCTTGCGCCCGACGCGTTGTCCCGCGGCGAGGCCGATATTGGCCCCCTTCTCGACCGCCGCGATCAGGTCCGGGAGGAAGACGGGATTGTTCTGGCCGTCGCCATCGAGCGTCGCCACGATCGCGCCGCGCGCCGCCCGCACGCCGCTGCGCACCGCCGCCGACTGGCCACCGGATTTGGCGTGACGCAACTGCCGCAGATTGTCCCGCTGCGCCATGATGCCTACGAGCCGCTCGCCGGTCGCATCGGTCGAGCCGTCATTGACATAGATGATCTCATAGGCCCAGCGGCCATCGAGCGCGGCCGCGATCTCCTCGATCAGGGGTGCAATGTTGTCGGCTTCGTTGCGCACGGGAACGACGATGGAAACCGAAGGCTGGGACGACGACAAATCGAAAGCTCGTGGTTGGATTTGGCCTTGCATCCTGGGAACCCGCTTCCCGGGAAGCAGCCGCTTTTATGGGGCGGATGCCCCGCGGGCAACCCTTTTGAGCCGACCGGGAAGCGCCCCCGGAAGCGGCACGATGGTGCCGTCGGCGCTGATGCCAAAGGCCAGCCGGCGCGCCGCAAACCAGTAACGGACCGCCATGGCGCCGACCATGCCGACCAGAGCACCGGCCGTGACGTCGCTCGGGTGGTGCGCCAGCAGCACCAGGCGGGTCAGCACGATCACGATCGCGTAAGTGAACATCACCACGCGCAGGCGCGGCCACAGCGCCGCGACGGCAAATGCCAGTGCAAACGCCGTCACCGCATGTCCCGACGGCAGGCTGGAATATGCCCCCGAGCCATCAAGGGGCATGAAGTTGAACGGATCGGCCTTGCCGCCGACGAAGGGACGTCCGCGGCCGATGAGATATTTCAGGATTTCGGCCACGAACACCGACAGGGCTACGGACAGAAACAGATACTGCAGCCTTGTGCCGAACCCGAGCAGGAGCGCGCGGCGCGTACCGTGCGTTCCGGCAGCCAGAAGCGCGACGATCACCAGTGCAACGCCCAGCGCCGTGAGCACATTCACATCCTTGCCGAAATCGGTGAGGATTCGGATCGGCCAGAGCGCCGGCGTGCCACGCGCCGGCATCAGCTGGATTTCGGTCCGGTCGAAAGCGAGCATCAGCACGATGACGAGCGTTGCACCCGCTGCGCCGAGCCACAGCGAATGCCGCGCCAGAGTTCGCGCAGCCGCAGCGCGGCGCGAATGCGAGGGTGAGCGCGCGAGCTGCGCCAGCGCGTGCCCCGCGACGGCAAGCAGCTGCGCGGGATAGCTCGCGCGCGGCGCGAGGGTGGTCGAGCCGGCCATCCTATTCGGTGCCTTCGGAGCGGAAAATCGAGATCGAGATCGCGCGTCCCTGCGAGAAATTGTAGCCTTCGATGCGCGCCCCGACCTTGTAACGCAGTCCGATCGCCTCGGCGCGCTGCACGAAGCTGCGCTCCGAGCGCTGTTCGATCAGCGCGAAGCGACAGCTTCCCTGCCTGAGGAAATCGGCAGCGCCCGACCCGTCCGTCAACAGCGTCTGGGTGCCGGTCAGGAACACGAGGCTCGGTTCGGCATAGCCGGCGGAGGCCGCCCTTGGCCCAACGCAAGTGACGTTGCGCAGCGCGCGTGCGATCTCGATGCTCGGAAACAGCGGCGTCAGCGATGGCAGCACGATGCCGTAGACCACGACGGCGAGCATCAGCGCCGCGACCAGCGCGTTGAGCAGCGAACGCTCGGCGCGGTTGGTGTCGAACAGCCACCAGGCGAACAGGCCGAAGATCAGCGAAGCCGCGATGAACGGCCAGGCGACGAACGCCGGCTGGCGTGTCAGCATCACCGCGCCGACCACCGCAATGATCGAGCCGCCTGCCGGGATCAGGAACCACCAGGCCGAGCCGCGCGCGAGCCACGAGCGCGACAGCACGTTCCGCTCCAGCGCGCCGGCCGTGAGGATCGCAATCGCCGGATAGAGCGGCAGCACGTAGTGCGGCAGCTTGGTCAGAACCGCTTCGAACACGATCCAGGACGGGATCAGCCAGGCCAACAGAAATTGCGCGCCGGGTTCGCGTCGCGCCCGCCACACCGCAGGCGCCGCCATCGCCGCGAGCGGCGCACCCGGCCAGAAGGTGATCCAGAACAGCGCCAGATAAACCCCGGGCGGCGCGCCATGGGATTCCTGCGCACTGAGCTTGCTCAGCATGTCTCCGCCGACGGAATCAGCGAAGAAGGCATCGCCGGCGCGCCAGAAGATCGCAATGAACCAGGGCAACACCAGCACCAACATCCACATCAAGCCCCAGACGGGGCGCAAGCGCCACAGCCAGGAGGAATCGCGGTCCTGGATCGCGAGCGCGACGATGGTCAGACCTGCGAACATCAGAATCAGCGGGCCCTTGATCAGGATGCCGACGGCGAGCGCGGTCCAGAAGATCGCGGGCCAGCTCCAGGGCGGATGGGTCTCGTCCTCGGCGCGCTGCCAGGACAGATAGGCCCGCGCCATGGCGCCCATGGCTGCGGTCACGCAGAACAGCAGCATGGCGTCGGTCTTGGCGAGCCGCGCTTCAACGCCGAGCAGCACGGAGGCGGACATGAGCAGCGCGGCAAGCACAGCCGCGCGCCCGCGTCACGAAGCCGAGCGCCGTCCAATAGGTCATCAGCACTGCGCCGATCGCCCCGATCAGCGAGGGCAGCCGGTAGACCCAGATCCGCAGCTCGGCCTTGGGCAGCTTCAGCGCCGTCGCGACTTCGACGGCCGCCGATTGCAACCAGTAGATGCCGACCGGCTTCTTGTAGCGGACGTCCTCCTGGAAGCGGATGTCGACATAATCGCCGCTCTCGACCATCTGCTTGGTCGCCTGCGCGAAGCGCGCCTCGTCGCGATCGACCGGCGGGATGGTGAAGAAGCCGGGCAAGAACAGCAACAGTGCGCACAGCACCAGGAAGCCCACAGCGCGCGCGTGGCTGGTGGTGACAAAGTCGAGCATCAGCACGAGCCGGCTGCCCGGATTCACGGGCGTTTTCGGCTCTCGGGGTGCTCCAAAACGGGGAGTTGGATAGGTCTCGGCCATTGGTTCCGCTTACGCTGAAACCGCCGTCGCCACAACCGCTTAAGCCGCTCTCATTGAATTCGAATGACGACTGTGTCTGCTGCGCCAACGGCATCGATCACGGTGAGCCGTGCAAAGCCTGGGCCGGGCGGATCGATCAGCCGCTGGCGCCGCCCGTCGATCTCGCCGAGAGCCGTTCCGTTGAGCATGACCGTCATCGGCAGCACCCCGCCCGCGACCTTGACCGGCATCGCGGCCGCTTCCGTTCCGCCTGAACGGTCCACGTCGATCCGGGAGCCGTTGAGGGGGAACTGGATGTGGAGCGCCTGCTCGCCGCCGGTCCGCACCAGCTCTCCGACCGGGCGGAACCGCTTTAGCGGCAATGGCAACTTGGCGTTGCCGGCCACCAGGGTTCCCTTGGGCGGCTTCGGCAGCGGAACCAGCGTCTTGCCCGTCCGCGCGAAGGCATCGAACAGGATGGGTGCAGCGGCGACGCGGCCGATCAGGCCGGGAACCGGCGCACCATCGGGCCGGCCGACCCAGACGCCAATGGTCATGCGGCCGTCGAATCCGACCGACCAGGCATCGCGATAGCCGTAGGAGGTGCCAGTCTTGAAGGCGATCCGGTTATGGGCGGCATTTTCCGGCGGCGGGGTTCCCAGCAGCACGTTGCCGACCTGCCAGGCCGCCACCTGATCCAGCAGCCGCAGCGGCTCGCGATCGTCCTTGCCTGCGATGATCTCACGCAGCGGCTTGGTGGTACCGAGCCGGGCGAAACCCGCATAGAGCTGGGCGAGGTCCTGAAGCGTCACGCCGACGCCGCCGAGACCCATTGCGAGCCCCGGTGCCTCATCCTTGGGCAAAACCAGATTGCCGCCGGCTTGCCGTAGCCGCGAGGCCAGCCGGCTCGAGCCGACACGATCGAGCAGCACGATCGCCGGCACGTTCAGCGACAGCTGCAGTGCCTTCTTAACCGGCACCGTGCCCTGGAACGTCAGGTCGAAATTCTCCGGCGCGTAGGAGCCGAAGCGCACCGGGCGATCGTCGATCAGGCTGTCGGGATGGACAAAACCGTCCTCGAACGCGAGACCATAGATGAACGGCTTGAGCGTCGAGCCAGGCGAGCGGATGGCGCGGGTCATGTCGACCTGCCCGGCCCTGATGTCGTCGAAATAGTCGGCCGAGCCGACGCGGGCGAGTACGTCGCCGCTGTCATTGTCGATGACGATGATGCCGACCGAGATGTTCGGCCCCAGTGCAATGGCGCGGTCGCGCGCCAGCGGCTCCAGCACCTTCTGCAGATTGGAATCCAGCGTCAGCTTGATGACAGGGACGTCCTTGACCGTCGCCAGCGCGTTATCGGAGGCATGCGGTGCCAGGATCGGCATCGGCTTGCGCAGTTTCGGCACGGGCACGGCCTTGGCCTGCTTCGCGTCATCGAGGCTGACCACATGCTCCTCGACCATGCGGTCGAGCACCCGATCGCGGGCGAGGCGTGCGGCTTCGGGATAGCGGTCGAGCCGGCGTGTTTCCGGCGATTGCGGCAGCGCGACCAAAAGCGCTGCTTCCGCCAGCGACAGCCGCTTCGGCTCCTTGCCGAGATAGGCGATCGAGGCGGCGCGGATGCCTTCGAGATTGCCGCCATAGGGCGCAAGCGCCAGATAGAGGTTGAGGATTTCGTCCTTGTCGAGCGTCCGCTCCAACTCGATCGCGCGCACGATCTGGTGCAGTTTTGCGTAGAGCGAACGCTGCCGCCGCGGCTCCATCAGCCGGGCGAGCTGCATCGAGATAGTCGAGCCGCCGGACACGATGTGGCCGCGCGTCGAAAGCTGCAAGACCGCACGGCCGAGCGCCAGCGGATCGATGCCGTCATGGGCGTAGAAGCGCTGGTCCTCATAGGCGAACAGCAGCTTGAGATAGGTCGGATCGATGTTGGCTTCGGCGTCGACCGGCAACCGCCACCGCCCGTCGGCCATCGCATAGGCGCGCAGCAGCCTGCCGTTGCGGTCGACGATTGTGGTCGACACGCGGCGCGCCTCGTCGAGTGGCAATGGGCCGAGTGAATAGACCCAGCCGACGAAACCGATGACGGCGAGGATGAACGCGAAGGCGGCGATGGAGAGGGCACGATGCCCCCTGCTCCTCGTTCCGTCAGGGCCGGGCTTGGCCCGGCCATCCACGTTCTTGCTCAGCGCCTCGCTCATCTCACCACTCACTTCGCCGCCCGCACCTCGACTGTGCCTGTACCGGTGCGACCATAGCGCGAGGGGTTGTACATGTCCTCGACATAGGCCTGGGGCAACACGTATTTGCCGGGTGAAACCACGCGCACGACATAGGCGACGGTGAACACCGCCTTTGAGTCCGCGGCGCGGTCCACGGCCGCCGTGAAGCGGTCGTCACGGAACTCGGTATCCTCGGGCTCCGCGCCGTCCTCGATCCAGTCCAGCGTGCCGCTGTCGCCCGACGACACCAGTTTGGGATTGTCGATCTCCAGACCCGCAGGCAGATAATCGGACACCATGATGTGGCCGTACTCAGGCTTCGCCTCCGTAATCTTCAACACCACGGCAAAGCGATCGTTCTGCTTGACCTTGCTGATGTCGGCGGGCCTGCCGTCGAGCGTGAAGTAGTTCCGCTCGATCTTGAAGCCGTTGGACGCGGCCGGCTCCGGCGTCACCGGCGAGCCCGACACCGAGACCACCGCCTGCACAGGCGCATCGCCGGTGTTGGTGATCTTGAGCGGCTTGCCACTCAGGCTGTCCGCCTTGTAGCTGCGATAGAGCGCCGTCTTGATCGGCTGGCCATCGACCTCGATCGAGAGGTTTTCCTTGGCCAGAGCCCGGGCCGCGAGCACCAGCCACGCATTCTCCTGCGTGGAGGTATAGGGCGTCAGTCCGCGCGCGGTCTCGACCCGTGCGACGGCCTGCGTCAGCGTCGCCTTGGGTGCGTTGCCTTCGCTCGCGAGCGAGACCAGAGCAGCGGCGTCGCGGAGCTGCGAGCCGTAGTCGCTACGGCCGAACTCCAGCACCGGCTTGGGCGCAAGCGAGTCCAGCGCCGCGCCATAGACCCGCTCGGCGCGGTTGCGGTCGCCGACCAGAGCGAGCGCCGCTGCAAGCTGAGACTTGGCGATCGGCGTCGCCAGATTGTTCAGCTTGGTATCCGCGAGATAACGGAGATCGCCGATCGGTGCCGCGCCGTTGCGGGCCAGCACGTAGAGCCCATAGGCGAGATCGCGCCCGCCGTCCTTCTCTGGCTCATTGCCGTTGACGACGGAATTGCGGATACGATCCAGCGCGTTCTTGAACAACACATCAGGCACCACAAAGCCCTTTTCGCGGGCGCGGGTGAGGAAGTCAGTCACGTAGGCATCGAGCCAGGCATCGTCGCCGCCCGCCGACCACAGGCCGAACGAGCCATTGGAGCCCTGACGGGCCAACAGCCGCTCGATGGCATCGCGGATGCGCTGATCGACCTCGGTGTCCATCGCAAGATGCGCCCCGGCCGCGAGGTCGTTGACGTAGAGCAGCGGCATGGCGCGACTCGTGATCTGCTCCGAGCAGCCATAGGGATAGCGGTCGAGCGCTTTCAGGATCGTCGCCGCGTCGAGCGCAGTGGACAGGCTGGCCGAAACCGAAACGCTGCCGGTGCCCGGCACGAGGTCGGAGAACATGTCCGAGGTCAGCGTCAGGCTCTCGCCCTTCGCCAACGTGCGGATCGAGCGCCGCGCCAACACCTGCGCCGCCTTGACGTCGAACGCATAGTGCCTTGCGAGCGCAAGTCCGTCCGGTCCCCTGATGTCGACGTCGAGCGTCGCCTGCCCCGCCGCGGTCGCATCGAGCGCCAGCGAGAACGCGTTGCGCTGTTTGGCGGCGAGCTTGACCGTGGTGGCGGGATTGCCTGACATCTTCACCGGGCCGCCGGTCTTGACGTTGATGACGTAGTCGCCGGCCTGCCCCTCGACATTGTCGATCTCGAGATTGACCGTGCCGTGGTCGCCATTGAGCAGGAAGCGCGGCACCGTGGTGGTCAGCACGACGGGATCGCGGATCACGACGTCGGTGTTGGCGCGGCCGAGTTTTGTAGCGGTCCATGCCACCGCCATGACGCGCGCGGTGCCTGCGAAATCCGGAATGTCGAAGCTGACTTCCGCAGTGCCCTCGGCGCCCACCGTGACGATGCCGGAATAGAGCGCGAGCGGCTTCTGCGCGGGCGGCGAGCCTTGCAGTTCGGCCGCGCCGGCGTCGCCGCCGGATTTGATCTGGCCGCGCGTACCGGACATCCCGTCGATCAGCTGCCCATAGAGATCGCGGATCTCCGCGCTGAGCTGACGCTGGCCGAGATAATAATCATCCGGCGCCGGCGGCTTGTAGTTGGTGAGGTTGAGGATGCCGACATCGACCGCGGCGACGACGATCTTGGCGTCCTCGCCCGGATTGAGCCCGTCGAGCTTGACCGGGATCTTCAACGTGGAATTCGGCCGGATCAGATCGGGCGGCGTCAGCTTGACCTGAAGCGTGCGGGCCTGCTTGTCGATTCCGAACCACTTCAGCCCGATCGCACGGCCCGGCATGCGCTGCGCGGCGGCATCGAGCGGACGGCGCAGCGTCGCCACCACATAGGCGCCGGTGCCCCAGTCCCTGCCGACCGGCAGTCTCACCTGCGCAGTGCCTTGCTTGACGTCGATCGTCTGTGTCGTCAGCAGCCGGTCGCCGACCACGTTGACGGTGAGCTTGCCGGCGGCGCGGACATTGACTGACACCGTCATGGTGTCGCCTGAGGAATATTGCGGCTTGTCGATCGAGGTTTCCAGCAGGTCCGGCGTGTCGGCGCTGCCGTCGGAATACCAGCCGACGTCGAACTGCACCGAGGTCACCGGGCCGTCGGCATCGTTCGACTTCACATCGAGCCGGTAGCGGCCGGGGCGCGGCGCCAGCGAGATGCGGGACGGCTTGTCGGCAGCGATGGTGACATCACCGTCGGCGACGCGCGAGGTCGACTTGACCGGCTCGTACTCCCAGTAATTGTTCTGGCGATACCACTGATAGCGCGACTCCATCTTCAGGAGTTCGTAGCGCAGGCCGTCGCGGGCAATCGTCCTGCCATCGGGGGAGACGAACACGACGTCGAACTCGGCCTTGTCGCCCTCCGCGACGTTCTTGTCGCCGAAGAGCGGCTTGACGCCGATCAGCGCGGTCGCGGGCGCGACCGGCAACACCAGCTTGCGCTCGACGGCGCGGCCGCCGGTTTCGACCATGCGGATGAAGATCTGCGCCTCCTGCGGACGGGTCGAGGCCGGCTGCTTCTCCAGCGTCACCGGGAAGGTCGCAACGCCATTGGCATCGGCCTCGGGAAGGTTCTCGAGCGGCGAGCGCTCGTTCGAGGTGGTCTGCTCGTCATCAACGCCGAACTGGTAGCCGGCGAAACCCGGCCGCTCGGCGGCCGGAGCAATCAGCATGTCGCCTTCCAGGCTGAGGCCGGATGCAGGCGCGCCATAGAGGAAATGGCCATCCGCCTTTAGCTCCACAGGCGCGTTGGCTTTGATCAGCTTGTCCTTGGCCGACAAGTCGAATTCGATTCTGTCCGGGACATAGTCTTCGACCATGAACGTCGTCTCGCCGACCGAAGAGCCCTTGGGATCGGTGAAGGCGCGCACCCGCCATGTTCCGGTCGGAACAGCCGAGTTGAGCGGCACCGCAAGCGTACGGCCGCCGGCGCCCTGGTCAGCCAGCACGGCACGGCGGAATTCGACGCCGTCAGGACGCTCGATCACGAGGGTCAGCGGCCCGCCATTGACGGCATTGCCCTGCCCGTCTCGCAGCAGTGCCGTGAGATAGACCGTCTCGTTGGAGCGATACACGCCGCGCTCGGCATAGACGAAGGCGTCGGCGCCCGCAGGCACTGCGCGGCCGGCAACGCCGCGGTCGGACAGATCGAACGCCGAGGTCTTGAGGCTGAGAAAAGCGTAATCGGCTTTCTCACCGGTCACCGTCAGCATCGCCGGCGACAGACCGCCCTCACCGCGCGCCAGGCCCGCCTCGAACAGCACATGGCCAGCGTCGTCGGTCTTGCGCGTCGCCAGGATCTCGTTGTTGCGGGCAACGAGCCTGACCTCGGCTTTCCCGACCGGCTCGGTCGAGGCCAGCGAATTGACGAAGACATGGATGCCGTCATTGCCGGAATATGCCGATACGCCGAGATCGGAGACGATGAACCATTGGGTGGCGAGCTGGTAGTCATCGTCCGCGCCCGGCCCCTTGGCCGCTGCGGTCATCACGTAAACGCCGGGCTGAAGCTCACCGAGCGCCTCGTCGACCGGAAATGCAGTGATGACGTCCTGGTTCAGGTTCATCGCGGTCGCGAGCTCGCCGGACCACACTTTCACGCCGCGCTCGTCGCCGAGATCGCTGAGCTGATATTTCGACAGTGTCTTCTGGAAGTCGCTGTCGACCACCGTGTTGATCAGATTGCGATCGCCGATCCTGTAAACGTTTATATTGACCGCCGGCGTGTTGACGCTGACCACGGGAATGCCGCGCTGGCCGGTGCGCGGCAGCACATAGGCCCGGCTGGTGAAGCGCACGAACGGCTTGCGATCGCGCACATAGATGTTGAACTCGGCCGATTTCGGCAGGCCTTCTTTTACGGTCGACGGCAACCCGGCGCGCAGAATGATGTTGTAGCGCTCGCCGTGCTTCAGCCCGTCGACGCAGAGCTGCTTGCCCTCGGCCGACAGCGCCGGCTTGTCCTGGCCTGCAAGCGCGAGAAAAGGCGCGAAGTCGGTGCGCTTGGCGAGCTCTTCCGAGAATTGGAAGCAGGCGCGCGGGCTCGCCGAATCCGAATCTACGGTGTAGTCGAGCAGCCGGAAACCGTGCTCGTCGCGCATCTTCTCATACTGGCCGCGGACGTCGGCGACCTCGCGCATGTCGAGCGACAGCCGCAGCGCGTCCAGCGCCGGACGCCAGAGCCTGCGCTCCGCGAGCGACCTGCCGAGTACGGCGAGTGCGTCCGCCTCCTCGCCGGGATTACCGGCGCGCTGGTAGGCGATGTAGGCGGCGGTCGAGGCGCGTTCCAGCAGGAAGGTCTGCTCGCTCGAGCTCTTCGGCGTGATCTGGAAGATGGCCTTTGCGAGCCGCAGCCAGTTGCCCGCATCATCAGGCGTCGTGGCGGCGATCTGGCCGAGGACGGCAAGCCCGGTGCGGAAGTCATTGCGCCTGAAGGCAGAATCCGCGTCGCTGCGCAGGCTCGTACCGGTCTTGGCGACCGGTCCGGCCTCGCTCTTGATCTGCGCCTCCAACTTGACCGCGGAATCGGCGAGATCATCGCGCTTGAACGCCTTGTCTGCGGCTTGTGCTGCGCTCAGGCCAAACGCCAGCGTGGCGCAGAGAGCAAAGGCGCGAACCAGACCAATCATGAATGGACTCCCGGAAATCGCGGACGAGCGCCGCGGCGGCGATAAAGTGTGCGGAAAGGTGACGGACTCGTGGCGATGGAACCACAAGGTGCAAAACGTCGCATTCGTCATGGCAAGCCACGCCCAGAGAAGACCAATCGCGCTACCGCCGCGCACGCCGTCCTGGGGCGCAGCAATATCGGACCGATCGACCGGCGGCCGTGTCCCGGAAGCTCCTCAGCGTTGCCGGCGACGTGATCCGTCGTCCGGTCCGCTGCCGCTCAACCCGGCACCCTGACACTCCACCGTTCCGGTTTGTCGCGGCTCAGAGGAAAACGGTTCGGTTCAGACTTGGCGAACGGCCAGATTTTTCTTATTGGCATGTGGTATGAACGATCAGCCTCCCAAACGGGGTGGCACAGGACGGTCCCGTAGCTCAACTGGATAGAGCATCAGATTTCTACTCTGAGGGTTGCAGGTTCGATTCCTGCCGGGATCGCCAGAGCCTCGATCCTGCCGAATGCCCCGGCGTTCATCATGACTCTGTCATCTCTCACGAACGCGTGGGTAACCCTCGGCGCCGGCTTTGAAGCAGACAGATTCACCCTATCTAGCGGCGGCGGGCGAATTGCGCCCATGATAACGGACAACCGATGCCGCGAGCCGAGCTGACGAAAATGGCAATCGCCTGTGCGATCGCGATCGTCGCGATGTCGTTTGTGGCACTCGACGCGTTCGTGGACGTCAACTCAGGCCTGATCGCAAAGCGGATCGAGGTGGCGCAGGCCTCGATTGCGGAGGTCGCCATGAGCCGGCATCAACTCGCCGCCGCAGTTCATGCGTTGGCGCATCGAGGCCATCAGAAGCGATCGCCCTCTGCGATCGAATAATGCTCAAGAGCTGATCTTGAACGGACCCGCGATTCGTTTGTTCACGGTCCGACTCCGGTCCGTTCCCGAAACACGAATCGCAGCCGCGCAAAGCAGAACCGCGCAAGTCTTAACGCCGCCTTGCGCGGACGTGGATTGTTCATGCATTCAACAATATGAGCCAGGGCCGAATCCGGCGCGCACAAAGGCGACGGCCGCGCGGAACAAGATCACGGCCACCATGTTGTCTGCGACGAAATAGAGTGGTGCCGACCCGCCAGCCCCGGGGCGGCTTTGAAAGGCCCCGTGCTTGTCCAGCGAGCGCGGGGCTTTCTCATGGCCGGCGACCAGGCCCGAACCGCGCGGTCTCTTCTGTCAGGCAGAAATCAGCGCGTCCGCTCGTTTCGCGACGATCGCGCGCAAGCTGATGCCAAGCCAGCGCCAATTCGATGAGTCGCTGCCGGTCGGGACCTTCGGATGCCGCGGCGCGCTTCATCGCAGCCTCGGCCTCGTGCTGTGGGTCGTAGGGCGTACACATGCGGCCAATTTTAGCCGGCCGATAAGGACAAGTGCGTGGCAATTTCGTCCGTATGATTGCGGAGGACGAAAGTCGGGCCTTCGCGCAACCCAACACGATGTTACCGGAATGGAATTTGCGCGCAAAGAGAGCCGTGTTGGCAGATACGCGAAGACCGGCCGCGACGGAATCGATCGGGCCGGTCTTCGTATTCTGTGTACTCGGTCCGGCGAGCCCTAGCGACCCGTCGAGTTGTTCGGACCCGTCGCCGGTTGTGACGGATTTTGTCCGCTTGGCAACAAGGTGTTGCCGGACGGGTTGATCGTCGTGTTCATCCCGCCTGTGGCGCCGGTTGCGCCGCCCGTCCCTGTCCCGGTCGTCGTTCCGCTGGTGCCGGATGACACGCCGCCGGACGTCCCGACGCCGCCCGGGGACGCGCCTGTCGAAGCACCGCCGCCAGCAGAGCCGCCGGCACCTTGTGCAAAAGCAGCCGTCGACGAAACGGCCAACGCAAGCCCCAGGGTGATCGCTGCAAGTTTCATGAAATAATCCTCTGATCGTTTGCTCGCAGAGGGGCTAAACGCGCCGCCGCGCGATCGTTCTAAACGCCGCGCGCACAAAGCAGTGAGACCAGGTTTCGTTGCCGTGAAATTGCAATCACAGCCGGGTTCCGGTTCGCAACGAGGCGGGCACCGGGCCCGCCTCATCCATCATTCACATCGGCTCTTGCGCGAGAGAAGTTCAGTAGCAGGCGCGGGGATCGGTCTGCACATATTGGCCGCTGGGATAGCGGTAATAGCAGTTGCCCTGGGCCAGATAGTAGCCGGGGCGCGACGCGGCGGTGGCGCCGGCGATGGCGCCGGTCGCACCGCCGATCACGGCGCCTGCGGCCGCACCCGAGGCGTTGCCAGAAATCAGGCCACCCAGCAGACCGCCGACGATGGCTCCGCCCAGCGCACTGGCGCCGGGATCCGCGGGCGGCGGTGGAGGCGGCGGAGGTTCGTAGGCGACCGGCGGTCCCGGCGGCGCATAGGCCACCGGCACGTCGTCGATATAGTCTTCGGAGATGTAGGCAGGCGGGCCCTCCATCCGCTGCGGATAATAGTACCAGACGCCGCCGACGTCCCACCACCAGCCGGCGCGGCCGTTGTGGACCTCGTGGCGCCAGCGTCCGCCGTCCCAGGCCAGATTGCCGCGATAGGAGTGACCGCCCCAATCGTGCATGGGCGCCGGACCGCGCGCCATGGCACGATGTGGTCCCGGGGATGGCCCACCGGCATTGCGCGGGCCAGGGCCATGCGGGCCGGGACCTGCTCCGGGTGCAGGAGCCACATGGGCCTGCCCGCCCGGCTGCGGCCCGGTCCGCCCTGCCTGCGGCGGAGGGCCTTTGCGCGGCGCACCGGCATCCTGCCCTGGCGGCTGGCCAGCTCCCTTCGGCGGCGCTGCGTCCTGCGCTTGCGCGGACATCGCCAGCAACGATATGGCCGAAACCATGGGAATAATGATCTTCATGCGGCTGAACGCACTCATCGGTGCCTACCCCCTCAACTTTCGCAAATCGCCGTGGTCCAAGCGCCATAGACGATTCGGATCGCGCCCGGCCGGTGCCGGCTGACATAACTGACCTGCCGAGTCGGCTGGGTCCCGCAGCAGACGTTTGAGATCGCGGCAATTTTTGGGCCCTGCGAACCGAGCGGGTCTAGCGTGCCGGCTCGATCACATTGCAATTGCTGCGCCCCGACATCACGCAATCCTGCATCTTGCTGGCGGCAGTGAGGTCGCGGGCGAGCCACAGGCCGATGGCCAGAATGACCGCAGCGATGATCAGGCCCGCGATCGCCCCGCGACGACTGTCGCCGGATTGCGGTCTCGGCGAAGGGTTGGACTTGGAAGGCTTAGAACGCTTGGATTCGGGCTCGGACATGGGGACGCTATCGCTTGGTGAGGCGGTTTACCACCTGTGCGGCCACGCGTCACATCCCGCGCGATTCCTGGCCCTCACCCGCTCGTCGGACGCCTCAGCGCTTCCTTGCGCAGGCTCTCGACCGCCGGGGCGGCGTGCTGAGTGCGCGGCGCGCAGCTCGTCAGGATGAACGCGGTCTGGGTGCACTCCCATGCAGCCCCGAGAGCGGTGCTCTCGATCGGTTGTGGGCGGGCGGCCAACAGCACCGCACCCGCGACAACCGCTGCCGTGGCCGTGATTGCAAGGGCCTTCAGGCTCAGCCGGAAAATAATCATGCCCGTGCTCCGTCTCTCGCTGGGCGGACGCTAGGCGCCGCCGCTGGGTGCCCTTATGAGGGGCATCACAATTCGGCAGTTTTTCCGGGCTACGAAGGATCGGCTGGATAAGCGATTTCGTTGACCTGATCGGCTGCGATTATGGGTGGCTTCGCGGCGCGCGGCGATGTACACGCTTCTGCGTCGCGTGGCGCCTGCTTGTGCCCAGCCGACGTACCAACAGCAGTGATGTAGGATCGAAAGCGAGGATGACAAGGTTCGTTAGATGAGTTTCAGGGAACCAGGATTCTCCGACCGGCAAAAGGCCGCTCAGGAAGCACGCAAAAATCTTTTGAACAAATTCAAGTCGCAGCCGGGGCACGACGACCCTGCGGTCGCGGCACGTCGTGCCGAGCGCGAGGCGCTTGCGGCCAAGCGCGCCGAAGTAAAGGCTGCGCGCGAGGCTGAAAAGGCCGAGCAGAAGCGCATCGCGGAAGAAGCTGCTGCCGCGGAGGCGGCGCGGATCGCCCGGGAGGCGGAAGAAGCGATCGCCAGGCAGGCTGAGCTGGAAGCCGAGCAGAAGGCGAAGCGCGACGCCCGCTACGCCGCGCGCAAGGCCAAGCGGAAGTAACGCATCACGTTCAATTGAATTTGAGCCGAGACATCACGTTCGGGGCGGCCGATATGCCGCCCCGGAACGTTCGTAAACGCCTGGCTTCCCTAAACGCGGCGACGCCGGTGGAAGATCAGTTCTTCTTCATCATCCCGTCGTCTTTCTTCATTCCGTCTTTCGACATCGTGTCCTTCTTCATGCCGTCGCCCTTGGACATGGTGTCTTTCTTCATGCCGTCCTTGGACATCGTGTCCTTCTTCATCATGCCGTCGTCCTTGCCCATCTTGTCCTGAGCGAAGGCGGCCGGCGACAGCGCGAGGCCAAGCGAGAGTGCGGCAGCGGAGACGCCGAGCACGATGCGGGTGCGAATGGTCATGAGAAATAATCCCTTCGAGATGGTGTATGTCAGCGACGTGTGCCGCTACACAATCTCGACGGATCGACGCCCGTTCTTGTTACGCCAGGCTGTAGATTTTTTCGGATGGGGCGCGTCTCGCGCGATCCTCGCCCGAGACGCAGCCTTCACGATTGAAACAGGGAGGCCCGGTGTGCAGCGCAGCAAGGCCAGCCCTTGCCGCGGCATTCCGTCTCGAACTATCAGATTGAGAGAACTCGACGTCGAAGACCGGCTAGGATGGGCCCTCACGCCGGTCTCATGACCCGCCCAGATCACGTCAAACAAGAACCGCTTCGAAGAACCGCTCAAGGGATCATCCATGTTCACGCGCCGTCATCTGCTCGCGACCGCAGTCGCCGCACCCGCCATCTTGCGCTTCGGCCTCGGCACCGCGCACGCCGCAACCACGCTGAAAATCTCGCACCAATTTCCGGGCGGCACCATCGACAAGGGCGATTTCCGCGACCGGCTCTGCCGCATGTTCGCTGCCGAAGTTGCGAAGCGCAGCAATGGCGACATCGCAGCCGAGATCTATCCGAACTCTTCGCTGATCAAGACCAACGCGCAGTTCTCCGCGATGCGCAAGGGCGCGCTCGACATCTCGCTCTATCCGATGCCCTATGCCGGCGGCGAATTGCCGGAGACCAATATCGGCCTGATGCCGGGCCTCGTCACCACCTACGACCAGGGCATGCGCTGGAAGAAGGAGCCGGTCGGCAAGGCGCTGACGGACTTCCTCGCCGACAAGGGCATTATCCTCCTGAGCTGGGTCTGGCAGGCGGGCGGCGTTGCCAGCCGCTCCAAGGCGATCATATCGCCTGAAGACGCCAAGGGCATGAAGGTGCGCGGCGGCTCGCGCGAGATGGACATGGTGCTGCAGACCGCCGGCGCCTCGGTGCTGTCGGTGCCCTCGAACGAAATCTACGCGGCGATGCAGACCGGCGCGTGCGACGCCGGCATCACGTCCTCCACCAGCCTGATCTCGTTCCGCCTCGAAGAGGTCGCGAAATCGCTGACCTCGGGCGCCGGCGCCTCCTACTGGTTCATGCTCGAGCCGCTGATGATGTCGAAGGCGATCTTCGACAAGCTGCCGAAGAACCAGCAGAACATCCTCCTCGCCGTCGGCGAGGAGTTGGAGGCCTTCGGCCGCAAGGGCGCGCAGGATGACGACGTCGAGGTCGCCAAGGTCTATGAGAAGGCCGGCGCAAAGGTGAGCGCGCTCGATGCCGCCACCGTCGGCAAATGGCGCGACATCGCCCGCGACACCGCGTGGAAGGATTATGGCGCCAAGACTGCGACCGCTGCGAACCTGCTCAAGCTCGCCTCCGACGTCGCCGCATGAGCCACGGTCCGTTTCCGGATCGTGAGGACACGAACAATGTTGCCGCAAGGACCGGCCTTGCGGCAGCGCTTGATCGTGGCCTCGCCATCCTCAATGGCATGATCGTCGTTCTCGCCGCGCTGGCGCTGGTCGCGGCTTGCGCCATCCTGAGCTATAGCGTGCTCAGCCGCGCGCTGTTCAAGGCCGCCAATTACTGGCAGGACGAGGCCGCCGTGTTCCTGCTGGTCGGCGCCACCTTCATGACGGCGGCGTACGTGCAGCAGAACCGCGGCCATATCGGCATCGAGGCCTTTGTCGGCCTGCTGTCACCGCAGGCGAACAGGATCAGACTCTGGTTGGTCGATGCCTTGACGCTCCTGTTCTGCGCGTTCTTCACCTGGAAATCCTGGACGCTGACGCATGAAGCTTACGTCGACGGCCAGGTCTCGAACTCGATGTGGTCGCCGCCGCTCGCCATTCCCTATTCCCTGATGGCGCTCGGCATGAGCCTCCTCTGCATCCAGATCCTCGTGCAGTTGGCGCTGCCATTCGCGGGAGCCAGGCGTCCATGAGCGTTTTCGGCATCGGTATCGCTTACGGCGTCGCGACGCTGGTCGTGATGTTTTCGGGCATGCCCATCGCGTTCGCGCTGGGTGCGGTCGCGGTCGTGTTCATGGGCATCTATATGCCTTCGGCCTCGCTCGACACGGTGACGCAGAACGTCTACGAGGAAATGGCCTCGATCACGCTGCTCTCGATCCCGCTCTTCATCCTGAAGGGCGCGGCGATCGGCAAGTCGCGCGCCGGCCAGGATCTCTACTCGGCACTGCACGCCTGGCTGCACCGGGTGCCCGGCGGCCTGGGCGTCGCCAACGTCTTCGCCTGTGCGCTGTTTGCGGCGATGGCGGGCTCCTCGCCCGCGACCTGCTCGGCCATCGGCTCGGCCGGCATTCCCGAGATGCGCAAGCGCGGCTATTCCGGCGGCTTTGCCGCAGGCATCATCGCGGCCGGCGGCACGCTCGGCATCCTGCTGCCGCCCTCGATCACCATGATCCTGTTTGCGGTCGCTGCTGAAAAGTCGCTGGGACGGCTGTTTCTCGCCGGCATCGGCCCTGGCCTGCTGCTGGTCTCGCTGTTCGGCGGCTACGCCGTGGTCCGCTTCCGGCAAGAATATGCCGCGGCCGAAGCCGCTTACAGGACAGGGGGGCCGCAAGCGGCCATCCTGAGCCGTGACGAGTACACGCTGGCCGAACGCTTCAACGTGCTGCCGCGCGTGATGCCGTTCGTGCTGCTGCTCACCGGCGTCATGGCTGCACTCTATGGCGGTTACGCCACCCCGTCGGAGACGGCCGGCCTCGGCGGGCTTCTCGCCTTGGGGCTGATCGCTGCGATCTACGGCGTCTGGCGGCCGAGCGACCTTGCGCCCATCATGAAATCGACCATCCGGGAATCGACCATGCTGATGATGATCATCGGCATGTCGCTGCTCTATTCCTACGTGATGAGCTATCTGCACATCTCGCAATCGGCGGCCGAATCCGTCGTCGCGATGCACCTGCCGCGCTGGGGGCTGCTGTTTGCGATCCTCGTCATGGTGGTCGTGCTCGGCTTCTTCCTGCCGCCGGTCTCGATCATTCTCATGACCGCGCCGATCATCCTGCCGCCGTTACGAGCCGCCAATTTCGACATCATCTGGTTTGGCGTGGTCATGACCATCGTCATGGAGATGGGGCTGATCCATCCACCCGTCGGCCTCAACATCTTCGTCATCCGCAACGTCGCGCCTGATATTTCGCTGAGCGAGGTGATCTGGGGCACGCTGCCGTTCGTGCTGTTGATGATGGGCGCGGTGTTGCTGCTGTGTCTGGTGCCGGAGATCTCGACCTGGCTGCCGGACCTGGTGATGGGGCCGGACGGGAGCCGGTGACGCTCTTTCCATCGCTGGGTCAGGCGACAATTCGCTTCTTCTTCGCGTTCAGCGCCGTCGCCACCCGGCTCACAGGCGGTTTGCCAAGCACGCGGCCCATCGCATTGGTCGCGGCCAGCAGCTTCTCCATATCGACGCCGGTCTTCACCCCCATGCCCTCGAGCATATAAACGACATCCTCGGTCGCAACATTCCCCGTCGCCCCCGGTGCATAGGGGCAGCCGCCGAGCCCGCCCGCTGCGGCATCGATGACGCGGACCCCCTCCTCCAGGCCGGCATAGAGATTGGCGAGCGCCTGGCCGTAGGTGTCGTGGAAATGCATCGCAAGCTTCGCCGCGGGAATGTTGGCGGCCACCGCGCGCAGCATCTCCTTGGCTCTATCAGGCGTGCCGACGCCGATGGTGTCGCCGAGTGAAATTTCGTAGCAGCCGAGATCCCACAGCGTAACAGCAAGATCGGCGACGGCCTTCGGTTTGATCTCGCCATCGAAGGGACAGCCTAGCACGCAGGAGACATAGCCGCGCACCTTCACGCCGTCGGCCTTGGCGCGCGCCAGCACCGGCTTGAACCGCTCGATCGACTCCGCGACCGTGCAGTTGATGTTGGCCCGCGAGAAGCCCTCTGAGGCCGCCGCGAACACGGAAACCACCTTGGCGCCGGCGGCTCGCGCGGCGTCGTAGCCCTTCTCGTTCGGCACCAGCACGTGGAATTCGGCGCCGCTCACGTGCGCAACGCCGCGCAGCACGGCATCGGAGCTTGCCATCTGCGGGATCGCCTTGGGCGAGACGAAGGCACCGACCTCGACGGTGTCGAGCCCGGCTGCGACCAGCGCCTCGATGAAGGCGATGCGGGCCGCGACGCTGACTGGTGTCTTCTCGTTCTGGAGGCCATCGCGCGGCCCCATCTCGATGATGCGGACGGGATCGCTCATGTCACTCTCCCCAAGTTATTCTTCCCAAGTTATTCTTCCCAAGTCACCCTTCCGAGGCCTCGACCACGGCGAGCTCGACACCTTCCTGGACGATGTCGCCGACCTCGCACTTGATGGACTTCAGCACGCCGGCATAAGGCGCGCGCAGCGTCTGCTCCATCTTCATCACTTCCAGGGTGAGGATCGGCGCGCCCTTCTCGAGCCTTGCGCCCTCCTCGGCCAGCACGGCGACGACGGTGCCCGGCAAGGGAGCTGCGATCTTGTCCGCGCCGGTCTGCTCCTCGGTCTCGCCGCCGAACGGATCGACCCAGTGCAGATCGAAACGGCCGTTGCGTGTGCGCAGATACAGCTCGTGCCCGGAGATCACCGCTGCGACCGAGGTTTTGACGTCATCCAGCGTCAGATCAAGGCCGCCGTCTTTTGGCGCAACGGTGAACGCCAGCTCGCGATCGCCGATGACCAGCGTCGACAACCCGTTGCCGTAGTTCAGCGCGATCTTCTGCTCGGGCCCGTGCCCGACGCGGAAGGCAAAGCTGCGCCGGCGGCGGCCGACCGGCTGCCAGCCAAAGGTCTGCCAGGGTGAGCTCGGCTCGCTTTGCGCAACCTGCCGTTCTTCATTGACGATCGCAGCCACTGCCGCGCAAAGCTCGAGCTCGCCGGGCGCCGGCGAAGCCTGGGTCAGCGCCGCCAGTTCGCGCTCGATGAAGCCGGTATCGATCGCATTCGCCCGCAGCTTCGGGTGCGTGATCAGCGCCGACAGGAACGGGATATTGGTGACGATGCCGCGGACGTCGGAGTCCTCCAGGCCGCGGTTGAGCCGGTCGATCGCCACATCGCGCGTCGGCGCCCACGCGATCATCTTGGCCAGCATGGCGTCGTAATACGGCGAGACTGTATCGCCTTCCCGATAGCCGGCGTCGATGCGCAAGCCACCGGTCTCCGCCGGGAGCCGCCAGGTCGAGATTTTGCCGACCGACGGCATGAAGCTCCTGGTCGGGTTCTCCGCATAAACCCGCGCCTCGACGGCGTGGCCCTTGAGCTTGACTTCGTCCTGCTTCAGCGGCAGCGCCTCGCCGAAGGCGACGCGCAGCTGCCATTCGACGAGATCGATGCCCGTGATCAACTCGGTCACGGGGTGCTCGACCTGGAGACGTGTGTTCATTTCGATGAAGAACACGTCCCTGCCGTCGGAGACGAATTCGATGGTGCCGGCACCGACATAGTTGACCGCGCCCGCCGCCTTTCGCGCGGCGGCGCAGACCGTCTCGCGCTGGGCGGCATTGAGCGTCGGCGATGGCGCCTCCTCGATCACCTTCTGGTGGCGACGCTGCAGCGTGCATTCGCGCTCGAACAGCGACAGCAGATTGCCGTGGCTGTCGCCGATGATCTGCACCTCGATATGCCGGGGATTGTCGACATATTTCTCGATGAGCATGCGGTCGTCGCCGAACGCAGCCTTGGCTTCGCGCTTCGCACTGACGATCGCAGGCGCAAGCTCAGCCGCCGAGCGCACGATGCGCATGCCGCGGCCGCCGCCGCCGGCGGATGCCTTCACCAGGATCGGAAAGCCGATCTTGTCGGCGGCCTTCGACAGCGTCGCATCGTCCTGGGCCTCGCCGTGATAGCCCGGCACAAGCGGCACGCCGGCTCTCTCCATCAGCGCCTTCGAGCCCGATTTCGAACCCATCGCCGTCATCATTTCCGCGGTCGGGCCGACGAAGACCAGGCCCGCATCAAAGCAGGCCTGCGCGAATTCGGCATTCTCAGACAGGAAGCCGTAGCCGGGATGCACGGCCTCGGCGCCCGTCTTGCGCGCGGCCTCGATCAGCCGCTCGACATTGAGATAGCTGTCGCGGGCGCGCGCGGGCCCGAGCAGCACGGCCTCGTCGGCGAGCGCGACGTGCATGGCATCGCGGTCGGCCTCGGAATAGACGGCGACTGTGCGCAGCCCCATCGCCCGGGCGGTGCGGATGACGCGGCAGGCGATCTCGCCCCGGTTGGCGATCAGGAGCGTGCGGAAACGGCGGTAGAGCTTCGAACGGTCCATCGCATCACATCCTGAACAGGCCGAACTTGGTCGGCTCGATCGGCGCATTCGACGCCGCCGAAAGGCCGAGGCCGAGCACGAGGCGCGTGTCGGCCGGGTCGATCACGCCGTCGTCCCAAAGGCGCGCGGTCGCGTAATACGGATGCCCCTGGCTCTCATATTGCGCGCGAATGGGCTCGCGAAATTTATCCTCCGCTTCCTTCGACCAGCTATCGCCATTGGCCTCGATGTTGTCGCGGCGGACCTGGCTCAGCACCATGGATGCCTGCTCGCCGCCCATCACCGAGATGCGCGCATTCGGCCACATCCAGAGGAAGCGCGGTGAGTAGGCACGGCCGCACATGCCGTAATTGCCGGCGCCGTAGGAGCCACCGATCACCACGGTGAACTTCGGCACCGAGGCGGTTGCGACCGCCGTCACCAGCTTGGCGCCGTCGCGCGCGATGCCGCCGGCCTCGTATTTCTTGCCGACCATGAAACCGGTGATGTTCTGTAGAAACACCAGGGGAATGCCGCGCTGGCAGCACAGCTCGATGAAATGCGCGCCCTTCAGCGAGCTCTCACTGAAGAGAATGCCGTTGTTGGCGATGATGCCCACCGGATAGCCCCAGATATGGGCGAAGCCGCAGAGCAGCGTGGTGCCGTACAGCTTCTTGAACTCGTCGAACTCGGAACCGTCGACAACGCGGGCGATGATGTCGCGTACGTCGAACGGCTTGCGGCCGTCGACGGGCACCACGCCGTAGATCTCCTCCGCCGCAAACAGCGGATCGCGCGGCTTATGCATGTTGAGGTTCGGCTTGGCCTGCGGCTTCAACGTGCCGACGATGCGACGGGCGATCCCGATCGCGTGCGCGTCGTTCTGGGCGTAGTGATCGGTCACGCCGGATTGCCGCGAATGCACATCTGCGCCGCCGAGCTCTTCCGCACTGACGACCTCGCCGGTCGCGGCCTTCACCAGCGGCGGGCCGCCGAGGAAGATGGTGCCCTGATTGCGCACGATGATGCTCTCGTCCGACATCGCAGGCACATAGGCGCCGCCGGCGGTGCAGGAGCCCATCACGATGGCGATCTGAGGGATGCCCTGCGACGACATCTGCGCCTGGTTGTAGAAGATGCGGCCGAAATGCCGCTCGTCCGGAAAGATCTCGTCCTGCAGGGGCAGGAAAGCACCGCCGGAATCGACCATGTAGACGCAGGGCAGATTGTTCTGCCGCGCAATGTCCTGCGCGCGCAGATGCTTCTTCACGGTCATGGGGTAATAGGTGCCGCCCTTGATGGTGGCGTCGTTGGCGACAACGACGCATTCACGGCCCGAGATGCGCCCCACACCCGTGACGATGCTGGCCGAATGCACGTCGCCGCCATAGAGGCCGTGGGCCGCCAGCGGCGACAGCTCCAGGAACGAGGTCCCGGGATCAAGCAGCAGGTCGACGCGCTCGCGCGCCAGCATCTTGCCGCGCGCGGTATGGCGGTTGCGCGAGGCTTCGCCGCCGCCACCGGCAACCTGGCCGAGTTTTTCGCGCAAGTCCGCGACGAGTGCGCGCATGGCATCGGCGTTGCGCGCGAAATCGGACGACGATGGATCGATGCTGGAATGCAGCGGCATGGGGTCCCGCGTTTGCTGTGAATGGGTTGCGTGGAGGATCTAAGCGGTTTCCGACATCAGCTCGCGGCCGATCAGCATGCGGCGCACCTCGGACGTGCCCGCCCCGATCTCGTAGAGCTTGGCGTCGCGCCAGAGTCGGCCGACCGGAAATTCGGACGTATAGCCGACGCCGCCCAGTGCCTGGATCGCTTCGCCCGCCATCCACGTCGCCTTCTCCGCGGAATAGAGGATTGCGGCGGCGGAATCCTTGCGCAGCGTGCGTGCATGATCGGCACGGTCACAGGCGCGGCCCACCGCATAGACATAGGCGCGCGTGGCCTGCCAGGTCGCATACATGTCGGCGAGCTTGCCCTGCATCAGCTGGAAGTCGCCGATCGGCTGGCCGAACTGTTTGCGCTCGTGCATGTAGGGCACCACCGCATCCATGCACGCCGCCATGATGCCGAGCGGGCCGCCCGAGAGCACCGCGCGCTCATAGTCGAGGCCGGACATCAGCACCTTGACGCCCTCGCCCACCTTGCCCAGCACGTTCTCCTCCGGCACCTCGCAGTCGTCGAAGAACAGCGGATAGGTGTTGGAGCCACGCATGCCGAGCTTGTCGAGATGCTGGCCGTGGGTGAAGCCCTTGAAGCCCTTCTCGATCAGGAACGCCGTCATGCCGCGCGGGCCGGCCTCGGGATCGGTCTTGGCGTAGACCACCAGCACGTCGGCGTCGCCGCCATTGGTGATCCACATCTTCGAGCCATTCAGCACATAGCGGTCGCCGCGCTTGTCGGCGCGCAGCTTCATCGAGACGACGTCGGAGCCGGCGCCGGGCTCGGACATCGCGAGCGCCCCGACATTCTCGCCGGAGATCAGCTTCGGCAGATAGCGCTGGCGCTGCGCGTCATTGCCGTTGCGGCGGATCTGGTTGACGCAGAGGTTGGAATGCGCGCCGTAGGACAGCCCGACGGCGGCCGAGCCGCGCGAAATCTCCTCCATGGCGACGATATGGGCGAGATAGCCCATGTTGGAGCCGCCATATTGCTCGGGCGCGGTCATGCCGAGCACGCCAAGCTCGCCGAGGCGCTTCCAGAGGTCCGCCGGGAACAGGTTGGCCTTCTCGATGTCAGCGGCGCGCGGGGCGATCTCGGCCTCCACGAAGGCGCGCAACGTGTCGCGCAGCATGCTGATGTCTTCGCCCAGATCGAAATCGATGCTCGGGATGTTCAAGGCGATTCCTCCTAGATCTTGTCGGGCTCGAACCTACCCCCGCCCGGGCGTTCTGGCGGTCGAAAAGGTTGCATTTTCCGCCAAGTTTGGCGAGGATTTTCCAAAGGACTTGCAATGCCTTTCCAAGCCGCGACCGCTACGCCCCGCCGTGCCATGACGCCCGCAGCCTTTGTCCGGGGTGTGGTCGCTGCCTATGTCCGCTACGAGCGGGATCCGGCCGAGGCGCTGAGCAAAGGCCAGGTCCTGCCCGACCTCGTGGGATCGCCCGACGGGCGGGTCACGGCGGCGCAGTTCGAGACGCTCGCCGGCCACGCGATGCGCGAGCTCGACGACGAGGCGCTTGGCTGGTTCTCGCGCAGGCTGCCGTGGGGCACCTACGGCATGCTGTGCCGCGCCTCCATCACCGCGCCCACTCTCGAGGTCGCGCTGAAGCGCTGGTGCCGGCATCACCGCCTGCTGACGGAAGACGTGTTGTTCGAGCTCGGGGTCAGCGGCGAGACCGCGACCATCTCCCTTCAAGAGCAGCGCGATCTCGGAGCTTTGCGCGAATTCTGTCTCGTCACCCTGCTCCGCTACGTGCTCGGCTTCTCCTGCTGGGCCGTGGATTCGGCGATCGCACTGCGCGCGGCGGAATTTCCCTATTCCGAGCCGGTCCATGTCTCGGTCTATCCGACCATCTTCTGCAAGCATGTCCGCTTCGATGCGGAGGCGGCCCGCATCGTGTTCGACAGGCATTATCTCTCGCTGCCGCTGGCCCGCAGTGCCGCCGATCTCGACAACATGCTCAAGGGCGCGCTGCGCCTGACCGTGCTGCCCTATCGGCGCGATCGATTGCTGGTCGAGCGCGTCAGGCGCGTGCTGCGCGAGGCGCGCGGACGCATTTTGGGCGCGGACGATGTCGCCGGCGAGCTCGCCCTGTCCACCCGCACCATGCACCGCCGTCTGCGCGAGGAGGCAACCTCGCTGCGTGATCTGAAGGAGGAAGCCAAGCTCGAGTTCGCCAAACAGGAGCTGATGCGCGGTCGCACCCCGATCAAGCGGATCGCGGAGATCGCCGGCTTCCGCAACGAAAAAAGCTTCTCGCGGGCCTTCCGGACCTGGACCGGCGCCAGCCCGCGCGAGTTTCGCGGCCGGTACCGCTAGAGGCCCGCCGGCCGCCGAATTCAGACGCGAGCACCCTCATCCTGCCGGCGCCGCCGCAACAATCTCCTGCACCGGCAGCGGCACGTCCTTGGCGACGCCCAGCACGGGAAAGCTGCGGACGTTCTTCACGTTGGGCATGGCCGCGAAATGCAACAACTGCTGCCGCATGCTCTCGACGCTGGGTGCCACGCATCTGAGCAGATAGTCGGTGTCGCCCGAAATGCGCCAGCACTGCTGGATGCGCGGGATCGCCGCGATCGACCCCTCGAACGCCTCGAGCACCGGCTGGGCCTGGCTGCCGAGTTGGATCGAGACGAACGACACCACCTCATAGCCGAGCAGCCGCTCGTCGATCACGGCCCGCACCGCGCGGATCACGCCGCGGCTGAACAGCGACTTCAGCCGCCGCAGGCAGTTCGGCGGGGACACGCCGACGCGCAGCGCCAGCTGGTTGTTGCGGACGCGCCCGTCCTGCTGCAGTTCGGATAGGATCTTCAGATCGATGCCGTCGAGCTGGTGTCGCGCGGCCATCCCCCACCTCGTCATGGTCGTGTCATGCGGACCAGCGAAGCACGTGGCCGGTGGGGTGCCAAGTGCTCTTCCGAGAGCCGACCGAAAGCAAAGCCTCTCAGTGGGTCCAGGGCTCACCGCGCCGGAACGAGAAATTGTCTGCATACGCGACCTGGCGGTGCAGGGATTCCTTGGGCTCGATCACCTGGTAGGCGATCCCCTTGCGCTCGCAATAGGCAACCGCCTCGTCCTTGGTGTGGAAGCGCAACGTGATCTGCTGCTTCATGTCGCCGGACGAGGTCCAGCCCATCAGCGGCTCGACCGCGCGCGGCTGCTCCGGCTCGTAGTCGAGCTGCCATTCCTTGGTCTTGGACCGGCCGGATTGCATCGCGTTCTTGGCGGGCTTGAAAATGCGTGCGGTCATTGGCGGTCCGGCCTCTTCGTCTTTTCGTTCGATTTCAATGCGTCACGGTAGCGATTGGTGGAAACCGCGGGCATAGTATAGAGACACCTTTCGGGAACTGATCGGTGATTCCGGGGCCCCGGCTTTCTCACCCTCGGGTATAGTCATTATGCTGCACTGTGACAATTGCGTACCCGCCCGCCGCCCGGGAATCCCGCCCGGCGGCCCAGCTTCGCCGATCTCAGCGTACCCGCCTCCTTCGAAAGCTCCCGTCGCATGGCCTTCCTGAACATCAACGCCACGCTCCCCGAGAAGGGCCGTGACCTCAGGCTCGACCTGTTTCGCGGCGTCGCCAACTGGGCGATCTTCCTCGACCACATCCCTGACAATGTCGTGAACTGGATCACGACACGCAATTACGGCTTTTCCGACGCGGCTGACCTGTTCGTCTTCATCTCCGGCTACACGGCGTCGTTCGTCTATGCGCGAATGATGCTGGAGCGCGGCTTCATCGTCGGCGCGACGCGCCTGACCAAGCGGGTCTGGCAGCTCTACGTCGCCCACATCATCCTGTTTGTCATCTACATCGCCTCGATCAGCTATCTGGCGCTGCGCTTCGGCGATTCCGAGATGATCAACGAGTTCAACGTCGCCGGTCTCGTCGACAATGCCACCGAAACGCTGCGCCAGGGCCTGTTCCTGCGCTTCAAGCCGCTCAATCTCGACGTGCTGCCGCTCTACATCGTGCTGATGGGGCTGTTTCCGCCGGTGCTGTGGTTCATGCTGCGCAAGCCCGACCTGACCATGGTGCTGTCCATCATCCTTTGGCTGACCGCGCGTCACTTCAGCCTGAACCTGAATGCCTATCCGGCCGGCCAGTGGTACTTCAACCCCTATTGCTGGCAGGTGCTGTTCGTGTTCGGCGCCTGGTGTGCGATGGGCGGCGCGCGCCGCTCCGGCAGGCTGATCAATTCACCGGTCACGATATGGCTTTGCTTCGGCTATCTGGCGTTCGCACTGGTCATGACCATGGCGGGTCGCTTCCCCGCCCTTGGCGGCATGATGCCGGAATGGCTGTTCTCGGCCTTCAACCCGAACGATAAGACCAACCTCGCGCCCTACCGCTTCATCCACTTCGTGGTCATCGTGATCCTGGTGATACGCTTCGTACCGAAGGACTGGCCGGGGCTGGAGTGGAAGATCTTCGATCCGGTGATCGTGTGTGGCCAGCAATCGCTCGCGGTGTTCTGCGTCGGCGTATTCCTGTCCTTTGTCGGCCATTTCGAGCTGTCGATGAGCTCGGGCTCGCTGTTCGCGCAGCTCTTCGTGTCCATCGCCGGCATCGCGATCATGACGACGGTCGCCTATTACATCTCCTGGTCGAAGCGGCAGGACAAGCCGCTGAAGCCACCGCCGGCAAAACCGGCGGCCGCTCCGCCTGCAAAGGCTGCCTGAGCCAGGTTGCGGCTCAGGCCGCAGCCTCGCCGTCATATTCGGTGAATTTCCGGTAGATCCAGTCGCGCCCGTCGTGACGGCGCCAGACCTTGCCATAGACGAGCTGCCCGTTGATCGAGCGGCGCGGCACGATCACGGTCCAGAGGTGCCAGATCTCGGCCCAGTTCGACTGTGGATCGACGGTTCGGACATTGCGATCGAAGGACATGACGCAGAACTCACAAATACGATCGCCGCGACGAACTGTGACCTTGTGTGAGCGTGAATTGCAGCAGCCCGTCGCGAGCCGGAAGCGGTTTGATAACAGCTGCCCTGGTCGCTGCAATACCCGATCGGCTTTAACCTAACCAATCAACCTTACCCCTCGTGGGTAAGTCGTGAGACCGCTTGAAAGGCGGCGCCGACCTTTCTAGGATGCACGCGTGAATTGAATATGAGCGTGCCGTTCTGGGGTGCGGGAAATTTCGATTGAAATCGCTTTTTGAAAAGACTTGCCGGCGGGGGCCACCACAATGAATTTGCAGTGCGCATATCTGCGCTTGGCGGTGCGATCAACGCCGCCTGTTCCGGTCGTCACGACGTCCGTTCAGGGGCCGGCCGGAGCCGCGAACGACAATCGCTTGGCGTGGCCGTTTCTACCATTTCCACGCGGCTGGTACGCATCGAATTGATTTGCCGACTCCAGGCCATCGGCGGACTGGCTTTCATTCAACCCTGATGCCATTTGGCCGGCGCAACGGTGACGCGGGGCGAGGTCAATCTTCGTCGTAGTAACCGCGACGTTGACGGCCATAGTAGTAGCCCTGCCGTCCCTGCTGAAACTGGGGCGGCACCGTGCCTGTCGGGTAGCATTGGCCATCCCGGCTATCGATGTCAGCGCCATTGCCGCAAGGAACGGGACCGGCATAAGCGCCGTATCGTCCATGTCGACCGTATCGTCGCGCGGCCTGATATTGCGGGGGTATCACCCCGTTCGGGTAACAGTGGCCGTAGATGTCGATGTCATAGCCGTTTCCGCAGTACCCAACCTGCACGATCGGGGCGTGGTTTTGGATGGCGGGTGGTTCGCTCTGGATCGCTGCGGGCGTCCCGAGCTGGACGGCAAGGATTGCCGCGGCTGCGGCGATGGTCAGTGGCATGTTCACTCCTCCCATGGCTTGCAGGAACCAACGCTGTGAAGCTCCTGTCGGTTTCCTTGGAAGGTAATCGATTTTGGCACAGGACAGGCGCGTTCACCGGCTATTCATCTCCAGCAGCGCGGGGAATCGGCCGGCTCAAACCGCTCCACTGACGCCCGGCCGTCCGCTGCTGGATCAGCTTCGACCGATGAGGGTCGCTAATGTTGAAGCCGTCGGTGCGACCGGCGACTTGCAATACAGCTGGCTCGGCGTAGGGACCGGGACGAGCTACAGCGTGTCCTGGTTAGGAACCGAGCTGTCCAAATCAGTCCATTTTTTGTTTTTTCTCGTCGATGTCCTGCCAAAGGAGCGCAGCCAACGAGCCAATTCCTTATGCCGCATTTCGAATGGTCGGGCGAGAAGGTACGCCACGATGTTCGATGATAGTACGGCAGTCCAAAACCAGGCCGGACCACGCGCACTTGGCATCGTCGTAATGATCGCGGCCATGATGGTGTGATGTATCAGATAAAGGGTGAACGAATAATCGGCTGCGATCCTGACCACGCGCACTGACCCGGCCTCGTTCGTCCACTGCGTCATGGCGATCAGGGATCCTATGACTGCGACCAGAGCGAAGTAGGTCGCCATGTTGTACTCGCGACCCGGTGTGACCATCCAAAAGTAAGCGGCGCCGGCGGCGAGCAACGCCAACACCGACAAGAAGGCTGGCGGCACATAGCAGCGAAAAAACAAATAGAGAGCAGCGCCACCGAGCCAGAGCGCGAACAAGCCAGTTCCGCCACCGCCCTCCTGAAACGCACCGAAAAGAAGGTGGAAAGGCGTTTGGCCAAAAAACAGCGCCACCGGAATCAGAAGGAGCCAGGGTCCGCGCCCTTTAAGCAGAAAAAATACGGCGCCCACCAGCATGTAAATGTGCCATTCGATCGCGAGCGTCCAAAGCGGGGCTGCTGATCCGAACGTTGCCCATTGCAAATGGGACGGTCCATAAATGCCACGATAACCTTCGAGCATCGCGAGATTTGCGACAAATGTTTTCAGATTGTAGTTGCGCTCTATGGTGATCTCGCCGGTGAGCCAGATCGTGACCGCGTCCACCACGATGATGAGAACAAGAGCGGGGATCAGCGCGGAATAGATGCGCGCGAAACGATCGATAAAGTAGTCAAGGAAACTGTATTCCGGGCGAGCCGCGTTGGTGATCAGAGTCGCGGTTATCCAAAAACCGGACATGACAAAAAACAGCAGGACGCCGACGTTTTGGATGTAGGGAGACGCCGGAGGCTTGAGCCAGTTGCCGACACTGAAGAAAACGAGACCGTGACCCACACACACCATTTGAGCCGCGAGTGCCCTCAGGGCATCGAGGGCAACAGATGTGTCTGTACTGCCGCGATCGAGACTGAACTTACGCATTTTCAACCGTTGGTCCCGCCGGCACAGGCAGCAGTCATCAAATGCAGCCGACCACAATTTCCTCGTGCGGGAAGCTTATGGCCGGGGTCAAGCGCGCCGTCCAGAGGGGAAGCTGCCAAGGCCCCTTGAAAGCGTTCGGCGTGTCGCTCCGGCAGGTTTTCCTACTCCAGACGGCCGTGGCCCTCCCGCTGCGGGCCTGGGAAAATCCCAATTCCCATCATGTGCAACGTCACCAGCCATTTCCCCGGGCACAACCCCGCCCTGCTGAGCAATCCTCATGCCAGACCGGCACAAGCGCTGATCGAGAACGTCCGGCCCTTCCAAGTTCGAGTTGGGCGCGGCCGTCGTGGCAAATCGCGCAAGCCGCACCAGCGTTCCGGCCAGCATCCGCAATAGCGACCTCGGCGGTTCACGCTGGCGGACCCTTCTGTGAGCCCTACCGCGATGCCGCCGATCACGCGGAACGTCGCGGCGCCGGGCCGCAAGAGCTATTCGAGAGCGACGCCTGCGGCCGATTGGGCCTCAGTTCATCAAGGTGTACTGCTGCTGCTCGCATGCTTCGAGGATCACGGATAGGCGGGAGCCCACATAGACGGAATTGAAGAACACTGAATATGTGCGTCGTGACTGATCCGGAGGCGGATTAACTTCTCTCAGGCACACAAAATAATCGCCGGGACCGTGCTCCGCCTTCCGAAGCGAAGACATCTCCACAGGCCTCACGAGTTTGGCCTCAACCGCAAGCTTCTCAACGCCCTTCTGGATGTCATCTTGGGTCGGTGGTCCGGTCACCGCCGCAGCGGTGGGCGGCGGTGTCGAGGATGTGTCCGGCCAAAGACCGAGGTTTGAACACGCCGACAATAGCAAGCCGAGCACCGGCACAAGGTATTTGATCATTGAGAAATTTACGGCTGGGATCTGCCGCTTTCGCGGCGGGAAATATCCATGAAGCTGCGTCTACACGTGCGCTGACGGGGTACGATTGACCTAAAGACCAGCCTTACTCAACTAGCGGTGGCTCAATAATCGTTGATATTAGGGCTGGATTGTTTTGGGCAATGTTGAGGAAGCTTGTTCTGTGCTGGCGGACGCGAAAATGTCTGTCGGTTTGTCCCTCCCGCAAAACGAGGGTTGGCGCTGCCCAGTTTCGTCAAGCACGATACATGCTCGGTGAGCAGTGCATCCGCTGTCGTGAGTGCGGCTCACTCAACTCGGTGACTTCAGGCGCTTTGAGGGAGCATGCAATCCTTCATCCGATGCTTGATGAGCCAGCCTGCAACCTGGTGCGATCGCCGGCGGAGTCCTTCTTGGTGGAATGATAGCCTTCTCGCTGCCGTTGCTGCGATAGTCCTGGCAGAACACGACAAGATCACGCACGCCCGTTGACCGGGGGTCGCCGGTCGCAATCGTGAGCGGGCGGCCATCAAGTTCGATGCGGTGCTTGCGTCGAGGTTGGCTCGTCACGTCGCCATCGAAGCGGGCGGGAGGGAGTCAAATTGTCGATGACTCCTGGCCCCGGAACGGGCGAGAGGTACCGCGCGTCGCGGCTGTACTCGCAGCCCGATCCCAGCCGTCGCGCGGCGAAAAAGTATCGCGTCATCAGATAGTTGCTTCGAAAATCGGATGACCTGCGCTAGCCATAGGCCCGCCGGATCACGATGAAGCGTTCGGCAATCGCATCGAGCCGCAACAGCAGATCGTTGCCGACATCCGCCGGCACCGTCACACCCACATAGTCCCGCGTGCTGATGCCGACGACCGGCGCATCGTCCGCGAGGCCGAACTCGGCGCGCCGGGCTGCCGGAATGAACACCAGCACGGCCATGTCCGATCGCGGCCGGATGGTCTCCGGGTGGCAGCGCCGCCAGGCCTCCGCCTCGAGGCTGAACAACCCGAAGTAGGCCAAGGGGCGGTCGAGCCAGGCGGCCCGGCACGGGGCGATCGGGGGCGGCACATAGACCGCGGCGCCGTGCAGCGTCTCCGGCACGCGGGTGATCCTCTCGCCGACGCCTGACAAGGCCAGCCCTTCGCCGAGCACGCCGATCCGGCGCCAGTCGATCGCTCCGCGGTTGGGCAGGATAGTCGCAATTCGAAGGCTCACCGCGCCGTAGTTGGCCGCCTGGCGGAATGCGGCGTCCCGGGACAGCTCCGGCACATTGCCGAGTCGCCGGTGCAGAACGGCCTCGATCGCGCTCTGGTTGCCCCTGCCGCAGCAGGTCACGAGCTGGCGTGATTCCCGGAAGTAGCGCGGACCCGTGGCATCCGCCAGCGCCGTGATCTCGCCCTGGGCGATGGCGTGCAGGGCCAGCACGGCCGCGCAGCCGGCCGCCGCCGCATGCAGCCAGGCGGAATGCTGCCGCCAGACCATCCCGAGCGCCAAGCAGCTGAGCAGCAGGATCAGCGGCTCCGTGAAGATGACATCGGTCCCTACGATGCCTCGACTGAAGCACGCCGCTGACGCCAGCGCCAACACGCCGACCGCGACCAGCACCCAGATCGCCGCGCCGCGCGTCGGCTTGCGATCGCCGAACGCGAGCAGCGCCACCGCCACCAGGGGCAGCATGAACAGCAGCGGCGCGGCAGCAAACTGCTCGAGCAGGCGCGGCGGATGCGGGTTCAGCGCGGGATCGATCGTGCCGAGCAACGAGACCTTCGCGATCGCCGCCACGAAACGCACCGCATTGAGCGGGTTCGTCGCCACCAGGCCCAGCACCGGAAACGCCGCGACAAAGCCGAGCGCCATCAGGTTCGCGAACGAGAAAAAGCGGTAGGACACGCCGTCTCGCGGCAGGTATCGCGTGGCAAGCCCGGGCGTCGCGACCGCAGCGAGAGCTGCGCCGCAAAGCCAGATGTTCGAGAACGAACTGCGGTAGTGATAGAAATGCTCCGGCAGAGCCGGGAGCGCAGCAGCAGCAGCGCGCCGAGCGCTGCAAGCGCGGCGGCCATGATGAACATGTTGTGCCGCAGCTCGATGCGGCCGAACGCGCCCCCCCGCCCCTGCTTCACCATCATCAGCAGCGCCAGCAGCGGCGCCGCCGCTGCCGTCGGCACGATCTGCACCTTGGAAGTGACCGCGAGGCCGCAGGCGAGCCCCGAAAGCACGGCGAAGGCGAGCGCCGTCCTGCGCTCGGTGCGCAGCGCCAGCGTCCCCAGCAGCAGCGCCAGCGCGGCATAGAACAGTGCGAACAGGTCGGTGCGGAAGATGAGCGAGTGGAGCGCCAGCGTCCGCGACGTCAGCATGCAGGCGAACACCGCAACCAGCATCCAGGCGCCCTCGCCGACCGCGAGCGTCACGGCGCCGGCGATCGCCAGTGCGGCGCCGACGGCCACATACGGAAGGTGGCCACGCAGGAATTCGATCAGCTCGGCGATGCCGAGCAGAGGATTCGTCCAGTCCGGCAGCGCCGCGAAGTCGCGCAGGTGCAGCCGCCCCGCGAGATAGGCCAGTCGCTGCGTCCAGGAGACGAGCAGATACATGCCGGCCGTGGGGTGCGAGATCTGGTCGGGCAGCCAGCCGCCCTCGATCAGCAGCACGTCGAGCGCCGTGATCTGGTCCATGTCGTCGAAAGCGTAGTAGGGGTAGCGCCCCACGCGATGCTGGAACCAGGCCAGCGCGATCAGGGCAAGAACCACGAGCAGAAACAAGGGCGCTGCCGTCCGCCGCGAAAGTGAAAACACGTTGCCCCGAGGTCCGTGCATGCAACCTGAACGGGATTAACTCAGTGGTTGCAGACACGTCAAGTGTCGCGCGTCGATTGTTCAACAGCCAGAACAACAGCCGGTCCCAGGAGGCGCCTCGGTCGCCGACCTGAAGGTGACCATCGAGAGCGTCGGCCGCCGGCGCATCAACGCAGCAGCAATGGTTCGCACCGTGCCGAAGGTGCAGTTCGAGCGCGAGCAGGAACTGAACTATGCCCACGTCCGCGACTTCCTGCGCGGCGCGCCCGAGATGGCTGACAAGGGCATCATCGATCGCGACCGCGCGCTGTACCTGTCGATCGGCGTCGCCGCGCAGTTCGAGCTGATGCTTCGACAGGGCGACATCATCGGCAAGTGGCAGCCGCGCAAGCTAGCTAGATGCGAAGTTTCCGGGCGGCATCGAGTTGCTGCACGTCGACGAGACCTGCTGCGTCATCACCTGCGCCCGCGACGCGAAGATCCCCGACGAGGTCTGGAGCATGGACGCGCGCGCCGGCGGCGCCGCCGAGGCGCGTCGACACCAAGGTGATTTCGACCGGCCTCACTCACCCGAACGAAGAGACCGCAGGGCGCTATCTCCGCCGCCGAAGAAGATTGTCGCCATCGCCGAACCGCGCAAGCAGTCGCGCGCCGCCGACAGTGAGGGCGGAACGACGTCAGAACCGCCCGTCAGAATCGCACGGAAAAAGCTGAGAAAATTCAACGGTCCAAGTGGTCGGGGCAGCTGGATTCGAACCAACGACCTGCAGTACCCAAAACTGCCGCGCTACCAGGCTGCGCTATACCCCGAATGTCCGGCGAGCCCCGTCGATACACGCTTCCACGAGGGCCTTCAAGCTTTCCAAACCGCCGACATGGCCCGGAAGCCGGCGACGCCGGGGCCTCCTGATGCACCGGCTATTTGCTGCCGAACAGGGGGTGGCCGACCCGATCGCCGGGCCGGATGCCGTATTTTTGCGCGGTTCCCGCCACCACTTCGAGGACGGCCCGGGCGGGGCCGCCCGACGAGATGATCCTGGTCGAGAGCGGCTCGGTATTTTCCGCGATGCGCAGGATCCGGCCGTCGGCGCGAATGAAGATCATGTCGAGCGAGACATAGGTGTTCTTCATCCACATCGAGACTTCCTGCTCGGGATTGAAGTCGAACAGCATGCCTTTGCCGTCGGCCAATTCCTTGCGGTACATCAGCCCGGTCTGCTTCTCCTGATCCGTGGTCGCCATCTCCACCGAGAAGACCTGCACGCCGTTCCTGGTGACGATTTCCAGCGGCTGGAACTCGGCGGCACGGGCCGGCGCGCCAGCGGCGGCGAAGCCGGCAATGACGAGGACGGCGACAAGCCAGCCCCGGATTGGGGACCGGACAGCCTTACGATCAAAACTCATGGCAGGATTCTCGGGATGCGCTGGTCGCCTGACGGCGGAGGGACTGCCGCATCCTTACGCGGCCATCGTGGCAAAAGCCAGAAGCGCGCGACCCCGGGGGCGCGCGCTTCTGCTCACGAATAGGACAACGGAATGTCGCTAGTGCGACTGAAGGCCCGGCGATCCGGTCTCCGGATGGATCTCGGCCGCCATCATGCCTTTCGAGCCGGGGCCAAAGCGGACCAGCACATACTGGCCGGGCCGCAGCTCGGTCATGCCGAAGCGGCGCAGCGTCTCCATGTGGACGAAGATATCGGGGGTCCCCTCGCCGCAGGTCAGGAAGCCGAAGCCGCGCAGCCGGTTGAACCATTTGACCTGGGCCCGCTCGAGGCCGCTGGTCGCGGTGACAGTGACATGGGTGCGCGGCGGCAGCATCTGCGCCGGATGGATCGCGGTGGACTCATCCATCGAGACGACGCGGAAGGCCTGATAGCCCTTGGCGCGCTGGATGCACTCGACCACGATGCGGGCGCCCTCGTAAGCCGTCTGGAAGCCGTCGCGCCTAAGGACGGTCACGTGCAGGAGTACGTCGGGCCATCCATTATCAGGGACGATGAAGCCGTAGCCCTTTGAGGCGTCGAACCATTTGATGACGCCATGAACCTCGACGAGATTGGCGCTGCCCTCACCTAAGCCGGTGAAGGGACTGAGCGCGCTATCGCGACCGGCGCCGTGCTCGCCCGACGCAGGAACTCCCAGCTTCTTGGACTCAAATCCGTCCGACGACCCCATAACCCCGGACCCCACACATGCCATGCAACCCGCCACATTGGCGGGGCTCGAATCACGCGTCTTAAGAGAATGTTCTCACTTCGACGCGACGCGAATCTTTCGAATCGAAGATAACACTCCCGGTTGCGAGGCATAGACAAAAAAGAGATTCGCCGGCACCTATGAACAGCTTGCAGAGGCGCGAATCAAATTGATGCCTCAATTGTCGACAAAGGGCCCGAGCGTTTCGCCGATGTCGTGACGGATGACGAGGTCGGCGATGTCGTCCTGTTCGGTCGGCTCGCGATTGATGATCACCAAACGTGCACCCGCGTTCTTCGCCATCATTGGAAAGCCCGCAGCCGGCCACACCACCAGCGAGGAACCGATCGCGATGAAGAGGTCGCAGGCCTGCGAGAACTCGGTCGCGCGCTGCATCTCGTCCTCGGGCATCGCCTGCCCGAACGAGATCGTCGCTGTCTTCACCGGCTCGTCGCACCCGGTGCAGCTGGGAGCGGCGCCATCCCGGTCGAATCGCTGCTTCACCCAATCGAGCTGATAGACCTGCCCACATCCGATGCAGCGCGCAAAAGTGGTATTGCCGTGAAGTTCAATCACGCAGTCCGGCGCGAAGCCTGAGGCCTGGTGCAGATTGTCGATGTTCTGGGTGATGACCGCGGGGATCTTGCCGGCGCGATGCAGCGCAGCGAGTGCGCGATGTCCGCGACCGGGCTTCGCTGCGGCGAACACCTCCTCCATCGCAAAACGCCGCCGCCACGATTCATCGCGCGCTGACTGGCTCGCGACGAACTCGTCGAACTGGATCGGACGATTGCGAGTCCAAATTCCGCCCGGCGAGCGGAAGTCGGGGATGCCGCATTCGGTCGAAATGCCGGCACCGGTGAACGGCACGATGATCTTTGCATGCGCGATCATGTCGCCGAGCCGTTCGACGCCGCTCTGAAGGTCCTCTGCAATCACGCGTGGCCTCCGATTCAAATTTCGAGCTAGCTGTAAGTCGTGCAAGCGACAAGATTGTTGACGCTGTTATCCACCGCCACGCACGTCGCGAGCCGCATGGGCGGCAATTTTTTCCGACCTTTCCCTTATCACAATCCTGCAATGCCTGCTCCCCATTGACGCCCCAATCAGAAGCGCCAATGCATGTATTGACGCGACTCAACGTAATTGCGGCGGCAGTGCTTGAGTTCAGACGTGCACACATGCTCAAGTATGGTGGGGATTTGTCATGACCGAAGACGAACAACGCAAGATTCGCGAACGCGAAGAGATCGCAACACGTGTCGCCGCGTTCCGCGCCACGCAGGAGAAATTCAGGCGCGAGCGCGAGGAATATTTCGTCTCGACCCTCGAGAATGCGCGCAAGGTGGAACGGCCTTCGCTCTGGCCGTAACGACGTCGCGCGGGCCGAGTGCGCACGAAAGAAAGCCCGGAGCGTTGCTCCGGGCTTTTCGTTTCGTCAGCTGTTACCAGTGGCGATAGTAATGGCGGTGCCGATAATACGGCCCGCCATAATAGGCGTAGGGGCCGGGGCCGTAAGCATAGACCGGGCCGTCATAATAGCCATAGCCCGGGCCGTAATAGCCGTAGCCGTAAGGATGGGATGCCGCAATGGCGCCCGCGGTAATCGCGCCGGCGGCGAGGCCGAACGCCACGCCCGGGCCGATGCCGCGCGCCTCCGCAGGTGCGGGCGCCGCCATTGCGGTCACGCCGACAGCCGCGACGGTGGCCAGAACTGCAAGTGTCTTCCTCATGATCTCCTCCTTAGCAAATCGTGGAGACAACGCCGATCATCGGTGATGGTTCGCATCCCATGGAACCCGGCGCCTCAGAAAAAATCCCGACGCGGGGGGAACAATCACCACATGCGCGGATTGGACTCCGGAAGTGCGGGAGCCTCCGCCATCCGGTCGAGGCGATAGCACGAAGCCCCGTCAGCATCTCCGCGGTGCTGGCGGGGTTTTCCGTTTCGAACGGCAAAGATGGCACCCCACGTCAAGGGCTGCCAAACGGGGCGGAGGCCGAGGAGGAGAGATTGCCGATATCCGCTTTGCTGAACCGCATCCGCAGGCTCGTTCCAAAAACCAAGACGCAGCATTACGACGAGATCGTCCGCAATTTCGGTGTCGGTGCGCTGCGTCCGCCGCCGACACCGATGAGCGACGGCGAGCTCGCCCGCGCCATCGCCGAGTTCCTCAAGGACTCGCCTTCCGCTGAATCGGTTGCGGCGCTCGGGCGACGGCTCGACCCCACCTCACCGCTCTGAGCGGCGACCTTTCGCAAGCCGGGAACGAAGTGCCAGGGCACACGTTGAGGTAGTATTCCGCACGAGGAGGCCCGCCATGCCCGCCTGGCTCGAAGTCTTGCTCAATTTGTCCGGCTATGCCGGCTTCGTCGCACTCGCGACCAGCGGCGTCGGTTGCCCGCGCGGCACCGCCGATGATGGGGTCTGCGGCGGCAAGCGCTAGACGGCGTGGGGCGGTGGTCCGCGGTGCGCACCACACGATCGGCCTTGACCGCATCGGCGTGGTCCTCGAGCTGCGGCCGCAGCGACGCGGCGCAATCCCCAACGCTTCGCTCGCCTGCAAACGAATGATAAACGCCCGGTCGCTTCGAGACTGCTCAAGCCGCGCGCCTGGCGTTGCCCTTCTCCGAGAAGCATTCCAGGATCTGGATGCGGAGTTCTTCTGCTGCCGGGCCCTCGACCTTCCTGAGCTGGTTCCAGAGCCGGATCACTTCGCGCTGTTTCTCGACAGTCATGAATCACCTCAAAATAGGATGATCCACTAGAACAAAATGAGAACAGAAAGTCCAGCCCCTGCCCGTCATTTCGTGTGCACGTTGGATTGAACCTTTCCGCTGCGCCGTGGACTCATTGAAGCTGGGGATTTCAGCGCCCAGTCAATATGACAGCGCCGCGATGGACGAACATATTCCGTCACCGCGGCGTTGTTGCTTTTTGTATTTTCAATCCTAAGTGAGGGGCGCTGCTGGCGGCCACGCGCTGAAATCCCAACGCCGTCGGCAAGAGAGCCCCGTGCGCAAGCGCGGGGTTTTTCTTTGATGGGAGCGACCGTTTGCCGCGCACGATCTCTTCGTCGCGCGATGAACTTCCTCAGCGCTGGCGCGTCTCATCGAGGAAGCTTCCCCCAAGGCTTCGCCCCATCAGAAAACCCCGCTTCCCCCAGGCGGGGTTTTCCCCTTTTGAAGACATCGCCGCATTGTTGTCTGCGGAGGCTGAATCAGACGGCGTCCTTGGCCACCTTCAGCGGCGAAGCCTTGACCGACTTGCTCGCCGGCTTTGCCGCAAACTGCATCGGCTCCTTGGTGAAGGGATTGACGCCCATGCGGGCCTCCGTCGCCGGCTTGTTGACCACCGACATCTTCACGAAACCGGGAATCACGAACTCACCGGACTCGTTGAGCTCCTTGTAACCGACGGTTGCCATGTACTCGATGACCGACTTCACATCGTTCTTCGCAAGCTGTGTGCCCTCGGCGATCGCATCGATCAACTGGGTCTTGGTCATCTTCGCCATGTCTGGATTTCCTCTGAATGGGGTGCGCGCGAGCTGCGACGTAGCCTTGTCCCGGAAGCGGTAAAACCACGCGCGCCGCGTCTGTTCGTGCCTGTCGGCCACGAAGCAGCCGGGCTTAGAACCCATTGAGGGCGAAAACGCAAGCAGCAGTTCGGGGTAAGTTCCGTCATCTTTTTGTCTGACGATTGCGGCTGCCGCACCGTTGGGCTGCAACGACAAATCGAATTCAACAGCATCCCGAGAGAGTTCTGCCGGAGTGACGACTTGGCTGCGCGCGAACGCGACTAGGTCTCCTGGGCAACACTGCCGATATATTTGGCCGGCGATTTGCCGAGCGCCTTCCTGAACATCGTGATGAAAGCCGTGACCGATTCATAGCCGAGATCGGCGGAGACGCGCTGCACGCTCGCGCCCGCAGCAAGCTCGCGGATCGCGACGATCAGATACAGCTGCTGACGCCAGCGTCCGAATGTCAGCCCCGTTTCTTTCACGACGAGGCGCGCAAGGCTGCTTTCGCTGAGCGCGACGTGATCGGCCCACTCTGCCAGCGTGCGACGGTCGGCCGGGTTGTCTGCCAGCACGGCGGCAATGCGCTTCAACCGCGGCTCGCGCGAAAGCGGCAGATGTAAATGCTGCACACGCATGAGCGGCAGCTCGCCGAGCAGCACGGCGATCAGGCGCTCCCGCCGTACCTCGTCATGCTGCGTGCCGTCCGCGAGCTCGACGATCACTTCGCGCAGCAAGGGCGAGATCGACATGGTGCAGCAGCGATCCGGCAGATCGACCAGCTCCGCCTCGATGTAGACGAAGAACAGCCGCGCATTGGCGGTGGCGCGATTGCTGTGCGGCATGTCAGACGGAATCCAGACCGCGCAATGCGGCGGCACCATCCACAGGCCGCTTCGAACGCGGCAGGTGACGCCGCCTCCGAGTGACATCACGAGCTGCCCTTTGCGATGCCTGTGCTCCGGCACCTCGCCTTTGGTTCCGTCGGCATCGACGCGTACGGCGATGACGGGTGCCGACCGGTCGTCCACGTCCAGGCCGACCCAGGGATAACCAAGGGGATAACGGAGCTTCTGCCGGGGCATTGACGGTTTTTAGCGATCAATTGCATCTATGCATAAATTCATCGAGCCACAAAGTCGATAAATCTCGCGGCGCCCGCACCCCAGGAGACGCGCCCGTGATTGGACCGATGACTTCCGGAACCGCCCGACTGTGCCGACAGGTTCGCATGCAAGCCGGCCTGGTGCGCGGCGAGCCACGCGACGAAGGCGGCGTGATCGCATTCAAGGGTATCCCCTATGCAGCACCTCCAGTCGGCCCGCTGCGCTGGCGTGCACCGCAGCCGCCAACGCCGTGGCATGGGGTGCGCGATGCCATGGCCTTTGGCGCGGCGTCTCTCTCCTCGCTTGAAAATGATCCGAGGCCGGAGCCGCGCAGCGAGGACTGCCTCACGCTCAACGTCTGGACCGCCGCGAGAGCGTCCGACGAGAAGCGGCCCGTGATGGTGTGGATTCACGGCGGCGGCTTCCAGTTCGGCTCCTCGGCCAATCCCGCCACCGACGGCCGCCTGCTGGCGGCGAAAGGAGTCGTCGTCGTCAGCTTCAACTATCGCCTCGGCGTCCTCGGCTTTCTCGCCCATCCCGAGCTCGATACGATATCGCCGTCCGGCAATTACGGCCTGCAGGATCAGCTCGCGGCACTGCGCTGGGTGAGGGCCAATATCGCGGCGTTCGGCGGAGACCCTGATAACGTCACCCTGTTCGGCGAATCCGCCGGCGCGATGGCCGTCGGCATTCTGATGGCTTCGCCGCTTGCACGCAGGCTGTTTCACAAGGCGATCGGCCAGAGCGGCGCCTTCTGGGATGGCCGGCACGGACCGCTGCAAAGTTTCGAGGAAGCTCGCGCCCGCGGCGTGGCCTTCGCGCGCCGGCAAGGCGACGGCTCGATCGCAGCCCTGCGTGCGATGCCGGCCGAGCAGTTGAACGCAGCTGCGCCGTGGCGCTTCCAGGACGACCATGTCGCGCAGGCGTTCTCGCCGAGCATCGACCGTTACGTGGTGCCTGACGTTCCGGCGCGCCGGTTCCTGCGTGGCGAACAGATGCAGATCCCCCTGCTTTCGGGGTGGAACGGCGCGGAGGAATTCCCCTTCATGGCGCGCTCCCTGCCTGCTCATTCGGCGCAAGCTTTTCGCACGGCGGCGGAAGAGACGTTCGGCCAGAACCGCCTGACGGATTTCCTCGAGCTCTATCCCGCCGACACCGACGCGCAGGCCAGGGCGTCTGCCGCCGCGCTCACGGGCGACATGGTCATTGGCGAGCAGTGCTGGCAGTGGCTGCGGCTGCATCGGGCGAGCACGCGCGCGCCCGTCTACGGCTATCACTTCGTCTACACCTCGCCTTACACGCCGATCGCCTCGCACGTCACCGAGATTCCCTTCGTGTTCGGCACCCTGACGCCGCAGCGGGTGATCGGCTGCACCACACCGGCTGCGGACGCCGATCGCGCGATGGCGGACACGATGATGAGTTATTGGGTGAACTTTGCGACGACTGGGAACCCCAATGCGTCAGGCCTGCCGCCCTGGCCCGCTTACGATGAGCGCGATGTCGTGCAGATCCTCGGCGTCTCGATCGCAGCCCGCGTCAATCCGCACGCTGATCGCTTCGGCTTCCTCGGCAGCTTTAGAAAGGATGGCGTGCTTCCGATGCGCTGGCGCGCGTGAGGTCGTGTGAGCCTGCGCTGCTTGCTGCCGCGGAGTTTTCCACATGACCTGTCACCTCATCATGAAACTTTCGATACGATCGATGTTGTTCAGACTCTGGTAACCCAACCCCGCCACTCTCCCCAGCAGTCTCGTTGCGTTGGAGTAACCCACAGTGCTGAATTTTGACGAGCTGCGTGAACTCGCAGCCGATGTCCGTGTGTTTGTCGATGTCGCCGAAGACAAGGCCGAAGCGCTCAGAACCGTGATCGGCGCCTATGACGTGGTGCTTGCGATCTTCCCGTCCGGAGACGGAATGGGCCTCCACGTCATCAAGGGCAAAGAGATCCTCGACAAGATCGCAAAATCGCGCTCGCACGCGATTTACAGCCACACCGCGATCGCGGTTCCCGACCTCGAGCATGCCGAAGTGCTGAAATATTTGACGGCGCCCGCCGAGCGGCGCATCGCAGCATAAGCCGAGCCTCGACCGGTGCCGCGCAGGCGGAACCGCGCTCAGCACATTTTGGTGCTGAGCCTGAGTTGAACCGGCTGGGCAGAGGCGCGTTATCGAGCGCACTGCCGGGTGGCAACCGGACACAATGGGGATGTCGGACGCGGAGCATTTTTCCGGTTTCTGCCCGCGACATCAACGCATCGGTACGCGCTGACGACTAACCTGTTCCCGGCAGATGCACCTCCTTGTGGCCTTGGCCGCGCAGGAACGCCCCATCCTCACGCACGTTGCCTCATCTCCAAACGAGGAGATTGCGATGAGCGTTCAAGGCAAGGCGAAAGAAGCTGCTGGGTACGTCAAGGAAGAGATGAACGAGCACGGCAAGTCAGCCGAGAGCCAGAGGAAGGCCCAGGAAGGTCGCGACCTCAGGAACGAAGGCCGCCTCGAAGACGACAAGCCGCCGAAGACGACGAAGCCCGGCACCGGTCACTGAGCCCTCGCTGCAGCTGATCTCGAGAACCGCTCCTGGCCTGCCGGGGGCGGTTTTTCATGCCTCGTCAATCCCCTCTGTCGATGAGGAAGGCGAGCCTGGAACGCTCGTGGCATCGCAGAGTTGGCGCTGCATGAGCAGAGACTCCCTCGCGCAGCAGGCAGACCGGGCCGAAGCCCTCGCGGCACAAACCGCAGACGAGGAGGTCAGGCACAACCTTCTCGAGGCAGCGCGGGATTATCGGCGCCGGCTCAAGTCGGAGCCGTTCGAGCCCAAGCCCGAATGGGACTTGCCGAAAGAGATTTCCTGATCCGCGCGCCTTTGGCGTTGCGGGGCTATTGCCAGGGAGCGAACATGAGAGATGACCGCACCGGAAATGAGCCGGCACCGCTGCTGCTGTTCGGCCTCGCCGTCATCCCGGTCTTTGCGGTGCTGGCGTGGTTCGCGTTGGCCTGATGATCGGCGTGCCGCCTATCGCCACATCGTGGGAGCGCTCTTCAGTGCATCCCTGCCCGCTGCCTTGATGTTTTCAGGCGTGGCCTCACGACCGGCAGCAGCAAGGATCTCTGCGGCGACGTGAGCCCGCGTGGCGGTCTGAGACGGGTCGATCTGCCCGCAGACCTCGTCCAAAATCGTGCGCAGCAAGGCTCTGGTGTCGGCATCAAACATGGGAACGCCCCCTCGACCTAAAGGCGCATCATCCTGGCTGCCCGGGGTTCCGTCATTCACATTCGTTAACGGTGGCGAGGAAATCGATGCTGCAGGCGCTAAGGTTCGCCGATCCTGCCTGGCCAAGATCCATCTTCGACGTCCTTGCCGGCGAAATGGCACCCAGCCGCAACCAGGACCAGCGCAAAGTTCAGCCCGAATAGAATTTGCAGGACCAGGCTCATGTCCGCGCCGACGTACCTGACGTCGTGCCGGTGGACGTAGCGCACCGGATGTGCGGCATCGGGCTCCTGAGGCGAGATTGTCGTCAGCGCAAGCCAGGCGACCGTCCCGCAAAGCCCTGCAGCCCATGCCATCCTTCCAAGCTTTCGCAGCCAGCGCTTCATGCCGATCTCGTCATGCCATGCAACTTGGTCGCGCCGCCTTTGCCGAGGGTTCAGGCGGCTGATCGCTGGGCCGCCCAATCGAGCCAGCCCTATAATCCCGGTGATCGCGCCGCCCAAGCCTTGGTGGCCCGGCAGTTGTCCATCGCCCGGGCGTAAGCAGGGCGCGCCGTCGTACGGGCGAGATAGTCGCGCTCGGTCGGACCGGGAACGTAGTTGCCGGTGCGTAGCCCAAGCAGGAGCGCGTAGCTCACCGAGATATCGGCGGCGGTGAACCGGTCGCCGGCCAGATAAGGATACTCGGCAAGGCGGCGGGTCACGAGCCCGAGCCGGCTCTCGAAGGTCTCGAGCGCCCAACGGGTGACACGGGCCTCTCGCTCGGCTTCGGGCGCCAGTTCGCGACCGACAAAGACAGCGTTCATCGGCCCGGCAAGCCCGGCCTCACCCAGGTGGAGAAATTGCAGATAGGACGCGAAGGCTTGATCATCAGGAGCCACGGCAAGTGAAGCTGCGCCATGCGCAGCTGAGCCATGGCGGGCGAGCAGGTACTCGAGGATCGCGATCGATTCGACCATGACCGTCTCGCCGTCCTGCAATGCGGGAATGAAGCCGGCCGGATTGATCGCGAGGAAATCGCGATCGTTCTCGACGGCGAGCAGATCGACCTGGCGTAGCCGATAAGCCAATCCCAACTCCTCGAGCAGCCAAACAACACGGAAACCACGGCCTTCGCCATAGACGGTGAGCATAGTGATGCGTTCCTGGATTTGGCTGGATGGACTTGCCCGCAGGAGAGATTCATCCGACGGGTGATGACGGTGGGACGATTGGCACCCTTGCCTCGACATCGCCCGTTGCGAAACTGGCGATCATGCCGACCAATCCTACAAACAAGACAAACAAGACAAGCAAGATCACATACCGGTATTCGTACGCGTAGTGGACGGCGAGAAGCGCTCCCGCAGCCGCGACTTGCGGTCCATCCGTGTCTCCGTGTCGGATTACGGTAATCAGGGTGATCCTGCGCTCAACTCTCGGGTGCTGTCGCCGAAGCTGAGTGCAATCTTGTCCGGTGGCCACGCTGAGCGGCCCTGCAACGTCCTTGGGGTAGGATCATCGCCGCCCATTTCACGGCTGGAGCAGCGAAAGGAGCCGCTGCCGGTCTTGATCGCGCTGGCGCTGGATTTCGCGCAACGTTTCCAGCTCCAGTTCGGCATTTGTCGTATCTTGACCTTCTCGTTTCAAGTCGACAACGAGGCGCTCCTGTTCTGCCAGCCGGCGCTCGCCTGCGACCACATCGCGCTCGACCCGAGCCAACTCGTCGTAGATTGAAGTTCGGTCCATTGGAGCGCTCCAGCGCGATGCCATTTGTGGGACCTCGGCATCCACGAGCACGCCTGCCGAGGCATCCGTTTACTTTGCCGACCGCGTTTCGGCTTGCCTCTCGCTGGGCTCCCAGGGAGCCGGGAGGATGACGCGCACGGGCCGCGCTTCGCTGGAGCTTTGAACCACGGGCTGAGCCCGGTCCTTTGTCGGTTCGGCGAATGCAACCGACATCAAAGCAATCGACATCGCGATGAGAGTTGCCGCCAGCCGTACGTCGAGCATCGAATCCTCCTGTTGTACGACGCGACAACGCAGCGCCGGCGGGATGGTTCGAGGCACCCGGGAACAAGTGGTAATTTTCGGAGTTTTGAAAACGGGCCCGCTGGCCGGGCTGATCGAGGAGGACAAAATGAAATTCAAAACGATGATCGCCGTCGCCATGTTGACTTCAGTGGCGGCTCCCGCGTTTGCGCAGTCATTCTACGTCGTGCAAGACGTGAAGACCAAGAAGTGCACGATCACGGAATCGAAGCCGACGACGTCGGAGACGACGGTGGTCAGCGGCGACACGGTCTACAAGACCCGCGCCGAAGCCGAAACCGGCATGAAGACCGTCAAGGTCTGTACGTCCAACTGAGAACGTTTCTGCCTGTACTTTTGCGTTTAGGCTTTTCCAGCGCTGTCGTTCTGTGCGGCAGCGTTTAGATGATCGGCCACATGGAATAGCCTTATGGACTAGCCTTATGGATTGGTCTTATGGATTGGTCTTGGCGCTGCGCGAGACGTCAGCCTCATGTTGGCGCTCTCACGGCGCCGGCCATCTCGCCCGCCCCCGATTTTTGATCCCCGGACGCGCGCTGCTGCTAATGCGGTTCAATGCGCCGCCAACGAATGCGGTGAAATCGCGCTCGGCCCGCTTTGCGGCCCCCGCCGGTGGCGATCTCCGTCAATTCCCATCGACACGTCCGACCTCGAATTAAGGTGGTAGTGCTGGACTGCAATGTGCGCGGCTGGACTGCACCTTCCGAATAAGACAAGATAGATTCAATGTCAGCGCATCGTCGCGGCGGCCAGCGTGAGTTACGTGCACCGTAATAAAATCAAGAAACGGCAGGGAAGAACGATGCAGCGAAAAAGCAATGTGACGCTTGATGGTGCGATGGCTTGCCTGTTTCTGGCAGCGGCCTTCATGGTCATTGCGATCTGGCCGGCAAGCGCGGCCGATTCAACCAACATACCACCTGCACTCAAATGCGCTGACTTGACCGGCTGGAAGATGCCGGGATCGACGGCACTGGTCACAAAGGCCGAGATGGTGCCGGAGGCGCCGCCGGGGACCGTGCAGCCGTCGCCGCCGGCGCCGGCCACCGTACCGGTGGCGATGCCGTCGAACTGCCGCGCCGATGGCGTGATCGATCAGCGCGTGGGCGTCGAGGGCAAGTCCTACGCGATCGGCTTTGCCATCGCCCTGCCCGATCGCTGGAACGGCCGGTTCCTGTTTCAGGGCGGCGGCGGTTTGAACGGCACGATCCGGCCGCCTCTGGGTTACCAGGCGGCCGGCGAGGTGCCGGCGCTGGCGCGCGGCTTTGCCGTTGTTACGACCGATAGCGGTCATCAGGGCGAGGTGTTCGATGCCTCGTTCCTGAAGGACCAGGAAGCCGCGCTCAACTTCGCCACTGCATCCGTCGGCAAGGTGACGCTAACAGCCAAGGCGATCGTCGCGCATTACTATGGCCAGCCCGCAAAACGCTCCTATTTCACGGGGTGCTCGACCGGGGGCCGCGAAGCCATGCTGGCGTCGGCGCGCTATCCCGAGCAATTCGACGGCATCGTCGCCGGCGCGCCTGCGATGCGCACCGGCAACTCCAATATCGGTCTCGCCTGGGCCAACGCCGCGTTCAGCCAGATCGCGCCGAAAGATGCGTCCGGCAAGCCGGAGCCCGCCAGGACTTTTTCCGCGGGCGAGCGCAAGCTGATCACGAACGCGATCCTCGAGGCCTGCGACGCCAAGGACGGCGTCAAGGATGGCCTGATCTTCGACGTCAAGGCCTGTCAATTCGATCCCGCGGTCCTCACCTGCAAGGGCGACAAGACGGACAAGACGGAGTCCTGCCTGGCGCCGCCGCAGGTCGATGCCCTCAGAAAAGCTTTTGCCGGACCGAAGAACTCACGTGGCACGCAGGTCTACCCGCCGTTCCCGTGGGACAGCGGCGTGGCAGCCGAAGGCGTTGCCATTCCGGGCATCCTGACGACCGGCGCGCGCAGTCCGGTCGGACCGCCCGTTTGGAACAACATCGACGTCGATCAACTCGAAGACCGGGTCAACACCAGCGGGTTGGATCGCCTCGCCAACACCGCCTACTGGACCAACCTGTCGAGCTACTTCGGTCATGGCGGCAAGCTGCTGTTCTACCACGGTGTGAGCGATCCCTGGTTCTCGGCTGAAGACACCGTGAATTACTACGAGCGCATGGCGGCGGATTCCGGCGGCATGGAGATGGTGCGGGAGACATCGAGCCGGGCCTTCCTGGTGCCCGGCATGGGTCACTGCTCGAGCGGCGCAACGCTCGATCATTTCGATCTCCTCAGCGCGCTCGTGAACTGGGTGGAAGACGGCAAGGCGCCCGATGCGGTGCTCGCGACAGGACCAGCCTTTCCCGGCCGCAGCCGGCCGCTCTGCGCCTATCCGCAACATGCGCAGTACAAGGGGCAAGGCGATCCGGAAAGCGCGGCGAGTTTTGAGTGCAAGTAGGCAGTTACGGTGGCGGCGCACTAAATCTATTCGCGGCCGCCACCTGGGCTCTGCGGCCTCGGCGCAGCCTCGTCCCTTGGGTCCACCGTCGCTGCAATGCGGAAGGGAACCACACAACAGTCCGCACATTGAGTCCTTATGGGTGTGGTGAAGCAAATCAAAAAGCAGGCTGTCGTGGCCGAACAGGCGGCCGCCCGAACGGCTGACGCCTTTGTGGCCGACCAGATGAAGAGCCTCGCCGAAGCCTTCCGGGCTCAAGCCGACACCATAAAAAAGCAGAAGAAGCAAAAGAAAAAGAAATGAAATCTGAAATTACGTGACAGTGCACTCAACCAGTCGAGATAAGTGCACTGTCACCCTAATTCACCTGTCACCGTAATTCCGGTCATCGCAATTTTCGTAATTCCGTAGTGGGTCACGGCCTTCCGGTACCCTCACTCCGGCTTTGCTTTGGTGCGCAACCCGAGCATGAGCAAGACAACGGCCAGGACGATGGCAGAGCCGATGAATACGAAGCCGCCGGTGATCATTGCCTCCTTCCAAGGCGCAGCTTCATGCCCCGTCGCCGTGATTGGCGAGAGCGCGGCCGTCCCAAGCACGGCAGCCGACGTCGTCACGATCCAATTGCCGTATGTTCCGATGAGCAGTGCCCAATAGGCCACTGCCTTCGTTCGTGCCGATAGCCTGACCTCGCTCCAGATGGCGCCGACCGCCAGCAAGAACGTGCCGTTCATCACGCCCTCCAAATGAGCAGCCAACGCCATCCTCACATTTGGTGAAATGCTGCTCGACCAACCCCGTCAGCAATCCGATCAGGAACAAGGCTGCGCCATGCCAGAGGAGTGTTCGCTTCTCATCCACCACAAGTTTGCCCTCCAGTAGCGGACGTTGAATCACCGCTCCAATTAAAGCCGCAGCAAACGGCACCTCAATTGATCATTCGACTCTTGGAGCTGCAATTGCGGTGACGGCGCACTAAATCCTTTTAGCGGTGGCGCTCTGCTGGCTCCAGTCCTGCTCGGGGACGGCGCGGGTTAGGGCAGCCCGCCGTCACCTCTCTCAACCAATTACGCTGACAGTGCATTAAATTCGCTTGCGATGGCTGCCGACCGCGACTTCGATTAGCCCGCGGCGGAGTATTGGGCGGCAATTGCTCGAGATCCAGACCAACAACGCCCGTGACAATTGCTGGCCCGAGGTGACCGGGCTGATCGCCGCCCGCACCACCGCGACGACGGCCATCTCTGGCAGCCTGACGCAGGAAAGTCCGGCGGCGGCGCCTACTTCGGGTTAATCCAGAAGGGAAACATACTCTGGATCAGCCATTCGCTACAAAAGGATGTCATCGGTCGATGTGAGCGTCCCATGATCGAGATCCGTTTCTACGACGACCGGCCGGTACTGGTCATATTCTCCAACGAGCCTTTCGATTTTGCTTGCTTGGGGTTCGTTGACATTTATTCGTCCACTTCCCTCAGCGCTGCGGTCCGCTGCTCACGCCGGGCGCGGCCGTCACGGCCGTCCCGAGAACAGCTTCTTCTTCCTTCGGTGGCAGAGCCGGTAGGGTAGCGGCTGCTGAAGTTGCAGTGAAGTGCGATCACAGCGCACCAGACTCATGCCCCGCGGGTCTTCTGCCGACGTGTCGGGTCGGCTTGGTTCGCACAGGCTCTGTACTTCTGAGCTTTTCCCCCTCACGCACACGTTTCCCCCGCCCCCTGCCCCTCCCCCCACTTTCCTGCTATCTCTCCCCCGCCGTTCCGGCCCAAAGCAAAACCCTCTGATCATCCAAGGGAGCAAGAAACATGCGTTATCTCCACACCATGCTGCGCGTGCGCAATCTCGATGTCGCGCTGAAGTTTTACCAGGATGCGCTGGGGCTGAAGGAGGTGCGGCGGATCGAGAACGACAAGGGGCGCTTCACGCTGGTGTTCCTGTGCGCGTCTGATGATCTCGAGACCCTGAAGAAGCAGCCGCCGACGCGCGGTGCGCCGCTGGTCGAGCTCACCTATAATTGGGACGAGGAGAAGTATGGCGAGGACCGCTTTTTCGGCCATCTCGCCTATGAGGTCGACGATATCTACGCCACCTGCGAGAAGCTGCAGAAGGCCGGCGTCACCATCAACCGGCCGCCGCGCGACGGCAACATGGCCTTCGTCCGCTCGCCTGATCTGCACTCGATCGAGCTGCTGCAGAAGGGCGAGCCGAAGGCGCCGGCCGAGCCGTGGGCGTCGATGCCGAACACCGGCCATTGGTAGGTCCAGATAGCAGGAACAAGCTCCCGCGGCCGGCGTTGCCCCTCCGACAAAACGAATTGGAGGAGGACGCGATGGGACGCGGAATTTTGCTGTGGCTGCTGGGTGTGCCGATCCCGGTGATCATTCTGTTGTGGCTGTTCTTCGGCCGTTGATATCGGCGCAAACGCATTCGCGTTTGTCGCCAGCGCAAACGCATTTTTTGCGTTTGTCGCGCATCAGGTTCGCGCTGCAATGAAAGCTCCGCTTCTCGAAGCGGAGCTTTTTGCATGAGGGGCGCGCGGCAAACAGCATCGCTGTGGCTGGCGATTTCCGCTATCACCCGCGGCACATCAACGCTGCGGGAGACGCTCGATGCCTGACACACAGCTGACGATCTGGGGCCGCGCCAATTCGGTCAACGTGCAGAAGGTGCTGTGGTGCCTCACCGAGCTCGGGCTGCGCTACCAGCGCATCGATGCCGGGATGCAATACGGCAAGACGCGTGAGGCCGACTATCTCGCGATGAATCCGAATGCGCGGATTCCGACGCTGGTCGAGGGCGACTTCTCGCTGTGGGAGTCCAACTCCATCATGCGCTATCTCTGCCTCGCGCATGGGCGCGGCAATCCGATCTATCCGGAGGCGCCGAAGCTGCGCGCCGGCGTCGACCGCTGGCTCGACTGGACGCTGTCGATGGTGCAGCCGGTCGATCGCCCGGTGTTCTGGGGCATCGTGCGCACGGCGCCGGCCGAGCGCGACATGATCAAGGTGCAGAGGGATGCCGATGCGGCCGCCGAGGTCTGGACGATCGCCGACCGGCTGCTCTCGACGCGGCCCTACATGGAAGGCGACGCGTTCACGCTCGCCGATATCGCCGTCGGCGCCTATGCGCGGCGCTGGCTCGGCGTCGAGGGGATCTCCCGGCCGGCGCAGCCGAACCTCACGCGCTGGCTTGCCGCGCTCGGCAAGCGGCCCGGATTCGCGCAGCACGTGGCCCCGCCGATGTCGTGAGCCGCCGGCGCGGGTCAAGGCCCGGTGCGCGCGCGCGGAATCGCGCTCGCGGCGCAAAACTGCCCGCGGCCGGCTTCTACTGTGCATGGGGTTGTTTTCGCGGTTTGGGTCTGCAGGCCTAGTGCCAGCCGCGCTCGACCGTCACGACGATGGCGATCAGCGCCAGCGTGACGACTGCCGTGGCGAGCTTCGCGGTCCAGGACAGCCCGCGGCCGACCCACCACAGCAGCGCGCAATACATCAGCACGGGAACGAGAAGATCGAGCCGCATCAGGTCCTGCGACATCAGGGACCCTCAGCGCCCGGTCACGGCGTCGACCCTGACGGTGCCGCCGATCTTCACGCAGGTGCCTGCGACCATGGTGAAGCCCACACCATAGGCCGCGCAGCCATTGGCCCCGGCAGAGCCTGTGCCGCTCTTCAGCGGCAGGGTTTTGGCGGACTGGGGCGGCTCGGTGGGCGGCAGGCGCACGCCCTCGGCCCCGGCTGCGGAGGTCAGTGCGAGCGAGATCAGGCACGGGATGGCGAGGCGCATGCCTGCTTGTAGCCCGCCGACGGGCCCGGCGCTATCCGCGGCGTCAGAGAAACCTGATGCCGGCCGACTTGCCACGGCGCCAGACCACCTGGCAGCTCCGCCCGGTGCGCGCATCCCGCGCAAACGCCATCCGGATCACGCCCGGCAGCCCGCTCGCATCGTCGTCCATCGTGATCTTGGCGCCCGAGGCCGAGATGTCCTGGACCAGGCAATGCCGCGCCGCAAATCCGCCCTCGAGCGTTATCCAGGCATGCTGCGACAGCAGCTTGCGGGCTGCGCGTTTCTTGGGCTGTGGCATCGGCAAAAGATCTCCCGCCCCAGCGCTAGCCCGGGGAACCCTAAAAAACGGTTGAAATCGCTGCCCGAATGAATCCCGGGCCCGGCTATCCACCGGGCCCAAAAGAGCCCGCCGGGACGGCTTGCTCACAAGCCCAAAGGCCACTATACGTTCGCCCGCTGCAAGCCGCCGGGCACGACTCGGCCGGCCGGCGGGCCTGTCGCCAAATGCTGTCAGGCCTTGCGTTTGCTCCCTTCGTCTATCGGTTAGGACGCCACCCTTTCACGGTGGAGAGAGCGGTTCGATTCCGCTAGGGAGCGCCAATCCTGGATCCCCGTCATCGACGAATGCCGGACGGCTATAGCCGGCAGGATCTCAGCTCCATCGCGCCCGCAATGGTTGTGAACGCGCGCGCCCAATCATCGCGACGGTCTGCCCCCTGCCCGGGCACACGACCGGCCGACCCGTTTACCGGAAATTTACCCCTGCTCTTGGGCGTCGGCATCATTTGCTTAGAGTTTGATCGCTACCGTGGAATTACGGAAAGAATTCGAAACACGATCTTGGGGCCCATGTCCGTCGCAGAGTTCCTCAGGCAGCGAGCAGTGGAAGTCACTGTGAGCGGCAGCTATTCGCTGCATCGCTGGTACGATTGCGAGGGCAAACTGAGAAACTTCGCCTGCCGTACCAAACGCGTCTCGCCGTTCCGCATGATCGTGGACGTGCCGGTCGTCGGCAAGATAGGAGAGCGAGTGACCTCCTATTTCCAGGATTTCGGCGAATTCCAGTGCACCATCAGCGCGACGCTGAAATCAGGTTTCCTGATGGAGCTCGAGATGACACGAGCGCGACGCGCCTGGATGTCGGAAAAGCTGACATGGCTCGAGAAAAAGCAGAAAGACGCCAGGATTCAAGAGCTGCGGGGCGAGGCTCGCTTCGTCCCGCAGGCCTCCCACACCGTCCTGACGCTGGCCGACGGCAGTTCTCATCCCTGCTTCATCATCGATGTCTCTACGGCCGGGGTCGCAATCTCCTGCGAATATGACCCGCCGGTCGGAACCCCCCTGGCCATCGGAGCCTGCGTCGGGCGGGTGATCCGGAAATTCGAACACGGCTTTGCGGTGAAATTCGCCGAGAGGCAGCACCGGGACGACCTCGTTCGCCTGGTCGTGCGCCAGGGAATACCGCAGCCGGCATAAACCCTGCGGACCGGATTTTAACTCAATTTTAACTAAATGCTGGAGGTCGAGGCGCCTGCGCGATAGGGTGTGAGCCAGTCCGTCCGCAATCCTTGCGGGCTCCCCGAAATATTGGAAGTGCTGGAATGTCCATCGCTGATGCCGGGCTCACCCCGGCAGAGATCGCCCAGAGCACCGTCAGTGCCGCCAAGCCGCAGCTCCCTCCCGGCGTCGTCACCGAAGGCCCGCTCGTCCGGGCCAAGCTGCGCGAGAGCTACCTTCTGCTTGGCATTCTCTACGTCGGTGCTGTCGCGGGGATCATCTGGGCTGTCACCCAGGGCGTCGGCAAAGTCGAGCTGTTTACGTTCGGCTGGATGTTCGCGCTGACGACATTTGGGATCGGCGCCGGCATGCACCGCCTGTTCGTACACCGCAGCTTCCGCACCGGCCCGATCATGCGCGTCTTCTTCTGCGCAATCGCTCAGATGGCGGTGCAGGGCTCGATCGCCAAATGGGTCGCCAATCACCGCCGCCACCATCTCTATGCCGACCATATCGGCGATCCCCACAGCCCGCAGTTCGACGGCTTCGGCAATCGCTACGTCAGTGCGTTCAAGGGATTCCTGCACGCGCAGGGCAGCTGGGTGTTCGACCAGGCGACCACCGACAACGAATATTACGCCAAGGACATCCTCGCCGATCCGATCGCGATGTTCTTCGTGCGCACGCGCTGGGTCTGGTACGGAATGTCTGCGGTCTTCATCCCCGGCGTGATCGGCTACGTCTTCGGCGGCGTGCACACCATGATCGGCTGTGTGCTCTTCTCCGGCCTGCTCCGCGCCTATCTGCTGATCCTCACCAGCCAGCTCACCGGCTCGGTCTGCCACGCCTACGGCTATCGCCGCTTCGAGGTCGACGACGCCTCGACCAACGAGTTCATGACCACGATCCTTACCTTCGGCGAGGGTCTGCACAACAACCATCACCGCTTCCCGCGGGACGCCTATATCTCGCACGCCTGGTGGGAGATCGATCTCAACGGTCTGATCATTCTGGGCCTGGAAAAGATCGGCCTCGTCCACGATGTCTTCCACGCTTCGCACCGCCAGCTGGAGCTGGCGTCCGAAGCGGAGGCGGCTTCGACGGCACGCTAAGGGTCGGCGCGCAGCGGCCGCGGCGCGGCCGTGCTGCCTCCTCACCGCTGCCCTATCGCGGCCCAATTGCGGGATCAGCTTCTGGACATCCGTGCCGTGGGCCGGGCGTCATTGGCGGATTTGCGATCGGGGGACCGAATGGCAGTCGACAAGACCACAACCGATAGGATCACAGTCGATAAGATCACTTGGGACAGGGTTGGCCGGGTTACCGAGCCCGGACGCTACATGTACACGTTCGGCTGGCTCACGATCACCGCCGGCGACCTCGATATCTGGAAGCAATATCCGCAAGCCGCATTCACGCTGCTGGCGCATCATGCCGAGACCGCCGAGACCGTCGGCGAGGAATTTCATCTCGGCGCTTTCGATATCGCCCCCGACGCCCCGACGCGGTTCACCACCCATTGATGGCCGGAGCGCGGTCACCCCGGCGGGAGGCCGCAGTTCAAGCCGAGAAAGGCCGGTTCGTGACGAACCCCGCCTCTGGACTCGTCGCTTTCGTCCGTGCATCGTGAATATCGAAGAAAACTGCGCATTGCCTTGATCTGACTTGTCAATCGCTAACCAACCAGACTCGTCTATCCGATGTGGTCGACGAAGACGGCTCTGTCGTGCGATTGATCGCACTCGCGTTCGACACTTTGCGGTCCTGATGAAGGTTAGCTGTCGCGCTTGTTAAGCAACGGGACAGCAGGCGCATGACAGATGGTCGCATCGGAAAGCGTGGATTAGCGGACCAAGGGAACCTATTTTCGGCGCCGATGTACCTGATTGAAGCTTTACCCACCGTCATCGGAACGGCCGCGATCGCACCGGCGCTGCTGATGCTGTGGCTTGTCATTGCTGCCGAGGAACGCCCGGGGCCGCCGGCCCAGGTCTGGACCGCGTTGCTGCTTGGCGCAGCCAGCATCTCTCTGCTGGGTCTCGCCCGGGCCCCCTTCGCCAAGATGGTCGCGGCCCCCGACAATCCCTGGGCGGCGCTCGCCATGCATTCGGTGTTCGGCGTCGCACTGCCTGAGGAGGCGGTAAAGGTGATCGCAATCGTCCTGGTCTCCTCGACCAAGCGGCGGACCTTCGCCAACCCGATGGACACAGTCGTCTATGGCGCTGCCGTCGGCCTCGGCTTCGCCGCCTACGAGAACCTCGCTTATCTGGTGCAGCATGCCGAGATGTGGCGGTCGCTGGCAGCGCTGCGCAGTGTTCTCACAGTGCCGTTCCACGGCGCGCTCGGCATCATCGCCGGCGCTTACCTCACGATCGCGCGCGCTGGCACGGCGCTCGGTGCGAACCGCCATCACCGTGACTGGGCCCGTCTCTCCAGCCGCCTGCTGATGCTGATCGGTCCCCTCGCTTTGCATTCCGCGTTCGATTTCCCGCTGCTCACCCTGCAGCGCATGCCGGATCTTGACCCGACATTAAGGATGTGGCTGGGCGGGGCGAGCCTGCTGATCGGTTTCAGCTCGATCGCTTTTGCCATGCGCCTGGTGCGCCGCGTCGCGCGCCATCATGCGCCCCGCACCGAAATCGCGCGGGAGCGCCTCAGCCAGCTGCGCCGGATGTGGGCTCTTTTGCTCGCCGGCGGTGGCGTCGGCTTCCTCGGCCTTGCCTTCGTTCTGACCTCGATCCACCACTGGCTCATCAACCCCGAACGCAATCTGACGCTGGCGCTGATCCCGATCGGCTTCGTCTCGATCCTGCTCGGCCTTGCGCTGCTGGTCGTCACGACGGCGATCTACATTCTTGGCCGCAACCGCATCCGCACCAATGGCGAAGGTTTTTCGTCAGCGCACGGCGGCGGTTGATCCGCAGGATGGCAAGCCGGGTGCGCGCGTATTAGATTGGGCGCACACCTTTCGATCTGGAGCCTGCCGATGACATCGCCCGAGGATTTTTCACGGCTGCAATCTGCGATGAGCCAGGCGGTGAAGGCGCATTGGAAGGCCTTCCTGTTCGAAGGCATTTTGCTTTCCGTTCTCGGCGTCGCCGCGCTGATCCTGCCGCCGCTCGCAAGCCTCGCGATCACGATCTTTCTCGGATGGATGTTTCTGGTCAGCGGCATCGGCGGGTTGGTCGCCACCTACTGGGCGCGCACCTCGCCGGGATTCTGGTGGTCGTTGATCTCCGCGGCGCTCGCCGTGCTCGCCGGCATGTTGCTGCTGGCCCGCCCGATGCAGGCGGTGCTGACGTTGACCATCGTGCTCGGCGCTTATTTCCTCGCCGAGGGCGTCACCACCATCATGTATGCGCTGGAGCACCGCCGAGAACTGAGCGGGCGTTGGTCGTGGCTCCTGATCTCGGGCCTCGTCGATATCGCGATCTCGTTCATGGTGATCACGGGCCTGCCGAGCTCGGCGGAATGGGCGATCGGCCTGCTCGTCGGTATCAACCTTCTGTTCGGCGGCGCCACCCTGATCGGCATGGCGCTGGCGGCACGCAAAAGCAACAGTTGAGGTGCCTCGAAGCCCCTCGCGCCTATTGGGGGATGACAAGGCGCCCATGGCGCGCTATATGACCGACCATGATCACCGTCGCCACCAGCTATTTTTGGTACTTTAGCTACGACAGCTCGCTGGCGGCAGGAGGATCGCGCTCAATCTGAAATATTGAAGCAAACGTCCGAACAGCCGCCAGACCTGGCGGCTTTTTTATTGGCCGGCAGGTTCTCAAAATGACAGGAGCCCGCCGTGCTGAGCACGACCGACGATCTGCGTATCCGCGAACTGAAAGAGCTGAGCACGCCTGAGGACGTGATGCGGGAGGTCCCGCGCACCCTCACGGCGACCCGCGTGGTGATGGCGGCGCGCAACGCCATCCACGCTATCCTCAACGGCCAGGACGATCGGCTTCTGGTCGTCGTCGGGCCCTGCTCGGTCCATGATCCCAGGGCCGCCATCGAGTATGCAGAGCGTCTTGCCGCGCTGCGCGAGGATCTCGCCGACCAGCTCGAGATCGTGATGCGTGTCTATTTCGAGAAGCCGCGCACGACGGTCGGCTGGAAAGGCCTCATCAACGATCCGGATCTCGATGGCAGCTTCGACATCAACAGGGGCCTGCGGCTTGCACGCAACGTGCTCTCGGCCATCAACAATCTCGGCCTGCCCGCCGGCACCGAATTCCTCGACATGACGACGCCGCAATACATCGCCGATCTCGTCTCCTGGGCCGCGATCGGCGCGCGGACGACCGAAAGCCAGATCCACCGCGAGTTGGCCTCGGGTCTATCCTGCCCCGTTGGCTTCAAGAACGGCACCGACGGCAACGTGCGCATCGCCGCTGACGCCGTGAAGTCCGCCTCGCATCCCCATCATTTCATGGCAGTGACGAAGCTCGGTCGCTCGGCGATCGCCTCGACCGCTGGCAACGAGGACTGCCACATCATCCTGCGCGGCGGCAGCAAGCCGAACTACGATGCGGCAAGCGTCGCGGCCGCATGCAACGATCTGGCAAAATCCGGCGTCGCCCCGCTGGTGATGGTGGATGCGAGCCACGCCAATTCGAGCAAGAAGCCGGAAAACCAGCCGCTGGTCGCGGCCGAGATCGCCGGCCAGATCTCTGGCGGCGAGAACCGCATCATGGGCGTGATGATCGAGAGCAATCTCGTCGCCGGCCGCCAGGACGTGGTCGCGGGCAAGCCGCTGATTTACGGGCAGAGCATCACCGATGGATGCATTGATTGGGCGACCACGGCGACCGTGCTCGAGCAACTCGCCGATGCGGTAGAGATCCGGCGCAACACCGCGCGGGCCGGACGGCACGAGCGCTCCGCGTAAGGCCACAAGGCGGGCCGGGCGATGCTGTTCGCGCCCTGCCCGCCGCGCAACGATGACGGGCTTAGCAGCCGCGGCAGATGCTCTTGATCTTCTTGTCGAGCAGGGCGTCTTCCTTGCTCACCGGATTGTTCGAATCGCTTAGATTCTTTTCATTCGGCACGTCGCCGGCCCGCGGCTGACGATGACCGATCGGTGCCTGGGGCACCGATCCAGAAGTCGCGCCGCCGGATGTCGATTCCTTGGTCCCGGTCTGCGCGATCGCAGCTCCGCCGAGCAAGACCACGAGCGATGCCACCACCATGATCTTCTTCATGTCCGATCCTCCATTCCTCAAACCGGCGTTCTCCGTCCGCTCAATTCTCGGGCGGATAGAGATGAACGTCGCCGCAATAGTCGACGATACGATAGCGCGTTTCGGTCTTCGCATCACCGGCATCGGCTGCGGTATTTTGCGCCGCCAACACATAATTCGGCCCGACCGGGGACTTACCGGCGCCGCCTGGTATGTCGATGACATAATCCGGCTGACACAGCCCTGACACCCGTCCGCGCAGCTGCCGCATCAAATCCTGCCCCTGCGCCAGCGTGGTGCGCAGATGCGAAGTGCCCGGCGCGAGATCGCCATGGTGCAGGTAGTAGGGCTTGATCCGGCATTCGACGAACGCCCGCATCAAATCGGACAGCGCAGCGAGGTTGTCATTGACGCCCCGCAACAGCACGGACTGGCTCACCAAAGGTATCCCTGCATCGACCAGCCGCGCGCAAGCGCCCCGGGCCGGGCCGGTCAGCTCGCGTGCATGGTTGGCATGCACGGCAACCCAGGTGGTCGCGCCCTCGATTTTCAACGCAGCGACCATCTCGTCGCTGATCCGCGCAGGATCAGCGAGGGGTACGCGGGTATGCAGGCGAATGACCTTCACGTGATCGATCGCGGCAAGATCGGCCATGATTTCGCTCATGCGACGTGGCGACAGCATCAGCGGATCGCCTCCGGTGAGGATCACCTCCCAGATCTCGCTATGCATGCGGATATAGTCGATCGCAGCACCATAGGCGCTGTCCGAGAGCGCGTTCTCCTTGCCGGGCCCCACCATCTCGCGGCGAAAGCAGAAGCGACAATAGACCGCGCAGACGTGAACGAGCTTGAACAGCACGCGATCGGGATAGCGATGCACGATCCCCGGAACCGGCGCGTACGGATGGTCGCCGATCGGATCGGCGCTTTCGCCTGGCTGCATCTCGAGCTCGGCGGCGGCCGGAACGAATTGGCGCGCAATCGGATCCTGGGGATCGGATGTGTCGATCAGATCGACCAGCGCCGGCGTGATCGCCACCGCATAGCGCGCAGCGACGCGCTCCAGCGCGGGCAGTGCCGTGGAAGGTGCAAGGCCGGCGGCCACGAGTTCGGCCGGCTCGCGCAATGTCCGTGCAAGATTGGGCTTCGTCATACTTAACTTAACGCTTCATTTGCTGGCGGCGTCCACACCACCTGATCAATCCGTGTTGCACCGCTTGCCAGCATCACCAGCCGGTCGAAACCGAGCGCGACACCGCTCGCCTCAGGCATCGCGGCAACAGCGGCCAAAAAATCCTCGTCCAGCGGATAGGCCTCGCCATAGCGGCGCTGCTTCTCCGCCATGGATGCGGTGAAGCGCTTGCGCTGCTCCTCTACGTCGGTGAGTTCGCCAAAGCCGTTGGCGAGCTCGACACCGCAGGCATAGACCTCGAACCGTTCCGCGACCCTGGGATCGCTAGCCTTCACCCGCGCCAGCGCCGCCTCAGGAGATGGGTATTCGAACAGAATGGTCAAACGTCCCTGTCCCAGATGCGGTTCGACATGCTCGACCAGGATCTTGCTGAAGATATCCGACCAGGTATCGTCCTGGGCGACCCGCACCTTGTCGGCGGCCGCTCCGGCGAGCGCGGCACGGTTACCCTCATTGCCCGAGATTGTCGACAGCAGGTCAATGCCGGCGAATTGCTCGAAGGCGCCCGCGACGGTCAGCAGCTCAGGCTCTGCAAAGGGGTCGGCGGTTCGGCCGCGGAACGAGAAGGTCCCGATTCCGGTTGCTTGGGCGGCGTGGGCGATCACCACGACAGTGTCGGCCATGATGGCGTCGTAGGGCGCGTCGGCCCTGTACCATTCCAGCATGGTGAATTCGGGCAGGTGCAGGTCACCGCGCTCGCGGTCGCGGAATACCCGGGCGAGCTCGAAAATCCGCTCCTCGCCGGCCGCCAGAAGCTTCTTGCAGGCGAATTCGGGCGAAGTCCGCAGGTAGCGGCTGGCACGGCTGCCATCCGGCCGGATGATCTCGGTCCGGGGAGCGTGCAGATGGGTCTCGTTGCCCGGTGAAACCTGGAGGACGGAGGTTTCGACCTCGACGAACCCCTGCTCGGCGAAAAAGCCCCTGACAGCGCCGGTAATGGCTCCCCTAGCCTGGAGGAACGGCCGCCGGTCGAGGTGCCGGCTGGGCGTCCAGAACGGTGAGATCGGCTTGTCCCCAGCCATTAACCGACGCCCCTCTCGGCCAGCAAAATGCTGGCATCGAACGGCAAAATCAGTATGTTGCGGCCCGAAACGGGCGCCAAGGTCTGATTTGAGGCCCCAAGTCCCCCATCGATTTGACCACGTCCTGGCCGGTGCCGGGCCAAGCAAGCAGGAAATATAGCTTTGAGAGTCATCGCCAGTTCTATCCGCAAAGGCAACGTGATCGAGCAAGACGGCAAGCTCTATGTCGTCGTGAGTGCCGAGAACATCCATCCCGGCAAGGGCACGCCGGTCAGTCAGATCGAAATGCGCCGAATCTCGGACGGGGTAAAGATCTCCGAGCGCTACAAGACTACCGACCAGGTCGAAAAGGCCACCATCGAAGAGCGCAACTACACCTTCCTGTATGAAGATGGCGACGGCTTCCACTTCATGAACCCGGAGACCTACGACCAGGTGCAGGTCTCCAAGGACGTCGTCGGCGATGCCGCCGCCTATCTTCAGCCAGACATGACCGTCAAGCTGTCGACCCACGACGTCAACGTGGTCTCGCTCGCTCTGCCGCAGCGCGTGACACTTGAAGTAGTCGAGACCGAGCCGGTGACCAAGGGCCAGACGGCTTCGTCGTCCTACAAGCCCGCCGTGCTCTCTAACGGCGTCCGCACCACCGTTCCGCCCCACATTTCGGTCGGCACCCGCATCGTGGTGATGACCGAAGACGGCTCCTACTCCGAGCGCGCCAAGGACTAAGCGACGAATCAGGATAGGTGCCGCCGGGGGGCGAGACAGTGGTTGGGAAGAGTTTCCGCTTCGTCTCGCTGCTTCTGGCGTCGCTCTCGCTCCTCCCCGCCACGCCGATCGCTGCAGACGAAATCCGCAGCCCTTCCCTCACAGCCCTGCGCGTCGATTGGCGCGCAGCGCTCGACCAGCTCCGCACCGAGATCAGCAGCCACCCGCAGATCGCGGGCGATTTCATCTTCGTGCCGCGTCGTTCAGTGCCGCGCTTCGATCCGCGTGCGATGCCGGCGCTGGTGCAGCTCAACGCCATCTCGTCGCAATTCTTCACCGGCATTTCCCGCAGCCCCGTTCCCGTGCTGCTGCCGTTCGATGCCGCCGCCTATCTCGAGGCGCAACGCAATGGCGCGCCGGGCACGGCGCTCGCGCTGTCTCGCTATCAGGCCGATTTCAATCCCGTCGACATGTTCGATGCCGGCCCTGCCGGCTACAGTGCGAGCTTTTCACTCGAGCCTGGCGCCGGCGAAGGCATGCCGACACGAACCTTCGCAAAGCCAGTCGAAGTTCAGATCACTGGGTCGGCACTTGTCTACGACATCGCCGATCCCGCCGGCGGCAAGGGCGAGCAAGCCAAGCCGCTTGCGACCGTCTATCCAGACCTGCGCCGGTTCATCCGCGAAGGCTATCTGCGCTACGCGTTCACACGCTTCGGCGCGGCCTATGTGGTGTCCGTCCAGTGCCTCGACAGTGTCGCAAAACCACGGCGGCTGGCCTGCAAGGAGGCCTATCCCGTTGCCGAGCGCTTCCTGAAGGCGTTGCATGTCGCCGGCGGCCAGCGCGCGCGGCCGTTGATGGACGTTGCCTCCCTCGTGATCGATCGTCCCAGCGGGCGTGCGGCGGATTTCAGCTACCGGCCGAGCGGCGACATCATCCCGAACACCGGCTATCGCAAGCAGGGCGGCCATGCCGATCCGATGGCCTATGCGCAGATCCGCTTCCCGCTCGAGACGGCGCCGGCCTTCGTGCATTCGCAATCCTACTCCAAGCGCGAGAAGGACGACGGCCCGACCGCCTATCCCTGGCGCGACAATTTCTGCGAGTCACGCAGCTTCGAGGTTTGGCAGTGCGGCGGCGGCTATGGCCATCAGGGCGAGGACATCCGGGCCGCCGATTGTCCCCCGCCCGGTGACAGCCGCAGCCCCTGTGATCCCAGGCAGCGCGGCGTCGTCGCCGTGCGCGACGCCGTGGTGATCCGCGCGCCCAAGGACCAGGCTGCGACACTCGAGGTCAACAGCCGCACCGAGCACATCCGCTTCCGCTATATGCACATGAATCCGCAGGCGCTGGATGCCAATGGGGTGCTGAATGGCCGCATCGTCACCGAAGGCGAGAAGATCGGCGTGATCTCGAACTATCTCGACCATCCTGCGGGCACGTCGATGCATTTGCATTTCGACGTCCAGGTCTTCACACGCGATGGCTGGATCTGGGTCAGCCCCTACGTCACGCTGGTCTCGGCCTATGAGCGCCTGATCCGCGCCCGCGGGCGCGAAATCGGCCCGGAGATCGCGAGCACCCCGCAGCCGGTCGCTCATGCACTGCCCGAAGACGTGCTCAAGCCCGATCATCGTGAGGGATCGAGCAGCGACGAGAATTGAGCGCGGCGACCTCGATCGCGCATCCCGGACCAGCGATTGGGTGTCCGAGATACGATCGGCTGGTTAATCCAGATAGGTCGTCAGCTGGGCGCCCTCATCGGCCACGAACACCGCGATCAGTTCGGCAGGTTCCGTAGTGCTGGCGTTGGCGGAGACCAGATGTGTTGCGCCCGGCGGCTCGAAGAAGGACTGGCCGACACCAAATGTCTCAACCGGACCACCGCCGAGCTGGGATCGGATCTCGCCCTTGGTAATGTAAGCAATCACCGAGCCAGCGTGCCGATGCGGCCGCGAAAATCCGCCCGGACCGTAGAACACGCGCACGATGGTCACCCGTTTGCCCGGCACGTTGGGCAGTGCGTAGGACCCGATCGGCTCGACCTTGTCGAGTGGCGAGCCTTCCGCAGCGTTGGCGCAGAGCGGCGCGAGTGCGTCTGACACGATATCCTTCGTGACCGGTAGCACCCTGCCGATCGCAAGCGCGCAGGCAAGTCCGCCGACAACGGCCAGAGCCATAGAGCGTAACGGCATCGGATGCTGCATGTTGGCGAGATTCATTGCGCTCATGACAATCTCCGTCCTGGCCAATCAGGATGCAGCTTGAGCAGCGCCCGGGCGCTTCGGAGGCGTCCAGCGAAAGGCCGCGCCGAACCGATTCCAGACGTTGATCGAAGCGACCGCCGAGGTCAGATAGGTCAGCTCCGTCTCGGAGAATTCGCTCTGCGCCTGGGCATAGACCTCGTCACCAAACCCGTCCGGCAGCAACGTCAGCGCCTCGGTCCAGGCCAAGGCAGCGCGCTCGCGCGCCGAGAAGATCGGCGCCTCTCGCCAGACCGCGACCAAATGCAGCTTGTCCGCTGGGATCCCTAATCGCTCCGAGAGCAGCACGTGATGCTGTACGCAGAAGGCACAGCCGTTGATCTGCGAGGCGCGCAACTTGACGAGCTCAAGGAGCTGCTTCTCGAGCCCGGCCTTGGCCGCAACCTGGCCCAGCGCCAGCACCAGGTCATAGGCGTCAGGCGCGATCCTCTTGAAATCCTCGTATTCGCTTCGGGCGTGTGACATTGCCGTGCACCTCGTGTTATTATAAGACTACTTACATCTTATAAGAGCTCTTATATTATGCGCAAGTCAGACGGCATCACGAAATCGAAACCGGAGCAAAGGGCACCCAAAGAGGAGCCTGCGATCCGCGTGCCCGCCCCTGGCGAAGGCAAGCGCGGCGAGCAGGGCTATCTCGGCTATCTCCTGCGCCAGGCCCACGCCGCCGTCCGGCTGAAGATGGAACGGACGCTCGTCGATCTCGGCGTGACCTCGCCGCAATTCGCCGTGCTGACCATGCTGAACGCCTACCCGGGCCTGTCAGGTGCCGACGTCGCCCGCCTCACCTTTCTGACGCCGCAAACCGTCGGAGTGATCATCCGCAACCTCGAGCGCGACGGCGCGATCGTAATGACGCCGCATCCCATCCACGGCCGCATCCAGCAATGGACGCTGACACCGCGCGGCAACACACTGCTGAAGGCTTGCCGGGAACGGGTGATCGAATTGGAGAAGCGCTTGGCCAGTGGCCTCGATGCCAAGGCGGAGGCAACCATTCGCCGTTGGCTTGCCGGCATCGCGGCCGATCTGCAGGAGGAGGCTTAGTCGCCTCCTCCATCGCCCCCGTCACCATCCCCGAAATCGCCGAATCCGGCGTCGCCGTCACCCTGGATGCCGCGGCCGAAGTTTTCCGCGATGATCATCATGATGACGACCAATAGCCCTGCGCCAACAGGCCAGGGATTGGCACGGATGATGTCGAACAGCTCTCGCACGTGCCCATGATGCGCAGAAGCAAGCGAACCGACCGCAAAAGGACATGCTTAAAGCTGGGGATTTGAGCGGCTGCGCTATCCGCCCTTCAACGCTTTCTTAACTTCGCCATCGGGCCAGTTCGCGCCTGCCGCAATGACCCGGACGCGGCTTCGGTCCGCACCATTCACCAACACGTGCGAACTTATCCGGTCGCCACTCGGCTCCAAATTCAACTCCGTTTCCGGCTTCCAGCTCAGCGTCGCTGCGAGATCGCCTGCAAAAATCTGCCAGCAAGATCCGTCGTCGAGTTCGACGACATGGCTCTCTGCATGTGCGCGTATCTTCATTGCACCCCAAGTCTCGTCGACGAACGTGGGCCCCGGCGCCTAGCCAGGGCCCCTGCTCCGTCAGTCGTTGTCATGATGAATCACGGTCTTGCTGCGATTGCCGAATTCATCTTCCTTCTTGATCACGGTTTTGCGGTCAGCGGGCTCTCGCTCCTTGATAACCGTGGTCCGGTCGCGATCGCGGTCACGATATTCGTGCGACTGTCCGACCGTCACGCCGGCGCCGACCGGACCGACGTGAACGCCGACCTCATCCGCAAACGCAGGCGTTGCGATAGCGGTGATCATGGCCGCGGCAAACAGGTACTTCCTCATCTTGTCCTCCTCTGATGTCGTGGGGAGCAAATGCAGCAGTGCGACGGTTTGTTCCGGGGGGAACCGCTGTTCCCGCGTTCCCGGAACCGGCTCACAGGGACCTGGATTCCGGCTAGAATAACCGCATGAAACACACTGATTCCTCGGCCACTCACGTCAGCCGCCGGGCTGTGCTCAGGTCCACGCTCGGCGCGGCCACCATGCTCGCACTTCCGACACGTGCCATTGCATCGCCTCCCGGATTCGACGAATGGCGCGAGGGATTTCGCGCGCGCGCAATGGCGAAAGGCATTTCGGCTGCGACCTGGCAGCGCGCGATGGCACGGGTCGAGCCCGACATGAGCGTGTTCAAGCAGATGCGCAACCAGCCGGAGTTTCACGAGCAGCTCTGGCAATACATCAACCGCCGCGTCTCCGACTGGCGCATCATCAATGGCAAGATCGCGCTGAAGAACAACGAGGCGTTGTTCGCGCGGATCGAGCGCGATTTCGGTGTCGAGCGCGGCACTCTGCTGGCGCTGTGGGGCGTGGAGTCAGCCTACGGCGATCCGCTGGTCCAGCAGAACCACATGACGCCGGTGTTTCCCTCGCTCGCCGCGCTCGCCTGGAACGAGCCGCGCCGCAAGGCTTATTGGGAAGCCGAGTTGATCAATGCGCTGCGCATCGTCGACAAGGGCTGGAGCACACCGGAGGAAATGCGCGGCTCATGGGCCGGCGCGATGGGGAATTCGCAGTGGATGCCGGAGGTCTGGCTCAATGTCGGCATCGACTATGACGGCGACGGCAAGGTCTCGCCGTTCGGCAAGCCCGACGACGCGCTGGGATCGACCGCAAAGTATCTCGTCGATCGCGGCAAATGGCGCCGCGGCGAGCATTGGGGCTACGAGGTGCGCGCGTCCGGCGAGATGAGCGGCAGCCGCCCGTATTCTGCGTGGCAGGCAGCCGGCGTCACCCGTGCTGATGGCCAGCCATTCCCACAACCGAACGCGTCCGCGCAAATGTGGACGCCTGTTGCAGGCGGTCCGACCTTCCTGCTGGGACCGAACTTCTATTCAGTGAAGAGCTATAATCCCTCGATGAATTATGCGCTCGCGATCTGCCATCTCGGCGATCGCTGCCTGGGTGCGCCGCCGTTCATTCAACCCTTCCCCGGCTCCGAGCGCGTGCTGACGCTCGCGGAGGTGCAGGAGATGCAGACGCGTCTGACCAAGGCCGGCTTTGACACCGGCGGCACCGACGGTCGCGTCGGCAATGACACCATGAAGGCGATCAAGGATTTCCAGCAGCGCGCCGGCATCACGCCCGCCGATGGATACGGCGGGCTGAAGGTGCTCGCGAAGCTGCGGCAGGGATCTTGAGCCGCGTCAGTGCCGGTACTGCGGTTCTTCCGCATCGAGCTGGCGGCGGATCGCGGCGAGATGCAACCGCGCGGATTCGGAATCGCCTTCGCGCATCTGCGCGTAGGTTGCGGCTGCGATCGCAGGATCGACCGGCTGCACCTGACGTCCGGTCGACATCGCCAGCACCTGCACTTCGGCGGCGCGTTCGAGGTAGTAGAGATCGTCCCAGGCTTCTGCAATCGTCGGCGCCAGCACCATCACGCCGTGATGTTTCATGAAGATGATGTCGGCATCGCCGACGGCTGATGCGATGCGCGCGCCTTCGCTGCCATCGAGCGCGAGGCCGTTGTAGTCGCGGTCGACCGACGTGCGGCCGTAGAATTTCAGCGCCGTCTGGCCGGCCCAGATCAGGGGATCGCCTTCGGTCATCGAAAGTGCCGTCGCATAGGGCATGTGGGTATGGAACGCCACCTTGGCGCGCGGCAGGCGCTTGTGCATCTCCGCATGGATGTAGAAGGCGGTCGCCTCAGGCTCGCCCTCGCCATCGAGAACGTGGCCGTGAAAATCGCAGATCAGGAGCTTTGACGCGGTCAGCTCGCGGAAGGCGTAGCCGTAGGGATTGACGAGGAAAAGATCGTCATGGCCGGGAACGACGGCCGAGAAATGGTTGCAGATGCCCTCCTCAAAACCGTTGCGCGCCGCCATGCGGAAGCAGGCGGCGAGATCCTCGCGCGCAGTGCGGATGGCATCGGTGGCGAGGTCCGGCCGGTTCGAGCGGACAGCTGCGGGTGAGGAGGCGTGAAGGCTGTGCGCCATGGCGAAGGAGACCTCTTTCGGACGGGGGACGGCAGCGTTTTACAGGGCCGACGCCTGCGCGTCAGCCCCTGCGGCCGCCGCCCTGCCTTGCGCGTTTCACGCCCGCCGTGGCACCCCGCCGGCATTCATGCCGCCATCGATGACGAGCTCGGTGCCGGTGACATAGCGCGAGGCATCGGACGCCAGGTACAGCACGCCGGAGGCGATCTCCGCCGCCTGGCCGGCGCGGCCGAGCGGGGTTGCGACCTTGGCGCGTTCCTCCGGATCGATCGGGGCGTTCTGGCCGGCGCCACTCGCTCCGGTCGGGATCTTGCCCCAGATCGGGGTGTCGATGATGCCGGGATGCACCGAATTGACGCGTATGCCGTCGCCGGCAGCCGCGCACTCCATTGCGATCGATTTCGCGAACAAGCGTACGCCGCCCTTGGTCAGCGAATAGGCCGAGAGACCCGGCGCGCCACGCAGGCCCGCGAGCGACGACATCATGATGATCGAACCGCTGCCGTGTTTGCGCATCAAGGGCAGGCAATGCTTGACCGAAAGAAACACGCCATCGAGGTTGATCGCATTCTGCTTGTGCCAGTCAGACAGCGTCATATCGGTGATCGAGGGCACGGCAATGCCGATGCCGGCATTGGCGACCATGATGTCGAGGCGGCCGTAGCGCTTGGCGATCTCGGCGACGATTTCGATCCAGCGCTCCTCGCTGGTGACGTCCTGCTCCAGGAAGATCGCGTTGCCGCCGGCCTTTGTCACCCGCTTGGCGAGTTCGGGCCCGCGCAATTCATCGATGTCGGTGGCGATGACGGTGGCGCCCTCGCGCGCAAACAGCTCGACAATGGCCTCGCCGATACCGGAGGCGCCGCCCGTCAGCAGCGCGATCTTGCCCTCAACCTGCCCTGCCATGTTCGCTCCGCTTCTTTTTGTTGTTTGAGGCCGTTACCTAATCACGGATGGACCCTGATCCGGAAGTGCGACGTCGATGACGCGAAACTGCACGCGTTCGACACCCTGATAGCGATCGACCGACAGCGAGCCCGCGACGTGCAGTTGCTGGCCGCGATTGGCCACAAGCGCGTTGCCGAGCTTCTGTCCGACTGAACGGAACGCGATGCCGTTAACGATCGAGCCGTCGCCCGATTTGAAGCGCAAGCGCAGATGCGTCTGCCCGACTTCATCGGCAAAGACGAGCTGGTGCGCCGGCAACGCCAGGACCGGCTCCGGATTACCACTGCCGAAGGGCCCTGCGCGATTGAGCGTGGTGGCGAGTTCCGGCGTCACCGCGCGTGCCGAGATCGCGCCGTCGATATAGAGTTCGTTGACATGGCGCGCCTCGGCGACGTCCTGCGCCAGGGCATTCTCCAAATAGGCGCGGAATTCGGCGAGCTTTTCTTTCCGCAGCGTCACGCCTGCGGCCATCGCGTGGCCGCCGCCCTTGAGCAAAATGCCATCGGCAACGGCCTGCCGCACCGCCTTGCCGAGATCGACGCCGGCAATCGAGCGCCCCGAGCCGGTGCCGATACCGCCGGGTTCCAGCGCAATCGCAAAGGCGGGCCTCGAAAACTTCTCTTTCAGTCGCGAGGCAACGAGGCCGACCACGCCGGGATGCCAGCCTTCGGAGGCCGTGACGATCACACCAAGCTTGTCCTCCAAGCCGATTGAGGCCAGCGCTTCGGCTTCGGCCTGCGCTTCGGCGGCCTGCTCGATGACACGGCGCTCGCTGTTGAGGCGGTCGAGCTCGGCCGCAATCCGCGCGGCCTCGACGCTGTCGCCTTCCAGCAAGAGCCGCACCCCCAGATCTGCGCGGCCGATGCGGCCGCCGGCATTGACGCGCGGCCCCAGCATAAAGCCGAGATGCCAGGCTTCCGGCGGCCCGTTGAGCCGCGCCACGTCCATCAGCGCGGTGTGGCCGACATGGTCGCGGCGCCGCATCGCGATCAGACCTTTTGCGACAAAGGCACGGTTCAGGCCGATCAGCGGCGCCACATCGGCAACAGTGCCGAGTGCGACGTGATGCAACGTGCCCAGGAGATCAGGCTCCGGCAGCTCCGCATTCCAGAACCTGCGCTGGCGCAGCTCTCGGTTCACCGCGACCAGCGTCACCAGCACGAGACCGACGGCGGCGAGGTGGCCGAGGCCGGAGAGATCGTCGAGCCGGTTCGGATTGACCAGCGCGTCGACCTGCGGCAGCTCGGAGCCGGCCTGGTGGTGATCGATCACGACAACCGACATGCCGAGGCGCTTGGCCTCGGCGAGCGGCTCCATGCTGGTGGTGCCGCAATCGACGGTGACCAGCAGCGTGGCGCCCTTTGCGGCCAGCGCCCGCACGGCTTCGACGTTGGGGCCGTAACCTTCGAAGATGCGATCGGGAATGTGGATCAGCGGATCGAGCCCACAATGGCGCAAATGCCAGGCGAGCAGCGCCGCCGAGGTCGCGCCATCGACGTCGTAGTCGCCGAAGATCGCGACGGTCTCGCCCTTCGCTGCCGCATCCGCGATACGTTTCGCGGCGGCCTCCATCTCCGTCACCGTGAACGGATCCGGCATGAGCTTTCGGATGGTCGGATCGAGGAAGTCGGGGACGGCGTCGATGTCGACACCGCGGCCTGCCAGGACCCGCGCGAGCAATTCCGGCAGCTGGTGACGCTGCACGATGGCGAGCGCCGTGGCCGCCCCCCGCGCATCCAGCCGGGTGCGCCAGAGCTTGTCGGTCAGCGAGCGCGCCACCCCCAGGAACGCCTGGGGCAATTCGACGGGGAGTGCGGATGCGGGAGGAGCCATATGCGTTCAGTCCGTACGACGAGGGTAGCACATAGGGCAATCACCTGATGCCCCGGCCAGGCCGTTTTGCACAGCGCAGCCAACTCCAACCAACGAAACAACCCCATGCACAGTAGCGGGAGCATTGTTTTCGCGACGAATTTTCCGATGTCGTCGGCCCCACCGGCAAAGCCGTTTGACACGTCGGGCAAAACACCGGCATTCTGGAATCATGGCGCCGTTCTGATCGGCCTCGTCGAACACCAGCCGTGGCGCCCCTAGGCACTCCCGCTGCCGTCCGCTTCGGTGTGCAATGTTGCAACTCCGAGCGTTTGCGAGGGGCGCTCTCCGAACATCGCGAGGTAGTACTGCGCGAACCGGCCGAGCTCGTAAAAGCCCTGGCCCATCGCGACGGCAGCGACGGTGGTCGAACCGGGCGCGCTCTGGTGCAGCATCGAATGAGCGGCACACAGCCGCTTGTGTCTGAGGAAGCTGACCGGGCCGAGGCCGAACACCTCCTGAAAGGCGCGGTGCAACGTGCGCCTGGACACGCCAAGCGCCGCGCAAATTTCCGACACGTGCACCGGGCGGGTGCCGGTCTCGTCGAGATAATCCTCGACCCTGCGGACCAGCCGTCGGGCTGAACGCAGCCATCCGTTGTCATCTGGGGGAAGCGACGACATGACGTTGACCGCCATACACTCCGCGATCGCCCTCCTCCAGTATTCGGCGGTCGACGACGTCAGGCCCGATCTGTGGGTGCGCAAATGCGACATGATGGCGACAAGCCGGCGCGTGGCGATCTGCCCGTTCGCAGCGTCGGCCCTGAAATGACCCCGGCTGCGCCAAGTGTCGGGATCACCGAGCCTCGCTTCGCCACCGAACAAAGACGCAACGTCGTTGAGATCGAGGCGCATCGCCGCGTAAGCGGAGCCGCCGTGAAAGACCCCGTCGTGCTCGAGCAACGGCGGAATCACGAGCACATCGTTGAGCTGCATGTCGAACGACCAATGGGCCACGCGGTCCTCGGCCGCGAGCAACATCCCGATGATCAGCTTGTCGTCGCTGGCGACGCGCTGCGTGCGCATGCCGACGTTGAAGGTGCCGATGCTCAGCGAAAACTCGCCGATGCCGATGTGCGACAATGTCCCGCGCAGCCGCCCGCGGCCGAGCTGCATCACGTCGACATGCGAACCGTGGACGGCCTGGTGAAGACCTTCAAAGCCATCCAGTTTTTTCGAATCAACCAGAAGGATTTGGCCCATGGCCGCACCCTGCCACTCAAGCGCGACTATTCTACGGCAGGCAGCAACGCAACGCCATCCCGATGCGAGGAGGTGCGGTAAAGTAAACTCGCGTTTTTGAGGCAAATCTCCTGACCACCCGAAAACTGTCTGTTGCCCACAACAGTGTCGGCAGACCCTCGACGCGAAAGCGCTCGCCGTTTTCCGAGACCCATGTGACCCTTGCGCGCTCACCATCGGGCCATTCGATGATGTGGTCAGGCGCCAGCTTTCGTATCGATTGGATCATTGCCTAATTCTCACGGTTGCGGGCCCCTTCTAATCGCGCCTCTTGAGGCCAGCAAAATGAGCCGCAGATATGCTGCTGGGTGCTCTTCGCAAACTTGCCGCAGTGCGGGGTTGCCATGCCGTCTCCAGTCGGCAAGGAAGCCGCTATGGAAGGAGTGGCTCGTAAAAGCTTCCTGAGACGGTCGCGTGGCGGCCGCTCCGGGCCGCCAGCGTGGTTTTCGGAAAGCGGTCGCGCCCATCGCGCAGTGGGACGGGTCGCTCGAACGACGCGGTCGCTCCGGTGCTGTATGGCACAGAAGGATCGGATGAAACACGCGGTCTGACCCGTGCCTGAGCCGCAATGGCTGGTGCTCGCTCGATCTTCACGGACGGCCTCCGCCGGTCGCGATCTGACCAAGACCGCTAATGCGGCGGTATTTTAGCAATTTCAAACGCTTGGGACCGAAAACACCAACGCTTTCACTTCGGGGCCCGGACTCGAGACCAATAGTCGCCGCTTTTGTCAATTCGCATGATGTTTCAGCTGTGTGGCCGACGTCTCCGCGGACCACCCAGCTTCCGCCGGCCCACTGTGCATGGTGATGTTTCGAAGTTTGCGTTGCGCGCAGGCCGATTCCGCGTTGCAGGGAGATCATTGTCGTCGCGATATGCGCCTACCCCTCAATTTCTTGCGGAGCGCAACTGCCACGCATGCGACGTGCTTCTCACCGCTAGCAGATGTGCTAACCTTTTCGCGTCTGCCACCTCGACAGACCGAGTCAAACAGCAAAACAAAGAACCTGCAGCCCTGGCGGCTGCGTTAGGGGAGTGACGCGATGACATCGATGATCCATCGATCCGTGTTGGCGCTTGCAGCCGTGACCCTCCTTGCGGGAACCACCGTTGCCAATGCGCAGGACAAAAGCACGCCACTGAAGAAATACGAATCAGGCACCAAGGAATTTTGGACGCATCCGCCGGACGATTGGTTCCTCGGCGACGAGACCGAGGCGCAGAAGGGCCTCGCGCCGCCATCGGGTCCGCCGACCGGCGCGTCCGATGCTGAGCTCGCCAACATCGTCAAGAAGGTCAAGCTGCCGGCGGGCTTCAAGATGGAGGTCTATGCGTCCGGCGTGCTGGCTGCGCGGCAGATGGCCTGGGGTGACAAGGGCACGCTGTTCGTCGGCTCGTTCGGCCTCGGCAACGTCTATGCCATCAAGGACAACAACGGAAAGAAAGAGGTCAAGACCATCCTCAAGGGGCTGAACATGCCCACGGGTCTCGCCGTCAAGGACGGTGCGCTCTACGTCATCGCGGTAGACAAGCTGATCCGCTACGACGACATCGAAAACAAGCTCGACAATCCCGGCGAGGGCAAGGTCGTCTATGACGACATGCCGTCCTATGCCGCTCATGGTTGGAAATACCTCGCGGCCGACAAGGACGGCTGGTTCTACATTCCGTTCGGCCCGCCCTTCAACATCGGCATTCCCCCGACCAGCGTCTCGCAGATCCGGCGCGTCGATCCCAAGACCGGCAACGCCGAAATCTGGGCGCTGGGCGTTCGCAACTCGGTCGGCGGCGACGTCGATCCTCGTACCGGCAAATATTGGTTCACCGAAAACGCCCGCGACTGGATCAGCGACGATCTGCCCAGCGACAAGCTGAACATGATCAACAAGATCGGCGAGCATTTCGGCTATCCTTACTGCCACCAGGGCGACTTGCCCGACGATAAGTTCGCGATGGGCCACAAATGCTCGGAGTTCACGCCCCCCGTCCTGAATCTGGGCGCGCACGTCGCTCCGCTCGGCATGAAGTTCTATACCGGCGACCAATTCCCCCGCCGAATACAAGAACAACATCCTGATCGCCGAGCATGGCTCCTGGAACAGACACAAGTATCAGGGTGCCCGGATCGTGCGCGTGATCGTCGATCCTGACGGCAAGAACGCCAAGGAAGAAGTGTTCGCTTCCGGCTGGCTCGAAGCCGACCAGGGCTATCTCGGCCGTCCTGATGACATCATCCTCGCCAAGGACGGTTCGATCCTCGTCGCCGACGACTGGGCCGGCGCGGTCTATCGCATCAGCTACAGCAAGCAGTAGCGCGCGACGACAGGAGGCTGCGGCGGCCCTAGCGGCGCCGCAGCTTCTCTCATTTCAAAGTCTCACGCTGTCGTTCCGGATTGGGCCAGCGCAAGTCCGGAACCCCTAACCCCGACTCGCTGTTATGGAGTTCGGGCATGTGCTTCGCACGCCCCGCAATGACGCGGTCGATAGATCGGAATTCCCATATGCGCCGGCAGTTCGTCTCGCAAGCCATCAGCGCGGCTGCGCTTCTCGCAGTTGGCGCCCTCTCCGCAAGCGCCGCCGACAATGCGGCGGTCCAGGAGAAGGCTGCCGTCTGCTCCGGCTGTCACGGCGAGAACGGCATCTCGCAGACCGAGAACATCCCTTCGCTGGCCGGCCAGCCCGATCAATTCTTGCAATGGCAGCTCGTGTTCTTCCGCGCCGGCTCACGCAAGAACGAACAGATGCAGCCGATTTCCCAGGACATCAGCAACGAGGACGTGCGTAGTCTCGCCGCCTATTTCGCGGCCATGACGCCGCCCGCGCCTGGCGAGGACAACGATCCGGAACTCTCGAAGAAAGGCGCGGAAGTTGCCGTCGGCCGCCGCTGCGCCTCATGTCATACGGATAGCTTTGCCGGCACCAAGGCTGTGGCGCGGCTCGCAGGCCAGCGCGAGGAATATCTGGTCAAGGCGTTGCACGACTACAAGAGCAGCCAGCGTGTCGGCGGTGGCGGCGCCGCGATGGCCGATGTGGCCTACCACATGAGCGACGAGGAGATCACCGCCGTCGCGCACTATCTCGCGTATTTGAAATAGCGCCGTGCGCAGCCACAAGCTACGCAGTCGGCCCGGACAAGCGAAGCGCAAATCCGGAACCCATACCCCAACCAGATGTTTGGCGAAGGCTGATGGTGACCAGCTCGCTCACCCGCGGGAATCGGTGGCGCGGGGCAAGCGTTGGAATTGGGAATAGTGGCCATGGCACTGGGAGTGCGGGCAGCGCTATAGTAACGGCAACGGCAATGCTGATGCCGCACTATCGTTCGCTTCTAGCCTCGTGGAAACTTATCCGTGTTCGCCTAACCGCTGTGATCGCGGGTGGTCGTGCGCCGAGCTCTAATTGGGCGCCGCATCGGAAGATGCAAAAGGAGCGGCGACGGATACTCGCCGACAAACATCCGGCACCGCCGCGTACAATGCGTCTATTTAGGATTGTCTGCGTTGCCGAAATGAAAAGCCTCTGCCCGGCTCCAGAAAATGACGAAAAATGTCGCGAAGCTCTGGGGCCAGGCAGGTCGATGCGAATCGCTTACTTCCGCGCTGCGCAGGCGTACATGTTGATCTCCATGCCAACCGGCACTTCGACGATCTTCGGTGCTTTCCAGGCCATTAGTGAACTCCCGGGTTTGGCGGCACGATCGCCGCAAGAACTACACTAAAAGCATATCAAACTGACAAACCGGCGTCTTCCTCTTTGTTTAAGCCCCGGCAGACTGGGCCGGTCATTGCGGGTCCTTTCTGCTTGGAACCCAGAAGCGGGTTGTCCCAATCGCCGGCTCTTTCGCATCACGCCATAATCACCCTCGCGCTCGAGGCGCCGCATTTCGGCAAAGCGCACAATTGTTCGCCAAGAGCAGCAAGGCACATCCGGGCGGCCTCCGGAACCCGGTCTTCGGCGTTGTCGGCGGCGACTTCCAGCAGCTGCTCGACACCCCTGCGTCCGACGGGAGCGACGGTCCCGAACTCGGCAAGATAGGCGCGGATTGAGTTGATGAACGCAGTCTGCTGTCTGACAGCCGACATATCTGGGATGCGGCAGCGATGGGCCGCAAACGGAAGTGCGGGAATGCGTTCGATCGCGAAATTCAGTAGCCCCACTTTTGCAGCAGGACTCTACGATGAGTTTACTGCTACGGCGCTTTCGCCAACGTCCTGGCAAAAAACTCCTGCGCTGCCGCGATCGCCTGACCATGGGTGTCCGCCTGCGGGACGCTGAAGGTGCACCACTGCGGGAATGTTGCCCGCCCGGCGTCGGTACAATCAGGCAAAAAATCGGTGTGACCGACGCCCGGCAGCCGTAACAGCGTCGCCCCGGGGATCGCCTTTGCCGCGATGAGGCCGTTCGTCGCCGGCGGCACGTCTATGTCATCATCGCCCAGTATGATGCTAACGGGCTTGCGCATGGCTGCGAGGCTTGCGGGATCGAGCAGTTGAATGGGCCCCGGAGCCATGACGAACGCCGCCCGCACTTCGGGCAGGGCATGACTTTCGCCGGCACGGGCACGCTCGGCGGCAACTTCCGGCGAAGCCAGGGCTTTCCTTTTGTCGGCGTCCGTCATCGGTACTGGACTGCGCGCGCGCTGATGACATGTACCATCGTCGGGATTCTCGGTGCAGAACGCGGTAAAACGATCGAAATCGAAGGATCGCGCGCCCGCCGCGACAAGCGCCGTATATCCGCCGAACGACAGTCCCGCCGCACCGACGCGCGCCTTGTCCAGATGTGGTCCAATCACAGGGTCATTTTCGGCAGCCGCGAGAGCTGAGCGCAGGTCCTCCGCGCGGTCCCAGGGCAGGAGCATGGCCGCCGTCGTCTTCACATCCATGCCGTTATCGCCGGGGTGGTCGACCGCGATCACCACATAGCCGGCGCGGGCCATGGCGATCCCGAACCAGCCCACCATGCGAGCGCTGGCGCTACCACCAGGCGCCAACAGCAGGATCGGACGCGGCCCGCCATCAGCGAAAGGCGCGTTGAACGCGACCGACCCGACATTCCAGAAGGGCTTGGCCGGTGGGTCGAGGCCGACGACCAATGGCTGCTCTACCGCATCCTTTGCTGCAGGATACCAGACGGTGACGCGCAATTGGTCGCGATGCTCCGCGTCGCGCAGGGCGGCCGTCTTTTCGGTCGTCACACGATGCGTTTCGCCGACAGGGTCCGCCTGCGCGCGTTGGAATGACAGAAGAACGAGCAACGCCGCGCCCAACGAATATTTCACCTTGGCCCTCACGTACATCCGTGAAACGAAAGCCTATTATTCATGGACCGAAAAACAATACAATCTTTGGCTGCGTGACTTTCTGGAAGGCTGTGCTTCGCCGCGGATCCGAAGCACCCGCCATCCGAAAGCCTTCGCAGAACCGGACATCCGCGAGTTTGTGAGTACACGCCCCTCATCAATGGCGGCGCAGCGTCGCAGCAATCATTTCAGATATTCGTCACCCGCGTTCTCGCGTAGCACTCAGCTGGTGCTCTCGACGAAGACCACCGGCGTCCCCTTCGAGACGCTCGCTGCGACCCGTTCCGCATCCCAGTTGGTGAGACGCACGCAGCCATGCGACTGCCCCTTTGAGATATTTTGCGGCGAGGGCGTGCCGTGGATGCCGTAGCCGTCGGCGGACAAATTGATCCAGACGATTCCCACGGGATTGTTCGGGCCGGGCCTGATCTTGAAGGGTTTTTGGGAGTGAACGCCCTTGAAGTGATAGGCGGGGTTGTAGCGATAGGTCGGATTGTGGTCGATCTCGGTGACCTTCAGTGTGCCAGAAGGTGACGGCTTCTCCTCGCTGCCGACGCTCGCCGGATAGAATCCGATCAGCGCATTCGACTTGTCGAACAGCTTGACGGTTTGCCTGACCTTGTCGATTTCGACCCTGTCGGCCTTGGCAGGCGCGGTACCGCCCCCATCAGCCGTGTCGACGACGACGATGGTCTCGCCGGCACGGTCGAAGTGGCGGCCCGGGTTGAGCGCCACCAGAAGCTGCTCGCTCATATGAAACTTTTCAGCCAATTCTTCGCGCGGACTGGTGTAGCCGAGATGGGGGATGTCCTTCATGTCCTCCATTTTCGCCGGAAGCTTGCGCAAGAACGGCCCCGCGACGTCCTTGTCGGTGATGGTGTAGGTCGCCGTCACCGGCCGCTCGTCCGTCCGCAACGCTTGCCAGACATCATTCGTCGGCGCGTCCGAACTCGGCAATTGCCGGGCCTCCGCATAGGCTCGCAGCGCCTTCTTCGCGTTCTCACCGAACTTGCCGTCGATCTCACCCGGGGAGAAATGCGCCCGGTCGAGGAGGACTTGCAGATGGACCCCGGCCGGGGTCGGCTTTTCGGTCGAGAGCGTCTTCTTTGATGGCTCGGCGGAATTGATTGCGTCCGCCGTCATCTCGGCTGCGAACGCTCCCGACGCTGCAAGGGCCAAGACAAGAGCGAAGCAGATCTGCCCCGTTTTCCTCAGCGTCATCGTCGCCTCCTTTTACCTTTCCAAGCGTTGCGTACCGCCTTTACGGCCGGCCGCGGAAGCCAGTTCGCGGTAGCGATCCTCGTATTGCCGCGCCATTCGACCAGCGATGAAGCGCTCCTCGAAGCGGGCGCGCACTCTCCTTCTATCCAGCTTGCCCAATTCGCCGACCGCCGCGACGGCCTGGTCTTCGTCCTCGACGATGAACCCGGTCAGACCGTGCTCGATCACCTCCGGAACTGACCCACAACGATAGGCGATCACCGGCGTTCCGCAGGCCATCGCCTCGATCATGACCAAGCCGAACGGCTCCGGCCAATCGATGGGAAACAACAGCGCGGCTGCTCGGCCCAGGAAGGACTGCTTCTTCACGTCGTCGACTTCACCCACAAGCTGGATCGCTTCGCCGTCGATGTGAGGCTCGAGCTTCTTCTTGAAGTAGGCGGTTTCCGCGCGCGGTATCTTCGCGGCTATGCGCAGCGGCATCCGGGCAGCGCGCGCTATGCGAATGGCATCCTCAGGCCCCTTGTCGGCCGTGAGGCGGCCAAGAAACGCCAGATAGGCCCCCTCTTCGTAGGAGGGGCGCAACAGATCGGACGGCAATCCGTGCTGGATCGTTCCAATCCACTTTGCATCCGGAAGCGGCGCACGCTGGTGATCGGAAATCGACACGAATGCGGCTTCAGGGAACTGCCGAACCACATCAGGCAATCCGGGCAGATCCAAACGACCGTGCATGGTCGTCAGGAACGGCACACCAAGACGACTGAGCAACGGCAGATGCACCCAGTCGATATGGGCGTGGATCACGTCAAAATCGCTGGCTCGCCTGGCAATCGCCTCGATCAACATCGCAGAGGCCGCGCCCGGATCGGTTCCCTTCCGACCGAGACGAAGCGCGCGTGGCCACACGGCGTGAAGTTTCCCGTTGGTTCGGGAGTCGCCACTTGCAAACAGCGTGACCTCGTGGCCGAGCTCGACAAGCTCATCCACCAGCCAGGCGACCACACGCTCCGTGCCGCCGTAAAGCCTGGGAGGGACGCTTTCGGCCAAGGGGGCGAGCTGGGCGATGCGCATGAGACCTGCTACACCGCTGAACGGAGGATCAGCACGATGGCTGCGGACAGCAGGTTCGAAATTGCAAGCAAGGTGCAATTCGGCCATGCGCTTCCGAGCGCCAGGCGGCAGGCAAGCCTCTCAATGATCCCTAGCATTGGTCATCCGAAAGCCGCTCGAGATAGGCGAGCCCGAACCAGGCGAGTTCCTGGGCATCACCGTGACTCTCGCGTGCTTCCCGCCTCCCTTGCAGATGGCGCTCGAGGAGGCAGCGACGGCCATCCGCGGCATCGACGTCGCGATGCCGGGCGCGATACACGCGCCATGCGGTATCAACCGCTGTTCGTAACGGGCCGTCGTCCACCATGTTCCCAGCTCCGGCGTGGAGATGTTCATGGGACGCCAACTCGTTGCGACGGCGGAAGTTTCCAGTTTTTCCCGAAAGTCTGATAACGCACGCAACGCGAGCCCAGTCGGCACGGGCTCCCGTTGGTGCGCGCAAATCAGACGGCGCGTCGCACCGTCATCTCGGCCGCGAGCAGGACGGCCGCACGACTGGCGCCAGGCGATGCAATGCCCTGCCCGGCGATATCATAGGCGGTGCCGTGCGCCGGCGTGCAGATCGGGAACGGGAAGCCGCCCAGCAATGTGACGCCCCGATCGAACCCCATCAGCTTCATCGCGATCTGGCCCTGGTCGTGATACATCGTCAGCACCGCATCGAAGGCGCCAGACTTGGCGCGCAGGAACACGGTATCGGCGGGGAACGGGCCCTGCGCGGCAATGCCGGCGCGCTGGCCGGCTTCCACCACCGGCGCGATGACGTCGATCTCCTCGCGGCCGAAATTGCCGCCATCTCCGGCATGCGGATTGAGGCCGGCGACCGCGATGCGGGGACGCGCAAAGCCGGCATTACGCATGCACGCATCGGTCAGCTTCAGTGCGCGCTGGATGCGTTCGGTGGTGAGTCTTGCGGCGACCTCCTTGAGCGGAATGTGCGAGGTGACGCGGGCATTCCAGAGCTCGCCCAGCACGTTGAATTCGCTGGCCGGTGTCCTCACCCCCACCACCTCCGCCGAGAACGCGATCTCGTCGTCATAGTCGGAGCGCGCCAATCGCATGGCCGCCTTGTTGAAAGGCGTGAAGCAGACGGCATCGACCCTTCCATCCCTGCCAAATTCGAGCGCCCGCTTGTAGTTGGCCAGCGCAAATTGCCCGCCCGCCAGGCTCGCTATGCCACGCTCGACCCGCGCGGGATCGAGATGACCGAGATCGAGGAACAGCGTGTCGCCTGTCAGCTCATCGAAGTCGGCGCCCTGCTCCACCGCCATCAGTTCCGGCGTGACGCCAGCGATCTTCGCGCCCGCGTCGAAGACGCGCCGGTCGCCGATGACCAGGAGCCGGCACCGTGCGCGGACATCGTCCTGCGCCACGAGCTTCGCCGTCAGCTCCGGGCTGATGCCGGCAGGATCTCCCATCGCCAGCGCAATCAGCGGCTTTCCGGTCATATGATCACCTTTTCCTGGTTCGTCGTTCCAGCGGCGGCGGGTTTGCGGACGATGCGTGCGAACAGCTGCAACGCCAACGGCAACAGCAGCAATGCGAATCCGGAGACCACGAGGCACGTCACCAGCTTGTTGGCAAAGAAGATTCCGAGCGATCCCTTGGACATCAGCATCGCTTGCCGGAACGCATCCTCGGCCTTGTCCCCGATGACGATGGCGAGCACGAGCGGCGCCAGCGGATAGAACAACTTCTTGAAGAGATAGCCGACGACGCCGAAACCGAGCATCATCACCACATCGAGATAGGAGTTCGACACCGAATAGGCACCGACGACGCAGATGATCACGATCAGCGGCGCGATGACCACGAAGGGAATCCGCATCAGGGCGGCGAAAACAGGCACGGTCAGCAGCACCAGCGCGACCGCAACGATGTTGCCGACATACATCGAGGCGATCAGACCCCACACGAAGTCCTTCTGATCGACAAACAGCATCGGTCCAGGATTGAGCCCCCAGATCATCAGCCCGCCCATCATGACCGCCGCAGTCGCCGAGCCGGGAATGCCGAGCGAGAGCATCGGCAGCAGCGCACTGGTGCCGGCGGCATGGTCGGCGGTTTCGGGCGAGATGATGCCCTCGACCTCGCCCGTGCCGAAGTAGCGGCCGCGTCGCGAGAACCGGCGAGCAATGCCGTAGCTCATGAACGACGCTGCGGTCGGGCCGCCCGGCGTGATCCCCATCCAGCAGCCGATCGCAGCGCTGCGCAGCAGCGCGACGCCGTGGCGCGGCAGGCGGCAGACGGCGCGAAACACTTCGCGCCAGTCGATCCTGGACGAGACCGCGCGGGCGTGAAACTCCTCTTCGACGGCGACCAAGAGCTCGCCGATGCCGAACAGGCCCATCACCGCGACGACGAAGTTCACGCCCTTGACCAGTTCGTCGATGCCCATGGTGAGACGGACGCTGCCGGAGACGGTGTCGATGCCGATCGCCGCGATCGCAAAGCCGATCGCGAGCGCCACCACGGTCTTGATCGGCGCCGCTCCGCCCATGCCGACGAAGCTCGCGAACGCGAGGAAATAGACCGCAAAATATTCCGCCGGCCCGAAGGCGAGCGCAACCTGCGCCACCCAGGACGCGAGGAAGGTGATCAGGATGACGCCCACCAGCGCGCCGAACGCCGCCGAACCGAAAGCGGTGGCGAGCGCCGTGGTCGGCCGGCCATCGCGCGCCATCGGATAGCCGTCGAACGTCGTCGCGACCGAGGACGGTTCGCCCGGAATGTTGAACAGGATCGAGGTCACGGAGCCCCCGAACAGCGCGCCCCAATACATGCTGGAGAGCAGGATGATCGCCGAGACCGGCTGCATGCCGAAGGTCAGTGGCAGCAGCAGCGACACGCCATTCGGAGCGCCCAACCCCGGCAGCACGCCGACGAGGATGCCGAGCAGCACGCCTGTCGCCATCAAGGCCAGATGTGGCACCGTGACCGCGATGGTGAAGCCGTGGAAGAGCTCTGAGAGATTACCCATCGCGCGCTCCCTCAGACCCCGAGCGCCGCGGCGAGCGCGCCGTGCGGCAGGCTGACCTGGAACATGCGCTCGAACACGATATAGAGCGCGAGCGCCGTTGCCGCCGCCGTCATTGCCGACCGCAGGACGGATTGATGGCGGGGAATCGCAAGCACCGCGAAGATGTAAGCCGCCGAAGCGACATACATCCCAAGCAACGGGATCGCGGCGACGAAAATCGCCGCCGGCACGAACAGGCCGGCGAGCCGCCGCAGCTCAATCGACGTGATCGCGACGGGGACGCTTGCCACCGACGCGACGGGCGCGAGGCCGCGTGCCAGATTGTAGAGGCTGCCGGCGACAATGATGATGCCGGTCAGGAACGGGAATGTGCCTGATTCAACGCCCGCGCTCGACCAGCCGATGCCGTTGTCGAGGCTCTGGACCACCACCGCAACACCAAAGCTGCCGGTGAGGACGGCGGTCGCAAGTTCGAGGGCGCGGCGCGAGATCATCGAAGGCTCCTGATCCTCACTTGACCAGCCAACCCTGCTCGCTCGCAACCTGCTTGACGTGCTCGAGGTCCTGCTTGATGAACTTGTCGAGCTCGGCACCGGTCAGGAACGTGTCGACCTGGGAGGTCTTCTCGATGTAGTCCTTCCATTCCGGCGTCGCCTGCACCTTCTGCATCAGGTCGACATAGTAGGCGGCCTGCTCCGGCGTGACCTTGCCGGGCAGCCAGACCGTGCGCGGCTGCTCGTACTGCTTGATGTCGAGGCCCTGCTCGACGCAGGTCGGAACGTCGCTCCAGCCTTCGGTGGCCGTGATTTTCGGGCCTTCAGGCAGCCGCTTCGGGCTGAAGACGCAGAGCGGACGCTGCGTGCCGCCGCGCCACTGGCCAAGGCTTTCGCTGGGATTGTTGACGTGGGAATCGATGTGCCCGCCGGCGAGCTGCACCGCAGCCTCGGCGCCGCTCTTGAACGGAATGTAGGTCAGCTTGACGTGACCGACCTTCTCGATCATGCGCGTCAGCACCTCGTCGGTGTCCTTGGACTGCGCGCCGCCCATCTTGAACTCGCCCGATGCGGCCGCCTTCAGATAATCGCCGGCCGTCTTGTAGGGCGCGTCCTGCTTGACCCAGAGCAGGAACTCGTCCTGTGCCATCGCCGCGATCGGCGTCAGATCGGTGTAGTTGAAGGCGACTTTGGAGACGAGCGGCTGCTGCCAGGCGTTCGAGGTGCCGAAGATCACCTTGTAGGGATCGCCCGCGGAGGCCTTGCCGTAGACATAGCCCTCCGCGCCGCTGCCGCCGCCCTTGTTGACGACGACGATCGGCTGATCGGTCAGCTTGTGCTTGGTGATGATGTTCTGCACCGCGCGGGCGATGTTGTCGGTGCCGCCACCCGGACCTGCGGTCGCCACGAACTCGATCGGCTTCTGCGGCTGCCAGGCCGCGAATGCCGGCGCGCCGCCTGCAAGCACGGCTGCACTGACGGTCAACAGGAAGAGAGACGTCCCACGCATGATTTCCTCCAACTGATTTTTCTGTTTTGTTTGATCAGTCGTCCCGGCGTCGGCTCAGGCGACGCGTTCTTCGCGCTCCCCTGCGGCCGAGACGATTGCGCCTTCCTGCTCGAGTGCTTCGATTTGCTCTTCGGCGAACCCGTGCTCGGCCAGCACCTCGCGCGTATGCTCGCCGTAGACCGGAGCGCCAGACGCGACCTTGCCCGGCGTCTCCGAGAATTTGATCGGCAACCCGATCGTCTTGACCGGACCGAGCGTGGAATGCTCGACCTCGACGACCATCTCGCGCGCCAGTGTCTGCGGATCGTTCAGGGCCTCCAGCATGTCGTGGACGGGGCCGCACGGCACGCCTTTCTCGTCCAGAGCCGCGAGCCAATGGGCGCGTGTCCGGGTCCGGAAACGTTCGCTCAAGACCGCTTCGAGCTCCTTCAAATTCGCCATGCGGTCGGCGCCGGTGACGAAGCGCGGATCGGCAGCGAGCTCGCTCGCGCCGAGCGCTTCCAGCATCAACAGCCAGTGCTTCTTGTTGGCGCCGCCGACCACGAGCCAGCCGTCCGAGGCCTCGAACGCCTGATAGGGCGCGTTGAGCGGATGCGCCGAGCCCATTGCGCGGGGCGCGGTGCCGGCGGCGAGCGCGATGGTCGACTGCCAATAGGTCTGCACCAGCGCCGCCTCGTAGAGCGAGGTCTCAACCCACTGCCCCTCACCGCTCTTGAGACGGTGCGTATAGGCGGCGAGGATGCCCATGCTCGCGAGCAGGCCGGCGGTGATGTCCGACAGCGGCGGGCCGCATTTCACCGGCGGGCCGTCCGGGCGCTCGCCGGTAAAGCTCATGATGCCGCTCATGGCCTGCGCGACGAGGTCGAAGCCGCGGCGGTGCTTGTACGGACCGGTGCGACCGAAGCCCGACAGCGAGCAATAGATCAGCGCTGGGAATTTTTCGTGCAGCTCTTTATAGCCGAAGCCGAGCCGTTCCATCGCGCCCGGCGCGAAATTCTCGACCAGCACGTCGGCGTCCGCGATCAGTCGGCGCAAGACCTGCTTGCCGCCGTCGGTCTTGAGGTCCAGCACGATGCCGCGCTTGTTGCGGTTCATCATAAGGAACGAGGCCGCCTCGTCGCCGATCCTGGGCGGCACCGAATGGCGGGTGTCGTCACCATTGGGCCATTTCTCGATCTTGATGACGTCGGCGCCCATGTCGGCGAGCATCAGGGTGCAGGTCGGCCCCGCCATGACGTGGGTGAGATCGATGACCTTGAGACCTGCGAGCGGGCCTGCGCGACGTGAGGCGGATTGCGATCGATCGCTTGGCATCGGGGCGTCCTGTTATTGACCGCGCCACTGCGGGGCGCGCTTGCTGAGGAAAGCGTCGAGCCCTTCGCGAAAATCGTGGCTCGTGTAGCACATCAGGATGAGGTCTTCGCCCTCGTCTCGCGTCAGCCGCTTTTGCAGGCGGGCGACCGCCTGCTTGGTCGCGTTCAGGGTCAGCGGCGCGTGGCCGGCCACGAGGCGCGCGATCTCGTCGACGCGCTTATCGAGCGCGGTGAGATCGTCGACGACCTCGCCGAGCAGTCCGATTGCTGCGGCCTCCGCGGCATCGACGAGCCGCGCGGTGAAGATCAGATCCTTGACCCGCGCCGGCCCGATCAACGCTGTGAGACGGCTGACATTGGACATCGACAGGCAATTGCCGAGCGTGCGAGCGATCGGAAAGCCGATTCTGGTGCTGCGCGTGCCGATGCGCAAATCGCAGGCCGCGGCGATGCCCGCCCCGCCACCGGTGCAGAAGCCGTTGATCGCCGCGATCGTCGGCACCCGGCATTGCTCGAGCGTGGTCAGCACGCGGTCGATGCGGTTCTCGTAATCGATCGAATCCTGCGGCGTTTTGAATTCGCGGAATTGGTTGATGTCGGTGCCCGAGGCAAAGGCCTTGTCGCCGGCCCCGCGCAGCACCAGCACTTTGATCGCGCGGTCGTCGTTGGCCTGCTCGCAGATGGCGGCGAGCCGCTCGTACATGGCGAAGGTGAAGGCGTTGCGCGCCTGCGGGCGATTGAAGGTGATCCGCCCGACGCCGTTCGTGCATTCAAAAGTGAGGTCGTCCCCCGATACGGCTTGGTCCATTTCCGCCTTCCCGCATGTTTTTTGTATTTTTGAATGCAAAACTTGGGATTTTCAAGATATAATTGCTGAACTTTCGTCTATTGGAACATTTTTGCATTCAAAATTGAGACGTGCCATGCTGCATGAAGAGGTGGTCGGCCGCATCCGCGACATTCTGCTCGACGGCGAGATCCCGCCCGGCGCGCGGATTCCCGAACGCGAGCTGTGCGAACGGCTCGAGATCTCACGCACGCCGTTGCGTGAAGCGCTCAAGGTGCTGGCCGCCGAGGGCCTGGTGCAACTCCTCCCGCATCGCGGCTCGCGCGCGGCGAAACTGACCGACAAGGACATGCGCGACCTCTTCGAGGTCTGCCAGGGCCTCGAAGCGCTGGCGGGTGAACTGGCTTGCGAGCGCATCAGCGACACAGAGGTCGCGGACATCGCGGCCGCGCATGCGGCGATGGTGCAGCATTATCGCGAGGGCGATCTGCTCCAGTACTACCGCGGCAACCGCGCCATCCACGAGGGGATCGTCAATGCCGCCGGCAATCCCGTGCTGTCAGGACTCTACGCGTCCGTGACCGCGCGCATCCGCCGCGCCCGTTACGTCACGCCGATGACGCCGCAGCGCTGGGCGCGCGCGGTCCAGGAGCACGAGGCGATCCTGAACGCCCTCCAGCGCCGTGACGGCGTCGGACTCTCCCACGTCCTGCGCGCCCATCTGCGCCACAAGCGCGAAGAGGTTTTGCAGGCGGGCTTTGCGGAAACCGAAGGGGATGAGCCCACGCTGAGGATCGCGTGAGGCGCAACGTCTAGCAGCCGAGCTTGTCGGCGATCCCGCCAAAATCCTTGGCGACAATGTCCCAATTTCCCGTCGCCTCGAAATCGACCTTCTGCAACGGACCGTATTCGGTCGGCCGCGCCACGAACGCGGTCCTCAGTCCGTTCTTCTGCGCGGCGGCCAAATCGCCATTATGGGCGGCGACCATCATCACCTCTTCAGGCTTGAGGCCGAGCAGTCTTGCGGCGCCGAGATAAGTTTCGGGATCGGGCTTGTAGTGCGCGAACAATTCGGCCGACATGATGAGATCCCACGGCAGACCCGCATGCTTCGCCATGTTGGTGAGCAGCGCGACGTTGCCGTTCGACAGCGGCGAGATCACGAACCTTGTCTTCAGCCGGGTCAGGCCGGCAACGCTGTCCGGCCAGGGATTGAGGCGGTGCCAGCCCTTGGTGAGATGATCGAGATCGGCCTCGGTGAGGCCCTTGATGGCAAATTTCTCGACCAGCTTTTCCAGCGAGCGGCGGTGCAGATCGTCCAGCATGACATAGCCACGCTCGGGATGCTCGCGCACGTCCTGCATCGACGCGACATACATGCCGCGCCAGTCGTCGACGAGCGCGGTCCAATCGACGCTGACGCCGCGCCCCTTCCCCCACCACATGAAATCGGTGATCAGGCTGGTGCGCCAGTCCACGACCGTGCCGAACACGTCGAAGATGAGGGCCTTGACGGCGGAGAGATCGGACATGCGCTTCCCCAGTCGTTCTTATCGTCATTCCGGGGCGCGCATCAGCGCGAACCCGGTATTTAGAAGTTGCGGCGCGAGATTCCGGGTTCTCCGGGCCGCGCTCTGCGCGGTCCCGTCGCCCCGGAACGACAGAGAACATCAGTCCAGATGAAACTTCGCCAGTTCGCGGTGCTCGGCCTTGATGTAGCGCACGGTGCCGGTGACGGAGCGCATCACCACGGTCTCGGTCTCGATCACGCCGTCCTTGCGGAATTTCACGCCCGACAGCAGCGAACCGGTCGTGACGCCGGTTGCGGCGAACAGGCAGTCGCCGCGCGCCATGTCCTCGATGCCGTAGATCATCTTGGGATCGTTGACGCCCATCTTGGCGGCGCGCTCGATCTTCTCGCCGGAATCGAGAATCAGGCGGCACTGCATCTGGCCGCCGATGCAGCGCAGCGCCACCGCCGCGAGCACGCCTTCCGGCGCGCCGCCGGTGCCCAGATACATATCGACGCCGGTGTTGTCGGGATCGGCGCAGTGGATCACGCCGGCAACGTCGCCGTCGGTGATCAGGCGAACGGCAGCGCCGGTCGAACGCACGCTCTCGATGATGCCGGCATGGCGGGGGCGATCGAGCACGAGGACGGTGATACCCTCAGGCTTGACGCCCTTGGCCTTGGCGAGACGGCGGACGTTATCGGCGGGGCTCGCATCGAGATCGACGACACCCTTGTCATAGCCGGGGCCGATCGCGAGCTTCTGCATGTAGACGTCAGGTGCGTGCAGCAAGGTGCCACCGTCGGCCATCGCCATCGTCGCGATCGAGCCCGGCATGTTCTTGGCGCACAGCGTGGTGCCTTCGAGCGGATCGACTGCGATATCGACTTCCGGACCGGTGTTCATGCCCACTTTCTCGCCGATGTAGAGCATCGGCGCTTCGTCGCGCTCGCCCTCGCCGATCACGATGGTGCCCTGGATCGGCAGCTTGTTGAGCTCGCGGCGCATCGCGTCGACCGCGGCCTGGTCCGCAGGCTTCTCCTGCCCGTGCCCGCGCAGCCGCGCCGACGACACTGCCGCCCGTTCCGTCACCCGCACGATCTCCAGCGTGAGAATGCGCTCGAGCAAGGCGTGCGGGGGGACTTCAATATGGGTCGACATCGGCTAACTCCTTCGAAACGGTTTTGGACAGGACGCCCTGCCCGCATCAACTCGTAACACTCACAGTTCGTTCGAACCGTTTTTATTTCTCGAGCATGCTCTTTTCGGAAAACCGCTCCACACTTTTCCGGATCATGCTCTAGTTCTTCTCAATCCTGATGACCTGCGGCCGTCCGCTGATCACCTTGTCCCTCTGCACGGCGGCGAGCGCGCGGCGCACGGCGTCCTCATGCGTGGCATAGGTGATCAGGATGACGGGCACGGGCACTGCCTTGCCGTTTGCCGATGCGGCGCCGCCATTGGGATGGCGCTGCACGATCGACTCGATCGAAATCTTCTGCTCTGCCAGCCGGGTCGCGATCGCAGCCGCGGTGCCCGGGAAATCGCGCGCCAGAAGGCGGATGTAGTAGCCGCCCTCGTGCCGCTCCATCGGCGCCTTCCTGGTGTCGCGCAGCTGCGCGATCGGCCGGCCGAACGGATTGGCGCGGATGCCGCGCGCAACATCGGCGATATCGGCGACGACAGCGGATGCAGTCGCCGCACCACCCGCGCCGGGTCCGACCAGCGTAATCGGGGGAATGCCCTCTCCATCGATCGTAACCGCGTTGGTGACACCCATCACCTGCGCGATCGAGGAGGTTTTTGGCACCATGGTCGGATGCACGCGCTGCTCGATACCCGTGGCGGTGCGCACGGCAACACCGAGCAGCTTGACGCGGTAGCCGAGATCGGCGGCCGCGCGCAGATCTTCCGGCGCGATGGAGGAGATGCCTTCGACATAGACCGCGCTTTGAGCAACTTTCGTGCCGAAAGCGAGGCTGGCGAGAATGGCGAGCTTCTGCGCGGTATCGTGGCCGTCGACGTCGAAGGACGGATTGGCCTCGGCATAGCCGAGCCGCTGCGCATCCTTGAGGCACTCGGCAAACGACAGGCCCTCCTGCTCCATTCGCGTCAGGATATAATTGCAGGTGCCGTTGAGGATGCCATAGACGCGCTCGATGCCGGTTCCGGCGAGACCTTCACGTAACGTCTTGATGACGGGGATCGCGGCGCCGACGGCTGCCTCGAAATTCAGCGCGCCGCCATGCTTTTCGGCCGATTTGGCGAGCTTCAGACCGTGCTTGGCGAGCAACGCCTTGTTCGCGGTGACGACGGACTTGCCGGAACCGAGTGCGGCTTCGACGGCGGCCAGCGCGGGATCGCCTGCGCCGCCCATCAACTCGACAAAGCACTCGACCTCGGGATGCGTGGCGACGGCCAGCGGATCCTTCGCCCATTCGACGCCGCGCAGATCGATGCCGCGCTTCTTGGCCTTCGAACGCGCCGTCACCGCGACGACGCGAATGCCGCGGCCGGAACGGCCCGCGAGCACGCGCGCCTGCGTCTCAATCAAACGGACAACCTCGGCGCCCACGGTGCCGAGCCCCGCTATGCCCACTTTGAGGGGTGCAACCATGATGCTTTAGTGAACCTGCAGGAGAGAATTAGCGCCTGTTGGCGAGTGGAACGACGTTGTGCAACGTTTCGATGCCGCTTTCAAGGAAGCGGCGCACGCCGCGCGCGGCCTGCCTGATCCGTTGCTCGTTTTCCACCATGGCGATGCGGACATATCCTTCACCATGTTCGCCGAAGCCGACGCCGGGCGAGACCGCAACACCTGACTTCTCCACCATCAGGGTCGCGAACTGCATGCTGCCGACGCTGCGGAAGGCCTCCGGCAGCGGCACCCAGGCGAACATCGAGGCTTCCGGCGGCGGAATGTCCCACCCCGCGCGGCCGAACGACTCCACCAGCGCGTCGCGACGCTTGCGATAGGTGTCGCGCATCTCCTTGATGCAATCATCGGGACCGTTCAGCGCCGCAGTCGCGGCGACCTGCACCGGAGTGAAGGCGCCGTAGTCGAGGTACGATTTGACGCGGGCGAGCGCCGCGATCACGCGCTCGTTGCCGACCGCGAAGCCCATGCGCCAGCCCGCCATCGAATAAGTCTTCGACATCGAGGTGAACTCGACGGTGACGTCGATGGCGCCCGGCACCTGGAGCACCGAGGGCGGCGGATTGCTCTCGTCGAAATAGACTTCGGCATAGGCGAGATCGGACAGGATCAGGATCTCGTGCTTCTTCGCGAATGCGACCAGGTCCTTGTAGAAATCGAGGCTCGCGACATAGGCGGTCGGGTTCGAAGGATAGCAGACGACGAGCGCGAGCGGCTTCGGGATCGAATGCACGATGGCCCGCTCCGCAGCCTCGAAGAATTGCGGCGTCGGCTCCGAGGGCACCGAGCGGATCACACCGCCCGTCATCAAAAAGCCGAAGGCGTGAATCGGATAGCTCGGGTTCGGACAGAGGATCACGTCGCCCGGCGCGGTGATCGCCTGCGCCACGTTGGCAAACCCTTCCTTTGAGCCGAGCGTCGCCACGACCTGGGTATCGGGATTGAGCTTCACACCGAAGCGGCGCTCGTAATAGGCAGCCTGGGCCCGGCGCAGGCCGGGGATGCCGCGGGAGGCGGAGTAGCGGTCGGTGCGCGGCTTGCCCAACGTCTCCTTGAGCTTCTCCAGCACGTGGGGCGGGGCCGGCAGGTCCGGGTTGCCCATGCCGAGATCGATGATGTCGGCGCCGGCATTCCGCGCGGCCGCCTTGGCCCGGTTGACCTGCTCGAACACGTAAGGCGGAAGGCGGCGGATGCGGTAAAAATCGTCCATGGCTCTCTGGGCTCCGGGCAACCGGTCAAGACAGAATCGAAGGGCGATGACGACCCTTTCGAGGAGGCTTCGCCCTGCGTGCAAAAATCACTCAAAATCAAATACTTGGAGTGAAATTCGACGACGAGAACTGAACTCCTTCGTCCTGACTCTCGGCTGAATTGAAGTCTTTTAGCACGGAGTGGCGGGGGCGCCAGCGATTTACCTTGCGCCGCCCGATGACCGTGCCGCCGCGCATTGGCGTTCTATTTGGCATCCTTGGCGGCGACGGCCTGACGGTCGCGCGCGGCCGCTAGCTCAGCCTCGATCTTGACGCGCTGGTCGAGCGGGATGATCGCCTGATCACGGTCCGGCGGCAGGTCGTGGACCGGCAAATAGGCACCTGGCTCCTTGGGATGCGCCGCCGTATCGGCGGCAGTCATATCGGCAAGCTGACTCGAGCAGCCCCCCAACGCGAACACCACCATCAGCAGCGCGCAGCACGCAAGCCGCGTCTTTTGCAGGTCCCACAACGCCAACACCTGGGAAATCCCCTACTCGTCCCAACGCCAGGCTGCCGGTAGCTTAACCAACAACCTGCCCAAGCTCAAACCATTGCTGCCCACAAATGGCACGAGCGAGAAATCATCCAAGGCCCACGGAACGTGAGGTGCACGGCGATTGTGACAAAAGCAAGAAGCTTTGTCGCAGTGCAGCACATCTTCGCACCTCTTTGACGCGAAACCAGCGAGCTTCGCGGTGACGAATACGGAATGAATTGTTACTGTCGTCTCCATGAGTACCGTTACGACCGACACGCCCAAGTCAAAGTCCGACATGAAGTTCGATGCGGAAGCCTTCGCGATGAATGTCGCGCGGGCGATGGAGAGCGGCGGCAAGGCGCTCGCCGCGTATCTGAAGCCGCGCGAAAGCGGCGAGGTGCAAGACCGCCCGCCGGCCGAGCTCACCGAGGTCGTCAAGACCTTCACGTCGGTCGCCGAGTATTGGTTATCGGACCAATCGCGTGCGTCCGACCTGCAGACCAAGCTTGCAAAAGATTATCTCGACCTCTGGGGCTCTGCGGCGCGGCGGATGGCCGGCCAGGACGCCCAGCCCGCGATATCACCCTCCCCGCGCGACAAGCGCTTTGCCGATCCGGAATGGAAGTCGAACCAGTTCTTCGATTTCATGATGCAGCTCTATCTGCTCACCAGCAAATGGGCGCAGGAATTGGTGCATGACGCCGAGCTCGATGCGCAGACCCGCCGCAAGGCCGAGTTCTACGTCCAGCAGATCACCAACGCGATCTCGCCCTCGAATTTCGTGCTGACCAATCCGGAGGTGCTGCGCGAGACGGTTGCAAGCAGCGGCGAGAACCTCGCGCGCGGCCTGACGATGCTGGCCGAGGACATCGCCGCCGGAAAGGGCATGCTGAAGATCCGCCAGTCCAATCCGGACAATCTCGTCGTCGGCGTCAACATGGCGACGACGCCAGGCAAGGTGATCTACCAGAACGAGATGATGCAGCTGATCCAGTATTCTCCGACCACGGAGAAGGTGCTGCGCACGCCACTCCTGATCGTGCCGCCCTGGATCAACAAGTTCTACATCCTCGATCTCAAGCCGGAGAAGTCCTACATCAAGTGGTGTGTCGACCAGGGCATCACCGTGTTCGTGATCTCATGGGTCAATCCCGACAAGAAGCTCGGAGCCAAGAGCTGGGAAGACTACATGAAGGAGGGCCCGCTCACGGCGATGGACGTGATCGAGAAGGTCACCGGCGAGCTGAAGGTGCATACGGCCGGCTATTGCGTCGGCGGCACCATGCTGGCAACCACGCTGGCCTGGCTCGCCGAGAAGCGGCGCCAGCGCGTCACGTCGGCGACGTTCTTCGCCGCGCAAGTCGACTTCACCCATGCCGGCGATCTCCTCGTGTTTGTCGACGAGGACCAGATCGCCGCGCTCGAGCAGGACATGAAGATGTCGGGCGTGCTCGAAGGCTCCAAGATGGCGATGGCCTTCAACATGCTGCGCTCGAACGATTTGATCTGGTCCTACGTCGTCAGCAACTACCTCAAGGGCAAGGAGCCGAGCGCGTTCGACCTGCTGCACTGGAATTCCGACGCGACGCGGATGACGCAGGCGAACCATTCCTACTATTTGCGCAACTGCTATCTGGAGAACCGGTTGTCGACCGGCACCATGGTGCTCGACAATACGCTGCTCGACCTCTCCAAGGTCAAGGTGCCCGTCTACAACCTCGCCACCCGCGAAGACCACATCGCGCCAGCAGAATCCGTGCTGTACGGCTCGCAATTCTTCGGCGGGCCCGTGAAATACGTGCTGTCAGGCTCCGGCCACATCGCCGGCGTGGTCAATCCGCCGGCCTCGAACAAGTACCAGTACTGGACCAACGACAACATCAAGGACGTCACCATCGCCCAGTGGATGAAGGGCGCGGTGGAGCACAAGGGCTCGTGGTGGCCGGACTGGCGTGAATGGCTGGGCGCACTCGACCCGGAGGAAGTGCCCGCGCGCAGCGTCGGCACCGAGGCGCTGCCCCCGATCGAGGACGCGCCAGGCAGCTATGTCAGGGTTCGCGCATAGCGCAACAGCGCGCGCTTTCGTATAAGTTCACGGTATCGATTTGGAGGGGACCGGATTATGACGCGTGAATTGTTCTGGCTGACCTGTACGGTGATCCTGACCGGAATCCTCTGGATCCCCTACACCATCAACCGTTGCCAGGTCCGTGGGCTCGGCGGCGCCATGGCCAATCCTTCGCGCGGCGACAAGCCTCAGGCCGAATGGGCGAACCGCCTGATGTTCGCGCACGACAACGCGGTGGAGAATCTCGTGCTGTTCGCACCGCTGGTGCTGATCCTGAACGCAATCGACTATTCCTCGAAATGGACCGTGCTCGCCTGTGTGGTCTATTTCTGGTCGCGCGTCGCGCATGCCATCGTCTATGCGCTCGGCATCCCGGTATTTCGTACGCTCGCCTTCACCGTCGGCTTCCTGGCCCAGGCCGTGCTGGCGCTCGCGATCTTCAAGGTGTTTTGAGGCAGCCAGGGGTACGAACAGGGCTGTTCCCGCGGCCAATCCAAGTCTATCGTTCCGTGCTGGTGGAAGCCAAAACGAGGCACTGCCGATGCGGATTCTTTTGCCAGTGATCGCGACGATCACCCTTGCCGCCTCGTGTTGCGCGGCCGTCGCGCAGGTGCAATGCCCCGAACTGGGCCGCCTGCGCAACGAGGCGACGGAGGCCTCCAAGCCCAAGACGCGCAGCTTGATGCTCAACCGTTGCGAGGACAATATCCGCGCATCGCAGGCCTGGAGCGCCGTCGTCGACTACGCGAGGGACCATCAGGACGTCTGCGATGTCTCCAACGAGTCACTTGGCGCATTTGAGGCATCCCGCCACGCCGCGGTGACGGCCCGCAACAACGTCTGCGCCGGTCGACCCGCGCGGCCGTTTCCGGCTGAGATCATCCGACAGTAAGGCATGCGCGCCGCAGGGCATGAGCCCCGGCTCTGCAGCGCATCACCGCCGGACGATGCTTCGCATCGCCAGGGCAGTGCTGCGCCGCGTCCGGGGAACGGCGTGCCGCTTACGCCTCCGGCAGACCCAGCATCAGCCGCATGTTCTGCACGGCAGCGCCCGAGGCGCCCTTGCCGAGATTGTCCAGCCGCGCGACCAGCACCGCCTGGTGGTACTTGTCGCTGGCGAAGACGTAGAGCTCGAGCATGTTGGTCTCGTTGAGCGCCTCCGGCTCGATGCGGCCGCCCTTGGAGGCTTCGTTCTGGAGCGGCATCGCCTTGACGTATTTCGAGCCGGCGTAGCGCTTGGCCAGCGCCGCCTGGAGATCGGCACCATCAGGCTTGCCCGGCAACGTGTCGAGCTGGAGCGGGATCGAGACCAGCATGCCCTGCCGGTAGTTGCCGACGGAGGGAATGAAGATCGGGCGCCGCGTCAAGTTCGAATAGAGCTGCAGCTCCGGCAGATGCTTGTGCTCGAAGCCGAGGCCATAGAGCTCGAAGGATGGCGCACTGCCGTCCTCGAAGCTTGCGATCATCGATTTGCCGCCACCGGAATAGCCGCTCACCGCGTTGACGCTGATGGGATGGTCGGGCGGCAACAGGCCCGCATCGACGATCGGCCGCAGCAGCGCGATTCCGCCGGTCGGATAGCAACCCGGATTCGAGACCTTCTTCGCGGCCTTGATCTTGCCGGCCTGGTCGGGCGCCAGCTCCGCAAAGCCGTAGGCCCAGTCAGGTGCGACCCGATACGCGGTCGAGGCGTCCAGCACCTTCGGCGCCGACGTCCCCATGCTGTCAATCAGTGCGACCGTCTCCCTGGCGGCATCGTCGGGCAGGCAGAGGATGACGAGATCCACCTCCTCCATCAGCGCCTTCTTGGCCGCAGGATCCTTGCGCTTGTCGTCGGCGATGGTTTTCACCACGACATCGTTCTGGAGCTTCAGCCGCTCGTTGATGCCGAGGCCGGTGGTGCCGGAGCCGCCGTCGACGAAGACGGTGGCGGTTTTCTCGGCTGCGCCGGTGGACGGCGCTTTCGTGGTTTCCGTGAGGCTCATGATACGCTCCTTTCGAGCATGTTGGTTTCGGCCGCGAAGGCCTCGGGCCTCACGTCCTGCATCAGTTGGGCGATCTTCCTGGCGTCGGCATCGGCTTGTGCGCCGAGTGCATTCGCGATCGCGACGTAGTCGGCGTCCGATTTGTGCTGATTCAGCTTGAAGCTGCCTTCGACCTCTTCGACCTTCATGACCAGACCCACGATCCCCTTCTTCAGCGCCTCGAGCCGGCCTGTCGTCATCTTGCCTGAAGTCCACGGCTTCTTCGGCAGCAGCCAGCTCTCGAAGATGTCGCTGAGCGTGTCGATCTGCACCGCCAGCTCATCGTCAGACAGCAGCTTCACGGGCCCGGTGAGATGCACCGTCTGATACAGCCAGGTCGGCACTTGATCAGGCGAAACGTACCAGTCGGGCGATACATAGGCATCGGGGCCGTTGATCGCGAGCAGCCAGCGCGTCGTGCCGTCCGCAAGCCTTACCAGCGGATTGTGACGGGCGACATGAAAGGCTGCCTGCGGCGTGCCGTCGGCCGCATACGTCAAATAGAACGGCAGCGGCGAAGCGACCGGCTTGCAGCCGTCGAAGGCGCACATCGTGCCGAAACCGCGCTCGCCTGCGAATTTCAGGCTCGCGGCACGATCCGGCTTGAAAAAGGGTGGCGTGTACATCGTGGTCTCCTGCTGGGCCTCCTTGGGGGCCGCTGGATCAGATCGCGCTGACAGGAGAAAGAATGCCGCGGATCGGATCCAGCGGCAAAGACGATGATCTCAAACGCGATCGACCGCCCAAACCGCAAAGCTGCGGCGGCGGCGACGGGCGAACAGGATGGTCGCGGCGTTGATCATGGCGCGCGGCTATAAGGCCAGATGCAGTTCCCGTCAAGGTTCACGGCGTCAGATGAGGCGCCAGATCCATTCCATGATCCTGGCGATGACATCGCCGAACAGCAGCAGTGCCGCTGCCCACACCAGCGCCGAGATGAAATTGGCCGCCTGGAAGCTCCAGTACGGCATTTCGAAGATGCCCGCGGCGAGCGGCACGGAGGCGCGTAAGGGACCGAAGAAGCGACCGATGAAGATGCTGGGCACGCCCCAGCTCCGGACAAAGGCCTCGCCTCTGGGAAGAATTTCCGGATAGCGCGAGAGCGGCCACATCTGCGCGACCTGCTCCTTGTAGCGATAGCCGAACCAGTAGGAGACCCAGTCGCCGAGCGCGGCGCCGATCGCGCCGGCAATCCAGACCGGATAGAAGCTGATGCCGCTTGCGCCGATCAGCGCGCCGATGGCGACCAGTGCCCCCCAGGCCGGGATCAGCAGGGAGATGAAGGCGAGCGATTCCCCGAACGCGAGCAGGAACACGATCGGAGCAGCCCAGGCCTGGTGTAAACGCACGAAATCGGCCAGTGCGTGCGCAAACTGCTCCATTCCAGATTAGCCTTCCCGCCTCGCCCTGAGGTCATGTTCCATGAAAAGCACTGGTAAGCCAGGGACTTGTGTGACATCAAGTCACAAACCTCTGCACGGGGCGGCCGGCGGCGTCAAATTGCCGGGATCTGGTGAGCCGGCGGCGTAAAATCGCCGGGATTGGCTCGCAACCACCCCAAGAAGCAGTCAAGAAGCGGTCAAGATCGGCGCGGCCTGACCTTCCAGGCCGGCCGTGGCATAGTCTCCGCAACCGATTCGCCGCCTGCGCGGCCCTCAAAGCACATCAAGATATATGTCCAAGCAGTTGAAGACAAAAAGCAAAGACGATTTGTTCGACGGCAATGAGCCGAAGGGGCGCGCTCCCGCAGCCAAGGCCGCGCCGCGCGCGAGCGGCGGGGAAGCCGATTACACGGCAGCCGACATCGAGGTGCTTGAGGGCCTGGAACCGGTGCGGCGCCGGCCCGGCATGTATATCGGCGGCACCGACGAAAAGGCGCTGCATCACCTATTCGCCGAAGTCATCGACAACTCGATGGACGAGGCGCTCGCGGGACACGCGACCTTCATCGGCGTCGAGCTCTCCGCGGACGGGTTCCTCACCGTCACCGACAACGGCCGCGGCATTCCTGTTGATCCGCACCCGAAGTTCCCGAAGAAGTCGGCACTCGAAGTCATCATGTGCACGCTGCATTCGGGCGGCAAGTTCGACAGCAAGGTCTACGAGACCTCGGGCGGTCTGCACGGCGTCGGCATCTCCGTCGTGAACGCCCTCTCCTCGCGGCTCGAGGTCGAGGTCGCGCGCAGCCAGAAGCTCTACCGCATGAGCTTCGAGCGCGGCCATCCCAAGGGCAAGCTCGAGGATCTCGGCAAGATCAGCAACCGCCGCGGCACGCGCGTGCGCTTCAAGCCCGATACCGACATCTTCGGCGCCAAGGCCGCGTTCAAGCCGCAACGTCTGTTCAAGATGACGCGCTCGAAGGCCTACCTGTTCGGCGGCGTCGAGATTCGCTGGAATTGCGCGCCCGAACTGCTCAAGGGCGTCGAGGACGTTCCGGCCGAGGCCACGTTCCACTTCCCCGGCGGCCTCAAGGATTATCTGGCGGCGGCGATCCACGCCGATACGCTGGTGCATCCCGACATCTTCTCCGGCAAGTCGGGGCGCAACGGCGCGCATGGCGCCTGCGAATGGGCGGTGGCCTGGACCGCGGATGCCGACGGCTTCCTGTCTTCATACACCAACACCGTGCCGACGCCCGACGGCGGCACCCATGAATCGGGCTTGCGCAGCGCGCTGCTGCGCGGCCTGAAGGATCACGCCGAGCGCGTCGGCCAGGGCAAGCGCGCCTCGTCCATCACGTCGGAAGACGTGATGGTGGGCGCCGCCGTGATGCTCTCGGTGTTCGTGCGCGAACCTGAGTTCCAGGGCCAGACCAAGGACCGCCTCGCCACGGCCGAAGCGCAGCGCATCGTCGAACAGGCGATGAAGGATCCGTTCGACCATTGGCTCTCGGGCAATCCGAACATGGCCAACCGTCTGCTCGACTTCGTGATCGACCGAGCGGAGGAGCGGCTGCGCCGCCGCCAGGAAAAGGAGACGGCGCGCAAGACGGCCGGCAAGAAGCTGCGCCTGCCCGGCAAGCTCGCGGACTGCACCGACGCAGGCACCGAGGGCTCCGAACTCTTCATCGTCGAGGGTGACTCGGCCGGCGGCAGCGCCAAGCAGGCGCGCGATCGCAAAACCCAGGCGGTGCTGCCGTTGCGTGGAAAAATCCTCAACGTCGCTTCTGCCGGCAAGGACAAGCTGACGGCGAACGCCCAGTTGTCCGATCTCGTGCAGGCGATCGGCTGCGGACAACTCCTGCAGTATCGCCAAGAGGATCTGCGCTATCAGCGCATCATCATCATGACCGACGCCGACGTCGACGGCGCCCACATCGCTTCGCTCCTGATCACCTTCTTCTACCGGCAGATGCCGAAGCTGATCGACGAGGGACATCTGTTCCTCGCCGTGCCGCCGCTCTACAAGCTGACCCACGGGCAGAAATCGGTCTACGCACGCGATGACAAGCACAAGGACGAGCTGATCAAGAGCGCTTTCAACGCCAACGCCAAGGTCGAGGTGAACCGCTTCAAGGGCCTCGGCGAGATGATGCCGGCGCAGCTCAAGGAAACCACCATGGATCCGAGCAAGCGGACGCTGCTCAAGGTGGTCCTGCTGCCCGATGATCGCGACACCACGGCGGATTCGGTCGAGCGCCTGATGGGCACCAAGGCCGAGGCGCGTTTTGCGTTCATCTCGGACAAGGCGGAATTTGCCAGCGAGGAACTGCTCGACGTCTGATGCGGCGATGGCCACCCAAAAGCCCCGGCCTTGCGCCGGGGCTTTTTCATTTTGGGGCAACCGTGCAGCGCTTCCCTCCAGTCCGCCTCGGCGATTCCTCTGGCGGCGGGCGACTCGGCCAACGACTCAGAGCGGACGGGCGCACGCCCGGGCTGCGTCAGGATTGCCTCGCGCTCGGGCAAAGGCGCATTCCGAACGAAGAAACCCATCTTGGACCACAGCCTGTGCAATCCATTAACATATTGAAATAGATTGATTTTTGTCGATATAGATGACGGCGTCATCGAACCTGACGAGCGGGCGTTTTCCGGCGACTGTGCCTGGCCTGCAACAGCATTTCGGCGAGAACCGTCTATAGTCCGAGCCATCAGAACACACGGACTTCAGTGCGCTCGCGCCTGCTTCGAACCAAGGTTGGGGATTTTATCATGAAGAAGATTGCTCTCGCACTGACCGCGATTGCGGCAATGACGGGTTCGGCGTCGGCGGCTGATCTTGCGGCTCGTCCCTACGTGAAGGCCCCGATGGCGGCTCCGGTCGCGAACTGGACCGGCTTCTACATCTTCGGCGGCGCCGGCGGCGGCCTCTCGAACTCCGACCAGAGCGTCGTCTCGACCACCACGGGCACGCCCCTGACCATCACCCAGCGCCAGGGTGGCTCGGGCTGGTTCGGCACCGTCGGCCTCGGCTACGACTGGCAGTTCAACAGCACCTGGGTCGCCGGCGTGTTCGCCGACGGTCAGTTCGGCAGCATCCGCGCCACCGTGCAGGATCCGCTCGCCCAGATCACCGGTAGCCAGAAGCTGGAAGACTCCTGGGCCGCGGGTGTCCGCCTCGGCTGGCTGGTCGCTCCGAACGTTCTGTCCTACGTCAACGGCGGTTACAGCGGCGCTCACTTCGGCAGCACCAACTTCACCAATCTGGCTGGCGTTTCCTCCGGCACGCACCTCAACGGCTACAACCGCAACGGCTGGTTCGTCGGTGGCGGTGTCGAGAACAGCCTGAACATCTTCGGCATCTCCTCGCCCGGCTGGTTCATGAAGACTGAGTATCGCTCGGCCTTCTACGATGCGAAGACTCAGGACGAGCTCTTCAACACCACCAACCTGCCGACCGGCGTGAACAGCATCCGCGCCAACAACTGGAACCAGACGATCTCCACCTCGCTGGTCTACCGCTTCAACTGGACCGGCCCGGTCGTCGCCAAGTACTGAGATCTGAAGTAGCAAGATTTAAAGTACTGAGCTGAATTCACCTTCAGACGTCAAAGCCCCGGCATCGTCCGGGGTTTTTTCGTTGCGCGGTGCCTTACCGGCCGTCAGCGACCATTGTATCCGAACCGACGCTGCGGCTAGTGTTGCGGGACGTTTTCGCGGGTCCGTGGCGATCGTTGATGCCATGGGTCGCGACAGAATCAGACCGATGGAGGAATGCATGCGCAGATTTCTGCTTGTCGCAGGCCTGCTTGCCGTCGCCCTCGGGCTGCTCTGGATCGGACAGGGCACGGGCACCGTCGCCTGGCCGCGATCGAGCTTCATGGTCAACCAGCTGCAATGGGCCGGTTATGGCGCTGCCATGGCAGGCTTCGGGCTGGTGCTGATCTGGCAAAGCAACCGATGAAAGAAACCAGGACGTGAAAGCATGACATCCAACCGGTTCGATCTCCGCGGCAAGGTCGCGATCGTCACAGGCGGCAATGGCGGCATCGGCCTCGGTCTCGCGCACGGGCTCGCTGATGCCGGCGCAGACATCGCCGTGGTCGGACGCAATGAAACCAAATCGGCCGCAGCGGTCGCCGATCTCAGGGGTCGCGGCGTCAAGGCCGTATCAGTCACCACCGACGTCACCGACAAGGCGGCGGTCGCGGCGATGATCGACCGCGTCTTGAACGATCTCGGCCGTATCGACATTCTGATCAACAACGCCGGCATGAGCATCCGCAAGCCGCCGCACGAGCTCGAACTCGACGAGTGGAACAAGGTGATCGACACCAACCTCACCAGCGCCTTCGTCTGCTCGAAGCTGGCCTATCCGGCGCTGAAGGCGTCAGGCAACGGCAAGGTCATCAACATCGGCTCGATGATGTCGATCTTCGGCGCGAGCTTCGCGACCGCCTATGCGGCGAGCAAAGGCGGCATCGTGCAGTACACGCGCGCCTGCGCCAATGCCTGGGCGCCTGACAACATCCAGGTCAATGCCATCCTGCCGGGCTGGATCGACACCGATCTCACGCGCGGCGCGCGCAAGCAGGTCTCGGGCCTGCACGAGCGCGTGCTGGCACGCACGCCCGCGGGCCGCTGGGGCGACATCGACGACTTCGCGGGCATCGCGGTCTTCCTCGCCTCCGCGGCGTCGAACTTCGTCACGGGCACCGCAATCCCGGTCGATGGCGGATTCTCGGTGATGGCATGAGGCGCCTGTGGTGCAAAAAGAAGCCCCGGCAATGCCGGGGCTTTGAATTCTTGGCAGTGACCTTTTTTGCTGATTGGTCGTTTGTGGCTCAGTACCGCGCGATCGCAGGCGCGTCGAACTTGTAGCTGGCGCGGACGACGGCCCACTGGATGTCACGCGGTTTGGCATCGAAGGTGTAGTTGCCCGAGGTGCCGCCGAGTTGATAGGTCTGGCCGCCGAAGGCCGCGTAATTGTACTCGAGGCCGACGATCCAGTTGCGGGTGATGCCGTATTCCCAACCGGCGCCCACCGTCCAGCCGTTGGCCCAGTGGGTCTGACCACCTGAACCCGTCGCCGGGCCGACCGTGTCGCTGACGTTAAGACGGTTGTTGACGCCGGCGTAGCCGCCCTTGAAGTAGAACAGGTTGTTCTGAACCGCGAAGCCAGCGCGGCCGACGACGGTGGCGAGCAGATTCGCACGCCACGTGAAGACGTCGTCACCGGCGCCAAACGCGGTGTTCACGACGGTGCCCCTGTTGTCGAGGCCGGAGATCGTGCCTTCCATGCCGAACACGTAGTTGTTGGCCTGCCAGTTGTAGCCGATCTGGGCGCCGCCCATGATGCCCGCGCTACGCTGACGGTAACCCTGCCCCGGCGTCAGATCGCCGAACGGGGCACCGACGCCGTTGTTGATGAACTGCTCGTTGGTCCAGGCGCCGCCGATGTGACCACCAACGTAGAAGCCGGTCCAGTTGAACAGCGGCTCGATATAGGCAGGCGCCTTGGTGTAGGGACGCGCGGCGAGATCGGCGGCGGAAGCTGCACCAGTCGAAACCAGAGCGGTCGTGCAGGCGAAGGCGGCAATCAACTTGTTACGCATGGTACACCCCGTGTCCTTTGATGGGCGCACGCTCACACGCAGTTCTTACTCGAATTTGAATCAAGACAGTTAAGGCACGGGATTGGCAGTTGGCGGCCCCTGAATCCGGATGCGCTGTTGCACACACGCCACGCCGAAGCTGCGATTTAACGCGGCGTTATCCCTACCAAACCGCTGCATCAGGGTGCCGGCACGGCTGTCGAATGCACGTGCTCCGGCCGCACGCCGATGGCGATGAAGCGCGCCGGAATACCCTGAAGCCATGGCAGCGCATTGATGAGGCGCAAGACAAGCGGCACCTTGAGCGGTTGATCGCCGCCCTTCAGCGCACCGCTGATGATGTTGTTCTGCACGATCACCTGCATCGCCTGCGTCATCTTCACCGGGAACTCGCGGCGCCGCCTGATCGCATCGAGCTCTTCGTCCGATGGACAGCCGCGCGTCAGCTTGCCCGCGAGCAGGTTGGCAGTCGCGACCGCATCCTGCACGGCAAGATTGACGCCGACGCCGCCGACCGGCGACATCGCATGCGCGGCGTCGCCGATGCAGAGCAAGCCGGGCCTGGTCCAGCGGCCCAGGCGATTGATCGCGACGGTGAGAAGCTTGACGTCGTCAAAGCTCTTCACCTCGCCAATCCCGCGCTTGAGGATCGGTGCCATGCGCACGACGTCGTCGAGCAGCGCCTGTAGTCCCCTCGCCCTCACCGCATCATATTGTCCCTTGGCGATGACATAGGCGCACTGCCAGTAATCGCCGCGATCGAAGGTCACCATCATCTTGCCTGGCTCGACACGCGCGAACAGATTTTCGGTCTCGTCGCCAGACCGGCCGGCCCGGAACCAGAGCACATCCATCGGCGCGCCGATCTCCTCGACGGCAAGGCCGGCTCGTTCGCGCACCGTCGAATGCCGCCCGTCGCAGGCAACGGTGAGATCGGCCTCGATGTCGACGATGCCGTCGCGCGTCCGGGCGCGCACGCCGGCAATGGCGTCGCCGCGGCGGATCAGGTCGACCGCCTCCGTGCTCATCAAAACCTTCAGCGAGGCGAAGCGCTTGCCCGCCTCGCGCAGGAAATTGAGAAAATCCCATTGCGGCATGAAGGCAATGAACGGGTACTTCGTATTCAGCCGGCTGAGATCGGCGATCCGCACCTTGGTGCCGCCGAACAGGCCGTCCATCTTCTGCAAGCGCTGATGCGGCAGCTTGAGGAATCCGTCGATCAGGCCTAGCTCGTCCATCACCTGAAGCGTCGACGGATGCACGGTGTCGCCGCGAAAATCGCGGAAAAAATCTGCGTGCTTCTCCAACACCACGACATCGATGCCGCCGCGTCCCAGGAGATAGCCGAGCATCATGCCGGCGGGACCGCCGCCGACGATGCAGCAGCGGACTTTCATCGGGCGTGATCCGGTCGGCTGTTGCGTCATATCAACGGTCATGACCATGGCCTCGGTGTGGTTCGGTTCACAACAACGATCATGACGCCGGCTCGGTGCCAAGGCGCCTGGTCACAAGATCCAAGAACTCGCCGGCAAGCGGCGAGATGTTCAGGGACCGATGGCGGATGACACCGACGGTCCGTGTAATTTCCGGGACCGAGATTGGAACTGCCCTGATATTGGAGCCGGGATATGCCGGCAGCGCCATAGCCGGCAGGATGGCGCAGCCGACGCCAGCTTCCAGGAGTTCGACGATGCAGGAGACGTGCTCGACTTCGTAGAACCAGCGCAGTTTCAGGGCTGCATTCCCGAGCAATACCTCCAGCAAGAGCCTGTTGCCGCTGTCGCGTCCGTCAATCATGAGCCGCAGCTTCGGCATCGCTTGCAGTTTTTGCAGCGTGATCGATTGGCGCGCGGTCAACCGGTCGTCCTTGTGCACCGCCAGGACGAACCGGTCTGCCAGCAACGGTGCGAAAGTCAGATCGGGATCGGGCCCGGGGTCCACGCCGACCCCGAATTCGGCCAACCCGGACAGGACCTGGCGAACGACAAGGTCCTGGTTTCCGTCGAACACCTGGACACCCACGTTGGGATGCCGTTCGGTGAACGTCCTCAGCAAGGCTGGAAAAGCCTGGCAGACGACGGTCGGAATGCTGGCTACCCGAATCTTGCCGAAGCGCCTCTCGGCGACCTCGCGGATTGAATCGAGCATCCCGTTCAGATTGTTGATCTGCTGGCGCGCCATCGGGAGGAAGTGGCGTCCCGCCCCGGTGAGGGCCACCGACCTGGTGGTACGGCTGAACAGCTCGACCCCCAGCGTTTGCTCCAGCTTCTGGATCCGGCGCGACAGGCCCGGCTGGGTCAAATGAAGCTTTTCGGCTGCGCGCTGGAAATTCAGCAGCTCGGCCGCAATCACGAAGGCCTCGAGTTCAGCGTTCTCGACTTTCATGCGGAAGTCTCATCAGTCGCAAGCGAACCCGCATTGGACCTCGTTGTCGGCGGTTTCTACGATCCGCATCGCCGGACCGAAAGGAACAGGTAGCACCGATGTCCGTACAGCAGCAACTCGCCTCGCCAGTGCCGATCGCCATGACCACACCAACGCACGTGGTCGCGGCACACGCGACCTACCGCAAGATCGTGCTGCACATCATGCCGCTCATCCTCGTCTGCTATTTCTTTGGCTACCTGGACCGGGTGAACGTCGGATTCGCCAAGCTCGGCATGGTCAGCGACTTGCACCTGAGCGAGGCCGCCTATGGCTTTGGCGCGGGCTTGTTCTTTGTCGGTTATCTCTTGCTCCAGGTACCCGCAGGCTATCTGGTTCAGCTCTACGGCCCGCGAAAGTGCATTGTGGCGTCGATGATCTCATGGGGGCTCGTCTCCATGGCAACTTTGGCGACCCGCGACGAGACCAGCTTCTACGTCTTTCGCTTCCTGCTCGGGATCACGGAGGCCGCCTTCTTTCCGGCTGTGATCGCCTGCTTCAGTTTGTGGTTTCCCTCGTTCAGGCTCAGCAAGGTGATGTCCTTACTGTTCCTCGCCCTGCCCCTCGGCGTGATCCTCGGCGGTCCGCTGTCCGGCTGGATCATGGACGTCACCCATGGCGGCTACGGCCTACGAGGCTGGCAGTGGATGTTCGTGCTCGAAGGCCTCCCCGCGATCCTGCTCGGGGTCGTCGCGAGCAAGGCGATCGTCGAACGGCCGGACGATGCTGCATGGCTGACATCCGACGAAAAGGCCCTGGTGCAGCGCGAACTCGCCCAGGAGTCCAGGGACAAGCAAACGAGCCTGTGGCCGGCGTTGCGAGAGCCGACGCTATGGATCTTGTTCGCAACCTCGTTTCTCTACAACCTCGGCAATTACGGCCTCGTGTTCTGGATGCCGAGCATGATCAAGTCGTTCGGCGGGCTGACGAACTTCCAGATCGGCATCGTGACCGCACTGCCTTACCTGATCGCGGCCTGCGCCATGCAGCTCAATTCGTTTCACTCCGTGAAGACTGGCGAGAGGCTCTGGCACACTGCAGCTCCCCTGATTGTCGGCGGCGCCGCCTTGGTGACGGGTGTCGCGACGCGCGACGTGCCGGCGCTCTCCTTCTTGTGCCTCACGGTCGGCATCTCCGGCATCCAGTGCACATTGGCCATGTTCTGGAGCCTGCCTTCCCGCGTGCTGGCGGGAACGGCAGCGGCCAGCGGGGCCGGACTGGTCAATATTGGTGCGGCCACCGCAGGTTTCGTCGGCCCGGCAGTCCTCGGCGTCCTGAGCCAGATGACGGGCAGCATGATGGCCGGCGTTTCGCTGCTGGCGATCGCGCTGTTCGCAGCCGCCGGTCTGATCCATTTAATTCCGCGGCACCTGATGGCCCGGCACGTCGTGTCGGCTTAAGGGGGAACGATGGTCCACAAGGCTCCAATCCCTCTCGATCGCGGGAACGGTACGCACAAGCGGTTTCAGGTCGCGATCGCCGGCTTCCATATCGAGAGCGTGAGCTTCCTTCCCGTCGTCTCGACTTGGGACGATTTCGAGCAGGTGGCGCTGCGCGGGGATCGTATCGTCGAGGACCTCCGCGGCACAAATACCGTGATGGGCGGCTTCATCGAAATCTGCGAGCAGGCGAACGTGGAGTTGGCTCCGCTCGTCCATACGGCACTCGGCGCCGTGGGGCCCGCCACGGATGATGCCTTGAGACGCTATGCGAATGAGATGGCCTCCGGCGTCAGAGCCCTGCCCGATCTGGATGGCGTGCTACTCTTCTTGCACGGCGCGTGCTGGACGGTGTCCTATCCGGACCCCGAGCGCTTCATCATGGACACGGTGCGTGTTGCCCTGGGGCCCGATAAACCCTTGATCGTCGCCTTGGATTATCACGGCAACATCGACGCAAACACGCTGCAAAACGCGACTGCCGCGTTCGCCTATCGAAAGTCGCCACATACGGACACAGGCGATACCGGACGGCGCGCCGCCATCTGCATGCTCCGCACGCTGCGTGGCGAGATTTCGCCCGCATGGGCAATCGCCAAGCCAGGCGTGCTCGTCCCGTCGATCTTCAGTGCGACCGCCTTGCTTCCCCTGGCAGATCTCATCGAGGGAGGGCACAAAATCGAACGCGACAGCGAGCGCTATGTCGACATTTCGCTGATGGCCGGCTTTTCCTATGCCGACGCGCACAATGCCGGCTTTTCGGTGTTGTGCGTCACGGATGGCGATCTCGCCGGAGCTCAGACGATCGCAGACCATCTCTCAGGGCAGGTCTGGAACCATCGGCACGCGCTCTACAGGCCCTTCGAAGTCCATACCGCGGAGGCGGCAGTTTCCCGGGCGTGCGCAGGCCTCTCGGTACGCGAGACCACGGGGCGCCCCTACGTCCTGGTCGAGCACGCTGACCGCATGAACGACTCCACCTACCTGCTCGCCGAGCTGCTCAAACGCCGTGTCCCACGGGCCGCGGTGCCGTTTCTCTGGGACGCGGCCGCCGCGCAAAAAGCGTTCGCAGCAGGGATCGGTGCGTTGGTGAAGCTCAAGCTCGGCGGCCATAGCTCCGAGAAGGCGGGGCCGACGCTGGACGTCACCGCACGCGTGCTGTGGGCAGGCCCGAAATCCTATCGCGTGACCGGCTCTTACATGCATGGCATGCCTGTCGACTTGGGCATGTCGGCACTGCTTGACGTCGATGGATTGTCGGTGAGCGTTGTCAGCGCCTTTGCATTCGCGGTGGATGGTGACGCCTTCGGCGTGTTCGGACTTCGTCCGGAAGACTTCGACATCATCGTGCTCCGTTCAAAGACCCATTTCCGGGCCTTCTACGAGGGAGTGGCCGCGGAGATCCTGATCGTCGATACGCCGGACCATGGAGTCGCCGATCTCAGGCTTTTGCCCTACAAGCGGCTGGATACGCACCGCGTATTTCCGTTTGCTCCGGAAATCGCGCATTGATGTCATCCGAACAGATGGCGCGGGACGCTGCGCCCGCACGAGGAGAACGGACAAGAGATGACTGGCAAGGCGAACGTAAGCCTGATCCAGTTTGACGGGAAGGTGCTCGAGCCCGACCTCAATCGATGACGTCGCCCGCTATCGAATCCATGTCGGGCTTGCAACCGACCGGCGCGCGGACACTACGCGCAATACCTCACGATGTCCGCCTGAGAAGCGCGCATGCCTCGGCGGTTCAAACCGCTCAATTGTTGCTGCGGTTCGCGGTCCGGAAGCTCTTGACCTCCGAGACGCTGCCGTCGCGGTACGTCAATTCGACGGACATGAACTGCGTCGCCGGCGGCAGCTTCTCATAGAGCAGCATGCCGGCCGTGATCGCAGAGGGATCGCGGAGATCGCAGGGCGGCAGCTTCAGCACCTTGTCGGGCACCGCCGTGTCGATGCCGATGCGCACCTCGCGGATTGCACAACGGTACGACACCAAATGAGAGTAGTAGACCAGCAGCCCGTTGAACTGGCGGAACGACAGCCAACTGGTGGCGGTCATGTCGAGGATCTTGCGCTGGTCGCGGATCAGCGCCGCTTCCGGATCGAACTTGATCGGGAACGGACCCTGCATGTCGCCGGAGGCATCGACGTAACGAACCTCGATGGTGCCGGCCGGCGCATCCGCAGGAAGCTCGATCGACGGATTTGGCATCCGCTTGCGGGTGCGCGGATCGAGCGTGTCCATGAAGCCGGTCTCGCGGAAATCACCATTGCCGGCCATGCGCCAGGACACGCCGAGCGTGGGGTCGGCAAACGAGAACGTCACGCTCCAGCCGCCATTGTGGCGCGAGAAGCTCGCGATCGGCGCGTTGGTGGTCTCCTCCTTCGGCACGCGCGGCGCCGACACCGGCGGCAGCGCCGCGACCTTTTGCGGCGGCGGATCGGCCGGCCGTATCGCTCCCGCCGCCGCATCCTTCGCGGCACCGCTGAGGAAGACGTCGTCGACCATCTGGTCGAAATAAACCGGCACCTGCTTGTGCTTGACGGTGTCGGCCATCTCGCTGACCAGACGGCGCGTATGCTGCGCGACCTGCACCAGGTTCTCGCCGGGCTGCAGCAGCTCCCTGGCGAAGGTGCGGGTGAACACCGAATTCGGATTGGCATCGTCGTTGGAGAGACGATCGAGCGCGGTTTGCCGCGGCCCGGCCGAGAACACCGAGAACACGCCCTCAGGAAGCTGTGTCATCGGCGCAAGCCCGCCACCGCCGGCGACCGCACGCGTGCCTGATCGTTCGAACGGATTGTTGCGGCAGGCGTCGAACACGAGGATCGAGGTGCGCGCCTTCTTGTTCTGGAGACGCTCGACGACGCGATCGGCGAGAATGGAGGCGTCGCGCACCAGCTCTTCCTGGCCTTCGGTTGCCGCCGGGACATCGGTCGGCAGCAGATAATTCTGACCCGCGATCTCGAATCCGTGGCCTGCATAGAAGAAGAAGGCGGTGTCGCCGGGCTCGATCGCGCGGTCGAACGCCAGCAGCGTCTCGGCGAACTGCTGACGGTTCTGGTTCTCGGCGACCATTACCTGGAAGCCGAGCTGCTTCAGCGTGTCGCCCATGGTGCGGGCATCGTTGACGGCTTTCTGGAGCTTTGGAACGTTTTTGTAGTCGTTGTTGCCGACGACGAGCGCGACGCGCTTTTCGGCGTGGGCGGCGTCAACGAAAGTGCCGAGGCTCGCCGCAACGGCAATCGCTGCCAAAATTCTGAAAACCCGACGCGTCATCTCGATGTTCCCCCTTGAGAGCGGCTCCCGATCGGCTGCGATCCGGAAGCCCGCCCCCGTCGATGTGATAGTCGGCTCAGCCACAACGGCGGTTCAACCGGCCCGTCCCAGCAGCTGCGCCATCTGGCCTATGGCAGATTCCGCCGGAATCTGCTTTTTCTTGGAGGCAATTCCGTTCGAGACGAGGGCTGCCGTGTATCGCTGGTGCACCGACGAGGTCGAGCCGCAGGACCGTTTCGACTATTGGCGCGAGGTCCGGGCGAAGGGCTTGTTCGGCGTCACCGCGGAACTCGAGCGTGAACGGCGGGGCGACTTCTACGGTGAATTCTCGCTGGGCCAGGTCGGCAATGGCGCCCTGGTCGAGCTGAAGGCCTCGGCCTATGCGGTCGAACGGAGCCAGGCCGACATCGGCCACGCACCGGGTGACAGCATCTGCGTCTACCAGCAGCTCGGCGGTGGTGGCTGGTTCGGCGGCATGCGCTCCAGCGATTTCGCCATTGCCAATGGCAGTTTCGCCACCAGCCATACGGACCTCACCTACCGCACCAAACCACTGGGCCATGCCGGCTTTCACCTGCGGATCCTGAAGATCCCGGTCAGCGGGCTTGCAACCCAGGACAAGCGCATGCGCGAGCTTGCGCCGAAACCGTTCAACGATCCCGCTCTGGCTTCCCTGCTCGATGCCTGCTTTGCCGATCTCCGCGAGGCTGCTGCCAATGAGGGATCGTCCGACGCGATCCCGCTGGTACAGGCGCTGGGACATCTCGCGCTGATCGAGCGCGGCATCGTCAGGCCGGGCAGCCGGCGCGGACAGGCCGCGCTCCGGACCGCCCGCCTGTCGCTGGCCCGGCGCCTGATCGCGCATAATTTGCAGGACCCCGATCTGGCGCCGGCCCGGGTGGCCGACCTGCTCGGCGTCTCCGTCCGGCACCTGCACATGCTGTTCGAGGTCGCGGAGCGCAGCTTCTCCCAGACCGTGACCGAAGAGCGGTTGAAGCAAAGCCGACGGCTGATGCGCGAAGCGCCGGAGCGGCTGATTGCCGACATCGCCAAGGCCTGCGGTTTTGAGAGCCTGGCGACCTATTACCGGGTCTTCAATGCCGCCTACGGCATGGCGCCCGGTGATTTCCGGGCCCAGGCTGCAGGGTCATGCTAACCACCGGGCCGGCCGGCGCGGCGAAAAGCCGAGTTTCAGCCCGTATTTGTCCAAAAACCTTAAGGTTTTAAGGACCTTCCCGCGCCTGCTCCATTGACTTTGGCCGATTCCACCCTATGTTCCGGGTCGACGCGGCTCAGATCGAAAAGCGATTCCTGAGCCTGGCGCTTTGTTCGCGTGAGTCAGCACCCCCAGCTTCTTTGAGAGCGCGCCGTTTCGGGGTGGAACGCGACAGCCTTTTTACTCTCGATTCCGAACGGCGGTTTCGACCAGAGGCTCAATGTCCTTTTCCAATCTCGGACTGTCCGAAAAAGTCCTCGCCGCAGTGGCGGCCACCGGTTACACCACCCCCACTCCCATTCAGGAACAGGCGATCCCCCACGTCCTTGCACGCAAGGATGTGCTCGGCATCGCCCAGACCGGCACCGGCAAGACCGCGGCCTTCGTGCTGCCGATGCTCACCATTCTCGAAAAGGGTCGCGCCCGCGCACGCATGCCGCGCACGCTGATCCTCGAGCCGACCCGCGAGCTCGCGGCTCAGGTGAAGGAAAACTTCGACCGTTACGGGGCCGGCCAGAAACTCAACGTCGCGCTGCTGATCGGCGGCGTCTCCTTCGGTGACCAGGATGCCAAGCTGACCCGCGGTGTCGACGTGCTGATCGCCACCCCCGGCCGCCTGCTCGACCATACCGAGCGCGGCGGCCTGCTGCTCACGGGCGTCGAGCTGCTCGTGATCGACGAAGCCGACCGCATGCTCGACATGGGCTTCATTCCCGACATCGAGCGCATCTGCAAGCTCGTTCCCTTCACGCGGCAGACCCTTTTCTTCACCGCGACGATGCCGCCGGAAATCCGGCGCATCACGGAGGCCTTCCTGCACAATCCGCAGAAGGTCGAGGTCTCCAAGCCCGCCACCACCGCCGTCACCGTCACGCAGTCCCAGGTTCCCGCCGGGCGCGAGGCCCACGAGAAGCGCGAGCTTCTCCGCAGGTTGCTGCGCGAGGCCAAGGATCTCAAGAACGCGATTATCTTCTGCAATCGCAAGCGCGAAGTCGCGATCGTTCACAAATCGCTGCAGAAACACGGCTTCAGCGTCGGCGCGCTGCACGGCGACATGGACCAGCCGGCCCGCATGGCGGCGCTCGAACAGTTCCGCAAGGGCGAGCTCCCGTTGCTGGTCGCCTCCGACGTTGCCGCCCGCGGCCTCGACATTCCCGAGGTCAGCCACGTCTTCAATTTCGACGTCCCGCACCATCCCGACGACTACGTCCATCGTGTTGGCCGCACCGGCCGCGCAGGCCGCACCGGCACCGCGATCTCGATCGTCACGCCGCTCGACCAGAAGTCGATGGTCGCGATCGAAAAGCTGATCGGCCAGAGCATTCCCCGCGCCGAGGGCGATTTCGAAGTGCCTGCGGAGTCGGCGGAGCGGAGCGACCGTCCGCGCGAAGCGCGCAGTCGCGATCGTGAACGTTCCCGCGGCGGACGCGGCAAGCCGCAGCGCGGCCGCGACCGTGAACGCAGCCACGAGCCGCGACACGCCTCGGAGGCAATGCCGTCGTCGGAAGGAACAAGGTCCTCTGCGGAAGCACGGCCCGCGCGCGAGGCAAGACCTCCGCGCGAAGCAAGGCAGTCATCCGAGCCGCGCGGAGGATCGCGCCAGCAGGCCAACAATTCGCACGTGCCGTCGATCGGCCGCCCCGAACCACGCCGCCAACGCGAGGTCGACACCGAGCCCGGCGATCACTCGCATCTCCCGGCGTTTCTGCTTCGACCGGTGCGCTCCCCCGCCGGGGCCTGAAACCACGATACACGCCTGGGTTGAATGCTCGGTCGTTTACCGACCATTCACGATCGTCCGCTAACCTACGAGCATAATTTAAGCATTGCTGCGGCCGGTGGCGCACGGATCGCTGTGTGGGGTATGTTCGGTGGTCAAGGTGCTCGATGAACACGAACGCTCGATGGCGTTCGCCGAGGTGGCGCTCGGTCAGATCCGGTCGCTGAAGCAAACCGCGATTCCCCGCAATTACGAGATCTGGTACGTCTACGCGACCGGCCACAACGCACCGCTTAACAAGATCATCAACGAGACGCTGGCACGCAACGGCAAGCTGTCCGAAGCCGATCTCGAGCAGATCTACGACACCTATCTCTCCCACATCAAAACGACGGACCGTATCGACAAGGTCGGTGCGCGCGTCATCGCCGAGATCGACGATGTGACGAGGGGGCTGAGCGAGGCGCTCGGCATGGCCGCCGCCTACGACGCCAGCCTCTCGGACGCGACGAAAAAACTGTCCTCGTCCAGCAAGCCCGAGCAGATCAAGATGATCGTCGAAGCGCTGCTGCGCTCGACCAGCGAGATGCGCGAGACCAACAAGGCGCTGGAAGACCGGCTGACGCTGTCGAAGAGCGAGATCAGCAATCTCCAGCAGAGCTTGGAAGCGATCCGCGCCGAGAGCCTGACCGACCCGCTGACCGGGCTCGGCAACCGCAAATATTTCGACCGCATGATCGGCATGGCGGTGCAGAGCGCGCTTGCGAGCGGCGAGCCGCTGTCGCTGCTGCTGTTCGACATCGACCATTTCAAGTCGTTCAACGATTCCTACGGTCATCTCACGGGCGACCAGGTGCTCCGGCTCGTCGGCCTGTCGCTGAAGCAGACAATCAAGGGCCAGGACATCACCGCGCGCTATGGCGGCGAGGAATTCGCGGTCGTGCTGCCCAACACCGCGCTGCGCCAGGCCCTCACCGTCGCCGACCATATCCGCCGCGCCGTGATGGCGAAGGAATTGAAGAAGAAATCGACCGGCGAGATCCTCGGCCGCGTCACCATCTCCGTCGGCGTCTCCATGCTGAAGCAGGGTGACGACACCGAAACGTTGATCGATCGTGCGGACTCCTGTCTCTACGCGGCCAAGCGCAACGGCCGTAACCGTGTGATCTGCGAAGTCGACCCGGAATACGCGATCGAGACGCACAACCGGGTGGCGTGACACGGGCCGCGAGATCCGGCGCCGCTTGACATTCCAACCTGACGAACGACATCTTCCTCGCCAGATCGCATGAGGATTTCTCGTCGTGCCCAATCCGCATGATTTTCACGCGCCACAACCGTCCTACACCAAGGACGAGCTGCTGAGATCGAGCGAAGGCGGTTATTTCGGCCCGGGCAATGCGCAATTGCCGGCACCGCCGATGCTGATGATGGACCGCATTACCGAGATCAGCCTGGATGGCGGCGAATACGGCAAGGGCCATATCGCGGGCGAGCTCGACATTGTGCCGGACCACTGGTTCTTCGATTGCCACTATCGCGGTGATGCAATGATGCCGGGAAGTCTGGGCCTGGATGCGATGTGGCAGATGGTCGGATACTGGCTCGGCTGGTCCGGCTCACCAGGCAAAGGCCGCGCCATCGGCGTCGGTGAGGTCGAGGTCACAGGCGCCATCACACCACAGACCCGGTCCGTGCGCTACGAGGTCGCGATGCGATTGGTCCGCCGCGGCAAGCTCGTGCTCGGAATTGCCGACGGGCGTGTCCCTTGCCGACGACACCTGCGTCTTCGTGGCCAAGGACATGCGGGTTGGCCTGACCAAGGCCATGGAGTGATCCTCAAGCCTTGCGCTTGGCGCCCTTGCGCGCCGGCGCCCTTCTGGTCGCCATGTCCGGCGCTTTCGCGGGCTTGGTGACTTTCTTCGCCGGCTTGCTCACGGCCTTCTTCGCTGCTCGCTTCGCCTTCGGCCGCTTCTTCACCTTGGCGCGCTGCGCTGCGGCCAGCGCCGCCCTCGCCCATCGCGCCAGCTCCTCGGAATCGTCGAACAGCCGCGCCGGCAGCTCCCAGTAGGAATTCACCAGCACGGTTTTGGCGCGGGTCGAATATTGGAACGGCTGAGAGCCTTCAGCTTCGAAGTCCGGAATGGTCGTTTCGTCTGCGCGGAAGAACAGGCCGGCGCGCAAGGCGAGCGCAAAGTTGATGCCATCGGCCGAAATGCCGTAGCCGGAGAACATCTTTCGGATGGCGACCGGGCCGAAATCGGCAAACAGGTCGATCAGGAATTCGCGGTCCATGGCCGAACTCGCTCCCAGCGTCGTCCTGGCGAACGCCAGGACCCGTTACCACAGGGAGGAGTTTAGCGAAGACTGTTGGTACTGGCACCGCCCATCACCGAGAGATCACGCGGAATGGGTCCTGGCGTTCGCCAGGACGACAGCGTGGGCTTCGTGAAAGCCGGGCTTACCCGTCGATCTTGGCCGGGCGCAGCTCGACCGACTCGCCGCAGCCGCAGGCGGAGATCTGGTTGGGATTGTTGAAGACGAACTGGGCCTGCATCTTGTCGGCCTTGTAGTCCATCTCGGTGCCGAGCAGGAACAGCACGGCCTTGGGGTCGACCAGGATCTTGACGCCCTTGTCTTCGACCACCTCGTCGGTCGGACGGATCTCGTGGGCGTATTCGACCGTGTAGGACTGGCCGGCGCAGCCGCCGTTCTTCACGCCGACGCGCAGGCCGACGATCTCGGAATCGGCGCGCTGGGTCAGCTCGCTGATGCGTTGCGCTGCGGCATCCGTCAATCGCATCACCTGCGGGCGCGGACGCCGCGGCTTCGGAGTGGATGCTGGCGTCGAGCCGGACGATATCTGTGTCATGTCAGTGATGTGGTCCGTTGCGGAACGAATTCAATGTCGAGTTTACGCGTCACCACATGTTGAGGACGAGGCGCGCCTCGTCGCTCATGCGTTCCGGTGTCCAGGCCGGCTCCCAGACCACCTTGACGTCGACCACGCCGACGCCGGGGACGCTGGCGACGGCATTCTCGACCATGGTCGGCAGCTCGCCGGCGGCCGGACAATTCGGCGTCGTCAGCGTCATCTGGACGTCCACGGAACGGTCATCCTTGATCTCGACCTTGTAGATCAGGCCGAGCTCGTAGATGTCGGCCGGGATTTCCGGATCGAACACGGTCTTGAGGCCGGCGATGATCTCGCGCGTCAGCCGTTCGGTCTCGTCCGGCGGCAGCGCCGAATGGGTCTCCATCGGATTGGCTTTGATTTCGGCCGTGTCACTCATGCGAACAAATCCCGCGCCTTGAGCAGCGCCTGTGCCAGATGATCGACTTCTTCCCGCGTATTGTACATGCCGAACGAGGCCCGGCAGGTGGCCGTCACGTTGAACCGCTCTAAAAGCGGCATCACGCAATGGGTGCCGGCGCGCACGGCGATGCCCTGGCGGTCGATCACGGTAGCGACGTCGTGAGCATGCGCGCCCTTCAGCTCGAAGGAGATCACCGGGCCCTTGCCCCGGGCCGTGCCGATCAGCCGCAGCGAGTTGATCTCGCGCAAGCGCTCCTGGGCGTAGGCGGTGAGATCGGCCTCGTGCGCAGCGATGCGCTCCTTGCCGATCGAATTGACGTAGTCGATGGCAGCCCCGAGGCCCACGGCCTCGACGATCGCGGGCGTGCCGGCCTCGAACTTGTGCGGGGGATCGCCATAGGTGACGATCTCGCGCGAGACCTCGCGAATCATCTCGCCGCCGCCGTTGAAGGGGCGCATCGCCACGAGGTGATCGTACTTGGCCCAGAGCACGCCGATGCCGGTCGGACCGTAGACCTTGTGGCCGGTGAAGACGTAGAAATCGCAGCCGATGTCCTGGACGTCGACAGGCAGATGCACGGCGCCCTGGCTGCCGTCGACCAGCACGGGGATGCCGCGGGCGTGTGCGATCTTCACGACGTCCTTGACCGGAACGATGGTGCCGAGCGCATTCGACATCTGCGTGATCGCGACCAGCTTGGTCTTCGATGTCAGCAGCTTCTCGAACTCGTCGATGAGGAAATTGCCCTCGTCGTCAACAGGCGCCCATTTGATCACGGCACCCTGCCGCTCCCGAAGAAAATGCCAGGGAACGATGTTGGAGTGGTGCTCCATGATCGAGAGGACGATCTCGTCGCCCTCCTTGATGTTCGGGCCGCCCCATGAGGAGGCAACCAGATTGATCGCTTCCGTCGCGTTGCGGGTGAAGATCACTTCCTCAGGCCGGGGCGCATTGATGAACTGCGCCGCCTTGGTGCGGCCGCCCTCATAGGCCTCGGTCGCAGCGTTCGCGAGATAATGCAGGCCACGATGCACGTTGGCGTATTCGCTAGTGTAGGCCTGCGTCATGCGCTCGAGCACGGCGCTCGGCTTCTGCGCCGAAGCCGCGTTGTCGAGATAGACCAGATTCTTGCCGTAGACCTGCAGGCTAAGCGCCGGAAAGTCCCGGCGCACGCGCCCGACGTCGTAGGCGCCGTTCTTGACTGCGGGATGCGTGCTCATGACCGCCGCTCCAGCCAGCGCTCGGCAATGCCGATCACATGCTCGCGCAGTCCGTCGTCGGCGATCTGCTCGATCGCTTCGCCGACAAACGCCTGAATCAGCAGCGCCTGGGCTTGCTTCTCGGGCAGGCCTCTGGCCTTGAGATAGAACAGCAGGCTGTCGTCGAGCGCGCCGGCGGTGGCGCCGTGACCGCAGGAGACGTCGTCGGCGAAGATCTCGAGCTCCGGCTTGTTGTCGGCCTCGGCTTCGTCCGAGAGCAGCAGCGCCCGCGTCATCATCTTGCCGTCGGTCTTCTGCGCGTCGGGGCGAACGATGATGCGGCCCTGGAACACCGAATGGGCGCGGTCGTCGATCACGGCACGGAACACTTCGCGGCTGACGCAATTCGGCACCGCATGGTCGACCACCAGCGTGGTGTCGCCATGCTCGGTCTTCTGCAACAGGTTGACGCCGTTGGCGGAGAGCTCGCTGCCCTCGCCTGCCAGAGTGACGAAACCCTGCAAGCGGCTGACCGCCGCGCCTGTGGTCATGTTGAAGAAATTCAGCTTCACATTGGCGCCGACGGTGACGAAGTGGGACGAGACGTTCACCGCGTCAGGCGCATCGTCCATCAGGCGGATATGCGCGACGTCGGCGTCGTCGCCGATCCAGAGGATGACAGCGTCACTGACCTGGTAGGCCATCGCCTTCCCAGCCGCGACGAAGCTTTCGATGATGGTGGCACGAACGCCCTTGCCGATGCGCAGGTGCGAGCGGGTGAACGCGGATGCGGACGCTGCCGTTGCGACGTGAATGATCTGGATCGGCGCGGACGACTGCGCGCCATCTAAGATCGACACAACGACGCCATCGGTCGCCATCGCCGCATTCAGCGAGATCACGGCATCGCTCGATGTGGTCTGGAGCAGATCGCCCGCGGCAGGATTGGCCTCGTTCTCCAGCACCTCACGCAGAGTCTTGACGCTCATCTCGGAGGCAAGCACCGCGACATCGGAAAGGTCGGGTACGAACACGCCGTCGACCAGCACCAGCTTGCGGGCGCCCGCGATCGCATTCGCCCTCACCGCCTCCGCAGCGCGCTTCAATGCAGCGGCATCGGGGCTGGCCGCGAGCGGCAGCACCTCGCCGACCAGGGCACGGAGATCGGTGTACTTCCATTCCTCGATACGGCGGTGCGGGAGGCCGAGACGCTCGTATCTCTCGAACGCCTCGCGGCGCACTGCTGCCACATCGGGCGAACCCGGCAGGCGGCCTCCGGCGCTGGCGAACAGATCGCTCACCGCGCGGCCGCTTCCGGTCTTTGCCACAGCAACGTTCATCGCAAAATTCCTTACGCGGCATCCTCGAACTGGGTGTAGCCGGACGCTTCCAGCTCCAGCGCCAGTTCCTTGCCGCCGCTTTTCACGACACGGCCCTTCGACATCACGTGCACGATGTCGGGCACGATGTAGTTCAGGAGCCGCTGATAGTGGGTGATGACGACCATCGCGCGCTTCGGCGAATGCAGCGCGTTGACGCCGTCGGCGGCGATGCGCAGCGCGTCAATGTCGAGGCCGGAATCCATCTCGTCGAGGATGCACAGGCTCGGCTCGAACAGCGCCATCTGCAGCACCTCGTTGCGCTTCTTCTCGCCGCCGGAAAAACCGACGTTGACGCCGCGCTTGAGCATGTCCTGCGGGATATTCAGCGACTTCGCGACTTCGCGGACCTTCTTCAGAAAGTCCGGCGTCGAATATTCGCTCTCGCCGCGGGCCTTGCGCTGCGCGTTCAGCGCGGTGCGCAGGAAGGTCATGGTGGCGACGCCGGGAATCTCGACCGGATACTGGAACGCCAGGAACACGCCCTTGGCGGCGCGCTCCTCGGGGGCCATCTCCAGCAGGTCCTCGCCCTTGAACAGGATCTGGCCATCGGTGACCTCGTAGCCGGGCTTGCCGGCGATGACGTGCGAGAGCGTCGACTTGCCGGAGCCGTTCGGCCCCATGATCGCGTGCACCTCGCCCTCGTTCACGGTCAGCGTCAGCCCGTGGAGGATCTCACGCTCCTCGACACGAACCTTCAGGTCTTTCACTTCAAGCAAAGCCATCTTGGTATCCAGTTCATTCAGATGATGTTGGAGCGCCTCAGCGCACCGCCGGGGTCGGCAATCAGCCGACCGATCCTTCGAGCGAGATCGAGATCAGCTTCTGCGCTTCCACCGCGAACTCCATCGGCAGTTGCTGCAGCACGTCCTTGACGAAGCCATTGACGACGAGGCCGACCGCCTCTTCCTGGCTAAGCCCGCGCTGGATGCAATAGAACAGCACGTCCTCGGAGATCTTCGAGGTCGTCGCCTCGTGCTCGAACGTCGCCGAAGAGTTCTTGGCCTCGATATACGGCACGGTGTGCGCGCCGCATTTGTCGCCGATCAGCAGGGAATCGCAGGCCGTGAAGTTACGCGCGCCGGTCGCCTTGCGATGCGCGGTGACGAGGCCGCGATAGGTGTTCTGCGACTGGCCGGCGGCGATGCCCTTGGAGATGATGCGGCTCGACGTGTTCTTGCCGAGATGGATCATCTTGGTGCCCGAGTCGACCTGCTGGAAGCCGTTCGAGATCGCGATCGAGTAGAACTCGCCGCGGGAGTTGTCGCCGCGCAGGATGCAGCTCGGATATTTCCAGGTGATCGCCGAACCTGTCTCGACCTGGGTCCAGGAGATCTTGGAATTGTTGCCGCGGCAGTCGCCACGCTTGGTGACGAAATTGTAGATGCCGCCCTTGCCTTCGGAATTGCCCGGATACCAGTTCTGTACCGTCGAATACTTGATCTCGGCGTCGTCATGGGCGACGAGCTCGACCACGGCGGCGTGCAACTGATTCTCGTCGCGCTGCGGCGCGGTGCAGCCCTCGAGATAGGAGACGTAAGCGCCCTTGTCGGCGATGATCAGGGTGCGCTCGAACTGGCCGGTGTTGCGCTCGTTGATGCGGAAATAGGTCGACAGCTCCATCGGGCAACGCACGCCCGGCGGCACGTAGACGAACGAGCCGTCGGAGAACACCGCCGAATTGAGCGTCGCGTAGAAATTGTCCGAGGTCGGAACCACCGAGCCCAGGTACTTCTGCACCAGCTCAGGGTGCTCGCGGATTGCCTCCGAGATCGGCATAAAGATCACGCCGGCCTTCTTCAGCTCCGCCTTGAACGTGGTCGCAACCGAGACCGAATCGAAGACAGCGTCCACCGCGATCTTGCGGCGGGCGGGATCTTCCTCGCCCACCTTCGGCTCGACGCCTTCGAGCATGGCAACTTCCCGCAAGGGAATGCCGAGCTTCTCGTAGGTCTTCAGGATTTCGGGGTCGATCTCGTCGAGCGAGGTGACCGTCTTCTTCGGCTTCGGCGCCGCGTAATAATAGAGATCCTGGAAGTCGATCCTGGGATAGTCGACGCGCGCCCAGGTCGGCTCCTGCATGGTCAGCCAGCGCCGATAGGCCTCGAGCCGCCACTGGAGCATCCAGGCGGGCTCATTCTTCTTCTGGGAGATGAATTTGACGGTCTCTTCCGACAGCCCCTTGGGGGCCTTGTCGGACTCGATCAGGGTCTCAAACCCATAACGGTACTGATCGACGTCGATGCGCTTCACGCGCTCGACCGTCTCTTGCACGGCTGGCATTCTATCCTCCGCTCGCGGTTTCAAGGACCGCGGTGGATCAAACTCGGACGAGTATTACGATGTTTATTGGCGGAAAGCACGGGCTTAGAACCGTTCAAGCCGTGTTTCGTCGCTTAGCCCTTAAGTAGGGTATTACCGAGCTTTCGCCAAGCCTCCAAGGCTCGATTGATTTCCTCGGGTTCCGTGGACCAGCCCAGACTGAGGCGCACTGCTCCCTGGGCCACCGCGGGATCGAACCCCATCGCGGAAAGCACGTGAGAGGGCTGGACCTTCCCCGAGGAGCAGGCCGAGCCCGAGGATACCGCGATCCCCTCGAGGTCGAAGCCGATCACCGCAGTCTCGGCCTTGAGCCCTGGCGCGGTGAACAAGACGGTGTTAGGCAACCTCTTCACGTCTTCAGCGAAGAGCGTTCCCCCCGCGACCGCCCGAATACCATTTCCCAAGCGATCTCTTAGGCTTGCCATGCGTTCCGCATCATCATGCAGAGCCTGAAGGGCGGCTTTCACCGCGGCCCCGAAGCCCGCTATCCCGGCAACATTCTCGGTTCCCGCCCGCCGGCCGAGCTCCTGTCCGCCGCCCCGCACCAGCGGCTCCAGTCCGCCGAGCCCCTCGGCCACGACCAATGCGCCGACGCCCTTGGGTCCCCCGATCTTGTGCGCGGAAAAAGTCGCAAGGTCCGCGCCGACCTCATTAATACTGAACGCAATCTTGCCCAGCGCCTGGATCGCGTCGACGTGCAGGAGGCCATCGGCCTCATGGACGATGCCAGCCGCCTCCGCGACGGGCTGGAGCGCACCGGTCTCATTGTTGGCCGCCATGATCGAGACCAGCGCCGGCGGGCCATCGGCAAGCAGCTCCCGGAGGTGGTCGAGATCGACGATGCCGGAACGGGTGACCCTGATCTGGCTGACGCTCTCTGCCGGAAACCGGCCGCCGGCCAGCACCGAGGCGTGCTCGACCGCGGAGACCAGGAGCCGCTGCACCGGACCGCCCGAACGGCCGCGCAGGCCCGGTGAGAGCGCCAGCGCATTGGCCTCGGTCCCGGCGGAGGTGAAGACGACGTTCCGCGGCAGCGCGCCCACGGCCGCCGCCAGCATGGCCCGCGCCTCCTCGACCAGCCGCCGCGCCTCCCGCCCCTCGGCATGGACCGAGGACGGATTGCCGATCAGCTCGCCAGCGGCCAGCATCGCTGCGCGCGCCTCGGCGCGCAGCGGTGTGGTCGCATTCCAGTCGAGATAGACGCGGCTTGGCATGGCGCCCTCTTAGCACCTTTTGGCATCGTGCCAATCGAGCGCCGCCGCAGATCAGGCCGGCAGTTGCTGCGCGCGCCTCGGCGCGCACCGACGACAGCGCGAGCAGGCGTAGAGCACGCCGGCCTGGTAGAAGATCGGCAGGGCGAAGGCTAAAATCCGCACGCAGTCCAGATCGGTGCGTCGTTCCGGATTCGATGCTTGTCGTGGTGCAAATATGAGTTTCTTCTCCTGGACGTCTGGACATCAGCGGTTTTGCGGCCATGGCTGACGGCCAAAATGCGCCGGAAACAGAGCCCGCCGAGACGGTTTGGGATCGGAACCGGACCCGCGGGGACGAGGCATCGTTGGCAGGGACGAGCGCTTGGTCGCGCTTGATCGGCAGCGACTGGATGATGTTCGCGGCGATCGCCGCCATCGCGCTCGTCATCGGCATCGTCAATGCGCTCTCCGGCGCACAGGACGCCGCCTGGCGCGGCGACACCGCCAATATCGGCCAGCGCCTGTTCTGGGAGATGACGAGCATCGTCATCATTCTGGTGCTGGTGCCGATCCTGATGCTGTCGGTCCGGTACATGCGCGGAACGAAGGGGCTGGCGAGGCGGATCGGAATCGCTGCGGCCGCTCTGCTCGGCTTCTCGGCCCTCCACATCGCCGGCATGGTGGGTCTGCGGAAATTCCTGCTCTGGCTCGCGGGCAGCAGCTACGACTTCCATTTCTCGCTGACGTCCGTTCTCTACGAGTCCCGCAAGGATGGGGTGACTGCATTGCTGATTGGGGCAACGCTCTGGCTGCTCGAAAGCCGCCGCGAACTGCGCAAGGCCGCACAAGAAGCCCTGTCCATTCCTGCCATCCCGCAGGAGCAACCGTCTTCTCCCGATCTGATCTGGCTCCGCGACGGCACGAGCCGCATTCGCGTCAGGCCGCGCGACATCCTGTGGGTCGCCTCCGCCGGCAACTACATCGAATATTGCCTTGCGAACGGCACCCAGCACCTGATCCGGGGCACGCTTGCCGCGACCGAAGGCGAGCTCGCCCGCTTCGCGATCGTGCGCGTGCACCGGACCCGGCTTGCCAATCTCGACCGGGTCAGCGGCATCGAGTTCAAGTCGTCAGGGGATTTCGAGCTCACCTTCGACAACGGCAGGACGCTGGGCGGCAGCCGCCGCTACCGGTCTGCGGTCGCCTCGCTCGGAGGCCGCACCGCGCCTGCGTGAATCGCTCGCGCCCCCGGAGGGAAGACGATAAAAATTAGTTATTTCAATGACTTAAATTCGCACAGACGAGGCCGGCGATCCCGTCGATCGACCCCCATCGGTACAGCCGAGGCTCCTCGATCCGCGGCTAAGCTCTTGAGCACATTGGCAGATGTCGAAGATGCTTGCTTTTTGCCCCGCAGCCTATGTTAGAACGCGCACCGTCAAGTCACCGTGCGCCGTCAGCGCATCACCGCGAGGCGCACGCCTTCTCATCTTCCATTCGCGCTTTCGTCGGCATCGCTGTCGATGAGGGCCACAATCGGTTGATTGCCGAGGCCAGCTCTCCAGCAAATCAATCCAGAGATCATCGATGCCTGAAGTTATTTTCACCGGCCCCGCCGGCCGCCTCGAAGGCCGCTATCACCCGGCCAAGCAGAAGAACGCGCCGATTGCAATGATCCTGCATCCGCATCCGCAGTTTCACGGCACGATGAACCATCAGATCGTGTATCAGTGCTACTACGCTTTCGCGCATCGCGGCTTCTCGGTGCTGCGCTTCAACTTCCGCGGCGTCGGCCGCAGCCAGGGCTCGTTCGATCACGGCACCGGCGAATTGTCGGATGCGGCGGCAGCCCTCGACTGGGCGCAGACCATCAACCCCGAGGCCCGTGCCTGCTGGGTCGCCGGGTTCTCCTTCGGCGCCTGGATCGGCATGCAGCTTTTGATGCGCCGCCCCGAGGTCGAAGGCTTCATCTCGATCGCGCCGCCGGCCAACCTCTATGACTTCTCGTTCCTTGCGCCCTGCCCGTCGTCAGGGCTCATCGTGCACGGGGAGAAGGACGCGGTGGTGCCGCCGAAGGACGTCAACACGCTTGTCGAGAAGCTGAAGACGCAGAAAGGCATCGTGATCGACCAGCAGGTCATCCCCGGCGCCAATCACTTCTTCGACGCCAAGCTCGAACCGCTGATGGAAACCATCACCGCGTATCTCGACATGCGCCTCGCCAACGTGCGGTAAGACTCTCGTTTGAGCATGATCTATTCGGAAAACCGCTTCACACCTTTCCGGATCATGCTCTGATGACCGCGTTCGTGGCCCTGCTGCGCGCGGTCAATGTCGGAGGTACCGGCAAGCTGCCGATGACTGAGCTCAAGGCGATGTGCGAGGAGCTCGGTTTTGGTGCCGTGCGCACCTACATCGCCAGCGGCAATGTGGTCTTCACCAGCCGCAAATCAGAATTCGCGATCAAGGCCGCGCTGGAAAAGCGCCTGCACGCCTACGCCGGCGCGCAGGTGGGCGTGCTCGTGCGCAGCGCTGCCGAGATGGCAGAGGTTCTGGCCGCCAATCCGTTTCCGAAAGCGCCACCCAATCGGACCGTTGCGATCTTCCTGGACAAGGCACCGCCCGCGGACGCGCTCGCCGGAATTCGCGGCCAGAAGAACGAAGAGATCAAGCTCGGCCGCCGCGAGATCTACGTGCATTATGGCGACGGCATGGGAACGTCCAAACTCGCGATCCCCTCCGCCAAGACCGGCACCGCGCGCAACATGAACACCATCGCGACGCTGGTGAAGATGGCTGCAGAGCTCTAGGCCAGCTTCAGCGCGACGATGCCCATCAACACCAACGCGATGCCCGCAAGCTTCATCGCGCTCAAGGCCTCGCCGAACAGCACGACGCCGATGACGAAGGTGCCGGCCGCACCGATGCCGGTCCACACCGAATAGGCGACGCCGACCTCGAGCAACTTCAAGGCACGTCCGAGCAGGAAGACGAAGGTGGCCAGCAGCACGAACGAGGCGATGCTCCAGCCGACGCGCGTGTAACCTTCCGCATACTTCATCGAGATCGCCCAGCCGACATCGAGCGCCCCGGCGATCACCAGCATCAGCCAGGCCATGGATTCCGACATCGCTCAGGCCGCGAGCTTGAGCAGATGCGCATCGTGGCGCACGAGGAATGCGCGCAGCAATTCTGGATAGTCCGCGCCGACCGCCGTACGCACGCTGGGACGTTTCGCCAGCTCAGCACGCCAGGCGCGCACCTTCGCGACATCGCGCAAGATGCCGTGATCGGTCAATTCGTCGAACAGATCGAAATAGCGGAAGACGGGCGCGAACACGGCATCAACAAGGCTAAATGCCTCGCCGGCGAAGAACGGACCTGCCCTAAGCGCGGCTTCGACACGCGCAAATTTCACTGCGAGCGCCTGGCGCTTGCTTTCGAATGTCCCCGGATCCGTCGTGGTCTCAAGGCCCCAGAGATCGCCGAGGATCGCCGAGCCGAACTCCATCCAGGCGCGGTGCTCAGCCCGCTTCAACGCGTCGGCCGGGTGCAGCTTCGCACCGCCTTGCGTCTCCTCGATGTACTCGCAGATCACGTTGCTCTCGAACAACGCGACCTCGCCCTTCTCCGTCGTCACCACCAGCACCGGCACCTTGCCGAGCGGCGATATCTTCACGAACCAGTCCGGCTTGTTGGCGAGATCGATATCGACGCGCTCGAACGGTACGCCCTTCTCCGTCAGCGCGATCACCGCGCGCTGCACGTAAGGGCAAAGCTTGTGGCTGATCAGTTTCAGTCGAGCGGGCGTTTCAGGCGAAGAAGTCATGGCGATGATCCCGGCGGTTCAATGCAACTGCATCCAACATAGATGCATTTGCATATACCCGTCAAGATCAATGCATCTGCATCAAACGCGCCGTGCTCAAGGCCGCGCGATCACCCCGCCCGTCATCGGCATCGGCACGCCCGTGGTGGCAGGATAGGACAGCGGCAAGCCCTTGAGGCCGCGCGCGGCGAGGAAGCCGAAGGCTTGCGCCTCGATGGCATCGGAGGCCCAACCGAGCGTCTCGGCGGCCTCGACGGTGGCCGTTCCGACCTGCTCCCGCAGCATCCGCAGCATGGTGAGGTTGCGCGCGCCGCCGCCACAAACGATCCAGCTGCGCGGCCGCCGCGGCAACAAGGGAATGATGCGGGCGATCGCGGCCGCCGTGAAGGCGGTGAGCGTCGCCGCCCCGTCGGCTGGCGCGATATCGCCGAGCTTCAATGCAGCAAAGTCGTTGCGATCGAGCGATTTCGGCGGGGGAAGCGCGAAGAACGGCAACTCCAGCGCCCGCGCGATCCAGGCCTGGTCGGCCTTGCCGAGTGCTGCGAACTTGCCTTCGGCGTCGAACGCCTTGTTCATGGTGCGGTACATGAAATCGTCGAGCAGCGCATTGCCGGGCCCGGTGTCGCACGCGATCAGCGTATCGTTGCCGTCGATATAGGTGATGTTGGAGACGCCGCCGATATTGACCACGACGATCGGCCCTTCGCGCTCCAGCGAATTGGCGAGCGCCCGGTGATAGACCGGCACCAACGGCGCGCCCTGCCCGCCGGCCTCGACATCGGCGGCGCGGAAGTCGTGCATGACGGGGATATGGATCGCCCTGGCCAGCGCCGGCGCATCGCCGATCTGGACCGTCAGCCTCCGCTCGGGCCGGTGCAGGACGGTCTGACCGTGGAAACCGACGATGTCGATCTCCTCCGGCTTCATCCGGTTCTGGGCGACGAACGCGGCGACCGCCTCCGCATGAGCCTGCGTCACCGCCCGCTCCGCCTCGGCCAGGATCCCCGGCCGGGCATCGCGTTGCGAAAGACTCGCGGCCTCGGTGAGCGCCTGACGCAGCAGATTGCGCTCGGCCGGGCTATAGGGCCGGTAGCCTGACGGTCCGCACGCCCGTACCTGCTTTCCATCGGTTTCGATCAGCGCGACGTCGACCCCGTCCAGTGAGGTGCCGCTCATCAAACCGAGTGCCGTCAACATCATGGGATCAGCGTCCTCGAGACCCACCCTGCCATGCCGATCTTGTGCCAGAGGGACACATCTTATAATGCCACAGGCCAAAGTGGTGGCGGCAATTCGAGTTCCAGGCGAACACCGTTAAATTGCCCCCAAAACGGTAAACCAAGAATTGTCAGGCTCGCCGACAAATGACTGCATTCAAATCGGACTTCCTCAACACCCTGCAGGAGCGTGGATTCATCCACCAATGCTCCGATTTCGAGGGGCTCGACGCCCTTGCCGCCAAGGGCGAGGCGATCGCCTATGTCGGCTACGACTGCACCGCCCGTTCGCTGCATATCGGCAACTACCTGACCATGATGATGCTGCACTGGCTGCAGCAGTCCGGCAACAAGCCGATCACGCTGATGGGCGGCGGCACCACCATGGTCGGCGATCCCTCCGGCAAGGATGAGACGCGTGCGATGCGCACGATAGCCGAGATCGAGGCCAACAAGGAATCGATCCGTGGTGTGTTCGCAAAAGTGCTGAAATACGGTGATGGCAAGAGCGACGCCATCATGCTCGACAATGCGGAGTGGCTGACCAAGCTGAACTGGATCGAGATGCTGCGCGACGTCGGCAGGCATTTCTCCGTCAACCGCATGCTGACGATGGACTCCGTGCGCCTGCGCCTCGAGCGCGAGCAGGAGATGAGCTTCATCGAGTTCAACTACATGGTTTGCCAGGCCTACGATTTCGTGGAGCTCGCCAAGCGCACCGGCTGTCACCTGCAGATGGGGGGATCGGACCAGTGGGGCAACATCATCATGGGCGTCGATCTCGGCCGCCGCATGGGCACGCACCAGCTGTTTGCGTTGACGACGCCGCTGCTGACGACCGCCTCAGGAGCCAAGATGGGCAAGACCGCGCAAGGCGCAGTGTGGCTCAATGCCGACCAGTTCCCGCCCTATGATTTCTGGCAGTACTGGCGCAACACCGAGGACGCCGACGTCGGCAAATTCCTGAAGCTGTTCACGACGCTCCCGATGAGCGAAATCAGGAAGCTCGAAGCGCTCGGCGGCTCCGAGATCAACGAGGCCAAGAAGGTGCTCGCGACGGAAGCGACCGCGCTGCTGCATGGTCGCGACGCCGCCAATGAAGCGGCCGAGACTGCGCGCCGCACGTTCGAGGAAGGCGCACTTGCCGAAAGCCTGCCGACGGTGGAAATTCCGCGCGGCGAGCTGGACGGCGGCCTCGGCGTGCTGAACGCCTTCGTCAAGGCGGGCCTCGTTGCCTCCAATGGCGAAGCGCGGCGGCAGATCAAGGGCGGCGGCCTGCGCGTCAACGACGTCGCGGTCACCGACGAGAAGTTGGCGCTGTCGGCCGCGAACCTCACGCCTGAGGGCGTCATCAAGCTGTCCTTCGGCAAGAAGAAGCACGTCCTCATCCGGCCTGCATAGGCGTATGTGCTTTTGATGCTTGTCAGGGCGCGCCGAAGCGCGCTCCCTGACGGCCAATGGATCAGAAGACCACCAGGGAAACGGCTGGGCAACAAGCAAGCACACCGCAAGGCGCGGTGCGCACCGCGCTTGTCGTGCTGGCGTTGTGCTTCACCCTGGCAGTGCTCGGCCGCGGCCTCAGCGAGAGCTTCACAGTCTTCCTCAAACCGATCTCCGAAACTTTCGGGTGGGACCGCGGCCAAGTCGTCTCGATCTACTCGCTGACCTCGCTGATCAGCGGACTGACCGCGCCGCTGGTCGGGCGGCTGTTCGATCATTCCGGACCGCGCATCGTCTATGCGCTCGGCCTGTTGCTGCTGGGCTCGGCGTTCCTCATCGCAGCCCATGCGCAAGCGCTCTGGCAATTCCAGCTCTCGATCGGGCTGTGCGTGGGCATCGGCGTTGCCTTCATCGGCAACGTGCCGAACTCGATTCTGCTCGGCCGCTGGTTCGGTCCAAAGCTGCCGACGGCGATGGCGGTGGTCTACTCGGCCATGGGGGGTGGCGTGCTGGCGCTGCTGCCGGCCTCGCAGCTCCTGATCGATCGCCTCGGCTGGCGCGAGACCTATCAGGTCTACGGCCTGGCCGCCCTCGGCCTGCTGCTGCCGCTGCTGCTCCTGCCCTGGCGCCTGTTCTCCGCCGGCTCGCCGTATGTCGCCAAGAAGAGCGATCCTGATTTCATCGACAACGGTTGGACGTTGCTGAGCGCGATGCGCCATCACGCCTTCTGGGCGCTGTTCTCGACCTTCTTCTTCACCGCCGTCGGCATGTACGCGATTGCTGCGCAGATCGTGGCCTACCTGATCGATGCCGGCTTCCCGCCGCTTCAGGCTGCGACCGCGTGGGGCTTTTCAGGCGTCGTGCTGGTGTTCGGCATGATCGGTGTCTCCGCGCTCGACGGGCTGATCGGGCGCCGGCCGTCCGTGCTGCTCAGCTACGCGATCTCGATCGTCGGCATTTTCCTGCTCTGGCTGCTTCAGTATTATCCAAACCTCATCCTGCTCACCGGCTTCGTCGTCTGCTTCGGCAGCATGATGGGCTCGCGCGGTCCGCTGATCACGGCGACCGCGATGAAGATCTTCCGGGGCAAACGCGTCGGCACCATTTACGGCACGATCTCGATCGGCAGCGGGCTGGGCTCGGCCTTCGGCTCCTGGAGCGGCGGCCTGATCCATGACGCCACCCACGGCTACAACGCGCTGCTCGTGTTCGCACTTGCGAGCGTGGTGCTCGGGATGATTCCATTTCTGATTGTGCCCGCCTTGCGGCGCTAGGTTTCCCAGGGGTAACCTGAACTCATTCGTGTCACCGGGGAACTACGGGCGGCCGCGAAGCGTATACGGAGAGAAAATGCTGATTGTGCGCGGCTGAAATCCCAGTGTGCGGTGTTTTGTCCGACATGACAAAAATGTCAGCGCAAATTGACCTGGCGCAGCTTGCAGGGCGGAACCGAATGCGGTCCTAGTCGCAACATTGGATGGAGGGCACGAACCCAATGAACTTTCCCTATCTCTCTCGCTATGAACCGGTTCTCCTGAGCCTGTTTCGCTTCATCACCGGCCTGTTGCTGTTCCAGTACGGCCTGACCAAGATCTTCCACATTCCGCAGGTGGCCATGTTCGCGAATCCGCCACCGCTGATCTGGACGGCCGGCCTGATCGAGCTCGTGCTTGGCGCGACGCTGATGATCGGACTGTTCACCCGTCTGTCGGCCTTCGTCCTCTCCGGCGAAATGGCCTTCGCCTATTTCCTCGGTCACGTCTTCCACATTTCCAAGGAAGGCCCGCCGGTTTTCCTGCCGCTGCTGAACAACGGCACCGCCGCGATCCTGTTCTGCTTTGCCTGCCTCTACCTCGCGGCTGCGGGCGGCGGGGCGCTCAGCGTCGATGCGGTCATGGGCAAGGAGAGCGACGCGCCGGGCGGCGCCTTCGCGCGGCGCTGAGGCGCAGGCAATCGACTTCCACGTCACGAGACGTCGCCGGTCATTGGCCGGCGCCGTTTCAGCGAGAGCCCAGCACGTTCCATATCAGAACGAGGACGGCTGCGAGCAGCAGGGACATGATGAGGCGGTGAACGAATCGGTTCATTGCCGGTCCCGTCAGCCTCCCAAATTCAAAGACCTTTTTTCAGGACAGCGCCGACGGTCCCGATGATAGCTCCGCGCTAGCGCCGCGCGAGGCTGCAACCGTTCGACAATTGTCTTGCCGATCCCGTCGGGCTGTCGGCGGACTGCGACGACGGCAGCTCATCGATCGGCGTGTTCTGCTTGCCGGTATTGAACTCCATGATCTTCCGGGTCACGCCGGGAAATATCGCCGAGATCGGATTGACGCGCATCACGGGCGCCGCCGGTGTACCGATGACCTCGTAGGTCACGCCGATCAGTCCCTCCTTGTCACCAGCACCCAAGAACAACCCGAGCACCGGAATCTGTCCGAACATGTTGTTCAATCCGTACATCGGCACGAAGGTACCGCTCATGCACACTTGGTTGCCGGGATAATCGATCGAGCCCTCGATGGTGGCGCCGATCATCGGGCCCTTGACCACGCCATCGCGGACCGTTAGCGCGCCGTTCTGACGGATGAACTCGGCGCGGAGCGCGCTGAAGGAGACACCATTCCCGGTGCCGTTCGGCGCGCCTGCAGCGACGCGTTCAAGCTGCGCCTCACCCTTCACCGAGAAGTCGCGTACGCTGATGAGACCTTCCCGCGCCATGGTCGGCTCCGACGTCGGCGGCTCCATGGCTACCACCATCTGGCCGCCGACGGCCTTGGTATAGATATCGGTGAACTTCAGCAGCGATCCGGCATCGTTGGTCTGAAGATAGATCACCTCCCGGCTGCCTTGCGCGCGCCCGCCGCGCAAGTCCGCAGCGACCGGCGTGTTCTGACCGATCCTGCCGTTCAGCGAGAAAGCCTTGATCGCCCCGCTGCGCTTCGACATCTTGGCATCGACGCTGCGCATGGTCTCGCCGTTAAACCCCATCACGGTGCCGAGCTTCACGTCGATGTCGAAATCGACGTTCTTGAGCTTGCTCTTGCTGTCGTCCTTGGAATTGCCTGAGATCGCCGACTTGAGGAAGCCGCGGCCGTCGAAGACATCGCCGCGCATCGTGCCCCTGACCACGCCGTCCTGGCCGCGCTCCACCTTCAACGACGTCTTGTCCCCGTCGGACGGCGAATAGGTCGGAAAGTTCGCGTTCATGAGGTCGCCGTTCGGGTCGACTTCGAGCGAGCCCTTGATCGAGGCGCCGCCGCCTTCGATGACGATGTCCTCGAGCCGCGTCGATTGTGCCGTCGGCACCACCTTGAATGTCGCCTTGCTCGACTTGCCCGGCAGCTTGACCCAGCCGGGAAGAATGTTGTCGAGCTTGACCGAGGTGAGGTCGGCCTCGATGCCGAGCTTCGTCGTTGCGTCGGGGCCGCCGGCAATCTTGCCCGAAACCTTGATCGGAACCGACCCGCTGACGGCGGGACTGAGATCGAAGCCAAGGCGCGCACGGCTCGCGTCGTCCAGTGTCGCCTGCAGCTTGACGTCCGCGTCGCCATCGGTCGCCTTGCGGTAGTCGAGCGAAGCCGGCTGCCCGTTGATCTTGACGTCGCCCTTGACCTGATAGCCCTGGTTATTGGCGACGATCTTGAGATTGTTGGCTTCGAGCTTCTGGTTCATCACCAATTTTTCGGCGCTGAAACCGTTGAGATCGGCTGTCACGGCGTAGGTGGTGTCCGCCTTGGTCAGTTCGCCCTTCACCGGCAGGCCGAGCTGGATGTTCGCCGTGAATGTGCCCTTGCTGGTGTTGGGGTCGACCACGGTCGACGACAGATCGCTCAGCCGATCACTGGACAGCATCTCGGCCGCAGCGGGCACCGGGCCCTCGACGCGGAATCTCGTCCGCGAAGGCGACGGCTTCGGCGCCATGTCAGGCACCTCGAACACGAAATCGGAGATCGTAACCTTGCGGCCTGCAGGGGTGTCGGCAATGCCCTGGGCGATATTCACGGTAGCGGTACGTCCGGTCACATGCGCCTTCAGGTCGGCATCGTGCACGACGGGCATGCCGTCGACAGGGCGGACCGCGACGCCGCTCGCCGCGATGTTGACCGACAGGCCGTCATCGGGAATGGGCGGTCCCTTGCGCGGAAGATTGCGCGTCGGCGAGTTGACGCCGACCTCGATGCGCTGGAGCGTGCCGCGCTCGATCCGCTCGATCACCCATTGGCGCAACTCCGGCACCACCAGCGTCGGCCACATCCGCTTCAGCGCCGAGGCCGACATCGGCGTTCCCGCAAAGCCGAGCGTCAGGCGCGGCTCGCCTGAATAATCGATCGCGCCGGTGCCGGCGACGCCGATCTCGCCATTGCTGATATCGGCCTGCGTCAGCAGCAGGCGCTTGTGATCGGTATCGAAGCGGAAGCCGATCGCGATGCGGTTGAAGACGAGCGGCGGTTCGTTGTCGATACCGCCGAGCAGGATCGAGCCGCCGCTGAAGCCGAGTTGCCAATCATTGGTGGTGCCGTTCGGCGGCTCCAGATGCGCCAGCAGCGTCAGGCGATTGGCGCCCGAGAGGATCTTGAACGGTGCCACCAGCACCCGCCGTCCTGCATCCCACTCGACGTTGATCTCGGCGGAGTCGATCGCCATCGGGTAGTCGGGCGTATCGGTGTCGATGATGTTGCCCGCGCCGATCATGACCTTGCCGCGGAAGAACGTCGGGACGCCGTCGCGGCCGAGCTCGCCCTTCATCTCACCGGTCAGGGGCAGGTCGGCCGTATAGGTCAGGTCCTTCACCCGCAGGGCGAGCAGGATGTTGGAGGTCGAGAGCTTGTCGGCGCGGATATCGATCGAACGCACGCCATTCTCGGCCGGTCCGATCGTCGCGCGTAACGACCAAGGCTTCGCCCCCTCTTCCCCGAGGCTGAGCGTGACGCCGCCATGGCTCGGCCGGCGCAGGCTGAGCGTGATGTTCTCAAACGTCCATTTGCTGCCGCGCTGCTGGTCGTCGACGATCAGGTTGCCGTTCTTGAGGCCGATCTCGTTGAGGTTCTGGCCGTCGAGGCCCGTCATGCTCAGGCTGTCGAGCCAGTCGAGGCCCTGAAGGATACCGCTCTGCGCGGCGGGTTGAGGCGCGTCCGGAGTTGCGGGCGCCATCCCGAATGGCGGCGGCGGGACGCCGTTGCGCGGGAATGTCGGCGGCAGGCCCGCTTCCTTCTTGGATGCAACGCCGGTGGCGAGCGGTTTGGCCGTATCGCCGGCGGACACGGTGACGGTCCCGTCGGGTGCGATCCGGATCGCGAGTTCGGCGTCGACCAGGTTGAGGCTTTCGGCGCGCAGATGACCGGTGAGAAGCCCGACACCGGACAGCCTCACCTCGGCCTTCGGCGCGCTGGCGACGATGGCATGATCATGATCGCGAACGATGATGTCGCGGATGCGCACGGCGACCCTGATCCGCCCGGCCCGCTCGATCTGGGTGCCGCCGACCTCCACGGTGTTGCCGTGACCGATATTGTCCTCGATGGCGGCGGCGAGCCAGGGCGTCGCCATGTCGAGATTGATTGGGCCGGCACCGAGCCGCCACCACAGCGCGCCAAAACAGCCGACGAAGATGACGATCAGGGCGCCGACGACAACGCCAATCCTACGAACCCAGCGTCCGCTCGGCAGGACCCGCCGAAACGCCGAGAAGCCCTCACCGAGGCGGAAGCGCGAACTGGAACGCGAGAGCAGGCGGCGTGCACGATGCCCCGCCTCCTCTTCCTGCTCTTGATCCCAGTCGGCCTCGTCCCATTCCGGCTGCTCGTGATTGCCACCGTGCCGATTCGAGTCCCGATTGTGATCCTGGGGCGACGTATTCCTTGCCATTGCCTCTCGATACAGGCGTCCGTCATGGGACTGAGCGCCGCCGGGACCGCAGCCGTCGACGGGAATTGAAGCTCCCCGCCCCGGCATTGCCGCCATACTTCCGATGTTCCTGCTGTTCGTCATTTCGCCCCGGAAGCGCGTTCAACGAGCAGTGGGGTGGTGCGTGGATTTCCTTGTAACCATACTCCGTCGCCGCCAAAATTGCCCAGCCGAGGGCGCGAATCCGGCACACCGGACGAGAGCTGCAATTCCGCTTTGGTTGACCCGCCGAAAGCGACGAAAGGAAGGCGTATGTCCAAGAAATCCCGAAAGAAATCGTCCAAAACGCCCTCCGGCAGTCCGACCGCTAAAAAGAAGCCCCCGAAAACACGGGCATCGACTCGAACACGCAGCGCGAAAACACAGGCGGCATCCGCCAGCAAATCAAACAAGCCAGGCGCAAAGGCAACATCACATAAGGCCGCATCGAAATCGTTAAAATCTTCTGAAAAGGCCTCCAACCCAGCCGCCCCGGTCTCGTCCGGTTCAGCAAAGCCGATCGTCGCGGGCATGAAGGCGCCGGCCTTCCGCCTGCCTCGTGACGGCGGCGATGTCGTCACCTCGGCGGACTTCTCGGGCCAGAAGCTCGTCCTGTTCTTCTACCCCCGCGCCGACACCCCCGGCTGCACCCGCGAGGCCATCGACTTCACCCGGCTCAAGAGCGACTTCACGTCTGCCGGCACCGCCGTACTGGGTATTTCGGCCGATCCGTTGAAGGCCCAGGAGAAGTTCCGCGACAAGCACGGCCTCGGAGTCCCCCTGATCTCGGACGAGCGGCACGAGATGCTGGAGGCGTACGGTGCCTGGGGCGAAAAATCGATGTATGGCAAGACCTTCCTCGGGATTCTTCGCACCACGGTCCTGATCGGGGCCGACGGCAAGATCGCCAAGGTCTGGCGCAACGTCCGGGTCGACGGCCATGCTGACGAGGTGCTGGAAGCGGCAAGAAGTCTTTAACCAGCCCGTTAAAATCGAGCGCTCCCGTTTCCGGAAAATTAACCATGACCAGCCCAGATTGCTGCGGCAATTTGGCCGCAAGGAACCGTTCCGACCGGCGCGGGAGTGCCGATGTCGAAAAGTTCTGCCCAATATTCGCAGTACCCCCAGCATCACCCGCACGACCACGGACGGCCGTTTCCGCGCCGCTCCGCGCCTGCGGCAGCTCCTGCCATTCCCCTGCCCGCAGCGGACGACGCCTACACCATCGTGCATCACGGCAAGCAGGTCCGGCTCGGGCCGGTGGTGTTCTGGATCGTGGTCGGCACCGTCGTTCTGCTCGGCCTGTGGTCGGCGGCGACCGCCACCTATTTCGCCTTCCGCGACGATGTCCTCACCCGGCTGATCGCCCGCCAGGCCGAGATGCAATATGCCTATGAGGATCGCATCGCCGAGTTGCGCGCCAAGGTCGACCGCACCACCAGCCGCCAGCTGCTCGACCAGGAACAGTTCGACCAGAAGCTCGACCAGATCATGAAGCGCCAGGCGGCGCTGGAGTCCCGGGCCACGGCGCTGGGCGCCATGCCCGACGTGACCGGATCGATTCCCCGCGCGGCGCCGCAGCGCGGCGACGCGAACCAGGCGACGCAAGGCACGCCAAAACCCTCGCCGATCAGCGATACCGTCATCTTCGTGGCGCCGCCCGACCGCGAAGCGCGGCTCGAATCGCGGGCGCCGAGCGCGATGGCCCCGCCCGTCAATCAATTCGCCAAGAACCAGGGTTTTGGCGACGTCCTGGTCCGGCTCACCAACTCGCTCGATCAGGTCGAGCGCCGTCAGGTCGCCGCGCTCAACGCGGTTGAGGAAGGCATGGATTCACGGATGCGCCGGATGCGCGGCGTCGTCAGCGATCTCGGTTTGAACCTCGCCAGTCTCGAAGCCGCCGTGCCGCGAGCCCCGATGGGCGGTCCGTTCGTGCCGGTGAAGCTCACCGCGAATGCCGGCCCTTTCGAGAAGCAGCTCTATCGCATCAACGTCACCCGCGCCGAGATGGACCGGCTCAACCGCACGCTGGCGCAGGTGCCCTATCGCAAGCCCGTCGTCGGTGAGGTCGAATTCACCTCCGGCTTCGGCGTGCGCAGCGATCCCTTCCTCGGCCGCCCTGCGATGCATACCGGTCTCGACTTCCGCGCCGCGACCGGCGATCCCGCACGCGTGACGGCCAACGGCAAGGTGGTCTCGGCCGGCTGGTCCGGCGGTTATGGCCGCATGGTCGAGGTCGATCACGGCAATGGATTGTCGACCCGCTACGGCCATCTCTCCGAGATCAACGTCAAGGTCGGCGAAATCGTGAAGATCGGCCAGGTCATCGGCCTCGTCGGCTCGACCGGCCGCTCGACCGGCCCGCATCTGCACTATGAGACCCGCATCGACGGCGAAGCCGTCGACCCGCAGAAATTCTTGCGCGCCGGCGTGCGACTCAGCGCAGGCTAAGTCCGCAACAGAAGACGCCTACAGCTCTGATTACTGGCCGCGCTCGTGGCCGACCTCGCCGGTGATGACGTCGCCGAACAGCTCCCAGGCCTGCCCGTTGAAGCGCATCAGCTGCATCTGCTCGATCGGGAAATAATCGTCCGGCGAAGTATTGACGCTGATGCCGGGCAACATCAGATCGGTGTGGAAATCCTTCAGGTTCGCGGCCTGCTTCATCACGTTGTCGCGCGTGAGATTGTCGCCGCACTGCTTCAGGACCTGCGCCATCGCCTCAGCCTCGACGTAGCCATAGAGATTGTTGGCGTTGGCCTTGTCGCCCTCAGGGTAATACTTGTCCATGAAGGCGCGCCACGCGATCACCGCCGGATCCTTGTCCCAGGTCGGATCGGTCGGGTCCTTCAGGTACGCGGTCGAGATGATGCCTTTGGAATAGTCCAGCCCGGCTGGCTTGAGCACCGAGGCGATCGACGAGGCGGTGTTGGCCAAAAAGAACTTCGGTTTCCAGCCGAGCTCGCCGACTTTACGGATCGCCTGTGCCGACCCCTTCGGCGCGGCCCACGAGAAGAAGATGTCGGCGCCGGAATCGTGCAGGGCCACGATCTGCGAGTCGATCGAGGGATCGGCGACCTCATAGGATTTGTCCGCGATGATCATATTGGCCTTGTCGCCGAGGCCGTCCTTCAGGCCTTTGAACTGGTCCTTGCCGGCATCGTCGTTCTGCCAGAACACTGCGATCTTGCTGTCAGGGAAATTGTCCCTGATGTATTTGGCGTAGATTCGCCCCTCGCTCTGGTAGTTGGGCTGGAAGCCCATGGTCCACGGAAAGTTCTTGGGGTCGCCGAACTTGGTGCCGCCCGAGGCGACGAACAGCTGCGGCACCTTCTTGGCGTTCATGTATTTCATGATCGCGGAATTCGAGGGCGTGCCGAGCGCTTGAAAGATCAGCAGCACCTCGTCGCTCTCGACCAGCTTGCGCGCCTGCTCGATCGCCTTCGGCGGTGAATAGGCGTCGTCATAGCTGATGAAGTTGATCTTGCGGCCGTTGATGCCGCCCTGATCGTTGATCATCTTGAAGAACGCCGCCTCGGTCTTGCCGATCACGCCATAGGACGACGCCGGCCCGCTATAGGGCATGATGTTGCCGATCTTGATTTCGCTGTCGCTGGCGCCGGGATCGTATTTTTTCTGCGCTAGGGCCGGTACCGTGACCAGCGCTCCGGCAGCAAGCATGGCGAGGGCAGCGAGGCTTTTGCGACGACCCGGCATTGGTCTCTCCCCAATTTTCTATCGTTGTTTTGGGAGAGTGTCGCAAGGCGATCGGCGACTGGCAAGCGGCAGGATTTTCCGCGGCATGAAACGCGAGAGCCGGAATTTACTCGACGCGCGGCCCGATTGCGAGGAACGGCTTCCAGCCGCTACAAGTCTGCTCAAGAGGATCGGCGTACGCGGGCATCCCCCACGATATCGGCCACAACGGTCGCCGCGACAGCCACGAGGGCAATGCCGAGACAGCGTTCCGATCGAGGCTGCCCTGCTCAATTCCAGTTAAGACGGCTTCTTCGGCCGCGACACCAGCTCGATCATCTTGCCTTCATCCTCGTCGGGCATCACAGCCTTCGCTTGTGCGTAAGCCTCGACGGCGGCGCGGGCAACCAACGGCTTGTCCACGAGCAGGCTCTCGGCGAGCTTCACGGCGTAGGCGGCATCCTTGTGCCGCAGCGCGGCGGTGAAGGTCGCGCCGCCGAAGTCGCGGGCGACCATGCGCTTGGAATGGCGCTGCACCTGCGGGCTCGCGGCAACCCCTGCCTGGATGGAGTCGAGCACCAGCTTCATGTCGAGCCCGGCCTGTTCGGCAATCGCAAGGCCCTCGGCCAGACCGGCGATCTGGATCGCGCCCATGAGATTGTTGATGAGCTTGTAGACCGTGCCGGAGCCGACCGCGCCGAAATGGCGGATCGTCGAGCCGATCGGTTCGAGGAACGGGCGCGCGCGTTCGAGGTCGGCGGCATCCGCGCCAACCAGCAGCGTCAGCTTTCCGCTCGCGGCCGCATCCGGCAATCCCGTCACGGGGCAATCGATGTAGATCAGGCCACGCGCATTGAGTTCGCGGCTCATCTCGCGCGCATGGTCATAGGAAACCGTGGAGCATTCGATGGCGATGGTGCCTGATTTGGCCGTCTTCGCCGCGCCATCAGGCCCGAGCCAGACCGCGCGCGAAGCCTCGTCGTCGGCAACCATGGTCACGACTGCGTCGGCATCGATCGCGGCGTCCTCAGGCGAGGTCGCCCATGTCGCGCCGCGTGCGACCAGGTCTTCTGCTTTTGACTTGCTGCGATTCCACAGCGTCACCGTCAAGCCCGCATCGAGATAGCGGCCCGCCATGCCATGACCCATCCGCCCCAATCCGATGAAGGCGATCCGGGGCATGGTCAGTCCACATCCTCGATATCGGCGCCGGTGGTGCCGAAGGCGCGTTGCGCCAGGGTCGCGGCCATGAATTCGTCGAGCTCGCCGTTGAGCACGCCTGATGTGTCAGAGGTCTGCACGCCCGTGCGCAGATCCTTCACCATCTGATAGGGCTGGAGCACGTAGGAGCGGATCTGGTGGCCCCAGCCGATATCGGTCTTGGCGGCCTGGTCGGCGGCGGCCTTCTCCTCGCGCTTTTTCAGCTCGATCTCGTAAAGGCGCGCGCGCAGCATGTCCCAGGCCTGCGCCCGGTTCTTGTGCTGGGAGCGTCCGGCCTGACAGACCACCGCAACGCCGGTCGGGATATGCGTCAGCCGCACTGCGGATTCGGTCTTGTTGACGTGCTGGCCGCCCGCGCCGCCCGACCGCATGGTGTCGGTGCGGACGTCGGATTCCTTGATGTCGATCTTGATGCTGTCGTCGATGACCGGAAACACCTGCACGCTCGAGAACGAGGTGTGCCGCCGCGCGTTGGAATCGAACGGCGAGATGCGCACGAGGCGATGCACGCCCGCTTCCGTCTTCAGCCAGCCATAGGCATTGTGGCCGGAGACCTGGATGGTCGCGGATTTGATGCCGGCCTCTTCGCCCTCGGATTCTTCGAGGAATTCGACCTTGAAGCCGTGGGTCTCCGCCCAGCGCGTGTACATGCGCAAGAGCATCTGCGCCCAGTCCTGGCTCTCGGTTCCACCGGCGCCGGCATGGACTTCGAGATAGGAATCGAAACGATCGGCTTCGCCCGACAGCAGCGCCTCAAGCTCGCGGCGGGCCACTTCCTTCTTGAGGTTCTTGAGCGCGGCTTCCGCTTCAGCCACGACGCCGGCATCGCCCTCGGCCTCGCCGAGCTCGATCATCCCGATATCATCTTCGAGCTGCTGCTCGACCTTGCCGATGCCCGAGAGCGAGTCCTCAAGCGAGGTGCGCTCCTGCATCAGCTTCTGGGCTTTCTGCGGATCATTCCAGAGATTGGGATCTTCTGCGAGCTTGTTCAGCTCAGCGAGGCGCGCCGTCGATTTCTCGACGTCAAAGATGCCTCCTCAGCAGCCCGACTGACTGCTTGATCTCTTCTACCAACCGTTCGATTTCGGCGCGCATATCGTTCTCAGCTCTCGCGGAATCCCGCGTACAATTCAGATGGGGGATGTAGCTGCGGCGGCTGCAAAGCGCAACCGCCGGAACTTAAAGCCGGTGGTGTTATCCTAGGCCCCTAGTAGAGCCCGCCGGTACCCGGCCGCATGAAGAATCCGGAGTCCGGCGCCTGCTGCGGCGCTGGCACACCACCGCGTCCGTCGGCGTCGGCGACGCCGATGACAGAGTAGTTGTCCGGCGGCGCTGTGCCCGGCTTGAAAGCTTCCAGGATGGTTCCACCGGTTTCGCCGGGGCCGGCGCGCATGCCGGTCTTGGCGACGACGCGAACCAACTTGATGCCGGCCGGCACCTTGAAGGGAACGGCGGGCTTGTCGGCGAGCGCGAGCTTGAAGAAATCGCGCGCAATCGGGGCAGAGAGATGGCCGCCGGTGGCGGCATTGCCTCTGCCGAGAGAGCGCGGCTTGTCGTAGCCCATGTAAATCGCAACGGCGATATCAGGCGAGAACCCGACGAACCAGGCGTCCTTGGCCTCGTTGGTCGTACCGGTCTTGCCGGCAATCGGCTTGCCGACCTCCCTCACGACAGTTGCGGTACCGGCCTGGACCACGCCTTCCAGCAGCTCGGTGATCTGATACGCGGTCATGGAATCCAGCACCTGCTCACGGCGGTCGATCAGCTGCGGCTCGGGTTGGTTCTTCCAGCCGCCGGGCGCGTCGCAGCCGCGACATTCGCGCTGGTCGTGCTTGAAGATGGTGTGTCCGTAGCGGTCCTGGATCCGGTCGATCAAAGTCGGCTTCACCCGGCGCCCGCCATTGGCGAGCATCGAATAGGCCGTGACCATGCGCATCGCCGTCGTCTCACCGGCGCCGAGCGCATAGGAGAGATAGTTCGGTAATTCGTCGTAAACGCCGAAGCGGCGGGCGTATTCGCCGATCAGGGGCATGCCGATGTCTTGCGCAAGGCGCACCGTCACCGTGTTGCGCGACAACCTCAGCGCATTGCGCAAGGTCATCGGCCCCATATACTTGCCGGCATCAAAGTTTTCCGGACGCCATACTCCAGCGCCCTGGCCCTGGTCGATTTCGATCGGCGCGTCGAGCACCACGGTCGACGGCGTGTAGCCGTTGTCGAGCGCGGCCGAATAGACGATCGGCTTGAATGACGAACCCGGCTGCCGGTAGGCCTGCGTGGCACGGTTGAACTGGCTCTGGTCGAACGAGAAGCCGCCGACCATCGCGAGTACGCGGCCGGTCCAGGGGTCCATCACCACCATCGCGCCCGAGACCTCGGGGATCTGGCGCAGACGGTATTGGCCTTCGACCGGCTGTCCCTCCTTCGTAAAGAGCGGATCCGCATAGATCACGTCGCCGGGCTGCAGCACCTGCGCGACCGAGCCGGGCGTCTTGCCCCTGGCGTTGCCCTGCGCCGCCTTCGCCCAGCGCACGCCGTCAAGCGCGATGAGGCCGGTCTCGCGCTGCTTGCTGACCGCGCCGCCGAGCTCGCGATTCGGCTGGAAGCCAATGCGCGCCGACTGATCACTGGTCTCCAGCACCACCGCCATGCGCCACGGCGAAATGTCGGACAGCGATTTGATCTCGGCGAGCTTCACGCCCCAGTCGCCCGAAATATCGAGCTTGCTGATGGGCCCGCGATAGCCTTGCTGCTCGTCATAATTCACGAGGCCGGCAACCATGGTCTTGCGTGCCATGACCTGGATCTTCGGATCGAGCGTGGTGCGGACCGAGAGGCCTCCCTCGTACAGCTTCTTCTCGCCGTAGCGCTCGAAGATGTCGCGGCGGACTTCCTCGGCGAAATATTCGCCGGCGAAGGTGTGGGCGCCATTGCTACGGTTGGTAACGACCAGCGGCTCCTTGCGCGCCTTGTCGGCGTCGGCCTGCTTGATCCAGCCGTTCTCCTGAAGACGGTCGATCACGTAGTTGCGGCGCTCGATGGCGCGGTCGCGGTTGCGTACCGGATGCAGCGTCGCCGGCATCTTCGGCAGCGCCGCCAGATAAGCCGCTTCCGCCACGGTGAGCTCGTTCACCGATTTGTCGAAATAGACCAGCGAGGCGGCAGCGATGCCGTAGGCGCCGAGGCCGAGATAGATTTCGTTCAGATACAGCTCGAGAATCTTGTCCTTCGAATAGGTCTTCTCGATGCGCATCGCGAGCAAGGCTTCCTTGATCTTGCGCGAGAAGGAGACCTCGTTGGTCAGAAGGAAGTTCTTGGCGACCTGCTGGGTGATCGTGGAGGCACCCTGCGGGCGGCGGTTGGAACCGAAGTTCTGCAAGTAAAGCACGCCGGCACGCGCCATGCCGGTGTAGTCGATGCCACCATGCTCGTAGAAATTCTTGTCTTCGGCCGCGAGGAACGCGTTGATCACGAGCTTCGGCACGGCCTGGATGGGCAGGTAGAGCCGTCGTTCCTTGGCGTATTCGCCGAGCAACGAACCGTCGACCGCGTGCACGCGGGTCATCACCGGCGGCTCGTAATCCTGAAGCTGAGAGTAGTCGGGCAAGTCCTTGGAGAAATGCCAGATCAGGCCTGCCACGGCACCGACACCGACAAGGAACAGCACCGTTCCCGCAGCGAACAGGAAGCCCATGAACCGCACAAGCAAGCGCATTATGTGTTTATCCGTTCAATCCCAGGATCAGCCCAAAGCGCCCCAAACGGGCGCAGTCCTTACGTCGCGAATTCACCGGCCTACTCAATACCATCAATTGCCGGACCGAATGACGCTCGCCGAACGGGATCCTCGTCGATTCCGGAACCCCCTGCGCCGTTTTTTATAAGGCGTCCGCTGTGGCCAAACTAGGGCTTAACAGCGGAACCGATATGCCGTCCTTAATTGCTGGCCCCCGCTGTCGCTATCCTTTTGGCCAGGAACGTGTCGATCGCCTGCGCCATCGAGCCGACGGCCTTGGAGCGCCAGCCCTCTGACACGAGGTGCTCGAGGTCGCCCTTGTTGGACACGTAGCCGATCTCGACCAGCACCGAGGGCACATCCGGAGCCTTCAGCACCCGAAAGCCGGCCGACTTCAGGGGATGCTTGTGCATCCGCACCGTCGTCTTCATTTCGCCCATCAGGAGATGGGCAAAACGGTTTGAAAAGGTGCGGGTTTCCCGTTGCGTGAGGTCGATGAGGATGTCGGCAACGTCGGTCGGCTCTTCCGCAAGGTTGAAGCCGGCGATCGCATCGGCACGGTTTTCGGCATCGGCAAGGCGCTGGGCCTCGGCGTCGGATGCCTTGTCCGACAGCGTATAGATCGTGGCCCCCTGCGCGTCACCCTCGGCCTTCGGCAGCGCGTCGGCATGAATCGAGACGAACAGCGCGGCATTCAAATTGCGGGCGACCTTGGACCGGTCGTTGAGCGGGATGAATGTATCGTCGTCCCGCGTCATCACCACGCGGTATTTACCCGACTTTTCCAAGCGGTCGCGCAGCGCCAGGCCGAACGCCAACACCAGGTTCTTCTCGCTCTCGCCGCTCGACTGGGTCCCGTTGTCGATGCCGCCATGGCCGGGGTCGATCACGACGACCGGCCGGCCGTCGGAAGGCGCTCCCGGCTTGTGCTGCGCCGGATCCGGCGAGGCAGGAGCGGTTGCCGGCGGCGCGGCTGACATCGTCGGCCGCAACTCGGGGCGATTCTCCGCGGCGGGTGTCTGCACGAAGGCCGCGCGATCGACCTCCTCCAGCTCCAGCACCAACCGGGCCGGCTGGCCATTGGCCGCCTCGAGCACGTAGGAATTGGTGATCTTGGCGGGCCCGGTCAGGTCGAACACGATTCGCGAGCCTCCGGGCATCACGAGCCCATAGCGAAAGGCCTTGACGAGTCCTCGGCCGGCCCCCGTGCCGGGAGCCAACTGAAAATTCACCTGGGGAACGTCGACCACCACCCGGTAGGGATCGGCGAGCGTCGTGGCGCGGAAGCTGATGGTCTGGTCGAGGTCGAGAATGAAACGCGTTTGCTTCCCGTCGCCGGCCAGGCGCGCCGCTGTCGCGACAGGAAAATTCGCAGCCGCGACGGGGGCTTGCGCAGGGCTCTCCGCCGCGCTCAGTCCCGAGTATGCGGCATACGGCAATGCTGCGGCGCAAAGCAGCGCAAATCCCAGCAAAACCCGTTGATTTGTGCGGCTCGCCACCGAATCCGTGCCTCCGAGCAGCCTCTTTAACGCAATAGAACCACAGGGTTAATCGATCCTTAATAACGGAAGCGCGAAACTCCCTGACTGTGACCGGTGTGCGACGCTCCCTTGCATGGATGTCCCATTCCTCGTATGTACGGAATGCTGACGGCCAATAATTTCCGGTTGTGTCGCATTCAGCCTCCCGGTGCAGCGCCGGAGCTCCCAAGATTCGGGAATTCCAGCGTTTTCTGTTCTCCTCTAAGACCAGCGCAGTGCGCGGCAACGAGGTGGAACGGGGCAAGCCCCGGCGGCGGACGGTTTCCGGTTACCACAGTGTTTCCGGGACGGTTTCGACAGCGACGCGACCGGTTACCCGGTCCCTTAATCCCGAGGGGGCGGTTCTTGATCCAGGGCGAGCGCGCACGCGCCATGCCTGGCCAGCAGCAACTGATTAAGGGGCGGCCCCTCCGCCCAATGTTTCATACGGGCCGACGCTTGATGCGCCAGACTGTGCCGACGAATTCTGAAGGACCATTCGCGACGCTGCGGAATAAAAATCCCGCGCGCCGCTGCGGTCCTCCGGCTTCCGATTCGGCAAGGCGCGAGAGACGGCGTTTCTGCCTTCCCCTCACCCCCGAATCAGGTGGACCGTCGCGTCACCCGGCAGCGCTCTTCGCGCCCACGGTCGATCGCGCCCGCCGCCGCCAAGAGTTAAGACATGCCCAACAAGATGTTGATCGATGCCACCCACCCGGAAGAGACCCGGGTCGTCGTGGTCCGCGGCAATCGCGTCGAAGAGTTTGACTTCGAGACCGCGCAACGCAAGCAACTGCGCGGGAATATCTACCTCGCCAAGGTCACAAGGGTCGAACCCTCGCTCCAAGCCGCCTTCGTTGAATATGGCGGCAATCGCCACGGCTTCCTCGCCTTCAGCGAAATCCATCCCGATTATTACCAGATTCCGGTTGCCGACCGTCAGGCGCTGATCGAGGCCGAGGAACAGGCCCATCGCGAGGCCGAGGAAGAGAGCGAAAACCGCTCCCACGGCCGTCGCCGCTCGCGTCACCGCAATGCCCGCCGCCGTGGTCATGGCGAGCGCGTCCGCAGCGACCTCGTCGAGGGTCTTGGCGCGGGCGCCGATCCGCTCGCCCAGCCGACGGAGGCCCAGGCGGAAGGCCAAGCCCGGCCGGAGGACACGGTCGGCGCTCCACAGGAGGGTGAGCACCTGCACGCCGATGCAGAGCATCACGGCGAGCACGAGGGTCACGACCACGATCATCAAGACCATGATCACAGCGATCACGGGCATGACGATCATGAGCACGATGATCACGAGCATGATGAGCACCATCACGCGCACGATCATGACGACAATGGTCATGACCACGACCACGATAGCGATCACCACGACCACGATCATCATGCGGACGAGACGCCCGCCCCTGTCGCGGCTGTGGGCGCCGCCCCCGCGGTTGCGGCCGAGACCGTCACTGAACCTCAGGAACCCTCCGCTTTCGAAGCGCATCCCGAGACGTTTGCCGAGGCCGTGACATCGGTCAGGGAACCGGCCGATGCCGTTTACGCCGCCGGCGAGATCACCGACGCGCCGCACGGCGAGGCTGCGGACGCAGCCGGGGAAGACGACGAGGACGAAGAAGACGGCGAGGAAGCTGAAGAGGAAGTCGTCGAATCCGTGGGTGGCGACGACGTGCTCGAGGAAGTGCCGGAGCGCACCTTCCGTCCGCGCCGCCAGTACAAGATCCAGGAAGTCATCAAGCGGCGCCAGGTGATGCTGGTGCAGGTCGTCAAGGAAGAGCGCGGCAACAAGGGCGCTGCGCTGACGACCTATCTGTCGCTTGCCGGCCGCTATGCCGTGTTGATGCCGAACACCGCCCGCGGTGGCGGCATCAGCCGCAAGATCACCTCGGCCCAGGATCGTTCGCGCCTGAAGGAAGTCGTGCAGGACCTCGACGTGCCCGAGGGCATGGGCATCATCCTGCGCACTGCTGGGGCCGCCCGCACCAAGCCCGAGATCAAGCGCGACTTCGAGTACCTGATCCGGATGTGGGAGACGGTGCGCGACCTGACGCTGAAGTCGCAGGCCCCGACGCTCGTCTACGAGGAAGGCTCGTTGATCAAGCGCTCGCTGCGCGACCTTTACAACAAGGAGATCGACGAAATTCAGGTCGCCGGTGACTCCGGCTACCGCGAAGCCCGCGACTTCATGAAGATGCTGATGCCCGCCAATGTCAGCGCGGTGAAGCAGTATCGGGACGGTCAGCCGCTGTTCTCACGCATGGGCGTCGAGAGCCAGCTCGATGCGATGTTCTCGCCGACCGTGCAGCTCCGCTCCGGCGGCTACATCGTGATCAACCAGACCGAGGCGCTGGTCTCGATCGACGTCAACTCCGGCCGGTCGACGCGCGAGCACCATATCGAGGACACCGCGCTCAAGACCAACCTGGAAGCGGCCGAAGAGGTCGCCCGCCAGCTTCGCCTGCGCGACCTCGCCGGCCTGATCGTCATCGACTTCATCGACATGGACGAGAAGCGCAACAACCGTGCGGTCGAGCGCAAGTTGTCCGATTGCCTAAGGCAGGATCGCGCGCGCATCCAGGTCGGCCGCATCTCGCATTTCGGCCTGTTGGAAATGTCGCGCCAGCGCATCCGCGCCAGCGTGCTGGAGAGCTCGACCGATCCCTGCCCGCATTGCGGCGGCACCGGCCATGTCCGATCGGTGTCCTCGGTGGCGTTGCAATTGCTGCGCGGCCTGGAAGAGATCCTGATGAAGGGCGCGACCCACAATCTCGTGGTCCGCACCCGCACGGACGTCGCGCTCTATGTGCTGAACCACAAGCGTGGCCATCTGCGCGACCTCGAGAACGGCTTCAAGGTCACGCTGTCTGTCATCGCCGACCCCAGCGTCAGCGGACCGCAGGCCTATCTGATCGACCGTGGCGAGCAAGTACATACGCTCGAGGCCGCTAAGGCGCTGCTCGCGGCCCAGGTCGCCGCAAGCCCGCCGCCGTTGGCCGAAGAGGCCTATGACGATGAGGACGGATTTGACCTGGAGACCGAATCCGAGGTCGAGACCGAGGAGACGGAAGGTCTCGCCGAGGAGCAGGCCGCAGGCGATGGGTCGCCCGAGCAGGACGGTCATCGCCGCAAGCGTCGCCGCCGTCGGCGCGGTCGCGGCGGCCAGCGCGACGGCGAGGCGCGCGAAGATGGCGCTCCCGTTTCGGCTGAAGCGGCCGTAGCGGCCGGTGAAGGCGAAGAGGAAGCCGACACCGAGCAGGACGGTGAGGAAGGCGAGGAACAGGCCGCCCGTGGCGAGCAGCAGGGCAGCGGCGATCGCCGTCGCCGGCGTGGTCGCAGGGGTGGACGTCGTCGTCGTGGCGGTGCCGAGGATGGTCTCGCCGGCTCCATCGGCGACGAGCTCGGCGGCAATCCGCCGTCGGAAGCGGCCGACGCGGTGGCCGATTTCGACGGTGCCGGCAGCGAGACCGCTCCGTCCATTGCGCATTCGGAGCACATCGCCCCGGTTGAAACGTCTCAGCCCGAGTCCCAGTCCCATCAGGCGCCGGTTGAAACGCCGGTCCAGTCAGCGCCACCGGCTGCTATCGCCGAAGAAGAGCCCGCAGTGGACGACAAGACCACGCGGCGCCGCTCCACCGTTCGTGAGAAGGTGAGCTTCCCGTCGAGCAGCCCGAGCGAGCCGGCAACGCCGATTGCGACGGCGCCGGAGCCGGTTGCGCCGCCCGCGCCTGAGCCGACGCCGGAAGCGGCAGCCGAACCGCCGGCGGCCCCGCGGCGCGCCGGCTGGTGGTCGCGCCGCTTTGGCGGCGGCGAATAGAGCAACCTGCCAAACAAAAAAATGCCCGGCCAAAGCCGGGCGTTTTTCCTTTCATGCCTCGCCGGAACGTTGTGGCGGCAGTTCGTCCTCACCGAGCGGCGCCACGTCGCGCGATGCGATCTGGCGAAGCTGATCGTAAAGATCGGGCGCCTCGCTGGTGCAGAGACAAACGCCCTTGGCGGATGCCGCCTCGCCGGCGTTGAGGTAGGCATGGCCCATGGTGCTGTCGAGATAGATGCCGTCACCCTCGTCCAGGATCTCCGGCGCGTAGAACTCGGTGTGCACAGCGACGCGCCCGCTCGTCACCAGAAAATACTCTTCGCCGGCATGACACAGCAACGGACCGAACTCGTCCAGCGAACGCGCGCGGACCTCGGCCACGATCGGCACCATGCGCTTGCCGATCAGGTCGGTGCATTGATAAGTGTAGGTGTAGAACTTCGTATTGATCAGCTGCCCCTGCCCGGCCCGGCTGATGCTCCGCCGCGCGGTGACCGGCCGGCCCTGCACAGGTGCTCCGACCGCCGGATTGAACAGCTCCGCGATCTCCATCTTCAGGCCGGAGGTGAGCTGGAGCAGCTTGTCATAGGTCAGCGACATCAGGCCATTCTCGACCTTGGACAGGGTCGACAGCGCCATGCCGGTCCGCTCGGCGACCTGCTTGAGCGTCAGGCCACGCGCCTGGCGCGCCGCCTTGAGACACTGGCCGAGCTGGGAATTGGCACCTTCGGGCGTCGTAATCTCGCTCATGCAGCAATCCTAGCACGCTGCCGGGAAAAAATATTGGCTGATCCATCTAATCTTTTTGGCGCAAATGCTCCGGGATGCCTCTTCTAGGTACCGTCTCGGGCATCGATTCCGGGATTTGTGCAAGAATTAGCGGGCTTTGACGAATATTGGTGCGCCCACGCACTTTCCGATATGCTAAACAGTTTTCACAATTTGAAAGGGCTTGGCATTGTCCCAACTTTGCGACACGAGTGCCGTTGAGCTGCGCCGCCTGCTGGCCGCGCGGACAATCTCGCCCGTCGAGCTGCTCGACTCCTGCCTGTCCCGCATCGCCACCACCAACGCGGCCGTCAACGCGGTCGTGACGCTCGATGAGCCCGGCGCGCGCGCCGCCGCAAAGGCAGCTGAGGCCGCGATCCTGCGCGGTGAGGATGGTGGCGCGCTGCACGGGCTCCCCGTCCTGATCAAGGACACGCAGGACACCGCCGGGATGCGCTCGACCTACGGCAGTCCCCTGTTGAGCGACAATGTCCCGGCCGCCGACCAGGGCTCGGTCGCCCGGCTGCGTGCCGCGGGCGCCATCATCTTCGGCAAGACCAACACGCCGGAATGGGCGGCGGGCGGCAACACGCGCAATCCCGTTTTCGGCGCGACCGGCAATCCGTTCGATCCCATGCGCTCGGCGGCCGGTTCCTCCGGCGGATCGGCGGTCGCGCTCGCCTGTGGCATGGCTCCGCTTGCCTCGGGCTCCGACACGGGCGGATCCCTGCGCAATCCCGCGGGCTATGCCGGCATCGTCGGCATGCGTCCTTCCTACGGCCTCGTGGCGAGCGAGAAGCGGGCCTTCGGCTGGTCCAATCTGTCGACCGATGGACCGATGGCACGCAACGTCGCTGATGCCGCGCTGATGCTGTCGGTGTTGGCGAGCGACGATGCCCGCGATCCGCTCGCCTACACGCTTCCCGGCGAGCCCTTGCGCGGACGCGCCGAACGCTGGGCCGCGCCACGTGCCGCAGAGCTCGGCAAGCTCCGCCTCGCCTTCACCGAGGACTTCGGCTTCGCGCCGACCGAGCAGGCGATCCGCCGTGTGTTTCGCGCGCGCGTGAGCAAGCTCGCACCGCTGTTTGCCGAATGTCGCGAGGCGACGCCCGATTGCACCGGGGCGGACGATGCCTTCGCCGTGCTGCGCGCCGGCCTGTTCCTGGCTATGCATGGCGAGAATTACCAAGAGCGGCCCGAGATGCTCGGCCCCAATGTCCGCGCCAATGTCAGGGAAGGCCTGAGTTACACGCTCGAAGATCACGGGCGCGCCGCGACCACGCAGACGCGGATCTATCGCGCCTTTCAGAGCTTCTTCCAAGACCACGACGTGTTGATCAGCCCGACCATCACGCTCAGCCCGCGGCCATGGTCGGAGCTCTATCCCGCCGAGATCGACGGGACGCCGACGCAATCCTACTTCCACTGGCTCGCGCTCGCCTACGCCGTGACGCTCCCCGGCCACCCCGCGATCAGCATCCCACTCGGCCGTGACGAGGCCGGCCTGCCTTTCGGCCTTCAGATCGTCGGCCCGCGCGGCGGCGATGCGATCGTGCTCTCGGTCGCCGCGAGCATCGAGGCTGCGTTCACAAGCGATCCACAGATGTGTCGGCCTGTTCCCGACCTCGCACGGCTCGCGGCCGCGCCGCCGCTGTCCTCGACGCCGGGCTTCCTCACCTGGGACTAGATCAAACAAGTAGCCATCACCGCCGGGGCGCCGGCATCGCGGAGATCAGCATGGCCGAATCGTCGAACCGCAGGACTGGCATGGTCGCCTTCGTCCTGCTCTATCTCGCCTACTGCATCTCCTACATCGACCGCGCCGCAATCTCGCTGGCGCTGGCGCAGATCGGCAAGGACTTCAATCTGCAGGCTGCCGACCTCGGCATCGTCATCAGCGCGTTCTTCTTGGGCTATGCCGCGATGCAGGTGCCGGGCGGATGGCTCTCCGACCGCTTCGGCTCGAAATACGTTGTCATCGCCACCATCGTGATGTGGTCGCTGTTCACGTCGTTTACGAGCCTCGCCTGGTCGCTGACCTCGCTGATCGCGATCCGCTTCATCTTCGGCATCGCCGAGGGCGGCTTTCCGCCGGCGAGCATCCGCGCCATAGCGGAGCTGTTCAAAAAGGACAGCCGGCCCAAAATGTCGGCCCTGCTGCTGTCGTCGAACTATGCCGGCAGCATGGTCGCGCCGCTGATCATGGCGCCGCTGATCCTCTGGCTGGGCTGGCGTCATGCCTTCAATGCGATCGGCATCGCCGGTATCCTGTTTGCGCTGATTTACTTCGTCTCCGTGCCGCATCTCGCACGGATCGGCGTTGGACCCGTGACGGCAAAGCCGCGGGCGCCGATGCGCGAGCTGATGAAGAATCCGCTGCTCTGGCAGTTGATGGTGGTGTGGTTCGGGCTCAGCTGCGTCAACAAGGGCCTGGATTCCTGGATGCCGCTCTATCTGCTCCAGCAGCGCGGGCTCGACCTCAAGACGGTCGGCGTGGTGGCACCGATCCCCTTCATGATGGCGACATTCGCAACCGCAATCGGCGGCTGGGTGATGACCACCTTCTTTGCCGAGCGCGAAAAATATCTGCTTATCGGCAGCTCCGCATTTACAGGCATCTTCCTCTACGCGATGTACAAGGCCGAGACGATCACCGCATTGATCGTCTATCAATCGGTGGTCTACTTCTTCAAATCCTTTGTGCTCGCTTCGGTGATTGCGCTCCCGACCAAACTGCTACGTGACGACCAGATCGGATCGGGGATCGGCATGGTCAATCTCGGCGGCCAGAGTGCGGGCTTCGTTGCACCGGCCGCGATGGGCTTCATCGTGACCGGGACCGGATCGTTCGACGCGGCCTTCGGCTTCCTGGTCGCGATGACGGCGCTGTCCGTCCTCGTCGCAACGACCATCAACACGGCGCAGTCCAAGCTCACGTTAGAGCCGGCCTGACAGGAGAATTCTGCCGATGAAAAGCGCAATCATTCTCGGCGGCGGCATGGTGGGTGTCGGCGCCGCCTTGCATCTGAGGCAGCGTGGCTGGACGGTCACGCTGGTCGACCGCAGGGAGCCGGGCCGCGAAACCAGCTACGGTAATGCGGGGATGATCCAGGCCGAAGCCATGCGGCCGTACCCGATGCCGCGTGACCTTGCCACGCTCCTGAACATCGCGACCGGCCGCACCAACGACGTGCGCTACAGTTTGTCCTCTTTGCATCGTCACATCGAGCCGCTGCTCCGCTATTGGTGGCATTCGGCGCCGAAGCGGCATCGCGAAGCCATCGCGGCCTGGTCGCGCCTGATCGCTACTGCGACGCCCGAGCACGACGTGCTCATCCGCGAAGCCCATGCCGACAATCTGATCCGGCGTGCCGGCTATCGCGTGCTGCATCGCGACGCCACCTCCTTCGACCAGGCGATCAAGGCGGCGGAGGAAGACCGCCGCGAGTTCGGCGTGAATTTTCGCGTGCTCTCGGGCCGCGAGTTGACCAAGGCGGAGCCTATTTTGCGCGACGATCTTCCCGGCGCGATCCATTGGCTCGACACCTGGACCGTGTCCGATCCCGGTGCGCTCGTCACCGCATACGCCGACCTGTTCGAACGATCCGGCGGCAGCATCGTGCTCGGCGAGGCGCAGTCGCTGCAGCAGACGGCAACCGGATGGTCTGTCGACACCGACAGCGGCCGCCTCGATGCAGCCAACGCCGTCGTGACGCTCGGGCCGTGGTCGCCGGACCTCTTGCACAAGTTCGGCTACCGCATTCCGCTGGTGCGCAAGCGCGGCTACCACATGCACTACACCGGCGGCGCCTCGCTCGATCTGCCGCTGGTCGACAAGGGCCAGGGCTACGCCATGGGACCAATGGCCAAGGGCATCCGCATCACTACGGGCGCAGAGTTGACGGAACCGGATGCGTTGGCAACGCCGGTGCAGCTCACCAGCGCCGAAGCCTCCGCGCGCGAGCTGATCGATCTCGGCAAGCGCGCCGAACCGGAGCCATGGTTCGGCACCCGCCCCTGTACGCCCGACATGCTGCCCGTGCTCGGCCGCGCCTCGCGTCACCCCGGTCTCTGGGTGAACTTTGGCCACGGTCACCAGGGCTTCACGCTCGGCCCCGCCACCGGACGCCTGCTCGCGGAGATGATGAACGGCGAGACGCCGTCGATCGACCCCGCGCCGTACCGGCCGGAGCGGTTCTAGCTCGCACGCAGATCAGTCCGTCGTGACGGCGGTTTCCATGTCCGTCGGATCGATCTGCCGGCTCAGCCGCGCGTTGAGCTTGTCGCGATCGAGCTCGCCCTCCCACCAGGCGACGATCACGCAGGCCACCCCGTTGCCGCAGAGATTGGTCAACGCGCGGCACTCGCTCATGAACTTGTCGATGCCGAGCACGATCGCCATGCCGGGCACGAGGCGCGGATCGACCACGGCCAGCGTCGCCGCCAGCGTGATGAAGCCCGCACCGGTGATGCCCGAGGCTCCCTTCGAGGTCAGCATCGCCACGACCAGGATCGTGAGCTGCTGGCTGAAGGTGAGATCGTAGCCGAGCGCCTGCGCGATGAAGAGCGTCGCCAGCGTCATGTAGATGTTGGTGCCGTCGAGGTTGAACGAATAGCCCGTGGGCACCACGAGGCCGACCACCGATTTGGAGCAGCCGAGCCGTTCCAGCTTCTCCATCAAGGTCGGCAGCGCGCTTTCCGACGACGAGGTGCCGAGCACGATCAACAGCTCGTCCTTGATGTAGGCGAGGAATTTGAAGATCGAGAAACCGGCGAAGCGCGCGATGGTGCCGAGCACCACGACGATGAACAATGCCGCGGTCAGGTAGAACGTCGCGATCAGGCCGATCAGATTGAGGATGGCACCTGTGCCGAACTTGCCGATCGTGAAGGCCATCGCACCAAACGCGCCGAGTGGCGCGGCGCGCATCACGATCGAGATCACGCCGAACACCGCATGCGCGGCGTCGTCGATGAAGCTGCGGATGACGTGGCCGCGCTCGCCTAGCCCCATGATGGCGAAGCCGAACAGTACCGAGAACAGCAGCACCTGGAGGATTTCGCCTTGCGCGAAAGCGCCGACCACGGTGTCGGGAATGATGTGCAAAATGAAGTCGACGCTCTTCTGGCCCTCGGCCTGCTTGGCATAGCCGGCGACGGCCTGCGCGTTGGCGGCGGCATTGCCGAAGCCTGCACCCGGCTTCACCACGTTGCCGATGATGAGGCCGATGATGAGCGCGAAAGTGGAGACGATTTCGAAATAGACCAGCGCCTTGACGCCGATGCGCCCGACCTTCTTGGCGTCCTGGATGTGCGCGATGCCGGAGACCACGGTGCAGAAGATGATCGGAGCGATCACCATCTTGATCAGCTTGATGAAGCCGTCGCCGAGCGCCTTGATCCAGTCGTTGGTCGCGACCGACGGCCAGAGCCAGCCGACGATCGCGCCGAGCACGATGGCAATCAGCACCTGGATGTAGAGAATTTTATACCACGGCTTGGCCGCAGCAGGTGCGGCGGGCGCGGCGGCCACCGTTGTCGTTGTCGTTGTCATTGTTTTTTTCCTCCCCCCTTAAAGCTCAGAGCCAGCCAAATTCAATTTGGCTGGCTCTGTCAATTGGAACATTCCGCGCGGTGAAATTAACCGCGACGATCAACGATCCGACGCCCCGCCGGCATAAGGGCCGCCCCGAGCACGTTCTTGATGACGGAGGCCAGGATGAAGGGCGCAACGCCGACCAGCCAGGCCTTTTCCGCACCAAGGTGGATGCCGCAAGCCAGCCAGACGAAACCGCCGATGAAAATAACGACGTGGCCGACTGCCATCGCCACAAACAGCAGCGCCACATTGCGATCCCAGCTTCGCTCGGCAAGCCAGCCGGTGATGAAGGCCGCAGCCACGAAGCCGAAGAGATAGCCGGCGGTCGGGCCGACCAGCGGCGCAATTCCACCAACCGGGCCGGCGAACACCGGCAATCCCATCGCGCCTTCGGCGAGATAGGCAATCATGGTTGCGCTGCCAAGGCGCCAGCCATAAGCCGCGCCGATGACCAGCACGACCAACGTCTGCAACGTCATCGGCACGTAAGGCAGTGGCAAATTCACCTTTGCTGATAGCGCCATCATTGCGGTACCAAGCGCAATCATCACGACAGCACGCAAGGCGCTGACAGCTTCTCCTGGCCGTGTTGGCCACATCATTGCGGCAAGAGGCGAATGCGTGGCGGCGGATTGGACGGTTCGGTCAGACAAGATGAACTCCGGAAGTGTCGCGAAAACTGCCGGCTATTTAAGCCAGTGAGCGATCCGGTCAACTGCCTCCCGCATCTCCGCGGCCGAGCGCGCATAGGAGAAACGGACGAAGGAGCGACCGTGGATCGGATCGAAATCGACCCCGGGCGTCGCCGCAACGTGGGCCTTCTCCAGCATCTCCTTGGCGAAATCGAAGCTGTCCGACGTGAAATCCGAGACGTCGGCATAGAGGTAGAATGCGCCATCCGCCGGCAGGAATTTGGCGAGGCCCGCCCTCGGCAATCCCTCGATCAGGATGCGCCGGTTTTCCTGATAGCCGTGCTTGATCTCTTCCATCTCGGCCGCACCGTCGAAGGCGGCCTCGGCCGCGATCTGCGACAGCGACGGCACCGAGATCGAGAGGTTCTGCTGCAGCCGCTCGATCGGACGCACCAGAATGTCAGGCACGACCATCCAGCCGACGCGCCAGCCCGTCATGCAAAAATATTTCGAGAACGAGTTGATCACGAGCGCATCCTTGGACAGTGCCGCTGCGGTCACTGCCGGAAACGCGTAATCGAGCCCGTGATAGATCTCGTCGGAAATGAAGCGGATGCCGGCATCCTCGGCGGCGGCGATGAGGCCGGCGAGCGCCTCCCGGGACATCATCGTTCCCGTCGGATTGGCGGGGCTGCCGACCAGCACGCCCTTCAGCGGCGCCTTGCGATGGGCAGCGAGCAGCGCCTCGCCAGTCAGCGCATGGCGTGTCTCGTCGGTGGTCTCGATCAGCACCGGCTCGCATCCGAGCGCGGTGAGGATGTGGCGGTACGGCGGATAGCCCGGCACCGTGACAGCGACGCGATCGCCGGGCTCGAACATCGACAGGAAGGCCAGGATGAAGCCGCCGGAAGAGCCGGTGGTCACCACGATCCTGTCGGGGCTCACGATGCAGCCATAGGCATCGCGATAATGCCGCGCGATGCGCTCGCGCAAGCTCGGGATGCCGAGCGCCGAGGTGTAGTCGATCCGCGCCGTTGCAAGCGCCGCCTGCGCGGCCGCAATCGCCGTCTTCGGAGCGCCCGCGGCGGGCTGGCCGACCTCCATGTGGATGACATGGCCGCCATCAGCCTCGATCCGCGCGGCAGCCGCCATCACGTCCATGACCATGAACGGGGGAACATCACTACGGCGGGACGGCTCGAGCCACTGCCCCGCCCGGTTCCTCAATGTCGCATCGTGCATCGGTTTCTGCTATTTCGCTGGCACACCGGTCCGTCCGGTCCGCAAAACAGGGCGCTTGCGCCCCAGACTAGCCGCATTATACGGCTCATAAGGGCATATCGCGTATCCGGTCCGCCGCCAATCGCCAAAAACCCAGCATAAGACTGCATTCCAAGCCCGTTTGATCCAGACCGTTTGATGTTGCTCCAGATCGCATTGCGCAAGAAGGCCTCGGCGCTGACCGCCATTGTCACGGCAGGGGCCATGGTCCTGTCACCGTTCTCCGCGGCCCGGGCGCAAGAAGGCAAAGGCCCGCCGGTCCTGCGTGACACCGAAACCGAGCAGCTGTTGCGCGAATATACGCGCCCGATCCTGCGGGCTGCGGGTCTGGAGAAGCAGAACATCCAGATGGTGATCATCAACGACAGCTCGTTCAACGCGTTCGTCGCCGACGGCCGTCGCATCTTCGTCAATTACGGCGCGATCCTCCAGTCGGAGACCCCGAACCAGCTGATCGGCGTGCTCGCTCACGAGACCGGCCATCTGGCCGGCGGCCATCTGGCCAAGCTGCGCGAGCAGCTCGCCAGCGCCCAGACCCAGATGATCATCGCCATGCTGCTCGGCGCCGGCGCCATCGCGGCGGGTGCCAGCCGCGGCGGCAATAACGGCCTCGCCAATGCCGGCGCGGCAGCGATCGCCGGTCCGCAGGAGATGATCCGCCGTTCGCTGCTGTCCTACCAGCGCCAGCAGGAGGAGAACGCCGACCGCGCCGGCGTCAAATTCCTGACCGCCACCCAACAGTCGCCGAAGGGCATGTACGAGACCTTCAAGCGCTTCACCAGCGAGAGCCTGTTCGCCGCGCGCGGCGCCGATCCCTATCTGCAGTCGCACCCGATGCCCGCCGAGCGCGTCGCAGCGCTCCAGGAGTTCGCCAGCACCAGCCCCTATTGGGACAAGAAGGACGATCCCGCGCTTCAGCTTCGCCATGACATGGTGCGCGCCAAGATCTCGGCCTTCATGGAACGGCCCGAGACGGTCTACCGTCGCTATCCCCTCACCAATGACACCCTGCCGGCGCGCTATGCCCGGGCGATCAGCACCTATCTGCATGGCGATTTGCGCAGCGCGCTGGCCCAGGTCGACGCGCTGATCGCAGTGCAGCCGAACAACCCGTATTTCTACGAGGTCAAGGGCCAGGCCCTGCTGGAGAGCGGCAAGCCGGCCGATGCGATCGCCCCCCTGCGCAAGGCTGTCGCGCTCTCGAACAATGCGGCCCTCATCGAGATGTTACTTGGGCAGGCTCTGGTTGGAACCGATAATAAGGCCTACACGGACGATGCCATCAGGATTCTCCGTGCGGCGGTGGCGCGCGAGCCCGAGGCGCCGATCGGCTACACCCAGCTCGCGATGGCTTATGGCCGGAAGGGAGACTATGCCGAGGCGGATCTCGCCTCCGCCCAAGCCGCTTACCTGCGCGGCGACAACAAGACCGCTCGCGAGCTCGCCACGCGCGCGAAAACCCGTTTCGCCGTCGGCACGCCCGGATGGGTCAAGGCCGACGACATCGTGGCCTCGAAACCGCCGCGCAACTAGACGAGAGGCACCCATCACTGCCTGACACGACGACCGGCACTTGACGTCACGCACCGGCATAAGCCCGCCGGGACTTTTTCGAAACCTGCTCTGGATAAGAGGATTTGCCAATGCCTTCGCTGCGCCTGCTAGCTCCCGCGCTGTTTGCGCTCGCCATTTTCGGCGCAACGGGACCGGCTTCGGCCGAGACCTTCTCGGATGCCCAGCGCACCGATATCGAGGCGATCATCAAGAACTACCTCGTCACCCATCCCGAGGTGCTCGAGGAGGCCATGACCGAGCTCAGCAAGCGCCAGGCCGCGGCCGAGTCCGAGAAGCACGAGGCCAGCGTCGCGCAAAACTCGGATGCGATCTTCAACTCGCCGCGCCAGGTCGTGCTCGGCAACAAGGACGGCGACGTCACCTTCGTCGAGTTTTTCGATTACAATTGCGGCTACTGCAAGCGGGCAATGGGCGACATGCTCGACCTGCTGAAGTCCGATCCCAAGCTGAAGGTCGTGCTGAAGGAATTTCCGGTGCTGAGCCAGGGCTCGGTCGAGGCCGCGCAGGTCGCGGTCGCCGTGCGCATGCAGGATCCCTCCGGCAAGAAATATCTCGACTTCCACCAGAAGCTGCTCGGCGGCCGCGGTCCGGCCGACAAGGCGCGCGCCATGCAGGCCGCCAAGGAAGCCGGCCTCGACACTGCGAAGATCGAGAAGGACATCGCGAGCCCCGAGGTGCGCGCCACCATCGAGGAGAACTTCAAGCTCGCTGAAGCGATGGGCATGAACGGGACGCCGAGCTACGTGATCGGCAAGCAGATCGTGGTCGGCGCCGTCGGCCTGGAGGGCCTCAAGGAAAAGATCGGCGTCGCCCGCTGCGGCAAAGCGACCTGCTGATCAGACTTTTGCAACTCCCACACATCATGCGGGCCGGCTGAAAAGCCGGCCTTTTTCGTTGCCGAGCGCTGCAGCAAATCCTGGCCCGAATCCGGCGGGGATGTTCATCCCGTATTTAGGAAACAAATACCGGGGAACAGCAGATGTTCCGGAACAACTCAAACCTCCTTTCGTTGGTGGCGCGGGCAATGACGCAAAAGAAACACGTGAGGAGAATTTGATGTCTAATCGCTTTATGATCTCCGTTGCCGTAGTCGCGCTCCTGGCGGGCACCGGATTGGCGAACGCACAAGGCACGATGAAGAACGAGAGCGGCGGCGCTGGAGCGCAGCCGATGGAGCACTCGCAGTCGTCAGGCGGCGCTGCCGAGCGCGGCGGCTCGATGGGCAAGGAATCCACCCATGAGAAATCCACCCATGAGAAAGGCACCGTCGGCCAGGCGGGCGGCTCCAGCAGCATGAAGTCCGGCACCTCGGCCGAGGAGAAGTCCTCGGGCGCGACCAAGGACGAGCGCTCGGGCCGTGAGATGAACAAGAACGCGGCCGAGGAGAAGTCCGGCGCCGCGAAGGGCCAGCGCAGCGAGGAACGTGCGCAGGGTCAGCAGGACAAGTCCAAGAGCATGAGCCAGGACACCAGCAAGTCCGGCAAAGACCAGAAGGACATGAAGGCTGAGGGCAGCAAGACCGGCGCCTCGACCAACAATGCCGAGAACCAGCAGGGCACCGAGACGCGCACCAACCAGAATGCGCAGGGCCAGAGCAGCACCAACACGACCGTCGGCCAGGCCGGCGCCGGCGCCAAGCTCTCGACCGAGCAGCGCACGCAGATCACCTCGGTGATCCGCGAGGAGCACGTGCGCCCGGTGACCAACGCGAACTTCTCGGTCTCGGTCGGCACCCGTATTCCGCGCGAGGGTATCGAGCTGCACGCCTTGCCGTCCCGGGTCGTGACGATCTATCCCGAATGGCGGACCTACAAGTACGTCCTGGTCAAGGACGAGATCGTGGTCATCAATCCGGACACGTACGAGATCGTGGCTGTCCTGAACACCTAAGGCGATAGCCAGCGCGCTCAGGGGCGGGCAGCGATGCCCGCCCCTTTGCGTTGGGCGACAGTCATGCTTTGAACTGGTTAACAAGCAATTTCCGCGACTTCCGCACAGGTTTTTGCAGGCCGGATGAGGTACCTGAACCGGGCCGGGAGGCCCTTCAAGGCTTCCCCTCAGGCGCTTTGTTACCTATAACCCCGCCACGCCGAAACACCTTTCCGGGACAGGAATGGCCGATCCAGCAACCGACACGATCCTCGTTCTCAATGGCCCAAACCTCAACATGTTGGGGACCCGCGAGCCCGAGAAGTATGGCCATGCCACGCTGGCGGACGTCGAGGCACTTTGCCGGGAGACCGCGGTGAGCTTCGGCCTCAAGGCTGATTGCCGGCAGTCCAACCGTGAAGGCGAGCTGATCGATTTCATCCACGAGGCGCATGGGCGCAAGATGAAGGGCATCATCATCAACGCGGGCGGCTATTCGCACACCTCGATCGCGCTGCACGACGCGTTGCTCGCGGTGCAGATCCCGACCGTCGAAGTGCACGTGACCAACATCCATGCCCGCGAGAGTTTCCGTCACCACTCCTACACCGCGCGCGCGGCCTTCGCCTCGCTCTGCGGTTTCGGCATCGAGGGCTATCGCCTTGCGATTCAGGGCCTTGCCGCCAAGCTCGGCATCAAGCCCAAAGCCTGACGCTCCTTCTTCACACAGAACATTCGGATCATAGAACATGGCGCGCCAGCCAGACGACAAAGCAGCAGCAAAGTTTTCCAGCGAGGATTCCGCGCTCGTCCGCGAGCTCGCTCTGCTGCTCGATGAGACCAGCCTCACCGAAATCGAGATCGAACGTGCCGGCATGCGCCTGCGCGTCGCCCGCAACCTCAGCGTCGCGGCGACCATGCCGATGCCGGTCGCAGCCGCAGCGCCCGCGCTCCCTGCAGCGCCCGCTGCCGTGGCACCTGCAGCCGCCGCTGCGGACATCTCCAAACATCCGGGCGCCGTGACCTCGCCGATGGTCGGCACCGCCTATTGGTCGCCCGAGCCCGGTGCCAAGCCGTTCATCGAAGTCGGCTCGAAGGTCTCGGTCGGGCAGACCCTCCTGATCATCGAAGCGATGAAGACCATGAACCAGATCCCCTCGCCCCGCGCGGGCACGGTGACGCAGATCCTCGTCGAAGACGGCCAGCCGGTCGAGTTCGGCGAGCCGCTGGTTATTATTGAGTGACGCGACTGGGGAATAGCGAATAGCGATTGGCCTCAGCCTTCCCTACTCGCCATTCGCCACTCGCCATTCGCTGCAGGACAACATGTTCGACAAGATCCTCATAGCCAATCGCGGCGAGATCGCCCTTCGCATCCTGCGGGCCTGCAAGGAGCTCGGGATAGCGACTGTCGCCGTGCACTCCACCGCTGACGCCGACGCCATGCATGTGCGCCTGTCGGACGAGAGCGTCTGCATCGGGCCGCCGCCGTCGAAGGACAGCTATCTCAACATCCCCGCGCTCCTCGCAGCTTGCGAGATCACCGGCGCGGATGCGGTGCATCCCGGCTACGGCTTCCTCTCGGAGAACGCGCGCTTCGCCGAGATTCTCGGCGAGCACAACCTGCAATTCATCGGCCCCAAGGCCGAGCACATCCGCCTGATGGGCGACAAGATCGAAGCCAAGAAGACCGCCAAGCGGCTCGGCATCCCCGTGGTGCCGGGCTCCGACGGCGCTGTCGGCCCCAACGACGACGCGATGGCCATCGCGAAGAAGATCGGCTTCCCGGTGCTGGTGAAAGCGGCTGCGGGCGGCGGCGGCCGCGGCATGAAGGTCGCGCAAACCGAGGCCGATCTCCAGATCGCGCTGTCGACGGCGGCCAATGAGGCGAAATCCGCTTTCGGCGACGCCTCCGTCTATCTCGAAAAATACCTGCAGAAGCCGCGCCACATCGAGATCCAGATCCTCGGCGACGGCCGCGGCGGCGCGATCCATCTCGGTGAGCGCGACTGCTCGCTGCAGCGTCGCCACCAGAAGGTCTGGGAGGAAGGCCCCTCGCCCGTGCTGGCGGCCGCTGCGCGTGCCAAGATCGGCGAGACCTGCGCGAAGGCGATGCGCGAGATGAAATATCTCGGCGTCGGCACCATCGAGTTCCTGTTCGAGGATGGCGAGTTCTACTTCATCGAGATGAACACGCGCATCCAGGTCGAGCATCCCGTCACCGAGAGCATCACCGATATCGACCTCGTCCTGGAGCAGATCCGCATTGCTGCCGGCGGCGAGCTGCCGGCCAAGCAGAACGAGATACAGATCATCGGCCACGCCATCGAATGCCGTATCAATGCGGAGAACCCGCAGACCTTCCGCCCTTCGCCCGGCAGGATCTCGCAATACCATCCGCCCGGCGGTCTCGGCGTGCGCATCGATTCCGCGGTCTATCAGGGTTACCAGATCCCGCCGTATTACGATTCGCTCGTCGGCAAGCTGATCGTCCACGGCAAGACGCGCGCCGAATGCCTGATGCGCTTGCGCCGTGCGCTGGACGAGATGGTGGTCGATGGCATCGAGACCACGCTGCCGCTGTTCCGCGACCTGGTGCGTCAACCTTCGATCATTGACGGCGATTACCACATCCACTGGCTGGAGCAGTATCTCGCCGGCAAGACGGAGCCCTCCGGGAAATAATTCCGACCCGTGGAACCCTCTGGCCCCAATCGCGTTCTCGACGGTTGGGACAGGTCCAAGGGGGCATTTTGAACTCCGCGATGCGTAACGAGCCATGACCGTGACGGCTGGGGAACGGCGCCGGCGCGCAGTCTGGCAGATTCTGCTGTTCGCGGCGGGACTTCTGGTGCTGACCGTGATCAGTGCCGGATCGGTCTATCTCGTCAACAAGGCCCGGCAGGACAGCAAATGGGTGGTTCACACCCTGGAGGTGGAGAACCAGGTCAACGCGTTGCTGCTCGAAATCCGGCGCGCCGAAAGCAGTGCGCGGGGCTTTCTCCTGACCCAGGGGGCGGATTTTAAGGCAGACCACGACAAGGCCGTCGCCGCGATCATCCCCGCGCTCGACAGGGCCACCCATCTGATCGGCGATAATCCCGCCCAGCGCGAGAACATCGAGAAACTGAGCGCGGCAATCGAAATCCGGCTTGGCCAATTCGCCCAGGAAATGGATTTCGTCCGAAAGGGCCAGCCGGACAAGGCCGCGGCATTGGTCCGCGAGGCCGCTTCGGCCAATACCACCGCCGTCATCGGCACCGTCGCCGGCGCCATGATCCAGGAGGAGGAGCGCCTCTTCCGGCTTCGCTCGGAGAACGCCGACCGCAGCCAGACGCTCGCCGCATCGATGACCGGAATCGGCTCCGGCCTCGTCGTGGTGCTGGCCCTGATTTCGATCTGGCTGGTGCGACGCTCCACGCGCGCCCGTGACGAGGCCGAGACACGACTGCGGGACTCCAATCTCAATCTGGAGACCACCATCGACGAACGCACGGCAGACCTGCGCGAAGCCAACGACGAGATCCAGCGCTTTGCCTATATCGTCAGCCATGACCTGCGCTCGCCGCTGGTCAACATCATGGGCTTCACCAGCGAGCTCGAGGAATTGGGCAAGGACATCTTTCGACGGATCGGAGGGCTCGCGGGCGTGCCGGCGGGCGGACCGCCGGTCGATGCCGCCGAGATCGCGCTCGACGGTCCTGACAAGCAGCTGTCGGAGGATTTTGCCGAAGCGCTGGGCTTCATCAAATCCTCGATCGGGCGAATGGACCGGCTGATCTCGGCCATCCTCAACCTCACCCGCGAGGGCCGGCGCGAGTTCCAGCCGGAGAAGATCGAAACCCGCGACTTCATCGAGACCATTGTGTCCTCGCTGGCCCATCAGGCTGCCGAAGCGCATGCCGAGATCCACATCGAACCGCTGCCTGAGATCGTCAGCGACCGGCTTGCTTTGGAGCAGATTTTCTCCAATCTGATCGACAACGCGATCAAGTATTTGAAGAACGGGGTGCCCGGCGAGATCAGAATTCGCGGGCGCACCAAGCTCGGTTACGCTATCTTTGAAATCAGCGACAACGGCCGCGGCATTGACGCGAGGGATCATCAGCGGATTTTCGACCTGTTCCGGCGTGCGGGAACCCAGGACAAGCCTGGCCAGGGCATCGGTCTTGCGCACGTGCGTGCACTTGTGCGCCGCCTCGGCGGCACGATGTCGGTATCGTCAGAATTGAACGCAGGCAGCACCTTCACAATCACGCTGCCTATCGCCTGGAAGGTCAGCAACCGGAAGCCCGACAAATGACTCTGCCCGTCAGCATCATCATGATCGAGGACGACGAGGGACACGCGCGCCTGATCGAGCGCAACATCCGCCGTTCGGGGGTGAACAACGAGATCATCTCGTTTTCCAACGGGACCGATGCGATGAAGCACTTGTTCGGGCCTGATGGCAGCGGTCTCGTGCAGAAGGGCAATGCGCTCCTGATCCTGCTCGATCTCAACCTGCCCGACATGACCGGGATCGATATCCTCAGGCAGATCAAGGAGAACAAATATCTCAAGGCCTCACCCGTGGTGGTGCTGACCACGACCGACGACAGCCAGGAGATCAAGCGCTGCTACGAACTCGGCTGTAACGTCTACATCACCAAACCCGTCAACTACGAGAATTTCGCCAATGCCATCCGGCAACTCGGCCTGTTCTTCTCGGTCATCCAGGTCCCGCCTGCCGCCCCATGAACCAGCGCACGCCCACACTGCTCTACATCGATGACGATGGCGCGCTGGCGCGGCTGGTCGACCGCGGCCTGACGCGGCGCGGCTACAAGGTCATTCACGCCGCAAGCGGCGAGGAAGGCCTGGAGCGCATCCGCGACGCGAGCGCCAAGGGAGGCATCGATGTCGTGGCGCTTGATCAATACATGCCCGGCCTCGACGGAATCGAGACGCTGGAGCAGATCATGGCAATCCCGGGAGCCCCACCGGTGGTGTTCGTCACGGCCTCGCAGGATTCCAGCATCGCCGTCACCGCGCTGAAGGCGGGCGCGGCAGACTACCTGGTCAAGGACGTCAAGGGCGACTTCATCCCTCTGCTGCATGTCGCAGCCGAAGGCGCGCTGCGCCAGGCCGAATTGCAGCGGGCGCGCGAAGAGGCCGAGGCCGAGATCCATGCCTCGCGCGACCGCTATGCGGCGCTGGCCGCCGAACGCGAGCTCTTGCTGCGCGAGGTCAATCACCGCGTCGGCAATTCGCTCCAGATCATCGCCTCCCTGCTGCATCTGCAGGCGAGCTCTGCCGCCCAGGACGAGGTCAAGGCCGCGCTGACCAACGCGATGGGTCGGGTCGCCGCCGTCGCGCAGGTGCACCGCCGCCTCTACACCTCACAAGACTTGAAGAGCGTCGTGCTCAACCAGTACCTGGACTCCTTGCTCGAGGATCTCAGGCGATCCGCCGAAGGCAACCGGATGTCGCGCCTGACGGTGAAGGCGGAGCCGATCGAGATCGATCCGGACCGCGCCGTTGCGGTCGGCATCATCGTCAACGAACTGGTCATGAACGCGGTGAAATACGCCTATCCCGACGGCGCCGGGCCCATTCACGTCGAGCTGACCTCGCAGGGCGAGGATCTGCTGCTGTCGATCAGCGACGACGGCGTCGGTGACAACGTCAAGGCCGACCCGCGTTCCACCGGCATGGGCCAACGCATCGTCGCGGCCATGGCCACCAAGCTCGATGCCACCGTCGAACGCGATCCCGACCACTCCGGAACCCGCATCATCCTTCGGTTCCTCCGCACGCCGGCCGTATCAGGCAAGGCGAACACGGCCGCTGCGGGCTGATCCCCATCGCACGCGCGCTGCGATCCTGCTATCATTGCGCACCATGACTTCGCGCGACTCCGCCTCGTCTGAAATTACGCCGGCCGTGCTGCTGCGCGCCTATGCCTGCGGCATCTTCCCGATGGCCGAGAGCGCCGACGACCCGACCCTGTTCTGGGTCGAACCGGAAACGCGCGGCGTGATCCCGCTCGATGGCTTTCGCGTCGCCTCGCGACTTGCGCGCACCGTGCGCTCTGATGCGTTTCGCGTCACCGTCAATACCGCGTTCAAGGCGACCATCGCCGGCTGCGCCGCGCCGCAGGCCGGGCGCGAGGACACCTGGATCAACAGGCGCATCCGCGACCTCTATGGCGGCCTCTACGAGCTCGGCCATTGTCACAGCGTCGAGGCCTGGCAGGGCGACGACCTCGTCGGCGGCCTCTATGGCGTGAGCCTGGGGCGCGCCTTCTTCGGGGAGAGCATGTTCCACACCGCGCGCGACGCCTCGAAGGTGGCGCTGGTGCATCTGGTCGCGCGGTTGATCCATGGCGGCTTCGAGCTGCTCGACACGCAATATGTCACCGAGCACCTGAAGAGCTTTGGTGCGGCCGAGATTTCCCGACGGCGCTACACCGCGCTGCTCGACAAGGCGCTCGCCGGTGAGCCCGGCGATTTCCTGCGGCTGTCCAGTGGAGATCCGGTTCCAGGCACGCGCGCGCTCGAGATCATCGCCTCGCGGCAATAGGCAAACGACAATCTCCTAAAGCGCGATGAGATTAGGATGAATCGTCATCGCACTTTAGCTTATTGTTTGCCATGATCTTTTCGGAAAACCGCTGCACACTTTTCCGGATCATGCTCTAGCGGCCAAACCCGGGAATGCCGAACAGACCGGGCCGCTGCTCCGGCGGCGGAGGAGGTGGCGGCGGCGCAGGCTGCTGCTGCACCGGCGGCAATTGCTGCGGCGGCCGCTGCACGGCCTGCTTCGGCGCGGTCCTCTTCTGCGCCGGAGGCGGCGGTGGCGGGGCGGCCGGCTTGGTCGCGGGATCGGGCGCAGCGGTCGCAACGGTCTGCTGCGGCTCTTTGCAGTCGGTCAGCCAGATGTCGTAAATCGGATGCTCGACGCCATGCAGGCCGGGGCTCGCCGCAAACATCCAGCCCGAGAAGATCCGCTTCACCTCGCCCTGCAAGGTGATCTCGTCGACCTCGACGAACGCATCGGTATTTGCGGCTTCAGTCGCAGGCCGCGTATAGCAGGCGTCGGTCTTCACGCGGAGCGCGCCGAACTGCACGGTCTCGCCGATTTCCTCGTCGAAATTGATGATGCGCCCGGTGATCTTGTCCAGGCCCGAGAAAGTGGCTTTCTTGTTCACGATCTTCTGGGCCGGCGGCTCGGTGACGACCTCGTCGCCCGGCTGGAGGCTTGCGGGGGCCTGCGGCACGGCACCCTGCTGGGGAGCGCCCTTCTGCTGGGGTTGGCGCTGTCCCGGCTGAGCAGGCCCGCCCGGCGGCGCAACCGCGACGGCCGGCGGCTGGTTCTGTGGAGCGACGCTGGTGCCCGGTGGTGGGGCCAGCGGCTGGGTCTCGACCGGTCCGGGCATGACATTACCCTGGCGAGCCGGCGGCATCGGGCGAGAGGGCAGCACGCGGCCCTGCGGCGGCAGTTCCGGGACTTCTTCGTCGTCATCAGGGGTCGGCTGCGGCATCGGCTGCCCGCCACGGGGGATCGTCCCCGGCGGCCGCGGTGGCGGATCGGAGAAGATCGTGCCGATCTGCGCCTGGGCCGGCGTCGCAACCGTCAGCGCGGTAGCGGCCAGCAATACCGCAAGGCCTGTCAGGGTAAAGCTTTTGAACATCTCGCGCGGCTTCAACAGCGAATCGGGCTTGTTGGACATTCTACAGGGGATACCGCCGCTCGCAGGCCCCGGGTTAACACGCCGAATACGGCGGGGAAAGGGCGGCATTCCGGCCCTGCCCGCCGCTGTCTGGCCAGACCGGGCCACGGATGAGATAGTCGAGGGGGATGATCTTCAGTCCCAGGGATCCTGACCACAGCACCGGACTGATAACGCGTTCCTCCGCATGCCCTCCGCCCTCCAAACCATCGTCGCCCTTCCGCTCCGCGGCCTGAGCTGGCTTGGCGGCCAGGGGACGCGCGCGGTGGCGTCCGTCGTGTTCATCGCGATGGCGGTGCCGCCGCTCGGTGTGCTGCTGCGGCCCTACATCACCGAGGCGATCCTGTGCCTGCTCTGCATCTCCTTCATGCGGGTCGATCTTGTGGCGCTGTACGGCCATCTGCGCCGGCCGGCGCTGGTGGCGACCGCCACGGCCTGGACCACCATCGGCGTGCCTGTCATCGTCGGCCTGACCGCACACCTCACGGGGCTCGCCGATCACGCGCCCGGCCTGTCACTCGCCTTGATCCTCCAGAGCATCGCCTCGCCGATGATGGCAGCACCAGCGCTCGCAGCGCTGATGGGTCTCGATGCCACCCTTGTGCTGGTGACGCTGGTGACGGCGACCGCCGTGATTCCCTTCACCGCATCGCTGTTTGCAGGCCTCTTCCTCGGCGGCATGCTGAGCATCTCGCCGCTCGCCCTGGGACTGAAGCTGCTCGGGATTCTCGCGACATCGCTGCTCGCGGCGACGTTCATCCGATGGGTCTTCGGCACCGACGCGATCCAGCATCACAAGCAGCCGATCGACGGCCTCAATATCATCATTCTCCTGATCTTCGCATCCGCAATCATGAGCGACGTGGCGCACGATGTCGTCGCAAATCCGCTCTTCACGATCAGCATCGCGGCGCTCGCCTTCGCGGCCTATTTCACGCTACTCGCCGTCACGACCTTGCTGTTCCGCCGCGTCGGCTATGAGCGTGCGCTGGCGCTCGCCCTGATGGTGTCGCAGCGCAATCTCGGCCTGATGCTGGCCGCGACCGCAGGTGCGTTGCCGCCCACCACCTGGCTCTATTTCGCGATGACGCAGTTTCCGATCCACCTTGCGCCCTACCTGCTGATGCCCATCGCGCGGCGGCTGACGGCGCACGGAAGCGCCGCCGCGGCGCCTCCAGGCCGCGTCACATAGGGCCTGCAGATTGGCGCGCGCGGCCCGTGGTCTCATGGATTGCGGAGCCTCTTTTTGTCGCACTCCGCCAGGATCCAGTCGCGAAAGGCCTTCATCGCCTGCGAATGCCGTTTTGATTTCAGCGACGTCAGCCAATAGGATCCCAGGAAGACCCGGGCGTTGTAAGGGCAAACCAGCCGCTTGCGTGACAGATCGTCCGCAAACAACACGACCGGCAAGAGCGCAACTCCCGCGCCTTGCGCTGCCGCATGCGCCAGCGAGACCGAAGAATCGAAGGTCGGGCCGGTCATCCGCGGCTGCCTGCATTTTGCCATCTCGAACCAGTGCGCCCACTCGCCCGGTCGATACGACCGCAACAGCACTTCCTTGTGGAGGTCGACTGGACTTTTGAGGCGCTTGGCGACATCAGGCGCGCACATCGGTGTGAAATGCGCATCGACCAGTCGTTCGGCATTGGTCCCGTGCCACGCGCCGTCGCCGAAGCGAATGGCGTAGTCCAATCCCTCGCCGCCGAGGTCCACACGGTTGTTGTTCGCGAAGATCCTGACGTCGATGTGCGGATGGCCCGAGGTGAAGCTGCCGAGGCGCGGAAGCAGCCAGCCCGACGCGAACGTGCCGACCACGCCGATTGCCAGACTCTCGCGCATGCGACCGTTCTCGAACCGATCCAGGACCTGACTGATCTGGCCGAAGGCGCTCGCGATGACGGGCTGCAGCGCCTCGCCTTCTTCCGTGAGAGCAAGCCCGCGGGTCAGCCGCTTGAAGAGCTTGACGCGCAGGCTCTCTTCCAGAGTGCGCACCTGCTGGCTCACGGCGGCCTGCGACACGCAAAGTTCGAGACCGGCCTTGGTGAAGCTGAGATGGCGCGCGGCCGCTTCGAATGAGCGAAGCGCGTTCAGGGGCAGATTCGAAATACTGGCAGGGCGACGGGCCAAGTCCGATCCAAGTTTTCCGATCCAAGTTTTCCGATCCAAGTTTTACTTATGGATGGCCTCACGAAGCATCGTTTGTCAATTGCCGGAGCGCGACGCAAAAACCTGCCGCAATTCACGGGAGATCTCGATGCTCACACGACGTCAATTCGGCTCATCTGCACTTGCGGTCGCGGGAAGTCTCTTGCTGCCTGATGTTTCGGTGGCCGCGCCAGGTGGAACCGCAGCGCTCGTCGAGGCCATCAAGCAACTGGAACTGAAGAGCGGAGGCCGGCTCGGTGTCTCCGTGCTCGACACCACGACGGGCACTCCGTTCCATCACAGGGGGGACGAACGCTTTCCCATGTGCAGCACATTCAAGGTCCTGGCGGCGGCAGCAATACTAAAGGACGTGGGCAGCAAGCTGGAAGGACTCGAGCGGCGCGTTCGTATCGAGCAGGCCGATCTCGTCGAGTACTCGCCCGTCACGAGCAAGCATGTCGGCGGCGACGGAATGTCGCTTCGCGAACTTTGCGAGGCGGCCATTACCATGAGCGACAACACAGCCGGCAACGCACTCCTGAAAAACATTGGCGGTCCCGCCGGCTTGACCAGCTTTGCGCGAAGCCTCGGCGACCAGATGACAAGATTGGACCGGATTGAAACCGAACTGAACGAAGCGGCCCCGGGCGATCTCCGCGACACCACGACGCCGAATGCAATGGCCGCTAACTTCAGGCGCCTGCTGATCGGCGACGTCCTCCTCCCGGAGGGGCGCGAGCAACTCGGCAAATGGCTTATCGCAAACAAGACCGGCGATAGTCGTTTGCGTGCCGGCCTGCCGCAAGGCTGGCGTGTTGGCGACAAGACAGGAGCAGGCGAACATGGCACCACCAATGACGTCGCCATCGTGTGGCCGCCCGAGCGGTCGCCGCTCGTCATCGCGGTCTATCTCACCGGCGCATCGCTTGATCCCAATGGACGAAACGATGTGATCGCAGCCGTCGGTCGCGAGGTCGGCAAGGCCTTGGCCTGACGACCGCGCGCCCCCTACCCCGCCCGCGCCGCGCGCCGCAGTGCCTGCGGCGGCTGGCCGAAGGCGCGGATGAAGGCGCGGCGCATGCGCTCGGGGTCGCCGAAGCCGGTGGTCTCGGCGACGCGTTCGATCGCCTCGCGCGAGGACTGCACGCGTTCGCGGGCGACCTCGATCCGCAACCGCTCGATCGCTTTGGACGGCGTCGTACCGGTCTCCGCAGCGAAAGCGCGCGCGAAATGCCGCGCGCTCATGCCGGCGCGATCGGCGAGGTTTTCCACCGTCAACCGCGCGTCGAGATTTTCCCGCGCCCACGACAACAGCGCGCCGAAGCGGCCGTTCGGCGTCTTCAGTTCGAGGAGCGATGAGAACTGCGACTGGCCGCCGCTGCGGCGATGATAGAGCACGAGCTGGCGTGCGGTCGCCTGCGCGATCTCCTCGCCATGATCCTCGGTGACCATCGCGAGGGCGAGATCGATGCCGGCGCTGATGCCGGCGGACGTCCAGATATTGCCGTCGCGTGTGAAGATCTGGTCCGGCTCGAACTTCACCTTCGGATAGCGTGCCACGAATTCGCGCGTACGGCCCCAATGCGTGGTGGCGCGGCGGCCATCGAGCAGGCCGGCCTCCGCAAGCACATAGGCGCCCGAGCAGACGCTGGCGATCCGCACGCCGCGCCTGGCCAGCCGCTGCACGAAGGCGAGCGTCACAGGACAGCGCGCCGAAGCCGAGACGCCCGCACCGCCCGCCACGACCAGCGTCGTGATCGCGTTCGCCGCTTTGAAATCGCGCGCCATCATCTCGACGCCGGAGGACGAGCGCACGGCTCCTGGGTTCAGCGCGAGCACCCGCAGCGCAAGCGGCTTGCCGCTAGCGCGTGCGGCGATCTCGAACACCGAGATCGGGCCGGCCGCATCGAGCAGCTGGAAGTCCGGGAAGATCAGGATGCCGATCATGGTCATGTCCGAATCTGAGGGAAATACCCCATTTTTGACATGAAGGCATCATGCCATCCTGCGCACGTCAAGCTTTTGTCCGGAGGTTCTCATGTCGGCACCGCTCCAGATCGGCCTTCTGGTGTTCCCGCGCGTCACGCAGCTCGACTTCACCGGCCCGTTGCAGGTGTTCTCGTCCGTCCCCGGCGCGACCGTGCACCTGATCTGGAAGACGCTGGAGCCCGTGCCGAGCGATTCCGTGTTGATGCTGACACCGAGCATGACGTTCGCGGACTGCCCGCAACTGGACGTGATCTGCATTCCCGGCGGCTTCGGCACCGACGCGCTCCTCGATGACGAGGAGACCCTCGGCTTCATCCGCAAACAGGCTGCGGGCGCCAAATTCGTCACGTCGGTCTGCACGGGATCGCTGGTGCTGGGCGCAGCCGGACTCTTGAAGGGCTACAACGCCGCCACCCATTGGAGCGCGATGGAGATGCTCGCGCTGTTCGGCGCGACGCCGACGAAGACGCGCGTCTGCATCGATCGCAACCGCGTGACCGGCGGGGGCGTGACAGCGGGAATCGATTTCGCACTGACGCTGGTGTCGCTGCTCGTCGATCGCACCACCGCAGAGGCCATCCAGCTCCGCCTCGAATACAATCCCGCGCCGCCATTCAACGCCGGCTCGCCGGAGACCGCTCCGGCCGAGGTGATCGCGCTCATGAAGGAGCGCGTCGCGCCATTCCAAGCCCGCCGTCTCGATGCGGTGAAGCGCGCAGCGGCGCGGGTGATGTGACGACAGAAAAAGGCCGCTCGGTTTCCCAAGCGGCCTTTCCTGTCTCACGGCGGCGCACATTCTCATAGGGCGATGTCGGAACTCCCAGACCGGGGGCCTATCTCCCGATCGAGTCCTTCCTCGGCGGCCGCTGCATTTCGGGACAGTCGCGAACTGTTGCCCGAACCGAACGCGATGGTCTCCCATCTCCGTAAGATGGGTTGATTGAGCCGCATCGCTCGCGCAGACGCAACGCCCGCGCAGCCGGCATCCCCGCTGTTCCCGTTGTCCACAGCGACGCGATGCGGATGCGCGTGCATCCGATCCGCTGACCAAGGAAGGCGCGGTTAGCCGGGCGTCCAGGGCTGGTAGTCGCCGGTGGCCTTCGGCCGCCTGCCGCTGGCCAAGGTCGAGCCCGACGGACGGTAGGCCTTCCCCGTGCCGGTGAGGTTCGGCTGGTGCGGCTTTTCCCACTCGCGCGGCTGATAGTTGAGCTCGGTCGGCGGCACATCGACGACGTGATGGATCCAGCCGTGCCAGGCCGGCGGAATGCGGCTGGCTTCGGCATAGCCGTTATAGATCACCCAGCGCCGCTCGAAGCCGAGCGTGGGGTCGATCTTGCCACCGGCCGTGCGGTAGTAGCGGTTACCCTGCTCGTCCTGACCGACCAGTTCTCCGAACCTGGAGGTCCAGAGTTGCGTGCCAAAGGTCTGGCCGTTCCACCAGGTGAAGAGCTTCAGGAAGAATTGTTTCATGCGGCAAGGGCCCTGCTTCGTGAGGTCCTGATGCCATCCGGACGGCCAAATGTCCAGTTCGACCGGCGCGGCGGTGCCCAGCCCAAACGCGGTGGCAGCGGCAATCCATGCTGCCGCAAATCGATCGCGATCCATTCATGCCGGGCCAGCGTGGAGGGGAAATCTACGCCCATGCGCAAACCGACGTGATCCCAAGGAACCGGTGCCCTTTCAAGAGATTTGCTTCGCGGGAAAGGAGTTTGAACATGAACAGTCTGAGAGTTTTGGGTGCGGCCGCGGCGCTGGCACTCGTTATTCCGATGGCAACCCCGAGCTTTGCCCAGGGCCGTGGCGGCCACGGCGGCTTCGGCGGCGGCCATTTCAGCGGCGGCGGAGCACATTTCGGCGGTGGCGCTGCCCACGTGGGCGGTGGCAACTTTGGCGGCGCCGCCCGGTTAGGTGGTGGCAGCGGCAATTTCGCAGCCAGCACGGCGGTACGCCCGAGCGGGGGAGCCACCTTCAATAGTGGTGGAACCACCTTCAACGGCGGCGGCCGCAACTTCGCGGCGGCCGGCGGCACCTGGAATGGCGGCAACTGGCGCGGCGGCGACTGGCATCACCATCGCGGTGGTGGCTTCTGGCCGGGCTTCGCGGCAGGCGCTGCGGTCGGCGGCCTTGGCTCCTATGCCTATTACGGCGGTCCGTATTACGACGATTCCTACTACGACGACGGATACTATGACGACGGCGCGGCCGTCGCTGTGGTCCCCGACGGCGGCGGCGATGCGGCGGCCTATTGCGCGCAACGCTACCGGTCCTACGACCCGGCGTCCGGCACCTATCTCGGCTATGACGGCCTGCGCCATCCCTGCCCGTAACGCGGCCTGACGCATGTCAGTCCTGCGCGGCGCCGGTCATGGGTGCCGCGCAGGCTTTTGGTCGGCGCCGGCAAGCGGGGGAATGAGAGCGAATATCGATCGCCCACAGCACACGGCATCGGTCGCTATCTTTGCCATGTGACGAAACAGCTTTCGTTGATCGCGCGGATTTGCCTCAACCTGTCATTGAATTCCTTCGAGATTCAGCTGCAACACCTCGCAGCGATCGGAACCCAAACGGGGCGCTATGCATGCCGCGATGCATAGCGATTCCTGGCCAATCGAAAATTGACCCGGCGCACGATTCGCCTATATCACCAATCGCTGTGGGGACTTCGATCTACTAGGAAGGGTCATGCCGCGTATTCTCGTGGTCGATGACGATCCGATGGTCGGCGCGACCATCGAGGTCCTCCTGCAGCGCCAGGGCTTCGATGTCACGCTCACCGACGGTGGCGAGACAGGGCTTGCTGCGCTCGAAGCGCAGACGTTCGATGTGATGCTGGTCGACATCTTCATGCCGCATATGCGCGGCTTCGAATCCATCCGCATCTTCCATGAGCGCGCGCCTGCCATCCCGTTGATTGCCATGTCGGGCTACGCCTTTGCCTCATCCGCCTCGCCCTCTCCGGACTTTCTCCGCATGGCACTGGAGCTTGGCGCGACGCGCTGCCTGCGCAAGCCGTTCACGCCCGAGGTCCTGCTGACCACGATCCGGGAAACCCTCGGTGAGGCCGCGCCGCCGAAGGACAAGAAAGAAGCACCTTGATCCCTTCGCAGCGCGTCATTCTCGGTGCTGGACTTGCCATCCTCCTGCTGATCACCGCCGCCTCAATCGGCCTCGACGTCGAGTCGCGGTCCGATGCGGCCTGGGTCAATCACACCGTCGAGGTGCTGAAGAAGATTTCCGACCTGCGCCTGCTGATGCGGCGCGCCGAGAGCGCCGCGCGCGGCTACGAGATCTATCGCAGCCAGAGCTTCAACGACGAGTTTCAGGCGGCGCGGGCCCAGATCGCGCCCGCGCTCGCCGACCTCAAGCGCAGCGTTCACGATAATTCCGATCAGGTCGCGTTGCTGGAGGCGACCGAACCGCTGGCGTTGCGTCGGATCGAGATCGCCGCAGAGGCGATGCGGCTGCGCACCACCAATGACGGCGACGGCATTGCCGCACTCAATGGCAAGGGCGAAGGCCGCGGCCTGATGGACACGGTGATGGGCAATCTCGACCATCTGAGTTCGGGCGAAGAACGGCTGCTCAGCGCGCGATCGATGGATTCGCGCCGCACCGGCATCGTGCTGCTCGGCATCGACGTTGCGGGCGCGCTGGTGATCCTGTTGCTGGTCCTGATGGTGATGCGCGAGAGCCGGCGCACCACGGTGCAGCTTCAGAGCTCGCTCGAGCAAACGCAAGCTGCCAAGGCGGCGCTCGAGGCCGCCGTCGCCGAACGCACCGAGCACCTCGTCACCGCCCACGACGAGCTGCGCTTGTCGGTCAACGTGCTCCAGAGCACGTTCCGCAGCATGGCGGAAGCGGTGCTGGTGATCGACAAGGAAGGCACGGTCCTGCTGTCCAATCCCGCGGCCGAGCGGATCCTGCTGCATCGCGCCGGCATGAACTTGCGCAATCTGCGTGCGCTATCCGACGTATTCCAGGGCGACGGCGTCACGCCGCTCACGGCCGACGAGCTGCCCTCCGTGCGAGTCCTGCGCGGCGACGAGTTCGAAGCTCTCGAGATGATCGTCCGCCCGCACAGCGGCGACAATCCGCGACATCTGATGATCAGCGGCCGGCCGATGCGCGACGGGCAAGGCAACATCTCCGGCGCCGTGCTGGTGTATCATGACGCGACCTCGTCGCGTGAAACCGAGCGGCAACTTTACCAGTCGCAGAAGCTCGATTCGATCGGCAAGCTGACCGGCGGAGTCGCGCACGACTTCAACAACATGCTGACGGTGATCTCCGGCAATACCGAGACGCTGGTGGCAGGCCTGAAGGGCCAGCCCGAGCTGCAGCGCACAGCACGGCTGATCGACGATGCCGCGGAGCGCTGTGCCGAGCTGATTCAGCACCTACTCGCATTCGCGCGAAAACAGCCGCTGCAGCCGCGCGACATCGAGATCAACGCCGCCATCACCGACATCGCAAAACTCTTGCGCCCGACACTGGGCGAGCAGATCCAGATCGAGACCGTGCTGGAACAGGGAACGATGACCTCGCACATCGATCCGTCGCGCCTCACCAACGCCGTTCTCAACATGGCGATCAACGCCCGCGACGCCATGCCTGATGGCGGCAAGCTGCTGCTCGAGACGCGCCGCGTCGTCCTGGACGAGGCGTATGCGCAGGCCAATGCCGACGTCAGGCCCGGCGCTTACGTGATGCTCGCCGTCAGCGACAGCGGCATCGGCATGCCGCAGAGCGTTCAGGACAAGGCTTTCGAGCCGTTCTTCACCACCAAGGAGGTCGGCAAGGGCTCCGGCCTGGGCCTCTCCATGGTCTATGGCTTCGTCAAGCAGTCCGGCGGACACATCAAGATCTATAGCGAGGAAGGCCACGGCACCACGATCAAGCTGTATCTGCCGCCAGGCGACGGCACGGCCGAAACGACAGCGTCAGCCGCAGCGCAGGCCGAAGGCGGCGCCGAGACCATCTTCATCGTCGAGGACGACAATCTGGTGCGCAATTTCGTCACTGCGCAGCTGCAGAGCCTCGGCTACAAGACAGTGGCGGCCGGCGACAGCAAGGCGGCGCTGCAGATGATCGAGGACGGCCATGCCTTCGACCTGCTCTTCACCGACGTCGTGATCCCGGGCGGCATGAGCGGCCGCGAGCTCGCCGACGAGGTGGCGAAGCGCCGGCCGGGCCTCAAGGTGCTCTACACCTCCGGCTACACCGACAACGCCATCGTCCATCACGGCAAGCTCGACGACGGCGTGATGCTGTTGACGAAGCCTTATCGCCGCAACCAGCTCGCCGAGATGATCCGCAAGGCGTTGGACGGCGATGGGGGCATGGCGGCGTCTTGAACGCGGGCGCACACGTTCGGCCCGCGTAAGCTCAATCCGGCATCAGAACCCGGCCCTGATCGACGAGGATCTTGTCTCCCTCCGATGGCGGAAACGACAGAAAGGGTTTGATCATGAGCTACTCGTTCGAAGTGGAACTGACGTCATCGGGAAGGTCCATGTTCAGCAATGCCGAGCTGAGCGACTTTCCGTGTGCATCGATGGCAAGGGATCGCGTCACTCCGCCGCCAAGCGCCTCGCTCATGACGAAGTTCAGCGCCGCGATCTCGGGCAATTCGTATCGCGTCACCTCACCGTTGACGATGCCGTCGAACAGGTGCTTGACTCGCTCGGCCGTTACGTAGTCGCACAGCAGGCCATAATCATTCGGGTCGTACGCGATCAGGGAGACGTTTGACGTGTTGCCCTTGTCTCCCGTGCGCGAGTGCGCGATGTCCCGCAGTTTCATGCTGTCACCCTCTGCTCATCGCGAGCGTGTCGCGTTTCCCGCTCACGTGTTGAAGTATTGGATGGCCGTGCGTACGGCAGCTTCAGGAATCAGGGTCGATGCCACGGCAATGACTTCACGGGCCGATTTCCAGGCGCCGCCGCCTCCGGCCGGACCATTGGTGTAGAGGGTCTCGACCTCCTCGCCGATACGCCGGGCTTCGGCCAGCGTTGCGGTGCGACCGATCACACGAACACGCACTTCGTAAGGTCGGGCTTGCTGCGATAGGCGCTCGCCATGGAGCGCGTTCGAGCCGATGAGATCGCACCTGAGTTCACTGGTCTCCACGCCCGCGATCGCAAGCCGCTCCCGCACGATCTCGAGCGCCAGCCGTCCGCGCTCGAGGGCGCCTGGCCCGGCATAGGAGATCTGGCCTTCGCCCACATAACTGTCGATGTAGCCGACCGAAACTTTGAGTTCGCCTGATTTCGGCGTGCCGGTCGCACCGAAGACATGGACGCGATCCTCGCCAATCTCTTCCACCCGGACATGCGAGAAGTCAGCGACCACGTCAGGCTGGAGATAGCGGGCGGGATCGTGGATCTCGTACAGCAATTGCTCCTTGACCGTCGCGGCGGTGACCTGCCCGCCGGATCCCGGCACCTTGGTGACCACCAGATCCCCGTCCTCGCGCACTTCGCCGATCGGAAAGCCGAGACGGGCAAGATCCCTGACGTCCTTGTATCCGGGATCGGCAAAGTATCCGCCGGTGACCTGACCCGCGCACTCCAGGAGATGGCCAACCAGAATGCCTTTTCCCAGCAGCGGCCAATCGTCCATCGCCCAGCCGAACTCGTGGATCAACGGACCGAGGAAAAGCGAGGGATCGGCGGCCCGACCGGTGATGACGACGTCGGCCCCATCTTGCAAGGCCTGCGCGATTGACGCGCCGCCGAGATAGGCATTGGCGGACGCGATGCGATTGCCCAGACTGTCGACCGTGCAGCCGATGTCGAGAGGACGATCGGAGTTCCTCAGATCGCCCAGCACGTCATCACCGGTGACGGCGGCGATCTTGAGCCCATGAACCCCGAGCTGCCGCGCGATCGCCGTGGTGGTCCGCGCGGCGGATTCCGGATTGGCCGCGCCCATGTTCGTGACGATGCGGACACCGTTGGCGCGGCAGGCCGGCAGCACCGCCTTCATCCGCGCTTCCAGCAACGGGTCGAACCCGGCGTCGGGATGCTTCAGCCGCGCGGCCTGCGCAAGCGCGATGGTGCGCTCGGCGAGGCATTCGAACACCAGATAATCGAGCCCGCCCTTTTCCGCGAGCTCGACGGCCGGTTCGATGCGGTCGCCCGAATAGCCGGCGCCTGCTCCCAATCTGATCGTGCGCATTCGTCACCTCGCTACAGCGGGAAAATGCCGAGACAAACGCAAGCTATAGTCATGACCGCCGAAGCGGCAAAGAGAAACGGTGTCGTGAACTCCTGATCGTCGACGAGATCGACCGACGTGCCGGCCTGCAGGCCGAGCCGCTTCTCTTCCCCGCGACAGAGCCAGGAGGAGACGAAATCCTCGCCGAACCCTCGCTGCGCAGCCGCAGGATCAGCGACAGCAACTTTTCGCGGGCGGTCGCGCTGATCAAGAAGGCGCATCGGACTCTTCCGCCGCTCAGCCGGTTGTTCGCGGAGTCCCTGCAGGCGAGCAGGCGCGGCCTGTTTGCAGGGCCTATCCTGCCCCTAGCGCGTCGCCAGCACCACGGCCACGAGGGTAAAGATCAGCGAGGCGATCTGCCCCGGCCCGAGCGGCTCGTGCAGCGCGATCGCTGACGCCACCACGCCGATCACGGGCACCGCCATCGTCCCGATCGCCGCCACGGAGGCCGGCAGCCGCGCCAGTGCCGCAAACCAGCTGACATAGGCGATGCAGAACTGCACCACGGTCGAATAGACCAGGAGCCACCAGCCTGTTGGCGTCACCTTGTCCAGATGCGAGGTTTCGATGAGCAGGCCGATGACCGAGATCGGCAGGCAGCCGATCCCGATCTGCCAGGCGGCGGCCGTGATCGGCGGCAGATGGATCGGGTATTTCTTGGAGAACACCGTGCCGACGGCAAAGCCGATGGCGCCTGATAGCGCCATGATGATGCCGGGCGCCTTCTCGGCACTGGCGGCAATACCGTTGCCGCCCATGATCGAGGCGAGCCCGGCAAACGCCATCACCAGCGCGATCGTGCGCAGCACCGTCGGCCGCTCGCCCAGCACCGGCCAGGCGATCAGCGAGGCCCAGACCGGCATGGTGTAGGCGATCAACGCCGCCTCGCTCGCCGGCAGCCAGAGCAGCGCGAGCCCCATCAGCACCATCCAGCCGGTGACGTTGAGGACGGCTGCCGTGATCAGCCGCGGCCAGACCGCGCGCGCGACCGTCAGGCTGTCGCCGCGCACCAGCGCGAGTGCGGCCAGCAACAGCGCGCCGAGCACGCCGGTGACGCCGCGGAGCGTCAGCGGCGGCAGCTCGGAGAGCAGGAATTTCGTCACCGGCCAATTGAACCCCCATCCGATCGAGGTGATCGCGAGGAACATCAGGCCGGCCGGGGCGATGCGCGGCCGCAGCACCGGTTTGGTCGAATCAAGCATGGAGGCAGTCCGGCAAATCAGGACCCTCAGCTTGGCGCGGATTCGGGGACGGGACCACCACCTCGGCGGGCATGCCTGCCCTTACCTTCCGTAGCACTACGTGAGTCCTGCTGACGCAATCCTTTCGGGCAAAAATATAGCTGCCCTGTGAACAGCGGGATGAAGGGTCTGGATCATCACGGGATGCAAATTTTTTCGGTTGGGAATCCCTGAGGACTCACTGATACTTGGCTCGACAACAGGCGCGGCCTTGCCCCTGTTATCCCCCGTAATCCACCATATTTAGTATTTGATTCAGGAACTCGCACTAGTTCTTGACGGGCGCTTTGGAGAGTCCTAGCTTTCGATCCGTTCGGCGCGAGTGAGTTTGCGTCCCGCCGGCACTCCCCCCAAGGGTCTCGCAAATCGCCACTCCGCCAAGCCAGACGAAGGCCGCGGGAAAGGGCTTGTCTGCCCTGGTGAGCAGACTTTTCGGGCGCCAGAACGGGCCGGTAACAGGCTCGGATGGCAAATTTCACGCCGGTGCACGCGCGTGAAGTTAGACGTTGTGATGGTGTGGGGCGTTTGAACGCATGTCGGGCTCATCCCCTTGGGGGCGGATGTGTCCAGGCAAGCCGGCGGATGAGAGGTGCACGCACCCGACATCCCCGGGAGAAACAGGCCGGATCCACCGGCTGAACTGCGGTGCCTGAGGGGCCAACAGGGCCCAAGGGAAACGCGAATTGAAATAGCGACCGGGACGCCTTCAACGAGAGGCGGTCAGGTCAAAGAAAAGGACGGGGCAAGACCATGCGGATTGAGCGGCGCCACACCACGGCAGGACAGTCACCTTATGCGGGAATCGAGTTCCGCCTGACCACGTCGGAGATCCGGAATCCCGACGGGTCGGTCGTGTTTAAAATGGATGGCGTCGAGGTCCCGGCCGAATGGTCGCAGGTCGCCTCCGACGTGCTCGCCCAGAAATACTTCCGCAAGGCCGGCGTCGCCGCGCGCTTGAAGAAGGTCGAGGAGGAATCCGTCCCCTCCTTCCTGTGGCGCTCCGTGCCCGACACCGATGCCCTTGCAGCGCTGCCTGAGAAAGAGCGCTATGTCAGCGAGCTCAGCGCCAAGCAGGTGTTCGACCGCCTCGCCGGCTGCTGGACGTATTGGGGCTGGAAGGGCAAGTACTTCTCGTCCGACGAGGACGCACAGGCCTTCTACGACGAGCTCCGCTACATGCTCGCCATGCAGATGGTCGCGCCGAACTCGCCGCAATGGTTCAACACCGGCCTGCACTGGGCCTATGGCATCGACGGCCCCGGCCAGGGCCACTATTACGTCGACCCCTTCACCGGCAAGCTGACCAAGTCCAAGTCGGCCTACGAGCATCCGCAGCCGCACGCCTGCTTCATCCAGGGAGTCGGCGACGACCTCGTCAACGAAGGCGGCATCATGGATCTCTGGGTCCGCGAAGCCCGCCTGTTCAAATACGGCTCCGGCACCGGCTCCAACTTCTCCCGCCTGCGCGGCGAAGGCGAGAAGCTCTCCGGCGGCGGCCGCTCGTCCGGCCTGATGAGCTTCCTCAAGATCGGCGACCGCGCCGCCGGCGCGATCAAGTCGGGCGGCACCACCCGCCGCGCCGCCAAGATGGTCGTCGTCGACGTCGATCACCCGGACATCGAGACCTATATCGACTGGAAGGTGAAGGAGGAGCAGAAAGTTGCTGCGCTGGTCACCGGCTCCAAGATTAACCAGAAGCACCTCAAGCTGGTGCTGAAGGCCTGCGTCAACTGCGAAGGCTCCGGCGACGATTGCTTCGACCCCGAGAAGAACCCTGCCCTGCGCCGTGAAATCAAGCTCGCGCGCCGCAGCCTCGTGCCCGACAACTACATCAAGCGCGTCATCCAGTTCGCCAAGCAAGGCTACAAGGACATCCAGTTCGACGTCTACGACACCGACTGGGACAGCGAAGCCTATCTCACGGTGTCAGGCCAGAATTCCAACAACTCGGTCTCGCTGAAGGACGACTTCCTGCGCGCCGTCGAAACCGATGGCGACTGGAACCTGAACGCCCGCACCTCCAAGAAGGTGACGAAGACGCTCAGGGCGCGCGACCTCTGGGAGAAGATCGGCTACGCCGCCTGGGCGTCGGCCGACCCGGGCCTGCACTTCAACACCACCATGAACGACTGGCACACCTGCAAGGCCTCGGGCGACATCCGCGCGTCGAACCCGTGCTCGGAGTACATGTTCCTGGACGACACCGCCTGCAACCTGGCCTCAGCCAACCTGCTGACCTTCTACAATACGTCGACAAAACAGTTCGACGTGAAGGGCTATGAGCACCTCTGCCGGCTCTGGACCATCGTGCTGGAAATCTCCGTGATGATGGCGCAGTTCCCGTCGCGCGCGATCGCCGAGCTCTCCTACGAGTTCCGCACGCTCGGGCTCGGCTACGCCAATATCGGCGGCCTCCTGATGACCATGGGCCTGTCCTATGACAGCAAGGAAGGCCGCGCGCTCTGCGGCGCGCTGACCGCTGTGATGACCGGCATCACCTACAAGACCTCGGCGGAAATGGCGGCCGAGCTCGGCACCTTCCCCGGCTACAAGAAGAACGCCGCGCACATGCTGCGCGTGATCCGCAACCACCGCCGCGCCGCGCATGGCGAGTCCTCCGGTTACGAGGCGCTCTCCGTCAACCCGGTGCCGCTCGACCACGCCTCGTGCCCGCAACAGGACATCGTCACCCACGCCAAGGCGGCCTGGGATGCGGCGCTCGAACTCGGCGAACAGCACGGCTATCGCAACGCCCAGACCACGGTGATCGCGCCCACCGGCACGATCGGCCTGGTGATGGACTGCGACACCACCGGCATCGAACCGGACTTCGCGCTGGTGAAGTTCAAGAAGCTCGCCGGCGGCGGCTACTTCAAGATCATCAACCGCGCGGTGCCGTCGGCGCTGCGCGCGCTCGGCTATCGCGAGAGCGAGATCGCGGAGATCGAAGCCTACGCCGTCGGCCACGGCTCGCTCTCCAACGCCCCCGGCATCAACGCCTCGACCCTCAAGGCCAAAGGCTTCACGGATGAAGCCATCGCCAAGGTCGAGAAGGCGCTGCCGACCGCCTTCGACATCAAGTTCGCCTTCAACAAATGGACCTTTGGCGAAGAGTTCATCCGCGACCAGCTCGGCATCGGTGCCGAGGCGATCGCGGCCCCCGGCTTCGACCTGCTCCAGGCCGTCGGCTTCACCAAGCGCGAGATCGAGGCCGCCAACGTCCACATCTGCGGCGCGATGACGGTGGAAGGTGCTCCGCACCTCAAAGCCGAGCACTACGCGGTCTTCGACTGCGCCAACCCCTGCGGCAAGATCGGCAAGCGTTATCTCTCGGTCGAGAGCCACATCCGCATGATGGCAGCCGCCCAGCCCTTCATCTCGGGTGCGATCTCCAAGACCATCAACATGCCGAACGACGCCACTGTGGAGGATTGCAAGTCCGCCTACATGCTGTCGTGGAAACTGGCACTGAAGGCCAACGCGCTCTATCGCGACGGCTCCAAGCTCAGCCAGCCGCTCAACTCGCAGCTCATCAGCGATGACGACGACGAGGACGATGCGGTCGAGGCGCTCTACGAGAAGCCGATGGCCGCGCGCGCGACCCAGGTCTCGGAGAAGATCGTCGAGAAGCTGGTCGAGCGCATCATCGTGATGCGCGAGCGCGAGAAGATGCCGGATCGCCGCAAGGGCTACACCCAGAAGGCGGTCGTCGGCGGCCACAAGGTGTACTTGCGAACCGGCGAGTATGACGACGGCCGTCTCGGCGAGATCTTCATCGACATGCACAAGGAAGGCGCGGCGCTCCGCTCCTTCATCAACAATTTTGCGATCGCGGTCTCCCTCGGTCTGCAATACGGCGTGCCGCTCGATGAGTATGTCGACGCCTTCACCTTCACCCGCTTCGAGCCGGCGGGCCCCGTGCAGGGCAACGACAGCATCAAGTACGCGACCTCGATCCTCGACTACGTCTTCCGCGAGCTCGCGGTGAGCTACATGTCGCGCTTCGATCTCGCCCATGTCGATCCGAACGAGACCGGCTTCGACGCGCTCGGCAAGGGCGTCGAGGAAGGCAAGGAGCCGGACGAGACCCATCACGCGACCAAGCTGGTCTCGCGCGGCCTCACCCGGTCCCGCACCGACAACCTCGTGGTGATGCGCGGCGGCAGCGCCGCGATTGCCCAGGGTAACGACAGCGCACCGTCGGGCGGCAGCAAGGTCACGGCCTTGGCCTCGCACGGCGCCAGCGCCCGGGTCGGCGACGTCCTGGAAGGCGCGGTCGCGCTGAAACAGGAAGTGGCCCACGACCTCTCCCCCACGGAGAAGCTCGAGGCACTCCAGTGGAGCAAGGCCGGCAGCGCCGCGACGGTCGCCGCCCCCACCAAGGCCGAGCGCCGCGCGGAAGCGAAAGCCAAGGGCTATGAGGGCGAGATGTGCAGCGAGTGCGGCAACTTCACGCTGGTGCGGAATGGCACCTGCATGAAGTGCGATACGTGCGGAAGTACAACCGGCTGCAGTTGATATTCCGACTTGGAGAAGCCAGCGACTTCGGTCCGATAGTGAACCCCTGTTGTTTCGTATTCCGACTGCGGCGACGAGCATAACGCGCCCCCTAATAAAAGGCCCCCTACTTCGGTTGGGCGCCTTTTTCCAGTCCTCTAAGCGCCGGCAGTAACAACAAAGGATCGCGGCGGACTTAGAATCCGCCGCGAAATCGCAGACCGAACGAAACATGAATCAAGCCGATCGTCGGCGAAATGGGCCCCGCAAGGCCGAACGTTAAGCGGATGCGAACTCATGACGACAGTTTTCGTAGCGTACGCCTCGGGCAACGACTTTCATTCCGATCTCATCAAGAAGGCCTGCAAGGATGCGAGCACGCCGGATCGCCGGGTGACTCCCTGGTGCGAGCTTGATACGTCCGGTTCGCCCATCGCCCGCTCCGTTGAAAGCTGGGTCGAGGATGCCGAACTCGTTCGTTGCCGACATCTCTAGGGTCAATCACAACGTCACCTACGAGCTGGGCTTCGCGATCGGCCTCGGGTTGCCGACGCGGCTGATTCGTTCGACCCACGAAAACTTCCAGCCCGTCCGCGACGTCGGCCTTGTCGACACCCTCGGTTACGACGGATATGACTACGAAAAGCCGCTGACCAAGATCCTCAGCAAGGCCGATGAGACGTCGCGCTGGGGCGACGTGGCCAAGCATAAGGATCAGCCTCTCTTCATTTTGCAGCCACCGACTCCGACCGCATCGAGCCTGCGGACGACCAGTGCCGTCAAGAAGGTTGCGCGCATCAAGTTCAGGAACTCGAATCCGGCCGAGATCAGCCGCCTGAATGCCAGCGAGGCCTATGAGAACGTTGTAAGTTCGTTCGGCGTAATCGCGTTCTGGATCGACGGCACGTCGGACGAGGCGATGCGCAACAACCAGCGGGCCGCTTTCATCTATGGTGTCGCTCAAGGCCGCGGGATTCCCGCCCTTCTCATCGCCCAACAGTCCCAGGCGTTGCCACTCGATCTCCAGGACAAGGCAGACCGATGGTGGAAGCTCGAGGACATCGACGACCTGATCGCGACTTTCAGGACGACCGTCGCCGACACGCAAAACGAGTTCGTGACCGTCAAGCAGCAGACCGAAGGCCTGCTTGAGCGTCTGAGCTGCGGAGATCCGGTCGCCGAAAACGAAGCGGCGGCACTCGCCGACCATTTCCTGGAGACCGACGCCTATCGCCGAACGCTCGGCGGAGAAGCGAACGTCCTCGTCGGCCGCAAGGGAAGCGGCAAGACGGCGGTCTTCCTACAGGTCCGCGATCGTACGCGAGCCAGGAAAGAGAACATCGTCATCGACCTGATCCCGGACGGTCACCAGCTCGTCAAGATGAAGGAATTCATCCTCGACAAACTGAGCCGCGGAACGCGGAAAGAAGTGATCGCGGCATTCTGGGAATACGTGCTCTGGCTCGAGATTGCCTACAAGCTCCTCGAAAAGGATCAGGTCAGGGCTCTCAGGGATCCGCGCCTGCTCCCCGGCTACATCAAGCTGAAGAATCTGTTCGAGTCCCGGGTCGACACCGGCGTTGGCGACTTCTCCGAACGCCTCAAACGCCTGTCTCAGAATGTGATCGATCGTTTCGGGAAAAGCAGCATCGTAAACGACGACCTGCAGCAGATCGACTCGAGCAATGTGCTGGAGGCTATCTACGGGCAGGACGTACGGCTGCTGCGCGAAGAGGTTATGGGGTACCTGAGGCTGAAAGGCATCGTGTTCTTCCTGTTCGACAACCTCGATCGCTTCTGGACACCGGGCGGCTTCACCGACGACGACGCGCTCATCGTTATCGGCCTGGCAGAATCCATGCAGGAGATCGCGCGGAAGTTCAGCCGCCAGAAGCTGGACTTCTCCTGGGCCATCTTCGTTCGCAGCGACGTCTACGAATTTCTGGTCCGCGGAATGGCGGACTACGGCAAGCTCGCCGTCCAGAGCCTGGAATGGACCGACAGAGCGCTGATGAAGACGCTTTTCGAAGACCGGCTCCGGTCGAGCGCCTCGCAGATCACCGGAGATTGGCCGTCGATTTGGTCGCGAGCCTCGGTCTCAACCGTCAAGGGCAAGCCGGTGCTGGATTTCTTGATCGACGGCAGTTTGATGAGGCCGCGGTATCTCATCCGCCTTTTCGAGACCGCTCGACGCCGTGCGTTGACGTTTGGCCGCGATCGGATTGAGGAAGAAGATTACTGCCAGGCGCTGGCCGAACTCGGCTGGCAAGTGCTGGAAGACCTGGACCGCGAGATTTCCGATCTTGTCATCCAGGGCGCAAGCCTTCTGTTCGAGATCGTGCAGCAGAAAAACGGGCTGACGCGCGGGAAAATCAAGTATATCGCCGGCAAGAAAATCCAGAATAGAGAAGATGTCGACAAGCTTATCGACGTGATGCTCTGGAACGGAAGCCTGGGCGTGCTCGACAACGGGGCCCCTCGCTACATTTTCGACGTGGGATACAAGCGGCAGTACCTCGCCTCCCTCATTCGCGACGACGACTCCGTCGAATTCGTGCTCCACCCGACGTTGCTTGCGACTGGGGGCTAGGTGACAGGAAGAAAGTCAAAAACCAAGCCAAGCGAGCCGCTTGAGCGGGAGTGGATGGACCAGTGGTGGTCTGAAATTACTTTCACTTTGACGATCCATATGCGCGCGAGAGATTATTTGTTGTGAATGCGAATTTGGCGTACGGTAGTTTTCCCGGTGCTGGGACATCAGGTTGAGTACCAATTAACGATCGCGCACGGCAGCGCGCACGATGCTGATACGAAACTTGGGGATCAGCGGTCGGAGACCCGTCGCATCTGGATGTCCACGCCTGTCATACGCAAGCGATATTCGCAAAGCGCTTTGCTCACGCCATACTGAACGCCGATCTCCGCGGCGTTTCTTCCGCGCGAGCGGAGGCGAAAGATGCCCTCGCGCGGAAGAAGGAACGATCCGGCATACCAATCGGCTTCCTGTTCCTGCTCATCGGAAAAATCGCTTAGGAGCATAAGGCCCGATGGCGAAACCTCGACGCGCGCAGGAACATGCCTGAGTTCGATATGGGCGAGCTCATGCATCAGGTCGTAGCGTTGCCGGGTTGCGGCATGTGCCGGATTGACGACAACGCCGAACGCGCCATCCTCCTGTATGGTCATGGCGGACCAGCCGTCCTGATCGATCTCCGTCAGTTGCCGTACGGCGGCGGCAGGCAGGTCCAGAACTTCAAAAGCGAGAACGGTGATGCCCAGATGCTCGGCGTAAGCCCATGGGTTGAAGGGAACGGTCGTCGACAGTCCGAGCAATTGCCTCGCTGCGGCTGCTGACTTCTCTGCCTGTGCTTTAAAGCCACGCCGCAAGGGACTTCACCGCCCGACCAGATCCTCGCGAGCGCGCATTGCGCGCTGAGCTGCCAGGATCAGCTCGCCGAGTGCCTTCGCAGTCTCCATCTGGACCGTCTTCTTCTTCTTGAAATGGACGACGGCACGGCGTGGGCCAGCGCCCTCCTGCGCCTCATTTGTCTCCATGCCGAGGAATTCGCGCGGATCGCGCTCAATCCATTTGCAGAGCGCAGCGAAGGTTTTGAGATCGGGCATGTGGCCGTTTTCTACCCGGGACAGGGTAGCCGGGCTTACGGCGGCTTCAGCGGCGGCCGCGCGAATGCCGCGGCTCCCTCGCTTAGCGGCGACCAGCCTCCCAAACTCCTCGATCGTCAGTGACATCCACGCTCCCTCGCGCGAGCCGCTGCCCGCCTTGACGGCGGGGCGAACAGGCGCTAATGTTTCATTAGTGAGACAGATCGTATCATGCCCGATACGCCTTATCTCTGCAACGGCGGTCTGTCGGTCAATGTGCCACCAAACGACGAGGATTCGCAATGTCTGACGGAATGCACGGTGAAGACGGTTTGAAGACGCTCGAACAGATCATCGAGAAGCTGGAACATGCGGAAGTGCGCCTGACCAAGCTTCGTCTCGAAGAGGCTGAAGTCGAGCGCGAAATCCAGGAAGCGCTCGAGGAGTTGAAAGCCTCTGAGCACCATGTGGTTGAGGTTCACGTCGTTCATGTGAACGACGTAGAAAAGACATCGTTCAAGGCGCATATCGAAGCGACGCTGCAGGCGATCTGGGACAAGGCTTACCGCAAGCTCGACATCCCGCATCAGCCGAAGGACGTGTTCCAGACCGGCGGCGAGCATCCCAAATCCTTGATGAGCCACCTGTCCCTTTCGCTGAAGGAAGCGAAGGAAACGGGAATCATCGAGAACTACCACTTCGGCATTGCCTCCGAGACTGGGGGCGCCTGATGCCGGCGGCTATCCCGCCCACCATCGATGTTCTGGCCGGCGCTGCCGCGCTCGATCAGGACATTCCTCGCGTCCTTTCCCTGCTCGGGGCGGAGAGCCTCGAGCAGCTCGGCTGGTCGCGCTTCGACAAGCTGACCCTGCTGGTGCCGATGTGGGGCAAAAGCGGGACGACGCGCGACGACTATTTGCTGCGCCTGGGATTTCAGGCCTATCGGCGTTGGCCGCCGAGCGCTCTGTTCGTCAACCCAAGTACCCTCGCCTACCAGTACCCAAACGATCAGAGGTGCGTCCCGCGCCTGACGAGCGAAGAATGCCACACACACACGGCATACGAGAAGCCGGGTGGCGGCCGTATGCAACTCGTCTGCTGCTCGGCAGTGCTCGAATTCTACGAGGTTCTGCACGACGTCAAGGACGACCATGCCTGGCGCCCGACTGATACGTTCTACAAGACCATCATGGCGATCCAGAAGGCCTTCGGCTCGAACTATAGCGGGAGATCATGACGATGGACGCCGAAGACAACCTGCGCCGCCCGGCACCGAAACGCCCCTACGCGCCTGTTGATCAAGTTCTGAAAGTTTCGGCCCAGGCGTTGGAGACAACGTTGTCTTTGCTGCAACGTGCCGGGGATCGCGAGAGCGGCCTCTTCTGGTATGGTGATCGTGACGCGGCAGGGAACGGGGTCGTACGTCACGTTGCGGCCCCCCGTCAGGCGATGAGTTGGGGAAACTTTCATATCGCGCCCGAAGCGCTAGCTGAGATCGTGCATCGCCTTCCTCAGGGGTGCAAGCCGCTTGCCCAAATCCACAGCCATCCGGGCGTAAGGGTCGAACATTCGAATTACGATGATCGCATGATGAGCAGCCGGCGCTCTCTCTCGCTGGTGTTTCCCTCTTATGGCGTGTCACGTGCGGGCTTTCCCGAGGGTGTCGGCGTCCATGAATGGCAGATCGATTATTGGCATCTGCTCGATGAGACCGCGGCCCGCCGCAGGATTGTTGCGACCGATGGATCCGTCACGGTGGAGGATCTACGATGGCCGTAGCCGCCGCAATCTCCGACAGGCACCTGCGTGCGGCTGAAGGGTTGTCGGAAAAGCCCTTGCATGTCGCGCAACGCGTAAGGATCGCGATGAATGCTGCGTGGGCTTCATCCAGGGCGGGACAACTTCTCGCGTGTTGCCTCATCAATCTGTTGGCGCGTCAAGTAGACCTCGTCAGCGAGATCGAGATCCTCATCCCGACGGTGCCGACCGTCATCAGGTTACCGAATGGCGATCTTGCGGACGGCTCCTTGGACCAGACGCTTGTGCGGATCGCCGCATGGGCGGTTGACGACCGTGTCAAAGTATATGCCGCGCAAGCACCCGGGATCGATGTCGACATCACGATCGCGATCGGAGACGATGTGGGCGACGACAAGGGCATCACCATATTCGCCATAGGCGACGGCTGGAAAGCGTGGGTTGGCGTGCCCGCGCACGCGCCAAAAGGAATTGTCCCCAACAAATCGAATCCGCTCGGACCGTTCCTAGCTGCGGCTTTAGCCGCCGGCGAAGTTTTCAAACGTGGTCGAGGGCTCATGCGGGGCCGCTTTCTTGAGGCGAACGGCTATTCCCTGTGGACGGGCCAGCAGTCCGATGGTTGGGACGATTTACCGGACGGGCCTGACCTAAGTGGCAAACGGCTGAAGCCGCTTCACGTGGTGGGCGCCGGCGCCGTCGGTAACGGCCTTGCTTACATTCTCGCTTATGCCGAACTTGCCGATCCTTATGTAGCTGTCATTGATGACGATACGTATGACACGACGAGTTTGAACCGGTGCTTGCTCGCCGGTCATGACGATGTCGATGATCCCAAGGTCGAGGCGATCGAAGCATCGCTGATTAAACATGGCGTTGGAGCTTACGGGTTCGAAGGCACGATCAGCCGCTATCTCACCGGTGACCGGACAGGCCTTCGGTCCGACCTCGCACGCCAGGCGAGCGACCTCGCCTTCGATCTTGTCGTGTCTTGCGTCGATCGCGGTGTCTCGCGGCAAGACATCCAAGGGCTAGCACCGTCTTCACTCTTCGGCGGCAGCACGTTGCGGCTTGGCGCGCGGTCTGATTTCTATCCAGATCGTCCGGGAGCGGCCTGCCTCTCATGCTTCAACCCTCCGGAACAAGACGGTGAGAGACTGCGGGCGCTCGAGAAGAAGCTTCGCGAGCTCAACGAAGCGCAGCGATCTGCGTTCCTTCATGAACAGGGGATCGACCCGGCCGTTGTTGAGGCTTATTTGGCCAGTCCAAAATGCGGAACGCTGGGCGAAGCCGCGCTGCTCGACCTGGCCACGCGATCGCCGGGCGAATTCTCGGTCGGGTTCGTGTCACTCGGAGCCGCGATCTTGCTCGCATCGAAGCTCTTTCGACAGGTGCTTCTTGGAGCGCCATCAGAAGGCGGCGACATCAGCGCCTTGAACTTTCTCAATGGCGGCCTCCAGAGTTCGTTTCTCGCCGCGGATGACCATTGTCATTGGGATTGCAAGCAGCGTCGCGCTAACGGCGAGGGATCGATGCCGGATGGCCGAGACGCGCGTATCCATCCGGTACAGGCCCCTATGCCTCGATCATCTCGTCCAGTGACAACGCTTTGAAAGTCGCTACGATATTGGTCATGCAACCTCCACGGATGTCAGCCGGAGGCTAGGCTTTGCGCCGAAGACGGCCAAGGGACTTGGCGGGGTATAACGGGGGCGGAATGGCGACGAGGATCAGAGCGAGGGTTCAGGAGACCCGGCATGTGCGCCCGCACAACGATCTCGATGGAGCAGCGCTGTATCTCCAGAAAGTTATCAGGGACAAGCTGGCGGCAAAGATCGAGGATAACCTGTTCTATGACTGCATGGCCTGCTCGACCATGATCGCCTTCACTTTCGAGGCCTATCTCAACTTCTTCGGCGCCGAGCTTGTCGAGTCCTGGGATGAGTGGTGGGGCATCGACAAGAAGGAAAAGACGGTATTTAGGGCGCTTAAGTTCAAGCCCGACTGGAAAGTACGCCCGTTCAGCAGCATGCGAGCGATGAAGGAGCTGCGCAACATCTTCGCTCATGCGAAGCCGCAGACATTCGAGATGGACGAGGTTGTAGAAGCGGATGTCGGCGAATTGGACGGCAAGCGGTATGATATTGGCCCGCAGTGGGAGAAGGACTGCATGCCCGAGCCCGTCCTCGCCGCCTATCATGACCTGAAAGAAGTCTGGAGAACGATGTTCGAGGCTTCAGGGCTGACGATGTTTGCAGCCATGGACCACGGTGACGGCGGCATCACCTTCATCGAGCACGTCAATTGATAGATGGGTCAGGCTTAAAGCGCTCTCCGCTCCGGTTGAATCCGCTTCCCCCGGTGAGGATGAGGATTTTGAATGCGACTTCTTTGTCGCTGCTGAAAATGCATCGGCCTTCACTGCACCAGCCCGTCCACCACACATCGCCGAACCCTTCGGCATGCTCAAGAGCGTTCTTGAAGCCATCTTCACAGATATCGACGACGCACCACTGCTCTGACTCGTTCATGGCTTTACAATCAAAAAGGCGTCTAGCGATCGCCACTTAACCCTTCGCGGCGGTAGCTTTCGATTTGCTTTCATCGGTGACACGCTTGGGGCTAACGAAGTATGTATTGCCCGACTCTCTGAAGTCGAAGCGGATTGAATTGGCACAGTAGAGGCCGCAGTTTATTACGTCGGCGTCAGCGAGATTGAAGAGTGCTAGATTGTAGCCCTTGTCAGTCAGCAGGCTCTTGTAAACGATCCCATCAAAACCAGCCGCTTTGAAGAGTTCGGCTAATATCTGCGTCGCGACATATTCCCTTGCCTCCACGTCTTTGCTGACAGGGGTCGCAAACGCTTGATCTAGGGCAATCCATATGCCGTCGTCCCGAGTAAGATCTGATTTGCCAATCACCTTGACAAAGCTTCCCTTAGCGTGATGCCTTGAGCAGTCGATGACAGTCAACTCACGATTGACCTGAAGCTGCGCAAGAGAAATGGTCGCGCCAATCCATGGCCGGACTTCGGCAAGTGCGGTGTCGCGATCATCGGCGACGTACAAGCATGGGATGCCGCGCGGATTTGCCCTGCCTTCACTTTGCCAATTAGGGATAGGCTTCATCCCTTCCGCTCTGTAAGGCCGATCCTCTTCGACGACTGCTGTGATTTCGCCATCAGTTTGTTCTACTTCCTGCCATTCACACCCCAGCCGTGCTCTCCAAAAGATGCGGTCCTTCGGAATAGTGAGCTTCCGACCGGGGCACGACGTCAGCACCTCATCAAGGAAGCCGTTGGCAGACGGCGATCGAACGTAGCGCAGGTCAGACTTAACGGACTGCACGAACTGGCCGTAGCTGTGCCAGCCCTGCCAAGCCGGTCCAAACCAGTCTTCCTTGTGGTCGAGCACGTTGATAGTACCTTCGGTCATGCCTCGCTCCCTCGCACTGTGATAGTATGCCCTAACAGGCGCTGATCAAGCCGCGAACGTAGGAGACGAGAGTCGGATGGGTAACCCAGCACACTATAGCCGCGAAGTACCAAGCCGATGTTTGCAGCTCATCGACGGCCTTTGGCCTTGTGTGGAGGGGGTCTTTCAGGCGGACCGGCGCGACCTCGGCCCTCTCACCAGTACATTTTTGATCTCGATGTCGTATCCAATCGTCAATTTGCCGATTGAGAGGATCGAACGGCACCGTTCTAGCCAAGAGCAAGGGTATGCCGACGATAGGCATGTTGACCCACACCTCGCGGCGACGGTCTGGCGAGATCTGGGGGGCCAGAAGTTGAAGGACACTCCCTTCTTTGCGCCAGACGTGTGGAGCTATTGCCAATCCGAGGTGTTTAACATCTCGAGCGGTCTGCCGGAGCAATATGCTGAAATACTAGCTTCGCCGCTGGCGCACGCCAGCGCTGGCGATCTGGAGACTTCAAAATGGTGCAGCGCTCTGAGGAACGCGCTGGCCCATGGCGGAATCGCTTACCTCAATGGCAACGGTCGCTATGCCTATGAAGCTCCTGTGAGCATGTATCTGTTTGTTAGTGGACGCTATCGCAAAGAGAAAGAGAAGGATCGACCAGCGCTGGTCGGGCTCAATCTCCTTAGAATTAAGGAAGCCGACTACCGGAATTTCCTCCGAAGCTGGATAAATTGGCTGCAGGTTTCCAAGATTGAAGCAACTCTAGATGATGCCGCCTAGTTCCGAAGCGCAAGTCGCTGCTTTCAGGTGTGTCGCGGCTCCGAATATTGACCCCTTTCGGCTTCCAACATTGACCCGGGCTCACTGCCGCAATTCGAAATGGATCCAGGCGCTACTGCATACCAGACGGGGTCATTGTTTGGCGCCGATCGGGGATCAAAGACCGCGCCGATCCAGAGCTCGCCTGCTTCGCCGGCATCTGGACCAATTGGACGTCCGTCCGGAAGGTCAAGGAAGGCGAGACCACCAACGACATCTACGCATTCCTGACGACGGAGCCGAACACCGAGGTCGGCGCCATCCACCCGAAGGCGATGCCGGTGATCCTGACGACGCCCGACGAGGTCGAAACCTGGATGACCGCGCCCGCCGAGGAGGCCCTGAAGCTGCAGCGGCCCCTTCCGGACGGGACGCTCCGGATCGTCATCCGCGGCGCAAAGGAAGACCCCGGTGCTGAGGCGCAGCAGCCGCTCCCCTAAATGTTGCGTGGCGCTCCATGCAACAACTACAATCAAGTTCGGCCCCTTCTGAGACCGGTCAGCCAGGGAGATCGAATTTGTTCTATCTCATCAAGCTGCCCGAGGAGACCTCGGGCTACGTCAATCTCTCGATCGCCTCCGACTGGCAGATATGGATCCGTAACTGCCTTCCGGCGGGTCTCCATAACGAAGTGCAGCGACGACTAATCTCCAACCTCAAGCACGTTCTCGTCGCACTGGAGATGAAGGCCGCTTTAATCGTTCCTCACGCGCAGCAAGGAAAACTGCTGTTCGAGTCCTACTTCCACATGCTCAACTTCGAATTCTGCGTCGGTGTGTTTTCGGTATGCGAAGGTCTGGGCTCGGCGCATTGGCTGAGGGAAAACGGCAAAGACGGCTCCGACGCCGGTAAGATCGGCATTGAAGATTGGCGATCATCACTGCAAAGAAAATTCGACGCAGAAGCGAAATTTGGTCTCGACGCCAACGTCGGGACCGTGAAGAGCGTCAGAGACAAGCTTCATCAAGATCGCTTGGGAGCCCGGGAAAACATCGACTGGCATGCCTTTTCGTATAAGGAGGCATTTGTGCCGGCGGCCAGCGTGATGAAATGCCTGCTGTCGTTTCGGGCTCGATCTGAGTCTCTCTGCTTCAATCGGAGTCTGCCGCCTCGGGAAATGTTGGAAATCGATCGGCTCTAACCGGCCTTCGGCCTATATCGCTCGGCGTACGATGAACGGATCATCGTCATCCTTCGATTCATCCGCGGTGATGACCTTCAAGACTGCCTGCCAGGCGTGCTCGGCCTCCGCGATTCCAAAGTGCACGTATAGTGCCTCGACGAACGCGCGGGTACCGAACACATCGAGGTTGATCCGGCGCATTCCCTTTAATGCGTCTCGCCCATCGGACTCGTCCATAAGCACGATGATTGTCTGCCGCGGCTGCACCTTGCCACGAAAGCTCTTCAGCGTCTGGATAATGCTGGCTTCGCCTAGATCGCGGGAATTGGGCTTCATCTCGGGATCCGAGCCCTGAGCTCTCCAGCCCTCCAACGCAAGTTGGTACGTTCTGTAGGTATCGGTTTCCACGCGGCGAATGCGGAATTTGTTCGCGGCGATCCACGAACGCGTGTAGGCAAGCCAGCGGCTCCGCGGATCCTTTCCCGAGTCCGGATCGCGCGTGACTTCCTCCATGACCATGTCGGTCATCCAGACCGTGCCGCAGGGCTCCATCAGCCAATCCAGGCGCTCAATCGCTGACAGCATCACAATCGGCGACGCATCCATGATTAGGAATATCGGATCTTTATCGCTGAACCCCTCACCGTTCACTTGGCGCCTCGAACAAAATGCTTTGCAAACCTGTCGGCTTCGCGGCGCACCAGGTCCTGGTTGATGCCAGCAGCGGCATCCTTTGCCATGTGATGGACGGCCTCGACCGGGTCGTGCTCGGGATAGCCAAGCACATCGTCGGGTTCAGGGCCGAACACTGTCGGCTGTCGTGCAAGCGCTTCGACCGGGACTTCTTCGCGAGCCTCGGTCTTTAACCTGCGGAATTCCTCGACCGACATCACTACAGCGCGCGGCTTACCGTGGCTGGTGATAACGACCGGCGCTTGAGCAGCGGCTCGTTGGATTTCACCGGACTGCTGCTGGAGGTCCAAAGAAGAAAATAGACGCATGGACATAATATGTAAAATACGTGTTTTTATCCGACCGTCAAGGCCCAGCTCTGGCCGACCCGCTTCCAACCTCGGCTGCGCAGCCCTAACCTTCTCTAGCCGGATTGACCCCGATGGAACCAAAATTTGGCTGGACTAACTCGGATGGAGCCAGAATAGGACTCGGACTGGCTCGCCTGCTCCTTCTGGCTTCCAGACTCAGATCGAATGCGAAACGACAGGGAGTGCCGCGTGGAGAGCCAGCTTGATTAGTCGCGACATGTGACGTATATTTAGCGACACGTGACGCGAGGGCTACTATGACTGCCACAGCCGAGAAACCGGCTCCAAAGGGGCCGGACAATGATCTGCAAAAGGTGGCCGATTTACTCGGCGGGCCACGCATCCTGTCGCGCCGGATCACAAGCGCCCTCGACGCCCACGAACTGCTGCTAGACGGACTGCCAGGCTCTGCGTTGACCCACTTCGTTCGTCACCTCCTTATCATTCAAACGGACTCGTTGGAAAAAGCCTTCGGAATGAGCCTTCGCACCTTTCAGCGACGCAAGGACGCTCCGGACAAGCCGCTAAGCCAGGAGCAAAGTGGGCGGACCTGGAAGTTTGCCGAAATCCTGGCCAAGGCCACCGACGTGTTCGGTTCGCAGGAAGAAGCCGAGCAGTGGCTCGAGCGTCCGGCCATCGGTCTTGACCAGCGTCGCCCGATCGACCTGCTTGCCACTCCGGCCGGCATCGAGCTCGTTGAACAGTACCTCACACGCCTCGCATACGGCGTCTATGCATGACGTCTTCTGTAGGGCCGTTGGGAGGCGGCAAGCTCATCGCTTGGCGCCTCGATCAGGCGCGCTTTGCGTCGACCTGGGATAGTGGCGAAGGCGCATTCCAGGTTGGCGGCCGGTGGAACAGCAAAGGCGTTCGTGTTGTGTATTGCGCGCTTGATCCAGCGACCGCGATACTCGAAGTGGCGGTTCACAAAGGCTTCAAAGCGCTCGACACTCTCCCGCACGTGTTGACCGCGCTTCATATCGCCGACGTGTCTGACATTCATATTGTTCGCCCTGCCGACGTTCCGAACGCCAATTGGCTGCGACCGGGCATCCCAGGCGCAGGCCAGCAGGCGTTCGGGGATGCGCTCCTGGCCAAGCACAAATTCGTCGTGATCCCAAGTGTGGTGTCCAATCACAGCTGGAATCTGATCTTCGACCCGACCAGGGCGAAAGGCGCGTACCAGCAGCATCTTCAGGAAGCGTTCGCGCTAGATACGCGCCTTCATCCTTCGACATCACCGCCCTAATTCTTTGCCGTAGCAGTACGATCTCGCCTGACCGACCAAGCGACTCCAATTGAACCCTAATTCTGGCTACCTGACTCCGATTGAACCAGAATAGACTCCGAAGGAGCCATAATCCCCAGACTGAAATTAATGGATCTTCTCGCTCCGAGACTCAGATCGAACGCGAAACGACACTGCTCAGCGCGAATGCCGCCGATGTTCCGGGGGTGACGAATCTGAACGCCGAATAGAAGCATCCGGCCCAGAACTATTAGCGCTTGCCGCGCGCGTCCTTCTTCCCTCGACCCGCCGCGTAGTGCTCAAACACCTTCTCGACCTCCTGATCGACGAACGCCCGCTCGTCGTCCCAGTCGAACTCGAGCTCCTCCGCCAACGTCAGAAAGCCCGGGCCCGGATGCGTGCGGCCTGGCGCCTTCCTGTGCACGATGACCGAAAGCAGGATGCCGTCCTTTTCGTAGCTATCTTCCGACACCCGCCCCAAAATCTTGCCTACCTTGGTGCGATCGGCGGGGATCGTCCTCGACAGACCAAGTGCATTCATCACCTGTTCGTAGAAGATGATGGTGCGAGCGGCGGCAACCTCTTCCAGGTAATCCCGCGCGATCCGGACTTGACGGTCGAAGGCCTGAGAGAGATCGATCAGTCCCTGCAGCTTGATACACCTCGTGTTCCTGATCTTGATCACCTCCAGCTGTTTGGTCGCGACCATCCGCTCTATGGCCGCTCGGGTCACGCCGCGGTAGTCGGCCGCCATCTGCAGGGAGACGACCGCCAACTCCGAATTCCGTCGGAAGGCATCCACGTATTGTTCAACGTTCTTGAACTCTACCATGACACATATCTGTTACGTTACAAATCCGGTACATAACGGATTTTGGGGGGCGAGTCCACCTTCCCGTCGGCCGGCTAGAGTCAGCGCCCGACCGCGGGTGGTTCGGGCTGACTAATGGGACCGCTGCCGAAGCTGCAGCACGGTCCAATCGAAAAGTTCGCCCGGCGTCTCGAACGTCGGAGGGACCTCCGTCGGAAAGAACAGCGCCTTGAACAGGTGGGCGACGACCTCGAGCGCGACGCTATCTTCCGCCGCTTCGAAGTAGGACGCGACCTGCATGACCCGCGCGTAGGCTGGAGGATGCTTGGTGTCGCCACCGACAGGTGCGAACAGCAGCAGCCAAGCCAACGCGACCCCGACCGCCAGGATCCTGAACTCGCGCAGTCGAGGGTCGGGCACCTTCGCGAAGACCCACTTGGCCGCGAAATCGTCGGCCTCTTCCTCGTCCTTCAAGCTCCGCGCGCTGTCCACCTCGTGGCCCAAATAGACGTGCCCTACCTCGTGCAACAGGATCCAGGCGACCGCGCCGAAGAAGACGTTGTTGATCTCCCGCACCACCTGCAGGCCGGAGTTCACATCCGGAGGCATCAGGTCGTCCGGCCACGGAATATCGACCTGCCGCAGCTTGCCTGCGTAGTCGAGATACCCGCGCAGTTTCTCCATCTCCCTTCCGATGTTGACCGGGCCTTCCGTGGACCCGCGATTGGCCTTCACGACGTCCAACAAAAAGACGCCGAACAAGGCCATGCACCACACCATCGCCAGCCCAGAATAGGAGACGGCGATGCTCCGATCATCGGGATTTGCCAGGAAGGGTTGAACGCCGCCGACAGGGGCGCCCTTCTTGGCAATCAAATTCCATAAAGCACCGCCGAAAACGTCAGTCGTCAGTTCAGCTGCCCGCTCCGGAGCGATGTTAAGCGGGTTGCCGCCAAGAAGCCGGAAGTACGGCTCCATCAGCGCCGCCGTGTCGTTCCCCGGGAGGGGATTCGTAGGGGTGGTCATTTCAGTTTCGCCCTTCGGTATCAGTTGTCGATGTTCTTACTTATAGAACTTCGACTCTTGGCTTCGCCGGGCGACCTAGCGCTTCCTATTTTGCAACATTTGTTGGCGGTTCGGGCGGTTAGCTGCCCTGCCGGAGCAAAATCGGCAACGTCCGGTGCGGCTTCCCCTCTGATGGGACTACCCCACGGGCGGTATGATCTACAAAGGAATAAAGGAGTCTGGATAGTGGCCAAGGAAGCAAAAACGGCGGAGCCGAAGTCGCACCATTACGTCCCCCGCTTCTACCTCCGGGGCTTCACCGGTAAGAAAGGGAAGCTGTTCGCAGTCAACCGTTCGACCGGGCATTCCTTCCGTCCGCCTCCCGAAGGTGTGGCGGCGGAGAACCATTTCAATCGGATCGAGCTGGATGGAATGGACAAGAATGAACTCGAAAAGGCGCTCGCTGAACTCGAGGGGGAAATTGGGCCGGCTCTTGAACGAGTGAAAGAGGCAAAGTCGCTCGCCGAGGAAGAGGACCGTGCGCACATCATGAATTTTATGGCGGCCCTTGCGCTACGCAACCCGTCCACACGAAACGCCCTCAGCCAAATCCACGATCAGTTGGCTCGGCTTCATTTCGCCGCGCAATTCGGAACTCAAGCCGCGGTCGATCAGGCAGTTGCCGCCGGCATGCTCGTGAAGGGCACGTCGGTTGCAGAGATCCAGGAGGTCCTGCAGGACGAAAGCTTCCCGATGCCGAAGCCACTGATCATGGCATTCGAAATCGACATGCACGACCCTGTCACCGAAAAGCTCTGGCACCGGAAGTGGCAAATCGTCGAGGCGAAGGAAGGCACGTTTGTCACGACTGATGACCCTATTTGTGTGCGATGGAAAGACGGCAAAGGTCCCGGAGGGTTGTCGCCGGGATTCGCCCTGAAGGACACCGAGGTCATTTTCGCACTCTCGCCTACCCTTTGCCTACGTGGCTCGTTCGAAGGGGAAGAGACCGTGATCGAAGCCGACGCTAATGCAGTCGGTGAGATCAACAGCTTTATCATCGGCAACGCGCGAAATCAGGTCTATGCGCGCGACCACGAGTTCAAATTTAAGAACGAGACAGGGGAGCTGCGAAGCGGCGCCACGCTTGAGCAGGACAAGCGGTTCCTGGACTCAGTTAAAGAAACTGAAGGGAAAGTCGTGGCCCTGAAAACCAAATAGACCGCAATGCGTCCCGTTCCATGGACCGTCGCGGCTCCGACCACCCAGAGCATCTTTAGTGCGACTATGACCGCATTTCCAGCGCGACTATGAACCACGAGACGAGTTTTAAGTTCAAACAAGTCGTCTCGTTCTGTTTTCTCGACGAGCACGCCGTCTAAGCGCTCCACGAACCAAAGCGCTGATCGAGTCCCGGATAGCGCAGGTAGGACTTTAGCGCGCTGCAGGATGCGTGCGCGCCGTCATTTTTTGTCGGTACAGGATTGGTGGCTCTCCTGCACCAGAGCCCCGACAGAAATTGAGTACCGATGGTCCGCCGAGTTGGAGACTGACACCGTAAGGGTGTTTATAGGGAAATCCGGGACCTCTGGATCATTGAAGCCAAAGCAAGGAAAGCTATACCTCGCAAACTGAAACTGCGAATTACCAACACTCAGAACCGGCGAAAATCGCATTGGCTTCAGCTCGAGGTCCGCTCCATTCATAGCCACCCTGATTAGTTGAGTTGTCTTGAGCTCGGTTGTCTTATCAACAACCTTCTCTCTGTACCCATCATCGCGGAATACGTTCTCGACCACGTTTACGACGATTCCAACATCAACCTTGGTAGCGGCACCGATAGAGAACGGAGCATCCGCAACATTCAGGAACGCGTCCTGCGGAATTTCGCAATGGAGCTTTTGAGAAGTTGCGGGTTGACTCGTATCAGGTGAGCAATCCAACTTCTGCGCACGTTCCTGCATTAAGCCCACTCGGAGCAAGGCTGTCAGAACGGGAGCCCGCCCCTTTCCTATCGACTGGATGGCGTCCTTAAGCGCGTTGTGGCGCTCGTCGAGAGCTGCGACAAGCGCCGGTTCGGTCCCCAGGAGCCGATGAATCTCGAGAAGCAACAGGGGACTATCAGTCGCAAGCTTCAGTAGCCATCCACTCGCGAAGATGATCGGGATTGCTGTAATCCCGATCCAAAAGCTTTGGTCCTGGTAAAATTTCTTCTTTCTTTGCGCCTCAAGGCCCTCAACTCGGGTCTTTAGACCTTCCAACTCCCTTGTCAGTGTGACGAGGGCGAGAGGGGAATCGCTAAGCAGGTTCGGATCTGGGCCGCGAGCTTCGGCTTGGTCATCGACTGACGCGTTATCGTCAGACATGGAACGCCGCCCCGTTGCGTTGCCTGGATCATACAACCAAACCCTACATCAAGTCGCACGCGCTTCACAACAAGAATCCACAGAACCTTGCAAGGACAACCTCCACTTGCTATCATGATTGTGTGTGTCGCGCCTTGGCCCGAGAGACGCCTCCATGAGATTGCCTGTTGGTAGTGTCGCTGTTCTTGCCCTCATCTTACTTATTCCGCACTCAGCTAACGCGACCTGCTTAACCGATGCAGCCGACTTCGCGCAGCGAATCTGCGGCGAGGTGAAAACGCGGGGCAGTTCGACGCTAATTAAAGCGGATGGCCAGTTGTCCGCGGACGCGAAGGGTCTTCTTCGACAGTTCCTTGGTTCAGCAGGCGCCGCGCTTCAAGGTCAAACGGAGCTCACCACCTACGAGAACGTACTACAACAGCAACTGGCTGGCGAACTCGTGGACGTGCGACAGTGCGGGATTCAGATGGCCAAGGCCGCAATGGATCAAGCGTGTACAAAGGCTCCGAATTACAAAACGTGCGCCAACGCCGCATTCGGAATCGCCGGTTGGGAAAATCAAGAAACACTTCAGGGTACGTCAGGTTGGCGCGGAGGTGGCTATAATCCTGGCGCCTATTGTACTGACTTCACGAACGGGGTTGTGGCAAGTCGCGGTCTTGGCAGCCAACCCCATGTTGTTGAAAACGTGAAACCGGGAGAGGAACAACGGAGGACCGGTTTTTTAAATTCAGTCGCGGAATACAATTATCATTGTTCGATCACTTTACGCTGGAATCCCATTTACAATCAGAAGGCTGACCCGCTTTGCGGCATTGAATAATAATGACCGCCCGACCTTTTTCGTAACAGAGCGCATGCGCCTCTGAAGAGATCCTCTTGCGATCAGCGCCGCAACTTGCTTGCGCAAGAGGCGATCAAAAGAAACTAGTCTCCTTCTTTGCCTTCGACCTCCCTACCGCGCAGTAGTGTCCTCCTTCCTTCGCTGTCCCATTATCCATCGAGACGGATCTGACAGCGTGCTGCGACTGTTCTATTTCGCTCACTTCGCCCCCGACAGGAAATGAGTGGCGACTGTAGCACAAGTCATCGACTTTTTCCCGCTCACGGCGTTATAGCTTTAGGTGCCCCGCAGGCGGGATAGGCCGCAGATTCTGGCGACCGCACCGATCTCCAGTAGCAAGCCGCGACGTCTCCTCGTCGCCTTGAAAAGACGCCCCCCATTTTTCTCGATGAGTCGCTTTTCCTCGTCGGAAAGCCTGAAGGAGCGCGAGCCGACGAGCACCGAGCGGGTCCGATAGGCGAACTGGACATCGCTTTGGGAAAGCTTCACGACTCCGCCTCCCCATACACGATAGATGCCTTCGAACTTCGGCTTTCTGCGGCCCATGTAGGAGCAATCGATAAGCCACGCGCCTGCGGGCATTTTGTGCCAGTCCTCGTAGGCGGCCATTGCGCTCGAGTTCACGACTAGGCCGTCGGTAAAGCGCTCCGTGCGCCTAAGATCCCTCCATTTCCGTTCCGCGGCCGCAGCCTCGCGGCTCACGTCTTCGTCGTACATCGCGAGAAATATCTTCTGGTCGCGAAAGGCCGCGGGATCCTCGACAAACGCCTTCAGCAGCGTCTTGCTTTCAATCGAAAGGACCTTGGTGGCCTTCGCGCGCTCCTTCCATTTGACGTCCGCGTCCTTGAGGCCCTGGTCCGTGACCGGCTTCGCTTGCTTCCAAAGACGATCAAAATGGAGTCCGACGCTGCGAAGTAGATCTTTTTGGTCGAACCAAAGGTTGGCTTCCCGCCATCCTTTGGCTGCTGCGGAATCTATGACGAGACCGTTGCCGGAGGCGTTGGACGAACCGATCACCGCGGCTTCCGGCGACCAGTAGATCTTAGCATGAAGCTGCGGGTGGGTCTTTACCTTGAACTTCTTCTTCGATGCCCGAAGCTTGCGGATTTCCTTCGGATTGCATGCGCCGGACTCGAGATTGCAGAGTATGCGTCCGCTCTTTGCACCCTTTAGGGACAGCGTCTTGGCGCCGTCCGTCCCCCAGAATGCAACGGCGACACGGAGGTCCTTGCAGCCCTTGGCGATCTTCCGGATCGGCGCGATGACGCTTTTTTCGTCGTGGAATTTCATCATTTTCCGCCCGGTGCCCCTTCACGCCTGTGACAGGAAACGTTCAGTACATTGCAATGCAGCTTGGCGGTGCGAGCAACCGCTTTCTTGAAGTACTTCTCGCCGATCGCATAGACGGGCCGAGCGTTGATCGTGAGCAGCTTGGTCAGATTATAGGGGAGCGGGCCGTCCAATTCTTCGGAATAACAATCCCGCGACCCGCTCGATTAAAAAATGATTATCTTTGCTTCTCAATCAATGTTCGTTCCCTCTCTGGCCATCGCCACCGCCGGCTCTCGTATGTAGTTTTCTATATGCACCGCCCCCTCTCGCCGCTTGATCTCCGAGCAATTCCGGCACTCTGCGTTCACCTGCTGGTGCCGCCCGTCAGAGCCGTAAATAGCCTCGGTAAGCTGACGGTCGGTAATGCCGGGGCGGCGACGGACGATGTAGACAATCACTTCGCGTAATGTAGCCATCTAAGCCTCCGTTATGGGGCTTCTTAGGTATCGGCACAAAAACCGAAAAGATAGTTCACCTCTCGGATTTATTCTCTACTTCGTGTTCGTATCAGAAAACTTAGCTCGGACGGTAGGAATACCCTTCTCTGCCAAAAGCGATTATCTCGCCTGTCTCTACACGGCGAATTTCGAAGGCGTCTTCATCCCCGGATTCGACTGTAAAGCCGAACGTCTGCGCACGCTTTGATAGATAGCGATGGATTTCCTCCTTCGGTTTGCCCGCCCGCTCCATGCGAATGGCTTCCAACACCAAGTCTCGAAAGGACATGCCGCTATTTCTCCTCCTTCAGGCAGCGCCGTAAACACTGAACAACTCGTACAGAGCAGTCCGCATGTAGCTGCAACGGATCTGCCTTAACCTAGCAACGGAAATCCATCGCCCAAAACCGTGCGGGTCAGAAGTCCTCGATCAAGCCGGGTATTCCGCGCCTCACAGGAGGTCTCGGGTACCAGCAAGCAGGCATGACAGGCCGCGCCTTGCAGTGGATATTCCTCGCTTCCTTCGCTGTGCTCAGCGCAGATCGGGTCGTTGGAGCAGATCGCAAGGCGCCGCGTGGCGCGGATGAGCAATTCGCCGGCGCGTTCGGCCATGTGGCTGAGGCCACCAAGCGTCCCCTGCCCTCCGGCCGTCGAGGTATAGATCAGTATTCCAAAACGATCAGCTTGGGCTGGGCCAGTGGAGTAAATGCGTTCCTTTAACGACGACAGCGGATAGCCGCATTCCAGTGCGAGCTCGGCCATAAATGCGTGCGACAAGGAATGCAGCGCCCAATAAGCGATGCCCCGATGCTTTGGCTCGCGATTAAAGCGCGCCGCGTCGCGCCGTTCTCGCTCGCGCAGGTTCTTTGCCTTGTCGACAGTCTCTTTGGCTTCGAGCCACTGCTTCAGAAACTCTGGCGCGACGTGCAGGAAGATGCCCTCGCCGAGCTGCTCGATCGCGGGCAACCATTCGACGTTGCGGGCAAGATCGGCGCCGCCGACGGCGAGCTGGATCTCGTCGAGCTCGCTTTCGGCCGGGGTCGGCGGCGGCTCCAGGCGGGTGAAGCCATAGAGGCAGGTGACCTCACGTAGACGGTGAACCCGCACGACGTTTTTCAGAAACGCATCCCACGGCGGCTGCAGGCTGAGCGAGGCCTTTGGCAGGGTCTCGCCGTAGAAGAAGGATCCGGTGCCATCGCTACCGATGATCTGCGCGCCGGTCGCCATCATGTCGAACTCGGCAATGTGCGGGTGCTCATTCGGGCTTCCGCCGGAGCCATCGTCGCTGTTCAGCGCCTGCAGGATCTCATCGTCCGAGAAGTCCTTGAATGCGTCCTTGAGCTGCGGGATCGCTCTCAACACGACGATGAAGTTCGGAAGAGCGCGAATACCGTCGATCGTGGTCTTGTTCTCCGCAATTGTCTGCCGCAGCTTGTCATTCGACTTCGTCAGTGAGATCACGGTCACGGTCTGCGCGAAATAGGTGTTCGTCGCCGAGCGCGGCAGCAAGCGGAGATCTTCGTTGCATGTTTCGTTCGCATCTCGCCGCGGCGTGAGCCATGGACTATGGCAATCGCACTTGCCGAGAAACTGCGGCTTGTAGAGATCGGCCATGCTGATCGATGCGCCGCAGGTGCACTGGACAGAGATGTCGGAGGGATCGGAGCTGACGCCGCGCTCGACCCAGTACAGCGGCTTGCGGCAGGATTGGTCCTTGCCGCGGTGGGTGAGATAGCGCCAGGTGATGTCCTGCAGATGGCCCTTGGTGCAGGCACCGACGAAGCGGATGGGGTTGACGCCGATCTTGCTGCCGGAGCCGGTGTAGGACAGCTTGCCGCCGGCGGTGACGTCGAGCTCGGAGAACTCCACCATGCGCCGGCGCTTCTCGTTGCCCGCAGCGGCCCCTGCTGGCACCACCGCCGTGCCGTTTGACGGCGCCTCGTTGACCAGGAACCAGCCGGGAAACAGCCGCACACCGACGCCAGGCGCATTGCTGTCGCGGCGGTCCTCGTCAAACATCGGCGGATGCCGCAGCCCTGAAAATGTCGGGCTGAGCTTGGCGCCGAGCTGCTGTTTCAGGAGCGCCACCAGACGCTCCTCCTCGACCGGCTTCCAGCTCGAACCCTTGTAGTCCCAGTCCTGGAGACCGGACACGACCACCGCATTGTCGGGCATGTCCATCATGGCGCCGGGACCATAGGTCAGCAGCAGCTGGCTGAAATTCTGAGTGATGTCGGCCATGAGAATCCACTAGGCGAGAGGGGTGCCGTCCGGCTTGCGAAGCTTCAGCAGCGAGACGGGTTCGGTATCGCGCATGGAGCGTCCGGCGACGAACCATTCCCGCTCCGGATCCATGTTCGGCTGCTGATCGAACGGATCCTGCAGCAGCCGCCGCACCGACTGTTGGCCGGCATAGGCGAACTCATCGCCGTTCTGAGTCTGTTTGTCGGCGATTTTGATCCAGGCGGCTTCCAGCTCGTCGAGCCGCGCGAGGCAGCGCGCGATCGAGGCGCTGTCCTCCTTGGCCACCTGCATCTTTGCCTCGATCACATCGCGCACACGCTTGTAGGCGGTGGGCTCGTCCACCACCTTGTCGACGGCCTTGTTCGGCGTGAGGCTCGGCGTCACGTGGCGCAGCGCCGCCACCAGGGTCGCGGCAAGCGCACGATCGAGCGCGCGCGGCGCGAACGGCGTGACGCTGGTGGCCTCGACGGCGCGATAGAAGCTCTGGTGGAAGGCGCGGAACTGCTCGTAATGTGTCCGGTCGCGCGGCTTGTGGATGTTGAGCAACGTGACCACAAGACCCGGCTTGTCGCCCTCGCGGCCAACACGAGACGTCGCCTGGATGTACTCGGCTGCCGTCTTCGGCTGACCTTGCACCACCATCAACCCGAGCCGACCGATATCGAGACCCACCGAGATCATGTTGGTCGCCATGGCGACATCGACGGCGTTCTTATCGGTGACCGCAAGCCCGAGCCGCGCCCGCGCATCGGAGACCTGGTCGGTCGAATAGCGAGAGGTCAGCTCCTGGATCTCGCGCAGGACACGATCGGCAAACGGTGCCCCCGACGGCTCGCGGCGGACACGCAGACGGCCGTAATTGGTCAGGTGCGCGCGGACCTCGTCATCGACAATGCGGCGCGCGCCGCCAAGCTCGCGCAGAGCGTTGAAATAGCAAAGCGCCGTCAGATACGGATCGGCCGGATCATCCTTCCCGCCGCTCGACAGCGCAGCTGCCCCAGACAGCAGGGTCTGCAGGGCCCGCAAAAACACCAGCTTCGGGCCGCGGCCTGGCGAGGCTATGCCAAGATAGAGTCGCGACGGCATATCGCGATCGGCCTTGGCGAAGAACGAGTCGTCACGGCCGATGCCCGGCGGCGGAAAGATCGCGGTGCGGTCGCGGCCGAACAGGTTACGAATTTGGGTCTCGGCCCGCCGCACGGTCGCGGTCGAAGCGACAATCTTCGGCCCGCGCAATTCGCCGTTGATCTTGCGTGAGGCCAGCAGATCGAACGCGGTCTCGTAGAGCCCGGCGACGGTGCCGAGCGGCCCGGAGATGAGATGCAGCTCGTCCTGGATGATGAGGTCGATCGGCCGCAACTCGGCCGACAGCTTGGTGCCGCCCGGCTCAGCAGCCCCATAGAAGCCGCTTGCATCGCTGCGCTCGACATGGCCGAAGAAGGCTCCAGCCCGGCCCTCCCAGGGCACATTGGCGAATTTGTCGACGGTGGCGATCATGAATGCCGGCAGGCGCTGGTAGATCTCTTCGTCGACGACCACGATCGGCAGCCGGCTGTCGCTGGAGAAGGCGCAGTCGATCTCGTAGCAGCGCAGGTCCAGCCGCCGCGGATTCGCCGCTGTGGGCTGCAGGGCGAACGCCTCCTTCTTCAGCTCCCCGCCGCACCACGGACAATTCTTCAGCGGCGCCGGCGCCGGGCCCTTGCCCTTCTTGTACTGTTCCAGCCAGTAGACTGCGGTGTTCTCTTTCCTGTTCTGAGCGCTGCCGAGATTGTTAGGCGTGGCGCCGCCCCCGACCCACAGGCCGATTTCGATCGGCCAATCGCCGAGGCGTTTCCTCTCCTTGCGCTCCAGCTCGAGCGCGCAAACAAGCCCCGCCGCGCGCTGCAACTGGTCGAGCGTCAAGAGCCGCAGCGTGTAGCGCATGACCACCGAGAGTCCTGCACCTTCCAGGCCCGGATTGTTGAGCCTGCGGCGCGCAATCGCGAACGCCGCGAGCCCGAGATAGGCCTCGGTCTTGCCGCCGCCGGTCGGGAAGAACAGTAGGTCAACGATCGGTCGGTCGGAATGGACGGGATCGACGAGGCCGTCGAGGTTGAGCAAGATGAAGGCAAGCTGGAACAGGCGCCATGTAGGCGCCTTCTGCTGGTCCAGCGGCTTCTTGTTGTTTGCGGCGCTGCGCTGCCGGTTGGCGCGCTCCATCACACGGTTCATGATACCGAAGGCTTCGCGGCTGAGCGGATCGGTTTGCAGCCGCGCCAGTCCGGATGCGATGCGCCGGCGCGCGATCGCAATGTCCTCCAGACATTTCTCCGCGATTTCGCGGCGGCGCTTGCCGTCGATGCCGGCGACGCGCTTCGCCTGCTCTTTGGCCCAGGCTTCGTAGGCGATCGGAAGTCCGGACAGCGCGGCCTCGAGCGTACCGACATCGTCCGCGGCCTTGCCCAGCGCGGCCATGGAGCGCTCGACGCCGGCAATGTCGATATCAGCGCCGAGCTTCTCGACCTCCTGCGTCGGCACCGGATTGGTGAAGACGGTCGTCACGCGCTGATTGCCATCCGGCACAATCCAGTCGCCCGACGTGTTGTGACCGACGGCATAAGAGCAGACGTCCTGATAGTGAAGGTCGGCCAGCCGCTCGTCGGCCTCGTCCGAGTCGTAGGAGGCGCGGTCGTCGCGGTGCCCGAATCCTTCAGCGAAATCGAGCTGCAGCCGGGCCTGGAAGCAGAATGCGAGGTCGCGGAAGCGAATGGTCTGCGGCCGGGCATTGACCAGGAACACCGAGACCGCCAGAAGCTCGCGTTTTACCCCGTCGATATCGGCGGTGTCGATCGGACGTGCCGACACGACCAGCTCGAGGCCCCCGCCCGGCGCCATCGGCGCGGAACTGTTTTGAATGATGATCCGCTGCGGCACGTCTCCTAGACGGATCGCAATCGGAACCATCTCCTCGCGGGGGATGCGCCGCCAGTCCAGTGTCTTGCCCGGCGGCGCTTTCGGTGCGTTGCCACTCGCCTCGGCCGCCTCGCGCGCCGGTTTCAAGAACACCGCATCATCCAGCCGGGGCTCGGTGACGTAGTCGCCCCAACTCACCCGGGCCTGCAACTGCTTGGCGTCGCGCGGCAGCAGCACGGTCAGCCCGATCGAGGATGGCTGGAACGAGCGCATCGGCGGCGATTCCGGATTGCCCTGATCCGGCGCATCGCCCTTGCCTTGCGCGACCTCAGAAAGACCCTCGCTGCCGCGCTGGGCTTCCAGCAGATCCTCTGCCTTCTGCTCCGCCGCGATGTCGTCAGCAGCCGTCGCTTCGGCGCGCGCCTCGCCGGTCTCGCGCTTCGGCCCGAGAAAGCCTGTCAGATACCAGGTCGAGGGCGCGACACCGGCGATCACCTCGCGGGCGAGATCAGGATCGAGGTCGGGATGCGGCCCGACCAAATCGCGGCGCAGGAGGTCGAGCAAGCGCTGGCGCACGGCCACGGGCGTCGTGGGTTTGGGCTGACCTGCAAGGCGATCGGTCGGCGCCGGCGGTGGCGGCACGGCTGTGTTCATGAGATCCCCCCAAAGTCACCCCAAGGCTTAGGCCCAAGCATCTATCATTCCGACGGCCAATAGCAATCAGCGGTTTAGTGCGCCTTCTGCTCATTCGCCGTCGAACAGCGGCCCGGCGCCTGCGTCGTCCAACTCACCGGCCCCGTCCTGCGCGGCTGCTGTTTGGCCTGCGACCACCTCCTCCGCATGCCTCTCGGCGTTCAGCGCCAGCAACCGCGCCAGCACGAGGTCGCGCTGATCCGCGGGCCAGAAATAGCGGCCTTGATAGGCGTGATCGTTTTCGGTCTCCTCAGTCAGGAATTCGGGCCGCAATTCGGCGGCGAGATCGTCCCAGCCATAGGAGTGCAGCACGGCGCGATCCATCTCGTCGTGCAGACCGCGCAGGGTTTGAATTGTGGAACTACGCTCTTCCGAAGAATGGAAACGATTATATGTCTTCGTCAATCCTTCGTCATTATCTGTCATCACCTGGCTCCGAGACGTGAAATACGCCTCACCAATCGGCTCAACGCTCTGCAACTCCAGCGGCAAAGCGTAATTCTTCAGACAGTCGGACGCTGAGTAGTTTACGTCATCTTTCAAGGTAGAGGCAAAAGCTCGCACCCACAGCTCGTGCACTCTTGATTGTAGCACAGCAAATATTGACGCTCGGTCATAAGGAATCACGACGATCTTTTCATTGAATATGGGACCTGTCCGAACAAAGGTCGCAACTACGTTTGGAGACACTCTGGGAATACAGATTGCTCTTTCGATCGCGCCCAATCTGCGGAATAGCTCCGGTCGATGCGCTTGATACGCCCACCACCGCCTTCGTAGAGGAATATTGTTCGGGTTGGCCCCAAGCTTCATGCGCTCCGGCAACACCTTTCTGCGTATGATATCTGCGAGATCGGGCCAGTCACCCAAAGCACCTTCCGACTCCAGGTCACTTACTTGAATTATGTAACGATCACCGGTGTGACGCGGACTACGAACGAGATCATCTCCACCCAGATACGGATGTATTCTCGCAGCATTTGCTGCATTCTTTCGTAAGACCTTCTCCATTTCTGCGAGTGGAGATGCAGCAGAATCGCCGTCATCAAATAAGAATCCTTGTCCGTAAATCTTACATCCGAGAGAATAGAACAAAGATTGGCCAAGGGGCCTCGGCGCACTGTCTTGAAGGCCTTCGACGAGGAATGCAGAAATTCTTTCGACTTTGTGGCCGTTCAATACTGGCGCAAGATGGGTTTCCCCCTTGAGCATATGTACCACGCTGACAACGACAGCAGCCTCGCCGGGCCAAGCATAGCGCTTCGTGGCTCGATAAATTGAACCACCTTGGGAAATCATTGGTTGGAGAGCTCCCTCACGAGTGTCTCCTTGAGAGATGGTATTTGTTGCGAGCATCCCAAATGAACCTTTCAAGCGCAGGAGCTTGAATGATTGTCGGAAGAAATATCCGACCAGATCGCAATGATGTCCCGCCGGAGCAAAAAAGTGCTCGAGGTACCGAAAATAGGACATTCCGAACCTCGCCGAAATGCTAGTTCCCCCCAAGAAGGGAGGATTGCTGACGACGGCATCAAAGCCCGGGTTCTCCCTCGCAAAGACCTCCGGAAACTCGACTTCCCAATGGAACGGCCGCCACCCGAACTCCACTCGAAAACCAGCGCCCTTACCTTTCAGTTTCTCCCAGTCAACGTTCACCCCTCCGGCAATCCAGTTTTCGATCCTCTGCCGGTCGTCCTCGCGCGTTTTCGGCTTATCATGTGTGAAGAACGCCGCGACGATCGCGTCGCCGACTATTCGCGCTGGCTCGCTCTCGTCGTGTACGCGCTGATACCGCGCTGCTTGCGCTTCTTGCCTCACGTCGTCGCTCGCATTGCGGATTGCTTCGCGACCTTCTCGAGCACGCTCAATTGCCTGCCTGATCGTCTCGCGGAATAGTGGCAGGCCGGGCACCGAAGCGTCCCAATGGGCGGCGGCAATCTCGGCCCGCGTCAGCCCGACCAAACTGTCGCCAGATTTCAGCGCGTGGTCGAGGAAAGTGAACTCATGATCCTTTGCGAGCGTGGCGAGCCAGAGCGACAGGCGCGCGAGATCGACCGCTAATGGATTCTTGTCCACGCCGTATAGGCATTTCTGCGCCACCAGACGTTTCGCATGTAGCGCCTCGTCCTCATCCGGAGGGATCTTCGGCTTCTCGGCGCCGTACATGTTCCAGGCCTGCTCCAACCGGGCACCAATCTGGCGGCAGGCTTCGACCAGGAACGCACCGGAGCCGCAGGCGGGATCGAGCACCTTCAACGACAGCACCGCCTCGGGCGAAGCCTCAGGCCCCAGCCGCGCAAAGGCCGGCTCCAGTGCGTGGCGGACGATCGGCTCGGTGAGCGAGCGGGGCGTGTAGTGCGAGCCGGAGCGACGGCGCTCCTCGGTCGGCTGCAGATAGGGCGCGCCTTGGCCGATCGGGACTGCCTTCGGCGAGGCGCGCTCATCGACCAGGGAGCCGAAGGCCTCGATCAGCGCGGCGACATCATGCGCGTCCTTGACGCCCTTGGCCTGCTTGGCCGAGAGCTTGATGCCGCGCTCCTTCAGCCATTTCTGGCGCTCGCTCGGCTTCTCAGCCAGTAGCGCGTCGAGCCCGATGAAGTTCGGCAGCTTCTTCTCGTCGCGGAGCGCGATCATACGCTCGGTCGCGCGCGACGCGGTGAAGCCCATCACAGTCTCGTAAACCGAGCCGATCGATTCGACATCGAGCGAGCGATAAGACAACCGCTCGCGGATGCGCTCGCCCGACAGGCCCCTGCCCTCAATGGTCATGAGGCCATGGAGGATGCGCAGGATGGTGCCGTCGGATACCGACAGGATCACCGCCTCGGTGCGGGCGCTGCCACTGCTGCGGCCTTCGAGGAACGGAAAGGCTTCGGGATCGAACAGCTTGCCGCCGCGCCCGGTTACCCAATCCGGGTGGCCGCCATGGATCAGCCGGAACGCTGCGAGCAGCTGACCCCAGCCGCCGCGGCGTTCATCCATCGTGTCGGGGTTGAGCGCTTCGTCTACTAGCAGCCGCGCATAGAGCGTCTTGATCGAATAGCCACTGTCCCAAAGCTGCTTCAGATGCGGATCGGTCGATGACGGCAGGAGGTCGCGATCCTCGGCATAGAGCAGGAACACGAGCCGCATCAGCAACGTGAGCAGGCCCTCATAGAGATGATGCGAATCGGAAGCCGCGATAGCCTCGATCTGGTTGGGAGCGGCGCGGTGCAGGCCGCGTAAGAGCTCATAGAGCGCGCCGAGCACCTGGCCTGAGAGCTTTTCGGAAACGGCGTTCTGTGCCTCGCGCGAGGCTTCCAGAAGCTTGCGTAGCCGCGTCTCCGGCGCACCGGTGAAGAATGCGTTGCGGCCGAGGCAGAGCTTTAAGCCTGCCAACATCGGCCGACCTTCGACGCGGCCAAGCGCCGCTAGCGGCCAAGTGAGCCAGCCCGCGGTTTCGCCACGCGGCGCATAGATCAGCCGAAGCGCATTGCGCGTGACCAGGATGCCGACACCGACATTGCTCTCGCGCAAGAGCCTCTCCAGCCGTTGATGCGGCGTCGCCTCCCATTCGCCGGATGCGAACTGATTACGGCCCTCGGCCTCCAAACCAGGATGCAGCATCACCAGTGCCTGCGCCGGAATGCCCTCCGGCGCCGCGCCGTTCCACAGCAGCGCGCAGTCCGGCGACAGCAACGTCTCGTGCTCCGGGACCGTCACGGTCAGCGCAGGATCAACAGCCGGTCCGCCCGGGCTGCCGGCGACCAGCTTCGCTGGCCAGCCGAGTACCTGCTCGAAGAAGCTCCAGGGATCCTGCAGCTCGAACAGCCGGTCCTGCTCACGCGGCGCCTCGGGATCGAGTCGGAGCGCGTTGGCCGCCGTCTCGGTGTCGAGCGGCGTCTGGCGGATCGGGGTGACGCCGGTCTCGCGCAGCACGTTGGCGCCGACGACGAGGCCTTCGGGCTGCAGATAGTTCAGCCACTCCGACGTTTCGTCCTGTTGGTAATGAAAGGTCATTGTCGTACTCAGTTCGTTGCCGGCCAGAGATAGACGAGGCCGACCGGCTCCAGCCGGCGCGCCTGCACCTCATAGCCCTGGCGGACTTTCTCAGGTTCGCTGTCCAACTCCTGCTGCAGCCGAAGCAGCTTGCCATCCCAGGAACGGCGGTCGGCCTCGAACTGGCGCAGCTCGCGCTCATGCTGCTTGCGGATATCGTCGTCAGTCGGACCGAACAAATCCATCTGCTGGGGCGCTTCAGGCGCTTGCTTGGTGCGCATCGCGTCGCGAACCCTGTCGATCTGCCGTTGCAGCAGGGTTGCCAGGGCCTCGGCCTCCCGCCGTCCATTCTCGCCGAGGTCGGCGACGGCCTCCTGCTCGGACTCCCTGGCGCGGTTTTCGATATGAGGGCGGAGGTCGGCGATATCGCGCTCGACCATCGCGGCCAGACGATCAAGAACGCCTGACGAAGGCGACACGCCGAGACGCAAGGCGTCGTCGAGCTGCTGGATCGTCGTTGCCTGGCCGGCCTCGGCAAAGGGCATCAGGGGGCTGTCATCCCGTCGGGTGTCCCGCCAAGCCGCCGTCACCGGGATGATCTCCTCGTGAAGGCGTCGCGCTCCCGGGCCGAACAGGCAGAGACGCCCAAGAAGGACGACGCGCGGCTGGGCGCCTGAGCTGACGATTGCCGTAATCCGCCCGATATTGCTCCGGAAACCCTGGCTGGCGAAGCGCGACAGCAGTCGCTTGACGAGACGGTGCTCGAGGTGAAGCTGAACCACGTCTTGCGGCTCCGGCTCGCCCTCACGCACGATGGGCGGCGCGAAGACGAGGCCGCGCACCGGAGTATCGCGCCGCCAGCGCGCTCGGTCTTTCGGTGTGGCCGGGCGACCTGGCCGGAGCTCGTCGAACAGTGAGGCCCAGCTCGGATCTTTGGCAAAACCCGGCGTGTCCGGATCGAGCAACACGGCCTCGGGCACGCTGAAGCTGCCCGGCTGCAGCGCGGCGCCGTCGTCCTTGAGGGCGATTTCGATGACGTGGCGGATGTCCGTGCCGTCGACGCCGACACGCTTCTTGGCCGTTTCGAGCGCACGCTGCAGCCGCTGCTCCTCCTCTTTCAGTCGTGCGACGCGTTTGTCGGCCTCGTCATCCAGCTCGCGCGCGGCGACGCCGACGCGCTCCGACGTGGCGCTGCTGATGCTGTCGGCCAACTTCGCCGCATCGCCGCGGCGGATGCCTTCTCTTGCCAGTGTGGTCTCGATGGTTTGGCGCAGGACCTGGCCGGAGGCGCCGAGCTGCTTGCGGATTACCTCGGTCTTGCGCACCAGGGCGTCCAGCACTCGGTCTTCCTCGCGCTGGGTGTACACGAAATAGCGACAGGTGACGGTCTTCGACGGCTGCAGTTTGCGGTCGATGCGGCCGTTGCGCTGCTCCAGCCGCGACGGGTTCCAGGGCAGATCGACGTGGATGAGATCGTAGCAGCGTGCCTGCAGATTGAGGCCCTCGCGCGCCGCATCTGTGCAGACGAGGATGCGCACCGGCTCCCTGTCAAACGGGGCGTTGAAGGCGATCTTGATGCGATCGCGCTCCTGCAGGCTGGTCTGGCCGGTGAAGTTGAGGATACGGCCCTCCAGATCAACGCGACCAAGGCTGCGCTGGAGCAGGCCCTCCTTGAGACGTTCGACCAGCCAGCGGCGCGTGTCCTCCCATTCGGTGAACAGGATGAGCCGGCGGTCCTGCCAAGTGTAACCGTCGTCGAGCATCCGTTGCTCGATCCAATCGAGGATCGCGGCAACCCGGGCGTCGGGTTGATCGCGCGCAGCGGCGCTGATGGCGAGCATGCGATCGACATGGGCGATGGCGGCATTGAGGTCGCCGAGCTCGCCTTTGGCATGATGGGTCGCCGCTTCGATCGACTCGTTGTCTTCGATGAGCTCGGACATTGTCTCAGTGGTGTCGGGGGCGAGTTCTTCGCTCTTCCTGGCAAGGCTCCTTCGATGCGTTGTGAGGGTCCGATGGAAAGCCGCAATCGACGAGAACAGGCGCTGCTGCAGATTGGCGAACAGAAAGCGCGCCTTGGTCCCGCCAGCTGACGACTGGCTGTACTCGTCCAGCATCACAGCAAGCCGCAGCTCGGGCGCATCCGGCGGCAGAGCGGAGATCTCGATCGGCTCGACGAGGCGCTCCGGGAAGGCATGGCCGAGCCGGCGCAGATCCTCCTTAAGCCGGCGCACCATCACGGGCTCAAGGTCCCTCGCCTCGACCGCAATGCCGCGTGTAAAACGCTGCGGATCGAGGATTTCCAGCAAGGTCGCGAACGAATTTGAGTGGCCGTTATGCGGAGTCGCCGAGAGGAACAACCGATGCTCGAATAGCGAAGCGATTTCGCGGACCGCCTTGGTCATCTGGCTTTCGACCGCCCAGGCTGCCCCTGACGACGGCGCGGCGTGATGCGCCTCGTCAAGGATGAACATTGATCCCGGTCGAAACGGAGCCAGGAGTTCGCGCAGACCACCCGTGTAGGTTTCGTCGGAGAGGACGCTGTGCGAGACGATAAAGCGCGAGCCGACGCTCCAGGGATTAGCCGAAAAGCCGCGGGTGCGGCGCGTCTCCAACAGATGCTCCCGGTCGACGATTGTGAAATCGAGACCGAACTTCTGCGCAAGCTCGTCCTGCCACTGCAGCAGCATGGACGCGGGCGCAGCGACCACGATGGTGTCGACACGGCGCCGCAGCAGCAGTTCCCGAACGATCAGGCCGGCTTCGACGGTCTTGCCCAGGCCGACGTCGTCGCCGATCAGAAGGTTGACGCGTGGCAGTTCAAGCGCCTTGGCGAGCGGCAGCAACTGATAGGAATCGAGCCGGATGCCAGCGCGAAACGGTGCTTGGAACAGTTTGCGGTCGGCAGCCGTCGCCGTTCGCCATTCGGTGGAACGCAGGTAGGCACCCAGGCGCTGCGGCCCCTCGAATGTCCTGGTCAGCAGCGGCGACCAATCGTTCGGATCGAGAATGTTCGGCTGCAGTTCTGCCGCATATGCGAGTTCGATTGCCTCGCCTTGGGAATCGTCCTCACATGAGATCAGAGAGAGCGTTTGAACTGGTCCGGTCTTCTTGGTTCCTTCAACGATCCAGGTCTTCCCTCGGACAGAAATGAAGCTGCCCAACTCGGGTAGAAATGGGCCTGAGGTCCCGATCGCGCCATCATTCATTTCCTGCCCCGAAGATCGCTGCCCGGCGGGCAGATCAGAATTCCGCTTAGATTCATTGGACGAAAGTAACGAGAAAAGAAAACCATCTGCTATGCGGAAGCACGTCTTAGTGCCTAGGGCTCACACCCATTTGTCCGAATGCGGGTGACGCGTTCCCAGTAGGTAGACGCCGGAGTGGACGTCGATCAGACTCCAGTCAGTCCTTTGCTTGCAAAGCTCAGCGAATAATCCATTGTTTTCATAAATCGCTCCCGGTTCGAAAGCTGCGTCATCAAGCTCACTCCCAGCAGCCGGGCGACTTATCACGCCCGCTTGATGCAACAGCGTCAAACCGGCATGAATCGGGCCGCCCGGAGGCAACATCGGCGGCGGGCTAACATGCGTCGCAGCAAGTGTAGGGTTCGCGAACAATGCGGTCATGAACATTGCTGTCCCATTCCACGCGCCGATATACGGCGGACGCTCTGTGGGGTTGAGAACGGGGCTCAGCCACCGCTCTTGGGCGCGTTCAAGCTGTTTCAAGGTCGATGGCAGCTCGTCTGGAAGCGTTACCTTTCCAAAAAGGAGGTGCGCGCCCGTAAGAGATTGCCTTATTGGCTCCGGACCACGCTCCAAGTGAAAGGTTAGAGCACGGTGCAGATCCGCAGCATTCCAGCTGGCAAGCAGATTTACGACTGCCTCCGTAAAAGACAGATCAAGTTTCGCGAGATGCCCCCACGAAAGCCCAACTGCGAAACAAACATGCCATGGATTGGCATCTGGGAATGTCGCCAAATGCTCACTCATTTCCCTCGTCGCGAGTTCGTTCAACGACTTTCCACTATCGCGGAGAAGCTGCAGTACCTTGCCGCGAGCCGGTCCCCCGCGAACTCCTCCCCCTTTCTCACAGAGAGAGTTGAAGACACGCTGCGTTTCGTTCACCGTCTTTTTGATTGGCGCTTTCATCTACTCTACCAAAAAAATCTTCATCACCCTGCCCTCCGGCGCCGATCCTCGATGAGCTCGGGCTACCCATTTAAACGAAGCCCGCATTGGCGCACCGGGAACGCATACGGCGAATTGACGGTTGGACCCCGGTCTAGGCACGCCCTGGACGCTGACAGAGGGCACCAGAACAGATTTTCCACCAGGGCCGTAGGGAAGAATCGACTAATTACAACTGTCGGGCGAGGATTGAGCAAGATAATCCTTTGTAGCATCGGGCGCTCGCGATCCTTAAGCGCCTCGAGGCGAACGGTTTACCGTTCACGCCTGTCGAGGAGTTGTGGCGGTCGGCCGAGCTTGTTCAGACCCGCTTCCAAATGAGCCGAATGCGCCCCAATAAGCGCTGATCGTCGGCGAGCGTTTCGGGACTTATGCTTTCGGTCGGGCTTAGATGCCACACCGAACGGGACTTAATCGCTCGACACGCCAACAGGCGGTTCTCCATCTGGACCAGGAAGAGGCAGCCATTGACGAGTTTATGATCTCTCATATCCACGAGAATCTCATCGGAATGACCAATCAGAGGGCCCAAATCGACCTTTTCGCCTCCCATGACTACAAGATCCGCGATGTTGGCCTCAAAGCCGCGCAAGAACGAGTGGGGCACCAGAACCAGGTCGCCCTCGATCTTCACCAGTTTGATGGTGCCCCGCCCAGCCAATTCGGGCGTCACTCTGCAAATAAGTGCGGTCTTCTCGGTCCACAGGTCATTCGGCATCCCTTTCCCCGTCGCTAGCCACTCCAGACTATAGCCTAGAACGTCGCTTATACTTGACAACGTCGCAACAGACGCTTCGCGAGCCACGCGCCCATTCAGGATGTCATAGAGCCACTGCCGAGAGACGCCAAGTCGTCCGGCAAAGCCACTAACCGTTTCTTTTCCCATAACTATTCTAACACGCTCGCCTATTTCCTTGGCTTGCTGCGCGTCAAATTGCTTCTTTTGATTACGAGGCGACATTGGCCTGCGGCGGTAAGAGGAATTTGACGCGCCGCTGAATCTGCCGTCAAGTGTCCAGTGTGCTTGACAACGATTCGTAACGGCGCGCCGTCGAATCCTTCATTTGTGCCTGGCGTCGTCAAGCTTGCTGCCGGCTCGCTGGAGAATCCAATGGACGCACTCCCGATCTCAGACATTCACCTGGAACGGCGCAGCCCAAAGGACGTACCGCTCCTGAACGAATCCTTCGACGTACTGATCTGTGCGGGGGACATTTGGGAGGGACAACCGCAAAAGGCTGTTCAAAGCATTGTGGACCTCGCTCGCGGCAAGCCGGCAATCATCGTCCCGGGGAACCACGATTTTTACGCCGGTCCAGACCAGCGCACGATTTCCGAGGTTCTCAGACTGATGCGTCAGGAAGCAGACCGGCTAAATGCGCAAGTCGGCAACGAGATCGTTACCATTCTAAGCGCTGACAACCCTGTACATGAACTCGAGCAGACCCGGTTCATCGGGCTGACGCTTTGGAGTGATTGGGCGCAGGCTCGCCGTTGGGTCGACGTTTCGCACGATATCGAGTGGGCAGCGCGGGGCCGTGCGGCCGCTGGTCACATCAAGAGCGGGCCGCGCGAGTATGGGGCAATCAGAACAGAACGGGGTCGCTGGACTCCTTACGACGCAGTCGCGGAGCACGCACGTGAGAAGGCAATTCTGCTCGACGAACTCGTTTCCGGTCACGAAGGTCCAACCGTCGTCGTGACACATCATCCTCCCCTCGCGGATTGCATCGATGCGTACCCGAAACTCAAGATACCCTGGTGGGCTCCCGCCTTCTACGTGTCCGATGTCCTACGTAGCTTGCCAGAGCGACTCCAGCCTGACCTCTGGATATGCGGACACGTTCACGCTCCGTATAATGCTGAATGGGGTCGCACGCGCGTGGTGTGTAATCCCGTTGAAGGCGGGAAGTTCAAACCTGATCTCATCGTAGAGATTTGAGCATGACGAACGAAGACGCCGCGCCTGATTGGGAGGCAACAGAGGAAGGCATGCCCTCATACCCAGCGTCCGAAGATTGGAGAGCTGAGCTCGTTTGGGCATATCATCGAATTTTTCAGCCCCCGGAAGCGCACCCAGACTTAGCGGAAGGGGCCTTCATCTCAGTCAAGTCTAGTGGCAGGTCGCGGAACGGGGCGCCCGTCGTTCCCTGCCCTCGTCTCTTGAACGCCAGTAAGGCAATGGCCGGTCTTTTAGACTTCCGGTCTGATAGAGATCGCGCTGGGTATCGCGCATCAGTGGGCTTTGCCGCGAATCCCAGCGCTAGGAATTAACTTAACCAGCATCAGACTGTCGGCGCCTCCTACCAGCTCTAGTGAGCTGTTTGGCGATCCAGCTACAGCGAGCCCGCTTCACGGACCTGTGGATAAGTCATCCAATGCACCCATTATAATGGGTTGATACCGCGCTTGGCGCCAACGCTGAGCGCGAACGGAGCTTATTGAACCTGCTATTGCTTACGTATGCCACGTCAAAAATCACCTTCACCAGAAGAGATCCGAAACCGTCGAAGGGCCCTGTCCGAGCGGGCGCGGCAGGCGCGCCTTGCATTACCGCACGCCATTCGCGAAATGCGCGAATCCCTCGGCCTATCGCGGGACGACTTCGCAGACCTGATCGTTCTCCTGCTCACTTCTCGCCAGATTGCAGACATCGAGACCGGCCGCTCCAATCCGACCGCGCGAACGCTCGAAACTGTCGGACGAATCTTTGGCTTCCGTCTTGGATTTATACCAGTCGCTGGAGTGCGCGATCGGCCCGACATCCCGTCGACTTGGCTGCCGCCGCGGCCGACAGCAAAACAGGCCGCACGTCGCAACTCACGGCATAGGGCAGCTATGAAACGGAGAACAGACCGGATGCTGCGAAAACGACGTAGTGGTCTCGGATGACCTCCTCAAAGTGCCTAGAGTCCGGCCACTTCACCTTCTCCGAATAGAGCGGCGATTTCCCGTGTTCCGCTTCGAACCAATGAGATGACGGGAATCGGATCCAACGAAGTGCCAGAATGACGCTCACTGCCTCGATAGGTGAGCGTCTCTCAAAGAAGAACCCACAAACGATCAGACGACGGGAAGCCTTCCCGGCAACGAGAACTTTGTCACATGGCCAAAATCTTTCAACCGAACGAGGAAAGGCTCGCTCGGCTTGGCTTCGCTTCAGTCGCCCATGTGCCGGTGATCTTCGACGGCCGTCAACGCTACTGCCGGGAGTACAATCGCTATCTGCGGGAAAGGGCAGAGTTGGATTGGCAGCCATCCGGGCTCTTCAGCGAGCGTCCCTCCTTGCGAACGCTCAAGTTGATGGCTGAACACCTGACCAACTGGCATTGCTGGTGCGAGTCGAAGAGCCTCGATTGGCAGACTGCTAGGTACTCTGACGTGTTGCTCTACCAGAAGGAGCAGAATTCCGGATCCTGGTCCAAAAAGGGCGGACCACTCCAGCCCTCGACCTGCAACGTGAGAGCCGACGAGGCTACCCGCTTCCTGACCTGGGCCGCACACCGAGGCCTACGGCCAGAATTCAAGGTCAACCACACCGTTCAGCAGAAGCGGGTTAACGGGCGAATGCGGACGGTGACTGTTAGACCTGGACGGCTCAAGGAGCCGCTGGCCGAAAGCCGGGTCAACGCGTTCAAGCTGCCCTCACCGGATGACGTTCGTCGGTGGTTGGCAGCGGTGAGGCAACGCCGCGGTTATGCAAAATATCTCGTCTGTCGCTTCATCCTCGAGACCGGAGTGCGGCTCGGCGAAGCCGAGGCGATGCCCATCGCCGCTTGGCCATCGCTCGAGAACATCGAACAAGCGGTCTTCCGTTGCGACGTTTTCGTCGAGGTAGCTCTGACACGCGGTACGAAAGGAGGTCGCCCGAGAACCATCAGCGTGCCGATCGAGCTTGCAAGGGAAATCCGTGCCTGGATCGACGGGCGACGCAACACATACGTTTATCGCTATTTTAAAGACAAGCGAAAGCGTCACGATAATCTCTTCGTCTCCGATGCGCCAGGGCACGTCGGCACGCCAATACTCAGGCACACGATTGGTAAATGCTTTGCCGAAGTTAGCCCGCGTCCGAAGGTGTGGTCGCCGCACAAAGGGCGCCACGCGTTCGCATGTTTCTTTGTCCTTTTCGCGCTCGAAACCGAAGCTCGTGCGCAGAAGACGACTACCGCTGGCATGGGCGTGAATTGGATTCACAATCGCGGCGCCGAATGGCTGAAGATGCTGCAGCGGCAATTCGGCCACGTGGACGAGGTCACCACGCAAATCTATCTGAAATGGCTAGCCACGTCTGTCGGCCTCGCCGAGATGGCCAACGGCTGGCACCTCTATCTGGCGAGCGACGAGGAGCGCTGACCCAAATGAATGTCGTCCCCTTCAACGCCGGATCGCTGAAGCTGACCATCAAAGCTCAAAGCGGTGTCGTTTACGACGTCGATTTGAGCGAATTCTCGGTCGGCGGGAAGCTGGAAAATGTTCTGTCCAAGTCAAAGCACATCTGGGCAGGAGATTTTCATGGTCGACCTTTGTTTGCCATGGAAATCGCCGAGCTGTTTCGGATCGAGCGGCCCGAGCCAGAAGCATCGAAGCATATTCGATATGCTTTCCGCGGGTTTTTCAGATTTCTTGACGCGGTTGAGGCCAAGCACGGCACTCCGATCACCTGCATCGCCGACGTGACAGACGCCCACGGACCGATGATGCTGGAATGGATCGCCTCCGCCAACTCCCTCCAATATCGACGTGCAAAGGGAGCGCTTGATGCCTTGCGCCGCTTTCGCGGCCTGCCACCGTTGTTTTGGCCCGCGCGCTCGGGCGACAATGTGTCGGCGGCAGAGCCGGTCGATAAAGAAGCGGTTCGTCATCTCTTTAATGCGTTCAAGCACGAGGCACGCTGCATCAAGCGGATGCTCAAGGAGGGAGAGGATCTCGCGTCTCGCGGCACTGACCCCCGCGGGGACACAACCCTCGTTCGGGAATGGGCCTTGCCCCAAAACCGGGCTTGGATAGTTAATCAGCTAACGCGGGAGCGCCTTCTAGACCGGCAAGGCTTCAAGGATCACGGTGCCTACAGAGGTTTGGCTCAAGGTGGCTGGAAAGGTCCCACTTATCTAGCACCGAACATGAGTGAACGCGGCCGCGAAGGCATTGTCGGCGCTTTGCGCTGGTTCTATCCGAGCTACCAGGACACTGCTGTCTTTCTGTGGCTCTTCCTGCTCGGGACCGGCTGGAATCTTTCGACGGCACTCGGGCTCGATGTCAGTGAGGATGATGCCTGGTCTCAGGCACATCCGCACAGCGAGCAGTTTGCCGTCATCCACGCCTTCAAGGCGCGCGCGGACCGGCATCAGTTCACACTGTCCATGACAAAACCGGAGTGGCATCCCTATCAGGTCGTTCGGTACATAGTCGAACGGACAAAAGTCTTGCGCGCCACCCTCCGTCACCGACTGGATCTCGCTCGCAAGGACTATGCTCTCTCTCCCACGGTCGCAAAATCGGGCAAGATTGCTGAACTTGAGGCGTTGGTACGCAGTCCGTGGCTTTATCACACCGTGAATAAGACCGGCGAGGTGTCGGCGTTCAATAATGCCGATTCCAACCATCTCGGTCCGATCGCCCGCACTGTGGCCGCTACCCATCGGCTTGTCGATCGCTATCCCTCGCTTGAGAAGATCGGGACCTCCGACGCGCGGGACGCTTGGATAGGTTACGCCTATGTCCAATCGGGCTATCACGTCTTGCTCACCCAACTTGCCAGCCAGCACGCAAATATACGCACGCTGAAGCACTACCTGAAATCCAGGCGATATCGTGAGTTCAGCGAGAAGCAGGTCCAAAAGGTGCAGGATACTGTTTTCGCTGAAATCTCTACCGGCGGCGTGGTCGATCCCACGCGGCTGCGCCTGTTGGTAGCCAACGGGACCATCACGGCCGAGCAGGAGCGTCGGCTTCAGGATTTCAGGCAGCGGACTCGCCTTGGCCTCGGATGCCTCGATCCGACCAATCCGCCACGCCAGATCGCACCCGATCACAAGAGCGGCGCCCTCTGTCGAGTGCAGCGCTGCACCGGTTGCCAGCATGGCGTCGTGTTTAAGGAGAGCCTTAGCCCCCTGGCCCGCGCGTGTGCCGAGCTAATCCACATTCAGCGCACCATTCCATACGCCGCGTGGAGCGGATCGAGCTTGGAGGACGAACTCGCCTCGATCGAGGAAACGCTCAAGGGCTTCGATCAAACCGAGGTCGCAGCGGCCATCCAGGAATGGTCTCACAAGCTCCAGACGGGAGAGGTCAAGGCGCATGACACGTATCCGATCTATTGATCCTGCGGAGCGCGCCTATGAATGGCGTAACAAGACCCTTCCAACGCTCGGAAACTACTCTGAGCTCGCGGCAAAGCCTTGGGAGGAATTGCGCGAATACGAGATTTTCGAGGGCTGTCGGCTCGGAGACGAGGAGCTCGTCGTCCCGGAGGATTGGGTGCCGCCAACCACGGCGAGCCGGCTGTCAAAGCGGACGGTCAAACCGTCCAGCGCAGGCGTGCCGGCAGAGTCTGAGGCTGCCAAGACGCGGGACGAGGCAATCCGCCGTGCGCTGTTGGCGCTTTGGCTTCCCCGGATGACCGATACCGGCGTCAGACAGTTCAAACCGACGCCTTGGATCGACACTGCCAACCTCCTCCTGCGTCTTGCCGAATGGCAATTCAGCAACCTGCCGACCGAAGATAGCTCAGTATTCGGTGGTTTCACCATAACCAATATCCTCCAGGAGGTTTTTCCTGCCCTGGCGCCGACAAAGCGGGGCCGAGACGATATACGGGCCCTCTTCCGCCATCTTGTTGACGCCGGGACGCGCGGTCGCATTTCTGACTGGCCACGGCTCTATGCCGAGGGCGCGTCCCCTAGCGAGGTCAGTGAGCCGACGATCGAGCGCAACCGGCATGGCCGGACTGAACCTGCCCGAGTCGAAAAGACAGAGCAGCGCAACTGGCAACCGTTCTCGGACAGCTTCGTCACCGAGTTCATCCGCCGTGCTCTCTGGGTCCATGCGAACTTGGCTGACCAGCTTATCCCACTGTGGGCTGAGCTGTGCGAAGTCACGGCCAGCGAGGCAGCGCGGGGACGCTCGACCTCTCATCCTTCGGTCATCGCGTTGCGTAGCGCCGCTATTGAGCGCGTTCGATGGGTGGACGCAGCTGGCAGGCCGATCACGCAGCTTCCCTTCGGGATTGCCCGCCGAGACGGCGTTTCGGACCAGTGGCCGCCGCGCAACGCCAGCGACATCAACCGCATGGTCGGTACGCTTCAGGCTATGAACTTCGGGATGATCGATTTCTGCACCGGAGCTCGTGCGAGCGAGCTCGCGGCCGCGGAAGACAACGAAAACCAAGGCTCGGACCATCGTCTTCACTCCGTCACGTACAAGCTTATCGATCAGATCGGCGGAAAGAAGCGGGACTGGCCGTTGCATCCGGCAGCCGCACGGGCAATCGAGGTACAGCAGAAGATATGCCGCGTCGTTCGCCCGGCAGGGCAGACACACCTCTGGGTCATCCTCGGCGACGGTGACAAGCTCGGCAATCGGCTGCTCAATCTCACCGAACCCTTGGTCCAGGCCGTAGATCACCTCGGACTTTCCGGATTGACCGGCCGGGACCGTGCCCATGTGCACCGCTGGCGGCACACCGTCGCCCGCCTGGTCGCTCTCTCGGTGGTTGGTGCACCACAGGTTCTGCTCGACCTGTTCGGCCACCGCGACCTCGAAATGACCTTGCGCTACATGCTTTCCGATCCGCGCATCATCGAGGATGCGATGAAGGTCGCCAAGGAAACCACTTTCGTCATGGCCGAAGAGGCCCTGGCCGAAACTATCGAAGGCGAGGCCGACGGGCCCGCGGCCGCGCCCCTGCAGGCGGGACTAGCCGCAACCGGCATGCGCCGCGGCGAGCAAGTGTTCGACACTGCGACGTTGCGCGAAACCGCCGAGGTGCTCACTTTCAATGGCCGCTTTTGGTCCCTGGTTCGTCCCGGTGTCATCTGCACCAAGGGACTCGGTCAGGCTGGACCTTGCACTAAGGAGCGGGGTGCCCCGGATCCCGGCGCCTGCCGCACTACTTGCGAACATCGTCTGGAAACCTCGCGCGCGAAACAAGGCTGCGAGGGAAACGCTGCGAGCGCTCATTATCGAGCGCCAACAAACTGACAACGATATGGTTCTCGCGAATCTCGACGGGCAGATCCTAGCTAACCTTGAGCGCTGGGACGACGTCCGCTCGCGTGTGCTCAACGATCATCCTGAAATTCAAAGCATCTGGGGGGCCAACCGATGAGCACGGACAGGCACGTTGGCCAGCGCAGGATCGCGCAGGCAGGTGCTGCGTATGCAAGCGAAAAGCATCTCGAGAGCAAAATCTCGCTCGAGGAGATGATGGGGAAGATCGAGGGTGAAATCGACGCCAACGACGGCATCTATCCTTACAACGACGGTAAGCTCACCGTTGACGAACTGCTACGTCGGGCCGGCAAGAGCCCGGCCTATCTCCAGAAGAAAACGCCGAAGATCGAGGCGCTCAAGAACGAGGTGAACGCCTGGATCAGACGGGTCAAAGGTCAGATCGGGTCGGGCGCGCCCTCCGTCCGGCGCGAGGTCAACTCGCGAGTCAAGGTGGCGAACAAGCAGCTCGACGAGATCAGGCAGAACTATCACGAAGCCGAGCTTCAGCTCACCCGCGTCACGGCCGAGCTGGCGGATGCCACCCGTAAAATCGGCGAGTTGGAGAAGAGAAACACCGAGCTTCTGAAACAGCTCGCCGGCAAGACTGTCGTTTCCTTGAAACCGGAGCAGCGAAAATGAATCCCCGCTCCGTTGTTCCGTCGATCCTTGAAAAGCTCGAGCCCCACCTCGAGCGGCTTGAGCTCGCCTGGTCCGCGCAGCCGAAGGCCAATCGCATACCCACCCTCCCCCTGACGCCGGAGGGCAAAGTCAATGTGCGCCAGCTTGTACGGGATCTCGGTCTCCGGGAAACCCTCGAGCAGCATTTCTTCCGCAAGCCCGAACTCGCCGGGCCGGTGAACGCCCTCGCCCACGTGCAAGGCGTGAAGCCGATCGGCTCACGCCTGCTCGACGACGTTGCCGACGCCGGCGTCCGCAAGCGCCTCGGCCGGGATGCCGATACGATCTCCGAGCTGCGCAAGGCAATCGCCGAGCGCGAAGCGCTGGTCGGCTCGCTGCGCGACGAGAACGCGCGACTCAAGGCCCGCCTCGCGCTGGTCGAGGAAACGGGCCTCGTGTTCAGGGCTCCGGCGTGACCGACATCGTCGTCGACAGCATCGTCTCGCGGCGTGACTTCGGCACGATCTTCGCCGGCCGCCTGGCCGACGGTTCTTCCGTCCGGGTGAAGGCCACGACCGCGACTATGCTCGGCGAGCCCTCGGTCGGCGAGCTCTGGTCCGTGGAAGGCGATCTGTCCGGCACGCAGTGGGGACCGCAGATCTCGGCCAGCCGCGCAGTGCGGGCCCTGCCCAGCGGCAAGCTGATGGTCGACTATCTCGCGAGCTGCGTCGCCGGCATCGGGCCGGCGCGCGCTCGCAGGCTGTGGCAGCACTTCGAGGACCGCCTGCCCGAAGCACTCGACACCGGCGACGTCGCGGCCCTCGCGGCGGTGATGGACCCCGACCGTCCCGTGCTGGGGCCAAGGCTCGCGGCCGCGCTCGTTTCCGCCTGGAAAGCGATGGCAGGCGAAGCGAGGCTCGTCGAATGGCTCGCGGCCGTCGGTGTGACCGAGTTGCCGCTGGCCCGGCGCGTGCACGCACTGCTCGGCGCCGAGGCGCCGCGCGCGCTGCAGGCAAACCCCTATTGCCTGGTCCCGCTGCTCGATTGGAAGCGGGTCGACGGCCTCGGTCTGCGGCTCCTGAGCGAGAGCGGTGAATCAGATCCCGTAAACCACCCTCACCGCCTCGTGGGTGCAGCGGATGCCGTGGTGAAAGACCTGGTTGGCTCCGGTTCAACCGCGATCGCGCGGGACGATTTCCGCGAGCGGCTCGCCGGCAAGCTCGACTGGCCACTCTCCTCCCGAGCGCTCGACCATGTGGTCGAGCATGCGATCGAGCGGCGGGCGGTCATCGCCTCACCTTCCGGACTCCTGCGGGCGCCGGGATGCGCCCTGATGGAGGATGCCGTAGTCGGGCAGCTCCGCACCATGGCGGCCGAGGGCCCACCAAACCCGCTAAATCGCCTCCTGGGTGACCTCGGAGGCCAAAAGGCTGTCCTGAGTCAGGATCAGGCCGAGGCCGTCCGTAGGAGCCTGTATGCCGGTTTCTCGTGCCTCCGAGGCGGTGCCGGCACCGGCAAGACCTTCGTGACCCGCACGATCTGCGACCTCTGGGAGCGCGCCGGCGGCCAGTTGCTGCTGGCGGCCCTCGCGGGCAAGGCCGCCTTGCGGCTATCCCGATCGACCGGGCGGCTCGCGCGCACCGTCTTCCGGACGCTGCGCGAGTTGGATGAGCGAGAGGCGATCGAGGATCAGCTCGCCGGCGAGCTTGATCCGAGCGAGCGCGAGCAGCTTGAGACCAAGCTGCGAGACTTGGCGCAGTTAACCCCCGACACGCTGGTCATCCTCGATGAAGCCTCGATGGTGGACCTGCCGTCGCTGCACGGTCTGCTCCGCCGGATGCCGCAAGGTGCCCGGCTTCTGCTCGTCGGCGATGAACGGCAACTTCCACCGGTGGGGTTTGGGCTGCTGTTTCACCGCTTCGTCGACGATCCGGCCGTCACCTCAACGCTCACCACGGTGCACCGCCAGGCCGTGACCACGTCCATTCCAGGTATCGCAGCCCAGATCCGCCGGCGGGAGATGCCAAACCTGTCCGCTTACGTCGGGCCACATACCGGCGTCATGCTTGCCCGCGCGTCGGGGCGCGACGAGATCGCCGAGAAGGTTGTCTCGATCTGGGGCAAGCTGCGCGACGGTCGTGACGTCATGATCGTCACGCCGGTCAACGATGGCCCGTGCGGCGTAAGCGGTCTCAACCGGCGCCTTCACGACGAATATCTGCGCAAGAAAGACCTGCAGGAGCTCCGGGGGCCGCTCGGTGATTTGTTCTCGCCTGGCGAGCCGATCGTGCACCGGCGCAATTGCTACAAGCGCGGACTCTTCAACGGCTCGATGGGCATCGTCCGGCGGATCGACCGGGCCGAACGTCAGCTCGTGGCCGTTTTCGACGACGAAGAGCATGTATTCGCCTCTGAGGACTTGGTCGATCTCTCGCTCGGGTATGCGCTCACCTGCCACCGTGCCCAGGGCTCCGAAGCAGACTACGTCATTGTCGCGCTGCCGCAGAGCCGGCTGCTCGATCCGTCCTGGCTATACACGGCAGTTACGCGCGCCCGCCAGCAGGTCATCATCGTTGGGCAGCCGGAGTCCATGCGGGAAGCCCTGCAACGGCCGTACGCCGACGAAAGGCGATCGGTCGGATTGCAGTGGTGAGCCGCCGCCTTGCCGAGGTCAAATGTCAAACAAATTGAGAAATCGCAGCACGAGAGAATGCGAAGGGCCGGCGCGCATAGAGACCAAAAGGCTCAGTTTCTCTCCGAACGGGAGAACTTCGAAACTTCCCGGGCCTTGGCCAGATCTCCGATAGCGACAGCAATGAACGAAGGGTCATCGCTTTCAAGCGCTGCTTCTAGATAGGCGGCCTGCTGATCCGGCGTCTTCAGGTAGTCCTGCACGTCGAACTTGGTTGTCTTAAGGGGCATATCAAACCTCCTTCGCCATCGCTTGGCGTCCGGCACCACAACCACACTGACTTCCTGAAGTCCAGCACTGCATCATCAGTCTGATCCCCGGAGCCGCCGTCGCAGGCGGCCGCGGCCAACGGCGCGCGCACCGGACAAGGGCGAAGAGCGAAGCGTCCCTTGTCGGGGAGCACGACGATGGCAAGGGTAAGCCGAAGACGAGTGGCGCTCGGGGGCAGACGTCCTGATCCCTGGTGAGCCCGAGCACCTTCGCTCGACAGCAATATTCCGACTTACATGAAGTCGGAATATTGTGAGGAAATATGCCGAGTCCTAAGTGCCTCTACATACACACGAATGTTTGCAGGCTAATAATATAATTGCGGCAGCACGACGGGGTGTTCGTGAGGACTACAAATAGTCTTCGTTGTTAACAACAAAAAGGCCGCGCAAAAGCGCGGCCTTTTTTTGCGATCAATCACAACTCCTGCGAGCGCTGCATGAGGCAAGGTGATCCAAATCAGGGGTCGCCCCTACGACCTGGCGTCTTCGAGCAGCCGCCGTCGAAGATCTCGATACCCCCTAATTGGTGCACCGTCGCCGCAATCGCGATTACGCTGCGCTGCTGCGCTGCGTGTGGCGCCCCTCCTTCACCTCTTCGATGATCTTTGCGCTGAAGGCCTTGAGGTCACCGGGGTTGCGCGAGGTGATGACGCCCTGGTCCACGACGACCTCCGAATCCTCCCACTTCGCCCCGGCATTGGCGACGTCGGTCTTGATGGATTTGTAGGACGTCATCCTGCGGCCCTTCGCGATCCCCGTCTCGACCAGCAGCCAGGGCGCGTGGCAGACCGCGGCAACGACCTTCTTGGCATCGAAGACGCTCTTGATGAATTGAAGCGCCTTCGGCTCGACACGCAGCAGGTCAGGGTTGATCTGGCCGCCGGGCAGCACGAGCGCGTCATAGTCGCCCGCAGCGGCCTGATCGAGAGTCTTGTCGACCTTGACGGGGCGGCCCCAGTCTTTCTTGTCCCAGCCCTTGATCTCGCCGGGCTGCAGCGAAATGATCTCCACAGTCGCACCGGCAGCCTTGAGGGCATCACGCGGCACTTCGAGCTCCGATTGCTCGAAGCCGTTGGTCGCCAGAATAGCGATCTTCTTCCCGGACAGTTCCATCGGTGTCTCCTTTGAGCGTGAGATGATGCCAGTCAATCGAACACTTTCGCATTTCGTTCCTCACACGCGCCCCGCGCCGAAATTGCCTTTTCGACCGAGCCCTTCGCCCTTAAACTCCCGACATCACCGGCATGGGTTCCGACGGGCCCGGTGGAAGCGGAGTCAGATTATGCCCAAACCGGAAAGCTTCCCCATCGAGAAGATCTTCGTTCCAACGAAGCAGAAGAAGGCCATCAAGCCCGAGACCGTCGCGGAGGTCGCGCAAAGTATTCTGGACATCGGACAACAGGAACCCATTTCCGTCAGGCTCGACGGAGACCGCCTCGTTCTGGTCGAGGGACTGCATCGGTTGGAGGCCTGCAAGGCGCTCGGCGAGACGAGCATTCTCGGCGTCCTTGTTACGGCCGAGCTTGCTCAACACAGGCCCCTGCTCGCCGAACGACCCGAAGTCGAGGCAGAGCGCCTCAAGATGGCGCGATTGAAACAGCTGCGCCTGGAGAAGGAAGCCGCAGAGGCATCGGCGGCTGCCTTGAAGGGCGCCAGGCAGACGGAAGCGCCGCGCACCCGGCCGATGAAAGGCGTCCGCGATAATCCGAAGGCATCGCCGGGCCGGACTGCGAAACCGGCCCCGAAAACATTGTCGGCCTGGATCACGCAGCAAAAGGGCAGCGGCGGCCGCTATTGATTGTTGCGACGACGGCGATGGGCGCGCCGGATGGTCGATCGACCGAGCCGCCGGTCTCAGGCAAAATCTCACCACATGGCGGCCACCCAAGCGACGTCTGATAATCGCGATTTCAGCGCAAACGCGACGGAGGGTTGCGGCTTCAGCGATATTGAGGAGCCATTTGCGATGTTGAGTTCAGTCAAAAATAAGCAAGGCGGAAAATCCGGCCGGCGCGGCGGGAAAAAGAAGGCCGCGGAACGCACCGAGGCCGACAAACAACACGCAACGGCAGCACATCAATCGCCGGATGCCGCGGCGGAGATCAGTCAGGGGAACGAGCAAGAGCAAGAGCAAGAAGACAGGCCGGACGTTGAGACCACCCACCAGATCAGTGCGGAGCTATCCTCAGCTGCAGCCTTGCCGCCCGGGATGGAGATCGTTGCCAGCGCCCCCGTCGCACCTGTGGAACCATCGCAGGCCTGCCCGCAGGCAATTGCCGATGCCTACAGCCGCTACATCAGCAACTCCCTTGAGCGCGCCTGGGCCCTCCTGGGAAAGCTCGCGACGGCGCGCTCACCCGTCGAGGCCTTCGAGCTTCAGATCGAGTACGCGAAACAGGCGTGTGACTCGTTCGTCGCTGAATCCCGGGAGATCGCCGGCTTGCACGAACAAATGAGCAGACAAATGTTCATGCACTTTGAGAGATTCGTGACTAGGCCCACCCAGACCACGCTCGAAGTCCGCGCGACACGTCACTAGCGACAGCTGGCGTATTCCGACGGCGCGGAGCCGAGCCCGCCATAATTTTTCCTGTGCGCGCGCGTTGTGTCTGACAGCTGCGAGACCTATCCTTCCCACGATCGGGACTGCCATCCCATTGACGCCCGACCGGATGGAGAGCGCATCGGTGCCTGACGCGAATGACCCCAACGCTGATGTTGCCAAGCCTGATACGGCCAAGCCTGATACTAAGGCTGATACCTTGAAGCCTGATACCGTGAAGCCTGATGCCGGCAATCGCGATACGGCCAATCCCGATACTGCGGAGGCGCGCGCCGACGACGGGCTGACGCGGGCCTACGACCGGATCAAGAGCGCAGAGCAAGACCTTGCGCGGCTCGACCGGCTGGTTTCCGGAATGGAACACAACAGCGAAGGCCCGCGGGCTTCGCACGCCAGCGCCAGCGCGACGGCAACCGCCACTTCCGGAAACAAGACGCCGACGCCGGATGCCAAGGTCTTGAGGACCAAGCCGCGCGATCAAGGCTTGAAGGGAGATCGGACCATGATGCGCGCCTTGGTCGGCCTCGTGCTGGCGATCGGCCTTCTCGGTGCCGCGTTCGCTTCGCAATATCGCGAAGAGGCCAAATCGATCAGCAGGTCGCTCATGGCACGATGGGCTCCGGCCGCGAGCCAGCCCGCGCAAGCGTCCGCGGCGGACACTCCGGCGCAGCCGCCGGCCGTGGTGCTGGCTGCTGCGGATGAGCCGAGCGTGGTGCCCGCAGCACCCGTCGCGAAGGAAACCGAAAGCGCCCCGAAGCCTGCCGCCACCGTGCCCGAGGAGTCATCGTCCGATCTCGCGCAATCGCTCAAGTCCATCACGAGCGAGCTTGCGAGCATCAACGGCAAGCTCGAACAATTGAAAAGCCGCAACGAACAGACCCTGCGTGAGCAGGCCGACACCATTCAACAGCTCAAGGCCGCGCAGGAGAAGGAGACGGCGGAGAATGCGCGCCTCGCCGCACAGGTCCACGCGCTGCAGACACAACTGAGTGCTCCATCGACGTCATCCGCGCCTGCGGCCGCAAAGCCCGTCGTGCGCAGTGCGACCAATGATGCGGCTGCGCGTGCACGGCCGCACGTGCCAGAGCCCCCACCACCACGGCGACCCAGACCGCCGCGAGGACCCTGGATGCCGCCGCCCTATATGGGCGACCCCTACGGCGATCTGGATTGGTGAGCCCGCATAGCGCACGCCATTAGCGCCGCGGGGTGGGCAAAGGCGCACATGCGCCATGCCCACCCGACGGACCTATGACCGTCTCACCGGACTTCGCTCATCGTCACCTTCGCCGCGATCCCGGTCAACTCGGCGCCTTCCGGTGCAACCTCCTCATCGGAAGACGGGCCGACCGAGCCTGCCGCCATTCTGCGTTTCACCTGTTCGCACGTCTTGCGGACGTCCTCGGTGAACAGCGCGCATTCTTCGATGCGCTTGAAGATCTTCCGCCCCTCTTCACGATAGCCCGTCGCCGTTTCCCGCATGAAGGCGATGGCATCATGGACCTGAGCTGTCAGCGCCTCGCACTTTTGCGCGGCGTCGATCAACTCGCTGCCCATGGCCTCGATCTCTTTCGCAGCAGACTCATAGTCGCGGATGACCGCCTCCGCACTGAGGGCGCCGACGCGCGTGACGCCTTCGGTGTGCTCGACGTAATCAGGTAAAGCAATGGATGTCAGAGAACTTCCCGAGCGTACCGAGGCAATGTCCGCTTCGAGCTGAACCAGGTTTACGCCTTGCCGTCTGTGCAATTGTTCGACACTTGCCATGATGGTCCTCCAAATACGCACCCAGAACCCCAAAACAGTATTGTGTTTATTACGGGGGTAAGTGGCATTCTACCTCGATGAATCGTTGACAGCCGCAGCTTTGCCATTTTTTCCCAACTACTGACGCCGCACGCAGCGATGAGCGATTGATCGTCGCGCAACCTCTCCTGGTGGCGGTTGCGATTACCATGACAGTGCACTCGACGCTCGGCCGGTCTCACTTTCGGGGGATCAAATCCCGGATTTCCGCAAGCCCCTCCAACGCAATCCCACAAGCCCTGTCCATGATTTCCTCGCCCCGCGGACTCGCATTGATCAGGCTCCTGATGTCGGCCTGATACTGGTGCTTGGCGAGATTCAGCCGGTTCAGCGCAGACGACACGACATGATCGGTAATGGCAGGCGATTGCGCGATCTCGGCCAGTGCTGAATGATCGTGCCAACAGATCACGGCGAGATCGAAGGCGTCGCGCACGGGTGCATCCGTCTGCGGCTGGAAATGAGTCCGATGGCTCGAGTCCTCCACCTCCCGACATCCAGAGCTCGGGGAATGCCGGCGGATCCAATCGCAAAGCTTTTGGTTCGGCACCCGCCGCATCAAAGTCGACGTCAGGTGTTGTCTTTCCCGACGCGCACAGTATTCGAACGCCCCCTTTGCATGCACACACTCAGTCACATGAGATGCCAATATGGCGGGAGGCCACGCCAAGCCAGATCCAATGGCCAACTCGAGGAAACCGCACTGACTCTCGGTCAGGCCGGAATGCTTCCGCGGGGCCGAGCTGGATCGCTCTGATTGCAGTCGGCAGATGATCGAATGAAACAGAGGTCTTTCAAGACCCGATTTTCCCCCTCGGTCGTTTTGCTCTCCACGATTGCCACAAGATCTGTGACGGTCCCCTCCAGGATCGTGGCCACCTCCAACAGTGAGATCACCAGGCGCGGCATCCGCCGAAGTTTCTCTTCGACGGCAACCGCGCGGAGATCGTTCGACGTCTGCCCACAAAGCAGGCGCCACCCCCCGAAGGCGATCTCTCGGACATTGCCCGAGAGGTATCCAACTGACGACAAGGATTGCTTTGACTCGCCCAAGAGCTCGTCGGCCATCCGGTCCATAACCTTGATGACGGCGATCGTATCCCGCGCGACACAGGCGAGGCTATCTCCATGACCATTGTGCCTGCCGGGGTTGTCGACGCTCTCCCTAAGCACGAAGTGCAAAGATCGATTGTGCAGGTCGGAAAGTTGAGCCACCAACGTCGAGAACCGCGATCGAGCGGTTCTAACAAGCGCTTCCAGCAATGACAGGTTGGCCTGCATCGATTCCGATGCAGCCTTCGACCTGATGAGTGTGAAGTACATCATTTGCTCCAGAGGCCGCCATGCGATAATGGCAACGCAACTTTAGGTGCGCCTCAAACAATGCGCTTGAACGTCTTGAGCCACGATTGATCAATGCGCGCCTCGAAAGCCGATCCGGCAAAGATAAGCCAACAAAAATCACATGTTGCCGACTACAAAGCCGGCCCGAGCTTGTCGGATTCGCGGGAACGTCATCGTCTGCCGCGTCCGACTCACCGCAACCTAAAATTGCTATTCGGGGAGGCCGGCGAACAGGAATCATTGCCGGTGACGTATTGAGTGTAAAGCATGAATGACGTTGGACTTTACGGCGACCGACTCGCCAAACTATTCGGGATGATCGAGCAGCCCCGAACGGGACTCGTGAAATCCCTGCAAAAGGGAACGTTCGCGGCGGTGCGCATGGCCCATTTCGGCCGAGATAGCGATCCAACCCTGCCCTCTCCTCCAGATGAGGCATTTGCACTTTGTCTGCGACTGCGCAATCAAAGGGCAGAGGCATGGATTGACGGGCGCCACGCACCCAAAGGATCGTTGATGGATGAAGCCAGCATCTACGATTTGCGATGCGAGACCGTGGTTCGATTCCAGGATCCATTTGATTTTATTTATCTCTATTTGCCGCATAGCGCCTTGAGTGGCGTTGCAGCCGAGCTCGATGCGGCTCGCGTCCAGTTCGACGTTGAGAGCGGTACAAACATCCGCGATCCCATCGTGACGCATCTTGGCAAGTGCCTGTTGCCAGCGCTCGAGAGGCCGCATGAGGCGAACGAGCTGTTTGTCGGCTACGTTGCGATGGCGCTCAACACCCATTTCCTTCGCACGTACACCAGCATCCCGGCGCCTGATCGCTTGCGCCGCAGCGGATTGACGGCGTGGCAACTTCGGATCGCGAAAGATATGATACGGTCCCATCTCGATGGAGAGGTCTCTCTCGCGCGCATCGCCAGCGAATGCGGTCTGTCGGCAGCGCATTTTTCCCGCGCTTTCAAGGTCAGCACAGGGACGCCGCCACATCGCTGGCTGATCGATCAGCGCATTGAGGAAAGCAAGGCTTTGCTGATCGGATCGACATTGTCGCTCACTGAAATCGCAATCAGGTGCGGTTTTGCCGATCAAAGTCACTTCACGAGAGCCTTCTCCGCCAGGGTGGGAACAACTCCAGGACGTTGGCGCTCGGCCCGAAGTACCTGATATGGGGCTGCCGACGGTGTGCTCGAAAGCTGTTCGATCCTACCATCACCCAGCCTAACCGCTTGAAAATACTGGACGGCAAGGGCAACCTGCGTTGGGAATCGCCGGTCCCGATCCAAACATTGCCTTTCAGCCTTCCTGCCGGAGGCTACGCTCCCGACGAGGCCCTATGACTGCCACGCCTTCCGACAAGCTCAAGCTCTTTCGAATCCGCCGCACGCCAAAAGGCGGCCGCAAGGCTGCTGCGCCGGGCCCTGACGTCGAAGAAAAGATCCTTGATGCGGCCGAGTTCGTATTTGGGCATTTCGGCTACCGCGGGGCGACGACTGCTCTGATTGCCAAGAAGGCATCGATCGCAAAACCGCACATATACTACTATTTCGATGACAAGGAGGATCTGTACCGCGCAGTGCTGGAACGCGCGATGAATATGTGGGCACGGGACATGGATAATCTGGACACGACGTCCGACATCAAGACCATCCTCATGCGCTATATCCATAAAAAACTCGATTTTTCGCGAGATCACCCTCATCTGTCGCGCATCTATGCAAACGAAATCATCAGCGGCGCACAATTCATCGGCAGCTTCATCGAGAAGGTCTCAACTCCATTGCTGCTCGACAAGGTCGCGACGCTGGAGCAATGGGCGGCGAGCGGGTCCATTCGCTCGATCAGCGCGGTGGATCTCTTCTTCTGCATCTGGGCAATGACCCAAGCTTATGCCGACTTCTCGAGCCAGATGATCATCATGAAGGGCAAAAGGCAGCTGGAAGAGGCAGATTTCGATTCTGCAAAAGCGACGATCGCACAGCTGGTTTTTGGCGGACTTGGGCTCGAAGCCACCGATCAGCCGACGATCCGGCCCCCCACCAGATCAGGCGCCTAGCCCATTTTTCGATCGCGCTTTTTCCTGCCCTCTTAGCTTCCAGCCAGCCGAACAGCCTGAACTTTCCTCGCGCTCGGGCTCGACCGCCAACTCTACTTTTAGTTGCTTCGCAGAGTTGGTCGAGCTCCGTTCGGGGTCGTGAAAACATGCTTGTAAAACGTCTTTATCGATCGTAAAAAATATTTTATCTATCGTTATAGGGCAGCATGTCGCTTGCGCGGGCCCGATCGCCTCGCATGGTGCAACCTTGGAGAGAGAGCATAGGTGACGGGCGAATGACGTCCATCTCCGCTGAGCGACAGCCACGCGGGCGGCGCTCGCATACCCGCCCGGACATGCGCGCCCGACCGAACGCGCATGTAAGACTGGCGCGGCCTTGGCACCAACGGAGCGGTTGCTATCGATTGTCTGCCCTTTCTGCGGCATTCAGCGGATGCAATTGCGCAACCGCTTCTTCCAATGCGGTTACGACCTCCAGCAACGAAATCATCAAGCATGTCGTCCGCCTCACGGTTTCATCGGCAGCGGCGGCCGACGGATTGCTCTGCTTTCGCCCGCCCGGCAATCGCCGTTGTCGAAAGTTGACGTTGAGGACGTTGCTGGACAAATGTCCGCCAGATGCCGGAGATCGCGTCGACTCCAACAGCAGCTCGCCGACCATCCGGTCCATCACCGTGACAATGGCGGTCAAATCCTCGGCTGCACCAGCCAGAACATACCCGCGGTCGCCTGGATTGAAGTCACGAGAATTCCCGCCGCTCGGGGCGCTTGTCCCGGCCTGCAATTCAGTAAGTCGGTCCAGCAACATGGCCAAGCGAGAGCGAGCCGCGCGCACGAGCGCTTCCAGGAAGCTTAGGTTGGTCCGCACCGGCGCCTACAATTTAATTACTTTGAAATACATCAATGCTGCCGAGGTAATCGGCGTATTGCCGAATTCTAAGCGGATCGGCCCGGTTGCGCTTGAACATCTTGAACCAAGGTTGAACAAATCGCGCCTGCGAGGAAATGCTGCGGCGGCATGGCCGGTCGCAGATTGTACCAATCGGCTCTGTAGGCGCATCGGGAGCGGAGCGTGACCAACGCCAGCCGCTATGGAGATCGCTTTGCGAAGCTATTTCCCATGCTCCGGCAGCCGAACTCGGGAACTGTCAGATCGTTCGAGAAAGCCGCGTTTGCCGCCGTCTGGATAACGTATTCCGGGCCGGTCGGTGAGCCGACATTGCCATCCACCCCCGACGAGGCCTTTGGGCTTTGCATTCGGCTACAGCATCAGAGAGGCGAGATATGGGTCGACGGCCGGCACATACGCAAGGGCGCCTTGAAAGACGAGACGACCATCTACGATCTACGATGCGAAACGATCATTCACTTTCATGATCCATTCGACTTCCTGTACCTCCATGTGCCGCACAATGGACTGAGTAAGCTGGGGGCCGAGCTTGAGCTTGGGCGCCTGCAATATGACGTCGTAGCCGGCACGAATATTTCCGATCCCGTGGTGGCACATTTGGGGCGCTGCCTGCTGCCGGCATTGCAGAGACCTCAAGAGGCAAACGAGCTGTTCGTCGGTTATATTTCGATGGCTCTCAATACCCATTTCCTGCGCAAATATGCGATCAGCAGACCCGGCAAGCGCTCTTTCCGCAGCGGCTTGGCGCCATGGCAGCTTCGGACCGCGAAGGCACTCATCCGCACGAATCTGGGTGGCGAAATCTCTTTGGCCCAGATCGCCGGCGAATGCGGCTTGTCAGCAGCCCACTTTGCTCGCGCGTTCAGAATTAGCGTTGGGGCACCGCCGCACCGATGGCTGATGAATCAACGCATCGAGGAAAGCAAGGCCCTACTGCTCAACTCGACGCTCTCCCTGACCGAAATCGCGATCAAATGCGGCTTCGCCGATCAGAGCCACTTCACGAGATCTTTCGCGGCGGCCGTTGGTGCCACGCCAGGCCGCTGGCGGCTGATCCGAAAGGGCTAAGGCGCGCCGTCTCCGCGAAGGCCTATCTCACCAACCCCACCACCGCCGCGGCCATCTTCTTGTTGCCCTCGACGCTCAGATGACGGCCGTCGGGGCCGACGTTGCCCGGCTGCCGCCAGATCGACATGTAGGTCCCCCAGACGTCGATGACCCGGATGCCCCGTGCCTTCAACTGGCTCTTGATGGCGGCGATGTTCTGCATGGCCCTGACCGGGCTCATATTGTGCCTGACGTCATTGGCCGGGTTGTCGCAGAGGAGGACGAGCCTGGTCCCATCGGGGACGGCACTCCGCGTACGCGCCAGCGTCGCATCGGTGGTCTCGCCCCAGACGCCGGCATTGGTGACGTGAACCTGGGAGCCTCTCGCGCGCAGCAATCCCTCCAACACGGCCGGCCACATCTCGGACTCCGAGACGTTGCCGTGAACGGCGCTGTGGCCGAGAGCCACGATCTGCGCGGATGCGGGATGGACCGCGGCAACAACCAACGTGGCAACGGCAAGGACGAAAATTCGCAAGCTCAAACGTTTCATTGCCAGCTCCCCCCATTTGGATCGTTTCGATCGGGGCTGGACAAATGCCCAGTCGAGATCGGCAAGCAATGTTCGCCATCGCCCCGCGTTTGGCAACATCCCGGAGGTCGCGCGAAGCTACGACGAAAGGACAGGAGCGCTCAAACCGCGCGCCTACTCGCGCGCGCGACGAACCGCCTGCTCGAGCTTGATCCGCTGCTTGTCCCAACGGCCGTGTTCCGACGCGGCCCGTTCATCCAGCGCAGCGCGCTCGGCCTCGATCGCCTCAGCCCGGGCCTGGTGGTCCTGCCTTGCTTGGTCCAGCGCCGCCTGCGCGGAAGCGAGCGCCTTGTCCCGGCGCGCGCGCGCCTTGGCGCGGGCGGACTCTTCCTTGCGGCGCGCGCTTTCGCGTCGCTGCTCTTCCCTGGCAAACGCCGCAGCGGCCGCTCGCGCCTGTCGATCGTCGGTCCCGGACTTCGCCGCATCCTTGGCCGGACTCTTGATCGGGCGCTTCTTTGATTTAGACTTGGATTTAGACTTGGATTTAGACTTAACTTTAGACCTGGATTTCGGCTTGTCCTCGTCGCCGGCGAGATCGGTCGGCAATGCGGCGTGCTCGCTGAACGGGCCGTCCGATCCTACCGCCCGCCTGAGCACGACACCGGGGGCCGCCATGGTCGCGGCGACGATGTCGGGGTCGTCGGTCTCCTTGGCGATGCCCTGATGAAACAGGTTGGACTTGGCGCCCCAGGCGTCCAGCGCCGCCTTCATCGAAGGTGCGGCGACCGCCTGGTCGTAGAAGCCGAGCGAGGTCCGGTAGGTCTTCAGCTTTCTTGATGGCTTTCTTGCCATGTCGCCTTGTGCGGCTGAGCGCTCCCTACCACCAATAGGGCCAGCGCCATCCCTCGTAACGAATATAGGACGGCACCAGCGGCGGGCCGTAAGGATCGACGCGATCGTCTTCGGGGCGATAACGATAGCGCGGAACGACGTTGTAATCCCACGGCGTCGGCCTCAGCACGGGCGCCGTGACGACGAGCCGTTCCTGTGGAGCGTGAACGACGACAGCCCTCCGCGCCCTCGCATCAGCACCTGATGACCCCAGCAGCACCAGGGCGGTTCCAAGCGCACAGGCGACAGTCATGATCTTCATGCGTTGATCTCCTTCGCGGGAAAGAGTGCGGGAGGACGCCCGGCAAGGCAAGCAAATTCAGCTTCAACTTCCTCGGACGATCCGCGCTGTTGTAGGATAGGTTGAGTGCACGCGAAACCCATCAACAGCCCGCCGAACGATCGGTTTCGCTTGCGCTCTGCCGCCCTACGAAGCCGCCGCTACATCAGGATGACCTCATGACAGTTCTCCGCATCGCCGCCTTCTCCGACGGCAACATCGGCGGCAATCCCGCCGGTGTCTGGATCGGCGACGCCTTGCCCGATGCGTCGGCGATGCAGGCGATCGCGGCTGAGGTCGGCTTTTCCGAGACCGCCTTTGCCGCGCCCGCAGGCGAGGCCTGGCGCGTGCGTTATTTTTCGCCGGCCATGGAGGTGCCGTTCTGCGGCCACGCCACCATCGCGCTCGGTGCGGCTCTGGCGCACCGCTACGGCGATCGCAGCTTTGGGCTGCATCTGAACGATGCGGTCATTTCCGTATCGGGACGGCGCGACCGCGACACCATCGCGGCCGCGCTGCAATCGCCGCCGACGCGCAGCGCGCCGCTCGATGCCGGCTTGCAGGATGCGTTGCTCGACCTGTTCGGCTATGCGGCCTCCGATCTCGATCCCCGCCTCCCGCCCGCGAGAATTCACGGCGGGGCCGATCATGTCATGCTGGCGCTGAAATCGCGCGACGCGCTCGCGCGCATGAGCTATGATTTCGATCGCGGCCGCGCGCTGATGCAGCAAGCGGGCCTCGTCACCATCGCCCTGGTGACGCTGGGGACACCGCGCCTGTTCCATGTGCGCAATGCCTTTGCCGCCGGCGGGGTGGTCGAGGATCCCGCCACGGGTGCGGCCGCCGCCGCGTTCGCAGGCTATTTGCGCGACATCGGCTGGCCGCATGGCGGCGCCATCGACATCGTCCAGGGCGAAGACATGGGCGCGCGCTCGCTGATCGGTGCCGCGATCGGCGCCGCCAAGGGTAGCTCGATCCTGGTATCGGGCACGGCACGGTTCATGGACGCGTAATAGCCCTGGTTTTCCTTGCATTGCGCGGCTTCGCCCCTACGGTGCGCAGCGCAAGGACAGCTGCGAGACACGACCCATCATGAGCGACGCCACCAAATGCCCCGCCTGCCAGTCGGAGCACGCCTATCAGGACCGCGATCTCTGGATCTGCCCGGAGTGCGGCCATGAATGGAGCTCCACGGCCGGCAGCACCGCGGAGGCGCCCGCGGATGCCGGCGTGCGCGACGCCCATGGCAATGTGCTCAGCGATGGCGACAGCGTCATCGTGATGAAGGACCTCAAGGTCAAGGGCTCCTCGTCGGTCGTGAAAGGCGGGACCAAGGTCCGCAACATCCGCCTGCAGGACGCGACGGACGGCCACAACATCGCCTGCAAGATCGACGGCATCGGCGCGATGAACCTGAAGTCGGAATTCGTGAAGAAGGCGTGAGGCGAGCGACGCGGGCCGGCGGCTGAGGCCGGCCGCGACGCTCAGAAGAAGCCGGGGCTGAGATCGAGCCCATAGGTCAGGCTCAGCACGAATACGAACAGCGCGGCGGCTGCAAACAGCGCGAGGTGACGGATGACGAACTCACGCAGCGACGTGGCGGCGACAACAGCTTTTTGCGCAACAGGCATGACGAACTCCATTATGAAAAAGATTTCTTGGCCGCCAATATGCGGCGCCCGCATCAAGCGCCGCGATCTGCAAAACAACTATTAAAGAGATCACACTCGTTGCGAACGCCGGTACACAAGTCGCGCGTGACCGCGGGTTTTCTTGCTGACCATTCTCATCCCGCGCATCGATGCGCGACACTGGTGGTGTGTAATCCAACGCACTGGCAAGTGATTGCAGCTTCGCGACAAGCTTGGTGCCGAGCGCATCGATGATTTCAATGGTCGCCAGCGCGATTGCCCGCTGCCGCGCCGACGTTGCCCCCCATTGGAGCGGGAACCAGTAGTTGCATTCCAGCAACACCGGCTTGAAAAACCCGGTTTTGGGGCATTTGCACCATTGCACCGCCACGTCGTCCACCGAACAATTGACCCGCCGCGTACTTGGCTGTGCAATCGGGTTCGTTGGCGAACTTTGGAGGCGGGGATCATGAATGATCGGCGGTCTCTTCTTGTGGCGGTCTCGTGCCCCTCGGCCGTGATGGTCGGCTGGCTGGCGCTCTCGTTCTCCGCCTATGCCCCTGCGCTGATCGAGAATGGCGGCGCCGATGCAGCCGCCGTTTCCCGCGCCAAAGATCTCAGCCGCCTTGAGCTCGCCGATATCCCGCGCGCTGCGACGATCGACGATGGCATCGCGCTGACCGCCGATATCGCGGCCGCAGCGGCCACGACGCCGGTTGTGGCGACAGTTGAAGCGTCACCGCCCGAAGCGCCCGCCCCCACCGTCCAGATCGCCTCGGCCGATCCTACCGACATCGTGCCTGCGGGCCCAACGCCCCCTCAGATCGCGCCCGAACCTGCGCCTGCTGTCACGAGCGAAGCCGCTGAACCTGTGCCCGTCGCAAGCGAAGCCGCGGCTGAACCTGCCCAGGCGCCGCCCATCAACCTCGCCTCCGCCGATCCCGGCGACGTCGTGCCGCAAGACGCGCTGTCGCCCGCCGCGATCGCAAGCGGGCCTGTGGCCGAAAGCAAGCCGCCGCCCGCAGATACCGTGGCCGTGCTCGACGAATGCTTCGCCATGGATGCCTGCATCGACCGCTATCTCTGGGCGCTCTATCAGCGCACGCCAAAGGAAGATTCGATCAAGGTCGAAGACCGCCGCGCCGTCACCATCAGGCGCAAGGGCAGGACGGTCACGGTGATGCGCAGCTTCACGAAACTCGTCGACGAGGATTTTTCCTGGAAAGATCCGAAGGCGGCCGCACACGCCAATATGCCGCTGATGGACTACGTGATCGGCGGCATGGACAAGAGCTTCAAGCAGAAGCTGTTTCACATGCTGCTCGCAGCGGAAGCCGCCGGCCTGTCGCCGGGCATCACCAGCGCGTTTCGCGACGACTACCGCCAGGAGATTGCAAGCGGCCTGAAGGCGGCCTCCAACCGCTCCTATCACGGCGGCAGTCTTCGCGGCGGTTATGGCCACGGCATGGCGGCCGACATCGTCAGCACCCAGGGCAACAACCGCGCGCAACGCTGGGCCTCAACGGAAGTGTTGTGGAAATGGGTCGATGCCAACGCCAAGGCGCTCGGCATCGGCCGGCCCTATCTCGGTCGCGATCCGCCGCATGTGGGTCCGATCGACGGTGCGGAATACATCTCCAAGCGCGGCGTTGCGACCGACCGCAAGGAAGCCGCCAATACCAAATCGAAAAAAGCGCGAACTGTGGCGAGCGCCAAGCCGCCGAAGGCCCAGGCCGCACGCGAGCAGAAGAGCGCGGCAAAATCGCAGAAGTCGGCACAGTCAGCCGGAAGGAAACGCACGACGTGATCCTGGTCTTATGGACCTGACGTCGGCAACGGCACGAGACGCATCTCGGCCGATCCCGACTGCTGGGTGCGAAGGAGCACAGCGAAGATCGTCTCGACCGCGAGCCGCACCGACGCCTCGATCGCCATGCCCTTGGCGAGGTGCGCCGCAATCAGGCCGGTGAGGAGATCACCGGTGCCGTAGGGGCTGATCGGCACGCGCGGGGTCGCAAAACGCGACAATTGCCCGTCGGCGCACAAAATCGTCTCCACCTGTCCTGCCGGAGTGTCGAGGAGTGTGCAGCCGGTGGCGACAACGTCGATCCGGCGGTGTCCCGCAAGCGCAGCAGCTGCCGTCCGCAAGGCATCCGTGTCGGCGATCTTGGCGCCAGAGAGCAACTCCAGCTCGAACTGGTTCGGCGTGACCAAATGCGCTGAAGGCAACAGGCGATGCCGCAGCACGTCCAAAATGCCGTCGGCGACATAGACGCGGCCGTCATCCCCGATGACGGGGTCGCAGAGATAGACGAGCTTCGCGTTTCGCGACAGCGCGCGTTCGACGAAGTCGGCGACGACGACAGCATTGTCGGGCGAGCCGACATAGCCGGTGACAAGCACCGCGGCCTCATCGACGAGGTCCCGCTCCTCGACACCCCTCAGCAGATCGGCGACCAGCTCGGCATCGAGCACGCGCCCGCGCAGGGTCGGATAACGCGGGTGGTTCGACAGCAGCGTCGTTGGTACGGCGGCGACGTTCACGCCCTCCGCCTGCATGGCGTAGGCCGCAGCGCTGTTACCGACATGGCCGTGGACCACCTGGCTTTGAATGGAGATGACGAGCATGCAGAGGTCCCTAAAAGCAATCGCGCCCCGGCGCAAGCGTAGAGCTCGGCCTGCCCCAACGCTATTGGGCAAACGCGGATGTCAGGAATGACGTTCGCGTCGCGCAAGCTCATCGAGATAGGCGCAGAACATGTCGGCCATCCCGTCGGCGTAACGCCTGATGTCCGCCTCGCTGCGTGGCGTCTCGGAGAACCGCTTTCCGACCTCGCCCAGCGTCCTCTTGATCAGCTCCCCGGCGAGCTCGCGTGTCGCCTCCATGGCTTTTGGCAGCGCCTCCCGCATGAAGACCGCAACCACGCCCTCGCCCGCTGCGCGCGCCTCCTGCGCCTCGGGTGCATCACGATAAAGCGGTGCGGCATCGCTGAGCGCACCACGGATCGCAGCCTCGTCGCATTCGGAGCGTATGAAGGCGTGGACCAGCGCGCGGAGTCGCTCCGGTGGCGGCTTCGTACGGTCAGCGAGAATGCCGCGCAGGAGCTCGCTCGTGCTCCGCCACTCGTCGCTTTGCAGACGAAACAGGATGGCCGCCTTGTTCGGAAAATATTGGTAGAGCGAGCCAACGCTCACCCCGGCCCGCTCAGCCACCCGCGCAGTGGTGAAACGCTGCGCGCCCTCCTTTGCCAGGACCTGAATAGCGGCATCCAGAATGGCCGCCACCAGCTCATTGGAGCGGGCCTGCTGCGGCTGTTTTCGTGAGGAAACCGAACGACTTCGACGGTCGGCCATCGGACGCCCTGGGGAATGCGAATAGGAAATGCGACGAATTAATCGTATTTCAGTTCGTACGCAAGCACCCGCTTCGCCACCAACTCTGGAGACATCCAATGGCCACCCCAACGATCACATCGCTTGCGCCGCTGCTCGATCGCCTGTTCAGCCAGGCCGAAGCCGCAGAGGGCGCAGCGCAAGCCGGCGTTCGCCGATTTGAGCGACGCCGACCGCGCAAGGATGATGCGAAGCAAGACCGATTACCGCGACCTCTACGCACGTCTGAAGGACGCACCGCTGGCGGTCTCGCGCGAGACCGCTCAGCTGCTCTACATGCTGGCGCGCAGCTCCCGAGCGAGGGCGATCGTCGAGTTCGGCACCTCGTTCGGCATCTCGACGCTGCATTTGGCCGCAGGCTTGCGTGACAATGGCGGCGGCCGGCTCATCACCAGCGAGTTCGAACCGTCCAAGGCGGCGCGGGCGCGCGAGAACCTCTCGGCCGGCGGGCTGATCGATCTCGTCGAGATCCGCGAAGGCGATGCGCTGAAGACATTGAGCGCCGATCTGCCCGAACGGATCGATCTCGTGTTGCTCGATGGCGCCAAGGCGCTCTACCCTGAGATCCTCGATCTTGTCGAAGACCGCCTGAACCCCGGCGCGATCATCGTCGCCGACAACGCCGACTTCAGCCCGGACTATCTGGCGCGCGTGCGCGCATCTGACAGCGGCTACATGTCCACGCCCTTCGCAGAGGACGTCGAACTTTCCGTGCGGATCAATTAGGACCGCATCGAAAGCTCTGTGACACTCGGCGCCATCGCGTGATTCATCGCGCGGTGGCTCGGCGTTCGCACCCTCATCGCACCACAGGTTCCGACCTGTCGCAGGCTCGTCACTCGCACGCAATACCTTCTCCCGACGAAAGCCGTGTCGCGCGTGCTCAACCTCCTACCGAGCGGTATCTTTCGCACCCACTGTCGAGACCGCCATGACGTCCGCCCTCACCTCCTATGCAGCGCTTGCCCTCGCCATCCTGTTCGAGGTGACGGCGTCCGCCTTGCTGCAGCAATCCGCGCAGTTCACACGGCCCTGGCCGACGCTGGCGATGGTGCTGTTCTATGTCGCCTCGTTCTACGCACTGTCGGTGGCGATCCGGGTGATTCCCTTGAGCATCGCCTATGCGATCTGGGGCGGGGTCGGCATTATCCTGACAGCCGCCGTCGCCTTCGTGATGTTCCGTCAGATGCTGGATGCCGCGGCCTTCGTCGGCATCGCCCTGATCGTCTCGGGAGTCGTCGTCATCAACCTGTTCTCGCAGACGACGGCGCATTGAACGCGGTGTTCACCGGAAAAGCCTTCGGCTTCGCCACATCATGGGCGACGCTGAGCATGGTGCTCGTCACCGATCCGTCGCTACGGCGGCTCTGGAAGGACTGGATGAAAGCACGCCTGAGGCGGCATCGCGCCACGGACGCTGCGCCAGAGCTTCAGATCGTGCGTCTCGCCGCCGATGGCGCCTGGCTGTCCTTCGTCACGACCGGACAAGCGCGGATCAACGCCGATTTGCGCGCCGTGCACGACCGCCTGGTCGAACGGACCTATCGGCGCGCCTAACCAGGTCCGGATCCCTGGCTATTGCCCCTCCACAGGTTTGGGCGGATGCGGCTTGGATCGGGACGACTTTGTGCCGGGCTTCGCCGCAGCCGCGGGAACTGGCGTATCGACCGACACCAGATAGGCTGCGAGTGCCTTGGCCGTGTCGGGGCCGGCCGAGTAATGGTCCTGGAGGAACCAGGACAGCGTCAGGCTGTAGCGCCCCTTCGCAAGCCCTCGCGGGCTGCGATGGCAGGCCATGCAACCGTCGGCGAAGAGCTTTTCAGGCGATTTGCCCGCGTCGAGATTTTGCGCTGAGGCAAGCGGCACCGACAGCACGACGCTCGCTGCCGCCATGGCCCCGAGAATCACCAGAGGCGCGATGACCTCGCGCCCCGGTCGAAATAGCGGTTTCAATGTCGTCCCCTAAGCCGTCCTGCGATCACGCAGCCAGCAACTGATCGAATTCCGCGGGCGCGTAGGCCTTGCCGTCTTGATCGGTGATGACGACCCGCCATCCTTCGCTCGCCCAAACCTTCGCCTTCGCCACGATGAGCAACCGGCTCTCGCGGGCAAAACTGTACTTCTCATTGTCGCGTTCTGCGACCATCTTGTAGGCCAAATCGCATCCCCTTGCGCTGCCCTGCGCCCCTCCTGTGGTGGCAGCGGGCTTTGGCGGCAATTCGCCGGGAGCGTGGCAATTTGGTGCCATCAACGGCAGCATTGTGCACCTGCAAGGTTCCGTCGAGCGAGAGAGGTCAATCTGCCTGCTATGCGCTATGCCGCGCAGCGCAGCCAGCCGAGCCCGGTCCGTCGCCGCCGCGACGAAGCCGATAATGCCCGCGATCCGTCAGTGAACGCGGATGGGGTGTGGGCGGCCGAGGTCAATCAATCCCTGCACTGCGGACAGACGGTCGTCCAGGGCAGCAATGGTAAGCAATAAATTATTGCGGCGCTCGTCGAGCAGCCCCATCTCGGCGCCGGAAAGCTTGGTGCTCGCCCGCTCCTTGTGAATGCCGTCGAGGGATTTACGCAAGCCGGCGATCAGGCCGGCCAGTTGCTTGACCTCTCTGGTCATCGAGCGCTTCGCGACATTTTGGCGGCGCGAGTCCGCCTGGCTCTGTCTCATCTCATCCTCCCGTAGCCCCGCTGCCCCGAGTGGATGCTTACACCTTTGAGTATACATGTTACGATCCTTGAAATCTGCCCGCGAAGAACTTTCTTAAATTGTACGCGCACGGAACCCGGGCCAGCAAAAAGCCCGGCACGAAGGCCGGGCTTTTCAGGAATGCTAGTGCTTCTCGTGACCGCCGCCTCCACCATGCGGGGCGGCGTTGATGTGCGGAGCGCCACCACCGCCGCCGGGATGCGGCGCGGCAGGTGCAGCCGCATGCGGTGCCGGCATCTGCGCATGGGCACTCATCGGCGCACCATGACTGACATTCGGCTGAGCCATATGCGACATCGCGGGCCGGGCCGCCGGCGCAGCCGACATGTGCGGCGCTTCATGTGCACGCGCCATCGGCTGCGCACGCACTGCGGCCCGGGCAGCGGTCGGCTCGTGCATCATACGCGCCTGCGCATCACGGGGATTGCGTCCCTGCACGGCCGTTCGCTCATGCGCAAGGTGCTCGCTGCGTCCGGCGCTGGCCCGGTCGGCCGTCGCTGCAGCGTCGCGCTTCGTGATGGCTGCGTCACGCCGTACCGTCGCGGCATCACGCCCCGAGATCGCGGCGCCGTTGACGTTGCCGTTGCCGTGGACGCCTTCGCGGCCCAGCGCGACCGCCGCGTCACGCGTCGCCGCACGCCCGATACGAGCGGCGTTCGGATCGATCGTCATCCGCGTCGCGAAGCGCTCATGCGAGTTCCAGTAGTTATTCCAGTAGGCGTGGCGCCGATACCAGGGACGGCCCTCGTAGTAGCTCGACCAGTACGAACTCAGCACGAAGGGAACGACGGGCACGTCGATCTCGTCGGCATAGTCGGGCAGGTAGACGTAGTGATTGCGGTAGAGATATTCGAGATATTGCGACGATACCCAGCCGCGATCGTCGGAGAAGCTCACGTCGCACCAGGCATCACCACGCAGGCAGCCATGAATGTTGACGCGGGCGCCCTCGGGGACGCGATCGACCAGGGGAAAGCCCGCACCCGGGCCGGCGCGCAGGCCGGTCGAGACGGTGACGATGCCAGGCGCGGCCATTGCGGCGGTCGGCGCGAGCAGCAATGCGGCAACTAAAGCGGTTCTCAATCTCATGGCGAAGTCCTCCTCTGAGAGGCGGAACGCGCAAGCGGAATAAAGCGTTCCGTGCGCAAGCGCCGGATCAGCCGAAAGATTGAGATGCGCGGCGTGCGCAGTTCAATATTCATCCGCCATTCATCGGCACGGCAAAGTGTCAGCTGACCTGCAGCATGAAGCCGTCAAAATATGCTGCGAGCGCAGCAAAATCGTCGAACGGCAACACCTGCGCGACGTATTGATCCGGCCGCACAACGACCAAGCAGCCCGTCTTCCGATCGATGCCCCGCATCGTGAAGACGTCATGACCGCCCTTGAGGTCCGGACAGAACATTTTTTCGTAGTCGAGCAAGCCGTACCGACCTTTGCGCGGCAACAGCAGGGCTGGCATCGCCTCGATCGCAAGCTCGCGATGGTCCTGTTGAAACACCGCACGCAGATCGATCACGGAATCGATGTCGGCACCTTCAGGCGTATATCGTTTCAGCGGTGAACCCTTGGCTTCGAGGAGGAAATTGCACAGCGAGCGAATGGCGGAGCCAGCCGCTGTCGGATCTTCCGCACCGGCAAACGCATAAATGCGGAAGCGGCCATCGGCCTTCCCCACGTGGCCAAGATGGACAGACTTGGCATCGCCAAGCCGAATGACGGGCGCCGAATGAAATCGCTTGCCGATGGCGAGGCCACGCGCGAGATGCTGATGCGATCCCGCGCCCGTGAGGATCGACGGAGTGTACTGCGTCGCCATGCCCGCGGTGTAGCGGCCGTGCCTGACGAAGTAATCCTGGGTCTTGGCGGCATCAGCGCCACCCGTTTTCGCTGCCGAAGCGAGAATCCCCGCCCATTCGCGATCGAAATCGATCAGTTCCTTCGCCACGGCCTGCCGCTCGGCCGAATAGGAATGCAGCAGGCCCGGCGCACACTGCTTGCGGAGAACGGCGGCGAGCTTCCAGCCGAGATTGAAGGCATCCTGCATCGAGACGTTCATTCCCTGCCCTGCCTTGGGGCTGTGGGTATGGCAGGCATCGCCGGCGATGAAAATGCGCGGGTGGCGCGTCGCGATCTCGGCTTCCGGCACATCGTCGAACTTGTCGGTCAGGCGCTGGCCGATTTCGTAGACCGACCACCAGGCGATCTCCTTCACATCGAGCGTATGCGGCCTCAGGATCCGCTGCGCTTTTGCTATCACGTCATCGGCGGTGATGTTGCGGTTGGCGACGCGCTCACCGACATCGAGTTTTGCCAGCTCGACATAGAGCCGAACCATGTAGCCGCCTTCGCGCGGAATGATGAGCAGGCTGCCGTCCCTGGCCGACTGGATCAGCGCCTTGAAGCGGATATCAGGAAAGTCGGTCACCGCCAGCACGTCCATCACGCCCCAGGCGTGGTTGGCGGAATCGCCATGCAGCTCGCGGCCGATCGACTTGCGCACCGTACTGCGCGCGCCGTCGCAACCGACGACGTAGCGCGCCTTGACGGTCTCGATCTTGCCCTCAGCACCGCCATCCATGCGTTCGAGCCGCACGGTCACCGCATGATCGGCTGGCCCGGCGGCCGGATCGACCTCTAGATCCAGCAGACGCCTCCCGTAATAGGGCTCGAGCTTTGCGGGCGATTTGCGCATCACGTCGAGAAAGCCGTCATGAATGCGCGCCTGGTTGAGGATGACGTGCGGGAATTCCGACAGCCCGTCCTCGACGTCCTGCACCCGGCCGCTGCGAACGATCTTGTCCGGCGCCCGTTCGTCCGGCTTCCAGAACGTCGTCTCGTTCACCCAATAGGCTTCCTTCAGGACGCGCTCGCTGAAGCCGTAGGCATGAAACATCTCCATGGTTCGGCAGGCGATGCCATCGGCCTGGCCGACCGAGAGCCGGCCAGGCTTCTGCTCGACGATGCAGGTCTTGATGTCGCCGAATTGCGCGAGCTGAGCCGCGAGCGTCAGGCCCGCAGGCCCGCAGCCGACGATGAGAACGTCAACCTCGTCAGGCACTGCCCCCGCAGCGCCCGCGCCTTGAACGCGCTCTGCGGGATCGGCGATCTCAGGGTCGCCCGGCTGGAATCCATTGAGATGGAATTGCATCGGCACCTCTCCCGTTGTCGTCTCGTTTCTGTTGACGTCTCGTTGGATATTAGTCAGTATGCTGATTATCAGTATACTTGTCAAGGTTCGTGCACCGCCCCTGCCCCAAGGAGATTTTGGTGAAAGACAACAACGACATGCCGGGACATCTGGCGCGCCGATTCCAACAGATCGCCGTCGCCGTATTCCTGGCCGAGGTTGGCCAGGCCGGCTTCGACCTCACGCCGGTGCAGTACGCGGCGCTCGCGACCATCAAGGCCAATCCAGGACTGGACCAGGTCACGCTCGCAGGATTGATCGCCTTTGACCGTACCACCATCACCGGCGTGGTGGATCGCCTGGTGCAAAAAGGCCTCGTTGAGCGCCGCGCTTCGCGCCGCGACCGACGCGCCCGCGAGCTCGAGATCACTGACGAGGGCCGCCGCACGCTGCGCAGGATCACACCGGCCGTCGAATCCGCCCAGCAGATCATGCTGCGCGGCCTCAGCGACAAGGAAGCCGAAGAGCTGATGCGGCTCTTGCAAAAGGCCATCGCCGCGGGCAACGAGCTCAGCCGCGCGCCGTTGCGCGAGATGTAAGTCGATTTCGGGCGAACTGGATGCCGGTTCGCATCGAGGCAATGCATCAAATAGAAGGCCGTACCCCGTATTTTTGTACGTATTTGTCGCAGCGCTGCGAAACCAGGAACTAACCTTCAGCTGTTACGGTCGTCCTCAATTCTGCGCTTAACACCGATTAACTTTTCCGGCTTGGAGTTGGAGATGTTCAGGTTCGTCATTGCGGCCACAATCATCGCGCTGTCTGCCGGCGATGCGCTCGCGAATGGGCATGGCGGCGGCGAAGCCGCTCCTGCGCCGAAACCGGAGGCCACGACGGCACCGGCGAAGGTGGTCCTGACCAAGCAGGGTCCCAAGCTCGTCGATCCCCGCGGGATGACGCTTTATTATTACGAGCGTGACACCACCGGCAAGACGTCGACCTGCAACGGCAAGTGCACCGAAAGCTGGGTGCCGCTCGCCGCCACAGCCGAAGCCAAAGCCATCGGCGACTTCACCGTGATCAACCGCGACGACGGCAGCAAGATGTGGGCGTATCGCTATCGTCCGCTCTACACCTCGTCGGCCGACAAGGCGCCGGGCGATGCCAACGGCAACGCCACGACGCTGCAATGGCGGATCGCGCAGCCCGACAATTAGGACGCGAATGGCGCGCGCCCATCGCCGCTCGGCGGACTCTTGAGCCTGGCATGGGACGCGGAATCGATTGAGGTGTCATTCACCTCGCGCGTCCGTCCAAGCTTGACGGAACTGGCTTGAACACCGGCAAATCAGGATTCACCTTCAGCGGCCTGACTTCTGCCGTCACCACCACCGGCCCCGTCGCAAACCAGAGCGCGGCGATTGCCGCCATCACCACGCCCGCACCAAGCGCTGCGAGGCTTTTCATCTGTCCATTCCATGTGTTCAGTTGCTGAGGATGACGCCGTGCTGGTGCCGCGACGGATGATCGGCGCCGACCAGCGCTTCGGGATCGGTTGCGATGACGGGTTCGGGCAGCGGCACCGGCTCGAGGCCAGCGAAGCGGCGATAGAGCGCGCCCATGACGGCGCCGCAGAATGCGGCCGGAATCGTCAGCACGGCGAGGAGCGGCGCCATGAACGCGGGCAGCAGCGCGCAGACGAACGCCGCAGCGCCCCCGATCGCCGCATATTCCCACGCGCTACGGCGCCCCATTGCGCGGGCGACGTGGTGTAAGCAAAGCATGAAGATGGTTGCAGGAATGACCGAGATCACCAGCATCGCCAGGAAAGTCTGCGCCGGGATCACCGCCGCGAAAATGTGCGCGGTGCTCTTGTCCGCAAAGCCGTTCATCAACAGCGGCAACAAGGTGTAAGGCAGCAGCGTCGCGAGCACCGCCGGCATCAGCGCCGCGATCGCGATGCCCGCCACCGAGGTGCGCACGCGGACCGGCCCGTCGAAGACCAACGGCAGCGGTGTTTCTGCCGGCCTGGCCGCTGGAGACGAGCCGGCTGCGCGCGCAACCGGGCTGAGCCCGGCGAACTGACCATAGAGGAATCCGCCAATCATCCCCGCAATCGTCGGCAGCAAGCCGAACGTGACCACCGTGCCGTCGCCGGGCGCAGCGAGCTGGATGTGATTGCGGATCGCGATGCCGTAACTCGCTGCTGCCATGACACCGCCCATCAGCCCATACGCGAACCGGCTCGATTTCGTCCACTGCCGCAGCACGATGTGCCCGGCGAACAGGAAAGCCGCGTTGATGGCCATGCGGCCGCCATAGAACATCAGGATCACGTCCGGCGCCGGCACGCCTTCGGGATCGCTGACCTGGCCGCCCGCGATGGCGAAGACCATCAGAACGGCTTCGACGATGGCCAGCGGAATCAGCGCAGCGAACAGCGCGCGCGGCGAAGTCTTGACGAGATACATGCGAGCGGCCCCTTGCTCGCTGCACGCTAGAGGCGAAGCGTTACGTCCCGGGCAACACAATGCCTAAAATTGTGCGCAAAATTACCAGCAGGCACCCCGCCTCCATGGCGCCCACGCATGCTCACCCGCGCCAGCTGGGGCCCGGCCCGATTTGCGCGCTTTGTCGTGGTGGCAGCACCACGACGGTCGCGTTCAGCTTCACCCGATCGAACAGGTCGATCACGTCCTCGTTGCGCATTCGGATGCAACCGGACGAAATCGCCTGGCCGATATATTCAGGTTGGTTGGTGCCGTGGATGCGATAGAGCGTGTCCTTGTTGCCGACATAGAGATAGATGCCACGCGCGCCCAGCGGATTGGCGGGGCCACCGGCAACCCGCGCCGGATATGGCCCGAGCCGCGCCTGGATTTCCGGGGTTGGCACCCAGTCCGGCCACTCTGCCAAGCGGCCGACGCGCGCGACGCCCGAGAACGCCATCGCCTCCTCGCCGACCGCGACCCCGTAGCGGATCGCCTTGCCGTCGGGCAGAACGTAATAGAGATAGCGAGCATCGGTATCGACGAGGATCGTCCCGGGCAACTCCTTGCGCGGATAATCGACGATGTGACGGAGATATTGTTCGGGCACGTTCGCCTGGGCGTAAGGCGCATTCGCCAGCAATTGCCGGTCTCGCGGCGTCATGCTCGCGTCCGTCGACGGCGACAGCGTCGCCTGCATGCATCCACCGAGCGCAAGCATGGCAACAGCGGGAATAGCGATCGAGAATCTTGGCACCGCCGGCCCCCATAGCGGATAGCAACCCCCAGCAATTGCAGAGTTGCTGCCCAAATCGTGCTGAAAACAAGGCGGTGCGGAACACGTACCCGTGTTCGGCACGGCTGGTTCCATCACCACATCTAACGGAAGACGGCCCCAGTGTCTCCATCGCCTCGCCTTGCTTTGGTCAAACGCGGCTGGACTCGTGGTGCCACGGGCTCGGGATGAGCTCACACAACAGATCGGCTCGCGCCAATGCGAACGACCAAGGGGTCAAAGGAGCTGCGATGCTCGCGACGTTGAACAGCCGCGAAATTGTCGATGAGATTGTGAAGGACACGATCAAGGACAACGATCCACACGATGCCGTGCAGATTTCGCCCGACATGGTGCCGGCCTCGCGCGCGAGCAGCGCTGCGCCGACGCTTGCACCTGAGTTCACGGCCCGTCATGAGCCCAAGATGGATATGAAGATAGATCCGAAGTTCGCGTCGGAGCCCAGAATCAATCTTGAGCCGAAGATGACGCACGCGCCGGAGCCACAAGCGGCGGCGCCCTCGGTCGACACAGCCGTCCGCATGACGGCGTATGACGGTCACGGCCGAGCGAGGCGATCGGCCGGCGGCAAATGGTTGCGCGGTGCGTTGCTCACGGTCCTGTTTGCAGGCGGCAGCGCGGCCGCTGCCATCGCCTGGGAGAGGCATGGCGATACCGCGAAACAGCTGCTCGCCGAGTGGACACCGTCCCTTGCATCGCTGCTGCCAGCGAGATCGCCGACAGCAACGGTCGCAGCCGCGGACCCCGCGCCGCCCGCCGCCCAGGATCGACCTGCCGATCAGTCTGCGCCGGCGCCCACAGCAGAGAGTGTCGCTGCCGCGCCCGCAGCTGCAGCAACCCAGCCCGACACCGCGCCATCAGTTGAAGCGATGACGCGCGACATCGCCGCGATGGCGCAGCAGATCGAGCAGCTCAAGGCCAACATCTCCGAACTAAAGGCCGGTCAGGAGCAGATGGCCCGCGAGATGGCGAAGGCGGCCCCAAAGCCGGTTGCCGAGGCGCGACCACCGGCCAATCCAGCCGCGCGCGTGCCTGGAATTCCGCCGCGGGCTGCGGCGCCACCGCTTCGCAAGCCGAAGCCGGTCGTGTCGCACACCTATATGCCCTCTTATGCGCCCGCGCCGGTGGCGCCTTCAGCGCCGCCGCCATCACAGGCCATTGCGACGCCGCCGCCGATCACGACGCAAGCGGTCGCCGATGATGACGGACCTGTCGTGCGTCCGCCCATGCCGGTGCACTAGAGCTGCACCGGGAGACTCGCGTCACGATGAGAAAGCGCAAACTGTCCGACTCGATGCGATGATGTGAGTCCGTGCAACTACGGTGCTGGGTTTGCTTGCGCCAAGAGAAAAGGCCGTCGGGATCTATGCCGCCGGCCTTCTCTTGCAGCTGCCGGTTCCCGGAGCCCGGTTCTGCTGCAATTCCATGTCCTATGATCACGCCGATATATTTAATTAAATCTTAATGCATGCGAACAGTGCACATGATTTCTGCGCCATAAACGCAGAGATTACGCGGTATGTTCATCGGCTAGATGTCGACTCAGTGTTATGATCCAGCATGTTTCGAAGACTTCCATGGAAGGCTTCATTTGAGAATCTCGGTCGTCACACCGGAGAATTCGAATGCCTTACTATTCCTTCGATCTCGTGGTTGGTGAAGAGTTCAAGAACCAGGGCGGGATCATTCTCGAAGACATCGAGGTCGCCTCCGATCGCGCGGTGCAATTGGCCAGCGAGCTGTCACAGGTGAGGCCTGAGCTGCAGCGGACGGGTTGCGCGGTGCGCGGTCACCGACCGCGATCACAACGAGGTCTATCGCACGCCACTCGATCCCGTTCCTTCCTGGCGGCGGTAGGACGCGCTTCGCGCATCGACGGCTCGAACAGTTCGTGCGCAACATCAGGCCCCGCAGCCATTGCAGAGCTACCCCCTGGACGCTAGCCTCCCCAAAAAATGAGGAGGACCCGGGATGCGATACCCCTTGCTGATGGCAGGCCTGTTGCTGATCGCAGCTCCCGCCCAGGCGGCTGATGACCACACGCGCTCGAACTATGTGACGATGGTGTTGCAGGCCTTCGCCGCCAAGGTCGAATGTCCGAATACCGACGTCGCTTACGAGGATCTGGTGCAGAAGGCGCAACAGATGCAGCTCCCCGACGGCACCACCGAGCAGGTGCGCAAGGCGATTGCCTGGATGCACACCGGGGGCAAGATGGGCGAGAAGCAGCCCGACGACCTCATGGCCGAGGTGGCCGTGGCAACCCAGATGACCGATCTCGACCAGCGCCGGCTCGGCATGGGCAATTGGTGCGAGAAACAGAAGACCAGCCTCGCCGGCCTGATCCGCAGCAAGGGCGGCTAGGCACTTTTCCCCGTCGTTAAGCACGCCGCGACGGAACTACCGTCCCGGCCCATAATCGTCACATTCCTGGCCAGCATGCGGGGCGTTTTCAAACGGGAGAACCCCATGCGGATCACTCATCTCGTCTTCGCCGGCGCGCTCACGGCGAGCGCCGTGGTGGCAGCGCCAGCGCTGGCGAAGAATGCCCAGAAGGGCGACGACAAGACGGCCTCCTCGTCCTGCAGCGCCTACCAGCAGGCCGCCGACGGTTCCTGGGAGCAGCTCCCCTGCAAGGAGACCGGCGAGCGCACGCAGCCGCAGACGCAGCACAAGCCGGCTACGCCAGGCGCCGATCAGGGCGAGCGCTAAACCGGGTGGCGACCACGCCTAACTGTGGGCCGGTCCGCGCATGATCTTCATGGCATCCGCGATGTGACGCCATTCCTTGGCTTCATCGGCGTCGCCGCGCCCTTCGCAGGCCTGCGCCTGTTCGGCAGCCTTTGCGATCGCGGCAAAACCATGTTGTTCCAGCATCTGCCGCGCGACAGTGTGAACCTGCAGCTCGGACATCATGGGCGCTCTCCCGTCTGGCGGAACCGCGGAGCCCCGGCCCGCGGATATCTCACAACGATTTCATGGCAGCTCCCGTTCCGCACCTCGCCGATCACATCGCCCCCCGGATTCTTGAACCGCCCAAACGATGAAGGCGGCCCGCCATGCCCGGCGGACCGCCTTTTCACCACCCCAAAAACTTCGGCCGTGTCCCTACGCGACCGCCGCTTTCTTGCGCTCGAAATCGTTGGGCACCTCGATGTCCACCTCGAGCGTCGAGACCTCGTCGCCGCGCTCGAGCCGCACGATCACCTTGGTCGGGTCCAGCGTCACGTGCCTGGACACGACGGCGAGAATTTCCTCACGCAGCACGCCGAGCAGATCGGGCTGGCCGCGCATGCCGCGTTCATGGGCCAACAGGATCTGCAACCGTTCGCGAGCGACGGGTGCGGACGCCTTGGTGCCGCGGAGAAGCCGGAGCAGACCCATGCTCATGCAGCCCTCCGTCGCAGCAGGCGATCCATGAAGCCCTTGCGCTCGGTCGGCACCTGCATCGGCACGGTGTCGCCGCACAGCCGCCGCGCCGCGTCGATATAGGCCCGCGCGGGCGCGCCATCCGCGTTCGAGAGCGTCACCGGCGTGCCGACATTGGAGGCCTTCAGCACGTCCTGGCTCTCGGGGATGATGCCGAGCAAGGGCGTTGCGAGGATCTCCAGGATGTCGTCGATGGTCAGCATCTCGCCGCGCGCGGCGCGCGAGGGATCGTAGCGGGTGATGAGAATGTGCTTTGCGACCCGCTCGCCCTTCTCGGCCCGCACGGTCTTGGAATCGAGCATGCCGATGATGCGGTCGGAGTCGCGCACCGAGGACACTTCCGGATTGGTGACGATCACGGCCTCGTCCGCAAAGCGCATGGCCATGGAGGCGCCGCGCTCGATCCCCGCCGGGCTGTCGCAGATCACCCAGTCGAACCTGCTGCGCAGGTCGGCGATGACCTTGCCGACGCCCTCTTCCGTGAGCGCGTCCTTGTCGCGGGTTTGCGAGGCCGGCAGCAGCCACAAATTCTCCAGCCGCTTGTCGCGGATCAGCGCCTGCGGCAGCTTGGCCACGCCCTGCACCACGTTGATGAGATCGAACACCACGCGGCGTTCGGCGCCCATCACGAGGTCGAGGTTGCGCAGGCCGACGTCGAAATCGACGACGACGACCTTGTCGCCGCGTTGCGCCAGCGCAGCGCCCAGCGCGGCAGTCGTCGTGGTCTTGCCGACGCCGCCCTTTCCTGATGTTACGACCAGTACCTTGGCCATCTCAAATATCTCCTTCTGGTCAGTTCAGCGCAGTAATTCGCATGGTGCTGCCTTCGAGCCAGGCCTGCGCAGGCCGGCCACGCAGGGCATCGTCGATATCGTCGGCAGTCTGATAAAATCCATCGATTGCAAGCAGTTCGGCTTCGATCTTCTGACAAAAGATGCGCGCGCTCGCGTGACCGTTCACGCCTGCCATGGCGCGACCGCGGAGTGCGCCGTAGATGTGGATGGAGCCGCCGGCGACGACCTCGGCACCGGACCCGACCGAGCCGAGAATGGTGACGTCGCCTTCAGGGAAGATGATGGTCTGGCCGGAGCGCACCGGGCTGTCGAGCAGCAGCGAGGTCGGCTTGGTCTCGGCTTTCGCCTCCGACTTCTTCGGCGCGGTCTGCTCGACCACGCAACTGCGCCCGCCCGAGAGCAGTGGCGGCATCGACGGCGTCAGCCGCGCCTCCTCCACCCCCTCGATACCGAGAACGCGAATGTTGCGATCCCCGAGGCTGGTCAGCAGATGATTGATGCCGGACTGGCTGAGATCGACCGAGGACAGGTCGATGACCACGGGCCGGCCGGCGAAGAAGCCCGGCGAGCGCGCAATGGTGGCGTCGATCTCCTGGAGCCAGTCCTGGATCGGAACGGTCGGGACGAACACGAAGGCCACGTAGGAGCGCCCGCGGAGGCGCACCATCTGGCGTTGAGGTTTTGCTAGGGCCTCCATGGCGGCCGACTCGTTTCCCGTTATTGAATGGTTAACGATGCGACCGATATGGTTAATGGCCGGTTAATTTCTCCGCCGGGTTACGTGGTTCGGATCATCGCGCTCAGGCGCATCCTTAAGGGGCAGCGGCCTGACCAGCGATGCCGCCGATTTTGCTGGCGTCGATCCCGGCTTCATCCGCATCGGCAGCCACTTCCAAAAGGCTGAGACGGCATGGCGGCGACCGGTCATCGAGAGTCGTTGGTGCCCCGCCTAGAGCAGCTTCGCGCTCACGAACAGCGCGCGTACCGCGTTGGTCGCCTGAACTGCAAGCATGGCATTGCTGGCAGCGCCTTCCAGCGCATGGACGGCATCGTCATGCAGCGAGCGGAATTCCATCCACTCGACCGACTTGAAGTTGGTGAGGAATTGATAGGCCTGGCCAACGGTCGCAATCGCCAGGGTGTCACCGTTCAGCTTGATCTTGAACGTCGTGCGCAGCGGGGTCTCGGAGCTTGTTGGATCACTCATGGGCTGCTTCTGGACGACAACGGCTTAACGAAGGGAAAACGGCAGCCCCGCCGCAGCAGGCTAGGGGTCAGGCATCAACTATCAGGAATCGGTGCTGGCGCGCTGCGAAGCGGTCGTTGATCGGCCCAGGCTCGGCACCACGACCAGACGATTGAACTCGCCATTGTCGTAAGCCTTGAGGAAACGATCATAGTCCTTGATCGAGACGCAGCCGTTGGAATCGCCGCGCGGCCCGAGCATGTAGGTGTGGGTGAGCAGGCCGACGCGACCGAGCGCGCTGGTACCGTCCGTCGGTGTCATCCGTAGCGCCCGAACGCCGTGGAATAGTTTTTCGCGCGGCTTCAGATCGTAGGTCGCAGGCGGAGTGGCGCCGACCATGCGCTGGTCGACATGATCGGGATCGTCCATCAGTGCGCCCATGCCCGAATGGGCCTCGATCGTCACGCCGCTCGGCAAGTAGAGCGCCTTGGCCTTGATGTCATAGACCGCCGTCCGCGAATCGTAGCCGAGCGCGGCAAGATCCGGCGCCTTGCCGAACAGGCCGCTATCTGGCGTCAGCGACGCCAGCTTGATCTTGTCGGTGAATTTTTCGAAGAAGTTGCGGTTATCGACCCTGGGATTGGTGTCGGCATAGGCCTGGCTCGAGGCGATCTGGGCTGAGAAGTCCGCCTGCACGGGCCGCGAGCGTGGCATCGGGACTGCGTCGGCGCGTTGCGAAGGCCTGGCCGGTTCTTCGGTCGCAGGCTGCTGCTGCTGGTCGTTCTCGGTCAGTATCGAACGCCAGTCATCGCCCTGAAGCTTCTGGGCGAGCATCGCCTTGGCATCGCGCAGCTTGAGCTGGACCGCATTCAGGGCGGAGCGCTCCATCGTCCGCAGCCCGAGCTCGCGCGCGGGCGGGTTGGCGGACAGCGACGCGAAACGATCGTCGAATGACGGGGAAATGGCCGGCGGCAAGGCAGCTGTGACCAACGGGGTGGAATCGCCGATATCCGCGACCCACGCGGCGGCGCCGAGCGCCAGCGCGATGGCAGCCATCGACAGCAATATTGTCTCGGCTCGCCCAACACGGCGGCGCGACAACAGCCTCTCGGCGCTTGCGCGGTCGGAAACCATCAGATCCCCAAATCGACCCCCGGGGGGCCCAACCCCCACCCGGAGACTCTATACCAGCTACCACATTGGGAGCCAAAAGTTAGGCATAATCGCGGCCGGCAAATCCTCCGGAGGTATCCAGTGACCGATCCTTTCGATCTTGAGCGCTTTGTCAGGGCACAAAACCCGATTTTTCGTGCCGTGCAGGGGGAGCTGGCCCAGGGCCGGAAGCAAAGCCACTGGATGTGGTTCATCTTCCCGCAGATCGCTGGCCTCGGGTTCAGCGCCATGTCCCAACGCTACGCTATCGGCTCGCGTGCGGAAGCCGAGTCCTATCTTGCCCACCCCCTGCTCGGCTCGCGTCTCGTCGACTGCACGCGCCTCGTTCTCGCGGTCGAGGGACGAACAATCAACGCAATTCTCGGCGCACCCGACGATGCCAAATTCCGTTCGTCGATGACGCTGTTCGGCGCGGTGTCCGACGAGCCCATTTTCGATGAGGCGCTCGCCAAATATTTCGCCGGCCAGCGCGACGATGCAACGCTCGGGATTCTCGATAGGCTCGAGCGAAATGCCTAGCTGCGTCCGCTATCCGGGGCGCAGCGTAAACCGGCGATTAATACGCCCCCCTTATGTCTTGGAGAATATCTTTCTCCACCTGCGCCCATTGCCGGACAGATCATGAAAATCGGTACGCTGCTGACCACCGCCATCGTCTCGCTCTCGACCGTTGGCGGCGGCCTCGCCGTCTATGTTGCCGTGACGAAATACCAGACGATGGAAAGGATCACCGAGGCGCAGGGCCGGCTCGCGATCGTCCGCGCCGTCAGCGACATCCCGCGCTATCTCAACCCCGAGCGCGGCTTCGCCACCAACATCCTCTACGGGCCGGCGACCATCGACCCCGCACTGCTTGCCGAGCACGACAAGCTGCGCAAGCAGACCGACGGCGCGCGCGACAGGATGAACGTGCTGCGCAAGGAGCTGCCCGGCCCGTTCGACGACGGCGCGGCCACCGGCAGCAAAATCGATGCGCTGAATGCGAGGTTCACCGCGCTGCGTGAGGCCGTGGACAAGGCGATCGCAGGACCGGCCGATGCCCGCAAGGACGCGGCCAGGAAGATCGTCGCCGATAACGCCGTGCTCAATAGCGGCGTCACTGCGCTGCTCGACGAGCAGGTCCGCCGCATGGCAATCCTGAACGGCGACGCCTACCGGCAGGCCAGCTACGCCAACCTCGCCATGACGCTTCGCGACATCGGCGGCCTCAACGCCAGCCTGCACAAGAATCTCGTCGGCTCGAAAAAGGTGGCGACCGAGGTCGAGAAGCTCGACATCGCGCGTTCACAGGGGCGCAACGACCAGCTCGTGATATCGCTGCAGGAGCTGCGCGGCAATCCGGCGACGCCCGCCAATGTCGCCTCCGCGCTCGAGACGATGAACTCGGACTATGTCGAGGCTTTCGGCCGCGAGCAGAAGCTCGTCAAGGAAGGTGCGGCGAACGGCAAATACGAACACGACGTCGGGACCTACTACGCGGCATCGCAAGTTGGTCTCGGCGCGATCATCGGCGTGCGCGACGCCTTCTACGACAATGCCGAGCAGATCCTCGCCGGCGCGTCTGCCGCCGCGCGCACCAGCTTCGCGATCGCGCTGGTCGGCCTGCTCGCCGTGCTGATCGCCAGCGCCGGCCTCATCGTCATGGTCCACCGCCGCGTCTGCGCGCCGATCGTCGGCCTGACGACGCGGATGTCACGGCTAGCCGACGGCGACGTCACCGAAGAGATCCCCGGTGCCGAGCGCTCCGATGAGATCGGGGCGATGGCGGCAGCCGTCCGGGTCTTCAAGGACGGCATGATCCGTGCCGAGCGGCTCGCAGCCGAAAAGCACGCCGAGAACGACGGCAAGATGCGCCGCGCCCAGGCGCTCGACGAATTGACCCGCGCTTTCGAGGCCAAGGTTACCGAGCTGGTCGGCGGCCTGTCGCAGGCGTCCTCGACCATGGAGAGCACCGCGCAGTCGATGACCTCGACGGCGGCCCAGACCAACAGCCAGGCCGCGGTCGTGGCCGCCGCCTCCGAGCAGACCTCGACCAACGTGCAGACGGTCGCGAGCGCGACCGAAGAGCTGACCTCCTCGATCGCCGAGATCGGCCGGCAGGTCGCACAATCGACCGAGATCGCGGCCCGCGCCGTCGACAACGCCCGCCGCACCGGCGACACCGCGCGCGCCCTCGCCGACGGCGCGCAGAAGATCGGCGACGTCGTCACGCTGATCCAGAGCATTGCCGAGCAGACCAATCTGCTGGCGCTCAACGCCACCATCGAAGCCGCCCGTGCCGGCGACGCCGGCCGCGGCTTTGCCGTGGTCGCCTCCGAAGTGAAATCGCTGGCCGGCCAGACCGCCAAGGCCACCACCGAGATCTCCGAGCAGATTTCGGCGATCCAGGCCGCGAGCGACGAGACCGTGACTGCGATCCGCAACGTCGCCGACGTCATCGCCGAGATCGACCAGATCGGCAGCGCAATTGCCGCCGCGATCGAGGAACAGGGCTCGGCGACCAAGGAGATCGCGCGCAGCGTCCAGGAAGCCGCCCGCGGCACTCAGGAGGTCAATGCCAACATTTCAGGCGTGCAGCGCGCTGCCGACGACACCGGTGCAGCGGCGCAAGAAGTGTTGGGCGCCGCCGAGCAGCTCTCGACGCAGTCACGCGACCTCGCCGGCCAGTTCGACCGCTTCCTCGGTGAAGTCAGGGCTGCGTAACAAGAGCCGGCCGCATCTCAGGCGGCGGCCCTTGCCATCGTGCGTTTACGTCCGAGGGTGATGAAGGGCATTTCGACCAGCCGCCACATCAGCCAGGCCGCGGGTGTCGTGATCAACAGCGCTGCCAGGAACAGGGACGCAGCGCGGAAGAATGGCAGCTGGTCGGACGGCAGCAGACGGCCCACGATCCCAAGTCCGATGACGTGCAAAAGATAGAAGCTGTATGATATTTGCCCGTAGAACCGGGCGATGTCGACATCGAAGGGCCGCAGCATAACAAGCTTGCGGGGGCCGAAGGCCGCAAGACAAACCAGCACGGACGCGCACAGCGTTTCAAACGCGATCGTGACCGCGGTCTGCTTGCGAACCGCGACGATCACCATCACGACGAGCGCGGCGGTGGCGACGAGCGCTGCCCGAGACGAGTGCGATGCCCTGCTCAGCGTGACCGCGCCCGCTTGCAGGAGCAGGCCGACGACGAACGCATAAAGCGGGGCAAGATTGGTGAATCCGCCGAGCAGGTGGACATAGGGGCCCCAGGACGAGATTGCGACGAGGATGCCGACGAGGATCCACACCGGCGTCGCTCCATGCCGCCTCAGCACGGCGTGGGATGCGACGATCAACGGAACCGCGACACACTCCACCGTGAGGGACCACATCACGCCGTTGATGTCGCTCTTGATGAGAAGCGCGTTGAGGATGACGTTGAGCGCGTCGAAAGAAGGCTGGAAGCCCGTATAGAAACCCAGACTTTGATAGGCCAATGTCAGCGACAGCACCGTTGCGATTGCAGCCGGCAGCAGCCTGAAAAGCCGGTGACGCACGAAAGTGACCGGATCAGGATCGCGATCCAGCGATCGCGCGAGCAGGAAACCGCTCAGCACGAAGAAGACGACGACCGGCGCCATTCCGGTGGCGATCATATCCCAGGACTGCATGCAGGCGTGGAACCCGAGCACCGAGACAGCCGCATACCCACGCATGGCCTCAAGTCGCGGCAGAAACGCTGGATTCCGATCTGCTTCCATGGCGGCGACGGTTAACCCAGCAGATCGATCACGGCAACAGCGCCGGGGAAAGCGACGCGCCTAATACGGCGGCGCCTTGCGCGCGCGTTGCGCTTTCGCCGCTTCGATCCACCAGGTGAGATCGTCGGCAAGGCGCGGGAACGAGCGCTCCAGCGCCTTGCCGCCCTCGCCAATCGGCTCGCTCTCGGCCGACAGCGTCTGCGCGATTGGCCCCACGCCGATGGTGCTCGAGACTACCACCATGCCCATCTCCGACAGGGTGCCGTGCCAGGCCGTCGAGGCGCGCGCGCCGGACAGGCGGCCGGCGGAATAGCTCACGATCGCAGCCGGTCGCCAGAACCACTCTTCGAGAAAATGGTCGGTGAGGTTCTTCAGGCCGGGCTGGATGCCCCAATTATATTCACCGGTGACGAAGACGAAGCCGTCAGCGCCGCGGATCTGGCCGGCCAGCTTCTCCAGCGCCTCGGGCGCCTCCCCCTTGGGGTATTCCTTGTACATGCGGTCGAGCATCGGCAGGCCGATCGCCTTGGCGTCGATGAACTCGACCTCCTCGCCACGCTGGCGCAGGCGATCGATGACGAAATTCGCAAGGCGGATGCCCATGCGGTCGGAACGGTAGGACCCGTAGAGGACGAGAATGCGATTGCTCATGGCGGCAGGCTAGCACAAACGGCGGAGCGGGCCTCCACCGATTTGCCGCGCTATCGTTTTCGCTCGAATTCAAGCGTCTGCGACGGCGGCTCGCCGCACTGGCGGCGGTAACTTCGCGAGAAATCGGACAGTTCCGCCCGTCATTGGGCCACTGCGTCCAGCGCACCGGAACGATGTCGGCGATCGCCGCGTCCACCGCGCCGATCGCGGATTCCCGCATGGCCGTCGGCTTCAGCGACACTTCCCCGGGGGGCACCTCCTCGATGGTGTTGGAGGCCGCACCGCTACCACCAATGACGGTGACGGAGCGATCTCGCTGCGCACCGTTCACGCGAATTGGCACGTCGAGACCGTCCATCGCGAATCCGACCAGGTGCAATCAGCGCCGCCAAGCGACCCGCATCCGGCACAAACACCGCACTGATGTTCTCTTTCGAACACCTGCCAGGACCGAAAGAATCGTCCTCGCCCGCTCATCAGTTGGCGAGTGCTCGATCGAAAGACCAAGCGAACGCTGGTGCCCTGCCGAATTTCGATATCGTTTCAGTGAGGCTGACGGTGCGACGATACCCCGGCAGCGCGATCTCGAAATTCCAAATTAACGTCTGTAGGGCGCAATGACGGGTATTGGATCGTCAAATTTTATTTCATTTCAGGCCCTGCCATGTTGGCAAATTCGCCTGCCGGTATTCTTGTCGAATTGGAAGACGCGGTCGCAGCGTGTCCGCCGGAGCGATGCGCGCGCATTCTCGCTGGCATCATCAACCTGCTCACCGCGAACCCGGACCGACCGCAGGAATTGCTCGCGGCCGTGGCCGACGGCGTCTTGCTGCGCCTCATCGAGCGGGTCGCGACCGACGCGCTGGTCCAGCTCAGCGCGGCGCTTGCCGCGCTTGCAGTGGCCCCACCCGAAACGTTGCGGCGTCTTGCCATGCACGACAACCCGGACGTGGCGTGTCCCGTCCTGCTCAAATCGCGGGCACTCGCCGCGACCGATCTGGCGGCGATTGCGGCCTCCTGCGGCGAGCGGCAGCAGAGCGCGATCGCAGCCCGCGACTGTATCGAGCCTGACGTGACCGAGGCGCTGATCAAGCGCGGCGCCCCGATCTGCCTTGCGCTGATCAAGAACCCCGGAACAAAATTCTCCGATGCGGCCTATGCCGCACTGATCGCCGGGTCCGATCGTGGCGGCGAGATTGCGAAAGCGCTGGTGCTCCGACCCGGCACACCCGACCTGGTCGTGCGCAGGCTACTCGGCGCCCCGCCAGGCAAGACGACGCCGGCCAGGCCCACCGCATCCTCCGTTCGCTCAGCGCAGGACGCCGCGCCTGCGCTTCAGAAGCTGCCCGGCTCGGCGGAGTATGCGTGCGCACGACCCGAGATCGTCGCGCTCAACCGCGTCGGCAAGCTCAACGATTCTACGGTCAACCGTTTCGCAATCCGCGGCGAGACCGCCAATCTGCTCACCGCCTTGTCGGTGCTCTCAGGGGCTCCGATCGAGATCGTTGAGCAGGTCATGATTGACGAGGATTGCGAGGGATTGGTGATGGCCTGCCGCGCCTCGCGCCTGAACTGGGCGACGACGCTTGCGATCCTGAGCAACCGCAGCGGCGCGCGGCTCTCCTTCGCCCAGCGCGAACGCGCGAAGCACATCTTCGAAACGCTTCTGTTGTCGACCAGCCAGTGGACGGTGCGCTGGGGAGAGATCACAACCAACGCCGGCAAAAGCGATCCGGGGCATCGCGGCACGACAACGGGGAATAGCCGATGAAATTAAATGGCCGCAAGGATGCTCGCGTGAAAATGGACCACCGCCATCCCGTCAATTTGATGGGTTCGGACGGCACCTGGCGACGCAGCTGCATCCTGCTCGACGTGTCGCAAACGGGCGCCAAGATCGAGGTCGAGGGTACACTCGACGTGCTGCAAGCCAAGGAATTTTTCATGGTGCTGTCGTCGACCGGGCTCGCCTACCGGCGCTGCGAACTGGTCTGGATCGACGGCACCGTGGCCGGCGTGCACTTCATCAACGGGGACCGCAGAAAGAAATCGGCGAACGCAGCCGCCGCGCAGAGCAAATAGGCAATTCGGTTGAAGTCATCGTCGAGCCAGCTCATCTCCAATAAGCTGTCGCAAGTGCCGTCCGCCGGCCGTCGAGAGCATCAACGAGGTCGTGCGTATCCTCACGATCCCGGATATTTCGCCGCGCGGATCGAGCACCGGAATTACAAGCCGATGATGCCGCGCGCGGACGCGTGTCAGGTTCTCTGCGGGGTGACCGGGAGGCTGGAGAAGCCGCAGGTGTTCAAAGTGGTCGCACTCTCGCGATGAACGCGGGCCAGGCCGGCGGACGGAATGATCGCGGGAGCCGCTTAGTGCGTAGCCCGGTATTTGATGCGACGCGGAATCGAGCGGCAGGCCAGTCCTTCGGCAAGCAGCTTCATATCCTCGCGCCGGCCACTGCGGACCAGCCTGCTGAACTCTTCAGGAGTAAAAGGAAGACTGGGATCATCATCGATCGGGCCGCGCACAGGCGGGCCGAAGAACCATCGAACCAGGCTAGCTAGCCGCCGCATGTCAATTCCCTCGCGCCAGCAACAAACCTTTCAGTCCCTGTATTGTTCCTCCTGCACGCTGGAGATTGCAAGAGGCCGCAACGAGTCCGCACGAAAAATTTCGTGAGGGAATATCTCCTCCGGCCTCTCCGCTTCAGTCGGCGAAGCCGACATAGCGCACGAACCCGTCGTTGTTCTCGCGATCCGAACGAACGGCGTTCGCGGCAAAGTTGTCGTCGGGATAACCCATCGCGACGCAAGTCATGATGACCTCGTCTTCGGGAATCCCTGCGACCTCGCGCACGATGTCCGAGCGCATGATGCCCTGCCCGTTGATCACCGAGCCAAGACCGCGGTCCCAGGCCGCCAGCACGATGCCATAGCAGAGTGCGCCGAGATCGAAATGGCAGACCGCGCCGGGATCGAGCACGCGATCATAGGTCAGCACCAGCGAGACCGGCGCGTCGAACTGGCGAAAGCCGCGCAGCACCCAGTCCTGCCGCATCGGCTTGTCGTCGCGCGCGATTCCCATCGCGCCGAACAATTTCTTGGCGATGTCGACCTGGCGCGTTCGGTGAACACCCTGGTACTCGCCGTGGCTGACGATGTCGCGCTTGACCTTGGCGCCTCCAACCATCTCTTCCATGTTGCGGCGGCGCACCTGTTCGAGCGGCACGCCGGTGAGCACATGGACGTGCCATGGCTGGGTGTTCATTGACGATGGTGCGCGCTTGGCACTCTCGATGATCGCCTCGACCACGGCGCGCGGCACCGGCTCGTTCCTGAAACCGCGCACGCTGCGGCGCGACTGGACCAGCGTTTCGAATTCCACCTTGAAACCTCCCTGCCTTCTTCCGGCGCGCAGCGGGGCGACCGGTTGCCGATGCGGCGCGCGAAATCTATGCTACCGGGCAAGCAAGACCAAGAACCTCGTGAGGACCCGACAATGGCAATCCCGCTCGATCCCGTCATCGCAGAGATCATTCCGACGTTGCCGCTGCGCGATCCCGCGACGATGACGCCCCAGAGCGCTCGCGATTCCTTGCGCGCACTCGCTGCCTCGCGTGCCGGCGCGCCGCCCCCGCCCGTCGATGTCGTGCAGGATATCACGGTGAAGGGCGGCGCCGGTCCGCTGAATGCGCGCCTCTACCGCGTTGGCAATGCGCCCGCTCCCACCGTGGCGTTCTTCCACGGCGGCGGCTGGGTCGCTGGCGACCTCGAGACCCATGACCGGCAGGCGCGCAATCTGGCGATCGAGACCGGCGCGGTCGTGGTATCGGTCGACTATCGCCGCCCGCCGGAGACGCGCTTTCCCGGCGCCTTCGAGGACGCCTTCGCAGCGGCGAGCGACGTGTTCGACCGCGTCGCGGAATTCGGCGGCGACGCACGGCGTCTCGGCGTTGCCGGTGACAGTGCCGGCGGCAACCTCGCCGCTGCGACCGCGATCGCTTGCCGCGACGCGGGCATCGAGCTCGCAGGGCAGCTGCTGGTCTATCCCGTGACCGATGTCGTCGGCTTCTATGCGGATGCACGCGAGAACGCCGGCTTTCCGTCACGCGCGGAAAATGCCGAGGGCTACTTCCTCTCCCGCGCGGTCATGGAATGGTTTGCCCGCCACTATCTCGCTGAGCCAAGTCACGCCGGCGATTGGCGAGTCTCGCCACTGCGGGCTGCCACGCTGGCAGGCCTCGCACCTGCCGTCGTGACCACGGCCTGGTTCGACCCGCTGCGTGACGAAGGCGTGGCCTATGCAAAGGCGCTGGAAGCTGCCGGCGTGCCGGTCAAGCATCATGCGGGCGCCGGGCTGATCCACGGCTATTTCGGGCTCGGCGACGCTTCCGACGTCGCTCGTGACGAAGCGCAACGCGCGCGCGCTGATTTCGGGACGTTGCTGGCGCGCGGGACCTGATCGCATTGCTGAAAAAAGCAGCGGCACCCGGGTGCGCCTGCTTGATTGCGCCACGATTCCGGGCTCCAATCGGCGCTGCCAATTTTTTGGTTTTAGGGAGACACCCATGATGAAGCGGATTTTCCTGGCTGCGATCGTTGCCACCTTCGCAGCCGGTTCGGCGCTGGCGGACGACACTTGCGAGAGCAAGGCCGTCGGCAAGGATGGCAAGGCGCTCGCCGGCGCCGCCAAGACCTCGTTCATGAAGAAGTGCAAGGAGGACGCCTGTGCGCCCAAGGCCGTCGGCTCCGACGGCAAGCCGCTCGCCGGCGCCGCCAAGAACAGCTTCATGAAGAAGTGCGAGATGGGCGCCTAGCGCCTGCGCATTCGCGACCTTTCTGGCGGGCGACCAGCAAACGAGCGACGCCACGGCCGGGCCTGTCCCGGCCATTCTCGTTCTGATTTCCCAAACAGGAGAGACAAAAGACTTTCGCCACCTGGGCGCGCATGACAACCCTAGACAGACAGCCTCCGCTGACGGATCATGGAGTGCTGAGCGAACCGGGGCGCATCGACGAGGCTTCTAGCACAGGGTGGTCGAGATGTGGCAATTTGGAGTACGTAATCAGATCATGGCGACCGTGAGCATGCTGTTCGCGCTGCTCATCAGTCTCGAAGCCGCACACGCGAGGGGCCCCGGTCTGCCCAACGTCATGGTTCTGGCAACCGGCGGCACGATCGCCGGCACCGGCGCAAGCAGCACCACCGTCGTCGGCTACACCGCAGCCACTGTTGGCATCGACACCCTCCTCAACGCCGTCCCCGAACTGAAGACGGTGGCCAACGTCAAGGGCGAGCAGGTGTTCCAGATCGCCAGCGAGAACATGAACAATGACTACTGGCTCAAGCTTGCAAAGCGCGTGAACACGCTGCTCGCGCAGGACGACGTCGATGGGATCGTGATCACCCACGGCACCGATACGATCGAGGAAACCAGCTATTTCCTGGACCTCGTGGTCAAGAGCAGGAAACCTGTCGTCGTCGTCGGCGCAATGCGACCATCGACGGCGATCAGCGCGGATGGACCGATCAACCTCTACAATGCGGTGATCCTCGCAGGCAGTGAAGAGGCGGTCGGCAAGGGCGTGCTGGTGTCCCTCAACGACCAGATCAACGCGGCGCGCGAGGTGACCAAGACCAATACATCGACGGCAGACACCTTCCGCACGCCGGAGCTCGGCTTTCTCGGTTACATGCAGGGCAACAAGCCGTACTTCTACCGTCAGTCCACGCGCCGGAACACGGTGGATTCGGAATTCGACGTCTCCAATCTCGATACGCTGCCGCAGGTCGACATCGTCTACGGCTACGCCAACATGAACCGGGTCGCGGTCGACGCCTTTGTCGCCGCGGGAGCAAAGGGGATCGTGCATGCGGGCGTGGGCGATGGCAGCCTTGCCCGGCCCGCGGTCGAGCCGGCGCTCGACGAGGCCCACAAGAAAGGTGTCGCGATCGTTCGCAGCAGCCGCGTCGGCAACGGCATCGTCGCGCGCAATGGGGAAGCCAAGGACGACGAACACGACTTCATCGTCTCGGATACGCTCAATCCTCAGAAAGCGCGGATCCTGCTGATGCTGGCGCTGACCAAGACGAGCGACAGCAAGGAGATCCAGCGGATGTTCTACACTTATTAGAGCATCCGAAGCGATGCAGCGGCTGGGCTCGATGAGGTCGGTTCAATCGATGTGATCCGCGAACTCCGGACACCTCTCCCGAAGGGAGAGGTGTCCCTGAGCCAGCGATCGGGCCTGAGCCATCGCTCGCTTTTGCGGAAGGGTCGCGCCACGCAAATGCTAGCTCCGCAGCCCCGGCGCTTCCTGCCCGGTGCGCGCGACGTATTCCGTGTAGCCGCCGCCGTATTGGTGGATGCCCTCGGGCGTCAGCTCGAGCACGCGGTTCGACAAGGTCGCGAGGAAGTGGCGATCATGCGAGACGAACAGCATGGTACCTTCGAAGTCCGACAATGCGGTGATCAGCATTTCCTTGGTGGCGAGGTCGAGATGGTTGGTCGGCTCGTCCAGCACCAGGAAGTTCGGCGGGTCGAACAGCATCTTCGCCATCACCAGCCGCGCCTTCTCGCCGCCCGAGAGCACGCGACAGCGCTTCTCGACGTCGTCGCCCGAGAAGCCGAAGCAGCCGGCCAGCGCGCGCAGGGAGCCCTGCCCCGCGGTCGGAAACTGGTCTTCCAGCGACTGGAACACGGTGCGCTCGCCATCGAGCAGATCCATCGCGTGCTGTGCGAAATAGCCCATCTTGACGCTGCCGCCGAGCGCCACGGTTCCCTCGTCCGGCTCGCTTGCACCCGCGACGAGCTTGAGCAGCGTCGACTTGCCGGCGCCGTTGACGCCCATCACGCACCAGCGCTCCTTGCGGCGGATCATGAAATCCAGCCCGTCATAAATCCGCTTGCTGCCATAACCCTTGTAAACGTTCTTGAGCGCAACGACGTCCTCGCCTGACCGCGGCGCCGGCGGGAAGTCGAAGGCAATGCTCTGGCGGCGGCGCGGCGGCTCGACCCGCTCGATCTTGTCGAGTTTCTTCACCCGGCTCTGCACCTGCGCGGCGTGCGAGGCGCGCGCCTTGAAGCGCTCGATGAACTTGATCTCCTTCGCGAGCATCGCCTGCTGGCGCTCGAACTGCGCCTGCTGCTGCTTCTCGTTCAGCGCACGCTGCTGCTCGTAGAATTCGTAGTTTCCGGTGTAGGTGGTGAGCGAACCGGAGTCGATCTCGACCACTTTCGAGATCACGCGGTTGATGAACTCGCGGTCATGCGAGGTCATCAGGAGCGTGCCTTCGTAGTCGTGCAAAAACTTCTCCAGCCAGATCAGGCTTTCAAGATCGAGATGGTTGCTCGGCTCGTCGAGCAGCATCACGTCGGGACGCATCAGGAGAATGCGGGCCAGCGCCACGCGCATCTTCCAGCCGCCGGAGAGCTTGCCGACGTCGCCGTCCATCATCTCCTGGCTGAAGCCGAGGCCGGACAGCGCCTCGCGCGCTCGGCCGTCGAGCGCATAGCCGTCGAGCTCCTCGAAGGCGTGCTGCACCTCGCCGTAGCGGGCGATGATCTCGTCCATTTGGTCGGCCTTGTCGGGGTCGGCCATGGCGGCCTCGAGCTCGCGCAGCTCGGCCGCGACCTCGCTGACGGGACCTGCGCCATTCATCACCTCGGCCACGGCACTGCGGCCAGACATCTCGCCGACGTCCTGGTTGAAGTACCCGATGGTGATGCCGCGGTCGGTCGAGACCTGCCCCTCATCTGGCAGTTCCTCACCGGCGATCATCCGAAACAGCGTGGTCTTCCCGGCGCCATTGGGGCCGACGAGGCCGATCTTCTCACCCTTGTTGAGGGCGGCGGAAGCTTCGATGAACAGGATCTGGTGGCCGGCTTGCTTGCTGACGTTGTCGAGGCGGATCATGGGCTCATTTGGGGGGAATTTTGCGTTGCAGCGTCATAGGCCATGCAGGCCCCCAGGGGAAGCCCGGCGGGGTACGGATTCGCCGTCGAAAGCACCAAATTCCTGCAATCCGGCCCGTGGCTTAGGCCTTGTAGACCTCGACCGTCTGCATCATGCCCATCTCCTCGTGGTTCATCATGTGGCAGTGGAGCATGAAGACGCCGGTGAAATCGAGGAAGCGCGAACGGAACACGACCTCGCCGCCCTTGCGCTCCACGATGACGGAATCCCGCCATTCCGGCGTCGCCAGTGCCTTGCCGTTGACCGAGACCACCTGAAACGGGTTGGTGTGGATATGGAAGACGTGGTCGTCATGCTCATGCGTGTTGACGATGGTCCATTCCTCCACCGCGCCCAACTTGACCCGATGATCGATCCTGCCGGGATCGAACTTCTTGCCGTCGATGAAGAAGCTGAACTCCTGCCAGTGGCCGGCGGCATCGGCTTCCGGCGCGGTCGCAGACAGCACCACCTTGCGGCGATTGGTGATCTCGCTGTCCTTGATGCCCGCAAGCGGTGGCGCCGGCAGCGCAGCCGGCAGCTTCATCTCCGTCGGTGCGCCCGACACCACGATCCGCGCCAGCGGCCCGACCGGTGACGGATGGCCCTGGTCGTAGGGCGCCGCGTTGAAGGCATAGGTGCCTGGGGCGCCGGCCTTCACCAGAATATCCGCGCGCTGGCCGGGCGCGATGAGGAGCTGCTTTAAAGGCTGTACCGCGCCCAGCTGGATGCCGTCATAGGCGATCGCATGGAGATCGTGCTTCTCGAGATCGAGCAGCATGTCGTCCTGATAGGCCGCATTGAGGATGCGCCAGCGCTGCACCTCGCCGGGGCGCATCTCGATCACGGGCCGGCGCTGGCCGTTGATGGCGAGGAAGCGCGTCGCCGTCTCCGGGAACAGCGTCTCGAAGTCCTCCACCATGCCGTTGGCGTCAAAGACGACCTGGGTCAGCACCATCAGCCGCTCGCGCGCGGAGGTGATCTCAGGCACGCCGGCGAAATCGCCCTCGACGATGAGGGCGCCGACCATGCCGCTCGACATCTGGATGTCGGCGCTGCCGTGGTGGTGCGGATGATACCAATAGGTGCCGCTGGTGTGGTCCGCCGGCAGCGCGATCTCGATGTTGTAGCTGTGGCCCGGCGCCATCGAGCGCATGACGTTGTCGGCGATCCCGCTCGGGCTCGCATGCGCGCCGTGGAAATGGAAATTGGTGTTGTTGAACTGGTGCGGATGGCTGATATCGGCAGGCAAGCCGTCGCGGTTCGGCGGCAGATCGTTGATCAGCTTGATCCGCAGCGTCTCGCCGGGCTTCATGCGCAAGGTCGGTCCGGGACTGCCGCCCTCATAGGACCTGACATAGAGCCTGACGCCGCCGATCTGGCGATAGGCGTAGGCGCAGCGCAGAGTCGTGCTCAGCACGCCACCCACCGACCTGCGGACCTCGGGCTCCACCAACACCTGATCCGTCGCCGGAACCTCCGCTTCCGGCACCATGCCCATGGTCGGCGACATGTCCGCGATGTGGGATACGGTCCCATGCTCGTGCATTGCATGCTGGGCCCTGGCCGTTCCTGCGATCAGCGACAGGGCCCCGGCCGCGCCGATCAATTGCCGTCGCGACAGCAGCGGTGCGGTGTCGTCAGCTGAGCCGTCGTTCCGATCCTGCCGCATGCGTTCGCGCTCCAGTTGAGTTGCGAACCGTCTTATTCGATTCGACTGCAAATCAGCAGGAAAAACGCGACTTCTCAATCCGGGCACGCGCAGCGTGCGACGTGTTCATCGGATAGTAACGTCCTGCCCGTTTCTATGCGTGGGTGACGAATCATGATAGGTGCGGGCCGGCGTCGGTCGTACCTATGGTTGCGCTGCCGTCAGCATCGTGCCACTGAAGACCTCGTACAGGGATGAGATCATGCGGCCTTCGCGACGCGAGTTCGTGAAGTGGGTATCGGCGGGCGGCATCTCGGTCAGCATGTCGCATCTCGCGGCGGCGGCAAGCGCGCCGTTTGCGGCCCACGAGACGCTTCCCGGACGCGGCAATTTCAATCCGGCAACCAAGGGCGCCGGCCGCGTCGATGGCATCGCAAAGGTCACGGGCGCAAAGCTCTACGCCTCCGACTTCCGCGCCAACGACATGCCGGGCTGGCCGCAAACCACCTCGCACGCGATCCTGGTGCGCGCCAATGACGCCACGCACGTCTATACCGGCATGGACCTCGCCCGCCTCGGCGGCGCGCTGAAGCCGTCCGTCGTTGTCACGGCGGCGGATCTCGACCGCATCGGCACCGAGGTGCCGGAGTTCTATGCCGGCGATCTGTTCTGCCCGCCCGGCAAGACGCCGCTTTATCTGGGCCAGCCCGTCGCGCTGCTGATCTTCGAAAGGTTCGACGCCTTCGACCAGGCCCGCCTCGCGCTGCGCGATGGCGCCTTCGTCAAGTCAGGCGAAGAAACAGGACCGGTAATCGCGCCCGATTACGGCTCCTACCGCTTCACCCGTGTTGCAGGGCCCTCGCCCGACAAGCCCGACGTCTATTCGCCGATCCAGGCCGGCTGGGTCTCACCGAAGAAGGTGCAGAACACCGCGCTGCCGGTGTGGTCGCCGCTCGCCAGGGAGATGCCGGCGGACTACGTCAAGGCGGCCAAGCTCGGCGATCAGATCCGCGCCGAGCTCGCCGCGGACAACGCCTCGCTGCTCGTGCTCGACCGAGAGTTCGAGACGCAATCGGTCGATCCGATGTTCCTGGAGCCGGAATGCGGCCTCGCCTGGTACGCAGGCGAGGGCGGCAATCTCGAGCTGGTGCTCGGCGTGCAGTCGCCATACGAAGCCGCGGAATCGCTTGCGCATCTGCTGGCCAAGGCGCACGCACCCTACAAGCCCGCGCATATCAACGCGCAGTTCGCCCATGTCGGCGGCGGCTTTGGTGGCCGCGACCACACGCCGTTCATCCTCTATGTCGCGCTCGCCGCGATCTTCTTCCCGGGCAAGCCGGTGCGGCTCGCACATGACCGCTACCAGCAATTCCAGGGCGGCATCAAACGCCACCCGATCAAAATGCGTTCGCGCATCGGCGTCGACCGGACAACCGGCCTGATCAAGGCCTTCGCCGCCGATCACGTGCTGGATGGCGGCGGACTGCAGAACTTCTCCGCCAACGTTGCAGTGGTCGCCGCCACAGGCGCGATCGGCATCTACGACATTCCCAAGGTGGACGTCACCACGACCGCGCTGCATTCGCGCGGCGTCACGGCCGGCTCGATGCGCGGCTACGGCACGCTGCAGACCATGACGGCGCTCGAAGCACTGATCGATGAAGCGGCCTCCGAGCTCAAGCTCGACCCTATCGAATTCCGCCGCCGCAATGCCCTGAAGCAGAACGGCCGGACCATGACCGGCAATCCCTACATCGTCTCGGTGCGCACGCCTGAGATTCTCGACAGGCTAGAGAAGCACCCGATCTGGCAACAGCGCGCCCAGTTCAGGCAAACCACGGGCGACCGGCTGGTCGGAACCGGTGTTGCCTGCGTCACCAAGGATTACGGCTCCGGCGCAGATTGCTCGCTCGGGCGCGTCGAGCTCGGCGCCGACGGCAGAATCGCGATCTTCTGCGACCATGTCGAGATGGGCAACGGCATCGGCACGGCGCTCGCGAACCGCGTCGCGGGCCATCTCGGCGCCATCGCCGACGAGGTCTCGGTCGCGCGCGTCGACAGCTACGACGTGCTCGGCCTCGTCACGTCAGGCGACCCCTACACGATGGACCAGAAGACGCAGGATGTCGCGGAGCGCAATCCGCGCTGGGTCCCGGCGATCTCCTCGGCCACCTCGGCCTCGATCGGCGCCCATGTCGGCACGCACTCGTCATCCGAGGCTGCCCGCGTGATCTTCCGCTTCGGGCTGTGGCCCGCCGCGCTGGAGCTGTGGCGCATTCCGAAGACCGACCCGCGCGCCAATCAATCGGCGCATGCGAGCTGGCAGAACGGCGCGCTCACCATGACCGGCTACGAGCCGCTGCCACTGGCGAGACTGGCCGCAACCGCACATGCGCGCGGCTTCGTCACCGGCGCGGTCGCGCATAGTTTTTCGCGCTGGGCCTGGTCGCGCGCGCGCTTTCCCCTGTTCGGCGAGCAATACCGCGCCGAGATCGACGCGCTCGCGGTCCGCCGCGGCAACGGCAAGTTCGAACGCATCAACCGCTCGAGCGTCAAATTTCCGCCGACCGACAACAACCGCATCGGCACCGCCTACACCTCGATGTGCGGCACGCTGGTCCGCGTCGAGATCGAACGCGCAACGGGCACGATCCGCATCGCCAAGGCCTACAGCGTATTCGAATGCGGCACGGCCCTGGTCCCTGAAGTGGTGATGGGCCAGTCCCATGGCGGGTTCGCCATGGGCGTCGGCTACGCGTTACTCGAATCGCTGCCGCCCTTCGAGGGCGGCCCTGGCAATGGCGAATGGAATCTCGGCCGCTATCTCGTCGCACGCGGCTCCGACCTGCCGCTGCGCGATCTCGAGATCGAGATGCTGAAGCCGCTCACCCCGGACGAAGCCCCCAAGGGCATGGCGGAGGTCGTGATGATCCCGATCGTGCCGGCGCTGATCAACGCGATCCATGACGCCACGGGTCATCGTTTCCGCGCGCTGCCGGTGACTGCGAGCCTTTTGAAGGGAGTGTTGGCGTGACCACCCTCAGCCTTACCATCAACGGCCACAAACACGGCCCGATCGACGTCCGCGACGATCTCTCGATGAACGATTTCCTGCGCGAGATGCTCGGCATGACCGGCACCAAGTTCGGCTGCGGCGCTGCGCAATGCCTGAGCTGCGCCATCATCGTCGACGAGCCGGACGGCTCGAGCTACACAAGCCCGACCTGCATCGCGCCGGCCGTGAATTTCGACGGCAAGTCGATCCGTACCGTCGAGGGCCACGCCAAAGACGGCCAGCTCTCGGCCCTGCAGCAGGCCTTCATCGATCACTTCGCCTTCCAGTGCGGCTATTGCACCGCCGGCTTCCTTGGCGAGGGCCAGGTGCTGCTCGAACGTCTTTCGCGCGCGCCTGTCGTCCGCGAAGCGCTGGAGCAGACCATTGCGGATGCGCTCGACGGGCATCTGTGCCGCTGCACCGGCTACATCAAATATCACGAGGCGGTGCGCGATGTGATCCTTGCCGATGCAGGCCGCTATCTCGTCGCCACCAAATGAGACCGCCGGGAATGATCAACGCACGGGTCAAGATCGCCGTCGTGGTTGCCGCCCTGACGAGCAGCTTCTGCGCAGGCTACGCCGCGTCGGACACCACAAGTCACGCCCTCGCCTCGCCCGAAAGCTTTGCCGGCATCACGGATACCGAACAGCGCTCGGCCGCGATCTTCACCGAACTGGGCAAGGTGCTGACGCATCCGCGCTGCACCAACTGCCATCCGGCCGGCGACAGCCCGCACCAGGGCGACACGCCCCGCCTCCACCAGCCGCCGGTGACACGCGGCGCCGACGGCCATGGCTCGGCGTCGATGCGTTGCAACACCTGCCACCAGAACGCCAATTTCGAGCCCGGCCGCATTCCCGGCCATCCCGAATGGCACCTCGCTCCCCGCGAGATGGCCTGGGAAGGCAAGACGATCGGCGAGATCTGTGAGCAGATCAGGGACCCCGCCCGCAACGGCGGCCGCAAGGTGGAGGATCTGATCGACCACATCGGCAAGGACACGCTGGTCGGCTGGGCGTGGAAGCCTGGCTTCGGCCGCTCACCCGTACCGGGGACGCAAGAACAGGCCGGCGCGCTGGTGGAAGCCTGGGTGAAGACGGGAGCCGCCTGCCCCGAGCCGTGACCGGGTCGGCCTCGCCTGCATCGTAGGACAATCGTAACCAGTCGCGGCCGAGAATGCCGGGCGTTTTGCGTCTCTGGCAGGTTCGCGCGTGAAAGAGAATAGATCGGTTCCACCCGGCAGCCGCGATGAATGGCTCGATCTCTTGCGCGCGCTGGCGGTCAGCCTCGTGCTGGCCTCGCATGGAAGCTGGTTCTTCGCGCAGCCCGAAGAGAGCGTCTTTGCCAATGTCACGGCAACGCTCGGCGTCGAGATCTTCTTCGTCCTCTCCGGATTCCTGGTCGGCGGCATCCTGTTCGAGCAGGTCATGTCGGGCGCGTCCTGGCACAGCCTGCTTCCGACCTTTTGGGTCCGCCGCTGGATACGGACCTTGCCGAGCTACTACCTGTTCCTCGGCCTCAACATCCTCATCTACCAGCGTTCGGGACTGCCGCCGCTGGCTCCTTACTTCGCGTTCCTCCAAAACTTCGCGCATCCCATTCCGGCATTCTTTCCGGAGTCCTGGAGCCTCGCCATCGAGGAGCTGTTCTATCTGTTCTTCCCGCTGATCGTGATGGCATTCGGCAAGCTGCACGGTCGCTCGATCAGAACCTTCATCGCGGCGGGCGCCTTCGTCTTCCTGATCTCTCTCGCGACACGGATCGGCGCCGTCATCCTGTTCGAGCCGACGATGGAGACTGGAATCAGGAAGGTCGCGATCTTCAGGCTCGATGCCATCATGACCGGCGTGTTCGCCTATATCGCGATCAAGTGGATCAGGCCGTCACACAAGCCGGCACTTCTCATGGCGGGCCTGCTCGTCCTTGGGTTCTCGATCGTCATTCTGGCGAAGCCCCAAGCGGAGCTGGATCACAGCTTCTTCGCCAGAACAGTGCTGTTCAACCTCTTGCAGCTGTCGGTGGCCCTGCTCATCATCGCCGGCGTCGGTCGAATTCAGCTCCCATACGGGACGGCGAGCGTGACCGCCTTATCGAAATGGTCCTACTCGCTGTATCTGATCAATCTTCCCGTGATCATCGTGATCCATTCGCTCTGGCGACTGCAGCCGCACGCCTCAGTGGCGACGCTCATGTCAGCCGTTCTCTATGCAAGCATTTGCCTGATCCTGGCCGCCGGGCTTTACCATTACTTCGAACGGCCGATTCTAAGCTGGCGGGATCGAAAGACCCTGGGCAGATCATCAGACATGCTGCGTTGCGAACTGCGCTCTTGAAACCACCATTCAGGTGATGCGCGCTTCAACCCGTCGCACCCAGATCCGGCGGAGCCGCGATCATGGTCTTGAACAGGTGGAGACGTTCCTCGATGAGCCACGCGAACGCGAAGCCGCGCTTTGGGAATGCCGGACTGCACGATCGGCACGCAGCCCGGCTCCCCTCTCACCGGCCGCCCTCGCTACTGTTGAGATCCGCCCTGCTGGGTGTTGGCGGAGCCGCTATTCTGGCTCGGCGAAGCAGACGGATTGGATCCGGGTGTGCCCGCCGGAGCAGACCCCATGCCGACTGTCCCTGAATTCCCTGGTCCACTCATGGCTTCAAACACCGACATCCCGTGCGGACCGATTGTCATGAGCACCGGGTTGCCGTCGCTCGACTTGGCCTGCACGACGAACGACCGGGCAACCACCTTCACATCAGTGAAGCCGGCCTTCTGCAGATCTTGGCGGATTTTCTGAATTGCATCGGCATCCTGCGTTTGACTGTTGTTCTGCGCGGCATCCGCCGGGCTGCGCTGATCGTTCTTGCTCGATGCTGCATCCATCTGCGAGCTGTTGGCGGGAGCAGTGGTTTGCGCGAGCGCGGGCGAGCCGAGGAAGGCCAGCATTGTTGCCACAGCGAGGGCTGATTTCATGAGCGTACTCCTTGGTTGAGAGATTCGCGTAACCGTCCTGCAGCCCTGATCGTTCCAAACAACGGCGCTACCTCGTGGCTCGCGTCACGACTCAGACCGCGCGCATGCGCTCGGCATGAGCTGCCCCGTCTTGCGTCGCAGACTCCAATTTTTTGGAACGACGGCGAAGCTTATGCGTCTCTGGGAAAAGAGCCGCACCCATGTCTTCACCCCTCTCGTCCGCATCGCCCCCGCCCGTGACGGATCGCTGCCCCAAATGCCGCCATCCGCTCGACCTGGCTGACAAGATCTGGAACATTGAAACGACGCGCTTCATTCGCGTGTACAAGTGCCGATCTTGCGGAGAGTTGGTCTGGGAGGATTGAGGCTGCCGCGCCAGAGCCGCTCGTGCCGACGAAATCTGTGCGTGCTACATCGATGCTGACTGCTGACAGGGCGCTGTCAGCAGCGCGGAGTTACGAGGCGGTCCTCGCAAGATAGCCATACGGAACCCCGGGAGATCGCGTGAAACTTGCTTCGACCCGTCTGATTGCTGCCGACATCAAGGCGCTTGTCGGCTTTTACGAGAACGTGACCGGCAAAACGGCGGAGTGGCTGGCGCCTGTGTTCGCCGAAATAGTCACCCCTTCGGCAACGCTCGCCTTCGGTAGCGTCGAGACGGTCGCGCTGTTTCAGGCGGGCAGCGCGGAGCCTGCGGCCAATCGAACCGCAATCATTGAATTCCAAGTCGATGACGTGGAGAGCGAGTTTGCGAGATTGAGAGATCAGGCGGAGGTGGTGCACGCGCCAAAGCTGATGCCTTGGGGAAACCTCGCGGCTCAGCTTCGTGATCCCGAAGGAACGCTCGTGGGACTGTACACGCCGGTCAGCGAAGCCGCCAAACAACGGTTTGGATCGCGATGACCTGGCTCGACGCCGGCGTCAGTGACGCTTGAAATACTGCACGTCGCGCTCGTGCTTCTCGGCCGCCGCCCGGCTTTTGAACGTGCCGAGATTGCGGCGCTTGCCCGTCTTGGGATTCACCTTGCGCGAATAGAGCCGGTATTCGCCTGACGCGAGTTTGCGGATCATGCTTGCGCCTCCTGATTGCTGCGATGTCAACGGTGACTGCCCCGGCAGGTTCCGGTTCAGGGCTCGAGCCCTGACAGGCGCTCGAGCAGCGCCAGACTCGGCGCGACGTCCGCGTCGACCGCAATGCCGCTGGCGATCTCGAATGCGGAGGACAGGTTGCGCATCGCGCCCATCAGGCCGAGCGCCGAGAGCCTTCGAACTTTTCCATGGCGATATCCCTGCAGCGATCAGGCGCGCTGCATCAGCTTGAGCACGGCGGTCAGGCGCAGGCTGCGCTTGCCCGCAAGGGCCGTTGCTTCCAGCACCGCGCCCTCGCCGTCATAGGCGCCGGAGAAGCCGATACCGACCTCATGGCCGCCAAACACCGGATCGTCCCTGGCGGGCGTGTGCTCCTGGTTGAGGATCTGGCCCTTCCAGCGGCCGTTCGCGGCGGTGTAGCTGCCCAGATAATAGAACGAGGCGTCGCCGCCAAGGATCCGGCCGCGGTTGAGCAGCATGACCCCGGTCAGCCCGCCGTCGAGGCCGTCCAGCATGCGCAGGTGGACCGAGTAAAGCCCGTCGGTGATGCTGCCTTCCCCGACGCCGCCGGCGATCGGCACCTCTTCCTCCGCGATCGGCGTCATCAGCGACTGGAAAGGCACGCCGGGCAGCTCCTTCAACTCGCCCTTGAAGCGGTAGAGATCGCCGTCAGCAAAACCCCTCGCGATCAGCGTCGCATCATCGGTGCCGGCCATCGCGCGGTAGTTCGGATCGGGGTTGTGGCGGACGGTCTTGATGACGATGTCGACGCCGTCTGCGGTCTTTTCATAGGTGCCGATATGGGCGAACGCCGAATTTCCGCCGAGCATCTTGCCATTGCCGGCATGCATCACGCTCCGGCCGACGCTGTCGCCGAGCTGAAATCGCACCTTGTAGAAGCCTTCAAACACCAGCCGTGCCCCCGGCTCGCGCGCATCTTGCAGGCACTCTATCCCGGTTTGGGCCGTGATGGACAGGCTTCGCGCCGACATAGCGGCCAGACCGACAACAACGGTTTCATCGGACAGCAAAAATCCGCCGGAGCCTTTCCAGCTCCGGCGGATTGAAAGCCACCCGGGCCTGTGTTCCGGTCCGGGCGGAGAGACCTTAGGCGACGGCCTTCTTGTCGGCAGGCACGGACGCGATCGTCTTTAGGATCTGCGAAGCGATCTGGTATGGGTCGCCCTGCGAGTTCGGACGGCGGTCTTCCAGATAGCCCTTGTAGCCATTGTTGACGAAGGAGTGCGGAACGCGGATCGACGCACCACGATCAGCCACGCCGTAGCTGAACTTGTTCCAGGGCGCGGTCTCGTGCTTGCCGGTCAGACGCTTGTCATTGTCCGGGCCGTAGACGGCGATGTGGTCCATCAGGTTCTTGTCGAAGGCGGCCATCAGCGCCTCGAAATACTCCTTGCCGCCGACGGTACGCATGTACTCGGTGGAGAAGTTGGCGTGCATGCCGGAGCCGTTCCAGTCGGTGTCACCGAGCGGCTTGCAGTGGAACTCGATGTCGATGCCGTACTTCTCGGTCAGGCGCAGCATCAGATAGCGGGCCATCCACATTTCGTCGGCGGCTTTCTTGGAGCCCTTGCCGAAGATCTGGAATTCCCACTGGCCCTTCGCGACTTCCGCGTTGATGCCCTCATGGTTGATACCGGCAGCGAGGCAGAGGTCGAGATGCTCCTCGACGATCTTGCGGGCGACGTCGCCGACGTTCGAATAGCCGACGCCGGTGTAGTACGGGCCCTGCGGCGCCGGATAGCCGGACTCGGGGAAGCCGAGCGGACGGCCGTTCTTATAGAAGAAATATTCCTGCTCGAAGCCGAACCAGGCGCCGGCATCGTCGAGGATGGTGGCGCGCTTGTTGGAGGGGTGCGGGGTCTTGCCGTCAGGCATCATGACTTCGCACATCACGAGCACGCCGTTGGTACGGGCGCCATCCGGGAACACGGCAACCGGCTTCAGCACGCAATCGGAGCTGTGGCCTTCCGCCTGCTGGGTGGACGAGCCATCGAAACCCCAGAGCGGAAGCTGCTCGAGCGTCGGGAACGACGAAAATTCCTTGATCTGGGTTTTGCCGCGCAAGTTCGGAGTCGGCGTATATCCGTCGAGCCAGATGTACTCGAGCTTGTACTTGGTCATTGAGCCTCTCTGTAGATGATGCGAAAGGTGGGGTTGAGAGCCCCCCGCACGTTTGTACCCGGCCATCATCGGCCGGCTCTCCATAAGCATTTTGCGTGCCAAAAGGCCGCAGCGCGTAGGGTTTTCCACAGCGGCCTAAGCGGTCCGCCGCATGCGGCATAGGAGCGCACCTTCGCGTGAAGCTGCACTGCAATATTCCCGCGGAAATCGCCCGATTCTGGAGCAGGCAGGCTCCTGCCGGAGGTTGCCGATGAAACATGCGTCAACGTCCGGCAACTTTCGCAAAGCGGCGGGACATGCCCAGCAACCTTTGCAATGGCACAGACGTTGGTCATCGACACGGTGCCTTAGGGGGTGCAGACAGCCATCTGCTCAAGAATTAGGCGGAAACTGATCTCCTTTTCAGCACTTTGCTTTTCGGAGTGCGGGGCCGATATGGGGATTCCAGTAACCACATCAGAAGGAGTCGGGCGCACCATGGAGGCCAAGGCGCTTCGACCAAGGAGCAATCGCAATGATGAACAATGGTCTGAGTCACGGATCTGCGACGATCTACCAATTCCCTGTCGGGGGCCGCGCGGCTCTCGCGGGGCGCCGCTACAGCGAGACCCGCCTTCCCGCCGATCACGCTTCGCTTCCCGAGAACGCGTCGATCTGCAGCGATAGCTGGTATCACCAGGACGCGGTCGACGAAGCAAAGCCCAAATGGGAACGCTAATGCCGGTCTGGTCCAGGACCGTCGCGTGCTACAAACGCCCGGCGGAAGTCTAAGAAGGGTCGAAACAACGATGTTTCGACCCTTTTTGATTCCGCATCGGACAGGTCGTCTGCAATGATCCGCAGCCGGGATAAAAACAAAAGCTGATCCCAATCATTCAGGCCGGGCCCATGTCACACTCCCCTTCCCGTCACCTCGCCTTGCAAGGCGCCAGCAATTTTCGCGACCTCGGCGGCTACGCGACAAGCGACGGCCGCACCACGCGCTGGCGCCACATCTTCCGCTCCAACCATCTCGGCCAGCTCACCGCAGAAGACATCGAGATCGTCCGCGCACTCGGCGTCAGAAGCGCGTTCGACTTCCGAGGCGTCGAGGAGCGCACGGCCGGCGTCTGCGTCGTGAACGAGATCACCGTGCATTCGTTGCCGATCGAGCCGACGGTCGTGGCTTCCCTGCGCGCCGAGCTCGCCAGGGGCGCGCTGACCGGACCGGTCGCGCTCGAACTCATGCGCGAGTCCTATCGCAACTATGTCCGCCACAACACGCACAGCTTCCGCACGCTGTTCGGCCATCTGCTGGAAGACCGTGCCCCGCTCGTGATCCACTGCACCGCCGGCAAGGACCGTACCGGCTTTGCCAGCGCCCTGATCCTGCATGCGCTCGGCGTGCCCGATGACGTCATTTCCGAGGATTATCTGCTGACCAACCGTCACTACAGGCGCGACGTCTCGAGCGTCTCCGATCTGCCGGCCGATGTCCTCGACGCGATCGGCTCGGTCAACGCCTCCTATCTCGATGCCGCATTCGAAGCCGTCCGTCGCGACTATGGTGATGTCGAAACCTACTTGCGCGAGGGCCTCAAGCTCGGCACAGCAGAGCGCACCGCGCTGAAGGCGCGCTATCTTCAATCATGAGGCGCCCGCGCCGGGAGATCGATGATGCAAGGCAAGGTTCTGATCGTGACCGGTGCGCGCGGCGCGCTCGGCAAGGTGGTCGCCGACATCGCGGTATCGCGCGGCGCGCGGATCGCCGGCATCGATTACGCGGCCTCGCAAATGCCGGCGACGCCTGAACGCATCGAGATCGGCGGCGTGGACCTGTCCGACGCGGCGCAGGCGAAGACGGCCGTCGAGGCTGCCGCCAGGCATTTCGGCCGACTTGACGCATTGGTCAACATCGCCGGCGGCTTTGCCTATGAGACCGTCGGCGATGGCGACATCACGACCTGGCAACGCATGCATGCGCTGAACCTGCTGACCGCGCTCAACACCTCGCGCGCGGCGCTGCCGCATCTTGCCGCCTCGAACGCCGGCCGCATCGTCAATATCGGCGCCATGGGCGCGCTTCAGGCCGGCGCCGGCATGGGGCCTTATGCGGCATCGAAGGCAGGCGTGCATCGCCTGACCGAGGCGCTGGCCAGTGAATGGAAAGGCAAGGTGACCGTCAACGCGGTGCTGCCGTCGACCATCGACACCAAGGCCAACCGCGCCGACATGCCGAAAGCGGATTTCACCAAATGGGTGACGCCGCAGGAGCTCGCCGAGGTGATCCTGTTCCTCGTCAGCGACGCCGCAGGCGGCGTCACCGGCGCGCTCATTCCGGTGAGCGGACGGGTCTGATCAATCCGGCACCAGCAGCCGCAGATTGCCCTTGAAGCGGATGCTCTGCTTGCCGGCAAGCGCCATGCCCTCACCGTAAGCGGTCTCGTCGGTATAGGTGCCGCTGAAGCCGATGGTCACGACCTTGCGGCCCCACACCGGGCGCTCGTCGAACGAGGGCGAATGCTCCTCGTTGGTCAGCTCGCCCTTCCATTTGCCGTCGGCGGACGTGTAGCTGCCATAGGCGAAGAAAAACGAATCCCCACCGCGCATGGTGCCGTCGTGCAGCACCATGACACCCTGATTGCCGCCCTGGACACTATCCAGAAACGCGATCCGGATGTGATAGAGCCCATTCCTGATCGTCATAGTTGCAAGCGCCCTGTTCGCCACGCGGGGATATAGCTGGCCTGACGGCGTCCAGGCAAATGCCGGTCAGCCCGGAGTCTGATCCGGGCTAGACTGACGGCAACTGATTCTCCGATCGGAAACTCCCTTGGAAACCGCGCTCTACCTCCCCGTCAAACGATTCCTCGAAGGCCTCGGCTTCGACGTGAAGGGCGAGATTCGCGGCTGCGATCTTGTCGGCCTCAGCGCCGGCAATCCGCCAGTGGTGGTGATTGGCGAGCTGAAGCTCGCGTTCAATCTCGAACTGATCCTGCAGGCGGTCGATCGCGCGCCGGCGGGCGACGAGATCTGGATCGCCGCAAAGATGTCGATCCGCGGCAAGGGACGCGAGAGTGATGCGCGTTACCGCAATCTCTGTCGTCGCCTCGGTTTCGGTATGCTTGGGGTAACCGACAAGGGTCAGGTCGAGGTGCTGGTGAAGCCGCCGACGGCAGCTCCGCGCCGCGACCCGAAGACCCGCTCGCGCCTCGTTGCCGAACATCAGCGCCGCCAGGGCGATCCCGTGCTCGGCGGCAGCACCCGCGCGCCGATCATGACGGCCTACCGGCAGCAGGCGCTGACCTGTGCGTCAGAACTCGCGGCAGGCCCGCGGCGCGTGCGCGATTTGCGCGAGCGCTGTCCCGACGCCGGCAAGATCTTGCTTAACAATGTGTATGGCTGGTTCGAGCGAGCCGACCGGGGAATCTATCGACTGACCCAGGCAGGACTCGCCGCGTTGAAACGCTGGCCCCAACAGCGGATCGAGGTCGATGCCGGTGTCTCGTCACCGCCATGACGCCAAACCGTTGCATAGCTGAGATGCCACATTGATTTCATATTGCAATGCAACATTGATCGCACTAGGTATCCCGGCATCGAAACGAGGCCCTTATGAGCGCAGACTGGAATACCAAGTACGGCACGCGGCGCGTCCGCCATGACCCGCCGACCCTGGATGAGGCGATCTTCGCCGCTGTCGGCATCACCGACGACCAGGAGCAACAGGCCGAGATCGCTGCCGCTCTGATGGGGATGCCCATCGAGATCGTTCAGGCCGAGGTCAGGAAACAGGCTCGCACCAACGGTCGCATCACCGCCACGCGGGTGATTGCCGGCGAACAGGGTGCGCAGCGCTCGGTTGTGGTCGAACGCCGTGTCGTTCGCCGCTTCGGCAACGACAAGCGCACCGGCACCTAAGCGCTCATTCCCATCGCTTCATTGAAGAAGCGGACCGGCCTGAGCCGGTCCGCTTTTTGATTCAGGCCTTTAGTCTCACGCTGCACGATTGCCGTACATGCTGGAGATCAGCTTCCAGCAGGTCGAGTTGAAGCTGATAAGCGCGCGGCCGGCCTTGAACGGTGCGGCGGCGAGATCGGCAAGCTCGTCCTCGGGAGCCTTGGTCAGATCGATCGTGCCGGTCGACTCGCCATGGCGGAACTGCAGATGCGCACCGAACTTCTTGGCGAGCGCCCGCATGGCATGGTTCTCCGCACCCGTCGTGACGCGTAGGCTCTTGTAGCCCTTCCAGCGCGCTTCCGCGATCAGGCGGCTGAACAGCAAGGTGCCGACATTCTGGCGGCGGGCTGAGGCTTCCACGCTGAAGGCGACTTCGGGCAGCGAATCCCCCTCCGGCGGATGCAGCTCGGCCGCGCCGCGGACCACGCCGTCGACGATGTAGGCGACGATCACAGTGCCGTCCTCGGCGCAGCGGGCGGCGTAACGCTCGATGAAGCTGTCGTCGAGAAAACCGTTGAAACGGTCGTGCCGGCTCTCGGCATCGAGCCGCAGCAGGTGATCGCGCAACAGCGGCAACTCTTCCTGCTGGCTCAAGGTCCGCACATAGCCGGGAACGGATGTTGCCTGGGCGGTGTCTTCAAGTACCACGTCAAAACTCCTCTTGGTGTCCCTCGAGGAGGCGTTCGAATCCCTAGGCGCCCAATATTGTGCGTCGCACCAAATTTTTCAAGGCGGGAACCTGCCTCAAGTTTCAAGCGCGGGGAGCGACCAATTCGTTAACAAAATCAAGCCCCCGTAATCTTACAGGACCAGCTGTGTCTGGGTCACCAAGGCAACCAGCTTGCCGTCCTCAGTCTCCAACCGGGTGGTCCAGACCTGGGTCCGGCGACCCCGGTGAACAGGCGTGGCGGTGGCGATGACGATGGTGCCCTCCTTGGCGCCTCCGATGAAGTTGGTCTTGCTCTCCAGCGTGGTCGTGCCCTTGGCGCCCTCCGGCAGGTTGATGACGGTCGCGGCAGCCCCGACCGAATCGGCGAACGCCATCACCGCGCCGCCGTGGATGGTGTGATACAGCGTGCAAAGGTCCGGCCGCACCGTCATCCGCGCCACCACCCGATCTTGTTCGGCCTCGACGAATTCGACGCCTTTGAGCTCGGCGAACGGCATCTTCATCGCTTTAACTTTCTCGAGCGGCGTCATCAGATCTTCTCCCAATTCGTTGGTGTCTCACCGTGAAAGGCTTCCTGCGGCAAAGCAATGACGTCAGAGGTCATGGCTGCTGTGATGTCGGCCCTCCCGTGGAGAGCGCTCTCGCGTCTCTCCCGTGTCATGGGGAGACATTTCCTCCTCACGTCACCGCATTCACGACCTGATACTCCGGCCGGCGCCACACCTCACCCGCGATCACCTCCTCGATGATCTCGGCTGCCCGCATGATCTCGCTCTCGCCAATGTAGAGCGGCGTGATCCCGAACCTCATGATGTCGGGCGCGCGGAAATCGCCGATCAGGCCGCGCGCGATCAAGGCCTGGATCGCGGCATAACCGCCCTCGAAGGCGAAGGAGACTTGCGAGCCACGGCGTTCGTGTGCACGCGGGGTTACAAGGCTCAGAGATGGGCAGCGGCGTTCGACTTCGGCAATCAGGCGATCGCCGAGCGCCAGCGAGCGGGCGCGGACCTCCCTGATGTCGACGTGATCCCAGACATCGAGCGAAGCCTCCAGGGCTGCCATCGCCAGCACCGGCGGCGTGCCCACGCGCATGCGCTCGACACCGCCGGCCGCCGCGTAGCCAAGCTCGAATGCGAAGGGTTTTGCGTGGCCCATCCATCCCGACAGCGCGACGCGCGCGCCACCGGCATGATGTGGCGCGACGTAAAGGAACGCCGGAGCGCCCGGCCCGGCATTGATGTATTTGTAGGTGCAGCCGGCTGCGAAATCGACGCCACAACCGGCAAGATCGACCGGCAGCGCGCCGGCCGAATGCGCGAGATCCCACACCGTGACGATGCCGAGCGCACGCGCCTTCGCCGTCAGTTTCGCCATGTCGTGACGGCGGCCGGTGCGATAATCGACCTCGGTGATGTAGAGCACCGCGATCTCTTCCGAGAGCGAAGCCGCGATCTCCTCCGGCGCCACAAGCCGCAATTGATGGCCGCGCCCGAGCGTCGCGATCAGGCCTTCGGCCATGTAGAGATCGGTTGGGAAATTGCCTGTGTCAGACAGGACGACCTTGCGCGATGGGTTCATGTCGAGCGCGGCCGCGAGCGCCTGATAGACTTTGAGCGACAGCGTGTCCCCAACCATCACGGACCCGGCCTCCGCGCCGATCAGCCGCGCGATGCGATCGCCGACATGACGCGGCTGGGCATACCAGCCAGCGGTGTTCCAGGCGCGGATCAACTCAACGCCCCACTCGGTCGTAATCACGCGGTTGACGCGCTCGGCGACGCCAAGCGGCAGCGCGCCCAGCGAATTGCCGTCCAGATAGATCACGCCGTCGGGCAGCCGGAACAGCGCTTTGGTGTCGTCATAGACGCGAAGCTGGGTCATGTCGGGCCCTACAAAATCGTCCGGACGCGCCAGAGTTCGGGGAACAGCTCGACCTCCAGCATGCGCTTGAGATAGCTGACGCCGCCGGTGCCACCGGTCCCGCGCTTGAAGCCGATGACACGCTCGACTGTGGTGACGTGATTGAAGCGCCAACGACGGAAATAATCCTCGAAATCGACCAGCTTTTCGGCGAGCTCGTAGAGCATCCAGTGCGTCTCCGGCGCCTCGTAGACGATACGCCAGGCCTGCAGCACGCCCTCGTTGAAGCTGTGGGTTTCGCGGACGTCGCGCGCGAGCACGGCGGCCGGCATCTTCAGCCCGTTGCGATCGGCGAGCCGCAGCACCTCATCGTAGAGGCTCGGCGTGGCAAGCTCGGCTTCCAACATCCTGGTCGTTTCCACATCGTGCGCGTGCGGCTTCAACATGGCGTGGTTGCGGTTGCCGAGCAGATATTCGATCAGCCGGTACTGGCGCGACTGGAAGCCCGAGGACTGGCCGAGCTGGGACCGGAAGCGGGTGTATTCGCTGGGCGTCATCGTGCGCAACACATCCCAGGCGTTGTTGAGCTGCTCGAAGATGCGCGACATGCGCGCCAACATCTTCATCGCGGGCTGCACCTCGTCTCTGGCGATGGCCCGGCGCGCGGCGCTGAGCTCGTGGATGGCAAGCCGCATCCAGAGCTCCGTGGTCTGATGCTGGATGATGAACAGCATCTCGTCATGCGCCTCCGACAGCGGATGCTGGGCACCGAGGATCGCATCCAGCGCCAGATAGTTGCCGTAGGACATGCGCCGGCTGAAATCGGTCTCGGCGCCTTCGTTTGAGGGATCGTAATCGCTGGACGTCATGACAGGCCCTTTCGATCGATCATCCCTGCGACAGTCAGTCGAGGCCAATCAGCCGCGCCGTGATCGGCGACGACGGATCCTTGAGCCCATCGATCACGGTGAAATGGTTGAGCCCGGGATCAATCACGAGGCGCGTCGGCACGTCGAAGCCGGTCCAGACGTTGGCGAACAGGTCGGACTGGCGGATGAATTCCGGCCGCTCGCTGCCGCCGACCCAGGCGGTGACAGGCGCATGTCCGCGCGGCAGGTGCAGCGCGGCGCTTTCGAGCGTCGCCTCCTCCATGGTCATGCGCAAGGTGTCGTTCATCTGCGTCTTGAGCAGCGGCCGCAAATCATGCAGGCCGCTGATCGAGAGCGTGCCGAGGATCCGGTTGAAGACGGCAGGCTCAAGCCGGCTGTCGTCGCACAGCATGCGCGTGACGAGATGACCACCCGCCGAATGCCCGGCGAGCCGGATCGGCCCTGAGACAAGCGAAGCCGCCTTCGCAATCGCGGCGGTGATTTCGGCAGTCATGTCGGAGATGCGAGCGGCCGGCGCAAGCGTGTAGCTCGGCAAGCAAACCGTCCAGCCGTGGTGCCGCGCGCCTTCGGCGAGATCGGTCCAGTCCGATTTGGCAAGGCGCATCCAGTAGCCGCCGTGCACGAACACGACCAGACCTTTGCTGTCGCCATCCGGCAGGACCAGGTCGAAGCGCTGGCGCTCATCGGAACCGTAGGCGATATCAGGGCGAAAGCCTTTCAACCCGGCGCGATAAGCCGCCGCCCGCTCCGCCCATTGCGCCGGCATCTTGTCCGAGCCCGGGATATGGGCCGAATTGGCGTAAGCATCATCCCAATCGCGCATCGTGACTCCCTGGGGCTCGTTCGCCGAACCGGGCGCCAGTCTGCCACCGGTCAGGGCGGCATCCTAGTCTTTATTTTAAGCTTAAAGGACTTGGCAATATATCTCCCCTGACGGAGGAGCCGCGAGGATGAGGGTCTAACGGCCCGGTCCGTCATTGCGAGCGAAGCGAAGCAATCCAGACCTTCTCCATGGGAGCAGTCTGGATTGCTTCGTCGCACCAGCGCAAAATTGCTACGCAATTTTGTCGCGGGCTCCTTCGCAATGACGGCGGAGAGTGCGACTGCGGCTGCTACGCCTTCTCCACGCCGCACCATTCCGCAATGAACAGCGCCATCGCCTTGGTGGTCTTCTTCAGCGAGTCCAGCTCGACATATTCGTTGAAGCCGTGCATCGCGCCGCCGCTGGCGCCGAAGCAAAGGCTCGGAATGCCGCAGTTCAGTCCGTAGAAGCGAGTGTCGGTCAGTGCGGTGAAGACGAGATCCTCGACCGCACCGCCATAGACCTTGTTGAACGCCTTGCCGAACGCGGCTTCCGGCGCGGCGGAATCGGTCAGCTCATAGCCTTCCGAGAGGAAGCCCGACCACTCGACCTCCGGCGGGTTGTTGGCGAGGAAGCGGTGATTGCGCGAGGCGGCTGCGACGCAGGCAAGGATCTCCTTCTGGTGATCGGCGACCGACCAACCAGGCAGAACGGCGATGCGGCAATCGACGTCGCACCAGGCCGGCACGCTGGAGGCCCAATCGCCGCCCTTGATGATGCCGGGGTTGAAGTTGATCGGATGGTTGAGCGTCCGGAAGTGACGATCGGCCTTGGCGCGCTCATTCCACTCGATCTCGAGCTTCTGCAGGGCTTGGACAAGGTGATAGGCCGCCATGATCGCATTGGAGCCGGAGCCGGCAAACGCAACATGCGTCGGATGGCCCTTCACCCGCAGGCGAAACCAGATCACGCCGACCTGCGAGCGCACCATCTTGCCGCCTGTCGGTTCCGGAATGAAGCAGGCATCGGCCCGATAGCCGCGCTGCAGCGTCGAGAGGGCGCCGACGCCGGTGCTCTCCTCCTCGATGACAGACTGAAAGTGAATCCGCGCCGTCGGCCTGAAGCCCGCCGCCTTGATCGCGTCCAGCGCATAGAGCGCGCCGATGGTGCCCGACTTCATGTCGCAGGCTCCGCGGCCGAACATCTTGCCGTCCTTGATGATGGGCGAGAACGGCGGGGTTTCCCACAATTCCAGCGGCCCCGCTGGCACGACATCGCAGTGGCCCTGGAGGATCAGCGATTTGCCGGCCTCGGTCGTCGGCCGATAGGTACCGACGACTGAGCGTGCCCTCGAGAAATCATGCTCGATCGGTCCGAAGCCGCGCAGATCTCGCAAGTCGTCGACCTTGATGTGCCAGTCGTCGACCTCGTAACCCCGCGCGCGCAGGAGATCGCCCATCATGTCCTGGCACGGCCCCTCCGCCCCACGGGTCGAAGGGATCGCGACGAAATCACGGGTGGTCGCGAGCTGGGCCTCGAAGCCGGCGTCGACCGCGTCAAGAATCCTCTGCTGGGTCTCGGCATTCATTGGGCAACTCCGCGCATCCGGTGATCAATTGTGCGCGCAAGCTAGCCGATTTCAGCCGTTCGGGTACTCGAGAAAATGAGCATCCCGCAATGCATCTTCGAGCAGTCGCCCTTCCGAATAGCCCTTGAGTGTCGCAGGCCGGCTCACGCCATCGAGCAGACGCGAACAAGGTTCCGGCGCGCCGAGAACGGTGCGGACCGGAATCCGCTCGGCATAGATGGGCAATCCGTAGTCCTCATCGTCGTCGGCAACGCCCTTGGCGCGGACCTTTGCGGAGGCCTCCTCGATCTCCATCGCGATGAAGGAGGTCGCCTTGACCTCCTGGGTGCTGCTGGCCCGCAGGCTCGCCGTGCGATCCGGAAAGAAGCGGTCGACCATGGCCACCACGGCCCGCTCCTTCTCCGCGGGGTCGGTGACGAGATAGGCGGTGCCGAAGGCCATGACCGCGCGATAGTCGGCGGAGTGATTGAAGCCGCAGCGCGCCAGGACAAGGCTGTCGAGATGCGCGACCGTCAGGCACACCCGCTCACCCTTGGTCTGGTTGCGCAGCATGCGGCTCGCGCTCGAGCCGTGCCAGTAGAGTTTCGTGCCCTCGCGCCAGAAGAAGGTCGGCGTGCAATAGGGCTGCCCCTCGATCACATACGAAACGTGGCACATCATCGAGGAGTCCAGGATGCGGTGAACGGTGGCGTGATCATAGAAGCCGCGGTCGTGCCGGCGCTTCACCTGGTTGCGCGCTGACGTCGGATAGGACTGTTGGCTTTCAATCTGGCTCACGGCCGCTCCTGTCATGCCCCGAACAGTTCCAGAAGCGTTGTAGCTGCGCATTTGGTCTGCGATAGTACCAATTCCATGCAAAAAATTCCGACCAATTCGCCTGGGAAAGCCGAGCTGCCGCTCGATCTGACGGGCCCGCACGTCACCGCCGGCGCCTCCTCGGCGCACCGGCTCTATCAGGCGCTGTGCGAGATGATCGTCTCCGGCCTGGTGAAATCAGGCGAGCCGCTGCCGCCGTCGCGGACGCTGGCAAAGCAGACCGGCTTTCGGCGCAACGCCGTCGTCACGGCATACGAACGTCTGATCGCCGACGGGTTTGCGCAAGCGACCGTCGGCTCGGGGACCTTCGTCGCCGCGCGCATTGCCGCACGCGCCGTAGCCGCAAACAAGCCGATGGTCATCGTCGAGGCGGCCGGGCAAGGCGCGCTGGCGCTCGGCTGCACTCATATTGACGAGCGCGCCGTACAACGTTTTCGCGCCTTCGCCGGCCGGCGGATGCGGGCCTTCGGTAGCGAACATCTGCATTACGGCGACCCGCGCGGCAGCCGCGAATTGCGCGCAGCGATCGCCGATCATCTGCTGTCGGCCCGGGGGCTGCGCTGCGATCCTGATCAGATCATGCTGACGTCAGGCACGCTGCACACGCTGCGAATCGTTCTCAGCGCGATCCTGAAGCCCGGCGATCAGGTCTGGTGCGAGGACCCTGGCTACCCCATTGCGCGCAGGACCATGGCGCAGTGCGGCTATCGCATTGTGCCCGTTCCGGTCGACGTGGACGGACTGCAAGTCGCGAGGGGTCGCGCCGCCGCGCCGTCCGCGCGCGCAGCTTATGTCACACCCTCGCATCAGTTTCCGCTGGGCGTGCAGATGTCGATGCCGCGCCGGCTCGCGCTGCTCGACTGGGCGAGGCAGGCCGGCGCTTTCGTGCTCGAGGACGATTACGACAGCGAGTTCCGCTACGACGGCGCGCCGCTGATGTCGCTTGCTGGCATCGATCGGCTCCAGCGCGTGATCTACATGGGCACGTTCGCCAAGACGCTGTTTCCGGGCCTTCGCATCGGTTATTGCGCCCTGCCCGAGCGCCTGATCGCCGACGTCACGACCGCACGCGCTGCGCTCGATCGTTTCCCCGGGACGCTGATGGAAGGCGCCGTCGCCGACATGCTGAACTCCGGCGCGTTCGCGGCCAATCTGAAGCGCGTACGAAAACTCTATCGCGAGGCACGCGACGTGCTGGCCGAAACGCTCGAAGCGACGTCAGATGGTGCGCTGTCGGTCCCGGTGCCGTCACAGGGCTTGCACCTCGTCGCGCGGTTCGATCCGTCGGTTGCGCCAGCGATTGCGGCTGCGGCGAAGCTAGCCGCGGGCGCGGAAGGCTGGTTGCTCGCCGACACCTATGCGCGGGCTCGCCCTTTGCCCGGTTTCGTGCTGGGATTCTCGGGGCACGCGGTTCCAGACCTCGTCTCCGCCGCCGAACGGCTCGCCGGCGAAGCGCGCGCCGCCTTGCGCAGCAAAGTCAGGGCGGATCGTCGGGCGTGACGAAGGTTGACTATCAGAATCGCGGACCGCTCCTTACCATCGCGGCACTTGATTCCGGGACCTCTCATCATGTCAGACGCTACGACATTCGGCCGCGCAACCTGCCTTGCGCTTCTGATCTCCACCATCCTTGCCTCGATGGCCTCCGCAACGACAGTCGGCCGTGAGCAGGATATCGTCGACCTCAAGCTCGGCCAGCGCGTGCAAGTGGATGACGGAACCTGTCCGGCCGGACAGGTGAAGGAAGTGCGCGGATCGAAGATGACGGACAAGGGCGTCGTGCGAACCGCCAATTGCGTGGCGCGATTCGGCCCGAAGTCGAGGTGACGGCTCAAGACTTCGCGGGGTCGAACATGCACTGCAGGGTCGGCTTGGCGATCTTGGTGAAGGTCGCCCCGATCTCGCTTTGCTTCGCCACCGGCACCCAATCGGTCTCGATGGTCGGAACACCGGTCTCGCTGATGCCGCGCAGCAGTGCTTCGCGCAGGTCGCGATCCTCGACGACGGCGGCGGCATGATCGTGCAGGCAGCCGCAAACCTCTTCCGGATGCTCCCAGCGTCCGAGCATGCGCGGAGCACATTGCCGCACGAACTCGTTACGCGCATCCGGCAACCGGCTCGGTGCGCGCACCTGCGCCTGAGAGGAGTTGATCGTCAGAAGGAACAGGAACGCCGCAGCGCCGAGACGAAGGTACATGATGGCCTTTGACGGCTGATTTTCTTATTGGGGATCAGAAGCGCGACGCAAGGACGATCGGCTGCGGCGCAGTGGTTGTGATCGGCGAGCCACTGTACTGGAAGGTGCCGATACCGGGCAAATTACCGTCAGGTGCGCCGGCAAACGAGGAGCCGGCGAGCACGAAGCCGAAAGCGAGGATGAAGCTGAGCGCACGCATGGATCTGTCTCCGGATTGCGGGGCCGGCGGTGTGCCGTCGTCGTCGTCAGCCTGATAACCATCTGCGGTTTCTCCCGTGATGCGCCAAAAGCCCAAAATGATTTCGTTCCGGATGAGAATTGTTTCGTCGCCCTCTCGCGACGAAACAAATCTCCGAAATCATCAATCATTTCAGATGGGGCGCGCGATGGCTTGAACCAGCTTGGGAGCAAGCGTCCGCGCAACTCGAAGTACTGCGTGAACGCCAGCGCGTCACTGCGTGAAGAAGTCGCCGCACTTCTGGACGTTCGCGTCAGCCGGCCCCCACGGCATGATCGGCACGGTCGAAGTCGAGTTCTTCGGCGATCCCTCGATCAGCTTGTCCGAATAGACCATGTAGACCAGCACATTGCGCTTGGCGTCGCAGCCGCGCACGATCTGCATCTTCTTGAAGAAAAGCGAGCGGCGCTTGCGGAACATGTCGTCGCCCTGTTCCATCTTGTCCCTGAACTTGATCGGGCCGACCTGGCGGCAGGCCAGCGAGACGTCCGAGACCTCCTCGGCAAGACCGAGCCAGCCCTTGAACCCACCCTTTTCCGGCACCGTGAAATGACAGGCCACGCCCTCGACTTCAGGATCGTCCAGACCATAGGTCGCGAGCTTGTCATTCGGGCTCATCCATTTGAACACGGTGGAGCGGCGGAAGATGAGATCGGGCTCGTCGGCGGCGGATGCGGACGCCAGGGGCACGGTCAGAGCGAGAAGGAATAAAGCAAGGCCTTTCAAGCGGATGCCGGAAAGACCGGGGAAACGAGATGACATGAAGTTCTCCGGTAACAAGTCCTGGCAATGTAGGCATGAGGCGGCCGATCAGGAAGATGACGGAAGCCGGGCGCGGCCGGCGTTTACCGCTCCGTGAGGCTTTTTTGCTACGTGTAAAACAAAAGTCGCTGATCGCAGAACTGCCGTGCTGGTGAACGCGTATCCCCTCTGCGACACTAATGTCTGAATTGGATGCGGATTCGAGGAATGAACAGCGTGAACGGGCCCCATGTTTCAGCCGCGTCGGCACGGCTGTGGCAGGTCGCGATTCTGGCGGCGGCCGGTGCGATCGGTACGGCTGGTCAGGCGGAAGCGGCGTTCTATTATTATCCCGATTATTCCGACGGAGCCTACGGACGGCAGGAGCGGTATCCCGAGGAGCCGCGCCTGAAGCCGCAGAAGCGCGGCGCGGCAGCCGCCAAGACCAGGAAAGGGTCGCGCGTCGAGAAGGAGACCAACGCGAAGCCGCAAGGTCCACTCGTCATCGTCGTCTCGATCGACCGGCAGAAGGTGACGGTCTACGACTCCAACGGCGTGTTCGCGGAATCGCCGGTGTCGACCGGCATGAAGGGCCATTCGACCCCGATGGGCGTGTTCAGCGTCATCCAGAAGCACAAATTCCACCACTCCAATATCTACAGCGGCGCGCCGATGCCGTACATGCAGCGCATCACCTGGTCCGGCGTCGCCATGCATGCCGGCGTGCTGCCGGGCTATCCGGCCTCGCACGGCTGCATCCGCATGCCGATGGCGTTCGCGGTGAAGATGTGGAACTGGACCAAGATGGGTGCGCGCGTGATCGTATCGCCCGGCCAGATGACACCGCAAAGCTTCTCGCATCCGCTGCTCGCCTCGCTGCGCGTTACGCCGCAGCCTGCGGCAAGCCTCGAGCCGACGACCAGCGTCGGCGACAAGGCGGACAAGGGCGCGCCGGAGACCAAGGCCGCGGACGCCAAGCCTGTTGAAACCAGGCCTGTCGAAACCAAAACCGCCAGCGCTGAAGGCGTGCCGGAGCTGCGCTCAACGGTCGGCCATGTCGTCATGTCGGACGCGACCGCGGGCACTGCCCCGATCCGCGAGGAAGGCGCCAAAGCCGAGGTCAACGCCGAGGCCTCCGAGCCGGCCAAGCAGCCCCCGGCCACTGCCAAGGCGGGCGAACCGGCTGAGCCCGCGGATGCCGCGAACACTGAAGCGAAGCCGGCCGAGGCTGCGGAAGCGCCCAAGGCGGCTTCGGATGCCGAGCCGACCAAGGCCGACGCAGCCGCGATCGAGCCAAAGCCCGACGCCGCGTCGGCCATGGCCCCCGCGCAACCCGCTTCTCCGGACGCGAAGAAAGACCAGACCCGCGTCGCCGATCCCGCGCCGTCGGTGAAGCCGGAGCTGCCAAAGCGGGGCGGTCAGATTGCGGTGTTCATTAGCCGCAAGGATTCCAAGCTCTATGTGCGGCAGAACTTCGCGCCGCTGTTCGATGTGCCCGTGACGATTGCTGCGAGCGACCGGCCGCTCGGCACCCATGTCTTCACTGCCGAAGCCGACAAGACCGATGCCAATGCGCTGCATTGGTCGGTGGTGTCGCTGCCCGTTGCCGTCCGCGCCGCCGCGCGCGAGGAAGATGGCCACGTGCTGCGCCGCCAGCGCGGCGCTGCGGTGATCCCGGTTGCCGCAAAGCCTGTCATCACGCCCGACAGCCCGGCCGAGGCACTGGACCGGATCACGATCCCTGCGGACGCCATAGCCAAGATCAACGAGATGCTCACGTCAGGCGGCTCGGTCATCGTGTCCGACCAGGGCATCAACCAGGGTGAAACCGGCGAAGGCACCGACTTCATCGTCCGCCTCTACTGAGCCGGGAACCACGATAACGCGGTGTTGAGCAGGCCAGTCGCCACGGCGGAGTAAGCTTCGCCCCGGATCACATCCGGGGGACGCCGCCATATGTTGAACCGCAGAACCGTACTCACAACGGCGCTGCTCGCAGCAGCTGCCTCGGCAACGCGCGCACGCGCCGATGGCGGAATGAGCCGGATGCCCGCCTACGCCTTCTCTTTCCCCGCGCTATCAGGCGACGACATTCACCTCGCCGCCTTCAGCGGCAAACCGCTGCTGATCGTGAACACGGCCTCGCTCTGCGGCTATACCCCGCAATATCAGGGGCTGCAGGAGATCTGGAGCGAGTTTCGCGAGCGCGGCTTGACTGTGATCGCCGTCCCCTCCAACGATTTCGGCGGCCAGGAGCCCGGCGGCACCAGCGAGATCTCGGAGACCGCGCACCACCAATACGGCGTTACCTTTCCGATCGCCGCCAAGGCCGTCGTGGTCGGACCAAAAGCGCATCCTTTCTACAAATGGGCGGCCGAGGCGCGCCCCAAGGAGGTTCCGAAGTGGAACTTCCACAAATACCTTGTTGGCCGTGACGGCTACATCGCCGAGGTGTTTCCGTCCGCCGTGGAGCCGGCCGACACCCGCATCAAGACCGCGATCGCCCGGGCGTTGGCCGACAGCTGACGCGCCCGGCTGCAACAGGGCTGGGCACAATTGTCGTGGAGCGCCAAACAGCCGTTGCAATGGCGATGGAGCACCATCTAGGCTACGGTCAGCGAAGATATTGTGGGCAGGATGGGTTTTGCCGGAGGCGAAAAGCCACGGCGGAACAACGGGATCAATCTCGAGGACAACACCATGCGTGTGGCGGCAAAACTGATTTTGGCAAGCGCGATCTCCGTTGCGCTGACAGGCGCGGCATGGTCGCAGACCCCGGCTGCAAAACCCGCAGCCGCGACGCAGGCGGCTCCCGCGGCCACACCGGCTGCGGCTCCGGCAGCCGCGGCCCCCGCAGCGCAACCGAACGCCGCCGCCTTCCCGCCTCCGCCGCAGCAGGCGCCGCAGCCGGCGCGCGCCGCATGCACCAATCCGAACGCGCTGGGCGTCGCCCGTACCGTCGAGATCGACACGACAGGCGGCCCCGGCTTCGGCTTCGAGCATTTCAAGGAGCTCGACTTCCTGCGCGACAAGGAGGTCGTGCTGACCTTCGACGACGGTCCCTGGCCGCGCAACACGCCCGCCGTGCTGAAGGCGCTCGCCGACCAGTGCACCACCGGCATCTTCTTCTCGATCGGCAAGCACGCCACCTACGAGCCGGAGCTCCTGAAGCAGGTTTACGCGGCCGGTCACACCATCGGCACCCACACCTGGTCGCACGCCAACCTCAACGACAAGAAGCTGTCCGAAGCGCAGCGCAAGGAGGAGATCGAGAAAGGCATCAGCGCCGTGAAATGGGCGCTCGGAGGTATCTCGCCGGCCGCGTTCTTCCGCTTCCCGGCGCTGCAACATCCGCCTGAAATGGTCACCTATCTCGGCAATCGCAATGTCGCGATCTTCTCCTGCGACATCGACTCCTTCGACTTCAAGGCGTCGAAGCCCGAGAAGGTGATCGACACCGTGATGAAGGGGCTCGAGAAGAAGGGCAAAGGCATCATCCTGATGCACGATTTCCAGAAGCACACGGCGGAAGCCCTGCCGGAATTGCTGAACCGCCTCAAGGCCGGCGGCTACAAGATCGTGGCGATGCGCGCCAAGGCGCCGGTCGCCTCGCTGCCCGAATACGACCAGGAACTGATGAAGGACGTGAAGCTGCCGACGGTGAGCACGCGTCCGGTCAATTCCGTGGTGACGACCGTTTCCGAATAGTCGTCACTTGTCGTTCCATTTCGAAGGCTACGTCATCGTTTCGGCGGACGGCATGCTTGCCGACGCGAGCCATGTCATGCCCGACAGTCTGAGGTTCAAAGGCGACAAGCTGTTCTTCGAGCAGGCGCTCGACGGTGCCGCGCTGATCGTGCACGGCCGCAACTCCTATGAGGCGCAGGCGAACTCGCCCAAGCGCAAGCGGCTGATCCTGACCCGCAAGATCAAGGCCCTCACCGTCGATCCGGAGATGCCGAACGCGACGCTGTGGAATCCCGCGCATGCGAGCTTCGAGGAAGCCTGCGCCTTTGCCGATGTCGCCTCGGGACGGGTCGCCGTCATCGGCGGCCCCACCGTGTTCGATATGTTCATGGACCGCTACGACACGTTCTGGCTGTCGGAAGCCCCGCATGTGCGGTTGCCCGGTGGTGAGGGCTGTTTTGGGGATGTCCCCAGGCGGACGCCGCCCGAGGTGCTGACGTCACACGGATTGACTCCAGCCGCGCCGTATCTGCTCGATGCGGCGCATGATGTGACCGTCACGCCTTGGCGGCGCAACTAGCGCCTACACGTCCCCGTAGGCCGTCTCGGCCGAGCGCGTGGCGCGGCCATAGCCCATGATCATGAACAGCGCCCCGATGATCGAGAGATTCTTCAGCGCGTCGATCACAACAGCCGCGTTCTCGGGCGCCGCCTGATTCCAGAAATCAGAGAACAGGACCGTCGAGGCCGCGACGTCGATCACCATCAGCATTGCAAAGAAGCGCGCGCCGAAATTCAGCGCAATCATCAGCCCCGCGATGATCTCGAGGCCGCCGACCGCGATCGCCAGCAGCTGCGGCGTGGTCATGGCGGTCGCGGTCTCGACCTGCTTGGCGTAGGGCGCGATCACATCGGGGATCACGAGCTTGCCGGCGATGAAATCCGCCGTCGCCTGGATGGCGAAGAGCTTGGTCGCGCCCCTGTAGATGAACAGCACGGCGAACAGGATCCGCCCGAAAGTCACGAACGCTGGCATGGTCGGCCTCTTGGCAAAACACTGGGCACGGGGTGCGCCTGTGGATTATGGAGAGTCCGATTGCCGTTTTCAAACGGGGAAATGGAAACCTGGGACTTATTCAAAATTGGTGGTGTGGGCGGACTCCTTCTTCCGTTGTGGGAGAACGTAGGCGGCCTTCGGCCGCCGTACCTGGCAACGCCGAAGCGAGCTTCGGCTACGGCTCCGGATAAGGGGTTCGCTCCACGACTTCAATCAAGAGAGGCGTTCGCGGAGGAACCCCTCACCCGTCTCTCCGCTACCTCGGCGAGCCCCCCTCTCCCACAGGGGGGGAGAGGGAAAGCAGGACCTCGCCCTTACGTAAACAACGTCGGCTGCTGCCGGGCCGCCCGCTCCTGGGCTTCGACCACGGCAACCGCCGTCATGTTGAGGATGCCGCGCGCGGTCACCGACGGTGTGAGGATATGCGCGGTCCGCGCCGGGCCGATCAGGATCGGGCCCACGGGGAGCGCGTCCGCCAGCGACTTGATCATCTGATAGGCGACGTTGGCGGTATCCAGGCTCGGCATGATCATGATGTTGGCCTCCCCCTCGAGCTTGGAGTGCGGCAGCACCATTTTTCGCGCGGCAGCCGAAAGTGCGGTGTCGCCCTGCATCTCGCCGTCGGCCTCGATCTCGGGATGCTTCTCCCTCAGCAACTGGGTCGCCCGGCGCATCTTGCGCGAGGAGTCGGTGTCGTAGCTGCCGAAATCCGAATGCGAGACGAACGCGATCTTCGGCTTGATGTTGAAGCGCTGGACGTGGACCGCTGCCAGCGAGGCGATCTCGGCGAGCTCCTCCGGGCCCGGATTCGGCCGGACCTGGGTATCGGCGATGAAGAACGCCCCCTTGCTGGTGATCAGCAGCGCCAGCGCGGCATAGTCGCTGACGCCGGGCGAGAAGCCGACGATCTCGCGGACATGGCGCAGATGGCTCATATAGCGGCCCTCGACGCCGCAGAGCATGGCGTCCGCCTCCCCGCGCGTCACCGCGAGCGCCGCGATGACCGTGTTGTTGGTGCGCACCACCGTGCGCGCCGCATCCGGCGTTACGCCCCGCCGGCCGGCGAGCTCGACATAGGACTGCACATAGGAACGATAGCGCGGATCGTCCTCGGGATTGACGAGGTCGAAATCCTTACCGGCCTTGATGGACAGGCCGAAGCGCTTGATGCGCGCCTCCACCACCGAGGGACGGCCGACCAGGATCGGCGTCGCCAGCTTCTCCTCCAGCACCACCTGCGTGGCGCGCAGCACGCGCTCGTCTTCGCCTTCGGCGTAGATCACGCGCACCGGCTGGGTCTTGGCCTTGGCGAACATCGGCTTCATGACGAGCCCGGAGCGGAACGCGAAGCGCTCGAGCAGCGCGCGATACTCGTCGAAATTGGTGATGGGGCGCGTCGCGACACCTGATTCCATCGCCGCCTTGGCAACGGCGGGCGCGATGCGGAGAATCAACCTGGGATCAAAGGGACTCGGGATCAGCGAGCCGGGCCCGAAGCCGCCCGCCTCGCCGGTGTCGAGGCTGCCCTGGGAGACCGCATCCGACGGCGCCTCGCGCGCGAGCTGCGCGATGGCCTCGACGGCGGCGTGCTTCATCTCCTCGTTGATGGCGCTGGCGCCGACATCGAGCGCACCGCGGAAGATGAAGGGGAAGCAGAGGACGTTGTTGACCTGGTTCGGATAGTCCGAGCGCCCGGTGCAGATCATGGCGTCGGGACGCACTTTCCGCGCTTCTTCCGGCATGATCTCTGGAGTCGGATTGGCGAGCGCCATGATCAGCGGCTTTTCGCCCATCGCCTTGGCCATCTCGGGCTTGAGCACGCCCGGTGCGGATAGCCCGATGAAGATGTCGGCCCCGCCGATGACGTCGCCAAGCGTGCGCTTCTCGGTCTTCTGCGCGTAGACAGCCTTCCAGCGATCCATCGTGGTGTTGCGGCCCTCATGCACGAGGCCATCGATGTCGCAGACCCAGATGTTCTTGTGCTGCGCCCCCATCGAGACCAGCAGGTTGAGCGTCGCGATGGCCGCGGCCCCTGCCCCCGACGCCACGATCTTGACCTCCGACAGTTTCTTGCCGTTCAGGCGCAAACCATTGGTGATGGCGGCGGCGACGATGATCGCGGTGCCGTGCTGATCGTCATGGAAGACCGGGATCTTCATGCGCTCCTTCAACTGCGCCTCGATCTCGAAACATTCCGGCCCCCGGATGTCTTCGAGATTGATGCCGCCGAAGGTCGGCTCGAGCGCCGCCACGGTCTCGACCACGCGCTCGATGGTGTCGGCGGCGATCTCGATGTCGAACACGTCGATGCCGGCGAATTTCTTGAACAGGACCGCTTTGCCCTCCATCACCGGCTTGGACGCCAGCGGGCCGATATTGCCGAGGCCGAGCACCGCGGTGCCGTTCGAGACGACGGCGACCAGATTGGCGCGGGTCGTCAGGGTCGCGGCTTCCGCCGGGTTCTTGGCGATCTCGGTGCAGGCGGCGGCAACGCCCGGAGAATAGGCAAGCGCGAGGTCGCGCTGGTTGGCGAGCGGCTTGCTCGCCTGGATCTCGAGCTTTCCGGGGCGCGGCAGACGGTGATAGGCCAGTGCCGCCTGGTGGAGATCATCAGAATAGGACGACATGCGGTCTCTTGCCTCGCGTTACCGGCCTCAAAATGCCTCATCCGGAGCAGCTGTCCAAGCGGCCAGTTATTTCCGGGTCATGGAAACCGGATCAAGCACGGCCGAAGGCCCGGTGGCAACATCCGATTGCATCGACATCAACAGGGCGCGTCGTCAAACGTCTGATTGCGCTAGCTTTCCCTGGACCTTGCGACGTTTCCCGAATATGCCAGGTTGCGCAGCGCACAACGAACAACTGGAGCTGGGAATGAAGCGAATCCTGATCGGCCTGGTCGTGACAGCCGTGCTCGCGGCGGGCGGATGGTTCGGCTTCAACCTTTATGTCCAGCACCGGGTCAGGGCCGAGGTCGAGGCCGCGTTCGAGCAGATGCGCGCCGGTGGCGGCAAAGCGAACCACGGCAAGGTCGGCTTCGACGTGATGAGCAGGACGCTGACCATCGAGGACATCGCGGTCACGCCCGGCAGCCAGCCGCAGGCGCAGGTCAAGATCGCTGGCATCAAGGGCACCGGCGTTCGCCAGATCGACAACACCAGGTTTTCGGCCGACAGCATCGACATCACCGGCATCGACGTCGCGCTGGATCAGGTCGGCCAGGCCAAGGTGAACGGATCCTACAAGATTCCGCAACTGACGATGCGCGACTATGCCGGCCCCCTTCACATCGGGACGGCACCAACGAACGGCTCCTTGATCGATCTCTACCGCTACGTGCTCGGTCAGTATGCGAGCGTCACAGCGTCCTCGCTCACTGCGCCGACGCTGACGATGAGCTTCGATTCCGGCAGCGGTCCCGGTGGCAGCGGCGAGATCACCTATTCCGGATTGGTGATCCAGAACCTGAAGCAGGGCAAGATCGATGCGATAAAGGCGGACCGCGCCACCATCTCGGCCGACGTGAGGCAGCCAGGCAAGCCGGACAAGCTGACCGGCGAGCTGTCCAACATCATCGTCAACGATTTCGATGCGACCGGGATCATCGCCGCGCTCGATCCCAAGACCAACAGTGACGAGACCTATCGTCGCGTCTACCGGCAAGTCTCGGCCGGTCCCTACGCGCTCAAATCGGCTCAGGGGTTGCGTCTCGATTTCGACGGCTTCGTGATGGAGGACGTCGGCGTGCAACCGTCGAAATTCCGGCTGGACGAGCGATTTGACGCGCTGTCGCAACTACAATCGGCTGTTCCGACGCCGGCACAGTCGCGCGAAATGCTGGAGAAGATCGCCGGAATCTATGAGGGTCTTCGCATCGGCAAGGCCGAGATCAGCAAGATCTCGATCGGCACGCCGGAGGGGACCGGAAAGGTCAACGCGATCAGATACCGCGAGGGCGAATTCGCGATCGAGGGCGTCGATACACCGGCCCCGCAGGGTCAGTTCAAGATGGAGCGCTTGGCGCTGAAGTCGTTCAGCGCAGCAACTCTGGTGCGCTTGGGGGCGGGCCTCAGCAATCCCGGACAGACGCCCTCGCCGGAGCAGATGCTGAGCCTGTTCCGCGTGCTGGAAGGCGCCGAGATCAAGGGCGTGGTCTTTCCCTACAAGAACACGCGGCAGCTCGTCACCATCGACACGATCAGCCTGAACTGGGGCCAGTTGATCGGATCGATCCCGAGCAAGGCCAATCTGGTCGTCAAGATGGTCGCCCCTACCGATGCCGCCAATCCGGCGCAACGGCTGCTGATCATGGCGGGCGTCGACAAGCTCGCGATCGATCTCGACCTCGGCGCGGCCTGGACGGAATCGTCGGGCGCATTCGCGCTCGCGCCTGCGACCATCGATCTCGGCAATCTCGCCCGGGCGCAGGCCCGCTTCGCGCTCGCCAACGTGCCGCGCGGCCTGTTCACGACCGATCCGGCGCAGGCCATGGGTCAGGCGGCGCAGGTCGAGACCGGCGCGCTCGAGCTTTCCTTGCGCGACAGCGGCGTCGTCGACCTCGTCGTGGCGCAATTCGCGCGCATCCAGAATGTCAGCCGCGACGCCGCCCGCAGCGCCATCGTCGAGATGATCAGCGCACAGGGCGAGAAGATCGCAGCCTCCAATCCCGATGCGAGAGTGGCGGTGGATGCGCTTGCACGCTTTGTGGAAACGTCAGGGCAAACGCTGACCATCAAGCTGACCCCGCTCGGCAAGCTGCCGGTGCTTCAGCTCATGGACGCGCTGAACCACGAGCCGGTCGTCGCGCTGGCGCAATTCCGGATAGAGGCGTCGACGGGGCTTTAGAGGAGAAGCACAACTCTCTCACCGTCATTGCGAGCGCAGCGAAGCAATCCAGAATCTTTCCGCGGAGGGACTCTGGATTGCTTCGCTGCGCTCGAAAAGACCATGTGGAGAGAGTCTCTCCCCGCAGGCGGGGAGAGACGAATTGCCTCACTTCTGCGGCAGGTTCACCCGCACGTGCAGCTCGCGGAGCTGCTTCGTCGTGGCCTCCGACGGCGCGCCCATCAGCAAATCCATCGCCTGCTGGTTCATCGGAAACAGCGAGATCTCCCGCAAATTCGTCGTGCCACAGAGCAGCATCACGATGCGGTCGACGCCTGCGGCCATGCCGCCATGCGGCGGCGCGCCGTACTGGAAGGCGCGGTACATGCCGCCGAAGCGATCGACCACCTCCTGCTCGCCGTAGCCGGCGATCTCGAACGCCTTCACCATGGCTTCCGGCACGTGGTTGCGGATGCCGCCCGAAGCGATCTCGTAGCCGTTGCAGGTGATGTCGTACTGGAAGGCCTTGATGGTCAGCGGATCCTGGTCCTTCAACGCGTCCAGACCACCCTGCGGCATCGAGAACGGGTTGTGCGAGAAGTCGACCTTCTTGTCGTCCTCGTTGTATTCGTACATCGGGAAGTCGACGATCCAGGCGAGCTCGAACCGCTCCTTGTCGGTGAGGTTCAATTCCTCGCCGACCTTGTTGCGGGCAAGGCCCGAAAACTTCCAGAACTTGTCGGGATCGCCGGCGACGAAGAAGGCAGCATCGCCTTCCTTGGTGCCGATCTGGGCGCGGATCGCAGCGGTGCGCTCCGGCCCGATGTTGTTCGCCAGAGGACCCGCACCCTCGCCGCCTTCGCGCCACATGATGTAGCCCAGACCAGGCTGGCCTTCACCCTGCGCCCACGAGTTCATGCGGTCGCAGAAGGCGCGGCTGCCGCCGCCCGGCGCCGGGATCGCCCAGACCTGGTTCTTGGGGTCTTCGAGCATGCGCGCGAACACCTTGAAGCCGGAGCCGCGGAAATGCTCGGAGACGTCCTGCATCTCGATGGGGTTGCGCAGATCGGGCTTGTCGCTGCCGTATTTGCGCAGCGCCTCGGCAAACGGAATCCGCCGCCAGCCCTTCGTCACCGGCTTGCCCTTGGCGAACTCCTCGAACACGCCGGTGATGACGGGCTCCATTGCCGCGAACACGTCTTCCTGCGTGACAAAGCTCATCTCGACGTCGAGCTGGTAGAACTCGCCCGGCAGACGGTCGGCGCGCGGGTCCTCGTCGCGGAAGCAAGGCGCGATCTGGAAGTAGCGGTCGAAGCCCGACATCATCAGCAGCTGCTTGTACTGCTGCGGCGCCTGCGGCAGCGCGTAGAATTTTCCCGGATGGATGCGCGAGGGCACCAGGAAGTCGCGGGCACCTTCCGGCGAGGACGCAGTCAGGATCGGCGTGTTGAACTCGAAGAAGCCCTGCGCCTCCATGCGTCGGCGCATCGACTTGATGATCTCGACGCGCGTCATGATGTTCTGGTGCAGTTTTTCGCGCCGCAGGTCGAGGAAGCGATACTTCAGCCTGATATCCTCAGGGTATTCCTGGTCGCCGAACACAGGCAGCGGCAGGTCGCCGGCAGGTCCCAGCACCTCGATCTCGCTGACGTAAACCTCGATCTTGCCGGTCGGCAGATCGTCATTGTCGGTGCCTTCGGGGCGGCGGCGGACCTTGCCGTCCATCTTGACCACGAATTCCGAGCGCAGCTTTTCGGCCAGCGAGAATGCCGGCGAATCAGGATCGACCACGCACTGGGTCAGTCCGTAATGATCACGCAAATCAATGAACAGCACGCCGCCATGGTCGCGAACGCGATGGACCCAGCCCGAGAGGCGAATGGTCTCGCCGATGTTGCTCTCGCGGAGCGCGCCGCATGTATGTGACCGGTAGCGATGCATGGTCGTCCCAAAATCAATGTCGGAGGATACGAATCGGACCGCCTGAAACGACCGGTCCGAAGTTGCGGCAGGGTTTACCCGACGAGACCGGGTGCGGCAACCAAAGGAAGGGCCTGTTTCGGGCCCCGAAGGTCCCTTTTTGGGCCATTTGGGCCCAAGCCTTTGCCATCAGGCGTTCCAGCCCTATCTTGAGCCCATGACGGTCCATTTCCCCTTCCAGAACTCCTATTCGGCCCTGCCGGACAGCTTCTTCGCCCGCGTCGCGCCGACCCCCGTATCCGCGCCCCGGCTGATCAAGCTGAACCGGCCGCTGGCGGTCCAGCTCGGACTCGACCCCGACATGCTGGAGACCCCTGAAGGCGCGGCCATCCTGGCCGGAAAGACAGTTCCCGATGGAGCCGACCCCATCGCCATGGCCTATGCCGGCCACCAGTTCGGGCATTTCGTGCCCCAGCTCGGCGACGGCCGCGCCATCTTGCTCGGCGAGGTCATCGATAGAGACGGCGTCCGCCGCGATATCCAGCTCAAGGGCTCGGGTCCCACCCCGTTCTCCCGCCGCGGCGACGGGCGCGCCGCGCTCGGGCCGGTCTTGCGCGAATACATCGTTAGTGAAGCGATGTACGCGCTCGGTATCCCGACCACCCGCTCGCTCGCCGCCGTCATCACCGGCGAACCGGTGATCCGCGAGGCCGTGCTGCCGGGCGCGGTGTTGACGCGCGTCGCCTCGAGCCATATCCGCGTAGGCACTTTTCAGTTCTTCGCGGTCCGCCGCGACACCGATGCGATCCGTCGGCTCGCCGATCACGTGATCACCAGGCACTTTCCGGACCTGCTCCATGCCGAGCGGCCCTATCATGCCCTGCTCGCCGGCGTCGTCGCGCGCCAGGCCGAGCTGATCGCTCGCTGGCTCTTGGTCGGTTTCATCCACGGCGTGATGAACACCGACAACAGCTCCATCTCAGGCGAAACCATCGATTACGGCCCCTGCGCCTTCATGGATGCCTACAATCCCGCCCAGGTGTTTTCGTCGATCGACGAAATGGGCCGCTACGCCTACGCCAACCAGCCGCGCATCGGCCTGTGGAATCTGACGCGCCTCGCCGAATGCCTGCTGCCGCTCTTCTCCGACGACCAGGAGAAGGCGGTCGCCGAAGCGCAGGACATTCTCGGCGCTTTCTCCGAGACGTTCAGCGCCGCGTATCAGGCCGGCCTGCGCAAGAAGGTCGGCCTGTTCACGGAGCGCGACGGCGACGAGGCCCTGATCCAGGACCTGCTCGATGCCATGGCCAAGAACCAGGCCGACTTCACGCTGACCTTCCGCAAGCTCGGCGATGCCGCTGGCGATGACGGCGCCGAGGTTCGTGCACAGTTCATGGAGCCCGCAGTGTTCGACGAGTGGGCCGGACGCTGGCGCGTACGTATCGCGCTGGAGCCGCAGACCGCAACTGAGCGGCAAGCCGCGATGCACGCTGTCAATCCGCTGTTCATCCCGCGTAACCACCGCGTCGAGGCCGTGATCCAGGCCGCGGTGAACAACGACGACTACGCGCCGTTCGAGGAATTGGTGAAAGTGCTGGCGAAGCCATTCGAGGATCAGCCGGACTACGCCGCCTACGCCGATCCGCCGCTGCCGGAGCAGCGGGTGCTGCAGACATTCTGCGGGACGTGAGGGAAGCGCAGTGCCGTAGGTGGATTAGCCGAAGGCGTAATCCACCGCTTCTTCCAACAATGGAAAGCAAGAGGCGGATTGCGCTTCGCAATCCACCCTACGCACCGCCGCTCTGCGGATTTTCCGATAATGCCATGATGCCGCTGTTTTGCCCGACGTGTCAACGGATGTCGAACAGCGTTCAAGCCGGTTGTCCGGCGACCATCGGCTACTGTGCATGGGGTTGTTTTCGAGATTTGGCATACTCGGGCGGCTACCGCATCGCGAGATGAGCGGATTGACCGCCGCAGCCGTTCTGCCCGACAATTTGCCGCGTCGGCAACCACTGTCATCAAACTGAAACACTCGCACTCTAACCGGCTGGCGGGCCGTCTTGCCGGAGGCGACCGTCCTCCCAGAGACCTGACACGCGCGCATGCCATTCAAATTTATCCACCTCACCGACACGCATCTTGCGGGCCCGGGCCAGCAGCTTTATGGCCTCGACCCGCGCGCCCGCCTCGACGCGGCCATCGCCGACATCAACAAGCATCAGTCCGACGCGGTGTTCGCGGTCGTGACCGGCGACCTCACCCATTGGGGCGAGCCTGACTCCTACGCCAATTTTGCCGAGGCGATGGCTGCGCTGAAGATCCCGTACATCGCCATGGTCGGCAATCACGACAAGCGCGTGGCCTGCCTCGACGGCCTGAAGGCCGCACCGCGCGATCCCAACGGTTTCGTGCAGGGCACCCGCGCTACCGAGCATGGCCTGTTCGTCTTCCTGGACACACTGGACGAGACCAGCCACGCCGGCGAAATGTGCGCCAAGCGGTTCGACTGGCTGGCGAAGACGCTGGCCTCTGCGCCTGACGACCAGCCCTTCGTCGTGTTCATGCACCATCCGCCCTTCCCGGTCGGCGTCCGCGCGATGGATGAGATCGCGCTGAAGCAGAGCGCGGAGTTCGCCGAAGTGATCGCGCCCTATCGCGCGCGCATCCGCCATCTCTTCTTCGGCCATGTGCACCGGCCGATCTTCGGCAGCTACGGCAAGATCCCGTTCTCGACGCTGCGCGGCACCAACCATCAGGTCTGGTTCGAGCTCGATGCCAATGCCGCCGACCATTTGGCGAGCCACGAGCCGCCGGCCTATGGCGTGGTGCTGATCGACGGCGAAAACCTCGTCGTGCACAGCCACGACTTCCTCGACACCAGTCTGCGCTTTCCCTTCGACCCACCTGCGGGAATGGACGGACGCGACTATGCGCTCAATTTCCCGGCGCGGTGACATGAGCCTGGCTGAACCCGCGGCTCTCCCGGTCGCGGCATCGGCGCCGCCGCGCCTGCACATCGTGACGCGGTTCACCGCCCGCTTCAAAGCCTCGCTGCCGGCCTATCTGCTGCTGCTGCCTTCCCTGATTTTCCTTGCCCTGTTCACCTATGGCGCGATGGGGCGCGTGCTGATCGATGCGCTCTATCAGCGCGCCACGCCGAAGGCGCCGCTTCGCTTTGTGGGCCTCGACAACATCGCCGCAGTGCTGGCCGACCCCGCCTTCACCGGAGCCGTCGTCAACAACCTCATCTATGCCGTCGGCACCGCGATTCCGAGCATCGGCCTTGCGCTGCTGTTCGCGCTGGCGCTGGCGCGCACCAATGCCCTGACCAGCGCGCTGCGCGCTGCGCTGTTCCTGCCGGTGCTGATCCCAATGGTCGCGGCATCGGCGCTGTTCCTGTTCATCTTCCTGCCCAATGTCGGCCTGCTCGACTACTACATCGGCCGCCTGCTGCCGGTGCTGCCGAACTGGCTCGGCGACCCCGACGTCGCGCTCTACGCGATTATGGTCATCACCATCTGGAAGAACGCCGGCTATTACATGCTGTTCTTCCTGGCCGGCCTCCAGGCCGTGCCTGAGGACGTGATGGAAGCCGCGCATCTCGACGGCGCCGGTCCCTTGATGCGGCTGCGCTACATCATCCTGCCCGAGCTCAAGCCCACCTTCCTGTTCGTCATCGTGATCGCGACGCTGAACGCGGTGACGCAGGTCGACCACGTTTTCGTCATGACCAAGGGCGGCCCGTCGAATGCCACCAATCTTGTGCTGTTCTACATCTACCAGCAGGCGGTCGAGCATTACGACATCGGCACGGCCTCGGCGGCAACGCTGCTGACGCTCGCCGCCCTGATGGCCCTCACCGCGCTGTCCTTCCGGACCATGGCGAACCGGGAGGGCGGCGCATGAAGCTGATCGACAAGCTCTACAAGGACGCCCCGCTCGCCACGCGAAACGAGATCACGCCGAAGCTCGGCTTCGCGCTGACCGTGCTGCTCGCGTTTGCCTGGTTGATCCCGTTCCTGTGGATGGGCGTGGCGACGCTGCGTCCGGCCGCCGACGGCATCAATCTGATGGCCGAGTTGGTGCCGAGCCTGAAACCCACGCTCGACAATGTCAGGGATGCCTGGGAGATCGGCGATTTCCCGCGCTACTTCCTCAACACCACGATCATCTGCTCCGGCATCCTCTTGGTGCAGTTCGTCACGATCACGCTCGCGGGGTTCGCCTTTGCGCGGCTCGACTTCGCCGGCAAGACGCTGATCTTCTATCTGTTCCTGATGCAGCTGATGCTGGTGCCGGTGCTGCTGATCGTGCCGAACCTGCGGCTCGTCGCGCAGCTCGGTCTCTATGACACGCTCGCCGGCGTCATGATGCCGTTCTTCGCCTCCGCCTTCGGGACCTTCCTGATGCGCCAGGCGTTCGAAGCGATTCCGGCCGAGCTCGAGGACGCCGCCCTGATCGACGGCGCCAGTCTGATCCAGCGCATCCGTCACATCTATGTGCCGCTGTCGCTGCCGAGCTTCTCGGCGTTCGCCATCATCTCGGTCACCAGCCACTGGAACGACTTTCTGTGGCCGCTGATGGTGATCAACTCGCCGGACAAGCGGCCGCTCACGGTTGGCCTGTCCGTCTTCACCGCGACGGCGGAGGGCACGCAGGCCTGGGGCACCATCGCCGCCGGCACCTTGATGGTGATCGCGCCGCTGCTCATCACCTTCCTGATCTTCCAGAAGCGCTTCATCAGTTCTTTCGTCACCTCAGGCATCAAATAGGAGATTTGTCGATGCTGTTCTCCCGCAGGCTCATGCTCGGCCTTGCCATGGCGGGCGCCCTCGCCTTTCCGGCCCTCGCCGGCGAAGGCCCGACCGAGATCGAGCTGTTCTTCCCCGTGCCGGTCGACGGCAAGCTCGCCCGCGACATGAGCACGTTGATCAAAGAGTTCAACGACGGTCACCCCGACATCAAGGCGACCGCCGTCTACACCGGCTCCTACGACGATACGCTGATCAAGACGCGCGCCTCGATCAAGGCCGGCAAGCCGCCGGCCGCGGTGATCATGTCGGCGAACTTCCTGCTCGACATGCAGATCGAGAACGAGCTCACCAATCTCGACAGCCTGATCGCCGCCGACGGCAGCAGCAAGGGCCAGTTCCTCGGCCAGTTCTACCCTGCGCTGAGCGGCAACGCGGTGATCAACCGCTCGGTCTATGGCGTCCCGTTCCAGAATTCGACGCCGCTGCTCTACATCAATGCCGACAAGGCCAAGGAAGCCGGCCTCGATCCGAGCAAGCCGCCGCAGACCTGGGCCGAGCTCACCGACTGGGCCAAGAAGCTCACCAAACGCGACGGCGACAAGGTGACCCAATGGGGCATCGCGATCCCCTGCGCCTATGACTATTGCGGCTGGATGATGGAAACGCTCACTATGAGCAATGGCGGGCGGTACTACAACGAGGAGTTCGGCGGCGAGGTCTATTACGACACACCCTCGATGCTGGGCGCGCTGACCTGGTGGAGCGATCTCGTCAGCAAATACAAGGTCCACCCGCCCGGCGCCACGCCGGGACCTGCCGTCAGCACCTCCTTCATCGCGGGCAATGCCGCGATGATGATGCTGTCGACGGGCTCACTGACCTATGTGCGCGAGAACGCCAAGTTCAACTATAAGGTCGCCTTCATCCCGCGCAACGTCCGAAACGCAGTGCCGATCGGCGGCGCCTCATTGATCATTCCGGCAGGCGTCGAAGCCGACAAGCAGAAGGCCGCCTGGACCCTGATCAAGTGGATGACCTCGCCCGAAAAGAGCGCCTGGTGGAGCCGCGCCACCGGCTATTTCGCGCCCAACATGGCCGCCTACAAGACGCCTGACATGGTCGACTTCCTCAACAAGAACCCCGACGCCAAGACCGCTGTCGAGCAGCTCGACGTCGCAAAACCGTGGTTTGCGACCTACAAGACCGTCCCGGTGCGCAAAAACCTGGAGGACGAGGTGATGCTGGTCCTCAACGGCAAGAAGCAGCCGAAGGAGGCCCTGGTCGCCGCCCAGAAGGCAGCGGATGAGACGCTCAAGCCATACAACGCCGAGACGTCGCTGAAGCTGCCGTAAGGCCGAATGCAACGGCAATCGAACATCGGCGCTCCGTTCTGCGGGGCGCCGAATTCGGTTTGGACGGTTCCACCATTAACCCCCCGTCCACCATCCCGCCCGGCCCGCCGCCGGTAACCACGAGAATTAACAGACCCTCAACGGACAGCCGACAAGTCTAACGACCTTTCTGGAGATTCCGTCGTGGATTTGCTGGTTTTCGAGTTCCTGGGTCTGGCATTGGTGGCCATGTGCGTGCTCGTGGTGGCACTCCCCTGCGCCCGCAAGTCCTCTCAGCGCATCCGCTACGAATAGGATTTCCGTCGGAAACGGCGATTCCGGTCCAAATGCAAGGCTCGAATTCGCTTAGAGCCCCTTGACATCACAGCGCTTTCGGCAGAACGGCTGATACCAAGTGTCATGGGCCGTTCATGGATTTGATTACCACCACCGCTGACCTCGCGGCTGCCTGCAGCCGGCTGGCCAAGCACCCCGTCATAACAGTCGATACCGAGTTCCTGCGCGAGACCACCTACTACCCGCTGCTGTGCGTGGTGCAGATGGCCAGCCCCGAGGAAGCGATCGTCATCGACACGCTGGCCGAGGGCATCGACCTCAAGCCGTTCTTCGAGCTGATGGCCAATGAGGGCGTACTGAAGGTGTTTCACGCCGCGCGCCAGGACATCGAGATCATCTGGCACCAGGCCAACATCATCCCGCATCCGGTGTTCGACACCCAGGTCGCGGCCATGGTGCTCGGCTATGGCGACAGCATCGCCTATGACGCGCTGGTCGAAAAAGTCACCGGCCATCGCCCCGACAAGACCCACCGCTTCACCGACTGGTCGCGCCGGCCGCTGACCAAGGAGCAGATGCACTACGCCGTCTCGGACGTCACGCACCTGCGCGACGTGTTCGCAGCGCTCGACGCCGACCTCAGGAAGCGCCGCCGCAGCGAATGGGTCTCCATCGAGATGGAGGTTCTGACCTCGCCCAAGACCTACGACTTCCACCCCGAGCGGGCCTGGGAACGGCTGAAGACCCGGGTGCGCAAGCCGAAGGACCTCGCGGTGCTGATGGAAGTCGCCGCCTGGCGCGAGCAGGAAGCGCAAAGCCGGGACGTGCCGCGTGGCCGAGTGCTGCGCGATGAGGCCGTCAGCGATATCGCGACCCACGCGCCGAACACGATCGAGAAGCTCGCCCATCTGCGCTCGGTGCCGAAGGGCTTTGAGAAATCCAAATGGGGCGCGGACATCGTTGCGGCGGTCCAGCGCGGGCTGGCGCGAGATTTGTCGACGCTGCCCAAGCTGGAGAAGCCACGCAGCAACAACAACGGCGCGGCGATCGTCGAGCTGTTGAAGGTGCTGCTGCGCATGACCGCCGAGCGCCATGCCGTCGCCAGCAAGGTGATCGCCACCGTCGACGACCTCGAGGAGATCGCGGCCGACGACGAAGCCGACGTCCCCGCGTTGCGCGGCTGGCGCCGCGAGCTGTTCGGCGATGCCGCGCTGAAGCTCAAGCGCGGCGAGCTGGCGCTCGCGATCGAGAAGGGCCGCGTGATCGGGGTTCAGCGCGCGTAAGCGTCCGCAACCGGAGTCTTTCCGAGTGGCAGGCTGGATTGCTTCGTCGCGAGGGCTCCTCGCGACGACGAGGAGAGAACGAGCCCCTACGCCTGCGGCAGCTTCGCCACTTCCGGCTTCATGTCATCGAGCACGCCAGTGATCGCCGCCACGAGTTCATCGATCTGTGTCTTGGTGCTAATCAGCGGCGGGCAGATGGCGATGGCGTCGAGCATGTTGCGAGCGATCACACCGCGTTCCTGCAGCACGCGGCTCGCCATGCCGCCGACGGCGCCGGGCGTGGCGGCAGCGGTCTTGCGGCCCTTGTCGAGCACGAGCTCGAGCGCTGCGATCATGCCGACGCCCCGGACCTCGCCGACCAGCGGATGGCTCGTGAGCTCGCGCAAGCGGCCCTGCATATAGGCGCCGAGCTCGGCCGCATGCGCGACCAGACCGCGCTCCTCGATGATCTTGAGATTTTCCAGCGCGATCGCCGAGCCGACCGGATGGCCGCCCGCTGTGAAGCCGTGGCCTAACACGCCGATCTTGTTGCTCTCGTCGGCGATCGGCTCGAACATGCGATCGTTCATGATGATCGCCGACAGCGGGAAGTAGCTCGACGTGATCTGCTTGGAGACCACGATCACATCGGGCTTGATGCCGTAGGTTTCGCAGCCGAACATCTTGCCGGTACGGCCGAAACCGCAGATCACCTCGTCGGCGATCAGCAGGATGTCGTACTTGCTCAGCACTTTCTGGATCTTGTCCCAATAGGTCGCCGGCGGCACGATGACGCCGCCCGCGCCCATCACCGGCTCGCCGAAGAAGGCCGCGATGGTTTCAGGTCCTTCCTTCTGGATCAGGGTGTCGAGCTCTTCGGCGCGGCGCGTCGCAAAAGCTTCCTCGCTCTCGCCGGGCGCACCGTCCTTGTAGAAATGCGGCGAGCCCGTGTGCAGGATGTTCGGCAGCGGCAGGTCGAACGAGCGGTGATTGTTGGGCAGGCCCGTGAGGCTGGCAGATGCAATGGTGACGCCGTGATAGGCGCGCATACGGCTGATGATCTTCTTGCGCTGAGGCTGACCCAGCGAATTCGACCGATAGGCGATCAGCTTCAGAACGGTGTCGTTCGCCTCCGAGCCTGAATTGGTGAAGAACACCTTGCTCATCTGCACCGGCGCGAGCGACACCAGCTTCTCGGCGAGGTCGATCGAGGGGCCGTGCGATTTGGCCGAGAACGTGTGATAGAACGGCAGCGCCTGCATCTGCTTGTGCGCGGCCTCGACCAACCGCTTCTCGTTGAAGCCGAGCCCGACACTCCACAGGCCTGCCATCGCCTCGAAATAGCGCTTGCCCGACGCGTCGAACACGTATGGCCCCTCACCGCGCTCGATCACCAGCGGACCGGCCTGCTGATGGGCGCGCGCATTGGTATAGGCGTGGAGCTGATAGGCCACATCCCGGGCTTCTTGCGAATTCGGCAGCATGGACATTTGCGGGATCCCTTACGTCATCACCTGGCCGGCGCGGCCGGCATCGTTCGCCTGATTTGTCGGGTTACTTGGCTATTGCGATGTGCCGAAACTTGCAACGCCAATTCGTCGGCAGCAAGCGCGCGGCAGCGATGCACAACGCCGCATATGACACAGCGCTCAGGCCGGCCCGTCGCTATTCCCGTCCGCTTCGGCTGCGGCTTCCCTCACCTCGACCAGCGCCATGGACAGCAGATAGACGGTCGTGGGCAGACCAACCCGGCGCGCCCTCTCGACGGCACGCGAGAGGTCGCTCGCCAGCTCCTTGAGCTCGTCCTTCTGAGACAATGTCCCACCCCATCCATCCGCCGATCGCGTCTGCCTAAACCGCGACGGCACCGCTGGTCCTGATCAGTTCGGCGCTGGACTGGAGTGTAGCAAAGTTGGCGATGACATTCACCACCGACTGTTTGTAGGCGGCCGCCTCGCCCGTGCCCGGCTCCCGGCAGGCCACGGCATCGGTGATCACCTGATAGCGGTGGCTGCGATGAAACCCCTCGACGACGGTGGCCAGGATAGTCTCGTCGAGGGAAAAGCCGGTCAGCACGCAGCGCACATTGCGGACATTGGACATATGATCGGCGAAGCGCGAGGAGCTGTAAGCCGATGGCAACGCGTGCTCGAACGTCATCTCGCCGGGCCGAGGCTTGGCTTCCGCAATCCAATCGGTCAGCCTGGATGACGGATTGAACCACGCCGCCTCCGCGATGCGTTTCAAATGCATCACTGGCCAGAGATTGCTCCGCCACAACGCCAGCAACGCCAGGCAGCGCATGATTGCGGCGTCGCCGTCGAGAATGACGTGGCGGCGCCCCGGGATCAGATATTCCACCTGGAGGTCCGCGAAGACCAGGACCAGCGGATTGTCGTGAGAGACCGGCATTGTCTTGCGCAGACCTGCATCAGTTTCGGCGATCGGCGAGAGCGAGGTCCCGCAGGGGCGACGTCACTGCCCGCCCCGCCGAGGCGTCGAGCACGCCCGGACGGTCCCAGTCGCCCTCGGGGCGGATGATCACATAGGGATCGCTGTCCAGCGTGATGGCGTCCGGCCCCGGCTCGAGCTCCAGCAGCATCTCCGTGTAGGAGAAATCCGAGAAAGTGATCTTACGGTTGTGGCCGAGCGGCTTGGCGCCGAAATGGGCCCAGAAATCCACCAGCCGGTCCTGCGCCTGGCCGTAGATCTTGCGGAACCCCTTGCGCTTCACATAGTCGACGCTGGCCTGCACCAGTTTGAACGAGATGCGCGAGCGGCGATATTGGTGCCGCACCGCGAGCCGCTCCACCTTGGCGAAATCGCCGAAGAACCTTACCCGCAGACAACCGGCCGGCTCGTTGCCGATGTAGCCGATGAAATGCGCGGCGACCATGTCGTTGCCATCGAACTCCTCCTCGAACGGACAATCCTGCTCGGCGAGATAGACCGCGGAGCGAATGGCCGTGACCAGCATGAGGTCGGTGGGATCGCGCGCAAGGCGGATGGTGATGGCGCGGGAGTCGGGCTTGACGAGGGGAATCCTAGTGCCGTGCATCTGCGAAACTCCTTGCTTGAAAAACTGCCCCCGGTGTGCGGATCGGCCGCCGATGCCAAGGGCGCTCGTATCGCCAGAGGTCGGGCTGGAAGCTCGAAATGGGTTCGAATCCGGTCGCCCTCATGAGCTCGCGTCCGGCCACGGTTGACGGCTGCGCATAGCAATCCGCCTCGCGGAATCTTACCTCACGCAGATGCGCCGCAGCCCTGCCAAGGCCGGCGATGCCGCGCCCCGTCGCTGCGATCGCCCAGATGTAAATCGCTGCGACGTCGTCATTCGCGGAGGCGAGATAGCGTCTCTCGGGTGCTGTCAGGCAGATATCGTCGAGCAACAATGCATCGTGCCCGCGGTCATTGAGAAACAGGAATGCCATGCCGCCGAGCAGATTGCCCTTCCGAGTGAATGTCAGGATGCTCTGGGGATCGAAAGCAAAATATTTCGCAAGATCGACCGCGCCGATCTGCACGCCCGGCACCAGCCGGTGCGCCATCTCCGCGAGCGCGGCGATTTCCCCCGACTGCGCGCAACGGACATCGACGTCTGGACTCAGAGGCAAGGAGTCGAAATCATGCCTCGCGGTCAACGAGCCCCTTTCCATAGCCAAGCCATCCCTCTATCGTTCAGGCGGTTCTACGCGCTGCTATGGGGACGAGCTTAGCGGCTGGAGATCAGGAGTATGCAGCAACTATTGCACCGGGGTGCTGCAATGATGCAGCACCATGAAGACGCGCTAAATGCGTCCTGGGACGATTTGAAACTGTTTTTAGCCTGCGCGAAATTTAAAAGTTTCCGAAACGCCGCCGAAGAGCTCGGGCTGACCTCTACCACATTGATGCGCAGGATGGACCGGCTCGAAGAGAGCATCGGTTGCAAGCTTTTCCTGCGCGACCAGAGCGGGCTCACGCTCAGCGACGAAGGCACCGCGATGATCGCCGACGTCGCGCTTATGGAGCACCACGCTTTTAATGTCTTTCGCCGCGCATCGCGTTCGTCCGACGACACCTCGGGCACGGTGCGCGTCGCGGTGACGGAGGGCCCCGGCAACTTCTGGATCCTGCCGCGGCTGATCGATTTCCAGAAAACCTATCGCAAGATCACCGTCGACCTGCGCTGTGCAATGGAGCAAGCGGATGTCGCGCGACTGGAGTCGGACATTGCGATCCAGCTCGAGCCGCCGATCAATCCCGACCTCATCGTCGCCAAGCTCGGCCGTCTTCACATCTATCCCTTCGTCGCCAGGAGCTATGCAGATCTCTACGGCGTGCCGGCGACGCTCGCCGAATTGCCCAACCATCGCATCGTCAAGCAGAACGCGCCACAGGTCGACGACGGCGCTTATGCCCGCATCCTCGGATTGACCCTGGAAGGGATCGTCGGGATCAAGACCAACTCTTCCGTCGGCGTGCTCTATGCGGTCGAGCGCGGTGCCGGCATCGGCTTCCTGCCGACGGCGTCGATCGCGCTCGGTGCACCGCTCGTCGCCGTCGACCTCGGCGTCAGCCATCATGCCGACCTCTGGCTGACCTATCACAAGGAGTTCCGCGCCTCCGAGCGGCATAAGATCGTGGTTGACTGGCTGAAGAAGATTTTCGATCCCAAAACCTATCCCTGCTTCCGGGACGAATTCATTCATCCGAACGCATTGGTGCCGATGATGACGGCTGCACGCGAGGGCTTTGGATTGTCTGGATACGTTGCGGCGACGCCAACGTGAGTGGAAGGGAGCGGTCCCTTCACCACCGATATTCGAAGCCGACGGTGCCCTGGTGCGAGGTCAGCTCGTTGCGAAACTTACCGTCATAATTGACATACAGCCGCGCGGTGTTGGTCAGGCTAAGCGACGCCGAGGCGCCGGCGTCCATGCCGTAACGGCCCTCGCCGATGCCGGGAACGATGATGTTCTGGGTCCCGAGGCTGACCTGCACCGAGCCGAGATCCTGGTAAAAATTGTCCACGAACTTGCCGTAGGCGGAGAGGTCGAGGATTTTTCGGTCGAAGATAAAGTAACGCCCGACCTCGGCGCCGAACATGACGCGCGCGCGCGAGATCGCGCTCGCGCCGACGTTGAGTGGATCAAGCCCTCCGGCCTCCTGGAACGCCGCACTGGTGGCGCGCACATATTCGAGCGCACCCTTGGGCACGATGCGCATCTGATCCTTGGTCCAGTAGTAGTTGATCTCGGTGAGCGCACCGTCGACCGCGGCGTGATAGCCCGCGACGGCAAGGCCGAAGCCGGTATCGCGGCCGGAATGCACCTTGCCGAAACCGTGCACCAACGCGAAGGCCCAGGTCCATGGTCCCTTGTCGATCGAACCGCTGAAACCGATCTGCGTCAGGTCGAGTGTCGCCGACTGAAGCGCGAGCGGCACGTCGATGTCGGTGTGGCTCTGGTCGACGGAGAAGCCCAGATTGATGCCTGGCGCGACCCTCGCACCGAAGCCGGCGACGCCGCCGAACGTGGTGCGCTTGTCACCGACGAAATCACCCTGCGGATCAGTGCGGACCGAAATGCCGTAACCCTCGTACCAGGTGCGGTAGCGCGGATCGTCTGCAGCTTCCGACGCACCACCGCCGCCAGGATTGGTGCGCGAAGCCCGGTTGATGCCGCTCGAGGCCTGGTTGCCCAGCCGTTCGAGAAAATTCGAACCCAGATTGAGCGTGGTATTGCCGGCCGACTGGTTGGCATTGGTCGATGTCGGGGTCGGGATCGGCGACGGCGACGGTGAAGGCGACGGTGTCGGGGTGGGCGTCGGCGTGGGTGTCGGAGAGGAAGTCGGCGTCGGGGTCTGCGCGAATGCCGCCGTCGCTGGTATCATGCCGACGGCGGCGAGTGTCATGGCGATCGCCGTCACGATCCGGCGGACACGGTCCAGCCCGATCGTCTGCCGTGTCCCTTGGGGCTGCTCAGTGCAGCACATGACGACTATTCCCGAAGCAAAATGGCGGCCCGCAAAAATGCAACAGATACGGCGAGCAGGTGCGACGATTTGTGCTGAACTGCCACGAGGGGTCAACCGATCCTCGTGCTTTGCCGGGGTGATTCCTCAAGATGTGGTTCCGCTGCCACAGGTCGCAAATTGCAGCGGGATGTCTCCAGTGCGGTCTTGAAGTTTGCGCGCGGCTTGCTAGCGCGCGATTTTCGTGTTGGAATACCTTACACAATCGGAATTGGCCGCTCGGCTGTGCGTTTCGCGACGATGAGACTCGAACAGACTTCCGGAAGCCCGTTTGTGACGTGGCACGCGAAAAGCGGCCGCGTCTTTTTAGTATCTAGCGGAGGAGACTAACGATGCCACAAAAGGGCACCGTCAAATGGTTCAACCCGACCAAGGGTTACGGGTTCATCAAGCCGAACGGCAGCGACAAGGACGTGTTCGTCCACATCTCGGCCGTCGAGCGTGCCGGACTCTCGACCCTGAATGAGAACCAGGTGGTTGAATACGACCTCGTGGAGAACCGCGGCAAATCGTCCGCGGAGAACCTCAAGGTCTCCTGATTTCTCTCAAAGCCACGCGCGAGAGATCATGACGTTGCCCCCGGCTCTGCCGGGGGATTTTGCTTCTGGCCAACGAAAGGGCACCGCGGTTCAGTGCACCGCCGGCGCAATCAGGAAATTCTCCGACGCCGCGCTGCCCGCCGTCCTGCAGACATCGCCCTCGATCTTGACCTTGCCGGTCGCAAGCAGGCTCAGCGCCGCGGGATAGATGCGATGCTCGATTTCCAGAATGCGCTCGGACAGCGTTTCAGCCGTGTCGTGATCGCTGACGGGGACCGCGCCCTGCATCACGATCGGACCCGCATCGGTCTCGGGAATCACGAAGTGCACCGTCGCGCCTGATAATTTGACGCCGGCGCGCAAGGCCTGGCCGTGCGGATCGAGACCCGGAAAAGACGGCAACAGCGAAGGATGGATGTTGAGCATCCGCCCATACCAGGCCTTGGTGAACTCGGCGGTGAACAGGCGCATGAAACCACCGAGACAAATCAGCTCGATGCCGTGCTGATCCAGCGCCGCCTGGAGCACCGCCTCGAAGCCGGCGCGATCCTTGCCGAACGGCTTGCTCTCGATCACCAGCGTTTTCGTGCCGGCCGCCTTGGCCCGTTCGAGGCCGAGCGCATTGGCCTTGTTCGAGATGACGAGGGAGATCTCCGCCGGAAAATCCGCAGCAGCCGCGGCCTTGATCAGCGCGGCCATGTTGGAACCGCGGCCGGAGATCAGAATGGCGACGCGGCGCTTCATCACAGCGCCATATCGAGATGGCCGTTATAGACGACGCGGTGCTCGCCCTCGGCCGGGATCACGGTGCCGAGCTGCGCCACGGTCTCACCGGCATCAGTGAAGACCCGCACCACCTCGTCGACCTTGTCAGGCTCGACGATCGCGATCATGCCGATGCCGCAGTTGAAGGTACGCAGCATTTCGAGTTCGGCGATCCCGGCTTGTGCCGCCAGCCATTTGAACACCGGCAGCACCGGCAGGCGCGCCAGATCGATGCCGACACCGAGATGACCAGGCAATACGCGCGGAATGTTGTCGGTGAAGCCGCCGCCGGTGATATGGGCGAGGCCCTTCACCGCACCGGTCTCGCGGATCGCGCGCAGGCAGGACTTGACGTAGAGCCGCGTCGGCGTCAGCAGCGCGCCGCCGAGCGTCATGACAGGTGCGAACGGCGCCTGCGCCTCGAAACCGAGCCCGGACTGTTCCACGATCTTGCGCACCAGCGAGAAGCCGTTGGAGTGGACACCCGACGAGGCCAGACCGATCACGGCATCGCCCGCCGCAATGTCCCTGCGCGGCAGCAGCGTGCCGCGCTCGGCGGCACCGACGGCAAAGCCGCCAAGGTCGTAGTCCCCGTCCTTGTAGAGGCCCGGCATCTCGGCGGTCTCGCCGCCGATCAGGGCACAGCCGGATTCCCGACACCCCTCGGCGACGCCGGCGACGATCGCAGCCGTGGCCTCCGGGTCGAGCTTGCCGCAGGCGAAATAGTCGAGGAAGAACAGCGGCTCGGCGCCCTGCACCACGAGGTCGTTGACGCTCATGGCGACAAGGTCGATGCCGATCCCGCCGTGCAAGCCCGTTTCGATGGCAATCTTGACCTTGGTGCCGACGCCGTCGGTGGCGGCGACCAGGACGGGATCCTTGAAGCCGGCCGCCTTGAGGTCGAACAGGCCGCCGAATCCACCGATCTCGGCATCGGCGCCCGGCCGTGCGGTGGCACGCACCATCGGCTTGATCAGGTCGACGAGGCGATTGCCCGCGTCGATATCGACGCCTGAATCGGCGTAAGTGAGGCCGTTTTTGCGGTCGGTCATGCCCGATTTCCAGTGGGTTTGCGGCTGGTTACGTCGAATTCCGGGGACGCGCAATGGCAAGCGTGGCGCCCCGCCCTATACTATGTAGAGATATCAACCGGTTCAGCCTCTAAGAGGCCGATTCGAGGACAGGTCGGGTGCCGGGAAGCGCCGTGTGAGTATTCCGAACATCATTACCCTGGGCCGCATCATGCTGGTCCCGATCATCGTCTGGGCCATCGTGTCGAGCCAAATGGAGGTGGCGTTCGCCGTCTTCCTGATCGCGGGGATCAGCGATGCCGTGGACGGTTTCCTGGCCAAGCGCTTCAACATGGCGAGCGAGCTCGGTGCCCTGCTCGATCCCCTGGCCGACAAGGCGCTGCTGGTGTCGATCTACCTGTCGCTGGGGATCCGGGGCGACATCCCGCGCTGGATCGTGATCCTGGTGGTCTCCCGCGACATCATGATCGTCACGGCCGTGATCGTATCCTGGCTGTTCGACAAGCCGGTCGAGATGCGGCCGTCGAAAGTATCCAAGCTAAACACAGCCGCACAGGTCTCCTACGCGGCCTTGGTACTGGCTGCGCTTGCCTTCGGCTTCGGACCGGCGCCCTATGACGTGATCCTGATGGGCTTCGTCACGCTGTTCACGCTCTCTTCGGTGTCGCTCTATCTCGTCGAGTGGCTGCGGCACATGAGTACGATCGAGGCCAAATGAGACGGCAGGCGGCCCCGCAAAAGGCCAACTCCCGATCGAATAAGTCGAATGTTTCAGACAACGCCGGCACGCCGGCACGGAGCAAAGCAAGCGTGGCAGGCCGCGTTCATCCCCGACAATTGGCGTTCTCGCTTCCGCATGCGGAAAGCCTCAGCCGGGACAATTTTCTCGAAGGTCCCGCTAACGCCGCCGCAGTCGCTCTGATCGACGGCTGGCCGGAATGGCCAAACCGGACCATGTGGCTCGCCGGTCCCGAAGGTGCAGGCAAGAGCCATCTGGCCACGATCTGGGCCGAGCTATCAGGTGCCCGCTCGACCACGGCCAGCGCGCTGAGCGCCCCAGCCGTCCCCGGAGCGCTCGCGACCGGCGCGCTGGTGGTCGAGGATCTGAAAGCCGGTGATTTTGACGAACGCGCCCTCTTCCATCTGATGAATCTCGCCCGCGAGGATGGCGCTTATGTGCTGTTCACCGGGCGCGAGACGCCGGCGGCGATAGCGGTCGAGCTCCGCGACCTGCGCTCCCGCTTTCGGACAATTCCGGTGATTTCGCTGCGGTCGCCGGACGACCAGCTGTTCCGCGGCCTGATCGTCAAATTCTGCGCCGATCGCCAGCTCAGCGTGGACGAAAGCGTCGTCAGTTACCTCGCCACCCGGCTGGAGCGATCCTCGGCCGCCGCCCGGCGCGCCGTGGAGCTGCTCGACGGCGAGGCGCTGCGGCTGGGCCGGCCCGTCACCCGGGCGCTCGCTGCCGAGCTGCTCCGCGACGGCTGACCGCAAGGGCGCGTCTTAGGCCTCCTCTTGGTCTCCTCTCGGACCCGCTTGGCCCCCCCCTTGGGCCCGCTTGACGCGGCGCGGCGGCGGAACATCAATGTCATCGAAACGTCATCGCAGTAACACATGCTCCGGCCGGATTTGCGCACAAGTCGCAATGTGGGGCGAACGAGATGGACCGACTTCTTATGGATTCCGCGCAAGCTGTTGAAACGAAAGAGAAAGCCACGGAGGCCGAGCGCCTGCCGGCGATCGCCTCGAGCCCTGAGCGATTCATCAACCGCGAGCTGTCTTGGCTGCATTTCAACCGCCGCGTCCTCGAGGAGTCGGTCAATCCCAGCCACCCTATGCTGGAGCGGGTGCGATTCCTGTCGATTTCGGCGAATAACCTCGACGAGTTTTTCATGGTCCGCGTCGCCGGTATCAAGGCGCAGGTCCGCGAGGGCATTGCCGAGCGTGCCCCGGACGGCCTGACTCCGTCCGAGCAACTCGCGCTGATCAACCGCACGGTCTCGCAACTTGCCAGCGATCAGCAGGCGATCTGGCGCGACCTGCGCGGCACGCTGGCCGATGTCGGCATCGTGCTGGTCGACGGCAAGGAGGTCACCAAGGCCGAGCGGACCTGGCTCGAGGACTATTTCCTCAACAACGTCTTCCCGCTGCTGACGCCATTGGCGATCGATCCGGCCCACCCCTTCCCATTCATCCCGAGCCTCGGCTTCACCATCGCGCTCCAGCTCACCCGCGAGGCCGACGGCAAGCAGATGAACGCGCTGATCCGCATGCCCGGCAAGATCGACCGCTTCATCCGCCTGCCGGCCGAAGGCAAGGTCCGCCTGATCTCGCTGGAGCAGGCCACCGGACTGTTCATCAACCGTCTGTTCCCCGGCTACAGCCTCCACGGCCAGGGCGCCTTCCGCATCATCCGCGACTCCGAGCTCGAAATCGAGGAAGAGGCCGAAGACCTCGTCCGCCTGTTCGAGACCGCGCTGAAGCGCCGCCGCCGTGGATCGGTGATCCGCCTCGAGATCGACGCCAAGATGCCGGAGGAGCTGCGCAACTTCGTCCAGCACGCGTTGTCGGCGGCCGACGACGAGGTGTTCCTGGTCGACGGCGTGCTCGCCATGAACGAACTTTCGCAGCTGACGCGTCTCGACCGGCCCGACCTCGAATTCACCCCTTACGTGCCGCGCCACCCCGAGCGCGTGCGCGAGCATGGCGGCGACATCTTCGCTGCCATCAGGCAGAAGGATCTGATCGTCCATCACCCGTACGAGTCGTTCGACGTGGTGGTGCAGTTCCTGCAGCAGGCCGCCCGCGATCCTGATGTGGTCGCGATCAAGCAGACGCTCTACCGCACCTCCAACAATTCCCCGATCGTCCGCACGCTCGCGGAGGCTGCCGAAGCCGGCAAATCCGTCACCGCGCTGATCGAGCTGAAGGCGCGCTTCGACGAAGAGGCCAACATCCGATGGGCGCGCGATCTCGAACGCGCCGGCGTGCAGGTCGTCTACGGCTTCCTCGAGCTGAAGACGCACGCCAAGCTCTCGATGGTGGTACGCCGCGAGGGCGGCAGCCTCACCACTTACGTCCACACCGGCACCGGCAATTATCATCCGGTCACCGCACGCATTTATACGGATCTCTCCTACTTCACCTCGGAGCCGACCATCGGCCGCGACGCCGCGCGCGTGTTTAACTTCATCACGGGCTACGCCGCGCCGAGCGATCTGGAAAGGATGGCGGTGTCGCCGCTGACCTTGCGCAAGCGCATCATCGAGCACATCCAGGGCGAGACCGAGCACGCGCGTCACGGCAAGCCCGGCGCGGTCTGGATGAAGATGAATGCGCTTGTCGACCCCGACATCATCGACGCGCTCTACGAGGCCTCCCAGGCCGGCGTCCAGGTCGAGCTTGTGGTGCGCGGCATCTGCTGCCTCAGACCCGGTATCCCCGGCCTGTCGGAAAACATCCGCGTCAAATCGATCATCGGACGCTTCCTGGAACACGGCCGAATCTACTGCTTCGGCATGGGCCAGGGCCTGCCGAGTGCGAAAGCGGCTGTGTATATCTCGTCGGCCGACATGATGCCGCGCAACCTCGACCGCCGCGTCGAGGTGCTGTGTCCGCTGCAAAATCCCACGGTGCACCAGCAGGTTCTCGAACAGATCATGGTCGCGAACCTGAAGGACAATGAGCAGAGCTGGCAATTGTTGCCGGACGGGTCCTCAACGCGTATGAAGGCCGCGAAGGGCGAGGAGCCTTTCAACGTGCACAACTACTTCATGACAAATCCGAGTCTGTCTGGCCGTGGAAAGTCGCTCAAGGAATCTTCGCCGCGTCGTCTTACGCGCCGCAACGAACGCCATCCGTCCTGACCGGAGAACTTTACCTTGAAACGGCCGCGCAAGCGTGGCGCCAGCGTCGCGGTCATCGACATCGGCTCCAATTCGGTTCGTCTCGTCGTCTACGAGGCGCTGGCGCGGAGCCTGATTCCGATCTTCAACGAGAAGACGCTGTGCGGCCTCGGGCGCGAGGTGCAGAGCACGGGCCTGCTTGCGCCCGACGCCGTCGACAAGGCGCTGACTTCGCTCAAGCGCTTCCGCGCCCTGTGCCGCGTGATGCAGGTCGGCCGCGTGTTCGCGATTGCGACCGCGGCCTGCCGCGACGCCTCCAACGGCCCCGACTTCATCGCGAAAGCCGAGCGCATCTGCGCCGTGAAGATCGAGATCCTGTCGGGACCGCGCGAAGCAAAGCTGTCGGCGCTCGGCGTGGTGTCGGGCATTCATCGCCCCGACGGCATCGTCGGCGATCTCGGCGGTGGTTCACTCGAACTGATCGACGTGCGCGGCAATGGCGTGCGCAGTGGCGTGACGCTGCCGCTCGGTGGCCTCGCACTCCAGGACCTCGCGCATAAATCGCTCAAGCGCGCCGACCGCATCGTGCGCGAGGCGATCGACGAGGTACCTCTGCTCACCGCCGGCCGCGGCCGCACTTTCTACGCCGTCGGCGGCACCTGGCGCGCGCTTGCACGCATTCACATCATCCAGAGTGGCTATCCGCTCCAGGTGATGCACGGCTATTCGATCCCCGCGCCCGAAGCGCTCGATTTTGCCCGTCGGCTGCGACGCCTCGCCGCCGTCGACATGCTCGCCGACATCGAGGTCGTTGCGGATGCGCGGCGCCCTCTCCTCACCTACGCAGCGCTCGTGCTCGAGCACATTATCCGCGTGGCGCAGCCGAAGACCATTGTGTTCTCGACCTTCGGCGTCCGCGAGGGCCTGCTGCACGAGAAGCTGCCGGAGACCGAGCGCAACAAGGACGGCTTGATCTGCGCGGCCGAGGAGCTGAACCAGCTGCTGTCGCGCTCGGCGAAGCACGCCCGTGAGCTGATGGCCTGGACCGATCGCCTCGCGCGCGTCGTGAAGCTGCGCGAGACCGAGGAGGATCGCCGCCTTCGCCACACCGCCTGCCTGCTGTCCGATATCGGCTGGCGCGTCCACCCCGACCATCGCGGCGAGCAGACGCTCAGCCTCGTGGTCAACGCCAATTTCGGCGCGATCGACCACCGCGAGCGCGCCTTCGTCGGACTGTCGGTGTTCTACCGTTACGCCGGGCTCAGCGAAGAGAACCAGCCGCCGCTGACCATGCAGGAGCTGCTGACGCCGGCCCTGCTCGAACGCGCGCGCATGTTAGGTGCGGCATTCCGTGTGGCCCATCTGATCTCGGCGGCGCGTCCGGGCGTACTGCCCGCCACGCATTTCAGGAGCCGGGGACGCAATCTGATGTTGGTGTTCGAGCACAGGCTCGGCGACCTCGTCGCCGACCGCGTCGGCAGCCGCTTCAAGCAGCTCGCGCGCTTGATCGGGCGATCGGGCTCCATCGTGCGGCGCTAGGGCATGATCCGGAAAAGTGTGAAGCGGTCTTCCGTACCGAGAAACGCGGAACGCGTTTGCGCGGAGATCATGCTCAAACCTTAAGCCTTATTCAGCGGCTTTTGCGTGCTCGACCGCGGCCGCGCTCAGGCTGCGACGGCGCCAGATCGAACCGACCAGCAGCACGACGCCGACACCGAGTGCCGCAACAACGTACTCGGCGCCATCGCCACCATGGGCGAATTGCGGCGGAATCCACAGGTTGCCGAGCGCCTTGTCCAGCAAGGCGCCGAGCCGCCCGTCAAACAGCGAATGCAGCTTCGGCTCGATGCCGGGATCGGTCGCGATCACCTCGCCCGCGATCCAGCCGAGCAGCGCTGCACCGGCCCAGACCAGGATCGGCAGTTTCGCAAGCAGCGCCATGATCAGCGCCGCGCCGGCGACGATCAAAGGTACGCTGATCGCGAGGCCAAGGATCAACAACGGAACGCTGCCATTGGCGGCTGCGGCAACGGCGATGACGTTGTCGAGACTCATGATGATGTCGGCGACCACGACGATCTGGACGGCTTGCCAGAGGTGCGCAGCAGACGCGACGTCCTCGTCCTCGTTTTCCGGCACGAGCAGCTTGGCCGCGATCACGACGAGTGCAAGGCCACCGACCAGCTTGAGGTATGGCAGCTCCATCAGGCTCGCGACGATGCCGGTGAACACGATGCGCAGCAGCACCGCCGCGCCTGCGCCGAAGATCATGCCCCACAATCGCTGCCGCGGCTTCAAACCGCGACATGCGAGCGCGATCACGAGCGCGTTGTCGCCGGACAACAGGATGTTGATCCAGATGATTTTCGAGAGATTCACCCAGAATTGCGGGTGCCTCATCTCGGTTCCGAACTCGGCAAGCAGGGTACCGCTGATTGCAGGATCGAACGAATTCGTCAACGAGATCACTCCGGCGTTCGCGCGGGCTGCGCGGCGCCTCGGTTAGCGCAAATCAACGCGGTCGTTGGAGTGACGTTTTGTCGCGAAATCGGCGAAACCAGCGACGGATGATCCGGCGCTTCCAGTCCGCGCCGGCTATTCGGCAGTTCGAGGCGATGGGCTCTGCGCGTGCATTCCCGCGAGCTTGCGCCGCCGCCAGGCAGTTCCCACGATCAGCACGGCAAGGGCGCCGAGTACGGAGGCCGCGATGTCGAGCAGATCGCCATCCAGGTTGAACCGTGAGGCGCCGAGAACTGCGATCGTGCCCTCGATGCTGATGTGGCCGTCGAGCAGGCTATGCAGCGGCGCCTGGTCGATGGGGTCGCTCGCCATCACGTCGCCGGCGATCCAGCCAAGCAGCATGGCACCGAGCCAGATCAGAACCGGATAACGATCGAGAATCATCATGATCAGCGCAGCTCCGGCGATGATCATGGGAATCGAAATGGCAAGGCCGAGGATGAGCAACGACAATTGGCCGTTCGCGGCCGCTGCGACGGCAATCACATTGTCGAGGCTCATGATGATGTCGGCGATCACGACGATGCGGATCGCGTGCCACAGCGTCGTGCCGGCCTGGACATCGTCATTTTCGTCTTCCGGCACCAGAAGCTTTGCGGCAATCAGGAGCAAGGCGACGCCGCCGACCAGCTTGAGGTAAGGCAGCGACATCAGGGTCGCAACGATGCCGGTAAAGGCGATCAGCAAGACGACCGCTATACCGGCTCCAATCACCATGCCCCACAGCCGGTGACGGCCATGCAAGCCGCGGCACGCCATCGCGATGACAAGCGCGTTGTCACCGGACAACAACACGTTGATCCAGATGATCTTGCCGACGGCGAACCAGAACGAGGGCCGTTGCAGGTCCGCCTGGAACTGGCCGATGAACGCCCCAACAGTGTCGGGGTCGAAGACCTGAAGTACGCTCACCTCGCCCCCCGTCCGGTTTGTTCAGCCTAGCCGCCCCCGGCTAGGCGCGCCGGTCAGCCGACGATCTCGTTGCCCGAGAAGAACTGCGCGATCTCGATCGCGGCGGTTTCCGGAGCGTCCGAGCCGTGGGCCGAATTCTCGCCGATCGACTTGGCGTAGAGCTTGCGGATGGTGCCCTCGGCAGCCTTCGACGGATCGGTCGCGCCCATCGCATCGCGGTACCGGGCGATCGCGTTCTCGCCTTCCAGGACCTGGACCACGACCGGGCCCGAGGTCATGAACTCGACCAGTTCGCCGAAGAACGGACGGGCCTTGTGGACGGCGTAGAACGTCTCGGCCTGTTCCTTGGTCATGCGGATACGCTTCTGCGCGACGATGCGCAGGCCCGCCTTTTCGATCACGGCATTCACGGCGCCGGTGAGGTTACGCGCGGTGGCGTCGGGCTTGATGATCGAGAAAGTACGTTCGATGGCCATGGTCTTGTCCTTCAAGAGAAAAAGGTGGTTCGGAGTTGCCGGGCTTATATCGGCGCCTTCGCAATCCGGCAAGCGAGTGCCGGGATGGCCTGGCGGCGGCTCCGCGGCAGGGTCAGGACGCGGGCTCCAACACGGATTACAGCGATTTCACCCAGATGAACCCAATCTGAAGGCTCTGTCAGGGTTTGGTTCAGCCTCCCTGGCATAACGTCGGGTCCATCGAAACCGAAGCCTTCCCCCGAGGCAAACAGTTTCGGCGGCCTTTCCATCGACGCGATAGCCCCGCGCCGGCAGTTCTGAGGAGATCACCATGTTGAGGAAACTTTCGCTCGCTGCAGTCGCCGCGGTCGCTCTGGGTGCCGCGCTGGCGCCTACCTCCGCCTCCGCTCACTGGCATGGCGGCGGCTGGGGCTGGCACGGCGGCGGCTGGCATCACGGCTGGGGCTGGGGCGGTCCGCGCTTTTACGTTGCTCCCGTCGCTTACGGTTATGGCGGCTGCTACGTGCGCCGGCTTGTCCCGACCCCCTGGGGACCCCGGTGGCGGCTGATCAACCGCTGCTACTGAGCCCGACAGCACCTGCCCAAATACATTTCAGAGGTACCGTTCCCCCCTGCGGTACCTTCCAAGAGAGGCCCCGGCGTTCCCCCCGTCGGGGCCTTGTATTTGAGCAGACACGATGAATTCATGCAATTTTTACTAGAATGCCTGATGTCCCGGCAACAGGCGAAACCATTTTGAGGCCAATGACTTGGTAACGTGTCGTTACTTTCAACTCACGGAACCTTGCGATGGCTGGCCTTTTTGCCAATGACAGCGAACAGATCGACCGGCGCACCAGCCGCTCGATTTGCGATGCCGTGGGCGAGCGGCTCCAGCAGAGCCTTCGTCCCGAACCCCGACTCCCGACCCATCTCGAGCAGCTTCTCAAAGAGCTGAAGCAACGCGACCGCGACTCCCACTGAGGAGCCTCGCGGAAAAACGGGTTGCGTTTGATCCCGCCTGCGGTGACAAGGCGGCATGCTCTCCATCACCGACCTCTCCATCCGCCTTGCCGGACGCCTTCTGATCGACAATAGCTCCGTACAGATCACGCCGGGCTCGCGCGTCGGGATGGTCGGGCGCAACGGCACCGGCAAGTCGACGCTGTTCAAGGTGATCCGCGGTGAGCTTGCGGCCGAACACGGCTCGGTGACCTTGCCGCCACGTTGGCGCGTCGGCAGCCTGGCGCAGGAGGCACCGAACGGCCCCGAAAGCCTGATTTCGGTCGTGCTCAAGGCCGACCTCGAACGGGCCGCGCTGCTTCATGAAGCCGAAAGCGCGACCGACCCGCACCGGATTGCGGAGATCCAGACCCGGCTTGTCGACATCGACGCGCATTCCGCCCCAAGCCGCGCCGCCGCCATTCTCTCCGGCCTCGGCTTTTCCGCAGCCGATCAGTTGCGCCCCTGCGCCGAATTCTCCGGCGGCTGGCGCATGCGCGTCGCGCTGGCGGCGACCCTGTTCGCAGCCCCCGACCTCCTGCTGCTCGACGAACCCACCAACTATCTCGACCTCGAAGGCACGCTGTGGCTCGAGGATCACCTCGCCCATTACCCGCGCACCGTGATCGTGATCAGCCACGATCGCGACCTGCTGGAAAGCTCCGTCGACCAGATCCTGCATCTGGAGCGTGGCAGGCTCACGCTCTACAAGGGCACCTACTCCTCCTTCGAGGAACAGCGCGCCGCGCGCGAGCTGCTCGATGCCAAGCAGATCAAGCGTCAGGAAGCCGAGCGCGCGCATCTGCAAGCCTTCGTCGACCGCTTCAAGGCCAAGGCCTCGAAAGCGCGCCAGGCCCAATCGCGGGTCAAAATGCTGGAACGGCTGAAGCCGATCAGGGCACTGGTGACCGAGGATGTGCGCGAGATCACCTTTCCCGCGCCTGAAAAATTGTTGTCGCCGCCGATCATCGCCGTCGACAACGCATCCGTCGGCTACGATCCGGCCTCGCCGGTCCTGAACCGCATCACCTTGCGCATCGACAACGACGATCGCATCGCGTTGTTGGGTGCCAACGGCAACGGCAAATCGACACTCGTCAAGCTGCTCGCCGCGCGTCTTGCGCCCTTCTCCGGCAAGGTGACGCGCGCGGACAAGCTGTCGATCGCCTATTTCGCCCAGCATCAGCTCGACGAGCTGAACGAGGACGCCTCCGCCTACGACCATATCCGCAAGCTGATGGGCGATGCGCCCGAGGCCAAGGTGCGCGCCCGCGCCGGCGCGATCGGCTTCTCCGGCAAGGCGGCCGATACCAAGGCCGGCAAACTCTCGGGCGGCGAAAAGGCGCGGCTGCTGTTGGGATTGGCGACCTTCTTCGGCCCCAACATGATCATCCTGGACGAGCCGACCAATCATCTCGACATCGACAGCCGCGCCGCGCTGGCCGAAGCGATCAACGAGTTTCCCGGCGCGATCATCATGGTTTCGCACGACCGTTATCTGATCGAGGCCTGCGCCGATCAGCTCTGGATCGTCGCCGACCGCACCGTGACCAATTTCGACGGCGACCTCGACGACTATCGCCGCCTAGTGCTGTCCTCGCGCAACGCCGAACCTGCGTCCCGGGAGCGCAGCGCGGCGAGCGAGAAGCCGCAGCGTGCGAAGCCGGACAATCGCGGCTCGCTGAGGAAGCGCATCGCGGAAGCGGAGACCGAGATCGCACGCGTCAGCGATATCATCGCCAAGATCGACGCCGCGCTCGCCCTGCCCGACATCTTTACGCGCGATCCCAAACAGGCCGCGCAACTGTCAAAGGCGCGCGCCAATGCCGCCGACGCGCTGGCACGTGCGGAGGAGCAATGGCTCGAGGCGAGCGCGCAGGCCGACGAGGCGGCGGGTTAGAGGCTGTCCTCGGTCTCGGCGGAGTGACGCCGCCAGCAAGAGCCAAGCCGAACTCATCGGCGATAGATTAATCCGACCGTCTCATCACGCTCGCCACCTAGCGATCATCGAGCACTGACTTGACTGCTTTTGTTTTACAACTTATAGTTGCATATCTTCCTGAGATCAAGAGGGGAAAGCGTATGGCATGCGTTAGTCATTTCAAAAATGCCATGATGTGCAGATTGCGCCGGCCGCGCCAGAAAATATCGGCAAAGCAGGTTGAGCTTTCGATCCGTGAGGCGATGGCCCTTCCCTACGACGCCAACCCCTTCGGTATCGCAGTGACGGCGCTCGTGCAGTTCTTCGTTCCCGATCTCGTGGAAAGGCGCCGCGGATCGACGTGACCAGACCTGCAAGGGACGCAAAGCCACCTGACGCCGGATCAAGGCCAGCACGCAACCGGATGAAGTTTTGGAAAGCTAACCCGGCCGGGCGCCCGGTGGGCGCAAATAATAGATGTCCCACTCGGCTTCGTCCGCCTGCCGGAAGCCGTGTCGCTGATAGAACCGGTTCGATTCGCTGCCGCGCAACGCACCCACGCGGATGGAGACACGGTGCGCGTCGGCATCGGCAAATATCTGCCGAAGCACGGCTGCCCCGATGCCCTTTCCCTGATGCTCGGGCACGATGTACAAATGCTCCAGGAGCCAGGGATCCTGCTGCGGGCGAAGCGAGACAAAGCCCACCCTGACACCACAGGCTTCGATGAAGCGACAGAACGCCGGATCAAAGGACGTCAAGAAACGATCCCGCGCGCGGTGAGGATCAAAACGTCCAGCGCGCTCCAGGCTCTCGCGCATTGCCCCGATGCGAATGGCGACCAGGACATCCGCATCCGATCGCGTGGTGGGCAGGAAAATCAGATTCACGCAAAAGCGCCGTCATGTCGCCTGCGAGACCAGGGCACAGCGCTTACGTCGCCGCTTTCTTCTTCGCCTTCGGCTTCACCGGCTTCGCAACGACCGGCGGCTCCGGCGTGCCCTCGATCGCGGAGAGGCGCCCCGAGGTGAAGGTGTAGATGCCCGCGCGCGGACCCGTGGTCCAGGTGACCACCGCGACGCGCCGGCCGGCGGCGTCGCTGGAGAGGTTGACGTTCGAGGGCGCGCCGATGCCGCGCACCACGTCGCATTCGGTGTGGCCGAGCGCGACCGTGCCGCCGGCGGGCGCCGGCGCCGTCGACGCATTGGCATCGGCGGGACCGGGCGGTGCCATGCCCGGGCATGCACCGTCGGCGCTGACGAGATCCTCAGGCCCCACCGGCTTGTCGGGTGTCAGCGGCGGCGACTCGATCGAGATGTTCTTGATGAACAGGCGGCTCGGCTTGTTGAACCACTCCGCGTCTTTGGCAGACGCCAGAAAATCGGTTCCGCCCGAGCAGCCCGCGATCAGCGGCGCGACAGCGGTCAACGCAACGATGAGCGACTTTGGAAGCTTTTGATGTCGCACGATAAACTAAAGTCCCCGCATGAAGGAGCAGCCCTAAGCAATTGTACCAACATCACTTTGCGGCACGAAGGTGGCCGAATCCAATCTGCCCGAGAAAGTCCAAATTATCATTAATTGCGAGCGGCCGCTAATTCCGCCGCTGCCACCGGCCCCGTTCGTCGGCCTGCCAATAGGTGACCTCAAATCCCCGCGTCTTGCAATCCGTCCAGGTGCTGCGGGCGGCCGCAAGCGCGTCCGGATCATCGCCGTTGAACAGCAGCACCATGCGCTCGTAGCGGTCCGTGTCCTCGGGCAACGCGGCGTTGTCGACCAGGAAACGAACATTGGCGCCGTTCGGATTGTCCGCCTCGACCGCCAGCACGATCGGCTGCTCGGCCACATCGTTCACGCGCCATGTCGCGTGCGGCAAAAAGGAATCGTCGCGATAGGTCCACAGATGAGCGTCGAGCGCATCGGCGCGCTCCGGTGACGTCGACTGCACCACGACGCGCCAGCCGCGCTCGAGCGATTTCTCGAGAAGCGGCGGCAACACGTTCTCAACCGTCATGTTTTGCAGATGGTAGAATAAAACTTCGGTCATCTCGCGTCATTTGCGCTCGTAGTGATCCGCCACCAGACGATCGAGCAGCCGGACGCCGTAGCCGGACCCCCAGCTCTGGTTGATGTCGGTCTTGGGAGCGCCCATCGCGGTGCCGGCGATGTCGAGATGCGCCCAGGGCGTGCCGTCGACGAAACGCTGCAGGAATTGCGCCGCAGTGATCGAGCCGCCGTGGCGGCCACCGGTGTTCTTCATGTCCGCGAACTGGGAATCGATCAGCTTGTCGTATTCGGGGCCCAGCGGCAGACGCCAGACCTTCTCCCCGCTCTCGATCCCGGCTGCGTGCAGCCGCTCGGCAAGCTCGTCATTGTTGGAGAACATGCCGGCGTGATCGGTGCCGAGCGCGACCACGATCGCACCGGTCAGCGTCGCCAGATCCACGATGAATTTCGGCTTGGTCTTCTTGGCCACGTACCAGAGCACGTCGGCGAGCACGAGGCGGCCTTCCGCGTCAGTGTTGATGATCTCGATGGTCTGGCCTGACATCGAGGTGACGATGTCGCCGGGCCGCTGCGCGTTGCCATCGGGCATGTTCTCGACGAGGCCGATGGCGCCTACCACATTGACCTTGGCCTTGCGCGCCGCGAGTGCGTGCAACAGGCCGACGACACAGGCCGCACCGCCCATGTCGCCCTTCATGTCCTCCATGCTGCCGGCCGGCTTGATCGAGATGCCGCCCGTGTCGAAGCAGACGCCCTTGCCGACGAAGGCGACAGGCGCCTCGCCTTTCTTGCCGCCGTCCCAGCGCATGATCACGGTGCGGCTCGGCCGCGCAGAGCCCTGGCCGACGCCGAGCAGCGCGCCCATGCCGAGCTTCTGCATCGCCTTGACGTCGAGCACCTCGATTCTAACGCCGAGCTTGCGCAGCAGACTGGCGCGGCGCGCGAATTCCTCGGGGAAGAGCACGTTCGGCGGCTCGTTGACGAGATCGCGCGCGATGATGACGCCGTCGACGACCGCACCGGCTGACGCAAAGGCCTTCTTGGCCGCAGCCGGATCGCCCACCGCGAGCGAGACTTCGGCGCGCAAAGCGCTCTCCTCGCCGTCCTTCTTCCTGGTCTTGTAGCGGTCGAACTTGTAGGCGCGCAAGCGAAGGCCCGAGGCAATCGCGACCGCCTGCTCGCCAGTCATGGCGCCGTCAGGAAGCTCGGCCATGATGGTCATGGTCGCGGAGCCCGCCTTCAGCTTGCTGGCCGCCATGCCGCCGAATTTGAGGAAATCGTTGTTCTTGAGGGCTGAAGGATTCCCGGTCCCGATCACGATCAGGCGCTCGGCCTTCAGGCCTTCGGGGGCGAGAATGTCCAGCGCGACGCCGCTTTTGCCTTTGAAAGATGCGGCCGACGCCGCCCTCTTCATGAGTTCGTTCGCGCCGCCAAGCGCCTTGGCCGTCGCCGGCCCGACCTTCAGAGCATCGTCGCAGAACACGACCAGGATGCCACGGGCGGCGGAAGCCAACGGGACAAAGCCGACCTTGACGGCATCGGACATGGGTAACTCCTCAGAATTATGCAGCTTTTGCCGATCACGGGCTGGCCAAAGGCGGAACCTGAACGGCGATTCACTGGTGGTTTTCCCACTATGGGCGAGAAGCCGGGTCGATGCCAAGCACCGCGCGTGGCCCGGAATCCACATCGAGGGAAATATTAACCATATATTGACGGTGCCACGGGTCAGCCATTTTGTTGACGGATCAAAGGGATGGTAGTGAGAGAGTGAGCGGCCGGAAGAGGCGGTTGGCCGACCTTGGGGATCCCTGTCAGGGATTGGTCGGACAGCCGGAATTCCGGTGCACGTTGGGGCTTTGGTGGGAATCGTGCGGTAGCGCATGGGGTCGATCGACAGGTATATTTTCCGCACGACGCTGGCGTCGTTTGCGCTCGTCTTGGTCAGCCTCACCGGCGTGATCTGGATTACGCAGGCATTGCGCGGCATCGACCTGATGACGAGCCAGGGTCAGACCATCTTGACCTTCCTCGGCATCACCAGTCTGGTGATTCCGGCGCTCGTGCTGATCATCTCGCCGATCGCGCTGATGATCGCGATCTCGCACACGCTGAACAAGCTCGCGACCGACTCCGAAATCATCGTGATGAATGCCGCCGGCCTGTCGCCGTTCCGGCTGTTCTATCCGTTCTTCTGTGCCACCTGCGTCGTGGCGCTGCTGGTCGCCTTCATCGCGGCCTACCTCGCTCCCGACGGGATGCGGCGGATCAAGCAATGGGACGCGGAGATCACCGCCGATGTGCTCACCAACGTCCTGCAGCCGGGACGCTTCGCCCAGCTCGACAAGAACCTCACGATCCGGATTCGTGAGCGGCTGCCCGGCGGCATCCTCGCCGGCATCTTCATCGACGATCGCCGCGATCCGAATGAGCGCGTCTCGATCGTCGCCGAGCACGGCGAGGTCGTGAAGAACGAAACCGGGTCGTTCCTGGTGCTGAAGGACGGCAATCTCCAGCGTTTCGAACTCGGCAAGCGCGACCCCGCCCTGGTGGCCTTCGGCCGCTACGGATTCGACATGTCGAAGTTCGGCAACCAGGGCCATGACGTCGCCCTCGGCATTCGCGAGCGATATCTCTGGGAGCTGTTCTCGCCGTCCGAAGACGATCCGGTCTACCAGCAGATACCCGGGCAGTTCCGTTCGGCCCTGCATGACAGCCTGCTGGCCCCGATCTACCCGTTCGCGTTTGCGGCGCTGACCTTCGCCTTTCTCGGCGCGCCGCGCACCACGCGTCAGAGCCGCAACTTCTCGATCGGCTCCTCGATCCTGGCCGTGTTCGGCCTGCGCATGGCCGGCTTCGCCTGCTCGGTGATGGCCGTGAAATCGCCGGTTCCGGTGGCGGCCCAATATGCGATGGTTTTCGGCGCGATCGGCACCGGCATGTGGATGATCATCGGCGGCATCGTGGTCGAGCCGCCCCCCGGGCTCATGGAAGCCATCAACAGGTCGAACGCGCGCATCGCGCGGCTGTTCGGACGGCCGGCCACCGCATGAGCATGCTCACCAATACACTCGGGCGCTATTTCGCCGGCCGCTTCGTGGTTGCAGCGCTCGGCGTGTTCGCGAGCATTTTCCTGCTGCTGGTGCTGGTCGACTACATCGAGATGGTGCGCAAGACCTCGGGGCTCGCCTCTGCCTCCGCGATCATGGTGGCCGAGACCTCGCTGTTCCGGGTGCCGCAGCTCCTGGAGAAGCTGACGCCGTTCTGCATGCTGATCGGCGCCATGATCTGCTATCTCGACCTGTCCCGCCGGCTCGAGCTCGTGGTCGCGCGCGCCGCCGGCATCTCAGCCTGGCAGATTATCGCGCCCGCGCTCGGCAGCGCGCTCGTGATCGGCGTGCTCGCCACCGTCGCCTACAATCCGACCTCGGCGAATCTGCGTGAGATCTCCAAGCGCATGGAAGCCGAGCTGTTCGGCTCGGCGCCCGGCGGCGGGATCCAGGACGCCTCCGGCTTCTGGCTCAACCAGGTGACCAGTGACGGCCAGACCATCATCAATGCGGCGCGCAGCGAGCAACAGGGCGTCCGCCTGACTGGGCTCACGCTGTTCCGGTTTGACACAGAGCAGCACTTCAAGGAGCGGATCGAGGCACGCGAGGCGACGCTGGAGACCGGTCACTGGCTGTTCAAGGGCGTGCGCCGTTTTTCGCTGGGCTCCCCGCCGGTCGACCAGGCCAGCCTGGAGATTCCGACGACGTTGACCGAGGCGCAGGTCCGCAACAGCTTTTCCACACCCGAAACTGTGTCCTTTTGGCAACTACCGAGCTACATCAGTTCATCCGAGAGCTCAGGGTTCGCGACAGCCGGATATCGACTCCAGTATCACAAGCTACTGGCACAGCCGTTCTTGCTCGCCGCCATGGTGATGCTCGCGGCCTCCGTGTCGTTGCGCTTCTTCCGGATGGGTGGCGTACAGAAGATGGTTTTGAGTGGCGTGGGCGCAGGCTTTCTGCTCTACGTTTTGTCGAAAGTGACTGAAGACTTGAGCAAGGCTGAGTTGATGCATCCGATCGCTGCGGCGTGGTTGCCCGTAGTGGTGGGCGGCCTCACCGGCTTTTTGGCCTTGCTGTACCAGGAGGACGGTTAGTGACTGCCGTCCATCGAGGACCTGCGTCTCGTTTGACGCGGCGCACCGCAGTGCGCGCGAACGGGGTCTGCTGGTCCATTCGCGGGCTGCTGATGGCCGTCGCCGCCGTGACATCGCTCGGCGCGCTGATGGATGTTGCCGCCGTGGCGCCTGCGAGCGCCCAGAGCTTCACCTACAATCCGCTGCCGCCACGTCCGAAGCCGCCGAAGGCCGCAAATGACGGGCAAATGCTCGTGCAGGCGACCGAGGTCGACTACGACTATAACAATTCGCGTGTCTCCGCAGTCGGCAACGTTCAGCTGTTCTACAACGGCACCAGCGTCGAGGCTGACCGGGTCATCTACGACCAGAAGACCAAGCGGCTGCATGCCGAGGGCAACATCCGCATGACGGATGCCGACGGCAAGATCACCTATGCCGAGATCATGGATCTCTCTGACGATTACCGCGACGGGTTCGTCGATTCGCTGCGCGTGGACACCGCCGACCAGACCCGCATGGCCGCGACCCGCGCCGACCGCTCCTCCGGCAATTACACGGTGTTCGAGAACGGCGTCTACACGGCCTGCGCGCCCTGCAAGGACGATCCGAAGAAGCCGCCGCTCTGGCAGGTCAAGGGTGCCCGCATCATCCACGACCAGCAGGAGAAGATGCTGTATTTCGAGACGGCGCAGCTGGAATTCTACGGCGTGCCGCTCGCCTACATGCCCTATTTCTCGACACCCGACCCGACGGTGAAGCGCAAGACCGGCTTCCTGATGCCGGGCTTCACCTCGAACACGCCGTTCGGCTATGGCGTCGAAGTCCCGTTCTATTGGGCGATCGCGCCCGACATGGACGCAACCTTCAACCCGCGCATCACGTCCCGGCAAGGCGTGCTGTTCCAGGCCGAGTTCCGCCAGCGCCTGATGGACGGCGCCTACCAGGTTCGCGTCTACGGCATCGACCAGCTCGACCCAGGCGCGCTCGCCGGTCAACCCGGCGACCGTCAGTTCCGCGGCGCCGTCGACACCAAGGGTCAGTTTGCGCTGAACGACAAATGGGTCTGGGGTTGGGACGGCGTCCTGATGTCCGACTACTACTTCTTCTCGGACTATCGGTTGTCGCAGTACCGCGATCCGCTGGGCTCGTTCCTGTATCTGCCGACCGATGCGCTGTCGCAGCTCTACCTGACCGGCGTCGGCAATCGCAGCTTCTTCGACGCGCGCACGATGTACTGGCTGAGCTACTCGGGCAACCAGCAGCAGGTCCCCGTCGTCTATCCCGTCATCGACTACTCGAACGTGCTGAACTATCCGGTCTTCGGCGGCGAGTTCAGCTACAAGACGAACTTCGTCAACTTGACGCGTAACGACGCGGCGTTCGATCCGATCACGACGACGGCCAACACCTCAGGCCTCTGCGCGATCGCATCGGCCGACCCCGCTGCACGCAGCATGCCGAATGGATGTCTTCTGCGCGGTGTCCCCGGCACCTACACCCGCCTGACCGCGGAGGCGCAGTGGCGCAAGTCCTACACCGATCCGTTCGGCGAGATCTGGACACCGTTCGCGATCCTGCGCGCCGACGCGATCAACGCTGACATTTCCAACCAGCCGGGCGTGTCGAACTACCTCCCCGTCGGCGACACCCAGGCGTTCCGCCTGATGCCGACCGTCGGCCTCGAGTACCGCTATCCCTTCATCAATGTCCAACCCTGGGGCTCGACCACGATCGAGCCGATCGCGCAGGTCATCATCCGCCCGAACGAGACCTATGCCGGCAAGCTTCCGAACGAGGATGCGCAGAGCATGGTGTTCGACACCTCGAACCTGTTCAATGTCGACAAGTTCTCCGGCTATGACCGCGTCGAGGGCGGTGGCCGCGCCAATGTCGGCGTGCAGGCGACCACGCAGTTCGACAAAGGCGGCGCGGTCAAGGTGCTGTTCGGCCAGTCCTACCAGCTGTTCGGCTTGAACTCCTACGCGGTCCAGGACACCATCAACACGGGCCTGGATTCCGGCCTCGACAAGCCGCGCTCCGACTATGTCGCGAGCGCCGCTTACTCTCCCAACAGCACCTACACATTCAGTGTCCGCTCCCGCATGGACGAGCAGACCTGGAACATCCAGCGCTTCGAGGCGGAAGGCCGCGCCAACTTCAATCGTTGGTCGGTCAGCATGATGTACGGCAATTACGCGCCGCAGCCCGAGCTCGGCTACCTGACCCGACGCGAGGGCATCCTGACGACGGGCTCGATCAAGGTCGCGACCAACTGGGTGGTGACCGGCTCCGCGCGCTGGGACCTCGAGGCCAACAAGATCAACCAATATGTGCTCGGCGCGGGCTACGTCGACGATTGCTTTGTGCTCGGCGTCAACTATGTAACGTCGTACAGCTATTCTGCGGGCTCGGCACCCCCCGTGCTGAACCACGCGTTCATGTTCCAGATCGGCCTGCGCACGATCGCGACCTCGTCGACCACCAGCAGTCCCGGCGGCGGCCTCCAGTGATCGGTCTGAAAGTGCCGGCCTGTTCCCAATCGCAGGATCATCCGGGCTGATATGCGAGCGACAACCATGACAATCCGATTGCCTGTCTTCCGCCTTCCCCTTCTCGTGCTGGCCTCCGTACTGGTTTTAGCCGGCGCGCCGGCACGGGCGCAGAACATCGTGGTCATGGTCAACGGCGATCCCATCACCGATTTCGACATCGAGCAGCGCTCCAAGCTCGACCAGCTGACGACGCAGAAGACACCGAGCCGGCAAGACGTCATTAACACGCTGATCGACGACAAGCTCAAAATCAAGGAAGGCAAGAAATACGGCGTCGATCCCACCGCCGCCGACGTCAACCAGTCCTTCGAGGGCATGGCGCAGCGCATGCGCATCACGCCCGATCAGCTTTCCAAGTCGCTCGAGGTCAAGGGCGTGCGTCCCGACACCCTCAAGAACCGCATGAAGTCGGAGATGGTCTGGACCAGCCTCGTGCGCGGCCGGTTCAAGGAGAAGCTGATGGTCGGCGAAAAGGACGTCGCCGACAAGGTGCGGGAAAGCGGTGACGAGAAGCTCCAGGTCGAGGGCACAGAATACAAGATGCAGCCGGTCGTGCTGATCGTGCCGCGCGGCTCGTCTGCGGCTTTCCAGGAGACGCGGATGAAGGAAGCCGAGCAATATCGGGCGCGCGTCGGAAGCTGTGAGGAAGCCAATTCGCTGTTCCGCTCGACGCCGAACGCTACCATCCGCGAGACCGTGACCAAGACGACCGCAGATCTGCCCGAGGCGCTGCGCAAGGTGCTCGACGATACCCCGATCGGCCATATGACCGCGCCCGAGGTGACCAAGTCAGGCATCGAGATGGTGGCGCTGTGCTCGCGCAAGCCGACCACGATCGACACGCCGAAGAAGCGCGAAATTCAACAGAAGATGTATACGGAGAAGTACGAGAAGACGCAGAAGGCCTATCTCGACGAGCTCCGCAAAGCTGCGATGATCGAGTATCGCAACCGCTGATGGGCGCTCCCGCAAAGCCCCTCGCGCTGACGCTCGGAGAGCCCGCCGGCATCGGCCCGGACATCACGATCGCAGCCTGGCTCAGGCGCCGCGAGCTCAGCCTTCCCGCTTTCTACCTGCTCGGCGACGAGGCGCTGATCGCGCACCGCGCCAAGACACTGGGATTGACCGTCGGCGCCGACATCGCGATCGCCGCGGTGAGCCCTGAAGAAGCCGTCTCCGCCTTCGCCGACGCGCTGCCCGTGGTTGCGACCGGCGAGCGTGCGAGCGCCGTACCAGGCAAGCCTGACGCATCGAGCGCTCCGGCCGCGCTCGCCTCGATTCGCCGGGCGGTCAGCGACGTACGCGAGGGGCGCGCCAGCGCCGTCGTCACCAACCCGATCGCCAAGAGCGTGCTGTACCGCGCCGGTTTCCGGCATCCCGGTCACACCGAATTTCTGGCCGAGCTCGCCAGCACCGATGGCCGCGAGCCGCAGCCGGTGATGATGCTGTGGTCGCCGCGTCTTGCCGTGGTGCCGGTGACGATCCACGTCTCGCTACGCGACGCTCTCGCCCAGCTCACGAGCGACCTCATCGTCTCGACCGTGCGCATCGTCGCGACCGAGCTCACATTCCGCTTCGGCATTGCGCGGCCGCGCATCGCGATATCTGGCCTCAATCCGCATGCCGGCGAGGACGGCTCGCTCGGCCGCGAGGAGCAGACCGTGATCGCGCCCGCGCTTAAAGTGCTGCGCAATGACGGCATAGACGCGAGGGGCCCGCTGCCCGCCGACACCATGTTCCACGAGGCCGCGCGCAACAGCTATGACTGCGCGGTCTGCATGTATCACGACCAGGCGCTGATCCCGATCAAGACCGTGGCGTTCGACGACGCCGTCAACGTCACGCTCGGCCTGCCCTTCATCCGCACCTCGCCCGATCACGGCACCGCCTTCGACATCGCCGGTACGGGCAAAGCCAATCCGGCGAGCCTGATTGCGGCACTCAAGCTTGCAAGCCGCATGGCGGCCGCAAACAGCTGATGCGCGCGATCGACGACCTCCCGCCGCTTCGCGAGGTCATTCGCCAGCATGCGCTGTCGGCCCGCAAATCGTTGGGCCAGAATTTTCTGCTCGACCTCAATCTCACCGCGCGCATCGCGCGCGCGGCCGCGCCTCTCGAAGATTCCACCATCATCGAGATCGGCCCCGGTCCCGGCGGCCTGACGCGCGCGCTGCTTGCGCTCGGCGCCAGACGCGTGATTGCGATCGAGCATGACGAACGCGCGATCCCGGCACTCGAGGATATTTCCGCGCGCTATCCTGACAGGCTCGAGATCGTGCATGGCGACGCCATGACCTTCGATCCGCGGCCGCTGCTTGGCGGAGATCGCGCCAAGATCGTCGCCAATCTGCCCTATAACATCGCGACCCAGCTCCTGATCAACTGGCTCACCATCGAGCCCTGGCCGCCCTGGTACGACATGATGGTGCTGATGTTTCAGCGCGAGGTCGCAGAGCGCATCGTCGCGCGCGAGGACGCGGACGCCTATGGGAGGCTCGGTGTACTCGCCAACTGGCGCGCAGAGACAAGGATCCTGTTCGACATTTCGCCATCCGCTTTCGTGCCGCCGCCGAAAGTCACCTCGTCCGTCGTTCGCCTCAAGCCGCGCGCGGAGCCATTGCCCTGCGATCGCAAGCTGCTCGAACAGGTCGCGGCCGCAGCCTTCGGACAGCGCCGCAAGATGCTGCGCCAGAGCCTGAAATCGTTAGGTGTCGACCCGGCGCGACTTGCGCAGGCCGCCGGCGTCGATGCGACGCGGCGCGCCGAGACTGTTCCGATCTCGGGCTTTGTTGCCATGGCGCGTGAATTGGCGGATATACGCGGCGAAGCGCAATAATCCATATTCCGGAGGAAAGAAAATGGCGATGATGCGTCGTCAATCGCTGGTCAAGTTCGATGCGCCGCTGTGCGAGACCATCGTCGACACACCAAAACCGGAAGGCGCCGAGGTGCTGGTGCGCATCGAGCGCTGCGGCCTCTGTCATTCCGACTTGCACATCCAGGATGGCTATGCCGATCTCGGCGGCGGCAAGAAGCTCGATACCACCCGTGGCATGACGCTGCCGTTCACGCTGGGCCACGAGATCGCCGGAATCGTCGACGAAGTCGGCCCCGACGTGCCGGCGGGTCTCGTCGGTTCGAAGAAGGCGGTGTTTCCCTGGATCGGCTGCGGGCAGTGCCGCGACTGCAAGAACGGCGACGAGAACCTTTGCGCGAAGCAGCGCTTCCTGGGCGTCTCCATCGATGGCGGCTTCGCCACCCACGTGCTCGTGCCCGACGCGAAATATCTGCTCGACTATGATCCCCTGCCCGTCAACCAGGCGGCGACGCTGATGTGCTCCGGCGTCACGGCCTATGGCGCACTCAAGCGCCTGGTCGACCGTCCGCGCCAGCGCAACCTGTTGCTGATCGGTCTTGGTGGCGTCGGCATGATGGGCCTGTCGTTCGCGCAAGCCATGTTCAAGCAGCCGATCACGGTGGCCGATCTCTCGCCGGCCGCGCGCGAGACGGCGCTCAAGAACGGCGCAGCCAATGCCTACGATCCGTCCGAGCCCGACGTGATCAAGCGCATCCTGAAGGAGACCGATGGCGGCTTCGACGGGGTCGTCGACTTCGCCGGCAACGAGAAGTCGATGGCGTTTGCGGTCGCGGTCGCCGCGCGCGGCGGCAAGGTCGTGGTCTCCGGCCTGATGGGCGGCCAGTTCACGCTGCCGATGGTGCAATGGGTCTACAAACGCCTTACCGTTGAAGGCTTCATGGTCGGCACGCTCGCGGAGGCTCACGAACTGATGGCGCTTGCCCGCGCCGGCAAGATCAAGCCGACGCCGATGCGCGAAGAGCCGATGGGCGACGTGCAGAAGTGGATCGACGAACTTCGCGCCGGCAAGGTGGTCGGCCGTATCGTGCTGAAGAACTGAGTTTAGGCCGGCGGCGAGATGCATATCTAGCCGCCGCTCACGGAACGCCTGCCGCCGCGCGGCGTTGGCAGCGCATGTCCATTCGTTGCACGGTCGAGAGCGCATTCTTCATCGCCTGGAGCTTCCTCGAGAAGAGCGGCGAGCTGGGCCCGCCTGACACCTCGGCAAACGTCATTCTCGACGCGATCGAAGCGCAGCTGAAGACCGGCGAGCGCCGTCCGCTGATGCTCGCCAACAGGGCGATCGACACCTATCGGTACTTGAACCGCGAGCCTGCCGGACGCGAAGCGCGCCTCGGCTAGCAGCGCCAGCCCATGCCCTCGGACACCGCGGCGTGGCAGCGTGACTTCAGGAAGGCGGGCGGCTCGCGACAATCTCGTTAATTCGTCAGTGGGCTCACGGCAGCCTTTGCAGCCGGAAACACGGGATTCAGAGGCCTGCGGGCATGGTTCCGCGCATGGACGCCGCTACTGGATGCCCTCGACGGCATCGAGCAATGATCGGAAAGTACCGCGAGGCGCCGCAATGCGCCGAGTCGGCAGGCAACGGGCTCCGCACCCGCGAGAGTTCTTCGTCAGCCGAGAAGAGGTATTGCAGCACTAATGCCGGCCCCATCACTTCATCCAGGCTTGGGAACGTCCCGCGCCCGGCGTGCGTTGGCCTCTTGTCAAAGGCAACGACGGAGTCGAGCGCATGACGAAGCCGCTGACAAAAACGGTCCAGCCCGTTCCCGACGAGAACCAGAGCCACAAAGGCCCCGGCAGCGCGCCGGACGTTCCCGTCGACACCACCAAGGGCCATCGCGACGACGAGAAGCAGAACATCCGTGAGCAGGCGGCTCACGGCAATCTCACCCAGAACACCAGCAACCGGCGCATGGGATAGGCGCAGAAACCAGGGGGATGAAGAGGAGATACGAACGTGGTGACGCCGAGCAAATGGTACGATCCGATCTCAGAACGCTGGATCGCACCGCGCGAACAACACTCCGAAGCAGCATCTCTTCATTCCAGCGAGAACCACGTGCTCGAGATGCAGAGGTCAGCCGAGATCCAGCGCATCTGGCGCCTCTTGGTCGACTGCTGCGCCACCAAGTGATGCCTTCGCCGCCGCTTGACGGCGGCGAAGCACCGGTCGGCCCGCACGATTATCATCCGGCATGAATGAGCCCGCATCCCGCGCCGGGCCCGTCGCAATTCCAGCTTGCGGAACCGCGCACCCACCAAACGCCCCCGAAATGACTCAATTCGGATGGAACGAACACGTCGCAAGCCCGATTCAAGCCACATCCTCTCCGGATTTGGGGCTCATTGCCACCTAACTCTTTGTTGAGAAAGCCCCCGTAACGAGTTGCGTCATGCGTAAACGGGAGACCAGGATGGGCAACCGCACCGCAAAGTTCATATCCGCGCTGATCGGCAGCATCGTCGCGGGCGTACCATTGGCCGCTGTCTCCCAGAACGCGCCAAGCGCGCCCGCTGCCGCAAGCACCGCGAATGCCGCGGGCGACTGCCTGGCGTCCCCCAAAGGCGTCGCGCCGCACGGACAGCACTGGCACTATCGGCTCGAGCGCGCGACCAAGCGGCAATGCTGGTATCTGCGCGCCGAAGACGCCAAAGCCGCGCAAATCGCGCAGGCGGCGGCCGATACGCCGGATGCGGCTCCGCCCGCGGCGCAATCGGTGCAGAACGCGCATGCTGAGTACATGGCACAGCAGCAGACCAGAGCCGCAGCGGTCACGCCCGCGCCGGCCGCAGCTTCAGCTCGGCAGGCGCCCAGCACCCTGGATGCCAATGCGGCGCAGCCCGCCATCACCGCGCCCGGGCCTGACGCCACTGCGACCGCCGCTTCGCCGCAGCCGGCTGCCGCACCTGCGCCGAACGCCGCACAGCCGAGCGAGAACCCGGCCGCATCCCCTGCCCCGGCGGCCCTCGCCGCGGCCGAGCCGCCGGCGGACAAGCCGACGGGTTCGCTCCAGATGCTATTGCTCGTCGTCGGCGGTGCGCTGGCGCTCGCTGGCATCCTCGCGAGCGTGATTTATCGCTTCGCAGGCGGGCGCAGGCGCGTCCGGACAGCCGATCGCCGGGTGAAGTGGGATCACCGCCAGGATGACCATGACAGCCGCGCGCCCTGGCACACCGAACCGGCGCCGCATGTCGCGCGGCCGCTTCCGGTGGACTTCGATTCCATCCGTTCGGAAGGCCGCCAGATCGCAGCATTCTCCGACGCGATCGGCCGGATCGCTGCGCAGGGGCGTCCCACGCAGGTTGCCGCAACAGAACCTGACGAAACCGAGATCGACTATTTCCACGGCGAGTTCGAGATCGAGCGCCCCGCGCCTCATCTCGCCGACGACATCCGCCACGACGAGCCGGCAGAGCCAGACGCGGACGCACATCAAGAGCATGCGCTCGACGAAAATGGCGTCGCCATCGATATCATCACGGCGATGCTGGAGCGGCTGGCGACTGAAGGGCCACGGCTGACGCGGCCTGCCCCAAAAGCTGACCTTGCTAGCCTTGAAGCTGACCCTGCAGCCCTCGCACGAAGCTCACAAGGCCAATCCGCCGCTCGCGCTTGAGGCGCTCGGCCTTCAGGATCGACTGCACCTCGGCAAAGGCGTCATCGATGTTGTGGTTGATGACGATGTAATCGTACTCGGCCCAGTGACTCATCTCGTGGCTGGCGCGGCTCATGCGCTTGCGGATCACCTCGTCGGAATCCTGCGCGCGGGAATGCAGTCGTTTCTCGAGATCGCTGGCCGACGGCGGCAGGATGAACACGCTGACGACATCCGCACGCGCCTTCTCGCGCAGCTGCTGCGTGCCCTGCCAGTCGATGTCGAACAGCACGTCCTGCCCGGCCGATAGCGCCGCTTCGACGGGGCGGCGCGGCGTGCCGTAGCTGTTGTCGAACACGGTGGCCCATTCCAGCAGTTCGCCGGCCTTCACCATCGCCTCGAAGGTGGCCTTGTCGACGAATGAATAATCCGTGCCGTTGACCTCGCCTGGCCGCATCGCGCGGGTGGTCGCGGAGACCGACATTTTCAAGTCCGGCATGCGCTCGATCAACAAACGCGACAGCGTCGTCTTGCCCGCGCCTGACGGCGAGGACAGCACGAACATCAATCCGCGCCGCTCGACACCATCAGTTCCGTGGCCGTCCGTCGTCATCGATCACTCCAGATTCTGGACCTGCTCGCGGAATTGCTCGACCACGTTCTTCATGGCGAGCCCGGTATTGGTCAGTTCGATGTCGTTTGACTTGGAGCAGCAGGTGTTGACCTCCCGGTGAAATTCCTGCGCCAGGAAGTCGAGCTTGCGGCCGATCGGGCCGCCCTTGCCGATCAGCTCGCGCGCCTGCGCGATGTGCGAGGCGATGCGGTCGAGCTCCTCACGGATGTCGGCCCTGGTCGCGATCAGGATCGCTTCCTGCATCAGGCGGTCGGAATCGAAACGATCGGAGGTGTCGAGCAACGCGGCGATCTGCTCGGCGAGCCTCGCCTTGATCGCCTCCGGCTTGCGGCCGGGCGAACCTTCCGCCTTCTTCGCCAGCTGTTCGACCTCGTCGACCCGCTGGGTCAGGATCTGTCCGAGCGATATGCCCTCGCGCTTGCGCATCGCCACGAGCTCGTCGAGCGCCTTGTCGAACGCATCGGCTGCAGCGGCACGCGCAGCCTTGTCCTCCTCCTCATCGCCCTCGGGCTCGGCGACCTCGACGACGCCCTTGATCGCGAGCAGGCCGTCGATGCTCGGCGCAACCGCGTCGACCTTGCCGGCGATCACGGCGGCGGCCTTCAGCACGGCGTTGAGCACGTCCTCGTTGACGCGGACGCTGGCGGCTGCGTTGGCGCGCTTGACGTTGAGATTGGCGTAGACGGTTCCGCGCGCCAAAAGCTCGCCGGCGCGCTTCTTGGCGTGGGCCTCGAGCTCGTCGAAGCCCTGCGGCAGCCGCACCCGCAAGTCAAAGCCCTTGGCGTTGACCGACTTCAATTCCCATTCGAACGTATACGGCCCGCTTGCGCCGTGGCTTCGGGCAAAGCCGGTCATGGACGACAGCGCCATCAGGTCAGTTTCTCCGGAAACATGGGATTCGCGAGGCCATCAGGCCACGGGAATCTTAAGACTATTTTGCAGGAAAGTGGAATCCGCAAAGTCCGTAGCACGTCTGCAGCCAGCCTAGCGCTGGACCACCGGCGGCGACGGCTGCACCGCGCCCTGGCGGGCGGGCGCCGCAGACCGTGCCGGCTTCTTCGGCCGTTGTGGCGGCGTCGTGGCGGTCGGAGCCGTATCTGCGGCTGCCGGCGCCGTGGGGGCGGGCGCCGCGGTGGCCGGCGCTGGCGCATCATCGGCCGGCTCGACCATGTCGTTCTGGATCTGCTTCTCCATCGCGCGCAGCTTGGCGACGTTCTTCTGGTGCGCGTCGTAGGTCTCGGTGAAGGCGTGCCCGCCCGAACCGTCGGCGACGAAGAAGAGGTCGCGGGTGCGGGCCGGGTTGGCGGCGGCCTCCAGCGAGGCACGGCCGGGGTTGGCAATCGGACCCGGCGGCAGTCCCTCGATCACATAGGTATTGTAGGGCGAGGGCTGCGTGATCTCACTGCGCTTGATCGGACGTCCCAGCGTGCCCTTGCCGCCGACAAGGCCGTAGATGATGGTCGGATCGGACTGCAGCTTGATCTTCTGCTTCAGGCGATTGACGAACACGGCGGCGACGCGGCTGCGCTCGTCCGGCTTGCCGGTCTCCTTCTCGACGATCGAGGCAAGCGTCACCAATTGCTCCGGCGTCTTGACAGGAAGATCCTGGCTGCGGCGCTCCCAAATCTCCGCGAGCACGCGCTTGTGCGCCTGCTGCATGCGCTGGATCACCTGGTCGCGCGGGGTCCCGCGCGGGAACTTGTAGGTCTCGGGCAGCAGCGTGCCCTCACGGGGCACCTCGTGCACGCTGCCGGTGAAGATGTCGTTGTCGGACAGCCGCGCCACGATCTGCTCGGAGGTCAGGCCCTCCGGAATCGTGACGGCGTGCTGGACAACCTTGCCTTCGACGATGGTCGCGATGACGTCACGCAGGGACGCGTTCTTCTGGAACGAATACTCACCGGGCTTCAGGTCCGAGCTCGCCTTCAGCGCAGCCACGGCGCCGATGAACACCCATGGATTGACGTCGGTCACGCCTTCCCGGTTCAGGGTCTCGGCGATGTCGCGCTTGCCCGCGCGCTGGGGAATGTTGACGATCTTGTCGTCCTTCAGCGGCCCGGGCGATTCCAGCACCTGCCGTCCGTAATAATAGGCCGCGCCTGCGCCGATCATGCCGATCAAGAGCAAGGTGATGATGGCGTTGCCGACCACGACAAAGGGATTGCGCGCCCGCTCCGAACGCTTCGGCGGCGGTGGGACCTGCTCGGGCTCGAGCGCTGCCCGCGGACTCCGGGGCGAAATGGGCGGCCTTTCACTCATCGAAGCAACCTGAATCCTGCCGGTTCAATCGCGGCCGGGCAATCACTTGCCGAGCCAACTACACGCGCCCACAGACATGACTATCGCCGAATACGGCAAAACGGTGGATTCGTCGCGAACACAAACTATTGGCTTAGTCGCCGGACGATCACCGACGCGTTGGTACCGCCGAACCCGAAGGAATTCGACAACGCAACGTTCACGTCACGTTTCTTCGCCTTGTGCGGCACGAGATCGATCGCGGTCTCGATCGACGGGTTGTCCAAATTGATGGTCGGTGGGACGACGTTATCGCGAATCGCGAGGATGGCGAAGATCGCCTCGATCGCACCGGCGGCGCCGAGCAGATGGCCGGTCGACGATTTGGTCGAGGACATCGCGACCTTTGACGCGGCATTGCCAAGCAGCCGCTCCACCGCGCCGAGCTCGATCTCGTCGCCGAGCGGCGTGGAGGTGCCGTGCGCGTTGATGTAGTCGAGGTCGGATGCCGTCAGGCCGGCCCGCTTGAGCGCGGCGGACATGCTGCGGAAGCCGCCATCGCCGTCGGGCGCAGGCGACGTGATGTGATAGGCATCGCCCGACAGACCGTAGCCGATCACCTCGGCATAGATCTTCGCGCCGCGTCGCCGGGCGTGATCGAGCTCCTCCAGAACGAGGACTCCGGCGCCCTCGCCCATGACAAACCCGTCACGGTCCTTGTCGTAGGGACGCGAGGCCTTCTCGGGCGTCTCGTTGAACCCGGTCGACAGCGCCCGCGCCGCGTTGAAGCCGGCGATGCCGATGCGGCTGATCGGCGACTCCGCTCCGCCGGCAACCATCACGTCGGCATCGCCGAGCGCGATCAGTCGGGCGGCGTCGCCGACGGCGTGCGCCCCGGTCGAGCAGGCCGTGACCACCGAATGGTTCGGTCCCTTCAACCCGTGCGCGATCGAAACATAGCCGGAGGCGAGATTGATCAGGCGGCCGGGTATGAAGAACGGGGACACCCGGCGTGGTCCGCGCTCCTTCAAAAGGATCGCGGTGTCGGCGATGCCGTTGAGGCCGCCGATGCCCGAGCCGATCATCGTGCCGGTCGCACATTTGTCCTCTTCGGTCTCGGGATGCCAATTGGCATCGTCGAGCGCCTGGCCGGCCGCGGCCATGCCGAAGATGATGAAGTCGTCGACCTTGCGCTGGTCTTTCGGCTCCATCCACTTGTCGGCATTGAAGGTGTCGTTGCTGCCGTCGCCGCGCACCACCGTGCAGGCGATCTTGGTCTGCAGATCGGAGACATCGAAGCTCTCGATTGGACGAGCACCGCTCTCACCGTTGAGAATGCGCTTCCAGGTCGGCTCGACGCCGCAGCCGAGTGGCGACACCATGCCGAGACCCGTGACGACAACCCGCCTCATGTCCGAAAACTCCGCATCGAAAGATTCACGGCCAATAACAAGAAACCGGCTGGCCGCTGGGAAGCGGCCCGTCCGGTTTCAATGTTGTCCCCGCGAAATGAAGAGCCTCAGCTCTTCGCGTTCTTCTCGAGAAACTTCGTGGCGTCGCCGACGGTGAGAATCGTCTCCGCGGCATCGTCCGGAATCTCGCAGCCGAATTCTTCTTCGAACGCCATCACCAGCTCGACGGTGTCCAGACTGTCGGCGCCGAGGTCGTCGATGAAGCTCGCAGCGTCGACAACCTTCTCGGGTTCAACACCAAGGTGTTCGACCACGATCTTCTTAACCCGCTCGCCAATGTCACTCATTGCATAACCTCGTGTTGTTCCCTGTAGACCCGACCCCCCCGGGACGATACGAGCCGTCGTGGTCGTTGACTGCCTTCGCTTACGAACTTTGATGTGGTCCCACCCTAGACGATGCAGGACCGGGCGAACGACGGCCAAGGCTCTGCATCGCCAATATACAGGGTTTCAAAAACCTGCAATGGCGTTCTTTGCCCATCCGTTGAGCGTCCGGTTATCATACTTCAACTGCCTTGACTACACGCCTCAATTCGCTCCGGAAACGGCCGTTGCCGCTTCCACCCCGCCCATGTGGGCAGTGCGGAACGGCGCGTCAGATCATGGCCATGCCGCCGTTGACGTGAAGGGTTTGGCCGGTGACGTAGGCTGCTTCGTTCGAACACAGGTAGACGGCGGCAGCCGCAATGTCCTCGGGCGTCCCCAGGCGGTTGGCCGGAACCTTGGTCAGAATCGTCTCTCGCTGCTTGTCATTGAGTGCATCTGTCATCGGCGTTTTGATGAAGCCGGGCGCGATGCAGTTGGCGGTGACGCCGCGCTTGGCGTATTCGGCGCCGAGCGTCTTGATCATGCCGATCAGGCCCGCCTTCGAGGCGGTGTAATTGCCTTGCCCGGGGTTGCCTGTCACGCCGACCACAGAGGTGATGGCGACGATCCGGCCGAAGCGCTTGCGCATCATCAGCTTGGTGGCGGCCCGCGCCAGTCGGAAGGTCGCGGTCAGATTGACGTTGATAACCTCGTCCCAATCCTCGTCGCGGAGCTGAACGAACAGATTGTCACGCGTGATGCCGGCATTGGCGATGAGAATGTCGACCTGGCCCATAGCCGCTTCGGCAGCCGGCACCAGCGCCTCGACCTCGTCGGCCTTGGAGAGGTTGCAGGGCAGCACGAAGGCACGCTCGCCGAGCTTGCCGGCCAGCTCATCCAGCACTTCCTTGCGCGTTCCAGAGATCGCGACGGTGGCGCCCTGCGCGTGCAGCGCCTGCGCAATCGCCCCGCCGATGCCGCCGGTCGCGCCGGTGACGAGCGCCTTTTTGCCAGTCAGATCGAACATCGAAACAACTCCTCCAAAGCACGATCCGGAAAACTGTGCAGCGGTTTTCCGGACAGATCGTGCGCAAACTCAAGCCTGCTTGGCAGCGGCCAATGCATCCTTGGCGGCGGCAATATCGTTGGGACCACCGACTGCAACGCCGACGGCGCCGTCGGCGATGCGCTTGACGAGACCCGTCAGCACCTTGCCGGCGCCGATCTCGAAAAAGCGGGTGACGCCCTGCCCTGCCATATAGGCAACCGACTCGCGCCAGCGCACCGTGCCGGTGACCTGCTCGATCAGCCGGCGACGGATCTCGTCGGGATCGGTGATGGCAGATGCCAGCACGTTCGACACCAGCGGCGCGGCAGGCGCCTTGATCGTGACCCTGGACAGCGCGTCCGCCATCGCGTCGGCCGCGGGCTGCATCAGCTGGCAGTGGAACGGCGCGGACACGGGCAGCAGCATCGCGCGCTTGGCGCCCCTGGTCTTGGCAAGCTCGACGGCGCGATCGACCGCGGCCTTGTCGCCGGAGACGACCACCTGCCCGCCACCATTATCGTTGGCAGCCTGGCAGATCTGGCCCTGCGCCGCCTCCTTGGCGACCTCCATGGCCGCCTCGTAATCGAGGCCGAGCAGCGCGGCCATGGCACCGGCCCCAACAGGCACGGCCTTCTGCATTGCGAGACCGCGGGTGCGAAGCAGCCGCGCGGTGTCCGAGATCGTCAGGCTGCCGGCAGCAGCCAGCGCCGAATATTCGCCAAGCGAGTGGCCGGCCACAAAGGCAGCGTCCTGCCCCACGGAAAAGCCAGCCTCGGCCTCCAGCACGCGCAGAGTAGCCACAGATACCGCCATCAAGGCCGGTTGGGCGTTCTGGGTGAGCTGCAGGGTCTCCGCGGGACCCTCCCAAATGATCGCCGTCAGCTTTTCTCCAAGGGCTGCATCGACCTCGTCGAACACGGCGCGCGCCACCGGAAAGGCGTCGGCCAAGGTCTTGCCCATCCCAACAGCCTGGGAACCCTGCCCCGGAAATGTAAATGCTGCCGTCATTCGGCGCTCCCCTGGATCGCTCAAGCCCTATGAGAACCCGGCAGCCGATGACGTCCGGCCCGAGCCTTGGTTCCCGACCATGCTCCGAAAGGGGCCGTAGACCCGGCCAGGGCCAAAATGTCAAGCTGAGTTGGGCACTTCGCCCGGCAATCACCTGGGGATGCGGCCCCTAGAAGCCACCGTTGGTCTGATTGGCATCGACCGCCGCCCCCGCCTGCGCACGACGCGCGCTGTTCACCAGCTTGCCGGGACCGTCATCGCGATCGGGCTTCGCGGTCGCGAGCCGCAGCACCGCGGCGTAGCCCGGCTGAACCTCCATCCGGCCTGCATGGCGGCTCTCGCTGAGCAGGCGATGGACCTTCGGAAGATTGTAGCAGGGCACGTAGAACAGCAGATGATGTTCGAGATGATAATTCACGTAGTACGGCGCGATGAACAGACGCTCCAAGACGTTCGCATGCGTCGTGCGGGTGTTACGCAAGGGATCGCCGCTGTCAGGCACGACAGCGTGCTCGGCGATGTTGCGGATGCGGGTGATGACCATCATCCAGGTGAGCAGCGGCATCAGCCATAGCAGCGGATAGGCCCACCACGCGCCCGCGACCGCGAGGCCAGCGAACATCGCGGCGTTGACGAGGCATTGCGGACCAAGCTTGTCCCAGAAATGCGCGGCGCGCTGACGCCAGGGCCAGTCCTTCGGCCCGAGCGCGTTGAGCAATTGCGCCTTGCGCTGCTGGTAGCCGGTCTGCCCGGTGATGTCGCGGATGAACTTGCGGCGGTAGCTCAGCCTGGTGATCGGAAATGGCGCCGACAGCACGAGATCAGGATCGTCCTGCTGCTGCGTGCGCGCATGATGCTGCAAATGATAGCGCCGATAGCTGCGCGTCTCCGCAAAGATCGGATAGGCGCAGAGCCACTGGCTCAGCGCGAGGTTGGTTTTCTCGTCAGCAGACAGGCAACCATGAGCGCCGTCATGCATGAGGATTGCCAGGCCAAGTTGGCGTGAGCCGATGATGGCGACGGCGAGACTGTAAATGATCGGATTGGGCCACCACGCGACCAGCGCGATCGCGCCAAAGATCAGCGCCCAGGCGTGCGCGATCATCACGATACCCTTCCAGGTCACGCGCTGACGGACATCGGCGAGTTGCTCATCGGTCAGGAAATCGCGGGCACGCATGCGAAGCGCGGTCATGACCTACCCCTGTTCGTTCGGACCGTCGGATGTATCGCGCTCGTCGACGAGACGAAGGCGGGTCGTGTCACCTGTAGATTTCGCCTGCTCGCCAAGCACACGCAGCATTTCGGCGCAGAGCGCCTCGGGCGAGCGGCCCATGGCGCAGCCTTCGAGAATGGTTCCGATGGCGACGGCCCAGAACCGCCGCGAGCTGTCGTCGGGCGCGCGGAGCGAACGCCAGCCGTGGCGCGCCACCTGGCCCGCATAGGCCCGCGCGCCTTCAGAGTGCAGGCGCTCGATGGTGCGCTCGACCAGCGGCGCAAGATCCTGGCGCCGCCGCGTCAGCGTCAGCGCCTCCGCGAAGAAGGCGATCGAGTCGCTCGCCGTCACCGTCTCGGCCAGCGCGTGAGTGTATTCCCGCGGCGTATGAGCCTTCAGCGCCGCTTGCTCGGTCGCGCGCGCCAGATACAGGAGATCACGGCAGGCGCATTCGACGAACAGCGCCTCCTTGGTACGGAAGTAATAGGTGATCTGGCTCGGGAATGCGTCTGCGGCGGCTGCGATGTCGGTGATCGCGGTGCCCGACAGCCCCCGCGCGCGAAATAGCGGGCTCGCGGCGTCCAAGAGCAGGGAGCGCATCTTGCGGCCGGCCGAACGCGTCGCCCGCGCCGCATGCTTCGGGTCGCCAGCCGCCTCGAGCGGCTCATGGACCGACTTTTCCGCCATCGAGGTCCTCCGTCCGATCTATTTGTATGACATACAAACAAACAATTCAAGGCGAATGAGGCGGGGCTGGACCTGCCTGGGCCAGCCCACCGGGACGACCTGGGCCAAAAACTCGGCCTCAAACCTTGCCAAGCCGGCCAAAATCCTTATAACGCGCGCATCCGCAGACCCCGGCCGGGAGCTGAACGGACGGTCTCAGCAAATCCTCAGTGATTTTGGTGTGGCAGGGCCAGTCGGCCCGTCGTCCCGTGTTTCCGCCTTCTGAGCTTAATCCCAGAGTCCTTTCCGAAGGTCTCCTAAGGGCTTGACGCCGGGCAATGCGCCAACACGAGGAAAGGACCACAATGGCTCTCTATGAGCATGTTTTTCTCGCGCGCCAGGACGCGAGCGCGCAGCAGGTCGAAGAGCTGACTGCGCAGATGACCGGCATCGTCGAAGGTCTCGGCGGCAAGGTCACCAAGACCGAGAATTGGGGCGTTCGCTCCCTCACCTACCGCATGAACAAGAACCGCAAGGCGCACTTCGTGCTGCTCAACATCGACGCACCGTCCGCGGCGATCGCCGAGATCGAGCGCCAGGAGCGCATCAGCGAAGACGTGATCCGCTATCTCAGCGTCCGCGTCGAAGAGCTCGAGGAAGGCCCGTCCGCGATGATGCGCAAGGCCGACCGTGATCGCGAGCGCGACGACCGTGGCGGCGGCTTCCGCGGTGAGCGCGAAGGCGGTTTCCGTGGCGACCGCGAAGGCGGTTTCCGTGGTGGTGATCGTGACGGTGGCTTCCGCGGCGATCGCGGCCCGCGCCGTGGGCGCGACGAAGCTGAAACGACGGATGGGGAGTAAGAACAATGGCTGAAGCTGGTGCACGCCGCCCGTTTTTCCGTCGCCGCAAGAGCTGCCCATTCACGGGAGCCAATGCGCCGAAGATCGACTACAAGGACTCCAAGCTCTTGATGCGTTATGTCTCCGAGCGCGGCAAGATCGTGCCGAGCCGCATCACCGCAGTGTCCGCGAAGAAGCAGCGTGAGCTCGCCCGCGCCATCAAGCGCGCGCGGTTCCTGGGCCTCTTGCCCTACGTCATTCGCTAAGACGAATTTCGACCGGCGGCGGTTTCACGTCGCCGGTCGTGACTTTCTGTACTCATAAGGCTTCCGGGTCGTCCGGTCGCCGATGGTTGGGGCCGAAGCGCCTCTAACCGCTCGAAGGGAGCGGGACAGCTGATGATGGTATTTGGACTGATCGCCCTGATCGCCGGCGCTGCGTCGGCGCTGATGTTCGCCTCGATCATTTCGGGCGCGCTGATCTCGCTCGTCCTGGTTTATCTTGCTCCACTGCCCCTGATGCTCGCCGCGATCGCCTGGGGGCCGTTCTGCGGCGCGATTGGCGGTCTCGTCGCGACGATTCTGATCGCCGGCGCGCTCAGCCCACCGCTCGCGCTCGGTTATGGTCTCGCGTTCGCGTTGCCGGCCTGGTGGCTTGGACATCTCGCCATGCTGGGAAGGCCGCACGTTGACAGCGGCGCCGGCGACGATGCGGCCCCCCCTCGCGTCGAATGGTACCCGCTTGGACGAATCCTGCTCTGGATTGCGGCGCTCGCGGCGCTGCTGACCGCAATATCCCTGTTTTCGCTGGGAAGTGACGAGTCCGCCATCAGCGAGGCCATGCGCAGCGGCTTCGCCAAGATTCTTTCGCTGGTCACCGAGACCACGGTTCCCGAGAGTGATCCACGCGTCGGCGTCATGGTCGCAGTGATTCCGGTTCTGGTCGCCGCATCGCAGATGGCGACTCTGATCTTGAACCTCTGGCTCGCCGCAAAGGTCGCGGCTGTGTCGGGGCGATTGCACCGGCCGTGGCCGGATCTCAGCAGCACGAGCTTGCCCCCGATGACCCTCGTGGCACTCTGCGTCGCGCTTGCCTTCAGCTTCTTGGGCGGGATGACCGGCACTCTCGCGGTCGTCGTCACGACCGTCCTGATGATGGCTTTTGCGCTGGTCGGCCTCGCCGTTCTGCACACCGTCACGCGCGATCTCGCCAATCGCGGATTCTGGCTCGCGGCCGTCTACGCCGTGATCCTCATGTTCAGCGTGAGCCTGGTCCTGCTGACCGCCCTAGGGCTCGCGGACGCCGTGTTCGGCGTCCGCGAGCGCTTCCTGCGCAACCGGCAACCGCCGCCATTGCCGACATCTTGAGTTAAACCCCGAAACTGAAAACCCAGAGCACTTCAAAAGGAGAAAGAATATGGAAGTCATCTTGCTGGAACGCGTGAGCAAGCTCGGCCAGATGGGCGAAGTCGTGAAGGTTCGCGACGGCTATGCCCGCAATTTCCTGCTCAAGCGCGGCAAGGCGCTGCGTGCCACCGCCGACAACCGCGCCAAGTACGACGGCATGAAGGCCGATCTCGAAGCTCGCAATCTTGCGTCGAAGGGCGAGGCGTCCAAGGTCGCCGAGAAGATCGAGGGCAAGAACATCATCGTGATCCGTCAGGCTTCGGAAGCCGGCCAACTGTTCGGCTCGGTCACGGTGCGTGATGTCGTGATGTCGTTCGAGGCTGATGGCGTTTCGCTGTCCCGTCCGCAGGTCCAGCTCGATGCGCCGATCAAGACCATCGGCAAGCACTCGATCACTGTCGCTGTGCACCCCGAGGTCGAGGTCGAGGTCACCGTCACCGTTGCGCGCAGCCAGGACGAGGCCGAGCGCATCAACCGCGGCGAGGACATCTCCACCCGCAACGAGGACCGCGACGCGGCCGCAGAGGCAATCGCCGCCGCTGGCGAGTTCTTCGATCCGGAAGCCCAGCACGACGACACCGCGCCGGCTGCGGAAGAGACCGAGAAGTAAGCCTCGCATTGGCGCAGGCTGCGAAGCCCGGCTGCCTCAGGCAGCCGGGCTTTCTGTTTTGGGGGGCGACAACCTCGCTCGGCGCCAGATTACAGCTCGAGCGATGGTCCAAACCACGAAGGCCGCGCTAAGCGCGGCCTTCTCAAATCAATGAGACAAATCGCTTATCGCGAGATCGGCGGAGCCGGCGGGCCGGAGGACTCCGCCGGTGCCGAGGATGGCGCCGCGGCGGCTGCAGGCTCCGCCGGCTTGGCTACCGGCTCGGCGCTGGGCGCGGGCTCGGCTGGTTTGGAAACGGCCGCCTCGGCAGGCCTGGGCGCCGCCTGTTCTGCCGGCTGAGCAGCGGCCGCCGGCGTGGCCGGCGTCACCTGCGGCACCGGATCGGGGCGCGGGGCCGGCGCCGCGCTTCCGCTCGGCTCGACCTTGGCGGTCTCAGGCTTGGGCTCGGCTGGCTTGGTGCTGTCGGGCTTGGATTCCTCGCGACCCGATTCGACCTTCGCGCTGTCGCTCTTTGGTTCAGCTTTGGGCTCACCCCTGGACTCGACCTTGGGCTCACTCTTTGGCGCAGCCGCGTCCCCGGTCTCGGGCTTGCCGCGCTTGCTCAGCCGTTTACCCCTGCGGCCCTCGGGTGGCTGCTCGGTGTTGGCTTCGGGTTGTGCGCTTTCCTTGGCGCCTTCCTCACTCGCCCGGGCCGCGCGCTTCTGGCGGCGCTCATGGGCCGCGGGCGCACCCTCTCCCTCCGGCCTGCCCTCCGGGCTGGTCGCTTCCTGCGAGCGCTGGCGGCGGCCCTGGTGCTCGGGTGCCTGCCCCGGGTTCGTGTTGGCGTCCTTTTCCCTGGCGCCGTCCTTCTTCTCCTTGCCGTCCTTGGCCTGATAACGGGCGTCAGCGGCACCGTTAGAGACGAGATAGGAGGCCAGCACGCCAGCCATGTCAGGGCTGGTGGTGTAGTGCTGACGCAGGAAGCCCGGGAGCGAGCCCGGCGCGACCGTCTTCAACAGCCCCCGCGGGCTCTTGTGACAGGCGGTGCAGGTTTGCGCGAAAAGCTGGGAGGGGGCCTTGCCGGCCTCGAGGTTCGTCGCCTGCGCCAGAACGGCATCGGTGGTGCCGAAGCCAATCAGAAATAGCACCGTGGCGAGGCTGAGCGCTCGGCTCGACATTCCCATCATCTCCATGAAATCCGACAGATACGACCGGCATCCGGCGCGGCGGCGGTCACCTTTTAGCCGATTGCGCTGCGAATGGAAGCGCACTCCATAAGCATGTGAACACGCCATTTTCGAATATCGGCTTTGAACACAGCGCAATAGCGGGGTGGGACGAGGTCGCCTAGATTTGCATGCGAACGCATTGGAACCAATATATTGCCCAGGCGTCGGTATGATGGCCGGGTAGTCGCATCTTTTCGGGTTCGCCCGACAGGTTGGTGCCTATGGACCGCTTGTTGCGTAAGTTCTTGTCCCAATTCATCCGCCGCGGGTCGATGACGGTGACCACGGCGGGTGGCACGACATTCACCGTCGGTGACGGCTCCGGCGAGCCGGTCGAAGTCCGCTTCGTCAACGCCGAGGCGGAACGGAAGGTCCTCATCAATCCCGAGCTCGGGCTCGGCGAGGCCTACATGAACGGAGAATTTGTCGTCGAGCGCGGCAGCATAGCCGATGCCCTCGCGATTCTCCTTGATCAGCCCGAGCTGTTGCCGCACTGGGCGAAGCCCTGGTGGCACCTGCGTTATCTCGTCCGACACCTGAGGCAGTTCAATCCGCGGGCACGCTCGCGCAGCAATGTCGCGCATCACTATGACCTCGACGCGCGGCTCTATTCGCTCTTCCTCGACGCGGACAAGCAATATAGCTGCGCCTATTTCGAGACGCCGGACGCGACGCTCGACGACGCGCAGCTCGCCAAGAAGCGGCACGTCACCGCAAAGCTGCTCGTCAAGCCCGGCCAGCGCGTGCTCGACATCGGCTGCGGCTGGGGCGGGCTCGGCCTCTATCTCGCCGAGATCGCCGGGGCCGACGTCACCGGAGTGACGCTGTCGACAGAGCAGCTGCAGGTCGCCAACGCGCGCGCGGCCGAAAAGGGGCTGATGCGACAGGCCCGCTTTCTGCTCCAGGATTATCGCGACATCAAGGGACCGTTCGACCGTATCGTCTCGGTCGGCATGTTCGAGCATGTCGGAGCACAGTTCTACGGCACGTATTTCAAACGCTGCGCCGAGCTGCTGAGCGAGGACGGCGTCATGCTGCTGCATTCGATCGGCCGCTCGCAAGGTCCGGATTCGACCAATCCCTGGATCGCCAAATACATCTTCCCCGGCGGCTATATCCCCTCGCTGTCGGAGGCGCTGCCTGCAATCGAGGAGGCAGGCCTCCTGGTCTGCGACATCGAGATCCTGCGCCTGCATTATGCCGAGACGCTGAAAGCCTGGCGGGAACGCTTCATGGCGCGGCGCGAGGAGGCCGTGCAGCTGTATGACGAGCGCTTTGCGCTGATGTGGGAGTTCTATCTCGCCGCCAGCGAGATGACGTTCCGCAAGCAGGGCATGATGAACTTCCAGATTCAGCTCACCAAGCGCCAGGGCGTGGTCCCCATGACCCGCGACTATATTGCGCATGAGGAAGGCCGGCTGCGCGCGCTCGAAGGCAGCGCCAGGCCGAAGCTGAAGCTTGCCGGTGAATAGAGTCTAGTGACGCAGCGTTGATATCTGGAGGGAGCGGCAAGACGCCGTAAGCCCCAGCTGCGCGCTCAATCCCGCGATAACCTCGGGTGCGACCGGCTGACGCCGGATTTCGGGCCGCTCGGCATGCTGCATGGCAGCGATCAGCCCGGATAGCCAAAGCCGGCTACCTGCCTCGCTTCGCCAGATCTGGTGCTGCCGTTCTGGCCGCATCGCCTTGTCCTCGTTCCCTGTTGGCGGGTCGTCGGGGATAATCCCCTGCCCGTCCACCTGTTCCGGTCGTACCCGAAAGAATCCGGAGAGGTGTGATCTGGTTCACATTCCTCTCGACCGCCCTGCCTTAGACCGTCGCCATGCGCAAAGAGACCAAAACCTCATTGGACGTTCAGAACGACCTCCGCACGGACTACGCCCTGATCGCCACCGGCGTCGGCGCGGCGGTGATCGCGCTGGTCTACCTCCTGCTGGTCTGAACCGGCACCGGTCGCTCCAACGCGCCGTTTCGCGCGCTTCAAATACGTCTGCAGCTCAACTCGTTAGGTTCACCGTTTCGGGATTATTCCGTGCCGGGATCGCGGCCACTTCCGGTCCGACGCGGGTTCCGCGAAAATCCGTCAAGCGTCCCGAAGGCTGCGGTTGGCAATCATCCACCGCTTTTAAGATCGGTTGATAGTGACGAGCTTTTGCTTCCGCTTTGGTTGTTCGCGGCGCTTTATCCCGGCCCCGCATCCGCCCAAGAAAATTGCTAAGCACGTCCGACCATGGCCCCGACTGATTCGAACGTCCTGAAGCTCGCGCCCGAGCCCGGAACCCCCGCTTACCGGAGCGCACCACATAATATCGAGGCGGAACAGAGCCTTCTGGGCGCGATCCTGGTCAACAACGACGCTTTCTATCGTGTCTCCGACTTCCTGGAGCCGAAGCATTATTTCGAGCCGCTGCACCAGACCATTTTCGAGACGGCAGGCAGCCTGATCCGGATGGGCAAGATTGCGACGCCCGTCACGCTGAAGACCTTCCTCCCCGCCGACACCGACGTCGGCGGCATGACAATCGGCCAGTATCTGGCGCGGCTTGCGGCCGAAGCGACCACCATTATCAACGCCCAGGATTATGGTCGGACCATCTACGATCTTGCGTTGCGGCGTGACCTGATCGGCATCGGCGAGGACATGGTCAACGTGGCCTATGACGCCCCGGTCGATTTCGCGCCGCGAGCGCAGATCGAGGACGCCGAGCGCCGACTCTACGAGCTTGCGGAGTCCGGCCGCTATGACGGCGGGTTCCAGAAATTCTCGCAAGCGTTGGCGGTTGCGGTCGATCTCGCGGCGAAGGCGTTCCAGCGCGACGGAAAGCTGTCCGGCATCTCGACCGGCATGCGCGACCTCGACACCAAGATGGGCGGCCTGCAACACTCCGACCTCATCATCGTCGCGGGCCGCCCAGGCATGGGCAAGACGTCGCTGGCGACCAACATCGCCTACAACGTCGCCAAGGCCTATGTGGGCGAGCTCCAGGCCGACGGCACCATGAAAGCCGCCAATGGCGGCGTGATCGGCTTCTTCTCCTGCGAAATGTCGGCCGACCAGCTCGCCACGCGTATCGTGGCCGAGCGCACCGGCATCCCCTCTTCCCACATCCGCCGCGGCGGCATCTCGGAGGCCGATTTCGACAAGATCCGGGAAGTCTCGATCGAGCTGCAGTCGCTGCCTTTCTACGTCGACGCGACCGGCGGCCTGTCGATCGCGCAGCTGATGGCACGCGCCCGCCGGTTGAAGCGACAGAAGGGTCTCGATCTGCTCGTGATCGACTACATCCAGCTGCTGTCGGGCTCAGGCAAGCGCGCCAGTGACAGCCGCGTGCAGGAAATCACGGAGATCACAACCAGCCTGAAGGCGCTCGCCAAGGAGCTCAACGTTCCCGTGATCGCGCTGTCCCAGCTCTCGCGTCAGGTCGAATCCCGCGACGACAAGCGGCCGCAGCTCTCCGACTTGCGTGAATCCGGCTCGATCGAGCAGGACGCCGACGTCGTGCTGTTCGTCTATCGCGAGGAATATTACCTCGCCATGAAGGAGCCGCGCCCGGGCACGCCTGAACACGAGAAGTGGCAGCTTGACATGAGCCTTGCGCACGGCAAGGCCGAAGTCATCATCGGCAAGCAGCGCCATGGCCCGACCGGCACCGTTGATTTGGCGTTCGAAGCCTCGGTCACGCGGTTCGGCGACCTCGCACCGGACAGTCAGCTGCCGGCACGCAGCGGCAACGAGTACTGAGTTTCTTGAACCCGGCCTGCCTCTTGCGTAAAACGACGCTATGACAATGCGTCCGAGCCGAACATGACCACGCAATCCGGCCTTCTCTCCGCGGAGGCCAATCAGGCTGCCGCGCTCGCTGCCTTCGGCGGCGTGCTCACCGTCGATCTCGACGCCATCATCGCCAATTGGCGCAAGCTCGAGAAGACCGCGGTGCCGGCCGAGTGTTCCGCGGTGATCAAGGCCGACGCCTATGGCTGCGGCACCGCGCAGGTCGCGCAGGCGCTGAACAAGGCAGGCTGCAAGACCTTCTTCGTGGCGACCATCGGAGAGGCGCGCACCGCGCGCGCAGCGCTGCCGGACGCCGCGATCTACGTGCTCGGCGGCTATTTCCAGAACACCGGCGAGCACTACGCGAAAATCAACTGCCGCCCCGTGATCGGCGACCTCAACGAGCTCGCCGAATGGGATGTGTTCTGCCGGCGCACCGGTTGGTCCGGCGGCGCGGCAATCCACATCGACACCGGGCATGAACCGGCTCGGTCTGACGATCGCAGAAGCGCAGGCCATCATTCCTCGCATCAATGCCGGCGATCACGGCATAACACTGGTGATGAGCCATCTGGTCTCGGCCGAGCATCTCAACAGCTCCGTCAACGCCAGGCAGCTCGCAGCCTTCCGCGGCATCGCCAGCGAATTCTCCGGCGTACCAGCGGCCCTCGCCAACTCCTCCGGGATCTTCCTGGGCGCTCCGTTCCAGTTCGACATGGTGCGGCCGGGCGCGGCGCTCTATGGCGTCAACCCGACGCCGGAAGCCGACAATCCGATGCAGCCGGTGGTCGACCTCAAGGCGCGCATCGTGCAGATCCGCAATATCGAGCGGGGCGAGACCGTCGGTTACGGCGGCACCTGGTCCGCGCGGCGGCCGACCAGGCTCGCGATCATCGCGGTCGGCTATGCCGACGGCTATTTCCGTGCCGCCAGCTCCAATGACGGCACCCGCGGCGCCGAGGTGATCGTCGCCGGCAAGCGCTGCCCGGTTGCGGGCCGCATCTCCATGGACCTGATCGCCATCGACATCACCGATCTGCCGCCGAACGCCGTCCGCCGCGGTCACATGGTGACGCTGCTTGGCGAGGGCATCACCGTCGACGAGCTCGCCCACCATTTCGGCACGATCGGCTATGAGGTGCTGACCAGCCTGGGCCGCCGCTACGCCCGCGTCTACAAGGGCGGCGACGTGGTCGAGCCGCTGACGAAACCCGAGCCCGCGGAGCCGAGCGGGCCGCCGCCCTCACCGCCGGCGGTCGAGCAGCCGGCGGCACCGCCGCCGCTGCCGACCTAAAGCCGCACCGGCTACTTCTTTTTCCTGCTGTCCAGCGCCGCCTTGCACGTCGAACTGAGCTGGTCGCGCTTGCCGTTGAGGCAGGCGACGATGCCGCCGCCCGGCGCGATGCCGGCACAGAATTTGTCATAGTCCGCCTTGCATGCGCCGCGCGGATCGGCCGATTGTGCCGAAGTGCTCCCGGAGAACGCGACCACGAATGCAATGGCAGCAAAGCTGAATTTGGACATTGGATCTCCGGCGGACTGAAGGCAGGAGCCGATAGCTCTACATGAAGATTGCGACATTCAACATCAACAACATCAATCGCCGCCTGCCCAATCTGCTGGCATGGATGCGGTCGGCGAAGCCCGATGTCGTCGCGCTGCAGGAATTGAAGGCAAGTGATGGCGAATTTCCGGCAGCGGCCATCGAAAAAGCCGGCTACGGCGCCGTCTGGCGCGGGCAGAAGACCTGGAACGGCGTCGCCATCCTCGCCCGAAATGCCGAGCCGGTGCTGACGCGCGACCGGCTGCCGGGACGGCCCGACGACCTCGAGGCGCGCTATATCGAGGCCGCCGTGCGCGGTGTCATCGTCACCAGCATCTACCTGCCGAACGGCAATCCGCAGCCGGGGCCGAAGTTCGACTACAAGCTCGACTGGTTTGCGCGCCTCAAGCGACACGCCAAGACCTTCATCATGCAGGATCTGCCCGTGGTGCTCGCCGGAGACTACAACGTCGCGCCGACGGAAATCGACATCTATCCGACACGCTCGTGGGACAAGGATGCGCTGATCCAGCCGAAAAGCCGCGCTTCATTCGCTTCGCTTGTCGAACAAGGCTGGTGCGATGCGATCCGCGAACTGCACCCCGAGCAGCGCGTCTACACCTTCTGGGACTACAAGCGGAATCGCTGGTCGCGCGATGCGGGGCTACGGCTTGATCATCTGCTGCTCAGCCGAGCCCTCGTCTGCCGCCTGGCAAGAGCCGGCGTTGACAAGAACGTGCGGGGCGAAGAAGGCGCGAGCGATCATGCGCCGGCGTGGGTGATGCTGCGGTGAGTGGCATCACCACAGATTCTTGCCGTCGATCACGTTGACGGGCACGGCCTCCAGATCGAAATCGTCGAACAGGCGTGCGTTGACGCCGACCTTGGGATTGTCGAAGTCGGGCTTGCCACTCGACCAGTCCGGCGACTCCGAATAGGTGCCGCAGCCGCAGTTCGCACAGTAGTGATGTTTGACGGTGCGGCTGCCCCAGAGGTAGGTCGCAACATTGTCGGCGGGTGACAGCAGGCGAAATTGCGCCGGCGTATAATAGGCCCACAACGCGCCACGTTTGGCGCATAGCGAGCAGGTGCAGCGGGTCACGCTCGAAGGCGCCTCCGTCACCTCGAAAACCGTCTCACCGCAATGACAGCTTGCCTCGATCCGCATGACCCGATCCCCGTTTTGTCAGGAGATTGGTCATAGCCACCCCCTGCTGCCAACATGCTGTCAGCAGCAGAAACGGAAGCCGGGCCCACTCCTTGCCGGCCAATGGCGATGTGGAAGCAGATGTGCCGGCTCCGCGGAGCGTCACTGCGTACCGCACCGCGTCCGGGACACAAGAGCGGCAAAATCCGGCTACACTGACAGCGATTCCCGGGAGCCCCGCGCTTGGCCTTCCTCTTCGTCCTCAGCGTCGGCCTGATCGCAGGCACCATTTCCGGCATCGTCGGCACGGGCTCGTCGATCATGCTGATGCCGGTGCTGGTCTATGCCTATGGGCCGAAGGAGGCCGTGCCGATCATGGCTGTCGCCTCGGTGATGGCGAATTTTTCGCGGATTTTGGCCTGGTGGCGCGAGGTCGACTGGCGCGCCTGCGCGGCCTATTCCGTGACGGGCATTCCGGCCGCGGTGCTGGGCGCCCGAACGCTGTTGGCCCTGCCCTCGCATGCCGTCGATCTGGCCATCGGACTCTTCCTGATCGCAATGGTACCGGTGCGGCATTGGCTGGCGCGGCACGATCTGAAGGCCAATCTCTGGCATCTCGCGATCGGCGGCGCCGTCATCGGCTATCTCACCGGCATCGTGGTTTCGACCGGCCCGCTCAGCGTGCCGCTGTTCCTGTTCTATGGCCTCAGCAAAGGTGCCTTCCTCGCGACAGAGGCGGCCGCCTCGCTTGGCCTCTACTTCGCCAAATCAGTGACGTTCGAGCACTTCGGGGCGCTGACGCAGGACGTCTTCATCAAAGGCCTGATCGCTGGCTCCTCGCTGATGTCAGGCGCCTTCATCGCGAAGCGCTTCGTCATGCACCTGAAGCCCGAGACGTTCCGCATGGTGATGGATGCGATCATGGTTGCGGCGGGGCTCTCCATGCTATGGAACGCCACACAATCCCCCTGACCCCCGATTCACCCCGCCATGGCCAAGAATACGCTTTCGTTCGTCTGTCAGAACTGCGGCGCGGCTTACAACCGCTGGCAAGGCAAGTGCGAGTCCTGCGGCGAGTGGAACACGCTGGCCGAAGAGGACACGACCGGCAGTGTGCCGGTCTCGATCCGCTCCAAGCGCAAGGGCCGCACGTTCGCGCTGGAGAGCCTGGCCGGCAAGAGCCCGGAGGCGCCGCGGATGTCCTCAGGCATGACCGAGCTCGACCGCGTCACCGGCGGTGGCTTCGTGCGCGGCTCGGTGTTGCTGGTCGGCGGTGATCCCGGCATCGGCAAGTCGACGCTGCTGACGCAGGCGACCAGCATGATGGCGCGCGCCGGCCACCGCATCGTCTACATCTCCGGCGAAGAAGCCATTGCCCAGGTGCGGCTGCGCGCCGAGCGACTTGGGTTGTCGGATGCGCCGGTGCAGCTCGCCGCCGAAACCTCGGTCGAGGACATCGTCTCGACGCTGTCGGAAGGCGCCGTCCCGCGCCTGATCGTGATCGACTCGATCCAGACCATGTGGACCGACACGGTGGAATCGGCACCGGGCACTGTGACGCAGGTGCGCGCCTCGGCGCAGGCGCTCATTCGCTTCGCCAAGAAGACGGGAGCCGCCATCATCCTCGTCGGCCACGTCACCAAGGACGGCCAGATTGCCGGCCCCCGTGTCGTCGAGCACATGGTCGATGCCGTGATGTCCTTCGAGGGCGAAGGCTCGCAGCAATTCCGTATCCTGCGCGCCGTCAAGAACCGCTTCGGCCCGACCGACGAGATCGGCGTGTTCGAGATGACCGGGCTTGGCCTGCGTGAGGTCACCAATCCGTCGGAGCTGTTCCTGTCCGAGCGCGATCTCGGCACCCCCGGCACGGCAGTCTTCGCGGGCATCGAAGGCACCCGGCCCGTTCTGGTCGAATTGCAGGCGCTGGTGGCGCCCACCTCGCTCGGCACCCCACGGCGGGCCGTGGTCGGCTGGGATCAGAGCAGGCTCTCGATGGTGCTGGCGGTGCTGGAGGCCCACTGCGGGGTCAAGCTCTCAGGCCACGACGTGTATCTTAATGTCGCGGGCGGCCTGCGCATTCACGAGCCCGCGGCCGATATGGCCGCGGCTGCCGCGCTGGTGTCGTCGCTGGTTAATGCGCAGTTACCCACCGATGCAGTCTATTTCGGCGAAATTTCGCTCTCGGGCGTCATTCGCCCGGTGGCGCAGACCCCGGCCCGGCTCAAGGAAGCGGTCAAGCTCGGCTTCAAGCGCGCCGTGCTGCCCGAATCGGCCCGGGGCGGCGATGCGGCCGGTGACGCCGGGCTGACCCTGAACGCGGTTAACAGCCTGACCACCCTGGTCGCCGAAATCGCAGCCAAAGGCTCCCGCCGCGGCGACGCGCCGCCACCGGCCGAGAAAAATGCCACACCGGCAAGATTCCGCCGTGGAGAGGGGTAGGTGGAGGTGACGTCAAGCGCCCCCGCCGCTATACAGCCGTCACAAAAGCAGCATGGGATTGCGTGGTTGCGGCCTTGCCGGAAGCCCCGTCTGTCCATCATTTAGGGCGGCGGCCAAGCACCGATTCGCTGAGCACCCTTTGAGCGTACGAGCGGACCAGACCAGCCGATGCCAGTAACACTCCTCGACCTGATCCTGCTCGGTGTGATGCTGATTTCGGGCCTCCTCGCCATGGTCCGCGGCTTCATGCGCGAAATCCTCTCGATCGCAGCCTGGGGCACCGCCGCGATCGTGACGCTGTACTCCTTTTCCAAGCTGCTTCCGACCGCCAAGACGTATTTCAACAACGACACCGTCGCGAGCGTGGTCGTGGTCGCCGGCGTGTTCGTCGGGACCCTGGTCGTGGTCTCCGTCATCACGGTCCGGATCTCCGACATGATCCTGGATTCGCGGATCGGCGCGCTGGACCGGACCCTCGGGTTCCTGTTTGGCCTCGCTCGCGGGCTTTTGATCGTCGTGGTCGCGTTCCTGTTCTTCACGTGGCTGGTGCCGGACAAGCAGCGCCCGGACTGGGTCTCGGGGGCGAAGTCCCGCGTGGTGCTCCAGGGAACCGGGGATTGGCTGATGTCCCTCTTGCCTGACGACCCCGAGAACACCATCTTGAAGAGATTCAAGAAAAACAAACCAGATGATGATCAAGCTGATACCGAGCAGCAGCCTTCGGGCAGCGGCGACGGGTACAGTAAACCCGCTCGTGACAGCCTGAAGAAGCTGATCGAGAAACCGGCAGCGCGTTGATTGAGCCCTAAAGAGAGGCGCGGACGAGATGCGACACCCTGACCAGGACGCCCACACGGAACTCGATCCCGGCTCCGCCGCGCTAGAGCTTCAGGACGACCTGGACGGAGATACGGTCCGCGAGGAATGCGGCGTCTTCGGCATCTACGGACATCCTGATGCTGCCGCCATCACGGCGCTCGGCCTCCACGCCCTCCAACACCGCGGCCAGGAAGCTGCCGGTATCGTCTCCTACGACGGTGGCCGCTTCCACAGCGAACGCCGCCTCGGTCTGGTCGGCGACACTTTCTCCCGCCGCGAGGTCATCGACCGCCTGCCCGGCACCATGGCGGTCGGCCACGTCCGTTACGCCACGACCGGCGCCACCATCCTGCGCAACGTGCAGCCGCTGTTCGCCGAGCTCAATGCCGGCGGTCTCGCCGTCGCTCACAACGGCAATCTCTCCAACGGCCTGACGCTGCGCCGCGAACTCGTCAGAAGCGGCGCCATGATGCAGTCGACCTCCGACACCGAAGTGATCCTGCACCTGGTGGCGCGCTCCAGGCGCAGCCGCTTCATCGAGCGTTATATCGACGCGTTGCGCGAGATCGAAGGCGCCTATGCGCTGGTCTCACTCACCAACAAGAAGCTGGTCGGCGCGCGCGATCCGCGCGGCATCCGTCCGCTGGTGCTCGGCGAGCTCGACGGCTGCCCGATCCTGACGTCGGAGACCTGCGCGCTCGACATCATCGGCGCGCGCTTCGTGCGCGACATCGAGCCCGGCGAAGTCATCGTGTTCGACGAGAACGGCCAGGACATCCACAAGCCGTTCCCGCCGATGGCGCCGCGTCCCTGCATCTTCGAATACATCTATTTCTCGCGGCCTGACTCCATCGTCCACGGCCGCTCCGTCTACGAGGTGCGCAAGGCCTTTGGCGCGCAGCTCGCGCGCGAGAGCCATGTGCCTGTCGACGTCGTGGTGCCGGTGCCGGATTCCGGCGTGCCCGCGGCGGTCGGCTACAGCCAGCATTCCGGCGTGCCGTTCGAGCTCGGCATCATCCGCAACCATTATGTCGGCCGCACCTTCATCCAGCCGACGCAGGCGATCCGCGAGTCCGGCGTGCGCATGAAGCACTCGGCCAACCGCGCCGCGATCGAAGGCAAGCGCATCATCCTGATCGACGACTCGCTGGTGCGCGGCACCACGTCGAAGAAGATCGTGCGCATGATGCGCGATGCCGGCGCCAAGGAAGTGCACTTCCGCCTCGCCTCGCCGCCAATCCTCTATCCCGATTATTACGGCATCGATCTGCCGGATCGCGGCGGCCTTTTGGCCGCAACGCATTCACTGGAGGAGATGCGCGAGCTCATCGGCGCCGATTCGCTCGCCTTCCTGTCGATCGACGGCATGTACCGCGCCATGGGCGAGCCCGGCCGCGACCCCGCCAATCCGAAGTTTGCGGATCACTGCTTCACCGGCGTCTATCCGACCCACCTTACCGACCAGACCCAGACCGAGCCGCAACAGCGGCAGCTGTCGCTGCTGGCGGAGGCGAGTTGACGGGTACGTGTAAGGGCTTGTGCGAGCCAGCCACGCCTGTAAAACCCGGGCATGACAAAGCCCCTCGCCAACCGCATCGCTCTCGTCACCGGCGCCTCGCGCGGCATCGGCTTCGCCACGGCGCTCGCGCTCGCAAAAGCCGGAGCACATATCGTTGCAACCGCGCGCACGCAAGGCGGGCTCGAGGAGCTCGACGACGAAATCCGCAAGGTGGGCGGCAGCACCACGCTGGTGCCGCTCAACCTTACCGATTCCGACGGCATCGCGCGGTTAGGCGCCGGACTGCATGAGCGCTACGGCAAGCTCGACATTCTCGTCGGCAATGCCGGCGTGCTCGGCCCCTCCTCACCGGTCGGCCACATTGAGCTGAAGACGTTCAACGACGTCATGGCCGTCAACGTCTCCGCAAATTTCCAACTGATCCGCTGCATGGAGCCGCTGCTGAAGCAATCCGACGCCGGCCGCGCCGTGTTCATCACCTCGGGCGCTGCCAGCAAGGCGACCGCCTATGTCAGCCCCTACGCTGCCTCCAAGTCCGCGCTGGAGACGCTAGCGCGCGCCTGGGCGCAGGAAACCGCGAACACGGCCATCCGCGTCAACCTGTTCAACCCGGGCCCGATCCGCACCCGCATGCGCGCGACCCTGATGCCCGGCGAAGATCCCGCAACGCTCGACACGCCCGAGCAGGTCGCCGAATTCATCGTCCCGCTGTGCACGCCCGACTGGACCGAGACCGGCAAGTTCTACGACTACAAGACTCGCTCGCTGATGAGCTTCCACGCGCCGGCGTGATTGCTTCGGCCACAAAACGCATCCGGAATTTCAAGCTGACCTCGGACGCACTGAAATAGCGCCTGAACGCATCTTACCCAAAGATTAACCGACTGAGGACGCTACGACGCAGCATCATCCGGCTTTAGGCGCATTGCCGCCGTCCCGGGGACAGGCTACGGAATTTGCCGGACCAAGGCTCCGCAAGAGAGCCGTCCGCATATTTGACAATGGAGGAAACCCTTTATGACGACGACGTTCGCGCGCCGCTCAGCGGCCCTTCTCGCCTGCGCCGCTTTCGGTTTTGCCACATCCGCTTTTGCCCAGGATAAGCAAGACAAGACCGTCACCATCGGCGTGCTCAACGACATGTCGAGCCTTTACGCCGACATCGGCGGCCCCAACTCGGTGGTAGCCGTCAAGATGGCGGTCGAGGATTCCGGTCTGCTTGCCAAGGGCTGGAAGATCGAGGTCGTCAGCGGCGATCACCAGAACAAGCCTGACATCGGCGTCAACATCGCGCGGCAATGGATCGACACCCAGAAGGTCGACATGATCACCGACACGCCGAACTCCGGCGTCGCGCTGGCGGTGAGCAACGTCGCCAAGGAAAAGAACGTCGTCCTGCTCAACAATGGCGGTGCCAGCGCCGACCTCACCGGCAAGGCCTGCAACGCCAACACCATCTCCTACACCTACGACACCTATATGCTCGCCAACGGCACCGGGAAGGCGCTGACCAAGGCCGGCGGCGATAGCTGGTTCTTCCTGACCGCCGACTATGCCTTCGGCGCCGCGCTCGAGCGCGACACCGGTGCCGTTGTCACCGCGAACGGCGGCAAGGTGCTCGGCGGCGTCAAGCACCCGCTCAACACCTCGGATTTCTCGTCGTTCCTGCTCCAGGCACAGAACTCCAAGGCGAAGATCGTCGGGCTTGCCAACGCCGGCGGCGACACCACCAACGCAATCAAGCAGGCGGCCGAGTTCGGCATCGTCGAAGGCGGCCAGAAGCTCGCGGCGCTACTGCTCTTCATCAACGACGTGCACTCGCTCGGCCTCAAGACCGCGCACGGTCTGACCTTCACCGAATCCTTCTATTGGGATCTCAACGACGGCACCCGCGCCTGGTCCAAGCGCTTCCAGGAGAAGGTGAGCAACCACGCGATGCCGTCAATGACCCAGGCGGGCAACTATGCCGGCGTGATTCATTACCTCAAAGCGCTTGAGGCGCTCGGCGGCAATCCGCATGACGGCGCCAAGGTCGTCGCCAAGATGAAGGAGATCCCGACCGACGATGCGCTGTTCGGCAAGGGTCCGCTGCGCGAGGACGGCCGCCGGATCATTCCGGCCTATCTGTTCGAGGTGAAGAAGCCGGAGGAATCGAAGGGACCGTGGGACTATTACAAGCTGGTCGCCACCATCTCCGCGGAAGACGCCGCCAGGCCTCTCAAGGACAGCGAGTGTCCGCTGGTGAAGAAATGACCGCGTAGCACTCATCCCGGGATGGTGCGCCAGCATCAGCCCGGGATCTCGAGAAGTTCGACGCTCCGCATCGCCCCGGAACGGCGATTCAGGCTTGAGCCCGACTGCTCACCGCCCTCACCGGTTGAGATGCGATCACACCAAGCGCGGGCATGTCGAGCAGGATGGTGACGAAGATAACGGCGACCGCATCGTGCAGGACCGGCTGAGCGCCCTGCGCTATCGCCTCGCCGGCTTGTTCGCTCACGATGGCCGCTTGCGCTTGTGGGCGAAGGGATTGGCCTTCTCGCGCAGCGTGATGCGCACCGGTGTTCCCGGCAGGTCGAAGGCCTCGCGCATCGAGTTGATGAGATAGCGCAGATACGACTGCGGCACTGCATCCGCGCGCGAGCAGAACAGCACGAAGCTCGGCGGGCGCGCCTTGGTCTGGGTGATGTAGTTCAGCTTCAACCGGCGGCCGGACACGGCAGGCGGCGGGTTGGCCTGGACCGCCTGCTCGAACCAGCGATTGAGCGCAGAGGTCGGCACGCGCCTGTTCCACAGTGCATAGGCATCCTGGATCGCCTGCATCAGGCGATCGATGCCCTCGCCCATCAGTCCGGACACCGCGACGATCGGCACGCCCTTGAGCTGCGGCAACCAATGATCGGCGTCGCGGCGCAGGCCTGAGATCGCGCCGCCGCCCTTCGTCTCCATCAGATCCCATTTGTTGACGGCAAGCACGACCGCGCGGCCCTCGCGCTCGATAAGGTCCGTGATGCGCAGATCCTGCTCCTCGAAGCGATTCTGCGAGTCCATCATCATCACGACGACTTCGGCAAAGCGCACTGCGCGCAGCGCGTCCGCAACCGAGAGCTTTTCCAGCTTCTCCTCGATGCGCGAGCGCCGGCGAAGACCTGCGGTGTCGAACACACGAAACCTGCGGCCCTTCCAATTGATCTCGACCGCGATGGAATCGCGCGTGGTGCCGGCCTCCGGGCTGGTCAGAAGGCGTTCCTCGCCGAGCAAATGGTTGATCAGGGTCGATTTGCCGGCATTGGGACGGCCGACAACGGCGACGCGGATCGGGCGCGTCGCCGCCTCTTCCTCGGTGAGCGGCTCGTCGTCCTCGATCTCGTCTTCCTCGACGGGCTCCGGCATCAGCTTGGCGAGCTCGTCGTAAAGCTCGCCCATGCCCTCGCCATGCTCGGCCGAGATCTGGATGGGATCGCCGAGGCCAAGCGCAAAGGATTCCATCGCACCGGCATCGCCATGCTTGCCTTCGCTCTTGTTTGCGACGAGCAGCACCGGCTTGTTGGCCTTGCGGGCGAAATCGGCGAAAGCGCGGTCGGTCGGCGTGAGGCCGATGCGGGCATCGATCACGAAGAACAGCGCATCTGCCTGTGCGATCGCGGTCTCGGTCTGCTCCTGCATGCGCGCCGTCAGCGAGCCCTTGGCGCCCTCGTCGAGGCCGGCAGTGTCGATGATGGTGAATTCGAGGTCGCCGAGCCTGGCCTCACCCTCGCGGCGGTCGCGGGTGACCCCGGGCAGATCATCGACGAGCGCGAGCTTCTGCCCCACCAGACGGTTGAACAGCGTCGATTTGCCGACATTGGGCCGGCCGATGATGGCGATCGTAAAGGACATTGGTCATTCGTGCGCCGCGGAGGTGGCGACTGTCAATTCTGTGAAAAATATCAGCGGGAGAAACTGCCGCTGGGCATCGGCGCCGGGAAAGCCCCCTGCGTCTGCGGTTGCTGGGTGGTCTGCGCCGGCTGTGCCGGTTGCTGCGCGGATTGCTGGTCCGGCGGCGGCGCGGTGGTGCGCTTGCGCACGATCTTGTGCTTGGGCGGCGGGGCGGCAGGCGCCGGCGCCGCTTCCGGCTGAGCCTCGCCATCGATTTCGCCGGCCGGCGCTTCAGCCGGTGCCGCCGCGGTCGCGGCCGGCTGTCTGGTCTTCTTGCCCTTCGCGGATTTCGATGGCTTCGCCGGCTCAGCAGGCGCCGGTTCGGCCGGCAGCGCCGCGACTGCAGGCGCGTTCGCATCCTGCTGTTGCTGCGCGCCCTTGTACATTTCCTTCGGCACGCCCTGCTCAAGACCCGGCACGCCCTCCGGGAACACCGGCTTACGATCGCCGGGCAGCTTCTTCTTGGTGTCGAGGAAATCGAGCAGATCGCTCGGATCGAGGCTGGAGCAGCCGCCCAGCACGCCCGTGAAGGCGATCAGGACGGCGGCTGCGATCAAGCGAGGCGTGCGGCGCATATCGATATCTCGTCTGGGCTCTCAGGACCGTCAGCTTTTGGCGACGGGCGGCAGCAAGGCCTGGAGCGCCTCGGCGCGCGAACGGAGGCCGGGCGGCGTTTCGCCGTCCTCGGCGATCGCGTCGACCCATTTGCGGGCTGCGGTCATGTCGTTGTTACGCCACGCCGACAGCGCCAGCAGCTCGCGGGCGCTATGCCGGTAGGTCGATTGGGGTTCGGCGGAAGCCTCCAGCCGCTGCTGGATGTCGGCGTAGCTCGCGCTGTCCACAAGCAGACCTGCGGCGCGAATCTTCGCGAGATCGCGCCACTCGCTGCCAAGACCCGTGTCAGCGGCGATATCGTCGTACATCCTGGCTGCAGCCTTGGGATCGCGCGCCGATGCTTCGGCCGCGGCACGAAGCCGCGCCAGGGTGCGGTAGCCGGACGGTGCCTTGGCAGCAAGATCGGCAAAGGCCGTCTCGGCCTCCGGATGCTTGCCCTGCTCCGACAGCTCGACGGCCTTCTCGAAGATCGCGCCGGCTTCGGCGGCCTTCTTGGCCTCCAGATACTGATAGCCGCGCCAGCCGCCCACGGCCGCCACGACCAGCACCATCAGCGCGATGAAGTAGTGCGAATAATTGTCCCACAGCTTCTTGAGCTGCTCGCGACGTACTTCCTCGTCGACTTCGTCAAATAATTCAGACACTTAAGCAAATCCCATGCCCGGCCGGGAGCGCACGCCAGATCGCATGCGTCTAAAGCCCGTCCCCACGTGGCGGCGGCGATACCCTATCGATATGGCGCTGGCAAGGCAAAGCAAGGCCGATCAAGGTGTTAACGCGCGATCCGGGATATCCGGGTACCCCGACCCGGTCCTATCCAGACACGACCAGCAGCTCCCGCAGCTGCCGCTTCACCACCTTGCCGTTGGCATTGCGCGGGAGCGGCTCGGCGGTGACCGTCATGGTCTCCGGCACCTTGTAGTCGGACAAGCGCTCGGCGCACCAAGCCCGCAGATCGTCGCCGCCGATTGGTACGCGCGTGACCACGACCGCATGGACGCGCTCACCGAGCACCGGGCAGGGTTTTGCGATGATCGCGCTCTCGACTACGGCGGGATGGCCGGCCAGCACGGATTCGACCTCAGCCGAATAGATCTTGAGGCCGCCGCGATTGATCATGTCCTTCTGCCGGTCGAACACCCGGACGAAGCCTTCGGCATCCACCGAGCCGAGGTCGCCGGAGTGCCAATAGCCGGCAGTGAAACTCTCAGCCGTAGCCTCCGGCTTGTTCCAATAGCCCTTGATGACGGAAGCGCTCTGGATCCAGAGTTCGCCGATCTCGCCCGGCGGCAGCTCGCGCCCGTCGGCCATCGCAACGATGCGCGCCCCCGGACACGACAGGCCGACGCTGTCGATGTGGCTCGCCGTCAGTTCGCCGGGCATGATGGTGGACGGTGACGTCGTCTCGGTCGCGCCATAGCAATTCGCCAGCTTCAGCCCTGGAATGGTGGCCTTGAGCTTCTCGATGGTCGCAACGGGCATCGGCGCGCCGCCGAAGCCTCCGATGCGCCAGTTCGACAGGTCGTAGCTCTCGAAATCCGGCTGCAGCAGGCAGAGATTGTACATCGCCGGCACCATTACGGTGTAGGTAACGCGCTCGCGCGCGGCGAGCTTGAGATAGTCGGTTGCCCTAAACTCCGGCATGATGATCAGTGCGCCACCACAGCGGATCATTGTCGTGATGTTGGCGACGACGCCCGTGACGTGCGCGAGCGGGACGGCTGCGATCGACCGATCGGCTTCTGTCAATTGCAGGCAGGACACGAACACCATCGAGGAATGCACGATGTTGCAATGGGCCAGCATCGCGCCCTTCGGCTTTCCCGTCGTGCCCGAAGTGTAGAGGATCATCGCGGTATCCTCCTCGCTCACGTCGACCGGTGCCCGAGCCGGCGCATGGTCGGCGAGCACCGCAAAGCGAGACTGGGTCGGATCACCGTCGATGGCGATACGGTGGATCACATCAGGCGCATCCTGCGCATCGGGCAGCCGCTCGGCGAGTGCAGCTTCGTGGATCAGGATCTTTGCGCCACAGTCGGACAGGACATAGGCGATCTCCGGCTTCTGCTGCCGCGTGCCGAGCAATACCGTAACCAGGCCCTCATGGGCAGCGGCAAACAGCAGCAGCGGAAATTCGATGCGGTTGCCGAGCAGGATCGCGACGCGATCGCCCCGCTGCAGGCCGAGCTTGCGAAATCCCGTCGCAATCCGCGCGGACTGCTCCAGCGCCTGGCGCCAGCTCAGACGCACATTGCCGCAGACCAGCGCTTCGCCGTCCCCGTTACGCGCGGCAGCCTCGGCGATCATCGCCCAGAGACTAGCCGGTCGATCAACGAAGGCCGGCACCACCCGATCGCCAAAGCGCGCCTCGAACCGCATCGGCGGAATCTGAGATTGCGACCAGTCCATCGGATACCCTCGTCTTGTTGCTTTTGCCAGCCTTCCCGTGGACAGTGAGGTGATGTCTTGCGCTGATCGGCTAGCCACCCATCACGGGAACACCGATCACGACAGGATGAAACGCAAACGCCAGCGCCAGATAGGCGACGATGCCGACCGCGATCGCGATGAGATCGTTGGTGACGCCGCCCACGGGAATCGGCGGGGCCCCGGCATCCTTGCGATGTTTCAGCGAAATACGGTCATACACGCCCCAAGCCAGGAACGAGCCGAACAGGATGATGGAGCCAAGATCGCCATTGGCCAGCAGATGCGCAAACGCCCACAGCTTGATGCCGGCGAGCATCGGATGTTTCAGGGTCGCATAGATGCGGCCGCGCAGATAGGACGCGACCACCAGGATCACGGCAGGCAGCATCAGCGCGACGGTAACGTGCTTCATCGCCTTCGGCGGATACCAGACCTCGATCCAGCCGGTGGCACGATAATGCGCAAAACCCCAGACGATCAGCGCCAGTCCCGCAAGCGAGACCACGGAATACAGAATCTTGTAGGTCCCCTCGCCCAGCCGCGCGATCGCCTGTGCGCGCGCGCCACGTTTCGTTGTGAAGACATGGGCGGCAAAAAACAGTGCCAGCCCCAGGATCATAACCAGCAGACCCACGATCATCCTCCCTCAACCAGCGCCTCGCCTCTGAGGTATCATTGATTGGCCGCCGCTCGCAACTGACGGGCTACTTTCCAAGCTCTCGATTGTCGACATAGCGGATCGCAATCGGCCGTCCGGCCAAGGCGCCACCGAGGCCGCTGGTGAACTTCAGCGGGAGACATGCATTCAACGATGAATTGATCGCGTTGAGGTAGGTGGTTCGCGTATCGGCGGGGACGCCCGCAGTCGCAAAGGTCAGGCGCGGCGGGCCGATCAGGCCACCGGCCTTATTGAAGCTGAAGCGGACAGCCATCTGCATGCCTGCGCGCGCATGGTCCGATGGCGGCGACCAGCACGTACGCAGCTCCGCAAAAAGATCGCCGATCGTATCGAGGTCGTGATCCGGCTTTTTGTACTTGGCCCGATCAGCCTCCGGGGGCACGCTCTCGATCGTGAGCTGCAGGTTCTGGCCGTAGGGATAATCGATCTCGGGAATACACGGGCCAGGCTCGAGCGGACTGCAATAGTACGGCGTGCAGGGGGGACCGTCGAGAACGCTGCACGGCTCATGCGCAAACGGGATCGGATTGATTTGGCGGTGCTGCGCGTCGGCGGCAACGATTGATATCGCCAATAGTGTGAGAACGAGAATGCCGCGCCACATGCTTTGGTCTCGCGATGTCACATCCGTGGAACGTGGCACCGTTCGTGACAGCGTCAAGCCTGCGCGCGTTCACATGCTCGCGCGCCAAGGGCTACCCCCTACCCCTTCTTTTTCACGTCCTTGACGTTGGTGAACTCGATGCCCTCGGCGCGCTCCCTGGTGTAGCCGAGATAGAATTCGTTCCGGGCCAGATAAACGGGATCGCCGTCGACGTCATCGGCGATGCTTGACGTATTGGCCGCGATGAAAGTGTCGAGCTTCTTGCGATCCTCCGACGAGACCCAGCGCGCAAGCTGGAACTCGCTGACCTCGAATTCGACCGGCAGCGAATATTCCGCTTCAAGCCGGGCCTTGAGCACGTCGAGCTGCAGCGCGCCGACCACGCCGACCAGCGCCGGTGCACCATCACGCGGACGGAACACCTGCACGACGCCCTCTTCCGACATCTGCTGAAGCGCTTCCTTCAGCTTCTTCGCCTTCATCGCGTCGGTCAGACGGACACGGCGGACGATTTCAGGCGCGAAGCTCGGCACGCCGACGAAGTTGAAATCTTCGCCGTCGGTGAGCGTATCCCCGATCCGGAGCGTGCCGTGGTTGGGAATGCCGACGACGTCGCCGGCAAAGGCCTCGTCCGCCACCGAACGGTCCTGAGCAAAGAAGAATTGCGGGCTCGACAGCGGCATGCTCTTGCCTGTGCGTACCAGCTTCGCCTTCATGCCGCGGCTGAGCTTGCCGGAGCAGAGCCGCGCGAACGCAATGCGGTCGCGATGGTTCGGGTCCATGTTGGCCTGGATCTTGAACACGAAGGCGCTCATGCGCGGATCGGTCGCTTCGACTTTGCGCTGGTCGCTGTCCTGGGCGCGGGGCTCGGGAGCGAACTTGCCGAGGCCTTCCAGGAGGTCGCCGACGCCGAAATTGCGAAGCGCGCTGCCGAAATAGACCGGCGTCAGATGGCCCTCGCGGAACGCGTCGAGCTCGAACGGCTTTGAAGCTTCCGTGACGAGCTCGAGCTCGTCCTTCACCGCGGAGACATCGAGGTTCGCATTCAGCTTGGCAAGTTCGGCGATCTCGATCTGTTGCGCAGCGCCGGTCTTCGCGCCGCCGCCTTCGAGCAGGCGCACGCCGCCATTGACGACGTCGTAGGTCCCGAGGAAGTCGCGCCCGCGGCCGACCGGCCATGTCATTGGCGTGGTGTCGAGCGCCAGCGTCTTCTCGATCTCGTCGAGCAGCTCGAACACGTCGCGGCTCTCGCGATCCATCTTGTTGATGAACGTGATGATCGGAATGTCGCGGAGACGACAGACCTCGAACAGTTTGCGTGTCCGCGCCTCGATGCCCTTGGCTGCGTCGATCACCATCACGGCGGAATCGACCGCGGTCAGCGTGCGATAGGTGTCTTCCGAAAAGTCCTCGTGGCCCGGCGTGTCCAGCAGGTTGAAGACCAGGCCTTCGAACTCGAAGGTCATGACCGAGGTCACGACCGAGATGCCGCGCTCGCGCTCGATCTTCATCCAGTCCGAGCGCGTGTTACGCCGCTCGCCCTTGGCCTTGACCTGGCCGGCCAGGTTGATGGCGCCGCCGAACAGCAGCAGTTTTTCGGTCAGCGTGGTCTTGCCGGCGTCCGGGTGCGAGATGATCGCAAAAGTGCGTCGGCGCGCCACTTCGGTGGCAAGCGAGGAACGGGCCGTCGAGTCGGCTGTGGCGGCAATGTCGGACATGGCGGGAGCGTTTGGCAGGGAAAATGAGCCCAATCAAGCCTCATGTGGTGATTGCGGAGCGCTTCGGCCAGCCCCATATCGGCCTTTGACCAAACAGGCCTTGGGGGAGGACGGCCGCCCTGCTCGTCAGCATTGGCCTAGCGGGGACGACCCTGCCTTAAATGGAGGGTCGCCATGGCCTGGACTATCCTTTTCGTCGCTGGTCTTCTCGAGATCACCTGGGCGATCGGCCTGAAATATACCGAGGGTTTTACCAGACTCGTGCCCTCCGTCGTCACGCTCGCGGCCATGGCCGGCAGCGTCATCCTGCTCGGTTCAGCTCTCAAGTCGCTGCCCGTCGGAACCGCCTATGCGGTCTGGACCGGGATCGGCGCGGTCGGCACTGCGACGCTCGGTATCTTCCTGCTCGGCGAGCCCGCCACCGCGCTCCGCCTTGCCAGCATCGGGCTGATCGTGGCCGGCATCGTCGGGCTGAAACTCGTCACTTGAAGATCTGGACCGCCCACCAGCTCAGTGCCGCGACGATGGCCGAGGCCGGGATCGTGATGATCCAGGCATAGACGATCGAACTCGCCACGTTCCAGCGCACCGCCGAGACGCGGCGGGCCGCGCCGACGCCGACGATGGCGCCCGTGATGGTGTGCGTGGTCGAGACGGGAACCCCGAGGAAGGTCGCCATGAACAGGGTCGCGGCACCGCCGGTCTCGGCGCAGAAGCCCTGCATCGGGGTGAGCTTGGTGATGCGCAGGCCCATGGTGCGGACGATGCGCCAGCCACCCATCAGCGTGCCCAGCGCCATTGCGGCCTGGCAGGACAGCACCACCCAGAACGGCACGGTGAATTCGCCGCCGAGATGGCCCTGCGAATAGAGCAGCACGGCGATGATGCCCATCGTCTTCTGTGCGTCGTTGCCGCCGTGGCCGAGCGAGTAGAGCGAAGCGGAGGCGAATTGCAGAATGCGGAAGGCACGGTCGACGGCGAACGGTGTCGAGCGCACCGAGGCCCATGACACGATTGCGACCAGCATCATTGCGAGCAGGAAACCGACCAGCGGCGACAGCACGATCGCCAGCACCGCCTTGGTCAAGCCGCTCCACACCGCGGCATGAATTCCAGCCTTCGCCATGCCACCTCCGACGAGGCCGCCGATCAGCGCGTGCGACGAGGAAGACGGAATGCCCAGCGCCCAGGTCACGAGATTCCAGACGATGGCGCCGAGGAGCGCCGCGAAGATCACCTGGGCGTCCACAATCGCGGGATCGATGATGCCGGTGCCGATGGTCTGGGCAACGTGCAGGCCGAACACCATGAAGGCGACGAAATTGAAGAACGCGGCCCAGATCACCGCGAATTGCGGCCGCAGCACGCGAGTCGAGACGATGGTCGCGATCGAATTGGCGGCGTCGTGCAGACCGTTCAGGAAGTCGAACAGCAACGCGACGGCGATCAGTCCGACCAGGACAGGAACACCCAACGCAGCATCCACGGCGGCCCTGCCCTATACTTGCTCGATGACGATGCTGTTGATCTCGTTCGCGACGTCGTCGAAGCGATCGGCCACCTTTTCGAGGTGGTCGTAGATCTCGACGCCGACGATGAAATCCATCGCCCTGCCGTCGCGATGCTTGAGGAAAAGCTCCTTCAGCCCGATGTCATGGAGATCGTCGACGCGGCCCTCCAGCTTGGTCAGCTCTTCCGTGATCGCAGTCAGCATCGCGACGTTCGGTCCGATCGATTGCATCAGCGGCAGCGCACGTCCCACCAGATTGGCGCATTCGATCAGCAACTCGCCGATCTCCCGCATCGGCGGCTCGAAGCTGCGGACCTCGAACAGCATCACGGCCTTGGCGGTCTGCTGCATCTGGTCGATCGCATCGTCCATCGAGGTGATGAGGTTCTTGATGTCACCGCGGTCGAACGGCGTGATGAAGGTGCGCCGCACCGCCGTCAGCACCTCTCGGGTCACATTGTCCGCGTCGTTCTCGAACTGGCTGACACGCTGACAATAGACCGGCGTCTCCTCGCCGCCTTTCAGCATGCCCTGGAGGCGCGATTGCACCCTGGATCACGGTCTGGGCGTGGCGGTCGAACAGGTCGAAGAACCGTTCTTCCTTCGGGAGGAAAGCGCGAAACCATCGCATCATGGGACTGGTCTACCGGTTGGAATGGCCCGGCCGAACGGGCCGACACAAAACCGTCATAGACCATTTTTGCCCTGCGCGCGTGTCATCTCACGCCTGCAGAGCAGGATCATCCACCGCTTTAAAGTGATGGCAAAATCGACATAACATCAATAGGTTAGAGTGACCGCCGGAAGTAATGTGCGACTTCACCGACCACACCACGGCGGAAGGTGAGCACGCAGACCACGAAGACCGAGCCCTGGATCACCGTGACCCAACTCCCGAGGCCGGAGAGATATTGCTGCATGGCGACGATGACAAAGGCGCCGAAGACCGGGCCGAACACGGTGCCGAGACCACCCACCAGCGTCATCAAAACGATTTGCCCTGACATCGACACTTCAACATCGGTCAACGAAGCATTTTGCGCGACAAACACCTTCAAGGCGCCGGCAAACCCCGCCAGAGTTCCTGACAGGATATAGGCAATCAGCTTGTACTGATCGGTCTTGTAACCCAGCGAAATCGCGCGCTGCTCGTTTTCGCGGATCGACTTCAGCACCTCACCGAACGGCGAGTTGATGGTGCGAAAGATCAAGAGGAAGCCGAACAGAAAACCGGCAAGCACGGTGTAGTAAAGCACCGTCGGATCGCTGAGGTCGAATATTCCGAACAGATGGCCCTGCGGAATACCCTGAATGCCGTCCTCGCCATGGGTAAACGGCACCTGCACATAGATGAAATACAATAGCTGCGAGAGCGCCAACGTGATCATCGCGAAATAAATGCCCTGGCGCCGGATTGCGACGACGCCGGTGATGACGGCAAGCCCGGCGGCGGCGGCGGTACCGGCCAGAATGCCAAGCTCGGGCGGGACTCCCCAGACCTTCAAGGCATGACCCGAGACGTAACCCGCGGTACCCAGAAACATCGCGTGGCCGAACGACAGCAAGCCACCATAGCCGATCAACAAGTTGAAGGCGCAGGCCAGCAACGCGAAGCATAGCGCCTGCATGACAAAGAACGGATAGATCTTTGTGAACGGCACGGATGCAAGCAGCACCGCCATCACCGCGAAGACGATCATCTCGTCGCGCAATGCGCGTGGGGTCCCCGGCAGAGTGTCGTCAGTTGCTACGGTCATATCAGGCCGCCCTTCCCGTCAATCCCGTTGGCTTCACCAGCAGCACCAGCACCATCAGCACGAACACGACTGTATTGGAGGCCTCTGGATAGAAATACTTGGTCAGCCCTTCAATCACACCCAGTGCGAAGCCCGTGATGATCGAGCCCATGATCGAGCCCATGCCACCAATCACCACGACCGCAAACACGACGATGATGACGTTTTCGCCCATCAGCGGCCGGACCTGATTGATCGGCGCCGACAGCACGCCGGCGAGCGCGGCAAGGCCAACGCCGAGCCCATAGGTCAGCGTGATCATCCTGGGAACGTTGATGCCGAAAGCTCGCACCAGCGTCGGGTTTTCAGTCGCGGCCCGGAGATAAGCACCGAGCCGCGTGCGCTCGATCAAATACCAGGTCGCAAAGCAAACCACGAGCGAGAACACGACCACCCAGCCGCGATAAATCGGCAGATACATGAATCCCAAATTCACCCCGCCCTTCAGTACATCGGGGATCGAATACGGCAAACCGGAAGAGCCGAAATAATTCTGGAACACACCCTGAATGATCAGCGCCAGACCGAAGGTCAGAAGCAGCCCGTAGAGGTGATCGAGGCCTGCGAGCCATTGCAGCATGGTCCGCTCCAGGATCATCCCGAAGATGCCGACGATGATCGGCGCCAGCAGCAGCGCCCACCAGTAACTGACGCCGCCGAGGTTCAGCAGGAAATAGGCGACGAACGCACCCATCATGTAGAGCGCGCCATGAGCGAAGTTGATGATGTTGAGCATGCCGAAGATCACGGCGAGCCCGAGACTGAGCAGCGCGTAGAACGAGCCGTTGATCAGTCCCACCAGTAGCTGTGCGTAGAGAGCCTGCATCGATCCAGCACCCAGTCCCTTCGGCGTTTCCAAACTAGTGCCCGCCGGTGACATGCCGGCGGGCGGTTGGCCTCACTTCTTAAGCAGCGCGCACTTGCTCTCGGAGAGCGGCGTGAAGGCCTGGTCGCCCGGCACCGTGCCGACGAGCTTGTAGAAGTCCCACGGTCCCGTGGATTCCGAGGGCTTCTTCACCTCGAACAGATAGGCATTGTGGATGGTGCGGCCGTTGGGCTCGATCTCGCCCTTGCCGAACAGATCGTCCTCGGTCGGCATCGACTTCATCTTCTCGACGACCTTGATGCCGTCATGGGGATTGCCGCCGAGCGCATCGAGCGCCTTGAGATAATGGCGCACGCCCGCATAAACGCCGGCCTGTACCATGGTCGGGGGCGCACTGTTCTTCATCTTGCCGGCAAAACGTTTCGAGAAGGCGCGGGTCTGATCGTTCATGTCCCAGTAGAAGGTCTCGGTGAAGTTCAGGCCCTGCGCGGTTTCCAGGCCGATCGCCTTGATGTCGGTGAGGAACAGCAGCAGCGCCGCGAGCTTCTGGCCGCCCTTGACGATGCCGAATTCGGCCGCCTGCTTGATTGTGTTGGTGGTGTCGCCGCCAGCATTGGCGAGGCCGATGATCTTGGCCTTGGAAGCCTGTGCCTGGAGCAGGAAGGACGAGAAATCAGGCGTATTCAGCGGATGCTTCACGCCGCCGACGACCTTGCCGCCATTGGCGGTGATGACGGCCGTGGTATCGCGCTCGAGCGCCGCACCGAAGGCATAGTCCGCGGTCAGGAAGAACCAGGTGTCACCGCCAGCCTTGACCAGCGCCTGGCCGGTGGTGTGGGCCAGCATGTAGGTGTCGTAGGTCCAGTGCACGGTATTGGGCGAGCATTGCGCGTTGGTGAGGTCCGAGGTCGCCGCGCCCGAATTGATGTAGACGCCGTTCTTTTCCTTGACGACGTTGTTCACGGCGAGCGCCACGCCCGAATTCGGCACGTCGACGATGACGTCGACCTTGTCGACGTCGAACCACTGCCGCGCGATCGCGGTGCCGATGTCGGGCTTGTTCTGGTGATCACCCGAGATGATGTCGATCTTCCAGCCCTTCGCGGCGAGGCCGGAATCCTCGACCGCCATTTGGGCGGCGAGCGTTGAGCCGGGTCCGCCGAGGTCGGCATAGAGGCCGGACTGATCGGACAGCGCCCCGATCTTGACCGTCTTGTCTTGTGCCAAGGCGACGCCAGCGCAGGTCACGGCCAACGCCGTACCAAGCAACAACGATGCAATCGACTTTTTCATGCCACTTCCCTTGTGAAATTCTCTTCGCCGTCTCTCTAGGCCGTCACGGGCCGTCCTAGACGCCGAGATAGGTGTGGAGCTTGTCCATGTTGGCGGCAAGCTCCGCGTTGGAAAATCCATCAATGATCTTGCCGTGCTCGACGACGTAATAGCGATCGGCGACGGTGGATGCGAAACGGAAATTCTGCTCGACCAGCAGGATGGTAAAGCCCTCCTTCTTGAGCCGCGCAATGGTGTGACCGATCTGCTGAATGATAACAGGCGCAAGGCCTTCGGTCGGCTCGTCTAGCATCAGGAAGCTGGCACCGGTGCGCAGGATGCGCGCGATCGCGAGCATCTGCTGCTCGCCGCCGGACAGCTTGGTGCCCTGGCTGCTGAGCCGCTCCTTCAGATTCGGAAACAGGTCGAAGATCTGTTCGAGCGGCAATCCGCCCGGGCGCACCACCGGCGGCAACAGGAGATTCTCCCGCACGTCGAGACTGGAGAAAATTCCCCGCTCCTCCGGACAGAACGCGATGCCCATGCGGGCGATCTTGTCCGAGGTCGCGCGCATGATCTCCTGATCGTTGAATTTGATCGACCCGGCACGCTTGCCGATGATGCCCATGATCGACTTGAGCGTGGTCGTCTTCCCCGCACCGTTGCGCCCCAGCAGGGTGACGACCTCGCCAGCGTTCACGTCGAAATTGATCCCGTGCAGGATGTGGGACTCGCCGTACCAGGCCTCGAGGTTGCGGACCTGAAGGATGTTGCCGCCGATTGCGGCCTTTGCCGGAGCCTCGGCCATCGCAGTTTCAGGCATGACCGGCTCCCAGATAGGCTTCCTTGACGCGCTCGTCCTTGGTGAGATCGGCGTAGTTGCCTTGCGCGAGCACCTGCCCGCGCGTCAGCACGGTGATGATGTCGGAGAGATTGGCGACAACGCTCAAATTGTGCTCCACCATCAGGATGGTGTACTTCGCCGAGATGCGCTTGATCAGCGCTGCGATCTTGTCGATGTCCTCGTGACCCATGCCGGCCATCGGCTCGTCCAGCAGCATCATCTCCGGATCGAGCGCCAGCGTCGTTGCGATCTCCAGCGCGCGCTTGCGCCCATAGGGCATCTCGACCGCAGGCGTATTGGCAAACTCGCTCAGGCCGACATCGTTCAGCAATTCCAGCGCGCGATTGTTGAAACGGTTGAGCACCGATTTCGAGCGCCAGAAATCAAACGAGCTGCCATGCTGGCGCTGGAGTGCGACGCGGACGTTTTCCAGCGCGGTCAGGTGCGGAAACACCGCCGAAATCTGGAACGAGCGGACCAGCCCCATGCGCGCCACGTCCGCCGGGGCCATCGCGGTGATATCCTGTCCCTTGTACAGGATCTTTCCGGCAGACGGTTTGAGGAATTTGGTCAGAAGATTGAAGCATGTCGTCTTGCCGGCCCCGTTCGGGCCGATCAACGCGTGGATACTCCCGCGGCGAACCTTGAGCGCAACGTCGCGGACGGCGAAGAAGCCCGCGAACTCCTTGGTCAAACCTTCCGTTTCAAGAATGAACTCATCGGCCAAACAGATTTCCCCCCGCCCGCGCAAGTGCGCGGAGCTGTCCTTGTTCCTTCGACTTTCCGGGGGCCTTGGAGCCTTCCCGAAAACGCCGCCTCCGGGCGCGGAATATGCCGGAGGTGACGGGGGTTAGGCAAGGCGGAAAGCTGAGCAGGTCAGGCCTCCGGCCGGGAGTCTTATGCTCCCTTAGTTGGAGGTTTTGTGGTGTCGCCTGCCGGCCTCCCGGTTCGCAAGACGCCGGTCATCAAGTCGTTAACGCTCTTTGGCCCCGCACGCCATCCTTCATCAAAAATTTTCCCGTAAGCGGGATCATGTGCGGGTTTCATTCGCCGGGAATCTTGTTTTGGATTTCACCAGCGCCGTTCCCTCGGTCGTCAAGTCGATCAAGCAGCGTGACCTGCTCAACACGTGGTTGCGACTTTACGCGCGCCGGCAGACTGTGCCGGCGATCCGGGAGTATCAACCCGCGCGGCTCAAGGAAGAGCTGTCCGACCTGATCTACTTCACCGTGGACCATTCGACGCCGACGGCGCGCCTGACCATCCAGAGCGAGGGCACGCGGATCTCGCGCGCCTATGGCCATACCGGCAAGGGCATCCTGCTGGACGACTATGTTGGGCCGCGCCTCGCGCCCTTCGTGATGCCAGTCTATCACCAATGCGTCGCACGCGGTCTTCCGGTCTACAGCGTTGCCGACGTCGACGACGTCTATGGCCGCGTCGTCGCCTATGAACGGCTACTGCTCCCGTTCCTGACCGATGACAAGGTCAGCCACATCATCGCATCCCTCAAGACCTTCTGCGAGGACGGCGGCTTCGAGATCAAGAACCTGCTGCGCGGAAATGACGCGCCACCACGTCCGAAACTGCGCACGGTGATCGACCGCGACCTGTTTCACGAAGCGCCGGGCCGCTACGCGGCGACCGACATCGTCGAATTTGCCGATCGGTCCGGCGGCCCTGATGTCAGCGCCGAGATCGTCGAGCTGAACTAGCTCCCGACTAGCGCTTGCGCGAGGCTGCGCCGATTTCCTTGTCGTAGACATCAGGCTTGAAGCCGACCAGCAGCTTGCCGCCGATTTCGAGCACCGGCCGCTTGATCATCGATGGTTGCGCTAGCATCAGCGTCAGTGCCTTTTTCTCAGTCAGGCCTTCCTTGTCGGCATCAGGCAGCTTCTTGAAGGTGGTGCCGGCGCGATTGAGCAGCGTCTCCCAGCCGAGCTCGTCGCTCCACTGCTTGAGCTTGTCCTTCTCCACGCCCGCAGACTTGTAGTCGTGGAACTCATAGGCCACGCCATGGGTATCGAGCCAGGTGCGCGCCTTCTTCATGGTGTCGCAGTTCTTGATGCCGTAGATGATGTTGGGCAAGACGATCCTCGCGCATGCGTCGTGACGTGCAGCTGCGTTGTACGAAACTCCTGATCGCGCGACAATATTGCCAACATCGCTTTCGATCTCTTCCGGACGGACACATCATGCACGTCACTCACGATCCCGCGGCATCCGCCTCCCCCACCATCGACTTCAATGCATTCCTCGCGGTCGATATCCGCGTCGGCACCATCGTCGATGCCAAACCGTTTCCCGAGGCGCGCAAGCCGGCGTGGCGGCTGTGGATCGACTTCGGCCCGGCCATCGGCGTCCGCAAGAGCTCGGCGCAGATCACCGAGAATCACCCGCTCGAAACCCTGGTCGGACAGCAGGTCGCGGCCGTCGTCAATTTCCCGCCGCGCCAGATCGGACCTGTCGTCTCGGAGGTACTGACGCTCGGCTTCCCCGATGCCGACGGCAAGGTCGTGCTGATGCAGCCGAGCAAGCCGGTGCCAAACGGCGGCCGGTTGTTCTAGGGATCGTCTCACGGCCGCTTCGGAATGTTCAATCCGCGCTGCACGGCAGGCCGCGCCAGCCCGCGCTCGAGCCAGGCAGCGACCGACGTGAACTGGCTGAATGCGACCAGGTCGCCGGCACCATAGAAGCCGATGAGATTGCGCACCCAGCCAAGCATGGAAATGTCCGCGATGGTGTAGTCGTCATCCATGAACCATTGCCGGCCGGAAAGATGCGCTTCCATCACACCGAGCAGGCGCCTGGACTCGCTGACGTAACGTTCGAGCGGTCGCTTGTCCTCAAAATCCTTGCCGGCGAATTTGTGGAAGAAGCCGACCTGGCCGAACATCGGCCCGACGCCTCCCATCTGGAAGTGCAGCCACGCGAGGGTCTGGTAGCGTCGCGCGGCGTCCTGCGGCAGAAGCCTGCCGCTCTTCTCGGCGAGGTATTGCAGAATCGCTCCGGATTCGAACAGCGGCAGTGGCTTGCCTCCGGGGCCGTTGGGATCGAGAATCGCCGGGATCTTGCCGTTCGGATTGAGCGAGAGGAATTCCGGCGTCTTCTGATCGTCCTTGCCGAAGTCGACGAGATGAACTTCGTAAGGAAGCCCGATCTCCTCCAGCATGATGGAGACCTTGACGCCGTTCGGCGTCGGCAAGGAATAGAGCTGAAGCAGTTCGGGATGCTTGGCAGGCCAGCGCCCGGTGATCGGAAAGGTCGAGAGATCGGACATCGGCACCCCGGCTTGGTTCGCAAGATGCCGCTTAGTCTAGGCGGGCCACCGAACGACGCAAGGCCGAGTCATCTCAGCCGGATCACAATGGTCGCAGCAGATGACTGTTGGCGTAGACCACCTCGCTCTTGGCGCGCTGCTCGATGAAGAGCTGCCCCGTGAGGAGCAACGCTCCGGCGAAGACGAGCGTAAGCATCGCAGTGGCGAATTGGCTAGCATCATTCATCGCACGAGCTTCTTTCAATTCGGTTCGCACGGGGAACGCAGACCGACCATCGCCAGTTCCTGCATGGTTCAAATAAATTGCCTGTTTTTCCCGGAATCCCGGCCAGACATTTCAGCCCGATCATGCGGGATGGACCTAGCGCGCTTTCGCGGGAAATGACGGGGCCCGTGCAAAGGCGTTTACGTATCCTTCATCAAGGCCGTCACGTGCAGGCGGCGACGGATGCGCATGCCCTGGCGCTGATAGAGCGCGATGGCCGATGTGTTGTTCGAAAACACATGCAGGAACGGAATTTCGCCGCGGGCCTCGATCCGGCGCGCGACAGCTGCGAGCAGCGCCTGCGCATAGCCGCGCCCGCGATAATCGGGGTGGACGCAGACCGCGGTCATCTCAACGAACTTTCCCGGCTTCATGCGCTCGCCGGTCATCGCAACCAATTCGCCACCGGCTCGGATGCCAAGAAATGTGCCGAGCTCGTGCGTCCGCGCGGCGAACGGCCCGGGCTTTGTCAGTGTCGTCAGCGCCATCATCGCCGGAACGTCGGCCGGGCCGAGCGTCACGATCTCCGCCTCGCGCAACGGGCTATCGGCGGGTGAGCCGATCATCTGCTCGCCGGTCTCGGCCAGCACAACCTTGAAGCCCGCGGGAACATTGACCGCATCCGGCGTGAACAGCGCGGCAACCTGCGAGGGCGACATGAGAGCGCCCAGCGCGGTGAAGCTCTCCGCCGACATGTCCGCCATGTCGGCAAACGGCGTCATGTCCACCGGATAGCGCAGCGCCCGTGCGCCGCCTTCGGCCAGATGCTTGTGGCTCGTCGTCAGCGCGCTCCAGATCGGACGATCGAGCAGCGCCACATCGCTGTCGGACACCGGCCTAATCCTTGTCGAAGCTGACGATGACGGCCGCATTGGCGATGAGAATGGGATCATTCGCCACCTCCGTCGCCGAGGGAATCTCCAGCCCGCCCTTGACCGCGGTCACGGTCACGGTGCCGTAGGGAAGCTCCTTCGCAACCGCCTCCCTGTCGACGGCTTCGGGATCGGGTACGCCGATCGTGACATCGACGAACATGTCGTTCGCGGTCTTGCCGATCATCCGGAAAAAGCCGAGGCTCGAATGCCTGATGGCATCCGAGACCGCCCGCTTCGCGGCTTTGGTGGCGTCCCTGCCGTGAACGTCGACGCCCATGCCCATCTCGGTAACACAACGAACGCGTGCCATGCTCATTCCTGTCGGCGCTGGAGTTCAGAGGGGCTGACCTTCCGCGATCCGCGCCTCCGGCACAAGCGCCTTTTCGCGCAGGAAATAGGCGTTGCGATCCTCCTCCTGCGCGTTCACGACCGCGCGAATTCGCAGCAAATCCTTGCGCGCGACTAGGCCGACCACGCGATGACTGGCGCGATCGACCACCGGCAGCCGTCCGAGATCGGAAGCGACCATGAGATCGGCGACCCGGCCCAGCACGTCGTCAGGATGCGCCAGCACGACCGAGGTATCGGACACCACGTCGTCGAGCGTTGCAGCCTGATGATCGCCCCCGGTGCGCCAGCGAAGCACATCGGCACGGGTCACCATGCCCGTCAGCCGTCCATCGGACGCGACGACGGGATAGGATTTGTGACGCCGCTGATCCGAGGTGAAGAACGCGACTGCCGTGTCGATCGACATGTCGACCGGCAGTGTATCGACGTGGGTGGCCATGACATCGGAGGCGCGCAGCAGCTCGAACGGATCGATCGCGTATTCGCGCGTGATGTGCTGACCACGGCGCGCGATCTTCTCGGTCAGGATCGAGCGCTTGAGCAACAGAACGGTGACGGCATGCGCCGCGCCGGTCGCCGCCAGCAGCGGCAGCAGCATGTCGATATTGCCGGTCAGCTCGATCGCGAACATCACACCGGTGAGCGGCGAGCGCATCGTGCCGCCCATCATCGCGGCCATGCCGACCAGGGCCCAGAACGACGTGCCCCCCGGCAGCACGAGCCCCTCCATCCAGCCGGCCGTGCCGCCGAGGATGAGCAATGGCGCCAATACGCCGCCAGAGGTACCCGAGCCCAGCGCGACCACCCAGATCACTGATTTCACCAGCAGGAGCCGGATCGCCTCGTCGCGCGCCATATGGCCGGACAGGAGATCGGCAATGACGTCGTAGCCGACGCCCAGAGCGCTGGGATCGATCAAGCCGCCGAGACCGACGATGAGGCCGCCGAGCATCGGCCACCACATCCAGTGCACCGGCAGACGATCGAACAGATCTTCGACGGCGTAGAGTAATCGCGTCATCAGTCCCGATTGCAGGCCCGCGACGATGCCGACGCCGATCGCAGCCGCCAGGCCCCACCAGGGCAGGTCCGGATGCTGCGCGAACGGAAACAGCGGTCCCGTTCCGAACAGCAACGGGCGCCATGCCGCCGAGATCACCGCCCCCGTCACCACGGGCAGGAAGCTGCGCGGCTTCCATTCGAACAGCAGCAGTTCGACCGCGAGCAGCACCGCCGCGATCGGCGTGCCGAAGATCGCCGTCATGCCGGCGGCTGCGCCCGCGACTAGCAGCGTCTTGCGCTCGGCCGCGGTGAGATGAAAGCATTGGGCGAAGATCGAGCCGATCGCGCCGCCTGTCATGATGATCGGTCCTTCGGCGCCGAACGGACCGCCGCTGCCGATCGAAACCGCCGACGACAATGGCTTTAGAATCGCGACCTTCGGCTGCATCCGGCTGCCGCCGATCAGGATCGCCTCGATTGCTTCCGGGATGCCGTGACCCCGGATCTTCTCGGATCCGAACCGCGCCATCAGCCCGATCACGAGACCGCCCAGCGCCGGTGCCAGGACCATCCAGATTCCCGGGTGGGCATTCGCGAGTGAGACGTTCTCGGTGCTGAAATGGCCGAACCAGACCAGATTGGTCACCAGCGCAATCAGCTTCAGCAACACCCAGGCGGCCCCGGCGCCAAGACTGCCGACCAGCAGCGCCATGCCGATCAGGACCAGCACGCGCCGGTCGGCGGTAAAATCTCCGGGCTTGCCGCGAGGACGCGGGAGGCCGCCGGTCATGTCGGGGGTCTGGCGCATGGATAGCTCTTTTCGGGAGAATCTTCGCCCGTGCAATATATCGCACTACGATATATATCAAGGAATGACTGCTATGAGCCTGCCTGCCGCGCGCGCAGCTCGTCGACCAGGACCCGCACGTTCTCCGAATAGTCGATCGGGATCGAGACCAGGTGCACACCGCCTGCCCTAAAAGCGGCATCAAGCGTCGGACCAAAGCTCTCGATGCTGTCGATGCGGTGACCGGTGGCGCCGTAGGCCTTGGCGTAGAGCGAAAAGTCCGGATTACCGAAGGTCATGCCGTAATCGGCAAAGTGATCGACCGCCTGCTTCCAGCGGATCATGCCGTAGGCGTTGTCCTCCAGCACCAGCACGATGAGATTGAGCTTGAGGCGGACGGCGGTCTCCATCTCCTGGCTGTTCATCATGAAGCCGCCGTCGCCGGCGACCGCGAGCACGCGGCGGTCGGGATGGAGCATCGCCGCCATCATCGCCGACGGCAGGCCGGCGCCCATCGTTGCCAGCGCATTGTCCAGCAGCAGCGTGTTGGCGACGCGGGTGCGGTAGTTGCGCGCAAACCAGATCTTGTACATGCCGTTGTCCAGCGCGACGATGCCGTTCTCGGGGATGACCTGGCGGATGTCGTGCACGATGCGCTGCGGCGTCGGCGGCCAGCGCGTCTCGGTGGCGCGGTCGGCGATGTGATTGAGGATCTCCTCCCGCAAGGGCAACAGCGCCGCCGCTTGCGGCAGCTTGCCTTCGAGCCGATCAGCCAGCAGTTCCAGGCTCGGGCCGACATCGCCGACCACCTCCGCATCAGGAAAATAGACCAGCTCGACGCTGGCCGAGGTGTAGCTGACGTGGATGACCTTCGGGCCCGATGGACCCATGATGAAGGGCGGCTTCTCGATCGGGTCATGCCCGATCGCAACGATCAGGTCGGCGGCGTCGATTGCGTCATGCACATAGTCGCGTTCGGACAGTGCCGCAGTGCCCATGTAAAGATTGGTGCCGCCGGGCACGGTGCCCTTGCCCATCTGCGTGGTGAAGAACGGAATGCCGGTTCGCCGCACGAAGCTGGCGATGCCGTGGGTCGAGCGCGGCCGGCTGGTCGCGGCCCCCATCATCACCAGCGGTCGCTTTGCGGCCAGGATGATCTCGGCGGCCCGATCGAGCGCGGCGCGGTGCGCGACGGGAATCTCGATCGGGTGGACCGGGATCACGGGCACCGCATCGACTTCGTCGCCTGCGATGTCCTCGGGCAATTCGAGATGCACCGGTCCCGGCCGCTCCTCCATTGCCACGCGGAAGGCATCGCGCACCACCGTTGGAATCGAGCTCGCGCTGACGATCTGCCGCGACAGCTTCGTCAGCGGCTTCATGGTCGCGACCACGTCCACGATCTGGAAGCGCGCCTGCCGGCTGCTCATGATCGGCTTCTGCCCGGTGATCAGGATCATCGGCATCGCGCCGAGATTTGCATAGGCAGCCCCGGTGGACAAATTGAGCGCGCCCGGGCCCAGCGTCGAGAGACAGACGCCGGGCTTGCCGGTCAGCCTTCCGTGCGTGGCGGCCATGAAGGCGGCGGCTTGCTCATGGCGGGTCAAGACCAGCTCGATCCTGGAGGTACGCAGCGATTCCACGAGATCGAGGTTTTCTTCGCCGGGGACGCCAAAGATGCGGTCGACGCCTTCGTTCTCCAGCGCCGCGACGAACAAGTCCGATCCTTTCACTTTGCGGTCCCGCTCGCTCATGTCGTCTCCGCTTGCTGCCGGCTCCGGGTGATCAAGGAGCGCGCGCATCGTAGCCGAGTGGGCCGCATGCACAACTCACGAAGAGTGTCGCAGCTGCTTCCACATCGTCCCGCACCGGCAAGGTCGGTCGGGCACGAGTTGGCCGAGGGCGGGGGGAGCCAAAGCGGCTCAAAAGGTGAGCCAAAAAGGCTCACCCAAGCGGATTCCAACTGATGCAAATGTTTCCTTGCCAACCGCACCGGCAACGCCAGTCGCGACGGAGGCGAGGAGGCTCAAAGGAGCGGACTGCTCCTTTGAAAGACTTGCTATCCACAACCGTATCGCACGAGTTACAGTTGATCCCGCGCCACAACGATCGGGCTTCGCGAAAGCCGAGCGCGCAGATCACCGCCCGAAGCGTCCCGGCCGGTTGGCATTCGCCATCTGCTCGAACGCCTTCGCCAGCTCCTCCGGAGCTTGCTTGCTCTTGAAGTCCTGCCACGCCGCCTTGAACCGCGCCTTGGCATCTTCGAGGCTCGCGGCCGAGCCTGAGGGTGGACCGGGCAGCGTCACCGTGACCGTCCACGACCAGAAATGATCATCGAAGCGGATGCGACCGATTTGATGGCCGTCCTCGCGCACTTTGTAGTCGTCGAGGCCGATCAAGCGAAGGGTCAGCATCGGACCATGCTATCGGCAGTGCTAGAATGGCGCCATGGCAGAGCCACGCAGATGCGCAAGCCCCTCTTCGATTACCCGCAGGTCCTCCTGAACATACTTTAGAGCGGTCGGGGCCCAGAATTCTTCAATCAGCAACCGGCGTCGAAGGTCTCGCATACTCTCCAACGCTTTCCAGTCCTTCAGGCTCACATAAGCGGAAACAAGCGGCTCGATCGGTGATGGCATGGAAGCATTCCAAGGAAATGAGACACCCACCGGTTTGCCGAGTTTCCCCGGCATCCTTGGTTCCTGCGAGCACATATGTGAATCGCGGGCCATCGTATTTTCGGGGCGCTTTCGTGCGCGCGGCGGGCTGATTGATGGTCAGATGCCGCGCGAGTTGATCTTCGCGCGCAAGCGGTGACAGAAATCCTCCAGCACCGTCTGAAGGTTTTCGCAGTTCACGAGCAACCGTTCGGCCAACTCGCGGTCCGCTGAGCCGAAAGCAAAGTCATCCCGAGCTCTTCTGACGCGGCGCACGTGGTCGCGACCATTTGCGGCTGTCCGTTCAGCAAATTCCAGATGCTCCAGATCGTGGCTGAGCTGGTCCTCCTCCTCGATCAGCAGCTTGGTGATGCGCGTTCGATGGTCAGGCGCGAGATCACTTCCGTTCAGAAGGCCGATGTAATGATCGACGTTGGCCTTGGCGACAAACCGGTGCATGGCAACCCCCGTTGGCCATCCCGTTTACGGGCCGATTATGCGACCGAGCCAAGGTTAGGGTGGAAGGATATTTCATGCGGTGATCCTCACGTCTCGGTGAAGCGTATGGATGCGAAATATTTTGGGGATTGCGGATGAACATTTTCGGGTGCGCGGATGGCCCCACCGCTAGCGTGTTTTGTCCATCTGGCGACGCAAGGGATGGTGCCCCCACTGCACCTTGAGCGACACGATCACCTCACGGGCGAGCAAGCGACCACCGTAGCCCGGCGAGCCGTCTAGTCATGCTTCCCTTACTTGCCGAGGATGTCCGCGGCCGCGCGCTCCAGGATTCCGGCGATGCGACGCGCCTCAGCAGAATCGCTGCCATGCTTGGACCGCAGCGCGCGCTTGAGGTTGTGGCGGGCGCGGTGCAGCTCGTCGGAGGCGTCGGCATCGAGATCGCTGACGCCGGCAAAGGCCTCGCGCACCTCGTCCATGCGGCGTCCGATCCGCGACAGCGCCTGGAGGATCGCATCAGCAGTGCCGCGCTGCTCGGCGAGATAGGCCTCGCCCGGCGGCGTGATGCTGTAGAGCTTGCGGCCGCCATCCTGTGCGACGCTCGCGTTGCCGACCTCTTCGAGATAGGTCAGTGCCGGATAAATCACGCCGGGGCTCGGCGTATAGAATCCCTCGGATCGCTCCTCGATGATCTTGATCAGCTCGTAGCCATGCGCGGGCTTTTCGGCGAGCAGCGCCAGGATCACGAGCTGGAGGTCCTGCGAGGCGAGACGCCGTGCTCCCGGAAAGTCGTCGCCGCCCCGGCCGAAAAAGCCATGCCCGCCGCGGCCGAAGCGATGCCGTCCGCCGTGACGGCCCGTGGCGAAATGGGCGAAGTGGCCAAAGTGGAAATCCCTGTGGTCTCTGTGTTTGGTGAACATATTCGGTTCCTTTCTCAAAACATATCTTACGATATAACTGTCGATAGCTTTGGGGCAAATGACGGGTCCGTGATCGCGAGCGGAGCCGCGCGGGGTGCTATCTCGCGATCGAAACCGCGTGACACCCAGGACCTTCGGAAGCACGCTGCCTGCTCCTCCCCGCCGCAACCAAGGTTGTGCAAGGGGAAGGCACCTCCGTGTTCAAGGTCAGCGGCAAGATGTTCGCGATTTGCGCTGGCTTTGCCGCAAGGTCCGGCGGCTACATGTTCAAGGTCTCGAACATGGCCTAAGCCATGTTGATCGAACACCGCCTGGCGCGGCCCGCGCCTTATCTCGCACGGGCCAAATGGGTGCAGCTTGTCAGCAACGGCGTGCTGGAGGATGCCGAGCTCACGGCCTATCTCGCTCAGGCCCACGCGTTGATCGTGGCAAAGCTGACGAGAAAGGCGCGCAACGAGCTCGGGCTCGTGTCGCTGGAGACCCGGCCCGCATGACCATCTCCGCGTGCAACCGATCAGCTGCGCGCGGCGACATTGAGATTTCATCCCTCCCCGATATACTGCCTGTCCTGGATTCGAATTGGGAAGCGGCGTGGCGATTGATCTGAAGGCGATCGAGCAACTCGCTACCGATCAATCCTCGCTCAAGGCGGCTGCCGGCCTTGCCAAGCCCGCCAAATGGTCCGGCGTCGGCGGCAGTCCGGATGGCGCGCTGATCTGGGGCGAATGCGCGGGCTCCGGCGCCAATCCCTACCGGCTGATGGCTGATCTCCGCGACCTCGGCAACAAATGCACCTGCCCGTCACGAAAATTCCCCTGCAAGCATGTGCTCGGCCTGTTGTGGCTGAACGCAGAATCCATCGTGCCGTTTGCGCCCGCCGATACGCCCGCCTGGGTCAGCGACTGGCTCGGGCGTCGGCGCGGCCCATCGGCTGCAAAGCCGGCAGGCGCCGCCGCTCCGTCCGGCGAGAAGGATCTGCGCGCCGCACGCGTCATCGAGCAAGAGGCCACTGAAGATCCGAAGGATGTCGCGCGGCGTGAGGCACAGGCAGCCAAACGAAACGAAGAGACCGGGCGCGCGATCTTGGATGCGCTGGATGCGCTCGAGCAGTGGATCGGCGATCAGCTCCGCCTGGGCCTGTCCGGCTTCATCGACGATGCCACCGCGCGATGCCGGCGTATCGCCGCGCGCCTGGTCGACGGCAAGGCCACGGCACTCGCCAGCCGGATCGACGAATTGCCGGCCCGCCTGCTCGCGCTCGACGCGGGTGACCGGCCGCGCGGCGCCGTCGTCGAGTTCGGCAAGCTGGTGCTGCTTGCGCGCGCCTTCCGCGGCGCGCCGCGCGATGCCGCGATCCGGCGCAGTGTGGCAACATCGGAGACGCGCGAGATGGTGCTGGCCGATCCGAGCGCACCGCGGATCGATGCGCAATGGGAAGTGCTGGCCGAACAGGTGCAGAGACGGCGCGACGGCCTGGTCTCGCAAACCACATGGCTGCTCAGTCTCGCCGCATCGGGCCCGCGCTTCGCCATGCTGCTCGACTTTTTTCCTGCGAGTGCCGGACGACGTGGTTCGGTCTTCACGCCCGGCGAGCGCTTCCAGGGCGAGCTCGTCTTCTACCCGTCGCAACAGCCGCTGCGCGCCCTGCTCGTCCGGCGCGACGCCGCGCAGGCCACGCTGACGCCCGAATGGCCTGCGCCGAATCAAACGCTCTCCAATGCATTGACGCAGCCGCTGCTGGCCGAGCCGTGGACGATCGAGATTCCCCTGCTGCTGCCGCAGGGACGGATCGCACGTGACGATGCCGGGGGCGCCTGGTGGCGCGCGGCCGACGGCGCGGCCGCGCTGCCCGTCGCAGGCAAGGCGGAGGGCTTGCTCTCCGGCACCGAACTGACGCGCACCGCCGCAATCTGGTCGGGCAACCGGCTCACGATCCTCGCTGCACAGTCCTCTTGGGGAAGGATCGGCAGCCATGACTGAAACAGCCAGCGCGGAGGCGATCTTCGAGACCATGGGCACGATCGTGACACGCTGGACCATGGGCTCGACCGCAGCTTCCGCAGCATCAATCTGGCGCGTCGACCTTGGCGACGATCCTGTCGAGGCCGAGTTGCGACTGCTCGCTCTGTCCGGCCAATTCCTCGGCACAATCGTGACATTCGAACCACCCTCTGCACTGCGGGTGCTGCCCGACATCCCTGCGCTCGCGCGGCCGACCGTGCCTGAGACATTGCGGCCGCTGGTGCGCCGTATCCTTGCGGCGAGCAAGGACGCAGCGTCCAAAGCCGATGTCATCCACTTCCTCGCCGCGCGTGGCTGGACGACACATCCTGCCGACTGGATGCCTGATGCGAGCGATGAGGATGCGCCGGACGTCTATGCAGCATGGCGCGACTGGGCCGCACTCGCCGCGGCCGGCGAGACGACGCCGCGACAGACCGGCGACCAGCTCACGGCGGACAATTGGGACGACTTCTGGCCGGCCGCGCGCAAGGCCGCGTTGATCGAACTCAGGCGACGCGACCCCTCCGCGGCGCGTGCGCTGCTCGAAGCCAGGCTCGGCAGCGAGAACGCCGATGCGCGGCTGCGCCTGTTGAGCCTTCTGTCGGAGCGATTGTCGGGTGACGATGTTGCCCTTCTCGAAAACCTTGTGACGAACGATCGCGCGCCGAAGGTCAAGGCGATGGCAACATCCATGCTCGCCCGTCTCGGCCACGGTCCCGCCCTGGGCGAAGACATTGCGGAGCTCGCCGGTTTCTTCTCGGTGAAGACGAAGGGGCTGCTGCGTCGCTCCCGCGTGATCGACTTTGAAACTCCCAAGACGCCGGCACAGTGGCAGCGACGGAAAGTCATGCTCGGGGGTGCCGATCTGACGTCGTTCTCGGGCGCGCTCGGCCTCGCCCCGCAGGATTTGATCGCTGCCTGGGATTGGAACGTGGACCCGGCGGCCGACGCTGGGTTGATCAAGATGATCGTGGAGACCGGCACCGACGCGCAGCTCGCGCAGGGTGCCGGCGTCGTCAGCGAGCACGATGCGAGCGGCCTCATCGCGGCGCTGGCGCCGCGGCTGGCGCCCGCTGAACGGGCCAGGTTCGCGGCGGCAGGTTTGCACACGCACGGCTTCCGCTTCGAGATGGCGCAGGCGGTCGCCGGCGTTGCCGCACGGCTCGACGATCTGCTGTCGGCGCCATCAGGTGCCAAGCTGCTGACCGAGCTTCGGCGCGATGATGCCAAGCCTTCCGATCATGTTGCGGAACTTCATGCGCTGGGCCTTATCGCCTCGCGCGATGGCGCGCGACGATCGCTGGAGCAACTGACCGGCGCAGGCCTACTGCAGGCCGATCCCCGCCTCGACATGCTGCGGCTCAACGCCGCGTTGGACGATCAAGGAGAAAAGCCATGAGCGAGAAACTGCGGTTGCCCGCTGAGGACAGTTTTGCGTCCGAGCTGAAGGCGCTCGCGGCGGGCGAAGGCCATCGCCCACCCGGCTGGGCGCTGTCGCCGCGCCAGGTCGTAACCTATCTGATGGGCGGTACGGCGGCCGACGGCACCGCGATCACGCCGAAATATGTCGGCGACAAGCGGCTGATCGAGACCGCCGTTGCGACGCTTGCAACCGACCGCGCGCTGCTGCTGCTCGGCGTGCCCGGCACCGCCAAATCCTGGGTCTCCGAACACCTCGCCGCCGGCATCACCGGTGACTCTCCACGCTCGTGATCCAGTGCACCGCCGGAACCGACGAGAACCAGATCCGCTACGGCTGGAACTACGCTCAGCTGCTCGCCCTCGGGCCGAGCCGCGAAGCGCTGGTGTCGACCCCGCTGATGCGCGCGATGGAAGGCGGCAAGCTCTGCCGGTTCGAGGAGCTGACGCGCATGGGCAGCGACGTGCAGGACACGCTGATCACCGTGCTGTCCGAAAAGATGATGCCGATCCCGGAGCTCAACACCGCGGTTTATGCGCAACGTGGCTTCAACATCATCGCGACCGCCAACAATCGCGACAAAGGCGTGAACGAACTGTCCTCGGCGCTCAAGCGCCGCTTCAACGTGGTCGTGTTGCCGCTGCCCGACAGCGCCCAGGAAGAAGTGTCGATCGTCGTCAAGCGCGTCGGCGAGATGGCGCAGAACCTCGATCTACCGGCCCCGAAGAACGTCGCTGAGGAAGTGGCGCGGGTGGTCGCGATCTTCCGCGAGCTGCGTTCGGGCTCGACCGAGGACGGCAAGGTCGCGCTGAAATCGCCCTCCGGCGGCCTCTCGACCGCCGAAGCGATTGCCGTGATGGTCGGCGGCATCAGCCAGGCGACCTTCTTCAACGACGGCAAGCTGACGGCTGAGACACTCGCCAGCAACATGATCGGCGCGGTCGTCAAGGATCCGGTGCAGGATACGGCCGTGCTCGGCGAATATCTCGAGACCGTGCTGAAGAAGAAGCGCGGCTTCGAAGGCTATTACGCTTCGCTGACCGACCTGATCTGACGCCATGGCCGGCGGCATCCATCTGTTCGGTATCCGGCATCACGGGCCGGGATCGGCGCGGCGCCTGGTGGAGGCGCTCGATGCGCTCAAGCCCGTCGCGGTGCTGATCGAGGGGCCCTCGGATGCCTCCGAGCTGCTGCCCATGCTCGCCGACCCCGACATGGTGACGCCGGTGGCGCTGCTCACCTATGCCGAAGACAATCCGGCCCATGCGAGCTTCCATCCCTTTGCCGACTATTCGCCGGAATACCAGGCTGCCTGCTGGGCCGTGCGCCACGGTGCAGCCTTGCGCTTCATCGACCTGCCTGCCTCGGATCGCTTGGGCAGTTCGGCCAGCGACATCGCGGAGGAGATTGCCGCAAGATCGGAGGAGGACCCGGTCAGCCGTGATCCAATCGGCGCGCTCGCGACGGCGGCAGGGTATGACGACGGCGAGTCCTGGTGGTCGGACGTCATCGAGGAAAATCCCGCGACAGGTCCTGTGTTCGCTGCCGTCACTGAGGCGATGACGGCACTGCGCGCGCAAGAAAAGCCGCTATCGGCTCGCGAAGCCGCGCGCGAAGCGCATATGCGGATCGAGATCGCGAAAGCGGCGAAGGAGTGCGAGGGCGCCGTCGCCGTCGTTTGCGGCGCCTGGCACGTGCCGGCGCTCACGGAGCGACGCAGCCTTCCGGCTGACCGCGAATTGCTCAAGGGCCGGCCGAAGGCGAAGATCAAGGCAACCTGGGCACCATGGACTGCGCCGCGCCTGGCACGTGCGAGCGGCTATGGCGCGGGCGTGGTCGCTCCCGGCTGGTGCGCGCATCTCTGGGAGACGCGCGAGGGCGATCGCGTTGCCCTTTGGCTCGCCAAGGTGACGCGCGTGCTGCGCGACGGCGGTCATTTCGTCTCGACCGCCTCGGTGATCGAGGCGCAGCGTCTCGGCATCGCGCTCGCGGCGCTGCGCGAGCGGCCCTCACCCGGCTTCGAGGAGCTGCGCGAGGCGGCAATCGCATGCCTGTGCAACGGCGAACGGGCCGTATGGGATGACGTCGCGGCCGAGCTCCTGATCGGCGCGGGTGTCGGCTCGATCCCGCCGTCGACGCCACTGGCGCCGCTGCTGGACGATCTCCAGCGCCAGCAGAAGGCGACGCGGCTGAAACCGGAAGCGCTCGAACGGCCGCTGACGCTCGATCTGCGCAGCGAAAGCGGGCTGATGCGTTCGACGCTGCTGCACCGGCTGGGCGCGCTCGGCGTGCCCTGGGGACGGCTGACGGACGCAGGCCGCAGCCGCGGAACGTTTCGCGAGAACTGGCAATTGCGCTGGGAGCCGGAATTCGCAGTGCGGCTGGTCGAGAACCTGCTCTATGGCTCGACCATCGCCGAAGCGGCCGGCGGCCGCCTGATCGAGGCGATGAGCAAGGAGGCGGAGCTTGGCGCGCTGGCGAGCCTCGTGCGCAACGCCATGATCGCCGATCTGCCGCGCGCCACCGAATCCGGCATCTCGGCGCTCGAAACCAAGGCAGCCCTCACCAGCGACGGACAAGCGTTGCTCGACGCTTTGCCGCCAATGGCCGACATCCTGCGCTACGGCGAGGCGCGTGCCGGCACCGTCGAGCATCTGGCAGCCCTGATGCCGCGGATCGTCGTGCAGGCGGCCATCGCCCTGCCCTACGCCTCCCGCAATCTGGATGGTCCGGCAGCATCCAAGCTGCGCGGCGCGATCCTCGCAGCCGATGCCGCGATCCAGCTGGCCCAGCTCGAGGCCAATATCGTCGCCCGATGGCGCGAGGCGCTGACCGCCCTGCTGCATGATGACCAGACCACGCGGTTGATCGCCGGCACCGGGGCGCGGTTGCTCTACGAAGCCGAGCTCTTGGCCGCCGATCACACCGCCGACCTGCTGGCACGCATGCTTTCGCCCGGTACGCCTGTCGCCGAGGCGGCCGGTTTTTTCGAAGGCTTCTTCGAGGGCGCGGGCCAACGCTTGATCCATCACGCGGCGCTGCGCAGCGCAGTCGACGGCTGGCTGCTGGCGCTCCCCGAAGGTGGCTTTACCGCCGGCCTGCCGCTGTTCCGCCGCGTCTTCTCGGCGCTCGATCGCAACGAGCGCCGGCGCTTGATGGATGTGCTGTTCGCGCGAGGTACCGGCGGCGCGAAGGGCTATCGGCTTGTCCCGGATGCCGGCGCCGTCTGGCCGCTGCACGAGGCGCGCGTGCTTGCGCTTCTCAAGGTGGGAGCTGCGCGATGAGCGAGAGTGATGAACGTAGCCGCCGCTGGACCCTGGCTCTCGGCGCCGATGTCGAGAACGGCGGAGCCGGTGCGCCCCTGTCCGATAGCGACCGCCGCATGTCCGAAGCCCTGACGGCGCTCTACGGCGGCGGCGATGAGGGGCCGAAAAAAGGCCGCGGCGGGCTCGGCGGCTCGGCCCCACGCGTCGCGAAATGGCTCGGCGATATCAGGGAGTTCTTTCCTGCCGCAGTGGTGCAGGTGATCCAGAAAGACGCCTTCGAGCGCAAGGGCCTTCGCCAGATGCTGCTCGAACCCGAATTCCTCGCAACCGTCGAAGCCGACGTAAACCTGATCGCCGATCTGGTCGCGCTGCGCGGCGTGATGCCGGAGAAGACCAAGGACACCGCACGGATCGTCATCGCCAAGGTGGTGGGCCAATTGATGGAGCGGCTCGAGCGGCGCACGGCGGATGCGGTCCGCGGTGCGCTCAACCGCTCGCTGCGGACCAACCGCCCGCGCTTTGCCGACATCGACTGGCCGCGCACCATCAAGGCCAATCTTCGCCATTATCAGGCCGAGCATCACACGGTGGTGCCGGAACGGCTGATTGGCTTTCTGCGCCAGCAGCGTCGCATTGTCGATCTCGACGAAGTCATTCTGTGCGTCGATCAATCGGGGTCGATGGCGACCTCCGTCGTCTACGCCTCCATCTTCGCGGCGGTCATGGCCTCACTGCCGGTGGTCGCAACCAAGCTCGTCTGTTTCGACACCGCAATCGTGGATCTGACCGAGGAGCTCGCCGATCCCGTCGAGGTGCTGTTCGGCGTTCAACTCGGCGGCGGCACCGACATCAACCGCGCCGTCGGCTATTGCGAGGACCGCATCGAGCGCCCCGCCAAGGCGCATCTGGTCCTGATCACCGACCTCTATGAAGGCGGCGATGCAGACGCGCTGGTCGACCGCCTGGGCAGGCTCGCAGCGCGCGGCACCAACGTGATCGTCCTGCTGGCACTGACCGACACCGGTCGCCCGTCCTACAACCCCGCCCTCTCGGCGAAGGTTGCGAGCCTCGGCATCCCCGTCTTTGCCTGTACGCCGGATCAGTTTCCCGACCTGATGGCGACCGCGCTGAAGCGTGAGGACGTTGCCGATTGGGCCGCCGATCGGGACATCAAGTTGATTCGACCCGAAGGATGAATGCCTGAATCTGACGAGAGCTTCAGTTGACCATAGCACGATATCTGACTAAAGTCAGGCAATGCTCGATCCCGTCTCCCGCGTCCGTCGTTTCAACCGTGCGGTGACCTCCTCCGTCGGCGCACTCGACCATTCGTTCCTCGGGCGCGGCCGGCCGCTCGGGGCTGCGCGCGTGCTCAACGCGATCGGACACGGGCGCTCCGACATCGGCGAGGTCCGCGACTATCTCGGCCTCGACTCCGGGCTAATGAGCCGGCTGTTGCGCAGCCTGGAAGAGGAAGGCCTGATCGAGACGCATGCGCACCCGGACGATGCGCGGCGACGCGTCGCGAGCTTGACGCGTGCAGGTCAGCGGGAATTTGCAGCCTATGAGAGGATATCCAACGCGCAAGCCGAAAGCCTCCTCGCTCGGAACTCGCAAGCCGAGGCGCTGCTCGCCGCAATGGATCTGATCGCGTCCGCGCTGACGCGCGATCGCATTGCGCTCACTGAGATGGATCCCCGCAGCGACGAGGCGCACTATTGCCTGAGAGAATATTACGCCGAGCTCGGACGGCGCTTCAAACAGGGCTTTGACGTGTCGCTGTCGCGCGACCCCGATGCCAAGGACATGCGCCGCCCGCGCGGCAGCTTCGTCGTCGCGGTATCGGACGCGCTGCCGATCGGATGTGTCGGCCTGAAGGGCACCGACCATGGCTATGCCGAGATCAAGCGGCTCTGGGTCGCCCCCTCCGCGCGCGGATTGGGGCTCGGCAGACGGCTGATGGACGCTGCAGAGGATGCGGCGCGTACGCTCGGCATCTCGCTGCTGCGGCTCGATACCAACAGCGCGCTGCCCGAAGCCGGCCAGCTCTACCGTACCACCGGCTGGCGCGAGATCCCGCGCTTCAATGACGATCCCTACCCGGATCTGTTCTTCGAAAAACCGCTCTGAGCAGCGCACCGATTCCCCTGCTCCCGCGTTAGCCCCGGAACGCAGGGAGTGTCGCCATGACGCCAGCCGGACTCGCCGACATCTACCGCGATTACATCGCCTGCCTGAACAGGCAGGATTGGCCTACGCTTGGCCGGTTCGTGCATGATGATGTCGCCCACAATGCGCGGCCGCTCGGGCTATCGGGCTATCGCGCGATGCTGGAGCAGGATTTCCGCGAGATTGCGGATCTGCAGTTCAACATCGAGATGCTGATCTCGGAGCCACCGCGCATCGCCGCGCGACTGACGTTTGACTGCGCGCCGACCGGCCAGTTCCTGGGGCTCGCCGTGAACGGCCGGCGCGTGTCCTTTTGCGAGAACGTCTTCTACGAATTTCATGACGGAAAGATCCGGCAGGTGTGGTCGGTCATCGACAAGGCGGCGATCGAGGCGCAGCTCTGAGGCTGCGCCTCGATCCGATCATGCCGCGACTGGGGCCGGCGCGGGCTCGACTTGCTGCGGCTTCGGGAACGGGCGGAACGTCATCGCCATCAGGAACGCGCCAAGCCCCATCGCCCAGGAGCCGATATAGAGCCAGGCGTAGCTCGAGAACGCATCGTAGATCAGGCCTCCGGCGAGCGGGCCGGTGGCCATGCCGAGACTGCCCGCCATCGCCGTGCCGCCGATCACGGTGCCCATCATCTTGAGCGGGAAGTTCTCGCGGATGATCACGGCGTAGAGCGGCATGGTGCCGGCATAGATGAAGCCGAACACGGTCGCGACCATGTAGAAGGTCGTGAGCTGATGGGCGAAGACATAGGCGAGCGCGCCGAAGGCTTGTGCGAGCAGGCCCGAGACCAGTACGCGCTTGGCACCGAGCCGATCGCCCATCAGGCCGAAGGCAATCCGCCCGCCGAGCCCGGCCAGTCCCTCGACACTGTAGATCGTCACCGCCGAGATCAGGGGGATGCCGCAGCTCACGGCATAGCTGACCGTGTGGATGATTGGGCCGGAATGTGTGGCGCAGCAGAAGAAATTGGTGGCGAGCAGGATCAGGAATTGCGGCGAGCGCAGCGCTTCAGCCACCGTCATCTCGGATTGCGGGCCGCCCGGACCCGCTGCCGCGACGGGCGGATGCGCCAGCGCCGGCGGACGGCGGACCAGCAGCGCGACCGGGATCATGATGACGGCGACCACCAGCGACACGATCTGCATCGCGGTGCGCCAGTCATGATGAGACACCAGCCAGGCCGCAAACGGCGCCATCGTCATCGGCGCCACGCCCATGCCGGCCGACACCAGCGAGACGGCGAGGCTGCGATGGGTGTCGAACCAGCCGGTGACGGTCGCCATCATCGGCGCGAAGATCGCAGCGCAGGAGCCGCCGACCAACAGGCCGAACACGAACTGGAACACGATCAGCGAGGTCGCGTGGCTGGCGGCGAACAGGCTCAGCGCCAGCACGGTCGATCCGGTCAGCACCACCGGCAGCGGCCCGAACTTGTCGGTCAACGTGCCCCAGATCATGCTGCTGCACGCCATGGCCAGGAAGCCGATGGTCATGGCACTGGAAATGCCGGTCACCGACCAGCCGGTCTCCTTGGCGATCGGCTGCAGGAACACCGGCAGCGAAAACATGCCGCCGATGGCGACGCAGCCGAGCAGGCCGCCGGCGGCGACGATCACCCAGCGATATCTGGAAGCAGTCATTCCTTGTCTCCCGTCATGTCTGTCTCACGTGGAAGACGAATGGAAACGGCGAAAGCAGACAGGTCTTGCGACATTTTTTAGGGCAAAGATTCGCGGCCCACCAACAAGATTTCGAAAACAACCCCATGCACAGTAGCCGGGCACAGAGGGATCAATGACTTAACGATGCACGCCCATCGCAGTGCGGGGAACCCACGACGTCAGGCCGAAATTTGACTCGTCGGGCAAAACACCGGCATCATGTCATCATCCCGCAGAACTCGTAGCCGCGATGGTTGCCGCCGCTCCGCAGTTTGCGACGCGTCGAACAATGCATTGACGCCTTGCTCCGTGAGGCCGAGCTATGGGACGATCAGGGCCGCCCACACCTCGTGGGGCTCGGCGGCAATGCTGATCGACTGAACCAGGATGAACCGACACGGCTTGACCCGTCCATCATCTAAATGCGCGCGTCGAAGTCCAGGAGGATGCGGCGTCCTTCCGGCCAGTCGCCGAGATTGCTCGCAGCATTGATATGCCCCTTCGCGCCGATCTCGACCAGTTCGCTGCCCCACTGCCCTGCCCTTCCCCGCACGTAGCGCGGCGACGCGTAGGGGTCATTGGTGCTGGCCACGATCATCGAGGGAAAGCGGAAGCGCTGGTCCGGCACGGACGCGAACGCCGCGGCCTCGGCGGGGAATGCCGGAGAGCGCGGATCGGGAACAGCAACGAGAAGCGCCCCCTTCACGGGCGAGGCACTTTGCTTTTGCCAATGCGCGACGAGCAGACAGGCAAGACTGTGAGCCACCAGCACCGCTGGCGTTCTCGCTGTTCGCACGGCGCGGTCGAGGGCCTCGATCCAGTCGGCCAGATGGGGCTGATCCCAGCTCGCCGGACTGAACCTGCGGATGCCGGGGTCAGCCAGCTCCCAACGACTTTGCCAATGCGCTTCGCCGGAGTTGCCGATCCCAGGCAAATGGATGAATTCCGTCACGCCTCACCTCTGATGTTTCGCCATGCACCGGCGGAGCATGGCGGTTTACATCCGCAAACGGAATTGGCATTCATCGGAAAGAGCGGCACTGTTCCGATAGATTAGAGGTCATGACGCGAAGCCGGGATTTCCAGCCCATTCTCGATCCGACTGACATTGCGATCATCGAAACGCTCCAGGACGATGGCCGCATCAGCGTCTCGGAATTGGGGCGAAAGGTCGGCCTGTCGCAGCCGGCCACCTCGGGACGACTGAAGCGGCTGGAGGAGCGCGGGATCGTCATGGCCTATCGCGCCGTGATCGATCCGGGCTCGGTCGGCCTCAACATGATGGCGATCATCCGCCTGCGGACGACGCACGAACACATCAAGGCCTGCCTGAAGCAATTCGCCGAGATGCCCGAGATCATCGAAGTCCTGAGGCTGACGGGAGAGGATTGCTTTCATCTCAAGGTGATCGTGCCCTCGCCCACGGAGCTCGAGAGCATCGTCGATGCGATTGCCCGGTATGGCTCCGTCACGACCGCCATCGTGCTGCGGAGCGAGCCGCCGAAGCGGATCGGGCGCGAGCTGATCCAGAGAGGCTAGCGTGCCAGATATGACCATTCGTCCGATCGTTCGCTATCCCGACCGCCGGCTCGCCATGCCGGCCCGCCCCGTCACCGCCTTCGACGACGGCTTGCGGGAGCTTGCGAGAGACCTTTTGGAGACGATGCGCGCCGCGCCCGGGATCGGCATCACGGCGCCGCATATCGGCGTGCCCTTGCGTCTCGTGGTGCTGGAGCTCGATGCCGCCACTGGCCCGCAGACTTACGTCAATCCGCAGATTGAATGGGCTTCTTCCGAGATGATCCTGCACACAGAGGGCAGCGTCTCGATGCCCGGCGTCACCGACGACGTCCAGCGCCACGCCCGCGTTCGCATCAGTTATCAGGACCTCGACGGCATCATGCAAAGCGAGGAATCCGAGGCCTTGCGTGCCGTCTGCCACCAGCACGAGATCGACCAGCTCGACGGCTTATTCTGGCTCCAGCGGCTGTCGCGGCTGAAGCGGGAACGGCTGGTGAGGAAGTTCGAGAAGATGACGCGAAACTCGTAATTCACGCGGGTCGGCCGCGGGCAAATCCAGCGCCAAATTCCAACGACTGTTTTGAAGGACCTGAGCAGTTCGCTGCTCTGCACTTCGTCCACCCTCGCGATACCAGCACGAATCGGCCGCCGATATTTCGTGCAAATATGCGATGCATTGCACAAAAATATGCACTTTTGTTTTGCGTAGCCTGTGGCATGCTGTGGGCGTTCCGTGGCACTCCCGGAGAAGAGGGGATCCCAAATGAAGTTCGCGCTTGCCAGCCTGACCGCCGCCGCAGCCGTCGCGGCAACCTTCTCCCTCGGCCAACCTGCTCGTGCCGGCGACCTGATCGTCGCGACAGACACCGCCTTCGTTCCATTCGAGTTCAAGGAGGGAGACAAATATGTCGGCTTCGACATCGACCTGTGGGCCGCCGTCGCCAAGGATATCGGGGTGACCTATACGCTGCAGCCGATGGACTTCAACGGCATCATCCCGGCGCTCCAGACCAAGCAGGTCGATGTTGGGCTGGCCGGCATTACCATCAAGGACGAGCGCAAGAAGGTCATCGACTTTTCCGACGGCTATTACGACAGCGGGTTCCTGCTGATGGTGCCGGCCAACAGCGCCATCAAGGGTCCGGAAGATCTTCCCGGCAAGACGCTTGCCGTGAAGACCGGCAGGTCGGCAACCGACTACGCCAAGGAGCACTTCAAGGCGACGGAGCTGCGCCTCTTCCCCAACAGCGACAACGCCTACCTCGAGGTTGCGACGGGACGCGCGGACGCTGCAATGCACGACACGCCCAACGTCCTCTACTACATCAAGACCAACGGCCAGGGGAAAGTGAAGACCGTAGGTCCCCAGATGATGGCCCAGCAATATGGCATCGCTTTCCCGAAGGGCAGCGAGCTCGTCGCCAAGGTCAACGCCTCGCTGGCCAAGCTGAAGGGCGACGGCACCTACACGGCCATCTACAAAAAATGGTTCGGCGCCGAGCCGCCGAAGAGCTGATCCGGGCTTCGCGGCGCGCGCAACCGGGGTTGTTGCTCGAGCATGATCTTTTCGGAAAACCGCTTCGCACTTTGCGCCAACGCGGCCCTCCGGGTCCGGATCATGCTTTGGTCGGCACGCCTTCCCTGAAGGAAAGCTCTCATGGATTTCGAGTGGTCGGTTATCTGGCAGGCCCTGCCAGAGCTCTTGAAAGGTGCCCGCCTCACCGTGCTGATCGCGCTGGCGGGCCTCGCCGGCGGACTGCTGATCGGCTTCGCCGCCGGCCTGGCGCGCGCCTACGGCAATGCCGTCCTCAACTCGCTTGCCTTCGCCTATGTCGAGATCATCCGCGGCACGCCGATCATCGTGCAGGTGATGTTCATCTATTTCGCGTTGCCGATCCTCGCGAATGTCCGCATCTACCCGCTCGCGGCGGCGATCATGGCCATCATCGTCAACGCCGGAGCCTATATCGCCGAGATCGTGCGCGGCTCGTTTCTCTCCGTCCATAAAGGATTGCGGGAAGCGGGTCTCGCACTCGGCCTGCCGCTCTGGAAGGTGCTGCTCTACATCATCGGCCCGCTCGCCTTCCGCCGCATGATTCCGGCGCTCGGCAACCAGTTCATCGTCAGCCTTAAGGATACGTCGCTCTTCATCGTCATCGGTGTCGGGGAACTCACGCGGCAAGGCCAGGAAATCATGGCGGCCAACTTTCGCGCCGTCGAAATCTGGTCTGCCGTGGCGATGTTCTACCTGGTCATGACGGGCGCGCTCACGCTTATCCTCAGGATGACCGAAAAGAGGATGCGCATCCTGTGAGCATCGTGGAGTTCAAGAAGGTCACGAAGCGGTTCGGCCAGGTTACGATCCTCGACCAGGTCGACCTCTCGATCGAGCAAGGCGAGAAGGTGGTGCTGATCGGTCCCTCCGGCTCGGGCAAATCGACGTTGCTCCGCTGCATCAATGCGCTGGAGGAGATCAACGGCGGCGATCTCGTGGTCGACGGTATCAGTGTCAAGGATGGCGGCCGCAAGGTCCGCATGATCCGCCAGGAAGCCGGCATGGTTTTCCAGCAATTCAACCTGTTTCCGCAAATGACGGCACTCGATAACGTCGCCTTTGGCCCGCGCCGCGTGCGCGGCGAGTCGCGCCGGGATGCGCGACAGCAGGCGCTGGACATGCTCGCCAAGGTCGGCCTCGCCGAACGCGCTCACCATTATCCGAGCGAACTTTCCGGTGGCCAGCAGCAACGCGTCGCGATCGCCCGCGCGCTTGCCGTCAAGCCGAAGCTGATGCTGTTCGACGAGCCGACGTCCGCACTCGATCCGGAACTGAGGCACGAAGTGCTGCGCGTCATGCAGGCGCTGGCAGAGGAAGGCATGACCATGATCGTGGTCACCCACGAGATGGCCTTTGCGCGTAAGGTCGGCACCAGGCTGATCTTCATGGAGGGCGGCAAGATCGCAGTCGACGGTGAGCCACGGGAGTTGCTGGCAAATCCTCAAAATCTTCGCCTGAGAGAGTTTCTGCAACATGTCGCCTAACGCCGGCCGCCGGCTTTCATTCATGGACGTCACCGGTTCACCACACGATGTCGGAGCGGCCCTTGGGCGCTTCGGCCGGGCGGCCCTGCAGGACCACTTCCGAACATCCGCTGCGTGGCGCGAACTCACGACGCGCCGCGGAGATCCCTCCATCGCCGGGATGGCTGCGATCGTTCGAGAGCGTTTTCCAAGATACTGGGCCGAGTTGCAGGGCCTCGCCGTCGGGCTGGCACTGCCCTTCGACGACGTCTTCCTGTGGAACTGCCGCGGCGATATCTGGGCGATGGCGCCGGATGGTTGCACGACCGTGCAGTTGCCGGGCTCTCCGCATGTCATCGGCCACAACGAGGACGGCGACCCCGACTTCGCCGGCCACTGCGCCCTTGCCCATGTTGCATCCGAAGGCGGCACGCCGTTCACGGCCTTCGTGTACCCGGGCTCACTGCCGGGACATACCTTTGCGGCGACATCGAAGCGGCTGGTCCAGACCGTCAACAATATCAGGCCGCTCACGGGCGGCGCCGGCACGCCGCGCATGGTGCTCGCCCGCGCGATACTCGACGCGCCGGATCTCGACGGCGCGCTCACCGTGCTCAAGTCGGCGCCCCGCGCCGGAGCCTTTCACCTGACTTTGGCACAGGCCGGGGACGAGCGCCTTCTCAGTGTCGAGTTCACCGCGCGCGCCCTGTCGGTCGATCGGGTCGAGGCGCCGCGCGTCCATTCGAATCATCTGATCCATGCCGACACCGGGCGCGTGTCGCAAATCGTCACCGGCTCGTCCGGCGTGCGACAACGGCGCGGCGAGATGCTGCTTGGTCAAACGTGCCGGTCGGAGCCGCAGGGGCGGGCGCTCGACATTTTGTGGGACGCAGCCGACCCAGAATTGCCGATCTACCGCGCCGACCCGGCCGACAGCGACGCCGAGAACACGCTCGCAAGCGCCCTCTTCCGGGTCGGGGCTGACACGGTCGAATGGTCTGTCTACGATGGAGCGCACGAAGCGGTTCGCTTCGATTTGCGGGACGGGCTGGTGCCCTTCGCTGCGTGAACAGGATCAGGGCGATGCCAGAGGAAGCCGTCGCGGAGCCGCCGCGCACCATCGAGGATCTCAGGGCACTCGCGCTCTCGGTTGGCCGCGACGAAGCAGGCTTTTCGCTCGGCGCCAAAGCGCATGATGTGTTCGCAAAACTGGTGGAAGCACCGGAACAGTCGGCGGTTCGCTCGATCTCGGAGCTTGCCGAGCAGTTCGGCATCAACCCCTCGACGCTGACCAGACTGGCGAAACGTCTCGGCTTCGAAGGTTTCAGCGATTTCCAGGCGGTCTTCCGCAAGGCCATCGCTGACGACCAGCAGTATTTCTATAGCCGCCAGGCCGGCCGACTCATGGCCGCGCCGTCCGCCGGCACGACCGAAGTCGAGGCGTTCACGCAGCTTGCCCGGGAAACCGCAGCGAACGTTGACGGCTTCCTCGGACAACTGGACAGAGCCGCGCTGCAAGGCGCCACCAGGCTGCTGGCAACCGCCCCCCGCGTTCGCGTCCATGGCGTTCGCCAATTCCATTCGCTGGCGAGCTTTCTCACCTATTGCCTGGGAATGGTGCGCTCGGACGTCGCGCTTCTGGACGCGCCGCGTCTCGGCGTCGCCGAGGCATTGTCACAGCTCGACCCTGATGACGTCGTCATCGTCGCCAGCTGCGCGCCCTATACGCGCAGCGTCGCGGAGGTGGCCCGGGTCGCAGCCTTGAACGGCCAGACGGTCATCGCGATCACGGATTCGAGGTCGTCACCACTGGTTCCTCCTGCCGCGCATGCTTTTTTCATCCCCCACGCGAGCAGCTTCTATTCGAACAGCATGGGCGCCTATGTCGTCTTCTGCGAGGCCCTGCTCAACCTTGTCGCCAGGGAATTGGGTGACAAGGCGCTAAACTCCCTGGCGGGTCGCGAGCGGCTGATCGCGGAGATGAACATCGAGGTTGGCTGACCGCAGAGCGGTCCGCTACACCCGGCGCTGCGCTGCATTGGAATCGCCACCATCGAACACCAGAGATCATGACCATCCGTTCGATCGTCCTGACTATTTCAGCGGCAAAAACAGCTCCGCGACCGTCTCATGCGCCGGCACGTCAGGAAAGAAGCTCAGCCGCTGGCAGTAGATCGGGAAGTCGCGCACCTCCTCGCCGCTGGCCGGAAGCCAATCGCGGTAGAGGTAGAGTGCGGCAGGCTCGAGATTGTCGGTGTGGCCGACGACGCGCAGCACGGCACAGCGTCCGCCGGGGATCTCGCCGGCCTTGATGTCTTCGCCTTCAGTGGCGATCGGCTGGTCAGTGCCGACGCAGAGGTCGACGCTGTAATCGGCCGGCTGCGCAGGCCGTCGCTCCGAGCGCCAGATCGTGAAGGTTGGATTTGTGCTGGGGTGCAGACCGGCAGCCTTGCGCCAGGCGATGAAGCGCTGGACGCTGGCGCCCAGCGTCGCGGGGTTGCCTCGATGCTCCATGATCGCGACCCTGGTCGCCGGCACATCGCGGATCGTCACGTCGTTACTGTCAAAACTTCTCATCAGCTTGCTCCTTGCATCTTCGAGAGGCCCGAAGGCCGCAAGCCACGAGTCCCAATCCGGCGCTTTCCGGAACGACGACGGCGATTGCCCGAACCGTTGCCGAAAGGCGCGGGCGAAGGCATCGGGCGCGTCGTAACCGGCATCCATCGCGATCTCGGTCACGCCAAGCGCCCCGTCATAGGCCAGCTGGTAGGACGCGCGCTGCATGCGGGCGAGCTGGACATAACGATGCACCGACACCCCGAAGGTCGCCATGAACTGCCGGTGGAAATGGAATTTCGAGAAGGCCGCAACGCCGCTCAGGCTCTCTAGGTCCAGATCAGCGTCGAGATGCCGGTCGATATGATCCAGCACCCGCCGCATCCGGGCCCGATAGTTTTGCAGTGCCGCCGTCATCGTCCCTCCTCCGTGGCGGCCTGAGTTAGGCGATCATGGCCATGGCGTGCTCGACCGATCTTGCGGTTTGGAATACGAGGGCCGCCAGTAGGCGAATTGGCTACTCGGTCTCCGCAAGCGCCCGGATGAGGTTCGGCGTCGACCAGGTCGCGACACCCGTACCGGCGAAGTCGCGGTCAGTCGTCCAAACGTCCGCGTCGACGCTCCAGGCGAGCGCCAGCACATGCGCGTCGCGCTCGGACCCGTTGCGGCTCGGCACGGCGTCCCGGAGCGTCGCTTCGCACCGGGCGAGCATGGATTCCAATGCAGCTACGGGAACGATCGTCAGCGCCTCCACGAGTGCATCGAGCACCTCGATCAGCTCCGGTCGCTGCAATCCCAACGTGATACGGCGTCGCGCTTCCTGGACAACGCGGTCCGTCGTCACGAGGATCGCGCCAGCAGCGGCCGCCAACAGCGCGCCGGAGCTTCGGCCCCGCACGGCGGCAATGAGAATGGCTGCGTCGATGACAATCGTGGGCGACGGGCGCCTCATGCTTTCGACTTGGCCGTCAAAGTCTCGGCCTTCAAAGCCTTCACGGCCGAGACGGACCAATCGACCGGATCGACCTCGCCGAACTCGGCGAGCGCCGCGTCGTCCGCGGCGGGATCGCGTCGCTTCGCCAGCTTCTCGGCACGCGCCAACACCGCAGCGAGCCGATCCGGATCGGCCGCCTTGAGCGGGATGAGAAGGCCGACTGTCCGCTCTCCCGACTTGACCGGCGTAGGACCGGGCAACGCGCCGATCGCCTCGCCGGAGATCTTCTGCAAATCGCGGATGCTGATGTGGCTCATAGGCATTACATACACCCATATGTAATTCCACGCAAGTACGTAGGACGCGGTTACACAACCACGCACAATTGCCACATCCCACCCATCGACAGGCCAACCCGCCTGCTCTATCCGCGCTTTTTCCTCTTGGCTGTCACCGCCGACGCGCCGGCTTTTCGGGGGTGAAGAGTTTCGCCACGGGCCAGCATGGCGACGAATTTCGTGATCCGCTCCGCCCGTGTTTCCGGACGCTTTGCGTCATTCACCCGGTAGATGATGGAGTAGCGGTTCGCGCGATCCAGTTCTTCGAAGAACGCTGCAGCCGGCTTGTTGCGCTTGAGCGCCGCGGCCAGATCTGCCGGCACTTCGGCCTTTCCCTGCGAGGCGTAGGCGCCGGCCCAGCGCCCATCGGCTTTTGCGGCCTCGATCTCCGCAAGCCCGGCCGGCCGGATCCGGCCCTGGGCCAGCAACCGGTCGGCCGCATCGCGATTCTTTTGGGACCAACGACTGCCTCGCCGACGGGGCGTCATTCGGACCAGGAAATACTCGGCATCAAACGGCGCCAGTTGACCGTCGATCCAGCCGCAGCAGAGCGCGGTCTCTATCGCATCCTGTTTGGTGATGGTCGTCCTGGCCGCCCCGGCCCTGGCTAACTTGAGCCAGCAACCTGGAGACGTTCGAGGCTCGGCGGACATATACGCTTCGAGCTTCGCCGCACTTCGAAAATGCAGGATCGGTTCCGATTTTTCGGCGCGTATCATCGTTCATGCCACCATCAACGCCTTCGCCAGCGCCATATACGCCGGCAGCGTCACGGGATCGTTGGCCGCGTTGCCCGCGAGAGGATGCGAAGCATAGCTCGTAGGATGGGTGGAGCGCAGCGATACCCATCAATCCCGTCTTTGCAGACACGATGGGTTTCGCTACGCTCTACCCATCCTACGCGCTGGCGGAGAATTAGCTAGTTGGCCGCCGCACATGCACGCATGAGGCTCGGCGTCGACCACGACGCGACACCCCAACCGGCGAAATCGCGATGTGTCGTCCAGACGTCGGCATCGACGCTCAAGGCAAGCGCCAACTCGTAGGATGGGTGGAGCGCAGCGATATCCATCAATCCCGTCTTTGCAAGCACGATGGGTTTCGCTACGCTCTACCCATCCTACGCCCTGCGGCTCAGGGCAATAGGCAAGCCCCCTACTCCCACTCAATCGTCCCGGGCGGCTTGCTCGTCACGTCGTACACCACCCGGTTCACCCCCTTCACCTCGTTGATGATGCGCGTCGCCGTCTCGCCCAGAAACTTCATGTCGAACTGGTAGAAGTCGGCGGTCATGCCGTCGGTTGAGGTGACGGCGCGCAAGCCCACGACGTAGTCGTAGGTGCGGCCGTCGCCCATGACGCCGACGGTCTTGACGGGGAGCAGCACGGCAAAAGCCTGCCAGATCTCGTCATACAGGCCGTGCTTCCTGATCTGGTCGATGTAGACGGCATCGGCCTTGCGCAGGATGTCGAGCTTGTCTTTCGTGATGTCGCCGGGGCAGCGGATCGCAAGGCCGGGGCCCGGGAACGGGTGGCGACCGACGAAGATTTCGGGCAGGCCGAGTTCGCGGCCGAGCTTGCGCACCTCGTCCTTGAACAGCTCGCGCAGGGGCTCGACGAGCTTCATGTTCATGCGTTCAGGCAGGCCGCCGACGTTGTGGTGCGACTTGATCGTCACCGAGGGACCGCCGGTGAAGGAGACGCTCTCGATCACGTCAGGATAGAGCGTGCCTTGCGCGAGGAAGTCGGCGCCGCCGATCTTCTTGGCCTCCTGCTCGAACACCTCGATGAAGAGGCGGCCGATGGTCTTGCGCTTGGTTTCGGGGTCGGTGACGCCTTCGAGCTCGCCCAAAAACTGTTTCGAGGCATCCACGTGCACCAGCGGGATGTTGTAGTGGTGGCGGAACAGGTCGACGACGGTCTTGGCCTCATCGAGACGCAGCAGGCCGTGATCGACGAACACGCAGGTGAGCTGGTCGCCGATGGCCTCGTGGATCAGCACGGCCGCGACGGCGGAATCGACGCCGCCGGAGAGCCCGCAGATCACCTTGCCCTTGCCGACCTGCTGGCGGATTTTCGCGATCTCCTCCTCGCGGAAGGCGCGCATGGTCCAGTCGCCGGAGAGGCCTGCGATCTTGCGGACGAAGTTGCGGATCAGCTTGGCGCCGTCGGGCGTGTGCACCACTTCGGGGTGGAACATCAGGCCGTAATATCTGCGCGCCTCGTCCTGGATGATCGCGAACGGCGCGTTCGGCGAGGTGCCGGCCACCGAGAAGCCCGGCGGCATCCTGGTGATGCGGTCGCCATGGCTCATCCAGACCTGGTTCTTGCTGCCCGACGACCAGACGTCCTCGAACAGCTTGCTCTCGGCCTTCACCTCGACATCGGCGCGGCCGAATTCGCGGTGATGGCCGCCCTCGACGGTGCCGCCCAACTGGGCCGCCATGGTCATCTGGCCGTAGCAGATGCCCATCACGGGCACGCCGGACTCGAAGATCGCCTGCGGGGCGCGGGGCGAGCCGGCCTCATGCACCGATTCAGGGCCGCCGGAGAGTATCACCGCTTTCGGCTTCATCTCGTTGAAGGCGGCTTCGGCCTTGTTGAACGGGACGATCTCGCAATAGACGCCGTCCTCGCGCACGCGACGCGCAATCAGCTGCGTCACCTGGCTGCCGAAGTCGACGATGAGAATCTTGTCGTGCGCCGAGGCCACCGAAGGCGTCGACGCGGAGCGGTCGTTCTGTGCTGCTGTCATGGCAAGCCAATACGCGATGAGCCCTTGGCTCGCAACCGCGCGTCAGCGCGCGCCCACATGCTTCTTTGGGGATGGACAGATCGATATAGGTAAGTATTATTGACCTAATTGCCCCACTGAACCGGGCCCATCAGGGAGAACGCCATGTCGAAGCTCCATCCGCCATCAACACTTGCCGCGCTCGGCCGGACCTGGGTCGAGGCCTGGAATGCGCGCGATCTCGAGCGCGTGCTGACGCTCTATGACGACGCGATCGTGATGACCTCGGATCGCATCCCGGGGTTGGGATTCGATGCCAGCGGCACCGTGCGCGGCAAGGAGAGCTTGCGGGCCTATTGGAGTAAGGCGCTGGGGTTGATCCCGAACCTGCACTTCACCCTGGTCGACGTGTATGTCAGCCCGGACAGCCTGGTGGTGTTTTACGAGAACGAGCGCGGGAAGAAGATCTGCGAGTATCTGCGGGTGAATGATGCGGGGCTGATCGTGCAGGGATCGGCTAATCATTTGCCGCATTGACACGTGCTCTCAGCAATGACGGAGACTGCGGCGCGCGCGTGCGTTACACGGGCATCGCCGGCGCTGAAACAGGACCTACCCCCATGAAGCTCCCCACCTCGCCCTTCACCGTCACCGACTGGAGCAAGGTCGAGGTCACCACGCATCCCGGCGAGACCGGCGAAGCCAAATGGCGGACCGTTGATATCGGCGATCTCAGGGTGCGGATGGTCGAGTATTCGCCGGGCTATCTCGCCGATCACTGGTGCGACCGTGGCCACGTCCTCTACGTGCTCGCGGGTGAGCTCGACAGCGAGCTGCGCGACGGGCGCAAATTCAAGCTGACGCCCGGGATGAGCTACCAGGTCTCGGATTTCGGTGATGCCGCGCATCGCTCGTCGACATCCGTCGGCGCGACGCTTTTCATCGTGGATTGACGGAACCAGGCGGGTGTGCAGCGCAAAATAGCAAAGCTTGGCTGGCTCGCCACCAGCGCGTGCCGCCTTGAAGTCGCCCCAAAAAATCGCTAGATTGTGAGCATCGATCCTTGGCCGAACGACTGGGCCGCTCCGTCTTATTTCAATGGACGAGCACGTTTCAGGTATTTCTCCAAAATCGACCAACCGGGACGATGGGCGCAGTGATGCGCATTTGTCCCCCTGAGTGCATCGTCAATTGAAAGGAAATGACTATGGCAATGGGCACCGTGAAGTGGTTCAACAACCAAAAGGGCTTTGGCTTCATCCAGCCGGATGACGGCGCAAAGGACGTCTTCGTTCACATCAGCGCCGTCGAGCGTGCCGGTCTGTCGACCCTCAACGAGGGCCAGAAGGTCTCCTTCGACATCGTTGCGGATCGCCGCAGCGGCAAGTCCTCGGCCGACAACCTCCGCGCCGGCTAGTTGACCGCGACATTCGCGATCTGATCGCGGACGTACCGGTCAGAATCGTCGAGTTCAGAAGCCCCGCGACCGGGACCCGGTTCGCGGGGTTTTTGTTTGGCAATCAGCCCGCCTTCTTCAGCACCGAGACGAAGAACCCGTCCGTGCCGGTACGGCGGGGCGTCATCAGCCAGCCTTCGGCTGATCGGAGTGCGGCTTCGGCAAACGCCTCGGCCTTGTCCCAGAGCACGCTTGCAGTCTGCTCCGGCGGCACCACCGTGAACCCGGGATGCTTGGCGACGAAGGCCCTCACCTGCTCGCCGTTCTCCTCGGACAATACCGAGCAGGTGATGTAGGCGATGCGGCCGCCCGCCTTCACCAGCGGAACCGCGCGCTCCAGCACCTCGGCCTGGTCCTTCAGACGAATCTCCAGCGCACCCGGGCGCATGCGCCATTTGGCATCGGGGTTGCGGCGCCAGGTCCCGGTTCCCGTGCAGGGCGCATCGATGACGACGAGGTCGGCCGTGGCGCTGATATCGACAAGCGGGTCAGCGTCGCCCTTGGGTGTGCGGACGTCGGCGTTGTGGACGCCGGCACGCGACAGGCGTTCGTGAATGGGGGCGAGCTGGCGCTTGTCGCTGTCGGTCGCGATCAACCGGCCCTTGCCCTGCATCATCGCGGCCAACGCCAGCGTCTTGCCGCCGGCGCCGGCGCAGAGATCGATCACCTGCTCGCCGGGCTTTGCCGCGGTGAACAGGGCCGCAAGCTGCGATCCTTCATCCTGCACCTCAACGCCGCCCTTGATGAAATCCTCCTCGGCCTGGATGCCCGGATTGCGCGCATCGGCCGAAAGCTCGATGCGCAGGCCATTTGGCGACCATGGCGTCGGTTTCGCATGAAGATGAGCAAGCGCCTTTAGCACCTTGTCACGGCTCGATTTTAGCGTGTTGACGCGCAAATCCAGCGGCGCCCGGCTCGCCATCGCCGCGGCTTCCGCGACGCGGTCCTCCCCGAACACCTTGGCGAGATGCGAATCGAGCCATTCCGGATAGTCGCCGGCAATCGCGGCCGGCGCATCTTTCAGCGAGCGCTGGCTGAGCGCGGCCTGCTCGGCCTCGGTCAACGGCTCGGGCGCAAACCGGCTGCCGTCGCACAGCGCGGACATGGTCGCGGTGTCCATGTTCCGCTCCAGGCGGAGCATGCCGATGAGCCGTGCGCGGGCCGTGTCGGCGTCCATCAGGAACGCGCTCGAGGCGTAACGTCGCAGCACGTCCCAGACCAGGCCGGCAATGGCCGCGCGGTCGCCGGAGCCGGCAAAGCGGTGCGCGGTGCCCCACTCCTTCATCGCCTTGGCCGCAGGCACGCGGTCCTTCTCGATGGTGTCGATCAGTTCGATGGCTGCGGACAGCCGGGCAGCGGGAGTCATTTGAATCTTTCAGATCAGATCCGACTTGTAAGCGTCAGATCAGCAACAGAATTTTCAGTGCAAAGTAAATCCACATCGCCAGCAGCACCAGCACGCTGGCAAGCCAGACCGAGGAGCGGTGGCCGAAATTGTTCGAGGTGACGAACACGCCCGCATGGGCAAAGCGCGTCACCACGAACACCCACGACATCAGCACGATGAAGAGATCGGCATGGCGCAAAGGCAGCGCCAGCGCGATCAGGGCGTAGAACAGCACCGGCAGCTCGAACTGGTTGCGGTAGCAATTGGCGATTTGCGTGGCGCCCTTCGGCCAGTTCGGCTCTCCCAGTGCAATGTCGCGGATCTTGGTCTCGCCCGAGACCAGCGCATTGCGCCGCCCGAACACCATGCCGACCAGGAGCGCGAAGGTGAGCCCGATCTGAGCGAAGACCGGCAGCAAAACCATTTGAACGGACATCGATTCTCCGATCGGGCGGAAGCCGCCGCCTGCGTCCATTAGCCGTCAGTGCTGGTCATGACAATCGACCAGTTGAACCGGCGTTCCCGATCGCGCGACCAACTGCCGGTCGCTCAAGCGACTTCGGCTCCCGGGGAGCCCCCGGCGCCACCCAGATCCAACGCGTCAGCGACCTCGCCTGCGGGCGCGCTGGTGCGGCGCGGTGGCGCTGAAGGCCGTGCCGGAACAGTGAGGTCGACGCTGCTGACATAAACTGACAGCATGCCGCGCTATGGGTTTCTGCATCGCGCTCACGTCAGAGAGCGCTGAACAAGGAGACCTCACATGCCAGACTTCAGCTTCCTGTTGCTCCATGTCGGAAGCCCGGGTGCAAGCGCCAAGTTCTATAGCGAGTTGCTGGACATCCCCATCATCGAGCAGTCGCCGACATTCGCCATGCTGCCCCTGCGCGATGGGGTGATGCTCGGATTGTGGTCGCGCGCCAGCGTCGAACCGAAGACCGCAGGGCAGCCTGGCTGCAGCGAGGTGGCGTTCACGGTCACCGACGCGGCCGCCGTGGAGGAAACGCACACCGCCTGGAAAACGCGCGGACTTGCCATCGCCCAGCCGCCCACCCGAATGGACTTCGGCACGACCTTCGTCGCGCTCGATCCGGATGGTCATCGCTTGCGCGTATTCGCGCCGGAGGCCGCATGAGCCGCCGCCACCGGCAGCCTCTGAGCGCGCCGCTCAGGCGACGTTCTTGAGGTCCTGCTGAATCGCAGCGAGCAACGACTGCAACGCTTCGCTGGTCACGGGCCTGCCCGCCACATCATTGCCAGGCTCGATGTTGGCGGGCTCGACGGCCGTGACCGGGCGTTTCGGGAAGCGCGGGGGAGGTGTCGGCATCCGAGGCTGCACGGACGTGCCTTCGTCCTCGCTGTGCACGAACTTGCCGTGGATGACGTCGTCATGGCGGCCCATGACGTACATGGCTGCCCAATAGGCGGCAGCCAGCAGGATTACGCAGGAAATACCGATCTCAAGCATCGCAACACCCTAAATATGCGCGATGATTCAATGCCTTCGCCCTGACGTCAATGAACCGCCGGTCACACGCTGCGCCATTTGCGGACAGGTGTGGCCGATTGGTCACTCTTTGTTAACCATTGAGGGCCGGGGTGTGGCGCTGGAGCAATCGTACGACGCTCCAAGCCGCCACGAGACGTCCCAGGATTTGAAAGTTCAAGCCTTGTCCGGCCCGACCCGGACCAGCTGCTTGCCGAAATTGGCGCCCTTCAGGAGCCCGATGAAGGCGCCAGGGGCGCTCTCCAGGCCCTCGGTGACGAACTCCTTGTACTTCACCTTGCCGTCGCGGACCCAGCCCGACATGTCGCGCAGGAAATCGCCGTGGCGCGAGGCGAAATCCGAGACGATGAAGCCGCGGAAGGTCAGCCGCTTGGTGAGGATGTTGCGCATCATCGCGCCCGCCCATTTCGGCGGCTTCGCTTCAGTGTCGTTGTAGTGTGCGATCAAGCCGCAGACCGGCACGCGCGCGAACGCATTGAGCTGCGGGAAAACAGCCTCGAACACGGCGCCGCCGACATTCTCGAAATAAACGTCGATCCCCCCGGGGCAGGCGTCCTTGAGCTTCGCGGCGAGATCGGGATCGCGATGATCGATGCAGGCATCAAAGCCGAGCTCCTTCACCACGTAGTCGCACTTGTCCTTGCCACCGGCAATGCCGACGGCACGCGCCCCCTTGATCTTCGCAATCTGCCCGACCGCCGAGCCGACCGCGCCGGAAGCACCGGCGACGACGACGGTCTCGCCTTCCTGCGGCTTGCCGATGTCGAGCAGGCCCGTGTAGGCGGTCATGCCGGGCATGCCGAGCACGCCGATCGAGGTCGAGACCGGACCGAGCTTGGGATCGACCTTGATGAGACCCTTGCCGTTCGAGATTGCGTGCGTCCGCCAGCCGCTCCGTGCACGAACGATGTCGCCCTTGGCAAAGTCAGGATTGTTGGAGGCCGCCACCTCGCTCACCACCTCGCCCTCCATGACGCCGCCGATTGCCACCGGCGCGGCGTAGGACGGCCCCTCGCTCATGCGCCCGCGCATATAGGGATCGAGCGACAACCAGATCGTGCGCAGCAGCACCTCGCCGGCGCCGGGCGAAGGAGGTGCGAATTCCTCCAGGCGAAAATCGGATGACTTTGGTTCGCCGACGGGACGCGCGGCGAGAACGATGCGTTTGCCTTGGGACATGGCTTCCTCCGAATTGTGTTTCGGCGTCAACGGAAGCGGAGCCGGCGTGGCGCGTCAAGGCGACTGGCGCCATCCTTCGCTGGAATTTTAAGCAGCGCGCTGATCTGGTCGTTGATGAACGGCAAGCGGCCGGATGCGGGGAGCCGGATCCACTCCGCTCCGCCGATCGCATCACGTGATCTTGCGTCGGCTTGGCTAGCCCCCGCCCGGATAGTTCGGCGCCTCGCGCGTGATGGTCACGTCGTGGACGTGACTTTCGCGCAAGCCCGCGCCGGTGATGCGGACGAACTGCGCCTTGTCGTGCAGCTCCCTCATGTCCTTGGCACCGACATAGCCCATGGCGGCGCGCAAGCCGCCGGCGAGCTGGTGCATGACATTGCCGACCGGACCCTTGTAGGGCACCTGGCCCTCGATGCCCTCAGGCACGAGCTTGAGCGTGTCCTTGATGTCCTGCTGGAAGTAGCGGTCGGCAGATCCGCGCGCCATCGCGCCGACCGAGCCCATGCCGCGATAGGCCTTGTAGGAACGGCCCTGCCACAGGAAAACTTCGCCCGGCGTCTCGTCGGTGCCGGCGAGCAGCGAACCGACCATCGCGATGTCGGCACCGGCGGCGAGCGCCTTGGCGAGATCGCCGGAGAACTTGATGCCGCCGTCGGCAATGACGGGGATGTCGGACTTCCTGGCAGCCTCGACCGCGTCCATGATGGCGGTGAGCTGCGGCACGCCGACGCCGGCGACGATGCGCGTGGTGCAGATCGAGCCCGGACCGATGCCGACCTTGATGCAATCCGCACCCGCGTCGATCAGTGCCTGAGCGCCTTCGGCCGTCGCGACATTGCCGGCGACGACCTGAACCGAGTTGGAGAGACGCTTGATGCGGTTGACCGCATGCAGCACGTGGCGGGAATGGCCGTGCGCGGTATCGACGACGACGAGATCGACGCCGGCATCGATCAAGCGCTCGGTGCGCTCGAAGCCGCTATCGCCGACGGTGGTGGCCGCGGCGACCCGCAGGCGGCCCTGCGCGTCCTTGCAGGCGAGCGGATGCGCGACTGCCTTCTCGATGTCCTTGACGGTGATCAGGCCGACGCAGCGATACTGATCATCGACGACGACCAGCTTCTCGATGCGATGATGATGCAGCATCCGCTTGGCTTCGTCCTGGCTGACATTCTCGCGCACCGTGACGAGGTTTTCGTGCGTCATCAGCTCGGAGACTTTTTGCCGGCGGTCGGTGGCAAAGCGCACATCGCGGTTGGTCAGGATGCCGACCAGCTTGCCCGGCGTGTTCTTGCCGGCGCCGGTGACGACCGGAATGCCGGAGATGCCGTGGTCGCTCATCAACTTGAGCGCGTCGTCGAGCGTGGCCTCGGGGCTGATGGTGAGCGGATTCACCACCATGCCCGACTCGTAACGTTTGACCTGCCGCACCTGGGCGGCCTGGCCTTCGGGATCGAAATTGCGGTGGATGACGCCGAGGCCACCGGCCTGCGCCATGGCGATCGCCATGCGGGCCTCGGTGACGGTGTCCATGGCCGAAGCCATGATCGGAATGTTGAGGGGGATCGCGCGGGTCACGCGGGAGCGGATGTCGACCTCGCCCGGCATCACGTCAGACAGGCCCGGCTTCAGCAGCACGTCGTCGAACGTAAAGGCTTCGCGGATGCCTTGAAGTTGCACCGTGGCCATATGCCAACTCCTTCCTGCGGCCGTGCCGCAAATAATTATGGATGAGCGCCACCCTCGGCGTACCTTGCGGCATCGCCTGAGAATCGGAGCCCATCGGTGGGGTTGACGCGGGTCGATAGCACGGCCGCGCGACGAATCAAAGCAAATCGGACCGCCGGCCAGCCATGCACAGGCTTTTTTCGTCAATTCAGCTGAGATAGCCCACCCGCGCCGTCGTTCCGGGCTCGCGACTCCGTCGCGCCGCGCAGTGACGAGGGCGAGGGTCAGAGCGGTGTTCCGCAGGATTTAGGTGCTATGCGTCGATCCGCAATGGTCCCCGCCCGTGGGCGGTGATAAGCCGGATTTCTCGTCCTTGCCTTCTGATTTCCATTACCGATCCGTCATGGTCAACAAGCAACGCGTCATTCCGCTGATCGTGGCCACTGCTCTCTTCATGGAGAACATGGATTCCACGGTCATTGCCACCTCGCTGCCGGCGATCGCGGCCGACATCGGCACCAGCCCGCTGACGCTGAAGCTTGCGATCACCTCCTACCTCCTGTCGCTCGCGGTGTTCATCCCGGCGAGCGGCTGGACCGCCGACCGGTTCGGCGCGCGCATGGTGTTCGCGATCGCGGTCGGCGTGTTCATGATCGGGTCGGTCGGCTGCGCACTCTCGGGATCGGTCACCGACTTCGTGTTCGCACGCATCCTGCAAGGCATGGGCGGGGCGATGATGACGCCGGTCGGGCGTCTCGTGCTGCTGCGCTCGGTCGACAAGAGCGCGCTGGTCAATGCCATGGCGTGGGTGACGGTCCCTGCCCTGATCGGTCCCGTGATCGGCCCGCCGCTCGGCGGTTTCATCACGACCTACGCCTCATGGCACTGGATCTTCCTGATCAACATCCCGATCGGGCTGCTCGGCATCTTCATGGCGCTGCGCTTCATCGATCCGATCAAGAGCGAGACGCAGGAGAAGTTCGATCTCTATGGCATGGTGCTTGCGGGCATCGGTCTCGCCGGCATCGCCTTCGGCCTGTCGGTCGCCGGCCTCAATTTGTTGCCCTGGAGCACGGTTGCAGCGCTGGTCGCGGGTGGCGCGATCTCGATGACGCTCTACGTAATTCACGCCCGGCGAACGGGATCGCCGGTGCTGGACTTCTCGCTGCTGAGGCTGCCGACGCTGCGGGCGGCCATCGTCGGCGGCTTCATGTTCCGGCTCGGCATCGGCGCGCTGCCCTTCCTGTTGCCGCTGCTGATGCAGATCGGCTTCGGGCTGTCGCCGTTTCATTCCGGCCTTGTCACGTTCTCCTCCTCGCTGGGCGCCATGGGCATGAAGACGCTGGCGGCGCGTCTGATCCGCGCCTTCGGCTTCCGCAACCTGATGACGGTGAACGCGATCGTCAGCGCATTCTTCCTCGCCGTCTGCGCGCTGTTCACGGTGACGACCCCGCTGCTGATCATCATGGTGATCCTCGTGGTCGGCGGCTTCTTCCGCTCGCTGGAGTTCACCGCCATCAACACGGTGGCCTATGCCGACGTTGAGAGCCCGCAGATGAGCCGCGCCACCACGCTGGTCAGCGTCAACCAGCAGCTCGCGGTCTCCGCCGGCGTCGCGGTGGGGGCGGCCTCGGTGGAGACGACGATGTGGCTCAACCACGTCAGCGAGATCAATGCCACCGTGTTCGCTCCGGCTTTCGTCGTGGTCGGGCTGACCTCGGCGGTCTCGAGCTGGTTCTTCTGGCAGATGCCCAGCGATGCCGGCCACGAGATCTCCGGCCGCAAGGCGGTCGAGGTCGCTAGTCGCAAGGGCGCCGCCAAGAGCGCGGCTACCGCCGCCGTCAAGGTCGCGACGGAAGACACGCAAGACATGCGGGATCAGCGGCTGGGGTAGCGAGGCTACGCTTTCGCCTCGCCGCGAAATCCGGTCGCCAGCACATAGCGCTCCGACGAATCCTGCCGGCTCGCCGCCGGCTTCACGTGACGCACGGTCGCAAAGTCACGCTTGAGCTGGGCGAGCAGATCGGCGTCGGCGCCGCTCTGGAATGTCTTGGCGAGGAACGTGCCGCCGGGCTTGAGCACGTCGCAAGCGAACGCGGCCGCCGTCTCGACCAGGCCGACGATGCGGAGCTGGTCGGTCTTGCGATGGCCGGTGGTGTTGGCGGCCATGTCGGACATCACGATATCCGCGCCGCCGCCCAGCATTGCTGTGAGCTTGTCGGGCGCGTCATTGTCCATGAAATCGAGCTGCGCGAAGTCGACACCGGGAATGTCAGGCATTTCCAGCAGATCGATCGCGACGACCTTGCCCTTGCCGTCGACCGAGCCGACGCGCTTGGCGGCGATCTGGCTCCAGCCGCCGGGCGCAGCGCCGAGATCGACCACGGCCATGCCCGGCTTCAACAGGCGGAACTTGTCGTCGATCTCCAGCAGCTTGAATGCGGCGCGCGAGCGATAGCCCGCCGCCTTGGCCTTGGCGACGTAGGGATCGTTGAGCTGCCGCTCCAGCCACAGCTTGGACGACAATTTGCGCTTGCCGCCGGTCTTGACCTGGACGTGCAAGCGACCGGTGGTGTCTTTGGCCATCTCACCAGCTCCTGAGCGCACCATCCTCGCGCATCATCTCGACCAGCATGCCCTCGCGCAGCCCCCGGTCGGCAACGCGCAGGCGCGGCAGCGGGAAGGCGTGCCTGATGGCGTCGAGGATGGCGCAGCCGGCGAGCACGAGATCGGCGCGCTCGACGCTGATGCAGCTGTTGTTGGCGCGGTCCTCATAGCTCATGCCGAGCAGCTTGGTGATGGTCGCGGTGATGTCGGTGTCGTTCATCCAGATGCTGTCGATGCGGCGGCGGTCGTAGCGCACGAGATTGAGATGGATGCCGGCGAGCGTCGTCACCGTGCCCGAGGTGCCGAGCAGATGCATGCCGGTGAGATCGCGGCCGTGCTCCGCGGCGAACGGCGCGACGTGGCTGGCAACCTCCCGCTCCATCGCGGCATAAATCTCCGGCGTCACGTCGCGGCCGCCGAACTGCTCGGCCAGCGTCACGACGCCGAGCGGGATCGACATCCACGCCTTGATGCGCGGTTCCGGATTTTGCGGGTCGCGCTCGATCCGCACCAGCTCGGTCGAGCCGCCGCCGATATCGAACAGGATGGCGCCGCGTCCCCTCGGATCGACCAGCGGCGAGCAGCCGAGCATGGCGAGCGAGGCTTCGGTCTCGCGGTCGATCACCTCGAGTTCGATGCCGGTCTCGGCCGCGACGCGGCTGCGGAAGTTCTCCGCGTTCGAGGCCGCGCGGCAGGCCTCGGTCGCGATCAGCCGCAACCGGCGCGCTTTCCGCAAATTGATCTTGTCGCGGCAGATGCTGAGCGCCGCGATGGCGCGATCGATCGCGGCCTCGCTGATACACCCCGTCGCCGAGACGCCCTCGCCGAGCCGGATGATGCGCGAGAAGGAATCGACCACACGAAAGCCATCGTGGGTCGGACAGGCGATCAGGAGCCTGCAATTGTTGGTGCCGAGGTCCAGCGCCGCATAGACGCCGGTTCCCGCTCGCGCGGGGACGGCCGGCCCAGTGGCCAATGCCACCGCCGCCATCGACCCCTCCAGCTCACCGTGCGGCACATGGCCGTCGCGGAGCCGCGTGTGGTCATTCATACAAACTGTCTTTCCGCGGCCGGTCGGGCCGGTCTGGAATTGATTTTTCGCTTGAAACATTACCAGCGCGGCTGACATGCGCAACATCGCATCACATGGGACCATGCCCATTCGTGCGTTGTCGTGAACGCAGTGGCGGGTTATCTCAGAGGCCCCGGTCCTCAGGCGCCCACATCTCGCGCAATTGCCGGCTTTTCAGGTCATTTTCCATGCAAGAACACACCAAATCCTCCACGCTCGAAAACGCTATTGCACTGCAAAAATACGGCGTCGGGCAGCCGGTCCGCCGCAAGGAGGACGACACGCTGGTGCGCGGCAAGGGCCGTTACACCGACGATTTCAACCTGCCTGGCCAGGCCTATGCCGTGATCGTCCGCTCGCCCCATGCCCACGGAATCATCCGCGGCATTGGAACCGACGCCGCCAGGGCGATGCCGGGCGTGCTGGGGGTGTGGACCGGCAAGGACATCGATGCCGCCGGCTATGGCCCCTTCACCTGTGGGCTGCCCCTGAAGAGCCGTGACGGCTCGCCCCTGCGCCAGACCAACCGCCAGCCGCTGGCGACCGACAAGGTCCGCTTCGTCGGCGATCCCGTCGCTTTCGTGGTGGCCGAGACGCTGGTCCAGGCACGCGATGCGGCCGAGGCGGTCGAGCTCGATATCGAGCCGCTGGCCGCGGTGACCGATCCCGAGGAGGCGGCAAAACCCGGCGCGCCGCAGCTCTACGACCACATCCCCAACAATGTCGCGCTCGACTATCACTATGGCGACACGGAGAAGGTGAACGCGGCCTTCGCAAGCGCAGCCCACGTCACCAGGATCGACATCGAGAACACCCGCGTTGCCGTGGTGTCGATGGAGCCGCGCGTCGGCCTTGCCTCCTACGACAAGGCGAGCGAGCGCTATACCATCCAGATGCCGACCCAGGGTGTTGCGGGCAACCGGACCAATCTCGCCAAGAACCTGAAGGTGCCGAACGAGAAGGTGCGCATCCTCACCGCCAATGTCGGCGGTTCCTTCGGCATGAAGAACGTCAACTATCCCGAATACATGTGCATCCTGTACGCGGCGAAGGCACTGGGACGTCCGGTGAAGTGGCTCGACGAGCGGTCGACCAGCTTTCTCTCCGACAGCCACGGCCGCGCCCAGCGGATCCATGCCGAGCTGGCGCTCGATGCCGAGGGGCACTTCCTCGCGGCAAAACTCTCCGGCTACGGCAATCTCGGCGCCTACATCACGGGCGTGGCGCCGAGCCCGCTCTCGCTCAACACCGGCAAGAACTTCTCCAGCGTCTATCGCACGCCGCTGATGGCGATCGACATCAAGACGGTTCTGACCAACACCACGCTGATGGGCGCCTATCGCGGCGCCGGCCGGCCCGAGGCGAATTACTACATGGAGCGGCTGATCGACCGCGCCGCCGATGAGATGGGCATCAACCGCCTGACGATGCGCAAGCGCAACTTCATCAAGCCGGACCAGATGCCGTTCGCCGCTTCCTCCGGCGTCACCTATGACAGCGGCGACTTCCAGGCCGTCTTCAGCAAGGCACTCGAACTCTCCGATCACGAGAATTTTGCCAAGCGCAAGAAGGAGAGCAGGAAGGCCGGCAAGCTGCGCGGCATCGCCGTCGGCTCGTATCTCGAGGTCACGGCACCGCCGGGCCCCGAGCTCGGCAAGATCGTGTTCGAGCCTGATGGCAGTGTGCAGCTGATCACCGGCACGCTCGACTACGGCCAGGGTCACGCCACGCCATTCGCACAGGTGCTGTGCGACCAGCTGGGCGTTCCCTTCGAGAGCGTGAAGCTGGTGCAGGGTGACAGCGACATCGTCCATACCGGCAACGGCACCGGCGGCTCGCGTTCGATCACCGCGAGCGGCATGGCGATCGTGGGCGCGGCCAAGCTCGTGATCGAGAAGGGCAAGCGCGCCGCCGCACACGTGCTGGAGGCTTCCGAAGCCGACATCGAGTTCGCCGACGGCCGCTTCACCATCGCCGGCACCGACCGGAGCATCGACATCATGGAGCTCGCCAAGCGCCTGCATGACGGCAAGGTGCCCGATGGCGTGCCCGACAGCCTCGACGTCGACCACACCAGCGATCCCGTGCCGTCGGCTTTCCCGAACGGCTGTCACGTGGCCGAGGTCGAGGTCGATCCTGAGACCGGCGTGGTGCAGATCGTGCGCTACAGCGCCGTGAACGACTTTGGCACGGTGATCAACCCGATGCTGGTCGCCGGCCAGCTCCACGGCGGGGTCGTCCAGGGCATCGGACAAGCCTTGATGGAGCATGTCCGCTACGACGAGAGCGGGCAGCCCATCACGGGCTCGCTGATGGACTACGCCCTGCCGCGGGCGGAGGACGTGCCGAACATGACGGTCGGTGACCACCCGGTGCCGGCCACGACCAATCCGCTCGGCAGCAAGGGCTGCGGCGAAGCCGGCTGCGCCGGTAGCCTGGCGACGGTCGTGAACGCGGTGCTCGATGCTCTTTCCGATTACGGCATCAAGCATATCGACATGCCGTTGACCCCGGAGCGGGTGTGGCGGGCCATTCAGGACGCCAAGAGGAAGGCGGCGTAGGCGGCGCACGTTCTTCCGGTGGTCATGGCAGGGCCTGTCCCGGCCATCCACGCCTTAGCCACGAGGCACGAAGAACCTGGATGCCCCGGACAAGCCCGGGCACAACGATGCGGATACGGCGCGGCTTTCCCGCGCTATGCCGCGGCCTCTTCGCGCGGTTGGTAGATTGCGGTGTGCTGGCAATGCGCGATCGGCGTCGTGCCGTTGGCGACGACGAGCGCGTCAAGCTCGACGAAGCGGTGGCCCTTCTTCTCGTAGTTCGCGGTGGCCCTCGCCCGCGCGGCGATCTCGTCACCGGCGCGCGCGGCGCACAGCAGCTGCATGCGGCTGCCGACGTGAATCCACGGACCGAGAATCGTGTTGTCAGTCAACACGCGGTTCATGACGCGCTGGATCAGGCCGGGATGGCCGAGCCCTTCGCGCGCGAAGATCGGATCGGTCTCCCTGACATCGGCGAGATAGCCTGTCGCATCCGGCCCGGACCAGCGGCGCGGCCTCGTCCCCAGCCATTTGCCCGTTGCGAAGATGTCAGAGCTGACCGGCTTGCGATCGGGCACCGCGCGGCACCGCGGGCGCGGCCGCCGGCAAGGACGCCGTGCCCGTGGCGCAGAGCTCGGTGCGGCTGAACACCTCGATCGTCAGCAGGCCGTTGTGCTCGGTGGCCTCGACATCGGCGGTCTCGCCGTCATAAACAGGCTTGATGAAACGCGCCTCGACCAGCCCGCGCGACAGGAAATCGCGGCCCCAGCGCGCCAGCGGCACGTGCATCATGTAGGCAAAGACATCGACGCCCGGGACCAGCCCGCCGGAGAAGCCGAAGCGGCGCGCCACGGCGTCGTCGTGCATCTTGTTTTCGGACTGTTTTGCGGTGTTGTAGGCCTCGACGCGGTAGGTTTCGAGCCGGTGCAGCATGGCTTGGCCACCCCAATGTTTTTGTTGTTTCTGGGCTGATCGTAGGGCCCCGGGAACACCGGTCAATCCCCTCGCCTTTGCGGCCCGAATGGGGTACCACGCGGCGAATGACCGACACCCCCACCCGCATCTATGTCGACGCCGACGCCTGTCCGGTGAAGGACGAGATTTATCGCGTCGCGCTCCGCCACCGCGTGCCCGTGAGCGTCGTCGCCGGCAGCTTGATTCGCGTGCCGCAGGACCCGTTGATCGAACGCATCGCGGCAGGTGCCGGCATGGACGCGGCCGACGACTGGATCGCGGAGAGGGCCAAGGCCGGCGACGTCGTCATCACCTCCGACATCCCTCTGGCGAGCCGCTGCGTGAAGGCCGGCGCCGACGTGATCGCACCGAACGGCAAGCCGTTCACCGAAGAGTCGATCGGCATGACGCTGGCGGTGCGCAATCTCATGACGGATCTGCGCTCGGCCGGCGAGGTCACCGGCGGCCCGCGCTCGTTCTCGCCGCGCGACCGCTCGACATTTCTCTCGGCGCTGGATCAGACGCTGCGCCGGATCCAGCGTCGCCGCGCCGATCAGGCCGCAACAAGTCAGGGCTGAGGATGGCGCCGCCGCTGATTCAACTGAAAGACATCAAGCTCACCTTCGGCGGCACGCCGCTGCTGTCGGGCGTCGAACTCAATGTCGCGCCATCCGAGCGCGTCTGCCTGATCGGCCGCAACGGCTCGGGCAAGTCGACGCTGCTCAGGATCGCGGCCGGCCTGGTCGAGCCTGACGGCGGCACCCGCTTCGTGCAGCCCGGCGCGACCGTTCGCTATCTGCCGCAGGAGCCTGATTTCGGCGAGCACAAGACCCTGCTCGCCTATGTCGAGGCCGGTCTCGCGCCCGGCGACGATCCGTATCAGGCGCGCTACCTGGTCGAGCGGCTCGGGCTCACCGGCAACGAGAACCCGGCCGACGTCTCCGGCGGCGAGGCCCGCCGTGCGGCGCTGGCACGGGTGCTGGCGCCCTCGCCCGACATTTTGCTGCTGGACGAGCCGACCAACCATCTCGATCTCTCCACCATTGAATGGCTGGAAAGCGAGCTCGACTCCCGGCGCAGCGCGCTCGTCATCATCAGCCACGACCGCCGCTTCCTCACCAATCTGTCGCGCTCCACCGCTTGGCTCGACCGCGGCAAGATCAAGCAAATCGACCGAGGCTTTGCCTCGTTCGAGAGCTGGCGCGACGAGGTGCTGGCGGAGGAAGAGCGCGACCAGCACAAGCTCGACCGCAAGATCGTCGACGAGGAGCACTGGCTGCGCCACGGCGTCTCCGGCCGGCGCAAGCGCAACGTCAAGCGGCTCGGCAATCTGCACGCGCTGCGCGAGCAGCGCCGAAATTACCGCGGCACCGCCGGCAGCGCCAATATTGCCGCGGCGGAAGCGGAGCAATCGGGCAAGCTCGTGATCGAGGCGAAGGGCGTCACCAAGGCCTTTGGCGAGCGCGTGATCGTCGATAGTTTCTCCACCCGGATCCAGCGCGGCGACCGGCTCGGTATCGTTGGCCCGAACGGCGCCGGCAAGACCACGCTCGTCAACCTGCTCACCGGCGGGGCGCAGCCGGACACCGGGACGGTGCGGCTTGGCGCCAATCTCGAGATGGCGACGCTCGACCAGCACCGTGAAAGCCTCGACCCGAAATCGACGCTGGCCGAGGCGCTGACCGGCGGCCGCGGCGACCAGATCATGGTGGGCGGCAAGCCGAAGCACGTCGTCGGCTACATGAAGGACTTTCTGTTCGCGCAGGAGCAACGCAACACGCCCTTGGAGGTTCTGTCGGGCGGCGAGCGCGGACGGCTGATGCTGGCGCGCGCGCTGGCAAAGCCCTCGAATTTGCTGGTGCTGGACGAGCCGACCAACGATCTCGACCTGGAGACCCTCGACGTGCTCGAAGACATGCTCGGCGACTACGAGGGCACCGTGATACTGATCAGCCATGATCGCGACTTCCTCGACCGCGTCGTCACCTCGGTGATCGCGCCGGAGGGCAATGGCAAGTGGATCGAATATGCCGGCGGCTATAGCGACATGCTGGCGCAGCGTGGCGCGGATTTGAAGCGCGAAACGTCGAAGGCACAAGCTCCTGCGGAGAAGAAAGAGGAGCGTCCCGCTGCTCCCTCGTCCGCTCCCAAGCGCAAGCTCAACTTCAACGAAAAGCACGCGCTGGAAACGCTGCCGAAGAGGATGGAGACCCTGCACGCCGACATCGCGAAACTGCAGCGTGTGCTTGACGATCCCAATCTCTACGCCAGGGATCGCAAGACATTCGACGATACCTCGGCTGCGATCGCCAAGGCACATGATGAATTGTCAGCAGCTGAAGAGCGCTGGCTTGAACTCGAAATGCTTCGCGAAGAGATAGAACAGGCTTGACCCATGACAACGACCCTTGCTGCAAAGATCGCCCGCGAATACGGCACGCCGTGCGCCGTCATCGACATGGACAAGGTCGAGCGCAACATCGCGCGGATCCAGAAGGCTTGCGACGAGGCTGGCGTCGCCAACCGGCCGCATATCAAGACGCACAAGAACCCGACCCTTGCCAAGATGCAGGTCGCGGCCGGCGCCAAGGGCATCACCTGCCAGAAGATCGGCGAGGCCGAGATCATGGCCAATGCCGGCATCGACGACATCCTGATCAGCTACAATCTGCTCGGCGAAGAGAAGATGGCGCGGCTGGGCGCGCTGAATGCCAAGACCAGCATGACGGTCGCCGCCGACAATCCGACCGTGGTTGCTGGCCTGCCCAAGGCCGCCGCGGCCTCGGGCCGTCCGCTCTCGGTCGTCGTGGAATGCGATACGGGCCGCAAGCGCGCGGGCCTCGAGACGCCGGCGGAGGCGATCGCGCTCGCACGCGAAATTGCCGCGTCCAAGGGCTTGGAGTTTGCCGGCTTCATGCTCTACCCGACCGAAACAGGCTGGGGCGATGCGCAGAAATTCTTCGACGAGGCGCTGGCCGGTGTGCGCGCGCACGGGCTCGACGCGAAGATCGTCTCGACCGGCGGCACGCCGAACCTCGTCAATATCGGCAAGCTCAAGGGCGGCACCGAGCACCGCTTCGGCACCTATATCTATAACGACCGCATGCAGGTCGCAGCCGGCTCCGCCACCTGGGACGACTGCGCGCTGCACGTCTATTCGACGGTGGTGAGCCGTGCCGCCCCCGAGCGCGGCATTCTCGATGCCGGCTCGAAGACGCTCACGACGGATACCGGCGGGCTCGACGGCCACGGCCTGATCCTGGAGCACCCCGAGGCCAAGATCGCCCGCTTCGCCGAGGAGCACGGCTTTCTCGACCTCTCCCGCAGCAACACGCGACCAAGCGTCGGCGACGTCGTCCGCATCGTGCCGAACCACGTCTGCGTCGTCGTCAACATGATGGACGAGGTGGTGATGGTCCGCGGCGAGGAGATCATCGGCACGCTGCCGGTGGCCGCGCGGGGGAAGCTGCGCTAGGCGCGCTGCTCGCACAACCGTCATTGCGAGGAGCCCTTGCGACGAAGCAATCCAGACTACCTCCGCGCAGAGATTCTGGATTTGCTTCGCTGCGCTCGCAATGACGGTGGTTAGCGTTTCAGCCACTCCAGCGCACCCCTGCCCGCAGCCGCCCCCGTCGCGAACGAGGCCTGCAGCAGGTAGCCGCCAGTCGGCGCCTCCCAGTCCAGCATCTCGCCGGCGGCGAACACGCCGGGCAGTTTGCGCAGCATGAAGTTTTCATCGAGCTCGTCGAAGGCAATGCCGCCCGCGGTCGAGATGGCGCGCCCGATCGGGGCGACGCCGGTGAGCCGAACCGGAATGGCGTTCACCAGATCCGCAAGCTCCACCGGCGAGAACACGGCCAGTGGCCGGCCGGACGCAATGGCCGCTTCCTGCATCAGGCCAATGCCGACCGGCGACAATTGCGCCGCCTTGCGCAGGAAATTTGCCAGAGACTGCTTGCCGCGCGTGCCTGACAGCCGCGTGGCCAGCGCCTCCGTGGTGAGATCCGGCCTCAATGCGATCGTCAATGTCGCCTGCCCGATCCCCAGCACCGCCTCGCGCAGCTCCGCCGATAGCGCATAGACCGCGCCGCCCTCGATGCCGGCCCGGGTGATCATTGCTTCGCCGCGCACCGTGTGCGCGCCGACCGTCAGCGCCACGCCCTTGAGCGGCTGGCCTTCAAAGCGATCGCGGAAGACGTCGGACCATGAGACCGTGAAGCCGGAATTGGCCGGCCGCAGCTCCGAGACAGCAATGCCTTTTGCGGCGAGACAATCGACCCACGCGCCATCCGAGCCGAGCCGCGGCCAGCTGGCGCCGCCCAGCGCGAGCACGGTTACCTTGGACGCGACGGCTCGCGTGCCGTCGGGCGTTTGAAATTGCAGCCGCCCATTACCGTCCCAACCGGCCCAACGATGGCGAAATGCGAACTGCACGCCAGCGGCATCGAGCCGCCGCAGCCAGGCGCGCAGCAAGGGCGAAGCCTTGAAGGTTTTTGGAAACACCCGCCCGCTGCTGCCGACGAAGGTCGGCTGTCCAAGCGCTGCGCTCCAGTCGCGCAGCGCCTCGGGCGGAAACGCCTCGACCGCGGAGCGCAAGTGCGGCATCGCTTCGCGGTAACGGGGGAGGAAATCCGGCAGCGCCTCGCTGTGAGTCAGGTTGAGCCCACCACGGCCGGCCATCAGGAATTTGCGGCCCGCAGACGGCATTGCGTCGAAGACGGTGACGCGGGCACCGCCCGATGCGAGCACCTCCGCCGCCATCAGCCCGGCTGGACCAGCACCGATGACGGCGACGTCAGTCAGAGCTTGATCCCCGCGCGCGCCGCGGCCTGCGCGACGTATTTCTGCGTCTGCTCGAATGCGCCGGCCAGCGCCCTGGCCTTCGACATGTCGCTGATCTCTGCGAAACGCGCGGCGATTGCGTCAGGCGTCCAGTCGGCCTCCGGCAGGTTGATGCCCTCGCTCTCGATGATCTTGATCACGGCGAAGGAGCCTGCACCGGCGCCCATGATGGTGCGGGTCGGGGCGTCCTCGCTCAGCATGTACTCGACCGCGGGCGTGATCGCGTTGGGCTTCATCAGCTGCAGCGCCTGCGGCGGCAGCAGCTCTTCGGTCATGCGGGTGGCGGCCGTGGGCGAGATGATGTTGACGCGGATGTTGTTCTTGCGGCCTTCCTCGGCGAGCACGTTCATCAGGCCGACCATGCCCGACTTGGCCGCGCCGTAATTGGCCTGGCCGAAATTGCCGTACAGGCCGGAGGACGAGGTCGTCAACACGATACGACCATAGTTGCGGTCGCGCATGCCGGCCCAGACCGCCTTGCAGCAATAGAACGTGCCGACCAGATGCACGTCGAGCACCTTCTGAAAATCGGCCGCTTCCATCTTGCCGAACGACTTGTCGCGTAGGATGCCGGCATTGGCACACATGATGTCGACGCTGCCCCATTCCTTGGTGGCGCGCTCGACCATGGCGGTGACCTGCTCGAAATTCGAGACGTCGGCGCCGTCGGCCATCGCGTTGCCGCCGGCTTTGCGGATCTCCTCGACCACGGCTTCAGCCGGCGAGAGCGAGGCGCCGGTGCCGTCACGCGCGCCGCCGAAATCGTTGACCACGACTTTGGCGCCGCGGCTCGCAAGACCCAGCGCGTGCGCGCGTCCGAGACCATTGCCTGCGCCGGTGACGATGGCGACGCGTCCGTCGAACCTGATTGGCATTTGAAACAGTCTCTGTTCTTGCCTTCTCCCCCTTGTGGGAGAAGGTGGCGCGGAGCGCCGGATGAGGGGTCTCTCTCGGCAGGTGCGCTCGCGGAGAGAGACCCCTCACCCGCCTCGCGTTCCGCGAGGCACCCTCTCCCACAAGGGGAGAGGATTAGGACCTCGCTTTCAGTCGCTTTTTGAGCAGCGATGCATGGCTGGGTCAAGCCCGGCCATAACGGCCTCGCCTAGGCGAAATAGATCAGGCCAAGCCAGTCCGCGACCAGCGCGGGCTTGTCCTCGCCTTCGATCTCCACCGTCACGTTGGTGCGCGACTGCAACTCGTTCGGCTTGCGCAGCTTGGCCTCCGCCAGCACGAAACGGCCACGAACGCGCTTGCCCGAGCGCACCGGCGAGATGAAGCGCAGCTTGTCGAAGCCGTAATTGACGCCCATCGTGGTGCCGGCGATCACAGGCATCACCTCATAGGACATGATCGACAGCAGCGACATCGTGAGAAAACCGTGCGCGATCGTGGTGCCGAAGGAGGTTTCCTTCTTCGCGCGTTCCGGATCGACGTGGATAAACTGGTGATCCTCGATCACAGCGGCGTAGGTGTCGATGCGGGGCTGGTCGATCAGGTGCCAGGACGACACCCCGATCTCCTTGCCGACCATGGCCTGATAGGCCTCCAGCGTGATCGGCGGCTTCTTCCAGATTTCGTTCACTCAGGTCTCACTTCTCGTTTTCGGCAGCTCCGGAAAGTCCTCCTCACGGAATTCCCGGCCGCGCAGCGGGTCGTCGCGATCATTGTCGCGTTCGAGCCGTCGTAGCTGCACGCGGCGGATTTTGCCAGAGATCGTCTTCGGCAGCTCCGTGACGATCTCGAGCCGGCGAATGCGCTTGAACGGCGCAAGCCGCGTGTGCAGGTGCTTGAAGATGGAGAGTGCCGTCTCCGGCGTCCGCTCCGCGCCCGAGGTCAGCAGCACGAAGGCCTTGGGGATTGCGAGCCGGATCGGATCCGGGCTCGGCACCACCGCGGCTTCCGCCACGAGTTCGTGCTCCAGCAGCACGCTCTCCAATTCGAAGGGGCTGATGCGATAGTCGGAGGATTTGAACACGTCGTCGGAGCGGCCGACGAAGGTGAGATAGCCGTCCTCGTCAGCGAACACCACGTCGCCGCTGCGATAGAGCTCGCCTTCGGCGCCGGAGAGCCTGCCGTCGTCGCCCTGATAGCCCTGCATCAGGCCGGCAGGACGATCCGCGCCCAGCAGCAAGGCCACCTCGCCCTCCTTGGCGGGATGGCCATCGGCATCGCTGACCTGCACGCGATAGCCCGGCAGCGGCCGGCCCATGGAGCCGACCTTGATCTTCTGGCCCGGCGAATTGCCGGCAAGCGCCGTGGTCTCGGTCTGGCCGTAGCCATCACGGATCGTGAGGCCCCAGGCGGCCTGCACCTGATCGATCACTTCAGGATTGAGCGGCTCGCCGGCGCCGCAGACTTCGCGCAGGCTCACGTTGAACGACGCAAGATTTTCCTGGATGAACAGCCGCCACACCGTCGGCGGCGCGCACAGCGTGGTGACGCCGCAGCGGCCGATGGTGGCGAGCAGCCCCTTGGCGTCGAAGCGCGGCTGGTTGACCACGAACACGGTGGCGCCGGCATTCCACGGCGCGAAGAAGCAGCTCCAGGCATGCTTGGCCCAGCCGGGCGAGGAAATGTTGAGGTGGATGTCGCCTGGCTGCAGTCCGATCCAGTACATGGTCGAGAGATGCCCGACAGGGTAGCTGCGCTGGCTGTGCCGGACCAGCTTTGGCTTTGCCGTGGTGCCCGAGGTGAAATAGAGCAGCATCGGGGCGTCGGCGTTGGTCGGACCGTCGGGCGTGAAACTCTCTGAAGTCTTCGCCGCCTGCTCAAAAGCGAGCCAGCCGTCGGAGGCCGCACCTACGACGATGCGGACGATGTTCCCGGCACCAAGGCTTGCGAATTTCGCGACCTGGTCTTCCGCAGCAACCACTGCCTTCGCCCTGCCACGATCGAGCCGGTCGCGCAGCTCGTCGGCGGTGAGCAGCGTGGTCGCGGGAATGACGACGACGCCGAGCTTGATCGCCGCCAGCATCGTCTCCCACAGCGGAACCACATTGCCGAGCAGCAGCAGGAGATGGTCGCCGCGCTTGAGGCCTTGCGCACGGAGAAAGTTGGCGACCTGGTTGGAACGCTTCGAGAGCGCCGCGAAGGATAGTTTTGTCTGCTTGTCCTGTGCGGCATCGACAATCCAGAGCGCGGGCCGGTCCTTGGCATCCGCATCCTTCGCGAACTCGTCGAACCAGTCGAGCGCCCAGTTGAAGGGGACCGGATCGGGCCAGCGGAAATCCCTGACCGCTGTTTCGTAATCCGTGCGGTGCTGAAGAAGAAACGCGCGCGCGTCCTGAAACGTCGTCATTAGGCTTTCCCGGCTAGCCCCCTAACGTGCTTGATAATTCCGGAAAAATCCACCCCGCCCTGGCCGGCTGCGTCGAAAGACTGATAGATCTCCTGTGCATGCTTGCCGAGCGGCGTCGCGGCGCCGGCGGCCTTGGCGGCGTCCTGCGCCAGCGTCAGGTCCTTCACCATCAGCGCCGAGGCGAAGCCCGGCTTGTAGTCGTTGTTGGCGGGCGAGGTCGGCACCGGGCCGGGAACCGGACAATAGGTGGTCAGCGACCAGCACTGACCCGACGAGGTCGAGGCGACGTCGAACAGCGCCTGATGCGAGAGGCCGAGCTTTTCGCCGAGTGCAAAGGCTTCGCTCACCGCGATCATGGAAATGCCGAGGATCATGTTGTTGCAGATCTTGGCCGCCTGCCCGGCGCCGGCGCCGCCGCAATGCACGATCTTCTTGCCCATTTTTTCCAGCACGGGCCTGGCTGCCGCGAACGCGCCCTCCTCGCCGCCGCACATGAAGGTGAGCGTCGCCCCCTTGGCACCGCCGGTCCCGCCGGAAACCGGCGCGTCGACCGAGAGCACGCCATTCCTGGCCGCGAGCGCATGCGCGGCCCTCGCGCTTTCGACGTCAATGGTGGAGCTGTCGATGATCAGCGCACCCTTGGTCATGGCGGGCACGACCTCGTTCCAGACGCTGAGCACATGCTTGCCTGCCGGGAGCATGGTGACGACGACATCGGCGCCCTTCACCGCGCCCGATGCGCTATCAGCGATGCCGGCGCCGTCGGCCTTGGCTTGATTGCGGGAGGCCTCGACGAGATCGAACGCCACCACCTTGTGGCCGGCCTTGACCAGGTTGGCGGCCATCGGACCGCCCATGTTGCCGAGACCGATGAATGCGACCGTGGCCATCTTCGTTTCCTCCAGATGTAGCGTTGATCAATTGAACTTCAGCTCGTCGGCGCCGATCTCGGCGAAGTAAGGCGCAAGCATTTGCGGCGTTACATCCTCGACCCGCGGCGGCGACCAGGTCGGATTGCGGTCCTTGTCGATGACAGCGGCGCGCACGCCCTCGCGGAAGTCATCGCTGCGGAACACTTCGCAGGCGGCGCGATATTCGCGCACCAGGCATTCTTCCAGACTGGTGGCGGTCCGCGCGAGCCGCAGCAATTTCAGCGTCACCACCATGCCGCGCGGCGATTTTTCGGAGAGCGTCTTCAGCGTCGCCAGCGCGAATTCGGACCCGTCGCGCTTCAGCGCGGCAAAAATGTCTTCCATGCGGTCGAAGCCGAACAGCGCGTCGATCACAGGCTCTTTGGCGGCGACCGGTCCCGCGATCTCACCGGTCGCAAAACCGTTGATGAGCCTGCTGACATCGGCCGCAGTGGCGTCTTGGCGAACCTTGGTCAGAGCCGCGCGCAGCTCCGGCCATTTGGCCGCAGATACCACCGCGTCAGCGAATTTCGCGTGGACCGCATCAGGGCCGTTCATGGTCTGGCCAGTCAGGCCGAAATAAGTGCCAATCTCGCCGGGCGAACGCGACAGCAGAAAGGTGCCGCCGACATCGGGGAAGAAACCGAGCCCGACCTCGGGCATCGCGAGCTTGGTGCGATCAGTGACGATCCGATGGCTGGCATGGCCCGAGAGGCCGACGCCGCCGCCCATCACCAGGCCATCCATGAAGGCGACGTAGGGCTTCGGATATTTCGCGATCCGCGCGTTCATGACGTATTCCTGGCGCCAGAACCTGGCGCCGAGATCGCCGCCCTCGCGCGAGCTCTCCCAGAGGCCGCGGATGTCGCCGCCGGCGCAGAGGCCGCGCTCGCCTGCGCCTTCCAGGATGATCACAGCGACGTCAGGATCGGTCTCGAATCTATCAAGCGCCGCGTCGATGCCTTCCGACATCTCCAGCGTCATGGCGTTGATCGCCTTGGGACGATTGAGGCGGATCACGCCTGCCGCGCCCTCGCGGCGAACGATCAGATCGCCCTCTTCCGCTCCACTCATCGCGCGCCCTCGATCAATCTGCGCGCCACGATGAGCCGCATGATTTCATTGGTGCCTTCGAGGATCTGGTGCACGCGCAGATCGCGCACGATCTTCTCGATGCCGTATTCGCTGAGATAACCGTAGCCGCCGTGAAGCTGGAGCGCGTGGTTGGCGACCTCGAAACCCACATCGGTACCGAAGCGTTTTGCCATGGCGCAGAGCATGGTGGCGTCGGGATCTTTTCGGTCGAGCGCCGCCGCGGCGCGCCACAGGAAGGTACGCGCGGCCTCCAGCTCGATCGCCATGTCGGCGAGGCGGAATTGCAGCGCCTGGAATTCGTCGAGGCGTTTTCCAAAGGCCTTGCGCTCTGTCATATAGGCGCGCGCCTTGTCGAGCGCCGTTTGGGCACCACCAACCGAACAAGCCGTGATGTTGAGACGGCCCCCGTCAAGCCCCGCCATCGCGATCTTGAAACCCACGCCCTCCTCGCTCAGCCTGTTGGCAACAGGCACGCGGGCGTTCTCGAAGATCACGGCGCGGGTCGGCTGCGCGTTCCAGCCCATTTTGCGCTCGTTGGCACCGAACGAGACACCCGGCGTCTTCCCGTCAATGACGAGGGTCGAGATGCCGCCGGGACCGTCACCGCCGGTGCGAACCATCGCGACCAGCAGATCGGTACCACCGGCGCCGGAGATGAATTGCTTCTGGCCGTTGAGCACATAGTGATCGCCGTCGCGCATCGCCCGGGTGCGAAGCGCCGCCGCATCCGACCCAGCGCCCGGCTCGGTCAGGCAATAGCTCGCGATCAGCTCCATGGTGCAGAGCCTTGGCAGCCATTGAGCGCGCTGGGCATCGCTGCCGAAGGCATCGATCATCCAGCTCGCCATGTTATGGATGGAGATGAAGGCCGAAATGGTCGGGCAGCCCGTCGCCAGCGCCTCGAAGATCAGCGCCGCGTCGAACCGCGTCATGGCGGAGCCGCCGACATCCTCGCGGATGTAGATGCCGCCCATGCCGAGCGTGGCGGCCTCGCGCATGACCTCGACGGGGAAATGCTTCTCCTCGTCCCAGCGCAGCGCGTGCGGCGCGATCTTTTCGGCCGCAAACGCCAGCGCTATGTCGCGAACCGCGACTTGATCCTCATTCAGGGCGAACTGCATGCTGGGCTCCTCACCTTCCTCGTCATTGCGAGGAGCTCGTGACAAAATTGCGGAGCAATTTTGCACTGAAGCGACGAAGCAATCCAGACTGTCTCCGCGGGAAGGTTCCGGATTGCTTCGCTACGCTCGCAATGACGGGCTGCGCAACAGCCCTACTTCATCGTCGGGATCGAGAACTCCGCACCTTCCTTGACGCCGGACGGCCAGCGCGAGGTCACCGTCTTGGTCTTGGTGTAGAAGCGGATCGAGTCCGGGCCGTGCTGGTTGAGATCGCCGAAGCCCGACTTCTTCCAGCCGCCGAAGGTGTAGTAGGCGATCGGCACCGGGATCGGCACGTTGATGCCGACCATGCCGACATTCACCTTGGCCGCGAAGTCGCGCGCCGCGTCGCCGTCCCGGGTGAAGATCGCAACACCGTTGCCGTAATCATGGTCGGACGGCAGCGCCAGCGCTTCCTTGTAGTCATGCGCACGCACAACCGACAGAACGGGACCGAAGATTTCCTCCTTGTAGATTCGCATGTCCTTGGTGACGTTGTCGAACAGCGAACCGCCGAGATAGAAGCCCTTCTCGTAGCCCTGCATCTTGAAGCCGCGGCCGTCGACCGCGAGCGTCGCACCTTCCTTGATGCCGATGTCGATGTAGCTCTTGACCTTCTCGACCGCCTCGCGCGTGACCAGCGGACCGTAGTCGGCTGACGGATCGATCGAGGTGCCGATCTTGAGGCTCTCGACGCGCGGGATCAGCTTGTCCATCAGGCGATCCGCGGTGGTCTTGCCGACGGGAACGGCGACGGAGACGGCCATGCAGCGCTCGCCCGCCGAGCCGTAGCCGGCGCCGATCAGCGCGTCGACGGCCTGGTCCATGTCGGCATCAGGCATGATGATGGCGTGGTTCTTGGCGCCGCCAAAACACTGGCAGCGCTTGCCGGTCTGGGCGGCGCGCTCATAGATGTACTGCGCAATCGGCGTGGAGCCGACGAAGCCGATGGCCTTGACATCGGGATCGTCGAGGAGCGCGTCGACCGCTTCCTTGTCGCCGTTGACGACGTTGAGAATACCGGCCGGCAGGCCCGCCTCGATCATCAGCTCGGCAAGCTTCATCGGCACGCCGGGATCGCGCTCGGACGGCTTGAGGATGAACGCGTTGCCGCAGGCGATCGCCGGGGCGAACTTCCACATCGGGATCATCGCCGGGAAATTGAACGGCGTGATGCCGGCGACGACGCCGAGCGGCTGGCGCAGCGAATAGATGTCGATCCCGGGACCGGCGCCCTCGGTGTACTCGCCCTTCATCAGATGCGGGATGCCGCAGGCGAATTCGGCGACCTCGAGACCACGCTGGATGTCGCCCTTGGCGTCGGGCACGGTCTTGCCGTGCTCGCGCGCGAGCAATTCGGCGAGCTTGTCGTAGTCGCGCTGCACCAGCTCGACGAATTTCGTCATCACACGGGCCCGGCGTTGCGGATTGGTCGCAGCCCATTCAGGCTGAGCCGCACGCGCGTTCTCGACGGCAGCGCGAACCTCGGCCTTAGAGGCGAGCGCGACCTTGGCCTGAACGTCACCGGTCATCGGCTCGAAGACGTCTGCCGTCCGGCCCGACGTGCCCTTCACTTCCTTGCCACCGATGAAATGTCCGACTGAACGCATGGAATGATCTCCTTGAGGGCGAGCTGGAACGCTTTGACAAATCCTATCGACCTGCATTTATTGGGATTCAAGTCTGATATATTGCACCATAGATGTGCGAAAATGCTGGATCAAGGCACCATCGATTGGGACGACTTTCGGTTCGTGCTGGCCATCGTGCGGGGCGGCTCGGTGTCGGCTGCGGCGAAGCAGCTCGGCGTCGACCATGCCACGGTGATCCGTCGCGTGGACCGGCTGGAAAAGCACCTCTCGGCCAAGCTGTTTGACCGGCGTAAGACCGGCTATCTCCTCACCGAGGCCGGCCAGCGCGTCGCCGACAGCGCGGAAGCCATGGAATCCACCATCGTCGCCAACCAGGAGCAGGTCGGCGGCTCGGTGGCGCGGCTGACCGGGACGGTGCGGATTGGCGCGCCTGACGGATTCGGCACCGCCTTCCTGGCGCCGTTCGCCGATCGCTATCCCGACCTCGATCTGCAACTTGTGGCGACGGCGCGGCTGTTCAGTCTCTCCAAGCGCGAGGCCGACATTGCGATCAGCCTGACCATGCCGAAGGAGGGCCGCATCGTCGGCCGCAAGCTGCTCGACTACCGCCTCGGGCTCTATGCGGCGCCAGCCTATCTCGACCGCTTCCCGAAAATCACCTCACGCGACGTACTGCCGCAACACCGCTTCGTCGGCTACATCGAGGAGCTGCTGTTCACGCCGGAGCTCGATTACCTGCCGCTGGTGTCGCCACGGATTTCAGCGCGGCTGCGCAGCGCCAATCTGATCGCGCAGCTCAATGCGACGCTCGCAGGCTTCGGCATCGCGGTGCTGCCGCATTTCATGGCCAGCGATTATCCGCAGCTCGTGGCGGTGCTGCCCGAGGAGGTCTCGATCGTCAGGACGTTCTGGATGCTGATGCATGCCGACAGCAAGGACCTGGCGCGGATCAGGGCCGTGGCGGATTACATCGGCGAGATCGTGGAGCGTGAGCGGGCTTTGTTCGCGGGACCGCAGACACCGCTCCCGCAAGAGCGGCATCCCGGCTAGCTCTGCTTCTTCTTGGCTGGTGCAGCCTTCGCGGGCTCCCGCTTCGCCCCCTCCAGCGCGCTGTCCTTGCCCGCCTTCAGCACCTCATCCGACAGCTCGCTAGAGCCGGCGATGCGCGCCAGCAGCATGGTGCCGGCCATGGTCGCCAGCGTCGCGATCGCCTGCTTGCGCGCGGCCTTGCGCGGCATGTTCGGGATGAAATCGGTCATCATCTCGAGCATCTCGTCGAGCTTGCCGGCAAAGGCTTTTCGCGTCTTCGGGCTCTCGCGCGCGATCTCGGCACCGAGCGCGGGGATCGAGCAGCCATGGCCGGGATTGTCCCGGTGCAAAGCCGAGAGGTAGGTCTCGACGATCTGCGCGAACTGCTTTTCGGGCGCGACTTGATCGGACTGCTTGCGCCAGTGTTCCATCGAGCGGTCCATGGCGTAGGCAAACGCCTCGATCACCAGGGCCTCGCGGGAATCGAAATGCGCGTAGAAGCCGCCATGGGTCAGGCCCGCCTCCTTCATGAGGTCGGCGACACCGATGCCGTGGGCGCCCTTTTCGCGCAGCCGGATGGACGCCTTCTTCACGATGCGATCGTGGGTTTCCTGCTTGTGTTCCCGGGAGTAGCGCATGCGGCTCTCATTGAATGTCGGAGGTCATCTCATAACACGAATATCGACCGGGCGGCGCATTAATTCCCGGTAAAATTGCCACCGATCATTGAAAAGGTTGCAGTCGCATGGACTGCGAGGCTCCCCTTGCCGTCGCGCACAAAACCTTCGGTGTAGCTGGTCTGACGCCCGAGCTTGATCACCTTGCCCTCGGCCGAGATCAGCCCGGACCGCACGGAGAGCGGACGCAGGAAGGTCATTTTGAGGTCGAGCGTGACGGACCCCTGCCCCGCCTCCAATCTGGTCGAAACCGCACATCCCATCGCGGTGTCGAGGAGCGCGGCGGCCGTGGCGCCATGCAGCAGCCCGATGGTATTTTCGAGATCCTCGCGGGGCTCCAGTTCCATCACGATACGGCCCGGCTCGACCAGGGCCATGATGAACCCGATCAGCCTGGCGAAGGGCGGCGGCGGCAGCCGGCCGTCGCGGATGCCCAGCATGGCGTCCATGCCCGAGAGCCCCATCGCCACTTTCGCAACCGGTGCAGGCGCCTGCCACTCCACCACGCGCTCGCGCCGCTGCGCCGCCGAAAACAGGTCGCGTTCAGTGGGCTCAGTCATGGGTCGCCTCTTTATATGATTCATATCATACTATGCGGCGGACTTCGCACTTGCAACTCCGCCCCGCCGCTTGACAAGGGAGCCGTTTCGGCCCGGAAGTGATCCCGGCCGGCGCCCCTCGCCCTGGTCCGCGAAACCTTCGAGATCTCACGATGGACATGCTCAACGACCACTGCGGCGTGACGCGCGATGCGCGCGGCGTCGTCCATGTCGCGATCTGCAATGCCGGCACTCTGAACATTCTGGGCTCGCCCGTGACCGATGCGGTGCGCGAAGGCCTGCAGCGGCTCGCTGACGACCGCAGCATCCGCATCGCCGTGCTGCGCGGCCAAAGCGAGAAGAGCATGATCGGCGGCGCCGACATCAAGGAGATGGCGAAGCTCGACCAGACGTCGGCCGAAGGCTTCATCAGCCGGCTGCGCGACCTCTGCGAAGCCGTACGCCAATTCCCTGCCCCCGTGATCGCACGCATGCCCGGCTGGTGCCTCGGCGGCGGGCTCGAGGTGGCGGCGGCCTGCGACTTCCGGATCGCCGCGCATGATGCGCATTTCGGCATGCCCGAGGTTCGCGTCGGCATTCCCTCGGTGATCCATGCTGCGCTCTTGCCGCGCCTGATCGGCTGGGCCCGCGCCCGCTGGCTGGTGATGACCGCGGAGAACATCGACGCGCCGACGGCGCTGGCCTGGGGCCTGGTCGACAAGGTCGCCGCGCCGGGCGGCCTCGACGGGGAGATCGAGCACCTGGTGAACGTCCTGCTCGAATGCGGCCCCGAAGCGCTGCGCTCGCAGAAGGCGCTGCTGCGGCAGTGGGAGGAACTGCCGCTGACCGAGTCGGTCAACCTCAGCGTCAAGGTGTTCGGCCAATCGTTCCTGACGGACGAGCCGACGCGACTGATGCAGGCGTTTGCGAACAGGAAGCGGTAAGCGGACGCCCTGCGATCACGCGACGACAATTCATCGGAACCACGACAATTTCTCATGCCGGGCACGGTTGCATTTTTTGCGCCGCATCATATGATGATCATCATCCAACGCCATCGCAGGGAGCTTCGTCATGGCTGAAACCGCCGATCCCGTCGTCATCGTCTCCGCCGCCCGCACCCCGCTCGGCCGCTTCATGGGCGAGTTGTCGCCGCTTGCCGCGCACAAGCTCGGATCGCATGTGATCAATGCCGCGCTGGAACGCGCCAAGCTCGCGCCCGAAAAGGTCGACGAGGTGTTCATGGGCTGTGTGCTGCCGGCCGGCCAGGGCCAGGCGCCGGCGCGTCAGGCGGCGCGAGCGGCGGGCCTCCCCGATGCCACCGGCGCCACCACCGTCAACAAGGTCTGTGGTTCCGGCATGAAGGCGACCATGCTGGCGCACGACATCATCCGCGCCGGCTCGGCCGGAATCGTCGTCTCCGGCGGCATGGAGAGCATGAGCAACGCGCCGTATCTGTTGGCGAAGGCACGCGGCGGCTATCGCGCCGGCCATGATCGCATCATCGACCACATGATGATGGACGGTCTCGAGGACGCCTACGAGACCGGCCGCTCCATGGGCGATTTCGGCGAAGCCACGGCAGAAGCCTATCAGTTCACCCGCAAGGACCAGGACGCCTACGCGATGGAAACGTTGGGCCGCGCGCGCAAGGCGGTCGAGGGCGGCGCGTTCAAGGCCGAGATCGCACCGATCACGCTGACCGAGAAGGCAGGTCCGCGCATCATCGCCAATGACGAGCATCCGCTGAAGGTCGATCCGGCCAAGATCCCCGGACTGAAGCCGGCCTTCCGCGCCAATGGCACCATCACGCCGGCGGCCTCCTCCGCCAACGCCGACGGCGCCGCAGCGCTGGTGCTGACGAAGCGGTCGCTCGCCGATCGCAATGGCCTGCAAGCGATTGCCGAGATCAAGGGCCATGCCACCCACAGCCAGGAGCCGCAATGGTTCACCACGGCGCCGATCCCGGCGATCCGAAAGCTGCTCGACAAGGTCGGCTGGAGCGCCGGTGACGTCGACCTGTTCGAGATCAACGAGGCCTTTGCCGTGGTGGCGATGGCGGCGCAGCGCGACCTCGGCATTCCCCGTGACAAGCTCAACATCAACGGCGGCGCTTGCGCGCTCGGTCATCCCATTGGCGCCACCGGCGCGCGGCTGATCGTAACGCTGCTGCATGCGCTCGAGGCCAACAACCTCAAGCGCGGCGTCGCGGCGCTTTGCATCGGCGGCGGCGAGGCCACTGCGATCGCGGTGGAGCGTCCCGCACTCTGACGCGCTGAAGTCCGAAAATGAGGGAAGTCCGTCATTTCAGACTTCCCGTTCCCGTGCCAGACTGCAACGATGACGCGGGTGTCCCTGACCCCGCCAACCTGGATTGAGGGGCAATGATCTCGAACTGGCTTTCGGCCGCACTCGGCCGTCGCAACATCCATTATGGCTGGGTGATGGTCGGCGTGACCTTCTTCGCCGCGCTGATCAGCGCCGGCACCGTCGGCGCGCCCGGCGTATTCATCGTTCCCTTGCAGAAGGAGTTCGGCTGGAGCACGGCTGAAATCTCCTCGGCGCTGTCGATCCGCTTCATCCTGTTCGGGCTGATGGCGCCGTTCGCCGCCGCCCTCCTCAATCGCTACGGCCTGCGCAACGTCACCCTGACCGCGCAGCTCATCGTCGTCTCCGCGCTGGTGCTCTCGCTCGGCATGACGCAAGTCTGGCAGCTCGTGGCGCTGTGGGGCGTGGTGATCGGCATCGGCACCGGCATGACCGCGCTGGTGCTCGGCGCCACCATCGCGACGCGCTGGTTTGCGGCGCGCCGGGGCCTGGTCATCGGCCTCATGACTGCGAGCGTCGCCACCGGCCAGCTCGTGTTTTTGCCGCTGCTCGCAAGCCTGACCGAACGTTACGGGTGGCGCCTCGCGCTCGGCTTCGTCTGCATCATGCTCGGCGTCTCGGCGACCGCCGTCGCGCTCGTGATGCGCGACCGGCCGAGCGATGTGGGCCTGCGTCCCTTCGGCGACGAAGGCACCGAGCCCTTGCCCGCTCCGCCGGTGAGCAACGGCTCGATCACGGCAGTCGCGCTCGGCACGCTGCGCGATGCCTCGAAGTCATCTGCGTTCTGGATACTGTTTGCGACGTTCTTCGTCTGCGGCGCCTCGACCAACGGGCTCGTGCAGGTGCACCTGATCCCGATGTGCCTCGATTTCGGCATCCCGCAGGTTCAGGCCGCAAGCCTGCTGGCGGCGATGGGCATCTTCGATTTCTTCGGCACCATCATGTCGGGCTGGCTGTCGGACCGCTACGACAATCGCTATCTCCTGTTCTGGTACTATGGCCTGCGCGGGCTCTCGCTGATCTTCCTGCCGTTCAGCGATTTCTCGTTCTATGGCCTGTCGCTCTTCGCGATGTTCTACGGCCTTGACTGGATCGCGACGGTGCCGCCCACGGTGCGCCTCACCGCGCAGAAATTCGGACCCGAGCGCGCCAACCTGGTGTTCGGCTGGATCTTCGCCGGCCATCAGCTCGGCGCCGGCACCGCAGCATTCGGCGCGGGCCTGTCGCGGACGCTGCTGCAGAGCTATTTGCCTGCCTTCTTTATCGCCGGCGCGCTCTGCGTGTTCGCTTCTCTGATCGTGCTGGCGTTGTCGCGACAGCCGAAGCCACAGGCGAAACCCGCGATGGCCTAGCACTCCGGCCGGGACACACGTCCGCTATCTCGCGGCTCATTTCGCCCGAGCTTCGCTCTCTTCTTCGCCCCTCTCTTGAGAACGGGCGCAGGCAAGGCCGGGCGCGAGCGCTTGCAATCCACTGCGCAGCTTCGTCAATGGTGCTGACGGTAATTCCCCGGAATTGCTGTCGCGCCTGCCCCGGGGTTGGGATGCGTCATTCAACGCATCCTCTGTCGAGACTGGCGACTGCCCTGCATCCGCATCGTACATTGGTCTGGAGATGATCATGCGCAACATAGCATTAGCGACGACAATCGTGATCTCGTTGAGCGCGCCGGCTTTGGCTCAGAAGGCCGAGATCGACGCGAACAATGCGAAGTGGCTCGAACTGTTCAACAAGGGCGATTTTTCCGGGATTGCGTCCCTCTACAGCGCGGATGCGATCGCATTGCCACCGGGGTCCGCGATGGTGAAGGGCCGAACGGCCATCGAGGCAATGTGGAAAAGCATGGCTGAACAAGTCACCGATCCGAAGCTCACAACGCTGGATGTCAGACCGCTAGGCTCTTCCGCGGCACGCGAGATCGGCACGTTCGTATTGAAGACCAAGGGAGCCTCCCCGCAGGAGGTGAGCGGAAAATATGTCGTCGTGTGGGAGAAAGTCGGGGAGGACTGGAAGCTGACCACCGACATCTGGAACGACGGCAAATAGCGTCTTACGGCAACTGGATCAAACCGACGCACCTGTTCATTCGCCGTTGTCATTCGAGACGCCGGCGCTATCGTGCCTAAGCGGCACAGCCGCGACATTCATCCGATAATTCTAGTCATGGGAGAATCGCATGAAATTCATAACCACCTGGAGCGTACCCCAAGGAACCTTCAACGCAGCCGTCGCCCGCTTTCTGGAGACCGGTGGCGCGCCCCCGGAGGGCGTCAGGATGCTCGGTCGCTGGCATGGCATGAATGGACAGGGATTTGCGATCTCTGAATCGAGTGATCCGAAAGCCATGTATCGTTGGCTCGCGCAATGGTCTGACCTGCTTCCATTGACAGTCACGCCTTGCCTCGAGGACGGAGACGCGGGCGAGGTCATGGCGTCACTCCCCAAACGTTGACCGTCAAGCGCTCATCATCGATCTCCACGTCACTGCCGCCGCCGAACCGGCGGTAGTGACATGCTCGTCGCCGCTAGGGCTTAGCCGGAGACCGAAGCTCCCATTGCTCAAGGCGCTCGATCGAGGCTTGCCGTTCATGCTGGCCCAGCCAGATCGTGAAGAGAACCAGCGCACCAGCGAGAGCGCTGATGCCGAAATATAGGTTCCTCATACGCGTTGAATGCGGCGCGCCGGAAATCGTTCCTCCCATCGTGTCCTTTGGCCATGATCGGGCCGTCATCCGGCGTCTGCGCCATCTTCCTCGCCCTGGAAAATGGTCTCCGCAGCTTCGACCATACGATCTCCCTCGATCGGAACGGCAACGTCATCCTGTCGCTGACGGGTCCCAGAACCGAATCTGTCCGTGGCGATCCAATCGATGAAATCTGGAACGATCGTTGACGTGCTTCAGTTCTTAGAGAACCGGAGGTATGAGAGTGTACGGAAAGAGTACGAGATGACGAACGTCCTGAAGCTTCCGACATGGGCGGACGACGACCACGTGTTCGCGGTCGTTGAAACTCCCCGCGCGAGCACATGCAAGCTGGACTTCGATCCGAAATTCCACATTTTCACCCTCGCGAAACCGCTGATGGCGGGGCTCAGCTATCCCTATGATTGGGGCTTCATCCCTTCGACCAAAGCTCCGGATGGAGATCCCCTCGACGTCCTGATCATACATGATGCGCGCACGTATCCTGGCGTCGTCCTCAAATGCAAACCGATCGGCATTCTCGAGATGGAGCAGAAAAGCAAGGGCAAGAGGGAGCGCAATGATCGCGTGTTCGCGGTACCCGATCGATCGCCGCTCGAAACGGACCTGCGGGACATCCGCCATCTGCCTTCGCGCGCGCGAGGTGAACTCGAAGAGTTCTTCCGTGCCACCAACGTGCTCGAGAACAAGGAGCTCGAGTTCCTGGGCTGGCGCGGACCCCGGCACGCCGTGAAGACCATTAAACGTTTGTCCAGTTAAAACGCCGGAACATCAACAAATGTTAGGTGCGCGGAAGCCCATCAGGTGCCACTGTACCCTCGGCGGGGGCGCCCCTTGAGTGGTCGCGCATCCTTCCATTCCAGGGGGCCGCATCTTGTTGCGATTCAAGCTGAGCAGGTCAGCCAAGTGCCTGATACAGGCCACGGCTTTTGCGAGCCTGCTTGCAGGATCGCACACTGTCGCACAGGACGACAAGAAAACCGATGACGACAAGCCCGCCGATCCCGATACCGGCGAAAGCACCGTTGAGGAAAAGACGCTTGGGCTTCTGCCAAACCCCTTCGAAAAACATGGAGTCAAGTTTGCCGCGACCTACATCGGCGAGACGCTCGGAAATGTCACGGGCGGCCTCAAGCAAGGTGTGATCTACGAAGGCCGGCTTAATCTCGCGGTCGACGTCGACCTGCAGAAGCTCGCCGGAATCGACAAGCTGACCTTTCACGCCAACATGTTCCAGATTCACGGCGAGGGCTTGTCGCGCAATTATCTCGGCAATTTCCTGGTCGTCAGCGGCATTGAAGCGCTGCCGTCCACCCGCTTGTACGAAGCCTATTTCGAGAAGCAGTGGGGCGACAAGAAGGTCTCGCTCAAGTTCGGTCAGCTTGCCGCCGACAGCGAGTTCTTCAATACGAAATACACGGACGTCTTTACCAACGCCTCGATGGGCTGGCCGGCGATCACATCGCTGGACCTGCCAAGCGGGGGCCCTTCACCGCCACTGGCCGCGATGGGCACCCGCCTGCTGGTCAACGTGACGGATCACCTGTCTGTGCTTGGCGGCGTGTTCGACGGCAACCAGGCGGGCCCTGGTCCCGGCGATCCGCAAGAGCGCGACCGTTACGGCGTCAATTTCCGCGTCAACGATCCACCCCTTCTCCTTGGCCAGATCCAGTATGCCTGGAACAACAAAAAGGGCGATCCCAATCTGACGGGGCAAATCAAGCTCGGTGGCTGGCGTCACTTCGGATCGTTTTCCGATCTGCAACTTGCCAACAATGGAGTGTCACTCGCCGCTGCGACCAGCAGCGGTACGCCCCTCATGTTGGCGGGTGATGTCGGAGGATGGGCCGTCTTCGAGCAGCAGCTCTATCGCGTGCCGAAGAGCGACGATCGCGGAATCGGCGTGTTCGCCCGCGTCTCGGGTGCGCCGGCCGACCGCAACCTGATCGATCTCTATGCGGACGCCGGGTTCGAGTTGATCGGACTGAGCGACAAGCGTCCCGACGACAAGTTCGGCATCGCGGCTGGTTACGCCCACGTCTCGAAGCGAGCCCAGGCGCTCGACGCCGACTATCGGGCGATGGTCGGGCCATCCTGGCCGGCGCGCAGCTTCGAAGGACTTTTGACGGCCGTCTACCAGTATCAGCTACGCGATGGCTGGACCCTTCAGCCGAATTTCCAATACATCATCCATCCCGGCGGAGGGGCGACCGACCCCTTGGGACCAATGCCGGGCAAGGCGCTCAAGAACGCTGCGGTGCTAGGTCTGCGAACGACGCTGAAATTTTAGGCCGCAAGCAAGATCCTGCTCGCGCAACCGACCGCTTGCTGGCGGCCGGAGCGGCCCGCAATGCCGCCGGCCCATCACGGGATCGATCAGGTCGCGCGAGCCCAGCCAGTCTTCCGTAACAGCTCGCTTTAATTGTCCTGGCTGCGTTTAGCCCTCGTTAATGATGCCGTTCAATCCGGCAACGGCGGATTTCGGCGGCCCATGTTCGCGCGATCCGCGTAAGCCTTGCTTAACGGCCCACATTCAAAGTTCCGCTCTGCCGAGAAGCCCGCAGAGGCCGCCCGGTCGCGTTCCTCGGTCCTTGATAAGCCAGAGAAAATTGCCTTTGCCGCGACTCAGGCGATTAGGATGAAGATCATGCTCCGCGCTTGGTTGTGTCGTTTTGCCAGAGATCGCAAGGCCAACGTCGCCGTGATCTTTGCGCTGGTGATGGTTCCGACCATCTTTCTGCTGGGCATGGCGCTGGACTACACGCATACGCAACACATGAAGGTGAACCTCGACTCGGCCAGCGACGCTGCCGCCGTCGCCACAGTCACCTCGGCAATGATGCAGCAGAGCCCGCAGGCGGCGCAGACCGCGGCGAAGAACGTCTTCAACGTCACGGCGAATGCTCTGGTGAGCAACAACAACTTGCCGGCGCAGCCAAATCTCACGGTCGCTGTCAACTGCAGCAAACCCGATGCCACGACGGGATACTGTACTTACGCCGCCTGCCCCGGCGTGGACGCAGTCTATGCTGACCCCGTCAACTCGAACAACCAAGTCGTTCGCAACGTTCAGATTTGCTATAACGCGACGGCGAACAATGCCTTCCCGAGCGTGCTCAAACAGGCAAACTGGCCGTTCACAGGTCAGTCATTGGCACGCAACCAGGGCGCCCCCAACATCAACTTCTATCTCTTGCTGGACGACTCGCCTTCCATGGCTATCGGCGCGACATCGGCCGACATCAGCAAGCTGATCGCCAACACGCAAAATCAGGTCGACTCGAGCGGGTACAAAGGGTGCGGATTCGCATGCCACGAAACCAATCCCGCCGCAGACAATCTGGGCAATCCAGGCGGAATTGACAACTACCAGCTTGCCCGCAATCTCGGCGTTACATTACGCATCGACCGTGTCAAGCAGGCCGTCCAATCCCTGATGACGACAGCACAAAGCGTATCGACCACCAATCGAAATACCTATGGGGTCGCGATCTATACGTTTGATTGGCAGTTGAACAGCAGCTCGCCGATCTTCGCGCCTTCCGGAAAGCCGGGGGTGGTGCAAACTCCCGTGACGCCCAACTCGACAACCAGCTACACGGTAGCGACCATCCAGAATTACGCCAACAACATTGCGGTCCTGCCAGTCTACAAGAACAACTGGCTGACATCGTCGAACAACAATAGCGACGCCGACACCAGCATCGCGGGCGCATTGAGCGGTCTCAACAAGATCATGCCGAATCCGGGGAACGGCACCAACGTCACCAACGATACGCCACAGGAAGTGGTGTTCCTCGTGACCGACGGCGTTGAAGACGTGAACATTACGACCGACGCATACACGGGCTCCTGCAACAAGACTCTCACTGGCAAGCGCTGCCAGCAGCCGCTCGACCCCACGATCTGCACCACCATCAAGAACAGGAAGATCCGCATCGCCGTGCTTTACACAGAGTATGACGACGCGGCGCTCCATAAAACGAACAACTGGTACGATAGCTGGATCTACCCCTTCAATGGAACGTCCACCGGCTCGACCAGCCAGATCGAGACAAACCTGCAAACCTGCGCCTCATCGCCCGATTTGTATCAGAAGGTGTCGACCAACGGCGACATCACCAGCGCTCTCCAGGCTCTATTCCTCAAGGTCGCGTCCGACCCCCGCCTGACTCAATAGAGAAAGCAAACATGACCGCCACGCACGCCGTGCCCACAACCAGACGCCGCCGCCGCTGGCGCGCGTTCTTTGCCGACCGGAAAGGCGCAACCGCGGTCGAGTTCGCGCTGATCGCCCCGGCCTTCATCGCCTTGCTGGTCGCGATCATCCAGACCTTCCTGGTTTTCTTTGCGCAGCAGCTCCTGGAACAGGTGGTGAACCAATCGAGCCGGGCGATCCTGACGGGGCAGGCGCAGGCCCAGGGCATGACCCAGGCCCAGTTTGCCAGCGCGGTCTGCTCCAACGTCGTGATCCTGTTCAACTGCAGCGGCCTGATGATCGACGTCCAGGTTGCCAACTCATGGAGCTCGACCAACACGGCCCTGCCAACCCTCACCTACGACGGCAATGGAAAGGTGACGAATGTCTGGCAATTCAACCCCGGCAATCAGGGCGACATCGTGGTCGTGCGGGTGATGTATCTGTGGCCGGTTTTCCTGGGTCCACTCGGCTTCACTCTGGCAAACCAGCCGAATAACAGCAGCCGCCTGATCATGTCGTCCACGGCTTTCATGAACGAGGCTTTTGTCAACTCATGAGCCGGACGCCTCATCGCATGCGGAACTTCTGGGTGGACACGCGCGCCGTGGCCGCGACGGAGTTCGCCATCGTGGTGCCGTTCATGCTGCTGCTCTATGTGGGCGGCGTCGAGCTCGGCAACGGGATGGCGATCAGCGTCAAGGTCAGTGAAACTGCCCACACGGTCGTGGATCTGGTGTCACGAAACGCATGCGTCACCGACACGACGCTGAGCGCCATGCTTGGCGCGTCGGCGGCGACGATCGCACCCTATTCTTCGGCGAACACGACGGTCGTCGTGTCGGAAGTATCCACGGACGCCAACGGCAAAGCGACCGTGACCTGGAGCAAAGCGCTCAACGGCACCCCACGCCCGGTAGCTCAGCCGATCACTCTGCCAACGGCCCTCGGCACCCCCTCGCCCTCCAATGTATCGTTGCTGCTCGGCGAGGTCACGTACCAATACACCCCCAACCTTGGCTATACGATCAGCGGGACCATGCCGATCAGCGAGAGCTACTACCTGTATCCGCGCGTTTCCTCGGTCGTGCAGTATCCGTGCAGCTGAAGCCGGGGTATCCGGAGGACCTTGGGTTCTCGCGGCCGCAGGATGTTGGCGTTGAGAGACGTTGCGGGAAATTGTCCTGACGTTGCCGATATTGCCGTTAGACTTCCCGTCCCAAACGTGGACAATGCTCCTCAAGCGCTTCGCGCGCAGTGCACACCAAGATGCGCCAGAGGAAACAAGATGCCGACCGCCTTTCCGTCGCCCGTCCCTGCCATTCCAACCGCTCCTTTGACCGCCCAGCTCCGCGACGCGTTGCGCGCGATCGTGGGCGAGAAGGGTTTCATCGAGGATGAGCACGGCAAGCAGCCGTTCGTCACGGATTGGCGCGGGCAGCTGTTCGGCAGCGCCGGCGCGGTCGTACGTCCCGGCAGCACCGAGGAGGTCTCGAAGGTCGTCCGGCTCTGCAATGCGCACGGCGTCGCGATCGTGCCGCAGGGCGGCAACACCGGACTGATGGGCGGCGCCACGCCCTGGCCGGCGCATACAGGCATCGTGCTGTCGCTCGGCCGGATGAACCGCGTGCTGGACGTCGATCCCGTGGGCTATGCGATGACGGTCGAGGCCGGCTGCGTCTTGCAGACGCTGCAGGAGACAGCGGCCAGTCACGACAGATTCCTGCCGCTCAGCCTTGGTGCCCAGGGCTCCTGCATGATCGGGGGCAATCTCTCGACCAATGCGGGCGGCGTGCAGGTGCTGCGCTACGGCAACGCCCGCAATCTCGTGCTGGGCCTCGAGGTCGTCTTGCCCAATGGCGACGTCTGGGACGGACTGCGTGCCTTGAAGAAGGACAACACCGGCTACGACCTCAAGCATCTCTTCATGGGCGCGGAGGGAACGCTCGGCATCATCACGAAGGCCGTGGTCAAGCTGTGGCCGGCGCCGAAGGACGTCTGCACCGCGTGGCTGGCCGTTCGCGATCCGCGCGCCGCGCTCGAGATCCTGTCTGAGGCGCATGCGGCCTCCGAGGACAATGTCGGATCCTGCGAGCTGCTGAGCCGCGCCGCGGTCGACCTCGTGATGCGCCATATTCCGGGCGTCCAGGATCCGCTCAAGGCGGATACGCCGTGGTATCTGCTGCTTGAATGGTCGTCTTCGCGCGCACGGCAAGACGGAGCTGATGGCATGTCGGAGAAGCTGGAGGCGTTTCTCGCCGATCAACTCGAGGCCGGTCGCGTGCTCGACGCGGTGATCGCGCAGACCGTCAGCCAATCGCGCAACATGTGGCGCATCCGGGAAGCCATGGCGGAGGCCTCCCGCGCCGAGGGTCCTGGCATCAGCTACGACATATCCGTCGCAATCTCCCGGATTCCCGAATTCATCGACAAGGGGCTCAAGGCCGTGCTCGACATTCTCCCGAGCATTCGGCCCTACCCTCTGGGGCACATCGGCGACGGCAACCTGCATTTCTCGTTCATGGGGCCAATCGGCATGGATCAGCCGACACTGAACCAGTACACCGCCGCCCTCACGCGCGCCGTGAACGATCTCGTCACCTCCATGGGCGGCTCGATCTCGGCGGAGCACGGCATCGGCATCGAGAAGCTCGACGAACTCAGCCACTACCGGTCGAAGACCGAACTCGACATCATGCGCACCATCAAGCGCGCGCTCGATCCGCAGAACATCATGAATCCCGGCAAGGTGCTCCGGGTGTGATTGGGCCGGGGCACCTCACCATTCCCTCAACTCGCTCTCAACTCATCGAGGCGCGCGGGTTGACGATAGTGTAGCCCCGCAGCGAACGCGCATGCATGCGCGTTGCGTGACCGCCCGAATTGGCGTCGTACGCCATCCACATGTCGCCTCCGAGGGACTGCTCCAGAACGAAGACATGGCCGCGACGCGCCGCGACCATTCCCGGGGCCGGCGCGGTGCGCGGAAAGCGCAGCCAGTTGGCTGCGAGATTTAGCTCCGGCACGATGCGTCCGAACACGCGCAGCGACGCGCCGCAGCCGCAGAAGGCCGAAGGGCAACCGGCCGGCCGGCCGCCGACGATCCGAGCGCCGGAGACGGTCACAACTGTGGCGGCGCCGGCGACGTCAGCCGTGAGTTGTTTTGAACGGTAGGCTTGCAGTGTGTACCTGGACACGTGCTCGCGACGCGCTTGCACATTCGAGAAGTCGCAAGGCATGACGACATTGCATTCAGTCGCTCGAACGATGTGGTAGGGTCTTGCTTCTGAAGCGATAGAGCTAATGATAACGAAGAGACACGCAGAAAATACTGACTTGAACATTGCAGGACTCCAAATGCGAAGCCCTACCCCGGCGATGAGAAACCAATAGCAGTTTGGCTGAAATGGGCCTAAAGGACGGCCGAAAATGGCTGCAATTATGAGCCGGCATCGTCCATCCTCATATGCCACACGTTGCGAGCGGAATGATTAACTCGCAGAGTAAGAACGATTGCCCGCCGCGTTTCGAACACTTGCAACATGTGATCAGGTGCGCCTTGCGCACCAGTAGCGGGCACGACGACTGCCCCTTTGCATCGAATCACGACGTCGCCGCTAGCGCTGAGACGGTGACCGAAGCTCCCAATTCTCGAGGCGCTCGATCGACGCGTGCCGTTCGTGCTGGCCCAGCCAAATCACGAGGAAAACCAGCGCGGCGGCGAGAGCGCCGATGCGAAAGACAGGTTCCTCATTCGCGTTGAATGCGGCACGCCGAATATCGTTCCCGGCATCGCGCTTTTTTACCGGGGCGTTACGGTCGAATCGAAAAATTCTGCGGCGGGCCCGCCTTGCGCAGCGGCTCGGCGAGACGCGCGAACTCGCAGAGCAGTGGGCGCGTCTTCCTGGGATCGATGATCTCCTCGACCCAGAATTTCTCGGCCGAGCGGAACGGCGAGCGCAGCTTGTTCAACCGCTCCTGGATCTCGTTCAGCTTCGCCGCCTTGTCCTCGGCCGCGTCGATGTCGGCGCGGTAGGCGGCCTCGATGCCGCCTTCGAGCGGCAGCGAGCCCCAATAGGCCGACGGCCAGGCGTAGCGGATCGAGAAGCGGTCGGCGGGCTGGTGCACGACTCCAGCCACACCAAACGCGTTGCGCAGGATCACGGTGCACCAGGGCACGGTAGTCTGGTTGACCGCCGCCATGGCGCGCACGCCGTGACGGATGGTGGCCGCCTTTTCTGCATCGAGGCCGATCATGAAGCCAGGGCAGTCCATGAGATAGACGATCGGGAGGTGGAAGGTCTCGGCGAAATCCACCCAGCGCACCACCTTCTGGCAGGCATCCGCGGTCCAGGAGCCGCCATAGTGGAAGCTGTCGCTGGCAAGCAGCATCACCGCCCTGCCTTCGAGTCGTGCAAGACCAACGATAACGGGCTTGCCGAAATTGCCGGCCACCTCGAAGAACGAGCCCTTGTCGACGACCTGCTCGATGACAGGGCGCATCTTGTAGACCTGCTTGCGGTTGCGCGGCACCGCATTCATCAGCGCCTCTTCGCTGCGCTCCGGATCATCAGTGCAGGGCAAGGTCGGCGGCAGCTCGTAGACCGATGACGGCAGATAAGAGAGGAAGCGCCGCGCACAGGCAAAGGCCTCCTCCTCGGTGTCGACGGCATGATCGACCGCGCCGGCGCGAGTCTGGATGTCGGCGCCGCCAAGCTCTTCCTTCGAGAGGTTCTGGCCCAAGGCCTTCACCACCGGCGGCCCCGCGACGAACATCGCCGACGTCCGCGTCATGATGGAATAGTGGCTGGCGGCAAGGCGCGCGGCACCTAAACCCGCAACCGAGCCGAGGCCGAGCGCGACAACAGGCACGCGCGACAGGTTTTCCGTCGTGAAGCGATACCAGCGGGTGCCGCCGATGCCTCCGGGCAAATTCGCCGCACCTTTGGTCTCGATGGTCTTGACCGAGCCGCCGCCGCCGGAGCCTTCGATGAGCCGTATGATGGGCAGGCGGAAATCGTGCGCCATCTCTTCCGCCATCAGCGGCTTTGCCGAGATCGAGGCGTCCGCCGAGCCGCCGCGCACGGTGAAATCGTCGCCGACGACCACCACCGTTCGGCCGTCGACGCGCGCGCGGCCAAACACGCAGTTCGCCGGCGTCACCGTCTTCAGCTCGCCTAGCGGATCATACTCACCGATACCGGACACGGCACCGATCTCGTGGAAGCTGCCCTTGTCGATCAGTTTGTCGATACGCTCCCGAACAGTCAGCCGTCCCTGGTCATGCTGTCGCTTGACCTTGTCAACGCCGCCCATCTCCCGCGCGAAGGCTTCGCGCCGGGCGAGCTCGTCGAGTTCCGGCTTCCAGTTCATTCACTCCCTCCGAGCTCATCGGCTTGTTATTGTTGTGCACGGCGATTGCGACCGGCTTGCGCGAGATCCTGTTGTTGAAAACGTCGCCTTCGGCGCCTTCGAGCAGACTGCCGAGCGAGCGGCCGAGCGCTGTCATCCGCGGCGCGACCTCGGCATGCAGACGCTGCTCGTCATACATCGCCGAGAGAAGGCCGATCGTGATGACCACGAAGGTCTGATACTGCGGCGACCAGATCGGCACCGCGAGTCCGTTGATGTGCGGGCTCCACAGGCCGCAGGCCACGACATAGCCGCGCTCGCGCAGCGACTGCCTGTTGGCCTCGATGCGGGGCCGCAGGATCCTTGCAGCCTCGGGCGCTTCGCGCTCCATCTCGTTGATGAAGGCGTCGCCGACGTCAGGCGACAAGGCCGCCGTATAGGCCGCGCCCGCGGCGGTCGAGGCCATCGAGATGCGGCTGCCGGTACCCTCGTGCAAGCCGAGCGCGGAGGCCGAGCGCGCGAACTGGAGGTAGACGAGATGGAATCGATCGGGCACGACGAAGCCGACCGTACCAGGCAATTGCTCCGCGACTTCCTGCAGCCGCTGCCGGATCATGCTGCGCAGCTGCGCGCCTTTCATCATCGAGGCGCTCATCGCCACCGCGCTCGGACCGATTCGATATTTCTGGTCGCGCGGCAGATACACGAGCTGGCCCATCCGGGTCAGCGTGTGCGTGAGCCGCGACACCGTCGAGCGCGGCAAGCCGCAGCGATTCGAAATCTCGAGATTGCCGAGCCTCGCCTCGTGGCCCTCGAAGCATCGCAACACGTCGAACGCGCGCGACACGACCTGAATGACATCACCTTCACCAGCATCGCCAGCGAGTGCACCTTGCCTGCTCAACCGCTCCGAACGTCGTCCCATGATCCCTACCGTTTGTTCCGCTCTGCGGAATTAAATTCCACTTTGTGAACGACGCTACCTCAGGCATTTTGCGACGACAACAAAAAGGCGATGGCATGCCAGAAATTAAGATCATCACGGAGGTCGCCGGCCGCGTCTGCGCAACTCCCGTGCAAGTTGGAGGAACCGTTGGCGATGGCGACGAAATTGTGCTCGTCGAAGCCATGAAGATGGAGATACCGGTGCCCTCGCCCGTATCGGGCACGCTCAAATCACTGCTCGTGAAGATCGATGACCTTGTTGCCGAAGGCCAAGCGATTGCGATCGTCGCGAGCTGAGGAGGCACCTCAATTTCATCCGCGACATTCTGAATCACAGGGTCTCGCGACGGTGCGCGACAGCTTGCACTAGGCATTTAGATGGGACCGAGCAGCTTGCGCATGCCAGGATTGCGTTGCACAAGTGACGCGATGATAGCGCAACCGTTCCCCGCCTCTGCCTGGACCCGGTCGAAGCCGCCGCTGCTGCGGTTTCTCGACGCATGCCTCAACGAATTCTCCGCGGAGACCGCGGGCCATGTCGCGGATTATATTCCCGAGTTGAGCAAGGCCGATCCTGCCCATTTTGGCATCAGCCTCGCAACGCTGGACGGCCATGTCTACGAGGTCGGCGACTCCAGGGTGCCCTTCACCATCCAGTCGATGTCAAAGCCATTCGTGTTCGCGCTGGCGCTGGATCTGCTCGGTGCGAACAAGGTCGAGAGCGCGATCGGCGTCGAACCTTCCGGCGATCCCTTCAACTCGATCCGGCTCAACGCCGAGAACCATCCGTTCAATCCCATGGTCAATGCCGGCGCGATCGCCTGCACCGGGCTGATCCATGCGAGCAAGGGCGAAGAAGCCTTCGAGCAGATCCGGCTCGCTCTCAGCCGCTTTGCCGGGCGCGACCTCGCCGTCGATGAGGCCGTCTACACCTCCGAGAGCCAGACCGGCGACCGCAACCGCGCCATCGCTTATCTCCTCAAGACCAATGCGGTGATCTCCGACAATGTCGCCGGCGTGCTCGACGTCTATTTCCGGCAATGCGCCGTGCTGGTGACTGCGCGCGACATCGCCGTGATGGCGGCGACGCTCGCCAATCGCGGCGTCAATCCTGTCACCGGCGAGCAGGTGCTGACGCCGTATGCGATCTCGCGCACGCTGTCGGTGATGACGTCTTCGGGCATGTACGATTATGCCGGCGAGTGGATTTACCGCATCGGCATCCCCGCCAAGAGCGGCGTTGGCGGCGGCATCCTGGCCGCGCTTCCGGCCCGCCTCGGGCTCGGCAGCTATTCCCCGAAGCTCGACTCGCACGGCAACAGCTTGCGCGGCATCAAGGTCTGCGAGGCGCTGTCCTCGCATTATGACCTGCACATGCTCAACCGCAGCGACGATGCGCGCAACGCTGTGATCGCCGACTACGACATCGGCAAGAGCCCGTCCCGCCGCGTCCGCCGCCAGCAGGAGCGCGACATCCTCGCCGCGCATGAGCAGGCTGTGCGTGTGATCGAGCTGGTCGGCGTGCTGTCGCTGTCGGCCGTCGACTACGTGACGCGCAGGCTCGCAGGGCAGCCACGGCCGCAAATCGTCGTGTTCGACCTGCATCGCGTGACCTCCACCACCCGCGCCGGCGCCCGGCTGATCGCTGAAGCCTTCGAGGAGCTCGCCGCGCTTGATGTCACTGTGGTGATTTCAGGGGTCCGTCGCGCCTCCAGGGAATGGGACAGCTTACGCGAGTGGACGGCGGAGCTGAAGAACGTCCGCGACTTCTATCTGCTCGACACGGCGATCGAATGGGCGGAAGACCAGATCGTCTACCGCTACGGCGGCTCGATCGATTTTCACGAGACCACCGAGCTGTCGGAGCAGCCATTGCTGGACGGCCTTGACGCCGAGGAGCTGACGGACCTCGCCTCGATCTGCACCGTCAGGACCTATCAGTCCGGCGCAAAGATCCTCACGACCGGCGATCCCGCCGACGCCCTGTTCTTCCTACGCAGCGGCGCGGTGCATGTCACCCTGCCCGACGGCGTACGGCTGGCGACGCTGACCGCCGGCATGGCCTTCGGCGAGATGGCCCTGATCGAGGCGACGCGCTCCGCGGACGTGTTCGCGGACATGGCGGCCACTGCGTTCGAGGTGCCGTTGAAAGATTTCGAGCGTTTTCGCAGGCAGCACCCGCGGGCGAGCGAGCGCATCATGCGCAATCTGGCCCAGCTGCTTGCCGATCGCCTGATCGTCGCCAACACCAAGGTCGATATCTTGACGTCGACGTGACCCCCTCACCTCTCGCCGTCGGGGAGAGGTGATCCCGTCCTCAACCCATATCTTGCGTTAGCGGCTGGCAGCCTCGCTGATACGTCGCTTGATCTTGGCGGCACTGGCATTCAGCAATTGGGACGGCTGCTGGCCCGTCGCGGCGCACAGGCAGGCCCAGTAGTAGATGACATCGCCGAGTTCTTCGACGAGCCCCGCCTTGTCGAGCCAGTTGTCGCGCAGGAGCTTCTTAATGTGCTCGGCGACCTCGCCGGATTCACCGGCGAGGCCCAGCCCGAGATAGGAGAGCCGCTCGTTCGACGGATGCTCGTCGACTTTCGAAATGGTTGCGGCCCAGACCGCATATTCGTCGATCGTCATGACATCCCTCGCTAGCCAGGCCTGGATCAGCCCACAACTTCGGTGACGGGCTGGAGATCGATCTCAAACGTCTCCAAAAACTTTGAGGTCATGATGTAGAAGCCGACCGACAGCTGGAGCTCGACCAGGGCCGCCGGTGTCAGCTTCGCGGCGATCGCCCTGAAGGTCGCATCCGTCGGCTTCTTCAGCTTGACGATCTCGTCGGTGAAAGCGAGCGCAGCGCGCTGCGTTTCGTCGAAACAATTCGCAGCCTGCCAATTCTCCAGCGCCTCGTTCTGCGCGTCGGTGACGCCGACATTCCTGCCGATGCGCTTGTGCGCGACGATCTCGTACGGCGCCTCGCACAAAATTCCCGTGCGCGTGATCGCGAGCTCGCGCAGCACGGGATCGAGCTCGCCCTTGTGCCTGATTGCGCCGCCGAGACGGCAGTATTGCTCAAAATAGCTCGGCGAGTGCGACATCATGCGGAAGATGTTGGCATTGCGATTCTTTTCGAGAATTTCGCGGGTGCGGTCGGACGCCTTGGAGGGATCGCTGTAGTCGATGCGGGCCATGATTTGCCTCGAGCTTTTGCTGACGTTTTTCTTTGAAGCTTTTGATGCTTATTGTCGTTGTCAGGAACAGATCCCCGAAACTGTATTCGCGCCCGACCTCGGGAGCAACATTATCGAGTCAAAATGCCGCCGCATTGCTGATCGACCTTGGCACAATCGATATTCGCCGCGTGGGGACTTGATTGCGGTGAGTACTCGAAGTGGGGTGTTCCGAGTAAAAACAGTTGGCCGTCTGAGCGCTCACCACGCAACGATGCGTCACGCCCAAGTCTAGGGAGAATAGGGTATGAAGGAAGCCACCAAGGGGGCCGCCTCGGAAGCGCTCGTGCATATGCTGGCGGTCATGGCGATGCTCGTCATTGCCAGCATCTTGTTCTACGGGCGTTGAGTTAGTTTCAGCGTTTTCGTCATTCCGGGGTGGCCTTCGCACAAGCCAGGCCCAGAATTCCCGTTCCAGGCTCGGTCTCTCGACCGCCCCCGAATGACGGATCCCTCTCCTGCTTCCTTACAAAGAACGGGACCAGCTTACCGGCAAACGGTTTGAAGCCCACGATCACCTCGTCGCCAATGACGAGATCATTCTCGCCATGGGCCATCATCCGAAAACCCTCGGCGCAATCGACCAGCAGGATGTTGTAGGGCACGTGCGCACGGGTTGCCGGCGTAGCGGCACGGCACACCAGTGAGGTGGCGTAGACCTTGCCCTTGCCGCTGGCGCGCGCCTCGCGCGGACCTGTGCTTCCACAGGCGGCGCAGAAGTCGCGATGGAAATATTGCACATGGCCGCATGAGCTGCAGGTCTGGTAGGTGATGGCCTGTTCGCCCTTGGTCCAGTCCGCCAAGCGATCGCTCATCGCACCCGCTCCAGAAACATGCTGACGTGGGACGACAGCACGCCGCCATCGCCGTGGAGCAGCGCGATTGACGCGTCGCGGACCTGACGGGTAGCCGCCCGCCCCGTCATCTGCAAATGCGCCTCCACCAGATGCGCCATGGCTCCGCCGACGCCGCAATGGCCATAGCTGAGCAAGCCACCATGGGTGTTGAGCGGCAGGGCGCCGTCGCAGCTGAAATGGCCAGATCTTACGCGCGCCGACGCCTCGCCGCGTTTGGCAAGACCGAGGTCTTCCAGCAGCATCGCGAGCGTGATGGTAAAGCTGTCGTAGATCGCGGCGTAGCGCACGTCGGAGATCACAAGCCCCGTGGCCTCCTTGGCGCGGGCGATGGAGATCTCGGCACCAAGCTCGCCAAGAGCGGGGGCGGCCGTCACGTGCTGATGCGTATGCGCCTGGGCGCAGCCGCGAATGCGCACGCCGGCCTCGCCGGTCCGCTCGCGGCTGATGACGAAGGCAGCGCCGCCGTCGGAGACCGGGCAGCAGTCGAGTAATTTGAGCGGCATCGCCACCGGCTTCGAGGCCATGACGTCAGCGACGGTAATGGGATCGTGGAATTGCGCGCCGGGATGGGTGCAGGCATGGGCGCGCATCAGCACCGCGAATTCGGCGAGGTCCTGTTCGGTCACGCCGTATTCGTGCATGTACCTGCTGGCGACGAGGCCGTAATAGGCGGGAATGGTCGGACCGAGCGGCACCTCGTAATCGGGGTGGCCGACCTGCGCCAGCGCCTGGATCGAGGCGTCGCGGCTCTGTCCCGTCAGGCGGTTCTCGCCGGCGACCACGAGCACGTGTCGCGCAACGCCTGCCTCGACGAGGTGATGCGCGAGCATCGTCATCGCGAGCCCCGTCGCGCCGCCGACCTGCACGGCGTGCGCGTAAGACGGCCGGATGCCGAAATGCTCGGCGAACACGGTTGCGAGCATGATGTGCGGTGAGACCGTGGAGTAACCGCAAAGGATGCCGTCGATCTCGGTGCGCTTGAGCCCGGCGTCGTCGAGAGCGAGTTGGGCGGCCTTGCTCATCAGGTGGAGCGAGGATGAGCCTTCGTGCTTGCCGAAAGGTGTGAGGCCGACGCCGGTGACGAAGCTCATGACGCCCCTTCCTGCTCCGGCACCGAACGCGTGACGCCGTCCCGGACCATGGCGGCGATCTCGTCCGCGGAATAGCCGATCTCGCGCAGGATCTCCGCGCCATGCTCGTTGAGCCGTGGCGCGAGCCTGACAGTCTCGGCTTCGGTCTCCGACCAGCTCGCCGTCACCTTCATGCTGCGGATCCGCCCTTCGGTCGGATGGTTCACCACCGGGAAGAAATTTGTCGCTTCGAGATGCTCATCGTGCAGAATCGACGCGAGATCATGCATCGGCATGACGGGCACGTCGGCCTTGGTCAGAAGCTCGATCCAGTCGGCCGTGGTGCGCGTCTCGAAGATGCGGGCGAGTTCGGCGTAGACGATATCGATGTTGGCGGCGCGGCCGGCGAAGGTCGCGAATTTGGGATCGGCACGCAGATCGGTGCGCCCCGTGGCCGCGAAGAAATTCTCCCACTGCTTGTCGTTGTAGACGATGACGCTGAGATAGCCGTCCGACGTCTTGTAGGGCCTGCGGTCGCGCGAGAGATGGCGCGCATAGCCGCCCTTGTCGAGCGGCGGCTCGTAAGTGAGCCCGCCCATATGGTCGCCCATGACGAAGCCGGCCATGGTCTCGAACATCGGGATATCGACCCGCTGGCCGCGGCCTGTGCGGTCGCGATGCACGAGGCTCGCGCAGATTGCGCCGACGGCGGTGAGACCGACGATGCGGTCAACCAGCGCGTTGGGCACGTAGCGCGGCACGCCGTCGCCGGTCTGCGCCATCAGGGCGGGCAGCGCGGTCGCGCCCTGGATCAGGTCGTCATAGGCGGGCTTTGCGGCATAGGGCCCGTCCTGACCGAAGCCGAACACGCCGGCATAGACGAGGCGCGGGTTGATGGCGGAGACGACATCATAGCCGAGTTGAAGCCGCGCCATCGCCTGCGGGCGGACGTTGTAGACGAGCACGTCGGCATCTTTCAGCAGCCGCAGCACGGCGTCGCGCCCCGCGGGCTTTTTCAGATCGAGGCAGATCGAGCGCTTGCTGCGGTTGGTATTGAGGAACACCGGACCCATACCGGTGTGCCGCATCGGGCCGATCAGCCGGGTGACGTCGCCGTCGAGCGATTCCACCTTGATCACGTCGGCACCGTAATCGCCGAGCATCTGGGTCGCATAGGGCCCCATCAGCACGGTGGTCATATCGACGACCTTGATTCCCTTCAGCGGCCCCATGCGTTCGCTCCCGATTGCGCGGGCATTCGAAGCGGCCCGCGATGTCGGACCAGCTAAAGGCAGCGACCGAGCGCGCGCAAGGGCGGCCGGCGTATGGCCGCATGCGGCGATGGCTGCTATTTCTTCTGGCGGGATTCGCGGATTTTCACGAGACGGTCGAGCTCATCGTTCTGCTGGTTGATGCGATCGGCGATGCGCGACTCGTTCTGCTCGCCGGAGGCCGCGGCAGCCTGCTCGATCAGCTGGCGGATATTGTCCTCGAGGATCGCAATGCGGTCGTTGAGTTGATCCATCGAGAGATAGTCGTAGTCGTTGCTCATGATGTGCGTCTCGCCAATCAATCAGGAGCCGTAGGGTGGGCCAAGCGAAGCGGGCCACCATGATCTAACGCAAGAAAAGGGTGGACACGGCGCAGGTGCGCCTTTGCCCACCCTACCAGATCTACTTCAGCGGCTCCAGCACCGAGACGTAGTTGGCAACGGCCGCGCCGCCCATGTTGAAGATGCCGCCGAGTTTTGCATTTTTGAGCTGCATGCCGTCGGGCGCTTGGCCCGCGAGCTGCATTGCGGTCATCACATGCATGGAGACGCCGGTGGCGCCGATCGGGTGGCCCTTGGCCTTGAGGCCGCCGGACGGATTGACCGGCAGCTTGCCGTCCTTGAGCGTCCAGCCTTCCTTGATGGCGCGGGCGCCCTGCCCCCTCGGCGTCAAGCCCATCGCTTCGTACTCGATCAGCTCGGCGACGGTGAAGCAGTCATGGGTCTCGACGAAGGAGAGATCATTGAGCGTCACCCCCGCCTTTTCCAGCGCGTGCTGCCAGGCCACCGTGCAACCCTCGAACTGGAGGATGTCGCGCTTGGACATCGGCAGGAAATCCTGGGCGTGCGCGGTGGCGCGGAAGCCGACCGACTTGCCCATGGTCTTGGCGGTCTCGGCATCGGCCAGCACCAATGCAGCCGCGCCGTCGGACACCAGCGAGCAATCGGTGCGCTTCAAGGGACCGGCGACATAAGGATTCTTCTCGCTCTCGGCACGGCAGAACTCGAAGCCGAAATCCTTGCGCATCTGGGCGAAGGGATTGGCAACGCCGTTCTTGTGGTTCTTGGCCGCGATCAGCGCCAGTGCATCGGACTGGTCGCCGTATTTCTGGAAATAGGAGCTGGCGATCTTGCCGAACACGCCGGCAAAGCCGCCGACCGTGTCGCCATCCTCCGGCAAGTAAGACGCCTTGAGGAGATTCTTGCCGATCTCCGCCCCCGGGGTACGGGTCATCTGCTCGACCCCGACGACCAGCACGATTCGAGCCGCGCCTGCGGCGATCGCGCGCAGGCCCTGATGCACGGCGGCGGAGCCGGTCGCACAGGCATTCTCGACGCGGGTCGCCGGCTTGAAGCGCAGCTTCGGGTCGGCCTGGAGCACCAGCGAGGCGGTAAAATCCTGCGCCGAGAAGCCGGCGTTGAAATGGCCGAGCACGATCTCGTCGACGTCGGACGCCGAAATGCCGGCATCGGCGATCGCCTCATTGGCGACGCGGGTGACGAGGCTTTCGACGGTTTCGGTGTCGAACTTGCCGAACGGCGTGTGCGCCCATCCGACGATGCTGGCGGTCATGATCTTCTCTCCCTGGCGGTCTCTTGCTGACCTAAGTCTTAGCGCAGGGATGGCAAGACTTCACGCAGGTTTAAGGGCCTGGAGGGTGCGCTGGCAGATGGCAGTTATGCCGGCCCAATTTCCGGCCTTGATCTCGGCCGTGGGACACAGCCAGGAACCGCCGACCGCGACCACATTGGGCTCGGCAAGCCAGGTCGCCGCATTGGCCTCGCCGACGCCGCCGGTCGGGCAGAACCGCACATTCGGAAATGGCCCGCCAAGCGAGCGGAGGCCCTTGATGCCGCCGGCCTGCTCGGCGGGGAAGAACTTTGCGACGTCGAAGCCGTAGGACAGCGCCATCATCAGCTCGGACGCCGTCGCAATGCCCGGCGCGAACGGCAAAGAACTGTGCGTGGCGGCCTTGAGCAGATCCGGGGTCAGGCCCGGGCTGATGCCGAACGCCACCCCGAGCTTCTCGACACGGGTGAAATCGGCCGGATTGAGAATGGTGCCGATGCCGACGACCGCGTCGGGGACCTCGGACATGATCGCCCGCGCGGCTTCGATCGCAATGGGGGTGCGCAGGGTCACCTCCAACGTGCGAACGCCGCCGCCCACCAGGGCTTTTGCCAGCGGCACGGCATCCTGGATCCGCTCGATGGTGAGGACGGGAATGACGGTCGCGGCCTTGAACAGCGCGACGAGGTGGTTCTGTTGGGCGGTCGTGGTCATATCGTGAATCTTATCTCGGAGGTTCGTTTCACTTGGTCGCTTGTCGCGTGGTCGCCGGCCGGGGCCGCTTCTTCGGCGGCATGGCATAGCCCGGAATGATGGCGCCAGGATAGCAGATCACGAGGCTGGCGAGGCGATGTCCCGATTGGGCCGCCTCCACCGGATCAGAGCCGCCAAGCCGGGCCGCAATATAGGCCGCCGCAAAGCTGTCGCCGGCCGCCGTGGTGTCAACGACCGGCTTGGTCATTGGTTCGGCGCGGACCTCGCTGGTCCCGCCGGGGAAGCGCAGCATACTGACGGGCTCGGCGAGGCGGAACACCAGTTCTGATGTCGGGATGCGCGCCATCAATTGCTCCCGGCTTTCGCCGGGATAGAGCGCGAGCAGATCCTCGGTCGAGGTCAGCACGATGTCGGCGGCCGAAAAGGCAGTGGCAAACACCTCGCGCGCGACCTCACGATCGGGCCAGCCGCGTGCACGGAAATTGGTGTCGAACACGAAGCGCGTGCCGAGCAGGCGCGCGCGCTTGATCGCCGCAAACAGGCGATCGCGCCCGGCCGCATCGTAGATCGAGAGCGTGATCGCGGAGAGATAGACGACGTCATAGCTCATCAGCGAGTTGAGCAGCTCGTCGGTCTCCGGCAGGCTCATCAGCTGCCGCGCCGCCGCGCTGTCGCGCCAGTGGAAGAACTGGCGCTCGCCGGCGGCATCGAGCTGGATCATGTAGAGGCCGGGCAGCTTGCCCGGCAGCCGCACCACGCGCCGGGTGCCAACGCCCTCGGCATTCCAGGCCGCGATCATCTCTTCGCTCATGCCGTCGTCGCCGAGCGCGGTGAAATAGTCGACCTTGACCTCGAGCCGCGCCAGATACACGGCCGTATTGAGGGTGTCGCCGCCGAAGCCCCGCGAAAACAGCCCGCCACCCTGCCCGCCAGACTGGGCGCCCTGCGCCTGCCGGAGCTCGACCATGCATTCACCGATGCAAGCCACGCTCGCCATCGTCATTTCCATGCTATTCATCTGAAACGATCAGGCGACGAAATTGCCGCCGAGCTCGTCCTCGATGTGGATGCGGATGATATCGTCGAAGGTCTTCTCCTCGGTGGTGAAGCCGAGCTCGCGCGCTCGCTTGGCCTCGAAATTCCGCGGCCAGCCGCCAACGATGCCGACGATGAACGGATCGAGCTCATGCTTGATGCGCGCGGCGACCTTGTCGCCGGCGACGCGCCTCAGCGCAGCGATCTGCTCGCCGACCGTCGCCGAGAAGCCGGGCATGGTCAAATTGCGGCGCGGACCGACCTTGGCCAGGTCCATCGTGCCGGCATGGAGCAGGAAGCCGACGGCGGAGCGCGGCGTGGCGTGCCAGTGGCGGACATCCTCGGACACCGGAAGCACTGCTTCCTTGCCGGCCAGCGGCTCGCGGAGGATGTTGGAGAAGAAGCCCGATGCCGCCTTGTTGGGCAGGCCCGGCCGGATGCAGATGGTCGGCAGGCGGATGCCGATGCCGTCGAGGAAGCCGCGGCGCGAATAATCCGCCAGCAGCAGCTCGCCGATCGCCTTCTGGGTGCCGTAGCTCAAGAGCGGCGTATGGAAGAACTCGTCGCCGATCGCATCCGGGAACGGCGCGCCGAACACTGCGATCGAGGACGTGAACACCACGCGCGGCTTATAGCCGCCGCCGACGAGCCTGATGGCATCGAGCAGCATCCGCGTGCCGTCGAGGTTGATGCGGTAGCCCTTGTCGAAATCGAGCTCGGCTTCGCCCGAGACGATGGCGGCGAGATGGAAGATCACGTCGGGCCGGCCGGCGATCAGCTTTTCGGCAGCACCCGGGACAGCAAAATCGCCCGAGACGGTCTCGACCGGGAAACCGGCTTTTTCCGGTTTCCTGGGCTCGACCACGTCATGCATGGTCAATTTGGTGATGTCGCTCTTGCCGAGCCGGCCGTCGCGCAACAGCCGTTCACACAATTTGCGGCCGACCATGCCGGCTGCGCCCAGAACCAGGATGTGCAAGAGCCTACTCCCTCTTATTGGCCGGAACGCGCCGCACCGGAAACATCATGAAACGTCATGAAACCTCTTGGCGCGTTTTCAGGCAGGCCCCGCGATCATTCCTTCACGGCGCCGGTCATCGCCGACACATAGTACTCTACGAAGAAGGAATAAAGGATAACTACGGGGACCGAGCCAGTCAGGGCCGCCGCCATCAGAGCGCCCCAATGGTAGACGTCGCCGTTGACGAGTTCGGTGATGGCGCCGACCGGAATGGTCTTGTTCTCCGATGAAGAGATGAAGGTCAACGCGTAGATGAATTCGTTCCAGGACAACGTGAAGGCGAAGATTCCCGCCGAGATCACCCCAGGCAGCGACAGCGGCAGCGTGATCTTGGTCAGGATCTGCAGCCGCGTCGCGCCGTCGATCAGCGCGCATTCCTCGAGCTCGTAAGGGATGGTGCGGAAATAGCCCATCAGGAGCCAGGTGCAGAACGGAATCAGGAAGGTCGGATACGTCAGGATCAGCGCGAGATTGCCGTCGAACAGGCCGAGTTGAAACACGATCGCGGCGAGCGGAATGAACAGGATCGAGGGCGGGACGAGATAGCCGAGGAAGATCGCCAGGCCCACATAGCGCGAGCCCTTGTAGCGCAGACGCTCGATCGCATAGGCCGCACAGACGCTGGCGAACAGCGAGATGAAGGTCGAGGACACCGAGACGATCACGGTGTTCCACATCCACAGCGGATAGTCGGTGTCGAAGAACAGCTTCTTGACGTGCTCGAGCGTCGGATGGGCGATCAGGAACGGATTGTACTTCTCGTAATCGTACATTTCCGCGTCGGGTTTGAACGTCGTCACCGCCATCCAGTAGAACGGAAACAGCAGGAAAAAGATGATCAGGCCGAGCGGGAGATACACCCGGAGAAACTTCCGCGGGAAGCTCTCGAGGTAGTCCATTCCGACGCTCTGGTCGTCTACGGTGCTCATGATCAGTCCCTCCCGCCCTGCTGCCAGCGGGACCGCTGAAGTCCGAAGAAGCTCAACAGGATTGCCGCGACCAGGAACGGGATCATCGCGTTCGAGATCGCGGCGCCCTCGCCGAGATTGCCGCCCGTGATCGCACGCTGGAACGACAGCGTCGCCATCAGATGCGTGGCGTTGATCGGTCCGCCGCGGGTGATGGTGTAGATCAGCTGGAAGTCGGTGAACGTCATCAGCACCGAGAACGTCATCACGACCGCGATGATCGGCGACAGCATCGGCAGCGTGATGTGGCGGAAGCGCTGCAAATTGGTGGCGCCGTCGAGATTCGCGGCCTCGTAGAGCGAGGGGGAGATGGTCTGCAATCCCGCCAAGAGCGTGATGGCGACGAACGGCACGCCCCGCCAGATATTGGCGATCACGACCGACCAGCGGGCATTCCAGGGATCGCCGAGGAAATCGATGTAGTGGCTCAGAAGGCCGGCCTTGATCAGCACCCAGGAGACGATCGAAAACTGGCTGTCATAGATCCACCAGAACGCGATCGCCGACAGCACGGTCGGCACGACGAAAGGCAAGAGCACGATGGCGCGGACCATCGACTTGAACGGCAGCCGCTCGTTGAGCAGCAGGGCCAGATAAAGCCCGATCGCGAATTTCACGATGCTCGCAAACACCGTGTAGAAAATGGTGTTGAAGACCGACAGCCAGAACACGCTGTCCTTGGACAGCGAGACGAAGTTCTGGAAGCCGATGTAACGGCCGACGCCGCCGATCTTGGTGTCGGTCATGCCGAGCCAGAATCCGAGCGCCAGCGGGTAAGCCAGAAACAGGATCAGGATGGCGATCGCCGGCACCATGAACATGGCGCCGAGAAAATTCCGGCTTTCGAACGCCCTGCTCCACAAACTGCTGGGCTTGACGTGCGCGGCCACGGGCTCGGCGATAACGGCCATGTCGGACTCCCCTTAGAGAACGACGGCGGCGGCGCCCGGCAGGTGAGCGCCGCCGCCGTAGCGGATCAGACCTGGTAGTAGCGCTTGGCGCGCTCGGCAGCGCGTTTCGCAGCTTCCTGCGGCGTGGCCGAGCCGGAGGCGGCTTCCGCGAACATGTCGACCACGACGAAGTCGCCCATGACGGCGGCCGAGGCGTAGCCGAGATCACCGGCATAGCCGTTGTCCAGGCAGCGCTTGAGGCAGTCGCGGTACGGCGTGATCTTGGGGTCGGAGGTCCAGACCGGGTTGTCATTGTAGGCCGGGAGCGGCGGCGAGACGTAGCCGTTGGAGGCGACCTCCCAGGCGTCGTAGTTCTCCTTGTCCATCATGAACTTGATGTATTCCTTGACGGCCTTCGGGTACTTCGAGTGCTTGTAGCCGTAATAGACCAGGATGTTCTGCTGCTCGGTCGGCTTGCCCACGGGGCCGACCGGCATCGGCGCGTGGTTCATGTCCTTGGCGATCTCCTGCTGCTTCGGATCAGGAGAGGTCTTGCCGACGGTCCAGATCGAGATGCCGTTCAGGGTGAGGCTGATCTCGCCGTTGAGGAAGGCCTTGTTGTTGTTCGAGTCGTTCCACGACAGCACGCCCGGAATGAACGTCGCATAGAGCTGCTTGACGTATTCGAGCGCCGCGATCGTCTCGGGCGCATCGAGCACGACCTCGTTCTTCTCGTTGACGACCTTGCCGCCGAACGCCCATAGCGCCCACTGGCACCAGCCGTTGGCGTCGCCCGTGGCATGACCGAGCGCGAAGCCGGCCGGCGTGTTGTTCTTCTTCAGCGCCTGGCAAAGCTTGAGGAAGCCGTCCGTGTCCTTGGGGAATTCCTCGAAGCCCGCAGCCTTCACGTGGCTGATGCGGTAGTTGAGGCAGCCACCGGTGGCGCCTTGCGGAATCGCGATCCAGCCATTGCCCTTCTTGCCGTACTTCTGGGCGACCGGATACCAGCCGCCATACTGGGCGCCGAGATAGTCGGCGACGTCGGTGACGTCGATCAGCTTTTCCGGGAATTTGTGGGGATCATCGAGCGTGCCGATGATGAGATCGGGGCCGGCGCCGACATTGGCTGCGACCGCGGCTTTCGGACGAATGTCCTCCCAGCTTTCGGCCTCGAGCTTCACCTTGACGCCGGTCTTCTCGGAAAACTTCTTGGTCTGCTCAGCGAACTTGTCGAACTCGGCCTGGATGAACTGCTTCCAGCGCAGCACGCGAATGGAGGCATTCGGCTCCGGCGTGTTGGTCCACTCCGCAGCCCGGACGGGGACGATCCCTGGGCCGGCGAGCAGAGCTGCGCCGCCCAGGCTGGCTTTAAGCACACTACGCCTGTTGAAATCGGTCATCGTTCTCTCCCTGTTTTTTTATATTTGTATCGGTCCGTCTTTATGTCGCTACATGCGCTTACCGGTCGCCTCGTCGAACAAGTGAACCACGGACGGATCGGGCTTCAGCCGGACCTTGTCGCCCGGGTTGAACTGATGACGCTCGCGGAACACGGCCACCACCTGCTCGCCGCCGAGCTTTGCAAACACCTGCGTTTCGGACCCGGTCGGCTCGACGACCACGATCTCGGCATCGGCGCCGTCGTCGGCGATGGTGAAATGCTCAGGGCGGACGCCGTAGACGACGGGCTTGCCGTCGGAGCCGGCCGGCACGCTCTTGAGCGGCAGCTTGACACCGTTCGGACCTTCGAAGGTGGCGACGCCGTTGACCCGCACGTGGCCCTTGAGGAAGTTCATCGCGGGCGAGCCGATGAAGCCGGCGACGAACTGGTTTTCCGGCTTGTCGTAGAGCTCGAGCGGCGTACCCATCTGCTCGACGATGCCGTCATGCATGACGACGATCTTGTCGGCCATGGTCATGGCCTCGATCTGGTCGTGGGTCACGTAGACGGTCGTGGTCTTGAGCCGCTGATGCAGCTCCTTGATCTCGGTGCGCATGGCGACGCGCAACTTGGCGTCGAGGTTCGACAAGGGTTCGTCGAACAGGAACACCTGGGGATCGCGCACGATGGCACGGCCCATGGCAACGCGCTGGCGCTGGCCGCCGGAGAGCTGGCGGGGATAGCGATCCAGCAGCGGCGACAGCGCGAGGATTTCAGCGGCGCGCTTGACGCGCTTGCTGATCTCGTCGGAGCTGGCGTTCCGCAGCTTCAGCGAGAAGCCCATGTTCTCGCCGACCGTCATGTGCGGATAGAGCGCGTAGTTCTGGAACACCATCGCAATGTCCCGCTCCTTGGGCTGGACATTGTTGACGACGCGGTCGCCGATCGAGATCGTGCCGGAGGTGATGTTTTCGAGGCCCGCGAGCATGCGAAGCAGCGTCGACTTGCCGCAGCCGGAGGGGCCAACAAGAACGACGAACTGGCCATCCTCGATCGGAATCGAGACGCCGTGCAGGACTTCAAAATTGCCGAACGATTTCCGCACGTCGCGGATTTGCACAGACGACATCTAGCTCCCTCCTCCGACTTAGACGACGCAACTGTCGCGCCGCCACCGTCTTGTTTTTTCTGAACTTCGCCGAACCGAAGCCCCTCTTAGCAGGTGGCATTGTCGGCAGTTTGTGCGGATTTGGCAATTTGTCTTTGGTTAGTCGCTGCTGGTAGCGCTGTCAACGATCCTTTGTTTGGGCAAGCGGCTGTGTTATGAGCAACAAATGGGTCGAAAGCGCACCAAGTCTGGCAAGATTCGGTTGGCGGAAGTGGCCGAGCTGGCCGGCGTCAGCCCGATTACAGCCTCGCGCTTCTTCCGCAATCCCGAGGCGTTGTCGCTGGCCAAGCGGACGCGGGTCGAAAGCGCGGCCCGCGAGCTCGGCTACGTGCCCAACCTTGCGGCACGCGCGCTGGCCTCCCAGCGCACCGAAGTGATCGGTGTCCTGATTCCATCACTGACCAACAACGTATTCTCGGACGTGCTGCGCGGCATCTATGATGCCTCCGAAGGCAGCCGCTACTCGATCCAATTGTCCAACACGCGCTACAGCATTCTCCAGGAGGAGAAGCTGTTGCGCCTGTTTCTGGCGCAGAAGCCGGCGGGTCTGATCGTCACAGGCATCGACCAGACCGCGGAATCGCGCGCGATGCTCGAGGCGGCCGACTGCCCGATCATCCAGATCATGGAAATCGGCCCTGATCCCGTCGACATGATGATTGGCTTTTCTCATTTTGACGCCGCGCGCGCGGCGATAGCCCATTTGTTCGCGCAGGGCCATCGCAAGATCGGCTTCGTTGGGGCGCGCATGGACCCGCGGGTTCAACGCCGGCTCGATGGCTACGTGGTTGCCATGAAGGACGCCGGCCTCTACGACCAAAGACTGATCGTGACCACGGCGACGCCGACCTCGGTAACGCTCGGCGGCGCGCTGTTCGCCGATCTGCTCGCACGCGAATCCGGCATCGACTCGGTGTTCTGCGCCAATGACGACCTTGCGCTCGGCGTTCTCTTTGAATGCCGACGCCGTGAGATCGCGGTCCCCGATCAGATCGCGATCGTCGGCTTCAACGATCTCGAATTCATGGCCGCCTCGGTGCCGACGCTGACCAGCGTGCGGACCAATCGTTACGAGATGGGCAGCGCGGCTGCTGCGATGCTGATCGAGGCGATCGAAGGCAAGCGGCCGGACCAGCCCGTGCTGGATCTCGGCTTTACCGTGATCGAGCGGCAGAGTTCGCAGACGCAGCGGTCGGGCCTCAGCCCCCGCCTCCCGGGGCGGGCCCCCGCCGTACAAAATGATAGCGTTACCAACGAGCCGTGAGTAGTATCGCAACTATGAGAAACGTTCGCCAGCAGGCGGGCCGTCATACCATGCTCGCGCTGCCGGGCATCGCACCGATCGACATCCCCGACGTCGCCCGCTGCGTTTGCATTGAAGGAGAAACCAATGACAAAAAAGCCAACCAATGGGCATGCGTCCGCCGGTAACGGGGCCCGCCGCCACCTTCGCTCGCAGGACTGGTTCAACAACCCGCACAATCCGGGCATGACCGCGCTCTATATGGAGCGCTACCTCAACTTTGGCCTCACCCGCGCCGAGCTGCAGTCGGGCAAGCCGATCATCGGCATCGCCCAGACCGGCAACGACCTCTCCCCCTGCAACCGCCATCATATCGAGCTCGCCCATCGCGTCCGCGAGGGCATCCGCGAGGCCGGCGGCATTGCCATGGAATTCCCGACCCACCCGATCCAGGAGACCGGCAAGCGCCCGACCGCGGCGCTCGACCGCAACCTCGCTTATCTCGGCCTGGTCGAGGTCCTCTACGGCTATCCGCTCGACGGCGTGGTGCTCACCACCGGTTGCGACAAGACCACGCCCGCCTGCATGATGGCGGCGGCGACCGTCAACCTGCCCGCGATCGTGCTGTCGGGCGGCCCGATGCTGAACGGCTGGCATGAGGGTGAGCGCACCGGCTCCGGCACGATCGTCTGGAAGTCGCGCGAAAGGCTCGCCGCCGGCGAGATCGACTATGAAGAGTTCATGGAGATCGTGGCGTCCTCGGCACCTTCGGTCGGCCATTGCAACACCATGGGCACGGCCTCGACCATGAACGCGCTCGCGGAAGCACTCGGTTTCTCGCTGCCGGGCTGCGCGGCGATCCCGGCGCCCTATCGCGAGCGCGGCCAGATCGCCTACGAGACGGGCAAGCGCATCGTCGACATGGTCTGGGAGGATCTGAAACCCTCGGATTTCCTGACCCGCAAGGCGTTCGAGAACTGCATCGTGGTGAATTCGGCCATCGGCGGCTCGACCAATGCACCGATCCACATCAACGCGCTCGCGCGCCACATCGGCGTCGAGCTCTCGATCGACGACTGGCAGAAATTCGGCCACGACGTGCCGCTCTTGGTCAACCTCCAGCCGGCCGGCTTCTATCTCGGCGAGGAATTCCATCGCGCCGGCGGCGTGCCCGCCGTGATCCGCGAACTCATGGAGCACAAGCGCATCCATGAGGACGCGCTCACCGTCAACGGCCGCGGCATCGGCGAGAACTGCGCGAATGCGCCCAAGCCCGATCAGGACGTGATCTGGGCCTACGACAAGCCGATGGTGAAGGATGCCGGCTTCCTGGTGCTGCGCGGCAATCTCTTCGATTCCGCGATCATGAAGACCAGCGTGATCTCGAAGGAGTTCCGCGAGCGCTATCTGAGCAACCCGAAGGACCTGAACGCGTTCGAAGGACGCGCGGTCGTGTTCGAGGGGCCGGAGGATTATCACGAACGGATTGAGGATCCCGCGCTCGGCATCGACGAGCACTGCGTGCTGTTCATCCGCGGCACAGGCCCGATCGGCTATCCTGGTGGCGCCGAGGTCGTGAACATGCAGCCGCCGGCCGCGCTGATCAAACGCGGCATCCTCGCCCTGCCCTGCATCGGCGACGGCCGCCAGTCCGGCACCTCGGGCTCGCCATCTATCCTCAACGCCTCGCCGGAAGCCGCCGCCAATGGCGGGCTCGCGGTGCTCCAGACCGGTGACAGGGTCCGCATCGACCTCAACAAGGGCAGCGCCAACATCCTGATCTCGGACGAGGAGTTGAAGAAGCGCCACGCCCAGCTGAAGGCCGCCGGCGGATTCAAGCATCCGCCGAACCAGACGCCGTGGCAGCAGATCTACCGCGATACCGTCGGCCAGCACGAGACCGGCGCCTGCGTGGAACTCGCCACGCGGTACCAGAACGTCGCCTCGGCGTTCGGCGTGCCGCGGGATAATCACTGACCACGCGTCATTGCGAGGAGCGAAGCGACGAAGCAATCCAGTCTGCCCCCCTCGGTAAGATTCTGGATTGCTTCGCTTCGCTCGCAATGACGGCATAGCAATCGGATTCAAGGTGAGGAGAACAAGAACATGGCAGACCGCCTCAAGGGCAAGCGCGCCGTCATCACGGCCGCAGCGGCAGGCATCGGGCGCGCATGCGCCCTCGCATTCGCGCGTGAAGGCGCAACCGTCATCGCCACCGACATCAACGAAGCAGGCATCGCTGAACTGACCAAGGAAGGCATCGCCGAGGTCGCCAAACTCGACGTCCGCAACACCGCCGACGTCAATGCCTTTGCCAAGCGGACCGGCCGGATCGACATCCTGCTCAACGCGGCCGGCTTCGTGCATCACGGCACGATCCTGGAATGTTCGGAAGAGGATTTTGATTTTTCGTTCGACCTCAACGTCAAGTCGATGCACCGGACCATCAAGGCCTTCCTGCCCGAGATGATCGCGGGCGGTGGCGGCAGCATCGTCAACATCTCGTCCTGCGCCGCCTTGCGGCCGCCGGCAAACCGCTACGTCTACAGCTCCTCGAAAGCTGCAGTGTCGCTGCTGACCCGCGCGGTCGCGCTCGACTTCATCACCAAGGGCATCCGTTGCAACTCGATCTGCCCCGGCACCGTCGAGACCCCCTCGATGCTGGACCGCGCCGCCGCGCAGGGACCGCAGGGCAAGGAGATGTTCATCTCCCGGCAGAAGATGGGCCGGCTCGGCACTGCCGACGAAATCGCCAACATGGCGATCTATCTCGGCAGCGACGAGAGCGCCTTCACCACCGGCGTCGACCTGGTCGTCGATGGCGGCTACATGCTCTGACGCCTAAGGAATCGAGCAGGATCGGGCCGCATGAACAAGATCGATCTCGACGGCCGCATCGCCGTGGTCACTGGCGGCGCTCAGGGCTTCGGCCGCGCCATCACCGAGCGCTTTGTCGCTTCCGGTGCCCGGGTCGCGATCTGGGACTTTGACGCTGCGCTCGCCGAGAAGACCGCAAAGGACATCGGCGACAATGTCCGCGTCTTCAAGGTCGACGTCACCGACACCGCGGGCGTCGAGCAGGCGCGCGATGCGACGCTCGCGGCCTTCGGCAAGATCGACATTCTCGTCAACAATGCCGGCATCGCCGGCGTCAACAAGCCGGTCTGGGAAACCGACCTCGATGAATGGCGCAAGGTGCTGCGCATCAACCTCGACGGCCCGTTCATCGTCTGCAAGGCGATCGTGCCTGTCATGCTCGAGCAGAAGTACGGGCGGATCGTGAACATCGCCTCGATCGCCGGCAAGGAAGGCAATCCGAACGCCTCGCACTATTCGGCCTCCAAGGCCGGCCTGATCGCGCTGACGAAGTCGCTCGGCAAGGAGCTTGCCGCCCACGACATTCTCGTGAATGCGGTGACGCCGGCGGCAGCCAAGACCGCGATCTTCGACCAGATGACGCAGCAGCATATCGAGTTCATGCTGGCGAAAATCCCCAAGGCGCGTTTCGTGCTGGTGGAAGAGCTGGCGGCGATGGTCGCCTGGCTTGCATCCGAAGATTGCGCCTTCTCGACCGGCGCCGTTTTCGACATCTCAGGCGGACGCGCAACCTATTGAGAGAGCCATGATCCGGGAAGGTGGGTGCCTGTGCGGCGCGGTGCGGTTCAAGGCGCAGGGCGAGCCGCTGAACGTGCGCGTCTGTCATTGCCGCCGCTGCCAGAAGGCGATGGGTTCGCCCTATTTCGCCCGTGCCCAGTTCGACCAGAAAGCGCTAACGGTCGAGGGTGACACCGGCCGCTATGCATCGTCGGAAAACATCGATCGCGTATTCTGCAAGGCTTGCGGCACGCGGCTGTTCGCCTGGCGTCGCAACGGCACGCTGGCGGGCGTGGCCCTCGCGACCTTCGACGACCGCAACGCTTTCACACCGACCGAGCACATCTGGACCAGCGAGAAGCTGGCCTGGGTCAGGATCGAGGACGGCATGACGCAATATGAGACGACGATCCCGGCCTGACGGCGATCATTTGCGGCGTGGCATTTCGGAACCGGCCGCCCTATGTTGCGCGGAAGCGTTGCTGCGCCCCCGGTTTGGTCGTCTGCAGGGCGACAGGCAAAGCCGGAGCAGGCGCGACGTGAACATTTCCTTCTACGACCTCTCGGTGTGGGTGCTGCCGCTGGTGCTGGCCATCACCTTCCACGAGGCCGCGCACGGTTTCGTCGCGCACCGGCTCGGCGACGACACCGCCTGGCAGCTCGGCCGCGTCAGCTTCAATCCGCTCAGGCACATCGACCCGTTCGGCACCCTGATCCTGCCGGCGATGCTGCTGTTTGCGCATTCGCCGTTCCTGTTCGGCTACGCCAAGCCGGTGCCGGTGAATTTCCGCAAGCTCAACCACCCGAAGCTGGATATGGTCTGGGTCGCCCTCGCCGGCCCCGTCACCAACATCCTGCTGGCGCTCGCAGCAGGCCTCGCCCTCCACGCCCTGCCCTGGGCTCCCGCCGGTTCAGCGCAATGGATCTTCGACAACCTCAAGAACGCGCTGCGGATCAACGCGGTGCTGGCCGTCTTCAACATGATGCCGATCCCGCCACTCGACGGCGGGCGGGTCGCGGTCGGGCTGTTGCCCCGCCCGCTCGCCCTGCCGCTGGCACGGCTCGAGCCGTTCGGCATGCTGATCCTGATCGCCCTGCTGATTCTGCTGCCGATGGCGGGTTCCCAGTTCGGTCTAAATCTTGATGTTATTTCAGCAATACTGCGAACGTTGACCGGTCATGTGATTCAAGCTGTTCTCTTCGCGACCGGCAACGCATAGTTGAAGCGTTACGTTTGGATATCCTGCACTTGAAAACAAAGCCGAAGGGCTAGAGGCCAACTTGGTCAAAGCTGCCGATATGCTGATCGCGCGACGCGCCGATACCCGTGCCCGCGCCGATTTCGCCACCTGGAAGATGATGGCCAAACTGAATGGGTTGTCGGCGCTGCCTCCCGAGGCGCAGGGCTTCCTCGATGGCTACAAGAAGCTGCTGGATCGGATGAGCGAGACCGAGGCCACCGAGGTCGCCATCGCCGAGGTCTACAAATCCTATTATCTGGAAATGGGCGGCGGCGGGAACCCGCCCGATGTCCGCCCCCGGCCGCCCGAGCCGGTGACGGACAATGTTACCGCCTTTCGCCGGCCGGCGCCCAAAGCAAAGAAGACTGGCTTCTTCGGTGCAGGCACGGTCAGTGGAACCCAGAAGCGTCCTCTTCCGGTGGCGCTGATTTTCGCCTGCCTGGTCGTGGTCTATGTCGGGATCAAATACTACTGGCGCTGAGCGGTCTTCTTCTTTTTCTTGTCTTCCGGCGGCTTGAAAACGATATCGACGGTGCGCTCGACCCGATCCTCGGTCAACGCGGCAGGTGGTACCGGGAATGGATCTGATTTGCGGACCATGGCGACCGCTGCCGCATCGAAAGCGGCGTCTCCGGAGGATTCGACCACGTCGACCGACACCACGTTGCCTCGTCGATTGAGTGAAAAGCTCACCTTGGTGGTTTGATTGTTGGGCTGCTTGCCCTCCGGATTGACCTTGTGAGCCGCGAGATGCGCGCTGATCTTGCGGTTCCAGTCCGCCGTAATTTTGAGCACGTCCTTACCAATGCCGAGCACCGGAGCCATGGCCCTCTCAGCTTCGCGCGTGGCGTTTTCGAAGGTTTGCCGCTCCATGGCAATCTGCTTCTGCTGAGCTTCCATGGCGGGGGTTTCGGTGGCGGCCACCTTCGGATCTTCGTCCTGCTCCTTCTTCGCCTTGTTCTCAGAGACAACGCGATCAGCATCCTCGAGCGGTTGCGGTCGATCCTGCGGAAGATCTGTTTCCTTCGTCTCGGCCTTCTGCTGCTGAAGCTCGGGACGCTCTTCCTGCTCCTCGGAGTCCGTCGGACCAAGGGCCTGATTGGAGTCTTGAATCGGCGGAGAAGCCATCTCGACCGCGAACTCGGCACCCGCAGCGCCCAAGCCTTCATCGCCATCATCGGTCGGCAAGCTGGCGAGCGCGAGCGCAGCCCCACACAAATGGAGCACGAGCGCCGCGACCGCCGCCAAGATCCAAAGCCTTCTGGACGATTTGGGTTCGAGCTCAACCGACATGGCGACCCCTATGGCTGCGCGGGGCCTGTCGCAGCTGGTGCCGCCGGCGCGCCAGCAGCCTCCAACGTCACCAGCTTGACCCGCGTGTAACCGCCGGAGCGCAGCAGCTCCATGACGCCCATCAGCTCGCCATAGGGCACCGAACGATCGGCACGCAGAAAGACGTATTTGTCCTTGCTCATGTCTGACAAGCCGTCGAGGGTCGGAATCAGGTTGGCCCGGCTCACCGAATCCTCCCCGATCGCAAGCCCCAGATCGCGCTTGATGCTGAGATAAGTCGGCTTGTCCGGCTTCTTCTGCGGCGTTGCGCTCGACGTCGGCAAATCGATCGGCAGATCGACCGTCGACAGTGGTGCGGCGACCATGAAGATGATCAGCAGTACCAGGATGACGTCGATGAAGGGCGTGACGTTGATGTCATGCGTTTCCGAGAAATCGTCGTCGTCATCGTTGTCCGTCAGCGAGACTGCCATGGCTTACTCCGCCGCCCGCGAATGCGCAGTGCCGTGGCTGCGGTCGAGATCGCGCGACAACAGACGTGCCGCCGCGCCCGAGGCGCGGCTGACGAGCTCGAGATAGCTCTTCGTCACGCGCGAGAAGTGATTGTAGATGATAACGGCGGGGATCGCCGCGACGAGGCCGATGGCCGTCGCGAGCAGCGCCTCCGCGATGCCGGGCGCGACCACCGCGAGGTTGGTGGTCTGCGACTTCGAGATGCCGATAAAACTGTTCATGATGCCCCACACGGTGCCGAACAGGCCGACGAAGGGCGATGTCGAACCGATGGTCGCGAGGAGACCCGTGCCGATGCGGATGCGTCGTGCTTCTGCGCGGACGATCTCGGCAAAGCTCGAGGCCGCGCGCTCCTTGATGCCTTCGTCGCTGGAGAGCCCCGCAGACATCCGCGCTTCACGTAGCGCGGCCGCAAGGAACGACGACAACATGCCCTGCTTGGTGCCGAGCGCCATCTGGGCTTCGGCAAGCGAGCGAACTTCAGCGACCTTCTTCAACGCCGAACGCAGTTTGGCGGAGGCGACTGACAGCTCGATCGACTTGGCGATGAAGACGGTCCAGGTTACGAGCGAGGCGAAGGCAAGCCCGATCATCACCGCCTTCACGATGATGTCCGCCGCCATGAACATCCCCCAGGGCGACAATTCCTTCATGGCCGGCGCGATGCCCGCTTTCCGCGCGGCCTCGGAGGCGGGGGCCACGGCAGCCTCGGTCGCTGGCGCGCTGGGCATCGCCACGGGCGCAGCAGGGGCCGCGGTCGATGGCGCAGGTGCGGCCATCGCGGGGGCGGCCGGCACCGGCTGAGCCGCCACGAGTACCGGTGCCGCCATCGGCCGCGCCGGCGCCGCCGCCCGGGTTTGTGTCTGGGCAGACGCAGGAACTGCGAGCCAGGCGGCCGTGAACAGCACGGCTGCAGCGAGGCTTGCTCGGAAAGATGTGATCTTCATACTTCGGCCCAGGTGCGAATGAGGTTGTGATAGATGCCCGTCAACTTGATCGTTTCGGGATCGTCACGCCCGAGCCGTGCCGCCAACGCCTGAATGGCGGTGTCGAGGTCGAAGATCATGCTGCGGGCTTGATCGTCCCGTATCATGCTCTGGAGCCAGAAGAAAGACGCAACCCGCGCCCCCCTTGTCACCGGTGTGACCAGATGCAGGCTGGTCGAGGGATAGAGCACGCAGTCCCCGGCTGGCAACTTGACCTCGTGCGAACCGTAGGTGTCCTCGATCACAAGCTCGCCACCGTCGTAATCCTCGGGCTCGCTGAGGAACAGCGTGACCGACAGATCGGTGCGGATGCGAAGGCCGGTCAGGCGGTCGCCGCGGATCGCGTTGTCGACATGCAGGCCGAAATGGTGGCCGCTGTCCGCCGTATAGCGGTTGAACAGCGGCGGAAAGATCTGGAGCGGGATCGCCGCCGCCAGAAATCGCGGACTCGCCGTCAGCGCCGAGATGATGCGGTTGCCGAGCCTGCGCGCGACCTCGCCATCCGGCGGCAATTGCTCGTTGCGCTTGACCATCGCCGACTGCGCGCCCGCGGTGGAACGGCCGTCTTCCCATTCGCTGCCGTCCATGATGCGGCGGAACTCCGCCACATCATCCTTGCTCAGGACGCCGTCTATGCATGTCAGCATGGCACCTCGTCATGTCTCCATCAGTAGCGCGCGGACAGCACGAGATAGGCCGCGCGTCCCGGTGCCTCCAGCACGAAAGGCGCAACACTCTGGTACAGCGCGTCGTAGTAGCGCTTGTCGAAGATGTTGTTGACGAACAGCTTCACCTGCCAGTTCTTGTTGATCTTCGCTTCCGCGAACGCATCGAAGCGCCAGTAGCCGGGGATCGACGTGCCCTGGTTGGCCGCGAGCAAGGTGCCGCCGTACACCTTCGAGCGATATACCGCCTGCCCGCCGAGCTCCCAGACGTCGGTGAGCTGGTATTTCGACAGCAGGCTGAACGACTGGTGCGCGATGTTGGCGAGCGGCAGGCCGACATTCGACGCATAGAGCTTGCTGTTGGCGGGTGGCGCGAGCGACTTCATGACCTCCGACTGCATGAGCACCAGGCCGCCGAACACGCTCCACTTGTCGGTGATCTTGCCGCCGACGCCGAGATCGATGCCGCGGACGCGGTAAGCGGCGCCGGCCGTGATACACGAGACGGTGGTCGACGGGGCCACGGGAGCATAGGTGCAGCCCAGCGCGGCGGCGGCGGCCGTGCTGCCGACATTCTGCGCCTCGCGCGCGTTATCCTTCGTCGTCTGGAACAGGGCGGCGGTCAGCAGCAGGTGGCGATCGAACAACTCCCACTTGGTGCCGAGTTCAATGGCCTTGTTCTTTTCCGGCCCGAAGATCTGGTTATTGCCACCAGCGAGATTCGGATTGATGCCGCCATAAGCGGTGCTGGTACCGTCGAACTCCGAGCCGACCGGGTTCGCCGAGGTCGCGTAGGCCACGTAGACGCTGCCATTGGGCAGCGGCTTCAGCGTGAGACCGAGGTTGAAATCCGGAACCAGGAATTCGGCGGACTGCTGACCGAAGGCACCAGCCGCGGTGAACGCCGAGGTCTTGATGTTGTAGTCGTCGTAGCGGAAACCGCCGTTGAGGATCAGAACGTCGCGATAATTCGCGCTGTCCATGACGTAGCCGCTGACGGTCTCGATTCCGATCTTGGTGGGCCGGCCCGTAAGCCCACCGGGAATCGGGAATGGATTGTCGGTATATTGGGGCCAGAAGACGCTGACGCCGGGCAAGGACCCGGTCCCGGTGAAAGCTGTCGCCCCCGTCGTGATCTCGGAGCCGAGCCCCGTGTAGCTATCAATCGACGATCGTTCGTTGTCGTATTCTATGCCGGCGAGCAGCGTGTGTTTGAAGCCCGCATAATCATCGAACTTGTACGTCGCCTCGGTCTGATTGGCGAACACATCCGTGGCCTGATACCGGCTCTGCGGGTTGGCCGACAACGTCCACAATGCCGGACTGTTGCTCGTTATAACCGGCGATTCCGGCAATGTGCCAATGTAGTTCTGTGTGGAGTGCGATTCCCGGATCCTGTTGGTGAGCAACAGATCCGGCGTGACCTGGACTTCCGCATTGATCGAGCCGATGTCCTGGCCGGTCCGGTAGAAGTCGCGATTGACGAAACCGTAGAAATTGTTTCGGTTGACACCGAAATCAGGGAACGGACCGCCGGCGGTACTCGCCGTGCTCGGCCGATAATAGGGCACGCCGAAATCGGGAATGCCGGTCAACTCGGTGTGGATGTAGTTTCCCGTGATCTTGATCGCATCGGTCGGCTTCCAGGTCGTCGCCACGAAAGCACCGTCGCGATTGTCCTTGATCCGGTCTCGGCCCGCCACGTCAGCATCCTGGAACAGACCGCCAGTGCGAACGGCAAGCGTCGGGTTGATCACCTGATTGACGTCGAGCGTGACACGCTTGGTCTGGTCGGTGCCAAACGTCGTGTCCATGTTGTAGAAGCTCTTCTCGGTCGCGGCCTGCTTGGTGACGATGTTGATCGCCCCACCGGCCGTGCCGCGGCCCGCGAAGGACGACGCAGGACCGCGCAGGATCTCGACCTGCTCTGTGAAGAAGTTCTCGCGTACGCTGACACCTGCATCGCGCACGCCGTCGATGAAGACGTCGTTGCGGGCGTCGAAACCGCGGATGAAAAAACGGTCGCCGAACGCGTTGCCGCCCTCACCCGTTCCGAGCGTCACGCCGGCCGTGCTGAGGATCGCCTGCTTCAGCGTGGTGGCGTTCTTGTCCTCGAGCACTTCCTTGCTGAGAACCGTGATCGATTTCGGCGTGTCGACCAGCTTCTCCGGGAATTTGCCGCCGGCCTGGACATGATCGACCTTGTAGGGCGCTGCCTGATCCGCAAAGGGATTGCGATCGGCCGCCGGCGCGGACGTATCGACGACCGGGGCCACTGCTGCCTGCTGACGCTGTTGTGCGGCACGGCGCAATGCGTTGCGGGCGCGGACCTGATCGGGCGTCGGCTTCGCCGTGGTGGAGCGCGGCCGCTCCTTCGGCGCATCGACATTCACGGGCGGCAGTGTTGATTGCTGAGCCTGCGCTGCGCTCGATACGGACGCGACCGCAATCAAGCTTGCGACGGTGGAAACAGTCTTGCCGGTTGCGGCATCGAAACTGCTGCCCAATGAAGTCCGTGCCGCAGTCGAACGCAACGACCGCGGAGCCCTCGCCATACCCATCCTGTGTCCCATTCCCATTCTGCAACGTGTCGCATTGCAAACATGCGACGCGCTGGTCGTATCGAGCGGGGCCATGAGGGTCAACGCAATCACGCCATCTGCATCCTTGAATCCATCCAGATCAAAACGATTCTAAACTGCAGTTTGAAACCGTTCTAAACTCAGGCTTGCAAGTGGCGCGACACGGATGCAGTCGGACACTGCACGATGTCTTCACGCATCGTTTCGCGCAGCCGTCAGTCGCTGATCGGCGGCTTCATCAGCGAGAACAATTCATCAACGGTGCGCTGCGCCGTCGCGCGCACATGATCGGAGTTCTCCATGCCTGCGATGTTGACGCCTTTGACGACGGCTTTGATCTCATCGCGGAAGTCGGTGAGGAAGCGCAACGGATCGCGCTGCTCATTGGCGACACGCGCGATCAAACCCGTGATCAGAATCTGACACGCGATCAGCTTGCCGTTCAGTTCGTCCATCCCGCACTCCTGTTGTGGCGGCGCTGATATGAACGACGGTGATTTTAGTGACAACCGAAACACCGCGTGGCCGGTTTAGAACCGTTCTTGCCAGGGTCAGCCCTTCTCACGCACAGAACGCATCGCTGGCACCGCGCACCGTCGTCTCACGCCGTGCGCGAGCATTTCCTGTCTCTTGCACGCTCCTCGTTTGCGACACGAAATGCAGCGCTGCACACTGCGTCGGCATCCGTTCGCCTACAGGGTGCAAAGCTTTCCAATTGTTTAGGATTCTCAACTGATAGTGCTGTTTACACTGGAACTTGGCGTGTATTATACAAGCCGTTCTGGAACCCTTTGATCGCCCCGCAATTCGTTGTTTTGGGCATACAAGCCGATACGCTTACATATGAAAAAGTCACGGCCGATCCTATGGATTGTCATCATCGCAGCCGTGGCCGGTGGCGGTTATTACGGCTGGCAGCGATTCTCGGCCGCTGAGGCAGCGAAGGCCCAGGCCGCGCAAAAGGGTGCGCCGCGGGTCGCCGCCGTGCCCGTCAGCATTGCGCCGGTCCAGAAGGCCGACTTCCCGGTCTACCTGACCGGCCTCGGCACCGTGCAGGGCTTCAACACCGTACAAGTCCGGACCCGGGTCGATGGCCAGATCGACAAGATCGCCTTCACCGAAGGCCAAATGGTCAACCAGGGCGATCTCCTGGTCGAGATCGACCCGCGCCCGTTCCAGGCCGCCCTCGATCAAGCCAAGGCCAAGAAGTCGCAGGACGAGGCCAACCTCGCCAACGCCAATCTCGATCTTCAGCGCTATACCAAGCTCGGCGAATTCGCGACGCGGCAGCAGACCGATACGCAACGCTCGACTGTCGCCCAGCTGACCGCACAGATCGCAGCCGACGAAGCCGCGATCGCCAACGCCCAGACGCAGCTCGACTACACCCAGGTCAAATCGCCGATCACCGGCGTCGCCGGCCTGCGCCAGGTCGACATCGGCAATATCGTCAATGCCTCGAGCCAGACCGGCATCGTCACCATCGCTCAGGTCGAGCCGATCACGGTGATCTTCACCGCGCCTGAAGAACAACTGCCTTACATCAGCGAGGGCCAGCAGTCCGGCGACCTCAAGGTGATCGCGTTCACCACCGACGGCAAGAAGACGCTGGCTGAAGGCAAGCTCGCCGTCATCAACAACCAGGTCGACACGACCAGCGGGACTATCAGGCTCAAGGCGGTGTTCGACAACAAGGAACACACGCTGTGGCCGGGACAATCGGTCTCGACACGCCTCCTGGTGCGGACGCTGAAAGACGCGACCATCGTCCCCGATGACGCGGTTCAGCATTCCACCAACGGCCTCTACGCTTATACCGTCGGTCCGGACAACAAGGCCGAGGTTCACAAGATCAGGGTCAGCTACGCCATCGACGGGCGTTCGGTCGTCGATGAAGGATTGAGCCCCGGCCAGCAGGTGATCACCGGCGGTCAGTACAAAGTCCAGCCCGGAAGCGTCGTTTCGACGACCGTGGCGAGCTCGGATCCGGTCCAGAAAAGCAAGGTTCAGCAGGAATGACCGAAGGCGGGATTTCGGCACCTTTCATCCGTTATCCCATCGGCACATCGCTGCTGATGGCCGGCATCCTGTTTGTCGGTCTCGTGGCCTATCCACTGCTGCCGGTCGCACCGCTGCCGCAGGTGGACTTCCCGACCATCCAGATCACGGCCAATTTGCCGGGCGGCAGCCCGGAGACGATGGCCTCGTCGGTCGCGCAGCCGCTGGAGCGCCAGTTCGCCCCAGATTCCCGGCATCGCGCAGATGACCTCGACGAGCTATCTGGGCACCGCCTCGATCACCATCCAGTTCGACCTCAACCGCAGCATCGACGGTGCGGCGAACGACGTGCAGGGCGCGATCAACGCCGCCAGCGGCCAGTTGCCGAAGAACCTGCCCTCGCCGCCGACCTATCGCAAGGTCAACCCGGCCGACGCGCCGATCCTGCTGCTCTCGGCGACGTCGGACACGCTGCCGCTGACCAGCGTCAGCGACGCGGTCGACGCCCAGCTCGCCCAGCAGATCAGCCAGCTCTCCGGTGTGGCCCAGGTCTTCATCGGCGGCCAGCAGAAGCCGTCCGTGCGCGTCCAGGTCGATCCGGGCAAGCTCGTTGCCAAGGGTCTGTCGCTGGAAGACGTTCGCAGCGCGATCGGCATCACCACGGTCGACAGCCCCAAGGGCAATATCGACGGCGATAAGCGCGCCTATACGATCTATGCCAACGATCAATTGCTGCAGTCCAAGGACTGGAACGACGTCATCATCGCCTACCGCAACGGTGGTCCATTGCGGATCAAGGACATCGGCCAGGCGGTCACCGGTCCTGAGGACGCCAAACAGGCGGCATGGGCCAACGGCAAGCGCGGCGTGTTCCTGGTCGTGTTCAAGCAGCCCGGCGCCAACGTCATCGAGACCGTCGACCGGATCAAGGCGACACTGCCCCGGCTGGTCGCGGCGATCCCGCCCGCGATCAAGATCGAGCTGATCAGCGACCGCACCACGACGATCCGCGCCGCAGTCGAGGACGTCCAGTTCACGCTGCTGCTGACCATTTTCCTCGTGGTCATGGTGATCTTCGTCTTCCTGCGCAGCTTCTGGGCGACCGTGATTCCGGCCATCACGGTGCCGCTGGCGCTGCTGGGCGCCTGCGCGCTGATGTGGGTGTTCGGCTATTCGCTCGACAATCTGTCGCTCATGGCGCTCACGATCGCGGTCGGCTTCGTCGTCGACGACGCCATCGTGATGCTCGAGAACATCACGCGCTACATCGAGGAAGGCGAAAAGCCGCTCGCCGCCGCCTTCAGGGGCTCCAAGGAGATCGGCTTCACCATCATGTCAATCAGCATCTCGCTGGTTGCGGTGCTGATCCCGCTGCTCCTGATGGGAGGCATCATCGGCCGCCTGTTCCGCGAATTCGCGGTCGTGCTGGCGATGACGATCTTCGTCTCGATGTTCGTGTCGCTGACGCTGACGCCGATGATGGCCTCGCGCTTCCTGCGCGCACATGGCGAGGTGACCCATGGCAGATTTTACCAATGGAGCGAACGCGCCTTCGACGCGCTGCTGCGCGGCTATGAATACGGGCTCGACCATGCGCTGGCTTGGCGCCGCACCACGCTTACGATCTTCTTCGCGACGCTGGCGCTATCGATTTACCTGTTCGTCCTGATCCCGAAAGGCTTCTTCCCGCAGCAGGACGTCGGCCTGATCACCGCGACCTCCGAGGCGTCGCAGGACATTTCCTTCAAGGAAATGCTCAACCGCCAGCAGGAACTCGGAAAGATCATCATGGCCGATCCCGACGTCGCCAGCGTCGCGATGGCGATCGGCGGCAGCGGTCGTGCCGGCAATAACGGCAATCTGTTCATCACCTTGAAGCCCCGCGACGAGCGGGACGCATCTGCGCAAGAGATCATCGCGCGGCTGCGTCCCAAATTCGACAAGGTGCAAGGCGCCCGCCTCTACATGCAGGCGGCGCAGGACGTGCGGCTCGGCGGCCGACCGACGCGCACGCAGTTCGAGTTCACCCTGCAGGACGCCGATCTCGGCGAGCTCAATTCGTGGGCGCCGAAGATCCTCGCCAAGATGCAGACGCTGCCGCAGCTGCGCGACGTCGCGACCGACCAGCAGACCCAGGGCACCACGGTCCAGCTCAACATCAACCGCGACACCGCCTCGCGCTACGGCATCCAGCCGCAGCTGATCGACGACACGCTCTACGACGCGTTCGGCCAGCGTCAGGTCGCGCAGTATTTCACCCAGCTCAACAGCTACCATGTGATCCTGGAAATCCTGCCGGAGATGCAGGGCAGCCTCGAGTCGCTCAACAAGCTCTATCTGAAGTCGCCGTTGACCGGCGACCAAGTGCCGCTGTCGACCTTCGCGAGCTGGACCACCGATCCGGTCCGCCCGCTCTCGATCAGCCATCAGGGCCAGTTCCCGGCGATCACCATCAGCTTCAACCTCGCGCCGGATGTCGCGCTTGGACAGGCCACCGTCGCTGTGCAGAAGGCGATGGCCGATCTCGGCGCGCCGGCGACGCTGAACTCCAGCTTCCAGGGCACGGCGCAGGCGTTCCAGCAGTCGCTGGGCACGGTGCCGCTCCTGATTCTCGCGGCACTGGTCGTGGTCTATCTGATCCTCGGCATTCTCTACGAGAGCTACATCCATCCGATCACGATTCTGTCGACCCTGCCCTCGGCCGGCGTCGGCGCGCTGCTGATCCTGATGGCCGCTGGATTCGACTTCAGCCTCATTGCCTTGATCGGAATCATTCTGCTGATCGGCATCGTGAAGAAGAACGGCATCATGATGGTCGACTTCGCCATCGCCGCCGAACGCGACGAGCACAAGACGCCGGAGGAATCGATCCGCCAGGCCGCGCTGCTGCGCTTCCGACCGATCATGATGACGACGATGGCCGCACTGCTCGGCGGCGTTCCGCTGATGCTCGGCCACGGCACCGGCGCCGAAATTCGCCAGCCGCTCGGCTATGCCATGGTCGGCGGCCTGATCGTCAGCCAGGCGCTGACGCTGTTCACCACGCCGGTCGTTTATCTCTACCTCGACAAGTTCTCGAACCTGTTCAAGGGCAACTCGGCCGAGGATCAAGGCCACGACGCGGCCGCGCACGGCACCGTCAAGGAAGCCGCCGAGTAAGCTTGCGTCGGGCCAAGCCCGACGCTACAGCCAAATCCTCGGTTCACGCCAACGCGGTCTTGCCATGCCCATGCAATCCAGACTTGTCGCCCTCGCCGCCGCTGTCCTGATGTCGACGGGCGGCGCGTACGCCCAGCAAGGCGCCAAGAAGAACGCGGCTCCGCCTGCCGCGGCCGCACAGCCTGTGGCCGCGCCGACCCAGCCGCAGGCCGAAGGCGCAGCGCCGCAGCCCGGCTGGATCGCGCGCTGCACCAGCGCGAGCCGCGATGCTCCTCTCGAATGCGCGATCGAGCAGAACGCCGTCCTCACCAAGACCGGCCAGACCATCGTGCTGATCAACATCCGCGTCGCGCCCGACACCCGGACGCCGGTCGCGCTGCTCCAGCTGCCGCTCGGCCTCAACATCCCGCTCGGCGCCAAGCTCCAGGTCGACGAGGGCAAGACGGTCGATCTCCAGATCCAGACCTGCGAGAACCGCGGTTGCTACGCCTCGACCCCGATCGCGCCGGACCTGCTTGCAAGCCTGAAGTCAGGCAAGCAATTGAAGGTCTCGTTCCAGAACATGGCGAACGAAACGATCGCGATCCCGATGCCGCTGAATGATTTCGCGGCGGCCTACGACAAGATCAAGTAGTTCACCACGCGCCGGTTGCTCGCAGCGGGGCGGCTTTCCGAGCCGTGCGGGCTGGGCTAGTCTGCCGTCGGCGGGGCCGGACATGACGGTGGAACATGACGCGCGAGAAGTCAGGTCTCAATCGGCTTGGTCTCCCGGTCATCCTGTTTGGGATGATCGGCGCCGCCGCGAGCGCGCAGACCCAACTACAGCCGCCGACTGCGCCGGCGGTTGAGCCCACGGTGCATGACGCAAAGGTGCGGCCCCGCAACGACCTCACCGACGGCAAATTCTCCCAGACGCCAGATTCCGGCGCGTCGACGTCCACGTCCGACGTGAAGCGCATTCGCACGACGCGCGAACGCATCACCGATGGCTCCGCGCCCCCCGCGGTCGCGCCACTGCAACCGCCGCCAGCGAAGCCGTGAGGCGGTTCAGCCTGCGTCACTCGCCCGCAGCAGCGTGGTGAAGCCACCATAGATCATGCGCTTGCCGTCGAACGGCATGTCCGAGCCCTTGAGCCTCGGATCGGCCATCACCTTCTTGTTGACGGCATCGCGGGTCTCGCGGTCGCGGTAAACGATCCAGGAGAACACCACGACCTCGTCCTCACTCGCCATCACGGCGCGCGGAAAAGACGTGAGCTTGCCATGAGGCACGTCGTCGCCGATGCATTCGACATAATCGAGCGCGCCATGCTCCATCCACACCGCGCAGGCCGTTCGCGCCAGCGCCGTGTAGGCCCCGATCTTGTCCTTCGGCACGGCGAGCACAAAACCATCGACATAGGGCATTACGGATCTCCCAGGGGTTGTGTGTCCCCAGGACGATCGGCGGAGCAGCGATCCGACTGGCGATGGGCGATATTCCGGTGAGGCAAACCGGCGCGATCCCTGGCGCGGCAAGCGGCCTGATATCGGGCAATTCAGGAGTTCGGACAGCGCCTGGAACTGGCTGGGGAACCTGGATTCGAACCAAGACAAACAGAGTCAGAGTCTGTTGTGCTACCGTTACACCATTCCCCAACGGAATAGTCGAACAAATTCAATATCATACTGATTTGTCCGACTGCGGCCGGAAGCGCTGACAGCGCAAATCACGGCTCAGGCGTGCAGCCTTCTACCTGCTCGTCCCCGGGCTGGCAAGCGCTGGGTGGATCACCAGCTTCCTCCATCTTGATATTGGCGGCCTTGATCACCTGCCGCGGCGCGGACGGCTAGAACGCGACCTCGTACATCCCAAGGATCGCGTCCCGGCTGAGATCGCGCGGGTTGTTGTCGAGCAGGCGCCTGATGGCATACGCCTCGTCCGCCATCACGCCGAGATCGGCCTTGGGCACGCCGAGTGCCGACAGCCGCATCTCGACGCCGAGATTCTTGCAGAACGCGTAGGTCGCATCGAACGCAAGCTTGGCATCGTTCCGCTCCGGCAGGCCGAGTGCCGCCAGCACCGCAAGCGTCTTCCCCTCCTCCGCGGGCATGTTGAACGCCAGCGTGTGCGGGAAGATCATCGCGCAGGCGAGACCGTGGGCGATGTGATGACGCGTGCCGAGCGGATAGGCCACCGCATGACCGGCGGTGGTGTTCACCGGGCCGAGGCAATAGCCGCCATAGAGCGAGGCGAGCGAGAGGCCGGCGCGGGCCTCGCGATCGCCGCCATCGGCCACCGCGCGCTTCAGATAACGCCCGACCAGCCGCGCGCCCTCGAGCGCATAGAGGTCGATCGTCGGATGCGCCTTGCGGCTCGTGTAGGCCTCGACGCAATGCGCCAGCGCATCGACCCCGGTGGCGGCCGTGATCTCCTTCGGCACCGTCATCGTCAGGTCGGGATCGACGATGGCGATATCGGCCAGCATGAAGCGGCTCTGCACCGCCTGCTTGTTCTGGCTGACGGGATCAGTCACCAGCGCGCGGGTGCCGGCCTCGCTGCCGGTGCCCGAGGTGGTCGGGATCTGCATCAGCGCGACGCTGCGGCCCGCGACCTTTTCCGGCCCGACGATGTCGGCAAAGGCGACATCACCGCTGCACATCACCGCAACCAGCTTGGCGAGATCCATCGCGCTGCCGCCGCCGAAGCCGACGACGAGATCGGGCCTGGCTTGTTTCGCCATCGCCACCGCCTTCTCGAGATTGGGCAGATCGGGCTCCGGCTTCACCTCGCCGAACACTTTCACGGCGCCCGGCAGCGCCAGCTTGTCGACGCGGCGCGCATTGAACGGGTCGGAGATCACCAGCGGACGCTTGGCGCCGATCCGTTCGGCAAAGCGCGCAGCCGCCGTGATCGTGCCGTTGCCGAACTCCAGGATGGTGGGGCGGAGAATTTCGATGGGCGTGAAGGCGTTGGTCATCTCAGGCTCGATCTCTTGACTTGGAAACACCGGCGGCGAGCCGCTCGGCATAGTCGATGGCCTCGATCAGGCTGTGCTCGTTGGCGATGCCCTTGCCGGCGATGTCGAAGGCGGTGCCGTGATCGACGGAGGTGCGGATGATCGGCAGGCCCAGTGTGATGTTGACGCCGGAGAGCTCCTGCCAGCGGCCGGTGGCGGGATCGACCTGGAAGCCGAGCAGCTTAACCGGAATGTGCCCCTGATCGTGATACATCGCGACCGCCGCATCGAACTGGCCGGCGCGCAGCTTGACGAAGATGGTGTCGCCCGGCACGGGACCGACCACGTCGAGGCCGTCGGCGACGGCCTTGGCAATCGTCGGCGCAGAGACGTCGATATCCTGCCGTCCGAACAGACCGCCCTCCCCGGCATGCGGGTTGAGCGCGGCGATCGCGATCTTCGGCTTGGCGATCCCGAGCCGCAGCAGCGCGTCGTTGGTGAGATCGATCACCATGCGCAGCCGCTCCGGTGTCAGGCGCTTCGGCACGTCCTCCAGCGCGACGTGGGTCGAGACATGGCTGACGCGCATATTGCCGTGGGCGAGCAGCATCACCGAGCCGCGGACGCCGGTGAGATGCGCCAGCATCTCGGTATGTCCAGGGAAATGATAGCCGGCCTTGTTGAGGGCTTCCTTGTTGAGCGGCGCGGTGACGATCGCCGCGGTGCGCCCGGCCTGTGTCAGCCGCACGCCCTGCTCGATCGCCTTGTAGGCAAAGCGGCCGCCGTCGGCGCTCAGCACGCCCGGCTTGATCGGATCACCCTCGGCATCGGCCTGCAGATAGCAGAGGTTGGGCCAATCGCGGTCGTCGGCCGTGACTTGCGGGATTGCAACGTCCGCGCCGATCGCGGCCTTCGCGCCGTCCAGTGCCGCGCCGCTGCCGATGATCAGCAGGCGAAGATCGCCTTTCGCGATCCGCTCCTTCAAGCCGAGGCAGGACTTGACGATGATCTCCGGCCCGATCCCGGCGGGATCGCCCATGGTGATGGCAAGGTGACGAGAGGTCATGATGGACTCTCCATGTTGAGCAATTGATTGTCTCGAAGCAGATCGCGCCACAGCTCGCGCGTGCCGAACGCTCCGGATTTCGAGATGACGTCGACGCCGGCCCAGCGGCCACCTTGCAGCACCGAACGCGGAAGGCCCGGCACGATGCGCCCTGTCACCTGAAGCGCATGCGCACCGAGTGCAAGGCATGCGGCCTTCAGGGTCTCGCCGCCGGCAACGATCAGCGTTCCCGGAGGATCGAGCGCCGCCGTCAGCGCCGTCAATTCGCGCGCAATCCGCTGCGCGGCGCCGGCGCGCGACAGTCCTTCGGCAAGAGAGAACTTCACCAACGCCACGTTGTCTTCGGCCAATTTGCGTTGAACGATTGCGCTACCCTCGCCCTCGGCGAGCGCGACGGTGACGTCGCCACAGGCATCCAGCTGTGCCGCGGTGGCGGCCTGGTCCGAGCCAAACAGGCCCAGCACCGGCAGCTTCAACTTCGAACGCGCGTCCGACCGGTGGCCGCGCGCGAGCGCGGCGGCGAGCCCACCGCTGCCGCACCACAGCACCGGCCCCGGCATGCGCTGTGCCATCTCGACGACGCGATCGAGATCGAGATCGCTCTCGGCATCGAACACCTGAACGCCGCCTTGCGCCAGGGTATCGGGGCCGCCCCGTCGCGCCTTGATGCCGCCCCGCTTCAATTGATCCAGCAGATTGTCGCCGACGCGATGCCAGTCCCCCGCCACGGTGCGCGCATATTGCTGGGCATCGACAGTGCGGCGGCCCTGATAGCCGAAGGCAGGCGCAACCACGCACGACGTCCAATGCCCGGTGCTCAGGCAGGCGCCGAGCTCGGCCGCCCAGGCACCGCGAAGCAAGCTGTCGATTTTCTTATAGGCGATCTCGCCGTCGCGAAGCAACGACACCAGCCGAGTGACGATCTCGACGCTTTCGGCTTTCGAACGCTCCCGGGTGCCGCTGTCGACCGCGAGGCTTGCAGAGCTGGAACGCGGAGGCGCATCCGCCCAGATCACATCGAACGGCCCGCACAGACCCACGAATTCCGCCGCGGTATCGAGCGCACCGGTGAGATCGTCGGCGAGCATGCGGACGCGTGTCATCGACATGCCGCTCCCCTTTACGCGGCTGACGCGAATGCGGCGGCCGTCGCGAGCAGCTCCTTCCGTTGCGCCGCCGGCAACGTCTCGAGCGGCGGCCGCAGGCGCTGCCAGCCGGCGTGACCGGTGCGCTCGGCCATCAGCGCCTTCAGGGACGGCATCTGGGCGAAGCGCGAGACCAGTTCGCGCGCCTTCACGATGCGCCCCTGCGCCGCCTTCAGCGCCGCATCGTCGTCGCTGTCTCGGAAATGCTTGAAGACATAGGCGAGATCGCGCGCGACGAGGTTCGAGGTCGCGGTGATGCAGCCACCGCCGCCCTTGCGCAGCAGCGGCAGCAGCAGCGGGTCGGCGCCCGTCAGCACCGAGAAGCCGGGGAAGCGCTCGACCATCGCCGTCATGTTGGCGAAGTCGCCAGAGGAGTCCTTGATGCCGACGATGGTCGTGGGATAGGCCGCCCGCAACCGTTCGATCAGCGCATGCGAGATCGGCTGCATCGACATTTGCGGGATGTGATAGAGCACGATCTTGAGCTTGGCATGACCAATGCGCTGGATGATCTCGCTGTAGGCGGCATAAACGCCGTCGTCGCTGACGTTCTTGTAGTAGAACGGCGGCAGCATCACCACGGTGTCGACCCCGACGGAGAGCGCGTGGCGGGTCAACGCGACGGTGTCGGTGAACGCAGCGACGCCGGTGCCCGGCAGCAGCTGGTTCGGCCTGATGCCGCCGGCGACCACGGCCTCCAGCAGCGCGGTGCGTTCGGCAACCGAGAAGGAGTTCGCTTCGCCCGTGGTGCCGAGCATCGCAATGGCATCGCAACCTTCGTCCAGGAGATAGCGGCAGTGCGCGATGAAGCGCGTATGATCGGGCGCAAGCTCGGCGTCGAGCGGTGTCAGCGCGGCGGAGAACACGCCAAGGGGGTGCAAGGACTGCGGGTGCAAGGACTGGGGATGCAGCGATGATGCGGACAAGGCTTCCTCCGATCGGTCAGATCGATATTGTTCGGAATGCGAACATTTGTTATGATATGCTCCGTTGGTAAGATCAGGCTGCCGCCGCGTCAAGGGCTGTGGCAGTCAGGCAGGGCATTCACGCATGGCCAAGGTCGAAAAGAAGACGGCAAAGCGCGCATCCGACGCGGCTCCCAAGACATCGGACACCAAAAATCCCAAGAACCATGTCGCTTCGGTCGGCAAGGCCTTTGCCGTGCTCAAGAGTTTCAGCAGCGAGGCGTTCGAGCTGACGCTCAGTGAAGTTGCCGTCCGCGCCGATCTCGATCGCGGCACGGCGTTCCGGCTGATCCAGACCTTGATCGAGCTTGGCTATCTGCAGGCGGTGCCGCAGAGCCGCCGGTTCCGCCTCGGTCTCGCCTGCCTCGACCTCGGCTATACCGTGCTGTCGCACGGATCCTTGCGCACCATCGTCGAGCCGATGCTGCGCGACCTGGTGCCTGATGTCGGTGATGCGGCCTCGCTCGGCATCCTCGATGGCGGCGATGTCATCTATCTCGCGCGTGTCAGCGCGGGTCTCGACCGCTACAAGATGGACCGCCGGCCCGGCACGCGCATCCCCGCCTACAGCGCCGCGCTTGGCCATGCCATGCTGGCGCATCTTGAGCGCGACGAGCAGATCCAGCGGCTGGAGTCGCGCCCCCGCGTCAAGCTCTCGGAGCGGACGCTGACCGATCTCGATGCCTTGCTGGCCCGGCTCGATCAGGTGAAGAAGAAAGGCCACGCCGTCTCCGATGGCGAGAACGCCTATGGCCTGCGTACACTGGCGACGCCGATCCTCGACGCACAGGGTTCAGTGATCGCGGGGCTGAGCGTCACGGTCGATGCAGCTCGTATGGATATGCCGACTTTTCGCGACCAGGTCCTGCCAAGGCTGACGCAGCTGACGCACAAGGTGCAGGACATCACGATCAAGTCGGGCATGTCGAGCTGAGCGCTCAAGCCTGATCCCGACGTCGGCTATTCCGGGACGAGGGTAGCAAGCGCGGATTCGATGATGGTGATTTCCCGGCTCACCTGCGCGACCGCCTGCTTGGGATCGACGCCGGTCACAGCTACCAGTTGCCGCAGCAGATCCTGGCGATGCGCCAGAATATTCTCCAGCGCATCGCGATCGTTCAGCCTCACATAGCCCTCAACGATCAATTCGACGGAACGGAACATGGCACTCACAATGCGAAGCTGTTTTCTGATCGGTCGAAACTATCGCGCTGGCGCGCGGCTGCGGGAATCAAGTGGCATAAACCTTGACAGGTAAGATTAATGGTCGTGCAACGCATTGGCTAAACAGCGATGCGGTCGAAGTCGGCGGCAATCCGGACGTTCGGAAACATCCTGGCTGCTTCCGCCAGGATCTCGTCATCCTCATAGCGGCCTGACAGATGCGTCAGCACAAGCTGCCGGACATTATTCCCAGCCGCGAACCTCGCCGCCTCGGCCGCGGTGAGATGGCCGTAGTCTCGTGCCGTCGCCGCGTCCCGATCCAGAAACGTCGCCTCGATCACCAGCAGATCGGCATCCGTCACGTGCTTCGAGAGTCCCTCGGTGGTCTCGGTGTCGCCGATGACGACCAGCTTCCTGCCGCCGCTGGGAGGGCCGAGGACCTCCTCGGGATCGATCGTTCGGCCGCCTTCAACCGTGACCGGCCGACCCGCGGCCAGTTCTCCGCGCATGGGGCCATCGGGCACGCCAAGTGCGGACAGTCGATCGGACAGAAGATGGCGCCGCGCGCGACTCTGGAATGAGAAGCCAAAACTGTCGGTGTCGCGATGGCGGACCGGAAAACAGTCGATCGTGAAGTCGCCTGCGTCGGCGACCTGCCCTTCGAACAGCGGCACGAACTCGATCGCGATCGGCGCCCGGCCCGCGCCCCAAAGGCCTGCAAGCAAGCGGATGACCACGTCGAGCGTTTCAGGCCCGCCATGAATGGTCATCAATTCGGAGGTCTGCCGCAGCCCCAAGGTCGAGAACAGGCCGGGGATACCGAGCACGTGATCGAGATGACCATGCGTGAGCAAAATGCGATCAAGCCGCCGAAAGCCGGCGCCACTCCGCAGCAGCTGGCGCTGCGTACCTTCGCCGCAATCGATCAGCACGCGTTTGCCCGCGACCTCCAGGAGGATTGCCGGATGATTGCGCTCTGCCGAGGGAACGCTGGCCGAGGTGCCGAGAAATGTCAGGGCGAACATGCGTGACTCGTTTTCGAGGAGGCCGCTGAGCCCTAGCCTTGCTCCGACTGCGCCTCGACGGCCTGCACGGCGACATCGGCAACCTGCCGCAACGCTTCGCGATCCGACCCTGACGAGGCCATCACGCCCATGCCGACAGAGACCGCCGAAACGTAGCGCGCGAGCGCGGCGGGATCCGACGTCGGCTTGAGATCACCTTCCGCCTTGGCGCGCACAAAGCGGTCGCGGAGCTGGTCTTCGTTCTGGGCACGGCGGGTGGCGAGTTCGAAGGGGACGTTTTCGGATCCGGTGCCGCAGGCGATACCGCCCTGCACGAGCAGGCAGCCGGGCGGATTGGCGGGGTCGGTCTGCTTTTCGGCGATGCCCTTCAGCATTCGCTCGGCGACCTCGCGGGCAGTCGGCGCCGCGACGACTTCATCCATCCACGCACCGCGCAGTTTGGTGTAGCGGTCGAGGGCAGCCTTCAGCAGGCCCTCCTTGTTGCCGAAACAGGCGTAAAGGCTCGGCGGGTTGATGCCCATGGCCTCCGTGAGCTGGGCAATCGTGGCGCCCTCATAGCCATGGCGCCAAAACACTTCCATCGCCTGATCCAGCGCGATGTCGGCGTCGAATTCTCGGGGGCGTCCCATGCCCATGTGCCTGTCTCCTTGGAATGGCGGCTCGCCCCAACCTAACGCCACATTCTATCTAATTGTTCTAGCTTTCTTTTCCCTTCCGCCTTCCGATATCTGCGGTAAGCGGCTACAATTTTCTTAGTGAATGATACATAAGTCTCTTGCGCTGCGATATCCAGCTCCACATCTGTAGTGAACATTACATATCTGGAGCGCGCAAATGCCCCCCTCCCCAAGCACCTCGCGTCCCCGCCGTCTCCGCCGCATGCTCGGCGGCGTTGCTGCCATGGGCACCCTCGCCATAGCCGGCTCCCTCGCGACGGGGCACTACTTCCGTTCAGCGCAAGCGACCGCAACAGCGGCCGCGGCTGAGCAGGCCGTCTCCGTGACCGTCGCGATGATCGAGCCGAAGCAGACCGTGCTGTGGGACGATTTTTCCGGCCGGTTAGAGGCCATCCAGCGCGTCGAGCTTCGTCCGCGTGTGGCGGGTGCGATCCTCTCCACCAACTTCACGGAGGGCGCGCTCGTGAAGGCGGGCGACGTCCTGTTCAAGATCGATCCTGCGCCCTATGAGGCCGAGGTCGACAAGGCCAACGCGCAGCTCGAAGCCGCAAAGGCGCGCGCGGTGTTCACCCAGAGCGAGCTCGACCGCGGCGCGCAGCTGGTCGGCAATGCCGTGGTGACGCGGCGCGACTACGACCAGCGCGACAACGCCAATCGCGAAGCCATCGCCAACGTCAAGGCGGCGGAAGCGACGCTCCAGACCGCAAAGCTCAATCTCGACTACACGGAAGTGCGCGCGCCCGTGGACGGCCGCGTCGGCAAGATCGAGGTCACCGTCGGCAATCTCGTCGCCGCGGGCACTGCTTCGCCAGTGCTGACGTCGCTGGTCTCGGTCAATCCGATCTACGCGTCGTTCGATGCTGACGAGGAGGTCGTGCTGCGGGCGCTGAACGCGATCGCAGACGGCACCGGCAAGCGCGGCAATCTCGACCAGATCCCGGTGGAGATGGCGACCTCAGGCGGTCTCTCCGCCAAGGGCCACATCCAGCTGATCGACAACCAGGTCAACGGCCACAGCGGCACCATCCGTGTGCGCGCGGTATTCCCCAACGACGACGGGCGTCTCATTCCCGGCCAGTTCGCTCGCGTGCGCATGGGCCAGCCGAAGCAGCAGACGCTCGTGATGATCGACGAGCGCGCGATCGGCACCGACCAGGATAAGAAGTTCGTGATGGCCGTCGGCGACGACAGCCGCGCGGTCTATCGGCCGATCACGCTCGGTGGCTCGGTCGACGGCCTTCGCATCGTGACGGCGGGCCTCAAGACCGGCGACCGCATCGTCGTCAACGGACTGCAGCGCGTGCGCCCCGGGGCCCTCCTCAAGACCGAGGTGGCTGCGATGGGCGCGCGCGGACAGCAGGCCTCCAACCACAGTAACCAGGACGTGGTGCAACGCTAGTTGCGTTGCCGGGACACGCGACACGCGCCCGGAACGACGACTTGACGACCAAGGCATCGCATCTCGATTCCGCGTTCGCGGGCAAAGCCCACGTCCCGGACAACGGGATAGCTGTCGCTCGCGCAGGGGCAAGACCATGAATCTCTCAAAGTTCTTCATCGATCGTCCGATTTTCGCCGGCGTGCTGTCGGTCGTGATTTTCCTGGCCGGGCTGATCTCGCTGCTGGCAATGCCGATTTCGGAATACCCCGACGTCGTGCCGCCCTCCGTCGTGGTGCGCGCGACCTATCCCGGGGCCAATCCCAAGGTCATCGCGGAGACCGTGGCTACTCCTATCGAGGAGCAGATCAACGGCGTCGAGAACATGCTGTACATGTCGAGCCAGGCGACCACCGACGGCGCGATGACGCTGACGGTGACGTTCCGGCTCGGCACCGACCCCGACAAGGCGACGCAGCTGGTGCAGAACCGCGTGCAGCAGGCCGAGCCGCGTCTTCCGGCCGTGGTCCGTCAGCTCGGCATCATCACCAAGAAATCGTCGCCCGACCTCACCATGGTGGTGCATCTGTTGTCGCCGAACAACCGCTACGACATGACTTACTTGCGCAACTACGCGGTGCTCAACGTCAAGGACCGTCTCGCGCGCATCGACGGCGTCGGCGACGTCCAGCTCTACGGCGCCGGCGACTATTCGATGCGGGTCTGGGTCGATCCGCAAAAGGCGGCCGAGCACGGCCTGACGGCAAGCGACATCGTTAAGGCGATCCAGGCGCAGAACGTCGAGGCTGCGGCCGGCGTGGTCGGCTCGTCGCCGAACGTCAAAGGAATCGATCTGCAACTGTCCGTCAATGCCGAGGGACGGCTCGGCAACGAAGAGCAGTTCGGCGACATCGTGGTCAAGACGGGCTCGCAGGGCGAGGTCGTGCGCCTGCGCGACGTCGCGCGTATCGAGCTCGGCGCATCCGAATATGGCCTGCGCTCGCTGCTCGACAACAAGCAGGCGGTGGCGATCCCGATCTTCCAGGCACCAGGCTCCAACGCGCTCGAAATTTCCGATCACGTCCGCGCCACCATGGCCGAGATCAAGAAGAACATGCCGGAGGGCGTGTCGTACCAGATCGTCTACGATCCCACCCAGTTCGTTCGCTCCTCGATCGAGGCCGTGATCCACACCCTGCTGGAGGCGATCGCGCTGGTGGTGCTGGTGGTGATCCTGTTCCTCCAGACCTGGCGCGCTTCGATCATCCCCCTGCTCGCTGTCCCCGTGTCGATCGTCGGCACCTTCGCGGTGATGCATCTGTTTGGCTTTTCCATCAACGCGCTCAGCCTGTTTGGCCTGGTGCTCGCCATCGGCATCGTCGTCGACGACGCCATCGTCGTGGTCGAGAACGTCGAGCGCAACATCGAGGGCGGGCTGTCGCCCCGCGACGCGACCTATCAGGCGATGCGCGAGGTGTCCGGGCCGATCATCGCGATCGCCATGGTGCTGATCGCGGTATTCGTTCCGCTCGCCTTCATCTCCGGTCTTACCGGTCAGTTCTACAAGCAGTTCGCGTTGACCATCGCGATCTCGACCGTGATCTCGGCGGTGAACTCGCTAACGTTGTCGCCGGCCCTGTCGGCGCTGCTGCTCAAGGGCCATAACGAGCCGAAGGACCGGCCGACGATCGTCATGGAGAAGAGCCTCGGCTGGTTCTTCCGCCGCTTCAACCGTGCCTTCACCTACTCCTCCAACAGCTACAGCGGCACGGTCACCAAGGTGATCTCGGGCAAGGCTGCCGTGATGGGCCTCTACGTAGCGCTGGTCGGCCTCACCGCCTTGCTTTTCCAGCAGGTGCCTGGTGGATTCGTGCCCGGCCAGGACAAGCAATATCTTGTTGGATTCGCTCGCTTGCCCGATGGCGCCACGCTGGATCGCACGGAAGAAGTGATCCGTAAAATGAGCGACATCGCACTAACCCAACAAGGCGTCGAAAGCTCCGTCGCCTTCCCTGGCCTGTCCATCTCCGGCTTCACCAACTCGTCCAACGCCGGCATCGTGTTCTCGACCCTGAAGCCGTTCGATGAGCGCAAGAGCCCGGCCCTGAGCGGCAATGCGATCGCGGCCGATCTCAACAAGAAGTACGCCGGCATCCAGGAAGCCTTCATCGCCATGTTCCCGCCGCCGCCGGTCAACGGCCTCGGCACCATCGGCGGCTTCAAGCTGCAGATCGAGGACCGCGCCGGTCTCGGCTACGAGGCGCTGAACGACGCAACGAAGGCGTTCATGGCGGCGATGCAGAAGGCGCCGGAGATCGCCGGCGTGTTTTCGAGCTTCCAGGTCAACGTGCCGCAGTTGTTCGCCGATATCGACCGCACCAAGGCGCTCCAGCTCGGTGTACCCGTGACTGAAGTCTTCAACACGCTCCAGATCTACCTCGGCTCCTACTACGTCAACGACTTCAACAAGTTTGGCCGCACCTATTCCGTCTATGTCCAGGCCGATGCGCCGTTCCGCGCCCGCGCCGACGACATCAGGCAGTTGAAGGTGCGTTCGTCCTCCGGCGACATGGTGCCGTTGTCGGCGCTGATGACGATCCGCCAGAGCGCGGGGCCTGAGCGCGCGATCCGCTACAACGGATTCCTGTCGTCCGACATCAACGCGGCGGCGGCCCCCGGCTTCTCGTCGGGCCAGGCACAGGAGGCAGCCACGCGGATTGCGGCGGAGACATTGCCGCCCGGCTTTGCCTTCGAATGGACCGACCTGACCTATCAGGAGTTCCTCGCCGGCAATTCCGGCCTCTGGGTCTTCCCGCTCGCGATCCTGCTGGTGTTCCTGGTCTTGGCAGCGCTCTATGAGAGCCTGACGCTCCCGCTCTCGATCATCATGATCGTGCCGATGGGGCTGCTGGCCGCCATGTTCGGCGTGTGGCTCTCGAAGGGTGACAACAACGTCTTCACCCAGATCGGCTTGATCGTGCTTGTCGGCCTCTCCGCCAAGAACGCCATCCTGATCGTCGAATTCGCGCGCGAGCTTGAATTCGCCGGGCGCACCCCGATCCGGGCTGCGATCGAGGCGAGCCGGCTGCGGCTGCGCCCGATCCTGATGACGTCGATGGCCTTCATCATGGGCGTCCTGCCGCTGGTGCTCTCGACCGGCGCCGGCTCCGAGATGCGCCGTGCGATGGGCGTCGCCGTGTTCTCGGGCATGATCGGCGTCACCGTGTTCGGCCTGTTCCTGACGCCGGTGTTTTATGTGCTGCTGCGGACGATCACCGGCATGAAGCCGCTGGTCCATCATGGCAGCGATATCGGCGCGGCGGCAGCCCAAGGTTCGATCACCCGTCCCGGCCACTAGATGGCGGCGCGTTGTGGGTGGCCGGCGGGCGGTCAGTTTCCCACACCGCCCTGCCGGCACTGTCGGCCCAAACCGCGGCGCGATCGATCTCGCGCCCGCCATCGTCCTCGCGCGGATCCAGGATTGGCGCTCGCGCAGATCATCGCGCCAGACGAACAGGTGCCTCGCCACCTCGTCGGTGACGTCGAAGGTGGCCTTGGCATGATCGAAGACCATGCCGTCCGGATCGATGCCGACCGGGTCGACGATACGACTGCCCTAGGCGCGCCGCGGCACGATCGCGATCGGCGTGAAAGTGTAAACCTCCTCGCCGTTCTGGTTGAACATCGTCCATTTCACCAAGGCGATGCCCTGCGGCTTCGACTTCGATGGCGTCAGGCTCATGACCTCGCCGACCAGATGCAGCCGGTCATTCGGCCGCACCGGGAGGGTCCAGCGCAACCCATCAACGCCGGCACCGATCAGGGGGTGTGGCCCGAAGGGACGGGTCTGGATCGCGAGGTTCATGGCGATCGCCGCGGTGTGCCATCCTGATGCAGCCAGGCCCTTGAACAGGGTCGCCTTGGCGGCTTCGTGATCGAGATGCATCGGTTGCGGGTCGAACTCGGCCGCAAACCGCTTGATGTCGGCTTCGCTGACCTCGACCTCCGGCGATTTGAAACGCATGCCAATGGTGAGATCGTCGAACCAAGCGACCTGTGCCATGATTTTGCCTCGAAATGTGATGCGCCGCGCGCGATACGCGTGACGAAAATAGTGATTGCCGGCCCGGGTGTAGCGGTTTGGCTGCTCCGGGACCAGACCCGGTTCCTGGCGAAACCTCTTTCCCAAATCGACGAAATACGCCTGAAACAGATCGCCGGTTAAGTGATCGCCAAAATCATACAGGGACGTGCGTCATGCAATTCATCCTCGACCTGATCAGGGAATATGCTTGCTGTCAGCATCTCGTCGCCCAGCCACTCGGGAGCGACGAGCTATGATCGAACTGATCTCAGCCCTTCTCGCCCTGTGCAGCATCGGCGTATTTGCGGCGCACGCGCTGGACGCCTACCGCACCACGCACCTCTGATCGACCGACCCGCCAGCTCTGACCACTAGAACGGTCGCCGGTAAAAGTGCTCTGAATGCGTTGCCGGTGGGAACCGGTTGGCGAGCGCCAGTGCTCCCTTCTCGTCGGTCTCGAGCGCGATCTTCTGGGCCAGCATCACATCGCCCGGCACGAGGAAGCCTGACGGGACGAAGCACCACCCCATCGTCGCAATCCCGGCCTCATCGACCTCGTGGACGTTGGCGGCGGTGCCGTAGTGAATGCGATAGCGCTTGCCGCTGTCGCAGCCGATCACGTCAAAATGCCGGTGCTGCTCGAATTGGGCACGCTGCTCCTCAGACAGCCATTCGGCCAATAGCCGCCTGCCCCGCGCCTCAGGCGTGTTCTCGCCAAAGAAGCGACGGTAGAGCTCGCGGAGCGCGTGCAGACGCGCTCGCGCGGGCGCGCCGAGCCTGAAGACCGCGATCATCGGCCGTTCAGATCAACCGCCGACGAGGCGGGGATAGAACAGCGTTTCCTGCGCGGTCGGGTCGAACGATTTGATCCGCGTGACTTCGCCGGGTCCGGTCCGGTACGCCGCGGTAAAGCCCGCGCCGGTCAACTCCCGAAAGCGCTGTTCGGCCCGCGCCAACGCTTCGGCATTTTCGGGATCAAACTCGTGGCGTGTATCGCCAGTCTGGTCCATCACGATCTGGGTAGCCATGTTGAGTTCTCCTCATGCCCAGCCCTGAACTTGATCTAAGCAAACCTCGTGCTGTCGGTTCCTGAAAGCAACAACTTTCTCTGCCAAGCAGGTCACGCCTTGCGGAGTACCCTCAACGGGCTGCTGCCGCTCCGCCACCCCCGTCGATCTGCCGGCCCATCAGCGCGATGGCCTTCTGGTAGACGCCGGCCGCATTCCAGGCCTGGATCGCGGCAAAATTCGGCTCGCCCGGCTGGTAACCGGCTCCCGCGCGCCAGCCATTGGCTTTCAGGAAATTCGCGGTCGAGCTCAGCGCGTTGGCGGCGACGTCGAGATTGCCGGTGCCGTAGGCCAGGATGTTCTTGGGCATGAACTGGGTCTGGCCGACCTCGCCATGCATGGAGCCACGGGTCGCCCCGGACAGCACGCCGCGGTCGACCAGCTTCAGCGCCGCATAGAGCTGCTCGGTGAAGAACTCAGGACGACGGCAGTCATAGGCGAGTGTCGCAATCGACGAGAGCATGTTCTGGTTGCCCCGCTGGCTGCCGAATCCGGTCTCCATGCCCCAGATCGCGATCAACGGTCCCGGCGGCACGCCGTAGCGCTGCTCGATCGAGGCGAACATCGCCGCCTGCGACTGCTTCAGCGATCGGCCGCGTGCCACGATGGTGGTGGCGCCGCGCTTGGCCAGGAACTGCTCAAGGGAGAGTGAAAAACTGTGCTGGCTGCGATCAGCATTGATGGTGGCGCTGGCGTAATTGGTCTGCATCAGGGCCGAGATCGCGGTCTGGCCGATGCCCTTGCCCTGCGCCTCCGCGCTGAACTGACGCTTCCAGGCCTCGAAGCCGCCGGGCCCGTTGCCGCATTGCGCGGCTTGAGCGGCGGGCATCAGGGACAACAGCAGCGCGGCCGCGCCGATCATCGCCGTCGCAACGGTCTTGCCCTCAGTCATTCCTGCGTTCCCTTCCTCGACTTTGCGCGACCGGCTCGCGCGCGGGCATGATCCTACGTCAGGCGCGCGCGCTCAAGCCCCGAGGAGTGCAATCAATGCAAGCAATGCGCTTGACATGATCAAACCCTTAGCGTCCGCCATCGGTCCCGAGCAGGAAATCCACCATGATGCCTTGGTGCTGCCCGTACATCTCGCTGCCGGTCGCGGTGACGCAGCCCAGCTTGCGGGCTGCTGCGATGAAGGGCGAAATGTCTGGCTTGGTGATGACGCAGCCGCAATAGGCCGACGACGCCAGCCGCGAGGTATCGACCGGCAGCGGATCGCCGTCCCTCATTCCGGCCGGCGTCGCATTGGCGACGAAATCGGAGCCGGACGGATCGATGGTGCCTGCCCGCACGCGCGCCTTACCGAGCTCATTGAGCCGATGGACGAGCGCATCCCGCCGCTCGGCCGAACTGTCGTGAATGGCAAGCTCACTCACCCCGGCCTCGACCAGGGCGAGCGCGATGGCCGAGCCCGCCCCGCCCGCTCCGACGAGAAGCGCCCGCATCCCCTTTGGATCGATCCCCTTCGCCCGCGCGGCACCGACGAAGCCGAGGCCATCCACCATGTCGCCATGCCACGCCCCATCGGCGCGCCGGCGCATCAGGTTGACGGTGCGCAGGAAGTGCGCGCGTTCGGTCGCACTGGCGCAGGCCTGGTAGCAGGCGAATTTGTGCGGGATCGTCACCACGATGCCATCGAGATTCTTCAACCGCGTCGCGACCGAGAGGAAACCGGTCAGATCGCTGGTGGAGACCTGAACAGGCACCAGAATGCCATCATGGCCGCGCGCTAAGAACTCCGCGGAAACACCGGCGGGCGAGCGCACCTGCGCAATGGGATCGCCGATGATGATGGAGAGCCGCGTCGCCCCCGTAGGGGCCCGGATCATGCCGCTCATGCCGGAACCGGATAGCTGTCGCTCGTCGCGTCGGCCCCATAGGTCAATTCCAGCCCCTCCAAGGCGCCGTCACGAGGCCTGCCGGCTGCACCGGTCTTGTGTCTTTGCGCTGACATCAATCTCCTTCACGGCGGCACTGCTTCGGCCTGCAATTTGCGCCAGTTAGCCCTGAAAAGGTGGCGCACGCAATCGCGTCCGCCGCTTTTTGCGTGGACGCCGCGCGACCTTCCGCTACCTTGCCGGCAAGCGCGAACGCATCATGCGAAGACATGATTTTAGGGTGCACGGCATTTTTCGGAGGGGACGATGCTCGGATTGATGATGGACATGCCGCTGTTGATCAGCGGCCTGATCCAATATGCCGCCGACTATCACGGCGAGGCGGAGATCGTCGCGCGCGAGATCGAAGGTGACATCCACCGTTACACCTATGCCGAGGCCCATCCGCGCATCAAGCGCATGGCGCTGGCGCTCAAGAGGCTCGGCATGAAGCAAGGCGACCGCGTCGGCACGCTGGCCTGGAACACGCATCGTCATTTCGAGATGTTCTACGCAGCGCCCGGCATGGGATACGTGCTGCACACCGTCAATCCGCGACTATTCCCCGAACAACTCGTCTACATCATCAACCACGCCGAAGACCGCATCCTGTTCGTCGACCGCGCCACTCTGCCGATCGTCGAGGCAATCGCGCCGCAGCTGACGGCGGTTGAAGCTTATGTGATCATGTCATCGCGCGAACGCATGCCGGAGACGAAACTTGCGAACGTCCGTTGCTATGAGGAGCTGCTGGACAAGGAGAGCGACGCAGGCTTCGCCTGGCCGGAGTTCGACGAGAAATCCGCCTCCACCATCTGCTACACCTCGGGCACGACAGGCAATCCCAAAGGCGTGATCTATTCGCATCGCGCCGCGATCCTGCAGACGATGACGTGCTCCAGCTTCGACTTCATTCCCGGGCATCGCGAAGGCGTGCGTGAGGTGATGATGCCGATGGCGCCGCTGTTTCACGGCAATGGCTGGAACATGCCGTTCACTGCACCCTATACCGGATCGAAACTGGTGCTGCCCGGCCGCAATTACGAGCCCGACAAGCTCTATGAGCTGCTGGAAGGCGAAAAGGTGACACTGTCAGCTGGCGTGCCGAGCTTCTGGCTGATCCTGCTCGACTGGCTCGGCCGCACCGGCAACAAGTTCTCCAGCCTGCGCGCAACGCTGTCGTCGGGATCGGCACCGCCACGCGCGATGGTCGAGAAGCTCAAGCGCGACTACGGTGTCGACTACATCCAGGCGTGGGGCATGACGGAAGCATTGGGCTGCTCGATGCCGGGGTTGCGGCCGGGCTCGGAGCATCTCAGCGAAACCGAGATCTTCGACCGGCGCCAGGTCTCGGGCCGCGCCTGCTTCGGCACCACCTTGCGCATCGTCGACGATGGCGGCAGCGAGTTGCCGCGCGACGGCAGGACCGTCGGCCATTTGCGCGCCCGCGGCCCCTGGGTCGCCTCCGGCTACATGAAGCTGGACGAGGGCCTCGATCGCGACGGCTGGCTCATCACCGGCGACATGGCCGTGATCGACGCCCACGGCCACGTCACGCTCACCGACCGCTCCAAGGACGTGATCAAGTCGGGCGGCGAATGGATCTCCTCGATCCAGCTCGAAGACGTCGCGCTGTCCCACCCCGATGTGCTGCAAGCCGCCGTGGTCGCAATCGCGCACGAGAAATGGCAGGAGCGCCCTCTTCTGCTTGTCGTCCGCAAGAAGGGCGCGACCATCGACGGCAAGACCCTGCTCGATCACATGCGTCCCAAGATCGCGAGCTGGTGGATGCCTGATGCGGTCGAATTTCTCGACGAATTCCCGATGACGGGCACCGGCAAGGTGCTCAAATCGGCGCTCCGCGAGAAGTTTCGGGGTTATCGCGTCGGCTGAGCCCGCTGGCGACCTCCAAACCCGCACGACGACACGGAGAAGGACAAGGAGCACTGCCTGAAGCCGCCGCACGCAGCCGAAATCCGTTCCTGCTTCGCCATCACCGCGCCTGCGGTCGCCTCATCGGACGCGACCAACATCGAGGTGGCCGCATCTCGAAGCTTTGCCCAGGCCTACGCCACTTCACGCCTGCTGCCCCTCGCCGAGGTGCCTGACGAAGTGCACAGGAACCAGATCGCCCGGTTCGAGCTGAAGACGAATTCGAGCGCGTAGGCGAACGCCGGCGCGTCAGCACTGGAACCAGTGCTGTGGGTCGGCATCTAGTCGACACCTGGCGGCGATGCACTGCGACCCGAAAACGCTTCGAGCATCGCTCCGAAAATGATGATCGGCAGATAGAACGCAAGCATGATCGTTTTCCTCCCGCTTTGACAAGCTTGGGCCGCAGGGCCAGGTCTTCGAATTGACACTCTCGCGCCTCGGAACATTTTCGGCGCTTACCGAGCTACCGACGAAACCGAGTCACGGGCAACTTCAAGAACGCATCGCGTCAATCGCATGGGCGATCAGAACGACTGCGCTCGCGGCGATGAGAAACACAAACAACCAGCTCACGTCCGCCTCCGATCCCGGAAGTGAACGCGTTCATCCGTGCACAGTCAAAAACGATCCGCTTGGAACCGCTATTCCGCGGCTCGCTGATGCGTCGCAGCAACAAGTACATCTGCTGTCGGTCCTACCGGCAGAACGCCAAAAGGAGCAACGCGCCGACGACGCAAGCTGCTAGGACTAAAAACCAAACGCTCATACAGTCCCCCGACTCACACACGCGCGAGTCAGGATTAGCCTTACGATTAGGCTTTGAAACGTTCGGTACCGGTTTTCCCCAAGCCAAGCGTGATCATCTGGTCGCTGCGTTAGTCCAATACCTCCACGGTCGCCGAGCGCCCGGCAACCAGCGACATTCCCTGCGGCACCGGATCCAGCGCAATGCGCACGGGCACGCGCTGGGCAAGCCTCACCCAGCTGAAGGTCGGATTGACGTTTGCGAGCAGGCTGGCGCCCTCGGCACGGTCGCGGTCCTCGATGCCGGCGGCGATGCTCTCGACGTGGCCTGTCAGCGTCGCCTTCTCGCCCATGAGGCGGACCACCGCCTTGTCGCCGGTACGAATGCGCGCAAGTTTCGTCTCTTCGAAATAGCCTTCGACATGCAACGTGTCGCTGTCGACCAGCGCCATCACGCCCTTGCCGGCGGAAACGTAAGCGCCGGGGCGCAGGTCCATATTGGTGATCACGCCGTTCACGGACGCCTTGACCTCGCTGCGATCCAGATTGAGCTGGGCAACGGCGCGGTCGGCAACGGCCTGGTCGAAGGCCGCCTTGGCCTGAAGCTGGGTCGCAAGCACCTGCTCCTGCTTCTGCTGCGACACGGCATCGGTCGTCAGCGCGCTGTAGCGCTTCAGATCGGCATTGGCCTGATCGAGCGTCGCTTGATGCCCGGCGACCGACGCATCGGCCTGCCGCAGCGCCAGGGCGAACCGCTCGCGATCGATCCTGAACAGCACATCGCCGCGATGGACTTTCTGGTTGTCCTTGACGAGCACGTCGGTGACGAAGCCGGAGACATCAGGCGCGACTTGAACCACGTCCGCGCGCACACGGCCGTCACGCGTCCAGGGCGACTCCATGTAATAGGCCCACAGCTCGCGGCCGACCCCGACCGCGGCGATGACCACGATGATGGTCACTGCAAGCCGGCCGATCCAGGCAAAATTTCCCTTCATGAGAGATACTCCGAGAGATAGACCACGCCGCCGAGGAGGCAAACGAAAACAGCGAAATCGAACAGCGCGCGGTGCCAGACCAGCCGGTACAGGTCGAAGCGTTGCATGAGCCGGCGCAGAAGCGCGCTCAGCACATAGGCGAGGATGATCCAGAGCAGCAGCGCCGGCACCAGCACGCCATAGATGTCGATGACATATCTCATGCCGCCACACTCGCATCTGCACGCGGCCGATAGGCCGGCGCGTCCGGGAATAGGCCCCGGCGGATACCGACGAGGCCGATCAAGGCGTCTTCGCGTGGGCTGTCATTGGGATCTTTCACCGCCTGCGCCAGCGCCCGGTCGACGCTGACCAGAAGCTCGCGCGGCATTCCGCCGCCCGCATAGTTACGGCAGGCGATGGCGAGCTGATCGAGCATGTCGTCGATGACCGCGATGGTCGATGCCGCAAGCCCGTAACGCGCGCGGCGCAGATCGATGATGTTGATCCCGATGCGGAGCTGCACGAGGCTGTCGGCATCGCGCCGGTCGCTCTCGGAGAGGAACGCGATGCGCTGCACCAGTAGCCCGAGACGGTGCAGCATGAGCCCTGCGAACTCCGCGCGGTCGCGTTTTCCCCGTCGTTCGGCCGCAACCGCGATCGTGATCCAGCTCGACGACACCAGGCGATTGGCAATCCATTCCGCGCCCACTCCACGCGCGATCCGCGTCACCAGTTCGGCGATGAGGACGCCGACGAAGAAGGCGACGGCGGAATTGGCGTAGGAGACGAAATCCGCGAAATAGGTCGATTGCAACGCGAGCAGCGTGGCGGTGTTGGCCGCGAGCGCCATGCCGGTGCCCGCCGTGGCCGGCCGCGCGATCAGGAAGCCATAGAGCAGGAAGGTCGGCGCCAGCGCGACGACCAGAACCTCGATATCCGAGATCGCGGGCACCAGCGCGAACAGGTAGATCGCGACGACCACGATGGCGACCAGCGACCACAGGCCGAAGCTGCGGATGAAGCGCGCGGGCTCGTCCTGCGCAGCAAAGAACGAGCAAGCGACCGCCGCCATCATCGGCGCCGATGCACCATCCGGCCAGCCTGTGCCGATCCAGAACGCGCAGCAGATCAGGATGGCCACGGCCGCGCCGGCCGCCGACCAAAGGGCCATGCCGCGATCGCGGTGGCGGACGGGCGCAGCGCCGGCTTCGGAGTGGAACGCCAGATCGAGCGTCGAGACATTGCGGTTACCGGCGATCGCCTCGGTCAATTCCCGGCAATCGCGCGAGAGGTCGACCAGCTCGCGCAGCCGCGACAGCAGGCTGGTGATGATGATCCGCTCCCAGGACGCGCTGTCATCGAGCACCGCCTGCCGTTCCGCGATCATGGCGCGGATCCGTTCAGCCGGTTGCCGTGTGCTGAGGTCGCTGACGATCCATTGGGCAAGATCCTCCAGCAGTCGCTTCAGCTCGGGCTGCCGCCGCAGAGCTTCCTCCCCTAACGCCGCCAGACGGTCTTCGAGCGAGGCGATCACGGGCAGCAGCATCAGCATCCGCAGCCGGATCTCGCCGAGGCCGGTCACCGCGCTGCGATCGGTCAGCCGGTCATAGGCGAGATGGGTGGAGAGCGTGTCGATCTCGACGATGTCGGTGGCAAGCTTGAGGCGCTTGCCGCGGCGGGTCTCAACGGTGCCCTCGCGCAGCAGGACGACCTGGCTGAGGCGGCGTGCATCGAGCAGCCAGCTGTCGACACGGCCTGCGACTGCCGGGGCAACACTGCGGGGAAAAACGATCGTGGAGACCAGGCTGGCGCAGATGATGCCGAGGGAAATCTCTTCCAGACGCGCAACAGCCGTGTCGAAAATCGCACCGGGGTCGGACACCGAGGGAAAGCCGATCAGCGCGACCGTGTAGCCGGCCAGCATGAAGACGTAGCTGCGCGGCGTGCCGTCGAGCAGCGACAGATAGAGGCAGAGCCCGACCCAGAGCGCGATCGCGAGGCACAACAGTTCAGGCGCATTGACCAGGTTCGGGACCAGCCCCACTGTCATGATCGCGCCGACCAGCGTGCCCATGACACGGAAGAAGGCCTTCGAGCTGGTCGCACCTGCGAGCGGCTGTGAGGTGATGTAGACGGTCGCCATCGCCCAATAGGGCCGCGGCAGGTCCATGGCAAGCGCAATGACGAGCGCGAGCATCGCCGCGGCGAACGTCTTCAGAGCAAAAATGAGGTCCGCATGGCGGACCAGGAACGGCTCGTCCGGGCGCATAGCTACTTCGCCTCTGGACCGGTCCTGGCGTCCTGTAGCCGGCTGGCCCTCTGTTCGATGCGCTGAAGAGTCTCGAACGTTATCGCAAGTTCCTCGGCCGCGATATCCTTGAGCAGGCGTGCCCGCACCCGCCGCAAGATCCGGTTGGTCTCCTCGACCTTGGCTTCGCCCGCTTTGGTCAGATGGAGCGTTTTGGCACGGCGATCGGTGGCGTCTTCGCGGCGCTCCACCAGACCCTCGGCCTGGAGCAGATCAATCAGGCGCACCAGCGACGGCCCTTCGATGCCGAGCTCGTCGGCCAGCACGCCTTGGCGGACGTTCTCGCCCTGCCGCGACAGCACGAGGAGCGGAATCGCGGTTGCATAGGACAGCCCATGGTCGGACAGCGCCTGATCCGACTCGCGCCGCCAGACGCGGGCCAGGCGCGCGACCAGCCGGCCGATTTCGCCGTGGATGTGAGCCTGCGACAGAGCCATGCAAAATAGATAGGACACGAACTATTAGCCTGCAACTATATATCCGGAACGTTCAGACCGATCACGCAAAAGCGAACGAGGACAACGCGTCATGGCCCCGGGTTCCGCGGCAGAGGTACGGCAGGCGATGGCGGGCGAAAGCGCGCTCTCGCTCGCCCCGACCTTCGTCGTCGTGGCCGTAGACGCCACGGGGATGGGCATCATCCTGCCGCTGCTGCCGTTCTTTTCGCAGCGGCTCGGCGCCACGCCCTTCCTGATCGGCGCGCTGATCTCGGTCTATGCCGTTTGCCAGCTCGTCGCGGGTCCCGTGGTCGGCATTCTCTCCGACCGCTACGGGCGGCGGAAAGTCCTGGTCGTCAGCCAGATCGGAACGCTCATTGGATTCGTCCTGCTCGCGCTGGCCGGCAATCTGACGCTGGTGTTCCTGGCGCGTATCATCGATGGCCTGACATCAGGAAACATCTCGGTCGCCCACGCCTATGCCGCCGAGCACAGCGCACCGGCGACGCGCAAGCAGGCGCTCGGCATGACCAGCGGTGCGATCGGCACGGGGCTCCTGCTCGGGCCGGCGCTGGCGAGCTTCCTGGTTCATTACGGCCAGACCGCACCGGTGTGGGCCGCAGCCGCGCTCTCGCTTATCAGCATCCTCGCCACGATTGCCCTTCTTCCGCCGGATCATCCCGCATCCGAGCCGCTCTACCAGCACCGCGTGCCCGAGCCGACGCTGATGCGCAGCCTGTTCGGCATGCGCTACGGCTGGCGCCTGCTCGGCCTGCTGATCGTGTTCTTCTTCGTCAATTCGATGTTCCTGTCGCAGATCGGCCTGTTCCTGTCGGCGCGGTTCTCCTGGGACGGACATCCCTTCGGCGCGCGCGAGCTCGGCTGGATGTTTGCTTATGCCGGCTTCATCAACATGGTGGTTCAGGGACTTCTGATCACGCGGGCGAACCTCGTCGCTTCCGACCGCACGATCGTGATGGCAGCCTTCGCCTGCATGGGCCTCGGATTTGCCGGCCTTGCCGCCGGCAGCAATATCAGCCTGCTCGCGATCTACCTGACGCTGATCATCGTCGGCACCATGTTTGCCCGCAGCACGCTGACGGCGGAGCTGTCGCGCTCGACTGCGATCAACCGCCAGGGCATGATCATGGGCCTCAACCAATCGCTGATGTCGGGTGCAAACATCAGCGCCCCGCTCTTAAGCGGCGCGCTGATCGGCCATCGGTTGTTTGTGGCTTGGGCCCTCGTCATGGCGGCGATTGCGGCAAGCGGCGTGGCGCTGGCGGGCCGATTGCTCGACACGCCGCGCGCCCGCTGGCGCCCTCGCCTCACTTCACAAGATATACATCCGGATCGGCGCTCGAGCTCGGGTTCTTGAAGGCGTTGCGCAAGGCTGCCGACATCGGAACGTTGTAGTTGATCCCGTTCGGCGGCGTCGGCGATTCCAGCCATTTCCTGTAGAGCACCTCGATCTCCGGGCTCGCATAGAGCTCGGCCGTGGCGCGATCGGCGAGCGCCTTGAACGGCGCATCGTCCCGGCGCAGCATGATGCCGTAAGGTTCAGGCTTCGAGAACGTCTCCTCGCTGATCATGAACAGCGCCGGCTCCTTCGAGCGCGCAATTGCGACCGCAAGCTGGACATCGTCGAGCGCGTAGGCTTGAGCACGGTCGGTCTCCAGCAGCAGGAACGCCTCGGCCTGGTCCACGGCCGGCATGATCTTGATACCGAGATTGCGCTCGGTATTGACCTTGGCGAGCTGGTTCAAATTAACTGAGCCTGCCACAGCGGTGACGGCCTTGCCCTTGAGGTCGTCGATGGTGTTGATCCTGGAAGCCTTCTTGGCGGCAAACCGCGTCGCGCTGAGGAAATGCGTGTTGGTAAAGGCGACCTGCTTCTGGCGGTCGGCATTGTTGGTGGTCGCCGAGCAGTGGAGATCGAGCGTGCCGTTGACCATCAGCGGGATGCGGTTGGACGAGGTCACGGCGACAGTCTCGACGGCAATGTCGGGCATGGCGAGTTGCTTCTTCACGGCGTCGACGATCCTGAGGCAGATGTCCATGGCGAACCCGACCGGCTTCTGGTTGCCGTCGAGATAGCTGAAGGGCACGGAGGCTTCCTGGTAGCCGAGCGTGATCTTCCCGGTGTCCTTGACCTTCTGAAGCGTGCCCGACAGATCTTCGGCAGACGCTGCGCCGGCAAGACATGTGACGGCCAAAAGGACGGCGGATAGACGCATCGGCGGGCTCCTGAAAGCGGTTGCGCCTCCATGCCGGGCGCCACCGATCGGTTGATAGCGCAGGCGCGCGCCAACCGCCAGACCAGCCTCCGTTCATCAGCTATCGCCGCTTTCGATGTGGCGGCTGACCCTCCATCTCAGTTACATTGCTGTCCTGGCGCCCCGTCGCCGAGCCCTACGAGCCCACCCCAAGATTCTCTGCCATGACCGCCCAGACCGCCTTTGACCTGATCTTCCGCAACGCCCTGTTGCGATCATCCGTGACACCTGTCGATCTCGGTGTGAAAGGCGGACGCATCACCGCGATCGAACCCCGGCTCGCCTGCGAAGCCATCGAGATCGATGTCGGAGGACGGCTGGCACTCCCAGGCTTCGTCGACACCCACATCCATCTCGACAAGGCCTGCCTGCTCGAACGCTGCGGGCACATCCACGGCACGCTCGGCGATGCCATCCGTGCCGTCTCGGCGATGAAGCGGGATTTCGACATCGACGATGTCTATGCCCGCGGCGCCAAGGTGCTCGAACGCGCCATCGTGCACGGCACGACCCGGATGCGCACCCATGTCGAAATTGACCCGCGCATCGGCTTGCGCAGCTTCGAGGCGGTCAAGGCGCTCAAGCGCGACTATGCCTGGGCCATCGATCTCTCGCTCTGCGTTTTTCCACAAGAGGGCCTAACCAATGATCCTGGCGCGGAGGAGCTGCTGATCCAGGCCCTGCGCCAGGGCGCCGACGCGATCGGCGGCTGCCCCTATACCGACCCCGCCCCGAACGTGCATCTCGCGCGCATCTTCGATCTCGCCGAGCAATTCGACCTCGACGTCGACCTCCATCTCGACTTCGATCTCGATCCCTCCTGGTCGCATCTCGACGAAGTCATCAGGCAGACCGAGCAGCGCAATTATCAGGGACGCGTCGCGATCGGGCATGTCACCAAACTTTCGGCCATGCCGCCGGAACGGCTGAAGGCGGCCACGGCGCAATTGGCGAGGGCCGGAATCGCCGTCACTGTGCTGCCCGCCACCGATCTCTATCTGATGGGGCGTGAGGCCACCCACAACGCGCCGCGTGGACTGACGCTCGCCCACAAGCTCGCGGGCGGCGGCGTCGTCTGCTCGGTCGCGACCAACAACGTGCTCAATCCCTTCACGCCGTTCGGCGATGCGTCGCTGCTGCGCATGGCGAACTTTTACGCCAACGTCGCCCACGCCTCCGTCGGCGACTTCGACGCCTGCCTCGATCTTGTCACCGAGCTGCCGGCGCGGCTCATGAACCTCAGGGATTACGGGATCGCGGTCGGAAAGCGCGCCGATCTCGTCGTCCTCGACATCAAGGACAGCCGTTTCGCCATCGCGGAGCTGCCCGATATCCTGATGGGTTTCAAGAACGGACGGCAAACCTTTGATCGGCTGCCGGCCAAGCTGCTTCAGCCGCGAAACTGAACGACGCCCACAACGAGCGCTGCACATCGACCCAAGGGGAGCGACCGGATGGCTTTCGACAAACTCTTCATGAACGCACGCTTCGACGGCGGAGCGCGCCACCACATCGCGGTCAAGGACGGTCGTATCGCCGCGCTCCTGCCCGCTGATGCGCCCGCAGGCGACGCCGAGACTGTTGATCTCGGCAACGCTCTCGTCGTTCCCGGTTTCGTCGAGGGCCACATCCATCTCGACACCAGCTTCTATGGTGACGCCTGGCGTCCCCACAGGCCGTGCACCAATGGCTTCGACGTACGCGAACGCGTGGCCTTCCAGGCGCAGAACATGGCCCTGTCAGCGCCGATGGACGTGCGAGCCCGAAACCAGCTCGATCTCTGCATCATCAATGGCTCAACGCAAATGCGCAGCCACGTCATGGTCGATGGCTCGGTCGGGCTGAAATCGCTCGAGACGATCTTGCGTGTGCGCGAGGAGTATCGGGACCTGATCGATATCCAGCTCGTCGCCTTTCCGCAGAGCGGCATTCTGGCGAGCCCGGGCACGCCGCAATTGCTGGATGAGGCCATCGGCCTCGGCGCGAACCTCGTCGGCGGCCTCGATCCTGCGAGCTTTGACCGGGATGTCGAGAAGCATCTGGATGTGGTGTTTGGCGTCGCCGGGAAGCACGGCGTCGATGTCGATATCCACCTGCACGACATGGGCTCGTTGGGCGCCTTCGAGATCGAGCAGATCGCGGCGCGCACGCGCGCGCTCGGCATGGAGGGCCATGTCGCGGTCAGCCACGCTTACGGCCTGGGCGATATCGCGGTGGATCACCTCAAGAGTGTCGCCGAAACCCTCGCGCGCTCCGGCGTCGCGATTATGACCAATGCGCCGGGCGCCCGGGCATTCCCGCCGATCCTTGTCCTGCGCGATGCCGGCGTCACCGTGTTCAGCGGCAACGACAACATCCGCGATTCATGGTGGCCCTATGGCGATGGCGACATGCTGCGCCGGGCGACGACGCTCGGCTATCGTTCGGGCTTCAACACCGACGAGGAACTCCGGGTCGCATTCGATGTCGTCACCGAATCAGGCGCCAAGGCTCTTCGCCTCGAAGGCTACGGTCTGCGTGTCGGCGCCAAGGCCGATTTCGTGACGCTGGCTGCGGAGCATGTGCCCGAGGCCGTGGTCGCGGTGCCGCAGGGCCGCGCTGTGTACAAGGCAGGTATGCTCGTCGCGGCCAATGGTAGGATGATCGGGAAACCTCGCTGATCCCCCGACGTGTCGGGCCCGAGTCACCGGCAATCCTTCTCCAAATCCGAGCCCAGTAAAATCCCGGACCGTAGCTCCACGCGTTGCGGGAAGGGACGCACTAGCAATACTAGGACGTGCGCCCTGACCGTCTGCGTTCTCTGGGGAAGCTATGGATATGTTCAGCGCATTCAGGAGCATTGATTATCAATCCATCCGGGCCAGCACGCCCGGGGAGACGGCCGTCAAGCGATTGAACGGCATCGGCGAAGTTTTGTCGGGCCTCGATATAGCGGCGATCCACACGCAGGATGACATGGCTCGCGCGCTCCGCACGCTCGATACCGCCGACAAGTGCATTCGCATGATCCTGACCGAATTCCGGACTGAGCGCACCAAGGACGTTGTCCGCGGGGCCAAGAGCCTGATCGATTTGATCCAGGCCGCGCGCGACGAAATCTCCGGCTAACTGCACAGCGCCAGAATCCTGAGCTGAGCCCGCGCGTTCAATGTTTGATCTTCGCCAGAATACGATCCGCCTCGATGCGCCAGTCGGCGCTCCGGGCAAATTCCTTGGTACCCTTCATCCCAAACACGCCTTCATCGGCGAGATCGGCGACCCAGGCCTGACGCTCGGCCGTACCCTGCGCTGACCACGGCGTCAGCCCGGCCTCGCGCACGGTTTCGGCGACTTCGCGGACCTCCTCGGCGCGGCGGCGGCCGTGCTCGATCACGCGCTGGAAGAAATAGGCGCCCTGCTTCTCCCAGTTGATGGCGGGAAAGGTTTCCGCGAGCGATGCCAGCACGGCATCCTCGACGCCATAGGCGCGTGCGGTCGTAAAACTTTCGATCACCATGGCCTCGAGGCCCTTGATCATGATGCTGCGGCACATCTTCACCGCCGAAGACACGCCGAGCTTGTCGCTCGCGACCTTCGCCGCAAAGCCGATCGCGTTGAGCAGCGGCTCGAGCTCCCTCGCGCCCGCACCGCCGAGCAGCAGCGGCACCTTGATCCGGTAAGGCGGCACCGACGTCATCACAGCGCCCTCGACATAGCGTCCCGCGGCACCGTCGATCAGTGCTGCCGCGCGTTGTTTGGCGCCGGGCGAAGCCGAATTGAAATCCAGAAACCAGGTGCCGTGGTTGATCGCAGCCGCGCACGCCTTTGCGACTGGGACGGCCTGGCTCGCCGTCACGGCTGAGATGATGAAGTCGGATCTCGCCGTCAGCTCGGCGTGAGAGGTGGCGAGCGTCACGCCAAATTTGGCCGCGTGCTCCTTCAGCGCGGCGCCCTGCTCCCCGCCAAGCTTGATATCGAAAGCCGCGACCTTGATGTCCTGCTGGCGCAAATCCTCGGCCAGGATCCGGCCGACCTCACCATAGCCAACCAGCCCGATCTGCCAGCGCTTCAGATCCGCCATCACTCCAGTCCTCCTATGTTGGCATCGAACAGCTCCCCGACTGCATAGCGGCGCGGGATCAGCGCCTGCTGGAATGCGTAGTCGACGATGAGCTCCAACGGCTTCCTGTTCGCTTCAATCCCGAAGGGCAAAAGGTCGGGCGCCCCCGCAGGTCCCGCCTGCGCCTTGTTCCGCTTGAGCAGATCATAGACGCCCGCGACCACGTCAGTGCGTGATCGTGCAAGCTGCTCGGTCACGACCACGAGATGGTTGACCGGCACGACGCCACGGCGCGCATACCATCTGGCGGCCTCCGCGACCGGATCGGAAAAGAGCGACTTCAGGCCGTGATGATCGGAGGTCTCGCCGAGCACGGCATCCACTTCGCCGTCGAGCAGCATCTGCAATGCCTTCCTGTCCTTCGGCGCGCGCTCGGTGGTGTCGACATATTCGGCGACGTGCGGGTCCTCGAACGTCACCCATTCGATCTTGTCGAGGTCGACGCCGTAGTCGTTGGCGAGAATGCCCCGGATCCAGGCGCCCGTCGTCGTGGTGAACGAGCGGATACCAACGCGCTTGCCTTCGAGATCGGATGGCCCGAGCATGCCGTGCGCCGGATTGTAAAGCGCGTAGGAATGCTGAAAGCGGCCAAGCATGGTCGCCGGCAGCAGCACGAGCGGCTTGCCATGAGCTTTGGCCATCAGAAAGGTCACGATCGCCATTTCGCAGACGTCGAAGGCCTGCTCGCGGACCATCGGTTTGAACGCGGTGTTGGTCGGCGTGTATTCGATGAACTCGAGATCGAACAGATCGGAGCGGAGCTCGCCGCTCTTCGTCGCCTTGACGTGGGGGTGATTGCCGAGCACGGCCTTCAGCTTGAGACGATCCATCCGCTCGCTCCACTTTTTTCAGACGTCCTCGAGGCTATCGACATAGACGAGCCCGGCCTTCGCCAGTGCGTCGCGCATGTTGTACATGTCGAGGCCAAGCTCGCCCGAGGCGAGGCGCGCGCGCTTGCCGCTCTCGTCCGCGTTGCGCTGCCTCGCCTTCTCGGCGACTGCAGCAGCAAAGCGCTTCGGGACCACGACGACACCGTCGTCATCGGCGACGATGATGTCACCGGGATCGACATTGACGCCGGCGCAAACCACGGGAACGTTGACCGAACCGAGCGTGGCCTTCACTGTGCCCCTGGCTGAGACCGCGCGCGACCACACCGGAAAATTCATCTCGAGCAGCGCTTTGACGTCACGGCAGCCGGCATCGATGACCAGCCCCTGCACGCCGCGCGCCTGGAGCGAGGTTGCAAGCAGCTCGCCGAACATGCCGTCGGTGTTGTCGGTGGTGCAGCCGACGACGAGGATATCGCCCTTCCGGCACTGCTCGACCGCGACATGGATCATCCAGTTGTCGCCAGGCTGCGCGAGCACGGTCACCGCGGGACCGGCGATCGATGCCCCCGCCCAAACAGGCCGCAAGTATGGCTTCATCAGGCCGAGGCGGCCATAGGCCTCGTGCACGGTCGAGACGCCGTACTCCGCCATCCCGGCGGGATCGGCTCGCTCGATGTTGCGAACGACGACCGGCCTCATGCCAATTCCTCCGCGACGGTCGGGAACAGGCGCTGATAGGCTTCGCCATAGGTCATGGGCACGCCGGTGTTGCGGCTGCCCTGGATGCCGCGATTGAGCGCGACGCGCTCGTAATAGCCCCAGAGATGCTTTTGCGCGGCGAGAATCTGGAATGCCTCGTATTTTTGCTTCCAGACCTCGTCGATCTTGAGCAGCAGGTCCGGCTTGTAATTGCACTGCTCGGGCTGGTGCGGCTCGAACAGGAACACCGGCGGCGCCGAATATTTATACTGCGCGCCCGGCTTGTGGCCCATCGCCTGCGCGACCACGCGGGTCTCCTGCGCGAAATGCGCCGCATTCGGGTGGTCGAAATTATAGGGGTCTTCCAGCGCGTGCGTCAGCACGAAGCTCGGATTGAGCTCTCGGTAGATGTCGACCATGCGGTCGAAATGCGCCTCGGTGAGCTTCAGCGGATAGTCGCCGCAATCGAAGAACTCGATCTCTGCACCCAATAGCTTGGCCGCCCGCTCCGCCTCGTCTTTGCGACCGGCCTTGACCGACTCCAGCGTTGCGCCCTTTTCCTTCCAGGCAAACTGGCTCTCGCCGCGCTCGCCAAATGACATGCAGACGATCTTCATGCGATAGCCCTTCTTCGCATGCAGCGCGATGGCGCCCCCGGCGCGCCAGACGAAATCGCCGGGATGGGCGGTGATCACGAGACCTGTTTTCATGGGACTACTCCCCTCTTTCGTTCGTCGGCATCACAAAGGCGTCGTCGCCGAGCGGCTGCGGCTTGTCGATCACGCGTGCGGTCATCGATCGAACTCGAACAGGCGCGCGGGATTGTCGACCAGGATCTTCTGCCGATATTCCGCCTCCGGTGCGAACAGCGGAATGAGATCGACGAGGTCACCGTCGTTCGGCATCATCTTCACGTTGGGGTGCGGCCAGTCGGTGCCCCAGATGACTCGGTCAGGGGCTGTCTCGACGATTTTTCGTGCGAACGGCACCGCGTCGGCGAACGGCGGGCCGGCCGAGGACACCCGCTCCGAGCCGCAGATCTTGACCCAGCACTTCTCATCGCGCTGCATCAGCTCGATCAAAATCCTGAACGGAAGCTGGTCGGGTCCTTCGGCGGCCTTCACCCGTCCCATATGGTCGATGGTGTAGCTCAGCGGCAGCCTTGTCAGCATGCCCGCATATTCGGGTAGATCGATCGCGTCGAAATGCAGATCGATGTGCCAGCCGAGCGGTGCGACCATCGCGATGATGCGGTTGAACACGCGCTTGTCGGGAACCCCGCCGAGATGCCGCACGAAATTGAAGCGACAGCCGCGGAAGCCACCCTCGTGCAGCACACGCAAGCCGCGCTCGGTGATGGTGTCGTCGATATTGGCGACCGCGCGATAGGCCCCGTCGCTCTGCGCGATGGCGTCGAGCGCCACCGTATTGTCGGTGCCGTGGACGCTGGCATTGACGATGACCGCACGTTCCACGCCGAGCTTGGCATGCAACACCCTGAAGTCTTCGAGCGGGGCATCCGGCGGCGTGTAGGATCGGTCCGGCGAATATGGATATTTCGCGCCGGGCCCGAAGATGTGGCAATGCGCATCGCAGGACAGCTTCGGCAGCTTGAATTTGGGTGTCCGCGTGTCGCGATCCGGCGGCGGAATGGTCGGCGTGTACAACATCGTCATCACTTCAACCGCCGAACGGGAATGCTTCTTCAGACCTTGCTGCTTGCGACCGCCCGCCGCCGTGCCGGAGCGGCCTGATCCAGCGCCGGCGCCTGAAACGCGGCGACGGTGGCCTGCACCAACTGCTCGATGGCATTGGCGGGATCGCCGCCGTCGGCTTCGCCGCGCGACAGCCGGGAGACGCGATCCGGCGTCACCAGCGAGTAATAGAGTGCGCCGAGCAGGAAGTGGCTGCGCCAGACGATGTCGGTGCGCGGAATGTGCGGCAGGCTCTCATGAATCGCGTCGATGAAAGCGTGGCTGGTGTCGTCAAACGTCTGCGCGATGATTTTCCGCGCGACTTCGTTGCCCTCGGCCGACATCACGGCGCGCAGCCGCGTGAAACGCGCCCCGCCGCCGGCGAGATCGCTGCCCGAGGTGAAGGCTGGCACCACATAGGCCCGCACGATCGCTTCCAGCCGGTCCTGGAGATCGCGTACGCGCTTGGCGGCCGCGAGCAGCTCGGAGCGGCGCAGGTTCATCGGCCCGCAATGGCGCCGGTAGATCTCCAGCAGCAGCCCGTCCTTGGTCTTGAAATGATAGGTCACGCTGCCGGGATTGGCCCCTGCTGCCTGAGCGATATCGCGGACCGAAACGGCGTTGAAGCCGTTGGTGGCGAACAACTCCTCCGCCGCGGCGAGGATCGCCTCGCGCATGTTCGGCTTGCGGGCCGTATCCTTGCTGGTGGGCTTGCGTGACATCTGATTTGTACTATCGTACAAAAGATCAGGTCTCGTCAACAAGAACCACGGGCACGGGCAGCAAGATGCCTCGCGCGCCGGTCAATTGTGCGTACGCGCCCTCATTCTCTCCGACGACCCAGCACGTCGCAGGAATTCATCATCGTCGCGCCCGCCCTGCGGGATCAGGATGGCGCGTTCGCGCGGCAGGGCTTCCGGCATCTCGTCGCGGATGAAAGCGATCAGCTTCTCGCGCATTTCGCAGCGCAGGTCCCAGGATTGCGGCGCATTGCGTGCGCTGACCAGCGCACGCAGCTCGATGGTGCGCGAATCCGCGTCGATCACCTGCAGGTTGACCACCGCGCCATCCCAGAGTTTCGACTCTTTCACGGCTCCCTCGAGCCAGTGCCGGATACGCGGCACGTCCGCGCGATAGTCGACATGAAGCGCGATGACGCCTATCAGGGACGCGGTATCGCGGGTCCAGTTCTGAAACGGCTTTTCGATGAAATAGGACAGTGGCACCACCATGCGGCGCCAGTCCCAGAGCCGGATCACGACATAGGTCGCGGCGATATCCTCAACCCAGCCCCACCCCACTCGTTCTCGATGATGACGGCATCCTCGATCCGGATCGGCTGGGTGATCGCGATCTGCAGGCCCGCGATCAGATTGCTGAGCAATGGTCGCGCGGCAAGACCGACGATGAGACCGGCGGCACCAGCCGAGGCGAACAGGCTGACGCCATATTGCCTGACCGAATCGAACGTCATCAGCGCGGTCGAGACCGTGATGATGACGATGATGATGTCGGTGACGCGCTTGAACACGCGCACTTGGGTCACGTGCTTGCGCGCCACGAAGTTCTCGGTGACGTCGCGAAAGTTCTGCAAGTACCGCGCCGCACTCATGTCCACGACGCGAATCGATATCCAGCCGATCAGCGCGATGAAGGCGACGACGAACAGGCGCGTCAATGGGGTGCGGAACGCGTCGTCGAGCGGCGCAAGCGGCAGAATCAGCGCGACGGCGGCAAGGCACACGGCGAGCTGCGCCGGCCCTGAAGTGCGCTCGATGAAGACGCTCAGGAGCGGAAGCCGGGTTCCAAAGGCTCGGTTGAGCAGCCAGGCGGCGAGCCGATAGAACGACAGCGCAAGCAGCATGGCTCCGGCGACCAGGCCGAGACCGATAAACCATGATGGGATCCACCCGAACATCTTGTCGATGTCGGCCATGAGGGCCTGCCAGTTCATTCATGTCCCCGGTATTGCACTCGCCCTCGCCAACGCATTCTGCCGGGTTTCGCTCCGCCCGCTGAGTGCAACGCAGCATCCCTCTGGTGCAACCGTCGCCGAACTGCGCTAGTTTGAGGCAACCATGACCAGACGTACCGGCAGCGCCGATCTTCCTCTCCACACCGGGCGGGTTCCGCCATGGCTCGCGAGTCGCATGGCCTCGCTGGGTGCGATCGTCACGCAGGCGATCGTGCATCATTACGGCCGCGATGAGTTCATGCAGCGGCTGTCGCATCCGTTCTGGTTCCAGTCGTTCGGCGCCGTGATGGGGATGGATTGGCACTCCTCGGGCATCACGACATCGGTGATCGGCGCGCTGAAGCGTGGGCTTGGCCCGCTCCAGGATGAGCTCGGGATCTATGTCTGCGGCGGCCGCGGCCAGCATTCGCGCAAGACGCCGGACGAGCTGTTGCAGCTCGGTGAGCGCGTCGGCTTCGATGGCGCGAAGCTCACGCGCGCCTCGCGGCTCGTGGCGAAAGTCGACAGCGCCGCGGTGCAGGACGGTTTTGATCTTTATCTGCACGGCTTCTTCGTAACCGCCGAGGGCAAGTGGACCGTCGTGCAGCAGGGCATGAACGGCGACAAGCGCCAGGCCCGGCGCTATCATTGGCATTCCGAGGCACTGAAGAGTTTTGTCGACGCACCTCACAGCGCGATCGACGGCCCGCAGCAGGGCGAGATCGTCAATCTGACCGACCATCGCGCCGACGTCTCGCGCAGCGCGCAACTCGAGCTGCTCACCGAGTTCGGCCCCGATCGCATCCTCACCGAATTCGAACGGCTCTCCGGGACGGCGCCCGAGCCCGCGCAGGCCATGCTGCCGCATCTGATCATGCCGGCACATCACGATGTCAGGCCCAAGGACGTGTTCGCGCGCCGCCTGCACGGCACGCTTGCGGCGGCTGCCGAGCGCGGGCCGGTCGACTTCCCCGAACTGCTGCTGACGCCCGGCGTCGGCGCGCGTACCGTGCGCTCCCTGGCGATGGTCGCCGAGGTCGTGCACGGCGCGCCCTATCGTTTCAGCGATCCAGCGCGCTTCTCGCTCGCTCATGGCGGCAAGGACCGGCATCCCTACCCCGTCCCGATCAAGGTCTATGACGAGACCATCCGCGTGCTGAAGGGCGCCATCCAGAGCGCCAAGCTCGGACGCGAGGAAGAGATGCAAGCGATCAAACGTCTCGACGACCAGGCGCGGCGGCTTGAACGCACTGCAAGCGGCCCGTCGGTCGGGGCCTACATCGAGGGCGAACGTGCAGCCTCGCCCGATCTCGACGGCCGCTCCGTGTTCGGCTGGGAACGAGATCTGGTCGCATCGCGCAAATCGACGACCTGACGCCGCTCACCGGCATCGGCCACAACGGGCAATTTCGCGATCGCGCGGAGGCCCGGCCGCTTGCGCCAATGAATTTGAGACGGATCGACAGCGAGACCGAGCCGTGGCCAGCGCGTCAACAGCGCCTGGAGCGCACACGCCCCCTCGATCCGCGCCAGTTGATGGCCGAGGCAGAAATGAATTCCCGTGCCGAACGAGATGTGGCGGTTGGGCTTGCGTTCGAGATCGAGCCGCGCCGGTTGCTCGTGCACCGCCGGATCCATGTTCGCCGCCGCGAGCATCACCATGACGCGATCACCCTTCTTCAGCCGCATGCCTTCGAGCTCGACGTTCTGTCGCACATAACGCGGTTTTGAAAACTGCACTGGCGAAACGAAACGCAAGAACTCCTCCACTGCGAGCCCGGCGCGGCTCCAGTCCTGTTCCAGCCAGTCGCGCAGACCCGGATTCCTGAGCAGCTCGTACACCGAGCCACTGATGAGATGCGTGGTGGTCTCGGAGCCCGCCGCAAGCAGCAGGAACACCATCGAGACCATTTCGTCCGGCGTGATCTCGCGGCCCTCGCGTTCGACCTGGACCAACTCTGCGATGAGGCCTTCGCCGCCTCGCTCGCGCGCGATTTGCAGCTGCTCTCGGAGATAGTTCCGCATCTTGCGAAACGCGAGCAGCAGGCGAAAGAAGCTGACGACGTTCGTCAGCGAGGACATCGCATTGGCCCAGGCGATGAAGCGCGGGCGATCCGCCGTGGGCAGGCCGAGCAGCTCGGAGATCACAGACAGCGGCAGGATGCGCGCATAGCGCTCCACGAGATCGGCCGGGCTTCCTTCCGCGAACAATTCCGCCGCAAGGTCATCCGCGATGTCGCGGATGCGCGGCTCCATCGCGAGGATGGCGCGGCGGCGAAAGGCTTCGTCGACGATGTTCCGCAGCCGGGTATGGTCCGGCTCGTCCATCGTCAGCATGTTGTTGGCGATGGTCCTGACCAGGCCCGGCATCCACCAGCGCAGGCCGGCCACGTCGCCATCTTCCTTGCGCAGCGTAAAAACCGCGCTGTCCTTGAGCACCTGTGCGGCGGCGTCGTGAGTGGTCGTGATCCAGACGTCGCCGACGAGGGGAAAACGCGTGGCGACCACGGGCCCTTGCGCCCGCAGGGCCGCAATGGCCTTTGGCGGATCGCGAAAGAAGGCCTCGCTGGTGAAATCGAGGCGCGGTACCATGGGATCACCGGACAGGTTGCTGGCGCTTCAACCAGATGGTGTGCGATGCCGCAGGTGCAAGGGCCGGAACCAACCCTCCTCGCGCAACTGGACTAACCGCGCCCTGGCGTGCGCGGGCCGGCCTTGCGCTGCCGCTGGCTGGTGTAGGCATCCCAATGGCTCCAGCTGCCATTGCTCAGACTTTGCAGATCGGTACCGAGCGGACGGCGCGTGCGCTTGTCGTGATCGGCGATCACACGCTCGGACTGCGCGATCTTGCGTTTCAGTTCCGCGATCGCCTTCTGGGTCTGGCCGTTCCGCTTCGAGGACGCGATCTCGCCCATCGTGAAGCGCGCGGTCTCCAGCGCCTTCAACTCGGCGCGGTTTTTCTTCAACTGAACCCGGTGCCAGGCGATGTTGCTGTCGCTGTCCGCAACCATGTGGGAACTCCGCTGATTCGCTCCCACAGTTTATCAAGGGCCGAATCGGCGGGGCAACGCCCACGCCGCGGCGAAAATACGGTCTATTCGAGGCTCAGCGCTCGGCAAAGGCCTTTTCGACCACGAACTGGGCCGGCTCGCCATGATTGCCCTCGACGAACCCGCGCTCGCCGAGGAGCACGCGGGTGTCGGCCACCAGCGCCGGGCTGCCGCAGATCATGACGCGGTCGTGGGCCGCTTCGAGCGCCGGCAGGCCGATATCGCTGAACAATTTGCCTGACGTGATCAGGTCGGTGATGCGGCCGCGGTTGCGGAAGGGATCGCGCGTCACGGTCGGATAGTAGATCAGCTGGTTCTGGATGTACTCGCCGAGCATCTCGTCCTTGGGCAAATGCTCGGTGATCATCTCGCCATAGGCGAGTTCCCTTACATGGCGGCAGCCGTGCAGCAGCACGACCTTCTCGAACCGCTCGTAGGTCTCGGGGTCCTTGATCACGCTGAGGAACGGCGCGAGTCCGGTGCCGGTACCGATGAGGTAGAGGTTGCGCCCGTCCTCCAGATTGTCGATGACAAGGGTGCCGGTGGCCTTGCGGCTGACGATGATCTCGTCGCCCTGCTTCAGGTGCTGGAGCCGCGAGGTCAGCGGGCCGTCCGGCACCTTGATCGAGAAGAACTCGAGGGTGTCCTCGTAGTTGGCGCTGGCGACGCTGTAGGCCCGCAGCAGCGGCTTCTCGCCGACCTTGAGCCCGATCATGGTGAACTCGCCGTTGCGGAAGCGGAAGGTCGGGCTGCGGGTGGTCTTGAAGGAGAACAGCGTGTCGGTCCAGTGGTGGACGCTCAAAACGCTTTCCTGATTGAAATTGCTCATCTCACCTTCCCTGGCGCGTCATCTGCGATGTTCGAGGCGGGCAGCTATGCGTCGTTCGTATACGATCATTCGTATACAAATGAATAATCCTGCTTGATCCCGCGGTCAAGGCTGCCCAAGATCGAGAGCGTTGCAGTTAGGAATAAGGACCCCTTCCATGGCGCATGACGCACCCCAGGCCACCGGACCCTCGAAGCTCGTGATCCGCAATATCGGCCTGATCCTGTCCGGCGCGATGGAAAAGCCGATCCTGGATGGTGACACCATCGTCGCCGAGAACGGCAAGATCACCGCGATCGGCCGCTTCAAGGACCTCGACACTGAAGGCGCGACCACGATCGTAGAGGCCAACGGCACCACGGTGGCGCCCGGCCTGATCGACAGCCACGTCCATCCTGTCGCCGGCGACTGGACGCCGCGCCAGAACCAGATCGGCTGGATCGACAGCAATCTGCATGGCGGCGTCACCACCATGATCTCCGCCGGCGAAGTGCACATGCCCGGCCGCCCGCGCGACGTCGTCGGGCTGAAGGCCATGGCCATCTTCGCCCAGCGCGCCTTCTGGAATTTGCGGCCCGGCGGCGTGAAGGTTCACGCCGGCGCACCCGTGATCGAATGCGAGATGGTCGAGGAGGATTTCAAGGAGCTCGCCGCAGCCGGCGTCAAGCTGCTCGGCGAAGTCGGCCTCGGCGGCGTCAAGGACGGCCCGACCGCGCGCAGGATGGTCGGCTGGGCCCGCAAATACGGCATCCAGAGCACGATCCACACCGGCGGCCCCTCGATCCCCGGCTCCGGCCTGATCGACAAAGACGTGGTGCTGGAAGCCGACACCGACGTGGTCGGCCACATCAATGGCGGTCACACCGCGCTGCCCGACGACGAGATCCGCTGCATCTGCGAGGGCTGCAAGCGGGGTCTCGAGCTCGTGCATAACGGCAATGAGCGCTCGGCCCTGTTCACGCTGCGCACCGCGCGCGAGATGGGCGATCTGCATCGCGTCATCCTCGGCACCGACGCGCCCGCCGGCTCCGGCGTGCAGCCGCTCGGCATCCTGCGCATGGTTTCGATGCTGTCCTCGCTCGGCGATTTGCCGGCTGAGATCGCGTTCTGCCTTGCTACCGGCAACACCGCGCGGATGCGGCAGCTCGATTGCGGCCTCATTGAAGTGGGCCGCTCCGCCGATTTCGTCATCATGGACAAGGCGCAGCACTCGCCCGGCAAGAACATCCTCGAGAGCGTCCAGCTCGGCGACCTCCCCGGCATCGGCATGACCATCATCGACGGCATCGTGCGGACCCAGCGCAGCCGCAACACGCCGCCGGCGGGCCGGGTGCCGGAGGTGGTGGGGAAGTAAGCCAGGAAAATGGTGCCGTAGGGTGGGTTAGCCTTGTGGGCTGTGCGAAGCGCAGACCGCAAGGCGTAACCCACCAACATCGTTCAGCATTCGCTGAAGCATGGTGGGTTACGCCTGCGGCTACCCCACCCTACGAGACCGTCACCTCAGCTTATTCAACAGCCCCATCAGCAGCTCGCGCTCCTTGGCATCGAGCGGCGCCAGCGTCTCCCGCGTGATCGCAATCGCATTGGGCGCGAGCTTTTCCGACAGCTGCTGACCGGCGCGCGTCAGGCTCACCAGCAGCCGCCGGCCGTCCTCGGGATCCTGGCTGGTCTCAGTCAGTCCGCGCGCCGTGAGGCGATCGATCACGCCCTTGATGGTGGCGACGTCCATCGCCGTGAGACGCCCTAGCTGGTTCTGCGAGCACGGTCCCGTTTCGGCGAGCCTCGACAGCGCGGCCCACTGCGTCGGCGTCAGGTTGGTGCCGATGTCGCGCGAGAAGATCGAGCTGTGGCGCTGCCAGACCTGGCGCAGAATGAAGCCGACCTGCTCGTCGAGCACATAAGGCGGCTTGCCCTGCTTGAGGCTCTTCTTCGCCGTGACGCTTCTTGCCATTGCTGCCCCGCCCCTCACAACGACAGATGCGCGTCGCGGATATCCGGACGCGCGTCAAGCTCGGCCATCGTCCCGCCAAAACAGATGCGGCCGCGCTCGATGATGTAGGCGCGATCGGAGATCAACCGCGCGAAGTGCAGGTTCTGCTCGGAGACGACGATGCTGACGCCCTCCTTCTTCATGGTCAGGATGGCATCGACCATCTGCTCCACGATCTTCGGCGACAGGCCCTCCGAGGGCTCGTCGAGCAGCACCAGCGACGGATTGCCCATCAGCGTGCGCGCGATGGTCAGCATCTGCTGCTCGCCACCACTCATGCGGCCGCCGGGACGCCCCTTCATCTCGCCGAGATTGGGAAACAGCGTGAACAGCTTTTCGCGCGTCCAGTACGGCGCATTCGCTCGCTTGGGCTGGCGGCCGACCTCCAGATTCTCCTCCACGGTCAAATCCGTGAAGATGCGCCGTTCCTCCGGCACGTAGCCGAGACCCTCACGCACGATCTCGTGCGTGGGGCACGCCGAAACGTCCTTGCCCTCGAACATGATGCGGCCGGTGCGCTGTGCGACCAGGCCGACGATCGAGCGGAAAGTGGTCGACTTGCCGGCGCCGTTGCGGCCGAGCAACGCCACCACCTCGCCCTCGCCGACCTCGAAGCCGATGTCGAACAGGATATGCGCCGGGCCGTAATGGCTGTTGAGCCCCTCGACAGTCAGCTTCATGCCGAGGCCCCTTCGCGATGCCCGCCTTCGTAAAGCAGCCCCTCGCCGAGATAGATCGCCTGCACCTGCGGGTTGCCGCGCACCTCGGCCGGCGAGCCCTCGGCGATCAGCGTGCCGCGATTGAGCACGATGATGCGATCGGCATGCTCGAACACCACGTCCATGTCGTGCTCGGTGAAGAGTACACCGATGGACTTTTCCTTCGCGATCTGCGCCGTGAGCCGCATCAGCTCGACCCGCTCGCGCGGCGCCATGCCTGCGGTCGGTTCATCCATCAGCAGAAGCCTCGGCTCATTGGCGAGCGCAACGGCGAGCTCGAGCCGCTTGAGGTCGCCATAGGCCAGCTCGCCGCACGGACGATCGGCGTAGCCGCCCATGCCGACGAGCTCGAGCAGGCGCACGGCCTCGCCGCGGTCGAAGCGCGGCGCCGAGCCCCAGAGATTGAACAGCTGCTTGCCATGCGAGATCAGCGCGACCTGCACGTTCTCGCGCACCGTCATGGTGGCGAAGGTTGCGGTGATCTGGAAGGTGCGTCCGACGCCGAGCCGCCAGATTTCGCGCGGCTTCTTGCCGGTGGTCTCTTCGCCGAGCAGGCGAACATGACCGGCATCGGGACGGTTCTGGCCGTTGAGCATGTCGAAGCAGGTGCTCTTGCCCGCGCCGTTCGGGCCGATCAGCGCCAGGATTTCGCCTGGTCGCAGCGAAAACGAGACGCCACGCACGGCGTGGATGCCGCCGTAGGATTTGGTCAGACCTTCGACCTCGAGAAGTGGGGGTGCGACGCTCATTCGGCGGACTCGATCGGCTTGGCAAGCAAAGATGATCCGGGCGGCGAGGACTTCCTGCGACGCTGCGCCAAAATCTCCAGCATGCCGACGATGCCCTTGGGGAAGACGACGACGATCAGCACGATGAAGCCGCCGAGCACGAGTTTCGACAGATCGGTCTGGCTGACGAGCCAGATGTTCAAGGCCTTGTAGACGATCGCGCCGATCACGCCGCCCGAGACAGTCTCGACGCCGCCGAGCAGCACCATGACCAGCGCATCGACCGAGAGCGAGATGCCGAGATTGTCAGGGAAGACGCTGCCCTTCAGATACGCGAACAGCGCGCCGCCGATGCCGGCGGTGGTGCCCGCGATGACGAAGGCGGTCCACTGGATGCGCTTGGCGTTGATGCCGACAGCCGCGCTGCGCAGCACGGAGTCACGCGTGGCACGGAGCGCATAGCCGAACGGGGAGAACACCATGACCCGTAGCGCGATCGTCACGAGCGCCGCGACACCGAGCGCGAGCCAATAGAAATGCGACGGGCTTGCCGCCCATTTCTCCGGCCAGACGCCCAGAATTCCGTTGTCTCCGCCTGTCACGCTCACCCACTGGAAGGCGATCGACCAGACGATCTGGGCGAAAGCGAGCGTCAGCATCGCGAAATAAACGCCGGAGAGCTGCACGGCGAAGAAGCCGAATACGGCGGCTCCCATGCAGCCCAGCAGCGGCCCGAGCAACAGGCACACGACCATCGGCAGCCCGGCCATCTTGGCCAGGAAGGCGACGCCGTAGGCGCCGAGGCCGAAATAGGCGGCGTGTCCGAACGAGGCGAGCCCGCCGACCGACATCAGGAAGTGCAGGCTGACGGCGAAGATCACGAAGATCGCGATCTCCGAGCCGACGGTCAGCGCGTAGTTGCCGGCGACCAGCGGCAGCATCGCCGCGACAACGAGAGCCGCGAGCGCGGCCAGCCGCTCGTTCGACGTCAGTGGCCGCCAGGGATTGACCGACAACCCCGGCGTCTTGCGTGCCGCCGCCTCCGGCTTGCCGAACAGGCCCCACGGGCGGACGATCAGCACCACCGCCATCACCAGGAAGACCAGGATGATGGAAATCTTTGGAAAGATCAGGATGCCGAAGGCGTTCAGCTCGGAGACCAGCACCGCCGCGACGAAGGCGCCGACGATGCTGCCGAGGCCGCCGATCACGACGACGACGAACACTTCGACGATGATGCGCAGATCCATCGCGTGGTGCACGGCATCACGCGGGATCTGGAGGGCGCCGCCGAGCGCGGCAAGGAAGACGCCGACCGCGAACACCGACGTGAACAGCCATTTCTGGTTCACGCCGAGCGCCGCGACCATGTCGCGGTCCTGCGTTGCGGCCCGCACCAGCACGCCCCAGCGCGTGCGCTGGAACAGCAGCCAGAGGATGCCGAGCACGACGGGCCCGAGCACGATCAGGAACAGGTCGTAGCTCGGGATGCTCTGGCCGAAGAAATCGACCGCACCCCTGAAGCCCGGCGCGCGGCGGCCGACGAGATCGTCGGGCCCCCAGACCAGCACCACGAGATCCTCGACCATCAGCGTGAGACCGAAGGTGCCGAGCAGTTGGAACAGTTCGGGCGCGTGATAGATCCGCCGCAGCAACACCATCTCGACGAGGACGCCGATCAGCGCCACGGCCAGCGCCGCCAGCACGACGCCGCCCCAGAAGCCGAACGCGCCGGAGAAGCGCTCGGTCAGCGTGAAGGCGATGTAGGCGCCGATCATGTAGAAGGCGCCATGCGCGAAATTCACGATCCGCGTCACGCCAAAGATGATCGACAGGCCCGACGCCACCAGGAACAGCGACGCTGCGCTGGCGAGACCGGTCAGAAACTGTACGACGTAAAATGCCATCGGCGGTCCGGGTTGGGTCTTGGTGCGATTCCGCGGCGAGCGCGGACCTTGTCGGGCGGGTTAGCGAAGCGTAACCCGCCGCCTCTTCGCGTGTGGCACCGAAGACGGTGGGTTACGCCTTCGGCTAACCCACCCTACGGCAGCAGCGTTCGAATGGCTCTTAATCCTTCGGCCGCAGCTTCTCGACTTCGGCGTCGCTGGGCAGATAGTCCGAGCCCTTCTTGTAGGTCGCGTCCACCATCACGCCCTTGCCGTCCTTCTGCGCGGTCTTGCCGACGAAGGCTCCTAAGGTCGATTGGTGGTCGATCTTGCGGAAGGTGATCTCGCCGAACGGCGACGGCATCGAAATGCCTTCTGCGGCTGCGATCATCTTGTCGGTATCGGTCGATCCGGCCTTGGCGATGATCGCAGCGGCCGCCTTGATGGTCTGGTAGCCGACGATCGAGCCGAGGCGCGGATAATCGTTGTACTTGGCCTGATAGGCCTTCAGGAACGCCTCATGCTCGGGTGTCTTGATCGAGTACCAGGGATAGCCGGTGACGATCCAGCCCTCGGGCGTCTCGTCCTTGAGCGGATCGAGATATTCGGGCTCGCCGGTCAGGAAGGACACGACCTCGCGCCCCTTGAACAGGCCGCGGGTATTGCCTTCGCGCACGAGCTTGACGAGGTCGGGGCCGAAGGTAACGTTGAGGATGGCTTCCGGATTGGCCTGCGCCACCGCCTGCACCACCGGACCCGCATCGATCTTGCCCTGCGGCGGCCACTGCTCGTCGACCCACTGGATGTCAGGGCGCTTCTCCGACATCAGCTTCTTGAACACGGCGACCGCGGACTGGCCGTATTCGTAGTTCGGCGCGATCGTCGCCCAGCGCTTCGCCGGCAGCTTGGAGGCGGCTTCGACCAGCATTGCGGCCTGCATGTAGTTGGAGGGCCGCAGGCGGAACGTGTACTTGTTGCCCTTCGCCCAGGTCACCGCGTCCGTCAGCGGCTCGGCTGCGAGGAAGAACACCTTCTTCTGGTTGGCGAAGTCGCTGACGGCGAGGCCGATGTTGGACAGGAACGTGCCCGTCAGCATCACCACGCCTTCACTGGAGACGAGTTCATTGGCCGCGGTCTGCGCATCGGCCGGCTTGCCGCCGTCGTCCTTGGAGATGACGACGAGCTTCTTGCCGTTGACGCCGCCTGCTGCGTTGATCTCTTCGACCGCGAGCTGCCAGCCCTTGCGATAGGGCTCGGTGAAGGATGGCAGCAGCGAGTAGCTGTTGATCTCGCCGATCTTGATGTCCTCTGCCAGCGCCGAATGGCCCATGCCGGCAGCCAAAAGCGCAAAGGCCGCGCCGACAAAATAATTTCTTGCTCGCATCCCAACCTCCAGTTCTGGACTCGTCACGTCTTCTATTTCAACCCGTCTTCGCCCTTGATCTCTGCAACCGTCAGCCCGCCGACGCGCGGCAGCGGACGGCCGCTGTCGGTAACGGCGACCGCGACCATGATCTCGTTGGCGCGCGGCGCGTCGTTGATCTGCACCTCCATGCCGTCGAAATGGCTGCGTACGAAGGCCGCGTCCTTGTGGCCGAGCGGAATGTCCAGCGTCGTGCCCGGCCCGCTGCGCTTTTTCGACGACGGAATCAGCGCCGCGCCCTTGCTCAGCACCTTGCGCACCGGCGCACCCATCTTCGGGTGAAGGATTGCGGCGGCATGTTCGAGCTCGCCATTCTCGCCGACGGCCGCGGCCTTGCCGTAACTGTGCGCCTTCGCGCCATCGATGCCGAGCGCCGCCACGGCGCGCTTCGCCAGCAGATCACCGAGCTCCTCGCCGATCGCGATCAGCGGCGAGAGATCCTCGACATATTGTCCGGCAAAGGGATTTTCGATCACGGCGATCGCCGCCGCCCGCCGGGTCGGCGGCGACACCTGGCGGCCCATCTCCATCCGCGTCTCTTCGACGACGGTGACGATCTTGCGGATGATCGCGCTCATGTTGCACTTCCCTGTTCACGCATCGACCGCGTTCTCCAGCACCAGCGGGCGCGATCGTTGCTCTCTTATATCCTTGGTTCCGATGACAAGCATATCACCACAAAGCCTGAGAACGGCACCCTCGATCAATCCGCGATCGAAGCATTGACGTGCACATTCCGCGCCAGATTCCAGCGCTGCGGTGATCTTGCTACGCGCGATCTCGCCGACGCCGCGGGTAACAAGACGCGCGCCAAGATCGCTGTCGGGCTGAAGCTCGTTTGCGGGTTGCCTGACGATGGCCGGATGCCCGGGCAGATCGACGGCGTTGGCGATCACAGTCGCCGCCGCGTCGGCCTGCGAAGCCGTCGCCGCCAGCACCGTCACCGCATCGGCGATGCCGAGTGAAAAGCTGCGGCCGTGGCGGCCGCTGGTCGCGATGCCGCGCACCGCGTCATCCTCGTCGACCCTGATGGTGCGCATCACACCGTCGCGATCGGGGCGATCCATCAGTCCAACGGAAAAATGCTCGCCGCGCCCGAGATGCAGCGCGATATCGCCGCCATTGTTGACGTAGGCCTGGTCAAGCGACGCAGCGTCCAGCATCGCGCCGAGAATTTCCTCGGCCACACTGCCGGCAACCGCGGCCATCGGCGTGATGAAGCCATCCGAGACAAAAGGCGCGACTGCGGCGTGCATCCGACGCGCCACGACGCCTTTAAGCGAAGTGCGCTGCTCGGCGGGCTTGCGCAGCTCAGGCAGTTCCGCACAGAGTTCATCGAGCAGACCGTTGAACCGCTGCGCCGCAGCCTCATAGGCCGCACGCACGGCGCCGGCACGCCCCCTCGCCTCGATGACCAGATCAATCGGCCCGTCCTGCAAATGCAGCCGCCGGCCATCAGACAGCAAGGCGATTTGCGGCAGCCTCGTCATGGCCGCGGTCCCGGGATCGGGTTGTGCCAGGAGAGCTGACGGACATCGTCGCCGCTCCTGACCTCGGACAGCGGCTTGACGTGATCCATGTGGCCGCCGAGCGCGGCATAGTCGGACAATTTCATCGTGAACTCGATCGGCGCGACGAGCGCCGGGGTCGGCACGTAGCCGAACGCGCCTGAAGGCATCTGCGTCACATCCACCATGTAGGTGATGCCGCCGCCGGGCCAAACGTACACCGCCGCGCCGCCGCTGGTGACGCGCGTCAGCGCGTCCTTCACCGAGCGCGTCAGCCGCACCGGATTGTCGGTGACGCCCGCGCGCAAGGAACCGCCGGCCCCGGCCATGAACAGCACCGTGCACAGCGCAGGCTCGCAATTCTCCTGGATGCGCTCGACCGAGAACTTCAGGTCGGCGGGCATCTCGGTCTCGACCGGCTTCAAGGCATCGTCGAGCACGTAGTAAGACGAATGCTCGCCGGTGGTGGACACCATCAGCATCGAGAGGCCCGGCCTGGCCTCCTTGGCGTCGAACGGACCGAGGATCGCCAAGGGATCGGAGATGTTGGTGCCGCCCCAGCCCGTACCGGGATCGGCGACCTGGAAATAGCGGCCGGGCGTCGAACGCCGGCCCTTCATCTTGATTCCGGTGTCGGCGATATCGAGCAGCTTGCCGGCCTGATGCTCGGAGAGCACGCCGGTGATGTGGTCGTCGACCACGACGACTTCATCCACCTTGCCATGCCATTGCTTGGCGAACATGCCGATCGTCGCCGAGCCACAGCCGACGCGCATGCGCTCTTCTTTCACGCCGTTGACGATCGGCGGCTGCCCGGCCTGCACCACCACGCTGGCGCCACCGTCGATGGTCAGTTCCACCGCCTTGCAATTGGCCAGGTCCATCAGCGTGTCGCAGGTGACGCGGCCCTCCTTCTTGGAGCCGCCGGTGAGATGATGCACGCCGCCCAGCGACAACATCTGCGAGCCGTATTCGCTGGTCGTGACGTGACCGACCGCCTCGCCTTGCGCGCGCACGGTCGCGGTCTCAGGACCGAGATAGCGGTCGGTGTCGATCTTCACCTTGATGCCGCAATAGGAGAAGATGCCCTCGGTGACGACGGTCACCATGTCGACACCATCAACCTCGGAGGAGACGATGAACGGCGCCGGCTTGTAGTCGGGATAAGTCGTTCCCGCCCCGATCGCGGTCACGAAGGTCGAGGGCTCGTGGACAAGCTTGCCGTCCCAGTCTTCGGTGCGGCTGAACGGAACGAGCTTGCCGCCATGCTCGACGGTGCGCTCGAGGATCACGTGCGGATCGACGCGCACGAGCTTGCCCTCGTGGTTGGCGTAGCGATCGCAGGCGCCCGCCGCGCCGGGCTTGATGTAGCACATCACCGGACAGGCATCGCAGCGGATCTTGTCGGTGGCAGCGCTCGTTGTTTCCATCACCATGTCAAAGCCGGAGGCCACCGCGGTTATCATTCGTATACGAACGATGTTGCGCGCGGTCCCGATAGCTGTCAAGCGGCGCGGCGCGCGAAAAGACGCGCGTGCCGAATAAAACCTCATTTGCCTCCCCCCTTGTCCACAAAGCGGGCAGTTGCGCTGCACTGCGGCATGGCCGCTTGCACGTTTGTGTACAAACGGTATCGTCGCGACGTAGAAATTTTCGATCGCAAGGCGTGGGAACGAGGATGACGCAGACACCGATCCGCCTCACCGTGAACGGCAGGATCAACGACGTCACGGCAGAGCGCCAGGCGCCGCTGCTTTATGTGCTGCGCAACGATCTCGGACTCAACGGCCCGAAATATGGTTGCGGCCTCGGTGAATGCGGCACCTGCACTGTCCTGATCGACGGCATGGCCGCACGCTCCTGCGTGATTCCCGTGGGCGGCTGCGCCGGGCGCGACATCCTGACGCTCGAGGGGCTCGGCACGCGTGACAAGCCTGACTCCGTGCAACAAGCCTTCATCGACGAGCAGGCCGCCCAGTGCGGCTACTGCCTCAACGGCATGATCATGACCACCAAGGCGCTGCTCGCGATCAACCCGCAGCCGTCAGAACACGAGGCGCTCGCCGCGCTGCGCTACAATCTCTGCCGCTGCGGCACCCATGTTGAAATCCTGCGCGCCGTGATGCGCGCGTCCGGCCAACTCGCCGAGGCCGGTGATTGATGGCCTCCCCGCATTCGAACGGAGAAGAGCGCGGCTCGCTCGTCGTCGTCCGCACCGTGGACGAGGTCACGTCAGAGACCTTTATCCGCATCACCGCGGACGGCTCGGTGAATGCCTATAACGGCCATGTCGATCTCGGCACCGGCATCCGCACCTCACTCGGCCAGATCGTCGCCGAGGAGCTTGATGTCTCCTTTGCCCGCGTCGTCGTCGTGCTCGGCGACACCGCAGTCGTGCCGAACCAGGGCGCGACGATTGCCAGCGAAACCATCCAGATCACCGCGGTGCCCCTGCGCAAGGCCGCAGCGCAGGCGCGCCAGTTCTTGATCGCGCGGGCGGCGGAGCGGCTGGAGCTGCCGGCCGAAGAGCTGAAGATCGAGGACGGCCTCGTGCGCGGTCACAATCGCAGCGTCAGCTATGGCGAGCTGATCGGCGGCGAGACCATCCGGCTCGAACTCGCTGACGACATCACCGTCAAGTCCGTCGGCGACTACGCCATCGTCGGCCAGTCGGTGCCGCGGGTCGATCTACCTGCCAAAGCAACGGGTGAGCTGACCTTCGTGCACGACATCCGCGTCCCGGGCATGCTGCACGGCCGTGTTGTTCGGCCGCCCTATTCCGGCGTCGATGCCGGCCCGTTCGTCGGCACCAGCCTGATCGCGGTCGATGAGTCGTCGGTGGGCGACGTTCCAGGCCTCGTGGCCGTCGTCCACATCGGCGATTTCGTCGGCGTGGTGGCCGAGCGCGAGGAGAATGCAATTCGCGCCGCGCAACAACTCGCGGTCAGCTGGAAGCCCACGCCCACGCTGACGGATCTCTCTGACGTCGAGGCCGCGCTCCGCGCCCATCCGTCGACACCGCGCACGCTGATCGAGAAGGGCGACGTCGACGCGGCGATTGCAGGCTCCGCCAAACCGATGCAGCGCACCTATGTCTGGCCATATCAGATGCACGCATCGATCGGCCCGTCCTGCGCGGTCGCTGACTACAGTGACGGCAATATCCGCGTCTGGTCGGGCACGCAGAATCCGCACGTGCTGCGCAGCGATCTCGCTCTTCTCGTAGAGCGTCCCGAGAGCGAGGTCGAGGTCATTAGATTGGAAGCCGCCGGCTGCTACGGCCGCAACTGCGCCGATGACGTCACGGCAGATGCCCTGCTGCTCTCGCGCGCCGTCGGCCGTCCCGTTCGCGTGCAGTTGACGCGCGAGCAGGAGCACGCCTGGGAGCCCAAAGGCGCCGCGCAGCTGATCGACGTCAATGGCGGCCTCGACCGCAACGGCGGCATCGCCGGTTACGATCTCGCCACGCGCTATCCCTCGAACGCGGCGCCGACGCTGGCGCTGCTGCTCACGGGGCGCATCTCGCCCGAGCCCGCGGTGCTCCAGATGGGCGACCGTACCGCGATCCCGCCTTACGACTACGACCACATGCGCGTCGTTGCCCACGACATGGCACCGATCGTGCGCGCCTCCTGGTTTCGCGGCGTTTCGGCGTTGCCGAACACCTTTGCGCATGAATCCTATATCGACGAGGCAGCGACCGAGGCCGGCGTCGATCCGATCGAATACCGCCTGCGCTATCTGAAAGACCAGCGCGCCGTCGATCTCGTCAATGCGGTGGCCGAACGCGCGGGCTGGACGCCGCGGCCGGTGCGCGCGGAGAAGGACGGCGAGGTCGTGCACGGGCGCGGCTTCGCCTACGCGCTCTACGTCCACAGCAAGTTTCCAGGCTACGGCGCGGCATGGTCGGCCTGGGTCGCTGACGTCGCCGTGAACAAGACCACCGGCGATGTCAGCGTCACGCGCGTCGTCGCAGGACAGGACTCCGGATTGATGATCAATCCGGACGGCGTGCGACACCAGATCCAGGGCAACGTCATCCAGTCCACCAGCCGCGCGTTGATGGAGGAAGTCTCGTTCGAACGTGGCTCGGTAACAGCGCGGGAATGGGGCGCCTATCCGGTCATCCCGTTCCCTGACGTGCCCAAGATCGACGTCTTGATGCTGCCGCGCCAGGACCAGCCACCCCTCGGCGTCGGCGAGTCCGCCTCGGTCCCGAGCGCGGCTGCGATCGCCAACGCGATCTTCGATGCCACCGGCGTGCGCTTCCGCGAGCCGCCGTTCACGCCGGAGCGCATTCTCGAGGGATTGCACGGTGAGCCATCGCCCGTGCCGCAGGTCCTGCCGGCGCCTGCAACGTCGCCTCCATCGCGCATCTGGGAGAATCCGTTCGCCAAACGCGCCGGCATCCTTGCAACGATTGCGGCCGTCTGCACCGCCGCAATCGGCATCGGCGCGGCGATGCTGCCGGGACGCGCCATCGCGCCGATCGCGCGGCCCGATGCATCGGTCTATTCGGCGGCGACCATCGCGCGCGGCGAGCAGCTCGCGGCCCTCGGCAATTGCGCGGAGTGCCACACCAGCCCGAGTGGCCTGCCCAACGCAGGCGGCCGCGCGTTGGAGACGCCGTTCGGCACGATCTACTCGACCAACATCACGCCCGACGTCCAGACCGGCATCGGTGCCTGGTCCTATCCCGCCTTTGAGCGCGCGATGCGCGACGGGCTGCATCGCGACGGCCGGCAGCTCTATCCCGCCTTCCCCTACACGCACTTCTCGAAGACCAGCGATGCCGACATGCAGGCGCTCTACGCCTACCTGATGGCACAGCCTGCAGTACGCACGACGGCGCCCGCGAATGCGCTGGCCTTCCCGTTCAATTTCCGGCCGTTGCTTGCCGGCTGGAACGCCCTGTTCCACCGGGCCAGGGAGTTCAAGCCCGATCCCGCCAAATCGCAAGCCTGGAATCGCGGCGCTTATCTGGTCGAGAGCCTCGGTCATTGCAGCGGCTGCCATTCGCCACGCAATCCGCTCGGCGCCGAGCAGCGCGGCGCCTATCTCGCCGGCGGCTTTGCCGAAGGCTGGGAGGCGCCGCCCCTGACCTCGCTCTCGCACGCGCCGATCCCCTGGAGCGAGGATGAGCTGTTCGCCTATTTGCGCACCGGCCATTCACGCTATCATGGCGTCGCGGCCGGCCCGATGGCGCCGATCGTGAGGGATCTCAAGGCCCTGCCCGACCAGGACATCCGCGCGATGGCGGTCTATCTCGGCTCGTTCAACGACAGCGCGGTCGACGCGCCCGCACTGGCCACGAAGCTCGAAAGCGCAACGCAAGTCACCGCTGCCTCGTCCAGCGGCGCGCGCCTCTATCAGGGCGCCTGCGCCGTCTGCCACGAGGTCGGCGGCCTGCCGCTGTTCGGCAGCCGTCCCTCGCTCGCGCTCAACAGCAATCTGCACAGCGCGACCTCGGACAATCTCGTGCAGGTGATCTTGCACGGCATCACCGAGCCCGCATCGAGCGACCTCGGCTACATGCCGGCATTCAGGGCCAGCATGAGCGACGCGCAGGTCGAGGAGCTCGTCACCTTCCTGCGCCAGCAATTCGCGCCCGACAAGCCGGCGTGGAGCGGCGTCCGCGAGACGATCGCGCGGGTGCGCTCAACCCACTAAGCGTGCTTCTTCACTTCCACGGGCGGCGTGCCATGGGTGTGGAACGACTCGATGGTCTTCAACCCCCAGGCCTGGCCTTTCTTGCGCTCCTCTTCCGTCCACACGATCGGCTTCCAGTCGGGCGCGAGGATGAGACGTGCACCGGCATTGGCGACTTCGACGCGGTTGCCGCCGGGCTCGTAGACGTAGAGGAAGAAGGTCTGCTGGATCGCATGCTTGTGCGGACCGGTCTCGATGTGCACCCCGTTCTCCAGGAAGATGTCAGCCGCGCGAAGAATCTCCTCGCGGCTGTCGAGCGCGTAGGTGACGTGGTGGAAGCGGCCCGGCGTGCCGGAATGGTCGAGCGAATAGGCGAAATCGTAGCTCTTGTTCGACATGGTCAGCCACATCGCCGCTTCCCTTCCGTCATTGAGCACGATCTGCTCGGTGAGGCGGCAGCCGAGATAGTTCTCGAAGAACTCGCGGTTGGCCTTGATGTCGACGGCGAGGCAGTTGAGGTGGTCGAGCCGGCGGACATTGACGCCGCGCGCCGGAAAGCGCTGCGCCTGGTTCTTCAGCGCCGGCTTCAGTTCCGGCGGCGCCTGATACCATTCGGTCTCGTAATAGAGCTCGACGATGTGGCCATCGGGGTCGCGACATCGAAACGTCGGCCCCTGCCCCATATCGCCGTCGATCCAGCCGATGTCGAAGCCAGAGCCCTTCAACGCGGCGACGCGGCGCTCGAGCGCCTGCTGGCTGCGCGCGCGCAGCGCCATGTGCTCCATGCCTGACGTCTTCGAGGCCGTGAGCTTCAGCGAGTAGCGCTCATAATCGTCCCAGCCGCGCAGATAGACCGACTCGCCCTTCTGTCCGCTGATGGTCATGCCCATGACGTCGACAAAGAATTTCAGGCTCTCGTCGGGCTTCGGCGTCAGCAGTTCCATGTGGCCGAGATGGGCGAGATCGAGGATCGGTTCGGGCTGCATGTTGGCCTCCAAAGGCGTGGCGATCCGGTTCAGGGAATCGCGCAATCGGACGCGGGCGCAATATTCATGGATGCGCCCCAGCGGCACTCCGGCCGCAGGTTCATTTGTACCAATGTACAAATGATTCGGTCCCGTCAACAAATCAACGCGGCCCTTACAGCCTTCGCCCATGCCCGAATGAACAGCCATCGCCCGAGACCGAGCGGACTGAGCGAATGGTAAAATCTTCCTTAATTCGATTTAAGGTCAGGAAGCCGGGCAAAGCGACATTTTCCGGCCGATTCCCCTCCCAAATGCATTGCGAACAAATCTATCGACCGAATTGTAGCGGATTTAACAAAGCGCCCGCGCCCGTCGTTTAACCGTTTGTGCAGCGACGTCCCGGCATAGTCGGACAAACAGTCTGACTTTTCAGGTTCATCCATCGTGACATCCTTTGGACGCGTCATTTCGGTACGCGGATCGCTCGCTCGGGTCGGGCTTCTGGCGGAAAGCCGGATGCCGGTCTCGGAAGTTCGGGCCACAGTCGGCCGCTTCGTCAGCATCCGCTGCGCCAGCTCGGTCATCGTCGCCATGATCACGGAGGTGTCCTGCGAGAATTTGTCGAGTCCCGACTACATCGCCATCGCCTCGGTCGACCTGCTCGGCGAAATTCTCAACGCCACCGACAAGCCGAAATTCCAGCGCGGTGTCACCAATTATCCGACCATCGGCGATGCCGTGGACCTGATCACCAGCCAGGAGCTGCGCACGATCTACGCTCCGACCGGTTCGGATCAGATCAATGTCGGTTTCCTCCAGCAGGACCGTTCCGTCGTCGCCTATGTCGACATTGAGGAGATGCTCTCCAAGCATTTCGCGGTCCTGGGATCGACCGGCGTCGGCAAGTCCACGGGCGTGTCGCTGCTGCTCAACGAGATCTTGAAGGCGCGCCCGAACCTGCGCATCTTCCTGCTCGACGTGCACAACGAATATGGCCGCTGCTTCGGCGACCGCGCGCTGGTGCTCAACCCGCGGAACCTGAAGCTGCCGTTCTGGCTGTTCAACTTCGAGGAAATCGTCGACGTGCTGTTCGGCGGCCGTGCCGGCGTGCCCGAGGAACTCGACGTCCTCGCCGAAGTGATCCCGATCGCCAAGGGCATTTACACGCAGTATCAGAGCGCCGACCGCCTCGGCCTGAAGCGAATCGACCCCAAGCAGATCGGCTTCACCGTCGACACGCCGGTGCCGTATCGCCTGGTCGATTTGATCTCGCTGATCGACGAGCGCATGGGCAAGCTGGAAAACCGCTCCTCGCGTATCGTCTATCACAAGCTGATCTCGCGCATCGAGGCGGTCCGCAACGATCCGCGTTATGCCTTCATGTTCGACAACGCCAATGTCGGCGGCGACACCATGGCCGAGGTGATCAGCCATCTGTTCCGCCTGCCCGCCAACGGCAAGCCGATGACGGTGATGCAGCTCGCCGGCTTTCCCGCAGAGGTCATCGATTCCGTCGTGTCGGTGCTGTGCCGCATGGCCTTCGACTTCGGCCTGTGGAGCGACGGCGTTTCGCCGATGTTGTTCGTTTGCGAAGAGGCGCACCGTTACGCCTCCGCCGACCGCAACATCGGTTTCGGACCGACCCGTAAGGCGGTGTCGCGCATCGCCAAGGAAGGCCGCAAATACGGCGTCTATCTCGGCCTGATCACGCAGCGGCCCGCAGAGCTCGACGCGACCATCATCTCCCAGTGCAACACGCTGTTCACGATGCGTCTTGCCAACGACCGCGACCAGGCGCTGCTGCGCGCCGCGGTGTCGGACGCGGCCGCGAACCTCTTGTCCTTCGTGCCCTCGCTCGGCACCCGCGAGGTGCTGGCGTTCGGCGAAGGCGTCGCACTGCCGACACGCCTGCGGTTCAAGGAAGTGCCCCCCCATCAATTGCCCCGCGGCGAAGCCACCATCTCGAGCGTTCCATCGGTCAGCGCCGGCCACGACATGCATTTCGTCGGCGCCGTCCTCGAGCGCTGGCGCGGTGCCACCTCGCAGCGCGACGTGCCGAACGACCCGGTGTTCGCCGCGCCGCCCGCCAGGTCGCTCGCGCCTGCTGAAACGCCGATGCTGCAGCCCTCGCTGGGGCTCGATCCCGATCGCTTCTCGCTGCTGAAGAAGCCGCTGCGGTAACGGGCAAGTTGAGCACGGCCTCCGCATCGACTATGGTTGCCGGCCCAAAAGCCGGAATCCATGGCCATGACAAAGCCCGTGCAACGCTTCCCCGCACCCGCCATCGACAGCCTGCCTGACGACATCCGCACGCGCCTGCTCACCGTGCAGGAAAAGAGCGGCTTCGTGCCGAACGTATTCCTGACGCTGGCCTACCGGCCCGACGAATTCCGCGCCTTCTTCGCCTATCACGACGCACTGATGGAGAAGGACAGCGGACTCACCAAGGCCGAACGCGAGATGATCGTGGTGGCGACGTCGGCGGCCAACCAGTGCCAGTATTGCGTGATCGCCCATGGCGCGATCCTGCGCATCCGCGCCAGGAATCCTGTGATTGCCGATCAGATCGCGACCAACTATCGCAAGGCCGACATCACGCCGCGGCAGAAGGCGATGCTCGATTTCGCGATGAAGATCTCGACGGACGCGCAGCGGAGCTCGGAGGAGGATTTCGCAGCCCTCGCCCTGCACGGCTTCAGCGACGACGATGTCTGGGACATCGCCGCGATCTCCGCCTTCTTCGCCCTGTCGAATCGACTGGCGAATTTCACCAGCATGCGGCCGAACGACGAATTCTATCTGATGGGGCGCCTGCCGAAAACATGACGGAGCTCGACTGGAGCGAAATCCTGCTGCGCCTCGGCGTCGCAACACTGGCCGGCAGCGCGATCGGTCTCAACCGCGATCTGCACGGCAATCCGATCGGGCTGAAGACGCTCGGCATCGTCGGGCTGTCCACCGCGACCGTGGTGCTGCTGGCGCTGCAACTGGCCGAGCCCGGCAAGGCCGTCGATGCCACCAGCCGGGTCATCCAGGGCATTCTTACCGGCATCGGCTTTCTCGGCGCCGGCGTGATCGTCCACGAGAGCGACCGATTTCGCGTCCGCGGCCTGACCAGTGCCGCCTGCACCTTCCTGGCCGCCTGCCTCGGCATCGTCTGCGGCGCCGGGCAATGGAAGATCGTTGCAGTCGCGCTGGGGCTCGCCTTTACGGTGCTCACGGTCGGCCGCCGCATCGAGCATCAAGTGCACCGAATGCTCGGCGGCAAGAGCGAGCCACACCAGGACCATCGGCAGACGTAGCGGCCCTCTCAGGTGACCGACCGCCCGGCATGCACGTGAGCGTTCAGGACGTATGTCCGTCGAAATGGCCTTCCGCGGGCGTTTTCTTGGCGCGCTGCGGGGTCATCGTGGCGTTGTCGGGCTGCCCGGGAACACCGCGCGGTCCGAGCTGCTCACGCTGCAGATCGTCTTCGGAAAATGCCGGCTCGACCCCATTCGGTTCTGTTCGCCGCGTGGCGTGAATGTCGTCTCGTGTGCTCATTCCTCTACTCCTTGTCGCGTCGGGGCAAAAACCGGGTTCCCGTTAGCTCGCGCGATGGGCACCCGGCAGGGGTCACCCGTGGCGCGCACGGACCAAGATCTGGAAGACGCATGCGCCGTCTTCCGTCTGCACGTCAAGCTGCCAGTCATCATCCGGTTGCAGATCACCATCGAGGTCGCGCAGGCTGTCGCCGGCGTACCGGGTCGCCATCTCCCATGCGGCGCGCCGATCCGGAAGCTCCTGACCAACATCGTCGCGATCGTTCAACCGATCGCCGTTCCGGACATTGAAGAAGAATCGCGGCATGACCAATACTCGACGGGGCTCCCCGACGGGTAAAGTAATCCATGTTAATTTCGTTCCTGTCGCCGGCGCATTCGTGCGATCGCAACCAAGTCGAAACGGTAGCCGGATCGTGCCAAGAGCGGACGATCCCGGCTCTTACGCGTACGTGCCGGGACCGCCGCTGAAGGTGCAACCGACCAGTCGGGCGGAAGGCCGATCGCACGGGAATGACGTCGTCCTCGTATCGACGTTCCTATTTTTCGGTTGTTGTCCCCGATCGCGCACAGCGTCGCCCTGGCTACCCGTCGGCCAGCTCTTCGACCTCGAGCGTGATCGAGATCTTCAGGCACGGCGCATGCTCGTCCTCGCGCACGTCCACGACGACATGATCTGCGCTGCCGGTGAGAAACGCCTCGCGCGCGATGGACGCGCCGGTGAGCATCGCTTCCTTGCGGGCGACGCCTACATTCGCCAGATTCTGCCCGTCTTCGTCCGCGATCAGGCGGCTGTCCTCGTGGATGTCGAAATGGAAGCGCGGCATCGGGTGCCTCAAAGGGTTGGCGACTGATGCAGGTAACGAACGTCGAAATCCGCTAGTTCCTGGAATTTCCGCTCGTCGAGCACGGTGACGCGGCCGCGATTGAACTCGACGATACCGTCCTGCCGCACCTGCTTGATCACCCTGTTGGCGTGCACCGAGGTGATCCCCAGGGCTTCGCCGACCTGCTCCTGCGTCAACGGCATCTCGAAGCTGTCGCCGTCCACGCGGCCGATGAGCCTGAGGCGTTCGCGCAGCTCGATCATGACGTGTGCGAGGCGCGCCGGCGCGGGACGCTGACCGACATTGACGATCCATTCGCGGAACATGGCGGCATCGATCAGCGTATCGCGCCAAAACATCTCGGCGAGATCAGGGCTGCGGCGATGCAGCTTCTGCAAATCGTCATGCTTGATGAAGCCAAGCGTGGCGGGCGTCAGCGTCGCGAGGTCATGATCCATGACGTGCAGGAACAGGCTCATCAAATCGGGGATCTCGCCGGGGATGTGCAGCGAAAGGATCTGCCGCTTGCCGTTCGCGATCGTCTTGGAGCGCGCGCAAAATCCGTCGGTGATCAGGCAGCAGTTTGTCGCACGCTCGCCATCGCGCACCACCGCCGTCTCTGCGGGGAACTCACGCACCGAGATCGGCAGGGCTTCGATTTCCCTGATGTCCTTGTCCGCGATGGCGGACGAAATGCGCAGTCGCTCGATGAGCGCGGCGCGGATCGCGTCGCTGGGCACTTTGTCTGCCTCCGGTCGCGGAGATGGAACTCACGGCGCAGCAGCGCCGCGGGAGAAAAACCCGCGATCGCGCTGCCCGGTTCCAACAAAAGTTAAGGACGCGGCTTGGCCGCACATGGTGTCGTCGGCGCTCGAAAGGGCAAATCATGACCAACAAGCGCAACCGTACGCGACCGGCCCTGTCCCTCCAGGAACGCCTGACCAAATTCACGCAGGATGCCCGCGCCGCGGCCAAGAATCTTCCCGCCGGCACGGAGCGCCGTACGCTGCTGCAGAAGGTGCGCGATGGCGAGGCCGCCGCGGAGATGGAGCGGTTGCTGTCCCCGCCCGGCTTACCAGATCCGAAATGATCGCGCGTATGCCGCTAGTGATTGACCATCAGCGGAAGTGCCGGTGCAAAGCGCTCGGCAAACGTCAGTGTCCTGGCCTGCTGGACCGCGGCAAACGAGGCCGAGATTCCCGCTGAAGCAACTGCGAGCAAGGCGATACTGAAAGGCAGACGCCGCATGTGAGCCTCCTGTGTGAGCTCGACTGCCGCAATTAGATGGGCGGCTCCGTTTCAGGACGGTTTCGTCGGCGCGGAAAATGATTTCCTTCAAGCCGCTGTGATCGGATCGAGCTTATCGGGCTGCACGCCGGTCGGTTGCGATTTCGCGCATGCGCTGGAGCAGCACATGTCCCGCGCCTGAATATTGCCAGCGCGTAGCCGGGGCAAAATTCGGCGTCAGGGGTCCCTTGGAAGCCCAGTTCGGAAACCCGGAACGATGAGACAGCAGCGCCCGCGCCGTCACGGCGCGCAGGATTTCGACCGGGACCGTGTCGCCGACAGGAGCTTCTTTCGGAGCGAAGATGTTTTCCGCGGGACGCGTCAGTCGTCCGACGCCGGGCCGCACCAGCCAGGCAGATAGACCGCGTCCTTGCTCTTGGCCGCCGCGAGCGCTTTCTCGAGCGCCTTGTCGAAATTGGCGTCGACAGCCTTGCGCGTCAGCTTGCGTCGCAGGAAATCGGCCCACAAGAATTCGGAGAACGGCGTGGTGTCCTTGGCGAAGCCGCCCATGCGGCGCAGCTCGCCGGCAAGGCTGCGGTAGGGATCGTCCTTGAGATCGACGACCGATTTCGGCAGATCGCGGAACGGGCGACGCTGGCCCTTGCTGTCGTAGGGATAGACCCAGCGCTTGTTGTCCATCACGCCCCAGAACGCCTCGCGCTCGACCATGCGGAGATCACCGACGACGGTGACCAGCACCTGCTTGATGCCCTCGTCGTGGAGCGCGCGGCCGAGATGGTGGTGGTCGATGACGTAATAGCGCCCGTCAGGTCCGGCGACGACGGGGATCATATGGGTGCCGAGCAGATCGGCCTGCTTCTTCTTGCCGTGTTCGCGCCAGCGCTTGCGCTTCTCCTTGACCTCGCGCATGCCGACCGTCATCTGCGTCGGCCGCAGCGACAGGATCGGCACCGGGTGCACTCTCGGCTCGCGCGCGTTGGTGGTCATGATCGAACGACCTCTCGTCTGGTGGCGTCTGTGGTCCGAGTTCCCGATTATGCCATCGGCCGTGTGGCGGCAACATGGGGTTCGAGACTGGAGGCGCTTTTGTGCCGGCCGTTATTGCAGCGCAGTGGCACGTGGCTGGCAGCGGCGAGAAGATTTTCTCGCACCCCCCGTCGCGCTTATGCTATCTAAAAATCGCTGCTTCGGAGTGACCCTCGTCCCATGAAATCCCAGCGGCCCATAACCTCGGACGGCGAGCACCAGGTGCTCCAGTTCAGGCCGCGAACGACGCGCTCCCCTGTGATCCACGGGGGTGGCGGCATTGTACAGCAGCTGCATGCAGCAGCCCCCGAACCGCTCGACCTGTCCCGTTATGAGCAGCCGCGCGCGGAGCCGGACGATTTCCGCCACCGCATGCTTGCCAATATCGCGGCCTTGGCTTTCACCATCGCCCTCACCGCCATCGGAATCTGGCTCGCCGTCAGCATCGCCGATTTGCGCCGGACTCAGGATTGCGTGCTGATGGGCCGGCGGGATTGCGTCAAGATCACGACCCCGCACATTTAGACCGCCTCCCGGGCGCAGGACACCCCGTGGGCGGAAACCGCCCAAGCCGGCATCCCTGTCCACGGTCCCGTCCGGCTCCATTGAACTCAAGGCGGCGCTCCGATATACGGGCTCTCGACCCGTCCAGAGGGGGTTAGAGGGTGTCATCAGGGGCGCGATGTCCACCCACCGTGCCACTCTGGGATACCTGAAAAATACAGCAATATATCAAAGGCTTAGTGATGTCCTCCACATTCGATCAGGTCGCTACGATCATCGCTGAAACCTGCGACATCCCGCGCGACACGATCACGCCCGACAGCCATGCCATCGATGACCTCGGCATCGACAGCCTCGATTTCCTGGACATCGCCTTCGCGATCGACAAGCAGTTCGGCATCAAGCTGCCGCTCGAAAAGTGGACCCAGGAAGTCAACGACGGCAAGGCCACCACCGAGCAGTATTTCGTGCTGAAGAACCTGTGTGCGCGCATCGACGAGCTGGTTGCCGCCAAGGGCGCAAGCGCCTAATCGGGCGATCATGCAACTCGAATACTTCCACATGATCGATCGCATCGTCGACCTCAAGGTCGACGAGAAGACGATCGTCGTCGAGGCCCAGGTCCCCCGGGAGAGCACCGTCTTCGAAGGGCACTTCCCGGGCTTTCCCCTGATGCCCGGCGTGCTGCTGATCGAATCGATGGCGCAGGCCTCGGGCTTTCTGCTGCTTGGCCTCCTGAAGTTCGAGCGCATGCCGATCCTCGCCGCCGTGAAGGAAGCCAAGGTGCGCGGCTCGGTGTATCCGGGCGACCTCATGACCCTCCAGGCGAGCCTCGTCCACGAGGGCTCGGGCTATGCGATGACCGAGGCCAAGATCCGGGTCGGCGGCAAGCTGCGCGCGAATTCGACGCTCACCTTCACGCTGATTCCCTTCCCCAATCCGGATATGCGCGGATACATGGACGCTGTCGCCAAGCGCGTCGGTTTTCCGCAACAGGCCGTCTCGCCATGAATGACACAGCTTCGAAGCCGGGCCAGACGGAAGTCTGGATCACCGGTATTGGTCTCGCCACCTCGCTCGGTGAAGGGCTCGATGCCAACTGGGCCGCGCTCCAGGAGAAGCGCATCAACGTCGACGAGAAGGGCTTCGCACCTTTCATCGTGCATCCGCTGCTGCCTGTCACCTTCGACAGCCAGATCCCGAAGAAGGGCGATCAGCGCCAGATGGAAGCCTGGCAGCGCATCGGCGTCTATGCCGCGGGCCTCGCGCTCGACTCGGCGGGCATCAAGGGCAACAAGGATATCCTCTCGAAAATCGACATGGTGGTGGCCGCCGGTGGCGGCGAGCGCGATCTCAACGTCGACACCGGCGTGCTCACCGCCGAGGCCAAGGGCGCCAACGCGCCGGGCTTCCTCAACGAGCGGCTGATGAGCGATCTCAGGCCGACGCTGTTTCTGGCCCAGCTCTCCAATCTGCTCGCCGGCAACATCGCCATCGTCAACGGTCTCGGCGGCACCTCGCGCACCTTCATGGGCGAAGAGGTTGCGGGTGCCGACGCCGCGCGCATCGCGCTGTCGCGCATCGCCTCGGGCGAGAGCGATATTGCGCTGGTCGGCGGCTCGCATAATGGCGAGCGCAAGGACCTCATGGTCCTCTACGAATTCGGCGACTTCAACCTGAAGGACAAGTTCGCCCCCGTCTGGGCGCGCAAGGATCACGCCGGCTTCGCGCTCGGCTCGGCCGGTGCCTTCCTCGTGCTGGAATCCAGGGCGCATGCGGAAGCGCGCGGCGCGAAACCGTACGCCAAGCTGTCGAGCGTGGTGACCGATCTCGCCCGGCGCAAGCAGTCCGGCGACATGGAAGCGACGCTGGAGAAGCTCTGGGACAAGCTGCCCAAGCGCGCCGGCAAGGGTGCGATCATCTCGGGCGCGACAGGCGCAGAGCCCGCCACGTCCGAGGAACGCGACTTCCTGAAGAAGCACGCCGACTTCCCGGTGCGCGCGACCGGCACGATGTTCGGCCACACCATGGAAACGCAATTTCCGCTCGGCATTGCGCTCGCCGCGCTCTCGATCTCGCGCGGCGCGCTGTTCCCGCCGAACGATTCGACCGGGACCGAGATTGAAATGCAGTCGGCGCCCACCCAGATTGTCGTGGTGGGAGCCGGACACTGGCGCGGCGAAGGCATGGCGCTGGTCGAGGCTGTAAGCTAAAGCGCGCCGCGCTTTAGCCGGTTGTTGTTTCGAGCATGATCTTACCGGAAAACCGCGTCACTGTTTTCCGGATCATGTTCCAGCTCTATCGGGGGACGATCGACATGACTGCACCACGCGACAAACTCGGGCGTCCCGTCGTCGTCGTCACCGGCATGGGCATCATGACCTCGCTCGGTGCCGGCAAGGCCGACAATTGGTCGAAGCTCGTTGCCGGCGAATCCGGCATCCGCACCATCACGCGCTTTCCGGTCGACGGGCTCAAGACCACGATGGCCGGCACCGTCGATTTCGTCAGCGTCGATCCGTTCTCCTCCACCGGCCTGTCCGAACGCATGGCCGAGCTGGTCACGCAGGAAGCGCTGGAGCAGGCCGGCATCGGCGCCAAGGCCGATTTCCCCGGCCCGCTCTTCCTCGCGGTTGCGCCTGTTGAAGTCGAGTGGCCGCAGCGCCGCGAGCTCGGCCGCGCCGTCGGCGCGCCCGACTTCACCTATGACGATTTGCTGCGCATCTCGGGCGGCGGCAAGTACAGCGCCTATCACCACCGCTTCATGTTCGGCTCGGTCGCCGCTCACCTCGCCGAGACCTTCGGCACCAAGGGCTCGCCGATCTCGCTGTCGACGGCCTGCGCGTCGGGCGCGACCTCGATCCAGCTCGGCGTCGAGGCGATCCGCCGCGGCGAGACGGATGCGGCGCTGTGCGTCGCGACCGACGGCACCGTCAATCCGGAGGCGCTGGTGCGCTTCTCGCTGCTCTCGGCGCTGTCGACCCAGAACGATCCGCCGCAGGCGGCCTCCCGCCCCTTCTCCAAGAACCGCGACGGCTTCGTCATGGCCGAAGGCGCCGGTGCCCTGGTGCTGGAAAGCTATGAAGCCGCGACCGCGCGCGGCGCAAAAATCCTCGGTGTGATCGCCGGCTGCGGCGAGCTCACGGACTCGTTCCATCGCACCCGCTCCTCGCCCGACGGCAAGCCGATCATCGGCTGCATGAACAAGACGCTGGCCGATGCCGGCATGACCCCCGATCAGATCGACCACATCAACGCGCACGGCACGGCGACGCCCGAGAACGACAAGATGGAGTTCAACACGACCTCGGCCGTGTTCGGCGATCTCGCGCAGAAGATTCCGGTCACCTCGAACAAGTCGATGGTCGGCCACACCATCTCGGCCGCCGGCGCGGTCGAGGCGATCTTCTCGCTGCTCACCCTCGAGCATCAGCGCATCCCGCCGACCATCAACTACGAGACGCCGGATCCCACGATCCTGTTCAACGTGGTCGGCAACAAGGCGCGCGACGCCCGCGTCACCGCGGTGATGTCGAACTCGTTCGGCTTCGGCGGCCAGAACGCCTCGCTGATCCTGACCCGCGAACCGGCCTGACCGGACGCAGCATGGCGCTGATTCCCATCAGCACGAAGATTCGCGCGCGGAACGCAGCCAAGTCGATCGGCGGAGGCCTGATCGGCGCCGCCACCGTCGGCATGCTGCGCACCACGCGCTATTTCGATCCGATCAAGACATCGGACTTTTTCGCGCGCGTCACCAAGGCCATCGGCCCGCGGCTGCGCGAGCATCGCATCGGCCGCGCCAATCTCACCGCGGCCTTTCCCGAGAAGTCGCCGGACGCAGATCGAAGAGATCCTGATGGGCGTGTGGGACAATCTCGGCCGCGTCGGCGCCGAGTTCGCCCATATCGATCATGTCTGGGATTACGATCGCGCGCATCCGGAGCGCAGCCGAATCGAGCTGTCGCCGCGGACCATCGAGCTGTACGACCGCATCAGGGACGACGGCAAGCCGGCCCTGATCTTCGCCGCGCATCTGGCCAATTGGGAATTGCCTGCGCTCGCGGCCCCCGCGCATGGCCTCGACGCCGCGATCCTCTACCGCCGGCCGAACATTGCCTCCGCCGACCGCATCATCCAGCAGATGCGCCAGGTCAACATGGGCACGCTGATCCCCGCGGGCCGCGACGCACCCTTACGGCTCGGACAGGCGCTGAGGGACGGCAAGCACGTTGCCATCCTGATCGACCAGTACCTGACCGGCGGCGTCGAGGTCACCTTCTTCGGCCGCAAGACCCGCGCCAACCCGACGCTGGCGCGCCTGTTGCGCCAGGTCGAGTGCCCCATCCACGGCGTGCGCGTCATCCGCCTTCCCGGCTTCCGCTTCCGCACCGAGCTCACGGAAGAGATCCCGCCGGTGCGCGACGCCGAAGGCAAGATCGACATCCAGGGCACGACCCAGGCCGTCACCGACGTGGTGGAAGGCTGGGTGCGCGAATATCCCGAGCAGTGGCTCTGGCTGCATCGCAGGTGGCGGTAGGCCTACTGCTCCGGCAATCCTGCGTCGACCTCGGCCTGCACGACCCGCTCCCAGGCTGCGACGCACACCGGGCTGACGTTCTTCATCGGCGGCCAGACGCTTTGTCCGTTCGTGCCGGGCCGCAAGCGCAGCCCTTCCGCGATCGCCGCTTTCGCCTCCTCGCCGCGACCCAGTCTCTGGTAGGTGGCGGCGAGAAGAAAGTGCGAGCGGCCGGTTGCCGGCGTGATCGCGATCGAACGCTGCAGCCACGGCAGCGCCTCCTCGTAGCGCCCCATCAAGGCATTCGCGGTGCCTGCGCCGAGCAGCCAGGTCCAGCGCGAGGCCGGCGGCGTGTCGTAGCGATCGGCCTGCTCAAACGTCGCGAGCGCATCGTCGAAGCGGCCGAGAAAGATCTGCCCGAGCCCGATCAAATAGAGCGCGGACCCGTTCCACGGATCGAAGCTCAAGGCCTTGGCACAAGTGACGAGACTTTCCACGAAATGGTTGGTCGCGCTGAGGAAGCGACAACGCGCTTCAAGCACCGGAATCGAATTCGGCCTCGATCGCAACGCCTGCTCGAGCGTCGCGTTGGCCCTGGCCTCGACTGCAACGGCCTCCTCCGGGCTGAACCAGACCATCTGGATGCCGCGCATCTGCAGCGAGGCGAGCGCGACGGCAAGATCGACATTGTCTGGATCCTCGCTGATCGCCTTCTGCAGCATGGCCTGCGCCGCACCGAAACGCTCGCGCGTGGTCTGGTTGATCGAGGCGAGCGCCTGCTCGACCGCCACCTTGTCGCCGCTCGCCGATGATTTGCGGCGTGCGGATGACGATGCGCTCGGCTCCAGGATTTCATTCAGGCCGCTCGCGAGCACATGGCCGACGCCCGCAGCAAGCCGGGCCTGCGCAAGCTGCGCGTCCGCCTCGTCAGCACTGATCGACGCCGCCGCAACCGATTGAACTTCGCCGGTGCCCGCCTTGATGATCCGCGCCCGCAGCGTCCAGGATTCACCGCCGAGTTGCAGCTCGCCCCGCAGTTCGTACTCCGATGACGCAGCCGGTGCGGTGCTCTCGCTGCCCGCGACCGCCGCCAATCGTGGCGCCACCACGCTGATGTTCTGGATCTTGGCAAAACCATCCGTGAGGCGGCCGGTCACTTCCGCTGCCATCGCCACGCCCCGGGGATCGTTGCTGGCATCAACGATCGGCAGCACCGCGACGCGCGGCGGCGTCCGCTTGAACAGCAGGTCCGGCTTCAGCACGGGCGCGGCCACCGCGAGCCCCATGACGATCACGCCGAGCCCCGCCACGGCGGCGGCGACGGCACGACGGCTCAAACCGAAGATGGCACGCTGCGGTCGCACGGGCTGCGCGGCGACCAAGGCGGGCCGGCCGCGCTCGCCCGCCTCGGTTGCAGCCGACGGCGTCGCCTCTGCCTGCGCCGTGGCATCAGGCGTGTCCACGACCTCCGCCGCCAGCAGGTAGCCGCCGCCGGAGGCCAGCTTGATCAGCTGCCGCCGCTCGTCTCCGAGCACGGTGCGAAGCTCGCGGATGCACTGGAACAGACTGTCCTCGCCGACATGGACGTACGGCCAGACCGCCTCCATCAGCTCCTGCTTGCTCAGCACCCGCCCGCCGCTTCTCGCGAACAAGCGCAGCATCTCGAAGGTCTTGGGCCGGAGCTTGATCGGCGTGCCATCGGCCCCGCGCAGCTCCGCGCGCTGCAGGTCCAGCTCGAAGCCGGCGAAACGAAGCAAATGATCCCCCAAAGCAACTCTCCCGGCCGGGTCGTATAGCGGAAGTCTGCCGAAAATGCCCGAAGATCGGGTCTGAAATGGAAATATCAGAAACTTTCAGAAACTAGCCAACGCCTTATCAGGACACCACCCCCGCCCGATGCGATGAATCCAACCGTGGACTCGCGATCGTATGCCGGGGGAAGTTAGTGCGGACGGGGAAAAATTATTTCAAAGCAGCCCGCAGCTTGCGGGCACTCTTTTTAGTGTCGACGGCCTTAGCGTTGCTATCGACGCTGCCGGCGCTGGCGCAAAGCACCGGCGCCAATGGTGCGGGTGGCGGGAACGGGTCAAGTTCGGCGGCAGGCGGGGGTGGCGCGGCAGGTCTCGGCGGCGACGGCTCGACAACTGGCACGAACGGCGGCAACGGCACCGGGCCCGGCGGCAATGGCTCCGCCGGCAGCGGCGGCGGCTCGGATCAGGGCGGCGGGGGTGGCCAGGGCTACAGCTTTGGGTCGGGCGGCGGCGGCGGCGGCGCAGGCGGCGCCGGGCTGACCGTAAGCTCGGACTTGACCAACAATGCCGCGATCACGGGCGGCAACGGCGGCAACGGCGGCTTTGGGGCCTCGCCCTTCTTCCCGTCCTATGCCTTTGGGGCCGGCGGCGGTGGTGGCGGCGGCGGGTCGGGCGTCATCGCCACGACGGCTAGCCATCTCGTCAATACCGGCACGATCGCCGGCGGCGATGCCGGCGGCGGTGGTTCGAGTTACGGTCCGGGCGTCCCCTTTCCGTCGTCTCCCGCAGATGGCATCGGCGGGCGCGGCGGCAACGGCGTGACCGCGACGGCTTCCGCCGGGCTGACGATCACCAATTCGGGCTCGATCAAGGGCGGTGGCGGCGGCACAGATTTCCAGAACGTCAATATCTCCTCCAGGCCGCAGGCCGGCGGTTACGGAATCGTCGGCCAGAACCTGACGATCGTGAACAGCGGCACGATCGCCGGCGGTGAGGAGGGTGGCGCCAACCACAGCCCCTTTGGCGGCGGGACCGGCGTGCTGTCGTCCGCCATCGTCATCACCGGTGGCGTCAACAGCATCACTGCGCTCGCCGGCAGCAACATCGGCGCGATCGAGCTCTTCGGCGCCACGACCATGGCAGGCGCTTTCAACAGCACGGTCCAGGTCAATGGCGGCGTCACCATGTCGGTGACAGGGGCGACGGCGGCGAATGACGCAACCGGCATCACGAGTCTGACGAACTACGGCACCATCGCCATCGGCGCCGGCCGCACGCTGAGCGCCCAGACGATCACCAACTATGCCAGCACGATCAGCATCGGCGCCGGGGCGAGGTTGCAAGGCGTCGGCAACACGCTCAACAACGGCGCGGTCATCGATGTCGGCGCCGGCGGTGCCATTGCCGACGCCGGTGCAGTGAACAATCTTGGCGGCGGCACGATCAATTTCAACGGTCCAGGCGGAACGGCGACGCTGTCTTCGGGAACGAACAGCATCGTCAATGACGGCAACATCAACGTGCTCGGCGGCAACGTCGCCGTCACAGGCGACATCACAAACCAGAACAGCGGCGTGTTGAAGCTGGCCGGCGGCAACATGGCCGGAATTGGCACGCTCACCAACAATTCGACGTCGGCGTCAGCCGTTATTGTCGCCTCCGGCATGACACTCAGCGCCACCGCCATCGCCAACAATGCCGGCACCTTCACCAACAACGGCACGGTGACGACGACCGGCGGCACCACGAACGGAAGTGCGGCAACCTTCACCACCACCGGGATCGTGAATGGCGGCCTTAACAACAGTGGCACCGTGAATGCGGCGGGCGCGGTCGACGACGGCATCGTCAACCAGAACACGGGCTCATTCACGGTGACCGGCGCGCTGACGAGCAACAGCACTTTCACCAACAACGACACGGCAACGCTCGCGGTCTCCGGCGGCGATTTCACCGGCATCACCACTTTCACCAACAATTCGACGTCAGCCTCGGCCGTCAACGTCTCCTCTGCCAGGACGCTCAGCGCCAGCACGATCGCCAACAACGCCGGCACCTTCGTCAACAGCGGCACGGTGACGACCACCGGCGGTATCACCAACAGCGCCAGCTTCACCACCACCGGGACCGTCAATGGCGGTCTTACCAACAGCGGCACCGTGAATGCGGCGGGCGCGGTCAATGACGGCATTGTCAACCAGAGCACGGGCACATTCACGGTGACCGGCTCACTCACGACCAACAGCACATTCACCAACAGCGGCACGGCAACCTTTGCGGTCTCCGGTGGCAATTTCACCGGCATCACCACCCTCACCAACAATTCGACCTCAGCGTCGGCCGTTATTGTCTCCTCGGGCATGACACTCGGCGCCACCACCATCGCCAACAATGCCGGCACCTTCGTCAACAGCGGCACGGTGACGACCACGGGCGGCACCACCAACAGCGCCACGTTCACTACCACCGGCACCGTCAACGGCGGCCTTGCCAATACCGGCACCGTGAACGCCACCGGCGCGATCAACGACGGCGTTGCCAACCAGGGCACCGGCTCGTTCACGGTGTCCAGCGCGCTCACGTCCAACAGCACCTTCACCAACAGCGGCGCGGCAACGCTGGCGGTCTCCGGCGGCGATTTCACCGGCATCACCACTCTCGGCAACAATTCGACCTCAGCGTCGGCCGTTATTGTCTCCTCAGGCAGGACGCTCGGCGCCACCGCCATCGCCAACAACGCCGGTACCTTCACCAACAGCGGCACGGTGACGACCACGGGCGGCACCACCAACAGCGCCACGTTCACCACCACCGGCACCGTCAACGGCGGCCTTACTAATACCGGCATCGTGAATGCCGCCGGCGCGACCAACGACGGCATTGCCAACCAGGGCACCGGCTCGTTCACGGTGGCCGGCGCGCTCTCGTCCAACAGCAACTTCACCAACAGCGGCACGGCGACGCTTGCGGTCTCCGGCGGCAATTTCAGCGGCATAACCACTCTCGCCAATAATTCGACCTCAGCGTCGGCCGTTATTGTCTCCTCAGGCAGGGCGCTCGGCGCCACTGCCATCGCCAACAATGCCGGCGTCTTCACTAACGACGGCACGGTGACGACGACCGGCGGCACCACCAACGCGGGAATCTTCCTCAACAACGCCGCTGGCATCGTCAGCGGGCTTTTCACCACCACCGGAACCACCAACAATGCAGGCCGGCTCAACGGCGGCGTGAACGTCCTTGGCGGCACGCTGACGACCACCAACACTATTGCGGGAGGCCTCACCAACACCGCCACCGTCAACGCCAATGGCGGCGCGATCAACGGCGACATCGCCAACAATGCCAACGGCGTGTTCAACGTCGGCGGCATCGTGACGAGCGACTCCGCCTTTGCCAACGCCCATGGCGCGACGCTGGCGATCAACGCGAACGGCGACTACACCATTCAGGGTCTTCTGACCAATAGCGGCGCGATCATGGTCGCCAGTACCGGACAGTTGACGGCGACGGCCAGCGGCATCGTCAACAATTCATCCGGCACGATCGTGGTTTCCGCGGGCGGCAGCATCAGCGACACCCTCGACAACGCCGGCACCGTGACCAACAGCGGCACGTACGCCGCAGACGTCGTCCGCAACACCGGCACCGTCACCAACAACGCGGTGTGGACCGGCACGGTTGCGAACGCCGGCAGCTTCATCAACAACGCCGGCGGCACGGTATCCGGCCTCATCACCAACAGCGGCGCTGTCACCAATTCAGGCACGCTGAGCGGCGGCCTGACCAACAATTCGGGCACCGCCACCAACTCGGGTTCGATCCTGGGAACGACCACGGTGAACGGCGGCATCCTCACCGGCACGGGTTCGACGGCGACGCTGAACGTCAACAGCGGTGGCACTTATGCGCCCGGCACCACCCCAGGCACCTCGGCGTCCGTCACCGGAAGCCTCGCGCTCGCCTCCGGCGCGATTTATCTGGTTCAGATCAACCCCTCGACCGCCTCGTTCGCCAGCGTCACCGGCACCGCGACGCTGTCTGGCGCCACCGCGACCGCGGTCTATGCCAGCGGCAGCTACGTCGCCAAGAAATATACCATTCTGAAGGCGGGCGCGATCAGCGGCACGTTCGGCTCGCTCGTCAACACCAACCTGCCGTCGAACTTTCATAGCGAACTGAGCTACGACAGCACGCACGCCTATCTGAACCTGACCCTGACCTTCGTTGCGCCATCGGGCGGCAGCCCGAGCGGCAACCAGCAGAATGTCGGCAACGCCATCATCGATTTTTTCAACCGCACCGGCGGCATCTCACTGGTCTATAGCGGCCTCACGGCGCAAGGCCTGACACAGGCCTCCGGCGAGACCGCATCAGGCTCTCAGCAAACGACGTTCCAGGCCATGGGCCAGTTCATGGGCTTGCTCACCGATCCCTCGGGCGCCGGCCGCGAGAGCGGCGCATCCTCGCCGCCGGCCTATGCCGAAACCGCACCGGCCGCCGCCGCGCGCGACGCCTTCGCGATGCTGCCGCCGGCCAACACCTTCGAGCAGCGCTGGAACGTGTGGGCTACGGGCTTCGGAGGATCGCAGACGACGGACGGCAACATCGCGCAGGGCACGAACAGCGCGACCAGCCACCTGTTCGGCACCGCCGTGGGCGCCGAATACGCCTTCTCGCCACAGACGCTGGCCGGCTTTGCGCTCGCCGGTGGCGGCACCAGCTTCTCCGTGGTGGGTGGCGGCACCGGACGCTCCGACCTGTTCCAGGCCGGCGCCTATGTTCGCCACAGCAACGGTCCGGGCTACATCTCGGCGGCGCTCGCCTATGGCTGGCAGGACGTCACCACCGATCGCACGGTCACGCTTGCCGGCGTCGATCATCTGCGCGCGGAGTTCAACGCCAATGCCTGGAGCGGCCGTCTCGAAGGCGGCTATCGCCTCATTGCGCCGTGGCTCGGCGGCGTCGGCGTGACTCCCTACGCCGCGGGCCAGTTCACGACGTTCAATCTGCCGGGCTATGCGGAGTCCGTCGTCTCAGGCGGAGGCGCGTTCGCGCTGAGCTATGCGGCTAAGAGCGTGACCGACACGCGCAGCGAGCTCGGCCTGCGCACCGACAAATCCTTCGGCCTTGCGAACGGCATCCTCACCCTGCGCGGTCGCGCAGCCTGGGCGCACGACTTCAATCCGGATCACTCGGTCGCCGCGACGTTCCAGGCCCTTCCCGGCGCGAGCTTCGTCGTCAGCGGCGCCCGACCGGCAGCCGAGGCCGCCCTTACCACCGCCTCCGCGGAAATGAAGTGGCTGAACGGCTGGTCGGCCGCGGCAAGTTTCGAAGGCGAATTCTCGAGCGTGACGCGCTCTTACGCCGGCAAGGGCACGGTGCGGTATGAGTGGTAAGCAGTGCGCTGCGCTCGCGATGCTTCGTGCGGAGAGCGGCGTCTGGACATGATGGGCAGGATGCCATCATGCCGGTGTTTTGCCCGACGTGTCAAATGACCGGAGAGCCTGACGCGGCGCGCTCGGTCGGCGGTTCACGCCGCGGTCCTACTGTGCATGGGGTTGTTTTGCGGATTTGAGTCGTCGGATCGGTGTCGCCACCGATCGCGGCCCCTCTACCGCCCCGTCTTCACCTTGGTCCAGAGCCGGTTGATGATGCGCTGGGTGGCGGGATCGCGGGCGGTGATGACGAACAGTTTTGCGAGCGTCGCGTCGTCCGGATAGATGTTCTTGTCGTTCAGAATTTTCGGATCGACCAGCTTCTGGCTGGCGAGGTTGCCGTTGGCGTAGGACAGGAAGTCCGAGTTCCTGGCGGCGACGTCGGGGCGGTAGAGATAGTTGATCAGCTCGTAGGCTTCGTTGACGTTCTTGGCATCCGCGGGGATCGCGAAATTGTCGAAGAACATCTGCGCCCCCTCCTTCGGAATGGCATAGCCGATCTCGATGCCGCTTTTGGCTTCCGCCACCCGTGCACGGGCCTGCATGATGTCGCCGGACCAGCCGACCACGAAGCAGATCTCACCGGTCGCGAGTGCGCTCAAGTATTCGGAGGAGTGAAACTTGCGCACGAAGGGACGGACCTTTGCGACGACGTCGGCAGCCTTCTCGAGGTCGGCCTGCTTGGTCGAGTTCGGATCGAGCCCGAGAAAGTTCAGCGCCGCCGGAAAGATGTCGTCGGCGGAATCGAGCATATGCACGCCGCAGTCCTTGAACCTGGCGAGGTTCTCCGGCTTGAAGACGATGTCCCAGCTGTCGATCTTGGCGTCGGGCCCGAGGATCTGCTTCACCTTGGCGACGTTGTAGCCGATGCCCGTCGTTCCCCACATGTAGTTCGCGGCAAACGCGTTGCCGGGATCATAGGTCGCGAGATTCCTGGTTACCATCGGCCAGGCGTTGGCGAGGTTCGGCAACTTCGACTTGTCGAGCTTCTGGAAGATGTTCGCCTTGATCTGGCGTTGCAGGAAATAGGCCGTGGGCACCACGAGGTCGTAGCCGGACTTGCCGGCCATCAGCCGCGTCTCCAGCGTCTCGTTGGCATCGAAGGTGTCGTAGACCACCTTGATGCCGGTTTCCTTGGTGAAGTCCTCCAGGACTCCCGGTGCCACGTAGTTCGACCAGTTGTAGAAGTTGACGACCCGCTCCTCGGCCCCGGCGGGAGGCGAAAGCAATGTCAGCGCCGCGGCGATTGCAAAACCCAGGCGAAACCGGGAGCGGCTGACGTTCGTCATCTCAGGTCTACCTCTTCCGTCCGCGTATCGCGTCCGACAGCCGCTCCAGTGCGGTGTCGAGCGTCTGGTCCTTCTTGGCGAAGCAGAAGCGCACCACCGAGGTCACCGGGTCCTGCTCGTAGAACGCCGAGACCGGAATCGCGGCGACCTTGTAGTCTTTCACGATCCGCCAGCAGAACTCGGCATCGCTCTCGTTGAGCCCGAGCGGCGACAGGTCGACGGTGAGGAAGTAGGTGCCTTGCGACTTCAGCACGGGGAAGCCGAGGCTCTCCAGCCCCTTGGTCAGGCGGTCCCTGCTCCGCGTGAGGTCCTTCCGCATCGACAGGAAGTACTCATCTGGCTTGCCGAGGCCGTAGGCGACGGCGGCCTGAAGGTTCGGCGCGGTGGTGAAGGTCAGGAACTGGTGCACCTTGGCGGCGACCCGCAACAGCTGTGGCGCCGCGCAGACGAAGCCGATCTTCCAGCCGGTCAGCGAAAAGATCTTTCCCGCCGAGCCGACCTTGATGGTGCGCTCGCGCATGCCGGGGATGGTGATCAGTGGGATGTGCTTGTGCGCGTCGAAGGTGACGTGCTCCCAGACCTCGTCGCAGATCGCGATGACGTCGAACTCCTGGCAGTAGCGTGCGAGCAGCTCGAGGTCCTCCCGCGGATAGACCACCGCGCTAGGATTCAAGGGGTTGTTGAACAGCACTGCCTTGGTCTTTGAATTGAAGACGCTTTTCAGCATGCCCTCATTCAATCGCCAGCCCGGCGGTTCGAGCCGCACCAGGCGCGGAATGCCGCCGGCCTGGCGGATGATCGGCAGATAGGAGTCATAGACCGGCTGGAAGCAGACCACCTCGTCGCCGGGCTGCACCACCGACAGGATCGCCGAGGTCAGCGCCTCGGTCCCGCCCGATGTCACCATCACCTCGCTCATCGGATCGAGCTTGAGGTTGTGCCAATGATCATAATGGGTCGCGATGGCCTGGCGCAGTTCCGGGATGCCCATCATCGACGGATACTGGTTGTAGCCGTTGAGCGAGGCGTCGGCCGCGGCGCGCCTGATATCCTCGGGGCCGGGATCATCGGGGAAGCCCTGGCCGAGATTGATGGCGTTGTTGTCGCGCGCGGCCTGCGACATCGCTTCGAAGATGGTGACAGGAAGGTCGGCGAAGACCCTGTTCAGCGAAGTGCTCTTGGTCATCGCGGAATTAGCCACCAACCTTGCTGGGAAGCCCCGCCGCTTTCCAGCCGAGCATGCCGCCGGCCAGATGCTTGTCGTAAGGCAGCCCCGCGGCTTGCGCTGCGAGCGAGGCGGTGACGGACCGCTTGCCGGAACGGCAGGCGAACACGACCTCCTTGCCGGCGGGATCGGGGATCGCCGCGGGATCGAAAGTCGAGAGCGGCACGACGACACCGTAGGGATAGGCCTCGGCCTCGACTTCGTTCGGCTCGCGGACGTCGACGAGCAGATAGCGGCCCTCTGCGACACCCTTGGAAACTTCCTCGGGGGTCATATCCTGTACTTGATTTGCCACATCATCCTCCAACGTCGCAGGGCGCGCTCGCCGGGCGATCCCGGCCGGCGGCAACCTCGCCTCTCGGCACGCGAAAATCAAGCGCCACAAAGGCTTGAGCTGCCTTGCGCAAGTTAAAGCTAAATCGCAGCGACTTGAAGTGCGGCTTTGGTTCGCCGGCCTAGATCGTCACTTGCGTGCCGACCTCGACGACACGGCCGGACGGTATCTGGAAATAGTCGGTGGCATCGTTGGCGGAGCGGCTGAGCGAGATGAACAGCCGGTCCTGCCAGCGCGGCATCCCCGAATGGGCAGCAGGCTTGAGCGCCCTGCGCGACAGGAAGAACGAGGTCGACATGATGTCGAACTGCCAGCCGAGCTTGCGGGCGATCGCCAGTGCCCTCGGCACATTGGGCGATTCCATGAAGCCGAACTTCAGCGTCACCTTGGAGAAGGTCGGGCTAATCGCCTCCAGCTTCACCCGCTCGGCCGGATCGATGCGCGGGGTCTGCGCGGTCTCGATGGTGAGAATGACGTTCTTCTCGTGAAGCACCTTGTAGTGTTTCAGACTATGCATCAGCGCGGTCGGCGCGCTCAGGGGGTCGCTGGTCAGGAACACGGCCGTGCCGGGCACCCGCTGCGGCGGCCGCTTTTCCAGCATCGCCACGAGGTCGGCAAGCGGGAACTCGAGCTTGCGCGACTTCTCGAACAAGAGCCGGCTGCCGCGCCGCCACGTGTACATCATGATGATCATGAGGGAGCCGAGCGCGAGCGGCACCCAGCCACCCTCGAACACCTTGAGCAGGTTCGCGGCGAGGAAGGTCAGGTCGAGGAACAGGAACGGCGCGATCAGGGCTGCCGCGGCGAAGGGTGACCATCGCCACACCTTCCATATCACCACAAAGCCCATCAATGCCGTGACCACCATGGTCCCGGTAACGGAGATACCGTAGGCGGAGGCCAGCGCGCTCGAGGAGCGGAACAGCAGCACCATCATGATCACGGCGACCAGCAGCAGCTGATTGATCCGGGGGATGAAGATCTGGCCGGAATGGGCTTCAGAGGTATGGCGAATTTCGAAGCGGGGCAGCAGCCCGAGTTGGATCGCCTGCCGCGTCAGCGAATAGGCGCCGGTGATGACGGCCTGGCTCGCAATGACGGTGGCGGCGGTAGCCAGCACGACGACGCTGCCCCGAATAAGACCTTGCGGAAACAACTGGAAGAACGGGCTCTCGATCGCGCTGGGATCGCCGAGCACGAGAGCACCCTGCCCCAGATAGTTCAGGGCCAGCGACGGCAGCACGATGAACAGCCAGGCGGTCTGGATCGGCCGTTTGCCGAAATGGCCGAGGTCGGCATACAGCGCCTCGGCGCCGGTCACCGCCAGGAAGACGGCGCCGAGCGTCACGAAGCCGATGATGCCGTGGTGAAGCATGAACGAGACGGCATAGAGCGGGTTCAGCGCGAACAGCACCTGCGGCTGAGCGATGATCGGATGGACCGCGGCGACCGCGATCACCGCAAACCAGACGCACATCACGGGGCCGAAGAACGTCGCAACGCGGGCAGTGCCGCGCGATTGCACGGCGAACAAGACGATCAGGATCACCACGGTCAGCGGAACGATGTAGGGCTCGAACCGCAGCGTGACGTCCTTCATGCCTTCGAGGGCCGACAGCACCGAGACCGCCGGGGTGATCACGGCATCGCCGTAGAACAGGGCCCCGGAGATGATGCCGAGCAGAACGATGGTCGCCCCGCGGGTGCCGACCGCGCGCTGGGCCAATGCCATCAGTGCCAGCGTACCGCCCTCGCCGTTATTGTCTGCGCGCAACAGGATGACGACGTATTTGAGCGTGACCACGACGATCAGCGCCCACAGGATCAGGGAGACAACGCCGAGAACAGCGGCGGACGTCGGCGCGCCCTCGGCGCCGGAAGCCGCCATCACGGCCTCACGGAACGCGTAGAGCGGGCTGGTGCCGATATCGCCATAGACGACGCCTATGCTGCCGAGCGTCAGCGCGCCGAAACCGGCGGTGGTGTGGGCATCGCCATGCCCATTGGCCGCCGCCGTTTCCGGGGCGGGAACTGCTACGTCACTCGTCATGGGAGAGCCTGGTGGCCTCTAAAAATGCTTCACTGCACAACGGCGCAGGAGCGCGCGGCTTATAGTCCTGCGCTGATGGCATAGCCTAGCCCGTTTTCGGGCCTGTGGCATGCGAAAACGGCATAGGTTCGCCCGTTGCGTTCCCATGGACCCCTCAAATGGTGACCTGGGTTCCGACTTCAACCACACGCCCCGTCGGAATTTGGAAGTAGTCAGTTGCATCGTTAGCAGACCTGCTGAGAGCAATGAAAAGGTTATCCTGCCACAACGGCATGCCGGACTGCGCCGACGCCTTCAGCGAGCGCCGCGACACGAAGAACGAGGTCGACATGATGTCGAACTGCCAGCCCTGCTTGCGCGCGATCGCGAGCGCCTTGGGCACGTTCGGCTGTTCCATGAAGCCGAAGCGCAGGCGGACCTTGGAGAACTTTTCGCTGATCTTCTCCATCTTGCAGCGTTCTGAGAGATCGACCCTCGGCGTGTGCGCGGTTTCGATGGTCAGGATCACATTGTGCTCGTGCAGCACCTTGTTGTGCTTGAGATTGTGCAACAGCGCCGTCGGGACGAAGGCGGGGTCGCTGGTCAGAAACACTGCCGTGCCTTTGACGATGTGCGGCGGGCGCTTCTCCAGGCTGCGGATCAGATCGTCGAGTGGCACTTCGATCCGGCGCGTCTTCTGGATCAGAATCCCCGACCCGCGTCGCCAGGTCCAGATCGTCCCGGCCATGGCCGCGCCGAACAACAGCGGCACCCAGGCACCTTCGAGCAACTTCAGCAGATTGGCGCTGAAGAAGGTCATGTCGACCATGACGAAGGGCAGGATCACGGCTGCAGCGGTCGCGGCCTTCCAGTTCCACAATTTCCAGATCACGACGAAGCCCATGATCCCGTCGGCGACCATCGTCGTGGAGACCGCGATGCCGTAGGCCGAAGCGAGATTGCTGGGCGTGTGGAACAACAGCACCAGCAGCATCACGCCGATCAGCAAGAGCCGGTTGACGCGCGGCAGATAGATCTGGCCGGCATGCGTCTCGGAGGTGTAGCGCACCTCGAAGCGCGGCAAGAGGCCGAGCTGCACCGCCTGGTAGACCAGCGAATAAGCGCCGGTGATCACCGCCTGACTCGCGATCACGGTGGCTGCCGTTGCAAGCCCCACAAGCGGCAGCACCAGATGCTCGGGCACCATGCGATAGAACGAGTGCTCAATTGCGCTTGGATCGGACAGCACCAGAGCGCCCTGCCCGAAATAATTGATCAGCAGCGAGGGCAGGACGAAGAACATCCAGGCCGACTGGATGGGCTTGCGGCCGAAATGGCCGAGATCGGCATAGAGCGCTTCGCCACCGGTCACGGCGAGAAACACGGCGCCGAGCGTCACCAGGCCGATCGTGCCGTGCGACAGCAGGAACCGCAGCGCATAGTAAGGATTGATCGCGGCCAGCACCGACGGATCGTCGGCGATGTGAATGACGCCCAGCAGCGCGAGACACGTGAACCAGACCACCATCACCGGCCCGAACGCCGAGGCCACCATCGCTGTCCCCTTGCTCTGGACCGCGAACAGCAGCACGAGAATCAGCACCGTGAGCGGCACGACATAATGCTCGAACGCCGGCGTCGCGAGCTTGAGGCCGTCGACCGCCGACAGCACCGAGATCGCCGGCGTGATCATGGAGTCGCCGATGAACATGGAGGCGCCGACCACGCCGAGCGCGAGCAGGAACCAGCTCCGTCGCCCCAGCGCGCGCTGGCCCAGCGCCATCAGCGAGAGCGTGCCACCCTCCCCGTTATTGTCGGCGCGCAGCAGCAGCAGCACGTATTTGGCAGTGACGACGATCAGCAGGGCCCACAGAATCAGCGAGAGCACGCCGAGCACCATGATCCGCGTCACCGCCTCGCCGTGAGCCGCGCCCCGAACCGCTTCGTGGAATGCGTAGAGCGGCGAGGTGCCGATGTCGCCGAAGACAACGCCGATGCTCCCGAGCGTGAGGGACCAAAAGCCCGAAGTGACCGGCCCGTCCCGGGTCTCGGTCGATGTGATGCTCGCCGTCATGAGGGGGGAAAACGCTTCGTCCCTGGAATTGATCCGGCGCCTATTGACGCTTCCGGGGCGCCTGTCAATCGACCCGCCACCATAGCAGGAGTCTCCGCGGATGCTGTAACGGCACGGCCACGCTCTCCGCCCTCGCGACTGACGGTCCTAGGTAAAATGGTAGCGCAAGAGGTTTAGGGCTTCAAGTTCGGCGGCAGCGGCGGATCTTCACGCATCAAGGTGATGGTCACGCGGCGGTTCGCGGCGAGTGACGGATCGTCAGGGAACAGAGGCTGGGTGTCCGCCTTGCCGGAGACGGCAAAAATGTGCGACGGCGGCAGGCCCTCACGCTCGAGGATCTGGCGGACCGCGTTGGCGCGGTCGGCCGACAGATCGAAGGCGCCGTAGTCGCTGTGGGTCGGCACGAAACCGGCCGCAGTATGTCCGGCGATGGAGACGCGTAAGGGGGTCGCCTTGAGCGGGATCGCAAGCTTCTCGATCAGGCGGCGGGTACGATCGTAGGGGACCTTGGAGCCGTCAGCGAACATCGAGCGGCCGTCCTGGTCCACGATCTCCAGATTCAGCCCCTGCTTGGTCTCCTCGAACATGATGTGCTTGGACATCTCGGTCAGCTCCGGCATGTCCTGCAACGCCTGGCGCAGCGAGGCGGCGGCGAGCGCAAAATTGCGATCGACCTTCAGCTTTGCGCCCGAGGTGCGGTCGCGGTCCTCCTGGTCCGGTGTCGGTGTGTTCGACGATTCCTCGGGCTGGATGTGGTCGACGTTTTTCAGCCGCGCGCGGGTCGGCAGGCCGTCGGATTCGATGATGCCGGCATAGCGGGCTTCACTCTGGACGCCGAAGGCCTCGCGCATGGAGCCCGCGACGATCTTCAGCTTGTTGGCATCCTGGGTCGAGAACGCGACCAGCATCACGAAAAACGCCAGCAGCAAGGCCATCAGGTCGGCGAACGTCACGAACCAGCCATGGCCGCCGTGTGCTTCCTCGCGCTTTTTCTTCGCCATGGCTCGGATCCCGAGTCCGCCCTTACGCCGGAACCGGCTCGCCCTCGCCGTGGCGGTGCTTTTCGGGCAGATAGGCCAGCAGCATTTCGCGCACCAGAGTCGGGCTCTTGGAGTCGCGGATCATCAGGATGCCGTCGATGATCAGCGTACGATTGGTTTCCTCGTCGATCAGCTTGCCATGCAGCTTGTCGGCGATGGGCAGGCAGAGCAGGTTCGCGACCAGCGCACCGTAGAGAGTTGCCAGCAGAGCGGTCGCCATGAACGGGCCGAGCTTGGAGGGATCCGACATGTTCGAAAACATCTGCACCATGCCGATCAGCGTTCCGATCATCCCGAACGCAGGCGCGCAGTCGCCGACGGCGCGATAGATCTTGCTGCCTTCGTTGAGATGCAACAGGAAATTGTCGCGGTCGCGCTCCATATTGTCCCTGATGAAGTCGAGGTCGTAACCGTCGGCGACGTAGCGGATGCCCTTGGCGAGGAACGGTTCGTCGGTCTCGACCTTTTCCAGGCCGACCGGACCCTGCTTGCGCGCGATCTCGGCGATGCGGGCGAGTTCGTCGACCAGGTCATGCGCCGACAGCCGGCTCATCGTGAAGGCGAATTTGAGACCGAGCGGCAGGCCGTGCGCCAGCACCGAGAGCGGAAAGCGGATCATGGTCGCTGCGGACGATCCGCCGAAGATGATGATCGCCGCATGATCGCTGATGAACATGTGCAGATCGCCGCCCAGAAACACCATCGTCGCGATGACGATCATGCCCGCCACGAGGCCGGCGCCCGTCATAATATCCATGGGAGTCTCCAAAGCGAACGCAGCAACGGCCGTCCTGGCCGGAGCGCGGTCCAACCCCGAACCGCACCGGAAACCCTAGAGCGGTGCTCTTAAAGCCGCGTAAAGGTTAAGTTCAGCCGATGCGACGGAGCAGCGTGCTTGGGGCGACAGGAACGGCTGCTTTGCCGTTCTGCGACACTCAATCTCAACCCTTTGCTAACCATAAAAGCGGCCCTCAGGCGGAGAGTCCTGTCAGCTTCAGGCTGAGCGCGCGCAAACGCCTGCGCGCATCGGCATCATAGGCCTGCGGATTGGCGCGCGCCTCGTTCATGCCGTCGAAGAAAAGGCCGCTTCGGCCCGTGACATCGTCGCCTTCGATCAGATGCAGGATCGCCGCACCACCCTGCTCGACCGTCGACAGCGGCGCGATACCGCCGGCACGCACCATGGTGGTGTTCATGTAAGTCGCCGGATGCAGCGCGTTCACGGTGATCCCGGCGTCCTTCAATTCTTCGGCGAGATCGATCGTGAACATGATCTGCGACAGCTTGCTCTGCGCATAGGCACGCGTGCCGCTGTAGCCCTTCGTGATCATGACGTCGTCGAAATCGACTGGATGCTGGCCAAGCGAGGCGACGTTCACGATACGCGAAGGCACGGCAGCCTTCAGCAACGGCATCAGCAGATGGACCAACAGGAAGCCAGAGAGGTAGTTCACGGCAAAACGCAGCTCGTGGCCATCGCGGCTTTCCTGCCTTTGCGGTCCGTCGCTCTGCGAGCCGATGCCGGCATTGCTGACCAGGACGTCGAGACGCGCGTGATCCCGCGTTACGGCCCTGGCGAGTTCGCGCGTGCCCGCCATCGACGACAGATCGGCCTGATAAAAGGTCGGCGCAACATGGCCGGCCTTCACGATCTCGTCGATCAGCGCTCTTGCACGCTCCGCATCGCGGCCATGAATGAGAACGCGCGCACCTTCGGCGGCAAGGCGGCTTGCAACGTAGCGTCCGACACCGTCGGTCGAGCCTGTGATCAGCACCGTCTTACCGCGCATGTCCATGAGGTCACTCCAGGCTCAGTGAATCTCCGCCGACTGCTTCAGCGCGGCCTTGAGCTTCTCCAGCGAGAAGTCGGGGCTGCGCGCGATCTCGAGGATGGGCGTCTCGCGGCGGCCGCAGAGCTCGGCGGCCTCGGGCAGCTTTGCCGCGAGATCGAGCGGGATCACGATGGCACCGTGCCGGTCGGCGTGGATCAGATCGTCGGAATTCACCGTCATGCCGGCGACCCGGACCTGACCGCCAAAGCTTTCCGCGTGGACCCACGCGTGCGACGGACCGATCGAGCCGGCCAACGCCTGGAAGCCCGGCGCCCATTGCGGGACATCGCGGATCGAACCGTCGGTGACGACGCCAAGACAGCCAAGCGCCTTATGGACGTTGCTCTGCACCTCGCCCCAGAACGCGCCGTAGCCGATATCGGGACCGTCGACGTCCTGGATCACCGAAATGCGCGGGCCATGGCCGGTGCCGACATACTCGTAATATTCGATGCGTCGCCTGGCCTGCTCTGCCGCGGGCAGCGGGGACTTCTGCACTGCGCGGATCGTCACGGTGCGGGCGTAGCCGACCATCGGCGGCAGCTCGGGGAACGGGCACACCAGCTGTTTGGTGGTGAAGCCGATCAACCGTCGCTCCGGTGCAATCAGCTCCATGGCGTTGCAGATGGTCGGCGTATCGTAGCGGCCCAGCGCTTCGAGGACGGCAGCGGGCAGCGGCCCGGTCGCGGTATCAGTCACGGCGTTCTCTCCCAGGTTGGCGGCCGCTGTTGACGCGGTGCCGCCGGCACTGGGCGATATAGCCGAGATCGGGCCTCAACCCAACTCGGGCGCTCTCATGGCAGATATCCGCGTGCGATCGCTCAGTGCAAGCGTCCGGGCCGGTCATCATCGTGCGGAGGTTCAGACAAGCTCGCCATTGTCGGCGCCGACGGCGGCGACGAAACTTCGCCGGCCACGGGCGCAGTGGCTTGCGTTGCGCGCGCCTGGTCGCGGTAGGATTTGTAGCCGAGAGGCAGGCCCAGCAAATAGAGCGCCGTACCGACCAGGAGCACGTGCCAGGGATAGGCAATCAGGATCGCAATGAAGACGACCACGGCGACGAAGGCCGGCAACACCAGTTCTGGCGACACACGCATACGCTTGGTCTTGCCGGAGAACACCGGCAGCCGCGAGACCATCAGGAAGGCGATCAGCAGCGTATAGGCAGCCGTCAAAGCGGCCGGCGCGCGGCCGAGATCGAGGAAGGCAGCATAGATCGGCAGCAGCACGGTGATCGCACCGGCCGGCGCCGGTACGCCCGTGAAGAAATTGGCGGCGAAAGCGGGCTTGTTCGGATCGTCCATCGTGGCATTGAAGCGCGCAAGCCGCAAACCGCCTGAGATCGCAAACACCATGGCGGCGATCCAGCCGGCATTGCCGAGCTCGTGCAGCTGCCAGAAGTACAGCATCAGGCCGGGCGCGACGCCGAAATTGACGAAGTCGGCGAGGCTGTCGAGCTCGGCGCCGAATTTGGACTGCCCCTTGATCATGCGGGCGACGCGCCCGTCGATGCCGTCGAGCGCGGCCGCGAACACGATCGCGTAAACGGCCAGCGCCATCCGCCCCTCGATCGACAGCCGGATCGAGGTCAGGCCGGCGCAGATCGCCAGCAGCGTGATGACATTGGGCACCAGCATCCGCACCGGGATCGGGCGGAACCGCCGGCGGCGAAGATCTGGATCTCGGAAGTCGTAGGGGGTCATTGGCTCGTCCTCACCTGCAGGCGAGATATAGCAAGCCGTGCTCCCCTGCGCCATTGCGGCGGAGGGCCCCCGACACGGGCTGCCTGTCAACTGGCGCGGTAGGCGCGGGCCGGGGTCGTCTCCGGTGAGATCGGCCAGGATGGTCTCCCCGGCGATCGCGGTCTGGCCTTCCGAGACCAGCGCCTTGGTGCCGACAGGCAGATAGATATCGAGCCGCGAGCCGAAGCGGATCAGGCCGAACCGCTCACCGGCCCCGACGGCCTGCCCTTCCCTCACGAAGCAGACGATGCGCTTCGCCACGAGGCCAGCGATCTGGATCACGCCGATGCGGCCCTGTGGGGTCGAGATGACGAGCGAATTGCGCTCATTGTCCTCGCTCGCCTTGTCGAGTTCGGCATTGATGAACAGGCCAGGGCGATAGGCGATGCGGTCCACCCTGCCCGCGATCGGGCTCCGATTCACGTGACAGTTGAACACGCTCATGAACACCGAGATGCGCGGCAGAGGCCGGTCGCCGAGGCCGAGCTCAGCCGGCGGCAACGCCATGGTGACCATCGAGACCCGACCGTCGGCCGGCGACACCACGAGCCCGTCACGCTGGGGCGTCACGCGCACGGGATCGCGGAAGAACAGCGCACACCACACGGTCAGGATGGTGCCGATCCACCCCAGCGGCGACCACAGCCAGAACAATGCGAGGCTTGCCAGCGCAAAGCCGCCGATGAAGGGATAGCCCTCCTTGTGGATCGGCGGGATCTGACGCTGGATGGAATCGAGAATGGACATGCTATCTGCCGCTCAGGAGGGTGATGGCGCGGGTCGTCTCGCGCACCGGGGTTGTTTAGGCCAGAGTTGGGACCGGAGACAAGCTCACTCCGCGGCCGCCTGCGCCGTGAGGGTGTCCTCGACAAGCGGCGGCTCCCGGTTGGGGGCGTCGCTCGAATCGGCCATCCGGGCCAGCTTCTCACGGGCGGCTTCGGCCTCGCGCTGCCTGTTCCACATGCTGGCGTAGAGACCGTCGTGCGCGAGCAGGCTGGCATGGGTGCCGCGTTCGGCGATGCGGCCCTGGTCGAGCACGATGATCTCGTCGGCACCGACGATTGTCGAGAGCCGGTGCGCGATCACCAGCGACGTCCGGTTCTTTGCCACGCGGTCCAGCGCGCCCTGGATTTCGTGCTCGGTGTGGGTGTCGAGCGCCGATGTCGCCTCGTCCAGCACCAGGATCGGCGGCGCCTTCAACACCGTGCGCGCGATCGCCACGCGCTGCTTCTCGCCGCCTGACAGTTTCAGGCCGCGCTCGCCGACCTGGGTCTCGTAGCCCATCGGCGCCATGCGTATGAAATGGTCGATCTGCGCCAGCCGCGCCGCCTCCTCGACCTCCTCATCGCCGGCATCCCAGCGTCCGTAGCGGATGTTGTAGCGGATGGTGTCGTTGAACAGCACGGTATCCTGCGGCACCATGCCGATCGAGGCGCGCAAGCTCGCCTGCGTGACCTCGCGGATATCCTGGCCGTCGATCAAAATCCTGCCGCCGGAAACGTCGTAGAGACGGAACAAGAGCCGCGAGATGGTCGACTTGCCGGCGCCTGAAGGGCCGACGATGGCGACGGTCTTGCCGGCCGGCACTTCGAAGCTGATGCCCTTCAGGATCGGCCGCGTCGGCTCATAGGCAAACCGCACATCCTCGAACCGCACCGTGCCGGCGGAGACCGCCAGCGGCTGTGCATTTGGCGCATCCTTGATCTCGGCCTCACGGCCGATCACGTTGAACATCTTCTCGATGTCGATGATCGCCTGCTTGATCTCGCGATAGACCATGCCCATGAAATTCAGCGGCTGGTAGAGCTGGATCATCATGGCGTTGACCAGCACGAAATCGCCGACCGTGTGGGTGCCGTTGCGCACCCCGATCGCGCACATCAGCATGGTCGCGGTCAGTCCCAGCGTGAAGATCACGGCCTGGCCGGTGTTGAGCACGGCTAGCGAGGTATAGGTGTGAATACTCGCTTCCTCGTAGCGCGCGACCGACTTGTCGTAGCGCTGCGCCTCGCGGGCCTCGGCGCTGAAATATTTGACGGTCTCGTAGTTGAGCAACGAGTCGATCGCCTTGGTGTTCGCCTCGGTGTCGGAATCGTTCATCTTGCGGCGGATGCCGATCCGCCACTCGGTCGCGATGTAGGTGTAGTACATGTAGAGCGTGACCGTGATCAGGGTCGCGACCACGTAGCGCCAGTCGAACTGCCACAGCAGCACGGCCATCAGCAGCGAGACCTCGACGATGGTCGGGATCAGCTGCAGGATCACCATGCGCACGATGACCTCGATGCCTTCACGGCCGCGCTCGAGCACGCGGGTCAGCCCCCCGGTCTTGCGCTCCAGATGAAAGCGCAACGAGAGTTCGTGCATGTGGACGAAGGTGATGGTGGCGAGCTTGCGCACCGCATGCATGGCCACGCGGGCGAAGATGCCGTCGCGCCATTGCGTCAGCACCGCCATCACGATGCGCATGACGCCGTAGCTCGCGGTCAGAATCAGGGGCGATGCAACCACCCAGAGGTGCCAGTTGCTGGCTTGCACCGGCGCGGTGTTGGCGCCGGTGAGCGCATCGGTTGCCCATTTGAAGCTGAACGGCACCGTCAGCGTGATCAGCTTGGCGGCGAGCAGCAGCACCATCGACCAGACCACCCGCATCTTCAAATCGAAGCGGTCGCCCGGCCAGATATAAGGCCACAGATGCGCCAGCGTGCCCATCAGGGTGGCCCGCTCCAGCGGTCCAGCCGCGGAAGCAGGAACGTCGGAGCCGTCGGGCGATTGAGGTTGATCCATCAAGAAAGCCTAGAGCCCACCGGATGCGGCGGCGCTGCGATTAACGATTTGCGCCCATGATATAGAGACTTCCCGATGCCAACGCACCCCGCCAGATGGCGAATATTCGATTGTTTGTCGTCGTTTACCGGTAGATTTCCGGGTAGTCCGAATCACCCGAGGGGCTTGACGCCCCTTCGCTGCAATGCATCATGGTATCAATGAGCACGATCAAAACCGTCTGTGTCTATTGCGGCTCCGGTCCCGGAACCAATCCCCACTTCACCGAAGGCGCCAAGGCGTTCGGCAAGGCGCTTGCCGAGAGCAACATCCGCCTGGTCTATGGCGGCGGCTCGCTTGGCCTGATGGGCTCGGTGGCGACCTCCGTGCTTGATCACGGCGGCACTGTCACCGGCATCATTCCCGAATTCCTGCGCAAGCGCGAGAACGCGCTCACCCGCGTGCAGGAGATGATCGTCACGCCCGACATGCACGAGCGCAAGCGGCTGATGTTCGAGCGTTCGGACGCCTTCGTGGCGCTGCCGGGCGGCGTCGGCACGCTGGAAGAGCTGGTCGAGCAGTTGACCTGGAAACAGCTCGGCCGTCACGCCAAGCCAGTGTTGCTCGCCAATATCGACAATTTCTGGGAGCCGCTGTTCTCGCTGCTGTCGCACATGCGCCAGACCGAGTTCATCCGCGCCGGCCTTTCGGTCGATATTCTCAAGGCCGATCGCGTCGAGGATATCCTGCCGAAGCTGAGATCGGCCGCGACCCAGATCGCCGAGGCGGAAAAGCAGATGGCCCCGGACGTCGCCCGGAAGCTGTAATCAGTCCTGCGGAAACGTCACCGCCTCGATCCTGTTGCCATCGGGGTCGGTGACGAAGGCCGCGTAATAGCGCACGCGGTCATGCGGGCGGAGGCCCGGCGCGCCGTCGGATGCGCCGCCGGTCGCAAGCGCTGCGGCATGGAATGCGTCGACCTCGGCCGTCGTTTTTGCCCGCAGGCAGACATGCACGCCGCTCTCCGGGGCTACAGGCGGCATGGCCTCCCGCAGATTGATCCAGAATTCGGGATAGGCCTTGCCGAAGCCGATTGTACGCGGGCGCGTGACGAGACGTGCGAGCCCGAGGGCGGCGAGCGTGGCCTCGTAGAATTCAGCAGCGCGTTCGAGCTCGCTGACGCCGACGGAGATGTGGTCGATCATTCGTCGCGCTCCTCCCTCTCCTCCTCGTCATTGCGCGCGCAGCGAAGCAATCCAGAGTCTTTCCGTGGCGGCAGTCTGGATTGCTTCGCTGCGCTCCCAATGAGGGTTGGTGTGGTTACACCCTACGCCGGCGCGCCCGATTTCACGAGCTTGTAGATCACCGAATCCATCAGCGCCTGGAACGAGGCGTCGATGATGTTCGGCGACACGCCGACCGTGGTCCAGCGATCGCCATTCTCGTCCTCACTCTCGATCAGGACGCGCGTGACCGCGCCGGTGCCGCCATTGAGGATACGCACCCGGTAGTCGATCAGCTTCAATGCCTCGATGTACTTCTGGTACTTGCCGAGATCCTTGCGCAAGGCAACATCGAGCGCGTTGACGGGGCCGTTGCCCTCGGCGGCCGAGATCAGATGCTCGCCGGCGACGTCGACCTTGACCACGGCCAAGGCAACGGTGACGCGCTCGCCGTGCGAATTGTAGCGCTGCTCGACATTGACGTCGAATTGCTCGACCTCGAAATAATGCGGCACCTTGCCGAGCGTGCGCCGCGCCAGCAGATCGAACGAGGCGTTGGCGGATTCATAAGCGTATCCGGCCGCCTCACGCTGCTTCAACTCCTCGACCAGCCGCGTCAGCTTCGGATCGCTCTTCTCGTAAGGGATGCCGGCACGATCGAGCTCGGCGATCACGTTGGAGCGGCCGGCCTGGTCTGACACCAGCACCCTGCGGTGGTTGCCGACGGTCTCCGGCAACACATGCTCGTAGGTCTGCGGATCCTTCATCACGGCGGAGGCGTGAATGCCTGTTTTGGTAACGAAGGCGCTTTCGCCGACATAGGCCGCATGCCGGTTCGGCACGCGGTTGAGCATGTCGTCGAGCGTGCGCGAGATCTTGACGAGGGTCGCCAGCTTCTCCGGCGTGACCGAGATCTCGAAAGCCTCCGAAAACTCCTTCTTCAATTTCAAGGTCGGGATCAGCGAACAGAGATTGGCGTTGCCGCAGCGCTCGCCGAGGCCGTTCAGCGTGCCCTGGATCTGCCGCGCGCCGGCGCGCACCGCGGCGAGCGAATTGGCCACCGCCTGCTCGGTGTCGTTATGGGCGTGGATGCCGACGTGATCGCCGGGGATATGTTTCGTCACTGAAGTGACGATGGCTTCGACCTCGTTTGGCATGGTGCCGCCATTGGTGTCGCACAGGACCACCCAGCGCGCGCCGGCGTCATAGGCCGCCTTGGCACAGGCGAGCGCAAAACCCGCATCTTCCTTGTAGCCGTCAAAAAAGTGCTCGCAGTCGAGCATGACTTCGCGGCCGGCGGCCTTCGCCGCCGCGACGCTGTCACGGATCGAGGCGAGATTCTCCTCCTTCGTCGTCTCCAGCGCGACACGCACCTGATAGGCCGAGGACTTTGCCACGAAGCAGATCGCGTCCGCCTTTGCTTCAAGAAGTCCCGCAACGCCGGGATCGTTGGACACCGAGCGCCCTGCCCGCCGGGTCATGCCAAAGGCGGTGAAGCGCGCGTGCTCGAGCTTGGGCTTGGTGCCGAAGAATTCGGTGTCGAGAGGATTGGCGCCGGGATAGCCGCCCTCGACATAATCGATGCCGAGATCATCGAGCATGCCGGCGATGACCTGCTTGTCCTCAAGCGTGAAATCGACGCCGTTGGTCTGCGCGCCGTCGCGCAGCGTGGTATCGAACAGATAAAGGCGCTCCTTGCTCATTGTGGTGCTCCGAGCGTCTTCTTCATCGTGGTGTTGGCGAGCCATTCGTCATTCATCGTGACGCTGTTACGCTGCTGGGCGGTGTAGCCGCGCTTGGCGAAGAAGTTTTGCGCGGTGTCGCTGGCATCGACGGTGAGCGCCGCAGCGCCGCGGCCGCCGGCGAGCTTCTCCAGCGCATCGACCAGCATGGTCGCGATGCCCTGCCGGCTGACGGCCGGATGCACATAGAGCATGCGGATGTGATCGGGGCCGCGCAGCGAAGCGAAGCCGACCGGCGAGCCATCCAGCGTGGCGATCAGCGTCAGGTCGGAGGCGAGCCGCTTGCCGAACTCCTCGGTCTCGGCCGCCTCCATCCAGGCTTCCTGCTGCGCCTCGCTGTAATCGTCGCCGGTCAGCTCCTGGATGCTGGCGACGAAGATCGCGGCCAGCATCGGGACATCGGCCGGCAGGAACGGCCGCAAGCCTGGCTTGGGATGCGCTTGTGCCATCACGCGAGCTCCCAGGTCGTCACGGGTTTGCCATCGGCATCCTTGCCATCCTTGATCACGACGCCCTTGGCCGCGAGCTCGTCACGGATACGATCGGACTCCTTAAAATCCTTTCGCGCGCGCGCAGCCGCGCGCTCCGCGATGAGACGGTCGATCTCGGCGGCATCAATGCCACTCGCCTGCTGCTTACGACCTTCCCATTGCGCAGCGCTTTCGGACAGGAAACCGAGCAGGCGCAAGGAAGCCGAAAGGCCGGCCGCATCGGACGCATTGCGCAGACCATGCAGCGCCGCGATTGCTTGCGGCGTGTTGAGATCGTCGAGCAACGCATCGACCACTGCTGTCCCCGGCTTCGACGGCGCGACGTCGGCCGCAAGGCGATACCACTCATTGAGCGTCTTGGCGCTCTCTTCCAGCGACTTCATGGTCCAGTCGATCGGCGAGGTGTAGTGCGTCTTCAGCATGTTGAGGCGCAGCACCTCACCCGGCCAGTCCACCAGCAGCTCGTGAATGGTGATGAAGTTACCAAGCGACTTGGACATCTTCTCGCTTTCGACCTGCAGGAAGCCGTTATGCATCCAATAGTTCGCCATGCGCTGCTGGTGGAAGGCGCAGCAGGTCTGCGCGACCTCGTTCTCGTGATGCGGAAATACGAGATCGATGCCGCCACCGTGGATGTCGAACTGCTCGCCGAGATGTTTCCAGGCCATGGCCGAGCACTCGATGTGCCAGCCCGGGCGCCCCTCGGTCTTGATGCCCGCCGGTGATGGCCAGGACGGCTCGCCCGGTTTCGACGGCTTCCAAAGCACGAAGTCTGTGGAATCCTTTTTGTAAGGCGCAACGTCAACGCGCGCGCCGGCGATCATCTCGTCGAGCGAGCGCCTCGACAGCGCACCATAGCGCGGCAGCGTGGCGTTCGCCGCGTTCATCGCCTGCGGCGAGAACAGCACGTGGTCCTCGGCGGCATAGGCAAAGCCACCCTTGATCAGCATTTCGATGATCTCGCGCATCTCGCCGATGTGCTCGGTCGCGCGCGGCTCGACGCTCGGCCGCAGCGCGCCGAGCGCGTCGACGTCGGCGTGAAACTGCTTTCCGGTCTGCTCGGTGACTTTGCGGATCGCCTCGTTCAGCGGCAGGCCGGGAAAATCCCGCGCGGCACGGTCGTTGATCTTGTCGTCGACGTCGGTGATGTTGCGGACATATTTGACATGCGCCTCGCCATAGATGTGGCGCAGCAGCCGAAACAGCACATCGAACACGATCACCGGCCGCGCATTGCCGATATGGGCGAAGTCATAGACGGTCGGTCCGCAGACGTACATGCGGACGTTGTTCGCATCGAGCGGCACGAAGGTGCGCTTTTCCCGGCTCAACGTATCGTAAAGACGCAATTCCATTGGGGCACCCGTCGGCTGTTGGCCGGGCGTCCAGTGCTCTCAATGTGTTTTGAGAAAAGACGGCTCCAGCCAGCGAATCGCTAGCTCGTAATCTCGCGGCAAATAATGCAGATGGCGAGGAGACCGTTCATGCGGCGACATATGGGCCACGAAGGCGCCTTCCGTCAAGAGAGCCGCGAAAATGCCGGCTTGTTTCGGCGATGGACGGCGGCCCCGTCTTGATGGTTCATGATCCTTAACCATTTGAGCCCATTCTGGAACCGGCAGTTTCCAGTTTTTCGCCCCAAGGTGTTTCATGCGATCCCTGCTCGCACTCGTGTCTTGCGCCTCCATCCTTGCGGCATCCGGCGCTTTCGCGGAGACCCGTGTCTTCATCATCACCGAGCAGTGCCTTGCCAAGGGCGAGAAATGCGGCGCGCAGGTCGCCCGCACCTACTGCCAGTCACGGGACTTTGCACAGGCATCAAGCTACCGCCGGGTCGATCCCGACGAAATTACCGGCTCTGTCCCCAAATCCGGCGCAAACTGCTCCCATGGCCATTGCGACGAATATGTCGCAATCACCTGCCAGCGCTGAATTCGCTCGGAACTGGCGGACCTTAGGACCCGTTTACGGCCCCTGAAACGACGTGACGATGCCGCAGGAAGCGGTTATTGGAGGGCGCGCTTCGGCCCTCCAAATCGCATTGGAAAGTCACTTCGGGCCGTGACCTCGCTAGAATGGCGGATATGCCTGAATCTTTGTCTCTGTCTCGTCCCCGATCTCTCCTTGCGTGCACCGTGCTTCTGAGCTCGATCGTGCTCGCCACCGGCGCCTTTGCCCAGGCCGGGCCGCCGGGCGCGCCGCCTCCGCCTGCCCAAGTCGGCCCTGGGTCGAACCCGATGTGCGTGCGGCTGGAAGGGCAGCTCGCTGCGCTCGACCGCGGGGCGAGCGGCGATCCCGCGCGCGAGGAACAGATCCGCCGTTACCAGGATTCCCAGAGCCGCCAGCAGGCCGAGCTCGATCGCGTGACCATGCAGGCCAAGCGCATGGGCTGCGAATCCTCCGGCTTCTTCTCGCTGTTCAACGGCCAGTCGGCGCAATGCGGTCCTGTCAACACTCAGATCCAGCAGATGCGCGCCAATCTGGATCAGATCACCGGCAATCTCGAACGCCTGCGTAGCGGTCCCGGTGGCGGCAACCCTGAACGGGACAGCCAGCGCCGCTCGGTGCTGGTTGCGCTCGCGCAGAACAATTGCGGCCCGCAATATGCCAATGCCGCGCAGTCGCAGGGCGGCGGCAACTTCCTGACCAATCTCTTCGGCGGCGGCAACAACCCCAACAATCAGCAGCCGGGCGTCCCGCCCGCTGATCTCGGACCGCAGAGCGGCACTTATCGCACCGTCTGCGTGCGCACCTGCGACGGCGCCTATTTCCCGATCTCGTTTGCGACCGTGCCGGCGCGCTTCCCCGATGACGAGAGGACCTGCAAGGCGCTCTGCCCGGCGGCCGAAGCCGTGCTGTATGCCCACCGCAATCCCGGCGAGGACATGAGCTCGGCTGTCTCCATCAGCGGCCAGCCCTACACGTCGCTGCCGAATGCCTTCAAATTCCGCAGCGAGTTCAACCCGTCCTGCTCCTGCAAGGCGGCCGGCCAGAGCTGGGCCGACGCGCTGAAATCCGCCGACGACAAGGCGGCCGTCGAGCAGCAGGGTGACATCATCGTCACCGAAGAGAGCGCCAGGAAGATGCAGCAGCGGCAGCTCACCAAGGGCGCTCCTGCGACCGGAAAAAAAGGCGCACCTCCGGCGCAGGCGACGGCGAATGCACCCGCAGCAGCGCAGCCCCCGGACGCGAACACCACGACCACGTCGGAGAACAAGCCGATCCGCTCGGTCGGCCCGACCTTCCTGCCGCAGCAGCAGAAGTAGGTTTACCCCTCGAACGCGTCGATCGAGGCCTTGCTGCCGCGCGAGACCAGGGTCTCATCGGGCGCGGGCAGCTTCTCGCCGCGATCGCGAAAGCGGTTGGTGATGGGATAGCGGCGGTCGCGGCCGAAATTCTTGCGCGTCACCTTCACGCCGGGGGCGGCCTGACGGCGCTTGTATTCGGCGACGTTGAGGAGATGGTCGATCCGGGTCACCGTCTCGCGGTCGAAGCCCGCGGCGATGATCTGGTCGAGCGGCTCCTCGCGTTCGACCAGCCGCTCCAGGATCGCATCGAGCACCTCGTAGGCAGGCAGCGAATCCTGATCGGTCTGGTTCTCGCGCAGCTCCGCCGTCGGCGGGCGCGAAATGATGTCGGGCGGGATCACCTCGCCGGCGGGGCCGAGCGCCCCATCGGGCTTCCATGCATTGCGCAAGCTCGCCAGCCGGAACACCTGCGTCTTGTAGATGTCCTTGATCGGATTGAAGCCGCCATTCATGTCGCCGTAGAGCGTGGCGTATCCGACCGACATCTCCGACTTGTTGCCCGTCGTCACCACCATCAACCCGGTCTTGTTGGAGATCGCCATCAGCAGCGTGCCACGGGCGCGGGCCTGGAGGTTCTCCTCGGTAATGTCTGGCGGCAGGTTCTTGAAGAGGCCCGACAGGATGGTCTCGAAGCCGCCCACCGCTTCCGCGATTGGCAACACCTCGTAGCGGATGCCGAGATGGCCGGCGAGCTCGCCAGCGTCCGCGATCGAATGTGCCGCCGTATAGCGATAAGGCAGCATCACGCCGTGCACCTGATCGGCGCCCAGTGCATCGACAGCGATCGCCGCGCAAAGTGCGGAATCGATGCCGCCGGAAATGCCGAGCAACACGCCGGGGAAACCGTTTTTCGTGACGTAGTCGCGCAAACCCAGCACGCACGCGGCATAGTCTGCGCGGTCGCCTTCCGGCTGCTCGGCAATGGAACCAGTGCAATGCCAATCGCCACCATTTCGGGTGAAGCGCAGCGTGGTGATGCTTTCCGCGAACGCCGGCAATTGCGCGGCGAGCGAGAGATCGCCGTTGAGTGCGAAGGAGGCGCCGTCGAACACCAGCTCGTCCTGGCCGCAGACCTGGTTGAGATAGACCAGCGGCAGGCCGCTCTCGGTGACCCGCGCGACAGCGACCGACAGACGCACATCGTTCTTGTCGCGGGCATAGGGGGAGCCGTTCGGCACCAGAATGATCTCGGCGCCGGTCTCGGCCAGCGTCTCGACCACGTTCTCGTAATCCTCGGACTCTTCCAGCCAGATGTCCTCGCAGATCGGCACGCCGATCCGCACGCCGCGCACCGTGACGGGACCCGAAGCGGGCCCCCGCGCGAACAAGCGCTTCTCGTCGAACACGCCGTAATTCGGCAGGTTGCATTTGAAGCGAAGCGCAGCGATACGTCCGCCGTCGAGCAGCGCACAGGCATTGTAGAGCTTGCCGTCATCGACCCAGGGCGTGCCGACCAGCAACGCCGGGCCGCCATCGGCGGTCTCGCGCGCCAGCGCCTCGATGGCCGAGCGGCAGGCGGCCTGGAAGGACGGCTTCTGCACCAGATCCTCGGGCGGATAGCCCGCGATGAACAATTCCGGAAACAGCACGAGATCGGCGCCGTCGGCGACGGCTCGCCCACGCGCAGCACGTATCTTTGCGGCATTGCCGGCGATGTCGCCCACGGTCGGATTGAGCTGGGCGAGCGTCACCGCGAATGCGTTGAGACGTTCGGTCATGGCCGCCGTCCTCGCTTTAGAGGAATCCCAATCGCTCGATGATGGCGATGATCCAGAACGCGCCGGCCATCAACAGCGCGACGCCGACCGCGGCCGAGCCCATGTCCTTGACCCGGCCGATCTGCTTGTCGTGATCCAACGTCAGGCGGTCGGCGAGCTTCTCGATCGCGGTGTTGAGCAGCTCCACCACCAGCACGAAGGCGACCGAGCAGACCAGCTCGACCGCGCGTGTCGCGGTGGCGGCGACGAGCCACGCCACCGGCAGCGCCAGGATCAGCGCAAAGATCTCCTCGCGGACGGCCTGTTCCGAGCGGAACGCAAAGGCCAGACCGTTGCGGGAGTTGATCGTGGCCTTCCAGATCCGCAGCAAGGTCCTAGAGCCCCGCCGCGAACGGCATCGGCTTGGCTTTGCCGACGCGTTCCTGCTTGAGGAGCTCCGCGATCAGGAAGGCCATGTCGATGGATTGCTCGGCATTGAGGCGGGGATCGCAGACCGTATGGTAGCGGTCGTTGAGATCCTCGTCGGTGATGGCGCGGGCGCCGCCGATACATTCGGTGACGTCCTGGCCGGTCATCTCCAGATGCACGCCGCCGGCGTGGGTGCCTTCCGCGGCGTGGATCGTGAAGAACGACTTCACCTCCGACAGCACGCGGTCGAACGGCCGCGTCTTGTAGCCCGACGTGGAGGTGATGGTGTTGCCATGCATGGGATCGCATGACCAGACCACCACCCTGCCCTCGCGCTTCACCGCGCGGATCAGGCCGGGCAGATGATCGGCGACCTTGTCGGAGCCGAAACGATTGATCAGCGTCAGCCGGCCCGGCTCGTTGTCGGGGTTGAGAATGTCGATCAGCTTCAAGAGCTCGTCGGGCTTCAGCGACGGGCCGCACTTCAGGCCGATCGGGTTCTTGATGCCGCGGAAATATTCGACATGGCCGTGATCGAGCTGGCGGGTGCGGTCACCGATCCAGATCATGTGGCCCGAGGTCGCGTACCAGTCGCCGGTGGTGGAGTCGACGCGGGTCATGGCCTGCTCGTAGCCGAGCAGCAGCGCCTCATGGCTGGTGTAGAAATCGGTGGCGCGCAGCTCCGGATGGCTCTCGAGATCGAGGCCGCAGGCGCGCATGAAGTTGAGCGCCTCGGAAATGCGGTCGGCCAATTCCTTGTAGCGGCGGGACTGCGGGCTATCCTTGAGGAAGCCCAGCATCCATTGGTGCACGCTGCCGAGATTGGCGAAGCCGCCGGTCGCGAACGCGCGCAGCAGGTTCAGCGTCGCGGCCGACTGGCGATAGGCCATCAGCTGCCGCTGCGGATCCGGCACGCGCGCTTCCTTGGTGAACGCGATGTCGTTGACGATGTCGCCACGATAGCTCGGCAGCTCGACGCCGTTGACCTTCTCGGTCGGCGAGGAGCGCGGCTTGGCGAATTGACCGGCGATACGGCCGACCTTCACCACCGGCACCGCGCCGGCATAGGTCAACACCACCGCCATCTGCAACAGCACGCGGAAGAAGTCGCGGATGTTGTTGGCGCCGTGCTCGGCAAAGCTCTCGGCGCAGTCGCCGCCCTGGAGCAGGAAGGCCTCGCCGGCCGCCACGCGCCCGAGCGCCTTCTTCAGGTTGCGCGCCTCGCCGGCAAACACCAGCGGCGGGAAGGTTGCAAGTTGCGCCTCGACGTCGGCCAAGGCCTTGGCGTCGGGATAATCGGGCACCTGTAGCACCGGCTTGCTGCGCCAGGACTCGGGCGTCCACCGCTCGGACATCGCAATCTCTCCGTGAAAGCAAAAAGTGCAACCTGATCTGTGGGTTGCGAGGGCCGCCTTATACACAGGCTGGCACGACATCGCCAGTTGTAAATCCGTTTGGCAAGGCAAACCCTTGCGGGCAAAGCTGAATTCGCATTTGCTGGGGGGCGGCAGAGGCCGGCAAGACAGCTTCCACCATGGACGCGCCACGGGACGACGTTTTCATCGACGAGATCAACTTTCCCGGCGACCGACGGGTACGCGCTATCAGGCACCCTGTTCCTGCCGCGCGGGACCAAGCGGCATGCCGTGCTGATCAATTTGGCCAGCGCCGTGCCCCGCAAGATCTACAAGGGCTTTGCCTCCTATCTCGCCCATCGCGGCTGCGCTGTGCTCACTTACGACTATCGCGGCATCGGCGGCTCCCGGCAGCCGGCGATGGTCGGCGACTTCCACCCGAAATCGCTGGTCGGCTTCAAGGCCTCGATGTCGGACTGGGCGGCACTCGACGTCACCGCCGCGGTGCGCCGGATGCGGGAGCGCTACAATCCCCTGCCCCTCGCCTATGTCGGCCACTCCTATAGGCGCTCGGGCCCAAGGCGATCGGCCATTTCGGCTTCTTTCGCTCCGAGCATCGCGACACGCTGTGGCGCGGCGTAGCGGAATGGGTTCAGGCAGAGTGACGGTCAGGCCGACGCTGCGGGCAGCTTGACCAGGACCCGCAGTCCGGTGCGTCCGCTCTCCGCAACGTTTACGGCTTCAATCGATCCACCGAGCCGATCGATGATCCGCTTGACGATCGACAGGCCGAGCCCGACGCCATCGCCCTCGGGACGCTGGCCCCGGAAGAACGGCTCGAAGATCCGGCCGATGTCCTCCGGCGCAACACCCGGACCACTGTCCTCGATCCGGACGATCGCTGCCTCTCCATCGCGATAGACCCAGGCATCGATACGTCCGCCATGCGGGGTAAAGCGAAGCGCATTGTCGAGAAGATTGCGGGCCATGGCGGCGAGCATCACGGTTTCTCCGCGAACCATAGTCGCTTCGATGCGGGCAAAACCGAGATCGATGCCGCGCCTGGCGGCCTCGGGCAGAATATCGGCGACGATCTCTTTCACCGTAGCATCCAGGGCGACGGTCGGGATTGCCGTTCCATCCGCCGATCCGGCATCCTGTCTTGCAAGCGCCAACAATTGCTCCAGCAGATGCTTGGTCCGGCCGATGCCTTGTCGGAGCATCGCCACGCGATCGCGCGCACCTGAAGGCAGATCCACCGATCCAAGATTCTCCGCTTGCAGGCTCAGCGCGGTGATCGGGGTGCGCAACTCGTGTGCGGCGTCGGCCACGAACCGGCGTTGCTGGTCCATCAGGAGACGCATCCGCTGCAGCAATCCGTTGATCGAGACGATGAACGGATGCAGCTCGCTGGGCATCTGCCCGGCTGGCAGCGGCGTCATGTCATCGGCACGGCGTCCATCGAGATCATCAGCCAGACGAACCATCGGTCGCAACGAGCGCGCGATGACGATGGCAGTGACCAGCAGCAAACAGGGAACGAGCGCCGCGATCGGCAGCACCGTGCGGAAGGCCATGTCGCTTGCGATCTCGTCGCGGACGGAGGTGCTCTGTGCGACCGCGAACCTTGTGCCGTCAGGCCGGGTCCGCAGCAGCACGCGGATCGGCCGCCCTTTTCGGGTCGACAGCGCGAAGCCGTCCTTGAAGCTCCAGAGCCTGGCGTCGTGTTCCGACGCCTGATCGATCAGCCAGACCTCGGCATCCGCATCCACACCATGCAACTCCCGGCCGCCGGTGAGACTGCCTGACAGCACGAGGCCTGCGATCTGGATCAGGACGGAGTCCTGCATCTCGATCGCCTCGTCGAACGCCCAGCGATAGGCGAACAGGCCGCCGACGAGTCCCGTCAGCAGGATGATCGCAGTGAGACCGGCGAACAGACGGCCCCGCAAGGACCTGATCATGGCCGATCCACCATCCAGCCGACGCCACGCACGTTGCGGATCGCATCCGAGCCGAGCTTCTTGCGCACCGCATGGATCAGAAACTCGATCGCATTGCTCGCAACCTCCTCGTTCCAGCCGTAGAGCTGCCGCTCGAGCTCTCCGCGCGACAGGATCGTGCCGGGCCGGGCCAGCAGTGCCTGCAGCAGCGCGAACTCGCGCGCGGTGAGCACCGCGGATTTCGTCAGGTACGACGCCTCGCGGCTCGCGGGGTCCAGACGCAGCGCTCCATTGCCGAGCAATGCCGGCGCGCCGCTGGCCTCGCGGCGCGTGACGGCGCGCATCCGCGCCAGCAATTCGCGGATCTCGAACGGTTTGACGAGATAATCGTCGGCGCCGAGATCGAGCCCTTCGATCCTGTCGTCGAGGGCATCGCGCGCGGTCACGATGATGACCGGAATCTTGCGGCCGTCCGCGCGCAGCCGTCGCAGGATGTCGCGGCCATCCGTATTGGGCAAAGCAAGATCGAGCAGCAGCACCTCGTAGGATTCGCTTGCGGCCGCAAGCAGTGCGGTTTCGCCATCGCGAACCCAATCGACGGCGTAAGCGGCATCCTTCAGCGCCTGCTCGACGGCGGCGCCGACCATCCTGTCGTCCTCGATCAGCAACACCCGCAAAACCGGTCCTCAAGCTCTGCCGGACGGTCCGGCCGCCGCATCCTGTGCACCAACACTTAGCGCAGAGTTAGGAAGCGCCAGCAGGCCCAAATTGCGGCCGAGGCCGCATCGGCAGGAAATTTCTCATCCCTAAGTCGGGCCTAAGTCCTCCACGCGACGGTCCGGCATCGGTTCGACGGAGGGAGATTCGGGCATGTCGCGACATCAAGACCTTGGCGCAAGACGGCTGCTGAACAAGGTTCCGGAGGTCACCGCGATTTTCTGGGCCATCAAGATCCTTTCGACCACGGTCGGCGAGACCGGCGCCGATTATCTGGCGGTGCATGTCGGCCTCGGTGCCAGCCTCACCGCGATCAGCATGACCGGATTGCTGATTGCCGTGCTGCTGCTGCAGCTGAGCCGTCGCGCGTATGTGCCGTGGATCTACTGGCTCACCGTCGTCCTCGTCAGCATCGTCGGCACCCAGCTCACGGATCTCCTGACCGATAAGCTCGAGATCAGCCTCTACGTCAGCACCGCCGCGTTTGCCTGCGCGCTCGCCGCGACCTTTGCGATCTGGTACGCCGCCGAGCGCACGCTATCAATCCATGGCATCGTGACGACACGGCGCGAGTTGTTCTACTGGACCGCGATCCTGTTCACCTTCGCGCTGGGCACGGCGGCTGGCGACCTTGCAACAGAAGCGCTTGGCCTCGGCTTCCAGCTCGGCGTCGTCGCATTCGGCGCGCTGATCGTGGCGGTGGCCCTCTCCCATACGATCGGCGCCAATCCCGTCCTCACCTTCTGGCTCGCCTACATCCTGACCCGCCCGCTCGGCGCCTCGCTCGGCGATCTGCTGTCGCAGTCGCGCGAATACGGCGGCATCGGCCTCGGCACGATCCAGACCAGCATCGTCTTCCTGACCGCGATCGTCGGCCTCGTCGCCTGGGTGACGTTCGAATGCGACGGCACGCGTCGGGCCGGTCCGGCGCAGTAACCCCGATCACAGCTTCAACCCATCCTGCACGGACGCAGGAGCCACATCAGGAGAGAGCCATGAAACTCATCCCCGCCATCGCCGTTTGCCTTGTGACGACCATGTCCGGCGAACCAAACACGCACGCCAACCAGCATTTCGGCTTCATCCCGCTCGCCGAGGCCGCCACGGCCAGGCTCGGCGACCTCACGCCGTTCCGCAGCATCGCTGACGATGTCGCCGCGCTGGTCGACAAGGGCGACCTGCCCGGTGCCAGGACGAGGATCAAGGACCTCGAAACCAGATGGGACGAGGCCGAAGCCGGGTTGAAGCCGCGCGCAGCGGCCGACTGGCACACCGTGGACAAGGCGATCGACCGCGCGCTGGAGGCGCTCCGCGCCGGCACGCCGGACCCCGCAAAGTGCAAGCAGGCGATCAGCGATCTGCTCGCGATCATGGATAGCGTCACCAGGACGTGATGCGTCCACGCATCGTTACCGCGCCAGCCGCGAACGGAGATTCGCGGCTGGTGTTGCAAGGAGGACACCATGGCCACCAACACGAAGAGCATCCTCGGCGAGAGCAAGGTCCCCGAAGTCACGTTGGGCTTCTGGATCATCAAGATCGCCGCCACGACGTTGGGTGAAACCGGCGGCGACACCGTCACGATGACGCTGAACTGGGGCTACCTCGCGGGCACGTGCCTGTTCCTGGCAGCGCTGATCGTCCTGGTCGCCGCGCAGATCCGCGCGCAACGATTCCATCCCGCGCTGTATTGGGCAACCATCGTGGCCTCGACCACATTCGGCACCACGATGGCGGACTTCGCCGACCGCTCGCTCGGCATCGGCTATACCGGCGGCTCGACGCTGCTGCTCACCTGCCTCGTGCTGGTGCTCGGGCTCTGGTATCGCGCCGAGGGCACCATCTCGGTCAACAGCGTCAACACACCGCGAGTCGAAGCCTTCTATTGGGGCGCGATCACCTTCTCGCAGACGCTGGGCACCGCGCTTGGCGACTGGATCGCCGATACCGGCGATCTGGGCTATCGCGGCGGCGCGCTGATCTTCGCCGCGGGATTGGCCGTCATTGCGGCGCTCTATTTCTGGACCCGCGTCTCACGTGTCACGTTGTTCTGGGCGGCCTTCATCCTGACCCGGCCGCTTGGTGCGACCGTCGGTGATTTCCTCGACAAGCCACTCGATCATGGTGGGCTCGCGCTAAGCCGGCCGCTGGCTTCCGCCGTGATCGCCGCGTTCATGGTGGCCTGCCTGTTGCTGATCCCGCAGCGCGCGGGACAGCATCCGAGGAATGACCAGGCAACCGAGCGCGCCTAGCGGATGATCGTCGTCAGCGACGAGTAGCGCTTGTTCGGCCTGGCCTCGGCCGCCGAGAATTGCGCGAAGGCGTCGCTGACGCGCACCGCCGGCGGCGTATCGCCGGCGAAACGGAATTGCTGCGGCTTCGGCGCGTAGAAGCTGGCGCGGTAATAGGCGTCGTCGAAGCGCGGCTCGCCGACACCGAACAATGCGTCGCAGACGAACAGGAGTGCGTAGACTCCCGCGACCGCCACGACGATCTCCTTGAGAACTGACATGCTGATGCCTCGCCCTTTTGCGGTGAGGATGCACGCCGGTTCCAAAGCCGAGGTTTAAGGGGCCACGCTTCTTGTCCGCAGGGTTTGCCGGGCTTGAGCGGATTGCAGACAATTTTATCGATCGGGGAAAGAGAGCCCGCCTTGACAGGATCAACCGGGCTTCAGGATTGCCCGCTCGGGAGGTATCAAAACGGCCAAATTCATCCAGACGGCCTTGGGTCCATCGGCTGCGTCAGGACTTCGTCGCGTCCGATCAGAACACCGGCTCCTTCAGCGCCGCAATCACCTGCTCGCCCGGTGCCGTCAGGCGGTAGGTCACCAGCGGACGACTCGATGGCGGCTTGCGATCGGTCTCGACGATATAGCCGCGCACCATCAGCGCTTCGAAGCTGCCATAATAGCCATACATGCTGATTTCGTTCTGCCTGAGTACCTTGAACTCGCGCAGCAGGCGGATCTCGTTGCCTGACAGCAACGAGCGGCGGACGCGCTGCACGAAGCTCGCGCGCTGCTCGAACCAGGCCGCATCGGGCAGTTCGCGCGAAGACGGCATGCTGGCGCCGTCGCAGCGAGGCGCTTCGACACCGGCGCTCGCCACCGGCGACGACGGCGCGCTGCTGCCGACCGCCTCCTTGGCATCATCGAGCAACGCGATCGGCCAGCGTCGTTTGTTGTTCACCATGACCGGCGGCGGCACGACGTTGTCGCGCACCAATTGCTCGAAGCGGCCGGCGGTCACGCCGACATGAGCGGCCGCGCGGCGGCGGTCGACGAGACGGGCATCACGCCCGCGCTCCAGGTCGCACGCAATCCTCTCGTTCACCTCAATCCCCCACGCATCGTTTGCGGGCGCGCCGCCGCGCGGGCCGGAAGGGCCCGTCAGCCCGTGACACTAGGGTGAAACGCGCGTCCTCAAAAGGCAGAGAAATTCGTACATGTTGCTGCCGTTTCGGCAACAGCTATAGTGCCGGGAGGGTCCCATGCGCTTTCACTCACCGGCCATCCAGTACTTCCACGCCGTCCGTCGCACCGGCTCGATCCGCGCCGCAGCGCGCCTCCTGAACGTCGCCTCCTCGGCCGTCAGCCGCCAAATTCTCAAGCTTGAACAGGAAGTTGGCTCACCCCTATTCGAGCGGACGGCGCGCGGCCTGATCCTGACCACCGTTGGCGAGATGCTGGCGCGTCACGTCATGAACGTGCTGCAGGACCTCGATCGCTTCCGCTCCGACGTTGCGTCCCTGTCCGGCGCCTGGCACGGCAATGTCAGCATCGCCTGCATCGAGTCCCTCACCGAGTCCGTATTGCCGGATTTGATCGCCTCGCACCGCAGCCGGGCGCGTCGCGTCAGCTTCACCACCGAGGTGATGGGATCGTCCGACGTGCTCGAAGCCTTGCGCCGGGGCGAGGCCGATATCGGCATCGCCATTGCCCTCAAGCATCCACCAGACCTGCGGCAGGTCGCGTTGAAACGCTTCCGCCTCGGCGCCCTCGTTGCCCGCGAGCATTCGCTGGCGCGCCGCAGGACCGTGACGCTGGAGCAATGCCTCGCCTTTCCCGTCATCCAGGCGTTGCCGGAGCTGTCGATCTATCATCTGCTCCAGCCGCTGATCGCGCAGCTCTCGGAGACGCCGGAGCCTGCTATTCAAGTAAACTCGATCGACCTGATGCGCGAGCTGGCTGTGCGCGGCGTTGGCGTCGCCTTCCAGACCCAGCTCGGCATCGGCAGGCTGTCACGCGACGGGCAGCTCGTATTCCTGCCACTCGACAATGCCGGCAGCCCGTTATGGTCGGACCTCGGCATCTACGTCCGCGCTGAGCGCACGCTGCCCGCCTTCACGGAATCATTTCTCCAGGAACTGGTGCGCGAACTGGGCGAGCGCGAACGGCGGGAGAATTCGGCCTATCCGCCCATCGCCTGATCTGCGTGGTTCGCTCGGCGCTCAGGCGTGAGCGTTCTCCTTGCGATGCCCGTTATCGCCGAGGCGGTCCACCCAGGCGATGCCGATGGCCGAGATGATGAAGGTCAGATGGATCAGCACCTGCCACATCACGCCGGTCTCGGTGAAATTGCTCCTGACGGTGCCGAGATTGCCGGCCTCGATGAACGTCCTGAGCAACGAGATCGAGGAGATGCCGACGATCGCCATCGCGAGCTTGATCTTGAGCACGCTGGCATTGACGTGGCTCAACCATTCCGGCTCGTCCGGATGGCCGCGCAGGTTCAGCCGCGAGACGAAGGTCTCATAACCGCCGACGATCACCATCACCAGCAGGTTCGAGATCATGACCACGTCGATCAGGCCGAGCACGACCAGCATGATCTGCTGCTCGCTGGCGTCGAACGAGTGCGCCACCAGGTGCCAGAGCTCCTTCAGAAACAGCAGCACATAGACCGCCTGTGCGACGATGAGGCCGACATAGAGCGGCAATTGCAGCCATCGCGATCCGAAGATCAGGCGCGGAAACAGGCCGACCGGCGGTCTCGCCGAAGACGGTTGGGGTTCAGACGACATCGATCACTCCAGCAAACGAGGCGGGAAAACGAAGACAGATCTCAGAAACTTGCGATCACGGGCGCGAGCTCGAGCGAGCCGCGATAGATCATCTCGAAGGCGACGTAGACGACGATGGCAAGGCCGACATAGGCGATCCAGCGCTGCTTCTGAAGCACGCGGCCGAGCAGATCGGCGGCGATGCCCATCAGCGCAACCGACAGAACCAGACCGAAGACGAGGATATAAGGCTGCTCACGCGCCGCGCCCGCGACCGCAAGCACGTTGTCGAGCGACATCGATGCGTCTGCGGCAACGATCTGCAACGCGGCTTGCCTGAACGTCTTGCGCGGCGCGGCCACGCCGGTCGCCCCGCCAGCAAGGCTGGCCGCGAGCTCGTTCGCAAGCGTCGCCTGCTCACGCAGCTCGCGCCACATCTTCCAGCACACCCACAGCAACAGCACCCCGCCGGCGAGCAGCAGGCCGATCACTTGCAGAAGCTGGGCAGCGGCACCAGCAAAGGCGATGCGCAACGCGGTGGCCGCAACGATGCCGACGACGATGGCGCGGCGACGCTGCTCGGCCGGAAGGCCTGCGGCCGCGAGACCGATGACGACGGCGTTGTCGCCGGCGAGCACGAGGTCAATCACGATGACCTGGAGCAGCGCGGTCAGCGCCTCGGCGGTGATGAATTCGATCATGTTCGGTGATTTTTGGGAGCGGCAGGATCCAGCCAGTGCGGCTTGCGGCGCTCGATCCAGTCGAACACCTTCGCGCGAGCCCCACGCAGCGCCGGCACGTCCTCGGCGAGCAGCGCGAGACCAAGCGGCAGCATCCAGATGCCGAGCACCGGCAGGAAGGACAGCACGCCGCCGAGCACGAGCAGGACGCCCGACGGAATCCGGACCCAACGGCTGGACGGCTGCAGGAGATAGTCGACCGCGCCGGCAAGACGCGGCGGCAGCCGATGGACGAGCGCGGCAAGCCGCGGATCTCCACCAGCCGGCTGGCCGCTGTCGCCCTTGGATCTCGTCCTTTGCTCCTCCGAAGCTGTGCTCATGCTCACGCCTTGACGGCTACCGGACCGACCGGCTTCGCGCGCGGCAGCGCCAGCGTCAGCAGGCGCAACAGCTTGATCGCCTGTACCTCATGCGGATGCACGTCCTCGTCGGCGGCCGCAACGCGCTCCGAGAGCGCGATAAGATGGGATGACAGCGGCAGGTCCGAGACCGGCCGCAGCGTCTCGATCACCACATTGGCGAAATCAGGCTCTTCGAGCCGTTCGGCGAGCTCATCGAACATCGCAAACAGGCGATCGTCCTCGATATGCGGCGCCAATCCGCGCTCCCTGATGAAGCGGATCACCTCGTCGCGTTCGACCGGCGACACGCGCCGGTCGGACACGGCGACCAGCGCGCCTGCTATCACCAGCGCCGCCGCAGCCTGCTCGTCGAAGCTGCGCGGCTCGGTGATTTCGATCTCGATCGGGGTGGACGTGTTGGCGTCAGACATCGTTGCTCCTTTTCTTGCGACAGGGCCGCGCGGAGCTGCGATGGGACGATTGGGTCGGAGAGAACTCAAGAAGGCCCGACGATCGGCCGATCCATCGCATTCGCGCGGGACAGGTCATCCGACATCGCGAGGTTTTGCTGACACGGTCAGCGTCCTCGCCAGAGGGGCCCGGATTCTTGTTCGCTCCAAAAATAAGAGGAGGTCAGCCGGAATCAAGGCAACAGCCTGCGGCCAGCCGCCGCATCCGGTTCCGCGTGAGCGGATTCGTCAGGCAGCCGTGCACGTTTCATGCCCGACTGCATCAACACGGTCATTGCGAGCGGAGCGAAACAAACCAGCGTGCCCCCGCGGAAAGACTCTGGATTGCTTCGCTCCGCTCGCAACGACAGAGCGCGCGCCTTATCCCGCTCGCTCCACGAGATGTGCGCGCGACGGTGCCGGATCGAACCGGTCGCCGAAATATTGCGTTTCGTGCGCGACCAATCCGTCGCGAAATTCCATGATGCTGACAACGTAGGACGGCACGTCGTCATAAGTCAGCACGAACTCGCTCACCCAGAGCTCGCCGGCGCCGATGATCCGACGGACCGCGAAGCGCTTGGTGTTCGGCTGCACGAAGCGGCTCTGCTGAATGTTCCGGCGGCCGCGGATGCGCTCTCCGGACTGCGGATAGTCGAGCACGGCATCCTCGCCATAAATGTCATGCTCCGCCTCGAAATCATTCGCGTCCGACGCATCCCAATGGCGCTGCAGCGCCGTCAGTTTGGCTTGGTCGTCCATCTCAGTCTCCGCTCTTGAAGCCGACGCCCCAGGGAAAGAAGATATACATTCACGCCATATTCCGGCTATTGCCGTAACCGGAACGGAGAAACGCCATGTACATTCCTCCCGCCTTTAGGGACGACGACATCGAGAGCATCCGCGCGACGATCCGCGCGGCCCGCCTCGCGAGCCTCGTCACCGCCACCACCGACGGTCCGGTCGCCACACCCTTGCCGCTGTTCCTCGACGAGAGCGAAGGCGAGCAAGGTGTGCTGTACGGGCATGTCGCCAGGGCCAACCCGCAATGGAAGCTCCAGCCGATCGGCGATGCGCTGGCGATCTTCCCAGGGCCCGACGCCTATGTGACGCCGTCCTGGTACGCGACCAAGCAGGAAACCGAGAAGGTCGTGCCGACCTGGAATTACATCGCCGTGCACGCCTATGGCCCCGTGGAATTCTTTCAGGAGCACGAGCGTCTGCTTGAGGTGGTGACACGGCTGACCAACAGGCACGAAGGCGCTCGCGTAAAGCCGTGGTCGGTGAGTGATGCGCCCGCGGACTTCATCGCCGCGCAGCTGCGCGGGATCGTCGGCGTACGCATCCCCGTGGCGCGCTTCGAGGGCAAGCGCAAGATGAGCCAGAACCGGCCCGAGGCCGACCGCATCGGCGTCGCAGCTGGCCTTGCGGCAAGTGACGACGCTGGTGATCGCGAGGTCGCGCCGCTGATCCCGCTGCCGAGCTGAGCGGCTGGGGCGGAGCGGCGCCTCGATCGTTCAATGGGGCGGCCGCCCTTCGCGTCAAACCTTCGCCACCAGGCGTGGACGGAATACCGACTCGATCATCGGGGGAAGAGCCGCCAGCTTTCGCGCCGACCGGCGCCGCGGGATGGAGAAGCTGTTCACGAAGATCGGCTCGAAATCGCCCAGCGCGGTTCGCTCCTTCACGAGCAGGCTCATGACCGAGCGCATCTTGATGACTTCCTGCGCCACGAAGCTGCAATCCTCACCGCGGTTGATCTGCTCATGCATGATGGATTCGGCCTCGCGCATGCTGACGCGGAGTGCTCTGATGGTTCTGCGGAGTTCGTTGATGCGATTGTCCATAGCTGCCTCCCTCTCGGCCGCAGCATAAGAACAAAACATGAACAACATGTCAATCGGCAACTGCGCGCGCTCTGGCAGGGCTTGCCGACAAATTAGACAGAGCTTCACCGCTTCGGAATCGCAACGCCCGACCGGCGATCAGGGCCGACGAGCGACCTAACCTCCAGTGCAGCCACCGGATTTCCGCCTCCGCAGCGAGGCGCCAGGCTTGCTTGCTGCTGCGCAAACCAACTGGCCCAAAATTCGCAACGATGTTGCGAGCTGGCAATGGCGCAGAGCGGAGAACGTCATGAACGTGCATGCTGCGGGCGATCTCAAGACGCTCGGCCTCACCCATCCGAACGGCACGCCGCTCCGCCTCAACACGAAGGACTTCGTCGCGATCGATCGCAACAAGGACGCGAGGTTCGAGCCGACCTATCGCCCGCAAGCGCTCTATAACCGGGCCAATGAAGGCTTTCACGCCAATAATGAAACCTTCCTGCTCCACGAAGTTGCGACCAACCTGCCGATCTACCGGCCCGACACCGGACCGACCGACTTCCATCTGCATCTTCCGCCGGGCGGCTTTCAGCTGGTGCTGGTCACCTCGGGGGCCTTCACCTTCGACTATGACGGGCGGTTCTACAATGTCGGCCCGGGCGCCGTGATGCTGCAAAGCGCGATCGTGCATCGCCAGCTGTTCTACACCTGGTCGGGGCTGTCGACTGAAGAGAACCTCAAGACGCCGCAGACGGTGGTGCCGGATCCGATCTCGATGGGCTATTCGGGCAAATTCCTCGAAGCCTTCATCACCGATCCCACCAGCTTTCCCAATCCGACCATCGTGGGGCCCGGTCAGATCGACGAAGCCGAGACGCCGCGTGTGGCGTGGAGCCATCCGTTGCATGATCGGCCGGCCGATGCCGGCTTCTGGCTTCAGGATCCCCTGGCGCTGGATGCACTGTTCAAGCCGCTCAGCGACGGCTCCGTCAAATCCCTCATGCCGGTATACGTGCGCGATACCGGCATCGAGACACCGAGCGGCCACCTCGTCACCGGCCACATCATCGCAACCGATCCGCGCGGCCAGTCGCTGCTGCCGAAGAGCACATCGGCATCAATGGACGCCGCCGCGTTCGCCAAGGGCGAGGTCGTCATTTACCGCGTCATTCGCGGCTCGGCCGAGTTCAAGAACAAGGCCTCCGAGACGTTCGAGCTCGTCGCCGGCGATGTCGTCACCGCGGGCGACGGCTCGATCAGGCTCATCGCTGTCGGCGAGAACACGCAAGTGCTCCGGCTCGGTCTTCTCAACGGCATCGAGAACCTTCGCAGCTGGACGCCGACGCAGCGCGACGAGATCGACGGCCTCGCCGGTCAGATCATCACGCAGAAGGACGTTCGTCCCCTGCGCACCGAAGGCAAGCCGGTCGGATATCTCTACGCGTAGCCGCGAGTGCTGCAGCTTCTCCTCCCTTGCGGGTCTTGCCCGTCCGTAAATGGTGCTGGTAGTTCATAGCGATCGAGATGTGCCTGGAGCACCTGCTTCGCCCGTGAGCCCCGCCATCACCAGAACCTGCGGAAGCTGCACTGCCTGTTGCGACGGCTGGCTGCAGATCGAGGTGCGTGGACACAAGGTGCGCAAGGGACAGCCGTGCCCCTTCAGCGTCGCGCATCGATGTACGATCTATCCGGAGCGCCCGCAGCATCCCTGCCGCGAGTTCGTCTGCGGCTGGCTGGTTGCTTCCAGCCCGCTGCCGGATTGGATGCGGCCGGATCAATCCAGCATGATCATGCTGGCCGCCAATTTCTTCTGGCGCGGCCTCCCGGTCGACGTCGTCGTCCCGGTCGGCGAGCAGCCGAAGAAGAAGGCCATGGACTGGCTGATGCGGTTTTCCACCGAGAATAGAAGGCTGCTGGTCTACCAGATCGGCGACGAGTGGTTCGCCTTCGGACCGCCGGCGTTTCAGACCGACATCGCCAGCCGCCTCGAACGCGGCGAAACGCCGTGGGGCGATTGAAGTAAGCCGCGGAAATCATTCGCCCTTTCGGGATGCATTCGGTTCACCGCAATGCGGCAGATCGCCGCGCGACGTGCTTTGTCAGGAACAGTTGCCCTCCAGACACAGTTCGCGGCGAAAGCAAGCTCTAGCATACCAGCACGATTGTATATGGCATCTGGCATACATTACCTTCCCCTTTATCCCGGACCCATCTGAGAGTCCGCGGCGATAAAGGGGAACCAGATGAGGAAGGCCTTTTTGCTCGGCACAGGCTTTGCGGCCCTGTGTGCAACCACAATCAGCCAACCCTTGCGAGCTGCAACCATCGACGATGTCGTTGCCCGCCTCGATGCGCTCGAGCGCAGCAACGCCAAGCTCGCCAGGGAGAACGCGCAGCTCCGCGAACGCGTCAATCGCATCGGTGAGCCCAGGGCTGCGGCGACGGCGGTCGCGCCGGCTTCACCCAAGGGCAATCCCGTTCTGCATGCGGCGGTCGCCCCCTCACCGGCGCCGGCGGCGCCCGAGCACACCGTCGTCAGCATCGGCGGCGCTCCGCTCTACAGCAAGGCGCCCGGATCCAATCCCTTCATCGACAACACCACCGTGACGCTCTACGGCCATGTCGATCTATCCGGCGACGTCTTCAATCCCGGCGTCTACGACCAGGGCACGAAGTTCGGCGTCTCCAGCAACCTCACCTATTTCGGCGTGAGGGCGCGGCACAATCTCGATCCCTACGGCTATCCCGGCTGGGCCGCCGTCGCGCAATTCGAATCGCTCGTCGAGGTCGCAGCCGTTCCGACCGAACGCGCGGCGTTCGGCACGCGCGACAGCTTCCTCGGCATGGAGAGCCCGTGGGGCACGATCAAGGCCGGCAAGGCGGACACGCCCTACAAGAAGGCCACAGCGAAGTTCGATCCGTTCTCGGCCACGCTCGGCGACTACAACTCGATCATGGGCAACACCGGCGGCGATCTGCGCGCAGAGTTCGATTGGCGCGCGGGGCACGCGGTCTGGTATGAATCGCCTGTCTGGAACGGCTTCCAGGCCTCGCTCATGGTCTCGCCGGGCCAGAACACCGCCAAGGACAACAGCGACTACGCGCTCGGCGATTTCAACTGCCCGTCCACGTCGTCGCGCGGCAGCGGCTCGGGCTTCCCGGCCACATCGGCGCCGGAGGGCTGTACCGATGGCTCCTACGGCAATCTTTACAGCGCATCGCTGACCTACAACCAGGCCGGGTTCACGGGCATCGCCGCTTACGAATTCCACGAAGGAACCAACCGGACCGGCGACGAGGCGGTGACGGCGCTGAGCAACGGCAGCGTTCTCACCGTGCCGGCGGGTGCGGTCGGCATCGCCAACGAATGGGCCGCGAAGGTCGGCGCGGGCTACAAGTTCAACGACGTGATCGGCAGCCTGCAGCTCTATGGCATCTACGAGGTGATGCGCCGCGAGCATACGGTCGCCGCCTTCAACGAGCGTTCGCGCGACGGCTACTTCCTGAGCGCGACCCAATCGGTCGAGAAGTGGGACGTCAGCGCATCCTGGGCTCATGCCAACGCCTCGCCGGGCTCGCCGGGCACCGGCGTCCTCAACGCCTATCCCACCCCGGGGGTCGCGGTTTCGGCGCCGGCGGGTGCCGCCGACTTCGCGCTCAACACGGTGGACTCCAGCGCAGACCAGTACGCGATCGGCGTGAAGTACCATTTCAGCCCGTTCGTGAGCTGGTACATGGTCGGCAGTTATCTGCGCAACGGGCCGGGCGCGCATTACTGCCTCGGCGCCAGCGGACATGGCTACGCCGTCTGCGGACGAGATGCCAACAACAACGTCATTGCCGGCAACAAGGCCGAAGCGGTCACGACAGGCATGACGTTCGACTTCTGACGAAGAAGACAGCGGGGAGCCGGTCGCGGCTCCCCGTCAATTACTCCGCCGCCTGGCGCACGTAGCGCGCGGTCGGCGTGCGCATCGTCACCAGCTCTTCGGCCGCGGTCGGATGCAGCGCGATGGTCGCGTCGAAATCGGCCTTGGTCGCCTTCATCTTCACGGCAATCGCGACCACTTGCGTGACCTCGGCGGCGCAATCGCCGACGATGTGGCAGCCGAGCACGCGGTCGGTCGCGCCGTCGACGACGAGCTTCATCAGCACGCGGGTGTCGCGGCCGGACATCGTCGCCTTGATCGGGCGGAACGTCGTCTTGTAGATGTCGACGTGGCTGAATTGCGCACGCGCTTCGGTCTCCGTCAGACCGACCGTGCCGACCTCCGGCTGCGAGAACACCGCGGTCGGGATCGAGGAATGATCGACCTGCACCGCACGCTTGCCGAACACGGTGTCGGCGAAGGCATGGCCCTCCCGGATCGCGACCGGCGTCAGGTTGAAGCGATGGGTGACGTCGCCGATCGCGTAGATGCCGTCGACCGAGCTCTTGGAGAAATGATCGACCGCGATGCCGCCGTTCTCAGGATTGATGGCGACGCCGGCGTTCTCCAGGCCGAGATTGGCGACGTTGGGGTGCCGCCCGATCGCGAACATCACCTGGTCGGAAGCAAGGCTCGATCCATTCGACAGGTGCGTGGTGAATTCCTCGCCGTGGCGATCAACCTTGTTGACCGTGCAGCCGGTGAGAATGGTGATGCCCTGCTTCTCCATCTCAGCTCGGACGTGGGCGCGAACGTCCTCGTCGAAACCGCGCAGGATGTTGTCGCCGCGATAGATCACGGTGACGTCGGAACCGAAGCCGGCGAAGATGCCGGCGAATTCCAGCGCGATATAGCCGCCACCCTGGATCACGATCCGCTTCGGCAGCTTCTTCAGATGAAAAGCTTCGTTGGAAGAGATCACATGCTCGATGCCGGGAATTGCGGCACCGTGGTTGGGCGCGCCGCCGGTCGCAATGAGAATGTATTTTGCGCTGATCTTCCTGTCGTCCGCGAGCAGGCGGACGGTGTGCTTGTCCTCGATCACCGCGCGGCTCTTGACGATCTGCGCGCCCGACTTCTCGACATTGGTCGTGTAGGCGGCCTCCAGTCGCGCGATTTCCTTGTCCTTGTTGGCGATCAAGGTCGGCCAGTCGAAGGTCGCGGGCGGAACGGTCCAGCCGAAGCCGGCGGCATCTTCCAGCTCGTGGCGGAAATGCGAGCCGATCACGAACAGCTTCTTCGGCACGCAGCCACGGATCACGCAGGTGCCGCCCATGCGGTACTCTTCCGCGATCATCACGCGGGCGCCGTAGCCGGCTGCGATGCGGGCGGCACGCACGCCGCCCGAACCACCACCGATGACAAAGAGGTCGACGTCGAATTCAGCCATTGTCCACTCCGACCTCTCCTAAAGCGTGATCTTGATTCTGATCAGATAGGTACCGTCAGATTTCCTTGCCACGCTTCTTCATCTCGGCGCGGAACGCGCTCGCGACGACCTCGGAGAAATTCCGCGCCCAGTCGTTCATGACCTGCATGCTGAGGCTGATGGCCTTGGGCTCGTTGGTGAGCAGCTTCTGGCCAAGCGGCGACTTGTAGAACGTGACGAGATCCTTCAGCTCCTGCTCGGTGAACTCGCCGGCATACACTCCCACCATGCCGTCGCCGATCTCCGACTCACGGCCGGCCAGCTGCTTGGCGATGACGGGGGCGAGCTCGTTGAGATCCTTCTGGTAGTTGAGGTTCTGTCCGATCAGCGTGGTCTTGACCTTCTCCACCATGCCGGGCACGGCGCCGGCGTACATCGCGCTGGCATTCTTCAGCTGCAAAATCTCCTTTGCCGCGGCGATCGCCCCCGGGGTCGGTGCTGCCGGGGCCGCCTGCTGTTGCGCGATCGCAGGCGCTGCCGCCAGAGCCAACGCGAAGGCGAGGCACGCAGCGGGCACGATCTTCAAGACGCTCTTCATTCCTAGTCTCCTTTCGGCTTACGCCGTTCAATCACGCGGATTCCTTCGCCACCCGCCAAAACAGCCGAGCTGGCCAAGCCGATGAACAACCCATGCTCGACCACGCCGGGGATCGCGCTCAACGCCTTGGCGAGGCTCGCTGGATCGGCAATACGTCCGAGCTGGGCATCGACGATCCAGTGGCCGCCATCGGTGACGAAAACGTGGCCATCTTTGGCCTTGCGGAGCGCCATTTGCCCGGAAACGCCGCATTCCGCAAATGCCTTGTCGATGGCGCGACGGGTCGCGCCAAGCCCGAACGGGATCACCTCGACCGGCAGCGGAAACTTGCCGAGCGTCGGTACCCATTTGGTGTCGTCGGCAATGACGATCATGCGATCCGAGGCGGCTGCCACGATCTTTTCGCGCAGCAGCGCACCGCCGCCGCCCTTGATCAGGTTGAGCTCGGGATCGATCTCGTCGGCACCGTCGACGGTGATGTCGAGATGGTCGATCTCATCGAGCGTGGTCAGCTTCACGCCGCAGCGCTCCGCATCCGCGCGGGTCGCCTCGGAGGTCGGAACACCGATCACCTTGAGGCCGGCAGCGACGCGCTCTCCCAGCAGCTCGACAAAGTGCTTGGCGGTCGAGCCGGTGCCGAGCCCCAGCTGCATGCCGTCGCGTACCTCGTCCAGGGCGCGTGCCGCAGCCTGCCGCTTCAACTGGTCCATGTTCACGTTTGCGCCCGCCTCTCGAAGTCAGGAATGCCGCCGGTCAAACTGGCTTGCGGCGGCCTATGTAGCCTCGTTTTCCTCGCCGGAACAGGCCTATGAGCGGATCTCAGAGCCCCGCCCCTTGCGCCGGCCTGGCCGGACCGATAGCGCTTCTTGCATGAACTCGCCCTACACCCTCGTCTTCGATCTCGACGGCACGCTTGTGGATACGGCGCCCGACCTGATCACCGCCCTGAATTATGTGCTCGACCGCGAAGGCCTGCCGCCGGTGCCGATGGCCTCGGCCCGCAACATGATCGGCGCCGGTGCCCGCAAGCTGATCGAGCGGGGGCTGGAGGCCGAGGGCCGCTCGGTCACGCCAGCCGAGATGGACCGGCTAACGGCTGATTTCATCGCCTATTACGCCGACCACATCGCGGTGGAATCCCGCCCGTTCGAGGGGCTGCCGGACGCGCTCGACCTGTTGGCGGCGCAGGGCCATCGCCTGGCGGTCTGCACCAACAAGCTGGAATGGCTGTCGAAGCGGCTCCTGGATCAGCTCGACCTTACCAGGCGGTTTGCAGCGATCTGTGGCGCCGATACGTTTGGCGTCCAGAAGCCCGATCCGGCCATCTTCCGCGAGACCGTGGCCCGCGCCGGCGGCGAGGTCAAAGCCAGCATCATGGTGGGCGACGCCGGAACCGACGTCGGGGTGGCCCGGCGCGCCGGGGTGCCCGTGATCGGGGTCAGCTTCGGCTATACTGATGTGCCGATCGTCGAGCTGAAGCCCGATAGGGTGATCCATCACATGCGTGAGCTGCCGCCTGCCGCCCACAGCCTGATGACGGCCCGGGCATCGACAACGCCCTGAGCTAGCTCTGATATCCTGAGGAATCGTGCATTAACCATCTATTAACTATGCGCGGCCGGCCGGTTGCTTGCCCGAAACGACGCCCCTAAGGTCCCCGCGGGGTTATGTGGCGGTTCGTCGCAGTAGAAGTGGATGGTCATGCGTCGTGTCATCGCGAGTGCGTTAGCGGGGGTGAGCCTCCTGGGAGCAACAAGCCTTGGTGGCTGCTCCTCGATGTCTTGGGACATGTTCAAATCGACGCCGCCGACCGCCCAGGTCCGGCTCGAATCCAATCCGCCGGGTGCTGATGCCACGACCTCGCTGGGTCCGGGCTGCAAGACCCCCTGCTCGGTCTCGGTACCCGCGCCCGACGCTCCGTTCACGGTCGCTTTCGCGCTACCAAAATACCAGCCGACCAGCATACCGGTGAATGTCATCAAGAATGCCGGCGATTTCACCACGCCTGCTTCGGTGACCACCGATCCGAATCCTGTTTTCGCGGAGCTCCAGCCGGCGGTGCCGCCGAAGCCCGTGAAGAAGAAGCCGCACAGGCCGAAGCGGCCGAAATCGGCCCCGGCCGCCCCCGCCGCGGCGCCGGCCGACGCTGCGCCGCCACCCGCTGCGCCGCCACCGGCTGCGGGCTCGGCGTTCCCCGATCCGAACGCGGGCAAGCGCTGATCCAGGTTTTAATCTTCGTATACCACCCGATTGTCTCAGCCGCGTCCGATGCTTAGATTGCGTCGATAGCACCGCTGAAGCAAAGGTGCGCCCGTCGCCGTAAGTGACAAGGCAGCTCGTATGAACGGATCTCCCGCGACCTCCCTCGCCCCGGCGAGCCCCCGCGCCGCCCTGTCGAGCGCGATGACCGATCCGTTCGGTCGGACGATCTCTTACCTGCGCGTCTCGGTCACCGATCGGTGCGATTTGCGCTGCTTCTATTGCATGTCGGAAGACATGACCTTCCTGCCCAAGGCGGACCTGCTGACGCTCGAGGAACTCGACCGGCTCTGTTCTGCCTTCATCGCCAAGGGCGTGAAGAAGCTGCGGCTCACCGGCGGCGAGCCGCTGGTGCGGCGCAACGTGATGTCGCTGGTGCGCTCGCTCTCGCGCCATCTCGGCAGCGGGGCGTTGGGCGAGCTCACGCTGACCACCAACGGCACGCAGCTGGCAAAGCATGCCGGGGAACTCGCCGATTGCGGCGTCCGCCGCATCAACGTCTCGCTCGATACGCTCGATGCCAAGAAATTTCGCGAGATCACGCGCTGGGGCGAGATCGACAAGGTGCTGGAAGGCATCGAGGCCGCGCGCGCTGCGGGCCTCGCCGTGAAGATCAACGCGGTGGCGCTGAAGAACCTCAACGAGGACGAACTCCCCGGTCTCTTGCGCTGGGCCCACGGCAAGGGCATGGGGCTGACCCTGATCGAGGTCATGCCGATGGGTGAGATCGGCGCGGGCCGCATCGACCAATATCTGCCGCTGTCATTGGTACGCGCCCGTCTCGCCCAGCAATTCACGCTGACGGATCTGGCCGAAAGCACCGGCGGTCCGGCGCGCTATGTCAGCGTCGCGGAGACCGGCGGCAAGCTCGGCTTCATCACGCCGATGACCCACAATTTCTGCGAATCCTGCAACCGGGTACGCATCACCTGCACGGGCACGCTGCACACCTGCCTCGGACACGAGGATGCCTCCGATTTGCGCAAGCCGCTGCGTGCATCCACCGACGATGAGCTGCTGGCGGCTGCGATCGATCGCGCCATCGGGCTCAAGCCCAAGGGCCACGATTTCATCATCGACCGCCGCCACGACCGGCCCAGCGTCTCCAGGCATATGAGCGTCACCGGCGGCTGAGGATTCGTCGCCCTGACGCTCCGTCTCAAGCTTTTGCGACTTAAGCTTTTGACGCGCCGATAATTTGCCCATTTTCCGATTGACGGCGCACAAGCCCGCTGGTTTGGTGCGACCGCCTTTGCTTGCCCGGCAACAATAAGCCGGCCCGCCCCGTTGGCGGTCGCGGTCAAGACGGCAAGGCACGAGGGGAGGACTGACGCCGCAATCGCTTTCGGACCATGATCCGTGCGGTCGCGTGTTGATCGCACGCTGGCCGGCGTTGCGCGCCGAAGCCTCCCGCAGAAGTGTTAGGCCGCGACGGAGAGAAAGTAAGATGCGTCCCTTGCTGGCGTTGAGCAACGCCATCGACGCCCTCAATGAAAAGATTGGGTACGTCTGTAACCTGCTCGTGCTCCTCGCCTGCCTGGTCAGCGCGGCCAACGCCATGATCCGCTACGCCTTCAGCTACTCCTCGAACGGCTGGCTGGAGCTGCAATGGTACATGTTCGCGGTCCTGGTGATGTTCGGATCGTCCTACACCTTCAAGCGCAACGAGCATGTGCGGGTCGAAATCTTCTATCTGACCCTGTCCGAGCGCGGTCAGCTCTGGCTCGACCTGATCGGCACGCTGTTCTTCCTGATCCCCTCCTGCCTGCTGCTCGCCTATCTGTCCTGGCCGTTCTTCATGCAGGCCTATGACGTCGGCGAGATGTCGGGCAATGCCGGCGGCCTGGTCCGCTGGCCGATCAAGTTCGTGATCCCCGCCGGCTTCGTCATGCTGGCGCTCCAGGGCATTTCCGAAGTCATCAAGCGTATCGCGGCTCTCCAGGGCTATGTGACGATCGACGCCAAGTACGAGAGGCCGACCCAATGATTACGCTGGAAATGATGCCGCCGTTGATGTTCGGCGGCCTGGTTCTGGCGATGCTGATCGGCTTCCCCGTCGCGTTCACGCTTGCCGCCGTCGGTCTCTCCTTCGGCTTCCTGGCCATCCATCTCGGATTCTTCGATCTCAACTTCCTGCAGGCGATCCCCGGCCGCGTGTTCGGCAGCGTGCTCTCCAACGAGCTGTTGCTGGCGATCCCGTTCTTCACCTTCATGGGCGCGATATTGGAGAGATGCGGACTAGCCGAGGACATGCTGGATTCGATGGGCCAGCTGTTCGGCCCTGTCCGAGGCGGCCTCGGCTATTCCGTCATCATCGTCGGCTTCATCCTCGGCGCCATCACCGGCACGGTGGCGGCCCAGGTCATCGCCATGGCGCTGATCTCGATGCCCGTGATGATCCGCTACGGCTACAACATGCGCTACATCACCGGCGTGCTGGCGGCCTCGGGCACCATCACGCAACTGGTGCCGCCCTCGCTGGTGCTGATCGTGCTCGCCGACCAGCTCGGCAAGTCGGTCGGCGACATGTATCTCGGCGCCTGGGGTCCCTCGGTGTTCCAGATCCTGCTGTTCGCCGGCTACACCTTCGTCCTCGGCCTGATCAAGCCCGAGCACGTGCCGCCGGTTCCGAAGGAAGCGCGCACGCTGACCGGCTGGGCTTTGTGGAAGAAGTGCCTGATGGGCATCATCCCCTCGGCCGTGCTGATCTTCGTCGTGCTCGGCACCATGATGATGGGCCTTGCGACCCCGACGGAAGCCGGTGCCATGGGTGCCGTCGGCGCCATCGTGCTCGCCGCGATCCATCACAAGAATTTCTCCTCGACCGACCGCAAGATCCTGATCGTGGGGGTGATCGCCGCCGGTATCGGCACCATCGTCGCGATGCTGTTCACAGAGAACCTGATCTTCAAGGTCTCGTTCGCGCTGACTTATCTCGCCGTGGCCTGGATCTGCATCTCGGCCGCGCGCATCCCCGAGCTGCGTGACCTCATCAGGCAGGGTTACGAATCCACCATGCGGCTCACCTGCATGGTCACCTTCATCCTGATCGGCTCGACCTGCTTCTCGGTGGTGTTCCTCGGCGTCTCCGGCGGCGTCTGGCTCGAGCACCTGTTGACCTCGCTGCCCGGCGGCGTCTGGGGCTTCCTGATCTTCATCAACCTGTTCATCTTCTTCCTGGCGTTCTTCCTCGACTTCTTCGAGATCGCCTTCATCATCCTGCCGATGATCGCGCCGATCGCACAGAAGATCCTCGGCCCCGTGGTCGGGGACGGACCGGCGCTGATCTGGTTCGGCGTCATGCTCTGCGTCAATATGCAGACCTCGTTCCTGCATCCCCCGTTCGGGTTCGCGCTGTTCTACCTGCGCGGCGTTGCGCCGAAGGAAGTGAAGAGCTCCGACATCTACTGGGGCGCGATGCCCTGGATCGGACTGCAGATGATCATGGTGCTGATCGTGATCGCCTTCCCGGTGACGGTGACGGGCCTGCTGGACAAGCCTGCCAACGTCGACCTCGACAAGGTCAAGATCGAGGTGCCGCAGATCGATCTCCCACCGCTGGATCTCGGCCCGCCGCAGAAGTAGCGGGCGCAGCCCGTGCGGTCATGCTCCGCCTCCGCGGAGCATGACGCTCGTGACAGGCGCGGCAAAGACGGGCATACCGGACGTTCCTTCAACCTTGGGAATGCCGCGCATGCTCCGATCGCTCCCCGCTCCCCCGCTCGTTCGTCCGCTGATCGCCTCGTTCTGGCTCGCCTGTGCGGCAACGGTCGCGCAGGCCGAGCCGGTGGCCGACGTCCAGGCGCTGGCGCAGAAGGAGCAGCAGCCGCTGCTGGACACGCTGCGCGACCTCGTCAACGTGGAAACCGGCAGCAGGGATGTCGAGGGCCTGAACGTGATCGCAGGGCGCGTCGCGGACCAGCTCAAGCAACTCGGCGGCGCGGTGGAGATCCTGCAGCCCACCGACATCTATCGCCTCGACGACACGCCCGAGAAGATCGGACCGGCCGTGCATGCCGTCTTCAAGGGCACCGGCACCAGGAAGATCATGCTGATCGCCCACATGGACACGGTGTACCTGAAGGGCATGCTGAAGGATCAGCCGTTCCGCATCGACGGCGACAAGGCCTACGGCCTCGGCATCGCCGACGACAAGCAGGGCGTCGCACTCGTTCTCCATACCGTGGCGATGCTGCAGAAGCTGAACTTCAAAGACTACGGCACGCTCACGGTGCTGACCAATGGCGACGAGGAAATCTCCTCGCCGGGCTGGCGCAGCACGATCACGAAGTTTGCTTCAGAGCAGGACGCGGTGTTCTCGTTCGAGAGCGGCGGCGCCGACGGCACGCTGCGGCTCGCCACCAGCGGCATCGGCTCGGCCTATCTCACGGTCCACGGCAAGTCGTCGCATGCGGGCGCAAGGCCCGAGGGCGGCATCAACGCGCTCTACGAGCTTTCGCACCAGGTGCTGCAGATGAAGGACCTCTCCAAGCCGGAGCAGGGCCTGAAGCTGAACTGGACGGTCGCCAAGGCCGGCACCAACCGCAACGTGATTCCGGCCGAAGCCACCGCGCAGGCCGATGCGCGCGCGCTCAAGGTGTCCGATTTCGACGAGCTCGAAAAGACACTGCAGGAGAAGATCAAAAATCGCCTGCTGCCGGATTCCAAGGTCGAGCTGAAATTCGAAGTGCGCCGCCCGCCGCTCGAGGCCAACGACGCCTCGCGCCGCGTGGCCGCCTACGGCACGACGATCTACGGCGAGATCGGACTGCCGCTGAAGGTCGACGAGAAGGCGACCGGCGGCGGCACCGATGCCGCGTTCGCCGCGCTCAAGACCAAAGGTGCCGTAGTCGAGGGCATGGGCCTGTCAGGCTTCGGCGCGCACTCCAACGATGCCGAATATGTCCAGATCAACAGCATCGTGCCGCGCCTTTACCTGACCACGCGCATGATCATGGATCTGTCCACGGGGAAGCTGAAATAGCGCTCAGCTTCGAAGGGCGGAAGCTCCCTGCTCCGCCAGCCTGAACCGCAGCGTGAACTCGGCACCGCCGCCGGGAAGATTGCCCACCGCGACCGTCGCCTCATGATCGTCGGCGACGCCGCGCACGATCGAAAGGCCGAGACCGGCGCCGTCGCTGCGCTGGCGATCCCTGCGCCAGAAGCGCTGGAAGATCAGCTCGCGTTCGGCTTCGGCAACACCGGGGCCGCAATCGCGCACGCGTACCGAACCGTCGTCGCCGACCTCGACATCGACAGAGGTCTCCTTCGCGGTGAACTTGATGGCGTTTTCGGCGAGGTTGAACACCGCGCGCTGGAGCATCTCGGAATTGCCGTGGATCAGCACGGGCGCGTCGGCGCCTTTGAGCGCGATGTCCTTGTGCTGCGCGATCGCGAACGGCGCGATCGCGCCGACCACTTCGGCGCAGACCGCGCGCAAATCCGCGGTCTCGCTGGGATCGAGCACCAGCGTGTCGAGCTCTGCGATCTCCAGCAACTGGGCGACGATGCGGCTCATGCCCTGGATGTCGTCATGCAGCGCCTGCCTGGCCGCACCGTCGCCGAGCGTCTCGACCCGCGTGCGCAGGATCGCCAGCGGCGTGCGCAACTGATGGGCCGCGTCGGCGGTGAACTGGCGCTGCACGCGAAAGCCGTCCTCGAGGCGATCCAGCGCCTGGTTCACCGCGGTGACCAGCGGCACGATCTCGCGCGGGATCTGCTCCGTCGGCAGGCGAATGTCGGTGCGCGACGGGCCGATATTGCTGGCCAGTTCCGAGGCCTTCCAGAGCGGCGCGATGGCGCGGCGGAAGATGATGATGTCGGTCGCGAGCAGGATCAGGAGAATGGGAATGGTGATCCAGCCGACCCGGCGGAAGAAGTTGGACACGATGTCGTCGGTGATGACGTCGCGATGGGACAGGTCTTCCGCCACGTGAATGCGAACGGTGGTGTCGCCGATCGTCTGGGTCACGTCGGCGCTCGTCTCCGTCGCGAAATCGCTGGTCTTCCTGTGCGACGAGAACAGCAGCCGGCCGTCGGCATCGCGGATGTCGTATTGATAGCGGCCATAGGCTTCCGAATAGAGGCCGCGAAGGCTGTCGGGGAGATTGAACGTCACCTTGCCGTCCGGTTGGACGGCAATACGCTCGGCCAGCGTCTCGGCGTGCGCCCGCATCGCGGCCCGATGCAGCTGGTCGATCTCGGAGCTCAACAACCAGAACAGGACCAGCGGCAGGAAGATCGCGACCACTGCGACCGCGATGATGTGCAGGAACACGATGCGCGAGATCAGCGATTTGAACGATGGCGGCCGGCCGAAGAACCCGGCCAAGAACCCGGCACGAGATCCAGCTTGCGATCCCGTCATGGACCCGTTCTGGGATCCGAGCCGGGCCACGCTATTTCTCCTCCGCCATCATGTAGCCGACGCCGCGAATGGTATGGATGACCACCTTGGCGCCGTGCTCGGTGAGCTGCTTGCGCAGGCGGGAGACATAGACCTCGACCGCATTGGAGGCGACCTCGCCCTCGAGCCCGAAGATATGATCCTCGACGTTCTTCTTCGGCACCACCCGGCCCTGCCGCCGCAACAGGATTTCCAGCACCGAAGTCTCGCGCGAGGAAATGATCCGCGGCTTGTCGTCGATGAAGATCTGGCGGCTCTCGGTGTCGTAGACGAGATTGGCGAGCCGCAACGAGCGGCCGAGCAGCTGGCCCGGACGGCGCAGGATCGCCTCCAGTCGCGCGACCAGCTCCTCCATCGCGAACGGCTTTGCGAGATAATCGTCGGCGCCGCTGCGCAGGCCGTTGACGCGGTCCTGCACGCCGCCGCGTGCTGTCAGCACCAGCACCGGCAGCGGCTCCATCTGCCGGCGCAGCTCGCGCAGCACCGACAGGCCGTCGCCGTCGGGCAGGCCGAGGTCGAGGATCATCGCGGCATAGCTGACATTGTGCACCGCCTCGCGCGCCTCCTCGGTGCCGCCGACGATATCGCTTTCATAGCCGGCCGCCGCCAGCCCGCTGGCAACGAGCCGCGACAGCTCGACATTGTCCTCGACGATCAGAAGGCGCATTTCATTCCCGCCGGATGTTCCGGTTCACCTGGCGGCTCGCACCGCATGCTTGCTGTCTTCCACCATCGGCGGGCTTTCGGCCAGCAAAAAGGCGAGCGCCGCCTTGCCTGCCATCAGCTTCTCGTCAGCTTGGTGTAAGCATTTCGCGCTGATCGGGTCGCCGCTCGGTCTGCTGCGCTGCAACCTGCAGGTCGTGGCACGGTTCGACGGGCCGCACCAGACAGGTGCGCGCGTCTGCGGACCCGACATCGCACTGACTTCAACAACACGCGTCGGAACAGTTGAACGCGCCCTCGGTGAAATCGGTCACGGGGCCGCTCCCTGCGGGCCCTTGGGGGCCGTCGAGAGGTCTGCTCGACAGACAGCGCCGATCAATTGCCCGCCCGGACATTAGCAAATCCATATCATTCGTCGGCCGCATCAGCAGCAAGAACGTAGCGAAGGAGATTCAAGGCGGGCGCGTGCACCGAAAATACCCTCCGCCCCTTCGAAGCACCCTAGTTCGCGCCGATCTTATGCCGCGCCTATACAATCACCGGCCGCCTCCCCTCGAATTCATAGCCGCTCGGCGATGATACTGGCTTCTGAATTCGCGGGTACGAATCTTGCTTGGCACTGCGCGATCTCATGAGGCATTTGCGAGCGATGATCCGGCTTCCGGCAATAGCCCTTGGCGCTGCAATCACACTTGTTGCCCTTGCGGTTCCAGCGCTCGGGGAGAGTCCCGACATCTCACATCGCCGCGCTGAGCAACGACGGACATTCAGCGACGCCGAAATCCAGGAGGGCTTCCTCAAGATCGCGCTGGACGCCGAGTTGCAACTCGGCGCGAAGGTCCATCGCATCCGCAAATTCGATGAACCCGTCCGGATCTTCGTCGATGGCAGGGCCGCGCCTGAGCACACCGCAGCGCTTGGTGCCGTCGTCGAGGATATCCGCGCGCGAATCGATCACCTGGACATTGCGGTGACGGACGATCGCAGCGCGGCCAATCTTGTCGTGACGTTGGTGACCGCCCGCCATCTGCGCCAGGCCATTCGCGCCCGGTTCGGCATCGAGAAAGCCGGACAGATCGAGCATTCCCTCAATCCCCAATGCCTGTCGGGAATTGCCAAGGACAGCGCCTTCCGGATCCGGCGCGCCGAGGTGATCCTGCCGGTCGATGGCGGAGAGTTTACCTTCTACGATTGTGCCTATGAGGAACTGCTACAGGCCCTCGGCGCGATCAACGACGATCGTTCGGTCCCTTGGACCATGTTCAACGACGATGTCCAGATGGGCTTTTTCGACATCTACGACCAGTACATGTTGAACATCCTCTACGATCCGCGAATCCGGCCGGGCATGACCAGGAAGGACGTCGAAAGCCTCCTTCCCGCGGTCCTGCCGGCGGCCCGGGATCTCGTCGAGCGCAACAATCCGCGCGAACAAGCGAGCGCGCCCGCGCTTGCGCACTCGGATTGACGACAAGCGATGGCCTCAAGCTATCTCGGAATTGCTCGCCAGCGAGATCACCGCTTCGGCGAAGTTGTCTTCGCTGAGGACGAGGAATATTCCGTGATCGCAAAATCGTTCTTCTGCATTTGACGCGTCTGGTGGGCGACCGTCACGTGCCTGTTCGGGCTGTATTTCGACGGCGCGCTGGCGGAGCCGCCGGCCGAAGCGGACTGCGCCAGCAACAACGGCGCTACAGCAATCACGATCGCGCTGAGAACGAAAGTCCTGGGCATCTGCATCCTCCATGTGAAGCGGGACAACTTCAACGGAAGAGGCTGTGCATTTCCAATCTGCGACTCCATCCGCCGCGCAGTTGTCCCTGCGTTCCAATGCTGATCCTAATTCGCATCGATCGCAAGGTTAATCAGCAGATGACGAAAAATGCAGCAACGCAACCCGCCGCCCAAAACCAAGGCGAAACACCGGCCGACACAACGCGATCACACACGCGGCGCGGCCGGCGACGTCAGGGTCTAATTGTCGGCGGGGCCGCGCCACATCGGCGATTTCGGTCCGCCATAGTAGCGCATCGGTCCGGGTTGCGTCGGCGCCAGCGCGACGGCCTGGATTGGCGCTGCGGCCCAGGCCAGCCGTCCGGCCCTCGCGGCTTCGGCCAGTCGGACCGGCGTCGCCACTCCGTGATGCGCGTGCCATTGCCTGTGGTGGCTGTGCCTTGCTTCTGCGGAGTTCACCCGGGAGACCAGCAGCAGCACGCCCGCAACCATTGCAACTGCGGTGCGTACCGCCGACTTCATGATCGTTCTCGTCCCATCTGGCCGCTTCATTGTGCCGGCCACATCGGAGATTTCGGCCCGCCGTAATAGCGCATCTGGGACGAGGCGCCCGCCTCGCCCGTCGTTGCGCCAAGATCGCTCACGCATCCGGCCAGGCATGCACCCAGACCCGCAAGAGCGATCGTGGTCACCATTGTCCGAACGAGCTTCGAACAGGACATGTTGTTCCCTCCTCCAGGGGCCTCAGTACTTCGCCACCACCGGCCCGCCGAACTTGTAGTCGAGGCCGAGCGTGACGAGGGAATATGTGTTGGCGACGTTGTAGGCGAGCACACCGTTGGTCGGTGCATCGCGACGGAAGGTGCCGAGATCGAGATAGGTATATTCGAACTTGCCGATCAGATTCTCGGTGATCGCATAGGCGATGCCGCCGCCCGCGGCGAGCCCGCTGCGCGTCGTCTTGAACGTGTCGACTCCGACGCCCGGATTGGTGTCGGTATGGGTCAGCGCGCCGTAGGCCCAGCCGCCGGTGAAGAACAGCAGAAGCCGGTCGACCGCGATGCCGCCCCGCGCACGGACCGTGCCGCCCCAACGCAGCTTGGTCGCGTCGTCCCAACCCAGCGCAAAGTTGTCGCCACCCTTGATGTCCGCCCCGAAGCCGGTGGCCTCAACGCCGAAGACGATGTTGCCGGACTGCCAGTTGTAGCCGACCTCGCCACCCCCGAGAGCGCCCGCTGAATCGTAGTTGGCGGTGAAGTTCGCGAAACCCGCCGGACCGGTCGCGTTGTTCAAATTGTGGTTGCCCAGGCCGTAGCCGCCAAACACGCCGACATAAAAACCGCTCCAGTCGTAGGCCGGCGTCGCCATCGCCGGCGCCTTGCCGTAGATCGGGAGATCCGCCGCGAGTGCCGGTGATGCGAGACCAAGCGCGCAGAGCGAGGCCGTGGTGAGAAGAAGCCGCTTCATTTTGAAAACCCCTGTCGAATTGTTCCGATGGAAGCGCGGCGATCCAGGCCGCCGCGCCTTGACGCGCATCAGAAGTGAATGATGATGTCCGCCGAGCCGATGAGGGCGTTCTTGCGGTTCGGCGCAATCCCGAGATTCGAGTTGCCGTTGAACGCGAACGCATCCAGCGACCTGTAGAACGAAACCTCCGGCCGCATCTCGATCTGCGGTGAGAACCAGTGCTGCCAGCCGATCCCGGTTTCGACGTAGCGGGTCTTGGTGCCGGTGCGCTGCCCCTGCTTGTCGTCGAACCATTCGAGGCGATACGAAATGTTGTCGAGCGGCGTCGCCTTGTAGTTCACATACATCAGGTAAGTCTGCCAGGATGCGTTGCAGGTGAGTGCAGCCGCGTTGGCGCAAAACGCCTGGCCCGGCGCGTTGAATGGCATGACGTTCGCCGAGAATGGCGTGCCCGCGCCGGCCGCGTTGATGGCTTGAACCACCGCATTGTTGAGGTTCGGTACGCCGCTCTGATGCCCGTTGTAGCTCTCGAACGAGATGTGCCACTGGTCATTGAACTTGTGGTAATAGGTCAGTCCGTACCATTGCAGATTGTTGTAACCCCAGACGCCCGTCGTTGATGCCATCTGCAACGACGTTGATGCTGTCGTTTCCGCTATCGGTCGTATAGCGAACACCCAGGGTGACGCTCGGCTTTGCACCCGGATCCTTCAGCATCGTGGTGCCCGGATAAAGCGGATTGGGATTGGTATTGGCGATCTTGGCGCCCCACTGCCAGGGCATGGCTTCGGTGCCAATCGTGGATCCCAACTGGAAGATCAGGTTTTTCGTTGCCGCCAACGTCGCCTGCACGCCCGTGTTGGTGTAGTTGTCGAACGTGTAGGTCATCGAGTGCGAGTACATGTAGTTGTTAGGCGCGAGCTGCGCTTCGATGTCCGGGATCGAAATGAACCGTCCGAAACGGATGTTCAAACCCTGCGCGACCTGCGGAATGAAGACTTCGCCGTAAGCCATCGGCATGTCGTAGCCGTAGTTCTTGTTCTGCTGGAGCAGCTGATTGCTCCACAGGCCGTAGGCGGTGGTGTAGCGATAGTTCTCGCCATAGATTGGCGCGATGCGGAAACCCCAATCGACATGGTCCTTCTGGACCGTGTCGGGCAGGCGCTCGATGTAGACCACCGCCTGATCGAGCTGCACCGTATTGGGATTATAGCTATAGGCGGCAGGGGCATTGCCGCCACGGACGGTGTTGCTGCTGAGGTTTCCGCCCGGATCGATCCAGCCATAAACCTGGATATGGGCGTCGTTCATCCATGACCCGAGTGTCGTGTTGGAAAGGGCGCTCATCAAGGGGCTGTCAACCGAGCTCGGCCGGGTCACGCCGAGATTGGTCGTGCCGCCATAGGGCCACTCGGTGAAGGGCATCGGCGGCGTGCTCTGCGGCGTCGCGGGCCATTCAGCGCGCCGCGACGGCGGCGCCTTCGGATCGGCGGGCGCGGAATCGTGATTCCATTCAAGCCGGTAGTAGTTGATGAAGCGCGTGAAGAAGTCGCTGCCGAGATAGCTGTCGAGACACGAATACTTCTTGTAAGGATCGCAGAACGTCTGCCCCACCGGCGCAAGCGTGTCCGCCGCATTGGCAGCGCCGCCCATCCCCATCATCGCAACGAGCGATGCGCCTGCCAAAAGATACTTTCTCATCATGTTGCCCCAAGCGGTTGAGTACCGACGCCTTCAGCGTTCTTTCGGTTTCGTTAAGCCGGGTGTCATCCTTCGCGAGAGGCGAAGAAAAAGGCGATACGGTTTGCCGCGCGCGTTCGTTAAAAAAACATAGTGCAACGACGCTTTGCTCCGTCGTTTGCACGCGGACTCATCAATTGCACGTGGGGCTTGCCTAATGCGTCGGCGAAAACATGAAGATTTCGCGGACACACGATATCGCGGCGCAAACGTTTCGTGCCAGCTGTGTCATTTTCGTCATACTTGCGCGAAACGCCTGCTCGACTTGCGCGCAGAACAGTCCGCGCAACGTGCCACAGCTATTTTTTTGCTACGCAAGCGGGCGAGATTCTCGATCGAAGATTTATGTCCGGACCCGCTAGTCTGCGCGCCAGGCCTAGACTCTGCTTGGCGAGGTTCGACGATGGATGCCATGACTCATGCTGCGCGCCTCAGCGGCGACCCGGCGCATGACGATGCCGGATCCGATCTCACGTTCCTGCCCACGACCTTGGTCGGGCAATGCCGCAACCTCATCGAATCGTATCACGAGGTGCACGGCTTCGCGTCGCTGCCGAACATGCTCTGGCGGTTTCGCATGGGCCCCCTGATCGAGCGCCATCAGGAGCTCCGGCAACTCCTGCGCAAGGCATCGACCACACGCAGCGCCAAGAAGGCCAACGAGGGATTCGTCCAGATCGCGACCACCATTCTCGCATTGGAGATCCTGGCCAGCAGCTTTGCCGGCTGGAACGCAATCTATCCGATCGCCGGCGAAGCGGCGCGCGAAGTCCTGCAACGGAATGCTCACGGGGCGCACATGCCGCTGATGGATTTCTATCTTTATCCGCCGAAGCAGATCAGCGCGGCCGCCATTGCCACGCTGACGCCTCCCGCAAGCCGATCAGGTGAGGAACTCGGCCTCCATCATGCATCGCGCCCCGAACTATCGGGCGAGCGGCGCGCGCTTCAATATGCGAGCATGATCCGAAACGAGCAGGAATCCGCCGCGAGAAGCGCCGCCGCGCCTTGATCGCGGAAAGCACCCGCACTGCCACGGCATTCCGTCGGGTCGCCATCGTTCCGGCGGACGATGTCGTTTGGAATCCGTAGATCTACGGACCCGAACGACTATTACTTTTTTATGTTCGCCAGCATCGAACGACATAGATTTTCTACGCCGATCCGGCACATCGTCGGCCTGCCGGGTAATTGACGACATCAAGGGTGGGTTTGCACCCTGACGTGATCCGCTGTGGTGCGCAGACAGGCGCCCGCATCAATCCATGATGTCTTATCCTGAAAGCGCACACGTACTTTGATCGCAAATCTCCCACTTGGCCGCATGTCCTCGATGGCGAGCATGCGGACGACCAGACCCGACGCTGGAGATGGCCACTTGGCGGCTGCGGACGAGCATCAGCAGCCGCACGCGCCATGGCGCACGCTGTCGCCTTTCCTGTTTTCGGTTCTTGGAATCACCCTGTTCACGGCGCCCCTGCTTACATTCAGCCGGACCGTCGCAACCAGCCTGGTGCCGATTGCCTATCTGATCCCGGTGATCTTCGCTGCGACCAGGTGGGGCGTCTGGCCTGCCATGGTCGCCTCGATCGCAGCCATGGCGGCCGCCGACTTCTTCTTCTTCGCGCCGGTCTACAGTTTTCGCGTCGATGACCCGCAGGAGGCGGTCGATCTGCTGCTGTTCCTGATCGTGTCGTTGGTCAGCAGCAATCTGGCCTCGCGGCTACGCCAGGAAACCGAACGTCTGCGGCGCAGCGAACGTGAGATGCAGGCGCTCTATGAATTCTCACGGAGGCTGGCCTCCTGCTTCACCATCGCCGACCTCATCGCGGCCATTCAACAGCACTTCGCGCAGGCTTTCGGCCACCCGGCCACCTTCTTCGTCACCATGTCCGATGGCCACGTTGAACCGGCGAACTCGGGCTTCGCACCCCCCACGGTGCAGTCGGACGCCGCCGCCATGAATGCCGGTATCGGCCCGATGTCGCGGACGATCGTCGACGAGAACAGAAGGGAGCTTTGGCTGTTGCGAGCGATTGCCTCGGACGACACGATTCACGGGGTTATCGCGGTGAATATCGGCGTCGGTCCGCAGCCGGCGATCGCGACCCGCACGCGCCGCATCGAGGCCATTCTCGAAGAGACCGCGCTGACGCTGCAGCGGCTGGACATCGGCAAGGCCATGGAGCGCGCACGACTGCACTTGCAGGGGCAGTTGCTGCGCGACGCCTTCCACGGCACCCTGTCCCACGAGCTTTGCTCGCCCCTCGCCGCGATCCAGGGGTCGGCAAGCGTCCTCGATTCGATTCCTGCAATCCGGGCCGATGGCCGCATCCGCGCGCTGGTCGACGCGATCTCCGAGGAGACGGCCCAGCTCGACGGCTACATCAGGAACCTCCTGAGTGCGACACGCGTCACGGCGGGTGGCCTGAGCCCGCGTCTCGAATGGGCCGATCCGAGAGACATCGTGAACGGCGCGGTCAAGAGGCGCGGACGCCGACTCGCAGCGCACCGGATCGAGATGGCCTTCGCCGATGAGCTGCCGCTGCTTTACGTGGATTCCGGATTGATCGAGGAAGCCTGTGGCCAGATCCTCGAGAACGCCGCGAAATATTCGCCATCCGGTACGACCATCTCGGTCGACGTCAGGCCCGAGCCGGAGCGCTTCATCATCCGGGTCTCCGACCAAGGCGTCGGCATCATGCCGGACGAGCAGGGAAAGCTCGGCCGTCGATCGTTCCGCGGGTCGCGTCATCAGGCATCCGTTCCGGGCTCCGGCCTCGGCTTCTGGATCGCTACGACCTTTGTGCACACCCACGGCGGAACGATCTCCGTTCAGAGCCGGGGACACGGCCAAGGAACCGCCGTCACCATCGCCCTGCCTGCCACCGCGCCTGAACCCATGGCTTTCAATGAGTAAGCCCGCAAACGTTGTTCTCCTGATCGACGACGAGCCGAAGATCAGGCGCTTCCTGCGCGCCGGCTTCGAGATCAACGGCTTTGTCGTGCTCGAGGCGGAGAGCGCGACCGAAGCCTTGAAGATTGCCACGTTCAGCGCGCCGGACCTCATTGTTCTGGATCTGGCACTGCCGGATCTTCACGGCGCCGAGGTTCTCGAACGGATCCGCGCCTGGTCCAACGTGCCGATCATCATTCTGTCCGTGGCCGCGGGCGAAGACGACAAGGTGCGGCTGCTCCAGGCCGGCGCCGACGACTATGTCGTGAAACCCTTCGGCATGGCCGAGTTGCTGGCGCGCAGTGAAGCCGCGCTGCGGCGCTACTTCAAATCGGCGACGGAAAATCCGGTCGTCATCGCAGGCCCGCTCTCGGTCGACCTCGTCACCCGCACGGTGTCGCTGAACCAGAGCCCGATTCGCCTCACGCGAAAGGAGTACCGGCTGCTTCACGTGCTCGCCATGCATGTCGGCCTCGTCGTAACCCACGACCAGCTCCTCAAGGATATCTGGAACGGCAATCAGCGCGACAACATCCAGTACCTGCGCATCCTCGTGCGCAAGCTTCGCCAGAAGATCGAAAGCGATCCGAATCAGCCACGGCTGCTGATCACGGAATCCGGGGTGGGCTACCGGCTTCAGAACCGGTTCGACCCCGTGCCTGTCGCCGATCGGGTGAGCTGATGCTAGGCCCTCGCCCGCGTCGTTCGTTCTACGTCGCGGTCTCCTGGAGCGGCAACGCGCAGGACGGCGGGTTCTGGGAAATTCGCCGCAAGCGAAAGGCGATGGGCGTCAGGCTCAGCGGATCCAACTTTCCCTCACGTCACGCCGCGGATCAGGCGGGCCGGATTGCGCTTGAGGATTTCCTCAACGGCCTCGTCATCGAGCGCGCCGCGCGCCCGGCGGTCTGATCGCCGCCCCGGTCTCCACCCGGGCAATCCAGAGCAGCCCGCACCGCCGAGCGATTCCACGCCTGTAAATAAATAATATATTTTGTCGCGCAAACCGCTTACCTTGCACAACAAAGGGGCGGACGCAGTGGACTTCCTCGTTCAGAAATTCAACGTTTTTGGTGTCGACGTTCAGTACTGGATGCTTGCCGGTGCCGTCGTTGTCGCAATTTTCATCATCTTCGCCTGGCGTACACGCGATCGCGCCTGATCGACGCCGCGGACACGAAAGCCGATCACCAGTGGCGTAAACGCCGTCCGACAGCATTGCGCTGAACCGTCGAACCATTCGATCGCTTCAATCTCCAGACCGTCTCGCGCCGACGAAAGATATTTTCTCTTAATTGTTTGTAGCACTTTGCGATGTCGCGAGCGCGCAACGAGCGCTCAAAAACCAGCATCTCGGCGACTTTTGCGCCGTTTCTGCATCGCGGAATCCTCCTGCCCTCCATAAGATCGTCATCGACAACGAATGGGCCACACGGCCATGTAGGGGGCTTGAATGAACGCTAGACTGAAATCCGCTCTCGTCGCGGGAGTATTGCTTGGCCTTGGTGCTGCGGTCACGGCGAATGCTGCCGACCTGCCGCTGAAGGCGCGGCCGATGCCCGCAGTGTCTCTCTACGACTGGACCGGCTGCTATCTCGGCGCCAACGTCGGCGGCGGATGGACGAGGCTCGACACCGCGCGTGTGTTGGACGTCACCGGCGCCGCGGCTCCGAACAATTACGGCCGCGAGAACGACAGCGCAGTCATCGGCGGCGGCCAGGTCGGCTGCGACTTCCAGACCGGCAATCTCGTGTTCGGCATTGGAGGCAGTTTCGATTTTGGCAACATCAATGGCCGCCACGCGCTGGCGGACTTCCCGACCTTCTCGGAGTCAAACAGCCTGAAGGAAATCTACACCGCGACCGGCCGCATCGGCTATCTCTGGACTCCCCAATTCCTCGGCTACCTCAAGGGCGGTGCGGCCTACATCAAGAATCGCAATCAGGTCTTTGCGCCGGGCGGCGGACTGGTCGAATCCGCAAGCTTCTATCAACCTGGCATGACCGTCGGCATCGGCGCGGAATGGATGTTCACCCCGAACTGGTCGGTCTTCGCCGAATATAACTACATGTGGTTCCATGATGACAATGCGCAGGCCTTCACTCTGGCCGGCGGGGGTGCAGGCGAAGTCATCAACTCCCAGCAGCGCGTTCAGACCGTGCTCGTCGGCGTCAACTACAAGCTGCATTGGGACGGCCCGGTGGTCGCCAGATACTGAAAACTCCTTCCGAGAACCCTCAACGAATTTAGCCCCGGTTTGCCGGGGCTTTTTTCTGCGACCGCCGCCTTGCCGAAGACGACATCCGAACTGCAGCCGCGCGTCGATAAATTTCAGTTGATCAGCGCGCAGGCAAACACGTTGTGCAGTCGACCGGCTTTTGTTCAATCGCGGCGTTGCGCTCGTCGGACGCTATCATTTGTGTATTCAAATTCGCTCTCCCCGGTATCGAAAACAAATAAACGTGCCGCTAGTACTGACCTCTGGCAACCTTGGCGTCGCAGCACTGTAAGGTTGACGTCAGTTGGGCTTGTTAACGAGATTTCGTCCGCCTCAATCGCTTCACTCCGCAGAGTCTGCGCAGCGATCCGGCAGATCGAGGACGGACATCCGAAGCGCGTAGAACGGGGCTCTGTGATGGCATTTCGCATCAAGCATGCGGGGATGACGGCCGGCATTGCCGCCATCGGCGTCACCATCGGTGCAGCCTGGTTCTTCACCCATACGGGCGAAGTACGATCTGCAAAGGCGGCGGCGCAACCCGCCGCGGACAGCGACGTCGACATCGCGCAGCAGACCGTCGGCATCAGCGAGAAGCAGGCGGCCGGGTTCAGGATCCTGGCCGCGGAGGAGCGCAATTTTCGGGTCGTCAAGAATGCGGTCGGGTCGATCGACTTCAATCAGAACATGCTGGTTCAGGCGTTCACGACCAACCCGGGGAAGATCGTCGACGTGGTCCTCAACGTCGGCGATACCGTCACCAAGGGACAGACCCTGTTCACGATCGACAGTCCCGACCTGCTTCAATCCGAATCCTCCCTGCTGGCGGCGGCCGGCGTGCTTGAGCTGCAGACCCGGACCCTCAATCGCGTGAAGCAGCTGCTCAAGACGGGCGGCGGCGCGCAAAAGGACGTCGATCAGGCGACCTCCGACCAGCAGACTGCGGAGGGCAACTACAAGGCCGGCCGCGATGCCGTACGCATTTTCGGCAAGACCGACGAAGAGATCGACCGCATCCTCGCCGATCGCAAGGTCGATTCGGTCCTGCGCGTGCCGAGCCCGATCTCGGGCCAGATCGTGTCGCGCAGCGCGGCGCCGGGCCTCTACGTCCAGCCCGGGAACGCGCCCGCGCCCTACACGCTCGCCGACCTCTCCACCATGTGGATGGTCGCCAACGTCGTCGAGACCGACGCCCCCGCCCTATCGGCTCGGCCAGCCGGTGGCCGTCACCGTGCCGGCCTATCCGAACGAATTGTTTCGCGGCACCGTGACGACGCTCGGGCTCAACATCGATCCCGCCACGCACCGCCAGCTGGTTCGGTCCGTGGTCGAAGATCCAAGCCACAAGCTTCGTGCCGGCATGCTGGCCAGCTTCTCGATCGAGATCGACGGGCCGAAAGCGTCGGTCGCCGTCCCCTCCGACGCCATCGTCCGCGAGGGTGACGGATCCATGACAGTCTGGGTCACCACCGACCGGCGCCGCTTCCAGCGGCGCACGGTGAAGGTCGGGCTGGAACAGAATGGCTGGCGCCAGATCCTCGACGGTCTGAACGCAGGAGATCTGATCGCTTCGTCGGGTGCAATCTTCCTCAGCAACAAGTTCGCCATTGCGGCCACGGGCTAACCCCGTCGTGCATCCCCCTCAACTGCCGCTCAGTGCAAGTGTGCGATCTTGATCAAGAGTCTCCTCCAGTTCGGCCTGACCCGCAGCGCGATCGTCGTGCTCGGCCTCGTCGTGTTCTGCGCCGCAGGCCTTGCCGCCTTCAGCAAGCTGAACATCGAGGCCTATCCTAATCCGGCGCCGGTGATCCTCGAGATCACCGCGCAGGCGCCGGGGCTCTCGGCAGAGGAGATGGAGAAGTACTACACGATCCCGATGGAGGTCGGATTGTATCCGACGCCGGGCGTCGTCGGCATCCGCTCGACCTCCTTCTACGGCCTGTCCTTTGTCCGCGTCACCTTCCGCTACGGCGTCGATTACTATTTCGCGCTGACGCAGGCCGCCAACAGCATCCAGCAGAACATCCAGCTGCCGGGCAATCTGGTGCCGACCATCCAGCAGTCGAGCCTGGTCGGCGAGATCTACCGCTACCGGCTGGTCGGGCCGCCGAATTTCGGCCTGACCAACCTGCGCACCCTGCAGGATTACGTCGTGACCCGCCGCCTGATGACCCTCCCGGGCGTGGTGCAGATCAATGCCTGGGGCGGCACCACCAAGCAATTCAACGTCGATGCCGATCTGTCCAAGCTCGAATCCTACAACATCACGGTGCCCCAGCTCGTCACCGCGCTCGGCAACTCCAACGCCAATGTCGGCGGCCGCGAGATCGCGATCGGGCAGCAGTCGGTCAACATCCGCGGCATCGGCCTGATCGATTCCGGCGGCGCCGACGACGTCACCAAGGGCTACCGGGTCCAGGACATCGAGAACATCGTCCTGACCCAGCAGAACGGGCTGCCGATCCAGATCAAGGACGTCGCCAAGGTCACGATCGGCTACGTGCCGCGGCTCGGCATCGCCGGCAAGGACAAGGACGACGACATCGCCGCCGCGATCGTGGTGATGGGACGGACCCAGCACACCAACGACATCATTCCGAAGGTCGAGGAAGAGGTCGAGAAGATCAACAGCGACGGCACGCTGCCGCCCGGCGTCAGGATCGTGCCTTATTACGATCGCAGTGCGCTCGTCGGCGTGACCACGCACACGGTGCTGCACAACCTCGTGTTCGGCTGTCTCCTGGTGTTCGTGATCCAGTGGGTGTTCCTGGGCAATCTGCGCAGCGCGCTGATCGTGGCCGCCAACATCCCATTCGCATTGTTCTTCGCCATCATCATCCTGGTGCTGCAGGGCGAGGATGCGAACCTGCTGTCGCTCGGCGCGGTGGATTTCGGCATCATCGTCGATTCCGCCGTCATCATCATGGAGAACATCTTCCGCAATTTCCAATCGAGCCCGGCGGCCCGCGCCCGCGTGCTGCAGCATCTCTCCGAAGGCTATTGGGGCGCGGATCCGACGGCGCTGACGCATGGCCAGCCCTCGGCCGCGCGCTGGTCCGACCGGCTCAGGATGATCTTCGTCAGTGCCCTCCAGGTCGACAAGGCCGTGTTCTTCACCGCCGCGATCACGGTGACGGCCTTTGTGCCGCTGTTCACGATGCAGGGCGTCGAAGGCCAGATCTTCGGGCCGATGGCGCGCACCTATGGCTACGCGCTCGCCGGCGCACTGCTGGCGACCTTTACCGTCACGCCGGTGCTCGCCTCGCTGCTGCTGCCCGAGCACATCGAGGAGACCGAGACCATCATCGTACGGGCGCTGCGCCGGCTCTACACGCCGGTGCTGCGCTGGGCGCTCGGCCGCGTCAGGCTCGCCGTGACCGCAGGCGCCGTCTTCCTCGCGCTCTCCGCCCTCGCGGCCAGCCAGCTTGGCAGCGAGTTCCTGCCGGCGCTCGAGGAAGGCAATTTCTGGATCCGCGCCGCGATGCCGCCGACGATCTCGCTCGATGCCGGCACGGAAGCGACCCGCAAGATGCGCGACATCCTGCTGCGCCACCCTGAAATCATCACCGTGGTCTCGCAGCATGGCCGGCCCGACAACGGCAGCGACGCCTCGCCCTTCTCCAATGTCGAGCTGTTCGCTCCGATCAAGCCGTTCGACGAATGGCCAGCCGGCCTGACCAAGGAAAAGCTGACGGAGGAATTGCAGAAGGAGTTCGACGAGGAGCTCCCCGGCATCACCTTCAATTTCTCCCAGTACATCCAGGACAATGTCGAGGAAGCGCTGTCAGGCGTGAAGGGCGCCAATTCGGTCAAGATCATCGGCCCCAACCTCGACGTGCTCGAACAGACTGCGACCAGGGTGATGGAGGTGATGCGTGACATCAACGGCGTCGCCGATCTCGGCATCTTCCACCTGGTCGGTCAGCCCAATCTCGACATCAGGGTCAACAGAGAGAAGGCCGCGCGCTACGGGCTCAACACCGGCGACGTCACCACTGTGGTCCAGGCCGCGCTCGGCGGCTCCGTGGCCACCAACGTGCTGGAGGGCGATCGCACCTTCGGCGTCGCCGTGCGCCTCGATCCCAAATTCCGGCAGAATATCGACGAGATCAAAAGCCTGAAGGTCGCCTACGCGACGCCGTCGGGCACCAATGCCTACATTCCCCTCAGCGAGCTTGCCGACATCTCGCTCGATACCGGCGCGCTCTTCATCTATCGCGAGAAGAGCCAGCGCTACATTCCGATCAAGTTCAGCGTGCGCGGCCGCGACCTCGGCTCCACGGTCGCGGAGGCGCAAGCCCGCGTCGCCGCTGCCGTGCAGCTGCCGACCGGCTACCGCATCATCTGGTCCGGCGAGTTCGACAATCTCGAGGCCGCCAAGGCGCGCCTCATGATCGTGGTGCCGGTGACGCTGCTGTTGATCTTCGTGCTGCTCTACAGCCTGTTCAATTCGGTGCGCGACAGCCTGCTCGCGCTTGCCGGCATTCCCTTCGCCGTCGGCGGCGGCCTGATCGCGCTGTTTCTGGCCGGGCTCGATTTCAGCATCTCGGCCGCGATCGGCTTCATCTCGCTGTTCGGCGTCGCCGTCATGGACGGCATCCTCAACATCACCTATTTCCGCGAGCTGCGCGCCACCGGCATGAGCATCAGCGACGCCGTCTTCAACGGCGCCGAGCAGCGCATGCGGCCGATGCTGATGACCGCGCTGTCGGCCGGCGTCGGCCTGTTTCCGGCGGCGCTGTCGCACGGCATCGGCAGCCAGGTGCAGCGGCCGTTGGCGACCGTCGTCGTCGGCGGCATGTTCATTGGTCCCCTGCTGCTGCTCGCCGTGGCGCCTGCCCTGCGCAAGATCTTCCTGTCGCGCGAGCCGGCGCCGTCGGAGCAGAACAATACGGCCGCCTCGCCGCCGCCCGAGGCGGCCCATCCGGAGGGCGGCTGAGATGCGTCGCGTGACAGCCTTGGGCCGTCTCATCCGCGGACTCGCAACGGGTGGCGCAAGCCTTTGGCTCGCGAGCTGCGCCGTGGGGCCCGATTTCAGCCCGCCGCCGGCCCCCGACGTCTCGCGATACACGCCGGAGCCGACCGCATCGCCGCGCAGCGATGCCGGCGGGCCGGGCGTGCCGCGGCAACGCTTCGTCGATGGTGCCGACATCCCGACGCGGTGGTGGGCGGCGTTCCGCTCCGCACCGCTCAACGAGCTGATCCGCCTGTCGGTGGACCATAATCCGTCCTTGCAGGCGGCCGAGGCCGCGATCAGGGTCGCCAATTTCAACGCGCTGGCGCAGCGCGGCCTGTTCTTTCCGCAGGTCGGCGTCAACTACACGCCGTCCGACCAGCAGACGTCGAACAATTTCAACTCCAACCCGGTCGTTTCACCGCAGACCCGCTATACGCTGCATACTGCACAGCTCAACATCAGCTTTACACCCGACGTCTGGGGCCAGAACATCCGCGCGGTCGAGAGCCTCGATGCGCAGACCGAACAGGCGCAATTCCAGCTCGAAGCCGCCTATCTCGCACTGAGCGCCAACGTCGTAACCGCGGCGATCCAGGAGGCCTCGCTGCGCGGACAGATCGCGGCTATCGAGCGCATCATCAAGATCGAGCGCGACATTCTCGCCATCCTCAGGAATCAGTTCAGCGCCGGCCAGGCGGCCCAGGTCGACGTGCTGGCGCAGGAGGCGACGCTCGCCCAGTCCGAGCAGACGTTGCCGCCACTCCAGAAGCAGCTCGCGGTACAGCGCGATCTCCTCACCGCATTGGCCGGGCAGTTCTCCGCCGACGAGGTGCTGCAGAAGTTCAACCTGCAAACTCTCACCCTGCCGGCCAATCTCCCCGTGAGCCTGCCCAGCACGATGGTGGGGCAGCGCCCGGACGTGCGGGCAGCCGAGGCCAACATGCATTCAGCCAGCGCGCTGGTCGGCGTCGCGATCGCCGCGCGATTGCCCAATCTGACATTGTCCGCCAATCCCGGCAGCAGCGCCTTCAAGGCGGCCGAGTTGTTCACACAGGGGACGCTCTTCTATACGGTCGCGGCGAGCGCGACCCAGCCGCTATTCGATGGCCTCACGCTGTATCACAAGCAGAAGGCGGCCGAAGCCACCCTCGAGCAGGCGGAGGCGCTTTACCGGCAAGCTGTGATCACGGCGATGCAGAACGTCGCCGACGCGCTCCGCAGCCTGCAGGCCGATGCCCGCGCGGTTCAGGCCGCAATCAAGGCGGAGAACGCCGCCAAGGCCAGCCTCGATATCATCCAGAAGCAGCTCGTGCTCGGCCAGGTTAATCAGGTCATCGTGCTGAACGCGCAGCAGATCTATTTGAACGCCGCGATCGCCCGCGTGCAGGCGGTGGCGACGCGCCTCTCGGACACGGCGGCCCTGTTCCTGGCGCTCGGCGGTGGCTGGCCGGCCCAATGCACGACGACGGATTGGCGCAACTGCGTGCTGGCGGACGCCTCCCCGGCCCCCATTCAGGTCAGTGAAACCAGGTGAAAGCGACGACTTTGCCGACGGACCGCGCGGAGCGCTTACCAGATAACAAGCGCGCAAAGCAGCGCCAGCGGCACGACGGCCACTCCGATGGGAACCCATTTCCCCATGTCGGCCGGATTCTTAGGGTACTGAAAAATCTGAACCCCGAGAAAAATGCAGACGGTCACGCCGATGATGAAGCGAATCATATCGGACGGCGTGTCATAAGCCGTCCACAAGCTCTCGCTCTGGGGCGTGGCAACGCGGAAGGTGACCACGATCACGACCAGAAGGAAGAGCGTCCGCAGAGCGAGACCGAGCAACCGCATTTATGTCATCCAGCGCCGAGCCGAATCTTAGCACAGGCCAATCAGGTCGTCATGTCGCAGCGCGAAACAGTGGCGCTTCACTGCATCCCCCGGAGATCAGGACATGGTCAATTTGTTCGTTGGCGTTATCAACGTCGCACTGCTCGCGGCTGGCGGCTCCGCCGTCCATCACGATGATCAGCCGCCGACCGTCGCGGTACGGATGGTGTGCGACCAGAACTGCAATTGCTGGCCGACGCGCTATCGGGAGCGCCGGCCACTTCTCGCCGACCGCCCCGATCTGGCCTGTCCGCCGCGGCCAAAAGACCGCCCTGCCCTCGGCTATTACAATGGCCACTACCGCACCGGACCTGCAACGGGCGCGGGATTTGACAGCCTCGGTAACAGCGAATTGCCGTTCCCATTCTGAAGCTTCCGGGTCCCCGACAGCAGTAACGCATGCAAATCATCAAGTTCGCGCTGGCCGCCGCCGTCTACGTGACGGCGACACTGGCCCACGCCGCCGGCTAGCGGCCCAATGCTTGGCGGCGAAGCTCGTCGATAAGGAGCGATACTGCTTGATCGTTTGGCGCTAGCTGGCGAAGCCGCTCCGCATACTCTCGTGCCGAATCGAAATCTTTCGCCTCGCGGCTCATGGCCAAGACGGCCGAGAGTGTCTCCCTATCGTTCGGATGTCTTTGCAGGTTTTCCTTCAGCACGGCGGACGCTTCTTCGCGGCGTCCAGCTGAATGCAACGCGATTGCATAGACGTAGGCATAGTGAGATTGACCGGGATCTAGGGTCGCGGCAGTTCGCAACTGGTCGAGCGCTTGGTCGGGCCGCTTCTCGCGCACGAGGGTCAAGCCGAGTGCGTGATGGAGCGGAGCATCCTGCGGCGATCTGGATAGGGCATCGCGAAGAACCTCCTCGCCGTCGTGGTCTTTTCCCAGCTGTCTATAGAGATCGGCGAGGTTAATGGTCGCGGGTGCAAATGTCGGATCGAGCCTGAGCGCGGACCGATATTCGGCTTCCGCGCTGCCAGCATTGCCCTGTCGCGCGAAGAAATTGCCGAGCGCGGTACGCGCCTCCGGACGGTCGGCATTCAGCCGTTGCGCGACGACGTACTCCTCCGCGGCCCGTGCGAACTTGTCGCGATCGGTAAGCGGCTGGCGCGCCGCAGGCACCGCGGCGAGAAGCTCAGCAGCGCGGATACGGACGCCACGCACAGGATCGCTGAGTTGCGCGGAGGCGAGCGACCAGAGCCGATCGACCGGCGCTCCTTCAAGCCCGTCGAGTGCGCCGAGCCGCACGAGCGGATCGGCATCGGAGAGCGAAGGCCGAATCAGGTCGAGGTCGGGCGCAGGAAGCTCCGCGAGCGCACTGGCGCGGACGAAGCCGGGAGCGTTACTGGATGTAGCGATCGCGACGAGTTGCGCTTGCGCGCCGGCAGCTTCGCTCCACGCGGCGTGAAATGCACCCGCCCAGTCCTGGTAGCCGCGGCGCTCCGGCCCGAACCAAGTCTCGACCTGCTGGGCCGCCCAGGCCGCGGGCTTGTCGCGATGGCAGTCGTTGCACGCGTTAGGCGTGCCCGTTTGCACCGAGACATCGGGGCGCGGGATACGGAAGCTGTGGTCGTGGCGCCGGTCGACGACCATGTAGCGCCGCTCCGGCATGTGGCAGGACGGGCAGCCAAGTGGCGGCGAGACATCGCTATGGTGGTGGTGGGCGGGTGATTGGTAGTTGTCGGGCGCATGGCATTGCGCGCATACGCCATCCCCGGGCGCCTTCAGCGCGGCGCTGTGCGGATCATGGCAGTCGCTGCAGGTAACGCCCTTCGCGAACATCTTGCTCTGCTTGAACGGCGCGTAGTTGTAGGTCTCCTCGTCGTCGCGCATCTGCCCGTCTGCATGAAAGTGTTGGCGGTCCAGCAGCGACACGCGATGCGTGTCCGCGAGCGGCCGTCCCGGCGTCCAGTCCTCGGAAAGCTGCCCGCGGCGCGCATGACAGCGTCCGCAGGTCTCGACTTCCTTGCGCAAGCCGGGCGCCGGCCCGCTGCGTGCAGGCATCAACGTTCCGGCGGAAGCTGACCAGACGATGCCGGTACGTTCGTCGAAGCGGACGAGCAGACCGTCGTCGGGGCCGCGCGAAGCCGGCTTGCCGCGCGCCCAGGCAACATGCCGCGAACCCGCGCCGTGGCACGCCTCGCAGCCGACGCTGATCTCCGAGAACATGGTCGAGAACCTGTCCTTGTCGGCGTCGTAGCCCTTGTGCACGTCAGTCGAATGGCACTCCGCGCACATGAAATTCCAGTTCTGGTTCAGCTTCGTCCAGTGCAGGGGATCGGCGTGCGTGACGTCGCCGTCGGGATAAAGATGAAACCAGCGCTGACCGCCCTGCTCCCTCGGGCGTGTATCCCAGGCAATCGACAGCGCCTGAACGCGACCATCCGAAAATTCGATCAGATATTGCTGCAGCGGATCGATGCCGAAGGTGTATTTCACCTGGAAGACGGCGAGCTTGCCGTCAAGTCCGTCGGTCTCCACCAGGAACTTGCCGCCCTCGCGGAAGAAGCGCGAGCGCGTGCCGGCGTAGTCAAATGCTGCATCGTTGAAATCGCCGCGGACAGTTTGCGCGGTCGCATGATCCATGGCGTGGCGATGCTGCGACGTCTGCCAGAGTCGTGTCTCCGTCTGGTGGCAACCCATACAGGAATTGCTGCCGGCAAAAGCCAATTGGATCGGCTCCGGAGGCTGGACGAAAATCTTGGTTGTCTCGAACCAAAGCAGTGCAGCGGCGATCGCAACAGCAAGCGCGCCAATGATCCGCCGCTTCATGGTGCGGTGGGTGGTCAGCGGCTGCAGGGCGGACCGATCCGGCTCGGGTGTCCGAGCCTTGCGGACCTTGTCGCGCCTGCGGTTCTTTCGCGACCCTGGTGCCACGTTCCGCTTACAGCTCCAGCCGTTCGCCGCTACTTGGCTTAGACGTGAAGGTCATTGTCGTGAAGTGCAATTCTGGTTTCGCGCGCCAGATCGACCAGGGCGGCGCTGAACATCAGCATGGCCGCCATGAACAGGATCGCCACGCCGTATTCGTGCGCGATCTGCAGGAGGGCGCTAACGAATGCAACGAAGATGATGAGGGCCGTAAGGATCGCGGCAACAATGGAGCAGAACAGCGACCGGTTCAGAAGCCGCGCTCTTTCCCGAAGCCGCGGCAGATCGGCTTTCAGGAATGCCCTTGCAGCGTCGCCTGCGGGAATGCCGTGAATGAACTGCGAGCGGTCGATCACCCGGTTGACCCGTGAGATCACGACAGAAATGAATGCCGCGACGGCACCGAGCAAAAACGCTGGCGCCGCCACGTTGGCGATGATGCGGGCAAGCTGGTCAATCGAGGGGGTGACCGGGATCAAATCGGTTACGCTGTGCATGTCTCGACCGATCGATGCGACGCTACCAACTTCGTCACCGAAGCGGCTCGACTTTCGCGGCCATGTCGGGCGCACGGCTCACCCGATAGTTCGCGTTGCTGCATTTGAGCACCCAGACCGCATGGTCGGAGCGCGAGCGCTTCGTGTCTTGCGTTGCTCCGAGTGCCTTGTCACAAGCAAAGCCTTGCGAGCGGATCTGTGCGGCGAGCATCGTCTGCACCGTCTCTGCCGCACCTCGCGCTAAGCTGCTGCCGGGAGCCAAGGCGGCGATTTGTGCAAGCATTGAAAGGAGGATCGAAAGACCGTGCTTCATGAGCTTCTCCGATCGCGACATCATGTAACTGCGGCCCGCGGGAAGCCCATTGGCTTCCCGCCGGTTTCGTGCCGAGACTATTGCTGGACGCACTCCTGCATGAACTTGATCCGGTCCACGACGCCGAGAGCCTTTGCCTCGGCCTGCTTGCGGCAGCCCTCGCGCTTGTCGATGCGTAGCTGGATCTTCTCGACTAGACTCAGGCCGACCGTGCCGACTTGTGGCTCGGTCGAGGCGGTCTTTTCAGCATCCGCCGTCGGACCGTCGCCGGCCGCGCGAGCGGCTTCCTGCAACCGCTTGACGTCGTCCGGGCTCAGCTTGGGCCGATCGATGTCCAGCGTGATCCGGTTGATCTTGCCGGTGAAGGTGAACGGCGTCTGATAGTCGTTGTCGTCGACGGGAGAGCCGGTGTCGGACCCGATGTCGAACGCCTCGTCCCATTGCAGGATGAAGGGCAGCGTATGCTCCATCTTCTCCGTGGCCACCAAATGACCATCCACTTTCAATGTGCCCGTGCCGCCCTGTCCAATGCCACTATAATTTCCGAACACCATCGTGGCGGCGCCGAGGCCGTCATACTTGAAATCAAACTCGATCACATGCTTGCCGGGTGTAAGCTCTGGCCCTTCCCAGCGCACCCGCTTGAGATCGACGAGGTTCCAGGTGAACACCGGCTTGTTCTTCAGGACATAGAGACCATAGCCGCCGAAACGGCCGCCTTGGGTCACCAGCACGCCCTCGGCACCCCCTTGCGGAATGTCCACGTCGGCCTTGAAGGTGTAGGAGGAATTGAGCAGGCTCGGCGCATCGCCATTGGGCGTGCCGGTCATCGACCGCGTCCAGGCGAAGCTGGTCCGGCCGGCGCTGAGACTCGGGCGCGGCGTGATGATCCGCGTCGCAACCGACGAGTCGAGCGGCAGCACCTGGTATTTTTCCGCCTCCTTCCAGAACAGCGCCTGCAGCTCCTTCAGCTTGTCCGGATATTTCGTGGCGACGTCCTCGGCCTGCGTCCAGTCGTTCCGCAAGTCATAGAGCTCCCACGGATAGTCACTCGGAGCCGGCAGCTTTGCAATGGTGACCCAAGGTGGCCGCAGAACCTTGGTGCTCGCGATCCAGCCGTCATCATAGATGGCGCGGTCCGCGAACATCTCGAAATACTGCGTCTTGCGCGTCGAAGTCGCGTTCGCGTTACTGGCATCGAAAGTATACATCATGCTGACGCCCTCAATGGGGCTTTGCTTGATCCCGTCGACGAAATCAGGCTGCTTGATCCGAGCCGCTTCCAGAATGGTCGGCACGACGTCGATGACGTGGTGAAATTGCGTTCGGATGCCCCCGTTGTCCTTGATGACCGCCGGCCAGGAGATCGCCATGCCCTGCCGCGTGCCGCCGAAATGAGACACGATCTGTTTCGTCCAGGAGAACGGCGTATCGAAGGCCCAGGCCCACCCGATAGACATGTGGTTGTAGGTCTTGTCGGTGCCCCAGACGTCGTAAAAGTACTTGAGCTGTTCTTCGACGGAAGGGTTGATCTGGTTGAACATCGCCACTTCGTTCGGCGTGCCGTTTGGTTGGCCTTCCGCACTGGTGCCGTTGTCACCCTCGATGTAGATGATCAACGTGTTGTCGAGCTTACCCATGTCCTGAATCGACTGGATGACGCGACCGATCTCGTTATCGGCGTAAGCTGCATAGGCGGCAAACACTTCCGCCTGGCGGATGAAGAGCTTCTTTTCATCGGCCGAGAGCTGATCCCATTCCTTGATCAGGTCCTTTGGCCACGGCGTCAGCTTGGCATTCTGCGGGATGACGCCTAGCCGCTTCTGGTTCTCGAAGATGGTGTCCCGCAGCTTGTTCCAGCCCTGATCGAACAGGTGCATGTCGCTGATCTTCCTCACCCACTCCGGCGTGGGATGATGCGGCGCATGGGTCGCACCGGGCGCAAACTTGACGAAGAATGGCGTATCGGGCGACAGCGCATTCATCCGATTGACGTAGTCGATGGCCTCGTCCGCCATTGCCGTCATCAAATTCCAGCCGGGCTTGCCTTCGTAGGGATGGATCGGCGTGGTATTGCGGACGAGGTTGCCCGGCTGCCATTGATTGGTGTCCCCGCCCATAAAGCCGTAGAAATATTCGAAACCCAAGCCGGTCGGCCACTGGTCGAACGGACCGGCCTGGCTTGCCTGGTATTCGGGCGTGTTGTGGTTCTTGCCAAACCAGGCGGTGCGATAGCCGTTGTCGGTCAGGATGCGGCCGATCGTGGCCTTGTCCTTGGTGATGACGCTGTCATAACCCGGATAGCCGCTCGCTTGCTCGGCAATCACGCCGAAGCCTACGGAGTGATGGTTGCGGCCCGTAATCAGCGCCGCGCGCGTCGGCGAGCACAAGGCAGTCGAATGGAAATTAGTATAGCGCAATCCATTCTGCGCGATGCGATCAAGTGCGGGCGTCGGGATCACGCCGCCGAACGTGCTCGGCACGCCGTAGCCCGCATCATCGGTGATGATGAGCAGCACGTTGGGTGCACCCTCGGGCGGCACGACCCGCGCCGGCCAGTATGGCTTTGAATTCCTTGCATCGCGCTCAATCTTGCCACCGAACTTCTGCGGCGGCGGCGGCAACTGATCGCCGGGAATGGTGATGGTGGCGGCGGGCGAGCCTGGCGATGGCGCAGCCTGCTGAGCGAACGTCGGCGCTGACATCGCCGATGCTGCGAGCATCGCGAACACGATTTTTGAAAAGCGCATTGCAAAAACCTCCCGCGACAGCATGGAAAGCTGCAACTTGGTCTTCGCTCGTCGGATCAGCGTTGACTCATATCAAAGTTGATCGTGAAAAGAGTTTGAGGTCAGACTATCGACATTCGGCAAAACCAGTTCTCGCTATGGTGGCATGACACCGCTTGAGATCTGCAGAACAAATAAAAGCTGGAAGTTGCAGGGAGAGCACGGCGACATTTTACGCTCGTCAATAGCGCTTACCTTGTCTGACAAGCACTTGAAAGCGCTAGCCATCCATTCCGCGCGTCTCCGCAATATTGGAATTGACGGCGCGCCGGAGCGCTCCACGGACTCGGCGTCGCTGCGCTGCTTGATCTCTATCAAGGCCCCAAGATCACCGCGATGGCTCGCTGCGAATTACGCGCGACTGAACAACAGACGCCGGCGCTTGGAGGTGTCCGTTTGCGCTGGTCGAAGAAGTTATCGGGCACGTCAGCATTCCTTGGATGAATTTTGGGGACGATCATGAAGAGCTTTTTAACATATGCAGCCGCTGGATTTGCACTGCTCAGCCCATTCGCCGCCGACGCGGCCGATCTTGCGGTCAAGGCGCCGCCCGCCACTCCTGCGGCTGCCGTCTATAACTGGACCGGCATGTATATCGGCGTGAACGGCGGATATGGATGGGGCAAGCATGATCCGCTCGACCTGATCGCTGGCGGATTCGACCCGGGCAGAAGCTTCAATACGAGCGGCGGATTCATCGGCGGCACAATCGGAGCACAAATCCAGCAAGGCTATGTGGTCATGGGCGCTGAGGCTGATCTTGACTGGGCCAACATAACAGGCAGCGGTACGGTCATCCCTACGATCGCCGGCGTACCTCAGCCGTTCACGATCAATCTCTCAACGAAGACCCAGGGAATTGGGACGGCGAGAATCCGAGCGGGCGCGGCTCTCAATAACTTGCTGATCTATGCGACGGGCGGCGTGGCGCTTCTCGATGAGACGGCAAAGGGGACCACCGTCAACGGCGTTCCCTGCGGCGCCCTCGGCGTCCTGACGAGTTGTCCCGCGTCGCATTGGCGTCCGGGCGCAGCAGTCGGCCTCGGCGCCGAATATGGCTTCACGCCGAACTGGACCATGAAGGGTGAATATCTCTACATCTCGGCCATTGGCAACGGGGCCGCAAAGAACGAAACCAATCTGCTTCGGTTCGGCGTGAACTATAAGTTCTAGCCGGGCATTTTCACGGCCGCCGTCCACAAAACGACGGTGGCCGCGCTCTGTAGCGGCGGCTCTATCGGATCCCAGAATGAAAAGCCGGCTGACGATAATCGTGTCTTGCGCGCTGGCCGTCGCAACGACAGCCCCCTTATTCGCCCAGGGTAGCGCGAAGTCCGCGTACCGGTCTCACAGGCGCGACAGTCCGAGCGGGACCGGTTCTGTTTTTCGGCGGGACTTATTCGATCGTAACAACCCTAATAACTTGCGATCAGACCTGCCCGGCCCGCCAGCTCAGCCGGCGCAGTCTCGCTGAATTTATTCGCAGGTCGTGATTTCCCGGCCACGCTGGCGTTCTTCCGGCAGCATCTGAGACCGGCAAGGTGAGACGAGCGGCCTATCCGGCACGCGCCGGCTACCTTAAATACTTAGCCTCTACGAAGTCGGGCGGCGCGATGTGTCCTCGCTCCGGAAAAACAGCCGGGGCAGCGCCGAGGGCACGCCAAACGACAATCCGATGAATGCGAGAAACAGGTCGAGATAACTGGGGTGCATTGTTTAGCTCTGCGGTTCGAGGGTACCCCCGGGTGCAATTCCCTGATTGCGTGGAATATGCTCCGATGCAGATGTGAGTACAATAATTACATTGATCTCGGTGCAATATCATTCGGTGCGGACCTGAACCGTCCCCTTCAGGGAATGATGTAACGGTCGCCGCCAGTCGGTGATGTCTACCGAAGCCAACGCAACGATCTCGTCGCGCAAGAGCGCGGACTTGCGTGATCACTGTACTTGGCTTTCGTGTCAACGAGCTGTGCCGCGTTTCAACTACATCGCCCGCGAGGCAGCAGTGACACTGCTGCGCATGAACTTCTAGGCCGTCTCGATCGGCGCAAAAAAGGCCGCCCGGAGGCCGCCAGTCTTTGATTTTCGCTCTTTCTGCCTATTTCTTGAGGGCGTTAGCGGCGTCCCGAGCCGCATCCTTCACATCACCCGCCGCGTTGTGGGCGGATCCCTTCGCCTTATCGATCTTGCCTTCGGTTTCCATGTCCTTGTCGCCGGTGAGTTTTCCGGCACCTTCTTTGATGGCGCCTTTTGCCTTGTCAGCAGCGCCCTTCACATGTTCGCGGTCCATGATCGTGTCCTTTGTAATCGGGATGATCAGCATAACGAACGGGTCGCGCGGTGGTTCCTCGCAGAACCCGGCCGGTGTTTTTCGACACCGTTCTGATCCCTCCATCCCAACAAGGCTAAGGCAGTTACATGAGCGTGCTGCAGCACGCCGCGTCTTCCCGCACTAGCAACCAATTCGAATCTCGCTTGTTGTCGCTCGCACGATCATTGCAGGAGACAAAACATGTCACGTCTAAGTTTATTGGCCGCAACCTTGTTGCTGCTCGCGTCTGCGCCCGCGGGCGCTCAGTCGCAGCCGGCGCAAAGCGGCCCGGGCAACAACGCCGTCAATAGCTCCGATAAGAACAACTCGAACGCGCCGGTCTCGGGCCGCAACAGCTTCACCGAGGGGCAGGCGAAATCGCGGATCGAGGACGCGGGCTATTCCAACGTCTCCGGCTTGCAGAAGGACAACGAAGGGGTCTGGCGCGGCAAGGCCGACAAGGCCGGCACCAAGACCGACGTCAGCGTCGACTTCCAGGGCAACGTCAATTCGACAAAATAAGGAATAGGTAACATGACAGCCACCATCTCTCGCCTCTACGACAATTATTCCGACGCCGAGCGGGCTGTCACCCGGCTCGAGAGCGCTGGCGTACCGCACTCCGACATCAGCATCGTCGCCAACAATTCCGACAATTGGTACGGTTCACGGACCGGCAAAGTCGACCGTGACCGCGACGGCGTCGACGATCGCGCGGAAGGAGCAGGCACAGGCGCTGGCATTGGCGCTGGCATCGGCAGTGCGGCAGGCCTTCTCGCCGGCCTCGGCCTACTGGCCATTCCTGGTCTCGGTCCCGTCGTAGCCGCGGGATGGCTCGCCTCCACGGCTGCGGGCGCAGCGGCGGGTGCGGCCACAGGCGGCATCGTCGGCGCGCTCACTCAGGCCGGCGTGTCCAAGGAGGACGCATCGCGCTACGCGGAAGGCGTTCGCCGCGGCGGTACACTCGTCTCGGCAAAGGTGCCCGACAACGATCGCGCACGCCTGGACGCACTTCTTCATGAGAGGTCCGTCAACCTTCAGGAGCGCAGTTCCGCTTGGCAGAAGTCCGGCTGGAGCGACTTCGATGCGGCGAGCCCGCCGTTGTCTCCGGAGGACATCGGCCGCGAGCGCGAGCTGTACGGCCCGGGTGCGCGGGGATAGGCCTCGTCAGAACCGACAAGAGAAGGCCCCGCACTGCGGGGCTTTTTTGCATCGACCCTTACACCTGGCTCGCCACGGCAACTCCGGCCAGGCGCAGGGCGCCATTGCATATGCCCCCTAGCCCGACGCGATACGCTGCCTCTGGAAGGCGGCTCTGAGTTCAGCCAGCTGGCCGCTCGTAGTTGACCTGCCGCAGGATTGTCCGCCGTCCATTGGCTCGCCGTCGACAGCGACCACGCCTTGAACAACGCACTCTCAATCGCGTCCGGATCAAAGCTCATCGTCATTTCCTATCACGTTCAGGGCTATCGCATTTGAGAGCAGTTTCCCTGCGGCGCATCCTTCGAGACGCCCGCCTCTGGCGGGCCCTCAGGATGAGGGCGGAGTGCGTGGCAACCGTTTTCAGCGGGCGCCGATGCCGTCTAGCCTGGTCCTGAGGAGACGCCGGAAGCGGTCGTCTCGAAGGACGAGGCGTGCGCGCTGGTCGTTCAGAAAGCCCATGTGTGATAGTCCTGCTACCACGGCGGGCCCCGCTCGAACAAAAACCCCGGAGCCTTCGGGGCCGCATTTGGAAGATGCCGCGATCAGCTCTGCGCGTGCCGCGCCATGAAGACGTCGTAGCCGACCTCGGCGACCTGGAACCAGGCGTAGCCGTCGCTGGAGAACTTTGCGAGGCTGTCGTGGACCTTCTTGAAGTTCGCGTTGGTCGCGCCGACTTCGGCGTGCAGCTCCTTCGCCGCCTTGTAGCAGGCGTCCATGATCGGTGGCGAGAACGCGTGCAGCTTGGTGCCGCTGGCGAGCAGCTTCTTCAGCGCCAGCGGATTGGCCTGGTCGTAGCGCGCCATCATGTAGTTGTTGGCGGTGTGGCCGGCCTGCTCGAGCACGCTCTGGTAATATTTCGGCAGCGCGTTCCATTTGTCGAGGTTGACGAAGGCGAGCAGCATCGGCCCGCCTTCCCACCAGCCGGGATAGTAGTAGTGCGGCGCGATCTTGTAGAATCCGAGCTTCTCGTCGTCATAGGGGCCGACCCATTCGGCGGCGTCGATGGTGCCCTTCTCCAGCGCCGGATAGATGTCGCCGCCGGCGAGCTGCTGCGGCACCACGCCGAGCTTCTGGAGCACACGGCCGGCGAAGCCGCCGATGCGGAATTTCATGCCGCTGAGATCCGCGGGCGTGTTGATCTCTTTCCTGAACCACCCGCCCATCTGGCAGCCGGTGTTGCCCGCCAGCAGCGAGATGACGTTGTAGCTTTTGTAGAACTCGTTGAGCACCTCGCGCCCACCACCCTGCATGTACCAGGCCTGGTTGATGCGCATGTTCGGGCCGAAGGGCACCGACGAGCCGAAGGTGAAGGTCGGGTCCTTGCCGAAATAATAGTATGATGCGGTGTGGCCGATCTCGCACGTCGCGTTCTGCACGGCGTCCAGCACTTGAAGGCCTGGCACGATCTCGCCGGCCGCAAAAGTCTGGATCTGGAATTTGTTGTCGGTCGCTTCCGCAACCATCTTGCTCATCATCTCGGCGCCGCCATAGAGCGTGTCGAGCGATTTCGGCCAGCTTGTCGGCATGCGCCATTTGATCTCCGGCATCGACTGCGCGATCGCAGGAGCCGCGAGCGTGGCGGCACCGGCCGCAGCAAGTCCCGTGACCTTGATGAAGTCTCTTCTTTTCATGGTTTCCTCCCCCTGGTGTAACGGTGATTGTGAGCCTTCTTGCCGAGGCTTGGAACGGAGCATGACGCAGCGACGCGCCGAACGCCATCGTGATCGCACTGCGGCAAAGAAAAAGCCGGTCTCTACACGGGGCCAGGCCGCCCGGTCTTGCGACTAAAGCCTCAGAGGTGCGCGCCGAAGCTCATCGTCCCGAACATCGCGCCCACAAAATTCGGATTAAGCGATTATGGATACATGCCACTATTTTGCCCGACGGGTCAAGCTCAACTCCATCCAGACGTCATCGCGATCGAAGCGAAGCAATCCAGAGGCAGCATTCACTGCTGCAACGTGCGCTCGTAGGCGTCTACTGTGCATGGGGTTGTTTTGCGGATCTTGAATGCGCCCTGCCACATCGCCGATAAAAAAGGCCCGGCCTCGCGAACGAGGCCGGGCCATTCAGTCCGACAGTTTCAGCCGAAGATCAGCCGCGGGTGCGCGAGCGGATCATGAAGCTGTCGTAGGTGTATTCGGCGACCTGCCACCACAGATATTCGTCGGAGCGGTAGGCCTGCATGGCGTCGATCGACTTCTTGAAATCGGCGTTCTTCGCCGAGATCTCGCCCCACAGCTCGTTGGTCGCCTTGAGGCAGGCCTCGAGCACTTCGTTGGTGAAGGGGCGGAGCTGGGTGCCGCCCGCGACCAGACGCTTCAACGCGGCCGGGTTCTGCATGTCGTAGCGCGCGGCCATCCAGCTGTTGGCGTTGGCCGTCGCGTTGGTGAGGATCGCCTGGTAGTTCTTCGGCAGCGCATTCCATTTGTCGAGGTTGGTGAAGGCGTGGACCATCGGACCGCCTTCCCAGAAGCCCGGATAGTAATAGTACTTGGCGACCTTGGCGAAGCCGAGCTTCTCGTCATCGTACGGACCGACCCACTCGGCCGCGTCGATGGTGCCCTTCTCCAGCGCTGGATAGATGTCGCCGCCGGCGAGCTGCTGGGGCACCACGCCGACCTTCTGAAGCACCTGGCCGGCAATGCCGCCGATGCGGAATTTCAGGCCGGACAGATCCGCAACGGTCTTGATCTCCTTGCGGAACCAACCACCCATCTGGGTGCCGGTGTTGCCGCAGGGGAATCCGATCACGTTCGACTTCTTGAAGAACTCGTTGCCGAGCTGCTCGCCGCCGCCCTGGTACCACCAGGAGTTCTGCTGGCGCGCGTTGAGGCCGAACGGCACCGAGGCGTAGATTGCCCAGGTCGGGTCCTTGCCGACATAGTAATACGACACCGTGTGGCACATCTCGACCGTGCCGTTCGAAGTCGCGTCGAGCGCCTGCAGGCCGGGGACGATCTCGCCGGCCGCAAACACCTGGATCTGGAATTTGTTGTCGGTCATCTCGGCGACGTACTTCGCCACCTGTTCGCCGCCGCCATAGATGGTATCGAGCGACTTCGGGAAGCTCGACGTCATGCGCCACTTGATCTCGGGCAAGGACTGCGCAATCGCCGGCGAGGCCACCGCGGCTGACGCCGCCGCACCCGCTGCCGACACTTTCAGGAAATCACGACGCTTCATCTTCAGGTCTCTCCTTGTTGGGGCGTTTCCCCGAACTTCCTCTTTGGTGCCGCGCATTCCGGCGACGCGGGGCCCAGCCTGCGTCAAACCGAAGGGGGCTTCGCTGCGGTCGGCGTTTAACACGGAAGCCACTTCCGCGGAACGCGACAATGGCATGACGGGGGGCGACGAAAGTCGCATGTCCCCAGCAATCGCTTCATGCCGCTGCGATGACGCCCTTGAGCTGGTCGCGGACCTGTCCCGCGATGGCGCGGTAGATCGCCGCATGGGGCCCATCAGGCTCGCTGTCGACGACGGGATTGCCGGCGTCCGAGGTGGCGCGAATCGCCATGTGCAGCGGGATCTCGCCCAGGAATGGTACTCCGAGCTTCTCCGCCTCGTGGCGCGCCCCGCCATGGCCGAAGATGTCCGATTTCGTGCCGCAATGCGGACACTGGAAGTAGCTCATGTTCTCGACGATGCCGAGCACGGGCACGTTGACCTTCTTGAACATCGCAAGCCCGCGCCGCGCGTCGATCAAGGACAGGTCCTGCGGGGTCGAGACGATGACGGCCCCCTTGAGCGGCACGTTCTGCGCCAGCGTGAGCTGGGCATCGCCCGTGCCCGGCGGCATGTCGACGACGAGCACGTCGAGCGTGCCCCACGCGACGTCACGCAGCATCTGCGTCACCGCCGACATCACCATCGGGCCGCGCCAGATCATCGCGGTCTCTTCCTCGACCAGGAAGCCGATCGACATGATGGCAAGGCCGAAGCGCCGCAGCGGAATCATCTTGCGCTCACCGTCCAGCTCCGGCTTCTCGTGCAGGCCCGTCAGACGGGGCACCGAGGGGCCGTAGATATCGGCGTCGAGCAACCCGACCTTGAGCCCGAGGTCGCGAAGGCCCAGCGCCAGATTGAGCGCGGTCGTCGACTTGCCGACGCCGCCCTTGCCGGAAGCCACCGCGATCACGGCCGCCACGCCCGGAATCTCGGACTGCCGCGCCATCGGCGATTGGGCGCCGCCCTGCGGCGGCGGCTTGTGGGCGTGGACCGGCTGCACGCCGGGGGTGCCACGGCCCGGCTGCGGAGACGGCGGCGGTGCAGCGCCCGCCTTGCGCTCGGCGGTCAGAGCGACCATCACGGTGGTGACACCGGGCAAGGCGCGCACGGCGGCCTCGGCTTCGGCGCGGACGGATTCCCAGGCCCGAGCCTCGGCGGCATCGACATTGATCGAGAAGAACACCTTGCCCTCGGAAGCGCTGATCGCGCTCAGCACATTGGCGTTGGTGAGCGCGACCCCGCGCGGCGACTTGATTTTGGCCAGGCTGTCGAGGACCTGTTGCTGCGTCACGCTCAAAGCGCATCTCCCAGAGAGAGCATGATCCGGAAAAGTGTGAAGCGGTTTTCCGGCCCGATCATGCTCAAGACATCAGGATGCCCCATTAGAGCGGAAACGGCCAAAAGGCTACTGCCTGCCGATATCGTCAGCCATCTCGGCGGGCGCGGCCCCCTGCTCCTCCTGGGCCGCCTCGTAATTGAGCTCGATCATGACCCCGTTGGGGTCGTGGACGAAGATCTGCCAGAGTTCGCCCCCGGGCACTTGGCGGGCGTCAAATTTCATGCCCTTGGACGCCAAACGCTCCTTCATGCCGTCGAAGCCACGACTGGCGAAGGCGACGTGGTGGACAACGCCGGAATCCGGCTTCTGTGGCTCGGAGGTCGGGGAAATATCGACGAGGTGCACCACCGGCTTGCCCTCGCTGTACATCCAGGCCCCCGGGAAGGCGAAATTCGGCCGGGCGCCTTTTTCGAGGCCCAGCACCTCCTCGTAGAAGCGGACCGTCTCAGCCAGATTCCGGGTCCGGATGTTGAAATGATCGAGCACGCCAACACTCACGCCGCCCATGCTTCACTCCCTTTTTTATGCAAGTCCTTGAGGTCCGCCATCCTAGCACAGGAGGCCGCCAAACGAAGCCGTTGCCCTCCGCCCTTAAGGGTTTATGGTGCGCGCGTTCCCCATCAGGCGGAACCCAAGCACCCCCGGCTGGCGTCCCCCCGCCCGGCTGCAACCGTAAAACTCAAGCTACGGATACCACACATGGCTAAAGTCGCATTCCTCGGTCTCGGCGTGATGGGCTTCCCCATGGCCGGACACCTCGTGAAAAAAGGGGGCCATGAGGTCACCGTCTACAACCGAACCGCCGCCAAAGCGAAGCAATGGGCGGACAAGTTCGGCGGCAAGACCGCGGCAACCCCAAAGGCTGCGGCCGAAGGCCAGGACTTCGTGATGTGCTGCGTCGGCAACGACAACGATCTGCGCGCGGTCACGATCGGCGCCGACGGTGCCTTTGCCGGCATGAAGAAGGGCGCAACCTTCGTGGACCACACGACCGCTTCGGCCGAGGTCGCGCGCGAGCTCGATGCGGCCGCGACCAAGGCCGGCTTCAAGTTCATCGACGCTCCCGTCTCGGGTGGCCAGGCCGGCGCCGAGAACGGCGTGCTGACGGTGATGTGCGGCGGCGCCCACGATGCCTATGCCGGCGCCGAGCCGATCATCACGGGCGCCTATGCCCGGATGTGCAAGCTGCTGGGGCCCGCCGGAAGCGGCCAGTTGACCAAGATGGTCAACCAGATCTGCATCGCCGGGCTCGTACAGGGTCTCTCCGAGGGTATTCACTTCGCCAAGAAGTCGGGTCTCGACGTCGCGGCCGTGATCGAGACCATCTCCAAGGGCGCGGCGCAATCGTGGCAGATGGAGAACCGCTACAAGACCATGAACGAGGACAAGTACGATTTCGGCTTCGCAGTCGAATGGATGCGCAAGGATCTTTCGATCTCGCTGGCCGAGGCCCGCCGCAACGGCGCCAATCTGCCAGTCACCGCGCTGGTCGACCAGTTCTACGCCGAGGTCGAGAACATGGGCGGCAAGCGTTGGGATACGTCGAGCCTTCTCGCGCGCCTCAATCGCTGACCTGATACTGCCTTGCTGACCGCGATCGCCGCAATCTTCGTCGTGATCTATGCGGCGATCGCGCTCGAGCATCCCCTCGGGATCAGCAAGACCGCAACCGCGCTTCTCGGCGCGGGGCTGCTCTGGACAATCTACGCAGTCACGATCAGCGATCATGCGCTGATCAACCATCAGCTCGACGAAGCCGTCGCTTCGACCGCGCAGATCGTGTTCTTCCTGATTGGCGCAATGACGATCGTCGAGGTGATCGACGCGCATGACGGCTTCGAGGTCATCACCTCGCGCATCAACACCACGAGTCAAGTCGCACTCATGTGGCTGGTCGGCTTCGTCTCGTTCGTTCTGAGCGCGATCCTGGACAATTTGACCACGACGATCGTGATGGTCTCGCTGATCCAGCGGCTGATCGCCCGGCGCGACGACCGCCTGCTGTTCGCCTCTGTCATCGTCATCGCCGCCAATGCCGGCGGCGCGTGGACCGTGATCGGCGACGTCACCACGACCATGCTGTGGATCGGTGGACAAATCACGCCATTGAACATCATGCGCGCGGTGTTCCTGCCCTCGCTGGTCAATCTGCTCGTGCCGCTGGCATTCATCAGCCTGTCGCTCAGGGGCAAGAGCATCGCGGCGCCGCAAAGGGACAGCGGGTTGCTCGCCGTCGTCAGGTTCGAGCGCAACCTGATGTTCTATCTCGGCCTTGGCGTGCTGATCGCGGTGCCAGCGTTCAAGACTGTCACGCATCTGCCGCCCTTCATGGGTGTGCTGCTCGGGCTCGGCCTCGTCTGGCTGGTCGGCGAAATCGTTCACCGCGACAAGGACGAGCATGTACGCCGCCCCCTTTCGCTGGCGCATGCGCTGACCCGGATCGACATGGGTTCGATCGTATTCTTCGTCGGCATTCTGCTGGCGGTCGCCTGCCTCGAACATGCCGGCCTTCTGACGATGCTGGCGAGGTGGCTGGAGGCGAGCATCGGGCGCCAGGACGTCATCGTCGTCGTGCTCGGCCTGCTCAGCGCCCTGGTCGACAACGTGCCTCTGGTGGCCGCGACCATGGGCATGTACGACCTCGCACACTATCCGCCGGACAGCTTCCTCTGGGAGTTCATCGCCTATTGCGCCGGCACCGGCGGCTCGATCCTGATCATCGGATCAGCCGCAGGCGTCGCAGCCATGGGCCTCGAGCGGATCGAGTTCCTCTGGTACGCCCGTCGCATCGCCGTGCCTGCGCTTGCGGGCTACCTGGCCGGCGCCGTGGTCTATGTCGCGCAGCATACGTGGCTGCACTGAGTGGCTGCCGCCCGATCCAAATTAACGCCCGGTTAACGTAATTCTTTAGCTCCTTAAGTCACCTCTTAAGGATTTCTTGCCAGAGATAGACAATGCAGAAGGCCCGCGTCCGACGTGGGCAGGAATCGTTGTTGCTTGATGAGTAACCCCGTTGAAAAGCCTGAGGTAGTGCAGCTCCCGGCCGAGCCGGTCAGCGCTCCATCAGCGAGCAGCCGAAGGGCTGCGGCGCAGCGGGTGCGCGAGGCGCGCGACAAGTTAACGTCGACCAGCGGAACCCGACCGGCCTTCGACGCCGAGCTGTTGCGCCAATATGCGCAGACGAGGCTCTCTGCCTCCTATGTCGTGATGCTGCTGGTGGTCGCCACCGGCGTGCTGTTCGGACTATGGATGCAGCCGATCCCGGCCGCGGCCTGGACCGCCGGCATGATTTGCATCCATGCCGCGATGATCCGCAGTTGCAGCCGCTTCCTGGCCGAGCCTGCCTCGCCCAACGCAACGCGCGCCTGGCGGACACGCTTTGTCGTGCTCGACCTGCTCTATGGCCTGTGCTGGATGGCGATCCTGATCCACCCCGTGCTCGACACCGTCACGGAAACATTGATGATGTTCCTGATGCTGCTGGTGATCGCAGTGTCGAGCATGCTCGCCGCCAATCTCCCGATCGCAGCTCTCGCCGCGACCGCGCCGGTTGCGGTCGCGATGGCCTTGAGCTTCGCGATGAGCGGCTCACTCGACAACTACATCCTGGCGGCCCTCGCGCTCGGCGCCGAAGGCTATTTCGTGCTGCTGGCGCATCGCCTGCACTCCTCGACCTTCGCTACGCTCGAGGCGCGCGCAGAGAAGGACGCGTTGATCGGAGAGCTCGAACAGGCCAAGGCGATCTCCGACGAAGCCCGCCACCGTGCCGAGTCGGCCAACGTGGCTAAATCGCGTTTCCTCGCGCAAATGAGCCATGAATTGCGCACGCCGCTCAATGCCATTCTCGGCTTCTCCGAGGTGATGAAGAGCGAGATCTTTGGCGCGCATGCGGTGCCGGTCTACAAGGAATATTCGGCGGACATCCACAATTCCGGCGTGCACCTGCTCAACCTCATCAACGAGATCCTCGACCTGTCGCGGATCGAGGCCGGGCGCTATGAATTGAACGAGGAGGCGGTGTCGCTGGTGGGCATCGTCGCCGACTGCCATCATCTCATGAAGCTGCGCGCCTCCAGCCGCGGCATCACCATCCACGAGGTGTTCGAGCAGGCCATGCCGCGGCTTTGGGCCGACGAGCGTGCGATCCGCCAGGTCGTGCTCAACCTGCTCTCCAACTCGATCAAGTTCACGCCGCAAGGCGGCGAGATCTGGCTCAAGGCTGGCTGGACGGCGTCAGGCGGACAGTATCTGTCGGTGAAGGATTCCGGTTCTGGCATCCCGCAAGACGAGATCCCGGTCGTGCTCGCCTCGTTCGGCCAGGGTTCAAACTCGATCAAGTCGGCCGAACAGGGCGCAGGCCTCGGCCTGCCCATCGCCAAGAACCTGATCGATCTGCATGGCGGCACATTCACGCTGAAATCGAAGCTCCGCATCGGCACCGAGGTGATCGTCACCTTCCCGCCGGAGCGCGTGATGAGCGCGCTGGCGCCGCTGTCGGAGGATGCGCCGCCGCTCCAGCCCGAGAGTTCCATGGTCCCGGACGAGAAGCGCAGGCCGCGCCACAAGCCGATCATGAGCGCGGGGACGGGATCGTAGCACATGCTTGCAGAGATGCCCGCCGATCCCCCACTATATCCCCATGAGCAAAGAAACGCCGTGCGTCGCCGTCTGCATGATCGATCCCAGGACCAAGCTGTGCTTCGGCTGCGGCCGGACCTTGCCGGAGATCGCGCGGTGGCACGCGATGGAAAGCGCCGAACGGCTGGCACTCATGGCTTTGCTGCCGGCGCGCATGGCGGATGCGGGCTTGCAGCCGATCTCGGGATCGCCGAAGCGCACCTGACCAGCTTGCGTGCAATCGGAGGCGCGCGATGATCCGCTTTCTGCTCGTTCTCATGATGCTTGCCGGCACGGCCGGCGCCGTCGTCGCCTATGGCGATCCCGATCAGATCGCGCGCGCCAGCCACAAGGTCTCGCACATGTTTCGTGCACAGACGGCGACGCCCGCTCCTGCCGTACAGATCGAGCGCGGCCAGGGCGGCGAGTTCGCGCTGCGCGCCAAGATCAACGGCGTGGCTGCTCCGATGGTGATCGACACCGGTGCGACGTCGGTGGTGCTGACCTGGGAGACCGCGAAGGCGATCGGGCTGCCGCTCGAGATGCTCGAATACGACGTCGACCTCGAAACCGCGGGCGGTCACACCAAGGCGGCGCGGCTCACGATCGACCGGCTCGCCGTCGGCCATCTCGTCGAGAAATCGGTGCCGGCTCTCGTGGTCCAGCGTGGGCAGATGAAGACCAATCTGCTCGGCATGAGCTTCCTTGATCGCCTCGAGAGCTGGGGTGTGCGGTCCGACAAGCTGATGCTCACCGGCTATCCGGAACTTCAGGCCAGCCATCGCCGCTCCCGCACGGCGGTCGATTAGACGCGCTCCGGGGCGCCCTCTGTCCGCGCGCAGTCACTCCAATTTTGAGAGTCATTGAACACGGCAGCTTGCTCCGCCGGCGCACGGGCCCCGACTCTTGCGATCGCATCGCGCAAGACGTCGACGCCGGCTCCCTGCTTCACGCCCTGTTCGGCGAGATGGCGGCGGAAGGCTCGTGCGCCGGGGACAGCATGAAACGCGCCAACGAAATGCCGCGTGATGGCGTGCAGGCGCGTGCCGCGTGCGAGCTGCGCCTCGATATAGGGCATCATCGCCTCGAATGCGTCCTGCATGGTCGCATGCGGCGCTGCCTGGCCGAAGATGTCGGAATCGACGGAGAGCAGCCGCCACGGCTCCTGATATGCGGCACGGCCGAGCATTACGCCGTCGACATGATCGAGGTGTGCCTTCGCCTCCTCGACGCTCAGGACACCGCCATTGATGATGACGGGCACGTCAGGCATCGCTCGTTTGAGACGATAGACGCGATCATAGTCCAGCGGCGGAATATCACGGTTCTCCTTCGGCGACAGACCGTTGAGCCAGGCCTTGCGGGCATGCACGATTAGCGTGTCGCAGCCTGAAGCCACGACGGCCCGTGCAAGCGCGTCGAGCGACACGTCCGGATCCTGATCGTCGATGCCGATGCGGCACTTCACTGTGACGGGAATGGCGACCGCGCCCTTCATCGCCTCGACGCACCTTGCCACGAGCTCCGGCTCCGCCATCAGGCAGGCGCCGAAGCGGCCGTCCTTCACGCGATCGGATGGGCACCCGACGTTGAGATTGACCTCGTCATAGCCGAACTCCTCGCCGATCCGCGCAGCCTTCGCGAGATCGCCCGGATCCGACCCGCCAAGCTGTAGCGCCACTGGATGCTCGCTCGCGTCGAACCCAAGCAGCCGCTCCCGATCACCATGAATGACGGCCCCGGTGGTCAGCATCTCCGTATAGAGCAGGGCCCGCTTCGACAGATGACGGTGGAACACCCGGCAGTGCCGGTCAGTCCAATCCATCATGGGTGCAACGCAAAAACGATGTACTAACATGCTGATTCTGTTAGCACTTCGGACATCGATCGGTCTATTCGTTTTTCGGGGCGATAGCAGTTCAGATATTCATCGTCGATGCATTCTCTCACTTTTCCAATCGGTTACCGAGATTGCGTGATTGCCTCGCCAGGTCGACTACGGGTCTTTCGGGCCGCCCGGTACCGTTGCAGTACCTGTTGAGTGCGTGCAGTACCGCGCTGATTGCGCCCAACCTTTGTTGATCAATTTGCTTCGGCCGGAAAGTACCGCGCAGCTCTTCACGCGCCTAATTTAGCGCTTTACGGCTTCAACTTCTCGCCTTTGACCAACGGGCAGCCGCCTGTGGACAGCGAGAGCCGATAGAACTCGTCTTTCCGCTCTGTCAGAAACTGGCCGATCTTTTCTTCAGGAGGTCGGCGCGCTGGTGGAAGGTAAGCGCTCGCAGGTTTGGGCCCCCGGCGGAGCGGCCATACCCGATCGGATCTCTCATCTCGATGCCGCCGTTGGGGACGAGCGCGACCGGCTCGCCGGTCACGGCGCTCCGCGCCGCGATCCAATCGGCTGCGTGATCAACCCACTTGGAACGTACGAAGCTCCGCAATTTCATGCTGTTTCTCGCTCGGCACTGCGCGCCGGCCTCGGCGACGAGGTCCGCCTGATCGTCGATGTTAACCAGGGTTGGACCGAGGCCGAATGCATCCGCTTCATGCCCGGGCTGGGGGAATTGGGTGTTGCCCTGATCGAACAACGTGCCGGCGTTCATGGCGCGCGTCGCGGCCCGCACGTCCATCCCGCTGCTGGTCGACGAAGCGGCCTCCACCAAGGAAGAGATCGCCCGCGCAGGCACGATGGGCTGCGGCAGCGTCTACTCGCTGAAGCGAGCGAGGGGCCAATTCTCACATGGCGCAGTCTCTATTCGAGACGTCGGTAGCCAGCTCGATCATGGCTTTACAGTCGCAACATCCGTATCCGCCGCGCGTGTCGTGCGCCGGCCGAGCACCAATACGCTGATGGCAGCAACCGCACAGAGCAGCGCAAGCGGCAACATTCCCAAAACGAAACTGCCTGTCCATTGTTTGACGAGGCCGACCACGTTGACCATGAGCCCGCCGCCGATCAGATTAGCGATAGCATTGATGCCAGCGAGACCCGCCGCGAGCGTGCTTGCCGAGAGCCAGCTTGCCGAAAGCGCCCAAAATGGGCCTTTGAAGGCATAAGCCCCAACCAGGCAGCAGGTGACCATTATGATCGTTGGAACGACCGCAGTCCCCGTCAGGCCCAGTGCGGTGAAGCCACCTGCCGCGAGCAAGAGTGGAATAGCGGTGTGCCAGCGACGCTCTACGGTTCCGTCAGAATGCCGGCCCCACAGAACCATCACGACCGTTGCAATGCCATAGGGAATGGCATTGACGAAGCCGGTTTGCAGGTTCGTCAATCCGAACGACTTCAGAAGCTGTGGTTGCCATACCGACAAGACGCTCCCGGTTGCCGACGCACCGGAACAAACAAGCGCCATGACAAGGAAGTACTTGTTTGTCGCCAATTGCCAAAGCGAGAGATGCCCCACCGGCTTGCGCATGGCGGCCTCGGCCTCTATGCGCCCCGTCAGCCACTCCCTCTCTTCGGTCGTGAGCCACGTGGCCTGGGCCGGCTTGTCGGTCAAGACGAACAGACAGGCAAAGCCGAGAAGCACGGTGGGCAATCCCTCCAGAATAAAGAGCCACTGCCAGCCGCGCAGTCCGAGCGCGCCGTCGAGCTCGAGCAGAGTGACGGATAAGGGTGACCCCAGGAACGTCGCAAGCGGAATCGAGACCGTAAAAGTCGCCAAGATACGCGCGCGATATTGCGACGGAAGCCAATAGGTCAGGTAGAGGATTGCGCCGGGAAAGAAACCAGCCTCCGCCGCACCGAGCAAGAACCGCATGGCGTAAAGCGAATGCGGCCCGACAACGAGGGCCATGCACGCCGTCACAAGGCCCCACGTGATCATGATGCGCGCGATCCAGCGTCGGGCGCCCACCTTCTGAAGCGCCAAATTGCTGGGAACTTCAACGAGAAAGTACGATACGAAAAAAAGGCTCGCGCCGAAGCCGAACACCGCGGGAGTAAGGCCGAGATCCTTGTTCATCTGCAGAGCAGCAAAGCCGACGTTGACGCGGTCCAGCAACGCAAAGAAATAGCAGACCATCAAAAAGGGTACGAGGCGCAAGATCACCTTGCGCATCGTCGCCTTTTCAAACTGGTCCAGATCTGTTCGAGCGCTCGCCACTTCCACCTCCCTATCCGTCGCCTTATTCGGCTGCTCTTGCTTTGCTCTGCATCTTCTCGACGATCGCATCGATAGCGATTTTGTAGTTGGCCGGCACAACGCCCTTGAAGTGGTCCTTCAGACCCAAGCTTTCCTTCCACCGCAGGCGGGCCGCGATCGCGCGCGCCATGATTGGCTCGACACCGGCGTCTGCGACGGCATCAGCCGACATTTCAAGCTCCTCCGCGCGGCGCTTGGCGTGGATCACGCCCGACGGAGTGAGGCTGTGGACCGTATCCATGAAGGGCCGCGCGAGCGTCTTGGAAGCGGAGGCAAGGACGACCTCATCGATCCCGTATTGACGGGCTGCCAGCAGCATCTCGTCCGTCAGCGCCTCAATGCCCTTGATGAGGACGGAACGGATAATCTTGATGCCGGATGCAGTGCCGAGAACTGGCCCGGTGAATTCGATCTGCATGCCCCACGGGACGAGCCAATCCCGAACGCGCTCACCTGCGGGACCACTCGACAGCATGCGCATCGAGTAACCATGAAGCGGCGTTCCCTCGATCGAGCCGTCGCCGAGAAGCGCGCCGCTTGATGCAAGCTTGGCCGCGACGCTCTTCTTGATCTTCGGAGTCGCGGACGCGAAGTCGAGAAAGGTGTGCCGATCCGTGATAAATGGCGCAAAGGCGTCGGCACTTTCGAGCGAAGCGGAACCTGGCGTTACACTGAAGATCAGCTCCGCCGCGTCGGCGAGTTCCTTGTTGGACTTCACAAGCGTAACGCCGGCTGCTTTGGCGCGCTCCTGTATAAGGTCCGCGTAGGGGCCATTGAACGCGTACTTGTCGTAGCAGAAGACTTCTTGCAGGCCGGCTTCGCGCAACCCCTTTCCAAGCGTGCTGCCGATTTCACCGTAGCCGACTAACCCGAGACGAAACTGCTTCTTGTCGCTCATCGTCAAACTCCTTTTGACATAGTGGAAATCGGGTGGACGCCGCCGCCAGCCACTGCCGGCTGCGGTTGTCGGAGACTGATCCCGACGACCCGAATGAGGATCGCGGCCAAGGTCAGAAATGCGCCCACTGAGATCAGTGCCCACGCAAAGCTACCCGTCGACTCGCGGATTTCACCGATAAGGTAGGGACCGACAAAGCCACCAAGATTGCCGATCGAGACAATGAGGGCGATCCCTCCGGCGGCTGCGCTGCCGGTCAGGAAGCTGGATGGTATCGGCCAGAATGTGGATTGGTAACACATGATCCCGACGACCGCGCCGCAGAGAGCTACGATGGAAAGGAGCGCGGAAGATGTCGCCAGACCGCAAGCGACCAGAGAAACGGCGCCCAAAAGGAGGGCCGAGGCCACGAACCAGCTTCGCTCTCCGCCCTTATCCGACAGCCTGGCCCACAACATCATCGCGATGGCACCGCAGATGTAGGGGACAGCAGCGATGAAGCCGACCGTCACAACGCCAAAGCCGAAGCCCTTCAGGATCTGCGGCATCCATAGTCCGAGCCCGACCGAACCAATGATGGCACAGAAATTGACGACCGCGCACACAAGAACGCGCCAATTGGTGAATGCGTCCCTCAATCTCGTGGGATGCTTGGAAGCGATGTACTGACGCTCACTCGCAAGTGCGCTGACGAGCCAGGCGCGCTCCTCTTCGGTCAGCCATTTGGCTTGTTCGGGCTTGTCGGTGAGCGTGAAGAGACAAACGAATCCGAGGACAGTCGCAGGCAGACCCTCGAGGATCAAAAGCCACTGCCAACCGTGTAGTCCAGCAACGCCGTCGAGGGCCAAGAGGGAGCTCGATATCGGCGCTCCGATGATGTTGGCGATCGGGATGCCGAGCAAAAACGCGGCTGTCGCCGTACCGCGCACACGCGCCGGGAACCAGTACGTGAAATAGAGGAATACACCCGGCGTAAAACCAGCCTCACCGAGACCGAGCAGAAAGCGCATGACGCCGAAGCTCGTAGGCCCGACTGCGAACGCGGTGCAGGCCGAGAGCAGGCCCCATGTAATCAGGATGCGAGCGATCCATTTGCGGGCGCCGACCGCCTGGAGGGCCAGATTGCTCGGCACCTCAGCCAGGAAATAGCCAAAAAAGAAAAGCCCGGCGCTCCACCCGAATTCGGAGTGCGAGATCCCGATGTCCTTGTTCATCGTCAGGCTCGCAATCCCGACGTTCACCCGGTCAAGATAGGCGATGACGTAACAGAGGAGCAGAAACGGCACGATCCGCCAAAGCACCTTGGACAGGATCCGCTCTTGCACCGCGGTAAAATCTGTACCGGTCGACGCGGCAGGACTGCTCGGCATCTAATCCCTCCCTCGGCCGGCGTTACCCCGGCCTGTCCCAAGCCCAATAACTCAAAGAAGGACGACTTGCAAACTTTTTTGAAACGGTGTTTCATTTTTGATGGCGTCGGCGATAAAGCGCTCGACTATCGCCTGGGCCCAAGTTTCATGAAAAAGCAGTGCGCTGCGCGGGTTACGGGTAGGAACGCAAAATGCTGCCACGCATTTCCGAGGTACCGACCTCGACTTCCCTGCATATCGATCTCGCAACGGAACTTCGTGTGCGGGGGTTCGAGGGCGACCTTGCGCCGGCATACGGCGACCGGATCGTCTCGGCGACCGACAACTCGATCTACCAGCTTCTTCCGCAACTCCTGATCTTCCCGCGCACGATCGAGGACCTGACGCGCATCGCGCGCGCGGTCGGAGATCCGCGCTTCGAGGACATTGTGTTCGCACCGCGGGGCGGCGGGACTGGTACAAATGGTCAGTCGCTGACGAACGGCGTGGTGGTGGACGTCTCTCGCCACATGAACCGGATTCTGGAAATCAATCCGGCGGAGGGCTGGGTGCGGGTGCAGGCTGGGGTCGTGAAGGACCAGCTCAATGCCGCCCTCGCCGGACATGGGCTTTTTTTCCCGCCAGAACTTTCGACCTCCAGTCGGGCTACGATCGGCGGCATGATCAGCACCGATGCGTGCGGCCAGGGTTCCTGCTTGTACGGCAAGACGCGCAATCACGTGCTCGAGCTAACGTGCGTCCTACTGGATGGCACGGTCTGGACGTCGGGGCCGATAGAAGACGAGGAACTTCGGCGGATCCAGCAGCGGAAGGATCGCGTGGGCGCCGTTCACAGGCTGGTCGATACCATTCAGCGCGAGCAATCGGATTTGATTACAGCCCATTTCCCGAAGTTGAACCGTTGTCTCACGGGTTATGATCTGGCGCATATCCGGGACGACGCCGGGCGGTTCAACCTCAATTCGATTCTTTGCGGCAGCGAAGGCACGCTTGCGCTGATTGCGGAAGCAAAACTGAACGTGGTGCCGATTCCAAAACACAGCGCGCTGGTCAACGTGCGCTATGACAGCTTCGATGCCGCCCTGCGGGACGCGCAGGAATTGATGCGGTTTGGGGCGGCCTCAATCGAAACGGTCGACTCGAAGGTGCTGGGCCTTGCACAAGGCGACGTCATCTGGGATTCGGTCCGGCAATACTTCCCGGAGGACAATGGACAACGTGCTACAGGTGTGAACCTGGTCGAATTCGTCGGCAACTCCGAAGCGGAGGTTGAAAACCCAGTTAGCCGGATAACGCAGGCGTTTGCATCAGCGAACCATTCGCATGGGCGGCGCGGCTTCACCGTTGCACGCGGCCACCTCGAGGTGAACGCAATCTGGGAGATGCGAAAGAAATCTGTCGGGCTGCTCGGTAATATGCAGGGCGACAAGCGGCCGATCCCGTTCGTCGAGGACACCGCGGTCCCGCCCGAGCATCTCGCCGACTACATCGCGGAGTTTCGTGCAGCGCTGGATGCCCGCAGGTTGAGCTATGGCATGTTCGGCCACGTGGATGCCGGCGTGCTTCACGTTCGTCCTGCCATCGATATGAAAGATCCACAACAGGAGGTCCTCATTCGAGAGGTGACGGAAGACGTCGTCCGGATCACCAAGAAATACGGCGGCCTCCTGTGGGGGGAACATGGCAAAGGCGTGCGCTCTGAATTCTCGCCGCGCTTCTTCGGACCGCTATATCCCTCGCTACAATCGATCAAGGCAGCGTTCGACCCACGCAATCAGCTTAATCCCGGAAAGATCGCCGCCCCCGAGGGCGGCCATCTGCTCTCGATCGATGGGCTGGTCACGCGAGGACAGCTCGACAGGGCGATCCCCGGTCCAACACGCACCGCCTACGACGAGGCGTTGCATTGCAACGGCAATGGCGCTTGCTTCAATTGGGATCCCGACGAGGCGATGTGCCCATCCTATAAGGCAACGCGCGATCGCCGGCATTCGCCAAAAGGACGGGCTTCCCTCACCCGCGAATGGCTCCGGCAATTGGCCATCACGGGTGTGGATCCCGAAGCCGAAGCCGCTGCCCTGCGACAGGGATCGGGCTGGCGCGACTTGCTGGCCAGAATGCGTAACACCTGGTCGTCCGAAGAAGACTTTTCGCATGAAGTCAAGGATGCGATGGACGGCTGCCTCGCATGCAAATCCTGCAGCGGGCAATGTCCGATCAAGGTGGACGTGCCCACCTTTCGCGCGAAATTTCTCGAACTCTATCACGGGCGCTATCTGCGGCCTGTTCGCGATCACTTGGTGGGATCGCTTGAGGCAATGCTGCCAACGATGAGCAAGATCGGCGGCCTCTATAATCTGGTTCTTGCAACACCCATCGGCCGTCTCGCCATGCGCAGGATTGGGTTGGTTCATACGCCGAAATTCTCGTCTCTATCGATGCGGCGGGAATTGGAAGCGCGCGGGATCAAGGTTGCGAATGCTGATGTGCTCAAGGGCCTTTCCGCCGGAGAGCGCGCGCGGAGTGTGGTGCTGGTCCAGGACGCATTCACCAACTGGTACGACCCAGAGATCGTTTTGGCAGTCCTCGATCTCATGAAAGTCATGGGATTCCAGCCGTATGTGGCGCCCTTCCGTCCCAACGGAAAGCCACTGCATGTCCACGGCTTTCTCGGTGCGTTCATCCGGACCGCGTCCCGCAATGCGGCCATGCTGCGCGACCTCGCCGCTACCGGCGTCGAACTGGTCGGGGTCGACGCATCCATGACGCTGACCTACCGATCCGAATACGGCATGTTGCCGGAAGCCGACCGGCCGCCTCCTGTCCACCTCGTCCAGGAGTGGTTGGCTGGCCACCTCGATGCGATTGCCGAGAGCGCGAAATCCAATGAGGAGTATCTGCTGTTGCCGCATTGCTCGGAGCGCTCGATCGCTTTGACCAGCCTGCGGAGCTGGCAATCGGCCTTTGCTGCTGCAGGCGCCAGCCTGCGCGTTTTGTCGTCGGGATGCTGCGGGATGGCCGGCACCTACGGCCACGAAGCCGAGCACCGCGCCACATCTGAGAAAATCTATGACATGAGCTGGAGGGGCCATGTCGAAAGATGGGCGTCGGGCGGCCGCCTGCTCGCGACCGGCTATTCTTGCCGCTCGCAGGTCAAACTGATCGACCGAGAGACGTTACGCCATCCGGCGCAGGCCTTGCTGGTCTGCCTGCGCGGGAGCTGATCGCAGCCAACACAACTGCTTCCATACTGACGATAGACAAAATTTCACGGGAGGGAGTAATGGATGCGATGAGAGACTCCGACACGGTGGAACTCGAGAATGGCTGGATGCTCTCGCCGCAGTTAAGGAGCATCGAGGGATTGAGCGAGCCGCGTTTGTCGTCAATACGGTGATCGATGCCGCGGGCGGCGGCGGTCTTCCAATTGAACAAGCGCTGACCACTCCGTACTGCAACGCAATCCCCGTTAGCCAAAAGCCACCGCTGCCGGGCGACCGCGCCATCATGGCAGCAGAGGTCTTTGAAGGCCGCTGCACAGACCCACCTCCCGCACTCAGAAAATGAATGATAAACAGCAGGTTAGCCATGCCTTGCCGATTCTCGCTCGTGCCAGACGGCGCTTGCAGCGCCCGGTTGCGTCAACTATCGAGTACGCGGCAACGTGCAGCGGAAGGTGGACTCGGGATCTAAGGTTACTTTCCGCAATAGTAGGCGTGTTCAGTCTAAAATGAAGGAAGTAGAAGGTCTTAGATGGCAAAGCAAACCCGGAGCGAGGCAGCATCTTCGGTCAAGGGCGTTTCGGCCGCCGAGCGAGCACTAGCCGTCTTGACGGCATTCCGTCGGGGTGACGGCGCCTTGAGTTTAGCCGACCTTGCTGAGAGAACCGGCTTGGTCAAAAGCACGATCATGCGTCTTGCAGTGTCCCTCGAGCAGTATCGATTGCTGGCGCGCTTACCCGACGGGAGCTATCGGCTGGATTCAGAAACCCTGCGTCTTGGAACCGCCTATCAACAAGCTTTTAGCCTCTCGGATCACGTCATCCCCGTTTTGGACGAACTCGCGGCTAAGACAGGAGAGACCGCCTCCTTCTATGTGAGGAATGGCGACGAACGCCTTTGTCTCTTTCGCGTGGAGAGTCCGAGCCGGATCCGCATGCACGTGCAACCGGGTGACACGCGCCCGATGGATAAGTCTGCAATTGCACAGGTGCTGCGAAAATATGAATCCGGCCCTCTCTCGGATGACGAACTTCCGCTCTTCACGTCAGGCGTTACGGACCCCCATGCGGCCTCTCTCGCGATGCCAATATTCGGCATCGGCAACGTACTGATGGGATCCTTGAATATCTCCGGACCTGTAAGCCGACTGACGGCAGCGCGAGCCGAGCAACTCAAAGAGCATCTGGTTGAAATGGCGCACAAGCTATCGACAGCCTGCGGCGGAACACCGCCAGCAACCACGGGCAAACGCGGACGCAAACGCACAGCAGGACGCGCTACGGGAGCCGCCGCCTAAAACGAAACGACGTTTCCTTTTTCCTTGCAACGGCGATCTAAAATGCCTAGGCTCAATAGGAACAGGGACCGGACGCCGTGGCATCATCAGAAGCGACGCAACATTTAAGCGCATTTTGGTTGATAACCCCGTTGAGCTCTACGGCTTTCGCCCGGTGACCAAATGACCTTCTTTGCCCCTCCGCGTCGGATCGAGACGACCGTCTTCACACGATTGCCGGATCAGTTTCGCAAACCGCGTCGTACCGCGTGGGCCGATGCAAACCAAGGCGGCCGTGCGATCGACTGTTTCCTCGAGGGCCCTTCGTTCGATCGAGAGGGACGGCTCTACATCACCGACATTCCCTACGGTCGCATCTTCAGAGTTTCATCCGAAGGCCAATGGGAGCTCATCGCCGAATACGATGGTTGGCCGAATGGGCTGAAGATCCATCGTGACGGCAGGATCTTCATTACGGACTACAAGCGGGGGATCATGCTGCTCGATCCTGCGCGCGGATCGGTGACGCCTTTTCTGGAGACGGCCGCCAGCGAAAGCTTCAAGGGCGTGAATGATCTTGTCTTTGCAAATACGGGGGCTCTCTACTTCACGGATCAGGGCCAGACCGGAATGCACGATCCGACCGGTCGCGTCTGGAAGCTGACGCCCGCAGGCCAATTGACGTGTCTTGTAAATACCATACCGAGCCCAAATGGAATCGTCGTCGATCCGGAGGAGGGCTTTCTGCTTGTCGCAGTAACGCGGGCGAACCAGATTTGGCGCGTCCCGCTACCGGCCAGCGGCCTGATCACCAAAGTCAGTGTATTCGCGCATTTGCACGGCGGCCCCGGAGGCCCAGACGGCTTGGCGTTCGACAGCGCAGGAAACCTGCTGATCTGCCACACCGGCTTTGGTTCGGTGTGGCGTCTTTCCCCGGTGGCTGAGCCGCTGGATCGCATCGTTTCCTGCGCCGGCGTGGGGACGACCAACCTCGCGTTCGGTGGTCCCGAGCAAAAAACCCTCTTCATCACTGAGAGCCGAACCGGATCGCTCCTGCAGGCGACACTCGATACGCCGGGGATGCCGATGTTCTCACACGCGACCTAGCCGATGCGCCTTTCACTAAAGCGTGCCGGTTAGCGCCGCGAGGAGTTCGTTTCATCGAGCTCCCCCACCCTGCACCAGTGCGCCGGTCGACAGTTCCTCGTTTTCGTCGCCGAGCTCTATGGGCCGGATTTCCGGAACGATGAAGAGAATTGAGCACGCCGATATCAAGATTCCCAATCCGGCGAGGAGCAAGGCCATTTGGAAGCTTCCCGTGAATTGATAGACAAACCCCGTAACGGTCGGCGCCATGACGCCTGCCACGGAGCTGACGGTATTGACGGCGCTGGACAGCGTTCCGCCGAGGCCTTTGGGCGACACCTCGGACAGTATCGTCCACATGATGCCGGCTGACGCTGACTCACCTGCAATATTGATGGTGAGAAGCGCGACCGCGATCATCGGGTCTTCGACGAAGCCTACCGCAATGACAAGCGCTGCGACCAGTTGCGATCCGACCAGACAATATTTCCTCGCGTTGGTGACGCTTACGCCCTTCTTGATGAGCCAATCAGAGAAGTGCCCCATGGCTGGCTGTGCGACGAAACCGACGATCCACGGAATCGAAGCATATAGGCCCATTTTCAAGATGGAGAATCCCCGCTCCATGACCAGGTAGGTTGGCAACCAGCTGATGAATACGACCCAGAGGTAGTCGAGGAAAAACTTGGTAAGCATCAGGCCCAAAGTCGTCCGGTTGCCAAGCAATTTCTTCCACGGTACCTGCTCGTCTTTCTTCGCGGCACCATCAGCCGCCCTGGGGCTCTCTTTGAAAAGAGCGTACCACGCAAGGCACCAGAGCAAGCTTGCAAGCCCCGTTACGATGAAAGCGACGCGCCAATTCCACGTTGCCATCAGGAAGCCCATCAGGACAGGCACGGCCGCGAGTCCCAGCTTCGTGCCGGACAGACACCAGGTCATCGCTCTCGCACGCTCTTCCGAGCCAAAGTTTTCATTAATGACCTTGGCGCCCAGCGGATTGGCACCCGACTCGCCGGCACCAACGGCAAGACGCACGGCCATCAACCCATAAAACCCCTGGATCAACCCCGTTGCCGCGGAAGCCAGCGACCAAAAGGCAGCCGCCCAACCATAGGCGGCCTTCGCGCCATACTTGTCGGAATATCTCCCGACCGGGACCATGAACAGAATGTAGCTGCAATAGAAGGCCGATAGCGCCAGACCCATGACACCAGGATCCATTTTCAGATCAGCAAGCATTTGGGGAGCAGCGACGCCGAGAGCGCCGCGGTCGATAGCATTGATAAACATGCCGGCGCCTAAAAGGGCGACCAACGTCATCTTTCTCGCATCCATGGCCGTCTCCTCAATTTGTGTTTTTTATCACCAGCGGTTTTGATTTCTCTGGGTCGTGGATATTCGCGCCGTCTCAAGGCATGGCTGCATGATCCGTTAGGATATTCGGCGATATACGGTACACGCGCATTGCCGTGCCGCTGAACAACGCCTGCTTCTCGGGCTGACTGTATGTCTCGACGATTCTCTTGAAGGCGTTCCAGAGGATCAGATACGAGCACATTCCCTTGTCGACGGGGAAGTTGCTTTCGAACATGCAGCGGACAGGGCCGAAGAGTTCGATGCACGTCTCGATGTAAGGCTTCCAGGCTTGTGCCAGCTCCCGGGATCCCGGTGGCCGAGATTGCTCATGAAAGACGAAGCCGGTCGTTTTCATGCCAAGGCCGCCAAGCTTCACTGTCACGTTCGGCAAGGCTGCAAGCTTCGCAACACTTGCCCTCCAATCCAAAAACACGGCGTCGCGCTGCCCGGCATACGGTCCCAGGCCAAGGGGACCGCCGACGTGATCCAAAATTATGGAGAGGTCCGGATTCTGCTGTGCGAGCTCTATGACTTCGTTCAGTTGGGTGTGATAGGCCCAAACATCCAGAGACAAGTTTTCTCGAGCCAAACATCGGACACCTTGGCGAAACCCTTCGTTGGACAACAGCCCGGGCGGCGGCGGCTGTGGATTTGAGCGGATAGCCGGATCTTCATGCCACGCCGTAGTATTGCGCACGCCTCGGAGGCGATCACCTCCGGCCCGCACCAGAGCTTGCAGCACAGGAGCGACCTTGGCACCGAGAGTGAGGTCAGCAAATCCAACAATTGCCGTGCAAGCGCGGAAGTGTCCGTATATCCCAGACGCTGACTGCGCCGCAACGCCGTTGATGAACTCGACCTCACCGACCGGTCGCATCTCGTCAGGACCGGAATCGCGATACATAGATCTACATTGCGCAAAGATGCTCGCCACGACATCGTGGCCCGAACGCACATCTGCGAGGTATTCCGGAAACAGGTAGCACGCTCCGGGCCGATCCCAAAGATGGTGATGAGCATCGACGATCGGCTGAGCTGGCTCCAGGACTTCCTCGGTCTTCAAGCTCAACCAATCTTCACGCACGGAAAGATGCGGAGATGTCGTCGACATAGGCGCGCTTCTCTAATTGAGGTCGGTGAAACGACTGCAGCCAATTGTCAGGTCATCGATGGGTGCCGGCGGCGAAGCCTCAATGCCCCTCGCCTCCGGAAGCCCTGTTCCAGTGATACGCTTTCAGTCCAGCCCCTCGCACTTGAGCTCGCGCAGGGCCTTGTCGACCCAAGAGGCGTCGTGCGTTCCCGCCTTGATGTTTGCCATCTGCTTTTGCTCCGCTGCGAGCTTTGCGGTAGCCCCTTTCAAGACTTCGTCCACGTCGTCAAACGGAACGCAGAGCAAGCCGTCATCGTCTCCGATGATCAGATCGCCAGGCTCGACAACCATGCCATCGAATGCGACCGGCACGTTAATCTCGCCCGGTCCGTTCTTATAAGGCCCCCGATGAGTGACACCGGCTGCGAAGACAGGAAATTCGTTGCTGCGGATAAAGGCGGAGTCCCGAACGGCTCCGTTGATAACCAAGCCGGCAATCCTGCTCTCGATGATACGGGTTAGCATCATCTCGCCGATCAGGGCGTTGGTCAGATCGCCACCGGCGTCGACCACGATGACGTCGCCCGGCTCGGCCATAGCCATCGCCTTGTGAATCATAAGGTTATCGCCGGGACGCGTTTTCACGGTCAAAGCCACGCCCGCCATCCCGCCGCCGGCATGCATCGGGCGCAGGCTCGCCCCTCCCGCCGTCATACGCGACATGGCATCGCTCACGTTAGCTACGGGCAGACGGGAAAAGCGCTCGACGATGTCGGCGCCAACCTTCCTCGTCCGCTTCACAATCTTGAACCCAACGGCCATCAGCGCGACCTCCCTTTTGCAATCCTCGATTTTTTAGCAATATAGAACGGCGTTTCATTTTGGCAAGCACCAAAACTTCCGGCGCCGCACGCGTCCACGAAAAATTGCATATTGAAATAGTGTTCTATTTATATAACAGAGCCGCGTTTTCCCGGACTCCGAAGGTAAAAGCGGCGGCAAGGGCTAAGCCGTCAGGGATTCAGAAACCTGGATCGCGAGCGAGAACAGTTCCGCTTGCGAGACGATGCCGAGTTTCTTGTACAGGTTCTTTCTGAACGTCAGTACGCTTGCGACGCCGCATTGAATGGCGATGGCTTCGGACGTTAGCCCGCCCAGGATGCCATTGCAGACCTGGATCTTTCAGAGAACATGCGAGGGTCCGCGCACTGTCTGAATGGGCGCGGCGAGAACAGCCGACGCGCATGAACAACCGAAATTGTACCGACGCGAGCGCGGAGGCTATTCCCGGGCAACTACGGCATCGAGCCACGCGCAGTTCAGAGGCGGCACGACTGGATCCGGCGCGCGTACGCCGCGCTGCGCCGCATCAATCCGCATGTCGCGTAAGCGCTTGCGCTGTTCATCGGGCATATAGAGCCGCTCATGCCCCCAGAGCGATGGCCCATCAAACGTCTCATGCGGTTGCCAGGTAACCGGATCGATGACGCGAGCTCCCCAACCGTATTCGATGAAGAAGCCCGAAGGCGTGTTTACGTAAAACGACGTCATGTGATCGTTGGTGTGTCGTCCCAAGGTATAGGCGACCCGCCCGTCATCCAACTGCGCAAGATCGTAGCCTTGACCAACATCGTCGAGGCTGCCGAGTTCGACCATGAAGTGGTGCAGCGCTTTCCGGCCGGAGCCCACCATCGCAAAGCTGTGGTGGCGTCCGTTCACATGGAAAAAATACAGGCCGTAGGGCTTGAGCCCGAAATCGGACACGTGGAATCCGAGCACGTCGCGATAGAACGGCAGCAGAAGATCGACGTTCTCGACGTTCAGGACGACGTGTCCCATTCCGAGGGCGCCGGTGCGGAAGCCAGAGATCGGCCTCCCCGGTCGGAACGGATCCGTCGCGAGGGACGGCTCGCAGAACGCCTCAAGCCGGTTGCCAGTTGGGTCGGCGAACTGGATCAAGTCGCCTACGTGCCGTTCATCGGCCAGCGCGTGCGATCCGCGCGTGACTACGACACCATGACTTTCCAGCCTGGCGGCGAGACGATCAAGTTCCGCTGGGGTCGGAATTTCCCAGCCCATCACCGCAAGACCGGAGTCGTTGCCGCCGTCGACGATCAAACGTTGCCTACGGTCGTCCATCCGGAAAGCCCGCGTCTTTCCGCCGCGATCGACCTGCTGCATGCCGAGTAGCTTCGTCGCCATGTGGCTCCACTGATCCAGCTGCGAGGAGCCTATGCCGATGTAGCCGAGCGCGGAAATCTCCATACACGTTCCTCCAGTGTGTTCTTCGCACGCGCTGGTCGCGCGCGGCCACTTCGCCAGAGTTTGATTCCGACGCGGTGCGATCGTGCCGAAAGCCTTGCGGCAGCATCGCATTTGCAGCATCGTGAGCCTCCGCACCCGGCGGCACAAGGACGAAAATAGAAATGTCCAAGGAGCGGACGAGCGACGGACGACTGAAAGCCTCGGCGGGGGTACGCGCCTTCAAGCGCGGGCTGGACGTCCTCACCGAGGTCAACAGGTCCGGCGGCGTCAGGGCCGCCGACGTGGCGCGCGCGCTCGATCTTCCCCGGCCGACCGTCTACCGGCTGCTCGAGACCTTGGAGGAACTCGGTTATATCGCTCGTTCGGCGAGCGACGACCGCTATCGGGTGACTCGGTTGGCCTCCAGCCTCGGGGACGGCTACGATCCTAGCGTCGTCATCTGCCAGGCGGCGGCGCCCTACCTCGCCGAGTTGAGCAAGACCCTCATCTGGCCCGTCGACCTTTCCACCTATGAGAACGCCGCGATGGTGGTCCAGGAGACCACCCATTCTCGCAGTCCAATGTCGATCGACCGCGGTATGATCGGCAAACGCCTGCCCATCCTTCGGACGTCGGCCGGTCGGGCCTATCTGGCGGCCTCCGCGGAGCGCGAGCGAAACTTGATCGTCAATCATTTGCGGCGGATCGACGAGGCGGATGACCGCCCCTTCCTCGAACGCGACTGGCTCGAACGCATGATCGTGGAGACCCGCGAGCGTGGATACGGGATCCGCAACGAGGGCGAATACAATCCCAAGACGGCGTCGATCGCGGTGTCGATCGTCCGAGGCGAAGCCGTCTTCGGCTGCATTTCGATCATCTGGATCCGCTCCGCTCTTTCTCTTGAGGAGGCGGTTTCGCAGTTCGTGATGCCAATGCGCCAAGCCGCAGCAGCGATCGCCATCGACGGTTAGTTCACCCTTACGGGCAGAGAGGCCAGGCCGCGCAGCACGTTGTTCAGAGCAAGCACGGGTTCGCCGATATCGAAGCTGCGCACCTTCTCGACAAGGACTTCGAGAAGAGCCGTCATTTCGAGACGGGCGAGATGCAGGCCGGCGCACATGTGCGTGCCGTTTCCGAAACCGAGATGGTCGTTGGCGCGCCGGCGCACATCGAACTTCTCCGGATCTTGCCATTTGCGCTCGTCACGGTTGGCCGACGCATACAGCAGCAGTACCCGGCTTCCTGCAGGAACATGCGCATCGCCCACGTTAGCGTTCGAGGCAGCATGACGCGTGAAGCCTCGGATCGGAGATTCCAGGCGGAGCGCTTCGTTGATGGCGTTCGGGATCAGCTTGGGATCGTTGCGGACAAGCTCCCATTGATCCGGATGTCTGCCGAACAACAGGAGCAGATTGGCCGTCGCGAAGATCGTCGTGTCCAGGCTGGGCCCGAGATAGTCCCGCATCAGGACAGGACAACGCTCCGGCTCGACCTCGCCACGATCGGCGGCCTCGAAAATGCGCCTGCCCCAGCTCCCGGGCAGCAACCGTTCGCGAATATCCGGAACGCTCAGGTAGGAGCGCATCTCGCGGAAATCCGTCATGGCGGCGCAGCCGCGTTCATTCATCGTGCCGAGCACGTTGAAGGTGGCCGAAGCCCACCTGAGCATGTTGCCACGGCCGTAGTCTTCGAGGCCGACCAACTTGGACACGATCGTGAGCGGCAAATGCTGCGCCAGATCCGTGACCGCGTCGAATTGCTCCCGTTCGACGAGATCATCAACGAGCCGTCTTGCTTCCGCCCGGATTTGTGGACCGATCTCTTCGAGAGCTCGGGGCGAAAGAGGAGCGCCGATGATCGCCCGAAGCCGGTCATGCAAGGGGGCGTCGCTCGCAAGAGTCGTGCCCCGCGCTATTTCGTTGACGGTGTCATTGGCTGCGACGCCCTCCGCGGACGAGAAGACCGTCGGATTCCTCAACGCCGCTCGGACGTCATCGAAGCGGCCCAAGGCATAGAGATCGTGCCGAGGAAGCCAGATGGCGGCGCCGCGCTCCCTGATCGCTCGATAGTGAGGATAGGGATCGCGAAGAACCTCGTCGCTGTAGAGGTCGACGTCGTAGGTAGGCGCGTCCAGGTCTGATATAGTCATAGAATTCTGTCCGCTTGGATGCTGGTGTCAACGCACCGCGACCCACTCGCCGTTTTCGAGCTTGCCCAGAACCAACGCGCTCTGGTCCAGCCCGGTGTGATCGTCGCGGCCGTAATTGTAGACGCCTCGCGACCCGGCAACGCCCTTCAAGGATTCGATCGCGCCTCTCAAGGCCTCTCTGAACTCGGGCGTACCCGGCTCGGCGGTCTTCAGAGCGATCGGGGCGGCCTTCTCGAGCAGAAGCAAAGCATCGTAGGCCGTTCCCGCGAAGATGTTGCGGCTTCCCGGCCCGAACTTCGCTTCGTAGCGCTGGATGAAATCCAATGCGGACTTCTTCGCGGGATAGTCGTCGGGGAAGGACGCGGCGCCGACGGCGGGGCTCAGTGGAACGAAGATCCCGTCGCCCTGGACACCTGTGAGCTTCTTGAAATCGCCGAATGTCGCGCCGAGCGTGCCGTAGATCTGCCCCTCGTACCCCTTCTCCCGCAATTGCAACAGCGGAAGCGCCGCCGGCGCACCCGAGGCCGCGATCAGAACGGCATCCGGACCGGCTGCGATGATCTTCAATATCTGTCCCACGACCGTCGTGTCCGTCCGGGCGTACTTCTCGTTTGCGACGAGCTCGATGCCGGCGGCCTTGGCCATGTCGGCGCTGACCTTGCTCCAGGCGTCGCCATAGGAGTCGCCAAAACCGATCAGGGCCAGCTTCTTCACGCCGGACTTCTTCATGTTCGCGAACAGCGGCGTTGCTTCGTGATCGTCGTTGGTCGTGGTCTTGAACACCCAACGCCGCCTGGCGTCGACCGGTGCGACGAGCGCATTGACTGGCGCGAGCGTGATCATGGGCGTCTTGTACTCGACCGCCGGCTCGATGACCGCGAAGGAGCCCGGCGTGGTGGTCGGCCCGATCAGCAGGTCTATCTTGCTCTCCTCATGCAGCTTGCGCAGCGCCGACACGGCGGCCGTAACGTCGGAAGCTTCATCGAGGAATAGATAGTTGACCTTCTTCCCTGCGATCTCGGCGGGACCGAAGGCCGTGCCGTTGCGCTCGGCGCTGCCGATGGCTGCAGCGGGCCCCGTCGCGGACAAAAGGATCCCGACGTTGATGTCGGCGGCAAAGCTCGGCGCAGCGAATAATTGCGCAACAAGACATGCACTCAGCACGGATCGCAGCATCGTCATTTCCTCCGCTTTGGACTGCCTCGGCAGACCGGCCTTGTTGGCTTTGCTTCCTCCCTAGCGAAACCGGATTGCGCGCGAGTAGCATTATCGCGAAGCTGTCCGGCTGGCGGACAGGCCACCGAGCAGCGCAGCCTTGTCCGCTGCGCGGACAGTTGGCGACTCGACGTTGAAAGCGGAGCGCCGCTGAGAAACAAATGGCGCCATGCAGGATGGTTGCGCTTCTCAGAGCTATGATGTCGTGATCGTCGGCCGCGGGCCCGTAGGGGCCACGCTCGCCAATCTCCTCGGCCTTTGCGGCGTGCGGACGCTAGTGCTGGAGCGCGAAGCCCACGCCTACCATCTGCCGCGCGCCGTACATTTCGACGACGAATGCATGCGCGTGTTCCAGACCATCGGTCTGGCCAATGCGATCCTGCCGCAGGTGATCCTCAGCCCCGGCATGCTCTTTCTCGACGCCGAGGGCCGCATGCTGCTGGATTGGTCGCGTCCGCCGACGCTCACCCCGCAGGGCTGGAATCTCAGCTATCGCTTTCATCAACCCGATCTTGAGGAGGTTTTGATCGGCGGCATGCGGCGTTGGCCGCACGTGACGACGCGCAACCGATGCGACGTGTTCGCGCTCGACCAGGACGAGACCGGCGTGCGCGTGCGCTACGAAGACCTATCCAACGGGCAGCTCACCGAGGTCCGGGCCGGCTATGTGATCGGCTGCGACGGCGCCCGCTCGCTGGTGCGCCGCTTCATGGGCTCCGGCATGGACGATCTTGGTTTCCACGAACGCTGGCTTGTGGTGGACGTTCTGCTGAAGCGAGCTCGCGACGATCTCGGCGACTACAGCCTGCAGCATTGCGATCCCAGGCGGCCCGCGACTTATGTACGAGGCACCGGCACGCGCCGGCGCTGGGAGATCACGGTTCTGCCCGACGAAGATTCGCAAGACGTCACCCAGCCGGCGAAGGTCTGGGAACTGCTGGCGCGCTGGATCACGCCCGAGGATGCCGAGCTTGAGCGCGCCGCGGTCTACACCTTCCACTCCACCATCGCGCAGAAATGGCGCGATGGCCGCCTGCTGCTCGCCGGTGATTCGGCCCACCAGACCCCGCCCTTCCTGGGCCAGGGCATGTGCGCCGGCATCCGCGACGCCGCAAACCTTGCCTGGAAACTCAATGCGATCCTTGGCGGCCATGCCGACGGCCGCCTGCTCGACACCTATCAGAGCGAGCGCCAGCCGCATGTGCGCGAGTTCGTCGAGCTCGCCATCCGGCTCGGGGGCTTGATCAACACTAAGGCGGTCGACGCCGGCCTCGCCGCCGGCCAGGCCCGCGAGAACGCGCCTGTCAAACTCGAGGTGAAGAAGCCCCTGCTCGGCCCCGGTCTTGCGCTGTCGGATCTGCCGTTGGCCGGACATCTCGCACCGCAATTCACCCTGCCCGACGGCCGTCGCAGCGACGACGCCATCGGTTACGCCTACGTCCTGCTCACCGAGGCCGCCGGCGTCATCCCGTCCGCGTTGCAACGCGCGTTCGGCGATGCCGGCGCGTCGATCATCACCGGCGACGCGACCGCTGGCGTCGGCACTTGGCTGCGCGATAACGGCCTCAAGGCCGCTCTGGTCCGGCCCGACCGCTACGTGCTCGGTGCCGCCCGCAACGACGCGGAAGTCGACCGGCTCGCCGCCGCCATCATCCATCCCACCCACGTGCCGTCCGCGGCCTGAACACATTTCCAAGGATATCTTATGAAGCTGCTTTCTTTCAGCGCCGACGGCCGCGCCTCCTTTGGTGCCGTCAAGAACAACGGCGTCGTCGATCTCGGTACGCGCATGCCCGGCTGCGCCTCGCTGCGGCAGTTGCTCGAGACCAATCGTGTCTTCGAGGCAGCCGCACTGGTCGCAGCCAACGCGCCCGACCGTGCGATCGACAAGATCGCCTTCGCCCCGGTCATCCCGGACCCCGACAAAATCATCTGCGTCGGTCTAAACTACCGGGACCATGTCGCCGAGACCGGCCGCACCGTAACCGAGAAGCCGGCGCTGTTCGCGCGCTTCGCCTGCAGCCAGGTCGGCCACATGCAGCCGATCGTCAGGCCGAAGGTCAGCGACAATTTCGACTATGAGGGCGAGCTCGCGCTGGTGATCGGCAAGGAAGGTCGCCACATCCCGGCCGGCCAAGCGCTCGACCATATCGCAGGCTACGCCTGCTACAACGAGGGCAGCGTCCGCGACTGGCAGCGCCATACCAGCCAATTCCTTTCCGGCAAGACCTTTGCCAATAGCGGCAGCTTCGGCCCTTGGCTGGTGACGACGGACGAAATCCCCGATCCCTCAAAGCTCACATTGCAGACCCGCCTCAACGGGGCCGTCGTGCAGAACACGACGACCGATCTGCTGATCACCGCGATCCCCGAGCTGATCGCCTACATCTCCACGATCTCCCCGCTGGTCCCCGGTGACGTCATCGTCACGGGCACGCCCGGCGGTGTCGGCTTGAAGCGCACCCCGCCGCTGTGGATGAAGCCCGGTGACACCGTCGAGGTCGAAATCTCCGGGATCGGCGTCCTCCGGAACTCAGTGATCGCTGAGTAAAGCACTGATGTTGGCTGACCATTCCGACAAGAACGCCGCTCATCGTGCATCGAAGCCGCGACAAGATTCCTGGTTGTCGGAGCGACGCATCTTGTCTCCCAGATCATTTGGCATCGGTAGCCAACATCAATTATTCTCGCCCGTAGCCGATTCCCTGGACTTCACGGACATGTGCATCGCGAGTCGATGCACTACCCGCAAGCATCGCCGAGTGCCCGCATCAAGCACGGAACTCGCAGGGTCGGGCTGGCCTGCACAGGCGTTAACGGTCCGTCGCCGGTCGCATCGCTACGACGCGAGGAACGCATCGATGCGCTTGCACGCGTCACGATCGCCCGCGACGTCGGCCGCGATCCGCTCATAAAGACCGGCCGCGCCCCTGTAGATCAACGCTTCCGGGAAATCCCCGCCGATGAATTCGGAGATCGCGTGCATCTCTTCGACCCAGCGGTAGGCCTTCGGGTACATGTCCGGCAGCGTCTTGGCAAAGCGGGCCAACAGTTGCGGCTGGCTCGCCGCCAGTTCCGACTTCAGCGCCGAACCTGCTCCCGCGCGTTCGGCAGCAAGCACCATCGCGGTCGCGATTGCCACCAGCCCCTTGGTAATTCCCGCGTAGGACAACTTCAATGCCGAGGCCGCGCCGATTGGACCGTCGACGATGCGGATGTCGAGACCATATTCGGCCAATACCTTGAGGTCTGACGCTGCATCGCCCGAAAAATAGAAGGCAGGCCCCGGATCATCGGCCTTCGGCGGAAAGCCGATGATGGCGCCGTCGATGAGGCGCGCGCCGGTGCGCCGAAACAGGCGATCGATGCCCACCATGGTCGAAACGCCGACGGCGTTGCAATCGACGAAGAGCGGCGCGTGATCTGCGCGTCCGAGGCGTGCGGCGAAGCGCTCGGCGAGCGCATTCGCCTCGGTTGGCGGCACGATCGACAGGATCACGCTGGCCTCGTCCACCAGGCGCTGATCGTCGGCATGATGCATGCCCGCCGCCTCCGCCCGCTGCCGGCTTGCGGCACCGCGGCCCTCGAGCGAGGTGAGGACCTTGACGCCCTGCCGGGTCAGGCGCGTCGCGATGGCGCTCCCCATTGCACCAGGCGCGATGATCGCAATCGTCGGTGTCATGCTGCTCTCCCTTTCGTGGCTTGACTCAACGCCAGGCGACGGCCTGGACGACAATGGAAATGCTGACGGCCGACAGCGTCGTCGCCAGCGCGAAGGAGCGCGCGGCGTCCTCGGCATGCCGGCCAAAATGCGCGGCCAAGACATAGACATTGATGCCGGGCGGCAGCGCCGCCGTCATCGTCGCGATCAGGATCTGCTCCCGGGGCAGACCCATCGCATGCGCAATCGACCAGATCAGCAGCGGGTGAACGATGAGCTTGAACACGACGGAAGCGACCGGCGCGGCGAAATTGGTCGGCAGCGGCACGCGCGCCACGGTGGCCCCGAGCGCGATCAACGACAATGCCGGCGCTGCGGCCGCCAGCATGGCGATGGCGTGATCAATCATTTCAGGCAGTGCGAGCCCGGTTCGGCGCCAGACAAGACCGGCCGCCAGAGCCAGCGTCATGGGATTGCTGATGGCGGCGACCAGGGCCTTCGAGCCGCCCCCTGCACTGCTGCCGAATGCGAGCAAGAGCGTGGCCACGGGGATCAGGACGAGCGTGTGAATCGCGATGATCTGGCTCAACAGCGCGACGCCTTGGTCCCCGAGCAGGGCCTGGGCAATGGGAACGCCGATCAACGACGAGTTCGAATAGATCACGCCCATGCCGAACACCACGCACTCGGCAAGACTCAACCCGAGCGCCGCACGTCCGTAGACGAAGGCGATGACGAGCAACGCCGCACAGCCCAGCAGGTAGATCAGCGCGATCTCGCCGCCGTTCGACGCCTGCGCGCCTGCCGCGAGCGACCGAAAAAGCAATGCCGGGATCGCGAAGCACGCGACCAGTTTCAGGAGCCCCGCATTCGCCTCGGCCGAGAGCAGCCCACTCCGGGCAGCGGCAAAGCCCAGCGCGAGCAGCGCGAAGATCGGCACGAGGACGGTCAGCGTCATCAGGACTCTCCATGGATCGGCGTAGTCGCAAACGCGCCAGCCCGGCCCGGCGCAATGCCGATCATGCCGCCGCGCGCATCAACGGAGCGCGCCGCTCGGTGATGTTTGATGGATCGGTCTGCACCGCCACGCCGTAACGATCCAGCGTGTCGGCCGCCAAGGTGCAGAGCTCGACATTGGTGGTCGGCTTGATCTTGCCGTCGTCGCCGAGCAGGAACGGCGTGTCCTCCATGCCGACGCGCACGACATCCACCTCGCTGTCGTCCTGCGCGGCATAGCCGATCACCCTGCGCACGGCGTCGAGCGAACGCCCGGCCAGCGGACCCACATCCATGACCCGCACCTCGCGGGCAGCATGATGCGGCAGGATCGCGGCTCCGACCGTGATCGAGACCTTCCGCTTGCGCACCCCCTCCGGCGTATCACGCTCGAGCGATTTGGCCATGGAGACGACGGACCGGAAATGATCGTAGGTCTCCGGGAATGGCAGCTTCGGCGAGAAGCCGAACAGCAGGGTGACGTTGAGCTGGTCGGCTCCGGCCAGCCTGACGTCGTGCCGCGCGATCGCCATGCGCGACATCGCATAGCTGCGGATCGTCTGGACCCACTCGATCTCGTCGAGCAGATGCAGCCGCCTGCGTGCCGCGACCGCCTGCCCATAAGCAATGAGCTGGACCGCGGGCGATGAGCGGCCGTAATTATTGCCGTTCGCTGTCGAATTGGTGTTCATCTTCACCTCCTCCTGACGGGTCGAAGGCTGATAGCGCTCGACCTCGCGCAGGAAGAGATCGCTGTCGACGAGCTCGCGCGTCAGCGGACCGATGCGATCCTCCAGGTCGCAGACGATCTGCAGCTCGATGGCGGCCTGCATGGTGATGAAATGCGCGCCGCCCGCGCCGAGCGACAGGCCGGCGTGGCTGACCCGCTCCCACTCGCCATGGGCGCTGATGCGCTGGATCACTTCCCGGCCATTCCGGCTGGCACCGAAGCTGATCAACATGTCGGGCGACATACGCTGCACCAGGAGGCTGATCCGGCGATAGGTGTCGTTGTCCGTGGTCTGCTCGCGCGTCAGCGGGTTGCGGCCATGATAATGATAATAGCGACAGCCGAGGCTGGTCAGCTGCTCCACCTCGTGCGCGATCTCCTCCTCCGTGATGGCGATGTCGACGCCGGTGCAGATGCGGTCGAGCACGGCATCGCCGGACGGATGATGGTTCAGCGGCGTGTATTTCGCACCGGTCGAGCAGCATCCAAGTATCAGGGTCTTCGGCATTCTCGTCCTCTTGCTTGTTTGAAAGGGTATCTTGTCGTTGCTTGGTCTGGCTTCAGGCAAAGGGGTGGCGCGTCCGGCTCATGGATATGCGCCGGCCATGCGTTCGATCGGTCTTTGGCGATTGGCTACTTCAGGCTTTCCAGGTAGCTCACGACGTCCTTGCTCTCCTCGGGCGTGGCGAGCCCCCCGAAAGGCATGCGATTGCCGGGAACAACATCCTGCGGATCGGACAGATATCGCGCCAGCGTCTCTTCGCTCCACACGATCCCGCTGCGCTGCATCGCGCGGGAGTAACGGAAATTCTGCATCTGCCCGGCCTTGCGTCCGACGACGCCATGAAGCGACGGGCCCTGTTCGGTGCCGTCGCCGCTCGCGCCGTGGCAGGCCGCACATTGCTCGAACAGGGCTTTGCCGGCGACGATGTCGGCCGCGGCGATCGGAGCGTTTGCCGTCATGCCGAACAGCAGCGCGGCGAGACCAGGTCCAGTCATCCAGCGTGTCGTCACAGTTGCACCATCGGAGCGGGAGATTTGAGGTAAGTCTTCACCAGCGCATCCGCGCACCAATAGGCGGTAGCTGCGGCCGCGGCGGTCGGGTTGTAGCCGGCGTTTTGCGGGAAGACCGATGATCCCAGCACGAACAGATTGTGCGCGTCCCAGCTCTGCAGATAACGGTTCACCACGCTGTTTATGGGCGAGCGCCCCATGATCGTGCCACCGCTGTTGTGACTCGACTGATAGGAGACGACGTTGAAATCGCCCTTGCGCGGCTGCGGCGCGACGATGGTCGCATTCATCGCGCGACCGATCTCGGCAGCTTTGGCCAGTAGATAATCGGCCATCGCACGATCGTTCTGCGTGAAGTTGAACGTCATCCGCAGCAGCGGCTGACCGAACATGTCGCGATACGTCGGATCGAGATCCATCGAATTGGTGCGCGATGCGTAGTTCATGCCCTCGCAGAGCACCATCGCGGTCTTGCGGTACCATTTCGCGGTTTCCCGTTTCCAAGCCGCGCCCCATGTAGGCGTTCCGGGCGGCGTCGGGCGGAACGAAATCGGCCGGCCATTAGTGCTGTTCAGCGAAATGTAGCCGCCGCCGAGGAATCCGAGATTGGCGTGATCGAAATTGTCGCCGTTGAAATCGTCCACGACCATGCCGAGACCGCCGGCCCCCATGAACGGGTTCAACTCCTCGGCCTCGAAGAAAAGCTGGAGCGTCGGCTGGATCTGGTAGCAGTAGTTCTTGCCGACCACGCCGGTACCGGTGCGGGGGTCGTAGGGCTGGCCGATTCCCGACAGCAGCATCAGGCGGGTGTTGCCGAACACCCAGGCCGAGAGAATGACGATTTCCGCCGGCTGGTCGTAGGTCTCCCCCGAGCGCAGGTCGATGTAGCGCACTCCGGTCGCCCGTCGCGTCTGCGCGTCGTAGAGCACGCGCGTTGCATAGGCGTTGGTCACCTTGCGAAAGCCGGGCGCCTTGCCGAGCGCCAGTGCCAGCGTGCTCAGCGGCGTCGCCTTGGCGTTCGCTTCGCATCCGAACCGATCGCAATGACCGCAATATTGACAGGCTCCGAGCTGGGCCCCTTCCGGATTGCGGTAGGGCGCGCTGGAGTTGGAGGCCGGCGCCGGAAACGGGTGCAGACCGAGCTCGGTCGCCGCGCGCGAGAACAGCTCGTTGGCGTGAGACGACACCAGCGGTGCGTTCGGATATTCGCCGCTGCGCGGCCCTTCGAAGGGATTCCCGCCCGCCTGAATCCTGCCCCGGATATTGCCGGCCTTGCCCGACACGCCGCAGATGGCTTCGAAGCGCGCATAGTGCGGCTCCAGCTCGTCATAGGTAACGCCCCAGTCCTGGATCGTCATGTCGTCGGGAATACGCCCACGACCGTAACGTTCGGTGAGATGCGTTCTGAGATTGTGGTCCGAGGGAAGGAAGCGAAACGTGTTGCCGTTCCAGTGGGTACCCATGCCGCCAACGCCGTCACCGGGCAGAAAGGCCCCGAACCGCCGCACCGGCCTCGCCTCGTCGTCGAGGCGATGGCGCAGCGTAACCGTCTCCATCTTCGGATCCTGCATCAGCTCCTGGCGAACGGAGTAGCGCAGCTCGTCGCGGATCGCCGGCAATGCGAAGTCGGCGGCCGGGTCGCGATCCGGTCCGCGCTCCAGCGCCAATACTTCGAGGCCGGCGCGGGTCAGCTCGCGCGCCATGATCGCACCCGTCCATCCGAGGCCGACAATCACGGCATCCGTCGCCTTCAAGACCTTTGCCATGATGTGCTCCAATTCACCGATCGATCAGAGGAAGTCAGCGATCGATCGAGGTTCGGCTTCATAGCGCCGTCCCCGATGCTCCTTGATCGCCTTTGCGTAGGTCGCCGGCAGGCCCGGATAGCCGATCATCCGCCACGACGCCTTACCCCGGTTGCCGCCATAGATCGGGTCCGCGAAGAAACCCTCCATCGAGAGCTGCAGCAGCGCAGCAAAGAACGCGCGTGCATCGATGCGCGCAAGAGCGACCTTGCCGCCTTCGACGTCGCGCAGCAGCGCCTCCAGCATGGGCGGCGATAGCTGGCTGACCCGGGCGCCGCGCTGCGCCGCCGTCCATGCGTCGAGCTCGGCGATGCCGAGCCGGATAAATGCCAGCGGTGCGAGCGGCGACTGCGATCCGAACTGCGGCTGTCCGCTGCTCGGCTGAAAGGGCCCTTCTTGATAAAGCCGCGCCCCGGCGCCATAGGCGCCGGCGAGTTGTCGATCGATGAAGGTGACGACGCCGCACTCGGAACCGGATGGCGACAGGTCATCGGCCGGAATGAGGGCATCGACGACGGCCGCCAGAAATTCCGCCTCACTCGGCGTCAGAGCATAAAGAGGTTCTACGGTCGCGTCGGAGGCCACAGGGAGACTGGCCTTCGTGCTCGCATCCGTCGCGGGCGCAGCGGCGGCGCCGCCGGGTACGAGCGCAAGAACGCCACCTGATGCGATGAAGCCACGTCGATCGAACATCGCGCCAGCCCCTTTGCTGCAATTGCGATGCTCGAATTATTGCGGCGCGAAATGCTTTGTCCAATTCCGAAGACGAATTCGGCCATGACAACTTCGCATCAGGCCGATATTCGCTCATATCCGCGGCATGAGGTCGTGCAAGCTGCCGTCATAACAAGCAAACGTTGTGACGTGAACGACGCAGCCGAACACTGCCCGTCGCCTGCCGACGACAACAAAGCGTTAGACAAACGTTCGAGCTGAACGTGCGGGGCAGACGCGCCGGTCACTGCCGAATCGTCTGCGGATCCTCACTGTGAATCGTCGTGGCGATGTCAGGAGGAAAAGCAGCGGGCGCCAGCAGAGCTCCCAGACCTTCGGTCGTCAACCGGGACCAGAGCTCCTCGGCCTTCTTCGCCAGCCGCTGCGCAGGACGATAGAGCCGAATATCGAGATCGATGGCGAGTTGCGGATCGCCGGTTCGCACCAGCTTGCCGCGAATGATGTCGTTATGCGTGGTCGTCAGCGGCAGCCAGGCGACGCCCAGGCCTGCAAGCGCCATGGTCCTCAGGCCATCGGCCAGGGAGTTGTCGTACAAGCTATGGAGCTGCACCAAGTCCGGCCGTCGCGCGATGAGGTCTTCGACCGCCCAACCGAGCGAGCATTCACGGCTATAGGCGAGATAGGATGTGGAGAGCCGCGGGTTGAGGTCGAGCCGGTGCAGCGGCTTGCCGTCGGCGGCCGGGGCCGAGAGCGGAATCAGCCGCTCCTTGCCGATCGAGATCGATGCGCAGCGCTCGATGGTCAATGGCCGACCCGCGCCGCGGAGAATCGCCCCTTCTGCATCGACAAGACAGACCACGAAGTCGACCGCTCCGTCTTCAAACAGATTGGCGCAACCCGGCAGATTGTCGGAGGTGACGGACAGGCGGGTGGAGCCGAGCTTCGCCTGGATGGCCAGCAGCCAGCGCGGAAAAAAGGTGACCGACAGAATATGCGGCGCCGCGAAGCGAATGCTTCGCAAGCGCTCGTTCTGGTCTTCGCGGATCGTGCGACGGATGCCGTTCAGGCGACCGAGCGCTTCGTTGGCGACATCCAGCAACTTGTGGCCGGCCTCGGTGAGTTCGAGCGGGGCATGGCGGCGGTCGATCAGGGCCGCGCCCGCCCAGTTCTCCAGCGACTGGATGCGGCGACTGAGGCCTGACTGCGTCACATTACGGAGTTCGGCAGCCTTGGTGATGTTGCGGGTCTCGGCGACCACGATGAAGTCTTCGAGCCAACGTATGTCGAGCATTGCAGCCCCTCCAGCCGAAACAGCCGCCCACCACCTCACCAAGATGATGCCACGTCACACTCGCGATGCATCATGCGAATTTCGCATCGCAGACCGAGCGATCGGCATTGGCCGAGCCGCTTGGCCACGGTTAATCTCTTCTTGATCCCGGCTCAGTCGATTTCGGCCGAACCGGGTGTTGACCTCATCTGGGACATCTCTTGGCACTTCCCAATCGCCAGCCGGCTGTGCAGCCGTCGCGGCGAGCGGCGACGCGCGGCCATCATTCTGAGGAGACCTCCATGCAAGAGCGTAGCTTTTGGTATTGCTCGATCGTCGGCCTGCTTGGCGCCCTCGCCCTGGCCGGCCCGGCCGAGGCCGCCGGCCCGGGCGACAGCCCGATCCTGAAACGCATCGCTGCGCGCAACGCAATCACCATCGGTCATCGCGAAGCATCCGCCCCCTACTCTTTCATCGACCGTGACCAGAAGGTCGAGGGCTATTCCATCGACCTCTGCATGAAGGTCGTCGAGGCGGTGAAGGCCCGGCTCGAGATGCCAGGCCTCGAGGTCAAGTATGTGCCGATCAACACCACGAACCGCATTGCGCTGGTCGCCAACGGCACCATCGACCTGGAATGCGGGACGACCACCAACACGCTCTCCCGCCAGGAGCAGGTGGAGTTCTCACCGATCTTCTACATCACGGGCACGCAAGTCATGGTCAAGGCTGACAACGCGGCCCGGGAAGTCGAAGACCTGAAGGGCAAGCGCGTGGCCGTGCTCCAGGGATCCAGCAACGAGCAATCCTTGCGGATGCTGAACGAGACCGAGAAGCTCGGCATCGAGCTGGTCTATGCCAAGGATCTCGGAGAAGGCGCATTGCTCGTAACCAACGGGCGGGTGGACGGCTTTGCCGCCGATGGCGGCCAGATCAAGGTCTACGCGGCGACCAAGGCGCAGCCGAAGGGAGCGCTCAAGGTGATCGGGCGCTTGCTCACTTACGATCCCTATTCTGCCATGATGCAGCGCGGGGACATGGAGTTTGCCCTGCTCGTGAAGCGCGCCTTCGCCGATGCGTTCCGCTCGCCCGAGGCCGAGACGCTCTACACCAAATGGTTCGGCCCACTCGGCATCGAGATCGAGCCCGAGCTCAAGACCGCCTTCGCGATCCAGGCTCTGCCGCAATGACCTATCGTTGGGACTGGAGCGTTCTGGTCTCCCAGCCGTATCTCGGCTGGCTGCTGGCGGGACTGGGATGGACCCTGCTCGTCGCGGGCGCGGCCTGGGTGCTGGCCTTGCTCGTTGGCGTGACGGTCGGCATCATCAGGACACTGCCCGGCCGTACGCCACGGCTGATCGGAACGGCCTATGTCGAGACGTTCCGCAACATCCCGCTGCTGCTGCAATTGTTCGTCTGGTATTTCGTGCTGCCGGAACTGCTGCCAACGCCAATCGGCAACTGGATCAAGCGCGACCTGCCGCTGCCGGAATACTGGACGGCGGTCATCGGTCTCGGCCTGTTCACGGCGGCGCGCGTTGCCGAGCAGACCCGCGCCGGCATCCAGGCGATCGGGCGTGGCCAGGCGATGGCCGCGGCGGCGAGCGGTCTCACGCTGGCGCAGAGCTATCGTTACATCCTGCTGCCGATCGCTGCGCGGAACGTCCTGCCGCCGCTGACATCCGAATTTCTCAACGTAGTCAAGAACTCCTCGCTCGCGCTGACGATCGGCCTGCTCGAACTGACCGGCCAGAGCCGCCAGATCGAGAGCGCGACGTTTCACGGCATCGAGGCATTCACCGCGGCGACGCTGACCTACGTCGTTTTGACGACAGCGGTGATCGCCGCGCTGCGTGCCGTCGAGCGCTGTGTCGCCATTCCCGGTTTGATGGGACGGACCTGATTGATGAACGATCTCGATCCCGATCTCTTCAAGGCCGTGGCGCCGTTTCTCTGGGATGGGCTGCAGACGAGCTTCGGCCTGTTGCTGCTGGCGATGGCCGGCGGAGGGCTGCTCGGCACCATCCTCGCGGTCATGCGTATCGCCGGATCACGGCCGATCGCCGCCATCGCGGCAGGCTATGTGAACGGGCTGCGCTCGGTGCCCCTGATCATGGTGATCTTCTGGTTCTATCTCCTGGTGCCGCTGGTGATCGGACGCCCGATCGGCGCGTTCACCTCGGCGCTCATCGCCTTCGTCATCTTCGAGGCCGCCTATTATGCCGAGATCATCCGCGCCGGCATCCAAAGCGTGCCGAAGCAGCAGCTCGCCGCCGCCCTCGCATCCGGACTCGGCCCGTTTCAAGCCTACCGCTTCGTGATCCTGCCACAAGCGATCCGGAAGATGCTGCCGATCCTGTTGTCGCAGAGCATCGCCCTGTTTCAGGATACTTCGCTGGTCTATGTCGTCGGCCTGCACGACTTCATGACGGCAATCTCGGTGACGGCGAATCGGGACGGACATCTGGTCGAATTCTATCTGTTCGCAGTCATCGTCTACTTCACGCTCTGTTTCGCAGCCTCCCAATCAATCCAGTTTCTCAACAGGTCGCCGCTAAGTCCATGAGCATCTCTGCCCTCCGCAAGGTATCCCCGATCGCAGACGCATCCGTCGAGCAACCCGCGACGATCGAGATTATCGGAATTTCCAAGAGTTACGGCGCGCTGGAAGTCTTGAACGACTGCTCCATGAGCATTCGGAAAGGCGAGGCTGTCGTGGTTTGCGGACCGTCGGGATCGGGCAAGTCAACCCTGCTGAAATGCGTCAACGGCCTCGAGACCTTCCAGAGCGGGACGATCGTGGTCGACGGTGTGCCCGTGGGCGACCGCCGTACCGACCTCACCCGGCTCCGAAGCCGGATCGGCATGGTGTTCCAGCACTTCGAGCTTTATCCGCATTTGTCGGTGCTCGAGAACATCACGCTGGCACAGGTCAAGGTGTTGCGCCGGTCGAAGGTCGAGGCGAGCGACAAAGCCATGATGCTGCTCCGCCGCGTCGGCCTGGACGACAAGGCCGGTTGCCATCCCGCCCAGCTCTCGGGTGGCCAGCAGCAACGCGTCGCCATCGCCCGCGCGCTGGCCATGGATCCGATCGCGATGCTGTTCGACGAACCGACGTCGGCGCTCGACCCTGAAATGATCAAGGATGTGCTCGACGTCATGACCGAGCTCGCGCGCGACGGCATGACCATGATGGTCGTGACCCACGAGATGGGGTTTGCGCGCCATGTTGCCGGTCGTGTCGTGTTCATGGACGGCGGGCGTATCCTGGAGGAGGCTCCGAGCTCCGTCTTCTTCGCGCAGCCTTCGACCGAGCGCGCACGCATTTTCCTGTCCAAGATATTGCGCCAATGAGATTCCAATCATGATTCCGAGAAGCACGCAGCGGTCTTCGGTCGCAACAGGCGCCAGAGGCGTCTGCACGGAGACCATGCTCGAACAATAATTCGGAACTGATGACGATTTCGATCTCATCGCTCCGGCCGCGGTCGCCAATGACACGCCGGCACAACACCAAGGAGAGAAACGACCATGCGCATCGCCCCTTCCCGCGACCATTTCGACGCAGTCGCGTTTCGCGCCGATACGCCCGGCGCGGCAACGGTGATTCATCTGAATGCGGCCGGCGCCGGACTGCCGCCACGCATCGTGACCGAGACGGTCATGCGTCACCTTGCCGAGGAGGCAAGTATCGGTCCGCACTGGGCGGCCGCGCGGGCGCAGGACGAACTCCATGGCGTCCGTGCTGTCGCCGCCGAACTCCTGCAATGCCGCCCGCACAATGTCGCATTCGGGGGCAGCGCCGGCACGATGTGGGCCATGGCGTTCCTAGCCATGCCGATAAAGCGCGGGGCGCGCGTGCTGGTTGCGCGTTCGGAATGGGCCGGCAACGTCCTCAATCTGATGAAACGGCGTCTGATCGACGGCATCGCGATCGACATCATGCCGGTCGACGAGCGCACCGGCCGCATCGATGTCGAGCGCGTCGGCGAACTGATCGACGAGCGGACGGTGGCGATCTGCCTCCCGGTGGTGGCGAGCGGATCGGGCGTACGACAGCCCGTGGAACTCATCGCCGCACTGCCGCGGCCGGAGGGGTGCCTTTTATTCGTCGACGGCGCGCAGGCGGTTGGACGATTGCCTGCAGGGATGGCAAGTACCGGTGCCGATGTGCTGGTGGCGCCAAGCCGCAAGTGGCTGCGTGGTCCGCGCGGCGAAGCGATCATGGCGCTCTCTGATCGTGCCCTGGAGCGGCTTGGTGATCCTCCGGTTCTGAGCCAAGTCGGCTCCAACTGGACATCGATCGACAGCTATGCCACACGGGCCGATGCGCAACGCTTCGAAACTTACGAATTTTCGGTTGCCGGCAGGCTCGGGCTGGGTGCGGCAATGACGCGTGCCCTGGAATGCGGGATCGAGAACATCGACGACGTGATCCGCGTGCGTCTTGTCCGCCTCCGTGCAGGGCTGACGGCCATTCCTGGGGTGACCGTGTTCGAGGAGGATGCAGCGAATGCCGCGTTCCTCACTTTCACAGCCAGCGCTATCGTGCCGGTCGAGCTAAACGATCGTCTCGCCGACGCCAATATCGCCGCCGCAGTGGTCGATCGCGATTACGCGCGGGCGGACCTGGAGGCGAGGTGCCTCGATGCCATCAACCGCGTTGCCCCTCACGTCTACACCAGCGAGGAGGATATCGATCGCTTTCTCGACACCGTATCCGTCGCCTCGCGCCAGGCGCGCTGGCGCAACGCAAGCTGACGCTTCGGCGCTGAAAGTTCCTTCACTCCGTTGGGCGGTGTTGTTTCCAACTCTCGCCATCGTAGGCCAGCGTCATGCCCGAACGCTGTGCAGGAAATGCACGACCTCGTCCTTGAGCCGCGTCGAATCGCGCGACAAAAGCTGGGCAGATGAGGCGCTGAATCGATGCGCTACCGGTTTCGACCGCGCTCCGCTGCACCGCAGTGACCCCGGCGCTGACATCTCCGGTGCCTTGGGCGGCCTGTGGATGTTCCGAGCGATTTCCCGTGTTGCCGCAAAGCGGATCGGTGAGCAATAGCTGTTGCCTGTAACTCGCCGAGCGCGCGAACACTCGGCAGCCAGCTGGTTGCGATGTCGGCGGTCGCTGCGTTCATCACATGCATTTCCCATATCGCGAAGCGCTTTACGTTGTTGAGTTCGCCCAGTTGGCAAGCATCGACCGCCGGCACAACTGTACTTCTTCTATTGCGGGATGACCGCCTGCCGTTTCGCGCAACGGCGTCGCCGGCCAAACAACCGCTGCGGCCATAACCCGCGCCGGACCGGACACAACGCACGTGAGACTATCCAGCGGCTCGCGGGGCACCTCGAATTTGAGATCCGCGCCAGAGTCGTTCTGACCGGTCTCGCCCTGATGTTCGGCTACGGCCTTCTCGGCGCCGGCTGGCTCATCCTGAAGACCGAGGGTGACGTCCAGGCCGCGGCACGTCGCTGCGCCGGAGCTGCCTCGTCGGCATCGTCGCCGCGATCGCCGTCGTGAATGTCTGGACACCAATCATGAGCCCGGCGGTGACGGCGCGATGGTTCAGCTTGCCCAATTTCGTGCTGTTCATGCCGGTGCAGTGCTGTCAGCCCTGGTTGCCCGGGACTTGGCGTTCTCTCGAACGCAGGTGGGCATAACGGAGACTCACCGCGCACCTATGTCGGCTCACATGCTGTCCACCGGACCATCGATCCGATCACGCGACCCCGCTTGCACGGGCATCGTGAACGTGAATCTGGTCTCTTCAGGATTTGACGTAGCAACGAGTTCGCCGCCATGCGCCTTAGCGATCTGGGACGCGATGTAGAGGCCAAGCCCCAATCCTTGCCTGCTGGCGCGGGCCTTCCCGCGGAAGAACGGCTCGAACAGCTTGTCCATGGCCTCGGGGGGAATCCGTTCTCCCGCGTTGCTGACCGACAGTTCGAAGGCCTCGTCGCGCGTCTCCGCACGGACTATGACGGGCTTGCTGGCCGACCCGTGCGTCAAGGCGTTCCCAAGCAGGTTCGACAGCATCTGCCCGATGCGTGAGCTGTCGCAATCGACAGGCCGGTTGACGTGGAGATCGACCAGGATCTCCCGCCCCGGCGAGGCCAGCCGCAACTCGTCCACGACCTGGATGAGGACGGACTCCAACGGCTTGCCTGCCTTGTGCTCGACGACGATTCCGCCGCCGAGGCGGCCGCGCGCGAGATCGAGGACGTCGTCGATGAGGCCGGCCATTCGCGTGACCGTGGTCTGCATCATTGCGATAATCTGGCGCTCCTTCTCGCTCTGCACCGTGCGATCAAGAATTCGAGCGCCAGCGCTGAGCGCGGCAAGAGGGTTGCGCAGATCGTGACCAAGCACGGCGATGAACTGCTCGCGCAACTCGGCCATCTGATGCTCTCGCTTCAGCTTCTCCTCGGTCGCCTCGGCGGCGGCCCTGGCCATCTCGCGTGATCTCAACAGCTCCTGTTCGTACCGGCGACGATCGATGGACTTGATGAACGCGATCCGGATCGAAGTCGGCCTTCCCTCTGAGTCCCGCGCTTCCTTGGCGTTGGCGATCGTATACAGCGGCTCGCCGTCGTCCTTGAGGAGGTCAAGGGCAACTTCGGAGAAGAAGCCCTGCATCCGAAGCAGAGGAGCAAGATGGGTCTCGTAGTAGATGCGCCCGGGCACCGTCAGAAGTTCGACCAGCGGCCTTCCAAGTATCTGGCCAGCCGTGTATCCGCTCCATTCCAGGAGCGCGCTGTTCACGTATCCGACGCGACCGTTGGGTAGCAGAGATACGTAGCCGAACGGCCCGTTCTCCACCATGTCCTCGAAGTCCGGGCGCGAGTTGATGTCAACGCGGCTCACACGAAAGTCCGCATGGCGGCGACGACTTCGTCCGGTGCGCTGAGATTCGGGCAGTGCCCGGTGGCTTTGAGAACGATCATGCGGCTGTTTGGAATGTTGCGATTCACAAACTCGCCGACCGCCTCGGAGGCAATGATATCTTCGCTGCACTGGAGGATGAGAGTCGGGACGGTCACCCCGGCGAGATCCTTGCGGTTGTCGGAGGTAAAGGTCACACGGGCGAACGCCTTTGCGATGTCCGGATCTGTGCGACAAAAGCTGTTCGTGAGCTCTTCCGCGAGTTCTGGCCGGTCAGGATTCCCCATGATCAAGGGGGCCATCTGCGCGGACCAGCCCATGTGGTTGGCCTCAAGAAACTCAAGGAGCTCTTCGATCTGCTTCGCGCTGAAGCCGCCGACGTACCCCTCGTCGTCAATGTAGCGGGCAGATGGACCGATTAGGATGAGCTTACCGAACATACCGGGCGCCTTCTGCGAGGCGAGGACACCGATCATGGCGCTGACCGAATGGCCGACGAACACGGCATCGTGCAGCTCCAGCCCTCGCCCGATCTCGACGACGTCATCGGCATAAGCGCCTAGACTGGAATATTTGCGCTTGTTGTAGGCGCTGAGGTCGGACCCGCCCGCCCCCACGTGATCGAACAGCACGGTGTTGAAATCCGATTCGAAGGCCGGGGCGACGAATCGCCACATGTTCTGGTCGCACCCGTAGCCATGCGCGAACATCATCGGCTGTTCACCGGCTCCGCGGACCTTCACGTTGTTGCGTTCGAGCACTCCCGGCATGAAAAGTCCCTTCTGTGGAGCTTGGCTGCATGCACCATATGCCGTCGCGGCTCGCAGTGCTGTCTACTTTGGGAGGGTGGCGGATGTGGGACGGCACGGACCCGCCGCCCGGGTCCGGCGTCCATGAACGTGTATCATGTCCGCAGCCGAAGTTGCCTGAGAAACCGCTTGACGCTTCGTCCGATTCAACCCCTGCAGGAGGGCCCCGCTTGATGCTCTCTGCCCCGCATGGATTCTCCGGCCCACTCTTGGAACCAATTTCAATCCTCTTGGTTGGGTAAGGTTTTGTTGGCCGGGTTCAAAAACAGGCGTATGGCAGCCGTCTTCTCGAAGGGTGGCCGGGAGGGATAAAGATGTCCAGTGGGGCCGACCGGCCGGTTTCCGCCTCAAAGCCAAGTCGGCGCATGGAGGGAGGACCCGGACCGGTGGTGCTTTCGGCGATCCTTGCCGGCTCGCCCGACGCGATCTGGTGCTGGCGCACCGACGGCATCATCACCGAGTGGAATCCCGCGGCAGAACGCCTGTTGGGCTTCGAGGCTTCGGAGATCGGCGGTTGTTCCCTGCTGGATCTGGTCACGCACGCGGAACGTTCAGCCGCCGAGAACATGATCGCTCGCGTGAGCGCTGGCGAATCCTTTGGCCCCTTCGAAACCGTCAGGGTGGCCAAAGATGGTAGAGGCCTGGCCGTGGAGATTACGGTCGTCCCGCTGCGCGATGAGAACGGATCGATCGTGGGCGGAGCATCGTTTTGCCGAGACATCAGCGAGCGTAAGAGCGCTGCGGAATCGCTTTCGCGGACTGTTCGTGAGCTTGGAACGCTATTCCACCTGACAGAGCGCCTACAGGCTGCGAAATCCGCCCAAGAGGTCTACGAGGCGGCGCTCGAGGCGATCACCGATGCGCTCGGCTGCGAGCGTGCATCGATCCTGCTCTTCGATTCGGCTTCCGTCATGCGCTTCGTCGCATGGAAGGGGATCAGCGAGGAGTACCGCCAAGCCGTAGACGGTCACTCGCCGTGGACACTAGAGACGACTGATGCGGTCCCGATCTTCGTGACTGATATTCGGGATACGAACGAACCTGATGCCCTCAAGAAGGTAATCGAGGGTGAAGGGATTCGTGGTCTCGCCTTCATTCCGCTTGTCCGCAACGGACGCGTCATGGGCAAGTTCATGACGTACTATAGGTGCCCGCATCAATTCAGCGAGGGGGAGACACGTCTAGCCAGCACAATTGCACGCCAGTTGAGCCTGTCACTGGACAGAATAATGACGGAAGAGCAATTGAGGGAATCCGAACTGCGCTTTCGTCTCATGTCGGAGCACGCTCCCGTCATGATCTGGATAAGCGACTCCGCCGGCAAATGCCTTCACCTCAATCGGCTGCTCCGCAGCTTCTGGGGGGTAGAGGAAGCAGCCATTTCCGACTTCGATTGGTCGGCGACCATTCATCCCGACGACGCTCGGGCCGTCGGCGAACAGGTTGGGGCCGCAATGGTGAAACGCGTCCCCGTAGAGCTGAAGGGGCGATACCGCAGCGCCTCAGGAGCATACCGGGTGCTGGAAACCGTCGCGCATCCTCGGTTCGGAGCTTCCGGTGAATTCCTCGGGATGATTGGCGTCAACGTCGATGTAACCGAGAGAGAGGAAGTCGAAGCCGAACGTCGCCGTGCCGAAGACGAATTGCGAGCGATGAATGTCGCCCTGAGCGAAAACGAAGAACGCTTGCGACTCGCTACTGCCAACGCGGACGTCGGCTTCTGGGACGTGGATGAGATCAGCCAGGTCCTGCACTGGCCACCCTTGGTCAAGGCGATGTTCGGTATCTCGCCAGACAGCCCCGTGTCGATGCTGGAGTTCTACTCGGGCCTCCACCCCGAAGACCGGGAGTTCGTCAGCGAAGCTTATGCAGCGGCGCGAGATCCCGATAAGCGTGCTCTCTACGATGTTGAGTATCGAACCATCGGCAAAGAAGACGGTCGCGTTCGCTGGGTCGCTGCGAAGGGACGCGGCGTGTTTGATGACGATGGCCGCTGTGTGCGAGTGACCGGCACCGCGATCGACATCACTGCGCGCAAGGCTGATGAAGAAAGGCTCAAAGAGCTGAACGAGACATTGGAGCGCCGCATCTCCGAGGTCCTGGCCGAAAGGAAGGTTTTGGCCGACATTGTCGAAGGGACGGATGCGTTCGTCCAGGTCGTAGACCTGGAATTCCGTTGGCTCGCCATCAACAAGGCCGCGGCTAATGAATTCGAGAAGATATTCAAAATTCGTCCACAGGCCGGGCAATGCATGCTCGACCTGTTGACGCATCTACCTATCGAGCGAGAAGCCATGCGCGCGGTTTGGGCGCGCGCGCTATCCGGAGAGGAATTCACCGAAATCGCGGCGTTTGGAGACCGCGAACGTCGCCACTATGAAATGAAGTACAATACCTTGCGGAACAGCAAGGGGGAGCGGATCGGCGCCTATCAGTTCGTCTATGACGTGACGGAGCGTATTCGGGAGCAGGAGCGGCTCGCAAGGGCGGAGGAGCAGCTCCGCCAAGGGCAGAAAATGGAGGCGATGGGTCAGCTTACCGGCGGAGTCGCCCACGACTTCAACAACCTGTTGACGCCAATCTTCGGAGCCCTCGACGCCTTGCAGCGCAGAGGCGTAGGAGGGGAGCGCGAGCAGCGATTGATCGCCGGAGCGATGCAATCAGCAGATCGGGCCAAGACTCTCGTCCAGCGGCTGCTCGCATTCGCACGGCGGCAACCCCTCCAAGCCAGAGCAACGCGGGTCGGGGACCTGATTCACGGAATGGGCGAGCTGATCTCCAGCACGTCCGGCCCGCAGGTCAAAGTCTCTGTGGAGATCCAGCAGGACCTGCCGGCCGCAAAGGTCGATGAAAATCAGCTGGAGATGGCGCTCCTCAATCTCGCGGTGAATGCGCGTGACGCGATGCCCGATGGCGGCACGTTGCGTATTACCGCAGACGCCCAACAGGTCGATGCGGGACATCGGACCAACTTGAGGCCTGGACGCTATGTCAGGCTATCCGTTGCGGACAGCGGCGTCGGCATGGACGAATCCGTGAAGGCCCGGGCGATCGAGCCATTCTTCTCGACCAAGGGCATCGGAAAAGGCACGGGTCTCGGTCTATCGATGGCTCACGGCCTGGCATCGCAACTGGGCGGCGCGCTGACCATTCAAAGCCGGCCTGGGGTGGGCACGAATATAGAAATGTGGCTTCCATCGACCGATGAGCCTGTGGCGTCGGAGAACCAGCAGCCGGCATCGGTGCCCAGCGGCGGCGCGCTCGGGACCGCCCTTCTCGTCGATGACGAGCCTCTCGTTCGTGCAGCAGCCGCCGACATGCTAACGGACCTTGGATACGCGGTTCTCGAAGCTGCCTCGGCGGAAGAAGCAATCCGGCTGATCGGCGGCGGCGTCAAACCCCAGCTCCTTGTTACCGATCATTTGATGACGGGAATGAACGGCACTGATTTGGCTCGGCTCGTACGCGCACAAGTGCCTGGAACGCAGGTGCTCTTGGTGTCGGGCTACGCGGAAAGCGAGGGCGTCGCGCCTGATCTTCCGCGGATGGTCAAGCCATTCAGCATTGGCGACCTCGCTGCGAAACTCGCCAGCCTATCGACTGGCGGATAAGTGAGTGAAGGCCGCGTTCCGTTGCCGGGCGATCCGGCCCCTACCGCGCGGCCTTTGACCTCCGACCGGCGCCCAACATTGATCCCGCCCCATGTCGCGCGAGGCCTGCCGGAAGGGCGGCTCGACCGCCGGAACGACGACGGCATAGCAACGGGAACGTTCACGTCTCGATCTTTCTCACACCACGTCGAACTTGACGCCCTGCGCGAGCGGCAACGTCCGGCCGTAATTGATGGTGTTGGTGGCGCGGCGCATATAGGCCTTCCAAGCATCGGAGCCGGACTCGCGGCCGCCGCCGGTGTCCTTTTCGCCGCCGAATGCGCCGCCGATCTCCGCGCCGGACGGGCCGATATTCACATTCGCGATGCCGCAATCGGAGCCGCGTGCCGACAGGAAGGTTTCCGCCTCGCGCAAATCATTGGTGAAGATCGACGACGACAGTCCTTGCGGAACGGCGTTGTGCAACTCGAGCACGGCATCGAAGTCGCGGTATCTGATCACGTAGAGGATCGGGGCGAAAGTCTCGTGCTCGACCGGTCCGGTCTGAGAGGCGATCTCGACCAGCGCCGGGCGGACGTAATGGGCGTCGGCCGCGCCATCGATCGCAACCCGTTCTCCGCCGTGGATTTTGCCGCCGGCCGCCCTGACCGCTTCGAGCGCGCCTTGCATGGCGCGATACGCCGCACCGTCGATCAGCGGACCGACCAGCGTGCCGTTTTCGAGGGGATTGCCGACCGTCACGGAGGCATAGGCGCGCGTCAGCCGCGGCACGAAGCTGTCATACACGCTGTCATGGACGAACAGGCGACGCAGCGTCGTGCAGCGCTGGCCGGCGGTGCCCATGGCCGCAAAGGCGACGCCGCGCAGCGTCAGGTCGAGATCGGCAGTCGGCGCGACGATCGCCGCGTTGTTGCCGCCAAGCTCGAGAATCGCGCGCGCGAACCGCTTGGCGAGCCGCGGGCCGACCGCGCGGCCCATCGCCGTCGAGCCGGTGGCCGACACCAGCGGCACCTTCGCATGATCGACCAGCGTTTCGCCGATGTCGCGGCCACCGAGCAGCACCGTGGCGAGCCCTTCCGGCGCGCTGCCGCCATCCTTCCTGAAGCGCGCCAGCGCGCGGTCGAACAGGGCGTGCGTTGCGAGCGCGGTCAGCGGGGTCTTCTCCGACGGTTTCCAGACGACGCTGTTGCCGCACACGAGCGCCAGCGCCGCATTCCAGGCCCACACGGCCACCGGGAAATTGAACGCGGAAATGATGCCGGTGACGCCGAGCGGATGCCAGCTTTCCATCATGCGATGCTCGCCGCGCTCGGTCGCGATCGTCAGGCCGTAGAGCTGGCGCGACAGCCCGACGGCGAAATCGCAGATGTCGATCATCTCCTGGACCTCGCCGAGGCCTTCGGAAATGATCTTGCCGACCTCGATCGACACCAGCCGGCCGAGCGCCTCCTTGCCGGCACGCAGCTCGTCGCCGAGCAGCCGCACCAGCTCGCCGCGCTTTGGTGCCGGCACCAGGCGCCATGCGCGAAACGCCGCTTCGGCGCGTTCGATCTCCGCCTTGGCGGCCTCGACGCTGGTTTCCCTAACCTCGGCGACGATCTTGCCGGTGATCGGCGAGCGAACCACCAGCGAGCCTTTCGTGTAGCTCTCCCTGGTCACGCCGAGTAGCGAAAGAAGCCTGTCGGCCTCCATGGCGAGATCAACGGTGAGGGCCTGGGTGTGCGCGGCGGATGTGACGGACATGGCAATGTTTCCGGAGCTCGTCGTGAATCTGAACGGTCGCAATCACGCGGATCGTGCGCGCGCGACAGCCCTTTGATCGAACCGAAGTGGTGCTTTCGTCAATCCCTATTCCTCCTCTCACGCGGTCGCCTGGCGCTGCAATTCGGTGAACGGGTGCACCAAGCGCCGCCTCGAACGCGGCGCGGTTCGAATCCACGGCTTAGTTCCGCTGGGCGTCGCCGCCAAGGTTCGACTGGAAGATGCCGGCCGCACTGACCGCGACGCCGACGAGGATCGTACCGACCGTGCTCTCGCGCCGGACCAACCGCTCGCAACCATCGTTTCCTCGCTTGCGACAGGCTTTTTTTGATGGCGCAGGATGAGCGACGTCGCCCTACTTCATGCAAGGCGCTTTTTCTGACCCCCTGTTTTGTTTTTCTGATCTACCGATCGCTTCAACCCGCGCCACATCGCTCGTTGCGAAAAACTGACACCGTCCAGAATTACTGCGGTGACCGCGGATGCATTCAGACCTGCACCGAGGTCAGCTTCTTCAGGCAGCGCAGCGCAAACGATGAGCGGCTGTGGCGAATGCCTGGAATGCGGTAGAGCTTCTCGCGCAGAAAGCGTTCATAGCCGGCGGTGCTTTCGACCGCGACCTTCACGACGTAGTCATAGTCGCCGGTGGTGAGATAGGCCTCGATCACCTCCGGCAAGCTCGTCAGCAATTGGCCGAAACGCTCAAGCATCTCCTCGTCGTGACGATCGAGCGTCAACTCTATGATGACCGTCTCGGGCAGGCCGAGCTTGTCTTGATTGAGCAGCGCCACGTAGCCATCGATATAGCCCTGCGTTTCCAAACGCTTGAGCCTGTTCCAGCACGGTGTGGTGGAGAGACCGACCTTTTCGGCGAGTTGCGCCGTCGTCAGCCGTGCATCCTGCTGCAAGGCGCGCAGGATCTTGCGATCGATCTCGTCGAGCCGAAGCGCATCCTTGCGCGGTGCCTTGACCGGCCTTGTGGCACGTCTAGCTGGCGCCATACCAAGAACCCTTTTCTGGTTTATCCAGCAATATGTAGAAATTTTGTACTGCCGATTTACGGTATACCGGGATTAACGGAACGACAATCCCAACATCCGGCAGTACGATTTACTAACAAACTGAGACCGGACGCGGTGTTTTTTCTCGAACTCCAGACCAGCGACATGCACGCTGCACTCGGCCGCCTGCTCGACCAGACGCGCGTCGCGGGCCTTCGGCTCGCGGCCATCAGCGCGCGCGCGGACGCGAGCGAATGCCGCATCTCGGCCTCCATAGACATCGGTGATCGCGACGCCGTCGACCGGATCGCTCGCCGCGTCGGCGCGTTGTTCTGCATCGATGCGATCGAGGTGAGAGGTGAAAGCCAATGCCCGACTCCGACCTCACACATGACACCATGAGCCCGCGGCGCGAGGTGGCTCAATCCCCCGTGCCTGCGCCCTTGAAGCTTCACGTGCCGGAACCGGCCGTGCGCCCGGGCGGCACGCCCGATTTCTCGAACATCCGCATCCCGCGCGCCGGCCAGGTCGATCGTCCCAGCGTCGACGTGGATGCCGAGGCGATCCGCGATCTCGCCTTCTCGGTCATTCGCGTCCTCAATCGCGACAGCGAAGCGGTTGGTCCCTGGGCCGGCGCGCTCTCGGATAGTGAACTGCTCGAGGGCTTGCGCCACATGATGACGCTGCGTGCGTTCGATGCGCGCATGCAAATGGCACAGCGCCAGGGCAAGACGTCGTTCTATATGCAGCACATGGGCGAAGAAGCGGTGAGCTGCGCCTTCCGCAAGGCGCTTCTACCGGGCGACATGAATTTTCCGACCTATCGCCAGGCGGGACTGTTGATCGCCGGCGGTTACCCACTGGTGGAGATGGCCTGCCAGATCTATTCCAATACCCACGACCCCCTGAAGGGGCGCCAATTGCCCGTGATGTATTCCTCCAGGGAGCACGGCTTCTTCTCGATCTCTGGCAATCTCGCCACCCAGTACATCCAGGCGGTCGGCTGGGCGATGGCGTCGGCCATCAAGAACGACACCAAGATTGCCGTCGCCTGGATCGGCGACGGCGCAACCGCTGAATCCGATTTCCATGCCGCGCTGGTGTTCGCTTCGACCTATCGCGCGCCGGTCGTGCTTAATATCGTCAACAATCAGTGGGCCATCTCGACCTTCCAGGGGATCGCACGCGGGGGCTCCGGCACGTTCGCCGCACGCGGTCTCGGCTTCGGCATTCCGGCGCTGCGCGTCGACGGCAACGATTACCTTGCGGTTCATGCGGTCGCAAAATGGGCCTGCGAACGCGCTCGCCGCAATCTCGGCCCCACTCTCGTCGAGCACGTCACCTACCGCGTCGGCGCCCACTCCACCTCCGATGACCCGGCAGGCTATCGGCCGAAAACGGAATCCGACGCATGGCCGCTGGGAGATCCCGTGATCCGGCTGAAGAACCATTTGATCGTTCGCGGTGCCTGGTCTGAGGAGAGGCACAAGCAGACAGAGGCCGAGATTCTCGACACCGTAATCTCGGCGCAAAGGGAGGCCGAAAGCTACGGCACGCTCCATTCCGAGCAGCGGCCTACGGCACGCGACATGTTCGAGGGCGTGTTCGCCGAGATGCCCCCGCATCTGCGCCGCCAGCGCCAGGAAGCTGGAGTTTGAATCATGACACGGCGGACCATGATCGAGGCCATCAGGGATGCCATGGATGTGATGATGTCGCGCGACGACGGCGTCGTCGTGTTCGGCGAGGACGTCGGCTATTTCGGCGGCGTGTTTCGCGCGAGCCAGGGACTGCAGGCGAAATACGGAACGAGCCGCTGCTTCGATACCCCGATCAGCGAGCTCGGCATCGTTGGCATCGCGGTGGGCATGGCGGCCTACGGGTTGAAGCCATGCGTTGAGATCCAGTTTGCCGATTACATGTATCCCGCCTACGACCAGATCGTTTCGGAGGCTGCGCGGCTGCGTTACCGCTCCAACGGCCAGTTCACCTGCCCGCTTGTCGTTCGCATGCCCACCGGCGGCGGCATCTTTGGCGGGCAGACGCACAGCCAGAGCCCGGAAGCGCTGTTCACCCATGTGTGCGGCATCAAGACCGTCGTGCCGTCGAATCCCCGCGACGCCAAGGGCCTGCTGATCTCGGCCATCGAGGACCCCGATCCCGTGATCTTTCTCGAGCCGAAGCGTCTCTATAATGGCCCGTTCGATGGCCACCATGACCGGCCGGTGACGCCGTGGTCGAAGCACGATCTCGGCGAGGTCGACGACGGACACTTTGCTGTTCCCCTCGGCAGCGCCGCGATCCGCAGGCAGGGCAAGGCCGTCACCATCCTCGCCTACGGCACGATGGTTCACGTCGCCGAGACCGCTGCGGCCGAAACCGGCATCGATGCCGAGATCATCGATCTTCGCTCGCTGCTGCCGCTCGATCTCGACACCATCGAAGCCTCCGTCAAGAAGACCGGACGTTGCGTGATCGTTCATGAGGCAACGCTCACATCCGGCTTCGGGGCCGAGCTCGGTGCTCTGGTCCAGACGCGATGCTTCTATCATCTTGAAGCTCCCATCGTGCGCGTCGCCGGCTGGGACACGCCCTACCCGCACGCCCAGGAATGGGACTACTTCCCGGGTCCGGCGCGGATCGGCCGCGCGCTGATCGAAACGGTGGAGGCATGAGATGGCCGAGCGTGTGGTCCGGCTGCCCGACGTCGGCGAAGGCATCGCGGAAGCCGAGCTGGTGGAATGGCACGTGAAGGTCGGCGATGTCGTTCGTGAGGATGCCGTACTCGGCGCCGTCATGACCGACAAGGCGACCGTCGAAATCCCCTCGCCCGCCGATGGACGCGTCACCTGGCTCGCCGGCAATGTGGGCGACCTTCTCGCCATCGGCTCGGACTTCGTTCGGCTGGATGTCGACGGTAAGAGCGAGCCGGTGCCCGAGCCGGCGAAACGAGCATCATCCCCAGCAAGTGCAGATCAGGCCGCATGCGCCCCGCGCGCGCCGGCGAGCGCTCCGCCCGACGCGCAGAGGTCGCAGCCATCCGCTTCGCAGCTCAACCACGCGATCGAACGGCCTTTGGCCGCCCCTGCCGTCCGGCTCCGCGCGCGGGAAGCCGGCCTCGACCTGCGGCAGATTCGCGGCACGGGTCCGGTTGGGCGGATCACTCACGATGATCTCGATGCCCTTCTCTCGCGCGGCAGCGCCGGAACGACGGCGACGCCGTACCTGGCACAAACCGCGGTCACCGATATCAAGATCGTCGGCCTGCGGCGCAAGATCGCCGAGAAGATGTCGATTGCGAGCGCGCGCATTCCGCACATCACCTATATCGAAGAGATCGACGTCACTGCGCTCGAAGATTTGCGCGCAAAGATCAACGCCCGGAAGCTGCCGGGCAAGCCCAAGCTGACATTGTTACCGTTTCTGATGCGCGCCATGGTGCGCGCGATCGCCGAGCTGCCGCATCTCAATGCCCATTTCGACGATGAGGCCGGGATCGTGCACCAGCACGCCGGCGTTCATATCGGGATCGCAACCCAGACCCCGACCGGCCTGGTGGTCCCCGTCATCAGGCACGCCGAAGCGCGCGACCTCTGGGATTGCGCCAGTGAAGTGGCGCGGCTCGCGGAAGCAGCTCGGAACGGCAACGCCACCCGCGACGACCTCACCGGCTCGACCATCACCATCACGTCGCTCGGCGCGCTGGGAGGACTGGCGACGACGCCCATCATCAATCATCCGGAGGTCGCGATCGTCGGCGTCAACCGGATCGCCATCCGCCCGCATTGGGACGGTGCAGCCTTCGTGCCGCGCCAGATCATGAACCTGTCGTCCAGTTTCGATCATCGCGTGATCGACGGTTTCGATGCCGCCCAGTTCGTGCAGCGCATCAAGCTGCTGCTGGAGACGCCGGCCATGATCTTCATTGACTGAAAGAACGATGACCGAGATCACCTGTAAGCTCCTCGTCATCGGCGCCGGCCCCGGTGGCTATACCTGCGCCATCCGCGCCGGCCAGCTCGGTATCGATACGATCGTCATCGAATCCGAAAAGCCGGGTGGCACCTGTCTCAATGTCGGCTGCATTCCCTCGAAGGCGCTGATCCACGCGGCCGGCGAGTATGAAAAGATTGCAGCCGCCGCCGAGGGCAAGAGCGTGCCCGGCATTTCGACCGCAAAACCGGCGCTCGATTTCGCCAAGACCGTCGCCTGGAAAGACGGCATTGTCCGGCGCCTGAACGGTGGCGTGGCTGGCCTGCTGAAGAAGGCCGGCGTCAGGCTCATTGCCGGGCACGCTCGCTTTCGCGACGGCAAGTCCGTCGAGATCAGGACGCCATCCGGCTCGCAGATCGTTCATGCGGAAACGGTGGTGATCGCGACAGGATCTGAGCCGATTGCGATTCCGACTCTGCCGTTCGGAGGCCCTGTGATCTCGTCCACCGAGGCCCTGGCGCTCACCGATATTCCGAGCAAGCTGATCGTGGTCGGCGGCGGCTATATCGGTTTGGAGCTCGGCACGGCATTCGCAAAGATCGGCGCGGCCGTCACCGTCGTCGAAGCCACCTCACGCATTCTGCCGCAATATGATGCCGGGCTGAGCGCGCCGATCCGAACGCGCCTGAGCGCGCTCGGGATCACAGTTCTGACGGGCGCGAAGGCGAAAGCCCTCGTTTCCGACGGCACGGCGCTCGCGGTCGAGACCGCCGACGGCCAGCAGACGCTCGATGCCGACAGGATTCTGGTGACCGTAGGCCGTAGCCCCGTGACATCGGGTTTCGGCCTCGAGACTCTCGATCTCGACATGAAAGGACCTTTCATCGGGATTGACGACCGATGCCGCACCTCGATGCGCGGCGTCTTCGCCATCGGCGATGTCACGGGAGAGCCGATGCTGGCGCATCGTGCCATGGCACAAGGCGAGATGGCCGCAGAGATCGTCGCCGGCCGTCACCGCGCCTGGGACCGGGTCTCGATCCCGGCGATCTGCTTCACCGATCCCGAGATCGTCACTGTCGGCTTGTCACCCGACGGGGCAACCGCCCAGGGCTTCGACATCAAGACGGACCTGTTTCCGTTCAAGGCCAACGGCCGCGCACTGACGCTGCAACGCGAGGACGGTTTCATCCGGACCGTGGCGCGGGCGGACAATCACGTCCTGCTTGGCATCCAGGGCGTCGGAGCCGGCATCGCCGAGCTTTCTGCGGCGTTCAGCCTGGCGCTGGAAATGGGTGCGCGTCTCGAGGACGTCGCCCTCACCATCCACGCGCATCCGACCCAAAGCGAGGCCTTTCATGAGGCCGCTCTGAAGTCGCTGGGGCATCCGATTCACATCTAAAAAAAATGAAGGTGGGACCATCAGCCAGAGTACCACCAGCTACTACACCGGTCCCACCATGACGATGGTGGGCTGACCTTCGCCGCGTCGGGTCTGCACCCATCGCAAGCCTAATGGCCTTTCGCGATCCGCCTGCCGGCAGCGCAGCGAGCTCGGCCGTCGTCAGGCCGCGCCCGCCACACCGAGCAATGTGCGAGGGACTCCGTTCAGTTCTGCATCAGCTGCTTCGCATTGTCGGGCGTAATGGCGGTGGTCGGCACGGTCACCACGGTCGGCACCTTGTCCGCGCAATCGAGCAGGATGGACTTTGCCATATCGATCGCCTCCGGGCCTCCGGTCGGATACGTGAAGGTTGCCGCCCACTCGCCTTCCGCAACCGCGCGGATGCCGCCGGCGGGCCCGGGCAAGCCATCAGTCCCGAGGATCTTCACCTGATCGAGCTTGCCGGCGCCCTTCGCCGCGAGACGCGCACCGGCCGCCATCATGTCGTTGCTCGCATAGACGGCCTTTATGTTCGGATGGGCCTGCAGCATCGCGGCGAACGCAGTCTGCGCCTTATCCGGCAGCCAGTCGGCGGCTTGTTCGGCGACGACCTGGACCTTTGCATTGTCCTTCACGCCGGCCTTGAAACCGTTGAGCCGTTCGACGGCGGGCGTCGAGCTTGGCAGGCCCTGGAGGATCGCCACTTCGCCGCCTTGCGGCAGGAGCTTGTCCGCGACGTATTTTCCCGCCTCCTCGGCGATCTTGAAATTATCCCCACCGATGAAGGCCGTATATTCCTTACCGGCCTCGCCGACCGTCTTGCGGTCGAGCTCGATGACGGGAATACCAGCCTTCATCGCCCGCGCGACCACCGGCGTCAGAGGCGCGGCCTCGAACGGAGAGATCAGGATCAGATCGACCTTCTGGGTGATGAAATTGTCCATCTGTGAGGTCTGCGTGTTCACGTTGCCGGCGCCGTCGGCGATCTGCAGCTTGAATTGCGGCACTTTCTTCGCCGCAGCGGTCAGCTGGTCGTTGACGTGCTGGCGGTAGGGCTCAGCATTGTTCGCCTGCGAGAAGCCGATGACGAACTCCCCGGTCTTGCTGCACTCCTTTGCGAGCGGTGCAGCCTGCGCTGCCCCGGCGACGAGCGTCGCCGTGCCGGCGCCCAGCACCAGATTGGACCAGAACCTTGCCTTCGTAGATACGCGTCGCATGATTTCACTCCCCTGTTGCTTCGAATATCCGCCACTCACGAGCGGTCACTTGCCGGCGGTCGCTGGTCACCACCAGATCCTGACGTCGCCATTGGGGTCAACGACCCAATCCCTCGCGGCGACGAACGAGAGATTGAAGAACCGCGGCCACGACGATGATCGCGCCGGTCGCGAGCAGCTGCAGCGCCGCATTGATGTTGTTGAGCTGAAGGATGTTGGCCAATGCGCCGAGCATGATCGCGCCTGCGATCGTGCCGATCATCGAGCCTGCGCCGCCGAACAGGCTGGTCCCGCCGATCACCACCGCCGCTATCGCGGTCAATTCATAACCGGTGCCATCGTTGGCGCTGCCGAAATTGAACTGGCCGGCGTGGACGATGCCGGCGATGGCCGACACGAGACCCGTGATCGCGTAGACCGAAATCTTGACCAGTGTGACCGGTACGCCGGAGAGCCGCGCCGCCCGTTCGTTGCCGCCGACGGCAAAGACATAGCGGCCAAAGCGCGTGAAGTTCAGCACGAAGGTGGCCACCATGGCGACGACGAGAAACACCAGAGTCGCGACCGGAACCGTGTTGTCGAACAGGCGATCGCCCAGCACCGAGAAAATCGGCGGCGCAAGACCCGGACCATTGCCGTAGGAAATGTTGATGTACTGATTGTTGGAGATCACCAGCGCCAGGCCGCGTGCGACCTGGAGGCCCGCCAGTGTCACGATGAAAGCCTCGAGGCGGAATCGGGTCGAGATCGCACCTTGCATGCAACCGAACAGGGCGCCGCAGATCATGACGAACAGCACGGTCGGAACAAGTCCCCAACCCCAGGTCGTCATGATCGTGGCGGTGAGCACACTGCACAGACTGAGCAACGCGCCGACCGAGAGATCGATCCCCGCGGTGATGATGACGAAGGTCATGCCGACGGCAATGATGCCCGTCTCGGAAATCGCCCGGACGATATTCGCGATGTTGTCCGGCGCCAGGAACAGCACCGAGCCGTGCCGTCGCGGCGAGAAGATGACGCCGCCGATCGCAACGAGGATCAGGCCGATGACGCTCTGAAAGCGCACCGCGATGGCGAAGAAATCGAGACGGCGCGCCGGTGCCGACTGCGCTGGCGCGGACTTCACGATTGTTGCGGCGTCATTCATCGCTGTCGTCCTCGTTGGATTCGGCTACCGCGAGGATATCGTCCTCCGCGGCGCCGGCGGGAAACTCGGCAACCGTGCGCCCGCCCCGCAGCACGACGATGCGGTCGCACAGGCCGATCAGTTCGGGCATTTCGCTGGAGGCGACGAGAATGCCGACCCCTTGCGCGGCGAGCTCGCGAATCCGGGCGTAGATTTCGCCCTTCGCCCCGACATCCACGCCGCGCGTCGGCTCGTCGAGCAGAAGCAGGCGCGGCTCCCCGAGCACCTCCTTGGCAAGTGCGACTTTCTGCTGGTTGCCTCCGGAGAGGGCGCCGACCGCGAGTTCCGGCCGCGGCGGCCGTACGTCGAATGCCTTGATCGCCTGACCGGCGAGCCTCGCCTGTCGCGCCTGCGACATCAGGAAGAACGGCGACACGCGCCGCAGCACCGAGGCAACGAGGTTGCGCTCGACGCTGTCGCGCAGCATCAAGCCGGCACCGCGACGATCGTCGCTGACGAAGGCGACGCCGGCGCCGCGCGCCTCCGGTATCGACGTCAGCCTGGCCGGCCGCTCCTCGACCTCGACGCGGCCCGACCAGGTGCCGGGGCCGCCAGCGCCATAGAGCGTCGAGAGCAGCTCGGTCCGTCCCGCTCCCATGATGCCGGCGAGACCGACGACCTCGCCGGCGCGCACCTCGAGCGAGACCTCGCGCGGCGCCCGCCAACCAGCCCTGGGCCGGCGCGGGCGATAGGCGGCCTGCTCCAGATGCAGGACGCGGCCGCCGAACGTGCCGCTACGGCGCGGATAGAGCTCCGCGAGGGGCCGTCCGACCAACAATGCCACCAGATCGGATTGCGGCGCGGTCGGCGGCGCCGTCCCCGCGATCCTGCCATCGCGCAAGACCGTCACGCGGTCGGCGACGCGCGGGACCTCTTCGAGCCTATGCGAGATGTAGACGATGCCGACACCGCGCCTTGCGATGTCGCGCATCACGTGAAACAGCCGCTGCACCTCCGCGGCGGTCAACGCGGCCGTCGGCTCGTCCATCACGAGAATTCGCGAGGCGTAGGTCAGCGCCTTGGCGATCGCGACGATCTGCCGCCTGCCGACCGACAATTCACCGACCGGCTGATCGACATCCACATCGAAGCCGATCTCGTCGAGCCTAGCCCGCGCCGCGCGGCGCATCGCGCGGCCATCGAGCACGCCGGCCCGCGTCAACTCCCGACCGAGGAACAGATTGGCGGTCACATCGAGGCTCGGGACGAGATCGAGCTCCTGAAAGATCGTGGCGACGCCCGCGGCTTGCGCGGAGCGCGGATCGGCGAAGCGGACGGAGGTCCCGTCGACGCGGATCTCGCCGTGATCCGGCGCGATCACGCCGGAGAGAACATTCATCAGGGTCGACTTGCCGGCGCCGTTCTCGCCGAGCAGCGCGTGGATTTCCCCGCTCGCGAGATCGAAATCGACGCCGCGCAACGCCTGCGCGCCGCCAAAGCTCTTGATGATGCCACGCATGGCGAGCAGCGGGGCCTGAGAGCCCGTGTTCATTTCGGCCTCCCGCAGGATTCGCGCTCGATGATAACAGCATCGAGTTGAATGGATCGCCGCGCCCCCTGCGGCGCGGCAATCCGCTCCATGAGTAGGAAGGCGGCGCGCCGGCCGATCTCTGCGCAGGGCTGCGCGACCAGCGTCAGGCGCGGCTCGAAGCAATCGGCCCATTCGAAATCGTCGAAGCCGACGATCGAGATATCTTTCGGCACCCGCAATCCGCGCCTGTGGATCGCTTTCATGATACCGATCGTCGCGAGATTGTTGCCGCCGACCAATGCGGTCGGGGGCTCATCGAGGTCGAGCAGTCGCTCCGCGGCCTGCATCGCGCTGTTCGTTGTCGCACTGCCGGTGACGAGAAGGCGTTCGTCGATCACGCCGGCGAGGCCCTCGCGATAGCCGGCGATGCGCTCGAGCGTGGTCGCGAATCCGGGATTGCCGCCGACATAGCCGATACGGCGATGACCGAGCGCGGCGACGCGTTCGACGAGATTGCGCATCGCCTCGCGGTTGTTGATGCCGACCTGATCGAACGCGGCATCGGGCATGCGATCCACCAGCACACAGGGCAGGCCCACGTCGCGCAGATAGGCGAGCGCGCGACGCCCGGGATCGGGGCTGGGCGCGAGAATAATGCCGTCGACGCGCCGCTGATGCAGCGCCATCACGACATCGAGCTCACGGTCCGGGTCATCCTCGGTGTCGGACAGAAACATCATCATGCCGAGGCGCGCGCATTCGGCCTCGATCGAACAGATGATGTCGCTGAAATAGGGATTGGAAATTGAGGAGATGGCGATGCCGACTGAGCGTGTCGAAGCGGCCTTCAGGCTCCGCGCCATCATGTTGGGACGGTAGCCCAAGGAGGCGATCGCCGTTTCCACGGCGCGCGCAGTATCCGGCGCAACGCGCCGCGTGCCGTTCACGACATGCGAGACGGTCGAGACCGAAACCCCCGCCTTGCGCGCGACATCAGCGATGGTCGCCACGTCCCCTCCCGTGCCTGGATAATTGTTGGGCAATCCAAGTTTTGCAGGACTATGGCATACGAAAACGTTTGCGCAATCGTTTTTCTATCTTGTATGCCAGTTTTTCTCGATCATTGGCGCGGCATTGCGCCCGATCAGCGCGGCGGGGCGCCGCCATCATCAGCGCGGTGACCGCATTCTCGGGAATGCCGATACTCATCAGGGGAATGAAGGAGCTCGAGAGCCACGGGGGACAACACTTCAGGCCGGATGACACCGTGTCTTCCGACGCTCCAACAGTTCGCGGATCAAAGGCAGACGATCATTGCCAAAATACATATCGGTTCTGTCAATGAACACTGTAGGCGATCCGAAGCCGCCGCGTGCGATTACCTCGTCCGTGTTGAGCCTGAGCTGATTCTTGACCGCCTCTTCGTTGATACCTCGGAAAACTTCCGCAGGATCGACGCTCACCTTCTTGCAAATGTTCGTCAGGACACAATCCTGGGAGATGTCCTGGTCCTCACCCCAATAGGCTTCGAACACGGCAGTTGCGAACGGGACCATCCCGTCGCTGCCGAGCCAGACGCAGCCGCGCATCGCTCTTACGCTGTTCACCGGAAAGACCGTCGGCGGCATCCTGATCACAAGACCGGCCGAACGAGCCCAATCGGCGAGATCTTTCAGCATGTACTGCGCTTTCGACGCGATCGGATTTTCGCGCGAGGCATAAACGCCCGGATTGACCGTATTGAAAATGCCGCCAGCCAGCACGGGTCGCCACGAAAGCGGCTCGCCAAACTCCTTCGCCAATTTTTGAATGTTGTGGAAGGCCAGATAGGTCCACGGACTTGAGCAGTCGAAGAAAAACTCGATCATCGATCGTTACACTCACCATCTCTCCGGTACGCGATTTTGCGGGCCGGCATTTCGATTTTCACTCGCCAGAGGCCTCCATGCCGTTCATTCCGTGACGAACCTGGATGCGCCGAACATGGTTCGCCTTGCTTCGTCGGAGAACGGCTCTTTCACGAATTTGCCGACTGCAAGGCCGGCCTGAACTTGTGGCCTTTCGCGAACTTCCGCATACCAGCGCTTTACGTTCGGGAAGTCGTCGAGTGTGAAACCTTGCGCCTTATGGGTCATCGTCCAGGGGAAGCAGGCCATGTCGGCTATCGTGTATTCGTCGCCAGCAACAAAGCGCCCGGTCTTGCCCAATTGATTATCAAGCACACCATACAGTCGCGTTGCCTCACGCTGATAACGGTCGATCGCATACGGGATCTTCTCCGGCGCATAGAGACGGAAATGACCGTGCTGACCAAGCATTGGTCCAAGCCCGCCCATCTGCCACATCACCCATTGGACAACCCGGGTACGGCCGCGCATATCCACTGGCAGAAAGCGTCCCGTCTTCTCGGCCAGGTAGATCAGAATAGCACCTGTCTCGAACACAGAGAGAGGCCCGCCACAGTCGGCCGGCGCGCGATCAACGATCGCCGGAATACGATTGTTCGGGCTAATGGCCAGAAACTCGGGCTTGAACTGCTCACCCGCGCGAATATCGATCGGAACGACGGTATACGGCAGCCCCAGCTCCTCGAGCAGGATCGAGATCTTCCAGCCGTTTGGGGTCGGCGCATAGTGCAAGTCAATCATTCCGGACCTTCCTCGAAATCACGATCGACCCAATTGCGCGCGCTGCTTGCCATCTCTGGACCCGACTCGACAACTCGCCACGTGAGCTCGATGTTGCTCGATCTAGGGATCAGCCGGCTCAAGTCTTCCTGTATTCTCCCTGGGTCTGTTCGACGAGCCGGGCAACGGACCCGGCCTGACGAACGTGTCCACCACGTTGCTCAGAAGCTGCGAGACATTGTTCTCGAATCCGTGAATCGGCAGGGCACTCCCGAATGCGATGGATCCGGTTGCAAATACTGCACCATTGTTGGGTGCCTCGAAGTACACCATATCGGCCCGCAGGATGTAGTTGTGCGTCCCGCTGAATCCCTGGTGGGCGTGGGCTCCCTCCTCGTCGTGGGCGATGTAGTTGTCGGGGTGTCCGCCCGAGGATGCGATGATCCTGGCATTGGGCGGCGTGCCGAACCCCAGCTTGTAGCAGTCGATCTCAATGCCCGCCGCTCCGCCGTTGCCCAGGCCGAAATCACCGATGATCTCGCCTTCGATCCCCTCGGTGATCCATGCGAGCGCGGGATCGTAGCTGTCGGGCATCCGCCGGTAGGGCTGGCTATGGGCGAAGCCTTCGCCGGCAAACGTATTGCCGACCAGCTTCTGTCCCCAGCGCTGGAAGCCGGTCCAGATTCCGCCCATCTGTCCCGTCGTGGCGAGGTAGTACTCGCCCGGCCGCGCCGCCCAGGCAATCCAGTGTCCACCTGTCTTGCGGCACTCCATGATCCACGGTTCGTCGTCGCGAAACGCCACATTGCAGCAGAAGCTGTTCGCGCCCATGCAGATAAAGCGACCGCCGCCGGCGATGTAATCCTCGTGCGCGTCGAGCATGCGCTCCGAATGATATTCCGGATGCGTGGAATTCAGAATGCACGCATAGGGCGCCATCGCTGCGACACCCTCCAGATGTACATCTTCGTCGGTCAGCACGTCGTAGTCGTAGCCCTTGTGCTCGAGCCATGCCAGGATCGAGAGGTCTGCCGGAAAATTCCAGGGCAAGTCGAAGGCGGCGATCCGGTATTTGGGCCGCATGTTCACCATCGGACGACGGTAGCTCGTGTAGCAGACGCCGGCGCCGTCCGCATGCGTGTCGTAGCACCCCGCACCGAATTCCGGATTTTCGTAGATTTCGATATCGACCTCGGAGACCGTCGGCGGCTGACCCGCCATTGGCTGCACGATCTGGCCGTCTGTTGCGAAGCGCTCGTTAGCATAGGCCAGATAGGTCGCGGTGGAAAACAACAGAGCAATTCGCGCCGTAGGCATGCGGGGCCGAACGAAAAAAACGATGTACTCTTCGGCCAGGCCCTTGCCGTCGCCGCCGCGTACTCTCATCGCGTAGGCTCCGCTGCGCAGCGTTTCGGGCAGCTCCAGCGTCTTTGTGGCTTTCCAATTGCTGTCGATCATCGCGTCGGCATGGAACTCGATGCCGCCGTATTGATGCGGGGCAAGCCGGAAGCAGTCGTTGCGGCCGTTCCAGTTGTAGCCGGTCTGTGCACGCACCGGCCTGTTGTACCCCTTCGCATCGAGCCGGTTTGGTCCAGTGTCGACTACGAGGTCGCCGATCCCACGATCTGTATACCCCTTCGTCGTGTCCCAATATGCGACCATGCCGTCCGATGGCGGCTTCCCGCCCGCGCGGATCGCATCGAGCTCGTCGCGAGCCAACGGGCGATCGAACACACCGCAACGATCGACCTTCCCGCAGTAGAGCTGCGACACGAAGTGACCGCGCAAGGCGTGCCAGTCGCGCGAGCCCGCCACAAGGAACGGCGTATCGGGCAGGTTGTTCTGCCTGAATCGAAACATCTCCGACACATGCGAGCGGTATTCGACGGGCGCGACCTTGCTGAGCAGGCTGTTGTAGCGGTTGACGACGCCTTCCTGGTGCAGCGTGGCGCGGCCGCTTCGCGCATCGAAAGTGGCCGCGACGAAGTACCAAGCCTGCTTGTGCAGCGGCAGCTCAGCCTGCAGGTAGTCGATCTCGTTTCCGCACCCGACCCAGAACTCCAGCCTGCCGCTTGGATTGATTCCAAGACCATAGCCGTGATTCCTGTCGTTGTCCCAGCGGCCCAGGAGGCATTGCCGATGCCCGACATCGGGCCATGTCGGCCAGATGAATGCGCAGAGCGTGATGCTGCCGTCGAGCGCGAGCTTGCGATCGGGGTCGGCCACCTCGAGGAAGGCACCGACCTGCGTGAACTGCTTCTCGACCTGCCAAGTGCCGTTGGCGACGCAGTCGATCTCTTCCTCGATGAATCCCGGACCATGCGGATGCTCGTCGCCATGGATCAGGCGCACGAGATGGGCTTCAGCGGTCGACGTCCCATCGGCACTGACATGAAATTGTATGGTATCGCCCGGCTTTACCGAGATCTTGTCTGCGTAACCGAATATCTTGATCTGCGCCATGGTGCGGAGTTTCCCATCGAGAAGCCGGACAAGGTGCCCTGCCCGGCAGACGTGTTGCGCTAGGTTTCGAGAAGGTCGCGGATGCAGCGCAGGAACAGGCCGTGACGGGCATCGTTCGCCGATGTGTAAATGGCACCATCGATCAAACGCGGTGGGACTCCCCGACGTCCTGAGAGCCTGACGACCTGATAGCGCCGGAACGGCTCGATTGCTCTGACCGCATATCTTTGTTCAAGCGGGCGTTGACGAAAATAGATCAACAGTCGCTCGAGCCTCTCGCTGTGCTGTCCCAGCGCCGATTGCCGGTGCTCCTCGATGACCTCGGGGTTCACCAGCCTCCGCAGATACTCGCGGCGGAAGCCGTCGAATCGATCCCGGACGATGATGTCGCGGTCCTCGGACCTGTCGTATTCGAGAGGCAGCATCCTCAGCTCTCCACCTGCAAATGTTCAACGTAAGCCATGGTCGCGGAACGCGCCGACGCGGCTCCCCCTGACGGATGCATCAAGCCCACTGCTTTTCCTCATTGACCCAGGCAAGCCCCGGCAATCGGCCGGCCCCCGCGAACGCCTCCACGACGTTCGCCAACACTCGGGATGCGCTGTTGCTGAAATTGTTGATCGGTAGCGATTGCGCGAAGGCGACCGAGCCACATGCAAACACGGCGCCACCATGGGGGGCCGTGAAGTAGGTCATGTCGGCATGAACCCGCCAGTCATACGACCCATAGAGCCCAAGGTAGGAATAGAGGACGAGCTGCTGGTTCACGACATAGCTATCCGTGTGGCCCCCTGACGAGGCGATGATCTTGGTGTGCGGCGGCGTGCCCAGAGCGCGGTCGTAATAATCGAGCGCCAGCCCCGCGGCGCCGTCGTTGGCAAGACCGGCGTCACCGATGATCTCGCCATCGACACCTTTGGTGATCCAGGACACTGTGCGGTGATAGCTGTCCGGCATCCTGCGGTAGAGTTCGCTCCGTCCACCGCCCGCGCTGCTCAGGCCTATGCCAACCAGCTTCTGGGTCGCCCGTCCGAGTACCTTCCAGGGACCACCACGCATCCCGTCCGTTGCCATGTAGTGCTCGCCGTAGCGGGACACCCATGGCTTGTATCCATCATCGCGGCGTCGACATTCCATGATCCATGGCTCGCCATCGCGGATGCCCGCCGTGGCGTTGAACCCGTTGCCGCCTGCATAGATGTAACGACCGCCGCCGGCGATATAATCCTCAGTCGCATCCAACATTTGCTCGGTGTAGTATTCCGGACGCGAGCCGCTGATAATGCATGCGTACGGCGACAGCGCCTCCGCCCCGTCGCGATGGAGGTCCTCGTCGGTCAGGACCTCGTACTCGAAGCCGCTCTGGTCCAGCCATGCGATGATCGATAGGTCCGCAGCCAATCCCGAAGCCACATCGAGGCTCGGCATCCTGTACCTCGGCCGCATGTTCATGACCGGACGGTGATAGGAGCTGTAGCACACGCCATTGCCATCGGCGTGCATGTCGTATGTCGACAGCCCGAAATCGCTTCGCATATACATCTCGATGTCGATATCGGACAGCACAGCCGACTGTCCCGTCAAGGCTTCGCGCTCCGGGTGATCGAAACTCAGGCGCTCGTTCGCAAAGGCAAGGTAGGTGAGCGTCGGAAACAGGAATGCAATACGCGCCCGCGGCCTTCCTGGCCGCACAAAGAACACGACATGCTCCTCGCTCACGCTCTTTCCCCAGCCGGATCGCAGCCTCATGGCATAGCAGCCGCTTTTGAGGCCGTGCGGCAGGGCGACGGTCTTGGTCGCCTTCCAATTGCAATCCGTCAGCGCGTCGGCATGAAACTCGATGCCCCCGAACTCCTGCGGAGCCAGGCGGAAACAATCGGTGAAGCCGTCCCAGTTCCAGCCGGTCTGGCCGCGAACGGGCCGATTGTATCCTCGGGCATTCAGCTTGTACCGACCGACGTCGACCACGAGATCACCGATGCCGCGATCGGTGTATCCCGCGCTCGTATCCCAGTACGCGACCAGGCTGTCCATCGCGGGCACGAGCCCGCTCCTGATCGTGTCGAGCTCGGCCGACTGTAGAGCCTGGCCAAATGCACCGCACCGGTCGATCTTGCCCCAATAGAGCTCCGACACGCACGTCCGCTGTTGCGCGTCGCGGCTACGCGAACCTGCCATCAGAAACGGAGTTGAGGCCAGGTTGCCGGGCCTGCTCCGGAAAGTCGCAGACGTGCGGGATTCGTAATCCACCAGCGCGACCTTGCCCAACAGGCCGTTGTACCTGTTGCCGACGCCGACCTGGTGCAAGGTCGTGCGCCGGGTCTGGGCATCGAAGGTCACGGCCACGAAATACCACATCTGCACCTGCAGCGGCACGTCGGCGGTCAGGCGCTCGATCTCCTCGCCCCGTCCGCTCCAAAACTGCAGATAGCCTTTCTCGTCAATGCCGATGCCGTAGCCCTGCTTCCGATCGCCGTCCCATCGGCCGATTATGGTCTGCCGCTTTCCGGATGCCGGCCATGTCGGGTGAACGAAGGCGAACAGAGTGAAGCTATTTGCGAACGCCAGCCGCGCCTCGGGGTCATCCACTTCGAGGAACGATCCTACCTGGGTGAATTGCCGCTCGACCTGCCACCTGCCGTTCGCGGTACACGCCACCTCTTCCTCGACGAAGCCTGGTCCTGATGGGTTCTGATCGCCATGGATCAGGCGCACCAGTTGCGCCTCGGCGGTATCAGTCCCCTCGGCGCTGACATGAAACTGAATCGTCTCACCCGGCTTGACCGAGATCCTGTCCGTGTAGCCAAAAAGTCTGACCGGTGTCACCGCCAACTCCCTCATTTAAAGCCCGCCGTCCGCCGCGCAGGTCGGAACGCTTCATCCGTGATCAGGACTCCAGCAGATCCTGAACGCGCCGCATAAAGACGCCGTGGCAGGCCTCGTCCGGCGTCGCGTAGATGCGGTCCTCCACCACACGCGGCGCTACGCCACGGTGTCCTGACAGGGCGACGATGCGATAGCCTTCGAAGCGTTCCACGGCCATGATGGCGTACTTCTCCACCTGAGGACGGGTACGGAAGTAGATCAGGAGCCGTTCGAGCGCCTCACTGTGCTGCCCGTTGAGGGAGTGGCGATGCTCCTCGATGATCTCCGGTGACACCAGGATCTTGAGATGGTCGCGGGCCATCTTGTCGTGGCGCCGCTGGTAGATGACGCTCTTGTCCTCGGTCTCGGTCGCTTCCTCGGGCAGCATCTCGCCGCCCTTCTCCGCTCGCGTCGATCGCCGCTCGCTCTTCTTCTTGTCGCGCCAGGCACGGAACTGCGCCTTGATGCCGAACAGCCCGTTACGCAGGTAGAGCACGACCAGGAGCATGATGAGCCCGATGATCATGAAGCGAGCCGGACCCCACGTATTCAGCACCTGGTCGAAGAACACAACGATGAGCGTGCCGACCACCGCGCCTTCCGCGCGTCCAACGCCGCCGATGACCAGCATTGCGAGGCCGAGCAGCACGGTATCGAAGTTGAAGATCGAGAAGGCCACCCCGCCGAAATTCGAGGTATAAAATCCGCCGATGAAACCCAGCGCCGCCGACGAGATGAGGAACACCCAGACGCGCGCCTGGCGAAAGTTGACCCCGGTCGCCTCGGCGAAGGCCTCGCGCTTTTCGGGCGCCATGCGCAGGATTCGTCCAAGCCGGCGGCCGTTGACGAACCGGTAGAGCAGCAAAGCCAGCAGCATCAGGCCGAAGCAGGCGTAATACGCCAGCAGCAGCTGACCTAACTGCGACCAGTCTTCCGGTATGTAAGTCGCGGCGCCGTACAGGCCGCCATTCGCAGACCCGAACTCCTTTGACGTCACGAAGTAGACCCGACAGAGCTCGTTGAGCCCTAGGGTGAGAAGCGCATAGTAGAATCCGTCGAGCCGCGTTGCCGGCAGCGCGATGATCCCACCGAAAGCCAGCCCCACCAGAGCCCCGATCGGTGGCAACAACCACCAGGGCAATGCGAACTTGACGGCAAGCAAGGCCGTCACGAACGCTGCCGTCCCGGCGACTGCATAGGTTGCGAGCGAAAAGACGCCCGCGGTTCCCATGATGAGCATCCAGCACAGACTGATAGCTGCATAGATGCCGAACGTGGCTCCCGCCGTCAGCAGCGTGTTCTGCAGATCACCTGGCGTGAACAGGGGAGCGATGGCCAGCGCGAGAAGCCCCAATATCCACCAGAGGGGCCGCTTGTCGACGATCGTCTTCTCCGCGCGCAAGGTCTTTGGGTTGTACTCCCCGCGCAGGCGAAGCACGCGGCGGCGGGTCGGCCAGTAGCGAAGGCGATTCCACATCGTTCCGCCGTGGCCTGGCCATTTGTAGTAGTAGCGAAGCCGGCCGAGGGCATTCAGCTTCGTTGCCGATCGACGAGTTCTTTCCCAGACCTCCTGATGGCTGCGGAACGGAATGGTCGGGAGCTCTTCGACGTCGCGCTTGCCGCCCCACACGAAGAGCGGATTGCGCCACTTGATGCCGCTATCCATTGACATTGCTCAGGCCTCCCTCGCCCTGTCGAGCAGCCCGGCAATTCCGCGCGGGCGGACCAACAGAATGGCGATGATCACGACGAACTGGGTGATGAGAACGTACCGGCCGCCGATCGATATGCTCGTCAGCGCCTCGTTGAGGCCGAGCACGATGGCGGCGATGACGGCGCCGCGCACGCTGCCGAGCCCGCCGCAAAGCGCAATGCTGACCCCCTTGATCATCGGCATCAGTCCGCCGAACGGCGAGACGTAGTAGGTCTGGGAGAGAAGAACGGCCGCGAGACCCGCCAACCCGCCCGTGATGCCCATGACATAGAACGAGGTTCGCCGAACGCCGATGCCGACGATGGATGCCGCATGCGGATTCATCATCATGGCGCGGATTTCGAGGCCACGGCGGCTCGACTGCATCCACCTCAGAACGACCGCCAATATCAGGACGGATGTCACCACGTTCCCGATCTTGTCGGCCGTGAAGACCACACCCGGCAAGGACACCGACCAGTTGCCGAAGATATCCGGCAGACTCTTCGAACGCGGGCCGAACCACCAGAGCAGACATTGCGTGCCGATCAGATTGATCGCGAGCGTCGCAATCAGACCTCGAATGGTGAAGTGTGGCTTGTCGTGGATCGGTATGAACCCGATCGCGCAGATGATCACTCCTCCGAGCGCGCCTGCGAGAATACCCGCCGCCAGCACCGCGGGCCCGGATGTGGAGACATGCTGCGCAAACAGCCAGGCGCCATAGCCCGAGAATGCGAATATGAAGCCGTAGGCGAGGTTGAGCAGGCCAAGGCTCGACCAGGTGATCGAATTCCGATCGCAAGCGTGCCGTAAATGCACGCAAGGACGATGGTGTTGCTGACGATGAACCAGATATCCACGTTTTACGCCTTTCGATAAACGTTCAACGCGAGGGCCGCCGAGGCCTCACCCTTGAGCTTTCCGACATGCATGCCGATGACGCGGTCGACCCGTCCTTCCAGCAGCGCGACGTTCTGCTCCGCGATGATCATCGCGGCATTCCCGAGCTTGACGGCCATCAGAGCGTTGATCACGCTCTTGCCGATCTTGGGCGCCAGCCCGAGCGATGGCTCGTCGACGAGGAACAGCGACGCGTCCGTCATCAGGCCGCGGCCGATCGACACCATGCGCCGCTCCCCGCCCGACAAGCGCCCCACGGGTACGCTCATCAGCTTCCGCAACGGTGGAAATATCTCCAGGATGCGGAGCTTGCGCGCAGCGCGATCGCGCCAGGCCGCCGCGGTGTAGGCCCCGGAATCGAGATGCTCCTCGACGGTCAGGCCATGGAAGATCTCGTCGCCCTGAGGAATCAGCGCCAATCCTGCGCGCACGATTTCGTGGGTGTAGCGCCCCGGCCCCTGGCTTCGCGTGCGACCGACCTCCCTGCCGTTCAGCTTGATCGAGCCGCGCTGCCAGCCGGTAAGTCCGGCGATTGCATAGAACAGGGTCGACTTGCCGTGGCCGTTCAGGCCGACGATGCCGATCCGCTCCCCACACTGGACGACGAGGTCAAGATCGTGGATGACGCGAACCGGCCCATAGCCTGCGGACAGTCCGTTGACGTTCAGGACTTCGCGCTGCGGCTGACGTGCCGGAGCTCCCGGCAAATGGTTGCTCACGGAGATATTCATGTATCCGCCTCTTCGCTGAAGTCCTCGAAGTAGGCCGCGTGAACCTTCGGGTCCGCCATGACGTCGTCCATCAGGCCCTCGGAAATGACCTCCCCGGCGTCCATCACCAGAATGCGGTCGGCGATCGTCCCAAGGAGTTCGATGCGATGCTCGACGATGAGGATCGCAATGTTCATCTCCTTTGCGAGGATCCGCAGCAGAGTATCGATCTCGTCGACCTCCGAATTGATCAGGCCGGCCGCCGGCTCGTCCAGCAGCAGCAACGAGGGCCGGCGCATCAGCAGGCAGGCCAGCAACAATTTGCGCCGGTTGAAGGTCTCGAGCTGCGTCGCCGGCGTGTCGTCACTGATCTTCAGACCGACGAGGTCGGCGCCATATTCGGCGTCGAACCTCGTGAGAAACGGACGGTGAGCCTGACGCGCCGCTTTGAACGTCTCGCCGACGGTCAGTTCGTCAGGCACCACCGGCGTCTGGAACGTGCGGCCGATCCCCAGGCGCGAGCGGGAATACAACGGCAGGCCCGTAACATTTTCACCCTTGAACCACACTGAGCCGCTCTTTGGCGGCATACGGCCGGACAGGATTTCAAACAGACTGGTCTTGCCCGCGCCGTTCGGCCCGATGATGCCCAGCACTTCCCCGGCCTCGACATGCAGGCTGATGTCGCGGAGGATCTCGCGACCGCCGAGATCGAGCGCGATGCCGGTGCAGGAGAACAGGGCGGCCTTTCCGCCCCGTTCAGCTGCATCGTTTCGGGAGATTTGTCTGAGCATCAGCTCCACCACGGCGCAGAGATCAGCTTCGTTTCCGAGACCGGGCCGGGATAGACGATCTTGTGCTCGCCGCCCTGGATCTGGACATAGAGCTGCGCGACGCCGGCCTCGAGCTTGCGCGCCTGCAATTCGTCGCCTCCATTGTCCGGGAAATGGAGCGCTTCCTGATATGGGTTGCCCATATCGACGTAGCCGCAGACGCCGCGCTGCGGGTTGGTCCGGATCCAGTCGCAGACCTCCCTGAACTTCCGGGGATCGCCGACTGCTTCCCAGGCCTTCTTGAGGTAGTAGGTCTGATCGTAAGCAATGCCGGTATAGGCAAGCCCGGCAATGCCGGGGAAGCGCTTCTTGTACTTCTGCCTGTAGGCGAGCCCCCTCTGGTCACCATAGATGCCCATGGTCGTGCCCCAGACGAAGCCGTTCGCCGCCGAACCGGCAAGCTCGAGGAACTCCGGCTGCGAGGGGCCGTATTGTAGGTAGACGAGCGAGTCGCGCACGGGGCTTGCCACAAACTGCTTGCAGAAAGCGGCGTATTCAGCAGCCACCCAATGGTCCACCATGATCGCGGCGGCATCGACCTCCTTCATCTCGCGAATGACCGGTGCCCAGTCCTGCACGGGATACTGGATATCCGTAATGCGGGCGACCTCGAATTTGCCGCGCCGCTTGATCGCTTCCTGGGCCGCGCGCGATATCGTTTGGCAGTAACCGATCTGCTCCTGAATGATGTGAACCTTGCGGTTCTTCGGCTTCCAGACGCCCCCCTGCTCCTGGTCTTCCAGCCAGACAGCATAGCTCCATCCGTAGTTCACCTCAGAGGGACAAAACTGGAAGATGTGACTGTATTTGTCCGGCTGCTCCTTGACGGCAGCGGTGCCGGCGCGTTGCGCGTTGCCGTTGATGTAGGGACATTTGTACTTCGCCGTCGCGTCCATCGCCGGCAAGGGGACGAGCGTGAACGCAAAGGAGATCGCGTCGACCTTGGCATCAACGCAGGCGGCCAGCGCCTGCTTCGAGGATTCCGGGGAGAGAACATTCATGTCCGTTGTGAACAGCTTCAGCGGCCTGCCGAGGATGCCGCCTGCGGCGTTGATCTCTTCCATCGCGAGCGTCGTCCCGTTCAGGAAGTCCTGGTGATCCGCGACACCCGCTGCAGCCGTCTGACAGTAGGGAACGCCGAGAACGATCGGTTGTGCGGCAAGCGCCGACCGTCCGACAAATGGTGCGGCCATGGCTGCACCGATGCCCGCGGTCACTGAACGCCTGGTGAGTTTGAGAACCATCCGAGCAACCTTTCCAGCAATGGCGCGCGGGTTCTCGGCATCACGACCGAGACCGGGCCGGACCTCTGTTAGAGCAAGACGATGCGCGCAAACACCGTCGGGTGGTGCGGCCTCGATCCGGATCCCACGGACTGTGGTGGTTTCGGCCGAACCGCATTTGTCAGAGCTTCGGTCTTCTGCCGATTTTCGGCAATACGTCAGCTGACCGATTTTGAAGTGGCCTGGAGGGCCTGGTGTGAGCCAGAACTACGCTGCGGGTGCGAACTGAGCTCAGCGTGACGACTTGCGCAGCAAGCCGCGCCCAGATTTTCATCAGTCGGCAGCGCGGAAGGTCATCTTGCGTCAGAATTGCTGGCCTTGAATGAGGTGCAGTGTGACACTGTTTTGACTAAAGGAGTGACCGCCTCTAACATGTTGCAGCTTCCAGCTCGGCGTCTCAGTTCGATCGGGACGATCGAGATAGGAGAGCGAATGACCACATCGTCATGTGGCAGCTCGCATTGGTTGGCGCGGTCCTTGCTCTGCTGAGGACGCGAAACACTACGCGGTGCCGCCGGTCCAACGGATCAATAGCGGCCAAGAAGAAGATTTGATCAAGAACCGTTGGCAAGATCTTTCACGAGCTGGAGGCTCCCAGTGAAATCGGCAGCGATCGACCACGCGATGTCGGCTACGGTGCAGCTCGATGCACAGCCGGCAGCCCTGAATGATCAGATCATCGATCAAGCGACCCAGGTCACCCGTCTGTTACGCGAGTTCGTGAGGAGCGAGGCGATCGCGCTAGTCGCGATGGATCCGATATCCCGAAATCACCGTTTCCTGGCGGTTGACGGATACACGGACAAAACGATGTCCTACGTGCTGGACGGCTTCCCTGGGACCTGCCCCGCTTACGCCATAGCGCGCGAAAGGGACACGCACTCGCTGCGTTGGCGAGATTACAAGCGCGACTGGAATCTCTCTCTGCCGGATACCTTCACCGCCCAGGAATACCTGATGCCGGATGGCTTCAGGGAAGGCTCGACGATGTGCCTGCGCGTCGCCGATGGCCGGTACATCGGGGCCATCCACATGAGCTGGTCCAAGGAGGCGCACGCCAAGGACGAGCACCGCGAGATGACCGAGCGCTTCCGCCCGATTCTGCTGAACCTATGTGATCAGCTGAGGACACCACAGCTGCTGGCCGATGAGCTGGCGCCAGGCGCCTATGCCATCGCCGTCTCGCCGAACGGTTTTGCGTTTCACCTCCCCAACCGTAGTCCGGGCCCGCATCTCGGCGAGGGCGGAGAACTTCGCCGGCTGGTGCTGGAGAAGGCGAAATCGCTCAGCGCTCAACGCTTCGTCTGGCCGGACGAGGCCGGCCGCTGTCACCAGGTTGCGATCACGACCTGCCGTGGAAACATCCTCCTGATCACAGAACAATGTATTCGCTGGCCGTATAATCTCTCGCTCCGGGAGGTACAGATCCTGCATCTCGTGACCAGCGGCGCGTCAAATCCCAACATCGCCGAGCAGCTCTTCGTGTCGCCCCGCACGGTCTCCACGCACATCGAGCACATCCTCGCAAAGATGGGCTGCGACTCGCGCACGCGACTCGCGGCGCTTGCGGTGTCCGAAGGACTGCTGCTGGCGGAGTCCCCCGCGCGGCGATCTCGGACCTTTGCCGGCCATTGATCCGCAGCGACAATTTCAGCTGGATGGCGCGGCTTGCGCAGTCCCATCCTTCAGAAGCACCACGAGACCCGCGGCCACGAGGCAGGCGAGGCCGACGCCCACGAATCCGACCGCATAGGCTCCCAGGCCAAGGGCGCCGATCCCGGCCGAAGCGATAACGCCTCCTGCCAGGTGCATCACGGTCATCCAGCCCATCGCTCTGCCGACGTGACGCGTGCCCAGATTTCCGGACATCAATCTGACCAGCGCAGGGAACGTCAGTGCCGCATCAAGACCATAGAGCGCGCCGAACCGGGCCAATTCGACCAGGCTGAAGCCGGTAAACGGAAGGTAGAGCAAGAGGAGCGCGCGGACGCAAAAGTAGAGCGCCAGCAGCGTTCGCGCTGAACAACGGTCCGCGATATGCCCGCTCACCACACTCCCTATCGCACCGCCAAATACGACAATCGCCATGACGTCCGCGCTCGATGTGAGGTCGAGACCCGCGCCCATGCAGAGCATACCGAGCTGGCCATCGATCAGCCCGGATGTCGACGCGCCGCAGATGCAGAAGATCGTGGCAAGGACCCAGAACCGCCAGTTCTTCTCCTTTGGACGCAATGCCGCGTGCCGCTTGGACTTGGGCTCTCGCGGCAAGTCTCCTCGTCGGGATATCGGGACAAGGACAACGGCGAACGCCGTGGCGAGCACCCCGAAGGCAGCGGCCTGGAACACGAAGCGCCAATCGAGCGCATTGGCCGCACGCGATGCCAGCAGCAGCCCCGCCGCCGATCCCAGCGGCTGCATCGACGCCAGGAAACCGAACCGTGTCCCACAATGCACTGCGTCGCCACGGCTGCCGGCCATCGCGCCGAGAAGGGAGGCGCTCAAAGAGCCACTGAAACCAAAACCCAGGCCCCAGGCCACAGTGAGATGCCATGGCGATGCGGCGCACGTCGTCCACGCCAGCGATGTCGCAAGGAGAGCCAGACTGGCGATCAACGGCGCTCGAACGCCGCAGCGTTCGAGGCTGTACGCCGCGAACGGCGATGCGCACGCGGAGACTACAATGCCGAGCGTGATCGGCAAGAACACGTCGGAGGGCTGCAACCCCCGATCTTGCTGGATCGTGACCGCCAGCAACGCGGGGAGGACCCGTGCGGCCGAGCCTGCAAAGATCGCCAAAGCGACGACCGCGGAGGCCATCGACCTGGAGGAGGCACGACCGGCGCACGACGCCGGTCGGACGAGCTGGAATGCGACGGGTTTGCCGGCGGGCTGCACCCTACTCGGCGGCCTGCGCACGACAACTCGCGGCATTCCTCTCGGGCGCGAGATCGATGCCAGGATTGCGATCGAAGAAGCCGCTGGGCATCAGCTTGAAGCCGGTGAAGATGCAGGGTTGAACGGGAAAGTCCTCAGGGCGGACCTGGTGGTGAAGACCGAAGACGTGCCAGAGCACGATATCAGTGTTCTCGATATTCCGGTTCTTCCTGACAAAGTCGGAGACACCTCCCGTCCCATCCGAGTGGTTCATGTGTTCACCAGCCGGATATCGCTCTTCGGGATCGAAGGCCGTCACCCAGAGCTGGTTCTTGATGAAAGTCGAGCGCCTGCCCGACGGCGACTCGGGATGGATGAATGGTGTCACGGGGTGACTGGCCTCGAGCTTGTACCCTGTCGGCGTGCCGACCCAGTTCTTGCGATTGGGGTTGATAATCTTCCAGGCCCGATGGGTCGCTGGGTTCACCTGGCGGCACCCACCAAGCTCGGTTTTGAGAACCGTCTCCTCCTCGTAGAAGCCGTTGCCGTAGGCATTATCCGGCCCCCAGGCATCGGCCTTCGTATTGAGCTCGACGACACTGTTGTCGTCACCATCGACATTCATGTCGAGCCGCGCGCAAAAGATGTGCTGGTGAATGTGACCGACGACGCCGGGGGCGACCTCCCTGCCGTATTTGCCAGGTTGGCCCGGATGGCAGGCGGCCGTGTTGATGATGCCAGTCGCCTTGAGCTCGAACTGGATCGAGCCGTCCGTATGGAAGTACCAAAACAGCCCATATTCGTAGTTGGCGACCGTCGCGATGCACGAGATGACCAGCCTTCGGGCACGCCGTGACTCAACGTTGTTGGAGCGGAAGTCCCAATGCTTCCACAGCAGGCCGGCATCCTCCTCGTGGATGCAGATCGCGTTCTCTATCGTGACGACGTTGCCGTCCATCGTTGCGAGATGAGCATCGAGATAGGCTATGGCACCGAGGCAATCACAGCCGAGCTTCAGCGAGTTCGCGAGCTTGCCTATGCCGTACTCGCCGATATCGAAGACGTTCTTCCGGAAATGCCCCTTCTCCGTCGTGCCGTATGGGACGACCATTTCCACCAGCGAGGCGCGGTGCGCGACCGGTCGCCCATCGTAGCTGATATCATGAAGAGTTAGGCCCTCGCGTGAATTGAAGCCGACAAGCACGGACCACCGGTCCCATTCCAGCCGATGTCCATCGAGCTTGAACGAAACGCCCTCGGGCTGAACGATATTGAGTGGTCTATAGGGCGTGCGCGGCTTCTTGATGAACTCCGCCTCGTAGTTCACCTCTGCCTCGGGAATCGGGATGATCTCATGGTCGTCCACGCGGATGATCTCGTAGGTCTTGATATCGACCACGGCGTTCAGGCCACCGATCGGGTGCGCATAGAGATTGTCGTTCTCCCGCAGACGCAGCCAGGCGAAGATGTGCGCGAGATATCGGCCATCCTCGCCCGGAATGTCGAAATTGCCCGCCGACCGCGGATCGATGCAGACAAGCGACATGTCCTCGATGCCGCGCTTCTTGCAGGCAGCAATGAACGCGGGAGCCGCGCGCACGGCGTCTTCGATGGCCGTGAACTGTTCGAGCTGAATCATCGGCTTGGCGGTTTGCACATATTTCGACGTGAGAACTGTTCCTTGCGCAAGCGAAACCGTCAGACGCCAGACGCCATCCTCCCTGACCTTGAACAGATTGACCCGAGCCTCCCTTTTTATGGGATTTCCGGGCTTGTACTGACGTACGACCGATTTCTCAGGTTCGAGAAGTTCGATCGTCTCGAAGAGAAATTCGGCGCCGTACTGTGGATCATTGCGGACGATCCGGATCACCGCAGCGATTTCGGCTGCCGTCAGCGGGTCGAGAGGATGCTTCACGGCATCCGTGTTAGGCGTGCCCGGGACGCACGTGCAGGACGAGGAAGCGGCGGCAGTGTCCATGGGTTACCTCCTTGCATAGGCGACTGGGTGCAGACGAGCGCAGCGACGAAATTCGCCCGTAGATCACACCTCGACGGATCGTTTCTCATCAGGCGAACGTCCGGCCCGGTTTACTCGCAGACGGACAGCCGACTTTCGTCCGCGCATCTCCATTCGACAATACGTCAGCTGACCGATTTCGATGATCCGTTCGCCGAACACTGCGGATCGTTGGACGTTTTATGCTTCGAGCTCCGGAAGGTACGAATGGACAATCGAGTCGCTCATCACCGCGCACCCTCCGTTGTCGCGAACGATGAATTTTTCTTGTGTGTGCCTCGCCGCAGGATCCAAATGTCAAGCGGCCTGAACCCAGCGGAGCAACCATCTTCGATCACTCTGCTCGCGGCATTTGAACTGCTCGAGGCACTTCTTTGAACAGAGGGCGGTTCGCCAACTGTAGTACCGGACGAGACCAAACTTTCCGTTGCAGATCGCACAGCGATTTTCTGAGCTATTCCGAAGACATTGCGAGCTGTTGCGCATTTGCTCCTCCCGTAGATGTCCTCTCGTCGATTTCGCTCGATTAGTTCTTCGAGCGTTGTCGTTTGAATTGCGAAAACGGCCGGATGGTTGAGTCTGCGTTGCGCAGCGGAGTGCTGCAATACGTTAGTTGACCGATTCTGGGGGTGCCGGCGCGATGCTAAGACTGCGCGGGGTTGGCTCGCGACGAGACCGTTTGGAATGCCGGCCCGATGTTCGTGCAACAGGAGGAGACATGCTTGGCCCCTACAACACTGGCCTGGACAAGAACCCGGCCAATTTCCAACCGCTGACGCCGCTGAGTTTCCTCACGCGCACGGCCACCGTGTATCCGCACGTCACGAGCACCATCTATGAGGACCGCAGATTCACATGGGCCGAGACTTACGATCGGTGTCGGCGTCTGGCCGCCTATCTCACCGCGCTCGGCGTCGGTGGCGGCGACACCGTCGCAGCCATGCTGCCCAACGTGCCCGCCATGCATGAGCTCCACTTTGCCGTACCGATGGTGGGAGCGGTGCTGAACACACTAAACCTGCGGCTCGATGCTGCCTCGATCGCGTTTCAGTTGGACCATGGCAGCGCAAAGGTCGTCTTCGTCGACCCGGAATTCTCTGACCTGGTCACGGAGGCAACCACACTGCTGACCGGACGGAAGCCGTTTATCTTCGACGTCGACGATGCGGCAATCAAGGGCAGGAAAAGGATCGGCGAGGTCGAATATGAAGCGGCAATCATCCAGGGCGATGCGCAGTTCCTGCCCCGCTATCCCGAAGACGAATGGGATGCGATCGCGCTCAGCTACACATCTGGCACCACGGGTGATCCCAAGGGCGTCGTCACCTGCCACCGCGGGGCCTATCTCAACGCGGTCAGCAATGTGTTGGCGGCCAACCTGGGCATGCACCCGGTCTATCTGTGGACGCTTCCGATGTTCCACTGCAACGGCTGGTGTTTCCCCTGGACCATTGCGGTTACCGCGGGCATCAACGTCTGCCTCCGCAAGGTCGACCCCGCCAAGATCTTCGAATTGATTGCCCGACATGGCGTCACCCACATGAGCGGTGCTCCGATCGTCTACAACACGCTGATCAATGCGCCGGGGGCACCTCGTGGCAACGCCGCCAAATTCGTCCACGGCTTGATCGCCGGCGCGGCCCCGCCGGTCGCCGTGCTCGCCGGCGCCGAGAGCGTCGGCATCAAACTCACTCATGTGTATGGCCTGACCGAGGTTTATGGCCCAGCGGCGTTCTGCGCGGCCCAGCCTGGCTGGGACGACCTTTCAACCGATGACCGCGCGCAGCTCACCCGCCGCCAGGGCGTGCCCTACCCGCTGCAGGAAGCTGTCACCGTCATCGATCCCGACACCATGCAGCCGGTGCCGCGTGACGGCGAGACCACCGGCGAAGTTATGTTCCGCGGCAACATTGTAATGAAGGGCTACCTCAAGAACGCCGACGCCCACCCGCGATGCCTTCGCCGGCGGCTGGTTCCATACTGGCGACCTCGGCGTGGTCGACAAAGACGGCTATGTCATCATCAAGGACCGCTCCAAGGACATCATTATCTCCGGCGGTGAGAACATCTCCTCGGTCGAGATCGAGGACGTGCTCTACAAGCATCCGGCGGTGCTGTTCGCTGCCGTGGTCGCCAAGCCGGATCCAAAGTGGGGCGAGGTACCTTGGGCCTTCGTCGAGTTGAAGTCGAACGCGACCGCCACCGAAGCCGACATGCTCGGCTACTGTCGCGAGCACCTGCCGGGGTTCAAGTCGCCGAAGGCCGTCGTATTCGGAGAGCTGCCGAAGACGTCCACCGGAAAGATTCAGAAGTTCGTTCTACGAGACAGCGTCGGATCGGCCAAGGCGATCTCGACCTGAGTGCGCGACAAAATCATGGGATGCGCTTGGTGTCGCAGCGACGCTGAGACGGCATCAGTGCGCTTATACTCATCTCGCAAGTCGACTATGAAATAGCTTCTTCAAAGTCGACTGCTACGCGGTGAGTCCTCCGAACCAGGCTCCGAAATAGCCGGCATAGAGCGCCGGCCGCTCAAGGTTCATCGAATGACCGATGCGGGGCACGATCACCAGCCGACAATCCGGCATCGCATCGGCCATGGCGCGCAGATCCGCGAGTGCAATCCAACCGTCCGACTCGCCCCACAAAACGAGGTGCGGATGCCGGATCTCCGACATGCGCCCCTCAAGCTCGCGGCTCTCGCTCTCGCGCGTCAGGTTGACCGGCGTTCCGATCCAGATCCCCTCCGACACGCCGAAGGTCTGCTCGATGATCCGGTCGAATAGAGCCTGGATCTCGCCGAGACCCTCGCGAAAGCGTGGGATCTTGCCTGCCCCCATGGTCTCCGGGACAAACAGCGAAGAGGCGGCGGTGGCCATCACGGACCGCGTCAGCTCCTTGCTCGCCATCATCGCCCTGAACAGCCCGATCTGTTCGGCATTGAAGGCAATGCCGAACGGGGTCACCGGATCCAGCGCAAAGACGCGGCCGAACCGCTGCGGCTGCTTCAACAGCATGCGCGCGGCGATGATACCTCCGGTCGAATGGGTCGCAAGGTGGCAGAATCTGATTCCGAGCGCATCGAGGGCGGCCAGCATGTCCTCAGCGTGCTGCTGCATCGTGTAGTTGGAATGGTCCGAAGCCGGCTTTGGCCGGTCGCTGTCTCCGCAACCACGCCAATCAATTCCGACCACGCGGAGTCCAGTCGGAAACATCGGCGCGGCAAGCTCGATCCAATCCTTGCTGGCGAGATTGCCGTGGATGAAGACGACGGTGACGTCGCCTCGTCCCCACTCCCTCCAGCCAAGTTGGATGTCGCCCGCCTGCACTCTCGGCATGGACGGATCCTATTTGTTCAGACCTGCCGTCGGCGCCGCACCGGGCGGCGTTGGCGCCACCGGCAAGGCCGATACCACCGCGCCCTTGATCATGCGGTCGGTGCCGAGCGGCGACGAGGTGTCGACCGTTCCCTTCGTCACGAAGTCCACGACATCGGCGGCATACTCCACGGGGTTGTCGGTATGGATGAAGTGTCCGGTCTCCGGATAGATCTTGAGCATCGGCCGATTGCCGGCATTCGTCATCCGCGTCATGAACGGCGTGATGACGTCGCGGCCGAGGTCCGTCAGCCCGTTGAACGCGGGCGTCGGGATGAACGGTTCCTTGTCGCCGAAGGCGAGGAAGATCGGCGCCTTGATCTGGGTGACCCTTTCATAGAGGTTCTTCGGGTCATCCTGCTGAAGCTCTGCGCCGATGGTGTAGATGTCGAAGATGAAGACGTTGCACCACTGCTCGAGCTCCTTCGGGTTGCCCTTGGTGAGCCCAACGCGCTGCTCGGTGTGGAAGCGAGCGTATTCGCTGTCGCTGAAGAAATAGCCGCTCTTTGCGGCCGACACCGCGCCGGTGTCCGGGTCACGCTTCTTGAAATAGAAGAAGTCGCGGATGTTCTGCTCGTCGCGCGCCTTCTCCGCTGCCAGGATTCCGGTCTGGTCCCAGACCTGCTTCCACTTGTCGAAGTCACGGCCGAGACCGTCCGCAAAGAGAGGAGCCTTCTTGTCCTTCGCGATGGTGATCTCGCGGGGATATTCCTCGAGGCCCGACGGCGCTTCCAGCGCAAGGCCCTGCACCGCGTCGGGCCAGGTCAGGGCATAGCCCACCACGAACTGACCGCCCAGCGAATGACCGAGATAGTAGGCCTTCTTGACGCCGAGCTGGTTGACGACGAGGTCGTAGATCACCTCGCGCATGTCCTGCATCGTGCGCGCCGGGCTCTTGTCGAGATTTCCGGGCCCGGACATCCCATAATGCGGCAGGTCGGGTACGATCACGCGCAGGCCGCTGCGCAATGCGTATTGCATGATATTGCCGTAGTGGCCGCCGAAGGCGCCCTTGCCGTGGATGATGACGAGGACCTTCGGGTCCTTGTCGGTGCCGGCATACTCGTCCATGTAGCCGATTTCCCAGGAATTGCCGCTCTTGTCCTTGGCGTCGGCGAACTTGACCGGATAGGGATAGGTCACATAGGCCTTCCAGAACGACTTCTTGGGATCGATCTTCTGGGCGACATCGGGCGTGCGATAATTCTTGTCGACGAATTTCTGGGCGCGATCGAGCGCTGCCACGTCGTCCATAAAGGCAACGAACTTCGGATCGTTCTTGCGCTGATTGATGATCGGGAACACGCCGTAATGGGCGACCGGGCTCTCCTGCGCGATCAGGTCCGCGCCAGGTACGCGATCAACGGCCTTCTGCGCCAGCTTAAAGTTCAGCCAGAGGTCGTTCGTAATGTGCATCACCAGCGTGCGCGCCTGGATGCGGCCGAGATAGGGGTTGATGTTGTGGGTCTCGCCGACCCGGTTACGCCAGACGAGGTCGACTGCGTCATAGAGCTTGGCGCGGTTGGTGACGTTCAATCCCGCCTTCTCGTTCGGCGGATCCCAGTAGAAGATCTCGGGCTGAACGGCGGGCCAGTTCTGGGTCGTACGGAAGGCAAAGTCGTAACCCGTCATTCCGAGGATCGACCAGCCGAACGCAACGCCCGGCACCGGATGCTTCTCCTTGGGCAGCTTGTAGTAATCGCCGTTGGTGGCCTGCCAGACCGGATCGGACTGGATCGCTGCCGTCATCATCTGGAACGTCCAATTGCCGACGGGGTCGTCGCCATCCGACTGCGTGGTTCCGCCGATCGGCATCAGGGCGTTGATGTACTCCGGATGCATCACGCCCCAGACGTAAGTCTGCGTGCCGCCCATGGAGACGCCGGTGACGAGCGCGACGCGCGCGACCTTCAGCTCGTCCCGCAGCAGGCGATAATTGGCCTGCACCATGTCGTAGTAGCTGTATTGTGGAAATTTGACGCCGAGCCCGTCGGACGGCTTGCTTGCGCCCCACGTGCCGAGCGGGTCGACCATGATGACATAGTAGCGATCGGTATCGATCGGGCGGCCCGGACCAATGATCGGCACGCCGCCTGAGAGCGCGGCGCCCTTCACCCACTGCTCGTACATGTCGGTGGAATCGCCGGAATAGTAGGAGTTGATCACGACGGCATTGGTGATCTCGCCGGCGGCGTTGCGACGCGCGTTGCCGATGGCAATATAGGCGGTGCGCAGCTTGCCGGCGCCGAGGGATTCCAGCGTGACCCCTCCCTCGCCGCCATTCTCCCATTTGGAGGGATCGGTCAGGTCGTACTTGCCGCCAAGACGGAAGTTGGCGATTTCGTAGGTCTTCTTCAAGCCGTCATGCTGCACCTGCGACGAGCGGCGGGTAAAGGGTTGTGCGGCAGCGAGAGCGGTGCCGACCAGCAGCACGATCAAGCCAAGGAAGCAACGCTTCGCGATATCGGTCCCGGTCATGACGGATTCCTCCCTGGACAGTTTTTCGTACGCTAGGCACTTCGGCACGGGGGGCTTTGATCTAACTCAATGGAATTCCAGCGCGGAGGTCGAGGATTGGAGGCATCAGATCGTCGGTAGTTTTTGCGATGCCTTTCCTCAGCCACGGCTCGTATCGGATACGCTATGAGCTCGAAGGGCCGACGGGCGCGCCTGCCTACGTGCTCGTGAACGGGCTTACGCAATATTCCGAGCTGTGGGGCGCTTATCGCGCCGCGCTTTTCGCGCGAGGCTTTCGCGTTGCGACATTCGATCTGCTTGGTCAGGGCGCCTCGGACAAGCCGACGCTCTACATTAGCCAGGACGACCAGGTCAGTGCATTGCGCCTTCTGATCGACGAGCTTGGGGACGGTCCCATCTTCCTGAGTGGAGTCAGTTTCGGCGGCCTGATCGCGCTGCGATACGCCATCGATCATGGCGGGCGGCTCTCCGGGCTGGTGCCGATGAGTTGCTTTGCGGAGCTGTCACCCCAGCTTTTGCTGCTTGGCAACGCCCTGCGCACCGGACTGATCCTCGGCGGCACAAGTTATCTCCAGGACCTGCTGCTGCCGATGAATCTGTCAGACCAATGGCTGGAGCCGCTGTTGGACAAGCTCGACAGCGTCAAGCGCCAGGGCTGGCTGGTGAACGACGTCTACGCACTTCAGAACTTGATGGAATCGTTTCTCGATTTCCAGCCGCTGACGCCGCGTCTGTCGGCGATCGCTGTTCCGACCATGATCCTCAACGGCGAGTTCGATTTTCTGACGCCGCGCAGTGTGCACGAAACATTGCGCATCGAGATTCCCAACAGCTCGATGGTGATCATTCCAAAGGCCTACCACGCCTTCACGCTGGAGAAAGGCGCGTTGACGGCCGATCTGCTTGCACGCTTTGCCGAGGACGTGCTGGCCGGCCGCTGGCAAGGCAATCAAGCCGTCTGGGTGGCGCCGGAGGAACCTGGCGGCGAGCTTACGCCTTTCCCCGCCGGTTACGATCATCTGCGCGCCATTCCGGTCAAGCGAGCGCTGCCATGAGCGGCTTCCTCGATCCTCTCGCATCAGACGGCCGCATTCCACCGCACCAGCAGACGCGGATCGCAGCGTTCCTGATCTCGGCGCATGGCGCGCTGGCGCGGCAGTCCGCATTGACGTTGCCCGCAACGCTTGAGTCCGGCTGGCAAACCGAATTGAATGCGCAACTCTTCCGCGAAACTGAAATCGTCTCCCTGCTGATCCGCGCCACGAGTTGGGCGCCTGACCCCGGCCTGGGTTACATGGCCGTCGGCTGGGAAAGCGCCTGGTACCCGGCACCGGTGCACGACATACCCGATTGGCCCCTCGCCATGGCGGCAGGGCTCGCGACGCTTGCGCATGCCGTCCACGCCGCGATCCGGCCGGCTGCACTGTTGCCGACGGCCGCAAATCCGGCCGATCCGTTCGTGATGGCGCTGCGCCGGATCGAGTTCGAGAGCGGCCGCATGCTCCAGACCCAGATCATGATCCTGAAGAGCTCAACCCTGCAGCCCCATCGCGACGCCATCAATTCCGCATTGGAACGCCGCCACCGTGAGGTGCGCAAGCTTTGGCACGACATGCTCCGAAGCATCGGGATCGCCGTCGATGATTCAAATGGCGGTCAGCCTTGATGCAAATCAAAGGACCGCGGTGAAGGTGGGCAAACATCCGCTACTGCCCTGCCGTATCCGACCGGGAGTTTCAATCATGAAGGCCGTTTCCGTCGAAGAAGCCGTTGCAATGATCCCGGCGGGCGCCAGCATCATGGTCGGCGGCTTCATGGGCGTGGGGACGCCGGAGCGCCTGCTCGACGAGGTCGCGCGCCAGCACAAGGCAGGCCTGACGCTGATCTCAAACGACGCCGCGACGCCCGGCAGGGGCGTCGGCAAGCTGTTCGATCAGGCGCTGGTGTCGAAGCTGACCGCAACGCATATCGGCCTCAATCCGAAGGCGCAACAGCAGATGCTGGCGAACCAGATCGCCGTCGACCTGGTCCCGCAAGGCACCTTCGTCGAACGCATCCGCGCGGGGGGATGCGGCCTGGGCGGCGTGCTGACGCCGACGGGCGTCGGGACCCTCGTTGCCGAAGGCAAGCGTCAGATCGAGGTCGATGGCCGGGCATTCCTGCTGGAAACGGCACTACGCGCGCAGTTTGCGCTGGTGCACGCCTTCCTTGCCGATTATCTCGGCAACCTCGCCTACGCGCTCACCTCGCGCAATTTCAATCCGATCATGGCGATGGCGGCGGACACCGTCATCGTGACCGCGGAGCATATCGTCCCCGTCGGCGTGATCGCGCCCGATCACGTCGTCACTCCCGCACCGCTGGTCGACTACCTCATCACCAACGGGTGACATCATGGATCCCCAGATCATCATCGCCCGGCGCGTCGCCAAGGAGTTGAGGAGCGGCAATCTCGTCAATCTCGGCATCGGCATTCCGACCCTGGTCGCGAACTACGTGCCGTCCGATCTGAAAGTCTTCTTCCAGTCGGAGAACGGCCTGATCGGCACCGGGCCGATTCCCGAGCAGGGGATGGCCCATCCGACCCTCACCGACGCCGGCGGGCGCCCGATCAGCGCGCTGCCGGGCGCCTCGACCTTCGACAGCGCGATGTCGTTTGGGCTGATCCGCGGCGGTCACGTCGACGTCACCGTGCTCGGCGGCCTCCAGGTCGACGCACATGGTCATCTCGCCAACTGGATGATCCCCGGCAAGATGGTGCCGGGCATGGGCGGCGCCATGGATCTCGTGAGCGGCGCCAAGCGCGTCATCGTGGCCATGCAGCACGCGGCAAAGGGCAAGTCGAAGATCGTGGCGAAATGCACGCTGCCGCTGACTTCGGCACGCCCCGTCAACCTGGTCGTGACCGACATGGCCGTGATTGGCTTCCCCGGGGGCAAGGCGACACTCCTGGAAACCGCGCCCGGCATCAGCGTCGGCGAAGTCTTGGCGCTGACCGAGGCTGAGCTCGCCATTCCCGACAATGTTCCGGAAATGAGACTCTGAGCAGGTGAACCCATGCGGATATTCAGCGACTTCGACGAGATCAAATCCGCTGTCGGCACCGAGATCGGTGCCAGCGACTGGATCGAGATCACGCAGGCGCGCATCAACCAGTTCGCCGAGGCGACCTGTGACGAGCAATGGATCCATGTCGACCAGGAGCGCGCGAGCAAGGAAATGCCCGGCGGCAAGACCATCGCTCATGGCCTTCTCTCGCTCGCCTTGGCCCCGCTGTTCATCCGCTCGGTCATCGGCCTGAAGGGCCTGCGCAACACGCTCAACTACGGCGCGGACCGGATCAGGTATCTGGCGCCGGTGCCGGCTGGTTCAAGGCTGCGCGGCCGCGTCACGGTCGCCGAAGCCGAGGACGTGCCGCCCGACGGATTGCGTGTCAATTACCACCTCGTGATCGAGATCGAGGGCGGCAGGAAGCCCGCCTGCGTCGCCGAGCTGATCGCCCTGCACTACCGCTGAAAGAAGAAACTCGAAAACAACCCCATGCACAGTAGCCATGGGGTCCACCGCACCGCATCTTCTGCTTTTACGAAAAAATGCATTGCCCCGTCGGGCAAAACACCGGCAATATGCCATCATCAAACCACGTGCCGAGGCCACCCGGCCCGGCGCGACAGCGCACCGATCCACCATCAATCGATGATGTGATAGCCACCATCGATATAGAGAACACCGCCGGTGATCAGCTTCGCGCCGTCGAGCGCCAGGAACGCGGTGGCATTGCCGACATCGTCGATGCTGACGAGGCTGCGCGTGGGCGCCTTGGACTGTGCCTTGTCCATGAGCTCGTCAAACTCGGGAATGCCTGAGGCCGCGCGGGTCGCAAGCGGTCCCGGCGAGATCGCGTGCACGCGAATGCCTTTCGGCCCGAGCTCTGCAGCCGCATAGCGAACGGACGCCTCGAGCGCCGCCTTGGCCACGCCCATGATATTGTAGTTCTCCACCACCATCTGGCTGCCGTAATAGGTCATGGTGAACATCGTGCCGCCGTTCTTCATCAGCGGCTCGGCGAGATGTGCCATCCGCAGGAACGACCAGCAGGAGACGTCCATGGTTTTCAGGAAGCCGTCGCGGCCGACGTCGACGACGCGGCCGTGCAGCGCCTCCTTGGGTGAGAAGGCGATGGAATGAAGCAGGAAATCGAGCTGCCCCCACTCCGACTTGATGCGTTCGAACACCGCTTCGGTCTGCCCCTCGACCATGACGTCCAGCGGCACGAAGATCGGCGCCTCGAGCGCCTGGGCCAGCGGCTCGACGTGCTTCTTGGCACGCTCGTTCAGATAGGTGACGGCGAGATCGGCGCCGAGCGCGCGAAACGCCCTGGCGCACCCCCAGGCGATCGACTGGTCGTTGGCGATGCCGACGACGAGGCCCTTCTTCCCCTTCAGAGCAACCTTGCTGTCCGGAAATACTGGGATCATGACACCCTCTCATGTCTGGGGCCGGGCGATTGGCCGTTCATCAGCAGCGACAGCGTATGCTGTGCGATCATCAATTCCTCGTCCGTCGGTATGACATAGACGGGCACGCGACTGGCCTTCGCGGATATCAGGCGCGAATGGCGCGCGTTTTCGGCTGCGTCGAGTGCCACGCCGAGCCAGCCGAGTTGCTCCGCCACGCGCGCGCGAATGCCGCTGGAATTCTCGCCGATGCCGGCGGTGAAGACGAAGGCATCGATGCCCTGCAGCGCCGCGGCCAGCATGCCGGCGCTGAGACCGATGCGATAGACGAAATAGTCCACCGCCAGCTTTGCTTGCGGATCGCCGCTCGCCTGCAGCTCGCGCATGTCGTTGCTGACGCCGGAGAGACCTTTCAGGCCGCAGTCGCGGTAAAGGAAATCTTGCACCTTCGATGGCGTCATCCCCTTCTCCGAGATCAGGTACAGCACGACTCCCGGATCGAGCTGACCGGGGCGGGTGCCCATCGGCAGTCCGTCGAGCGCGGTGAATCCCATGGTGCTCTCGACGCTCTGTCCGCCCTTCATGCCGCACATCGACGCACCGCTGCCCAGATGGGCGACGATCACCCGGCGTTTTGCGATATCGGGCGCGATCTGCGGCAAGGTACGGGAGATGTACTCATAGGACAGGCCGTGAAACCCGTAGCGGCGCACGCCTTCGGCGTGGAGCTGGTGCGGGATCGCGTAATGATCGGCCAGCGGACCATGGGTGCGGTGAAACGCGGTGTCGAAACAGGCGACCTGGGGCACTGTAGGGAAATTGGCGAGAATCGAACGGATCGGCGCCAGATTGTGGGGTTGATGCAGCGGCGCCAGAGCCACGAAGCGCTCCAACCGTGCCACCACGCCATGATCGATCAGAACCGGCCTCTCGAATTCCGGCCCGCCATGGACGACTCGGTGCCCGACCGCCAAGGGTTGGATGCGGACTTCATTGCGCAGCCACTCGCCGGCGATCGCCATCGCCGCCGGAACGTCCCCGATCGCCTCGATCGGATAGGCGCGATCGGCCATGGGATCGCCGCCAGCTCCATTCGCCCGCAGGCGCGGACGACTGCCGATGCCGTCCACCTGTCCCTTGATCAACCGGCGAAGCCTGCCTTCATCGTCGACTGCGAAGACCTGGAACTTGACGCTCGAGGAGCCGGCGTTGACGACCAGGATGCTGTCCATGGCAATCACGCCGCAATGGTCGGCGCACTCTGGCGCCGGGCGTTGGCATAAAGCGCGGCGACGGCGCAGGATGCCATTCGCGCCCTCGCGCTGTCCGCGCGCGAGGTCAGGACGACCGGCACCCGCGCGCCGAGCACTATGCCGGCGCCGTCGGCCTTGGCGAAATAAGCGAGATTCTTGGCGAGCATGTTGCCCGCTTCCAGATCAGGCACGACCAGGATCTGCGCGCGGCCGGCGACCTCGGACTCGATACCTTTGATGCGCGCCGATTCGACATCGATCGCATTGTCGAACGCCAGCGGCCCGTCAAGCACGCCACCGGTGATCTGCCCGCGGTCCGCCATCTTGCAAAGAGCCGCAGCCTCGATCGTCGACGGAATCTTCGATGTGACCGTCTCCACGGCGGACAGGATGGCGACCCGGGGCGACTGGCCGAACCCGGCCTGGTTGTAGAGATCGATCGCGTTCTGGATGATGTCGCGCTTGGCATCGAGGTCGGGGAAGATGTTGATCGCGGCGTCGGTGACGAAGATGGTCTCGGCATAGGCCGGCACGTCCATGACGAAGACATGGCTGATGCGCCGATCGGTCCGCAGCCCGCCGACCTTGGCGGTCACGGCCCGCATCAACTCGTCGGTGTGCAGGCTGCCCTTCATCAGAAGTTCACCTCTCGCGGAGTGGATCAATTCGACGCCCTTCGCTGCGGCATCGTCGCTGTGCGCGGCATCGACGATCTCGCAGCGGGAGATGTCCAGACCGAACTTGGCGGCGGTATCCCTGATCTTCCGCTCCGGTCCGACCAGCACGGGCCGAATGATGCCCGCAGCCGCGCTGTCCAGGGCGCCCCGCAACGACGTCTCGTCGCAGGGATGCACGACGACGGTGGGCGCGGGCGGGATCGCCCTGGCCGCGGCGATCAGGCGATCGTACTTGCTGGGAGAGTGCGTAGCCGCCGCATCTGGTGACATCATGTTGCTCCCGGTCCTTGCAACCCGCGTTAGGATGCCTTCGCCCTGGGATCGAAAGGGGCAACGTTCGACCCTCTTTCGGAACCCTCCGACGTGTCGATGCCGAACAGGCCGGCAACCTGCCCCAGCCGCCTCGCGCGCTCACCTGTGACGTCCTCGCTGGCCGACAGCACCCGCTCGATCGCCTCGAAGGTGCGGCAACGAGAATTGACGTCGTCAGGCAGCATCTTGGGGATGGCGGCCAGCGCGGCGTCCCGATCGAGCAGCAGCATGAAGAACTGCTCCCGCACCAGCATCTTGAATTCGGGCAGGGTCATGCGCGCCCCGTCCTGGTCCCTCCGGATCTGCCGCAGGGCTTCGATGCTTCGTTCGTCGACCATCCCGCGCGCCGACCCGACATAGAGCAAGGCGCGCAGCGCTGCCTCGCGAAGGCCGCCTTCGCCGATCCGCGATTTGAGTTCAGCAACGCGCTTCTCGAGCATCGCGCGATGCTCCGCCGACATCTCCCTCCGTGCGGAAGGTGCGGAGCCGGGATCAATTCCGACCGCGGCTTGCAGCGCCGGCGACCCATAGATGCTGAGGAACATCGCCTCGCTCAGAGCTTCCTGCTGATCTCGCCAACTGTCCAGAGCATGCACGATCTGCTTCGACATCTGTTCTTGGAAGGCAAGGAACGGATTATCCTTCGAGATTGGCTTGCGCTTCTCCTCGGCCTTCTCGGCCAATGATTTCACCGTCGCCATATAGGGATTTTTGCTGCTGAACAGCTCGTATTGCAGCCGCAGCGGATGCATCTTGTGAGCCCACTCGGCCATTTGCGGCGTCACCATGCCCTTGATCCAGGGCTGGAGGAATTTCTGATAGGCCTTGAGATTGATCTCCGAAACGCGTTTGGCGGTGGCGAAGCGGCGCTCGTCCTCGGGCGAGTTGCCGCCCATGGCGCGGATGTCATCGAGCGTCCGCGCCTCGCAGCGCATCACCCAATTGCCCATGGCGAGATCGGCATTTGTCGTATCGGCGGCCTTGGCGTCAAACGTGGCTTCATAGAGCCCAGGCGGCAGCACGTCGATCAGATCGATATTCTCGGAGAATTCGGCATGTTCCTTCTTGGCGACGCCACTGGACACGAAGATGCCGAGGTGGCCAACGGTTTCGTGGACGGTATATACGATCGTCTGCCCGTAGGCCCTGATCTCATCGACGTCGGCGTAGCAATCCAGGATCCAGTCCAGCGCCTGCTGCGGCGGCGTGATGTTGTCGCCCTCGGAGCAGAACACCACGATCGGCGACCTGATGTTGCGAAGGTCGACCTTGCGGCCGTCGGACATCTCGATGTTGCCCGCGGCCAGATTGTTGCCGACGAACAGCTCGTCGACGATGAACTGGATCTCCTCGGCGTTGAGGTTGACGTGGCCGCCCCACCAGCGCTCGAATTCGAGGTAGCGGTCCGCCTCGGTGTCGACCCTGGAATAGACGTTGTACTGCTTCGTCCACAGCGTGTTCGACGGGTTCTGGTTTTCGAAGTTCTGCACCAGCCAGGCGCCATCGAACTTGCCGGCGCCAAGATCGGATGTCAGAGCCGTCAGCCAGCTTCCGCCCAACAACCCGCCCGAATAGCGCATCGGATATTTGCCGCGCACGCCGGCCCAATAGGCCAGCGGCGCGCCGGCGATGATCAGCGGTCCGAACAGCTCGGGGCGCAGCGAGGCCAGAATCATGACGGCCCATCCGGCCTGGCAATTGCCGATGACGCAGGGCTTGCCGTCCGCATTGGGATGACGGCTGATGACCTCTTCGATGAAGATGGCTTCGGCGCGCGCAATGCGCTCGATGGTCTGTCCTGGCATCGGATCCGGCAGGAAGCCGATGAAATAGCAGGGGTGCCCCGCCTTCATGGCGACGCCGATTTCGCTGTCGGCCTTGAAGCCGCCGATGCCGGGGCCGTGGCCCGCGCGTGGGTCGATCACGACGAATGGCCGCCGATCCCTGTCGATCTCGACATTCTCAGGCGGAAGGATGCGCACCAGCGCGTAATTGACGGGTTCATCGAGCTTGCGGCCATCCATGATCAATTCTGCGGCATATTGCAGAACATGCGGCGCGGTCTGCGCGATGTGTTCCCGGTACTGGTCGCCGCGGCGACGCATGATGTCCAGGAACAGGACACTGCGTTGCCCCGCATCGACCATGTATTCGACCGCCGAAGCAACCAGCCCCGACATTGGACCGCTCGGAATTTGTGCCTTGTCCATGGACATGTTTCGACCTCTCCGTCGCGTTCGACAATTGATGATGCCGGGCGAGGACGAGCGTTGATCTAGGTCAAGATGATCTGCCCGCGCAAAAGGCTCTCATCCTGCACAGGCACGAGGCACGGCTTGCTTGGCGAGCCGAATGCCGCCGGAGCGACATCGGCATGTCAGACATCGCAAATTACCGCGCGCGGGCGGCGCTGAGGGACGGTACACCGATCGAGATCCGCGCGCTGCGCCCGAACGACGAGGCCGACATGCTGGCGGCGATCGAGCGCACCGGGCCGGACTCGCTCCGGAGCCGGTTTTTCGTCATGAAGCGGCACTTCTCGGAGAAGGAGCGAGCGTTCTTCATGGACTTGGATTTCAGCAATCACGTCGCACTTGCTGCCCTTGTCGAGGAACAAGGGCGTCCTGCGATCGTCGGTGGCGGGCGATATGTGGTCACGGACCCCGGTCGGGCCGAGATGGCCTTCGTCGTGGTGGACGCCTGGCAAGGCCGCGGCATCGGTTCCCTGCTCCTGAGGCATCTCATCGATATTGCGCGGGAGCATGGGATGCGGGAGCTGACGGCCGAAGTTCTGTCCGGCAACGCCTCGATGCGCCGCGTGTTCGCAAAGGCCGATTTCAGAATTGCGCGAAGCGATGATCCGGCGACGCTGCGCCTCGTTCTCGATCTCGCCCACACGCGGTCCGCGTGAGCCTCATCTGAAGGCGATCGTGATCTGGCTGATATTGGCGGCGAGCTCGAGGCCAGCCTTCGGGCCTTGCAGCACGATGTTCACGCCCTTCTCATTGCGGAGATGGACGCCGTTGACGCCCCCGACCACGGCAAAGCCGCCGCCAACCGAGCTGTAGGTGCCGGCGAAGTCGCCGACCTCGCGAATGCCTGACGCCCAGCCATCGAAGCGGCCGACTGTCGCGCCGACCGTGATACCGAAGCTCAGGCCGCTGATCCTGAACGGATAGGTTTTGCCGCGATAGGTCAGCACACCGCTGCCGGCGCCGCCGCCGACCAGAAGGCCCGCCTTGACGATTTTCGCGCGGACATGGCCGGCGGCTTGCGCCAGGGACGGCGTCGCCGGAATGGTCAGCCCGAGGGCCAGCAGAATAGCCGCGCTCAGGCGGAACAGGCGCGGGCGCGGTTTAGGGTTTTGCTGCATCGACCTTCTTCCAGGTTTCGTCGGGATCGAACAGCGTGGTTCGCTCGGCGATGGACTCGGTGCGCTTGCCCAGATCCTTCTGGTAGACAATGCCCTCGTGATTGACGAGAAACGTCATGACGCCGGAGTTGCCGTATTCCGCGGGCCAGGCGATCAGGCCGAAGCCACCGATCATCTTGCCGTTGACGACATAGTTGAGCGCACCGCCGCGCGCATCCCGGCCCTGCCCCTTGAGGATGTGGAAGTAGTAACCGTGATAGGGCACAGGTCCGACATCGCCCGCGCGATAACCCTCGTTCGCAGCCTCGGCTGCCAGCGCCCCCAGCGGGCTCGGGTCGCTGTCGTCGCGCCAGAACAGGCCGTCCTTCTTGCCGGGCGAGGAGAGGATGCGCTGGGCATAGACGCCGACGCCCTCGCCGCGGTCCTTGTCGGCGTATTCGTTCTGGGCGTCGACGAAAGCGAGCGCGGTCTGGATCGCATCGAGCTCGTTGCGGCCGATGCGCCGGCGCAGCACCTCGATGCGTCCCTCGCCGATGTCGAACTCCCAGCCGGCCTTGGTGTTGACCAGCGGAATCGGGAACGGGAAATCATCCGGCCCCAGCGTCAAGGTCGCGGTCTTGTTGCCTTCCGCCTTGATGCCGTGCTTGGCGTCGTACATCGATGCGAAGCGCTGACGGATATCGACGTCGGCAACCTCGTCACCCGAGGAGACGATATCCTGCGCATTCCTGCCGAGCACCTTCAAAATGTCCTTCGGACCGCTCTTGACCGCGGCCGCCAGCGCAGCCGCGGCGTCTTCCGGTGTCTTGTAGGATTCCTGCGCCTGCGATGCAGAGCCAAGCACCACCAACACCAGGAAGCCCGGCAACACTGCGCGGCGGAACGATTTCAACCCGGTCATGGCTTCACCTCCGCAGGAATCTTCGCGCCGCCGGCGAGCCAGTCGCGGTAGCTGCGGAATGTCAGTCCGAGCTTGTCGTAATAGACGCGCAAATAGCCATCGCTGCCGCGGGTTACGGCGTCGGGCATCACCCGCTCGACCTCTTGCGCCATCACGCCGACATAGGCCTTCTCGCTGCCGATGTAGCTGAAGCGGTAATAGCCGAGGCCGTTGGAAAGACGGCCGAGCAGAACGATATCGTGCTTCAGCGCGATATCGGAGCGCCGGCCACCGCCGCCGCCGCGGCCGCCTCCCCCAAAACCGCCTCCGCCGCCACGCATCGCCATTCCGCCCCCGCCGCCGCGCCCGGCCATGCCCGGTCCGCCGCCACCGCGCGGCATGCTCGCCATGCTGGCGCGACCGCGCGCGGACGCGGCGGCTGCCGAGCGGCCCGAAGAGACGTTCATGGCACCGCCGCGATTACCGCCGCCGCCGCGATTGGCCGCACCGCCGCCGGCACGGTTCGCAGCCTTGGTCGCAGGCTTGGTCGCAGGCTTGGCACGATCGCCGCCACCCCTGGCGCGATCAGCACCGCCCTTCGCACGATTACCGGCTCCGGCACGATCACCAGCACCAGGCCGATCACGCGTCCCAGCGCTCGGCCGATCGCCAGCCCCCGGACGATCGCCACGATTGCCAGCACCGCCGCGATCACCGGGGCCGTCACGATCTCCGGGGCCGCCACGATCTCCTGCGCGATCTCCTGCACGATCTCCTGCACGATCTCCTGCGCCAGCGCCCTGGCTCGGACGCAGCACCTGGTTGCCATCTCGGCCACGGAAATCCATCCGGTCCGCCGCACCGGCCCTGATGTTGTTGTTGCCGAAGCGCTGCTGCACGTTGTTGTTGGCGTAGCGTACGCCGCCCCGATGCGCCGGGTTGTGCTGCCAACCGTTGCCGATGTTGGTGGTGCGATGATTGACGTAGACGTTGCGATTGCCCCAGTTGCAGCCGCCGCCCCAGTAATTGCCCCAGCGCCCGATCGCCCATGCCGTGCCGAAAGCGATGCCGGCGGCAACCATGCCGGCGCCGACATAGGATGGATAACCCCAATAATAGGGCGGATACTCCGCATAGGGCCAGCTGCCGTAGACGGTCGCCGGATCGTAGTAAGGCACGTACATTACCGAGGGATCAGCCTGCTGAATCACGACGACCTGCTTGCCCTCCTGAGACTGGACACTGACCTTCTGCTGCTTGGTGGTGACAAGCTTCTTGTTGTCATAGGCCTTGTTGCGCAGCCGCTGGATCGCATCCATCACGTCGGGCTGCTGAGCGAGGAAGGCGTCGCCGAGCTTCTTGGTCCAATCGAGCTGGTCGCTCATCATGGCCAGGACATCAGCGGTACTGGCCAGCGCCTTGACGCTGTCGTCCCAGCTCTGCTTCTCGACTTCCGTCCTGAGCGCATCGCCCTTCAGCGTCTTGCGCTCCTTCAGCCAGCGGTCGGCCTGCACCACCTCCAGCGGATAGGTCGAAGCGGCCAGCACGTTGGCCAGCAATTCGTCGGGATAGAGCGCGATCGGCGCGACCAAGGCTTCGAGCTGCTCCGGCTTCAGCAGCTCGGCCGCCGGTGCCGTCGACGCTGCCGGTTGTGCCTGCGGAGCGGGATTCGCGGGTGGCGTCTCGGTCTGCGCCATTGCGGCGGACCAGGTCGCCATTGTGAACGCAAGCGCCACCAGGATCTTGCCGCAGCGAAACATCGCATCCTCCTTCACACTTCCCGCGTCGGAAGATCGAGCCGACACGCCGGCGTTCGTTGATCGAGATCAACAAAACGCGATCGTGCTACTGCTGCGCGAGAGCCAAGCGTCATTCGATCAGTTCAGCATCCATCAGGAGCCGTCCCGGCACCGTCAGGCCGAGGGCGTTGGCCGCTTTCATGTTGATGACGAGTTCGAACCTGGTGGCGAATTGCACCGGGAGGCTGCCGATCCCGGCACCGCGCAGAAGGCGGTCGACATAACCGGCGCCATCACGAAATTGCTGGGTGAGATCTGCACCATAGGACATCAGCCCGCCATTCACCGCGTAGAAGCGGACGGCGAAGATCGCGGGCACGCGATGCTGGGCCAGCAGCGCAATCGTCATCGCGCTCTGGGTTCCGAAGAAGCCGCCATCCGGCAGCACGACCAGACCGCCGCCGGCGCGCGAGGTGGTCTCGATCAGATCCGCGATCTCGGCGCCGCTGCGAACGCTGGCGCCGATCACCTTGAGTCCCAAACGACTTTCCATCTGATGCGCCGCCCGCAGATAAGACGACGCGTAGGGTGACGATTCCGGATTGAACAGCAGCGCCGCCTGGCTGATCCCAGGCGCCATGTCCTTCAGCAGCCCCAGCCACTTGCCGCTCATCGAGTGCTCATAGAGCGAAAAGCCGGTGAGATTGCCGCTCGGCCGCGCCAGATTGGCGATCAGACCGGTGCCGACGGGATCGGAGAGCCCAACGAAAACGATCGGAATTCGCTGCGTCGCTGCGCTCAGCGCCCGCGCCGTTCCTGTGCTGGTCGCGAGCAGCACGTCCGGCGCCGCGGCGACGAGCTCGAGTGCCTCCAATGTTTGCCGCGCGGGATTGGGGCCCGGCCAGCGCACCTCCAGACGATAGTTCTGATTGGCGGTCCAGCCGCGATCGGTGAGACCCTGCTGAAAGGCAGCGATCCGCATCTGTGCGCCGGGATCGCCGATCACATTTCCAGTCAGCACCCCGACCGAGGGCATCCGGTCCTGGGCTTTCGCCAGGACCGGAAACGCGGCCGCTGCACCGACCAGCGACATGAAGTCACGGCGTCTCATGCTCCTCACGCCCGCCTATCCCGACTATGCGACCCATAGAGAAAGCGCCGCGGAGCCCTGCGGGCTTGATCAAGATCAAGATACCGTCCCGTCAGCGCGCGATCGGAAGCCGGATCGTGAACAGCGCGCCCCCCGCCGACTGGTTTGACGCGCTGATCATGCCGTGATGAGCCTCGACGATGGTTTTGGCGATCGCGAGCCCCATACCCATGCCTTCCGGCTTGGTCGTGAAGAACGGATCGAACACATTTGCAAGATCGGACGCGGCTATTCCGGCTCCGGTGTCGGTGATCCTGATCTCGGCGTGATGGCCGGCACGCAGGGTCGAGACGCTGACCTCGCGTTTTTCGCCGTTCGTCTCGGAGACCGCGTCCATCGCGTTGATGATCAGGTTGAGAATGACCTGCTGAAGCTGGACCGGATCGCCCTTGACGTGCAGATTCACCAGGACAGGCATGTAGGTCAATGCGATGCGGCGTCCGTGAGCGACGGCCTCCACAAGCCCGATCGCTTCGCGAACGGTATCGTTGAGCTCGATGTCCTTGACCTCGAACGGCGTCTTTCTCAGAACGGCGCGGAGCCTGCGGATCACCTCGCTCGCCCGCAGGTCGTCCCGCCTGATATCGGCAAGGATCTGACTGAGCTCGTCGAGATCGGGCGAGTTGCCCTTGAGCATCAGCTCCGCCGTCTCGGCATTGGTCAGGATGGAGCCAAGCGGCTGGTTCAATTCGTGGGCGATCGACGTCGTCAGCTCGCCGACAGTGGAATAGCGATTGACGTGAGCAAGCTCTGCCAACCGCTGGCGGGATTCCAGTTCGGCGAACCTGCGACCGCGTCCCTCGTGCAGCAAGCCGCTGATCAGACCCGCCTGCACCAGAAATACCGCGGTGATCAACACCATCTGCCAGCGATAGCGCTTCCAAACGCTCGGCTCGCGAAACACGATCTCGCTGCCCGGAGGCAAGCGACTCTCGCTGATGCCCCAGCGCTGCAATTCCCGCCAATCATATTTGGGCGCACCGAAGCCGAGGGGCTCATACTTGAAGCTGGCGGGATCCGCTCCGCCGAGAATGCCGATCGCGGCGCTCGCGGTCCTCGAAGTCGTTTCCGCCACCAGATGCATCGGTCCCCCGACGGTGCTGTCGCCGAAGAAGGGCTCCTGGTAGGAAAAGATCGGCGCATTCGCGACTGCGTGCAGGCTGCGCAGGGCAATGTCGCTCTCGTGGACGACCCCGACCGCATCGACCGACATCAGCCCCCAGAACAACACCGTATGCGGCGGCAGGGTCGATGCGCGCTTCAATATGTCCTCGAATGACAAATCCGAATACCAGACGAGCTCCAACCGGTCGCCGAGAGGTTTCAACTCCCGCTTCACCTCCTCCATCCAGAATTTCTCGAGCGGCGAGGCTCCGATCACGATCGCAACCGACTTGGTGTCCGGAAGAAGCCGAAGGATGTTGTCGAATGCGGCCACGAAATCGTTGCGGATTGCCACGACCACGTCGTTGTCGCGGAGATCGGCGCGATCGATCAGCCGATCCTCGACCGCGGAAAGAATCAGCGGCGTATCGGGGAATAGTCGCGCGCGGTATTTCTGCACAAACCGGGCGGCAGGCGCGCCGATGCTCAGCACGATGTCGGGCTTCGCGCCCTGGTAGAGCGACTGCAGATAGTCGACGAACGGAGCCTCGGGACCGGGATTGTTGAAGCGCGCCGTGAGCAGCGCATGCTCCTGGATGTCGAGCGGCCAAGGCGATTGTCGCTCGAGCCGGGCCTTGATGTCACGCGCGTACTCGCTCCAGGGCCGAAACTCGCGGCCGAAGGAATGCAGCACCAGCACGCGCTTGAGCTCGCCGCCCCGGCTTCGCTCGACGGCCCCGGCTCGCCCGGGGGGCAGGCAAAAGGCGACCAACAGGGTCAGGCATAACCATGCGGCTGCGGCCGGCCACGGCCTGACCGAAACAATGGACATGCGCCCGCTCAGCTCCCTTCGCGCAGCTTCCAACGGCTGCTTCAACGGGCAATTCTAGCGGGAATTGTCCTGCGCGGACAGCGCCAATTCCTCCAGAACCCGCTCAATGACCGCTCAGCACCAGGGTCTGGATCGGCAGCAACAGCGCCTGAATGCGCAGCAGCAGCGCGTGGACGAGGCCGACGCCGTCCACGACGTGCAGCGCGATCTTCCGGCTGGTTGGGGTATCGTTGGCCGAAATTTCCTCGTGGTTGCTGGTGTAGGCATTGACGATGCAGCTGCTGCCGGGCGTGACCCCATCCAGGCCGCCTTTGTAGAGCGGCTCCAGAAATACCAGGATGGTGCCGGGACGGACGGCGTTCTGGGCATCGATGAGTTGCTCGCCGGACCGGAACTGTCCGGCAGCGATGTAGTCCTGCACCGTCGTGATCACCATCGGGATGATCACCCATGGCTTGGAGATGCAGGTCGCCTCCGCCACCATGCCCTCCTTCATCACCTGCGCCTCGATCTGGCCGAAGCCGGCCTGGAGGACCTTGCGGCCCGCGCCTTCCGGAACGAGAACGCCCGCCGGGCGCATCAGCTGATTGACGACGTCGCCCGGGCGAACCAGGAACTGCTCGACGCGCCCGTCGACGCCGGCGCGCACCTGTGTCTTGTCGAGATCGACCTGGGCCTGGTCCAGCGCGGCTTCCGCACTGGCCTTCTGCGCCGGCAGCAAGATCGAGACCTGCATGGATGCCGATTGCTTCGCGGCATTCGCGGCATCGATGCCGGACTGACGCTGATCGACCAGGACCTGGAGCTTGTCGATGTCCCGTTGCGGGACGATGCCGGGGTTGCGGCGCTGGAGCTCGCTCTTGACCTCGAGCTCGTCCTTGGCCTGCTGATAATTGGCCATTGCCTCACCAACCTGGGCCTCGGCCTTGGCCACGTCGGCCTGCGCCGTCTGCATGGCCGCGTCGACCTCCGCGACCTTCCGCTTCGCCGTGTCGTAGGCGGCCTGCTGCTTCGAGGCGTCCAGCGTGAACAGCACATCGCCTTTCTTCACCGGCGCGCTGAAGCCGACCTTGACCTCGGCCACACGGCCCGAACCTTCGGGCAGGATCGGCACGGTGCGGAAATAGAGCGTCGCCGATGTCGTCGCGGGGTGGAAATAGAAGATCATCGTGATCAGCGACACCGTCAGCATCAGGCAGCCGGTGATGCCCCAGCGCAGCTCGTACCAGACCGAGAAGAAGGTGATCTCCTTGCCAAAGCGCTTGCCCTGAGCGTAGCGACGATAGAGGTAGTCGGGCAGGATCGTGACGAGGGAGCAGATCATGAGCTCAAGCATGGCTGTGCTCCTTCTCCTTGGCAGACCCCGGCTTTTCCGGCAGAGCCGGCGCAGGCGCGGCCTCTGCCGGGACCTCCTCGCCATCCCCGGCCGGCGTCGCCTCTGCAATCTTCTCGACGGACCCGGCAATGCTGCGCAGCGGCGTACCGAAGTCCGGCAGATCGATCAGCGCAAGCAACAGGCCCGCGATCCAGAAGATGTGCATGTGCGTGAACAGCGAGATCAGGCCGAGTACCGCGACGAACTCGAACTGCAACTTTTGCGACTTGTGCGCCAACCGCTCGGGCAGGCTGTGCAGCTTCCAATAGAGCGTGCCGAGCCAGAGCAGTGTGCCGATCAGGAAGATGCCCATCACCACCATTAGCGTATCGGTGCCGCTTCCCGGCGCGAGATAGAACGGCAGATGGTGCGGAGCCATCGGATGAAGCTGGTCGCTCAAACGTCTCTCCTCGGTCCGCGAATGAGTACTTGCGGCAGTGTGTTCGGAAGTCCGTCCGTTTGCTTGATTTGAATCAAGGGAACGCCCCCTGCCCGACCTAGCGTTGATCGCACTGCCCTCAGGAGGCGCTAGCCATGCCCGCCCTCGACGATCTCATCCCCAACGCTGCCCAGATTCGGAAGGAAGCCGCTCTCAAGGAGGCTGAGAAAGCCGAGGAATATGTCCGCGTGGCAGCCGCTGCCGAGGCCGAAAAGCGGGCTTTGATCGAGCGCTTGAGCAAGCCCTCCGGCAAGACCGAGGAGGAGAAGATCAAGCTCGCCTCGACCATCATCCAGCGCGCGGTACGCAACGGGATGACCGAAGTGATGGTCTATCGCTTCCCGAACTCGCTCTGCACCGACAAGGGCCGCGCCATCAACCAGATGGAAAAGGGCTGGGAGAATACCCTGACCGGCATCCCCAAGGAGATCTTCCAGCTCTGGACCGATTATCTGAAACCGCGCGGCTATCGCATCGCCTATCAGATCATCGAGTTCCCCGGCGGTGTGCCTGGCGATATCGGCGTCACCATCTCCTGGGACGATTGACGCGCAACAGAAGGAATCGGCATGGCCAGGGACGTACCTGCGGAGCGGATGAAGCGAAAAGACTACGAGAAGGAGCTTGAGAAGCTTCAGGTCGAGCTCTGTCACCTCCAGGACTACGTGCGGGAGAACAAGCTACGGGTCATCATTCTGTTCGAGGGCCGGGACGCCGCCGGCAAGGGCGGGACGATCAAGGCCATCACCGAAAAGGTCAGCCCGCGCGTGTTCCGCGTCGTTGCCCTGCCCGCGCCGTCGGATCGCGAGAAGACGCAGCTTTTCTTCCAGCGCTACATGGAAAGATTCCCGGCCGGCGGCGAGATCGTGATCTTCGACCGAAGCTGGTACAATCGCGCCGGCGTCGAATACGTCATGGGATTCTGTACCCCCGCCGAGCACGAGCGCTTCCTCAGGCTGTGCCCGCAGATGGAGAAATATGTCATCGATGGCGGCATCATCCTGATCAAGATCTGGCTCGAAGTGGGCATGGAGGAGCAGGAGCGTCGCTTCCATGCGCGCATCGACGACCCCGTCCGGCAATGGAAGCTCAGCCCTATGGACCTGGAGTCCTATTCGAGATGGTACGACTATTCGCGGGCGCGCGACCTGATGCTGAAGAAAACCAGCACGAACGAAGCTCCCTGGTACATCATCCGATCGGATGACAAGCGAAAGGCACGGCTGAACTGTATCGCCCACCTTCTCGGCGCCGTCCCCTATAAGCGTATCAAGAAGGACAAGATCAAGCTGCCGAAACGCTCCGACAAGGGACGCTACAACGACCAGGCCAGCCTGAAGGGGATGAATTTCGTCGCGCAGCGCTATTGAGCGGATCAGGCCGCTGAGCGGCCTGATCCGTCGTTCGCTCAATAGCCATACGGGTTTCGTTGCGCGCAGATCCAATTGCCGTAGCTGTCATAACAGCTGTTGTTGTAGTAGCCATAAGCGCCGTAGGCGCCGGCTGCTGCGGCGCCGACCGCGGCCGCACCATAGGCTGCGCGGCCGTAGCCGTAGCCGTACCGGGGACGGTATCCGGGATAGCCGGCGACGGGACGACCCGGCCGGCCGGCGACCGGATAGCGGCCGGGACGACCGGCTATCGGATGAGCAGGACGTGCACGTCCGGCGACGCGATACCCACCATGGACCCGGCCGGCATGAACCGCACCACCGCGGTAACCTCCGCCGTGAAAGCCGCCTGCCCGCGCACCGCCGCCATGGAAGCCGCCACCACCCCGGCGAGCGAAAGCGTTGTCGGGAACGAGGCTGACGGCAAGCAGGACAAGGACCGCAAGGGCAGCCAGAAGATAACGAAGCATGGCATCTCCTCCGTTGATTGGGGTGCCGTCACTCGCTCTTCGGTGATGCCGCCGCAGGACCGCGATGGGCACCCGACGATAAGGTCGGTTATCGATCTGAGTTCGCGCTTGACTTAAATCAATAATACGAAAGCTTTGAGAGGTGGGCCCGCGCAGCGCGCACGTGAACGTGCCCGCTGCGGGCCGGGATCAACTTTATTTCAGACGGATGGTGACGCCGCCGACCGCGGCCGACACTTCCGCACCGACCTTCGGGCCGCTGAGCTGCAGGATCACGCCATTGCTGTTCTGCAGTTGAACGGCGCCGGCGCCAGCGGCGACTGCCCCGCCGGCTCCCCCCACGGCATAAGAGCCTTCGATGGACTCCGGTCCCCTGAGGTTCAGGGCTCGGCCGACATATTTGGTGGTCGAGGCCCCGATGGTGAGGCCGACGCTCATGCCGGAGACCGTGAAGGGATACTTCTTGCCTTTGTACAGCAGCACCCCATCCCCGCCACCCACACCGACGACGAAGCCGCCCTTGGTGAAGACGACCGCGACCTGGCCGGTATCGGCACGCGATGGCGTGCTGAAGGCGACGGTTGTGAGCGAGGCGGCCAGGATGGCGCCGATGGCAGATTTCCGCATGACAATCCTTTCTACGTTTGTGGTTGCGCCGCTTATTGCGCCAGCAGCATTGCGAAGTAGCCGAAGATGGTGAGCAGGATGCCCGAGACGGCATAGCCGACCGGGAATCCGATCCAGGGCACGGAGCTCTGGATTTCGACCGCCGCCTCGCGGCACGGGCCTGAATGCGACCGCGCACCGGCGACGCCGCCCATCAGCACGGCCGGATTGATGTTGAAGACGTGGAACCCGATCGCCCAGACGATGAACGGCGGGATCGTGCAGGCAATGAAGCCGACGATGAATATCTTCAAGGCGATCGCGCCCGTGAGCTGCGACAGCAGGCCCGCGCCGGCATTAACGCCGACGATGGCGACGAAGACGACGAGGCCGAGATCCTCGAGCACGTTTCGCGCCGCATTCGGCGTGTTGCCGAAGAAGCGGAGCCGCGAGACGACCGAAGACACGATCACGCCCGACAGCAGCAGGCCACCGGCGTTGCCGAGGCCGACCTTGGCGCCGAAGGCCGGGAATTCGACCATGCCGATCAGGAAGCCGATGATCATGCCGACGGCCAGGGTCAGAAGGTCGGTCGACGTGTTGGCCCGCGCAATGCGGCCCCACATTTCGCCGAGTTCGTTGACCGCGGATTTCAGACCGACCACGGAGACGATATCCATGCGCTCCAGCTTGGTCTTGAGACCGGCCGGGATCTGAACTCCGCCGCGCTCGACCTTGGTGACCTGCAACTGGCCGGCAATCGCGGTATCGCGGAAGGATTCGAACGTTCGCCCCACCATGTCCTTGTTGATGACGAGGATGTCCGCCTGGTCCATGGGGATGCCGAGCGTCTTGGCATCCGCGACCTCCGGACCAATGAGGCCCATCTTTTCGGTAAGATGCTCGGTCGAACCGCCGAGGGCGACGATGTCTCCCTTTTGCAGCACGAACTCGGGATCGGCGCCCTGCGGCTCGCCGTTGCGCCCGACATTGACGATCCGGTATTCCGGATTCATCGTGCGGAATTTGGCGATACTCAACCCGACCTGCGCCGGGTTCTCCAGCCGATAGGCGCGCAGGCCGAACTGGCGGTAGCCGGTGAGACCGCCGCCTTCGAGATCCTTCACGCCGAATTCCTGCTCGTATCGCTTTGCGGCGGCCCTGGCGTCGACGCCCCACCAGCGCGGCAGATATTTGCAGATCAGGATGATTCCGACGGTGCCCCAGATGTAGGTGATGCCGTAGGACAGCGCGATCATGCCGGAGGCTTGCTCGGGCTTCATGCCCTCCGGCAGCTTGACGACGCCTGAGGTGACAGCCTGCTCGGCCGAGCCGATCGCCGCCGACATGGTCTGCGAGCCCGCCAGCATGCCGCCGGCGGCACCGACCGGCAGATCGAAGATCTTCGCGCCGAGAACGACGAGCGCGAGGCCCAGCACGCTCGACACCACCGCCAAGAGGCAGAATTTGAGGCCGTCACCCTTGAGGCTGTTGATGAAGGACGGGCCGACGCGCAAACCGACGCCGTACATGAAGAGATAATAGAACAGGCTCTTGGCAAAATTGTTCAGCTCGAGCTTCACGCCATAGGTCGACGACCACACCGACAGGCCCGCGCCCACCACGATGGCGCCGGCGACCATGCCGAGGCCATAACCCTTGATGCTGGCCCGGCCGATATAGACGGCGAGCCCGACGACGAAGAACAGCAGCAGATACGGATATTGCTGCAAGAACTCGAAAAACGGCTTCATGTTGGTCCCCTCCAGGACTTATGACGCGGCCTTGAGCTTCGGTTGCGCACCGGGCTTCGGCCGGCCGAGCTTCGCCAAGGCTTCCGCGCGCACGAGCTTCAGCCCTTCCTTGGCGTCGTAGCCATGGATCTCCTTCACATCGAGCTTGCGCATGAAGTCGATGGTCTCCTGCGTGATCACCTGGCCCGGCACCATGATCGGAAAGCCCGGCGGATACGGGATCACGAAATTGGCCGAGACCAGTTCGGGACCGGCCTTCAGCCGCCGATCGATCTCGGGATCGTTGAGGCGGATGTGCTCGCAGCCTGCGACGTCATAGGCGGCATAGAAACCGCTGCGAATATCGCCTTCATTGGTCTTGTCGCCGGCATCGCCACGGAAGCTCGGGTGGAAATGCGAGAAGTTCGGCAGATCAGGCACGTCCTTCATCAGGCTCTTGACCCGGGCCTCGAACGTCTTGCGCGCATTTTCGCCGCCCTGCGCCAAGCCACGGTCGACCTCACCCGCGATCTCGGCGAGCACGCGGATGAGATGCGCAACGTCGCTGCGGGTATTGTTGATGTTGGACTGGACGAGGACCGAATTGCGCGAGGTCTTGTTGACCTGAATGTTGTACTCGTTGGCGAGAATGCCCTTGAACTGCGTGCCGTCGTAGCCGGCCGTGCCACACACCAGCGTCATACGCGTCGGGTCGAGACAGAACTCGTCCTCGTCCAGGCTCTTGAGCGTGTTTGCCCAGTTGACGCCGTCGGCGAGAAAGTCGGTGAAGCCGCTCTGGCGGTATTGCGCCGGCACCATGGCGTCGGCACCGAGGATGCGGAAGTATTTCGAGATCAGTGGATTGTTGTTGACCGCCTGGCGGATCGCGAACGCGATCTCGATGGCGTTGGCGACGAGGCCATAGCCCTCCAGCTCCATTTGGCGCCGCGAGATATCGAGGCTGGCGATGAGTTGCTGGTTCGGGCTGGTGGAGGCGTGCGTGAACACGGCCTCCTTGAACTGCTGCTCAACGGTGTGGAACTCGACATCCTTGACCGACAGCATCGACCCCTGCCGGATTGCCGACATCGACTTGTGGGTTGAGTTGGTCTGGTAGACGCGCAGGCGGATCTGCCTCGGATCGGGAATCAGCCGGGTCTTGAGCAGCACCTCGTCGGACGGATTCTTGCCGAGCTCGGCCTGCTGTTTCTCGTAGGCCGCGACCGACCTCGGATCATGCATCCACGCTTCGATCTCATTGGCGGCGCCGAGCCCGGTTCGTCGGCGCAGGAACGGCGAGAAGCGTGCAAAGCCGAACCAGGCTTCGTCCCACAGGAAGATCAGATCGGGCTTGATGGCGAGGCATTCCTCCATCACGCGGCGGGTATTGTAGATGTGGCCGTCGAAAGTGCAGTTGGTCAGGTCAAGCATCTTGACGCGGTCGAGCCGGCCGTCGGCCTTGGCGCCGAGCAGCGCCTGCTTGATCGTCTTCAGCGGCACCGCGCCATACATCGAATATTCCGTCATCGGGAACGCTTCGACATAGAGCGGCTGGGCGCCCGCCAGCACCATGCCGTAGTGGTGCGACTTGTGACAGTTGCGATCGACGATCGCGATGTCACCAGGCGCGAGCAGCGCCTGCACCGCCATCTTGTTGGAGGTCGAGGTGCCGTTGGTGACGAAGAAGACGCGATCGGCGCCGAGCGCCCTCGCTGCCTTCTCCTGCGCCTTCTTGATGTTGCCGGTCGGCTCCAGCATGCTGTCGAGACCGCCGGTGGTGGCGCTGCTCTCGGCCAGGAACAGGTTCGGGCCGTAGAATTCGCCCATGTCGCGGATCCAGTCGGATTTGAAGATCGACTTGCCGCGGGCAATCGGCAGCGCATGGAACGTCCCGATCGGACGCTGCGCGTATTTCTTGAGATTGTCGAAGAACGGCGTGTCGTAGCGATCCTGGATACCTTCGAGGATCGACAGATGCAGCTCCAGCAGCTCTTCCACAGAATAGAAGATGCGACGGACGACGCTGGCTTCGGGGTTGCCGGCGAGCTCTTCGACGTCGCGGTTCGAGATCATGTAGAGGTCGAGCTCGGGCCTGATCCGCTTGATGATCTGGGCGAGCCGCAGCGCGGACGCATCGGATTCGTCCTTGAGGTTGGCCATAGCCGTCATCGAACGGAGGACCGGCGCATCGTGCCGCGAGCGCAGCCCAAAGCCCTCGTTGATGACGGCGGCGCCGAGGTTGGGATTGAGCATCGTCGCGCAGAAGGCGTCTTCGAGGCTGCCGACGATCACGGGCTCATAGATGAAGCCATCTTCGGGGCGGCGCAGCTTGCGCCATTCGGCTGCCAGTGCCGGCCATTGGCTGGACGGCACGCCTGTCACAATCAAGGTCTCGAAATAAGGCCGGCGTCCCTTGTGCCCCGCGAAGGTCGGCGGCACCAGCTCGGGCGCATCGCCATTGCCGTCATCCTTCGCATTCCAGTCACCGGCATGCTGGCGGAAGGATCGCGTGGCCAAAGCCTGCGTAATCCGCGTCGCGAGCGACAACGACGCTGCCGCATCGCCGCTCGAGGCTGCCTCGCGCAGGGCGGCCATCAATTGCAGGCCGGGATAGCCGTGGAATTCTTCAGTGATCGACAGGCCGGCGAGCGCAGCGTCATACCCCGCACGATTGCCCCCGCGGGCCCAGACCTTCGCGGACTCGACCAGATCACGCCAGTCGTCCGCCCGCGCGCCGGGACCGGAAAAGAACTGGTCGATGCGCTTCTGCGCGGCCTTGGTGTCCTTGGACATATGACTCTCCCGATCCTCTGACGCGAAAGTTGATGCGCGATCGTGAGTGCGGCGCCGGCAGCTCCATTGATCCAAGTCAACAGTCGCGTGCATTCGGGGCACGCAATGCCAGCCGTTCGCATCGCAATAAGACGGCGTCAGGCCGTTCGCTGCGCGTTGGTCGCCTGGTCATCGCCGAGCAAACTATCGAGCGACCGTAGCCACTGGCCGCTATCGGTTTTGGCCGCGAGTCCTTCGGCGCGCAGGAGGTCGCGGAGCTGCGCATGCGCGCCGACGATGCAGAAGGTCACGCTGCGTGACGCAAGTTCGTCATGGAGCTCGTGCAGCATGCGCGCGCCTGCCAGATCGATATAGGGCGATGCGGACAAGTCGCAGACCACCAGCCGGACGCCCGGCGCCGCCCGGAGGGCGATCAGAACAGTCTCCAGGATGGTCTCGGCATTGATGTAGAGCAGCGACGCTTCGGGCCGGAAGGCGATGATCCCGACCAAAGGCTCGATCCCCTCATGCCTCGCGGTGTCCGAATAGCGCCCGCTGCCGGGCAAGCGGCCAAGGAACGCGACGTTCGGCCGCGAGGCCCGCGCCAGCAACAGGAAGATCGAGGCGATCGACGCCAGCAGAACGCCCTGGAGGATGCCGAGCAGCAGCACGGAGACCAGGGCGATCGCCGCCGCGTAGAAATCGATCCCGCTGACCTGCCACATTCGTAGCAGCGCGCGGACATCGACCAGCCTGTAGACCGCGGCCAGGACGATCGCCGCAAGCACCGCCTTGGGCAGATTGGTCAGCGCGCCCGTGAAGAACAGCAGGCAAAGCCCGAGCGTTACCGAGCAGATCACCAGTGCCAGCGGAGTCCGGGCACCGGCGCTGTCGTTGACAGCCGATTGCGATAGTCCGCCGGCGACGGGATAGCCATGGCCGAAAGCAGCGGCGAGGTTCGCCGCGCCCAATCCCAGGAACTCCTGACGGACGTCGAGCTGATAGCCATGCTTGGCGGCAAAGCTGCGAGCCGCCGATACGCCTTCGATATAGGCCAGCAGCACGCAACCTGCGGCCAGCGGAAACAGATCGTCGAATTCCAGCAGGCCGAATGTCGGGATCGCCAGCGCCGGCAAACCTTCCGGTATCTTCCCGGTAACGGGCACGCCGAGACCGGGGAAGCCCAGGAGTGTTGCGAGAATGATCGCAGCCGCAACGATGGTGATGCCGACGGGCTTGCCCGGCAGGAGCCGCTCGCCAAGCAGGAGGAACAAGAGCGCGACGGCGCCGATGCCCAGGACCAGCGGATCGATGCCGCCAAGCTGCCCGACCAACTTGCCGGCGCGATCGAAGAAATTGTGGCCGCCACCGGCAACCCCGAGCAGGCTTGGCAGCTGGCTCATGATGATGGTGAGTCCGGCGCCGGCCTTGAAGCCGACCAGAATGCTGTCGCTGACGAGGCGGACGAGCACGCTGAGCTTGAACAGCCAGGCGACGAAGCACAGCACCGCCACCGCAAAGGCTGCGAGGCTGGCGATCTGGGCGTAGCGGACCGCCTCTCCTCCGGCCAGCGCGCCGACGGTCGCGGCGATCATCAAGGAGATCGCCGAGGTCGGGCCGATCGCGAGCTGGCGCGACGAGCCGAGCAGCGCATAGCCGATGCCCCCGAGCATGTAGCCATAGACGCCGATCTGCGGCGGCAAGCCGGCGAGCGCCGCATAGGCAAGCGAGACCGGGATCGCGTAAGCGGCCAGCGTGATGCCGGCGACGGCGTCGGACGGCAGCCATTCGCGGCGATAGGCGGCGAGCCAGCCGAACGGCGGGAAGAAACGTGTCCAGCCGGGATCGGAAGGCAACTTCATTGGGTCACCTCGCGTGGGGTTGCTTCGCAGCGCAGCAGCACAATCAGCAGCGCGACCACGGGAAGACCAAGCGCGAGGTTTGGAATGGACCTGGTGGCAAAAGCGCCGACGGCCGCGCCGCAGCCGAACACCGCACACAGCGCATAGAAGATGGCCGACTTGCGCAACGTCCCGAGCGGCGCACCTCCGAACACGATCGCGAGGAGATTCTCGACGAGCTGTCGCATGTTACCGGTGATCATCACCGTGCTGCAAACCGTTCCCTCGACCTTGACGAACATCGCCGCCTGAATGGCCGCGACCATGGAAATACCGAGCGTTCCGGCGAGATCAGGCAGTCGGTTGTGCAGGATGCCGATCGTGATCAGGAACAGGATCTCGAGCAGGACGCTGAGTGCGCTGGCCCTCTCGCCGGCGACGCGGCGCAGCCAGGCGGCGATCACGATGCCCACGGTGAAGGCGAGGATCGGCGGAACGAAGTGCAATGCCTGCGCCCACTCACCTCCCATCGCATGAACCCACAGAAAGATCACATTGGCGGTCTGCGCATTCGCCAGCACGCCGTGGATGATCCAGGTGTAGGCGTCGATGAAGCCGCCGGCGAAGGCCAGCAGCAGGACGATCTCAACGGTTTCATCGCGGCGGATCGCGCCGGCTGCAACGTCCAAGCTACTCATGTCGGCAAGGAGGGCTGTCGTAAACGCTTCATCAAATCATAGGCATCGCCTCGTTCGTGCCGAGGCTTGATCTGGATCAAGCAATCTTCCCCGGCCGCCAATCAAATCGCACCAAAGCGCCCGGGGAACGCGACCATGGACACCGTCAGGTGGATCATCACCACCGCACCGGAGATCTTCTTGCTGCTGGCGCTTGCGATCGGCACCATCCTCGGCCGCATCAAGGTTCGCGGTTTCTCGATCGGTACCACCGCCTGCATCCTGATCGTCGCCGTGTTGATCGGACAACTCGGCAGCTTCACGTTCCCGCCGGTCCTGCGGGCGATCCTGTTCAGCCTCTTCGTCTTCACGATCGGCTACCGGTCGGGACCGGAGTTCTTTGCCTCTCTCAGTCTCCGCACTCTCGCGCAGGTCGTGCTGGCGCTGGTGATCGGCGCGACGGGCCTCGTGCTCGTGCTCATCTTCGCCCACACGTTCAAGCTCGACACCGGAACGGCCGCGGGACTCACCGCGGGGGCGCTGACGCAGTCCTCGGTGATCGGCACCGCATCGGGCGCGCTGGCACAGCTCGGCCTGCCTGCCGATGTGCTGAAGCAGCAGGAAGCCAACATCGCGGCCGGTTACGCCGTGACCTATGTGCTCGGATACATTCTGACGCTGCTGTTCGTGCCGTTCGTCGCGCCACGGCTGATGGGGATCGATCTCAAGGCCGAAGCCAAGAAGCTCGAGGCGGAGCTTGCCGGCGGCGCTCCGGCGAAAACGGACAATCTTTCCTATCGCAAATTCCAGGCCCGCGCCTATCGGGTCTCGACCGCCGCAGGCCGCACGGTCGAGGCCATCGAGGCCGACATCGGTGGCCGGACCATCGTCGAGCGGATCGTCCGCCGCGGCGCCGATGTCGCCCCGCACAGGGACGCAACGCTCGAGGACGGCGACGACGTCGTCCTGACCGGCCCGACTGCGGCCATCGTCACGGCAAAGCCCGTCATCGGCCGGGAAATCGATGCCGACGAGCTGTTGCGCAGCCTGCCTGGCAACGTGATCGAGGTGCTGGTGGAGAACCGCAGGCTGCACGGCCGATCGATCCGTGAGGTGGCCGAGATCGTCGGCGACGATGCGCGCGGCGTCTTCCTGCGCGCCCTCACACGGATGGACCGCGACGTGCCGCTCGGCCCCGACACGCGCGTCTATGTCGGCGACGTCATGACGCTGGTCGGCAGCACCGGCAACATCGTGCGCGCGACAGCGCAGGTCGGCCACGCGCTCAACGCCGGCGACCGCACCGACATGGCCTTCCTCGCCGCCGGCATCGCCGTCGGCCTTCTCGCCGGACTTGCCAGCATCAAGGTCGGCGCGGTCGCGCTGACACTCGGCGGCGGTGGCGGCGCGCTGATCGCAGGCCTCGCCTGCGGTTGGCTACGCTCGCGGAAGCCGACCATGGGCGCGCTGCCGCCGGCGGCCCAGCAGACGCTGAGCGACCTCGGCCTCGGCGGCTTCATCGCGGCGATCGGGCTCGGCAACGGTCTCGCAGCCTGGTCCGCGATTCAGGCTCATGGCCTGCTGCTGGTCGGCATGGGCGCCGCCGTCACGCTGATCCCGATGACGGTCGGAACGCTCGTTGCGTGCTACATTCTTCGCATGAATCCGGTCGTCATCTGCGGGGCGCTGGCCGGCGCCATGACCGTCGATGCCGCCGTCACGGGCGCCTGCGATGTCGCCGAGAGCAAGACGCCGGTGCTCGGCGTCGCCGTGCCCTATGCGGTCGGCAACGTCGTGCTGACAGTGCTCGGTCCGATCGTGGTTGCCGCGACTTTCGTTGCTTGAAGGAGTCCGCGATCCCTTCATCGCCGCCGGCGGCCGGGCCGAGTATCAAATGAGGGACATTTCTTCATCTCGCCGGATGCGATCCCGCTCTGGTCGCCGCTGGTACCAAATTTCTCGATGCGCCGAAATGAGCCCGGTTCTCGGGCCGGATCTTGGAGTTGCAGCGATGGCTCGTCCTCTTGATGCTCTCTGCGGTCTCCTGAGCGCCGCGATCATAGCGACGGCGGCAAGCTCGGGCATCGCCGCGCCGAAAGCGGCGCAAGCCGAGACGGCCGCGGAGGTCGCAACGCGCGGTCAGCGCGAAGCCAAGGACATCACCTATGGCGACTGGCAGAAGCTCTGCTTCAAAGCCGGCGGGGCGCCGATGCTATGTCGGACCTCGATCACGGGAAATTTCCCGACCGGACAGACGGCCGTTCGCGTTGACCTGATCGAGCGCGAGGATGCACCCACCGTCCGCCTGCGACTGTTCGTGCCTGTCGGCATGTACCTGCAACAGGCGCCGAAGCTGAGCATCGACGGAGGGCCCCCTGTCCGCGTGCCCTACACCTGGTGCCTGAGCAATCTATGCATCGCAGCCGACGTAGCGGCACCGGACATCATCAAGGGAATGGAAGCCGGCAAGGCGCTGACGCTCGAACTCGTCGATACCAACCTCCTCGCCCTCACGACTGCGATCCCGTTGGCGCAATTCGCGACCGCCCACAAGGGCGTGCCGGCCAAGACGCTGGAGCAATATATCGACGAGTGAAGTGACTGGCCGGCCCCTAAGGGGCCGTCGCGCGCGTCACCGACTCGATCAGGACGTCTGCGGCAAACGGCTTCGTCAAATAAGCGACACACCCCGATGCGGTCGCCGCAGCGCGGTTTGCGTCGCTGTCGTTGCCGGTGATGTAAACCACCGGCGCGGTGACGCCCTGTTCAAGCAGTCGATGCCGCGCATCAATGCCTGAGTTTGCCCCGAGATTGATATCGAGGATGATGCAAATCGCGTCATCGAACTGGCCGTGCTCGAGCAAGGCACCGGCGGAGTCGAACAGCGTGGTCTCGAAACCGTGGCGGCGCAGCAGCCTATCCAGGCAGGCTCGCATGGATGGATCGTCATCGACGACGAACACGGATTCGCGCTGGGTCAAGGCAGTCTGCCTTTCCGGACGATGACGAAGTCCTGCGACGGTGCGGGGATACGGGATGTGAATGCTTCGCGTTCCGGGCGGGCCTTCTGTGCACAATTGCACACGGCGCGCTGCGCCTGTCAACGCGGCTCGGTATTGTCCTTTGGGGAAGTCACATCGCCGGAATGAACCGGGCCGACGAGCTAATGCTCGTCGCTGTCGAGCATGCCAAGCCGCTCCGCTATGGAAACGAGTTCCGCAAGCGAATGGACCTGCATCTTCTCCATCACCTGATGGCGATGCGCCTTCACCGTGCGTTCGCTGGTCCCGAGCTCATGGGCGATCTGCTTGTTGATGCGGCCACGAACGATGAGATCGAACACCTGTCGCTCGCGCTGCGTCAGCCTCACCAGATGACCACGAAATGCATCCAGCCTGCTGCGCTGGGCGCGCGCCATTTCCTGACTGGCCAATGCGCGCTCGATTGCATCGATCAACTGCTCCGAGGAGATCGGCTTGGTCAGGAAGTCCTCCGCACCCGCCTTGATCGCCCGCACCGTGGTCGGCGTGTCTGCATGTCCAGTCAGGAAGATGATCGGCAAAGTCGAGCCGGACGCGATCAAGTGAGCCTGTAAATCGGGGCCGCTCAATCCCGGTATCCGCACGTCGAGCAGGATGCATCCCGCCTGCTCGTCGTTCGGCGCGGATTCCAGCAACGCCTGTGACGACGCATAGGTGGCGACATCGTAGCCCGCAAGCTTCAGCCGGCGTTCAATCGCCGTACGAAAGGACTCATCGTCATCGACAACGTGAACGAGGCCCGCCACCTTCCACCTCTCGCGCATTCAAATGGGGACCGTTGAGGTCCTCTCGTCTTGAAACATCATCTTCAACAGCTTGGCGATCGAAGTCCTCGCTTCGCAAGAGCCATATTCGCGCAGCACCACGCCTTCTCATCCTGCGCATCAAACGCCTTTGCTGTCCCTTGGTACAATGCCCCTTGGGACAATGGATTGAACCACCACCATAGCCGAAAATCAGCTCCGGCGGGAGTGGGATAGCGCGGCGCATTCCGGCCGAGAATTTTCGTCTGACCGACCATTCGGCGACAAGCTGTGGAGTTGGCCCATGTTCGTTCGCATCACGACGGAATCCGCACCGCGCCCCAATTCCCTTCGTGACCTCGGCATGAGAAGTGAATCAAATGCGATGGTCAGTTTAAGCGAATTTTCCTATCGCAAAGGAACCGAGATCTACGGCGAGAAAGAGCCGGCCGAATATGTCTATCAGGTCAAGTCCGGAGCGGTACGAAGTTACAAGCTGCTATCGGATGGCCGCAGGCAAATCGGCGCATTCCACCTCGTCGGCGATATCTTCGGGCTCGAAAATGGCAACGAACACCGGTTCACGACGGAAGCCATCATTGACACGACCGTGCGCCTTGTGAGGCGGCAAAGCCTTGAAACGGTGGCCCAGAACGATGCCATGGTGGCCAAAAATCTCCTGCGCATGACCACGAACAACCTCCAGCACGCCGAAGATCACATGCTCTTGCTGGGACGCAAGACTTCACTCGAGCGGGTTGCGGCCTTCCTGCTCGAAATGGACAAGCGGCTGACGGCGGCGGGCGTCATGGCGCTGCCGATGTCGCGGCGCGATATCGCCGACTATCTCGGCCTGACGCTGGAAACCGTCTCGCGCGCTCTGTCACGCCTGCATGAGGTCGGCGTTCTCGGCTTCGTGGGCAACACCCAGCGCCAGATCGTGCTGCTCGACCGGCACCAGCTCGCCAGTCTGGATCTGCAGCCCTGAACCGGCGAAAGGCGGATCCACGCGTCCCGCTGCATCAGACCCGTGGCAAGCTTTTGCCGGGCGGCTCCGTCAGCCCGAGATGTTCGAGCGTCTTGCGCAAGACTTCGAACAGAATGGCGGCGGACCAGCCGAACAAAAGTACACCATTCATCGCGGTCAGCGGGCCGATCAACTGCCATTCGCGCACCGGCGTAATGTCGCCGTAGCCGAGCGTGGTGTAGTTGACGAAAGCAAAATAGAGCATGTCGGTGTCGCCGGGAGCGACGCCGACGATATGGTAGGTCGCCGCCCATATCAGGATTTCGAGCATGTGGGCGATCTTCAACACGACGGCAGCCGCGATCATGACGCTCATGAGATGGAGCCTCGGCCGATTGCTATGACGCAGGCCTGCACTGCGGGCGATGGCGACCGCGACCACCGTCACCAGCGCGTGGAGCCCGATATTGATCACGCTGACCAGAGTGCCGACCAGGAATTGTAGCATCATAGCAGCGAACCCGACCTCAATTCTGGAGACCCAGTTCGTCATGATCGACGACGACGGTTTCCGTCGCTGCAGCGGTGGCCTGGCCGACCCGAATCGGCTCGGCGCGATCGATCACGATCCATGCAGCCGCCAATTCCCAAGCAACCGACAGGATGATCGGCCCAATGAATAGCCCGATAATCCCATGCGCAAGCGTACCGCCGATGACCCCGATCAGGATCACGAGAGTGGGCGTCGTCAGCCCCCCGCCCCATGAGAAGCGGCTTCAGGACGTTGTCGAGAAGGCCTACGACGACGAGATAGATCGTCAAGAGCAGGGCCACGGTGACGTCCTTGTCCACCCATATCCAGACGACCACGGGAAGAAGAACGATAGCGGCGCCGATCTGAACGATCGACAGCAACAGCACGATGATTGCGAGCAGCCCCGCGCTTGCGATGCCAGCGAGCTTGAAACCGATGCCCGCCAGCAACGCCTGCACGATGGCGACACCGATGACGCCTTGTGAGACCGCGCGTATGGTCGCACCGGCGAGCTCCAGGAAATGCTCGCTCCGGCCAGGCACGATGCGCAACAGGAAGCCGCGGAGCGCGGCAACAAGCTGTGCCCCGTACGGAAGCAGGAAACCGGCCACGACCACCGACAGCAGGAATTGGAGCATTCCGATACCGGTATTACCCGCAAACGACAACATCATCCCGGCGAGCGGTTTCAGATACGGCGCCACCTCGCGCAGCGCTGCACGGACGTTCGTGTAAGCCTCATTCCAGAATGCGTAGAGCTGCGGACCGATCAGGGGCCAATTCCTGATCCGTTCCGGCGCCCCCTGCAGCACGAGATCTCCGCTGCCGATCTGGCCCGCAAGGTAGCGAAGCCCTTCCACCGCACTCAGGCCCAGCCAGGCAGCGGGACCAGTGACGATGCCCAGCATGATCAGTGTGAGAACGGCTGATGCGGTCCGGGGACGGCCGCCAAGGTGTCGGGTGAGCCAGGCGAAGACTGGATGAAACGCCACAACCAACACGGCGCTCCAGCTCAGGATCGGCACAAACGGCCGGATCACGACGAAGGTCCACGAGATCAGCAGCCCGAGCAAGCCGAGCCGAATCACGAGCTGGACGATGTCCTCCCCGGACACAAGCTGGCGAAGCGTCTTCAAGGCTCGTCGCCTCCTGATCGACGGACGGCACGCTGCAGACTAGCTGGGGTGCGGCCCGCTTCGGGGGCTTGATCCAGATCAAGCTCGGCGTTCGGCTGCTTGACGAAATCGGCGAACAAGCGCGCAGCTCAAGCTCGAAAGAAATCTCCGGCTTCGCGCGAAAGCTCCCGCTGCGGTGGTCGCTGACGCGTTTGATCTCCCTGAAGTTGCGATGCGGCCCCGCAAGGGAGCTCCGTTGCATGCCGCCTCGCCTCGTGTCGTCTCGTCGATCCGTTGACGCGATTAAGGCAAATGATACGATTTCACACCGATACGATTTCACGGTGTCCGGCCTCGTCGCGTCGGGGCGGCTTGTTGGGAGGGTGAGGCAGAGTACCGGGCGAGCCAGCTTCGGCTCGAACTTGAGCTCCCGTTTGGGCTCGGCGGCGGCATGGTCTACGAACATGAACCTTTCATCGTTTATGGGTGCCGGCTGGGCCCACGGTCCGCAGGTCCTCTCCGACGAAGAAGGGGTTCTGCTGTGCCGCGCCTTCCGCGAACGCATCGACGGGGAACGGCAGATCGTGCTGGCCCTCGTTCCGGCCGCCGAGCACCCAAGCCCGCAAAGCCTCGACCGTCTGGCTCACGAATTTGCATTGAAGGACGAGCTGGACAGCGCGTGGGCGGCGAAGCCGCTGGAGCTGGTGCAGGACCATGGCCCCACCATTCTTGTCCTTGAGGACCGCGGTGGCGAGCCGCTGACCTGGCTGACCGACGCCCCCATGGAGATGGGCAGCTTCCTGCGTCTCGCCATCCAGATCGCCGCGGCGCTCGGCAAGGTGCATCAGCAGGGCCTGGTGCACAAGGACATCAAGCCGGCCAACATCCTGGTAAACCGCGGCAAGGACAGCGTGCATCTCACCGGCTTCGGCTTCGCAACCCGCCGCCCGCGCGAACGGCTGTCCGCGGCTGCCGACGCGCAGATTGCGGGCACATTCGCCTACATGTCCCCCGAGCAGACAGGGCGCATGAACCGCTCGATCGACTCCCGGAGCGATCTGTACTCGCTCGGTATCACCCTCTACCAGATGGTCACGGGCTCGCTTCCCTTCGTGGCGTCCGATCCGATGGAATGGGTGCACTGTCACGTCGCGAGAGAACCGGAGGCCCCGGCCAAGCGATCGAGCAACGTGCCGGCCGTGGTGTCCAGGCTGATCATGAAGCTGCTCTCCAAGATGGCCGAGGAGCGTTACCAGACAGCAGGCGGCGCCGAGCGGGATTTGCAGCGTTGTCTTGCGGAATGGGAGCTTCAGCACCGCATCGAAGACTTCCCGCTCGGCGAGCACGACACGCCCGACCGGCTGCTGATTCCCGAGAAGCTGTACGGAAGAACAGCCGAGTGCGAGACGCTGTTCGCCTCGTTCGAACGGATCGTCAAAAGCGGCGCGCCGGAACTGGCCCTGGTCGCAGGATATTCCGGCATCGGAAAATCTTCTGTTGTGAACGAGCTGCACAAGGTGCTGGTGTCCTCGCACGCCTTGTTTGCATCAGGCAAATTCGACCTGCATAAACGCGACATCCCCTACGCCACGCTGGTCAAGGCGTTCCAGGGCCTCGTTCGCCCTCTTCTCGGCAAACGCGAAGCTGAGCTGAGCGCGTGGCGCCAGGCCCTGCTCGGCGCACTTGGCGCGAACGGGCAGCTCGTCGTGGACCTGATCCCGGAGCTGAAGGCCATCATCGGCGACCAGCCGCCGGTTCCGGAGCTGCCGCTTCAGCATGCGCAAAGCCGCTTTCACCGCGTCTTCGAGCAGTTCATCGGCGTGTTTGCACGGGCCGAGCATCCGTTGGTGCTGTTCCTCGACGATCTGCAATGGCTCGATATGGCGACGCTCGAGCTGCTCGAGGATGTCTTGACCCGATCAGGCCTGACGCACCTGATGCTGATCGGCGCCTATCGCGACAATGAGGTGGACTCCGTTCATCCCGTCATGCGCATGCGTGAAGCCATCAAGGCGCGGGGACGGCGGGTTGTAGAGATCACGCTCGAACCACTTCGCCGCAGGCATCTCGGCCAGTTGCTTGCGGACACGCTTCGTTGCGAGCCCAGGCACGCAGCCCCGCTGATCCAGCTCGTGCACGAGAAAACCGCAGGCAATCCGTTCTTCGCCATTCAGTTCCTGTTCTCGCTGGTCGACGAAGGCCTGCTTGCGTTCGACCACGATGCTATCAGCTGGTCCTGGGACCTCGATCGCATTCACGCCAAGCGATACACGGACAACGTCATCGACTTGATGCTGGGGAAGCTGACCCGGCTTCCTGCCGCGACGCGTACGGCCTTGCAGCAGATGGCCTGTCTCGGCAATGTCGCCGAGGTCGCCGTGCTTTCCATCGTGCTCGGCATCTCTGATGAGCAGGTCAACGCCGACTTGTGGCCTGCCGTTCGCCAGGAGTTCGTGGAGCCGCAAGCCGGCACCTACCGCTTCGTCCACGACCGGTTTCAGGAGGCGGCCTATGCGCTGATTCCGGAGGAGGAACGGGCTGCGGCGCATCTTCGCATTGGTCGCCTGTTCGCCGCGCGAACTGCGCCCAATGCCGTCGAGGAGGGCGTCTTCGAGATCGTCGGACAACTCAACCGCGGCAGGGCCTTGATCACCTCGCCCGAGGAACGCGTCAGGCTGGCGGAGCTCAATCTTTTGGCCGGTCGCCGGGCCAAGGCCGCTACGGCCTTCGCCATGGCCCAGAGCCATTTCGCGACCGGCGAGGCCATGCTGCCCCTGGATTGCCGGGAGCAGCATTACGCGCTCAGCTTCACGCTGGCGCTACAGCGCGCCGAATGCGAGTTCCTGGCCGGCGAACACGCCAAGGCGAACGCGCGCCTTGCCGAACTGGCACAGCGCGCGGCCACCCTGCCGGACCTCGCGGCCGTGACCCGACTGCGAATGGAGCCGAGCGATCGCGACATCGAGATTGCGCTCGATTATCTGCGTCGCGTCGGGATCGACTGGTCGGCGCATCCCACGCCGGACGAAGTCCACGGCGAATACGACCGGATGTGGCAAGAGATCGGCCATCGTCCGATCGAGGCGCTGCTCGAGCTGCCGCGGATGGCGGATCCGATCGCACGCGGGACGATGGACGTCCTCACAGTCCTGGTCTCGCCGGCCTGGTATATCGACGAGGACTTGCGCCGGCTCATCATTGGACGCATGGCCAATCTCAGCCTGCAATACGGCAACTCCGACGCATCGTGCCTCGCCTACATCGTGCTCGGCACCGTGCTCGGTCCCGACTTCGGCAACTATGACGCCGGCTATCGTTTTGCCCAGCTCGGCCTCGATCTGGTCGAAACCCGCGGACTGGACCGGTTCAAGGCCCGCGTCTATCTCGGCTTCGGAAGCTGGACCCGACATGTGCACTCAGGCCGTCCCTGGCTGAAGCGGGCCTTCGACGCTGCGCAGCAAGTCGGCGACGTGAACTACGCGAGCTTCACCCGACACCACTTCCTGACGCACCTTCTCGCCTGCGGCGATCCCCTCGCCGAAGTGCAGCGGGAAGCGGAGGCAGGCCTCGATTTCGCTCTCCGGGCCCACGTCGACCTTGCCGCCGATCGCATCGCCGGGCAGTTGCAGCTCATTCGGTCGCTGCGCGGCCTCACCACGAAATTTGGCGGCTTCGATGAAGCTGGTTTCAACGAGGCGCAGTTTGAGCGTCGTCTCGAGACCGAGCCATACCTGGAGCAGGCCGGGTTTTGGTACTGGACGCGCAAACTGCAGGCGCGCGTTCTCGCCAACGATCGCGCTGCCATCGTTGCCGCGGCAAAGGCCGGCAAACTGCTGTGGACATCGAAAGCCCTGTTCGACCGGGTCGAGTTTCACTTCTATGCCGCCTTGGCCGAGGCCGCATGCTGCGAGGCCGCAGCGCCGGGCGAGCGGGCCCGGCATCTCGATATGCTGATCCACCATCACCGCGTGCTCCAGCAATTGGCCGAGATCAGCCCGGAAGACTTCGCCGACCGCGCCGCGCTCATATCTGCGGAAATCGCGCACATCGAAGATCGCGAGCTCGATGCAATGCGCTTCTACGATTGGGCCATCGCCGCGGCGCACGCAAACGGTTTTCCCCACAACGAGGCCATCGCAAACGAGCTCGCCGGGCGTTTCTATGCGAAGCGCGGGTTCGAGAAGATCGCCTATGCCTATCTACGCGATGCCCATTACGGATTTCTTCGCTGGGGAGCCGAGCCCAAGGTAAGGCAGCTCGAACGTCTTTATCCACGGCTTCACGTCGCCGAGGACACCAGTTCCGGAAGCCGGCCGACCATCCAGCAGATGGACGTCACCACGGTGGTGAAGGCGTCTCAGGCCGTCTCAAGCGAAATCGAGCTGCCAAAGCTGATCGAGACGCTGATGAAAATCGTGCTGCAGAACGCCGGCGCCGATCGCGGCCTGTTGATCTTGTCGCGAGATGACGACTTCTGTATCGAGGCGGAGGGCCAATCCAGGGGCGACGAGTTCAGCGTCGTGATGAACCAAACCTCGCTCTCGTCACCGGATTGCCCCGAAGCCCTGCTTCGTTACGTCATTCGCACGCAAAAACCTCTCATCGTCGACGACGCATCGCGGCCTGATCCGCTTTACGGCGATGACTACGTGTGCCGCCGACACCCAAGGTCCGTCCTTTGCCTGCCGCTCCTGAAACAGGCCAAGCTCATCGGATTGCTCTACCTCGAGAACACGCTGACGACGCATGCCTTCACGCCGGATCGCGTGGCGGTGCTGGACCTGCTGGCCGCCCAAGCCGCGATCTCGCTGGAGAACACGCTGCTCTATCGCGATCTTCAGGAGCGCGAGGCCCGCATCCGCCGGCTCGTCGATTCCAACATTATCGGCATCCTGTTCTGGAACGGCAGCGGCGAGATCAACTACGCCAACGACGCCTTCCTGAACATGACCGGATATTCCAGGCAGGAACTGGTGTCGAACGCCGTTCGCTGGAAGGACATGACCCCGGCCGAATACCGCGATGAGGACGCGCAGCGGATCGAACAACTCAGAATGTCGGGACAGATCGCCTCGCGAGAGAAGGCGTTCATCAGGAAGGACGGCAGCCGCGTTCCAGTTCTGATCGGCTCCGCCCTGCTGGCCGCATCGTCCGATCAATGCGTCTCGTTCGTGCTCGACCTCACCGCGCGAAAGCAGGCGGAAGAAAAGTACCGCCTGCTCATGGAGCAGGCGCATGACGCGATCCTGATTCTCGACCAAGACGGCCTGGTGATCGAGGCGAACCGCACGGCTGGGGTGATGCTGGGACGGCCTCGGGAGAAAATCATCGGCCTCCCGTTTCGATCCATCCTCGTTCCGGCCGACGCGACGGAAGTCGCCCGTCTGCTGGCGCCGGACTCGGCGGGCTTGTTACAGCTTCGCCTGGATGGCCCCGACGAGAAGGGTCTCGATGTCGAAATGTCGGCCGCTCACGTCTCGACAGGCCGCCAGGAGCTGATCATCGTGATCGGCCGGGACATCAGCCAGCGCCTGCGTCTCGAGCAACAGCTGCGCCAGGCACAGAAGATGGACGCGGTCGGCCAACTCACCGGCGGCGTCGCCCATGACTTCAATAACATCTTGACGGTGATCACCGGAACGATCCAGATCTTGATCGACGATCTTGCGGATCAGCCCGATCTCCTCGCCATCGCCCACATGATCGACGACGCGGCGGCGCGCGGCGCCGATCTGACGATGCAGCTCCTTGCGTTCGCGCGCAGGCAGCCTTTGCAACCCCGCAACGTCGATGTCAACAATCTCGTGGTCGATACCACCAAGCTGCTGCGGCCGACTCTAGGCGAGCACATCGAGGTCGGCTCCACGCTGCAGGACGATTGCTGGCACGCGCTGATCGACCCGGGCCAGCTCTCGACCGCTCTGATCAATCTCGCCGTCAATGCCCGCGACGCGATGCCGGGTGGCGGCAAGATCGCATTCGGCACGGCGAATGTCAGCTTTGGTCCTGACAATGCGGGCCCGGACGACAGTCGCGGCGACTTTGTCCTGGTCACGGTGAGCGATGCCGGTTCGGGCATTCCACAGGTGATCCGGGACAAGATATTCGAGCCCTTCTTCACGACCAAGGAGCTTGGCAAGGGAACGGGCCTCGGATTGAGCATGGTATATGGCTTCATCAAGCAATCCGGCGGTCACATCAGAATCGATAGCGAAGAAGGGCTAGGAACGACCTTCAGCCTCTACCTGCCGCTCTCGACCCAGAGCGCGGAGTCTGCAAGCGTTGCGGCGAAAGGCGAGCTGCAGCGCGGCAATGAAACCATCCTTTTGGTCGAGGACGACGATCTGGTCCGTAAATACGTTGCAGCGCAGCTCAAGAGCTTCGGTTATCGCACGATAACGGCCGCCAACGGCCCGGAGGCCGTCGAGCTCGTCGACCGGGGCGCCATCTTCGACCTGCTATTCACCGACGTCGTCATGCCTGGCGGGATGAACGGCCGCGAAGTTGCCGACGCCGTCCTTCAGCGGCGCCCCGGCCTGCCCGTGCTCTATATGTCGGGCTATCCGGAAGCCGCCATGATGCATGACGGTCGGCTGGACCCTGACGTCACCTTGCTGAGCAAGCCGTACCGGCCGGCAGATCTGGCGCATGCCATTCGTCAGGCCCTCGCCTCCCGGACAGGTCCGGACGCCGCGCGTTGAATTCTCCATTCATGTCCGCGCCGGTACGAAGCGCTATGCTCAGCTTGCCGAGAGATGAATCACGTTCCAGGACGCGGGCTCGAGCGTCGCCTGCAATCGACCGCCGTCGAAGGTCACATTCTGCAACGGCGCCGGCTTGATCGTGTCCGGCGCATGCTTGGTATTCGTCGCCCTCAGGTCATCGTGCCGGAGTTCAACTCTCTCGCTCACCTTCATCCGGCCGAAACGTCTGGCCTCGACGCTCACCTCCATCTCCTGCTTCAGATCGCGATTGAGCAGAAACAGCGACAGGCCACCGTCTTCGGTCGCCACCGCAGCGATCTTCAGATACGGCACATCGGGGACGGGAAAACTCTGCTCCTGGGTACCGCGGGGATCGTAGTACGATGAATCGTATGTTTCGGACCTCCGCTTGCGTGCGGAGAACCTTGCCGCGGCCGAAACGGCTCAAATGCGCAAATGGGAAGAAGGTGGTCTGGCGCCACGCCTCTCCGCCCGTCTCGGTCATGATCGGCGCGATGACGTTGACGAGTTGCGCGAGGCAGGCGACCTTCACCCGGTCGGCATGATTGAGCAATGAGATGCAGGCGCCGCCGAAGGCGAGTGCGTCTTCCATCGTATAGATTTCCTCGAGGATCGGTGGCGCCACCGGCCAGCCTTCCCTAACCCGGTCGGCGCGATTGCGGCGGGTTCGATACCAGACGTTCCATTCGTCGAAGCTCAGCATCAAGCGCTTGTTGGACCGCCGCCTGGCAGCGACCGCGTCCGCTATCGCGACGACCTCGTCGATGAAGCTGTCCATCAGATCGGGGCTGGCGAGAAACGAGGCCGTGTCCTGCTTGTAATTGTTGAGATAGGTGTGGAGTGAAATGTAGTCGACGTGATCGAAGGTGTGCTCGAGGACCGTGTCCTCCCACTGGCCGAAGGTCGGCATGTTACGCCCGGAGGACCCGCATGCCGCCAGCTCGATGGTTGGGTCCACCCAGCGCATCATCTTGGCGGCCTCGCGCGCGAGCGCTCCGTAATCGTCGGCGCTCTTGTGCTCCATCTGCCAGGGCCCGTCGACCTCGTTGCCGAGGCACCACAGCTTGACGCCGTGCGGCTTGTCCCAGCCGTGGGTACGACGCAGCTCGGACAATGCCGTGCCGCCGGGATGGTTGCAGTACTCGACCAGGTTGCGCGCGGCATCGCCCCCGCGGGTGCCGAGATTGACCGCCATCATCGGCGCGACGTCCGCAGCGCGGCACCAGTCCATGAATTCGTTGGTGCCAAAACTGTTCGGCTCGGTGCTGAACCAGGCAAGGTCCAGGCGTGCCGGCCTCGTCTCCTGCGGACCAACGCCGTCCTCCCAATTGTAGCCCGAGACGAAATTGCCGCCGGGGTACCGGATGAGCGTCGGGCCAAGCTCCTTCACCAGGGCGAGCACGTCCTTCCGGAACCCCCTTTCGTCTGCGGTCGGATGGCCCGGCTCGTAGATGCCACCGTAGACGCATCGGCCGAGATGCTCGACGAAGGCACCGAACAAGCGGGGGTCGGTGTGACCGATGGCGAAGTCACGGTCGATCAGAACTCTGGCTTTCCTCATGCTGTTCTCTCGGGGGCCGCGGGGCCGATGGGACCGTTGATGCCGGGATTGACGTTTGCCGTAGAGTCGCTCACCTCAGGTAATAGCACGGCTTCGCGCAATTGTTGCGTATAGGGATGTCGCGGCGCTTTCAGCACCGTTCTCGCATCACCGCTTTCGACCACACTGCCCTTCTGCATGATCATGATGCGGTCGCTGATGTAGTAGGCGGTCGCCAGGTCATGCGTGACATAGATGATCGATATCCCGAGGTCGTCCCTCAGAGTCTTGAACAGATTGACGATGGACATCCGCAAGGAGGCGTCGATCATGGAGACCGGCTCGTCCGCCACGATCAATTTTGGCTCGGCGAGCAGCGCACGGGCAATCGCCACCCGTTGAAGCTGCCCGCCCGATAACTCGTGCGGATATCGATCGCTCACCTCCTTGAGCGATAGCCCCACTTTGTGCAGCGCCGCATCAACGGCCGCAGCCGTGCTCTCCTCTGCCGTGCCGGAAAACCGGCGTCGCGTCATAAGCAGATACCGCTCAACGCGCTTCAGGGGATTGAAGCATTCGAACGGATTCTGAAAGATCGGCTGCACCTTGTGCATGAATGCCAGCCGGCCGGCACTGCCGCTGATAGCCGCAAGGTCCGCACCATCCAGCAGCAGTCTGCCGCTGGTTGGCGCTTCCGTGTTCAGGATCATCCGGGCAAGGGTCGTCTTGCCGCTGCCGGATTCGCCGATGATCGCCAGGATCTCGGGTCGCCCGACAGCAAGCCGGAAGCTTACCTTGTTCACCGCGACGATCGTCTCCCGCGATAACAACCCTCCGCGGAAGAAGGTTTTGCTGACCTCCATGACGTCGAGCAGCACATCATTCATGCCCGTACGCCCTGGTCTACGGCGAAGCATGCAACGCGATGCCCGGGGGCGCTTTCACGCATCACCGGGGTCTCCCGGCGACAAATCTCGCCTGCAAGCGGACACCGCGGGTGGAAACGGCAACCAGACGGCGGATCGGCCAGATTTGGCGGCGCGCCGCCAAGACCCAGGCGCGGCGCGTCGTCACCGATGCGCGGAAGGCTCGATATGAGATGCTTGGTGTAGGGATGCAGGGGATTGCCAAAGATCTCGGTGGTCGCGGCTTCCTCCACGAGACGGCCGGCGTACATGATGGCCAGTCGGTCCGTGAACTGCGCGTGCACCCCCATATCGTGCGTGACCAACAGAACCGACGAGCCAGTCTCGCGCTGAATGCCCCTGAGCATGCCGAGCACCTCCTTCTGCACCACCACGTCGAGTGCGGTGGTCGGCTCGTCGGCAATGATAAATCCGGGACGGCAGATGGTCGCAAGGGCCAGCGCGGCGCGTTGTCGCATCCCGCCTGAGAGTTCGTGTGGAAAGGCGGTGAGGACAGAGGGATCAAGTTTGACCCGGGCCAGATGGGCGACCACCTGCTGCTCGAACCGCCTTCGGCTACCGCCGATATGCGGGTAAGCGAAATCGACGAACGAGGATCGGACCCGACGCACCGGATTCAGCACGTTCATTGAACCCTGCATGATGTAGGACAGGTGCCGCCAGCGTATGCGCTCCAACGCCGCCGGCGGCGCGCGATGCAATCCGTCGTAGCCGGGCAGGAAGGCAAACTCCATGCTGCCGCCGACGATCTCGAGCGGAGGCCTGATCGCGCCTGCGATGCTTTTGACGAGCGTCGTCTTGCCCGAACTCGATTCACCAGCGAGACCGTAGATCTCGCCGCGGCGAACAGCGAAGCTGACACCGTCGACCGCCCGGATGCCGCGCCTGAGGCCGGCTTGGCTGGTCTGGTAATAGGCTTGCAGGTCGCGAACGCTGAGAAGCGGCTGGGCATCTTGATCCTGGTGCGGCTGCTCAGCGTCGGCGTGTATCACGAGGCCCCTCCAACGCTCCAGAGGCGGCTTCTCGGATCGATATGCGCGTTCACCGAGACCGCGAGCAGGAAGAGCCCGATGAATGCCATGACCACCGTGATGGTCGGAAAAGCGATCCACCACCAGATGCCCGCGACCATCGCCGTGTGCTGATTGGCCCAATAGATCATGCCGCCGATCGTCGGCGTGTTGACATCGGTGAAGCCGAGCACGGCAAGCGTCACCTCGAGTCCGATCGACCACACCATGTTGTTCATGGTCGTGGAGAACAGGATCGGCATGACATAGGGCAGATGCTCCTCGGTCAGGATCTGCCGCGTGCTCATTCCGGAGAACAGGCTGGTCTGGGTGAATTCGCGCTGCCTCAAGCTCATGACCACCGAACGAATCAGCCGCGCGTCGTAAGCCCAGCCGAAACAGGCCATGATCAGCGCCAGCATCAACCAGGAGATCCGGTCACGCATCACGAAATAGAACAGCACCAGGATCGGCAACAGCGGGATGACGATGAAGGTGTCATTCACGGACATCAGGACGCGATCGAGCCAGCCGCCCTTGTAGCCACTGATCAACCCGACGGCGAGCGCAACAAGGCGGCTGACCAGGGCCACCGTCCCCCCAAACAGCAACGTATTCCGGATCGCAAAGCTCAACTGCCAGAACACGTCCTGACCGCGCGATGTCGTGCCGAACCAGTAAGTCAACGACGGCGGCAGGTCGGGCGGTACCAGATAGACGCTGTCAGGCGGATATGGCGAGAAGCTCGCCAGCACGGACAGCAGCAGGACGACGGCAACCAGCGCGACCCCAATCCGGAACTCGGCCCTGTAGCGCAAGAGGTCGCGGAGAAAGACCGCCATCAGCCGACCTTCACCCTGGGATCAAGCAGTGGATACAGAAGATCGATCGCCAGCACGCCGACCGATACGCCGAGGATCGAGACGGTGGTGACGCCGAGGACCAAACCGTAGTCACCGGCATAGACGGCATCGACAAGGAGCGAGCCGAGCCCGGGATAACCGAACACCTTCTCGGTGATCACGGCACCGTTGAAGATTCCGCCCAGCGACATCGCCAGGCCCGTCACCTGCGGCACGAGCGCGTTGCGCATCACGTAGGATGTCAGGATGCGCCAGGACTTCACGCCTGCAAGCTCGGCATATACGACGTAGTCCTCCGCCAGGACGTTGGAGACCAGCGAACGCATGCCGAGAAACCAGCTGCCGACACCGATCAGGATCAGCGAGAGCGCCGGCAGGATCGCATGTTGCAGCACGCTCCACACGAATTCGGGTGTCAGGGTCTGTGGCAAATTCATCGTCGCCCCACCGCTGATCGGGAGCACCGGCCAGATGAAGCCGAACAGGATCAGCAGCAGCATGGCCAGGATGTAATAGGGGATCGGATGAAGACCCATGGCGATCACCCCCAGCAGCTTCAGCCCGCGGCTCTGCCGGTAGTAGCCCGCAAGTCCACCCAACAGATTTCCGAGCACCCAGGCGACGAGGGTCGAGACTGCGAGGAGGCCCGCCGTCCAAGGCAGCGCGCGTCCGATCAAGGTGCCGACGGGGGTCGGAAAGGCGGACAGCGAGGGGCCGAAATCGGCGCTCAGGATCCGCTTCCAGAAGGTCAGATATTGCTGAACGGGCGTGCCGCCGAGACCATAGAGCTCGCGGAGGGAATTCCGCATCTGTTCGATCGCATCAGGCGCCGTGTTGCCAAAGGAGGTCACCGCCGAAATCGATTGCTCGACGGGATCGATCGGCGAGGCATGCGTAACGAGATAGGCGATGTTGATGCCGATGAAAACGACGAGCAGGAACTGCGCGAGCCGGCGGCCGACATAGCCGGCGTACCCGCTCAAGGCAGCACCCGAGATGCTCGACAAGGTCGTTGCGGGCAAAGCGGGATCATCGCGCCCTAGCTGGCCGGCTTCAGCCGGACGAACATGTAGCGAGAATTGCCCCAGTTCGGCACGGGATTGGTGTAGGGATTCTCCGCGGTCGGAAAACCCGTCCAGTAGGTCTGATCCATCGCGGTGAACACGTTGTAGGCCATCAGCGGGATGGTCGGCATCTCCTTCACCGCGAGCTTGACATAGTCCTTGCCGAGCTCGATCGATTTGGGATCGTCGAAGCCGACCGTGCGGATCTCCTCGATGATCTTGTCGAGCGCGGGGCTGGACCAGCGCTGCCAATTGCGCAGCGGCTGCGGCTTGCCCGGCTCGGCGACGAATTGCGAATGCCAGCTGTCGAGGAAGTAGGACAGGTCCGGGTGGCCGCCCCAGGTCTCGACGCTCCAGCCAATGAAAGTGTCGAAATCGCCGGCCGCCCGCCGTGTCGGCAGCGTTCCTTGCGCGACATCGATCTTGGCGTCGATGCCCGCCTGCTTCCACAGCTGCACGATCATCGTCCCGGCCCGCGTCATCACCGGACGCAAATCGCCCTCCACCATGACGCGCACGCTGAAGGGCTTTCCATCCGGCGTGATCCAGGCAGCCCCGCGCTTGCTGAAGCCGGCCTTTTCCAGCAGCTCCTGCGCCGCGACCGGATCCGTCTTCCACCAGCCCCTGCCGAAGGCCTTGGCGATATCAGCCGGATCGGCCGGAATCTGGTCGCCCATGGACGGCCGCAGCATGTCGGCAATCTGCTTGCCGATTGTCGGGTCATACGGCTTGATCTTGCGCTTGCCGGTATCGATCTCGAAACTCTCGAGCCAGTCTTCCATCGGCGCGTGGTACGTGGCCGGATGGGTTCCGGTCGGCGGCACGCCGATCGCCGATATGGTAGCGGCGCCGCGATAGGCTGCCATCGCCACGGCCTTGATGTCGATCAACAACGCCAGCGCCCAGCGGACGTCCGGATTTCTAAAGTTCTCATTCTGCGTGTTGAAGATCACCGCGGGAAGCGTGGGATCGGGATGGCCATAGGGGAATCCCTTGAACCAGGCCCGCGTCGTCTTGCTCTGCTTGGCGAGGGCAAACATGCCCTCCGGCGCGATGTCGTGGATCACGTCAAGCTCGTGGTTGAGCTGCGCGATCACCCGCTTTTCGGGCGGGCCGGGGTCGACATAAGCGAGATATTTGGGACCCGGCTTGCCGAAGCGCGCGAGCGTAGTGCGCTGCCAGTCATCGCGAAGCTGCCAGATGTACCATTTGCCATCAGGATCGTAGCTATGCAGCACGTAGGCGCCCAGCGAGACAGGCTTATTGAAATCGAATTTGACGGGATCCTCGACCTTGTCAAAAACATGCTTGGGGAGGATCCATATGGCGCCCCAGCGCACCGTGAAATTGGTGTGGAAGCGTGAATTGGGCTTCTTGAGCTTGAACACGACGGTGTGCGCATCCGGCGCATCGACGGAGGCGACGTTGCTCGTGAGCACCGCACTGAAGCGCATCGCCGGATGCTTGATCTGGGTCATTACCGTCGCGACGACATCGTCGGCCGTGAACTCGACGCCATCGCTCCAGAAGATGCCGCTGCGCAGCTTGACCGTCATCTCGGTGAAGTCGGCATTGTATTGCGGCTTGTCGGCGGCCAGCGAGTTGTCCCAGACGCCGTCGAGGCCGCTCTCGGGATCGATGTACCAGAGCGTATCGAGCGCGGCCTGCTGCAGGCCGTTGCTCTGCGAGCTGGCATTGATCACCCAGATGTTGAACCAGCCGGCGTTCTTGACCGTGCCTTCCGGGTTTTCCAGGATCAGCAGATCCTTCCTCGGAATGTTTTGCGGTATCCCCTGCGCATGGCCGGGAACCACCGATGCGAGCACCAGCGACCCCAGCACACCCGCGGCCAGCAGCAATGCACGAATGCAGCGCATGATGTCCTCGCGGCACAATTCGTCCCGACGCCCGTTTTGACGCGATGCTAGAGGCGCCGGAGTCACGGGACAATAGGAATCTTGCAGGGCGACGATGGTCGCCGCGGGTTTCCGGCCACATCGCCGCCGCAAGCACCGACGGTCCATGCGCATCCGCTGACGTCGCGGCGGCCCTCGCCTTGCTACGGGGCGAGCCGCCAACGGTGGCGATCGCCGATCGCGCTGTCGCTCTCGATGCTATGGCTGCTGATCTGGCGCTTCGACTAGATCAGCGGCGCGCCCTGCCGCAGATTCATGTGCCTGTTGACATCCTTGTAGAGCAGATAACGGAACCGGCCGGGACCGCCGGCGTAGCAGGCCTGCGGGCAGAACGCGCGCAGCCACATATAGTCGCCGGCCTCAACCTCCACCCAGTCGCGATTGAGACGGTAGACCGCCTTGCCCTCGAGCACATACAGCCCGTGCTCCATGACGTGTGTCTCCATGAAGGGAATCGTTCCCCCCGGCTCCAACGTCACGACGTTGACATGCATGTCATGCCTGAGGTCGGCGGGATCGACGAAGCGCGTGGTGGCCCAGCGCCCGTCGGTGTCCGGCATCGGCACCAGTGTCATTGAGTCCTCGTCGGTCACGATCGGCTCGGGAGCGGCCAATCCCGGCACGCGCTGGTACAGCTTGCGGATCCAGTGCAGCTGGGCCGGAACCGGGCCGCGATTGCGCAGAGTCCACTCGCAACCGGGCGGCACGTAAGCGAAGCCGCCGGCCTTCAGCTCGCTATCCTTGCCTGCCAGCTTGAGCGTGACTTGGCCGCCCACGACGAACAGCACGCCTTCGGCGCCCTTCTCGGGCTCTGGGACCTCACTGCCGCCATTCGGGGCAATGTCCATCAGATAGTGGGAGAACGTCTCGGAGAAACCGGAAAGCGGGCGCGCCAGCACCCAGACGCGCGTGTTGTCCCAATGCGGCAGGAGACTGACGACGATATCGCGCTGCACGTTGCCGGGAATCACGGCGTAGGCGGTCGTGAAGACCGCACGGCCGCTCAGAAGATCGGTCTGCGGCGGAAGACCGCCCTGCGGGACGTGGTAATTTCGCGATGTCATCGTCAGGCCTCGTGGTGCTCAGGCATCAGATCGAGCTGCATCGTCTCGTCCAGCCAATATTCTTCGAGATTATCACCCTTGCCCTTGCGGTCGACCACAAGAAAGGGGCATGCCTCCTTGAGAACCAGCAGCGGGTGGTGCCAACAGTTGCGGGCATAGTTCACGCCCTGCTCCCCAGTCGCCGCGAACGCCCGATAGCTCGCCACATCGCGCGGATCCGCGCAAACCACGACCAGCCAGTCCACGCCGCCCAGCGGCATGAACAGCTGGCTTCCCAGCGGATGACGCTCCATCAGGCGAATTGCGATCGGCACAGGACGCAACGAGGCGACAAACCAGCTGATGTTGGTCTGTCCGCCTTCCACGGTCACATCGATATTGGCGAGGTCGTTGAAACGCCTCGCAAAGCCCTGGTTGATCGACAGCGGGGTCACCCCTGCAGTCTCGATGACCTCGCCGAACGGCGCGAACGCCTGCTTCGTCAGGGGTTCAATCGAAAGGGGCCACCATCGTCGACCTCGCGTGCTTCCACGTTTACAGCGTTTGCAGACCCGCTACGGGAGCATCCGCAACATCAGGTTCCGCCCGCATCGCCTCACCCCGGGCGTCGATCTCACCGTTGAGGACGCGCTGCGCCTTCGCGCGATCGAGATCGCCTTCCCATGCGGCGACAACGACCGTCGCAACGCAGTTTCCCACATAATTGCCGAGCGCACGAGCGATACCGATAAACCAGTCCACCGACAAGATCAGCACGAGGCCAATCGCCGGAATGGCCGGGATGGCTGACAGCGTCGCGGCGAGGACGACGATGGCCGAGCCGGGAACACCATGGGCGCCCTTGGAGGTCAGCAGCGCGACGCCGAGGATCGCCAGAAGGTCCCCCAGGGCCAGCGGCGTGTTGGTTGCCTGCGCAATGAAGACTGCCGCGAGGGTCAGGTAGATCGAGAACGCGTCGAGGTTGAACGAGTACCCAGTGGGAATGACGAGGCCGACGGTCGATCGCTTGATGCCCAGCAGCTCGAGCTTGCGCATGGTCTGCGGCAGCACGCTGTCGCCCGCGGCCGTGCCGAGCACGATCATCAGCTCCTCGCGCAGATAGGCGAGCAGCTTGAACAGGCTGAAGCCTGACAGCCGCATGATCGAGCCGAGCACGATCACCACGAAGAGGAAGACGGCGAGATAGAACAGCCCGACGAGCCCGCCGAGCTGCTTGAGCGAACCGATGCCGTACTTGCCGACGGTAAAGGCGATCGCACCGAACACGCCGATCGGCGCGAGCCGGACGACGAAGTTCATCATTTTGAAGATGATCTCGTTGACGCGCTCGACGAAATCGACCACCGGCCTTGCCCGCTCGCCGCACAACGACACGGCGCAGCCGAACATGATCGAGACGATCAGGACTTGCAGGACGTCACCCGAGCTGAACGCGCCGACGATCGTCGAGGGGATCAGCTTCATCAGGAATTCGGAGACGCCGCCGCCGGCGACCTGCGCCGCGGTCTGGCTGAAGCCGCTGAGCGCCCTGGCGTCCAGCGTCGCGGGGTTGATGTTCATTCCGGCGCCGGGCTGGAAATAATAGGCCAGCGCAAGGCCGAACACCAAGGCGACGGTGGTGACGATCTCGAAATAGAGCAGCGCGCGGACGCCGACCCTGCCGACCTTCGAGAGGTCTCCGGCTGCTGAAATGCCCTGCACCACGACACAGAACACGATGACGGGGACCAGCATCTTGATCAGCTTGATGAACCCGTCGCCGAGCGGCTTCATCTGCAAGGCCGTATCCGGATAGGCCATGCCGAGCGCAATGCCGAGTGCGAGTGCGACGACGACCTGGAAGAAGAGTGACTTGAATATCCTGGGCATGGCTTTCCTCGCTCGCGGGGGCTCGTGTCTGTCTGGCTTGGCAGGCTCTAGGCCTCTGCCATTCTTGTCATTGGCAGCGGCGTGACGCCGCTGCGCACGGAGCCGCCCGCCGTTCGCGGGCCGGAATGGCTCCATCGCTCATTCGTTGACCAGGTGCGACATCAAGTCCAATATATAGAACGACACGATTGATAGGTTTTCGCTATGGATCTTCGCCAGCTCAGATACTTCATTGCCGTGGCCGAAGAGCGCAGCTTCACCCTCGCCGCAAGGCGGCTGAACCTGTCGCAGCCGCCGCTCAGCCAGCATATCCAGGCGCTCGAGGCCGAGCTCGGCACCTCCCTGCTCTACAGGACGAGCCGCAAGGTGGAGCTGACGCAGGCGGGCGAAGCAATGCTGCTGCGCGGGCGGGCGATCCTGCAACAAGTCAAATCCGCGGAGGACGAGGTGCGCTCGATCGGCGCCGGCCTGATCGGAACGCTGGATCTCGGCGCAACCGGCTCCATCCTGCGCGGCCGCCTCGCGGAGCTGCTGGCGGCCTACCGCGAGGTGGCGCCCCTGGTCCGGATGACCGTGCACGAGCAGGCGCCGGCGCTCCAGATCGCCGCGCTGCTCAACCGGACCACCAACATCTCGCTCATGCGCGGCAACCCCAGCGAGCGCGACCTGACCAGCAAGCTGGCATGGCGGGAAGAGGTCGTTCTCGCCCTGCCCCGTAATCACCATTTGGCGAAACGCAAGCGCGTCGCGCTTGGCGAACTGGCGTCTGAGGATCACGTCATCCTCGACCCGAACAGCTCTGACTTCGCTCGCTACGTGCAGACCTGCTGCGTCGACGCCGGCTTCCTGCCAAAAGTGTCCCAGCAAGTCGTCGACGCGCAGTCGATCCCGAGCCTGATCGCAGCAGGCTTCGGCGTCGCGCTCGTGCCGCAGTCGATCGCGCGCTTCACCACAGCCGACATCGCGTTTCGCCCGATCAGGCCCTCTCCGCCTGCAGCCGACGTGTTCCTGGTGTTCAGAGAAGACGAGACATCGATGGTGGTCCACAATTTCATCAAGCTTGCTGGTCAGCTCCTGAGCCACAGGAGCCGCTTAGGCGCGCGCCGAAGGGACTAGAAACTTCGCAAACGCGCTCAGTCCCTGCCGTGGTCCGCCCGCTGACCTCGCCGGGGCATGCAGTTCGTATCGAACCACTCACACGGCGGACGCAGCCGGTCAAAACCGTTGCAGCGCGGATTGTTATCGATATCGTAAGCAATGTATCCTTTTAACGCGTGCTGCGGCGCTACCAGCTTCGATCCCGCAACGCGCGCCCAGGAAGAGATCGCATGAGATGAAACAAACTCGGGCGAAGACCGGAAAGAGCCCAAAGCGGTCGACGACCATGGCTGAGGTTGCAGCGCGGGCGGGCGTGTCCGCGATGACCGTCTCGCGCGCGTTGAGGAGCGACGGCGCCGTCTCGGAGGAGACGCGAAGCCGGATCCTCGCCGCCGTCGAAGAGCTCGGCTATGTGCTCGACCTGTCTGCAGGCGCGTTGTCGTCGAAGCGAACCGGATTCGTGGCGGCGTTGATCCCCTCCATCAACAACTCCAACTTCTCCGATACCGCACGCGGCATCACCGAAGCAATTGAAGGCCAGGGGCTCCAGATGCTGCTTGGCTACACCGACTACGACATGGAGAAGGAAGAGCACCTCGTGCGTGCGATGCTGACGCGCCGACCCGACGGCATCATCGTCACGGACGGAAGACACACGCCGAAGGCGCGCCGCATGCTGCAATCCGCCGGCATTCCCGTGGTCGAGACTTGGGACCTGCCGGCTGAGCCTATCGACCACGTCGTCGGCTTCTCCAACGCCGAGGCCTCGCGTGCGCTCGTGCATCGGCTTTACCAGAAGGGATATCGCAACATCGCCTTCATCGGCGGAGCAAGCCGCCGCGACACGCGCGGCGCCGATCGCCGTCTGGGCTACAGGCGCGCCGTCGAGGAGCTCGGCCTGCCCGTTGGACGCACCATCTCGTTCGGCAATCCCCCGATTTCGATGGAACAGGGCGGCGAGGCCATTGTCCATCTGATCGAGCAATGGCCCGATGTGGATGCTGCCGTTTGCGTTTCCGACCTGTCTGCGTTCGGCGCCATCATGGAGTGCCATCGCCGCGGCTGGTCGGTCCCGGGCCGGATCGCCGTGGCAGGGTTCGGCGACTTCGAGGTGTCGCGCTGCTCCTGGCCGCGGATCACGACCGTGGCGGTCGACTGCCGCAACATCGGTCAGGAGGCCGGCCGCATCATGCTTCGCGCCATTGATGGCGTTCGGGAAAACAGGCGCCCCGGGCCGGAGACATTGATCGTGCCGTTCCAAATGATCGAGCGCGAAAGCACCTGAGCTCGGCTTGACAGCGGCGCCCCACCGGGTGCATGTTATCGATAACAAACATGACGCCATTGCTGGATGGCGATGCCAAGCGCCTGGTCATCGGTTGGGCACCCTCCAACCGGTCGCGATCGGCTGGTGATTTCGGGAGGAGAACCGGGGATGGCATCGGCTGCGCTGCGCTTCGATGGAATCGTCAAGTCGTTCGGCGGCACGCGTGCACTCAAGGGTGTGAGCTTTGACGTCGGTCGAGGCGAAATCGTCGCCTTGCTAGGCGAAAACGGCGCGGGCAAATCGACCCTCATCAAGGTGCTCGGCGGCATCCATCGCCCGGATGCCGGAGCGGTGACGATCGCAGGCGAGCCCTATCACCATGCCGCGGGCGGCCGCGCCGGGCACCAGCCGGTCGCCTTCATCCATCAGGATCTCGGTCTCATCGAATGGATGACGATCGCGGAGAATGTTGGCCTCGCCCAGGGCTTTCCTCGAAACCGGCCGTTCGGCCTGATCGACTGGCGCGGCGCCGAGGCACGCGCGACCAAGGCGCTCGCGCTGGTGGGCTGCGATATCGATCCGACCACGCGCGTATCGAGCCTGTCGCGCACCGAGAAGTCGCTGGTCGCCATCGCCCGCGCGCTCGTCGTCAATTGCGATTTCCTGGTGCTCGACGAGCCGACGGCGAGTTTGCCGGCCGACGAGGTCGAGCGCCTGTTTGCGGCGCTGAGGCGCCTGCGCGCACAGGGCGTTGGCATGATCTATGTGTCGCACCGGCTTGACGAGATCTTCCGCATCGCTGATCGCGTCGTCGTCTTGCGGGATGGCCTGCTCGTCGGCGAGAAGGCGATCAGCGAGACCTCGCCCGAGGATCTGGTGCGCCTGATCGTCGGCAGGCCCCTGCTCGACATGTTCGAGAAAGCCACCTCCCATTCCGGCAAGACGCGCGTGACGGTGCGGGGATTGATCACGCCGAAGGCCGGACCGGTCGATTTCGATGTGCGCGAAGGCGAACTCCTGGGGCTCGTGGGGTTGCGGGGCGCAGGCCAGGAGGAAGTCGGCCGCGCGCTATTCGGCGCCGTGGCGCATCGCGGCGAGATCCTCATCGACGGCGCGGCGCCGGATCTATCCAGCCCCGTGGCCGCAATGGCCGGTGGCATTGGGCTGGTTGCCCGCGACCGAACGGAGGAGTCGATCGCAGCATCCTTGTCAATCCGCGAAAATGTCTTCCTCAACCCAGGCGCCTCCGGGCGCGGCCTGCTCGACGTGCTCGCGCCAGGACGCGAGGCGGAAGAGGCCGTCAAGCTCGGCGCCTTGGTGGGCTTGCGGCCCAATGATCCGCATCTCGCCATCGAAGGACTCTCGGGCGGCAACCAGCAGAAAGTCGTCGTCGGCCGCTGGCTTGCGACCGGACGCAAGCTGCTGGTGGCCGAAGATCCGACCGCCGGCGTCGACGTCGGCGCCAAAGCCGAGATCTATCGGCTCATCGCCCGTGCCATCGCCGAAGGGCTCGCCGTGGTCGTTGTCTCCACCGACTTCGAGGAAGTCGCGCATATCTGCCATCGCGCGCTCGTCTTCAACCGCGGCCGGATCATTACCGAAATCGCCGCCGATGCTCTGACGACGGAAGCCCTGATCACCGCCGCCTCGGCCTCCGAGGCCGCGTAACGGACAATTCGCACGACGCCGACGCAAGGCGCCCGCCGGGAGGAACGCATGGGAATGAATTCGATCGAGTCGAATGCACTGGAGCCGACGCGCGCCGATCTCGCCGGCGCGTCATTTTCGCATAAAATCACGCGCCTCTTGCCGGTCTATGGCCTGCCGATCATCACGGTGGCGCTGATCGCCCTGTTCTCGATCCTGTTGCCCAACACGTTTCCGACGCTTCTCAATCTGCGTTCGATCGTCTCCGACAAATCGATCATCGCCATGCTCTCGCTTGCGGCGATGATCCCCATGGCCGCCGGCAAGATCGACCTCACGGTCGGCTATGGCATCGTGCTCTGGCACATCCTGGTGATCAGCCTGCAAACCGCTTTCGGCCTGCCCTGGCCCATCGCAGTCCTCGTCGTGATCTGCCTCGGCGCCTTCACCGGCCTCCTCAATGGTCTGCTGGTCGAGGTCGCGCGCATCGACAGCTTCATCGCCACGCTCGGCACCGGCACGGTGCTCTATGCGCTGGCGCTTTGGCACACCGGCGGTCGGCAGGTCGTCGCGATGCTGCCGGACGGCTTCCTCGCCCTCAACGGCACGATGGTTTTCGGCCTGCCGATCACCGGCTTCTATGTGCTCGTCCTCGCTGTCGCGATGTGGCTGATGCTCGAATATCTGCCGATCGGCCGCTACATCTATGCCATCGGCGCCAACCCGAAGACGGCCGCACTCAACGGCATTCCGGTGCAGCGCTTCACGGTCGGCGCCTTCATGGCCTCCGGCATCCTCACCGCGGTCACCGGCGTCCTGCTTGCTTCGAAGCTACGCATCGGTCAGGCCAGCGTCGGCCTCGAATATCTGCTCCCCGCGCTGGTTGGCGCCTTTCTCGGCTCGACCACGATCAAGCCCGGGCGCGTCAACGTCTGGGGCACCATCATCGGAGTGGCCGTGCTCGCGGTCGGCATCGCCGGCATCCAGCAGTTCGGCGGCTCCTTCTGGGTCGAGCCGCTCTTCAATGGGCTGACGCTGCTCGCCGCGATCGGCATGGCGGGCTACGCGCAGCGAAAGCGCGGCGCCGTTGCGAAGGTCCCGGCCGGCGCACCTGATCGAAAGCCTTGAAACATTGATGAAGTTCGTGACCTGCGACGAGCCGGTCACAACGGAAAGTCCGGCGCAGGGCCGGCGAAACACAGAAACGGCATCACACCAAGGAGAACGCTCTATGTTGCATTCGATCATCCGAACCGGCGCCGTCGTCGCCGGGCTCGCGTTCGGTCTCGCGTCTGCCCACGCCGACTCGCTCGCGGACGCCAAGTCCTTCGTCGACAAATATGCTTCCAGGGTCGACAAGTGGGATGGTCCGACCACCGCTCCGAAAATCGCGAAGGGCAAGACCATCGTCGTGCTCGCGTCCGACATGAAGAACGGCGGCGTGCTCGGCGTCACCAAGGGCATCGAGGAGGCTGCCAAGGCCGCCGGCTGGACCGTGCGCACGCTTGACGGCGCCGGCTCGGTCTCCGGCCGCACCGCCGCCTTCGGCCAGGCCATGACGCTCAAGCCCGACGGCCTCGTCATCTGCGGCTTCGACGCGGTCGAGCAGAAGCCCGGCATGGAAGCAGCCAAGGCCGCCAAGATCCCGATGGTGTCCTGGCACGCCGCTCCCGTTATCGGTCCGGTGCCCGAAGCCGGCGTGTTCGCCAATGTGACGACCGATCCGATGGCGGTCTCTACCGCCGCGGCCAACTGGGCCTTCGTCGACGCGGGTGGCAAGCCGGGCGTGATCATCTTCACCGACTCGACCTACGAGATCGCGATCGCCAAGGCCAAGAAGATGAAAGAGGTCATCGAGGCACTCGGGGGCAAGGTCCTCGAATGGGTCGATACGCCGATCGCCGAGACCTCGACACGCATGCCGCAGCTCACCACCTCGCTGCTGCAAAAGCATGGTGCGGCCTGGACGCATTCGCTGGCGATCAACGACCTCTATTATGACTTCATGGCGCCCTCGCTCTCCGCGGCCGGCATCAAGGGCACCGGCGCGCCCGTCAACGTCGCCGCCGGCGACGGCTCGGAAAGCGCCTATCAGCGCATCCGCTCCGGCGCCTACCAGGCCGTCACCGTGGCCGAGCCGCTCAATCTTCAGGGCTGGCAGCTCGTCGACGAGTTGAACCGCGCCATCGCCGGAGAGAAGTGGTCGGGCTACGTCTCGCCGCTGCACGTCGTGACCAAGGCCAACATCGAATTCGACGGCGGCCCGACCAACACGTTCGATCCGGGCAATGGCTACCGCGACGCCTACAAGAAGGCCTGGGGCCTCCAGTAAGCCTCCTCTCCGCTCCCCGAGCACGATGACCGTGCTCCCTCGGCGGTCGGTCGCAAGCTGACCGCCGATTTTCCTTCAACTATCAGACAGACGAGCGAATGCCGATGTATATCCGTTGTGCTTTCTTCAGTGGCAGCGTCAAGCCCGGACGCGAAGCCGAATTCACCGCCTATGTTCGCGAGAAGCTCGTGCCGCTGTGGACGCGCTTTCCCGGTGCCGAGGAGGTTCGCGTGCTGCGGCAGGAGGAGAGCGACAGCGATGCCCAGCGTTACGAGATGGTGCTCGCGATCCGCTATCCCTCGCGCGAGGCCATCGAGGAGGCGCTTGCTTCGCCGGTTCGCTTCGAGAGCCGCGAAGTGACCAAGGGGCTGACCGAGATGTTCGATGGCTCGATCTTCCACACGGTCTTCAAGGCCGACGACTTTGCGCTACCGACGGATTAGTCGCGGAGATCTGACACGGTGAGCACCTACGACATTCTCGACCCGCGCTTCCCAGGGTTGATCATCGGGCACGCCAAGCTCGACAAGCTCTGGACCGGCAGCCGCTGGGCCGAGGGCCCGGTCTACGTGCCGGCCGCCAAATCGCTGCTGTGGTCCGACATTCCCAATGATCGCGTGCTGCGCTTCGACGAGACCGACGGCTCGGTCTCGGTGTTCGAAAGCCCCTGCGGCTATCACAACGGCCATACGCGCGACGCGCTCGGTCGCGTGATCGCCTGCGAGCACGGTGGCCGTCGGATCTCGCGGCTCGAAGCAGATGGTCAATGGATCGGAGTGGTCGAGCGCTTTCAAGGAAAGCGCTTCAATTCCCCGAACGATGTCGTCGTCAAGTCGGATGGAACGATCTGGTTCTCCGACCCGACCTACGGCATCGACAGCGAGTATGAGGGGCATGCCGGACCGACCGAGATCGGCGCCAGCAGCGTCTATCGCTTCGATCCGGCAAGCGGCGCGTTGTCCGCTGTCGTGACCGACATGGTGAAGCCGAACGGTCTCGCCTTCTCGCCCGACGAGCGGCTGCTCTATGTGGCCGAAACCGGTGCGACGCACGTGCCTGGCCTGCCAGCCGTCATTCGCGCCTACGACGTGGCATCGAGCGGGCTTGCGGTTGGCGAAGGCCGCATCTTCGCGACGTCTCCGGCCGGGTTCTACGATGGATTCCGCGTCGATCGGAACGGCAACATCTGGACGTCGACGGCGGATGCAGTTGCGGTCTACGCGCCGGACGGCACGCTGATTGGCCGCATTCCGGTGCCTGAAATCGTCTCCAATTTGACCTTCGGCGGGCCGAAGCGGAACAGGCTCTACATCACCGCGCAGACTTCGCTCTATGCGATCTACGTCAACGCGCACGGGCTTTCCTGAATTCTCACGCTGGCGGCGTTCGCGCCGCCCAGAATTCCATCAGCGCAGCCTGGTCCATCGCACCACAGCCGATTGCGGTCAGAAGGCGATGGATCTCGGCGCAGACGACGGTCATCGGCATCGCGATCCCGGTCTGGCGCGCCAGATCCTGCGCGCCGTTCAGATCCTTGACCATGTTGTCGATGCGTCCCGTCGGTCGGTAGTCACGCGCGGCGAAGCGCGGCATGTATTCCTGCAGGATGGCGCTGTCCGCCCGGCCGCCGCGCAACGCGCGCGGGATCTTGGCCGCATCGACGCCGGAGGCCTCCGCCAGTGCGGTCGCCTCGGCAACCGCGACGAAGTTGAGAGCGCACAGGACCTGGTTGATGAGTTTGGTGGTCTGTCCTGCACCGCTCGGGCCCATATGCGTGAAATTCGAGGCGACCTCGGCGAGCACCACTCGTGCCTCCGCGACATCCGCTGCCTCTCCGCCGGCCATGCAGGTCAGCTGACCGACCGCGGCCTTCGGCGCGCCGCCCGACAGCGGGCTGTCGACCCAGCGCAGGCCGGCTGTTTCAGCGTCTTTCGCCAGCTCGCGCGTTGATTGCGGATCGATCGAGGACATGTCGATGATCAGCGTGCCTTTCCGCGCGCCCTCCGCGACGCCCGCCGGTCCAAACACCGCCGCTCGCACGATTCTCGGCGAGTTGAGGCTGAGGACCACCGCGTCGGCTTCGGCCGCAGCGCTCGCGGCAGACGCGACTGCGATTGCGCCTTTTTCAACGAGACCAGCGACCTTGGCAGGATCGAGATCGAACACCAGGACGCGGGTCCCGGTCTCGGCAAGGCGAGCGCCAATCGCGCCGCCCATGGCGCCGGCGCCGATCAATGCGACTGGACGGGGCATCACGACATCTCCGCGGTGACCTAGTGGATGCTTCGACGGTAAGCCTCAGAGCGAAGCTGTAATGCCGCCGTCGACATAGAGCACGTGTCCGTTGACGAACGAGGACGCTGGCGAGGCGAGAAAGATGCAGGCGCCGACGAGTTCCTCGACCTTGCCCCAGCGCCCTGCCGGCGTGCGCTTTTCGAGCCAGGCCGAGAATGCGGGGTCCGCGACCAGTGCGGCATTGAGCGGCGTGTCGAAATATCCGGGCGCGATGGCGTTGACCTGAAGGCCGTGTTTCGCCCAGTCCGTCGCCATGCCCTTGGTCAGGTTTCCGACCGCTCCCTTCGTGGCCGTATAGGGCGCGATCGACGGGCGCGCGAGTGCGGTCTGCACTGAAGCGATGTTGATGATCTTGCCTGCACGACGTCCGATCATGTGGCGCGCACAGGCCTGACCGACGTTGAAGACCGACGCGATGTTGGTTTGCAGCAGGCGCTGAAATGCGTCTTCAGGGAACTCCTCGAGTGGCGCGCGGTGCTGCATGCCCGCATTGTTGACGAGAATGTCAATGCGCCCGATGTCCGTCTCGAAGCGATCGACGGCCACTCGCGCCGCACCGTGGTCGGTGACATCGAAAGCGAGCGTTCGCGCGCCCGCAACGGAGCTGGCGGCCACGGCGAGCTTGGCTTCATCCCGGCCGTTGAGCACCACTTCCGCGCCGGCCTCGGACAAACCGCGCGCGAGCGCAAGGCCAATGCCCTGGGACGATCCCGTAATGAGAGCGCGGAGCCCCTTCAGATCGAACAAGTTGATCGCCACCCTGCCTCCTCCTCTTGCCTCTCGACATCCATGTTCCGTCGGACTATGTTATCGATAACATACAATGTCAAGTTCGTGCCCAAGAGGAGCGCTCACCCGCATGTCGAAGCCTGAAATTCTTCAGATGGGCCCCTACCCGGAGTGGGATCAGATCCCGCTCGATGCAGCTTACACCGTGCACCGCTATTTCGAGGCGAGCGACCGGCCGGCCCTCCTCGCCGAGGTCGGTTCACGCGTTCGCGCCATTGCCACGCGCGGCGAGCTCGGTGCGAATGCCGAACTCATCGCGGCCTGCCCGAACCTGGAGATCATTTCGATCTACGGCGTCGGTTTCGACGCGGTGCATCTGGACAGCTGCCGGAAGCGCGGCATCCATGTGACCAACACGCCAGACGTGCTGACGAAGGACGTGGCGGATCTTGCTATCGCGATGATGCTCGCGCAATGGCGCGGCGTGAACGGCGCCGAGCGCTGGGTGCGCGACGGATCATGGGCCGCCAAGGGGCTCTATCCCTTGAAGACTCGAGCCTGGGGCAAACGCGCAGGCGTGCTCGGCCTCGGCCGGATCGGGTTTGAGGTCGCACGCCGGCTGGCCGGTTTCGACATGCACATCGCTTATTCCGATGTCGAGGCGAAGCCTCATGGCAAGGACTGGACCTTCATCGCGGATCCCGTTGCGCTCGCAGAGCGATCCGACGTTCTGTTCGTCACCCTCGCGGCCTCGGCAGCGACCCGGCACATCGTGGGACGCAATGTTCTCCAAGCGCTCGGTCCGGACGGGCTTCTCGTCAACGTGTCGCGTGCCTCCAACATCGACGAGGACGCGCTGATCGCGGCACTGACCGGCGGCAAGCTCGGCGCAGCGGCGCTCGACGTCTTCGAGGGCGAGCCGCGACTGGACCCGCGATTTCTCGAGCTCCCGAACGTGCTGCTGCAGCCTCACCACGCCTCCGGCACGACCGAGACCCGCAAGGCCATGGGCCAGTTGATGCGAGACAATCTGGCCGCGCATTTCGCCGGTCTCCCGCCGCCAACGCCGGTCCTCTGACCGCTTGTCTCCGCGCCAACATCTACCTTCGAGCAGCGCTCGACCTCCTGACGGATGCTTGTGATCGGCTGCGGTCTGACAGCACTGATGTTCTACAGCCGTCGCAAGGGTTACGACGAACCCGCACGCAGCAAACGGAGACAGCCGGACCAGCGAGTCGAACGGTAGCGCGCCGCGCTCGACAACCCGGCGATTCACCGGGATTTCGCAGTGCCCGGCTCGGCCATCTTGCGATGCTGCTTGGCCAGCACCTCGTTCGGCGTGACGTTCGCCACCGTCGTCTGGAGCTTGTTCTTCACTCCCGTCACGATGTCCGAAGCGCCCCGCAGCATCGCGTCGAATCCGGCCTTCGCCACCTCATGTGCGTCGTCCTTCTTGCTGGTTCCAACCTTGGTGTCCATCATGTCGGCGCGCCGGAAGAATTCGGTCTCTGTCGCACCCGGCATCAAGCAGGTGACGGTCACACCGCTATCGCGCAGTTCCTCGCGCAGCGCGAACGAGAAGGAATCGAGAAACGCCTTTGTGCCGTTGTAGACGGCCTGGAAACTTCCCGGCGTGAAGCCGGCGATCGAGCCGGTGATCAGAATGCGCCCTGCATTCCGCCGCAGCATCTCGTTGCCGGCCCGATGGATCAGGTAAAGCGTTCCCGTGATGTTGGTGTCGACCACGCGCCTGATCCGGCCGAAATCCTGGCCGAGGAAGGCATTACCGAGGCCGACCCCGGCATTGGCAAGCAGCGCGTCGATGGGACGATCGCCTACGGCCGCACAGAGCTCGTCGACACCCTCAGTGGTCGCGAGATCCGCCTGTACCGCCACCACGCTGCCGCCGAGCTTGCGTAATTCGGCGGCCGCGGCCTCGATCGCGGGTTCGTTCGCGGCAATGACGAGATCGAAACCGTCCTCGGCGCAGCACCTCGCGAGTTCCAGACCGATTCCGGTCGAGGCTCCGGTCACGACGGCGAGTTTGTTGGCTGGCATGGGCGCGTCCTCGCGGCTGGGATTTATGACGTCCAATCGCCCCGTCTCCGGCTCGTTCCTATTTGAGGTGCGGGTGACCGCGATGCGAAGATTTGCGCGGGCGATAGCAACCATCGTTCCCTCCTGGACTTAGATGCCTCGTAATTCAGCGGAGGACGGACATGAAGGCGCTGGTTTGGCACGGCAAGGAAGACATCAGGTGCGACACCGTCACCGATCCGGAAATCCAGGACCCGCGCGACGCGATCATCAAGGTCACGAGCTGCGCGATCTGCGGATCCGACCTTCACCTCTTTCACAATTTCATTCCCGGCATGATGCCCGGCGACATCATGGGCCACGAGACCATGGGCGAAGTGGTCGAGGTCGGCTCCGGTGTCGACGGCAAGCTGAAGAAGGGCGACCGCGTCGTCGTCCCTTTCACGATCATTTGCGGTGAATGCGATCAGTGCAAACGCGGCAATTTCTCCGTGTGCGAGACAACCAATCGCAAGAAGCATCTGGCTGACAAGGTATTCGGGCATTCGACCGCCGGTCTGTTCGGCTACACGCATTTGACCGGTGGCTATCCCGGCGGCCAGGCCGAATACCTGCGCGTTCCCTTTGCCGATGCCACGCACATCAAGGTTCCCGCCGGGATCCCCGACGAGCAGCTGCTGTTTCTCAGCGACATCTTCCCCACCGGCTGGCAAGCTGCCGTGCAATGCGACATCGTACCGACCGATACGGTCGCGATCTGGGGCTGTGGTCCGGTCGGACAGATGGCAATCCGCAGCGCCATCCTGCTCGGCGCCAATCAGGTCATCGCGATCGACTGCCTGCCCGAGCGCCTCAGCATGGCGGAAGCTGCCGGAGCCACCACGATCAATTTCGAAAACGAGAGCGTTCTCGAGCGGCTCAAGGAACTGACCGACGGCAAGGGTCCCGAAAAATGCATCGATTGCGTCGGGATGGAATCGCATGTGATGGCGTCATGGCCCGACACCCTGCTCGACCGCGCCAAGCAGATGGTGATGCTGGAGAGCGACAGGCCCCATGTGCTGCGCGAAATGATCTATGTCTGCCGGCCCGGCGGCATCATTTCGGTCCCCGGCGTTTACAGCGGCTTCTCCGACAAGCTTCCGATGGGCGCATTCATGAACAAGGGCCTGACGATGCGCACGGGCCAGACCCACGTCAACCGCTGGACCGACGATCTGCTTCGCCGCATCGAGCAAGGCGAGATCGACCCGTCATTCGTCATCACCCACACCGTGCCGCTCAAGCAAGGTCCCGAAATGTACCAGATGTTTCGCGATAAACGCGATTCCTGCGTCAAGGTCGTGTTGAAGCCCTGAAGGAGCAAACATGTTTCACTTCTCCAATATCGTGCGCGCCAAAGGCGATCCCAAGATCGTCGAAGGCGGACCGAGCCTGAAGCAACCGGCAGACCAGCTCGCACGCGCGCTCGGCTGGTTCAGCATCGGTCTCGGCGTCGTGGAATTTTTCGCGCCTCGACGCGTCACGGAAACGCTCGGCATGGAAGGGCGCGAGACGATGGTCCGCGCTTTCGGCTTGCGGGAAATCCTCGCCGGCGTCATGTCACTCTCGGTCGACAAGAACGCGGGCCTGTGGGCCCGCGTCGGCGGCGATGGCCTCGATGCCGCCGCGCTCCTATCAGGACTGACGTCCGACAATCCCAAGAAGGGCAACATCGCGCTGGCGCTCCTGATGGTCGGCGGCATTGCGGTGCTCGACTACCGCGCCGCTCAGGAGACCAAGCCGCAGCGGCCGCCGCCGAATGCCCGACGCAAGCTGTATCCCAATCGCAGCGGCTTCCCCAAGGGACTCCCGGCCGCGAAAGCTCGAGCGAAGGAGATGATCCAGCACGCGTCGGCCGGTGTCGCCTCCTGACCAGGCTGGGATTGCAAACGGGCGACGTCGACGCCCGCGCTGGATTGCCGCCGTCGAGCTCGGGCTGATCAGCAGCACTTTCTCCACCATTGTCAGCCAGTTGGTCGCCGGGCGGATTGGCCGCGACGCGGCCGTGGACTGGATGACGGTCGCGACCATCCCGGCTCGCGAATGGGCGCTCAGTTCGCCACCGTCATGGAGCGCTATCCTCACCGGCATCGCCTTCCATCAATGGGCGGACTTTTCCTGGGCTGTCGTTTTCTTTGGCGTGCTCGGACGCTGGACTGCCGAACTGCGGCCTGCAGTGATCCTGCTTCTGGCGCTTCCTTGGGCGATCTTCTCGTCCGGCATGGAATGGTTCGTGCTGGTGCCGCTATTCCCGTTCTGGCAGCCGCTTTTCACGCTCCAGCAGCCGTACTGGATCGGGCTTCTGGTCCACGCCTCGTCAGCCCTGATGTATCCCTTGTTCGCGCGGCTGCGCTGGGCAGGCGGCGGCGCAGCGGAGCGACACGTGCGGTTTACCGACGCGTGGCTTGCGGGTGCGCTGGTCCTCTTGGCTTCGCTTGGAATGACCGCCTTGTTCGGCAGCCGGGGCCGTGAACCGCCGTGGATCGGAGCCGACAGGGATGCAGACCAGACCTACATGCGCCACATGGCGACGCATCACGCACAGGGCATCGAGCTGGCGCGCAGTGCCGCCCGGAGCGCGCAAAATCCACATCTCCAGAAACTCGCCCTGCTGATGGTCGCGAGCCAGACCGGCGAGAACAAAATCTTTGAGAACTGGTGGCTGAGCTGGTTCGGCACCTCGATGCCTGATTGCAGCTCCGAGGAGCGTGCGGCCATGCCGGGCTTTCTCACACCGGCCGAGCTACGATTGGTCAAGCTTGCAGCGCCCGAGCAATTCGACGCGGTCTTCGTCGAAATGATGAGTCGACATCACAGAGGGGCGGTCAAGATGGCCGACCAGATGTGGCACAGCCACGGCGATCCGCGCCTGCGGGCCATGGCTCACGCCATCCGTCATGAGCAGCAGGGCGAGATCGCCTTGATGCACGGCGAAAGCGGCATTGCCGCAGTCGTGAGCGCTACCCGAAACATGCTGGCCAACAATGTTAATTGATCCAAAACCGCGACGTCAGTTGGTGCGAGCTGCTGAAGGGTCGCGGGGCCCGGCCTCACCGTTCCCCGCCGCACCGGATCTGATCGTCGCATTGCCCCGCTTGAAAGCTATGCGGCCTGCCGCTGGTGCGCCAGAAACTCCATCGTCACCTTCTCGACGTTGGAATCGATCCAGGCGGCCATGCGCTGCTCTTCCTTCAAGGACGCTTCGAGCGGCTCCTTGGCCTCGGCAACACCAGCTGCCCCGCAGAGCGCGATAAGCGATTTGTAGGCCGCGATCTCGAAGTTCTCGAATGCATTATTGGCGAAGGTATTCTTGAGGATCTCGTCGTTTGCCGTCGAGTGCGCCATCGCCTGCATGTTGGCCATCACGGACTGCGTCGTGTCCTTCAGGCTCGACGTACTTTCGCCACAGGACTCCAGGCACCGTTCCAGCCGCTTCAGCTGCTCATTGGTTTCCTGAAGATGAGCGCTCACTTTCGCCTTGACATCGGGATACTCGTCGAGCCTCTCCGACTGACGCTCCATCAACTCTCTCGCCTGCACTTCCATCGCATGCGCATTGCGTAATCCGACCACGAAAACATCACGGGCTGCGTTCGCCATCGTTCCTGTCCTCCATTTGAATGGCTTCGTTCGTTCTCCGCAACCGCAGCTCAGCGACATCGTTCCTAAGCGCGCGGTAAGCTCGGCGCCTGTTCCTATCAAGGACCCCGGGCTAACCTGTGATAGCAACGTGCCAAACACCTTTCCTTGCTCAGGAACGTCACCGTCGCCCCGAGGTTTTCGCAACGTCACCCAGGGTGCGGCGGATGGTAAGCCAATGGTCGACATTTCTTCTCCAGAAACTCTCCGCCGGTCCGTGCAGCGATCCGCAAACGCTTCCGATCCGTACTTCATGCAGATCCGCGACGATCTCGCCGACAAGGGCTTCATTACCGCGACGGCAGAAGAGCTGATCACCTGGGCTCGGACCGGGTCTCTGATGTGGATGACGTTCGGACTCGCCTGCTGCGCCATCGAGATGATGCAGATGTCGATGCCTCGGTATGATGCAGAACGCTTCGGCTTCGTACCCCGTGCCTCGCCCCGCCAGTCAGACGTGATCATCGTGGCCGGTACGCTGACCAACAAGATGGCTCCTGCATTCCGCAAAATCTACGACCAAATGCCTGAGCCCCGATATGTGATCTCGATGGGCTCCTGCGCGAATGGCGGCGGCTATTATCACTATTCCTATTCCGTAGTGCGCGGTTGCGACCGCGTGGTTCCGGTCGATATCTATGTTCCGGGCTGCCCTCCGACAGCCGAGGCGCTGCTTTACGGCGTGATGCTGCTTCAAAAGAAGATTCGGCGAACGGGGACGATCGAGCGATAGCAGGGCAGGATTCCACATGACGCAAATTCCGCTTCCTTCGTCGGCCGAAGCCGAACATCCGCAGTCGGACCTCGATCGGAACGACAGCACACGCCAGATCGTCCCCGACGTTGCCTATCGTCAGCTCGCCATTGTGAACGTCATCTTCGTTGGCTTTGAAAATGCCGGTGACGGCAACTGGGTTCTGGTGGACGCTGGCATTGCCGGATCCGCTCGGGCGATCCGCTCTGCAGCGAGGGCACGTTTTGGCGGCCACGGCCGGCCAGCTGCCATCATCATGACGCATGCTCATTTCGATCACGCCGGCGCGCTCGAGACCTTGGCGAGCGAATGGGACGTACCGGTCTACGCGCATCCGGCCGAGCACCCTTATCTCGATGGCAGCCGCTCGTATCATCCCGCCAATCCGAGCGTGGGCGGCGGCCTGCTGGCGTTGATCTCGCCGCTGTTTCCGACTGCTCCGGTCGACGTTGCAGCGCGGCTCTATGACCTTCCTTCCGATCACAGCATACCGTTCATGCAGGATTGGAGCTGGGTTCACACCCCCGGCCATACGCCGGGGCACATTTCGCTCTGGCGCAAGCGCGATCGTCTGTTGATCGCAGGCGATGCATTCATCACCACGCGCCAGGAATCCGTCTATTCCGCAGTCACCCAGTCTCCCGAGATGCACGGACCACCGATGTATTTCACACCAGACTGGGGAAGTGCGAAGACCTCGGTGCGGAAGCTCGCCGCCCTCACACCGGAGATCGCCATCACCGGCCACGGCGCGGCGATGCAGGGGTCAGACATGCGCACTGTGCTGGATGCTCTCGCAGAGCGGTTCGATGACGTCGCCGTTCCGGGCGGCGCTATTTCAGATTCGGACGGCGGCACGACGGATGTCAATGCCGCCCGTACACTAGACCGATGACGTCCACCGCGCGCAGGCTCGTGCCTTCCAGAAGCGCGCGCTTGAGCGGCCCCGGCGACCTCCTCTCCTTGCGCCGGGGCCGCATCCATTGCGAGAGCTTGGAAGAACGCGTCCAGGCGGTCGGTCTTGCGAGGGTCCTCTTCGCTATCCCCGCCGTCGCCGGGCCACGAGCATCCCGAGCAGGAATGCCAGGAAAAGCGACCGCAGCGGTGCGGCCGCGGTGATGCGACGCAATTCGTCGGACAGGTCGGCGGCGGCCGATTGCGGTTCAGACCGCGGTTCGCCGCTTCTTGGAGCGCCGCGTGCCGTTGACGAGGTATTGTTGCCCGCCGGGTCGTTCTCAAGGCCGGATGCTTCGGTCATTGCTGAAAGCTCTGCCATATCCATTGCTCGGTCCTCCTAGCGTCGTACGTACAAACCCGCGCGGAACTCCACCGCGTGCGCGCCATTATCCCAGCTACCGGTGTCGCATGGGAAAGCTCCTGATCAGCATTGTGGTCGTCAGCATCGCGATCGTTCTCGCGTTCGCGGTTTACGTGATCACGCTGTAACGGCACGGCGAGCCCGGGATACGGATCATCCGCGAGCGCAGTCGCGCGAGGCGGTCCCAGTCAGATGAACGGCTTGCCTCCGGTGACTGCCAAGGTCGCGCCCGACGTGTAGCTCGAAAGCGGATCCGCGAGCATGACATAGGCCGTCGCAAGCTCGGCCGGTTGGCCTGCGCGTTGCATCGGCACTTGCTTGCCGAAATTCTTGACGGACTCCTCCGGCATCGTCGACGGAATGAGCGGCGTCCAGATCGGACCGGGCGCCACCGCGTTGACGCGTATCCCCTTGCCGGCCAGCATCTGCGCGAGCCCACCCGTAAAATTCTGGATGGCTCCCTTGGTCGTGGCATAGGCGAGCAAGCTCGGATTCGGCATATCGGAGTTGACCGAGGCCGTATTCACGATTGCGGATCCGGGCCGCATGTGCGGCACGGCTGCCTTGGTCAGGTAGAACATCGCATGAATGTTCACCGCGAAAGTCCGCTGCCACTCCTCGTCGCTGATGTCGGCAATGTCCTTGAACGTCGCCTGGTGAGCCGCATTGTTGACCAAAATGTCGATCCCGCCGAGTTCGGCGACGGCACGTTGCACGACGGTACGACAATGATCGGGCCGGCTGATATCGCCGGGAATCAGAACGGCCTTACGGCCTTCCCGCTCAATCAGCGTCTTGACCTCGGCGGCGTCATCGTCCTCGTCCAAATAAGCGATGACGATATCCGCCCCCTCCCGCGCGTAAGCAATTGCAACCGCGCGACCGATACCACTATCGCCACCGGTGATGATCGCCTTCTTGCCGGCCAGGCGGCCTGAACCCTTGTAACTCTCTTCGCCGTGGTCCGGTCGGGGATTCATCGCTCGGGTCGACCCCGGCATCGGCTGCTGCTGGCTGGGAAACGGCGGCTTGGGGTATTCGGTCATCGAGCAGCTCCGGAGATTTGCTGCGCTAACGGAGCCCTGCCGGAAGTGTTCCTAGCCAATCCGTCACTGCGCCGGCCCGCTCAAATCGTGGACGACAGGCTGCAGGGAGCCGCTCACATCGAGATCCAGCGTCGCGAGTGTCACTGGCAGCTTGAACCGCCGCGGGCCGGCGCTCCCGGGATTGAGATAAAGGACGCCATCAACCGTCTTGACGCTCGCCTGGTGCGAATGGCCGTAGATCACGACATCGACCTTGCCGGGGGCGGGTCTGTCCTGAAGCTCTGCCACATCGTGCAGGACATAAAAGGAGTGCCGGCCGATCCGCACTGATAGCGTCTCCGGATAGGCGCTTGCCCAATCGCCGACATCGACATTGCCGCGGATGGCCGTGACGGGCGCGACCCGGCGAAGCCGATCGATGATGTCGGCAGCGCCGATGTCGCCGGCGTGGATGATATGCGCGACCCCGGCGAGGCATTTTTCCGCCTCTGGCCGAAGCAGTCCGTGTGTATCAGAAATGACTCCAATCTTGAGCATGTCACTCCTCGACCAGTCCCGCGCCTGTCCGGCTCGTTTAGGAACGACAACAGGAGGCCCGCATTGCCGGCTTATCTAGCAGGAGCACACGAATGGGCAACACTGGCGTTGGAATGCTTTTGGGAGATAGTTCCGTGAAAGCGTGGTATTTGCTGTTCCTGGGCGTTGTCATCCTCGGCATAGCGATCTGGTACGGCGTCAGGCGATCGGGACATTTGCGGCGCGGTGAGCGGGTCCAACTGGATCGGAATACGGAGGCTGCCCAGCACCGCGATGATCCGCAAAAGCCCGTCGCGAGGTGATGGAGCCGAACGCGATGGAGGGTTCGCCGGATGCTTGAAGATCTTCGCGCGATCGTCCAGCCGGGCGCAATCATCGCTGTCACCATCGTCCTGCTGCTGATGGCTCTCGCCGATGCGGCCATCGTGGTCGCCACCAGGGGCTGGCCCTTCTAGTCCGGTCGGATGGACCATGCCGGACAGATCTCCTTCCAGGGCTGGGCGCCTCTCCTGCGCACCGCCAGCGGCACGACGCTCACTACGTGGCGCTGGTCGTTCTGCGCCGCATCGCCGGTCCTCGAACGCTCGCCAAATGGTACGCGTTCGACCTGATCGTCAGAGTCGCGCTCGGCTCAATTTTTGCCAACAGCGTCCTCTCGGGCGACGAATAGGAACCTTCATACGATTGACCGGTTCCGCCTCCACAGGGGAGCGCGGCGGACATCGATGCCTGTCAGAATGCGAACGGCCTTGGTGCCATTTGTGATGCTGCCGCTGGCTGCGTGCGCGGGGCGGCAGTCCGCACTCGACCCGCACGGGCTGCAGTCCGATCGAATCCTTCACACTCTCTTCATCTTCCTGATCATAGCGGCAATCGTCTGGATCGCCGTCGTGATCGTGCTCGGCATCGCAATGTTGCGCCGAAAGCGGGCTTCCGATCGGCCGCTGGCGCTGCACCTGCCGTTCGAGCAAGCAAGTGGTCGCGTCGTGCTGGGCTTGGGGCTCGCGACCCTCGTGATCGTGCTCGGGCTCTCGATCGTGAGCTATGCCGGCCAGCGTACCGTGTTCGCCAAGGACGACAATGCGCTCACGCTCAAGATCATCGGCCATCAATGGTGGTGGGAGGTGCAATATGACGGCGACAGCCCGCACCAGAGCTTCACAACCGCCAACGAGATCCGCATTCCGACCGGCCAGCCGGTAAAGGTCGAGCTGGAATCCGCCGACGTCATCCACAGCTTCTGGGTTCCGAGCCTGACCGGCAAGATGGACCTCATCACCGGGCAGACCAACGAGCTTCAGTTCACCGCCAAGAATGTCGGCGTCTACCGCGGTCAGTGCGCCGAGTTCTGCGGACTTCAGCACGCCCATATGGCCTTCACTGTGCTGGCCTTGTCGCCGGACGAGTTCGGCCGCTGGCGCGACCATGAAAACGAGAACGCGAACAGCCCCACAGATGAGCTTGGCAAGCAGGGCGAGCAGCTCTTCCGCGCAAGAGGCTGCGCGCTCTGCCACAATATCCGCGGCACACTCGCCGGCGGCCAGCTCGGTCCCGATCTGACCCATGTCGGCAGCCGCACGACCGTCGCGGCCGGAACGCTGCCGATGACCCCGGCAACGCTCGGCGCCTGGATCGCCGATCCCCAGCACGTCAAGCCCGGCAATTACATGCCGAAGATGCCACTGCAATCGGACGAACTCATCGCGATCCTTCATTATCTGGAGCAGCTCAAGTGAGCATGGCGGCTGACGAACGTGAGTTGCGGGACGACGCGCTGAGCAGTCTGCAGCTTTCGACACGGCTCGAGAGCATCTGGCGTACACCATCCGGATTTTTCGGCGCGCTCATGTCGGTCGACCACAAGGTCGTCGGCCGGCGCTACATCGTCACCGCTTTCGCGTTTCTCGTCCTCGGCGGCGTCCTTGCTGTTCTGATGCGAATTCAGCTGGCCGGCCCGGAGCAAACGTTCCTGTCCCCGGACAAGTACAACCAGATCTTCACGATGCACGGCTCGACGATGATGTTCCTGTTCGCGGTGCCGGTCATGGAGGCATTCGCGGTCTACCTCGTGCCGCTGATGGTCGGCACGCGAAACATCGCCTTTCCGCGCCTGAACGCCTTCAGCTACTGGATGTATCTCTTCGGCGGCTGCTTCCTGTGGATCTCGTTCCTGCTCAATACCGGACCTGACGTCGGCTGGTTTGCCTATGTCCCGCTCTCGTCCCTGCAATACACGCCGACCAAGCGGCCCGACGTGTGGGCGCAGATGATCACCTTCACCGAGGTCGCGGCGCTCGCGGTGTCCGTGGAGATCGTCGTCACCGTCTTCAAGCTGCGCGCGCCCGGCATGACGCTCGACCGCATTCCGCTGTTTGTCTGGGGGATGCTGGTCACGAGCTTCCTCGTGATGTTCGCGATGCCCTCGATCATGGTCGCATCGACGTCGCTGATCCTCGACCGCCTCGTCAACACCCGCTTCTATGATCCCTCCTCGGGCGGACATCCCCTTCTCTGGCAGCATCTGTTCTGGTTCTTCGGCCATCCCGAGGTGTACATCATCTTCATTCCCGGCACCGGCATGGTCTCCGCGATCCTGGGGACATTCGCCCGCCGCCCCGTGATCGGCTATCCCGTCGTCATCCTTTCCCTGATTGCGACGGGCTTCCTGTCGTTCGGCCTCTGGGTCCACCATATGTTCGTGACCGGCCTGCCGCAGCTCGGCGCCGGGCTCTTCACGGCCTCGAGCATGCTGATCGCGGTACCGAGCGGGCTGCAGATTTTCTGCTGGCTGGCGACGCTCTGGGATGGCCGTCCGGTCTACCGAACACCACTGTTGTTCGTGCTCGGCTTTATCGTGATTTTCGTGATTGGCGGCCTCTCCGGCGTCATGGTCGCGTCTGTGCCGATCGATACCCAGGTGCACGACACCTATTTCGTGGTCGCGCATTTCCACTACGTTCTGATCGGAGGCGCCGTCTTCCCTCTCATCGGAGCCGTCTATTACTGGTTCCCCAAAATCACCGGCCGCATGCTCAGCGAGCGGCTCGGCCGATGGAATTTCTGGTTTGCCTTTGTCGGCTTCAATGTCGCGTTCTTTCCGATGCACCTCCTCGGGCTGATCGGAATGCCGCGGCGGGTCTATACCTATACCGCCGATATGGACTGGGGCCATCTGAACCTTCTCTCCAGCGGCGGCGCCGCGATTTTCGCAATCAGCTTCGCGCTGCTGCTGGTCAACGTGATCTTCAGCCTTCGCAGCGGCGCTCTTGCGGGCGACAATCCCTGGGACGCCTCGACGCTGGAATGGGCGACCTCGTCTCCGCCGCCGCCGCAGAATTTCGATCGTATTCCGGTCGTCAAGCATCGCGATCCCTTATGGTTCGACAGCGACAGCCTGCCCGTCGTCGCGGGGCTCAGCGTGGAGCGACGCGAGGTTCTGTTGACATCGCTTGCAGAAGCAGAGCCGCAGACCCGTGAAGCTTCGCCCGAGCCCAGTCTCTGGCCGCTGATCACGGCGATCGCGACGACCATTTTCTTCATCGGCTCGATCTTCACACCTTGGGCGGTGCTCTGGGGCACGCCGCCGATGGCCGTCGCGCTGATCGGCTGGTTCTGGCCGGCTGGCAGCAAGGAGGACGAGGAGTGAGACAAACCATCGTCCGCAACGTCGCCGACTTGCCGACCTACGGCTATGGCCCGCGGAGCGGCCCGTGGTGGGGCGCCATGGGCTTCATGGCGCTTGAAGGCATGGGATTTGCCATCGCGATCGGCACCTATCTTTATCTCTATGCCGTCAACACCAGTTGGCCGATCGGCGCCGCGCCGCCGGATCTCTGGCCGGGCACGGTCGAGGTGGCGATTTACCTGCTGAGCATCATCCCGAACGAGATGACCAATCGCGTCGCACTGCGGCAGGACCTCGCGAAGGTTCGCATAGGCCTCATCGTGATGTCGCTGATCGGCATCGTGCTGCTGATTCTCCGCGGCTTCGAATTCGCTCATCTCAACACGCGCTGGGACAATTCTGCCTACGGCTCGATCGTCTGGCTGATCCTCGGGCTGCACACGACCCATCTCGCCACCGATCTTGGCGACACGGTGGTGCTGACGGTGCTGATGTTCACCCGCCACGCCAGGCCGCGCCGGTTCAGCGATGTCACCGACAACGCGTTCTACTGGAATTTTGTCGTGCTGGCTTGGCTGCCGCTCTACGTCCTTCTCGACTGGGTACCGCGCCTATGACCGTCAACGATACTCGTGCACGACTGCTCTATTGGGCCGGCGTCGCCCTCGGTCCGCTCGCCTGGGGGATCAACCTGCAAGGCGTCTATGCATTCGCTCATTTCTCCTGCGAGACGACGCGGGTAAGCGGCACAATCATGAGCGCGGTGCTGGCGATCGTCGCCCTCATCGGCACCGCGATATCCGCGCGCGCGGTTCGCCGCGCCGCGGGAGCCGAATGGGCCGATGCGCAAGGCGGCGGTCCACGGTCGTTCATGGCATGGCTCGGTGTCGGCAGCGGCGTCCTCTTTGCGCTCGTGATCGCCAACCAGCTTGCGGCTTCGCTGATGATCAGTCCATGCCTGCGCTGAGCCTACTCGCGTTCCTTCTCGGCCTGCTTGTCCGGCCGGCGATGGCTCATGGCATCTCGCAGGTTGCTCCGGGATCGCTCTGGAGCTTTGATCCCTGGCTTTTGAGCCCGCTTTACGTCGTCGGCATCACCTTCTATGTGGGAACGCAACGACTCTGGCACCATGCCGGCGCTGGACGCGGCGTCAGCTTCGCCCAGGTCGCCGCATTCTGGACGGGATGGCTGGTCGTGGCGCTCGCCCTGACCTCGCCGCTGCATTGGCTGGGTGAGCGCCTGTTCACCGCCCACATGATCGAGCACGAGTTGCTCATGGTCCTCGGTGCTCCCTTGATGGCGTTTGCCAGGATCAACGGGCCGATGATGTGGAGCTTGCCGGCTGCGCTTCGTCCCGCGGCGGGGCGTTGCCTGAATTGGCCGATCGTGGCCCAGCCGTGGGCTTTGATCAGCCATCCCGTCAGCGCGACGGCCCTGCATGGCCTGGCGCTGTGGATCTGGCATGCGCCGCCACTCTATGCCTGGGCACTGCAAAACACGGCGGTTCACCGCCTCCAGCACGTCAGCTTCTTTGCAACTGCACTTTTGTTCTGGTGGGTGCTGCTGCATGGCCGCGGAGCGGGTCGCAGCGTACGTCTCCGTGACGGCATCGCGATCGTCTGCCTGTTTGTCACGGTGCTGCATTCCGGAGTGCTTGGTGCGCTGCTGACGCTATCGACACGGCCATGGATTCCGGCTCAGGGCACCTTCGCCGGTGAATTCGGCCTGACGCCGCTCGAAGACCAGCAACTTGCGGGGATGCTGATGTGGGTGCCCATGGGCGTCCTCTATACCGGCGCCGCGCTTTTCTTCGCCCATCGCTGGCTGACTGCAATGGACGCGCATTCCCGCCTATCTTCCGTCCGTTCGGGCTGACGACACAAGCAGGGGATCGTCATAGGAACCGCTCGTTCCAAGCGACGTTCGCTGTTGAGTTTGACAGCCGCCGTGGAGGACACATGGCCAGACACCCTGCCTTCACAATCGCAGCCCTGCTCGCGGCAGCCTTCTCGATGCCGGGCGGCTCGACCGCGCAGGACCAGCCGCGCCCTGCCATGTCCTGCCCGGTTGACCATGATCAACTCGCCGATATCCTCAAGAAAAGCGTCAAGCCCGGCGGCGGGCCCAGCAACGGCGGACTGGACAACAACGAGTGGGCGGCCGTCGTGAACCGGCAGGGCATCGTTTGTGCCGTCGCCTATAGCGGCAGCAAGGTCGATGACCAATGGCTCGGCAGCCGCGCGATCGCGGCTGAGAAGGCCAACACGGCGAACGCATTCAGCCTGAAGGACAAGGCGATGGCGACCGCCAATCTCTATGCAGGCGCCCAGCCCGGCGGATTCCTGTTCGGCGCGGCGTTGAGCGACCCGCCTGCCCCTGATGTCATCTACGGCGGCACGCCGGACCAGTTTGGGACCGACCACGATCCCATGGTCGGCAAGCCGGTTGGCGGGGTCATCGTCTTCGGTGGCGGGCTTGCGCTCTACGACGACAAGGGCATCGCCGGCGCGGTTGGAGTCAGCGGCGATAGCTCCTGCGCGGATCACAATGTCGCCTGGCGCGTGCGTCACCAGCTCAGTCTCGATCGCGTGCCGGCCGGGGTCAGCCCGAACATGAAGGATGCGATCATCTACGACATCGGGCCCGACGGCAAAAGCCCGTCCGGGTTTGGCCACCCCAAGTGCAACGGCAAAGAGGATCAGATCGCGGTCGATCTGGGCGCAGGGGTCTCGGGCAACGTCGTCCGGTAGCACCGTCGCTTCGAGGCAGTATTAGGAACCAAGCGTCTGCGCAACGTTTGTACGTTGGCAAAGCGGCCTGCAACGCGGCATGGCCCGGTCACTGCCGTGGAGAATTCACCTATGTTAATGCCTCGCGTCGGGCGGTTATTGCGCCGAGCGATCGGTGGGCTTTGCACCTGCGGCGCGTTGCTGTCGCCTGCCGTTGCCCAAAGCGATCTGGCCGACCGCATGAAAGACCCGGGTCAATGGCCGATGGCCGCCCGCGACTACGCCAACACGCGTTTCAGCGACCTTGACCAGATCAACGCGGGCAACGCATCGCGCTTACAGCTCGCCTGGACATTCTCGATCGGTGCCGACCGCGGCCAGGAGGCGGCGCCGCTGGTGGTCGACGGCACCATGTACGTGGTTGGCCCCTATGCGGGCCCCTACCCCAACCGCGTCTTTGCGCTGGATGCCACCACTGGCGAATTGAAATGGTCGTATGCACCGAAACCGGAGCCCGCCGCCGCGGGCGTCGCCTGCTGCGACGTCGTCAATCGCGGTCTCGCCTTCGACAATGGCAAGGTGTTTCTCAACACGCTCGATAATCACTCGGTCGCGATCGACGCCAAGACGGGCAAGGAGCTCTGGCACACGAAACTCGGCGAGATCAACAAGGGCGAGACAATCACGATGGCACCCGTCGTGGTGAAGGGCAAGGTCCTCATCGGCAACAGCGGCGGCGAGCTCGGCGTGCGCGGCTGGGTCACCGCGCTCGACGAAAACACGGGCGCGATATCCTGGCGTGCCTACGCAACAGGCCCCGACAAGGACGTGCTGATCGGCGACGATTTCAAGCCGTTCTACGACAACCTCAAGGGCAAGGATCTAGGCGTCAAGAGCTGGCCCGCGGATCGATGGCAGGTCGGCGGTGGCACCATGTGGGGATGGATTTCCTACGATCCGGATATCAACTTGATCTATTACGGCACCGCCAATCCAAGTCCCTGGAATGCAAACCAGCGGTCCGGCGACAATCTCTGGAGCACGACGATCTTCGCGCGTGATCCCGACACGGGCCACGCGAAATGGGCCTATCAAGTCAATCCGCACGATCTTTTCGACCATGACGAGATCAACGAGAACGTGCTGGTCGATATCGAGCTCAACGGACAGACACGCAAAGTACTGATCCATCCCGGCCGCAACGGCTACATGTATGTCATCGATCGCGCCACCGGCGAAGTGATCTCGGCGGACGCCTATGAGTACGTGAACAGCTACAAAGGCGTCGATCTGAAGACCGGTAAAATCATCCCTAACGACGAGAAGACCCCGCTTCTCGGGAAGACCATCGAAAATATCTGCCCGAGCGCTCCTGGCGCGAAGGATTGGCAGCCAACGGCGTGGTCGCCGCGTACCAAGCTGCTCTACGTACCGCATCAGCACCTCTGCATGAACTTCAAGGCATCGCAGGTCGGCTACATCGCCGGCACGCCCTATGTGGGGGCTGATGTCGACATGTATGCCGGTCCCGGCGGCTATCGCGGCGAGTTCATGGCGTGGGACCCGATCGCACGCAAGAAAGTCTGGGAAATCCACGAGAAGCTGCCGGTCTGGAGCGGTGCGCTCGTGACCGCGGGTGACGTCGCGTTCTACGGAACCATGGACCGGCTGTTCAAGGCGGTGGACGCCAAGAACGGGCACGTGCTCTGGCAATTCCGCGCCGGCTCTGGCTTCATTGGCCAGCCGGTCTCCTATCGCGGCTCGGACGGCCAGCAGTACATCGCAATCCTGTCGGGTGTGGGCGGCTGGCCCGGTGTCGTGGCCAACGCGGAAGTGGATCCGCGCGTTCGCAATGGTGCGCTCGGATTCACCGGCGCGACACAAGATCTGCCCTTCTACACCGCCGGCGGCAGCGAGTTGCTGGTGTTCAAGCTCGGTAGCCCCAATGGCCAGGACGGCAGCCATGCGCCTGCGCAGTGACTCCGCCGCCATCGCTCTTGGCGCCTTGATCGGGCTTGCCTCGCCGGCAGTCGCCGCGCCAGATGGTGAACTCCGCGTCTGCGCCGACCCGAACAATCTGCCGTTTTCCAACAATGCGGGGGCCGGCTTCGAAAACAAGCTCGCGACGATGGTCGCGCAGGCTCTCGGGCAACAGGTCGCCTACACCTGGTGGGCGCAGCGCCGCGGCTTCATCCGCAACACCTTGAAGGCCGAAATGTGCGACGTGGTGATGGGTGTGCCTGCCGGCTACGACCTGGTCGAGACCACCAAGCCGTATTATCGCTCCAGCTATGTGTTCGTCACCCGACGCGATCAGCACCTCGATCTGTCCTCCCTGCTCGACCCGCGCCTTCACCATTTGATGATCGGGGTACATCTCATCGGCGACGACGGCAATAATCCGCCCCCCGCGGAGGCTCTCGGCGAGCAGGGCATCGTCGATAACGTTCGCGGCTATTCGATCTACGGCGATTATCGCCAAGCCGACCCGCCAGCGCGCCTGATCGAGGCGGTCGAGCATGGCGACATCGACATCGCTGCTGCCTGGGGACCTCTGGGCGGCTACTTCGCCCAGCGTTCCACCGTGCCCCTCACGGTCACGCCCGTGCAGGATGGCGAACGCTTTGCACCCCAGCAATTCCAGTTCGCGATCGCGATGGGCGTACGCAAGGGCGATCACGCTCTGCGCGACCGGCTCAACGCATTCATCGACGCGCATCGATCCGAGATTGCGTCGCTGCTGCGAAGTTTCGGCGTGCCGCTGGTCGAGACGCCGATCACAGCATCGGGAGGCCATGAGTGATGCCGGCCCAAGCATTGCGCGCGAGCGCGTTGTCACTGCTGCTGGCGGCCACGCCGCAAGGTGTCGTGCCTGCCCAGCAGGCCCTGCCGCAATCGCAGGAGGCACAGATGCCGACGTTGGCGCCGCGGCCGAACTTCGGCGGTAGTGTCGGCAATGGTCGGCCCGGCGTGTTCATGCAGGTTCCGATCAGTCATCTCCACCCGGGCGCGCAGCCGGATCCACCACAAATCAAGAACCCCGCGCAGGGCGATCCGAATGCGGAGCAACGCGGGATGACCTACTTCGTCAATTTCAACTGCATCGGCTGCCATGCGTCCAACGGCGGCGGCGGCATGGGTCCGGCGCTGAGCAACAGCACGTTCACCTACGGCTCGCAGCCCGAAAACATCTACCTCTCGATCTACCAGGGGCGACCGAACGGAATGCCGGCCTGGGGCGGGGTCCTGCCTGACAGCGTGATCTGGGACCTCGTGACGTACATCGGCAGGATCAGCAACGAACCGAGCCATCAATGGGGCCGCACCTTCTCGGCAAACCCGCTCTCACCTGAAGTCGAGCAGGTGCCCAGCGAGCAGGTCTCCACGACAGATCCCTGGTCGGCGACCAAGTCATTCAGCTTCGGCCAGAAGCCGTGATCGGAGTGACGAATGGCCGACATTCCTGCCGCACGATTGCTGATCGCCTCGCTCCTGGGCATGGCGGCGATCGGCTGCGGCGAGACCAAAGCTGCGAGCCCTGACAATTTCAATGGGGACGCGCGCAGGGGCGCCGACCTCGTCAAGAACTATCATTGCGGCGGCTGTCACGACATTCCCGGCATTGCCGGCGCGGACGGCAATGTCGGCCCGCCGCTGCATCGCGTCGGCACGCGCACCTATATCGCCGGCTACATCCAGAACTCGCCCGACAACATGGCGGCCTGGATCGAAGATCCGCAGAAGGCGTTACCGGGTAACGCCATGCCCAGAATGGGCATCCCGCCTAAGGACGCACGCGATATCGCGGCGTTTCTCTATACGCTGAAATAGCCGAGCAGCCCCGATGATCTCCATCAAAACCTCATTCCGCGAAACGCCTTGGCTTGCCATAACCATCGTGGTTCTCGCCATCATGGGCCTGTATCTGCTCCTTGGCGGCGTCTGGCTCGCAACCCTCGGCGGCTCCCCTTACTATGTGATTGCCGGGATCGTTCTCCTGTTCACTTGCTGGCTGCTTGCGAACCGCAGCGCCGCAGCGCTCTGGGTTTATGCCGCACTGCTGCTCGGCACGATGGGATGGGCGGTGTGGGAGGTCGGGCTGGATTTCTGGTCGCTGGCCCCCCGCGGTGATGTTCTGGCACCGATCGGCGTGTGGCTGCTGCTGCCGTTCGTATCGTCACGCCTGATGCCGCGCCTGCGGGCCGCGCGATCGGCGCTTGGACTCGTGTTGATCATCGCGATTGTCGTGCTCGGCGTCTCCCTTAGCAGGGATCGTCGTGCGATTGCCGGAACGCTGCCCGAGAACAACGCATCGGGCGCTGCTTCGTCCGCATCGTCCGAGCCCGCAGCGGGTAAGGACTGGACAGCCTATGGCAGCACCGGCTTCGGCACGCGCTATTCCTCGCTGGACCAGATCACCAAGGACAATGTGAAGGACCTCAAGCTCGCCTGGGAATTCAGGACCGGCGACCACAAGGGACCCGACGATCCCGACGAGATCACCAATCAGGCCACGCCGCTCAAGGTCGGAGACCTCCTCTACACCTGCTCGCAGCATCAGATCGTGTTCGCGCTGGAAGCGGCGACGGGCAAGCTGCGGTGGAAGTTCGACCCGCAGGTCCGGCACAACAAAGCCTTTCAGCACATGACCTGCCGCGGTGTCGCCTATCACGCGACCAGATCAGGCGCGCAGACCGCGGATGGCACAGCGGCTCCGAGCGAGTGCCCCGAGCGAATTTTCCTGCCGACGGACGACGGTCGCATGTTCGCGCTGGACGCGCAGAGCGGCAAACCTTGCGAAAACTTCGGCAACCACGGGCAGATTGATCTCAAGGAAGGCAGCGAAGTCACCACGCTCGGCTTCTACGAGGGCACCTCGCCACCGGTGGTGACCGACAAGGTCCTGATCGTAGGCGGCGCGGTCATCGACAATTATTCCGACCGCGTGCCGTCCGGAGTGATCCGCGGCTTCGACATCTATTCGGGACGGCTGATCTGGGCGTTCGATGCCGGCAATTCCGATCCGAACGAGATGCCGTCGGCCTCGCATCATTTCACGGCCGGTTCGCCCAATTCGTGGAGCATCTCCGCGGTCGACGAGAATCTGGGCCTTGTTTACGTCCCGCTCGGCTCGAGTTCTCCCGATATCTGGGCCGGCAATCGCTCGGCGGACGAGGAGCGCTACGATTCGGCGATGGTCGCGCTCGACATCGCGACTGGCAAGCTGCGCTGGTCATTCCAGAACGTCCATCATGATCTCTGGGACATGGACATGCCGTCACAACCGAGTCTGGTGGATATTCACTCCGGAAATGAGACAACTCCCGCGATTTACATTCCAGCCAAGACCGGCGACATCTTCGTGCTCGACCGCCGCGACGGGCATCAGCTGGTGCCCGTGGTGGAAAAGCCGGTACCGCAGGGCCCCGCGCCGGGCGACCGGCTGTCGCCGACACAGCCATTTTCGGAGTTGAGCTTCCGCCCGCGCCGCATGCTGACCGGCGCGCAGATGTGGGGCAGCACGATGTTCGACCAGCTCGCCTGCCGCATCAAATTCAAGCGCCTGCGTTACGAAGGACCGTTCACGCCGCCGTCGGAGCAAGGCACGCTGGTCTTCCCGGGCGACTTCGGCATGTTCGAGTGGGGCGGTATCGCCGTCGATCCGCGGCGGCAGATCGCGATCGCCAACCCGCAATCCATCCCCTTCATTTCCCGCCTTGTGCCCCGCGGAAAGGACAATCCGGCCGCGCCGAATGCGGCGCATCCGCCCGGCACCGAGCTGGGCGTGCAGCCGATGTATGGAGCCCCTTACGGCGTCGACCTCGGCATCTTCCTTTCGCCGTTGGGTATCCCCTGCCTCGCGCCGCCCTGGGGGAACGTCGCAGCCATCGACCTCAAGACGAACAAGGTTGTCTGGCAGCACCGGATCGGCACGATCCGTGATCAGGCTCCTGTTCCGCTGCCGTTCAAGCTCGGCGTTCCCATGCTGGGCGGTCCGATGGTGACGGCAGGCGGCGTCTTCTTCATCTCGGGAACGATGGACGACTACATCAGGGCGTTCGATGTCAATGACGGGAAGAAACTCTGGGAGGACCGGCTTCCTGCCGGTGGCCAGTCGACGCCCATGACGTATGAGAGCGGCGGCAAGCAATATGTCGTAACGGTCGACGGCGGCCACGGCTCGTTCGGCACCAAACTCGGCGACTACGTGCGGGCCTACTCGCTGCCATGAGGCCGGTTACGAGGCGCGCTACGTCTTCCCGTCCTCGAACCGATCCGCTCGCGCGCGTCGATATCGGGCCTGCGTCTGCGGCTTGATGAATATGGCCACCACCTCGGGATGATGCTTCCGGATCTCGCATTCGATCGCAACGACGAGCTCCTCGATTTCGTCCGCGCGCTTCTCATCCGCGAACTCGATACTGAGGGCCGCCACGACCTCGGTCGGAGACAGCTGCACGGTCAGCAGACCGTTGGCGCGAAGCACGCCAGGGAACCGCCGCGCTAAAGCAAGAATAGACCGCGCGAGCTCGGGATCAGCCGGCTCGCCAATGAGGAGACTCTTGCTCTCGCGCGCGAGCGCAATGGAGGTGATCCCGAGCAGAACTCCGATCAGAATGGACCCGATACCGTCCCAGACAGGCTGCTTCAGCAAGACAGCAGCTGCCGTTGCGGCCGCCGCGACGATAATCCCGGTGAGTGCTGCGCTGTCTTCAAGCAGCACCACGAAGGCAGGCGGGTCCTTGCTGCGAACGAACGCCTGATAGTAGCCGTAACGTCTACCGTCCGCCTCCAGACGCCGCAAAGCGATCAGCCAGGAGGCTCCTTCGAACAGGAAGGATAATCCGAGCACAACGTAGCTGACGACAGGATCTTCAATCGGCTGCGGCCGCAGTACGTGAATGACGCCCTGATAGAATGAAACGCCGGCACCGAGTGCGAAGATCAGCAGGGCAACGATGAAGCTCCAAAAGTACAATTCGCGGCCATGACCGAGCGGATGCGCCTCGTTCGGGGGCCGGGTTGCCTGGTGATATCCATACAGCAGCAGCGCCTCGTTGGAGGTATCGACGACCGAATGGACGGCCTCGCTCGTCATCGACGAGCTCCCCGTCCATAGCGCTGCGCCGATCTTGGTGATGGCGACCAGGATGTTGCCGATCAGTGCCGCGTAGACGGCTATCCTTGTGGAAGACCAGGCCTTGTCCCCGATAGCCCTAATGGCCGGCCGCCATCCGGTGCGAAACCGGATTGATACCCACGAAGATACGACTATCGGGATAGATAAACGAAGCGCGACGATCCCTGATAGCGCACATCGTCATTCTCCACGTCTTCGGTAGCCGGGAGCACTCAACCAGTCGGTCAAGGCCGAGGTCACCTCGTTCTGCTTGGCGCGCCGCAATAACATCTCGCGCTCCTTGCCGGGAGGCAAGCGGTGGGCGCGGTCGCGGGCGGTTTCGGCAAATGACATCAAGCGTTGCTGAAGCGGTTGCGTCTGTTTCCTACGGTTACGTTTGGCGGTCATCTTCATTTCGGGGTTGGTGGTTCGTAGGGAAAATGGCCCCGGCGGGAGGATGGCACCGGGGCCAATCTCGTGTCGGTTGGGGCGGCCCAAGCCGGCATCGTTTGTAGATTGCGACCGAAATCAGGTTCCAGCACTTCAATAGGTTAATAAATCCGATTTTGCGGCCCGATCCGACACCACGCGTTGCGTCGCGGCTTCAGAGATCGGCGGCAGCAATAGCAACCTTTGCGCCGTCCTGAACTTACATGTCTCGTGGTGCGAGACAAACCTCAGCGGATCGCAGCACATGCGGCATCCCTGAAGTCCTGAGAGCGAGATCATTCAAGGCAATGCAAGGTCAAAAGAGACGATGACTGCGATGTTGCCTGACGAGAGCCTGTGGTGGCGATCTGCGGTCATTTACGAAATCGCGCCGATCTCGTTTCAGGATTCCGACGGTGACGGCAAGGGCGATCTCGGCGGCCTCATGTCGCGCATCGATTACCTGAAATGGCTCGGCGTCGACGCCGTCTGGCTCACGCCGATCTACAAGAGCCCGTTCCGCGATTTCGGTTACGACATCTCCGATTATTGCTCGGTTGATCCAGCCTTCGGCAGCCTGGACGAGTTCGACGAGCTCCTCGCCGCCCTGCATCAGGCCGGCATCCGGCTCATTCTCGATCTCGTCCCCAACCACACCGCCGACGACCATGAGTGGTTCGTCGAGAGCCGCAGTTCGCGCAACAGCGCAAAGGCCGACTGGTACATCTGGGCCGACGCTGCCGAGAACGGTGGACCGCCCAACAACTGGCTGAGTCGCTTCGGCGGCAGCGCATGGGAATGGTGCGAGGCGCGGCGGCAATACTACTACCATTCATTTCTGGTCGAGCAGCCCGACCTCAACTGGCGCAATCCGGACGTGCGCGCTGCCATGGCGGACGTCATGCGCTTTTGGCTCGATCGGGGCGTCGACGGTTTTCGCGTCGATGCAAGCGCGGTCTTGATCAAGGACGCGCACCTGCGCGACAACCCACCCAATCCGGAGGCCGGGGGCAAGCCGCCACCGCAGCGCCAGACCCCGGTGTTTACCGACGACCGGCCCGAGACGATGCAGTGCATCGAGTTCATCCGCGGCGTGATCGACGAATATCCCGGGCGGCTGCTGTGCGGTGAAGTTCAGGGCAAAACCGACCGCATCGGTCACTTCTACGGCACGGAGCGACCGCGGCTGCACCTGCCCCTCAACTTTGCGTTGCTGGACACACCCTGGAATGCATTCTCGCTACAGGCGGCGATCGATGCGTATTTCAATGCTCTGCCCAAGGACGCTTGGCCGGTGTGGGTGATCGGCGGTCACGACAAGCAGCGGATCGCGAGCAAGATCGGCGAGGCCCAGATGCGTGTCCTGGCGATGCTTCTGATGACTTTGAAGGGAACGCCATTCCTCTATATGGGCGACGAGATCGGCCGCAAGCGTGTCTCGATCCCGCCCGATCTCGTCCGTGATCCCTTCGAAAAGCTCGTGCCGGGCTACGGCCTCTGCCGTGATCCCGAGCGAGCGCCAATGCGATGGGATGGCAGCGTCAATGGCGGGTTCACGAAGGGCTGCCCATGGCTGCCGCTCGATCCAGAGGGCTCAGCCAATGTCAGCGCGCAGCAGAGCGAGGAGCGATCGATCCTGGCACTGTTTCGCGCGTTGATGACCCTACGGCGCGAACATGCATGCCTTCGTCAAGGCCGCTACGAGCCGCTGCGATCCCAGAACAGCGTCTTTGCGTTCAAGCGTGTACAAAACGGCGAGGAGATTTTGGTCGCCCTGAACATCGCTGCCGAGCCACGCAAGTGGCACTGGCAGGGTCGCGGTCATCTGCTGCTATCGACCCATCTTGACCGAACGTCGAGGTCGGCGCCGGATGCCTCCATCCTTCTTCGCGGCAATGAAGGGGTGATCATCGCACTTGAGCCCCGATAACCCGACGCGTGTGCCCTGTGCCGGACGTTTTTTTACGAAACCGCGGCCCGGCGTTCCCCGCAGGAACCGCGCCAGCGGCAACTTCGGAGATCGGCGATGGTGCACAACCTCGTATCGCTGTGGATTATCAAAGGTTATTGCCTGCCTTTTTTCACTCCGCCAGAGTGACACCGGGCAGCGCACGATCGGACCACAAATGCAGACCGGATTTGCTTTCTCCAAGCTCGCCGATCATTTGGCAAGCCTCGCTGAATTGACGGAGGACGACCTCGATCTGCTGACCAAAATGCCGAGCACGATTGCGCATTTCGGTTCACGTCAGGCGATCTTGCGTCACGGCGACGCCAGCAATCAATGCTGCCTGCTGCTCCAAGGCTACCTGTCGTGGCAGGATGCCTATGGATCGGAAGGGCAGATCACCTCAATCTCCGTCCCCGGCGACATTGCTGATCTCCGGACGCTTTACAGGCCCTGTATCGACGGCAACCTCATTGCGCTCGGCCCAGCCGTCGTCGCTTTCGTTCCGCATCGCTGCCTTCGCGAGCTGTCGATGCGCTCGCCTGCAATGTCCCGCGCCTTGCTGCTGATGCTGATCGGCGATCATGCCATACAGCGCAACTGGACGATAAACCTCGGCAGTCGTGACGCCTTGACGCGGGCGGCGCACCTGCTCTGCGAGATCACGGCCCGCCTGCAAAACGTCGGGCTCGCGCGGGACTTCAGGTTGTCCTCGCCGTTTACCCAATCCGACCTCGCCGCCGCCTGCAGCATCTCCCCGGTCCACGCCAACCGCACCATCCAGGAATTGCGTCGCTGCAACCTGCTGCACTGGCACGGCAAGACCTTGACGATCTCCGACTGGCCCGGACTGGTCCGGCTGGCCGGCTTCGATCCCGCCTATCTCGGTCTGCGGCGACGCGACCAAACCCCGCAGCAAGCACAATCGGAATCGGCCAGAGCCGACGTTGTACCGGCCTGATCACGTCATTGGGCGCTCTGCCGAAACTTCACGCGCCGCCGCAGTGCATTGCTCGTCTCCGCGATGACGGCGCCCCAGTCTCCGGCTGTCCTCTGATGAAACAGCCGCAAGCTCGGATACCAGAGCGAGTGGCATACGGATGAAGGCCATCGCCAGTCGCAATCAGCGTGTAGCAGCACCCAGGCCTCGCAGCCGAGCGCACCCGCAAGATGCGCAACCATGGTGTCGACGCAAATGACGAGGTCGAGCTGAGTGAGCAGATGACCAAGCGTCGCGATGTCGGACGTACTGATGTCACGTGCGCCGATGTGCATCAGATCTTCAGTCCCAGCGTCCTTCTGCAACGCGTGAAGCGCCACGCCGGGGACAGCGAGACCTCGCAACAATGCAGGGGGAATGGCCCGCCGCTTGTCCCATTGACCGACCTCCCAAACCAGGCCGACGGCCAGACCTTCGTTGCCGATTGAAACAGATGTGGTCCTCGGCGGCAGCCTCAAATAAGGCGCCCGCATCTCGATCTGCTCGCGTCCGACTTTGAGCGCATGCGGAACCTCCATGATCTCGATATCGACGTCAAACTCGACGTCTGGTGTCCCGTCATGGATTACAAGCGCGCGATCGACCCCCGCCGTGCGCTCCACCAGTCGCAACAATTCGGCCTGACACCAGACCGTGACCCTGCGCGCCACACTCCGAAGAAGCCGCATGAAACGCAGGAACTGGATCGTGTCGCCAAGCCCGTGATAGCAGCGAACGAGGACATGCTTGCCGGCAATCGCCTCTCCACGCCAGACTCGCTGAAGATGACGCGGACCATCATGCTTGGGCGGATGCGGCGACACCGTGAGATCGCGGTCGCTGATGGCCCAGGCGCGCGCGAAGTCGCCCGCGCGCATTGCCTCCACCCACCCGTTCGCCACCTCGGGATCCAACTAGCGCCGGACGAACTTGTGGAAACGGCTCAGCTTGCCGTCCTTGGTCCGGTCCTGGTGCAGGAAGGCAATGCCTGCCTCGTCGAACTTCTCGAAGAACTCATTCCAGCCGATGCGATCGAGCCCTTCATCCGGTGGATCGAAGTCGATCCTCAGGATTCCGGCATGCCCGTCCTGCTCTGTCGCTTTGACCGTCGCCGGCTTTCCGCCGCGCTCGTCCGCCCACTTGCGGATCGCGGCGTGATCCGTGGTCTGCCGTGCATCGCTGTTTTCGGTTTTGGACATCGTGCGGTACCTCGCTTGTTTCACGCCCTGCAATGCTGCGGTCATCGCAGAGGATCATTCGCGGTGAAACGCTGACCGGGCTGATTTGTTCTTCGCAGCACGAACTGTCTCACCAGGGGTGGCTGCATCATCTTCTTCATCTTCATCGAGGATGATCTTGTTCCCTCCATGCGACCGCAGATTCTATCCCAGGTTAAGGCAGCCGCATTTTTTTGCCCGGAATCGATCCGCGCCCGGGCGCGGCGGCTTCAGCGCAGGAACGAACATACCTTCCGGCACGTTCGCCGACCTACTTACACCGAGGCCGTGCGTCTTCCCGGAGGTTTGGTCCATGCATTCCCGTCTTCAGGACAGGCGCCGCGTGCGCGTCGGCATCGTCGGCGTCGGCAATTGCGCAAGCTCCTTCGTTCAGGGGCTCACATATTACCGGAACGCCAAATCCAACGAGCCAGTGCCGGGCCTGATGAATGTCGATCTCGGCGGGTATCACATCAGCGATATCCAGATCGCATCGGCCTTCGACGTCAATGCCAACAAGGTCGGGCGCGATGTCGCCGATGCCATCTTTGCCAGGCCAAACAACACGCATCGCTTCAGCGACGTCGAGCAGACCGGCGTGATCGTCCAGCGCGGCCCGATCATGGACGGCATCGGACATTACCTCAAAGATGACATTCCCGTCGCCGACCTCCCGGAGGCCGACGTTTCTGAGGTTTTGTCGATGTCGCGAACCGACGTGCTGGTGTCCTACCTACCCGTCGGCTCACAACGCGCTAGCGAGTGGTACGCCGCCCGCGCCATCGAAGCCGGCTGCGGGTACGTCAATTGTATTCCCGTCTTCATCGCATCCAATCCGGACTGGCGAAAGAGGTTCGAAGATGCAGGTCTTCCGATCGTCGGCGACGATATCAAGAGCCAGGTCGGCGCCACCATCCTGCACCGCGTGCTCGCCAATCTGTTCCGCGATCGCGGCGTGCGGCTCGACCGGACCTATCAGCTCAATGTCGGCGGCAACACCGATTTCAAGAACATGCTCGAACGCGAGCGGCTGTCGTCGAAAAAAATCTCGAAGACCCAGGCAGTCACCAGCCAATTCGACGTCCCGATCGACCCCGATAACATCCATGTCGGACCGAGCGACCACGTCCCTTGGCTGACCGACCGCAAGCTCGCCTTCATCCGGCTGGAGGGCACGACGTTCGGCGGCGTTCCCTTGAGCGCGGAGGTCAAGCTCGAGGTGTGGGACTCACCGAATTCGGCAGGCGTCGTGATCGACGCGGTCCGTTGCGCAAAACTCGCCATGGACCGCGGCCAGGGCGGCGCCCTGACCGGTCCATCGAGCTATTTCATGAAATCGCCGCCGCAGCAGTTCACCGACGAGGAGGCCGGACGGCGAACCCGCGCCTTCATCGACGACAAGGCGTACACCTGATGACCAGGATCATCCACCTTGTCCGCCACGGGCACCACGCCTTGCTCGGCCGCACACTATGCGGCCGGATGAACGGCGTTGCGCTCGACGACCTCGGCTGCGATGAGATGGCACGCTGTGCAATCACGATCAGCCCTCGGCCGGCCGTGATCCAGTCGAGCCCGCGGCGGCGCTGCTTGCAATCGGCCTGCATTCTGGCCGCACATTTCCGATTGCCGATCGAGATCGTCCCCGCTCTCGACGAGCTCGACTATGGCGAATGGACCGGCCGGACTTTCGAGGAACTCGGTCGGGATTCGCGATGGATTCGCTGGAACAGCCGCCGCGCCAGCACCCGCCCACCGGGCGGTGAGACAATGCGATCGCTCCAGTCTCGCATTGTCAGTCATCTGGAACAGCTTCGCAACGATCATTCTGCGGGCACCGTCGTCGCTGTCAGTCATGCAGAACCGATCCGTGCGGCTGTGCTGCATTACGCACGCCGGGATCTCAACGACTTTCTCTCGATCGAGATCGATCCATCCAGCATCAGTACACTCAGCGCGGACGGACGTGGGTTCAGGATCACCGGGATCAATCAGCGGGTGGCGGCGTGAAGATCGTCATTTTTGGTCTGACCATTTCCTCTTCCTGGGGCAACGGGCACGCAACGCTCTGGCGCGGGCTCTGCAAGCATCTGACGCGTCTTGGCCACACCGTGGTCTTCTATGAGCGCGATGTGCCTTATTACGCCGGCGCCCGGGACTTCACTGAGCTGCCGGACGGACAGCTGCAGCTGTTTTCGAGCTGGGAGGAAACCCGATTTCCTGCCCGAAGCGATGTGAGGGATGCCGATGTCGCGATCGTGACGTCATATTGCCCTGACGCGATCGCGGCGACCGATCTGATCATGTCCGAAGGACGAGCCGTTCCCGTCTTCTATGATCTGGACACCCCGATCACTCTGGCGCGGATGAAGGCGGGAGAATCTGTTCCCTATATCGGCCAGCGCGGCTTGCAGGATTTTGCGCTCGTCCTCAGCTTCACCGGCGGCCCCTGTCTCGCTCATGAATTCCGCAACAGGCTCGGTGCCCGCGACATCCGCCCCCTGTACGGCCACGTCGATAGCGATATTCATCGCCCCGTGCCGCCCCAGCCGCATTATCGCGCGGATCTGTCCTATCTCGGCACCTATTCCGAGGACCGCCAGCACGGACTCGAAGCGCTGTTCGTCGAACCGGCACGGGCGCGGCAGGACCTGCGCTTCCTGATCGGCGGCGCGCAATACCCTGACGATTTTCCATGGTCACCCAACATCTACTTCGTGCGGCACCTGCCGCCGCCGGAGCATGCGCCGTTCTTTGCATCGTCGCGATTGACCCTCAACGTCACGCGCAAAGCCATGGCGGCGATGGGCTGGTGCCCGTCCGGCCGTCTGTTTGAGGCGGCCGCCTGCGGCGTTCCGCTGATCAGCGACGATTGGCCGGGCATACAGGAGTTCTTCACCCCCGGCAGAGAGATCCTGATCGCCCGCGACACCCGGGACGCATTGACAGCATTGGCGATGTCCAGCGCCGATCTCCAGTCCATCGCCAGATGCGCGTATGAGCGGACAATGGATCAGCACACATCCGACAAACGTGCGCGCGAGTTGGTGTCCCTGCTTGAGCAGGCGGCTTCCAGCGGCGCACATCGCCAGCAAGCCGAGGAGGCCTGACCATGTGGGGCATCGTACCGGCCGCGGGCCGCGGCAGCCGGATCCAGCCGCTGGCCTTCTCCAAGGAGCTTCTGCCCGTCGGCAGCCGGCGTGACGACGGTACTGAGCGCCCCTGTGCTGTTTCCGAATATCTGCTGGAGCGGCTCATTCTCGGCGGCGCGGACAAGATCTGCATTGTGATCTCGCCGGGAAAATCCGACATCCTGGAGTATTTCGGCGATCATTATGGCAGCGCCCAACTCGCCTACGTCGTCCAGCCCGACGCGTCGGGCCTGTGCGATGCCGTCTTCAGGGCCGGCACCGTTGTCGGCCACGACGAGGACGTCGTCGTCGGTCTGCCCGACACGGTATGGTTTCCCAAGGCCGCGTTGCAGGCCCTGCCCGATGCCAAGCTGTCATTCCTGCTGTTCCCCGTCGAGCGCCCGGAATTCTTCGACGCCGTGATACTCGAAGGCGACAGCGTGCAGGAGATCCAGGTGAAGCAGCCGAACCCGGCATCGCGCTGGATCTGGGGGGCCTTCAGGATGTCGGCCTACGGCTTCCGCGAACTGCACACGCTATGGAACGCGCGAGATCGTCGAGACGAGTACTTCGGCACTCTGGTCAATGCCTATCTCGAGGCGGGAGGCCTCGGCATCGGGGTCAAGGCCGGCGAGTCCTATGTCGATGTCGGGACCATCGACGGCTATCGCACAGCGATGGCTCTTCTTGCGGAGAGTACCCGCGCCGACGGCCGGTCGAGATTGCAGCCCGGCACCTCGTCCGACGGAGCTCGACCGGTCCTTGCAATGGACAATGGAGCGACTGCATGACCGAAGCGCTGCTCACGCGTGAGGAGATCCGCAGGCGCATCGACGCGCTCGGACCGTGGTTTCACAATCTCGACCTCAATGGTGTGCCGACTGCCCCCACCCACTTCCTTGGCGACTATCCCAACGTGAAATGGCGACGCTTCGCGGGAATCATTCCGGATCGCCTCGAAGGCAAGACCGTGCTCGATATCGGCTGTAACGCCGGCTTCTACGCCATGGAGATGAAGCGGCGCGGGGCCGAGCGCGTGCTTGGCCTCGACACCGACGAGGAGTACCTGGCACAGGCCCGCTTCGCCGCCGAAGTGAACGGTCTCAGGATCGAATTTCGCAAGATGTCGGCCTATGATGTTGGACAACTCCGCGAAAAGTTCGATCTCGTGATCTTCATGGGCGTGCTCTATCACCTGCGCCACCCACTTCTGGCGCTGGATCTCATCCACGAGCATGTCGCCGACGACCTCCTGCTGTTCCAGTCGATGCAGCGCGGCGACAGTCGCGTCGACGCGATCGCCAGGAATTACGATTTCTGGACCACCGACCAGTTCGATTCTACCGGCTATCCCAGGCTGCACTTCATCGAGCACAAATACGCCGATGACCCCACCAATTGGTGGGTGCCGAACCGGGCCTGCGTCGAGGCCATGTTGCGCAGCGCCGGCTTTGCGATCACCGCCCATCCGGAAGACGAAGTTTACCTCTGCAAGCGAACGGAGCGCCCGCAAGCCGACGGTCCTGTCTATCCATCCCGGAGCACAAGCCGATGATCGAAGCGGCCAAGATCTGGAACGAACCCAACAACAAGTCGCATTGGGACCTCCTGATCGATCCGGATTGGGCCATGTTCGCAAACCTGGCGATTGCCGCGGGAAAGGCGATCCGCAGCACACACCCCGCATTGCCGATCGTCCTCGGCGGCATCTCGCCGATCGATCCCTCCTTTATGCGCAACATGCAGGCCCGCGGCGTCCTCGGCCATTTCGATGCGGTCGCCGTGCACGGCTTTCCGCTCGACTGGAACCTGTGGCAGATCGGCGAATGGCCGGATAAGATCGAGGAAATCAAGGCAGTCACCACCCTCCCCGTCTGGGTGACCGAGGTTGGGGTCTCCTCGTTCGGCGCAGAGGAGGTGCAGGCCTGGGGCCTGTCGCGCACCGCCGAACTTCTGATCGGCCGCGCGCCCCGCGTCCACTGGTACAGCCTCTATGATCTTCCCTCCGCCTGGGAGGCAACGACGCGGCACAAGGAAGCTGAAGGCTCATCCTATTACCGGCATTTCCACATGGGCCTGCTGCGCGAGGACGGCACACCAAAGGCGGCCGCTGAACGGTTCGGCACGTATGCGCCTGCCATGGGTCTGTGCCAGTGGTTCCATTTTGAGGATCATCGCCTCGACGACGCCGTCCGCTGGATGCGCCGTCTCGGTGTGACCCACCTCAGGACGGGCCTGTCATGGGCCGACAGCTTCCGTCCCGATGCCCTCAGCTGGTTCGACCGCCAAATGGAGGCTTTGGCGGAATTTCAGGTCACTGTGACCTTCTGCTTCACGCCGGAGCATCGGGGCCTCGAGCCGCATCACACCAGCCCGCCGCTGGATGCCAATGAATTCGCCGATTTCTGCGCCTCGATGGTCGACCGCTACTGCACGAGAACCGGTCTTTCGCCCGACGCAGTAACGGCGGATCCTCCAATCAGAGAGCCTACATGCGTGCCCTGATCCTGGTGATGGACTCCGTCGGCATCGGCGGCGCACCGGATGCCGGCGGCTACGGCGACGAAGGCGCCGACACGGTGGGTCACATCGCGGACGCTTGCGCGGCCGGAGACGGCGACAGCGCTGCACGGGAGGGCCCTCTCCGGCTTCCCAATCTCGTCGCGTTGGGCCTCGGCCAGGCCTGCCGGCTCGCCAGCGGACGCGTGCCACCCGGATTGGGTGGCCAAGTCGAGCAAGGGCAATTCGGATGCGCCAGCGAAATATCAAAGGGCAAGGATACGCCTTCGGGACATTGGGAAATTGCCGGGGTACCTGTCCCGTTCGACTGGGGTTATTTCTCCCGAACGACCCCGTGCTTTCCCACAGATCTGACCAGGGCTCTCTGCGAACAAGCCGGATTGCCTGGCATCCTCGGAGACTGTCACGCCTCCGGCACCGACATCATCGCCAGACTCGGCGAGCCCCACATGCGAACGGGAATGCCAATCTGCTACACGTCTGCCGACAGCGTGTTTCAGATTGCCGCGCATGAGCATACGTTCGGGCTCGAGCGTCTCTACGATGTCTGCGCGATCGCGAGGCGTCTTATCGATCCCCTCAATATCGGCCGCGTCATCGCCCGGCCATTCGTCGGCACGAGCGCGCGCGATTTCACGCGGACCGCGCATCGGCGCGATTTTTCCGTGCCGCCGCCCGGAACCACCATTCTTGATCTCGCCGCAAGTGCCGGCCGCGACATCGTGACCATCGGCAAGATCGACGATATCTTCGCCCATCGCGCGACCGGCCGAAACATGCGCGGCAATGGCAACATGGCGCTGTTCGATCGTACGCTCGAAGGGTTCGCGAGCCTTGCGGATGGCGGGTTTCTGTTCGCCAATTTCATCGACTTCGACACGCTCTACGGTCATCGCCGCGACGTGGCCGGCTATGCCGCGGCACTTGAAGCCTTCGACCGACGCCTTCCCGAATTATTGCCCTGCCTGCGAAGCGATGATCTGCTGATCATCACCGCCGATCATGGCTGCGACCCGACCTGGAGCGGTACCGATCACACCCGCGAGCAGGTTCCGATCCTGGCCTGGACGACGCAATCATCTTCTCCGATCGGACGTCGCGCCGGCTTTGCCGATATCGGCGCGACCTCAGCAAAGCACTTGGGGCTGCCCGAACCGGTGCACGGCGCGCATTTCTAGCCCGCGAGAGCGGCCGATTCACCTGGGTTATTGATCCAGGTTAGAGAAATATTCGTTTGTACATTTTCGAGGAACGAACATTCCTTGCATCGCTTCTGACTCCAACGTGACCGGCGCGCGGGTCGTCCGACCCACCCAGCAAGTGCGCATCACCTCACATCATCGATCGATCCCGAACGGATCGGTCTTACGGTTGTACGGAGCGGTGAATGACGCGAGTATTGATCACGGGGGGCGCGGGGTTCATCGGCTCACATGCGGCGGATGTGCTGCTTGCCGCCGGCTACGAGGTCCGTCTTCTCGACAATCTGTCGCCGCAGGTGCACGGCGGTAACCGTCAGCGTCCATCCTATCTCGCCGACGAAGCCGAACTCGTCGTTGGTGACGTCACGGACGGCGCTGCCGTAGCGCATGCCCTGCGCGGAGCCGACATGGTCCTGCATCTCGCTTCCGCCGTCGGCGTCGGGCAAAGCATGTACGACATCGAGCCCTACGTGCGTACGAATGAGCTCGGCACCGCCGTGCTGCTCCAGGCGCTGTCGAAGCGCCCCGTCGAACGGCTGGTCGTTGCCTCCTCCATGAGCATCTACGGCGAAGGCCTCTACCGCAGGCCTGATCAAACTCTCGTCGCCTGCGACGAACGGTCGATCGAACAGCTGCGCCGAGGGGAATGGGAGTTGCGAGACACCATGGATCGCCCGCTCGCCCCCGTGGCCACTCCCGAGAACAAGCCGCCGTCGCTCAGCTCGGTCTACGCGCTGAACAAGTTTGCACAGGAGCGCATGTGCCTGATCACAGGCAAGGCTTACGGCATCCCGACCTTGGCGTTGCGCTTCTTCAACGTGTTCGGGCCGCGTCAGGCACTGTCAAATCCCTACACCGGCGTGCTCGCCATCTTCGCGGCGCGGCTCCTCAACGGACGTCCGCCGCTGGTGTTCGAGGACGGCGAGCAACGGCGCGATTTCGTTCACGTGCATGACGTCGCCCGCGCCTGCCGCATTGCGCTGGAAGCAGAGCATGCGCAAGACGTCTTCAACATCGGCTCAGGCCACAGCCGAAGCATTCTGTCGGTCGCCGAGGATCTCGCCGAGGTCATGGGACGCAACGATATCGCGTCCGAAATCACGCGGAAATACCGCGCCGGTGACATCAGGCACTGCTTCGCAGATATCGGCAAATCGCGGGACCTGCTCGGCTTCGAGGCTCACGTGGCCTTCAAGGATGGCCTCGAGGAGCTCGCGGAATATCTCGCAGGCCAGATTGCGGATGACCAGGCCGAGCGAGCCACCCGGGAATTGCTGCAACGAGGATTGGTTGCATGATGAGCGAGCGAGACAACAGACCCGTTCTGATCACCGGCGGCTGCGGCTTCATCGGCTGCAATCTGGCCGACCGGCTGGCGGAGCGCGGTGAGCGCGTTCTGGTGCTGGACAATCTCGCCCGCGCCGGCGTGCGTGAGAACGCACAATGGTTGAAGTCCAGGCACGGCGACCTCATCACCATTACGGTGGCCGACATTCGAGAGCCCATCCCGGTGATCGACGCCGTACGCGAGGCGCGCGCCGTGCTGCATCTGGCTGCCCAGGTCGCGGTCACTGACAGCGTGAGCGACCCGGCAGCCGATTTCGAGATCAACGCGCGCGGCACGCTGAATGTGCTCGAAGCAGTCCGGCTGCACAATTGCACCGCGCCGGTCGTGTTCGCGTCCACCAACAAGGTCTATGGCCGCCTGGTCGAGGACAGCCAGATCGCGCTCGCGGGCCGCCGTTATAGTCCCACCAGCGACCTGCTGGCGGACGGTGTTTCGGAGCACGCGCCGCTCGATTTCTACAGCCCCTATGGCTGCTCCAAGGGGACCGCCGATCAGTACGTCCATGACTATGCGCGGGTCTACGGGCTCCAGACCGTGGTGATGCGCATGAGCTGCATCTACGGGCCGCGGCAATTCGGCACCGAGGACCAGGGCTGGATCGCTCATTTCCTGCTGAGCGCCATCCGAGGCCAGCCCTTGACGATCTATGGCGACGGTTATCAAGTTCGCGACGCCTTGCATGTGTCCGACGCAGCCTCCGCTTGGCTTGCCGTTCTCGACAGGATCGCGCTCGCGCGTGGACGCGTGTTCAATCTCGGCGGCGGGCCAGCCAACGCGGTGAGCCTCCGGGAATTGATCGACCACATCACCCAATTCACGGGCCGCGAGGTCACCTACCGCTTCTCTGATTGGCGTCCTGGCGATCAGCCCTGGTACGTCACGGATACCCGAGCGCTGTCGACCGCGCTCGGATGGGCACCGCAGGTAACCATCGCCGACGGCCTTCGCTCGCTCCACGCCTGGCTCGATGGTCGCTTTGGAGCAACTCACGGCACCCGCGAGGCCCTCGCATGACGCGCGTCGCCCTGATCAATCCGAACTGGGATTTCAGCGGCAGCATCTATTTCGGCTGCCGGTCCCCTCACCTTCCGCTCGAGCTCGGGATCTCTGAGCATTATCTGAAGGCGGCCGGGCACCGCACGCTGCTGCTCGATGCGCACATGTTCGACCTGTCCTTCCGCGACATCGAGGCCCAATTGCGCGCGTTCGGCCCCGAACTGATCGTGATCACGACCGCCCCAACCTATCTGTTCTGGCGCTGCGCACCGCCGGAACTGCGCGTGCCGCAGGAGCTTGCCGCGGCAGTGCGGGATCTTGCGCCAGCGCTGGTCGCAGTCGGTCCGCACGGCTCGACGACGCCGCGGGCAGCACTCAAGAAGCTCGGCGTCGACATCATCGTGATGGGAGAATGCGAAACGTCCCTGCTGCGGCTCGCAGAAGGCGAGCGGGACTTTCCCGGCCTGTGTTTCGCGGATCGCCGCTCGGTCCGGGTCAACGGAGGCCCGCAGGCCGTCGACTTCGGGGATCAGCCGGCTCTGGACTGGCCCAGCGAGATGATCCGGCGCCATCATCACCACCATCACCGCTTCGAGGCCGAGCCGGCGGGGCCCGGCGCGGAAATCGAGGCGTCGCGGGGATGCCCCTACAACTGCACGTTCTGCGCCAAGGAGAATTTCCGCAATGCATATCGCAAACGGCCGGCCTCCATCATTCTCGACGAGATCGATCGTCTGCGCGGACAAGGCGTCGAATATGTCTACTTCATCGATGAGATCTTCCTTCCGAACCCCGAACTCCTGGAAGGGCTGAGCACGCGCAGCCTCAAGTTCGGGGTGCAGACCCGCATCGACCTCTGGAAGCCGGAAATGCTCGCGCTGCTCGGACGTGCCGGCTGCGTCTCGATCGAGGCCGGGATCGAAAGCCTCACCGTCGAGGGCCGCGCCGCGCTCGCCAAGAACTGCAAGATGACCACCGACCAGCTCGCCGATCGGCTGGTCGAAGCCCGCCGTCACGTCCCCTTCGTGCAGGCCAATCTGATCGAGGTGCCCGAGGACGACGACCCCGTCGTGCAGCGCTGGCGGAGCAAGATGCAGGACGCCGGCATCTGGGCGAACGATCCTGTTCCGCTCTATCCCTACCCCGGCTCACCGGATTACCGGAAGCTCTGGGGCCAGGCTGACGATTTCGCGTGGGAGCGCGCGCACCGACATTATCTCGGGATGTTCGATCAGTTCAGCGACGTGCAGAACGATCGGCCGATGCCGCTCGACGCCCTCGAGCACCCGGTAGCGTCATGAGCCGCGCGTCACACATCCGGATCCTGATGACGGTCGATACGGTCGGAGGCGTGTGGACTTATTCGTGCGGTCTTGCCGCACGCCTCGTCGCGTCGGGAGCCGACGTCACTCTGGTGACAATCGGGCCTTCGGCACGCGCCGACCAACGTGAGATGCTGCGCGGCGCGGGCGTGCGCCTCGTGGATACGGACCTTACCCTGGAATGGCAGGACCCTGAAGGCCACGACTTCGCCAACGCCGAGCGCGTCCTCGCCAGGCTGGAAGCGCGAGTCCAGCCTGACATCGTCCATCTCAACAGTTTCCGGGAGGCGACCCTCGCGTGGCGCGCTCCGACGGTTCTCGTGGCGCATTCCTGCGTCAACTCCTGGGCACGCGCCTGTCGCGATACGGGCTGGCTCGGCGAGCCGCGATGGACGCGTTATACAGAACGCGTCACTGCTGCACTCAACAGCACGCAGGCCTGGATTTGCCCGAGCCAGTCCTTCCATGACGACATCGTGGAGATCTATCGCCCCCGCTCACCCGGCGCGGTGATCTGGAATGGCATTGCTGCCGGGAACTTTCCAAGTCGGAAACGGGAGCTGATCTTCGCGGCCGGCCGGCTCTGGGATCGTGCCAAGAATATCGGAGTCCTGGCGGCGGCGTCACCGGGACTGGATTGGCCGGTTCAGGTCGCGGGCCCCGCCGGTGCGGATCCGGCGACGGGCGTCACCTGGCTTGGGCAATTGCCGCATAACGCCTTGCGCGGACATCTCCAGCACGCAGCGATCTTTGTGAGCCCCGCCCTCTACGAGCCATTCGGCCTTTCGGTGCTGGAGGCGGCCGCCGCGGGCTGCGCGCTGGTGCTGTCGGACATCTCGACGTTCCGGGAGCTGTGGAGCGGAGCCGCGATGCTCTTCGATCCCGACGATAGCCAGGCCCTGCACCGAACTCTCGCCGATCTCTGCGCCGACGATCTCGAAAGGACGCGCCTGCAACGCGCCGCCTATGAACATTCCCTGACCTATTCGCTGGCGCGCACGACCAGCGCCTATCTGAAGCTGTACGAAGGGCTGCTCGCCTCCGACCGCACGTCGTCCCAAGCCGGCCAGATCGAGGTGCGCGCATGAAATGCGTCCTGTTCTACCACGCATTCACCTCTTGCTGGAACAACGGCAACGCGCATTTCCTGCGCGGCTATGCCCGCGAGCTGCATGGGCTTGGCCACGAGGTCGTCGTGTTCGAGCCCGTCGATGGCTGGAGCCGGTTGAATGCCATCCGCGAGAGCGGCAGTCAGGCCCTCCAGGACACGGCCCAGCTCTTCCCTGGCATCTCCATTCGCCGCTATGACGCCTCGCTCGATTTCGATGAAGCGCTGGATGGCGCCGATCTTGTCGTCGTGCATGAATGGAACTCGCCTGATGTGATCAAGCAGATCGGGTACAACCGCGCGCACGGCGGTTCATTCACATTGCTGTTCCACGATACTCATCATCGCGCTGTCACCGCGCCGGACGAACTTGCACTGTTCGACCTTGACGACTTTGACGGCGTGCTGGCGTTCGGAGAGGTGCTTCGCCTGATCTATGCCAAGCTTGGCTGGGCTGACCGGGCCTATACCTGGCACGAGGCCGCCGACGTCGCGTTGTATCATCCGCTGCCGAGAATCGAACCGACCGAGGATCTGGTCTGGATCGGTAATTGGGGCGACGGCGAACGCAGCGCCGAACTCAACGAATTTCTGGTCGAGCCCGTCGCCGAATTGAATCTGCGCGCGAGCGTCTACGGCGTTCGCTACTCGCACGATGCGCTCCGGACCATCGAGGCTGCAGGGATTCGCTATGGCGGCTGGCTGCCGGCGCACTGGGCGCCGGTCGCGTTCGCCGGCGCCCGCGCAACCGTGCACGTTCCCCGCGGCCCTTATGTGCGATCGCTTCCCGGCATTCCCACCATCCGCGTGTTCGAAGCACTCGCCTGCGGCATTCCCCTGGTCTCGGCGCCCTGGTCCGACGCGGAAGGCCTGTTTCCGGACGGCGCTTATCTCAAGGCCGCCAATCGCGCGGAGATGAGTTGCGCGTTGCGCGCCGTGCTCGACGATAGCGATCTGTCAGCCGCCATGGTTGAGAGCGGGCTGCGAACGATCCGGGAGCGCCATACCTGTCGTCATCGTGCTCAACAACTGGTGGGCATCGTAGAGGCCATTCGCACCTCGAACGGCTCGTCACAGCACCAGCGATACATCGGAGCCTCCGCATGAAGATCTGCTTCTTCGGATCCAGCCTCGTCTCGTCCTATTGGAACGGTGCCGCCACCTATTATCGCGGCATGCTCAAGCAGATCGCCGCGCTCGGCCACGACATCACCTTCTTCGAGCCCGACGCTTTCGAGCGGCAGGTCCATCGCGACATCGCCGATCCCGATTGGGCCAGGGTCGTGGTCTACCCCGCGACGGCGGACGGTTGGCGGAGCTCACTCGATGCCGCGGCGTGCTCCGCGGACATGCTGATCAAGGCGAGTGGCGTCGGGGTCTTCGATCGGGAGCTGGAGGCGGCGGTCGCGACCCTGCCCTCCCGAACCATGCGGATCTATTGGGATGTCGATGCGCCCGCCACGCTCGAAGCTATGGCAAGCGACCCCGAGCACCACCTGCGGGCCGCAATTCCCTCCTACGATATGGTCCTGACCTACGGCGGCGGCGATGGGGTCGTCTCGACTTACCGCGCCATGGGCGCGCGAGATTGCGTTCCGATCTACAACGCCCTGGACCCCCAAACGCATTTTCCGTCGCCGCCCAGAGCCGACTTCAACTGCGATCTCAGTCTGCTGGCCAATCGCCTGCCAGACCGGGAACAGCGCGTGGAGCACTTTTTTCTGGAGGTCGCACATGAGCTGCCGGACAAGTCCTTCGTTCTTGGCGGCTCTGGTTGGGAGACCAAGAATACGGCGGGCAACATCCGCAAGGTCGGTCATGTCGGCACCGGCGCGCACAACGCGTTCTTCGGCTCCGGGCTTGCGACGCTCAACGTCAACCGGGATAGCATGGCCCGCTACGGCTTCTCGCCGCCGACGCGGGTGTTTGAGGCGATCGGCGCGGGCGCCTGCCTGATCACCGACCAATGGGACGGTATCGACCATTTCCTCGAGCCGGATCGTGAAGTGCTGGTCGCTGCCAGCGGAGCCGAGGTTGCCGGCCATCTCGGCGCCCTCAGCATAGACCGTGCCGCCGCGATCGCGAGCCGCGCCCGCGCACGCATCTTGACCCAGCACACCTACCGGCACCGCGCCCGCCAGTTCAACCACCTCTTTGTCGGAAGCAGCTCGCGTATCGAGGCAGCAGAATGAATCTCAGCATCGTCGTCGTCGGTCTTTCGGTCACATCGTCATGGGGCAATGGTCATGCCACGACCTATCGTGCCCTGATCGAAGCCCTCGCACGGCGAGGCCACCACGTGACGTTCCTCGAGCGCGACGTCGCCTGGTATCGCGAGCACCGCGATCTCACCAAGCCGGACTCGTGGACTGTCGAGATCTATCAATCGCTGAAGGACGTCCCTCGCCGCTTCGGCCAGCTCATTCGGAGCGCCGACCTTGTCATCATCGGGTCCTATGTGCCCGATGGGATCGCGATCTCCGAATGGATCACGCGCCAGGCGCGGGGGATCACCGCATTCTACGACATCGACACGCCGGTGACGCTGGCGAGGATCGACCAGGGTCTCGACTATCTGTCCGCAGCGATGATCCCGCGTTTCGACCTCTATTTGTCCTTTGCCGGCGGCCCGGTGCCTGACATGATCGAGGAGCGCTATGGCAGCCCGTTGGCCCGGGTTCTTTATTGCAGCGCCGACAGCGATACCTACAAACCGCAGCATGCGCAGACGAAATGGGCCCTCGGCTATCTCGGGACCTATAGCGAGGACCGGCAACCGGTGCTCGATCAATTGATGCTGCTCCCGGCGCGGACACTGTCCTCGGAGCAGTTCGCCGTCGCAGGCGCGCAGTATCCCGCCCATATCGCCTGGCCGGACAACGTGACGCGGATCGAGCACCTCCCGCCAAACCGGCACCCAGCATTTTACGCGGAGCAGCGGTTCGCCCTCAACGCGACCCGCGCTGACATGCGCGCACTGGGCTTCTCGCCTAGCGTTCGCCTGTTCGAAGCGGCGGCCTGCGGCACGCCCGTGATTTCCGACCGGTGGCCGGGCCTCGAGACAATCTTCGAGCCATCGCGGGAGATCCTGCTGGCGTCGACCCCGCGCGACGTCGTCGAGATCCTGCGCGACATGCCTGAGGAGCGTCGCCGAGACATCGCGGAGAATGCGCGGCGCCGCGTCCTCGCCGACCACACCTCCAACCACCGCGCCCGCCAATTGGAAGCTTACTACAGTGAAGCGAGCGCGCGGCGTCGCCGCAAGTCGGCGCGGCTTCCCGCGAGCCAGCCCGCGCAGGTCGCCGAACTCTGAAGGAGCAGCTTCATGACACTCCAGACCCGCATCCATGCAGCCCGACGCCCTCCGGTCGTTCTGATCGCAGGCGGCGCCGGCTTCATCGGATCCCACCTCTGCGACGCACTTCTGCAACGCGGAAACATGGTGATCTGCCTCGACAATCTGTCCACGGGCACGATCGATAATGTCCGGCCACTGCTCAACCACCCGAACTTCCGCTTCGTCGAGCACGACGTGCGCGACCAAGTCGAGATCGACGACGATATCGACAGTATCTACAGTCTGGCCTGCCCTGCCTCGCCACGGCATTACCAGACGGACCCGGTCGGGACGATGAAGACATGCGTGCTCGGCACGATCAACATGCTCGAGCTCGCGCGGCGAAAGGGGGCGCGGGTGCTTCAGGCCTCGACGAGTGAAGTCTACGGCGATCCGGAGATTCATCCACAGCCGGAATCCTATCTCGGCAACGTCAACCCGATCGGTCCACGCGCCTGCTATGACGAGGGCAAGCGCGCCGCCGAGACGCTGATGTTCGACTACCATCGCATGTATCGGACCGAGATCAAGGTCGCGCGCATCTTCAACACCTATGGTCCGCGCATGCTGGAGAATGACGGCCGCGTCGTCTCCAATTTCATCGTGCAGGCTCTGCGCGGCGAGCCGATCACCATCTACGGTGCAGGTACCCAGACACGGAGCTTCTGCTTCGTCGACGATCTCGTGCGAGGGCTCCAGCTTCTGATGCAAAGTCCCGCCTCGGTGACCGGTCCCTGCAATCTCGGCAATCCGCACGAAGTCACCATCGAGGCGATCGCACGTGAGGTGCTCACCTACACGGAATCGGCCTCGTCGCTCCGCTTTGAGGCGTTGCCGAAGGACGATCCCAAGCGGCGCAAGCCCATGATCGACACCGCGGCGCAGACGTTGGGCTGGCGCCCGCGCGTCGAACTGAAAGACGGGCTTCAGGCAACGATCGCCTATTTCGCGCTGCGGATAGCCGGGGATGCCCCGACCTTGGTACCGGCCATTGCACCACGGCGCACAGGACGCGCGACACGCAGCCAGCTGAGGATTGCCGATCCGGCGCGATGAACGTCTGGCGATCGCAGGACCGTTATGGACGCGACTAACGGCTCAGCTTCCGGCAGCAGAACCAAAGGCCTCACTCGCGCGTTCGGTCTCGGCCTCGTGACCGGCGCTGCGGATGATGATTGCTCGGCGATCGGAACCTATGCGAGCGCCGGCGCGCGGTTCGGCTACGCCTTGCTCTGGATGGCGCCGGTGACATTCCCGATGATGTTCGCCGTCGTGTTCCTCTCTGCCAAGCTCGGACGCGTCACCGGCAAGGGATTGTTTGCCGTTCTTCGCGAGCACTTCTCGCCATGGCTGATGTGGCCCGCGCTGATCGGCGTGCTGATCGGAAACGTGATCGAGGCCGGAGCGAATATCGGTGCGATGGCTGCAGCGATCAACCTGTATGTGGCGGTCCCGCATGGCGCCCTGGTTCTGGGGATTGCTGGCGCGATCCTGGTGCTGCAGATTTGGGGATCTTACACCTTCATCCGCAACATCTTCCGCTGGTTGGCTCTCTCGCTCTTCGCATATGTCGGATCGGCGGTCCTCGCATCGCCCGATCCGCCGGCCGTGCTGCGGGGCACGCTCGTTCCGCACATCCAATTCTCCAACGCGTTTCTGTCGATCCTCGTCGCGGTGATCGGCACCACACTGTCGGCCTATCTCTATACTTGGCAGTCCAATGTCGAGGTCGAGGAGCTGATTGCCGCCGGCCGCATCGACGCACGGGCGCGTCGCGCCGGCATGGGTTCCGAGCTCGCGCAGTCGCGCCGTGACATTCTGATGGGAATGGCATTCTCAAATGTCATCATGTACTTCATCATTCTTTCGACAGGGGCGACGCTGCATCAGGCCGGCCAGACTGATATCAGCACCGCGGCTGAAGCGGCCGAAGCGCTACGACCCCTGGCCGGCAACGCCGCCGCCACGCTGTTCAGCATCGGGATCATTGCCGTCGGTTTCCTCGCCGTTCCCGTGATGACCACGGGCGCAGCCTATGATTTCTGCCAGACGCTCGGTTGGAAGAGCTCGCTCAACGCGCGCCCGGCCGACGCCGGCCGGTTCTATCTCTCCATCGCCGGCTTTACGGCAGCTGCGGTGCTTCTTAATTTCCTCGGCTTCAATCCGATGAAGGCCCTGGTCTATTCAGGCATCGTGCAGGGCTTCTCGACGCCGCCGCTGATGCTCCTGATTCTGCTGATGACCAGCGACCGCAGATTGATGGGAGACGAGGTCAACAGCCCGGGCATGAAGGCGCTCGGCTGGATCACCGTCACCGCAATATTCGCGGCGACCATAGGCCTGGTCGCCAGCTGGGTGGCCTGATTGAAACCGGTCAATTCACCCGAGGCGCAGGCGGCCCTCCCCGCGTCAGCCGGCCGACATGCAGCGGGTGCGGATCACAGGTCTTCAAGACGACGCCAGGAGTGTTGCACGCGACGGCCCTCTCTGGTGAACGCAAAGAAATAACCGCCGTCGGCAGGCTGGTCGCAGGACCGATCAATCGCAACACCCATGTAATGGCAATAGAGCAGAGTGCCCACCCCGCCGTGCCCGACAAAGAGCACCTCGCCCTGATCATTCCGAGCCAGGGCCTGTTCGACCTCGCGCACGATGCGCAGTTGGGCGTCGACAGCCCGCTCCCAGCCCCGAACGCTGATCTGGGGCTGAGCAAAAAACTGATTGGCGACCGCTTGAAACTCGTCCTGCATCAGAAAGCCCGTTGCCGATCGGTCATTCTCGTGCATCGCCTTCCGGACCTCGACATCGATCTTCAGCTTTGCCGCAATGATCTCCGCGGTCTGGATGGCCTTCCGCTCGCCGCTGGCGATGATCCGCGTCGTACGCGAGAGCTGGCGCGTCGCTGTGATCGCCTCGGTGCGATGTCTGCCGATCGCGCTCAAGCCCCAGGATGGTACGGGGATCGCCGGATCAATATTCACCTGAGGATGGGTGAGATAGCGTACGATATCCGTCACGATTGATCCCTCTCGCTGCGGAGCTCGCTTGCGATCAGCCCGCGCCAACGCCGGTCGGCCGCTTAAGCATTGGTCGGACTTGATACCCGCAGGCCCGAGGCATCGAAGACGTGCACATCCCGGTTCGCCGCAGCGAGTACGATTCGCTCACCGGGCGTCGGCGTCTGGCGACCGCGGACTTCGGCAACGAACAGCCTGTCGTCGGCGCGACGCACATAGGCGAAGGAGGATTCGCCGAGACGTTCGACCAGTTCGACGACGCCTTCCACGGTGAAGGAACCGTCCTCTCGCCTGCCAAGATGCTCCGGACGAACGCCGACCGTCAGCGTATCGCCCATCTTCAATGAGGTCGCCGGCAGGTCGAAGCTGCGAAAGCCGCCTCCGTCCACACGCGCGCATGCACCTTCGACGCTGGCAACCTTAGCATCGAAGAAATTCATCGCAGGCGAGCCGATGAAGCCCGCGACGAACAGGTTGGCGGGTGCATAATAGAGATCCAGCGGCCTGCCGACCTGCTCGATGCAACCCTTGTTCATCACGACGATACGATCGGCGAGAGTCATCGCCTCGACCTGGTCGTGCGTGACATAGACGATGGTCGACTTCAGCATTCGATGGAGATTCGCGATCTCGACGCGCGTCGAGACGCGCAGGGCCGCATCGAGATTCGAGAGCGGCTCATCAAACAGGAAAACGGCAGGCTCGCGCACGATCGCGCGGCCAATGGCAACGCGCTGACGCTGGCCGCCGGAGAGATCACGCGGATAGCGCCCGAGCAACTCGTCGAGCCGCAGCATGCGGGCCGCTTCCGTGACGCGCCGCTCGCGTTCGGCAGGCGGCACCCCGGTGAATTTCAACCCGAACGTCATGTTCTTGCGCACGTTCATGTGAGGATAGAGCGCATAGGACTGGAACACCATCGCGATGCCGCGATCGGCAGGTGCGAGCGTGTTGACGAGTTTGTCGGCGATATGAATGTCGCCGCCCGATGCACCGTCGAGCCCGGCAATCATCCGCAGAAGCGTCGACTTGCCGCAGCCTGACGGCCCCACGAGAACGACGAACTCGCCATCCTCGATCTTCAAATTGACGTCGTTAAGCACCGTGGTCGCGCCATAACGCTTGTGGAGGTGCTCGATGCGCAGATTGGCCATTCTGACAACCTATTTGACCGCGCCGGAGGTGAGGCCTGCGATGAGTTGGCGCGAGAGGATCACGTAGATGATGACGACCGGCAGGATCGCCATCGACAGTGCGGCGAGCACCGAATTCCAGTCGGTGATGTACTGGCCCAGAAACTGCTGCACGCCCAGCGTGACCGTATGCGTGGAGTCACTCGAGGTCAGGATCAACGGAAACCAAAGGTCGTTCCAGATCGGCACGATGGTGAAGACCGCGACCGTCGCGATCGCCGGGCGCAGCAGAGGGGCGACCACCTCGAAGAAGATGCGGGTTTCCGGCACGCCGTCGCAGCGCGCGGCGTCGCGCAAGTCCTTGGGAATTTGCTGAATGAACTCGCTCAATATGAAGATCGACATCGGCAGGCCTTGCGCGACATAGACGAGGATCAAGGCGGTCAGCGTGTCGTTGAGGCCGGCAGACCGCATCATGTTGAGGATCGCGACGGAGCCAAGCCGGATCGGCACCATGATGCCGATCGACAGGAACAGTGCCAGCGCCGTCGAACCGCGAAAGCGGTATTCGGTCAGCGCCCAGGCCGCCATCGCGCCGAACAGCAGCACGAGCGCCATGCTGACGAGGGTCACCATCAGCGAATTCGAATAGTAGGTCAGGATATGGGAGGAGCGGAAAACCTTCTCATAGCCGATGAGGCTGAAGGTCGCGGCCTCCGGCGGCGCGAGCGGGCTGCCGAAGATGGCGTTGCGCACCTTGAACGAATTCATCACCACGAGCAGGATTGGACCGACCGCAAGGAGGCTATAGGCGATCAGGACGACGTGGACGCCGAGGCTTCTTGCACGCTGCTCCGTCGTCATGCCAGCTACCTCAGAAAGCGTAACGGCGAATGCGCCGCTGCACGAAGAAGAGATACAGGCAAAGGCCGACGAGAATGATGAAAAACATCACGGTCGCGACCGCTGAGCCCATGGTCGGATTGCCGAGCTGGAGCTGATTGCCGAAGAAGGTGCGGTAGAAAAACGTGCCCAGGATGTCGGTGGCGAAATTCGGCCCCGCGAGCGCGCCCTTGACCGAGTAGATCAGATCGAAAGCGTTGAAGTTGGCGACAAAGGTCAAGACCGAGACCAGGCTGATCGTCGGCAGGACGAGCGGAAGCTTGATGTGGAAGAAGATGCGAAACTGTCCGAGTCCGTCGACGCGTGCCGCATCGATCAACTCGTCGGGGATGTTGAGCAGCGCGGCGTAGATCAACATCATCGGAATGCCGACGAATTGCCAGACAGAGATGAGGGACAGGGTGACGAGTGCGCTCGATTCGAGCCCCAGCCAGGGAGCGAACAGTGAGCCCAGCCCCACGGCCTTCAACGCGCCGGCCGCGACGCCCCAGAGCGGGGAAAGGATCAGATTCCAGGAGAAGCCGACGATGACGACCGAAAGCATCGTGGGGAGAAACATCACGGTGCGATAAAAACCCCTGAGCCTCAGGCCGGGCAGACTCAGCAATCCCGCGAGTGCGATGCCAACGGGATTCTGAACACACATATGCACGGCGAAGAATATCAGATTGTTGCCGAGGGCATTCCAGAACGGCTTCGACCACAGCGCGTCACCGAGCAGCGTTTTGAAGTTGGCAAGCCCGACGAAAGACCGGGCGCCGGACGGATCGCTTGTGTAGGTGGATAGCGCCATGGTCGCGACGAGCGGATAGATCGAGAACAAGGTGTAGATCGCGACCGCCGGTCCGAGAAAGAACAGCAGAAGGCCCGCGAGCTTGGCGCGAGGCATCTGAGCGGTGATGTTCGAGACCGATTCGGGCATGACGGAAAAGATTGAACCTACCGTGCGCTATCGTCCCTCTCCGCGCTTGAGGCTTGCGCCATGGGCTCGCGGCGGGTGCAGCAACTATCGAACCAAACGAGAAAAATTCCCTCTCCCCGCCAAAGCGGAGAGAGGGACTGGTATCACTTGGCGGGCTTGTACCACTTGTCGAGGCCATCCTGCAGTTGCTTGCCGGCGGCCTCGGGCGTCAGCTTGCCGTTGACGACCTGCGCCGAAACGTTCCAAAGCTCGTTTTCCAGATTCGGCGTGCCGCGCGACAGGATCTGATACGAGTTGCGGATCGTCGACTTGCAGGTCTGACGCCATCCGACCATCGTCGCCGCGACGTCGTCGTCGACCTTCACCGGAGTCTTGGCGAGGGGGAAGAAGCCTGGAAGCGCATTGGCGTAGATCGTCGCGAATTCCGGCGTGGTCAGCCATTCCAGGAACTTCTTGGCGTCGTCCTTGTTCTTCGACGCTGCGTTGACGCCCATCGCGATGTCGGTGTGATCGGAAATGTAGCAATCCGTCGTGCCGGCCGGCTGCGGCGGCGGGAATGCACCCATGGCGAACTTCGCCTGTCCGCGGAACGTCGAGATGTCCCACGAGCCAGCCGCATAGATCGCGCCCTTGCCGAGCGAGAACAGGTTCTGACTGTCAGCATAGGTCTGCGCCTGAAAGCCCGACCCGAGATAGGGCGCCCAGCTTGCGATCTCCTTGAAGGCCGCGATGTATTGCGGATCCGTCAGCTTCTCCTTGCCCGCAATCAGGTTGGCGCGACCGGTCTCGCCCTTCCAATAGTCGGGACCGATGTTCTGGAATCCCATGGTCGCGGCCTCCCACTGGTCCGCCGTGCCCATCACCAGCGGGACATAGGTCCCGTCCTTCTTCAGCTTGTCGAGCACGGCGTGGAATTCCTCGAGCGTCTTCGGCTCGGACACGCCGACCTTGGCGAAGGCTTCCTTGTTGTAGATGAACCCCGCGATGACGGACGCGATCGGCACGCAGAAGGTGGTTTTGCCGTCATCGGTTTGCCATGCGGCCTTCGCGACATCGGAGAAATTGTCCATGCCATTGAGGCCGTCGACCGCGTCGAGCTGATGCTTCTGATAGAGCGCGAGCGAGGCGTCGAACGGACGGCATGTGATGAGGTCGCCGGCGGTGCCGCCATCGAGCCGCGCGTTGAGGGCGGCGTTGTATTCCTTGGGCGCCGATGGCGCGAACTCGATCTTGATGTCGGGATAATGCTTATTGAAGGCGGGAATGATCTTCGAGTTCCAGATGTCGGCATCGTCGTTGCGCCAGCTCTCGATCTTCAACGAGCCTGCCTGGGCCGACGCAAGCCCCGCAAGCAACGCCAACGCGGCAACCTCAGCTCCCATTGCAGCCTTGAATGTCCGTCTCATCCTACGCTCCCTTGTTCGGGTTTTCGCCCGTGATTCCATTGACGCAACGCTGCGTCGATCCGACCTTCCGCAACAGCGAGCCGCCCGACGGCTTCGCTCATGCTGACGATACCGCAGGCAATCAGGATTGCCGGCTTGACCTCGCCGCCGGCCTGCCGCAGCGCCGCTTCCGCCTTGGCATCGCTGACGCCGGCGATTGTTGCGACGATCCCCCGCGCCCGTTCGCGCAATTTGGCATTGTCGGCCTTCAGGTTGACCATGAGGCCCTGGTGGATGTGTCCCAAATCGAATCCCATCAGTGATGAGAGCATGCCGAGCGCGGCCTTTTGCGCTGCGCCGGCCGCAAGCCGGGTCGAGCCGCGCAGCGCCTCCTCCCCGCTTTCGAGCAGAATCGACACGTCGGCACCGACGAGCAAGGGTGAACCTAGCCGATGCGCGATCGCGACCACGAAAGCGCCGCGGCGACGCGCCGCGGCGGCGGCTGCGACGGTGAACGGCGTCGAGCCACTCGCCGATACGACAATCACGGCATCCCGGGAGAGATCGCCGAGCGCTGTCATAGCCCGCTCGCCGGCTGCGGCATCGTCCTCCGCGGCGCCATCAATGCGGAACGGCTCGGCGATGCCGCCGGGCAGAACAATTGCGATACGGCCCTCATCGAGGCCGAAGGTACCGGGAAGCTCGGCGGCATCTTCGGCGGCCGCAAGACCGGAGGAGCCTGCGCCCGCATAGACCAGACGCCCGCCTGCTCGCCAGATCGCAGCAAGGCGAAGCGCGGCGGCGCGGATGTCGCCGGTGGCAGCCGTCACGGAAGCGATCGCCCGACGGTAGGATGCGAGCATCGCCTCAGCGAACAGCGCCTCGGCGCCGGTCGTACCGCCGCGCGCCTCCCCGTCCGCCTCCGAGCTCCGCAGTACCGACATCGTGAATACCAATGGTAGATACCTCTTGTATTTGTTTTAGCCACGTGACATACCTCTTGTCTAGAGGCGTTAAGAAATTTTTTAGGAGGCTCCTTGGCGACGGCGACGGCCCAGTTCTTTCTCGGTGTGGACGGCGGCGGGACGCGCTGCCGCGCGAGACTGCGGGATTCGTCGGGCCGCGAGCTCGGGCATGGCCTCGGGCCGGCTTCGAACATCTATCTCGATTTCGACGAGGCCATGCGCGTCGTCCGCGAAACGATGGACTCCGCAATTGCTGCCGGCGCGCCAAGGCACGAGATCGCCGTCGGGCTCAGCCTTGCCGGGCTTTCGGATGACAAGGAAGCAGAGCGCGTCTCCGCCGCCCTGCCCGGTTTTGCGCGCATCGTCGCGGTCAATGATGCGGTCGCAGCCTGCGTCGGCGCCAATGGCCTCGGTGACGGCGGCCTGATCATCGCGGGCACCGGCTCGGCGGGCATCGCGCGCGTCGGAGCTCGAACGGCCATCATCGGCGGCCGCGGTTTCTGGCTCGGCGACGACGGATCTGCCGCGCGCCTCGGCGAGTCGGCGCTGCGCGCGACGCTGCGGGCGATCGATGGCCTCGAGCCGATGAGCGGGCTTGCGCAGGCGCTCGCGCGCCATTTCGGTGACGATCCATTGCGGATGAGCCGCTGGGCAGCGGACGCGAGGCCCAGAGACTACGGCGCCTTCGCGCCCCAGATCCTGGACGTCGCCAGGTCAGGGGATATGCGCGCGCGTGAAATCGTCGGCGAAGCAGCCAGCGCGATTGCAGCGCTCGCGAACGCGCTGAGCGCCCTCGGCGCCGAGCGCATCGCGCTTGCCGGCGGCTTCGGCGAGCCCTTGCGTCCCTTTTTGCCGCCTGATGTGGCCAAGCGCCTCGCTCCGCCGCGGCGCGACGCGGTCGACGGCGCGATCCTGCTCGCCGGCGGAACGCTCCCGGAGGACGCGGCATGTCCCTGACGGTCGAAACCGCGCCGGGCCAGAAACTCTATCGTGCCGTGGTCGACGCGCTTCGGCGCGAGATCGAGACGGGACGCTTCGCGGAGACGCAATTGCTTCCGGCCGAGCGCATATTGTGCGATCTGCTCGACGTGTCGCGAACCACGCTGCGCAAGGCGATTGCCGATCTGATCGCCGAGGGCGTGCTGTTTCACCGCCATGGCGCCGGCACTTTCATCCATCGCGCGACCCCGCGCGTCGAGCAGCCCTCGTCGCGCCTGACGAGCTTCACGGAAGACATGCGGCTGCGCGGATTGGAGGCGAGTTCGCGCGAGCTCGAACGCGGGGTGTTCCTGCCGACGCCGGAAGAGGCCATGATGCTTGGCGTGCGGCCGAACGAACGCGTATTCCGGCTCGGGCGCCTGCGCCTGGCCGACGGTTCACCGATGGCGATCGAACGCGCCGCCGTGCCGATACGCTTTCTTCCCGAACAGAACTCCGTCGGCGGCTCGCTTTACGAGGCGCTCTCCGCGCGCGGCTTCAGGCCCGCGCGGGGCCTGCAGCGCTTGCGCGCGACCCTCGTTGATCAAGCGGATGCGGAATTGCTCGGGGTCGCACCGGACAGCCCGGCGCTCTATATCCAGCGCATCGCCTATCTCGCCGATGGATCCTGCGTCGAATTCACGAAATCCTGGTACCGCGCCGACGCCTACGACTTCGTCTCCGAGCTCACGCTGTCGCCGCCGGCCCGAAAGGCGCACCGATGACGACGCACATGCTTCAGGAGATCGGCGAGGCAGGCGATGCGGTCGCGCGCCAGCTGGGCCAGAATGCCGAGCGGCTCGCTGAGCTCGGGACGCGTCTGCGCGCCCTCGATCCGCCTGTCGTCACGACCATTGGCCGCGGCTCGTCCGACTGCTGCGCGCTCTATCTGAAATACCTCGTCGAGATCGTTTCGGGGGTGCCCTGTGCCTCCATCGGCCCCTCGATCGCGACGCTTTATCGCACGCCCATGCGGCTCGAAGGCGGCGTTTCCGTCGCGATCTCGCAATCGGGACGCAGCCCGGACATCATCGAAATGCAGCGCGCCGCGCGAAGTGGCGGTGCGCTGGCCGTCGCGCTGGTCAACGACGTGGCCTCACCGCTGGCGCAAGGGGCCGAAGTGCTGCTGCCATTGTGCGCCGGCACGGAACGTTCCGTCGCCGCGACCAAATCGATGGTGGCGGGCCTCGTCGCGGGCGCGAGCCTCGTCGCGGCCTGGCGCGAGGATCGGCTGCTCACAGACGCTCTCACCGGCCTGCCGGATGTGCTGCGCGGACAAGCGGCGCCGCCGCCCGCGGCGATGCTGGAACAACTCGCCAATGCGCGCAGCGCTTTCGTGCTGGGCCGCGGCGCCACGCTCGCGATCGCCGCGGAGGCGGCGCTGAAGCTCAAGGAAACCTGCGCGATTCATGCCGAGGCCTACTCCGCCGCCGAGGTACTGCATGGCCCGGCTGAACTTGTGGCCTCAGGCTTTCCCGTCATCGCCTTCGTGCCGTCGGACGCGGCGCGCGAAGGCATGCTGCCGACGCTCACGGCTCTCGCCGATGCCGGCGCCACGGTGATTGCAATCGAGGCGGGCGGCGGTGACGAGGCGCATCGCCTCGCCACGGCAAAGGTCGAGGCGACCCTGCTGGAGCCGATCGTCATGATCCACCGCTTCTACCGCCTTGTCGAGGCGCTTGCGCTTCGCCTCGGTCGCGATCCTGACCGCCCGCGCAATCTGCGCAAGGTGACGGAGACCGTCTGATGATCGTTCTGTCCGGCGCGCGAATTTTCGACGGCGAACGCTTTCTCGATGACCATGCCGTTGTCATCGAAGGCGAGCGCATCGCCGCAATCGTCCCTTACTCCGAGAGGCCTGACGGTGCCGTGCGCGATCTCGGCGGCGGCCTGCTTGCGCCCGGCTATATCGACGTCCAGGTCAATGGTGGCGGCGGGGTCCTGTTCAACGAGGATCCGACGCCCGAAGGCATCGCCCGCATCGCCGCCGCACATCGCAGATACGGGACCGTCGGGCTGCTGCCGACGCTGGTCACCGATGCGCCGCAAGTGATGGCGTCGGCGATTGCCGCAACGCGCGAGGCACGGCATCTGACCCGGGCGACCCTCGGCATCCATCTGGAAGGGCCGTTCCTCGACCCGCGCCGCAAGGGCGCGCACGAGCTGAAATACATCCGCAGCCTCGAGGCCAGCGACCTCACGACGATCGCCAACGCGAATTGCGGCGCGGTCATGCTGACGCTCGCACCCAATCGGATCAGCGTGGAAAGCATCGCCGAACTCGCCGGGCACGGCGTGCTCGTCTCGCTCGGCCATTCGGAAGCGAGCTACGAGGAGGCGCGCGCCGCCGTCGGCGCGGGCGCGCGCGCGTTCACCCATTTGTTCAATGCGATGAGTGCGCCGGTCGGACGCGAGCCGGGTATGGTTGGTGCCGCGCTCGATCTCGACGAAGCGTTCGTCGGCATCATCGCCGATGGCCATCATGTCCACGCGGCGAACCTGCGCGTCGCCCTTGCCGCCAAGCGGCACGATCGGTTCATGTTGATCACCGACGCGATGCCGCCGGCCGCCGGTGGACCCGACAATTTCGATCTCCAGGGCCGCCGCGTGACGTGCGCAGACGGCTGCCTGCGCCTCGACGACGGAACGCTCGCCGGTTCGGTTCTGACAATGGACGGGGCCGTGCGCTATGCAGTCAATGTCGTGGGGCTCGATCTCGCCGATGCCCTCGCAATGGCGTCGCGCGTTCCGGCGACATTTCTGCGGCGTGAAACCGAGCTCGGCCGCATCGCGCCCGGATGTCTGGCGAGCCTCGTGCATCTCGGCGACGACTTGCGCGTGCTCCAAACCTGGATCGAGGGTAGCCCATCTGCTGGCAATTCCTGATTCACGGATCGACCTGGCATTGTTTCGACTGAAGGATTTGAGCCATGCCCTCGCCAACCGTTTCGACCGAACAGCGAGTTCGCGTTCTCGTCGTTGGCCTCGGCACCATGGGAACCAGCCACGCCCGCGCCTACAGAGCGATCGAAGGCTTCGAGCTCGCAGGCCTCTGCACCTCCCGTGCGGCCGAGCGCCACGACCTCGAGGGCGAGTTTCCCGGTGTGCCGCGTTTCGAACGATACGAAGAGGCTCTCGCGACGCTGCGTCCGGATGCCGTCGCGATTTGTACCTACACCGAACATCACGCCGCCATGGCGCTTCAGGCTTTCGCGGCCGGCGCGCATGTGTTCTGCGAAAAGCCCCTCGCCGACACCCTGGTATCAGCCAGGCGCGTGGTCGACGCCGCGCGGACGAGCGGAAAGGCGCTGCTGATCGGCTACATCCTGCGCGTCCACCCGTCATGGTCGCGCTTCGTCGAGATCGGCCGTACGCTCGGAAAGCCGCTCGTCCTGCGCATGAACCTCAACCAGCAATCGGACGGCTCCTTCTGGGAGGTCCACAAGAAGCTCATGCTGTCGACTTCGCCGATCGTCGATTGCGGCGTCCACTATGTCGACATCATGTGCCAGGTGACGCGCGCGCGTCCTGTCATGGTCCATGCCGTCGGGGCGCGGCTCACGGACGAGATCGCGCCCGACATGCACAATTACGGCCATCTTCACATCGTGTTCGACGACGGATCGGTCGGCTGGTACGAGGTCGGCTGGGGACCGATGATGAGCGAGACCGCTCATTTCGTGAAGGACATCATCGGGCCGAACGGCAGCGTGTCGATCGTTGCGAAGGAGAGCACCGGGCCGGCTGCGAGTTCGGCGGACCACGACAGCCATACCCAGACCAACGCGCTTCGTATTCATTACGCGGCTCGTACCCCCGGGGGGCGTTTCGCAAGGCAGGACGAACTCCTCTCGACTGCCGACGAACCCCACCACCAGGAGCTCTGCGAGCGCGAGCAGCGGCTGTTTCTCGGGGCGATCCGCGGCGAGATCGACCTGTCCGAACATCACGAGGACGCGATCAACTCACTGCGGATCGTCTTTGCCGCGGACGAGAGCGTTCGCAGCGGTGAAGCCGTCCGCCTGTAGGTCGGCCGCACGTTGCACCGTGCACGATGGGAACTCCGCCAGTGAATCGGAACAATCCCGGCGGCGCGCGTTAACCGGTCATGCCCAGCGACCGATTCAATCCGGTGGATCACGACACAACATCCGAACGATCCCGTTCGGCCTGATGTCTAGCACCTCGACATCAGCTCTTTGCGCCAAAACCGGCGGGACCGGTTCCCCCCAAGCTCGCGTCGAACGATCGCCAAGTCCCTCCACGATCCTGCTTGCACTCGGGATCGTCTACGGCGATCTGGGCACGAGCCCCCTGTATACGTTGCAAACGATCAGGCAGATCATGGGCCAGGACTTCTCCGCGGAGGCAGCGCTCGGCTCGCTGTCGCTGATCATCTGGGCCCTGATCATCACCATCTCGATCAAATACGGCCTCTTCGTCATGCGCGCCGACAATCACGGCGAAGGTGGCATCCTGGCGCTGATGGCGATCACGGGGACACGCGGGTCGCGTCGAGGGCGCTGGTTGATCATGGCCGGGCTGTTCGGCGCCGCCTTGATCTACGGCGATGGCATCATCACGCCGGCCATCTCGGTCTTGAGTGCCGTCGAAGGCTTGAACGTGGCGACGTCGGTCTTCAAGCCGTACACGATGCCGATCGCGGTCGCGATCCTCACCGGGCTGTTCGCGCTCCAGAGCCGCGGCACGGCAATCGTCGGACGGGCATTCGGCCCGATCATGCTGCTCTGGTTTATCACGATGGGAGTGCTCGGGTTGCTGGGCATCGCCCGTCATGTCGGTGTACTGGCCGCACTCAACCCGAGCTACGGCATCAAGCTGCTCTTCGATCACGGCCGCGTCGGCTTCGCCCTGCTTGGCGGCGTGTTTCTCGCCCTGACCGGCGGCGAGGCGCTTTATGCAGACATGGGACATGTCGGCCGGGCCCCCATCAGGCTCGCCTGGTTCAGCATCGTGCTCCCGGGCCTGGTCCTGAACTATGCCGGGCAAGTCGGCAATTTCGTCGATGCGCCAAACAATGACGGCAATCCTTTCTTCCTGCTGGCGCCGGCCTGGGCGGTCTACCCGCTGGTCCTTCTTGCAACGCTGGCGACGATCATTGCCAGCCAGGCCATCATCACCGGCTCGTTCTCGATGACCAGGCAAGCCATGCAGCTCGGCTGGTTTCCGGGCGTCCAGATCTTCCAGACTTCCGCCGACCAATACGGTCAGATCTACGCTCCGTTCGTGAACTGGACCATGATGATCCTGACCATCGCGCTCACGATCGGATTTGGCAGCTCGGACCGTCTTGCGGGTGCGTACGGGACCGCCGTCTCCACCACCATGGTGCTCACCACGGTGCTCTTGTTCGCAGTCATGCACGCGCGCTGGCATTGGAGCATCTGGCGATCGATCGCCCTGGCCGGTGCCCTCGGCATCGTCGATCTGGCATTCTTTGGAGCCAACCTGCTCAAGATCCTGGACGGAGGATGGATACCCCTCGCCTTCGGTGCGCTGGTGTTTACCGCCATGCTCGTTTGGCACGACGGCGTCGCCAGGCTGCATCGCCGGAATGCCGCGCGCTCGGAGCCAATCGAAGCATTCATCACCCGGCTCGCCGAGGAAAATATCGCGCGGATCTCGGGGACCGGCGTGTTCCTGACGCGCCTTGGCACGGGGGTGCCGCCGATGATCGTCAATTACGTGAGACAGACCCGGTCGCTGCATCAGACCGTGATCGCCCTCACCGTCAGTTTCGAAGCCGTGCCGCGCATCAGCGCGCCCGATCGCGTCAAATGCGAGCAGCTCGGCGAAGGCGTGTGGCACATGATGGTCCGTTTCGGCTTCGTCGAGATTCCCGATCTTCCCTCCGTCATCGCACAGGCAAAACGCGAGGGGCTGCCCGCCTGGGAGCGGCCCACCTACTATGTCGAGCGATACGATCCGGTCAATCGCCCCGGCAGCTCACTGCTGTCGCGCTGGCGAACGAGCCTGTTCGGCTTCATGGTTCGCAATTCCGCACATGCCGTGGATCGGTTCCAGATGCCCAGCAATGCGCTGGTCGAACTCGGCCGCAGGATAGAGTTGTGATCGCGGCTGGCTTCGTGGGCGCACGCAGCCGATGTCGGAACCAACCCCCTGATTCGTGCTTTAGGATTCCAGGAGGATCAACATGGCACGCACAGCAACCTGGAAGCGGCCCGGCTCGCCGATCGGCAAGAAGGGACCGCGCAAAGCAAACCCTTCGTACAAGCGTCGCTCGCGTCAGCCGTGGTCGACGGCCGACGTCAAGATGTTGCGGCAGCTCGCGAAGGGAAATACGCCCACCGGCGTCATGAGCATCAAGCTTCAGCGCCCGATCGCCGCGATCCGCAGCAAGGCGCAACGCGAAGGTATCTCGCTCAAGCCGGTCAATCGTTCGCCCTATAATCGCCGCGCGACCAAGGCTCGCGCGACCAAGCGGCGCTAACGGCCGAGGGCGTTGTTCGCAGGAGACTCGGCTCGATCGACCGCGACCAACAGCGGCTATCAGAGATGTCACGCGTACTGATCGGTACTTCCGGCTGGCACTACGATTCATGGCGCGGTCCCTTCTTTCCGGATGGCCTGCCTCTGAAAGAGCAGCTTCGCTACTATGCCAGCCGGTTCGAGACGACCGAGCTCAACGGCGTGTTCTACCGGACACCGACACCGCAAGCCGTGAAGGCATGGCGGGATCAGACGGATGAGGATTTTGTCTTCACCTGGAAGGCATCCAAATTCATCACGCATTGGAAGCGCCTGTCCGACGCCAGCGAAAACAGCCTCGCATTGCTGGAGGATCGCATCTCCTCTTTGGGCGGCAAAGCCGGACCGATCCTGTTTCAGTTGCCGCCCCGGTTCGAGGCAAATCCCGACAGGCTCGCATCGTTCTTCAAGCTGCTCACCAAGAAGCGCCGCTATAGCTTCGAATTTCGACACCCAAGCTGGTACCAACCCCGCATTCTCAGGATGCTCGCTGACCAGAACATCTCGCTCTGCCTGTCGGACCATCACGATGCACCGGCGCCCTGGAAGCGTACGGCAGATTTCGTCTATGTGCGCGGCCACGGCCCGGGCGGACGCTATTACGGCCACTATGGCCGCTCGACACTGACGCAATGGGCGCGGCGCATCACATCCTGGAAGCGGCAAGGCTGCGACGTCTATGTCTATTTCGACAACGACCAGAAGAGCGCGGCCCCTGCCGATGCGCTGAAGCTCAAGGCGATGCTTTAGCGCTATGGGCCGCCGGCGACCGAGCCGACGATCACCATGACGAGGTCGGCCAAGTCGATCTTTCCGTTGACGATCAGCTCTTCCGCAGAGCCCTCGACCTTCAGCGCCTGCGGCCGGTTGGCCGCCTGACGCTTGAGCTCTCCGACGATGGCTTCCCTGAGCTTCTCTTCCAGCATTCGTCGTCCTTTCAGGCGGTCATTTCGGGGCCGGCTCTTCGAGACCGGCACCCGGTTCCAACAGCTGCCCGCTCCGGGCGAGCTTCACAGCGCGGCCAAGCGTCTTGGCTGCATTCAGCACCTCCTGCTGAAACGCACGATCTTCGTCCAGCTCCCGGTGAGAGGTCGCATATGGCTCCATGTAGCCGACGTAGCCGTCCATCTCACCGAAGCGGCCCGTGGAGATCAGATGCATGTCGGTCAGCCAGTCGGACAGCGTTCGGCGAACGCCCTCGGCGCCGACGCTGTCGCCGTGAACGATGAGGCCGAAATGGCGGCCGGCGAGATGACGCGGATAGGGCCAGCCCTTCAGCTCCAGCGCCTTTGCTTCGGCGGCCTTCTTGCCGTGCGTCGATGTCGGGTCCGGATTGCCGCCGTCGGCGCAGACCAGCCGATCCATCATCGCCTTGAGACCGCCCGGCACGTGATACCAGTTCACCGGCGTCACGATCAGGATGCCATGCGCGGCAACCCAGAGCGGATAGATCTCGTTCATCCAGTCGCTGGTCTGGCCCAGCGAATAGTTCGGATAGCAACTGCACGGCCAGTGGCAGAGCGGCATGGCGGTGGAGACGCAGGATTTGCAGGGATGAATGTGCTTGCCGAACTCGGACGTCAGGCGGGAGAGATCGAGGATGTCGACGGCAAAGCCCATCTCGGTGAAAACCGGCTCGGCGAGCTTGACCATCCGCCACGTCTTGGACATCTCGCCGGGACAGGTGTGCTCGCTGCGCGCCGAGCCGTTGATGAGGAGAATGCGCGGCGTCGCTCCGGCATCGTCGTGCCGCCGCTGCGCTTCGAGGACGGCATCGCGCGCGGCCAGCCAGTCGACGGCGAGATCGTAGTCGGGATCAGCAAAGCCTGCGCCCGCCTTGCGCGTCATCGGCGCCTTGCGCGAATGGCTATAGGCATCCCAGGCGGCGCCGACGATTGCGCCGAGTTCGCGAGCGAGCGGAGCGAAGGCAGGATCGACGAACTGGCTCTTGTAGCGGCTTTCGAATTCCTCACGCGACAGCTTGACGGGCGGCATCCCCTTGCGAACGTCTGGATCCGCCATGCTGGGTCCTCGATCGATTGGTCCGATCCGACCAACCCGAATTGCCGCGCGCGGTTCCTAAGCGTCCAAAGGTGCCTCTTGCCGGGCGATCTCCTGGGGACGATCGAACTGGGCGATGCGGCTGTCGAGCCGCCATAGCTCGATGCGGTGGACGAGGACGAGCGCGGCTGCTTCGCGCTTGGCTTGCTCGTCGTCACCGCAGACAAGATTGATGCAGCCGAACACATGCCCGTCCGGATCAATTTGAAAGGCGCGATAGTGTTTGACGCTCCGCATCATCATTCTCCCCATCTGGAGGTCAGGCGCCCGGGCTGATGTGACGTCAGTCGAAAGGCCCCGGACCGATGCAGCTTCGGGTGCGGCCGCGGGTTCCCGCATTTCCATAGGTTAACGCCGCGTGAATTTACGCGGTGCTGAAGGCCTCGGCGAATGTGGCGAGTGGAAAACGCTTCTCGATCAGCTTCACCGGTAGAGCTGCAAATAGCCCGGTGAAAACAGCGCCGCGCTCTTGAGTGCATCCAGATCCGGAATCGTCAGAGTCCGCTCCCGCAGCGTGATCAGCCCGGACGCCCTCAGTTCCTGGATGGTGCGATTGAGGTGGACGACGGAAAGCCCGGTTGCGTCGGCCAGATCCATCTGGGTTATCGGGAAGCTGCACGAAGTACCGTCGACCAGTCCGACCGGGCGAAGCCGCTCGTAGATTTCGCAGAACAGATGGGCGACCTTCTCCAGTGCGACACGACGTCCGAGATTGATCGCCCACTCGCGCTGGATCGCATTGTTCAATATCGTCTCGCACATGAAGGCTTCGGCAAGCGTTCGCTCGTTCGCTATGAGCTTCTCGAAACGCGCGCGTTTGATCTCGGCGTAAGAAACCGCCGTGGCCGTGGTGATCGAATGGTCGATCGTCGGCAGCAGATAAGCATGGGCGTCGCAGGTCTCGCCGGGCAAGATGAAGTTGACGATCTGCCGCCGGCCGTCCTCGAGCGTCTTGTGGCGGAACAGCCAGCCCGAGAGCACGACCCGGACGCTGTCGACCGGATCGCCTTCGGCAACCAGATCCTCGCCCGGCCCCGCCCGAAACAGACCTTCGAGAATGGCGTGCTCGAGCGCCGCGACCGCTTCCTCGGACAGGGGCCGCAACACATTGAGGCGGCGGATCACCGCATGTGCAAGACCTCCATCGGTGCCGTGGGAGCGCATCAGCCGTCCATCGAAGGCGTGTGAAAGGTTCTCTTGGTCAGTGGAATCGCGATCTGGCAGTGAAGCCCCGCCCCGTTGAAGGACATGGTCGTGTGCCCCTTCAGGTCGAACGCCAAAGTGCGCTCCAGAAGCTCCGAACCAAAACCCTTGCGTGCCGGCTGCGCCACGGCCGGCCCACCCCGCTCGCGCCAGTCGAACAACAGTTGCGGCGGGGTCGACGCTTCGTCGATGCGCCAGGAAATTTCCAGGCGTCCCGAGGGTTGGCCCAGCGCACCATATTTGAGCGCATTGGTGGCCAGTTCGTGGATGGCAAGTGCAAAGGTCTCCGCCGCCTTGGGCTGGAAACGGACCGCCGGCCCGGACACGCGCATCTGTTCGCCCTCGCGCGCGTTATACGCGAGAAGCTCCTCGACAACGAGATATTCCAGATCGACGCCGCCCTCGGGATCGCGCGTCACCAGCGCCTGCGTCCGCGCAAAGGCGTTCAGCCGGCCGTCGAGATGTGCTGAATATTCCTCGACGGTCGAGCTCGTCTCTGCGGAACGGCGCGCGATCGACCTGACAACGCCGAGCGTGTTGCGCACGCGATGCTGAAGCTCGGCGAGCAGAAGGCGCTGCCGCTCTTCCGCGCGCGTGATCGCCGTGACGTCGATGAAGGTGATGACCACGCCGGCAATGAAATTGTCGATGCTGCGATAGGGCAGAATGCGGACGATATACCGCGTGCCGCTGTCCGGCGCAGTCAGCTCGCGCTCGGCGCTGGCCAGCGTGCGCAGCACGCGACGCACGTCATCGTAGAGCTCCTCGATCGGAATGCGCGCCTTGATGTGCGCGATGGGGCGGCCGGTATCGGTCTCCACCAGATGCAGGATCTGGGTGATCGCGGGCGTGAAGTTCATCACGCGCAGATCGTTGTCCAGGAAGACAGTCGCGATCTGCGTGCTTTCCAGAAAATTCTTCAAGTCGCTGGTGGCGCGGGTCAGCTCCTGAACACGGTGGGCCAGCTCGCCATTGACTGTAGTCAGCTCCTCGTTGACCGATTGCAATTCCTCGCGCGAGGTCTCGAGTTCCTCATTGGCGGATTGCAGCTCTTCGTTGAGCGACTGGTATTCCTCGTTCGAGGATTTCAGTTCCTCGTTGGTGCTCTCGAGCTCCTCGATCGTTGCCTGGAGACGTTCACGGGTTGCCCGCAAATCGCTCTCGAGCCGCTCGACATGCTCGGTTCGCACCAGGCTGCCGGCATTGCCATCGCTTGCTTCCAGGCCGCGCGGCGGACCGTCCTTGAACAGCACGACGAAGTTTCGGTGACCGCCGGCGCCGTCCTGGATCGGCTCGACCGTGATGTCGACGAGCACTCTATGGCCGTTGACGCCAAGCTGGATCTGCTCGGCATGAGCGGGTTCGTTGGTCTCGGCGGCGCGGCTCAGCGTCGTCCGCAATTCCAGCCGGAGGTCGCGATGCACGAGTTGAAGCAGATCGAGCGAGGCGGCGCCCGCCGTCGGCTCGATATAGCGCCCCGTGCGGCCGGAAAAGTGCAGGATCTGGAAATTGTCGTCCGTGATCACATAGGCCGGCGCATAGCGCTCGGCGATCCGCTGCGCACGGCGCTCCAGCCCGACGTCGGGACCGAAGGAGCGGATCGGCGGCACCTCGACCGGAGCGCGACCCGCCGCGGTCGAAATCGGAAACTCGGGCGGCAGCCGCGTACCGGTCTCGAGCTTCCTGAAGATGCGGGCGCGACGATCGACCGGCGCGAACAGCTTCGGATGTCGCGTCACGTTTTCGGAATTGCCGAGGAACAAGTAGCGGTCCGGCAGCAACGCAAAATGAAACAGCGGGATGACCCGGTTCTGAAGCTCTGCGTTCAGATAGATGAGCAAGTTGCGGCAGGAGACCAGATCGAGCTTCGAGAACGGCGCGTCCTTGATCACGTTGTGCTGGGAGAAGATGCACATCTCCCTGAGTTCCTTGACCACGCAATAGGTATCGCCCTCGCGGACGAACCAGCGCGCCAGGCGCTCGGGGGTCATGTCCTGTTCGATATTGGTGCGGTAGCGTCCGACACGTGCGGTCGCAAGCGCCCTTCCGTCGATATCGGTGGCGAAAATCTGGACCTGCGGAGCAGAGTCCAGCGTCGCCATATGCTCCCGCAACAGGATGCCGATCGAATAGGCTTCCTCGCCGGTGGCGCAGCCGAGCACCCAGACACGGACCTGCTGCCCGATTCCCTTGTTCTCGAAGATCTTCGGAATAATCTGCGTCTCGAGCACCTCGAATTCGCGCTTGTCGCGAAAGAACTCGGTGACGCCGATCAGAAGATCGTTGAAGAGGTTCTGCGCCTCGTCCTTGTCGTTGCGCAGGAAATCGACATAGGAGGTGATCTCATCGATCTGCACCACCTGCATGCGGCGCTGAACGCGGCGCAGAAACGTGTTCTGCTTGTAGCCGTGGAAATCGTTGCCGGTCTTGTTGCGCAGGATGTCGGCGATGCGTGACAGCGAGCTCGCGGCGGCCGCCAGCACCTCGTCGAAACCCTGCTTCTCCTCCAGGCGCCGCAGATGGCGCGCGTAGACCTGGATATGCTCGGGAATGTCCTCAGGCGACAGCACATAGTCGGCGATGGCTGCAGGGTTGCTGCTGTCGGCCAGATGCTTGAAATCCTCGTCGGCGCCCTTTTCCGCGATTGCCAGGCCGCCGTGATCCTTCAGGGTGGCTGCGCCCAACGTGCCGTCGCCGTCGGTTCCGCTGAGCAGCACCCCGATGGATTGCTCGGCGCGCTCCTCCGCCAGCGACACGAGGAAGCTGTCGATGGTGGCCCGTTCGCCCGGCCCCTGCTCCGCCTTCCGCACCGCGAGGCGGCCACCGTGGATGGTGGTGATCATGGCCATGGGGCTGAGATAGATCGTCCCGCCTTCGAGCGTCATCCCGTCGGTGATATTGGAGAGTTGGGCTCCCTCGGCACGCTGGATGACGGCATGCAGCCGCTGGTCGGAGAGCGCCTCACGATTCTGAAGCACCAGCACGATGGCCTGGTCGTCGCCCAGCGTCAGCTTTCCGAAGAAGCGCTCGATGCTGTCGATTGCGCCGGCCGACGCACCCACGCCAATGATCAATGGGGCCTTGACCTGACGCTCCCCGTCTCCCGGCGCTTTGCCGACTTCATCCATATCAGACGCTACTTTCGCTCTCCGGGATCGCGGATCCCAAGCTCATGGAATAGCAGAATTTCAAGGTATCCCAACAGCTGAATGGCGGGAATTGCTTGCCATATTCGACGACGCAATCCGGCCCCGATCAACCGGCCGTGGGCGCCAGGGAATCGACCTCGCGCTGGAGGTAGTTGACCCGCTGGACGATCAAGGTGCGGTGCCGCTCCCATTCCAACAAGGTTTGCTTGAGCAGATCAACCAGCCTTTCGGCCTGCCGTGTGTCATGCCCGCCGGCCCGGAGCTCGCGCACCAGATCCTCCTGGCTGCGAATCCGCAACCAACCTTCGTCGATGTCGCCATCCGCCTTGACAAGAAGGCGCTGCTCAACGTGGAGCTGCTCCGTCCGCTCGGCAAGGGAGGTGGCCATGGTGATGCCTCAGGTCGCTCGCGGGCGGATCGCCGGGTCGAATGAGTGTAGCACGACCCGCCGGATCATGTCGGCATATTCGCGATATTCGGCGGCGCGCGCATCGTACATCTCGGCGACTGCGGCGCGGCCGCTGCGCCGCCCATCGTCCGCCATGCGCTGCACCAGCTCAGCACGCTCCTCGATGATCCGCAGCGCCACCCGCAAGGCTTCATCGACCTGTCCCTCCTGCTCCTTGGCGAGCGCGTCGGCGGTATAGGCATGGCCGACCTGGCAGCGAAACCGCATCGGGTGGCCGCCCTTCACGGCGGACAGCACCCCACCGCAACTGGGACAGGTCAGCGCCGCGGGGTCGGCGATCTTGGTGAGGCTTCCGGCTCCGATCCTTTCACCGGCCGCGATCTCGACCTCCAGGCGGATGTCGGGAGCCACCGGGAGCGCACTACCCGGCTCCTCCCGGGCAAGATCAGACAGCACGTCGCCGAGCTTTGCAGCGGGGACACAGAGATCGGGGATCGTTGCCTCCAGGGCGCGCTGCGGCATTTCGGGCGAGATCGCATCGGCGGGATCCTGGACCAAGGCCATCCCGCCGCAGCGCTTGATGGCATGGAGCCCGGCAACGCCGTCCGACAGCAAGCCGCTCAGCACGATTCCGATCACGCGGGGACCGTGGTGCACCGCCGCGGAGCGGAACAGGGCGTCGATCGCCGGACGGACCATGTTCTCGCGCGGACCGCGTCCGAGCTGGAGGTGATCTCCTGATAGCAAGAGGTGGTGGTCGGGTGCGGCCAGATAGATATGGCCGCGCTCGAAGGTCATCCCGTCGACGGCCTGATGCACCGGCAGCCTCCCGGCCGCAGCGGCAACCGTGGACAGGATGCCGATGCCCTGGGCTGGAATGTGCAGGACGATGAAGATCGCCGCCGGCAAGTCGAGCGGCAACGCCGCCAGAATTTGCTTCAGGGGTGCGGTGGCGCCGGCGGAGCCACCGATTACAATGATGTCACGGTTGCTCATCGGGAACCCGCCATCGCATGCTTCGTTTGCACCAAGGCGGCCCTTCGCCGTATGTTCCAATGGTCTTTCATGCGCTGGAGGAAACATGTTGGCATCCGCAACCTTGTTCCGCGAGCGCGCGCCCCTCTCGGGACGCCGTATTCTCGTCGTGGAGGACGAATACTTCCTGGCCGATGACATCAGTCGGGCGTTTCGATCGTTCGGCGCCGAAGTCGCCGGACCGGTCGGCGAGCTGGAGGATGCGCTGCGCATCCTCCATGATGGCTCGATCGTCGATGGTGCGGTGCTCGACGTGAACATTCGCGACGAAATGGCCTTTCCCATCGCGCAGGAGCTCCGGGCGCGTCACGTACCCTTCGTGTTCACGACGGGCTATGACAAGGTCAGCATTGCACCTGAATTCCACGATGTCTTGCTCTGGGAAAAGCCTGTTGATGTTGCGGCGATGATCCGCGGGCTCGGCGCATTGATCAGCTCCCGGCAGATGTGACGCGCATCGTCGAGGCCAACCGGTCTGGCCTAGAGCAGCCTGCTCCAGGTCAGCCACGCGGCGACCGCGATGCAGATGAATACCGCAAGATATGGCAGGGTGATGCGCAACGCCGAGGCCGCCCTGCCCGCTAGCTTAACGTCATCCATATGATTGCCCCGAGCATAATGAGAAAGCCCGTAATCGCCGTCCCGACGAAAATTTTTTCGACGCGATCCATCGTCATTCACCCCAGGGTCCCGCCGGGATTTTGACGGGTCTCTCTGCTTCATGCATTAGGTTATGTGAATCCGGCAGCCCTATTGTAGCTGCCGGTGGCCGCCCAGGAACCAAGCTCTCGGGTGAGCATTGCCCGACGCGGATAGCTGCAAGCCGTTTCTGGTCACCCGCCTCACCCGCACCGATCGCCCGGGATGCACACATTGCCCGCCCAATGCTCTGATGATGTGCCCGGAAGACGAGCCCGTGCGCGGGCCCCTGGATGGATCGTCGCGCTCGTCGCATGGATCGCGATGCCCGTGGCGACCCAAGCCCTCACCGCCCCGCAGCTCGAGCAGGCCGTCCTCGCGCGTCCCACGAATGCGCAACTGCCTTTGCAGATCCAGATGAACGACATCAACGATCGCCGCGCACCGCTGCAGGATTGGCTTGGCGGCGTCCCCACCGTCTGGATCCTGGCCGACTACACCTGCGAAACGCTGTGCGGGCCGGCCATCTCGATCGTCTCGAACGCGCTGGCCGATACGGGCTTGAGCGCCGGCAAGGACTTCCGGTTGATCGTGACCGGCTTCGATGCCAAGGACACGGCCGCCCAGGCGTTGACGATGAAGAATGCGCAGCTCAGCCCAAGGGGCGGGCTCGCCGAGCACAGCGCGTTTTTGCGCGCGGCAGCGCCTGAGATCGGCGCTCTCACCGGCGCGTTCGGCGTGCAGCCCGTCTATGATCGCGAGCATGACCAATATGCCCACCCCGCCGCGGCCTTCGTGGTGACGCCGGACGGGCGGATTTCGCGCGCGCTCTCGGCTCTCGCGGTCGATGCCACCAGCCTGCGTCTTGCCCTGGTCGAAGCGGGCCAGGGGCATGTCGGCGGATGGACCGACCAGATCCATCTGCTCTGCTATGGCTTCGATCCCGCGAGCGGCACCTATACGCTCGCGGCGCGGCGGCTGCTGATCGCGACGTCGTCACTCAGTGTCATCGTCCTTGCCCTGCTGATCGGCCTGCTGCTGCGGCGCGAGCACGCCACCAGATAGCGCCCAAAGGCTCTGGTTCTGCAGACCGCGCGAGATCAGCGTCGAACGCCAGCCAAAACACCGCGCCGAGGAACAGCGTTGCCGCAATCAACATCGCGCCGGTGACCGTCAGGGACAGGCCGTGAATGGCCGGCAGGATCAGAATTGCGGCTTCGAGCCAGCGCATGGCGAGCGTCAACCCGCACAGCGCCAGCAGCCAATGCGGGTCCGACCGCACCCGGCTGCTGAGCATCGCGCAGAACGGGAAGACGAATTGCCCGAATGAGAGCGCCGCCAGGACGAACTGCCACCCGTGCTGGGATCGCACCAGATACCAGGTGACCTCCTTGGGAATGTTGCCCGACCAGATCACGATGTACTGCATGGCATGGAGGTAGCACCACAGCAGCAGCACCGAGAGCAGAAGTCCGCTGTAGCCGCGGCTCGGGCCGATCTGTTGCGTCGACAACAAGCCGGCGGCGATCACGAAGGCCGTTCCGTTCACCAGCAGGAAGCTGAGTACGATGAGGCCGTAGATCGACGAGTGAAATTCCGGTTGCAGCGATTCGAACCAGTCGACCCCGGCAAACGACACGGTGAGAGTCCATGCGATCGCTCCAACGGAGGCGGCGCGGACCATGGCCTCGTCATGGCGCCAGGCGCGCCGGAGCCAATGGGCGAGCGCAATCCAGATCAGGAAATAGAGCACCGTCCGCAGCACGAAGAACCACGGCACGAACCAGTGCGCCTTGAACGGCGGCAATGAGGATCCATCCGCGATGGCGGGATAGATCTCCTTCATGAAGAGCAGGACCGGAATGAACGTCAGCGCGGCGACAGGCAGGATGCCTGATGTCGCGACGAAGACCGGATGCAGCGTCTCGGTCCAGCGCCGCCGCACCAGATAGCTGGTCATGAAGACAATAAGTGCGCCGATCGGAATGGCACCCCAGGCGCTCCAGGCGACGAGATAGGCTGAAGCGGTCGACCTGGCATCGATCACAAATCCCGCGATCAGGACCAGGCCCGACACCACGGCCACCACGCTTCTTGGGCTGCTGGACATTCTCATGGCCGGCTCTCCAGCCTGGCGCGCTCGTCCGCCGGCACGTCGTCGAGCGAGGCGTGACGGCTGAGCTGAAGCGCGCGGATATAGGCGACGATCGCCCAGCGATCCGCCGGCGGTACGCGGGCCGCATAGGAGTACATCGCGCCATGGCCTTTGGTGATGACGTCGAAGAAATATTGGTCTTCCGCGTTACGCAGCCGGTCGTCGTGATAGCTCGTCGGCCGCGGCATGCCGCGCTGGACGACGATGCCGTTTCCGTCACCGCCGGCGCCATGGCAGGGCTGGCAAAATATGCCGAAGCGCTCGCGTCCCCGCGCGAGCAGCGCGGCCGAAAGCGCAGGCCTGGTATGAGCCGCCTTCTCCCGGTCCAGATCGTCGCGAGCGACGGTGTTCGCCGGCGGCGGCCGCAGCACGCCGCCGCGAAACAGCGGCGCGCGCGAATATTCGCTGTAGCGCGGCTGCTCGTCCATGTTCTGATCACAGGCGGCGAGCAGACCGGCAAGCGCAACGATGACCAGAAGCCTGCTCATTCCGGCACCAGCTCCACCGACAGCGCGCCGGTCCCGCTGAGAAACGCCAACGTCTCGCCCGCCTCGAACCTCGCATCGTCAGCGCCGACGCAAAGGAAGAAGCGGTCCTTGCTGGCACGGTGAAACCTTTCGCCGTTGAACACGGGATAGCTGAGCCGCGGCAGCCCGTTCTGCCACAGCATCCCGACCAGCATGGCGAGCGCCGAGAACAGAATGGTGAGCTCGAAAGTCACGACCGCAAAGGCCGATATCGGATAGATCGGCCGTCCCCCGACATTGAGCGGGTAGTCGTAATTCGTGAAGAACTGCATGGCGAGCGCGGTGGTTGCGCCGGCGATCGCTCCGCCAAGTCCGACGAAGGAGATCGTCGGCCGCGGAAATCGCAGGATGCGGTCCAGGCCCTCGACCGGAAACGGCGTGAAGGCGTCGAGGCTGCGGTAGCCGGCTTCCCGCGCTTTCCGCGTCGCCGCCAGCAGGTCGTCCGGAGTCCTGAACTCGGCCAATGCGCCATAGAGCCCCTTAGCCATGCTGCTGCTCCTCCTTCTCCTCGTGGAGAAGCTCCTTGCTCTCGAAGATCGAGATCATGGGAACGAGCCTGATGGCGATGAGGAACGGCACCAGGAAAAGGCCGATCGTGCCGAAATAAGTCGACCAGTCCCAGAAGCTCGGCGTGAAATGGCTCCATGACGAAACCAGGAAATCGCGATAGAGGCTGGTGACCAGGATCATGTAGCGCTCGAGCCACATTCCGACCACGACCGACGCCGAGATCAGCAGCAGCATCCACCCGCTCCGCCGCACGTTGCGCAGCCACAGCGCCTGGAGCGGGATGAAGTTGAGGACGACCGCGCCCCAATAGGTCCAGGCATAGGCGCCGGCAAAGCGGTCGGCCAGCGTTTGCAGCTCGTGCGGCTCACCGGAATAGAGCGCGTCGAACACCTCGAAGACGTAGCCGTAGCCGGTCATCAGGCCGGTCGCGAGCAGGACCATTCCGAGCAGATCGAGATGGTCGTCGGTCACGAGATTCTTCAGCCCGAACCACGAGCGCAACGACACCGCGATGATGGAGACGACGGCGAAGCCCGAGAAAGCCGCGCCGAGGACAAAGTAAGGCGGGAAGATCGTCGAGTGCCAGCCCGGGATCTGCCCCGCGGCAAACAGCAGCGAGACCTCGCTGTGAACCGACACGACAAGCGGCACCGCAAGTCCCGCCGTCAGCCGATAGGTCTGCTGCCAGCGCTGCCAGTGCCTCGCCGAGCCGCGCCATCCGAGCGCGATGATGCCGAAAAAGATCTGCCAGCCGCGCCGCGTTGCGCGGTCGCGGGCGGCGGCGAGATCAGGGATCAGGCCGGTGTACCAGAAGGCCAGCGAGACCGTCAGGTAGGTCAGCACCGCCCAGATGTCCCATTCCAGCGGGCTGCGGAATTGCGGCCACACGCCCATCGTCGCCGGATAGGGAAACATCCAGTAGACATACCAGGGCCGGCCGAGATGCAGGATCGGGTAGATGCCGGCGCAGACCACGGCGAACAGCGTCATGGTCTCGGCGAAACGGTTGAGCGAGTTGCGCCATTCGCTGCCCGTCAGCAGCAGCAGCGCCGAGATCAGCGTGCCGGCATGGCCGATGCCGAGCCACCAGACGTAGTTGTGGATGGCGAAGGCCCAGTTGACGGGAATGTTGATGCCCCAGATCCCGACGCCGCGGGTGAACAGCTCGACCACCGAGACCATCAGCAACAGCAGCAGCGCGCTTGCGACCGACATCGCTATCATCCAGCGCCGGTCCGCCGGAAAATGCAGGGGAATGCCGGTGAGCTGATCGGTGATGCCGCCGATGCTCTGGCGCGTCGGCAGGATGTCGGATTGCTCGCTCATCCCTGCCTCGATTCCGTCTCATCGTCGCGCCAGCGCGCCAGATAGGTCGTGCGCGGCCTCGTTCCCAGCTCTTCGAGCAGCACGTAGTGGCGACCGTCGCGCTTCAGCCGCGACACTTCCGAATTCGGGTCGTTGATGTCGCCGAACACGATCGCCTTGGTGGGACACGCCTGCTGGCAGGCGGTGACCACCTCGCCGTCGCGTATGGGGCGGTTCTCCTTGTCGGCGGCGACATGGGCCGCCTCGATGCGCTGGGTGCAATAGGTGCATTTCTCCATGACGCCGCGCGCGCGCACGGTCACGTCCGGATTGTGGGCAGCATGCTCGGGTGAATCGGCGGGCGAGCGATAGTCGTAGAAATTGAAGCGCCGCACCTTGTAGGGACAATAGCTCGAGCAGGTCCGCGTGCCGATGCAGCGGTTATAGACCATCTGGTTGACGCCCTCGGAGTTGTGCGTCGTGGCGTGGACCGGGCAGCCCATCTCGCAAGGTGCGTCCTCGCAATGCATGCACGGAACCGGCTCGAAGAAGCTGTGGGGATCGCTGACATCGCCGGTGTAGTAGCGGGCGATCCGCAGCCAGTGCATCTCACGGCCGGCCCGGACCTGATCCGCGCCGACCACGGGCACGTTGTTCTCGGCCGTGCACGCCGTCACGCAGGCATTGCAGCCGATGCAGCTGTCGAGATCGATCACCATGCCCCAGGCGTTCTTCGACGACGGCCAGGGCGGATAAAGGCTGGCCTGCGCCGGCTTGGCCCGCTCGACCAGGCCCGGACTGATCTCGCGCGCGAGATCAAATCCCTCGAGCCGATGATGCAGCTGGGTCACCGCGAGTTCCTCGCGGGTCGCAAGCTTGCGCAGGCGCCCCTGCGCCAGCCACGCCGCAGCAGCGGGCCGCACCTGGTAGGCGTCGTATCCGAGATTGTCACCCACCCGTCCCGCCCGGGTCCGGCCGTAGCCGAGATAGAGCGCGACCGTGTTGTCGGCCTGGCCCGGCATGATCCAGAGCGGCCCCTCGACATGACGCTCGCCGACGGTGACCTCGACATGATCGCCGTTGGCGGCCGCGAGGCGTTTCGCAAGCGCAGGACTCACCGCGATCACGTTGCTCCAGGTCACCGTCGTCAGCGTCTTCGGAAGCTCCTGAAGCCAGCCGACATTGGCGAACTGGCCGTCCCAGACCGTGGGGTCCGGCTGAAACACGATGTCGAGCTCCCCGGTCGTCTTTGGGGGCGCGGGCGCATCGCTCGCAGGCGACGCGGTGATGAACTGGGCCGCACCAGCGACGAAACCATCATGCAGCGCCTGCTTCCATCGCGTCTCGAATGCGTCGCCGAAGCTCGGCTGCCAGGTTTGGCGGATTGCGGCATCCGGCGTCTCGTCAACCTCGCCAAGCAGCTTCGCCAGAACGTAATGCACGGATCTGACGTCGTAGAATGGCGAGATCACCGGCTGGAGGATCGTCGCCGTGCCGTCCACGGCGCGCGCATCACTCCAGCACTCCAACGGATGCGCAAGAGGCAGCTGCCATTCGCAGAGCGCAGCCGTCTCGTCCCGGTGCAGGCCAAGATGAATCGAGGAGCGAACATGCTTGATGGCGTCGCCGACATTGAGCTCACCGGGCGCGTTGTAGACGGGATTGCAATCGAGCACGAGGAGAGAGGTGACGCGCTCCGCTTGGATGTCGGAGACGAGTTCGGCCAGCGTTCCCGCGTCGGCCGGGCCCGCGATCGGCGCGGTCAGCTTCAGCCTCTCGCCGGCATTGCCGAGCTGCTGGTTGATCCGCGCAACCCAGAGCGCCGCGGCCGCGCCGCCGCTCAAGCCCGAGACGAACAGCGAGCGCGCCGAATGGTCCTTGCAAGCCGCCACGACGCGCGCGATCCAGCCGGCTTCCGCGCCGGAGAGATCCGGCTTCGATGCGCCGGCAATACCGAGCGCACTGGCCAGCGCTTCGGCGAGAACAGGCATCCGCCTGGCGTCAGCGATCAGCCGCTGACCGGCCATCGCCCCGGTCGCCGTCGGCACGCTCTCGGCCACGAACAGCCGATTGCCCGGCCGGTCGCTGGATCGCCGGCGCGCCTGCGACCAGCCCAACGCGTGACGGACCTGATCGGGCCCGGGCCCCAGAAAGTCATCGTCGAGGCCGACGACGACGTCGCACTCGCCGAGCACATAGTGCAGGTCGAGTGCCTGACCATAAACCGCGGCGGTGATCTGTCGCCTCGCCTCATGCCCCGTAGCGGCATGTGTGTGGACGCGCGCTTTCGGAAACTGCGCCCGGAACGCATCGATCTGCCGCAGCAAAGTCGGCGAGGTCGTGGGTCCGAGCAACAACCTGACGCCGTCACCCTGACCGGCGCGCCAGTTTTCGCGCATTACGCCCATGGCGGACTCGACATCGGCCCAGCTCACCGCTTCGCCATGGCGGGTGGGTGCAGCCGTGCGGTCGGGATCATAGAGCTGCAACACAGCGCTCTGCATGAAGATGTCGCTGCGGCCCTGCGTTGCCGGATGCCCCGGATTGCCGTCGAGCTTGGTCGGACGCCCGGCATGGGCCGTGGCGATGACAGGTTGCGCGTAGCCATCGAGCAGCACGGCCGTCGCGTAGTAGCGCGGCAGGCCGATCGTCTCGCTCGGCGGCTGGTCGACATAGGGCAGCGCTGCAATGAACGAGCTCTTCTCGCAACCGGTCAGCCCCGCCAGCGCGAAGGAAGCGCCCATCAGCTTGAGGAATTCGCGGCGCGCGGTCCTGGAGAATTCGTGGACAACAGGGTATTCCGCCTCGATGAAGGCCTGAAACCGCGGATCATCCGACAGCTCCTCGATGCCTGCCCACACGCGCGGCCCGTCCGCCGGTCGATGATCAATGCTGCGCTTCATCGGTGGCACACGTAACAATGCGTGAGCTCACCGACGCGAATGCCTTCATGAGCGGCGATGGTCTCGCCCTCCTTGCGCACATTCGCGGCCGGCGTCCACGCCATGTCGGTGATGTGATCCGGCGGACGCAGATGCGGCGCCGGATCACGGTGGCAATCGATGCAGAACTGCATCGTGAAGGGCTTTGCGCGATAGGTCAGCGCCATCCGGTCGATACGGCCATGGCAGCTTTCGCAGCCAACGCCCTTGGCGATATGGATGTCGTGGCGGAAGAACACGTAGTCAGGAAGCTTCGCGACGCGTGTCCACCGGATCGGCGTGTTGTCGGCGAGGCTCTTCCGCACCGGTTCCAGCATCGACGCGTTGGTCCATATCTGGGAGTGACATGTCATGCAGGTCTCGGTCGGTGGAAGGCCGGCTTGCGGCCCGGACTCGACATTGCTGTGGCAATAGCGGCAGTCGATGCCGAGTTCGCCGGCATGATGGCGATGGCTGAACGGCACCGGCTGATGCGGACGGATATCGGTCTCGGTCATGTACGCCGAATGCGCGAAGCCGACGGCGGCCACGATGCTGCCGCCGGCGAGCGACAGGCCGCCGATCAGGAACAGGCGTAACCACGTGTCCGCCACAGGGGAGAATATTTGCACCATCCTCGCTGCGACCCCGATGGCGAGCTGTCGGCTCATCAATCGAGCCCTCGCACATTGGTTCCTAAGTAGGAACGCAATTCCCCTCGCAGCATTGTCACCCGTCAATCGAGGGCGGCAGCATGTCGGACAGCAAACGCTTCGACTACGAGCGGTCGGACGTCGGACTCCGCCTCGTCGGCTGGCTGGCGGCAGGTCTTGCGACTTTCGTCGCAGTCACGCCGCTCGTGCTGCCGATGATGTTTCCGCTATCCACAAAACCCATCACGCCCGCGAGTCGTCCGGCCTTGAGCTCCGACGCGCCGCCCCTCGACGAGGCGCCTCGGGCGACGCTGCAGGCGATGCGCGATGGGCAAGCGAAGATCGAGCGCGGTTACGGCTGGACCGACAAAACCCGGGGCGAAGTCCGCATTCCGATCGACCGCGCGATCGACATTCTCCTGCGCAGGGGACTGCCGGGGTGGCCGTCTCCATGAGTGCGCTCCGAAGGTCCCGCTAGATGTGGCGCCAATGGATTCCGTTCTGGCAACCCGGGCTCTCGCCGCACAGCGGCGACGTCGATCTGCTGTTCACTGGCCTGTTGATTGCGAGCGCACTGGTCGTCGGCCTGCTGTTCTTTCTGCTGACGCTATTTTGCGCGCGCTATCGCGCGGGCAACCGGACCGACAGGAACCATCGCGTCAAAAAGAGCTGGCATTGGGAGGTGAGCTGGACCGCCGCCTCGTTCGTCTGCTTCCTCGGCCTCTTCGTTTGGGGAGCCAGCGTTTTTTTCCAGATTTATCGTACGCAGAGCGACGAGCACGACGTGTTCGTCGTGGCGAAACAGTGGATGTGGAAGACGCAGCATCCTGGTGGCCAGGCGGAGATCGACGCGCTGCATATCCCGGTGAAGCGCCCTATCCGCCTGGTGATGGCGTCGCAGGACGTCATTCACAGCTTCTACATCCCCGCCCTTCGTCTCAAGCATGATGTCGTTCCCGGCCGCTACCAGGACCTCGAGATCGAGATCGACAAGCCCGGCCACTATCACCTGTTCTGCGCCGAATATTGCGGCACCGACCACTCCGGCATGATCGGCGAGGTCGTGGCGATGGAGCCGGCCGATTTCTCCAACTGGCTGACGCAGCAAGCGCCGTCGAGCCCGCTCGCAAGCGAGGGCGGCCAGCTCTTCCGCGAGCTTGGCTGCAGCGGCTGCCACGGCGGCGGCGGCACAGTCCGCGCGCCCCCGCTCGAAGGCGTCTACGGCAAGCCGGTGCCGCTCTCTGACGGCACCACCGTGATCGCGGATGATAAATACATCCGGGACTCCATCCTGATGCCGCGCAGCCAGGTGGTCGCAAGCTATCAACCTGTAATGCCCTCGTTCGAGGGCAAGGTCAGCGAAGATCAGCTTTTGCGGCTCGTGATCTACATCAAATCGCTCGCAGGACACCCATCATGAGCGACCCAAACTATCTCACCGCCGATTTCACGCTGCGCTCGTGGTTCCTGACGACGGACCACAAGCGGATCGCGATCCTCTATTTCGCGAGCCTGATCGTCTTTTTCTTCATCGGCGGCGCGGCTGCGACCGTGATCCGGATCGAGCTTGCGACGCCCCAGGCCGATCTCGTCAGCTCCGACGTCTACAACCGCCTCTTCACCATGCATGGCATCATCATGGTGTGGTTCTTCCTGATCCCGTCGATTCCCAACACGCTCGGCAATTTCATTGTCCCGTTGATGATCGGCGCGCGCGATCTCGCCTTTCCCCGGCTCAATCTGATGAGCTGGTACATCTTCATGCTCGGCGGCTGCACCACGCTGTTCGCGATCTTCGCCGGCGGCGTCGATACCGGCTGGACCTTCTACACGCCGTTCTCCACGCTCTATTCCAACAGCTACGTGATCGTCGCGGCTGCGGGCGTCTTCATCGCGGGCTTCTCGTCGATCCTGACCGGCCTCAATTTCATCGTCACCATCCATCGCCTGCGCGCACCTGGGCTGACCTGGTACCGGTTGCCGCTGTTCCTGTGGTCGCTCTATGCGACGTCGGTCATCCTGGTGCTGGCCACGCCGGTGCTCGCGATCACGCTGCTGCTGATGGCGACGGAACGCTTTTTCGGCGTCGGCATCTTCGATCCCAGGATCGGCGGCGACCCGCTGCTGTTCCAGCATCTGTTCTGGTTCTACTCGCATCCCGCTGTCTACATCATGATCCTGCCGGGCATGGGGGTGATCAACGAACTGATCTCGTGCTTCTCCCGCAAGCAGGTGTTCGGCTACAAGTTCGTGGCCTGGTGCAGCCTCGCCATCGCCGCGGTCGGCTTCCTGGTGTGGGGCCACCACATGTTCGTCAGCGGCCAGTCGCTGGTTGCGAGCCTCGTGTTCTCCTTCATGAGCTTCATCGTCGCGGTGCCCTCGGCCATCAAGGTCTTCAACTGGACCGCGACCCTGCACAAAGGCTCGATCCATTTCGACGCGCCCATGCTCTATGCGCTCGGGTTCATCGGTCTGTTCACGGTCGGTGGTCTCACCGGCCTGTTCCTGGCTTGCCTCGCCTACGACGTGCACGCGACCGACACCTACTTTGTGGTCGCGCATTTCCACTACATCATGGTCGGCGGCATGGTGACGGCCTATTTCGGCGGCTTGCACTATTGGTGGCCGAAGATTACCGGCCGGCTCTACTCGGAATATTGGGCGCGAACCGCCGCGGTCCTGATCTTCTTCGGCTTCAATCTGACGTTCTTCCCGCAGTTCATCCTCGGCGCGGAGGGCATGCCGCGGCGCTACCACGTCTATCCCCCGGAGTTCCAGGTCTGGAACGTGCTGTCATCCGGAGGCGCCACAATCCTGGCCGTCGCCTATCTGATGCCGCTGTTCTACCTCGGCTACTCCGCATTCTTTGGCAAACGCGCGCCGGCAAACCCCTGGGACGCGCCCGGCCTGGAATGGCAAACCTCCTCGCCGCCCCCCGAACACAACTTTACGACGCAGCCCGTGGTCACACGCGACCCGTATCAATACAACGAGGCCTTCCAGGCGGAGCCGCAGAATGCGTGATAGCTCCGCCGTTGCTCCGCAATACGCTTCGATACCTCACCGCGATCACGCGGCCGAACTCGGCATGTGGGTGTTCATCGCAACCGAAGTTCTTCTGTTCGGCGGGCTGATCCTCGCCTATTTCGTCTACCGGCACGCATTGCCGCAAGGTTTCGCCGAGGGCGGCCGGCACACCGAGATCGTGATCGGAACGGCCAACACGGCCGTCCTGCTGACATCGAGCTTTCTCGTGGCATGGGCCGTTGAGATCTTCTCGCCTGCCACAGCAAGGATCGTCACATGGCTGCTCATTGGCGCTGCCTGCCTTGGACTGATCTTCATCGTGCTCAAGGGGATCGAGTACAGCAAGGAATATGACGAGCATCTCGTCCCCGGGATCGACTTCGTCTTCGCCGGACCGCTGGCCAATGGCGTCCAGCTGTTCTTCATCTTCTACTTCATCGCGACGGCTATCCACGCCCTGCATATGCTGATCGGGATCTGCCTGTTGATCACGCTTGCAACCCTTTGCCGGAAGGCGCCGACGACGCGTCACCACACGGCCCTGCACAGCGCAGCGCTGTACTGGCATTTCGTCGACGTGGTCTGGATCTTCCTGTTCGCGCTGATCTACCTGCCGGGAAGGTCGACACCATGACCGACTGGCGACCACCGCTTGCCCTGATCGGAGCCTGGCTTGGTTTGCTCGCGTTGCTGGCGCTGACGATCACGTTCGCCTACGTGCCGCTCGGAGCGGGCAATGCCGTCGTGGCCCTCACGATCGCTACCATCAAGGCAGGTCTCGTCGCAACCATCTTCATGGAGCTGTGGCATCGGCGCGGCCTCACGCTCGTCTTTGCCGGCGCCGGACTGTTCTGGCTGGGGATACTTCTCTACCTTGGTTCAATGGATTTCCTGACCCGGACCTGACGGTCAGTTCGTCCTCGCATCGAGCGCCGTCCGCTCCTTCTTCGCCTCGGCCTCGCTGACCGGCGGCGCCTTGCCCCAATGGTTGCGGACATAGGTCGCGACCGCCGCGACCTGCGCGTCATTCAATTGCCAGCCGAAGGCAGGCATGGCGGGACCTGTCGGCTCCTTGTCTGTCGCCACGCTCTGTGCGCCCTGCAGGATCACGCGCAGCACCGTTGTCGGATCTCCCGTGTTGACGGTCGCGGCGAGGTTGAGGTTCGGAATGAGATTGGGAACGCCAGACCCGTCCGATTTGTGGCAGGCCGAGCAGAGGTCCTGATAGATCGCGCCGCCGGCGGACATCACATGGGCATCGGCCGAGCTGTCCGCCGCAGGCTTCGGTCCCGATACATCCTTCAGATAGGTGGCCATCGCCTTGGTGTCGTCGTCGCTGAGCCGGGACGTCGAGAGCTCGACCACTTCGCCCATCAAGCCGGCTGCGGCCGCAAAGCGGTTGTGCCCGGTCTTGAGATATTGCGCGAGATCGTCGATCGACCAATCGGCAAGCGGACCCTGCCCGCTGGTGATGTCAGGCGCGACCCATCCCTGCAGCGTGTAACCCTGGAGCCGCTTGCCGGATTTGTCGCCGCCCAAAGCCGTCTTCGGCGTATGACAGGCGCCGCAATGGCCGGGGCCTTCGACGAGATAAGCGCCGCGATTCCACTGCTTCGACTTGTCCGCCCGCTCCCAGAACTCGCCCGGCGTGAAATACAGCTTGTCCCACACCATCATCGCCATCCGCTGGTTCAGCGGGAACGGCAGCTGGTTGACGGTGACGGGATTGTGGACTGGCTCGAACGTCGCGAGGTAGGCGCGGATGTCCTTGACGTCCTCCCGTGTCATGCGCGCGAAATAGGGATATGGCATGGCCGGGTACAGCCGCTTGCCGTCGCGGCGCATTCCCTTCCGCACGGCCGCGTCGAACTCCTCGTCGCTCCACGCGCCGATCCCGGTCTCCCGATCAGGCGTGATATTGGGGGCGACCAGCACGCCGAACGGCGTTTCGATGGGACGGCCGCCGCTCAGAGGATGGTCGCTGCCCGGGACCGTATGGCAGCTCCCGCAATCGCCGGCGGCGGCCAGATAACGTCCGCGCTCGACGGCGGCAAAGTCCTGCAAGCCCGCACTCGTGGCCTGACCGACGCCGGCAGCAAGCGTCAGCGTCACCAAGGCGAGTTGCGCAGCTCTACGCATTAATCAGCTGCCCCGGGTTCTTGAGATATTTGGAGCGGATCGCATCGGCCGCCCAATAGGCGAGCGCCGCGACCGTTCCGGTCGGATTGTAGCCGGCGTTTTGCGGGAACGCGCTCGCGCCTGTCACGAACAGGTTCGGCACGTCCCAGCTCTGGAGGTAGCGGTTGAGTGCGCTGGTGTTGGGATCCGTACCCATGATCGCTCCGCCACAAAGATGCGTCGTCTGGTATTTGGTGATGTCGTAGGGCGCCTTGCGGTATTCCTTGTGGACCTGCCTTGCGCCCATGGCTTGAAAGATCTCGGCGAACTTGTCCGTCAGGAATTTGTTCTGCTTGATCTCGTTATCGTGGAAATCCATCGTGATCCGCGCGAGCGGCCGGCTGAAGCGGTCCTTGTAGGTGGGGTCGAGATCGACATAGACGTCGCGGTAGCTGTACATGCTGCCGTGCACGCCGGTCCCCGGCTTGATCGCGCTCTGATAGTTTTCCTTGACGGCCTTCTTCCACTCGGCGCCCCACAGCGGCGTGCCCGGCGGCACGGGCGTGGTCTCGATCGGCCGACCGTTGGTCTGCACATTCCCCATGTAGCCGCCGCCGACGAAACCGTGTGGACCGTGATCGAAATTGTCGCCATTGAACTCGTCGATGCACATTCCGATCGCGCCGGAAGCGATGAACGGGTTGAAGACGAATTTTGCCGGATCGAAGAAGCTGACGACGTCAGAGATGGTCTGGTGAGTGAAATTGCGGCCGATCACGCCGGTATTGGCAGCGGGATCATAGGCCTTGCCGATGCCCGACAGCAGCAGCAGCTGCACGTTGAAGATCGTGTAGGCCGAGAGAACGACGAGATCAGCCGGCTGCTCCCATTCATCACCTGAGGCATCGACGAAGGTCACCCCGGTGGCCCGCTTGCCGGAGTGGTCGACGTTGACCCGCGTGACCTCGCTGTTGTCACGCGCCGTGAAGTTGGGTTTCCGCACCAGCGCCGGCAGCACCGTGGTCTGCGGCGAGGCCTTCGAGTAGTTGCCGCAGCCGAACCACTCGCAGAAGCCGCAATAGGTGCATGGCCCGAGGCGTACGCCGAGAGGATTTTGGTACGGCCGCGACATGTTGCCGGAGGGCTGCGGAAACGGCTTGTAGCCGAGTTCGCGCGCAGCCTTGCCGAACAGCGTATGGCCGAACGGCTGGTCCTGCGGCGGGTTGGGATAGGGGCGCGAGCGCGGCCCCTCGAACGGATTGCCACCCGCCATGATCTTGCCTTTGACGTTGCCGGCCTGGCCGGACGTGCCGCAGAGATATTCGAACCGGTCGTAGTGCGGCTCGAGCTCATCATAGGTCACGCCCCAATCCTGGATGGTCATGTCATCAGGCAGAAAACCGGCGCCATAGCGTTCGGTCAAATGCGTCTTCAGCACGAAGTCCGAGGGCAGGAAGCGCCATGTCTCCGCATTCCAGTGCACGCCGCCCCCGCCGACGCCGTTCGGCGGCATGAACGCCCCCCAGCTTCGGATCGGCAGCGCCGCCTCGCTCGTCTTGTTCCGGAAAGTGAAGGTCGTCTGGCTTGGGCTCAGGAACAGCTCATGACGAATGCGATAACGCAATTCGTCGGCCGCGTAGCCCGGCGGATAGTCGGTCGCCGTGTTGCGCCAGGGACCCCGCTCGATCGCGATCACGTCGAGCCCGGCATCGGCGAGCTCATAGGCCATGATCGAACCGGTCCATCCGAGCCCGATGATGACAACGTCCTTGCGCGGGAGCTTACGAGCCATGTGCGCCGCTCACGATTTTGCAGGGGTCCAGTCGGCCCGCCCGGCGATGCTGACGGGGGGATACGGGTAGCGCTCGTTGTGACGATTGACCCAGTCGCGATAATCGTAGCGGATGCCGGGAAAGCCGATCATCTTCCAGCCGACCATGTCGTTATTGCCGCCGTGGATCGGATCGGAAAAGAAACCTTCCGGGACGTCCTTCAGCAGAGCCGAGAAGAAGCCCTGAGCGTCGACCGTCTCGAAGTTGACCTCGCCCGACTCGATCTTGCGCAGCACGTCATCCTGCGCGGCGGCATCGAGCTCTGCGAAGGACTTGCCGCCCTGCGTTGACTTGCAATGCTTGTCGAGCGCGGCCAGCGCCTTGCGATAGAACTCGGCGTGGGTCAGCGCCGATTGGGAGCCTTGCTCCTTGGTGCCTTTGGTGTGAGGCGCAAGCGTGTAAAGCCCCTCGTTGGAGCCATACGGCCCCTTGAGCTGGCGATCGATGAAGACGGCGCAGCCCGCGATCTTGCCGCCGGGCGTCTCCGCATCGAGCGGAATGATGCGATCGACGATCGCTTCCATCGCGCGGGCTTCATCGAGAGTGAAGAACTGCCAAGGACCTAGCCGCACGATCTCCGGCGGCGAGTTGGGATGGGGCGACCATGGCACGTGATTGTGGATCACGGTCGCGCGCGTCAGGGACGTCGTGCCGACAAGCCAGGCCGCGAGTGCCAGAAATGTTCTGCGCTGCATGGGACATCCATCAGGCCCGTGCAGGCAACGTAAGCCGGATTTGGGTGTTCCTAATTGCCCGAGCGGGGCCGTACCTCATCCCCGGCGGCGAGCCCCCTGAACGGGATAGCCGGCCGGCACGACACGACCGCCCTCTTCGTCCGCCACCGGAACATCAGTGACAAGCCCGTCGATCAAGGCAGCCTCCCGGACCTTCCGGACTAGATGCTGATCAGCGCAATCCCAAGGTCCTGTCGCTTCTTGCGGCGGAGATGAACCACGGCCTCAGTGATCGTCACCTCCAGTGTCGGCTGCACCGATCCCGACAGCAGATGGCCTCCGCGCACAGTGCCGTCCTGCAAGCCGAGCACGGCGTGAAGGTGCACGCTGGCCTTGCCGTCATCGCCTTGAGCGACATCGCCCAGCAGGCTCAGCACCTCGCATTGCTCGCGGACCTCGATCGGCTTGTATGTCTTGGCCGCGAAATCGAACCAGCCGACTTCCGCCTGCGAGAACGCCCCGATCGCCGATATCGAGGCGCCCGTGATCTTCTCGCGTTCGGCGAATTCCGTGATCGATCTGAAGGCCTCCTCCCCTTGGTCCAGAATCAGGACAAAGGTTCGTTCCGCGCCGTCGTTGAACGTCTTCGATTTCATTTCCATCCCCGCTTCGTGACGTTGCGAACACGTTCCGGTCCCGGCTACGTCGCCGAGATCGGCATCTCTCCGCCCTCGATGATCTCGGGCACGATGTCCTTGAAAAGTCGCACCGGAACGGATTTTGCGGCCGGCACCTTGCTGCCCTCTGCGTAGTGCCATAGCGGGATCAGCCCGTTGCATTCGGGATAGTAGCCGGCAAGACTCCGGCGCGGGATACCGTAGGGCACGACCTGGAGCTCGCTGAGACTGCGCTCCACACCGTCATTGGCCTCCGTGACCAGCGTGACAGTGTCGCCCGCCTTCAGTCCATCCGCCTCCATGTCCGCGGGATTCATCAGCACGACGTAACGGCTGCCCTGGATGCCGCGGAAGCGGTCGTCCTCGGTATAGATCGTCGTGTTGAACTGTCCGTCGGCGCGCATCGTCATCAGTTCATAGACACCATCGTTTTCTCCCGGGGGCGCGAATGCCGCCTTGGGAACGGTGAAATTGGCTTTGCCGTTCGGCGTCTTCCATTTGCGTTCGCGCGCCGCCAGCGGCCGCGGAAAGCCGCCGGGCTCGAACATGCGCTGGTTGAAATCCTTGAATTGGTCGGGATAGGTCCGCTCGATCGCGTCCCTTATGAGCGAATAATCGGCGACCCAGGCGTCCCACTCGACCGAGGGATTCGGCTTGAGGGTTGCCTTGGCGAGACCGGCGATGATCGCCGGCTCGGACAGGGCGTGCTCGGTCACCGGCTTGCGCTGGCCCCGTGAGCCGTGAACGCAGGCCGTGGAATCCTCCATCGACACGGCCTGGGCGCCGCTGGCCTGCTCATCGATCTCGATCCGGCCGAGGCATGGCAGCAGATAGGTCACCTCGCCGGGCACGATGTGGCTGCGATTGAGCTTTGTCGCGATCTGCACCGACAGCCGCAGACCCGACCAAGCCGGCTCCATCAGCGAGCGGTCAGGAATTGCGCGCACGAAATTGCCGCCCAGGCTGACAAAGCCACGGACATCGCCCTTCAAAATGCCCTCGCAGGCATCCACCGTCGACAGACCGTCCCACCGTGGCGGCTCGAACCCGTAGAGCTCCGCGAGCTTGTCGAGCGGGACGAGCTTCGTCTTCTCGGATATGCCGACCGTCCGCTGGCCCTGGACGTTGGAATGGCCCCGAATCGGCGAGATGCCTGCTCCCGGCTTGCCGATGTTGCCGCGCAGCAGCAGCAGATTCACGATCATCTTCGTGGTCTCGACGCCGTGCTTGTGCTGCGTGACGCCCATGCCGTAATTGGCGATCACGGCGTTGGCCTTCATATAGACGTTCGCGGCTTCGAGCATGGCCGACCGCGTGAGGCCTGACGCCCGCTCGATCTCGTTCCAGTCCTGGCCGCGGCAGAACGCGGCGAATTCGTCGAAGCCGGAGGTGTGCTGCGCGATGAAATCGGCGTCGACCACCCGCGGCTCACCGTACTTGACGGCGCGATCGTCCGCGTCGATCACCCATTTGCAAATCCCAGATATCGCCGCGGCGTCACCGCCGACGCGGACCTGATGATATTGCGAGCTGATGCGTGTGCCTCCCGCGATCATCTGAAGCGGGTTTTGAGGATTGACGAAACGCTCCAGTCCGCGCTCGCGGAGCGGATTGAAGGTCACGATCGGGACGCCGCGCTGGACTGCCTCCTGGAGCGGATGCAGCATCCGCGGGGCATTCGTCGTTGTGTTGTGTCCAAAGAAGAAAATGCAGTCGGTGTGGTCGAAATCCTTCAGCAGCACGGTGCCGACCGGCACCCCGATCACCTGCGGCAACGCCACGGACGTGGTCTCGTGGCACATGTTGGAGCTATCGGGGAAATTATTGGTGCCGTACATCCGGCCGAACAGCTGGTACATGTAGCTGGCTTCCAGCGAGGCCCGGCCGGACGTGTACATGATGACGGAATGCGGATCGAGCTTGTTCAACTCGGCGCCGATGTCGCGAAACGCATCGCTCCACTCGACCGGGACGTATTTGTCGCTGCCCGAATCGTAGCGCATCGGATGGCTCAGCCGCCCCTGCTCTTCCAGTCGATGATCGGACCAGGTTCGTAGCTCGGACAGTGTATGCCGGGCGAAGAATTCCGGCGTGACCGTCTTGCCTGTGACTTCCCACGCGGTGGCCTTGGCGCCGTTCTCGCAGAATTCGAATGGATGTGGACTTGCGGGTTTGGCCCAGGAACAGCTCACGCACATGAAGCCGCCCGGCTTGTTCTGCTTCATCAGGATCTCGCTGCCGAGGATCGCGACTTCTTCCTGCGTGAGAATGTGAACGACTGCGTTGACCGATCCCCAGCCGCCGGCCGGAGCATCGTAAGTCTCGACTTTTGCTTTCTGCCGCATGCCGGGCCCTTCAGCTGCAAGCCCCTTTCGCAAAACATGAGAAACAATCGCTGGTTCCTAAGCTTTCGGAACCATGGCGCGCGCCGCGCGTCGATAGACCGTCGCTAGGATGAACAATCATGCACGGCTCGCAAATCAACTGGCGCGATCGCCTGCCCGCCTCCCCATCTTCCGTCAACATGCTTCGGCTCACATCAGGCCACATGCTCGGCCACCGCTCGGTCGCCGAGGAGAGCCCGATCGCACTGGTCTACGACGGCACGACCGTCGCGGTGCTGATGGCGACTCCTGCCGATCTCGCCGACTTCGCAATCGGCTTCAGCCTGACCGAGGGGATCATCGAGGATTTGGGAGAGATCAACGAACTCACGGTGGTTCCCGGCCCCGACGGAATCGAGTTGCGTCTATGGCTGCGGCCGAGGGCTGGACGACAGCTGAAAGAGCGGCGGCGGCGATTGATCGGGCCGACCGGCTGCGGCCTGTGCGGCATCGAAAGCTTGCGCGAAGTCAGTGCGAAGGTTCGGCGCCTCGAGCGGCATATCGATCTCACGCCGCAACACATTCGTCGCTCGGTCGAGACCCTCGCCGCATCACAAATCCTGGGCAAGGCGACCCGCGCGACCCATGCCGCCGGATTTTTCCAGCCTGACGCCGACGACATGATCGTCCGCGAAGACGTCGGCCGCCATAATGCACTCGACAAGCTCGCCGGCGCCCTCGCCGCAACGGGAATACCGGGGCATTCGGGTGCCGTCATCCTGACGAGCCGGATCTCGGTCGAGATGGTCCAGAAGACTGCCGCGATCGGCGCTGGATTCATCGTTGCAGTTTCGGCGCCAACGGCGCTTGCCATACGCACGGCCGCGGCCAGCGGCATCACGCTGATCGGCATCGCACGCGGGCAAGACTTCGAGGTCTTCAGCCATTTCGGCGGAATTCACGACCAATAGCGATACGTCATCCGGTCAGCTGCGGCGGAACGGCGGCTTTGCGCTAAGGCACCGCCGTTTTCCTTGGCTCGAAGTGATCAGGAAATGCCATCCACGCCGGGAGCGGTTCGCCATCCCGGTGTCGCCCACCGGCGACGGCTGCGGCCCACGCACTGATGGCGCCGAGCAGCGTGGCAGCAGCCAATGAGAACGCGAGAATGACCGTGCTGCGGCGCGCGTGAGAGATCGCCGTTTTCGCGTTCGCAATCGCCTGATCGACGCGCCGTTCGGAATCACCGGCCGGCAATCCGGTCAGCGCCTGGACCTGCTGGACCAGATAGGTTCGGTCGTCCGCAGCGACACCGCTATGGCTCGACGACGTCATGAGGATTCGACCAGCCTCGGCGCGCTCGCCGGTCATATCAACATTTGCCGCTCGCCGTGGCGCACGGAACAGCCGATCGAGTTCGTAGCTCAGAAGCGGCTCGGCGGTCGTCCTGTTGCCCACGCTCGCGGACGAAGACAGGCGGTTCACCGTGGCAGCGCTCACGATACCGGCCAGCGTCGCGCCCAGCAGGACCGCAAGCGCCCATGCCGTGAGCCCGTGCAGCCCGTCGCGCGCTTCCCGTTCCGTGGGGTTCGTTGCAACCACCCCGCGGCGAACGCGCCCTGCGATGTAGCCGCCGAGGCCAAAACTGACGATCGCTTGCAGGATCAGATAAAGTCCGGACAGCAGCGAGAGCGCGGCAGACGCATCTCGCCATGTCGGCGAGGCCGAGCTGACGCCAAGTCCAATCGTGACGCCAAAGGTTACCAGAACGAAGCCGAATGCCGTCGCAGCGAAAGCCCCGGCGACAACAGGCGTCCATTGGATATATCGCCCTTGTTCGGAGATCGTCAGCGCTTCGTCTTCGACGAGTGTGGGGGCTTCGATCGTCATGGTCGATGCCCTCAGCGCAATCCGAAAAACGACAAGATTGCCAGGATCACTACGATCAGGCCGATCAAATAGATTAATTGGCTCATTTCAGTCCTCCTCCAAATCCCTTCCGGCCTGACAATGGCAGCTCTCCCGGATAGTTCCTGCAGGATTCCCGATAGTGTCGTAGGACGCGCCTAGCCGTCCAATTTCAGTTATTTACTCTGCTCCCGGAACGAACATGTGCGCGCGACGGACAGTCCACTGCTGCACCGCGATCGTGGGGGCGCGTAACTTGGTGGCGTTGTCCGATCTGCGTGCGATTGCACCGCGGGATGATTTGCAATGCACCATTCAAAATGAGACTGCCCGTCAAGCCGCGCCGGGCTCCAACGCGTGCGCTGCATCCGAGTTCGGTTAGCCTTCATCCCAAGAAGCCGTCGAAGAACCGTCGCCTCGCCAGGACGCCGCACCGCGCGGCGGACGCGCGGGGAGCGGGAAAAAACAGCGACAAGAACGCCCCAGGGAGGAGACCAATGTTGAAAAGCAGTCTAGGACTGATCGCGTTGAGCAGCCTGTTATTGTCGGGTACCGCCTTCGCGCAGGAGAAGATCAAGGTCGGCGTCACCGCGACGCTCGAAGGCACTTACACCGTGCTCGGCGAGGATGGCATCCGCGGCTTTCAGACAGCACTCAACGTGCTCGGCAAGAAGGTCGGCGACAAGGAGCTCGAATTCGTCATCGCCTCGACTGATGCGACGCCGGACTCCGCCGTCCGTGCCGTGCGAAAGCTGATCGAACAGGACAAGGTGCAGATCCTGCTGTCGCCGCTCTCGGGCGACGAAGGCATCGCGGTCAAGAATTTTGCAAAGACCCATCCGGAGCTGACGTTCATCAATGCGGCCTCCGGCGCCCAGGAGACGACCTATGTCGATCCGGCTCCGAACTTCTTCCGCTACAACATGGACGGCGCGCAGTGGCAGGTGGGTCTCGGCAAATATGCCTATGAAACCAAGGGCTATCGCAAGATCGCAACCGTCGGCGAGGACTACTCCTTCATCTACACGCAGGTGTTCGGCCTGGTGCTCGAGTTTTGCGGTGCCGGCGGACAGGTGACCAACCGGCAATGGGTGCCGCTCGGCACCAAGGACTTTGCCTCGGTGATTGCAGCGCTGCCTGATGACGTCGATGCCATCTATCTCGGGCTCGGCGGCGCCGACGCCGTCAACTTCCTCAACCAGTACCAGCAGGCCGGCGGCAAGGCGCATCTGATGGGCGGCTCGATCATGATCGACCAGACCATCCTGTCGTCCAAGGGCAATGCCAAGCAAGCGCTGGTCGGCACGCTGGCGGCGAGCGGCCAGGCCGACACCTGGGAAGATCCGGGTTGGCAGAAGTTCGTGAAGGACTATCAGGACGCCTTCCCGCCCAACAAGCGCTTCCCCAGCCCATCGCTGCTCGCCACCAACTATTACGGCTCGACCATGGCGCTGATCCTGGCGCTGCGTCAGGTCAATGGCGACCTGTCGAACAATCAGGCCAAGTACAAGGAAGCCCTCGCCAAGATCGAGCTCGACGCGCCCAACGGCAAGATCAAGCTCGACGCGAACCGCCAGGCCATCGGCACCAACTTCGTCACCGAGGTCGTCGACGACGGCAAGGGCGCATTGTTCTCGAAGGTCGTGAAGGTGATCCCGAACGTCAACCAGACACTGGGCTACGACCCTGCAGTGTTCGCCAAGATCGGTTTGCCAAGCCGTACAGTGCCAGAATGTAAGAAGTACTGACGTAATCCTACTGCGACACTGAGACTGATGGGAGAGATTTGCAAAGCGCGGAGATCGCGCGCTCTTGCATTCTCTCCCAGGTTGTTGAAGGCTGTAAAAAAGAAAAAAGCTCCAGGGAGGGGAAGGCATGAGCCGGGCGCTCGCCGTCTTCCACGGCCGCTTCGGCCGGGCGACGGTCTACCAATTGAACCGCCCTTTCAACATCCACGCGCATCGCGAAGGTCATTTGATCTTCCATGTCGGGGGCCGTGCCGCATGCATCGATGTCAACGATGGACGTTACGAACTGGCTGAAGGTTCCGTCGTCGCGGTCAATCCGTGGGAGCCGCATAATTTCCTGCCGTCGGACCTTGACGTCGGCGCCGTTTTCTTCGTGCTCTATGTCAATCCGGAGTGGTTCGCCCCCGATGCGCCGGGCGCCGAACGCTTGCGCTTCGGGCGCACTCAATTCCGGCGATCGGTCGCTCTGGACAAGCTTATCAGACACGCCGCCGCCCTTGTGTGCGGCGCACCCTCGCTGAACAGTCTCGACGGCGAGCTGCGGCGATTGATCGACGTCTGCTACGATGAAAGCTGGCAGCAGGCCGAACTTGCGCGCGATCCACGCGCCAACGGTTCCGTTACCGATTTTCGCGTGCGCAAGTGCATCAAGATGATGTCCGAGAGCCCTGGCGCTGAAATCGAGCTCGACACCATCGCACGCGAATCCGGGTTGTCGCGACCGCATTTTTACCGGCTATTCCGCACCCAGACCGGCGTTACCCCTCACCTCTATCTCAACACGCTGATGATGGAGCAGGCGCTTGAGGCGCTGGTCGCGAGCGAAGCGCCGATCGCCGATATCGGCTTCGATCTCGGCTTCTCCTCGCAGAGCGGCTTCACCCGCTTCTTTGCTGCCAATGTCGGCATGGCGCCAACCGATTATCGCCGCGCGGCCAAGGTTTTGCGCGGCTGACGGGCGCGCGAAAAGATACTCACGATCAAGTGCCTCCCGCGCCGTCCCACTAGGATGGGTGGAACGCGATCCCGGCAAGAGGATCGCTTCAGTCCCGGGAGGACGCAAATCCATGGCGAGGTACGCAGCCTGCACGGGGCTGTCTGACCTGGATCCGAGGTGTGATGGCGACCGTCGCAAACGGAGCGAGGTGACGCCATGACCCGCTTTGTGGAGCGTCATCCCGCCTGGGCACTTGTCGTCATCATTGCGATCGCAGTGGCACTTTGGTTGATCTTCGCGGTGTGGCCGCCCGGCCTTGAAGAAGCCATCGGTCGCAAGCGGGTGTTCCTGAACGCGCTGTTCAACGGCATCACGCTCGGCGGTCTCTATTTCCTCGTGGCCAGCGGCTTCACGCTGATCTTCGGCCTGATGCGCAACGTCAATCTCGCGCACGGCTCGCTCTATCTGTTCGGCGGCTATGTCGGCTACGCCATCAGCGCCTCGACCGGGTCCTGGATCCTCTCCTTCATCGTGGCCTTTGTCCTGACGGCGCTGGTCGGCGTCCTGCTCCAGGTGCTGGTCTTCCGCCGCATGGAGGGACAGGATTTACGCCAGACCATGGTGACGATCGGGCTCTCCATCGTGTTCGCCGATCTCATGCTGTGGGCCTGTGGTGGCGACTTCTACCAGATCCAGACTCCGACCTGGCTGATCGGCCCAATCGAGCTGCCGCTCATCACCGCCGTGAAATCCTCGGGCGAGCCGGTCTATTTGCGCTATCCGCTGGTGCGGCTCGTCATCTTCCTGGCTTCCGTCATCATCGGCATCGCGATGTGGCTGGCGCTCAACCGCACCCGGATCGGCATGATCATCCGCGCCGGCGTCGACGACCGCGACATCCTGGCCGCAACCGGCGTGCGCATCCAGATCGTTTTCGTGCTGGTCTTCGCGCTCGGCGCCGGCCTTGCCGGTATCGCGGGCGTCGTGGGCGGCACCTTCCAGTCGCTCTCGCCCGGCGAGGACATCCGCTTCCTGCTCGCATCGCTCGTGGTCGTGATCGTCGGGGGCATGGGCTCAATCCCCGGGGCGGCGCTCGGCGCGCTCATCATCGGCCTCGCCGAGCAGCTCGGCTCGGTCTACATCCCGACCTACGCCATCGTCGTGACCTTCCTGATCATGGTGCTGGTGCTTGCGCTTCGGCCACAGGGCCTGCTGGCGAGGCGCTGAGATGTCCGTCACCCACGATGCCCGCATTCAGGTCCACAAGCCCGCCACCGCGGCACATCGTCCGTCCGTGCGTGGCTGGCCCGACGTCAACAATCCCGCGGCCTGGATCGTGGCGGCCATCCTCCTGATCATGCCGCTGATTGCCAACGGCTTCTTCCTGATCGAGATCTTTGCGACCACGCTGATCCTCGGCACCATCGCGCTCAGCCTGATGTTGCTCGCCGGCTATGGCGGCATGGTCAGCCTGATGCAGCTCACCATCGCGGGTTTTTGCGCTTACATGGTCGCGGTGTTCGGCATCAGCGGCAACGCCAATATCAGCCTGGGCTGGCCGTGGTGGCTGGCGGTGCCGATGGCGGTGACGCTCGCGACCATCTTCGGAACGCTCGGCGGCGCGCTCGCGGTGCGCACCGAGGGCATCTACACCATCATGATCACGCTCGCGATCGGAGCTGCGTTCTATTACTTCACCAATCAGAACTGGGCGATCTTCAACGGCCACACCGGCATCAACAACGTCTCGACACCGCATTTCTGGGGCGTCGACTGGCGGGCCGACGTTCCTTTCTACTATGTCGTGCTCGCGGTCGCCGCGCTCTGCTATTTCGCGGTCGGCTACATGTCCCGCGCGCCGTTCGGCCTGGCGCTACAGGGCGTGCGCGACAATCCGCGCCGCATGGCCGCCCTCGGCTTCAACGTCAATGCCCACCGCGTCGCGGCTTACGCCGTCGCCTCCTTCATCGCCGGCCTCGCCGGCGTGCTGCAAGTGTGGAATTATCGCCAGATCTCGCCGGGCTCGGTGAGCGTCGGCGCCTGCATCGACATCCTCATCATTGCCGTCGTCGGCGGCATTACCCGCCCGATCGGCCCCTATATCGGCGCGCTGGTGTTCGTGCTCTTGCGCACGTTTGCGCTCGACTTCCTGGTCAAGATCGGGCTCGACGGCAACCGCTTCCGGCTACTGATCGGGCTCGGCTTCCTCGCCATCGTGTTCTGGTCGTCGGACGGCGTGATCGGCCTGTGGCAGCGTTGGCGGCAGAACCAACGTCCTCAGGCGGATCTCCCGAGCGGAGGGCGCGGTCATGGATAGCGTCGCGCAACGCCTTTCCGCCGTTGGATCGGGTGCAGCACTCGAGCTGCGCGGCGTCACCCGGTTGTTCGGCGCTCTGGCGGCGCTGACCGACGTCACCATCACCGTGCGCCCCGGCGAGCGGCGCGCCGTGCTAGGCTCGAATGGCGCCGGCAAGACCACGCTGTTCAACTGCATCACCGGCGACTTCCCGCCCTCCTCCGGCACAATCCGCTTCTTCGGCGAAGACGTCACGCACTACCCGCCCTATGAGCGCATCCGCCGCGGCCTCAGACGAACCTATCAGATCTCTGCGCTGTTTCCCGGCCTCACCGTGCAGGACAATGTCTATCTCGCCTGCCGCGGCGTCTCGCGCGGCCGGTTCTCGTTCCTGCGTCCGGGGCAGAACGACGCGCTGATGCACGCGGCCGACGGACTGGTCCAAGCCGTGCACCTGGCGGCCGTGAAGGACCAGCGCGTCGCTGAACTCGCACACGGCCAGCAGCGCCAGCTCGAGATCGCGCTGGCCCTCGCCGGCGCGCCGCGCTTCGTGCTGTTCGACGAGCCGGCCGCCGGCCTGTCGCCGACCGAACGCGCCGAACTGGTGGAGATCCTGACCTCGCTGCCGGCTCATATCGGCTACATCATCATCGAACACGACATGGACGTAGCGCTGCGCGTCGTCGAGAGCGTGACGATGATGCACAATGGCCGCATCTTCAAGGAAGGCCTGCCGGAGGAGATCCAGTCCGACCCCGAGGTGCAGGAGCTTTATCTCGGAGGCGGCCATGAATGAGGCCCGCCGCGCCCCCGCCGCCCTCGAGGTTCGGGGCCTCGACGTGTATTACGGCCATTCGCACGCGCTGCAGGGTGTCGACCTCACGCTGGACGCCGGCGTGTTCTCCGTGGTCGGCCGCAACGGTATGGGCAAGACAACGCTGTGCAAGGCGATCATGGGCCTGGTGCCGGTGAGCGGCGGCTCGATCCGCGTCCGCGGTGAAGACATCACGCGGCGGCCGCCGGCGCACATCGCGCGGCTCGGCGTCGGCTATGTGCCGCAAGGCCGCCGGCTCTGGCGTTCGCTCAGCGTCGACGAACATCTTCGCCTTGCCGGCGGCATGCGCTCCGGCGCCTGGACCGTCGCGCGCATCTACGACACTTTCCCGCGACTCGCCGAACGCCGGGATCATGGCGGCGGCCAGCTATCCGGCGGCGAGCAGCAGATGCTCGCGATTTCGCGTGCGCTTTTGACCAATCCGCAGCTGCTGATCATGGATGAGCCGACCGAGGGCCTCGCGCCCGTCATCGTCGCCCAGGTCGAGGAAATGCTGCTGCAGCTTGGCGAGGACGGCGACATGTCCGTCCTCGTGATCGAGCAGAACATCGGCGTCGCCACCGCGATTTCGCGCAACGTCGCGATCATGGTCAATGGGCGCATCAACCGGATCATCGACTCGGTGCGCCTGTCCGCCGACCGCGAGCTACAGCAGCGCCTGCTTGGTGTCGGACTGCATGCCGAGCTCGACCCCGACATCGATGCGCCGGCCGCGGGCGGCGAGACCAAGGCAGCCCCACAACCTGCACGCACGAGCGGTCCGATCCGGGTCTACGTCTCCAATCCGAGCCCGCCGACCCGCTGGTCACAGCCCGTCCCGATTGGCCGCATCGAAGCCGCCGCGCGGACGCTCTCGACCCAAGTCGCGCGCCTCGACGAGACCGCGCGGCGAAAGCGCGAGCCGGTGACGGCGCAGACGTCGGGACCGCCCGCGGTGCTGGTCGTCGGCACGCTCGACACCAAGGGAACGGAACTCCGCTTTGTCAGGGACATCATCGCCGAGAGCGGGTTGCGCACGCGGCTCGTCGACGTCTCCACCAGCGGCAAGCACGCAACCTGCGATGTCTCGGCCCAGGAGATCGCGCTGAACCACGGTCGCGGCGGCGCGGCGGTGTTCGGCCCCGATCGGGGCGCTGCCGTCACCGCGATGGCTGAGGCCTTCGCCAACTGGGTCAAGCGCCAAGGCAATATCGCCGGTGTGATCTCGGCCGGCGGCTCGGGCGCCGCGTCGCTGGTCGCGCCCGGGATGCGCGTCCTTCCCGTCGGCGTGCCCAAGCTGATCGTCTGCTCGGTTGCTTCGGGCGATGTCGCGCCCTATGTCGGTCCGGCCGATATCACCATGATGTACTCGGTTACCGACGTGCAGGGCCTCAACTCGATCTCGCGCGCGGTGCTGTCGAATGGCGCCAATGCTGTCGCCGGCATGGTCAAGGCACGGCTGGATCGGCGTGAGACCATAGAGCGAGCAGCAAGCGCCGGGCTGCCGTCGGTCGGCATCACCATGTTTGGCGTCACCACACCCGCGGTGCAGAAGATCACGGCCGATCTGCGCGATGACTTCGAATGTCTCGTCTTCCACGCCACTGGCGTCGGCGGCCGTTCGATGGAGAAGCTCGTCGATTCCGGCCAGCTCGCCGGGGTGATCGATCTCACCACGACGGAGATCTGCGACCTTCTGATGGGCGGGGTGTTTCCGGCAACCGAGGATCGCTTCGGCGCGATTATCCGCACCCGCGCGCCCTATATCGGCTCGGTGGGCGCGCTCGATATGGTCAACTTCGGCGCGCCCGACACCATCCCCGAGCGCTATCGCGGACGCAAATTCCACGTCCACAATCCGCAGGTGACCTTGATGCGGACGACAGTGGAAGAAAACGAGCGCATGGGCCGCTGGATCGGCGAACGGCTCAACCAGATGGACGGGCCGGTGCGCTTCTTCCTGCCGGAGGGCGGTGTCTCCGCGCTCGATGCCCGTGGCCAGCCCTTCTGGGATCAGGAGGCCGATGCCGCCCTGTTCCGCGCGCTGGAGCGCACCGTTCGCGGGAACGGCAATCGCCAGCTCATCCGCGTCAAGCAGAACATCAACGATCCCGAGTTCGCCTCGACCATCACAGCCGCGTTCCGAACGCTGTTCGGACGCGCCGGGGCGCGCCGGAGAGGAGCGAGGTGACCGATGGCCCGGTTTGAACGCGCAGCACTTCTGCGGCGATTTCGCGAGATGGCGAAGCGTGGCGAGCCGATCGTCGGCGGTGGCGCCGGCACCGGCCTGTCGGCCAAGTGCGAGGAAGCCGGGGGCGTCGATCTCATCGTGATCTACAATTCTGGCCGCTACCGCATGGCGGGTCGCGGCTCGCTCGCGGGGCTGATGCCCTATGGCGACGCCAACGCCATCGTGGTCGAGATGGCCGGCGAGGTGCTGCCCGTGGTCAGCAAGACGCCGGTGCTGGCCGGCGTCAACGGCACCGATCCGTTCCGCGACATGGATATGTTCCTCGATCAGCTCAAGGCGCTCGGCTTTGCCGGCGTGCAGAACTTTCCGACCGTTGGTCTGATCGACGGAATCTTCCGTGCCAATCTCGAAGAGACCGGCATGTCCTACGCGCTGGAGATCGACATGATAGCCAAGGCGCGTGAGAAGGACCTGCTGACGACGCCTTATGTCTTCAGCGAGAAGGAAGCCGCCGCGATGGCGATCGCCGGCGCCGACATCATCGTCTGCCATCTCGGGCTCACCACCGGAGGCACGGTCGGGGCGCAGACCGCGCCGAAGCTGAACGACTGCCCAGCTCGGATCGACACCTGGGCCTCGGCCGCGCTCAGCGTCAATCCGGACATTCTGGTGCTGGCTCATGGCGGTCCGATCGCGGATCCGGCGGACGCCGATTTCATCATGAAGAACACCCGCCACTGCCACGGCTTCTACGGCGCCTCCTCGATGGAGCGGCTGCCGGTGGAGCGGGCGTTGACGGAGCAGGTACGTCAATTCAAGGCGATCGGCGCGCGATAACGCCTGTCAGATTGAGGGAGGGAAACATGTCAGGGATCCTGGTCGGCGAGCTCATCCTCTGGCTGATCGTCGCTGTTATCGTGATCGTGGTCGGCGTCTACATCGTGAACTGGCTCTACCACCGCTCCTCCAAGGAGGTGTCATTCGTCCGCACCGGCTTCCTCGGGGAGCGCGTGGTGATCAATGGTGGCGCCTTCGTGCTGCCCTTCATCCACGACTACACGCCTGTGAACATGAACGTGCTGCCGATGGGCATCGTGCGTTCGCGGCAAGACGCCGTGATTACCCGCGACCGCATGCGCGTCGACATCGAAGCCGACTTCTATGTCCGTGTGCAACCGACCCGCGACGCCGTCTCGATCGCAGCCGCCACCTTGGGACGCCGCACCATGGAGCCGGAGCAGCTGCACGCCTTGCTGGCCGGCAAGTTCATCTCTGCGATCCGCTCGGTCGCTTCCGAAATGACCATGGAGGAGATGCACGAGCGCCGCGGCGACTATGTCGCGCGCGTCAAGACCAATGCCGCCGAGGCGCTCGCCCAGAACGGCCTTGAGCTCGAATCCGTCGCCATCACCGATCTCGACCAGACTGACCTCGAATTCTTCAACCCCTCGAACCGCTTCGACGCCGAGGGTCTGACCCGGCTGATGGAGGACATCGAGGCCAGACGCAAGCTGCGCAACGACATCGAGCAGGACTCGATGATCAAGATCCGCACCCGCAATCTCGAGGCCGAGCGGCAGGCACTCGAGATCGAGCGCGAAAGCGAGACAGCGCGCCTCGAGCAGGAACGCGACATAGAGATGCGCCGCGCGCTTCAGCGCACCGAGGTCGCCCGCGAGCGCGCGCTGCGCGAGACCGAGGCCGAGCAGGCCCAGATCTCCGCGCGCGAAGCCATCGAGCGCTCCCGGATCGCCAACGAGCAAGCGATTGCGGAAGCCCGCATCGCCTCGGAGCGCGAGACCCGGCAGAAGGAGATCGAGCGCACCCGCACCATCGAGGAAAAGGAGCTCTTGGCACGCGAAGAGATCGAGAAGACCCGGATCGCCAACCAGCGTTCGATCGATACGACGCGGATCGCCTCAGAGCGCGAGGTCCGCCAGCGCGAGATCGAGCGGATGCGCACTGTCGAGGAAGCCGAGATCGCGGCCCGGGAGGCGATCGAGAAGGCCCGTATCCAGCAGGACCGCGTCGTGACCGATGCCCGGATCGCCAACGAAGAGGAGACCCGCCGCCGCGAGATCGAGCGCACCCGCGCCGTCGATGAGGCCGAGATCGCCGCCCGCGAAGCCACAGAAAAGGCCCGCATCGCCCAGACCTTGATCGTCAATGTCGAGCGCATCTCCTCCGACGAACGGACCCGTGCCCTGGAGATCCAGCAGGTCCGCACCATCCAGGAGACCGAGATCGAAGCGCAGCGCGCGGTCGAGGCCGCCCGCATCGCCCGCGAGCGGACGCTCGCTGCCGAGCGCATCGCTGCCGAGCAGAACACGCGGCAGCTCGAGATCGAGCGCAACCAGACCCTCGAAGTCGCCGGCATTGCCGCGCGCGAGACCACCGAAGCTTCGCGCATCGCACAAGAGGAACGCGTCCGATCGCTGGAGATTGCCCGCAACCGGGCCGTCGAGGAAGCCGACATTGCCTCCCGCGAGGCGATCGAGGCGGCGCGCATCGCCCAGGAGAAGGCGGTGGCAGCCGAGCGTATCCAGGCCGAGCGCGATACACGCTCGCTCGAAATCGAGCGAACCGGCGTGTTGGAAGCCGCCGAACTGAAGCGGCGCGATGCCATCGAGCGCCAACGGATCGTGGTGGATCTCGCGCTGGAGGCCGAGCGGATCAACTCGTCCAAGAAGCGCGAGGTGCTCAATATCGAGCAGAAGAAGGCGATCGAGATTGCGGACGAAGACCGCGTCATCGCTCTCTCCGCCAAGAAGTCCGAGCGAATCGACGCCGACCGCCAGGTGCGGCAGGCCGAGATCGTCGCCCGCAAGGAGGTCGAGACCACCGACGTCTCGCGCGAGCAGGCTCTCGAAGCCGCCCGGCTCGAGCGCCGCCGCGCGATCGAACAGTTGGAGGTCGCCCGCGTCCAGTCGTTGCAGGAGGCCGAGATCGCCTCCCGCGAGGAAGTGGAGCGCGCGCGCATCGCCTCCGACCGGGGACTGGATGAGGCCCGTATCGGCCGCGAGCGTGAGTTGCGCAAGCTGGAGGTCAACCGCGAGAAGGAGGTCGAGACTGTTTTGATGGAGAAGGCGATCGCCATTCACCAGAAGTCGCTGGAGGAGTCCGCCGCCAAGGCTATGGCTGAGGAGGCGCGGATGCGAGCCACGGAAGCGAGCGAGCGCGTCATTACCGCCCGCGAGAGCGAGATCGCAAAGCGCCGCAAGACGGTCGAGGTGCTGCTCGCCGAGAAGCAGGCCGAGGAAACCCGGATCGCCGCCGAAGCCGAGCGGGTGCGCGCGGCGGTCGAGGCCGAGGCGCAGCGGATGCTCAACGAGGCCGAGAACGTGCTCACCGATCAGGCCCGCTACTCGCTGTTCCGCAGAAAACTGCTCGACCGGATCGAGGGCATCGTGCGCGAGAGCGTCAAGCCGATGGAGAAGATCGAGGGCATCCGTATCCTCCAGGTCGACGGCCTCAACGGCAATGGCCACGGCGGCAATGGCGGCCGCAGCGCTACCGACGAGGTCATCGACTCGGCGCTGCGCTATCGCGTCCAGGCGCCGCTGATCGACTCCATCCTGTCCGACATCGGGGTCGAAGGCGGCAGCCTCGCCAAGATGCCGGGCCTGATCCGAGAAGCCCGCGACATGCAGGGCATCAAGGAGTCCGCGCGCAAGGGCGGCGGCGAGAAGCAGGCCACGTCCCCGCCCGCTGCCGAGGGCGGCGGCGAGCCGTCGGCCGAGCGCGGTCCGCGCAAGAAGAGCTGAGGTCTGACCCATGCCCCGCGTCTACGTCTCCACCGTCGTCAACGCGCGCAACGACCGCGTCTGGGCGCGGGTGCGCGACTTCAACGGAATGCCGAACTGGCATCCCGCGATCGCCGAAAGCCGCATCGAGGGCGGTGAGCCCTCCGACAAGATCGGATGCGTCAGGGACTTTCGCCTGCGCAACGGCGACCGTATCCGCGAGAAGCTGCTCGGCCTCTCGGACTACGACATGTTCTGCACCTATTCGATCCTGGAATCCCCGATGGGCGTCGAGAACTACGTCGCGACCTTGCGGCTGACGCCCGTCACCGACGGCGACCAGACCTTCGTGGAGTGGACCGCCGAGTTCGACTGCGCGCCGGAGCGCGAGACCGATCTCGTCGGCCATATCGGCGCCGGCGTGTTCCAGGGCGGCTTCGATGCGCTGAAGCGCGTGTTTGGAGGCTGACTCTGGTGCCGCATATCGTCAAAAGCACCGTTCTCAACGCGCCGACCGATGCGGCGTGGTCGGTGCTGCGCGATTTCAACGGGCATGATCGCTGGCACCCGGCGGTTGCGACCTCCTCGATCGAGCGCGCGCATTCCTCCGACAAGATCGGCTGCGTCAGGCGCTTCAGGCTCAAGGACGGCGCCGAGCTACGCGAGCAATTGCTGGCGCTGTCGGATCTCGAGCAGAGCTTCAGCTACTGTCTGCTCGACACCCCGATCCCGATGTTCAACTACGTCGCCCATGTTCGCTTGTTGCCGGTCACCGACGGCGACCGCACCTTCTGGCACTGGGAGTCGCGTTTCACCACCAGGCCGGAAGACAGAGACCGCATCACCCACATGGTTGCGGAGGACATTTATCAGGCCGGGTTCGAAGCGATCCGCCGGCATCTCGAGGAGGCCGCCTAGATGGCCGTGACAGTGAAGACGTTTGCGAGCGCCAGCGAGGCGGCCGGGGCGCTGTCCTCGGACCGCACCGCGCGATATCTCGGCGGCGGCACGCTGGTGATGCGGGCGCTGAATGAGGGCGATGTGTCGATCTCAACCGTGGTCCGCGCCCAGGACCAGGCGCTGACCAGGATCGATGCCTCCGGCCCTCGCATCACGCTGGGCGCCGGCGTCACCTTCGCGCGCGTCCTCGCCGAACGCGACCTTGGCTTCCTGCATGCCCCCGCCCGTTCGATCGGCGGCCCCGCCGTGCGCAACATGGGGACGGTGGGCGGCAATCTGTTCGCGCCCAATCCCTATGGCGATTTCACCGTCGCGCTGCTGGCGCTCGATGCCACCGTGGCCGTCGCAGGCGGGTTCGGCGCGCGCGACATCCCCATCGAGGCATTCTTGCAGGCGCGCGACCGGCAGGCCGGCACACTCGTGCTTTCCGTCTCCTGCACCCGGCCTGCCGGCACCGAGGCCTTCCGCTATCGCAAGATCGCCCGGATCAAGCCGAAGGGCGGCTCGGTCATCACGCTGGCCGCATACCTGCCGATCTCAGGCGGACGCATCGCAGGCGCGCGGATCGCGCTGGGCTCGATGGCTCCCACCCAAATTCGCGCCCGCGCGGCCGAGCGTGCGCTGGAGGGACGCTCGCTGGATGCCGCGACCATCGCCGCCGCGGCATCCGCTGCCACCGAGGGAACAACGCCCTCCGACAACGCGCTCGGCAGCGCCTGGTATCGCCGCGAGATCGTCGGCGTACATCTGCGCCGTCTGCTGTCGGGACAGGAATAGAGCCTATGTCGAAAATCCCCCTGCAATTTCGTCACAACGGCCACGACGTAGCGATTTTCGTCGATGGCGGTACCAACCTGCTGGTCGCACTGCGCGAGCTGATCGGCGACATGACTCCGAAATTCGGCTGCGGCCAGGGCGGTTGCGGCACATGCAGCGTGCTTGTCGACGGCGAGCTCCACCTGTCCTGCCTGACGCTGGCGGAGACCGTGGCTGGACGCTCGGTCGAAACGCTCGACGGTATGAAGCAGGGCCCGAATCTGCACCCGCTCCAGCGCGCCTTCGCCGACAATTTCGCCGCGCAGTGCGGCTATTGCACGCCGGGCATGCTGATGGCCGCAAAGGCCCTGCTCGACCGCAATCCACAGCCGAGCCGCGACGAGGTCATCGAGGCCATCTCCGGCAACATCTGCCGCTGCACCGGCTACGAGCCGATCATCAATGCCATCCTCGCCGCCGCCGGCGGCCGGGTCAGCGCGTAAGGGAACGCGACCATGCTGGAACTGCGCAAGGACCTCTTCGCCGACGAGCGCGACGATAACTTGAAGGAAATCGGCAGGGGCACGCAACGCCAGGATATGCTCGGGCATGTCACGGGCACGTCAAGCTACTTCAACGACCACAAATTGCAAGGCATGCTGCATTTGAAGGTCGTGCGATCGACGCAGGCGCATGCACGAATTCGCCGCATCGACACGTCAGAAGCCGAGCGCTCCGCCGGCGTGCGCCGGATCATCCGTGGCGCCGACGTGCCGGTGAATCTCAACACGCTGCTCAGCCTGATCAATTTCGGCAAGGACGACGAGCCATCGCTGGCCGTCGACAAGGTCCGCTACAAGGGCGAACCTGTTGTTGCCATCGTTGCCGACAGTGAGCGCGACGCCTTCGAGGCGGTCGCCAAGGTCAAGATCGACTACGAGCCGCTGCCGGCGGTGTTCGACGTCGAGGACGCACTTAAGCCCGGCGCGCCCGTCGTCAATGAGACCTACCCGAAGAACACCTTCACCTATCACGAGACCTATGATCACCAGCGGCTGCGTTTCGGCGACGCCGATGCGGCGCTGGCGACCGCCGATCACGTGCTGGAACAGCGCTACCAGATGTCGCCGATCGAGCACGCGCCGACCGAGACCAACGGGGCGATCGCCGCGCCGGATACCAATGGCCGCTATGTCGTCTATACCTCAACCCAGGCGCTGTTCTTCTCCGTCGACACCTGCGCAAAAATTCTGGACGTGCCCTCCAACACCTTCCATTTCATCGGCGGCACCGTCGGCGGGGGCTTCGGCGGCAAGGTCGACACGCTGACCGAGCCGCTCGCCATTCTGGGCGCGATGCTGACCGGAAAGCCGGTGCGCTACGTGTTCGGGCGCGAGGAGGAGATGCAGTACGGCCCCCCGCGCGGCGCCGAGCGCATCTACATCAAGGACGGCGTGATGCGCGACGGCCGCATCGTCGCGCGCAAGATCCGCGCGCTTTTCGACAGCGGCGCCTATACGCGGCTGTCGAGCTACGCCGCGGTGAAATGCGCCGCGCATCTGCCGGGGCCCTACACCATCCCGAACGTCTATGGCGACGTCTATTGCGTCTTCACCAACCGCACGCCGGCGACCGCCATGCGCGGCTTTGGCGTCACCGCGATGGACTTTGCCATCGAGTGCCAAATGGACAAGCTGGCAAATCTCGTTGGCATGGATCCGATGGAATTCCGCATCCTCAACGCCTATCGTGACGGTGACATGAAGGCGCACCGGCGCGAGGCCAAGAACACGGCGCTGATCGAATGCGTCCAGGTCGCGGCCGAAAAGGCCAAGTGGCCGCTTCGTGACGAATTCAGGCGAGCGTCGTCACGCAAGGACGGCGGCGGAAGCCGCGCCGTGATTCCGCCGACCCCGACGGACTCTTCCCGCGCACGACCAATGGCGCCGGCGCAGCAGCGCACCAGCTACGATCGGCTCCCGCCGACCGTGACCCGCGAACCTCCGCGCGAACCGCCACCTCCTGCTCCGCCGCCCTCGCCGCGGCCGCCTGCGCCTTCACACGGCGCCACCCGTTTCTCCTCCGTCTTCGGCACCAGGAGGCGCTAGATGACCCGGCATCGCGGACGCGGCATGGCCTCGATCAACTACCCCATCGGCATGAATCTCGGCGGCGACCCCAGCCAAGCGCTGGTGCATTCAAACCCGAGCGGCAAATTCACGGTGGCGCTGTCGTCGATCGATCTCGGACAAGGCATGAAATCGGTGACGCGGCAGATCTGCGCGGAGACGCTGGGCGTGCCGGTCGAGGACGTCTATGTCGATACAGCCGACTCCGACACCGGCCCGCACTGCATGGGTTCGTTCGCCTCGCGCGGCACCCACCGCGTCGGCAACGCCGTGATGGCGGCGGCGCGGGAAGCGCGCGGCGTGATGATGGAGGCCGCGGCCGAAGAGCTGGAGGTCAACGCCGCCGATCTCGAGACCGACGGCCGCGGCAACATTCACGTCAAGGGCGCGCCGCATCGCTCGATCTCGACCAAGGACGTCGCCATCGCCGCGCAATTCAAGCAGGGCAAGACCATCTCGGGTCGCGGCATCTTCCTGGTGCCGCTCTCCGAAGTGAATCCGGAGACGGGCGAGATGTCGCCCGCGACCTGCTACGCCCACGCCTGCCTCGTCGCCGAGGTCGATGTCGACGACGAGACCGGCGAAGTCGCGATGATCAGGATGGATTCAGCCTATGAGCTCGGCCGCGCACTCAATCCGCGCCTCGTGGAACAGCAGCTCGTCGGCGGCGCCTGGATGGGCATCAGCCACGCGCTCTACGAGACGACGGAGCCTGCTTATCCCGAGCCGGTGCATGGTCCGCGGGACTTCGTCGAATATCTGATGCCCGGTCCCGGCGACATCTGCCCGCACGACATCGCCGTGCTGGAGCGTCCTGCCCCCGACGGGCCGTTCGGCGCCAAGGGTCCCGGCGAGATGTGCGCGAATCCCGTGCTGCCGGCCGTCGCCAATGCGATCTTCAACGCCGTCGGCGTCCGCATCGACGATCTTCCGATTACGCCTGAAAAAGTGCTGCGTGCGATCAAGGCGCAAGGCGGCGCGCGGCCGCAAGCGCGGCGCTAGAGGTCTCGTTGATGGCGGTCCGCAGCAACATCGTCGGCATCGACAGCCCGGAGGCGCTGGAGAAGGCGCTGCGCGCGGCCTATTACCTTGCCGACGACGGCCTTGCGACCGCATCCTATCTTGGCCTTGCGCTCGGCAAGCCACTGCTGCTCGAAGGTGCGCCGGGGGTTGGCAAGACCGAAGCCGCAAAGGCCATCGCCGCCGTGCTCGGCCGCCGCCTGATCCGCCTGCAATGCTATGAGGGGATCGATGCTTCCGCCGCGCTCTACGAGTGGAACTATCCGCGACAGATGCTCGCGATCCGCCAGGCCGGCGACGAGACCATCGACATCTACGGCGAGACGTTCCTGATCGAGCGTCCCATGCTGGCGGCGCTGCGTGCGCCAGATTCCACCGTGCTCCTGATCGACGAAATCGACCGCGCCGACCAGGAGTTCGAGGCGTTCCTGCTCGAATTCCTCTCCGACTTCCAGATCTCCATCCCCGAGCGCGGCACGGTGCGCGCGGCCGAGCGCCCTGTGGTGGTTCTGACGTCGAACCGGACGCGCGATTTGCACGAGGCCTTGCGTCGCCGCTGCGTCTATCACTGGATCGACTATCCCAGCGAAGAGCGCGAGGCCCGGATCGTCATGCTGCGGGCCTCCAGTGTCGCCGAAGCCACCGCCCGCGCCGTCGTCGCCGCTGTCGGCAGGCTTCGGCGCGAGCCGTTGAGCAAGGCGCCCGGAATCGCCGAAGCCGTCGACTGGGCCGAAGCCGCGACGCTCCTTCACAAGGGCGGCGCGCGCTGGCCGGATGCGTTCAGGCGGTCGATCGGCGTAGCCCTGAAGGACGAGGAGGATCTGCACTTCATCTCGCCGCGGCTCGACGCCATGCTCGCGGAGGCGACCGCATGAGCACCGAGCTTCAACTGCCGCAGGCCGCGCGCGCGTTCGTCTCCTTTGTCGCTCTGATGCGCGCCAATGGCTTTGCCGTCGCGCCGGAGCAGACCACCGCGTTCCTGACCGCGATCGAGCTACTCGGGCCCCGCGACCTCGGGGATATCAGGCAAGCCGCATTGGCCACCCTCGCCCCGCCGCCCGAGCGGCGCGTGACCTTTGACCGCGTGTTCGATCTGCACTTTCGCGGTCATGAGGCCATCGAGCACGCCGACGATGGCGAGGACGACGAGACCGTCCGGCTGCAGGAGGAAGGCCGCGGCGAGCAGGAGCCACTCCTCTCCGACGACGCCAACGAGTCCGGCCTGACCGCGACGCGCACCGAGGCGCTGGTCGAGCGCCGCTTCGCACAGCTCTCCACCAACGGTGCGCTCCGCCGCCTGTCGCGCGAGGCTCCCCGCCGTTTGCCGCGGCGACGCGGCCACCGCCGCATGCGCGCACGCCGCGGGGCTTTCGCCGATCTCCGCCGCACCTTGCGCGACTCCGTCCGCAGCGACGGCGAGATCCTTCGGCTCGGCCACATGAAGCGGCGCCGGCGGGCTCGAAAATTCCTGCTGCTGATCGACGTCTCCGGCTCGATGAAGAGCCGCACCGAGGAGAACATGAAGCTGGCGCATGCGCTGATGCAGGCGGCCCCCAATGTCGAGGTGTTCACGTTCGGCACGCGGCTGACCCGCGTCACCCGCGCGCTGCGGCTGAAGCGCCGAGAGCAGGCCCTGAATGCGGCCGCCCATCTCGTCAGCGACTGGGACGGCGGCACCCGCATTGGCGACGCGTTGCAGGCCTTCCTCGCCGTGCCCCGCTTCGGCGGCTACGCACGCGGGGCCGCGGTCGTTGTCGTCTCGGATGGGCTCGAGCGCGGCGAGCCTGATGCATTGCGCGATGCCGTGGCAAAACTGTCGCGGCGGGCCTGGCGCGTGAGCTGGCTGACCCCGCTCGCGACAGGACCGGGGTTCCGTCCGCAGACAGAAGCACTCGTTGCCGTCGAGCGCTTCGTCGACGATCTCGTCGATGGTGGATCCACCGCGTCCATCGTCGCGCATGTACTGGCACTGGGACGAAGGAGAGTTGCGTGACCGGGATTGTCGACGGCCATCATCACATCTGGCGGCAGGCCGACCTGCCCTGGCTGGCCGGCCCGATGCAGCCGCGCATCTTCGGGCCCTACGAGGCGATCAGGCGCGATTATCCAATTCAGGAATATCTCGATGACCTCACAGGCAGCGGCGTCACCCGCTCGGTCTACGTCCAGACCAACTGGGCCAACGACCGTTTCGAGGACGAGGCGGCTTGGGTGCAGCAGACCGCCGACGAGCATGGCTGGCCGCACGGCATCGTCGCCTATGCCAATTTCGCTGTCGATGACGTGCGCCCGCAGCTCGACCGGCTGAAGCGCAATCCGCTGCTGCGTGGCGTGCGCATGCAGCTGCACTGGCACGAGAACCCGCTCTATCGCTTCGCGGCCAAGCCCGACCTCTGTGTCGATCCCATGGTCCGCCGCAACGTTGCGCACCTCGCCGACTACGGCTGGAGCTTTGATCTCCAGGTGTTCACGCCGCAGATGCCTGACGCAGCCCGGCTTGCGGAGGCTTGCCCCAAGGTGACTTTCATCCTTCAGCATGCCGGCATGCTCGAAGACCTGTCGCCGGCGGGTCGCGCCGCGTGGCGCGCCGGGATGGCCCGGCTCGCAATCTGCCCGAACGTCGTGTCGAAACTGTCCGGACTCGGCACTTTCATTCACCGCAACGACCCCGCGCATATCGCTATGGTGGTCATGGATACCGTCGCGATCTTCGGCGCCGAGCGCTGCCTGTTCGGCTCCAATTTCCCGATCGAGAAATTGTGGACCAGCTATCGCGAACTCGTCGACGCGTTTCGCGCGGCCGTCGCACCACTCACCACCGAGCAGCAGGCCGCGATCTTCCGAGGCACCGCAACGCGCGTCTATGGGCTTTAGCAGATAAAGACAGCACAGGGAGCGAAACGAATGGCGCTGGAGATCAAGATCCTGGACTATGGCGATATCGAGCTGGAATCGAGCTTCCTCGTGCTCGGCCGCGATTGCGGCCGCACCCGCCGCGTCCTCACGCTGGGCTTTTTGATCCTCGGCGGCAAATATCCTGTCGTGGTCGACACCGGCTACCGCTCCAACCAGATCATGGAGACGCTCGGCATGCGCGGCTTGCAGTACCACGAGAACATGATCGAGAACCAGCTCGCCCGCCACGGCGTGCGCATGGGCGACGTCCGTTTCGTCTGTCACACGCATCTGCACATCGATCACGCCGGCAAGGACGATCTGTTCCCGATGAATACGACCGTCGTGCTCAACCGCAAGGAACTCGAATACTCCGTCTCCGGGCTGATGCATCCGCAATACCCGGCGCCAGACATCAAGCACCTGATCGACCGCCTGCACACCAAGAGTGCGCTGCGCTTCCTCGACCTCGAAATCACCGGCCCCGTCGAGCTGATGCCCGGTGTTTACTGCGACGCGGCCAACGCCCACACCGAGGGCTCGATGAACATCATCGTCGAGACCGCCGACGGCATCGCCACCATCTGCGGCGATGTCATCTACGACTTCAACGACCAGATCGTCACGCCCTTCAACGAGATCCACGACGCGGAGCCGCGCACCACCGGCAATCACGGCACCAGCAAACGCGCCGAGAAGGCCTCGATCAAGAAGCTGCTCAGCAATTCGCGGTATCTGCTGCCGGTACACGATCGCCCTGCCAAGATCGAAGGCGGCAACGTCGTAGGCCGGCTTCACGACCAGGTCCCGGGCCCGGTCGTGCAGTCCCTGCCCGCCCGCAACTGGTTTCCTGCCTGAAAACGATGTGAGGGCCGACCGATGACCCATGTCACCTTGCGCTCCGAATTCGAAACGCTGATCGACCCCTACGCGCCGGTCGCGCAGGTCGGAACGGGCTTTGATTTCACGGAAGGCCCGATCTGGCATCCGGTCGATCACTATCTGCTGTTCTCGGATATGCCCGGCGACGTGCGTCGGCGCTGGGATGCGCGGCGGGGCGTCGCCGAGGTCAAGCGCCCCTCCAACAAGTGCAACGGCATGACCTACGATGCCGAGCTCAACCTGATCGTCTGCGAGCACGCGACCTCGTCGCTGATCCGCGAGCGGCCGGACGGACGCCGAGAGGTGCTGGCCTCGCACTTTGGCGGACAGGAGCTCAACAGCCCCAACGACGTCTGCGTGCACTCCTCCGGCGCAATCTATTTCTCCGATCCCTGGTACGGGCGCATGCCGGTCTATGGCGTCGAGCGGCCGCGCCAGCTCGGGTTCCAGGGCGTCTATCGCGTGGTACCCGGCAGCGAACCGAGGCTCGTGGTCGAGCGCAACCTGTTCGACCAGCCCAACGGGCTGTGCTTCTCACCGGACGAACGCCTGCTTTATGTCAACGACACCGTTCAGGCGATGGTCCGCGTGTTCGACGTCAACACCGATGGCACGCTGTTGAATCCGCGGGTGTTCGCGAGCGGCATCCGGTCGGAGCTGGAGCCCGGCCTGCCCGACGGAATGAAATGCGACCAGCACGGCAATGTCTGGGTCACCGCCCCCGGTGGCGTCTGGGTCTACTCGCCGCACGGCGAGCTGCTCGGAAAAGTCCGCGTCCCCGAACTCGTTGCCAACCTCGCCTGGGGCGGCCCGGATTTCCGTACGCTCTATCTGACCTCGACGCATTCGGTCTATGCCATCCCGACAAAAACCGGCCCACGCCATGAGCCCTATATGAGCGGCAGGCGCAGTCACGGAGGAACCACGAGCGCAGGCCCCGCGGCTGCGGTTCCCCTCCTTGCCGACGGCGAGCTGCGGCTCGATCCGCAACGCTGCGCCATGATCATCCAGGATTTGCAGAACGACGTCATCATGGATGGCGGCGCGTTCGCCGACTCGGGCGCGCCGGGCCATGCCAAGCAGCAGCACGTGATCGAAAACGTCCGCCGCCTTGCGGAAACTGCGCGAGCCCGCGGCGTGACCATCATCCACGTCTGGTTCGTGGTCGAGCCCGGCGCGCCCGGCGTGACGCTGAACGCGCCGTTGTTCGAAGGGCTCGTCGACAGCAAGGCCATGGTGCGCGGAAGCTGGGGCGCGGCGCCGGTTTCTGGCCTCGAGCCGCGTCCCGGCGATTTCGTGGTCGAGAAGATGCGGATGAGCGCCTGGGAAGGCACGCGGCTGGAGACCATCCTGAAAGCCACCGGCCGCGACATGATCATCAATACCGGCGCCTGGACCAACATGTCGGTGGAGCACACGGCGCGCACCGGCGCCGACAAGGGTTATTTCATGATCGTGCCGGAGGACTGCTGCTCGACCATGAATGCCGACTGGCACTCCGCCTCGATCAACTTTGCCATGCAAAACGTGGCCGTGGTGACCCGCGCGGATGCCGTCATCAGAGCGCTGGGATGAGCGGTGGCGAAGCTGTTGCACCTCTCCTGCTCGCCACGTGCCGATTCCGAGTCGAGCGCCGGCGCGCGGATATTCCTCGACGGCTTCTGCCAAGCCCGCCCCGATTGGGACATCGACGTCGTCGATCTCTGGCGCGAGCGCATGCCGGAATTTGTCGGTCCCATCGTTCAGGCCAAATACGCGCGCATGAAGGGCGAAGCCTTCAATGACGCGCAGCGGGATGGTTTTGCCGAGGCCGAGCGGATGGCACTGCGCTTTGCGCTGGCAGAGCGCGTGCTGATCTCGACGCCGATGTGGAATTTCGGCATCCCCTACAAGCTGAAGCAATGGTTTGACGTCGTCATCCAGCCCGGCCTGACGTTTCGTTTCGACCCGGCGCAAGGCTATCTTCCGCTGCTGAAGGACCGGCCGACGATCGTCATTCTCGCCTCCGGCAGTGACTTCGCCACCGGCATGAACCGCGGCCGCATCGACATGGCAACGCCCTATTTGCGCGAAGCGCTCCGCTTCATCGGCGTCAGTGACGTGCGCTTCGTGCCGATCGGACCGACCGCGGGTCCGGCCGAAGCGATCCGCGCGGCCCGCGATTCCGCCCACCGCCGCCTCGCCGAGATGGCGAAGCGGTTCTGAGCCGTGTTCTCGTTCCTTTGATTGAAGTTTGACTTCGGCGCGTGCCGCGCGTCGATTTGCGGCATGAGCCAGGCCGCTGCAGGACCTAGCACCTCGCGGAAGGAACGACTAAGGTCCCGAAAAGAATCGGGCAGCTGTCGCGCCGCCCTTGACAAACGAAGAGGTGCCCATGGCTGCGATCTATTCCGACCTCGCCGACAAGGTCGTGCTCGTCACCGGGGGCGCCGCGGGAATTGGTGCTGCAATCGTTCGACGCTTCGCCGAGCAGAAATCCAAGGTCGTGTTCTTCGACATCAACACCAACGAGGGCCACCGCCTGTCGCGGGAACTGTCAGACCGGGGACTGGCTGCGCATTTCCAGCAGGTCGACCTGACCGACATCCCCGCATTGCGCGCCGGCGTGGTGAAAGCTCGCGAGGCGCACGGCGCGATCAACATCCTCATCAACAACGCGGCGCATGACGAACGGCACAACACCGAGGAGATGACGCCGGAATATTGGGACGACCGGGTCGCAGTCAATCTGAAGCACCAGTTCTTTGCATCGCAAGCCGTGCTGCCGGACATGAAAGCCGCGAACGCCGGCGCCATCATCAATTTCGGATCGGTGTCGTGGATGGCCGGACAGGGCGGCATGGCCGCCTATACCGCCAGCAAATCAGGGGTGATCGGCTTGACGCGCTCGCTGGCGCGCGATTACGGCCCCTACAATATCCGCGTCAACGCGATCGCGCCGGGCTGGATCATGACGGAGCGCCAACTCGAGAAATGGATGACGCCGGCAGGCGAGATCGAGCTGCAGCAGCGACAGTGTCTGAAGCGCCGGCTGGTGCCGGACGAGGTCGCCAGATTCACCGTCTTCCTCGCGTCCGATGAGGCCTCCGCTTGCACAGCCCAGCACTATGTCGTCGATGGCGGCTGGGTCTGAGGGGATCGCCGCGCCAAGCCGGTGAGATCGGCGAGCGCTAATAGCCCAAGTAGCCCGAGTGCGATCAAGCTACCCGCGTGGCGCGCTCGGCTCTCCCTGCAAAACCGTCGTTTTCGATGGCGTCCGCGCCAGGCTGGCGAGCGCCATTTTGCGCTGTCGCCGATTCTGCAATTGCCGATCTGCCAGCACACCGACCAGAATGACCGACCCCATGACCGCGAAGTTCAGCGAGTTGGGAATGCCGAGGATATTGACGAGATTCTGCAGAACCTGCAGCAACGCCGTCCCCAGCACGATTCCGAGAATGGAGCCCTCGCCGCCGCGCAGGCTGCAGCCACCCAGGACGGCAGCGGCGATCGCATAGAGTTCGTAGAAATTGCCAAAGGAACTCGGCGAGACCGAGTTGGTGTAGAACACGAACATCACGGTCGAGATACCGGCCAGACCACCGCTGATGATATAGGCGGTCGCAATCACGAAATCCGTGTTGATGCCCGAGAAGCGCGCCGCCTCCTCATTCTTGCCGACGGCGTAGAGCCAGCGTCCGTACACCGAGCGGTGCAGCAGCACCCCAAGGACCAGCGCAAGGATGATCAGGAGGATGAAGGTATTCGGGATGCCCCCAAGATTGCCGGAAGCAATGTTGCTCAGGGTCGCGGCTTCGTCACCGTAGCCGAAGCCTCGCGTGGAGTCGGTCGTGTAGTAGCGCGCGGCCCCGCGGTAGATCAGCAACCCGCACAAGGTCACGATGAAGGGCTGCATTTTCAACCGTGTGATCAGGACCCCCTGGATAGCCCCCAGCACCAGTCCGCCCAGCAATACGGCCAGCAACGCCAAGGGCCAGGGAACCTGGTACGTCGTCAGAAGATCGACGAAAACGACGCCGAGGAGCGCGAACATCGAGCCGAGTGAAAGGTCAATGCCACCGGTGATGATGACAAGCCCCTCGCCGAGCGCAAACACGCCAAACAGGCCGATCAGATTGGCCAAATTCAACAGGTTCACAAGCGACAGGAAGGCCGGATTGATCATGCCCGTGATCACGGAGATCACCGCCAGCAGCAGGAAGAGCCAGAGTTCCTTCTTCATGTCGCGGCACCTTCCGTGATTTCCAGCGTCTGCCCTATCGCTAGCCGCAACACGTTGTATTCGCTAAACTGATCTCGCTCCAGCACGCCGCTGATACCCCCTTCGTGCATCACCGCCACCCGATCGGAAACGCCGATGACCTCTTCCATGTCGGACGAAATCATCACAATCGCGACGCCTCGATCGGCAAGGTCGCGCATCAAGGCGTAAATCTCGCTCTTGGCACCAACGTCGATGCCACGGGTCGGCTCGTCGAAGAACATCACGCGCGGCTTCATCGAGAGCCACTTGCCCAGCACGACCTTTTGCTGATTGCCGCCGGAGAGCGTTACCGCCTCGATGTCGACGCTCGGCGCCTTGATGGACAGGCTTTTGGCCTGTTCTTTCGCGACCTTGCGTTCGGCAGCTCCATCGATCAGCCACATGCGCGCGTAATTCGACAAGTTCGCCAACGTCATGTTTTCGCGAATCGGCAGCTCCAGCACGAGCCCGCACTTCTTGCGGTCCTCCGGCACCAGATAGATCCCGTGCCTGATCGCATCTCGCGGGGAGGCCACATTGACCCGCGCATTGTCGATCCTGATCTCGCCGCCCAATATCGCGTCGATGCCGAAAGCGGCGCGAGCAAGCGAGGTGCGGCCGGCACCCACAAGCCCGGCGAGACCGAGGATCTCGCCCCGACGCACGGACAAGCTGATCTGCCTGTCGGGAAAAGCGGCGGTCACAAGATTGGCGATATCACAGCCGCCCGCTTCCGGCGCCCGCTTCGGCGGCGTGTACAGCGACTTCAGATCACGGCCGATCATCAGCCGGATCATCGCGGCATGGCTGAGTTCGTTTCGCGCCAACTCTCCCACGGTGCGTCCGTCGCGCAGCACCACGACGCGGTCGGCGCAGGTCATGATCTCACCCAGCCGGTGAGAGATGTAGATGACCGAGATGCCGTGCGCCTTCAGATCGGCAATCACCTCCAGCAGCCGCTCGGTCTCCGAAATCGTCAGGCTGGAGGTCGGCTCGTCCATGATGATCACGCGCGCGTCGATCGAGAGCGCCTTCGCGATCTCTACCATCTGCCGCTGCGCGATCGACAGATTGTCGACCAGCGTATCGGGCGCGAAATCGGCGCCGAGTCGCGCCAGCAGCGGGGCAACGCTGGCCCGCATCTGTGCGTTGTTCACCAGCTTCAGCCGGCTGCCCATGAGCTTCTCGCGGCCTATGAACACATTGGCTGCGACATCGAGATTCTCGAACAGATTGAGTTCCTGATGCACGAAAGCGATGCCGGCCCGCGTCGCCTCGCGCACGGTCATTTGACCGTACTCGACGCCGCCGACGCGGATCACGCCCTGGGTCGGAGCGATCACACCACCCAACACGCGCATCAGCGTGGACTTGCCGGCGCCATTCTCGCCGATCAGGCCCAACACCTCGCCACGGCGCACCGAGAGGCTGACATCGTCGAGGGCCCTGACGCCGGGATAGGTTTTGCCGATCCCGGCAAGCTCCAGCAGCATCTCCGCCATCCGGCGTTTCCTCCGGCACGACATCCGGCGGCCATTGACCGCCGGATGTCGAAGCACTCACTTCTTGAGCAATTCCTTCATCTGTGCGGAGAACTCCGCGACGTTGGACTTGTTGATCACCTTGGTCGGGACGATCAGCTTGCTATCCGCCGGAATCCAGGACTTGTCGCCGTTCAACGTCTTGATGATGTTGGTGGCGGAGAGATACCCGAATTCGTACGGCTGCTGCACGACCGTCGATTCGATGGTGCCGTCGGAGATTCCCCGCAGCGTGCGCTGGTCCTCGTCGAAGCCAACGATCTTGACCTTCCCGGCTTTCCCGGCCGCCTTGACCGCGTCGTAGATCAGCGGCGTTTCGTAACTCCACAGCCCGGACAGCAGCGCAATATCGGGATATTTGACCAGCACGTTCTCCATGTTCGCCTTGGCCTTGGCGGAGTCCACCTGGTCGGTAAACACGTCGACCAATTCGACCTTCGTGCCGGCGATCGCATCCTTGATGCCCTGCACCCGCTCGCGGGCGTTGTCGGCGTCCATGGTTCCGACGAACAACGCGATCTTGCCGCCGTTCGGGAGCGCCTTTTTGATCTCCTCGCCTGCCTGGCGCCCGGCCGCAACGTTGTCGGTGCCGATATAGGCAAGACGCTTGCTTTGCGGCGCGTCGCTGTCCGTGGTGATCAATATGGTCTGAGACGCGACCTTGTTGAGTTCTTCGGTTGCGTGCGGTGCATCGTCGACCGAGATGGAGATGCCGGCGACGCCGCGCACCAGCAGGTCGTCCAGTTCACGCCGCTGGCCCGCCGCGGTCGCATCGTTGGTGACGATCAACTGGATATCGTATTCCGGATGCTCCTTCTGAGCCTTCTCGAGCCCCCGGCCGGCGATCGTCCAGAAATCGGCCGCGGCATTGGTCACCAGCGCGATGGTTTTTTTCTGCTGGGCCTGGGTCACGCTGGCGGTCATCGCGAGCACAGCTGCGCTCGCGCAGAACGGCAGAATCCATTTCTTCAGTGAACTGTTCATATGCACCTCCCTTTCGTCATGCCGATATCCGGGGTTGACGTCCGGCGCTTGTTGCGCCTTTATTTTATTTTTAGCGTGAATAAATTAAGAAGCAGAAATCGGCTCGTCAAGCGTGATTTTCATGACAGCTTCCCGCAGCAAGGGTCATCGCGGTAAAATGAGGCCTGCCTTCCGTGCGACGACGGCATCGCACTGCGTGCACCGAAAGTCGAATACGCGAGATAATTTCAATAGATGAATTAAAAGGATGACAAATGGACGATGAGCCAAAGCCGGCGCGGGCCTCGAGTCTTTCCCGCGTATCGAATCGCGGCCGCCTCATCGAAGCCTTGCGGCGTCAGGGGCCGATGCCGCGCGTGGAGCTTGCACGAAATACGGGGCTGAGCTTCCCGGCCATTTCAGCCATGACATCGCGAATGTTGGCGGAGGATCTGCTGTCCGAAACGGATGCGGCGATGTCCGCGTCGGATGATGCCAACGAGGACGACCCGGACGGCCTGAATGGTCGTCGTCGCGGCCGACCGGCAATACAGCTGACGCTGAATCCGGAGTTCGGCCGTATCATCGCGGTCTCGCTGCGCATGAACTTGATTGAGACCCTGATTGCGGATTTCAGTGGCTCTGGCCTGGCACAATCGCGGCTCGCACTCGAGACCCGCGCACTCGGCGCAGATGCTCTCTGCGAGATCGTGATCGCGCAGATCGATGCCATGCTGGGCGCGACGGACACCCCGCGGAATAGATTGCTGGGAATCGGAATTGCGCTGCAGGGCATCGTCAATGCCGACACGGGCCGCCAGCTATGGAGTCCCGCGCTGTCGGTCACCGACGTCGATCTGGCGACGCCGATCCGCAAGCTGTTCAAGGCCGATGTCGTGACGGCAAACGACGCCGTCCCGGTTGCGCTGGCTCTCGCGGCGGTCGAACCGATACTGGCGGAGGGCGTGGCGGCAACGATCATGGTCGGCCACGGCGTCGGGATGGGCGTGGTCGTCGACGGTGAAGCACGTTGGGGCGTCGGCGCCAGCAGCGAGATCGGCCATGTCAAATTGGCGCCGAACGGGCCGCAATGCCGGTGCGGTCAGCGGGGCTGCATCGAGGCTCATCTCGCCGACTACGCGCTCTACCGTGACGCTCGTACCTTTATCGACCTGCCGCCCGCGATCTCGCAACAGCCATCGGAGGCACAGATGGCCCTGCTGCGAGACAGGGCGAGGAACGGCGATCCCCACCTCGAGCAGTTATTCCGGCAGGCCGGCAACGCGCTCGCCGAGGCCGTCGCCGCAACGATATCGGTGCTGCGACCGCATCACGTCGTCCTGGCCGGTCCCGGCTTGCAGGCCTTCGACATGATGCGCAGCGCCTACGAAGAGCGGCTCAAGGAGGCGGTGTTGCCGTGGCTGCTCAAATCCACCGCGATATATGTCCGTCCAAGCAAGTCGGCGGCGATCGTCGACGGCATGATTCTGCAGACGCTGCGGGTCGTCGATCGCAACTACGCGGAAACGACCGAGCGAACACCCGGCGCTGCGGCCCTGGTTTAAGTTCGCCGATCCGCGAGATGAAGGTCACTCTGCGTCCGGCGCGATGACACCCTTGGAGAACAGGAAGCAGCCGTAGAAGCGGCGCTCACCGGTGGCGATCACGCAATACGCCGCTTTGGCCTTCTCATAGAAGGCATGGCGCTCGACCCCGACCAGCGGCCAGGAGCGTCCCTCGGCGCGGTCGATCGCGGACTGCACCTCGCGTTGCACCGGCGGCACCTCCTGAGGCTGGCCGACGATTTCCATTCGAATCGCGGCATCCTCGACGAACGTATCGAGCGGCATCACCGAAAGAATGGCCTCGATGGCCTTCGCAGTGCTGACATTGTCGATACGAAGCAATTCGCCGAACACGGTCTGGCGCGCGATCGAGTCAGCGGGAAAATTGGTATCGCATACCACCAGGCGATCGCCATGCCCCATCGCGCGCAAGGCGTAGAGCACGTCGGCATTGAGCAGCGGATTGATGCCTTTGAGCATATTGCGTCCCTCCCTCGTCTTCAGAATCATCGAACTCCGACGTCCGGCTGGTCCCTAGCCTCCCGCAACGGTCGCGCGTCGCGGCAGCTTCCAGTCGGGCCGGATGAAATGACAGGTGTATCCGTCGGGATAGCGCTCGAGATAATCCTGATGCTCGGGTTCGGCCTCCCAGAACTCGCCGGCTGGCGCGACTTCCGTCACCACCTTGCCGGGCCATAGACCCGACGCGTCGACATCGGCAATGGTATCTTCGGCGGTGCGCTTCTGCTCGTCCGACGTGTAGAAGATCGCGGAGCGGTAGCTCGTCCCGAGATCATTGCCCTGACGGTTGATCGTGGTGGGATCGTGGATCTGGAAGAAGAATTCCAGCATGGTCCGGAAGCTGGTCTTCGCCGGATCGAACATGATCTCGATCGCTTCGGCATGACCTTCATGATTGCGATAGGTGGCGTTCTTCACCCGGCCGCCGGTATAGCCGACGCGCGTCGAGACAACGCCGGTCTGTTTGCGGATGAGATCCTGCATGCCCCAGAAGCAGCCTCCGGCCAAAACTGCGCGTTCTGTCGTCATGTGATGGGTTCCTTTTGCTCCGCGTATCGCCCAGGACTTTGCCTTCATCGGGTCGATGCTGGCAAGTCCTGAGCAATAAGTCCTGGTAACGGTTCGCAGCGTTCGCTCAGATCAGCTTGGCATCGAGCGTGATTGTGGCGTTCAGCACTTTCGACACCGGACAGTTCTTCTCGGCTTCGCCGGCAATGCGAGCGAAACCGGCGTCGTCGAGGTTCGGCACCTTGGCGCGCAAGGTCAGCGCCGACTTGCTGATCTTGAATCCCTTTCCTTCGGGATCGAGAGTGACCGCGGCCTCGGTGGATAGCTCGGTCGGCGTGAAGCCCGCGAGTTGCAGACCGAAGGCCAGCGCCATCGTAAAGCAACCGGCATGCGCTGCTGCGATCAATTCCTCGGGATTGGTGCCCTTCTCGTTCTCAAAGCGCGTCTTGAACGAATATGGCGTCTCGGCGAGCACGCCGGATTCACTCGACAGATGGCCGGTGCCATCGCGGCCAGTGCCCTGCCAAACTGCTTTTGCCTTGCGGATCATGTCGTTCTCCTTGCTTGTTCGGTCGCCCGATGGCGTCCGCGCCCTGGAAGATAGCGCCGGCGTCGCGGCCCAGAGCAAGTCACAAGTTGTGCTCCTTTTTAAAGCGGGATGGCTTTAGTCTGAATCGATTTGGGATTCCCAAACCAGTTTGTTTCTGATTCACCATGCTGGCTGGATAGGAGGCCAGCATGGATGGGCAAGCCTTACTCTCTGGATCTCCGTAAACGTGTCGTAGCCGCGATCGAGGGCGGGATGTCGCGCAATCGAGCCGCCAAGCAGTTTGGGGTGGCGATCAGCACGGCCATCGGCTGGATGCAGCGGGTCGAGAAGACCGGCAGCGTTGAGCCTAGCCAGATCGGCGGCTACAAGCCGAAGGCAATTTCGGGCAAGCACGCGGTCTGGCTGTCACAACGGATCAAGGATGGCGATTTCACCATACGCGGTCTCGTTGCCGAGCTTGCCGGACGTGGCCTGAAGGTCGACTACCACTCGGTGTGGGACTTCGTACATGCCGAGAAGCTCAGCTTCAAAAAAAAGCGTGGCGGCTGGCGAGCGCGATCGACCTGAGGTCGCGCGGCGGCGAGCCCAGTGGACAAAGTATCAAGATCGCGTCGAAGCTGAGCGGCTGGTCTTCATCGACGAGACCTGGACCAGGACCGATATGGCACCCTTGCGGGGATGGGCGCCGCGCGGGCACAGACTACACACCAAGGTTCCCCACGGCCGCTGGAAGACCATGACCTTCCTGGCGGCCCTGCGCCATGACCGGATCGAGGCGCCATGGTTCATCGAGGGGCCGATCGACGGCGTGAGCTTTCGCATCTATGTCGAGAAGGTTCTTCTGCCCGTCCTTCGACCCGGCGATATCGTCATCCTGGATAACCTCGGCAGCCACAGGAGCAAGGCAGTTCGCCAGCTCATCCGTTCGGTCGGTGCCAAGCTGTTTTTCCTGCCAAAATACTCGCCCGACCTGAACCCGATCGAACAGGTCTTTGCCAAGCTCAAGCATCTGCTCCGCAAAGCCGCCGCGCGAACCGTCGACGCAGTCTGCGCCGCAATCGGCCACGCCCTCGACGCGTTCACCTCCGAGGAATGTGCCAACTACCTCAAAAACTCAGGCTATCGAACTTAATGCCATCAGGCTTTAGAGGATGCTTGCAACTCCTCACAACTCCTAACCCGCCAAGCTGCCCGCCCCGCACGCCCGCCACCCGGACGGGACCGGAAGAGATTTTGGCTGACATGCAACGATACAATTCGTCAACGCGTGCCACGGGCGGAACTCTGGCGCTCGTTCTTGGTTGATGATCTAAGCACCCGCTTGCGCCGCAATCGCGCGCGTTTCCCTCCCGGAGTTTCGTTGATGACATCAGCCGACCGGCCGGCGACGCGGCTCGCAACGCGCCTCTCGTTCCTGGTCGCCGGCTTCGGCCTCGCATGCTGGGCGCCGCTGGTGCCGTTCGCGAAGGAGCGGCTCGCCGTCGATGACGCCCTCCTCGGGCTGCTGCTGCTCAGCCTCGGCATCGGCTCGGTCGTCGCGATGCTCGCCACCGGCCTCTTGAGCGCCCGTCACGGCACCAAGCCGATCGTCATCGCGGGCGGGATCGGCCTCGCTTTGGTCTTGCCCCTTCTGGTCGTCGCCGGCACGCCCGTGACATTGGCGCTTGCCCTGCTCGCATTCGGAGCGGCGCTCGGCTCCATCGATGTCGCCATGAACATCCATGCCGTCGAGGTCGAGCGTGCGGCAGGGGTACCGTTGATGTCGGGCTTTCACGCCCTCTTCAGCATCGGCGGGTTTGCCGGCTCGGCGGTGATGACGGCGCTGCTGTCGTTCCATTTTGGCCCGCTCGCATGCACTTTAATGTGCTCCGTCCTGATGCTGATCGCGATGGCGCTCGCCTGGCCGCGCCTGCTGCGACGCTCGTCACAAGCGCCGGACGGACCTTTGTTCGTGCTGCCGCATGGCATCGTGCTGCTGCTGGCGCTGCTGGCGGCCATCACCTTCCTGATCGAAGGCGCGATGCTCGACTGGGGCGCGCTGCTCGTCATCGGCGAGGGCCTCGTCAGCGCGGCGCAAGGCGGGATCGGCTACATCGTGTTCTCGATCGCGATGACATCAGGCCGGCTTGGTGGCGACGTCGTCGTCGCGCGTGTCGGCGACCGTGCAACGCTGGTCGGTGGAAGCCTGCTCGCGGTCGCGGGGCTTGCGGTGCTGCTGCTGGCACCGGGCGCGGGGATCGCCATCGCCGGCTTTCTGCTCATCGGTCTCGGCGCCTCGAATCTCGTGCCGGTGCTGTTCCGGCGCGCCGCCAGGCAGACCGCAATGCCTACGGGGCTTGCGGTGGCGTCGATCACGACCGCCGGCTATGCTGGTGTTCTGGTTGGTCCTGCCGGCATCGGCTTTGTCGCCCACGCCGTGGGCCTGCCAATGGCGTTCTGGATGCTGGCCGCGATGATGTGCGTCGTCACCCTGTCCGCACGTGCCGTGACCGCGACATAACAAAGCGCGCCACGGCATGCCGTGACGCGCCTTGCAATGAACGTGGTGCGGGCTTTACGCGCTCGCCTGGGTCACGAACTTGGTGTTGAGATAACCTTCGATCGCCTCGAGGCCGCCTTCCGATCCGTAGCCGGAATCCTTGATGCCGCCGAACGGCACCTCGGGCAGCGCGAGGCCATGATGGTTGATCGAGACCATGCCGCTCTCGATGTCGGCGCCGATCGCCTGCATCGTCTTGGTCGAGGTGGTGTAGGCATAGGCCGCCAGGCCATAAGGCAGACGGTTCGCCTCGGCCACGACTTCGTCATAGCTGCGGAAGGATGTAATCGGGGCAAGAGGTCCGAAGGGCTCCTCGTTCATGATACGGGCCTCGCGCGGCACGTCGGTGATGACGGTCGGCTCGAAAAAGAAGCCTTCATTGCCGATACGCTTGCCGCCGGCCTGGATCTTGGCACCGTGCTGAACCGCGTCGGAGACCAGACCTTCCATGGCATCGACACGGCGCGGATTGGCCAGCGGCCCCATTCGCGTGTCCTTGTCGAGGCCGTTGCCGACCTTGAGGCCCCTGGCTGCGGCGACGAACTTGTCGACGAAGGGTTGGTAGACGCTTTCGTGCACGAGGAAGCGCGTCGGCGAAACGCAGACCTGGCCGGCGTTGCGGAACTTGTTGGTCGACAGGATTTTCGCCGCGTTGTCGAGATCAGCGTCCGCGAACACGATCGCCGGCGCATGGCCGCCGAGTTCCATGGTGACACGCTTCATGTGCAGGCCCGCGAGCGCGGCCAGATGCTTGCCGACCGCGGTCGAGCCCGTGAAGCTGATCTTGCGGATGATCGGATGCGGAATGAGATATTCCGAGACTTCCGAGGGCACGCCGAACACCAGCTGGACGACGCCGGGGGGAATGCCGGCATCGGCATAGGCGCGCACCAGCTCCATGCAGCTGGCGGGCGTTTCTTCCGGGCCCTTGACGATGATCGAGCAGCCGGCGGCGAGAGCAGCCGAGATTTTGCGGACCGCCTGGTTGATCGGGAAATTCCAGGGCGTGAACGCGGCGACCGGACCGACCGGCTCCTTGGTCACGAGCTGGGAGACGTTGCCCATCCGCGGCGGCACGATGCGGCCATAGGCGCGGCGGGCTTCCTCGGAGAACCAGTCGATGAGGTCGCCGGCCAGCATGGTCTCGCCCTGCGCTTCCACGACCGGCTTGCCCTGTTCCATGGTCATGACGGGCGCGATGTCGGCGGCGCGCGAACGGATGATGTCCGCAGCCTTGCGCATCAGCTTGTAGCGGTCGAAAGGCGAGGTCTTGCGCCAGATATCGAAGCCGGACCTGGCGGCTTCCAGGGCGCGATCGAGGTCCGCCCGCGAGGCGTGCGGGGTCTTGCCGATCGGCTGTCCGGTTGCGGGATTGAGGACGTCCTCCGACTTGCCGGAAGTGCCGTCGGTCCACTCGCCGGCGATGAACATCTGAACTTTCGGGTACATGGCTCTCCTGCATGATTGCGGCGGCCCGACTGACGGCTGCCGCTTAGGTGGGCGCAGAGCTACACTGAAAGGCGGCCGGCGGAAAGGGATCAATGACTCCGCAGCCCAGCGCGGAAGCTATGCGCAAGGGGCGGCTCAGATCGACAGGCGCAGGCGCCGCCAGCCGATCACGATGCCGGTGACGGAGAACAGCAGCCCGAGCGCGCAGAGCCCGACGATCAGGACATCGCGGACGCGCGGATGCGCCATCAGAATGGGAAAGTCGAACGTATGGAGCGCGCCGTAGGCCCAGCGATAGGCCCGTCGCGAGGCATCGAGCCGTTGCAGGATACTGCCGTCGGCGCCGTCAATGTCGAACCAGAGACCGCCACAGCGGGAACGGTAGACCGGGGCTCCGGGGACGGCGGACCGAGCGGGATAGTCGTCGTTGTCGGCAAGAACGGAGGGCACGCCGCAGCCTGCCGCCAGGCGCTCCGTCAGGTTGAGAACGTCCCGCCCATCCAGGAACGCCGTCTGTCGATAGCGGGCCGGCTCGCCCGGTTTGATCAAGCTCTGCCTGCCAAGTCCGATCCGGTCGCGCCGATAGACGCTGCCATTGAAAGCAAACCATTCGACTTCACGGGCTGGAGTCGACAGCGGCTGCCGATCAAGCGTTGGAGCCGCGCGCCAGTCCGGCCCGGCGTTCGCCAGGCCGACTTCGGCTGCGGTCAAGTGCCCACGCGAGAACAGCCGGCCGTGATCCATCGAGAGCCAGCCGCTGAAGATCCAGGTCAACAGGAAAACGGTCGATAGGAGACCGACGACGTGATGCAGGGCGTGCCATCCGCGATAAGGCGAAGGGATCAGGCGCCCGTGAGTTCTGTCCCTGTGAATTCGGATCCTGAGAATTCCGAGTACCGCCCCGGACATCGCCGCGATCAGGGCCATCAGCGACATCGACGAGACCATCTGGTCCCACAGCGCCCAGTTGCTGCGGAGCACCGTGGGATAGATCCAGTGCAGCACGCTGCCGACAAGATTCCAGCCACGCTCGCCGCGCGTCGTATCCAGCACGACCTCGCCCGCGCGCGAGGAGACATACACTTCGGTTCCGGCAGCATCGCCGAGCGTGATGCGGAACAGAGGCCGGTGCCGGTCAAGGCCGTTCGGCACGCTCCATTGATCGTAATCGGCGCGTGCGACAACCACGGCGTGAACAGCATCGAGCCCGCGGCTGCGGGCGTGATCCCTGGCGATAGCGAGCGCGAGGTCCGCAGATTCCACCGATGCATCGGCCCCATCGGATGCGCGGACTGCGCGCAGATGCGACGGCCCTGATACGACATAGACCGGCCCGTCGCTGCGCTGGATCAGGCGAACGCGCGTGGCCTCGGCGATCCCGCTGGCGGCCACCGCGTCGGCAATCGCCATGATCGGCCCTGTGCGCTCGACCGGCGCCAGGCCTGCAAACCGCTCCGCTTCCGTCAGCGACGGAAACGGAACGAAGTGCATCACGATCCCGCTCGCGAACCACATCGCGAACAGGAGGCAGAATGCGATCCCGAGCCAGCGGTGCAAGAGCACGATCGCGCCCATCATGCGGTCAGCGCCCTACCATTTGAAAGCCGCGGAGATTTCGTAGGTTCGCGGCGCGCCCAGCAGGACCTGGTCGGGATAGAACGGGTCACCCCAGATCGCATAGCGCCTGTCGGTGAAGTTGCGGACCCGGAAGGCCAGGCGAGCCTGGTCGACGGCAAAGAAGACCGTCTTGGGGACGTCGACGAAGGCGTAGAGATCGCCGACCGTGTAGGCATTCATGGTCACGGCGTTGGCATCGCTGTTGTAGCGGTCGCCGACATGGCGGCCGACGATGCCGAGCTCCACGGGCCACGGCGTCGCGAAGCGCCAGGATGCGCCCGCATTGGCGACGACGCGCGGCACATTCGGCGGCGTGTTGCCGGAGAACGAGCCGCCGGCAAAATCATAATCGGCATAGCGCGCATCGACATAGGCGACGTTGCCCCAGAGACGCAAAGGCTCGATTGGGCGGATCGATCCGGCGAGCTCGACGCCCTTGGACTCCTGCCGCCCCGCGATGTTGAGCGTCATGCCGCCGGCCGCCGCATAGACATTCTTGCGCAGGATGTCGTAGGCCGAGAACGACCACTCCGCCCTGTTGTCCCAAAACACGTGCTTGACACCGGTCTCGTAGGTGCGCGCGGTGGTCAGATCCAGATTCTGGGTCGGCGCGAGCAAGAAGATGTTGTTGGCCGAGATGTCGGCACCGGTGGCGTACTGGCTGAAAAAGGTCAGGCCGGGAACGGCTTCCCAGGTGTAGCCGATGCGACCGGTGACGGGCGCCCAGTCCTTTGTGAACGGGAAGCTCGCCTTCTCCAGGCCGTTGACGTCGGTCGAGTTGCGATCGAGCCCGATATGCTCGACGCGCAGGCCGCCGATGAGCGAGAAGGTCCGCGTCAGCTTCAGCCGGTCCTCGAACGACAGCGCCTCGTTGTCGATCCGCGCTGTCTGCTGCTGCGTCGTGAGTAAGCCGTAGAGGCCGCGGTCGGGATCGACCAGCGAGACAAAATCGTTCGGGAAGTTTGCCGCGCCCGGCCGGACGAAGTCGAGGTAGCTCGACGACAGCGTCGTGACCATGCGGTTGTCGAAACCCGCGATGTTGGCGTCCCAGACCAGATCAGTGATGTTGCCGACGAGGCGCTGGCTGTGCGCGACATAGAAGCGCTCGCGATAGACCTGGTTGTTTGTGGAATTGAACGCCTCGATCTCGTTGTTGAACCAGCTGCGCTCGGCGTCATAGCCGTAGGCTTGGCTCTTCAGCGTCAGGTCGGGCGCCAGCTTCAGCTCGAAACCGCCGCGCAGCCACACTTCCTGCGCAACGTTTCTATTGTCGAGGACATTGTAGTTCGTATTGAAGGTACGGTCATCGATGGTGACGGCCCCAAGGTCGGTTCTGTTGAAATAGCTGCCGGAGACGATGCCGCTCGTCGCGTGCGAACCGCTGAAGGCCGCCGACACCAGCGGCGCGCCCCAATAGGCTTTTGAACGGTCCTCGCGATACTCGATCGCCCCCCAGACCTTGAGGCTGTCGGAGATGCGGTCATTGAGCTGGCCGGAGACGTCGAGTGTCTTGGTATTGGTGTCGTCGGCAAAGCCGTTGAGCGAGGACCGGCTGACGTCGAAACGGTAGTCCAGACCCTGCACGTTGGTGCTACCCCCGGAACCGTAATGCGTACGGAAGGAATTCAAGGAATCGAACGAAAAGTCTGCTTCGTTCTGGATCTGCCCCGTGCGCGGCTGCTTGCTCACGAAATTGATGGCGCCGCCTGCGGCGCCCTCGCCCGACATCAGCGAGGCCGGACCTTTGAGGATTTCCACGGCTTCGAGATTGGCCGTGTCCATGATCCGCGAGGTCATGTTCTGCGGACCGATCTTGATGCCGTTGTAGAGCGTGTTGATCTGGCTGTTGGTGAAGCCGCGCATCGAGAACGCGGACGGCTCGGCCGGATTGTCTCCGGCAGTGACCCCGACCGCGCCTTGCGCGACGTCGGAGACGGTGCGGTAGCCCTGCTCGCGGATGGTCTCGGCGCGGATGACCTCGACGGTTGCCGGCGTCTCGCGCACCGTCAGGCCGAGGCGCGAAGCGCTCTCCGCGACCGCGTTGCTGTTGAGTGGCGTTGGCGCTGCGGAATTCGGCACGACCGGCTTGGACGCGGTCGACGCGGTCGAGGGTCGCCGCACGGCCCTACGGCGCGCGCTCTCTGCACTTTGGCCATTGGGTTTGGCCTGCTTGCGCGATTGCGGCGGCGACACCTCCACGGGCGGCAGGGGCTCGCGGGCCTGCTGCGCCAGGGCAGCCGTCATGTCGATGGTAGCGAAAGATGTGAGAGCGGCGGACGCCAGCAGAAGGCGGCGTGGTCGTACAATACGGATGGAAGACACGGTCCTGGACCTCGGTGTGACGTCAGTGGCACGTCACCGCGAACCAAGGTCCCACCATCAGGCTGTCAGCCTTCCGATGAAGCCGAATGTCTGTACTCCCCGACCGACATCTTCGCGTGTGACCACGGCTGACGGCAGGTCTCCTGGCTCGCGGGTCGTGACCGCTTCGTCGCCTTCCCGGGACCGAGGACCCAGTGGCTTTTCGACGAAGGATTCACCGCTTACAGTTGCGGGGGCAGCTGCGGCATTGGGGGCAACGTCCCCGCACCGCATTCCCTTTTCATCCCCTTTCGGGGAAACCGTCACCGCCATCTAGGATTACGGCGAAGACAGAGTCAATGTGCCGGATGCGGCGATATTGCCGCGGCGGCGAGCTTCCCTGGGAGATCTGCATGGAAGGCGAGACCTTCCTTTGGCTGATACGCCATGCCCGCGTCGACGGTGTCGCGGGGACCATCCATGCGGCCGACGCTCCGGCCGATCTCGACGATCGCGCGCAGCTCGAGGCGCTGCGCCGTCTTCTGCCGCCGAATGCGGCGAGCTATGCCAGCCCGGCGCGCCGCACGGTCGAGACGGCGCGGGCGCTGGGGCTTGAGCCTGAACTGATGCCCGAATTCGGCGAGCAGGATTTTGGCGGCTGGACCGGCCGCCGGCATGACGAGCTCGCAGCCAGCGGGGGCGAAACCTATGCGCAGTTCTGGAGTGATCCGGCACGCCGACGGCCACCAGGTGGAGAGAGTTTTGAGGATCAGGTCGCGCGCGTCCGGCTCGGGCTTGCGCCGATAGGTGCCGGCCCCGCAACGCTCGTCGTGCATTCCGGCACCATCCGCGCCGCCCTCTGCATCGCCCTCGATCTCCCGCCGCAAGCAGCCTTGCGCTTCGTGATCGATCCGCTGTCACTGACCCGGATCGACCGGCTCGCGACCGGATGGCGGGTTGTGTCAGTCAATCGGCAAGTCAGCTAGCTCTGTCCGGCACATTGGCCTGCGCGAACGTCGCCATGTCATTGTGCAGCGCGCAGGCCGAACGCACCAGCGGCAGGGCGATCGCGGCGCCCGACCCCTCGCCGAGCCGGAGATCGAGGCTGATCAGCGGCTGCACGTTCAGCGCGCGCAGCACCAGCCGATGCCCCTGTTCCGCCGACTGGTGTGACGGCAGCAGGAACGGCTGGCACGACGGGTTCAGCCGCACCGCCGCGAGCGCCGCTACCGAGACGATGAACCCGTCGATCAGCACGGGAATTCGCGCTTGCGCGGCCGCGATGATGGCCCCGGATATGGCCGCGATCTCGAAACCGCCCACGGCGCACAGGATTTTTTCGGGCGCCGCGCCGGCCACGCCATGACGCGCGATCGCGGCATCGATCACGCGCGCCTTGTGCACGCGCCCCGCCGCATCGACGCCGGTGCCGTGGCCTGCGATCTCTTCGGCGCTGATGCCGAGCAGGCCTGCGGCGATCGCCGCAGACGTCGTGGTGTTGCCGATACCCATCTCGCCGAAGATCAGGAGATCGGGTTGATTGGCCTTCGCTCGCGTGACTGCGCGCTGACCGGCCTCGAAGGCGAATGCCAGCTCGGCGAGCGTGAGCGCAGGCTCAATGCTGAAATCCCGCGTGCCGTGACGCGGCTTGTCCGTGACGATATCTGGCATCGGCTCTTGCGCCAGCGTTCCCGCGTCAACAACTTCAAGCGTCGAGCCGAGCTCGCGTGCCAGCACCGAGATCGCAGCGCCGCCCGAGGCAAAATTCGCCATCATCGCAATGGTGACGGCCTGCGGATAGGCCGACACGCCCTGGGCGACAATGCCGTGATCGCCGGCGAAGATGATGATCGGCACGCGTGCCGCGCGGGGGCGTTCGGTCGCTTGCAGACCGCCAAGCTCGATCGCGAGCTGCTCGAGTCGGCCGAGCGCGCCCGTCGGCTTTGTCAGTTGCGCCTGCCGCGCGATCGCCGCATCGCGATGAACAGCTGATGGCTCAGGGCAGTTTTGAGTGATCCATTCAGGGAGCATGCTGCCTCGCTTATGGCCTGCGTTTGAGAATATAACAGTCCATGATCCAGCCGTGCCGCTCGCGCGCATCCTGCCGCGCCGCCACGATGCGCGGACCAATATCGGCCAGCGCGCCGGACATGATGATCTGATCGGCCATGCCGAGATAGGCACCCCACCAGATTTGAATTCTGTCAGGATCGAGCGACTGGAACGCGGTGCCGCCGTCGAGCATCACAACGACCGTATCGACGCCTTCAGGCCAGCCGCCTTCGCGCAGGCGCCGTCCCGTCGTGACCAGAAAGGGCTCACCGATGTCATTGAGCGGCAGCGCATGCGCCGCGCAAAGCGCCTGGATCGAGGTGATACCCGGCACGACCTCAATGGTCGGCTGGGGAGCGAGCCGCTGCGCAATACGCAGCGAGGAATCGTAGAGGGACGGATCACCCCAGATCAGCAGCGCGACCTTGCCGTCACCGCCGAGATGATCGGCTATCGTCCGCGACCACGTGGCGGCGACCGCATCGTGCCAATCGTCAACGCCCTTGCGATAGTCGGCTTCGAGCGCGTCGCGCACGGGAAGCTCGAATTCCGCAATGCGCGTGGTGGCAGTGGTGAGCACGTCCGCGCAAATCGTTCGCCTGAGATCAGCGAGATCAGACTTCGCGGTGCCCTTGCGCGGGATCAGGACAAGATCGGCAGCATTGATGGCGTGAACAGCCGCGCGCGTGAGCTGCGCGGGATCGCCGCAACCGATGCCGATCAGCGAGAGGGTCATCATGATGATCCGCCCCCCGCCAGCGCGCCGAACATGATGACGGCCGCCGTGGACGCCGCGCCGCCGCGCGCCAGCTGCGCGGCCAGCTCGGCGATCGTGGTGCGCACTATCAGCTGGTCGGCGCGGCCAAGCGATTCCGCGAACAGTGCCGGAGTGCCAGGTGACAGACCGTGCTCGATCAATTTCGAGACCAGCGCCGGAAAGGTGCGTCGGCCCATATAGACCACCGTCGTTGCATCCGGATCGGCCAGCGCCGCCCAATTTAGATTCGGCGGCAGCTCGCCGGTGACATCGGCCCCGGTCACGAACTGCACCCGGCGCGAGGTATGGCGACGCGTCAGGGGAATGCCGGCTTGCGCGGCGGCCACGCAGGCCGAAGTGACGCCGGGAATGATCTCGTAGCCGATGCCCGCCTCGCGCAGCGTCTCCAGCTCCTCCTCGAGCCGGCCAAAGATGCCGGCATCGCCCGACTTCAACCGCACGACGCGGACGCCGGTGGCGGCATAATCGACCAGCAGCCGATTGACATGGTGCTGCTTGGTCGAAGGCCGCCCTGCACGTTTGCCGACCGCGACGAGATTGGCGCCGGGCCGCGCCAGGTCGAGGATCGCGCCGGAGGCGAGATCGTCATAGAGCACGACGTCGGCCTCGCGCAGCCGCGCGGCGCCCTTGACCGTGAGAAGCTCGGGATCGCCGGGGCCGGCGGAGACGAAGGAGACAAAGCCGCTCACCGGTCCTCCGCGATCAGATGGAAGAACGTGCCGGTGGCGTGGCCACGCCGCGAGCCGGCCTCGGCGATGACCGCACCGGCTGCGTCGTGCACCACCGCCAGCGGCGTATCAGGCTGGGCGAGGATCGTCGAATAGTGGAATTCATGCCCGCGCAGCCGCGCACCGGCCTGATGCCCCGGCATCGGCGCTGAGAGCGTGGCGAGACGATAGCCCAGATGCATGCGGCGCTTGGCAAAGCTCGTCTCCAGTCCGAGCAGACCCGTCATCTCATGACGGATACCTTCGGCATCGGTCAAAGCGGTGCCCAGCACCATATACCCCCCGCATTCGCCGTGCACCGGCCGTGTCTCGGCGAAGGCACGTAGGCCGTTGTGGAAGCGCGCATTGGCGGAGATCTTGCCGGCATGAAGCTCGGGATAGCCGCCGGGCAGCCAGCAGACATCGGCGCCCGCATCCGGCGCTTCATCGGCGAGCGGCGAGAATGTCGAGATCTCCGCGCCGGCCGCGCGCCAGGCTTCCAGCATGTGCGGGTAGACGAAGGAGAATGCGGCATCGCGGGCAAGCGCGATGCGCTGGCCGGGCGGCGTCACGTTCAGGCCATCGCTGGCTGATCGCACCGACCAGTCGGCAGCCGAGCGCAGCACCGCATCGAGATCGACATGCTCGGCGACGAAGCGCGCGGCCTCGTCGATCAGCTTGCCGATCTCCGCCTGCTCCTCGGCCTGCACCAGGCCGAGATGCCGTTTCGGCAGGCTGATCTCGGCATGGCGCGGCAGTGCGCCGAAGACGGCGATGCCGACGTCGTTGAGCGCGCGCCGCACGAGCTCTTCATGGCGCGGGCTCGCCACACGATTGAGCACGACGCCGGCAAGGCGCAGACCGGCGCGGTAATCGCGCAGGCCCGCCGCGATCGCCGCCGCCGTCTGCGCCTGTCCCGAGGGATCGATCACCAAAACCACCGGCCAGCCCAGCATCTCCGCGATGTCAGCGGTGGCGCCGGTGCCGGAAACACCGCGCACGGCAACGCCGTCGAACAGGCCCATCGAGCCCTCGGCGAGCACGATGTCCGCATCGCTGCCGCGGCTGACGAGATGCGCGATGGTCGCGCGGTCCATCGCCCAGCTGTCGACGTTGACGGAGGCACGGCCCGTGGCCGCGGCATGGAAGGCGGGATCGATATAGTCGGGCCCGCTCTTGAAGCACTGCACCTTCAATCCGCGATTGCGCCAGGCGCGCGCCAGCGCGAGCGTCAGCGTGGTCTTGCCGACGCCGGACGCTGGCGCGGATATGACGAGGCCCGCCGCCATCACGATGCCTCCGGGAAGCGCGGCTCGGCACCGATCGGGCGATAGCGCCGATCGTAGTCGGCGGCGTAGAGCCGGCTCTCGTCAAACTCCGCAGCGCCAAGCGTCTTGCCGACCAGGATCAAGGCGGTGCGCTCCATCTCCGTACCGACGGCGGCATCGAGCGTTGCCAGCGTCGCGCGGACGATGCGCTGGTCCGGCCAGCTCGCGCGCCAGACGATGGCGACTGGACAGCCGGCACCGTAGTGCGGCGTGAGCTCGGCGGCGACCTGGCCGAGCAGATGGATCGACAAATGAATCGCGAGCACCGCGCCCGTCGCGGCGAACGCGGCTAGCTTCTCGCCCTCTGGCATCGCACTGGCGCGGCCCGGCGTGCGGGTCAGCACGACCGACTGCGCGAGCCCAGGCAAGGTCAGCTCGGCTTCGAGGGCGGCGGCGGCCGCGGAGAACGACGGCACGCCCGGCGTGATCGTGACGGGAATGCCGAGCGCGCGCAGCCGGCGAAGCTGCTCGCCCATCGCCGACCAGATCGAGAGATCGCCCGAATGCAGCCGCGCGACGTCCTTGCCCTGCGCGTGCGCCGCGCCGATCTCGGCGATGATATCGTCGAGCGACAGCGGCGCCGTGTTGACGATGCGCGCACCTGGCGGGCAATGCGCCAACACGCCTTCGGGCACCAGCGATCCCGCATAGAGACAAACCGGACAGGCCGCGATCAAGTCCCGGCCACGCAGCGTCAGTAAGTCCGGAGCGCCCGGTCCGGCGCCGATGAAATGCACCGTCATGGGCCGTCTCCTTCCGCGATCGCAGCCGTCGCGGTGCGATCCTGCGAGATCGCGCGTGTCCCGATCAATCGCGCGTGCGGGCCGGCGGCAGCGAGCGCCGCTGCCTCGGCGAGGGATCCCGTACCAAATTTTTCGGTGACGAGCTTCGATTGCGTCGGCGTGTCGATACGAGCCAATATGTCGGCCGGTACCGCCTTGATCGGCACGCCGCATTCCAGCGCAAGCAGTATCAACGCCTCCGCATCGGCCTTCTCGCTGACAGTAGCCACAGCGGTGAGCCCTTCGGGACCGCCGGCTGCCAGCAGCGCTTCGCGCAACGAGGCCAGCGTCACATCTCTCTTGAATCCGAGCCCGGCGATTTTCATCGGACCGTACTCCACTGCAGCAACGGCCGTGCCGCCTCCCACGAGCGGTAACGGCCGAGCGGAGCGGCATGCGCGATCTCGACCCGCATCAACTCGCCACCATGCTGCCGGTGCAATCCGCCGAGCAGCGCCTCGGTCTCCAGCGTCACGGCATGCGCGACGAGCCGCGCGCCCGGTGAAAGACGCGACCAGATCGCATCGAACATCGCGCGATCGAGGCCGCCGCCGACGAAGATGGCATCGGGTGCCTCCAACGCGGCAAGTGCTTCGGGCGCCGTTCCCGTGATGATGGTGATCCGGTGCGTCAGCCCGAACGCCGCCGCATTGCTGCGGATGTTCGCAACGCGATCCTCGCGCGCCTCGATCGCAGTCGCCGCCCCCCCGCACAGCGCCCACTCCACCGAGATCGAGCCTGAGCCTGCGCCGATATCCCATAGGCGCTCGCCGGGGCGCGGCGCCAGCGCGGAGAGCGCGAGCGCGCGTACCGGCCGTTTGGTGATCTGGCCATCATGGACAAAGAGATCGTCTCGAAGACCTGAGCTGCGGGGAATCCCCTGCCCGCCTATCGCCAGGACCGCCACCGCAACGAGATTGCCGGCAATATCCTCGGCAAAGCGATCGGCGCGGTGCCGGTCGATGTATTCGCGCGGGCCGCCAAGCGCCTCGAGGGTCCATACGAGCGAGGCACCCCATCCTCGTTGCGTCAGCCATTTCGCCAGTTCGCCGACCGTCTTTCCGTCGCGCAGAAGGCAAATGATCCGCGCATCTTGCGCCAGATGGGCGATCAGACGCTCGAACGGCGCGGCGTGGAGCCCGAGACAGACGACGGACTCGAGCCGCCAGCCCAGCCGCGCGGCCGCGAGCGAGAAGGTCGATGGCGCCGGATATGCGATCCACTCGTCGCTGCCGAGCTTCTCGGCGAGGCCCGCGCCGGCGCCGTGCCAGAAGGGATCGCCGGAGGCGAGCACCGCCGTCGGCCGGCCGCGACAGCTCAACACGATGTCGGCATCGAACGGCACCGGCCACGCGCGGCCGCGGCTTCCTACGTCTGCAAGTGCAAGATGGCGCTCGCCGCCGAACACGGTTTCCGCGTTGGCGAGCGCCTTTCGGCTTGCGTCCGGCAGCCCGGCAAGGCCATCTTCGCCGATACCGATGATGCTCAGCCAGGGATCAGCCAAGGACTCAGCCATGATTCGCGCCCTCATTCTGGGCGGAATTGCCGATGCGAACGTGCTCGCCGCGGAGATCGCGCGCGTGGGCATTGACGCCGTGTATTCCTATGGTGGCCGCACGCGGGTCCCGGCGGATCAGCCGCTGCCGACCCGCATCGGCGGTTTTGGCGGCGTGAGCGGGCTTGCCGGCTACATCAAGCGCGAACGCATCACCCATGTGATCGACGCGACGCATCCCTTCGCGGCCGAGATGAGCCGTCACGCCATCGAAGCGTGCGCTGAGACCGGCACGCCGCTGATCGCGCTGGAGCGCGCGCCCTGGAGCAAGACGCCCGGCGACATCTGGATTGAGGCCAGCGATGTCAATGCTGCGGCGGCTGCGCTGCCCGAAGCGCCGGCAAACGTCTTCCTCGCCATCGGCCGCCAGCACATCGCCCCGTTCGCCGCCAGGCCGCAGCATGCCTACACGCTGCGGTTCGTCGATCCGCCGGAGGCGCCCCTGCCCTTCGCCGCCGATGTCATCGTATCGCGCGGGCCGTTCACGCTCGAGGGCGAACTGGAGATGCTGCGCACGCGCGGCATCGCATGGATCGTCGCCCGCAACTCCGGCGGCGACGGCGCCCGCGCCAAGATCGACGCCGCGCGCAGGCTTGGCCTGCCCGTGATCATGATCTCGCGGCCGCAATTGCCCGAGCGGCTGCGGGTCGAGAGCGTCGCCGAGGTGATGCAGTGGCTCGATCATCGGACCTGCCTCGGCGCATAGACCCAGCGACCGACGCGGCGCGTCTGCGAATTGCCGACGATGACAAGCGTGCGCATGTCGGCCATCTCCGGCGTCGCATCGTTTAGCGTAACCGTCACGATTTTTTCGTCGGCAGCGCTGATCGCGCGCGCGAAGATCGCAAGGCGCTCACCACAGCCGGCTTCCTTCAACACCAAGAGCGCGCGACCAAATCCATCCGGCCGGCTCGCCGAGCGGGGATTGTACATCGCGATCGAAAAATCAGCTTCCGCGGCGAGCCGCAGCCGCTTCTCGATCACCGCCCATGGTTTGAGATTGTCGGAGAGGTTGATCGCGCAGAAATCGTGGCCGAGTGGCGCGCCGGCGCGCGCCGCCGCCGCCAGCATCGCGGTGATCCCCGGGAGCACGCGGATCGGCAGGTCCTGATATTGCGGCGCCAGTTCGAGCGCTTCGAACACGGCAGCGGCCATCGCGAAGACGCCGGGGTCGCCGGAGGAGACGACAACCACCTCGCCGCCATCGGCCGCGAGCCGCAGAGCCTCGGCGGCCCGTTGAAGTTCCGCACGATTATCGGACGGATGCAGGGTGAGCCCGGGCCGCGGCGCCACGCGCGAAACGTAAGGCGCATAGCCCAAGATGTCGGTCGCGGTAGCAAGCGCGGCCGAGACCTCCGGCGTCACCAGCGCGTCACTGCCAGGGCCGAGGCCCGCGATGGTGAGCGTGCCACTCATTCGGCGGCGTCCGGATGCCGGCCCTTACCGTGCACGAGCACGATCGCGAAGTAAGGACACTCAGTGGTATCGATCTCGGAAAGCCGCACCACGCGCTCGCCAGGCATGGTGCCGCGCTCGACCAGCCAGGCATCGTCCAGCCGGCCCGCGGATGCAAGCGCGCGGCGCACCTTCGCGAGATTGCGGCCGGTCTTCATGATGACGAGCGCATCGGAATCGCGCATGCGCCGCTCGAGTTCCTCTTCGGCGAGCGTGCCCATCAGCACCGTCGTCACGTCGTCGCCGAGCGCAATCGGCTGTCCCACGCCGTTCCAGCAGCCGACCATGCCGGGAATGCCGGCGATCACCTCGATCTCGACGCGGCCCTGCAGGCGCGTGTGCAGGTGCATGAAGGAGCCGTAGAAATAGGGATCGCCCTCGCACAGCACGATGACGTCGACTGCGCGCGAGAGCCGCGCCAGGCGCTCGGCCCATTCCTCGTAGAAGCCTGATAGCAGCTGGACATACTCCGGGCCATCGAAGGCGATCTCCGTGGTCACCGGATATTCCATGGGATATTCGGTGACGTCGGCAGCCAGCATCGCCTCGACGATGCGCCGCGCCTGGCCCGGCCTACCCTTCTTGCGGAAATAGGCGACGTGCTTCGCGCCGCGCACGGTACGATCGGCGCGCACGCTCATCAGATCGGGATCACCGGGTCCCAGACCGCAGCAGATGATGCGTCCCATCTCTATTCGCTCCGGCTCGCCAGCGCGTTCACGGCAGCGACCGTGATGGCGGAGCCGCCGAGGCGGCCTTCGACCGTCAGCGCCGGCACGGGTGGATCGGCCATCAGCGCGGCCTTGGATTCGGCCGCGCCGACGAAGCCGACCGGGCAGCCGATGATGGCCGCTGGCCGCGGGCAGTCGCGGTCCTCGAGCATGTTGAGCAGATGAAACAACGCCGTCGGCGCATTGCCGATCGCGACGATCGCGCCGTCGAGATGCGGGCGCCACAGTTCCAGCGCCGCGGCCGAGCGCGTGTTGCGCATCGACTGCGCCAGCGCAGGAACGGCCTCCTCGCCGAGCGTGCAGATCACCGCGTTGGCCGCGGGCAGTCGCGCGCGCGTAATGCCTTCGGACACCATGCGCGCATCGCACAGGATCGGCGCGCCCTTCTGCAAGGCCGCGCGCGCGGCGGTCGCCATGCCGGGCGTGAAGCGGATATGCGCTTCGAGACCAACCATGCCGGCGGCGTGGATCATCCGCACCACGACCTGTTCTTCGTCGGCTTTGAAGCGCCCCAGATCGGCCTCGGCCCTGATGGTCGCAAAGGATTGCCGATAGATCGCAACGCCGTCCGTCTCGTAAGTATGCGGCATCAGTGGCCCCGCATCAGGATGGAGGGATCGCTGATCATGTCGTCGCGGTCGAGACCGCGCAGAACAGGCAGGTCGCGGGTCGAGCCGCCGCGCACGAGATCGAACCCGGTCGCCGTCGCCACCAGCGTGATCGCGGCCGCGCCGGAATGGGCGCAGCCCTTGGCGCAGCCGGAGACATGCAGCTGGGCAGCTGCCCCGATATCAGGCGCGAGCGCCGCGGCCAGCGCGCGGGTATCGGCATGGGCCTCGCGGCAGCGCGGCGCGCCGCTACAGGCGATGACGCGCAGCGCCGGGTCGTCAGGCTCGGTGATGAGGCCCGAGGCTGACGGCATCGTCCGCGTGCCCTCGCTCAAGACCATCCGCCACGGCGTCATCCGCAGCGCATGCCCGCAGCCGGAGAGCTGGTGGAGCGTCGTATGCGGCACCTGCCCGAAGGCGATCCCGACCATCGCCCCGTGCGGATAGAGACCGGGGCGCACAGCTGCCGTGATCGGCGCCGGCTCCGCCTCGCCACGTAGCGCCTCAGGCAGTTTTGCGCCCGCGGCAAGATGCGTTGCCATCCGCCCGCGTCCGCCCGAGGCGATAAACCAGCGAGCGACAGCAAGTGCGGTGGTCACCGCTTCGCCGCGCGCGACGCAGCGGCCGAACCTTGCGCCATCGGCACGCACCATGAGACCGCCTGCCGCGTCGCGCTCGATCCGCACATCGGCGGAATTGCCCGCGAGCACGCGCGAGGTGCCGTCATCGATGGCGAAGCCGAATTTCGTCGGCAACGCGAGCGCAGAGTCCGCCAGCGCCTCTTCGAGCTCCGCGACAAGCGCCTGGGTCTCGTCGCCGCCGCGCCAGAACGGGGTGACCAGGATATTGCGCCGGGATTCGGTGTCGGCGTCAGGGTCCAGCAGCGCCAGCTGTGCGAGACCATCAAGCAGCCGCCGATGGCTGCTCTCGCTGACGCCTCGGATCTGGAGATTGGCTCGGCTGGTCACGTCGATCAGACCATTGCCATGGCGCTCGGCGAGACGCGCGAGCCCGGCGGCCTGTTCCGCGTCGACGCGGCCGCCGAACGGGCGCACGCGGACCACGAGCCCGTCGCCCGATTGCATCGGCCTGATAGCGCCGGGGCACCAGCCCTTCACTGACGCCACGCTCATGACGCCTCCTTCAGCGCGGCCGCGATCGAGTTGCGGCGCGTTCGCCAGAGCGAAGCCTCGTGCAGGCGGGTGAAGCAGGTCTCCATCGCGGCGAGCGCCGACGGGTTTTCGCGCGCCATGAAGGCGCGGACATGGGCATCGCCGAGCGTCGCGTCATAATACAGATCGAACAGATGCGGCGGTACGGCGCCGGCGAGATGGGCGAAGGCCGCCATGTGCTCCAGCGTCGCAGTGACCTCCGCCGCGCCGCGAAAACCGTGCCGCATCATGCCGGCGATCCAGGCCGGATTGGCAGCGCGGGCGCGCACGACGCGGGAGATTTCTTCCGTCAGCGTACGCGCGTGCGGCTCGTCGGGGCGCGTGGTGTCGAGGTGATAGAGCGATGGCCCTGCTGCGCCGAGATGCGCCGCCGCCGCGGCGATGCCGGCCTCGTGCGCGGCATAGTCGGCGGCGAGCAGCAGATCGGTCTCCGGCAGATCCTGGAGGTGAACGAACGCATCGGCGGACGCGAGCCGCTGCTCGATGCCCGCGCGATCCGGCTTGATCTCGCCATCGGCGGAAAACGCCCAGGACGAGGCCGACAGCCAGGCTTCACCGGCGGCATCGCGCGTCTCGGGCGAGAAGGCATCGGGGATCGCCGAAAGGCCGACGCCGTATTGTCCGGGACGCGGCGCGAACACGCGGGAGGCGCGGTGGCGATAGGGATTCGCCTCGCCCTCCTCGCGCGATGCGAGCGCCTCGGTGGCGGCTTCGAACATCTGGGCAAGGCCCGGGAAGACGTCGCGGAACAGGCCCGAGACACGCAGCGTGACGTCGATGCGGGGACGGCCGAGCTCGGCCGGCGCGATGATGTCGTAGCCGGTGACGCGTCCGGAGGCATGATCCCAGCGCGGCGCGAGACCGGCGAGATGCAGCGCCATCGCGAATTCCTCGCCCGCGGTGCGCATGGTGGCCGAGCCCCAGAGATCGACGACCAGACCCTTCGGCCAATCGCCGTGATCCTGCAGGTGACGGCGCAGCAGCTCTTCGGCGAGTTTGATCCCCTGCGCATGCGCCGACGATGTCGGCACCGCGCGGGGATCGACGGCGAAGAGATTGCGCCCCGTCGGCATGACGTCCTGACGCCCGCGATACGGCGAGCCTGCCGGGCCCGACGCGATGCGCTGGCCTGCAAGCGCCGCGCACAGCGCATCCCGCTCGGCGTCACCGCAGGCGCCGCGGCCGAATACATGCAGGCCGTCGCCGAATTGGCTTTCCTTGAGATCACAGACGAAGCGGTCGATGCGAGGGATGGCTTCAGCCGGTGCGGCCGAAGCATCCAGGCCGAGATCGTCTTCGAGACCCGCCGCACGCGCCTCCTCGCGGATCGCCGCGATCAGGCGCTGGCGACGCGCGGGATCGAGACCATCGGCGGTCGAATATTCGTCGAGCAGACGTTCGAGCCGGCGCAAGCCGTCAGGCACGGCAGATTGTTCCAGCGGCGGCGGCAGATGGCCGATGGTGATGGCACCAATGCGCCGCTTGGCCTGCGCGGCCTCGCCGGGATCGTTGACGATAAAGGGATAGATGACGGGCAGATCGCCGACCAGCGCCTCCGGCCAGCAGTGTGAGGACAGCGCCACGGATTTCCCGGGCAGCCATTCCAGAGTGCCATGCGCGCCCATATGCACGACGGCATCAATCCCCTGCCCGCGGAGCCAGAGATGGAACGCGACATAGGCATGGCGCGGTGTGCGGGCGAGATCGTGATAGTCGGAATCGCGCGTAGCCGCATCGCCGCGCTCGGGCTGGACTGCGATGATCGATCGGCCGCACGGGATCGCAGCGAAGTGGAAGGCGCCGTCACGGCAGCTCGGATCGTTCTCCGGCGCGCCCCAGGCTCGCGCGAGATCGTCCTGCAAGGCTTGCGGCAGGCGCGAAAGCGCCGCGCGATAGTCGGCAACGCTCCACGTCAATTTTTGCTTGATCAGCGTCTCGCCAAGCGCTCCGACGGGCGAAAGGTTGAAGCCACCATCGGCAAGATCAGACGCCAAGGCTTCCACCGAGGCCAGCGCATCGAGACCAACCGCATGCGCGATCTGGTGCGGTCGTCCCGGATAGTTCGAGAGCACGATCGCCAGCTGCTTCTCCGCAGCGGGCTTCTCGGCCAGGCGATGCCAGGCCGCAACACGTGCCGCAACGGCCCTCACGCGCTCCTCATCCGGCCGATGAGCCAGATGCGAGAACTGCAGATCGGGATCGCGCATCCCGGCCGATTTGAAACTCGCCACGCCCGCAAACAGGCGGCCGTCGACCTCCGGCAGCACCACATGCATCGCGAGATCGCCGGGCGACAGGCCGCGCAGCGACTCCGTCCAGTCCTCGCGCTGCGCCGATGAGAGCGCGACCTGGAACACGGGGCACGGCGCGGCATCGAACGGCGTCGTGCCGTCGTCGCCCCTCGCCGAGAACGCCGTCGCATTGACGATCGCGGCAGGAGGATTCCTGGCGAGATGGTCTCGCAGCCAGTCAGCGACGCCCGCGGCCTTCAGCGAGGTGACGAACACGCCATAGGCGTCAAACCCCTTCTCGCGCAGCGCAGCGATCAACGCGTCGATCGGCCCAGTGTCCGCGGCAGTGAGGTAAGAGCGATAGAACGTCACCAGCGCGGACGGCTTCCCCCCGCTCGGGACGGCGGCGATCACGCCTCGCGCGGAATCGTAAAAGCCCATCTCGGGCACGGTCATTTCGCCGACGACGGGCCCGGCATAGAGACCCGAGGCCAGCGCAAGCTGCGCAATCGCCGCCTGCGCCGCAACGGGACCGCCGGTGTCGCACAGCACCTTGAGCCGGCGCAGCGTCGAGACCGGCAAAGTCGAATAAGCGTCGAGCCTGATATCGTCGCGGCCATCGGCCGGCAGCACGGCGAGCACGATATTGCGATCTTTTGCCAGTTGCTGGAGTGCCGCGAGCCCGTAGGGCCAATAAGACTCGCCTCCAATCAAGCGCACCAGAATGCCACGCGCCTGCGACAGCGTGCGCTCGATATAGGTGTCGACCGAGAGCGGATGACGTAGTTCCGCGAGATTGGCGAGCCGCAACGACGGCAGGCTGTCACGGCCACGCCGCCAGCCCGCTGCAAAGGCGGCAAGGTCGGAATCCGAGAACGAGAGCACCACGAGATCGGCCGGGTCCTGGCCGATGTCCCTTGGCGTCGCGGTCTCCTCCAGACCGCGGCTCTCGCGGAAGACGACGTGCATCAGACTCCCAATCCCGCCTTGATCGCAGCCTCGTCGATATCGCCGTGCTCGCCGATCACGACGAGCTTTGATTGCCTGAGACCTGCGCCCCAGGGCCTGTCGAACTGGTGGCGCACGCGCTCGCCGACCGCTTGCAGCAGCAGCCGCATCGGCTTGCCCGCGACCGCGATATAGCCCTTGGCGCGCAGCACGTTCTGCTCGCGCGCCAGCTTCTGGACCGATGCGAGCAACGCATCGACGTCAGCAATCTCAGGGAGATCGATCACGAGAGAGGCGAAATCGTCGTGCTCGTGCTCCTCCTCGCCGTCGTGATGCGAGGGACGCGCGGCGAGATCGTTCTCGGCGGCGGCGCCAAGGCCAAGGATGACGCGTGCGTCGATCGCACCATCGGTAATGGGCAGCATCGGCACGCGGCGCGGCATCTCGGCGGTGATCGCGGCCTTGGCGGCTTCAATGCCCGCAGCACCCGCAAGATCGGCCTTGGTGAGCAGCACGATGTCGGCGCAGGCGATCTGATCCTCGAACACCTCCGACAGCGGCGTCTCGTGATCGAGATTCCCGTCGGCCGCGCGTTGCGCTTCGACGGCATCCGGGTCCGGTGCAAAACGGCCGGCGGCGACAGCCTCGGCATCGGCGAGCGCGATCACACCGTCCACGGTGATGCGCGAGCGGATCTCGGGCCAGTCGAATGCCTTCAGCAGCGGTTTCGGCAATGCCAGGCCCGAGGTCTCGATCAGGATGTGATCGGGCTTCACAGGGCGAGCGAGCAACTTCTCCATGGTCGGAATGAAATCGTCGGCAACGGTGCAGCAGATGCAGCCATTGGCTAGCTCGACGATGTTCTCTTCCGGACAGTTCTCGTCGGCGCAGGACTTCAGGATCTCGCCGTCGACCCCCTCGCTGCCGAACTCGTTGACCAGCACGGCGAGCTTCTTGCCGCCGGGATTTCCGAGCAGATGCTGGATCAACGTCGTCTTGCCGGAGCCGAGAAAGCCGGTGACGACGGTCACCGGGACTTTTGCGAGCGAGTTCATTCGGCGGCCTCCGGCAACGCGACAATGGGGGGAATGCGGGCAAGCGATTGCTTGCGGAAGATTTCAGGCCGGCTGCGCCAGGGCACGAGGCCATCTGGCGCGGCGGCATACGCGGCGGCGCCGGCAACGACGTCCTGCGCGTTGGCATCCGAGAGCCGGCCGTAGACATAGGACCAGCGGCCGGGCGCGCTGAGCGCGACCGAGCAACCCTGGCTACAGGCAGAGAGGCATTCGACGGGAACCAGTTTGACACCGTCGGGAACACCGGCCTCGAGGATCGCGCCATGCAGACGCTTGCCGGGCGTAACCTCGCCTTCGCCGAGCGTCTGGCCGGCGCGACAGGTGATGCAGACATGCAGTGTGACGGTCATCGCCTCTTCCAGAAGTATCAGCCGGAGGCGAAGAGGCCCACGAACCGTTCTTGCGAAGGCTCGTTTCCCCGTCGCGGAACACCCCGTCCGCCGGTCCAAAAATCGTCCGCGCTGGCAGGTCTCCCGGCTTGCGGAGCAGGGCTTTGCCCTTCGATCCCCGCCTTCCCGATCCCCTGGGGGTTCAGTGGCTTTGGGCATCTCTCCGGTCACGGTCGCGGGGGCGGCTGCATTTTGGACCCAATCTTGCCGATTCGGACCCTATCGCATTCCCTCTTCGCCTGTCATAGGACAGGAACCAACGCCGGGCCACCATTTGCCCCCGGCCGCCTCTTGTCAAGCCGAAGGACCCTGTCAGATGACGCCTGAACCGGATAGCCAAACGGCCGACGAAACCGACGCCAAGACCCACGCCAAGACCCACGCCAAGACAGACGCGAAGAACGAGGCGAAGCACGCCGCAAAAATGGCGAAGATCAAGGTCGCCCGCGACAGGATCATGGCGACCAAGAGCGGCGAAAAGGGGCTCATCATCGTCCACACCGGCGCCGGGAAGGGCAAGTCGTCCTCCGCCTTCGGCATGATCGTGCGCTGCGTCGCTCATGGCTTCCCCTGCGCGGTCGTGCAGTTCATCAAGGGCGCCTGGGATACCGGCGAACGACGCCTGCTCACCGGCCATTTCGGCGAACTGTGCCAGTTCCACGCCATGGGCGAAGGCTTCACCTGGGAGACGCAGGACCGCGCGCGCGACATCGCGGCTGCGCGCGCCGGCTGGGAGAAGGCAAAGGAGCTGATTCTCGATTCCAATCTGCGCATGGTCGTGCTCGATGAGATCAACATCGCGCTGCGCTACGATTATCTCGACATCGGCGAAATCGTCGATTTCCTCAAGACGTCGAAGCCGCCGATGACGCATGTCGTGCTCACCGGGCGCAACGCCAAGGACGAGCTGATCGAGATCGCCGACCTCGTTACCGAGATGACGCTGGTGAAGCATCCGTTCCGCTCCGGCATCAAGGCGCAGGCCGGCGTCGAGTTCTGAACGTGACGGCACGCGCGCTGATGATCCAGGGGGCCGGTTCGGACGTGGGCAAATCGCTCATCGTCGCCGGCCTCGCGCGTGCGTTTACGCGGCGCGGCTTGCGCGTGCTCCCGTTCAAGCCGCAGAACATGTCCAACAATGCCGCCGTCACCGTCGATGGCGGCGAGATCGGCCGCGCCCAGGCGCTGCAGGCGCTCGCCGCGGGCGTCGAGCCGCACACGGACATGAACCCGGTGCTGCTGAAACCCGAGACCGATGTCGGCGCGCAAGTCATCGTGCATGGCAAGCGCATCGCAACCGCGCGCGCGCGCGACTATGCGGCGATGAAGCCACAGCTGATGGGCGCGGTGCTGGAGAGCTTTGAGCGGTTGAAGGCGCGCAGCGATCTGGTGCTGGTCGAAGGCGCCGGCAGCCCGGCCGAGGTGAACCTGCGCAAGGCCGACATCGCCAATATGGGTTTTGCCCGCAAGGCCGGCGTGCCCGTGGTGCTGGTCGGCGACATCGACCGTGGCGGCGTCATCGCCCAGCTCGTCGGCATCAAGACGGTCATCGAACCTGATGATGCCGCGATGGTCCAGGGCTTTGTCATCAACAAGTTCCGCGGCGATCCCACGCTGTTCGATGACGGCTACAGACTGATCGAGCAAAGGACCGCCTGGCGCGGCTTTGGCGTACTGCCGTGGTTCGCACGGGCCGGCGAGTTGCCGGCCGAAGATGCGCTGGGCCTAAGCGATGCCCGCAAGCCGGGCCAGCGCAAGATCGCCTGCCTCGCATTGTCGCGGATCGCCAATTTCGATGATCTCGATCCGCTGAAGCTCGAGCCTTCAGTCGATCTCGTGATGGTGCGTCCGGGCGAAGCGATACCGGGCGACGTGCGTCTCGTCATCATCCCCGGCTCGAAGTCCACGCGTGGCGACCTCGCGTTCCTGCGCGCGCAGGGCTGGGACATCGACCTGCTCGCGCATCACCGCAGGGGTGGCCATGTGCTCGGCCTCTGCGGCGGCTACCAGATGCTCGGACGCAGCGTTGCTGATCCCGACGGCATCGAAGGACCCGCGGGCGACACGCCGGGCCTCGGGCTGTTGGATGTGGAAACGGTGATGAGCCCGCAGAAGACGCTGACACGGGTCGCGGCTGTGCACGCGGCGACCGATCAACCGATCCACGCTTACGAAATCCACATCGGCCGTACCGACGGGGCTGATCGTGCGCGTCCATTCGCCAAGCTGAATGGCGAGCTCGAAGGCGCGATCTCGCGCGATGGGCGCGTGCAAGGCAGCTATCTGCATGGCCTGTTCACGTCGGACGCCTTTCGCAAGGCATTCCTTGCAGGGCTCGACATTCCCGCGGGTGAGGACCCGTATGGCGCCCGGGTCGAGAGCGCGCTCGATGCGTTGGCCGATCACATCGAAAGGCATCTCGGCGTCGAAGGCCTGCTCGCGCTAGCGCGCTAAGGCTCCGGCGAGGCGCATCCATTCGGACTCGACGCCCGGAAGACCGAGGCGCAACCAGGTCCGATTTTGCGCGAAGACGCGCGACCAGATCTGGCGGCGCGCGAGCTTCTCCTGCGCGGCCATTGCGTCAGGCGTTTCGTAGAGACGAAACAGCGGCGCGCCGCCGGCGAGCCGCCAGCCCTGCCCTTGCGCCATCTCATCGAGGCGCGCGCAATCCTGCGCAAGCCGCGCCGTCGTCGCCTTGGCCCAGGCGTCATCGCGCAAGGCGCGGCAGCCGATCGCGATCGCCGGGCCCGACACAGGCCACGGACCCGATGCTGCCGCGAGCTTGGCGATGTCAGTCGCATGGCCAATCGCGAAGCCGAGCCGGAGGCCGGCAATCCCATAAAACTTTCCAAACGAGCGCAGGATCAAGAGCCCCGGCCGCCCCGCTTCCGAAGCGAGCGAGAGCTCGGGAACAGCATCGGCAAAACTCTCGTCGACGACGAGACGACCGACGCGCGGCAATAGCGCGAGCAATTCCTTCGGCGCGGCACGGCGCCCGTCGGGATTGTTGGGATTGACGACGATGGCGAGGCTCGCGCCGGCGAGCGCATCGAGCTCACCGACGTCCTCGACCTCCCATCCCGCGGCCGACAGCACAGGGGCATATTCGTTGTAGGTCGGCCCGAGGATGCGCGCCCGTCCGCGCGGCGCGAGCTGCGGCAGCAGTTGAATGGCGGCTTGCGCACCGCCCATCGCGACAACTGGCGCGATCGTGCCATAGGCACGTTGAGCCGCCTGGTGCAGGGCCTCGATCTCGGAACGCGACGGCAGAGCCTGCCAATGATGTGCTGATATCTCGCCCACGGGATAAGGCCGCCGGTTGATCCCGGTCGACAGGTCGATCCAGTCTTCAGCGCGTCCGCCGAAACGCTGCCGGGCCAGATCGAGATTTCCACCGTGCTCGCGCATGCCTTCTTCTTTCACGCGAAGGCGAGGATCGCAAGGACGCCCGCGAGCAGCACCATGGCGCGGCGATAGACCGTCAGTCCCTCGATGATGTCGCAGGCCTGCGGATCGCGCGCGCCTTCGTTGAGCCAGGGCTCATCGGTCGCGCAGCCGTGATAGATCCGCGGGCCGCTGAGGCGCACGCCGAGCGCGCCGGCCATCGCCGCCTCCGGCCAGCCGGCATTGGGCGAGCGATGGCGCCGCGCATCGCGCGTCATGCAGGACAGCGCCTCCGATCGTCGCGGCGCGAGCAGCACGAAGAGAAAGCCGGTCAGGCGTGCCGGAACGAAGTTGGCGACATCGTCGATGCGGGCGGCGGCCCAGCCGAACGCTTCGTGGCGTTCGCTGCGATGGCCGATCATGGAGTCCAGCGTATTGATCGCCTTGTAGCCGAGGATTCCCGGCAGGCCGAACAGCGCGCCCCAGAACACCGGCGCGACGATGCCGTCAGAGGCGTTTTCGGCGAGGCTCTCGATCGCCGCACGTGCGATACCGGCCTCGTCGAGCGCAGCCGGATCGCGGCCGACGATGCGCGACACGGCTCCGCGCGCCGCAGCGATGTCACCGCCCAGCAGAGGATCAGCGACGGCGGCGACGTGATCATGCAGCGAGCGCAGCGCGACCAGCGGCCAGGCCAGGATGCCGACCAGCACGATCTGGATCCAGCCCGGGGAAAGCGCGGACTGGAGCACGCAACCGAGCACAAGCGCCATCGCAATCACCAGAAGCGCGCCGGCAACGCCTGCCGCGCGGCGGAGGCCCGGCGGATCGGACGCGCGATTCCAGCCACTGTCGATGGCAGCGATGAGCCGGCCCAACCAGGTCACGGGATGGCCGATTCGTGCAAATAGCGGCGACGGCCAGCCCGTGAGGGCATCTACCGCCATCGCCACCACCATCGCACCCGCAAAACCCACGCCTGCCTCCTGTCACGCCCCTGTTGCGCAAAGCGCGGGGCGAGCGCAAGCCCCTCGCCGCCTGATTTCGGCTTTGTCTTTGGCCGCGTTTGGTGATTAGTCAGGCCAACAGGAGAGTTCATGGCCGTCATCTTGATCACGGGCGGAGCGCGATCGGGCAAGAGCAGGCGCGCGGAAACGCGCACGCGGGCCTTTCCCGGGCAACCCGTCTATCTCGCGACGGCCGAGGCGCTCGATGCGGAAATGGACGCGCGCATCGCGCAACATCGCGCACGGCGCGGAACCGACTGGATCGAACGCGAGGTGCCGCTCGATCTCGTGCCCGCGCTGGTCGCAACCGATGGCGCCGGCGCGCGGCTCGTCGACTGCCTCACGCTGTGGCTCTCCAACCTGATGCATGCTGAACGCGGCTGGGAGCACGAGGTGAGTGAACTCGCCGCCACCCTGCCCCGGCTCAAAAGCCCTGTCGTCCTCGTCAGCAACGAGGTGGGCCTCGGCATCGTGCCCGACAACGCTTTGGCGCGCAGCTATCGCGACGCCGCCGGCATCATGAACCAGACCATCGCCGGTGTTGCCGACGAGGTCGAGTTCGTCGTTGCCGGCCTGCCGATGAAACTGAAATGATGCCGCCCGCCCACATTTTGAAAGACCTCGTCGCCGACCTCAGGATCGCGGCGTCCTTCATCACGATCGTGCCGGTGACCTCGCCGAAGCCTGCCAGCGACGGCGCCGTCGCGCGCGCGACCTGGGCGCTGCCGGTTGCGGGATTGATGGTCGGAGTTGCAGGCGGCGCGGTCTACGCGCTCGCGAGCAGACTGGGACTGACACCAGGCACGGCCGCCCTGCTCGCGCTCGGCACGACGGCGCTCATTACCGGCGCGCTCCACGAGGACGGGCTCGCCGATACCGCCGACGGCCTCGGCGGCGGCCGGACGCGTGAGCGCAAGCTCGCGATCATGCGCGACAGCCGGATCGGCAGCTACGGCGTCTGCGCGCTGATCCTGTCGTTCGGTCTGCGCTGGTGCGCGCTTGCCGCGATCGCCACTCCGTGGGCCGTGATGCTCGCGCTCGTCTCGGCCCATGCCGCGGCGCGCGCGGGCGTGCCTGCGTTCATGTCGCTCGTGCCGCCGGCGCGGCCAGACGGATTGTCGGCAAGCGCCGGATCGCCGCCGGGCCGCAGCGTGGCCATCGCGTTCGCGGTTGGAACCCTTGTGCTGGCGCTGGCGCTCGGGCCGGCCAAGGCGCTGGTCGGCCTGGTCCTGCTGTCGCTGGCCGGACTGATCCTGACGCGGCTCGCCATCGGTCAGATCGGCGGACAGACCGGCGATATCCTCGGCGCGTTCGAACAGGTCGGAGAGATCCTGATCCTGCTGGTCGCCGCAGCCTTCCTTCACACGGGAGGATAGATCATGGTCGCGTTCGACGACGCCTTCCGCCAGCACTTGCGCGAGCTGTTCGTGTGGCGCCGCGATGTGCGCCGCTTTCGCAGCGATCCATTGCCAGGCGGCGCCATGGAGCGGTTGATCGAGACGGCCTGCCTCTCGCCCTCGGTCGGCCTGAGCCAGCCATGGCGCTTCGTCATCGTCGATGATGCGGTACGGCGGCGCGCTGTGATCGACGATTTCAAGGCCTGCAACGCCGAGGCGCTCAGCTGCTACTCCGGCGAGCGCGCCGGCCGCTACGCGGCGCTCAAGCTCTCGGGCCTCGAACAGGCTCCCGGCCATCTCGCCGTGTTCGCCGACAAGGCCAGCGACATCGGCCAGGGCCTCGGCCGCATGACCATGCCGGAGACCACCGAATATTCCGTGGTCGCCGCCATCACCGCGATGTGGCTCGCCGCGCGTGCCGAGGGAGTCGGACTCGGCTGGGTCTCGATCCTCAATCCCGAGCACATCCGCGGCGTGCTCGACGTGCCCGCCGCCTGGAAATTCATCGCCTATCTCTGCATCGGCTATCCCGAGGAGGAGTGCGACCAGCCCGAGCTCGAACGGGCGAAGTGGGAACACCGGCGCGGTGCGGGCGAATTCACGCTACGGCGCTAGTCAGATCGCACGCATCACTCCGCAGAGACCGTCCGGATCGACAGCTTCCGCTGCAACCGATGCCCCGGATCATCGTCGTGACCGCCGACGTGGCGCGCAGCACGAGAGCGTGGCTCAAATACGCGGGGATCAGCCAGGTCGTCAGCAAGCGCGCCCGCAGGGCAGCGTTCGGTCAGCTAGCGCGCGCGTTCGCTGAGCCCATCTCCTCCCGCCCAAACCGCGCCACCAGAAAATCGATGAACAGCCGCACCTTCACCGACAAATGTCGCGTCGGCGGATAGACCGCATAGAGCGAAAGCGGCGGTGCCGAATAATCGTCCAGCACCGTCCGCAGCTCGCCTTTCCGCAAAGGCTCCGCCGCAATGAAGTCAGGCAGAAGCGCGAGTCCCCTGCCCTTGATCGCGGCATCGCGCAGCACCTCCGCATTGTTGACGCAGAGCGACCAGGCCGGCTGGATCCAGTGGTCGCCATCGACGCCTGTAAGCTTCCACTGATTGCCCGTCAGGAGGAAGCCGTAGGTCAGCGAGGCATGCTCACGAAGATCCTGCGGATGCCCTGGCGTGCCGTGACGCGCGAGATAATCAGGCGAGGCGCAGATCATGCGCGGCACCGGCATGATTTTCCTCGCGATCAGGCTCGACGATTCCAATTCCGCAATCCGCAGCGTCACGTCAAAGCCGTCCTGGACGGGATCGAGCAGGTCGTCGCTGAGCACGATCTGAAGCTGAAGCTCCGGGAACGCTTCCATGAAGTCCGCGAGCACCGGCCCAAGCCGCATCGTGCCGAATGACATCGGCGCGTTGACGCGCAACAGTCCCCGCGGCGACGACTGCGCCTGCGTCACCGCCTGATCGGCGGCCTCGATCTCCGAGAGGATCACGACCGCGCGCTCGAAATAGCGCTGGCCGTTCTCGGTCGGGCTGGCGTGGCGGGTGGTCCGGTTCAGGAGCTGGACGCCGAGGCTCTCCTCGAGGTCGGCGATGTATTTGCTGATCGCCGAGCGCGATAGCCGCAATTGCCGGCCCGCCTCGGCAAAGCTACCGCTTTCGACCACCTTCACGAAGGCGCGGAGGCTGGCGACCTTATCCAAGGGCCGGTCCCGATTGTTTCCAAATCATAGACATAGACGTCATATTTGCATGGATTGTCTCCAATCCAAAGCGGAACGATATTTCCACCCAGAGCAAGACCGCTCCCTGAGTTGGAGGACGACAATGTCTGGACTGCACCACGTGACCGCGATCGCCGGCGATCCCATCCGCAATTTCGGATTCTACACCAGGGATCTCGGCCTGCGCTTCGTCAAGAAGACGGTCAATTTCGACGATCCCGGCACCTATCATTTCTATTACGGCGACGAGACCGGCCGCCCCGGCACCATCCTGACCTTCTTTCCCTGGGCCGGCGTGTCGCCCGGGCGCCGCGGCGTCGGCGAGACCCATCAGACCGCGTTCCGCGTGCCGCAGCGCTCGCTCGGTTACTGGACGCAGCGCTTCATCGAAAAGGGCATCGCTTACGAGGCGCTTGAGAAGCGCTTTGGCGAGTCCGTGCTGCCGTTCACCGACCCTGACGGCATGGCGCTCGCGCTGGTCGGCATATCAGGCGCAGAGAACGAGCCCGGCTGGAGCAATGGCGACGTACCGGCCGAGCACGCGATCCGTGGCTTCCACGGCGTGACCCTGCTGCTCGACAGCGCGGCGAAGACGGCTGCCGTCCTCACCGACGTGTTCGGCTTCAAGGAGACGGGGCGCGAAGGCTCGGTAATCCGCTTCAAGGCATCAGGCGATGCCCAAGGCAGTGTCCTCGGCAGCGTCGTCGACATCTACGAGGCCAAGGGCTTTTTGCGCGGGCATCAGGGTGGCGGCTCGGTGCACCACATCGCCTTCCGCGCCGCCGACGATGCCGAACAGGGCAAGATGGCGCAAAAGCTCGTGAGCAATCATGGCCTGCATCCGACCGAGCAGCGCGACCGCAACTACTTCCGCTCGATCTATTTCCGCGAGCCCGGCGGCGTGCTGTTCGAGATCGCAACCGATATCCCCGGCTTCGCCGTAGACGAGCCCGTCGAGACGCTCGGACGCGATTTGAAGCTGCCTGTTTTCCTCGAACAGCATCGCAAGCAGATCGAGGGCGTGCTGCCGAACCTGGAAGAGACCGCCGCATGACCGACTTCATCCATCGTTTCGAGCCCGCGACCAGCGCGGGCTCCCCTCCGCTCCTGCTGCTGCACGGCACCGGCGGCGACGAGAACGACCTGCTCGGGCTCGGCAAGATGATCTCACCGGGCTCGGCGCTGCTCTCGCCGCGCGGCCGCGTGCTCGAGCACGGCATGCCGCGCTTCTTCCGTCGCCTCGCCGAGGGCGTGTTCGACGAGGACGATTTGCGCCGGCGCACGGTCGAACTCGGCGAATTCATCGCCCATTCACGTGAGCGCTACTGCATCCCCGCACCCATTGCAGTCGGCTTCTCCAACGGCGCCAACATCGCCGCCGCGCTGCTGCTGCTGCAGCCGGATGTGCTGGCCGGCGCGATCCTGCTGCGGGCCATGGTGCCGTTCTCGGAACCAACCAGGGCCGGGCTCAACGGCGAGCCTGTTCTGTTGCTGTCCGGGCAGGCTGATCCGATCGTGCCTGCGAGCAATTCGGCAAAGCTTGGGGCGTTGTTGTCCGAAGCAGGAGCGCGCGTCGACCATAAGGTGCTTCCAGCAGGGCATCAGCTGTCGCAAGCCGACGTGACGCTGGCCCGCAGTTGGATCAGCGAGGTCGAGTCGAAGGCGGCGTGAGCGAGCAGCGGCGCATCGTTTCCGGACCATGCGCCGCGATGTTTTTCGACCTTTCGGACGGAACATCGACTTCAGCCGCTTCTCGACGAGCCGCTTCTCCTCCGCGTTCGCATCGACGAGATCGGCCCCGACGATCTCAGGCTTTATCTCACCTCTTTAGGAACCATCGCACTCCGCGCAGCATGAATTCGCGGAAGCAAAGGCTTTGTCCTGCGGTGACGTGACTCCATTCGCGTGGCGGAGCGGGCGTCGTTTGCCTGGCCGCATCTGTCGGCTGTCGGCCGCTCGTGAACCTAAACAATCATTTAGCCTGCAACATTCGACGTTGCTTCCCGTTTGACTTGATATCCAACCGGTCATCGCCGATCGACATACGGGAACCTTTCCGATGAATGTTAGCGACTATGTTTGGCATCGCCTGTCCGAATGGGGTTTGAAGCGCGTGTACGGTTATCCCGGCGACGGGGTGGGCGGCCTCGATGTCGCCCTCGAAAAGGCCAAGGACAAAATGGAGTACGTGCAGGTTCGCCATGAGGAGATGGCAGCCTTCATGGCCTCGGCCCACGCCAAGTTCACGGGCGAAGTCGGGCTTTGCTACGCGACGTCGGGCCCTGGCGCGATTCACCTGCTCAACGGGCTTTACGACGCCAAGATGGATCACGTTCCCGTGGTCGCGCTCGTCGGCCAGCAGGCGCGGAGCGCAATCGGCGCGAGCTATCAGCAGGAAGTCGATCTCCAGACCTTATTCCAGGGCGTGACCGAATACGTCGCGATGGCCAGCGTTCCCGAACAGGTTCGCCATCTGATCGACCGCGCGGTACGCATCGCCAACACCAAGCGCGCGGTCACCTGCGTGATCCTGCCCAACGATCTGCAGGAGCTCGACTACAAGGATCCGCCGGTGGCGCATGGCGCCACCCACACGGGCGTCGGTTATGCCGGGCCGGCGAAGCTGCCGGACGAGGCTTTGCTTCGTGCCGCTGCTGATGTCCTCAATGCCGGCAGCAAGGTTGCCATGCTCGTCGGTGCGGGCGCGCTCGATGCAACGGACGAGGTGATCGAAGTCGCGCAGCGCCTGCAGGCGGGCGTCGCCAAGGCGCTGCTCGGTAAGGCCGCGGTGCCCGACGATCTGCCGTTTGTCACCGGTTCGATCGGGCTGTTGGGAACGCGCCCGAGCTGGGATCTCATGAAGAACTGCGACACGTTCCTCATGGTGGGTTCCGCTTTCCCCTACAGCGAATTCCTGCCCGAGCCGGGCGATGCGCGCGGCGTGCAGATCGACATCGACGGCAGCCGGCTCAGTCTGCGCTATCCGATGGAGGTCAACATGGTCGGCGACAGCGCGACGACGTTGCGCGCATTGTTGCCGCTGCTCACGCAGAAGAAGCCGTCGTCCTGGCGGCGCGACATCGAGAAAGGCATGGCCGATTGGTGGGACACGCTGAAGCAACGAGCGATGAATTCCGCCGAACCGCTCAATCCGCAGCGGGTGTTCTGGGAGTTGTCGCCGCGTCTGCCTGATAACGCCATCATCACCGCGGATTCGGGCTCCGTCGCCAACTGGTACGCCCGTGATCTCAAGATGCGGCGCGGCATGAAAGCGTCGCTGTCCGGCGGCCTTGCCTCGCTCGGCGCCGGCACGCCTTACGCGCTCGCGGGAAAGATGGCCTACCCTGAGCGCACCGTGATCGCCTGCATGGGCGACGGCGCGATGCAGATGAACGGCCTCAATGTCATGATCACCATTTCCAAATACTGGCAACGCTGGTCGAACCCGCGGCTGATCGTGCTGGTGCTCAACAACCGTGATCTCAACCAGGTGACGTGGGAGGAGCGCATCCAGCTCGGTGCCGGAAAGACCGAGTCGACCCAGAGCATTCCGGATTTTCCCTATCATCGCTACGCCGAGCTGCTCGGCCTGAAGGGTATCTTCGTCGACAATCCCGATCGCGTCGGTGCGGCTTGGGACGAAGCGCTGGCGTCCGATCGGCCTGTGATCCTCGAAGCCTATACCGACCCCAACGTGCCGCCGCTTCCGCCGCACATCACCCTGAAGGACGCCAAGAATTTCGTCAGCATGATCCCGTCCGAGCCAGAGTTGGGAAGCGTGCTGAAGAACAGCGCCAAAGAGCTGCTGACGGGTGTTCTGCCCGGAAAAGACTGATGCTGTGCGAGGTCCCAATCCGGAGCGTGCGCGCGCAGGCGTACACGGTGCCGACCGATCGCCCCGAGGCGGACGGCACCATCGCCTGGAATTCCACCACCCTCGTGCTTGTCGAGGTCGAGGGCGGAGGGCAGGTTGGCCTCGGCTACACCTATGCCGGTGCCAGCATTGCGCCGCTGATCCGGGACACGCTCGCCGCGGTGATCGCGGGCAAGGACGCCCTGGCGCCGCAGGCCTGTTTCGAGGCGATGCAGCGCGCAGTCCGCAATCTGGGACGTGAGGGCCTTGCGGCGACGGCCATCTCCGCGGTGGATACCGCTCTGCATGATCTGAAGGCGCGTCTGCTCGCGCTGCCGCTCGTCGTTGCTCTCGGCGCGCGGCGCACCTCCATTCCGATCTATGGCAGCGGCGGCTTCACCACCTATTCCGACGACGAGCTGGAGCATCAGCTCGGCGGCTGGGTCGCGCAGGACGGCTGCGCTTACGTCAAGATGAAAATCGGCTCCGAGCCGGACCGGGACCCACATCGCGTCGCGGTGGCCAGGCGCGCGATCGGCGATGCGGACCTGTTCGTCGATGCCAATGGCGCCTGCACCCCCAGGCAGGCGATCCGGCTGGCGCACATCTTCCGTGAACAGGGCGTCAGCTGGTTCGAAGAGCCCGTGTCGTCGGACGATCTGCCTGGTTTGGCCATGGTGCGGCAGCACGCTCCTGATGGAATGGACGTGGCGGCCGGCGAATATGCCTACACTGTCGACTATGTGCGCGCGATGCTTGCGGCCGGTGCCGTCGACGTGCAGCAGGCGGACGCGACCCGATGCGGCGGCTTCACCGGCTTTCTCGGGATTGCGGCGCTGTGTGACGCCTTTCACGTCGACCTTTCCGGTCACTGCGCGCCGGCGCTGCATCTCGCCGTTGCCTGTGCTGCCCCCCGCATGCGCCATCTCGAATGGTTTCACGACCATGTCCGGATCGAGCGCATGTTTTTCGACGGCGCGCCGCAGCCGCGCGATGGCCGGATCGCCCCCGATCTGACGGTGCCGGGTAACGGGTTGGTCTTCAAGCGGAGCGATGCCGCCGCTTACGCCGTGTCGGAGGCCGCATGAAGCTTCCCGCGGAGCGCAATCTGATTGCTCTGGCCGGGATCGCTGCATCCGGCATGGCGCTTGTCTCACTGCTTTCGGCAGCCGCGCCGGCTCGCAGCTCCGGCTCGCGCCTCGCGCCGCGTCGCATTCGTGCCAGCCGCGCAGCAACGGTCAAAACAGCGCGGGAGCTCAACCGGGCCGCGGGAACGCTCGCCGCCTCCGTGCTCGCCGATTCCAGCGTCGAGCATTACCGCGGCTCGTTCAAGAACAAGGCCATGTACACCCCGCTTGCAGTTTCGGCGCTGACCCTGGCGACGAGCCTGCACGGCACGGCCGATATGCGTCCGCTCGCCCACAAGGCGCGCGACGCGACCTACCTGCTGGCGGCAGCCACCGGGCTGGTCGGTTCCGGATTCCATCTCTACAACGTCGGCAAGCGCGTGGGCGGCTTCAGCTGGCAGAATTTGTTTTACGGTGCGCCGATCGGCGCGCCGATGGCGATCCTGCTCTCGGGCCTGCTCGGCTTCTGTTCCGAACGGGTGCGGGAGGCGAGCCGAACGCGGCCGCGCATCTTCGGTCTGCCGGCGGGACGCACGATCGCCGCGGTGGCGAGTGCGGGCCTGCTCGGCACCACCGGCGAGGCCGGCCTGCTGCATTTCCGGGGCGCCTATCACAACCCCTTCATGCTTCTGCCGGTGACGCTGCCGCCGATCGGCGCAGCGCTGCTGCTGTCGGCGGCCGGGAGCGGTTCCGGCGGGACGCATCGCTTCACCCGCTGGTGGATGCGTGTGCTGACGGCCATGGGTGTGGCCGGTGTCGGCTTCCACGCATACGGCGTGTCACGAAACATGGGCGGCTGGCGCAACTGGAGTCAGAACATCCTGAACGGACCGCCGATCCCCGCGCCGCCGAGCTTCGCCGGCCTCGCATTGGCCGGCCTTGCCGCACTCGGTCTCATGAGGGCGCATCCCGATGCATGACAGTCGCGACCGCTATCCCGAATATGACGTTCTCGCCAAATTGTCGGGACCATCCTGGAACGACAAGACGCGCGAGGTCATCACGCGGCGGCTGTCGATCGCGCCCGAACCACGCTTCTTCACACCCGACGAATACGAGACCGTCGTGGCGATCGCGAGCCGCATCGTTCCGCAGCCATCCGATCGTCCGCCCGTGCCGATTGCCGCGCTGGTCGACCGCAAGCTGCACGACGGAATCATGGACGGGTTTCGCGTGCCCGATATGCCCCGGGACGGCGAAGCCTGGCGTCTCGGCCTGAAGGCGCTGAACGCCGAGGCCGCCGCGGCATACGGCAAGCGCTTTGCGCAGTTGCCCGAAGCCTTACAGGGTAAGCTGCTGCGCGCCGCCCAATGCGGCGAGTTGAAAGCGCCCGAATGGGGCGGCTTGCGCTGCGACGTCTTCTTCAAGGCGCGCATGGGGCGGGACATCGTATTCGCCTATTACGCTCACCCGACCGCCTGGAGCGAGATCGGCTGGGGCGGCCCTGCGAGCCCGCGCGGTTATGTGCGCCTCGGTCTCGACGAGCGCGATCCCTGGGAAGCGGCCGAGGCGAAAGACGGGAATGATGCCACAGCCCGCCGGAGCAATCGCCGTGTCCGATGATCCCCTCCATGCGCCGCGGGCGCACGATGGCCGGGCGCCGGACGTGTTCCGTCCAGGCGGCTGGATACCGATGCGGCAATACCGCGAGAGCGAGCCGGTCGATTTTGCCATCGTCGGGACCGGCGCAGGCGGAGGAACGCTCGCCTGCAAGCTTGCCGAATACGGCTTCTCCGTCGTCGCCCTCGACGCCGGCCCCTATTTCAGGCCGCTGGAGGATTTCGCCTCCGACGAATCCGAGCAGACCAAGCTTTACTGGACCGATGACCGCATCGTCGATGGCGCCAATCCGCTCCATCTCGGCAGCAACAACAGCGGCAAGGCCGTGGGCGGCTCGACGGTGCACTTCGCAATGGTCTCGCTGCGCTTCCGCCCCGAATGGTTCAAGTCGCGCACCCTGCTCGGCTACGGCGCCGACTGGCCACTCGATTGGCGCGAGATGTGGGACTACTACACCGAGGTCGAGCAGGCCCTGAAGATATCGGGTCCGGTGACCTATCCCTGGGGCCCGCCGCGTCCGCGCTACCCCTACCGCGCCCATCCGTTGAACGGCGCGGCGCGAGCGCTGGCCAAGGGTTGCGAGGCACTGGGCATCCAATGGACCGAGACGCCGCTCGCGACGCTGTCGGCGCCCCGGGGTCTGGCCCATCCTTGCGTCTATCGCGGCTTCTGCGTCACCGGCTGTTCGACCAACGCCAAGCAGAGCGCGCTGGTCACATGGATTCCGCGCGCGATCGCCGCGGGCGCGGAAATCCGCGATCTCGCGATGGTCGGTCGCGTCGAGGTCGAGCCGTCGGGGCTCGTGTCCGGGGTTCACTATCATCGGGACGGCGCATGGCGCTTTCAGCGTGCCCGCAACGTCGTGGTCGCTGGCTATGCCATCGAAACGCCCCGGCTTCTCTTGAATTCCGCGACGTCCCGCTTTCCGGACGGCCTCGCCAACAGCTCGGGCCTGGTCGGAAAGAACCTGATGGCGCAATCCAATCAGGCGGTGTGGGGGCGGCTGGAGCACGAGGTGCGCTCCTACAAGGGGCCGCCGTCGCTCGCCATTACCGAGCACTGGAACTACGAAGACAAGGGCAAGGATTTCTTCGGCGGCTATTCCTACATGAGCCAGGGCCCGCTACCGCAGCTCTGGGCGAACACGCTGTTCAGCGCTCGCGGGCTCTGGGGGGAGCGCCTGGTCGAGGCCATGAAAGACTACAACCACGTGGTCGGTCTCAAGATCGTCGGCGAGATGCTGCCGCAGGAATCCAATCGGGTCACCCTGGCCGACGAGGTCGACCAGTATGGCTTACGAATTCCCCGCATCACCTATTCCTGGTGCGACAACGACAAGCGTTTGATCGATCACTCCCTCAAGTTCATGGGCCGCGCGTTGGAGGCGATCGATGCACACGACATATGGATCCAGGACGACGATACCTGCCACCTCAACGGAACCGCGCGCATGGGGAGCGACGCCCGGACCAGCGTCGTCGATGCCGACTGTCGCAGCTGGGACATTCCGAACTTGTGGATCTGTGACGGCTCGGTCTTTCCGACGGTCGGAGGTGCCAATCCGTCACTGACGATTCAAGCGATCGCCTGCAGGACCGCGGACCGCATTCGCGTTCTGGCGCGACGGGGCGAACTCGACGCCGCCGTCCCACGGCGAACCTCACTCCATCAACGTTCAACGGAGGTGCACAGATCATGAGCATGGTGCCACTTCACTCGGGCCGGGTCGTCGTCATCACCGGAGCTTCGGCGGGCGTCGGGCGGGCCATCGCGCATCGCTTCGCCCGCGACGGCTGGCGCATCGGCCTGATCGCGCGTGATGCGGAGGCGCTCGAGGAAACCCGGCGCGAGGTCGAGCAGATGGGTGGAACGGCGCTGCCCATGCCGTCCGACGTCGCCGACGCGGACGCAATGACCGCTGCGGCGGACCGCGTCGTCCGGACGTTCGGGACGATCGACGTCTGGATCAATGATGCCATGGTCACGGTGTTCTCGCCGGTATGGAAGATGACCGCCGAGGAGTTTCGCCGCGTCACAGAGGTGACCTATCTCGGCTTCGTGCATGGCACGATGGCGGCCCTGCGTCACATGCGGCCGGCTGATCGCGGGCACATCATCCAGATCGGGTCCGCACTGGCCTATCGCGGCATCCCGCTGCAATCGGCCTATTGCGGCGCCAAGCACGCCATCCGCGGCTTCACCGATTCATTGCGGACCGAGTTGATCCACGACCGGAGCCGCATCCGGCTCACCATGATGGAGCTGCCCGCGGTCAACACGCCGCAATTCGACTGGGCGCGAACCCACATGCCGCGAGAACCTCGTCCGGTCGCGCCGGTGGTGCAGCCGGAAGTCATCGCGAATGCGGTTTATCAGGCTGTCCTCCGTCCCGGCCGCGAATACTGGATCGGACTCAGCACGCTCAAGGTCATCCTGGGCAATACCGTGCTTCCGGCGTGGCTCGACCGCTATCTTGCGAAGGTGGCGTTTTCGGCGCAGGAAACGCCCAAGCCCGTGGGGTCCGAACGCCCCGACAATCTGATGCATTCGGTTCGGTCTTTGCACCGCACGCGCGGGCGCTTCGGCGCGGAGGCGGACGATCGTGCGGTCGTCGTCGACGGCCCCCTGGCGCGCGTCGTGCCCCTGGCGGTCGGCGCTCTCATGGCTTTCGCAGCCGGCCTTCTGCTCGGCACGCGGACGGGCCGGATCGGACGGCATCAACTCGAAGGACGTGGCATGGCTGGACGCGACCATTGACGAGAGCCGCCCGCGATCTCGCGCCCCGGTCACCCCGACTGCAATGATGGCATCATGCCAGTGTTTTGCCCGACGGATCAAGAAATATTTCGGTTTTTACGAAAATATCCGGGTCGGTCGCGCAAGTCCTTGAAAGAACTGACCACCCGGCTACGGTGCATGGGGTTGTTTTGCAGATTCTGTTTTGATGCGTCCCAAAAAAAGACCTCTCCCGATCAGGGAGAGGTCATTGGTGTTGGATCTGACTTCAGCGACTGGCCCTACTCCCAGGACCAGGCCGAGAAATCGTTCTCGAACTGCGGGACTTCCTTCCAGACGCCCTTCAGCTTCTTGTTGATCACCGTCGGCCATTGCGGCTGGAACAGGAAGCCGGCCACCGCGTCGGTCGCCAGCATCTTCTGGGCATCGCCGAGCAGCTTTGCGCGGGCGGCCTCGTCGGGGGTCGATACGATCTGCTTGTACAACGCGTTGAACGCGTCGTTGTTGTAGCCGAGGTAGAAGTCGGGCTCCGTCAGCTTGACGAGATCGAACGGCTCGACATGCGAGACGATGGTGAGATCGTAGTTGTGGGGGCCGCTGGGCGCGAACACCTGCGACAGCCACTGCGCCCATTCGACGTTCTCGATCTTGGCGACGATGCCGACCTTGGCGAGCTGGGCTGCGAGGATCTCGCCGCCCTGCCGCGCATAAGGTGGCGGCGGCAGCTTCAGGCTGAGCTCGAGCGGCGTGGTCACGCCGGCCTCAGCCAGCAGCTTCTTTGCCTTCTCGGGGTCGTAAGGGTTGATGCCTGTGGTGTCGACATAGCCGAGCGAGCCCGGCGTGTAGAAGCTGCCGATCGGTGTGCCGAAACCTTCCACAGCGCCGTCGATGATCGCCTTGCGATCGATCGCGGCGAGGATCGCGCGGCGCACGCGCACGTCGTCGAGCGGCTTCTTCTTCTCGTTGATGGCGACGATGGTCTTGGCCTTGGAGCCGCCGACCAGCACCGTGAAGCGCGGGTCGGCCTTGAATTGGGCGACAACGCGGGTTGCGATGCGCGGAAACGCATCCACGTCATTCGACAGGAGAGCCGCGGCCTGAGCGGCGGGATCGGAGATGAAGCGGATCGTCACCTTCGCGAGCTTGATCGCCGAGGCGCCCCGATAGTCGGCCCATTTGTTGAGCGTGAGCGAGGAGCCCTTGACCCAGGCGCCGAGCTGGTAGGGGCCGGTGCCGACCGGCTGCGTCACGTTGGTGGCCGCGCTCTTCGGCTCGACGATCGAGGCGCTCGCCTGCCCCAGCAGGAACGGCAGGTTCGGCTCCGGATATTTCAGCGTGAGCACGATCGTGTCGGCGTCGGGCGCGTCGACCTTCTCGAAAGCCTGGAACAGGCTCTTGTCCTTGTTGGTGCTGTTCGCGGCCGCGTTGCGCTCGTACGAGAATTTGACGGCGGCGGAATCGAAGGCTTCGCCGTTCTGGAATTTGACGCCCTTGCGCAGCTTGAACGTGTAGGTCTTCAGGTCGGGCGATGCGGTCCAGCTCTCGGCGAGCAACGGCGAGACCGAGCCGTCCTCGTTGATCTTGGTCAGGGTCTCGTAGATGTTGTAAAGCGTGACCTCGGCGATTGCGGCGGCGGCTGCGTTGGTGGGATCAAGCCCCGGCGGCTCCAGCGTCATGCCCATGACGACGCTGTCCTTCTTGCTCTGCGCCAGCACCGGCAGCGGCGCCGCGGCCAGCGCTGCGGCGAAAGCGACGATCGATAGCTTCTTCAACATGCCTAACTCCCGGGCCTTCTTCTGCTTCTCGAGGCTACGCCAAGTCTGTAGCCGACATTAACCTTCCATGGCCGCCTGCGGCAATGCCATCACGGTCTCCGCCTTGTGGCAGGCGGCAAGGTGTCCCTCGCCCACCCTGCGTAGCAAGGGCGGAACCTCGCGGCAATGCTGGTCGGCGTGCGGACATCGCGCGACATAGGGGCACCCCGTCGCGACCGCCGATTGCGAGGCGATCGCCTGGGCCCCGCGCCGGCGCCGGCCGCCACCGGCGCGCGCCCGCGGCACGGCATCCAGCAGCGCCCGCGTGTAGGGATGTGCGCAGTGCTCGAACAGATCCTCAGGCCGCCCCTGCTCGACGATACGGCCGAGATACATCACCGCGACCTCGTCGCAGAGATGGTCGACCACCGCGAGGTCGTGGCTGATCAGGATGTAGCTCAGCCCGAACTGCTCCTGGAGGTCCTGCATCAGGTTCAGGACCTGCGCCTGGACGGAAACATCGAGCGCGGAGACCGGCTCGTCCGCGACGATCAGTTTCGGTTGCGTGATCAACGCGCGCGCGATCGCGATGCGCTGGCGCTGGCCACCGGAGAATTCGTGCGGATATTTGTCCATGTCCGCTTCGCGCAAGCCGACCTGCTTCAGCACCGCCGAGACGCGAGCGCGGAACATCGTGCGGTCGGCGTCGTCGAGCACGGTGAGCGGCTCGGCGACGATACGCGCAATGGTCTGGCGTGGATCGAGCGATCCGTAAGGGTCCTGGAACACCATCTGGAAATCGCGCCGGGCGCGGCGCAATTCGTCGGGAGAGATGCGATTGAGATCGCGGCCGAGCAGCGTGACCTCGCCCGCCGTCGGCCGCTCCAGCGCCATCACCACGCGCGCGAACGTGGATTTGCCGGAGCCGGACTCGCCGACGATGCCGAGGCTCTTGCCAGCCTCAACCTGGACGCTGACGCCGTTGAGGGCACGGACCTGCCCGGGCGGGCGGAACAGACTTTCGCGCGGCAGCGTGTAGCGCTGCTCGAGATTCCTCACGTCGAGAAGGGGCGCTGCGGTCATGCGGACAGCGCCCCGACATTCGCAGCCATGGAGACATCGGTTCTGATGCAGCGCACGCCATGCAGCGGTCCGACCTCGACCATCGGCGGCAGCGCCGCCCGGCACGCGTCGATCACGAGCGGACATCGATCGGCGAATGTGCAACCGACAGGCAGATCGGCGAGCTCCGGCACCGTGCCCGAGATCGTCCTCAGTCGCGTCCCCCTGCGCGCGCCGAGCCGCGGGCGCGCTCGGAACAGGCCCTGCGTGTAGGGATGGCCCATGCGGCGAAACACCTGGTCCGTCGGCCCGCTCTCGACGACGGTGCCGCCATACATCACCATCATGCGCTGCACGTTCTCGGCGATGACGCCGAGATCATGCGAGATCAGGATCATCGACATGCCGCGTTCTTCGACGAGATCGGCGATGAGATCGAGAATCTGGCCCTGGATGGTAACGTCAAGCGCAGTGGTCGGTTCATCTGCGATCAAGAGATCAGGCTCGCAGGCGAGCGCCATCGCAATCGTGACGCGCTGGCGCTGGCCGCCGGAGAACTGATGCGGATAGGCATCGATACGTTTGGCCGGATCGGGCAGCCCGACGCGGTCGAGCAAGGCGATCGCCTCCTTGCGCGCTTGGGCTGTGGAATAATTCTTGTGACGCCGCAGCGGCTCGGCGACCTGATGGCCGATCGTGTGCATCGGGTTCAGAGCCGTCATGGGCTCCTGAAAAATCATGCTGATGCGGTTGCCGCGCAGCTTACAGTAATCCGCGTCCGGGAGGCGCGCGAGCTCGCGTCCATCGAGCTTGATGCTGCCGCTCACAACGGCGCTGTCAGGCAGCAGCCCCATCAGCGACAGCGCCGTAACCGACTTGCCGCAGCCGGATTCGCCGACGAGCCCGAGCGTCTCGCCGCGTTTCAGCGCAAAGCTCACGCCGCGGACCGCCTGTGCCGGACCGCGGCTGGTGTTGAGACGGACGCCGAGACCAGCGACTTCGATCAGGGTTGCGGGATCAACCATCGTCACCGCTCCCGCGCCAGTCTGGGATCAAGCAAATCTCGCAATCCATCACCGAGCAGATTGAGGCCGAGCACGGCGACTGCGATCGCAGCACCGGGATACACCGCGAGCATTGGGGACTGGAACAGCATGGTCTGCGCATCGTTCAACATGCGGCCCCATGAAGGCTGCGGCGGCTGCGTGCCGAGGCCGAGATAAGACAGCGCGGCTTCGGCGAGAATGGCCAGCGCAAACTGGATGGTCGCCTGCACGATCAGGATCGACAGGATGTTCGGCAGCACATGCTCGACGGTGATGCGGAAGGCGCCCTTCCCTGACGCGCGCGCGGCCAGCACGAATTCGCGCGCCCAGACCGCGTTTGCCGAACCGCGCGTCAGCCGGGTCAAGGTCGGGATCTGGAAGATACCGATCGCGATGATCGAGGTCACCATGCCTGGACCCGCGACCGCGGCAAGCATGATGGCCGAGAGCACGGCCGGAAAGGCGAAAGTGAAGTCGGAGAAGCGCATGATGATCTCTTCGGTCCAGCCGCGCTTGGCCGATGCGATCAGGCCGAGACAGACGCCGAAGGTCAGACCGATGCTGACGGCGATGACGCCGACCAGGATGGTCGAGCGCGCGCCGGCGAGCAACAGCGATACGATGTCGCGACCGAACGTATCGGTGCCCAGCCAATGCGCCGCCGACGGCGGCTGGAGTTTCGAGGCGATGTCGATCTCATAGGGCGACCACGGTGTCCAGACCAGCGAAAGCAGCGCGGAGATGACCACCAAAAGGCTCAGCGCGCCGCCGATCACAAAGCTGGGGTGCCGCAGCGCGCGACCCCAGAACGTCTGGGCCGACAAGGGTTGCGTTGCGACCGTTGCGTCGGCAGAGGTGGTCAGGGGCGCACTCACAGGTCGTGCACCTTGATGCGAGGATCGATGAAGGCATAGAGCACGTCGACCACGAAATTGACGATGACGACCATGGCCGCCAACAGCATCACGCAGTTGCGCACCACGATCAGATCGCGGTTGGCGATCGACTGGAAGATCAGGCGGCCAAGCCCCGGCAGGTAGAACACGTTCTCGATCACGATCGTGCCCGCAAGCAGATTGGCGAATTGCAAGCCCATCACTGTCATGACAGGAATCATGGCATTGCGCAGCACATGGCTCCACAGCACCTCGCGCCTGCCGAGCCCCTTCGCGCGCGCCGTGCGGACAAAGTCTTCGCGCAGCACTTCCAGCACCGCAGACCGCGTGACACGGGCAAGAATGGCGGCCTGCACCACAGCCAATGAGATCGACGGCAGCAGCAGCGACTTGACGCCGGGCCAGATGCCGTCGTCCCAACCGGCAAAACCGCCGGCGGACAGCCATTGCAGCCGAACGGCGAACAGCAGCACAAGGAGAATGGCGAACCAGAAATTCGGCAGCGCGATGCCGATTTGGGTTAGCGACATCACCCCGACATCGCCGAGCTTGTTATGGTTGGCGGCAGTGTAGATGCCGGCCGAGAGCGCCAGCACCACCGTGATCAGCATCGACATGATTGCGAGCGGAACGGTCAGCACCAGCCGTTCCGCGATCAGGCTCGCGACCGGCGTGCCGTAGACATAGGAGTTGCCGAGATCGCCGACGAGGAGACCCGTGATCCAATGCAGATAACGAACCGCCAGCGGCTGATCGAGCCCGAGCTTGACGGTGAGCGCGCGCACCGCATCGGGCGACGCATCGGCACCCATCAGCATCTGCGCGGCATTACCCGGCAGCGCGTCCAACACCAGGAAAATGATGACGGATGCGCCGACCAGCGTCGCCAGCAATGTCAGGACACGTCGGAGGACAAATACGCTCATGCGCGCTCAGCTTCAGGGCTCATCCGCGGCACGATCAACATGTCCGGACGCCGGACGCAAGCCCTTTGCGGCCCATCGTCCCCTCCTAGGCCGGCCGACGGGACAGGAGATCGGACGAGGCCTCAAACAGCGCGCTGACGTGCAGCAATTCCGCGTCGCCCCGGAAGCGGCCCACGAGCTGGAGCCCAATCGGCATTCCGTCGCGACCAAAACCGCAGGGTAGACTGATCGCGGGGTGGCCGGTCATGTTGAACGGCATGGTCCAGGGGAACCAGTGCGGCCGGACGCTGTCAAACTGCTGGCCGTCGATCTCGATCCGGCCGAACAGGTCCTGGTCGATCGGCAGCGCGGTGCGGGTGAGGGTTGGCATCGCCAGAAGGTGCCCGCGCGCAAGCAGGGATTGCACGCGACGGAACAACGCGGTGCGCGCGAACATCGCCTCCTGGTAGTCGACGCCGCTGACATCAGTCGCCAACGCGATTTGCTTGACGAAGGCTTCGCTGAGGACGTCACCATGCTCGGCCACCAGCTTTGAAAATCGCGAGCGCCAGACGGTGTGGTTGATAGCGCGCCAGATCGGCTCGACGTCGTATCCCTCGCCCGAAAACTCCTCCAGCTCCGCGCCCAGACCCGCGAGGCGATCAAGGCTCGCCCTGAAGGCCGTGGTCACATCCGAGGACACGGGTCGGCCCGGTGGCGACGCACAGAACAGGATCTTTTGTCCGCGCAGATCGCCGCGCGGGGCGGCCGTGCCGATGAAGTCGGGCACGGGCACGCCGATCGACCAGGGATCGCAGGCATCCTCGCCGGCCATTGCCTGCATCATCAGCGCGGTGTCCGCGACGGTGCGCGTGGTCGGCGTGACATAGGTCTGGTTTCCGAACGCATCCAGCGCCTGACTGTGCGCGATCACGCCATTGCTCTGCTTCAGCCCGACCACGCCGTTGCAGGCCGCGGGAATCCGCGTCGAGCCGCCGCCGTCGGTGGCAATCGCCAGCGGCGCGATGCCGCTCGCCACGGCCACCGCCGCGCCGCCGCTGGAGCCGCCGGAGGAGCGCCGCGCGTCCCAGGCGTTGCGGGTGCGGCCGAACAGCGGCGAGTCGGTCAGGCACTTGCTCCCGAACTCCGGCGTCGTGGTCTTGCCGATCAGGATCGCACCTGCGCTGCGCAGCTTTGCGACCGCGACAGCATCCTCGGCGGGCACATTGTCCTTGTAGGGAACGGCGCCGAAGGTCGTCTTCACCCCCTTGGTGTTGACGATGTCCTTGACGGTGACGGGCAGCCCATGCAGCAAGCCGAGTGGCTCGTCAGACATGACCTTGCGCTCGGCTTCGCGCGCCGCGGCCATCGCTTCGTCGCCGCACAATGTGATGAAGCAATTCAGCTCGGGCTGCAACGCTTCGGCGCGCGCGAGCACCGCGGTGGTGATTTCGACCGGCGACACCTTCTTGCGGGTGATACGTTCGCGCAGTTCCGTGGCAGAGAGGAAACAGAGGTCGTCGCTCATCAGGACAGGCTCGCGTCAGGATGTGCGGACCTTGCCAGCGCGCAACTCACCTGTCCATTTCGGCGGATGCATGGCCGCAATCCGCCGGGACATCCCGGGAATCGCGCGGACTACCAGCTCCAGCTGATCTCGTGGCTCCAGGGCGGATCGGCACCGGGGCGGGTGCAGGTCAGGCCGGCGCAGTTGGCGGCAAAGGACAGCGCGCGGCGGAGCTCGTCTGGGCCGATGTCCTTCAATTGCGCCCGGGCGATACGCTCTTGCTTGTAAAGCGCGAACAGCAAGGCAGCCTGAAAGGTGTCGCCGGCGCCGATGGTGTCGGCGACCTCAATCTTCGGCGCCTCGACCTCGATCTGCCCGGCCTTTGCATGCCAGGCAATGGCGCCGTTGTTGCCGCGGGTGACCACGACAAGGCTCGGACCCCGCCCCAACATCGCGCTCGCGCGCTGTTGATACGACTCTTCGCCGAAAAGATAGGCGAAGTCGACGTCTGACATTTTGACGAGATCGGCGCTGGCAGCGAACTCATTCATTCGTGCGAGATAGGCCGGTTTATCCTTGACGAGGTTGGGCCGGCAGTTCGGATCGAAGGAAATCGTCGACGAGGCCTTCGCATCCGCAATCAGAGCCTTCGTTTCGGCAGCGCCCTGGTCGTTGACCAGCGTGGTCGAGCCGACATGGACAGCCGCCACCTTATTGAACGGAATGGTCCCACGCAGAAACCTCCAATTCCGCGTCGCGGTCTCGGCGTCATAGAAGGCGTAATTGGACTCGCCGGCGACGATGCGCACGAAGGCCAGCGTGGTCTGATGATCGCCGCGGGTGGCGAGACCCAGATCGACGTTCGACGCCACGGCGTGCTCCGCGATCATGCGTCCGAACATGTCCGTCGAGATGCCGCCGACGAAACCCGTCGGAGCGCCGAGCCGCGCCATCCCGATCGCAACGTTGAGACAGGAGCCGCCAACCGCCGGCATCACGGCCTCGCGTCCCTCCGCGTTTCTCGTCGGCACGAAATCGATCAGCGCATCGCCGCAGGAAATCAGCATGTCCCTCAACCCTTGACGATATCGCGCATCGCCGCGCGGCTGCGGCGATCGACGTCGCGCAGCAGCTTATATACCTCGCGCTTCCTCGTGTGAAACGCCGCCATTTCAGGCGTCGTCGGCTCGCTCTTGCGCCCAAGCGCCGACATCTTTGCCATGGTCTCGCCGATCGAGGCATAGGCGCCACCGGCGACCGCGCCGAGCATCGCTGCACCCAGCAGCACCGGCTCCTTCGTCTGGGGCAACGCGACGGTGAGGCCGGTGGTATCAGCCATGATCTGCCGCACCAGCGGGCTGCGGCTGGCGCCGCCGCCCATGATCATGATGCCGGCATGCACGCCATGTGCGGCAAAGGCCTCGATCACCTCCGCGAGCCCATAGGCGAGCCCGCACAGACCCGCGATGAACAGCCGTTCCATCGAACCGACATCGGTGTCGAGATCAAGGCCTGCGATCACCGCGCGCGTATCGGGATCGGCGTAAGGCGAGCGATTGCCGATGAATTCGGGGAGCACGTGGACGTCGCGGGCGAGCAGCGCTGCGCGGCTGGCATCGCCGGCACGCGCGATGATGCGGCGTTCGAGGAACTCGATGAGGTCGACACCCTCGGTCTTCGCCGCCGCGCTCGCCTTCGCGTGTCCCGGATGCGAGTTCAGGAGATGGTCGATCGCCGCGCCGGCGGCCGACTGCCCTCCCTCGTTGAGCCAGAAGTCCGGCACCATGCCCGAATAATAAGGACCCCAGACGCCGGGCACAAAGCAGGGGTCCTTCGTCGTCGCCATGATGCAGGCCGACGTCCCCATGATGTAGGCCAGGCGGTCCGTGACATCGGTCGTTCCGCCCGACCCGTCACGGCCGCCAATCGCGCCGATGCCGCCGGCATGGGCATCGATCAAGGAAGCACCAACCGGAATGCCTGCGGACAGGCCGAGATCGGCGGCGGCCCCGCGGGTCAGACCAGCACCGAGCCGTGTGCCGGGTGCGACGATCTCGGTGCCGATGCGGGCGTAGTTCTCGCTGACGAAGTCGGCCAGGCCAATGCGCTTGAAGAACGGGGCACTCCAGCCGCCGCCATCATGCGCGAGGTAGTTCCATTTGCAGGTAACGGTGCAGGTCGAGCGCTGCAGCGATCCGGTGGCGCGCCAGGTCAGATAGTCCGCCAGATCGAAGAAATGCCCGGCGGCGTCAAAGCTCGCACGCATGTGCCGCTTGAGCCACAACAGTTTCGGCATCTCCATCTCGGGCGAGATCGAGCCGCCGACATAGCGCAGCACGGCGTCTTCGGTCTCGTTGATCAGCCGCGCCTCCGCGATGGCACGGTGATCCATCCAGACGATGACGTTGCGCTGCGCCTCGCCAGAGGCGCTGACCGTAACCGGCTGGCCCCTGATATCGAGCACCACCAGGGAACAGGTTGCGTCGAAACCAATGCCGCCGACGCTCTCAGGCGCAATCGCTGCTTCCGCGATCGCCGCCCGTACCGATTTGACGCAGGCCTCCCAGATATCTTCCGACGACTGCTCGACGATGTCGCCGGCCTCGTGCCAGATCCGAATCGGATGCCTGGCGGTCGCAAGCAGCGTTCCCGCTTCGTCAAACACCCCTGCCCGCGTGCTCGTGGTCCCTACGTCGACGCCGATATACGCTCGCGGCATTGTCGCTCCCGGTCGCTTCCGTCAGTCTTGACGCAAGCCTACCAGCAAGTGTAGCCGCCATCCACCAGCACGATGCTGCCGGTCATCAGGCTGGCAGCCTCGGATGCCAGGAACAGGACGACCGAGGCGATCTCCTCGACCTGCCCCATCCGCGCCATGGGGGTTCCACCGATCCAGGCGTCGTACATCTTGGCGTTGCTTTTCACGAAGGCGTTGAGCGGCGTCTCGATATAGGTCGGCGCCACCGCATTGACGCGGATGCCCCGGGCGCCCCATTCCGCGGCCAACGACTTGGTCAGATGGTGCACGCCGGCCTTCGAGGCATTGTAAAAGCACTGCTCCTGCGGCTTGTTGACGATGAAGCCGGACATCGAGCCGACATTGACGATAGCGCCGCTCTTGGCCTTGAGCATGTGCTTGCCGAACTCGCGGCAGCACCAGAAGGTGCCGTTGAGGTTGACGTCGATGACATTGAGCCAGTGCTCGTCGGTCACCGTCTCAGCCGGCGTTTCGCTGCGGGCAATTCCGGCATTGTTGACGAGGACGTCGACCCTGCCGTGGCGGGCGACGAGATCGTTCGCCACCTCCGCCACCCGCTTGGTGTCGGTGACGTCCATAATGGCGGTCTCGATATCGTAACCTTTCGCCTTCAGGCTGGCCCTGGCATCGCCAGCGACCTTGCTGTCGCGGTCGCCGATGATCACTTTGGCTCCGGCCTCGGCCAGCGCTTCGGCGCAGGCCAGGCCAATGCCCTGCCCGCCGCCGGTGATGAACGCGGTCTTGCCGCTCAGCTTGAATTTTTCCAGATACATGGTCGTCTTCCCGTTTCTTGTTAGTTCCTGATCGCATTGCCGCTGGCATCGAAGCGGTGAATGCGGGCGGGGTCCGGCACCAGCGACACGCGGTCGCCGGCATGCAGGCTCAATTCGCCGATGTAACGCGCCGTCAACATCCCGAGCGGCCCCGCATCGACGTAAAGAAAGGTGTCGCTGCCGAGGTGCTCGGCCACCGCGATCGTGCCCTGCCAGCCGCCATCACCGTCGCGCTCAATCTTGAGATGCTCCGGCCGAACGCCGATCGTAGCGGCGCCCTGCTGCGCGGCGCTTTCGCCTGTCACGAAGTTCATCTTGGGCGAGCCGATGAAGCCGGCGACGAAAAGGTTGGCAGGCCGCTCGTACAGCTCCAGCGGCGAGCCGTATTGCTCGATCTTGCCGGCGTTGAGCACGACGATCTTGTCGGCCATGGTCATGGCCTCGACCTGGTCGTGGGTGACGTAGATCGCCGTGGTGCCGAGCTGCTTCTGGAGCCGTGTCACCTCGATGCGCATCTGTACGCGCAATGCGGCGTCGAGATTGGACAGCGGCTCGTCGAACAGGAACCCCTTGGGCTCGCGAACGATGGCACGGCCGATCGCGACGCGCTGGCGCTGGCCGCCGGAGAGCTCACGCGGCTTGCGGTCGAGGTAAGGCGTGAGGTTCAGCGTCGCAGCGGCGGCCTCGACCTTGCGGTTGATCTCGTCCTTGGGCAATCCCGCCATCTTCAGGCCGAAGCCGATATTGCCACGCACGCTCATATGCGGATAGAGCGCGTAGGACTGGAATACCATCGACAGCCCGCGCCTGGCGGGCGGCGTGTCGACGACATTCTTGCCATCGATCAGGATGGCGCCGCCCGTGACATCCTCAAGGCCCGCTATCAGCCGGAGAAGCGTAGTCTTGCCGCAGCCGGACGGACCGACGAAGACAACGAAAGATCCGTCGGCGATATCAAGATCCGCGCCCTTGATGATGTGCACCGGGCCAAACGATTTCTGTACGCCCTGAAGTGTGATCTGACCCATGTTCCGCCAGCCCCTTTTACTTCACCGCGCCGAAGGTGAGCCCGCGCACGAGCTGCTTCTGGCTGAACCAACCGAGGACGAGAATGGGAGCGATCGCCAGCGTGGATGCCGCCGACAGCTTTGCCCAGAACAGTCCTTCCGGACTGGAATAGGACGCGATGAACGTCGTGAGCGGCGCGGCATTCGAGGTCGACAGGTTCAACGTCCAGAACGCCTCGTTCCAAGCCAGGATCAGATTGAGCAGCAAGGTCGACGCGAGCCCCGGGATCGCCATCGGCGTCAGCACGTAGACGAGCTCGCGGCCGATCGTGGCGCCGTCCATGCGCGCCGCTTCGAGGATGTCGCGCGGGATCTCCTTGAAATAGGTGAAGAGCATCCAGATGACGATCGGAAGATTTCCGAGGCAAAGGATAAAGACGAGGCCGATGCGGGAATCGAGCAATCCAAACATCTTGTAGATCAGGTAGATCGGGACCAGAACGCCGACCGGCGGCATCATCTTGGTCGACAGCATCCAGAGCAGGAGATCCTTGGTGCGCTTGGTCGGCGAGAACGCCATCGACCAGGCCGCGGGGACCGCGATCACGAGCGCAACCAGCGTCGAACCGCCGGCGATGATGATCGAGTTCATGGCGTGGAGCAGATAGTCGCTGCGCTCCTGCACCGTCGCATAGTTTTCCGTGGTCCAGTGGAAGAACAGGAAGGATGGCGGGATGGCAAAGGCCTCGAGCTCGGTCTTGAAGCTCGCCAGCACCATCCAGAGGATCGGGAAGAAGATCAGGAAGCCGAAGAACCATGCCCCGATCGTCGAGATCGCGACCTGCCGTGTGGTTGACTTGCGCGCCATGATGTCAGGCTTCCAGGTTGCGGCCGACGATGCGGACGAGGAAGAAGGCGACGACGTTGGCGATGACCACAGCCACGAGGCCGCCTGCGGATGCGCTGCCGACGTCGAACTGGATCAGCGCCTGCGAATAGATCAGGAAGGCGATGTTGGTGGTTTGCAGGCCGGGCCCACCGCCGGTAGTGACGAAGATTTCGGCGAACACGGTCAACAGGAAGATGGTCTCGATCAGGATCACCACGGTGATCGGGCGTGCCAGATGCGGCAGCGTGATGTAGATGAAGGTCGAGATGGCGCTGGCGCCATCCATCTCGGCTGCCTCCTTCTGCTCCTCGTCGAGCGATTGCAGCGCAGTGAGCAGGATCAGGGTCGCGAATGGCAGCCATTGCCAGGCCACGATCAGGATCACCGAGAACAGCGGCAGGTCGTTGAACCAGTCCACTGGCGTCAGCCCGATCAGCTTGGCGAGCCAGGCGAACAGGCCAGACACCGGGTGCATCAGCAAATTCTTCCAGACCAGCGCGCTCACCGTCGGCATGACGAAGAATGGCGCGATCACCATGAGCCGGACGAAGTTACGGCCGATGACGGGCTGGTCCATCAACAGCGCCAGGGGAATACCCAGCAGGATCGTCAATGCCAGCACCGAACCGACCAGCACCAGCGTGTTCTGAAGCGAGGCGAGGAAGGCCGGATCGGTGAGGAAGTAGCGGAAGTTTTCAAGCCCGACGAACGATTCCGAGCCGGGATCGAGCAGGCTGTAATGCAGCGTCGCAAAATAGATCGTCAGCGCGAGCGGAACGATCATCCAGATGAACAGCAGTCCGACGGCCGGGGTCAGGAGCGACCGCGCCAGGAATTGCGTCTGCCGGGTTGCCATCCTCAGGCTCTCCGCTTGGAGGAAGAAGGCGGCCATCCATCGCGCAAGGAGTGGATGGCCGCGAGTTTGAGCTCAGGGAGAGCTCGGGTTCATTTGATGTAGCCGGCGCGCTTCATCTCACGCTCGGTTGCGGATTGCGCAGCGGCGAGCGCCGCATCGACCGTCATCGAGCCCGCAAGCGCGGCGGAGAACTGCTGCCCCACCTGCGTGCCGATGCCCTGGAACTCGGGGATCGCGGCATATTGCACGCCGACATACGGCACCGGCTTCACGGTTGGATGGTTCGGGTCCGCCGCGTCGATCGAGGCCAAGGTCATTTTGGCGAACGGGGCGGCCTTCAGGTACTCAGGGTTCTCGTAGAGCGAGGTGCGCGTGCCCGGCGGCACGTTGGCCCAGCCTTCCTTCGAGGCCACGAGCTTGGTGTAGTCCTTGCTGGTGGCCCAAGCGATGAACTTCTCGGCGGCTTCGGCCTTCTTCGAGCCGGCGGGTATGGCGAGGCTCCACGCCCACAGCCAGTTGGCGTTCTTGCCGAGTCCGGCGTTGGGCGCGAGCGCAAAACCGACCTTGTCGGCGACCTTGGAGTCCTTTGGATTGGTGACGAAGGATGCCGCCACCGTCGCATCGATCCACATGCCGCACTTGCCGGCGTTGAACAGCGCCAGATTCTCGTTGAAGCCGTTCGAGCTCGCGCCGGGAGGGCCGGCCTCCTTCATCAAATTGACGTAGGTCGTGAGCGTCGTCTTCCATTCCGGCGTGTTGAACTGCGGCTCCCACTTCTCGTCGAACCAGCGCGCGCCGTAGGAATTGGCCATGGCCGAGAGGAAGGCCATGTTCTCGCCCCAGCCGGCCTTGCCGCGCAGGCAGATGCCATAGACGCCAGCGTTCTTGTCGGTCAGCTTCTTGGCGGCGTCGATGATGAAGTCCCAGGTCGGCTTCTCCGGCATCTTCAAGCCGGCCTTGTCGAACAGGTCGGTGCGGTACATCACCATCGAGCTCTCGCCGTAGAACGGCGCGGCATAGAGCTTGCCGTCGACGGAGACCGCATCCCTGATCTTCGGCAGGAGGTCGGCGACGTCGTAATCGGCGCCGAGATTGGCGAGCGGCACCAGCCAGCCCTTCTTGGCCCAGATCGGCACCTCGTAGGTACCGATGGTCAGCACGTCGAACTGGCCGCCCTTGGTGGCGATGTCGGTGGTGACGCGCTGGCGCAGCACGTTTTCCTCGAGGGTCACCCATTTCACGGAGATGTCGGGGTTTGCCTTGGTGAATTCGCCGGTCAGGCCCTGCATCCGGATCATGTCGCCGTTATTGACGGTGGCGATCGTCAGGGTCGTTTCAGCCATCGCGGGGACGGCAAGCAGTACGTATGCGCCGCAGACGGCGCCCAGAACGTGTTTCACGGTGTCCTCCCTCAACTCGCGCTTTGAGCATATGCCCACGCGTTGAGCGTATGTTCGGCCGAGGTGCGGCAGATGTCAAGCAGGCGCGCACGCATCTCGGCAACTTATGAGTGCTGCGGTGCGGGAGCGGACGGCGTAGTGCGTGCGCGGATGATGATCATTATTCGAGCCGAGCGCCCACGGCTTGCTCGACCTCTTCCGCAAGCGGGAGACGGAGCCGAATCCCGTTGCCGCGCCAGCTCAGCGCTCCAGGATCGCCCTGGCGGTGGCCTCGTCGGTGATCAGGCCGTTGATCAGTCGCCCGTTCAGCGCGGCCGCAATCGCCGGCACCTTGGCCGCACCGATTGCAGCCCCGATCGTCGTGGTCTTCGCCGGCACCTCCGGCGGAATGCTGGTGAGGCGCTTGTTGGTGCCGGCCTTGAGCAGTCGCCCCTTGGAATCATAGGCCCAGCCGGTGATCTCGCCGATGGCACCCTGCCGCATCATCTCGAACAATTCGTCACGCGTGACAAAGCCGTCGACATGGACCTGCGCCTTCTGGTCCATCTGGCCGATGCCGACGAGGCGCAGATCCGCCTTGGCCGCGACCGCCTTCACCTTGGCGATCGGCTCGATCCGTACCATCTTGTTGCGCTCGTCTTCGGACGACATCAGGAACGGCAGCGGCATCGGATAGTGCCGCGCGCCGGTCCGGTCGGCGAGACGGCCGACGGTGTCGTAGAAGCTCGCCGAGCCGTCGGCCGAGATGTTGCCGACCAGCGAGACGATCTGATGGTTGGGCCGGTCGATCGGCGTGACGCGCTCGACCGCGGCGCGCACCGCCCGCCCCGTGCCAAGCGCGACGATCACGGGGGTCTCCGAGCGTAGCGTCGCATCGAGCAGGTTGGCGCAGCGCTCGGCGATACCGGCCGTGGCCTGTGGCGCAGCAGGGTCGGCCGGCACGACCTCGCAATGGCTGAGGTGAAACCGCTCCTTCAACCGTGCGGCCAGTTCCATGCAGGCAGCGATCGGATGATCGAGTCGAAAGGTGATGAGCCGTTCGGCGAGGCACAGCGACACCAGCCGCTGCGCCGAGGCGCGCGATACCTGCAGCATCTTTGCGATCTCGTCCTGGGTGTGGCCGGCAATGAAATAGAGCCAGCCGGCGCGCGCCGCGTCATCGAGCCTTGATTTTTCGTTCTCCGCGGCCATACGGCCTCACGCCTCCCAGAAATCGCTCATGTGCGCGAAGACCCGATCGGCTCCGGCAGCGGATAATATAGCCCGGCCATCGCGGGCGCGATAATGGCCACCGCCGACAAATCCCCAGACCGTCATGCCCGCCGCCTTGGCGGCCTGTACGCCGCTGACACTGTCCTCGATCACCAGCGTGCGCGAAGGGCTGGCCTGCATCTTCCCGGCGGCGTGCAGAAAGAGATCCGGCGCCGGCTTGCCGCGCCTGACCATCTGCGCGGTGTAGAGCCGATCGCCGAAATGCGGCGCGAGGCCGGTGACGTCAAGCGACAAGGAGACACGGTCGAGGTCGCTCGACGATGCGACACAGCGCGGCGTATTCAATTCGGACAGGACCGCGCCGACGCCGGGGATCGGCTGGAGCGCGCCCGCAAACGTCTCGAGCACACGGGCCTTCAGGCGCGGAAGAAAGTCGTCAGGCAAGGCCTGGCCGAGATCGCCATAGTGCTCCTCGATCGCCTTGGTGCTGCGTCCGAGAAATAGCTCGAGCGCCTGCTCCACGCTGAGTTGAAAGCCGAACTCCGCCAAGACGTCGGACAGGCAGCGACAGCTGAGCAACTCGCTGTCGACGAGCACGCCGTCACAATCGAAGATGATGAGATCGGGTTCAGGCCGGCGCTGGTCCATCCCCGCATTCGATCATATACCCAGATGATGAGCAATAGCTCACAAGGGAACAGAGCGTCTCGGGGCGTGGCGGGCCTTTCCGTCAGGTAGGCGGCAAAGCGACTTGTCCGCCGTCGGTCGAAGGAGCGAGGGCAGAGGCGCGCCCACCACTTCTTTTCAATCGGGGAAAGATGGTGGGCCCGGTGCTGCGCGCCGATGCCCACCCACGAGACCACCTACCGCCGCTGGTTATACACGTCGATGCAGACGGCTCCGAGCAGGACCAGGCCCTTGATGACCTGCTGGTAGTCGATGCCGATGCCGAGGATGGACATGCCGTTGTTCATCACACCCATGATCATGGCGCCGACCACGGCGCCGCCGACCCGGCCCACGCCGCCATAGGCCGAGGCACCGCCGATGAAGCAGGCGGCGATGACGTCGAGCTCGAAGCCGAGACCCGCTTTCGGCGTCGCGGTGTTGAGGCGTGCGGCGAAGACGAGCCCGGCGAGCGCGGCCAGCACGCCCATGTTGACGAACGTGAAGAAAGTCAGCCGCTCGGTCTTGATACCCGATAAGCCAGCCGCCTTGGCGTTGCCGCCGACGGCATAGATATGCCGGCCGATCACGGTACGGCGGGTGACGAAGCCATAGAGCGCGATCAGGACGCTCATGATCACCAGCACGTTGGGCAGGCCACGATAGGTCGCGATCAGATAGGTGAAGTACAGCACGGCGCAGGCGAGCACCACGCTCTTGCCGAGGAAGAACGCGTAGGGCTCGACCTCGATGCCGTGCGAGACCTCGCGCGCGCGGCCCTTGGCGCTGGCGTAGACCAGCCCCAGCGCCAGCAACGCGCCGATCAGCATCGATGTCGGATGCAGCGTACCGGTCTCGGGCAGCAGTTCCGGAATGAAACCCGAGGACAGTTTCTGGAAGGTCGACGGGAACGGCCCGAGCGATTGGCCCTGCAACACCGCGAGCGCGAGACCCTTGAACACGAGCATGCCGGCCAAGGTCACGATGAAGGACGGGATCTTGAAATAGGCCACCCAATAGCCCTGCGCGGCACCAATGGCCGCGCCGACGATGAGACAGGCGATGAAGGCGAGGGTATAGTCGACCTTGTAGGTCACCATGAGGAGAGCGGCGACTGCGCCGACGAAGCCGGCGACCGATCCGACCGACAAGTCGATGTGCCCGGTGACGATCACCAGCAGCATGCCCAGCGCCATGATGACGATGTAGCTGTTCTGCAGCACAAGGTTGGTCAGGTTGAGCGGCTGCAGCAGCGTGCCGCTGGTCATGACCTGGAAAAACAGCATGATCGCGATCAGCGACATCAGCATGCCGTAGTTTCGCAGATTGTTCTTGATGAAGCTGCCGTGCCGGCGCTCCTCAGGCAGCGAAACCGTCTTGTCGGTCATGGCTGCGACCCTCCCATCTCCGCGGCCTCGACCGCGCCGTTACCGTTGCTTCGTTCGTTGCGCATGATGGCGCGCATGATCTTTTCCTGTGTCGCATCCGCGCCCCGGAACTCGCCGACGAAGGCGCCGTCGTTCATGACGCAGATGCGGTCGCAGATGCCGAGCAGCTCGGGCATCTCCGAAGAGATTACCACCACGCCGCGGCCGGCCTCCGCAAGCTCGTTGATGATACAATAAATCTCGTATTTGGCACCGACGTCGATGCCCCGTGTCGGCTCGTCCAGGATCAGCACCTTGGGGTCGGTCATCAGCCATTTCGACAGGACGACCTTCTGCTGGTTGCCGCCGGAGAGCTGGCCGGTCTCCTGGTAGACGTCGGAACAGCGGATCCGCATGCGGTTGCGGTAGTCGCTGGCGACCTTCAGCTCGGCGATATCGTCGATCACCCGCCGCGGCGCGACCTGGTCGAGGCTTGCCAGGGTAATATTCTTGCGGACATCGTCAGCCAGAATCAGGCCGAGCTGCTTGCGGTCCTCGGTGACATAGGCAAGGCCGGCGTCGATCGCGGCGGCAACGCTCGGCAGCGCGATCTCATGGCCCTCAAGCACGATCCGGCCGCTGATATTGGTGCCCCAGGAGCGGCCAAACAGGCTCATGGCGAACTCGGTGCGGCCTGCCCCCATCAGCCCGGCGATTCCAACGACCTCGCCGCGCTTCACGCCGAAATTGACGTTCTTGATCACCTGCCGTTCGGGATGAATGGGGTGGTAGACCGACCAGTTCGAAACCTCAAGCACAGGCCCGCCGATCTGAGGCTTGCGTTCTGGAAAGCGATGGGCGAGATCGCGGTTGACCATGCTGCGGATGATGCGGTCTTCCTGAATCGGCTCGGCGCGGCAGTCGATACCGTCGACCGTGCGGCCGTCGCGCAGCACGGTAATGTGGTCGGCAACGCGGGCGACTTCGTTCAGCTTGTGGGAGATCAGGATCGAGCCGATGCCCTGCTCGCGAAACTTCATCAGCCGTTCAAGCAGCGCGGCGCTGTCGGCCTCGTTGAGGCTCGCGGTCGGCTCGTCCAGGATCAGCATCCGCACGCGCTTGGATAGGGCTTTCGCAATCTCGACCAGCTGCTGCTTGCCGACGCCGAGATCGGTGATCAGCGTATCCGGCGACTCCTTGAGGCCGACCTGCGCGAGCAGCTCGCGCGTGCGCCGGTAAACCTCGTCGCGATCGATCACGCCGAGCCTGGAGGGCGGGTGCGAGAGAAAGATGTTTTCAGCGATCGACATCAGCGGGATCAGCGCCAGCTCCTGGTGGATGATGATGATGCCGAGCGCCTCGGAATCGTTGATGTCGCGGAAGCGGCGCTCCTCGCCCTCGAAGACGATGGTCCCCTCGTAGCTGCCTGCCGGGTAGACCCCGCTCAGCACCTTCATCAAGGTCGATTTGCCGGCGCCGTTCTCGCCGACCAGGGCGTGGATCTGGCCAGCCTCGACCGAGAAGTTGACGTCGCGCAGCGCCTGCACACCAGCAAAACTCTTGCTGACGTTCCGCATCTCCAGCATGGCGGTCATTGGTTTCGTCCCGTCTATTCAATTCACCTCTCCCCGCTTGCGGGGAGAGGTCGCGGCCGTTGGTACGGGTGAGGCGCAGGCTCCGCGAGAGCGGCTGTCACCACCCCGTGGAGAGCCCCTCACCCTAACCCCCTCCCCGCACGCGGGGAGAGGGAAGAAAGTCTTACTGGAACTGCGACTTCTTGTAGTAGCCGCTCTCAACCAGGACCTTCTCCCAATTGTCCTTGTACACCACGACCGGCTTCAGGAGATAGGACGGAACGGTCTTGGCGCCGTTCTCGTAGGTCTTGGTGTCGTTCACCGTGACCTGCTTGCCGGCGAGCGCGGCATCGACCATGTCGGCGGTCACCTTGGCGAGATCGCGGGTGTCCTTGAAGATGGTCGAGTACTGATCGCCGCGCAGCATCGCCTTGATCGAGGGCACTTCGGCGTCCTGACCCGAGATGATCGGCATTGGCTGATCGGCGCTGCCGTAGCCGACGCCCTTCAGCGAGGAGATGATACCGATCGAGAGGCCGTCATAGGGCGACAGCACCGCGTTGACCTTCTTGTTGCCGTAGTAGGCGCTGAGCAGGTTGTCCATGCGGGCCTGGGCGGTGGCGCCGTCCCAACGCAAGGTCGCAACCTTGTCCATGCCCATCTGGCCGGACACGACGACGAGCTTCTTGCTGTCGATGAGGGGCTGAAGCACCGACATCGCGCCGTTGTAGAAGAAGAAGGCGTTGTTGTCGTCGGGCGAGCCCCCGAACAGTTCGATGTTGAACGGTCCTTCCTTCCCGTCCTTCAGGCCGAGTCCCTTCACGATCGATTCCGCCTGGAGCACGCCGACCTGGAAGTTGTCGAAGGTCGCATAGTAATCGACGTTCGGCGTACCGCGGATCAGGCGGTCATAGGCGATGACCGTGATGCCCTTGGCCTTGGCCTGCTTGAGCACGTCCGACAGCGTTGTGCCATCGATCGCGGCGATCACCAGCGCCTTGGCGCCCTTGGTCACCATGTTCTCGACCTGCGAGAGCTGGTTCGGAATGTCGTCCTCGGCATATTGCAGGTCGGTGTTGTAGCCGCGCTCCTTCAGCACCTTCACCATGTTGTCGCCGTCTGCGATCCAGCGCGCGGAGGATTTCGTCGGCATGGCGATGCCGACGGTTGCCTTGTCCTGCGCGGAGGCGGTGAGGCCCGAGGCCATGGTTGCGGCGCCGGCCAGCGCCATCGCGAGAAACGTGGTCTTCAATTTCAACATGCTTCACTCCCTTTGGGTGTCAGACTGTTTGTTGGGTTTTGGTCCAGTACGCAGGTAGAGGTCGGTTTCGGATCTCCTATGCAAGCTTGACGTCGGGCTCCGCGCGACCGTGCGCGGAGGCTTGTAGCACAAAAGTGGAGCCGGCCAGCGAATCGGCGGCGCGCGCCTCCGCATCCATATCCTGCCAGGCAGACGTGACGAGCAGCCGCGACAGATCCGGACCGACGAAAGCGGGACAGCTCGCCTGCCTGGCCGGCACGCGCAGCGAGCGCAGGCGCTCGCCTTGCGGAGAATAGACATCGACGCGGCCTGCGCCCCAGCAGGCGTTCCAGATCTGCCCGTCGGCATCGCACACCGACCCGTCGAGCCCTCCGACGCCGGTGTGGCGCAGCAATACCTCCGGCTTGCCGCGCGGCAGCCCCGTATCGGGATTGAGCGGCACGGCATAGAGCACGGCGCGGGCGGTGTCGGCGAAATAGCCGGTCGCGCCATCCGGCGAGAAGCATATCGAGTTCGGAATGCTGATGCCCGGAAACAGCGTCGAGATCTTGCCGCGGTGGAGCGCGTAGATCGCCCCCGCCCCGCGCTCGGCCTTGCGCCCCATGGTGCCGATCCAGAACGTGCCGGATTGGTGCACGCGGCCATCATTGGAGCGCGTGGTGGGATCATCCGCTTCGAGCGGACAGAACAGTGTCATCGCGCCATCGGCCACGGTACGGACGTAACAACCATCCTCCGCGACGACCAACTGCCGTGCCGCGTCGATCCGCCCCAGCGCGCTCGCCATCCGGCCGAGCGCGTGGATTCGGATGTCACCGCGGCCAAGATGCGCCTCGAACAGCTTCCCCTCACGAATGTCGAACCACCAGGCGGTGTCGGTCGTCACGTCATAGGTTGGCCCCTCGCCAAGATGGCAGGGATGATCCGAAAGAACGGATGTCGGCACCTCCTCCATCATGGCGACCTCACCGCAAAGCGATAGACGGTGTGATGGTGATAGACCTCGCCGGGATCGAGGCGAGGGCTCGGAAAGTCCGGCCGGTTCGGCGAGTTGGGCCACATTTGCGGCTCCAGACACAACGCGTCCGATTGGCGGATCAGCTTGCCGCCCTTGCCCGAGATCGTGCCGTCGAGATAGTTGCCGGAATAGACTTGCAAGCCGGGCTGGTCGGTGAACAGCTCCATCACCCGCCCCGAGCGCGGGGCCTCCAGCCGGGCCGCGAGCGCGAGCTTGCCATCGCGCGCGAGGCAATAAGTGTGGTCGTAGCCCCTGCCGTTGTGCAATTGCTGATCGCTCTCGCGGATGCGCGTGCCGACGGCGTGAGCGTGTCGGAAGTCAAACGGTGTGTCAGCCACCGCACGGGGCGGTTCCGGCAATGGAATGGCAGTGGGGTCAATGGCCAGGAAACGCTCGGCCGCGACCGTCAGTTTGTGGTCGAGTGCAGACGTGCCTGACGTGGCGCCTTCCAGATTGAAGAAGCTGTGGTTGGTCAGGTTCACGATGGTCGGCCGATCGGTCCTTGCCTCCATCGTCAGCGACAGCTCTGTCGGGCCGGTGACGCGATAGGTCAGGCGGACGTCGAGCTTGCCGGGGTAGTTCTCCTCGCCATGCGGGCTCGTGTAGGTTAGCGTGACCGCAGGGTTGGCCCCGTCGTCGATCTCGGCAACGTCCCAGAGCTTGCGGTCGAAGCCGTCGAGGCCGCCATGGAGCGCATTCGGACCATTATTGATTGCAAGCTGGAAGGTCTCGCCATCGAGCGAGAACTGCCCGTCGGCGATGCGGTTGGCATAGCGGCCGACGGTCGCGCCAAAGAACTTGCGTTCGGAGAGATAGCCGGCAAAGGCGTCATGACCGAGCACAACATCGTCGTAGCCGCCTTTGGCGTCCGGCGCGACGAGCGCCTGGATCACCGCGCCATGGGTGATGATGCGGACCTCAAACCCGCCCTCCCCACGCAGCACGATACGCTCGACATGGCGCCCGTCCGGCAGCGTTCCGAACACGTCCTTTGCAATTTTCGCACCAAACATGCCTAGTCCACGAACGGTTCGACGATGTTGCGCTTGCCGAGCAGGAACGAGTCGGCGACGAGACGAAGCGGTGCCAGATCGACATCGCTCGCGCCTGATGCGGCGAGCTTGACGAAGTGCCGGTAGAGTTCTCGATATTCCTCATCGGGCGCGTCGGCAACAACATTGCCGTCGACCGCCATAATCCTGCCACCACGGGACAACGTCATCCGGCCCTGGTCGGTTTCCGCGACGATATCCCAGCTCTGCGGCCCGGTCTGGCGGAAATCGAATTCGGCCGTGATCGGCAGGCCGCTGATGTCGGTCAGCGTCAGATTGGCGGCAATCGGGGACTGGCAATTGGCCGGAAAGGCCAGCTCCGCCGCGGTGACGAACACCGGCTTTGGCAGGATGCGGGTCAGGATCGAGAGCGCGTTGATGCCGGGGTCGAACACGCCGAGGCCGCCGGGCTCCCAAATCCAGGTCTGGCCGGGATGCCAGACGCGGACGTCTTCCTTCCAATTGATGTGCACCGAGTTGATCCGGCGCGTAGCCAGCCATTCGCGGGCCGGCTCGACCGCCGGCGCATGGCGCGAATGCCAGGTCGCAAACAAAGTGCGCTTTGCATCCGCCGCCATTGCGATCAGCGGATCGAGTTCGGCCACGCCGATGCCGGGCGGCTTCTCCAGCATGACATGTTTGCCGGCCGCGAGCGCCGCAGCAGCCTGGGCGCGGCGCACCTGAGGTGGTGTGCAGAGCGACACCGCATCGATCTCCGGACCCTTTTCCAGCAGTTCCTCGATGGTCGCAAAATGCGGCAGGCCCGGCAGCGAGGCGTTGCGGCTGGCAACGGCGGCAAGCGTCGCGCCAGCTGTCGCAGCAATAGCGCCGACATGCTGGTCGCGGGCGATTTTACCGAAACCGACGATGGCGATACGAAGGGCTGTCACGAATTGTCTCCAGGTTCTGCAGGTGCCGCCGGAGCTGTTTCGGCCGCCATCCCCTTATGCCGGCGCATGCCGTTGTGAATGACGAAGGCCATGGCCTCGGCCGCCGCGTCCGCATCCCCGGCTGCGATCGAATCGACGATCTTCTGGTGCCAGATCAAGGCGATCTCGCGGTCTTCCGAACCGGCCGGTGCACTGAGCATGAAAGCCGTACGTAACGCAGCCTCGATCACGTGACCGATGGAACGCATGAACGGATTGCCCGACGCTCGCGCGACCGCAAGATGCAGGGCGAGATCGGCTTCGGCAAAGCCGACTGATTCCGACGTCTCCTGCCGCATGCAATCCATGCTGCGCTGAAGCTCGGCAATGTCGTCTTCGGAACGACGCTTGGCCGCGAGCGCCGCCGCGCGCGGCTCGACCGCAAGACGTATTTCGGCGAGATCGTTGAGAAAGTGTCTGTCGATGCCGGCGTCGAGATGCCAGGCCAGCACGTCGGCGTCGAACATGTTCCAGGCCGCGCGCCCGCGCACGACTGTGCCGACCCGCGCCTTGGTCGTCAAAAGCCCCTTGGCGACCAGCGTCTTCACGCTCTCGCGCAACACCGGCCGCGATACGCCGAACATTGCCGTCAGCTCGGCATCGCCCGGAAGCCGCACCCCTTCCGCATAGCGCCCACCGATGATGTCGACGCCGATCGAGCGGGCCACCTCCGCATGGTTCGAATGCGCCCGCCGTGTCGGGATGACGACGATACGCGAGGTCATGGGACGGCTCCCGCGCGGTTCGACACCGGCCGGCGCGCCAGCGCGACCAGCCCCTGCTGAAGTGCGATGAAGGCGAACAGCAGGATGCCGGTCGCGATCTTCGTCCACCAACTCGACAGCGTGCCGTCAAAATTGATGTAGGTCTGGATCATGCCCTGGATCAGCACGCCGAGGAAGGTGCCGATCACCGAGCCCTGCCCGCCCGTGAGCAGCGTGCCGCCGATGACCACGGCCGCGATGCTATCGAGCTCGACACCGACGGCGGAGAGCGAATAGCCGGCGCTGGTATAGAAGGAAAACACGATGCCGGCGATGCCCGCGAGCAGGCTCGACAGCATGTAGATCTTCACCGTCATTTTGCCTACCGCAACACCCATCAGGCTTGCGGTGGCCCGGCCGCCGCCAAGCGCATAGACATTTGCGCCGAACCGGGTGAGACGCAGCAGCAGAATGCCGCCGATCACGATCACCAGCATGATGATCGCTATCGCCGTCAGCCGCCCGCCACCGGGCATGTGCAGCGCAAAATCCGACACGGTCGAATAGACCGGCGCGGTGATCGGCACCGATTCTGTCGAAAGCAGAAAACTCGCGCCGCGCGCCAGAAACATCCCGGCCAGCGTCACAATGAACGGCGGCAGATCAAATACGTGGATGATGGCGCCCATCGCAGCGCCAAAGGCCGCCGAGAGCACGAGGATGGCGACAAACGCGACCAGCGGCGGCATGCCCCAGCGCTCGATCGCAAGCGCGACGAACACGGTGGTGAAGCCAATCACCGAGCCGACCGACAGATCGATACCACCGGAGATGATGACGAAGGTCATACCGGTCGCGACGATGCCGAGAAAGGCGTTGTCGGTGAGAAGATTGCCGACGACGCGGGTCGAGGCGATGTTGGGAAACTGCAGTGCGCAGGCTGCGAAGCCGGCGACCAGCACGATGGCCGTGATCAGGACGGGCGGCAGGCCTTTCATGGTTTCGTCCCCCGCAGCCGCGCCATGATACCGGAAAAGCCCGACAGCTTCGGTGATTGCAGCAGCAGCACCGCGAGCACCACCACGGCCTTGACCAGCAGGTTGAACTCCGGCGGATAGCCCGATAGCAGAATACCGGTATTCATGGTTTGGATGATCAGCGCGCCTAACACTGCCAGGATCAGGCTGAAGCGCCCGCCGAACAGCGAGGTGCCGCCGATCACGACGGCCAGAATGGCGTCGAGCTCGAGCCAGAGGCCGGCATTGTTGGCATCCGCGCCCATGATGTCGGCCGCGGCGATCACGCCGGCGAGCGCCGCACAGACCCCGCACCAGACATAGACCGCCAGAATCATCGCGCGCGTGCCCACACCGGCAAGCTCGCTCGCGCGGGCGTTGCCACCAGTCGCCTCGATCAGGAGACCGAGCGCGGAGCCGCGTACGATGGCGCCGGTGAGGATCAACATGCCGACCGCAATCGTGATCGGTACCGGCACCCCGAGAATGGCACCGTTGCCGAGCCAGACCAGGTCCGGCGACGTGAAGGTCACAATCCGCCCTTCTGTGATGAGCTGGGCGATGCCACGCCCAGCCACCATCAGGATCAGCGTCGCCACGATCGGCTGCATGCCAAGGACCGCGACAAGAAAACCGTTCCAGAGGCCGCAGAGGATGCCGATACCGAGCGCCGCGGCCAGCACCACCGGCAAGCCGTGGCTGTCGGCAAGGCTCGCAGCGATTGCACCGGAGATCGCCATCACCGCGCCGACGGAAAGATCGATGCCGCGCGTCGCGATCACCAGCACCATACCGAGCGAGAGCAACGCCACCGGCGTGCCTCGGTTGAGCACGTCGATCAGGCTACCGAACAGACGGCCGTCCTGGAGGCGCAGGTCGAAGAATTGCGGCGAAACCACGCGGTCGACCGCGAGGATGACGATCAAGGCCAGGATCTGGGCAAGGCCGCGGCGCGGCAACAGCGCTGTCATGCCCGCACCTCTTGCATCGCGGCGCCATCGGCGGCGATCGCCGCAAGAATGTTGGTGACGTCGATTGCCTCGCCCGAGAGCTCCTCGACATGGGCGCGGTCGCGCAGCACGACCACGCGGTCGGAATAAGTCACGATTTCATCCAGTTCGGAGGAGATCACAAGCAGCGCCAGCCCGTCGTCGCAGAGTTCGCGGATCAGGCGGATGATTTCGGCATGCGCGCCGACATCGATGCCACGGGTGGGTTCGTCCAGCACGAGGAGCCGCGGCGACGTCGCGAGCCAACGCGCCAGCAGAACCTTCTGTTGATTGCCGCCGGAGAGCAGGCCCACCGGACGCTCGGGATCGGGCGGACGAATGTCGAGCATCTTCACGTAGCGACGTGCAATCTCGTCCTGCTCGCGACGGGACAGTGGCCGATGCAGGCCGCGTTTGGCCTGAAGCGCGAGCACGATATTCTCGCGCACGGTGAGCTCGGCGACAATGCCGTCGGTCTTGCGCTCCTCCGGGCAATAGCCAAAGCCGTGGCGCACGCCGTCGCGCGGCGACTGAAGGCGTACGGGGGCGCCCTCAACGCTCGCCTGCCCAACGTCAGCGCGCTCGGCACCGAACACCAACCGCGCCGTCTCGGTCCGACCCGATCCGAGGAGCCCGGCGAGGCCGACGACCTCGCCATGGCGCAGCTCGAGATTGAAGGGGGCGACATAGCCGGCCCTGCCGTAATTGTCGAAACGCGCGCAGACCTCGCGCACCATGTGCTCGCCGGCGGCAGCCCGCGCGTTGGTGGTCTCGGCGAGCTCCCGGCCGAGCATCATCCGGATCAACTCGAGCCGCGGCAGCGACGCGATCTCGCGCTCGCCGACCAGGCGGCCATTGCGCAAGACGGTAAGGCGATCGGATATCTCGTAGACCTGATCGAGGAAATGGCTGACGAAGACGATACCGATGCCGCGCTTGGCCAACTGGCGCATGATGCGGAAGAGGATCTCGACCTCATGGCGGTCGAGGCTCGCCGTCGGCTCGTCCAAAATCAGCACGCGTGCGGAGAGATCGACCGCGCGCGCGATCGCAGTGACGTGCTGTATGGCCACCGAATAATCGCCGAGCGATGCCGCGACGTCGATATCGAGGCCGAACTCCGTGAGCAGCGCTTTGGCGCGACGGCGCATCTCGCCTTCGCGCACGACGCCGAAGCGCATCGGCTGGCGGTCGAGAAACAGGTTCTGTGCCACCGAAAGGTTTGGAAGCAGATTGACTTCCTGGTAGACGGTCGCAATGCCGGCCTGCACCGCCGCCTTGGCCGAACGCGGCGCGACCTCTTCGCCGCCCAGCCTCACAACACCGGCATCGCGCGGAAACACGCCGGTAACCACCTTGATCAGCGTGGATTTGCCGGCACCGTTCTCGCCGAGCAGCGCATGGATCTCGCCGGCGCGAAGCGTGAAGTCGACCTCCTGCAACGCGCGCACCGCGCCAAAGCTCTTGCTGATCCCGCGCACCTCCAGGAGGGGCGGAGCAGGATCGAGGCTGTTCTCCATAACGACGTCACTCCCACCGGCGCCCGCTTATGCTGCGGACGCCCAGCCTATTCGTTCGCGCAACGATTGCGAAGGGGGTGCCGGACCACAGGACGTGGTCCGGCGAGACGCCCGCCTCAGTAACCGAGGCCCTTCTTGCTGTCGTATTCCTTCTGCGGATTGTCTGTGGCGGTGAGCAGCCTGGATTCGGTCTGGATCCACTTCGGTGGAACGGTACCCTTCTCCTTGAACGCCGTAACCGCATCGAAGGCCGGGCCGGCCATGTTCGGCGTCAGCTCGACCGTCGCATTGGCCTCGCCGGCCACCATCGCCTTGAAGATATCTGGCACGGCATCGATCGACACCGTGAGGATGTCCTTGCCCGGCTTGAGACCGGCTTCCTTCATCGCCTGGATCGCGCCAACCATCATGTCGTCGTTGTGGGCGTAGACCGCGCAGATGTTCTTGCCGCCGCCTTCGGCCTTGATGAAGCTCTCCATGACTTCCTTGCCCTTGGCGCGGGTGAAGTCACCGGTCTGGCTGCGCACGATTTTCAGGTTGGCGTGCTTGGCGATGGCAGTGTCAAAGCCCTTCTTGCGGTTGGCCGCGACGCTCGCGCCGACCGTGCCCTGCAATTCGACGATGTTGCAGGCCTTGTCGCCGACGGTCTTGGCCAGCCAGTCGCCGGCGACCTCGCCTTCGTGCACGCTGTCCGAGGTGACGGCGGTGAGATAGAGGTCCTTGCCCGACGGGTCGATGTCGCGGTCGAGCAGCACGACCGGGATCTTGGCTTCTTTGGCTTCCTTCAGCACCGCATCCCAACCCGTCGCGACAACCGGCGCCAGGAAGATCGCATCGACGTTCTGCGCGATGAAGGAGCGGATCGCCTTGATCTGGTTCTCCTGCTTCTGCTGCGCGTCGGCGATCTTGAGGTTGATCTTGCGCTTGGTCGCCTCCTGCTTGGTGACCGACGTCTCGGCGGCGCGCCAGCCGGATTCCGATCCGATCTGAGAGAAGCCGACAGTCAGCTCGGCGGCATTGGCCGGCAGCGAAAGCAGCAACGCGGCCGTGGCGCTGGCCGCAAAAAGGGCTTTGAGGGTCATCAGGCGTATCTCCCAAGAATGTTATCCGAGGCACCATTTGGTAATATGGCACCTTCGGGCCGGCCCCTGCGGCGGCGGAGGGCACCATTTCACGGAAGTTCGCCGCTGTATAGTCATATTATTTGACTATTGAGCCGAATGATGTGGAGACAGGGAGGGTAAGCGCAAACACACGCCAAGCAAGATGTTTCGAACAAAACTCAATTTATAGTTGCGTACGATTCCGTGGGCCGTCCAGCCGCTCGGCAACGCGTTATGTCCGGACAAGCCCCGGGCATAACGGCCTCATAAAAGGAAGTGCGCGCAGTTCTGCAGCCGCAAGAGGCTGAGGCGAGGCGCTAGATCAGTTTCCGCTGCGCCAGATTCTTCATCAGCGCGCCGATGCCGAAGGTCCACGGCTCGCACTCGTCGCTGGTGCGCATGCGATTGACGAGCTTGCCGAGCTGAGGGGCGGCAATGGTGACGATGTCGTCGCGCTTATGGGTGAACCCCTGCCCCGGCGCATCGCGATCCTTTACAGGCGCGAACATGGTGCCGAGGAACAGCACGAACCCATCGGGATATTGGTGCACCTTACCGATGGTCTGCGCGACGAGGTCGGTCGGATCGCGGCTGATCTTGCTGATCGAGGAATGGCCGTCGAGAACGAAGCCGTCCGTGCCCTTCACGTTCAGGCTGATGTCGAGCTTGCGCGCATCATCCAGCGTGAAGCCGTCATCGAACAGCCGCAGCAGCGGACCGATCGAGCACGACGCATTGTTATCCTTGGCCTTCGACAACAGCAGCGCCGAGCGGCCTTCGAAGTCTCGCAGATTCACGTCGTTGCCAAGCGCCGCGCCGACGATGTTGCCGCGGCTCGATACGAACAGCACCAGCTCCGGCTCCGGATTGTTCCAGGTCGACTTCGGATGCAGGCCGGCATCCATGCCGGTGCCGACCGAGGATAAGGTCGGCGCCTTGGTGAAGACTTCGGCATCGGGGCCGATGCCGACTTCGAGATACTGGCTCCAGGCGTTCTGATCGATCAGCACCTGCTTCAGGTGCATCGCCTGGTCCGAGCCCGGCCTGAGTTTTGACAGATCGTCACCGATCAGCCGCGTGACCTCTTTGCGGATCGCTTCGGCCGAGGCCGGATTGCCCTTTGCCCGCTCCTCGATCACGCGCTCGAGCATTGAGATCGCGAAGGTGACGCCGGCGGCTTTCAACGTCTGGAGATCGACCGGCGCAAGCAGCCAGGGCTTGCTGGGATCACGGCCATCCGGCGCAGTGTTGGCGACGATCGCCTCGAGATCGCCGATACGCTCGCCCTTGGTCGTGGCGAGCGCCTTGGCCGGATTGTCCTCTTCACAGAGCGCGCTGATGGTCGGAAACGTCGCAGTGACGTCGAAGACACCATCGCCGCGCACGGCGACAACGGCCGGACCGTTCGCCTGCGGCAGCCAGACCCGACCGACCAGCGTTCCCTTCGTTCCATCCTCGGGGAGAAGATCTTCAACCGTCAAAATGGTCATGGCCGGCGTCCTCGCTGTTTTTGGATCGGCCGCGTTCGAACGACGGCCGATCAGATTGGCGAAGACCAATAAACGTCTGGCATGGGAAGTCCAGAGCGGCAGGATGCCCCGCTGCTATGCGCCTGCGCGTGCCTTCCGGGCGGCAATCTGTTGCAGCGCCCAGCGCGCGTTCTTGCGGACATCGGGATCGGCATCGTCGGCGATGACGGCCAAGAATGCCTCACCGTCGGGATGGGCGATCTCGCCGAGCGCGGCGGCCGCTTCCTTCCGCAAATTCGCCTGATCGTGGTTGATGCAGTTGCCGATCGGGCGCACCGCCCGCTCGATTTTCATCTTGCCGAGGCTGCGGATCGCCTTCAACCGCACCTGCCAGTATTCGTCGGAGAGTGAGCTAACGAGCGGGTCGGCGGCAAGCGAGCCGTTGACGTTGAGGCCGAGCGTCTCCGCGGCCATTTCGCGGACCATCCAGTCGCTGTCCTTCAGCGCACGCGTGATAGTCTCGGCTGCGGGCTTCATCTGCGAAAATGCCAACGCGCTAACCGCGGCGCGGCGGACATGTGCGTCGGGATCGTTGATCAGCGCGGTCAGCGCGGGGATGGATTCCTCCAGCTTGAGGAAGCCGATCACGCCGATCGCCTGCACGCGCACCGCAGCATCGGAATCCTGCAGCGCCTCCAGCGCCGGCTTCAGGGTATCCTTGCAGCGCAGCTCCTTCAGCGCACGTAGCGCCCCCATGCGAACGAAGGCATGGGCATGCTTGACCAGCGGCAGGACGACGTTGGCGCAAGCGGGATCCTTGAACTCGGCCATGCTGTCGGCCGCCGCCGCCGCCACGATCCGTTCCGGATCGACCAGCAGCTTGACCAGCGCACTTGCGGCTTCCGGCCCGTCGAACTCACCGAGCGCCATCGCCACCTGCTGGCGCACGCCGGCGTCGGGATCGGCGACCATGTTGGTGAGATGGACCACGGCCGCGGGATCGCCGGAATGGCCGAGCGCGATGATGGCGACGCGGCGTTCGGCGGGATCTGCCGCCTGAAGCCGCTCGTCGGCGTCTTCGAGATCGTCGTAGGATTCGAACGGGCTCGACATGATCACCTCAACAGATAGGGAATATTGACGGTGACGGCACCGGTCGGGCAATCGGCCTCGCAGGGCATGCAGTACCAGCACTCGTCATAGGCCATGTAGGCCTTGCCGGTCATATCGCTGATGCGCAGCACGTCGAGCGGACAGACGTCGACACACACGGTGCAGCCCTTGTCGGCAATGCATTTGGCGTCGTCGACGACGACCGGAACCGATGTCTGATGGGACGCGAGAGGCATTTCATGTCTCCTGTTGATCGTGCGGTGGATCAGGCGGTGGCGCGAATGCGCTGCTTGTCGTAGAGGTCCTTCTCGTCGTCGGCGATCGGCACGACATAGGGCTCTACGGCACGCTTCTGGCTGGTCATTTTGCCGTTCTCCTTGCTGAGCAGCGTGTGGCAGAACCAGTTCTCGTTGTCCTTCTCCGGAAAATCCGTGCGCCAGTGGTAGAGGCCCCAGCGGCTCTCTTCGCGGTACAACGAGGCATGCACCGCCATGTCGGCGCAGTCCATGATCGACTGTACTTCGAGGGCGCGGAGCAACTCGTGCGCGTTGCGCGCGATCATATGCTCCTGCATGTCCTGCCGGGTTTCGGCGAGGCGACGCATGCCGAGCTCGTACTTGCGCGTGACCTTCGGCGGCTGCAGATAGTCGTTGACCAAACGGCGGGTCTTGTACTCGAGCTGGTTGGGTGGAATGCCGTCCTCGCGCCTGGTCGGTGCCATCACGCGCTCTTGTTCCCTCGCCACGTCCTGCGCATCGAACTCCGCGAAATCATGGTTCTCGGCAAATTCCATCGCGTCGATGCCGGCGACCGAGCCGTTGGTAAAGGCGCCCAGCATGTAATTGTGAGGCACGCTCGCCATGTCGCCGGCGGCGTAAAGGCCGGGCACGGTGGTGCGGGCATTGTCGTCGACGAACACGCCAGAGGCGCTGTGGCCGGAGCAGAAGCCGATTTCGGAGATGTGCATCTCGATCGAGTCGTTGCGGTAGTCGACGCCGCGCCCCTGCTGGAACAGGCCGCGCGTGGGACGCTCGACCTTGTGCAGCGTGGATTCAATCTCCGAGATGGTGTCGGGGTGGAGGTGCTTGAGCTGGAGAAACACAGGGCCCTTGCCTGACAGCAGTTCGTTGTAGAACTCCAGCATCATCTGGCCCGACCAATAGTCGCATTCGATGAAGCGCGAGCCCTCGTTGTTGGCCGTGAAGGCGCCGAAGGGACCGGCGACATAAGCGCACGCCGGGCCATTGTAGTCCTTGATCAGCGGATTGATCTGGTAGCATTCGAGGTTCGCGAGCGCGGCCCCGGCGTGATAGGCCATGGAATAGCCGTCGCCGGAATTGGCGGCATTCTCGTAGGTGCCGAACATGTAGCCGGAGGTCGGCAGGCCCAGGCGGCCGGCGGCGCCCATGCAGAGGATCACGGCCTTGGCCTTGATCACCAGGATCTCGGCGGTGCGGGTGTTGACGGAGATTGCGCCGGCGATGCGGCCGTCGGACGATTTCAGCAGCCGCGTCGCCATGTAGCGATTGGAGATCAGAATGCGGGCGCGGCGGAGCTGGCGGTACAACGCCTTCTTCACGGTCTCGCCGTTCGGCATCGGCAGAACATAGGTGCCGATGTGGTGCACCTTCTTGACGGCGTAGTCGCCATTCTCGTTCTTCAGGAAGCGAATGCCAAAACTATCGAGCTCTTCGATGATGCTGTAGCAGTTTTGCGCGTATTTGTAGACCGCCTTCTGGTCGACGATGCCGTCGTTGGCTATGGTGATTTCCTTGGTGTACTGCTCCGGCGTCGCGTAGCCGGGGATGACGGCGTTGTTCAGTCCGTCCATGCCCATCGAAATCGCACCGGAGCGCTTGACGTTGGCCTTTTCGAGCAGGACGACGTTGGCCTTCGGGTTCTTCAGCTTCGCCTTCAGCGCCGCCATCGGGCCGGCCGTGCCGCCGCCGATCACGAGCACATCGCAAGATACTTCCGAAAGCCCATCGACGATCTGATCTAGTGCCATCACTTGCTCCTGGTTCGCCGATAGCCGGCGCCTTTGCATCAGATTTGTTCAGGTGGCGTCCCGCCGATAGCAATTAGTTGTCGCCGGGACGCGATTTGCGCTCACCGCTCGACGAAGGCCTTCTCGATGACGAAATGGCCGGGCTGGCTGTGGCTGCCCTCGACAAAGCCGCGCGCTGAAAACATCGCGGGCAGTTCCTCCAGCATCGCCGGGCTGCCGCACAGCATGATGCGGTCGGTCTCGATATCCAGGCCCGATAGGCCGATGTCGTCGAACAGCTGGCTGGAGGCGATCAAATCGGTGATGCGACCGCGATTCCTGAACGGTTCGCGGGTGACCGTCGGGTAGTAGACGAGTTTATCGCGGATCAGCGGCCCGAAGTACTCGTGGTTGCGCAGTCCATCGACCAGGTGCTCGCCATAAGCAAGCTCGGAGACCTGGCGGCAGCCGTGAGCGAGCACGATTGTCTCGTAATTCTCGTAGACGTCGGGGTCCTTGATCAAGCTCGCGAAGGGCGCGAGTCCCGTGCCGGTCGAAAGCAGCAACAGGCGTTTGCCAGGAATGAGGTTACCGGTGATCAGCGTGCCTGTCGCCTTGCGACCGACCAGAATGATATCGCCTTCCCTGATCTTTTGCAGGCGGGAGGTCAATGGACCGTCCTGCACCTTGATCGAGAAGAATTCGAGCGCTTCCTCGTGATTGGCGCTCGCCATGCTGTAGGCGCGCATCACGGGCTTGCCCTCCACCTCCAGCCCGATCATCGCAAACTGGCCGTTCTGGAAGCGGAAGCCGGGATCGCGCGTCGCGGTGAAGCTGAAAAGGGAATCGGTCCAGTGCCTGACCGACAAAACCGTTTCCTTCTGAAATGCGCTCATGGTCTCTCCTCTCGACGACGCAGAAAGTTTCGGAGAGAGCGGAGTCCCGCAATTCGGAAGTGAAATTCCCGGTGGATTAGTTTCACATTTCGTCGGCGATGATCGAAGCGGAGGCACACTGCCGGGTCGACTGCGCACTTGGGCCGGCAATTAGTTGCTATCCGCGCGTGACGACCTGCGCCTAGAGAGGAGTCGGAGGTTCGTCATGAACATGACCCTGGTGGCACCGACGGTGACCGGCTACGAAGCAAGCGCCGATCTGGCGACACTTCTCGTGCGGACCACCGACGGCGAAACGCTCAGCGTTTCCGCCGAGCGGCTCCGTTTGTCCTGCAAGTGCGCTCACTGCACCCGCGCCCGCTTCGACGAGCGCTTTCCCGAACGGTTGCCGGGGATCGCCATCATCGGGATCGGCGATCTCGGCTATGGGCTCAACATCTCGTTCTCGGACGGGCATAATCGCGGAATCTACCCAAAGTCCTATTTGCCAAGCCTTGCAGGGCCCTAGCGACCCGCTTGCCACCCATCTGGCACGGACATTGCTCCTCTTTGGAACGACTTGAACGGTCCGGAGGCAGACGATGTTGCAGGCGGCGAGTGCGGTTAGCGGGACTGTTCCCCCGGCAGTCCGGCCTGCGGGCAGCTCCTCGCTGCTGCTGACCGAGAACCAGCAATCCATCGGTGGGCCGCCGCCTCTGATGGACAAGCTCTCACCGCGCGAGCGGGAACTGGTGCTGAAGCAGGGCCGGCGAAAGGTGCTTAACCGCGGCCAGACGCTGTTCAGCCAGGGCGGGAAGCATGACGGTATCTGGCTGATCGAAAGTGGCCGCATCCGCGTGTTCTACAGCTCCCCGCTCGGGCGCGAGATCACGCTGGCCTACTGGCACGTCGGCAATTTCGTCGGCGGTCCCGAGGTGTTCGAGGGCACCGTCCATCAATGGTCCGGCGTCGCGTCCAGCAATTGCAGCGTGGTGCACCTGCCCGGAAAGGAACTGCGGTCCCTTGCTGCAGAGATCCCAAACCTTGCGATCGGTCTGATCGAAGGCCTCACCTTCAAGGGCAAGTGCTATTCGGCACTGGCGCAGATGTTGGGAACGCGCTCGATTACGCAGCGCCTTGCACATCTGTTGCTGCACCTCGTCGAGCTCTACGGCGTAGAGGATGGGGAGGGCCGGGTGATCGCGGCAGCATTCACCCATGCCGACATCGCCCATATGGTCGGCGCGACAAGGCAATGGGTCACGATCAGCCTGAAGCGGATGCAGGAGAAGGGAATCGTCGTGACCAGGCGGTCCCAGATCGTGGTCTGTCGGACCGACGTACTGGAAGAGATGCGCGGCCACGCATCTGACTGAACGAGTTTGCGGGCAAGATCACTGCCCAGGCAAGCGGCTTTATAGTGCAGGATTGCTCAAGGAGTATGCAATCAGCTTTTCCCCGGCAACTAATCGACTGCCGTCAACATTCCGGATTTGCCCTGTCCACGCCCTCCCCCAATCATGGCAACCACAGCACATCCAACCTGATGAGGATGAGAATGGTCCGCCATCTTCCCACACCCTCGATCGCGATGTCGGTGACGTCGCTGGCGCTTCTGATTGCGCAGCCGGCCGCGGCGGAAACCGTCACGCTCGGTATCGGAACGCAGGACACCACCACCAACACGGTGACCGCAGGCGTCGTCATCCGGCAGCTTCATCTTTTGGAAAAATACCTGCCCAAGGACGGCAAATACGCGAACATCAAGTTCGAGCTGGAGTGGCAGAATTTCACGTCAGGTCCGCCCGTCACCAACGCGATGATGGCGAACAAGTTGCAGATCGGCATGATGGGCGACTACCCGCTGATCGTGAACGGCTTCACTTTCGACAGCAATCCCGAGAGCAAGAGCCGGCTGATCGGCATCGCGGCCTACAGCCTCTCCGGCTCCGGCAATGGCATCGTCGTCCACAAGGATTCGCCGTACTACGATCTGGCCGATCTCAAGGGCAAGCTGGTCAGCGTGCCCTTCGGCTCCGCCGCGCACGGAATGGTGCTGAAGGCGATGCAGGACCGCGGCTATTCATCGGATTTCTTCCAGCTCGTGAGCCAGAGCCCTGAAGTCGGCTCAACCAATCTCCAGGAAAAAAAGATCGACGCGCATGCCGACTTCGTTCCATTCGCCGAATTGCTGCCTTTCCGCGGCTTTGCGCGCAAGATTTTTGACGGCGTCGAGACCAATCTGCCGACCTTCCACGGCATCGTCGTCCGTACCGACTTCGCCGAAAAGTACCCCGAAGTCGTCGTGGCCTACATGAAGGCGCTGATCGCCGCCAATCAATGGCTACGCGACGATCCCAAGCTTGCATCTGAAAAAATCCAGGAATGGACCGGCATCAACAAGGAGGTCGTCTACATCTTCTTGGGCCCGGGTGGAAACATGATCACCGATCCCACCGTCAAGCCGGCGCTGGTCGATGCGGCCGCCACCGACGTCAAGGTGCTGCAAAACCTCGGACGCATGAAGGAGTTCGATCCGAAGAAATGGGTCGACGACAGCTACGTCCGCAAGGCCTATGCCGAGATGAAGCTCGACTATGACGCGCAGCTTGGCAGCACCAAGAACTACGAAATCACCGGCGAAGACGCTTTCTGCAAGAAGCCGATCACCGATCCGCGCAAGGCCGGTGAAGTCTGGGTGGATGAGGCCGGCATCATGCCGTTCTCATCCGCCGCCTGCACCTTGGGGGCCTATGCCGACTTCAAGGCCAAGGGCAAGAAGATCAACGTCGCCTACGTCTTCGACACCACCCGCGGCATCAAGCTGTTCGCCGACCAGGCCTTCTTCGCGGTCGGCAATGGCGAGGTCGCGCCGTTCCTGCTGAAGAAGGACGCGGAGGCCTACGCCGCCAAGATCAGCGGCAAGGTGCTCGGTTTCGACGATGCGGTGAAAGCGGCAGTCGGCGGAGGCAAGACGTGAGCAGTCCCGCCCTCGTCAGACACCCCGAGGACAGCAACATGCCGGCAGCGATTGCCGAGGCGGCGCGATTGCCCGCCGTCACGCCCCCGGTGACTCCGCCCTCGTTCGGCACGCTCGCGCTGCGCTGGTACCGGCTGAACCAGGGCCGGCTCCGCGCGACCGCGATCGGCATCATTTCGCTGCTTGCGTTCCTGCTGGTCTGGCACCTGCTCACGACCTACCGCGTCGTGTTCTTCGTGCGCTTCACCAACGTGCCCTCGCCGGTCGCAGTCTATGGGAGTTTCACCAAGGCGATCCACGATCCCAAGTTCCTGATGCACATCGTGCTGAGCTGCCGGCGCATTCTCGTCGGCTTCTCCCTCGCGGCCATCGTCGGCGTGCCGCTCGGCCTGATCATGGGTCGATTCAAGCTGGTCCACGAGGTCATCTTCCCGGTCGCGGAAGTGCTGCGGCCGATTCCGGCAATTGCCTGGGTCCCGATGGCGATCATGCTGTGGCCGACCAACGAGCAGAGCATCGTCTTCATCACCTTCCTCGGCTCGTTCTTCCCGATCCTGGTCAACACGCTTCACGGCATGACGCTGGTCGATCCCGTGCTGGTGCGCGCGGCTCAATGTCTTGGCGCACGCGAACGCTCGATTTTCCGCGAGGTGTATTTTCCGGCGTCGTTGCCGCACATCTTCACTGGTCTCACCGTGGGTATGGGCGTCGCCTGGGTGTCGCTGATCGCCGCCGAGATGATCTCCGGCCAGTACGGCATCGGCTACTTCACCTGGGAGGCCTATTCGCTGGTCCAGTATGCCGACATCGCACTCGGCATGATCGCGATCGGCGTGCTCGGTCTCGGGTCGAGCCTGCTGATCAGGGGCGCGGGACATCTGGTGATGCCGTGGAGGTCGACAAGATGAGCGAGATGCTTGCGAGCGAACCGAAAGGCCATATCGAGGTCAGGAATTTTTCTCTCAGCTACGACAGCATCGAGGGCCCCGTCCAGGCCGTCACAGACACGCAGATCCATGTGAAGCCCGGCGAGTTCGTGTCGATCGTCGGGCCCTCCGGTTGCGGAAAGTCGACCCTGCTCAACGCGGTCGCGGGCTTCCTCAAGCCCACCACGGGTATTGTCACCGTCGATGGCGAGCGCGTGAACGGCCCGAGCGCCGAGCGCGGCATGGTGTTCCAGCAATATTCGCTGTTTCCCTGGAAGACGGTCCGGGAAAATGTCGAATTCGGCCTGAAGATGCGCGGCATGCCTCGCTCGCAGCGCGAGCGAGCCGCGCGCACCCTGCTCGGGCTAGCCGGGCTCGAAGCGTTCGAAAAGCACTATCCGGAAAAGCTCTCCGGCGGCATGAAGCAGCGCGTCGGCATCGTCCGCGCGCTCGCGACCGGCCCGAAAGTGCTGCTGCTGGACGAGCCCTTCGGGGCGCTGGACGCGCAGACGCGCGTCATCATGCAGCAGATCCTCACCAACATGTGGCAGCGACTGAAGATTTCGGTGCTGTTCGTCACCCACGACATCGATGAAGCGATCTTCCTGTCCGACCGCGTCTACTGCATGACCGCCCGCCCCGGCTCGATCAAGGCGGAGATCCCGATTCCCCTGGAGCGGCCGCGGCAGCAGTCGATGATGATGTCGTCTGAATTTCTGGCGCTGCGTCGCGGGCTGATGTCATTGATTCGCGAGGAGAGCCTGAAAGCGATGGGTGGCGAAATCAACGACTTGGGTATGCAGGGGCTGAACATAGAGCTGCACGGCCATTCGCTGGCGGATGTGATTTAGCTTACTCGGCCCGGCTTGCACGGAGAGCCAGTGCACGCGCTTCGCGTGCCTTACTTGAACCAGTGCACCAGGGCGATGCTGATGCCGAGCAGCAGCATCAGCGACAGCGTCACCGCCGCCGTCACTCTGCCTCCGACATTGGCGAGCACGCGAACATCAACCCCAAGGCCCAGCGCGGCCATCGATACCACCGTGAGGAAGCTCGTGATCTTCGTCACGGGACCAACCACCGTACCCGGGACAATCTCGAGCGACCGCAACGTCGCCAGCGCGAGGAAGCCGAGAATGAACCAGGGCACCAGGCGGAAGAAGCCGACATTGGTCTTCTTGGCGCCGGCCTGCCAGCGCGAGGCGATCAGCGAGAGACCGACGACCACGGGTCCCAGCATCAGCACACGCATCAGCTTGACCAGCGTGCCGATCTGCGTGGATACCAGCCCCGCCGGTACCGTCGCCGCGAGCACCTGCGGCACGGCATAGACAGTCAGCCCTGCGAGGATGCCATATTGCGTCGCGGTGAGCTGCAACAGCGGAATCAACAACGGCAGGCCCAGCACCATCATCACGCCGAGAATGGCGGTGAAGGAGATCGAGGATGCGATCTCGTCGCTGTTGGCGCCGATAATCGGCGCGACTGCCGCAATCGCGGAATTGCCACAGATGGAGTTGCCGCAAGCGATCAAGATCGACAGTCGCGTGGAGAGGCCCAGCAGCCGGCTGAGGCCGAAGGAGACGGAGAGCGCGATCACGACAACAGCGGCGATCGACGCCAGAAGCGCAATGCCGGAGGCCGCAATCGCGGCAAAGCTGATGGAGGCGCCCAGCAGCATGACGGCGACTTCGAGCAGCTGCTTGGCGCTGAAGGCGATGCCGGCCTGCCAGCGCGGCGCCGGCTTCCAGAAACTGCGCAAGGCCATTCCCAGCAGGATCGCCATGACCAGGGCCTCGACGTAAGGATGTTCGAACACGCCGAGTTCTGCCCGTTCCAGAAGAGCCGAGACGCCGGCCACCGCGATGCACAGGAGAATGCCGGGAATCAGCGCGACAACGCGGCCAAAGGCTGTGGTCGGCTTGGCGCCGGCCGGGCTGGATGCTTGATTCTGCGACACAAATCTCTCCCAGAGGAGAAAGATTTATACGCACGGCGCTCGGGTTGGGGAATAAGTTTTCGGCATATCAGGGCCGAGGGAAGTCGTATCCTCAGCCCGGAATAATCGGGCTCAGAACAACAGGTTCTTGGCCAGGGAAGCCACGTGGCTGAAGCTGTCGTAGACGCCCGGCTGGAAGAACGCCGCGCGCGCGAGCACGATGCCCGCCACCAGCGTCCAGAACACGCCCGTGCCGGCCCGCAGCAGCAGCTTTGATGCGCGCGACTGCGGCTGGGTGTCCGCTGAGGACACCAGCGGCTCGCCGAAGGGCTCAAATCCAGTGCGTTCCATGGCCGTCAATCCATCAAATCCTGGTTGAATGTCGTCGTTTCGGGCCTAAACGGCAATGGAAGCGATTGGCGTTTTTGTCCTTCCGAGGGGAAAGTCCTTCCGTGGGACGGTGTCGCGACAATAGTTTTCTTCTTCTGGCCGATCTGGGCACCGAAGCGAGGGCAACGATCTCGCCGGCACGGTCGCCGCCCCTGTGCGAATCTCGCCTATAGAGGGGTCAGCTTCCGAGCCGGGGTTCGCGAAGCGAAGCCGGGTGAGGCTATTCATCCCGCGCTTCGCGCCGCCTTCTCCCGCAACGGGAAAAGGAAAGTAAGTTACGCCGCCAGCCCACCACCGACTGGCGCGAATTCCAGGCCGAGGCTTTCCGCCACCGCCTTGTTGGTGATGCGCCCGCGATGCACATTCAGCCCGTTGCGTAAGTGCGGGTTCTCCAACACGGCGGCAAAGCCCTTGTTGGCCAGCATCAGCCCGAATGGCAGCGTCGCATTGTTCAACGCCTGGCTCGACGTCACCGGCACCGCGCCGGGCATGTTGGCGACGCAATAATGCACGACGCCGTCGACCTCGTAAGTCGGCTCCGCGTGCGTCGTCGCATGCGAGGTCTCGAAACAACCGCCCTGGTCGATCGCGACATCGACCAGCACGGCGCCCGGCCGCATCGATTTCAGCATCGCACGCGTGACGAGCTTTGGTGCGCTGGCGCCCGGCACCAGCACCGCGCCGATCACGACGTCGGCCGCGAACACCTCCTCCTCGACGGACTCGATGGTCGAGAAGCGCGTGCGCACGCGTCCGGCAAAGAGATCGTCGAGCTCGCGCAAACGCGGAATCGAGCGATCAATCACAGAGACCTCCGCGCCAAGGCCTGCGGCCATGCGCGCGGCCTGCGTTCCCACCACGCCACCACCCAGCACGACGACACGCGCGGGCTGGACGCCGGGGACGCCGCCAAGCAGCAGGCCGCGACCGCCGGCCGGTCGCCTGAGCGCGGCGCCGGCGGCCTCGATGGCGAGACGGCCGGCGACTTCGCTCATCGGCGCAAGCAGGGGAAGGTGACCTGCCGCGTCAGTGACGGTTTCATAAGCGATCGCAGTGCAGCCGGAGGCAAGCAAGCCCTTGGCCTGATCAGGGTCCGGCGCGAGATGGAGATAAGTAAAGAGGATCTGGTTTTCGCGGAGCTGACCCCATTCGCTCTTCTGCGGCTCCTTCACCTTCACGATCATGTCTGACCTGGCAAAGATGTCGCTCGCACTCGCAGCAATGGATGCCCCTGCCCGCTGGTAGACCTCGTCGGAGGCGCCAATACCGCTGCCGGCGGCAGTCTCGACCATCACCTGATGCCCGGCCGCGACATACTCGCGGACAGCGCCCGGGGTGAGCCCGACGCGATATTCCTGAACCTTGATCTCCTTGGGCACACCGACGCGCATCCTGGGCTCCTTTCGATTCACCCCATGATCGTAACGACGTCGCGGGTTTGGTTTCGTGCAAATATCCGCTAGCTTCAACCTCTCCGCGCCGGTTGTGAGCGCGCAAACGCCCTTTCACGCTGGAAACGAAACCTTGGCCCTGGACCGCAAAGACCTCGCAATCCTCGCGGAACTCACTGCCAATGCGCGAGCCAGCCATACAGAGCTCGCCAACAAGATCGGCCTGTCGAGCACGGCACTCGCGCGGCGGCAGAAAGCGCTGGAGGACGATGGCTACATCCAGGCCTATCAGGCGGCGCTCGATCTGGCGCAGTTCGGGCTCACCACGACGGTGCTGGTGCGCATCGCACTGGAGAGCCAGAGCGACGAGGCGCTGCGCGCGTTCGAGGCGGAGGTGGTAAAGTGCCCCTCGGTCGTGCGCTGCTTCCTGATGTCGGGCACGGACGACTACATTCTGATCGTGCTCGCCCGCGACATCCAGGATTTCGAGCGCATTCACCGCACCGAGTTGTCGCGCCTGCCGCGGGTGGCGCGCGTGCAATCGAGCTTCGCGCTGCGCGAGGTCGTCAATCGCGCGGTACCGACCGTGGTGTTCGGCGAAGCGAAGCGGTAGAGCGCTTCCTGCGCTCAATCGCCACCCCTGTCATATAACTGTCACCGAATGTGCAGAGACCTGTCCGTCTCGCTCATTCGGGACACGCCATGGACTATTTCAAGCGCTTCAACTTCCTGTTCGCCGCACCCGTGTTCGACGCCGACGATCTCGAGGGCATCCGCTTCAACCAGATCATCGAGGAAATCCAGCGCTCCGGCTTCGAAGTGGTTCGGGCCCGCAAGCTGGAGGACGCCGAAATTGCGGTGCAAACCGATGCCGCGATCGGCTGCATGGTGGTGGACTGGGGCAAGAAGGGGCTTGAAGGCAGGACCTCGGCACTGATCAATTTGATGCGTCGCCGGGGCCTCGACTTCCCGATCATCCTGCTGATCCGGCGCAAGCGGTTCGAGGATTTGCCGGTCGAGGTGCTCGACTTCATCGACGGCTACGTCTTCCTGTCCGAGGAGACGCCGACCTTCATCGCCAAGAACCTGATCAGCCGGCTCAAGCAATATGCCGAGACGCTGAAGACGCCGTTCTTCGGCGCGCTGGTCGACTATGCCGAGGAAGGCAACCAACTCTGGACCTGTCCGGGCCACAATGGCGGGGTGTTCTACAACCGCAGCCCGATCGGCCGGGTCTTCGTCGAGCATCTCGGCGAGTCCGTGTTCCGCGACGATCTCGACAATTCCGTGCTCGATCTCGGCGACCTCCTCACCCATGAGGGTCCGGCACTCAAGGCGCAGAAGGAAGCGGCCCAGATCTTCGGCGCGGAGAAGACCTATTTCGTGCTCAACGGCACCTCGACCTCGAACAAGGTCGCACTCGGCGCGCTCGTCACCGATGGCGACCTCGTGCTGTTCGACCGCAACAACCATAAGGCGGCGCATCACGGAGCGCTGATGATCAATGGCGGCATCCCGGTCTATGTCCCGACCATCCGCAACGCCTGGGGCTTGATCGGCCCGATGCGCTGGGATGCACTCGACGAAAAAGCCTTGCGGGAAGCGATTCGCTATCATCCGCTGGTCTCGGACAAGGAGGCGTGGCGCAAGGAACGGCCATTCCGCGTCGCCGTGGTCGAGCAATGCACCTATGACGGTACGATCCACAATGCCGAGATGATCCTGAAGCGCATCGGCCATCTCTGCGAATACATCCTGTTCGACGAAGCGTGGGCCGGCTTCATGAAATTCCACCCTCTCTATGCCGGCCGCTTCGCCATGGGCCTCACCAACCTTCCCCCCGAGGCGCCGGGTATCATCGCGACCCAATCGACCCACAAGCAGCTCGCGAGCTTCTCACAGGCCTCGCAGATCCACATCAAGGACCGCCACATCCGCGGCCAGAAGCGGCGCGTCGAGCACCGCCGTTTCAACGAAAGCTTCATGCAGCACGCATCGACCTCGCCGTTCTATCCACTCTTCGCGTCGCTCGATGTCGGTGCGCAGATGATGAAGGGCCGCTCCGGCGAGGTGCTGTGGGACGACACGATTCGTCTCGGCATCGAGCTCCGCAAAAAAATCCGAGCCATGCGCCGGGAATTCGAGGAGAAGGAGCAGAACGCGGACCGGCGCTGGTTCTTCGAACCCTTCGTTCCGGATCGCATCGCCATCCCCGACGTCAGCCGCCCCGGCGCCGCGCACGACGTCGCCTGGGAAACCCTGTCGACCGACGAGCTCGCCACCAATCCCGTGCTTTGGCAGCTTTCGCCCGACGGCAATTGGCACGGCTTTCCCGATCTGGTGGAAGGCTTTGCCATGACCGATCCGAACAAGCTGACGCTGCTCACGCCCGGCTTCGACCGCGCCACCGGCGCCTATGCCGAGCACGGCATTCCAGCCCCGGTCGTCGCGCAATATCTGCGCGAAAACCGCATCGTGCCCGAAAAGAACGACCTCAACTCGCTGCTCTTCCTGCTCACGCCCGGCGTGGAGGCGAGCAAGGCCGGCACGCTGATCTCCGGGCTCGTCGCGTTCAAGAGGCTGCACGATGACAATGCCCTGTTGGCCGATGCCATCCCGGAATTTTATCAGCGGCGGCAGGCGCGCTATGCCGGAGTGCGACTGCGCGATCTCTGCGGCGAGATGCACCGCTTCTTCCGCTCAGCCGATGTCAGCGCACTCCAGGCACGGCAGTTCAAGCCCGAGCAGATGCCCGAGATCGCCATGTCGCCACGCGATGCGGCGCGTTATCTGTTCAAGAACGACGTCGACTATCTGCCGATCGAGGCGATTGAGGGCCGCATCGCCACCACGCCCTTCGTGGTCTATCCGCCGGGGATCGCCACCATCGTACCCGGCGAGCGGCTGACGGAGCGGGCCAAGCCCATGGTGGACTATCTCAAGATGTTCGAGACCTGCTTCAACAGGTTTCCCGGCTTCGATGTGGAAATCCAGGGCGTCTACAAGGAGGTGGATGCACGCGGTCGCATCGGGCTCTATACTTATGTCGTTGCCGAGTAGGTGCCGATGAACCAGACAGCGATTCCACGCTCCGAGGACGAGCCGGTCCTGGTCCGGCCCTCACGCGAGAGCGATGTCGAGGCGATGCTGGCAATCTATCGTCATCACGTCCGCAATGGCGTGCCGCGCGAGGTCGAAGGAACCGGCGCGCCGGAGCCGGACGATCTGCGCGACCGGCGCAAGAATCTGAAACAGACCCGCCTGCCCCATCTGGTCGCGACCTGGCACGGCGATGTTGTCGGCTATGCCTATGCGGTGCTGTTTCGGAAGCGCCCGGCCTACCGCTACACGGCCAAGCACTCGATCTACGTCCACCACGCGCATCTCGGCCGCGGCGTCGGACGGCTGCTGCTGCGGGAGTTGATCGACGCCTGTGCGGCCGCCGGCTTCCGCCAGATGATCGGTTATATCGATGCCGACAATGCGCCGTCGCTGGCGCTACACGAAAAGTTCGGTTTTGCGCGAGTCGGCCTGCTCTGCGGCGTGGCCTACCGGCACGGCCACTGGTCGGATACGGCCATGGTGCAGCGCTCGCTAGGCGCCGGCGTCACCGCGCCGCCATCGCTCACCGCTCCCGGCCGCTAAACCTTACGAAGGAAAGTCAGCCGGTCTGACCTGGATGCGGTCGGCGTGCAGGGACCAGTGATGCAACGCCTGGTCCTTGCAAAACCTCGCCTTCGCCCGCTCCCTGGCTTCGTCCTCGTCGGCGGCGTCGATCTCGAGTGCCCCCTGGCAAACTTCGATCTGCCGGCCGTACTGACCAAGCACGTCCTTCATGAACTTGACGACGTAAGTGGACATGGGACCTCCCTGCTGCCCCGGCGGCACTCTAATCCCATTTAGGCCGAATGGGGGAAGGAGATTTTGAGGTGGATCAAAAAGCCCTGGCGAGGTTCCCGTAACCCACGCTCACGCCGTCGGCAAAATCCGCCGACTGCTGTTTTTATCCTTGTAGCCGAGGATCGAAGCGCCGCTACCCGGGCGAGACACCAAACGCCTGCCTGAAGCGCTCGGCATAAACAGGCCAGACCTCGGGATTGATGATGCGCGGCGGGCGCTTGCCGTCGAGCGTCTCCAGCACCTGCTCGGCGGCGATGCGGCCCATGTTCTGGCGCGCCTCGACGGTGACGCCCGCGGTGTGCGGGCTCGCCAGCACGTTGTCGAACTGCAGCAGCGGATGCTCCGGCGGCGGTGGCTCCTTGGACCAGACGTCGAGGCCGGCACCCGCGATCCGCTTGTCGCGCAGCGCCCCAAGCAGCGCATCCTCGTCGTGAATGAAACCGCGCGCGGTCGTGATGAAATAGGCGTGCGGCTGCATCAGGCCGAATTCGCGCACGCTGATCATGTTGCGGCTACCCCTGTTCAGCGGGCAGGAGATCGAGACGAAGTCGGCGCGGCGCAGCAGCTCGTCGAGCTCGACCTTCTCACCGCCACGCTCGGCCATCACCTCTTTCGAGAGATAGGGATCGTAAGCCAGCACCGTCATGCCCAGCAGACCCTTGCACAACGCCGCGATGCGGCGGCCCACATTGCCGAGGCCAATGATGCCGACGGTTTTGTGCTCGACCTCGTTACCGATGAGCTCATTGCGGTTGACGTTGGATTCTCGGCGCAGCTTGCGATCCGACTGGATGATGCGCTTGGACAGCGTCAGCATCATCGCCAGCGCGTGCTCGGCCACCGAATGCGCGTTGCCACCGGACTGGTTGACGACCAGCACGCCCGCATCCGTGCAGGCCTCGACGTCGACGGGATCAAAGCCGGCGCCATTGCTGGAGACCAGCAGCAGGTTCGGCGTGCGCTTCAGGAACGCGGCGTCGACGTGGAAATGTGGCGCCAGCTCGTCGCGGGCAGCGCCAATCTGGTAGACATGCGCCGCACTCAGGGTCGGGGCGTAGAACTCTTCAGGACTGTCGTTCTCGATGCGATCGAGCCGGACGTCGGGCCGCGCCTTCAGGATGTCGATATAGACGGGACTGGCAAGGTATTTGACATAGAAGACGCGCTTGCTGTTGGCTGACATCAGGACCCTTCCGGCTCTCTCATGGAGACCCGCAAGCTCAGCGCAATGCGCGCCCCCTTCCCGCGTTCTCTCCGCTTTCTCATTGCGCCGCTTATGACATGGCGGTGCTGGCTATGGCAGGCCGTCTGGCGCAGATCACGGTGTCGGCCCGGACATGTTGACAATCCCGCCCGCTCCGTCAAGTTCGGCCGATCGCTGCGGCTGACAAGGAAGAAGCATGCGTGGCTGAAGGGAGAGCGCGATGGCGATTGCGGAACAGCAGACCTCGTCCCAGGTGACGCAGGCGTCCGGCGACAGAAGTTGGCATGGCATCGTCCTGGATACCCTGAAGCGGAACGAGATCAGCCTCATCCCCTATGTGCCCGACCGCGTGCTGACGCCGCTGATCAAGAGTTTGCACGCCGATCCCTTCTTCACGACCTTTGCCACCGCCCGCGAGGAAGAGGCGGTGGGCATCGTCTCCGGCGCCTGGATGGGCGGACGCCGCGGCGCGGTGCTGATGCAGACCTCGGGCTTTGCGACGCTCGCCAATACGCTCGCCTCGCTCGCGGTGCCCTACCAGATCCCGCTGATCATGTTCGTCTCCGAGCGCGGCACGCTCGGCGAATTCAACTACGGCCAGTCGCTGGTCTGCCGTACCATGCGTCCGGTGCTGGATTCGCTGGCGCTGGAGCATCACACGATCACCCGGCTCGACGAGCTCGAATTCATCGCGGACCGCTCGATCAAGCAGGCCGTCACCACGCAGGCGCCGGTGGCGCTGATCCTCAATCCGCTGCTCACCGGCGGCAAGGTTTTCGACAAGTGAGCCCGGTCATGACCACGCGCAACACCAAGGTGATGAACCGCTTCGATGTGACCTCGCGCCTGATTGCGAAACTCAAGCACGAGGAAGCGGTGATCGGCGGCATCGGCAACACCAATTTCGATCTCTGGGCTGCCGGCCACCGCCCGCAGAATTTTTACATGCTGGGCAGCATGGGCCTCGCCTTCCCGATCGCGCTTGGCGTCGCACTGGCGCAGCCCGAGCGCCGCGTGTTCGCGCTCGAAGGCGACGGCTCGCTGCTGATGCAACTCGGCGCACTCTCGACCATCGCAGCCTTGAAGCCGAAGAACCTCATCATGATCGTCATGGACAACGGCATCTACCAGATCACCGGTGCGCAGCCGACGCCGGCCGCGGGCGTTGCCGATCTCGTCGCAATCGCCTCGGGCTCGGGCCTCAGCAACAGCGCCTGGGCTGCGGACGAGGAGGATTTCGAGCGGCTCGTCGACGAGGCCATGGCGGTCGACGAGCCAAGCCTGATCGCGCTGCGCATCGACGACAAGCCTGGCGTCGGCACCACCCGCCGGGATCCCGTGCAGATTCGGGAGCGCTTCATGCACGGTCTTGGCGTGCGCCAGCCGCTTTAGGCCTTCGTCATCAACGAGAAGCCCCGCGGAACGTCCGCGGGCTCCATTTCTAGTCGCCTGCTTTGCCGATCAGTCGATGATCTTGACGACGCGGCGCGTGCGCGGCTCGACGATCACGCGGCGATCGTTCACGACCGCATACCGATACTGCGTGTAATTCGGCACCGGGCGCAACACCACGGTATCAGGCAGCGGTTCGCCGACCACGACGCGCTCGTGCACCACGACGGAGTCGTCGCGCGGGATGCCGCCAAGAATCGCATTCGGAATTTCAAGGCCGGCGCCGACGGCCGCACCGACAGTGCCGCCGACCATCGCACCGACCGGGCCGCCGATGTCGCCGCCCGCACGCGCACCGTTCGCTGCGCCTTCGGCGGTCGTCGACTGAGCAAAGGCTGCACTCGACGCCAGCAGCGACGCGGCAGCCAACGAAATCGCAAAACGGGTTTTCATGTCCTGATGTCTCCAGTGATTGTTATGCGCCATCAACCGCGGGACCGGATCATTGTTCCGGTTCCCGCATGATGAAACACACATCAGCACGGGCGACTGTTACGGCGTAACAGTTCAGGACGCAGCGATCTCGTGGCCTGCCATGAGTTCCAGGGCGCGTATCATCGCAGAATGATCCCAGCCCTTGCCGCCATGCGCGGTGCAGGACGAGAACAATTGCTGCGCCACTGCTGTGCTGGGCAGCGACAGGCCAAGCGCACGCGCGCCTTCGAGCGCGAGATTGAGGTCCTTTTGGTGCAGTTCGATGCGGAAACCTGGATCGAAATTGCGCTTCACCATGCGCTCGCCATGCACTTCGAGGATCCGCGACGAGGCGAAGCCGCCCATCAGCGCCTTGCGTACGAGCGCGGGATTGGCGCCTGCCTTGGACGCAAACAGCAGCGCCTCGCTGACCGCCCCGATCGTCAGCGCGACGATGATCTGGTTGGCGACCTTCGTAGTCTGACCGTCGCCATTGGCGCCGACGTGGGTGACGTTCTTGCCCATCTTGTCGAAAACAGGCCTCATGGTGCCAAAGGCCCGCTCGGGACCGCCGACCATGATGGTGAGGCTCGCGGCCTTGGCGCCGACCTCGCCGCCCGACACCGGCGCATCGAGATAGTCCGCGCCGAGCGCCGCGATCTTCTTCGCAAACTCCTTGGTCGCCAGCGGCGAGATCGAGCTCATGTCGACCACGATCTTGCCTTTGGAGATGCCGCCCGCAACGCCGTCCTGGCCGAACAGCACGGCTTCGACGTGCGGCGTATCCGGCACCATGATGATGACGGCATCCGCCTCCTCCGCGACCTCCTTGGCCGATTTACACGCGATGCCGCCGGCGGCGATCAGATCCGGCGCGACAGGCGCGACGTCATGCAGGAGAACGCGATGGCCCGCGGCCAGAAGATGGCCGGCCATCGGCCGTCCCATGGTGCCAAGTCCGATGAAACCGATGTCGATCATGTCAGATGTCCTCAGGTCTCGAAAGTCTGCGCCGCGTGCCAGGACAAGCCTCCCAGCGTCGTGGTGCGCGGCTTGTATTCACAGCCGATCCAGCCGCGATAGCCAATCGCGTCGAGATGGCGGAACAGGAAAGGATAATTGATCTCGCCGCTGCCGGGCTCATTTCGGCCCGGATTGTCGGCGAGCTGGATGTGCGCGATCTCCGGCAGATATTTCTGCATGGTGCGAGCGAGATCGCCCTCCATGATCTGCATGTGATAGATGTCGTACTGGACGAACAGATTGTTCGACCGCACCTCGGAGATCAGCTGCACTGCCTGCTCGGTGCCGTTGAGAAAGAAGCCGGGAATGTCGAGCGTATTGATCGGCTCGACCAGCAGCTTGATGTTTTCGCGCGCCAGCGTCGAGGCCGCGAATCGCAGGTTTCCAACCAGCGTTTCCCGCAGCTCGCGCGGATCGGCATCCGCAGGCGCGATGCCGACGAGGCAGTTGAGCCGGTCGCAATCGAGCGCCTTGGCATAGTCGATGGCGCGGAACACGCCGTCGCGGAATTCAGCAGCGCGATCGGGCATGATCGCGATGCCGCGCTCGCCGGCGCCCCAGTTGCCGGCGGGCAGATTGTGTAGAACTTGCGTCAACCCGTGGGCTTCGAGCTGCTCGCGCAACAGCTCCTTGCCGAGATCATAGGGGAAGAGGTATTCGACCCCGCCAAAACCGGCCGCCTTGGCAGCAGCGAAGCGGTCGATGAACGGCACCTCGTTGAAGAGCATGGTCAGGTTGGCGGCGAATTTCGGCATGATGCGCTCCCTTATTCTGCCGGCTGCAACACGCGCGCGACCCCGACCTCGTCGAGCGGGAGGTCCAGCACCTCCTCGAACTCGACGATGTTGTCGATCTCCGTCCCCATTGCGATGTTGGTGACGCGCTCGAGGATGAACTCGACCACCACGGGCACGCGGTGCTGCTTGATCAACTCGCGTGCGGTGGCGAATGCCGCCTGCGTGTCCCCAGGGCGGGTGACGCGGATCGCCTTGCAGCCGAGCCCCTCGGCGACGGCGACATGGTCGACGCCGTAGCCGCCGATCTCCGGCGCGTTGATGTTCTCGAACGAAAGCTGGACGTGATAGTCCATGTCGAAGCCGCGCTGCGCCTGGCGGATCAGGCCGAGGTATGAATTGTTCACGACGACGTGGATGTAAGGCAGATTGAACTGCGCCCCGACCGCGAGCTCCTCGATCAGGAACTGAAAGTCGTAATCACCCGACAACGCGACGATCTCGCGATCCGGGCACGCCGCGCGCACGCCAAGCGCCGCCGGCAGCGTCCAGCCCAAAGGCCCCGCCTGCCCCGCATTGATCCAGTTGCGCGGCTTGTAGACGCCGAGGAACTGCGCACCAGCGATCTGCGACAGGCCGATCACGGAGACGTAGCAGGTATCGCGGCCGAACGCCTCGTTCATCTCCTCATAGACGCGCTGCGGCTTGATCGGAACGTTATCGAAATGGCTCTTGCGCAGCATGGTCTTCTTGCGGTCACGGCAGGCCGCGGGCCACGCCTGGCGCTCGCGGAGCCTGCCGGAACGTCGCCACTCCCTGGCGACGGCAACGAAGAGCTCGAGCGCGGCCTTCGCGTCCGAGACGATGCCGAGATCAGGATTGAACACGCGCCCGATCTGGGTCGGCTCGATATCGACATGCACGAAGGTGCGGCCCTTGGTGTAGGTCTCGACCGATCCGGTGTGACGGTTGGCCCAGCGATTACCGATGCCGAGCACGAAGTCCGACTCCAGCATCGTGGCGTTACCATAACGGTGGCTGGTCTGAAGGCCGACCATGCCGGCCATCAGGACGTGATCGTCGGGAATCGCACCCCATCCCATCAGCGTCGGCACGACAGGCACGTTCGCGATCTCGGCGAACTCGACCAGCAGCTCCGAGGCATCAGCATTGATGATGCCGCCGCCCGCCACGATCAGCGGCCGTTCGGCGGCGTTGAGCATCTCCAGCGCCTTCTCGATCTGCTTGCGCGTTGCAGTCGGCTTATAGACCGGCAAGGGCTCGTAGGTCTCGTCGTCGAACTCGATCTCGGCAAGCTGCACGTCGAGCGGCATGTCGATCAGCACCGGCCCTGGACGGCCCGAGCGCATCACATGGAAAGCCTGGCTGAACACACGCGGCACCAGCGCCGGCTCGCGCACCGTCACGGCCCATTTGGTCACGGGCTTCGCGATCGACTCGATATCGACCGCCTGGAAATCCTCCTTGTAGAGCCGCGCACGGGGCGCCTGTCCGGTGATGCAGAGGATCGGAATGGAATCGGCGATCGCCGAATAGAGTCCGGTGATCATGTCGGTGCCCGCCGGCCCCGATGTGCCGATGCAGACGCCGATATTGCCGGCCTTGGCCCGGGTATAGCCCTCGGCCATGTGGGAGGCGCCCTCGACATGGCGCGCCAGGATATGACGGATCGAGCCGCGCTTCTTCAGCGCCGAGTAAAGCGGATTGATCGCAGCCCCGGGGACGCCGAAGGCCGTCGAGATGCCTTCCTTCTCCAGAATGCGCACGGCCGCATCGATAGCTCGCATCTTCGCCATATCGGACCTCGCTCGGTTTAAGTCAGCGAGCGAGATCATCGGGTGCGTGGAAGCCGATCTCAACGAGATGGAAATTATTTTCCACGATGCGGCAGCTGCGAGAAAACCACATCCGGCTCAAGCAGTTAGACCGAAAAATACGTGAAAGAAAATACGTCAAGGAAGATCATTCGAAGAGCGGCGCCAGCTCCATCTGCGGCACCAGCACGAGGCCCTTGTCGGTGATGCGAATTTCCGGAATGACCGATAGCGGAATCAGGTTGAAGCCCATGTAGGGGATGGTGCAACCCGCCTCCGCCCATTCCTTCTTCAACACCTTGACCTCCTCGGCCACCTCGGTGACGCGCTTGTCGGACAAGAGGCCGGCGATGGGGAGGGGGACCAGCGCCCTCACCTTGCCATCAGCGACGACGCAGACGCCACCCTGCTGGGCTTTAATCGCTGAGATCGCGACCTGCATATCGCCCTCGTTGGTTCCGGCGACGATGATATTGTGGCTATCGTGGCCGACGCTGGACGCGACCGCGCCGCGCTTCAGGCCAAAATCCTTCAGCAAGCCATGAGCAACGTTGCCGGCCGACTTGCCGTGCCGTTCGACCACCGAGACGAAGCACAGGCCGTAACGCGCAAACAGCGACGGCCAATCCTTCGCGGGCTCGATCGCGACTTTCTCATGAATCAGCGTAATGCCCGGCAGCGCGGTCTTGATCGCATTGACGGTGCAGGCCTTCGCCGGCAGCTCCGGCGTAAGCTTCAGCTTGTCCGACAGCTTGACGGTCGCATAGGCCGCCTTGGGATATTGATAGCGCTGCGACAGCGCTCGGTCGAGAAGCGGCGTAATCTTGCCGTGCTCGACCACGAACTCACCGCCATACCAGGTGCATTGCGGCTTGAGCTGATCGTCCATCAGCACGAGATCGGCACGGCGGCCGCCGCCGAGCCCGCCGATGTCGCCGTCCATGTTGAAACGCGTGGCGCCGTGCAGCGAGCCCATCGACCAGGCCTGCTCCGGCGACATCCCCGCCTTCACGGCCTCGCGCACCACCCAGTCGAGGCCGAAGAGCAGCAGATCGTCGGCATCGCGGTCGTCGGTGCAAACAGCAGTCCGCTTGTGCGAGGCTGCAAGCTCGGTGATCGTCCGGATCGCCTGCGGCAACGAATGCCACGGCGTGGTCGGTGGTCCGCCGCGCAAAAACACCCAGACGCCGGCGTCGAGCAGATCGTCGGCAATGTCGCGATCGATCGCTTCATGGGTGTCGGTGACACCGGAGGCTGCGTAGGCCGCGACGAATTCGCGGCCGTAGACATGGCCGGACACTGGCCGCCCGCGCTTCAAGGCCGCCGCGAGGATAGCGTGGCTGCGCTCGTCGCCCATAGTCACGGGGACGAAATCCATCTTCTCGCCGAGTGCGACAGCTTCAGGCCAGCGATCGAACAGGCCGGCGATCTTCTCGGGCGTGAGGTCCCCGCCGGCGGTCTCGAGCTCCGCCGAGGTCGCCGGCACCGTGCTCGGCACCGTCAAGAAGATCGAAAGCGGCGCCTCGCGAGCGTCCTCCAGCATCGCCTCGACGCCGGCAACGTCCATGACGTTGCCGATCTCGTGGCTATCGCAGAAAATCGTGGTGGTACCGTTCAGCAGCGCGGCCTCCGCGTAGGCGCAGGCCGTCACCATCGAGGATTCGATGTGGATGTGCGGATCGACCAGCCCCGGCGCGAGGATGCCCCCAGCGGCGTCATACTGCGGCACATCGTTCCAAGCCTTCTTCGCCGTGCCTGACGGCTTCACCGCGGCGATGCGGCCCGCGGTGATCCAGACCTCCCGGCCCGGGTGGATCCGCTCCGAATAGGTCGAGAGCACCCGCGCGCCCGTGATGACAAGGTCGGGCGCGATACGCGCGGAGGCGACATCGGCGAGACGCCGTGTCATCGTATGCAGTGGCGCGACGGCAAACCGGGTGAGTTTGGTCATTAGAACCCTTGTGTGGCTTTACACCCCCACAATCGTTACGCTCTGCGCCATAGCGGGCAAGCTCAAATATAGCAGCACGCCTGCTTAAGCTGTAGGCGGCGAACCGCCGGCTGTCCCCCACCTCGCAGATCTGCGCGAGTTCCGTCTCTCGGCCGTGGTGCAGTGGCGGGTTTGACCCAAATCCGCTCCCATAATTCACCCCTGTTTCATCGCCGGCACGACGCCGCCGAGCGCCGCCGTGAGCTCCGCCGCGACCTCCCGCACCACGCGGCCGATCTCCGGCAGCCGCGTATCGGTGATGCGGCTGGTCATGCCGGACACCGAGATCGCGGCAAGCGGCTCAGCGAGCGCACTATAGACCACGGCGGCGACGCAACGCAGACCGATTTCCGCCTCCTCGTCGTCAACGGCAAATCCCTGTTTGCGAACCGATGCGAGCTCCTTGAACAGATCGCCCGGCCGCACGATGGATTTCTCCGTCAACCTTGGCATGCCGTGATGGCGAATGACGGCGCTGACGTCCTCGTCGGAATAGGTCGCGAGCACCGCCTTGCCGACGCCCGATGTCACCATCGCGACGCGGCCGCCGACCTTGGTCAGCGAACGCATGATCTCGCGGCTCTCCATGCGGGTCAGCACGATGATGAACTCGTCGTCGACCACAGCAAGATTGGCGGTCTCGCGGGTGAGGTCGCGCAGCCTGCGCAAATAGGGAATCGCCTGCGCGGTAAAATTGCGCCGGCGCGCAAAGCGTGCGCCCACGGTAAAGCTGCGCACGCCGACATGCCATTTGGATTCGACACGGTCGAACTGCACGAAGCGGCGGCTTTCCAGCGTCGCCAGCAGGCGATGCACCGTCGAGGCCGACAGGCCGGTGCGGACGGCGAGATCGCTGAGGCGATAGCCTTCGTCGTCCTCAGCCAGAGTTTCCAAGATCGACAGCGCACGGTCGACGGATTGCACGCCGCCGTCCCGGTCGGCCTCGGATGCCGATCGTGGCTCGATGGATTTACGCCGGATCACGTTCTTGCCCATCGCGACCTGCCGCTTCGGCTGGCGTCATTCCGGGGCGCGCATGAGCGCGACCCCGGAATCTCGAGATCCCGGGTTCGACGCTTCGCGACGTCCCAGGACGACAGAAGAGTTAGCTTAGAGCAGGCCCGCGCCGCGGGCCCACTTGTACTTGGCACCGAGCACTTCGACTGGAAGCTCGGTCGAGTAAGCATAGGCCGGAATGCCGTTCTGGTAGAGATATTCGGCGGCCTCCTCAACCTCGACGTCGCCGGCGAGCGAGGCGACGATCGGCTTCACAAACCCCTTGGCCTCCATCTCCTTCTTCACCTCGACCATATTGCGGGCGAACACCATCGGCGGCGTGACGATGGTGTGCCAGTAGCCAAGGATCAGCGAGTGGATGCGCTCGTCCGACAGACCGAGCTTCACCGTGTTGACATAGGTGATCGGCGGCTCGCCGCCGGTGATATCCACGGGATTTCCAGCGGCGCCAAACGGCGGGATGAACTTGCGGAAGGCCGCATCAAGATCCGGCGGCATCGACATCAGCGACAGGCCGTTGTCGACGCAGGAATCCGACAGCAGCACGCCCGAGCCACCGGCACCGGTGATGATCAGCACGTTCTCGCCCTTCGGCGTCGGCAGCACCGGCACGCCGCGGGCGAATTCGAGCAGCTGACGCAAGCTGCGCGCACGGATCACGCCCGATTGCGCCAGGACGTCCTCATAGATCTTGTCGTTACCCGCCAGCGCGCCGGTGTGCGACGAGGCCGCCTTCGCGCCCGCCGAGGTGCGGCCGGCCTTGAGCACGACGACTGGCTTCTTCTTGGAGACACGCTTGGCGGCTTCCGCAAAGGCGCGGCCGTCCTTGAGGTCTTCGCAGTGCTGCGCGATCAGGTTCGTGTTCGGATCCTGCTCGAAGAAGGCGAGCAGATCGTCCTCGTCGATGTCGGATTTGTTGCCGAGGCCGACGATCGCCGACACACCCATTTTCGCCGAGCGCGAAAAACCGATGATGGCCATGCCGATGCCGCCCGACTGCGACGACAGCGCTGCGTGCCCCTTGACATCGTAGGCTGTGCAGAAGGTCGCGCACAGATTCGCCGGCGTATAATAGAAGCCGTAAATGTTCGGCCCCATCAGGCGGATATCGTACTTCTTGCCGACCTCGACGATCTCGGCCTGGAGTTCCGGCGCGCCGGCCTCCGCGAAGCCCGACGGGATCAGCACCGCGCCCGGGATTTTCTTCTCACCGCATTCGGTAAGCGCCGCCGCCACGAACTTCGCGGGGATTGCGAACACCGCAGTGTCGATCACGCCGGGCACGTCCTTGACGCTCTTGTACGCCTTGTAGCCGAGGATCTCGGATGCCTTGGGGTGGATCGGATAGATCTCGCCCTTGTAGCCGCCGTTGATGAGGTTCTTCATCACGGAGTTGCCGATCTTGCCGTCCTCAGCGGAGGCGCCGACAACGGCGACCGCCTTCGGCTGCATGATGCGGCTCATGGCTGCGACAATCTCTGCGGTCGGACGCGGCTTCGGCTTCGGCACATAGGCGAAGTCGACGACGATGCGCACGTCGGCCGCGATCGCGTCCTTCGCGGTGGCGAAGACGGGGTTGAGGTCGAGCTCGACGATCTCAGGGAAATCGGTCACGAGTTGCGAGACCTTGACGATGACGTCAGCAAGCGCCGTGCGGTTCACCGGCTCGCCGCCGCGTACGCCCTTCAAAATTTCGTGTGCCTGGATGCCATCGAGCATCGACAGCGCGTCTTCCTTGGTCGCGGGCGCGAGGCGGAAGGTGACGTCCTTCAACACTTCGACCAGCACACCGCCGAGGCCGAAGGCGACCAACTTGCCGAACGAGCCGTCGGTGATCGAACCGACAATGACTTCGGTGCCGCCGGCCAGCATCTGCTGAACCTGGATGCCCTCGATCTTGGCGTCCGCCTTGTACTTCTTGGCGTTGCCGAGGATGGTCTCGTAGGCCTTCTCGGCATCCTCGGCCGTCTTGACGCCGACGATGACGCCGCCGGCCTCGGTCTTGTGGAGAATGTCCGGTGAGACGATCTTCATCACGACCGGGAAGCCCATCGAGGACGCCATCCTGCCGGCCTCGCCCGCCGACTTCGCCACGCCCTCCTTCGGCACCGGAATGCCATAGGCGTCGCAGACCATTTTGCCTTCCGGCGCGGTCAGGCTGGTGCGGTTATCGGCCTTGACCTGGTCAAGGACCCTGCGGACGACGTCTTTGGAATTGGACATGAGCTTCTCCCTTGACCTTCAGTTCTTGCTTTGCAAAGCGCGCGTGATGCGGCTGCCGTGATACCTGCCGTCGACGCGCTCTGTTCCATCCAGCGGAACGGAGCGGCGAAATGCCTTGATGAGTCCGCCAGCTCTGGATCATAAATCACTGACGATGGCATTTGGTATGCCAGAAGCCAACTTGTCAAGTCACAGCATCACCCAGAACGCCGCAAAAAATAGCCGGCTTGACATTCTGGCATGTGGTATGCCAAAAACTTTCCGGTAAATATTCCTGTAAAAGACGACTCCCACTGGAGGAGAATCGTCGTGTCACTGCGGAAAACAACCAAGGCGTTGCCGAACATGGCCGAGGCAGACATCGCAATCGTTCGTATCGCCCCGGAGAGCAGCTTCAAGAACAAGGCGTATGACGCCTTGAAGGAAGCCATCCTCAGGATGGACATCTACTCGACGCCCGAACCGGTGATGCTGGACGAGCGCGCACTGTCCGAACGCCTGGGCGTCAGCCGTACGCCGATCCGCGAAGCCATCGCGATGCTGGAGCAGGACGGTTTCGTGAAGACCGTGCCGCGCCGCGGCATCATGGTGGTGCGAAGGACCAAGAGCGAGATCGTCGACATGATCCGCGCCTGGGCGGCGTTGGAGAGCATGGCGGCGCGCCTCATCACCACCACCGCACGCAAGAAGGATATCTCGGCGCTGCGCGACTTCTTCAAGGACTTCGGCAAGGACCGCCTGCCCGAGGACCACGTCGAGGAATATTCGCGCGCCAACATCGCCTTCCACCAGTCGCTGATCTCGTTGTCGGAATCCCCTGTTCTTGTCGATCTCACCAACGACCTCTTGCTGCACGTGCGCGGCTATCGCCAGCTGACCATCGGCCGCAAGGACCGCATCGCGGTGTCGCTGCCCGAGCATCTTGCCATGATCGAGGCGCTGGAAGCGCGCGACACCGAACTCGCCGAGAAGCGGGCCCGCGACCACACCCTTGGGCTTGCCGCTTACGTCGAAGAGCACGGTCAGGAACTGTTCACGTAACTCTTCACCTAGCAACATTCACCAGGAGGGCGAAGCACTCGCCCCGTATCCTGAGACCAGGGAGACAAGGCCCATGCTGAACACCGCGACCAAGTCCGAAGCACCGGGCACCGAGCAGGAACTGACGGATGGCTTTCATCTCGTCATCGACGCGCTCAAGCTGAACGGCATCAACACCATCTATAATGTGCCGGGCATCCCGATCACGGATTTGGGCCGCATGGCGCAGGCTGCCGGCATTCGCGTGATTTCCTTCCGTCACGAGCAGAACGCCGGCTACGCCGCTGGCATCGCCGGCTATCTCACCAAGAAGCCCGGCGTCTGCCTCACGGTGTCCGCCCCCGGCTTCCTCAATGGTCTCACCGCGCTCGCCCACGCCACCACCAACTGCTACCCGATGATCCTGGTCTCGGGCTCTTCCGAGCGCGAGATCGTCGACCTCCAGCAGGGCGACTACGAAGAGATGGACCAGCTCGCGATTGCAAAGCCGCTGTGCAAGGCGGCCTATCGCGTGCTGCACGCCCAAGACATCGGCATCGCGTTTGCCCGTGCGATCCGCGCCGCGGTTTCGGGCCGTCCGGGCGGCGTCTATCTCGATCTGCCGGCAAAATTGTTCGGCCAGGTGATGAGCGCCGATGCCGGCCAGAAGTCGCTGGTCAAGGTGATCGACGCGGCGCCCGCGCAAATCCCCTCGCCCGCTTCGGTCAAGCGCGCCCTTGATGTCCTGAAGAACGCGAAGCGTCCGCTCATCATCCTCGGCAAGGGCGCGGCCTATGCGCAGGCCGATGAAGAGATCAGGAGCTTCGTCGAGAAGAGCGGCGTGCCGTTCCTCCCGATGAGCATGGCCAAAGGCCTCCTGCCCGACACGCATCCGCAATGCGCCGGCGCTGCGCGCTCGACGGTGCTGAAGGATTCCGACGTCGTCATGCTGATCGGCGCGCGGTTGAACTGGCTGCTCTCGCACGGCAAGGGCAAGAGCTGGGGCGAAGCTCCGAAGAAGTTCATCCAGGTCGACATCGAGCCGAAGGAAATGGACTCCAACGTCGAGATCGTCGCGCCCGTCGTCGGCGACATCGGCTCGGTGGTCTCAGCCTTCAATCAGGCGATCGCCTCGGGCTGGACCGCGCCGCCCGCCGAATGGACGAAGGCGATCGCGACCAAGCGCGACGAGAACGTCGCCAAGATGGCGCCGAAGCTTATGAACAACAAATCGCCGATGGACTATCACGGCGCGCTCGGCGTTTTGAAGAACGTGATCAAGGATCATCCCGAAGCGATCCTCGTCAACGAAGGCGCCAACACGCTCGACCTCGCCCGCGGCGTCATCGACATGTACCGCCCGCGCAAGCGTCTCGACGTCGGCACTTGGGGCGTGATGGGCATCGGCATGGGCCAGGCGATTGCGGCTGCGCTCGAGACCGGCCATCCCGTGCTGGCGGTTGAAGGCGACTCGGCCTTCGGCTTCTCCGGCATGGAGGTCGAGACGATCTGCCGCTACAATCTGCCGATCTGCGTGGTCATCTTCAACAATGACGGCATCTATCGCGGCACCGACGTCAACGGTGCCAACGCCGATCCCGCAACCACGGTGTTCGTCAAGGGCGCGCGATACGACAAGATGATGGAAGCCTTCGGCGGCGTCGGCGTGAACGCGACCTCGCCGGACGAGCTGAAGCGCGCCGTCGTTGAGGCGATGGCGTCACGCAAGCCCACCCTGATCAACGCGGTGATCGATCCGGCCGCAGGTTCCGAGAGCGGCCGCATCGGCAACCTCAATCCGCAGAGCGTTCTGCAGAAGAAGAAGTAAGTCCTCCCCTTCAACCCTTATTCCCTGTGGTTTGCAGGGGCAGACAGAGTACGGAGCAACATCATGACCAAGGCGCTCGAGGGCGTTCGCATTCTCGACTTCACGCACGTCCAGTCAGGACCGACCTGCACGCAGCTGCTGGCATGGTTCGGCGCCGACGTGATCAAGGTGGAACGCCCGGGCGTGGGTGACATCACCCGCGGCCAGCTGCAGGACATCCCGAACGTGGACAGCCTGTATTTCACCATGCTCAACCACAACAAGCGCTCGATCACGCTCGACACCAAGAACCCCAAGGGTAAGGAAGTCCTGACCGAGCTGATCAAGAAGTGCGACGTGCTGGTCGAGAACTTCGGCCCGGGCGTGCTCGACCGCATGGGCTTCCCCTGGGAGAAGATCCAGGCGATCAACCCGAAGATGATCGTGGCGTCGATTAAGGGCTTCGGCCCGGGACCGTACGAAGACTGCAAGGTCTATGAGAACGTCGCGCAATGCACCGGCGGCGCCGCCTCCACCACCGGCTTCCGCGATGGGCTTCCGCTCGTCACCGGCGCGCAGATCGGCGACAGCGGCACCGGCCTGCATCTGGCGCTCGGCATCGTCACCGCGCTCTATCAGCGCACGCATTCGGGCAAGGGCCAGCGCGTCACGGCTGCGATGCAGGATGGCGTGCTCAACCTCGCCCGCGTCAAGCTGCGCGACCAGCAGCGCCTCGCCCACGGCCCGCTCAAGGAGTACAGCCAGTTCGGCGAAGGCATTCCGTTCGGCGATGCCGTGCCGCGCGCCGGCAACGACTCCGGCGGCGGCCAGCCCGGCCGCATCCTGAAGTGCAAAGGCTGGGAGACCGATCCCAACGCCTACATTTACTTCATCACCCAGGCGCCGGTCTGGGAGAAGATCTGCGACGTGATCGGCGAGCCGACCTGGAAGACCGATCCGAATTATGCCAAGCCGGCGGCGCGCCTGCCGCGCCTGAACGAGATCTTCGCCCGCATCGAACAGTGGACGATGACGAAGACGAAGTTCGAGGCGATGGAGATTCTCAACAAGGACGACATCCCGTGCGGCCCGATTCTGTCGATGAAGGAGATCGCCGAGGACCAGTCGCTGCGCGCGACCGGCACGGTGGTCGAGGTCGATCACCCCACCCGCGGCAAGTACATCTCGGTCGGCAACCCGATCAAGCTGTCGGATAGCCCGGCCGAGGTCACCCGCTCTCCGCTGCTCGGCGAGCACACCGACGAGATCCTGCGCAGCGTGCTCGGCTTCAGCGACCACCAGGTCGCCGATATCCACAAGTCAGGCGCACTCGACCCGCCGCAGAAGCAGGCCGCCGAGTAACGCGGAGCCGCTTCGAGCGAGACGAAAGGGCCGCCTTCCGGGCGGCCCTTTTTTGCGTGGTGAGACCGTCCGGCCACGGGCTCACACCAAAACCCGAAAACAACCCCATGCACCGTAGCCCCCCGCGCCAAATGCAACTTCGTATTTTTCGAATTATCGGTTGACGCGTCGGGCAAAACAGGGGCATGATGCCATCACTCGAAAAAGGCCAGGCTGTGTACTCATTAACCAGCTGTGATGCGCTCTGGGGTCTGAGCGTCAAAATGCGCGGTCGCAACCACAACCGACCGGGGCGGTTCGGCTTTTTGCGCCACGGTATCCTTGCACCCGGCCAGCGCAGCGGCCATCAACGCCAGCGAGGCGGCGTCTCCCCCTGCTAATCGCTATCAGCTTGCGCGGGATTGCGCGCCGTGACGATCCACGTCGCGCCGTCGATCATCACCGACCGCTCGCCGGGGCAGTCCGCGAAGGCGGCACGAACCGCGGCCGAGGCGCGGGCGCGGATGTCGTCGGGCTGATCAACAAGCGCGCGCGACAGCGGGCCGACCTCGAACGTCATCTTCACCGCGTCGTCGATCGCCGCGTCCCGCATCGCGCCCTCGCCAAACGGAACGGAAGCATCGAAGGGCGCGATAGCGATATCGTTGAAGCCGGCCCCCGTCAGGATGCGCGCCACCCGCCCCCGGTCTCCGAACGAGAACGGGCCGGGCGTTTCGGGATCGGGCGGCGCGGTCGCCGGGACGATGCCCTTAATCGCGCCCATCGGCAGGCGCATCCAATCGTTCTCGGCCGCGCCGCGCCAGCAGACGAAAGCGACCCGCCCGCCCGGCTTGAGCGCGCGGCGCATATGGACAAACGCCCCCGTCGGATCGCCGAAGAACATCACCCCGAAACGCGAGAACAAAATGTCGAACGCCCCCTCTGGCAGCTCGGCGCTGCTGGCGTCGGCCACGCGGAACACGACCGGCATATCCGGTGGCGCAATCGCGCGCGCTCGGGCGATCAGTGGCTCGGATATGTCCACGCCCAGCACTTGGCCCCCCGCGCCGACGCGGACGGCCAGAGCCAGGCTTGACGTGCCCGCGCCGCAGCCGACGTCCAGCACGCGCTCGCCCGCCGCGGGCGCGGCGGCTTCGATCGCGGCCTCGCCGAACACCGCCAGCCTGGCGTCGAGCTGGGCCTGGTGGACGATCCAGCGCTCCCCGCTTTGGCCATTCCAATCGGGACGATCGGCATTTTGCTGCGCCATGACATATCCTTGTTCTCTAAGCTGTCCGATGCCAAAGCGCGCATCGTCTTTAGCGAGTAGCGAGGGCGAACGGGATGAATCGATCCATTCTCCGCTGGAGGAACGATCAGGTCCGGACCGACGCCCGTCTGCATCTTTTGGCCTTCAGAACCCGCGCTTTTTTCGATGAGCCGCGCCAGCGCTCCAGGAGTTAAGCGTTCACTATTCTTTTCAACGTGGCCCTTTGCATTGATCGCGGCGTCAGGCGATTAGAAAAGGCTGCCATCTTGTTCGCCAGGCCCGGGATCACTATCGCCCTTCCTTCTGAGAGCGCCGCGATACCACTCGCGGCGACCGGACGAGGCTTCATGGTGAGGAGGCGCAGCAAGGCGGTTGTGGCTGCACCGGCAACCGCATCGAAGCCCGTCGCGGTGTGCCCCGGGCAGAGAGTGGTAACAACCACACCATGCGAGCGGAGTTCGTCGTGCAGGGCCTCGCCAAGGGCTAGGACATACGCCTTGGTCGCCGCATAGGCCGCGTAGCTTGGAACGGCTTGGAAGGCCATGAGGCTGGCGACGAGAAGGATATGTCCAGATCGCCGCGCGGCCATGTCACGGCCGAACAGGTAGGTCAGCTCTGTAAGCGTCGTGATGTTGAGCTGGATCATGTCCGTCGTGCGCTCGATTGGCATGTCCAACAAAGCGCCGTGCAAGCCGTATCCGGCACTGTTCAGCAAGATGTCGATCGTCACCGACCTCGCATCGAGACTGCTTTTCAAGTGGCTGGCCGCGCCCGGCGCGGCAAGATCGATCGCCTCGACCAGCACATCCACCCCGTATTTGCGGCGAAGATCGGCGGCAAGCTTTTCCATCGACTCCCGCCTTCGGGCCGCCAATACGAGATTGACTTTCTGCGCAGCCAGGAGATCTGCGAAGTCGAGGCCGAGGCCACTCGACGCCCCAGTGATCAGGGCCCATTTTCCTGCGAAGCTGTTCATTGGTCCTCTCAAACCACCATCGACTGCTGGGCAAAGATACCCGCCATCGCGCCCTGCGATGATGCCTGGGTGACCGAGGGCAAGAAGGGCGTGGTGAGGTCGCCGGCGGCGTAGATGCCGGGCGTGCTGGTTTGACGGCGCTCGTCGACCTTGAGGACGATGCCAGCGGCCGTAGCCACGGTGGCAAGGCCCAGTGATTCATGCAGGCTTGCGGACGGCTTGTTGCGCGGATTGGCGAACAGGATGTCGACCGCGACTTTGCGGCCGGTATCGAGATTGACGGTCGCTATATGGCCCGCGTGATGGGCGATCTCGATGATCCGGCCATCGACGAGCGGTGTGTTGCGGCGCGCCAGATCGGCCTGGATATCAGCCGGAATGTCATGACCATCGGCGAAGAGCGTCAACTTGTCGGTCCAATCGTGGAACAGCCTGACCTGATTGTGCGACTGCGGGCCGGACCAGACGAGGCCCCAATGCTGGCCGGCGACTTCAAAGCCGTCGCAATAGGGGCATGGCACGATGGACGTGCCCCAGCTTTCGGCGTAGCCCGGAACATCAGGCATCTGGTCGGCTACTCCATAGCTCAGGATCAGACGACGCGCCGGAAGGCTTTCACCATCGCCAGTAAGGACAGAGAAATTGTCGATGGCGCCGGAGACGCTGTCGGCCCGGGCACTGAAAAGCTTGATCGCGGGATAACGCGCCAACTGCCGCCGCGCCTCCGCCAGGATGTCCAGCGGCGGCTTGTGATCGTGGCCGAGCAGTCCATGCGAGTGGCCGGCGAAGCGGTTGCGTGGCAGACCGGTATCGAGAACGGTGACCTTGCGGCGGGCGCGGCCGAGCTGAAGGGCGCCGGCGAGACCGGCAAAGCTGCCGCCGATGATGATGACGTCATCCATGGTGATGGGCTCCGTGTTGTGGATGGAGGGAGACGAGTTGGGCTTGGCGGTGGCCTGAGCGCGTGCGAGGTCGATGGGAAAGCGCAGCCAACTTCAGCAGGGCTCGTCTTTGCATCGAAGGAGTCACCCTACCCCTGGCTTGCACATTTCAGATACTTCATGGTATCGTAATTCAAGAATTAGGATACTGTCAAGTACTGGAATTTCCGTGACCGAAAACAGCCAGGGCCGGCGCGGCCGGCCCGCCAACGAGGCGCTTGGCCAAACCATCATCGACGCCGCGCGCGAGCTCTTTGTGGAGTTGGGTTTTCAAGCGACGACATTGGACAAGGTCGCCCAGCGAGCGAAGATATCCAAGCTCAGCATCTACAGGCACTTCGAGAACAAGGAGGCGCTGTTCAGCGCGGCCATGGCGGCCGGCTGCCACCAGTTGTTTGCACCACAGCCCCTTCTTGAAGGCGTAGACGGTTCGGTCGAAGATCAGCTCGTGGCGGTGGGATCATCACTGCTTCGCACGCTGTTGAGATCAGACGTCCGCAGCCTCGAAGCCATGGTCATGGCTGACAAGACGAGTCAAAACGCGTTAAGCAAGCTCCATTTCGAAGCCGGCCCCGCCCATGTCATCGCCGAAATCGAGGCCCTGTTGCGTCAGTTGCACGCGAAGGCGGTTCTGAACGTGCCCGATCCTCTCCGGTCCGCCCGATTGTTCGCCGCGCTTTTCAAAGGATCCGATCTCCTGATGATCGCACGCTTCGATCAGGCGAAAGCAGAGGACGACAACGAAATCGAATCCTATTGCCGGTCGGCCGTCGCCATGTTCATCGCCGCGCACCGTGACAACGACCAAGTGGGCGGAGATTTGCCTGCCTCAAGGTCAAAAAACAAAATTTGAATCGTGCGTCACCTAGTCGGCCAGCAGGTCAAGGCAGACAGCCGTAATGAGTCCACGTCCTGATGTCCGCCTTCGTCCTGCTTACAAACTGGACATGCCCGGCGTGAACAGCCTGTGCCTTGCAGAACGTGCTTCCGAGGCTGCTCGCCCCACCCTTCAGGATCAGTGCGCCCTCGCCTCCACCTTCGCTTCCCGAGGCCACAGACTTTCGACCGAGTACAACATGAGCGCGATCCAGATCGCACCATAGCCGATCAGCTGCACACGACCGAACGGCTCATCATAAGCAAATACGCCGAGGAGCAGCTGCAGCGTAGGCGTTATGTATTGCATGATCCCCAGTGTTGACAGCGGGATGCGACGTGCTCCCGCCGCGAACAGCAACAGTGGTACCGCCGTCACGGGACCGGCTCCGGCCAGCAGCAGCTGCAGGCCGGGATGCACGCTGCCGAAATGGCTGTCGCCGTGCGCTGCGAGCCATAACAAATAGAAAAACGCGGCAGGAAAGAGCAGCGTGATTTCCAATGCCAGCCCATCGAGGGGACCGAGTTTCGCGGTCTTGCGCAACAGGCCATATGCACCGAACGTGACCCCGAGCACCAGGCTGATCCATGGCAGCGCACTATTTTCCCACGTAAGCCACAGAACGCCCCCTACTGCGAATGCGATTGCCCCCCATTGCAGAGGCCGCAGACGCTCGTGCAAGAACGCAAACCCGAATAGCACGCTGACGAGTGGATTGATGAAGTATCCAAGGCTCGCCTCGACGATGCGGCCGCTGTTGACCGCCCAGATATATAAGCCCCAATTCGCAGACAGCAGCCCAGCGCACGCTCCGAAACGCACCAAATTGCCTGGCTCGCGAAGCGCAGTGACGAGCCAACGCGTGTCGCGACGTATCGCAAGCGCAACGGCTACGAAGACAAGCGACCATACCATCCGGTGCGCAAGCACTTCGAGAGGTGGGACGACCTTCAGCAACCTGAAATAGAACGGAAAAAGCCCCCAAATCGTGAAGGCGATCAGCGCGTAAAGAAATCCCAAATTCATCGTACCCGACTGCGAGATTGACGGCGGCCTGCTGCCGAGGCGTCCTCGGAACCGCGATCAGACCGGCGGGTCCCACTGCGGTGCGTACTCCGGACTAACCACCCGTTGATCCTTCGGCAAGGTCGCAATCAATGCGCGATCCTCATCGTCGAGTTGCACGTCGAAGGACGCCAGATTGCTCGACTGGTTTTTCCTGCTGCTGGCTTTGGGAATCGCGGCAACATTCGGTTGATCGAGCAGCCATTTGAGGGCCACCTGGGTCGGAAGCACCCGGTGCTTCTCAGCGATGCGAACAAGCTCAGGTATTTCGTGCGCTTTGTTGCGCATGAGTGGACTATAGGCGGTCAATGCCATTTCATGGTCACGAGCGAATTGAAGCAAGTTTCTCTGGCCCAATGTGACGTGATACTCGACCTGGATGGCGGCCAAGGGAGCCCCCATCCCCTCAACGACCTGGCGCAGCAATGGCAGGGGAAAGTTTGCCACGCCGATGTTGCGCGCGCGCCCCTGCTCTTTGAGCGAGACCAGCGTCTCGATCGAGCGCGCCAGGTCGCCACCTTTTCCCGGCCAGTGAATCAGAAACAGATCTACGTACTCGCTCCGCAACGCCCGGAGCGTGTTGTCAAACGACTGACGCATGTCGTCCGGGGCCAACTTGTCCCACCAGACCTTGCTCGTCACATGGATGTTTTCGCGCGGCACGTCGGTTTCGACGAGCGCTCGGCCCACCGCATCTTCGTTTTGGTAGGCCGCCGCAGTGTCCACGTGACGGTATCCGAGCTCGAGCGCCTGAAGCACGGCCCGGGTGCATTCTTCGCCGACCATTGGCCACGTCCCCAGGCCGAGTTTCGGCATGTTCAGCTGGCGGGATTTGATGACAGTATTGTTCATGGTTCGTCTTTCCACTTAGCTCTCGAAATCAAACTGGGCTGTCGGCAGCCGCTTTGTCCTTAGCTGCGAAGAAATCGCGCTGCGGCGCCCCATTTCTACGGGCAAGCGCGAGCCCCGCGAGGTATCCGAACGTCATTGCCGGACCCAGAGTTATGCCGCCGCTCGGATAAAAGCCGCCCATCATGCTGGCGCTGTCGTTGCCTACCGCGTACAGGCCGGGAATAGCGCAATTGTTCTCATCGAGCACCCGCGCGTCGATGTCGGTCGCCAATCCCGCGAACGTGCCGAGACTCCCGGGCAACAGTTTAACCGCGTAAAACGGACTCTCTTCGATCGGGGCGAGGCAGGGATTCGGCTGATGTTCGGCATCTCCCTGCGCGCGGTTATAGACTGTAGAGCCTTTGTGGAATTGGGGATCAGTGCCTTCCTTGGCATGCGTGTTGTAGCTTTCTACGGTGTTCTTCAACGCTTGCGGGTCGATGTGGCATTTCATCGCGAGTTCGCTCAAGCTCGCGGCCTGCACGAGATATCCCGAGCGTCGATATGGGCCTACGGGAAAGGGAAATGGCTTGGAGAAGCCGAGACCGTAGCGTCGCTGGAAACGATGATCGCAGATCAGCCAGGCGCACACCTCTTCGCCGGATGGCGTGCTTGCCAGCAGCGCGGAGACAAAGTCTCGATATGACGCGGCTTCGTTGACAAAACGTCTGCCGGCGCGCGTCACCGCAATCACGCCAGGCTTTGCACGGTCGAGCAAGTGGGGAAAGACGATATCCGCGCCCCCGCGCTGAGGAACCAGCGAAACGGGCGCCCACGCGGCAGGCGCGTCAAGTGTATTGTTGAAGCGCCCCCCGACGGCCTCCCCAAGACGGATGCCGTCTCCGGTATTTGTGCGCGGAGCCGCAGACCAATGGTCGAGACCAGAGGGTGTATAGGCAAACGTCTGAGCCCTTCTTTCTACGTCGTGTGGATAGCCACCACAGGCAAGCACGACGCCGCGCGTCGCGCGCACCTCATGCCTGGTACCGGCGACTTCGACAATGGCTCCCGTCACGCGGCGATCATTCCTCAGCAAGGCAACGGCGCGCGCACGAGTGCGCAAGTCGACTTCGCGATCGACCGCCGATTTCAGCAGGCGGGCGACCAGCGCGTTGCCATTGACGAGGTGCATCGAACGTCCGTACCGGAGCTTATGCCAAGCAAATGCGAGCAGCCGGCGAGCTACGTAGAGCGCGGACTCTATCGAGCGCGTCGCTCGATAGAAATTTGTGATGTCTTGGCCGGCCGCAATCCCCATGCCCTTGATCGTAATGACCGATAGGGGTTCGCGTAGCTTGTCGAGCAATGGGCCAAGTTCGCGCGCGTCGAATGGCATGGCACAAACCGACCGCCCCCCTGCCGCGGCACCAGGTGTCGGATGGAAATCCGGAATATTGCCTTCGACGAAGCGCACTGAGGTGTGACGCTCGAAGAAATCAACCATTTCGGGGCCACGTTCAAGCAGCGTGGTCGCCTTAGCGGCATCGAATTGTGTCCCTAATTCACCTTTCAGGTACGTCAGTGGCGCATCAATCTCTTCCCGGATGCCGGCACGCCTCGCCAGCGGATTGCGAGGAATCCACATCCAGCCTCCCGACCACGCGCTCGTTCCACCGAAAACCTCTTCCTTCTCCATCACTATCACACGCAGGCCATGCGTTGCGGCAGTGACCGCCGCCGACAAGCCGCTCGCGCCGGAGCCGAGCACAAGCACGTCGCATTCGAGTATTCGTTCATGGTTCATGTGTTGCACCCTTTACCGCCATAGCCGTCACTCCGCATGGCAGAGGTCCGCAGATGCCTGTCAATGTCAGGGTGTACGCTTGATCTGCATCGGCTCGACGTCGGTTCGATTGCGATTGCAGATGCAGCGACATGACTGAGCTCAGCACCGAGTGTTTGCACTACCGTCTTGCATCGAACTTTTTGGAGACTCGATCGTCTTCCAAATGAAATCTGGTTTCACCTATTGCCCGGCGAGCATGTTCGCGAAATCCGATTTTCGACACGGAGGCGTCGTTGGGTATCTCGAGAGCGTATACGATGTCGTCCGGCAAGCAGGCGAGGATACGCTTTATGTCTATTCCTCCTTCACCGGGAACAAGTCTTTCACACCGCGCCGCATAGATCACCCCTTCGGGATCAGGCGGATGATGCGCCGGAGCGTCGCAAACGTGAGCCCACTTGAACCATTCGGGCGGGAGCGCCCTTAGAAGCTCCAGGCTCGAGCAAGAACGATCGAAGTGCAGCGTGTCGAGCAAGATACTGGCGTTAGGACGATTGGCCTCGCGCACGATATAAGCGGCATCGACGAGACCCGGCGTCTCCGTCCACGACACGAACTCGAGACTAACATTCAGATTGAGCGGCTTGGCCATCTCACATAAGGACCCAAACCGGTCAATCGCGCGATTCTTTTCGGGATCTGGCAACTGGGCGAGGATATACCGAGCTCCGAGTTCGGCACCGGCTTCGAGAAACTCCCGATAGTGCAGATGATCACGTGGTGGATCCATGCGGGCCGCCTCGATGTCCCAGACCTCCAACCCGGAATTGGCGAGGCTCGCCTTTGTTTCCCTCATGAGCTTCGGATCATGAAGCAGATCGTACAATGGCTCGTTGGGTGTCGTCCGGTTGAGCCGCAGGCCCACATATTGGTAACCGGCATCGCTTGCGGCCTCGATCAACTGGGGTGGAGGAAGTCCCAAAGCCGTCAGGTGCGCCAATGAATAGGGATTGCTCATGGTGACCTTCCCCCGCGCGTCGCTTGACCACGCAGGCCACGCTCGCTCATCTGCAAATCAGGCAGGTCGATCGCGGGATCGTCCATCGCGACGCGCGTCGCTTTCGGCTCCAGCGGGGTTCGAAATTGCTGTCGCGGCAGGCCATGCGACCGGAGATCGTCCGCGATCGTGCCCCGGGCGACTGAGGGCTGCTCGCGTCTGGAGAGTGCCGGGAAGGTCCGCGCCAAACTCTTCGGCCAGTCCTGCGAAACGATGAACTCACGAGACGCCAGCAGATCGCGGATCATCCGATGCCCCAGAGGAACTCAGGAACACAACCAAAAGATGCGACGATCCTCTCAGCCGAAAACCAGCGGCAACGATAGTTAGGATCACGGGTCAGCATGGTCATGCCGCGGCATCCCACATGTTGATGGCCCATCGGCTCACTTGAACGGCGAACTCATCAGTCCGTGCGCCCTGCACCGGCTTTCACCGCTCTCTTCACAGGCGAGCGACACGGGACATCGGCCGAGATTTTCTGAAGATCTCCGACGTTCCGCATCAAGCGCACCCGGCAAAAGCCACGCGCATTTTTCCCGGTTGCTTCTTTGGTTCTGTCTCCAATGCTGCTTCACGCTTGCTTCCCTCTGCCACTACCGCCCTATAGCGGGCACGGCGGACATATGCAACTCTTAATTGCCTATGTGTGATATGCAATTTTTAAGTGCGTCAATGTCAATAACCGGTTGTGTCAGCGTGGTGTAGCGGGTGTATCCTGATCGAGCAGCATCGCGCCGATGAACCGGACGATGGCATCCCCGTTGGGAAGACCCCGAAGGCTCGCCGCGGGGCTTGATCTCGCCGTTGAGGCGCTCGATTGACGGCGTCTTGCGGGGCTACGGGCTGCTTTGCTTCTACCGGACTAACAGAGCTGGAAGGGATTTTGATTGCGGCGAGATTTCCGATCCGGCGCTGCGCGGCCGGAAGACGGTCGGCATCTCCCTCTTCATCGACATGCATGCGGCGGCGCCAGGAAGTCGTCGGGCAGGATCTACAATGCGGACAATGGCAAGACTTCCGCGAGCACGGTGACCCCTGCTGCCGCCAGGCAATCTCAACGGCCGGGGCCGCATGGGAACGTTGTGTGCAGGTGAAGACTGCACGCGATGAGCCGCAGATCAGCCAGGCGACATAGCCGCCGGTTCCGGCGGCTCTCTTTTTCTGCAATGCTTTGTCGGATCGAGAGCCTCTCCTTCGTCCTCGGTGCATGAAGGGCCAACAGACGATAATGTCGAGCCCATCAGCTTATAAGGAATGACAAACATGCCCGGCACCGTACGCCTGCACCGCGTTCTCACGACCAGCCCGGAAAAAGTCTATCGCGCCTTCGTGGAGGCGGATGCATTGGCGAAATGGCTTCCGCCCAACGGCTTCACCTGCACCGTGCATCATCTCGAGCCGAAGGTCGGGGGCACGTTCAAGATGTCCTTCCGGAACTTCACCACGGGCAACGGCCATTCGTTTGGCGGCGAATATCTCGAGCTCGTCCCCGGCCAGCGCCTGCGCTACACGGATCGATTCGACGACCCCAACCTGCCGGGCGTGATCGAGGTGACCGTAACCCTGAAGAAGGTCTTGGTCGGCACCGAAGTCGATATCACGCAGGCCGGCCTACCCGACGCCATTCCAGTCGAGGCCTGCTATCTCGGCTGGCAGGAATCGCTGCGCAATCTTGCCAAGCTCGTCGAGCCCGAGATCAATCAGTAGCTTGTAGCGCGCCGTCGGGTGCGATCCGAATGAAAGCCGCGGGTCAATCTGTTCGATCGGATGCGCGCATCTCCGCACGTCGTCATAACGAGCCAGCGGGTCCGCGCGAAGCGCGGCCCGATGAGGGCGCCGGCAAGCAATCCAGAATCCCTCCGCGGTGGCAGCCTGGATTGCTTCGCCGCAAGAGCTCGTCGCAATCACGGAGAATGAGGAACCCTCCGCGAGAATAACCCGCACCGGGTGTGCGGCCGCTGATCGCAACGAGGGTTATGCGCCGGCCTTCGACTTCAACCCACCATCCGCGGTCCAGCGATCCGGTTCGGCACTGTGTCCGATCAGCGCCAGGCCGTAGGCGATCGATTCGAACTGGTCGCCCGACATCAGCCGCTCGTTGCCGAACCGGTCGGCGAACAGTTTTCGAACCGCCGGAACGAAGGAGGTGCCGCCGGTCAAGAACACCTTCTCCACCTCGCGCGCGGTGATGCGGGCTTCGCCCAGCACCTTGTCGACGGTAGCGCCCAGCCGCGCGATGTCGTCGGCAATCCAGCTATCAAATTTCTTCCGCGTGATGGCGGAGCCGATATCGACGCCGCCGCCCTTGAAGCGGAAATCCACCTCGTCTTTGGCCGACAGCGCGACCTTGGCGTCAGACACCGCGCGGTACAGCGAGAAGCCGAGATCGAGGTCGACGATGGTGATGAAATCCTCGAGCTGTTCAGGCTCCACCGCCGTGCGCGCAAGCTCCCTGAGCTCGCGCAAATCGCCGTTGCTCTTCATCAGCGCGAGCTGATGCCAGCGTGCGAGGTTGGTGTAGTGGCTGTTCGGGATCGGCAGCACCTTGTCGAACGAGCGGAAGCTCGAACCCTTGCCGAGCCGCGGCGAGACCACGTGGTCGACGATGCGATAATCGAACGTGTCGCCCGCAATCCCGATGCCGGCGTGTCCGAGCGGTTCGGCCCGCAAATGGCCGCCGGCGCGGGAGAACCGCATCACCGAGAAATCGCTGGTGCCGCCGCCGAAATCCGCAACCAGCACGGTGGCGTCGCGCTCGAGGCGCCGGGCGAAGGAGAACGCCGCGCCGACGGGCTCGTAGACATAACGCGCGTGACCGGCGCCCAGGCGCTCGAACGCGGCGCGGTAGCGCTGCATGGCGAGATCGTCGTCGGGATTGCCGCCGGCAAAGCGCACGGGACGGCCGACGGTGATGTTAGCTGCCTCGAAGCCGAACCTGTCACCGCCATGACGCGCCAGCGTGCGCAGGAATGCCGCCAGAATGTCCTCGAACTTGAAGCGCTGCCGGAACACCTGCGTGGTGTTGAAGCTCGAGCTTGCCGCAAAGGTCTTGAACGACTGCAGGAAACGATAGACGTGGCGCCCCTCGAGAAACTGCTCGATCGCCCACGGTCCGCCTTCGGCCTGGGCGCCGGCGCCCGGCCGGTCCTCCCAGAAGCACAGTGCCGAGACGTAAGTGCTGTGGCGCTGTCCGCCGTGGTCGAACCTGATGGCCTCGACCCGGCGATCGTCCGCGGCAAGTGCGACGACAGTGTTGCTGGTCCCAAAATCGATGCCGATCGAGACGGCGGGCGAGGCGCTCGACATGAACCACTCTGACTGATGATAGGAAAAGGGGGCGAACCACTAACGGTTTTGCACTGCGGTGCCAAGAGCCCGGCACGGCCCGGTCCGGAGTAGCCCGGACCTACCTCTCGCTGTTCTGAGGCCGAAAAAGCCCCGTTTCCAGGCCTAAACGGCCTGCTTTAACGAAGGTAGTATGCTGCAATGCGGCATTCACATGCTGTTATGCAGTGGTGTGTGTGGACATTGGCATCTGGTATACATAGAACAACCTTCGAAATGAGGCAGTATTGCTGACTGTCTTTAAGAAAGGGAATTCCGATGTCCAAGACCGCTTCCGTCGCGCTTGCGCCCTCCGCCTCGCTGTTCGCCCGCTTCATGGCGGCCGTCGACCGCTTCCTGATGGCGAGCGCCGAGATTTCCAACCAGAACGGCGATCTCCCCCGCTTCGGCCTGTAAGCGCACCCGGGGCCATGATCCGATCTGGTTCGTGGTCCTGTCGGGCCTCGTGTTCTTCGCCCGCCGCGAGATCCACGTGCTCGTCCTCGCGGCCGGATCCTGACCTTGCTGCTGGCGCTCGTGGCGTTCAAGCGCTGGCGCAAGGTGGTGGCGGCGCAATCAACATCCGACCTCGCTTCCATCTCGCGCATCGCGCCCGCCTCTTGGCCGGGCGTTTCGGCTTCCCGAAAATACCCCGATACCGGAAACCCCGGGGAATCCTGCACTTTTCTTGAGCTTACCCCCGACATAGGGCTTGCATTCTGGAATATGGTATACCAAGCTGCTTGCCGCGCTTGCACCATAAGCCACAATATTTGCGACACTCCGCCATGTGGGCGGCGCTGTCGTGACAGACAGGCGCTTGGGAGGTTGTTGATGATTTCCAGCACGGACGGCGCCGTCACCGCTGCGCCTCTTCGCACAGGTTTCCGCTGGCTCCAGCTCGCCATGGGCATCGCCTGCATGGCGATGATTGCCAACCTGCAATATGGCTGGACCCTGTTCGTCGATCCGATCGATCACGCACACCATTGGGGTCGCGCCTCGATCCAGCTCGCTTTCACCATCTTCGTCATCACGGAGACGTGGCTGGTGCCGGTCGAGGCGTGGTTCGTCGACAAATACGGCCCGCGCATCGTCATCATGTTCGGTGCCGTGATGATCACGCTGTCCTGGGTGCTCAACTCCTATGCTGACTCGCTTCCCCTGCTCTACGCGGCGGCCGTGTTCGGCGGCATGGGCGCGGGCGCGGTGTACGGCACCTGCGTCGGCAATGCGCTGAAATGGTTTCCCGATCGCCGCGGCCTCGCCGCCGGTGCCACGGCCGCGGGCTTCGGCGCGGGCGCAGCCCTCACCGTGGTGCCGATTGCGCACATGATCGCAGCGAGCGGCTATCAAAGCGCGTTCTTCACGTTCGGCATCGGCCAGGGCGTGATCGTGTTCCTGCTCGCCTTCTTCATCCAGCCGCCGCGGCTTTCGATCCCGCCGAAGAAGAAGCGGCTCAATTTGCCGCAGACCCAGGTCGACTTCACCCCGCCGCAGGTGCTGCGCGCCCCTATTTTCTGGGTAATGTACCTCGTCTTCGTGATGGTCGCCTCGGGCGGTCTGATGACCGCGGCGCAGATCGCGCCGATCGCGCACGACTTCAAGATCGCCGATACGCCTGTTTCGCTCGCCGGCTTCGAGATGGCGGCCCTGACCTTCGCGATCTCGCTCGACCGCATCTTCGACGGCTTCGGACGTCCGTTCTTCGGCTTCGTGTCGGATACGATCGGCCGCGAGCACACCATGTTCATCGCGTTCGGCACCGCTGCGCTGATGCTCCTGACCCTGTCGACCTATGGCCACATCCCGCTCGTCTTCGTGCTGGCGACCGCGGTCTATTTCGGCGTGTTCGGCGAGATCTATTCGCTGTTCCCCGCCACCAGCGGTGATACCTTCGGTTCGAAATATGCGACCACCAACAACGGCATGCTCTACACCGCGAAGGGTACCGCCGCGTTGCTGGTTCCGCTCGCAAGCGTGATCTCGGCCGCCTATGGCTGGAAAGCCGTGTTCGTGGTGGCCGTGGCGCTGAACGCGACGGCGGCGCTGATGGCCATCTTCGTGATCAAGCCCATGCGCCGCTCCTTCATCCTGGGCAACGAAGCCGAGAGCGCCAATGCGGCTGCCGGCAGCGCCGAGACACCTGCCAAGACCCGCGCCAAGACCGGGACGGCCTGAGCCGCCAGACCCCCCATATACGACTGATGAAAGGGGGCGCAGCGATGCGCCCCTTTTTCTTTGTTTTGCGAGAACAAACGTCAGCATCGCTGCCGCAAGATTTTTCGGATCAGCCAAATCCAGCGCTTGACGATTGGCATTATGTATACCACACTCCCTCCACGTTCACCCCAGGGAGGTTGCCATGCTGGTCGGAGACATTCTGCGCAAGAAGACGCCGCGCGTTGTCACGGTGCGAATGAACGAAACGGTGGGTATCGCCGCCAAGCTGATGCGGGCCAACAACATCAGCGCGCTGGTGGTGAAGGACGTGGTCCGCTCGGAAGGCAACACTGCGGTCGGCATGTTCACCGAGCGCGACGTGGTGCGCGCGGTTGCCGAGCACGGCGCCAATGCAGTCAACGTGAAAGTCTCGCAGCTCGTGTCGGTGCAGCAGCTCGTCTCCTGCACCTCCTCCGACACGATCGAGCATGTCCGGCATCTGATGAATCGGAATCACATCCGGCACCTGCCGGTGATCGACGACTACAGCCTCGTCTCCGTCATCAGCATGCGCGACATCGCGGCCGCCGTCGACGAGGCGACCAACAGCACGCCGCAAGCCGCCTAAAGCGGCCACGCCTCTTCCCTGCAACTGCCTGGCCGGCTCGGACACATCCGGGCCGGACCGGATCTCTCGTCGTCAAATTCCGCTACCCCCGCGAGGATTTCATGAAGATCTGCATCTACGGCGCCGGCGCGATCGGCGGATATCTCGGCGTGCAGCTGGCGCGCGCAGGCGCCGATGTCAGCCTGGTCGCGCGCGGCGCGCACCTCGCCGCCATGCGCGAGCGCGGCCTGACGCTGCTCGCCGGCGAGGAGACGCACACCGTCCATCCCCGCTGCACCGACAACGCGGCCGAGCTCGGCGTGCAGGACTACGTCATCGTCACGCTGAAGGCGCATTCGATCACCGGCGTGATCGAGAAGATGGCGCCGCTGCTCGGGCCCCACACCCGCATCGTCACCGCCGTCAACGGCATTCCCTACTGGTATTTTTACAAGCATGGCGGCGAATACGAGAACTCGACGCTGGAGAGCATCGATCCCGGCGGGCGGCAATGGCGCGAGCTGGGGGCCGAACGCGCCATCGGCTGCATCGTCTATCCCGCCACCGAGGTCGAGGCGCCCGGCGTGATCCGCCACGTCTACGGCACCAATTTCCCGCTCGGCGAGCCCTCCGGCGAGATCACCTCGGACGTGCAGCGGCTCGCCGACCTGTTCGTCGCGGCCGGCCTGAAGGCGCCGGTGCTCGACCGCATCCGCGACGAAATCTGGCTCAAGCTCTGGGGCAATGTCTGCTTCAACCCGATCAGCGCGCTGACCCATGCAACGCTCGACGTGATCTGCACCGATCCGTCCACGCGGGCGCTGTCGCGGGCGATCATGGTGGAGACGCAAGCCATCGCCGAAACCTTCGGCGTCAAGTTCCGCGTCGATGTCGAGCGCCGCATCGAGGGCGCCCGCAAGGTCGGCGCGCACAAGACCTCGATGCTGCAGGATCTCGAGCGCGGCCGTCCGATGGAGATCGACCCGCTCGTCACCGTGGTGCAGGAGATGGGCCGGTTGACCAAAATCCCCACCCCGGCGCTGGATTCCGTGCTGGCGATGGTGACCCAGCGCGCCCGCGTCGCCGGCCTCTATGACGGCGTCTCCGCGCGGTCTGATCCTCGCGCGCTGGCGGTGGCGTGATGGGCACCGAGACGAAAAAATGGCTGCGCTTCCGCCACGCCGGCAGCACCGGCTTCGGCACGCTGACCGCAGCTGAAATCAGCGTCCATGAGGGCGAGATGTTCGGCCGCAATACTGCGACGGGCAAGACGCTGGCGCTGTCGGAGGTCGAGCTGCTCGCTCCTAGCGCCCCCAGCAAGATCGTCGCGCTCTGGAATAATTTTCACGCGCTCGCGGCCAAGCTGAACCAGCCCGAGCCACCGGAGCCGCTCTATCTGCTCAAGGCCACCACCACCATCACGACGCCGGGTGCCGTGATCCGCCGTCCCTCCTACTACGACGGCAAGACCACCTACGAGGGCGAGCTCGGCATCGTCATCGGCAAGACCTGCGCGCGCGTTTCGCCCGACGAAGCTGACGGCTTCATCTTCGGCTACACCTGCGTCAACGACATCACCGCCAACGACATCCTGACCAGCGATCCCACCTTCCCGCAATGGGCCCGCGCCAAGGGCATCGACGATTACGGCCCGTTCGGCCCCGTGATCTCGACCGGCCTCGATCCGGCCAGGCTCGCGGTTCGCACCATCCTCAACGGCGCCGAGCGGCAGAATTATCCGATCTCCGACATGATCTTCAGCGCGCAAGCGCTCGTCAGCAAGATCTCACACGACATGACGTTGCTGCCCGGCGACCTCATCGCCGTCGGGACCTCGGTCGGCGTCGGCGTCATGAAGGAGCCGGTGAACATTGTGACCGTGGCGATCGACGGCATCGGCGAACTGACGAACGAGTTCAGGTTGTAGTTGCACGGGCAGTGCTTCGGGGGGAGGCCGGAATTACAATCCGGTTCGAACCACGATGGGCCTGCCTGCGACCAACAGCCCATGCGTTTCATCCTCGGCTTCCTCTCCGGTCTGCTCGGCGCGCTCGCGGGCTCGGCGCGCACATGATGGCGACCGCCGGGCGATCATTTCCACGGCCTCGCTGACGTACAAGACGCGCCACCGCGCCGTCAGCCTGACGCCGCCTGATGTGCCCACGCACATTTCGAAACACATGACATCTGCGCGCCGATCAATGCCGCCAACTTGTCGCAGGGATGCCGCACTGTGGACGCATTCGGCAGCCCTTTTGTAGGGCGTGTCTGGGGGCACGGACCAGCCGTGTTTGGACCAAACCTTCTAGGGGTATGACTGTGAAGAAGATTGCAATTGTTCTGGGTGCCACGCTTGCTCTGGTGACGGCAGCAAACGCTGCGGATCTGCCGCGCCGCCAGCCCGTGCCGGTCTATCCGGCCGAACAGGCCCCGATCGGCAAGATGCCGATCGGCAAGAGCCCGGTTGGCAAGGCTCCCATCGGCAAGGCGCCCGCCCCGGTCGCCGCGCGCTACTGAGGCACCGCAAACGACGCGCGGGATCTGCGAGAAGCGGCCGACAGTCGAGGGGCTCAACGTGACGAACAAACCTGATCGATCGGGATCCTGCATCCTTGCGGGCCTCGCGCTTGCGACCTTGATCGCATGCATGATGGCCTCGGCTTCGGCGCAAGGTACGAACCAAGGCGCGAACGGCGAAACGAACAAGCGCATGGCCGATGCCAGTGCGCTTGTCACGACCGACACCGCGGCGCGCTCCTCACCGCAAGCGGCGCGGCGCTCGCTGGCGCACGCCGAGAAAGGCCCCTATTACGTCGACTTCCGCGCGCGGACGGCGGCGAGCTGGGGGCATGCCTTCGTCTGGTACGGCAAGACCAGCGAGCGCGCGGTCGAGGTTGCGGGCCTTACGCCGGCCGGTGACACCTGGAGTTACGTGCTCGGCTACTTCACCTGGGTACCGTCAGAGACCGGCGCAAGCTACGGCGATCTCGATCCCGACTATCTGACCGCGAGCTATCGCGTGTACCTCAACGAGGCCGATGCCAAGCGGGTGTTCGCCTATATCGAGAAGCTGAAAGCGAGCTCTCCGGTCTGGAACGCAGAGACGACCAACTGCACGGGCTTCATCGGCGATATCGCCGAGTATATGGGTTTGAAAGTCCCCAATCGCTGGCAGCGCCCCGAAAACTTCGTCAACAGCCTGAAAGAGATGAACGGCGGCCGGCAGATGGTGCGGTTGTCGGCGGAGTAGCCGCCGTGATTGCGAGGACGCCGCGTCAAAATTGCAAGGCAACCTTGCGCTGGCGACGAAGCAATCCGGCCGTCCGCGACGGCACAGCCTGGATTGCTACGCTAGGCAGCCCCGCCCTCGCCGCACGCCCCAACAATAGACATTTCCCGACCCCGGCGGCATCCTCTTCCCCATCAACCGATAACAGAGCCTGCCACGCAGGCGGGGGAAACATATGCTGCAGACACGGTTCACGAAGCTCGTCGGGGTCGAGCACCCGATCGTCCAGGGCGGCATGCAATGGGTCGGGCGAGCCGAGTTGGTCGCCGCGGTCGCCAATGCCGGCGCCCTCGGCTTCATCACCGCGCTGACCCAGCCGACGCCGGAGGACCTGACCAGGGAGATCGCACGCTGCCGCGACCTCACCGACAAGCCGTTTGGCGTCAACCTCACCATCCTGCCCGCGATCAAGCCGCCGCCTTACGCCGAATACCGCGCCGCCATCATCGACAGCCGCATCACGGTGGTGGAGACCGCCGGCAACAAGCCGCAGGAGCATGTCGACGAATTCAAGCAGCACGGCGTCAAGGTCGTGCACAAATGCACCAGCGTACGGCATGCGCTGTCGGCCGAGCGGATGGGCGTCGACGCCATCTCGATCGACGGCTTCGAATGCGCCGGCCATCCCGGCGAGGATGACACCCCCGGCCTGATCCTGATCCCGGCCGCCGCCAACAAGGTCAAGATCCCGATGATCGCCTCCGGCGGCTTTGCCGACGCCCGCGGCCTCGTCGCGGCGCTCGCGCTCGGCGCCGAAGGCATCAACATGGGCACTCGCTTCATGGCGACCAAGGAGAGCCCGATCCACCAGCTCATCAAGGAAAAGATCGTGGCCAATGACGAGCGCGAGACCGAGCTGATCTTCCGCACCATGCGCAACACCTCGCGCGTCGCCAGGAACGAGATATCGACCAAGGTCGTTGCGATGGAGAAGGAGGGCGCCAAGTTCGAGGACATCCGCGAGCTCGTCGCCGGCGCCCGCGGCAAGATGGTCTACGCGACAGGCAATTCGGATGAAGGCATCTGGTCGGCCGGCCAGGTGCAGGGCCTGATCCAGGACATCCCGAGCTGCGGCGAGCTCATCTCGCGCATCGTGCGCGAAGCGGAGGCCATCATACGTTCCAGGCTCGAAGGCATGATCGCTCAACCAAACGCGCAGGCCGCGGAATAATCACTGCAAGAAGCGAGAGCAATTCATGAAGGCTTATGTCTACGGTCCTGAAGGCGCTCGGATTTCCGACGTCGCTCAACCAAAGCCTGAGGGCACGCAGGTGCTCGTCAAGGTCCGCGCCTGTGGTCTCAATCGCGCCGATACCGGCATGCGCAAGGGCCACGCGCACGGTGCGGCCGGCGGCGTCGGCACCGTGCTTGGCATGGAATGGGCCGGCGAAGTTGCCGAGCTCGGAGCGGACGCCAAGGGCTTGGAGGTCGGCGATCGCATCATGGGTTCGGGCGGCGCGGCGTTCGCGGAGTATACGCTTGCCGACCACGGCAGGTTGTTCCGCCTGCCCTCCGACATGACGTTCGAGGAGGCCGCGACCCTGCCCGTCGGGCTCGCGACCATGCACAATGCCGTCGTCACAGTCGGCGGCATGCAGCCCGGCCAGGCCGTGCTGATCCAGGGCGCCAGCTCGGGCGTCGGCCTGATGGCGATGCAAATTGCCAAACTCAAGGGCGCCAGGCTCGTGATCGGCTCCTCGACCGATGCCTATCGCCGCGGCCGGCTGAAGGAATATGGCGCCGACCTCGCGGTCGACTCCTCCGACCCCAAATGGGTCGACGAGGTGCTGAAGGCGACCGGCGGCGAAGGCGTCGACCTCACCGTCGATCAGGTGTCAGGCCGGGTCGCCAACCAGAACCTCGCCGCGACGAAGGTGCTCGGCCGCATCGTCAATGTCGGCCGGCTCGGCGGCACCCATGCCGATTTCAACTTCGACCTGCATGCGGCCCGCCGCATCAGCTATATCGGCGTCACCTTCCGCACCCGCAGCCTCGAGGAAGTCCGCGCGATCTTCGAGGCGGTCAGGAAGGACATCTGGGGCGCGGTGGAATCGCGAAAACTCCAGCTGCCGATCGACAAGGTCTATCCATTTTCCGACATCGACAAGGCGTTCGAGCACATGGAGGCGAACAAGCATCTGGGGAAGATCGTGGTGACGCTGCCGTAGTCGGCGTTCCGACGGCGGTCTCGTAGGGTGGGTTGGCGAAGCGTAACCCACCACTTCTTTGGCCGTGGAGCTCAAACCGGTGGGTTACGCCCAGCGCCTGCGCTTTGCGCAGCCCCAAGGCTAACCCACCCTACAAGACCGAACTCGTGGCATAGTAGACCGCCCTTCAATTCAGAAGCATTCGCAACAGCTTCGCTCCTGCAACTCACTTGCGACTACAGCTTGTGGATGGTCGCTTGATGTTCGCCGTTAGGCTGCTAAATCCCCCGCCATGAGCGGACAACACGACAAGACATCGGTCGCGGCCATCTCGATCCTGGCCAGCGGCGGCATGGCGGCGGCCAAACTCATCGTCGGCATCGCGATCGGATCGCTGGCGCTGATCTCGGAAGCGCTGCACTCCTCGATCGACCTGGTCGCGACCATCATCACCTGGGCGGTGGTGCGGGTCTCCGACAAGCCCGCCGATGACGAGCACCATTACGGCCACGGCAAGCTCGAGAGCATCTCGGCGCTGGGCGTCACCGCGCTGCTTTACGTGCTCGCCGGCGGCATTCTGGTCCAGTCCTACAGCCATCTGCGTGAGGGAACCCCGCCGCCGACGATTTCGGCCGTCCCGTTCGTCTTGCTGGTCGTCGATATCGTCGTCAATCTCTGGCGCGCCCGTGCCCTGCACCGCGCCGCCCGGGAGACGAGGAGCGAAGCGCTCGCTGCGGACGCGCTGCACTTTGCGTCGGACGTGATGGGCTCATGTGCCGTGATCGTGGGCCTGATTCTCGCAGCCTTCGGCTTCTGGTGGGGTGACGCCGCGGCAGCCGCCGCCGTGGCCGTGATGATCGCGGCTCTCGGCCTGCGCATGGCGAGCTCCACGGTGCACACGCTGGTCGACCGCGCGCCGGAAGGGGCCCTGGAGAAGGCCACGGTCGCGATCCGCAGCGTGCCCGGCGTGATCGAGGTCGAGCGGCTGCGCGTGCGCATGGTCGGGGCGACCACCTTCATCGACAGCATCGTCAAGGTGCCCAGGACCTACCCGATCGACCGCGTCGAGAGCATCAAGCGCAACGCCCAGGCCGCCCTCGGCAAGGCGTTCGGCGATGCCGACCTCTCATTCGCGGCCATCCCCGTCGCCCGCGACAACGAGACCGTGCGCGACCGCATCATGGTGATCGCGCGCAATTCGGCGCTCGCCATCCACCACGTCACGGTGCACGATCTCGGCACCAAGCTGATCGTCAGCATCGACCTCGAAGTCGACGCCGAGATGCGGCTCGACGCCGCCCATGACGTCGCCAACATGCTGGAACGTAACATCCAGGAAGAGTTCGGTGCGGACGTCGAGGTCGACGTCCATATCGAGCCGCTGGAACCGGAACTGCCGTTCGGCGTCGACGTTGCGCCTGACAGGGTGCAGACCATCGCCGCGGCGCTGACCGAATATGCCGCCGGCGGCGAGATCCACGACATCCATAACGTGCGCGTTCGCAACACCGAAGCCGGCGAGATCGTCAACTTCCACTGCCGCGCCACGCCATCGATGAGCGTGATCAAGGTGCACGAGCACGTCGACGCGATCGAACGCCGGCTGCGTCGCGCATTCCCGAGCGTGAAGCGCGTCATCAGTCACGCCGAGCCGCCGCGCGCGTGATGGCGACGGTGTGAGGAGTCGCACGTTCCTGTTTCGGACTCCTCGTCCACGTGGGTTTGCGGGCTCGCAGCACGAAACTCTCCATTGGATAAGAATTATTTCGCGTTAACGTTTCGTTGACTCTCGACAGCCTGCGCAAAGTGGATTCAAATCGCTGTGATTCGAAAGCGACGTGGGGCTGCTTTCGAAATTCGTCGCAAGCAGGTTTTCAGGGGGCCGAAGGCATGGCGCGCGCAGACGCCGCGAACGCGTGCGTCCAATCCGATTCGATCAAGGGATTGGCGCAATCGATCGCGAAACCTGCCTATCACCGGCTTCTGATCGCAGAGCCGGCGCTGCGTCGCGCGGTGCCGACGCTCATCATCGCCTTCCTCATCACGATCTGCCTCGGCGCGTTCGTCCAGGTCGTCGACCAGACGCGCCAGAAGCGCCTGGTCATCCAGAACGACATTTCATCCCTCGCCGAGCTGCTCGCCGAACGCATCGACCGCGTCACCTCCGTGCGCGGCGAGCGACTGAAGAACATCGAGAACCTGCCGGCACTGCTCCCCGACATGATTCCGCCGCGGGCCAGGATCTCGGGCCGCCATGTCGTCGTCACCTCGGCGGGCGTCAACGGCCGCATCCTTGCCCGCATCCCGATCGACAATGATCCCGCCGGCAACGACCGCCTGCTCGATGCGATCACCACCGCCCAGCTGCTCGCCGCGCCGCCGCGCGACAATGACGTCTCCAGCATGACGCTGCCTGATGGCAACGCCGCGTTGGCGACCTCGCGGCCGATCAAGTCGCTGCCGGGCCTTGTCACCGTGATCCAGGAGCGCAACGAACCGATCTGGGGCTCGGACGCGGCGCTGTCGGTGACGCTGTCCGCGACGACAGGCTTCGTCGTCCTGATCCTCGGTTTCGCCTTCCACTGGCAGTCGACCCGCGCCCGCGAAGGCGACCTCATCAACGATGCCGTGCGCGGCCGAATCGACACTGCGCTCAATCGCGGCCGCTGCGGGCTGTGGGACTGGGACTTGTCGCGCGGCCGGATTTTCTGGTCGCAGTCGATGTTCTCGATGCTCGGCCTCGACGGCCGCAACGAGCTCCTGACCTTCGGCGAGGTCAACGCGCTGGTGAAGTCCGACGACATCGACCTGTTCGAGATCGCCGACCAGCTGATCTCCGGGAAGATCGACCACATCGACCAGATCTTCCGCATGCAGCACGTCGATGGCCACTGGATCTGGCTGCGCGTCCGCTGCGAGCGGACCCGCGGCGCCAGCGATGCCGGCATGCACCTGATCGGCATCGCGGTCGATATCACCGAGCAGAAGAGCCTCGCCGAGCGCACCGTGGAAGCCGACCTTCGCCTGCGCGACGCGATCGAGACCATTCCGGAAGCCTTCGTGCTGTGGGACGCGAGCGACCGCCTGGTGCTCTGCAATTCGCACTTCCAGCGCCTGCACAAGCTACCCGATACGGCCGTGATCCCGGGCACCTCCTACGAGACCGTGCTGGAAGTCGGCCGCATGCCTGAAGTCCGCACCCGCCACAACGAGACCGCGGCCCAAGGCCCGGGCGCACGGACTTTCGAGGCGCAGCTCGACGACGGCAGCTGGCTGCATATCAGCGAGCGCCGCACCAAGGACGGCGGCTACGTCTCCGTCGGCACGGACATCACCAGGATCAAGGAGCACGAACAGAAGCTCGTTGACAACGATCTGCGCCTGCGCGCCACCGTCATCGACCTCAAGCGCTCGCAGGCGGCGCTGGAACGCCAGACGATCGAGCTCGCCGATCTCGCCGAGAAGTACCAACGCGAGAAGACCCGGGCCGAGGAAGCCAACCAGACCAAGTCGAAATTCCTCGCCAATATGAGCCATGAGCTGCGCACGCCGCTCAATGCCATCATCGGCTTCTCCGAGATCATGGGCTCGGGCATGTTCGGCGAGCTCGGCTCAGAGAAGTACCAGGAATATTGCCACGACATCCTGACCAGCGGGCACTATTTGCTCGAGGTCATCAACGACATCCTCGACATGTCCAAGATCGAGGCCGGCCGGATGAAGCTCGACATGGAAGAGCTCGACCTGTCGCGGACGCTGGCCGAATCCCTGCGCGTCGTCTCCGGCCGGGCCCAGGACAAGAACCTGACTCTGGATGCCGACATCGAGAAATCCATCTCCGTCGTCGCCGACCGCCGCGCCACCAAGCAGATCGTCGTGAACCTGCTGTCCAACGCGGTGAAGTTCACGCCCGACGGCGGACGCATCGTGGTGCGCAGCCGGCAGCTCGAGGACAAGATCGTGCTGATGATCGCCGACACCGGGATCGGCATCGCGCCGCACTCGCTGGCCCGGCTCGGACGCCCCTTCGAGCAGGTCGAGAGCCAGCTCACCAAGACCTATCACGGCTCCGGCCTTGGCCTTGCGATCGCCCGCTCGCTGGCGCAGCTCCACGGCGGCTCGATGCGGCTGCGCTCCAGGCTGGAAGCCGGCACCGTGGTCCGCGTGACGCTGCCGCGCGATGCGATCAAGGCCGGCGCCGGGATATCGGCGGCGGCGTGAATTTCACGAGGACTGTTTGCGGGTTTGCTCCGCCTCTCCCGCTTGCGGGAGAGGCCGACACGCTCGCAGAGCGTGGCGGGGCGAGGGTTCTTTCCTCTTGGGGATTGTCCCGTTGCGGAGACACCTTCTCCCCAACCCTCTCCCGCAAGCGGGAAGCGAGCCCAGTGCCGATGCCGCCCCATCGTGCACACCAGATGCGATCAGCTTTACGATTGCAGGCTCGGAGCCACTTCGCGCGCGACATTGACCAGCGCTGCGATCAGCGGCGTCATCGGGTCGCGCTGCGGAATCACCAGGCCAACGCTGTAATTGACCTCGGGGTCGACGATCGGAATCGTGCGGACCTTGTCGGACAGACCGAGGGTCTCGGCGAGCTTGGCCGGCATCACGCTGGCCCAGCGTCCGGTCTTGACATGGGTGAACAGTACCAGCAGCGAGTTCGAGGTCAGGGTGGGCGTCGCCTCGGCGCCGACCGAGCGCAGCGCACGGTCGATGATGCGGCGGTTCTGCATATCAGGTGTCAGCAGACACAACGGCACCTGCCCGACCTCGGTCCAGGTCACCGTCTCGCGGTCGCCGAACATCGCATCGGGCGCGGTGAGCAGGCGATAGCTCTCGTTGTAAAGCGGAATGGTGCGCACCTTCCCGATCGGCTCGTTCTCGATATAGGTCAGCCCGGCATCGACCTCGAGATTCTCGAGCAGCCCAAGCACCTCCGATGAGGTCGTCGAGCGGATGCTGAAACGCACCTCGGGATGCCGCGCGCGGAACGGCGTCGTCAGCGACGCGACCATGCCGAGCGCGGTCGGAATCGCCGCAATGCGGATCTCGCCGGAGAGCTGGCGCTTCAGTCCGTTGATCTCGTCGCGCATCGCGCGCGCATCGCCCACGATCCGCCGCGCCCAGTCGAGCGTTCGCTCGCCCTCGGGGGTAAAGCCCTGAAACCGGGACCCACGCTGCACCAGCATCACGCCCAGAATCTCCTCGAGCTGCTTGAGCCCGGTCGACATGGTCGGCTGGGTAACGCCGCAGGCCTCCGCGGCCCGTCCAAAATGCCGCTCCTTGGCCAGCGCCAGCAGCAGTTCAAGCTTGTCGATCAACCGTCCGTCCCCTGCGCATCTGTCGTGGCATGCAAGCTATCACGCCGGGCCTGCATCAACACGCAAAAACCCTCGAGCGATTCAAGTTTCATTACCTGATCGTATCGATCGATTGCGGTTTCCAATCGATCTGAATTCGCAATCGCAGCATGAGACAGCTTTATTGATCTTCGAACGATTCCAAATAGTTTGCGCGGAACGGACGCTCAATTTGAGAACGAAGAATGACAGCGGTTTACGAGCCTTGTTACGACTCTTGGGAAGAGACGCGCGGCGCGGAGATCATCGCCGAACATGCCGGTCAGGAAGGCGCGACCCTGGTGATTCTGCACGCGCTTCAGGAGGCATTCGGCTACGTGCCGCAGGCCGCGATTCCCATGGTGGCGCAGGCGCTGAACCTGTCGCGCGCCGAGGTCCACGGCGTCTTCACCTTCTACCATGACTTCCGCCACAAGCCGGCCGGCCGCCATGTGCTGAAGCTGTGCCGCGCGGAGGCCTGCCAGGCCGCCGGCGGCGATGCGCTGGCAGCGCGCGCCGAGGCGAAGCTTGGGGTCTCGCTCGGCAACACCACGGCGGATGATCGCGTCACGCTGGAACCGATCTACTGCCTCGGGCTGTGCGCGACCGCGCCGTCCGCGATGCTCGATGGCCGCCTCGTTGGCCGGCTCGACGAGAAGCGCATCGACGCGCTGGTCGCGGAGGCGCAGCGATGAACATGAAGATCTTCATTCCTCGCGATGCCGCAGCCATTGCCGTCGGCGCCGATGAGATTGCCGTCGCGTTCGAGCAGGCCGCGGCCATCAGCGGCCTGCCGGTCGAGATCATCAGGACCGGATCACGCGGGCTCTGCTGGCTGGAGCCGATGGTCGAGGTGGCAACGCTGAAGGGTCGCATCGCCTACGGCCCGGTCAGCGCAGAAGACGTCGCCTCCGTATTCGAGTCCATGGCGAGCGACGGACCGCACGCGCTGCGGCTCGGCGTTGCGGACGAAATTCCCTGGCTGAAGCGCCAGACCCGCCTCACCTTCGCCCGCTGCGGCGTGATCGATCCGCGTTCGCTCGAGGATTACCGTGCCCATGGCGGCTACAAGGGTCTCGAGCGCGCGCTGTCGCTGGTCCCGGACGCGATCCTCAACGAAGTAACGGCGTCAGGCCTGCGCGGACGCGGCGGCGCCGGCTTCCCGACCGGCATCAAGTGGAAGACGGTCGCGCAAGCCAAGGCCGATCGCAAATTCATCGTCTGCAATGCCGACGAAGGCGACAGCGGCACCTTCGCCGACCGCATGATCATGGAAGGCGATCCCTTCCTCGTCATCGAGGGCATGACGACATCAGGCATCACGGTCGGCGCCACCAAGGGCTACATCTACATCCGCAGCGAATATCCGCACGCGGTCGAAGCGATGAAGGCCGCGATATCAGCGGCAAGGCGGGGCGGCTATCTCGGCGACAAGATCGGCGGCTCGACGTACAGCTTCGATATCGAAGTGCGCGTCGGCGCCGGCGCTTACGTTTGCGGCGAAGAGACCTCGCTGCTGGAAAGCCTCGAAGGCCGTCGCGGCCTGGTGCGTGCCAAGCCGCCGCTGCCGGCGCATCACGGCCTGTTCGGCAAGCCGACGGTCATCAACAACGTGCTGTCGTTCGCCGCCATCCCCTTCATCCTTGCCGAAGGCGCCAGGGCCTATGCCGATTTCGGCATGGGGCGCTCGCGCGGCACCATGCCGATTCAGCTCGCCGGCAACATCCGCCACGGTGGGTTGTTCGAGACCGCGTTCGGCGTGACACTCGGCGAACTCGTCGATGACATCGGCGGCGGCACCTTCACAGGCCGACCGGTTCGCGCCGTTCAGGTCGGCGGCCCGCTCGGCGCCTACTTTCCGCGCGCGCTGTTCGACACCCCGTTCGACTATGAGGCCTTCGCCGCGCGCCACGGCCTGATCGGCCATGGCGGCATCGTCGTCTTCGACGACGGCGTCGACATGCGCAAGCAGGCGCGCTTCGCCATGGAGTTCTGCACCGTCGAGTCCTGCGGCAAGTGCACGCCCTGCCGCATCGGCTCGACCCGCGGCGTCGAGACCATCGACAAGATCATCCGCGGCGAGCGGGTCACCGAAAACCTGGCGCTCGTCGAAGACCTCTGCAACACCATGAAGTTCGGCTCGCTCTGCGCACTCGGCGGCTTCACGCCCTACCCCGTGCTCAGCGCATTGAGGCATTTCCGGGAGGATTTTGTCCCGGCCCCGACCACGCTTCAGGCCGCGGAATAGGAGAACGACCATGTCCCTGATCGAAGAAATCGACTTCGGCACGCCGCGCTCCAAGTCGGAAACGATGGTGACGCTGACCATCGACGGCAATGAGGTCACGGTGCCCGAGGGTACCTCGATCATGCGCGCCGCGATGGATGCCGGCCACCAGATTCCAAAGCTCTGCGCGACCGATATGGTCGATGCGTTCGGCTCCTGCCGGCTCTGCGTCGTCGAGATCGAGGGCCGCGCCGGCACCCCGGCCTCCTGCACCACGCCTGTGATGAACGGCCTCGTCGTCCACACCCAGAGCGAGCGGTTGAAGCAGCTGCGCAAGGGCGTGATGGAGCTCTACATCTCCGACCATCCGCTCGACTGCCTCACCTGCGGCGCAAATGGCGACTGCGAATTGCAGGACATGGCCGGCGCCGTGGGCTTGCGCGAGGTGCGCTACGGCTATGAGGGCGAGAACCACGTCTTCGCCAAGTCCGACGGCGAGATAAATGCCGCCTGGATGCCGAAGGACGAGTCCAATCCCTACTTCACCTATGATCCGTCCAAATGCATCGTCTGCTCCCGCTGCGTCCGCGCCTGCGAGGAAGTGCAAGGCACTTTCGCGCTGACCATCTCCGGCCGTGGCTTCGACAGCCGCGTCTCCCCCGGAATGAACGAGAGCTTCCTTGGCTCGGAATGCGTCTCCTGCGGCGCTTGTGTGCAGGCCTGCCCGACTGCGACGCTGACGGAGAAGTCCGTCATCGAGATCGGCCAGCCCGAGCATTCGGTGGTCACCACCTGCGCCTATTGCGGCGTCGGCTGCGCGTTCAAGGCCGAGATGCGCGGTGAGGAAGTGGTGCGCATGGTGCCGTACAAGGACGGCAAGGCCAATCGAGGCCACTCCTGCGTCAAAGGACGCTTTGCCTGGGGCTACACCAACCACGGGGAACGCATTCTCAAGCCGATGATCCGCGAACGGATCGAAGATCCCTGGAAGGAAGTGTCCTGGGACGAAGCGTTCTCGTTTGCCGCGGCCAAGATGCGCGGCATCCAGAAGAAGTACGGGCGCGATGCCATCGGCGGCATCACCTCGTCCCGCTGCACCAATGAAGAAACCTATCTGGTGCAGAAGCTGATCCGAGCCGGCTTCGGCAACAACAATGTCGACACCTGCGCGCGCGTCTGCCACTCGCCGACCGGCTACGGGCTTTCGGTCACCTTCGGCACGTCAGCCGGTACGCAGGATTTCGACTCGGTGGAGGACACCGATGTCGCCGTCATCATCGGCGCCAATCCGGCCTCGGCTCACCCCGTCTTCGCCTCCCGCCTGAAGAAGCGGCTGCGTCAGGGCGCCAAGCTGATCGTGATCGATCCGCGACGCACTGAAATGGTGGAATCGCCGCACGTGAAGGCGCTGCATCTGCCCTTGATGCCCGGCACCAACGTCGCGGTCGTCACCGCGCTGGCGCATGTCATCGTCACCGAAGGCCTCGTCGACGAAGCCTTCGTGCGCGAGCGCTGCGACTGGAGCGAGTTCGAGGAATGGGCCGCCTTCGTCGTGCAAGCGAAGCACAGCCCGGAAGCCACCGCCATCCTCACCGGCGTCGATCCGAAAACGTTGCGCGAAGCGGCTCGCGTCTACGCCACCGGCGGCAACGGTGCGATCTATTATGGCCTCGGCGTCACCGAACACAGCCAGGGCTCGACCACCGTCATCGCGATCGCCAACCTTGCGATGGCGACCGGTAACATCGGCCGACCCGGCGTCGGCGTGAATCCGCTGCGCGGCCAGAACAACGTGCAGGGCTCCTGCGACATGGGTTCGTTCCCCCACGAGCTACCCGGCTATCGCCACATCGCGGGCGATGCCGTGCGCGAGCAGTTCGAGGCGATGTGGGACGTCAAGCTCAACCCCGAGCCGGGCCTGCGCATCCCCAACATGTTCGATGCCGCGATCGAAGGCACGTTCATGGGCCTCTACGTGCAAGGCGAGGACATTCTCCAGTCCGACCCCAACACCAAGCACGTGGTGGCGGCGCTGTCGGCGATGGAATGCGTCATCGTTCACGACCTCTTCCTCAACGAGACCGCGAACTACGCTCACGTGTTCCTGCCCGGCTCGAGCTTCCTCGAGAAGGACGGCACCTTCACCAATGCCGAGCGCCGTATCCAGCGCGTCCGCAAGGTGATGTCGCCGAAGAACGGCATGGCCGACTGGGAGGTCACCATCGGCCTTGCCAAGGCGATGGGCTTCGAGATGAACTACAGCCATCCCTCCGAGATCATGGACGAGATCGCGGCCCTGACGCCGACCTTCACCGGCGTCTCCTACGCCAAGCTCGACGAGCTCGGCTCGGTGCAGTGGCCTTGCAACGAGACGGCGCCGGAGGGCACGCCGGTGATGCATATCGACGGTTTCGTCCGGGGCAAGGGCAAGTTCATCATCACCGAATATGTCGCGACCGACGAGCGCACCGGCCCCCGCTTCCCGCTGCTGCTCACCACAGGCCGCATCCTCAGCCAGTACAATGTCGGCGCGCAGACAAGGCGCACCGAGAACGTGGTCTGGCACGCCGAGGATCGGCTGGAGATCCATCCGCACGATGCCGAGTTGCGCGGCGTGCGCGACGGCGACTGGGTTCGGCTGGCGAGCCGCGCCGGCGAGACCACGCTGCGCGCGGAGATCACTGACCGCGTATCGCCTGGTGTCGTCTACACCACCTTCCATCATCCGGACACGCAGGCCAACGTGATCACGACCGACTATTCGGACTGGGCGACCAACTGTCCCGAATACAAGGTGACGGCGGTGCAGATCTCGCCTTCGAACGGCCCGTCCGACTGGCAGAAGAGCTACGACGAGCAGGCCCGGCAGTCCCGCCGCATCGCGCCCGCCGAGGCCGCGGAGTAGCCGCATGCACGTGCCGGTCCAGGCCCTCGACCGCGAGATCTGGCGCGACGGTGTCACGTCCGAAGGCACGCGGCTGATCCCTGAGGAAACGCCGCTGGCGCTGACCTACAATGGCGGCACCTACGCCGTCATGATGGGGACGCCGCAGAACCTGGAAGATTTCGCCGTCGGCTTCAGCCTGGACGAGGGCATCATCGGATCGGTTGACGACATCAAGTCCCTCGATGTCGTTCGCCTCGATGACGGCATCGAGCTGCGCATGTGGCTCGGGCAGGACAACGCCGCACGCGTCAGCGAACGCCGCCGCCACATCGCCGGTCCCACCGGTTGCGGCATCTGCGGCGTCGAGTCGATCGCCGAGGCCGTGCGGCCCGCCGCTGTCGTGCCGCAGGGGCAGACCTTCGCGCCACAACAGATCATGACGGCGATGCAGGCGATCGCGCCCCTGCAATCGATCAACATGCAGACCCGCGCGGTGCATGCAGCCGCCTTCTGGTCGGCCTCGAACGGCATCGTGGCGCTGCGCGAAGATGTCGGCCGTCACAACGCGCTCGACAAGCTCGCCGGCGCGCTGGCGCGCAGCCGGACGGACGCAAGCACCGGGGTCGTGCTGCTGACGAGCCGCCTCTCGGTCGAGATGGTGCAGAAAACGGCCGCCATCGGTGCGCCCGTCATGGTCGCGGTCTCCGCCCCTACCGCGCTTGCCGTGCGCACCGCGGCTGCGGCCGGCATCACGCTGATTGCAATTGCCCGCAGCGACGGGTTTGAAGCGTTCACGCACCAGGGCCGCATCACGGCTCATCGTGCTCCGGAGATCATTGATGTCGTCGCCTGCTGACCGCCTCATCTACATGGCCAACCAGATCGGTACGTTTTTTCGCAGCCAGGGCCACGACAAGGCCGTGCCTGGGATCGCCGACCACATCAAAAAGTTCTGGGATCCCCGCATGAAGCGCGCGATCTTCGCACATCTCGATGCCGGCGGCGCGGGCCTCGAGCCGAACGTGCTCGAAGCCCTGACCTCGCTCAAGCAGACGACGTCCCTTCCGGAAGCGCACTGAACACGCGCCGCAGCTCGCGCTGCGCTTCCTTTTCTCGGCTGAATGCCCCATCCTTTTGGGACCCGCCACGAGGATGGATTTTCATGACGCGGAACATCCGGCTTCGCCCCATCGCGATGCGCCTGACGGCTGCGACCTGGCTTGCACTTGGACTCAGCTGGACCGCCGGCAAAGCTCTCGCCGACGACCGGCCATGGCTCGATCGCACGGCGCTGCGGCCTTGGCCGCGGTCCTGTTCGGCGACGTCAATCCGAGCGGCCGGCTGCCAGTCACCTGTCCAGCCAAAGACGAGAACTTGGACGCGTCGATGGATCGCTGCAGCTCGGCGATGCAATGCCTCGGCCTATGAAGCGCCACCTTCCACGATCTCCCGGAATACCCTTCTCACCTCGGCCTGCGTTTCCCGCACCCGCGCCTCCAGCGAGGAGAAATCCGGCGCGTCGCCGGCGCGTGCCATCACGCGCTGAAGGTCGGTGCCCGCCGTCTCCGGCTTGAAGCGGTCGCTGACGCAGAGCCGCAGGATCTGCGTCAGATCGTGATAGAGCCGCGCCGCCGCGCGCAGGATTTCCGCTTCCGAGTGCGACAGCACGCCGAGCCTTGCGGCATTTTCCAGCACCTGCACCGTTCCGACGTCGAGAATGTCAGGCTTGTGATGGGCGTGCACGAGCTGGAGATATTGCGCAATGAAGTCGATATCGACCATGCCGCCGGAGGCGTATTTCAGGTCCCAATGGTCGGTCTCGCCCTTCTCCTGTGCGATGGCACGACGCATGTCGGCGACGTCGTTGGCGGTGATCACGGGGTCGCGGCGGCGGGTCAGGACCTCTCGGATGATGCGCTCGATCCGCGCAGCAAATTCGGGCGACGCCGAGACCACGCGCGCGCGCGTCAATGCCATGTGCTCCCAGGTCCAGGCCTCATTGGCCTGGTAGTCCGCGAAGGAGACGAGGCTCGATGCCACCGGACCTGCGCGCCCCGAGGGCCGCAGCCGCATGTCGATCTCATAGAGCACGCCGTAATTGGTGCGGGTGGTGAAGGCGCTGATCAGACGCTGGGTGAAACGCGCGAAATAATGCGCGCCCTGGAGCGACTTCTCGCCGTCGGAGTCCGGATTGTCGCTGTCGAAATCGTAAAGCAGGATCAAATCGAGATCCGAGGACGCCGTCATCTCGCGGCTCCCGAGCCGGCCCATCGCGATGATGGCGGTCTGCTGGCCCTTGATCCGCCCGTGCTGGTCGGCGAAACGCTCGGCGACGAGGCCGTGCACGGTGTCGACGATGCCTTCCGCGACATCCGCAAAGGCCGTGCTCGCCTGCTGCGCCGAAACGGTGCCCGAGAGAATGCGCGTGCCGATCAGGAACAGGCTCTCCTGTCCGAACAGACGCAGGCGGTCCAGAAATTCCTCGTAGGAGCTCGCGTCCTGCACCGTGGTCGCCAACCGCGCCGACAATTCCTGCTTGTTCGGCATCGCGCCGAAGAAGCGCGGATCGATCAGGCCATCCATCAGCTGCGGCTGCCGCGCCAGCATCTCGCCCAAGCGGGGCGCCGCGCCAAGCACGAGAGCCACGAGCGCGACGAGGTCGCGGTTCTGGCCGAGCAGCGTGATCAGCCGGCCGCCGCGCTGGAGCGCCCGGAGGAAATGGTCGAACGCCACGACGGCGCGGTCCGGCTCCTCGGCATGCGCGAGACCGTCAATCAGCGCCGGCACGAACTCGACAAAGGCGTTCCGCGTCTGCTCGTTGCGGAACACGCGATAGTCGCCGATGAGCCAGTCGCAGATGGTCTGCGCCACGGCGGCGGGCTTCTTGAAGCCGAGCGTTGCCAAATGCTGAAGCAGGCGCGGATCGTCCGGACCAGCCCGATAGTCGATCGGGGGCAGGCTCGCTGAGCCGGCCGGATCGTCGCCTTCGAACAGTTTTTGGTAATGGCCCTGGACGATCTCGAGCTGGCGCAGCAGATCGCGCGCGAACGTCTCGCGGCTCTCATACCCGAAGAACCAGGCGAAACGTTCGACCGCCTCCTTGGCCTCAGGCAGCGCATGGGTTTGCTCGTCCGCGATCATCTGGAGGCGATGCTCGACCCGGCGCAGGAATTCGTAGGCGGTGGTCAACTCGTCACGTGCGGAATCCGTGATCCAGTTGCTGGACGCGAGAATGTCGAGCGCGGCGAGCGTCGGCCGCACCCGCAGCTCCGGATTACGGCCACCGGCGATGAGTTGCTGGGTCTGGGCGAAGAACTCGATCTCGCGGATACCGCCGCGGCCGACCTTGACGTTGTGGCCCTCGACGGCGATCTCGCTCTGGCCGCGGTAGGTTTGCATCTGCCGCTTCATATCGTGCACATCGGCAAGCGCGGCGAAATCGAGATGCTTGCGCCAGACAAAGGGCGCGATTTCGGCCAGCAGCGCCTCGCCTGCCTTGGGATCGCCGGCGCAGGCCCGCGCCTTGATCATCGCGGCGCGTTCCCAGGTGCGCCCTTCCCGCTCGTAATAGTTCAACGCCGCGTCGCGGGAGATCGCGACCTGGGTCGAGGAGGGATCGGGCCGCAGCCGCAGGTCCACCCGGAACACATAACCGTCGTAGGTGCGCTGCTGGAGGATGCGCGCCATGCCTTGTGTCACCCGGACGAAGAACGGTTGCGGCTCGATGTCTGGCGCGAGCGTCGTGGCATCGGGGTCGAAGAACACGATCAGATCGACGTCGCTGGAATAGTTCAGCTCGCCCGCACCCATCTTGCCCATGGCAAGCACGATCAGGCCGCAGCCCTCTTCCGGCGCCTCCGGATCCGGCGGCTGGATTTTTCCACGTGCGGCTTCCTGTCGCAGCAAATATTGGAGCGCAGCCTGCACCGCGGAGACAGCGAGGTCGGTCAGCGCGGCCGTCACCCGCATCACCGGCCAGACCCCGCCGATGTCGCACAGCGCGATCAGGAGCGCCGCCTCCGCCTTCATGCGACGGAGCAGACGCATCACCTCGGCTTCGTCAGGTGCGGCCAGCACAGCGGCCCTCGCTTCCGCGATCAACGTAGCGAGATGCGTATCCGGTTCGCATTCGAGCAGCCGGACCAGGCGCGATGGATCAGCGCGCATCAGATCAAACAAATAAGGCGAGAATTCCGCGATTCCGCAGAGAACAGGCCGGGCAAAGCGATGGACCAGCAGCGCTTCAACACGGGCCCGTTGTGCGGGCTCGAGTTCGGTCAGCCAACTTTCAAAACGTCGTTCGTCTGATGCGGAAGCGGCAATATGGGGAGCCTCCGCGAAGCGGGCGGCGAGGCTCTCACCATGCTTGTCCGCGTTTCCCGGCGCGGAGTGGTTCATGCCACCTTCTGTGGCACATCCGCTACTGGAGGAGCAACCCTGTCGCCCGCACCGGCGCGCGCCGGCAGCAGCAGCGTGGCGACGAGACCGGGCTGCGCGTCGCTCAGCCGCAATTCGCCCCCATGCAAGGTGGCGACGGCAGACGCGAGACTGAGGCCGAGGCCCGAGCCCGGCATGGTGCGGCTCGCCTCCAGCCGCACGAACCGCTCGACGACGTGCTTGCGGTCGGCTTCGGGGATGCCGGGGCCGTGGTCGGTGACACTCAGCAGCACCTGATCGCCTTCGCGCCTGGCCTCGATCGTGATCTGACGTGCGTCCATGCTGATCACTGACCCCGCCGACTGGGTGGCGGGCTTGCCGTACTTGATCGCGTTCTCGACGAGGTTGGCGAGCGCCTGGCTGATCAATTCGCGGTTGCCGTGAATGGGTGCAGCCTGGGTCTTGACCTTCAAGGTCATGCCGTCGTCTTCGGCGAGCGGCTCGTAAAGCTCGTGGATTCCGCCGGCGACATCGGCCGCATCGAAATCATCCATGTTGCCGCGCGCCTGGCCGGACTCCGCGCGCGCGATCATCAGCAGCGCGTTGAAGGTACGGATCAGCCCGTCGGATTCCTCGATGGTGCGTTCCAGCGCCGCGCGATAATCGGTCTCGCAACCCGATTTCGCCAGCGCCTCCTCGGCGCGGTTGCGCAGGCGCGTCAGCGGCGTCTTGAGGTCGTGGGCGATGTTGTCCGAGACCTCTTTCAACCCCGCCATCAGCGCCTCGATCCGCTCCAGCATGGCGTTGAGGTTCTCGGCGAGGCGGTCGAGCTCGTCGCCGCTGCGCCCGACCGGCAAGCGCTCGCTGAGATCTCCGGTCATGATGCGATGCGCCGTACCTGACATCGCGTCGATGCGCGTCAGCACCCGGCGCGCGACGAAGACGCCGCCGCCGAGACCAAGCACGACGACGATCAGGATCGACCATTGCGCCGCCTTGGCGACGATGCTGAACAAGCGTCGCCGCTCGGCGAGGTCGCGGCCGATCAGGAGACGGAAACCGTTTTCCAATTCGGTGACGCGCACCAGCGCGCGATGGTCGCGGTCATCCGCATCCTCGAGGCGCCGGTAGGCGGTCTCCGACCAGCCGCGCGTCGCCATCACGCCAGGGGCCAGCGAGCCGACATTGCCGGCGACCGCCTGTCCGGTCGGCGTGGTGACGAGGTAGAGATTGGCGCCCGGTCGCAGCGCCCGATATTCGATCGTGCGCACGAGGCCGAACAGGCCGCGGCGTCCGTAGATCTCGTTGATCTCCGCGGTCTCGGAATTGACCGTCTGGGTGATCTCCTCGGTGATCAGCCGCCGCGTGTTCCACGCGAAATAGCCGAGCAGCGAGGCGGCGAACATCGCGAACAGCAGCAGATAGACCAGCGTCAGCCGGAATGCCGTGGTGCGGACGAGTTTACCGAATGCCGTCACGGATCATGTACCCGGCGCCGCGGATCGTGTGCAGCAGCGGCCGCTCGAATCCCTTGTCGATCTTGGAGCGCAGCCGCGAAATGTGCACGTCGATCACGTTGGTCTGCGGATCGAAATGATAGTCCCAGACGTTCTCCAGCAACATGGTGCGCGTGACAACCTGTCCGGCATGCTTCATCAGATATTCGAGCAAGCGGAATTCCCGCGGCTGCAGCGTCAGCTCGTCCTTGCCGCGGGCGACGCGGTGGGAGAGCCGGTCGAGCTCAAGGTCGCCGACACGGTAGAGCGTGTCTTCCGCCGGGCCGCCGCGGCGGCGCGACAGCACTTCGACGCGGGCGAGCAACTCGGCGAACGAATACGGTTTCGGCAAATAGTCGTCGCCGCCGGCGCGCAGTCCCTTGATGCGATCGTCCACCTGGCCCAGCGCGGAGAGAATCAGCACTGGCGTCGGGTCGTCCTTGTCGCGCAGCGCACCGATCAGAGACAGCCCGTCGCGCTTGGGCAGCATGCGGTCGACCACCAGCACGTCGTAATCGCCGTTCTCGGCCATGGCGAGGCCCTCCTCGCCGTCGCCGGCGTGGTCGGCAATATGCCCGACCTCGCGAAACGCCTTCACGAGATAGTCGGCGGACTCGCGGTCGTCTTCAATGATGAGGAGGCGCATCGTGCGTTCGGCGGCGGTCAAGGAGGTCAACCTTCTCTAAACATGGCGCGAGCGGCAATCGCATGCAAGCCAGGCGAACCAGACCTGGCCAGGCAAAAAGGGCGGGCGGTGAAGCTGGGGGGACCTCACCGCCCTAGGCCTTCCGACGGAGGGGGGCGTAATTCCACCGGAAGGTAGGCGCGGGGAGCAAGCGTTGCGCTGCTCCCCGGAAGAGTGCCGACGGCGGGGGCGACTGATGCCGGCGACACCTTCATTTCGTAAGCCTCCTGAGGCGCCTTAGCCCTTGGCGATGGGCACCGCGACGAAGCGCGACTGGCCGCCGCTCTTCACGCGCATCAGGACGCTGTTCTTGTTGTCGGAGCGGGCCGTATTGATGGCCTCGCGGACGTCGCCGGCAGTGCTCACGCTCTTGCCGCCGACTTCGAGAATCACGTCACCCTCCTTGAAGCCGCGCTCGGCCGCGGCGCTCTTCGGATCGACTTCGGTGACCACAACGCCGTCCTTGCCGGCGCCGGCGACGGAGTTGGCGGGCGCAACCGTCATGCCGAGCTTCGGCACATCGGTGCCCTTGCTCGCGCCCCTGCCGCTGTCGTTATCGGTGTCGGCCTTGGCCTCGACCGTGTTCGGCAGCTGGCCGAGGGTGAGGTTCACGACCTTGTCCTGCCCCTTGTGCAGAACGTTGAGCTTCACGGACGCGCCGGGTGCCATGCCGCCGATAGTGCGGGCGAGCTCGCGGGCATCCTTGACGGATTCGCCGTTGACCGACGTGATCACGTCACCGGATTCGATGCCAGCTTTTGCAGCCGGGCCATCCTTCTGCGGCTCGGCCACCAGCGCACCTTCGGCCTTTTTCATGCCGAGGCTGTCGGCGATGTCGGATGTCACGGGCTGGATCTGCACACCGATCCAGCCACGGCTGACCGAGCCCTTGTCCTTGAGCTGGGCGACCACGCTCTTCACCGTGTTGGCGGGAATCGAGAACGCAATGCCGACGCTGCCGCCGGAAGGCGAGTAGATCGCCGTGTTGACGCCCATCACCTCGCCGTCGGTGTTGAAGGCCGGACCGCCGGAATTGCCCTTGTTCACGGGGGCGTCGATCTGGATGAAATCGTCATACGGGCCGTTGCCGATGTCGCGGCCGCTGGCCGAGACGATACCGGCGGTCACGGTACCACCGAGGCCGAAGGGATTGCCGACCGCGAGCACCCAATCACCGATCCGCGGCTTGCCGTCGGCAAGTTTCGCGAACGGGAAGTTGGAGCCGCCCTCGACCTTGATCAGGGCAAGGTCGGTGCGCTGGTCGGTGCCGATCACTTTGGCACTGTAGGTCTTGCCGTCGTCTGTGGTGACCTCAACCTTGTCGGCGCCGTCGACGACGTGGTTGTTCGTCACGGCAAATCCGTCCGCCGAGATGAAGAAGCCGGAGCCCTGGCCCTGCACGACGCGGCCACGGCCGCCCTTCAGACCGGGGATGCCATCAGGACCGCCGAAGCGACGGAAGAAGCGCTCCATCGGCGAGCCTGGCTGGAACGGCGAGGCGGAATCATCGCCGTCATCATTGCTCGCGGTCTTCTCCTTGATGTTGACCTTCACCGAGATCACCGAGGGCTTCACCCGCTCGACGATGTCGGCAAAGCCGATCGGACGCTCGACCTTCTTGACCTCGTTATTGACCTGCGCATGCGCCGGGCTGGAGAACAAATCGGCGGGCGACGTCGACGGGCTGAAGCCATGAACGGCGACGCCGAGACCGGCGACGACCGAGGCCATCAGCGCAATTCTGCGCGCGGAAAACACCGAACGGCGGGGCTGCCGGTAGGACGGAAGGTTCGTGAGGTCGGGACGGTCGGTCATACGGAGGTCTCCAGGGCCTTGAAATTCATGCGATGCCTGACAGCGGCACCTTACGGACCTGAACATGGGGATCTCCGCCTTACCGTGGGCTGGCTGCGAGGTTAAACTTTTGTAATGAAGGCCGCCAGCGCTGCGGCAGTTTGGCGCAGGTTAAAAAAGCGCAGATTTACAGGAACTTATGAGGGTTCCGGCAACCGCCGCCGAAGCGCTCTTGTCGCCGGTTCGCTGACGGGCCAACGAGCCGAGGCCGTTACCGCGATGGGGCGTCGTCGGACGTCAGGGCGGCGAGCCGCGCCTCTTCGTCGGGCGTGAGCGGCAATGCTGCACCATCAGCGCCACTTCGCGCGCGGCGCCGGTTTTGCCACCACAGCGCAAGCCCGCCGGCAGCCAGCAGCACAGGCGCGAGCAGCCACAGCAGCATGGTCTGCCGCTCGAAGCGCGGCTTCAGCAGCACAAACTCGCCGTAGCGCGCGACCAGGAAGTCCAGCACCTGGGAATTGCTGTCGCCCGCTGCGATGCGCTCGCGCACCAGCAGCCGCAGATCGCGCGCCAGCGGCGCATCGGAATCGTCGATCGACTGGTTCTGGCAGACCATGCAGCGCAGCTCGCGCGACAATTCGCGCGCGCGCGCCTCCTTCACGGGATCCGACATGATCTCGTCGGGCTGCACGGCATGCACCGCAGGCGCAGCCAGCAGCACAAGCGCAACGATCGCGGCCATCATCCGGCGCATCGGGTCACTCCGCCGGTTGCAGGCGTTGCCTGGCCCGCGCCGGTTTCGGCGCGCCGACGCGCAAGCGCCGGTCGGACAGCGACAGCATGCCGCCGAATGCCATCAGCACAGGCCCCCACCAGATCAGCAGCACCATCGGCTTGTGATAGATGCGCACGGCGATCGCGCCATCAGCGGTGACGTCACCGAGCGAGATATAGAGCTGGCTCGCACCGCGGGTCAGCAGCGCAGCCTCGGTGGTCGAGGAGCCCCGCGTGGTAAAACTGCGCTTTGACGGCGTCATGACGCTGAGCGCATCGCGACCCCGGCTGACGTTGAACTTGGCGACCATCTCGCGGTAGTTCGGCCCCTGCCGCTCGAGCAGCCCGTCGAGCTTCAGATCATAGCCAGCCACCTGCGCGACGTCGTTCGGCTTCATGGTCGCGATATATTCGCTGTTCCACGTGGTCTCGCAGACGATCCCGATCAATGCGATGCCCAGACCGGCATGCGCAAGGGCGCCCCCCCAGGTCGAACGTGGCAGGCCGCGGGCGCGGTGCAGCGCCGTGACAAACGGCAGGCGAAACAGGCCGGTTCGCTCGGTCAGGTCGGTTGCGGCGCCAGCGACGACGAAGACACCAAGCCCGATGGCCAACGGCGCGAGCGCACTGCCGCCACGGGTCCAGGCCCAGACAATGGCAACCACGATGAGGCCAGCGACGCCCGCCGCGAGCAGGCGCTGGGTGACCCCGAGCAAATCGCCGCGCTTCCACGCCAGCATCGGCCCGAACGGGACGGCGATCAGCAGCAGAGCGAACAACGGCACGAAGGAGAGATTGTAGAACGGTGCGCCCACCGACATCTTGAAATCGGCGAGCACTTCCATCGCCAGCGGATACAGCGTGCCGAACAGCACGACTGCGCAGGCGACGGTGAGCAGAAGATTGTTCAGCACCAGCGCGCCCTCGCGCGAGATCGGCGCGAACAGGCCGCCCTGCTTCAACGACGTCGCGCGAGCCGCGAACAGCGACAGGCTGCCGCCAATGAAGAGGCAGAGGATCAGCAGGATGAAGACGCCGCGGGTCGGATCGTTGGCGAAGGCGTGCACGGAGGTGATGACACCCGAGCGCACGAGGAAAGTGCCGAGCAGCGAGAGCGAGAAGGTCAGGATGGAAAGAAGGATGGTCCAGACCTTCAGCGCGTCGCGCTTCTCCATCACCAGCGCCGAATGCAGCAGCGCAGTGCCGGCGAGCCACGGCATCAGCGAGGCGTTCTCGACCGGATCCCAGAACCACCAGCCGCCCCAGCCGAGCTCGTAATAGGCCCAGTAGGATCCCATCGCGATGCCGAGCGTCAGGAAAATCCAGGCGACCAGCGTCCACGGCCGCACCCAGCGCGCCCAGGCCGCATCGATCCGCCCCTCGATCAGCGCCGCGATCGCAAAGGAAAACGAGATCGAGAAGCCGACATAGCCGAGATAGAGCATCGGCGGATGCACGGCCAGACCAATGTCCTGAAGCACCGGATTGAGGTCGCGCCCCTCGATCGGCGGATTGACGATGCGCAGGAACGGATTGGAGGTGATCAGGATGAACAGATAGAAGGCGCTCGCAATCCAGGCCTGGACGGCCAGCACGTGCGCGCGCAGCGACAGCGGCAGATTGTTGCCGAAAGCCGCAACGAGCCCGCCGAACAGGGCCAGGATCGACACCCACAGCAGCATCGAGCCTTCGTGGTTTCCCCACACGCCGGTGATCTTGTAGATCAACGGCTTCATGGAGTGGGAGTTCTCGTAGACGTTGGCGACGGAGAAATCCGAGATCACGTGCAGCGTCACCAGCGCGACGAACGAGGCACCGACGAACAGCAATTGTGCGAGCGCCGTGGAGCGCGCCACGTTCATCAGCGCGGGATCGCGCAAACGCGCCCCGATGACAGGCACGATGGACTGGATCAATGCCAGCGCGAGAGCCAGCACCAGGGCGTAATGTCCGGCTTCCGCGATCACCGCACGGCTCCCTGCGAATTGCCCTGCGCGGTCGTCGCCGCAGGCGTGATGCCGTTGGAAGCTTTGGCGCCGTAATCGTCCTTCCAGTGCCCCTGCTTCTTCAGGGCGTCTGCGACGTCCTTGGGCATGTAAGTCTCATCGTGCTTGGCGAGCACGGTGTCGGCCTTGAATACGCCATTGGCGTCGAGCGCGCCCTCGGCGACCACGCCCTGCCCTTCACGAAACAGATCGGGCAAGATGCCCTTGTAGGCGACGGGCAGCTTGGCACCGCCATCGGCAACTTCAAACGTCACCGCGAGATCGTCGCCGCGCTGGAGCGAACCCGGCTGCACCAATCCGCCGAGGCGAAAACGCTTGCCGGGCTGAACGTGCTTCTCGGCCACCATGGTCGGGGTCGAGAAGAACACGATGGAGTCGCGCAACGCGTTGAGCACCAGCGCCGCCGCGAGCGCGAGCACGGCAAGCGAACCGCCGATGATGATCATACGTCGCTGCTTGCGCGTCATGGCGTATCGGTTCTCCGCTCGTCTCGTGCTGCAACCGTCATCCGTCGAGCCCGAGAGTCTTGAGGCCTTCGTTGAGCTGGCGCAGCCGCTCGGAATCCTTCGCGACCGCCTGGCGCGCATCGGCCGAGGCGCCCATGGCCTTGTCGCGATCGCCCATCACCAGATAGGCGCGTACCAGACGCAGCCAGCCCTCGACGTCGTCGCCGTTCTGCTTGAGGCGCGTGGCGAGGCGTTCGACCATGCCGCGGATCATCGCGTTGCGATCACCGCCGTTCATGTCCCTGGAAGCCGCGATGGTCTCGTCGGACAGTGCCGGCATCGTCACGCCGCCACCCCCGACCCGCGCGAGCGAGGTCTGTACCAGGGGGCGCCACGGCGCATTCGCCGGTGCTTTCGCCAGCAGCGCGCGCCAGATATCGGCCGCGTCATCCCTGCGCCCGTCCTGCTCGGCAGCAAGGCCCAGGAAGTAGTTCGCCTTGGGGTCGTCGGCATTGAGCGCATGCGCGCGCTCGAACTCGGTCTTGGCTTCTGCCGTCACCACGCCGCTGGCTGCGGCTGCAATCGCCTCGCCCAGGTCGGAACGGCGCTCCGCACTCTCGCCGTTATAGGTGATCGAATTGCGATAGGCGCGCACGGCCTCGTCGAAGCGGCCGAGCCGCTCCAGCACCGGCGCAAGCACGTTCCAGCCGCGGCCATCGGTTGGATTCTTCTCCAGGTGTTGCTGGACCTGTTCGACGAGGTTCTCGAGCGACTGCGCCATGTTGGAGCCGGCCCCGCGCTCGCGCTGCGCCAGCGGGAAGTCGCCAAGCGCGGGCGAGCCGAGCGGAACGTAGATCCCCACCGCCGCCAAAGGCAGACCGATCAGCGCCAGCACGGCAGCCGCGCGGCGCCATTTCAGACTGGAGGTCGACACCAGCTCCGCCTCGCTGCCCGCGGCGGCGAGCAGCCTGCGGCTGATCTCGACGCGCGCGGCCTCGGCTTCGGGTCGCGCGATCAGTCCCGCGGCGAGATCACGCTCGATCTCGGCCAGCTGGTCCTTGTAGACCGTGACCTCGCTGCCTTGAGTGTCAGGACGTCCGCCACGGCCGAGCGGCCAGAGCACGGCGAATATCGCCGCGACCGTCATCAGCGCGAACACGAACCATAGCGTCATCTGGCAAGCTTCCGGGGGCGCGCGATCCGCGCCTACAGGTGGCTTTACACCACGGCCGGACAATGCGGCAATTGACAATTGTCAATTTGGCGCGAGCGCACACAGTCCCGAAATGGTGACAATCCAACGGCTTAGATGATCTCGAAGTCGGCGCTTCGAGCGGCGTCCTCGCCGTGCCCGTTGATGGCCTTCAGGAAGTATGTTCCGGGCGCGATTGCGTCGGGCAGGCGAATGCGCAGCGCGCCAAGCGGAACCTGGGATGTGATCCGTGTGGCGGTCTCGGGCAGCCGCCGACCGCTTGCCTTCTCGACCAGCACCAGCTTCGCGCCGACCATCAGACGCTGATATTTGGCAACAATGATACGGTTTTCGATTTCGATGGAGCTGATAATGGGTTTCATGCGCCCGCAGATAGCAATTCCAAAAACTTGCACGGAACCGTAGGGCCCTCACCTGGCATCGTCAATTAGAAATTGTGATTTCAATAGAATGCACCTGGATCAGCTTGCGCGCGTCGATTTTCGCTCGCCCGTGGCCGCGTTCTCCGCGGCACGGCTCATCAGCGAGGCGTAATCGTCGCCGAACAGCACCTGGCAGAAGCGGATCGCGGCCTGCACCTGCTGCTGACGGTAGGTGCGAACCTTGTGATCGGCGCCGCGCAGCGACTGCACCGCCTGCTCGGTCGACCGCTCCACATATTGCTGCAGGTCGGAATAGGTACGCAGCGTCACCTCGTTGATCGCAAGCTCGCTGGCATAGTTGCGACAGGTGGCGACGAAGTCGATCAGCGCGACGGTTTCCTCGACTTCTGTGGTATCGACCCGGGCGCCCCGGCGGAATGTCCTTCTCCGGACGTTGGCGCAGGATGCGGCGAACGCGGCCGGGAACACTGTCGATCTCCGATTGCAGGGCGTTGGAGATGTCGGCGCGGATCGAGGTCAGCTGCTTGCCCCAGGGGGAATCGTTGCGCAGGTCGAGCTCCGTGCGCAGGCCGCGGACGCCGTCGTGCAGCGCTTTGAGATTGTCGGCGACCGTCTCGAAATGGCCGCGCTTGATGTCCATGCGCAGATTGGCGGCCACGCGGGACAGATCGTGCAGGGCCATCGTGACGGCGACGCCATAGGGCGTGGCCGCGACGCGGATCTCGTCATCGGAGGCGGCGATCTTGATGGCAAGACGAATGATCTGCCACGGCGCGGTCATGCGCTGGACGACGAGCGATAGCGCAAAGGGCAGCATCTGCGGGGTCTGAAGCACGGGAATATTCAGCGCAGACGTCACGGAGGCGATCTGGGGATCGCCGAACGTACGCAGGAAGCGCGGCAGTTTTTCGTTCAGCGTGGCCATGGCCTCGCGAACGGCGAGCACCGCGCCGATCGAATAGAGATCCTCGATCACGTTGGGCGGACCGACGCGGGCGAGCGCGCGCGACTTGTCGCCGCCGCCCGGTCCCGTCAGCTGGAAGATGGCGTCCGCAGCCACGGCCTGGAGCTTGAGCGTCAGTGCCTCGACCTGGCCCGAACTGTCAGTTGCCGGCATGCGCGCCAGGACTGCTTCGAACTCGTTGATCTTGTCCGGGGCACCGTCGCGGCCAAGCCATTGCCAGATCGGATTCAACGAGGACCGCCGGATCTGGCCGACACGGATCGGAGCGCCGGCTTCGACCAGGAACGGTTCCACAATCCGGAACAGCAGCCGTGACAGGTCGTCGGTACGCGGCGGCGCTGCTTCGTCGGCCTCCGTCTTGCGCACGATCTTGCGAAGTTGCTCGAGCACCAAGGTCGCCACAGCCGTGTCCTGGCCGCGCTCGAGCGCGCGTTCGAACTCCCGCATCAGCAGCGCCTGCGCCTGCGGCGGGAGCTGCGCGAGATAGTCCCTCAACCGCTCGATCGATGTCTGGCTCATGCGCCCGGGTAATGCACGGTAAACTGGCGACGTAGGATGCGTCCCGCCCCGATCATAGGCGGGCGCGCCTTAAGAAGCCGTTGAGGAAGTCGCTCCGAAACCCCTCCGGTTTCGCCCGACAGCCCAAATAGCGGTTTGGGAACAGAGGATTATATTCCGGGCAGCACCAGCTCGGCCCGCAAGCCGCCAATCGGCGCGCTGCCGAGCGAAAGACTGCCGCCATAGAGCGCAGCGAGGTCGGTCACGATGGACAGCCCAAGTCCCGAGCCCGGCTTGGATTCATCCAGCCGCTGGCCGCGGCGGGAGGCCTGGGCGCGCTCGGCCTCGGAGAGGCCGCGCCCGTCATCATCGACGATGAGCCGTAGCCTGGGGCCTGTGCCTGCACGGGTCGGGGCCTCCACCAGCGCCTCGATGAGAACGCGCGAGGCCGCCCATTTGCAGGCATTGTCGACGAGGTTGCCGACCATCTCCTCCAGATCCTGCTTCTCGCCCCGGAATTTCGCGGCCGGATCCGCCTTGGCCTCCACAGTGATGCCGCGGCCGCGGTGGATCTTCTCCATGGTCCGCCGCAGCGCCTCGATGGCCGGCGCAACCTCCGTCACGGTGCCGACGATCGAGACCCTGGCTGCGATGCGAGCGCGCTCCAGATGGTGGGCGAGCTGGTTACGCATCACATCGGCCTGCTCCATCACCTTGGCCGAGAACGGATCGGCGGCATGCGCGCCGGCCTCGTTGACGATCACCGACAGCGGCGTCTTGATCGCATGGGCGAGATTGCCGACATGGGTGCGGGCGCGCTCGACGATCTCCCTGTTGGCATCGATCAGCGCATTGGTCTCGCGCGCCAGCGGCGCGATCTCCACCGGAAATTCGCCTTCGAGCCGCTCGGCCCGTCCGGAGCGGATATCGGCGATGGATTCGGAGATGCGCTTGAGCGGCGCAAGGCCGAAGCGGACCTGGAACACGGTCGTCAGCAGCAGCACGATCCCGAGCGCGGTGAAGGTGCCGCCAAGATAGTAGTCGAAGCTGCGTGTCTCATCGAAGATCTCGGTGTCGTCGCCGGCGACGCTGACAAGGTATTTGCCGTCGGCGCCGAGATCGACGGGACGCTCGACCATGCGCAGGTTCTGCCCCTCGGGCCCGTCGACGTAAGCGAGACGAATGCCGGCTGCGGTGAGCTCGGCGCCCTGGTCTTCCAGCTTCGGCAGCTTCTTGTCCCAGAGAGAGCGTGAGGAGCGCACCTCCGGCTTCTCGGTGTCGGTGCGTGTGATCTGCCAGTACCAGCCGGACAACGGCAGCTCGAACAGGGGCTCGCCCAGCGACTGGAACTGGCGATCCGGCGGTTCATCGGGCGTTGCGACCTCTGCGATGAGGGTGCGCAGATAAAGGTTGAGCCGGCGATCGAAGGCGCGCTCGGTCGCATTCTTGTAGACTGACGACAGCACCACGCCGGTTATGGCCAGAATGACCACGAGCCAGGCGGTCGCCGACAGGAACAGGCGGTTCGCAAGCGAGCTGGCGGGCATCGGAATGATCCCGGAGGCGCGAGGTGGTGGCATGGCGTCGGCGGTCATATCAAGGACCAAGGCCCGTGTCGGGCCGCCCGTCAAGCCCACACCGCTCAAGCACCCGGCGTCGGCGGCGGGGTCAGGAGATAGCCGAGGCCGCGGACGGTCTGGATGATGTCGACATCGAGCTTCTTGCGGATGCGGCCGACGAAGACCTCAATCGTATTGGAGTCGCGATCGAAGTCCTGGTCGTAGAGATGCTCGACCAGCTCGGTGCGCGAAACCACCCGCCCGGAATGGTGCATGAGGTAGGCCAGAAGCCGATATTCGTGCGAGGTCATCTTGACCGGATTGCCCGACACGCTGACGCGGCCGGTGCGGGTGTCGAGAGTGACGGGGCCGCAGCTGAGTTCGCTCTGGGCATGGCCGGTGGAGCGGCGCAGCAGCGCGCGGATGCGCGCCAGCACCTCCTCCAGATGGAACGGTTTTGGCACGTAATCGTCGGCGCCGGCGTCGAAGCCCTGCACCTTGTCGCTCCAGCGGTCGCGCGCGGTGAGGATCAAAACCGGCATGGTGCGACCGTTGCGGCGCCAGGCCTCCAGCACCGAGATGCCGTCCTTCTTGGGCAGGCCGATGTCGAGCACCACGGCGTCATACGGTTCGTTGTCGCCGAGATAGTGCCCCTCCTCTCCGTCGAAGGCACGGTCGACGACATAACCGGCGTCCGTCAGCGCCTTTGTGAGCTGGCGATTGAGATCGGGGTCGTCCTCAACAACAAGCAGGCGCACGCTTCTCTCCAGAAATAGACTGCACGATCGATTGCCAGAGATGATCAATTCCGGCGTGAACTGGATATGAACGCGGGGAACCACCGGCGTTACTTTTTGGTCATATACGACGTGTCAGGAACAAACGCGACTACGCCCGCCAGCCCACCGGACGGACCGGAAGCATGGCGGGCGCAATGTGCCGCTGATAGCGGCTGGTCGGAAGGTCCGCCCTTCCCGCTGTTTGAGCCGTCAGGTCCTGAAGAATACGAACCAGATGACGGCAAGAATCAGGATCGCTAGCCCGGTCGAGATGGCGAGCAGCGCGGCCACGGAGGGCCCGGGTTCGCCCTGGCGTGCCTCGGTCGCGGTTTCGACGATCCGGTTCTGCTCTCGCGTGGTTGCCATGACGCCCTCAATCTCTCGGTGCCGCCCCCGGTGACCGCGAGTTCTTCGCAGCCAGTGTCGGAAGCCAACGCCCGATCCGATTTGATGTTCCGGTTTTTGGGACTGAATCGGCCCGAACCGCAGGGGCAGCGACTGGTTAACGCAGTTGCAAGATTCCGATCCAACCTGTGTAGGATTCGGTGTTCCCCGATGGTATTCTCATAGGTCTGTCCCCGTTGCGTTTGGAGTAGCCCATGGCCCCCCGCGCCAATTGGAAGGGTTTTCTGCGTCTCTCGCTCGTGACCTGCCCGGTCGCGCTGTATCCGGCCACATCGGATACCGAGAAGGTCTCGTTCAACCAGATCAATCGCAAGACCGGCCACCGGATCAAATATCTGAAGGTCGACGCCGAGACCGGCGACGAGGTGACCTCCGAGGACATCGTCAAGGGCTACAAGGTCGATACCGACACCTACATCGAGGTCACCAAGGACGAGCTCGACGATATCGCGCTCGACTCCACTCACACGATCGACATCGACGAGTTCGTGCCGAAGACCGACATCGACAACCGCTATCTGATCCGCCCCTATTACCTCGTTCCCGACGGCAAGGTCGGCCACGACGCCTATGCGGTGATCCGCGAGACCATCCGCAGCATGGACAAGGTTGCGATCGGCCGTGTGGTATTGACGAATCGCGAGCACATCATCGCGCTCGAGCCGCTCGAGAGCGGGCTGATGGGCACGCTGCTGCGCTATCCCTACGAGGTGCGCAGCGAGACCGAATATTTCGACGAGATCCAGGACGTGAAGCTGACGAAGGACATGCTCGACCTCGCCAAGCACATCGTGGAGAAGAAGTCCGGGGCGTTCGAGCCGGAGTTGTTCGAGGATCATTACGAGACCGCGCTGATCGATCTCATCAACAAGAAGCGCAGCGGTGCGCCGATCGCGGTCAAGTCCACGCCGAAGAGCGGCGGTAACGTCATCAACCTGATGGACGCGCTGAAGAAGAGCCTCGCCAGCGAACAGGAAGCGGCGCCCGCCGCGAAGGTCGCCAAGGAGACGGTCAAGGGCAAGAAGCCGAAGAAGCGCGTGGCGGGCCAGCGCGAGATGCTGCTGCCGATCTCGGGCAAAGCCGGCAAGGACGCAGCCGGCAGGGAAGCGGCGCCCAGGAAGGCCGACAAGCAGGTGCGTGCGACGACGCGAGCGAAGAAGGCCGGCTGACGCCATCGCATCGCCGATCGCGCCGTGACGTCTTCCCTCACCGATCGGGCGTCCTGACATGCCCTGGTCGACGCCGTTCGACGATCCGATCGGCCTGCGCGGCGGCGCCAAGCTGCGCACCTTGCAAGAAGCTGCCGACTTCATCATGCAGCTGCCCGAGGCTGAGCAGCAGGAGCCGCGCTGGCAGACCGCGATCGAGATGCTGATCAACGCAGCCGAGGCCGGCGGCGGCTGGCGGATATTCGCTCGCATCGCCATGCTACGCGCGTTGAACGCGGATAGCAGGCATCGATGAGCCGCGCTCGGCATGCTGGCCCGACCGCTCGACGAACAGCCTCAACAAACCCTTAAGCGGCTGGATCACTTGTCGCCGCACCGGGTATTCCTACGGGACGCAAAATTAACCGATGATTCCCCTTGCGTGCATCAATGTCCGGCCGTCGAAAAACCGGGGGTCGCACGACCGTGCCGCAACAGGACGCCAGAAAGAACTACATCGGCATCGTGAGTGACACCGCCGAGGACGATCGCATCGCCGACACGGCGGTGCAGGCGCAGCCGCATGTCGTGAACTATCTGGTCGGTCGCCTTGCGGCCGCGCTGGGACGCCCTGCAAAGGTTGCGCCCGGACGCTCCACCTCGAGTTGAGCACGTCCCGCTTCCGTCCATTTGAATTGGATAATGAAACGTTCGTTTAACGGCTGTTACGTTAAGAAACGACAGGCTACGTCGGCCGCACCCGATTTTGATGCGCGAAAAGCGCCTCGCCGATCACCTTACCAGTTTGATAACGACGCGCGCCTACATTGGACCGGACGAACAGGAGTTGGCGATGATTGTGCTCAGGTCTTTTCTTGCCGATGAGAAGGGCGCCACCGCGATCGAGTACGGCCTGATCGCCGCCGGTATCGCACTCGCCATCGTCACCGTCGTGACCAACACGGGCAGCGCCCTCCTCAGCAACAAGTTCAACGCGATCAGCACGGCCATGAAGTAACGCCGAGGCGTCATCATTTGTGACGCAGCGCGCGTGCGCGAGCTCACTTCCGATATTGCTCGTCGCTGACCTTTTCCATCCAGTCGACGTTCTTGCCATCAAGGGATTCCTGGATCGCGATGTGCGTCATCGCCCTCGTCGCGCAGGCGCCGTGCCAGTGCTTCAGCCCTGGCGGAAACCAGACCACATCGCCGGGACGGACCTCCTCGACCGCGCCGCCCGCGCGTTGCACCCAGCCGAGCCCGGCCGTGATGACCAGCGTCTGCCCGAGCGGATGCGTGTGCCAGGCCGTACGCGCGCCGGGCTCGAACGTGACCTCGCCCGCACCGACGCGCGCGGGATCCGGGGCCTGGAATAGCGGGTCGATCCGAACGGTGCCCGTAAACCAGTCCGGCGGGCCCTTCTGCGAGGGCCGGGCGCCGTTTCTCTTGATATCGATATCCATGCTACCCCCCTTTGAACGACCAACGACTGCGCCTCCAACGGCCATCATCGATCAACACGGCTGCGTTGCCGCAGATCAGCACGCCTCTGCGGGTGATCACCGCCGCTTTTCGATCACGTCCCTGACCACAGGAGCGGCAGAGAATGCGTTGGGCCAGCCAGCATAGAAGGCGAGGTGGCCCAGCAGCTCGCCGGCTTGCTCGCGGGTCAATCCGTTATCCATCGCCCGGTTCAAATGGTAGGTGATCTGGGCGACCTGCCCCGTCGCGACGAGCGCGCTGACCGTGACGAGGCTTCGGTCCCGCGGCACAAGCCCCGGTCGCAGCCAGAGATCGCGGAACAGGACATCGGCCGTGTATTGAACGAGACTCGGCGTGATGTCGCCGAATTGCTCCCCGACGCGGCTGGCGCGCTGGTTCTCCGCGGCCTCATCGAGCGGAAGCCGGGGCCCGGACGCCGGCGGAAGTTGATCCGCGCCGATGTGGCGTGTGGCAAAGACGTCCCTCGCCGCCGGAATAGCCTCCATCGCGTTCGCCCAGCCGGTGTAGAACGCCAGATGCGTGATGATCTCGGAGATCTCGGCGGGCGTCACGCCGTTGTCGAGCGCGGCACCGAGATAGAATGGCAGCTCTGCCCTCTGGTCGCGCGCGATCAGCGCCGCGAGCGTCACGATGCTGCGGTCGCGCGGCGAAAGGCCGGACCGCTTCCAGAGTTCACCGAGAACGAAATCATGTGCATATTTTTCAAGCGCGGGCGCCACGGCGCGGATGTCTTCCGACTTCAACATGGAATTTTCTCCTCCGACATTTCTCTTGCTCAGCGTCGCCCGGGCTGCCGGCAGCCAGCCAGACCGACAACAATGCAGTTATGAACGCTCTCATTGCGGACGTCCTTCCATCCTGAACGGATGTGCCGACAGCCACCCCGCCACCAGCGCGGCGCAGAGCACGGTGACCGCGCTGGCGAGAAACAGGACGTTCAGCCTCGCGCTTGTCGCGATCAATCCAAGCGCCGGGCTGGCGAGCCCCTGGGCGAGATCGAGAAAGGCGGTGTAGGCGCCCATGGCGAGGCCCCGGCTCTGTGCCGGAACGCGGTGCACCGCCTCGACACCGAAGCCTGGGTAGACCAGTGAGAAGCCGAAGCCGGTGAGCGCGGCGCCCGCCAGCGCCATTTCAGGTCGGACAGCCACCCAGATGAGAGCTTGTCCGGCGGCTTCGACCAAAGCGCACACAAGCGCGACCCTAGCGCCGCCGATCCGATCGGCCAGATGACTGAAAAATACCCGCGCCAGGATGAAGGCGACCGCATAGGCGGTGTAGGCAAGCCATCCGTTGGCCCATCCCCGGCTCGCGAACAGCAGCGCGACGAACGTCGTCACCGCGCCAAAGCCGACGCTGCCGAGAGCGCAGCCGAGGCCCGGCACCCACACCGAGCCGAGCACCTTGGCGAATGAAGAACGCGCCTGCTGCATCGGAGCGGCAGCTGGAAGCGGCACGACAAGCAACAGAGCAAGGAGCGGCGCGATCGCGGTGGCAACCGCGATCGCGGAAAAGCCGTAGGCGGCGTAGAGCGCCGAGCCCGCCGGCGCGCCGATCGCGAACGCGGCGAACATGGCCGAGCCGACCCAGGCTATGACCTTGCCGGTATTGCCCGTATCGACCCTTGCAAGTCCCCAGCTGACCGCCGCCGTGATGATGAAGCTTTCCGCCGCACCCAGCACACCACGCCCGAGCAGCAGAATCGCAACGGAGGTCAGCGGCGCCCCGGTGAACTCGAGCGACAGCAAGTACAGCAGCCCCGAAGCCGCAGCCGCAATGAGGCCCGCGATCACACCGCGCTTCGCACCCCGGCGATCGGAGAAATGACCGGCCCAAGGCCGCGAGACAAGGGACGCCGCGAACTGGCTGCCGGCGACCAGACCGACCACGAACGTGCCAAGCCCCAATCCGTCATGGACGTGAACGGGCAGCACGGGCATCGCGACGCCGATGACGAGGAAGGCGGCGAACACCACCGCCATGATCGGCAGCAACGTCACGGTGACGCGAGACGACGCGACGGGCTGGATGGCCGTGATTGACATGCCGATTCAGAGCTCCTGATGACCGCTCCGAACCTAAGACTTCCGCGCACCCGTGATTAGGTGATAGATTTCGCATGTAGTCATTAGGACAGCTAATCAATGCACCGGGACGACGCGAGCGATCTACTCGCCTTCCTCGCCGTGGCACGGGAACACAGCTTCACGCGGGCGGCAGCGAAGCTCGGCATGACACAATCCGCGCTCAGCCAGATCATCCGCAATCTCGAGGAGCGGCTGGGCGTGCGCCTCCTGAACAGAACGACGCGAAGCGTGACGCCGACCCAGGCCGGTGAGCGGCTATTCCAGAGCATCGGCCCCAAGTTCAACGAGATGGATCGGGATCTCGCCGCGCTCGGCGAATTCCGCGAGAAGCCGGCCGGAACTGTCAGGCTGACGGCCACGGAATATGCCGCGCGCGAGATCCTGTTGCCGGCGCTCGGGAAGGTTTTGCCGAAATACCCTGACATTCATGTCGAGATCATCGTCGACTACGGGCTCGCCAACATCGTCGCGCAGCAGGTCGATGCCGGCATCCGTCCGGGTGAGCTTGTCGCCAAGGACATGATCGCGGTCCGCGTCAGTCCCGACCTGCGCATGGCGGTCGTCGGCTCGCCATCCTATTTTGCGGCGCGCAAGAAGCCCAAAATTCCCCAGGACCTGACCCAGCACAACTGCCTCAACCTTCGCCTGCCTACCCACGGCGGCAGCCTTTATGCGTGGGAGTTCGAAAAGAATGGCCGTGAGCTCAACGTGCGCGTGGAAGGGCAACTCGTGTTCAACAGCGCGGGCCTGCTGCTGGACGGCGCGCTGAAGGGGCTCGGCCTTGCCTATCTCACCGAGGGAAACGTGCAGCCTTACCTGTCCCGCGGACAGCTGGTTCGCGTGCTCTCCGATTGGTGCCCGCCGTTCTCCGGATATCACCTTTACTATCCGAGCCGCCGCCAGCCCTCGCCGGCCTTCTCGCTGCTTGTCGATGCGCTTCGATACCGACGGAGATAGCGACCCATTTCCGTCAACTTTGACGGCCATGCGAGGCCTGATATTCTGCTGCCAATCGTTGGACCGGAACTGCTCGAAGGATGCGGATGAGACGCGTGGCGCTCCTGGCTCTTAGCCTCATGGTGGTTGGCGTGGGGTCCCAGGACCGCGCGCGAGGACAGAGTTCGACCGCGCCGCCCGTTTCGCTGGCGGCGCCCAATGCACCGCCGCATGCGAGCGCCAAAAACGCCAAGCTGGCCGCGTCCGGCAAAGAGCCTTCGCCAGCTGTGACCGGCGGGCTGGCGGCATTGCCAAATCCGGCCGCCGACTATGACGGTTTCAACGCCGGTACCGACGAAAATGACGCACCGAGCCGGCTGACGCCTCCTGCGAGGCCGCGCGCAGCAAGAGACACCGGCCTCGACGCGCAGACGCTGGTCGATCAGGAAGACGAGGCGTTGAAGCGCAAGCTGACGATTTGCAAGAACTGCAAATAGCGGGCCGGCGGCTCGCTGCATAGCTGGCGGTCACTTGCTCACGCTTTACCCTTCCCCTATTTCCTGATCCTCTCTTCCCAACAGCCGGACCAACCGGCCACATCAGGAGAGAGACGCCATGAAGCTCGGCACCGCCATTGCGGAAATCATGCGGCGAGAGGGGATCGAGATCCTCTGTGGTTACCCCGTCAATCATCTGATCGAGCACGCGGCAAAGGCCGAGATCAGGCCCGTGATGGTGCGGCAGGAGCGCGTCGGATTGCACATGGCGGATGCGATCTCACGCGTGACCTCGGGGCGCACGATCGGTGCGTTCTGCATGCAGCACGGCCCTGGCGCGGAGAACGCGATGGGCGGCGTCGCGCAATGCTTTGGCGAATCCGTGCCCGTGCTGGTGCTGCCGATGGGCTATCAGCGCCGGCTCGCGCATATCGAGCCGAACTTCAATTCCAGCGAAGCGATGAGGCCGTTCTCGAAATCGTCCGAGCCGATCATCCTGGCGGCGGAGGTCGCCAGCATCTTTCGACGCGCCTTCACCAAGTTGAAGAACGGCCGTGGCGGTCCTGTGATCGTCGAAATCCCTGCCGACATGTGGAACGAGGAGGTGCCGGAACCGCTGAACTACACGCCGGTGCTGCGCACGCGCTACGGTGCCGACCCCGTCCATGTGACAGAAGCCGCGCACCTGCTCATCAACGCCGAGCGCCCCGTGATCTATGCCGGCCAGGGCGTGCATTACGCGCAGGCGTGGCCGCAGCTGAAGCGACTTGCGGAGCGGCTCGCCATCCCCGTCACCACCAGCCTCGGCGGCAAATCATCGTTTCCAGAGACGCATCCGCTCTCGCTCGGCTCGGGGGGCCTTGCGGTGCCCCGCGCGGTGCCGAAGTTCCTCACTGAAGCCGATGTCATCTTCGGCATCGGCTGCTCCTTCACCGAGACCAGCTTCGGCATCGCGATGCCGAAGGGCAAGACCATCATCCACTCCACGCTCGATCCGAATCATCTCAACAAGGATGTGGAAGCGAAGATCGGTCTCGTCGGCGACGCCGGTCTCGTGCTCGATGCGCTGCTGAAGGAGATCAGCAAGACCGTGACCGCCGATCGCGATGCTTCGGCGATCGCGGCCGAGATCGCGGCCTCGCACAAGGAGTGGCTGGCGAAGTGGATGCCGAAACTCACCAGCAACGATGCACCGCTCAACCCCTATCGCGTCCTCTGGGACTTGCAACACACCGTCGACGTCGAGAACACCATCATCACCCATGATGCCGGCAGCCCGCGCGACCAGCTCTCGCCGTTCTGGAAAGCGGTCACACCCCTCTCCTATCTCGGGTGGGGCAAGACGACGCAGCTTGGCTACGGCCTTGGCCTCGCGATGGGCGCAAAACTGGCCAAGCCCGACAAGCTCTGCATCAATGTCTGGGGCGATGCGGCGATCGGCTTCACCGGCATGGATTTCGAGACCGCGGTGCGCGAGCGCATCCCGATCATGTCGATCCTGCTCAACAATTTTTCCATGGCGATCGAATTGAAAGTGATGCCGATCTCGACCGAAAAGTACCGCTCGACCGACATTTCCGGCGACTACGCCGCGATGGCGCGCGCCTTCGGCGGCCATGGCGAGCGGGTGACAAACCCGGAGGACATCATCCCCGCGATCAAGCGCGGCATCCAGAAAACGAGGGAAGGCGTGCCGGTGCTGCTGGAGTTCATCACCAGCAAGGAGACCGAGGTGTCGCGGCCGGGCACCTGAACCAGCCGCAGTGCCGCAGGCGCTGGCACGCGCCGCAGGAGATGTGATAATCCGGCCCCGTGCCGCGCCTGCCGCGGCATTCAGCCGGAATGCGAATGACCTCCCCTTCCAACGATGCTGCCGGGATCGACGAGCTCAAGCGGCAATTGCTGTCGGCCGCAGCCGAGAACGCGCGGCTGCGCGATCGCCAGAGTGCCACCGCCGAGATATTGCGCACCATCGCGGCCTCCCCGTCGGACGCGCGGCCCGTATTCGCGGCGATCGCGTCGAGCTCAAAGCGCCTGCTCGGCGGCTTCTCCGCGACCGTGCTCCAATTCATCGGCGACGAGCTGCATCTGGTGGCGTTCACGCCGACCAGCCCGGAAGGCGACGAAGGGTTGAAGGCGTCGTTCCCGCGCCGGATCGAGGATTTTCCAACCTTCGCACTGGTCCGCGGCGGCGAAACGATCCAGTTTCCGGACAGCGAGGCCGCTGACGTCCCCGAGCTGAACCGTGACCTGGCGCGACTGCGCGGCTTTCGCAGCGTGCTGTTCATGCCGCTGATGAACCGCGGCACGGCGGTCGGCATGATCAGCGTCACACGTGCCGTAACAGGCGCATTCGCGCCCGATCAGGTGCAGTTGTTGCAGACCTTTGCCGACCAGGCCGTGATCGCGATCGAGAATGCGCGCCTGTTCAACGCGACGCGCGAGACGCTCGAGCGCCAGACCGCGACGGCCGACATCCTGAAGGTGATGGCGGCTTCACCATCCGACGTGCAGCCGGTGTTCGATGCCATCGCGGCCAATGCCAACAGGCTGATCGACGGCTTCTCCACCGCCGTGCTGCGCTACATCGATGGCGCAGCGCACCTGGCGGCGTTCACGCCCGTCGATCCCGAGGGCGACCGTGTGCTGCAGGCCTCGTTCCCGGTGCCGTTCGCGCAGTTTCCCGCCTACGAGCTCACGGCCAACGGTGACTCGGCGCAAGTACCCGACACCGAGCTCGAACCGGCCACCCGCGACATCGCGCGCGCCCGTGGCTTTCGCAGCATGCTGTTCACGCCGCTGATGAGCGAAGGTGAAGCCAGAGGCGTCATCATCGCGACGCGGCGCACGACCGGCGCATTCCCCGAGCATCATGTACGGCTGCTGCAGACCTTTGCCGACCAGGCGGTGATCGCGGTCAAGAATGTCAGCCTGTTCAACGCCACCAGGGAGGCACTGGAACGGCAGACCGCGACCGCCGACATCCTCAAGGTGATTGCCGCCTCGCCGGCCGACGTCACGCCGGTGTTCCAGGCGATCTCGGACAGCGCCAAGGCGCTGGTCGGCGGACATTCCTCCACCGTCACCCGCGTCATCGGCGGCATGCTGCATCTGGCGGCCTTCACCACCGACAACGAAGCGGGCAATGCGGAGCTGCTGAGCACGTTCCCGGCGCCGCTGGCCTCGTCAGGCATTCACAGCCGCGTCGCAACCAGCGGTGAGTACGCCTTCCGCAGCGACATGCAGAACGAGCCAGACCTGACCGAGGCCATGCGGGAGCTGGCGCGGACCCGCGGCTACCGCAGCATCCTCGTCGTCCCGATGCTGCGCGACGGCGTTGCGATCGGCACCATCGGCGTGACGCGGCGCGAGGCCGGCTCTTTCCCTGACAAGGCGATCAGTCTGCTCAAGACCTTTGCCGACCAGGCCGTGATCGCGATCGAGAACACACGGCTGTTCAACGAAGTCCAGGACCGCACGCGGGAGCTTACCGAATCCCTGGAGCAACAGACCGCGACATCGGAGGTGCTCAGCGTCATCAGCCGGTCGAATGGCGATCTCAGGCCCGTGTTCGAGGCGATGCTCGGCAAGGCAATGCAGCTCTGCGGCGCCAGTTTCGGCGTGCTCAATACCTATGACGGCACGCAGTTCCACACAGCCGCCACTTACGGCTTGCCTCCCGCCTACGATGAATTCCGGCGCAAGGCGCCTCTCAACTATGGTCCGGCCACCGCACCGGCGCGCCTGTTGAGGGGCGAACCGTTCGTCGAAATGATCGACCTCCTGGAATCGGACGTCTATCGCAGCGGAGAGCCGAACCGGCGGGCGTTGGTCGATCTCGGCGGCGCGCGCAGCCTGCTCGCGGTGCCGTTGCTCCAGGACGAGCGCGTAGTGGGCAACGTCATGATCTTCCGGCAGGAGAACCGGCCCTTCTCCCGGAAGCAGATCACCTTGCTGAACCAGTTCGCGGCGCAAGCCGTGATCGCCATCGAGAACGCGCGACTGCTCGGCGAATTGCGTCAGCGCACCGAAAATCTGACCGAGTCGCTGCAACAGCAAACGGCGACAGCCGAGGTGCTCAAGGTTATCAGCCGCTCGGCGTTCGACCTGCAGGCCGTGCTCGATACGCTGGTCGAATCGGCGGCGCGACTATGCGAAGCCGATATGGCGGCGATTACCCGCAAGTCCGGCAGCAGCTATTTCCGGGCGGGCTCCTACGGCTTCCCAGCCGAATTCGTCGAATATGTAAGAGATCTCCCGGTCAGGCCGGACAGGCGCACCATCACGGGGCGGACTTTGCTCGGCGACAAGGTGGTCCATGTCACCGACGTGCTCGAAGACCCCGAGTACTTCTTTGAAGGCCAGGAATTGAGCGGCAATCCGCGTAGCTTCCTCGGTGTGCCCTTGCTGCGCGAAGGCAGCACGGTAGGTGCAATTGTTCTCGCACGTCGCGCAATCCGGCCGTTCAGCGAAAAGCAGATCGAGCTCGTTACCAGCTTCGCCGACCAGGCCGTCATCGCGATCGAGAATGTGCGCCTCTTCGACGAAGTGCAGGCCCGCACGCAGGAGCTCGCCAGATCGCTCGACGATCTGCGGGCGGCGCAGGACCGGCTGATCCAGACCGAGAAGCTGGCCTCACTCGGCCAGCTCACCGCCGGCATCGCACACGAGATCAAGAACCCGCTCAACTTCGTCAATAATTTCGCGGCGCTCTCCGCCGAGTTGACGGACGAGCTGAACGAGGTGCTTGCGCCCGTTCCGCTCGGCGACGATGTCCGCAACGATGTCGACGAGTTGACGGGGATGCTGAAGGACAATTTGCAAAAGGTCGTGCAGCACGGCAAGCGCGCCGATTCCATCGTCAAGAACATGCTGCTGCATTCGCGCGAAGGCAGTGGCGAACACCGGGCGGCCGACATCAACGCGCTGGTCGAGGAGAGCCTCGACCTTGCCTATCACGGTGCCCGTGCCGAGCAGCCGCATTTCGACGTCACGGTGAAGCGCGACCTCGATCCGGCAGCAGGCGTCGCCGAAGTGTTCCCGCAGGAGATCACGCGGGTGTTGCTGAACCTGGTCTCGAACGGGTTTTACGCACTGGCAAAACGCCGGGCCGAAGGCGATGCCGGCGCTTTCGAGCCGGTCGTGACCGCCACGACGCGCGACCGCGGCGACAGCATCGAGATCCGTATCCGCGACAACGGTACCGGCATTCCCGATGAGGTGAAGGCGAAGATGTTCAATCCCTTCTTCACCACCAAACCGGCCGGCGAAGGCACCGGTCTCGGGCTGTCGATGAGCCACGACATCGTGGTGAAGCAGCATGGCGGCGCCATCGAGGTCGCGACGGAGCCCGGCGTGTTCACGGAGTTTACGATTCGGCTGCCGCGGAAGAGTGGGTTTTCAGACAACAACAGGGGCTAGCGTTGTCGCCAGGAGCCTTCCAGAAACCGGTTTGGCTGATCCGGCGGCAAATGCAGTCGCTGTCCGGCGTCGGACTGGTGCTCGGCGCCCTGTTCTTCGCCGCCGCGCTGACGCCGACCCTGATCCCGCGGAGCTATCTCACGCAAGGCGCCCTCGCCGGCGCTTGTTTTGCGATCGGCTACCTCGCCGGAAATCTCTGGCGCTGGCTGTGGCACTATCTCGAACTGCCCGAGCCCTCGGCGCAGCTGAGATCCAGCGCAAATGCGCTGGTCGCGGCCGGCTGCGTGATCGTCGTCATCGTCTATCTATGGCGGGCCGCCGGATGGCAGAACTCGATCCGCGCCGTCATGAAGATGCCACCGGTCGAGACCGCCCATCCGCTCAAGATTTCTGCCATCGCCCTGATCACTTTCGTGGTGCTGCTGGCGCTGGGCCGGCTGTTCGTGCTCGCCTCGCGGTTCCTCACCGTCGGCGCGAAGCGCATCATTCCGCGCAAGGTCGCCAATGTCCTCGGCGTCGTGATGGCAGGCCTGCTGTTCTGGTCGATCGCCAACAATCTCCTGATCGGCATGGCGTTTCGCGCGCTCGATTCGTCCTTTCGCGAATTCGACGGCCTGTTCGAGCCCGAGCGGCCGCAACCGACCAGCCCCGGGAAGACGGGCAGCGCGGCATCGCTGGTGAAGTGGACGGAGCTCGGGCGCATGGGTCGCCGGTTCATTGCCTCCGGCCCGACCCGAGCCGAGATTAGCGCCGTTACCGGACAGAGTGCGCAGGAACCTGTCCGCGTCTATGTCGGCCTCGCCGGCGCCGGCACGGCGCAGGCGCGCGCGAGGCTTGCGCTCGACGAGCTCAAGCGGCAGCACGGTTTTGAGCGCTCGACCCTGATCGTCGTCACGCCGACCGGCACCGGCTGGATCGATCCGGCCGCGATGGATTCGGTGGAATATCTCCATCATGGAGACGTCGCGAGCGTCGCAGTCCAGTACTCCTATCTCAACAGCCCATTGTCACTGCTGTTTCAGCCCGAATACGGCGCGGAAGCGGCGCGGGCCCTGTTTGCAGAGATCTACGGCTACTGGACCACGCTACCCAGGGAGATGCGGCCGAAGCTGTATCTGCATGGGCTGAGTCTGGGCGCCCTCAACTCGGAAAAATCCGCAGAGCTGTTCGAGACGATCGGCGATCCCATTGCAGGCGCGCTTTGGAGCGGGCCGCCGTTCGCGAGCCGCATCTGGCGCTCGATCGTTGCGAACCGCAATCCGGGCTCGCTGGCGTGGCTGCCGGAGTTCCGCGACGGCCGCTTGGTCCGCTTCATGAACCAGAATGGGCCGCTAGTGCCCGCAAATGCGCCCTGGGGGCCGATGCGCGTGGTCTATCTGCAATATGCCAGCGACGCGATCACGTTCTTTGACTACGGCGACGCGTTCCAGGCGCCGGCCTGGATGTCGACGCCGCGCGGGCCCGACGTGTCGCCGGAATTGCGATGGTATCCGATCGTGACGATGCTGCAGCTCGCGCTCGACATGGCGGTCGCGAACGGCACACCGCTGGGCTATGGCCATGTCTATGCGCCCGAGCACTACGTCGATGCCTGGGTCGCTGTCACCGATGTCCATGACTGGTCCGCTGAGGCGCTGGCGCGGCTGAAGAGCCATCTTGCAGCGGAGGCGCGGAAAGGCGCCGCGGGCAATGCCGACGAAGACGCCTACTCCAACCGGGGCGGCTAGCGCCGCCTACTCCGCCATCTCGACGGCATGCGTCGTGGTGGGACCGGCCAGCGGCCGCTCCTCCATCATGATCAGGCAGAGCGAGGCTGTCGTCATCAGCGCGGTCGCGGCCGCGAAGACGTAGCGGAAGGCACGGCGCATGTCTTCAGTGGGGATCGCAGGGATGCTGCCGGCGGCGTGATGCTCGCCGGCCAGCGGAATGTCGGCGCCGAGCGCAATCAGCAGGATTGCGGCGAACGCTGCGACCGTGAACGAGGACATCAGCGAGCGGAAGAAGTTCATCGCGCCGGTGATGGTACCGACCTGCGGACGGGCCACCGAATTCTGCAGCGAGACCACGCAGACCGGGAAGGTCGTGCCGAGACCGAGCGCGAACGCGGCCATCAGCGTCAGCAATCCCCACAGCGGCAGCGTGGTGACGGTCAGGCCTAAGGCGCAGATGGCAGCCCAGGAGGTGCCGATGATGGCGACGCGCTTGTAGTGCTTGGCCCGCGCCATGGTGCGGCCCGCGATCGCCGCACCGCAGGTCGAGACCGCGGCAAGCGGAATCAGCGCAAGCCCCGCCTCGCTGGCGCTGAGGTGATAGACCGACTCGTAATAGAGCGGCAGCTGCACGGTGAGGCCGGTGATCGCGCCGAGGCCGCAGCCGCCGGCAGTCAGCGCGAACGGCGCGACCGATCCCGAGAGCAGCGGCAGGGGCAGGAACGGCTCGTCGGCCCGGCGCGCATGCCAGACGAAGGTGAGCGCCAGCGCGATTGCGCCGCCCACCATCGACAGCACGGTCGGCGAGAGCCAGGGATAGCGCGTGCCACCCCAGGTCAACACCAGCATGAAGACCACGGCAGAAGCCATCAGCAGCACGCCGCCGAGCCAGTCGACCTTGCGCTTGCGGTGGAACACCGGGATCTTCTTCATCTTCGGCAGCAACAACGCGAGCGCTGCGGCTGCAAGCGGCAAATTGATCCAGAAGATCATCGACCAGTGCAGATGCTCGGCGAACACGCCGCCGATGACGGGGCCGAGGATGCCGCCGACCATCCAGACGCTGGAGAAATAGGCTTGATACTGACCACGCTCGCGCGGGCTCACGACGTCGGAGATCACCGTCTGCACGACAGGCATGATGCCGCCGCCACCCAGTCCCTGCAGACCGCGTGCAAGAATCAGCATCGGCATGCTCGGCGCGACCGCGCACAGGATCGAGCCGGCGATGAACAGGCTCAACGAGACGATGATCATGGCCTTACGGCCGTAGATGTCGCTCAGCGTCCCGAACACCGGCGCGACGGCGGTCGAGGCGAGCAGATAGGCGGTGATGACCCAGGACAGGTTCGAGACATCCTGGAACTGGCGTCCGATGGTCGGCAGCGCCGTGGCGACGATGGTCTAGGTCGAGCGCAGCCAGGAACATCGTCAGCATCAGGCTGATGACGATGGTGCGGACTTCATCCGATGACAGCGTCGGAGGCGGCGAGTTGCGGACGCTCGTGACCTCCGCCGGAAGGCGGGTCAGTTCCTCCGCGATATCGTCGGGCAACGTCTGGATGTCGGCAGACTGGCTGCTCTGCCGTGTGAACTGGTTCATCTCGGGGCGTGTCAGATGGAGCGTATTGCGGCGCAAAGCCGCGAAAGAATCGGCCTATGACGGCAATCTAGACAGCAAAGTTCTTCTCGGGCAGGCACCACGGCGCATGGGTGCATCCCGCACCGCGGTCATCCCGAACAATTGATCTGCGAGAGCGGACGGATCAGTCCTTGGGGCGTCGCTTCAGGCGTGCCCGTTTCGGCAGCTGCCCGGGCCATTGCACCAGATAGTGCTCCAGTTCGTCGTCCGGGATCTCGACCTCGGTGCCGGCGACCCGGCCGCGCACGGAGACGCCGGCCTCGTGCACCGTATTGGGATCGCCCGAGATCAGCGGGTGCCACCAATAGAGATCGCGCCCTTCCGCGACCAGCTTGTAGCCGCAGCTCGGCGGCAGCCATTTCAGGTCCCGGACGCTCGCCGGCGTCATGACAACGCAGTCGGGAACATGGTCGAAGCGATTCGCGTAGTCCTTGCAGCCGGACGTGCAGGAATCGAGCATCTTGCAGCTGACATCGGTGAAATAGATCTCCCCGGTATCCTCGTCTTCGAGCTTGTTCAGGCAGCAGCGGCCGCAGCCGTCGCACAGGCTCTCCCATTCGGCCGTCGACATGTCCTCCATCTTCTTGGTTTTCCAGAAGAATCCATCCTGGTCTGAAGGTCGTTTGGGAGCTGCGGTCATGCGCCTATTACGGTTCGAAAGAGCTACGGTCGGGCCATCTAGGGCGCGTAGCCGCCAGGCTGCAAGGAACGTCCCCGAAAGGCCCGTAATGAACCGGGGTTCAATTAAGCCGTTTGTTCAAAATTGCGAGCCTGACCATTGGTTTATAGGCCCCGCTCGGCTAGAACAACAGCAAGTCCCCTCGGACGCGAAACGGGCGCCTTGGGTTTGCCGCAACAATCCCGCAAGACGTCTCGATGCCGCCCCGCCGGGTGCTTGAACGCTTTCACAGCGAGCCTCAAGGGTTCTAGGTGGTCCAGAACACACCATCCAACTGGAAGACTCGCATCAGGAACTTCTTCCTGGACCTCGATGCGCGTATCGACTCCTCGCTGTTCTCCTCGGCGAAGGGCATCCGCGAGCTCTACGAGCGCTACTCGACGTTCATGGACCGCTTCTATGTCGGTCGGTGGAAGCGCTGGGTCTTCATCGAGCCGCTGTCGGAAGCGGCGACCATCGGCCTCGGCGGCATGGTGCTCATGCTCATTCTCGCCATCCCCGCCTTCCGCGAGACGGCGGACGAGGACTGGCTGAAGAAGTCCGATCTCGCCGTGACCTTCCTCGACCGCTACGGCAACCCGATCGGCAGCCGCGGCATCAAGCACAACGACTCGATTCCGCTGGAAGATTTTCCCGACGTGCTGATCAAGGCGACGCTGGCGACCGAAGACCGCCGCTTCTATGAGCATTTCGGCATCGACATCGCCGGCACCGCGCGCGCGCTCGTCACCAACGCGCAAGCCGGCGGCGTGCGCCAGGGCGGCTCCTCGATCACCCAGCAGCTCGCCAAGAACCTGTTTCTCAGCAACGAGCGCACGATCGAGCGCAAGATCAACGAGGCCTTCCTGGCGGTCTGGCTGGAATGGCGCCTGACCAAGAACGAGATCCTCAAGCTCTATCTCGACCGAGCCTATATGGGCGGCGGCACCTTCGGCGTCGACGGCGCCGCGCATTTCTACTTCAACAAATCGGCGCGCGACGTGACGCTGGCCGAGGCCGCGATGCTCGCCGGCCTGTTCAAGGCGCCGACCAAATACGCGCCCCACATCAACCTGCCTGCCGCGCGCGCCCGCGCCAATGTCGTGCTCGACAATCTCGTCGATGCCGGCTTCATGACCGAGGGCCAGGTGTTCGGCGCCCGCCGCAACCCCGCCTTCGCGGTCGACCGCCGCGACGAGGCCTCGCCGAACTATTATCTCGACTACGCCTTCGACGAGATGCGCAAGCTCGTCGACACCTTCCCGAAATCCTACACCGAGCGCGTGTTCGTGGTTCGGCTGGCGATCGACACCAACGTGCAGAAGGCGGCGGAAGACGCGATCGAGAACCAGCTGCGCCAGTTCGGCCGCGACTATCACGCGACGCAGGCCGCGACCGTCGTGTCCGACCTCGACGGCGGTATCCGCGCCATGGTCGGCGGCCGCGACTACGGCGCCAGCCAGTTCAACCGCGCCGTCGACGCTTATCGCCAGCCCGGTTCGTCGTTCAAGCCTTACGTCTACACCACGGCGCTCCTCAACGGCTTCACGCCGAACTCGGTCGTGGTCGACGGGCCTGTCTGCATCGGCAATTGGTGCCCGCAGAATGTATGGCCATTCCTATTCCGGTGCGGTGACGCTGACGCAGGCGATCACGCGCTCGATCAACGTCGTGCCGGTGAAGCTGTCGATCGCGATCGGCCAGAAGGAACAACCCAAGGCGCCGAACCCGGCCAAGATCGGCCGGGCCAAGATCGTCGAGGTCGCGCGCCGTTTCGGCCTCAAGGCGCCGCTGCCCGATACGCCGTCGCTGCCGATCGGTTCGGACGAGGTCACCGTGCTCGAGCATGCGGTGGCCTATGCGACCTTCCCGAACCGCGGCAAGGCGGTGACGCCACATTCGATCCTCGAAGTACGGACCGGCGCAGGCGATCTGGTCTGGCGCTGGGACCGCGACGGCCCAAAGCCGAAGCAGGCGATTCCGCCTAATATCGCCGCCGACATGGCCGGCATGATGAGCCACGTCGTCAGCGAAGGCACCGCGCGCCGCGCCGCGCTGGACGGCATTCCGACCGCCGGCAAGACGGGCACGACGAATGCGTATCGTGACGCCTGGTTCGTCGGCTACACCGGCAACTTCACCTGTGCGGTCTGGTACGGCAATGACGACTATTCGCCGACCAACCGCATGACCGGCGGCTCGCTCCCGGCGCAGACCTGGCACGACATCATGGTCGCCGCGCATCAGGGCGTCGAGATCAGAGAAATTCCCGGTGTCGGCATGGGCCAGAAGCTGCCGCGCGAGCAGGTTGCCAACGCGCAGGCCAATGCGGCACCGAAGGTGCTGGAGACCAAGCCCGGCCCGCCGCCGGTGCTGACCAAGCGCGGCGCCGACGTCCTGGTGCGGGTCGAGAAGATGCTCGACGACGCCGCCAGGACCGCGACCAAATCGGCGGCCGACGACAGCGGCCCGGCCAAGCCCGCGTCGTCGACGAGCGCGCTCGCGTTCCCGCAGAATTATGCGGCGGAGGAGAACGCGAATTCATCCACCCCGCGCAAGAACTGATCTGATCCCGTGCGGCTGATCCTGATCATATTGACGGCCCTGCTGCTCGCGACCGTGGTCGGCGTTGGTGCAACCTGGATGACGACGACGCGCGGCACCGAGATCGGCGCGCTGACTATCGGCGCCTGGACCGCCCGCCCCCGCACCGGCACCGCCGACGTCGATCCCTATTCGCGCGCCACCATCGTGCGCAACGGCGAGCTGCCGATCGGCACCGGTGACGGCGTCGCGTTCACCGCAACCACCGATGACAACAAGAAGGCGCTCGACGGCCGCTGCGACGTCGTCGTCTCAGGCGTGACGCCGCCGGCGCGGTTCTGGACCCTGACGCTCTACGACCGCAAAGGCCATCTCGTCGCCAACTCGCTGCAACGCTACGGCTTCACCAGCCAGGAGATCGTGCGCCAGTCCGACGGCTCGTTCGAGATTCACATCGCCGCGCGCTCGCGCGCCGGCAACTGGCTGCCGACCGGCGGCATCGAGCGCTATGCGCTGATGTTCCGCCTCTACGACACCCCCGTCGGTGTCGCGACCCGCACCAAGCGCGACGCGCCGATGCCTGCCATCGCGACGGTGGGCTGCTCATGATCCGCCTCGCGTTCACCATCCTCGCCGGCGTGGTTCTGGGCCTCGTGGTCCATCTCGTCAGCGTGCTCGCCCTGCCGCGGATCGCGACGCAAGACGCCTATTCGCGGCTGACGCCGATGACCAAGCTCAATGGCGTGACGCAGCTGCCGCTCGCCGATCCGCAGACTTCGCCGATGCCGTTCATGGATCCCGCCTTTGCACTCGCGATCTGCCGCTACGATCTTTCGGGCGGCCCGATCAAGCTCACTGTCCCGGTGAGTCAGGCTTATACGTCGGTGTCGTTCTACACGCGCAACGAGATCGCCTATTACGCGATCAACGACCGCTCGGCCGGCAAGAAGGTGATCGAGCTCGACCTGATGACGGAAGCGCAGCACAACGAGCTGCCCGAAGACGAAGAGGTCACCGCGGCCGACCGTCTGATCATCGATTCCCCGACGACGACAGGCCTGATCCTGATGAAGGCGCTCGCCGCCGAGCCCGGCCTGATGCCGCAGGCCCAGGCAACGCTCGCCGCTGCCACTTGCGCGCCGCAGACCGAAGCGCCCGCGAAGGCCGAGACGCCGCGCGGCCGGCGCTGACGCGCGAGCAGTCGAGGCGGCCTCGAACAAAGCTGGAAACAACCCCATGCACAGTAGCGGCGTGTTGAAATCACTCGACTAGCGGCGGAGCCGCGGCGCCCGCGATCTGGACGGTTTGACACGTCGGGCAAAACAACGGCAAAATGGCACCATTGGAAATTCGTATCGCCCGCGTGGAGCAATCCGTCGCGGGCGATTTCGTGTGGGAGCACGGCTTGCCCCGATCAGCCGTCGCCAGTCCGACAATCCGGAAATAGCTCTCGACGCTCTGCTTTGCAGGGAAGCTCGTGCGTGCGCGGGTGGGGAGCGCCCAAGATCTGAGATGCCATCGACGCCAAGCGCGGCGGCTTCGCATCGGGCCTTCTTGGTAATTTCGTAGTTCTCTCGCCGTGAACATAGTTCTGCCGCGCCGGCTGGGTTAAACCCGCAGGAATAGTTCAAGGACGCGCCCCTCAAAAAAACGAGGATGGGACATGCAGGCTGCATGATCCAATCCCTGCGAAGGTTCGTAGCCTGCAAAGACTATCTGCGTCCCGTTCAATGTTAGATCGTCATACCGCGCGTTTGATACGGAGCAGCCAATGGATTCCACGCTGGACAACAAACTCTCGGAAGGAATGTTTGCGAGCCTGGAAGAGCAACTTCTGAACCTGGCGCGCGAAGCCGGCGGCAATCCTTCGGAGCTGCCGACCGGCATGAAGACGTTTAGCCCTCCGCCAACGATTCAGGAATTGGCCGATTGGCGCTATCTGGCTTGCGTCGGTTCTCTGTTGGCAGCATCCATCGGTGTCGCCGCCTGGTGGTGGTCGTCCTCGGCTCATACCGAAACCATGGCCCGCCCAGACCCAGTACCCCTGACACAGCCCGCGGCGACTCCGGTCGCACCGGCTCCCGACTTCGCGCAGCAGCTTCAACCGATGGAGCACGATCTCGCTGCCTTGAGGCAAGCGGTCGCACAGCTCGAGATGAGGCAAGGACAACTGGTCCGCGACAATGAAAATGTCGCGAGCCAGCTCAAGGAGAGCCAGGCGGAAATCGCGCGCAACAACATTGTCGTCGAGCAGATCAAGGCTTCCCAAACACAGGCAGAGCGCGAAAGCCAAGCGGTTACCGAGCGCCTTAACGAAAGCCAGAAACAGCTGGCCCTCATCATCGCCACCAGTTCGGAGCCGAAGATGAGCCCTGAGGAGCCGAAGGGCAGTCCCGAAGAGCCGAAGGCAGTGCCCGAAACACCAGTGCCGCGTCCGCGGCCGACCAATCTCGCCCAGACACACAAGCCGGTGTCAGCAGCGGCGCGACCGCAGGCGAGCAAACCGCAGCCACCGGTATGGCCATGGTCTCAGCGCTAATCCCGACATTTGACAAGCATGATTGTTTGAAACCTCAAAAACCCTGACCTCCGTGTCTGGGGGACCTAGCTTTCTGTTCGCTGTCAAATCTTCGTTGCTGGTTGGCTGGCTTGGGAGTCGCGCGATGCCTGCTGTTCTCACGCGCCGCAAAGTCGGCAACGACAGTGCGGAGCCCGCGTTGATAGGTTCACGGCGAAGCGCGCGGACCGCTGGGTAAAGGGAAGTGCGCTCACGCGTTTAGACCAACTCCCTTCACGCAGGCGACCTACTCATCGAGGCTGCGCAGGACCGTGAGCAGGATGATGGCTAGGCAGGACACCAGGCTCAGCTACTTAGCTGTTCCCGTCGTAACTCCCGTCGCAGTTGTGTCTGCCGTCCCGGGTGTGCCTCCTCGCCGCACTTCGCGCGCGTCACGGCGACCCTCGCGGCGCACTTGGCGCGCGTCACGACGATTTTCGCGGCGCTCGTGGCGCCCCTCACGTCGATCTTGCCGCCTTTCCATGCCGGCGGTCTGCGCCTCGGCGTCGGGTACCATCAGCACGCTCGGGAGCGCGGCTAAGGTGGTCGCCAAGCCCAAGGAAGAAAGAAGCTTTCGTCGAGAAATCATGACTGCCTCTCTTGCTGGACTGCCCCAAGTTGGCGCTGCCGAGCCGGTCGATGCTAACACTTAAGGCGTTCAACGCCTCCTTCACTTGCGCCATTTCTTAATCGCCAGCAGAAACTGCGCATCCACAACCGCGCAGGAATGCCCATGCCTTCGGACTCGGCCATCGTTGCCTCCGGTCGTTGTCGACATCACACGCTGCCATGGCGCAGCACACCGTCCGAACACCCCGCGACGGCGGCGCCTCTTGCACCGTTCCTCCGATCTCGAATTGCAGACGGCGTCCCCATTGCGCTTTGCAGCACTGCCCGCGCCGGTAGGGCCCATAAAGCCTGATGTAGGCCGTTGAAAACCCCTTGATTCAAATCAAGAGCCCTGGCTGCCTCTCATGCTTCTCACATTGGGTTTCAGCCGCATTCAGGCGGCCGCCACCTTCAAGATGTGAGGACGACTGTAATGCAACGAGGGAGCCATCTTTCGATTCGGTCAATGACAGTGACAGGGATTGCTGTCAGCGCTATGTTTGGCCTCGCTGGTGTCGCTCTCAGCTCGGCCCCGGCTCAGGCAGTGGTTTACTGCACGTATGTTGACTACCCGGCGGGCTGCGTCGCGCGAGCAGGTGTCGTGCTCAGACCTCGTCCGGTGGCGCGCGCTGCGGTCCGTCATAACGTCGGTGGCAATGCCAACGGCGGTGTCAATCGTGTAGGAGTGCGGCGGTAATGCCGGGTTGCGGGTCACGTGCGCAGCACTTCCCAGCAAGGCAGCTGTGCGACCCGTTGCATGTCGAGCAATCGATGCGACACAGTTGGTACGTGACGTTTGAGGTACAAAGTACCGGCATCTTGCCAAGGCCAAGACACCCACGGCTGACCAAAACGTTTGAAACGGAAATGGAAGCCAAGCTGTTTGCGAAAGAGAAGCTCGATCAGGGGCTGGTAGTGACAGCGGGCACCCTCAATCCGCATGCACCCAAACAAATCATTCCGTCCAGCGCCTTAACGACCTGGCTTGGGAACGAGCAGGACAAAAGTGCGGAAGAAACCTGACAACCTGGACGACTAAGCAGGCTGGCGCTCACTCTTCTCTATCGCGCCTTCTACATCGTCGGCTAATTGGGTCAGGTGATCTGCTAGTTTGGCAAAGAACTCGCGCTTCCTACTGTCGGTGGATAAGTCACGGATCAATGCGCATTCGATGGCTTCGATACGAAGCGCTTCAAGCTGCTCGTTGAATGCCCGCATTGTTTCGCCCCATTGCTTGCAGGACAGTGACACGCGCCAGCCATTTCGAATTCAGTATCGATCGCGCTGCACACTTCAACAATTGTCCTTTGGGGAACTTGCCCTGCGCGACGTGAGTGATCCACCTGTGTCCGTGTGGGCTGTATGGGCTCACGCGATATCAAGTAGTGCCAAATTCCAAGACTAGGTAAATCCGGTTCTTGCCCACCTTTGCTGAGGTTTGCATCATACCCACCCGCGGCTGGAAAGGTTGCCGCCTGCGCTAGATTTCAAGCGGGCGGCGTTTTATTGGCCAAGCATCCATGCGGCTGCGCTACGGCACGTTGACCGCTGGCATAGGGCCAGTCGGAAGCATCGTGAAATCATGCCCTCGCGCGACCAGCATAACTGCGAAGACGACAACGAGGATAAGAAACCCCCGCATCTCAGACCTCAGGCTAGGGCAAAGCCGTCATCAATGCGAGGGTCGCCTCGTTATTGCCCGGACCAGCTGCGGCAAAACAGAGCGCAGCAACCGCGACCAGGACAAGGGCCACGCTGTAGGCAGCGATGACCCTCCGCTCGTCGAAATGGGGCGACGTGCTTGTTGTGAACATTGCCATGGCTTGAATCCCTCGTTAGCGGTTCAATTTGGCATGTTGTTCCAGGGCAATTGATGGTGTGCTGCTGTGGCTTTGCACACCGATGATTGTCGCCCCGATCAGTACCAGGCCGCCGTAGAAGGCCAGTACCGCTCTCGTCCAACGGTGATGGGTGATCCTGTCTTGTTCGTTGGTAGGTTCAGGTTGTCTGAAAACGCGTGCAGAATGCTCACCAAGGTAATCCATGGGAAGACCTCCGCGAAAATAGCTCAGATCAATTCAATGTTGCAGACAATACGGGCGCGAAATTTTCAAAGGCGCGATTCGCTCTTCCAAGTCTCATCGCTGACCGAGTTTAGCACCGAGTTGCAAAACCACGGTGAAGCATTTCACATCACAGGCGCACAAATAGCGGTCAGGTCACGCACGCTGACTCTGTTTGCAATTGGGCTGGGCGCTGCGGCGCGCCAGTCTGAAACTGGCCCGAAGCGCGTCGGCCTGCAGCTGTTACGCGTGGTGCGAACGGTGTCGCAACCTTTGCGTCACCTTTCTTCAATTACAATCGCAAGCGCCTGATCGAACTCGCCCGGCAGCACCGGTTGCCATCCGCCCGCGCCGTCCTGCGCAGCAGTGGCTCAGTCGGGTTTTGTCCGTGCACAAATCTCTTGGACCCTTGTCAGGGTTCTTTCGAATTCCGATCGGAGATACTGCTCGTGCGCGAGATCTGCCGGCTCGGTCAGAAATGCGACCTTCACAAGGAAGCGGTTCAACACCGACACAATTGGAAGATTGTCCGAGTGTCGCGAGCGCAGTGCTGTGAGCTGCCGACGCATCTCGATGAGATCGAGCGTTTCATGGTCCGTCTGCTTTTTCAAATCAAGCTCGCGCAAAAGCCCTACGATCAAACGAAGCCGCCGCGCCGAGTATATTGGCGCAACGGCTTCGCCACTTGGGACCCGGACCAAGGGCAATGTCCGGTGCGGAGAGGTTAGCCTTTCGTGACCCCGGTGCAATCAAAGACGCGGGTTAAGCTTGATGTCGCCGCGGAAAGTTAAATCTGGAACAACCGCGAGGCCGTGGGCAACGGTATTCAAGCCCGTTCAATTCCTCGCCTGCGGGTGCGGTGACCGGAGTCTCCAAGGATGCCGGACCTTGGGCCATGGGGCGCCGCGTCAGAGGCGCCACAGCCGGCGAGAAGGTGATCGGCCGCCGGGTCCCGTGACCGCTTCACTCCTGCAGCTACTTGACGGCGCCGCCGGCGATGAAGCGATCGAGGAATAGATTGTAGGCAACAGCCACAGCGATGGCGGCGATCAATGCGCCGGCCATGATCTCGCCCGGCTCGCGTAGCTTCTTTCGTGCGGACCTCGCGAGGCAATCCCTTCGACTATGGCAAGGCCGAAAGCTTCATGAAAAACACTCGGGGCCGAACGGGTCAGCGGCCCGGGCCTTTTACTGAGCTGGGCGACGCTCGTCGCCACAGCAACAGCTTCAGCGCAGAGATGTAGTAGAAGCCGCTGCTGGACCGCGCCGAGCCGGTCGCGACCGGCAGATCGCGGGGATCGCTTGTACGCGAATGTGACGCATGATAAATATGGGCTTCGGGCCACATACAACCGCCCGACGAGCTTTCGAGCCAAGCGTTGTTTCGCTCCACTCCGGAGGTGAAACATGTCTTGCAATAGCGCCATCGGCGCGGCCGACACATCCCTCGCAGCCCATCGCTCTTCTCCAAATCTGAGCTGGCTCTGGAAGATCCCGCTCGCGATCTTGAACGGAATAGAACGTCGGCGCCAATACAACGAGCTTCTCGATCTCGACGATCGGTTCCTCGCAGACATTGGCGTGACGAGAACGATGATTGCGGAGGCCCGGAGGTCTTCGTTCTCTGATTGGCGCGACAATCGGTGATCTCAGGCCATTCCGTCGATCAGGCGCCGCACCTGGCCGCTGCAGGAGCGGCGCCTGCTCCTCTCCGCGCACTGACACTGGATGGAGGTCCATCTCATGGGTAGGCTGCACATTCCCAGCCGCAAGCCATTTCACCGTGTGCATCGTCCTCATTTGAGGCCGGTCAGCACCCACGCCGGCTGGAGGATCGGATAGGCGATTAGCCCGATGACTGCCGTGGCAGCGATCAACAATGGATTGCTGATCTTCCAGCGGAACAGCGCGGCGAGCGACACGATGCCGATCAGCGCGGTCAGCCAGTCGCCGATCGCGATCTTGCCGAGCAGGAAGCTCGCCCCCAGGATGGTTCCGATCGCCGCCGCATAGGCGCCCTTCACGAAACCTTGCACGTTCGGATTCTTGCGATGCCTTGCCAGCAAGGGCGCCACGATCAGGACGAACAGAAAGGACGGAAGAAAGATGCCGACCGTGGACACGAGAGAGCCCCAGAAGCCTGCGACCAGATAGCCGACGAAGGTCGCCGTGATCACGACGGGCCCGGGACTCATCATGCCGATCGCGACGGCCACCAGGAATTCGCGCTCGTTGAGCCAGCCATATTGCTGCACCAGCCCCTGTTCGAGGAACGGAACGATCACGAGACCGCTGCCGAAAGTCAGCGAGCCCGCCTTGAGGAAGAACAGCAGCAACTTGCCGAGCGTCGAGCCCGTCGCAGCCGGCATCGCCGCGGGCGCCGCCGCCGGGATCACCGCAAGCTGGAGTGCGACCGGCGCGCGCTTGATGTGTCCGTAATAGATAATCCCGACGATCCCTGCCCCGATGAACAGAAATGCGACCTCAGCCTTCAGGATCACGGTCACGGCGAGACAGACCGCGGCGATTGCCCATTGCAGCCAGTCTTCCATGCCGAGCTTGGCGAGCCGATAGCAGGAATGCAGGATCAGGGCGATCACGGCGGGGCTGACGCCATAGAAGATTCCGGTGACCGCCTTGAGATCTCCGAGATGGACATAGAGCGCGCCGAGGGCCGCGACGATGACGAAGTTGGGCAGGATGAAGGACCAACCACCGGCCCACGCCCCCCAGAAGCCGCCGCGCAGATAGGCGATGAAGATGCCGACTTGAATGGCGAGCGGCCCCGGCAGCGACTGGCAAATGGCGATGGTCTCGCGCATCTGCTCCTTGGTGAGCCACTTCTTGCCGTCGACGAGCTCACGTTCCATCTGGCCGACCAACGCGACCGGTCCGCCGAACCCGAGAAAGCCCAGCCGCAGGAAATAGCGGACCAGTTCGCCCATGTTTCCACGCTCGATGTCCGTCGTTGTCGTCGTCATCACTTGTCCCCGTTACCGCAATATGCAGCCTACCGCCCGGTCTTGCGACCTTTGCCTCAACTCTTGGTGCTGGCCGTCCTGTCGAGCGCCGCCCGCAAGCCTTCGGCGAGCTTGACCGCGTCGTCGTTCGCCCAGAAATGCATGAAGAACAGGCGCGGCTGCTCGTCCAGCATGTGGCTATGGAGTGCGGTCACCTCGATGCCGTGTGTCCGCAACGCCAGGATCACCGGGTTGACCTCGTCGCCCGTCAGAACGAAGTCGCCGGTGATCGCGGCCTTGCCGCCGCCGGTCGGCTGAAAGTTGATGCCGATCGCAACGCCCATCGGACCGACAGGCGTCAGCGGCATCCCCTCTTCCGTGATCGGGTCGCGCCGCTTCACGTTGAACTGGTACACGCCTCCATTCGCCAGACCTTTGACGCCGATGATCTGGTCGAGCTTCGCGGTGTCGAGATCGACAGGTGGCGGCGGGCTCGTCGGAGCTGCGACGGTGAGCGGGGTCTTGCTTTCGGCGAGCGCATCGTGGATCGCCGAGGCCAGCTTGACGGGGTCGCCATGTCCGGCGATATGCATGTAGAAGGTTGCCGGGCTCGCGCGCAGCAGATGATTGTGAACAGCAGTGATCTCGAGCCCGCTCGCGATCATCTTTGCCATTACCGGGTTGATCTCGGTCTCCAGCAGAACGAGGTCGCCCATCACCATGGCGCCGCCGTGAGCGGGCTTGAACGCCACCCAGCCGCCGAGCGCCAGCGCCGGCTTGATCGTCACACCGTCCAAAGTCACAGAGAGGTCCGTGCGGGGAAAGCCGTAGCGGTGGACATCGTCGGAGACGGCCGGCTTGCGGCCGAGCGTCTCGTCGATTTTTGGCCAATCGACGCCATCCGCCGCATGGGCGGTCGAAACGAATGGCGCGAACATATCCCGGTCGATTTTCTGGCCATTCGCGCCGAGGATGGCGACGCAGGCGCTCACCAAGAGCAGAGCTGCAAACGAGATGATCTGCTTCGGCATGATGGTTCTCCTGGTGTTGCTCCCGCCCAGTTCGATCGGTGTCGCCGCGGCCCGGGCGACGACGGCACGATGCAATGAAAACGAACAGCCGTGTCCATCATCGCTTGACCTTATTGGTCGGCCAGTTGTGCGTCTCGCTGGTGGCATCGCGGCACCAGCGATAGAACGCGTCGTAGAGCAGCATGCCTGCATTCAGCTGTTCGAGGTCGTCGTCGAACATGCGCGACAAGCCGAGCGAAGCGGCAAGCAGGCCTGGAGCTTCCGGAGAGAGATCGAGCCGGGCCGTGTCCGCGGCCCGCACCATCTCCGCGAGCCGTTCCATCGGCGGCGTCGACAGACCGAACTCCTGCACCATCACGTCGAAGGTGCAGCGTTCGCCGCGATGGCTCCAGAACACGTTCTCAATGTCGAACGGTGTGGCGTTGAAGCGCTCGGCCGTGGCCTCGACTTCCGCGGATGCCACGTAAAGGAAGACGGCGGCGGGATCGACGAAGCGCCGGATCAGCCAGGGACAGGCAATGCGGTCGATCTTGGGGCGCGCCCGTGTGACCCAGACCGTGCGGCCACGCCCGTCCCGCTTCGGGATTTTGTCCATCGGAACTGTTGGAAGCTTCGCTTCCGTCCAGGCGAGATGGCCGCCTTCCAGGACTTCCGCGGCAACCTTGCCATAGCGGAGCCACGCGGCCGTTCCTTCGCTGAGCTTCTGCCCCTTTTGGCAGACGACGACCACGGACTGTCCCGTCAAGCGCGAGGCCCAGTCCTGAACGTCGACATGGGAGCGTCTGACCGCGCCGGGTATCAAGCGCGGATCGGCCGCAAAATCCTCGTCGATGCGGACATCGATGAGCGCAGGCGCGTTGGCCGTGCCGATCAGGCGGGAAAGTTTGTCGGGTGAGATGGAGGTATATGATGACATGCGGCGCCCTTGGTGAACAGGACGCGATTCTTTGGCATGTCGCCTCGCGGGGAGATCGCAATTCCCCGTGGCACGAATAAAGGCCCTGATGACCGGGCTGTCAACCCGGCTCCGCGAAAGAGGGCAAAGAAATCAACGGCCAGGATTTCCGCGATCGGGGGATCGGGACGTGCTCTCGCGGCACCGTCCTGAAGGTGGGGCTTTTCCTTAGGAACACTGGGGGATATCATGCGTTGCCGCGACGTTCTTGAAAGTGGCACGCCGCTGAACTTCAGAACGCATTCATTGAGCTGCAGGCGATGAAAGCGCACATGGCTCCCATCCGTCTGGTGATAGCAGATCGGCGCCCGATCGTTCTGCAGGGCTTTGCATCGCTGTTTGCGGCAGAGCGCGATTTCGCGATCGTCGCGTCGTGTCTCGATGGAGCCGGTTGCCTCAAGGCAGTTCGGAGCTTGACGCCGGATCTGGTCCTCGTCGAGGACGGATTTTCTGACGTGACGGCCTCTGACATGCTCGCGATCGTCAAGGCCGAAAAAATTCCGACACGGCTGGTCTTCTACACGGCATCCGTTGCCCATGGCGATCTCGCCGCCGCCATCGCAGCGGGTTCTTGCTGCGCGATTTCAATGCGCGAGGAGCCCGAAACCTTGGTGCAATCGCTGCGGCTGGTGGCACCCCCGCCCGTTCGGGCGGCTCCCGGCCGGAAGAAAAATGGCGGGTTGGGCGAAAATGGAGCGGCGTCGCTGACGGACCAGGAGCGCAAGATCATGCGCCTGGTCGCTTACGGTATGTCGAACAAGCAGATCGCACGCCAGCTCGACGTCTCCCCGGACATCATCAAGGCGCGGCTCGATCACCTCTCGACACAGCTCGAGATCAGAAGCCGCGCCGAGATTGCAGTGTTCGCACTGTCGCGGCTTTACGGCGGAATCGGCGCGCTTGCGGCTTTGCTTTACGCCGCGCTGGACGACGTTCAGCCGGCCAACGCAGCCGCAGCCGGCCACGAGCCCACCGATACCTTTACGATGTTGACCCCAGACGGGAGCGCCGGGGTCATCACCCTCAAAATCAGCCCCAAAACGACGACATCCGCTTCGGAGAAGACGGCCAAATCCGTGTTCAAGGGCGGCCGCATCGAGAATCCCGTCGCTGAGATGCCGGCACGGGCCAGCAAGACCATCCAATCCAGTGTCGATAGTGCCTTCAGCACGATCACGCTGCCGGCGGCCAGCTCTGCAGGACCTGCCCTGAGCAGTTTCGGTAGTTTCATGATGACGGCGGCCGCGGTCTGGATTTCCGACCTGCTCCACAGCGCCGCGCAAGCGTCCAAGGTTGACGATACCCTGACCGTTCTTGCATCAGCGACAGGAAGCGGTACAGGCGAATGGGCAGTCGTCCATTCTCCTGTCAGTTCTCTCGGCAGCGTCGCTGCAAATCTCGACAGCCCCAACAACCTCGCTTGGTGGCATCCTGAAACAGACCATCAAGCATTTGCCTTCGTGGCCCACCCAAACGATACGCTTGTCAGACATGACGATGCCCCTCAGATCATCGGCGCAGAGGCGGGTGACGATGGCGCCAGCGGCAACGGCAATCCGCATGTCGGATCCGGATTCATCGACGCACCGATCGATCACGGCGGTTGCGAGCAGGCGGCCGCGACCGGCGTGTTTGGAAAAACCGAACATGACGGAATCCAAGCGAGCCTGGGAGACGAGTCCAATCCCGCTCAATCGCAACACGGTTCTCAGGGTGAGGACGGCGGCGCAGCCGCCAAGCAGGACGGAAAGCAGGACTCAGCGGACGACGATTCCACTCACGGACAATCGCAGCGTGATTTGAACGAATCGAAAGACGGCCCGGTCGCCGCCACGCAGCATTCCAAGCACGACACGACGGGAGACGACTCCGATCCTGGACAAACGCAGCGTGATTCACACGGTTCACAAGGCCGCCCAGCCGCTGCCGAGCAGCATGCCAATGATGACTCGAAGCCGGCGGGCGGCACGAATTCCGACCAATCTCACCGCGAGTCGCACGAGGCGTCTCAAAATGCCGCCGACCCCCACGCGAGTTTGAGCCAGCACGCTGGAGCCGAGGACCAAACCGGCGAGGACTCCCGTCAGGCCCACAAGGCAGCCGCGCCGGAACTCGGAGATTCCTTTCATTTCAAGAATGAAAATGCGCCGTCCAACTCTTCATATCTGTCTGAGGCCCATGGTGGCCACGCTCCAGATTTCGTTGAACATGGTGCGCACACGACCGGAAACGACGTTCTGCCGTCGATCCAGGATATCGAGCTGATCGGCGCTTCAGGCGCGGAGCAAGGCGCCCTTCATCACGCGCACGCGCACGATCTCTTCGTGTAGCGATCGTCGTGCTCGCGCACGCAAGCGTTCCGTCATTCACCCGGATTTCGCCGGTCCAGCATCTCGCGCACCTTCAGCGCCAGCTTGGCCTGAGTGACCGGCTTTTCCAGGAGATCGACGCCCTCATCGAGCCGTCCCTGGTGAACGACGGCGTTGCGCGAGTAACCGGTCATGTAGAGGATGCCGAGATGCGGCCTGATCTGCTGCGCTCGCCTGCCCATCTCGCGGCCGTTCATGCCGGGCATGACCACATCGGTCAGAACGAGATCAACCTGCTGATCCTCCTGCAACAGGATGGTCAAAGCGGCCTGAGCACTTGCGGCAGATAAAACCCGATAGTTGAGCTCGCGCAGCACATCCGAAACGTAACCCCTGAGATCGGCATCGTCTTCAACCACGAGAATGGTCTCGACGCTGGTGCCTTCGGCCGTGAACTCGTCGGTTTCGTCCGGCGCTGGCTGCCTATGGCCGAAGTAGCGGGGGAAATACATCTTGATGCTGGTCCCTTCCCCCACCTCGCTGTAGATCTTCACATGTCCGCCGGACTGTTTGACGAAGCCATAAACCTGACTGAGACCGAGTCCGGTTCCCTGCCCCGGCTCCTTCGTCGTGAAGAATGGCTCGAATGCATGATTTAGAACCTCCGGGGTCATGCCCGAGCCCGTGTCACTCACGCTGATCACGATATACTGGCCTGCCGCGAGCTCCGGGTTGGCACGCGAATAATCTTCGTCGGCGGAGACGTTCGCCGCCTCGATGGTCAGCTTTCCGCCGTTCGGCATCGCGTCACGGGCATTGATCGCCAGATTGACGATCGTCGATTCCAGATGGTTCACGTCCGCTTCGATCTGCCAAAGGCCGGCGCCGCCGACGGTCTGCACCTCGATACGTTCGCCCAGCGTGCGCTGCAGGAACTCCTGCAGGCCACTCAGGAAGCCGTTGAGGTTGATCGGCTTAGGATCGAGAGCCTGGCGGCGCGAAAAAGCCAGCAACCGGCTTGTCAGCGCCGCAGCGCGCTGAGCCCCACGTTTCGCGTTCGCCAGCGCGCGGTGGAGGTTGGGCCCTCCGTGGTTGCGGCTGTTGCGTTCGGCATTCTCGAGGTTTCCGAGAACGATCATCAGCAGATTGTTGAAGTCGTGGGCGATGCCGCCGCTGAGTTGTCCGACCGCCTCCAGCTTCTGGGATGCGACAAGCTGTTCCTGCACCCGCTGAAGTTCGTCCTGGGCCTGCTTGCGCTCGGTGAGATCACGCGTGACTTTCGCGAAGCCGACGATCGCGCCGCTCTCGTCGGTAATCCGGTCGATGATGACGGAGGCCCAGAACCGCGTGCCGTCCTTGCGTATGCGCCAACCCTCGGCTTCGAACCGTCCGTTTTCGGCGGCCTCTGCCAGGGCCTTTTTGGGCACTTCTTTTTCAAGATCTTCAGGCGTGTAGAACGTGCTGAAATGCCGACCGATGATCTCTTCGGGCCGATAGCCTTTGATGCGCTCGGCTCCGGGATTCCAGGTCGCGACCTGCCCGGAGGGATCGAGCTGAAAAATGGCGTAGTCGACCACAGCTTCAACAAGCCGGCGATATCTTCTTTCGCTCTCCAGGAGATCGACGTGAGCCTGGTGTCGTTCAGTGATGTCGCGCGTGACCTTGGCAAATCCGATCAGGGCGCCCTTCTCGTCGCGAATGGCGTCGAGAACGACGAGCGCCCAGAACTGCCTGCCATCTTTCCTGACACGCCAGCCTTCGGACGCGAAGCGGCCAGTCTCGGCGGCTGTTGCCAGCGCTCGGTCGGGCAACCCCTTGTCCCGGTCTTCCGGGGTGTAAAAAGTCGAAAAATGTTTGCCGATGATCTCCTCGGCGGCATACCCCTTGAGGCGCTCGGCTCCCTTGTTCCAGGTCCTGACCACGCCGTCGATGTCGAGCATGAAGATGGCATAATCGACAATCGCGTTGATCAGCAGTTCGAGGCTGCGGGGATCTTCGCCGGATGTCGTTTGCATTGATCGAACTCAAGGGAGGGATCGGTCCAAACGCTTGGCATTCGGTAAATGTTCCTTCCTAACACACAATGGTACCGCTCACGACGGCCGGCGATCGTTCATCATGGTGTTGCCAGCGCGGTGCTAACGCTCCTCCGTCGGGTGCACCCATTTGTAGGGCGTGATGCTCCGCGTTGCGGTCAGCTTGATCATGTGAACGGGCGGCGCGGACCGTCCCTTCCGGCATGACCGGCACTTCAGCGAGGCCTCCAGCTTCCAGATCGGCGTGTCGCGCGGACGACGGATCGCGTCGAGCGGCAGGCTCGCGCGCGTCTTGCATCTGACGCACTCGACCTCGAGCCAGCCCAGGCCGCCGTTGAGACATTGCGCGATCGTCGGCGACGGCTGCGCGGGACCGCCGTAACCTTCCATGCGAACCGACCAGGCTTCAGCTTCGGCGCGGTCGGCCTCACGCACGGCCTTTTTCGCCTCTTCACGGGCGTGCTTGGCGGAGATTTCCGCGCCCATGATGCGGCCGCTCCAGATGACTTCGCGTGATTTGGTGCTCATGCCGCGATCAAAGCGATGCGGAGGCGCGTTGGCAAATTATCGATGGCTGGTAGGTCGGATCCTCAAGCCGCTACTGCGTATCGTGGGTGTGGACAACGGACGCTGCGGGTCGAAACGGCCCGGCGACGCCGAGGGTTTGGAACGCTCCGATCACCCGCTCCTGTCACTCAGCCGATCAAGGCAGGTAAGACTATCGACTTAGCTCACCAATCCGAGCCGAGGAGATCTGGCCCGGAGGCGTGCTCCCTACTGGAACCCGAAGACGCGGTCTGCGTTGAGGCGTAGATGAGCCAAGTACGACGAAGAGTTTGGCAGGAGAAGACCTTGAGCGAGAGACTCGCTGACGCGGCTCGCGAAGCGCGCGAGCAGGCAGAGCTTCTCCCGAATGGACAGCTGCGAGACGTTCTTCTTGAAAAGGCTCGCCAGTACGAGGCGCAAATACCTCTCAATGCTTTTCTAGGGCAGCAATGATTAATCCGAATTGCCGCGTGTGCGAGGGACTGGGTTGGGTATGCGAAAAACACCCGCAGAAGGCCTGGACGCGCACAGGCTGCCAGTGCGCTCCCGTTGCACGTTGCGAATGTCAGGTGGCGCTGGCCAAGACGACGCGTCTTGTTGCAACCGAAGCCTGAATTAGCCGCGACGCCTACGCAGCGCGCGGCATCCATCTGGAACGGACGCAGAAGGCCGGCGGCACCAGCCACTGCAATTTCCGGTTCGCGCGGCTGCCGCCGGGGCAGGACGGTCGACGAGCCCGAGTCCGCGCCCGCCGATCCCGTCGACTTACCCGCTATCCGAGCAAGCCCTTCAGGCCGGCATAGATCGAGCCGACCGCCGTCGCGGCGACGCCGGCCAGAGGCCCGACGGTCTGCATCAGGTCCTGGATCAACCGCGCCCGGCGGCGGAGCTGCTCGTCGCCGACATGCTGCCCGAGCAGGCGCGCCAGCCGAAAGGCGAAAGCATTGGGTTTCCCGCCCTGGCCTAGAACGCGCGGCAAAACCTGGAAGACCACGACTCCCAGAATGTTTCCGGACACGAAGGCGAGCAGGATGCTTGCACCGTATTCGAATACTTCGCGCCATTCGACCCACACCGTCGGCAGGATCGGAACGCCGTCGTGAAGGCCCGTCACGGTCAGCATTGCCTGGATGCTGACGCTGGCGAGCAGCAAGCCCAGCACGAGCGCTCCCAGCGCCGAGACCCGATGCAGGGGATAGGCTGCGAACCCGAATAGCAGGGGGACGACGATCGACGCGATCCGGAGCGGGATCGGAGAGAGGTTGAAGGTGATGGTGATCAGAATATGGGTGATCGTCAGAAGGACGGCCGGAACGACGACGTAGAGAAAGGCATGCGTTGCGAAATAGCGCAGCGGGTTCTTATGGCGCTCGAGCCGGACGTTGACGCGATCGAGATCGCGCCTGAGCCTGTCCAGCTCGCCAACGATGTCATCGATCTCCAGAAGCGTCGGCCGCACGACGCGCAGATCGCGCGAGCAGTGCCTGCAGGCGATGGCCTCGTCCTTGATCGTCTCGGCGCAGAAGGGACATTCCATCGTCAGCGCGACTTTCTGCGCCGCATGATGGCTTCGACCTCGTCCCTGGCCCGCGTCAGCTCGTCGCGCAGCTGATCCCGCTTGCGCAGGAGATCGTCGCGCTCTGCAATCAGCGTCGCCGGGACGGCGATGTCGCGCCCGCAGGACGCGCAAACCAGCGCGTTATCCGCATTCTCCGCCTGGCAGTAGGGACACGTCACTTCGGTGCGACCTTGAGGGTGAAGATGGCGGTGCCGGGCCGCCCATCACTGTCCTTGATGTCGACCCGCACGGTGTAATCGCCGGGCGGTAATTCCGCGTCCTGCATGTTGATCCCGTCAGCCTGCACGAACGGCTTGACCCGCGACGTCAAGTCGACGTTCGGCGTGCGGAGGAAAGTCACCTTGACCGAATCAGGATCGATCTTGGCGCCGCCGAACGACTCGAACTTCAGTTGGAGTTTCAAGGGAGAGGCGACCGATTCGCCGGGCGAGACGAACTCCACCTTCGGACCGCGCAGGATACCACGCCGGTCAGCCGCGACCGCGCCCTTCGGCGGAGGCAGCTTGGCTTCGTCCTCTGTGATCAATTGCGTGGCCCGCGACGTTCCCGAAAACAGGAGACCTGCCGCAACCAGCCCCAGCGAGACATTCCGCATCATTGTCCTTCCAACCTTCTCTCGTCGATCAACGCACGCCGCCATCACCGATGATCGTATAGGGCGCCCAGAACAGCGGATGCGCATAGGCGAACTCGGTCTTGCCCTCGCTGTTCAGATAACCGGGACCATCGACCAAGGCCATCATCGCCTGCCGCAGCGCCTCGCTTCGCGACAGTTTTGGGTCGTCCGCCTGCCGCTTGAACAGATCGGTCACCAGTTGCCGGGCCGACTGCGAATGGACCGACCAGTTCGTCACGAGCAAGGCCCGCGTTCCCGCGTAGAAGAAAGCGCGGCCAAGGCCGGAGGCGGCCTCTGCACCGGCACCGGCGCCGGCACCGGTGTTGCAGGCCGACAGGATGACCCAGTCGGCGTCGAGCTTGAGGCCCAGAATCTCTTCCATGGTCAGGAGGCCGTCTCCGCCCTCACCCGTGACAGCCGGCGATGACAGCGCGAGGGCCGGCTGCGTCAATCCGTTGAGCTCGCCGGGAACAAGACCGTGCGTGGCGAAGGCGAGAATCCTGAAGCCGGAGAGATTCATCGTCTTGACGGCGTTCTCCGTCGCATTCTTGCCAAGGAACAGCACCTTCGAGGGATCTGCCTGCAAGGCCAGCGCGATCGATTTGAGCTCGTCGGCTGTATCGGGAAGGCGGGGCAAGAGGCCGAGCTCGGCGCTGTCGACGCCGTCGAGCTTCGGGCTGCTGCGGCGCTTCAGCGGCATGCCGCGGGTGACGTTGCCACCGACATCGGCCACCTGAAGCTTGCCGTCGCTCACTTCGGCCTCGGCTTCCTGATCCTTGTTGAAATAGGGGTCGCCGAACGCCACGAGTTCGCCGCGGCCCGGCTTGCCCGGCGGCAATTGCCGCAGCGTGCGCAACGCGGCAGCTGATGGCACCGTCGAGACGGCGTGGGTTCGCGCCAGCCACGGCACGTTCCGATAGCCGACGAAGAGCGGATCCTCGTCTGCCGCCAGTTCGACCGGCGCCGTCGGCAACAGCGACAGCGGCAGCAGGCCGAGCGCGCCGTTGGTCACCACGATTAAATTCCTGGCCGGCTTCCATCCGCTCTCGACCGGCTTCAGCAACAGCGCGTAGAGTTCGTAACCGAGCTTGAGATCGAATGGCGGAATGTCAGAGATCATCGCCGCCTGCGGCTCGAGCGCCTCGCGCAGCTTGCGGATCTTGGTCTCGATCTCACCACTGCTGGCGTTGACGGCGGCGAACGCCACCGGGCCAGACTTCGGCACGGCCCAGACGAAGCTGCCGTTCTGTCCGAAATAGAACGACAGCATGGCTTCGTTATCCGACAACGTCGCGCGGATATCGGCAACGCTCGGCGGCTTCGGCGAGACCAGATCGGCGTAAACAGGGAACTTCTGCTTGATCTCCCGGCGCGCCTTGTCGCGCTCGCCGCGCAGGGCGGCGATCGAGGCCTGGATCTGCTGCGCCCCCTTCTCGTCACGCTCGGCCGAGGGAATGGCGAGGACGTTGTTGAGCGTGCCGAGCTGGGCGTTGACCTGTTTTGTCAGATCCTGCTCCTTGCGGACGAGCTCGGCCAGCGCGGGATCTTTTGCCGCCGCACGCGCACTGGAGGCCGCCAGCGCCTGCTGCACGGAGCGGCCGCGGATGGCATCTGCCAGACTGAAGGTCTCCTCGCCGACCGCGCCGCCGGTGCCCTCGGACCGCGCGAGCAGCAGCAGGTAACTCTCGACGATGGTCTGCAGCCGCTGGCTGCGCGCGGCCAGCACCGTGGTGTTCTCGTCGTCGGCATTCTCGTTCGCGTTCGCCATCATGATCGGAATGGCCGCCTTGAACTCCCGGATAGCGTCGGCGTCGCGCCGCGCGCGCATCAATCCGATCGCCAGGGTGCCGCGCGCCGAAGCCGCATCAAAATGGTTCTCGCCGACCCGTCCGACCTGCTTCTTGACCAGTTGCTCGGCGGCGGCGATGCCGGCGTCGAGCTGTCCGGAATTGTAGAGCGCGAGAATGCGCCCCGGATTGAGCTCGATGACCTGGCGGCGCTGCGGATCCCAATTGGCGACAGCCTTGTCGATCCGCGCGAACATCTCGTTGGCTTCGGCATTCTTGCGCCGCAGGTTCAGAATGCCGGCGAGCTGTGACAGCAGCTGCACGGTCGACTGCGAGTCATCAGGCACGCCGACCGTCTTGTTGATCTCGAGCGCGACGCGGCCGAGCTGCTCGGCTTCCTCGTAACGGCCCTCGTCGACCAGAACGCCGGCCAATCCCATCACATAGCGAGGCATCACCGGATTATACTTGCCGGTGTCCTTCAGGCGCGACAACAACGCCCGCCGCGCATCGACCTCGGCTTCGGCAAGCCTGCCCTGCCGCGCCTTCATGCGCGCCTGGTTCAGAACCATAAAGTCGATTGACTGCAAGACGACGGTTTCGGCGGGAGGATTATCCGAGTCCATGATGGCCTTCATGCCGGCGCGCTTGCGCTGCTCGGCCAGGCGATAGGAGGCTTCGGCTTCGCTGAACTGGCCGCGCGCCTCGAAGATCATGGCGCGGGCGGCCTCGATTTCCGCCTCCCAATTCTGCCCCATCTTCGCATATGAGGTCCGCCATCCGGGGAGGCCGCTGGTGCGAGCCTCCTGAATGCCGGCCAAGCTGCGGCGAAGATAGCCTTCGGCCTGCGGGATGTCGCCCATTTGAATGAGAATGCCGGCGATCGAGCGATTGGCATTGAACAGATACCCCTTCGCGCCCGGCATGGTGGCGACCTCGCGCAACTGCCTCTGCATGATTTCGAGTGCGCGCTTTGGATCGCCGACGGTCGAATATTGCAGGGCGGCAAGCTGTGTCAGGCGGCCCATCATGCTTGCGCTGACGGCGCCGCGTCCCACCTCGACCGCCTTGTTGGCGTCGGTGATGGATTCGGCAAGCCGCCCGAGCTGGGCGCGCGCATTGGCGCGATCGAAATAGAACTGGGCGAGATCCTCGCGGGACTCCTTGCCCGTGGGCGTCGAATCCGCATCCGCCTTCAGTTCCGCAATCAGCTTTTCGTTCGGCTTTTCGCTGTCGAGAATCGCGGTGATGTCGGAGATCGTGCGCGGCGGCGCGATGAAGTCCTTGGGCAGTGCGGTCCCTGCCGCGAGCTTGGGCGCCTCTTCCTTCGGCACCTCAACGGCGATGTTGGCGCGTCCGTTCGCGGCATTGAGGGCAGCGAGCACGCAAGCGCGAACCTGCGGTTTGGCCTTGGCGCGGCACCCCTCGATATCGGCACCGGCCTTGCGGCCGCCCTGGGCCTGCATGCAGGCCTGCACGATCGGCTTGCCGACGCTCATCCGGCAGGTCTCGAGCGCCGCCTCCTTGGTCAGCGCGGCGGCGGACCCGGTCGATCCGAGCAGGACCGCGAGGACCAGCACTTGTCGCGGGAAGGTGACATCCAGGCGGCTCTTAAACGGACTCGCGGCGTCTAAGCTCATCTCGAAGGGCCTTTTGGTGAAATCACTTGAAGAAACGCGATAGTTTTACCCCTATTGCCCTGAAGGACAATCACCAATCAGTAGGATGGCGGAATGCTCAAGAGGGTTGGCGGCAGCGATGGACGCCGGTTTCCCGGGCTCGCATGCCGGATGGGACCGCTCGGGCTGATCGCGCTGCTTGTCGGGCTGATCGGAAGCTTGGATCTCGCAGGCGCGGCGGACGAGCAGGAACGGAAGGCCGCGGTCTGGGATGCCGATGCGATCTATCGGGGCGCAACGATCGCCCCTGACCTCGTTCTTCCCGACGTCGTCGAGACCGTCGACAGCCTTGTGTCACCGCGGATGGCGCTGATCAAGCCGACCGGTCCCGGCCCGTTTCCGGCCGTCGTTCTGATGCATCAATGCGGTGGGCTGAACCCTGCGGTTGCAGCCTGGGCTCGCGCCGCCGCCTCACATGGCTATGTCGTCCTGCTTGTCGACAGCCTGGAGCCGCGCGATGTCAGGAGCGTCTGCTTCGGTCCAAGAAACGGCGTGAACTTCTTTCGAGGTGCGCGGGATGCGCTACAAGCGGCCGAACATCTGCGCCGAAGGCCTGATGTCGACAGCAAGCGAATTGCACTCGTCGGTTTTTCGTGGGGGGCGATGGTCGGCTTGCTGGCCGCCAGCACTCATTACGTCGATGCCTTGAAGGCGGGCTCGGGATTTGCGGCTGTCGCGAGCCTTTATCCCGGCTGCTTCCGCATCACGCCGCAACAACGGCCGCCTTTCGATCTGGTCAATGAAGATGTCTCACGACCATTGCTGGTCCTGATGGGCGATGCAGATACCGAGACGCCGGCGCAGGAATGTCTCGACAAGCTCGCAGTCCTGAAGCGCGGCGGCGCTCCGGTCGAATGGCATCTCTACGCCGGCACAACGCATTGCTGGGACTGCCGACAACTGGACGGCTTGCGCAAGATCGACATCCGCGGCAGTCAGGTCGAGTATCATTTTCGCCAGGACGTGACCGACGATTCCCGGCGCAGGCTGTTCGAGTTCCTCGATCGCGCCATGCCAGGACGGCCGTAGCGGCCGAGGCTCAGCCCTTCGACACGACGGCATGGCCGTAGGCCGGCTGCGACTGAACCGGGGGATTGGCGGTCTGGGCGGCGAGTTCGCCGATCAGACGATCGGCGTCGGCGGCCATGCCGTCCGGCGCCTGGATCACCAGCCGCTCGAGCGCCCAGCGATAGGACGAGACGCGCTGCTCGAGGGATAGCTGCACCCACTGGATGATCAGCGAATTCTCCTGCATGCGCGCGACTGCGTCCGCCTTCTCCCTCGGCGACAGCTCGGAGACGCGCGCCATGCTGGCCTCACGCTTCCTGTCGAGATCGATGACGCGGATCGCCGAGGCAAAGAACGGTTCAAAACGCGTGATGTCGTTGCGGACGTCCTCGATCAGCTGCGCGTAGCGCGAGGCGTGCGAGCGATGCGGCTCATCGATCAGCGTGCGCCCGTACATGGTGCGGTCGAACACGACCTTCTGGCGCCATGGCGACGGCAAAGCCTTGTAGTCGCCGAACACGCTCTTCCAGGCCGGTCGCGACAGCGGCGGCTCGATCATGGGATAGGCGAGGTCGCGAAGCTGACGCTCCTCTTCGGTGAGCTGGAATTGGGACGCCTGCAGGCCGAGGCTGCCGGTGGCCTCGAGGCCAAGCCAGCGATGCATGTCGTCGCTGCGCATGTCGGCGCGGGTGCGGCCGAAATCACCGCCGCTGCAGGCGGCAAGCGTCGCGCCCGAAGCTGCGAGCAGGATGGCCGATACGAGGTTGCGAATCTGGCGGATGGAGCGCGGCATTGCAAGAACCGCAACTTAGCGGCGACGACGACGGCGCCCCGGCGCTGTGCCCGCTTCCGGCCCACGATCGCCGCTGGTCTCGTCCGCTTCGCGCTCGATGCGGACGACGGGAAGGATGAAAATCGTTCCCGTGTCCGCGCGCGGTGTGACGTCCCCCGACGAGCCCACCCGGCGACCGGCCGGAAATTCGATGATGGTCCCCATGTCAGCTCTCTCAATTGCCGCGCGACAAGTGCGCCCCTGCAACATGACGGTCATTAGGATCAGTTTATGGTTAACGGGATGTAAACACGGGCTTTGGACCGTAACCGCACGGGCCGCCGGCGCCATCCGGTGAGCCGCAGGAAAACGGTCGAAATGAGCGGGTTTGCTTCACACTTCGTTTTCCTTAAGGAGCCTTTAAACGAAGCGCTGATAGGCTGAGGCAACAGATATTCCCGAGTTGCGTACGCCTCCATGACGAAGTCGCTGTTTCCCGGATTCGACGGGTTGATGACACTCTCCCGCCGTGAGGGCGTCGATGTTCGCCCGACGCTGCTGCGCGTGTTGACCGACCTGTATGTCCAGGCCAGCACCCACAGCGAGGACGAGCAGCGGCAATTCATCGAGCTTGCGACGCGGCTGATCGACCAGGTCGACGACGCGACACGCGCTTCCGTCAAGGCGAAGCTTGCGATCTATCCGCAGACACCCGTCCCCGTGCTCCAGAAGCTGGGGCTGGTCGCGGCGCAAGAAGGCCGCAGGGTGCCGCTCGCGCGCGCAATCCCGAAGCCGGCGCCCGTCCCCCCGCCTGCCCGCACGCCAACCGATGCGGAAGCGCGTATGGCCGCGGACATGGCGATGCAGCCGAAGGAGGCCGCCGAGATCCACGACATGTTCTTCCGCGCCGATGCGAGCCAACGTGCGCAGATCCTGCATAATCTGGCGCAGTCGCCGCTCAAGGCCGCGCCGCGGATTCCGACCGTGCACGCCAAGCGCGCGATCCAGATCCTGGAAATGGCCGCGATCGCCGGCGACGTCGAGAGTTTCACCTACGAGCTCAGCGATACCCTGATCCTCTCCTCACGGGTCGCGGCGCAGATCGCCGACGATGCCGGCGGCGAGGCGCTCGCGGTCGCTGCGCGCGCGATCGACATGCCGAGCCCGAACTTTCAGCGCATCCTGCTGTTCTTCAAGCCCGCGATCGGCAATTCCGTGAACGAGGTCTACCGGCTGTCGCGGCTGTATGACCGTCTCAGCGAGCGCTCCGCGCTGGTGATGCTGGCCGCCTGGCGCGGCTCGACGCTCGCCGTCACGCGCGCCAAGTATCAGCCGTCGCTGCACGACAGCGAGCGCCAGCGCGTCCGCGGCACGTCCAGCCAGTCGCGGCCGAGCGTGCAGCCCGGCTCGAGCCCGGCCGTGCGCACGGGCAGCGGCGGATCGTCGGAGAGCTAGGAAGCGCACCCACCTGAGCGATCGGGCTGAACGGCGAGGACACACCGCCGCCGGCCGTCAGCTTGATCTGGGAGGCACCTTGCATGAGTTGCTCGCGGACGCGGACGCGGACCTCGTCCGGGCTGTCGGCGACCATGCTGCCGCCAATCTGCTCCATGCGGCTGAGCATGCCGCCGATCGTTCGCGGCAGTTCCGACAATTGACGAAAATCCCCATGTCCACTGGTCACCGTGATCATGGCTCCCGAGTATCCGGGGCCCAGCGATCAATCCTGAATCGATGGCGGCTTCGGTCCCAGCCCCCTACTGCGGCTCAATAAATCCGCGTCGCTGGTCAGCTCTTCGCCAGATCGAGGAAGTGTCGCCCCGCGCGATCCTCGGTCTCCACGATCCAGGCATCGGGATCGAAACGCAGCTCCTTGGTCAGGCGCTCTTCGACGGCCGGCTCAGGCACGGGCTGCGGCGCGATCGGCACGAAGAAGCGATCGACCGGCCGGCCCTCGTCGTAGACGGTCTGCGGCGCCGGCACGTAGAGCATCGCGTTGCCGTCGAGCAGCGACACCTTCACGAACACCGCGCCCGCCTCCTCGGCGCCGCGACGGCGCACCGCGCCGAACACGCCTTCGGTCTGGCACCGCCGCAGGTAAGCTGAGACCCAGATGTTCGATTTCAAACGCATGAGCGCACGATAGGCCAGGGCTGCAACCAGCACCAGCCTTGAGCCTTCTCGATCGGACGACGATTATTCGACGGGATGACCGATCGCGGCGGCAAGCTCGCGCAGCAGGCGGTCTGACAGCTGGCCGGTGACGGGTATCTTGTGCTGGCGCTCGAACGCCTGGATCGCCGCCTGGGTCTCGCCGTTCATGGCTCCGGTAATCTTCAAATTCCCGTAGCCGTATTCGGCGAGCGCACGCTGCACGCCGGCGAGGCGACGCGCGGCCGGGCTTTGTTGCACCGGGATCGGCGCCGGCGGACGGGCGATGGCGACGGCGGGCGGCGTCGGTGCGGTCGACTTGATGACCAGATTGGTCATGGGATCGCCCCCGCGCGACGTCGAAGCCGTCGTCTCGGCGGGCTTCTCCGGCGTCTTCTCAGCCGGCTTCGGCTCGACGCGGAACTCGGTGGCTTTGGGCTCTAGCGGCGACGTATCGGCGCCGACGGGGCGCGGGCGCGGCAAGGGACTGGACAGCGACACAGGCGACGGCGCGGGCAGATTGATCACGGTCCCGAACATCGGCGCCGGATGCCGGCCGGTCTGCAGGAACAGCGCGTTCGCAACGATGGCGCTGACGGCGGCTGCGGCGACGAAACCGGCCAGCGTGTCCTTGGGACTGTGCAAAAGCGCGCGCATCAGGAGATTGCGCTCGGTCTCGACGTCCACGACCGCGGCTTTGGCACCACGGCGGCGCGGAGCGGCTTCGTCCTTGGCAGACTTTCTAGGCACTTTTCTTCACCAGAGCGGATTGGTCCTGAACTTCATGACGCGACACCGGCGTCAGCGTCGCGATCTTGCTCTCGACCGGCTTTGCCTGCGGCGGCGTATGGACGAGCGGCAGCTTGACGGTGATGGCGGTGCCCTCGCCGAGCTTGCTTTGTACCGTCAATTCGCCGAGATGCAACGTCACGAGGCTCTTCACGATCGAAAGGCCGAGGCCGGTGCCTTCGTGCCGACGCTCATAGGTCTTGCCGCACTGGAAGAACGGCGCGCCGATGCGCTTGAGATCGTCAGGCGCGATGCCGACGCCGGTATCGCTGATGCGCAGCGTGAGCTGCGAGGCGGATGCCGACGCGGACACCGTGACCTGACCGCCGCGCTCCGTGAACTTGACGGCATTTGCGACGAGATTGAGCACGATCTGTTTGAAGGCCCTGGGATCGCCGGTCATCACGGGCAGATCCTGCGGCGCATCGGTGATGAGATCGATGCCGTTCTCGCGCGCCTTCAGCGCCAGCAGGTTGCAGCAATGCATCAGCGCCGCGCGCGGCGCGAACGGTTCCGACGAAATCTCGAAATTCCCCGATTCCATCTTGGACATGTCGAGAATGCCGTTGACGACCGACAATAGATGCTGGCCGGAGGCGTTGATCAGTTCTGCATATTCCTTGCGCTGGCTCGCGGCGAGCATCAAGGCCTGCTCCTGCGCGATCATGTCGGAGAAGCCGATGATGGCGTTGAGCGGCGTGCGCAACTCGTGGCTCATCGTGGCGAGGAAGCGCGTCTTGGCGGCATCGGCGGCTTCCGCCGCGCTGCGCGCCTGGTCGAGCGCCTGCTCCGAGAGCTTGCGATCCGTGATATCGCGCATCACGGCGACGACTTCGGCCTCGCGCGTGAGATCCCGACTGAGATCCTGATCGAACGGCCGGCAGCGCATCTCGACCCAGACGAAGGCGACCTGGCCACGCTCGGAGCCATCAGGCTCCCGCCGCAGCCGGAATTCGACGCTGCGCACCTCGCCGCGCGCGGCGTCCGACAGCGCCGTGAGATAGGCCGGACGATCGGCGACATGGACACGATCGAACAGGCCATGGCCCTGCAGCTGTGCGACGGGCATGCCGAGCATGGCTTCCGCCGCCGGCGAGATGAACTGCACCGCGCCATTGCGCTGATGCCGCGAGATCACGTCGCTCATGTTGCGCGCCAGCAGGCGATAGCGCTCCTCCTCGCGCGACAGCAGCGTGACGCTGGTGCGGGCGAGCGACTCGGCGCCGAAGGCAAGGCCTGCGGCATAGAGCGTTGCCGAAGCAACGCCGAACGCCATCATCACGCCGCGTTCCGCGCTGCCGAGATCGCCGGCCGGCAGCCAGCCGAACTGGCTGAGCAGGATCAACAGGCCCGCGCAGGACAGCGCGAGCATCGATGCAAAGGCGGCGACGCGACGCGAGGCCGACAGCGCGGCCTCCAGGGGAACCACGACCAGCCAGATCGCAGCGAATGATTCGATGCCGCCGGTGGTGGCCGCGATCGCCATGATCAGGCCGGCGAGCGCCAGCGACGACAGCACATGAGCGCCTTCGTAACGACCGGTGCGCGACAGGAACCAGGACAAGAGGATCGGTGCGATCAACCAGGCGAAGGCAGCGACCTCGATCGCGCTCGGCGCGCCGCGCAGGACGAGATAAGCGGGAAATGCGGCAAAGGCGGCCAGGCTTCCGAGAAGCCGCGGCGCCATGAAGGCCCGATGGCGCGCACGCGTCAGCGCGTCGGAACGCGCGGAGGGATGCAGCAGCGCATCGAGACAATCGCGGATGATACTCAAAACTGTCACGGGTCTCGCGCTTCGGCTCATTCGTCGAGAAGACGCGCCGGAACGCCTCCTTGTCGTTGAGCCACCGTGTCAGAGCGACCTTAAACGAGTGCTAAGGCCGATCGGCCCGCTGCCGGACACGATGTCGTCACGCGGCTTTTTAGACGATTTCGCGGCGTCTTCGGCCGGGATGGTGAACACAGGGTTTCGCCGTCGCGCTCATGGTTTCGAATTGGTGGAGATGCCGTCCGGACGACCACGGTGGCCGGATCAATCGAAAATTCACGAGGCCTTGATCCGCGAAGATTTTTGCGTCGATTTTCCGCGAATTAAGCTCAAGGCAATCACTTGCGATTTATCGAGAGTTGCTAGGTCGCTGGCGCCGCGCGGGGATCGCCGCGGGCCAGATCTAACAGACAGGTCGCAAGATGCGCTTTCTGCTCCGCATCACATTCTGGCTCGGGCTGGTGCTGGTGCTCCTGCCGCGGGACAAGACGCCCGAATCGGAGAAGCTGCCGAATATCGGCGCTGCCGACGCCGTGCAGGCCGCGACCGCGGCCGTGTCCGACATGAGCCAATTCTGCAAGCGCCAGCCGGCGGCCTGCGAGGTCGGCGGACAAGCCGCGACCATCATCGGCCAGCGGGCGCAGGACGGCGCGCGCAAGATCTACCAGATCATCAACGACAAGAAAGAGCAGATCACCAACGAGAAGAACGACACCAAGAAGGCGCCCGACCACACCGGCTCGATCACGGTCGCCGGTGAAGGCGATGCAGTGACCACCGAGGCGCCGCGCGACACGCTGACCCAGGACGATCTTGCGCTGGAATGGCACGGCCCGGAGACGGCCAATTAGGGCTTGAATCCTATCGATTTCGAGAGCCCCCGTCCCTATATTGGCGGCAAGCGAGAAATGATGGGCCATCAATGACTGCAATCGACGACATCAGGGACAATTTCGAGCTGCTCGAAGATTGGGACGACCGCTACCGGTATGTCATTGAGCTCGGCCGCACCCTGGAACCGATGCCCGAGGCGGAACACTCCGCCGCCAACAAGGTGAATGGCTGCGTCAGCCAGGTCTGGCTCCAGAAGCTGGTCGAGCGCGATGGCGGCACGCCGATCCTGAAATACCGCGGCGACAGCGACGCGCATATCGTGCGGGGCCTGGTCGCGATCGTGCTCGCGCTCTATTCGGGACGCACGCCGCAGCAGATTCTTGCCACCGATGCGATCTCGGTGTTCGACGAGTTCGGCTTCCGCGACCATCTGACGCCGCAGCGTTCCAACGGCCTGCGCTCGATGGTCGAGCGCATCAAGACCGATGCGAAAGAGGCGCTCGCGGAAGCTTCGTAGGAAGCTATTTCCCCTTCTTCCGCTGCTGCTGTCCCAAGCCCATCTTCTTTGCCAGCTGCGAACGCGCCACCGCGTAGTTCGGCGCGACCATGGGATAGTCCGCGGGCAGGCTCCATTTCTCCCGGTACTGCTCGGGCGTCATGTTGTACTGGGTGCGCAAATGACGCTTCAGCGACTTGAAGCGCTTGCCGTCTTCCAGACACACGAGATAGTCAGGCGCGATCGACTTCTTCAGCGAGACCGCCGGCTTTGCCGGCTCGAGCGGCGCCTCCACGCGCCCCGACGACACCCGCGTCAACGCGCCGTGCACCTGACTGATCAAATTCGGAATCTCGGCGGCCGGCGTCGGGTTGTTGCTGAGATAGGCCGAGACGATGTTCGCCGTCAGCTCAATGAAATTTTTGCCGGCGGCATCCGACATCGGGGCGACCTCTCTTCAATCCGATTCCGTCGCGTTGCATTGGCGGCAGCGAAGTAATCTCTGTCAACAATACGTTTGGCCGAAATACGACGACTGGCGAATATGAGGCGATTACTGAACTCGCGACAACGAGCGCGCCGTTTTACTTGAGCGCCTGGGCTCCAACGCCAAAGGCCTTCAGCCGCGCTGGTCGAGATGGGCACGCAGCTCGTCGATCGAGGCAAAGCGCATCATGCCCTCCGGCATCTGCGCCTCGATCGAGCCGTCGGAATAGAGCGAATAAGCCATGCCGTCGACGATGCCGGATTTGAGCACCGTCACCGCCGGCTGTGCGGGCGGCGGCTCGGGTGCGGGCGGTGCGGTGGCGGGCTGGGGTGCAACCGGCTCGAAGCTCGAGGACGGACGCAGCGGCGGTGGCGGCGGGCGACGCGCGGCGGGCGGCTCCGGCGGCCGCGTGCGGTCCGGCTTCGGCCAGGCGTCGTCGAAGCTCGCCGGCGCCGGCGGAGCCTCGGGCGCGGCCGCCTCTGTGGGCTCGGCAAGGGCTTGCGGCGGCACGCTCTCGGCTGCCTTGGTCTCTTTGGCCCCGGCGCGCTCGCGCTCCTTGCGCGAGCTCGAGGCGAACATCAGGTTGCGCCGGCGCGGTGGTTCCGGGGCCGCGGGGGGCTGCGGCGCTTCCGGCTCGGCCGGTGCCTCGGCGCGCGGGCGCTCACGCGGGAGCGCCGCTGCGGGCACATCGTCCTGCCATGGCGGCGCGGCTGGCGATGGCTGCGGCTCAACACGCATTGCGGGAACAGGCACCGGCGCGGCAGCAGGCCCGCTTGGCGAGGCGAGGCCCGGCGGCAGCACCGGCCTGACCCGAACCTCCGATGCTGCAGCCGTGCCGGCCAACCGGCGAGCGATGGCTTGCAGTTCCAGCAGCACGACGTAGAGGCCGACCAGTAACATTCCGGAGCAGACGCCAATCGCACCGGAGATTATGAGGGTGCTGCCGAGGCTGAAATCCCTGATCGAATAGCCGAAGGCGACCGCAAGGAGGCCCGCCGCCACGGCGAAAATCCCTGCAATCAACAAAGCCAAGCTCATCGAACACACCCCCGGCCGCGCATCCATGCGCGACGCCCGTTACGCCACAATACCGTCATACCGCGTTCCTCGCCAATGACCAATTGCCGCCATTCCGAACAGGGGGGAAGGATATCAGGGACCATTCACATTCCCTTCAGCAACGGTCCGCTACCTCTCAGGGGCTCCATATTGGCCAGAAATTGCTGCGTCGCATCAGGAATTTAGCCATAATGCCCAATTACTTGGTAATGGAACTGCGCTATAGGGATTCCGGGGAGCAGGCCCGCGCGCAACAGCAGGGCCACGAGGGGATTCCGGGTCACCAATAGCCATGACATCTATCACGACTTCGGCGATCGACACGCCTCTCCGGCGCTCGGTTGAGCGGACTTGCGACGATCTCGCCATGCTGGTGCTGGCTGCCGTCGCCGTCATCGCAGGCCTGACCTTTCGCGATTACGGTCTCGGCTGGGACGACTACACCCACGCCGAATATGCCGACCTGCTGCTGCGCATGTACGGCTCCGGTTTCCGCGACACATCGGCCCTCTCCTTCGCCAACCTCTACATGTATGGCGGCGGCTTCGACATGATCGCCGCCCTCCTGCACAAGGTCATTCCGCTCGAGCTGTTCGAGACGCGACGCCTGGTCGGCGCGATCGTCGGCGTGATCGGACTTGCCGTGACGTGGCGGCTCGGCCGCCGCATCGGTGGACCTCTTGCGGGCCTCGGCTCGCTCCTGCTGCTCGCGCTCTGCCCGATCTTCTACGGCCACATGTTCATGAACCCGAAGGATGCGCCGTTCGCGGTGGCGATGATCATCCTGATGCTGGGCCTGGTTCGTCTTGCCGAGGAATATCCGCAACCATCGCCGCGCACGATCCTGATCGTCGGCTTGGGTGCCGGCCTCTCGCTCGGCACGCGCATTCTCGGCGGGCTCGCGCTGGTCTATGCGATGATCGGCTTCGTCCCGCTGTTCCTCGAGGAACTGCGCACCGGCGGCGCGCGCGAGGCCATCAGGCGCTTCGCCCATGTCGTCTATGTGCTGCTGCCGGGCCTCGCGCTCGGTTACCTCGTGATGGGCCTGATCTGGCCGTGGTCGATCATGAAGCCCGGCAATCCCTTCGAAGCCCTGACCTATTTCTCGCAGTTCTTCGAGAAGCCCTGGAAGGAAATGTTCGACGGCGCGATCGTCTCCGTGCCCGACATGCCCTGGTCGTATCTGCCGACGCTGTTCGCGCTGCAGCTGCCCGAAGTCATGCTGGTGCTGATGGCAGGCTGCGTGGTCGGCACCTTCGCCATGCTGGCGCGCAGCGAGGTTCCGGCGCGCCGCAAGACTATTCTGCTGATGGTGACGCTGGCGGCTACCTTGCCGCTCGCGATCGCGATGGTGAAGCGTCCGGCGCTCTACAACGGCATTCGCCACTTCGTGTTCGTGATCCCGCCGATGGCGGTGCTCGGCGGCGTCGCTTTCGCCTGGACCATGGAGCGCCTGCGCGCCAAGCATCGCGCCTGGCAGCCGGCGATGCTCGCCCTCTTCTGCTTCGGCCTGGCGCTGCCGCTCGCCGAGATGATCCGGCTGCATCCCTATCAATACACCCACTTCAACCACATCGCCGGCACCGTGCGCGCCGCCGACGACCGCTTCATGCTGGACTATTGGGGCCTGGCGCTGAAGCAGGCCTCCGACGGCCTGCGCGAGCAATTGGTCGAGCGGCAGGAAGTGCCGCCGCGCAATCGCAAATGGAAGGTCGCGGTGTGCGGTCCGCAGCGTCCGGCCCAGGTCGCGCTCGGCCCCGATTTCACCATCGGCTGGGATTCGCATGCGGCCGATTTCGCCATGACGCTCGGCGAGTTCTACTGCAAGGGCCTCACCGCGCCCGTGATGGTCGAGATCAAGCGCGACGACGTGGTGTTCGCGCGGGTCTACGACATCCGCGGCCGCAGCATTTCCAGCCTGCTGTCGATCCCGGCGCCGTAGTAATTTTCTCTCTTGATCGCGATGGAGCGGAGCGAAATCCGGGACCGCTCGTGAGGCAACCCGCATTCCGCTCGCGCTCCATGCGGGCTACGCTTGGCTGCTGCGATCTCGTCACCTTGCGGCCGGCAGTTTGCAAGACTAGGCTCCTGTCCGAAACAACTGGGTTCGGAGAGAAATGCCATGTCACCAGCGGAAGCGCGCCTGAAGGAAGTGCCGTCTGACATGACGGAGGCCGAGTGGCAACAACGGGTCAATCTCGCCGCCTGCTATCGTCTCGTCGCGCTGTATGGCTGGGACGATCTGGTCGACACCCACATCTCCGCGCGCGTGCCCGGCCCCGACCACCACTTCCTCATCAACCCCTATGGGCTGATGTTCGACGAGATCACGGCCTCGAGCCTGGTCAAGGTCGATCTGCACGGCAACCAGCTCTCCGAGAGCGAGTACAGCATCAACCCGGCCGGCTTCACCATCCATTCGGCGATCCACGAGGTGCGCGAGGACGCGATCTGCGTGCTGCATCTCCACACGCTCGACGGCACCGCCGTGTCGAGCAGCGCCGAGGGCCTCTTGCCGCTGAACCAGACGGCGCAGCTCGTCACCCACGACCTCGCCTATCACGACTACGAAGGCATCGCGCTCGACCACGACGAGCGGCCGCGGCTGCAGAAGGATCTCGGCGACCACAACCACATGCTGCTGCGCAATCACGGCACACTGACGGTCGGCCGCTCGGTCGCCTCGGCCTTCGAGCGCATGTATCACCTCGAGCGCGCCTGCTCGATGCAGGTGCGCACACGCGCGCTGGGCACGCCGGTCTACCCGGTCGAGGAGATCGCGATCGAGAAGAACACCGAGCTGCTTGCCAACCGCGACCGCGCCGAGCTGCGCTCCACGACGCTGGTGTGGCCGCCGCTGCTGCGCAAGCTCGACCGCGAGCTGCCGGGTTACCGGTCTTGAGATTTTGCGGATTTCGTGTAGGGTAGCGATCAACTACCTCTGCACGTCATGGAATGAAACGCCGCCCAATATTCCGGGCGGCGTTTTTATTTTGGGGGTGACTTCGTAGGGTGGGTTAGCCGAAGGCGTAACCCACCACGCCGCGGCGATTGCGTAGCGCAGTTGGTGGGATACGCTTCGCTAGAGCGTTTCACGTTTTGATGGAAGCGTATCCGGCGTTTTCGAAGTAGTTGCTGCATTCGTTGGGCTGGATGGTTGTGATGAGGCCGCCGATATGGCGACAAATGTCGTCGATCGTGCGCTTCTGGGCGGAGCGCATCCAGTGCTTGATCTTGGCGAAGGTTTGTTCGATCGGATTGAGGTCGGGGGAGTATGGCGGTAGGTACCAGAGCCTGGCGCCGGCGGCTTTGATCAGGCTGCGCAGGGCAGCCGATTTATGGCTGCCGAGATTGTCCAAGATGACGATGTCACCCGGCTGAAGCTGCGGGACGAGAACCTGCTGGACATAGGCGCGGAAGCATTCGCCGTTGATCGGGCCATCGAACAGGCAGGGTGCGGTGAGACGGTCACAGCGCAATGCGCCAAGGAATGTCAGCGTCCGCCAGTGACCATGTGGCGTGAAGCTGCGCACCCGCTCGCCTTTTGGTCCCCATCCGCGCAGTGGGGCCATATTGGTTTTGATCCAGGTCTCGTCGATAAAGACCAGGCGCCGGGGATCGAGTTTGGCCTGCCATGAGCGCCAGCGCTGGCGTCTACGCGCGATGTCGGAGCGAGCTCGCTCGAGGGCGAGCAGCGTTTTTTTTGAACCGCAGTCCCTCGCGCCGTAGAAACAGCCAAACCGCATTGTGGGAGACCTTGACCCCGCGCGCGAAAAGCTCGTCCTTGAGGGCGTGAAGCGTCAAATGCGGCGTCTGACTGATCCGCTCCTTGATGAAGGCGCGATGTGGCTCAAGCACGGGCTTGCGATGGCCGCCCATCTTTCCGGGCGCTACCGAGCCGGTCGTCCGATAACGCTGCGACCACTTCACAACCGACGAAACCGCAACCCCAAACCGTGTTGCTACCGAGCGGCAGCTCTCGCCCTTTACAACTGCCGCAACCGCACGCTTACGCAGATCATTGGAAATTGGTCGGACCATCGGATGCTGGCCTCCATCCCAGCCAGCATCTTGAATCATATTCGTCTCCGATCCGGAATCCCTTCCGATTCAATAAATTCGTGAACCGCTCTAACCCACCCTACGCAGCTCGCCCCTATTTTACCTCAGCCAACGCGGCGAGAATCCTTGCCCAAGAGCGAATGCCCTTCTGGAAGCTGCGCAGATCGTACTTCTCGTTCGGCGAATGGATGTTGTCGTCGTCGAGGCCGAAGCCGACAAGCAACGAGTCCAGCCCAAGCGTGCGCTTGAAATCGGCCACGATCGGAATCGAAGCGCCGGAGCCCATCAGCACGGTCTGCTTGCCCCATTCCTCGGCGAGCGCCTTGCTGGCGGCGGCGAGCGGCTTCATGTTCCAGTCGAGCGCGACCGCAGGCGCGGCGGAATGATCGCCGAACTCGACCTTGCAATCGCCGGGCAGCCGCGCCGTGACGTAATCGCGGAATGCCTTGCGTATCTTCTGCGGGTCCTGCCCCTCGACCAGGCGGAACGAGACCTTGGCGGACGCATGCGACGGAATCACGGTCTTGGAGCCTTCGCCGATATAGCCGCCCCAGATGCCGTTGACATCGCAGGTCGGACGCGAAGAGGCCTGCTCGATCAACAGCCGTCCTTTCTCGCCCGCCGGGATCGACAGCCCGATCGGCTTCAGGAACATCTCCGGCGTGAGGTTGAGCTTCTTCCACTGCTCCAGAATATCAGGCGGCAGATCCTTCACGCCGTCGTAGAAGCCGGGGATGGTGATGCGATTGTCGTCGTCGAACAGGCCGCCCAGGATTTTCGTCAACACCCGGATCGGGTTCATCGCGCTGCCGCCGAACACGCCGGAATGCAGATCGCGATTGGCCGCGGTGATCTTCAGCTCTTCATAGAGCAGCCCGCGCAGCGACGTCGTGATCGCCGGCGTGTCGCCGTCCCACATGCCGGTGTCGCAGACCAGCACGTAGTCGGCTTTGAACTCGTCCTTGTTGGCCTCGATGAAGGGCACGAAATTCTTCGAGCCGACCTCCTCCTCCCCTTCGATCAGGAAGGTGACGTCGATCGGCAACGAGCCCGTCACCTTCTTCCAGGCCCGGCAGGCCTCGACGAAGGTCATGACCTGGCCCTTGTCGTCCTCGGCGCCGCGCGCGACGATGATCTTGCGGCCGTCGGCATGATCGGTCACGACGGGCTCGAACGGCGGACGGTGCCAGAGATTTTCCGGATCGACCGGCTGCACGTCGTAATGGCCGTAGAAGATCACATGCGGCCGCCCACCGGCCGCGGTCTTGCCGACGATGGCGGGATGGCCGGCGGTCGGCCTCACCTCGGTCGCGACGCCGAGGCTTGCGATGTCCCTGGCCAGATGCTCGGCCGCCGCCTTGCAATCGCCGGCGAAGGCCGGATCGGCGGAGATCGACTTGATCCGCAACAGCGAGAACAGGCGCTCGAGGCTGTTGTCAAAGTCCTTGTCGATGTGGTCGAGCACGGATTGAAGCTGCGCGTTGGCCATGGTCGGATTCCCTGACGGTTCGAGTCTCGAGACCGCTTGAGTTTCGAGCTGCTTTGGATTTTAGCTCTGCCGCGGCGTCGGAGCTAGCCGCATCAGGCGGATGCCTGATGTGCCAGGCAAGGCAAAGTGCAAGGATCGCCGTGGCGATCAGATTATTGCCCCAGGCCTGGAGGACATTGGGAAACGGCGGCAGCGACAGCAGCATGAGGAAGCCGGCTGCGACGAGCGCAAACCAGGTTCCCAGCCGAACCTTCGGCCGTACATCGAAGGCGGCCCGATGCATCAGCACCGTCAACGGCAGGAACAGCCACATGAAGTAGTATTGCCGCGCCAGCGGAGAGGCCACCGTCATCAGGCAGAACAGGATGCCGAGCTCCTCGGCGTCCGAGCGCGCATTTCGCTGCGCCTGCCGCGGCATGACGGCGACAAAGCCGAGCCCGAGCAACGTCGACATCGCCAGCACGATCCAGTTCGCCGTCCTGTAGTCGACGTCGATGAGATTCATCGTGCGCGCCGGCTTACTGGGGTCCTCCTGATTGTAGTTGATCGGCCTGACCAGACGGTGCGTCATCGCGATGATGGACTGGTTGACCCATGACCAGTTCTGCTCGTCGCGCTGGCCGAAGCCCTTCTCCGAGCTCGACCCCACCATGCCCTGATACCAGGTGTTGAGCTCGGCGGCGTTGCGCTCGAAGCCGCGGATCGGCGCCGGCACCACATAGAGAAGGATGCCGACAAAGGCGAGCATGCTGACCACCGCCGCCCACTGCCTGCGCCAGACCAGATAGGGCAGCACAGCGACCGGAAACACCTTGATGGCGGTGGCGAGCGCGAACGCGAAGCCCGCCAACCAGGGCCGCTGATGCTGCAGGCACCAGAAGCCATAGAGCGTCATGGCCAGCAGAACGAGATTGGGCTGACCGAGATCGAACATGTCGAACACGAAGGTCACGGTGACGAGCGCAGGCAAGGCTTCGAGCCACGGGCCGGGCTTGCGGTCCGATCCGGTCATGGCATTGGAGAGCATCCCCGTGTACCACCACGCCACCGCGTTCAGCACCGACAGCACGAGGTAGAGCGGAATCTTGCCGAACCAGCTCGGGACCGCGAGCAAAATCGCCGACAGCGGTGGATAGATGAACTCGAAATATTCGTGGAAGTCGCGGGGATAGAGCGGGCCGCCATCCAGCACCTGCTGCCCGGCCCAGTACCACAGCGCATAATCCTTGGTCTTGCCGTGGCCGAATATCTCCGGACCGAGAACATCGGCGGTGAGGAGAACGCAGCAGGCCAGGAAAAGCAGATCGAGCGGCGCGCGCAGCGACAGCGATCTGAGCGCGCCGGGCTTATTGGACGGACGGGATGCGGTCACAATGCCTTCAATCTGCGGCCGGGGGAAACGTCGGTATATGTCCAGACAGACACATGCCGCAAGTGCGCACTTCCTCCCATACGCCGCGAGGTGAGCGGCGACGGCGCGGAAAGCCGTTTCAAGGATTCCCTCGGCTGCCTACCTTCGCAGCAGGCCGCCCAGCGCACCGCGGACGAGCGCGCGGCCGACCGAGCCGCCGAGCTGGCCGCCGACCGATTTGCCGAGATCGGCCACGACGCCGCCGACCACCTTGTCGGTGACCGTACGCGTGACGTCGCGCGCGATGCGCTGTCCCGTCGTCAGCCGGTTGCGCCCGGTATTGGTGCCGAAGACGGTGCCCACGATCGAGCCGATCTGGCCGAGGATGCCGCCGCTTCCGCCTGCCTGAGCGTCGGCCGGCGCCGCGGTGCCCGCGATCCGTTTCTGGATAATCTCATACGCCGACTCGGCATCGACAGCGGTATCGTATTTGCCCTTCACCGGGCTCGCATCCATGATCGCCTTGCGCTCCTCCGGGCTGATCGGCCCGATGCGGGCCGAAGGCGGGCGGATCATGACACGCTCGACCATCGCCGGCGTGCCGTTGCCTTCGAGGAACGACACCAGCGCCTCGCCCTTGCCGAGCTCCATGATCACCTTGGCGGTATCGAGCTTCGGGTTGGGCCGGAAGGTCTGGGCGGCGGCGGCGACCGCCTTCTGGTCGCGCGGGGTAAAGGCGCGCAACGCATGCTGGACCCGGTTTCCCATCTGCCCGAGCACGCGGTCCGGCACGTCGATCGGGTTTTGCGTGACGAAATAGACGCCGACGCCCTTGGATCGGATCAGGCGAACCACCTGCTCGATCTTGTCCATCAGCGCCTTCGGCGCGTCGTTGAACAAGAGATGCGCCTCGTCGAAGAAGAACACCAGCTTGGGCTTGGGCAGGTCGCCGGCCTCGGGCAGTTCCTCGAACAGCTCTGACAGCATCCATAGCAGGAACGTCGCGTAAAGCCGCGGGCTCTGCATCAGCTTGTCGGCAACGAGGATGTTGACCATACCGCGGCCGTCGCGGTCGGTCTTCATGAAGTCGTTCAGGGTCAGCGCCGGCTCGCCAAAAAATTTGGTGCCGCCCTGGTTCTCCAGCACGAGCAACTGGCGCTGGATGGTGCCGACGGTCGCCTTGGTGACGTTGCCGAAGCCCTGGGCTGCCTTGCGGATCGGCGCGAGCGGATCCTCCTCCGCGTCCGGCCCCTTCTTGCCGCTGTCAGGCACGATGGCATCGAGCAGCGCTCGCAGATCCTTCATGTCGATCAGGGCGAGGCCATTATCGTCGGCGACGCGGAAGGCGACGTTGAGCACGCCTTCCTGCACGTCGTTGAGATCGAGCATGCGGGCGAGCAACAGCGGCCCCATCTCGGTGATGGTGGCCCGCACCGGATGGCCCTGCTCGCCAAACACGTCCCAGAACACGGTCGAGAATTGGTCCGGCTGGAAATTCAGCCCCATCTCGGTGGCACGCTTGATGATGAAATCCCTTGCCTGCCCGACCTCGGAGATGCCGGAGAGGTCGCCCTTGATGTCGGCGGCGAACACCGGAACACCGGCGCGCGCAAATCCTTCCGCCATCACCTGCAGCGTGACCGTCTTGCCCGTTCCAGTCGCGCCGGTGACGAGGCCATGGCGATTGGCGAGTGCCAGCGTCAGCCAGGCCTGCTCGTCTCCCTTGCCGACGAAGATCTTGTCGTCGGTATCGCCGAGCTTATTGTCCTGCGCCGTCATCAGTTTCTCTATGGTTGTTTCGCGGATCGAAACTCGAGCCCGCCAGTTCCGTAGTCTACCGCATGTCGCAGGGCGATTGAAACCGCTCAAAAACCGCGTTGACATCAAGACTTTGTCGGAGACACCGCGCGCGGTATGCGTCGAAAGTCGGAGCGATACATTCGCCTCGCGGCAACTTTGCAACCATTTCTTCTTCGATCTTGCATTGCTGCAACACCTTTCCCGTATTCGAGAATGAATCGGAACGTAGCGCGCGTTCATCGCTTGAATTTCACATCGCACCGGCTCAAGATCATTTTTCGAAGATAATCTCCGGCATGTGAACCGGCTGAGGGGCAGGCCCATATGGACGAGCTGATCGGACGGCTGGCGACAAGCGCCAGTATAGATAGTGCTGTCGCTGAAAAGACCGTCGGCATTATCCTGGGATTCCTCCGCAGCGAAGGTCCCTCCGACAGCGTGCAGGCCTTGATCGACCAGATCCCTGGTGCAGAAGGCGCGATCGAAGCGTCCACCAGCGGCGGCGGACTGTCGCGGCTGATGGGCGGCGGTCTGATGGCGGTCGGCACGCGCCTGATGGGACTTGGTCTCGGCATGTCCGACATTCAGAACGTGGCCCGTGAACTTTTCCGCTATGGCCGAGACAAAGTCGGAGCGGATCACATGGGCAAGATCATTGCAGGGACGCCAGGCCTTAGCCAGTTCGCCTGAAGCTGTCGTCATTTCACGCCGAGTACCATGACATATCCCATCTCCGAGATTCAGGGCCTGCCGGCCTTTGCTGCCAACAAATTGAAGGCGCAGGGAATCCGCACCACCGACGCGCTGCTGGAAGCCGCAAGCACCGCCAAGGGACGCAAGGCGCTCGCGGCCAGCACCGGCATCAGCGAGCAGCAGCTCCTCGAGTGGGCCAACGTCTCCGACTACATGCGGATTCCCGGCATGGGCCGGGCCAAGATCGGCCTGGTCCGCGCCGCCGGCGTGACCACCGTGCGCGAGCTCGCCTATCGGAATCCGGCAAGGCTGGCTCAGAGCATGCGCGAGGCCAACGACCGGAAGAAGCTCGTCCGCATTCTTCCTTCCGAGAAGTCGGTCGGCGACATCATCGCCAAGGCCAAGAAGCTGCCGCCGAAGATTACCTATTGATCGTAGCGCCGTCTTGATCCGACATCCCGCGCAACCGCGAAGCGGGTGTCGCTGGAGGTGCGATTGGCGCGATGCGATGCATCGCGCCGCCGGGAGCGTCGCACGATGCGCGGCCGCCGCTACATCTGCACGGAGAGAGCCGCGCGTCGTCCTTCGAGGCTCGCCGAAGAGGCTCGGACCTCCAGCGACAATGACTTCGTCATTGCGCGGGGCTGGCGCTACGGCGTGGCATCGGCTCAGCCGCCGATCCCGTCTTGACTCCCCCTCTCTGACCGCGCAAAGCCACCCGCATGAACGCCTCGCCCTCCCCATCCGTCCCGCCGGCCGGCTCGGCCGGGCCGGATGCGCTACGGACGCTCGTGGGCCGGCCTCTGCCGGTGCTGATGGGCGTGCTCAACGTGACGCCGGACTCCTTTTCCGATGGCGGCGATTTCGTCGCGCCGGATCAGGCTCTGGCGCGGGCGCGGGCAATGATCGAGGCCGGGGTCGACATCATCGATATCGGCGCCGAATCCACCCGCCCTTACAAAGGCGCCAAGCCGGTGACGGTAGCGGACGAGCTGGCCCGGCTGAAACCGGTGCTGGCTGAAATCGTGGCGCTCGGCGTGCCGGTTTCGATCGACAGCATGAAGGCGGAGGTTACAGCCTTCGCGCTCGACCAGGGTGTGGCCATCGCCAACGACGTCTGGGGGTTGCAGCGCGACACCGACATGGCGCCGCTGGTCGCAGCGCGAGGTGTGCCTGTCATCGTCATGCACAATCGCGACAGTGCGGACCCTGCGATCGACATCGTCGCCGACATGAAGGCGTTCTTCCTGCGCTCGCTCGATATCGCCGCCAAGGCCGGCATCGCGCGCGACAAGATCGTGCTGGATCCCGGCATCGGCTTCGGCAAGACCCCCGAGCAGAGCATGATCGCACTTGCACGGCTCCAGGAGCTGGACATGTTCGGCCTGCCGGTCCTGGTCGGCGCCTCGCGCAAGCGTTTCATCGCTTCGGTGTCGCCCTCGCAACCGAAGGAACGCCTCGCCGGCTCGATCGCCGCGCATCTGATCGCCGCGCAAAAGGGTGCTAGGATCATCCGGACCCATGACGTCGCCGAGACCTTGCAGGCCCTGCGGGTGGCGCACGCAATCGAGAGCAAGCAATGACCGATACGATCTTCGTCAGCGGCCTCTCGATCCATGCGCGCCATGGCGTGCTGGATCACGAAACCGAAGTCGGCCAGCGGTTTGTCATCGACCTCGAACTCTACACCGATCTGTCGGAGTCCTCGCGCAGCGACCGCCTCGCGGACACCGTTTCCTATGCCGATGTGGTGGCGACCACGACGGCGGCCTTCAAGAACACCAATTACAAGCTTCTCGAACGCGCGGCCGGCGCCGTCGCCGATGCGATCCTGTCGAACTTTCCGCGCATCCGCGCCGTGAAGATCACCGTGCACAAGCCGCATGCGCCGATCGCCGCGATCTTCGACGACGTCGGCGTCGTGCTGACGCGCTCGCGGCATCCCTGATATGGCAAGCGTGCTGATCGCACTGGGCGGCAATGTCGGCGATGTCCGCACGACCTTCGCCAAGGCGATCGCCCACATCTGCGGCATGGCGCAGGCAGCAGTGATCGCGCGCTCGTCGGATTACACGACGCCGCCCTGGGGCGATGAGGACCAGGATCCCTTCATCAATGCCTGTGTCGAGATCGAGACTGATCTCGATCCGCACGCGCTGTTGTTCGTGATGCAGAAGGTCGAGCAGAAATTCGGACGCACGCGGAGCAAGGCTCGGCGCTGGGGCCCGCGCACGCTCGATCTCGATATGATCGCCTATGACGATGTGTCGATGGCGAAGCCCGATCTGACCTTGCCGCATCCGCGGCTGTTCGAGCGCGCCTTCGTGCTGGTGCCGCTGGCCGAAATCGCGCCGGACCGCGTGATCTCAGGCATTCGTGTGCGTGACGGGCTCGCCAGCGTCTCGACGCAAGGCATTGAGCGGCTTTCGGATACCGGTTAACCAAAAACAACCGTTTGCAGGGGCGCTCCGCCGTGGCAATTTCGCCTGCGAATGTCGATACGTTTGGGAGCCCTTGGCCGTATGACCTCCGTGACCGACGATCTGCCGCTGGCGGCTGATTTTCCCAAGGCGACGCGCTGACGACTGGCGCAAGCTGGTCGACGGCGTGTTGAAGGGCGGGCCGTTCGAGAAGCTGGTCGGCAAGACCTATGACGGATTGAAGATCGATCCACTTTATCCCCGCGCCACGGACGTCGCGCCGGTGGTGGGACGGCCTGCAGCGGCGCCGTGGCAGATCGTCCAGCGGATCGATCATCCCGATGCAGGCATGGCCAATACGCAAGCGCTGACCGATCTCGAGAACGGTGCGACCGGGCTCGCGCTCGTGTTCGCCGGCGGCAGCGGCAGCCACGGTTTCGGCCTGGAACCGACGGCCGAGGCGATCGCGAAAGTCTTGAGGGACATTCACCTCGACGCCGGCATCGGCATCGAGCTCCAGGTCGGACCGCAATCGCGGATGGCCGCGATCCATATTGCGGAATATGTCAAGAGCACAGGCCTCGATCCCGCCGCCTGCAACATCCGCTTCGGACTCGATCCGCTCGCGGCCTGCGCAGTGTGGGGTCATAGCCCCTTCACCTGGGAGGAGATCACGCCCGCCGTCGCCGGCGCCATCAAGAGCCTTGCCGCGCTCGGCTTCAAAGGGCCGTTTGCCTCAGCCGACGGGCGCGTGATCCACGACGCCGGCGGCTCCGAGGTTCAGGAACTCGCCTTCGTGCTCGCCTGTGGCGTCGCTTATCTGCGTGTCATCGAAAGCGCGGGCATTCCGCTGGAGCAGGCGCAAGGCATGGTCTATGCGCGGCTGGCGGCCGACGCCGACCAGTTCCTGACCATGGCGAAGTTCCGCGCGCTGCGACTGCTCTGGGCACGCATCGAGGCCGCGTGTGGGCTCACGCCAAAACCGTTGTTCGTTGCGGCCGATACCGCCTGGCGCATGCTGACGCAGCGCGATCCCTATGTGAACATGCTGCGTGCAACGATCGCGACGTTTGCCGCAGGACTTGCCGGCGCCAATGCGGTCACCGTGCTGCCCCATACGCTGGCGCTTGGTCTGCCGGATCCGTTCGCGCGGCGCGTGTCGCGCGCAACACCCAGCTTCTGCTGCTCGAGGAAAGCAGCCTCGCCAAGGTCAGTGATCCCGCTGCCGGCGCGGGCGGCGTCGAGACACTGACTGCGCAGCTCTGCGACACCGCCTGGACGCTGTTCCAGGAGGCGGAGAAAGCCGGCGGCGCCTTCGCCGCGCTTCGGCAGGGGCTGTTCCAGGGCAAGGTCGCAGCCGCGCGAAACGCGCGCGACGCCAACATCGCCAAGCGCCGCGACGTGCTGACCGGCGCGAGCGAGTTTCCGAACCTGCATGAGAACGAGACGGCGGTGCTGAAGGCGACGCCGATCGCGCTCGCGCCTTACGGCGAGCCAAAATACAAGTTCGACGCACTTGCCCCGATCCGGCTGGCACAACCGTTCGAGGCCTTGCGCGATAAGTCCGACGCGGTCCTGAAGGCGCACGGCGCACGGCCGAGCGTGTTCCTGGCCACTCTCGGCACGCCTGCGGATTTCACCGCGCGCGCAACCTTTGCAAAAAGCTTCTTCGAGGCCGGCGGTATCCAGGCGATCGACAGCGAGGGTTTTGCCGATCCCGCCACGCTGGCTGCCGCCTTCAAGGCCTCCGGCGCCCCACTCGTCTGCCTTTGTTCCAGCGACAAGATCTATGCGGAACACGCCGAGGCCGCCGCCGGGGCCCTGCAAACCGCGGGGGCGCGACATATCTATCTGGCAGGCCGCCCCGCGGAAGCCGAGGCGGCCTTGCGTGCCGCCGGTGTCACCGGCTTCGTGTTTGCCGGCGGCGATGCGCTTGCCATGTTGCAGGACGCTTATTTGCGGATGGAGCAGGCATGACCGACGCGAGCAAACCCGTTCTCACCGGCGGCTGCCAATGCGGCGCAGTGCGCTTTGCGATCTCGGCCACGCCCAACCGGGTCTCGATCTGCCACTGTCGGATGTGCCAGAAAGCGAGCGGAGCGCCGTTCGCTTCTTTCGCCGACATCAACCGCACGGACTTCGTCTGGACAAAGGGAGAGCCGTCGTTCTTCCGCTCCTCCACGATCGCCGATCGCGGCTATTGCGCGGCTTGCGGCACGCCGCTGAGTTTTGGCCGCATCGACGGCGAGCGGATCGAGATCATGACCGGCGCTTTCGACCGGCCGGATCGCCTGGTGCCGACGCGTCAGTTCGGCACCGAGTCCCGCCTCGGCTGGGTGGTCGGCATCTCCAACCTGCCGAGCCAGACCACGCAGCAGAACTACGGGCCGGAGAAGATGGCGACCATCGTCAGCCACCAGCATCCGGACCATGATTGAGGATATGGTTGAAGCGATGAGCCGCATTCCTGATTTCGCTGATGTCGCGTTCGAGCGGACCGCAACCGTTGCGCCGTCGGGCAGCGCCGAGCCGTGGCTGACGCCCGAGGGCATTCTGGTAAAGCCTGTCTATGGCGAGGCTGATCTCGCCGGGCTCGATTTCCTCGAGACCTATCCGGGCATCGCGCCGTTCCTGCGCGGTCCTTACCCGACGATGTATGTCAACCAGCCCTGGACGGTCAGGCAATATGCCGGCTTCTCGACGGCGGAGGACTCCAACGCGTTTTATCGCCGCAACCTGGCTGCCGGTCAGAAGGGCCTCTCGGTCGCCTTCGATCTCGCCACGCATCGCGGCTATGACTCAGATCATCCGCGCGTCGGCGGCGACGTCGGCATGGCCGGCGTCGCCATCGATTCCATCTACGACATGCGCACGCTGTTTGCGGGCATTCCGCTCGACCAGATGAGCGTGTCCATGACCATGAACGGCGCGGTGCTGCCGATCCTCGCGCTGTACGTTGCCGCCGCCGAGGAACAGGGCGTGCCGCCGGAGAAGCTGTCGGGCACCATTCAGAACGACATTCTGAAGGAGTTCATGGTGCGCAACACGTACATTTATCCGCCCGCGCCCTCGATGCGGATCATCTCGGACATTTTTGCGTACACCTCGCAAAAGATGCCGAAGTACAATTCGATCTCGATCTCCGGCTATCACATGCAGGAGGCCGGCGCAACGCAGGACCTCGAGCTCGCCTATACGCTTGCCGACGGCGTCGAATATCTGCGCGCCGGGCTTGCCGCAGGGCTCGACGTCGACCGCTTTGCGCCGCGGCTGTCGTTCTTCTGGGCGATCGGCATGAACTTCTTCATGGAGGTGGCCAAGCTGCGCGCCGCACGGCTGCTCTGGGCGAAGCTCTTGAAGCCGTTCAACCCGAAAGACCCCCGCTCACTGTCGCTGCGCACGCATTCCCAGACCTCGGGCTGGTCGCTGACCGCCCAGGACGTGTTCAACAACGTGATGCGCACGACCGTTGAGGCGATGGCGGCCACGCAAGGCCACACCCAGTCGCTGCACACCAACGCGCTCGACGAAGCGCTGGCGCTGCCGACCGACTTCTCCGCGCGCATCGCCCGCAACACCCAGCTGTTCCTGCAGCAGGAGAGCGGCACCACCCGCATCATCGATCCCTGGGGCGGCTCGTATTACGTCGAGCGGCTGACGTGCGATCTTGCGGCCAAGGCCTGGAGCCACATCCAGGAGGTTGAGGAACTCGGCGGCATGGCAAAGGCCATTGAGGCCGGCGTGCCGAAGCTGCGCATCGAGGAGGCCTCGGCGAAGACCCAGGCGCGCATCGATGCCGGCAAGCAGGCGGTGATCGGCGTCAACAAGTACAAGCCTACGGATGAGGCGCCGATCGAGATCCTCAAGGTCGACAACACCAATGTGCGGCGCTTGCAGATCGACAAGCTGACGCGGCTCAAATCCGAGCGCAACCAGAAGGACGTCGATGCCGCGCTCGCTGCCCTGACGCGCTCGGCCGGCGAAGGCAAGGGCAATCTGCTCGCGCTCGCGATCGACGCGGCGCGCGCCAAGGCAACCGTCGGCGAGATTTCGGACGCGATGGAGAAGGTGTTCGGCCGCCACCGCGCCGAGATCAAATCCATCACCGGCGTCTACAAGCGGGAGGCGTCCAGCATGGGCAACCAGGTCGAGAAGGTTCAGGCGCTGATCGATGCGTTCGAGGAAGCAGAGGGCCGCCGTCCGCGCATCCTCGTCGCCAAGATCGGCCAGGACGGCCACGACCGCGGCCAGAAGGTGATCGCGTCCGCCTTTGCCGATATCGGCTTCGACGTCGACATCGGGCCGCTGTTCGCCACCGCCGATGAGGCGGCGCGGCAAGCGGTCGAGAACGACGTCCACATCCTCGGCGTCTCCTCGCTCGCGGCTGCGCACCTCACGGCCGTGCCGGAATTGAAAGCCGCGCTCAAAAAGCAGGGCCGCGAGGACATCATGATCATCGTCGGCGGCGTGGTCCCGCCGCAGGATTACGACGCGCTCTACGCGGCCGGCGCCGAAGCGATCTTCCCGCCCGGCACCGTGATCGCTGATGCCGCCGAGGAGCTGATCCGCAAGCTGAATGCCCGGCTCGGGCACAGCGAGGCGGCGGAGTAATTCCGCCGCCTTCAGGCTCCCAGCATCAAACCAGCAGGCGTGCTGTCGCGACAATCATCACGTCCTGGTGTGCGCGCTGCGCGTTCTGCGCTGGTTCATCTTGCGATCGTTGCGCTCAAGCAAACGTCCGTGCGCCTCGACGACGTTCGGATAGAGAGTTGATGGATACTGACGTGACGTATCATTGTGCAAACAGGCGAGCAGGGTTTTTCCCGCGCTCTGTCGCGATTCTTTCAGCTATCGCGACCATCGCGCTGGCCTCCCCCTCCCTCGCGGCCGACGCCAAGCCTGACGCACTCGTCAAGAACAGGAACATCGAAGCCCGCGTCTTCCTCGACGACAAGATCAAGGCGGATGCCGCGCTCGCTGCCGATTGCCTGGCCGAAGGCAAGAAGTGGCTCGACAAGAACGCAGCCGACGCTGCCGCCTCGCGCAAGCAGGATCCGCAATTCTTCACGGCAGGTGGCTGGGATTTCGAGCGCAAATATTCGATCCGCTCCGTCGTTGCCGATCGCTATGTCAGCGTGCTGCGCGACGACTACATGGATACCCATGGCGCTCATCCCAACTCGGACGTGAACACGATTCTTTGGGACAAGTCCGAGAGCAAGCGGATCTCGATCCGGCCGTTCTTCGCCGAGACTGCAGACAACGGCCCAACCCTGAAGGCGATGGCAAAGGCCATCATCGCCTCACTGAAAATCGAGAAGAAGAAGCGCGACGGCAGCGACACCGCGACCACTGAATGGTTCAAGGGCGTCGAACCGAGCCTGTCCAAGATCGGCGCGGTGACGCTCGCGCCCTCGACCGAACCGGACAAGAGCTCCGGTCTTACGTTTCACTACCCGCCCTATGCCGTCGGCCCCTATGCCGAGGGGCAATATGTCGCGTTCGTTCCGTGGGAGACTTTGAAGCCCTATCTCGCGCCGGAAGGCGCACGCATTTTCGGCGGAGCGCGGCCCAAAGCCGACGCTGACGAGCAACACTAGGGAAACCATTGCTTACCGCGCCGCGGGACGGCCGCTTGCGACATCAGCGCAAAACTGCGTAGCTTATTGCATTGACACGAGCCCGATTCCCGAGGGCGCCGCCGGAACTATTGATGCCAGGAATCACCCGCCGCGTTTTTGCGGCTTCTTCGGTGGCTGCCGCCACGTCCGCTGTTCTCCCGCGTGCACGCGCACAATCCTATCCGGCGCGGCCGGTGAGCCTGATCGTGCCCTGGGGCGCGGGTGGCGGCTCGGACGCGACGGCGCGCATGATCGCGACGCTGCTGGAGAAGGAACTCGGCCAGCCGTTCAACGTCGTCAACCGCATCGGCGGGTCCGGCGTCATCGGCCACGCCGAGATCGCAACCGCACCGCCCGATGGCTACACGATCGGCATGCTGACCGTGGAAATCGCGATGCTGCATTGGCAGGCCGCGACGCATCTGACACCGCGGAATTTTGAACCGCTGGCGATGATGAATGAAGATCCGCCAGGCATCCAGGTGTCCACCTCCTCGCCATACAAGACGGCGAAGGAGCTCATGGAGGCCATGAGACTGGCGCCGCAGGGACGCTTCAAGGCGTCAGGAACCGGACAAGGCGGCATCTGGCATCTTGCGCTGGTCGGCTGGATGCAGGCGATGGGACTGCCGGCCAACCAGGTCGCGTGGTCGCCGTCGAATGGCGCGGCAGCGGCGATGCAGGATCTCGTCACGGGCAGCCTCGATCTCACCACTTGCTCGGTGCCGGAGGCGCGCGCGACGATCGATGCCGGACAGGCGCGGAGCCTCGCGATCATGGCGCCGGCGCGCAATCCGATCTTCCCCGACGTGCCGACGCTGAAGGAGGCGCTGGGCGTTGACTACTCCACCAGTTCATGGCGCGGCATCGGCGGACCCAGGGGCTTGCCTCCCGACATCGCCACCAGCCTGACCGCAGCCTTGAAGAAGGTATACGACTCCGCCGCATTCAAGGACTTCATGACCGGACGCGGTTTCGGCGCCGTCTGGCGCGATGCCGGCCAGTTCGCGACCTTCATGGACCAGGCGGATCGCCGGATGGGACGGGCCATGAAGGCGGCCGGCTTTGCCAAAGCCTGATTTACCAGGTCTGGGGGCCCTCGCCCGCCCGCTTCCGCCGTTGTAAAGCAGGGCATGGCTGAGAAGAAGACGTCGCTTGATATCACCGCCCTCGCCCGCGACTTGCGCGCCGGCCATCGTGCGGCGCTGGCGCGCGCCATCACGCTGGTGGAGAGCCGGCGCGGCGATCACCAGGCGCAGGCGCGCGAGCTGGTGCAGATGCTGCTGCCCGATACCGGCAAGGCATTTCGCGTCGGCATCACGGGTTCGCCCGGTGTCGGCAAATCCACCACCATCGATGTGCTCGGGAGCTACCTGATCGAACGGGGCAACAAGGTTGCGGTGCTTGCGGTCGATCCCTCCTCGGCACGCAGCGGCGGCTCGATCCTCGGCGACAAGACGCGGATGGCGCGACTCGCGGCGTCCCGCGATGCCTTCATCCGCCCCTCGCCGTCATCAGGCACCCTCGGCGGTGTCGCGGCCAAGACGCGCGAGGCGATGCTTCTGTGCGAAGCGGCCGGCTTCGACGTCGTGCTGGTGGAAACCGTCGGCATCGGCCAGTCCGAGACCGCGGTCTGCGACATGACTGATTTCTTCCTGGCCCTGATGCTGCCGGGCGGCGGCGACGAGTTGCAAGGCATCAAGAAGGGCCTTGTCGAGCTCGCCGACATGATCGCGATCAACAAGGCCGACGGCGACAACGTCAAGCGCGCCAACATCACGGCCGCGGATTACCGCGGCGCGCTGCATATTCTGAGCCCCCGATCCGCGCATTGGCATCCCCCTGTCGAGACGTATTCGGCGCTGACCGGCGACGGCATCGCAAAGCTCTGGCAGAAGGTTCTGGATCACCGCACCGCGATGAATGCCTCCGGCGAGTTCGCCGCGCGCCGGCGCGACCAGCAGGTGAAATGGATGTGGTCGATGCTGGAAAGCCGCATGCTGTCGCGGTTGCGGAGCGAGGCGTCGGTGCGCACCAGGGTCAAAAAGATCGAGGCGGAAGTCGCCGACGGCCATCTCACCCCGGCGCTCGCCGCCGAGCGGATTCTGGAGTTGCTGCAATGAGCGAAAAACTCCGCCTTCTCCTCACCGGCTTCGGGCCGTTTCCGGGCGCGCCGCACAATCCGACCCGGCCCCTGGTGACGCGGCTGGCGCAACTGCGCCGTCCCGCGCTCGATGACGTCGAGATTTTCAGCCATATCTTTCCGGTGACCTACGCCGCAGTCGACCGCCAATTGCCTGATGTGCTGGCGCAGGTGAAGCCGGATGCGCTGTTGATGTTCGGCCTCGCCGCACGCACGCCTTACCTGCGCATCGAGAGCCGCGCGCGTAACGCCGTCACCATGCTGTGGCCCGATGCCGCCAACACGCGGTCGAGCAAGCGCGGCATCGCTGGTCATGCCGACGCCATGACGTTCGGTCCGCATACGGCAAGGCTGCTGCGCGCCGCGCGCCTCACCGGCATCGATGCGCGGCCCTCGCGCGATGCCGGCGCCTATCTTTGCAATTACCTGAGCTGGCGCGCGATCGAGAATGTGAAGGCAGGCGGCCCGAGGCTGGCGGCATTCATCCACATTCCGCTGCTTGCCCGCAGCGGCGCAGTGCGGCGCAAGGGCGCGCCCCGGATCACGCTCGAGGAACTGGTGGATGCCGGCGAAGCGATGTTGATGGAGATGGTGCACTTGGCCCGCAAGGAACGCACATTCGGTTGCGTAAACATTTAACCCTACCACGAACAATCCTCACGGCCTCCTCCGCCCTGCGCTACCTAACTCTCGCGGACATCCCGCGTCCGCCGAAGGACGCATCATGGACCTCAGCCGCCGCCATCTCATTGGAGCTTCGACCGCCGGCGTGGCCGGCGCGCTCGCGATGCCGGTCGACGCCGCGCGCGCCGCGCCGCTGACGTCGTTGCTCGGCCGCGATGCCACCCAATACGGCGTGCGCCCCGGCAGCAGCGAGGACCAGACCCGCGCGCTCCAGCGGGCCATCGACGAAGCCTCGCGCGGACGGATGCCTCTTGCTCTGCCTCCCGGTGTCTATCGCACTGGCCTGTTGCGGCTGCCTGATGGAGCGCAACTGATCGGCGTGCGCGGCGCGACGAAACTCGTCTTCACCGGGGGAGCATCTGCGATACAGAGCGACGGCGCTGACGCGATCGGCCTCACTGGCATTACCTTCGAAGGAGCCGGCATTCCACTGCCGACCCGGCGCGGGCTGATCCATGTCCTGGGCGGCCGCGATGTCCGTATCACCGATTGCGAGATCACCGGCTCCGGCGGCAGCGGCATCTGGCTCGAGCAGGTGTCGGGCGAAATCGCCGGCAACATCTTCACCGACATCGCGGTGACTGCCGTGGTCTCGTTCGACGCAAAGGGTCTCAGCGTCTCCCGCAACACCATCGCCGGCACCAACGACAACGGCATCGAAATCCTGCGCACCGCAATCGGCGACGACGGCACTCTCGTCGCCGACAATCGCATCGAGGACATCAAGGCAGGCCCCGGCGGCTCCGGCCAGTATGGCAACGCCATCAACGCCTTTCGCGCGGCCAACGTCATCGTGCGCGGCAACCGCATCAGGAATTGCGACTACTCCGCGGTGCGCGGCAACTCGGCTTCGAACATCCACATATCAGGCAACAGCGTCAGCGACGTGCGCGAGGTCGCGCTCTATTCCGAGTTTTCGTTCGAGGCAGCAGTGATCGCCAACAACACGGTCGATGGCGCGGCCGTCGGCATCTCCGTCTGCAATTTCAACGAAGGCGGCCGCATCGCGGTGGTCCAGGGCAACATCATCCGCAATTTGATCCCGAAGCGGCCGATCGGCACGGCGCCGGATGACGATGCCGGCATCGGCATTTACGTCGAGGCCGACACGTCGGTCACAGGCAATGTGATCGAGAATGCGCCGTCCTACGGCATCGTCGCAGGCTGGGGCCAATATCTGCGCGACGTCGCGATCACGGGCAATGTGATCCGCAAGGCGCTCGCCGGCATCGGCGTCTCCGTCGCGCCGGGCGCCGGCGCCGCGCTCGTCAACAACAACATGATCTCGGAAACCCCACGCGGCGCCGTCGTCGGCCTGGACCACGCGCGTGCCGTGACCTCGGACCTGTCGGCGGACGGCGCGCAGCGTTTTACGCAGGTGATGATCGGCGGCAACGCGGTGCGGCAGTAGCGCCGCGTTGGCAGTCGGGCCGTGCATCCTTCGAGGCTCTCCATGGGACGCGTTGCGTCCCATGCTTCGCACCTCAGGATGCCGGAATGGAGAAGAGCGCGGCGGTCTCTGGAACGTTGAGCCTAGAACGCATTGCGCAGCAGCGGGTACTTTGCCTCGATGCCATCGAGACTGAAGGTGAATTCGACGACGCGTTCGGGGGCGGCGACGATGTTGTCAGCGGGGGGCGCGAAGGTCTGCAGGAACGCGACGATCGACTCCGCCGGCGCAGTCGGCGCCATTCGAGCTGGCGGCGCCATCGGGACGAGCGGTGCGATGGGCGCCTCGACGACATCTGCGAGCACGCCCGGCGTCGGCTCGAGCGTGACCGACACGGTGGTCTCGGGCGCGATGTGCACGGCCTTTGGCTGCACGGTCTGAGCCTGCTCGCGCGGAAGCACGCGCGGCATGGTCGCCGGCGACCAGCCGAATGCGGAGGTCACGCTCGCGGCAGCCGCGGCGACGTCCCCGCCACTCGCAAGCGCGCGCCAGGTCTGGACCGCACGCTTGGCTTCCTGAATGTTTTCAAGGAATGCGAGCTCGGAATGATAGCGGCGCCAGCGTCCGGTCTCGAACATTTCGGAGAGATGCTCCAGCCGCTGTTCGGCAAGAACGCACCAGCGTGCCGCAAGGTCGCGGTCAACAGCCGTGCTTTGGCGATGTGTCATAAACCAGCCCGTCAGGAGAAAATACGGACGCGACGCAACGCACACGAATCAATTTAGACGCGACGTGAATATTTTGTGGAAAAGTTTTGACTTGTCCAGCAACGCCACGGCTCTCGTCACGAAATACCGTAGTCGTGCGGAGTTCTCAGGGGTTTGCGAGTCAAGCTTCGAACAAGCATAGCGGGCTTGCCGCGTCCCGCGCCGGCCTTGCGACGACGACCGCAGCTGCGGCCTCAACCGCAGGCTGATCAGACCTGGCGCTTGCACATCGCGCTTCAAGACATCGGATGGGACCAAAAGAAAAGACCCGTCCGGGGGGACAACCGGACGGGTCGAGCCATATGGGCGCTTGGGGTGGATGGGCGCTCGCGCCTGATATGACTGATGGGGAGGGATGACCGCTCCCACATAATTTGGTCGTGGCAGCACGCTGAACGTTCAATGCGGCGTTCGATTTTTCGACCCTGGGCCGACGCGCAATGTTGTTGCGGCCGTTACTGCGCTGGCGGCCTATCCGCCTGAAAAATCGTGGATTTATCGCCGGAATTCGACAGCGAGGGCCGCTGCTCGAGGGCGCGGATGCCGGGGTCCTCGCGACGCTTCTCGGCATCTTCACGTTTAGTTGTAGCGGACGCGGCGGCGACCGGCGTCGTGCCGTCGACCGGAATGGCCATCACCGCAGCAAACGCATCGGGCTCGCCGTCGCCATAGAGATCATCACGCCCGGGTGAACCGAGGTCGCGCGCGGTCTTGGCCAGCGTCATGCGCAGCGCTTCCGGCTTGAGCCAGTAGTTGCGCTCGAGCAGCAATGCCGCGACGCCGGAGACGTAGGCGGCCGAGAAGGAGGTACCCGAAGTGATCTGATATTTGCCGTCGGGCGCCGGCAGGAAGATGTCGACGCCCGGCGCGGCCAGCGCGACGTAGTTGCCGCGGTTCGACGCGGTGAACAACTTGTCCTGCCGATCGGTTGCGCTCACTGCGATCACGTTGGGATTGGCCGCGGGATAGAGCGGCGGCGATTTGGCGCCGGCATTGCCGGCCGCCGCGATCAGCACGAGGCCGCGCTCGGCACTCGCCGCGATCGCGCGCTCGATGACCGCGTCCTTGGGACCGGCAAAGCTCATATTGACGATCTGGGCGCCGTGCTCCGCGGCATAATTGAGCGACCGCAGGATGATGTAGGACGAGCTCTCGGCACCGCCGATAGTGCCGCCGAACGCCCTGATGGCGATGATGCGCGCTTCCGGCGCGCTGCCCATCAGCTTGGCATGGGCCACGATCGCACCGGCAATGCCGGTGCCATGGATATGGGCGCCCTCGCCACTGCCGAGCGCGTCGAAGACGTCGGCAATGGAATTGGCGAGCTCGGGATGTTTTGCGTCGATCCCGGAATCGATCACTGCAACCGTCACGTTGGCGCCGTGCACCAGCGTGTGCGCCTGCGGCAGCCGCAGCTTCGAGAGCGCGTATTGCGCCGGATCGCCTTCGGTCGGCACCGCCGGCTTCTCGTCCTGCAGCAAATAGCGGAAGTTCGGCTGCAGCGAGCGTACGCTGCCATCGGCGGCGAACTCGCGGCGCGCCGTCTCGTACGGCCTGCCGTCGCTGATGCGAAACAGGCCGACCGTAGCCCCGATCAGCGGGAAATTCTCCGAAGAGATGCGGATCAAGCCGTGGCGTCGCGCAAGCTCGTCGGCTTCGGTCGGCGACAGCGCGCCATCGATCTCGGCCACGAATTCATTGGCGAAATTGCGCGAGGTCATGGCAACCGGCGTCGCGTTGCCACGTCCCTTGCGGGCGCTCTTTTTGACCGACTTGCCGGAGCCGTCGCCGCCGCCATTCGGCTGGCCGAGGCACTCGCCATCGGCATCGCGAGAGGCGTTAGAGCAGGCCGGATAGAGATTTGGCGAGTAGCGCGCGTAGGGCAGCACGGGGTTGACGGAATTCGGGGCGATCCGCGCGATGCTATGAACCGTGGGCGTCACGTGCGGCGTCACATGCGGACCGTGATCGCCTCCCGCGACACGCGCCGCGACGCCCGGTGAGATCGTGGGCGTACGCGTGGGAATGCTGATCGTCGGCGTGCGCATGATCGCCTGGGCGTGGGCGACGTCGAGACCGGGACAGGCAAGCAGGAGCGCGGCCCCGAGCGACGAAGCATAGGCCCCGGTTCGCAACAGGCTCTGGGACTTGCGCGTCATCGCTGCAGGGGCGGCCTTAAGGCGCCGCGACGGCGAGGTTGACGAACTTCTCGCGCTGCATTCTGGCGAGCAACGCAGTGAGCTCGTCCTGGCTCATCGCCTTGTCGAACTGGAGGCGGAACATGCCGCCTTTGGCATCGCCGATGATCGAGGCCTGGTAATTGTCGAGCAGCGCGGTGATGTCGGCGACGCGCGCCTCCGGCGTGAAGCGCACCAGCGCCCGCGAAGGTGTAGCCGCCCCGAGCTCGCGCATGACCGGCGCACCGGTCGAGAGCGAAGCAGTCTGGAAGGTCGCGGGCTGGGTCTGCATCAAGACGGCGCCGATGATGCCGGCCTGGAGCAGCAGCGCGATCGCGCCAAGGGTCGCGGACCAGGCCAGCGTGCGCGGCGACAGGCTCGCGAAGAACGTGGCGATACGCGCCGGGAGCGGCAACGAACGGGTCGCCCGCGCGGGCTCAGCGTCGATTGCGGCGAACAGCTTCTGCATCGCGCGCGCCGACGGAGCACCCAGGCTCTCATTCAGGTGGATGGTCTCTTCGTATTCGCCGCGGATCGCCGCATATTGCTTTGCGAGCTCCGGATCGCCGGCAAGCGCTTCCTCGACGCGTCGGGTGTCGCGCGGGTTCAGCGTTCCGGCGGCGTACCACGGCAGCAGCAACTCGATCTCCCCGGGCTCTCGCTCCAGCATCTTCTTGCTCAAAGCCATCATGGCCAGCCTCGCTCAATGCCGGCTGCCTGCAGCAGTTCGGCCAATTTCTTGCGCGCATAGAAGAGGCGCGTCTTTACCGTGTTCTCCGGGATGCCGACGATCTCGGCCACCTCTTCCACCGATTTCTCGTGGTAATAGACGAGGTCGACGATTTCCCGATGGTCCGGCGAGAGGCCCGTCAGACACTCCCGCAACGCTTCACTGGTATCTTTCTTCTGAACCGCCGTTTCTGGATTGTCGGATGAATCCTCGATCGCATTGGCGGCCTCGTCGTCCAATTCAAGATCCTTTCGGCGACGAAGCGCAGAGAGGGCCTTGAATCGGGTGATTGCCAGCAGCCAGGTGGAAACGGCGGATCGGCCCTCGAATTTGCCGGCTTGACGCCAGACATCCAGAAAAACCTCACTGATGAGGTCTTCCGCCGTCTGCTCGTCCCGCACGAGCCTCAGCCCGAACCTGTAAACCCTGACATGGTGCCGCCCGTACAGCACCTGCATGGCGAGCCGGTCACCCTGGGCGATCCTGGCGATCAGGACCTCGTCCGTAGCCGCCTGTGTCACGCTCAAAGCCCGTCTCGCAAGATTGGTCGGGTCGAGGCGGGGGACGGTTCGACGGGAGGCGCGAAATTCTCCAACCTATCCAAGTCATGCCGGGAACTGTGTGATCTACCGCACATGCGCGCGATTTTCTCGTCGTACCGGAGGCGGTCGGTGTTGGGGCTCGAGGACGGTAACATAATACGGAAATACTCTGTTGCGGACTTACCGTGGCCGACGCGGACGGCTCGATGCGCCGATGCGTCACGGCCATGTGAACCATATGTCGCGCGGCGCCGTATTTGGTCCGGCGATATCGCCTGGGGATCCTAATGACCGCCGAATCCCGTGCTGCCACAACACCCTTCTCCGCGCGGCGCCCCCGGGATTCGGTGCAAAAGGATACCAAACCTAAAGGCTTGCCACGTAGATTTTTTAGGCTGACATCCACCCTTTGGCGAGGACCATGAGCACGGCCGCGACGTCCTTTCCGGAGAGGAGTGCCGCAGAGGTCGCGGATATCGTCCTCGCGCCCGAGGCGGCCGCACCCGCAGTGCTGGCGCGCCGGGCCCGCCAGCGCCGCCAGATGTATATCGGCCAGGCCGTGAGCTATTCGCTCGGCGCCGCCGTGCTGCTGCTCTATGCCTATGACGGCGCCATCCACATCAACGTTCCATCGCTGTTCTGGGTCGGCGGCCTCCTGATCATCGGCATCTTCACCGTGATGTCGGAGGCCGGCGTCGGCGAGAAGCGCGACGACCATTATCTCACGGTCTTCCAGATCTCGGCGCACATGGCGCTGCAATTCATTTTCCTGGTGTCGGTGCCGACGATCGGGATCGCCTTCATCAGCGTGCTGTTCCTGATCTTCGCCTTCGGCACGCTGCGCATGACCCCGGCCCAGGCGATGCTGACATGGGCAATCGCGACGGTCGCGCTTGCGGCCGTGTTCCTCGGCTCCGATCTGCCGATCGGCATGCCGGTTGCGACCCGGCTCGAACGGATCGCGTCGATGCTGTGCTTCGTGCTGGTGATCGGCCAGTGCGCCTTCCTCGGCCTGTTCGGCGCCACGCTCCGCAAGATCCTGTATCGGCGCAGCATCGAGCTGAAGGCGGCCTATCGGCGCATCGAGGAGCTCGCCGAGCTCGACGAGCTGACCGGCTCCTACAACCGCCGCAGCATCATGCGGCTTCTCGATGCAGAGATCGAGAAGTCGCGGCAGGCCGCCGCGCCATGCGCCATCGCGCTGATCGATCTCGACTGGTTCAAGCGCATCAACGACGCCCACGGCCATCCCATCGGCGACGAGGTGCTGCGGACCTTCGCCATCACCATGTTCGCCAACATCCGCCCCGGCGACCGTTTCGGTCGTTATGGCGGCGAGGAGTTTCTGCTCCTGCTGCCGGGCACCGAGAGCAACGCCGCATCGCACATGCTCGACCGGCTGCGCGGCATCGTCGCCGATCTCGACTGGAGCGCATTCTCGCCCGGCATGCGCGTGACGATTTCCGCCGGCGTCGTGACGCTGCGCGACAATGATACTGCCGACACATTTCTCGCGCGCGCCGACAGCGCGCTCTATTCCGCCAAGGCTCAGGGGCGCAACCGCATTGCCACGAGCTGACCAATCCATTTTTTGCCGGCGGGCATGAACGCGCCGGACCGAACGCTCCAGGACAGGGCCATGACATCCAAATCCGTCAAATCATCAGAAAACATCCTCGACGAATTGCAGTCGGCGCTCGCGCACGGCACCGTAGCCCGACGGGTCGAGACGCTGCGCCGGGTCACCGATCTCTTCCTCAACAACGTGGCGGATTATACCGAGGACCATGTCCGGGTGTTCGACGACGTCTTCCAATGCCTGATCGAGCAGATCGAGACCTCGGCGAGGGCGCTGCTCGCCGACCGCCTCGCCCCGGTCGCAGCCGCGCCGCCGCAGATCATCCGTACGCTTGCGCTCGACGACGTCATCGAGGTCGCAGGTCCCGTGCTGTCGAAATCAGAGCGGCTGGACGAAACGACCCTGATCGATATCGCGCGCCGCAAGAGCCAGGCCCACCTCAAGGCGATCTCGCTGCGGCGAGTGCTGTCCGAAGCACTGACCGACGTGCTGGTGACGCGCGGCAACCAAGACGTGGTGCAGTCGACGGTCAATAATCCGGGCGCGCGGCTCTCCGAGGGCAGCCTGACCGATCTCGTCACCCGCGCCGAGCGCGACGACGACCTTGCCGCCTGCATCGGCCTGCGGCCCGACCTGCCGCGGCATCATTATCTGAAACTGGTCGCCAAGGCGTCGCTGAGCGTCCGCAGGAAGCTGGAGGCCGCCCATCCTGGACTCGCGGACGAAGTCTCCAGCGTGGTCCAGGAGGCCGCGCAGCGGGTCCGCGCCGCCGCCATGACCAAGCAGACCGAGATGGCACGCGCGCTGGTTAAATCGCTCCATGACGACGGCCGTTTGACCGAAATCCAGGTCGCGACCTTCGCCGAGCAGGGCAAGTTCGACGAGGCCAATGCCGGGCTCGCGGCGCTCGCCGACGTTCCGGTCGAGACCGCCGAGAACATGATGATCGAGAGTCAGGTCGAGGGTCTGATGATCCTCGCCAAGGTCGCCGGCATGCAATGGGCGAGCGTTCGCGCGATCATCGCCATGCGCGAAAAACTCTCGGGCGGGCCGAAGGCCGACATGCTGACGCTGCGCGACACCTATGAGGGCCTGCGCAGCTCCACTGCCCAGCAGGTGCTGCGCTTCCACCGCATGCAGGGCACGACGTCGGCGGCCTAATACCGCAAGACCTTCGACCCGACTACCGCGCCGATCGCGGTCACCAGCGCGGTCGCGATGGTGTACCAGGTCGCGACGAACAGCGGCGAGTCGTCCGTGCAATGCGAGGCGTAAAGGGTGGCGGCGAGCCCGGCCGACAACAGGCCGGCCAGCGCGCCGGCCAGCGCAGGCCGGGACGGCGCGCCGTGGCGCAGGCCGAACAACGCGCCCGCCAGCAAGGGCAGCGACATTGCGGGAATCGCCGACAGGCACGCCCGCGAGTTCTTGCCGACGAGACGCATCGCCATCGGCATGGCCGGCGCCATCATCGCCTCGCTGCCGATCGCGACTGCAAGCAATCCCACAGGCAGCAGCAGGAGCCAGCCCCAGCCGCGCATCAAGGCTTCCGGCCGCGACAGATGCAGGCTGATGATGATCGCGGGGATCGCGAGCGACAGCGTGACCGCGAACTTCATGTCGAAGAACGGGTTGTGCATGGCGCTCATCACGTCCGAGCGCACGCCGAGGAACGTCGCGAAGATCAGGATCGACAAGGGCGCCGCGACCAGCAGTCCCGTGGTCAGCAAGGCGCCCACGCGCGGGGCGCGGCGGGCGTTGTCGGCCGCGAGCGTGCGAATGAGTTGATCGGTGTCCATGCCTAGCGGTCCCGTAGTTTGGCGGTCAGGGCCGCAAGCCCCCGATGCAGCGCGACCCGCACCGCACCTTCGCTCATCGCAAATTTCGCCGCCGTGTCCTTGATCGAGGCGCTGTCGACCGCGATCGACTGCAACACGTCGCGCTGGCGCTGCGGCAGCGTGTTGAGCTGCGTGGTGATCTCCCCCGTCGAGGCCGTCTCCTGTGGCGCTTCGCCGGGCAGCGTCTCGGCGAAATCGTCGATGTTGACGAAGATGCGCCGACCGCGGCGCCTGAGCGCATCGATCAGCTTGTTGCGCGCGATCGCGAACAGCCAGGGCGCGAAGGGCGCTTCGCTGTCCCAGGTGTGCCGCTTCAGATGCACCGCCAACAAAATCTCCTGCACGATATCCTCAGCCTGGTCAGGGGGCTGCCCGGCCCGGGCCAGGCCGCGCCTCGCGGCGGCGCGCAGCACCGGCGTGACCGCCTTCAACAGCCGATGATACGCCGCATCATCGCCTGCCATGGCCGACCGCATCAGGCCGGTCCATTCGTCCTCACGTCCGCGCACGCGCGCCCCTCATCATTGCAATTCGGCCGCTTTTTCAATTTGTTACGCCCCGGCTCGCACGATCACGAAGTCGTGATCATAGCCGGATCCTGCCCCGAAGCAGCCGCAGAAGCTGCGTCAGGGCTCATAACACCGATCGAAGCCTCCCGCATCCGGCAGGCCGCCGCGGCCGGCCGGTTTGCCCCGGATTTGCCCGGTGTGGCCCGAAGATTCCCATATTTTGCCCCGCTGTCGTCATGCAGCGGGGTCTCTGTTCGGTACCGGGACGGGCGAATTGGGGAGATCGTCAACATGATGAAAGCCAGCGGGCGCGCGGCATGGATCGTTTTGGCCGGACTATTGCTGCTGTTCGGAGCGGCAGTGCAGGCCGCGCCGAGTTCTGCCACAGGCTCAAAGCCGGAAGAGGCGAGCAAACAGACCGATGCGGCCAAGCCAAGCAAGCACCGGCACCACGCCTCTCGCCGCCACACCGACAGCAAGACGGCGCAGAAATCCGACGACAAGACCAACAACGCGGACGCGACGCCCCCTGCGGACGAGGCCAAGACAGACAAACAGGCAGACAACAAGGCCGCCAACGACGCCCCGCCGTCGAACCAGATGCCGCCGGAAGTTGCCAATGCCAACGCGCAGGTCGCCGCGGCCGACACGACGCCTGCGGCCGCGGCGTCGGCGATGACTGGCCGCGCCAACGACGATATGCAGGCGGCGGCCGATAGTCCCGCTGCGGCTGGCGCCGAGAACCAGGTCGTGGCCGCCGATCAGCTCAACGACCTCGACCGAGCCCTGCAACAGGACAACCCGGGGGCGCAAAAGACGGTGATCGCAGCAACCGACGCACAGCCGCGCCCGGCGCCAGTGATGGCGAGCAGCCAGCCGAGCTCGGCCTGGGATCAGAGCTCCCTGATCGGCAAGATCTTCATTGGCGTCGGCACGCTGCTGACGCTGGCCTCCGCCGCGCGCATGTTCATGGCCTGAGTCCTCGGGACGCGCTCACCTCGCGCGTTCCAGCCCCTTGAAGGCATCCGCGCCAGCGGGCACATTGCCCGCCCAATCAAACGCGTGGGTGGAGCATGAGCACGTTCGAACACATCATCGTCGAAAGCCAGGGCGCGGTCGGCCTCATCAAGCTGAACCGGCCGAAGATGCTCAACGCGCTCTCCTTCGGCGTCTTTCGCGAGATTGCCGCGGCCGTCGACGATCTCGAAGCCGATGACGCGATCGGCTGCATCGTCGTGACCGGCAGCGAAAAGGCCTTTGCCGCCGGTGCCGACATCAAGGAGATGCAGCCGAAGAGCTTCATCGACATGTTCTCCGAGGATTTCGCCGCGATCGGCGGCGACCGCATCGCGCGCTGCCGGAAGCCGACCATCGCGGCGGTCGCGGGCTACGCGCTCGGCGGCGGCTGCGAACTCGCCATGATGTGTGATTTCATCATCGCCGCCGATACCGCCAAGTTCGGCCAGCCCGAGATCACGCTCGGTACCATCCCCGGCATCGGCGGCACCCAGCGCCTGACCCGCGCGATCGGCAAATCCAAGGCGATGGATCTCTGCCTCACCGGTCGCATGATGGATGCGGCGGAAGCCGAGCGCTCGGGCCTCGTCAGCCGCATCGTACCCGCCGACAGGCTGATGGACGAAACCATGGCGGCCGCGGAGAAGATCGCGGCGATGTCACGGCGCCGCGGTGGCGATGGCCAAGGAAGCAGTCAACCGCGCCTTCGAGACCACGCTGGCCGAAGGCATGAGCGTGGAGCGCAATCTATTCCACGCGACCTTCGCGCTGGAAGACCGCTCCGAGGGCATGGCCGCGTTCATCGAGAAGCGCAAGCCGGTGAACAAGAACCGATAGCTCCGTCGTCGCGCCGAAGGCCGGGACGACACCGAGATCAGGCGCGGCTCTGCTCGAGGGCCGCGCTGACCAGCGCGCGATAGAAGCGCTCCGGCCAGGTTTTGGGGCGATCGAGGCCGAGGCGTGCGAGACAGGCCTGATCGGCCGTATCAGGCTTTCGCATCACCCCCAGCCACAGCAGGCTCGCCAGCGCACGCGATGAATGTTGCGCGTTTTGCAATATCTCCAGCGCCGGAATGAGGCGCTGCTCCACCTCGGTGAAATCAGAGCCGAACGGAAACGACGGCAGCAGCCCGGCCTCGCGTGCGGGCTTGAGCGCTGCCGCGATCCGCTCAGGATGATTTTCGCGCCGGACCGCAGGGATCTCGTAGCCCCGCGGCAATTTGCCGGCGTCCTTAGCCATCCGCACCAACTCGTCCTGGAAGCGCGAGTCAGCAATCCCCAGCATGGCCGCGATCACGTCGGCGTCCGATTTTCCCCTGAGATCGGCAACGCCGTACTCGGTGACGAAGACGTCGCGCAGATGCCGCGGAATCGTCTCGTGTCCGTAATGCCAGAGGATATTGGATTGCGGCGCGCCGCCGGTCTGCCGGGTCGCTTCGAAGGTCAGGACCGATCGCGCCCCACGAAGCGCAAAGGCCTGCGCCACGAAATTGTACTGGCCGCCGACACCGCTCACGACCTGCCCGTCGTCAAGTCCGTCCGACACAGCCGCGCCCAGGAGCGTCGCCATCATGGTGACATTGATGAAGCGTGCATCGACGCGGGCGCGCCGCTTCTCATCCTCCGCGCCGTAGATCTCGTTCGTGAACGACACAGGCATCATCCGGATCCCCGCGATCCGGTCCGGCGGCATCTCGCGCAGCGCGCGATAGAACGATTTGGGGCCGAGAAAGAAGGCGCCGTGCAACACCACGCCGTCGATGGCGCGCTTGAGAATGCCGGCGTCGATCAGGCCGATGAACGCCTCCGTGACCATCTCGCTGACGCCGTAAAGGCCGGCCTCGAAAGCACCGGCTTCCTGCGCGACGGCTGGTCGCGTTGGAGACAACCGAGCGACAATCTCGCGAAACGCCGTGCTGTTGCGATGGCGCAGGATCAGGCCCTGCGCCACCGCATCGCCGACCTGCCCGATGCCGATCTGCAACGTGCCGCCGTCACGCACGAGGGCCGCCGCGTTGAGGCCAACGGCATATTTGGTATCCGAGATCGGCGCCGAGGGCGGCGCGAACAGCGGAAAGTCGGTCGCTGCGCTGTCCAGCACGGCGCTGAACTCGTCGGCCGCGAGATCGCCCTCGCCCGGCATGAACGGCAGTTCGGAATTCACCTGCGCGATCAGCTTGAACGCCGCGCGTCCGGCACGGCGCTCGCGCAGCACATCCAGCGTCGTGTCGGTGTTGCAGGACAGGCTGTAGCGCGGCACGCCGTCGATGATGCGCTTGGCCACCAACTGTGTCACCACGTTCATCCCGCGCGCCAGCAGATAGCCCGCCGCATGGGTATAATTGGCCGAGATGTAGTTCTGCTGCGCGATCGGCACGTGCAGCCAGCGCCCGGCGAGAAAGAAGAATTCGACGACGTTGATATTGGGCGGCAGCCGATTTTCGCGCAGCGCATCGGCATAGGCCAGATCGGGATACGAGCCGAACAGGCGGTCGATCACGGGCATGATGAACCGCTGTTCGATCAGGGCCTTCGGCCTTGGTTTCTCCAGTGTCAGCGCCGACAGCAATGTCAGCTTGATGTCAGAGTCGGCGCAGGCTCGCGCATAGAGCGCGTTGACCACATGATTGGCCTTGCCGAGGCCAAGCGGCAGTCCGACCACCAGATCGGTTCCGACGTCGCGAATGATCTCCTCGGCGAGCGCATCGGGATCGGAGAAGAACGTCGGCGTCATCCGTGGCGTCCGGACCGCATGACAGGCACCTGACAGAATTGGACTGTGGGACCCTATAGCGCATTTGGGCTGGGTTGGGTGTGTGACGCACCTGCAACAAGCACGGAATACATGGAGGTTTTCCCCGCGGCAGTTTGCCTGCGGGACCGCCGCTGGGTAAACAGTTAAGAGAGCCGCCGTCGGCGGGGGCGGACAGCCGGGGTTTTGCAGGATTACATGATTGGGCGTGCCGCCAGAGCTGGTCGCGTGATGACGCGGCATCGATCGGGCGTGGGTCCTGTCCTGGCGGCATGGACGACATTGGCGCTCTGCTGCCTGCCCGCGACGGCCCGTGCGGAGGCCCTGCCGGAAGCGCTGGTCAAGGCCTACCAGACCAATCCACAGCTCAATGCCGAGCGCGCAAGGCAGCGCGCCACCGACGAGAACGTGCCCCAGGCGCTGGCCGGTTATCGGCCGCAGATCGTGGCTAGCCTCAGCGCCGGCCTGCAGGCGGTGCGCAACCTGCTTCCTGACAACACCATCCAGACAGCAACTCTGAAGCCCTGGACCATCGGGGTCACGGTGTCGCAGACGCTGTTCAACGGCTTCCGGACCGCCAACAGCGTGCGGGTTGCCGAACTCCAGGTGCAGTCCGGCCGCGAAGCCCTGCGCAATGTCGGTCAGGGCGTGCTGCTCGACGCGGTGACCGCCTACACCAACGTGTTGGCGAACCAGTCGCTGGTTGAAGCGCAACGCTCCAACGTCGCCTTCCTGCGCGAGACGCTGTCCATCACCCAGCGCCGCCTCAACGCCGGCGACGTCACCCCGACCGATACCGCGCAGGCCGAGGCCCGCCTCAATCGAGGCCTTTCCGATCTGAACGCCGCCGAGGTCGCGCTCGCGGTGAGCCAGGCGACTTATTCGCAGGTGATCGGCAATGCGCCCTCCGCACTTCGGCCCGCCGAGGTTGTCGATCGCTATCTGCCGAAGAGCCGCGAGGATTCGATCGCGATGGCGATCCACGAACATCCGGCGGTGATGGCGGCTAGCTTCGACGTCGACGTCGCCTCGACCAACATCCGCGTGGCCGAAGGCGCGCTGCTGCCCAGCGCCAGCCTCCAGGGCAGCGTCAGCCGCAGCCGCGACAGCGACCAGACGCTCGGCACCTTCGGCACCGACCAGGCCTCGATCGTCGCCAACGTCACCGCGCCCATCTATGACGGTGGCCAGGCCGCTTCACAGACGCGACAGGCCAAGGAGGTGACGGCGCAGAGCCGCCTGGTGCTCGACCAGGTGCGCAACCAGGCGCGCACCGCGGCTGTCAGCGCATGGGTCGCCAATGAGGGCGCCAAGATCGCGGTGTCCGCCTCGGAGTCCGAGGTGAAGGCCGCAACGGTTGCGCTCCAGGGCGTGCAGCGCGAGGCCGCCGGTGGACAGCGTACCACGGTGGACGTGCTGAACTCGCAGGCTGACCTGATCCAGGCCAAGGCTCGCCTGATCGGCGCACTGCGCGACCGCGTCATCGCCTCCTACACGCTGCTCAGCGCCGTCGGCCATCTCGACGTCAAGACGCTGAGCCTGAACACGCCGGACTATTTGCCCGAGGTGCACTACCATCAGGTCCGCGACGCCTGGCACGGCCTGCGCACGCCGTCGGGGCAGTAATTTCGAATCCTCGGGTCGAGCGAGGAGACTTCGTCGAATGGGCCTGCCACTACGAAGCCGGTGATCGCGAGGGCCGCAGTCTCGCAAAACATGAGGCCTGGCTTACGGGTCTGCCCCGTCCGGTCGTCCGCGTCGACGGTTCGCGGCCGGTTGCGGAGTTGGTCGAGCAGCTATGCAGTGACGTGGCGGGACGGCCAGGCTGATATGCTATCTTTCGGCGCCTGTCGCAACGCCGGAGCAGCCATGACCGACAAGATCTACGCGCGAGCCGCGCAACCCGCGACGCCGGTCGATTTCGACATGCCTGCGCATGCCTGCGATTGCCATACGCACATCCATGGCGATGTCGAACAGTTTCCGTTCTTCGCGGGGCGCGTCTATACGCCGGGACCTGCGAGTCCGGAAGAGATGGCGGCGCTGCACAAGGCGCTGCATATCGAGCGCGTGGTGATCGTCACGCCGAGCGTCTACGGAACCGACAATTCCGCCAGCCTGTTCGGCATCAAGGCCCGCGGCGCCACCGCGCGCGGCGTGGCCGTGATCGACGACAACACCACGGAAGCCCAGCTCGACGCGATGCATGCGGACGGCTTTCGCGGCATCCGCATCAATCTGGCGACCGACGGCATCAACAATCCCGATGTCGGCCGCGCCCGCTTCACCGCTGCGGTCGAGCGCATGACGGCCCGCGGCTGGCATGTGCAGCTGTACACCACGCCGGCGATGATCTCGGCGATCAAGGATCTCGTGCTGGCCTCACCGGTGCACGCTGTGTTCGACCACTTTGGTTGGGCTCGAGGCTGCGCACGGACTCGCGCAGCCCGGCTTTGCCGACCTCATCGCGCTCGTCAAATCCGGCAAGGCCTATGTGAAGATCTCCGGCGCCTATCGCTCCTCACATCTCGCGCCCGACTATCAGGACATGGCGCCGTATGCGCGCGCATTGATCGCTGCGAATCCGGACCGCATCGTCTGGGGCACCGACTGGCCGCATCCGGATTCGGCGCAGGTCGAAGGCCGCAAGGCCACGGACATCGCGCCGTTCCACCAGATCGACGACGGCCGCCTGCTCAACCAGCTTCCGGTGTGGGCACCGGATGCCGATGTGCGCAAGAAGATCCTGGTCGACAATCCGGCGCGGCTCTACGAATTTTGAGGGCGGCGTCAGCGCGCGCGGCGGGAGAAGAACGAGATCAGCACCGGCAAGGTCACCAGGATCACGAGCGGCGCCAGCATCATGCCGGTGACGACCACGACCGCGAGCGGCTTTTGCACCTGCGAGCCGATACCTCCCGACAGCGCGGCCGGCAGCAGGCCGACGCCGGCAACGACGCAGGTCATCAGCACCGGCCTGAGCTGCAATTCGCCGGTACGGATCACCGCGCCCAGGCGGTCCATGCCTTCATCAATCAGCTGGTTGAACTGCGACAGGATGATGATGCCGTCCATCACGGCGATACCGAACAGCGCAATGAACCCGATCGCCGCCGAGACGCTGAAAGCGGTGCCGGTGATCAGCAGGCCGAGCACGCCGCCGAAGATCGCCATTGGGATCACGCTCATGGCGAGCAGCGTGTCGGTCATCGAGCCGAAATTGAACCAGAGCAGGACGGCGATCAGCGCCAGCGAGATCGGCACCACGATCGACAAGCGCCGGATCGCATCCTGGAGATTTCCGAACTCGCCGACCCATTCCATGTGCGAGCCGGGCGGCAGCTGCACCTGATCGGCGATCTTCTGCTGCGCTTCGCGGATCGCGCTGCCGAGATCGCGCTCACGCACCGAGAACTTGATCGGCAAATAGCGTTCCTGCTGCTCGCGATAGATGTAGGCGGCGCCGGAGACCAGGTTGATCGTAGCGACCTCGCTGAGGGGAATCTGGGTGATCGAGCCGTTCGGCCCGGGCGCCCCGATCCTGATATTCTGGATCGCCTCCGCACTGCGGCGATATTCCGGCGCAAGGCGAACGATGATCGGGAAGTGGCGATCGCTACCCGGCTCGTAGAGATCGCCGGCGGTGTCGCCGCCGATCGCGACCTTGATGGTGGCGTTGATGTCGCCGGGCGCCAGGCCATAGCGCGCGGCCTTGGCGCGGTCGATGTCGATCTGCACGGTCGGCTGACCGAGCGAGGTGAACACCGCGAGGTCGGTGATGCCCTGCACCGTCGCCAGCACCGATTTGATCTTGTTGGCGGTGTCGGTCAGCGCCTGAAGGTCGCTGCCGAACAGCTTGATCGAGTTTTCGCCCTTCACGCCGGAGACGGCCTCCGAGACGTTGTCCTGGAGATATTGCGAGAAGTTGAACTCGACGCCGGGGAAGCGATCGTCGAGCTGCTTCAACAGCTCCGCGGTCAGCTCTTCCTTGTCATGCGTGCCGGGCCACTCGCTCGCGGGCTTCAGCGGCGCGAAGAATTCAGCGTTGAAGAAGCCGGCGGCGTCGGTGCCGTCGTCGGGGCGGCCGTGCTGCGACACCACGGACTCGACCTCGGGCCGGGCGCGGATCAGCTTGCGCATCTCGTTGACGTAGGTGTTGCCCTCCTCGAGCGAAATGGTCGGCGGCAGCGTGGCGCGGATCCAGAGGTTGCCCTCTTCGAGCTTGGGCAGGAATTCGAGGCCGAGCAGCCGCCCGAAGAGGATCGTCATCACCACGAGGCCGACCGCACCGCCGAGCACGATGGTGCGGTTGGCGACGGCCCAGTTCAGCAACGGCATGTAGAGCCGGTGCAGGACCTGCATCACCCTGGTCTCGGTCTCTTCGACATGCGCCGGCAGGATGATCGCCGATAGCGCCGGCGTCACGGTGAAGGTCGCAAGCAGGCCGCCGGCGAGCGCATAGGCATAGGTGCGCGCCATCGGTCCGAAGATGTTGCCCTCGACGCCCGAGAGCGTGAACAGCGGCAGGAAGGCCGCGATGATGATCGCGGCGGCGAAGAAGATCGAGCGCGAGACGTCGGCCGCGGCGCTGAGGATGGCGTGACTTTTCATGCCGAACAGCGTCTCTTGCGACATGTGCTCGGATTCCGAAGGCGGGGTGGTTTGCGTCAGGCGGCGGAAGATCGCCTCCACCATGATGACGGTGGCATCCACGATCAGGCCGAAATCGATGGCGCCGACCGAGAGCAGGTTCGCCGATTCCCCGCGCAGCACCAGAATGATCACCGCGAAGAACAACGCGAACGGAATCGTGGCGCCGACGATCAGCGCGCTGCGGAGATCGCCGAGGAATATCCACTGCAGCAGCACGATCAGCAGGATGCCCACGACCATGTTGTGCAGAACGGTGTGGGTGGTGAGGTCGATCAGGTCCTTGCGGTCATAGATGCGCTCGATGCGCACGCCCGGCGGCAGGATGGTCGAGCCGTTGATCTGATTCACGAGCTGCTCGACGCGATTGATGGTCGGCGTGCTCTGCTCGCCGCGGCGCATCAGCACGATGCCTTGCACGATGTCGTCGGAATCGTCGAGGCCGGCGATGCCAAGTCGCGGTTTCTGGCCGACGGTGACGGTGGCGACGTCCTTCACCAGCACGGGATTGCCGTTGGTCTGGGCAACCATGGTGTTGGCGAGGTCGTCGATCGAGCGGATCAGGCCGACGCCGCGCACCACGGCCGATTGCTGGCCGATATCGACGGTGTTGCCGCCGACATTGACGTTGGAGTTGCTGACTGCCTGCAGCAGCTGCGGCAGCGTCAGGCCGTTGGCGACCAGCTTGTTGTTGTCGACCTGGATCTCATAGGTCTTGCTCTTGCCGCCCCACCCGGTGACGTCGATCACGCCGGGCACGGAGCGGAAGCGGCGCTGCAGGATCCAGTCCTGGATGGTCTTGAGGTCGAGCACGCTGTAGTTCGGCGGGCCGACCAGGCGATAGCGGAAGATTTCGCCGATCGGGCTCAGCGGCGAGATCTGCGGCTGCACGTTGCCCGGCAGCGGGGCGAGCTGCGCCAGGCGGTTCAAGACCTGCTGCAGCGCCTCTTCATAGGTGTAGGCGAAGGAAAACTGCAGTTTGACGTCGGAGAGGCCGTAGAGCGAGATGGTTCGGATGGTCGTCAGGTTCTTCAGGCCCGCGACCTGGGTCTCGATCGGGATCGTGATGTAGCGCTCGATCTCTTCCGCCGAGAGGCCCGGGCTCTGGGTGACGATGTCGACCATCGGAGGGGTCGGGTCGGGATAGGCCTCGATGTTGAGCTGGTTGAACGCGATCAGGCCGCCGATGAACACGGCGACGAACATGCCGACCATCAGGAAGCGCCGGTTGACGGCTAGGGCGACGAGACGGTCCATTCAGGTTTTCGCAGTTTTCTCGGGGCGTCGATCAGCTACCGGACGCCGCGCGGTCGATGAACAGGCTGCCTTTGACGACGATCTGTTCGCCGGGCTTCAGGTTGCTGGTCACCTCGACGAGGTTGCCGTTGATGAGGCCGATCTTGATCTGGCGGAGCTCGACCGACTTGTCCTCACGCGCGACCCAGATGCGGACCTGGTCGCCTTCATAGATCAGCGCCTGCTTCGGCACTGCAGGCGCCGCGCGATCGCCGGCCGAATAGATCGTGACGTTGGCGAACATTTCCGGCTTGAGCAGGCCGTCCTTGTTGTCGATGGTGGCGCGAACCAGCAGGCGGCGGGTGTTCGGATCGATCGCGGCGGCGACGTAGTTGATCTTGGCCGTCAGCGGGCGGCCCGGCAGCGCCATCACGTTGATGGAGATGTCTTGCCCGACGCTGACTTGCGCAGCGTCGCTCTCGCGCACGAAGGCGGTGAGCCAGACCGTGGAAAGATCGCCGATCACGAAGACGGGATCGCTGGCGCCGGCGCTGACATATTGCCCCGGGCCGATCTTGCGCTGCACGACCGTGCCCGAGAGCGGCGCATAGATCGTGATTTCAGGGTTGATGGTGCCCTTGTCCTGGAACGCCTTGATCGTCGCGTCGGTGAAACCGAGGATACGCAGCTTGTTGTTGGCGGCCTCCAGCGCGGTCACCGCGGAGCGCATGTCGTTCTGCGCCTGAACCTGGGTCGCTTCCGCCTGCTGATAATCCTTGAGCGGGATGGCGCGGCCTTCATAGAGATCCTTGGCGCGCTTGTACTGGATGTCGGCAAGCTCGAGTGCCGACTTTGCCTTGTTCTGCGATGTCATCGCCGCGATGAAATCGTTCTGGGCCTGCACGGTGTCGGCGGCCTCGATCGTGAACAGCGGTTGTCCCTGGGTCACGGTCTCGCCCGGCTTGGCCAGCAGCTTTGTCACCCGGCCCGCATAGGGCGAGAACACCGGTGTCGAGCGGTCCTCATCGACTGCGACCTTGCCCTCTGTGACGTATTCCGCGCGGAAGGTCTTGGCGTTGACCGGCTCGATCGTCAGCGTCGCCCATTCGGACGGCGTCGGCTTGAAATTCTGGGCGTTTTTGCGCGACTGGCTGGAGACTTCGGAGTTCTTCTTGTCCTTGGCGCCGGCAGAGAGGAAGCCGTACGCACCAGCCCCGGCAAGCGCCAGTAAAACTACGGATGCGATCACCCGTCGTTTTGTAAGCAACTGCAATCGCTTGGTCTTTTCAGCTACCATGGGGCCCGGTCGTGTCTGCGACGAACTCGGCAGACGACTGCCTCATCGGTCGCGCTAATAGTGCCGAATTGAGATTTCAGACAACCTAAAAAACGCTGGCCGTCCTTCGGTTTGCGTTAAAATTTTGCGACATGTCAGCTTCACGTCAGCTTCGCGCCGGCCATTGCGGCGGGTGGCTGCCGAGCGGCATCGCCGGACGGCTCCATTGCGCCGGCGTCCTCGACAGCACGGCCGAATGGCGCACCGCCCTCAACGTGCCGAAGCCAGATGACATGGTTTCCATGAACGCAGTATGTACGGCCTCACCCGTAAGATCCGGGGTGCTGAGACCGCCCTCGAGCCGGCCGAGATTCCACAGCCAACGTCCGGTCTGCGCCAGCGAGACACGCACGTGCCAGCTGCCGCCTTCGCGGGCCTGGCGCGCCTTGGCCATCATCGCGCCGAACGCCATCAGATAGCCGGTGGCGTGGTCGAGCATCTGTGCCGGCAATTCCTTGGGACCATGGATACCGGCTGCTTTTCCTTCCGCATGGTTGAAGCCCGTCGTGGTCTGCACCAGCGAATCGAACCCGCGCCGCTCGGCCCAGGGACCGGCATGGCCATAGGCGGACAGGGTGACGTAGACGATGCCGGGATTGATTTCCGCAGCCTCGTCCGGCGAGAAGCCGAGGTGAGCGAGTGCGCGCGGCCGATAGCCTTGCGAGAAAATGTCGGCGCCCTTCAGCAATTCACGCATTTGCGCCCTGCCCGCCTCGCTCTTCAGCTCGATGAAGGTGGTGAGCTTGCCGCGACCGGTGTCGATGGTCAGCCAGGGAATCGCCGGCAGGTCCGGCCCGGAGACCAGCAGCACGTCGGCGCCGTGGGCAGCGAGCGTGCGGCCGGCGACGGGACCTGCGATGACGCGGGAGAGATCGAGCACGCGCAGGCCCGCGAGCGGACGATCGCCTTCAGGCCAGGGTTTGATCGGCGCATCGCCGATCTTCTCGATCGAGACCAGCGGCAGCTCGGCAAGTGCACGTGCCTGCGGCAGCGCCGACCATTCGTCGCAGGAGCGCATCAGCGCGACGACGCCGCCGGCGGCATAGGCCGCGCTTTCAAAATCCTCACCGTTCCATTGCATCAGCGCGGCCTGCACCTTGTCGCGCTCGGGCACGCAGCCGAGCACGTTGCAGACGGCGTCGCGGTGATGCGGGAAATTGGTATGGCAGCGAACGAAGCGGCCGTCGCCGGTCCTGTAGACGCCGGCGATGGCGTCCCAGGCGGGTGGCGGCCGCTTGTCGTCGAGCCGAAGATAACGTTCCGAGCGGCATTCGACGACCGCGTGGCGCATATCGACCGTCACGTCCTGCGCCTCTCCACTGCGCAGCCGCCAGATCTCTGCGGCAGCAAGGCCTGAGGCGCCGATTGTCGCTTGGCCCGCGACGGCGACACGGAACGAGGACGGGATCTGCGGCTCCTCGCCCGTGAGATGCACGCCGTCGAGCGCGGCCGTGTGGCCGCCAGCGGAGGTCCAGATGTCGCGGAGGATGTCGGTGGGGCTTTGCATTGGTGCCTCTGTCCCTGTCATGCGAGCATGATCTTTTCGGAAAACCGCTGCGCACATTTCCGGATCATGCTGTAGCTTTGTTGCGACCATCCCATGAGCACGGAAAGGATTGCAATGGCTGCCATCGCCCCCCTCACCGCCGGCGCCGTGTTCGTCGCAACAGCGGCGACCGACGCTGTCTATGTGATGTTTACGTCAGCCGTGGTCGCGCGCAAGCGCGTACCGGCCGCAAGCTGGAGCGCGATCTGGTATCTGCTCTCCTCTTATGCCGTGATCAGCTACACCGAGAACGCCGTCTATGTCGCCTTTGCGGCGATCGGCTCCTGGGTCGGCGCCTATGCCTCGCTGACCTTCCTGCATCGCCCGCCCGGCGGCCCTCCGGTGGGGGCTGCGCCGGAGTAAGGTTGGAAATTGCTCCGAGTCTTCTGCGAGTCCCGTCATCCAGAGGTGCGAGGCTTGCGATGCCACGCATCGCAAGTCGAGCCTCGAAGGATGAACGGCCGAGGTGGCAGCCGGGCTGTCGCCCTTCGAGGCCTGCGCTACGCTCCGGCGCCTCAGGGTGACGGTCTTGCAGCTGCATTTGCGATGACGGTCGTTACGCAGCTACACTCCCGCAGCGATCATCAAAAGGAAAACCAACCAATGGATCTCGGTCTCAACGGAAAGAGCGCCATCGTGCTCGGCGGCACGCGTGGCATCGGGCGAGCGATTGCGGCAACGCTGGCCGCGGAAGGCAGCAATATCGCGGTGTGTGCGCGCAATGCAGAGCAGGTCGCGGCCACCGTTGCCGAATTAAAGGCGAGCGGCATCAACGCCACCGGCGGCCCCGTTGACGTCACCGACGGCGCGGCGCTGAAGGCATGGGTCGAGGGCGCGGCCAGGGAGCTCGGCGGCATCGACCTGCTGTTCGCCAATGCCGGTGCCATGGCGCAAGGCCACGATGCCGCATCGTGGGAGCAGAATTTCCGGCTCGACGTGCTCGGCGCCGTACATGCATTCGACGCGGCGCGGCCGTTCCTCGAGGCCAGCGGCGAGAAGAGCGGCGATGCCGCCTTCGTCATCATCTCCTCGATCTCGGCGGCGCAGGCCGATCTCGCCAGCTCCTACGGCCCGATCAAGGCGGCGCTGATCCACATGGCCAAGGGACTGGCGCGGCAATATGCCAGGAAGAAGATCCGCGTGAATGTCGTCTCGCCCGGCACCGTCTACTTCAAGGGCGGCGTCTGGAACATGATCGAGCAGAACATGCCCGAGCGTTACAATGACGCGATGAAGCGAAATCCGACGGGGCGCATGGCGACGCCACAGGAGATCGCGAGCGCGGCGGTGTTTCTGGCAAGCCCGGTGTCGGCGTTCACCACGGGCGCCAATCTTGTCGTGGACGGGGCGATCTCGAACCGGGTGAATTTCTGAAGCCTCGCTCCGCCGTCATGCCCGGGCTTGTCCCGGCCATCCAGGCGCCACCACACACGCTGAAGGACGTGGATGCCCGGGACAAGCCCGGGCATGACGACGGAGTGGCGGCATCCCGTGCCACACCTCAATGAAAATCCCGCGACGGGGGCAGGATGCGGACGTTGCGGGGATGGCGGATTTTTTGCGCCGGCATGTCCGTGAGCGCGCGCGGGTCCTCGTTGAGTGGTTCGACCACGGTGGCGCCTGCGGGCAGCGGATGCTTGCGGCTCAGGGCATCGTCGGCAAGGCCGACCAGATCGTGCGAGCGGTCGATCATGCGTTGCGCGATCAGATGGGTTACCTTCTCTGGGCTGCTCTGGATATAGCCCTGAACCTCGATGAGGCGCGCACCCATCACTTCCTTCCGGTACTGCTCCATGACCTTGGGCCACACCACGACGTTGGCGATGCCGGTTTCGTCCTCCAGCGTCATGAACACGACGCCGCTGGCGCTGCCCGGCCGCTGACGCACCAGCACCACGCCGGCGCAGCGGACGCGGCGCCGCTCGTTCTCGTGACTGATCTCCTTGCAGGCAACGATGCGCTCGCGCGTAAACGCCTCGCGCAAAAATTCCATCGGATGGCCTTTGAGCGACAGCCGGATGGTCTGGTAGTCGGCAACGACCTGTTCGGGACGTGGCATCACCGGGAGCGGCTTGGCCTGCTCGTCCGGCTGCTCGCGCGCAGTCGCAGCCTCGAACAGCGGCAGCGCCACGTCGTCGGGCAGCCGCCGCACCTGCCACAGCGCCTCGCGGCGGTCGAGCCCGAGCGAGCGGAACGCATCGGCATCCGCCAGCAGGATCAGCGCGCGCTTGGGCAGGCCGGTATCGCGGGCGAAGTCTTCGAGCGAGGTGAAGGGGCAACGATTGCGGGCGGCGATGATGCGATCGGCCCAGTCCTCCTGAGTGACATAGACTTTGCCCTGCTGCTTCGCCTGCTCTCTTTTGAGAAACTCCTCATCCGGATCTAGCCAGTGAAAGCCGTCGATCTGGCGAAAACCCAGGCGAACGGCACAATATCTGTCGTCAGTGTTTTCCAGCGTGTTCTGTGCAAAGCTGTAGGACACGTCGATGTCGCGCACCTCGACGCCGTTCTTGCGGGCGTCACCGACGATCTGCGCCGGGGCGTAGAAGCCCATCGGCTGCGAATTCAGGAGACCGCAGCAGAAGGCATCAGGGTGATGATATTTCAGCCATGACGAAATATAGACGAGCTGGGCAAAGCTCGCGGCATGGCTCTCCGGGAAGCCATATGAGCCAAAACCCTTGATCTGGTCGAAGCAGCTTCTGGCGAAATTGGCCTCATAGCCGCGCGCGACCATGTTGCCGATCAGCTTCTCTTCGTACTGGCCGATGGTGCCGACATTGCGAAAGGTCGCCATCGAGCGGCGCAGCCCGTTGGCTTCTTCGGGCGTGAATTTCGCCGCCTCAATCGCGATGCGCATCGCCTGCTCCTGGAACAGGGGCACGCCCTTGGTCTTGTGCAGCACCTTGTAGAGCTCGTCCGCGGGACCATGCTCGGGCGATGGCGAAGGATAGGTCACCTTCTCCAGGCCGTTCCGCCGCCGCAGATAGGGATGCACCATATCGCCCTGGATCGGTCCCGGGCGCACGATCGCGACCTCGATAACGAGATCATAGAAGGTTCGCGGCTTCAGCCGCGGCAGCATGTTCATTTGCGCGCGGCTCTCGACCTGGAATACGCCGAGCGACTCGCCGGCACACAGCATGTCGTAAACCTTCGGATCGTCCTGCGGGACGCTCGCCAGAACCCATCGTTTACCCTTGTGCTGATCGATCAAATCGAAACACTTCCTGATGCAGGTCAGCATGCCCAGCGCAAGCACGTCGACCTTCATCATATTCAGCGCGTCGACGTCATCCTTGTCCCATTCGATGAAGGTGCGGTCGTTCATCGCAGCGTTGCCGATCGGCACATAGGTGTCGAGCCGGTCCTGCGTCAGCACATAGCCGCCGACATGCTGGGAGAGATGGCGCGGGAATTCGATCAGCTCGGTCGCCAGCTCGACTGCGAGGTTGATCATGGGATTTTGCGGATCGAGCCCGGCCTGCCGGACCTGCATGTCATTGAGGCCCTTGCCCCAGCTGCCCCACACGGTGTCGGCGAGCGCCGCGGTGACGTCCTCGGTCAGGCCCAGCGCCTTGCCGACATCCCGGATGGCGCTGCGCGGACGATAATGGATGACGGTCGCGATGATGGCGGCGCGGTGGCGGCCGTAGCGGCGATAGACATATTGCATCACCTCCTCGCGCCGCGAATGCTCGAAATCGACGTCGATGTCGGGCGGCTCCAGCCGTTCCTTGGAGATGAAGCGCTCGAACAGCAGATCGACCTTGGTCGGATCGACCGAGGTGATGCCGAGCACGTAGCACACGGCCGAATTCGCCGCAGAACCCCGTCCCTGGCACAGAATGTTCTGGCTGCGCGCGTAGTGGACGATGTCGTGCACGGTGAGGAAGTAATGCGCGTATTTCAGCTCTGATATCAGCGCGAGCTCTTTCTTCAGCGTCGCGCGCAGCTTCGCGTCAATGTTCTCGATACCGCCGAAATATTTGTCGACGCCGGCCCAGGTCAGGTCCTCCAGATGTCCCTGCGCGGTCTTGCCCGGCGGCACCGGCTCATCAGGATATTGGTATTTGAGCTGGTCGAGCGTGAAGTCGATCCTGTCCGCAAAGCGCATGGTCTCCGCGATCGCGTCGGGGGCATCGCGGAACAGCCGCGCCATCTCGCGGGGCGTCTTCAGAAAACGCTCGGCATTGGCTTGCAGCCTTCGTCCGGCCGCCTCGATCGTGGTCTTTTCCCTGATACAGGTGAGCACATCCTGAAGCGGACGACGGCCGGGATCGTGATAGAGCACCTCGTTGGTCGCAAGCAGCGGCACTTTTGCCTTTTCGGCGAGATCGTCCAGCCGCGCCAGACGGCGCCGGTCGTCGCCGCGATAAATCAGGCTCGCCGCCAGCCATACACCCTCGGCGCGGCTTGCTTTCAACCTTGCAAGAATATCCAACGCTTGTGCCGGCTCGAAGCGATGCGGCAGCGTCAGGATCAGGAGCTGACCTTCCGAAAACTCCAGCAGATCGGCGAAGGAGAGACGGCACTCGCCCTTCTCGATCCGCGTGATGTCGTCGCCGCGTTTGCCTCTGGTGAGAAGCTGGCAGAGCCGGCCATAGGCGGCGCGGTCGCGCGGATAGACGAAAATGTCGGGCGTGCCGTCGATGAAGACGATGCGCGCACCGACCAACAATTTGGGCTTATGCAGCACCTTGTCATTGTCGAGCTCCTTCCAGGCGCGCACCACGCCGGCGAGCGTATTGTGATCGGCGATGCCGATCGCGGGAAGGCCGAGCTTGGCGGCCTGATGCACATAGGCGCGCGGATCCGAGCCGCCGCGCAGGAAGGAGAAGTTGGTGGTGATGCCGATCTCGGCATAAGCAGGCGCGTTCATGCGAAGAGACCGTGCACATACCAGTTGGGGGGAGCAGGCTTGCCGTCGGCGTCGAACACCTCCCCTTCGTAAAGACCATCGCGGAAAATCCAGAAGCGCAGGCCCTCGGCATCCTCGATACGGAAATAATCCCGCGTCAGCTGCTTGCCGTCCTGGCGCCACCATTCCATCGCGATGCGTTCGGGTCCCTCTACCCGTACCACCGCATGTTTTGCCCGGCGCCAAGTGAATTGATGCGGCGGGCCATCGGGTACGGTCGCGAACGGTACGGTGACCGGCTCCGGCTTGTCGAACAGCCGCAGGGGCCGCAGCGGCGGCTCGCCCTCGGCACGATCTGGCCATTTGGCCTGCATGGCAGCCGCGAGATGATGCTGGGCGGGGGCAGCCAGCACCGCCCGCTCATGAATATGGGTATCCTGCGGCAGGTGCACGACGACGCGCTTTCCGCCGATGCGTGCGGCGATGCGGTCGATCAGCGCGGCGAGTTCGTCATTGTCGTGGACATGGGCATCGAGATCGCGCTGCTCCTGCACCACGATCTCGGTGCGGCTCGCCGACAGCCGCACCATGTCGAAGCCGAAACCGGGATCGAGCGGATCGGCGAGCGCATCGAGCCGTTCGCGGAACAGACGATCGACGACTTTGCTTCGCGTCACGGGACGTCCGGTCTCGACCATGATCGCACGCACCACACCGTCGGTGCGGAAGAACGCGGCCTCCAGCCGCCGCGCGCCCTTGCCCTGTTTCTCCATGGACGCGATCAACGTATCGGCCAGCCGCGACAGCGTCATCGTGATCATGGTGTCGGTCGCGATCGGCTCGGCAAAACGCTTTTCGACGATGTAGTCAGGCACCGGCTTGCGCGGACTAATGGGCGCATCGCCCTGCCCCAGCGCATGCGCGAGCAGCGTGGAGAACCGCGCGCCGAACCGCGCCGTGATCTCGGAGGCGTTGCGCGAGGCGACATCGCCGATGGTCTTCAGCCCGGCGCGGCGTAGGCCGGTGGTGATCGTCTCCTCCGCACCGAGCGCGGACACCGGAAACCGCTCGATTGCCGCCGCTTCCCCACCGTCGGCAACGATGATCCCGGAGCCCTGCCGCGTCAGTGTGCGCGCGCAGACCGAGGTGCCGGCGATCGCCGCGCTGACGGCAAAGCCTTGTCGGCCGAGCGCCCGGACCAGCGTCTGCAACAGCGCAGCCTCGCCGCCGAACAGATGCGCGCAGCCGGTGATGTCGAGGAACAACCCGTGCGGCGGATCGAGCGCCACCAGCGGCGTGAAGCGATCGCACCAATCGGCGATGTCGCTGAGCGTTTTCGCATCGGCCACGACATCGGCGTCGAACACTTTCAAATCCGGGCACATCGCCCGGGCATTCGCCAGCGGCTGACCAATATGCAACCCGAAGCGCTCGGCGGTTTCATCCAGTGCGTGGATCACCAGCGCATTGTTGTCCTTGATGACAACGATGCTCGGACCATTATTATTTTTACCCAGCCCGGCGCTGCTGAAAAACCGCTGGATCCGGTCGATGGGCAGGCGCGGCAGCCACAGGCTGAGAATACGCCGACGGTTCACTGAACTGGCACTCATCACACTTCCATTCCATGATCCACCGGCCACACGGGCCATGACGATTGCGCAACAGCTCGACATCGAAGCGCGGCGCCCCCCAGACGTCCCAAGGCGCCGCAGGCATTGAAGCCGATCCCGGCGGCGAATGCGCCGCGCGCAGCATCCATCGCGTCTCCGCTGTCGAGGGCAACGGTTGTGCTGCCATCCGCAGCAACAAACCGGTAACGCCGGATGATTGCGCGGCGAGCGTCAGCTTGCGGCTCGCGACGAGATCGAACTGCCTCGTCTCGCCCCAGAGCTCGAGCACGACGGCGCCGAGCGCATCGCAGGCGAGCGCATCGGCCGAGGTCCGCAGCGCGCTCTCCACATCGGCCGCGCGCACCATAACCACGCGGCGTGGATCGAGACCGAGCTCGGCGAGCCCGCTCATCGACAGCGCGCCGGTTTCGAGTTCCGAAAAATCCTGCCGCACCCACAGCAGCGGCCGCTGCACCGTGACGCGACCCGCCAGCGCGGTGACAAAACCGGTCGCGGCCGCACCCTGACGCCCTTCGCAAAACACCTCATGGACCGCCGCGCGCGCGAGGCCGCCTTTCAGCGCGCGATCGACCTCGCTGTGACCGAGCGCGACACGATCGTGATGATGCACGACCTCCGCCGTCTCGATCCGCTCGATCTGGCTGCGCAAGGTCGCAAGCGCGCTCATGCGTGCGTTCATGCTCGCCGCTCCTCAGAGGTGATTGCCGGTGGCTCTCAAAAGAGAAACCAACGGCTGGCTTATTTGTTCATGGTATGTTCTAATATAAAGCTAACGGCAGCCGAAGAGTCAAATCGAATTGCGTTCGATCGAATTCATGAGCCAAATCAAAGGGATTCCGGAATGGACGTACAACGCAAGCTGGAAATTCTCGCGGACGCCGCCAAGTACGACGCCTCCTGCGCCTCCAGCGGCACCGAGAAGCGGGATTCCAGCGACGGCAAGGGCATGGGCTCGACCGCGCCCGGCATGGGCATCTGCCATTCCTACGCGCCGGATGGACGCTGCATCTCCCTGCTCAAGGTGCTGCTGACCAATGCCTGCAATTACGATTGCCTCTATTGCGTCAACCGCGCTTCCTCCAACGTGCCGCGCGCCCGCTTCACCATCGATGAAGTGGTCAAGCTGACGCTCGATTTCTACCGGCGCAATTACATCGAGGGCCTGTTTCTCTCCTCCGGCATCATCCGCAGCCCCGACTACACCATGGAGCAAGTGGTCAGTGTCGCGCGAAAACTGCGCGAGGACCATCACTTCCGCGGCTACATCCATCTCAAGACCATTCCGGAAGCCGACGATGCGCTGATCGCGGAAGCCGGCAAATATGCCGACCGTCTCTCCATCAATATCGAAATGCCCGAGGCGACAAGCCTGCAGCAATTCGCGCCGGAGAAGGACGTGCGTGCGATCCGCCGCACCATGGGCCGATTGCGGCTGAAGCTCGACGAAGCCGAGGAAAATCGCCGCGCGAAGACAAGGACAAGACCGCAGCGCTTCGCACCGGCCGGCCAAAGCACGCAGATGATCGTCGGCGCCGACGGCGCGAACGATCACACCATCCTCCACACCAGCGCCAATCTCTATGGATCCTACAGGCTCAGGCGCGTCTATTACTCCGCCTTCAGCCCGATCCCCGATGCGAGCCGCGCATTGCCTCTGGTCCAGCCGCCGCTGCTGCGTGAGCACCGGCTCTACCAGGCCGACTGGCTGATGCGATTCTACGGTTTCGACGTCGGTGAGATCGTCGACGAGACCGCGATGCTGCCGCTCGACATCGATCCAAAGCTCGCCTGGGCGCTACGGCATCGCGACCGCTTTCCGCTCGACGTCAACAGCGCCAGCCGCGAGCAGCTGCTGCGCGTGCCGGGTTTCGGCACCAGGGCGGTCGAGCGCATCATCGCGACGCGGCGCACCACCACGATCCGCCTGTCCGATCTCGCGCGGCTGCACGTGCCCAAGCACAAGGCGCTGCCGTTCATCGTCCTCAGCGATCACCGGCCCTCCTCGCAACGCCTGGACGAGGCGCGGTTGATCGAACGGTTCAAGCCGAAAGCAACGCAATTGGGGTTTGGCTTCTGATGCAGTTCATTGTCCTCGACACCGAGACCGATTTCGGCGGCTGGCGCAAAGCTGCTCGCACGCTCGTGCTTCATCACGTGCCGCCCGCCGATGTCACCTGGGCCGTGCGGGGTGGCGAAGCTGAGCTGTTCGCGCCGCCCGCGCCCTCTCCGATTCTCGAGGTGAATGACGGCACTTTCAGCGTATCAGCAAAATTCATCGAGCTGGCGAAAGCGGCAATCCTGCACCGCGACGGCGAGCGTTTTGCGATCCTCTATCGCCTGCTCTGGCGATTGAAGGACAATCACGACCTCATCGAAGTCGCGATGGATACCGACGTCGCGTTGGTCACGGCCATGGCGAGAGCTGTTCATCGCGACGAGCACAAGATGCACGCCTTCGTTCGTTTTCGCGAAATCGGACGCGAGCGTGCCGCCCATTACGTCGCCTGGTTCGAGCCGGAGCATCATATCGTCGAGCTCGCCGCGCCGTTTTTCGCGCGCCGCTTTGCCGACATGCCGTGGTCGATTTTGACGCCCGATCTCTGCGCGCATTGGGATGGCCTAGCGCTTTCGTTCACGCCGGGCGCGAGCAAGAACGAAGCACGGGGCGAAGACCGGCTGGAGGAAACCTGGCGGCGTTACTACGCCAGCATCTTCAATCCGGCGCGGTTGAAGGTGAAGGCGATGCAGGCGGAGATGCCGAAGAAATACTGGAGGAACCTGCCCGAGGCTTCGATCATTAAACCCCTGATCGAGGACGCCGAACGCATGACCGGCGCCATGATCGCCAACGCCGCAACGGATCCGCACAAGCCCCAGAAGCGGCCGGAGGCCCCGATGAGCCGCAAACACGCCGCCAATGTTCTCGATGCACTTCGCGAGGAGGCCGGCCATTGCCGCGCCTGCCCGCTCTACAAGGACGCGACACAGACCGTGTTCGGCGAAGGCCCCAAGAGCGCCACCATCATGCTGGTCGGCGAGCAGCCCGGCGACAAGGAAGACCTTTCCGGCCATCCCTTCGTCGGGCCGGCCGGACAGATGCTCGATCGCGCGCTGGAGGAGGCCGGCGTCGACCGCAGGAAGGTCTATGTCACCAACGCGGTCAAACACTTCAAATTCGTGCCGCGCGGAAAAATCCGCCTGCACCAGAAGCCGAACACGTCCGAGATCCGGGCATGCCGACAATGGTATGAGCGGGAAGTCTCAGTCATCCAGCCCGATCTCGTGGTCGCGATGGGCGCCACCGCCGCGCAGAGCGTGTTCGGCAAGATCACACCCATCGGCAAGACCCGCGGCCGGCTCATAGACCTCCCCGACGGACGCAAGGCTCTGGTGACGGTGCATCCGTCCTACCTGCTGCGGCTCCCTGATCCGCAGGCGAAGGTGCAGGAATATCAGCGTTTTGTCGAAGACCTGACGATCGCGGCCGGCGTGCAGAAGAAGTCGGCCCACGCCGCCTGAGACGCTGCCGGCGCTCAGCGACAGAGCGCGGATAAGCTCCATCATTTCAACTGCCTGCCGCCATTTCAACCGCCTGTCACATGCCACGCGCAAAATCGGGGCCTTGGGACAGGAGAATTTCCAATGAGTGACGTTGCTTTGCCCGGCTCCATCGAGCCGGCCTTGAGTAAGGGGCCAGACCTCAACCGCGGATTCCACCCGCTCACCGGCGTGATCTACATGGGCGTGATCGCCGCCGCACTTCTCTTCGTCGCCTACAGCATCTGGGTCGACGTCGATGCATCAGGCGCGCAGGTCAAGACCTTCGCTCCCTTCCTCCTGCTCTTCGTCGCGCTCCTGATCGCACTCGGCTTCGAGTTCGTGAACGGCTTCCACGACACCGCCAACGCGGTCGCGACCGTGATCTACACCCGCTCGCTACCCGCCCACGTCGCCGTGGTGTGGTCCGGCATGTTCAACCTGTTCGGCGTGCTGCTGTCCTCCGGCGCGGTCGCGTTCGGCATCGTCTCGCTGCTCCCGGTCGAGCTGATCCTCCAGGTCGGCTCCAGCGCCGGCTTCGCGATGGTGTTCGCGTTGTTGATCGCCGCCATCATCTGGAACGTCGGCACCTGGTATTTCGGCCTGCCGGCCTCGAGCTCGCACACGCTGATCGGCTCGATCATGGGCGTCGGCATCATGAACGCCGTCCTGCATGGCCGCAACGGCACCACCGGCGTCGACTGGAGCCAGGCCACCAACATCGGCAAGGCGCTGCTGCTGTCGCCGCTGTTCGGCTTCGCGCTTGCCGCCGGCCTGCTCCTGATCCTGCGTACCGTTCTGCTGCGCGTCACGCCCACCCTGTTCGGCGAGCCGAAGGGCGACCAGCCGCCGCCGTGGTGGATCCGTGGCATCCTGATCCTCACCTGCACGCTGGTGAGCTTCTTCCACGGCTCCAACGACGGTCAGAAGGGAATGGGCCTGATCATGCTGATCCTGATCGGCACCGTGCCGACAGCCTACGCGCTCAACCGCGCGCTGCCGGAGAGCCAGATCGTGGCATTCAGCCAGAACTCGGAGGCTGCCAGCAAGATCATCGAAGCCAAGGCCGCCGGCTACAGCGTGATCGGCAATCCGCGCCGCGCCGTGACCAACTATGTCGCGCAGCACGAGGTGAACGCCGGTACATTCCCGTCGCTCGCCGTGCTCGTCCGCGACATCTCCAGGCAGGTGGCGACCTATGGCTCGCTCGCCAAGGTGCCCGCCGAGCTCGTCGGCAACACCCGCAACGACATGTACCTCGTTTCGGAAGCGCTGCGCTTCCTGATGAAGGACAAGGAAGCCGAACTCAGTGCTGCCGACGTCACCGTGCTCAACGCCTATAAGGGCTCACTCGACAGCGCCACGAAGTTCATTCCCGGTTGGGTGAAGATCGTGGTCGCCATCGCGCTTGGCCTTGGCACCATGGTCGGCTGGAAGCGCATCGTGGTCACGGTCGGCGAGAAGATCGGCAAGACCCACCTGACCTACGCGCAGGGAGCCTGCGCGGAGATCACCGCGGCCGCCACCATCGCGGCCGCCGATGTCTATGGCCTGCCGGTCTCGACCACGCATGTGCTGTCATCAGGCATCGCCGGCACCATGGCCGCCAATGGATCGGGCCTGCAATGGGCGACGATCCGCAACATCGCGATGGCCTGGGTCCTGACCCTGCCCGCCGCGATGCTGATCTCGGGCGTGCTCTATTTCCTGTTCTCGCACGTGTTCTGAGCCACGACACGGACCACAACAAAAAGGGCCCGCGCGATGCACGGGCCCTTTTCATTTGCAAATTCGCTTGAGCGCCTCACGACGCCGCGAGCTGTTCCTCGACCAGCTTGACCCAGTAGGACGTGCCGAACACGATCGCCTCGTCGTTGAAATTGTAGGCGGGGTGATGCAGGCCGGCGCTGTCGCCATTGCCGCAGAAGATGAACGCGCCGGGACGCGCTTCCAGCATGTAGGCAAAGTCCTCGCCGCCCATCAGGGGCGGCATCTGATGCACGTTGGCATCGCCGGCGACCTGCTTGGCAATGCGCGTTGCCACCTCGGTCTCCGCGGCGTGGTTGTTCACGACTGGATAGTTGCGCTTGTAGTGTAGATCGATCTTGGCGCCGGTGATCTGCGCCACCCCCGCAACCACTTCGCGCACCCGCTTCTCGACGAGCTTGCGCACCTCCGGCGACAGGGTCCGGATGGTGCCCTTCAGGGTCGCGGTTTGCGGAATGACGTTACGGGCATTGCCGGCGTGAAACTCGCAGATCGAGATCACCGCTGATTCCAAGGGATCGACACTGCGCGCAACGATCGACTGCAACGCCGTGATCACCTGCGCACCGACGAGAACGGAATCAATGCATTTATGCGGTCGCGCGGCGTGGCCGCCGAGACCCTCGATATTGATGTCGACCTCGTCGGTTGCCGCCATGATCGGACCGGGCCGGATCGCAAACGAGCCGATCGGAATGCCGGGACCGTTGTGCATGCCGTAGACCTGCTCGATGCCGAAGCGCTCCATCATGCCGTCCTTGACCATGGCCGCGCCCCCGGCGCCGCCTTCCTCGGCCGGCTGGAAGATCACGATCGCATCGCCGGCGAAGTTGCGGGTCTCGGCCAGGTAGCGCGCAGCCCCCAGCAGCATCGCGGTGTGGCCGTCATGGCCGCAGGCGTGCATCTTGCCCGGAGTCTTCGAGGCGTATGGCAGATTGGTCTGTTCCTCGACGGGCAGCGCATCCATGTCGGCGCGCAGACCGATCACCTTGAGCCCCTCGCCGGCCGGCTTGTTGCCTTTGATCACTCCGACCACGCCGGTCTGGCCGATACCGGTCACGACCTCGTCGCAACCGAATTCGCGCAGGCGATCCGCGACGAATGCTGCGGTGCGATGGACGTCATACAGCAACTCGGGATGCTGGTGGATGTCCCGTCTCCAAGCCTGAATATCGGGTTGAAGGTCGGCGACGCGATTCACGATGGGCATGGAGGGTCTCAAGCTTTGTTGAAAATACAGCCCTGTCTACCATGCAAGCGCCAGTCCACCCAACTGGTCGAGATCGGGTCTAGCCCTGCCCGTGCGACATGGCCGGGCTTGTCCCGGTCGTCTCCGTCTGCCTATTAGGGTGGAACGTTTAGAGATCATCCGGGTGGAAGCAGAATGCCAAGGCGGCTCGAAGGTGAGTTTGATTATATTGTCGTGGGCGCCGGCACGGCCGGCTGCGTTCTTGCCAACCGGCTTTCCGCGGAGCCCAAAAACCGCGTCCTTATTCTCGAAGCCGGTGGTGACGACAACTGGATCTGGTTCCACATTCCGGTCGGCTATCTTTTCGCCATCGGCAATCCGCGCTCGGACTGGATGTTCAAGACCGAGGCCGAGCCGGGCCTCAACGGCCGTTCGCTGGCCTACCCCAGAGGCAAGGTGATCGGCGGCTGCTCGGCGATCAATGCCATGATCTCGATGCGCGGCCAGGCCGCCGACTACGATCACTGGCGCCAGCTCGGCATGACCGGCTGGGGCTATGACGACGTGTTGCCGCTGTTCAGGCGGCTCGAGGATCACTTCCTCGGCGCAAGCGAGCATCACGGCGCCGGCGGCGGCTGGCGCATCGAGGCGCCGCGGCTGTCGTGGGAGGTTCTCGATGCGGTCGGCGATGCCGCGGAAGAAATGGGCATCAAGCGCATCCCCGACTTCAACACCGGCGACAACGAAGGCACCAGCTATTTCCACGTGAACCAGAAGCGCGGCCGGCGCTGGTCGTCGGCGCGAGGCTTCCTCAAGCCGGCGTTGAAGCGCTCCAATTTGCGGCTCGAGAAGCACGTGCTGGTCGACCGTCTGATCATCGAGCAGGGCCGCGCCGTCGGCGTCCGCTTCATCCAGAACGGCGAGATCGTCGAGGCGCGCGCCAAACGCGAGGTGATCTTGTCGGCCGGCTCGATCGGCTCGGTGCAGGTGCTGCATCGCTCCGGCATCGGCCCGGCCGACTGGCTGTCGCCGCTCGGCATCGACATTGTCATGCACAAGCCCGGCGTCGGGCGCAATCTGCAGGACCACCTCCAGCAGCGCGCGATCTACAAGGTCGAAGGCGTGCGGACGCTGAACGAGACCTATTACAACCTGTTCCGCCGCGGTCTGATGGGCCTCGACTATGCCTTCCGTCGCCGTGGGCCGCTGACCATGGCGCCGTCACAGCTCGGCATCTTCACGCGCTCGGATGCGACACGCGCGCGCGCCAACATCCAGTTTCACGTGCAGCCGCTGTCGCTCGACAAGTTCGGCGATCCCCTGCACCGCTTCCCTGCGATCACGGTCAGCGCCTGCAATCTCCAGCCGACGTCGCGCGGCACCGTGCGGCTGCGCTCGTCGATCCCGGACGAGAAACCGATCATCGCGCCAAACTATCTGTCGACCGACGATGACCGCCAGGTCGGCGCCGACGCCATCCGCACCACGCGCCGCCTGATGCAGCAGAAGGCGCTCGCAAAATATCGGCCGAGCGAATATCTGCCCGGCCCCACCGTCGGCGACGACGATGCCTCGCTCGCAAAAGCCGCCGGCGATATCGGCACCACGATCTTCCATCCGGTCGGCACGGCCAAGATGGGTGCTGTGAGCGATCCCATGGCCGTGGTCGACGAGCGCCTGCGCTTCTATGGGCTCGGCGGTCTGCGCGTCGTCGACGCCTCGATCATGCCGACGATCACTTCGGGCAATACCAACACACCGACCGCGATGATCGCCGAGAAGGGCGCGGCGATGATCCTGGAGGATGCGAGGTAGCCTCCCGTCATCATGATCAGTCACCGCTTTTCCGTCGATCCCACCTCACGAAAACGTCATCGCTCCCCGCGAATAAACCGACTCCTTCCCCGATCAACTCCCCCGAAGCCCAATTCCGGGCCAAAGGAGACGTGCGATGAGCGGACACGATCACGGGGAAGACGGCGTCAGCCGTCGCAAGGTGCTCGAGTGCATGACTTGGGCCGGCACCGGGGTGCTCTGGACAATCACGGGCGGCGTCCCGCGCTCGCTCGGCATCATCGATTCCGCGGAGGCCGCGACGGCGGCCGCGCCCGGCATGACCTTCCTCCAGATCAGCGACAGCCATGTCGGCTTCGACAAGCCGGCCAACCCGAACGCGCTGGGCACGCTGGAGGAAGCCGTCAACAAGATCAATGCGATGCCCACCAAGCCGTCGTTCATGATCCACACCGGCGATATCACCCATCTGTCCAAGGCGTCCGAGTTCGACAACGCCGATCGCATAATCTCGCAGTCCAAGTTGGACGTGCACTACGTGCCGGGCGAGCATGATTTCCTCGACGAGGAAGTGAAGTTCTATCGCGACCGTTACGGCCGCGGCACCAAGGGGGCGGGCTGGTATTCCTTCGACGCCGGCGGCGTGCACTTCGTCGGCCTCGTCAACGTCGTCGACCTCAAGGCCGGCGGTCTCGGCAATCTCGGCGCCGAGCAGCTCGCCTGGCTCGAGGACGATCTCCGTGGCAAGTCGAAATCGACGCCTATCGTCTTGTTCGCGCATATTCCGCTCTGGACCGTCTATCCGGAATGGGGTTGGGGCACAGAGGACGGCGGCCGCGCGCTCGAATACGTCAAGGGCTTTGGTTCGGTCACCGTGCTCAACGGTCACATCCACCAGGTGATGCAGAAGGTCGAGGGCAACGTCACCTTCCACACCGCGCGGTCGACCGCCTTTCCGCAGCCGGCACCCGGCAGCGCCCCCTCCCCCGGACCGATGAAGGTCGAGGACGCCAAGCTCCGTTCGATGCTCGGGGTCGCGAGCATCAACTTCAAGCAGAACGAGCAGCGGCTCGCGATCATCGACACGCCGCTCCAGGGTTGATCGGAAGCAGACCAATGAAGACACTCACTCGCCGCGACTTCGGGGGCGACCTTCTCACTTTGGCCGCGGCCATCCTGCTGCCGCTCACAACCGCCCGTGCCGAAGACACCAACATGGAGGTGCATATCGACAATTTCGTCTTCCAGCCGGCGGAGCTCAAGATCAAGGTCGGCACGACCGTAACGTGGACCAACCGGGACGACATCCCGCACACCGTGGTATCGGCCGGCAAGTTCAGGTCCAAGGCCCTGGACACCGACGACAAGTTCACGTTCACCTTCACCGATGCGGGCGACTACAAGTATTTTTGTTCGTTGCACCCGCATATGACCGGGATGATCAAGGTTGAGTAACGTCTCCAACCAAGGCATCTCTGTCTTGCCCGGCCGGTGGTCCCACGCCGACCGGGCGCGCGTGCCTGCGGTCAGGCCCAAAGGCGAAACCCCGACGAAACGCAGCAAGAGGCAAAGCGAGAGGCGATGCCCGTCAGCGACGATTTCCAGAAGGCACAGCGCTTCCGCGAGGCGGCCCTGCCCTATCTCGACGACGTCTACACGCTCGCACGCTATCTGCTGCGCGACGCCTCCGACGCGGAGGACGCGGTGCAGGAATGCTATCTGCGCGCGCTGAAGCACTTTGACAGCTATCGAGGCCCGGCCATGAAGCCGTGGCTGTTCGCGATCCTGCGCAATGTCTGCAACGCCGAATATGCCCGGCGCGTGCATTCGCCCGCCGCGATCGAGGACACGCCCGGTGCAACCGACCAGACGCCGATGTGGCAGGAGAACGAGGCGAGCCCGGAGACGGAAGTCTTGCGTAACCGCGAGGCCGGCGCCATCCGCAAGATGATCGACGCACTCGCCGAGCCGTTCAAGGAGACCTTCGTGCTGCGGGAGATCAACAACCTGTCCTATCGCGAAATTGCAGAAGCCGTCGGCGTCCCCGTCGGCACCGTGATGTCCCGCCTCGCTCGTGCCCGCGCCATGCTGCGCGCGGCCTGGACGGCGGAAGAGGAGCACTCGAAATGACCTGCGACGAAGCAAAGATGCTGCTTCACGCTCTGCTCGACAACGAGCTCGATGCCGGCCACGCGCGCGAGGTCGAAGCTCATCTCGCCGGCTGTCCGGGCTGCGCGGCCGAATTCGCAGCACAACGCGAGATGAAGCGCGTGCTGGCCGACACCAAGCTGCGCTACAGTGCGCCGGCTAGTCTGCGTGCCCGTATCGAGGCGTCGATGCCGCAAGCGCGGCCGCAGCCGAGCCGGCGTTCCGTGCTGCGTGGTTTCGCAATGGGCTCGGCGGTCTCTGCGCTCGCCGCCTCCGGCGTCTTTGCCGTGGTGCTGCGCCAGGACGACCAGCAGCGCATCCTTTCGGAGGTCGTCTCCGCGCATCTGCGTTCGCTCCAGGCCGGCCACCTCATCGACGTCGTCTCGACCGACCAACACACCGTCAAACCCTGGTTCAACGGCAAGCTCGACGTCGCCCCGCCCGTCATCGACCTCACTGCGCAAGGCTTTACGCTGGTCGGCGGCCGGCTCGACTATGTCGATGCCCGCGCCATCGGTGCCGTCGTCTACCGGCGCCGGCAGCACATCATCAACCTGTTCGTGGCGCAGACTGCGAGCATCGAGCATCGGCCGCCGAAGACGCAGACCATGCAGGGCTTCAACTGCCGCCGCTGGGGCGAGCGCGGCCTGAACTTCTGGGCCGTGAGCGATATCGGCGGCGACGAGCTCACCGAGTTCGTGGACAAGTTCGAGGCGGCGATCAAGGCGAATGTGGAGGGGTAGTCGTCTCGCCGCCGTTGCCGATGCCGCGGCAAGAGATCAAGCCGACCGCCGCACCGCGTTGTCCACCAGCGTCTTGCCGAGCGACCAGATCGCACCGGGAACCTTGTGGCTGCCGGCGATGACGTCGTCGAAGGCGCGCTCGATCCAGCTGCAGTCTTCTTCCGTGATGGTGAGCGGCGGCAGCAGCTTGATGGTGTGGCTGCCGTGGCCGGCGACCTGCGTCAGGATCTTGTGATCCTTGAACAGCGGCACGGTGATGAGCTGGCAGAACAGGCCCTTGTTGGCGGCTTCCAGCACGTTCCAGGAGGCCCGCAGCCGCAGCGATTTCGGCGGCCCGAACTCGATGCCGATCATCAGGCCCTTGCCGCGGACTTCCTTCAGCAGCTCATAGCCGGGCACCATACGCGTGAGTGCCAGGCGAAGTTCGGCGCCGCGCTTGGCGGCGGACTCGATCAGCTTCTCCGATTCCATCACATCGAGCGTGGCAATGCCCGCGGCCATCGCGAGATCGTTCTTGGAGAAGGTCGAACCGTGCACCACCGCGCGGTCCATCTGGTTGAAGATCTTGTCGAAGATGCTCTTGCGCGTCAGCACGGCGCCAACAGGCACGTGCCCGCCCGAGAGCGACTTCGACAGCAGCACCATGTCGGGTTCGACGTTCCAATGCTCGACCGCGAGGAAGCGTCCGGTGCGGCCCATGCCCGTCTGGATCTCGTCGGCGACGAACAGCGTGCCGTATTTCTTGCAAAGCGCGGCCGCGCCCGGCAGGAACTCGTCGGAGGGCATGTTGACGCCCTTGCCCTGGATCGGTTCGACGACGAAGGCCGCGACCTCGCGCGAGGCCAGCGCCTTCTCGAGCGCGGCGAGATCGTTGAACGGAACCGGGGTGCAACCCGGCAGCAGCGGCTCGAAGCCGGTGCGGAAGTTCGAATCCCCTGTCAGCGACAGCGCGCCGTAGGTCAGGCCATGGTAGCCGTGGGCGCAATAGACGATGCCCGGGCGGCCGGTGGCGCCGCGGGCGAACTTGATCGCGGCCTCGACGCATTCCGCGCCGGAATTGGCGAAGAACGCCTTGTCGAGATAGGGAACATACTTCAGGAGCCGCTCGGCGAGGACGCCGGCGAGCACCGAAACATCGAACTGGACGAGATTGGGCAGATCAGCGTCGAGCACGCTTTTCAACGCGTCCCGCATCACCGGATGATTGCGCCCGATCGCGAACACGCCAAAACCGGACAGCAGGTCGAGATAGCGCGCGCCCTCGCGATCGTAGAGGTACTGCCCCTGCCCTTTCTGGAACCCGACATCGTAGCCGATGGTCTTGAGAACCCGGACGAACTGCTCGTTCAGGTACCTATTATGCAGGGTGTTGCGCTGGGCCTGACGGTCCGCGAACAACTGGGACATGTCTGGATTTGGACTGTTCATCCGCTACATACTTCGGTTGAGGGCCGCTTCGTCAACTGAAAACGGTCAGCGAACGGAAAACGCTCTGTGCGGCCTTTTGCCCTTTTTCGGACCATCTTCGCAAGCACAGCTTTAGACCATGTTGCACTGCCGAGGAACACTCATGCGTTTGGCTATTTACACCGGACTAATACTGGCAGGCGGTTACACCGGCCTGACACCAGCGCTCGCGGCCGATCCTACCGGCGACTGGCGGGTCGCGGACGGCGTCGCCAATATCCGAGTCGCCCAATGCAATGGCAGCATGTGGGGCGCCGTTTCCTGGGAAAAGAAACCCGGCGGCCGCGACGAGAACAACCCGGATGTCTCAAAAAAGAACAGGCCTACGCTAGGCATGGCGACCCTGATCAACATGAAGAAAGTGGGCGGCGCCGAGCAGTGGGAAGGTCAGGTCTACAACGCCAAGGATGGCCAGATGTATAGTGCGACCATCACGCCTGTCGGCGCTGACCAGCTCGAGATCAAGGGCTGCGTGCTGGGCTTCCTGTGCGGCGGCGAGACCTGGACCCGCGTCGGTCCCCCGATTCCCTCGAGCCCCGCCAACGCCATGGCAAAGGGCGGGCCAAAAACCACGGGGGCGGCGCCGAAGGCCGCGTCGAGCGCCGCAGCACCTGGACCGATGACAGCGGCTCCAAAGAGTGCCGCCGCGGCCAAGCCTGGTCAGAAAGGCGCCCCCGATCCCGTCGGCGACATCTGCCTACTCCCTGAGATTGCGGGGTTTGCCCATTAGGGCCGGCTGAAACAGCAGCACTGCGGCAAGCGTCGTCACCAGCGAGAGTGCGAGCAGCTTGCCCATGCTGGACGTGCCCGGATGGCTCGACAGCCACAGGCTGCCGAATGCGGTCGCCGTCGTCAGTGCGCTGAAAAAGATCGCGCGCGTCAGGCTGGTCTGAAGCAGGTTTGTCCTGCCGGACCGCCACGCCACGACATAATAGATCTTGAACGCGACACCGACGCCGAGCAGCAGCGGAAACGCGACGATGTTGGCGAAGTTGAGCGGCAGGCCGATCAGCACGCAGATCTCGAGCGTGACCGCGCCTGCAACCAGCAACGGCACCAGCGTCATCGCAACGTCGACCAGGCGGCGCAGGGTGATCCACAGCAGGAGGCTGATCACCAGCAGCGCGTAGATGCCGGCATGGATGAACGCTCGCACTACGGTGTCACCGGATTTCAGGATGGAGACCGGTCCGCCGATCGCTGTCGGCTCCGCCTCGAGCACGGCCGCCGCGAACTTGCGCAGCGTGTCGTTGTCGTTGGGATCGCCCTTCGGCTGAGCTTCGACGCGGATGATGCCATCCTTGCTCTTCCAGGCGCTGACGAGATCGGGCGGCAGTGACTTCAGGGTGACAGGCTCGGCCTGCATCGCCTTCCTGAGCTGGTCGAACACGATCTTCATCGGCGTCACGAACACGTCCTGCGCCTTGTTGCGGGTCGATTCGTCGGCATTGGCGAGCTTTTCGAGCGCGTCCGCTAGGCGGCGCGAGGCGACCGCGCCAGGGCCCTTTGCGTCACCTGCCGTGCGGCGCAGATTGTCGACCGAGGATTTCAGTGAATCGACGTTCTCCTGATCCGACGGCGCCGCGTCGATCTGATCCGGATTGAGCGCGGGGTTCAGGATCTTGGCGCCCTGCGCAATCAGCTTCAGCTTCGGCTGCTGGTCCTCCGGCACGAAACTGTCGAGCGACATCACCCGCAGCACCTCCGGCACCTTCTCGAGCTTCGCTTCGACCTGCTTGGCCTGCTCTTCAGACGTGGTCATCACGTTGACCGCATTGGCGCCGGTGTTGGGATCCTTGCGCAGGTCGAGGAAGGTCGCGATCGACTCGGCGTTCGGGTTGCGCAGGTTCATCGGGTTGAAGTCGAACTTCATGAAGTAGAGCAGTGGCAGGCCGGCGACCGCGAGCAGCAGCGTGCCACCAACGACCAGCACGCGGTGCTTCTCCAGGAAGTGATCGAGCGGCGCGAGGAATGCGTAGCCGACCGGCTCCTTTTCGCCGGGCGGGTTCAGCAGCTTCAGCATCGCCGGCAGGACGGTGATCGAGGAGATGAACGCCACCAGCATGCCGACGCCGGCGATTTGCCCGAGCTCGGCGATGCCCTTGTAGTCGGTCGGGATGAAGCAGAGGAAGCCGGCCGCGGTGGCCATCGCGGCGAGCGACAGCGGGATTGCGGAGCGTCTGGCGGCAAGCACCAGCGCCTTGCCGAGATCATTGACCTTGTAACGCTCCGAGCGGTAGCGGACGCTGTATTGGATGCCGAAATCGACGCCGAGGCCGACGAACAGCACCGCGAACGCGATCGACAGCAGATTGAGTGAGCCGACCATCATCAGGCCGACGGCAGTGGTGACCGCAAGGCCGACGAAGAGATTGACGAATACGGCGAAGATGATCTTCGCTGAATGCAGCGCCAGCCACAGGATGAACAGCACGACCACAACGGTGCCGATGCCGTTGACGACGGCGCCCTCCTGGACGGTCGCGTATTCCTCGTTGGCAATCGGAACTGGACCGGTCAGCCGCACACGCGCGTGGTACTTGGTCGCGAAATCGAGATCCGCCGCCGCCTTGCGGATCGCGTCGGTGGCGTCCTTGCCGGGCTCAAGCGCGTTGTAGTCAAGGATCGGCTTGAATTCGATGAAGGCCCGCTTGTCCGAATCCTGCAGCGGCTGGTCGCTGACGAGTTCACGCCAGGAGAAGGTCGCGTTGCCCTTGTTGAGCACGGTCTCGACCGTCTGCGAGATCAGGTTGAACGGCCGCTCGGTGCTATCGAGCTTGACCTGACCACGCTTGACGCCGGCGAGCCCGGTCTCCAGCGCACCGGTCAGGCCGCGGATCGACGGATCGCCGGCCATGATCTCGATCAGGGGCGCCGCGGATTCGAACTGGCCGGTGATCTTGCCGACTTCTTCGGTCGGAAGAAACAGCAGGCCGTTCTTCTCGAAGAACTCGCCGGTGCCGAGTTGCTGAATGGCGACGAAATTGGCCTTGTCGTCCTTCAGCCTGGCATACAGCGCGTTCGCCGCCGCCGTCGTCAGCTCCGGCGTCGCGCCTTCAACGACCGCCAGGATCGTCGCATCGCGGTCGAAGGCACGGTCGAACTGCTGGTCGCGCTGACGCCAGTCGAGTTTCTGCGAGATCAGGGAATTAATGTCGGTATTGATGGCGAAGTGCCGGGACGTGTAATAGCCCGCCCCCACCGCCAGCAGGAGCCCGAGAACGACGACGAGAGAGGCAAACCGGGTACAGGCCCTGACGATGGCAACGACTACGCTTTGCAGCACTTCTTTTCTTTCTGCGGTTAACAGCTTGCCGGAAACGCCCGCTCTTTAGCGGAGTTCCCAGGCGAAACCTATTGCCGTTTGGGTCGTTCTCGCACGAACAAGGTTCGAGGTAGACGGCGAAGGACCATGGCAAAAAGCATGGGGGACAGCGGTATAGCCGCCGAGTTGAGGCGGTAAAGTGACGAAGGGGTGAGCACAGTCATCGCCGACTTGCTCACCCGGACGACCGCATTATAATACCCGCGCCCGGTCCCGCCCGAACCTGCGGGTCACCCGCACTTCCCTTGTTGCCGATTTTTTGACACAAAGTGCTGCGCCTGCATGCATCGGAACCCACGGGTGGGCAACCTGCCGAGGTCGCGAAACATTGGTGCGGATATTGCAGCACGCGCCCCTATCAGAGTGCCCCGGGACAATTGAGCGGATTGGTGCAATTTGCGTGATGGACGTCCAATGGAAGTTTATCTGGCGCAGCCGCGAGGCTTTTGCGCGGGCGTGGTGCGCGCCATCGAGATCGTGGAGCGCGCGCTGGAGAAATACGGCCCGCCGGTCTATGTGCGCCACGAGATCGTGCACAACAAATACGTCGTCGAGAGCCTGAAGAACAAGGGCGCGATCTTCGTCGAGGAGCTGTCCGAGGTTCCGCCGAAGGCCGTGACGGTATTCAGTGCTCACGGCGTCGCCCGCAGTGTCGAGGAAGAGGCCGCCGCGCGCGACCTTCCGGTGCTCAATGCCACCTGCCCGCTGGTCACGAAAGTTCACAATCAGGGGAAGCGCTACATCACCAAGGGCCGTACCCTGATCCTGATCGGCCATGCCGGCCACCCCGAGGTCGAGGGCACGATGGGCCAGGTTCCCGGGCCCGTTCTGCTGGTCCAGAGCGTCGAAGAGGCCCGGGCCCTGGCGCTGCCGGCGGATACGCCAGTGGCCTACATCACCCAGACCACCCTGTCGGTCGACGACACCAGGGATATTATCGGCGCCCTCCAGGCAAGATTTACAGATATTCAAGGCCCGGACATCCGGGATATCTGCTATGCGACACAGAACCGCCAATCTGCGGTAAGGGACTTGAGCAAGCTGGTTGACGTGATCTTGGTGGTGGGCGCCGCCAACAGCTCGAACTCGAACCGGCTCCGCGAGATCGGCACTGAGGCCGGTGTCGCGAGTTATCTGATCGCCGATGGAAGCGAGCTCAATCCCGAGTGGTTGAATGGTGCCAGGTCGGTCGGCCTCACGGCCGGCGCCTCGGCGCCCGAGGTGCTGGTTGATGACGTGATCGAAGCGCTGCGGCGGATCGGACCGGTGACGGTTTCGGTGCTCCCCGGCCGCGAGGAAAACATCGAATTCCGGCTTCCGGCCGAACTGGCTGCAAGCTGACCTACCCGAATTTGAAGCCCAGAAAGAAACGTGTAATGGCAATCCCCTTCTTCAAGGAAATGCGTATCGGCGGCTATTTGCTCAAGCAGAAACTGCTTGGCCGCAAACGCTATCCGCTCGTGCTGATGCTGGAACCCTTGTTCCGCTGCAACCTCGCCTGCGTCGGCTGCGGCAAGATCGATTATCCGGATGCGATCCTCAACCGCCGCATGACCGCCCAGGAGTGCTGGGACGCGGCCGACGAGTGCGGCGCCCCGATGGTGGCGATTCCCGGCGGCGAGCCGCTGATCCACAAGGAGATCGGCGAGATCGTGCGCGGCCTCGTCGCGCGCAAGAAGTTCGTCTCGCTCTGCACCAACGCGCTGCTGCTCGAGAAGAAGCTCGACCTGTTCGAGCCCTCGCCATACCTGTTCTTCTCCGTCCATCTCGACGGCCTCAAGGACCATCACGACAAGGCCGTGTCGCAGCAGGGCGTGTTCGACCGCGCCGTCTCCGCGATCAAGGCGGCGAAGGCCCGCGGCTTCACCGTCAACGTCAACGCCACCATCTTCGACGGCCATCCGGCCGAGGAGATCGCGAAATTCCTCGACCTCACCGTCGAGCTCGGCGTCGGTGTCTCGATGTCGCCCGGCTATGCCTATGAGCGCGCGCCGGACCAGGAGCACTTCCTCAACCGCGCCAAGACCAAGAAGCTGTTCCGCGACGTCTTCGCGCTGGGCAAGGGCAAGAAGTGGAATTTCATGCACTCCGGCCTGTTCCTCGACTTCCTCGCCGGCAACCAGGAATACGAGTGCACGCCGTGGGGCATGCCCGCGCGCAACATCTTCGGCTGGCAGAAGCCCTGCTACCTGCTCGGTGAAGGCTACGCCAAAACCTTCAAGGAGCTGATGGACACCACCGACTGGGAGACCTACGGCACCGGCAAGTACGAGAAGTGCGCCGACTGTATGGCCCATTGCGGCTACGAGCCGACGGCAGCGACCGCAGCCCTCAACAACCCGATCAAGGCGATGTGGGTGTCGCTGCGCGGCATCAAGACCACTGGCCCGATGGCGCCGGAGATCGACATGTCGAAGCAGCGCCCGGCGCAGTACATCTTCTCGGAGCAGGTCCAGAAGAAGCTCTCCGAGATCCGCAAGGACGAGGCCGAAGCCGCCGCGGCGAAGGCCGCGCGGAAGGCTTCGACGGCCGCGTAAGGGCGTCAGCCGGCGAAAACGAACAAGGCCCGGTCGCCGATGGCGATCGGGCCTTTTCTTTTGTTCGGCGCGAGGGTCCGCCAGGACGGAACGATACGCGAAGCGATGCCCCTCGCCTCCTCGCACTTATGCGAGATGTGAAAAACAACCCCATGCACAGTAGAAGCGTGGTTGCTCGCCGCCGCGAACGTTTTCCAATCGTTCTGTTCTCGCATGGCGGAGGAACAATCAAAGCGGGGGGCACAGTGCGGATCGGTTCACATTCAAGCTGCCCGGCGGCACTGCGCAGACCACATGGTGCGTATGCCGCCCGCCTATGACGACGATCGCGCAGCTCAAAACAAAAGGCCCGATCGCACCGCGACCGGGCCTTTTGTGTTGTTCAGCTCGAAGACGCCCTTCAGGCCGCTTCAGCGGCGAGCGCCTCGCTGCCCACGAGCTCCGTCCCGATCAGAAAATCGCGGCAGCCGCGCAAGGAACGCAGCGCGCGGCTGAAGTCGATGCCGGTGGAGACCAGGGCATGCAGCGTCGCGGGATTGCGCACGATGCCGCGCAGGACGGCGGCGAGGTCGATCTGGCCGTTCGGCTTGATGGCTGCGCGGGCGATGGCCGGCAGCGCACGGTGGGCGGGGTCGCTGATGACGCGGACCGCGGCAAACGGCAGGCCGGCCTCGGCGGCGTAGGCAGCCGCGATGTGGCTTTCCATGTCGACGGCGAAGGCGCCGGTCTCGGAATGCAGCGCCGCCTTGCACGATGAACCGGTGACCACTTCCTCGGCACCGGCGAGGCTGCCGCGCACCACGCGGCGGCGTCCGGATGTCAGCTTCTCGATGAGGTCGTCGCTGAGCCACAGGCCGGCGCCCCAGCGGTCATCACCCGAGAGCACCTCGGTCGCCACCACGACGTCGCCGGAGCGCAAGCTCGGGTCGAGCCCGCCGGCCACGCCGAACGAGATCACGCCGCGAATCGAATCAGGATCCACCACCGTCAGCAACGCCCGCAACTGGGCCGGGCTGCTCGACGAGCAAATGACGGCCATGCCGGGCCCTGCCGCAATGCGGGCCTCCTGCACCAGTCCGGTCACAATCAATATCGGGCGCGGATCAATGGCTTGACCCGCGGTCACATAGTCCCCCGTCCCCGTCGTCACATCCCGACCCCTACCACCCTGCTGTTGGTGTTCCGCAAGTTCCGATATCGCGCCAGCGCCCACAGCGGGAAGAACTTCGGGTAACCATGATACCGCAGATAGAACACGCGGGGAAAGCCTGTGGCGGTGTAACGCTGTTCATCCCACAGTCCTTTTTCGTTCTGTGTTGCAATCAGGTACTCCACCCCGCGGGCGACGGCCGGGTGATCAACCTCGCCTGCAGCCATCAGGGCAAGCAAGGCCCATGCCGTTTGCGAGGCGGTCGACGGGGCCGGCTCCCATCCCTGGTAGTCCAGCCGATAGCTGACGGCGTCCTCGCCCCAGCCGCCGTCCTTGTTCTGGATCGAGGCCAGCCAGCCGGCCGCCTTGCGCATCATCGGGTCGCTGTGGGGAACTCCGGCCATGTTCAGCGCACAGAGCACCGACCAGGTTCCATAAATGAAGTTCATGCCCCAGCGGCCGTACCAGGACCCCTCGGGGTGCTGGGTCTTGCGCAGATAGGCAACGCCATCGGCGACCTGCTTGCTGGTCTTCTCGGTCTTGCCGAGTTGGGCCAGCATCGAGACGCAGCGCCCGGTGACGTCCTCAGTCGGCGGATCGAGCAACGCGCCGTGGTCCGAGAACGGGATGTTGTTGAGGTAGTATTCGAGGTTGTTGACGTCGAAGGCCGCCCAGCCGCCGTCGTCGCTCTGCATGCCCTCGATCCACTCGCGGCCGCGCTCGATCGCGGCATCATAGCCGGCGACGCCGTGCTCGCGGCGCATGCGGTCCATCGACATCACCACCACGGCGGTGTCGTCGAGATCGGGATAATGCGCATTGTTGTACTGGAACGCCCAGCCGCCGGGACGCACGTCGGGCCGCTTCACCGCCCAGTCGCCCTTCACCTCGAGCTCCTGCTTCGGGATCAGCCAGTCCAGGCCCTGCTTGGCGGCAGGCAACGCCTTGTCGCCGCCGGCCTCCAACAGCGCATGCGCGGTCAGCGTCGTGTCCCACACCGGGGAGACGCAGGGCTGGCAATAGGCCTCATCGCCCTTGACGACGAGCAGCTTGTCGATGCCCCGGCGCGTGATCGCGCGGGGCGGGAAGTTCTCGTCCTTGCCGAGCGCATCGTACATCATGACGATGTTGGCCATGGGCGGATAGATCGCACCCATCCCGTCCTCGCCGTTGAGCCGCTCCTCGGTAAAGGCAAGCGCGGCATCGATCGCGCGCTTACGCAGGCGCTTCGGAAACATCGGCTCGATCACGCGCAGGATGCCGTCGAGCGCGCGGAACAGCACGAACCAGGCCATGCTCTGGTGCGGCGCCTTGGCGGTCATCCCGATCGAGCGCGGATCCTGCAGGAACAACTCGTCGATGCCGACGCCCTTGGGATTCTTCGCGCGCGGCTTCAGCGCGGCGATCACCATCAGCGGCACCATGGTGGTGCGCGCCCAATAAGAGATCTTGTTGAGATGGAACGGCGACCAGAACGGCAGCAGCACGATCTCGATCGGCAGCACCGGCACCGCGCGCCAGGTCACGACGCCGAAGGTTGCGAGCAGGAAGCGGGTGAACACGTTGCTGTTGACGGCACCGCCGCGCGCATGGATCGCCTGCCGCGCACGCACCATGTGCGGGGCATCCACGGAATCGCCGATCATCTTCAGCGCGAAATAAGCCTTCACGCTGGCGCTCATGTCGAACTCGCCGTCATGCACCAGCGGCCAGCCGCCATGAGCACCCTGAACGCGGCGCAGATAATTGCCGATCTTGGCCTCGAGCGCGGTGTCGACCGGCTCGGCGAGATAATGGCGCAGCAGGATATATTCGGCCGGAATGGTGCAGTCGGCCTCGAGCTCGAATACCCAATGGCCGTCGGGTTGCTGGAAAGCGAGGACGCCTTGCGTGGCTGACGCAATGCTCGATTCCAAAGCTTCGCGGCTGGTCGCGTTCACGGAATCCATGTCGCTCGATTGCTCCTGGCGTCGATTGAAAATGACCGGGACATTGCCCGTCAGGGCCGCTTTGCGGCCAGAACCAGATCGGCAGCGCGATCACCCGATCGGACCGATCCCTCGATGGTTGCAGGCAATCCCGTAGCAGTCCAATCGCCGGCAAGGAACAGGTTTTTCAGCGCGGTGACCGGCCCTGGACGCAGGGCATTCTGCGCCGGCGTTGCCGCAAATGTGGCACGGCGCTCCCGCACGATCTGCCATGGGGGCAGCTCGCCGGAGACGCCGCCCGCCGCGCAGACGTCATTCCAGATCGCCTGCGCGAGTTCCTCGCGCGGCATATCGACGAGACGGTCGCCATTGCTGATGGTGACCGACAGCCGGTTGGGGAACGCGAACAGCCATTCCACCACGCCGCCGATCACGCCCAGGATCGGTGCCGAACCCGGCGGCGGCTCAAAGCGGAAATGCGCATTGACGATGGCGCGGAATTCGGTCGGCGCAGTCAGGCCCGGCAGCAGGCTCGTCGCCGCGCGGGGCGGCACCGCCATCACGATCACATCGCCCGCGGCAAGCTGGACCACGTCCTCGCCGCCGAAATTGAGCGCGCTGACGTTGCCGTCGGTGGTGACGAAGGAGCGCAGCTCATGACCGAGCTGAACGGTGTGCCCGCGCTCAGTCAGGAATTTCACGGCCGGTTCGATCAAAACGGTGCTCAGGCCATCGCGCGCGATCAGCGGACGGCAGGCCTGCCCGCCCGCGAGCAGCGTCTCGCGCACGATCGCGCCGGCAAGCCCGGCCGAGCCCTCGGGCGGATCGACGTTGAGCGCGGCGAGCAGCAGCGGCTGCACCAGGCGATGATAGAGCGTGCCTTCGCAAGGAATGGACTTGCCGACCGGCGTCTGCTCCGACGCCCAGATCAGCGGCGCCAGCTTGAGATAATCGGTCAGACCCGTGTCAGGGACGCGGCGGCTCTCGTCGAGCACCCAGGCAGGCCAGCGGCCATTGCCGAGATCGATCTGCCAGCGCTGTCCGGTCTTGACGTCGACGAAGGGAAACTGCGCACTGTCAGGCCCGACCAGGCCCGCCTCGGTGCCGATCGCGCGCGCATAGGCCCGGGCGTGGCTGTTGCCCGACAGCAGCAGATGGTTGCCGTTGTCGATCATGAGATTGGTGGCGCCGTCGAAATAGGAGCGGCAGCGGCCGCCGGCCTGGTGCGTCGCCTCGTGCACGGCGACCCTGTAGCCGGCATTGCCGAGCCGCACAGCGGCGGAGAGGCCGGAAATGCCGGCGCCAATGATGTGAGCTGTGTTTTGCATCAAATGAAAGCGTAACGGAGCAGGATCGCGAAGCGCGTGACCTTCGACACACGCACCGGCTCGCGCGGTGCGTTGAAGCCGCGCGCGATCAGGAGGTCCAGAATGGAATGGTAGTATTTCGACATGATCCTGGGCGCGCGCACCGCGCGGCGCCTGTTGCGGTTCATGATCTCGTCCGACTTCTCGAAATGCGCCTTCGCGCGCTGCGTCAGCGGCAGGCAGACTTTCGGCAGCGCGCGCTCGGCGATCACGCGGTTCGGATCGTTTGAGGTGATGCCGGCATGCAGCAACGCCTCGCGCGGCAGATAGAGGCGGCCGAGCGTCGCATCCTCGTCGATGTCGCGCAGGATATTGGTGAGCTGGAGCGCGCGGCCGAGATGGTGAGCGAGTTGGATGCCGTCATCCTCGGGCAGGCCGAATACCCGCACCGACAAACGTCCCACGGCGCTGGCGACGCGATCGCAGTAGAGGTCGAGCGTCGCCATGTCGGGCGCGCGGATATCCTGCGGCACGTCCATCTCCATGCCGTCGACGATGGCGAGAAAATCCTCGCGCTTCAGCCCGAATGTCTTCACCGAGGCGACATAGTCCTTCAACCGCGGCGGCGGATTGCCCCGGTAGAGCGCGTCGATGTCGTTGCGCCATTGCTGAAGCGCGGCGAGCCGCACCTCGCGCGGACCGTCGGAATCGGCGATGTCGTCGACCTGGCGGCAGAAGCTGTAGATCTGGAACATCGCCTCGCGCTGGTTGCGCGGCAGGATGCGCATCGCAGCGTAGAAGGAACTGTTCGATGCGGACGAGCCATAATCGGCGCCGGGCGCGGTCGCCTCAAGCGTCATGGGCAGCCCCCGGATTGGAGAGGGCCTTACGGCCGATCGCGCGGCGGCCGACTTCGCCGATCATGCCGGCGAGGCTGAACATGAGCAGTTCGAACTTGTTCAGATGCACGCGCTCGCGCAGGGGATCGCGCACCTTCAACAGGCGCACGATACGATCGGCGTAGGCCTGGATCACCGCGACATCGACCCCGAGGCGGGCATCCCGGATCTCCGCAGCGAGCGACCTGCCCTCGTTGAGCAATGCTTCGTTGCGCACGGCGAGGCCATGAAGGCAGGCCAGCATCGCCGGCGGCGATTGTGCAAGCCCGAGTTGCTCGACCGTGGCGCCGTGTGCTGCCAGCGCATCGCGCGGCAGATAGACGCGATTGAGCTCGCGGAAATCCTTGCCGCAATCCTGGAGGTGGTTGTTGATCTGCAGGCCCGCGCACAGCGCATCCGACGCGGCCCAGGTCGAGGTCGCCTCGCCATGAACGTCGAGCATGAAGCGGCCGACCGGCATGGCCGAATAGCGGCAATAGTGGATGACCTCGTCCCAGGTCTCGTAGCGCAGCTTGCTCACGTCCATGCGGAAGGCGATGAGCACGTCGAGCGCATGGCGCGGCGCCATGCCTCGATCGGCCAGCGCGCGCCTCAGCGCGACGGCCTCGGCCTGGGTATCGCCCTTGCCGAGCAGTTCCGCCTCGAGCAGGTCGAGATAACGAAGTTTCTCCTCGGCCGGCAGGCTCGCGTGGTCGGCGATGTCGTCGGCGGTGCGGACGAAATTGTAATAGGCCAGGATCAGGGCGCGATGACGCGGGTGAATGATCCAGGACGCGACGGGAAAATTCTCGTCGCGGTCACCCTTGCCGGATCGCAATTCGCTCGCAGAGGTCATCGAGGGCTGATCAACAATCGTTTGGACAGGAAGGGCTTGTTCGCGCGCGCGGGTTCATGCCGGCGCTGCCGCGGCCCCCATATAGGGGAATACGGCCGCAAAACCAATCCTGTCTCGCGATGGCAGCCCCGCGGATCCGGCCTGAAAAAGGCGGCCCCTGGGGGCCGCCTTTGTGGGCCAGTGGCCGAGCTTACTGGTTGTGGTTCTTCAGGACCTGGTCGCAGGCCTGCGAGATCTTGGCCCGATTCTCCTTGAGGCAGGCCAGGACAGTGAAATCGCCCTGATCAATAACCGGACGGCAGAACTTCTGCACATCGCGCGTGCAGGCCTTCTGCTCGGCTTCGGTGCCACGGCCGCCCTGCTGGGCGAACGCAGCCGTGGACAGGGTTGCCGACAGCACGGTGAGAGCGACGAAAAGCTTACGCATTGTATTCCTTCATTCTAACGGCAGAATCGCACCAATCCCGCACAGCACAGGGCAGACGACGGGAACGGATTGTTCTGATGGCAAGTTACCGCGGGATGAGAGCGGCACCGGAGAAGGCCACAAGCGCTGGTAAATGCGGCCAAATTGGCGCCGCGCGTACCAAATCAGGTCTTCCCCCGATCTTCATTGGCAGAGGTAAGGGTTTGATACTACGTCGAAATTCTGAGGCACGGCGTTTTACGGCAGACCTGTTGCAGAGCTGCATCTGTCAGATCGGCCATTCCGGCCGGAAACACATGGAAACAGAGGGGATCCAGGCACGGACCGTTGCAACACCGCTCGGCCCAGCCTCTTGAACCTGACCCCGCCTCACAACACTAAACGTTCGATGTGGCGAGACGATCTGCGATGAAGCAGGCGTCGTTCCAAAACGGGATATTGATGATGAAATTCTTTGGGCGATCTGAACTGGCAATCAAGGCGGCCGGCATTGGCGCGGCGCTGCTCTTCTCAGTTGCGGCAAGCCACGCTCAGTCGTCCGGTCCCTTCGCCGGTTTCGACGGGGCATGGACCGGCACCGGCACGGTGTCGCTGTCCGATGGCTCGACCGAGCGCATCCGCTGCAAGGCGGACTACAAGGTCGCCGGCACCGGCCTCAACCTCAAGCAGGCGCTGCACTGCGCATCCGACAGCTACAAGTTCGACCTCACCAGCGACGTGACCAGCCAGGGCGAGCGGATCTCCGGCAACTGGAGCGAGTCCAACCGCAACATCTTCGGCAATCTGCAAGGGACCGCCGGCGGCGGCCAGATCGACGTGTTCGTCGAGGCCAACGGCTTTGCCGCCAATCTGTCGCTGCGCACCAACGGCTCCAAGCAGACCGTGCAGATCTCGTCCAAGGGCGAGATCCGCGGCGTCAACATCACCATGACGAGGGGCTGATCGTCCTCTCTTCCTCGAAAGAAAAAAGCCCCGGCTCTCGCGAACCGGGGCTTTTTGCTGCCGGGAATTTGTTGACCTCGCTCAGATCGCCGGCTTGTCGGGGCCGTGAAGCCTGGCGTGCAGATTGATCAGCCACATCGCGGTCGGCCGCAGGATGAAGAGGTCGGCGACAAGCGCCGCCACCATCGAGAAGGCGCTGAGCCAGCCGAACAGCCGCAGCGACGGCAGGTCCGAGAACACGGTGACGACGAGGCCGCAGGCCAGCACCACCGTGGTCAGGATCAGCGCCGGGCCGACCAGCACGGTCGCGCGCTCCACCGCCAGCGCCGAGCCGACGCCGGGTCTGCTCTCCAATCGCAGACGATTGAGGAAGTGGATGGTGGCGGAGAGGCCCAGGCCGAACGAGACCGTGAGCGCGACGACGCTGGCAAATTGCAGGCCCTCGCCCATCGCCCACAGCACCGTCCCCGACATCACCACCGGGAAGATACCCGGCAGGATGCAGGCGAACATCACCACCCAGGAGCGGAAGGCGAGGCCAATGAAGAGCGCGACCAGCGCGAATTCCACGGTGAGGCCGCGGTTCAGCTTCTCGATCATGCCGGCCGAGTTCCGAGCGGCAATGGCGGCGAGACCGGTGACGGCGATCTCGTAGCCGGGATGCTTCTTGCGGACCGAGTCGAGCTCGGAATCGAGCTTGTCGACGATCGGCAGGAGCTGGCTGGAATCCTTGTCCGGCACGCGACCGGCCACGACCACCGCATCCTGCTGAGCATCGATGAACCGGCGCACCAGATGCTCGGGGATGACGTTCACATATTCCTTGAGCGTCGCGACGTCATCGCTGCCGGCCTTCTCCGCCAGCCAGCGGCGCAGCGTCTCCAGCGACCAGACGTTGCCGACGCCCGCCGCCTTCTCCACGGTCGCGTGCACGTCGGCGATGGTCTGCAGCGTCTCCGGCGAGTAGAGCGTTTCACCCTTGGGGAACTGGATCAGGACGTTGACCGGATTGGCGCCGGTCAGCTTGGCATCGAGCCGGTTGCTGGCGGCAACCGCCTGACGCTTGTCCGGCACCTGATCGGCGAGCCGGTAGCGCGGCTGCAGATTGGCATAGACAACACCCAGGCCGGCGACGAACAGCAGTGCGATCAGGCTGAACAGGCCGGGCCGGCCGACCATGCGCACCGCGATCCAGTAGCAGAAATTGCGCAGCGCCTGCACGCCCGCATCCGCGCTCTGGAACTTGACCGCAAAGACCTTTTCGTTGCGCACGAACAACACGCCGAACACCGGCACCAGAGACAGCACCGTGATCAGCGCGATGATGGTGGCCGCCAGGCCCGCCTCGCCGAACTTACGGATCAGGTCGGAATCCGAGAATTGCAGCGCGATGAAGGAAATGCCGGCGGTGCCATGCGTCAGCACGCAGGCCGGGCCCACCACCAGCACGGCATTCTTGAACGCGGTGAATTTGTCCTGGCCCGCGATCAGCCGGTCACGGGCGGCGAAGGTCAGCTGCATCGAGTCCGAGAAGCTGATCACCATGATGAGCGGCGTCATCACGTTCAGGAACATGTTGAGATTGAAATTGGCCCAGCCGAGCGCGCCGAGTGCGATCAGGATCGCGATCATCGGCGGGAACGCCGCCACCACCATGAAGGAGATCTTGCGGAAGAAGATGATCGCGATGATGCAGCCGGCGAGAATGCCGAGGATGTTGTAGGTGAGGCCGTCGCGCTCGACCGCGTTTCGGATCTCGAGCTGCATCACCGGTACGCCGGAGAGCTGCACGCTGAGCCCGGTGTCACCGAGATCCTCCTTCATCAGCGCACGGATGTCGCCGACGACCTTGCCGAGCTTGCTGGAGGCGACCACCTCCGGATCGAGCGAGAGCACGATCAGCGCCAGCGTGCCGTCCTCCGACAACAGTTTGCCGCGGATGATCTCGTTGTTCTTGACGGTTTCGATGAACTGATCATAGGCCGCGCCCTCGGGCAGTTCGGCCGGGAACAGCGCGGCCGGCAGCTTGCCCGGCGCCGGCGCCTGGCGAGCCGAGAACAGCGAGACCAGACCGCGGGTACCCTCGACCAGCTGCATGTCGGTGACGAAATCGCGCAGCTTCTCGAGGTTGTTCCGCGCCAGCAGAGTCTTGCCCTCGACCACGACGAGGACGTCGAATTCCTCGGCCGGGAACTTCTTCGTCACCTCTTCGTACTGCTTGAATTCCGGGGTGTTGGAGCGGAACAGCTGCGACAGCGAATCGTCGATCTTGATGCGATGGATACCGAACACCGCGCCGACGATCAGCGCGAGCAGGATGATGCAGGAGACGATCGGCGCCCGGACCGCAATCAGGCCGAGACGCTCCAGCCCGAAGGCGATGGAGGAGGCAGGCCCCTGCTCGACCTTGTCGACATGAACCTCATTCTCGCGGTGCTTTTCGAGCATGCCTTGTCCAATTCCTCAATCGGCTCGGTCTATGAGCTTAGTGCGCGCGCCCTGCGAACGGCTTGAAAACGCCATACCAATCGGAGGCTTGCCAATGGGAGGCTTGCCCTTTGAAAATGCGCGGAAAATCGCCGGCAGCGGTTTAGCAGGTCAATCACCCTTCTCGCAAGCACGCCGGGAGGACTCCAGATCAATCAAGATGCGGCGATTTGCCGGAATTCCCGTTATTGCGGCACAGCTGTGCCAATTCCACGCGGTCGGCGGTCGGCGCTTTCGTCCTTGAGCGCCACGCCCGTGACCTGGCGCGCCAATCCCTCGCGGACGAGCCAGGCGAGCTTGAGCGCGGCCTCGTCGTAGCTCAAACCGGCCTTGTGGATATTTGACACGCAATTGCGCTCCGCATCGGTCAGGCCGGGCTTCGGCGCAAAGGTCAGATAGGCCCCGAGGCTGTCGGGGGCGGACAGGCCCGGCCGCTCGCCGATCAGCATCACAACCATGCGGGCCCCGAGAATGGCCCCGATCTGATCACCGAGCGCGACTCGCGCGCCTGAGGCGACGACGGCATGGCCAATCGCGATGGCCTCGCCTTCCCCAAGCAGCGGCAGCAGGCTTTGCAGCAGCGCGACCGCATGGGCATGAACCGCGGCGGCCGACAATCCGTCGCCGATCACGATCGCAAGCTGGCACGGCGCGGCGGCAGCATGGGCCAACGCCGCGGCGGAGCCGGCATCGAGCTGCCGTCCCAGATCCGGCCGGCGCAGATAGTCCCTGCGATCGGCGACCCGGCTGCTGGCCTCGGTGACATCGAGACCAAGCGCCCTCACCGCGGCCGCCAGGTGCCGCGAATCGAAGACGGCATGCACGGCATCGCGGGCGCGGGCATGGGCCAGCGTGAAATCGAGCAGCGGTCCGGTCGGCAGGCTTGCGCCGCTTCGCCCGAGCGCGACGCGCGCCGGCGTGAACGATCTGAGGTCGACGGTCGGGCGCGCCGGAACGGGCTTGTCGCTCATTCGGCGGGAACGGACGCTTCGCGCAGCCGGATCGAATAGTTCGATGCGTTCTGCTTGCCGCTGGAGGCCGCGCGGGCAAAGGTGATCAGATGATGCGCGATCAAGGTACAGCCGATCAGCCCCTCGATGTCGCCGCGCTTGAGGCGCCCCAGCGCAAACTTCCAGAACACGCGCCTGTAGTCGCCGCGCACGCCGACCTTCCAGAAGATGTTGCGCAGCATGACGAGGCCACGCCGGATGTTGGCCCAGGTCTTCATTTCCTCCGGCACCGGCGTCTTGAGGCGATGCACATAGACGTGGTCGCATTGATACTGGAAGCGCGCATAGACCTTCTCGGGCTCATAAGCCACGCCCATGGCGTGCTTCCAGGATGCGACGACCTCGTCATAGGGCAACAGGAAATCGACGTTGGAATCGCGGCCCTCGTCATCGATCAGGCGCCCTTCCCGCGCCAGCCGGTCCCATAGCGGGGTCTTCGGCAGCGCCTGAAGCAGGTTGATGGTGAGCAGCGGGATCCGCGATTCCTCGACAAAGGCGAGCAGCGCCTCCGAGGTGTTGGGCTTGTCGGTATCGAGCCCCATGATGATGCCCGACACCACCTCCATGCCGTAGGAGTTGATGGTGCGCACGCCCTCCAGGATCGGGACCATCATGTTGTGGTCCTTGTGCATGGCCTTCAGCGCGTCGGGGTCCGGCGTCTCGATGCCGCAGAAGATGGTGATGAAATAGGCCTCGCGCATCTTCTTGAGGATCTCGGGACGCTTGGCGATATTGAGCGTCGCCTCGCAGGCAAGCCGCATCACATAGCCGGTCTTCTTCTGCCATTCGATCAGATGCGGCAGCAGGTCCATCGCCGCCTTGCGGTTGCCGATGAAATTATCATCGACGAAATAGACAGTGTCGGTCATGCCGCATTCGCGCAAGCGATTGAGCTCGGCGATGATCTGTTCGGGTGTCTTGATGCGCGGGTTGCGGCCATAGAGGCCGGGGATGTCGCAGAACTCGCACTCATACGGGCAGCCGCTGGAATACTGGATGCTGCCGAGGAAGTAGCGCTTCACATCGGCGAGCTCGTAGGCCGGGATCGGAAACTCCGTCATCGGCACGCGCTCTCTGGTCGTCAGCACCACTTGGCGCTCGGGGCGTGCCGTGTCGCGCGCCAAAATCTCGATGAGCTGGTTGGTGGCGTCGCCGAGCTCGCCGACATGGAGATAATCGAACGACGGATAATAGTCCGGGCAGGCGCTGACCGACGGGCCGCCGAGCGCAACGGGCAGGCCGAACTCGTGGGCGCGGCGACAGATGTCGTTCATCTGCTGGCGCTGGATGTGCATGCCGCTGACGAAGACGGCCTCCGCCCATTCGAACTCTTCCTTGGTCGCGCTGCGGAGATTTTCGTCCACGAATTTGACTTGCCATTCCTTCGGCAGGTAGGCCGCGAGCAGCAGCAGGCCCTGCGGCGGCATGAAGGCGCGGACGCCGTCGGTCAGCGGATAGGCGTGCTCGAAGGTGCCGAATGACGAGGTGTAACGCGGAAAGACACAGAGAATATGCCGACTTGTTCCGTTGCTTTCAGCGCGCATCGAACTTCCCCCAACCACGTTCTACGAACGGTACTGACGAGGTCTCCAGAAACAGAGCGTAACGCTGCGGCCGGAATTCCTCAATATTGTGGCACCGAACTAATTCGTGAGACGCGCCAATGGTTTCTCCGGTTCACGCCGGCAGGAGGATGTTTTCGCGGATTTTCACGCTAGGCGATCAGCCGTGACGCAAAATCAGGCAACAGGCCTGCGTCACCGGCAAGCCGGAAATCGGCCCCGGCAATGCCGGTCTCAATCAGCCAGTCGTCGAACTCCGGCGCACGTGCCGCACCGAAGATGTCGCGCACATAGAGCGCATCGTGGAAGGAGGTCGACTGGTAGTTCAGCATGACGTCGTCGGCGCCGGGCACGCCCATGATGAAGGTGACGCCGGCAGCAGCGAGCAGCGTCAGGAGATTGTCCATGTCGTCCTGGTCCGCCTCGGCATGGTTGGTGTAGCAGATGTCGACGCCCAACGGCAGGCCGAGCAGCTTGCCGCAGAAATGATCCTCCAGTCCCGCCCGGATGATCTCCTTGCCGTCGTAGAGATATTCGGGGCCGATGAAGCCGACCACGCTGTTGACCAGCAGCGGGGCAAAGGCGCGGGCCACCGCATAGGCGCGCGCCTCGCAGGTCTGCTGGTCGACGCCGTGATGGGCATTGGCCGACAATGCCGAGCCCTGGCCGGTTTCGAAATACATGACGTTCTCACCGACCGTGCCGCGCTTCTGCGACAGCCCGGCTTCGCGCGCCTCCTTCAGCAAAGCGAGGCCGATGCCGAAGCTGCGGTTGGCGGCCTCGGTGCCGGCGATCGACTGGAAGACGAGGTCGACCGGCACGCCCTGCCCGATCAGCGACATCGTCGTCGTGACATGGGTCAGCACGCATCCTTGCGTCGGGATTTTCAGCCGGGCGATGATCTCGTCCAGCAGCCGCAGCAGTCGCGCGATTCCAGCCGGATCGTCGCTCGCCGGGTTGATGCCGATGCAGGCATCGCCGGCGCCAAGCAGCAGGCCGTCGAGGATCGAGGCGGTGATGCCCCTCGCATCGTCGAACGGATGGTTCGGCTGCAGCCGCGTGCTCATCCGGCCTTTCAGGCCGATGGTGTTGCGGAAGGCCGTCGTGACCTCGCATTTGCGCGCCGCCAGGATCAGGTCCTGGTTGCGCATCAGTTTCGACACTGCAGCCGCCATCTCCGGCGTGATGCCCGGCGCGAGCTTGCGCAAAGTCTCCGGCCTGGCGGCGTCCGAGAGCAGCCAGTCGCGGAAGGCTCCGACCGTCAGCGAAGAGACCTGCGCAAACGCCTCGCTGTCATGGCTGTCGATCACCAGCCGGGTGACCTCGTCGGTCTCATAGGGAATGACGGCCTCGTTGAGGAATTGACTTAAGGGGACGTCCGCGAGCGCCATCCGCGCCGCGATCATCTGCTCGGCGCTGCCGGCGGCAATGCCGGCCAGCCGGTCGCCGGAGCGCGGAGGCGTCGCCTTGGCGAGGAGGTCGCGGAGGTCGGGGAAAGTGTAGGTCGTGGCGGCGATGGCGTGGCGATAGACCAAAGGCCCCTCCGGGTACTGTCGGCCAGTGACCGAATCCAGGCGATCCTGAGGCTATGCCTTCGGATCAAGACGCTGAAATATCTTACCTTCCTTTGAGCGAGGGCGAAACGGGCCGATGGTCGCGTTAACGCTGCGTCCATCTTCATTCTGCATAGTTTTGCATCAATTTTAGACGATCGCGCACACCGGCCGCTCCAGGCCATTCGAGCCCCGAACATCATGCAAAACGACCGATCTGAGAACGCCGCCGCCCTGACAGGCCGTCTCTCGCTCGCAACCAAGCTCTACGCGATCTTCGCGCTGTTCGCCCTGCTCACGGCCGCGATCGCGATGCTGTCCGACTACAACAGCCGCCGCAGCACCGAGCTGACCAGCGCGATCGAGACGGCGAATGCGGCCGCGCTGAACGTCGAGCGCGTCAATTCGCTGGTCTACGCGGTCGTGATGGAATCGCGCGGCGTCTACATGTCGACCGAGCCGGCCGTCGTGAAGAAATACGGCGACGGCCTGCTCAAGTTCAACGAGCGGATTTTGAGCGTGGTGAAAGGCTGGGAGAGCATCGTCAGGGCGGACGACGCCGAGCAGTTCGCCACCTTCAAAAAGCGCATCGAGCAGTTCGTCGAATTCCGCAGGGAGCTGGTGCGCCGCGCCGTCGAGATCAATGCGGCCGCGGGTCGCGAATGGGGCGACAACGACGCCAACCGCGCCGTGCGCTCGGCACTGAACAAGGATCTCGAAGCGCTGTCCAAGGTCTATGCCGAGCGCGCCCGGCAGATCGCGCTTCAGACCGAGACCAACCGCATGCTGTCCTTCGTGTTGACCTGCCTCGCCGGCGTGGCGCTGGCGCTGGTCGTGATCGGCATCATCATCATCGCCCGCTCGATCGCCCGGCCGCTCGCTGCGATCACCGCGACTATCAAGCAGGTCGCCGACGGCGCCGAAAATGTCGTGGTGCCGCACTCCGGCCGCGCCGACGAAATCGGCGCACTGGCCCGCGCCATCGAAGTGTTCCAGGACGCGATGGGCCGCAACCGCAACCTCGCCGCGCAGGTCTCGCAGGATTCGGCGGCTCGCGAAGAGCGCGCGCGCCACATCGAGCAATCCGTCGACGAATTTCGCGGCGCGATCGGCGCGATCATGCGCGGCCTCAGCGACAATGCCGGTGTGATGCGCGAGACCGCGCAGACCATCACGCGCGTGACGGCCGACGCGAACAGCCGCGCCGGCACCGCCGCAAGCGCGACCGAGCAGGCCTACCACAACGTCACGGCCGTGGCAGGCGCGGCCGAGGAGCTGTCGGCCTCGGTCGAGGAGATCGGCCGCCAGGTCCGACAGAGCGCGAGCGCCGTCGAGCAGACCGGCCAGCGCACCGAGAAATCGATCGCCGAAATCGAGAGCCTTGCCGCTGCCACGCAACGCATCGACGGCGTGCTGACCCTCATTCAGGCCATCGCCGAGCAGACCAATCTGCTCGCGCTCAACGCCACCATCGAGGCCGCCCGCGCCGGCGATGCCGGCCGCGGCTTTGCCGTCGTCGCGCACGAAGTGAAGGCGCTGGCCGGACAGACGGCGAAGGCGACCGCCGACATCAGCGAGAACGTCGCGATGATCCAGTCCTCCACCCGCAACGCCGTCGATGCCGTGCGTGAGATCGGCGGCGCGGTGCGCGAGATCAACGAGGTCACCTCGGCGATCGCAGGCGCCGTCGGCCAGCAGGACCAGGCCACGCGCGAGATCTCCTCCAACGCGCAGAGCGCAGCCCAAGGCAACGAGACGCTGGTCGCCAACATCACCTCGCTGCGCGATGCCATCGGCGAGACCGACACGGCGGCAACTTCGGTGCTGACGGCGGCGAGCAGCCTGACCACAACGGCGGATACGCTGTCGCGCGAAGTGGAGAAATTCTTCCAGAACCTGCGCTCGGACAGCCGGATCGCCAGGGCAGGATAGTCCTCCAGTTCGCCGCCTGGCAAAGCGACGCGTCGGGCAAAACACCGGCGCGAGACAGCTCAGCGCTCCAGTCCCGGCTGGTCGACGAATATGCGGACACGGCCGACGCCCTCGACTTCACGATACCGGCGCAACTCCGTCTGGAGATCGGGGTCGGACTTGGCCCAGCCCAACCAATCGAATGGGACCGAACTCTGCAGCAAGGTGTCCACGAGAATGACATCCGGGCGGCCGTTCCGCACGTCCGCCAACACCTGCCGCCGCTCGAAGTTCATGATGTCGTTCAGCTTCGATCGCTCTGCCGCCGTCGTCTCTGGGCTGCTCCGGGCCAAAAGTGCGCCGGCCGTCAGCACCTGTGCGCACGAACCGCCAACCCATGTGCCATGGATTTGGCGGACGAGCGGATGCCCAAGGGCGAGGTGATCAGTCAACGTGAGCAGCCGGGGATGCTTTGCAAGCGTCTGCATACGCTGCTCCAGCGGCGGAAACTCGGGCAGCGACAGGCACAGGCAGAACCCGATGAGCGCAACACCGGCGAAGCCGCCGATCCTGACGGACATCGGCAACGTCCTCGTGCGAACATGCAGCAATGGCGCAGCAATCGCAAACACGCAAAGTGCGTAGAGCGTGTATGTCCAGCCCTTGCCCTGAAGAACGAAGCTCGCGGCTCCGCCAATGGCTGCCGCCAGCCAGGGGGTTGCGTCGCCGCCGAACTTGAAATCCCGCGGAGCCACCTGACGCAGAAACGCGATGGAAGCAACGATCACGACGACCGGGAAAGGAAGCAGGCCGGCCAAATCCCTCCTCATCGTGACATAGGTGGCGGCGACCATCGGTGCAAAGTCGAACAGATAACCGGGAAAGACGAAGACGAGCACCCCGGCGTAGCCGACGACGATCGCGGCGGCTGCACAGGCTTCAGGCGTGAACAACGGCCTGAGAGAACGCCGGTGGATGATGCCGAGGATAGTCGGCAGGCCGACCACCAAAGCAAGCTGCGGCTTGATGCTCATCGCGAGCCCTGCACTCAGGCCCGCCAGGATCGCAACCGGTCCGGGGGCAAGGCCGCGCCAGCGAATCGCCGTGATGGCGACAAAGGGGGTCAGTGCGACGACAGCAATGTGCTCTCGCTGTCCGAATACGGCGTTCGGAAGGACTGCCAACAGAAAAGCGAGCAAGCACGTCCAAAGGCTCCGCTCTCCACCCTCCAGCTTTGCAGCCGCAGCGGCGCGGTCGATGATGACAAGCGCGCCGGCAATCTCGATGATCACGAGAACTGCCACGATGATCTCAGGTGCAATGCCCGTCAATCGCCCGAGAAAAGCGGCCGGCGTGTAGAGATAGATCGAGAGCGGCGGATTCAGTTCGAAGAGGTCGACGCCCGGATGGCGGCCATCCAGGATCTCCTCTCCCTCGGACAGCAAGCAACTCAAATCCGGGTTGAGAATGGCCGGCCACTGAACAAGCAATGCCGAGACGAGAATCGCGGCCACGAGAATCCAACGCGTTTGATTTATGCCGTCACCGCCTTCCGGGCCAGCTCTGGGCGGGATGGCCCTCTCAGACGTCGGCAAAATTCTCTCCTCGGGTGGAAGCCTCCTGCTCTCTTTCAGCTCGCCCAAACCGGCAGGAATGCAGGTCCTGCCACTCTCAATCAATAGTCGTTACTATTGTACTACAATGATCTGAAGCGCCGTTTCATCGCCAAGGCGCAGGGCTTACCGCCTCACACACGGCCTCAAAGCACCGAGGGGGGAGGCCGCCGTCAAAGGCTTCGGCATCGCCACAGAAGTTCGCTGCCTTCAAAGTGATCGTCGAAGCCCTGCCTCGCACCGCGCGAAGAAAACGCGGGTAGCCCGCTCGAGCATGGTCGGCAACGAAAAGCCCCGGCACGAGGGCCGAGGCTTGCGATGCAGTCCGCGTACATCCGGCGAACCAATCGTTGAGCGGAAGACTAGCCGCGAATTTTGAACAGATGATGACGGAGTCCTGGCGCCAGCAAGATGTCGCGATTGGGGCGAGCCCAATCGCGCAATCGCGTCGCAATGGATCAATCGCAAAGCTAACGAAATCAGAGCAGCACGGAGATGACGGCAATCAAGCCGATCGCCGTCAGCCCCCACGCCAGTGAATGCAAAGCCCATGGCCGCATCGTTGCACTCCTTCGCATCTCCTGCCCATGACAGGAAACGCCCCGGCGCGGTGCATTGTTTGAGCCAGATCAATAGCCGAGAATGAGCAGGGATGCAGCGGCTACGGTGAAAGCACCGGCCGCGACGAGAACGACGCGTATGATCAACTCGCTGCCCATGCCCGAAGTTAACTTATGATAGGCAGCGAGTCTGTGCAGTTTGTGCCAGAATGGTCATTGAACCATTTGTGCGGCGCGGCGGGTTCGTCCGCGTCAGGACCAGGGCGAACCCATCGGCCTATTTCGGCAGGCGCGAACGTTCAGCCAACCGGCCCAGGAGTCCACTCGTCGCCGGACAGCGGTGTGACCGCGACGTCGGGAATGACCCCACGCTCCATGCTCGGATCGAAATGGCGCATCGTCCGCTCGTTCAGATCGATGATGCGGCCGGGCTTGAGCGGCCCCACATCGTTGATCTTGACGATGACCTTCTTGCCGACGGCCTCGACGAGCGCAAATTTCGGTCGCGCGCCGAATTGGACGCCGCCAAATTTCCGGCGCAAGCTCGTCTTGATCGCGGCGGTCCACACCGAGGGATCGTAGCGTTCGCCCGAGGCGGTTCTCGGACCACCCTCCTCCTTGCCGGGCTTGAATGGATTATAGGTGGATGCTGCGCCAACGATCACCTTTCCGCAGGCTGCATCGACGACGGCGCTTGAATGAACCCCACTTGCTTCACTAAGGGTAACGGAACTGACAAGCACGACCAGGGCGCCGCAAACTGCGGCGCTCGAGCGGAACACCATCATATCTCCTTTGATTTTTCGTCCGGTTCCCGATGCCGCAGAACATGGCCAAGCGAACGCATCAGCGTTTTCGACTTGCGCCAGTCTCTTGCGGATTTCGCGCCAACCCCTGGCGGCGGAACCGTTGCGAGAACCTGAGCGGTCCCCGCATTCTGTTTTCGTTGTCGCCGTCTAAAACAGGGATTGCGTCAGCAACATGACCTCGGAGGTCGTGGGTTCTCGATCCCCGGAGTCTTACGCGCATTCAGCGGGGAGATTGATTGCGCAACGTCCGGCGCGGAACTCCGGAACATTTGCATCGGCTTGTTTTGGGTTGCTGGCGCGTTAGCCGCGGCGCTTCAACGCGAAGCCGAGACTGATCCAGCCCGCGCCCGCCATGATCAGATCGATGCCGAGGAACAGGCCGAGGATGTAGACGCTGTTGACCGGCCAGCGCGCCACGATCAACAGACCGAGCAGCAGCGTGATGGCGCCCGACAGGGCCACCCACACCCACGGGCTCTCGCGCTTCATGCTGAAGGCGAGAAACAGCCTGATCGCGCCGGATGCGATCAGCGATGCGCCCAGGAACAGCGTCAGCAAAACTGCCGCGAGCAGCGGGTTGTCGAAAGTGAGAATGCCGGCGACGACATAGAGCACGCCGAGCAATACCCAGATCAGGAACTTGCCCCAGCTCTTCATCTGGAAGGCGCCGATGATCTCGGCGGCACCCGCGACAATCATCATCGCGCCGACCACGATGACGCTTGCCACCGTCGCCATCACCACGCTGCCGAGCGCGACGAAGCCGGCGATGAGGTAGACGACGCCAAGCGCAACGATCCAGCCCCATTTGGCATGCAGTGCTGCAATGCCGGAGCCGAGGCCTGAAGGATGAGACGTATCGGACGCACTTGTCATGGCGGCTACTCCTGCATGCGAAGCCCCAGAGCGCATCTCAGAATAGCACAGCGCCGGGACCACGGCCAGCAGAGCAGCCCTGCCGACCGTCACGCTTGACGCAGATCAAGCGCCCGACCGCTCCATGTCGAGCTCGGCCTTGAGGTTGTCGAGATCGCGATAGATCGAGGCGACCGCCAGCACACGGCCGTCCTTGCGGTATTTCAGCAGGCAATCCCGGTCCTTGATGCTGCCCTCGATCGCGATGTCGTCAAAGCTCTCGGCATGGCCGACATAGTTGATCGGCACGTCGTAATGCTGGCTCCAGAAGAACGGCACCGCATCGAAGCGCTCGCGCTTGCCCATCATGTTGCGCGCCGCGGTCTGGCCCTGCCGCTCGGCGACGACCCAGTGCTCGACCCGGATGGTCTGCCGCGAATGCGGATCGGGCCAGCGTGCGATGTCGCCCGCCGCAAAGATTCCGGCGACGCTGGTTTCGAGAAATTCGCTGACGCTGACGCCGCGGTCAGCCGCAAGGCCTGCCTGCTCGGCCAGCGCGAGGCGCGGCTTGACGCCGATGCCGACCACGACAAGATCGGCATCGATCACGCCGCCGCTCTTCAGCGTGGCGATGGTGCGGTCGAGTTTTTCCACGGTGTCCTTTAGGTGGAAAATCACGCCGTTCTCCTCGTGCAGCCCGCGCACGAAGTCGCCCATGTCAGGACCGAGCACTTTCTGCATCGGCCGCTCTTCCGGCGCCACCACATGCACCTCGATCTTGCGCGCCCGCAGCGACGCAGCGACCTCGAGGCCAATAAAACTCGCGCCGATCACCAGCACGCGCGTGGCGCTGCTCGCGGCCTTGATGATGGCGCGGCTGTCGGCGACGGAACGCAAGGTATGTACATGCGGCTGGTCTGCGCCGGGGATCCGGAGCTTCACCGGTTCTGCGCCGGTTGCGAGCAGCAGCCGATCGAACGGCAGCTTGTCGCCGTTGCCGAGCCTCACGCTGCGCGTTTTCGGATCGATCGCCGAGACTTCCGTGTTCAGCCTGAGATCGATGCCTGCGTCTTGATAATATTCCTCGCCACGCAACGGCAGCCAATCCTCCGGCGCGTTGCCGGCGAGATAGTCCTTGGAAAGGTTGGGTCTGTCGACCGGCATCGCACCATCATTGCTGAGCATGGTGATGCCGCCGGCAAATCCCTCGCGACGAAGCGTTTCGGCTGCAGCGAAACCGGCGGCGCCGCCGCCGACGATGATGAATTTGTCCGGTGTCGGCGTGCCGCAATGAACGGTCGACGTCCCCGCACGCTTGCGCTGGACGATGATCCTGTCGTGATCGCGCGTGACGTCCCATACTGCCAACGCGTTCAGCGCCGGCGGACGCGTGGCCTCGCCCGACCGCAAGGAGAAGCAGGCGTGATGCCAGGGACAGCGGATGGTGTCGCCGACCACAAGCCCTTCGGCGAGCGGTCCATGGTAATGGCTGCAGGACGGCTCGATCGCGAAGATCTCGCTGCCGGCTTGGACCAGGAGGACGTCTTCCTCACCGACATGGCCAAGCAATTTGCCGTCCTTGAAATCGGAAAGCCCAACGCCCTTGGTCAGGTCCGGCCCGCTTGGCTTCTGGTCCTCGGTCATGGTCATCTCCCCGGCAGCGCAACACGCAGCTCAGGATTTGGACGGCGCCCGCGACGAAAAGTTCCCGCAATTGCGAAAATCAGGATCTGGCGGCGGCTTTCCGGACATCCAGCACGGCCTGCGCCCATTCGGCCGGCCGCTCCTGCGGCAGATTGTGACCGGCGCCTGCGAAGACCCGCCGCTCGAAGACGCCTTCAAACTTGCGCGCGTGATGCGCAGTTCCGGGATTGACGCCGTCGCTGTCGCCGTCGATGGCGATCGTGGGAACGCGGACCGGCGGCTGCGCAGCGAGCTTCGCCTCGATCGCCCCATAGGCGGGATCGCCTTCGACCAGCGCATAGCGGTGGCGATAGGAGTGAATCACGACGTCGACGAAATCCGGATTGTCGAACGACACCGCGCTCTTCTCGAATGTGGCGTCGTCGAATTGCCATGTCGGCGACCACATCGCCCACAGCTGGCGGGCGAAACCGCGGCGATTTTGCTGCAGCGCGCGGCGGCCGCGCTCATTGTGGAACAGATATTGGTACCACAGCGCCGCCTCCTCCGTCGGCGAGGCCGGCTCCATCGAACGGGCAATGTTCTGGATGTTGTAGGAATTGCCGGTAACGAGCCCGACGACGCGCTCGGGATGCAGCACCGAGATCACGCAGGCCGCGCGCCCGCCCCAGTCGTAACCGCCGACAACTGCACGATCGATGCGAAGCGCATCCATGAAGGCCAGGAGATCGGCGCCAAGCGCCGCCTGCTCACCTGAGCGCGGCGTCTCCGCGAAGCGAAAGCGCGTCGGGCCGTAGCCGCGCAGCCACGGCACCAGCACCCGCGCGCCGGCTTGCGCGATCAGCGGCGCGGTCTCGGCATAGGCGTTCACGTCATAGGGAAAGCCGTGCCCCATGATGCAGGGCCAGCCATCCGGTGCGCCGTAATCGAGATAGGCGATATCGAGGATGTCCGTGGTGATGGATTTCTGCTGCATGGCGGATACCTCCCGCTCATGCGGGCCACAAGAGCGCCGTTATTTCTGCGGACCGGACAAAGTGATGTGGCGCTCGGCGCGGAAGACGTTGCTGTAGAGATTGGCGATCCACTGCCGGCCGATCTCGGTCTTGTTGAGATAGCCGATCTCGGTCTGGATGTGCGGTGCGACGCTGTTCCAGTAGAATTGCGGATAGCGGTTCACGATGTCCGCGGGCGAGTCATAGCCGAGTTGGCGGTTCATGCCGACCTCCTCGAACTCGTAATAGAGTGCGTTGGCCTTGCGCAGATAGTTGGGATCGCCGAGCTGCCCGATGAAGTCGGCGGCGCGCAGGATCGAGGCCTCGTCGTCGTATTCCTGGCCCTGGCGCGCCGGGAAGCGCGTCCCTTCGATGGCGCGGGCGACGCGCTCGGAGTCGATGCCGCCGATCGGCGGCAGCCGGCGCCGCACAAAGAGCTTCGAGCGATCGACGTGATACATCATCAGGCTCGCATCCGAGGCCCCCCGCGGCAGCGACACCTTGGTCCCGGCCTCATCGATGATGAAGCCGTCTTCGTCATCCTCAGGAAACAAACCGCGGACGTAGCCGATATCGTGAGCAAGGCAGGCGATGAGGATATGGAGGTAATCCTCCGCCGCAAGGTGGGCATGGAGATTGCGTCCGGTCAGAATGGCCTGAGCGGCCAGCGTCACCAGCATGGTGTGTTCGATGTTGTGGTACAGCGCGTCGCTGTTGCCGATACATTCCATCGCGGTTCGCGTCGAGCCTTCCAGCACCCTGGCGGAGGATTCGTCGTACCTGCGACGCATGAACGAACCCAGCATCTTCTCCAGGGTCTCAGCCGCCAGTCTCGGTAACGTCATCATGGATGCAGCCCCGTCTGTCGGTGGTGTCCCACGCCAACTCCCGACCTCTCGTCCAATTGTCGCCTTCGACGCAGGCCGAGCATAGCCCAATCTGGGGCGGCTGACCAAATGCCCGAGCAAAAATACGCAAATATGATCCTGCCCGCCGCGCAGCATCACGGTTGCGGACACAGTCCGACGCACCCCACGGCCATGCCATGCGAGGACCTCCCCGGCCCGGCCATTGGCCGGCCGTTCACCTTGCGAGAAGAGCCGGGACTCTGCCGCGGCCGGACCAGGACGCCGCCACCGCGCAGCGGGCCACAGCGTCAATTCCCTCGCGCCAAGCGCGCGAGCATCCCGTCGAAAGCGAGCTTGATCCTGTGGATGTACCGGTCCTTGTAAGGAAATTCCGGATTCTGGTCGTGCACGAGCATGGAGGCGTTGACCTCGAACACGACGAGATGGTCGTTCGTGTCGAGCCCGCAATCGATGCCGAAATAATCGAGGCCGATGCAATCGCGAATGACTCGCAACGCCTGATAATGGGACGGGCCGAAGATCTGCTCGGGCGCGCGAAGAAATTGCTCCTCCTCGTCCTGCATCCAGGTGTGATGGCCCATCTCGGTCGCATCCCGATGAAGCTTCCAGTGGTCTCCAACAGCGAGATGATAGGGCAGGATCTCATTGCCGACGAACAAGAACCTGTACTTGCGGAAGAAGCCGTCGGCGGAGCGATAGTCGATATAGTCGATCACGTAGCGATCATGGTCGGCATGAGCCGCGAGAAACGCGGTCAGCACCGCGGCGTCATCGAGCTTCTCGAAAACGTCGCCGCCATGCATGCCGGCCTGACGCGCCAGCACCGGGAAGACGAGCTCGAGCCCGCCCGCAAGCTCCTTGCCGGCCGCGACCCGGATGGTGCGTGGCACGCGGCAGCCTGCGACGTCTGCGAGTGCCAGCGCCGTGGCATCGCGCGTGGTATTCTGGATTTTTGCGGGATCGTTGACGACGGGTTTTCCGAGGCTTCGCGCGATCGTGATGGCGAGAGGAAGCAGTTCAGCGCCCTGATCGGCGTCGGAGAGGAGATTGATGACGACATCAGCCTCGCGCGCCAACAGCGCGATATCCGGCTGGCTACCTGATAACAGCGACAGGATATTGGTCTGGTAGGCGCAGTCCTTGAAGAGAAATTCGACCGGCGTGTTGCCGACGAAGGGCGCAAACAAGGCCAGCGCCCGAAACGCCGGCGGCGATTGAGTTGCTTGCCGGCGCAGGATCGGATGCACGTGTGCGGCGTGGGCGTAAGCGGCCCGTGCCGCCTCCAACTCGCCGCGCGCCTGACGGATCGCTCCGACCCAGTAGAAATTCTGGGCCTGTTCGGGCGCGAGCGCGACCGCTCGCTCGAACTGTGCCACCGCCTCGCCGGTCTCGCCGAGCTCGAAGCAGAGCTTGCCGAGCTGGCTGCGCAGATCGGCATCCTCGGGCGTCTCCTCGAGCAATTCGAGCAGAAGCGTTTTCGCGATTCCGAACTGCCGCGTCGTCACCAGTGCCTGGACCAGATTCGTGCGCGAAGGGCGATGGCCTGGATTGCGCCGCAGCGCTTCCAGGTAAAGCGAGATCGCGTCCTGCGTCCGGCCGCCGCGCTGGTGTACGATGCCGAGGTTGCACCAGCAGGCAACGAGATGCGGCGCGATGCGCAAGGCCGCCTTGTAGTTCTCGGCGGCGGAGCCGATATCGTCGCAGAGCATGAAGGCATTGGCGAGTGCTGCATGCAAGTCGGCGCCGCCGTCGACCGCGACGCCGATCGACACCGTCGCCGCCAGCGCGAGCCCGGCCTGAAACGCAGCAATCGCGGGCTTGATCTCGCCGCGCCGGTAGTGCTCGCGCCCGGCGCGCAGCAGCTCGGCCATGCCCGGCGAGCCGGTGGGCGGCAGCTCATGAGCCATCGACACTGACGTCATGCGCTCTCCGAAGATGACGCCGTGAAAATGACACCGTGCAGATTGATCGCCGGCGCGATCCCGTAATGATTGCCGCCGAAGGCGCGCATGCGGTGCTGCAATTCGTCCCGGGAAATATCCAGCGGGATGTCGCAGGCGTCCTTGTATCTGCGGCGGGTGTTGGTGCGGCCGCTCCACGGCAGCGCACAGCGCGGCGTCAGTGCGGTCTCGCGCGCCAGCGGCTCGGCCCATATTTCGAACAGTTGCAGCAGGTGCGCATAAGCGAGCTCGCCGAGCCCCATGAGGGTGCTGGCCGGCGGAATCGGAAACGACACGACGTCGAGGATCGTACCGGAATCGACCCGCTACGCCATGGCGTGAAAGGTCACGCCGAAGCTGTCTGCGCGGTCATAGAGCGCGAAATGGGCCGGGGCCCAGCCCGGATAGCTCGGCGGCCCCGGATGAAAATTGAAGGCGCCATGGCCGAAGCGCGCGAGCAGGTCCGATTGCACGATGACGCCGGAAGCAAAGGCGACCAATCGGGAATCGCGAAGGGCCGCGGCGTCGATCTTGCGAAGCTCCGCGATGCTCGAGGCCGGCCAGATCGTCAGGTTCGGCCTGAAGCTGCGCAAGATCCGCGACAGTGCCACCTGCTCGGCGGCGTCCGTCAGCAATGCAAGTCCCTCGACCATGGGTTCGGCTTCAGCATCGTTGAAAGTGAGCCAATATGTCGCGGGGCAGCGTTAATAGCGTGTTAATGAACCTGCGTTCGGCACATCCAGGAAACACGGAGAAACAAATTTCCCTCAGCTGTACGCATTCGTTCACAAAACGGGAGCGGTGAAACCACGTTCACTCCACCAGCAACACGTCCACGGCGACGCCGAGCTTCTGTTTGGGCGAGCCGACGATGATGCCGTCGACCGGCGACACATCGGAGAAGTCCCGGCCGACCGCCAGCGTGATGTGGTCATTGGCGACCAGGAGATCGTTGGTCGGATCGAAATCGATCCAGCCGAGATCGGCGCCGCACCACAGCGACACCCAGGCATGGGTCGCGTCGGCGCCCTGCAAACGCGGCTGGCCCGGCGGCGGAATGGTGCGCAGATAGCCGCTGACATAGGCCGCCGGCAGGCCGAGCCCGCGAAGTCCTGCGATCATGACGTGCGCAAAATCCTGGCAGACGCCGTGACGCTTGTCGAACACTTCGTGGAGCGGCGTCGAGATCACCGTGGCCTTGGGGTCGTAGCGAAACTCCGTGCGGATCCGATGCATGAGATTGACGGCGCCGACGAGGATGCCGACACCGGGCGCAAAGCTCTCGGCGGCATAGGCACTGACGGGACGCAGCACCGGCACCAGCGGGCTCGCAAAGACATAGCCGACCGGCGAGGCCGGCCCGAGGCTGGTCGCCTCAAACGCGACGTCCCGGATGCTCTCCCAGGACGGGCTGACGGCATCGCGCGCCGGCGGCTTGCGCGCAACGCAGACACGAGAACGTGAATCGATGCGCAAATTGCGATGCGCAGCCTCGATCACCACGCTCTCCGTCAGCGAGCCGAAGAAGTCGCGGCGGACATGGCGCTCGGACGGACGCGGACGGATCTCGAGCTTGTACGAGATCAAGTCCTGACCGTGACCGCTCTTCGGCTCGAGCCGCAGCGTGCAGCGCGCGAAGCTGACCGGGCTCTCATACTCGTAAGTGGTGACATGCCTGATGTCGTAGATCACGCCAGCCCCGTCAGCTTTTCCGGCCGGCTCGCATTCGGGCCGTGCGGGAAATAATGCAGCCCGATCGCCTCGGCGAGGCTGAGTAGATCCTGCTCCAGCGCGAACAGCGTCTTGGCCTCGAGCTTCTCGGCCTCGGCAGTGGCCAGCATCGCCTGCACCGCCACCGCGAGCCGCTGCGGCTTTTCGATCAGACCGTGCTCCTTCAGGCTCGGCAATGCCGCGATGTGCTCGTTCAGGGTCGCGACCTGGAATGCGACCGAGCGCGGATTGTAGCTGTCGAGCACCGCGAGGTCGCGAACCGGCGCCAGGATGGGCGCCAGCAAATAGCGCGAGCGATAGGTGATCTGGGAATCCACCAGTGTCAGCAGGATGTCGAGATCCTCGTCGCAGGCCTCGTCATAAGCAAACTGCCGGGCAAAACGCGTGGTGTTGATGGCGCGCTCGGTGCGGCGGCCGATATCGAGGAAGCGCCAACCGGCGGCGCGGTTCATGTTCTCCTGTGCGAGGCCCGCGAAGCTCGCAAGCTCCTGCAAGGTCAACTCGGCCGCGCTCAGCACGCTGTCGTCGTCCTCGACCTCGTAGGCAAGGCGCTCGGCCATCTCGGTGATGACCTGCCAGGCATCGGGCGACAGCCGCTCGCGCAAGGAGGTCGCCGTGCGCAATGCCGCGCGTACCAGCGACAGTGCCGAGCCGAACCGCGCCTCGCTCTGCAACGCTTCGGCGACGATCCGCCCCGGTGCGGCGCGCGAGGTCTGCGAGATCGCGCCCCAGGTCACCAGCAGGCGCTGGATGCGCTCGGCCGATTGCAGCGAGGCGGAGGTGCCCTTGTTGGGGCCGCTCGGCGAGCCCAGGGCGCGCACGAGACGCAAGGTTGCCTCCGCACGCTCGAGATAGCGGCCGAGCCAGAACAGATTGTCGGCGGCCCGGCTCGGCAACACGCCGGCGATCCGGCGGATGCGCACCTTGTCGGTCGCCGGCAGCAGGGACGCGGTCGCCACCTTCTTGTCCGAGACCACCCAGACGTCGGCAGCGCGCGCGCCGTCGCCCATCGACACCGCACGTGCATCCGGCCGCTCGGCGATCCGGCAGAAACCGCCGGGCATGATCGCCCAGCCGTCGGGCGTCGCGGCGGCAAACACGCGCAGCACGAAGGGGCGTGGCGTGAGCTGGCCCTGCTCCCAGACCGGCATGGTGGAGAGCCGCACCACCTCCTGGCCGACATAATCCATACCGCGCGCGCTGATGGCATCGATCAGGCGCCGGTGTCCGGCCGCGTCGAGCTCGCTCGCCAGCACCGGGCCGCTCGTATCGAAGCCGGGCACGCCGCGCCGATAAGCGCCTTCGATCGCGACCTCGTCGAGCCGGGACAACACCTCGTCGCGCGCCGATTTCTGGCCGCACCACCAGGTCGCGATGTGCGGCATCTTCAGCTCTTCGCCGAGCAGGCGACGGCTGAGCGCCGGCAGGAAGCCGAGCAGCGCCCTCGCCTCCAGGACGCCCGAGCCCGGCATGTTGGCGACGACGACGCCGTCCTTGCGCAGCACGTCGATCAGGCCGGGCACGCCGAGATGCGAGGAGGCATCGAGCTCGAGCGGATCGAGCGAATTGGAGTCGACGCGGCGAAGGAGGACGTCCAGCCGCTTCAACCCTGCGACGGTACGGATGTGGATGCGATTGTCGCTCACGGCGAGATCGTCACCCTCGACCAGCAGGAAGCCGAGATAGCGCGCCAACGTCGCGTGCTCGAAATAGGTCTCGCTGAAACTGCCGGGCGTGAGCACGCCGATGCGCGGCTCGTCGCGATCCGCGCGCGCGCGAAGTGAATCGCGAAACGCCTCGAAGAACGGCGCGACGCGCGGCACGTTCATCGACTTGTAGAGATCGGAGAAGGCGCGCGAGAGAACCAGGCGGTTCTCCAGCGCGTAGCCCGCGCCTGACGGCGCCTGCGTGCGATCGCCGAGCACCCACCAGCGGCCATCAGGGCCGCGGCCGACATCGGCGGCATAGAGCGAGAGATAACGCCCGCCGGGCGGCGGCACGCCGCAGACGGGCCGGAGGAATTCGGGGCTGCCGGCGATCGCGCCCGCGGGCAGCGCGCCTTCCGCCACCAGCCGCCCCTCTCCATAGATGTCGCGCAGCACGAGCTCCAAGAGCTCGGCCCGCTGGGTGATGCCGGCAGAGAGCTGCGTCCAGTCGGCTTCGTCAATCAGCAGGGGCAGATGGCTGATCGCCCAGGGCCGGTCGGCGCTGTCGCCTGGCGCGCGGTAGGTGACGCCCGCCTCCCGCAGGTGACGATCGGCCATGCCGAAGCGCCGCTCGACCTCGTCGGGCGCGAGCGTGCCGAAAGCATCGAAGAACCGGCTCCAGACCGCGCGCGGGGCGCCGTCAGGCCCGAGAAATTCGTCGGGAATGCCGGGCAGGCGGCTGTAATCGCGGACCCACTGCGCAAGGCGGCGCTGGCCTTCACGCTGTCCTTGTGCCTGACCCGCCTTGTCCTGTTCGGCCGCGCCCTCGCCCATGCGCCTCTCCCTGCCCCACCCCCATACTCATTGCAGGAGCGGTGTCCGCAAGTCGAGGGTCAGCGGAAATTCATTTGTGCGTTCCTCGGGCGGCGGCTGCATCGGGCCGGGCGTATGGCCGTGGTCCTGGAAGCGCGCCAGCCGCCGCGCCTCGGCCTCGTACGTGTTGACGGGCTTGGTGTCGTAGTTGCGACCGCCGGGATGGGCAACGTGGTAGACGCAGCCGCCGAGCGAGCGGCCGTTCCAGGTGTCGATCAGGTCGAACGTCAGGGGCGCGTGGACCGGGATGGTCGGATGCAGGCCGGAGGCCGGCTGCCAGGCCTTGAAGCGGACGCCCGCCACGGCCTCGCCTGAGCGGCCGGTCGAGGTCATCGGCAGGCGGCGGCCGTTGCAGGCCACGACGTGGCGGCCCTCCACAAAACCCTCCGCCTTGACCTGAAGCCGCTCGACCGAGCTATCGACGTAGCGCACGGTGCCGCCGGCCGCCCCTTCCTCGCCGAGCACATGCCAGGGCTCCAGGGCCTGGCGCAATTCCAGCGTCACGCCACCATGGTGGATGCGGCCAAAGGCGGGAAAGCGAAATTCGAGCTGGGCCAGATACCATTCCGGCTCGAACGGATAACCTGATGTCTTGAGTTCGGAGAGCACGTTCTGGAAATCTTCCCAGATGAAATGTGGCAACATGAAGCGATCATGCAGCGCGGTGCCCCAGCGCACGAACTTGCCTTGTTGCGGCTCGCGCCAGAATTTTGCGATCAGCGCGCGGATCAAGAGTTGCTGCGCCAGCGACATGCGCGGGTCCGGCGGCATTTCGAGCGCGCGGAATTCGACGAGGCCGAGCCGCCCGGTGGGACCGTCAGGCGAATAGAGCTTGTCGATGCAGATCTCGGCGCGATGGGTGTTACCGGTGATGTCGACGAGCAGATGCCGGAACAGCCGGTCCACCAGCCATAGCGGCGCCTGATAGCCCGGCGGCGGCACATGCGAGAGCGCGATCTCGAGCTCGTAGATGCTGTCATGGCGAGCTTCGTCGATGCGCGGCGCCTGGCTGGTCGGGCCGATGAAGAGGCCGGAGAAGAAATAGGACAGCGACGGATGCCGCTGCCAGTACAGCACGAGGCTCTTCAGCAGATCGGGGCGGCGCAGGAACGGCGAATCCTGCGGGCTCGAGCCGCCGATCACGACGTGATTGCCGCCGCCGGTGCCGGTATGGCGGCCGTCGACGAGGAAGCGATTGGCGCCGAGACGCACCTTGCCGGCGTCCTCGTAGAGGCCGGAGGTGATCTCGACCGCCTCGCGCCAGCTCTGCGCCGGCTGGATGTTGACCTCGATGACACCAGGGTCGGGCGTCACCTTGATCACCTCGATGCGCGGATCGAATGGCGGGGCATAGCCTTCGACATGGACCTGGAGCCGCATCTCCTCGGCGGTGGCCTCGACCGCCGCGACCAGTTCGAGATAATCCTCGATGCGCTCGACCGGTGGCATGAACGCGCAGATCACGCCGTCGCGAAGCTCGATGGACAGCGCGGTCCGGACGGGAATCGACGTGTTGAGCTGCTCGGGCGCGACCCGCGGCGGCGCTTTCGGGCGCTCGGGGAGCGTGAACACCGGAAGCTTGCCGCGCGCCTCCATCGGGTCCTGCTCGACGACATAGGGATATTGATTGGGCGGCACGTAGCCGAGCGAGCCGATCGGCAGGCGCAGACCGAGCGGGGAATCGCCCGGCGACAGGAACAGGTGACCGCGCCGGAGTTGCCAGCGCTCGCTGCGCCAGCGCGGCGGCGCATTCCAGCGCTGCACGGGCAGCACGAAGCCGCGTGGCGCGCGGAGGCCCTGATTGAACACCCGCGCCATGCGCGCACGCGCTTCGGGATCGGACAATTGCGAGTTGGAGGGATCGACATTGAGCGGAAGCTCGGCTTCCTTCTGAAGCCAGTAGACCGTGTCCTCGTAGGCCGGGATGATGTAGCCGGGATCGAGCCCCAGACGCGCGGCCATACCTTCCATGAAATCCTCGGCGTCCTCGGTCTGGGCCCGCCTGGGATTTTCGATCTTCGCGATCAGGTCGGCATTCTTCCAGATCGGCGCGCCGTCCTTGCGCCAGTAGAGGCCGAAGGCCCAGCGCGGCAGGCTCTCGCCCGGATACCACTTGCCCTGCCCGTAATGCAGCAGACCGCCCGGCGCAAAGCGCGTGCGCAGGCGGCGGATCAGTTCGTCGCCAAGGGCGCGCTTGGTCGGGCCCACAGCTTCCGTGTTCCATTCCGCCGCTTCGAGATCATCCACGGACACGAAAGTCGGCTCGCCGCCCATGGTGAGCCGCACGTCTTGCGCCGCGAGATCGCCATCGACCTGCTCGCCGAGATCGTTGAGTCGCGCCCACGACTCGTCGGAGAACGGTTTTGTGATGCGCGGCGCCTCGCGGATACGTCGCACGCTCATGTCGAAGGCGAACTCGACTTCGGCAAAACTGGCAGCGCCGGAGATTGGCGCGGCAGAGCGATAATGCGGCGTGGCGGCAACGGGGATGTGCCCCTCGCCTGCCAACATGCCTGATGTCGCATCGAAGCCGATCCAGCCCGCGCCGGGCAGGTAAACCTCGGCCCAGGCGTGCAGATCGGTGAAGTCGTTCTCGACCTCGGGCGGTCCCTCGATCGGGTCGATGTCGGGGCGGATCTGGACCAGATAGCCGGAGACGAAACGGGCGGCGAGACCGAGATGACGGAAGGTCTGGATCAACAGCCAGGCGGAGTCGCGGCATGATCCGGCGCAGGAGGTCAGCGTCTCCTCCGGCGTCTGCACGCCAGGCTCCATGCGGATGATGTAGTTGATCTTCTTCTGCAGTTCGCGATTGAGCTCGACCAGGAAGTTGACCGTGTTCGGCGCCTCGCGCGGAATCGAGGCCAGATATTTGGCGAACGCTGGATCGGGCTTGATGGTCTCGAGATACGGCGCCAGCTCGCTCTTGAGATCCCGGGGATATTCGAACGGAAAGCTGTCGGCGTAGGGCTCGACGAAGAAATCGAACGGATTGACCGTCGTCATCTGCGCCGTGAAGTCGACCTCGAATTTCAGCTCGGTGGTCTTTTCCGGGAAGACGTAGCGGGCGAGCCAGTTACCTTGCGGATCCTGCTGCCAGTTCACGAAATGATTTGATGGCGTGACCTTGAGCGAATAGCTCAGGATTGGCGTCCGCGTGTGCGGCGCCGGCCGCAGGCGTATGGTTTGCGGTCCCAGATCGATCGGGCGGTCGTATTTGTAGTGCGTGACGTGATGCAGTGCGACGTAGATCGACACGGGGTGCGGTGCTCCAGCAGCTTTTTTGAGCAGAACACCTGATGTGACCTCGATCAAGCACTAACAACGGGCAGTGCGTGCCTACGGCACGGGCGAGTGGTGAGTAGCGCACGGCGAATTGCCGAAGACTTGCTCTATTCGCTACTCCCTGTTGGCCATTCGCCCCTCTCACATGGTCGCCCCTAACACCCAGGGCGCGAACTCGGCGCCGCCGAAATCGAAGCTTTCGCTCTTGGTCCGCTGTCCCGAGGCGGTCTTCAGGATGAGATCGAAGATGCGCTGGCCGCACTCCTGGACGGTCTCCTCGCCCTCGAGGATGGTGCCGCAATTGACGTCCATGTCCTCTTCCATGCGCTTGTACATGGGCGTGTTGGTGGCAAGCTTGATCGAGGGCGCCGGCTTGCAGCCGAACACGCTGCCGCGGCCGGTGGTGAAGCAGACGAGATTGGCGCCGCCGGCGACCTGGCCGGTTGCGGCGACCGGATCGTAGCCGGGCGTGTCCATGAACACGAAGCCGCGCTTGGTCACCGGCTCGGCGTAGCGCAGCACGTCGACGAGATTGGTGGTGCCCGCCTTCGCCATCGCGCCGAGCGACTTCTCCAGGATGGTGGTGAGACCGCCGGCCTTGTTGCCGGGGCTCGGATTGGCGTTCATCTCGGCGCCTTCGCGCTCAGTGTATTCGTCCCACCAGCGCATCAGATCGACGAGCTTCTCGCCGACCTCGCGGCTGACCGCGCGGCGCGTCAAGAGATGCTCGGCGCCGTAGGTCTCCGGCGTTTCCGACAGAATGACGGTACCGCCGTGACGCACGATGAGATCGCTCGCCGCACCCAGCGCCGGATTGGCCGACACGCCGGAATAACCGTCCGAACCGCCGCATTGCAGCGCCACGGTGAGCTCGCTCACCGGCACGGGCTCGCGCTTCACCTTATTGGAGTCGGCGAGCGCCTCGCGCACGAAGGCGATGCCGGCTTCCACCGTCTTGCGGGTGCCGCCGACCTCCTGGATGTCCATCGCGCGCAGGCGGCCGGCGAGCTTCTGCTCTTCCATCAGCCCGCCGATCTGGTTCACCTCGCAACCGAGGCCGAGCACGATGACGTGGGAGAAATTGACGTGCCGCGCATAGCCGCCGAGCGTGCGGCGGAGCAGCGCGAGCGGCTCGTTCTGCGTCATGCCGCAGCCGGTCTTGTGGGTCAGCGCGACCACGCCGTCGACGTTGGGGAATTCGGCCAGCGGATTGTCGCCGGTGAAGGGATTCTTCTTGAAGACGTCGGCGACGAGGCCCGCGACATGCGCGCTGCAATTCACGGAGGTGAGGATGCCGATGTAATTGCGCGTGGCGACGCGGCCGTCAGGACGGCGGATGCCCTCGAAGGTCGCCGGCAGGTCGAAGTTCGGCGTCGGCTTGACGTCGGCGCAATAGGCATAGTCCTTGGCGAAATCGCCCATGCCGATGTTCTGCACATGCACGTGCTGGCCCGGCGCGATGGGCGCGGTCGCAAAGCCGATGATCTGGCCGTAGCGGATGACAGGCTCGCCGACGGCGAACGGCTTGATCGCAACCTTGTGGCCGGAGGGAATGCGCTCGACAGTGGTCACGCCGTCGGCGACGACCGTCCCCGGCGGCAGGCTCGCGCGCGCAATCAGCACGCCATCATCGGGATGGAGGCGGATGACGGGGCTGATGGTCATGGGAGTCTCCTTGGGCGAATAGTGAGTGGCGAGTTCCGAATGGAAAAGGGGAGTAGCGCTATTCGCTACTCCCCATTCGCCATTCGCAAGTTTCCTAGGCCTTGCCGGCCGAATCCTTGCGGGTCGCGTTGACCTGCATCTTGGCGTAGGTGGTCATCAGGCCAACCTCGTTTGAGAGCGTCACCAGCTTGAAACCCATGTTGATGGCTCGCGCAGCACCTTCGGCGCCGCTGCAATGGATGCCCGCATTGAGGCCGCGCTTGCCGCACTCCCTAATGATCTTCTCGTAGATCGCGAGGATCTCGGGCTCGGTGCGATCGAGCTTCGGCTCGAGGCCGTAGGAGAAACCGAGATCGGACGGCCCGATATAGACGCCGTCGATGCCCTCGACGTCGAAGATCGCTTCCATGTTCTCGACAGCCGTCTTCGTCTCCATCATCGGCAGCAGGATGGTGTCGGCGTTCGCGGTCTTCTGATAAGAGCCTGCGGTGCCGTACATGCCGGCGCGGATCGGGCCGTTTGAGCGGACGCCCTGCGGCGGATATTTGGAATAGGAAACGAGGTTCCTGGCTTCCTGGGCCGTGTTGACCATCGGGCAGATCACGCCATAGGCGCCGCCGTCGAGAACCTTGCCGATGATGCCGGGCTCGTTCCAGGGCACGCGGACCATCGGGGTCACGGGATGCTTGTCCATGGCCTGGAAGCACTGCACCATCGACAGATAATCCTGCACGCCATGCTGCATGTCGACCGTGACGCTGTCGAAGCCGCATTGCGCGATCATCTCAGCCGAGAAGCCGGAGGGTATAGCCAGCCACGCATTGACGACGGCCTTGCCCGACTTCCAGATTTCCTTGACCTTATTCGCCACGTTGCCTTCCTTCTTCGTTCGTTTGGGACCGTGTTCTTGGACGGTGTTATTGGACCTTCGTCCCGCACTGGGCGCCGCCACAGCACGATCTCGCTGTTACCGCGAACCGGGCCGCCGCGCTACGCTCGCAATGACGCAAGACCTATGCGGTCGCGCTTTAGCTGACGGCCTCGCGAGGTGCGGTCACTATCGCCGCCCCGGTGCCGTCCGGCAAGAGAATGCTGCCCTGGTGCGGTCTATCGGGGTTTTTTCTACTCGGGATTGCGGGGAATCAGCGCCTTTGACCGAAAAACACCGGCGATGTCCTTGGCTGGCGTCGCCCGGCCGCGCGTATGCGCTTTCACTCCTCGGCACCAGTCCCGTCGCCGCCTAGTCCCGCCAGACTTTCTTCGAGCTCTCCAAGCATCTCCTGCAACTCGGCGAGCTTGCGCGCGCCAAAACGCTGCGTGATTTCGGCATAGATCGCCTCGGAGGACGGCGCGACCGACGCCATCAGCTTGACGCCTTCCCTGGAGATCGAGACCATGCTGCGGCGCTGATCCGTCTTTGCCGTCCTGCGCTCGATCAGATTGCGCGCCTCGAGATCGCGCAGGATCCGCGACAGGCTCGGCCCGAGGAGAAACGCGGTACGCGCAAGTTCCGTCACCTCGGCGGCCTCGATGGCGGCGAGCGCGCGCAGGATGCGCCACTGCTGCTCGGTCAGACCGTGCTCGCGCAGATTGGGACGAAATTGCCGCATCACCGCTTCGCGTGCCCTGAGCAAGGACATCGGCAGCGAGCGCGAGAAATCGCGCATCGGCACTTGTCGCGCCGCAGATGCGTCGCCGTTGGCGGGGTCAGCGGGTCTTTTCACCATGACGCCCTTTCAGACCGCGAAACGTTTGCAGTGCAGCAAAGTTCAAATTGTGTTTGACCCATTCACTTAACATGTTAAGCATCTCCCGGCACCGCGACATAGGTCGATCATCAATGGCGCTTTCCAAAGACGATATCCAGGCTTCGGCGAACCGTCTGCACCAGGCGGAAAAGACCCGCGTGCAGATCCGGCAGCTCTCGCAGGACTTCCCTTACATCACCATCGCCGATGCCTACGCGATTCAGAAGGCGTGGGTCGATATCAAGGTTGCCGAGGGACGCCGCGTCAAAGGCCACAAGATCGGCCTGACCTCGAAGGCGATGCAGAGCGCGCTTGACATCAACGAGCCTGACTCCGGCGTGCTGCTCGACGACATGTTCTTCGCCGATGGCGGCCTCGTCCCGAGCGAGCGCTTCATCGCCACCCGCGTCGAGGCTGAGCTTGCCTTCGTCATGAGCAAGCGGCTCGAAGGACCCGATTGCACCATGTTCGATGTGCTCAACGCCACCGACTTCGTGGTGCCGGCGCTCGAGATCCTGGACACGCGCATCGAGCGCGTCGACCCCAACACCAAAGCCACGCGCAAGATCCATGATACCATCGCAGACAATGCCGCGAATGCCGGCATCGTGCTCGGCGGCCGGCCGATCCGGCCGCTGCAGGCGGACCTGCGCTGGATCGGTGCGCTCTGCTTCAAGAACGGTCAGCTGGAAGAGACCGGCCTTGCGGCCGGCGTGCTCAACCATCCCGCCACATCGGTGGCCTGGCTCGCGAATAAGATCGCGCCGCTCGGGCTTGCGCTGGAGCCCGGCCAGATCGTGCTCGCCGGCTCCTTCATCCGTCCGATCGAGACCCGCAGGGGCGACACAATTCAAGCCGATTATGGCGCCTACGGCTCGGTCAGCTGCTACTTCGCTTAGAAAGCAATAAGACGACACGGGGAATGAAACCGCCATGCCGCATTTTACGATCGAATATTCGGCCAATCTCGACAGCCGCCTCGACATCGGCGCCGTCTGCGAAGTCGTGCGCAAGGCCGCGGTCGAGACGGGCATCTTCCCGCTCGGCGGCATCCGCGTCCGCGCCATCAAATGCGAGCATTATGCGATCGCCGACGCCGGGCAGGACTACGGTTTCCTGGACATGGTGCTGCGCATCGGCGAGGGGCGCGATCTTCCGACTCGCCAGAAAGCGGGTGAGCACGTCTTCCAGGCGCTCTCGAAGCATCTTGATCCTGTCTTCACCGCCGGCAAGTTCGCCCTGTCGTTCGACATGCAGATCAACGACAAGGACACCAGCTGGAAGCGCAACAACATCCACGACGCCCTGAAAGTGGAGACAGCCCATGGATAAGCCAACACCCAAAGCCGACATGTTCCAGGCCAATCGCGACCGCGCAGCGCCGCTGCTGAAGAAGCTGCAGGCGGACGGGATCGATCACATGATCGACGGCAAGATCGTCCCGTCGATCTCGGGCGAGAGGTTCGAGACGAAATCGCCGGTGGATGGTGCAACGCTCGCGAGCGTCGCCCGGGGCAACGCCGAGGATATCGATCGCGCGGCCACCGCCGCCGCGCTCGCGTTCAAATCCTGGCGGGACATGGGCCCCGCGATGCGGAAGAAGCTGCTGCATCGCGTCGCGGACGCGATCGAGGACAACGCCGAAGACATCGCCGTGCTCGAATGCATCGACACCGGGCAGGCCTATCGCTTCATGGCCAAGGCCGCGATTCGGGCGGCCGAGAATTTCCGCTTCTTCGCCGACAAATGCGCCGAGGCGCGCGATGGCCTCAGTACGCCGAGCGACGAGCATTGGAACATTTCGACGCGCGTCCCGATCGGCCCGGTCGGCGTGATCACGCCCTGGAACACGCCGTTCATGCTCTCAACCTGGAAGATCGCTCCCGCGCTCGCAGCCGGCTGCACGGTGGTGCACAAGCCGGCCGAATGGTCGCCGGTGACGGCCGCTGTTCTGGCAAAGCTCGCCAAGGACGCCGGCGTGCCCGACGGTGTGCTCAACACCGTGCACGGCTTCGGCGAAGAAGCCGGCAAGGCGCTGACCGAACATCCCGCCATCAAGGCGATCGGCTTCGTCGGCGAGAGCGCGACGGGCTCCGCCATCATGGTCCAGGGCGCGCCGACCCTGAAACGCGTTCATTTCGAGCTCGGCGGCAAGAACCCGGTGATCGTGTTCGACGATGCCGATCTCGACCGCGCGCTCGATGCCGTCGTGTTCATGATCTACTCGCTCAATGGCGAGCGCTGCACCTCCTCGAGCCGGCTGCTGGTCCAGCAGACCATCGCCGAAAAATTCGTGGCGAAGCTGACGGCGCGCGTAAAGGCGCTGAAGGTCGGCCATCCCCTGGATCCCGCGACCGAGATCGGGCCCTTGATCCACGAGAGGCATCTGGCAAAGGTCTGCTCCTACTTCGACGTCGCGCGCCAGGATGGCGCCACCATCGCGGTCGGCGGCAAGGCCTATGACGGCCCGGGCGGCGGCCACTATGTCGAGCCGACGCTGGTCACAGGTGCGCACGGCAAGATGCGCGTGGCACAGGAGGAGGTGTTCGGCCCCTTCCTGACCGTGCTGCCCTTCAAGGACGAAGCAGAAGCGATCGAGATCGCCAACGACATCCGTTATGGTCTCACCGGCTATGTCTGGACCGACAATGTCGGCCGCGCGCTGCGCGTCGCCGACGCGCTGGAGGCCGGCATGATCTGGCTGAACTCGGAAAACGTCCGCCATCTGCCGACGCCGTTCGGCGGCATGAAGGCCTCGGGCATCGGCCGCGACGGCGGCGACTACTCGTTCGACTTCTACATGGAGACCAAGCATGTCTCGCTGGCGCGGGGCACGCACAAGATCCAGAAACTGGGACTCTGACGCTCGTCGCTCCGAGGGGAAACGCAAATGCCCGTACCGCAACATATCTTCGAGCCGCCGTTCAACATCATCCGCTCCAGCCACGTCGTGCTCGGCGTCACCGACCTGAAGTTGAGCCGCGCGTTCTACGAGACGGTCGTCGGCCTGCATGTCGAGGATTCCGACGATGACGTCGTTTACCTGCGCGCGGCCGAAGAGCATCAGCACCACTCGCTGGTGCTGCGCAAGGCGGCGGTGCCGGCCTGTAACCGGCTCGGCTTCAAGGTCGGCAATGACGGCGATCTCGACAAGGCGGCAAAGTTTCTCTCCGAGAACGGTCTTGGCTACGCTTTCGTCGATCAGCCGTTCCAGGGCCGCACGCTGCAATTCACCGACCCCTTCGGCTTCGAGATCGAGCTCTATGCGGCGATGGAGCGCCGACCGCATCTGCTGCGCCGCTTCGATCTCTACCGGGGATGCCACCCGCAGCGGCTCGATCATTTCAACGTATTTGCGGCCGAGGTGCAGGACACCGTCGAGTTCTACGCGCGGCTCGGCTTCCGCCTCACCGAATACGCCGAAGAGGACGGACCGAATGGCCGCATCGCGGCGGCCTGGATGCATCGCAAGGGCAATGTCCACGATTTTGCGATCACCAACGGCAAGGGCCCGCGGCTGCATCATTTCGCCTACTGGACGCCGACAGCGATGAACATCATCCATCTCTGCGACGTCATGGCCTCCGCAGGTTTCGTCAAGAACATCGAGCGCGGCCCCGGCCGTCACGGCATCTCGAACGCATTCTTCCTTTACGTCCGCGATCCTGATGGACATCGGCTGGAGCTCTACACCAGCGATTACTTTACCGGAGATCACGACCACGAACCGCTGCGCTGGTCGCTGCGCGATCCGCGCCGCCAGACGCTGTGGGGCGCGCCGGCGCCGCGCTCCTGGTTCGAGCAGGGCTCGCCGTTCCCGGGCCAGGCCGTGCGCGAGCCGAAATTCGTGGCCGACGTGCTGGTGGCGGATTGAGCCATGAAACTCCCTCGCCTCGCCACCTACTCGGTCAAGGGTGAAACCCGTTACGGCGCCGTCTTGGAGGGCGGCATTGTCGATCTCTCGGCGCGCTATGCGAAAGACTATCCGACGCTGCGCGAGATCATCGCGGCCGGCAAGCTGGTGAGCCTTGCCGAGGAAGCCGCCGGCCGCACGCCGGTTCACGCGCTCAGCGAGATCACCTGGCTGCCGCCGGTGCCCGCACCGGAAAAGATCATCTGCATCGGCGTCAACTATCCTGACCGCAATGCCGAGTACAAGGACGGCCAGGACGCGCCGAAATATCCGAGCATGTTCATGCGGGGGCCACGCTCATTCGTCGGCCACGACACGCCACTGGTGCGTCCGCACGCTTCGGCGCAGCTCGACTACGAGGGCGAGATCGTGCTGGTGATCGGCAAGGAGGGCCGGCACATCAAGGGAAGCGCCGCGCTCGATCACATCGCCGCACTGACGCTCTGCAACGAAGGCTCGGTGCGCGACTGGCTGCGCCACGCCAAATTCAACGTCACGCAGGGCAAGAATTTCGATTCCAGCGGCAGCCTCGGGCCATGGCTGGTGCCTTACACCAGGGAAGCCCAGCTTGCCGATATCCGCCTGACCACGCATGTCAACGGCGAGCTGAGGCAGGACGACCGCACCAGCCGGCTGATGTTTCCGTTCCGCTATCTCATCAGCTATATCTCGACCTTCGCGACGCTCGTGCCCGGCGACATCATCGTCACGGGCACGCCGACCGGCGCCGGTGCGCGGTTCGATCCGCCGCGCTATCTGAAGCCCGGAGATTTGATCGAGGTCGCCGCGGAAGGCATCGGCATCTTGCGCAACGGTGTCGTCGACGAAGCCTGAACAAGATTGGAATGATGCAATGACCACCCTCACCGGCGGCGAAGCGATCGTAAGCGGGCTCGTCGCCCACGGTGTCGACACCGTGTTCGGCCTGCCCGGCGCACAGGTCTACGGCCTGTTCGACGCCTTCCACCAAGCCCGGCTCAAGGTCATCGGCGCGCGGCACGAGCAGGCCTGCGGCTACATGGCGTTCGGCTATGCCCGTTCGAGCGGCAAGCCAGGTGTATTCAGCGTGGTGCCCGGCCCCGGCGTGCTCAATGCGAGCGCGGCGCTGCTCACCGCCTTCGGCTGCAACGAGCCGGTGCTGTGCGTCACCGGCCAGGTGCCGACGCAATTTCTCGGCAAGGGGCGCGGCCATCTGCACGAGATGCCGGATCAGCTCGCCACCTTGCGCAGCTATGTGAAATGGGCTGACCGTATCGAACATCCGGCTAACGCGCCGACCACCGTGGCACGAGCCTTCCAGGAGATGACCTCAGGCCGGCGCGGCCCCGCCTCGGTCGAGATGCCCTGGGACATTTTTACGCAGCGCGCCGACACCGCCGCAGCGCAGGTGCTGGAGCCACTGCCCGCGCCGCAACCCGACCCTGACATGATCAAGCAGGCCGCCGCGCTCATCAAAGGCAGCAAGGCGCCGATGATCTTCGTCGGCAGCGGCGCGATCGAGGCGCGCGAGGAAATCCTCGAGCTGGCCGAAATGATCGATGCACCCGTGGTCGCCTTCCGCAGCGGCCGCGGCATCGTCTCCAATGCGCACGAGCTTGGCCTGACCATGGCCGCCGCCTACAAGCTGTGGCCGAAGACGGACCTGATGATCGGCATCGGCACGCGGCTGGAGTTGCCGACCATGTCGCGCTGGCCATACCAGCCCGACGGCCTCAAGAGCATCCGCATCGACATCGATCCCGTCGAGATGCGGCGCTACCCGTCGAACACCGCGATCGTCGCTGACGCCAAGGCCGCAACCGCCGATCTCGCCGCCGCCGTCAGCAAGGCGGGCTACAGCAAGGCGTCGAGCCGCCGCGCCGCGATCCGCGAGGCCAGTGCGGCCGCGCTGGCAGAGATCCAGCGCGTCCAGCCGCAGATGGCTTATCTCAACATTTTGCGTGAGGTTCTGCCGGCGAGCGCAATCGTCACAGACGAATTGTCCCAGTTCGGCTTCGCCTCCTGGTACGGCTTTCCGATCTACCAGCCGCGTACCTTCATCACCTCGGGCTATCAGGGCACGCTCGGCTCCGGCTTCCCGACCGCGCTCGGCGCCAAGGTCGCCAATCCTGACAAGCCCGTGGTGGCGATCACCGGCGATGGCGGCTTCATGTTCGGCGTGCAGGAACTCGCCACCGCCGTGCAGTTCAACATCGGCGTGGTGACGCTGGTGTTCAACAACAACGCCTATGGCAATGTCCGCCGCGACCAGCGCGAACGCTTCGACGGCCGCGTGGTGGCGTCGGATCTGGTCAATCCCGACTTCGTGAAGTTGGCGGAATCCTTTGGTGTCGCCTCCGCGCGCGTCACCGCGCCGGATCAGTTCAAGGCGGCGATGGAGAAGGCGCTCGCGCATGGCGGCCCCTATCTGATCTCGGTCGAGGTGACGAGAGATTCGGAAGTCAGCCCGTGGGCGTTCATTCACCCGCCGAAGCCGTAGACGAGACATCGGCTTTCCGGAACTCTTCCCTTCTCCCCTCGCGGGAGCCGGAAATCAGCGCGTCCGGCGGAACGTCAGATTGATCCTGATGCGCCCGAGCAGCGGGTGCTCGCCCGCCGCGAGCGGCGCCACGCCGTGAAAGGCGAGCCTGCTAGGCCCGCCCCAGACCACGACGTCACCATGAACAAGCCGAAAACGGCGCGGCTTGTCGGCGCGCGCCAGGCCGCCGAACAGGAAGGTCGCGGGCAGGCCGAGCGAGACCGAGACGATCGGTGCCGAGAAATCCAGCTCGTCCTTGTCCTGATGCAGCGACAGCCGCGTGCCGGGCTCGTAGCGATTGACCAGGCAGGCATCGGGCGCAAAGCTTTGGAAGCCACCCTGCTCCGCGGCGCGGCGGGCGAGATCGCGCAGCACTTGCGGCATCGCCGGCCACGGCGCGCCGGTGCGCGGATCGATGGGATCATAGCGATAGCCGGTGTGATCGGTGATCCAGCCGCGCTCGCCGCAATTGGTCATGGCGACCGACATCTGGTAGCCGCCGGGCGTCGTCATGCGGCGGAACGGCGACTGCGCCACGATGGCGCGCACTGCTTCGATCAGCTCGCTTTCGATCGGCCTGACGAAGCCGCGCAGCAGCACGGCGCCGACGGCGATTTCCTCGCGCGACGGCTGGGCCTCGGCAACGCTATCGAACAGATCAGCCGTCAATCGCGGCGCTCATTTGGCATCGTGAAAGATCACACCCAGCGTGTGGCGCTGACCGGACCTGATCCGGCTGACGCCATGGCGCAGATTAACGCGATATGTGCCGCGCGTCCCCTGCACCGGACGGTGATGCACAGCGAAAGCAACCGCATCGCCCTGTGCCAGCGGAACCACCTCGGCGCGCGACTGCATGCGCGGGCGCTGCTCGGTCAGGACGAACTCGCCGCCGGTGAAATCGCGGCCGGGCTCGGACAGGAGAATCGCGACCTGAAGCGGGAACACGTGCTCGCCATAGAGATCCTGATGCAGGCAATTGTAGTCGCCAGCCTCGTATTGCAGCAGCAGCGGCGTCGGCCGCGGCTGCCCCGCCTCGTGGCAGCGCTTCAGGAAGGTCGCATGCGCCGTGGGATAGCGGATGTCGATCCCCATTGCCTCATTCCAGCTGTTAGCGACGCCTTGCAGATGTGCGTAGAGCGCCGGGCGCAGTTGGGCGATGATATCGGGCAGCGGATAGGAGAAGTATTTGTATTCTCCGCGGCCAAAACCGTGGCGCCCCATGACGATGCGGCTGCGGAAGTGCTCGTCGTCGGGATAGAGGGCGGAGATGGCGCGGCACTGGTCGGGCGTGAGCAGGCCCTTCAACACGGCGCAGCCGTGGGAATCGAGTTCGGCGGCGATTTGGGGCCAGTCGAGGGCCTCGACATGGGAGGCGAGGTCAGGAAGCGAAAGTTGAGCTGATTTACGTGCGGTCATTGTCATGGCAATCACCTTCGCAGCCGGACGTTCGCTCCGCCACCCGATTTCCGATGAGTCCCTCTCCGTCATCGCGAGCGGAGCGAAGCAATCCGGAGTCCCACCGCGGAACCGGTCTGGATCGCTTCGCGCGCAATGACGGAGGAGAGAGCTGCGGCGCGCGCCACCACGGCGGAGAGAGATCAGCCCCTCACCGGCAGCGTCACCACGTCGTAGCCATGCCTGATCGTCCTCTTCAGCACGGGATCCTCGAGCTCGAAATCGAAGCGCTCGGCCGGGCGGATGCCGCCCTTGGCGGCGAAGGTGCCGCCGAACATGGCGCAGCCGTCGGGGAATTTTCCGCCCTCGAAGCCTCGCGCGATCAGGTCGGCGACCGGCAGCATCGCGTCCAGCGTGCCCTCCTGGTAGAGCACGCGCTCGCCGTTGATCGTGGCGTAGGAGCGCAGGATCATCTTGTCCCAATGGCCGATGACGTCCTCGAGCTCCCAGAGCGTCGAGGCAATCGGCTTGTCGCACATCTGCTTGGAGACAGTCACGCTGTAGGCCTCGACCTTGCGGTCGGTGTGGTCGGAACCGCACCCGACGAAGATGCGCCCCTGCCAGCCGATCAGCACGAACTCGACCTCGCCGGAGGAGTCTCCGCCGGTGCATTCGATGCTGTCTTCCTGGGTCAGCCGCCGCGCCGAGGCGCGGTAGTAGATCGGGGTGGAGGCCGGCGGGGCGATACCCATCTCCTGCAGCTCGGCGATGTGCTTGTCGCGCGCAACGGGATCGCGGCCGGTCCAGCCGGCGATGACCATCTGATCGATCGCCAGCGTCAGCGGCGTGGTGGTATCCTCCGCGTCGACGGTGAAAGTGAGGTCAAACACGGATGACGGCCTCCATGCCCGCAGCCAGCTCCAAGATGCGGCGATCGGAGCCACCCGCGCCTGCAAGCATCAGGCCGACGGGCACCTCGCCCTCGCGATGCGCCGGCAGCGAGATGGCGCAGCCGTCGATCATGTTGATCAGGGTGCAATTGCGCAGCGCGCGCATGTTTTGGGTGGTGAAGGCCTTGTCGTCGGCGAGATCAGCGATCTTCGGCGGAGTGTTGGCGGTGGTCGGCAGCACCAGCCCGTCAAAGACTGCGATGCGGGCGTTGACCCGCGCAATCAACGAGCGGCGCTCGTTGAGGAGATCGATGTAGTCGGCCGCGCTCTGCGCCTCGCCGCGCATGATGCGCACGGACACGCGGGGGTCGTAGACGTCGCCCTTGGAGGTGATGAGGTAGCGATGCCAGGCGAAGCTTTCGGAGGCCGCAAAGCCGCCCTTGGCGTTCATCGGGCCGATGTCGTGGAACTCCGGCATCTCGATCCGCTCGATGATGGCGCCGTGATCGGCGAGCGACTTCAGCGCGCGCTCGAACGTCTCGGAAACCGCTGAATCGAGATCCTCGAGCGCGATGGTGGTCGGCACCGCCAGCCGCATTCCCTTCACCGGGCGCGGCTTCAACGCTGTGATCGCCTCGTTCGCGAGCACCGCATCGAGAATGGCGCAGCAGCTGACCGATCGCGCCAGGGGTCCTATGCTGTCGAGCGAGAACGACAGCGGCACGGAACCGTCCAGCGGCACGCGGCGCTGCGTCGGCTTGTAGCCGACGATGCCGTTATAGGCGGCGGGAATGCGGCAGGAGCCGCCGGTGTCGGTGCCGAGCGCGCCGTGCGCCATGCCATCCAGCACGGAGACGGCGGCGCCGGAGGACGAGCCACCGGGCACGTGGCCCTCGGCCCGGTTCCAGGCGCCTTTGGGTGTGCCATAGTGCGGATTGATGCCGATGCCGGAATAGGCGAACTCGGTCATGTTGGTGCGGCCGATCACGACGAAGCCGGCCTTGCGCAACCGCGCCACCGTGGCGGCGTCCTGCTCGGCCGGCGGGGAATCGTCGAGCGCGCGGGACCCGGCGCGGGTCACCTGGCCCTTGATGTCGAACAGATCCTTGATCGAGACCGGGATACCGGCATAGCGCGACGGCGCGGCCTTGGCCTTGCGCAGGGCATCCATCGCATCGGCCGTCGCGAGCGCAGCATCCTTGTCGACATGGATGAAGGTGCGCTGCCCCTCGCCGGCCGGATCGGCGATCCTGGCGATGCAGGCCTCGACCAGCTTGCGCGAGGTGGTACGGCCGCTTTCGAGGTCGTCGGCCAATGTAGCGAGGGTCGGGGCATTCGGCATGTCTGGTTCGCCTGCGTCGGGCGCGGCCACAACGTCGCCGCGCTATTTCAATCCAAAATAGGCGCGCCGCAGCGCCTCGTTGTCGGTCATCTCGGCAACGCTGCCGGAGAAGCGAATGCGCCCGCCTTCCAGAACAAATACGCGCGTTGCCACCTCAAGGAAACCGATATTCTGCTCGGCGATCAAAAGCGCGATGCCGCGCCCCTGCAGGCCGTTCAGAATGCGGATGACCTCCTTGACGAACAGGGGCGACAGCCCGGCCGAGGGCTCGTCCATGACGAGAAGCTTCGGCTCGGCCGCGAGCGCCTTGGCGATCCCGAGCATCTTGCGCTGTCCGCCCGACAGGCTGGAGGCCGCGTCGCGACGCTTGTCGCGCAGCACAGGAAACAGACCGTAGAGCTCGTCGAGTCGCCGGCGGGGATTGGCATGTCCCAGCGCCTGAGCCCCGACCAGGATATTCTCCTCGATCGACAGGTCGGGAAACACCGCGAGCTCCGACATGTAGGTCATGCCGAGCTTCATGCGGTCACTGGAGCGCATATGCGCGATATTCTGCCCGGCCAGCGCGATGCTGCCGTGACGGGCCTCGACCAGGCCGACCAGCGATTTCAGGAACGTGGTCTTGCCGGCACCATTGGCGCCGAGCAGCAGCACCGTCTCGCCCGCTTTGACATCGAGATCGACGCCCCACAGCACCTGCATGGTGCCGTAGCCCGCATCGACGCCTTCTGCGTGAAGAAGAGGCGTTGAGTCAGGCGGCATGCTCGCCTCCCAAAAACACCTCGATCACCTGCGGTTCCTTCACGGCCGCAGCGAGCTTGCCTTCGAAGATCTCCTTGCCGGCATTGAGAACGATGACCCGATCGGTGATGTGCTCGATGAACCCCATCAGATGCTCGACGACGATGATCGACATGCCGCTTGCGGCAAGCTGCTTGATCCGCTCGGCAATCCAGTCGAGCTCGGCGGGATTGAGCCCGGCTGCGAGCTCGTCGAGCAGCAGCAGGCGTGGTCGCGTGGCCAACGCGCGAACCAGATCCAGCATCTTCTGCTGCGCGCTGTTGAGATCGGCGGCCGGCCGATCCGCGACGGCGGCCAGCCGATATTCGTCAAGCAGCGCGTCGAGCCCCGGCGGCGTTCCTCCGATGTGCCCGTAGGCCAAGGCCACCCTGACGTTCTCGCGTACGGTCAGCGACATGAACGGCTTCGGCACCTGGAAAGTCCGGTTGATACCGCGATGGACAAGTTTGTGGGACGCAGTGCCGCCGATGGAGACGTCGTCGAACACGACGTCTCCGCCATCAGGTGCGTAGAGGCCTGATATCACGTTGATGGCCGTAGTCTTTCCCGACCCGTTCGGACCGACCAGCCCCAACACTTCACCTGGCGCGGCATGAAAGCTCAAGCCGTCGAGTGCGACGAAGCCGCCAAAGCGTTTCACCAGCTTGCGGACGCTGAGAATGGGTTTCGTATCAGGGGACATTCCAGCCCCTCCGCGTCGCCAGCGAGACCAGGCCCGCCGGCAGGAACAACACCAACCCCATGATGAGGAGACCGTAGATGAGCTGGAAATATTGCGGGGTCGTGAACCCGATCAGGTTGTAGACGCCGTACAGGATCAAGACGCCGATGATCGGACCGGAGATCGTCGCAACACCGCCGAACAGCGCGAAGACGATCGCGAAGATGCTGAAATCGCCGCTGAAGACGTTGTCGGGATAAAACACGGAGACGTACCAGGCATAAATGCCGCCCGCGAGCCCCGCCACCAGAGCCGACGCGAGCCATGCGGCGATACGCATCTTGACGACGTTGACCCCGGACATCGACGCGCTCACCGCGTCTTCGCGGACGGCCTGCAATGCCAGCCCGAAGCTCGAGTTCTTCAGGAAGACGACGCCGCCCACCGTCAGCGCCAGCACGACCAGGGCCGCATAGTAGGCGTATGTCGGGTTGAACGTGCCCGTCAGCGACACGCCGTACGGCCCCTTGGTGATGCCCTCCAATGCGGGGTTGGCGACAAGATGCAGCACGGCCAGTGACGCAGCGAGATTGGCAATGGCGAAATAGGCACCGGACAGCCGCAGCAATGGCGTCAGCAAGAGGCCGAGCAGGACGGCGACCAGCCCCGACGCCAGCACCGCCACGATCGCCGGCGACTGGTAGTGCATCACCAGCACCGCAAATCCGTAAGCACCGGCCCCGAAGAAGCCGACGTAGCCGAAGGGTAGATAGCCGGTGAAGCCGTAGATGATGTTGACGCCCTGCGCGAGGATCAGGAACGTGACGAAATTGAACAGCAGCAGATGATTCTGGTAGAGGCCCGGCAGGATCGCGAACGCGGCGATCAACGGCACCAGGATGAGCAGCACATGCTTGACGGCACTAGGCAACGCGCACCCGCCTTCCAAGCAGGCCGCTCGGACGTAGCAAGAGGATCAGAATCAGCAGCACGTAGGGCAGAAGGTCGGCCCACGAGCTGAGATAGGTCTGCACCATCATGTAGCAGACGCCGTAGACGACGCCACCAAGCGCAGTGCCGAGCGGATTGCCGAGCGAGCCCAGCACGACGATCGCAAACGACGTCACGGTCGCGTCAGCACCGAAAGCCGGCGTGATCGAACCGAACATGAACGGCGCAAACACGCCCGCAACCGCAGCAAGCCCAAGTCCGATTCCGAAGGCCGCGGCCGAGACGCGATCGACGTCGATGCCCGAGGCCAGCGCCTCGTCGCGTCGCGACATCACGGCGCGCGTCAAAGTGCCGAGCCGCGTGCGATAGAGATAAACGTAGACAAGGCCGATCGCGACCAGGCTGGTTGCCGCCGCGATCACCCAGGGCGCAGGAAACCCCTGACCGAGGATGCGAACGGGGCCGCTCGGCCCAGGCTTGCCGCCGAACAGCTGCGCCTGGATGGTCGAGAAAACCGTGCCGAGCAGCCGGCTCTGGATCGAGCGCTCGCTAGTGCCTGCGAAGATCGTGGTGATGGCTTCGACCACCTGCGAGAGGCCGAAAAACAGGATGATCGACAGCATTTCCGGATTTGCGGATCCCTGCAGGCGCGGCACCAGCACCCAATAGAGCAGCGTGCCGACCAGCAGAAACAAGACGAATGCCAGCGGCACCGCGAACAGCGGGTCTATCCCCGCCAGGGTGACGACGCCCAGCGCCACGAAGGCGCCGAGCATCAACACGTCGCCATGCGCAAGATTGACGATGCGCATGACGCCGAAGACGAGATTGAGTCCCATACCGACCAGGCTGAAATACAGCCCGAACAGCACGCCGGCGACCAACGCGTAGGTCAACATCGCAAGCCGGCTCCCGGGTTTCGCGCAGCAGGTTTGTCCGTCATGGCCGCGGATAGACCGGCTTTCCGGTCGCCGTCTCGTGAGGATAGATCGAGATGAACTTGATGTGGCCGTGATCGCCAAGCTCGAGCTGGCCGAGCGGCGTGAGTTCGCCGATCTGGCCGCCCATCTCGTCGAGCGCGAAGGTCCCGTCCAGCGTCTTCAGCTGATTGGACAGGCTGAAGGCGGCTTTGCGCAGCTCCAGCTGATCGAGGCTGGTCGCGACCGACAGGGTCTTTTCGATCACCAGAGCCGTCGTATATCCGGCGACCGAGTTGAAGCCGAACTCGACCTTGCCGTCGGTATATTTCTTGTCCCAGGCCGCCTTGTACTCGTCCATGTTCATCCCGAAGTTCACCGGATATTTCAGCTCCTGCGGCGGGACGTAGGTGAAGACGTGCTCGAGGCCCTTCTCGCCGACGTTCTTTTCGAGCAGCTCCGTCTCCAGACCCGCATAGATAGAGAACAGCATCTTGAAGTTGACGCCGACGTCCTGGACGTTGCGAAGGAACGCGATGTCGTTCGGCGCATAGCCGAAGTGAATCACCGCATCCGGATTCGTATTGGCGATGTTGTTGATGATGACGGTGTAGTTGGTCGTCTCGGTCGGAACGCCCTGATCGTAGACGATCTCGATCGGCGCGCCCGAGTCCTTGACGAATTTGCGGAAGGCATTCGCCTGCGTGCCCGTGAACTCGTTGGTCGCGTAGAGAATCGCGATCTTCTTGATGCCGAGGCCGGGCCCATCATGCGAAACGAAATCGGCGACGGGCTTCGGCCAGATGGTCGACACCGGATCGGCCATCAAGGCGATGTACGGATTGTCCTTGGAGAAGAAGCTGGCGCCGGTGCCGGTCTGATTGAACAGGAACATCTTGTGGTCGCGGGCAATCGCAACCGCAGGCGCGGTCAGCACCGAGCCGGAATCGGCGACCAGAAGATCAACCTTATCCTGGGTGATCAGCTGATTATACAACGTGGCCGCGGTCGCCGTGTTGCTCTGGTCGTCATAGGCAACGAGCTTGATCGGGATCTTCTTGTCGAACGCCTTCACAAACACGCCGCCCTCGGCGTTCTTCTGGTCGGCCCACAGCTTCAGTCCGTAGTGAACAGGCATCGAGATGGAGGCATAGCGCCCGCTCGACGCGTAAAGCGTGCCGATCTTGATCTCGGCCGGCGCGTCCGCAGCAAGGGCCGACGCAGCGAAGGTCAGACCTGCAATCAGCGCAACGCCCAGTGTTCTCAACATGGAATCCTCCCGATCTCTTCTTGTCTCGGCATCAATGTACCGTGCGGCCCTACTGACACACAAGCATGCCAACCGCAATTGTGCGCATGGTGGAATACATGGCTTGCAGATCTCAGTGCTGGACCGTTGACGCGCGACAGTCAATTGGCGCATCAAGATTGAAACGGGGCGAGCATCAGGCTTTCGCCTTTGGGAGGAGCTGCCGAGATGGCCGAACCGCAGCGCGCGCGACCGAAACCGACGCCGGAAACCCAGCATTTCTGGGAGGGCACGAAAGCCGGCGAATTGCGCCTGCAACGCTGCGACGCCTGCGCGCATGTCTATTTCCCGCCGCGTCCGTTCTGCCCGTCCTGCGCTTCGCGCAAGGTCTCCGTCTTCCAGGCCAGCGGCAAGGGTTTCCTCTACAGCTACGTGATCAACCATCGCCCCGCCGCACCCGGCTTCACGCCGCCTTACGCGATCGCCGTGGTCGAGCTCGCCGAGGGGCCGCGCATGATGAGCAACATCATCGACTGTCCGCAGACGCCTGAGGCACTCGAGCTCGACATGAAGCTCGAGGTCGCCTTCGAGGCGCTCGACGACAAGATCACGCTCCCCGTGTTCCGTCCGGCGAAGGGCTAGATCATGCGCAAGAACCAGGTTGCCGTCGTCGGTGCGGCCGAGACCACCGAGCTCGGCGTGATCCCCAACATGTCGCAGCTCCAGCTTCACGCGGACGCGGCGCTCAACGCCGTCGCCGATGCCGGGTTGAAGCTGTCGGACATCGACGGTTTCGCCACAGCCGTCGAGACGCCGCAGCAGGTCTGCCACTATCTCGGCATCAAGCCGACCTGGGTGGACGGCACTTCTGTCGGCGGCTGCTCCTTCATGCTGCACGTTCGCCATGCGGCTGCGGCGATCGAGGCCGGCCTGTGCAAGACCGTGCTGATCACGCATGCCGAGAGCGGCAAGTCGATGATCGGCAAGGCGCCACGCTCGATCCCGGCCGACAGCCTGCAGGGCCAGTTCGAGGCCCCCTACGGTGTCTACGGGCCGCCCAGCATGTTCCCGATCCCCGTGCTGCGTTTCATGAAGACCTACGGCATCACCCATGAGCAGCTTGCCTCGGTCGCGGTGGTGCAGCGTGAATGGGCCGCGAGAAATCCGCGCGCGACGATGAAGGACCCGATCACGGTCGCCGACGTCCTCAACTCGCGCATGATCGCCTATCCGTTCCGCCTGCTGCAGTGCTGCCTCGTCACTGACGGCGGCGGCGCGCTGATCCTGACCTCGGCCGACCGTGCCAAGGATTTTCCTCGCAAGCCCGTCTACATCATGGGCACCGGCGAGAGCGTGGAAACGCCGATGGTGAGCCAGATGGAGACGTTCAACTCCTCGCGTGCGTTCAAGACTGCAGGGCCGCTCGCCTTCAAGGAGGCCGGCATCGCGCACAGCGACGTCGATCACCTCATGATCTACGACGCTTTTGCACATCTGCCGTTGTTCGGCCTCGGCGATCTCGGCTTCATGCCATACGAGGAGACGGGCAGATTCATCGCGGATGGCAACACGCGGCCGGGAGCTGAGCTTCCGCTCAACACCAATGGCGGCGGATTGAGCTACATGCATTCCGGCATGTACGGCATGTACGCGCTCCAGGAGAGCGTGCGCCAGATGCGCGGCATCGCGCCGGCGCAGGTCCCTGGCGCGAAGATTTCGGTGTGCCACGGCGTTGGCGGCATGTTCGCCGCATCAGGCACGATCGTGTTCACGAACGAGAGGTAACCCCACATGAGCAAATCACTGCAGGACAAGGTCATCATCGTCACCGGCGCAGGCCGGGGCATCGGCCGCGAGATCGCGCTGCTCTGTGCGGCTGAGGGCGCCAAGGTCGTCGTCAACGATCCCGGGGGCGCCGCCGACGGCGCCGGCTCGAGCGCGACACCTGCCGAGGAGGTGGTCGAGGAGATCAAGAAGCGCGGCGGCGTCGCAGTGCCCAACTTCGAGTCGGTGGCGGAAGCCGTGCCCGCCAGCAAGATCGTGAAGACCGCGACCGATCATTTCGGCCGGCTCGACGGCGTCGTCAACAATGCCGGCATCCTGCGCGACATGATCTTTCACAAGATGAGCGTGGAAGCGTTCGAGGCCGTCATCAAGGTGCATCTGATGGGCTCGTTCTATGTCAGCCATGCCGCCGCGCGTATCTTCCGCGAGCAGGAGAGCGGCTCCTTCGTGCACTTCACCTCGACCTCCGGTCTGATCGGCAATTTCGGTCAGGCCAATTACGCCGCCGCCAAGCTCGGCATCATCGGCCTGTCCAAGTCGATTGCGCTCGACATGGGCCGCTTCAACGTGCGCTCGAACTGCGTCTCGCCGTTCGCCTGGACCCGTATGATCGGCACCATCCCGACCGAGACCGAGGCGGAGAAGGCGCGGGTCGAGAAGATCAAGCAGATGGGACCCGAAAAGATCGCGCCGATCTGCGCCTACCTGCTCTCCGATGCCGCCAAGGATGTCTCCGGGCAGATCTTCGGTGCGCGCATGAACGAACTGTTCCTGTTCAGCCAGAACCGTCCGCTGCGCTCGGTGCATCGTAGCGAAGGCTGGACGCCGCAGACGATCGCGGAACATGGTATGCCGGCGCTGAAGGGCTCGTTCTACAAGCTGGATCGCTCGGCGGATATCTTCCCCTGGGATCCGGTTTGAGGTTGCGCGAATAGTGAGCAGCGAATGGCGAACAGGGTTCTATTCGCTGCTCGCCATTCGCAAACTCGCTCCTTACCCCGTATTCCGCAAGCCTGCCGATATGCCGTTGATCGTGAGCTGAATCCCGCGCAGCACCTGCTCGTCCGGGTTCTGCGCGCGGTGCTCCCGCAAGAGCTCGACCTGCACGTGGTTGAGCGGGTCGAGATAGGGAAAACGGTGGCGCACGGAGCGCTCGAGCAACGGATTGCCCTGCAGCAGCCGGTCCTGCCCCATGATGTCGAGCAATGCCTCGATGCAGGAATGCCATTCCCTGCGGATGCGGCCGAAGATCTTTTCGCGCAGCGCCTCGTCCGGCACCAGCTCGGCATAGCGCGAGGCGATCGCAATCGAGCTTTTCGCAAGCACCATGTCCATGTTCGACAGCAGCATGCGGAAGAACGGCCATTCCTTGTAGAGCTCTTTCAGGAACGGCATGCCCTGTTGCGGATGCTCCGCGATCCATTGCTCGACCGCGCTGCCGAAGCCATACCAGCCCGGCAGCATCAGGCGGCACTGCGCCCAGGAGAACACCCAGGGGATCGCGCGAAGGTCCTCGATCGCGCGCGTCTTCTTGCGGGAGGCCGGACGGCTGCCGATGTTGAGCGTCGCGATCTCGTTGATCACGGTCGAAGCCCAGAAATATTCGACAAACCCGTCGGTCTCGTAGACGAGGCCGCGATAAGCCTTGAAAGCGAGGTTCGACAGCTCGTCCATCGCCGTCAGATATTCGCGACGCGGCGCGCTCTGGCGCGGCTGGAGCAGACTGGCATCCAGTGTCGCGGCCGCCAGGATTTCGAGATTGTTGCGGCCGACTTCCGCGTTGGAATATTTCGACGAGATGATCTCGCCCTGCTCGGTGATTCGGATCTGGCCGTTTACCGCCCCGCCCGGCTGCGCGACGATGGCATCGTAGCTCGGCCCTCCGCCGCGGCCGACCGAACCGCCGCGGCCGTGGAAAAGACGCAGCCGCACGTGGTGACGCTCGAACACGTCGACGAGGCCGATCTCGGCCTTGTAGAGTTCCCAACCCGAGGTGACGAAGCCGCCATCCTTGTTCGAGTCGGAATAGCCGAGCATGACTTCCTGCACGCTGCCGCGGCTGTCGACGAGGCGGCGGTAATCATGCAGCGACAGCATGCGGTCCATGATGCCTGATGACGCCTGCAAATCCTCGATGGTCTCGAACAGCGGCACGATGTTGATGGCGCTCCGCCCTGAGGGATGGACGAGGCCGACCTCCTTCAGCAGCACCGCCACTTCGAGCATGTCCGACATGCTCTTGCACATCGAGATGATGCATTGGGGAATGGCATCCGAGCCGAACATCGCATGCGCTTCCGCGGCGGCATGGAAGACGTTGAGCTCGCCCATGGTCTCGTCGCTGTATTTGACGAACGGCGAGACCAACGCACGCGTCGAGCGCAGTTCGTTGGTGAGCAGCGAGATGCGAGCATCCTCGCCGAGCGCAAGATAGGACATGCCGGGATTGGCGGCGTCAATCAGCTCGGCGATGGTTCGTTCGTGCACGGCCGAATTCTGGCGGATGTCGAGCCGCGCCAGATGGAAGCCGAAACAATCCACCGCGCGGCGCAGCAACCGCAGCCGGCCGCGCGCAATGACGCGGGCGTTGTTCGAGATCAGCGAGCGGTGCAGCACATCCAGGTCCGCCTGCAACTCCTTGACGCTGCCATAGGGCGCGCCCTTGCCGACGGGGCGGCGGGTGATCTCGACCTCGAGCTTTTCGGCCGTGGCGGTCAGGCGCGCATAGATTCCTGATACCGCGAGGCGATAGGGCTCGCCGCTCCGGTGCGGCGAGGTATCGGGCGAGCGCTCCGCCAGGTTCCGCAGCTCCCCGGAGACGTCGGCGAGATGGGCCGCAATCGACAGTTCCGAGCCGAGCACGTGCAGCTCGTTCAGATAAAACTGCATCACCCGGCTCGACTGAAGCCGTAGCGTGCCGCGCATCACGTCGGCGGTAACGAAGGGATTGCCGTCGCGATCGCCGCCGATCCAGCTGCCCATGCGCAGGAAAGAGGCGAGCTCGCCCGCGGCGTGCTCGCCGCCCTCCTCCAGCCGGTCTTCAAGCGCGTTGACCAGCCGCGGCACCTCGCGAAGGAAGGTATAATCGTAGAACGACAGGCCATTGGCGACCTCGTCGAGCACGGTGAGCTTGGTCCGGCGCAGCAGATTTGTCTGCCACAGCGTCAGCACCTCGCGGCGAAGCTGCTCGTCGCTGGCGGCGGCCTCATCCGCAGTCAAGGCGACGCGCTCGCGGCGGTCGAGCAACGCGGCGATCTCCATCTCGCGGTCCATCGTGCTCTTGCGGCGGACTTCGGTCGGATGCGCGGTCAGCACCGGGCTGACGAGCGCGCTCTTGAAGAAGCTGCGCAACGTATCCGCACCGATACCCGCGGCCTTGGCATTGGCTAAAGTCGACGCCAGGACACCGGAGCCGTTGGTGGCGCTGCGGGCACGCATCTGTCGGATGTTGTTCTGGTCCTCGGCGATGTTGGCGAGGTGGGAAAAATAGCTGAAAGCGCGGACGATCCGCACCGTCTCCGACGTCGACATGCTGTCGAGTATCTGCTCGAGCTCGCGGCGGGCCACTCGGTCCTCGTCGCGGTGGAACCGAATCGAGGTCTGTCGGATGCGCTCGACCAAATCGAACACATCCGCCCCCTCCTGGTCGCGCACCGTATCGCCCAGGATGCGTCCGAGCAGGCGAATGTCGTCGCGCAGGCGGGCATCCGCCTCCAGCGCCTGAACATCCTCAGGCCGGTTCGGTCGTACATCGGCAGCGTCAGATGGCACGGTCTGGAGGGACAAGGCTCGCTCCCCTTTTAGAGCTCCCAATGGCTCCTCGGTCCGGAGTGTGCGATATTTTTCTACCGCAGTGCAAGATGAAGTTGGGGGCGACGCGGCAACGTTCGCCGGTCAAGAGACAATTGCCGACCGGCGCAGACACACGTTATCGCTCTCGCGGCGCGCGCCCGAAGCTCTGCTGGGGCGCAGGGAAGGCCGGGCGCCGGCTGGCACCCAGGGTCCGCACGCGAGGAACGCACGCGGGGTGGCCACAGGTGACGCCGGGACATCCGGCTTATGCCGCGCTCTCCCCCGGGAGCGCTGCACGACGATCGCGAAACGTCCCTTTGACGTGCCGGAATGGTTGCGATTTACCGAAACGACGATTTCGATCAATCAGAAGATTTACATGCCCGTCCATTGACCTCCATGGGGCGTGTTTTGCCTGTCGGGCAACGCGAGGGATTTGGTGTGCACCCAAGGCTGCGGGCCTCCGCCGCCGCGGGTACGCGCAGGACGGGTTGAGCCCTGCGAAACCCATGGTGCTTCGTCATCGGCAGCGGGTTTGATGGTTCGCTTACGCCCTGCCATCGAGCTTCGTCATCGCGGATGGAGTGAGGGGTTTCGCAAGAGCTCAACCGATCATACGAACTTGCGGGCCGGAAACGCTCAGATTGCTTTGCGCGGGTCGGAGATGCGCCGGAAAGTTCTATCGATCCTTTGACATGAATCAAGTGAACCGATCGGAACGTGCTCATTTTGCGGCTTGCTGTTGGGGGCCACTGACCCAGGGAGATCATCGATGTTGAAGATCGTAGTGGCTGGAACAACTGCAATTTTCCTCACTGCATCCCCGATTGCCCTCGCGCAAAACGCGCAGACCTCTGCTCCCGCATCACCGGAACGGTTGAATGCGGCAGATCGGAATAACCTGGCGGAGATGAGGATTGATCTGGTCAAGGCCGCGCTGCAACTGACACCTGACCAGGAAAAGCTTTGGCCCCCTGTGGAGAGCGCCATTCGTGCGAGATCGGAGGATCGGAAGGCACGTCTTGCAAAAATCGGAGAAACAGTGGGCAGGCGGGCCGACCAAAATTCTGTCGAAGTGATGCGCAACCGTGACCCCATCGCCTTTTTGCAGCGCCGATCGGAAGCATTGGCTCAACGATCGGCCGATTTGGATAAACTCGCCGAGGCGTGGCAGCCGCTCTACAAAACGTTCAACTCCGAACAGAGGCAGCGCATGGCGGCCCTCGCGGTCCTTGTACTTCACGACATGAGCGACGCCGTGGAACGGCGTCGTGCGCTCGCTGAGGACGAGGACTGAAGCAAAGCCGTCTCTCTTCTAGACCGAATTCAGTTTGCCGCGTGTGCATCGACGGGAATGCAGCAGCGGGGCGATGTCAGCTTCGGGGTCGCAAGCCGACGAGGCACCCGACGCGGGCGACTTCCGCTCCGCTGCCCTGGGTCGACGTGCACCGATCCGCGCCTCACGCCGGCACGATCACCTTGCCGATCGGCCAGAGCGCGATGCCGGCGAGCTTCAGATGGGCCCAGGCGAAGGGAAGGCCGATAATGGTGATCGCAAAGAGGACGGCCGTAAGGAGATGGCCAAGCGCCAGCCACCAGCCGGCCAGCACGAACCAGATGATGTTGCCGATCACCCCGAGGGCACCGGTGCCGATATCGCTCATGCCGGTGACCTCCTCGCGGTTGACCGCCCGCGAGCCGAACGGCAACAGCGTGTAAATGGCGATGTTGAACGCCGCCCGCGCCCAGGGCAGGCCGATGATGGTGATCGCCATGGTGACCGACGCCACCAGCCAGCCGAATGCCATCCAGGCACCGCCAACGAGAATCCAGATGATGTTGAGCAGGATGGAAACCGGGGACATGTGATCATCCGGAGGTCAATGATCCCGTCTATATACCCGCGAAATCCGCCACTGCGAAGACGAGAACGTCCTCAAATTTTTCGCCCCGCCTGCTCCCAATAGGGATCGCGCAGGCGGCGCTTGAAGATCTTTCCGGAGTCTTCGCGCGGCAGTCCGGTGCGGATCTCGATATGCTTCGGCACCTTGTAGTCGGCGAGCGAGCTCTTCAGCCGCGCACGGATCCCCGCGGCATCCAGCGTAACCCCTGGTTGCGGCTCGACCACCGCCATCAGCGCTTCGCCGAACTCGGCGTCCGGGATGCCGAACACGGCGCAATCATGCACGCCTGGTGTGGCATGCAGCACGGACTCGATCTCAGCCGGATAGATGTTGACGCCGCCCGAGATCACCATGTCGCGCTTGCGGTCGCAGATGAAGACGTAGCCGTCTTCGTCGATATAGCCGACGTCGCCTGATGTGATGAAGCCATCGCGGTCGATCTCGGCGCGCTTCTCCGGCTTGTTGTGATAGGTGAAGTCGGCCATGGCAGGCATTCGCGAATAGATCTCGCCGATTCCGCCGACGCCGAGCACGCGGCCGTCATCGCCGATGAAGCGCAGCTCTGCGCCGGGAGAGACCTTGCCGACCGTGCCCGGCTTCTTCAGCGCGTCGTCCGAGGTTGCGAAGGTGACGGCGCTGGATTCGGTCGAGCCGTAGAATTCGTAGATCACCGGGCCCCACCATTCGATCATGGCGCGCTTGACGTCGGCCGGACAAGGCGCTGCGGCATGAATGATGTGGCGGAGTGAGGAGACGTCGTATGCCTTGCGCACCTCCTCCGGCAGCTTCATCAGGCGGATGAACATGGTCGGCACCATGAAGATGGTGTCGATTGCGTATCGCTCGATCAGTTGCAGGAACTCTTCGGCTTCGAAACGCGGCATCAGGACCAGGACACCGCCGAGCTTGCCTGCGCGAATGCCGAACGAGTTCGGTGCCGAATGATAGAGCGGGCCCGGCAGGATCGCACGGGCGCCGGGCTTCAGCCCATAGATCATTGCGCGCATGCGCTCGCCGGCGGCCTGCTGCTCCGGCGTCGGTACGTTGCGGCGCACGCCTTTGGGGTGGCCTGTCGTCCCCGACGTATAGATCATGTTCATGGGCTGCGCCACGACCGGGCCGTCATAGGGGTGGAATTGCGCGAGCCATGTCTCAAACTCGATCGCAAAATCTGGCGTCTTCAAATGATCCGGATCGATCTTGTAGCTGGAGAGGATCTCCAGCGGCGTCGGCACGCTGAGCACGGTCATGCCCTTCGGAATCGCATCGCGCAAGGCGTGCAGCATGTCGGCGTGTCCGATCAGCACCGACGTGCCGGTGTCATTGAGGATGTAGTTGATCTCCTCCGGCTTGAAATGCCAGTTGATCGGAACGCCGTAGGCACCGAGCCGCATGGCGGCATAGGCGGCCTCCAGGAACGCAATGTCGTTGCGCATCAGCATGCAGACGCAATCGCCTTGGCTGACGCCGATTTCGGCAAGACCCGATGCGATCCGATCGGCGCGTTCGGCGACCTCGGCGTGGGAACGGCGGCGGTCGCCGGAGACGATGCCGAGGAATTTGGACGTTTCGCTCATTTTTGTTGTCCGATCTTTCGTCGGTTAAACTGTCGTTACTACCACGCTCGTCATTCCGGGATGCGCGAGGGCGCAGGCCCGCAATCCATACTCCCGATCGTGATTATGGATTCCGGGCTCGATGCTGCGCATCGCCCCGGAATGACGGGAGGTTAATCCACATACTTCGCCGCGCGCTTCTCGAGATTGGAGCGCACCGCTTCGGTCTGGTTCGCACTGCCGATCAGCTTCTGTTGCTCGACGGATTCAGCGAGCAGCGCGGGACCGGGATCGACCGACAGGTTGTTGAGCAGCCGCTTCGCCGCCCGGATTGCATCGGGGCTTTTTTCCGCGATCTCGCGCGCGACCTCGAGGGCTACAGCCCGTGGGTCATCGCAGATGCGCGTAGCAAGGCCGTAGTTCATCGCCTCCTGCGCGGAGAAGATGCGACCGCTGTAGGTGAGATCGCGCAGGATATCGTCGCGCACCAGCGAGGCCAGGATCGGCGTGCCCGCCATGTCAGGCACGAGGCCCCATTTGATTTCCATGATCGACATTCGCGCATCGGGTGCGACAAAACGCATGTCGGCGCCGAGCGAGAGCTGAAAGCCTCCGCCGAAGGCAACGCCGTGCACGGCGGCGATCACGGGAACCGGAAGCTGGCGCCATCCCCATACCGCGGCTTGCGGAAAGTTCGCCTGGCCGTGCGTGCGCTTGGTGAGATCGCGATTTTCGCCACCCGGAATTCCGTTGCCGCCCTTCTCCTTCATGGCGGCAAAACGCCCCATGTCGAGACCGGCGCAGAACGCGCGCCCCTCGCCCGAGAGCACGACGGCGCGCAGGCCTTTTTCCGTCGAAAGCCGCTCGGTTGCCGCAACCAGAGCCTCAAACATGGCCTGATCGAGCGCATTCATCTTATCCGCGCGCACCAGGCGCACGTCGGCGACGCCTTCCGAGATCGAGATCGAAACGCGCTCTTCCATGGATGAAATCTCCCCTGTTCTTGTTCGGTGCCGCTTTACAGAAAGCCGACGGCCGGATTTAGTCAATCGACCAATTAACTGACAATCCGTACGGGAGAAACAGCCATGTTCAAGGAAAATCTTCTGGCTGGGCGGCGCATTCTCGTGACCGGCGGCGGGACCGGCCTGGGCAAATCGATGGCGGCACGCTTCCTCCAGCTCGGCGCAGAGGTGCACATCTGCGGCCGGCGCAAGATCGTCTGCGACGAGACCGCAATCGAGCTGATGGATCAGTACGGCGGCCGCGTCACCAGCCACGGCGTCGACATCCGCAACGCGCTCGCGGTCGAGGAGATGGTCGAGACCATCTTTCGGGACGCGCCGCTGACCGATCTCGTCAACAATGCCGCCGGCAATTTCATCTCGCGCACGGAAGAGCTCTCGCCGCGCGGCTTCGACGCGGTCGCCAACATCGTCATGCACGGCACGTTCTATGTGACGCATGCGGTCGGCAAGCGCTGGATCGCGCTGAAGCAACCCGGCAACGTGGTGTCGATCACCGTGACCTGGGTGCGCAACGGCTCGCCTTACGTGGTGCCGTCGGCGATGAGCAAGTCGGCGATCCACGCCATGACGATGTCGCTCGCGACCGAATGGGGCCGCTACGGCATCCGGCTCAACACGATCGCGCCGGGCGAGATCCCGACCGAAGGCATGAGCAAGCGGATCAAGCCCGGCGACGAGGCCGGCGCGCGCACCAAGGCGATGAATCCGATGGGCCGCGTCGGCAGCATGGAGGAGCTGCAGAACCTGGCTACATTCCTGATCTCCGGCGGCTGCGACTGGATCAATGGCGAGACCATCGCCATGGACGGCGCGCAGGCGCTCGCCATGGGCGGCAATTTCTACCAGCTCCGCGACTGGGGCGACGACGATTGGAAAACCGCGCGCGAAAGCATCATGGCGCAGAACGAGAAGGACCGGGCGAAGCGCGGGTGACCACGTCGTCCGGCGAAGGCCGGGACGACGTGCTGAGAGAGCTTCCGCACCTTGTCTTCACCTGCAGATGACGTCACACTCCCAAGCCTAAAACAAATCGCCATGGGAGAAACATGTCCGCATCACCGAAACTGGCTGACCTCGCCGACATGGTGCGCGAGCGCGCGATGAGCCGCGGCGATGCCATCGCCTACGAGTTCGAGGGCCGCGTCACCAGCTTTGCCGAGTTCGACGTCAACACCAACAAGGTCGCGAACGCGCTTCTCGCGACGGGCGTGAAAAAGGGCGACCGCATCGCCTATCTCGGCAAGAACAGCGATCTCTATTTCGAGCTGCTGATGGGCGCGATGAAGGCGGGCGTGGTGATGGCGCCGGTGAACTGGCGGCTCGCAGGCCCCGAGGTCGCCTTTATCGTCGCCGATTGCAACGCACCTGTGCTGTTCGTCGGGCCGGAGTTCATCACGCAAATTCGCCAGATCAGGGATCAGCTTCCGGGCGTGCGCACGGTCATCACCACCGAAGGCGGCGCAGCGGAATGGCAGGATTTTACCGCGTGGCGCGAGGCACAGAGCGGCAAGGATCCCAAGGTGTCGATCGACACCAAGGACATCGCGATCCAGCTCTACACGTCGGGCACGACGGGCAAGCCGAAGGGCGCGATGCTGAGCCATGCGAACTTCCTCAACCTGGTGCAGACGGGCAATGCGGAGGACAAGCCGGAGTGGAACCGGTGGTCGACCGACGACGTGTCGCTGGTGGCGATGCCGATCTTCCATATCGGCGGCTCCGGCTGGGGCGTGATGGGACTCTATCACGGCGCCCGCGGCGTGATCGCGCGCGAGTTCGATCCCTCCAAGGTACTGGATTTCTTCGAGCAGTCGGGCATCACAAAACTGTTCATGGTGCCGGCAGCGATGCAGTTCGTGGTGCGGCAACCGCGCGCCAAGACCGTCGATTTCTCCAGGCTGAAATACATGCTGTATGGCGCCTCACCGATTCCGGCGGCGCTGCTGAAGGAATGCATCGAGGTCTTCAAATGCGGCTTCGTGCAGATGTACGGCATGACCGAGACCACCGGCACCATCGTCGCGCTGCCGCCGGAGGATCACGTTGAGGGGCTGGAGCGGATGCGCTCGGCCGGCAAGGCGCTACCGGGCGTCGAGATCGCCATCCTCGATGCCGACGGCAAGCCGTTGCCGCCTCGCCAGGTCGGCGAGATCGCGACGCGCTCGGGCTCGAACATGGCCGGCTACTGGAACCTGCCGGAGGCGACCGCTTCGACGCTCCGCAGCGACGGCTGGCTGCGCACGGGCGATGCCGGTTACATGGACGAAGACGGCTATCTCTACATCCACGACCGCATCAAGGATATGATCATCTCCGGCGGCGAGAACATCTATCCCGCCGAGGTCGAGAGCGCGCTGTGCGATCACCCTGATATCGCCGAAGCCGCCGTGATCGGCGTCCCCGACGAGAAATGGGGCGAAGCCGTGAAGGCAGTCGTGGTGATGAAGCCGGGCAAAGAGGCGGCCGCCAGCGACATCATCAACTTCACCCGCGAACGTATTGCAGGGTTCAAGACGCCGAAGAGCGTGGAGTTCTTGCCGGCATTGCCGCGCAATCCGTCAGGCAAGATCTTGCGGCGGCAGTTGCGTGAGCCGTATTGGGCGGGGAAGGATCGACGAGTGAATTGAGACGCCGGTGCCGTAGGGTGGGTTAGCCGGAGGCGTAACCCACCTCTTTTCTTTCACGGTGGCGGAAGTGGTGGATTACGCCTTCGACTAATGCCACCCTACGAGAGCGGTGGCCGCCTCAATGCTTCCCCGGCCCCATATACCCGAACAGGAACCCCGCCACCTTGCGCATCTGGATCTCTTCGCTGCCTTCCGTGATCCGGTAGCGGCGGTGGTGCCGATAAATGTGCTCGAACGGCTTGTGGCGTGAGTAGCCCATGCCGCCGTGAACCTGCATGGCGCGGTCGGCGGATTCGCAGCAGAGGCGGTTTGCCCAGTAATTGCACATCGAGACGCGGTCGGAGAGCGTGCGCTCGATCTGCTCCTCGTCGAGTTGGTCCATCTCCCAGGCGGTCTTGCGGATCAACAAGCGCAGCATCTCCGCTTGCGTGGCGAGTTCGACCAGCGGGAACTGGATTGCCTGGTTCTCGGCGAGAGCTTTGCCGAACGGCTTTCGTTCGCGCGCGTACTTGACGCTCTCGTTGATGCAGTAGACCGCTGCGCCCAGCGAGCTCGCGGCCTGGCGGATGCGGTTCTGGTGGACGAAACACTGTGCCAGTGACAGGCCCCGGCCGACTTCGCCGAACTGCGCATCCTCGGGCACGAACACATCCGTAAAGCTCACGCGCGGATGGTCGGTCGGCATGTTGAAGGTCCACATATACTCTTCGACCTTCACGCCGTGGCTTTTGGCCGGCACCAGGAAGCAGGTGATGCCGCGGGCATCGCCGTCATTGCCTGACGTGCGTGCGAACAGCGCGCAATGCGTGGCGACATGCATGCCCGTCGTCCACATCTTCTCGCCGTTGATGATCCAGCCCTTGACGTTGTCTCTGACAGCCGGCACCGCGCGCGTTTCCATGTGGGTGGCATCGGAGCCGTGATGCGGCTCGGTGAGGCCGAAGGTGATGCGGTACTTGCCCTTGATCGAGCCGTCGATCATCGCCTTCTGGTCGTCGCTTCCATAGCGGTCCAGCATGGTGACGACGGGGAAGTTGCCGACGATGGAGTGCTCGTTCTGGAGGTCGTTGTGCAGGCCGAGGCCCTTCGCGGCAAAGTGCTCGCGGATCACCGCCATCCAGAGGTTGGAGCCGTCCCTGCCACCATATTGCTTCGGCACCGGAAAGCGAAGATGGCCGGCCGTATCCGCAAGATCCTTGGCCTTGCGCAGCAGCGCCTCCCACTCGTGACGCGGCAGACCGCCATTCTCGAAATCGGTGCGCGCCCACTCGCGGCGATGGTCGAAGAAGCGGATGTTGTCGTCCGCCTCTTCCAGCGGCTTGATCTCCCGTTCGATGAAACGGTCGAGCTCTCCCAGATAGGCGACGAGATCGGCAGGCAATGAGAAATCCACAGGTTCTCTCCCGGATTGATTTTGTCGTTTTGCGTTAAGGCGCTGGCGCGATTTTGCTTCGCACGATTAAGGTGAGAAGAGCACGTTCAAGTCAAGCAAGCCGAGGCCTGAAGCAGGTGCAAGGCGCACCCGCGCAATTCGATGGTGTTGCCGCGGTGACGGGCGTTAGTATCCCACGCCGATATTCCTTCACGAGAAGCTGCGGGAGCGCGCGATGGATCTGAAATTCTCGAAGGTGGAACGCAAGGGACCGATCACGATCGTCACGCTGTCGCGATCCGAGGTCTACAACGCGCTGCACATCGACGCACATTTCGAGCTCAACAAGGTGTTCGACGATTTCGCCGCGGACCCTGCGCAATGGGTCGCGGTCGTCACCGGCGCCGGCGACAAGGCGTTCTGCGCCGGCAACGATCTGAAGTGGCAGGCGGCGGGCGGCAAGCGCGGCTGGGACAAAGGCGGCTTCGCCGGCCTCACTGCGCGCTTCGACTGCGACAAGCCGATCATCGCCGCGGTGAACGGCGTCGCCATGGGCGGCGGTTTCGAGATCGCGCTCGCCTGCGACCTGATCATCGCCTCGGAGAATGCGACCTTCGCGCTGCCCGAGCCGCGCGTCGGCCTTGCCGCGCTGGCCGGCGGCCTGCACCGGCTGCCGCGGCAGATCGGACTGAAACGCGCCATGGGCATGATCCTCACCGCGCGCCACGTCAGCGCGGCGGAGGGAAAAGAGCTCGGTTTCGTCAACGAGGTGGTGCCGCAGGGCGAGGCGCTCGCAGGCGCACTGCGCTGGGCCGAGATGATCACCAGGAACTCGCCGATGTCGATCCGGGCATCCAAGCAGGCGATCCAGAAGGGGCTCGGCGTGTCGCTGGAGCAGGCGATCGAGGAGCAGCGGGAATATCCCGCAGTGAAGGCGATGGTGGCCTCGCAGGACTACATCGAAGGCCCGAAGGCGTTCTCCGAAAAGCGGCCGCCGAAATGGGTGGGGAAGTAGAAGGTCTCGCCACCGTCATTGCGAGGAGCCCTTGCGACGAAGCAATCCAGACCACCTCCATGGACACGACTCTGGATTGGTTGCTGCGCTCGCAATGACGGGGAAAGCTATCCACCTCGCCCCAGCTCCCGCTTGTACGACGCGTAGTTCGGCTGGTCGACCGCGAGCTTGTCCATCGTCGTTGCCCATAGATGCTCAGCGAGTCCGGGCGTCGCGAGATCAAGCTCGCCCTTGGCGATGCGCTCCGCAAGCGTGCGATTGAGCTCTGTCACCGCACCCTCTGTGCCGAGCAGCGCGCGCAGGCGCTCCACTTCCCTCGCGTCGCTCTGCGCCTCCAGCGTCAACTGCCGCGTCACGAGGTCGAGGATGTTGATGGCAACACGCAGCTTGAAGGCCTGATGGCCCGAGATCAGCGGCGTGATGTCGTTGCGGAGGAAATCGGCGACCGCCTTGGTCAGCTCGATCGGTGTCGGTTCGTCCTGCATCCCTAACCTCCCCGCGGCGCGAGCAGCCGCAGCAGATCGATCTCGGTCTCCGACGCGCGGCGGCCGATCATGGCGCGCTCCATGGAATGGTCGGGCCCTTCGCGAAACCGCTGCATCATGCCGCCGCACATGATGCCCCAGCGCAGCGTGCCCATCACTTCCCAGAATTTCACACGCGACGGATCGACCTTGCCGCCCGCCGCCTCGTAGCCGGCGAACAGCTCTTCGCGGGAGCCAAAGCCGCCAACCGGCTTGTCGATCTCGCCGAAACGCCAGGAGTTAACGCAGACCCAGCCGAGATCCTCCATGGGATCGCCGAGATGGGCGAGCTCCCAGTCGAGCACGGCGCGCAACCCCTCGGCGCCGATGATGAGATTGCCGTTGCGGAAATCGCCATGCACCAAAGTCGTATCGGCCGAGGGGCCGGGATCGTGGACGCGCAGCCAGCGCAACGCCAGCTCAAACACGGGCTTTGGCCAATTCAGGCTGCGATAGTCGCGATCGAACTCGGAGATTTCCTGGGTCGCAGACCGGCTGCGCAGTTCGGGCAATTTGTCCTGTGGCAGTTTGTGCAGGCAAGCGAGCACACCACCGATCTGCCGCGCCAGCAGCGGCCTCGCCGCCGCGAACGCATCGTCGCGAAGAATCTTGCGTGCGATGGTCTCACCCTCGACCCGCTGCATGATGAAACCCGTGCCGAGATCCTCCTCCGGCGCCAGCACATGCATCACGCGCGGCGACGGCACGCCCGCCTCGAAGGCCAGCTGCATCAACTGGGCCTCGGCGGCGAGCCCAGCCGCGCGCGTCGGCGCCGCGCCATATCCCTTGGGCGAGCGGCGCAGGATCGCGCCGATAGGTCCGCCGGGATGCACGATATCGAAGCGCCATGTCTCCTGACTGGCGCCGCCCGACAGCCTTGCGGCGTCGGCGACGCCGGTCGCACCGGGACACCAGCGCTGCACGCTGCGGGTAAGCTCCGCCTCGATCATTTGCCCTTGAACTTCGCGGGCCGCTTTTCCAGGAACGCGCCGACGCCCTCGCGAAAGTCCTGCGTATCGCCGGCGCGCAGCTGGCACTGGAATTCGAGATTGAGCTGGTCCTCGAAGGAATTTTCCGGGCTGTCCCAATAGAGCTTGCGGATCAGCGACAGCGCCACCGTGGGTCCACTGGCGAGATCACGCGCAAGCTTGATCGCCTCCTCCATTAGCACTCCGTCATCGTAGACGCGGTTGACGAGGCCCCATTCCAGCGCCTTCTCGGCCGGCAGGCGCTCGCCCATCAGCGACAGCTCGACCGAGCGCGCCTTGCCGATCAGGCGCGGCAAGATCCAGGTCGAACCGCAATCCGGCACGAGGCCGATGCGGCGGAAGGCCTGCAGGAAATAGGACGAGCGTGCGCACAAGACCATGTCGCCGAGCAGCGCGAAGCTCATGCCGGCGCCGGCGGCCGGGCCGTTGACAGCCGTCACGATCGGGCAATGCAGGTTGCGGACGCGACGCAGGAATGGATGAAAGCCGGTCTCGAGCGTCAGGCCGGCCTTGGTCTTTTTCGACTGGTTGTTGCGCCCTTGCAGATTCGCGCCGGTGCAGAACGCACGGCCGGCGCCCGTGAGCACGACGCAGCGCACATCGTCCTTCTTCTCTTCAATCGTATCGAGCGCCTCGGCGAGACCGCCCAGCATGTCCATGGAGACCGCGTTCATCACCTCCTGATGGTCGAGCTTCAGGATCGCGACCGAACCATCGAATTCGAGCGTGACGTGTTTGAACTGCATCGTTTCCTCGTCGGTTGCGGCCGCGCCGTGTTTCGCAGACCGGAATTTGGTTTTGCCGGAGTGCATATTTGATTTTTGGCGCGGTCTTGTCCATGGTGATCGGAGCATGGCAAGCAATCTTGCGCGCAGCGGCTGATGCTCCGCATGCCCAGTTGTCTTGCCAAATACAGGAAACGCGCCATGAACCTCTTCGACCTTACCGGACGCGTCGCCGTGATCACCGGCGGCAATGGCGGGATCGGGCTCGGCATCGCACAGGCGCTGGCGGGCCAGGGCTGCAACGTCTCGATCTGGGGCCGCAATGCCGACAAGAACAAGTCTGCTGCCGCGAGCCTCGCAGGACTATCGGGCAAGGTCGACAGCCGCATCTGCGACGTCACCGATCCTGCGTCGGTCAATGCCGCGATGAAGGCGACCCTCGACATTTTCGGTCGGGTCGACGGGTGCTTCGCCAATGCCGGTATCGGTGGTGGTGGCAGGCGCTCCTTCATCGAGCGCACAGAGGAAGAATGGCGCACGATGTTTGCGACCAATCTCGACGGCGTGTTCCACGCGTTCCAGGCCGCCGCAAAACACATGACCGACCGCGCCAATGCGGGCGACCCCTTCGGCCGGCTGGTCGCGACATCGAGCCTCGCCTCGATCTTCGGCACTGCGCGCAACGAGCATTATGCCGCGACCAAAGCCGCCATCAATGCGTTGGTTCGCGCGCTCGGCGTCGAGCTGGCGCGTCACGGCGTCACCGCAAACGCGATCCTGCCCGGCTGGATCAAGAGCGACATGACCGCCGGCATCATGGCCAACGAAAAATTCGTAGCCAATGTGATGCCGCGGATCCCGATGCGCCGTTTCGGCGAGGCCAGCGATTTCGGCGGCATCGCGGTGTATCTGATGAGCAAGGCGTCATCGTATCACACCGCGGATACGTTCGTGATCGACGGCGGCTATACGGCGTTTTGAACCACAAAAGCTGAATTGGGGGAGGAAGAACCATGTTCTCGCACATCATGATCGGCACCAACGACCTCGACAAGGCCAAGTCATTCTACGACAGCCTGCTCAGCACGCTCGAAGTGCGGCCGGCGCGGGTTGACGGCCACCGCATCTTCTACTTCACCAAGACCGGCACATTCTCGGTGACCAAGCCGATCAACGGCGAGCCGGCGACATGCGCGAATGGCGGCACGATCGGCTTTGCCGCCAACTCGCCTGAGCAGGTCGACAGGTGGCACGCCGCCGGCGTGGCAGCCGGCGGAACGCCGATCGAAAATCCGCCGGGCATCCGCGAGAGTGCGGGGATCAAGCTCTATCTCGCATATTTGCGCGATCTCGACGGCAACAAGATCTGCGCAATGCATCGGATACCGAACTGATTTCCGCCAAATCCGCCGCTGTCATGCCCCGCGAAGGCGGGGCATCCAGCACGCCGCGGCTTCTCGATTCGACTACCACTGTCTCCGGAATACTGGATCGCCCGGTCTTCGCCGGGCGATGACAGCGCAGTGTGCGGGGTGCGCCTGCCACCACCATTCAAACAACATTTCAAACGCCCTCGCGATATTCCATCGCGTGGCATGGCCTCGCGTAAAAAAATACGCGCTCGCACTTTCGCGGCGCGGCGACTATTCTCCCGGCCAACACGATCTCAGCGCCCCCGGGAGGAACAATGACAAAGCACACCTACATTCCCCGCACGACCAACTACACGCTCAATCCCGGCGACGAGCTCAACGACCTCCGCATGTCGGATCAGGTCCGCCCGCTCTACGACCACGTCAGGAAATTCATCCGCGAGACCGTCGAGCCGATGTCGATCGAATTCGCCAAGGCCGGCGAAGGCAAGCAGGATCGCTGGAGCTTTACGCCGAAGCAGCTCGAAGTGCTCGAGGTCGCCAAGAACAAGGCCAAGAAGGAAGGTCTCTGGAATTTCTTCCTGCCCGATGACGAGACCGGCCAGGGCCTGAAAAACCTCGACTACGCCTATATCGCCGCCGAGCTCGGCAAGAGCCCGCTGGCATCCGAGACCATGAACTGCTCGGCGCCCGACACCGGCAACATGGAGGTGCTGGAGCGCGTCGGCACCAAGGAGCAGAAGGAGAAGTGGCTGAAGCCGCTGATGAACGGCGAGATCCGCTCGGCCTATGTCATGACCGAGCCGAACGTCGCCTCCTCCGACGCCAAGAACATTTCGACGACGGCGAAGCTCGTCGGCGACGAATGGGTCATCAACGGCGAGAAATATTACATCTCGGGCGTCGGCGATCCGCGCTGCAAGATCCTCATCGTGATGGTGAAGACCAATCCGGACGCGGCGCCGAGCAAGCAGCAGTCGCAGATCCTGGTGCCGCGCGACACGCCCGGCGTCGAGGTGCTCGGGCCCATGTATGTATTCGGCCAGGACCACGCCCCTCGCGGCCACATGCACATGCGCTTCAACAATGTGCGCGTGCCGAAGGAGAATATGCTGCTCGGCGAAGGCCGCGGCTTCGAGATCTCGCAACTCCGCCTCGGCCCGGGTCGCATCCACCATTGCATGCGTACCATCGGCAAGGCCGAGAAGGCGCTGGATTTGATGGTGCAGCGAGGCCTCACGCGCGAGGCCTTCGGCAAGAAGATCGCCCATCTCGGCGGCAACATGCAGATCATCGCGCAAGCCCGCTGCGAGATCGAGGCGATGCGGCTGATGGTGCTGAAGGCCGCCAAGGCGATGGACGTCCTCGGCAACAAGGAAGCCCGCGTCTGGGTCTCCATGGTCAAGGCCATGGTGCCGGAGCGCGCCTGCAAGATCATCGACCAGTCGATCCAGATGCACGGCGCCACCGGCATCTCGCACTGGACCCCGCTGGCCGAAATGTATCAGGACGTCCGTCACCTGCGCTTCGCCGACGGTCCGGACGAGGTGCACTGGATGGTCGTCGGCCGCCACGAGCTGAGCATGGCGTAGTCGCCTTCTTCCCCGTCTCCCCGCCTGCGGAGGGCGCGCGGGGAGACGCGAAAGAAAGCACCGCGCTACGTCGCCGGCGCGATCTTGTCCTGTGTCTTCGTCTCGAAATCGCTGGCGTCGTGGCGCTCGTGCAACTGGCTGGCGGGATCGCCGGAGACGCGGTTGACCATGCGGCCACGTTTCACCGCTGGACGCTTGGCGATCTGGTCGGTCCAGCGCTGCACGTTCTTGTAGTCCTGCACGGAGAGGAATTCACCGGCGCCATAGACCAGCCCCTTGGCAAGGGCGCCGTACCATGGCCACACCGCCATGTCGGCGATCGTATAGTCCTTGCCCGCGAGATATTCGTTGTCGGCGAGGCGCCGGTCGAGCACGTCGAGCTGGCGCTTGACCTCCATCGCGAAGCGATCGATGGCGTATTCGATCTTGAACGGCGCGTAGGCGTAGAAATGACCGAAACCGCCACCGAGATAAGGGGCGCTCCCCATCTGCCAGAACAGCCAGGACATCGCCTCGGTGCGGGCCTTGATCTCCTTCGGCAGGAAAGCACCGAATTTTTCGGCAAGGTAGAACAGGATCGAGCCGGATTCGAAAATCCTGACAGGTTCGGGGCCGGAACGGTCCATCAGCGCCGGAATTTTCGAGTTCGGGTTGATCTCGACAAAGCCGCTGCCGAACTGCTCGCCGTTGCCGATCTTGATCAGCCAGGCGTCGTATTCGGCGCCCTTGTGGCCCAGCGCCAGCAGCTCCTCCAGCATCACCGTGACTTTCACCCCGTTCGGCGTCGCCAGCGAATAAAGCTGCAAGGGGTGCCTGCCGACCGGCAGTTCCTTGTCATGGGTGGCGCCGGCGATCGGGCGGTTGATGCTGGCGAACTGACCGCCATTCTCCTTGTTCCAGGTCCAGACCTTGGGCGGCACGTAAGGGGCGTCGGTCATGCAAAGGGGCTCCGGCGGAAAGATGCGCGTGCATTAATTAGCCTGCGTATGGCGGATGGCAAGCCCTGGCCGCTCTGCGTCCGGCGCGGGCCTCAGGCCCGTGTCATGCAGTCCAGCCTGTCACCAGCCTGCGCTGCTGATGATCCGCCCCATGGTTGTCCAGGACGCAACGCCTGCGCGCAAGATGCTCGCCCAAATCCGGCGTGGCATCACGGGTAACGAAGGGCTGGCGCAGAACGGCGCTCTGAAGGCAAAACGAGAAGAGAAACGCGAAGGCTGCGGGGAGAGAACCATGAAATCGCCGATCTGCGACATGCTGGGCATCGAGTTCCCGCTGCTCGCCTTCAGCCATTGCCGCGATGTCGTTGCGGCCGTCAGCCGCGCCGGCGGATTCGGTGTACTCGGTGCGACCGCGCACACGCCTGACACGCTCGAGCGCGAACTGAAATGGATCGACGACCATGTCGACGGCAAGCCCTATGGCATCGACGTGCTGATCCCGGAAAACATCTCGACATCAGGCCAGAAGAACGTCACCTGGAGGAGTCTCGAGGCGCGCGTGCCGGCGGAGCACCGCAAATACACCAGCGATCTCCTGAAGAAGTACGATATCGAGCTCACCAGGACCGATGTGGACGACAACCAGCCGCAACCGTTCGACGCGGAGACCGCGCTGGAGCTGCTCAAAATCTCCTTCAATCATCCGATCCGGCTCATCGCCAATGCGCTCGGCGTGCCGCCCAAGGCCATGATCGAGATGGGCAGGACGCACAACGTGCCGGTCGCAGCGCTCGTCGGCGCCAAGGAGCATGCGCTGCGCCAGGTCGCGGCCGGTGTCGATATCCTTGTCGTGCAGGGTACAGAGGCCGGCGGCCATTGCGGCGAGGTCTCGACGATGGTGCTGGTGCCGGAAGTGATCAAGGCCATCAAGCCGATCCGCGATGTGCCGGTGCTGGCGGCCGGCGGCATCATGACGGGCCGGCAGATGGCGGCCTGCATGGCGATGGGCGCCGCCGGCGCCTGGACCGGCTCGGTGTGGCTGGCGACCGTCGAGTCCGAGACCTCCGAGATCTTTCGCGAGAAGATGATTGCAGCGTCCTCGCGGGATGCGATCCGCTCGAAGGGCCGCACCGGCAAGCCGGCACGGCAGCTCCGTTCAGTCTGGACTGATGCTTGGGACCGTGCGCCGGAAAGTCCGGGCGCGCTGCCAATGCCGCTGCAGAGCATCATCAGCCGTGACGCCTTCAGCTCGATCGACCGCGCCGCGGCGGCCGGCAACGCCAAGGCGCGCGACCTCGTCAGCTATTTTGTCGGCCAGGGGGTCGGCCTGATCGACAGCGTGAAATCGGCCGGCGCCGTGGTGCAGGAGTTCAAGGAAGAATTCGCCGAAGCCGTCGAGCACATGAATGCGCTGGTGGCGGAATAGTCCCGTTGCGAGCGAAGCGAAGCAATCCGGACTAGCTGCGCGGATACATTTCTGGATTGCTTCGCTTCGTTCGCAATGACGAAACAACTAGGACGTGAATTGAGGCCATGACCGACAAGACCACCATTCCAGAACACCGCATTCCCGTCATCGTCGGCATCGGCGAGATCGTCGACCGCCCCAAGGAGATCACGGAGGGCCTGGAGCCGCTTGACCTGCTCGAACAGGCCTTGCGGCGCGCCGAGGCTGACGCCGGCGCAAAGCTGCTCAGCGAGGTGCAATCGCTCGACGTCGTCAACTTTCTGAGCTGGCGCTATCGCGATCCGGAGAAGCTCTTGGCGCAGCGGCTCGGCGTCTCGCCGGCACATTGCCATTACGGGCCGGTCGGCGGCGAGAGCCCGATCCGCTTCATTCATGAAGCCGCAAAGCGCATCGCACGCGGCGAATGCGCGGTCGCGGCGGTGTGCGGCGCCGAGGCGCAATCAACGGCGACGAAAGCCGATCGTGCCGGCGTCAAGCTGCCATGGACGCCGTTCGCGCGTGATGTTCCGGAGCCCAAGCGCGGCGCGGCGTTTCAGAAGCCGCTCGCCGTGAGACTCGGCGTGTTCCGCCCGGTCACGGTCTATCCGTTCTACGAGGCGGCCTCCTCCGCGCATTGGGGCCAGACGCCGCGTGAGGCGATGGCGGAATCGGGAACGCTGTGGTCGCGCTATTCCGAAGTCGCCGCGCAAAATCCCAACGCCTGGCTGAAGCGGCGCTATGCGCCGGACGAGATCACGACACCGACCGCGGACAACCGGCTGATCGCCTGGCCCTACAACAAGCTGATGGTCGCCAATCCCAGCGTCAACATGGGCGGCGCGCTGCTGCTCACCAGCCTTGCCAAAGCGCGCGCACTCGGTATCGCCGAAGACAAGCTGGTCTATCCGCTCGGCGGCGCCTCGGCGGAGGAGCCGCGCGATTATCTGTTGCGCGACCAGTTCTACGAAAGCCATCCGCAGAACGCCGTGCTGAAGACGGTGATGGATCTCGCCGGCGGCGATGGCAAAAAATTCGACGCGATCGAGCTCTACAGCTGCTTCCCTTGCGTACCAAAGATGGCGCGCCGGACGCTGGGCCTCGGCATCGATGTGCAGCCGACCGTGAACGGCGGCCTCACGTTCTTTGGCGCGCCGCTCAACACCTACATGACCCATGCAGCGTGCGCGATGGTGCGGCGTGTGCGCGGGGGCGCAAAGCTCGGCCTGCTCTACGGTCAGGGCGGTTTTGTTACCAAGCACCATGCTTTGGTGCTGACGAAGATGCAGCCCCGCGACGTGCTGGCGCAAGAGACGAGCGTGCAGGCAGAGGCCGATCGCAACAAGCGCGCCGTGCCGGAGTTCGTCACGGAGGCCTCAGGCCGGGGCAAGGTCGAGAGCTTTACGGTGCTCTATGGCCGTGGCGGCGATGTCGAGCACGGCGTGGTGATGCTGCGCACCGAAGATGACCGGCGTACGCTGGCGCGGATTCCGGCGGGCGAGAGCGCGACGCTGGCCCACCTGCTCAACATGGATCGCACGCCCGTAGGCTCGCTCGGCGAGATTACGATGGCAGCGGACGGCGTGCCGGGGTGGCGGGTGGCGTGATCGCTCTCGTGTCACGGACGTGATGCGGCATGCAATGCGGCTCCGCAGAGCCGGGACCCAGAAGGCTACACGCTTCCGCAAAGGGAGATCGGCCCCGGCTCAGCAGCGCACGACTACGTGCTGCGTAGCGTCCGGAGCACGAGACCTCAGCCCTTCGGCGCCTGCTTCTCCGACGCCGTGGCTGGCTTGCCGCCCGCACCGACCACACGCACCGGATCGCCGTCGGACAGGCCATCCGGCGGGGCCGTGATGACGCGGTCATCCGGCGCTATGCCCGAGGCCAGCTCAATCTCCTTGCCGAGATCGCGGGCGATGGTCACCGTCTTGAACTTGACCTTGTCGTCAGCAGCGACGGTTGCGACACGCAGGCCGCTGCCGTTGAAGATCAGGGCGCTGGCGGGAATGCTGAGCGGCGCGGAATCGCGCTGGAGGCTCAGCTTCACGCTGGCGTAGCCACCGGGCATCAGCTCTCCGCTCGAATTGTCGAGGCCGAGCTGCATCCGCGTGGTGCCTGACGCCACGTCCACGGCCTGCGAGGAGGCCTCCACCGTCGCCAGGAATGTCCGGTTCGGATATTCCGGCAGCGAGATGGTAGCCTTGGCGCCGATCTTGATCGCCGGCACGTAGTTCTGGGGCACGTTGACGTAGACGCGCAGCTTGGTGATGTCGGACACCACGAACATCGCCGGTCCCGAGCCGCCGCCGGCATTGATCAGCGCGCCGACATCGGTGTCACGCGAGGTCACCACACCGTCGAACGGCACCGTGATCTTCTTGTAGCCCGCCAAGGCTTCGAGCCGCTCGACATTGGCCTGCCCGGACTTGACCGCGGCGTTCTTGTTGGAGAGATCGGCGCTGCGCTCGTCGATCTCCTGCGCGGAGACGAAGTTGGAGGCGACCAGGGTCTTGCGCCGGTTCAGCGTGGCCTCCGAGAGCCTGGCGCTGGCCTGCAGGCTGGCGAGGTCGGCGCGGGCCTGCAAGAGCTGCTGGTCGAGGTCGGGCGCCTCGATCTCGGCGATCACCTGCCCGGCCTTGACGCGGGCGCCGATGTCGGCGCTCCAGCTTTTGAGATAGCCGGAGACACGGGCGAAGATCGGGGCACGGGAATAGGCCTCGAGCCGGCCCGGCAGGTCGATGGTGGAATTGAGCGCCTTGGCATTGGGCAAGGTCACTGCAACGCTGGGAACGGCCTGGTCGTCGGTCCATTCCTTCAGCTTGGAGTCCTGGTCCTCGCGGGCCCGGATACCGGTGCCGACCACGAGGCCTGCCGCAATCAGCGCCACTACGCTGAAAATGCCCAGTTTCCGGTGCGACACCGGGGAGCGAGTTTCAGTGGGCGACATGCGGAGTCTCCAATGGGGCGGCGGCTTTGGCGCCTTGCTTCTTGTGTACCATACTGAACACCACGGGAACAAACATGAGCGTGGCGAAAGTCGCAAAGATCAGGCCGCCGATGACCGCGCGGCCAAGTGGTGCATTCTGCTCGCCGCCCTCGCCCAGCCCCAACGCCATCGGCGCCATGCCGATGATCATGGCGAGCGCGGTCATCAGCACGGGCCGGAACCGGACGAAGCCGGCTTCCAGCGCGGCCGCGATCGGGTCACCGAGCTCCTCATAGCGCTCGCGGGCGAACGAGATCACCAGCACACTGTTGGCGGTGGCCACGCCCATACACATGATGGCGCCTGTCAACGCGGGCACCGACAGCGTTGTCTGAGTCGTGAACAGCATCCAGACGATGCCGGCGAGCGCAGCGGGCAGCGCAGTGATGATCACGAACGGATCGGACCAGGACTGGAAGTTGACGACGATCAGGAAATAGATCAGCACGACGGCGCCAAGCAGGCCGAACAACAGGCCCGTGAAAGCGCTGTTCATGGTCTGCACCTGGCCGAGCAGCACCACGGACGAGCCCTTCGGCACCTCCTTGGCGGTGTCGGCGATCACCCGGCGAATATCAGCGGCGACCGCGCCGAGATCGCGCCCCGAGGTGGTCGCAAAGATCTGCACCATCGATTGGATGTCGTATTGCGAGACGACCGCGCTCGAGGTCGCACGCTTGATGTCGGCGATACCGCCGAGGATCGGCGACTGCGACGCGCCGGCCGCGGTGATCGGCAGCGTCTGCAACGCGCTGAGCGAATCGATCTGATATTGCGGCGTCTGCATCACGATCGAATAGGACACGCCGTTATCAGGGTTGAGGTAGTAGGTCGGCGCGACCTGCGAGGAGCCTGCGAGATTGACGACGAGACTGTTGGTGACGTCGCGCTCGGTCAGGCCGACATATTGCGCGCGGGTGCGATCGACGTCGATGTTGAAGGTCGGCAGATTCGGCGATTGCTGGATGCGTGCATCGGCAACGCCCGGGATCCGGCGAACCTTGGCGAGCAGCTTGTTGGCGTAGGCAAAATTACCTTCGAGATTGGCGCCGCGGACCTGCAGGTCGATCGGCGCCGGCGCGCCGAAATTCAGGATCTGGCTGACGATGTCAGCCGGCAGGAAGGCGAAGCTGACGCCCGGGAACAGCCGTGGCAGCTGCTCGCGCAGCACCTTCACGTGCTCTTCGGTCGGCTTGTGGCCTTCCCTGAGCTTGATCTGGATATCGCCGTCCTGCGGACCGATCACGCCGGTGTTGTTGTAGGTCATGTTGATGCCGGAGATCGGCATGCCGATGTTGTCGGTCAGCGTCTCGATCTCGCCCGGAATCAGCTTGCGGATCGCCTTCTGCACATCCGCGAGCTGATTGGCCGTCTCCTCGACTCGGGTGCCGACCTGGGTCCGGACATGCATCAGGATGTTGCCGGCATCGACGGCGGGGAAGAAATTGCGCCCAAGGAACGGCACCAGCGCGAAAGACGCACCGACCACGCAGAGGAATCCGATCACGAACACCGCGCGATGGGCCAGCGCCATGCCCAGCAGGCCACGGTAACCGCCGCGGATGCGCTCGAACCGCGCCTCGAAACCGCGCTGGAACCAGACCAGGGGATTGCGCGACTTCGGCGGTTCGCCCCCATGATGAACGTGCGCTTGCAGCAGATAGTTCGCCATGGTCGGCACCAGCGTGCGCGACAGGATGAATGACCAGATCATCGCGAACATCACGGCTTCCGCCATCGGCACGAACAGGAAGCGCGCGACACCGGTAAGGAAGAACATCGGCACGAACACGATGCAGATACAGAGCAGCGAGACGAAGGCCGGCGTCACGATCTGGTTGGCGCCGTCCAGGATCGACTGCTCGACCGGCTTGCCCTGCTCGAGATGGTAATTGATGTTCTCGATGGTCACCGTTGCGTCGTCGACGAGGATGCCGACCGCGAGCGCTAATCCGCCGAGCGTCATGATGTTCAGCGTCTCGCCGATCGCCGACAGCATGACGATGGCACCCAGCACAGACAGCGGGATCGAGACCGCGATGATGAGTGTCGAGCGCCAGCTGCCGAGGAAAAGCAGGATCATGACGCTGGTGAGCAGCGCCGCAATCACGCCTTCGAAGGCGACGCCCTCGATCGCACCGCGCACGAACACCGACTGGTCGCCGATGAAGCCGATCTTCAGCGCGTCCGGCAGCTGATCCTTGACGTCGATCACCTTCTGCTTGATGCCGGCGATGATATCAAGCGTCGAGGTCGCGCCCGCCTTCAGCACCATCATCAGCACCGAGCGGTTGCCGTCGACATGGACGATGTTGGTCTGCGGCGGATTGCCGTCGCGCACCGTGGCGACGTCACGGACATAGACCATCGCACCGTTGACGGTTTTGATCGGTAGATTGCCGAGCTCGTCGATCTTCAGCGGCGAGTTGTTGAGCTGGATGTTGTACTCGAAGCTGCCGATCTTCTGGGTACCGACCGGCGTGATCAGGTTCTGGGCTGCGAGCGCATTGGCGACATCCTGGCCGGATAGCCCGCGGGCCTGCAGCGCGGTCGGGTCGAGATCGATCTGGATCTGGCGCTGCTTGCCGCCGAACGGGTACGGGATCGCGGCGCCCGGCACGGTGACCAGTGGCGTGCGCAGATTGTTGATGCCGATATCGGCGAGGTTCTGCTCGGTGAGTCCGTCGCCCGACAGCGCCACCTGGATGATCGGCACGGTCGAGGCGGAGTAGTTCAGGATCAGCGGCGGAGTCGCGCCCGGCGGCATCTGCTTGATCAGCGTCTGCGAGATCGCCGTGACCTGCGCGTTGGCGGTGCGGATGTCGACATTGGGCTGGAAGAAGATCTTGATGATGCCAAAGCCGTTATAGGAATTGGCGGTGATGTGCTCGATGTCGTTGACGGTCGTGGTCAGCGCGCGCTGGAACGGCGTGGTGATGCGGCCGGACATCTGATCGGGCGGCAGGCCGGTGTATTGCCAGACCACACCGATCACGGGAATCCGGATGTCCGGAAAGATATCGGTCGGCGTGCGCAGCGCCGCCAGCGGTCCGATGATCAGAAGCAGCAGCGCGAGCACGACAAACGTGTAGGGCCGGCTCAGGGCAATACGGACCAGAGCAATCATGCGCCAGGCAATTCCGGGTCGAGCAAGGATGTGGGATCCGCCCCCACGGGGATCCCTTTTTCCCTTTACCCGAGCGCCGCCGGAAACGCCAATCTCTGCCAGCCTGCCTGCATTCACTTCCGTGCTACCGCGGTGCGAAATCGACATCGCAGCTATGCGGCCACGCAACCTATTGCGGGTATGGAACCCAAGTGATGAACAGGCGCCTGAGAAGGCCCGCCCTCAACGCATGAGCCTAAGCGCATCGGAGAAAAACTCCGGACCGCCGAAATTTCCGGACTTTAACGCAAGCAACATGCTGCCTGCATCGGCGCCGACTGCGCGCAAAACGGGTACGCCCGCCGCGATTTCCACCCCCACGAGAAATCCAGGAATTCTCAACCGGTCGACGACGGCGCCAGATGTCTCCCCGCCGGCGACGACCAAGCGTCGTACGCCCGACCTCACAAGGCCTTCTGCAAGATCCGCCATCGCCTGCTCGATGGCGTGACCGGCTGCGTCGCGGCCGTGGCGCGCCTGGACCGCCGCGACGGCCTGAGGCGTGGCGCTCGATGCAATCAGCACGGGGCCCTGAGCCAAGCGCTCCTTCGCCCAGTCCAGCGCGCGCTGCGCCTCATGCCCGCCCGCAAGAATACGGTCAGGCTCGAGACGGAGCACCGGCATGACGCGTTCGGCGTTGGCGATCTGCTGCAGGGTGGCCTGCGAGCAGCTTCCGGCGAGACATGCCACGGCTCCGCCGGCGGCGGCCCCCTGCTCGCCGGCTGTGGCGGCCGACTTGACCTTGCCGCTGGACACCAGCGCTCGCGCCAGCCCAAGGCCGATGCCGGAGGCGCCGACCGACAGCCGGTGCTCGGCGGCGACAAGGCCGATGGTCTCGAGGTCACGGTCGAACACGGCATCGATGATCGCAGCGCCGATGCCCTTGCCTGACAATTCAGCAAGCCGGGTCCGCACGGCCTCCGCGCCACGCGTGAGGGTCGCGAGCTCGACGAGACCGATCGGCGTCTTGCTCTGGCGCGCCAGCACGCGCACCAGGTTGGAATCGTGCATCGGATTGAGCGGATGGTCTTTCAGCGGGCTCTCGTTCAGCGGCACGGCGCCGACGAAGAGATTACCCTGATAGACGGTTCGGCCCGTCTCGGGAAAAGCTGGCGTCACCAGCACGACGGCCTCGCCGCAATCTGCGCGCAGCGCGTCCATCACCGGCCCGATATTGCCCGCATCGGTGGAATCGAAGGTCGAGCAGATCTTGAACAACACATGGCTCGCTCCGCGACCGCGCAGCCATTTTTGTGCCGCACGCGAGCGCGACACCGCGAGCGCCGGCTCGATCGACCGGCTCTTCAGCGACACCACGACGGCATCGACCTCGGGCAGCTTCAGATCGTCGGCGGGCACGCCGATGGTCTGCACCGTGCGGAGGCCGGCGCGCGTCAGCGTGTTGGCGAGATCGGAGGCGCCGGTATAGTCGTCGGCGATGCAGCCCAACGCAAGGGTCATGGCTTCACTCCCGCATAGGGCCTGAACCAGGCGAGACCATCGGTGGTCTTGCCGCGCGGATTGTATTCGCAGCCGACGAAGCCGGCATAGCCGAGCCGGTCGAGCTCTGCGAACAGGAACGGATAGTTCAGCTCCTCGCCATCAGGCTCGTTGCGCGAGGGAATGCTGGCGACCTGGATGTGGCCGATGATCGGCATCATCTCGCGCAGCCGCATCGTGACGTCGCCATGGATGATCCCGCAGTGATAGATGTCGAACTGCAGCTTCAGGTTCGGCAGCCGCAGCTCCTGGATCAAATCGCGCGCGAAGCCGAAATCGTTGAGGAAGTAACCCGGCACATTGCGCGCGTTGATCGGCTCCAGCACGATGTCGATGCCATGCGGCGCAAAGAACTCCGCGGCCCAGGCCACCGATTTGTAGAAGGCCTCGATCGCAACGCGCTCGTTACGGTTGGCGATGCCCGCCATCAAATGCAGCCGCTTCACGCCGGTGGCTTTGGCATAAGGCAGAGCCGTCTCCAGGCTCGCCTTGAGATCGTTGAAGCGCGCCGGCAACGAAGCGAAGCCTTTCTCGCCGGCGTCCCAGTCGCCTGGCGGCAGATTGAACAATGCCTGGGTCAGGCCGTTGCGCTTGAGCCGCTCGCCGACAGCTTCGACCGGATGCTCATAGGGAAACAGATATTCGACCGCGGTGAAGCCGGCCTGTGCGGCGGCATCGAAGCGATCGAGGAACGGCACCTCGGTGAACATCATCGAGAGATTGGCGGCGAAACGGGGCATTGGAGATCCTCTTTACCTGTCGCCGGGAAGCTTCACACCGGTGACCTGCGCATACATCCGCGCCACCGAGGCGTCGTCGTCGCGCCCCATGCCGGCGGCCGATGTCATCAGGAACATCTGCAGCGCTGCGGCCGAGACGGGAACCGGAAATCTGGCGCTGCGCGCCATGTCCTGGATGATGCCGAGATCCTTCACGAAAATTTCGACCGCACTGCGCGGCGTGTAATCGCCCTCGAGTACGTGCGGCATGCGGTTCTCGAACATCCAGGAATTGCCGGCGGACGCGGTGATCACCTCGTAAACCTTGCGGATATCGAGGCCCTGCTTGGCCGCGAACGCCATCGCTTCACTGGCAGCCGCGATGTGCACGCCGGCCAGCAGCTGGTTGATCATCTTGAACGCAGCGCCCTGGCCCGCGGCATCGCCGAGCTCGTAAAGTTTCGCGGCCATCGCATCGAGCGCCGGACGCGCTTTGGCGAAGGCAGCAGCGCTGCCGGAGGCGAGAATTGTCAGCTCACCCTGCGCGGCGCGCTGCGCGCCGCCGGAGATCGGCGCATCCAGGTAATGCCGGCCGGTCGCCTCGAGCTGCTTGGCGAGGCGCCGCGCCACGTCGGGATCCATGGTGGCGGAGGAGATGAAGACGCCATCCTTCGGCAGGGTCTCCGCGATACCATCCCGGCCGAACAGGATTGCTTCGGTCTGGGCGGCATTGACGACGACGCTGACCACGATGTCGGCGCCCTTGGCCGCCTCGGCCGGCGTTGTCGCGCCGGCGCCGCCATCCTTCACGAAACGCGCGACCGCATCGGCCGAAACGTCGCAGCCCGTGACGGCGTGGCCGGCGCGCTTCAGCGAGGTCGCCATGCCATATCCCATCGAGCCGAGCCCGATGACCGCGATGCGCTGGTTTTGTGACGTGGAGGCAGACATGCAACTAACCCTTGCGAACGTTTCCCGACAAGCCGGCCTTTGCGGCGGCTCGTGACCTCGAATAACACGCCTTGGCCGCGCTGCCAAAGCGTGAGACAAACAGGCATGACGGCCATGAGAACTGAAACGAGCAACGAGACAAGGCTGCGCGAGGACATCTGCCGGTTCGGACGGTCCCTGTTCGAGCGCGGGCTGACCCCGGGCTCTTCAGGCAATATCAGCGTCCGCCTGGATGGCGGCGGCTGGCTGGTGACGCCGACCAACGCCTCGCTCGGATTCCTCGATCCCGCCAAGCTGTCACGACTGGATGAGCAGGGCCGGCTGGTTTCGGGCGATGCGCCGACCAAGGAAGTTCCGCTCCACACCGCGCTCTACGACACGCGCGCAAGCGCGCGGGCGATCGTACATCTGCATTCGACACACTCGGTCGCGCTCTCGATGCTGCCCGAGATCGACCCGCGCGCCGCGCTGCCGCCGATGACGGCCTATTATTTGATGAAGTGCGGCGCCACCGCACTCGTGCCGTATTACCGCCCCGGCGATCCTGCGGTCGCCGATGCCATCAAGGGGCTCGCCGGCAGATATTCATCGGTGCTGCTCGCCAATCACGGTCCGGTCGTCGCCGGTGACACGCTGGAAGCGGCCGTGTTCGCGACCGAGGAGCTCGAGGAGACGGCGAAGCTGTATCTGCTGTTGCGCGGGACGAACCCACGTTATCTGTCGCCGGAGCAGGTGGCGGATCTGGTGAAAGTGTTCGGAGTGGCGCTGCCGGAGCATGGACACGAGCATTAGCCCGGCTCCCTCCTCGTTGCGAGCGCAGCGAAGCCATGACGGAGGCAGCTCGCGTCTAGCTACAGCCCCAGATACGCCTTGCGCACGTCGGGATTGCCCTTGATCTCTGCCGATGGTCCCTGCATCAGCACACGACCGGTTTGCAGGATATATGCGCGGTCGGCGATCTCCAGACACTCGGCCATGCGCTGCTCGACGATCAGCACGGTCATGCCGGAGTCCCGGATCAGCTTCACCGCCTGAAAAATCTCATCGACGAGCTTCGGCATGATGCCCTGCGAGGGCTCATCCAGCATCAACAGCCTCGGGCGCGTCATCAGCGCGCGGCCGATCGCGAGCATCTGCTGCTCACCGCCTGAGAGCGTCTCGGCGCGCTGATCGAGACGTTCGGACAGGCGCGGGAACAGCCTGAAAACGAGATCGAGCGGCCCCTCGCGGTCCGCGTCTGCGCGATAGAGATAGCTGCCGAGGCGAAGATTGTCGCGCACCGACAGGCGCGGGAACAGGCGGCGATTCTCCGGCACATAGGCGATGCCGCTGGCGGTGATGTGGTGCTGCGCCATGCCGTTGAGCCGCTTGCCGTCGAAGGTCACGGTGCCCGAGCGCGGACGCTCGGCGCCGGCGATCGATTTGAGCAGCGTCGACTTGCCGGCCCCGTTGGCGCCGGCGACACAAACGATCTCGCCCTTGGTGACCTCGATACTGACCGCGGAGATCGCGACCAGGCCCTGATAGGCCGTCGTGACTTCATGCACCGACAGCATGACGATCTCCCAGATATGCCTTGATCACCTTGGGATCGCGGACGACGTCGGCGGGCTTTCCCTCGACCAGCACCTTGCCGAGGTCGAGCACGATGGCGCGATCGACCAGCGGCATCACGATCTCCATGACATGCTCGACCATCAGAACCGTGATGCCGGCATCGCGCACCTTGCGCACCAGTGCCACGCCGGTCTGCGCCTCGGTCGGCGTCAGGCCGGTGAGGACTTCGTCGAGCAGCAGCAGCTTCGGTTCGGTCGCGAGCGCACGGGCCACTTCGAGGCGACGCTTCTCGGCGGGCACGAGATCGCTCGCAAGCACGTCGGCGCGCGCGGCAAGGCCGGTGAACTCCAGCACCTCATGCGCCTTGCGGCGGGCTTCGCGCATCACGGTGTTGCGCACGAGCGCACCGACGATGACGTTGTCGATCACTGTCATCGTCTCAAAGCTCTTGACCACCTGGAACGTGCGGCCGACGCCACGCTGGCAGCGCTCGGCTGCCGGCAGTCTCGTGACGTCCTCGCCGTCGAACCAGATTGATCCCTGCGTCGGCGGCAACACACCGGCGATGAGATTGAACAGCGTCGATTTTCCGGCGCCGTTGGGGCCGATCAGGCCAACGATCTCGCCGCGGCCGACCGAGATCGAGACGTCGCTGTTGGCAACGAGGCCGCCAAAGCGCTGCCAGACGCCGCGGGTTTCGAGTAGCGCGGTCATCGCGTGGCCCCTTTCGCTTTCGAGCGGGAGAACAGGCTCACGAGCCCCTGCGGCAGAGCCAGCGAGATGGCCACGATCAGCGCGCCATAGACGATGAGATCGACGCCGCGGCCGGAGCCGCCGATGTAGGATCGCGTCAGCTCCGTCATCGGGATCAGGATGGCGGCCCCCAACACCGGCCCCCAGAGGGTGCCGATGCCGCCGAGCACGGCCGGCAGCGCCATCAGCAGCGAGAACTGGAAGCCCATCACGCTTTCAGGGTCGATGTAGGCGAGGAACTGCGCGTAGAAGGCTCCGCCGATGGCCACGAGGAACGCGGACACGGCAGCCGCGCCCATCTTGGAGTTGAAGACGACGACACCCAGGCTCTCAGCCGCTTCCGGATTGTCCTTCACCGCGCGCCACCAAAAGCCCCATTTGGAGTCCTCCAGCCACCAGGTGACGAACCAGGCGAGGCAGCACAGCGCCAGTGCAAAATAGAAATACGGCAGCTTGCTGCGCATGAACTGGAATTTCAGCCAGCTGTCGCCACGTACGGGAATGGTGATGCCCATCGCAGCCCCCGCCCATTCCCAGTTCTGGAACAGCAGCAGCCCGATCTCGGCGATGACGATGGTCGCGATCACGAAGTAATGGCCGCGCAGGCGGAAAAAGGGATAGCCCAGCCCCATCGCGATGACCGCCGCAATGACGCCGCCGGCGAGCATGCCGAACCACGGCAGCACGCCGAACTTCGTGTACAGCAACTCGGTGGCGTAGGCGCCGATGCCGAAATAGAGCGCGTGCCCCAGCGAGATCTGCCCGCAATAGCCGGACAGGATATTCCAGCTCTGCGACAACGCCGCATACATCAGGGTCAGGATCAGGATGTTCTGGATGTACACGTCCTTGACGAACAACGGCGCGAGCGCTGCGAGCCCGGCCAGGACCGCGGCGATGAGGAGGTCGCGGCGGCGCCGCGCGGCAAAATGCTTGTCCATCACATCTGCCCGAACAGGCCGCGCGGCCGGATGAATACGACGAGAAGGTAAACGGCATAGATGCCGACCGACTTCAGCGAAGGCGGCAGCACCAGCGCCGTGGTCGCTTCGACGAGACCCACGACGATGCCCCCGGCAAAAGCACCGAACACGCTGCCGAATCCGCCCAACGCCACCGTGACATAGGCGATCAGTGCAAAGGACGCGCCGACATCGGGGTAGATATAGAAGAAGCTTGCCATGATCGCTCCGGCAAGGCCGACCAGCGCGGCACCGAGCCCCCAGCCGAGCGCGAACACGCGATTCTTGTCGATGCCGACGAGCGCCACCGCGCCGGGATCTTCACGCGTGGCCTCAAGGGCGCGACCGAAATCGGTGCGATTGATGAAGAAGTAGAGCCCGGCAAAGGCCAAAATCGAGACCAGCGCGCCCATCAGCTGCGGCTCGGGCAGGAAGATGCCGGCGACCGAGATCGTCTTGCCGCCGAGCCACGACTGCGGAATGCTGCGGTAATCCGGCGTGAAGAAGAACTGCGCCAGCCCGCGCATCACGATCGCAAGGCCGAAGGTGGAGAAGATCTGCACCATGCCGGCATTGGCCTTGGCCCGCATCGCGAAGCGCACGACCAGCAGATAGACCACGGCGCCGAGCACGAAGAGCGCAGCCGCAACCAGCGGCGCCGACAGCAAGGGATCAATGGCGAAGAACGTGAACAGGAAGAAAGACACGTACATCGCGATCATCAGGAACTCGCCATGGGCGAAGTTGACGACGTCCATCAGGCCGAAGATCAACGCGAGACCGACCGCGATCAGTCCGTAGAGCAGGCCCATCAGCAGGCCGCTTGCGAGACTCTGGATAATGGCTTGGGCTGTCAAATGTTCGTCCCCCGAGATGCGCTCAGAATGAGAGCCGAAGCTACCTCCTCCGTCATTGCGCGGATGCGACGAAGCAATCCAGAGTGTCCGCGCGGATATATTTCTGGATTGCTTCGCTTCGCTCGCAATGACGGCGCAATGAGGCAGCTCGACTGGCCGCCAAGGTGCGCGGTCACTGTTCCGCTTACCTCATCGGCCAGATCGCCTCCGCGATCGCGGCCTGCGGCGGGAAGATGGTGACGAACTTGCCGCCGACATATTGCAGCAGTACCGGGTCGGCGTCGTTGTTCTGGCCCATCTCGTCGAACTTCACGCGCTTCCACGGCATGATGGTCTGCTCGCCCGGAATGTCGGTCGCAGCCAGCGCATCGCGGATCTTCTCGCCGTCGGTCGACTTGGCGCGGTTGATCGCATCAGCGAGGATGATCAGGCCCATGAACTGACGCGAGGTGAGGTCGTTCAAATCCTTGCCCGACTTCGCCTTGAACATGTCGTTGACCTTGCCGACCATCGGGCGCTTCTGGGCGAGGTCAAGCGAGAACGTGCCGCGCGAGATCACGCCTTCGAGCTTGTCGCCGACGGCGTCATAGAGCGCCTTCTCGGAGAAGCCGGCATCCTGCGCCACGATCGCGTTTGGCTTATAGCCGAGTTCGGCCATGGTCTTGACCAGAAGAATGCCGTCGGTGGTGTAGCTCGAGGGCATCAACACGTCGGCGTTGGCGGTCTTGAGCTGCTGCACCTCGGCCGATAGCGACGGCGAGTTGGCGCGGTACTTGATGTCGGAGACGATCTTGTAGCCGCGCTCGCCGGCGATCTTGGCTTGGGCGTTGCCGGAGTCGGTTCCGAAGATGGTGTCCTCGTGGAACAGCGACAGCGTCTCGATCTTGGTCCCCTTCTTCTTCATGGCGTCGAAGAAGTCGAACATCGCGGCCGAGTACATCTCGTCATGCGGCGCGGCGCGGAAGTAATATTTGAGACCGCGGCGATGCAGGCTGGGCGAGGAATTATCGGCCGAGACGAACGGGATCTGGTAGCGCTCGCAGATCTGGCTGACGGTGACCGCGACGGCGCTCTGATAGGTGCCGATGATGGCGCAGACCTTCTCCTGCGTGATCAGGCGCTCGGCTTCCGCACGGCCCTTCTGCGGATCGGCCTGGTGATCGGCGAACACGAGACGAACCTTGGCGCCGCCGAGGCCCGGCAGGCCCTCGCCCTTCGCCAGCGGCAGATCGAAATCACTGTCCTTGTTGATGACCTCGAGCGCGGTTTCGTAGGCCTTCTGGGCATCGACGCCCTGCTGCGCGCTGCCGCCGGAGAAAGGATAGATCACGCCGATCACGACTTCAGAGGTCTGGGCTCTTGCGGCAATCGGCACCAGCGCAGCAGTGGCGGTGGCACCGAGCAGAACGTCGCGGCGAGAGATCGTCATGGCAGAGTCCCCTGTTGCGTATTTTGCGCGTATCGAATGAAGCGATTGATCGAGAGCGTAAAGCCCGAAGAAGCAGCAAACACTGCCTGCTAAATCACGGCCATGTTCCTGTTCTTCAGATCCGTCACCAGCATGAGGCCGGGCGAATGCGTGATTGCGAATGGTACCTTGGCGGCGTTGATCACTGATTGCGGCGTCACGCCGCAGGCCCAGAATACCGGGATCTCGTCATCGCCGACAGCCACGGGATCACCATAGTCGGGCTTGGCGATGTCCTTGATGCCGATCAGATGCGGGTGGCCGAGATGCACGGGCGCGCCGTGAACGGCGGGATAGCGCGAGGTGATCTGCACCGCGCGGATCGCATCGGCCGGCTTGAACGGACGCATCGAGACGACCATGGGGCCGGCAAATGGTCCTGAAGCGCCGCAGGCAATGTTGGTGCGGTACATCGGCACACGCACGTTCTGCTCGATGTGACGGATCGGCATGCCCTCCTCCAGCAACGCCTCCTCGAATGAGAACGAGCAGCCGAGCACGAAGGTGACGAGGTCGTCGCGCCAGTGCTTCCTCACGTCGGTCGGCTCATCGACGACTTCGCCGTCGCGCCAGACGCGGTAGCGTGGCACATCGGTGCGAATGTCGAGATCGGCCCCGAGCGCAGGGATGTGCGGGCTCCCGACATCGGACATGCCGATGATCGGGCACGGCTTCGGATTGAGCTGGCAGAAGCGGTGGAAGGCGCTGGCGTAGTCCGCCGGCAGGATCGCCAGATTGCCCTGGACGAAGCCCGGAGCCACCCCCGCGGTGGAACCAACCTCGCCACCGCGATAGGCGAGCCGCGCCCGGCGACTCGGGAGTGTGTCGGCCGTTTCACTTTGCTGCGCTGCCACAAAAACAGTCATGCGATCGACCTGCCTATGAACTCGACAAGCCTAGCCAACATCAAGCATACTATAAAGTCTAATCGTCCTTTTTAATCGATATCGATAAAGTTGTTTTATCGATCGGGAAAATCCTTCCAATGCTGGACTTCAGATCGATCGAAACATTCCTTTGGGTCGTGAAGCTCGGCAGCTTCCGTGGCGCCGCCGCGCGGCTCAATACGACCCAACCGGCGATCTCCCAGCGCATCGCCCAGCTCGAGCGCGAGATGGGTGTGAAGCTCCTGAACCGCGATCATCGCGTGGCCTCTCCCACTCCGAGCGGCCGGCAGATGATGGTCTATGCCGAGAAGCTGATCGGCCTGCGCGCTCAGATGATGGCCGAGATCGGCGATCGCTCGGCGATGCGCGGCGTCATGCGCCTCGGCGTCGCCGAGACCATCGTGCACACCTGGCTGCCGCAACTGGTGAAGGGCATGAACGAGGTCTATCCGAACCTGTCGCTGGAGATCGAGGTCGACATCACACCGAACCTCACCGCGCGCCTGCTCGCGCAGGAGATCGAGTTGGCCTTCGTGGTCGGACCGCTGTCGGCCTCGGGCGTGCACAACCGCCTGCTCGCCGATTATCCGATCGGCTTTCTCGCCAGCCCGTCTCTCGGGCTCGGCCACGGTCCTGTAACGCCGGCGGATCTCGCGCGGTTTCCGATCATCACCTTTCCGCGCAAGACCAGGCCTTACGAGGTCGTGCGCGAGGTATTCGACCGGCCGGACTTGCCGCCGATCCGGCTGCACGCTTCCGCATCCCTTGCGACCGTGATCCACATGGCGGTGGAAGGACTCGGCATCGCCGTGATCCCCGACGCCATCGTCGAGAAAGAACTCGCCGACGGACGGCTGCAATTGCTCGACACCGATCTGGAAATTGCGCCACTGACATTCACCGCAAGCTGGCTGGCCTCGCCTGATGTCGTGGCGGTGGAGCGCGTCGCCGAGCTTGCCTGTCGGATTGCGCAGAGCAGCCTCGCGGTTGACGCGCCCGCGCTGGCGCGTCATTGAAAAAGGCGCCGGACAAGAGAGAGAACGACCGCATGAGCCGAGCCGCGAGCAACCTGCAAATCGATTCCGCCCGCCTCTGGGGATCCATCCACGAGACCGCGCAATTCGGCGCGACGGCCAAAGGCGGCGTGCGGCGGCTGACGCTGAGCAGCGAAGACAAGCAGGTTCGCGACTGGTTCCGCAAGGCCTGCGAGGACGCCGGCCTCGAAGTGCACACCGACGCGCTCGGCTCGCAATTCGCCCTGCGCAAGGGCCGGGACATGTCGAAGCTGCCCGTCGGCATCGGCTCGCATCTCGACACCCAGCCGACCGGCGGCAAGTATGATGGCATTCTGGGAACGCTCGGCGCGCTCGAAGTGATCCGCACACTCAACGACGCCGGCATCGAGACCGAAGCGCCGATCTGCATCGTCAACTGGACCAACGAGGAAGGCTCGCGCTTCGCGCCGGCGATGATGGCCTCCGCCGCTTACGTCGGCGATTTCACCACCGACGACATCCTCTCGCGCAAGGACATCGAGGGCACCTCCGTCGGCCAGGCGCTGGACAGCATCGGCTATCGCGGCGACAAGCCGGTCGGCTTCCAGAAGCTCGGCTGTTTTGTCGAACTCCACATTGAGCAAGGCCCGATCCTGGAGGCCGAGGGCAAGACCATCGGCGTTGTCGATTCCGGTCAGGGCGTGCTGTGGTACGACGGAAAGATTTCCGGCTTCGAAAGCCATGCGGGCTCGACCCCGATGCCGCTGCGGCGCGATGCGCTGGCGACGTTGTCCGAGATCGTCCTGGCGATGGAAGCCATCGCCAGGACGCACGGGCCGAACGCGGTCGGCACCATCGGCGAGGTCGTGATCGCAAATCCCTCGCGCAATGTCATTCCCGGCGAGATCGCCTTCACGATGGATTGCCGCAGCGCGGACGGCGCGATCATGGATGCACTCGATCGCGACCTGCGCGCGGCCATCGCCGAGATCGCCGCACGCCGCAAGGTCGACGTCAACATCGATCTCGTGTGGCGCAAGCCGCCGACGCATTTCGATCCCAAGCTGATCGCAGCCGTCGAGAACGCCGCGAAGACGCTCGGCTACTCCTCCCGTCGCATCACCTCCGGGGCCGGCCACGACGCCTGCAATCTCAACACCATCATGCCGGCCGCCATGGTGTTCGTGCCCTGCAAGGACGGCATCAGCCATAACGAGCTGGAGGATGCGAAGCAGGGCGACTGCGCCGCGGGAACCAACGTGCTGATGCACACCGTGCTGGCGATCGCCGGCGTCGTATCCTGATTGGAGACAGACATGCGCGGAGTTTTCGTCGACGCCAACGAAGCGCTCGCCGCGATCATGGAAAGGCTGGAGAAGCCAGGCGATCCCAAGGTGCGGATCCACAGGGACCCTGACATCAAGCCCGAGCAATATCCTGAGATTCTCGACGGTGCGGAGATCGCGATCGTCGACCACACCGCGCTGCCGACCGAAATCGCCAGGAAGTGCACGGGCCTCAAGCACGTGGTGTTCCTCGGCACCGGCGCGCGCAGCTACATGAATCCGGAGGAGCTCGCAGAGCTCGGCATTTCCGTGCATCTGATCAAGGGCTATGGCGACACGGCGGTGGCCGAATCCGCGATTGCGCTGATGTGGGCCTCGGCCCGCGTCATCGCCATGATGGACCGCGAGATGCGCACCGGGAACTGGCTGCGCGAGGACGGCATGCAGCTCACCGGCAAGACGCTCGGCCTGATCGGCTTCGGCGGCATCGCCGCCGAGGTCGCGCGCATCGCATCCGGCAGCGGCATGAAGGTGATCGCCTGGAACCGCTCGCCGAAGAGCCATCCGGGCGTCGAATTCACTGATCTCGACACATTGCTGGCGAAGAGCGACGTGGTTTCGTTGCATCTGCTGCTCAACGACGAGACGCGCGGCATGATCACCCGCGAAACAATCGCGAAAATGAAGCCGGGCGTCGTTTTCATCAACACCGCACGCGGCGCCATCGTCGACGAGCAGGCCATGATCGACGCGCTGAAATCAGGCCACATCCGCCATGCCGGCCTTGACGTCTTCAACATCGAGCCGCTGCCGGCAGACCATCCGCTGACCAGGATTCCGAACGTGACGCTGTCGGCGCATTCCGCCTTCCGCACGCCGGAAGCCAGCGAAAACCTGATTGAGGCGGCATGGGTTCATTGTCGCCGGATCGTGAATTCGTAGGGCGTAACCCACCACTGTCTGTTTCGGCGGAGACAGAAGAGGTGGGTTACGGCTTCGCCTAACGCACCCTACGCTCCCCGCCATCGTAAGAGGACAAGAAGAGCAACAACAATGGCCGACTATCGCATCATCAAGGCAGAGCCGCTCACCGACGTTGTCCGCGCCATCGTCAAAGCGGGCGGTTCGACGGACCGCGAGGCCGAGCTCGTGTCTACCAATCTCGTCGAGGCCAATCTCAAAGGACATGACTCCCATGGCGTCGGCATGATCCCGCGCTATGTCCAGAGCGTCGTCAATGGCGGCCTCGCGGTGAACCAGCACGTCAGGATCGTGCTCGACACCGGCCCGCTTCTCACCCTCGATGGCCTCACCGGCTATGGCCAGGTGATCGGCCACGAAGCGATGGTGTTGGCGGCCGAGCGCGCCAAGCGCAACGGCGTGTGCCTCGTCGGCCTTTCGAACGCGCACCATATCGGCCGCATCGGCCATTGGGCCGAGCAATGCATCGACCAGGGCCTCGTCTCGATCCACTTCGTCAACGTGATCTCGCGCCCGATCGTGGCGCCCTGGGGCGGCAGCGATGCGCGCCACGGCACCAACCCGTTCTGCGTCGGCATCCCGCGCCGGGGCAAGGAGCCGATCGTGCTCGACTTCGCCACCAGCAGGATCGCGCAGGGCAAGACCCGAGTCGCCCACAACAAGGGCGTCGAGCTCGAGCCCGGCACCATCATCGACAATGAAGGCAAGCCCACCGTCAATCCACGCTACACCGTCATTCCGCCGCACGGTGCCATCCTGCCGTTCGGCGAGCACAAGGGTTCCGGGCTTGCGCTGGTGTGCGAAATCCTCGGCGGAGCACTCTCCGGCGGACAGGTGGTCAAGGGCCCGTCCGACGGCAAGTACAACGTCCTCAACGGCATGCTCTCGATCGTCATCGATCCGGACAAGCTCGGCACGGGCGAGAACCTCGCGCGCGAAGTCGAGAGTTTTGTTGCCTGGCACACCGGCTCGCCGCCCGGCCCCGGCGTCGACAAGGTGAAGATCGCCGGCGAACCCGAGCGCGAGACCAAGACGAAGCGCCTTGCCGAAGGCATTCCGGTCGACCCGACGACCTGGCAGGAAATTCTGGAAGCTGGAAAGAAGTTCGGGCTGGACCAGGCGACGATCGAAGAGATCGCGGGGTGAACGGAAAGCCAGCGGCGCTCCTCTTCCCTTCTCCCCGTGAGGGAGAAGGTGGCGCGAAGCGCCGGATGAGGGGTTCTCTCGACAACGAATAGCTTCTCGATCGAGAGGTCTGTCTGCGCCGAGAGAGACCCCTCACCCGTCTCGCCGCTATCGCGGCGAGCCGCCCTTTCCCACAAGGGGAGAGGGTGAAAGATGCACTTAATCCACCATATCCACCACCGCCCTGCCGCAAGCCGTGGTGTCGGCGTTGCCGCCGAGATCCCTGGTGCGCAGCGTGCGCTCAGCGAGCGTGCGCTCGATCGCTTCGACGATCGACCTGCCGGCTTCCTTCTCGCCGAGATGATCGAGCATCATCGCGCCCGACCAGATCGCGCCGATCGGGTTGGCGATGCCCTGCCCTGCAATGTCGGGGGCAGAGCCGTGCACCGGCTCGAACACCGACGGGAAATTCCCTTCGGGATTGATATTGCCCGACGGCGCAATGCCGATCGTACCGGTGCAGGCCGGGCCGAGGTCGGAGAGGATGTCACCGAACAGATTGGAGCCGACGACGACATCGAACCAGTCGGGATGCAACACGAAGTTCGCGGTGAGAATATCGATGTGGTACTTGTCCCACTTCACGCCCGGAAACGTCTTCGCCATCGCCTCCACGCGCTCGTCCCAATAGGGCATGGTGATGGAGATGCCGTTCGACTTCGTCGCCGAGGTCAAATGCTTCTTCGGCCGCGACTGGGCGAGCTCGAACGCGAATTTCAGGATGCGGTCGACACCGGTGCGGGTCATCACCGTCTGCTGCGTGACGAATTCGCGGTCGGTGTCGGGGAACATGCGGCCGCCGACCGAGGAATATTCACCTTCGGTGTTCTCGCGCACCACCCAGAAATCGATGTCGCCGGGCTTGCGGTTCGCCAGCGGCGACGGCACGCCGGGCATCAGGCGCACCGGGCGCAAATTCACATACTGGTCGAACTCGCGGCGGAACTTGATCAGCGAGCCCCACAGCGAGACGTGGTCCGGAATTTTCGCGGGCCAGCCGACCGCGCCGAAATAGATCGCATCGTGCTTGCCGATTCTCTCCTTCCAATCGTCCGGCATCATCTGGCCGTGCTTCTCGTAATAGTCCCAGGACGAGAAGTCGAAATGATCGAAATGCAGGGACACCCCGTGCTTCTTCGCCGCCGCCTCCAAAACGCGCATGCCTTCCGGCACCACTTCCTTGCCGATGCCGTCACCGGGAATGACCGCGATCCGGTACTGTTTCTTGCTCATCGAGAACATCCTTGGTTGGTCCGGCAGCCGCCGCCGTTTGATTGCACTGCAATGGACCAAAGTCGGCAGCAGTGCAACGCTGCACTGCAATGTTGACCATGGCGTAACCGAGCGCCTACTGATTTCATTCTGGTCCCATCCTGCGAGTAGCCCTCATGGATCTGCATCTGCGTGGCAAGCGCGTCCTGATCACAGGCGCGTCCAAGGGCATTGGCGCCGCCGCCGCCGAGGCGTTTGCCGAGGAAGGCGCAAACCTCTTGCTCGCCGCCCGCAGCGGCGACCAGCTCGAGGCGCTGGCCGACCGTCTGCGCTCGGCGCACCAGATCGACGCGACGACCACCGTCGTTGATTTGCGCGAGGTCGATGACCTCGCGCGGCTCGCCAGGGAAGCCTCCGACATCGACGTGCTCGTCAACAATGCCGGCGACATCCCCGGCGGCTCGATCGACAAGATCGACGAGACGACCTGGCGGCACGCGTGGGAATTGAAAGTGTTCGGCTACATCAACCTCACGCGGCAGATTTACGCGCAGATGAAAGCGAAGGGCGGCGGCGTCATCGTCAACGACATTGGTGCCGCCGGCGAAAAGTTCGACGCGAATTACATCTGCGGCAGCACCGGCAACGCCGCGTTGATGGCTTTCACCCGCGCGCTCGGCGGCAAGAGCCTCGCCGACAACATCCGCGTGGTCGGCATCAACCCCGGTCCCGTCGGCACCGACCGTCACGTCACGCTGCTGAAGACGCGGGCCAAGCACCAGTTCGGCGACGAGAACCGCTACAAGGAATTCCAGAAAGGCCTGCCGCTCGGCCGCCCCGCGCATGCGCGCGAGATCGGCGACCTCATGGCTTTCCTCGCGTCGGATCGTGCTGGTTACACGTCGGGCGTGATCTACACGGTGGACGGGGGCATCAGTGCCGGCTGGGGTTAGATTGTGTTGCTGCGAACCAAGCGCCGCTTAGGAGTAAAATAGTTGTCTCAGGACCTGATCCGCGAAACCGCCTGCACTGTCGTCGACATCTTGCGTTCCGGCGACGTCTCCCCGCTTGAACTGCTTGACGTGGTGGAGAAGCGTGTCACGGAGGTCGATGGCAAGGTCAACGCACTGCCGACGCTGTGCTTCGATCGCGCGCGCGACAGCGCCAAGGCGCTGATGCGGAAGCCGGCAGGTGCCCGGGGGTTGCTCGCCGGCCTGCCGGTGCCGATCAAGGACCTGACCGATGTCGCCGGCGTGCTGAATACGCAGGGCTCGCCGATCTTCAAAGACAACGTTTCCGCGACATCCGACCTCATGGTCGAGAACCTCGAAGCCAATGGCGCGGTCGTCTACGCCAAATCCAACACGCCGGAATTCGGCGCCGGCGCCAACACCTTCAACGAAGTGTTCGGCGCGACGCTCAATCCCTGGGATATTTCGAAGTCGGCGGCCGGCTCCTCCGGTGGCGCGGCGGTGGCGCTTGCGACCGGCATGGCCTGGCTCGCACAGGGCTCCGACATGGGCGGCTCCCTGCGCAGTCCCGCCGCCTTCTGCGGAATCGTCGGCATGCGGCCGAGCATCGGCCGGGTCGCCCATACGCCCAAATCGGGCATCGACCGCAATCTCGGCGTCGTCGGCCCGATGGCACGCAACGTCGAGGACCTTGCGCTGCTGCTCGATGCCATGAGCGGCGACTATGCGGACGATCCGCTGTCGCTGCCGGCGCCGACCACCTCGTTCCTGTCCGCGGCGCAGTCGGGCAGGAAGCCGAAGCGCATCGCCTATTCACCCGATCTCGGCATCACCCCCGTCGATCCTGAGGTCAAAGCGATCACCCGCAAGGCGGCCGAACGTTTCGCAGAGGCCGGCGCGATCGTCGAGGAGGCACATCCGGACTGGCGCGAGGCGCATGAATGCTTCCACGTGCTGCGGGCCTTCGATTTCGCGATCACCAAGGCCAATCTGCTGCGCACCAGGCGCGACCTGCTCAAGCCCGAGGTGATCTGGAATATCGAGGAAGGCCTCAAGCTCACGGTCGAGCAGCTCGCACGCGCCGAAGCCCAGCGCGTCGGCATGACCGCGCGCGCGATCGAGTTCTTCAAGACGTATGATCTGCTGTTGACGCCAACGACGATCGTGCCGCCGTTCCCGATCGAGAACCGCTATGTCGCGGAATGTGCCGGCAAGAGGTTCGAGAACTACGTCGAATGGCTCGGAATCGTCTACGCCATCACGCTGGCCTGTTGCCCGTCGCTTTCGCTGCCCTGCGGCTTCACGGCTTCCGGCCTGCCGGTCGGCGTGCAGGTCGTCGGCGCGCCACGCGCGGACGCGCAGGTGATCGCCGGCGCGAAAGTGCTGGAGGACATTTTGGGTCTGCGCGGCACGACGCCGATCGATCCGCCGGTGAAGACGTAACTGCTCTCGGGTCCGGACGCGCGCGCTCACCTCGCGAGCGTCGCCTCCAGGCTCCGGCTGTAGCGCGACATCGCGAAGCAGAAGACGAAATAGATGGCGGCCACGAAGATATAGACTTCGACCGAAAACTGCTGCCAGGCCGGATCGATGATCGCGGTCTTGGCTGTCGTCAGAAGGTCGAAGATGCCGATGATCAACACGAGGCTGGTGTCCTTGAAGAAGGCAATGAAGGTGTTGACCAGCGGTGGGATGACGTGGCGGATCGCCTGCGGGAGCACGACCAGCCGGTGCTTGCGCCAATAAGACAGCCCCAGCGCATCGGCGGCCTCATATTGCCCACGCGGCACGGCCTGGAGTCCGCCGCGGATCACTTCCGCCAGATAAGCGCCGGCGAACAGGATGATCGCGATCTGCGCGCGCAGCAGCTTGTCGATGTTGAATCCGGCCGGCATGAACAACGGGAACATCACGCTCGCCATGAACAGCAGGCTGACCAGCGGCACGCCGCGGATCAGCTCGACATACAGCACCGAGAGCGAGCGGATCGCCGGCAGCTTTGAGCGCCGGCCGAGTGCAACCAGGATGCCGAGGGGGAAACCAAATGCCAGCCCTGATGTCGCCAGGATCAGCGTCACGGGCAAGCCACCCCAGCGGTCCTGCGAGACAAAGGAGAGCCCGAACACGCCGCCCCACATCAGCACGCTGATCAGAGCGAGCGCACCGACCCAGACGTAACCGAGCTCGCGCCGCCATAGCGCGCGGCGGGTTGAGAGAAAGTACAACGCGATGAACAGCAGCACCGACAGCCCGGGCCGCCATTGCTCGTCGAACGGATAGGTCCCGAACAGGATGAAGCGGTATTTCTCCGGGATGATGGCCCAGCAGGCGCCGAGACCGCGCACGGCCTTGCAGGCGCTGGAATCATTGCCGGGCGTGAGCCAGACCGCGTTGGCAATGCCCCACCGCACGAAGCTGATCACGCCTTTGGCCAGCACCGCCAGCAGAACGACCGTGAGGATGCCGTTCGGAATCGACGAGAACAGATTGGCGCGCAACCAGCGCAGCACCGGATTGCCGATCTGCGGGCGTCGGGCGGCACGCGGCACGTCGGGGATGTCAGCGATCGCGCTCATGCTCAGCGCTCCGCCAGCGCGATGCGCGCATTGTACCAGTTCATGAAGAAGCTGATGCCAAGGCTGATGGTGAGGAAGACAGCCATGATCAGCGTGATCGCCTCGATCGCCTGCCCGGTCTGGTTCAGCGTGGTGTTGGCGATCGACACCACGTCCTGGTAGCCGATCGCGACCGCGAGCGAGGAGTTCTTGGTCAGATTGAGATACTGGCTCGTCATCGGCGGCACGATCACCCGCAAAGCCTGCGGCAGGATGATCTGCCGCAGCATGAAGCTGCGGCGCAGGCCGAGCGCGCTGGCGGCATCCCACTGCCCGCGCGGTACGGATTGAATGCCGCTGCGCACGATCTCGGCGATGAAGGCCGAGGTGTAGGTCACGAGCGCGATCAGCAGTGCGAAGTATTCCGGCGCGAGCGTAAGCCCGCCGACGAAGTTGAAGCCGCGCAGCTGCGGCCATTCGATTGTCCAGGACACGCCGAGCAGCAGCGACACCGCCGCCGGCAGCGCGACAATGAAGCCGAGCGCAAAGGGCCAGGCCGGCCGGGGCCTGCCATCGCGCATCTGCTGCGCAAGCAGCCGGCGCCGAACGACATAAAACGCGACGGAGCCCAGCACGGCCGCGCCGAGGACCCGGAGTTGCGGCGAGCCAACCGGGATCGCCGGCAGGATCAAGCCGCGATTGGAGAGGAACACCCCCTCGACAGGCCGCCACGCCGCACGCGCCGCCGGCAGCGCCTGCATCAGCACGTACCAGAACAGCAGCTGCAGCAGCAGCGGGATGTCGCGCAGCACTTCCACGTAGACGGCGGCGAGCCGCGACAGCAGCCAGTTGGCCGAGAGCCGGGAAATTCCGATCAGCGTGCCCAGAATGGTCGCAAGCACGATACCGATCACGGCGACACGCAGCGTGTTGGCGACGCCGACGACGAAGGCCCAGAGGTAGCTGTCTCTGGGATTGTACGCGAGCAGGCTGTCGGCAATCGGCATCCCCGCCTCGCGGCCAAGGAAGGCGAAGCCGGTGGTGATGCGACGGGCCGAGAGATTGGTGACGGTGTTGGACCACAGGAAAACGATGACCGCGACGGCGATGCCGACCACCAGCACCTGCCAGAACAGGCCCTTCAATTCATTCGGCCCGAGCGCGCCGAAAAAGCTGCGGCGCGGCGGCGGCCTCGGATCGTCTGATGTCACGGCACAAAAATCCTTCCTGAAACAGCGATTTTGGCGGCGCACGTCAACTGTTGCACCAATCCTTAAATCGTGCAACAAATGTTTCATGGCCGTGTCAGCGAAATCCTCGCCTTTGAGCGAACTGCGCATTGCGTTGCCATCGCTGCCCCTGCGCTTGCGGGAGGTCGGGCGCTTCGTCGCGGCCAACGATTACGACGCCACCACGCGGTCGATGCGGGATCTCGCGGCGGAAGCCGGCGCCGATCCGGCCGCGTTCACGCGCTTGGCCAAGGCGATCGGCTATTCCGGCTGGGACGAATTGCGGGCCGCGCTGACCGAGGCACGACGGCCGTCGCAGATCTCACCCTTCTCGCTCCGCGCCAAGGATCGTCGTCACGGTCCGAATTCCGATGTCGCGCTCGTCACCGACAAGCTCGAGGCCGAAGCCGCCGGCCTGCCGCGCATCTCCGCCCACGCGATTGCGGACGCGGCTCGTGCGCTGCATCATGCAAAACGGATCTGGATCACCGGCTATCGGAGCTGTCGCAGCGTCGCGGAATTGCTCAATTACGAGCTCCGGCTGTTTCGCCCCGAACAGGTGCAGATCGTCGGCGCCTCCGGCCCTGACGATCTCGATCTCGGCTCGTTCCGTCCCGGCGAGGCCGTGATCGTCATCGGCTTTACCCCCTATACCAATGCCAGCGTCCGGGTCGCACAGGCCGCCTATCGTGCCGGCGCGAGGCTGATCGCGATCGCTGACAGCGTTGCCGCGCCCATGGCCGAAGGCGCCGAGCACGTGTTGCTGTTCGAGGCGGCCTCCTCGCCCGGCTTCTTTCCCAGCCTCACCGGCGCGCTCGCGATCGCGCAGTCGCTTGCCGCGGTCGCGTTCTCGCTCGGCGGCGCAGCCGCCAAGAAGCGCTTGGAGGACACCGAGGCACGGCTCGCCGCAGCCTCCACCTACGTCTCAGAGAAAGGTTGATCCATGAGCACCCGCACCAGCCGCGTGCTGCATCGCTCGTTGCGTGAGACGCCCCCCAGGGCTATCGGCGGCGAAGGAATCTATCTCTTTGCCGAGGACGGACGCCGCGTGATCGACGCTTCCGGTGGCGCGGCGGTCTCCTGTCTCGGCCATCAGCATCCCCGCGTGATCGCGGCCATGGCGAAGCAGGCCTCGACGCTCGCTTATGCGCACACCGCCTTCTTCTCCTCGGAGCCGGCCGAGGCGCTGGCCGAGACGCTGGTCGGTCATGAGCCCGGCGGGCTCGCCTACGCCTATTTCGTCAGCGGCGGATCGGAAGCGATCGAAGCCAGCATCAAGCTGGCGCGGCAATATTTCCTCGAGCGCGGAGAGCCGCAACGGCAGCATTTCATCGCGCGGCGGCAGAGCTATCACGGCAACACGCTCGGCGCGCTCGCCGCCGGCGGCAACGCCTGGCGCCGCGCGCCCTATGCGCCGCTGCTCTCGGCCGCCTTCAGCCATGTAACGCCCGCCTTTGCCTATCACGAGAAGCACGACGGTGAATCCGATACGCAGTTCGCGGCGCGGCTGGCCGCGGAGCTGGAGGCCGAGTTCCAGCGTCTCGGCCCAGACACCGTTGCGGCGTTCCTCGCCGAGCCAGTCGTTGGCGCCACGGCCGGCGCCGTGACCGCGCCCGATGGTTACTTCAAGGCGGTGCGCGAGATCTGCGACCGGCATGGTGCGCTGCTCATCCTCGACGAGGTCATGTGCGGCATGGGCCGCACCGGCACGATGCATGCCTGGGAGCAGGAGGGCGTCGCGCCCGATATCCAGGCGATCGCCAAGGGGCTCGGCGGCGGCTATCAACCGATCGGCGCGATGCTCGCGAGCAGAGAGATCATCGATACCATCCGCTCTGGCTCCGGCGCCTTCCAGCACGGCCACACTTATCTCGCACATCCCCTGGCCTGCGCAGCTGCGCTCGCCGTGCAGGACGTGATCCGGGAGGACAAGCTGCTTGAGCAAGTGAAGAAGCACGGCAAGTTGCTCGAGCGACGGCTCACCGAGCGCTTCGGCAATCACCGCCATGTGGGAGACATCAGGGGCCGCGGCCTGTTCTGGGCGATCGAGCTGGTCGCCGACCGCGCCACCCGTGCTTCGTTCGATCCGGCGCTCAAGTTGAACCAGAAGATCAAGGCGGAGGCCTTTGCCATTGGGCTCGGCTGCTATCCCGGCGGGGGCACCGCGGACGGCGTCCGCGGCGACCATGTGCTGCTGGCACCGCCCTATATCGCGTCGGCAGACGAGATCGATCGGATCGTCGACAAGCTCGGCACGGCCGTCGACATCGTGTTGGGTCGTGTCAATCACTGAGGGGAGAGTAGCATGATGAGGAAACTGGTTATTGCAGCCGGCGCGCTCGCGGCATCGACCGTGATCGCGTCAGCGGCGACGCTCGATCAGGTCAAGAGCCGCGGCACGCTGGTATGCGGCGTCAGCGCCGGCTTTGCCGGTTTCTCGGCGCCGGATTCACAAGGCAACTACAAGGGCCTCGACGTCGATTACTGCCGCGCCCTCGCGGCCGGCGTGTTGGGGGATCCGGACAAGGTGCGCTACGTCTCGCTGACCGCGCAGAACCGCTTCACGGCGCTGCAATCGGGCGAGATCGACGTGCTCTACCGCAACTCCACGCAGACATACCTGCGCGGCGTGACGCTGGGCCTGCGCCAGGGTCCGATCAACTTCTATGATGGCCAGGGCTTTGTCGTGAAGAAGGACCTCGGCGTGAAGGAGCTGAAGGACCTCAAGGGCGCGACCGTCTGCGTCGCGCAGGGCACCACGCACGAAGTCACGCTCGGCGATTACGGCCGCGCCAACGGCATCGACTGGAAGCCGCTGGTGTTCGACCGCGTCGATACCATGTACCAGACCTTCTTCGGCGGCCGCTGCGATGCCATGACGCAGGACGCGTCCGCGCTCGCCGGTGCCGTCGCCACCGCGGCGCCGAACCCGGCCGATTACGTCGTGCTGCCGCAGACCATCAGCAAGGAGCCGCTCGGCCCCTTCACCCGCAACGGCGACGAGGTCTGGAGCGATATCATCACCTGGCTGCATTACGGCCTGATCGAGGCCGAAGAGCTCGGCGTCACCCAGGCCAATGTCGACGAGACGGCGAAGTCGCAGACACCCGCGATCCAGCGTCTGCTCGGCGCTTCCGGCGATCTCGGCTCCCGGCTTGGCCTCGACAACGAATGGCTGGTCACGGCAATCAAGGCGACCGGCAATTACGGCGAGATCTATGAGCGCAATGTCGGCAAGGCGAGCCCGCTCAAGCTCGAGCGCGGCCTCAATGGCCTCTGGAGCAAGGGCGGCTTGATGTACGCCATTCCGTTCAAGTAAACGTCTCCGTGTCCGACGCGCGGATGCGCAAAGCCCGGACCAGCGGCCACAAGGTGCCCCTCTGCAGCGCAAGACTTCGCATTGCGCTGCGTCCGGGGCACGAGACCGGTCAGGTAATCACCTTCAATGACGACGTCCCCTCGCATCGCCCTGATCCACGCCCTCAAGCATTCGATCGCCCCGATCGAGGCGGCGTTCGCACGGGCGTGGCCGGAGGCGCGGCTGATGAACCTGCTTGACGACAGCCTCTCGGCCGATCTGGCCCGCGACGGCAAGCTCGACGATGCCATGACCGATCGCTTCCTCGCGCTCGGTGACTATGCCGCAGCGACCGGAGCGAATGGCATCCTCTTCACATGCTCGGCCTTCGGCCCCTGCATCGAGGCCGTTGCGCGGGCGCATGCGCCGATGCCGGTGCTGAAACCGAACGAGGCGATGATCGAACGTGCCGTGACGATGGGCAAAAGGATCGGCCTGCTCTCGACCTTCCCGCCGACGCTGGCGTCGATGCCGCCTGAGTTTCCGGCCTCCGTCCAGATCGTGCCGAAGCTCGCCGAGGGCGCGCTGGCGGCGCTCGACCGCGGCGACCGCGCCACGCATGACCGGCTGATTGTCGAGGCGTCAAAAGACCTGCGCGATTGCGACGTCATTGCGCTGGCCCAGTTCAGCATCGCATCATCAGCGCCGCTGGTCGCGGAGGCCACCGGCCGCCCGGTCGTGACGACGCCGGACAGCGCGGTCGAGAAGCTGATGAAGCTGCTGAAAGCGAAGGCCTAGGCGCCGGCCTTTTTCTGACGCCGCGCGTGCTTGATCGCGACTGCGAGAGCAGCCTTCGTCTCGTTCACAAAATCCTCGACCAATTCCTCGCGCGAGGCATGCGCCGCCTCGCCGGTGAACAGGCCCTGCTCGGCCAGCATCACCACGCCGTGCAGCGCCGCCCAGATCTTGAGTGCCTGCCGTTCGCGCAAATAGGCGACCGCCGGCGCTTCCAGAGCTTCAATCACGAGCGCGAACGTCTCGCGCGTCGCCTCATGCAGCTCGCTGCCCTTGGCCGCGCAGGACACGGTGCGGGACGCAAACATCAAGCGGTAGACGCCGTTGCGACGCAGACCGAAGTCGAGCGTCGCCTGCGCCAATCGCGACAGTTTCGATTGCTTCGACGGCTTCGCCATTGCGTCGCGCAGCATCGCGGTGAACTGCCGGAACGCCTCCGCGGTCACCGCGGCAAGCAGTGCCTCGCGATCGGCGAAATGACGGTACGGCGCCGGCTGCGAGACTCCGAGCTGCTTTGCCAGCGCTTTGATGCTGATCGCTTCCGCCCCGCCCTGCTCCGCCTCGCGCAATGCGGCCTTGATCAGGGCGTCGCGGAGATCGCCGTGGTGGTAGGTGTTCTCGGGCTTACGAGCGAGATGTGACCGCATGTTACGGCGGAGCCTATAAGTTTGCACTTGACAGGGAAAGCCTGTCGATAATGTAATAGCATATAACTTAAAACAGACGGCAAATGCCGCAGAGAAGAGGAATGCGCCGCCCTTCGGGCCACGCGCATACGACCGAGGAAGCCGCAATGGCAGAGCGACTGAAAGTTCGCGTCGATCCCGACAAATGCCAAGGCCACGCCCGCTGCAAGGCGCTGGCGCCTGAATTGTTCGAGCTCGATGAATACGGCAATGCCCACGAGGCCGGAGACGGCACGGTTCCGCCAGGGCTCGAAGACAAGGCCTGGCTTGCCAAATCCAACTGCCCGGAAATCGCGATCGATGTGATCGAGGAGTAGCGCGGCTGCCCGCGTCCTCGCGTGCCTTCACCGAACACCAGCCCCAAGGAATTCGGAGGGATTCTAGAGATGTCCGACGTCAGCCAGCCTGCCGCCCATCCGCCCGTGACCGACTGGGTCAACGATTTCGACCACACCGACCCGCAATGGACCGACGATCCCTTCCCGATCTGGGAGGAGCTGCGCGCCGCGAGCCCGGTCGTGCATACCGGGCGCTTTCTCGGCTGCTATATGCCGACGACCTATGAAGCGGTGCGCGAAATCGCCAACGACACCGAGCATTTTTCGTCGCGCCGCATCATCGTCCGCAACGTCCGGCCCGAAATCGCGCGAAACGCGGCGCCGCCGATCACTTCCGATCCGCCCGTGCACAAACCGGCCAAGCAATTGCTGCTGCCGCCTTTCACGCCGGACGCGATGAAGAAACTGGAACCGCGGATGCGCGCGATCTGCAACGAGCTGATCGACGGCTTCATCGCCGATGGCAAGGTCGACGCCGCCGCGCGCTATAGCAAATACATCCCGGTTCAGGCCATCGCGCACATGCTCGGCATTCCCGAGAGCGACAGCGACCTCTTCATCAACTGGATCCACATGATCCTGGAGCTCGGCATCAAGGACGAGAACATGCTGCTGCAGGCCGTGCAGGAGATGAGCGACTATTTCAGGGCCCATATCGAGGAGCGCAGATCGAAGCCGACCGACGATCTCATCTCTTATCTGATGAATGCCAAGGACCGGGATGGCCAGCCGCTGGAAGAGTCGCATGTGCTGGGCTCGCTACGGCTGCTCCTGATCGCCGGCATCGACACCACCTGGAGCGCGATCGGCTCCTCGCTGTGGCATCTCGCCCGCACGCCTGTAGACCGCGAGCGGCTGATCGCCGAGCCGGAACTGATTCCCACCGCCGTGGAGGAGCTGCTGCGCGCCTATTCGCCGGTGACGATGGCCCGCGAAGTGGTCAAGGACACCACGGTGTCAGGCTGTCCGGTCAAGGCAGGCAACATGGTGCTGCTGTCCTTCCCGGCCGCCAACCGGGACCCAAAAATGTTTCCGGATGCCGACAAGGTCGTGATCGATCGCCGCGAGAACCGCCATGCCGCCTTCGGCCTCGGCATCCACCGCTGCGTCGGTTCCAACCTCGCGCGGATGGAGATGCAGGTCGCGTTGGAGGAATGGCTGAAGCGGATCCCGGATTTCCGGCTTGATCCGGCAGGCACGGTGACCTGGTCGCAGGGTACCGTGCGAGGCCCCCGCCAGTTGCCATTTCTGCTGGGTAAAGGCGATGTAGGCCTTTCCCGGGACCAACGCAGAGAGGCCGGACGTGACAGAGCTAGCCACCCAACCGGCCTCCGACCATATCGACATTGCCGACGCCAAGCGGCGGATCAAGGCGATCTTCATCGGCTCGATCGGCAATCTCGTCGAGTGGTACGACTTCTACGCCTATACGGCGTTCGCGCTGTATTTCGCCCCGGCCTTCTTCCCCGGCAACGATCCCGTGGTGCAGCAATTGAACGCCGCCGTGGTCTTCGCCGCAACCTTCCTGATGCGACCGCTGGGCGGCTGGTTCTTCGGCTACCTCGCCGACCATTTCGGCCGACGCATCTCGCTGACATTGTCAGTGGTGTTCATGTGCTTCGGCTCGCTGATCATCGCGCTGACGCCGACCTATGCAACGATCGGCTTTGCCGCGCCGGTGATCCTGGCGCTCGCCCGCGTCATCGAGGGCCTCAGCCTCGGCGGCGAATACGGCGCCAGCGCCACGTATCTCAGCGAGGTCGCCGATCCCAGGCATCGCGGCTTTTATTCGAGCTTCCAGTACGTCACGCTGATCGGCGGCCAGCTCACCGCGATCATCGTGCTGCTGCTCCTGCAAAAGGTCTTCCTCACGCCCGAGGAGCTGAAGGCCTGGGGCTGGCGCATCCCGTTCGCGATCGGCGCGGCGCTCGCGATATTCGCAGCCGTGATGCGGCGCGGCCTGCATGAGACCGAGGCGTTCGAGGAAGCCAAGAAGGTCGTGAAGCCGACGGGCTCCCTCACCAATCTGTTGCGTTATCCGCGCGAGCTGTTGCTCGTGGTCGGCCTGACCGCCGGCGGCACCGCGGCGTTCTACACCTTCACCACCTACATGCAGACCTTCGTCAAGCTCTCGGTCGGCCTGACCGAGGACCAGACCACCTTCGTGATCTTCGGCACGCTGATCTTCGCGACCATCCTGCAACCTGTCTACGGCGCGATCTCCGACAAGATCGGCCGCAAGCCGCTCTTGATCTTCTTCGGCGTCGCCGGCACGCTAGCAACCGTACCGCTGCTGATGACGCTGAAAGAGACCAAGTCGCCATTCACAGCGTTCATCCTGATCTGCTGCGCCTGGCTGTTCGTTGCCGGCTACACCTCCATCAACGCGGTGGTGAAGGCAGAGCTGTTCCCGACCAATGTCCGCGCTCTCGGCGTCGGTTTGCCCTATGCGATCACCGTCTCGCTCTTCGGCGGCACGGCGCCTGCGATCGCGCTCTATTTCAAGACCATGGGACACGAGCAGTGGTTCTACTACTATCTCGCCGGAATCATCTTCCTGTCGCTGATCATCTATTCCACCATGCGGGACACCAAGCACGCCTCCGCGATGCACCGCCACGAATAGCCCGTTCACGAGTAGCCCATTCACGAGTTGAATATGGCCGACGAGACGCCATCCGACAGCAAGCTGACGCGCACCAAGGAGAAATGGGCGCGCCAGGGCCGCTTCCTCACCGGCAGGATCACCCGACCCGAGGACCAGCGGCTACCGCCCGGCCAGCATCTGACAAAAGACTGGCCGGTGCTCGATCTCGGTGTCCTGCCGCCGGTCTCGCGCGAGCGCTGGCGGCTCGACGTCTACGGCGCGATCGAGCAGCCTTTGTTCTGGACTTTTGCCGAGTTTGCCGAGCAGAAGCAGGATCACTTCACCTCCGACATCCATTGCGTCACGACATGGTCGCGCTACGACAATGAATGGGAGGGGCTCGCCACGCGCGAGCTGCTGGCGACCTGTCGGCCGCGCGACGATGCGCGCTTCGTCGTGCTGCATTGCTATGACGGCTACACCACCAACCTCGCGCTGGAGGATTTCGCTGCCGAGGACGCGCTGCTTGCCCATAGCTGGTCCGGCCAGAAGCTGTCGGACGAGCATGGCGGCCCTGTCAGGCTCGTCGTGCCGCATCTCTATTTCTGGAAGAGCGCGAAGTGGCTCCAGGCGATCGAATTCGTGACCGACGACGCACCGGGCTTCTGGGAAGTCCGCGGCTACCATAACCGCGGCGATCCCTGGGCCGAACAGCGCTACTCGAGCGATTAGGTTCAAGCAAACACGGGGAAGGCCCATGCCGACGGAACGCTTTCAATTCACCGGCGAAGCGGGCCATCAGCTCGCGGCCGCGCTGGAACTGCCGGACGGCGAGCCCGCGGCCTATGCGCTGTTCGCGCACTGTTTCACCTGCGGCAAGGACACGCTGGCAGCCAAGCGCATCTCGGTCGCGCTTGCCGCCAGGGGCATCGCGGTGCTGCGTTTCGACTTCACGGGTTTAGGCTCGAGTGAAGGTGATTTTGCCAATTCGACATTCTCCTCGAATGTCGCCGACCTCGTGCGCGCCGCCGATCATCTGCGTGCGACCCGCAACGCGCCGTCGATCCTGATCGGTCACAGCCTTGGCGGCGCCGCGATCCTGGCAGCCGCGGGAAAGATTCCGGAGGCGAGGGCAGTCGTGACGATCGCCGCACCGTCCGATCCCGCGCACGTCACCGGCCTGTTCAGCGGGCATCTCGACGACATCCGCACACGGGGCGAGGTCGACGTCTCGCTCGCAGGTCGCCCGTTCCGGATCAAGCGCGAATTCCTCGACGACATCGTCGAGCACGCGCTGATGAAGGACGTCACCGATCTCCATAAAGCACTGCTGATCATGCAATCTCCAGTCGACGATACCGTGGGCATCGATAATGCCACCAGGATCTTCGTTGCGGCGAAGCACCCCAAGAGCTTCGTCTCGCTCGATCACGCCGATCATCTCCTGACGAAACCCGCCGATGCGCTCTACGCCGCGGACGTGATCGTTGCCTGGGCGAGCCGCTACATCGACATCGCAAATCCGGTCAAAGCGGTGGATCTTCCGGAAGAACCTCGCAAGGTGGTGGTGCGGGAGACCCGCAAAAGCAAGTTCAACCAGATCATCACGGTCGGACCTCATCATCTCGTGGCGGACGAGCCGGTGGCTGCCGGCGGCGAGGATGCGGGTCCAGGGCCCTATGATTTCCTGCTTGCCGGCCTCGGCGCCTGCACCTCCATGACCATGCGCCTTTATGCGGACCGCAAATCGCTGCCGCTCGATCGCGTCACCGTCACGCTGAAGCATTCGAAAATCTACGCCAAGGACTGCGCGGAGTGCGAGACGCGGGACGGCATGCTCGACCAGATCGAGCGCGATATCGCGATCGACGGCGCGCTCGATGCCGAGCAACGCAACAAGCTGATGGAGATCGCCGACAAGTGTCCGGTGCACCGGACCCTGACCTCGGAGATCCGCATCGTGACCAGGGCCGTGGACTAGCGCGCTACAAGCACGACGCCATCGTCCGCAGCGCCGCGCTGATCTCGCTCTCGCGCCAGGCCGCAAAGCCGAGCAGCAGGCCATGATCACGCGGCCGTCCCAGCGCCAGACTGGATAGTGCCCGGGTTTCGACGCCTGCATCGACCAACCGCCTGACCACCGCTTGATCGGCGCGACCACGCCTGAGACGCGCGACGAGCTGGATACCGCCCGAGGGCACCTCGATCGAGAGCACCTCGCCGAGATGGCGCTCCAGCCCCGCGACGAGATGATCGCGCCTGAGGCGATAGAGCCGGCGCATCCGGCGCAGATGCGCGAGGAAATGCCCGTCGGCAACGAACTCGGCGAGCGCCTCCTGAATGTGGCTGGACGCGATCAACCCGATGTGCCGCTGCGCAATCTCCAGGGCACTGACCAGCGCCGGCGGCGCGACGAGATAACCAAGCCGGATATCCGACGTCATCGCCTTCGAGAACGTGCCGACGTAGAACACGCGGCCGTGGACATCGAGTCCCTGCAGGGCCGGCACCGGACGGCTGTCATAATGGAATTCGCCATCGTAGTCGTCCTCGATGATCCATGTCTTGCCGGGCCTGCTCGACCTCAGGAACTCGCTCCGGCGCGCCAGCGACATCAACCGCCCGGTCGGATGCTGGTGCGAGGGCGTCACGAAGATGAGCTTGGGCGCCGTCATTCCCGGCATTCGCTGCATGCCCTGCTCGTCGAGCCCGATGCCGGTCACCCGCGCGCCCGACGCACGGAAGGCGGCTGCGGCACCGGGATAGCCGGGATCCTCGACCCAGACCTCATCGCCTGGCGTGATGAGCACGGCCGCGATCAGCGTCAGTGCGGCCTGCGCACTCGGCAGGATCATGATCTGGTCCACTGTGGCGCGAACGCCTCTGCTGGCCGCCAGATAATGCGCCAGCGCTTCACGCAGGCGCATTCGGTTGACCGGGCCAAGCTCTCGTCTGGCAGCGCGCACGGCGCTGCGGCGCAGGCAGCGCGCCCAGACCTCGTTCGGAAACTCGCGCGCATCGCCATGCCCCGGACGTAGCGGCTTGAGCGGCGCCTGGTAGGACATCGGCCAGTCGGTCTGCGTGAGCTTCGATGCCCAGGGTGACAGCGGCACTTTGCCGGGACGGAGGCTCGAGCCGCCCCCGCGCGCCGCTGCAAAGCGCTCACCGCCATCGACTGTCACCACGGGACGACGTCCGTGCGACGCCTCGAGATACCCTTCAGCGGCAAGCTGCTCGAATGCATAAGTCACGGTGTTGCGGGAGACGCCAAGCTCGCTCGCAAACCGGCGGCTCGACGGCAGCGCGCTGCCTTTGGCGAGGCGCCCGGCCGCAATCAGCCTTCGGAGCTGGCCGGTCAATTGCGCCACCAACCCCTCTTCATCAGCCCGGTCGAGTTCGACCAGGCCGGCGATCATGCTCTCCGAAACTGGCACCTTCATCTTCTCCGATCTGGCACTTTTTCGGGTGCCAGGCGAGATGCTATCCACCGGACCGGACTGCTTCAAGGATTTTGCGATGAACTCTTCCCTGTCACCCCGTGCGGCGATCGGCCTGTTTCTCATCGTCGTGCTGGCCTGGGGCGTGAACTGGTCGATGACGAAGCAGATCGTTCAATTCCTTCCGCCGCTGTGGACCTCGGCGATCCGCAGCTGGATCGCCCTGGCTGGACTGTTCGTGATCCTCGGATTGAGCAACAATCTGGTGATCCCGGAGCGGCGCGATATTCCGGTGGTGCTCAGCGTCGCGTTGCTGCACATGACGATATTCTCCGTGCTGGTTGCGGCCGGTGTGCGCTTCCTGCCCGCGAGCAAGGCCGTCGTGCTCGGCTACACCACGCCGCTCTGGGTCGCGATCGCGACGCCTCTGCTCGGAAAGGATACGCTGACCCTGGCGAAGCTTGCCGGCGCCCTGTTGGGATTGATCGGGCTTGCCGTGATCCTCAACCCGGCGTCGATCGACTGGACCAACAGCAACGTCGTGCTCGGTGCCGGCATGGTCATTCTGGCCGCGATCTCCTGGGCTGCGAACATCATCTATATCCGCGCGCACCGCTGGATCGCATCCCCGCTCCAGCTCCTGATCTGGCAGGTGCTCGTGGCGACGATCGTGCTGACAGTGTCAGCTATGGTCGTGGATGGCCTGCCGCATGCGGCATGGTCGTGGAAGCTTGTCCTGCTGTTCCTGTATTCCGGCCTGATCGGGACTGCGCTCGCTTATTGGGCGATGTCGATGGTCAACAAGAACATCTCGGCGCTGACCACGGCGCTTGGCACCACCGCGACGCCGCTCGTCGGTATTGCCAGCGCGGCGATCCTGCTGGGCGAGCCGATCGACAGGAGCCTCGTCACCGCCGCGGCACTGATCGTCACCGGCATCGGCCTGGCGACGCTGGGCGACCGGCTGCTGCGCCGTCAGGCGACCGCGAGCGGTTGAACGCGCAAGCTGCCGCGCAGACCTGCCGCGGTGCCGAGCACGATGCCGGCGACCGCAACTAAGGAGCCCAGCGCGAGCGTCGACACGCCGGTGAGTCCCTGCCCGATCGAGCAGCCAAACGCCATCACGCCGCCGATGCCCATGAGCACGGCGCCGCCGGCCGAGCGCAGCATGTGGCGCGGCGACGAATAGCCTTCGAGCCTGAAGCGGCCAGTGACGAGCGCAGTGACGAGGCTGCCGGCAAGAACGCCACCAACCGTCGCGATGCCAAAGTTCAGCGTCAGGCCGGTCGAGAGCATGGCGTATTGCAGGCTATCGGCGATCGGCGCGATGAAGGTGAGCGAGGTGACCGGGACGGGATTGAAATCGTCGGCGCCGACATAGCCGGTCACGTACCATCCGCCGGCGACGAGCAGACCGACAATGACCCCGGCCGCGATCTGGCCCGGAGAGCGGCGGAACGCCGTATGCGCGAAGGCAAACAGGATCAGCGCGAAGGCGATCACGGCTGCGGCCAAAGCTCGCGAAGCCCCCTCAGCGAGACCGAGCGTCGCCAGCACTGAGGGCAACGAATTGACGTTCACAGTTGTTTGCGAAGCCTGAACCAGCGCAATGCGAGCCGGCGCGATCAGGCCCTTGAGCGTCATCTGCGCGGCAATGGCAAGCACGGTCACGACGACGAACGAGCGGAGATTGCCGCGGCCCAGCAGCACCAGCGCCCGCGAGCCGCAACCGTTCGACAGCACCATGCCATAACCAAACAGCAGGCCACCGAGGAACAGCACAGGCAGCGAAAAGGTCTGTTGCAGGTAGATCGACTTGCCGAGATCGACCATGCCGGCGCCGGCGAGGAACTGGCTCGCCGCAATCGCCACCGCAATCGCCAACGCATAAGACCGGACCAGCCGCCCGTCTCCCTCCGCCAACCAGTCGCGCATGCTGCTCATCAGGCAGAAGCCGCTGAGCAGGCCGACGGAGCCATAGACGAGGCCGATAACGAAGCCGGCGAGGATGACGGGATGGGTGGATTCCATTGATCGTTCTCAGACCTCTCGCCATTCTCCCGTCATTGCGAGCGCAATGACGAGCTTCATGGCCGCATGATTACCCTATCGCGCGACGACCCGGCAACGGCGGCATAAGCCTCCTTCGCCCGCTGCAATGGGTAGATCGCATTCGCCCTGATCGGGAACGGCTTCAGGTGACCGCTCGCAAAGCCGGGGCCGAGCTCACGCAGCACCGCGCCGGTCGCAGCCGAGGACAGTCCAAGCGTGTCGATGCCGACATAGGTGTGTTGCCCGCGATAGAATTCGAGGATGTTGAACTGCACGATGCGGTCGATCGCGGCGATCAGGATCTGACGGCCGCGCAACGCGAGCGACTTGTGCGCAGCCTGGAAGTAGGGATCGCCGACGGTATTGAAGACGATGTCGGCGCCCTTGCCGCCGGTCAATTCGCGCACGCGCGCGGCGACGTCGACCGCAGAGGCGTCGATCACCTCGATCGGCGCATTGCCGTGGCCTTCATAGGCTTCGGACTTGCGCACCACGCCGATGACGCGTGCGCCGTGCCAGGTTGCGATCTGCACCGCGGCCTGACCGACCTTGCCATTGACCCCGAACACGAGAACCGTCTCGCCACTCTTCGGCACGCCGGCACGGCGAAAGCCCTCCATCGCGGTGACGAAGGGCACGCCGATGCCGGCAGCTTCTTCCCACGACAGCGCCTTCGGCTTCTCCACCGCCGCATCCGCCTCGACCACGAGATGGCTGGCATGGCTGCCATCGCGGCGGATGCCGAGATCGCCGGAAGAGCCGAACACCTCACGGCCCATCGTGCCGGCCGGGCCATCGATCACCATGCCGGCATAGTCACGGCCAGGTGTGCGCGGGAACACCGCATAGGGCATCAGGCCGGTAGCGGCCTTGACGTCGGACGGATTGACCGCGGCCGCCTTCACCTCGATCAGCAGGTCGTTCGGGCCACGGCTCAGCCTATGTTGCTCGACCACGGGCGTAACCGCCGCGGCGCTCTCTGCCTTGGCATTGAGGCGCACGCAACGCGCTTCGACGGTTTTGCTATCGGATGGCGACATGAAAAAGACCCGCGATTTCTCGCGGGCCTTGTCGCCTCTGGAGGCGGTCGAGTCAATCGGTCAAGTCAGTCCGTCAAGTCAGTCCGTCAAGTCAGTCCGTCAAGTCAGTCCTTGGGCCGCTTGTCATAGAGGCGCTTGGCCTTGCCGAGCGAGCGTTCCAGCGTGGCGGGCGCAACCACCTGCACCCTCGAGCTGATGCCGATCGTGTTCTTGATATGGGTCGAGATCCGGTCGGCATGGTCGATCAGACCACGGCCGTCCCAGCTTTCGGGTCGCGCCTCGGCGATGATGGTCAGCTCGTCCATGCGGCCTTCGCGGGTCAGTTCGAGGATGAAGTGTCCACCACACCAGTCGGTCGCGAGCAGCACCTCTTCGATCTGGGTCGGAAACAAGTTGACGCCGCGCAAGATGATCATGTCGTCCGAGCGGCCCGTCACCTTCTCCATGCGCCGCATGCCGGGGCGCGCCGTGCCCGGCAGCAGCCGCGTCAGGTCACGGGTGCGGTAACGAATCACCGGGAACGCTTCCTTGGTCAGCGAGGTGAAGACCAGTTCGCCTTGTTCGCCATCCGGCAGCACCGCACCCGTTACCGGGTCGATCACTTCAGGATAGAAATGGTCCTCCCAGATGTGCAGCCCATCCTTGGTCTCGATGCATTCCTGCGCGACGCCCGGCCCGATCACCTCGGAGAGGCCGTAGATGTCGGTGGCATCCATGTCGAAGGCGTCCTCGATCTCGCTGCGCATCGCATTGGTCCAGGGCTCGGCCCCGAAGATGCCGACCCTGAGCGAGCATTGGCGCGGATCGAGCTTCTGGCGCTTGAACTCGTCGAGGATCGCAAGCATGTAGCTCGGCGTCACCGTGATGATATCAGGCCTGAAGTCGTTGATGAGCTGCACCTGCCGCTCGGTCATACCGCCGGAGATTGGCACCACCGTGCAGCCGAGCTTTTCGGCGCCGTAATGGACGCCGAGCCCGCCGGTGAAGAGACCGTAGCCGTAGGCATTGTGGATGATCATGCCGGTGCGGCCGCCGGCAGCACGGATGGAGCGCGCCATCACCTCCGACCAGGTGTCGATGTCGCGTTGCGTATAGCCGACCACGATCGGCTTTCCCGTCGTTCCCGAAGAGGCGTGCACGCGCACCAGCTTTTCGCGCGGTACGGCGAACATGTTGAAGGGATAGTTATCGCGCAGATCCGTCTTCACCGTGAACGGAAACTTCGCGAGATCGGAGAGCTCGTGAAAATCGGCTGGATGCACGCCCGCCTTGTCGAAGGCCGTGCGATAATGCGCGACGTTGTCGTAGGCGTGCTGGAGCGACCAGGCCAGCCGCTGCTTCTGCAGCGCCATGATCTCGTCGCGCGACGCGCGCTCCTGCGCATCCATCTCGGCACGATAGGTGTTACCACCTTCCTTGCGCCTGGTCAGAGCCATTCTCGTTTCCCCACATCGGTTCGTTCTGTCATTTGTCTTGCTGCGGCAGCCATGTGCCGGGAACGACACGCGAATGCCCGCGGAATTCAGCAACGACGGTATCGCCGGCCGTGACGCGCACGTCATAGATGCCGGACCGACCGCCGCGCGTGACCTCGCGCGCCTTCGCCACCAGGCGGTCGCCGAGCTTGCCAGGTTTGATGAAGCTGATCTGGCCCTGCGCCGCAACAACGCGATCGTTGTGCGAGTTGCAGGCAAAGGCGAAAGCGGAGTCGGCGAGCGTGAAGATGAAGCCGCCATGGGCGATGCGTTGGCCGTTGACCATGTCGGGCCGCACCGTCATGGCGAGCGTCGCAAAGCCCGGACCGATCTCGACGATCTCCATTCCAAGTCCCTTGGAGGCATCGTCCTCCGCCCACATCGCCTCAGCGCAGGCGCGGGCAACATCCTCAGGCGACAGGGCGGCTTTGACGTTCACGCGCTTCTCCCGGCGAATTGCTTGCACATGATGTTCTGCCTGATGGTCAACACTGTCAAACGTGGTCGTAGTCGACCACGACGCGCTGGGACGATGGCTTGGCCTGGCACGTGAGGACGAATCCGGCCTTCAGCTCCCAGGGTTCCAGCGAATAGTTGAGGTCCATCGGCGCCTCGCCCTCGACCAGCTTGGCGCGACAGGTCGAGCACATGCCGCCTTTGCAGGCGAAGGGCAAATCGACGCCGGCGCGCAGCGCGGCATCGAGGATCGCCTCGTCCTCGGCGACCGGAACATCGCGGCGCTTGCCGTCCATGATCAGGGAGGCGATCGCCTTCGGGGGCGCGTCGGGCGCAACGGCCTTCTTCGGCCGCGGCTTGCCGCCAAACTCCGAGACGAAGCGTTCGACGTGAATGCGGTCGTCGGCGATGCCGAGATCGCGACAGGTCGCCTCGATGTCTTCGCTCATGCCCGAGGGACCACAGACGAAGACGTGATCGACGCTTGCGGCCGGTACCAGCGAGCGCAGCAGCACCCTCACCTTGTCGCCATCGAGCCGGCCATGCAGGATCGGAATGTCCTGCTCCTCACCGGAGATGACGTGGAAGATCGAGAGGCGGTCGATGAAGCGGTCCTTGAGCTCCTCGAGCGCCTCGAGGAACATGATGTTGTCCGTGGTACGGTTGCCGTAGAACAGGAAGAACCGGCTGTCGGGCTCGCGCGTCAAGACGCCCTTGACGATCGACAGGATCGGCGTGATGCCCGAGCCCGCGGCGAAGCCGACATGGATGCGTCCGGCATCATCAGGCGGGAGCACGCCGAAGCGGCCGGTCGGCGTCATCACATCGAGTTCGTCGCCGCGTTTGAGCTCGTCCGCCGCCCAGCTCGAGAACGCGCCACCGTCGACCTTCTTCACCGCGATACGGATTTCGCCATCATCGGGGCCGGAGCAGATCGAATAGGAGCGACGCACCTCTTCGCCATCGAGCATGGTGCGGAGCGTGAGATACTGGCCGGGCGTGAAGGCGTAGTCGCCCGCGAGTTCGCCGGGGATGGCGAAGGTCATCGAGACGGCATCAGACGCCTCGCGGCGGAGATCGTTGACGGCCAGGCGATGGAAGCGCGGTGGGGCTGCAGACATCTCGAATACCCTAGATTTGAGCCACAGCCGTCATTGCGGTCGGGTTGGCATCGTGCGCCTCAATGGCACTTGAAGTAGTCGAACGGTTCGCGGCAGGACTTGCACCGCCACAGCGCCTTGCAGGAGGTCGAGCCGAATTCCGACAACAGCTCGGTCTTCTCGGAGCCGCATTGCGGACACGCGACGGCTTGCTCACCAAACAGTGCGCGGCGCGAACCTGAAGCCTGCGGCGGTGCGATGCCGTAGGCGCGCAGCTTCCGACGGCCCTCCTCGCTCATCCAATCGGTGGTCCAGGCCGGCGACAGCACGGCGCGTACTTTCGGGCGACGGAAGCCGGCGCGCTCCAGCGCGATCTCGATTTCGAGCGCGATCATGTTCATCGCCGGGCAGCCCGAATAGGTCGGCGTGATCACGACCTCGGCATGGTCGCCGTCAACAATGACATCGCGGAGCACGCCCAGATCGGCGATGGTCAGCACGGGGATCTCAGGATCGACCACGCCCGCCGCAGCATCCCAGGCTCGCCGGCGCAGCTCGCTGTCGCGATCGAGCACCGTCACCATGTCTGCCCCGGAAACGTGCGCTGCATCGATTGCAACTCCGACAGCAGATGGCCCAGGTGCTCGCTGTGCCGGCCGGAACGGCCGCCCTGCTGCATCCAGTCGTTCTGCGGCAGCGTCAGGGTTGCCTCGCTCACGACATCGGACAGCGTCGTCATCCAACGGCCGCGCAGCGTGCCTGGATCGACGGCAATGCCGGCCTCGATCAGGGCGCGCTCGCCGTCGTCGACGGCAAACATCTCGCCGGTGAAGGCCCAGAGATGATCGATCGCGCCTTGAGCGCGCGCGTGGCTCTCATCCGTGCCATCGCCAAGGCGGATGATCCATTCCGAGGCATGACGCAGATGATAGGCGCTCTCCTTCTCCGACTTCGCAGCAATGGCCGCGAGCGTCGCGTCGCGCGAATTCATCATCGCGCGCCAGTAAAGATCGGCGAAGGCGGAGTAAAAGAACTGCCGCACCAGGGTCTGGGCGAAGTCGCCATTGGGCTGCTCGACCAGCAGCAGATTGCGGTACTGCCTGACATCGCGCAAATACGCGAGCTTGTCCTCGTCGTTGTCCCCGCCTTCGGCCTTGGCGGCGTAGGTGTACAGTTCGCGCGCCTGGCCGATCAGGTCGAGGGCGATGTTGGAGAGCGCCATGTCCTCTTCCATCATCGGCGCATGCCCGCACCATTCCGACAGGCGGTGACCGAGGATCAGCGCGTCATCGGCACGGCGCAGCGCGTAGAGCACCAGCGGTGTTTCGGAGACGTCGATGTTGGCAACCGGCATCACATATGCCCCACTTCTTCCGGCACCTCGTAGAACGTCGGATGCCGGTAGATCTTCGATTCCGCCGGCTCGAACATCATGCCCTTCTCGGCGGGGTCGCTGGCGGTGATCGCGGTTGACGGCACGACCCAGATCGACAGGCCCTCGCCGCGGCGGGTGTAAATGTCGCGGGCAGCCTGCAGCGCCATGGTGGCGTCGCTCGCATGCAGCGAGCCGACATGCTTGTGCGCGAGCCCGTTGCGGCTGCGAATGAAGACTTCCCACAGCGGCGTATTCGGGGTGGCCATATCGATCTCCTTATTCCGCGGCTTGTGCGGTCTGACGCTGTGCGCGCTTGCTGGCGTAGGCGGCAGCGGCTTCGCGCACCCAGGCGCCCTCATCGTGCGCCTTGCGGCGCGCCGCCATGCGATCGCGATTGCAAGGGCCGTTGCCGGCGAGCACCTGCTTGAACTCGGTCCAGTCGATCCCGCTGTAGCGCCAGTGGCCCTCGGCATCCTGGGTCATGCCTGGATCGGGAATGGTGAGGCCGAGATATTGCGCCTGCGGCACCGTGGCATCGACGAACTTCTGCCGGAGTTCGTCATTGGAGAAACGCTTGATCTTCCACTTCGTCGACGTGTCGCTGTGCTGGCTCGTGGCGTCCGGCGGACCGAACATCATCAGAACCGGCCACCACCACCTGTTCAGCGCATCCTGCGCCATCGCCTTCTGCTCGTCCGAGCCGCGGCACAGCGTCAGCATGATCTCGTAACCCTGGCGCTGATGGAACGATTCCTCCTTGCAGACGCGGATCATCGCGCGCGCATAGGGGCCGTAGGAGCAACGGCACAGCGGGATCTGGTTCATGATCGCGGCGCCGTCGACCAGCCAGCCGATGGTGCCGATGTCGGCCCAGGTCAGCGTCGGATAGTTGAAGATGGAGGAGTATTTGGCCTTGCCCGCAAGCATGGCGTCCACGAGCTCCTCGCGCGAGGTGCCGAGCGTCTCGGCCGCGGCGTAGAGATAGAGCCCGTGGCCGCACTCATCCTGCACCTTGGCGAGCAGCGCGGCCTTGCGGCGCAGGGTCGGCGCGCGCGTGATCCAGTTGCCTTCGGGCAGCATGCCGACGATTTCGGAATGGGCGTGCTGGGAGATCTGGCGGGTGAGCGTCTTGCGATAGGCCGCCGGCATCCAGTCGTTCGGCTCGATGCGCTCTTCGGCATCGATACGGGCCTGGAACTGCGCAGCCTTGGCCGCATCCTCGAGACCGCGATCATCGCTCTCGGCCATGTTCAGCGCCTGGGTATACATGCGCATTCCTCCCGTCTCGTTGGGAAGCAATATATAACAGAATTTAAGTCATGCAAGATATTTCTGTAACATAAAAATCAGGCGCCGAATCTCCTTTCCAGGAGCTTTCGCGCCGCCGGCAACGCGCCCTTCTCATTGGTTCCATGGCTATCAAGCCATTGTTCGGACGGGACAAGCAGCGCCCGATAGATCTCGCCGCAGAGTTCGCGGGCCGCCTTGCCCGGCCAATCCGCCGGCAGCAGGCTCTCGGGAAGCAGCGGATCGCGCAGCACGACGCGGCGGTAATAGTGGATCAGCAGAATGCGCGCGGTGAACGCATCGGCCTCGGACAAATCCGTGCCGCGCGCGATCGCGGCGCGTAACGGCTCGAACGTCTTCATGAATTTCAGATAAGCATCGGCGGTGCGCCCCAGCGGCCAGCTCGCGCCGAGCAGTCGACGCCCATTGTCATCCTCGGCCGAGACCTCGAGACGGATGGCCCCTGCGGCCTGCTCCGGCACCGGCACGCCTGATGGTGCCACCCACACGCCCGGCAGCGGGCTGCCGAAACCGGCATTTCGCAGCGCCTCGCGTGAGACATCACGGTCTTCACCATTGCCGATCAGCAGCAACTCGAAGCGACCGGTCCAGTTCGACGGCGGCGGATCGTAGATGTGGCGTGTCGCCGCTTCGAATGTCTCGCGGCCCTTCTCGGCGAGGCGGTAAAAGCTGTTGCGGCCGACCTTTTCGCGCGTCAGCCAGCCATCGGCAGCCAGGCGCGACATCGCCGTTCGCACCACGCTGCCATCGATATCGATGCCCTCGAAAAACGCCAGCAACGTGCCGAGCCACACCGACCCGCCGCGCGGCACGATGGCATCGCCGAACATGGTGATGACGATGGAGCCGGTGCGTGACGGCTCACGCTTGAGCTGATCGATGATGCGAGAGAGCGGATGCGCCATGGGCGAGGCATAGCGCGTTTGGTGCGGCCGCCACAATGAGGGAGCGGCGGGTGCCTCTCACGATGCGGCGGCATCGGCACTGGGCTCTCTCTCCCGCTTGCGGGAGAGGGTTGGGAGGGTGTCTCCGCAACGGGACAATCCCCAACAGGAAACAACCCTCACCCGCCACGCTCTGCGAGCGTGTCGGCCTCTCCCGCAAGCGGGAGAGGCGAAGAAGAGAGATCACCGATGCGGATCGGGATACACCAGGCTGCGCCAGCCGCTGCGATCGAACGGGCGCCACTGGCCTTCCTTCTGCGCGAGGCGGTCGGCTACGGCGTAGACGACGGCGGGGTGATGACCCATGCCGCAATGGCTGCTCTCGACCTCGATGCTCTCGGTCTGTGCGCCGGTCTTCTCCATGCAGCCCTGCCAGGCGCAGACGCCGTCGGTGCGGCTGAAGATGGCCGTGGTCGGCACCGGCGGCGGGGCGGCGAGCTCGCCGCCGAAGCGCGGATCGACCTCGTCGGACTTCCGCCCGCTCACCCATTCATAGACGCGCCAGGCATTGGTCGAATGGGGATTGCCTGCGAAGGGGCTGCCGAGCGTGATCACCTGGCGGACGCGCTCGGGCATCATCTTGGCGAGCTGGCGCGCATAGAGGCCACCGAGGCTCCAGCCTACCAGGCTGATCTTGCGGCCATGCTTGTCGTTGAGCTCCTCGACAAGATCGACCATGGCATGCTGCACGCCCTCGCGGAGGCCGTAGTTGCGTCCCTGGCGCCAGCCGCTGACCGCATAGCCCTTGCTGGTCAGAAAGGTTCGCAGCGCGCGCGTGGATCCGTCGGAGGCGACGAGGCCAGGCAGCACCAGCACCGGATGCCCGTCGCCACGCGGCGCCAGGCTCAGCAGCGGTAGCGCGCCGAGGAATGCGCCGAACTCGTGGATCGCACGTCCTTCGAGAAGCATCAGAGTCCGGGACGGCGGACGCAGCGTCTGGGCTGTAGCGGTCATCAATGGTTCCCCTGAACAGGCGCCGGCCGCGATGCCGGCAATGGGCATGAACTCCAACACGCCGGCGTCTTGATCGTTCCGCAGCGCAACATGAATCAGCTAGGCGGCCGGTTCCACACATTCAAGCGCGCGAGAGGCGAAGCGACAATAGGCCCGCGCGTTAATGCTAACGGCCGTGACGCAAAAGTCACAACAATCGCAGCAGGAATTCGATGGAGTAGAGCGCAAGACCAGCCAGCCCGCCGATCAGCGAACCGTTGAAGCGGATGTATTGCAGGTCGCGCCCGATGTTGATCTCGATCAGCGAAATCAGCTGCGCCATGTCCCACGCCTTCACCTGGTCGGAGATGAAGGTCGAGACGCCGCTCTTCTGGTCGGCCACGAACCTGCGCAGCACCGTCACCAGGCCCATGTTGATCTCGCCGCGCAGCTCGGCATCGCCGGCGAGCGCTTCGCCCGCCGAAACGAACATGCCGGCGAGGTGATGCTGCAGCACCTGCGTCTCGCCGCTCGCGCTGCGCTCGATGAAAGAGCGCGTATTGGCCCAGACGGTCCGGGCGAGATCGGCAAGCTCGGGCCGCGCCAGCAGGTCGCGCTTCAAGCCGTCGATGCGGTCGACATAGGCCTGGTCGGTGCCGAGCCGGTCGACGAAGCTCAACACCATGCGGTCGAACTCGGCGCGGAACGGATGCTGGGGATCGCTGCGCACCTCATTGAAGAAGGCGGTGGCGGACGAGACGATCTTGTTCACCAGAAACTTGTCGGCGCGGTAGAGATTGAGCAGGGTCGGCAACTCCGCGCGCACCTTCTCGCGGATCATCGCCATCGTCTCTTTCTGATTCAACGTCTCGTGCATCACGCGCAGGAGATCGTCGAACAGGATCTGGTGCCTCCCCTCGGCAACAAACCCGCGCAGCGTGCCGGCGGCGAGCGGCGCGAGGTCGATCGCCTGAAGCTGCGAGGACATGCGGCGGATGATGAAGGTCATCAGGCCGGAGCTTTCGGTCGCGGACACCGCTTCCGGCAGCAGGCGCAGCACAAAGCGCGCGAGGTCGTCGCTGCGCTTGCGGTCGCGCAGCCAGTCGGCGACGAAAGAGCCGAAATCGATCTCCTTCAGCTTGGCCTCCACCGGCCCTGCCTCGAGGAAATGGACCTGGATGAATTCGCCGAGCTTGTCGGCGATCCGGGCCTGGTTGCTCTGGATGATCGCGGTATGCGGGATCGGCAGGCCGAGCGGCCGCCTGAACAGCGCGACCACGGCATACCAGTCGGCGAGGCCGCCGATCGTGGCGGCCTCTGCGAAGGCCGCGATGAAGCCGAACACGGGATGCACCGGCAGCAGCCATTTCGCGGCGACGAACAGCGTCAAGGTCGAGGCCAGCACCAGCGTCGCCAGCGCTTTCACGCGGCGCAGCTCAGCCGCCCGTTCGGCATCGCCAGGGGTGTCGAAGGAGAAGGTGGCCGGTGGAGTCATCACGCGATCACAGTACTCGTCATTGCGAGCGAAGCGAAGCAATCCAGAGTCTCTCCAAGGAGACAGACTGGATTGGTTCGCTTCGCTCGCAATGACGGCGGCGGCGCAAAACAAAAGGCCCGCCGAAGCGGGCCTCGAATTTCAGTTTGCTCTCGGATTGCCAGATCAGGCGGTCTTGTAGACCTTGGCAAAATTGTCCTGAGCGGACTTCGCACCGTTGGCAGCAAGCTTGCCGAGATAGTCGGCGGTCGCCTTGGCACGCGAGACGAACACTTCGCCGCGGGTGCGGAGCAGGCTCGACTGGATCTCGACGGCTTCGCTGACCGACTTGGCGGAGGCGAGCTTGTCGATGCCCGAGAAGAAGGCCTCGGCGTCTTCGTAGATCGCCTGCTGGATGTTGCGGCTGATTTTGCCGGCTTCAGTGACGGACTCCGTCACCGCGTTCTCGACGGCGGCGGTCACGCGCTCGGAGCCAGCGAACACTTCAGCGGCGCGGTCCTTGGCGGTGTTGGCGGTCTTCTTGACGAATTCGCGGGCCGCCTCGGGAACTTCCAGGTTCTGGATGTTCTTGAAAGCGTCTTTGAAGCCGTCGAAAGCGGAGTTGGTCTCGGTGGTCATGGGGTTCTCTCCATCCTCAGGGGTTGAGCTATGGGCTCACCCCGTCCTCAATGGCCCGGGGCACAACTTATATGGCACAGTTGATTGTGCGATGCAATATTCATGCTGCACCGCGATATCACGAAATCGTGAAAGCCTTATTTGGGGGCAATCTGCCGACGTCCTGGTCCGCTGCCTTCTGTGCATGGGGTTGATTTCCGGTTTCGATCGGCCCCTAGCGCTGGACGGCGTCTGGCAGCCCATAGGCCTCCATCTGGGCCTGGACCTGCGCGATGTTGTGGCCGAGCACGACGATGTCGTGGGTCTTGCCGCCGACATCCCGGACATGGTCCCGCAACAGGGCCTCGGCCTTGAAGCCGAGGCTCTCGAACAGTGCGATCGCCACCTGCTGGTCGACCGTCATCTGCACCGAAAGCTTCTCCAGCCCCGCCCGGAGGGCGAGCGCAAAGGTTTCCTGCGACAGCGCCTTCCCCACCCCCTTCCCGCGCACGTCCTGCGAGACCACCATGCGGATCTCGCCGACATGGGGCGACCAGGAGTGAGGATCGCGCACCAGGGTGCCGCAGCCGACCACCCTGCCATCTTTCACCGCAAGCAGACTCTGAATCGCACCGCGCTCGATCTCCTTGACCCAGGCGGACAGCACCTTCGGCTCGCTGATGTTGCGCGGCAGGAACAACAGATCATGGGTCGGCAGGCCCTTGCCGAAGGCGAGCACCGCAGTTTCGTCCATAGGCGACATCAGGCGGATCTCGATGTCGCCCGCGTCGGTTCTGACGTGGCGTGGATAGGAACGCTGCTCACTCATGTCGATCTTGTCCCCAGCCAGGAATCCAGTTTCGGCCACAGCCGCTTGACCGCGTTGGCGCCTGCGACCAGCGAGACGTGACCGCCTTTCAGCATCACCTCTTCCTTGTCCGCGGAGCCGATCTTCGCGATCAGATGCTTTGCCGCGTCATAGGGCACGATGTGATCGTGCTCGGCGACCGCATGCAGGATCGGCACCTTGATGTTCTCAAGCTTCGCCGTACGGCCACCGACCGACATGGTGTCGTTGTAGAGCTTGTTGTCCCACATCAGGTCCTTGGTGATGGTGCGGAAATACTCGCCCGCCAGCGGCAGCGTGTCGGTCGCCCAGCGGTCGAACATCCGGTACGACTTCACGAACTCGTCGTTCCAGATGTTTTCCCAGAGCTGGATCTGGCTGACCGTGCGCGACGCCGGACGCAGCATCTCGAACGAGGACAGGATCATCTCCGGCGGCACGTTGCCGACGCTGTCGACGAGGCGGTCGACGTCGAAATAGCGGCGGTCGGAGAAATTCGAGAACAGCTTCATCTCGCGGAAGTCGATCGGCGTGGTGAAGCAGATCAAATTTTTCATCGGCCCCTCCGGGAAGATCGAGCCGTAGAGCAGCGACAGCACCCCGCCAAAGCAATAGCCGATGAGGGAGACGTCCTGCTCGCCGGAATCGGCCTGCACGCGGCGGACGCAATCCGGGATGAAGTCGAGGACGTAGTCCTCCATACGCAGGCTCTTCTCCTCCGGCCGCGGTGCGCTCCAGTCCAGCATGTAGACGTCGTAGCCGCGCTTCAAGAGGAACTCGATGAAGCTCTGGCCGGGCACGAGATCGAGAATGTAGCCGCGATTGGTGGTCGCCATCACGACCAGCACGGGCACCCGGTAGATCTCGTCCGTCATTGGCCGGTAGTGATAGAGGCTCATCGTGCCGCGCGAATGCAGCACGTCCTTTGGGGTCGATCCGAGCGTCGGGCCGGAGGTCGAGAAATATTCGACGCCCTTGATGCTGCGCTGGATGGCGCGCTGCACCTCGGCCTGGATGCGCTCCGGGATTGCTGCGAAATCAACTCCCGTCGGCGCGTTCATTTTGGCCCTCCGCTTTCGGACGGCGGGCGCTTTGTGCGCGGCGGCCGCGGCACGGCATCGCTCGGCGACCCCGTGGAATTGGCCGACATCTTGCTCAGCATCGAGCTGATCTCGCCGAGCTGCGCCTCGATCGACTGAAGCCGCTCGGCGATGCCGGTCATTTGCTCGCGGCTCGGCAGATTCATCGAGAGCAAATACTTCTCCATGAGATCGCCGAATTGCTTCTGCGCACCTGCAGCCGCGCCGCCAGCCCGATTCATGGCCTGCGAGAATTCGGGCGTCTCCATCGCCTTGGTGGCAAACGAGTTGAACCCCTTCTCCATCTCGCCGACCATCTTCTGCCACAAGGCGACGGGGTCGGTGATCTTGTCGGTCATCGGCGTCCTCCAGGTCACGAGGGCTTCTTGCGCCCCTCTTTTGTCTCCATACCACACCGTTGCGACGGGCCGGTCAACGGCTAAGCGACAGGTCGATGTCGCACGCATGGCTTCTTTGCGGCGGCAAACCATGCAATACAATTCCCGCCTGGAAGCCAAGGGAGCACGCCGGTGAACGCCTCCGCCCATCAGCCGCCACAGACCGTCCGCGCCAACGGCATCGACATCTGCTATGAGATTTTCGGCAACGACAATGCCGAGCCGCTGCTGCTGATCATGGGGCTCGGGGCGCAGATGATCCACTGGGACGATGGGTTCTGCGAGCAGCTTGCAACGCACGGCTTTCGCGTGATCCGTTTCGACAACCGCGATATCGGCAAGTCGAGCCATCTCACGGGCGGCAGGCGGCTGACGCCGCTCGAGCTGCTGAAGCTGCGCTTGCTCAGGATTCCCGTCGCCGCGCCCTACAAGCTGATCGACATGGCCAGGGACACGGTCGGCCTGATGGATGCGCTCGGCATCAAGTCGGCGCATCTCGTCGGGGCGTCCATGGGCGGCATGATCGCGCAGGAGGTGACGCTGTCATTTCCCGAGCGCGTGCGCTCGCTGACCTCCATCATGTCGACCACGGGCAATCCGCGCGTGCCGCCACCGACGCGCGAGGCTGCCGCCATGCTGATGGCGCCGCCGCCGCGCAGCAAGGAAGAATTCATCACCCGCTTCGGCCAAACCTGGAAAATCCTGCGCGGCGGCTCCTTTCCGGAGGAAGAGGCGCTCGATCCTGATCGTGCCGAACGCGTCTTCGCCCGTGGGCTCAATCCGGCCGGCGTCGGCCGCCAGCTCCGCGCCGTGCTCGCCTCCGGCAGCCGCAAGGAAAGGCTGCACCACGTGACGACGCCGACACTGGTCATTCACGGCACTGTCGACCCGCTGGTGCGTCCCGAAGGCGGCAAGGACACAGCGGAGTCGATTCCGGGCGCAAAGCTGCTGATGATCGAGGGCATGGGCCACGCGCTGCCGATGCGGTTCTGGCCCGAGATCATCGGCGCCATCGACAAGCACGCGCATGGAGCGGCTGCAAAGGCGGCCTAGATCGGCGCAGCCGGTCTCCTCATGGTGACCATGTGAACTGCCGGTTACTCTCTTAACGCGAGCCGATGCAGGAGCTATAGAGGCTTCCCTCGATTACGATGCCTCTCGGAGTTCCCATGCATCTCATCGCTCGGTCGGTCGCAATGGCCGCCGTTTCGGTCCTCACGCTTTGCCTCGCCGGCGGCACCGCTTTTGCGGGTAGCGCGCAAGAGGAAGCCAATCGCAACGCCGTGCTGGCCTTCTACGAGAAGGGTCTCAATCAGAAAGACGTCGACGCAGCCCTCGCCTATGTCGGCGACCGTTACGTCCAGCACAATCCGAACGCGGCCGATGGACCGGAGGGTTTCCGAAAATTCATCGGCTTCCTGCGCGAAAAGTTTCCGAACTCGCACAGCGAGATCAAGCGCTCTTTCGTCGACGGCGACTACGTCATCCTGCACGTCAACGCGGTTCGCGAGCCCGGCACCAAGGGCAATGCGATCGTCGACATCTTCAAGCTGGAGAACGGCAAGATCGTCGAGCACTGGGACGTGGTTCAGCCGATCCCGGACAATCCGGCGAACAACAACACGATGTTCTAGCTTTTCTTCGCGATCCAGATCACGTGGCGCGCGCCGCCGCCTCTGCCGGTGGCGCGCACATTGACCTCGTTGACGTCGAAGCCGGCACGGCCAAGACGCTTGGTGAAGGCGGAGTTGGGTCCCGACGACCAGACAGCAAGAACGCCGCCGGCTCGCAGCGCCGCCTTCGCGGCCGTCAAACCGCTCGCACTGTAGAGCGCATCATTTCCCTTGCGGGTCAGCCCTTCCGGCCCGTTGTCGACATCGAGCAGGATGGCGTCAAACGCCGAGCTCTTGGCCCGGATCACTTCGCCGACGTCGGTCTCGCGGATGCTCACCCTGGCGTCATCGAGACTGTCGCCGAAAACTTCCGCCATCGGGCCTCGCGCCCAGGTGACGACCGCGGGCACCAGCTCGGAGACTACGATCTGGGCTTTGCTTCCGAGCACGGCAAGCGCCGCGCGCAGCGTAAAACCCATGCCGAGACCGCCGATGAGGACAGCCGGTTTTGCGACCTTCTCGATCTGTTTCGCAGCCAGCGTTGCAAGCGCGGCCTCGGAGCCCGACAGACGGTTGTTCATCAGCTCGTTGGTGCCGAGCTTGATCGAAAACTCCTTGCCGCGCCGCATCAAGCGGAGCTCTTCGTCGGAGCCGGGGATTTTGGCGGTGTCGATCTTTTCCCAGGGAATCATGGGAGTGCTTTAGCACGATCGGAAGAACAGTCACCCTCCCGCCCAGACGTCCAGCACATAGCGGTTGTTCGCGCCCATCTCCTCGATCCAGCGCGTGGCTGCGGCCGCATCGCTGCCGTTCTTTTCGCGATGGATCGCAACCAGCGCCGCCTTCACATCGGGCTCCATCTTGCCGCCGTCGCCGCAGACATAGATGATCGCGCCCTGCTCGATCAGCAGCCAGACCTTGTCCTTCTGGGCCGCGAGGACGTGCTGGACATAGGTCTTCGGCCCATCGGCGCGGGAGAACGCGGTGAAGAGCTCGGCGATGCCGCTTGCGGCGAGCGCCTTCAATTCGTCCGCGTAGAGAAAATCCTGGTCGGGATGGCGGCAGCCGAAGAACAGCATGGCCGGCCCAAGGCCGGCACCCATCGCCTTGCGCGCGGCGCGCTCCTGGAGGAAGCCGCGGAACGGCGCAAGTCCCGTGCCCGGGCCGATCATGATGATCGGTACTGATAAATCGTCGGGCAGCCGGAAACCGGCCTTGGTCTCGCGCACCGTGGCGTACATCGTATCGCCGGGGCGCCGGCTGGCGATGTAATTCGAGCAGATGCCTTTATAGACGCCGCACCCGGAAGCGGCGGGTCCCTCGACCACGCCAACCGTAACGCTGCAACGTGCCGGGTCGACCGACGGCGAAGACGATATCGAATAGTAGCGCGGTGCCAGCAGCGAGAGCATTTCCAGATAGATGTGGAACGGCAATTCGCAGGCCGGATACTCGAGCAGCAAGTCGAACACCGATTTGCGTTTGCCCAGGATCTCACTACGGTACCGTTCGAGCATTTCAGGCTCTTCGCCAACGAAAGCCAGCAGCTTCGGCTTGGTGACCGGGCAGCGGGTGTGCTCAGCCATGATCTGGATCTGCTTCCGCGTCGCCACCTGCTGCAGCTCGACGAACTCGCTGAGCAGCCTGCCGACCGACACGGCTTCGCCGACCGGCAATTGCGCGCGGCGGCCCTCGGCGACCTGAAGCTTGATCTGATCGGCCGGCAGGAAGCCGAAGCGGCGGGCGACGGAATCCACCAGTGTCGGATCGTTGCGCGGGACGACGCTCAAGTGATCACCGACGCGGTAGCTGATATTGAGCGGCAGCCGCACCTCGATATGGCGTGTGGAGCGCTCCGATGGATTGGGGCCTGACTTGTTCTGAAGCTCGTCATTGACCAGCACTTTCATCGCGACAGCGCCGCCCTGGGCCACGATGGTATTGACGGCAGTGACCGCGACAGGCTCGATCGCGTAGAGCGGATCGTCTTCGGCGGTGCGGGTGAAGTTCCAGTCGATGCCGAATTCCCTGGTCGCGACCTGGGCCGCCGCCGGGAACCACTTCTGGAACTGGCCGTCGAGATCGCTGCGCGCATCGCCCTCACCGCGCGGATAGACCGCGCGTGCGCCGCGCTTCGATAGTTGCTCGTCGATGAAGCGCGGCACCGATTGATAGGTCGCGGCCCAGTCACTGTTGCCGCAGCCGAACACGGCGTAGCGCACATTGACAAAGGCATCTTGCGGCAGATCTTCACCGAGCCACTTGACGAATTGCGTCGCATTGTCAGGCGGCGCGCCATTGTAGGAGGCGCAGATGATCAACACGCCGCCCTGCTGCGGCAGCTTGCCGACGAAATCGTCGAGCGGTCCGAGATGCACGGCAAAGCCGTTGATCTCGGCAAGATCAGCCATGCGCGTCGCGAGTTCCTCGGCCGTGCCCAGATTGGAGCCGTAAAGGACGAGCATCGGCGTGTTATGGCCGGGACGCGTGGTCGGCCGACGCGGCGCCCGCGGCGCAACAGCCACGGCCGCGACAGGCCCGCCATAGGCGCCGCGCTCGCGATCCGCCCGCGGCCGCACCTTGATCTTGAAGCCTTCCGGCTTCATCGTCAGCGTTTCCTTCAGGTGCATCTGATAGCGCCGATGGTCGATCAGCTTGAAGCGCTGGAGGATCATGCCGAGTGCAAGCGCCGCTTCGTGCATGGCGAAACCGCGGCCGATGCAGGCGCGCTGGCCGTTGCCGAATGGCTTCCACGCGTTGATCGGCCGCTTGGCCTCCGCTTCCTTGCTGAAGTTCTCGGGATCGAAAGCATCGGGATTGGGTCCCCAGACGGTGGGGTCGCGATGCAGCGCGGTTACCAGGATCGTGGTGAACGTGCCCTTCCTGAGCCTGTACTTGCCGCCACCGATGGTTTCGTCATTCAACGGCGAGATGCCGTAGGCCGGCGCAGGTGGCCACAGCCGCAGCGCCTCTTTCAGGATCTGCGTGACATAGGTGAGCTCGGTCACCTGCTGGTAGGTCGGCTTCGCATTGACGTCGGGGCCCAAGACGCGATCGACCTCGTCATAGGCCTTTTTGAGAATGTCCGGGTGCTTCAGCAACGCATAGAGCGTGCAGGATAGGAGGCCGCTGGTGGTCTCGTGGCCCGCGATCAGGAACGTGTTGATCTGGTAACGGATGTTGACATCGTCCAGCTGCTCGCCGGTCGAGCGGTCGACGCCGGTCATCATCGCGGCCAGCATGTCCTTCTTGTGATCGATGGCTTCGGCGCTCTTGCGGCGCTCGGCGATGATCTCGTCGACCATCCTGTTCATGAAGTTGACGTCCTCGCCCAGTGTCTTACGCCGCTTCTGCATCCAGAGCTGCTCGAACGGCAGGCCGCGCGTCATCATGATGGTTTCGAGCGAACGCACCAGTGACTCGACGAAGGGGTGGTAGTCGCGCCGGTAGAACGAGTTGAAGCGGTAGTCGAAGCCGCAGAGGCCGATCGTGTCCAGCGTCAGCGCGGTCATGTCGTGGACGACGTCGATCTCGTCGTCGGCGTTCAGCCGCTCCCATTTGTGGACGAGCTGCTCGGCGATGTCGACCATGCTCGGATGGTAGGACTGCATGGCGCGGTTGCCGAACGGCTGCAGCAGGATGTTATGCGCCTTGCTCCAGTTCGGCTCCTTGGTGTCCGCCGTGAACAGGCCATCGCCGCCGACCGCACGCACACGCCGCAGCGCCCCGCGCACCGTCTTGTCGAAGCGCTTTTCGTCGGAGAGCTCGTCGACGAGATCGTGGCCGGACACGACCACGATCGGTGAGCCCATCATGTCGAGCCAGAAGATCGGCCCGAGCTCCTTGGCCAGCCTCGTCAGATGCTGGACAGGCGCGGCCGAATCCAGCGACAGCATGTTTCCGATCACCGGCTTGGTCGGCGGCTGCGGAATCGGATCCAGACGGTTCTTGGATGACATTAAAAGTGCTTCCCCTGCCTCGGTCTTCAACGCCTTGCGAGGGAAGCGAAGCAATCCAGAAATCCGTCCGTGGACACTTTCCTGGATTGATCCGTCGCTTCGCTCCTCGCAACTAGCCAAACCGCCTTCTACGCCATTCGATCAAGACGGCGCTGACTTCTTCCGGCTTCTCCTGCTGCGTCCAATGGCCGCTATCCTTCACCAGGTATCTTTCGAGGTCCGCCACCAGCCCCTCCATGCCGTCGGCCGCCGACGGCGGCAGCACCGCGTCGTTCTCGGCCATGATCATCAGCGACGGCACGGTGATGTGGTGGTCGAGCCCTTGCGAGCGCTCCCAGTTGCGGGTGAAATTGCGGTACCAATTGATGCCGCCGGTGAAGCCGGTTTTCGTGAACGTGTCGACGAACACCTGCTTCTCCTCCGCCGTCAGGATCGGCGTCCGCGGATCGACCTTGGCATCGTAGGCCGCGATCATCTGGGGAAACGCCAGATTGGTCCTTGACGAGGCGCCGACGCCTGCGATCGGCGGCTCTCCTGATTTCTCTGCCGGCCGCGGCAGCGGCTTGCGCATGAAGGCGTCGAACGTCTGCTCGACACGGCTGCCGAAAATCCTGTCCGGTTCGCGCGCGGGATCCTGGAACTGGACGATGTACATCTGGTCGCCGAAGCGCTGGCGGAACAGCGCGATCGGATCCATCGGCGAACGGTCCCAATGCGGCGTGTTGACACCGACGACGCCGGCCGCGCGGTTGGGGTGCCGCAGCGGCATCTGCCAGACGACGAAGCCACCCCAATCGTGGCCAACGAAGATCGCCTTGTCGATGCTGAGATGATCCAGCAGGCCGACCAGATCGCCGGTCAGGTGCTCCATGTCATAGGCCTCGACCGGCTCGGGCCGATCGGTCGCCCCGTAGCCGCGCTGGTCCGGCGCGATCACACGGATGCCGGCCTCGCTCAGCGCCTTGATCTGGTGGCGCCAGGAGAAGGCGAGCTCCGGCCAGCCATGGCACAGCACCACCGGCGGCTTGTCGGTGACGGGACCCGCCTCGTAATAGCCCATGCGGATTCCGTTCGTCTGCGCGAACCTCAGCGGCGGCATTTCAATCATTGCGAACTTCCTGACAAACGACTTATTCGGCTGCGCCCTTGATGTCGGCCGCAGGCGGCGCGTAGGCCGCTTCGAGCGCGGCAAACTCCTCCGGCAGCATGTCGCACATCACCTGCACATGCGGAATGATGTTGGCACCTACGATGAAGCCGAAATCGAGCTGGTCGCGGTAGCTCTGCACGGTGATGTTGAGCGCCTGTCCGTGCGTCGAGATCGAAACCGGGAAAATGTGCAGCAGCTCGGCGCCAGCGGCGTAGAGCGTCTGCCTTGGCCCCGGCACGTTGGACACGGTGATGTTGGCCGCAGGCGGCAGCACGTCCGACAGGTCCGAACGGCTGTAGAGCAGTGCCAGGATCTGGACGATGATCGGCGCGCCCAGCATCGAGATGTTGGAGACCTGCGGCATCAAGGCTCGCAGCGGATGCGACATCTCCTTGGACTTGGTTGACTGCGCGATGATGGCCTCGAGCCGCGCCTTGGGATCCTCGATATTGGTCGCGATCGAACAGATCATGCCGAACACCTGGTTGTTGGCTTCGGTATTGCCCTCCTCGCGCAGCGAGATCGGCACAGCGGCGGTCAGCGACTTCGCCGGCAGCGTGCCGTATTGCAGGAGATAGCGCCGGACCACGCCGGAGGCGAGCGCCAGCACGACGTCATTGAGCTTGCCGCCCGCCGCCTTGGCCAGCGCCTTGGATCGCGACAGCGAGATCGACACGCCGGCAAAGCTGCGCTCCGACGAAATCGCCTTGTTGAGCATGGTCGGCGGCGACACCATGCTGGCTAGGCTCTCGCGCGACTTCGGGTCGGAGATCTTGCCGAGCACGTCGGAGACGCTCTTGACCACGGTCGGAATGTTGCCGGCGAAGCGCACCGCGCTTTCGATCTGATACATCGCGTTGTCGAACAGGATCGAACCGATGTCGCTCTTGCCGGTGCGCGGCAGTCGCAGGTTCTGGGCGGCCTTGCCGGCATCGAGTGGCTGGTTGAACAGCTGCGCATAGGAATCGAGCAGATTGGCGGCGATGTCGCGCGGCTCCTGCCCCGGCTTCGATCCGCCGGTCGGCGGCTCGACCTTCCGCGGAATCGGCGAGATGTCGTAAATCATGTTGGTCAGGGCCACACCGGCGCCACCATCGATGGCCGCATGATGCATCTTGGAATAGAGCCCGACCTCATTGTCCTTCATGCCCTCGAACACGTAGAACTCCCAGAGCGGGCGGGCGCGGTTCAGGAGCTTGGCATGCATCCAGCCGACGATGCGCTCGAGCGTGGCGCGGTCACGCGGCGCCGGCAGGCTGGCGCGGAAGATGTGACGGTCGATGTCGAACTGGTCGTCCTCGACCCAGGTCGGATGATCGATATCCAGCGGCGCCTTCTCGAGGCGCGCTTTCAGGATCGGCGCGATGTGCAGCCGCGAGACGATCATCGCCTTGAAGTCTTCGAAGAAGTCGCCCTTGTAGTCGTCAGGCAGACGAAAGATCGCCATGCTACCGACATGCATCGGCATCTCTGGCGTTTCCAGATAGAGAAACGACGCATCCAGCGACGAAAGCTTCTTACCGTCAGCCATAGTTCCCTCCGCTTGTGTGTGACTGGCGCCTTTGCTGGCGCTTCTCGTCAGGCCGATACTGCCCGCTCTGGCGGGGCATATGCAATGGCAAACGGCCCTGCCCGGTCGAATGGCCAGAACTCTCCCTCCGGTTGAGCCAGGCGATCTGCAACGGCCCACAACGCAGCCGGGTTCACCCCGAGCCCGACATGGCTCGCCAAATGCACCTCGATGTTCTCGGCCCGATCGGAGGCGTGCAGAAGGCAGGTACGCCAATTCACGACGCCGTCCGTGCGCGAATAGATCGAGGTCGCGGGCACGTTGAGATCGCCGGCAATCGCTGCGCGCTGCTCGGCGAAATCCTCGACCCGCTCGCCTGACAATGCCTCGTAGAGCGCGGTCGCGTTGGTCGCCCGCACGTCATTGGCGAAGGGGCTGCCAAGCGTGATCACGGACCGGACCATGTCCGGCGCATGGAGCGCGAGGTCACGGGCATAGACGCCGCCGAGACTCCATCCGACCAGGCTGACTTTCCTTCCACTGGCCGCGTGGATTTCGACGAGGCGGGCGCGAAGGACGTCCCGCATCCGCGCCAATCCGCCGAGATTGCGGCCCATCCGCCAGGCGTGGGGCTCATAGCCGAGTTCGCCGAGATAGCGCCGCATCGGCGCCATCGAGAGATCGCTGGCAAGAAAGCCCGGCAGCGCCAGCACCGGATGGCCGTCGCCCCTTGGCGCGCGCATCAGCAGCGGCGACAGCAGGAGGCTGGCGTTGAGTTCAAACAGCCCTCGGGCCTCGGCAAGCAACAGGCCAAGGCTCGGCGGACGAAGCCGGCCCGGCGGCTGCGGCCCGTCCGGCCCTGATGTCATTACTTCTTCTTGTCGCCGCTGCGCGGGCCACCGAGACCGGCCATGGTCACGAACATGTCCTGAAATCGTTCCGCGAGCTTGGGATCAAAGGTAAACCAGCTCTGGATCAGCGATTCCGGCGAGACCTTGTCGATGTTGCTCAGGACCTGCTGCTGCAGCTTGTCCATGACCGCCGTCTGCATCGGCGATACATCGGGCAATCCGAAGAACTGGCGGGCCTCGAGGGGAGTGCAGTCGATTTCGATGTTAACTTTCATGTCCCCTCCGGATGAGATTCGAGTGGCCTCACACAGTATCGCCGCGACATGGTATGCGACGCAAGCGACCTGAGACGCGGGGCTGGGCGCCGTCTTCCGCAATCAGGGCATATGGTCAATCAAATCCGCCCCGATCGCGCGCCGCCGGGCCGCCGCAGAGGCTATTCCCGCCCCATTTTCGAGACCTCGCGGTCGAAAGTCGAATGTCGCCCGCGCGCCTCTCGCGCCAAAATGCCTGTCAGCATTGCTGCACAGCGGTGCAACTTGGCGCGTTCCTTGCTGGAATGGCGCTTGCACGGGTCGAGAACTCTGGGCAACATGGATCGATCAGCCCCGCCGAACAATCAAAAATGACGGCGCGGGTGAGTGGAGAGGGTCAAGAATGTCAGTCGGACGAAGTCTTTTTGCGGCGACGCTCGCCGCTGTGCTTGCGTTGGCAGTTTCGCCGGCGTCGAGCCAGACGCTGCGCTACGCCAACCAGGGCGAGCTGAAGTCGCTCGACCCCTACACACTCAACGAGTCGACCACCAGCGCGCATCTGGGCCACGTCTATGAGGGCCTGGTCGCCCGCGGCAAAGACCTGAAGGTCATCCCGGCGCTGGCCGAAAGCTGGGAGACGCCGGAGCCGACGCGTTGGCGCTTTCACCTCCGCAAGGGCGTCAAATTCCACAACGGTGACCCCTTCACCGCCGATGACGTGGTGTTCTCGGCCGAGCGCGTCCGAGCGAAAGGCTCGAACTTCCAAAGCCGCGTTCCCGCCGATGCCAAGGTCATCAAGGTCGACGATTACACCGTCGATTTCGTCCTGACCTCGCCCAACCCCATCCTGACCGCGCTGTGGGCGACCTGGTATATCATGGACAAGAAATGGGCAGAGGCGAACGATGCGGTGGCACCGACGCCCGCAGCCGCGACAACCCCGAGCTATGCCTCGCTGCATGAAAACGGCACCGGTCCCTTCACGATCGAGAGCCATCAGCCGGGTGTGAAGACCGTCTTCAAGGCCAACCCGAACTGGTGGGGCAAGCCGGAACATAATCTGAAGGAAATCGTCTTTACGCCGATCGCAAACCCCGCCACGCGCGTTGCGGCGCTGTTGTCCGGCGAGGTCGACGTGATCGAGCCGGTTCCTGTCCAGGACATCGAGCGCGTCAAAGCAAGCCCCAACGCCACCGTGCTGACGGGGCCTGAACTCCGCACCATCTTCGTTGGCATGGACCAGGCGCGCGACGAACTGCTGTACTCCAACGTCAAGGGCAAGAACCCATTCAAGGACGTTCGCGTTCGCGAAGCCGTCTACCGTGCGATCGACGTCGACCTGATCAAGAATCGCGTCATGCGCGGGCTGTCCACGCCGTCCGCGTTGATGGTCGCACCCGAGATCTTTGCGATGTCGAAGGACTTCACGCGACCGAAGCTCGATCCCGACGCCGCCAAGAAGCTTCTGGCGGACGCTGGCTATCCGGATGGTTTCGAGGTGACGATGGACTGCCCGAACGATCGCTACGTCAATGACGCCGCGATCTGCCAGGCCATCGTCGGCATGCTTGCCCGCATCAACATCAAGGTAGATCTGCTGGCGCAGCCCAAGGCCCAGTATTTCGCCAAGGTGCTGAAGCCCGGTGGCTACAAGACCTCGCTGTACATGCTGGGCTGGACTCCGGATACGCTCGACTCCCATAACGTGTTGCACGACATCATGGGCTGCCGCGACGATCCCAAGGATCCTAACCGTGGCGAAGCCAATCTCGGCGGCTATTGCAACAAGCAGTTCGACGAGCTCGCCGACAAGGTGCTCGTGGAATCCGATCCGACCAAGCGCGATCTCTTGATCAAGCAGGCCTTCGAGCTCTCCATGAAGGACTGGGCCTACATCCCGCTGCACCAGCAGGCGCTCGCCTGGGGCGTGTCGAAGAAGGTGAAGCTGACCCAGCGTGCGGACAACATGGTCATGCTCTACTGGGCGACCAAGCAGGACGAGTAGGTGTCGACATGTTGTGAAGTCCCGGAAGCCATCGCTTCAAGGTCCGGCTTCCGGGACTTGCTATTTCGAGCTAACGCAATGACGCGTGCTGCTGAAGAGATGTGAAAGGAACAGATGCTCGCTTTCACACTGCGCCGGGCCATCCAGGCCATCGGCGTCATGATCGCCGTCGGAATCATCGCGTTCTCGATGTTCCGCTTCGCCGGCGATCCCGTGAACCAGATGGTCGGGATGGATACGTCGGGCGCCGAACGCGCCGCGATCCGTCAATCGCTCGGCCTCGACGATCCCGTGATCGTGCAGTTCGGCCGATATATCGGCAACGCCGCGCAATTCAAGTTCGGCGTATCCTACCAATTTCGCCTGCCGGTCACCAACCTGCTGATGGAGCGGATGCCGGCGACGCTCGAGCTGGCCATCGTTGCCACCATCTTCGCCATGGTCAGCGGCATCCTGATGGGGGTCTATTCGGCGCTTCGCCGCGACAGCTGGCTCGCGCATGTCTTCCAGGCCGTCTCGCTGATCGGCATCTCGCTGCCGACCTTCCTGATCGGCGTCCTCATGATTTACCTGTTCTCGGTGACCCTCGGCTGGCTGCCGTCCTTCGGGCGGGGAGACGTCGTGCATATCGGGTGGTGGACGACTGGCCTTCTGACCTTGTCCGGCTTGAAAGCGCTGATCATGCCCGCGATCACACTTGGCCTGTTCCAGATGACGCTGATCATGCGCCTCGTCCGCGCCGAGATGCTCGAGGTGATGCGCACCGACTACATTCGCTTCGCCCGCGCACGCGGCCTCACCACGCGGGCGATCCATTTCGGGCACGCGCTGCGCAACACGCTGGTTCCCGTGATCACCGTGGCCGGCCTGCAATTTGGCTCGGTCATTGCTTTCGCCATCATCACCGAGACCGTGTTCCAGTGGCCGGGCATGGGGCTGCTGTTCGTGCAGGCCGTTCAGAACGTCGACATCCCGATCATGGCGGCCTATTTGATGATGGTGTCCCTGATCTTCGTCACCATCAATCTCGTGGTTGATATCCTCTACACCATCGTCGATCCGCGGCTGCGCTCGACGGTCAGCCGGGCGCACTAACATGAGCGAAGCCGTCGTTCCGCACACAACCGAGCGCCCTGCGGCCCCACCCGGCTGGTTCAGGCGCGCGCTCGACAGCGACCTGTTCTATTCGTTCCGCCGGTCCAAGGTCACCATGATCGCGGCGGCCGTGACGCTGCTGTTCTTCCTGGTCGCGATCTTCGCCTCGGTGCTGTCGGTACAAAATCCGTTCGATCCGGCACAACTCCAGCTGATGAATTCGCGCATCTCGCCGCTCTGGACCGCCGATGGCCAGAGCCCATTCCTGCTCGGCACCGACGAGCAGGGCCGCGACGTGCTGTCCGCAATTCTCTATGGACTGCGCATCTCGCTGCTCGTCGGCGTGCTCGGCGTGGTCCTGTCCGGCGCGATCGGCATCCTGCTCGGGTTGACGGCCGGCTATTTCGGCGGCGCCGTCGACGGACTGATCATGCGCATCGCCGACGTACAGCTTTCGTTTCCGGCTATCCTGATCGCGCTGTTGATCAATGGCATCGCCAAATCGGTCTTGGGCAACAAGCTCGACGAGATGAGCATGTTGGCGGTCCTGGTCTTCGCGATCGGGCTGAGCTTTTGGGTGCAATACGCGCGCACGGTGCGTGGCTCGGTCCTGGTCGAGAAGAACAAGGATTATGTCGCAGCCGCGCAGTTGATCGGCCTGCCCGCCCCCGTGATCATGCTGCGCCACGTGCTGCCGAACACCACGGGGCCGATCCTCGTGATCGCCACCATCAACCTCGCGCTTGCCATCATCACCGAGGCGACGCTGTCGTTCCTCGGCTCGGGCATGCCCGAGACAATGCCGTCGCTCGGCACGCTGATCCGCATCGGCAACGGCTATCTGTTTGCCGGCGAATGGTGGATCGTCGCCTTCCCCGGAATTGCGCTCGCGGCGCTGATCCTGTCGATCAACCTGCTCGGCGACTGGCTGCGCGATGCGCTCAACCCCAAACTCCGATGAGCATGCAGCGTTCATGACCGAACCCGTTCTCTCCGTCCGCAATCTCCAGGTCGAGTTCGCCTCACGACGCGGCACGCTGCGCGCCATCAATGGCGTCTCCTTCGACATCGCCAAGGGCGAAGTGCTGGGCGTCGTCGGCGAATCCGGCGCCGGCAAATCCGTCACCGGTCTTTCGGTGATCGGCCTGATCGATCCGCCCGGCCGCATCGCCGGCGGCGAGATTCGCCTCGCGGGCCTGCGCATCGACAATCTGCCTCCGGAGGAGATGCGCCGCGTACGTGGAAAGCGCATCGGCATGATCTTCCAGGATCCGCTGACCTCGCTCAATCCGCTGTACAAGGTCGGCGACCAGATCGTGGAGACGATCCGGACCCATCTCAATCTCTCCGAACAGGCCGCCCGCCGCCGGGCCATCGATCTGCTCGCCGAAGTCGGCATCCCCGCCCCGGAAAAGCGCATCGACGGCTATCCCCACGAATTCTCCGGCGGCATGCGCCAGCGCGTGGTGATTGCACTCGCGATCTGCGCCGAACCGGAGCTGATCATTGCAGATGAGCCCACCACCGCACTCGATGTCTCCGTGCAGGCGCAGATCATCTCGCTGATCAAGCGGCTCGGGCGCGACCACGGCACCGCCGTGATGCTGGTGACCCACGACATGGGCGTGATCGCCGAGACCTCCGACCGCGTCGCGGTGATGTACGCCGGCCGGGTCGCCGAGATTGGCCCCGTGCAGGACGTCGTCAGGAACCCGCTGCATCCCTATGCCAAGGGCCTGATGGGCGCGATCCCGACACTGGCCGGCGACGACAAGCGCCTGGTGCAGATCCCGGGCTCGATGCCGCGCCTGTCGGCGATCCCGCGTGGCTGCGCGTTCAATCCGCGCTGCGACTCCGCCTTCGATCGTTGCCGGGTGGAACGGCCGGAGCCGCTGTCGCACGGGACGCAATCGGTTGCCTGTCATCTTTATGACAGCGAGCCGGCGGAGACCGCAGCATGAGCACGCCTTTCGTCCAGGCCACAAATCTGCGCCGCGTCTTCGACGTCTCTAAACCCTGGCTCAACCGCGTCCTCGAAGGTGGGCATCTTGAGTATCTCAAGGCCGTCGATCACGTCACCTTCGACATCAAAAAAGGCGAAACCTTTGCGCTGGTCGGCGAGTCCGGCTCGGGGAAAACCACCGTGGCGCGCATGGTCGTCGGGCTGCTGCCGCCAAGCTCCGGCGACGTCCTGATCGACGGCGTCTCGATGACCGATCCGCGGCAAGGCCAGGCGCGCCGAAGGCTGCGCCGCCGCATCCAGATGATCTTCCAGGATCCCTATGCCAGCCTGAACCCGCGCTTCCGGGTCGATGCCATCATCTCGGAGCCGATCCGCGCCTTCGACCTGATCCAGGGTGAGCGCGACGTCCAGGCGCGCGTCGGCGAGCTCCTGACTCTCGTCGGCTTGCATCCCGACGACCGGTTGAAATTCCCGCACGAGTTCTCGGGCGGCCAGCGCCAGCGCATCGCGATCGCGCGCGCTCTTGCCTCCGACGCCGAATTCATCGTCTGCGACGAACCGACTTCGGCGCTCGACGTCTCCGTGCAGGCGCAGATCCTGAACCTGATGCGCGATCTCCAGGACAAGTTCGGCCTGACCTATTTGTTCATCAGCCACAACCTCGCCGTGGTCCGCCACATGGCGAGCCGGGTGGGTGTGATGTATCTCGGCCGCATCGTCGAGATCGCGGAAGGGGCGCGAGCTGTTCACCCGTCCGCGCATGCCGTACACCAAGATGCTGCTCGGCGCCGTGCCTGATCTTGCCATGAGCGGCCGCCAGCGCATTCCGGTGAAGGGCGAGATCCCGAACCCGATCAATCCGCCGCCTGGCTGCGCCTTCAACCCGCGCTGTCCGCTGGCGTTCGACCTCTGCCGCAAGGAGACTCCGGAATTGATCGACGGCGTCGCCTGCCATGCGGTGAACACCGCGCCGGTCCCGGCATAACGCGCCCGTGCCATGCGGCGCACGCATTGGCGGCACGGCATGGCCTGTGATCAATTGCGCGCCGCAGATGAGGTAGCCCATGGCCAGCAACGTCAATCCGGATCCCTTCACAACGCGGCCCGAGATCGAGGGCACGTTCGGCGTCGTTGCCACGACCCACTGGATCGCGACCGCCATAGGCATGTCCATCCTGGAAAAGGGCGGCAACGCGTTCGACGCCGGGGTCGCCACCGCGTTCACGCTTCAGGTGGTCGAGCCGCATCTGAATGGCCCCGGCGGCGATGTGCCTGTTATCGTGCATGACGCGAGGCGCGGCTGCACCGAGGTGATCTGCGGCCAGGGCCCGGCGCCGGCGCGCGCCACCATTGCCCATTACAAGAGCGAAGGCCTCGACATGGTGCCCGGCACCGGCCTGCTTGCGGCCTGCGTCCCCGGCACTTTCGAATCCTGGATGATGCTGCTGCGGGACTACGGCACGATGCGTGTGCGCGACGTGCTGGAGCCAGCGATCTCCTACGCACGCGACGGCTATCCGCTGGTCGAGCGCGCTTGCGCCACGATCCGGACCGTCGAGCAATTGTTCCGCAAGCACTGGCCGACCTCCGCCGCCGTCTACCTGCCGAACGGCGAGGTCCCGAAGCCCGGCACGATCTTCACCAACAAGACGCTGGCTGCGACCTACACCCGCATTCTCAACGAGGCCGAGAGCGGCGGCGGTGGCCGCGAGACCGAGATCGAGCGCGCGCGGAAATCATGGTCGCAGGGTTTTGTCGCGGAAGCCATCGACAAATTCTGCCGGACGCAGGAGGTGATGGACGTCAGCGGCTCGCCGCATCGCGGCGTGCTCTCGGCCGACGACATGGCGCGCTGGCAGCCAACGATCGAGGCGCCCCTCACCTACAACTATGGCCGTTACACCGTCTGCAAGGCCGGCGTCTGGAGCCAGGGGCCGGTGACGCTGCAGCAGCTCGCGCTGCTCAAGGGATTCGCGCTGGACGGGCTCGACCCGACCGGGCCGGAATTCATCCATCTCCAGATCGAATGCGCCAAGCTTGCCTTCGCCGACCGCGAAAAATTCTACGGCGATCCGAAGTTCTCGGACATCCCGATAGAGACACTACTATCGGATGGCTACAACGACCAGCGCCGCAAGCTCGTGACCGAGAAGGCCTCGCTCGATTTCGTCCCCGGCACCGTCGAAGGCTTCGGCGGCGTGGTCAAGCTGCGCCGCGCCGACGGCCAGCGCGAAGCGGTCGGCGCGCTCGGCGCCGGCGAGCCGACCGTCGGACGCTTCGGCGAGGTGCGCGGTGACACCGTGCATTTCGACATCGTCGACAAGGCTGGCAACATGGTGTCCTCGACGCCTTCGGGCGGTTGGCTGCAATCCTCGCCAATCATTCCCGAGCTCGGCTTCTGCCTCGGCAGCCGTGCGCAGATGTTCTGGCTCGAGGAAGACCATCCCGGCTCGCTCGCCCCGGGCAAGCGGCCACGCACCACGCTGTCGCCGACCATGGCATTGCGTGACGGCGAGCCGTATCTCGCCTGGGGGTCGCCCGGCGGCGACCAGCAGGATCAATGGATCACGCAGTTCTTCCTGCGCCATGTCCATTGCAACCTCAATCTCCAGGAGGCGATCGACGCCCCGGCCTGGCACTCCGAGCACTTCCCGATCTCGTTCTGGCCGCGCACCGCACGTCCGGGTGTGCTCGTGGTCGAGAACCGCGTGCCCAAAGCGACGGTCGAGAACCTTCGCGAGCGCGGACATATCGTCGAGGTCGGCCCCGACTGGTCAGAGGGCCGCCTCACCGCGGCCTCGCGCGTCGGCGTGCGCCGCCGCGCCGCCGCCAATCCGCGGGGCATGCAGGGTTACGCCGCGGGACGCTGAAGGCAACACATGACCTGGTCGATCATCGCGCGAGACCCTGCCACCGGCCAGTTCGGCATCGCCGTTGCGACCCGCTTCTTCGCCGTCGGCGCGCGCGTGCCCTATATCGCGGCGGGCTTCGGCGCCATCGCGACCCAGGCCTTCGTCAACCCCTATTACGGCATCGACGGCGTCAAGTTGCTGCGCGAGGGCCTGAACGCTCACGATGTCCTCGCCACACTGCTCGCGTCCGATGACGGCCGCGAAAGCCGGCAGATCCACATCATGGATGCGAGCGGCGCGATCGCCGCGCATACCGGGCGCGACTGCGTCGATTGGTGCGGGCACATACGAGGCAGCGGCTTTTCGATCGCCGGCAATATGCTCGCGGGCCCCGACGTCCCAGCCGAAACAGCGAAGACTTATATCGCCAGTGACAGCCTGCCCTTTCCGCGCCGGCTGCTGGCGGCGATGCGCGCGGGCGAAGCTGCCGGCGGCGACAAGCGTGGCAAGCAGTCCGCGGCGCTGCTGATCCATGGCGAGGAGGAATGGCCGGCGCTGGACATCCGCGCCGACGACCATCCCGACCCGCTCGGCGAACTCGATCGCCTCGAACGCGTCAGTCACGAGCTCTGGGTTCACTTCCGCTCGTCCATGCCGACGCGGCAGAACCCGGCCGGCAATACCGACCGCAGCGTCATCGAGGCCCGCATCAAAGCGGCGCAGGCAAGGCAAGCATGAGCGCGAGCCCCCTCCTCGAGATCAAGGATCTGCGCATCCGCTTTCACGGCGACGACGGCCGCATCACCCATGCGGTCGACAGCCTCGATCTCAGCGTGGCCAACGGTGCGACGCTCGGCCTTGTCGGCGAATCCGGCTGCGGCAAGAGCGTGACTTCGCTGGCAATCATGGGCCTGCTGCCGAAGCACAGCGCCGAGATATCGGGCGCGATCCGCTTCGACGGTTTTGACCTGCTGAAGACACCGGACCAGACGCTGCGCGGCTTGCGCGGCAACCGGCTCGCGATGATCTTTCAGGAGCCGATGACCTCTCTCAATCCGAGTTTTACGATCGGCGACCAGATCATCGAGACGATCTTGCGCCACCGTGGCGGCGCCCGAAAGGGTGCGCGCGAGCGGGCAATCGAGCTGCTGCGGCGGGTCCATATCCCCTCGCCCGAACGGCGCATCGACGAATATCCCCACAAGCTCTCAGGCGGCATGCGCCAGCGCGTCATGATCGCAATGGCGCTGGCCTGCGACCCGCAACTGCTGATCGCGGATGAGCCAACCACCGCGCTCGACGTCACGTTGCAGGCCCAGATCCTGGAGTTGATGCGCGAGCTGAAGGCGGCGAGCGGCGCCGCCATCATCCTTATCACCCACGATCTCGGCGTCGTCGCCGAAGTCTGCGACGAGGTCGCGGTGATGTATGCCGGCGAGATCGTCGAGCGCGCCCCTGTCGACGAATTGTTCTCGGCGCCGCAGCATCCCTATACCGTCGGCCTGCTTGGCTCGATCCCGCGGCTCGACCATCGCGCCGAGCAACTGGCGACCATTGAAGGCATGGTGCCGAACATGGCACAGCCGCCCGCCGGCTGCCGCTTCGCCGCGCGCTGTCCCTTCGTGCTGGAGGCCTGCACAAAGGCGCCGCCGCCACTGATGGCCGTCAGCCCCGGCCACGTCTCGCGCTGCATCCGCGCACCGCTCGAACTGCTGGTGACGTGATGGCGCTGCTCGAAGTCGACGGCCTCGTCAAGCATTTCGTCGCCGGGCGCTCGTTGTTCGGCCGGGCCCGGGCGCATGTCAAAGCCGTCGATGGCGTGTCGTTCTCGCTCGAAGCCGGCAAGACGCTTGCCTTGGTCGGTGAGTCCGGTTGCGGCAAATCGACCGTCAGCCGCCTGGTGCTGCGGTTGATCGAGCCGGATGCAGGCAGCGTGCGGTTCGACGGCCGCGACCTGCTCTCGCTCGACGCCGATGCGCTCCGAAAATTCCGCCGCGAGGCCCAGATCATCTTCCAGGATCCCTACGCCTCGCTCAATCCACGCATGACTGTCGGCCAGGTCCTGACCGAACCGCTCGCGCTCCACGAACTCGTGCCGCCGGCACAGCGGCGCGAGCGCGTCGCGGAGCTATTGCGGCTCGTCGGCCTGGAGCCGCGGCTGGCGCGGCGCTATCCGCACGAGTTCTCCGGCGGCCAGCGCCAGCGTATCGCCATCGCGCGCGCGCTGGCGGTCGAGCCAAAACTGATCATCTGCGACGAGCCGGTCTCGGCACTCGACGTCTCGATCCGTTCGCAAATATTGAATCTCCTGCGCGAACTACAGGACCGGCTCGGCCTCGCCTACATCTTCGTCTCGCACGACCTCGCCGTGGTCAAGCACATCGCCGACCGCGTCGCAGTGATGAATCTCGGCTGTATCGTCGAAGAGGCCGATGCGGACGAGTTGTTCGCCGAGCCACGCCATCCCTACAGCCGTGCCCTGTTGTCCGCGATCCCCCTGCCGCAACCTCGCGCCAGGCGCGCGAAGGCCGTGCTGCAAGGCGAGATCCCGAGCGCGCTCAATCCGCCGGCGGGCTGTCGTTTCCATACCCGCTGCCCGTTCGTGATCGCGCGTTGCTGCACCGAGGCGCCCCCATTGGCGGCCGACGGCGCGGGCCACGCCACCGCCTGCCATCGCGTCGATGAGTTGCCCCCAGCCGACGCCATCCTGCCGGCTGCGGCCGGATTTACGCCGGCGCTGGCGAAATTGGTCGCAGCTTTCAGCCGAAAGACGGAAGGCGCGGCCCCCTCGGGTGTTGGTATACAGAGTGCAAGGCCTACGACGACGTAGCCGGAGCAATGGGGACTGTCTGATGAAGAAGTTTCGCCTGGCCGCAGCGGTGGCCGCGTTCCTCCTGTCGCTTGGTGCCGTCCAGGCCCAGACCACGCTGCGCATCGGCCTTGCTGAGGACCCTGATATCCTCGACCCATCCATGGCGCGCACCTATGTCGGCCGCATCGTGTTCGCCGCCTTTTGCGACAAGCTGTTCGACATCGACGAGAAGCTCAACATCGTGCCGCAACTCGCGCTGTCCAGCGAAACGGTCGACGACGGCAAGGGCCTCGTCATCAAGCTCCGGCCCGGCGTGAAATTCCACGACGGGGAGCCGTTCGACGCGGAAGCGGCCAAGTTCTCGCTGGAACGCCACCTGACCTTCCCCGGCTCGTTCCGCAAGCCGGAGCTTGCCTCGGTCGACCACATCGACGTCGTCGATCCCCTCACCATCAAGCTGGTGTTGAAGTCGCCATTCTCGCCGCTGCTCGCCCAGCTTACCGACCGCGCCGGCATGATGGTCTCGCCGAAGGCGGCGAAGGCAGCCGGTGATAAGTTCGGCCTGCACCCTGTCTGCGCCGGCCCCTACAAATTCGTCGAACGCGTGCAGCAGGACCGCATCGTATTCGAAAAGTTCGCCGACTACTGGAACAAGGACAACGTCTTCATCGACAAGGTCGTGTTCCAGCCCATCGTCGATGCCACCGTGCGGCTGGCGAACCTGAAATCCGGCGGCCTCGATCTGATCGAGCGCGTGCTCGCCACCGACCTCAAGGAGGTCCGCGCAGACTCTCGTCTGAAGGTCGCGACCGCGATCGAACTCGGCTATCAGGGCGTCACGCTCAATATCGGCAAGGACAAAGCCAAGGGACCGCTCAGCCAGTCCGCAAAGGTTCGGCAGGCGCTCGACCTTGCCATCGACCGTGAAGCAATCGACCAGGTCGTGTTCAACGGCGAGTTCCAGGTCGGCAATCAATGGGTCAATCCCGATCATCCCTACTATCAAAATGCCTTTCCGGTCCGCGCCCGGAACGTGGAGAAGGCCAAGGCGCTGCTGAAGGAGGCCGGCGTGACTCTGCCGGTCAGCATCGATTTCCTGGTGCCGAAGGGCGCGGAAAACGAGACACCCGCGCAGGTGATCCAGTCAATGGCCGCAGAAGCCGGGTTCGACATGAAGATCCGTGTCACCGAGTTTGCGACCGGGCTCAAGCAGGCCGAAGCCGGCGATTATCAGGCCTTCTGGCTTGCCTGGAGCGGCCGTATCGATCCCGACGGCAACACCTTCGTCTTCCTGCATAGCGGCGCACCACAGAACTACAGCGACTGGAATAATCAACAGGCCGACAAGGCACTGGAAGACGCGCGTCTCGTCACCGACCCCGCCAAGCGCAAAGCCACCTACGAAACCCTTGCAAAGCTGGTCCAGGACGAGGAGCCGATCCTCTACCTCTACCATCGCCGCATCATCATCGCGCATACCACCAAGCTCGAAGGCTACAAGCAGATGCCTGACGGCCTCGTGCGCGTCGTCGGCCTCAAGCTGAAGTGACACGGCGGGAATGCTGAACTTTCTCACCCGGCGACTTGCGCAGATCGTACCGACCTTGTTCTTCGTCTCGGTGCTGATCTTCTCGCTGCAGCAATTGCTGCCGGGCGATCCGGCACTGGTGATGGCGGGCGAAGAGCGCGATCCCGATGTGATCGAGCAGATCCGGCACCAATACCGGCTCGACCAGCCCGTTCCCGTGCAATACGCCTACTGGATCAAGGGCGTCCTTGTCGGCGACTTCGGCGAGTCCTTGCGCAACAAGATGCCTGTGCGCGAGCTGATCGCACAAAAGCTGCCGGTGACGCTGCAGCTCGGCGCGATGGCCATCATCATTGCCTTCCTGATCGGCATTCCTGCCGGGATCGTCGCGGCGGTGAGGAGAGGAACGGCCTGGGACTACGGCGCCAATTTCTTCGCGCTATGGGGCATCTCGACGCCAAACTTCTGGCTCGGCATCATGCTGATCTTCGTGTTTTCGATTGAGCTCGGTTGGTTGCCGGCCTCGGGCTACGTGCCGCTCACCGAGAACTGGCGCGCGAGCCTGGCTGCCACCATCATGCCCGCCTTCGTGCTCGGCAATGCCATTGCCGCGGTCCTGATGCGGCATACCCGCAGCGCCATGCTGCAGGTGCTGGAGAGCGATTATGTTCGCACCGCGCGCGCCAAGGGACTCTCCGAGCGCTCGGTCATCCTCAAGCACGCCATGCGCAACGCGCTGACGCCGGTCATCACGCTCGGCGCGCTCGAACTCGGCACGCTGTTGTCCGGGGCGGTGCTGACGGAGCAGATCTTCTCCATTCCAGGTTTCGGCAAGCTGATCGTGGACGCTGTGTTCAACCGCGACTACGCCGTCGTGCAGGGTGTCGTGCTGGTGACCGCCACCATCTACATCGCCCTGAACCTGGTTGCCGACGTCGCCTATATCCTCGTCAACCCGCGGCTGAGGGGCTAGGCCATGACCGACGCCGTGCTCACGGCCGATCCAGTCACGGATCCAGGCGAACTGGACAGCCCGGCGCGCCGGGCGCGGCGCCGCCTGTTCAAGCGCAAGGCGGCGGTTGGGGGCCTCGTGGTCCTGGCCATCTTCATCCTGCTCGCGCTGTCCGCGCCGCTTCTCGTGCCGTACGATCCCATCGCGACGAGCTGGGGCCTGGTGCGCAAGCCCCCTACCGCAGCGCACTGGTTCGGCACCGACGAGCTCGGCCGCGATATCCTGAGCCGCGTCATCTACGGGGCGCGCGCCTCGTTGCTGGCCGGTCTGATCTCGGTTGCGATCGCCCTCGGGATCGGCGTGCCGCTTGGCCTCGTCGCCGGCTATCGCGGCGGATTTGTCGATGCGCTGATCAGCCGGATCACCGATGCGATGCTGGCCTGTCCGTTCCTGATCCTGGCGATTGCACTGGCGGCGTTCCTCGGCCCCAGTCTCGGCAATGCCATGATTGCGATCGGTATCTCGGCCACCCCCGTCTTCATCCGTCTCACGCGCGGACAGGTGCTGAGCGTCAAGGCGGAGGACTATGTCGAGGCCGCCCGCGCCCTCGGCAATCCGCCCTGGCGGATTGCGGTCTCGCACATTCTGCCGAACATCCTGCCTGCATTGCTGGTGCAGGCCACGCTGTCGATCGCAGCTGCCATCATTGCGGAGGCCGCCCTATCGTTCCTGGGGCTCGGCCAGCAACCGCCGGCACCGTCCTGGGGCAGCATGCTCAATGCGGCGCAACGCTTCCTGACCCAGGCGCCCTGGATGGCGATCTGGCCGGGGCTTGCGATCTTCCTCGTCGTGCTGTCGCTGAACTTGCTTGGCGATGGCCTGCGCGATGCGCTCGACCCGCGCCAGCGCTAGATGACGGTCTCGCGCAAGACGCGGCGGCAATCCATTTCGTATTCGAGATCGACCACCGGCGGTCGTGCAAAGTGCCAGGTGAGCCCCGAGCGCAATGCGCCGCGCCTGACCAGCTCGTCGACCAGCGCGTGATGAAAATCGTGCACGGAATAGGCCTGCACGCCGGTCGTGTCCTTCCAACCGAAGCCAAAAGCCGTCATCCGGCTCTCCATCTGCGACGTGGTGGTGAACCGCACTTTCTCGCGCAAACCCTCGGGGCTGAGATCGCGGTACCGTACCGTGCGCTCGACGTAGGTGCCGCCGCCCTCGCGCGCCTCTGCACCGCCCGCAATGACAAAGGACGGCGCGCTGGAGCTCGTCGGCCGCGTGAAGGAGAACGCGTAGAATGACGGCTCGGGGGGCGGATCGACCTCGGGACAGACGTTGCTGCGCGCCACCGGATTGGTCGAGCCGTCGAAGATGCCCCATTCCGACAGCGTCTTGACGTAGTGCAGATTGAAGGCGCGAAAGCCCTCTTCGCTGAACGCCGCCGGCGAGCGCAACTCGCAGGCACAGAAGGCGGTCAGCGGACGTCCGACGCCCTGGATGTACTTTGCAGCCAGCGCAAACCCTTCGGCCAGCGGCACCAGACGATCGAACCGGACGCGCTCGATCTCGTAGCCGTCATCGGCGGCAGCGCCAGCGGAATACTGGAAGACGGAGGGAATGAACCGGTAGTTGCCGGTCGAGAATTCGCGCGTCATGTGGCCTCTAATCCAGTTGAATGCGGGCGCCCTTGCCGCCGTTGAGCAGGCGCTTCAGGTGAAAGCCGGCGAGAGGATCGTCGGCGTGCATACCGACCAACGCAGCAAAGGCCGGCATGGCGGCGGCATCGCCCGCTTCCATCCTGGCAAAGGCCTCGGAATATTGCGCTGTCGCGGGCGCCTCGAATTTTTCCTGCGGCAGCGGCTCGAATGCGCGGAGCGGCTCGCTGCGCCCGCGCAGCATCAGCTCACCCACCGGACGTCCCTGAAAATTCTCGGCGGCCTCGGCGACACTGGAGCTGACGCAGATGCGGGTCCCCAGCTGCTTGTTGGCAGCCTCCAGCCGCGCCGCGATGTTGATCGTATCCCCATACGCGGTGTAGTCGAAGAAGCGGTTGCCGCCAAAATTCCCGACCAGCGCGGAGCCTGCGTGAATACCGATGCGGGTGGCACCGAAATTCACGCCCCTGGCCTTCTGACGCACGCAAAAATCCTGCGCCCAGCGATCGAGGTCATGGGCGCACGCCACCGCACGTGTCGCATAATCAGGCTGATCGCCGGGCGCATTGAACAGCACATGGAGCGCATCGCCGATGATCTTCGCGACCGTCCCCTCATGCGCGAAGACGACCTCCGTCATGCCGCCAACATATTCGTTGAGGAGCGCCCCCAGCGTCTCGGGCGGCGCGCTTTCGACCAGCGAAGTGAAGCTGGTGATGTCGGTGAAGATGGCCGCGACATCGCGCCACTGGACCTCGATACCCTCACCCTCCCTGCTTGCCGCCAGGCGTTTGGCAAGCTCCGGCGAGAAGTGGCGCGACAACGCGGCGTGGGCCCGCTCGGCCTCTGCCTGGCGGCGCCGCACCTCGCGCAGCATCTCGATGTGGCGAAGGGTCTTCTCGATCGTAGCTTCGAGATCGGCGAAATCGATCGGCTTGGTCAGAAAATCGAACGCGCCGCGGTTCATGGCGGTGCGGATATTGCTCATGTCGCCATAGGCCGAGACGATAATGGTCGACTTCTTGTCCTCGGCTTCCTGCAGCTTCTGCAGCAGCGACAATCCGTCCATCCGCGGCATGTTGATGTCGGAGACCACCATGTCCACCTGCGGATTCTGCTCGAGCGACTCCAGCGCCTCCAGGCCGTCCCGCGCGAACATGATGGCGACGACCCCGTCGCGTATCTGCCTGCGGAATTTTTGCAGGATCAGCGCCTCGAGGTCGGGCTCGTCATCGACGAAGAGGATGGTCGGGGTCATGCCGCCTGCTCGAGCCTGGTATCGATCTCCTGGCGCAATTGCGCAAAGTCGATCGGCTTGGTGAGAAGCTTCGCGGCGCCGCGCTCGATCGCGGTCCTGCGCGTCTCGGCATCGCCATAGGCCGTGATCATGATGACCGGAACATGGGGATGATCGGCGCGTACCTTGGGGAGCATGTCGAGCCCGCTCATGCCGGGCATGTTGATGTCGGACAGGATCAGGATCAAGGAAGGGTCGCGAACTTCGGCCGCGCGTCTGATCGCATCGGGCGCCGACGGCGCGAACTCCATCTGGAATCGGCCGGCGCGCAAGTCGCGCCGGAACTGCTGCCGGAACAGCGCCTCGACGTCGGGCTCGTCATCGACGACCAGGATGTAAACGTTCAAGTCCTGCCTCCGGATGTGCCGCCAGCCGCCATCGTGCGCGGCAGCGTGATGATGAATTCGGTGAATGCACCGGGCGTGGTATTCACGTCGATCGTGCCGCCGTGCTGCTTCACGACGATGTCATGGCTCATGGACAAACCAAGCCCGGTCCCCTCGCCCGCCGGCTTGGTGGTGAAGAAGGGGTTGAACATCTTCTCCTTCACCTCCTGCGGAATGCCCGTGCCGTTGTCCCGGATCCGGATCTCGACGCTGGCGCCGATATTCTTCGTCGATGCGCTCAGGGTCGGCTCGAAGTCGGCAGCAGCGCTCTCCTTGTGCTTGGCCGCCGCATAGAAGCCGTTCGAAATCAGATTGAGGAAGACGCGGGTGATTTCCTGTGGATAGACATCGGCCATACCGGCGGCCGGATCGAAGTCGCGCGCGAGCGTCACGTTGAACGACGGCCTTTCCGCGCGCGCGCCATGATAGGCCAGATTGAGGCTCTCCTCCACGATCGCGTTGATGTCGGTGGGGCGATGCTCGCCGGAGCCTTCGCGCGAATGCAGCAGCATGTTCCTGACGATCGAATCGGCACGCTTGCCATGCTGCACCACCTTGTCGAGATTGCCCTTGAGCATGCCGGTGAGCTCGTCGACCTCTTCCTTCGTCTTGTCGTCGAGCGAAGCTGTTTGCAGGACCTCGTTGAGCTCGTCGATCAGCTCGGTCGAGACCGAGGAGAAATTGTTGACGAAGTTGAGCGGGTTCTTGATCTCGTGGGCGATGCCTGCCGTGAGCTGGCCGAGCGATGCCAGTTTCTCGGTCTGGATCAGGCGGCCCTGAGCCGCGCGCAGATCGTCGAGCGACTGCGACAGTTCTCTCGTGCGTTCCTGAACTTCGTCGAACAACCGCACGTTCTCGATCGCGATCAGGGCCTGATCCGCAAAGGTTGTCGCAAGCTCGATCTGTTTCTCGCTGAAGGGATGCACGACATGCCGAGTCAAGACGAACACCCCGATGGGCGTCCCCTCTCGAAGCAGAGGAACACCTAGCATCGTACGCACATTGGAGCGTCTTCGTGCAGACGAAGGTGCATATTCCGGATCGGCCTGCACATCCGGAACATGAACCGTCTTGCACTCGAGCAAGGTGCGTCCGACGACACTTCCGCGCTCCGGTACCGAAGCAAATGTCCGAAGCTTGGTCTCCTGCTCGGCATCAAGGCCGCAGCTTGCTGCCAGATAAAAGACGCCATCGCGGGGCCGAAAGATCGTACCTTCGTCCGCGTCGCACAGGCGGGCCGCCGACCCAACCAGGGTGTCGAGCACGGTCTGCAGATCGAACGTCGAGCGGCTGATTACCTTCAGCACATCGGCGGTGGCGGTTTGCTGCTGTAGTGCTTCCCGCAATTCGGCAGTCCGCTGCTCGACCTTGCTTTCGAGGCCGGCGTAGGATTCCTGCAGGCGCTCGCCCATGTGGTTGAACTGGTCCGCGAGCTCCTCCAGCTCGTCGCCGGTCTTGATCGAGATGCGTTGGGCGAAATCGCCGCTGCCGATGCGCATCGCGCCGCTGCGCAGTGCCTGGATCGGACCGACCATGCGGCGCGCGAGGAATACTCCGGCGAGCACCGCGAAGATCGAAGCTGCGAGCAGCACGATCGCAAGCCGTTCCAGCGAGGCATAGAGGGTCGCGTAGGCTTCCTCGACCGGCAGCTCGACGAACATGGTCCAGCCGAGCGGGGCAATCGGCGCGGACGCCGTCAGAACCTTCTGTCCCTGGATGTTGGTCGCTTCCTGCAAGGAGTCCGGCATGGCACCGCCGCCGGCGAGCGCCGCACGCACCTGCGCCAGGCCTGACAGGTCGGTATTGCGCAAGACCAGGCTGATATCGGGATGCGCGATCAGGCGGCCCTCTGGGCCGACCACATAGGCGTGCCCGTGCTGGCCGACCTTGATCTGGGAGACGACATCCCAGATGAGCTTCAGGTTGACCTCCGCGATACTGACGCCGGCGTCCTTTCTCGCGCCGGCCAGCGCCAGTGTCATGTAAGGTTCCGACTCGCGGCGGAAATACACCGGCCCGTAATAGACCTTGTGCGCAATCGCCTGCGTAAATTTAGGATCGTCCGACAGGTCGATGCCGCTGTCGATCGCATCCATCGCCAGCCGCGAGACACGAAGGCGCTCTCGGCCGGTCGAGTCGACCTGGGCGAGTTCGGTGATCGCAGGCACCTGACGCAGCAACCGCAGCGCGTCGAACCGGCGCGGCTCGATCGAGGCTTGGTCGCTTTTGTCCGGCTGGTGGCTCACCGACCACGGCAGTTGCGTGGTCCAGCCCAGCTGGCTCTCGATCTCTTTGACGAACTGGCTGATCTTCGCGGCGGCCGCCTCGGCCTGCTCGTGCTGGACCCGGATCAGCGCGGCCTTGTGCTCCCGGTAGTAGAACAAGACCTCGAACAGCCCGTTCGCCAGCAGGGCAATGGCGACCACGGCCACGAACAGCGCGACATATTTGGTGAACAGCCGGGTCTTGATCCCAGGCCCCGCCTCGCCGGACGCGACGCCGCCCTCGGCCGCACTCGGCAAGGTCCTGGTTTGCGGGGTATCGGGATGGACGGAAATGCTCATTCCCCCAAGCCTAGCAAGAAGGCCGGAGCTTGTCTCTCGGTGCAGCGCACAAGGCTATTCAATGACCCAGTCGGCAATTGCCAGCAAGGTGGGCGGAATTTCAAGCCGGTCGCCTTCGCCGTCTTGAGATCGATCGCCAGGGCATAGCGGGTCGGCAGCTCGAACGGCACATCCTGGGGTCTGCCCCATTGAATATGCGGCCCGCCAGCGCGCCGGTCCGCTCGAAGGATTCCGAGAAGTCGGCGCCGAACGAGATGAGCCCGCCGCCGCGGGCGAACTCGTCGAATTCATCGATCGCCGGCAGCTTCGCTCAAAGCCTTGGGTCAGGTCGGGCGCAGCGCCTTGGCGTCGAGGTCGAGCTCGTTGACCTGCTTGTTGCGCTCGGAATCTGCCGCCGCACGATGGTCGGTCGCCAGCACGACATAAACGGCGGGCAGCACGAACAGGGTGAACAGCGTGCCGATCGACATGCCGGCCACGACCACGAGGCCGATCGAGAAGCGGCTGGCCGCTCCTGCGCCCGATGCGGTCAGCAGCGGGATCAGGCCGGTGACCATCGCCGCCGTCGTCATCAGGATCGGCCGCAGACGGATGCGGGCCGACATCTCGATGGCCGAGCGGCGGTCGAGCCGTTCGTTGACCTGGAGCTCGTTGGCGAACTCCACCATCAGAATGCCGTGCTTGGTGATCAGGCCGACCAGCGTGAGCAGACCGACCTGGGTGTAGATGTTCATGGTGGCCACGCCGAAGAACAGCGGGATCAGCGCGCCGACAATCGCCATCGGCACCGAGATCATGATCACGAACGGGTCACGCAGGCTCTCGAATTGCGCCGCCAGCACCAGGAAGATGATGATCAGCGCGAAACCGAACGTGATCGCGAGCTGGTTGCCTTCCTGCACATACTGCCTGGAATCCGCGAGATAGTCGTGGCTGAATCCCTGCGGCAGCTTCTTGGCCTCACCTTCGAGGAAATCCACCGCAGCACCAACCGTCACGCCGGGCATCGGCACGGCCGAGAAGGTCGCCGAATTGAGCTGATTGTAGTGCGTCAGCGAGTTCGGGTCGGTCTTGGTCTTGATCGAAACCACGGTCGACAGCGGGAGCTGCTGCCCGGTGTTGGTCGTCACATAGTAGTCGCCGAGCGATTCAGGCGACAGGCGCTCGCTGCGCGGCACCTGCGGAATCACCTGGTACGAACGGCCCTGGAGATTGAATCGGTTGATGTAGTTGCCGCCGAGCAGAACCGCGAGCGTGGAGCCGAGATTCTGCATGTTGATGCCGAGGTCCTGCGCCTTGGTGCGGTCGATCGTGACGTCGACGTTCGGCTGGTTGTAGGCAAGGTCACTGTCGGAGACGATGAACATGCCGCTCTTGCGCGCGGCGTCCTTCAGCTTCTCCATCTGCTCGTAGACGGTCTGGAAGCCCGCGGTCGAGCTGATGACCATCTGTACCGGCAGACCGCCCGGTCCGCCCGGCAGCGGCGGCAGGTTGAATGCGAACGCCTGCACGCCTTCAATCTTGGAAAGTTCGGCCTGGACCAGCGGCTTCAGCGCGATCGACGAGCGCTTGCGCTCGTCCCACGGCTTGAGCAGCATGCCCGCGATGCCGCCCTGCGGACCGTTGATGCCGTTCAGCACGAAGCGCAGGTCGGTTTCGGGGAATTTCTGGAACTCCTTGTCGAGCTTGTCGCCGTAGAAATCGACATAGTCGATGTTGGCGTATTTCGGCGCCTTGGTCACCGCGAACACGATGCCCTGGTCTTCCTCCGGCGCAAGCTCTTTCGAGGTGTGCATATAGAGGAAGCCGACGAGCCCGAGGATCGTGATCGCGAACAGGCCGGTGATGGCCTTGTAGTCGAGCGAGCGGTCGAGCCTCCGCCCGTACCATCGCGTCACGGCGCCAAATACCCTGTTCACCAGTTTGGCGAACCGGCCTTCTTCCGTGTTCTTCAGCAGCACCGAGCACATCATCGGGGACAGCGTCAGCGCGATCACGCCCGACACGATCACCGAGCCCGCGAGCGTGAAGGCGAATTCGCGGAACAGCGAACCGGTGAGGCCGCCGAGGAAGCCGATCGGGGCATACACCGCCGCGAGCGTGATGGTCATCGAGATGACGGGGCCGACGATCTCGCGTGCGCCTTGCAGCGAAGCCTGAACCGGTGTCTTCCCCTCCTCCAGATGGCGGTGGATGTTCTCCACCACCACGATGGCATCGTCGACCACGAGACCGATCGCGAGCACCATCGCCAGCAAGGTCAGCAGGTTGAAGCTGAAGCCCAACGCCAGCATCAGGGTACAGACGCCGATCATCGACAGCGGGATGGTGACGACAGGGATAATGACCGATCGCAGCGAGGCCAGGAACAGGAAGATCACCACGATCACGATGATGACGGCTTCGCCCAGCGTCTTCTCCACCTCGTCGATCGAGGATTGGATGAACTTGGTCGAGTCATAGGCGACCTTCATCTTCATCGACGGGGGCAGATTGCGCTCGAGTTCCGGGAACAGCGCCCGGACGCCCTTGACCAGCGTCAGCGGGTTACCCTGCGGCGTTGCCTGCACGCCGATGAAGATCGCGTGCTCGCCGTTGAAGGCGACGCTCGCGTCCGTGCTCTGAGCCGCAAGCTCGACGGTGGCGATGTCCTCCATCCGCACGAACCCGCCGTCCTTGGCTTTGACGATCATCTTCTTGAACTGGTTGACGTCGGTCAGGCCCGTGTTCGTCGAGACATTCGAGACGATGAGATAGCCCTTGGTCTGCCCCGCGGCGGACTGGAAGTTGTTGGCGGTGATCGCGGAAGCAACGTCCGCCGGCGACACGTTGCGGCCGGCCATCTTCACCGGATCAAGCCAAAGCCGCATCGCAAAGGTCTGGCCGCCCAGGATGTCGGCCGACGCAACACCGTCGACGGTGGACAACACGGGCTGCACCACGCGCGTCAGATAGTCGGAGATTGCCGAGCCCGACAACTCGTCGGACGAGAAGCCCAGATACATCACGGCCGTGGTCTGCCCCGTCGTCTTGGTGACGATCGGGTCGTTGGATTCCTTCGGGATCAGGTATTTGACCGAGTTCGTCTTCGCCAGCACCTCGGTGAGCGCCTGGTTCGGATCGAAGTTCAGCTTGATGTAGACCTGGATCGTCGAGGTGCCGAGCACCGAGGACGAGGTGATGTAGTCCACGCCTTCGGCCGAGGCGACCGCCTGCTCGATCGGTGTCGTGATGAAGCCCTGGATCAGGTCCGCGGACGCGCCGGGATAAACGGTCGTGATGTTGATGACCGTGTTCGACAGCTTCGGATATTGCCGGATCGGCAGCACCATCGCCGCGCGCAGGCCGATCAGCAGGATCAGCAGGCTGACAACGACCGACAGAACCGGGCGCTTGATGAAAATATCAGTAAAGGCCATCGCGGCGATCTCGATTTCTATGTCTCAAGAGACGTGATCCGGCCAGGCCCGATCACGTGCGTGTCTTGTCAGTAGCGCGGCGGCTGCGCGGGGATCGGAGGAGCCGGGTCGGTCGAAATCGCAACAGCGGCGCCCGACTGCAGCTTGAGCTGACCGACGGCGACGACCTTGTCGCCCGGCTTCAGGCCCTTGATGATCTCGACGCGGCCGTCGACCCGGTTGCCGGTCTGCACGAAAGTTCGCACCGCGCTCAGGCTGGTTTTGCCATCGTCACCCTTCTTCTCGGCGATTACGAACACCGAGTCGCCGTACAGCGTGTAGTCGACCGCCGTCTCCGGCACGGTGGTCACGGCCGGCTTGTCCGGCATTACCACCGTGGTGCTCACGAACATGCCCGGCTTCAGGATCTTCTCCGGGTTGGCGATGGTCGCCTGCACACGGATATTGCGGGTGTCGGTCGCGATCTGCGGCTCGATCGTGGTGATCTTGCCGTCGAAGGTGCGGCCCGGATAGGCGTCCACCTTCAGCCGGACCACTTGTCCGACCTTCAAATTGGCCGAGTCCTTTTCCGTCACGGTGAAATTCGCCCACAGCTCCGAGAGATCGGTCAGCGAGACGATCGCGGTGCCGGCTGTGAGATATTGTCCAACCTCGACCTTGCGGACGCCGAGATCGCCGGAGAACGGCGCGCGCACCAGCTTCTGCGAGATCAGCGCTTCGGTCTTGGCGATGCCGGCCAGCGCCTGGTCATAGGCGGCTTGCGCGGAGTCGACGGTCGCCTGCGGACCGAACTGGCGCGATGCCAGCTGCTTGGCGCGATCGAGCGAAAGCTGCGCGACCGTTGCCTGCGCCTTGTAGTTGGCGAGGTCGCCCTGGTCCGGTCCATCGAACAGTTGAACCAGCGGCGTCCCGGCCTCGACATGGGTGCCCGGCTCGAACTTGATCTCGGTGACACGTCCGTTGACGTCGGCGCTGACGTCGACCTGGTGCACGGCAACGAGGCTGCCGACTGCGGTGAGCAGGTTCGGTACCACTTCGGACTTCGCGTCGGCCGCGCTAACCAAGGTCGGGGGCGGCTTGTTGTTGGCGAAGAACTGCTTGATCATCTGGCCCCGGAAATAGTTGAACCAGACGAGACCGCCGACCAGCGCGCCGAGGAGCGTGCCGACGATGATGAACCAGAGCACCGGCCGGACCGGACGCTTGGGAGCCTTGCTGTCGATCGGTTCGCCCGAAATCTTGTGTTCGGCCACGATGTTCATTGTCATGCGCTTTCTGCAATCGCCCTCTTGCCGGCATCCGCGGCCTGATCGTGGCCGAGATGCAAAGCAATTGCGGCGTCGTTAATTCCGATGCCCCTCAAGAGAAACTCACAAAGCTGCCGCTCCAGATCGTTCGCCCGGCCATAAGCGAGGCAGGGCACGGAGGGCAGCCTGGTTAGCGCAGCGGTCATCACCGTATGATGCGCAAACCAGAACAGGTTGAGCGGCTTGCTGCCACAAGCCCGCGCATCGCCGGCCTCGACCGCGCGTTCGAGCGAGGCGACGAAGACCGCTCCGATCAGCGTCTCGATCTTGGCATATAGCAAACGCGCGAATTCGCCATCATCCAGATGACTAGTGGCCATCAGTCGCAGGCGCTGGGCCTCTTCCTGGTCGGGACCGTCGGCGATCTGCACGAAGTGCTCGACCATGCCGCGGATCAGTTCGACCAAGGTGGCCGTCGACGGCTCGCGCTCGAGCAGTTCGGTCAACGCCGGGTCCGCCTCGCACTCGTCGCTGAGGATTTCGGCATAGAGCGCCGCCTTGGACGGAAAATGCTTGAACAGCAACGCCTCGGAAATGGCAGCAGCGGCCGCCACGCTCTTCGTCGTGGTGCCGTTATAGCCGCGTCGTGCAAAGCAGCGTTTCGCGGCTCCGAGGATCAATTGACGCCTCAGGTCGCTCGTCATACGCAATGAGCTCATGCTAGTGAGTAATCACTCACCCACGCCAAAGTCAAGCAAATTGCTGCGTCGCAACCTAAGTGCGTGAGAATCCATCGGAAATCGGTCACAGGTTACCGCGGCGGGGCGCCCCCAGTTAGCCAAATCGACGGTCGGCCTCGGATTGGCTGGGAGCCGAGGTCGCCACAACCGCAGGATCGGAATCAGCGACAGAGTGCCATGTGATTGCCGACGCCGGTCGACTTGCTAATCACCACATGGCCGTAGACGGTGGTCAGCAGAACTCGAAAAAGCGAAAACAGCATATCGGTGTCATCAGGTGAGTATGGCGCATGAACGCAGATGCGAACGAATTGGCGGCCAATTTCGATCTGGCGAAGCTGACGAGCGAATTCTACGACGATCCCTATCCGACCTATCGTGCACTGCGGGAGAACGAGCCGGTCAAGCGGCTCGCGAGCGGCACCGTATTCCTGACGCGCTACGACGACCTCGTCACCACCTACAAGAACACAAAGTCGTTCAGCTCGGACAAGAAGCGCGAGTTCGCGCCGAAATATGGCCACACCCCGCTGTACGAGCACCACACTACGAGCCTCGTTTTCAACGACCCGCCGGCGCACACCCGCGTGCGGCGCCTGATCATGGGCGCGCTGTCGCCGCGCGCGATCGCAGGGATGGAGGGCGATATCGTCAAGCTGGTCGACGGCCTGCTCGACGCCATCGCCGCCAAGGGGGCTTGCGAGCTGATCGAGGATTTTGCCGCCTCGATTCCGATCGAGGTCATCGGCAATTTGCTCGACGTTCCCCACGACGAGCGTGCGCCGCTGCGCGATTGGTCGCTGGCGATCCTTGGCGCACTCGAGCCTGTCGTATCGATCGAGGCCGCCACGCGCGGCAACAGGGCTGTGACGGATTTCCTGGCTTATCTCGAAACGCTGGTCGCGCGCCGACGGCAGAAGCCGGGTAACCCTGATCGCGACGTGCTGACCCGCCTGATCCAGGGCGAGGAGAACGGCGAGCGGCTGACCGAGAAGGAGCTGCTCCACAATTGCATCTTCCTGCTCAATGCCGGCCACGAGACCACGACCAATCTGATCGGCAACGGCCTCGTCGCGCTACATCGGAATCCTGACCAGAGGGAACGCTTGATCGACAATCCGGATCTGATCAAAACTGCTGTCGAGGAGATCCTGCGCTACGAAAGCTCGAACCAGCTCGGCAACCGCATGACGACCGAACCTGTCGAGCTCGGCGGCGTCATGCTCGAAGCGGGCACGTCGGTGACACTGTGCATTGGAGCTGCCAACCGCGACCCGGCGCAATTTCCCGACCCTGAACGCTTTGACGTCGCGCGCACGCCGAACCGGCATCTTGCGTTCGCCACCGGCGCGCATCAATGCGCCGGCATGGCGTTGGCGCGGCTCGAAGGCGCGATCGCGATCTCGCGTTTCCTGGCGCGCTTCCCCGACTACGCCGTGAGCGGGCAGCCGGTGCGCGGCGGCCGGGTGCGGTTTCGCGGCTTCCTGAGCGTCCCCTGCTCGATCGGCTGAGGCGTCATGAGCATCGATCAATTGCGCTGACGACGATCCTGCGGATCAGATCGAAGGTCGACGAATATCGCCGGTCCGAAGACTTCCGGGCGGGCAGTCCGATACCCACATCGATTGAGTGCGGCCGGCGCAGTCGGTCAACGCCGGCGCCCAGCAATGGAGTGACGAAGATGAGCGCGTCGGTCATTGATGTCCTCGCAACGGAACGGCGCCTCGGCACCCACAATTACGAACCGATCGGGGTCGTCCTCTCGCGTGGCGAAGGTGTCTGGGTCTGGGACAGCGAAGGCAAGCGTTATCTCGATTGCCTCTCCGCCTATTCCGCAGTCAGCCAGGGCCACGGCCACCCCAGGATCTTGGCGGCGATGGTGGAGCAGGCACAGCGGCTGACGCTCACCTCGCGCGCGTTCCACAACGACCAGCTCGCCCCCTTCTACGAAGAGATCGCGGCGCTCACCGGCTCCCACAAGGTGCTGCCGATGAACAGCGGCGCCGAGGCGGTCGAAAGCGCGATCAAGTCGGTCCGCAAATGGGGCTATGAGGTGAAGGGCGTGCCGGACGGCCAGGCCGAGATCATCGTCTGTGCCGACAACTTCCACGGACGTACGCTGGGCATCGTCGGCTTTTCGACCGACCCTGAGACCCGCAAGCACTTCGGGCCGTTCGCGCCGGGCTTCAAGATCATCCCGTTCGGCGACGCCGCTGCCCTCGCGGCGGCGATCACGCCCAACACCGTCGCCTTTCTGGTCGAGCCGATCCAGGGCGAGGCCGGTGTCATCATTCCCCCGGCCGGCTACTTTGCGAATGTGCGCCAGCTCTGCAGCACCAACAACGTGATGCTTGTGCTCGACGAGATCCAGACCGGGCTTGGCCGTACCGGCAAGCTGCTGGCCGAGCAGCACGAGGGAATCGAGGCGGACGTAACGCTGCTCGGCAAGGCGCTGTCCGGCGGCTTCTATCCCGTCTCGGCCGTGCTCTCGAACAACGAAGTGCTCGGCACGCTGAGGCCCGGGCAGCACGGCTCAACCTTCGGCGGCAACCCACTTGCCTGCGCGGTGGCGCGCGCCGCTATGCGCGTGCTGGTCGAGGAAGGCATGATCGAGAACGCGGCGACGCAGGGCGCACGCTTTCTGGAAGGCCTGAAAGACATCCGCGCCAACACGATCCGCGAGGTCCGCGGGCGCGGCTTGATGCTGGCGGTCGAGCTGCATCCCGAGGCCGGGCGCGCACGGCGCTACTGCGAGGCGCTCCAGGCCAAGGGCATCCTCGCCAAGGATACCCATGGGCATACGATCCGCATCGCGCCGCCGCTGGTGATCACCAGCGACCAGGTCGACTGGGCCCTGGAGCGGTTCGCCTCCACCCTGACGCAGGATTTCTCGTGAGGCTGCTTGCGTCGGAACACCGCAAGGCGGCGGCAATCAACAAACCAACGACTTCGCCACCTGCGCGTTTGCTTCCTATGGGCTGAAGCCACGCGGCCGCCTGCGCGCCATGACGAACCGCGTCAGCACATCGGCTCACGCATGCAGACTTCTTGGGCCATCTTCAGCAACCGCCGTGCGGCCGAATTCGCGATCAAGCAGCGCGGGGACACCGGCGGCCGGGACGGCATCACTGAACAGGTAGCCTTGTCCTTCTGTGCAGCCATTGGCCAACAGATAGGCCAGTTGGCCTGCGTCTTCGACGCCCTCGGCCGTGGTCGTCAAGCCAAATCCTTTTGCAAGGCCAAGGATAGCACGAACGATCACCCGGCTGTCGGTACTGTCGTCGAGATGCGACACGAAACTGCGGTCTATCTTGATCTTGTCGAGGCGAAACGAAAGCAGCTGGCTAAGCGTCGCATAACCTGTTCCGAAGTCATCGAGCGCGATGCGGACACCGGCTTGACGGAGTTCATCAATCACAGCCTTCGCAACCCCGGTTTTTTCCACGAACGCGCTCTCGGTAATTTCAATTTCCAGGCGGCGCGGACTGAGCCCGGTTTGCCCAAGGATCGATAAAATGCGCTGTCCAAGCGCGGGATCACGCAATTGAATGGGCGAGATATTGAAGGCAAGCATAAACGCCTCCGGCCACGCATTGGCATCGAAACAGGCGCGGCGAAAAAGCTGATCTCCAAGCGCGTTGATGAGGCCCGTTTCCTCTGCAATCGGAATGAACACGTCTGGTGGAATACGCCCCAACGTCCTGTTTTCCCAGCGCGCCAGGGCCTCGAACCCGATGATGCAATTACCTTTGAGCGAAACCAGCGGCTGGTAGTGCGGTTCGATAATATCCGCCGTGATGGCGCTGCGAAGCTCTCGCTCGATCTGGATGCGCCGCTCGACATGCATGTCCATCTCTGGTTCGAAAAAGCGAACACACGGCCTGCCACCGCCTTGTGCGCGATAAAGTGCACGATCTGCGCGCCGGACCAATTCGCGGAGATTGACCCCGTTAGTCGGAGCGATGGCGATGCCAATTCCAACGCCAAGCTCGGCTGCCCCGGTCTCGATCGCGAAAGTGTCGGCGGCGGACGCCACAATACGGCGCGCCAGATTGGTGGGAACGTCGAGGGAGCTGATGTCTGGCAGGACAATCCCGAATTCGTCCTCCCCGATCCTCGCCAGCACGCCATCCTTGCGCAAGATGTCGGCGACCCTGTTGGCAAATTCGCACAATGCCTTGTCCCCTCCTGCGTGGCCATGCGTGTCCTTGATCCTCTTGAAGCCATCAAGGCCAAGCATCAGAACGGCCACCCGGTGCGTGTCGCTGGCGCGGCTGAGGCACGCGTCGAGTTTTTCATCGAACAGGCGGCGGTTAGGCAGCCCGGTCAACGGATCGTGTCGCGCCAGATCGCGCGCCTCTCCTTCAGCAGTGGCTCGTGCTTTGGTTTCGCAGACGAGCTCCCGATAGCGGCGAACACTGAAGATTGTCAGCGCAAGGCACAGGAAGAACGCGACGAAAATGATGAAAACGATGTCGTCGGGTGCCGAATCCGCATAGCCCAGGCCTAGCTGAAACAGACGAGGACCAAGCTCATAGACATGCGCCAAGATCGAAGCGAGAACGACGCCGCCAAAGAGAGCCATGAAATCCCTTGCGGCGGAGCTACGCCAATCGAACCAAACGGCGTGCAGTACGCGCGATCGTGGCGTTGACTTCATCACAGTCGAACCTTTGCCGACGCCGGCTGTTCCAGTGATGTTCTTAAAGGTAGCATAGATCTCAGCTTAATACCACATGTTGTGCGCTCGTGCGCCGATCGTCGGAACTCGATTGACGCTTCGCAAAGCCGCGACGGTAAAGGCTTGGCCGGATTGCATGGTCGTTCCGGCAAAAGCGTTGCCGCCTCCATCGGCACGCCTCAACCAGGAGCCGTGCTATCGGTGATCGCTACCGGACTCCCGCGAAGGTTGTAAGTTCTGGAACTAACGGTCAAGGCGTGTTAACGTTGACGCTATAAATCTTCCTCGGCCGGCTGTGCGACTCCCGAACATCGTCCCGGTTTGACCGCGCTCTCGCGGCCGGCGAGCCACCGACAGTCCATCAAACGACTGCAGGTATCACCATGGGAGACGGTAGATGCATATGAGCACCGATCTTGCGGTATCCGAGCCGCCCAACGCGCTCCGGCTGGCCACACAGGCGTATACGAGCCTTCTCCTCATCGCCTTCGCCCTGATGCCTGCCCTGTTCATCGCCTACCTCTATTTCCAGCAGGATCCCACGCTAAAATTCGAAAATCATCTGTTCCACGAATTCGCGATTGCCGTCGCCACCCTCGAAGGGCTGTTCGTCACCTACGTGACATGGCGTTGCTACCGGTCTTCAGGCGAACCTCTGTTGCGTTGGATGACCCTGGGTTTTCTCGGCTTCGTGCTGATCTATGCGCCGCACGGCGCCTTCACCGGGATGGCACACCGAAATATATGGCTGTTTCTGCTCTATGGACCGGCGTCGCGTCTCGCGATGTCGATTCTGCTTTTCGTTGGGCTGCTCAGCTACAACCAGCCGTCGGACAAGGTCGAGAAGCGTTCGGATGCGCGCGCATGGCTGATTTGGATTGGCCTGTTCCTGACGATGGACATAGCCGTCGCTCTGATCGCCTACTCCCCCTTTGCCGGACACCCGGTGGTCCGCTTGTCCATGGAGGGCGGCGCACTGGTGTTCAACGCACTGAACGTCGCGGTCCTGCTCATGCGACGGATTCACTCGCCGCTCATGCTCATTTTCGGCATTTCGGTCGCGTGGTTTGCGCTATCGTCGCTCGCGTTCATTCTGGCGGCGCCGTGGAATCATATGTGGTGGCTCGCCCACGCGATCTTTGCTGGCGGCTTCTTCCTGCTCAGCTATGGCGTTGTCCAGGCTTTCCGAACGACGCAATCATTCTCGACTATCTATAGCCAGGAAGAAATGGCGGCCCGCCTGGCCGCGTCGATGGCAGACACTCAAAGAGCCCTACAGCAGGTGCAGCTGAGCAATCAAAGACTGGAACGCCTGGCTGCCACCGACCCGCTGACCGGTGCCGGAAATCGGCGCCACTTCATCGAACATATCGGCGCCGAGATCGCGCGGGCCAGGCGAAGCGGTGCTCCACTATCCCTGCTGTCGCTCGATCTCGACCATTTCAAGGATATCAATGACTCGCGTGGTCACAGCGTCGGCGATGAGGTCCTCCGCGTATTCGTGCGCAAGTGTCTGGAGGCGATCCGCCCCTACGACTCCGTCGCGCGCGTCGGCGGTGAAGAGTTCATGGTGTTGCTGCCGGGGGCGACCCTCGACGCGGCTTGCGTTGTCGCGGAGCGCCTTCGATCGGCCATTGAAGGCACTGCATTCGACGTCGGCGCCCAGCCGTCGGTCGGCGTCACCATCAGTGTTGGAGTGTCGGAGTTCGGGCGCGATGGAGACACGGTTGACGGAATCCTGAGCGTCGCCGATCAGCGGCTCTATCGCGCAAAACATGAAGGTCGCAATCGTGTGATCGTCGCGTAGGGGCCATCTATGCAGGGCGCACCATTCCGGTTTGAGCCGGCCAGCGACGGCATCTACATCGCACCGCCACCGGTGACCACCGGCGACCAGGTCGACTGGGCCCTGGAGCATTTCGCAACGACCTGACGCAGGATTTCGCGTGAAACTGCCTGCGTCGGAAGATCGCAGGGCGACGAGCAACAACGAACCAATCCGCCATCTGCGCGTTGAAAGTTGTGGGCGATTACGAGCTGGGAGCGACAATCATGCTTCCGCGTGGCGTGTGCCTTTCGGCGTTTTTGGTTGGTGCTTCGATGATCGCGGCGAGCGTCAACGCGGCCGCCCAAGACCACCATGGAAGGGGGGGACCACCGGCACCGGCTGCGCGTCCAGCCGCGCCACCTGCGATGGCTCGTCCGGCGGCGCCGCCGGCCATGGCCCGTCCCGCCGCGCCCGCGTTCCATCCACCGGCGATGGCGCCGCATCCGGCGCCGCACTTCGCCGCACCGCCACCGCGTCCGACCCCACACTTTGCTGCACCGCCGCCCCGTCCGGCCCCACACTTCGCTGCCCCGCCGCCGCGGGCTGCCCCGCACTTCGCGGCGCCGCGGCCCGAATTCCACCGGGCGCCGGCAGCGCCGCAACGTCCGGCCACGGCCTCGCGACCGATGCCGCATATCGCCGCCCCCTCACACCCGAACGCGGCACCCGCGGTGAGCGCACGGCCGTCGCGGCAGGAGCAGACGGAACAGCGCGCGCAACAGCATCAGCAGCAGACCGAGCAGCGACAGCAAGTCGCGCAGCAGCGGCAGCGCGAGATGCTCACACGCCAAAGCGCGGAACGGCAGAGCCGTATCGACCGGCTGCAACAGCGCGTGCAGCAATTGCAATCGCAAAAGCCGGAAGGCGCGCGGGCGCAACGTGCACAGGGGCGGATGCTGCAGAACCGCCTGCTCCAACGCGAGCAGAGCATGCAACAGCGCGATCAGGCGCGGTTGCAGCGGCTGGGCCCTGAGCCGGCCACAGTCGGGCGAGCCGCCGCTTCCGCGGCCGGGCAGGCGGCTGAGCGCGGGCGATTTGCCGAGCACCTCGGTCAGCAGGCGAATGCACAGACCCAGGCTGCGCTCACCACCCGCGAGAACGGCTGGGCTCCCCGGCAAGCCTGGCGACACCGCCATCCCGCGGTGTTCGTGGCGTGGCTCGGGCCCGTGTTCTGGCCTTACGCCTATTCCGACATTTTCGATTACACATTCTGGTCCTATGCTTACGAGCCTGACTACTGGGCGTACGCGTATGACGACTTCGTCGATACCGTGTTCTGGGGTGGCGACAGCCCCTATTCCGCCTATGCCAGCACCAACTCTTATGACTATCCGCAATCCGGCGGCAGTCGCCGCGCGCATGCGCGCGCCAGCGTGAACCCGCAAACGCTACAGCAGATGTGTGGCACCCCGGACAAGGGCGTCACCGCCTGGCCGCTTGGCGATATCGAGAGGGCTGTGCAGCCGACGCCGGAGCAACGCGCGCTGCTCGACGAATTGAAGGCGGCGGCGGCCAAGGCTGCCGACGTATTCAAAAACTCCTGTTCAGAGACCTATGCGTTGACGCCGCCTGGCCGGTTGCGGGCCATGATGAACCGCATCAGCGCGACGCTGGAAGCGGTCAAGATCGTGCGACCGGCACTGGAGAATTTCTACAACTCGCTCAGCGACGAGCAGCAGGCGCGCTTCAACGCGCTCGGCCCCAATGTCGGCGACGGCGCGCAGCAGCAGCAAGCCAACGCCGAGAACTGTGGCGATCCGAAATCCGGCCTGACCCAATTGCCGATCCAAAGGATCGAGGCTGTGCTCCATCCCGCCGGAAAGCAGAAGGACGCGCTCGATCGCCTCAGTGAAGCGACAGCCAAGGGCGTTGAGGCCCTGCAGGCGGCCTGCCCGAACGATAGACCGCTGACGCCGGTCGGGCGGCTCGAAGCGATGCAGCACCGGCTCGAGGCCATGCTGACGGCCGCCAACCTGGTCGAGCCCGCGCTGGACGAGTTCTATGCCACGCTGAGCAGCGAACAGAAGGCGCGCTTCAACACGCTGCAGCAGGTTGCAGGCCCGTGAGGGCAGCGGCGCATTGTTTCGCGGCTCATGCCGAATCTCACGCGGCGGAGTTCGTTTCCCCTCGAGCGTCATTCGCGTTTGCGATCGCTTGAGGCCGTTCTATCTCATTCGAACCAGAGGCGTTGCATTGTTGGAAGTGAGCAGACAACTCAAGCTCAGCCAGATGATCCCAATATTCTGCTTCTGCGAGCAGCTTCCATTTGTTCATGCTGTTGTACGCGGCCTGTTGGCGGCACAGTGAGCCCATTGCACGCAACCGTTTCACTCTTTCCACTGCGAACCTCCCTTTGCGCTTGCTCGTTAACAGGCGCATTTGTGTTCTCGCAGTTTCGCAGGTCGGATCGACGACTGATAGTCCGATGTTTGCCGGTGATCGATGATAGCGCAATCGTCTGACCTTTTCAGAGAATGGCCGGCCCGAAACGGCCTTGGATGGACGCTGCACCGGACCGGGCCGACAAGCCGATCACAACAATGGCCCCGACGATTGCACGTCGGGGCCATTCAAGATCAACAGGCCCGGGTACATCCGCCGCGCCTGCTGATCGTTGATGCCAAGGCGCGCGCGCCGGGCGCGCGTGCCGTGATTACCGCATCCGATCCGGCACAGAGTGTGGCGAGGTGCGGCATCGGGACGACGATATTCCGCCCGAAAGCTGATGGCTGTCCACCTCATCATTGGTGGTACTCCAACCAGTTCGGTGCACCGCACGAGCTAACCGCTTCGGCGCCGTATACGAGATAGCCTCCCGTCCGCCGAGACATGACAATCCTCGCGTCCGGCCGCCGGCAAGCCGAAGGGTCGCTTCAACTCGCCGCAACTGGGTCGCAGGCCCGCGAGGGCAGCGCGCGGAATTTAGACCACGGTCTTGTGACGTTCGATACAGGTGCGCAGCACCTCATCCATCGGCTTTCCCCACCAGTCATTCGAAAAGATTTCGATCTCCGAATAGCCGGCAAAGCCCTGCGCCTCCACGGCGGCGCGCGCGGATTTGATGTCGATGACGCCGTCGCCCATCATGCCGCGGTCGTTGAGGATGTCCTTGGTCGGCACCAGCCAGTCGCAGACATGGAACGCGAGCAAGCGGTCCTTGCCGACGCGGGCGATCTGGCCCATCAGCTCCGGATCCCACCAGATATGATAGACGTCGAGCGCGACGCCGAGCATACCGGTGCGATCGGGGTCGAGCCGGTCGCAGATGTCGAGCGCCTGCTTCGTGGTGTTCACGCAAGCGCGGTCGGCGGCGTAAGCCGGATGCAGCGGCTCGATCGCCAGCGGAAGATTTGCCTGCTTGGCATAGTCGAGCAGCTCGGCGAGAGCTTCCTCGACCTGCCCACGTGCGGCCACAATATCCTTCGACGCCTCGCTGCCCGGGCGTGAATATTGCGGCAGGCCGCCGACCACGACCACAATGCAGGGCGCGCCCAGCGCCTTGGCTTCATCGACGCAGCGCCTGTTGTCGTCGCGCACTTCCGTGCGGCGCGAGGCGTCCGAGGTGAGCATGCCGCCGCGGCAATAGCCCGAAAGATCGAGGCCCGCATCGCGCACCGCGCGCGCGGCACGCTCCAGACCGACGGCGGCAACCTGGTCGCGCCAGGGATCGATGGCGCGGATGCCGTGACGTGCGCAGGCATCGATGATCTCGACGAGATCGCCCTGCTTGCGCACTGTCGCCGTATTCAGTGAAAGCCAGCGATGGTCGGACGAAAAATCGCGCATCAGGATTCGACACCATGGCTGGCGAGCACCGTCTTCATCCGCTGCGTCGCGAGGTCAGGATTGGCGAGCAGGCCGGCCTTGTCGGCCAGCCGGAACAGCTCCGCCAGATGCAGCGTGGAGCGCGTGCTCTCCTGGCCGCCGACCATGGTGAAGTGATCCTGGTGACCGTTGAGATACGCCATGAAGACGATGCCGGTCTTGTAGAAGCGCGTCGGCGCCTTGAAGATGTGACGCGACAGCGGCACCGTCGGCCCCAGCACGTCGTGGAAACCTGGCTCGTCGCCGGCCGCCAGCCGCGACATTGCGTAGGACGCCGCCGGCGCGATCGCATCGAAGATGCCGAGCAGCGCGTGCGAAAAGCCTTCGCCGTCGCCGGCGATCAGCTCCGCATAATTGAAGTCGTCGCCCGTATACATCTTGATGCGCTTGTCGAGGCGACGGCGCATGTCGATCTCGCGCTGCTTGTCGAGCAGCGAGACTTTTACGCCATCGACCTTGGCCGCATTGCCATTGATGATGGCCACAGCCGTGTCCATCGCCTTGTCGAGATCCTTGGTGCCCCAATAACCGGTCAGCGCGGGATCGAACATATCGCCAAGCCAGTGGATGATCACGGGTTCGCGAACCTGCGACAGCACACGGTCATAGACCCTTGCGTAGTCGTCAGCGTTGCGGCCGAGCTTTGCCAGCGCACGCGACGCCATCAGGATGATGCGGCCGCCGACCTTCTCGACTGCCGAAATCTGCTCCTCATAGGCGCGGATCACATCGTCGAGGCTCCTGGCGTCCTCGACTGCGAGATGATCCGTACCGGCACCGGAGAACACCAGCGCGTTGCGGCGTTTCGCGGCGCTGACCGAACGCGTGATCAGCTCCAGCGAGGTCGGCCAGTCCAGTCCCATGCCGCGCTGCGCGGTATCCATGGCTTCGGCAACGCCGAGGCCGAGGTCCCAGATATGCTCGCGGAAGGCAATGGTCTTGTCCCAGTCGACGGCGACCGACAGCCAGGGATCGTTGTCGGCGAAGGGATCGGCCACCGTATGCACGGCCGAGAAAGCGATGCGGTTCAGCGGGCCCTCGAGCTTTGCGGGAAAAGTGCGCGAGGCAGCTAACCGGTAGGTCTCGATCGAGCGGTCGGGTTTCGGCAGCTTGAGCGACAATGACGATATCGGCTGGACGGGCTTATTCATGGTTTCGAACCTCTCCCCGTCATTGGGAGCGAAGCGAAGCAATCCAGCGATTGCCTCTGCGGAAAGACCCTGAATTGCTTCGCTTCGCTCGCAATGACGAAATTACTGGCATCGGAATATCAGGCCTTGATCGGCGCGACGTCGATCCAGCGCCGCTCCTTCCAGCTCTTCAGCGCGCATTCGGCGAGTTGCACGCCCTTGGCGCCTTCGAGCAGCGTGAACTTGTAGGGCGCATCCTCGTAGACGTGGCGGATGAACATTTCCCACTGCTCTTTGAAGCCGTTGTCGTAGATGACGTTATCAGGCAGCTTCTGCCAGTCGCCGTAGAAATCGTGCAGCCGCTTCTCGTCGGGATTCCAGACCGGCCTCGGGGTCGCCTGCCGCGCCTGGATCATGCAATCGGTCAAGCCCGCGACGGCCGAGCCGTGAGTGCCGTCAACCTGGAAGGTGACGAGGTCGTCGCGATAGACGCGCGTGACCCAGGACATGTTGATGTGAGCGATGACACCGCCCTCGAGCTGGAACGTCGCGTAGGCGGAATCATCTGCGGTCGCCTTGTACGCCTTGGCCTGCTCGTCGAAGCGCTCGGGAATGTCGGTGTTGCCGATGCAGACCACGCTCTGGACGTTGCCGAAGAGATTGTCGAGCACGTAGCGCCAGTGGCAGACCATGTCCAGAATGATGCCGCCACCGTCCTCGCTGCGGTAGTTCCAGGACGGCCGCTGCGCCTCCTGCCAGCCCCCTTCGAACACCCAATAGCCGAACTCGCCCCGCACCGAGAGAATGCGGCCGAAGAAGCCGCTGTCGCGCAGGAAGGCGATCTTCTTCAGACCAGGCAGGAACAGCTTGTCCTGCACGGTGCCGTGCCTGACGCCCTTGGCATTGGCGAGCTTGACGACTTCCAGAGCTTCCTCGAAGTTCGTCGCGATCGGCTTCTCGCAATAGACGTGCTTGCCGGCATTGATGGCCTGGGTCAGCAGGCCGGGCCGCGCCTGGGTGGTCGCGGCGTCGAAGAACATGGTGTCGTTCTTGTCGGCAAGCGCCGCGTCGAGGTCCGTGGTCCAGCGCGTGATGTTGTAGCGCCTGGCGAGCGCCTCGACCTTCTCCGCGCTGCGGCCGACCAGGATCGGATCGGGCATAATGCGATCGCCGTTCTTCAGGCGGACGCCGCCCTGGTCGCGGATCGCAACGATCGAGCGGACCAGATGCTGGTTGAGCCCCATGCGGCCGGTGACGCCGTTCATGATGAGGCCGAGGCGTTGGGTGGTCATGCCGGATACTCCTGAAGTGATCTTGGCCGTTCGAGCGGGCGGAGCGCCGACCAGTCCGGATGGACCGAGGTCGCAAAGCCCACGCAGTGAAGCGACCCCGTCAGGAGATCGCCGTTGTGAATGCTGAGGCGGATGCCCTGCCCGGCATCGGCGTAGAGATCGGGATGCGCGGCTGCGAAGGCCGCAGCTTCGGCGGCCGGCGCCTCGCCGAAGCCGTCGACATAGTGATGACCATTGCGCTCGGCATGGGTGATGCCGATAAAGGTGCCGAGCGCGAGATCTTGCTGCACGGCAACGCCGGCCTGGCAGGTCAGGTCCTCGCCGGTGACGAAGAATTTCTCTCCGCTCGCGCTCCATTTCGCTGCACGCGTCGCGTTGACGATGGACTTGTAGAGCCCCTTGCAGGATTTCGAGGAGATGCCGCGATAGCCAAGCGCGCGCGCCGCGGGAAAGGCATCGTAGGAATCGTCGGCCTCGTCGATGATGAATCGGCGCGCGGCGAGCGAGCCGAGCGGCGCTTGCCTGGTGGTGTCTCGCGGCATCGGTTGCTCGACATAGAGCAATCGCGACGCGATCGACCGCAATGCGGGTTCGCGATCGAGCTGGTCGATCAGCGCCTTCAGTGCGGCAAGGTCCGCATATTGCTCATTGGCATCGAGCGACACCTTGCAGTGGCGACCAAGCCTATCGAGCTCTTTGCCGATCCGCGCCAGCCGCGCCGCATCGCCGGCGGGATCGCCCGACAGCTTCAGCTTGAAGTAATTCGCGCCGGCGTTCACGTCTGCGTCGGCGACGCCGCCCTCGCCTTCGATGGCATCATCGAGACCGACGGTATGCCTGATCGCAACGCGCGGCAGCGGCTTGCGGCCGAAGAGAAATGTCGTGAGATCCGCGTCCTTCAGGTCGGGCGAGAGCCGCACATCGATGCCGGCGATATTGCCGGCCATTCCGTCGAAGAAATTGGTCTCCGCAGCCCGAAGCAGCGCATCAAGGATCGCCTTGTCGATTTCCGCAGGACCAAAGGCCGCCGCGAGGGGCGGGATGTTGTTCTTGGCACAGGCCGCGACCTGCGCGCCAATGCATTCGGCGTGCAGATCGAACGCCGTCAGGAATCCCGTCTGCGCCAGGTAAAGCCCACGCGCGATCTCCAGCGATCGGCGCAAGCCGTCGACGGTCTGCGCCGGCGACAGTTCCGGCCGCTTGTCGAACCATTTCGGCACCAGCAGTTCTGCGCTGGCGCCGGCCGAGGCTCCTCTGCCGTCGACCTCGATCTCGACCAGCACGAACAACTGCGGCGTCGCGTTGATCGTGATCGCGCCGAAGCGGAACGGCCGCGCGAACTGCACGGCACGTTCGAAGAAGGTGATGTCACGCAGCTTCAGGCGCGGGGACATGGTGTTACAGCAACGCGAGGTAATTTCGACAAGATCGGTGTAGCCGCGGGCGACTTGCCTCTCCTGCTCGCAGGAGAGGTCGGCGCGCAGCGCCGGGTGAGGGTACTCTCCTCTTGGGATTATCCCGTTGCAGAGGCAGCCTCTCCCCAGCCCTCCCCCGTAGGCGGGGGAGGGAGCGCACCTTTCGCGCGGTTAAGATCGGAAGTCTCACCAGGCCTAATCCAATGCACCTTGCGAGAAGAAGTGCTTGCGGATGCGTTGCACGAGTTCCGTAAACACAGGGTCGGCCATTACGTCGAGCGAGCGCGGACGCGGCAGCGGCACGTCGTAGATCGCGGCGATTGCACCGGGCCGCTCGGTCATGACAAGCACACGGTCGGCGAGGAACACGGCTTCGGGAATCGAATGCGTGATCAAGAGCACGGTCTTCCCGGTCTCGCGCTGGATCCGCATCAGCTCGACATTCATGCGCTCGCGCGTCAGTGCGTCGAGCGCGCCGAACGGCTCGTCCATCAGCATGATCCTGGGATCGTGCACCAGCGCACGGCAGATCGAGGCCCGCTGCTGCATGCCGCCGGAAAGCTGCCAGGGCAGCTTCCTCTCGAACCCTTCCAGCCCGACCATCTTCAACAGCGCCTTGGCGCGCGGCAGATATTCGTCGCGGGCGAGGCGCTTCATGTCGATCGGCAGCATCACGTTGGACAGGATGTTGCGCCAGGGCAGCAGCAGCGCGTTCTGGAAGACGATACCGACATTGCCGTGCGGCTTCGTTACGGTCTCGCCCTCGACCAGCACCTCGCCTGATGTCGGCGGCAGCAGTCCGGAGATCAGCTTGAGCAGCGTGGACTTGCCGCAGCCTGATGGACCGACCACGACGAAGAACTCGCCGTCATTGATGTGGAAGTCGAGCGGCCGCAGCGACGGCACGTCGCCGTCGCGCGTCCGGTAGGTTTTCGACACGCCGGACAGTGTTATGCCCGACGCATCGCCGGCCCGATCGCTCACCAGTCTCAGATGCGCGGCGGGCTGCACGTCGTCACGCGATACAGTCGCAGTTTTCACGTGCCACTCTTCGGCAGGAAATCGTTGGTGTAGAAGGCCTTCGGGTTCTCCTTGGCCTTGGCGTCGAGCCCGCCATATTCGACCATCAGGTTGACCGAGTCCGTCATGTTCTGGTCGGTGACCTGGAACGGCCGCTTGTCCTTGGTCTCAGGCGTCCGGTACAGCGGAATGGTCAGCTCAAAGCCTTGGGTCAGCGTGTCGATCTTGCCGCCCTTGGGGTTGGCATCGAGGATCGACTGCGCGGCCGCCTTCGGCTCCTTCTCGGCAGCTTCGACCGCCTTTGTCGTCGCCGACATGAAACGGCGGACGAGATCGGCATGGGCCTTCACGTAGTCGGTGTTGGCGATGATGCCCGAGGAGACCATGTTGATGCCGTAGTCGGCGAACTTGATCGGATAGACGTCCTTGCCGGTGGCGTCTTTGATCTTCATCGACTGGTCCATGACGTAGCCGAGCAAGAGATCGGCCTGGCCGTTGATCACGGCGTTGAGCTTGGTCTGGCCGTCGCCGGCAACGGTCTTGAAATCGCTTTCCTTGAGGCCGGTCTTCTTCAGGAACAGCGGCCAGATCTGCGTCATGGAATCGGCCGGCGTGATCGCGACCGTCTTGCCCTTGATGTCTTCGGGCTTTCGGATGTTCTTGTCGACGAATCCCATGACGGACATCGGCGAGGTCTGGAGCAGCACGCCGGTCGCAATCACCGGCGCGCCCTTGATCGCGGCACGCATCATGGTGGGAACGTCGACATAGCCGAAATCGGCGGTCTTGGCGGCGACGGCCTGCGTGGTCGCGGCCGAGCCACGGCCCTCCTGGATCTCGAGGTCGATGCCTTCGGCGGCATAAATGCCCTTGGCCTTGCCGTAATAGAACGGCGCGTGCTCGCCATAGACGTACCAGTTGAGCATCAGCACGACCTTGTCGGCCGCCTGGGCCGGCGAAACTGCAAACGCCATCAGCGCCACGGATGCAGCCCCAATCCACCGCTTCATCGTCACTCTCCCTGTCGTTGTTTCGGCCATTGGTGGCCGTTCTCCTTACGATGCGAAAATCACGTCCTCGCGCTGGCTGACATGCCAGGGAATCACCAGCTTCTCGACGCTGTCGACGACCCAGAACAGGATGACGCCGAGCAGCGCGAGGATGACGAGCGCTGCGAACATCGTCGGCAGGTCGAACGTGCCGATCGAGCGCTGCATCACATAGCCGATGCCGGAATTGGAGCCGACGAACTCGCCGACCACGGCGCCGACCACGGCGAGCGTCACCGAGACCTTGAGCCCGGAGAAGATCGCCGGGAGCGCATGCGGCAGGTTCACCGCGCAAAACACCTGGAAGCGGCTGCCCTGCATGGCGCGGGCGAGATCGACCATGTCAGGATCGACCGACTTGAAACCCTGCACGGCGGAGACCACGACGGGAAAGAAGCCGAGCAGAAAGGCCGAGATGACCTTCGGCAGGATGCCAAAGCCGAACCAGACCACGAACAGCGGCGCGATCGCGATCTTCGGCACGGACTGGGAGAACACCAGCAGCGGATAGATATAGCTCTCCACCGTCTTCGAGCCCGCGATCAGCATCGCCACGGGAATGCCGAACAGCGCGGAAAGCGCGAAGCCCCAGATGGTCGCGTAAGTCGTCGGCCAGGACTGGCGCAGCAATTCCGGCCAATCATCGCGCAGCACGGCGAGGACATCGGCCGGCGCCGGGATCTGATAGGCGGGGATCTTGAACAGCCGGATCGAGAGATCCCAGGCGATGACGATGAACACCAGGAACAACAACGGCCGTACCCAGGCCGCATTCAGCATCTTGGACACTGCACCTTGGGGCTTCAGCTCGGCCACGCCTCTCTCCCGGAAGTCTTCTTTGTTCGGGGGAGAAATTAACCCGTTGGATAAATACTGTCCAGAGCTTTCCCTGTGACGTTTTGTGCCGGTTCCCGGGAGGGGCGGTAAGTGGCGAGACAGACGTCTCCCGGAACTGAATTGGCGCGGGTCGGCCCTCGGCCGGTGCTGACTCGCAGTGAGGGAGGAAAAGCGGGCCGGGAAACTACGCCGTCTGCACCACCGCGGCGCGCGACTTCGATGCCTTGGCGATCTCGAACAGCGCGGCCGACTGCCCGGTCAGCGCAGCCAGCACGAGGCCGACCATGTGCGCGAGACGTTCGTCCTTGGCGTCCTTGGCGAGCAGGTCACGGCCGAAGATCACGCTTAAGGTCGCCGAGTTCGAGAGATAGAAGAAGCAGAGACCCGCGATCGAGATGTAGAGCTGCACCGGATCGACCGCGACCTGGAAATCGCCGCTGTCGACGCCGCGCCTCACCACGGTGCGGATCATCTCGACGAACGGGGAGTGCATCGACTTGACCCTGGTCGAGCGCTTCAGGTGCTTTGCGCGCGCGAGGTTCTCGGTCTGCAGCAGCGACAGGAATTCGGGATTGCGCAGGAAGTAATTCCAGGTGAATTCGATCAGCCGCTTGATTGCCTCGGGCGGATCGAGATGTTCGAGGTCGAGTCCCCGCTCCTCGCTGCGGATCTTGTCATAGGCGCCTTCCAGCACCGCGAGGTAGAGGTCGTCCTTGTTGCCGACATGGTAGTACAGCATCCGCTTGTTGGCGCCGGCATTCGCCGCAATGCGGTCGACGCGGGCACCGGCGAGCCCGTGCGCGGAAAACTCCTGCTTGGCAGCCTCGAGAATGCGCAGCCGCATCCCCTCGGGGTCGCGCTGCCATTTCTGAGTTCGCTTTGCCGTTGCTTTCGCCAAAACCCGGTGCTCGCTTTGTGGTTTCGCTAGGGCATGTACCACGCCCCCGCCGTCATTGCGAGAAGCCCTTGCGACGAAGCGATCCAGAGTCTTTCCGGGAGCCAGCCTGGATTGCTTCGCTGCGCTCGCAATGAGGAGCGGAGAGCGGCGTCCTACTCCACCGGTTTCGGCGAGCGCTCCAGCAGCACGGTCTGGATGCCGCAGGTGCCATTGCGCACGGTCATGATCCGCGTGCCCGGCTTGCGGCCGTTGCGCACATCGCTGAGGTCGAGACCGGCTTCGAGGAGGCGCGCGCGCGTGGCGTCGATGTCGGCGACGCGCCAGCTCAAGCCCCAGAGACGATCGTGCCCGACATCCCCGCCCGCGACCGGGCGGCGCACCACCTCGACGATGAGATCGCCGCAGCGGAAGAACATCAGCTGGCCCCAGTCATGGTGGGAGCGGTCGAGCGCCAGATCGAGCCCGAGCCGCGCGCCGTAGAGCGCGGCGGCACGATCGGAATCCTCTGTGGTGATCACGACGTGATCGAGCCCCTGGATCGGCGCGACGTCCGAAGCGAGCGACTTCGGACGCTCCTCGGCCAACTCAAGGAAGAACATGCGCACGCCGCGCGTCAGCTCGGTTGCGGCCCGCGTGCGCTGCCAGTGCAGGGCCGCACCTGATACATCGTCGCGGCTCTCGACTGCGGCGACGGCATCCGGCTTCAGCGCCACCCGGTCCAGCCGGCGGTGCGTCTTGTTGATATCGGCGACGCGAAAGCACAGGCTGGCGAGCAGGCCTTCCTGGTCGGCGAGCAACGCGCGCATGCGGTCAGCGGTTGCGGTAAAGCCGCTCGGCGCCATCAATTCGAGGGTCGTGTTCTCGAGGGTGAACAGGACGCGATCGGCGCCCTCGCCGGAGTTCTGCCAGGCGGGCGCGCGCCCCAGCAGCGTCTGATAGGCCGCGTTGGCCGCACCGATATCCTTGACCAGAGCAACGATGTGATCGAGGCCGGTGATCATGTTTTTCCCTTTTTGATCGACTTGGAACCATGGATCGAAAAGCGGCATTTGTCCGGGCTTGGCATGGACCCGCCATGGTCGTATTCCCGCCATAGGCCGGCCTCAAGCGCTGCGGGGCGGTTTTGCGAATAATTTCAGCGTCAGAGAAGCGGAACCGGTGTTAGAGTAAGCTGGTCGGCCGGACCATCACGCGCATCACGGACAAGCAATGCAGGCTCTCTTTATCGGACAGACCTATATCGACGTCGTCTTCATCACCGACCACATGCCGACCGGCGACGAAAAGCACGTGGCGACCGACTACGCGGTCTCTTTCGGCGGCAACGCTGTTACGGCGGCGTTCTGCTGCGCCAAGCTCGGCATCGTGCCCGACCTGATCGCCACCGCGGCGAATGACTGGCTGGGGCGCATGTTCCAGGACATGTGCGCGAAATACGCGATCTCGCTGCACGGGCGGAAGGTCAACCAGTCGTCGCTATCCTTCATCATGCCCAAGGATGGCAAGCGGGCCATCGTGCGCTGCCGCGACGACGAGCACATCCATCCCTTCCCGATGCTCAATCTCGGCGGCTGCCGCGCATTGCATGTCGACGGCCACCAGCCGGATGCGGCGATCCACTACGCAAAAGTCTGCCGTGAGGCCGGTATCCTGACGTCGCTCGACGGCGGCGGCCTGCGCACCAACACGCATGAGCTCCTGGAATTCATCGACGTCGCCATCGTCGCCGAGCGTCTCTGCGAGCAGATGGACCTGACCCCGGAGAAGATGCTCGACTACCTCAAGGGCCGCGGCTGCAAGATCGGCGGCGTCACCATGGGTGAGAAGGGCCTGCTCTGGTACGACGAGACAGGGACGGTCCAGGTGATGCCGGCGATGCCGATTCCGCGGGAGCGCGTGATCGATACCAACGGCGCCGGCGACGTCTTCCACGGCGCGTACGTCTATTCCTATCTCGCCCATCCGGGCAAAAGCTGGCGCGAGCATTTCGACTTTGCCCGGGCAGCTTCGACGTTCAAGATCCAGCGCCTCGGCAACGAGGCCGGCCTGCCGACCCTTGTCGACATCGCCAAAGTCAGGCACGAGTTCGAAGTCAGGGTCTAGGGATTTCATAAGGGCGGATCATGGGGCGTGTCTTCGTCGCCGGCAGCATCAACATGGATGTGGTGGCGACCGCCGATCGCCATCCGAAGGTGGGCGAGACCGTCGCCGGCCGGCAAGTGCTGTATTTTCCGGGCGGCAAGGGCGCGAACCAGGCGGTCGCATCGGCGCGTCTCGGCGTGAAGACCACGCTGATCGGGCGGCTGGGCAAGGATGCGTTCGGGGCGGAACTGCGGGCGTTCCTGGGCGACCAGGGCATCGATCTCGGCGGTGTGCGCGAGGCGGACACGCACAGCGGCACGGCCATCATCACGGTTGCGTCCTCCGACAACACCATCGTCGTCATTCCCGGCAGCAATGCCCTGGTCAGTGTGGATGACGTCGCGGATGCGCCGCTGGCAAAGGGTGATGTCGCGGTCAGCCAGTTCGAGATTCCGCTGCCGACGATTGCCGCGTTCTTCCAGCGGGCGCGTGCCGCCGGGGCCACGACGCTGCTCAATCCGGCACCGGCGCAAAAGATGTCCGGCGAGCTGCTCGCGCTGGTCGACATCCTCGTGCTGAACGAGACCGAGCTTGGCTTTCTCGCAGGTCGCGAACTCACCGACGAGGACGAAGCCGCAAGGATCGTCGACGTCGCCCGACAGCTTCAGGCGCGCGCGGACCAGACCATCTGCGTCACGCTGGGAAAACGCGGCGTGCTCGCGCTCGCCGGAAGCGAGGGATTTGCCGTGCCCGGGCGCGCCGTGAAGGCGGTCGACACCACAGGCGCCGGCGATTGTTTCGTCGGGGCGCTCGCCTCACAGCTGGCCGAGGGTGCCGCCTTGCGCGCCGCCCTCGCGTTCGCCAATGCCGCCGCCTCGATCAGTGTGCAGCGCATGGGCGCCGGGCCGTCGATGCCGACGGCCGCGGAAGTTAAGGCCGTTCTATAAGACAGAGCGGGCTAGTCTCCGCGAGTCTAACCGTCACCGTCGCCGTGGAGAGTCCCCCTCACCCCGCCCCTCTCCCCGCAAGCTGGGCGAGGCAGAAGAGACTCAGGCCAGCGCGCTCTTCAGGTCGAAGCTTTCGTCCGCGGCCTGCTCCGGCGTGATGGAGCGATCCATCGCCTGCAAGCGGCGGCCGAACATGTGATCGCCGGCGCGGTTGATCGATTCGATGCCGAGCAGTCTGTCGCCATGATAGCAGAACACGGAAAACGCCTTCTTCGCGGAATCGCCGCGCAGGACGACACGGTCGTAGCCGGTGGTGAGGCCTGATATCTGGAGCTTGTCGTCGCCCTGATCGCTCCAGAACCAGGGATGCCCGTCATAGGGTTTCTTGTCGCCGGTCAGCCGCGCGGCGAGGCAGCGGGCGTGATCGGTGGCGTTCTGCACCGATTCCAGCCGCAATGATCCGCCGAAGCGCGGGCTGGCAAACAGGGCGCAATCGCCGATCGCGGAGATGCCGGGATCAGCCGTCGCAAGATGTTCGTCGACGATGATGCCGGCCGCGACCGGCAGCCCGGCCTCGGCCGCCAGCTCGATGTTCGGCAGCACGCCGACGCCGACTACGACGAGGTCGGCAGGCAGATGCCGTCCATCGCTCAAGGAGACGCCGGTCACTTTGCCGTTCTCGGCTTCGATCGAGGTTGCCTGCACACCCAGATGAATGCGGATGCCGGCCTCGCGGTGCCGCGCCTGGAAATAGTCGGACACTTCCGCCGTCACCGCGCGCGCCATCACGCGCGGCGCCAATTCGAGCACGTCGACCTCGAGGCCTTTGATCCGCGCGGTCGCTGCGAATTCGAGGCCGATGAAGCCGGCGCCGATCACCACGACCCGCGTCTTCGATGGGATGATGCTGCGCAACGCCTCGCTCTCATCGAGGATGCGCAGATATTTCACGTCGGGCAGATTGGCGTTGGGCAGATCGAGCAGCCGGTTCCGCGCTCCGGTCGCCAAGATCAGGTGACCGTAGGACAGCGTTTCGCCCGAGGCGAGCAGCACTTTTCGCGCTGCGCGATCGATCGAGACGGCGCGGCCGGCGATCAGGTCAATCTTCTGGTCGTGATAGAATTTCTCGGGGCGGAACATCAGGCTATCAGGCCCGGCCGAGCCCTTGATGTAGGCCTTCGACAACGGCGGCCGCTGGTAGGGCAGATGCGCCTCGTCGTTGACCATGCGGATGGGCTCCGAAAAGCCCGCCTGCCGCAGGGATGCCGCGACCTGGTAGCCACCATGGCCGGCACCGACAATGACCACCGGACCATCAGTCATCGGACAGGCCTTTTCTGCAAGACACGAGCGTACCCATGTCGTCTCCTCTCTCATACTGGCTTGGCTAGCCCAGGAGGAGCCGGCGCTCGTGTCCGTCCAACGAAGGCGCCCCATTTGAGCCTATGATTCCGCTCCGCGCAAGGGTGGCACGCGGGGATTGTCACCCCTCGCCTTCTGAGATTTAGTTGCAAAACGAACCTCATGCCGGGGATATTCACATGCCAGCTCCCGTCTCAAAGCCCGACGATCCCGCGCTGCTGCGGATCGACGGCCCGATCGCGACCATCACGCTCAACCGTCCCGCCGCGTTCAACTCGGTCAATCTTGCAATTGCGCAGAAGCTCGAACAGCTCGCGGCTTATATCGAGGGCGATGATGCTGTCCGCGTCATGGTGCTCGAAGGCGAAGGCCGCGCCTTTTCGGCCGGCGGCGATCTGCAGACGATCGGCGCAGCGGCCGAGGCCAACAATGTGACGGCTGTCGTCGGCGAGTTGCTCAAGCATTATCATTCGTTCATCGAGATCATCAAGCGTATGCCCAAGATCTCGCTGTCGAGCGTGCACGGCTCGGCCGCCGGCGCCGGCATGGGCCTCGCCTTCGTCACCGATCTCTGCATTGCCGCCGATGACGCCAAGTTCACGCCGGCTTACGCCAAGATCGGCGTATCGCCCGATGGCGGCTCGACGGTCGGGATCGTCGGCACGGTCGGTTCGCGCCGCGCGCTACAGATCTTCCTCGCCGAGGACAATTTTACAGCGCAGCAGGCCTATGAATGGGGCCTCGTCGCCCAGACCGTTCCCGCGACCGAGTTGAAGGAGGCCACGCGAAAACTCGCCGAACGGCTGGCACAGAACCCGCCCGCGGCCATATCCGGCACCAAGTCGCTGGTCTATGCGGCAGCGACGACGCCAGTCAGGCAGCAGCTCGATGCCGAGGAGCACAAGATCATCATGGCGATGAACACGGAAGAGTTCCGCGTCGCCGTGAAGAAGTTCACGAGCAAGAGCAAGTGACGTCTATTGCGGACAGATGTAGCCGGTCCCCGCCGGCGACTTGAAGCAGCCGACCGATTCGGGGAGAACCTTCTGCGGCAGCCACAGCACCACGCTCGGGAAGTAGATCACGAACGCGATGGTGGCGAAGAACACGACATAGATCGGCAGCGCCGCGCGGAGCGCCTTGGCAAAGCTGATGCCGACGAATTTCGACGCCATCAACAGCACCAGGCCGTAAGGCGGCGTGATCAGGCCGAAGGCGAGCGTGGCGATCAGCACAACGCCCATGTGCACGCCATTGATGTCGCCCGCTTCCGTCAGCGTGTTGACCAGCGGCATGAAGATGATGATGGTCGGCACCGGCTCGATGAAATCGCCGACCACGGTGAACAGCAGCACCATCAGCAGCATGATCAGATGCGGATCGTGCCCTGCGATCGAGGTGATCATGTCTGCGATGTAGCTGGCGCCGCGCAAATAGGCGAGCATCCAGCCGAAGGCGTTGGCGGCACCGATCGTGATCAGCGGCAGCGAGAAAATCAGCCCGGCGAGGCAGAAATCGTAGGGGATCTTCCTGAAATGCCCGCGGTTGAGCGCGGGGATCACGACCAGGATGATCCAGACCACCGCGACGACGCCGGCTTCGGTCGGCGTGAACCAGCCGGTCAGGATGCCCCCCAGCAGGATGACGGGGATCATCAGCGGCAGCGCCGCATCGCCCGCGGCGAACACCACCTGCCGCAGCGGCGCACGCGGCTTGCGCAGGCCCGAGGGGCCGAAGAAATAGCAATAGATCATCAATCCGAAGCCGATCATCAGGCCCGGCACGACGCCGGCCATGAACAGGCCGGCGATCGAGACGTTGCCGACGGCGCCGTAGACGACAGCGGTGATGCTCGGCGGCACCAGCGCGGCGATGGTCGAGGCCGACGCGATGATCGCGGCAATGAACGCCGGCTCGTAGCCCTCGCGCTTCATCGGCCCGCCGAGCGCGCGGCTCATCACGGCGACATCGGCCGTGGTCGAGCCCGACATCTCCGAGAAAAACATACTGAAGACGACCACGACCTGCGACAGCCCGCCCCTGATATGGCCGACCAGCGACACCGAGAGATTGGCTATTCGCACCACCACATTGGCCGAGCTCATGAGCTCGCCGACCAGCAGGAAGAACGGGATCGCCAGCAGCGCCTCGGAATCGACGCCATCGAATATCTTCTGGATGATCGCGGCGAGCGAAACGTCGGACAGGAACGCACCGACGAACACGCCGGCCATCAGCGAGAACGGCACGGGCACGCCGAGATAGCCGAATGACAGGAAGCAGATCGACATGATCGCGAGGACAACAGGTGCGCTCACGGCTGCGTCCTCGCCTGCGCCTCGGTCACGTCCGGCGGCGCATCCTGGTCCGGCGGCTCGGGATGGTCGAAGCCGTTGCGCAGACCGTTGACGAGCTGCTCGATGGTGAAGAGGCCGACCAGGATGCCGGACAGCGGAATGATGGCGTAGAGCGAGGCGATCGGCGTGCCCGACGGCAGGCGGAAACTGCCGAAGCCGCGAAGATAGTTCTGGTAGCCGTACCAGACGAGGCAGACCGCGACGCCGAGCACGATGAGGCGGATGATGATTTCGACAATGATCCGGGGCGTGCCGTGCATCGCCTCGGAGATCGCGGTGAGATAGAGATGATCGTTGCGCCGGGTCGCAGCCGCCATGCCGACGAAGATCGCATAGATGAACAGCGTCGAGGTGACCTCCTGCAGCCACAGCCAGGGATGACCGATGGTGCGGGTGACGATGTCGGCCGTGACCGAGAGCGAGAAGCCGAAGCACAGCACGCCGCAGAGGATCATCAGCGCGAGCTCGAGCCAGTCGAGCCAGCGCCATTTGAGATGACGTTGGCGTTGCAGGACGAGCTTGTCGGCGATGGGCATTGTTGTCGTCCCGGTTGGGGTTGGCTGCACCTCTCCCGCTTGGGGAGAGGTCGGATCGCATCGAAGATGCGATCCGGGCGAGGGCTTTCTCCTCGCTGGAAATCCCTCTGCGGAGAAACCCTCTCCCCTACCCTCTCCCGCAAGCGGGACAGGGAGCGCACCGTCTTTCGGAATCGCTCTAGTTAATCGACCGGATCAGATCCTTGATCTTCTCGGCGTGCGGGCCGAGGTCCTTGGCGAGCTTGTCGAGATAGGGATCGGCGATCGCCGCAAAGCTCTTCTTGTCGACGTTGTCGACGATCTTGACGCCCATCTTCTTCAGCTTCTCCGCCGCGGCGCGCTCGAGATCGAATGCCTTCCCGGGCTCCTTGGTGCTGATCTCGTTCGCGGCCGCGAGCACCCAGCCCTTCTGCTCGGCCGAGAGGCTCTGCCAGAGCTTGTCGGAGACGAACACCAGTGCGTTGTTGGCCTCGTGCTCGGTGATATTAAGCACCGGCGCGACCTCGTAGTGCTTGTTGACGAGGTAGACGTTGATGCTGTTCTCGGCGACATCGACCACGCCGGTCTGCAAGCTCGTATAGACGCTGCCGAACGGCATGTGCACGGTCTGGGCGCCATAGGCCGGGAACATGGTGTCTTCGGTGGCGGTTGCCTGTACGCGGACCTTCAGACCCTTGATGTCTGCGACATTGTGAATCTCCTTCTTGGAGTACATGTGGCGGACGCCCTGGGAGCCCGTGCCGATGAGATGCAGGCCCTGCGTGGTCTCCTCGATCATGGCCCTGAGCGCTTCGAACACTTTTGGATCGGCGAGGCCCTTGATCACATGGTTCTCGTCGCGGAACAGATAATGCAGCGACATGACGCCCGCCTGCGGCGAGATCGTCGCGGTGTTCGCCGAGGAGACGATGGAGAATTCGACGTCGCCGGACTTGACGAGCTGGAGCACCTGCGGCTCCTGCCCGAGCTGCGCGCCGGGATACTGGTCGATGATCATGGTGCCTTTGCTCAATTCCTTGAGCTTGTCGGCAAAGAGGTCGCCGGCGATGGAATAGCCGGTGTTGCGGGGCTGGTCATAGGCGAAGCGATAATGCTTCACCTCCTGCGCCCCCGCGCCCGTGACGAACAGCATGGCGGCGCCTGCCACCAATGCACGCATGGATCGTGCAATCATCGTCTCCCCCTATGTTTTATCGCCAGCCGCGTTCAGCGGTCTCGGCGCTCGTTGGTGTTGATCAGCCCTTTTCAGTTCTCTGCTCGGTCTTCTTCCCAGTCCTCTGCATGAAGTCGAAGTCGCAGCCCTCATCGGCCTGCATGATGGTCTCGTTGAACAGCCAGGCATAGCCTCGCCGCGCTTCATCGGGCACGGCAGTCGGCTTCAAGGCGACACGCCGCCGCTCCAGCTCGGCCGCATCGACCAAAAGCTCGATGCTGCGCTTGGCCACATCGAGGCTGATCCGGTCGCCGTTCTGCACCAGCGCCAGCGGCCCGCCGACGGCGGCTTCCGGCGTGATGTGCAGCACGATGGTGCCGAACGCGGTGCCGCTCATGCGCGCATCCGAAATGCGCACCATGTCCTTGGTGCCGCCGCGAGCGAGCTTCTTCGGAATCGGCAGATAGCCCGCCTCGGGCATGCCAGGCGCGCCCTTGGGGCCAGCATTGCGCAGCACCAGCACATCGTCGGGGGTGACGTCGAGATCGGGATCGTCGACCCGCAAGGTCATGTCCTCGACGGATTCGAACACCACCGCGCGTCCCGTGTGCTGCAACAGTTTAGGGCTCGCAGCCGATTGCTTGATGACAGCGCCACGCGGCGCGAGGTTGCCGTGCAGGACGGCAAGGCCGCCCTCCTTCTTGATCGGATTGTCGCGCGAGCGGATCGCGTCCTGGCCGGGCACGTCTTCTGCATTTGCGACGACGTCGCGCAGCGTCTGGCCGCTGATGGTCTTCGCATCGAGATCGACGAGATCGCCGAGCTGTGCCAGCAATTTCGGCACGCCGCCGGCGTGGTGGAAATGCTCCATGTAATGTTCGCCCGACGGCTTGAGATCGACCAGAACAGGCACTTCACGGCCGATCTGGTCGAAGACTTCGAGATCGAGCCGGTGCGGCGAGCGATGCGCCATCGCGGTCAGATGGATCAGGCCGTTGGTCGAGCCGCCGATCGCCTGCAGCACGACCTGCGCATTCCTGAACGACGCCGGCGTCAGCACCTCACTCGGCTTCGGCCCCTTCGCCTTGGCCATCTCCGCCGCGACCTTGCCGCTGGCTTCCGCCAGACGGAAACGTTCCGCATGCGGCGCCGGAATGGTCGCACTCATCGGCAGCGACAGGCCCATGGCTTCGATCATGCAGGCCATGGTGGACGCCGTGCCCATCACCATGCAGGTGCCGACCGACGGCGCGAGACGGCCGTTGACCGCCTCGATCTCGGCATCGTCCATTTCACCGGCGCGATATTTGGCCCAGAGACGGCGGCAATCGGTGCAGGCGCCGAGCACCTCCCCCTTGTGATGGCCGACCACCATGGGCCCGACGGGAATGACCACCGTCGGCAAATCGGCGCTGATCGCGGCCATCACCTGCGCCGGCAGCGTCTTGTCGCAGCCGCCGATCACGATCACCGCATCCATCGGCTGGGCCCGGATCATCTCCTCGGTGTCCATCGCCATCAGATTGCGCAGATACATCGAAGTCGGATGCGCAAAGCTCTCGGCGATGGAAATGGTGGGGAATACGAACGGCATCGCACCGGAGAGCATCACGCCGCGCTTGGCGGCCTCGATGATCTGGGGGACGTTGCCGTGGCAGGGATTGTAGTCGCTATAGGTGTTGGTGATGCCGACGATCGGGCGCTCCAGCGCGTCGTCGGAATAGCCCATCGCCTTGATGAACGCCTTGCGCAGGAACAGCGAGAAGCCGGCATCGCCATAGCTCGTCAGACCCTTGCGCAAGCCACCCGTCATCATGCCACTCCTTCTCGCTTGCCATTGTGCTACAGCCTGCCCCCTGATTGTCAATAAGACAGGCGTCCATCCTGCTTCTTTCTGGACTGTCGCACCGTTAAACAGTCGGATTATTGACAATCTGTCCCTTCCCTGCTCCACATCGCGGACCGGCAGACGCCGGAGGCCGAGGGCATGTCCGACATTCGCACCGCAGAAGCCATGCCTGTCAGGCGCGACGATCCTGATGACGTCGTCGCGCGGCTGGAGGACGACATCATCTTCGGCCGCATGCCGCCGGGCGCGCGCCTGACCGAAGACGCGTTGATGTCGCGCTACGGCACCTCGCGCCACTTCGTGCGCCAGGCGCTGGTGGATGCGGAGCGGCGCGGCATCGTCCGCCGCGGAAAGAATGTGGGCGCCACCGTGCGGTTCTATTCCGCCGAAGAGGTCCGGCAGATCTACGAAGTCAGGGAGATGCTGACGCGGCAGGCCGCGCTCATGATTCCCCTGCCCGCGCCGCAAAGCCTGATCGACGAACTGACCTCCTTGCAGCGCGAGTATTGCGCCAAGGCTGACGTGAGGGACTTGCGCGGCATCCACGAAGCCAACGACGCCTTCCACCTCGCGCTGTTTTCCGCCTGCGGCAATCCTTATCTGGTGCGCTCGCTGCAGGACTACATGAACCTGACGCTGCCGATGCGCGCCAAAAACCTCGCCGATCGCGACGGGCTCGCGCAGTCGCGCCGCCAGCACGAGTTGATGATCGAGCTGTTGAAAGGCCGCGATAGCTGGGCATTGGCGCAGCTGTGCGTGGACCACATGCAGTTCAGCAAGAAGGATTACCTGGCGCGGATTGCGGGCGACGAGAGCTAGCGCGGCCCTCCCTTCGCCTCTCCTCGTTTGCGGGGGACAGGAAGCGCGCACCTGCGGCGCGAGCGCGACCTGACGATCGGGCTTGTCGGCAAACCTCCTCCGGTAGCCGTCCATCACGGAACGCCGCTGCTCCGGGCGCGTTGGAAGGCGAAACCTTAGCCCTCGGTCTTGCTTCGGACGCGGCAGGCGGCCGTTTCGCCGACCATGTCACGTCCTGGGGAGTCCGACCGAGCAGCTTGAACAATGAGGGTCTGCGGAGCGATGCGGGCCGGTTTGTTCATCGCACTGGTTGCAGCGGCCTGGCTCGGCGGACAGGTCCAGGATTCCCTCGCGCAAAATCGGCCCTCCGCTGCTCGGAGCGAATCCACGAAGGTGTCTCCGAGAAAGGAAGCCCTCCTCAGGAAGGAAACGAGACGATCTGCGGACCCATTCACGGTGGGATTCGTAACCGGCTCTCCGCAATGCACCGAATTCGCGATGGCCCAGGACATTGCAACCACGCTCGCCGCCGGCCAAGAGACAGGCCCTCATGGCGAGGTCGCCCTGCGGGTTCTGCCCATCGTGGGAAACGGCGGCATTCGCAACGTCCTTGATGTGCTCACGCTCCCTGGTGCAGACGTGGCGATCGCGCCCGTCGCCCTCGTTGACCGGCTCCGGGAGGCAAGGACCTTCGGAGATATCTCCGAAAGGCTGACCTACATTGCCCCGCTCCATATCGAAGAGTTCCATCTTCTCGCGCGGCCGGAGATTGGAAGCCTGACAGAGCTGGCGGGCAAGAGGGTCAATCTCGGGGAGGACGGCAGTGCCAGCGCCATTCTCGGCCGCGACGTGTTCAGCCGTCTGGGCGTCAAGATCAGCGAGTCGAACCTGGGGCCGGAGGCCGCGCTGGATGGTCTGAGGAAGGGAGATCTCGCCGCCGCTCTGTTGGTCTCGGGAAAGCCCGTGAGCTTGCTGACGCAGGTCTCGCAGCTCGATGGTATTCGCCTCCTGCCCATCCCCTACTCCAAAGAGCTGCTGCAACAAGAATACCTGCCATCGACGCTTCGCCATCAGGATTACCCGAATATCGTCGCGGCCGAAGCCAGCGTCGACACGATCGCGGTTAAATCCGCTCTCTTCGCCTACAACTGGCCGATCGGCAGCGAGCGATATCGGTTGCTGGATTTGTTCGTCCAGACATTCTTCACGCGCTTTCCCGAATTTCTCGGCGGAGCGCATCATCCCAAATGGCGCGAGGTGAACCTGGCCGCGCAGCTCCCCGGATGGCAACGATTTCGAGCGGCGGAGCGCTGGCTCCGGCAACAATCGGGAGGCGAGGCCGCGCTTCGCAAGGCGTTCGGCCGGTTCCTCGAGGAAAAGCCAACTGCCAATCCGCCCGACCGCGAAGAATTGTTCCGGGACTTCCTGCGCTGGAGAGAACGCAATCCGGCCAAGTGAGCAAACTTGTTGAGCAAACTTGTTGAGCCAACTTGGGCAGACAAAGCTCGGGAGATGTCGATGCGCAAATCGATCGTGAGCGCGACCCTTATCGCATTACTCGCCTTGATCGCCGACGTGAGGCGTCCCGCCGCCCAGTTTGCTCCCTTCTGGCCATCGGCGACGCAGCAGCTCCCACCGGCCACCGCGGCACCGGCCGACAATGTCGAGCAGACCAGGACAGCTCCTCATCGAGGCCGCAAGGCGCACAGAAAGCATGAGGTCGTTCGTCCGCCGCCAAATCAGCGGGCGGTCGCGGAGAAAAACGGATACAAGCGGGTCAGCGATCTCGTGAACTTCCCGAAGTTCTTTCCGGGTCTGGGCATCATCTTCGTCAAGCCCGACACTTTGCCGCTGGGTCCGTTCCTGTGCTTCGACCGGAGGGATCGACCGGTCGCGACCGTGTACATGGTTCCGATCAAGGACATCGACGATCACAAGTCGTTGGAGGCGGCGGGGTCCGCGTGGCCCGTCGACCACGTCAGCTTCTACTTCAACCCGGGTCACCCCGGTGTGGATGTGCCACATTATCATGTGGTGCTCTGGCATGTGACCAAGAAGCAGGAAGCGCGCGTTGCGCAATGACGACTGGTCAAGAACGAAGCGCTGTGGCCTCCCTTCGCTTCACCGATCCTGCGAGGCACATCAGTACCGCCTCAGCAGACCACGATCGACACTGGCACTGCCATAATCGGCGCAGGCCCTTTCCGGATTCCTGATCAAGTCCGTGCGGACGCGGCTGAATGTTTTTCCGGCCGCGTCGGAAACCTCGGGGCGAAACTTGCCGGGATCATAGCTCTCGCCATTGCGGGCTGTGATGGCCGCCGAATAGGCGTCGATCATCGCCATCGCCGCATTGGGGGTGCCGAGCAGCCGCGCGCCGAGTTGAACACCGCCCGCGCCATCGGCCTCGTAGCCGACACATCGCTGCTCGAGCACAGCGGATGCGGTGACGAGCTGGTCGAGGAACGTCGCCTCTGCGTCGCTGAGTGTTGCGGCCTGCGACGATCCTGATACGAGCGCCGCGAGCGTTATGACGACTGACAATTTGATTTTCATTGGCGTGATTCTCAATTCCGAGCCGCTCGAATCGAGAGCCAGACGACGTCGAGCGTGAGTTGATCTGGATCAATGACGGCGAACCACAGGCTCGCTGGCGAGCAGTCGCGCCTTCAACTTTCACCAATCCTCTCAACGCGAGCGGTCGGGCGATTTGTCGCAGTCGCCCGCCGCTTAACCGCTCGTTAGAACCCGCCACCGTAAATGGTTTCGGTCACAAATAACAACCATGCCGGGTTCCATTACCCGGAACATTGACATGAATGTACCCGGTTTCCTGATCGCAGCCGCCTTCGGCGGAGCATTTTTCGCCGTCGAATACGGGTTGTACTACCAGCCCGACTTCATCAACGCAGACGTTCTGATCAGCAGGTTCTCCACGGAACATAAGCGGGCCCGAGCGGCGGTCCGACATGCGCTGATCAATCCGGACTCGGCTCAATTCGGCACATTGCGTTCAGTCGACGCCGACGCGGCGCGGTATGTCTGCGGCACCGTCAGCGCGAAGAACAAGTCCGGACACTCGGTCAGCGCCGCTTTCGTCTACACCGTGGCCGCCGATTTTGCGCGCATCGATGACGACGGACGGATCACGCAGTATCAATCGGGATACAGGCCCTGCCCCACCGGAGAGGACAAGGCCAAGCAGCGACCGGCCGTATCGCCCGGCCTGACGTCGGTCGCAACGGCCGTTCAGAAAGTCGCCCCTGAAGCGCTGACCTCGGTTGCGCCCGCGCTGACGACGTCCGCGCCTTCGACGGGCGGATCGTCGTCCGGGGGGACGATGGAACAGCAGGTTCGCGAATTGGCCGGCCGGACGGTTCCGCCGGATGCGGCCAACAGGCAGCAACCAAATCCGCGTGCCACGCGTGAGGTTGCCAACACGCATGAGATTCCCAACGAGAGTGAATGGCAGGCCGAGCAGCCTCCCACCGCGTGGCCCAAATTCCGTGCGGATCACCCGCTTGCAAAGCCAACCCGGAAACGAACTCCGTCCGAAGCGCTGAAGCTCGCGAGAGACGTGGAGGACCGCTGGAAGCAGGCGGAGGCGTCGACCGACGTCTCGATGCGTCCTTCGGCGGAAGACGTCAACGAGGCCTGCCGCGCGCTGCTCATGATCGATCCAAAGGACGGCGACTATCCCGAGGCGTGGGCAGCTTTCACGCGATTGCAGAAGATGAGTCGCGATATCGCCGCCGGTTGATGTCGATAGCGCTCGCGGGCATTCCGGGTGAGCGGGAGTCCCCGCGAGCCCCATGCCTGCTGGCGAGCAGGCGCTCCCTCAACACGTCGAACGCTACCGCTTGTTCCAATCGATGATCCGGCCCACATCGCCGTCGAACTCGTTGCTGCAGAACGCGCCGCCCTGGAAATGGTCGCCGACCGGATCGGGCTCCAGCTTGGCCTGCTCGGCCATGGCGTGCGCCACGTGATCCTCGGAGCGGCCGATGGGGCGATAGCCGAATTCGTAGGCGCGGTGGTTGTCCCACCAGGCGCGCTCGTTCAGCGACACACCATAGAATATCTCGAAATGAATGTCGGGATGTTCGAGGCCGATCCGGCAGAGCTGCACCAGATCTTCCGGCATCAGCCACATCGCGATGCGGCGATGGTCGAGCGGCCGCTCGTCGCAATTGCCGATGCGGATGCAGGTGACCTTCAGCCCGTGCTTGTCGGCATAGAGCGAGCCGACGGCTTCGCCGAACACCTTGCTGACGCCGTAGCGTCCGTCGGGGCGCACGGTGACGTCGGTGTCGATCCTGCGGTGACGCGGATAGAAGCCGACCGTGTGGTTGGACGAGGCGAATACCACGCGCTTGACGCCCTTGCGATACGCGGCCTCGAACAGATTGTAACCGCCGATGATGTTGGCCTGGAGAATGTCGTTCCATGGGCCTTCGACCGAATAGCCGCCGAAATGGAGGATGCCGTCGATGCCTTCGCAGATCGCTTCGCACTGCGCGAGGTCCGCCAGGTCCGCCGCCTTGAACTGCTCGTTCGGCCCGAGATCCTTGGGCGGACGGATGTCGCTAAGCAGGAGGTCCGGATAGATCGGCGGCAGCAATTTGCGCAGGCGCGTTCCGATCCCGCCCGAAGCTCCCGTCATCAAGATGCGCGACATGTTTTTCCTCGTCTTTGGCGACCGATTTGCGGTCACGTGTCCCTAATGATAGCAGGATTGTCCAGAGGGAACGAAACGAGAGAACCGACATGAATGGGACATCGTCCCACACCCAGGAGCGGCCAGTCTGGCAGCCGGCGACCTATTACCCTGATCCCGCCATAAAAGCGCTCGACCCCCGCTTCGAAAAATACTGGTTGAAGCTTTCGGCGGTGGAGCGGCTGGCGAGCGGCCTGCGCTGGGCCGAGGGCCCGGTCTGGTTCGGCGACGGACGATATCTGCTCTGCAGCGACATTCCGAACCAGCGCATCATCAAATGGGAAGAAGAGACCGGCGCGGTCTCGAACTTTCGAAAGCCCTCCAATTTCGCCAATGGCAACACCAGGGATCGCCAGGGCCGGCTGGTCACTTGCGAGCACGGCGGCCGTCGCGTCACCCGCACCGAATATGACGGCGAGATCACCGTGCTGATGGATCAATTCAACGGCAAGCGTCTGAACTCGCCGAACGATGTCGTTGTTAAATCGGACGGCTCGATCTGGTTCACCGATCCCACCTTCGGCCTGCTCGGCAATTACGAGGGCTACAAGGCGGTGAGCGAGATCGAGCCGAACGTCTACCGGCTCGATCCCGTGACCCGCAAGGCGAGCATCGTCGCGGAGGGCGTGCTCGGACCGAACGGGCTGTGCTTCTCGCCCGACGAGACGATTCTTTACGTCGTCGAATCGCGCGGCGTGCCGAACCGAAAAATCCTCGCTTATGACGTCGCGGCTGATGGGACCACGATCTCCAACAAGCGCGTTCACATCGATGCAGGGCCGGGCACGCCGGACGGCATGCGCTGCGACGTCGACGGCAATCTCTGGTGCGGCTGGGGCATGGGCGATCCCGAGCTCGACGGCGTCGTCGTGTTCGCGCCCGATGGCGTCATGATCGGCCGCATCGCGCTGCCCGAGCGCTGCGCCAATCTCTGCTTCGGCGGCGTTAAGCGCAACCGCCTGTTCATGGCGGCGAGCCAGTCGATCTACGCGTTGTATGTGAATACGCAGGGCGCCGTGGGGGGATAGGCGCGCCGCAGGCGATGCTCTCGTAGGGTGGGTTAGCCGAAGGCGTAACCCATCAACGCCTGCATCGCCGGCGAGAGAAGCGGTGGATTACGCCTTCGGCTGATCCACCCTACGAACTACGAAGGACTGCAATAAAAAACGCCGGAGCAGTCTCCCGCTCCGGCGTCGCGTCGTTCAGCCGCGAAAACTTACGCCGCGTTGAAGCCGGCGACGGCCTTCACTTCGAGGAAGTCCTCGAGGCCGTACTTGCCCCACTCGCGGCCGTTGCCCGACTGCTTGTAGCCGCCGAACGGCGCGGTGCGATCGTTCGGCACGCCCTGGAGGTTGACGTTGCCGGCGCGGATCTGGCGGCCGACGCGCTTGGCGTCCTCGACCGAAGCACCGGAGACATAGCCGGCGAGACCATACGGCGTGTCGTTGGCGATGTGCACGGCCTCGGCTTCGTCCTTGGCACCGAGGATGGTCAGCACCGGTCCGAAGATCTCTTCGCGCGCAATCGTCATCTCGGGGGTGACGTCGGCGAAGATGGTCGGGCGGACATAGAAGCCCTTGTTGACGCCTTCGGGCAGGCCGGGGCCGCCGGCGACGAGCGTTGCGCCCTCGTCGATGCCCTTCTTGATCAGCGCCTGGATCTTGTCCCACTGGCCGCGGTTGACGACAGGGCCGATGGTGGTGCCTTCGGCGCGCGGATCGCCCGCCTTGGTCTTGTCGGCGACAGCCTTCGCGATCGCGGCGACTTCCTTCATCTTCGACAGCGGCACGATCATGCGCGAGGGCGCGTTGCAGGACTGACCGGAGTTGTTGAACATGTGCATCACGCCGCCGGTCACCGCCTTCGTGAGGTCGGCGCCTTCGAGGATGATGTTCGGCGACTTGCCGCCGAGCTCCTGGCTGACACGCTTCACGGTGGGCGCCGCGCGCTTCGCAACATCGATGCCCGCGCGGGTCGAGCCGGTGAAGGAAATCATGTCGATGTCGGGGTGCTCGCTCATGGCGGCGCCGACCTCGGGGCCGAGGCCGTTGACGAGGTTGAACACGCCCTTCGGCACGCCGGCTTCATGGAGGATTTCCGCAAAAATCAAAGCCGAGGTCGGCGTGAACTCGCTGGGCTTCAGGATCATGGTGCAGCCGGCGGCGAGCGCGGGCGCGACCTTGCAGGCGATCTGGTTCAGCGGCCAGTTCCATGGCGTGATCATGCCGACGACGCCGATCGGCTCGCGCAGCACCATGGCGGTGCCGATGGGTTCCTCGAAATGATAGTTCTTGAGCACGTCGAGCGTGGTCATGAGATGGCCCAAACCAGCGCCGGCCTGGAGCTTCTCCGCCATCGGCAGCGGCGCGCCCATCTCGTCGGAGACGGCGGCGCCGATCTCCTTGAGGCGGCCCTTGTAGACTTCGATGATCTTTGAGAGCAGCGCGACGCGCTCCTCACGGCTGGTCTGGGAGAAGGTCGCAAAGGCGCGCTTGGCCGCAGCAACCGCCTTGTCCACGTCGGCCTTGGAGCCGAGCGCAACGTCGTACATTGCCTCCTCGGTCGCCGGATTGACGACCGGAGTCGACTTCTTGACGGCGGGATCGACCCAGGCGCCGTCGATATAGAATTGCATGCGATTGACCATCGTTAACCTCTTTTTGGGGGCTTGGGGCGTTTCGGCAGGCATCCTTGCACGAAAGCGCCAGCAATTGAACCCGCCATATGCAGGGCCAGCGTTGCGGCGGAGCAAGGCTATGTCAGCCGATGGCGGGAACGCGGCAAGGTGACCCTGCCGTCATTCCCGGGGCGCGCATTATCGCTCCGGTTACCTCGACTACACCGCCATCTTGCGATGGAGCACCGGTGCGCCGGTGGTGAGGCTTTCGGCCGCATCGATGATCGCATTCGCGTCGATGCCGTAGTGGCGGTAGAGGTCGGCGATGGTGCCGGTCTGGCCGAACTGCTCGACGCCGAGCGCCTCGACGCGGTTGCCCCGGACGCTGCCGAGCCAGCCGAGCGCGGAAGGATGGCCGTCGATCACGGTCACGATGCCGCAGTCGCGCGGTAGCGGCGCCAGGAGCTTTTCGATGTGGCTGAGATGCTGCACGCCGCGGCGGTCGCGCCGCAATTTCCGCGCGGCAGTCCAGCCCGAGTGAAGGCGATCCGCAGAGGTGATCGCCAGCAGGCCGACGTCGCGCCTGTCCTCGCCGATGAACCCGGTCGCCTCGATCGCTTCGGGCGCCACTGCGCCGGTATAGGCGATCACGACTTCGGCATTTGGGCCGGGCTTGCGCAACCAATAGGCGCCGTCGGTGATGCCTTGTTGCAGTTCCGGCGTCATGATCCGCTGCGCCTGCTCGATCGAGCGCGTCGACAGGCGGAGATAGACCGAGCCGCCCTCGCCCGGATCACGCTGCATGTGCTCGAAACCCCAACCCATGATCACCGCGAGCTCGTCGACGAAAGCCGGCTCGAAGGAGGCGAGCCCGTCCTGCGCCATGCCGATCAGCGGTGTCGCGATCGACTGGTGGGCGCCGCCCTCGGGCGCCAGCGTGATGCCTGACGGCGTCGCCGCCACCATGAAGCGCGCATCCTGGTAGCAGGCGTAGTTGAGCGCATCGAGCCCGCGTTCGATGAAGGGATCATAGAGCGTGCCGACCGGCAGCAGCCGCGCGCCATTGATCTGGTGCGACAGGCCGAGCGCCGAGAGCATGATGAACAGGTTCATCTCGGCGATGCCGAGCTCGAGGTGCTGGCCCTTCGGCGAGAACTCCCAATTGAAGGTAGACGGAATTTTCTCGCTGCGGAATAAATCCGCCTTCTCGCCGCGCGCGAACAGGCCGCGCCTGTTCACCCAGGGACCGAGATTGGTCGAGACCGTGACGTCGGGCGAGGTCGTGACGATGCGTTGCGCCAGCTCGCTGTCGCCGCGCGCGATCTCGTTCAGCACCAAGCCGAAGCCCTGTTGCGTCGACATCTGCGGCGACGGCTTGAACGCGAGCTGCTGTGGGACGTCGACAACGGGCGCGGTGAGCCTGCGGCCGTCCCTATTGAACGGTACGCGCGCGAGAAAGGCGTCGAGCTCAGCGGCGTCCTGCGTCAGGCCTTCATACTTGTCCCATTCGTAGCCGGGGCGGATGTTCTGGCTGTCGCGATATTTCTCCATTTGCGCGACCGTCATCAGGCCGGCGTGGTTGTCCTTGTGCCCCTGGAACGGCAGGCCAACGCCCTTGATGGTGTAGGCGATGAAGCAGACCGGGCGATCGTGGTCGATGGACTCGAACGCCTCGACCATGCTCGCCATGTCATGGCCGCCGAGATTCGACATCAGCGCCAGCAGCTCCTCGTCGCTGCGCTTGTCGATCAGCGCGGTGATCGGGCCCTGGTCGCCGATCTCGTCGTGCAGATGCTTGCGGAAAGCGGCGCCGCCCTGGAAGCACAGCGCGGCGTAGAGCGCGTTCGGGCAATTGTCGATCCAGCCCTTCAGCGCCTCGCCGCCGGGTTCGGCAAACGCCTCGCGCATCAGCCGGCCGTATTTCACGATGACGACGTCCCAGCCGAAATTTCGGAACATGGTCTCGAACTTTTCCCAGAGACCTTCGCGCACGACCGCGTCCAGCGACTGCCTGTTGTAGTCGACCACCCACCAGGTGTTGCGCAGGCCGTGCTTCCACCCCTCCGCAAGCGCCTCGAAGATGTTGCCCTCGTCCATCTCGGCGTCGCCGACGAGCGCGATCATCCGCCCCTCGCCGCGATCCCTCATCCAGCCATGAGCCTTGACGTAGTCCTGCACCAGCGAAGCAAACAGCGTCTGCGCGACGCCGAGACCGACCGAGCCAGTGGAGAAATCGACGTCGTCGACGTCCTTGGTGCGCGACGGATAGGACTGCGCGCCCTTGAAGCCGCGGAAATTCTCCAGCTTCTCGCGGCTCTGCCGGCCGAACAGATATTGAATGGCGTGGAACACCGGGCTCGCATGCGGCTTCACCGCGACGCGATCTTCCCGGGCGCAGCACATGGAAATACAGGGCCGACATGATCGTCGCGAGCGAGGCTGAGGAGGCCTGATGGCCGCCGACCTTCAGCCCGTCCGTGTTGGGCCTGATGTGGTTGGCGTGGTGGATGGTCCAGGACGACAGCCACAGCGCCTTGCGGGCCAGCGCGGTCAAGGTATCGAGACGGGCGGAATCAACGGGCATGGCAAATGCTCCCGGAAAACAGGTCCGGCGATGATACCCCTGTGGGCGGCACCAGTTTTTTCAATTTTTCGCGCCGTACGCCCCGATATTGGGATAGCTTACCAAGAACTTCGCCAAACTATGGGTTTTGTTCTAATGACCGAGCTCGACGCCATCGACCGCAAGATCCTCGCTTTGCTGCAGACCGACAGCCGGCTGACCATGCAGGAACTCGCAGACAAGGTCGGGCTCTCGGTCTCGCCCTGCCATCGCCGGGTCAAGCTGCTGGAGGAGCGCGGCGTGATCTCGCGGTACATCGCGACGGTGGATCAGAAGGCGCTGGGTCTGCATGTCAGCGTCTTCATCTCGATCAAGCTGGCGCGGCAGAAGGAGGAGGATCTCAATCGCTTCGCGCGCGCCATCTCGAAATGGGACGAGGTGCTGGAGTGCTATCTGATGACCGGCAACCGCGACTATCTCCTGCGCGTCGTCGCGGCCGACCTCGCCTCCTACGAGACCTTCCTGAAGACAAAACTGACCCGGCTCGACGGCATCGCCTCGATCGAATCGAGCTTTGCGCTCAGCCAGGTCAAATATTCGATCGCGCTGCCGGTATGAGGCGACGCTCCTTCCTCGTCATTGCGAGCGCAGCGAAGCAATCCAGACTGTCGGTGGAACAATTCCGGATTGCTTCGACGCACCAGCGCAAAATTGCTACGCAATTTTGTCGCGGGCTCCCCGCAATGGCGGTGCACTATCGCCACGGCTGCACGATGATCTTGGTGTGCGCCTCGGGATTGGCGAGATCGGCGAAGGCCTTTGCGACGCCGTCGATGCCCACTTCCGCAGTCACCATGGCGGCAGCGTCGACCTGCCCTTCCGCGATCAGGCGCAGCGATGCCGCAAACTCCTCCGGCGTGTAGCCGAGCACGTACTGGACGTTGAGCTCCTTCATGATGCCGAGCATGGGCTCGTTTCTGTCGTTCTCCATGCAGACGCCGACCACGACGATTTTGGCATCGCGGGGCGCGCCCTCGAACACTTGTTGCAGCAGGCCGGGTATGCCGACACATTCGAAGATCAGCGCAGGCTTCAGCGCCGGCAGCATGGCCTGGAACGGCGGCCGCGCCGCTTTCTCTGCCTCCGACATCTGCGCGTGCTCGGCCCAGGTCGCATAGGGCTGCGATACCAGGGGATCGACGACGATGTCGGCACCGAGCTTTGCGGCAAGCGCACGCCGCGTCGGCGAATAATCGGCGGCGACGATCGGGTGCAGACCCTTGATCTTCAGCGCCGCAATCACCGCGAGCCCGACCGGGCCGCAGCCGATGACCAGCGGCACCTCACCGCCTTGGATATTTGCCTTCGCCACCGCGTGAACGCCGACCGCGAGCGGTTCGGTCAATGCGGCATGTTCCGGCGCGAGGCCGTTGGGCACTTCCAGCAGCAACGGCTCGCTGAGCAGCATCGCTTCCGCATAGCCGCCGACAAAGTCGTTGGAATAGCCGATGCCTTTGATGCCATCCGGCGTCAGCAGCGCCGGCAGCGAGCACACATGCGTGCCCGGCTTGAGTTTTCGCGCTGTACCCGGGCCGTAGTCGACGATCTCGCAGCAGAACTCGTGGCCGAACACGACGTCGCGCGACAGATCCATCGGCGTACGTCCGGTCTTCCTGGCCATCTCCACCATCCGCGCCGCATGCTGGCGCGCGTGCAGGTCGGAGCCGCAAATGCCGCAAGCGAGCGTCTTGACCAGCACCTGGCCAGGGCCGGGCTTCGGCTCGGCCATTTGGCCAACCACAATCTCACCGTTCCTGAAAATCGCAGCCCGCATCCGGCTCCTCCCGTTACGTTGGTACCGTTGATACCACGTATCGGGACGCGCAATCTTGCGTCAGGGATTTGGAGAACGCGCGGCCTGCACCAGCAGCTGGGCACGGCGGATGCGCTCGCGATGGGCGATGTAGAGACCGCTGGCGACGATGAAGGCGGCGCCCGTGACGGTCCAGACATCAGGCACTTCACCGAACAGGAAGAAGCCCAGAATGCTGACCCAGAGCAATTGCGTATAGGAGAACGGCGCCAGCACCGAGGCATCGCCGTAGCGATAGGCCAGCACGATGATCCACTGGCCGACCGTGGAGGCAACACCGATCACGATGCCCAGGCCAATGCCGGTCCAGGTCGGCGTCACCCAGACGAACGGCACCATCACGCTGAGGATCGCAACGCCCGTGAGCGCCGAGTATGCCATCGTAGTGAGAACCGCTTCGCGCCCGCTCATCATGCGCGTCATGATCAACGCGGCAGCCCAGCAGAAGGCAGAGACGATCGGAAAGAAGGCGGCGACGTGGAACGCGCTCGAGCCCGGCCGCAGGATGATCATAACGCCCACGAGGCCGATCGCTGTTGCGATCCAACGCCGCATGCCGACCTTCTCGCTGAGGAAGATGATCGACAGCGCGGTGACGAACAGCGGCGAGACGAAGCCGGTGGCAGACGCTTCCGCGATGGGAAGGAAACGCAGACCAGTGATGAAGAACAGCGAGGAGCCGAGCAATGCGACGCCGCGCATCAATTGCAGCCCTGGGCGTTCGGTGCGCATCGCATGCAGCGGCGAGCCCGGCACCATCACCGGCGCGAACATCAGCGCGAAAGTCAGGAAGCGGATCCAGGTGATCTCGATCGACGGCAGGCTCGACGAAAGATATTTGGCAGTGACGTCGGAGCAACCGAGGAACACGGTCGACAGCAGCACCAGCGCGATACCTTTGAAGGGATGATCGACGCGCGCAGGCGCACGGCGAGCCTTCTGCTTCTTCTCCTGCACGGCAGGCATGGCAATACTGTCGAGCCTTGCGGCTGCGGCGGGCGGCGGTGTCACGGCTAAACCTGGGAACTTCGATTCGGGAACGACTGTAAAAAACGACAAATAGGCCGCCTTCACAACTTCCGAAAACAGGATGCCGATATGCGCTCACGTCCGCGCGCGTCAATACTCCATTAATAATGCAGGATTGTGCACTACAGCATGGGCAGGCTGCGCGGCTTCGGACCGCGCGGAAACGCCGCCTCCAGCGCCGAAATCTCTTCTTTCGTCAGCATGAGATCGCCGGCGGCCGCATTTTCGCCGGCATGTTCCGCCGACGACGCCTTCGGGATCGCAAACACCGTACCGGTACGGGTGAGGAAACTCAGCGCGACCTGACGCGGGGTAGCGCGACGCGCCTCCGCAATGTGCGCCAGCACGGCACCGCCCTTGCTGCGCTCATCGGGAAAATCATCATGCCCGAACGGTGAATAGGCGACGACAGCGACACCGTTCCGCTCGCACCACGGGATCACCGCATGCTCGATCGCGCGCTCCCTCAGATGATAGAGCACCTGATTGCAGGCGATCTTGCCTTCGCCCGAAACCTCCAAGATTTCGTCGAGGTCTTCGGCGTCGAAATTGGAGACACCCCAGGATTTGATCTTGCCTGATGTCACCAGTTCCTCGAATGCGGCGACGGTATCTTCAAAATCATACGAACCGCGCCAGTGCAGCAGATAGCAGTCGAGCCGATCGGTGTTCAGCCGCTTCAGCGAGCGCTCGCAGGCCGTGATGGTGCCGCGGCGCGAGGCGTTGCTCGGCAGCACCTTCGAAACCAGGAACACCTCGTCGCGGCGGCCGGCAATCGCATCGGCAATGACAAGCTCAGCATCGCCATACATCTCGGCAGTGTCGATATGGGTCATGCCGAGATCGAGCCCGCGCCGAAGCGCCGCGATCGCGCGCTTGCGGTCACCGTGATCGAGATACCAGGTCCCCTGCCCGATGACGGAGACGTTGGCGCCGGTTTTGCCGAACGGGTGCGTGTTCATGTTTGTCTCCGATCCCAGCTGCCCACGTCCTCCTGGCATAAGCCAGGATCCACAACACAGGAAAATGTTGTTGCAGGAGATAGTGGCCACGCTGCGCTTCGACAACGCGGATCGAGGTCATGGGTCCCGACTTACGCCAGGACGACGATCGGCAGATACCGCATTCGACTGCCTCGGCACCGTCATTGCGAGCGCAGCGAAGCGATCCGGAATCTTTCCGAGGTGGGCCGGGCCTACCCTGCCGCGCCAGCGAGCTTGGCCTCTTTCACCGGCATTGCCTCCGTGGCCGCGATCAGGCGCTTCAGCTCGGGAATGCAGGAGCCGCAATTGGTGCCGGCCTTGAGCTTGGCTCCGATCTCGGCGGCGGTGCGCGCGCCTGATGCGATGGTATCGCAGATGGTGCCGCGGCCGACGCCGAAGCAGGCGCAGACGATCGGGCCGGTCGCCGCGGCGCCCTCGCCGGACTTGCCTGACAGCAGCATGCGGCGCTGATCATCGGTGACGCGATCGGCCGCGAACAGGCTCTTGACCACCTCCCAGTCGCCGGCATCGTGCGCCGGGCCGACGAACAGGCAGGTCTCGATGCGATCTCCCGCGAATGACGCCGCACGATAAACGCCGCCACCGAAATCGCGATAGTCGGCCACGTCCTCGCCAGCGAGGCCGTCGAGCCAGGCCGGCCAGCGCGACAGGTCGGCGTTGTCCGCGAAGAGATAGCCGAACCCGCCCGCGACGGTTGCGCGGGTCCACAGCAGGTTCGGCGGCAGTTCGAGCTGCTTCCGCGAGAGCGCAAAGCCGCGGAACACGAATTCATAGGGCGCGATCGCCGCAGGTGTCGCCTTCGATTCCGGCTGACCGGAAAATGGATCCGTGAACGATGCGACCAGCGCACCGACGCGGCCGTGCGAGGCGTTCATCGCGCTCCAGTGGATCGGCACGAACAACGCGCCGCGCTGCTGCCCCTCACTGACGACGGCCTTCAAGATGCACTGGCCGTAATCGGTGGTGATGCGGGCATAGCCGTCATGGGCAATGCCGTATTTTGCGGCATCGTTAGGATGGATCTCGACGAACGGCTCGGGCAGGTGCGCGCCGAGCCGCTGGCTCAGCCCCGTGCGCGTCATGGTGTGCCACTGGTCGCGGATGCGCCCGGTGTTGAGCCTGAGGGGACGCGACGGCCCGGTCTCGCTGCGCAGCGCCGGCACTTCAGGCGCGACGAAGCGGCCCTTGCCGTCGTTCGTGAAAAAGCCCCCGGTCGCAAAGAAGCGTTCGCCCGGAGCCTCGCCCTCGCGCGCGGGCCACTGCACCGGCGTCAGGGCATCGAAGGCTTCATCGGACAGCGACGTCAGCGCGCCAATGTCGAAATCGCGGCTGCCATTGTTCTCGAACGCCGAGAGCGCGGCGTGCTCGCGGAAAATCTCGGCGGCGGATTTGTAATTGAAACTGTCGCCGAAGCCGAGCCGCTTGGCAGTCTCACTGAGGATCCACCAATCGGGGCGCGCCTCACCCGGTGCAGGCAGGAACGAGCGCTGGCGCGAGATGCGGCGTTCGGAATTGGTCACCGTGCCCGACTTCTCGCCCCAGGCGAGCGCCGGCAGCAGCACATGCGGGCCGGCTTCGACCGTGTCGTTGGAGAGCACGTTCTCGGAGACGACGAACAGCTCGAGCTTCTTCAGCGCCTCGCGCACGAAGTCCGCGTCGGGCAGTGACACCGCCGGGTTCGTGCCCATCACCCATAGCGCCTTGACCTCGCCGCGATTGATCGCCTCGAACAGCTGCACCGCCTTCAGCCCCTCATGGGTGGCAATGCGGGGCGCCTTCCAGAACCGCCTGACGCGGTCGATATCCGGCGGCGTGAAGCCCATATGCGCGGCCAGCATATTGGCGAGGCCACCGACCTCGCGCCCACCCATCGCATTGGGCTGACCCGTGAGCGAGAACGGCGAAGCGCCCGGCTTGCCGATGCGTCCCGTCGCGAGATGGCAGTTCAGGATCGCGTTGACCTTGTCGGTGCCCTGCGCCGACTGGTTGACGCCCTGCGAGTAGAGCGTGACGACGCGCTCGGTGTCGCGGAACATCCTGAAGAAGGTCGCGACGTCCTGCTCGGAGAGGCCTGTCGCCAGCGCAGTCGCCGCAACGCTGCCCGCGATGTTGCGCGCGCGTGCGAGTGCGTCGTCGAAGCCCGACGTGTTCTGCGCGATATAACGCTGATCCAGCGCGCCGCTGTCGGCGAGGTGGACGAACAGGCCCGAGAACAGCGCGGCATCGGTTCCGGGCTTGAGCCCGAGGAACAGATCGACGTCGCTCGCAGTATCGGTGCGCCGCGGATCGACCACGATCATCCGCGCGCCGCGCTCCTGTCGGTTCTTCAACATGCGCTGGAACAACACGGGATGGCACCAGGCCGCATTCGAGCCGACCAAGACCAGCAGATCGGCCTGGTCGAGATCCTCATAGCAGCCCGGCACGGTGTCTGCCCCGAAGGCTCGGCGGTGGCCGGCGACCGAGGACGACATGCAGAGCCGCGAATTGGTGTCGACATTCGCGGTGCCGACAAAGCCCTTCATCAGCTTGTTGGCGACGTAATAATCCTCCGTGAGGAGCTGGCCGGAGAGATAGAACGCGACCGCATCGGCGCCGTCGCGCGCGACGATGTGCTGCATGCGATGGGCGACGTGATCGAGCGCATCGCTCCAGGCAACGCGTTCCAGCACACCCTTGCAACGGATCATCGGATGGAGCAGCCGGCTCTCGAGTCCGACGGTCTCGCCGAGCGCGGAGCCCTTCGAGCACAGCCGGCCGAAATTGGCGGGATGGTCAGGATCGCCGGCGATCGCCGCACCGCCGGCGCCGTCGGGCGTTGCGAGCACGCCGCAGCCGACGCCGCAATAGGGACACGTCGTCTTGGCGGTGCGGAGCGCCGGATCGATCGCCGTCATATCAGGCAGCTTTCGAAGGAAGCGCGCGAGCGCGCGGCCGAACATCATGTCGGCGCGGAACGTCGCGATCTTCTCGCGGGTGCGGATCAACTCGAGATACCAGAGCGCTTCCGCGGTATCGCCGATCAGCACGGCGCCGGTCAGGCATCCGTCGGCGATGACGAGCTTCTTGTAGGTCCCGCGCCTGCGGTCCGACAGCACGAGGCTCTCGCTGCCGTCGGCGCCCATGAAGTCGCCGGCGGAGAACACGCTGACACCGGACACTTTCAGATTGGTCGAGACCACGCTGCCCGGATAGGCGGCGGGTCGGCCACCGAGATGCCGGGCCAGTACGCGCGCCTGCTCGTAGGCCGGTTCGACCAGGCCATAGCAGGTGCCGCGATGTTCGGCGCATTCGCCGAGCGCGTAGATGCCCGGTGACGCGGTCTGCATCTCGTCGCTGACGACGATGCCCCGATTGACCGCGATGCCGGCTTCCCTGGCGAGCGCGATGTTGGGCCTGATGCCGGCAGCGAAGATCACGGCGTCCGCCTCGATCCGGCTGCCGTCGGCAAGCTCGACGGCCTCGACATGGCGCTCGCCGTGAATGCGGGCAGTCGAGGCATTGAGCATGATGCGGATGCCCTTGCGCTCGACCAGCGTCTTGAGCAGGCCGGCAGCCGCCGCATCGAGCTGGCGCTCCATCAGCCGGTCCATCAGATGCAGCAGCGTCACGGGCGCGCCGGCCTTGGCGAGACCATAAGCCGCTTCAAGGCCAAGCAGGCCGCCGCCGACCACGACGACGCGCTTCTTGGCCGCTGCAAGCGTCAACAGCAGATCGACATCGCGGGTGTCGCGAAAGGTGTGTACGCCGGCGAGATCGGCTCCGGGCACGTTCAGCCGCAGCGGCGTCGATCCCGTGGCGAGAACGAGCTTGGAGTATTCCATGCTCTCTTCGCCAGCGATCTTGAGCTCGCGGCGGCCGGTGTCGATCTCGGTGACGCGATAGCCATAGCGCACGGTGACGCCGCGATGGCGCCACCAGTCCGCAGGTCTCAGCTCGATCTCGTGCGAGCCGGTCTCGCCGGCCAGCACGGATGAGAGCAGCACGCGGTTGTAGGCGAGCCGCGGCTCATCGCCGATAACGGCAACCGCGTAGCGGCCGAGCGCAGTCTTGGCGAGTTCGTCGACCAGACGCGCTGCCGCCATACCGTTACCGACGATGACCAGCGGTTCACTCACGAGGCATCTCCTATTCGGCGGCCTGCGCCTGTGAGCCGTAGGCCTCGGATATCATGAAGCCGGACAGCACGCCGTAAGCGTCGGTCCAGGCGGTGGCGAGCTCGGGCGTCCAGGCCTCGCCAAGGCCCTTCTCCAGGGTCCACAGCAAGGTCGCGCCGACCACGGGATAGTGCTCGGCCTTGGCGCCGTAGGCGACGTGACGCTTGGCGAGCGCCGACGCCGCCGGAAGAATCGTTTCGAGATTCGACAGGCCGCCGACGACGGCGGCGAGCATGCCCATCAGCTTCTTGCGCTGCTCGGTCATGTCCTCTGGAAACATCGCGCGCACCGAAGGGGCAACTTCGAACAACCGATCGTAGAACAGCTGCGAGGCAGTTTCTGAAATCGGCGCGACTTTGGAAAAGCTTTGCTGCACGAGGGCGATCTGCTGAGGAGTCATGATGTTGTCCTGTCTGTTTCGGTCTGCCTTCGTCCGCGCCGCTGCGGAAAAAGTTCGTTGTTCAAACGTCATCAGAGCGGCTTCTCCCCGCATACGGAGAGAAGCGATTTTCGTGCCGAGTGTCAGACCCGAGCCTCGGCGAGGCTTGGCGCGCCTGCAGCCTGCGGGCTGCGACGCAGATAGAACCACCAGGTCAATCCAAGGCAGACGGCGTAGAAGGCGAGGAAGACGGCGAGCGCGACCTGCGGTCCGCCCGTCATCGCGATCGACTTGCCGAAGCTGCTCGGGATCAGATAGCCGCCGACAGCACCGACCGCGCCGATGAAGCCGACAGCGGCACCGCTCTCGATGCTCGCGGTCTTCAGCGCCATCGCGCGCGCTGCATCGCCCTTGCCGCGTACCTTGAACAGGTTTTGTTCGCGGAAGATCGAGGGGATCATGCGGTAGGTCGAACCGTTGCCGATTCCCGTCGTCAGGAACAGGATCAGGAACATCGCGATGAATCCGGTGAAGTCCTTCTGCCCGACGAAGTAGAGCACCCCGATCGTAGCGGCCGCCATCGCGATGAAATTCCAGAAGGTGATGATGGAGCCGCCAACCTTGTCGGCGAGCCAGCCGCCGAACGGACGCGACAGCGAGCCAACCAGCGGACCGAGGAACGCGATCGAGATCGTGACCGTGGGAAACTGGGTCTTGATCAGCAGCGGAAACGCGGCGGAGTAGCCGATGAAGGAGCCGAATGTTCCGATGTAGATGAAGGCCATGATCCAGGTGTGCTTGCGCTTGACGATGGCAAGCTGGTTCTTGATCGACGACTTGGCCGAGGTCAGGTTGTTCATGAAGAACACGGCGCCGAACACCGCGATCGCGATCGGCAGCACCCACATCAGGCCTGCGTTCTGGAGATAGACGCCGCCGACCGGCGTTGCCTGGAACAGGTTGATGACGGCGAGCGTCATCAGGATCGGCGTCAGAAGCTGCACGCTGGAGACGCCGATATTGCCGCCGGCCGCGTTGAGGCCGAGCGCCCAGCCCTTCATGCGATCCGGGAAGAAGAAGGAGATGTTGGTCATGCTGGAAGCGAAATTGCCGCCGCCGAGACCGGCAGTCGAAGCAATGAGCAACATCAGCCAGAACGGCGTGTCGGGCTGGCTCACGAAGTAAGCAAGCGACAAGGTCGGAATGAACAGGATCGCCGCGCTGAAGATGGTCCAGTTGCGACCGCCGAAGGTCGTGACCGCGAAGGTATAGGGAAAGCGCATCAGCGCCCCGATCAGGCCGGGGACGGCGACAAGCTGGAACAGTTCGTCGGTCGAGTAGTGGAAGCCTGCCTGCGGCAGCTTGGTCGCGACGATGCTCCAGATCAGCCACACCGAGAAGCCGATATGCTCGGCAACGATTGACCAGATCAGGTTACGCCGGGCCACGGCTTTGCCGCCCGCGTTCCAGAACGCCTCATCTTCGGGGCGCCAGTCGGAAATCCACGTCTGACTCAGAGACGGATCCTTCGTCATTGATAATCCCTTTTGGTCGCACCGCTGCGTCGTTGCAGTCTTGGCCTACACGCGCGGAAGCATGCTCCGAGGCTTCACCCCGGCGGCGAGTTCACGATGCTGATTGATGATGTCGAGTGACGGCGTCGGTGGCGTCAGAGCCTGCTATTCAAGCTCTGTGCCAGCTCTCTCACTCTTAAGAAACACAAGAAATACAATCACTTGGATCGCCTGATGAAATCCTAGGCGCGCCTATAATTGCATCAAAAAGTCGCGACGCGCCCAATTCTTGAATGACGATTCGCTCACTCCCTGTGCGGCGCACAACAAATGAGCGATTGCCTAAAAAGTGTCGTCAGGCGGGCTCGGCGGCCCTGGTTCCGAGCGGCTTGGGCGCGATGCCGCCGCCCGGCTTGAGATGGAACTCGTAGGTCATCAGATGCCATTGCCCGTTCGCCTTGGCACCGTCGGGCATCTCAGGGTCATTGCGCGGCTCGACCTTGGCGATGAGATCGTCCTTGACCCCGAACACGACGTCGGAATCGAGATATTTGTCGCCGTCCATGAAGACGTGCGTGATCAGCGGCTCATAACCGTTTGCATTGACCAGGAAGTGCACATGCGCCGGGCGCATCGGGTGGCGCCTGGTCTGCACGATCATCTCGCCGACCGGCCCGTCGGTCGGGATCGGGTAGCTGCACGGCAGGATGGTGCGGAAGAAGAAGCGGCCGTCGCCGTCGGTGATGAAGCGCGCCCGTGCCGAGGCACCGACCTCGGCATAGTTCGCCTTCTGCGAATCGTAGAAGCCGTCATCGTCGGCATGCCAGACATCGACCGGAACGTTCGCAAGCGGCTTGCCCTGGAGATCGGTAACGCGGCTCTGCACGAACATCCGCTCGCCCGTGAGATTGTTCGGCGAGATGTCGGTGCCGTGCGCGGTCACCTTGTGCTCGCCGACATAGAACGGGCCGAGCACGGTGGTCTGGGTGGCGCCATCGCGGTCGCGATGGTTGACCGCGTCGACCAGCATGGAGACGCCGAGCACGTCGGAGAGCAGGATGAACTCCTGGCGGGTGTCGGTGCATTTCTGGCCGGTGCGGGTCAGGAAATCGATGGCGTATTCCCATTCCGCGAAGGTGAGACCGGTCTTGCTGACGTAATCGTGCAGCGACTTCACCAATTCCTGGAGAAGGAATTTCGCACGCGGATCTGGCGTGTTGTCGAAGCTCTTGACGACCGCTTCGGTGAGTTCTGTCTCGTTGAACTGGGTCATGGTGCGTTTGCCCTGATTTTCTCGTTGGCCCGGTCGGGCTCCTTGGCGTTCCCGGCTGAAATCTACACCTCGGGCAGCCCAGCGTTAAGCGCGACCGCTTGGAATAGGGCCATCATTTCGGCTATCAACGTGCGAGAAAAACAGCCTGGAGGAACCAATGCTCGCCCCGACCCCTGCCTCGCCCGAATCCGTGGGCATGTCCAAGGCCGCGTTCGACCGTATCGATGCGCATCTGAAGCTCAGGTACATCGATGCCGGCCGCTTCCCGGGCACGCATCTCCTGGTCTACCGCCGCGGCAAGATCGCCCACAGCTCGGTGCAGGGCCTTGCCGATGTCGAGCGCAAGGTACCCGTCAAGGACGACACCATCTATCGCATCTATTCCATGACCAAGCCGCTCACCAGCGTCGCTTTCATGATGCTGGTCGAGGAAGGCCTGGTCGCGATCGACGAGCCCGTCGCCAAGTACATTCCGGAATGGAAGAATCTGGGCGTGTTCGTCGCTGGCACCCACCCCAACTTCCTGACCCGGCCGCCGTCCCGGCCGATGCTGATCGTCGACCTGCTGCGCCACACCTCCGGGCTGACATACGGCTTCCAGCAGCGCTCCAATGTCGATGCCGCCTATCGCGCCGAGAAGATCGGCGAGGTCGAGAAATCGGGCACGCTCGATGGCATGATCGAGAGCCTCGCAAAAATTCCGCTGGAGTTCTCGCCGGGCGAGTCCTGGAACTACTCGGTCTCGACCGACGTGATCGGCTATCTCGTCGGCAAGATCTCGGGAATGCCGTTCGAGCAATTCCTGAAAACACGCATCCTCGATCCGCTCGGCATGACCGATACCGATTTTCATGTGCCGACCTCGAAGGCGCATCGCTTCGCCGCCTGCTACAACGCCGATCCCGGCGGTGGCTTCACCATGCATGCCGGCCAGCGCCGGGAAGGGCTGACGCTCCAGGACGACCCGACCAAGAGCTCGTTCCTGTCCCCGCCATCCTTCATCTCCGGTGGCGGCGGGCTGTGCTCCACGATGGCTGACTATCTCACCTTCTGCCGCGCACTGCTCAACGGCGGCGAGCTTGGCGGCGTCCGCTTGATCGGACCGAAGACCCTGGCGCTGATGACCAGCAATCACATTCCCGGCGGACAGGCTCTGCCTGATGTGTCGCGCTCACTGTTCTCGGAGGCGACCTACAACGGCATCGGCTTCGGCCTCGGTTTTGCGGTGACGATGCGTCCCGCCGAGACCCTGATCGCCGGCAGCCCCGGCGAATACAATTGGGGCGGCGCGGCGACGACCTCGTTCTGGATCGATCCGGCCGAGGAGCTGATCACCATTTTCATGACGCAGGTGCTGCCGTCGAGCGCCTACCCGCTCCGCCGCGAGCTGCGCAGCATGGTCTACGCCGCCATCACCGACAGCAATCTCTGAGAATCCCGACATTTGTTGCAACAGGCTTTGCGAGCGATCGCGAAGCCTGTTGCTATTTTCCTAAAGCGCGATGAGATCGGGTCGAATCGTCATCGCGCTTCAGCTCCTTTGTTTGAGCACGATCTTTTCGGAAAACCGCTTCACACTTTTCCGGATCATGCTCTAGTGGAAATGGCCAATCAAATAGATGCCGCCGCCGATCACCAGCACGGCGGGGACGGCCCACAAAATCAAAACCGGCATTTTTGTCGTCCTCCTCAGTTTGACGTGCAGACCTTGACGGTCTTCATGCTGCTCTCAGCCTCCGAGCGCGACTTGTAGACCGTGCCCGAGGGGCTGACGACGGTCATGCTGGTGTCGGTCGGCTTCTTGTCGACGACCGTGCACTTCTTGGTCTTGACGTCCTGCACGACGTAGAATTCGTCGGCCGCGAACGCCGGCACGGTGAATGCAGCAATCATCACGGCTGCGGTTGCGATCCTCAACTTCATTCTCTCCTCCTCCAATTGCCGGACATTCTGCGCCCGGTCGATCTACAAACGGGAAAAACTAGCAATTTGTTCCTATCGGCCGGGAACGTCATGTGCTGTGAGCTGTTGGTGCGGGGCTTATTCGTGAGGAGGACAAAATGAAGAAGCTGTTCCTGCTATCCGCAGCAGTGATGATGATCTCGACCGGCGCGTTCGCGCAATCGACCGTGGTGACGACGACTGGAACCAGTCATGCCGCGGCGGTTCAAATCGAGCCGCAATACCGGACGCGGATCAAATCCTACGTCACCGAACATCATCTGCGGCCGGTGACGACCAAGGAGAAGATCGTCGTCGGCGCCACGGTTCCGAGCGACGTCACGCTCGAGGCGGTTCCGGAGGATTGGGGTCCGGCTCTGACAAGGTATCGCTACGTCTATTCCGGCGATCGCGTGATGCTGGTGGATCCCGGCACGCGAGCCGTCGTGCAGGAAATTGATTAAGGCCTGATGCAGGGGCGGCCGCCCGCGAGGGCGGTCGCTCCTGCGGAGTTCATCACATGACATCGCATCGAGAAGCCCGCATCGCCGGGCTGAGCCTGGCAGCGGTGTATGCCGTGTGCCTGCTGCTCACCGCCGTAAGTATGAGCTGAACCGCGGGGGACTGCGCTGCAAAACGTCCCCGATCCGCTACCCGGAGACGAAAATTCGTGGCGCAGCTCACACACTGACCGTATGGTTTGACAAAATCATAATCCGGCGCCACAGCGCCGGAACCGGGACGCCCGCTTTTGTCAAAGCTCTCCCTGCCGGTCCGGCTCGCTCTCCTGGTCACGGGAACGATGTTGCCGCTGATCGCCTTCGCCGTCGGCCTCGCTTATTCCAACTACCGTCAGGACCGCAGCGATGCGACACGCCGGGTGCTCGAGACGGTGCGAAGCATGCGCCTCGTGCTCGATTCCGAGGTGCAGCGGATGACGGGCGGACTGCAGGTGCTCGCGCTCAGCGAGTCCTTGCGCAACGGAGACTTCGAGGGCTTCCGCCGATTGGCCGTCGGCTTCATCAGTCAGTATGGCGAGGACAGCGTCCTGCTGCTGGCCGACCGGTCCGGGCACCAGCTGTTCTCGACGGCGACGACCGAAACGATGAACCTGCCGCCACGCAACAACCACGAGATCGTCGAGCGGGTGTTCGCGAGCAAGGCGCCGCAATATTCCGACCTGTTCGTCGGGGCGACGAAGAAACGGCCCATTGTGACGGTCGAAGTCCCCGTGCTGCGCGATGGCGAAGTCGCCTATGCGCTGTCCTTCAGTCCACCCATTGCGATATTCCAGAAGCTTGTCGAGCGGCAGCGGCCGAATGATCGATGGACCGTGTCGCTTCTGGACGCAAAAGGTCTGGTATTTGCTCGGGCTCCCAACCCGGCCGAGACGTTCGGCAAGAGGGCGTCGGGCGCGCTCTACGACACCATGTTTCGCACCCCGGAAGCCACCCTCTCGACTGTTTCGCTGGATGGTGTCGCACTGTCCTCCGCCTATACGCGGTCGCGGCTGACGGGCTGGACGGTCGTTGCCGGCGTCACCGAGAGTTCGCTGATCGCGCCATTGTGGCGCAACATCGCAATCACCAGCCTGATCGGCGGCGTGCTGCTGCTTGTCGGTCTGACCTTTGCGGTCCGGATGGCGACAACGATCGCGCGCGGGGAGATGCTGCACAGTCTCTTGATCGAGGAGCTCAACCACCGCGTCAAGAATACGCTCGCCTTGATGCAGGCCATCGCGGTGCAGACGTTTCGCAGCGCAAGCCGCGACGAGCGAACAAAGTTCGAGGGCCGCCTTGGCGCGCTTGCCGAAGCGCACAATCTCCTCAGCCAGGAGAAGTGGGCCGGCTCGGAGCTGCGGGACGTGATCGCGCGCGCGCTCCAGCCGTTCCTGCTCGCAAATCCCGATCGAATCCGGATCGCCGGCCCCGCGGTGCCACTGTCTCCACGGCTTGCCGTGGTGCTGTCGATGATCGTGCACGAGATCGCCACCAATGCCGCGAAATACGGCGCGCTGTCCAACCAGACCGGCCGAGTGACGCTGCAATGGGAGGTCATCGCCGACGCGCCGAAGCCGCGGTTGCGGCTGATCTGGACCGAGCTCGGCGGCCCGTTGGTGACGGCGCCCGTGCAGCGCGGCTTCGGCTCGCGCCTGATCGAGCGCAGCGCACGCGATCAGCTCGGCGGCGAGGCAACGGTGGACTTCTTGCCGCGCGGCGTGATCTGCACGGTCATTTGCGCGCTCGATGGGGAGCGGTGAACGGAGGACGTCGGCGATGAAGATCACGGGGATTCGCGGCCACTTCCTCGAGGCAAAGCTCTCGCAAGCTTTTGCCTATTCGCGGGCCTGGTACGACAGCCGCACCGCGATGCTGGTCGAGATCGAGACCGATACGGGCCTGACCGGCTGGGGCGAATGCTACGGCCCGGCGCGGATGACGGCGGCCGTGGTGAACAACGTCGCATCCTGGCTGATCGGCAAAGATCCGCTACGCACGGATGTGTTGTGGCAGACGATCTACGCGCGTTTACGCGACCACGGCCAGAAGGGCGTCGTGATCCAGGGCCTCAGCGGCATCGACATCGCGCTGTGGGACATCAAGGGCAAGCATTTTGGCGTGCCCGCGCATCAGCTGCTCGGCGGCGCGGCGCGTAACGAGGTGCAGGCCTATGCCACCGGACTTTACCGGCGCAAATCGGGCGATCCGCTCGAATACCTGCCGGATGAAGCGGCCTCCTATGCCGGGGAAGGCTTTCGCGCCGTGAAGCTGAAGGTCGGCTTTGGCATCGCTGAGGACGCCGCGGTTACGCGCGCCGTGCGCGAGGCGATCGGTCCTGATGTCGCGCTGATGGTCGATGCCAACCACGCCTATGACGCCGTCGCCGCGATCCGGCTCGGACGGCTGATCGAAGCCCACGACATCGGATGGTTCGAGGAGCCGGTGCCGCCGGAGGACGTTGCGGGCTATCGCGCGGTGAAATCCGCGCTGACAATCCCGATCGCCGGCGGCGAGTGCGAGTTCACGCGCTTCGGCTTCCGCGATCTGTTCGCCTCGCACGCGCTCGATATCGCCCAGCCCGACACCTGCGCGGCCGGCGGCCTCACGGAATGCAAGAAGATCGCCGACATGAGCGAGGCCTTCGGCATCCGCTACAATCCGCATGTCTGGGGCACCGGCATCGCGATCGCGGCCTCGCTTCAGCTCCTCGCCGTGCTGCCCTCGCACACCCCGACCTCGCTGGCGCCTCTCGAGCCGCTCCTCGAATTCGACCGTACCGAACATCCGATCCGGCAGGAAATTCTGAAACAGCCGATCGAGCATGTGAAGGGCCTCGTTCGTGTGCCCGACGCTCCCGGCCTCGGTGTCGAGATCGACCGCAAGGCGCTGGCGCGATTTGGGGTGAGCTGGGACTGCAGTTAACGCTCATTGCGATTCAACGGGTGCGCCACAACGAAGGGACTGGAACCTTTTTGGAACTTTCCGGACCTCTCGCCAATCAACGGTCAGTGAAACCTGCCACGTCCTGGGAAGGCGTCCCCTTGCCCACTGAGCCAGAGGCAGAACCCGATCCCCGCTGGCGTCCGAGTTCGAACTGATAGCGCTGGCCTCACTCCTGCCATGGTGCTTGAGCCTGCTCCTCGCCTCCCACGATGCCGTCATTGCACACGCATTTCTGCTCACCGCGCAGTTCGGCTGATCAGGCGCGCTCGAGGCGTTTCCGTTGGACCAGACGGACAATCGCCCGAAGCAACTTCCGGAGGCCGCCACGGGGAGAGCCGCGCGCCTACCCGATCGTCTGCAGTGCCGGAAACGTCTCCAGCAGCCAGATGCTCACATTGGAGACCGCGCCGGTGAGGAAGCCGATGCCGGTGATCACCATCAGCACGCCCATGGCGCGCTCCACATTGACGAGTTGGCCCTTCATGCGGCCGAATAGTTTCGAGAACTGCTCGATCATCAGCGCTGCGATCAGGAAGGGAACGCCGAGACCTGCGGAATAGACCGCGAGCAGCCCTGCGCCCTTCGTCACCGTCGCTTCAGCCGCGGCGATCGAGAGGATCGCGGCGAGGATCGGGCCGATGCAGGGCGTCCACCCGAATGCGAAGGCGAGTCCCATCACATAGGCGCCCCAGAGGCCGACGGGTTTTGGCGCGCTCAAGCGGCCCTCGCGCATCAACAGGCCGATCCGCGTCAGCCCGAGGAAGTGCAGGCCCATGATGATGATGACGATGCCAGCGAGGATCGACAGTTCCGCCGACCAGGCGCGGATCATCGAGCCGATCAGAGAGGCGCTGGCGCCGAGCGCCACGAACACCGTGGAGAAGCCGAGCACGAACAGCAGCGCCGCCATCATGATCGCGCGCTTCGAGGCCGTATCCGGCTCATTGCTCTCGACATGCTCGATCGTGGCGCCGGTGAGATAGATCAGATAGGGCGGAACCAGGGGCAAGACGCAGGGTGAGAGGAAGCTGACGAGACCGGCAATCAGCGCGGCCGTAATCGAAACATGTTGCATGATGCAGTCGGAGCCATCCCGGGCCCTCGGGCCGGGCGCGGGGAATGCGCGCGGGACCGGAGCCGAACCGGCTCTGGTGTAGCCGATGCCGGGGAATGCGCAACAGAGGCGCAATCAAACCAGGGCTCCTCCCGATGCCGTCTGCGATCACAGATACGGCATCGGGACGCGCACAAATCTCGCAAAAAAGCGAGATCAGGCGGCGCGGCTATTTCACCACGCGGAGCAGCGGACGCCGGGGCTGGTCCTGCGTCTGCTTGGAGGGGGATAGCGGCTCGCTGGCAGCGCTCCGCAGCATTTCGTCGCACAGCGCCTTGAGGTCGGCACTGTCAATTCCTTTGAGCTTCATCCTCACGTCGAGGATGACGATCGAAAGCAACTCAGCCGATTCACGGCTGTTGCTCTCCTTGAGAACCTTGCGGCACTCCTCGAGCGTCTCGAGCACTGACTGCAATTGTTGGTCTGAATGCGACACCGGAGTTCTTTCAGTTAATTCGAGCTACGAGACGTGCTTGAAGCGATCCCCTCGGCCCCAAAGCGAACCGAGGATAGCACGGAGAGTCCGTGCTCTCGAAGACGATTTCAATGCGTGTTCGCGTGGAAACTGCGGTTCCAGACAGCATCGCTCTGCGGTTGACGCGGCGAGCGTCGCAACGGTCAATGACAAAACATTCGGCCGGATGCGATTGATCGATTCCGGGGACACGCCCAAATCCCGCACGCCACCCTGCGGTCCGCATGGACCACGCAATTCCCGCAGCCATTCCTGGGCTCGCAACGGAATGCACGTCTACCCCTCTTCCGGGCAAGAATTAGCCCGATTCCCAGCGCCAGACACACCCCAATACCGTCTCGGGCGCGGTAAGTATGGCGTTCAAAACTCGCCACCCCGCAACCCGCCGTGGTTGTGGTTTGCGCTGGATTCTGCCAGTTTAGCAACCCGAAGGGACTTGTATGCACTCCTTAGCGGAAAGGGGCGTTCCACAGGAAGAACGCCTAAAGACAAACATCAGCGGCCTCTCCGATTGGGACGCGGCCCGCATTTTCCTGGAAGTCGTTCGACGCGGAAGTTTTCGCTCGGCGGCCGAACGCCTGTCCCTGTCGATCAATGCTGTACGCCGGCGAATCGACGATTTCGAACGCCAGACCGGCACAACCCTTTTCACCCGCGACGTCCACGGCACTCACCTCACCGATGAAGGCGCACTGGTCGTCTCCGCCGTCGAGCGCATGGAGGCGGCGGCCTTCGACGTGCTGCGCACCAGCGATTCGACGGCCAACGCGCTCACCGGCGAGGTCCGCGTCGCCGTCACGGAAGGGTTGGGCACGTTCTGGCTCGCCCCGCGGCTGGTCGAATTCCAGCAGGCCTATCCGAATGTCCTGGTCGACCTGCACTGCGCGATGCGCTCGGCCGACGTTTCCCGCCACGAGGCCGACGTCGCTATCCATCTGTCGCGTCCCTCGGCGCTCGACGTCAAGCTGGTGCGGCTCGGCCGCATGCATTTGATGTTCTGGGCCTCCAAGGGTTACGTCGAGAAATATGGCGCGCCCCGCTCGGCTCTGGAATTGATCAAGCATCGCCTTGTGCTGCAATTCGCCGATCAGATCGCCGCCAAGGAAACCTTTGAGAGCTTCTTCCCGGGCGTTCCGGAACGTGACCTTCTGGTCATGAAGACCAACGTCTCGAGCGCCAACTATTGGGCTGTCGCCAATGGCGCCGGAATCGGCGTATTCCCGAGTTACGCCATTGCGCTTGGCGGGAAGCTGATTCCACTGGAGGTCGAGTTGAACCGACCGCTGGATATCTGGTTGTCGTACCATCCTGGTAGCGGCCGGATTCCCCGTGTGCGGCACATGATTGACTGGCTGATCGAAGCTTTCAATCCGGCTCGCTTCCCGTGGTTTAAGGAAGAATTCGTGCATCCGCATGAATTCAAGGACTCTTATATGGGCGAACCCCTGACCCAGCTCTTCGGGGGATTTTCAACCGAAGAACAAAGGTGAAAACGAAAATGAAAGCAGCGGCGAAGAGAATGAAGCAGCGCAGCGCCGGCAAGCCGGACATCGAGCTTGGCAAGCGCATCCGTCTGCGGCGCGTCGAGATGAAGATCTCGCAGGCCGAGCTCGGCGAAAAGCTCGGCGTGAGCTTCCAGCAGGTGCAGAAGTACGAGAAGGGCGTCAATCGCGTCGGCGCGGCTCGGCTTCAGCAGATCGCCTCCGCCCTCGACGTGCCGGTGACCTTCTTCTATGACGGCGACAACAAGGCCCGCGAAGTCGAAAGCCTCCTGTTCCTGGACTCGGCTTTCAGCCTCCGCCTGCTGCGCGCCTACAGCAAGATCAAGGATCAGACGGTGCAGCGTCAGCTCGTCTCGCTGATGGAATCGATCGCGGCCAACGAGAGCTGAGCCGGTCGAAGGTCCGGCCTTCATGGCCGATGTTCAATCCGCCGCGTCGCGGGGGCGCGGCTGGATTGGCGAGACCTGATGGCTGAGACATGATGTCTGGGAGCATGATGTCTGGGAGCATGATGTCTGGGAGCATGATGTCCGGAACATGAGGAGATCAGATTTGGTCCGCGCCACGTGTGCGCGAGCTTTGGTTGTTGGGGCGGCGTGGCCGCCTTTTTTTTATTGCCTTCATTCGCTTTTGACGGCCATCGATCGCTGATTTCGCGAACCCGCCCCAGCCTTGCCGCGACCCAGTCGAGAGAGCCCCGGCGAGCACGCCCGGGCGCTTCGAGACGACTTGCTTAGTGGGACCGTAACCTCGATGCCCTAGCGTCCCGCCGATTTCAGCGAATCGGCGTTGGCGGCATGGGCTGCCGAACATTGCCGATGCGAGCGCCCGTCGGGGCCTCGACCTCATGGGAAAGACCAGACAGATGCCGAAATGCCATGCCTTGATCATTGCCGTGGGCCTCCTCGCCAGCGCGTCCGCATTCGCGCAGTCCGAGACCACCGGTCAGGCCGGGCCCAAGACGGCCGCCCCGTCCGGCACTGTCCCGGCCGCCGCCAACCCGGCCCACGCTGCCGTCCCGAAGACCGCGGCTGCGGCATCGGCGTCGACGCCCGAGAGTCGCTCGGCCGCAGCGCTGGCGCTGACCCATGAGCCGACCTTCGACGAGGGCACCGCCCAGCGGATCAAGGACGCGGCGCTGAGCTATTCCGATCTCGCGGTGCGCGGCGGCTGGCCGACGATCCCCGCGGACGCCAAGTTCGCACTCGGCGTCCAGGGCGCCAATGACGATCTGCTGCGCAAGCGCCTGATCCTCACCGGCGATCTCGCGGCCGAGAAGGCGAGCGGTGCTTTCGACCAGGATCTCGCCGACGGCGTGAAGCGCTTCCAGGCCCGCCACGGTCTTGCGCCGACCGGCCTGATGACGCCGCGCACCTTCGCCGCGATGAATGTCCCGGTGCAGAAGCGCATTCGCCAGCTCGAGGCTTCGCTGGAGCGGCTCGAGAACACCAATTTCAGCTTCGGCCGGCGCTATGTCGTGGTCAACATCCCCGCGGCCTTTGCCGAGGCGGTCGAGAACGACGTCGTGGTGCGGCGCTATCGTGTCATCGTCGGCAAGACCGAAAAGCCCTCCCCCACGCTGACGGCGGAGATCACCGGCGTCGTCCTCAACCCGACCTGGACGGTGCCGTCCTCGATCGCCCAGACCGAGATCTCCGCGCACATGCGCAAGGACCCCACCTATCTGTCGCGCATGCACATGGAGGTGCTCGACGGCCACGACAATCCGATCGATCCGCATTCGGTCGACTGGTCGGGCACGCACACACCTAATTTCACCGTGCGCCAGCAGAACGGCAGCTTCAACGCGCTAGGCGCCGTGAAGATCGACATGCCGAACTCGTACTCGGTCTATATGCACGACACCAACCAGCGCAGCCTGTTCAGCGACGATTACCGCTTCGATTCCCACGGCTGCTCCCGTGTCGACAATGTGCGCGATCTCGCCGCCTGGCTGCTCAAGGACCAGCCGAAATGGACGCGCGCAGCGATCGACGCCGAGATCGCGACCGGTCAGCATCAGGAGGTCGCCATGGCCAGGAAGGTGCCGGTGGCCTGGATTTATCTGACGGCCTGGATGACCAAGGACCAGACCATCCAGTTCCGCAACGACGTCTATAACCAGGACGAGCAGTTGCTGGAGGCGACGGCCGAAGAGGCGGCGTTCTTCAGCAATGCCGGCAACCATCCGCTGACCGCGCACATGGCCCAATAGGATGCCGCAGTAGGCATGCAATGGCGGCACGGCCGGATGCAAGCCCGCATCCCCGCCACGATTGACCCGGGCCTCGGCCTGACAGCACATTACGCCTCGCCAACCGACGAGCGAGCGCGCGATGCCTGATCTGTCCCAAGAAACTCCCTACGCCGACGGCAAGATCCTCAAGCAGGTGACCGACGGCGTCGGCATCATCACCTTCAACAATCCCGACAAGCGCAACGCGATGTCGCTGGAGATGTGGGAGGGATTTGGCGAAGCGCTGACGGCCTTGCGCGACGACGACGCGGTGCGCGTCGTGATCCTGCGTGGCGCCGGCGGGAAGGCGTTCGTGTCAGGCGCCGACATCAGCCAGTTCGAGAAGGTCAGGCACAACGCGGCGGCCTCCGAAGAGTATGGCAAGCGCAGCGCCGCCCAGCGCGCGCTGCTCGCCGATTACCCGAAGCCGACGATCGCATGCATCCAGGGCTTTTGCCTCGGCGGCGGCATGCAGCTCGCGATGCTCGCCGACATCAGGATATCGGCGCATGACAGCCAATTCGGCATTCCCGCGGCGAAGCTCGGCATCGCCTATGGCTATGACGGCTTGAAGCACCTGGTGTCGCTGGTCGGTCCGTCCTGGGCACGGCTCCTGATGTACACGGGCATGCGCATCGATTCCACGGAGGCGCTGCGCATCGGTCTCGTGGAACGCGTGATCCCGGACGACCAGCTCTGGGGCGAGACGATGGCGATCGCCATCACGATCTCGCAGAACGCGCCGCTCGCGATCAAGGCGGCCAAGATCACCATCGCCGAGGTGCTGAAGGACGAGAGCGCGCGCGACATGGACGCCATCAAGGCGATCGGCACGGCATGTATGGACAGCACCGATTTCCGCGAGGGCCGGCAGGCCTTCATGGAGAAGCGGAAGCCGCAGTTTTCGGGGAAGTGACGCCGAGAAGCTGAACCTTCATTCACGAAGATTAAATTCCTCGCCGCACAGCGCCGCGATTGCAACCAACTGATTTGCCGCAAGTTCTCCCGGCACCAACGAGGGAGATCGCGATGAAACTCAAATTGGCTGTTCTTGGTCTGGCTGCCCTCGGCAGCGTGGCGCTGGCGTCGGGACAAGCGCTCGCGGCGATGCCGAACGGCATTCCGCAGGCCGACAAGGTCGCCAGCGGTCCGGCCGCCCATGTCGATCAAGTGCGCTGGGTTTGTAATCCATGGGGCCGGTGCTGGTGGCGCCCGAACTATTACGGCGCCTACGGCTTCTACGCCCCTCGGCGTTTCTACGGCCCGCGTCCGTGGGGCTGGGGCCATCGCCACTGGCGCCGCTGGTAACGACGAAGGGGCCGCGAGGCCCCTTTCTCTCGCGGGGGCGGCTACAGGGCCGCGAGCACTGCCTTCGTGATGTCGGCCGTGCCGTTGCTGCCACCAAACTCCATCGGCTTGAGCCCGTCGGCATAGACCTGATCCACCGCGCGCTCGATTCTTTCGCCCGCCTCCATCGCGCTCTCGACGCCGTGCTTGTCGGCAAGCCAGTCCAGCATCATCGCCGCCGACAGGATCATCCCCGTGGGATTGGCCTTGCCCTGTCCCATGATGTCGGGCGCGGTGCCGTGGCACGGCTGGAACACGGCGTAGGTGTCACCGATGTCGGCTGAGGGTGCCATGCCGAGGCCACCGATCAGGCTCGCGGTGATGTCGGACACGATGTCGCCGAACATGTTCTCCATCACCATTACGTCGAAATCCCAGGGACGCTTGACCAGCATCGCCGAGCACGCGTCGACATAGAGCCGATCGGTCTTCACACCAGGATGTTTCTTCGCGATCTCGTCGAAGATGCCGCGGAAGAACGCGAACGCCTTGAACACGTTCGCCTTGTCGACGCAGGCAAGCGAGCCCTGCTTGCCGCGCGCCTTGCGCCGCTCGGCGAGGCGGAACGAGAAGTCGAACAGGCGCTCGGAGGTCTTGCGCGTGATCAACATGGTCTCGCGCGCATCGTCATGAGTGACGACGCCTTTGCCCATCGAGGCGAACAGGCCCTCGGTGGATTCGCGGATCACGACGAGATCGATACCGCGCTTGTCGGCACCGACGATCGGGCTCGGCACGCCGGGTATCAGCCGCGCCGGCCGCACGCCGGCATAGAGATCGAAGATGAAGCGCAGCTCGATCTGCGGCGCGATCTCGGTATTGTCGGGGTAACGCACCGACGGCAGGCCGCAGGCTCCGAGCAGGATAGCATCCGCCTCCTCGCAGAGCTTGATGGTCGAGTCAGGCATCGACTTGCCGGTCGCCAGATAATTGTTGGCGCCGGCGGGCGCCTCGGTGAAGCGGAAGCGCAAATCCGACTTCGCCCCGATCTTGCGCAGGACTTCGAGCGCGGGCGCCATGACTTCGGGACCGATGCCGTCACCGGCGAGCACGGCAATGTGGAAGGCGTTGTTTGCGGACATTTAAGAGGCCTCGAGGAAGGAGCGAGCATCATTGCGAGGAGCCCGCGACAAGATTGCGAAGCAATTTTGCGCTGGCGACGAAGCAATCCAGACTGTCTCCGCGGAGGGATTTCTGGATTGCTTCTTCGCTTCGCTCCTCGCAATGACGGAGGAGAGAGTGCGCAATTACGGCGTCAGCACGGTGCGCCCGACCACTGCGCCCTGCTGCAGCTGCAATAGCGCATCGTTGGCTTTGCTCAGCGGCGCCGTCGTCACCGGGATCGGCGCGACGTTCTTGGCGCGGACGAGGTCGAGCAGCTCCTGGGTCTCGCGCAGGTTGCCGACATAGCTGCCCTGGATCGTCACGGCCTTGATCGGGATCAGCGGCAGCGCCCAGGTCGCGCCGCCGCCGAACAGGCCGACGATGACGAGCTTGCCGCCTTTGGTCAGGCAGTCGAAGCCGAGCTGCGTCGTCGCGGCATTGCCGACGAGGTCGATCACCGCGCGGATGGGCCCGCCCGCTTTCTTGGCCAGTTGCTCCAGCGCGTCGCCCGCCTTGGGATCGACGGTCGCAAGCGCGCCGGCCTTCTCGGCGGCTTCTCGCTTTTTGGCGTCGATGTCGACCACGATCGCCCCCTTGCCGCCCATTGCCTTCAGCAGCGACAGCGCCATCAGGCCGAGGCCGCCGGCGCCGAACATCACGATGGGCGTGTCAAAGTACTGCTCGACCTTCTTCAGCGCGCTGTAGGTGGTGACGCCCGAGCAGGCGTAGGGCGCGGCCGACGCCGGATCGAGCCCTTTGAGATTGAGCACATAGCGCGGATGCGGCACCAGCATGTGATCGGAATAGCCGCCGTCGCAATAGACGCCGAGCGAGCGCGGTGTCAGGCACATGTTCTCGTCACCGGCCAGGCACGTCGTGCATTTGCCGCAGCCGATCCAGGGATAGACCAGGCCGGTATCGCCGAGCCTGAGCTCGCCTTGATCGGTCGGCTTCACGTCCGGACCGAACGCCAGCACCTCGCCGACGGTTTCATGCCCCATGGTCAGCGGCAAATTGATGCCGCGTTCCTTCAGCGACAGCGGCTTGCGGCCATGGCCGAGATCGTAGCCGCCTTCCCAGATGTGGAGATCGCTGTGGCAGACGCCGGCGGCCTTCACCTTGATCAGGACCTGCGTGCCCGAAGGTTGCGGCGTCGCCTCGTCGAACTCCTGCAGCGGCGCCTTGAAATCGGCGACCTTGAAACTCTTCATCGGAATCCTCCCGGCATGCTTCTCGTTATCGCTACCACCATGCCATGGCTGGTGGAACGAGACAAACCCGTTAGCCGCGCCGCTTAAACTGACGGGGCCTCGCCGAGGCCGATCTCCTCGCGCAGTGCGCGCGTATGCTCACCGAGCTCGGCCATGGTCTTGCCTGGCGTGGTGTCGGCTCCGGTCATTCGGAATGGCAGATTGATCACCCTGAACGCGCCGCCTCCATCCTCCACCGATGAGAGTGCCTGCCGGTGCGCGAGCTGCGGATCATCAAGGGCTTCCTTGATGGTGCGATAGGCCGAGGCCGGCACGCCGGCTGCGCTCAGCGCGACAAGACATGTGTCGGTCGACAGTTGTCGCGACCACGCTTCGACGCCGTCCATCATGTCGGCCCAGTTCTCGCGCCGCGAGGCATAGGAAGAGAAGCGTGGATCGGAGATCCATTCGGGCCGGCCGATTACGCCCATCAGGGCCCGGAACGTCTTCTCGCTGGCGACCGTGATCATGACAAAACCGCTGGCGGTCTCGGTCGGGCCGAACATCGGGCGCGGCGGCGGCTTCACCGCGAATTGCGAGCTCTGCAATTCGATCACCGTCAGCGTCAGCATCGATTCCAGCATGGAGACGTCGATGTGCTGGCCGAGCCCGGTCGCCGTGCGCTGGTAGAGCGCGGAGGCGATCGCGCCAAAGCCGTAGGTGCCGGTGACGACGTCGGCATGGTAGATGCCGCAATAGTCCGGCCTGTTACGGCCGGGCTGGTAGGCGAGATGCGCCATGTCGTAGCCCGAGGCGGCATGAATCACCGGCGCATAGGCCGGCAGCTCGGCGGACGGACCGCTCTGGCCGTAGCCGGAGATCGAGCAGTAGATCAGCCTCTCGTTGGCCGAACGCAGGCTGTCGTAATCGAGCCGCAGGCGGCGCATCACGCCCGGGCGAAAATTCTCGACCAGGATGTCTGAAGTCGCCGCCAGCCGGCGCGCCGCCTCTCGTCCGTCCTCGGACTTGAGATCGAGCACCACGCTCTTCTTGCCGACATTCAGCTGGCCGAACACGGTGCTGCAGCCGTTGCGCAGCGGGGGCCGGGTCCGCATCGTCTCTCCGCCATCGGTCTCGATCTTGATGACCTCGGCGCCCATGTCTGCGAGCATCCGGGCGCAGTGGGGGCCGGCGATGGTGGTCGAAAAATCCAGGACCCTGAGGCCCGCAAAGGGCTTTGTCGTCGTCCCCTCATGCCTATCTGCTGGCTGCATGCCGGCCACGTCTCCCCTTGTGTCCCCGTAGGAACCATCGATGTTCCCCGTCGTTGTCGCCCGACCCTAAAGGGCGGCGGCTGAGTAGGAAAGTCTTTACCGAACCGATGCGTCTCGTGGGGGGCTTGGGACAACTGGACCCGATCTTGCATAGCAGCAATCGGGATCAGCAGGGGGCATTTGTTCTTGAGGGTCTTATTCGTCACGACAGAGATGGACGACTTCGTCCGCGTCGGCGGACTCGGTGCCGTCTCTGCTGCCCTTCCCCGAGCGCTACGCCCCTTCGCCGATATCCGGATCATGCTGCCCGGCTATCGCGACATCATCGAACAACTCACGCATATTCAGGTCGTTGGCCGCTGTCCGGCGTTTGCGGAGATGCCGGCCTGCTCGCTCGGCCGGGCCGCGACCAAGGACGGAATGCCGGTCTATGTGCTGTTGTGCTCACAGCTCTACGACCGGCCCGGCAACCCCTACGGCGACGAGTCCGGACGCGACTGGCCTGATAACGATATCCGTTTCGCGCGTTTTGCCTCGGCTGCCGCCGAGCTTGCCATGGGCAAACTGGACAAGAATTGGGCAGCAGACCTGATCCATGCCAATGACTGGCAGGCTTCGCTCGTGCCGGCCTATCTCGCCTGGCGCGGCAGCAATCTGCCGTCGGTCCTGACCATCCATAATCTCGCCTATCAGGGTCTCTTCCCGAAGGAGTCGCTGCGCCGGATCGGTGTCCCCGAAAGCTCATTCCACATCGACGGCGTCGAGTTCTACGACCAGCTCTCCTTCCTCAAGGCAGGGCTGGTCTATGCCTCCCACCTCACTACCGTCAGCGGCACCTACGCCCGCGAGATCACCACGGCGGAATTCGGCTGCGGCCTCGAAGGCCTGCTGCGCGTCCGTTCCGATGCGGCCGAACTGACCGGCATCCTCAACGGCATCGACGAGAGCTGGGACCCGCGCTCCTGCGCCCAACTCGCACAGCAATTCGGCGCCGGCGACTGGGTCGGCAAGCAAGCCAATGCGGATTATGTGCGCAAGCAGTTCGGGCTCGCGGTCTCGCGCGGGCCGATGTTCGCGATCGTCGCGCGTCTCGTGCACCAGAAGGGGATCGACCTCGTGCTGTCGGCCGCAGACGAGATTGTCGACGCCGGCGGGCAGATCGTCGTCACCGGCTCCGGCGAGCCCGCTCTCGAGCAGGCGCTGGTTGAGGCCCATCGCCGCCGCCCCGACGCGATCGGCGTCACTATCGGCTTCAACGACGCCCACGCGCGCCGCATTTTTGCCGGCAGCGATTTTACGCTGATGCCGTCGCGCTTCGAGCCATGCGGACTCAGCCAGATGTATGCGCAACGCTTCGGCTCGCTGCCGATCGGCCACCAGACCGGTGGCCTGGCCGAAACCATCACCGACGGCGAGACCGGCTTCCTGTTCAAAAAACCCTCACACGAATCCTTCCTGGGCGGCGTCCGTCGCGCCTTCGAGGCTTTCATGACGCAAGATCAGCTCGACACCATGCGCCGCAGCGCCATGGGCCGCTCGTTCTCGTGGAGCATCTCGGCAGGAAGCTATAGCAAGCTGTATCGGAAACTGGCGACGGTGTGAGGCCGGCCCGAGGCGCCTCCGCACGCTCCGTTGCGAGCGCTTATCCCTCACCGTCACCCTGAAGGTGCTCGCCTCTTCGGCAACCCTCGAAGGGCGACGGCCCGGTTACAACAGCGGCGCCGTACATCCTTCGAGGCTCCCGGCGCGATGCTTTGCATCGCGCCACTCGCACCTCAGGACGACGGAGCTGAGCGCGAAAACCCTCACTCCTTCCCGCGCACATCCATTTGCGGCCGGCCGATCCAGGCGCGGTTCAGGCAACGTGTCATCCAGTCGGGCTGAGCCTCGCCTCGCAGGCGCGCCTGCGCTTCCTGATACGGGCCGACGTAACGCAGCCGATCCGGCAATTTCGGATAGACACGCTTGATCCACCGCAGCGCGTTGTCGGCTGCCCTCTTGTCGCGCGGGTCGAGCTCAAATCCAAAACCTGCTCGCAGGCGTTCCGGCAAGAGGCTTGCCGTCAGCGCGCCGTACCATCGCGGCGGCCGCAACCACGGTCGCGCGCCGCCAAAAATCTGCGCGGCGATCTCCCGCGCGGCCGGGCTGACGGTCAGCGTGTCCGACCGCGTCATCGCTGCGGTGTACGCTGCGAAGCCGGACCAGTCGGCGGGTAGATCATTCGGCGTCAATCCGAACAAGGCGCCAAACGTCCGGCTCTCGACCCAATAGCGCTCGCGCTCCTCGGCCGAGAACGGCGGCAGGACCAGATCGTGCGCCATCAGCGCGGTCTCGACCAGCGTCGCGTGAACCCAGCGCAGCGACGGGATGTCGTTGGCGCAGTAACGCGAGCCGGCCGCGAATGGGCCAACGGTCTCCGGAATCTCGCCGACTATCATGGCGTGGCGCCGGTGCAACTGCCGCGACGACAGCATGGCCCGATCGAGCGACCCGAACACCATGGCGAAGACGATGTCGAAGGTGCGATGGAAGCGGCCGATCGGATCGGCAAAGGTGTTGGAATGCTCGGCGATGGCAGCGGCGACCCAGGGATGCGAGAGTTGCAGCAGCAGCGCACGACCGGCGCCGAGGAAGATCACGGCCTCCCGATCGATCCGCCAGGTCATCGTGTCAGGACCGAACACGCCCGGCACCGGCCCTGCCGCGTGAGCGCAGACCCGATCGAGAGCCGCTTCCAGATCGTTCGCGGATACCACTTGCACAGCCTCGCGACGGCGGATCGGCCACGACAATCCGCACGGCCTGTGGCAATTCGATGAAGCGGACGCTATTCCGCGGCCAGCTTCATCTCGTCGATGTACTCGTGCAGCACCACGCCCGACAGCGGATCGAATTCGCCGATCCACGGCGCGCGCGCCAGCACCGACCTCGTATGCGCGTAGCCGGCGTCCCAGCGCTGCATGATGCCGGACGGGCTGAAGTCGATGTCCTTGGTGTGGGTCTCGCGGTCGAGCTGCGGGGCCAGCATTCGGACCACATGCATGCGCGTCGAACAGCCATAGCCGATCAACTCCCTCACCGCGGGATCATTGCGCTCGCCCTCGGGCAATCGCGCCGCAAGCTGGTTGATGACGTGGCGCAGCCGATGAGCCTGCTGCTGGCGCTCGATCTGGCTCGCAATCCGGCTGGAATATTGCACGTCCTTGTGGCGGGTCAGCACCTCTCCCATCGTGGTCGGCTCGGCGCCGGCGGGATTCCACAAATGCACCGAGAAGATCAGCGAATCCCTGCGCGGATTGTCGTCGAACACGGCTTCCGTCGGTGAGTTCGACAGGATGCCACCATCCCAATAGAGCTCGCCATCGATACGCACCGCCGGAAACGCCGGCGGCAGCGCGCCCGAGGCCATCACGTGCTTCACCGTCAGCTCGTCATCTCGGCTGTCGAAATAACGCATCCGGCTGGAGCCGACATGCGCAGCACCAACCGTCAGGCGCGGCGCGCCGCGATTGGCGAGGCCGAAATCGACGAGTTCGCGCAGCGTGCTCTCCAGCGGCGCCGTCGAATAATAGCCTGCGCGATCGGCCCCGAGCGGGAAGGACCAGCCGGCATGCGCCAGCGGATTGGGCTGGAAGAAGCCGGCAATGCCGTGGGCGATGGTCGACCAACATGCAAGCATGTCGTCGAGGCCGGGAATGCCCGTCGGTAGAGGCCAGGCCGGCCTCTGCTCCATCCGTTTCCAGAATTCCCTCAGGCGCGCGAGCCGATTTCCAGGCGTATTGCCTGCGATCAGGCTCGCATTGATGGCGCCGATCGAGGTGCCGATCACCCAGTCGGGCTCGATCCCCGCCTCGTGCAGGGCCTGGTAGACGCCCGCCTGATAGGCGCCGAGTGCGCCGCCCCCTTGCAGCACCAGGACGATCTGGCCCGGCAGGTTGTTGGGCCTGCACACCCCGGCATTTGCCTGCATGCCTGTCGCACTCCCGCTCCTGAGAGCCTTACGCAATATCCTCAGGCATTGTTACGCCCGAGGACCATCGGCCGTCCAGCAAACATGGTCCGGGAGGGGGTGCGGAAATGTGAGCGCTTCCGGCGACGTGACCGGTCTTGGAGACCTGATATTTCACCGAACCCGCGAGACCAGCGCCGGCTGACCTGGCTCAGCCGGCCATTTCTTTTGTCGCGATCCCCATGCGCCGCGTCTCCGGCATGACGAAAAGGATCAGCAAAAGCCCGGCCGCCGCGATGCCCGCGAGCCCCAAGAAGGCGGTGGCATTGCCGAACTTGTCGCTGACATAGCCGCCGAGCGCGGTGCTCAATGACGCACCGATGCCGGTCGCCGTGCCCACGATGCCCTGCGCCAGATTGAAGTGCCCGCTGCCAAAGGCGATATCAGCCACAACAAGCGGTATCATCACCGCGAACACCGCGGCCGTGAACCCGTCGAACACCTGCACCAGCACCAGCAGATACGGATCGCGCACCGTCGCGAACAGCAGGCCGCGAATCGTCAGCGCGCCGAGCCCGATCAACAGCAGCGGCCGCCGACCCCAGAGCTGCGCCTTGCGCCCGACCGAAGGTGACAGCAGCGCCACGATCGCCTGGGGCACGACGATGCAGAAAGCAACCAGCACCGTCGCCCACTGGCTCGAACGCGCCGTCACCGCGCTTGCCATCAGCGGCATCATCGAGGCGTTGGCAAGCTGCAGCAGCAGGACGCTGAGCGCAAAGACGATGAGCGGCCGCTGTCGGACCAGATGCCAGACATTGGTGTCGCCGGGAACAGGCGCCTCGCGCGGCATCTCGCCGTGACACCGGGCGACGTCGACCTCCTCCTCGCGGATGCGCGACAGCGCGATCAAGGTCGGAATCGCGAGCACGAAGGTGACCAGGAACACCGAACGGCTCGAGAGCAGATAGCCGGCGGTGCCCATGACCGCGGCCGCGACGCCGTTTCCGAGCGAGGCGAAGCGCGCATTGCGGCCGAGCCGCTCACCGATCGCGAGCGGGCCGACCAGGCCCAGGCTGATGGCCGCAATCGCCGGCCCCAGCACGCAACTCGCCGCCGCATGCAGCGCGGCTGCGGTCACCACGACGGGGAAGATCGGCATCGCCGCATAAGCGAGCGCGCAGCAGCCGATGGTCGCGATCGCAAGGCCTGCGACCAGCCGCTCGGATTTCGCAGCATCGATGATGGCCCCGCCTGGCATCTGCCCGATCAGCCCGACGATGCCGCCGATCGAGAGCACGAGTCCGATCTCGACCTGGGTCCATTTCTGCGTGGTCAGATAGACTGCGATGAAGGGGCCGAAGCCGGTCTGCACATCGGCGAGAAAGAAGATGAACCAGTCAAGGCCCCGGAGACTCCGGCGGGACGGCGCCGGAATGCCCGCAAGCACGGCCGCGGCGACGTTGTCCTGTTCAACGCGTCCCCGGTGCTTTTCATGATCAGGCTTTCTCGACACGAGCACAGGCGGTCAGCCCTCCCCCCTCCTCACTGGATGGCTTGCAGCGGTTGAAGACTGCCGGATGCTCCCAGCACGACCATCGGCGTGTCTTCCTTGTACTCCGGCGCGGCCGCGACCTGGGCCTTGGTCAATTCCAGCGTGATGCTGTCCTTCTTGTTGGCTATCTTGCCGAAACGAAGCGCATTCCAGTCGACCACGATCTTGCGACTGCCGACGCCGAGGAAGCCGCCGAAATCGATCACGGCGGCACGGACATGACCCTCGCGATCGACGATGACGTCGACGATGCGTCCCATATCCTCGTCCGCGGCGCTGCGCACGTCGCGGCCAAGCACGCCGTGGGCATCGCTGGCGCCAATAATGGTCACAGACGGCGGCGGCGCGGCATCCTTCGGCGTCACCGGCACGACCGAGGCCGGCGGCTGCACCGGCGTCGGCGCCTTCGCCTCGCTTGTGGCCGCAGGCGGCTCCTCGGCGGCCCGCGATACCGTAACCGTCAATCCCGCGACCAGCGCCGCGCTCAAAGCCAACCACCCGGCGGTGCGCATGAACTCCTCCTTGCGACGCGCCGCTAGCGCGCCAGCACGATCGACACCTGGATCTGGCCGCGCGTACGCAGCACCTCCAGCGCCACGTCATGGCCATGGCGGCTGACGCGCAAATCGACGCTGGACTCGCCCAGCCGCAGATCGCGCAAGATGACCTCGTTCAAGAATGCCGGCAGATGCGGATTGCGGAGGCGTATCTCGCAGCGTGCGACGTCGAACTCGATGCCGAGCGCGGCCTCCAGAAGCGTGAACGGCGTCGCACTGGCCCAGGCCTGCGGCGCGCAGGCCACCGGGTAGAGTGTCGGCCCGCGCCGTTTCTCGCGGCGGAAGCCGCAGAACAATTCGGGCAGGCGGCGCAGATCCATGTAGGTCGCGGCGTCGAACAGGCCCTTGAAGACATGCGCGACCGAGTGCTTGAGACCGTAATGGGCAAGCCCGAGCGCGATCAGCGCGTTGTCGTGCGGCCAGACCGATCCGTCATGGTACGACATCGGGTTGTAGCGCACCTCGCCGCGCGCGACCGTGCGAATGCCCCAGCCCGAGAAGAAGTGCGGCTGCATCAGATCGGCGGCAACGCGACGGGCGCGGTCCTCGCGGATCATCCCGCTGAACAGCACCTGACCGGCATTCGAGGTCCGGACCTCGCACCGCTGCTTCTGGCCGTCGAGCGCGAGCGCATAGGTGCCGAGTTCCTCGCACCAGAACGCCTTCTCGAACCGCTCTGCCAGCGCCTTGGCCTCCGTCTCGAGCTTCCTGGCGACGTCAGGCTTGCCGAGCCGCAGTGCGCATCGCGCGGCGAGTTGCTTGGCCGCGTAGACGTAGCCCTGGACTTCGGCGAGCGCGATATTGCCTTCGGCCAGCTTGCCGTCGGCATGGAAGATCGCGTCGTAGGAATCCTTCCAGCCCTGGTTGGCGAGGCCCTTTTCGGTGGCGCGCTGGTATTCGACGAAGCCGTCATGATCGGGGTCGCCTGGTCCATCGATCCAGGCGAGCCCCGCCTCGATCGCGGGCCATAGCTCGACCAATGTCTTCTCGTCGCCGGTGCGCTCGAAGTAACGTCCGGCAAGCATGACGAACAAGGCCGTCGAATCCACGCTGCCGTAATATTGCGAGAACGGCACTTCGCCCAGCGCGGCCATTTCGCCGCCGCGCATCTCGTGCAGGATCTTTCCTGGCGCAGCATCCGCTGACGGATCGACGGCCTTGGCCTGGAAATGCGCGAGCCGCCGCAGCACACCCTTGGCGACGCGGGGATCGACCCACAGCATCTGCAGCGCGGTGATCAGGCCATCGCGGCCGAAGGTCGTCGAGTACCAGGGAATGCCGGCATAGGGATAACGCCCCTGCGGCGTCGCGGTCATCAGCATGTTGAGGTCGGCCATGGCCTGGCACAGCACCTCGTTGAAGATGTTGTTGGAGGTCTCGATGCTGGCCGTCCCGATCGTGGACTGCCGCATCTCGCGGCGATGCGCCAGCAGTCCCCTGAAGAAGCGCGCCGGCTTCTCCCCGACGGGACGGTTGCAGGACGCCGCCACGAACAGCGATTTCGACTCATGCGGCTCCAGCTCGAGCTGCCAGGTCGCGGCATTGACCGAAAGCCGCGTCGGACGCGGATCGAAATGCAAGCCGGTGGTGCGCTCGGCATCGTCGAGACCACGATACTCGAACAGCACGTCGGTCGGCCCGAGCAGCTTGCTGGTGCCGGTGCCGCGCCGCGGCCGCCGCTCGCCGCGCACTTCGAACAGATCGGCAAAGTCGTTGTCGAACAGCAGCGTGAGCTCGAAGGCTGCCGCCTGCTCGCCGTGGTTCTGCAGCCCGATGCGTTGATAGGCCGTGCCGCGCCACAGAAAGATCGTGCGCACGATGTGCAGCAGATCTTTTTGCAGGACGATCCGGCCCTCGCGATAGATATCGGGGTTGGTGAGATCGACGGTCAATCCCGAATTGTCGTCGCGCAGGTTCGACCCGAGCAGCAACGGCTGGAGATCGTCGAGCACGAGCTCCAGCCGCGCCAGATAGCGCGTGTCGTGGTTGAACAGGCCATCCGGGCCGCCGGCGGAAGCGCCGATGTCTCCGTGGCTGTCCAGCACGATGAAGGTGTCGTCGTGCTTGAGCGACCGCCGCGGTCGCGCGGCGGGACCGGTCATCGGAATGTAGAACGGCTGTTCCGCGACGGGCTCCATCGCCTGCGGCACGGATTTGATCTTGGTTGCGGCTTCGGCTGCCATGAGCTGCTCCCCTGCGGCTTGTTTTTCGAACGCGACCAACGCAAACGCGACTGTTGGGTTTACGCGGCGAACTTCGCGAGCCGGCTCATTTCCTGCGTCACCAGTTCACGGTACGGACCATGAGCCTGCATCAGACGGTCAGGCGCGCCGTCCTCGATGATCTTGCCGTGCTTGAGCACGATCACCCGGTCGAAATTGCGCAAGGTCGCCAGGCGGTGCGCAATCGCGATCACGGTGCGCCCCCGCATCAGCCGCGTCAGCGCCTCGCGGATGGCTTCCTCGGACTCACTGTCGAGCGCAGCCGTCGCCTCGTCAAGCAGCAGGATCGGGGCGTCCTTCACGAAGGCGCGCGCGATCGCGATGCGCTGGCGCTGGCCGCCGGACATCTTGACACCGCGGTCGCCGACCATGGTGTCGAGACCTTCCGGCAGGCTGTCGATGAAATCGCAGCGCGCTGCAATTGCCGCCCGCAGCACCTCGTCGTCGGTCGCATTGGGCCGGCCGTAGCGGATGTTCTCTCTGATGGAGCGATGGAACAGGGAAATATCCTGCGGCACCACGGAGATCGCTTCGCGCAGGCTCTGCTGCGTCACCATGGAGATGTCCTGGCCGTCGATCGTCACGCTGCCCTCGTCCACGTCGTAGAACCGCTGCAGCAGCGTGAACAGGGTCGACTTGCCGCCGCCGGACTGGCCGACCAGTCCGACGCGCTGGCCGGGCTGCAGCCGCAGGCTGAACCGCTCGAAGATCTTCTCCGCCCCGGGGTAACCGAACGTGACATTGTTGAACGCAATCGCCGCGCCGGTCTTGACCAGGGGCCCGGCCGCGGGATGATCGCGCAACTCGTGCGGAACGAGCAACGTCGCGATCGCCTCGGTCAGTCGGGCGACATGCTGGGTCACGTCGACCAGCGCCACGGCGAGGTCGCGCGTGGCATTCAGAATCGAGAGGCCGAGCGTGCAGACCAGCACGACGTCGCCGGTCGTCGCCTCGCCGTCCTGCCAGAGCACGATGGCCCAGGCCATCAGCGCCACCGTCAGCACGACCGTGATGGCTGCATGCGTCAATCGCAGCTTCTCGAGATAGCGCAGACTGCGGCTGCGTGCGGTGAGTTCCCGGTTGACGGTAGCGTCGAACCGCTCATGCTCGTGGCCGATGCCGCAGAATGCGCGGACCAGGGGCATGTTGCTGATGACGTCGATCATCTCGCCGTCGACGACGGCGGCCTTGTCGGCGAAATCGTCATGGAGCGGTTTGCCGGCTGCGGCCAGACGGAACATCGCGAATACCATGCCACCGGCGATCACGATCAGGCCGAGCGCCATATAGGGACTCACGGTTCCAATCAGCGCAATGGCCGCCACCGTTGCGATGCAAGGCGGCAACACATTCCAGACGAACATGTTCTCGACGGTGAACACGGCGTTGGAAGTGGCCGTAATGCGGCTCGTCAGCATCCCCGGCATGCGGTCAGAGAAATAACTCGGTGCGTGACCGGTCAGATGACGGAATATGTCACGGCGTAAATCGCCCGTGACCCGGACGAACGTGAAGCTCGCGGTCCAGCTCGCGATCCGCCACAGAAAATTGTCGGCGGCGATCAGCGACATGAGCAAAATGAATGCCAGCCATACGCTGCCGCCATGCGAAGTGCCCGCAGACAAGCTGTCGACGAGAGATTTGACGCCGTACTGCGTGCCCACGGAACAGGCAACGGCCGCGGCGACGGCGCCGAGGATCACCAGATGCGACGCCCATCGACGTCGCAGGTAGCGCAACACAAAGGCAAATGGCCTGCGCGCATATCCAGAAAGATGATCCATGTGACACCGACCCCGTCGTGATGATTCAACTGTTCTGCTGATCGACTGAAACATCGACCAGTTCGCCTCGGTTCCCGGGCAAGCTCATCACGACATGCGGATGCGGACGATCTGAGAAGATCAGATGGCAGCATCGAGACACGCGCGATCGAATAAGTAACGTTTGAGAAAAGGAACTTCGCAACTGCGGGAACGTTCCCTTGTCGGCATGCCGGTGCCGAGACACGGCGGGGGTTTCAACGTTCATGATCGCAGAGGAGATGGTGAGATGCGCATCGCGCAGGTAGCTCCGTTGACGGAGGCTGTTCCACCCAAGCTGTATGGCGGCACCGAGCGGGTGGTGCATTGGTTGACGGAAGAGTTGGTTGCCCTCGGACACGACGTCACCCTGTTCGCCAGCGGCGACTCGCAGACCTCGGCAAAACTCGATGCATTATGGCCGCGGGCGTTACGCCTCGACGGTTCCGTGCGCGATCCCAATGCGCTCCACATGGTGCTGCTGGAGCACGTGCGGCAGAAATGTGACGACGAGGAGTTCGACTTCGTCCATTTCCATCTCGACTATTATCCGTGGTCGCTGTTCTACCGGCAGCCGACGCCGTTCCTGACCACGCTGCACGGACGGCTCGATCTGCCGGAGCATCAGCCTGTTTTCAACACCTTCTCCAAGATGCCGGTGATCTCGATCTCGAACGCACAGCGGCGGCCGGTGCCACAGGCCAATTGGGTGTCGACGATTCATCATGGGCTGCCGGAGCGTTTGCTGACGCCGAAGCCGGCGAAACAGGAATATCTCGCCGTGCTCGGCCGCATCGCGCCGGAGAAGGGCGTCGACCGCGCCATCAAGATCGCGATGCATTGCGGCATTCCGCTCAAGATCGCGGCCAAGGTCGACCGCGCCGACCAGGACTATTATGACGAGCTGATCAAGCCGATGATCGCAGGCAATCCGCTGGTGGATTTCATCGGCGAGATCGGCGACCATGAGAAGTCGGACTTCTTGAGCGGTGCGCTCGGCCTGCTGCTGCCGATCGACTGGCCGGAGCCGTTTGGTCTCGTGATGATCGAAGCCATGGCCTGCGGCACGCCGGTGGTCGCCTTCAACCGCGGTTCGGTGCCCGAGATCATCGACGAAGGCCTCACCGGTTTCGTCGTCGAGGACATCCTCAGCGCCGCCGGCGTCGTCGGCCGTCTCGCGCAATTGGACCGCTCTGCCATCCGCAAGCAGTTCGAGCGGCGCTTCACGGCGCGGCGCATGGCGCTGGACTATCTCGCGGCCTATCGTAGCCTGACCGAGGCCCAGGCGCCGCGGATCAAGCTGGTGAGCAGCGCGGAGTAGCAGGCCTTTCGAAGGCGATTTGCGTCGTGGCCGGGCTCGTCCCGGTCATCGACATTTTGGGCCTGCTCCAGCGACCGGCTTCATCGCACCGGCGCAAATTGCTCCGCAATTTTGTCGCGGGATCCTCGCAACGACGGAGGATGCGGCGCGTCGCGTCGACCTACACCACCACCGACCGCTTCGGCTCCACGATCTCGAACATCCGCGGAAATTCGTCCATCAGTCCCATGAGCTCGGCGAGCTTCATCGGATTGCCCGACAGCTTGACCTTGCCGTCGGCGACCGCTTCCGGAAAGCTCGTCAGCTTTGCGATCACCTCGTCCAGCGTCGCCCGCGCGAGCGTGAAGCTGGCATCGGCGTTTCCGGCCTGCACACCTTCGGTGTAAGTCAGCGCGCTGTTTTCGAGGTTGAGCACGAACGTCTCGCCGGTATCCGAAAAGCGCCAGTTCAGCACGATGTGCTTGCCTTCCGCCTTCGGTCCGTTGAGGCGGATGCCGAGCACGTCCCAGAGCTGTGAGGTGCGAAGAGCGGCCAGCGTCTCCCGCGGCATCGGTGCGCGGGGCGGCGTCCGGGGCATGCCTTGGCGGAGCTCCTGGGCGCCGAACAGATAGGCGTTGCGCCAGGTCGAGCTCTCGGCGGCATAGCCGAGCTGCTCCATCGTGTCGGCGAGCAGTGCGCGCGCCGCCGCATTGTCCGGCTCAGCGAAGACGAGATGGCCGAGCGCCTGCGCCACGAAGCGGAATTCGCCCTTGTCGAAATCCGCGCGCGCACGCGAGAGGATCGCATCCGCGCCGCCCATATACTCGACATATTTCTTGCCGGACTCGACCGGCGGCAGCGGATCGAGGTTGACCGGATTGGCGTCGTACCAGCCGAGATATTTCTGGTAGATCGCTTTCACATTGTGCCTGACGTGACCGTAATAGCCGCGGCCGTGCCAGGCACCGTCGAGGCTGCCAGGCAACCGGATCGCCTCGGCGATCTCGGCGGCATTCAGGCCGTGATTCATCAGGCGAATGGTCTGGTCATGCGTGAATTTGTAGAGGTCGCGCTGCTCGCGGATCATGGTGTCGATGCGCTCGCGCCCCCACACCGGCCAGTGATGCTGGCCGCACATCGCCTCGGCCTTGCCGCCCCAGAGATGCAGGGCTTCGTTGAGGTACTTCGACCACGCCAGCGCATCGCGCACATCGGCGCCGCGGAACGGCAGCAGATTGTGGAAATTATGCGTGCAGTTCTCGGCGAGGTTCAACAGCTTGTATCGCGGCAGGAAGAAGTGCATCTCCGCAGGCGCTTCGCTGTTGGGCGCCATCTGGAATTCGAACGCGACACCGTCGATCACGCGCTTGTCGCCGGTCGCCATGATCAGATCGGTCGGGCGCAGCAGCGCGACCGTGCCCGCGGCCATGGTCTTGCCGAGGCCGCAATCGACATGGCCGCGCACGCCCTTGGCGAGGAACGGTCCGAACTGGTATTGCGCCCGGCGCAGCATCGCGGGACCCGCGATGATGTTCTCGGAGACGGCGTGCTCCATGAACAGATCAGGGGCGATGATGGGCACGCTGGCACTGGCGAGCGCATCCGCTTCCAGCACGCCGCGCGCGCCGCCCCAGTGATCGGTGTGGGTGTGGGTGAAGATCACGGCTGCGACCGGCCTCATGCCGCGGTGCTTGTAATAGAGATCGAGCGCGGCGCGCGCGCCTTCGATCGAGGTCAGGGTGTCCACGACGATGACGCCGCTGTCGCCCTCGATCAGCGTCATGTTGGCAATGTCGAGCCCGCGCACCTGGTAGACGCCCGGTACCACCTCGAACAACCCGTGCTGCATGTTGAGCCGTGACTGCCGCCACAGGCTGGGATTGACGGTCGGCGGCGCCTGATCCGTAGACAAAAAGCCATAAGGCTCGAGGCTCCAGACCGTCCGTCCCTGCCTGTTCACGATCTTCGCATGCTCGATCGTGCCGAGAAAGCCGCGCGCAGCGTCGTCGAAATCCCGCGTATCGGAAAACGGCAGCGCATTCAGCACCGCCTGATGCTGCGCAATGACGGACGGCGTTGCGCCCTTCGGCTCGCTGCTGGAGATCTCGGTCATCGGCTGGCTCCTCCCCTGCTCAGGTTGCAGCCATCTAAACCCATTCGTGCATCGGTTCCAACAGCCAACGGCCGGCTCCGCCGGTCGCTTGAAGCCTCAATGCATCCCCAGCACCCGCGGCAGCCACAGCGTCAGATCGGGCCAGTAGGTCACGATGACGAGGAAGCCGAGCATGGTGAGCAGCCACGGCATCACCGCGCCTGCGAGATCCGTGATGCGCATGCGTGCGATCATCGAGGCGACGTAGAGGTTCAGGCCGACAGGCGGATGGCAGAGGCCGACCTCCATGTTGACGTCCATGACGATGCCGAAATGGACGAGGTCGATGCCGAGCTTCTTGGCCGCCGGCGCCAGGATCGGCGCCATGATCAGGATGATCGAGTTCGGCTCCATGAAGTTGCCGGCGAGCAGCAGCAGCACGTTGACGACCAGCAGGAAGCCGACCCAGCCGAGATTTTGCGCCGCGATCCAGTCCGCAAGGATCGTCGGGAGGTTCTCGTTGGCGAGCACGAAGGAGAACAGCACCGCGTTGGTGACGATGTAGAGCAGCATCGCGCTGGTGTTGGCGGCGCGCAGCAGCACCCGCGGCACGTCCTTCATGCCGATCGCCTTGTAGACGAACACCGCGATGATGAAGGAATAGACCGCGGCCATCGCGGCGGCCTCGGTTGCGGTGAACAGGCCGCTGTAGATGCCGCCGATGATGATGACGACCAGCATCAATCCCCAGACGCTCTCGCGGAAGGCACGGATGGTCTCGCCCCAGGTCGCCTTCTTCAATCGCGGATAGTCGCGCGTTCGCGCGAGCCACCAGGTGACGATGCACAGCATCGTCGTCAGCAGGATGCCGGGCAACAGGCCTGCGACGAACAGCGCGCCGATCGAGGTGTTGGTGGACACCGCGTAGACGATCTTCGGGATCGACGGCAGCATCAGGATGCCGAGCGAGCCGGCGACGGTGATGATGCCGGCGCCGAAGCGCATGGGATAGCCGTGGCGGACCATCTCGGGCAGCACGATGGCGCCGATCGCAGCGACGGTGGCCACGCTCGAGCCGCAGACCAGGGCGAACATCGCGCAGGCGACGATGCCGGCGAGCCCAAGGCCGCCGTGCCAATGACCGATCAGCGAGGTCGCGAAATTGATCATGCGCCGGGCCACGCCGCCATGGGTGAGGAAGTTGCCGGCGAGGATGAAGAACGGGATGGCCATGATCTCGAAGCCTTCGATGCCCGTGAACAGCTTCATCGAGACGGCTTCGATCGGAACCGCGGTCAGCGTGAACAGGAACGTCATGACGGTGAGACCGAGCGCGATCGAGACCGGGATGCCGGTCAGCATCAGCGAGATCAGGAGCCCGAACACCGTTGCAGCGCGCATCCATTGCGGCAGTGCGAACACGCCGAACTTCTCGGCCAGGCACATCGCGAAAATCAGGACCGGCGCCAGGATCAGGATCACGCCGAGCGGCGAGGCTTTTCGCGAAGCCGCTCTGGTTGCGGCGCCGGCGGGCTGCGGATGCAGCGCCGGAGAGACATCGGCCTCCACGCCCTCGACGTGGGTCTCGTCGTGATGCGGCAGCTCGCCGGTCCGGAAGTAGGACCATGAGACCTGGAGGAAACGGAAGCACATCAATCCGGAGCCGAGCGGGATCGCCAGATAGACGAACCACATCGGTGCTTCCAGATCGTTGGACTGCTGCCCGGTGTGGAACATCTCTCGCACGAAGGAGGCGCCGAAGGCGGCGATCATGCCGGTGAAGAGCGCGCCGCACAGCAGCGAGAACAGGATGACATGCTTGCGCGAATGTTCGGGCAATCGGTTGACGAGCAGATCGACGCCGACGTGGATGCCCGTTCGCACGCCATAGGCCGCGCCGAACTTCGCCATCCAGATGAACATGTAGATGCAGAGTTCCTGCGCCCAGGACAGATCCAGCTCGGACATGAAGGTGAACACGGCCATCGACGCCGATGCCAGCCAGGTCAGCCCGTGAGCGGCGGCCCATCGCGACAGATTGATCGATTCGCCCGCACCGTAACGGTGCACGACCGCAATGAAGATCAGTCCGGTAGCAGCCGCAATGAGCGTCGCGATCAACCATTCTTCGAGATGGTTGAGCAGCTGGTTGAGCACGCGCAGCAAATCAGAATCCCCCTATCGATACGAAACGGTCGGGAGCCTTCACTCCCGACCGTTGGTACTGTTCTCCACGAAGGCGCGTCAGTTCATCTTGACGTCGAGTTCCTTGGCAATGACATCGAGCACTTCCTGCCCGACGCGGCCTTTTGCCCATTTATAAGTCGGCTGCATCGCTTCCTGCCATGCCTTGCGGTCCGCGTCGCTCAGATAATGCAGCTGCGTCTTGCCGGTTTTCTTGATCTCGGCCAGCGCATCATCGTTCTCCTGGTGCGCGATCTGGTTGGTGTAGTCGGTGGCGTCCGCCATGGCCTTCTCGAGCTGGGTGCGGATATCAGGCGGCAATCCGGACCAGAATTTCGAATTGACGATGACAGCGTATTGCAGATGCGCGTGATAGGACACGGTGATGTCCTTCTGCACCTCGTAGAATTTCTGCGTCAGATAGTTCGACGCGGTGTTCTCGCAGCCGTCGACCACGCCGGTCTGCAGCGCCTGGTAGACTTCGGAGAATGCCATGATCTGCGGGATCGCGCCGAGGATGCGGAAATACTGGTCCGCGATCTTGGATCCGGATATCCGGAATTTCAGGCCCTTGAAATCCTCCGGCTTGATCAGCGGTCGGTTCGACGACACCATGTGGAAGCCATTGTCCCAATAGGCGAGCCCGGTGATGCCCTTGGTCTCCAGCTTCTGGAACAACCACTTGCCGACCGTGCCCTTCATCGCGGCGGAGTAGGTCGCTTCGTCCTTGAACAGCCAGGGCAGGTCGAGTGCCTCGAACTCCTTGATGCCGAGCGGGGCGAATTTCGCAGTCGAAGGCGCGAGCATCTGCACCGAGCCGAGCTGGAGCGCCTCGATCTCCTCCTTGTCCTTGTAGAGCGAGGAGTTCGGATAAACTTCGACCTTGACCTTGCCGTCCGTATACTTCTCGGCGAGCTCCTTGAACTTCAGTGCGCCCTTGCCTTTCGGCGTATCATTGGCGACGACGTGGCTGAACTTGATGATGATCGGGCTCTGGGCCTGGGCAACAGCCGGAGCCAAAGCGAACGCGGCCGCAGCGACCGCAAAGAGCAATTTGCGCATGAAGGACCTCCCCAACAACCCTGGAAACCAGGTTCTTTTTTTGTTTTGCAGGTCAGTAGTGGCAGCAATCGGCACCCCGAACAACTAGACCTAAGCCCAATTTGCCGCGGCGGTGCCATGCCGCACCGAGGCTATCTCGGCGGCAATCGCATGCGCAACCCGGGGCCGGCTTCCGGTTGGTGAAGCGAGCGCTTATGTCGCATCGCCGAAGCGCGTTAACCCTTGCGCTGGGCGACCATGAACAGGCGCCGGAACGGAAATAGCGTCTGCCCCGCCTCGTTCTTCGGATAGGCCTTCGCGACCCGCATCCCGTAGGCCGCTTCAAACTCGATCTTCTCGGCGCCCTCGAGCACGTCGAGATAACGCGTCAGCCAGGTGCCCTTGGTCCATTCCTTCACGGGATTGTCGCCTTCGAGCACCTGGAGATATTCGGTCTCCCAGATGTCGATATTCGCAGACAGCGGTGCGAGTACATCGTGATAGAAGGCGGGCCCCTCCACCGGCGGCGGCGTGACGAGGTGCTCGACCTTGGACCGCCATGGCCCGTTCAAAGCCGTCTCGCCGATCAGCACGTGCGATGGCGCCAGGAAGTTGCGTGGCATCTGCACTGCCAGCATGCCGCCGGGCGCGACCTTCTCCATCACCGTAGGGAAGAGCGCCGCGTGATGGGGTAGCCAGTGCAGTGCGGCATTGGAATAGACGACGTCATATCGCTTCGCGGGATGCCAATGGCCGAGGTCTTCATGTGACCATTCCACATCAGGCGCGGCTTTGCGCCCGGCAGCGACCATCTCGGCCGAGCCCTCGACAGCCGTGACCGCAGCGGACGGCCAGCGCTCCTTGATCAGTTTTGTGACGTTGCCGGCGCCGGCGCCGAGATCGGCGACCGTGCGCGGGCCGATGTCGGGAATGCGCATCAGCAGGTCGACCGCGGGCCGGAGCCGGTGACCGGAGAATTTCAGATATTGCTGCGGATCCCAGACCATTGGTCGAGCCTTTTCTTTTTGGTGTTTCCTTCGCGAGGCGACTTGGTTACCACTGCTCGTCCCGCTCAGGCAATTCGCTAGAGCTGCAGGACGGGCGGGAAGCGAAAGCAAGAAGCAAGAACCGATCAAGAGAGCGTGTCACCATGGATCTCGGGCTGAAATCGAAAACCGCTGTTGTCACCGGCGCCAGCATCGGCATCGGCCGCGCCATCGCCAAGGGCCTCGCTGCCGAAGGCGTCCGCGTGGTGGGCGTGGCGCGCCGCACCGACCTGCTCGCCGAGCTGGTGAAGGAGGTCGGCGGTGGGCTGATCACGCCGTTCGAGCAGGATGTGATGGCGACAGACGCGGCGGAGAAGATTTCCGCTTTCGCGCTGAGGGAGCTCGGCCATGTCGACATCCTCATCAACAATGCCGGCGGCAGCCGTCCCCTCCCCATCGATGCGCCCGACAGCAAATGGGACGAGGCCATCGCGCTGAATTTCACCAGCTACCGCCGCATCGCGCATGCGCTGCTGCCGCAGATGATCGAACGCAAATGGGGCCGCATCGTCAACATCACCGGCAAGTCCGAGCCGGAAGGCCTCAACGCCGCGTTCGCCGCGAAGGCCGCGGTGCACGCCTGGGCCAAGGGCCTGTCGCGCGAGATCGGCGAGCACGGCATCACCATCAACTGCATCCCGCCCGGCCGAATCATGAGCGAGCAGATCCGCCGCAACTACGCGCCTGATTATCGCGAGCGTTTTGCCGAGGAAGAGATTCCGGTCGGCTACTGGGGCGAGCCGGAAGACCTCGCCGCGCTCGCCGTGTTTCTGGCGTCACCGGTGGCGCGCTACATCACGGGAACGGTGATCCCGGTGGATGGCGGGTTGAGACGGTATCAGTTCTAGGAGGCTGCTGATTCCGATGCAGCCCTGCGGCTCGCCGACATCCCATCACGCGACATCGCTGGCTTAACCTGATCTGTTGATGGAGCAGACGGGCGGCTGCATCGGATCCAAAGACGGCCCCTGAATTCGCCCAAGCATCCGCCGAAATTATCGCTGTCGCGCCACGTTGCCCAGGCGGAACTCCGGGGAACATGGGTCGTTTCCTCCCCTGGTTCGAACCGGGGAGATAAGCGTGAACCGCCGTCAACTTCTTCGCGCGTCGGCTGCTGTTTCAGCTGTCACTATACTGCCGCGTGCAATGGCGGCCGAGACGGGCTCCGCCCCGTCCTTCAGTCCTTCCTACGTACGCGAGCTTGCCCGCGCGCTTGCGGCCAAGCCGTTCGCGCCTGCCGACGAGAAGCTGCCGGATGCGCTGACGAATCTCAACTATGACCAATACCGGTCCATTCGTTTCGCGCCGGAGAAGGCGCTATGGCGTGATGAGAAACTGCCGTTCGAGGTGCAGTTTTTTCATCGCGGCTTCTTCTACAAGAACAGGGTCGAGATCTTCCAGGTCGCGGACAAAAGCGTCATGCCGATTCCCTATCGGCGCGATGACTTTTCTTTCGGGGACGGCCTGGGGCAATGGCCGGATCTCGACATCGGCTTTTCCGGATTCCGCGTCCACGCTCCCATCAACCGGCCGGATTATTACGACGAAGTTTGCGTATTCCTGGGCGCAAGCTACTTTCGGGCCGTCGCGAAGGGCCAGACATACGGCCTGTCGGCGCGCGGGCTGGCGATCAATACCGGCGAAAGCAAGGGCGAAGAGTTTCCGGTGTTCAAGGCGTTCTGGCTCGAAAAGCCCGCGCCCAATGCCTCCTCCCTCGTGGTGCATGCGCTGTTGGACAGCAAGAGCGCGGCGGCAGGCTACCGGTTCACCATTCGACCCGGCCAGACCACGGTCTTTGACGTCGAGATGGCCCTCTATCCGCGGGTCGACGTCGAGCACGCCGGACTCGCGCCGATGACCAGCATGTTCTTCTTCGGGCCAAACGACCGCAAGGATTTTGACGATTTCCGCCCGGCGGTTCACGATTCGGATGGACTTGCGATCTTCAACGGCAGGGGTGAGCAGCTCTGGCGCCCGCTCAACAATCCGCACGATCTGCAGGTCAGCACCTTTGCCGATCGCAATCCAAGCGGCTTCGGCCTGATGCAGCGGGAGAGGAATTTCGCCGCCTATCAGGATCTCGAATCCAGCTTCGAAAAGCGCCCAAGCCTCTGGTTCGAGCCGATCGGCGATTGGGGCGAAGGTGCCGTGAAACTGTTCGAAATTCCGACCAAGGAGGAGGTTCACGACAACATCGCCGCGCTTTGGCAACCCAAGCAGCCGTTGATGGCCAAGAGCGAGCACATCTTCACCTACCGGCTCCACTGGGGGCCCGACGCGCCGAAACCCGAAGCGCTGGCGCGGTTCACGCGAACCGGGATCGGCAGCCGGGGCGACGACAGCAAACTGTTCGTCCTTGAACTCATGGGCGAACAACTCAAAGGCGTGGATCCCAAGACCATCAAGGGCGTGGTGACCGCTGAAAAGGCCGAGATCAGCAACATCGTCACCCAACCGAATCCCATGACAGGCGGATGGCGTCTGAGCTTTCAATGTGCGGTCAAGGGGCAGACGGCGATCGAACTGCGAGCCTTCCTGGCGCAGGGCGATGCGCCGGTCTCCGAGGTGTGGATCTATCGATGGACGCCGTGAAGCAGTTCCCGCCGCCACCGCGGAGCGCCCTCGGCAGCCCGTTCCTGCCGCCGGAAAGTCCGCTCCCGATGTTGCCGTGCCGACTGGGCCGCGCGGCAGACTCCGGCCGGGATCCGGTTCGTCCCGGGGCCGCCCTGATCGTTCGACGCCTCTTCATCTTCGTCGGCACGGCCTTGCTGACGGCTGCCGGCGGCTACGGCATGTACGACGTGGTCGAAGTGGGTGGCGTGACCTTTCTCGAAGCGGTGCTGCTCGGCCTTTTTCTCGTGCTGCTCGCCTGGGTCGCGTTCTCCTTCATGTCCGCGCTTGCCGGATTTTTCGCGCTGCTGACGCGTCGGCCTGCCGGATTGCCGCTCGACACCACCGGCTCCCTGTCAGCGGTGACGTCGCGCACGGCCATGCTGATCCCGACCTATAATGAGGATCCGCATCATGTCATGGCGCGACTGCGCGCGATGTATGAATCGGTCGACGAGACGGGATACGGGGAAAAGTTCGACTGGTTCCTGCTGAGCGACACGACTGACCCGGACATCTGGATCTGCGAGGAGATGACCTTCATCCAGCTGCGCCGCGCCTGCGGCCTGGATCGGTTGTACTACCGCCATCGCTCCGACAATACCGCACGAAAATCCGGCAACATCGCCGACTGGGTCAGCAGGTTCGGCGCAGCCTACGATCACATGATCGTTCTCGACGCAGACAGCCTGATGGAAGGCAATACCATCGTGCGCCTTGTCCACGCGATGGAAACCGATCCCCTTGCCGCGCTGATCCAGACGCAGCCGGTCATCGTCAACGCGCGGACGCTGTTCAGCAGGCTGCAGCAGTTCTCGGGGCGCGTATACGGCCCGATCGTCGCAGCCGGTAACGCCTGGTGGCACGGTGGCGACAGCAACTACTGGGGCCACAACGCCATCATCCGCGTGCGGGCCTTCGCTGCGGAGGCCGGCTTGCCGGAGCTGCGCGGCCGCAAGCCTTTCGGAGGCCACATCCTCAGCCATGATTTTGTCGAGGCTGCGTTGATGCGCCGCGCCGGCTGGAGGATCTATATGGCACCGAACATTGGGGGCAGCTTCGAAGAGGTCCCTCCGTCGGTGCTGGACTTCGCGGGGAGAGACCGTCGCTGGTGCCAGGGTAACCTGCAGCACCTCGCGGTCCTGCCGGCGCGCGGGCTATACTGGGTGTCGCGGCTGCATCTGCTGACGGGCATCGGCTCTTATCTCACCGCGCCGCTGTGGCTTCTGTTCCTGGTGCTCGGCCTGCTCATCTCATTGCAGGCGCACTTCATCCGCCCCGAATACTTTCCGAAGGGATTCAGTCTGTTTCCCACCTGGCCGCAACAGGACCCGGTGCTCGCGGCCCGGGTCTTTGCCGCGACGATGGGACTTCTGATCTTGCCCAAGCTGCTGGCCTATGTCTTGGTGATTGGCCATCGCGAGGGACGCATGGGTTTCGCCGGAAGCGTTCGCCTGCTGCTGGGGGTGTTTTGCGAAACTGTTCTCGCGGCACTGATCGCGCCGTGCATGATGATCTTCCAGAGCAAGGCGGTCGTGGAAATTCTCGTCGGGCGGGACGCGGGATGGCAGGTGCAGCGCCGAAGCGATGGAGAGCTTGCGCTCGGCGAGATCTATCGCAAGTTCGCCGGGCCCACCCTGTGCGGCCTGGTCCTTGCGCTCAGCGCCTATGCGGTCTCCTTGCCGCTGCTGCTTTGGATGTCGCCTGTGGTGCTGGGTCTCCTGCTTGCAATTCCGCTGGGAATAATAACGTCGTCGCGGTTGAAGGCGCCCGGAGTCTTTGCAACGCCGGAAACCAACAATCCGCCCGCTGTGGTGCTCCGCGCGAATGAATTGGCCGCATCGGAGCCCATCGAAACGACCAAAGCCCTGCACCAGCTCAGCCGGGATCCGGAGTTGCTGGGCGAGCACCTGGGTTCACTCTCGCTTGCGAGCCCCCGCAAGTTCGGCCCTGTCCACGTGCCTCTGGCGACGGCGCGCGCCAAGGTCGAAGAATGCGAAAGCTTCGAGGATGCGGCCGCGTGGCTCGACAAATCTGAATTGCACGCGGTTCTCAGCCATCCCACGCTGCTCCGGAGAGTCCTGGAGATGCCTCGTGGCAGGCAGGGATAGGGCGATGGCGAGATCGGCGAGCACGGCATCACCATCAACGGCATCCCGCCCGGCCGCATCGTGAGCGCGCAGATCCGCCGCAACTAACAACAGCCGCCCAGGATCGATTCATGTCATCCGCACCAACCATGTTCGCGCAATCGTTCTTCCACGGCACACGCGCCGATTTGAAGCCCGGCGACCTCATCGTCGTCGGCCATCCCTCCAACTTCACCGACATCAAGCCGCTGTCCTGGGTTTATTTCACGGCCACGCTGGACGCGGCGATCTGGGGCGCGGAGCTCGCCGCAGGCAGCGGACCGGGGCGGATCTACGTCGTGGAGCCGACCGGGCCGATCGTCGACGATCCGAACGTGACGGACAAGAAGTTTCCCGGCAATCCCACGCAGTCCTATCGCTCCCGCGATCCGCTGCGGGTGATTGCCGAGGTGACGCAGTGGCAAGGCCACGCGCCCGAGCGGCTGCAGCAGATGACGGACAATCTCGCCCGCCTGAAGGCGGACGGTATCGACAACATCGTCGACTAGCGTCGTGAGGGTGGCCGCTCAGCACGAGCTGGCTTTGCCGCCATGATGACATCGTGCCGGTGTTTTGCCCGACGTGTCAACTTGTCCGGCGCCGCTGAGGTCGCAACCGAGCCGGCTGAAAAACCCCTTCTCCATCAAGGGGCCTTCTACGGTGCATGGGGTTGTTTTCGAGCGCGCGGCTCACGCGGCCAGCAATATCCCGGCGATCGCAGCGCCCTTTGCGCATACAATGCATGCAAGCATATGCCTGTGGAAGGCGCCGCAAGCGTAGTACACGCCAGAGATCATCGACGCCGATCGCCGGAGCAAAGCGCAAGGCATGACCATCACGTTACCTGCCGCTGCGCGCGAGCCCGATCATCCCAAAGCCGATGGCCTGCCGGCCGAACAGCGCCGCTGGGCGATCGCGGCGATCTTCACGGCGTTGGCGATGGCCTCGCTCGATACCGCGATCGCCAACATCGCGCTGCCCGCCATTGCCGCGAATCTGCATGTCAGCCCGGAGCAGTCGGTCTGGGTGGTCAACGTCTACCAGATCGCGCTGGTGGCCACGCTGCTGCCGCTCGGGGCGCTCGGCGAGATCGTCGGGCACCAGCGCATCTATCTCGGCGGTCTCATGCTGTTCACCATCGCCTCGCTGTTCTGCGCAGTGGCCTGGTCGCTGGACAGTTTGCTGGTCGCACGGACGCTGCAAGGCCTGGGTGCCAGCGGCATCATGAGCGTCAACACGGCGCTGGTGCGTTTCGTCTATCCCGGCCGGATGCAGGGCCGCGGCTTCGGCCACAATGCGCTGGTGGTCGCAACCGCCTTCACCTTCGGTCCCTCGATTGCGTCTGCGATCCTTGCGGTCGGCCCATGGCCGTGGTTGTTCGCGGTCAATATCCCGTTCGGCCTCGTCGCAACAGGCATCGGCTTCACGATGCTGCCGAACACGCCGCGCGCCGATCACGGCTTCGATTTCCTCGGCGCGCTGCTCGCTTCTGCCTGCCTCGGCCTGTTCATTACAGGCATCGGCAGCGCCGCGCACGATATGTCGCCGGTCGTCGTGGCCGTCGAGCTCGTCACGGCATTCGCACTCGCCTTCATCCTGACGCGGCGTCAGGCCGATCATCCCGCGCCGATGCTGCCGATCGACTTGTTCGCCAGGCCGATGTTTGCTCTGTCGGCGGCGACCGCGGTCTGCTCCTTCGCGGTGCAGGGTCTCGCTTTCGTCTCGCTGCCGTTCTATTTCGAGGACGTGCTCGGACGCTCGCAGGTCGAGACCGGCTTCTTCATGACTCCGTGGCCGCTGGTGGTTGGCATCATGGCGCCAATCGCGGGCCGCCTCTCTGATCGCCATCCGGTTGGCCTGCTGGGTGGCATCGGTCTCATTCTGCTAGGCCTCGGCATGGCGCTGCTCGCATGGCTTCCCGCGAGCCCGAGCATCCCTGACATCGTCTGGCGGATCATGATCTGCGGCATGGGGTTCGGTTTCTTCCAGGCACCGAACATGAAGGCGATCATGTCGAGCGCGCCACCGCATCGCGGCGGCAGCGCCTCGGGCATCGTCGCAACTGCGCGACTGACGGGGCAGACGACCGGTGCTGCGCTGGCCGCGGCCTGCTTTGCCATGGCGGGCCACAACGGCGCCACCGTGGCGCTGACGTTGGGCGCAGGCTTTGCCGCACTCGGCAGTGTCATGAGCTTCCTGCGGCTGGCGGTGAAGTAGGACGGCGGGGCAAACCTAACAATCAACGGAAAAACCTTCACACTCGACGTCGAGCCGGATACGCCGCTGCTCTGGGCGATCCGCGAGAATGCCGGGCTGACCGGCACCAAATATGGCTGCGGCATTGCGCAATGCGGCGCCTGCACCGTTCACATGGACGGTGTCGCCACCCGCTCCTGCGGAATCTCGGTCACCGAGGCCGAGGGCAAGAAGATCACCACCATCGAGGGACTCGCGTCCGGCAGCACGCTGCACAAGGTGCAGCACGCCTGGATCGCCAAGGACGTTCCGCAATGCGGCTATTGCCAGAGCGGCATGATCATGGCCGTGGCGGCACTGCTGAACGACAAGCCGAAGCCGACCGATGCCGACATTGACGAGGCCATCACCAATATCTGCCGCTGCGGCACCTTCCAGCAGGTGCGCGAAGCGATCCACGCGATCAATGCCGTGGCCGAGAAGATCGGCTGGACAACGCCGGCGCCGCAAGGCGTCTATCGCGGCATCGCGCAGGTCATGGGCTATGGCAGCTACGTTGCCGGCGTCGGCGAAATCTCGGTGGCGGACGGCAACAAGATCAAGGTGCTTCGCATCGTCGCCTCCACCGACCCCGGCTACGTCGTCAATCCGGCCCAGGTGGAGCGGCAGATCGCAGGCTCCTTCGTCTATGGCCTCTCGGCGCTGTTCCATGGTGGCTGCACCGTGAAGGACGGCCGCATCGAGCAAACCAACTTCGACACCTTCAAGTCGATGCGCATCAACGAGATGCCGAAAGTGGAAGCGCGCAACGAGGTAATCGCGGGCCTGCGTGACATCGAAGCGCAGCAATTTGAATATGACAGGCTCGCCGCCGAGGGCGTCACCGTGATCGGCCAGGCGGTGTCCGCCATCGAACCACAGCTGCGCAGCTGCCATTCCGGCCCGTTCCCGGAAACGCGTTTCCAGGGCGACCTCGCGCCGGATCTCAGTGGCGCCGGGAACCGCTGGACGGTCAGCCAGTTGCGGCTTCGAATGGTTGACGCCTCGCGCTTCAAGCCGGACACCATCATGCCGTCCTATTGCCGTGCGGACCGCCTCGTCCGCGTCGGACGCGGTTTCATGGGCAAACCGATATTGTCGGCCGCAGAGCTCGAGGACATCGTGGCCTTTCTTGCAACGCTCCGAGACTGAGCTTTGCCGGAGGCGTTACGGCGCGCCCGAGCTGGTCGCGCTCGAACTCCATCTGATGTCGCGGGCCCGCGGAATGCCGATGGAAACGCCGGCGGTGCGACCGTAACGCCCAAATTAGGGCTAGGCAGGCGTCGAACGGTCGCTAGTATCCCCCCAAATTGAGTCACAGGGAGGAATTAAGGTGACTGACCACAAAATCTCGCGCCGTACGCTTTTGACCGGCACCGCGGCAGCTGGCGCGCTCAGCCTGACGGGATGGCCGGCGCGCGCCGAGGTCAACTGGAAGAAATATGCCGGGACCAAGCTCGAGGTGATCCTCGCCAAGGGCCCACGCGGCGATAATCTGCAAAAATACGTCAAGGAATTCACCGAGCTCACCGGTATCGAGGTCGAATCCGAGCAGATCCCGGAGCAGCAGCAGCGCCAGAAATGCGTCATCGAGCTCACCTCCGGCCGACCAAGCTTCGACGTCGTCCATCTCAGCTATCACGTGCAGAAGCGGCAGTTCGAGAAGGCCGGCTGGCTCGCCGACATGACGCCCTTCATGAAGGACCCGACGCTGACGGCGCCCGACCTCGTCGAGAGCGATTTCTCGGCCCGCCGGCCTGCAATACGCCAAGAATGACAAGGGCCAGATGCTGTCGCTGCCCTGGTCGGTCGATTATTTCATCCTCTACTACAACAAGGAGCTCTTCCAGAAGAAGGGTGTGGCCGTCCCCAAGACCCTCGACGAGATGGTCGCGGCCGCCGAAAAGCTCACCGACCCCAAGGAGGGAATCTACGGATTCGTCGGGCGAGGCTTGCGCAACGCCAACATGGCGTTGTGGGGCAATTTCTTCCTGGACTACGGTGGGGAATTCCTGGACAGCAAGGGCAACATCCTCACCGACGGGCCGGAAGCCGTCGAGGCGACGAAACTGTACCAGACCCTGCTAACCAAATTTGCTCCACCCGGCGTCGCCGGCTTCAACTGGATGGAGTCGATGGCCTCTTTCACGCAGGGGCGTTCGGCGATGTGGATCGACGGTGTCGGCTGGGCCCCACCGCTTGAGGATCCCGCTGCGTCGCGCGTGGTCGGCAAAGTCGGCTACACCGTCGTGCCTGCAGGCCCGAAGGGGCACTATTCGGCCACCTATGGTGACGGCGTCGGCATTGCCGCTGCGAGCAAGAACAAGGAAGCGGCCTATCTGCTCTGCCAATGGATCGTCTCGAAGAAACAGGGTGCGCGGTTGTTGCAGGCCGGCGGCGGCGTGCCGTTCCGCAACTCGATCCTCGGTGATTCCGAGGTGCAGCAGGGTGTGAAGATGCCCAAGGATTGGCTGCAGTCGGTGATCGATTCCAGCAAGATCAGCAAGCTTGGTCTTCCCGTCGTGATCCCGGTCGCCGAATTCCGCGACATCGTCGGCGCAGCGCTCACCGCAACCTTGTCCGGTGCCGATCCCGCCGCCGAGCTGAAGAAAGCGAACGATCAATTTCGTCCGATCCTGGAGCGTAGCGAAAAGGCGTGAGTGCGTTGACACAATCGACTCCGGCCGCGGCACGGTCTGATGCCGGGCCGGAGAAGGAGCTGCGGCCGCCGTCCTATTGGCCGTTCGTGGTGCCGGCGTTGCTCGTCGTGCTCGCGATCATCATCTTCCCGTGGGTGTTCACCATCTGGATGAGCCTGAACGAATGGAAGGTCGGCTCGCCGACGACCTTCGTCGGATTCTCCAACTATCTGCGATTGACCAGCGATCCCCGCTTCATCGAGGCGATCGGACACACGCTGGTCTACACGCTGCTGTCCGTACTGTTGCCGCTCGTGTTCGGCACATTCGCAGCCGTGGTGTTTCACCAGAAATTCGCCGGACGCGGTTTTCTGCGCGGTATCTTCATCATGCCGATGATGGCGACGCCGGTGGCGATCGCCCTGGTCTGGACCATGATGTTCCACCCGCAGCTCGGCATACTGAATTACCTGCTGTCGCTGGTCGGACTCCCCCCGCAGCTGTGGGTATTTCATCCGGCAACCGTCATTCCGTCGCTGGTGCTGGTCGAAACCTGGCAATGGACGCCGCTCGTAATGCTGATCGTGCTCGGCGGTCTGGCCGCGATCCCGACCGAACCCTATGAGAGCGCCCAGATCGATGGCGCCAATCTCTGGCAGGTGTTCCGCTTCATCACGTTGCCGCTGATCATGCCGTTCCTGTTCATCGCCGGCATGATCCGCATGATCGACGCGGTGAAAAGCTTCGACGTCATCTTCGCGATCACGCAGGGCGGACCGGGCACGGCGTCGGAGACGATCAACATCTATCTCTATAGCGTCGCCTTCACCTACTACGATCTCGGCTATGGCTCGGCGATCGCGGTCATATTCTTCCTGCTGATTGTCCTGCTTGCTGCGGTAATGCTCTACGCCCGGCAACGCATGTTGTGGACCGAAATCGCGAGCGACGCATGACGCCACGTCAAATCATCGGCAAGATCAGCCTGTGGTTCGCGGTACTCGTCATCGTGTCGCCGGCGATCCTGTTCTTTCTCTGGATGGTGTCGCTCTCGCTGAAATTCGAGGTCGACAATGCGGCCTACCCACCGGTGTTCATCCCCGAGCATTTCGCCTGGAAGAACTATGCCGACGTGCTCGCCTCCAACCGCTTCGTCACCTATTTCTTCAACAGCCTGATCGTTACCGGCAGCGCGACCGCGCTCGCGCTGATGGTCGGCGTCCCCGCCGGCTATGGTATCGCGCGCATGGCCGCCCACAAATCCGCGATCGTGATCCTGATCGCCCGCATCACGCCCGGGCTGTCCTATTTGATCCCGCTATTCCTGCTGTTTCAATGGCTGGGACTGCTCGGCACGCTGGTGCCGCAGATCATCATCCATCTCGTGGTGACGGTGCCGATCGTGATCTGGATCATGATCGGCTATTTCGAGACGACCCCATTGGAGCTGGAAGAAGCCGCGCTGATCGACGGCGCCACGCGCTGGCAGGTGTTCCGGCATGTCGCTCTGCCGATCGCCAAGCCCGGCATCGCGGTCGCTTTCATTCTCGCGGTGATCTTCTCCTGGAACAATTTTGTGTTCGGCATCGTGCTGGCCGGACGTGAGACCCGCACCCTGCCCGTCGCCGTCTACAACATGATCTCGTTCGACCAGCTGAGCTGGGGCCCGCTTGCCGCCGCCGCGCTGATCGTCACCCTCCCGGTGCTGTTGCTCACGGTGTTCGCCCAGCGGCAGATCGTGGCCGGGCTTACGGCCGGCGCCGTCAAGGGCGGTTAGAAAATGAAACCAGCCGGGCCATCAAACATGGCCCGGCCGCTTTTTATGTTTTGCCTACCCTACTCCGCCGGTGCGGCCTGCATCTCCGGGGGCGCGGCATAGCGTTCGGTGGCGCCGAGCTTGCTGGCTGCGAACAGGCCCGCTGCCATGACGGCATAGGCGAACGCCACCGCGGGCGTCACGCCGAAGCCGCCACCGACGCCAACAGCTTCACCATGCATGAAGCCGAAATAGGTCAGCACCGCGCCGACGAGCGCGAAGGCTGACGCCTTTTCGAAGTCACGCTCGATGATGAAGACGCCGATCGCACCCAGAATGAGCCCGCCGAGGATGGAGCCGCCGCCCATGACCTCGAGCCCGTGATAGAACACGCCCTGCTGCGGCAGGGCGGCAATCGCTGCACTCTTCACTGCGGCGGCCTTGTCGGCGGCCATGCCGCCGACGGTAGCCGCAGCATTCACGGTCGAGCCGAGCATGGTGTCGATCTGGAGCTTGGCCCATGCGGCGAGATGCGGCGTGAAGGCCAGCGCCACGGCGGGCGCGTGCTTCGACGGCGTGGTCTGGAAAGCCTGGGCGGTCATCAACATGCCGATATAGAGCAGGATCGGCGAGATCGCGACGACAGGCACCAGGGCCAGCAGCACCGAGATGACACCGAACCAGGACAGCACCACAACCATGATGCCGGTTGCGGCCGAATAGCCGATCCGGCCGCCCATCGCCTTCCAGCCGGGATGGCCGATATAGACCGCGTTGATGAAGGGATTGCCCATCAGGCAGCCGATCAGGCTGACGACGCCGTCGGCGGTCAGCACACGCGTGGTCGGATATTCGTCCCCCGCGGCTTCCGCGCTCTCGACGTTGTCCATGGCCTCGACGAGATCATAGATGCCGAAGGGAATCGCGGTCACCAAGATGACGCCGAGATATTCGAAGCCGGAGAAGACATGGTTCACCGCAGGGATCGGCACCGAGAAGCCGAAATTGGCGAAGGCATCACCGACGCCCTTGACGCTCAATCCCCCGAGGCCGAGACCGAACAGGTTCGAGCCCCATGCGATGATCATGCCGACCACGATCGCGATCAGACCGGCCGGAACGCTCTTCGGATATTTCACGCCGCCGAACCAGCTCACCAGAATGATGGCGAAGCAGACCAGACCGATCTGCGGAGTCATGTACATCTCGAGCGCCGGGCGCATCGCAATGAAGGTGAGCGAGACGCCTGCAAGCGTGCCGAGCAGCGCCGCGCGTGGCGTGATCTTGCGTATGAACGGTGCGATAAAGCCGCCGATCATCAGGATGAAGCTCTGGAAGAATACCCAGACCAGACCCGCCGACCAGCCCTTGAGCGGGTCGCCGGTCTTCAGGGTAACAGGCAGCATGATCACGAAGGTGACAATGAACATGTGCGGCACGCTGACGCCGGACGGCAGCGCGCAGACATCGCTGCGGCCGGTCTTCTGCGCGAGCCGGTAGGCGAGGTATGCGTAGTAGAAGGTGGAGAGGCACATCATCAGCCCCAGCGCGGGCAGGATACGGCCGAACACGAGACTATCAGGCATTTTCAGGACGAAGCGGAGCAGGCCCGTGAGCACCAGCATGTTGACGAGGATGTTGGTGCCGAAGCCGAAAAACGCGTTCCAGTCACCCGATGTCCAAAGTGCCGGCTTGAACTCGGACTTGTTGATCTCAGATTTGGCGGCCGTCCCCGTAAACGTGCTCATGGTCATACCCCTATGTGGTCGAAGTCTTCATCGCCTCCAGAACTGCGGCCGAGTCTGCGACCCAGCCGAAGATGCCGCCCTGGGCCTTGATCATCTTCAGGCCCATCTCGTGGAATTCGGGGAAGTAGGACGCGCAGCCGTCCGAAATGACGACGCAGCGATAGCCGCGATCATTGGCCTCGCGCACGGTGGTGTTGACGCATACCTCTGTGGTGACACCGCACACCAGCAAGTTCTCGATGCCGTATTTCTCGAGCACGTCTGTCAGCTCGGTGGCGTAGAACGCGCCCTTGCCGGGCTTGTCGATCACGACCTCACTGTCGAGCGGATAAAGCTCGGGGATGATGTCGTGACCGGCTTCACCGCGAATGAGAATGCGGCCCATCGGACCGGGATCGCCGATGCGCAACGACGGCGCGCCGCGCTCGACCTTTGCAGGAGGCGCGTCGGAGAGGTCAGGCAAATGGCCCTCGCGCGTGTGGATCACCAGCATGCCGGTGTCGCGCGCGGCCTTCAGCACCGCACCGATCGGCTTTACCGCGCGCGCAAGCTGGCTGACGTCGTTGCCAAGCGTTTCGCCAAAGCCCCCGGGCTCCATGAAGTCGCGCTGCATGTCGATGATCACAAGCGCCGTCGACAACCAATCGAGCTTGATCGGCTCGGGCTCGGCGCTGATGACGCCCAGTGTCGGCTTGGTTGAGTTCAACATGACGAGGCCCCGCGAGAACTCTCTGTCTCAGGAGTTCTGCAAGCGCCGTGCCATTGTGTACAATCGCGGGAGCGTCAGGGAGACAAGGGAAATCGCTGCGCACTCAGAAGGTTACGCCAGAGATCGACGTCTGCTTATTCCCTGTGCGTCGGCTTTTGCGACGTGCATTTGCTCAAACGATGAGCGGCCGTGAGGCGCACTTCTTAGCGGCCAGTATCTCCATACAGCTGTCGATACTCCTCCTCATACCGCGCATAGGAGTCCTTCAGTGTCGCCATGTTGAGCAGCATCTTCGCGACCATTGTGCCTGCCTTGTCGAACACGCGTGTCTTGACCCACGCGCTCTCGGTGCGGCGGCTGCCGGACAACGCGACCACCTCGCGCTCCACCTCGTACTCCTCGCCGACGAAAAGCGGTCCCCCCACGAGCCGGATCTCCTGGTCGGCGAACAAGCCGACGGCCGGCCCCTTCGCCGGCAACGGATCGTCCTTGGAGCGGTACTGGAACAGCACGCTCAGCATCTCCATCGGAATGATGGCCTGCCCCCACGGATTTTCGGCGCCCGAATAATAGGCCGAGCTCTCGGTGATGACAGCGAGCTTCTGCCGCAGCGAAAACGGATAGAGGTCGCCCATGTTCTGATCGAACGCCATCCGCACCGTCTGTCGCGTGCTGGTCTGCGCCACCTTGACGTCGCGCAGGATCACGGGATCGACGAGCGGCTTGAGTTCGGTCAGGCGCGCCTCGAGCGCTGTGGCAATGCCGGGATCGCCGACCGACGCCGTGCCCCGCAGCACCTCGGTGCCGTCGCGCTTCACCATCTGGATCTGGCACTGGCTCGTTCCGGACAAAGGCTTTGACAGGATCGCCTGCACCTCCTCGCCCTCATAGCAGACGCTGCGATAATGCGCGGAGAGACAGCCGCTCTCAAACCACGCCTGGCCCCAGAGACGCGCACCGAGCGGCGCAAACTGGCTGAAATGCGTCGGCCCTTCGATGGTGCCACCCTTGAAGCCGAGCTTCTGCGCGGTGGCATCGTCGTGGATGGAGGCATGCGCATCGTAGACTTGCTCGTGCAGCATCTGGCGCGGCTGGCGCCACGGCCCGATCAGGGCCTCGGCGGTCTCCGTGATCTCAGTCTTGAACGCACTTGCAGTCATGGGCTCCTCCACGGGCAGCCATGACTAGCAGGCCCGCCACCGATGCGGCCAGCGATATTGACTTCGGTGGCCCATGCTTTTGAGTGCCAGCACCCGCTTCGCAAGTCGCCCCCTCTTTCCGCGGCGCAAAATTCCTCCCGGACACGACGACAAGGACGCCTGAAATGACGCTGTTGCAGGTCGAGCTGGACGACAAATACCGGCTCGAATCGAAACGGATCTTCCTGTCCGGCACCCAGGCCCTGGTCCGCTTGCCCATGTTGCAGCGCGAACGCGACCGGCTCCAGGGGCTCAACACCGGCGGCTTCATCTCGGGTTATCGCGGTTCCCCGCTCGGCATGTACGACCACGCGCTGTGGCGCGCCAAGTCGCACCTCGAGCAGCACGACATCGCTTTCGTCCCCGGCCTGAACGAGGACCTGGCTGCGACCGCCGTCTGGGGCAGCCAGCAGGTCGGGCTGTTTCCGGGCGCCAAGGTCGATGGCGTGTTCGGCATCTGGTACGGCAAGGGCCCCGGCGTGGACCGGTCCGTCGATGCGCTCAAGCATGCCAACGCAGCCGGAACCTCGCTCAATGGCGGCGTACTGGCGCTCGCCGGGGACGACCATGGCTGCCAGTCCTCGACGCTGGCGCATCAGAGCGAGCAGGTGTTCGCGGCGGCAATGATCCCCGTGATCAATCCGGCCACGCTGCAGGATTACCTCGATCTCGGCCTCTACGGCTTTGCGCTCTCGCGCTTCTCCGGCTGCTGGGTCGGCTTCAAGGCGATCAGCGAGACCGTCGAGAGCTCCGCATCGATTGACAGCGACCCTGAACGTATCAAGATCGTGCTCCCCGACGATTTCGAGATGCCGCCGGGCGGCCTCAACATCCGCTGGCCCGATCCGCCGCTGGAGGCGGAGAAGCGCCTGTTCGGCCCGAAGATGGCGGCGGTGCAGGCCTTTGCCCGCGCCAACCAGCTCGACCGCATCGTGCTCGATTCCAAGCCGGCGCGGCTCGGCATTATCGCGACTGGCAAGGCCTATCTCGATCTGCGCCAGGCACTCGCTGAGTTAGGCATTACCGACAAGGATGCGCGGGATCTGGGCTTGCGCATCTACAAGGTCGCGCTGACCTGGCCGCTGGAGGAAAGCGGTGCCAAGCGTTTTGCCGAAGGGCTCCAGGACGTGCTCGTGGTCGAGGAGAAGCGCGGCTTCATCGAAGACCAGCTGATGCGCATCCTCTACAATATCGATGCCTCAAAGCGTCCGACGGTCACAGGCAAGCGCGACGAAAGTGGTGCGCCGCTGCTCCCGGGCGAAGGCGAACTGACGCCGACGATTGTCGCCGGTGCGCTGGTCGCGCGGCTGCGCAAGCTCGGGCATCACAGCCCGGTGCTGGAGCAGCGCCTCGCCCGGCTCGAAGCGTTCGACAATCCCGTCACCACCGGCACGCAGATCAAGCTCGCGCGTACGCCCTTCTTCTGCTCCGGCTGCCCGCACAATTCCTCGACCCGCGTGCCCGAGGGAAGTCGCGCCATGGCCGGCATCGGCTGCCACGCCATGGCCCTGAGCATGCCGACCCGCCGCACCGATCTGATCTCGCATATGGGCGCCGAGGGCGTGAACTGGATCGGCCAGTCGCCCTTCACCACCGAGAAGCATATCTTTCAAAACCTCGGCGACGGCACCTACACTCATTCCGGCCTGCTGGCGCTGCGCGCGGCATCGGCCGCCGGCATCAACATCACCTACAAGATTCTGTACAACGACGCGGTCGCGATGACCGGGGGCCAGCCGGCCGAGGGCGCCTTCAACGTTGCGCAGATCGCGCATCAGGTCTGGGCGGAGGGCGTCAAGCGGCTCGCGATCGTCTCGGACGACCCGACCAAATACCCTGAGGGCAACTACTTCCCGCAAGGCGCGACCATCCATCATCGCCGCGAGCTCGATGCCGTGCAGCGCGAGCTGCGCGATATCAAGGGCCTGACGGTCGTGATCTACGACCAGACCTGCGCCGCCGAAAAGCGCCGGCGCCGCAAGCGCGGGCTCTATCCCGATCCCGCCAAGCGCGCCTTCATCAACGAGCTCGTTTGCGAGGGCTGCGGCGATTGCTCGCAGGCGTCCAACTGCGTCTCTGTGCAACCGCTGGAGACTCAGTTCGGCCGCAAGCGGCAGATCGACCAGTCGAACTGCAACAAGGACTTTTCCTGCGTCGAAGGCTTTTGCCCGAGCTTTGTCACCGTGCATGGCGGCTCGCTCAAGCGCATGAAGAGTTCGGCGGTCGATTCCGGGCAGCTCTTCGCGGACCTGCCGCTGCCGCCGGCGCGTGAGCTTGACGAACCCTACAACATCCTGGTCACCGGTATCGGCGGCACCGGCGTCATCACCATCGGCGCCCTGCTCGGCATGGCCGCCCATGTCGACGGCCTCGGCTGTTCGGCGCTGGACTTCACTGGTCTGTCGCAGAAGAACGGCGCGGTGATGAGCCATGTCCGCATCGCGCCGAAGCCGGAGGATATTTCGGCGGTCCGCATCACCACCGGCGGCGCCGACGTCATCCTCGGCTGCGACATGATCGTCTCGGCCGGCCCGACGGCGCTGAGCCGCGCCGAGCGTGGCGTGACCAGGGCCTATGTCAACGCCGACCTCCAGCCGACGGCGAGCTTCGTGCAAAATCCAGACATCGATTTCGAGATGGGCGCGATGCAGACCGTGCTGCGCGACGCCGTCGGCGACAAGAACCTCGACATCATCGACGCGACAGGCATTGCCGCGGCGCTGATGGGCGACAGCATCGCGACCAATCCATTCATGCTCGGCTTCGCCTTCCAGAAGGGCGCGATCCCGCTCTCGCTGGAGGCCCTGCTCCGCGCCATCGAGGTCAACGGCGCCGCGATCGAGATGAACAAGCTCGCCTTCACCTGGGGCCGCCTCGCCGCCCACGACATGTCGCGCGTGCGCAGCGTGCTCCAGTTCAAGAGCCGCGCCTCCGTTTCGACCCCTTCGCTCGACGATATCATCGCGACACGCGCGGAATTTCTGACCGGCTATCAGGACAAGGCCTACGCGGACCGCTATCTCGCGGCCGTTGCCAAGGTCCGGAAGGCGGAGAGCGCCGCCTCGCCTGCGTCCACGGAGCTGACCGAGGCGGTGGCGAAGAACCTGTTCAAGCTGATGTCTTACAAGGATGAATACGAGGTCGCGCGGCTCTATACCGACGGCAGCTTCGCCAAAAAGGTGTCGGAGAAATTCGACGGCGATTTCACGTTGAAGTACCATCTCGCTCCGCCGATTTTTGCGAGGCGCGACAAGACGAATGGCCGGCTTCAGAAGCAGGAGTTCGGCGGCTGGATGATCCACGCCTTCCGCATTCTAGCAAAGCTGAAGTTCTTGCGCGGCGGGGCGTTCGACCCGTTCGGCCGCACCGAGGAGCGCCGCAGCGAGCGGAAATTGGTCGCGGATTACCTTGAGATGATCGATCGGCGGATCGTTGGGCTGAAGCCCGAGCAGATTCCGCTGCTGGCGCGGCTCGCCCGCGTGCCAGAGACGATCCGCGGCTTCGGCCACGTCAAGGAAGCCAACATCAAGCTGGCTGCGGCGGAGAAGGCGCGGCTGGAAGCAGAGCTGGAGAACAGCCGGTTTGCGGCGGCCGCGGAGTAATAGTTAGGGCTCGCCCGCCCTCCGCGCATCATTGCGAGAACCCCTTGCCTTCGCGGCACTTGGCACGGTCACCACCCCCTCGGCCAAATGCCGTCCCGCGATATACCCGAACGTCAACGCCGGCCCGAGCATGATCCCCGGCGCCGGACAGTTCCCGTTCATGATCGAGCCCATGTCATTGCCGCAGGCATAAAGCCCCGCAATCGGCGTGCCGTCCTGGCGCAGCACGCGCGCCTGCGCATCGACCTTCATGCCGATCGCCGTGCCGAGATCGGCGGGGTAAATTCGCAGCGCGAAGAAGGGTGCCTCAAGGATCGGCGCGACGCATGGATTGGGCTTGTGGCTGGTATCACCGAGATGCCGCTGATAGATGGTGCTGCCGCGACCGAACTCGGGATCGCGCCCCTCCTTCGCATCGGAATTGTAGCTCGCAATCGTCGCTGCGAGCACGGTCGGCTTGATGCCGGTCTTCGCCGCGAGCTGTGCGATGTCGGGCGCCTCGATCAACTCGCCGTTCGCCACATGGCGCCGGAAACTGCGCATGAACGGCTTGATGCGACCAAGGCCGTAGGTCCACAGGAACTGGCGATCGCAGACCAGATAGAACGGACGGTCCGGTTCGTCACTGCCATCGCGTAGCATCGCGAGCACGAACTCATGGTAGGACAGCGCCTCGTTGACGAAGCGGCGGCCGGCAGCGTTGACAGCGATCACGCCGGGCTTGGCGCGATCGGTGACCGTGTGCGGAAACACGCCGCGGCTACCGTCGGCGCGACGGAACAGCGAGACGGGCACCCAGTAGGCCGGGCTCGTCGCGTCGACGTTCAGCGCAGCGCCCACTGCCGTCGCGAGGCGAAGACCATCCCCCGTGGCTGACGTGTTCGTTGCCGAGACAAATCCAGCAGCAGGCGGGAAGCAGCGCTTGCGCAGGGTTGCATCGTGCGAGAAGCCGCCAGTTGCGACCACCACGCCGCGGCGCGCCGCAATCCACCGGTCACGTGAGCCATGGCGGATCACCACACCGCTGACGCCATCGCCCTGCACCGACAGATCCTCGACGTCGGCGCTGAAGAGGATCTCGACCCGCCGCGTCAGCAGCGAGGCATAGAGCCGCGCCGCGAGCGCATTGCCGAGATGCAGCGTCGTTCCCCGCGGGCTGCGCAGCCGCTGCAGCGCGTATCCGGAAACGAGCCGCGCCGCGCGCAAGGTCGAGCGCAGCGATTTTCCGGCCCGGCGCAGATGCAGGATGTCACGTCGATCGACCATCATCCCGCCGAATATCGTCGACTCCGGCATCGGCGCGCGCAGTCGCGCGAAATGCGCGCCCAGCCGCGTGCCGTCGAAGACGACCGGCTCGAGCACACGCCCGGCCGACGTCGCGCCCAGCCGCTCCGGATAATGATCCGGACAGGCCTTTAACGGTTGAAGGCGCACTTCGGTGTTGGCCTCGAGCCAGGCGACCGCCTCCGGCCCGCGGGCGAGGAATGCAGCGCGCAAGCCGGCATTGGCCGGCTCCGGCACCGTGCTCGACAGATAGCGAACGGCATCCGTAATGCTGTCAGACAGCCCTGCCTCTTTCATCTTTGGATTGGCGGGAATCCACACCATGCCGTCGGACCACGCCGTGGTGCCGCCGACAAAGGCGGTCTTCTCGATCATGAGCACGCGCAGACCTTCGGTGGCGGCGACCGCCGCAGCCGTCATGCCACCGGCGCCAGCGCCGATGACAATGACGTCGTAGGTCTCATGCGCCGGCATCATGCGGCGGGTTTCGAGGACAAGGCATGGCACCGTCATACCTCGCCCGAGGGCACCCACGCTAGCGGGCCGGCTTGCGCTCGATCGGATCGATATCGATCGCCCGGAGGCGGCCGAGCCGCAGCACGTCCATGGCGAGGCGGCGGCCGATGCGGTCGCGGTCGAGCACGCGGATCAGATCGTCGACGCCGTTGATGTCGACGCCATCGAGCTTGATCACGACGTCACCGGGCAGCAGACCCGCTTTCGCCGCAGGTCCATCCGGCTCGATCTGCATCAAGAGTGCGCCCATCTTGTTCTCGACGCCGGCCAGCACCGCGTGCCGGCGCGGGACCGGCGCGGTCTGTCCCGCGACGCCGATAAAGGCGCGGCGGACGTAGCCGTGGCGGATGATTTCCGACAGCACGAATTGCGCGGTGTTGCTGGCGACGGCGAAGCAGATGCCTTGCGCACCATTGATGATGGCCGTGTTGATGCCGATCACCTCGGCATTTGACGACACCAGCGGTCCGCCGGAATTGCCGGGATTGAGCGCGGCGTCGGTCTGGATCACGTCCTCGATGGTGCGGCCGCTGACCGAGCGGATCGAGCGCCCGAGCGCCGACACCACGCCGGCGGTGACGGTCGATTCAAAACCGAGCGGATTACCGATTGCGATCACGAGCTGGCCGCGCCGCAGCGTCTTGGAATTGCCAAGCGCGGCATAAGGCAGGTCGCGTACGCCGTTGGCGCGCAACAACGCGAGGTCCGTATCAGGATCGACGCCGAGCACCCGGGCGTCGCCCACGTTACCCTCGACGTCGCGCAGCCTGATCTCCTTGGAGGCGCCAACCACATGGCTGTTGGTGAGCACCAACCCGTCCGGCGAGATCACGATGCCGGAGCCGAGCCCGCCGCGCCCGCGGCCGTTCGGCGTCTTTGGCCCGGTCTCGACACGCACGACGGCGGGGCCGACGCGGTCGGTCACGTCGATCACGGCATTGGAATAGGCGTCCAGCAGGGTCCGGTCATCGACCGGAGCAGACGCCGTCGTTCGCGATGACGGCGCGTCATCGACGATATCTGAAGTGAAATCCAGCATGGTAGAAGCCCTTGAGGCTCACACAGATGGTGGCCTGTTCCCGCCTGCGCAAGGTGCCTGCCCCGGACGCCGGGCTGGACTGCCCAGATGGCTAGGGCGGTCGCCGCAGCGTGCCGCCCCTCGCCTTGACGGGATCGAGCAGCGACCAGTCGCCGTCCGGGAGCACATGGCCCCTCGGGAACGGTGCACGCAGCTCGAGGCCGAGCGAGCGCAGCACGCGGTCGTCGCGATAGTAGCATTGCAGAACGACGCGAACGAGCGTTGCCGCGGCCGCGCCGCCGTGGTTGCGAAACTCCTGCGCCACTGCATCGCGCCCCGCGCTATCGAGATCCGCGAGCGGCTGACCTGCGAGCCGCGCCAGATGGTCCAGCGCCGTCGCGACCAATTTGGTGTCGCGGCCGAGCGTCGCAAGGATATCGGCCTGGATCGCGGCGTCGTCGGCGCCGGGCACCTTGTACTCGTCGCTGGCGGGAACGATCATCCCCGCGACGGTGCGGAGGTCGTCGCGCTGCGCGCGCGTGAGCTGAAGACTTTCAGACATGACGGCCTCAGTCGAACAAATTGGCGAGACGCTGCTTCATCTGGTCGGCGATGTAGAGCGCGAGGGCCTGGATGGTGGACGTCGGGTTCACGCCGCCCGAGGTGACGAAGATGCTGCCGTCGACGATGAACAGGTTTTTGACGTCGTGCGTGCGGCCCCACTCGTTGACCACCGAGCGCTTGGGATCGGTGCCCATCCGCGCGGTACCGAGCAGATGCCAGCCACCCCAGGGGATCGGCGAGTTGACGCAGATGTCGGTTGCCCCCGCCGTCTCGAGGATCTCGCGTCCGCGGGCGAGCGCATGGTCCATCATCCTCCGGCTGTTCTCGCTGATGGTGTAGTTGATCTTCGGCGCAGGGATGCCGTGGCTGTCCTTCAGCACGGGATCGAGCGTGACCTGGTTGTGCTCCTCCGGCAGATCCTCGCAGATCGCGGAGAAGCCCAGCCGATGGCCGTTGAGCTTGCGGAAAACGCGGTGATGGTCCTCGCCCCACGGCAGAATACCCTTCTGCTCGCTGACGACAGCCTCGAACACCGGCCCAGCCCCGCGCACGAACTGGACGCCATAGCCGCGCACGAAGCCGCGCGACAGGTCCGTGTCGTACCACTCCTTGCTCCACAGGCAGGTCGGCGGTGCACGGTTGGAGTCGGTCGGCTCCTTCACGTAGCCGTAGATCTGCGCGTAGGGATGGAACATCAGATTCTTGCCGACGAGGCCCGACGAATTGGCAAGACCGTTCGGAAAGCGGTCGGACTTCGAGTTGAGCAGCAGCCGCGGCGTGCCGACGCCGTTGCAGGCGATGATCACGACATGCGCCGGCTGGAACTGCTCGACGCCGTCCTTGTCGTAATAGACCACGCCGGTGGCCATGCCGTTCTCGTCGGTGGTGATCTCGCGCACCCGGCAATGCGTGCGCAGCTCGACGCCGGCCCGGATCGCATGCGGCCAATACGTGATGTCGGTCGAGGACTTTGCGCCTTGCGCGCAGGCTGGTGTGCAATGACCGAGATTGATGCAGCGCGCGCGGCCCTCATAGTCCATCGTCGCCACCGTCGTGTCCGACGGCCACCAGTGCCAGCCGAGCTTGTTCATGGCCTTGGCGATGATGGCGCCGGACAGTCCCAGCGGCTGCTGCGGCATCGGCGGATGCGTCAGGGGCGATCGAGGATCGCCTGACAGGCCTGATGTGCCCATCATGCGGTCGTTCTCTTCGAAGAACGGCGTCAGCGTGTCATAGTCGATCGGCCAGTCGTCGGCGACGCCGTCGAGCGTCTTCACCTTGAAGTCAGAGGGATGCAGCCGCGGCCAGTGCGCGGTGTACATCACCGTCGAGCCGCCGACCGCGTTGTAATTGACGACCTTGATCGGCGAATTGTCGTCGTTAACAGGATAGTCCTCGGGCCGGCCGCGGACGTTGGGGCTCGACGACCATTCGCCGTAGAACTTGGCCTCCCAGTCCCGGCCCGTGCTGGGGTATTCCGCCGGGTTCATCCAGCCGCCCTGCTCCAGGCAGAGGATGTGCATCTTGGTATCGGCCAGCGACCACGCCGCCGCAGCGCCCGAAGCGCCGGCGCCAATGATGAGGACGTCCACGGGGTCTTTCATCGAAACGCTTTCCTCCCGCCCTCGCCGCTTCCCGGGCGATTCGGCCATCACGGCTCACAAGCTGGCCAAACGATAGGTGCAGATCGGGCGGCGAGTAAAGGCTGGCGCGCGAATGTCGCACTTCGCACAGCGCAGACCATTGGTCTCGCGACGACCGGATGCTAGGAACAAGGGGGTAAGAGCAATCATAGCGAGAAATTATGTCCTCGAGGAATTCATTTGCCACCGCCCGCGCGTTCGCCCTTGTCTCGTTTCTTGCTCTGTCCGGATTCCTGGAGACTTCCAGCCCCGCCGCCGCGCTGACTGCGGCTGCGACGGTTCGGGATGCCAATTCGATCCAGCTCGGCGATGTCACCTACCGGCTCGACGGCGTCGACGCGCCTGAGCTGGACCAGGTCTGCATCGACGACCACGCCGATCCCTGGACATGCGGCATCGAGGCCCGCGAGCAGCTCACCAAGCTGATCGGTGGCAAGCCCGTGCACTGCGACGATGTCGGGCCCGAGAAGAACTTTGGCAAACGCCATCGCGCGATCTGCACGGTGGAGGGTGACAAGGTCTCGTTGAACGAGCAGCTGCTCAAACTCGGCTTTGCCATCGCGCGCGAGCCGATCAAGGCCAACGTCAAGCCGGCGGCCGCTGAGGCGAAAGCCGCGTCAGCCGGCATCTGGAAAGGCTGCTTTATTGCACCGCAAGAATTCCGCACTGGCAAGAAGGACGGCCAGCTGCTCGGCAGCGCCTGCCGCTCCGATCGCGACAAGGAAATCCGCGCAGTCCTGTTTCCGGAGGACCTGACGGCCCCGCCGAGTTGCGCCATCAAGGGCAAGCTCGCAGTGCGGGCGCGGGTCACCGGCAATATCGGCATCTATCATTTGCGGGGTTGTCCGAGCTATGCCGCGACCACCAAGCCGGACCGCTGGTTCTGCTCGGAGGATGACGCGCAGGCCTCGGGCTTCCGCAAGGCCTACAATTGCCGTCGGCCAAAGTGAACATTTGGCTCACGCACTCTTGAGTGGTAGTCCGAGACCGTATTGATCCGGAATTGAACCCAAACGGGAGTTGCTGCACCTATATGTGTACGCAAGCGCTTTGCGCGAGCGTTTCCTTGGCGACGATCCGGGCTTCGGTCCGATTGTTTTGCTCAGGCGTTTCCTCCCTAGACTTGGGCCGCTTGTCAGAAACAAGCGGCCTTTCTTTATGGCCCGGCGCATCGCGATCGATCCCAGCCATTCGGCTCTAGCGGCTCAAGCCCGACCGCGGATGAAGCGGAATGCGAGAGCAAGCATGACCTCGACGACGACAATGCCGATGATGGCGGTGGAGGCCGCCGCCGACGGATCGATATGACTTTCGCGCAAACCATAGCCCAACATCAGAAAAGGCGCATTCCAGGCAAGAGCCCCGACGAAGGTCGCCGTCGTGAAGCACGTCAGTGGAATGGCCACCACCCCGGCAGGGAAAGCCATGTAGACACGGACCAGGGGAATGACCTGGGAGCTCGCGGTGATCCGGAACTGGTTGCGGTGGTATGAGCCCGTCAGCTGGCGATATTTTTCAACCCGAAGGCTCAGATAGCGTCCGGCGCTTTGCACGAATGCCTCACCGCGCCGAGGGCCGAGCCACCGCCCCGCCGCGTACCAGATCAGCGAGCCGAGCGTAGAGCCGGCTGTCGTTGCCGCAAGGGCCCAGGGCAAACCGGCCAAATCCGGAACGACGAACATGCCTAGCACGATCAGCACGCCATAGGACGGTACGATCGGGACAAGCTTTTCCATGGCCGCACACAACGTCAAGCCAGTCAGCCCCCAACCGGCCAGATCGGAGACGAAGACCGGCAAATCGGACAGGCCGGTCATATTCGGCCCTCGCGCGATGGCAGCCGTTTGCGCCGGACGATCTTGTAGACCTGGGCGGGCGGAAAATTCCGCAGCACCCGGCCATGGAGACTCGCCTTGAGGCCGAGACGGTCGAGCAAGCGCCGCGGCACCGGGCAACGAACCCCATAGGTGAACTGGTAAAGTGCGCCGCCGTTGCGCAGCAGAGAAAACACGCCGATCAGGATGGCAGTGACCTTTCTGGCCGACATGTTCAGCAACGGCAGTCCGCTGATCGCGCAACCCAAAGGCGCGTTGCCGAGCAGGCGGCTGACGCCTAGCCGCGCTGCATCCATCCGGAGCACGCGGGCTTCGGGGAAGCGCAATCGGAGGACACGGGCAAAATCGGAGCCGGATTCGATCAGCGTCAAATCGGTCTGACGGACGCCGCGCGCGAGCAGGGCCTCGGTAAAGATTCCGGTGCCGGGCCCGAGTTCGAGGACTGGTCCATCCGACGGATCGACCTCCCTCGTGATGAGATCTGCAAGCACCGGCCCCGAGGGAGCGATGGCACCGACCATCAACGGATTGGACGCGAGCGCCTTGAAGAAAAGAAACGTATTGGACATGGAACTCCATCCGCGCACGCCGATCGATTCGGCAGCCTCAGCCAATGAGGGTTAAGGTGAGCGGATTGTGAGAACATTGCGCTTCTGCGCCACTTCGCCAGCCGGATCGCCATGGCTTGACTTCAGCGCGGCATCTGCATGATCTGGTCCATCGGCGGCATGTTCTGGTTGAGATGCGCCATGATCCAGACGGTCCCCCCGACCACCAGGAAGACGACCAGAAGCCCGAAGGCCAGCGCCAACACGTTGTTGGTGTTGTCGGGCCCCGTGGTGATGTGCAGGAAGAAGACGAGGTGCACGCCCATTTGCGCGATGGCCAGCACGATCAACGCGACGGGAATCGAAGGCTGCCAGACCAGATCGGTGCCGGCAATGAAGAACGAGGTCGCGGTGAGCAGCAGCGCCAGGCCGAGACCGACGACATAGCCGAGAATGCGCTCGCGGACACTGTGTTGCTCTTCATCGCCAGGCGCGATGTCGCGTTCGACGTGCATGTGCGCCTGATCGCTCATGCCCCACCTCCAAGCAGGTAGACGACGGAAAATACCCCGACCCAGATGATGTCGAGCGCATGCCAGAACAGCGCAAAGCACATCATCCGGCGCAGGACGTCGGCGCGAAAGCCCTTTGCGAATACCTGGGCCATCATGGTGAGCAGCCAGAGCACGCCAGCGGACACGTGCAATCCGTGGCACCCGACCAGCGAGAAGAATGCAGTCAAGAAGGCGCTACGCGAGGGGCCATAGCCGCGGGCGACGAGATCGGCGAATTCCTTGAACTCGATGGCCAGGAAGATGAGGCCAAGCACACAGGTGACAGCCATACCGAGATAGAACCAGAGCCGGTTGCGAACGTCGGCCGCGATGCTGGCCATGCCGCAGGTGAAGCTCGACAGTAGCAGGCAGACGGTCTCGATCGCGACGTTGCGCTGCTCGAAGATCTCCGAGCCCTTGGGGCCGCCGGCGGTCTGGTTGACCAGCACGGCATAGGCCGCAAAGAAGCAGGAGAACATCACGATGTCCGAGAGCAGGAACACCCAGAAACCGTAGGCGGTGACGATGCGCTTCGGCGCCGGCCCCGGATGCTCGGTGGCGCGGCCAATATGATGCGGGTCGGCGTGAGCGTGCCCGAGAGTCGCGGTCATCGTCATCAGAGCGTCCCCGCCAGGCTTACGAGGTTGCGACGCTCCTCGATGTTGACGCGATCAATTCGTTCGACCTCGGCTGCCGGTATGACGTATTCGTCGTGATCGCGCCACGCGAACACGACAAAGGTCGCGAACGCACCAACACCGCCAAGAACGACCATCCACCAGATGTGCCAGATCAACGCAAAGCCCATCACGGTGGCAAAGAATGCGCAGACAAAGCCGGTCGGCGAATTCTTGGGCATCTCGATGTCCTGGTATTCCGGCCCGGAATGATCCTCGAGCTGCTGCTCCTTGGCGTGGTGCTTCAACGCCCAATAGGCATCCTCGCCACGAACATCGGGATAGAAGGCGAAGTTAAAGACCGGCGGCGGGGACGACGTCGCCCATTCGAGTGAACGGCCATCCCAGGGATCCCCGGTGCGATCCCGCAACGCTTCCCGGTTCCGGATACTGACGACGATCTGAGTGACCTGCGCCAGCACGCCGATCGTCAGCAACAACATGCCGAACGCGGCCACCAGCATCCAGGGCCGCCACTCCGCCACGTCGTAATGCTGCATGCGCCGGGTCATGCCCAACATGCCGGCGATATAAAGCGGCATGAACGTGACCCAGAAGCCGATAAAGGTGAACCAGAATCCCACCTTGCCCCAGCGCTCGTCGAGCCGGAATCCAAACGCCTTCGGGAACCAGTATTCGAACCCCGCGAAAGCGGCGAAGAGGACGCCGCCGATGATAACGTTGTGGAAATGAGCAACCAGAAACATGCTGTTGTGAAGCATGAAATCGGCTGGGGGTACCGCGACCAGAACACCCGTGAGTCCGCCGATGATGAAGGTCACCATGAAGCCGACAGACCACAGCATCGGCGTCGCGAAGCGGATTCGACCGCCATACATGGTGAACAGCCAATTGTAGATTTTCACGCCCGTGGGCACCGCGATGATCATGCTGGCGATGCCGAATATGGCGTTGACGTCAGGCCCAGCCCCCATCGTGAAGAAGTGATGCAGCCAGACCATGAAGGAGATGATGCAGATCGCCATGGTGGCGAGCACCATCGAGCGATAGCCGAACAGTGGCTTGCTGGAGAAGGTCGATACCACCTCCGAATAGACCCCGAACGCCGGCAGCACCAGAATATAGACCTCGGGATGCCCCCAGGCCCAGATCAGGTTCATGAACATCATGACGTTACCGCCAGCTTCGTTGGTGAAGAAGTGGAAGCCGAGATAGCGATCGAGCAGCAGCATCGCCAGCGTCGCGGTGAGGATCGGGAAGGCCGCAACGATCAGGAGGTTCGAAGCCAGCGTAGTCCAGCAGAACATCGGCATGCGCAGATAGTTCATGCCCTTGGTGCGCAGCTTCAGCACGGTGGTGACGAGATTGATGCCGGCGACCAGCGTGCCCACGCCGGAAATCTGCAGCGACCAGGCGTAATAGTCGACGCCGACGCCCGGCGAGTAGGACAGCTCCGAAAGCGGCGGAAAGGCGAGCCAGCCGGTCCGGGCAAACTCACCGATCACGAGCGACAGATTGACCAGCAGCGCACCGGTCGCAGTCAGCCAGAAGCCGACGGAATTCAATGTCGGGAACGCGACGTCGCGTACGCCGAGCTGGAGCGGCACCACCAGGTTCATCAGCCCGATCACGAACGGCATCGCCACGAAGAAGATCATGATGGTGCCGTGCGCCGAGAAGATCTGGTTGTAGTGCTCCGGCGGGAGATACCCCTGTGACTGGTAGGCGATCGCCTGCTGGATCCGCATCATGATGGCGTCGCTGCCGCCGCGCAGCAGCATCACCGAGGCCAACAGGATGTACATGACGCCGATGCGCTTGTGGTCGACGCTCGTGATCCATTCGTGCCAGAGATAGGGCAGATGCCCCTTCACCACGACCCAGGCCAACACGCCCAGGATCACAAGGAGCACCACGCCGCCCGCCGCAAGCGGAATGGGTTGATCGAATGGGATGGCCGACCAATCGAGCTTACCGAGCATCGTGGCCTCCGGTGTGGGGACGGCCGGCATCGGAGACGAGCTCCGGTCCCGGTCCTGGCGGAATGTGCTGGGTGGCGATCAGGTCGAACAGGCGCGGGTCTTCCAGGCGATAGGTCGGTCTGCCCTTCTCGATTCCCTGCTGCATCAGCTTCTTGTAGCTATCTTCGTTCAGCACGGCGTCGGTCCTGGCCGTGGTCGTGACCCAGTCTGGAAAGGCCAGCGGCGAGACGACGTTGACGTCGAACATCATGTCCGGAAAGCCGTCGCCGGAGAAATGCGCCGACAGGCCCTGCAGCTTGCCCTGATTGTCGGCGCGCAGGTTCAGCTTCGTCACCATGCCGTTCATGGTGTAGATCATGCTGCCGAGCTGCGGGATGAAGAACACGTTCATTACGCTCGACGACGTCAGCTGGATGTTCAGTTCGGCGCCGGCCGGCACCGTCAGCGAGTTGACCGTGGCGATGCGCTGGTCCGGATAGATGAAGAGCCATTTCCAGTCGAGCGAGACGGCCTGGATGCGGACGGGGCTGCCCGTGCCGGGAACGGGCGCTGCGGGATCGAGCTGGTGCGAGCCGATCCAGGCGACGCCACCGAGCAGGATTACGGTAAGCGCGGGGATCGCCCACACCACCATCTCGACGCGGCCGGAATAGACGAAATCAGGACGGTAGCGCGCTTTCGTGTTCGACGCCCGAAACCAGAACGCAAAAGCCAGGATCGCGAAGATGGTCGGCACCACGATCGCGAGCATGATGAAGACGGAATCAACCAATATGGTGCTGTTGGCCGCAGCCACGGGGCCTTGTGGATCAAGCAGATTCATCGGCAAGCCACTGGTGGTTGGGGATCCCCGGGATGGAGCCTAGCGCAGGACAGGCTCCGGCAGCAAACGCGGTCGCGTGAAGTCGGTTCCTGCGCGGCAGCAAGTCGTTGGCCCGCATGTGCTTTCAACGCCGTGACACAGCCATGCATGGTCAGTCGGACGGCCTGCGCCTGCCGGCCATCCCGCCGCATGATCCGTCTTCCGCTGCGATCGGCACGTGCTATCGTGATGAAAAAGCAGGGAGAAAACGTAATGCGTCTGAAAGACAAGGTTGCGATCGTCGTCGGTGCCGGCCAGAGTCCGGGCGAAGGCATGGGCAATGGCCGCGCCACCGCGCTCACCTTCGCGCGCGAGGGCGCCAAGGTGCTGTGTGTCGACCATCATCTGGAGTCGGCCCGGGAAACCGTCGATCTGATCGCTGCAAATCGAGGCACCGCCGCGGCCTTCAAGGCCGACGTGACGAGCTCGGCCGACATCAAGGCGATGGTCGCCGATGCCACATCGCGTTGGCGCCGCATCGACGTGCTGCACAACAATGTCGGCGTCAGCCTGTCGGGCGGTGATGCCGAGCTGCTTCAAATCACCGAGGAGGCGTTCGATCGCGTCGTCGCCATCAATCTGAAGAGCTGCATCTTCGCGGCGAAGGAAGTCATTCCGATCATGCGCGCGCAGAAGAGCGGGGCCATCATCAACATTTCCTCGATGGCTGCGATCACGACCTATCCTTACGTCGCCTACAAGGCGACGAAATCAGCGATGATCGCCTTCACTGAACAGCTCGCCTATCAGAACGCCGAATACGGCATCCGCGCCAACGTCATCCTGCCCGGACTGATGAACACGCCGATGGCTGTGGACACCCGCGCCCGCGAATGGTCCAAAACCCGCGCCGAAGTCGAAGCCGAGCGCGACAGCAAGGTGCCGCTGCGCAAGAAGATGGGCACCGCGTGGGACGTGGCGAATGCGGCGCTGTTCCTGGCGTCGGATGAGGCCAATTTCATCACCGGCGTGACGCTGCCCGTCGATGGCGGAGCGAGCGTCAGGCGGGGGTAACGCTCATCTATTCCCTCGCCCTCGCTAATGAGTCACGCGCCAGATCGTGCCGCTGGTATCTTCCGAGATCAGCAGGGCGCCATCCTTCGCGACCGCGATGCCGACCGGGCGTCCCCAGACCTGGATCTCGTTCACGACGAAGCCCGTCACAAAGTCCTCATACTCGCCGGTCGGCTTACCATCCTTCATCCTGATACGGATCACCTTGTAGCCGGTGCGCTTCGAGCGGTTCCAGGAGCCGTGCTCGGCGGCGAAGGCGTCGCCCTGATATTCCGATGGAAACTGCGTGCCCTGGTAGAAGGTCAAGCCGAGCGAGGCCGAATGCGGCTGCACCAGCACATCAGGTATGGTCACCTTGTCCTTGAGGTCCGGCCGCGCGCCTGAAAGGCGCGGGTCTTCGTTGTTGCCGATGTAGAACCAGGGCCAGCCGTAGAAGGCGCCCTCCTTCACGCTGGTGACATAGTCGGGCACGAGATCGTCGCCGAGACCATCGCGCTCGTTGGTCGAGCACCAGGGCAATCCCGTCTGCGGCTGGATCGCAAGGCCGACGCAGTTGCGGATGCCGGTGGCGTAAAGCTTGCGATCCTTGCCGTCGGGGTCGAACGATAGCACCGCCGCGCGCCCGGCCTCATATCCCCAGGACGCACCGAGCGCCTGCGTGCGCGACCAAGCCTCTAAGCCGCCTGGCGGGCTGCCCATGCCTTCGCCAACATTGCTGGCGGAGCCAACCGACACCAGCATGCGTTTACTTTCAGGCGTGAACACGATGTCGCGGGTCGAATGGCCCGATCCCGGCGCAAGGTTCGCGACGACGAGGTCAGGCTTGGCCGACGCCTTCAAGTCACCGGTGCGATACGGAAAGCGAACGACATTGCTGGCATTGGCGACATAGATCCATTGCGGATTGTCGCCGTTCGGGAAGAAGGCGATGCCGAAAGGACGGGTGAGCCCGCTGGCAAAGACATCGTTGGTCGCAACCTCGCCGCCCTCCCCGAGACGCAGCACGCGAATGCGCCCGGGTCCGGTCTCGGCAACGAAGATATCGCCATTCGGCGCGACGCGCAGCACGCGTGCGTCGGAGAGGCCCTCAGCCAACAGCCCGATCTTGAATCCCTCCGGCACGAGCGGCGTCATACGTCCGCGTGCGGTCACGCGCGCCGGGTTTGAGACCGACCGCGAGGCGCCGGGTTTGGCCAGATCCTGCGGGCGGATCAGCCTGACCGTGCCGGGCTTGTCGGCCTGCCAGCTGCCATAGGCGTCCCTGCCCAGCAGAACGGGTTCGGCTTGCGCGCCGGCGCTGGCGACCAAGAGCCATGCCGGCACCATCATCTGCGAAACACGAGATATCACGTCGCCTTCCCCCCCGGACTTCCCTGCCAAATCCCACGTCAGCTCGTGCCCGCACGATGTGCATTGGGGATGGCCCATCGTACTGGAAAATGGCGCGGATCGGTGCAACACATTGTGAGGGCACGGTCGCCGGCTGCATCATCAAGCTGGCGCATCGACACCACGATTTGATGGGGTGATCATGTGGGGATCGATCGTATCCGAATGGGCGAGCCTGCTGCTGCGCTGGCTGCACGTGATCGCTGCGATCGCCTGGATCGGCAGCTCGTTCTATTTCATCGCGCTCGACCTCAGCCTCGAGCAAAAGAGCGACCTGCCTGATGGCGTACAGGGCGAGGCCTGGCAGGTCCACGGCGGCGGCTTCTACCGGATCATGAAATATCTGGTGGCACCAAGCCAGATGCCGGACGAACTGACCTGGTTCAAATGGGAGGCCTACACCACCTGGCTGTCCGGCTTCGCTCTGATGGTGGTGGTTTATTATCTCGACGCCGATCTGTTCCTGATCGACAAGTCGACCCTCGACCTCACGCCATTCCAGGCCGGTCTGTTCAGCTTTTCGAGCCTCGCGCTGGCCTGGCTGCTCTATGAGGCCGCGTGCCGCACCGGCTTGGCGCAGCGCGAGCTTCCCTTCGCCATCGGCGGCTATCTGTTCCTGGTAGCGCTGACCTACGCCTTCACCCATGTGCTGAGCGGGCGCGGCGCCTTTAACCAGATCGCGGCGATCATCGGCACCATCATGGTCGCCAATGTCTTTGCGCTGATCATCCCGAACCAGAAGAAGATCGCCGCCAGCCTGATCGCGGGACAGGCGCCTGATCCCAAACTCGGAAAAGCCAGCAAGGAGCGCTCGGTCCACAACAACTATCTGACCTTGCCGGTCGTCGTGCTGATGATCAGCAACCATTATCCCCTGCTCTACGCCACCCGCTTCAACTGGGTCATCGTTGCGATCGTGCTGGCATTGGGTCCCGTGATCCGCCATTTCTTCAACGAGGGCCATGCCGGCCGCAAATCGCCATGGTGGGTGTGGGGCGTGGCAGCAGCGGGCGCGATCGCGATCCTCTTTCTGTCCGCGGCCGGGCCGCGCGAGGTCACGACAGGCGCGCTGTCGGGACAGCCGACGGCGTCCGACGTCGAGGAGATCGTGATGTCCCGTTGCAGCATGTGTCACGCGGCCGAACCGGTATGGGCGGGCATCGTGACCGCGCCGAAAGGCATCTTGCTCGACGCGCCCGAGCACATCCATCGCAACATCCGCCTGATCGGCCGTGTCGCCGCATGGTCCAACGCGATGCCGCCGGGGAACGTCACCGAGATGACCGGCGAGGAGCGCGCCGTCCTCGCCGCCTATATCGGCGAGCAGGATCGCTGACGCCACAACGCGTCACGCGGCGTTTCGCGGAATGAAATTCCCTGATCTCCCGCCGAATTGAAAATGACTTGATCGCCTATCCGGCGTAGACAGGGCCAGCGGTCGCTCAGGCCGTCCAACGTCATTTGCATCGGGGAAATCACAGTGGCGCTCAAGAACGTCATCGGTATCGACCACGCGGTGGTCATGGTGCGGGACCTCGACAAGGCCGCCGAAAACTACAGGCAGCTCGGTTTCACCCTGTCGCCGCGCGGCACCCACAGTGCACATATGGGCACCGGCAACTACACCATCATGTTCGACCCTGACTACATGGAGCTGCTCGGCGTGCTGGTGCCAACCGAACACAACGCACCTGCACGCGCCTTTGTCGAGCGGCACGGCGAAGGCATCGAGCGCATCGCTTTCACCGCGATCGATAGCGCCGCCGGCGCCGAAGAGATCCGCGCGCGCGGCTTCCCTCCGATCGGTCCGACGGATTTCGAGCGGCCGGTAACGCTGCCCGATGGCACGGTCTCGGCCGCGAAATTCCGCACCTTCATGTGGCCGACCGCGGAGGCGCCCGGCGGCGTGCGCATCTTCGCCTGCCAGCACAAGACGCGCGAGACGGTGTGGATCCCCGAGCTGATGAGGCACGCCAATGCGGCGAAGCGGATCAGCGAGGTGCTGATCGCAACACCCGAGCCCGCGAAGGACGCAGCGCATCTGGCGCGGCTGATCGATCGGGAGCCGAAGGCAGAGGCCGACGGCGCGGTGACGGTGCCGTCGGGCAGCGACCGCGCCGCCTTCGTCTATCTGACGCTGGACCAGCTCGGCAAACGCTATCCCGGCGTGCCGCTCGCAGGCCTGTCCGAACGCGGCGGCGCGGCGCTGGTGCTCGTCAGCGGCGATCTCGCCGCAACCGAGAAAGCGCTGGGTCCGGCGGGTGTCCGCAGCGGAGCCGCGATCGTCGTGCCCCCGGCCAGGGCCAACGGCACCCTGCTCGCTTTCATTACCTGACGATTTGAACCAATTCTTCAACGCGCGTTTACCCGGCGACCCTAGGATGGCCCTGAAGTCCACGCCGCCTGGGGCACGCGCATGTTCAAAGAGGGATCGCCGATCGCTTACGACGCGCCGGCGGAGCTGAAGAAGTGGCCGTCGCTGAAAGGCGAGCGGCAGAAGGATCGCGGTCCGCCCTATCTCGTCTACAACGGCACGCTTGCCGACTGCGTCCGCGAGCTCATGGGCAAGCCCATCAAAGGCATCTCGCTCTACGACATCATGACGACGCCGCAAGCAGCCTTCGACCAGACCGTGCTCTCGCCGGGCGACGCCGCCGAGATCGCGATGCGCAAGGATTTTCCCAAGGCGTAAGCGCCGTCGGCCTCCGGCGATCCCGAGCTTCCCTTCGGTTCCCGCAGAAGCGCGGGACCGACACCGCATGGCAGCGCCGGGAACACCGTACTAACACCGGCGGCCGCCCGCAATCGCAGCTTCGCCGCAATTACGGTTAAGAAGTCCTTGTCCCCGGCACTCCGCCGGTCGTTCCCCACAGTTCGAGGACTTTCACCGAGATGCGATTTCTCGTCGCGGCTTGCGCTGCGTTCCTGATTCTGATGTGCGACGTCAGCGCACCGCCGTCCCCGCCAACCTCCTATTTCGACAATGCGACAGCAAAGTCCGATCGCGCGCCCTCGCTGGTTCCCCTCGTCGAACTGTTCCTCGCAAGCGTGCAGGCCATCGAGCTTGCCAACGCGCGCGCCTCGTACGAGGAGACGATCGAGCCGCCGCTCGCAACTGAAACCGCCGAGCAGGCGCCGGTGTCGCCTTCGGAGCAATTCTGCCGCGCGCTGAAGCAGGCGGCCGAGGAGAGCGGCATTCCGGTGCCGTTCTTTGCCCGCCTGCTCTGGCAAGAGAGCCGGTTCAAGTCCAACGAGGTCAGCCAGGCCGGCGCCCAAGGCGTCGCGCAATTCATGCCCGAGACCGCCGCCGAGGTCGGGCTCGACGATCCCTTCGATCCCATGAAGGCGCTGCCGGCGTCGGCAAAATTCCTGCGCAAGCTCCGCGACGATTTCGGCAATCTCGGCCTCGCCGCAGCCGCCTACAACGCGGGTCCCGGGCGCATCCAGAAATGGCTCGCCAAGGAGAGTGAGCTGCCGCGCGAGACGCGCGACTATGTCCGCATCATCACCGGCACCAAGGCCGAAGACTGGACCGAGCGCTCGCAGGCGCTGGCGATCCGGATCGACCTGCCGCGCGAAGCGCCGTGCGAGGGTGTCGGCAGCCTGTCCAAGACCAAGGACGTCGCTTGGGTCCCGGTGAACCTCACGCCGTCGACTGCGACCACCATCCGGAAGGCCGAACAGCTGGCGGCGCGGCTGTCGGCCAACCGCGCCCGCAAGCGCCTCGTTGCCCTGCTCCACAAGAACGGCACAGCCCACGGCAAGGCGCGCAGCATGATCGCCGCGCGCGCAAAGGGTGCGAAGGCCCACGCGATCCGCGTCGCGGCGCGCGAGCGCTCTTCGGGCTAATGGAGAGACCAGGAAGCCGCTCGATGGAGCGGCTTCCTGCGGCGGCTAATCGATTTCCTCGATCACGCGACGCTCGTGCGGCTCGATGACATAAGTCCTGGTGTCGCGATGGATGTAGCGGTACTCCCGCAGGTCCGGCGCATCCCGGTAGACGGTGCTCGGCAGTTCCTCGACTTCGACGCTCTCAGGAACGCGATCACCGACATGGATCTCGGTGCGCGCGGAGCTGCCGGTGGTCCGCGGTTCGCGCCGCTCCTCTATGCGGGCCTTGGCATGCTTGCGGATCACCTCGCGATCGCGATCGGAGAACTTGCTGGCGCTGCGCTCGCGAGTCGTCGTCGTCGCGGTGGACTGCCCCGAATATGGAAGCACCGTTACGATCTTGTAGGTCGAGGGATCGACCACGACGATCTCGTCCTTGACCAGCGCAAAGCTGTAGCCGCGATATTGCGGCACGATCTCGGCGACATCGGGCGGCAGCGTCGACAGCTGCACGTCGCGCGGCACCACCGTGCCGACGCTCAGCGAGAAATTCACGTTTGTCAGCGGCCGTACGTTCAGGTGCGAGATCGACGCACTGATCTTGGTCTCCTGCTGCCGATCGAGCTTGGCGTCGGGTCGGGCAGCCATTTGCGAATTGGTCCCTGTCCGCTCGCCCTGCGCCTGGTTGCCGGCCGGCGCCTGCTGCACCTGATTGGCTCCGGTCGCACTCGGCGCCTGCTGCGCCTGATTGCTCGTGGCGGGGGATTGACTGGAGCGATCCTGCGCCTGGTTCGTGCCGGTCGCCGGCGGATTGGCGCTCTGCTGGGTCGCGGGCGGATTGGTCGTGCTCGAGCTTGCCGTACCGTTCTGCGGCCGTGACTGATTGTCCGCACTGTTGGCAGCATTGGTGCTGGAACCGCCGGCTCCCGACGATGGTGCCTTGCTCTGCGTATTCTGCGCCGATGACCCCGACGTCGAGGATTGCTGCGGCTGCGACGGGGTCTGCTGCGACTGCGCCGCACCCGATGGCGCGGTGGTCGACGGCGTTGCCGATTTGTCCTGGGATGGCGAGGATTGCTGAGACGTCGTGTTCGCGCTCGGCGACGATTGCGCGAAGGCGGCGCTCGCCAGCACAAGTCCCAATGCGGTGGTTGCCAGCAGGCGGATCATGGTTCACTCCCTTTTGTCCGATCAAGCGTTGGCTACTAACCTGCGCTAAGAGGCGCGGTTCCATTTTTCGCGATCGCTTGACGCCTCGCCTGCACGGAACCTTGTGATGCCTTCGAGAAGCGCCGGAATCCTTGCCTATCGAAAACGTCGCATATGCGAGGTGCTCCTCGTCCATCCCGGCGGCCCCTTCTGGCGCAACAAGGATCTCGGGGCGTGGTCGATTCCCAAGGGCGAATATGCCGACGACGAGGACGCAGAGCTTGCGGCCCGACGGGAGTTTGCCGAAGAGCTCGGAGTTGAGGTGTCCGTGCCGCTGATCGCGCTCGGCGAGGTCAAGCAGCGCGGCGGCAAGATCGTCACCGCCTTCGCGGCCGAGCTCGATGTCGAGGCGGCCGAAATTCGCAGCAACAGTTTCGAGATCGAATGGCCGCCTCGCAGTGGCAAGCGGCAACGCTTTCCCGAGGTGGATCGCGCCGAATGGTTCACCCTCGAGGAGGCGTACGCGAAGATCAACGAAGGCCAGCGCCCGCTGCTCGCGCGCCTGCCCCGCAGCAAGTGAGCGCGGCCGATCGGGCCAAACGACGAAAACAACCCCATGCACAGTAGCCGGCGCCAGGGGAACCGAGGCTTCGCACGGGTGAAGATGCTGAATATCAGAAATTTCGTTTGACCCGTCGGGCAAAACAGGTGCATGGTGGCATCATCGCGCGATCAGCCTGTGGTCACCGCACGCCTCCCGGGCGTCCCTCGACCTGGCTTGCACGAAAATTCCTCGCCGAAATCTGGAAATCAAAACCGCCGCGTCAGCAAGCGCGCGATCGGCTTCGCTCACGGCGAGCCTTCGCGCTTTGCGCCGGCAAAGGACCCATCGCATGACGACATCCCTGACGACCACCGAAGCCATGCCCATCGTGGCCAACGATCGCGCCCCGATCACCGCAATCCCACAGGTCAAGCTCCGTCGCAGGCGCGTCGTGATCGACCACGCCGATCCGCACACCGGCGAGAAGCTGCTGGCCGAGGCGCTCGGCGCCCCCGACCGCGACGCGCTGCACGGCTTGCTGAGCCAGCTCGTGAAAGCCAGCGCCGTCGCGCTCAAGCCCGACCAGGGCAATCTCTCCTTCATGGTTTCGATGCTGAAGAGCATCGCGCCAAAGGATTCGCTCGAGGCGATGCTGGCGGCGCAGATGGTGAGCATTCAGGTCGCGACAATGCGCTGCGCCTGCCGCCTCGCCTGCACCACCGAGGTGACGCAACAGGAAAGTCTGACGCGCGCCCTGACCCGGCTGTCGCGCACCTTCGCGAGCCAGATGGAGGCCCTGAACCGCCATCGCAGCAGCGGCGCGTGCGCGATTACGGTGCAGAATCTGTCGGTGCAGGATGGCGGCAAGGCCGTCGTCGGTCATTTCGCACAACACGCGAACCTGATCGCCGCGCAGCCGGACCTTGTGGACGCCCTCGGCGCATGAGCCACGCCCGCAACACCGCCGCGATGCAAGCGAGCCGGCGCTGCGGCGCGCAAACACGCGACGGTCAGACCTGTCGCGCGCCGGCATTGCGCGGCAAGGCGCGCTGCCGCATGCATGGCGGGGCATGGGGATCGGGAGCGCCTGATGGAAACGGCAATGCGGTCAAGCACGGCTACTATACCGGTGAGGCCATGAACGAGCGCAGGCAAATCCGCGACTTGTTGCGCGAAACGCAAAAACTTCTTCGGGAGCTGAAGTGAGCGGCGTCCGATGTTTCAGACAGGACCATGGGAGCCCGGTGGGACCATGTAAAGTGTCATCGCGAAGATGGCATAGATACACAATAGCAGCGCACCGACAAACCAGGCCGACCGTCCACCGTTGGTGACGAAGCATGCGACGACGCTGGCGATCATCACCATGGTCACGGCGCCCGGCCAGAATTGCAGATCCATCGGCTTCGGTCCGACGAGATAGCTGAGGAGCACAAGGAGGGGCGCAACGAACAAGGCGATCTGGGAGGCACTCCCCAACGCAATGCTCACGCTCATGTCGAGCCGGTTCCGCCGAGCGGCCGAGAATGCCACGGCCATCTCGGCTGCCGCGCCGACAAGGGCGACGACGATGAAGCCGACGAACGCCGGTGTCATACCCAGTGTCTCGGCCGCCTTCTGGACCGACTCGACGAATATCTCGCTCACGAGCGCGACCAGAACGGTCACGACCAAAAGCGTCGGAACAGCTATCGAGATCGGCAGCACGAGGCCAGCCGCTTCGGCGTGCTCGCCGCTCGCAAACAGCTCCTTGTGCGTGCGCAGCGAGAACAACAGGCTGAGACCGTAGGCAACAATCAGGAGAACAGCCAGCGCTGCGCTCAGACGATGAACGGCGGCCTCGCTTCCTTGAAAGTTGAGGTCAGCGACCGCGGACGGCGAAAGCAGGGCAATCGTGGCCATCAGGAGCAGCGCGGAGTGCAGCCGTCCCCCTGCGCGGTTATAGTCCTGCACGTGATGCCTCAGTCCGCCCAGAAGCAATGATGCTCCCAGCATGAACAGCGAATTGGTGACGATGGCGCCGGCGATGGACGCCTTGACGAGCATGTACTCACCGGCACGCAAGGCAGTCACCGCAATGATGAGCTCCGTCAAGTTCCCAAGCGTCGCGTTCAACAGCCCGCCGATGGCGTCACCGGTCTTCTCGGCAACGGCCTCGGTCGCGTGGCTCAACAGGCTTGCGAGCGGAACGATGGCGATCACCGCCAGGACGAACAGCAGCGTGTGCGCGTTCGGCATGAGGTGGGCCAACACGATGACCACGGGAACGAAGACCAGCAGCCACAGCAGCGGACTGTGCCGGATTTCCTTGAGCAGCAGGTTCATGGACCGCCCTCCTGCCCTATCCTGGCGACTGTGACCTGCCGGACGTTGATCTATCTCAACCGGCCGTTCCGGGAGGTTCGGACCGGACTCTCGAGACCCGAAACAGATTTGCAGGATCGCGGTTCGAGCAACTCGAGCCGGGTGCTGCGGAACATATTCGCCGCCTTGCACTTAACATTTGTTACGAAGCGAGGTGCTACCATGGGCCAATCGAAGCCGATCCGCCCGACCGCAATCGTCGTCGAGGATGACGACATCCAGCGCGAAATGCTGGCGATGCTGCTCGAGGACAACAACTTCGACGTGCTCCAGTGCGAGGACGCAGAGACCGCCGCTCTGGCGTTGAAAGCGCGGCATCCCAGCCTGATGGTCACGGATATCAATCTGGTCGGAAAGATGGACGGGGTGGATCTGGCGCACTTCGCCAAGCAGCATCATGCCGACGTGCGGATCATCGTGATCTCTGGCCGTCCGCTGCCCCGCCCCTTGCCGCCTGGTGCAAAATTCCTCACCAAGCCGGTCTATCCGGCAGCCCTTCTGACGGAAGCGGCGCCGTAGAAGAGGCATCCGCCGAAACCCTTCCCGCGTCGTGGTCCGCGGCGCGCGCAACATCGCGCCGCTGCTGAGCCGTCACTCCGCCGCGAGGACCCGGCGGTGACGGCAACGCTGATGATCATGTGAGGCGCGCGATGAGGAGCAATCAACCGAACCTCGGAGGAAAGAATCGCCTAACGGGCGTGCGGCGTGGCGACCTCGACCACATAAGGAACGGGCGCCCGCCCATCGTAACCAGGCAGTCCGACGCTGCCGGGATTGACGATCATTCGCGAGCGGCGCCCATGGAAATGACGGCCGCGGGCGGAACTTCCCGCGACTGCGCCACTTCTCCTCGGCAACGGGAAGTCGTCCGATGAACGCAGAAACGGAACTGAAATTCCAGCTTTCACCGGGGAAATTGTCGTCCGTGCTGCCCGACGACGCTTCGCGTCAGCGGCGCCGCGACACGTCGCGGCACACGCTCGTGTCGACCTATTTCGACACCCCCAAGCGCAAGCTCAGACGACATGGCCTGACGCTGCGGGTCCGCGAGGTCGACGGCCAGTTTGTCCAGACCGTGAAAGCGGGGGGCTCCGGCGGCATGACGCGCGGCGAATGGGAGGACGCAATTGCCGGCATGAAGCCGGACCTCGCCAAGACGAAGAATTCACCGCTCGGTGACCTCGCCCGCAGCAAGCAACTTGCTCGCAAGCTGAAGCCGGTGTTTCGGACCGATGTTCATCGTACGACCCAGGCAAGGCGGATCCGAAGCAGCCGGATCGAGCTTGCAATCGATCGCGGCCGCATCGAGGTTGGGCGCCGCTCGCGTCCCGTTTCCGAGCTGGAGCTGGAATTGAAGTCCGGACAGCTCGCCGATTTGTTCCGTCTGGCGCGGACTCTCGAACGCAGAACGGGTGCCGAGCTCGATCTGCGCTCGAAGGCTGATCGCGGCTTCCAGCTCGCGACCGGAACCGGTTTGGGTGCGCAGCGCGCCGAGCCGATCACGTTGAAGGGGGCGCTGTCCCCTCGCGAGGCGTTTTCCGTGATCGCACATTCGACGATGCGGCAGATCACGGCGAACGCCGATCCGGTGCGCACGATGCAGTCCGAAGGGGTCCACCAGATGCGTGTCGGCTTGCGGCGGCTGCGAGCCGCCATCTCCCTGTTCAAGGACGTGCTGCCGCGCGCGAGCACCGCGCGCATCAAGGCCGAGCTCAAATGGCTCACGAACGAGCTGGCGCCGGCGCGCGAGATCGACGTATTCCTGAAGGAGAGCATCCAGCCGGTCGCCGAGCAGGGCGTCCCGAAGCGCGGCCTTCAAGCGATCCAGCGGAGGTTCGCCGGGCGGAGAGCGGAAGCCTTCGACCGCGCCCGCAACGCGGTCGCATCCGCCCGGTACCGCCGCATGCTGATCGACGTGCTGCAATGGATCGAGGCCGGACGTCCTCACACCGGCGACGATCGATCGATCGCCGCCTATGCCGCCGACGTGCTTGACCGGCGGATCCGGAAGGCGCGGAAGCAGGGCAGGCAATTGGCCGAGCTTGACCCGCGACAACGCCACAAGCTGCGCATCCGGATCAAGAAAATCCGCTATGCCGTCGATTTCTTCGAGAGCCTCTATCGCGGTCGCGACCAGAACGAGCTCGCGTCCCTCTCGGGTGTGTTGAAGCGGATCCAATCCGCGCTGGGATCGCTCAACGACTTCATGGCACACCGCGAGCTGGCGACGCAGGCCGCCTTGACCGCGCCGCCGGCGAACCGGCGCGCGCAGGCTTTCGTGTCAGGCTTCATCGCCGGCGAGGAACGTGAGGCAGCACGTGGCCTGATGAAGGATGCCGCAAAGGAGCTGCATCGGTTGCACCGGCTGCGCATCGCGCCGGCCGGATGATCTTGGAGAACCGGATGGCAACCGTGGGGTCCTCTCCGTGGCAAGTTTGATCCCGCTTGCCACTCCCCACCGGCGCAAGAAGGGACATCCGGCGGCGCCAGCCTCGGGCCAGCAGCCGAAGTGCAATCTTACTCCGAAATGGCGACGGATGACGCCGCAGCGATCTTCGGCGCGTTCCGCGCGATTACGGACTTGATCTTGTTGAACACATGGATGGCGATACCGATCGGGGAATGGCGCAGGAAGGCAATCTTCCTCACATAGCCCTGAACGTGCCATTTGGCGTGCGCGCCTCTGCGAAAAATGAGCACATCGCCAACCCCATAGCGCTTCGGCGGCATCCCCTCGCTCTCAAGCATTATCCATCCTTCGAGGATCACGCTCGTCTCGTCACGATCGTAGTACCAGTTGAATTTGCCCTCGGTGCACGACCAGATCACGGTTTTGGCAGTGTTGCATGCGTTCGCCGACAGCAGGCGCAAGCGGGCTTCCGGATTGCCTTCAATGATCCAGGATGGCTCGATCGGCGACGGCGCCAGATCATCCATTCTCCAATTCCAAATTTCAATTGGCACAGGCATTGGTCCAACACCTCCGAATTCATTCACATGACTTCAAACATGCCCGTAGCGCTGGCTGCCGACTTTTCCCGGGCGCCTGCATCATTGGATTTTAGGCGAAAGGCGTGAAGAGCCAAGTTGTCGCAAGAGAGCCTTTCATCGTCGCTCTGAAGGGGTAGTCATTCTCCGCTCAAAAAAATAGGAACCAAACTACAAATCCGTTTCGCAAAGCCGAGGCAGAAGAGGAGCCGCTGCCTGCTCTGGCGGATCATCACCTTGGAACGCGCGTCTGCCAGAGTTCCCTGCTCCTTCATGTCCGCTTTGGATATGTCCGAGTGGATCACAACCGTGGATTTAGTCCCGTGCGGAACTCGAAGAACGGCGAAGTCGGTCGTCTGTCGTGGACCTCTCGATGGGGGGTACTCCTTCTGACTGGTCATTCCCTCGCGACTTTGCAGTAGACTCTTTGAGGACTGGAGGTGGACCTGAGTGCGGCGGCCCGTCGTGGCGGGCAATCGGGCTGCGCGCGAACTGAAGCGACATCGGGTGCCCAGGTGCAGAACATGCGATCCAGACCGGCAAAATCGTGGATCGGCTTGGCCTTTGCAGCCAACCTGCTTTTGGCGGCTATCATACTCGTGGTCCGCGGCGCCGACGTTCACGGCACCAATGCCGCACTTTTCGCGACAGGACGCCTCCAGTTCCTTTGGTTCTTGGCGGCATATGCTGGAGGGCCATTGACGACGCTGTTTGGTGCGACGTTTCTGCCGCTGAAGCAGCGTGGGCGCGAACTTGGCCTTGCCTTCGCAGCCGCACTCATTGTTCATCTCGCCCTTGTCAGCTGGCGTTGCTGGATTGGCGCAGTCCCGACCCTGGCCGTGTTCATCCGTTTCGGAGCCGCCGCGGCTTTGACCATTCTTCTTGCAGTTCTCTCCTTTGGAAACCTGCACGCGCTGCTCGCCCCAAAGAGCTGGAAATTACTGCGAATCATCGGAATGAATTACATTCTCTACGTGTTCCTCGTCGATTTCCAAGATCCGTTGAATCGAGGAATCATCCTGTATTTGCCCTTCGACGTGATGGCCACCGCTGCCGCCTTGCTGCAGCTGGCGGCTTGGGGCGTCCAGCTACGCTCCGCTCGAGCGACGGTCGGAGCCGTGACGCGGGACCCGGCACAGCCTTGATGACATTGCGACGAGCGAAGCAGGTCGAGTCAGCGCCTTCAAAACCACAGGCGAGATCAGCGGCCAGATGATCTGCTCGAATGCCGGTTGCCGGCCTGTCAAGCCCGGGTGTCATGTCGAGCAGCGGGAGCATTCCAGCACATCCGTTAACGCCGCTACAGACGTGTGCGACTAGCCCTTGGCGACGGCCGCATTTCAGAACTCGAGCCAAAGCTTGAAGCGTGGTCAGCGAACTGGGGTGTGTACTGATTAAGCGACGGGCCGACGGAAGTCGCAGAACGGACAGGCGCAGAGATTGGCGCCGAGCGGCGAGTTGGGCCCAAGCCTACGCCGTCGTATCGAAAACGGCGGGATTTTTCCGTACAGTGACTGACGAAACTGGCAGTCGGATCGAGGCACGGCACGCTTGGCAGTTGATCTCGCCTCATCGAGGCTCGCAGGCAGATCTAGAGTTCTTCCAAATCCTGAATGCGAGTGCAGAGCGTAGCTGCGTTGTGCTGAGCTTCCCTAGATCGTTGATCGCGCTGGCTTTAGCGAGCGCGATATTTGGAAACGCGCTTCAGCGGAAGTCTCGACAATTAGATTGATTCCAGGTGAGCTATATTGTCTCAGGCAGCCTCTACAGTTTATCTCCATCAGAAGTCGAGCTGATTGCTCGCGGAGTCGAGTTGCGAACTCCACCGGGCAACCAGTGGCGCGACTGAAGAATCTGAGATTGGACGGACACGTCCGGCCGACGGGTTTTCGCGATCGCGTCAGTGGCCGAGATGTCTGTTGGGTGACGAATGTGCGCGGGACGCCAATGACCGACAAGCCACCTCACGGCGGGGGATTGCTCGCTGTGCAATTTTCGCCACCCGCGCCGCGCACGATCAGCAGCCGCGACCTCCTGCAAGGCGAGAGGCTACTGATCATTAGGCATGACGAGGAGATCTATCGCCTGCAGTTGACGGCGGCGGGCAAGCTCATTCTGACGAAGTAGAGGCCGCCGGCCGTGAATCGGGAGATTCCGAGCCGCCGCGGACAAGGCAATTCACGTTCCCAGCCAGCCACCTCTGCGCGCAGAGGAAGCCAGCCACAGAACAAATCTTGGCAAGAGCCCAAAAGGGGGTGGCGATGGTTGGAAGACTGCACCTGGAATCATTTCGAAAGTCGACGGCGCAATCCGGCAGGGAGGCGCGACGTGGGTGTCGGTCGAAGCCGGCGAGACGCAGGAGCGTTCCGGCTCGCCGCTACGTACGCTGCGCATTGCTCGCGACGACACTGTGGTTGGCCGGTTCAGCCGCGTTCGCCGAAGAATCCGCTTTCGCCTTCGTCTACACCACCGATCTCCTGCCGCAGGGTGGCAAGGAGGTCGAGCAATGGGTGACGTGGCGGCATCAGAAGAACAGTGGCACCTATGACCAGATCGAGGGGCGAACTGAATTCGAATATGGTCTCGCCAGTAACTTGCAAGCCGCGATCTATCTCAACTATGCCTGGACGCAGGCCTATCACAACGGTCCGTTCGGCGCGACGACACCACCGGAACAGTTCTCGGATTACGCGGCCGGGCCGGACGATTTCTTCAATGCAAAGCGCTTCACCGGCGTCTCGGGCGAGTTGATTTACCGGATCCTCAGTCCCTACACCGACGGCATCGGGCTTGCGCTGTACACCGAGCCGACGGTGGGTCCGAATTTCTTCGAGGTGGAAAACAAGATCATCGTCCAGAAGAACTTCATGGACGATCTCCTGACCGTGGCGTTCAACTTCACCTGGGCGCCAGAGTTCCGCAACACGTTGGCTGATCCAACTGACCCTACTTCTGCCAGAAGCTGGGGCATGGAGACCGACATCAATTTCGGTTTCGCGGCCTCCTACCGATTTATGCCGAACTGGTCGGCGGGCTTCGAATTCATGAACGAACACGAGGTCAATAGCTTTTGGTTCAATCACGAGTCGAACAACGGCTACTATCTCGGCCCCACCTTGCACTATGGCGGCGAACGCTTCTTCCTGACGGCAACCGCGCTCTGGCAGATGCCCTGGGCAACCAATCATACGGACACAGTTCCGGGCGCTCTGGTAAACGGTTACATCGGGGACAACGATTTCGAAAGATTCCGCTTCCGGATGAAGGCCGGCTATACGTTCTGAGGGGCTGAGTCATGAAAGCGAGTCATTGGGTTTGGCTTCCGGTCGCAGCGATCTCCACGCCTGCCTATGCGGCGACCTATTTCTCCGTCGAGCAGGCGCAGCATGCGATTTTCCCGGGGGCGACGTTCTCTACCACCGGGCAGCCGAACACGTGGCGCACGTCCGGCGGCGGCTATTTCGTCGTCGAGCGCGTGGTGGGCAAGCACGAATACATCACCGTCGCAATCGGCATCAATCCGAACGGAACGGTCAAGCAGATCGAGATCATGGACTACCGGGAGTCCTACGGCTACGAGGTGCGCGACGCCTCATGGCGCGCGCAATTCGTCGGCAAGAGCGCAAGCTCACCGCTGCAACTCGGCGCCGACATCAAGAACATCAGCGGCGCGACGCTGTCATCCAAGCACATCACCGATAGCGTCAAGCGAGTCCTGCAGAATTTGAAGGCCAAAGGATGAGCTGGGAATGAGCATCCGATGAGACGCGCGCGTCCGCTGCTGGGAACGTTCGTCGAGATCGAGGCCGCTGGCCTGGCCGAGCCGGTTCTGGAGCGTGCGGTCGACGCCGCCTTCGCGGCGATCGAGCGGGTTCATCGCCTGATGAGCTTCCACGATCCGGACAGCGACCTGTCGCGTCTCAACCGCCATGGCGTATCGGGGCCGGTGGCTGTCGATCCCTGGACGATGAAAGTCCTGCATCGGGCGCGCATTCTGTTCGATGCGACGGAAGGCTTGTTCGACTGCGCTGTCGGCTACGAGGCGATGCGACGCGGGCTGCTACCGTCGCAAGGCCTCGATGACATCGAGGGTGGAACGTTCTCGGCGGTCTCATTCCTGTCCGACAACAGGATCAGATTCTCGACGAGGGTCGGCCTCGATCTCGGAGGCATCGCGAAGGGATTCGCGGTCGATCGCGCCATCGCGATGTTGCGTGCCCACGGCGTGCGCGGCGCGTTGGTCAATGCCGGCGGCGACATGCGCGTCATCGGCGAAACGGCGCAGCCCGTCTACATCCGCTGCGGACGCGATGATGGTCATGTCATGCAGGCAGGCTTGCTGCGCAACGCCGCGATCGCGACATCCGCGGCCGACGGGACCGTGCGCAAAGGCCCCCTGCCAACTTCGGAGCTGTCGCCCCCGGACGCAGCCTATTCGGTGGTAGCGCGAACATGCCTGCTGGCCGACGCGCTCACGAAGGTTCTAGTCCAGATCGGACGCACGGATGCGAATTACTTCGCCAGGTTCGGCGCACTGGCCTTCATCACGTCGGGCGGTGCGGTCGTCGAAACGGCGGCTTGACGGATGCGTCTTGGATTCTGGCAGAGAACGGCGGTGTTCGCGAGCATGACAGCTGTCAGCCTGTCCGGCCTGGCCTGGTTCTTCCTGCATGATATCGCTACCGGTGATTTCAGCGGTGCCGCGCACCTCCTGCTGACGTTGCACGGCATTTCGTCCTACGCCGTGCTGGTCGGCGTCGGCTCGCTGCTGCCGCTGCACGTCCGGGCGGGATGGCGGAGCCGGCGCAACATTGTCACCGGCACCTTGGTGACCGCAACCATGACGGTTTTGTGCGTGACCGCGCTGATGCTGTACTATGGTGAGGAAGAGACGCAAGGAGTGGCGAAATGGGTCCACCTGGTGTTCGGCTTTGGTTGTTTGGTCCTTTTTCCTGCGCATGCCTTTCTGAAAGCAAAAGCAAGGGAAGCCGAGTTGCGGACTGAGCCGACCTGAGGGCGATCGCCGGACTTGGTCGCGAAGGGCGATGTGTGGACGAACAGTCGTACAGCATCAGGCGGCAGAGACAAAGGCTCCCTGAGCAAGCGTTGGTTAGAAATTGTCGACAACGACGCCGTGATCCGGCCCAACCAGTGCCGCCGGGACCCCGCCTTCACTTTAGGATGAAGGAGGAAGTGTAATATGGATCATCTGATCGTATAGTTGATTCAAGCGAATGCCGGACACCCGGTTGGAGCAGGGTTGCATCGGCGCGTGATGTGGGACGAGAGTCCTCACTGGTAAGGACCAACTGCATGACCAAGATAGTGAATTTGGCTCTACTCTCGTCCATGGTATTGTTGACGCCGAGCATGCGGGGACCGGCGGAAGCCCAGCAAAGCAGCATGGGTTTCTTCATAACCAGTGTCGGTCTTGGAAAGGGCGGCGACCTCGGTGGGCTCGACGGGGCGGATCGACATTGCCAGACCCTCGCCCAGGCCGCAGGCGCGGGCGGCAAGACATGGCATGCCTATCTTTCGACGCAGGGGCCGGGCGCGATCAACGCCAAGGACCGGATAGGTAGCGGTCCTTGGTCCAACGCCAAGGGCATCCAGATCGCGGCAAACGTGGCCGACCTGCACAGCGACAACAACAAGATCAACAAGGAGACCGGACTCGACGAGAAGGGCATGGTGGTCAAGGGACGCGTCGACAATCCCAATCAACATGACATGCTCACCGGCACACAACAGGATGGCACGGCCATTCCGGGTGCCGACGCGACTTGCAGTAACTGGACCAGCAGCACTGACGGACAGGGCAGCGCGATCGTCGGACACCATGACCTGATCGGCAACACTCAGGGTCCCAATTTGTGGAACTATTCGCACAAGACGCCGGGTTGTTCCCAGGCGAACTTGCAGCGCGTCGGCGGCGCGGGATTGTTTTACTGCTTCGCCACCAACTGAGCGGCTGGATCGCGATCCGCACATCACTCGTGCCAACGCCTGAGGCTGAGCACCCGGGCATCCGGCCGGTCCGGCTTGTCGAGCCGACCGAGAGGATCGGAAAAGCAGATTACGTGCCGCCTGATCCTCGCGCCATTGTCGTTGCCGCTCGCACCGTCTCGACATTGGCACGTGGCAACGTCGCCCGCCTCTCGGCGATGGCGTTGCGCAACAGATCGAGAACCAGCCCGAATGCCGCGAGCTCCTCTTCCTCGATTGCGCCGTCGTCGTAGCACGCGAGTGTTTCACGGATGATCTCGTCGGCCTCATGCTGCAGAGTCAGGAGCTGCTGGTTGGACTCCGCGGTCCGCGCACTGGAAACCATCGCCAGGATTTTCTTGCGATGGCTGGTGTTTTCCTCCCTTTCGTCGCGGTTCAAATAGCGGCGCAGCCAGGCGGCCGCCGAGCCGATGCCGGAGAGAAGCAGGAGCCCGAACCAGAAGTAATCGCCGTAGCGGTCGAGAAAGCTGCGTTCATTGCCGTCGATCACGGCCGCCGCTCCCCGATGCACCGGCAACTCGGTGTCCTTCTCGAGGTCGGGCTTGGTGATGTGAGAGGCGCCAGGAACCTGCTTCGCGATCGCCTGACGAACGGCAAAGAGCTGCCGGAAGAAAGCGGCGACCGTCGTTTCGGACAGGGTCTTTCTCGCCACGATGAGGTGGCTCACGCTGACCGTCTCGACCTTGTCATCCGGCCAAGCCGGGTCCGCATTGAAGACGCTCGGCGGAATTTCCTCGGATTCATACCGGGGATGCTTCAAGGCGATCGCTTCCGATGTCTCGATGGCGAGAAACTTCGGCTCGCCTCGTATCCGCGCCGTTGCGGCGATGGCATCAGAAGTGATTTTGCTGTCGAGCGGCCCGACCGCCATGAATGCATCGAGCTGGAGGTCGCGCGCCAGTTCGTCGAGGTGGTCCGTGCCAAAATGCGTCACGGTGACCTTGTCCGCCTCGATCCCGGAGGCGCTCAGGATGACTCGCAGCAACGCGGCATTCGCCGCGGTTTTCCCTATGATACCGATATGACGCCCCGCGAGATCGGCAACCTCCTTGATTTTCGGCGTCTGCTTTCTTTTCGAGGTCCTGGTTCCACGTCCGGACGGTGTCCACAGAACGGCGAAGTTCTTGCGCAAGACCGCGACGGTCTGTGCTTCGGCGGGCATGTCCAGGTCGCCGCGGCCAACGGCCAGATCGGCCTTGCCAGCTCCGAGCAGGGCAAGGGACTCCACCGCTCCCGCGGTTTTGATCGGCGACAGCCTGACGGTCCGGCTCTCGGTGCCGAAGGCATCGGCCATCGCCTGAATGACCTTGTCGTCGTCGCTGCCAGCCGGTCCAACGGCGATCCGGAGCGTGTCCGGCCGCAACACGAAATAAAGTGCACCCGATGCGACGGCAAAAACAAGAAATCCAACCCCGAGAACCAACAATAAGGAATTGCGTCTTCTCCGCACTCGGCGGGCCGCGTCACTGGTTGTCTGGCTTGCACTCTCGGACACAGACATCACCGCTGCCAATCGCAGATGCTTCCCGTCACGCCACCTTCTCCCGAGTACAACGTCCTGACGGCCGCCGCGGTTCATCGGCCCGACGCCTGGAATGGCCGCCACCCGGGATGGCGGCACGTGGTGGACGGCTCTCAAGCCCCTCGTGATCTGTCCCCAGGTCTGGTCGGCCCTGCGCCAGCGCCTCGCCCCCAGCTGTTGGCATGGGCCGTCCGATCGTGTAACGGCACGAAAAAGCGCGTTGGGACGGGACGCTGATGAGTGCGGTTGCGACTGAAGAAGTGGGAAACGGCACCCGCGCACTGATCCTTGCGCTGCTGGCGCTGGCCTGCGGGCACATGCTCTCGACCTTGCTGCGCACCATTCCGGCGGTCAGCCTCGACCTGATGGCCGCGGATTTCCGGATGGAGCCGCAGGCACTGGCGAGCCTGACCTCGGTCTATCCCTTCGCCTTTGCCGCCGCGCAGATTCCGGTTGGCGCTGCGATGGACCGCTTCGGCGTGCGGCCGGTGTCGCTGAGCCTGCTTGCGGGAACCGTGATCGGTGCGATCGCCTCGGGCTTTGCCACGGGGCCTTCGAGCTTCGCGATGGGGCAAGTGCTGCTCGGCATCGCCACCTCAGGCATGCTGATGTGCCCGATGACGCTGGCGGCGAAGCAATTGTCGGCGGCGCGGTTCGGGCTGTGGTCGGGCGCGATCCTCTCGATCGGCAATATCGGCATGCTGTTGTCGTCGAGCCCGCTGGCCTTCGTGGTCGATCATTACGGCTGGCGCGCCGGGTTCTGGATCGCAGGCCTCGGCGGCGTCCTCGTCGCGCTCGCCGTCTTCACGCTGGTGCCGAGCCAGCCGGCCGAGCACAAGGACGATTCCTCAGCCCTGTCGCAGATGATCGCGGTGCTCAGGCTCGGCTTGTCGCGGCCCTTGCGCGGCCTGATCGCGCTGGCGCTGGTGTCGCTGTCGAGCTCGCTGGTGCTGCGCGGCCTGTGGGGCGGCCCGTGGCTGATGGACATCAAGGGATTGTCGCGGGTCGAGGCCGGCAATCAGCTCGGCGCGTTCACGCTGGCGATGATCGCCGGTCCGCTTCTCGTCGGCATGATCGACCGCAAGCTCAGTCGTCGCCGCGAGCTGGTGGCAAGCACGCATATGATCGGAGGTTTGCTGCTGGCCCTGATGGCGCTCGGCGCGCCGCATGATCTGGTCTCGATGCTGTTCGGCGTGGCTGTAATGCCGCCGCTCTATGATCTCGTACTGTTCGTGCTCATTGGCATCGCGACCTCGGCGCAGCCATTGCTGTTCGGCATGTCGCGGCAGCTGGTCGACGCGCAGACCGCGGGCAAGGCGCTCGCGGCGATCAACCTCGCCTTCTTCCTCGGTGCCGCCTTGATGCAATCGGTCACCGGTGCGGTGGCGGCATTCGCGGGGCTGCCGGCGGTGCTGCTGTTCATGGCCGCGGCGCTGCTGCTGGGTGCAACGATCTTCCTCGCCTCTACGCGCAGCGTCTGAGGCCCTTGCACAACGCATCGGCGCGGGAGATGCTGGCGCAACCGTCCAGCAAGGGAATGATTTTCATGCCTGTCGACACCAAGGCCGCGACCGACCGCCTCATGCGCTTCCTCTCCGTGGAAGGCATCACCGGACAGGAGGCGGCGATCGGGCGGGAGCTCACGGCCGCACTGAAGGACAGCGGCGTGCCGGCAAAGGCGATCCGGCTCGACGACGCCAACACCCGCATTCCCGTGCCGACCGAAACAGGCAATCTGATCGTCGACCTGCCCGGCCGCGGCGCGCTGCACAACCAGCCGCGCATCATGTTCATGACCCACATGGACACCGTGCCGCTCTGCGCCGGCGCCAAGCCGAAGAAATCCGGCCGCAGAATCGTCAACTCCGCCAAGACCGCGCTCGGCGGCGACAACCGCTGCGGCTGTGGCGTGCTGGTGACGTTAGCGGCGGAGCTGGAAAAGCAGAAGCTCGATCATCCACCGATCACGCTGTTGTTCTGCGTGCGCGAGGAAAGCGGGCTCTATGGCGCGCGCCACGTCAAGCTGGACGAGCTGGGGTCACCGGTGATGGCGTTCAACTATGACGGCGGCTCGGCCTCCAACGTCGTGATCGGCGCCGTGGGCGCGGACCGCTGGACGGCCGAGATCATGGGCCGCGCCTCGCATGCCGGCGTCGCGCCGGAGCGCGGCATTTCCGCCACCATGATCATGGCGCTCGCGCTTGCCGACGTGAAGGCCGGCGGCTGGTTCGGCAAGGTGGTGAAGGGCAAAAGACAAGGCACCAGCAATGTCGGCCCCGTCACCGGCGGCGCAGGCCGTCCCGCGGGCGATGCCACCAACGTCGTCACCGACTACGTGCATGTGCGCGGCGAAAGCCGCAGCCATGACGGAAAATTCTTCAAGGAGATCACCAAGGCCTACAAGGCCGCCTTCGAGAAGGCGGCGAAGAAGGTGACGAACGCCCAGGGCAAGTCCGGCAGGGTCAAGTTCAAGGCCGAGACCGATTATTATCCGTTCCGCATGAAGGACAGTCAGCCCGTCATCAAGCGCGCGGTCGAGGCGGTATCCGCCGTCGGCGGTACGCCGAACGTCCGCACCGCCAATGGTGGCCTCGATGCCAACTGGATGGTTCGTCACGGCATTCCGACCGTGACCTTCGGCGCGGGGCAGAACGAGGCGCACACATCGACGAGTGGATCAATCTCGACGAATATGACCGGGCGTGCGCGCTGGCCGTGCAGCTCGCGACGATGCGGTGAGCTGCCTGAGAGGCCGTCATGCGCAGCCGATCGGCGAACGGCTTGAGCTCAATCCTCAGCGCGACCGGCGGTATCGCCCGCCTCGCCTGCGCCTATCTGCGCCGCAAAGGCAGGGATCCGGCGCCGGTGCTCGAGCAAGCGGGCCTCACGCTCCAGGACATCGCGGATCCCAAGTGCCGCGTCGCCGCCGCAGCGCAGGTCAGGTTGCTCGAGCTGGCAGCCGCGGAGCTGGAAGACACGCATTTCGGCTTGCACCTCGCGCGCGACTTCGAGCTCGGCGAGATCGGTCTGGTTTACTACGTCATGGCGTCGTCCGAACATCTGGCGGACGCGCTTGCGAACGCTGCGCGGTATTGCGCGATCAACAATGAGGGCGTGCGATTGGAGGTGTCCGCCGGCCGCACGCTTTCGATCGGGCTGGAATACCTCAACCTCGATCGTCGCTTCGGTCGTCATCATGCTGAATTCTGGGTGGTGACCCTGGTGCGCATCGCGCGTGCGTTGACCGGCGGCAGGGTCTCACCAAAACAGATCACATTGAGATACGGCAGGCCACAGCTCCGCCCCGGCATCGACCTTGGCTGCGCCATCGACTATGGCGCCAATCGGGACGAGATCGCGTTTCCCGAACAGAGTGCCGCACTGCGGGTCGCGGGCGCTGATACCCATCTGAACCGGATACTGCTTGAGTATGCCGATGAGGCCTTGGGCCGACGCAAGGCGCAGCGCAGCAGCTTGCGCTCGCGCGTCGAGGACGAGCTGATCCAGCTGCTCCCCAATGGCAAGGCCAATGTGTTGGAGGTGGCGCGCCGCACAGGAATGAGTGGTCGCACGCTTGCCCGCGCTCTCTCGGACGAGGGCACGACGTTTTCCGCCGTGCTTTCCGAGTTGAGACAAGCCCTCGCCAAGCGCTATCTGCGCGATCAAGACCTGCCGATCTCGGAAATCGCCTGGCTGCTGGGCTATCGGGAAGTCAGCTCCTTCAGCCACGCCTTCACCGGCTGGACGGGAGTGACGCCGCGGCAATTCCGGACTGCGGGCTCCTGATGTCGCGCCGCTTGGCGCGAAATCCCAAAATATGGGCGGAAACCGACAAGAAAGCCCGGGGTGAAGGCTCTATTGAGTTGGCCGTGTTCTGAGGTCAACGGCGGCGGCGCGGGTTCATGCACCAATCTCTCGAAAGAACGCCGCCGCGATGTTCGCGCTGCGGCTCCGAAACGCTCCGCCTGATCGTACGCTACAGCGATCCGCGGACGGACCACGTCGTGCGCCTGTTCAAGTGCCGGTGCGGCAACGAAGTTCGAGACGAAGGGGCTTCGACATGAGGTCCTGGGACGCCTGGTTCACGGCCTCGCTCGTGTGGGTCTTGCTTCTGCTCGCCATGGTCATCTGGATCGCAGCGGCAGTCTGACGAACGGAACGTTCGCATCGAGATCGGTCATGAAGGATTTTGTCAGTTCGCTGGAGAAGCTGCGCAAGGACGCGGCTGAGGCGGCCTTGATCCGCGACCTCGCCACCCAGACCTCCAAGCGAGACCTGTTCGACCGGTTGCATCGGCACTTCAGCCGGCTGGCCGACGAGGTCGAGCGGGCGATGAAGCAGGCGCGCCGGCCGTAACGGATCGATCCGGGCGCCCGCGCGGTTCCCGCGCGCATGAGGACGCAGCAGCATTGCCGCGAACGCAGTTGCCCGAGGCTCCACGTCAGCCTAGCCTGCAACGAAAATGCAGGGAGCAAACATGCCGCGCATCGCTGATATCGAATCCGGGCTCTACCGGATCCCCCTCCCCGTTACGCTGTCGGATTCCACCCATGGCGACATGTCGGCTTTCGAGCTGATCACCTGCCGGGTGCGCGATGCCGATGGCGCGGAAGGCACTGGCTACACCTACACGGTCGGGCGCAACGGCGGCGCCGTCGCAGACATTCTCAAGCGCGAGATTCCGCCGCTGGTCGAGGGGCGCGAGGCTGAGGACACGGAAGCCCTCTGGCATCACGTCTGGTGGGGCCTGCATTATGGCGGGCGCGGCGGGCCCTCCGTGCTCGCGCTGTCCGCGCTCGACATCGCGCTGTGGGATTTGAAGGCGCGGCGGGCGAAGCTGCCGCTGTTCCGGCTGCTCGGCGGTTTCGATGCGCGCGTGCCGTGCTACGCCGGCGGCATCGACCTCGATCTGCCGGTCGAGGCGCTGTTGAAGCAGACCGACGGCAATCTCGCAAAGGGCTTTCGCGCCATCAAGATGAAGGTGGGCCGGCCCGACCTCAAATCCGACCTCGCACGCGTCGCGGCGATGCGCCAACATCTCGGCGACGGCTTTCCGCTGATGGCGGACGCGAACATGAAATGGACGGTGGAGGAAGCGATCCGCGCCGCCCGCGCCTTCGCAGCCCACGATTTGACCTGGCTGGAAGAACCCATCATCCCTGATGATGTCGCCGGCCACGCGCGCATCGTGCAGGCCGGCGGTGTGCCGATCGCGGCGGGTGAGAATCTGCGCTCGCTGTGGGAGTTCAAGAACTACATCGCATCAGGCGCGGTGTCCTATCCCGAGCCCGACGTCACCAATTGCGGCGGGGTCAGCGCCTTCATGAAGATCGCGCGGCTGGCGGAGGCCTTCAACCTGCCGGTCACCAGCCACGGCGCGCACGACATCACCGTGCATCTGCTCGCCGCCTGCCCGAACCGCTCTTATCTCGAGGCGCACGGGTTTGGGCTCGACAGGTACATCGAGCATCCGCTGCTGCTCGAAGACGGCAAGGCGCTGGCGCCGGACCGCGCGGGACACGGCATCAGCTTTGACTGGAAGGGGCTAGCTAAGTTGGCGGCGTAGGGCGGCTCCGCGGCCGGAGGTGCGCCCCTCTCCCGCTTGCGGGAGAGGGGCGTCGCCGCGGTGGGATTCCCGATGGCGAGCGAGCCCTCTCTTTTCCCGCAAGCGGGAGAGGTGAAGTGGAGGACGCGGCGCGGTCGTCTGCCCAGCAATCATCGAACCTGCCGATGCACGCGAGGCATTCCGAGGCACTTGATGCGGCACGCGGATAATCGGCTAGAGTGGTGACGGCCGTCATCATGCGAGAGATTCCTGCCTTGACCCCAGAGCTGCACCAGACACTGACCACGTGGCGCCGGCATCTGCATGCCTGCCCCGAACTGTCCTTGCAGGAAAAAGCGACCGCCGCCTTCGTGCAGGAGCGGCTCACCGAGTTCGGCATTCCCTTCGAGGCCAATATCGGCGGCCACGGCGTGGTCGCGACGCTGACGCGCGGATCGGCGCAAGGGCGCGTCGGCTTGCGTGCCGACATGGATGCACTGCCCATCACCGAGCATACTGGGCTGGCCTACGCCTCGAAAAATCCGGGCGTGATGCATGCCTGCGGACATGACGGGCACACCGCCTCGCTGCTGGGTGCGGCCGCGCTGCTGGCGGCGGACACGGACTGGAGCGGCACCGTCGATTTCATCTTCCAGCCGGCCGAGGAAGGTTTTGGCGGCTCGCGCGCGCTGGTCGCTGCCGGGCTGTTCGAGCGCTTCCCGATGGATCGCGTGTTCGGCTTCCACAACTGGCCCGGATTGGAGGCCGGCACCATCGCGGTCCACGACGGCGTGGTGATGGCGTCAGGCGGACGCGTCACCATCACCATCGAGGGCCATGCGGGACATGCCGGCATGCCGCATCTGACGCGTGATCCGGTGGTGGCGGCCGGCCATCTGATCGTGGCGATGCAGGGGATCGTGTCGCGCAGCGTCGATCCGCTCGACACCGCCGTGCTTTCGCTGTGCACGATCGAGGGCGGCACCGCGCCCAATCAAATCGCGGGCAAGGTCGTGATCCGCGGCACGCTGCGGCATCATCGCAACGACGTGAAGGACGTCATCCTGGCGCGGATCGGCGAGATCTGCGCCGGCATCGCCACGAGCTTCGACGTCAAGGTCACCCCTGATATCGTCATGGGCGTCGGCGCCACGGTCAATTCGACGGAGGAAGCGGGCCTCGCGCGCATGGCCGCTGAGAAGGTGCGGGCACCGGTCAGGCGCGATCTCGCGCCCAGCATGGCCGCCGAGGATTTTGCGTTCTATCTCCAGCACCGGCCCGGCGCGTTCGTGTGGATCGGCAACGGGCCCCTGCGCGACGGCGCCGAACTACATGGCCCGCGCTACGATTTCAACGACGCGATCCTCCCGGTCGCATCGAGCTGGATGGCGGAGGTCGCCAAGACGGCGCTGTCGGCGAATTAGAGCGGCGCGTGCTCACGCCGGTGCGGACCAGGAGATTGCGTAAGTCGTTCATCGTTCGGCTCCCCGAAGGGCGGGGCCCGCCGAGTCTCTCGGTAGTGTAAATGCGGCGGGAAGAGCCTCGGCAGCGAGAGCTTGGAGGGCGGCCTGCTCCTCGGCAAGGCGCCGCTCGATGAATTGACGTTCAAGCTCCGACAGCTTCGTCTTCAGCAGGCGTCGATAGCGGGAGATGTTGTTTCGGTGCGTGCGAATGCGGGCCAATTCCAGATCGAGCATCGTCGTCGCTCCTGACGGTCTTTCAAAATCCTTTTCGATTGTCCGGGGTGGAAGGGCAGACTTCCGGCGCAAAAAAATATTCGCGCCTCTTGTGCTGTCAAGATTCTCTCACATCGCTCGTTCGGGTTCCCAAGCCGCCTCTGAATTTTTTTTTACTGCCCCCTCTTGCAAGGCTCTTCCGTCGCTCTAAGTCGTTTTTCGCCGCGAGAGCGGTGTGCCGGATGCCCGCCAGGGGTCCGGTGCGGGCGCCGGGCCGGGGTCCGCCGGATTCGGTCTGAACCCCGTCTTGCGCTCCTTCTTAACCATCTTGCTCCTAGGAGGACTTGGTATGAGGACCACCTTTGACTTCGCGCCCCTCTGGCGCTCCACCATCGGCTTCGACCATCTTGCCGACCTCGTGGACAGCACGTTGCGTCAGGCCGGCGAAGAGAACTATCCCCCCTACAACATCGAGCGCTTCGGCGAAGACCAGTACCGGATCACACTTGCCGTGGCAGGCTTTGGCGCCAACGACATCACGGTGACTGCCGAACAGAACACGCTGACCATCGAGGGCAAGAAGCCCGAGTCAGCCTCCGGCGAATATCTGTACCAGGGTATCGCGGCGCGGCCGTTCCGTCGTGTGTTCAATCTCGCCGACTACGTTCAGGTCAAGCAAGCCGCTTTCCAGGACGGTCTCCTGGTCATCGATCTCCTGCGCGAGATTCCAGAGGCCATGAAGCCGCGCCGCATCCAGATCGCGAGCACGCCGCCGCAGATTGACCAGCAGAAGGCGGCCTGAGCGTCGAAAGCTCTGCCATTACGGACCAGCATGGCGGACGGCGCGGCTCGCCGTCCGCCGGTGACGGCATCCCTTTTTGAAAGGAGTGGTGAGGGAGACGACCGATGAATGCCAAAGCGTCAATGAATGCCAAAGCGAACGTGACCGGTTTCAAGCCGCTATTCCATCCCGCAGCACACTATGCCTCTGCGAGCGCCGTTCTCGACGACGCCGGTCTTTCAACGCCGGAAAAACGGATCATCCTGTCGTCCTGGGCTTCGGATATGTACGCCGTCGAATCCCAGCCCGCGCTACGCGAGATCCCCGGCATGGGCCATCCGATCCGACTGACGGACATCCTCGCTGCACTGCGCAAGCTCGATGACGACGATCCGCCGCCGCGCGGCGGCGCGGCCATGCGGTTGCGGCGGCCATCGGCCGCCGCCTCGGGCACTGAGCCCGCTCACGTCGGCACGACGTAACATCCGCCTCGCTGGAACCTCATCAATATCAGGAGGAGATGACCGTCCGCCGGGTCGCCGCCCCGCGGGCGCGGACGCGTGCGCTTGACGCATCGCCCGCGGGCGGGTTTAATGAACTCCAACAACAATTGTTCGCATTCCGAACATTTTGCATGCCGGGCAGAAGCGGGCCTCGACACCGCATCCCGCGCCACCAGAGGAAACGTTGGAGATGCAAGCCCTGCTCAACGGCGAAAGCACGCTCATCGTCACGATGATCGTAGCCTACATCGCCTTCACGTCCTGGCTCACGCTGAAGCTGCGCAGCCGAACCAGCGATCAGTTCATGACCGCGTCGCGCGCGATGCCCGCCGTCGTCGTCGGCGTGCTGATGATGAGCGAATTCGTCGGCGCCAAATCGACCGTGGGCACGGCACAGGAAGCGTTCCAGTCAGGCATGGCGGCCGGATGGGCCGTGCTCGGCGCCTCGATCGGCTTCCTGCTGTTCGGCCTCCTGATGGTGAAGAAGCTCTACAATTCCGGCGAATACACCATCTCGGCTGCGATCGCGCAGAAATACGGCAGGTCGACCATGCTCACCGTCTCCGTGATCATGATCTACGCGCTGCTGCTGGTGAATGTCGGCAATTACGTCAGCGGCGCGGCTGCGATCGCCACCGCGCTGCATGTCAGCCTGCCGGTCGCGATGTGCGTCATCGCCGTGGTCTCGACCTTCTATTACGTGTTTGGCGGGTTGAAGGGCGTCGCCTGGGTGACGATCCTGCACAGTGCCTTCAAGGTCGTCGGCGTCATCATCATCTTCGCGGTCGCGATGTCGCTCACCGGCGGCATCGCGCCGATGCAGGCCAAGCTGCCCGCCTATTATTTCAGCTGGGACGGCAAGATCGGCTTCACCACCATCTTCGCCTGGACCTTCGGCACCGTCGGCGCGATCTTCTCGACGCAATTCATCGTGCAGGCGATCTCCTCGACCCCGAGCGCCGATGAGGCCCGCAGGGCGACCTATTACGCGGCGGCGTTCTGCCTGCCGCTCGGCTTCCTGCTCGCGCTGATCGGCGTCGCCGCAAAATATCTCTACCCTGACATGAACAGCCTCTACGCGCTGCCGGTGTTTTTGGAAAAGATGCCGCCGCTGGCCTCCGCCTTCGTGACGACGTCGCTGGTCGCGTCGATCTTCGTCAGCGTCTGCACCGTCGCGCTCGCGATCGCCTCGCTGGTGGTACGCGACTTCTACGTGCCCCATTGGCAGCCGACGCCGGAGCGCGAGCTGAAGATGACGCGTGTGTTCTCGGTTCTGATCGCGATCGCGCCGCTGCTCTTCGTGTTCTTCATTCCGGAGATCCTGAAGCTGTCGTTCTTCACGCGCGCGCTGCGCCTGTCGGTCACGATGGTGGCGATGATGGGCTTCTATCTGCCGCTGTTCGCCAGCAATCGCGGCGCCACCGCGGGCCTGATCGGCGCCGCAATCTCGACCACGGTCTGGTACCTGCTCGGCAACCCCTTCGGCATCGACAACATGTACATCGCCGCCGCGACCCCGCTGCTGGTGATGGCGATCGAGCGCGTGGCGATGGGCCAGGCCCCCGCCATGCCGCAGGCCGCGCAACCAAATGCATTCGTCGAAAGGACTTCGACATGATGGCCGACCTCGAGATCGCCGCCGACGGCGCCGTGCGTCAGGCCACCGGCGACCCTGACAGGTTCGACGCTTTCATTCCCTCGCCCTGCGTGCAGAACCACGCCGCCAATCTGATGCCGCTCGCCAATGGCGATCTCGCCTGCGTCTGGTTCGGCGGCACGCAGGAGGGCATGTCCGACATCTCGGTGTATTTCTCGCGGTTGCCCCGCGGCGCGACAGAGTGGTCAGAGGCGGAAAAGCTGTCCGATGATCCCGGCCGCTCGGAGCAGAACCCCGTGCTGTTCCCTGCTCCCGGCGGCACGCTGTGGCTGATGTGGACGGCGCAGCTGGCCGGCAACCAGGATACCGCCATCATCCGCCGCCGCCTCTCGCACGACAACGGCAAGAGCTGGAGCCCGATCGAGACGCTGTTCCCTGAATATCGCGGCCGCGGCACCTTCATCCGCCAGCCGATCGTCGTGCTCGACAATGGCGACTGGCTGTTGCCCGTATTCTATTGCCACAGCACGCCGGGCCGGAAATGGAACGGCGACGGGGACACCAGCGCGGTGAAGATCTCTTCCGATGCGGGCGCCACCTGGCGCGACATCGAGGTGCCGGGCAGCCGCGGCTGCGTGCATATGAGCATCGCGCGCCTCGACGACGGCTCGCTGCTGGCGATGTATCGCAGCCGCTGGGCGGACAACATCTATCAAAGCCGCTCCACCGATCACGGCCGCAGCTGGTCGGCGCCCGAAGCGACCGCACTGCCCAACAACAACTCCTCGATCCAGCTGACCCGGCTCGACAACGGCCATCTCGCGCTGGTCTTCAACGATTCCAGCGCCAAGGATGCGACCGGCCGCCGGCTCTCGCTCTATGACGAAATCGAGGACGATCTTCCGCCCGTGCTCGCCGGCGACGGCGGCAACGCGGACGGACGCACCGCGTTCTGGGGCGCGCCAAGAGCGCCGATGACGCTGGCGATCTCGACCGACGGCGGTCGCTCGTGGGCCAAGCGCGATGTCGAGACCGGCGACGGCTATTGCATGACCAACAATTCGCGAGACCAGACCAATCGCGAGCTGTCCTACCCTAGCGTCAAGCAGACCGCCGATGGCGCGATCCACATGGCCTTCACCTTTCATCGCCGCGCGATCAAACATGTGAGGGTGACCGAAGCGTGGGTGAAGCAGGGCTGAGGCGATGGACAAGAGGCCGCACGCGCTCGTCACCGGCGCCAGCTCAGGCATCGGCGCGGCGATCGTCGAGCGCCTGCTGCGCGACGGCTGGCGCGTTACCGGTATCAGCCGGCGCGCTGTAACGTTCGATCATCCGGCATTCGAGCACTTGTCGCTGGATCTCGCCGATGTCGATGCGATTGCAGCCGCCGTCGCCGATCTCGCGCCGACCGCGCTGGTTCATGCGGCCGGCATGCTGAAAGTCGCCCCGCTCGGATCGCTCGACCATGACGCGGGCGCCGCGATGTGGCGGCTGCATGTCGACGCGGCCGAACGCCTCGCCGATGCGCTGGCGTCACGCTTGCCGCAGGGCGGCCGCATCGTGTTCATCGGCAGTCGCACCGCAGCTGGCGCAGCCGGCCGAGGTCAATATGCCGCGACAAAAGCCGCGCTGGTCGCACTCGCGCGATCCTGGGCAGGTGAACTGGCGTCCCGCGGCATAACAGTGAATGTCATTGCGCCCGCAGCGACCGAAACGCCGATGCTCCACGATCCGACGCGCGCCAACGTCACACCAAAGCTGCCACCGATCGGCCGCTTCATTCGGCCGGAGGAAGTCGCGGCTGCCGTCGCCTTCCTGCTTTCGGCGGATGCGGCCGCCATCACCGGGCAGCAGCTCGTGATCTGCGGCGGCAGCTCGCTTTGAGCCAAGGCATGTACTCCTCAAGCGGCAGGCCGACTGATATTCAACTTCGAACACCGGATCGAGACCGGACATTCCCTGAGCGTCGCAACCGGGCCATCAACGGAAGTCGCTGGCCTATTCGATGACTTCGTCCGCGAGCGCCGCCAGGGTCGACGGAATTTCGAGCCCTATCGACCTCGCAGTCTTTAGATTGATGACGAACTGGTAGCGTGTTGGCTGTTCCACCGGGAGGTCGGCCGGTGTCGTACCCTTGAAAATGCGATCGACCATCGCTGCAGCGCGTTCGAAGGATTCGCTTGAATCGGCTCCATAGGACATCAAGCCGCCGTCGCGAACGATCGATTCTGCCTCGTAGATCGCCGGCAGCCGGTGTGTGGCAGCATAGTCGATCACTCGCTTGCGATTGAGCAGAGTTAGTGAATCCGAAACCATCAAAATGGCGTCGGGCGGATCGCGCGTCATCGCCTCGAAAGCTTCGTTGAAGTCATCGGGTTCCCGAACGCCAAGCGGCTGAACTGTAATTCCGAGCCCCTGCGCAGCCTTTGCTGACGTCTCGTAACGCATGGACATGCCGAGATCATCCTTATTCCAAATCATCGCGACGTGGTGAAGTCGGGGCAACAAGGCCGTCAGCAAGGAAAGGCGTTTGGTGGAAAGTGTCGATGCGTCATCCGCTATTCCTGTCACGTTCCCGCCCGGATGCGCGAGACTTTCGACCAGGCCGGTCTTGACCGGATCGCCGGAGCCGGACGCCAGGACCGTCGGAACGCCCGATACTTTGGCGGCGGATGCTGCCGGATAGCTGATCGTGACAACAACGTCCACTCCCGCGGCCTTGAGCTCCTGCATCAGCTGCGGAACCAGCTCAAGCTTGCCCGACGCGCCACGCGCCTCGTGGACCAAATTGCGTCCAATCACGTAGCCACGTTTCGCCAGTTCGTTGAAGAACACCTCACCACGATCCGCTGCAGCAGAGATTGGGGGGCCCGCAGTGAGTGTCCCAACGCGATAAATCCTCGCGGTCTGAGCACGCGCGGCAAGGGGGCAAGCTGCTGCCACGCAGCTTACAAGAGCAAGGAACTCCCGTCGTCGCATGTCCGCCTCCCAGGTACGAACGGCCAGTGTATCCGTCTGAACTTAGCAGGTGCGGTAGCCATCGAGCGAAATATGTCTGGTGCTCGCCGACTACACGCCCTGGCTCACGACTCGTCGAGAAGCTCCAGCAATTCGTCGACCCGCTCAAACGGCGCATCCCGCATCGGGCTGTGATAGACGACGCGATCGCCATCGCGCTGCAGCGACTTGCCCTTGGACTTCCGCAGCCGTCCCGGCAGGAACGTCGCGGCGACGGCGCTTTGGCCGACGTCCAGGCGAATGATGCCCCGGCGTTTGCAATCCAGCCTCAGTCGCGCAGCCGCAAAGACATCGCGGGCGGCCTGCGGCAATGGCCCGAAGCGGCGGGCGGTTTCCTCCTCGAGATCGTCGAGCTCGTCCTCGCTGGCGCAACGCGCGGCGCGGGCATAGAGCTCGAGCCGTACGGGCGCGGATTGCACGTAGCTTGCGGGAAGCATGTCCGCGACCGGCAAGTTGAGATCGGGCACCCACACCACGGACATGCCGTCATCGACCTTCTCCGAGGCCATCTTCAGCAGATGACTGTAGAGCACGGGGCCGAACACCTGGACGTGGCCGGATTGCTGCTCCGAGAACAGATCGCCCGCGCCGCGGAGGTCGAGATCGCGCTCGCTGATGGCGAAGCCCGCGCCGGGCCGGCTGAACTCCTCCAGCACGGCGAGTCGCTTCTCTGATTGCCCCGAGGTCGATTCCGTCAGGAGATAAGCGAAGGCGCGGATGCCGCCGCGGCCGACGCGCCCGCGCAGCTGATGAAGCTGGGCGAGACCGAAATTTTCCGGCCAGCACACCACGATGGTATTGGCGCGCGGGATGTCGAGGCCGCTCTCGACGATGTTGGTGGCAAGCAGCACATCGGCCTTGCCTTCGACGAACGTCATCATGCGCTCGTCGATCTCGTCGGCCGGCAGCTTGCCGTGCAGACAGACGATCTTGAGATCGGGCGCGACCGCCTGTACGCGCGCCAGCATCGGCTCCAGATCCTGGATGCGCGGGCAGATCAGGAAACTCTGCCCATGCCGTCGCTGCTCGCGCAGCAAGGCCGAGGCGATGGCGGCATCCGACAGCGGCGCGATCTTGGTCGCGACCGGAAGACGGTGAACCGGCGGCGAGGCAATGACGCTGAGATCCCTGAACCCGGCAAGGCCCGCGGCGAGCGTGCGCGGGATCGGCGTGGCGCTCATCCAGAGCGTATGGAGATTCTTGGCGAGACCGGAGAGCTTTGCCTTCTCGGCGGCGCCGAAATGCTGCTCCTCGTCGATGATGACGAGGCCGAGATCGTCAAACTTGACGTCCTTCGAGGTCAGCGCCTGCGTGCCGACCACGACCTTGATCCGGCCGCTGCGCAAGCCCTCCTTGGTCTCCCTGACCTCCGCAGCCGATGTCGCGCGCGACAGGCTGCCCACCTCGATATCAACCGCCGCGAAGCGCTTGCGGAAGGTCGCGACGTGTTGTCGCGCCAGCACTGTCGTCGGCACCGCGATCGCCACCTGCTTGCCTGACAGCACCACGGCCGCCGCCGCCCGAAGCGCCACCTCGGTCTTGCCGAAGCCGACGTCGCCGCAGATCACCCGGTCCATGGGATGGCCGGATGCCAGATCATCGAGCACGTCGTTGATGGCCTTGGCCTGATCGATGGTGGTGAAATAGGGAAAGCGCGCCACGAATTTTTCGTAGGCCGAGCCAGGCGGCACCAGCTTTGCCGCCTTCCGCCGCTTGCGCTGGCTGATGTGCTTGGCAAGCACCTTGCCCGCGACCTGGATCTCCTGCTCAGCCTCGCTGCGGCGGGCCCACCATGTGCTGCCATCCGCCTTGTCGAGGGCGAGCTTGCCGAGTTCCGTCGCATAGGGCCACATCAGCGCCAAATCGGGCGGCGGCACCAGGACCGCGTTGTCTCCCGCGAAGGACAGCCTGACCATCTCGCGCAATGCGCCGCCGCCGGTGTTCACCGTCTGCAGGCCATCGAGCACGGCGAGACCGCGCTGAAGATGCACCACCACTGTACCCGGTTCCGGCACGTCGGCATGGTCGAAGGCCGCGCTCCAGCTTCGCGCCATCGGTTGCGGATGATGAGCACGGCTGCCGAGCACGTCGGTTGCCGTCAGAACGACCGTGGATTTCCTGCCTGGAATGACGAAGCCGCCGTCGAGATCGGCCAGCAGCGCCACGTCGCGATGGCGCGCGTCCTCGGCCTCCGCCCAGTCCGCGACGCGCTCCACCCGCACGCCGCTCATGCGCTCCATCGCACGCAAATCCTCCTCCTGCGCCGCGGCGAAGATCAGGCGCGAACCGTCGTGCCTGACATCCTCGACGAAGGCGCGAAGCGCTTTCCGGGCGGATGACAGTTTTGAGAATTCCGGCGTCGGCTGGAACGGAGCGTTGCGCGGCAGCACCTTCATGCCGCGGGTCGCCTGCTTCCAGTCAGGGCGTCCCAGATATTCGCGCTCCCTGTCGGCGCGGCCCGCGGCCTCCTCGATCGTGCTCAGCCAGGCATCGGCATGCACCGACACGCCGGCATCCGCGATCCACTTGGCCTTTCCGCAATAGTCGAACAGCGTCGCGCGCCTGGCCCGCGCGCCTGACAGGGCTGTTCGTTCCGACATGGGATCGACGAGAAGCTCACTGGTCTCGAAGATGATGTCGTGCTCCTGCGGATCGAACGCCACGATCCGCTTGATGGTGCGCGCCGAATGCTCCACCCGGAACGGCCCCAATGCTCCGGCCGGAAATATCTCGAAGGTCTGGCCGTGAAACAGGGCGCCGCCCGGATAATCCGGCTCGTCGTCGAGGTCATAGCCCAGTTCTTCGAGACGAACGCGAAGCTCGCTCTCGGAGAAGGTGCCGCCGACTTTCAGAGCCGTGTTCAGCCGCAACAGGCTCGCGGGCGGCGGCAAGCGCTCCATCACGGCTTCCGCGGTCGAGACGAGAAAGATTGGATGCTTCGATTTCGCAAGCCGCCGCAGCACCGAGGCTCTGCGGCCGGCGATCTCGCGCGATGGTTCCAATTGATCGAACGGCAGGGTGTTCAGGCGCGGAAACACCAGAACTTCGCAGGACGGGTCGAGCGCATGAATGACGCTGCCGAGCCGCTCCGCCCTGTTCTCGCTTTCAGCGAGGAACACGAGACCATTGCGGCCGGACTCGTTCCACTGCCCCAGCAGATGCAGGGCCATCATGCCGAGCGGCGATGACGATGCGATGGTGGCGCGTTGCGAAGCCTTGCCTTGCTTCGGCGCCGCCTTGCCTGGCGCGCGTCTGCCTGTCGAGCTCTTGGCCGGCGCGCGCTTCTTCGGCGAACGCCTGACTGACGAATTCTTCTTGAGCGCGCTCTTGTTCGGAGCACCTTTGGCCGCTGGCCGCGCTTTTTTGGAATGCCGCACGTTAATCCGTTTCTGGTCGCATACAGGCGTCAAAAGGCGCGCCGGATCCATCGCGATTCGGCTGCGCCTCGTCATCCATAGGGGATTTGCCGCGCGAACGCACGTGTCCAGACTTCACATCGGAACCCCAAACCGCCCCCGCGGCCTCGGCCGGGCACCTTCTATTCCTGCCAAAACTCCGTCAGCTCCTCCGCGGTCGCCAGATCGACCTGACCGTGGAATCGGGTGCGGTACATCGTCATGAGTGCGTCGTGGCCGACGTCGGACGAGCTGCATAGCGCGTCCTGCACGATCACGACCCTGAAGCCGAGATCGACGGCGCTCAGCACCGTCGAGAGGACGCAGACATCCGTCTCCGCACCGGTGATCACCACCGTGCCGACGTTCTTTTCCATCAGCAGGCTGCAGAGGCCCGGATTGCTGAATGCGGAATAGGCCGGCTTGTCGACCATGCGGGCCGGAGGAACGTAGCGCGCGAGCGCCGGCACCAGTTCGAGCGCGGATGCCGGGAGCTGCCGGCGGGTTGCCTGCCGCCAGTGCCGAAAATAACTCTGCCACTGTCCGGGACGATCTTCGGGATCCTGCGGCGTGATGAAGCGCGAGAAGACGGTCCTGATCTGATGGCGGGACACGATCGAGACGATCGTCGGCAACACCATCTCCATCCACGGCGTTGCCCAGAGACCGCCGGGCGCAAAGATATTCTGCATGTCGACGCAGAGGTGAACGGCATCACTGATCGGAGCGATCTCCGAGGTGCTGTCTCTCATCGCCCACCACCATTCGCTGATTTCTGCGCCAGCTGATCCATGCGGCATTGCGAGGGCTTCTTGTCGGGGCGCCAGCGCACGATTTTCGTGCCGTGGCGAAACCGGCCACCGCTGACGTGGTCATAGGAAACCTCGACGACATGAATGGGGCGCACCGGCTGCCACTCGGCGGACCGCTTCGTCGACCATCGGCTCGGACCGCCGGGCGTCTTGCCGGTAAAGCTGCTTCCGCTCGCGATGGCCTCGAACGTCTCGGTCAAGCCCGGCCGATCGGCCGTTTTGATGGCCGAGGTGAAGCCGACGTGGTGCAGCAGTCCGGAGTCGTCGTAGAGTCCGAGCAGCAGCGAGCCGATCACCTTTCGCCTGCCCTGCTTTTTCTCGCCATACCTGAAGCCGCCGACCACGCAATCGGCCGACCGCATCAGCTTGATCTTCTGCATTCCGTCGCGCGCACCGCCGCGATAGGCGAGATCGAGACGCTTCGCGACCACCCCGTCGTGGCCTTCCCTGACGGATTGCAGCCACTTTTTCGCGCCGGCGAGGCTGCGGCTGGCCGGCGACAGCGCAAACACGCGGTTGCCCCTGAAATAGCGCCGCGCGAATTGCTCGAGTGCGGACCGTCGCTCGTCGAGCGGAAGCCCGGTGAGGTCCCTGTCCTCCGATCGCAGCAGGTCGAAAGCCATGAAACTGGCCGGCGTCTCCACGGCCAGGCGCTTCACGCGGCTGGCCGCCGGGTGGATGCGCTGAAGCAAGGCATCGAACGAGTATCCGCCCTCCAGCTCAATGATCAGCTCCCCATCGAGGATGAACGAGCTGGCGGATAGAGCTGATGCCGCGGATGCGATTTCAGGAAAATAGCGCACGAGATCGCGACCACCCTTCGACTGCATCCTGACGCGCCTGTCGTCACGGACCAGCAGGCAACGGAAGCCATCCCATTTCGGCTCGTATTGCCATTGCGTCCCGCGGGGAAGCTCGGCGACAGACTCGGCTTCCATCAGCTCCATGTTCGACACTCGACGCAGGCTTGAAACGTCAACGCGCGTCCGCTCCTCTCAGGCCGGCTTGGCGGGATGGGCCGTCCGCGGGTGGCGATCATGCAGCAGCCGCGCAAGGGCTTCGCGCTCGGAGGCGCGGCCTTTCATAGCCGTCTCGAACAGCGCCTCCTGAACCTCGCGCGGCATATCGCCCCAGACGTCCATGGCGGCGCGGCCCAGCAATTCGGCAAAGCGGTCGTCGGCCATGTCGATACTCCCTGTGTGCGCGCGCGCGGGCCCCGAGTGTAGGAACGGCAAGCGGCCGCCTGTGTTCCACGGCTTTATCGGGCGATCGACGGACAGAGAGGGATCGGCGGCTGCGCAAGCAGCGCCGCTCGCGCGGCTAGATGATGCCGCTCTGCCGCAGCGTTGCGATCGCCGCCTTGTCGTAGCCGAGTTCCGCCAGGACGGAATCGGTGTGCTCACCGAGCGTCGGCGGACGCGATGCGATCTCGCCCGGCGTTTCCGACAGCCGGATCGCGGCGCGCGCGACGGGCGCCTGTTTCGGCAGACCGGGATAGTCGACGTCCTGGAGGAAGCCGGCGGCGCGGATGTGCGGATGATCGAGCGCCTGCTGCGGGCTCAGAACAGGCCCGGTCGGAATCATTGCCTTGCCGAGCGTGTCGACCGCCTCCTGCGTGCTGCGCTCGGCGCACCAGCGTGCCATCCGCTCGCTGATGACAGGGCCATTGTTGCCGCGGCTGATGTCGTCGGCAAAGCGCGGATCGTTCAACCACAGCTCCTCCTCCCCCATCAGCCTGGCCCAGCGCTTGAAGAGCGGATGGCCCGTGACCTGGCACAAGACCCAACCATCCTTCGTGCGGTAGATATCCGCAGGCGCCGCAGTCTGGCCGAGATTGCCGGTCGGGACACGATTGACGTTGATGACGGCCTGCTCGATCAGCGTCGCATTGGTGAAGGACAAAGCGGTCGCCAGCAACGCGCCCTCGACGATCTGCCCGCGCCCGGATTTGCCGCGCTCGATCAGGGCCGCGAGCGTTCCGAACGCGCAATGCAGCGCAGTGCCGAAATCGACCCAGTTCACCGCCGCGCGGTACGGCGGGTCGCCGGCACCGGTCATGTAGACCGAGCCCGACATGACCTGGCCGACGCCATCGAAGCCGACGCGATCGGACCAGGGGCCAGGCCCGCCGAATGCGGTGGCGGTGGTCAGGATGATGTCCGGCTTGATCGCTCTCAGCGAGTCGTAATCGAGCTTCATCGCATGAAGCGTCTGCGGCGGCAGATTGGCGACGACGACATCGGCGGTCGCCACAAGCTTGCGCATCACCTCCTGCCCCTCCGCCTTCATCGGATCGAGCGTGATGCACTTCTTGTTGCGGTTGACCTGCAGGAACAGGGCGCCCTCGCCGCCTTCGCCGACCGGCGCCACGAAGCGATCCTCGCTGCCGTCGCGCTTTTCGACGCGAATGACCTCGGCGCCGAATTCGGCCAGCAAGGTCGCGCAATACGGCCCCGCGATATAGCGCCCGAAATCAAGGACGCGCACGCCCTGCAGTACTCCCCCCATCGACCTCATTCCCCATCGGTTTCCGTCGAGATTACAGGGAATGGGTGCGACGGCAAGGTGGCAGCACTTGCCACGTCCCGCCGACAAGATGTGATCGGCCAAATGTTTCGGCTGGCGGAAATTCTGCTCTAGTATGGCGCCAGCAGTCCCTCCAGCGAGAAGCGCACAGCCATGCCGCAACAATTCGATCGATCCGCAGAAGATCTCGGCAACGCCATCCATTTCGAGCACGTCAATATCACCGTTCCGGACCAGCGCCTCGCCACGCTGTTCTACGTCACCGGACTCGGGCTGACGCGCGATCCCTATCTGATGGTGTCGGACACCAACATGTGGGTCAACGCTGGCCGGAGCCAGTTTCATCTGCCCCAGGGCAAGCCGCAGGTCCTGCGCGGCCATACCGGGCTCGTCATCGAGGGCCGCGAAGCGCTGCTGGCACGCCTGGCTTCGGTCAAAAGCAAGCTGGAAGGCACAGCCTTCGCGTATGCCGAGCATAACGATTATGTCGAAGCAGTCTGTCCCTGGGGCAACCGGATCCGCATCCACGAGCCCGATGCGGCGCGCTTCGGGCGCATCGCGCTCGGCATCCCCTATGTCGAGTTCGACGTACCGCCCGGAGCGGCGCAGGCGATCTGCGTCTTCTATCCTGAGATCATGGGCATGCCCGCGACCCTTCGGAACGGTGACGGCAAGGTTGCGGCGGTGCAGACCGGCCGCGACCAGCATCTCCTGTTCCGCGAGACCGATCGGCCACAGCCCGATTACGACGGCCACCATGTGCAGATGTACATCACCGATTTCTCCGGCCCCTATCGCAAGCTGCTGGCGCGCGACCTGATCTCCCGCGAGGACAATCAATATCAATACCGCTTCTGCGACATCGTCGATCTCGACAGCGGCAAGCCTCTGTTCACGGTCGAGCACGAGGTGCGCAGCGCGACGCATCCGATGTTCATGCGGCCGATGGTCAATCGCAATCCTGCGGTCAACAACCGCAACTATGCCTACGGCCACGATCAGGCATTCTGGGCGATGGGGCCGGATCAATACGAAGGGTAGGACTGCGGCCGCAAAACCGGCACCTCAGTTCAGGCTCCAGATCGCGGCATTCAAGACGCCGGCGAAGGCAACCCAGGCGGCATAGGGCACAAGCAGTGCGGCCGCCAGCCCGTCTCGTGACAGTTCGAGAGCGATATAGGCGACGATCGCTGCGAACAGACCGCACAGGATCGCGAGCGCAGTTCCGATCCGGTGCATGGTGAACATGACAGGAGACCAGGCGAAGTTCAGGACGAGCTGCGCGATCCAGAACGCCATGGCTCTCCCTCGGGGCTCGCGTCGGAGCGTTCTCCAGCCGGCGACGGCGATCAGGATGTAGAGGATGGTCCAGGCGACCGGAAACGCCCAGTTCGGCGGCACGAAGGAAGGCTTTGCCAGTTCCGCATACCAAGGACCAGGAAGATTGGTGACGCCGATGAGCCAGCCGAGTCCGACCACGACGAGGACCAGGATCAACAGCTGAAGCACGGGCCACCTCGCGATTCTCTCGGCCGGATTGTATCATTGGCGTATGAGAGAATCCGGCATCATGGAAGGCGAGGCAGCGCGCGTTCGCAAGATCATCCATATCGACATGGATGCCTTCTACGCGTCGGTGGAACAACGCGATCATCCTGAGCTGCGCGGCAAGCCGGTCGCCGTCGGCGGCTCGGCCGAGCGCGGCGTGGTCGCGGCGGCGAGCTATGAAGCGCGCAAATTCGGCGTTCGCTCCGCGATGCCGTCGGTCACCGCGAAACGGCAATGTCCCGACCTGATCTTCGTGAAGCCGCGCTTCGAAATCTACAAGGCGATCAGCCGGCAGATCCGCGAGATTTTCGCCGAGCACACCGAGATCATCGAGCCGTTGTCCCTCGACGAGGCCTATCTCGACGTGACGGAGAACCTGCAGGGCATTCCACGCGCTCGCGATATCGCGCTACGAATCCGCGAGAAGATCAAGGCCGAGACCGGCCTCAACGCGTCGGCGGGCATCTCCTACAACAAGTTCCTGGCCAAGCTCGCCTCCGATCACCGCAAGCCCAACGGGCAGTTCGTGATCTCGCCCGAGATGGGAGCCGCCTTCGTCGAGACGCTGCCCGTCGGCAAATTCCACGGGATCGGACCGGCGACGAGCGCGAAGATGAATGCGCTCGGCCTGTTTACCGGTCTCGACATCCGCAACCAGACGCTGGAGTTCATGAACGCGAATTTCGGCAAGTCGGGCGCCTATTACTACTGGATCTCCCGCGGTGTCGACGAACGGCCGGTGCGGGCCAACCGGATCCGCAAATCCATCGGCGCGGAGACCACGTTCTCGACCGACCTCGACGACTTCGACACGCTGGTCGTCAAGCTCAGTCCTCTCGTCGACAAGGTCTGGCGCCATTGCGAGACATCAGGCAGCCGCGGCCGCACCGTCACCTTGAAGATCAAGTTCGCCGATTTCGAGATCATCACGCGCAGCAGGTCCGTGCCTGCGCCGGTCGGAGGCCGGGACGAGCTGGAGCGCCTCGCCTGCGGCCTGCTCGAAATCGAGATGCCGTTGCCGAAGCGCGTCAGGCTCCTGGGGGTGTCGCTGTCGTCCCTGCAGGTCGGAGACGATGCCGAGCCGCAACTGACCTTCGGCATTTGAGCGAAACCGGGGCGCCAGGCGCAAATCGTGCTGCATCGGCGGATTGCCTTCGACGTGGCACTGATCACGATGGATCATCAGGCGAATAACGACGCAGCGCGGGAGTGGCAGACCACCGAGTGCTTCAACACGGCCCCATGAAATTACCGAGCGATTTCACGGATTTGCGAGTCCGTGGCTGGGGCGGGAGGGTACTCAGCTAGAAAGCGACCGCTAGCGGGCTACCTAAATAACTCAGAAAATCCGCGCGACACAACGGATGTGTAGGCCGGCTCCATAGCTTGAGAGTCATGCTGTATGTAGTTGTCAGTTGAAGCGGGAGGATTGGAGAAAGGCGGCGAGGCGCTCGGTCTTCGGGGCCGCGAACATCTCGCGCGGGTTCCCCTCCTCGCCGATGCGGCCGCCGTTCATGAAGATGACGCGGCTCGACACCTCGTAGGCGAAACGCATTTCGTGGGTGACGAGAAGCATGGTCATGCCGTCCTCGGCGAGCGAGCGCACCACCTGCAGGACCTCCGCCACGAGTTCGGGGTCGAGCGCCGAGGTCACCTCATCAAACAGCATCAGGCGCGGGCTCATGGCTATGGCGCGCGCGATGGCCACACGCTGCTGCTGGCCGCCGGAGAGCTTGGCGGGGTAGTGGTCCTTGCGCTGGAGGAGACCGACGCGGTCGAGCCATTTTTCGCCGAGGGCGCGCGCCTCCTCGCGGCCCATCTTGCGCACGAGCGTCAGGCCGAGCGTGACGTTCTCCAGCGCCGTCATGTGCGGGAACAGGTTGAACTGCTGGAAGGCCATGCCGGTGAGCGCGCGCTGGCGGGCGATCTCCTTCTCGGCCTTGCGCTTGCGCTGACCGCCGGCGGTGGAATAGCCGATCTCCTCGCCGTCGACGCGGATTGTGCCGCCATCGAACTCCTCCAGCATGTTGACGCAGCGCAGAATCGTGGTCTTGCCGGAGCCCGACGAGCCGATGATCGAGATCACCTCGCCCGCCCGTACGTCGCAGTCGACGCCCTTGAGCACCTCGACCGGACCGTAGCTTTTGCGTAGGTCCCGGATTTCCAGAAGGTTCGCGGTCATGGAATCGCCTTTCACGCGAGGCTCACGCGGCGCTCGACGTACCGGCCGAGGCGCTCGATGGCGAAGTTGACGAGGAAGTATAGGAAGCCGGCGAGGAGATAGAACTCGAGGCTGTGGAAGGCGCGGCTGATGACCTCCTGCGTGCGCAGGAGAAGCTCGGCAACACCGATGACCGAGAGAAGCGTCGAGGCCTTCACCATCTCAGCCGCTGTGTTGATGAGCGGCGGGAGAGCCAGACGCAACGCTTGCGGGCCGAGCACGTAGCGAAAGGTTTGCCCGAACGTCAAGCCGATCGCCTTGGCGGCCTCCGTTTGTCCCTTGTGCAGGGTTTGCAGCGCCCCGCGTGTGATCTCGCCGACATGCGAGGCGCAAAACAGGGTGAGCGCAAGGACGCCAGCTTGGAAGGCGGACAGGTCGAGGCCGACCGTGCCGAGAATGTAGAAGCTCGCAAGCACCAGGACGAGGACCGGCGTCCCCCGGATCACGTCTGTGTAGACGCGGGCGATCCCCCGCACGGAACGGTTGCCATAGGTGAGAGCGAGGCCAAGGCCGGTGCCGAGCACCGTGCCGCCCAGAATGGCGAGGGCGGAGATCGCGACCGTGGTGCCGAGGCCATAGAGCAACGGCCAGCGCGCGAGCCAGACGATCTCGAAGAAGGAGAGAGGAGGGTTCACGCGGCCTTACCTCGAAACGGCGAGCCGCACTTCGGCGCGGCGCAGAAGGGCGGCCAGGATCGAGCAGGTCGCGATGTAGAGCCCGCTCGCCACGATCCAGGTCTCGATCACGCGGAAGGTCTCGACGTTGATCTTGCGCGCCTCGAAGGTCAGCTCGGGCACCGCGATCGCGGCGGCGAGCGAGGTGTCCTTGAACAGGCCGATGAAGGTGCTCCCCAGCGCCGGCAAGACGGCTCGGAACATCACCGGCAGGACGAGGTGCCAGCGGATCTGCCCTTCCGTCAGGCCGATAGCGAGGCCCGCCTCGCGCAGGCCCTTGGGGACGCCCAGAAGGCCGCCGCGGAACACCTCGGCCAGATAGGCCGCCGAATACAGGGCCAGCGCCAGCACGAACGAGTTCCCCTTCGACAGGCGCAGCCCAAGCTGGGGCAGCGCGAAGAAGGAGAACAGGACGATCACGAGAAGCGGCAGGTTGCGGAACAGGGTGACGTAGGCGCCCGAGGGCACCGACAGGAGCCGCGATCGACTGATCCGCCCGAAGGCGAGTATCAGGCCGAGGGCGCAGCCGATCCCGATCGCCACAAAGGCCAGGGTGAGACTGAGGCCCAGACCCCAGAGGAGGTCGTCAAAGTTCCGCCAGACGGCGTTGAAGTTCAGGGTGTATCCCATCGGGATCACTCGCTCGGGCGTGGGGGCGGTGCGGGCGCGGAGCCTGGACCTCCGGCCCAGTCGGTTACTTGAACTCGACCGGGAAGCCGATCGCCGGGGGCGGCAGATCCTTGCCGAACCACTTCTTGAAGGAGGCCGCATAGGTGTCGAACTCGACGCCCGTCATCGCCTCGTGCAGAGCGGTGTTGACGAAGTTCAACCAGTCCTGATCGCCCTTGGCGACGGCGCAGGCATAGGTCTGCGGGCTCCAGCCGTAACCGGCATCCTTGTACTGGCCGGGGTTCTGCGTGACGTACCAGGCGATGGACGACTGGTCGGTGGCGGCGGCGTCCGCGCGGCCCGACTGGAGCGCCTGGTAGAGCAGGTCCTGCGATTCGTATTGGTCGACGCTCGCCTCGGGAAGCGCCTTGTGGACGAGTTCCTTGGCATAGACGTTCTGAAGAACGGCGATGGTCGCGGACGAGCCGGCCGCCTTCAGTGCGGCATAGTCGGCGTACTGGCCGCCTTCCCTTAGCAACAGGCCAACGCCCTCGCGGTAGTACGGGATCGTGAAGTTGACCTGCTGGGCGCGCTCGCCGGTCACGGTCATGAATTGGCAGGTCATATCGACCTTGCCCGTGGTGATGTTGGGGATGCGCGCGTCAGACGACTGGTTGACGAACTCGACCTTCTTCGCGTCGCCGAACAGTGCCTTGGCGATGATCTTGGCCATGTCGATGTCGAAGCCCTGAAGGGTGTCGGACGCGTCCTTGAAGTGCCAGGGCGCGTTGGTCGAGCCGGTGCCCACCACGAGCTTGCCGCGTGCCAGCACGTCGTCGAGCTTGGCCGCCATCGCGCCGTTCGGGAGAAGGGCGACGGACGCGGTCGCCATGAGACCCAGCACTACTGCCTTCACATTCATTGCCATATGTCACACCTCTATGTCCATTATAGCAGACACATAGCCGCTACAGCAGATTGCCTTATCAATGGTCATGCCTTGATCTTTGTCAACTGCTTTGGGCGCACACGGTGGAAGCTGAAGTTGACACTCGGCGGTGGGTGATCGATCTCGCCGTCGCACTGCGGAACATCGCCCGCGCACAAGGTCATTTGACCGAGCAGGTCTGGCCGTTCGCCCCCACATCAAAACCTACAAGCTGGCCAAGCTCGCCGAGGCGAGCTCATCCAACGCGGTGCGATGGGGTTCGAAATAGGCTTGCGGCGGCGGGACCTGAACGTAGTCTTCGACTGTTGCAAAATGCGCGATCCGACGAGCACCAGATCAAACAACTCTAGCGCAGGTCAGGAACGTCGTCGTACGCTGGCGCACCCCACAGGAATTTCGTGTTAAAACACCGCCAGTGGCGACATTGAAGAGTCGGGCGTCCTTATTGCTTGTTGCGGTTCCTGCTCGCTCCCTTCAGAGGACTCGTCGGCGACAACGCACTTGCCGTGTCGGCCATCTCGATGCAGGTGAGAAGGTCGACATAGCTCTGGAAGCCGCCGGCCGTGGCCTCGCCCTCGCACCGATCGCGGAGTGCAACGGACGTGGCCTGCCAAATGGAATCAAGCTGTTGCTTGGCAGCGGTCTCGTCCCGCATGCAATTGGCTGCGCTTTGAGGCTCGGCAAGGTTCATCGCCTTGTCAGTGTCGGCTGTCGCCTTGCAAAGCGCCTCGACATTCAATGAAGGAACGCGGTCGGAAACAGGTGTCACGGGCACGCTTGCTGACAAAGCGGTGGCAAACAGCGCAAGTAGCATTTTACTCTCCCTTGACCAGAGACGAAATGCGTCGTGATGATGTTATCTGCCCAGACGCCGCAGAAGTTGACCTAGCGCAAACGAACCATCGGAAAATCACGACACTCCGATCAGTTCAGCGAGACTGCGCCGGCTGAGCTGGCGGGCTAGGCAGGTCTGATCGCAAGTTATTCGGGTTGTTACGATCGAATAAATCCTGGCGCAAAGCAGACCCGGTCGCGCTCGGATTGTCCCGTCCGTGAGACCAGTACGCGGGCTTTGCGCTGCTCTCGGCGTATGCAGGGGCTGTCGTTGCGACGGCCAGCGCGCAAGACACGATTATGGTCACGGAGCGTGAATGGCTGTCCGACACATAGCCCTGCTGTATCTCGGCGCCAATCGTGCCACCAAAGACGTCGCCGCTCGTGCTGAAGCTTCTGCCAGCATCGAAGGCGGTGGAAATCAGATCTAGCGGATCGTGGCTGTCCCAGCCATACCCACCGTTCAGGCGTGACGATCAGCCGAAGCGGTGCGTAGGCAGTATCGGGACACCAAGATGAGATTTCATGCCCGCGTCCCACAACGCATTTTCGACGCAGCACGCTCGCGGAGACGCGACGAGCAGCGCCGTTGACTTGTATCAACGCGCGACATGTTTCGCAGGCCTTCACTACAAGCGTGCAGTTACGCGCCAGGTCAGCGTGCGCCTACAACGAATGAAAGTTCGCTCGAAGACCTCAGGTCTGACTCTCTCATGCCGTATCTATAGTCAAAACACCGGAGCAAGCTCATGCATTTCACACGCCGCCGTCTTATGACCGCTGCTTTGAGCACCGCGCTTTCCACTCTCGCGCTATCTTCGAGCCGCGCCGACTTTGAAGGTCCGCTACTTCGTGCGATCGAGGGCGGTGAAGACTTCTGGCTCGCCACCGATGCCTATGTCTATGGCTATCCGCTGGTGACGATGGAGGTGACCCGCCGGGTGATCACGAACGTCTCCGCGGTCGAGGGCACACGAGGTCCGATGGGGCAATTCATCAAGCTCCGCTCCTATCCCGATGCCAGCTTCCGGGATGTCACAGCTCCGAATGCCGACACACTCTACACCACGGCATGGCTCGATGTCGGAGACGAGCCGTGGGTCCTGAGCATGCCCGACATGAAGGACCGCTATTTCCTGTTTCCGATGCTTGATGGATGGACGAACGTCTTCCAGGTCCCCGGAAAACGAACCACGGGCACCAAGGCTCAGACGTACGCAATCACGGGCCCCGGATGGAAGGGGACGCTTCCGGCAGGCGTCAAGGAGTACAAGTCGCCGACCAGCATCGTCTGGATTCTGGGGCGCATCTATTGCACGGGCACACCCGAAGACTATGCGGCCGTTCATGCTGCGCAGGATGAGTTCAAGCTCGTGCCGTTGAGCTCCTATGGCAAGACGTTCGCGCCGCCAGCGGGCAAGGTCGATCCTTCCATCGACATGAAGACGGCGGTGCGCGATCAGGTGAACCGCATGGACGCTGTTGCCTATTTCACGCTTCTTGCTCAGTTGATGAAGCGCAATCCACCCGCCCCGGCTGATGCAGCGGAAATGGCGAAATTCGCGAGGATCGGCCTGGTTCCCGGCAAAGATTTCGATGCCAGCAAGCTCGACGCCGCATTTGCCAAGCGCATTCCGCAGGTCGCCTTCGACCGGATCATGCTGCAGTTCAAGGCCAACAAGGCGGTCAAGAACGTCAATGGCTGGATGTTCGACACGGAAACCGGCATCTACGGCACCGAGTATCTCAATCGCGCCTTCGTCACGGCAATTGGTCTCGGTGCCAATCGCATTCAGGACGCCTGCTATCCGACGTCTCAGAAAGGGGCCGATGGTAAGGCTTACGTCGGAAGCAACAGGTATGTCCTGCGTTTTCCCAAGGGACAACTTCCGCCGGTTGGCGGCTTCTGGTCACTCACAATGTACGACGAGAACTATTTCTTCGTGGCGAATCCGATCAACCGCTACTCGATCAGTGCCCGGCAAAGCCTCAAGCCCAATGCAGACGGTTCCACGGACATTTACATTCAGAAAGAATCGCCTGGAACTGACAAGGAATCGAACTGGCTGCCGGCGCCAGCCGGCAAGTTCGTGTTGATGTTGCGGATGTACTGGCCGAACGAGAAGTCGCCATCGATCATTAACGGCAGCTGGTCGCCGCCCGGCGTTCAAAAGGTAGCCGGCACTTAGGCTCAGGCATGTGAGCCCGAACAGGCCGAAGCGCTCATCGGGCTCACTGCGATTTCGATTATCATGGAAGCGGCGCGAGACCCGGATTTCGTTGCACGAGTATGAGATGCATGGTTGACGCCGGACGATTGAACATTGTCGTCCCTTATCGACGAACTTCGCCGACAAGCATCAGGCCGCTGACGGTCGCGCGTGCTCAGTTGCGCACGAAATAAAGCGGCGTCCTGAAAGTGACTTGGTAGGCCGGCTTTGGCACCCACATGATCTCTGCGGTCACGCCGAACAGGCGGTTGTCATTGTCATCCATACGATCGAGGTCGAATCGCACGACGGGCTCGGTAAAGGACTGTACACGTACGAGACTCAGAAGCTCAGCGCCCCCGAACGACTGTACACCGACGCGGCCGATGAATTTCCAGTTGTTGGGCCATTGGTAGTAGCCGCCGACATAGCCAGTGATGCTCGGATGGATGCGAGCCAGTTGGCTGCCGATTGCAACATGTACATCTTGAACTCCGGCGAGCAATCCGCGGGTCTCGTCCTTGTCGAATGCGTAGTCGAACTCGAAGATGTTGTTGAACGTCGTCGTGGCTAGCGGCCCGTTGGGGATCGCCTGTGTGATGGTTGATTGCCAAGTCAGGGTTGGAATGGCCCCACCATTCTGCTTGTGGAGATCGGCCTGAAACCCGATGTTCCAGCTGCTTAATGTCAATGGCGACCAGCCGGCCAGGTCGGTACTGGTCGAACTGGCTGACAAACCGGCATAGAGTGAGACGCCATCAGTTACATCAACGGTCATGGGAAGATCGACCACAGCGCTCTGAGCCGACGGCAGCGAGAAGGCGCCTAGGGGCGCCGAACTGTTGGCTCTGGATAGCGCAAGTGATTGCAGTGCCGTGACGAGAGCAGGGTTGCCAAAACCGATCGGCAGCGCGCCGGCAGGTACGCGAGCGTACGACGTTCTCAGATCCAGGTAAATGTTGGGGGTCTTCGCGGCGCCATCGCCATCATCGTCATCCTTGGCAAGGACAAAGCCTGTTGAGCAGAGGCAGATTGCGCCGGCGAGGGCCGCCTTCAGGCAGGCCGAAGATTCGGCACCTCTTCGGCCTCGGCGTGCCGCGGCAACCTGCATGACGCTTCTCCCAGATGCGATTCCAGCGAGCCAATGGATGCCAAGGACGGAATCTACTGCCATCAGCCCATGTCCGCAATCGGGCGGGACCGTTCGTCCAACGCTCACCCTTCAGGCCCGATGCAGCCTAAGATGATTTCGGATCGGGAATCGAAACCTCCTCCAAATGCGCGTCAAATGTTTGGCTGAAATTCACCTGTTTCGACAATGAATCGAACCGCTTAGAATCTGGCTGGGGCGGGAGGGATCGAACCTCCGAATGGCGGAATCAAAATCCGCTGCCTTACCGCTTGGCTACGCCCCATCAGGCCACGAAGGGCACTGCGGACGGACCGACACCCGCAGAATCCCTCTGGTCGCAGCCGGTCTATAGGGTGCGACGCGGCATTTCAACCGCCTGGAGGGGCAAAATACCACGGGGCCGGGGCCGGCCCGGCCACACTCATCATGGCCCGATGCCGCCGCCCGCGCCTGCCCTGCCCGGCCCATTGAGACATCCCCCGTTTCATGGGAATACGGCGCCAAACCTGTCCTAGGGAGTGAGCCATGACCTACCGCGCGCCGATCTCTGACATGCTGCTGTCGCTCAACCACGGCGCCGGCCTCAAGGCCGCGATGGACGCCGGCCATTACGGCGATTTCGACGGCGATATCGTCGCGGCCGTGCTGGAGGAAGCCGGCAAGTTCGCGACCGACGTGCTGGCGCCGCTCAACAAGGTCGGCGACGAGCACGGCATCAAGCTCGATGACGGCAAGGTCACGACCGCGCCGGGCTGGCCCGATGCCTACAGGCGCTGGACCGAGGGTGGCTGGAATGCGGTCTCGGGGCCTGAGGATTTCGGCGGCCAGGGCCTGCCGCTGGCGATCAACGCCGCCTGTACCGAAATCTGGAGCGCCTCCAACATCGCCTTCGGCCTCTGCCCGCTGCTGACGGCCTCGGCCATCGAAGCGCTCGAGGCGCATGGCAGCGACGAGCTCAAGTCGATCTATCTCGAGAAGCTCGTCTCCGGCGAATGGACCGGCACGATGCAGCTCACCGAGGCGCAGGCCGGCTCCGACGTCGGTGCGCTGCGCACCCGTGCGGAAAGGCAGGCCGACGGCACCTATCGCATCAAGGGGACGAAGATCTTCATCACCTATGGCGAGCACGACATGACCGACAACATCGTGCATTTCGTGCTGGCGCGCCTGCCGGACGCGCCCGCCGGCACCAAGGGGATCTCGCTCTTCCTCGTTCCGAAATTCATGGTCAATGAAGACGGCTCGCTCGGTGCGCGCAACGATATCTTTGCGAGCGGCGTCGAGCACAAGCTCGGCATGCACGCTTCGCCCACCTGCACCATGACCATGGGCGATCATGGCGGCGCGATCGGCTTCTTGATCGGCGAAGAGAACCAGGGCATGCGCTGCATGTTCACGATGATGAACCAGGCCCGCCTCGGCGTTGGCCTCGAGGGCGTCGGCATCGCCGAACGCGCCTATCAGCAGGCGCTGGCTTATGCGCAGGAGCGCAAGCAGGGCCGCGCCGCTGGGAAGAAGGGCGACGGCTCGGACGCGATCTTCGTGCATCCCGATGTCAAGCGCATGCTGATGCGGATGCGGGCGCAGACCGCCGCCGCCCGCACCATCTGTTACGCCACCGCCGTCGCGCTCGACGTCTCGCTGCGCGCCAAGGACCCCAAGGTGCGGGCTGACGCCGCCGCGCGCGCGGCGCTGCTGACCCCGATGGCCAAGGGCTATTCCACCGATATCGGCAACGAGGTCGCCTATCTCGGCGTGCAGATCCATGGCGGCATGGGCTTCATCGAGGAGACCGGCGCCGCGCAGCATTATCGTGATGCCCGCATCACCACGATCTACGAGGGCACCAACGGCATCCAGGCCATCGACCTCGTCACGCGCAAGCTTGCGGCCAATGGCGGCGCGTCGGTGTGGACGCTGATCGAGGAATTGTCGGCAATCGTGAAGCAGGTCGAAGCCTCAAACGATCCCGCCTTCGGCACCACGGGCGTGAAGTTGCGCGAGGCGCTGGAGGCGCTGACGCGCACCAGCAAATGGCTGCTCGAACGCGTCACGACGGCACCGAACGAGGCGCTCGCCGGCGCGACGCCCTATCTGCAACAGTTCGGCGCGACGCTCGGCGGCTGCATGCTGGCCTCCGAAGCACTCGCCGCGAAGTCCGACGGCAACACCCATGCCGCGCGCTACGTCGCGCTGGCGCGCTTCTTCGCCGAGAACATCACCGTACAGGCCGGCAGCCTCGAGCGCACTGTGACTGAGAGCGCGGAGTCGGTCGCGGCGGCGGATGCGGTGCTGCTGGGGTAAGTTGCAGCCGCGTCGCGCAGCGTCGTCCGGGCTACGAGGCTGCGAGCTTCGCGCGTTTCCCCGGCCGCCACAGCACAATGCCGGCCGCGATCACATCCAGCACCACGCACATCGCGAACGCCGCCGTGTAATTGCCGGTCATGCTGTGCACGAGGCCGACGATGCCGGGTCCGAATGCGCTGACGATGCCGCTGATCGACGTCCCCAACCCCATCGCGGCCGCGAAGGTCGCGCTGCCGATCTCGCGCTGGATGATCAAGGGGGGAAACGTGATCATGTTGCCGATCGAGAAGCCATAAGCGGCGCAGCAGGCGAGCAGAACGATCGGGTTCTGGCTTTGCAGGAGAACGAACAACGCGGCCGCCTGGCTCGTCATCGACGCGGCACACGCGAGCCGTGGTTCGAGCCGGTCCACGAACGCGCCGAGCGTCAGCCGGCCGACCACGGCCATCGTCGCCATGACGGTGACCGCGAGACCTGCACTGGCGCGGCCGATCAGCGGTTCGAGGAACGACACCTGATGGATGATGAAACCCATCTGCGCCAGCAGCGCGATCGCGATCGGCAGCACCATGGTCCAGAAAGACGCGCTGGCGAGCAAGGCCTTGCGGGAATGTCGGGCTGCGCGATCCCCGGGGACAGTTGCCGCCGCATGCCGCGGCGCCTCGACCGGCCAGCTGGTGAAGACGACAATCACGGGCAAGACCAGCACCACCATCACGGCGGTGGCCGCCAGCATGGCGGAGCGGAAGCCGATACTGGCGCTCAACGCCAGCAAGGCGGGAACCAGAATGATGCCCCCGCAGGTGGCGCCATTGAAGGCAAGGCTCAGCGCGAGCCCGCGGCGCCGCTCGAACCAGGAGTTCAGCACCGTCGCGATCACCACCGAGCCCATTCCGGTCCAGCCCACCGACATCAGCGCATAGGCGAGATAAAGCTGCCAGGGCGAGTGCATCAGCCCCAGCAGCGCAGTCGATGCACCGAGCGCCGCCAGCCCGAACAGGATCAACGCCCGCAGCCCGATGCGGGCGAGCAGATCGTCGGTGAAGATGACGAGCACGGAGGTCAACAGGAACGAGAATGTGCTCGCCGCCGACACCAGCGTGCCGGGCCAGCCATGAGCGCGCTGCAGTTCGGCAAGATAGACGCCCTGGCCGTAGAGGCCGAAGCCGAACATGAAGAAGGCCATCAGGAAACAGGCCAGCACGACGCGCCAGCCGCGATAATGCAGCGAGGATTCGTCGGCCTCCGTTGCGACAATCATCGATCAAGTATCGGCATAATGGAACGAGACGCTGATCGTGCCGCACAACCACCGGTTTTTCAAATGAAAGATGTAGCCGATTGTTGCAACGCGCAAAACCTCACGGACTATGCGACCCCGTTTGGGCCGCAGTTCGCCGGGACGAAATGCAATCTTCGCGCGGGTGTCATGCAACCGCTCACGGGTGTGACGGCCGAAATTGGTCAGCCGCAGGATTGGCACGCCTGACGGATCATGTAGGCTCAACATCGCAAGACTCGCCGTTGGCAGGCGCCGCGGCGGCCCGCAGGGAGTGCTCATGCCGAACGGCAACATCATCGTCACGGAGGAGCGCGCGACCCGCGTGATCACCCTGCGCCGTCCGGGCAAGAAGAACGCGATCACGCAGGACATGTATCGCGAGATGAGCCGCGCGATCGATACCGCGCAGAACAATCCCGACATCCGCTGCATGATCATCACCGGCGGCTCGGGCGTGTTCACGGCCGGCGACGACGTCGACGATTTCATGAGGGCCGACGCCTCGCGTCCAGAAACATTGTCGGACGGCGTCAAATTCCTCTATTCGCTGGCGCTCAACGTCAAGCCGATCATCGCAGCCGTCGACGGCGCCTCGATCGGCATGGGCACCGTGATGCTGTTTCACTGCGACTACGTGCTCGCCTCCAACGCCGCGACGTTCTCGGCGCCCTACATCAATCTCGGGCTGGTTCCGGTCGGCGCCGCCAGCCTGCTGATGCCGCGCACCATGGGCTACCAGCGCGCCTTTGCCATGCTGGTGATGGGCCGCAGCTTCACGGCCGCCGAGGCCCATGCCGCCGGCTTCGTCAACACCGTGGTCTCGCCTGGTCATACCGAGGTCGAGGCCCGCAAGGTGGCACGCGAGATCTGCCGGCTGCCGGCCGAGGCGGTCGCGACCTCGCGCAAGCTGCTGCGGGCTCCGCCGGAAGAGCTCACCCGCCGCATCGACCAGGAAGGCCATCTGTTCGGCGAGAAGCTGAAATCGGACGAGGCCGTCGCTGCGTTCAATGCGTTCGCGAACAGGAAGAAGCGGTAGACAACGAGAACTTCGTGAAATCTTCGCGCGGAACGACTAATCTGGTTCCATGCGACATCTTCTCCGCCTGTCCGGCTTCGCTTTCGCGCTCGCCGCCCTCCCCGCCGCGGCCCAGACCGCAGCACCCGTCGAGTTGCGCATTCTCGCGATCAACGACTTCCACGGCAATCTCCGTCCGCCGCCGGGCGGCATCCGCATCAATGACCCGGAAGACAAGAGCAAAAAGGTGATGGTGGCCGCCGGGGGCGCCGAATACATGGCGACGCTGGTGAAGCAATTGCGCGAAGGACACAAGAACACGATCTTCGTCGCGGCCGGCGACCTGATCGGCGCGAGCCCATTCCTGTCGGCGATGTTTCACGACGAGCCGACCGTCGAGTCGCTCTCGATGATGGGGCTAGCGATCACGTCGGTCGGCAACCATGAATTCGACGAGGGCAAGGCCGAGCTGCTCAGGATGCAGAACGGCGGCTGCCATCCGGAGGACGGCTGCCGGGGGCCGCACCCCTTCACCGGCGCAAAATTCCACTATCTCGCGGCGTCCACCGTGGAGACTGCGACCGGCAAGAGCGTGCTGCCGCCCTACGAGATCCGGGAATTCGAGGGCATCCCGGTCGCCTTCATCGGGCTGACCTTGAAGGAGACCGCCGGCATCGTCTCGCCCAAAGGCATTGCGGGACTGGAGTTTCGCGACGAGGCCGAGACGGTGAATGCGCTCGTGCCGCAACTGAAGGCCCGCGGCGTCGAGGCCATCGTGGTGCTGATCCACCAGGGCGGCGAGCCCTCGGGCGACTACAATGAATGTCCTGATATCACCGGGCCGATCGTCGACATCGTGAAAAAGTTCGACCGTGCGGTCGACCTCGTCGTCAGCGGTCATACGCATCGCGCTTATGTCTGCAATATAGACGGGCGGCTCGTCACCAGCGGCGACAAATACGGCACGCTGGTCACCGCGATCGACCTCAAGCTCGATCCCGTGACCCGCGACATCGTCGGCGCGAGAGCCGAGAACATCATCGTCGCCACCGCCTCGCTCGCCAGGGATCCCGAGCAGACCGCGCTGATCGACGCCTATGACAAGCTTTCGGCGCCGATTGCCAACCGTCCGGCCGGATCGGTGACGCAGACGCTGTCCCGCGTGCCTGATGACGCCGGCGAAAGCGCACTGGGCGACGTGATCGCCGATGCCCAGCTGGCCGCGACCAGGGACGCCAAGGATGGAAGCGCCGTCATCGCGTTCACCAATCCCGGCGGCATCCGCACCGACCTCGTCCCGAAGGAGAACGGTGCGGTGTCCTACGGCGATTTGTTCGCGAGCCAGCCCTTCCGCAACCGCCTTGTCACCATGACGCTGTCAGGCGGCCAGCTCAAGGACCTGCTGGAGCAGCAATGGCTCGATCCGAAGCGGCCGCGGATCCTCCAGGTGTCGAACGGATTCAGTTATACCTGGGACGCATCGAAGCCGTTCGGCGAGCGCGTCATGGCCGACAAGATGATTCTCAACGGCAAGCCGATCGAGCCGGCCGCAGGCTATCGCGTCACCCTCAACGACTATCTGGCCGCCGGCGGCGACGGCTTTTCGGCCGCGAAACAGGGCGCCTCGCCGCAATATGGCGGCTATGACGCCGACGCGCTGTTTGCCTTCTTCAAGGCACACGGTCCGATCGGTCCGCTGCCGCCGACCCGCATCCTGCGCGTGAATTGATCCGGATCAAACGGGCCGTTGCCGACCACTCTTTGCCATTCCCGTGGGAACGCCTAGATTGGGTTTGGCATTGCGTTTGGACGCCGGATGCGCCAAGCGACGTCGAGAGTTCGTTCCCTGTGAGGCCGACCTGATGAGCACGCTTCTTCTCTCCCACAAGGCTTGCCTCGACCATGTCACGCCGCCGGGACACCCTGAGAGGCCCGACCGCCTGCGCGCTGTGGAGGAAGCGCTGTCGCACGAACGCTTCCAGTTCCTGGCGCGCGACCTCGCGCCGGAGGGCGACCTCGATCTCGTCACGCTCTGCCACAACGAGCATTACGTCACCGAGCTGCGGCACATCGCGCCGACCAGCGGTCAGGTTTATGTCGACGGTGACACCTCGATGTCCCCTGGGACGTGGGAAGCGGTGATGCGCGGCGTCGGCGGCGCGGTGGCGGCGACCGAAGCCGTGATGAATGGCGAGCACCGCAACGCCTTCGTCGCGGTGCGACCGCCCGGCCATCACGCCGAGATCGGCAAGCCGATGGGCTTCTGCTTCTTCGACAACGTCGCGATCGCCGCCCGCCACGCGCAGCGCAAATACGGCATCAAACGTGCGGCCATCGTCGATTTTGACGTTCATCACGGCAACGGCACGCAAGACATCTTCTGGTCGGACCCATCAGTGATGTACTGCTCGACGCACCAGATGCCGCTGTTTCCGGGCACCGGCGCCAAGGGCGAGCGCGGCGATCACGACACCATCGTCAACGCACCGCTCGCCTCCGAGGACGGCGGTCCCGAATTCCGGTCCGCGTTCGAGGATCTGATCCTGCCGCAATTGAGGAAGTTCAGCCCGGAGCTGCTCATCATCTCAGCCGGCTTCGACGCGCATTACCGCGATCCTCTCGCCTCGCTGAACCTGCGCGCCGAGGATTACACCTGGGTCACGAGGAAGCTGATGGAGCTCGCCGACAAGAGCGCGGGGGGCCGCGTTGTTTCTGTGCTGGAAGGCGGCTACGACCTGCAAGGATTGAAAGAATCTGTTACGGCGCATGTCGGCGCCTTGATGGGCGCTTGATCGACCCGCCACATTAAGCCCGCAAAACCCTGCTGTTTTGCCACAGCAGCGAAACGGGCAATCGGAAACTTATATGGCCGAAAACACCCAAATCGACGTCTCCAGGCTCACCTTCGAGCGCGCGATCGAGGAACTCGAAACGATCGTGAAGCGGCTCGAAGACGGCAAGGTGCCGCTCGAGGAATCCGTGACGATCTACGAGCGGGGCGAAGCCCTGAAGCGGCGTTGCGAGGAGCTTTTGCGTCAGGCCGAAGCCCGCGTTGACAAGATCACCACCGATGCAAGCGGCCAGGCCGCCGGCACCGCACCACTCGACGTGCAATAAGGACGCGAGCAGCCACCCGTCCTGCGCATCGGCAGCCCGCAATTTCCGAGATCACACGCTGCGTTTCCGGGCTCGGACCGGGCGAGCCGGCCCTCAGGACTGAAGGATACCCGCGCCGGCGGCCTTCATCGTCGCGAATCCCACCAAAAATGCTGTTCTTCCGGCCAGAATCCTGCCAAGGAACCTGGCAGGATTGGAACTTCCCCTCCGGCGCCGCGATTAACCAACTTGGCCCGCCGGTTGCAGGTGCATACCCGTAATCGGCCGGGCGGGTTGGCTTTGGGCAAAGCTTTGGTGTAAAGCTGCGCGCAGTGTGGCTTTTTGTTAGCCTTGCGTAGGCATTGAACTCCGACGACAAGCGCTTCAAATTGCTGATGAAATTGGCCGGGACGGACGAAGCCGATCTAAATGGCTGGGATCACACAGGGATCACAGAGACTGAACCGAAGCGCACTTAAGCTCACCTAAGCTTGAAGACGGGGCTCTGCCCCATGCAGGTGGCTCCGACGGTTTAAGGACTCGCGCTGCGCCGATATTGTGCAAACCCATCGCGCACCGGAACGAACTTCCGGCGCTGACAAATTGGAAATCGCTGTGAACGCATACAGTAAAACGCCGCTTCTCGACACCATCCGGACACCGGAAGACCTGCGCAAGCTCAAGATCGAGCAGGTTCGCCAGGTCGCCGACGAGCTGCGTCAAGAGACCATCGACGCCGTCTCGGTGACCGGCGGTCACTTCGGCGCGGGCCTCGGCGTGGTCGAGCTGACCACCGCGATCCACTACGTCTTCGATACCCCGCGTGACCGGCTGATCTGGGACGTCGGCCATCAGGCCTACCCGCACAAGATCCTGACCGGACGGCGCGACCGCATCCGCACACTCCGCACCGGCGGTGGCCTGTCCGGCTTCACCAAGCGCACCGAGAGCGACTACGATCCGTTCGGCGCCGCGCATTCCTCGACCTCGATCTCGGCCGGCCTCGGCATGGCGGTCGCGCGCGACCTTTCCGGCGGCAAGAACAACGTCATCGCCGTGATCGGTGACGGCGCGATGTCGGCGGGCATGGCCTATGAGGCCATGAACAATGCGGGGTGCGATGAACTCGCGCCTGATCGTGATCCTCAACGACAACGACATGTCGATCGCACCGCCGGTCGGCGCAATGAGCGCATATCTGTCGCGCCTCTACTCCGGCAAGACCTATCGCACGCTGCGCGATGCGGCCAAGCAGATCAACAAGCGCCTGCCCAAGATCCTCGCCAACCGCGCCAACCGCGTCGAGGAATATTCCCGCGGTTTCATGATGGACGGCGGCACGCTGTTCGAGGAACTCGGCTTCTATTACGTCGGCCCGATCGACGGCCATAACCTCGACCATCTTCTGCCCGTGCTGAAGAACGTTCGCGACATGGAGACCGGCCCGATCCTGGTTCACGTCGTGACGCAGAAGGGCAAGGGCTACGGCCCGGCGGAAGCGTCCACCGACAAGTACCACGCCGTCGCCAAGTTCGACGTCGCCACCGGCACCCAGGCGAAAGCCAAGCCGAACGCGCCGGCCTACCAGAACGTGTTCGGCCAGAGCCTCGTCAAGGAAGCGCAGAAGGACGACAAGATCGTCGCCATCACCGCGGCGATGCCGTCAGGCACCGGCGTCGATATCTTCAACAAGGCCTTCCCCGACCGCACCTTCGACGTCGGTATCGCCGAGCAGCACGCGGTGACCTTCGCCGCCGGCCTTGCGACCGAGGGCTACAAGCCGTTCTGCGCGATCTACTCGACCTTCCTGCAGCGCGGCTACGACCAGATCGTCCATGACGTCGCGATCCAGAACCTGCCGGTGCGCTTCGCCATCGACCGCGCCGGCCTCGTCGGCGCCGACGGCGCGACCCACGCCGGCTCGTTCGACAACGCCTATCTCGGCTGTCTGCCCAACATGGTGATCATGGCCGCGGCTGATGAAGCCGAGCTCGTGCACATGGTGGCGACCCAGGTCGCGATCAACGACCGTCCGAGCTCGCTGCGCTATCCGCGCGGCGAAGGCCGCGGCATCGAGATGCCCGAGGTCGGCGTTCCCCTTGAAATCGGCAAGGGCCGCATGATCCGCCAGGGCAACAAGATCGCCCTGCTCTCCTTCGGCACGCGTCTGGCCGAATGCGAGAAGGCGGCCGACGAGCTCGCCGCACACGGCCTCTCCACCTCGATTGCCGACGCGCGCTTCATGAAGCCGCTCGATACCGAGCTGGTGCTCAAGCTCGCCCGCGACCACGACGTCCTCATCACCATCGAGGAAGGTTCGATCGGCGGCTTCGGCTCGCATGTCGCGCAGTACCTGACCGATCAGGGCGTGCTCGATACCGGCCTGGTCAAGTTCCGTACGATGGTCCTGCCCGACGTGTTCCAGGATCACGACACGCCGACCGCGATGTACGCTCGCGCCGGCCTCGACGCCAAGGGCATCGTCGCCAAGGTGTTCGAAGCGCTCGGCAAGGACGCCAAGGCCGAGACGGTCAAGCTCGCCTGATCTGGTCACCTCTCCCGCTTGCGGGAGAGAGCTCGGCGCAAAGCGCCGGGTGAGGGTTTTCTCCTCCGGGGGTCTCGCGAGCGGAGATGCCCCCTCCCGCCCCTCCCCCGCGACCGGGAGAGGGAGCAGAGCACGCGATGCGGCTCGCACCTTGATCCAAACTTGTCCGGCTTAGCTCCATGAAAATCTATCTGGCAGGTCCTGACGTGTTCCTGCCGGATGCAGTCGAGATCGGTCGCCGTAAGGCCGCCATCTGTGGCCGCTACGGCATCACCGGCCTCTATCCGCTCGACAACACGGTCGAGCTCACTGCGCCCGACGCCTCGCGGCAGATCTTCTGCGGCAACGAGGCGATGATGGATGCAGCCGACGCCATCATCGCCAACCTCACCCCGTTTCGTGGCGCCGGCGCCGATCCTGGCACCGTTTACGAGCTCGGCTACATGGCGGGCCGCCGCAGGTTTTGCCTGGCCTATTCCAACGATGGCGCCACCTATGCCGACCGCGTCGGCCGCTTCATGCATGTCGCCTTCGAGGAGGGGCGGCTGGTCGATGCGCAGGGGCTGACGGTCGAGGATTTCGGCCTCGTCGACAATCTCATGATGATCCATGCGCTGGAGCTGCATGGCTGCCCGCTGGTGACGCCGGCCAGGCAGCCGGTCGACATCTGGCACGATCTCGCCGCGTTCGAGACTTGCGTCCGGATGGCAGCCGCGCGATTGATCGCACCATAAATCGTTCAGTCGGAGATCCGATGTCCCCTGCCCGCAAGCGCGCGGATGTTCTGCTGGTCGAGCGTGGCCTGTTCGAGAGCCGGGCGCGGGCGCGCGCGGCGATCGAGGCCGGGCTGGTCACGGCTGACGACAAGCAGGTGGCAAAGCCGTCGGAGACGATCGCCGAGGATGCTGTGATCCAGGCTGAGCCAGCGCACCCCTATGTCTCGCGCGGCGGCGTCAAGCTCGCCGGCGCGCTGGAGCGGTACCCGATCGAAATCGAGGACCATGTCTGCCTCGACGTCGGCGCCTCCACCGGAGGATTTACCGAGGTGCTGTTGGCGAATGGCGCGAGCCTGGTGTTTGCGGTCGACGTCGGCACCAGCCAGCTGCACGCTTCGCTCCGCGGTCATTCAAAAATCGTGTCGATGGAAGAGACCGATATTCGCAGCTATGAAGGCAAGCGGCTGCCGGCGCGGCCCGATGTCGTCGTCATCGACGTCAGTTTCATCTCGCTCAAGGCAGTGCTGCCGGTGGCGTTATCGCTGGCTGCCGCCCCGATGAGCCTGCTGGCGCTGATCAAGCCGCAGTTCGAGGCTGACCGGAAGCACAACAAGAAGGGCATCATCCGCGACGCCGCCGTGCAAAAGGAGATCTGCGACGACATCGCGGCCTTTGCCGCTTCGCTCGGCTGCAGCGATATCGAGGTGTTTCCCTCCTCGATATCAGGTGGCGACGGCAACATCGAATTCTTCCTGGGCGCGCGCCGTGGTTGAACGCGTCACGATCGATCACGTCGGCCATCGCGGCGACGGCGTCTCGCTCACGACGGGCGATGCGGTCTATGTGCCCTATACGCTTCGAGGCGAGATCGTCGAGGTCGATCACGTCGCCGGTCATCATCCTGACCGCCGCAAGCTTCTGGCGGTCGACGTGGCAAGCCCCGAGCGCGTTGAGCCGTTCTGTCCGCATTTCGGCATCTGCGGCGGCTGCGCGATCCAGCATTGGGCCGCGGAGCCGTATCAAGGCTGGAAGCGCAACATCGTGGTCGAGACGCTGGCGCAGGCCGGCATCGCATGCGAGGTGACGCCGCTGGTCGATGCCCACGGCGCGGGCCGCAGGCGCGTCACGCTGCACGGACGGTTCGGTACGCATGACGTGCTCAAGGTCGGCTTCTCGGCCGCGAGCTCACACGACGTCATCCCAATTCATCGCTGCCCGATCCTCGATCCTGCGCTCGAAGGCGCCCTCGATGCCGCCTGGGCCCTCGCCGAGCCGCTGACGTCAAAAATGCCGGTGACGAAGCCGCTCGACATCCAGGTCACCGCGACCGCCAACGGCCTCGATGTCGATCTGCGCGGCTCCGGCCCGCTGCCGACGCCGATGGTTGCGGCGCTGTCGCGCGTTGCCGAGCAGCATCGTCTGGCGCGGCTGACGCGGCATGGCGAGCTGGTGCTGCAGCGGCTGCCGGCGACGGTCACGATGGGCCGCGCGGAGGTGGCGCTGCCGCCGGGCTCGTTCTTGCAAGCGACCATTGCGGGCGAAGTGACGCTGGCGGCACTCGTTGCCGAACGCGTCGGCAAGGCCAAGGACGTTCTCGACCTCTTCTGCGGTGTCGGTCCGTTTGCGCTCAGGCTCGCAGAGAAGGCGCGCCTCACCGCTTACGACAACGATGCCGGCGCGATTGCCGCGCTCGCAAAGGCGGCGCGCACGCCCGGGCTGAAGCCGATCAGGGCCGAGCCGCGCGATTTGTTCCGCCGCCCGCTGGTGCCGCCGGAACTACGCGATTTCGACGCCGTGGTATTCGACCCGCCGCGCCAGGGCGCACAGGCGCAGGCGCTGAAACTCGCGGCGAGCAAGGTGCCTGTGGTGATCGCCGTGTCCTGCAACGCCGCCACTTTCGCGCGCGACGCGCGGCTGCTGATTGACGGCGGCTACAAGATCGAGAGCGTCGTGCCGGTCGACCAGTTCCGCCACACGCCGCATGTCGAACTGGTGGCGAAGTTCACGCGCTAGCGCCGAAGCACGCCAAGCGCCGGCGACTCGCCGGGCAGCATGTCTGACCTGATATCGCTGTCCATGCGGCCCGAGTCCCGCTGGGTGAATCCGGCACCGAACGACAGGCTGAGGTTGGAGGTCGGCTTGAACTCGACGCCCGCAAATGCGCCGTAGCCAGGCGCGGCCGCGGAGGTCAGCGGCGCGACCGAGCTGCCGATGCCATTGCCGTATTTCATGGTGTCGACCCCGGCAAAGAACGTCACGGGCGAGCCGCCCGCGGTCTTCATGTTGTAACCGAACCGCGTGCTGTCGTAGGAGAGCGCGCTGAAATTGCCCGAAAATCCTGCCTGGCTGAAACCGCTCGAGCCAAGATCGGCGTGTTGGCTTCCGACAAAGAAGCCGGGGCGGAATTCATAACCGCTGTTGGCGTCGCCCGTATTGAAGCCGGGAAAATTACCGTAAGTGTCGGCGCTGCCGCCATAGCCGAATGCCCCGCCCGGAATCCAATATTGCAGGGGCGCGACCTGCGCATGAGCCGGTGTTCCACCGAGGCAGAAGCAGAGCACTGCGAGAAGGGTTGCAAGACCGCAGGGACGAAGAAGGCCGGGCATTCAGGTAACCGTCGGAGTGAGCGCGAATTATACTCTCAGCCTCGTGCGAATGCCAGCGTTTGCGATCATGCCGATCACGCCTCAGGTTCCGGATCGGTTCTTGCTGGGGGCTTGAACCTCCTTCCGGGCCGGACTGACACATCGAAAGGACGTGCAAGCTGAGGCCGCGGCTTTGACCGCAGAGGGCCTGGCACAGTCCGACCACGCGCAATTGCGCAGACCTTTGAAAATGCCTGACATTGCATGGAGGCTGTCATGGAGGTCAATTCCGACAGGTTGAATGCCTTTATGGGCAAGATGGTCACCGAATTCGGTGCGGCGATGAACGCATCGCTGGTTCTGCTCGGGGACAAGCTTGGCCTGTACCGCACTCTCGCCGCCAAGGGGCCGATGAGTTCGGCCGAACTCGCGAGCGCCACCGGAACGACGGAGCGCTATGTTCGCGAATGGCTGTCGAGCCAGGCGGCATCCGGCTACATCGAATACGATTCCGGATCGCGAAAGTTCTCGATGCTGCCCGAGCAGGCGATGGCGCTCGCCGACGAGGACAGTCCGGTCTTCCTCGGCGCCTTTGGCAACCTCATTGCTTCGACATTTCTCGACGAGCCGAAGATCTCGGATGCATTCAAGAGCGGCAAGGGCGTCGGATGGAACCGCCGCAGCGAATGCCTGTTCTGCGGCACCGCCCGCTTCTTCCGCACCGGCTATATGCATCACCTCGTGCAGGAGTGGCTGCCCGCGCTCGACGGCGTCGTCGACAAGCTGAAGCGCGGCGCCAAGGTCGCCGATGTCGGCTGCGGGCACGGCGTCTCGACGAGATTGATGGCGGAGGCTTTCCCGAACTCCCGCTTCTACGGCTTCGACTACCACGAGGGCTCGATCGAGGCGGCACGCAAGGCGGCAAGCGAGGCCAAGCTCGGTGATCGAGTCAGCTTTGCCGTTCATTCGGCCAAGACCTATCCGGCCGAGGGCTACGATCTCGTCTGCTTCTTCGACTGCCTGCACGACATGGGCGATCCCGTCGGCGCCATCAGCCATGTGCGCCAAACCATGGCGAAGGACGGCACCTGCATGCTGGTCGAGCCGTTCGCGGGCGACCGTCTCGAGGACAACCTCAACCCGGTCGGGCGCGTCTATTATGCGGCGTCGACGATGATCTGCACGCCGGCCTCGCTCGATCAGGAGGTGGGCCTCGCACTCGGCGCGCAAGCCGGCGAAGCGAGGCTGCGCAAGGTCGCCAGCGAAGGCGGCCTGTCGCGCTTCCGCCGCGCCGCGGAGACACCGTTCAACCTGATCCTGGAAGCACGGATCTGATCCTCACTGGACGCCGCCGTCTGACCATGTCGGGCCGCGGCGCCCCTCCCCATCCCGAATGTGACCCGGTTGCCGTCGGCATCGACCGCGTCGAAGTCGCGCATGCCATAATCGCGAGGCGAATCCTCCTATCGGGATGGGCTCAGCGACCCGAGCGGTCCGACCAGATCTTCTCGCCGATCAAGCAACTGACGCGCGGCTCCTTGTCCGCGACGCGCATCACCGGTCGCTCGGGCATGCGCCCGGCAACCTCCATCAGCAGCTTGGTGCGGATCGCCTCCTTGAACTTCTCGCGATCCTTGATCGGAATCACGAAGGAGCCGGGACCGCCGATGACGCAATCCTCGTAGTAGTAATCGAGATTGTCGATATCCATGGTCGAATAGGACGGCTCCTTCACCATGATCGGCAGACCGTTGATGATGATGCCCTTCTCGATCGCGAGATCGCGTGCGACGGTGACCGGACCGCCACTGTTGTTGGGGCCATCGCCTGAAATGTCGATGACGCGGCGGAGCCCGTGATAGGGATCCTCGTCGAACAGCGGCATCGCAAATCCGATCGCACCTGATATCGAGGTGCGCGAGGCGCGGCGGATCGGCGTCTTCAAGATCTCACCGGCAACCGCGTCCGCGCTCTCCGGTCCGTCGATGAGCCGCCAGGGGATGATGATCTTCTGGTCGCTGGATGCGGCCCATTCGAAATAGGTCACCGCGATCCTGCCGGTGGGCCCGGCCTTCAGCGCCTGCAAGAATTCCTTGGACTGGATCGCCTGCGCGTAACCCTCGCGCTGGACCGCAAGCTCATCCATGTCCATGGAGTAGGAGACGTCGACCGCGAGGATCAGCTCGATATCGACCGCTTGCGCATCACGGTCGGCCGCCTGTCGCGGCTGTATTGGCGGTTCGAATTTCGGCGGTTCAAGTTTGGGACTTGGTGCCGCGACGCCCGCGACGTCCCCTCCGGCAAGCATGCCGGCCACCAGCACAGCCCCGATCGAGAACAGCAACCGCATCGCAGTCTCCCGTCGTATGACGCGATGGTGACATGCAAACGCCTTGCCGCAAAGCGCGAAGATCGCCCTTGCTTCACATTCGAGTGCATCACTGCCGCACGTTGCCCGTCGTTTGGCCATAGCGATGACGCGGAAATATGCGGGCAAAACACGAGCACCGTCATTGCCCGCGATACGCCGCATCGATCCGAACGACATGCGGAGACAGATCCCCCGCCATTTATTCCCCGCCAATTCCATGCTACGTTGACGACACAGATGGGGATGGAGTCCCCCGATAACTGCCCGGCGGTCGAATGACTGTGATGGGCTGATGACTCCTGCTCGAGGTGAGGCCATCGGCCTCTCTTTGGCGGGAGCATGGACAAACCCGCAGCTGGCGGGTTTTTTGTTGCCTGAAAGCGTAGGCGAAGGAGAAGTCTGCGAACGTGACGACCACATCGAATGCTGCGCGCGCGGGGCTGCCCAGAGCAATCTGGGTGCTCGGCCTCGTCTCGATGCTGATGGACATCTCTTCCGAGATGATCCACGCGCTGCTGCCGGTCTATCTCGTCACCGTGCTCGGGGCCTCCACCCTCGCCGTCGGCTTCATCGAGGGCGTCGCGGAGGCGACCGCCTCGATCACGAAGATCTTCTCCGGAGCGCTGTCGGACCGGCTGGGCCGCCGCAAGCTGCTCGCCGCGCTCGGCTACGGACTGGCCGCGGCGACGAAGCCGCTGTTCCCGCTGGCCCCCAGCGTCGGCTGGCTGGTCGCGGCGCGTTTCATCGATCGCGTCGGCAAAGGCATTCGTGGCGCACCCCGCGATGCGCTGATCGCCGATATATCCCCTGCCGGCCTGCGCGGCGCGAGCTTCGGCCTGCGACAGTCGCTCGACACGATCGGGGCCTTCATTGGGCCGCTCGCCGCGATCGGCCTGATGTGGTGGACGTCGGATCATTTTGCGACCGTGTTCTGGGTGGCCGTGCTGCCCGCGTTCCTGTCCTTCGGACTGATCGCGTTCGCCGTAAGCGAGCCGGAGCCGGACGCGGACCGAGAGCCTGCGAAGAACCCGCTCAACACCGCCGCGATGCGGCAACTCGGGCCCGTCTACTGGCGTGTCGTCGCGGTGGGCGTCGTCTTCACGCTCGCTCGTTTCAGCGAAGCCTTCCTGATCCTGCGCGCGCAGAACATCGGCCTCAATGCGATGTGGGTGCCGGCGGTGCTGGTGCTGATGAACGTCACCTACGCGCTCTCGGCCTATCCGGCGGGCGTGCTGTCGGACCGCATCAACCGGACCGCCCTGCTCGCGCTAGGCCTCGTCTGTCTTGCCGGCGCCGACCTCGCGCTGGCGCTGCTGCCTCATCTCCCCGGCCTCGCCCTCGGCGTCATCCTGTGGGGCCTGCACATGGGACTGACGCAGGGCTTGCTCTCGGCACTCGTCGCCGATACTGCACCGTCGGCGCTGCGCGGCACCGCGTTCGGCTATTTCAATCTGTCCACTGGCCTTGCAATGCTGGCCGCGAGCGTGATCGCCGGCGCGCTATGGGATGCCTTTGGTCCGGCGGGCACGTTTCTCGCCGGGCTCGGCTTCGTGCTGGCGGCACTGGCGGGACTGCTTACCGTCGGCAACGGGCTGGCGATGGAGAACAAGTCATGACGGGAGACCATTCATCGTGCTGAGCGGGGTGATCGCCATCGTGATCGGCAGCGTGCTGGGCGGCTGCGCCCGCTATTTCGTCTCCGGCGCGATCGCGCGGCGGCTGGGCGAGACGTTTCCCTGGGGTACCATGACGATCAATGTCAGCGGCGCCTTCCTGATCGGTATTTTCGGCGCGCTGGCGACACATCCCGGCTCTGTATTCGCCTCGCCCAATCCGTGGCTGTTCGCGGTGACCGGCTTCCTCGGCTGCTACACCACGGTATCCTCGTTCAGCCTGCAGACGCTGACCCTGGCGCGCAACGGCGAGCCGCTTCACGCGCTCGGCAATGTCGTATTCTCGGTTGGACTGTGCCTCGCGGCGGTGAGCTGCGGTTTCCTCTTTGCAGACAGTCTCGGGGGATAGAGGCAAATGAAGCCCTCCTCCGCCGACCGCTGGCGTACCGCAATCCTCTATGCCTGGGTCTCTGCCGGCAGTATCGTCGGCGGGCTGACGCGCTATCTGGTCGGGCTTGCCCTCGATACCGGCCCCGGCTTCCCATTCGCGACGCTGTTCATCAACGCGACGGGCTCGCTCGTCATCGGGTTCTACGCGACGCTGACCGGCCCCGACGGCCGCGTGCTGGCAAGGCCGGAGCACCGGCAGTTCGTGATGACCGGCTTCTGCGGTGGCTACACCACCTTCTCGACCTTCAGCCTCGAGACCTTCCGCCTATTCCATGGCGGCATGAAATATACTGCCCTCGCCTATATCGCCGCGTCCGTCGTCTGCTGGCTGGTGTCGGTATGGGCGGGGCATATGATGGCCAACCGCTACAATCGCTTGACGAGGAGCTGACCATGCAAATCCCCAATCAGGCTCTTTCGCTCCGGATCTTCATCGGCGAGAGCGACCATTACGGCGGCAGGCCGCTCTATGAAGCCATCGTGACAACGGCGCGCGAGCGGCATCTCGCCGGTGCCACCGTGCTGCGCGGTCCCATGGGCTTCGGCAAGTCGAGCCGGCTTCACACGTCGAAAATCCTGCGGCTCTCGGAGGATCTGCCGCTCCTGATCGAGATCGTGGACAGCGAAGACAACATCAACGCATTCCTGCCCATCCTGGATGGCATGATGTCGAGCGGGCTGATCACCTTGGAGAAGGTGAAGGTCCTGCAATATGGTACGAGGGCCGTGAGCTGATCGCTTCGGCCCGGAACCGAGCCCCGCCGTATCAAGGAGGCGGAATGAACGACACCGTCACCACACCCAAGACGCGGACCAGGACCAAGGTCGAGCGGCCGAAGCTGCACAAGGTCATCCTGATCAACGACGACTACACGCCGCGTGAGTTCGTCACGATGATCCTCAAGGCGGAATTCCGCATGACCGAGGACCAAGCCTACAAGGTCATGATCACCGCGCACAAGCTAGGGGCCTGCGTCGTCGCCGTGTTCACCAGGGACGTCGCCGAGACCAAGGCCACCCGCGCCACCGACGCCGCCCGCACCAAAGGCTATCCGCTGTTGTTCACGACGGAGCCGGAGGAATAGCCGCACCTCTCAAGACGCTGAGGGGTCGTTGCTCCGGCCGGAGCTTTCAATGACATGGCGGATCATGCGCTACCGCCCGATCTGCCCGCGGTCCCGCAAAAAGTGGTCGGCCAGCACGCAGGCCATCATGGCTTCGCCGACGGGGACCGCGCGGATGCCGACGCAGGGGTCGTGACGGCCCTTGGTGAAGATCTCGGTATCGGCGCCCTTGCGATCGACGGTGAGGCGCGGCTGCAGGATCGACGAGGTCGGCTTCACCGCGAAACGCACCACGATCGGCTGTCCCGTGGAGATGCCGCCCAGAACGCCGCCGGCGTGATTGGACAGGAAGCGCGTGCCGTCATTGCCGGTGCGCATCTCGTCGGCGTTCTCTTCGCCGGTGAGCTCGGCGGCGCCAAAGCCGGCGCCGATCTCGACGCCCTTCACCGCGTTGATGGACATCATCGCGCCCGCCAGATCGGAATCGAGCTTCGCATAGATCGGCGCGCCAAGTCCTGCCGGCACCCCCTCGGCGACGATCTCGAGCACCGCGCCGATCGAGGAACCGCTCTTGCGGATGCCGTCGAGATAGGTCTCGAAGAAAGCCGCCTTGTCCTTGTCAGGACAGAAGAAAGGATTGTTCGCAATCTCGTCCCAGTCCCACTTCGCGCGGTCGATCTTGTGCGGGCCGATCTGCACCAGTGCACCGCGCACCTTCACATCGGGCAGCACCTTTCGCGCGATCGCACCGGCCGCGACGCGCATCGCCGTCTCGCGCGCCGAGGAACGACCGCCGCCGCGAAAGTCGCGCAGGCCGTACTTCGCCTCATAGGTGAAGTCGGCGTGACCGGGGCGAAACTTGTCCTTGATCTCCGAATAGTCCTTCGAGCGCTGGTCGGTGTTCTCGATCAGAAGCCCGATCGGCGTGCCCGTGGTCACCTGCACCCCGGTCTCCGGATGCGCCATCACGCCAGACAGGATCTTGACCTGGTCCGGCTCCTGGCGTTGGGTCGTGAAGCGCGACTGGCCCGGCTTGCGGCGATCAAGGTCCCGCTGAATGTCGGCCTCGGTGAGCGGGATCATCGGCGGGCAGCCGTCGACCACGCAGCCAATCGCCACGCCATGGCTCTCGCCAAAGGTGGTGACGCGGAACATGTGGCCGAAGGTGTTGAAGGACATTGCTGCTCGCTGGCTCGTAAGTCAGTTCTGATTTGTGGTAGCGCCGGGAAACACGGCGTTCAACCCCTAGCATGACGGCCAATTGACCTGGCTGAACTTCTCCAGCCGGCCGTCACGGAACACGTAGACGACGCCCTGCTCGATGTAGAGCTCGGCGGCGCTGGCCGGCGTCTCGAGGCCGAGCGAGACCATCAGGGCCCGGCAGGTGCCGCCATGGGCGACCGCGACGGTGTCGGTCCGGATTTCGTCGTACCAGGCGCGGACGCGGACCTGGACGTCGGCATAGGTCTCCGCCCCCGCAGGACCCACCGTCCATTTATCGGCCAGACGTCTCGCGTAGATCTCGGGATCCTTCGCTTCGCTCTCGGCGAGCGTCAGCCCTTCCCAGACGCCGTAGCCGATCTCGCGCAGGCGATCGTCCAGCATATAATCGGTCGCTGGCAATTCGAGCTTGCTGCGCGCGAGCTCCATGGTTTGGCGCGCACGGCCGAGCGGGCTCGACACATAGCGCAGCGCCGCCTTGTCGCGGCCGTCGCGCTCGAGGAGATCGGCCAGAATGACGCCTGCCTGCAAGGCCTGGCCGCGGCCGCGCGCGTTCAGCGGAACGTCCCTGGTGCCCTGGAGCCGTCCGAGCGCATTCCACTCGGTCTCGCCGTGGCGAAGATAATAGATCGTGGGCACGGGCATTGCCGGTGGCGGTCAGTCCTTGCCGCCGAGCGAGACATCAGGCGCGTCGGGCCGCTTCATGCCGAGCACGTGGTAGCCGGCATCGACGTGATGCACTTCGCCGGTGACGCCGCGCGACAGGTCGGACAAGAAATACAGCGAACTGTCACCGACCTCCTCGATCGTCACGTTGCGGCGCAGCGGCGCGTTCACCTCGTTGTATCTGAGCAGAAGGCGTGAATCCGCGATGCCGGCGAATGCCAGCGTCTTGATCGGGCCCGCCGAGATCGCGTTGACGCGGATCGCCTTCTCGCCGAGATCGGCGGCCAGATAGCGAACGCTCGCCTCCAGCGCCGCCTTGGCAACGCCCATGACGTTGTAGTTCGGCATCCACTTCTCGGAACCGTAATAGCTCAGCGTGATGATGGAGCCGCCGTCGGGCATCAGCTTCTCGGCACGCTGCGCCACCGCAGTCAGCGAGTAGCAGGAGATCAGCATCGACTTGGAGAAATTGTCGGCGGTGGTGTCGACGTAGCGGCCCTCGAGCTGATCCTTGTCGGCGAACGCGATCGCGTGCACGACGAAATCGATCTTGCCCCATTTCTCCTTCACCACGTCGAACACCGCATCGATGGTCGCGGCATCGGTGACGTCGCAATGGCCGAGCATGAGCGCGCCGAGCTCGGCGGCGAGCGGCTCGACGCGCTTCTTCAGCGCATCGCCCTGATAGGTGAGCGCGATCTCGGCGCCGGCCGCCTGGCATGCCTTGGCGATGCCCCAGGCGATCGAGCGGTTGTTGGCAACGCCGAGGATGACCCCGCGCTTGCCCTGCATCAGACCTGAATTCTGCGCCATTTCTTCATGTCCCGTCGAGCTGGATCGAGGTTTGGAGGTACACCAGCCCTCCCCTGCGGTACAGTCCTAATACGCGGCGTTAACGCTGTTTCCAGCGCCGGAATAGGCGTTCCGTTCGGGTGTTATGATCGCTATGGGCGCTCGCGCCTGATGTGAAGGACGTCATCAAGGCAATGAGTGCGTTTCGCCAGAGCGTGGAAGCCATGATCCCGGCGTTGCGCCGCTACGCCCGCGCGCTCACGCGCGACGCGGATGCGGCCGACGATCTGGTGCAGGACACGCTGGTGCGCGCATTGCGCTCGGAGCGATTGTTTCTCGGAGGCGACGTCAGGAGCTGGCTCTACACGATCCTGACCAACCTCAACAAGAACCGGCGGCGCTCGCTGGCAAGGCGCCCGCAATTCATGCAGCTGACGGAGAACAATCCGGATGCCAGCGGGACGGAGGCCGAAGGACGCGATATCGAACGGGCACTCTCGACGCTGGTCGAGGAGCAACGCTCGGTGCTGCTGCTGGTGATGCTGGAAGGCATGAGCTACCGAGAGGTCGCCGACATCCAGGCCGTGCCGATCGGCACGGTCATGTCGCGCCTGGCGCGCGCCCGCGCCCACGTCAAAGCCTCTCTGGAGGGTGAGCGCCCCGCACTCAGGCGGGTGAAATGATGGCAGGATTGATGCGCCGCGCACGCCGCATGCGCTGCGCGAAGCGAGAAGCAGCGCAGTCGAACCGCGTGGAATATTTTGGGCCGCAGAGCCAGAGACGACCGATATGAACGACCAGAGAATTTCAGTGACCGAGGACGAACTCCACGCCTATGTCGACGGCGAACTGCCGGCCGAGCGCCGCGCAGACGTCGAGGCCTGGCTCGCCGCCCATCCCGAGGATGCCGAGCGGGTGCAGTCATGGCGCGCCATGGCCGAGATGCTGCACGCGCGCTACGACAGCGTGGCCCAGGAGCCGGTACCAGTCCGGCTTGAGCTGGAACGGCTGGAGCGCCGTCCCCGGCAATGGTTCTACCGCGCCGCAGCCGCCGTGCTCGTCGCTTTCGTCGCCGGCGGCACGGCCGGCTGGGTCGCGCATGGCGTCAAGGCCGCCCCATCGACCTTTCAGAGCTTCACGGAGGACGCGCTCGACGCTCACCGCCTGTATGTCGTGGAGGTCCGCCACCCCGTCGAGGTGCCCGGCAATGAGCGCGACCATCTCCAGGCCTGGCTGACCAAGCGGTGCGGCTGGACAGTGTTCGCACCGAACCTCGAGGCGAGCGGGTTGAAGCTCGTCGGTGGCCGGCTGCTGCCGGGGCCGAGCGGCCCGGCGTCGTTCCTGATGTATGAGGGTCCCTCCGGCGAGCGCTTTACGATCTACACCGCCAAGACCGAGAGCGGTGCCACCCAGATGCGCTATGCCAGGGAGGACAAGGACGGATCGCTGTTCTGGGCGGATCGCGGCGTCGGCTATGTCGTCACTGGCGGCACCGATCGCGATCGGCTGACCAAGGTGGCGCAGTCCGTGTACGACCAAGCCGAGAAGAACGGCGGCTAGACAACTGCGCAAGCGCAATGCCCTGATTCCGTCATCGAAAATTTGGAATCAAGACATGTATGCGTCTCATTATCGCACCGGGTGCTCACGCGATATGAGTGGCGTTCGATCCGCCGATCGACGCGGGCGGCCTCGATTGGGGTTTTTGGTACCGCGCTGGTCCCCCTCTCGAGGCCGCACCTTTTTGTCGGCGGCCCCGCCGGACAGCCGATAGGTCGAGTACATGAAGCGCTACCACGCTTCAGGCATATGATCAGCATCATGTCCCGGATGAGCCGTAGGCCTTTAGGAGAACCCCTTCGGTCGATCTCTACCCAAGCCCGCTACGTGGATTGTAGGGGTGCTGGTTCCGCCACTTCTCCATCAATGCTTCAAGCTCGGCGTCGTTCCCGTCCGGTAGCATAATCCTGACGGTGACAAAAAGATCCCCGGTTCCGCCGGATTTCGGCAAGCCCTTCCCTTTGAGGCGGAAGGTCCGGCCGCTGGAGGTATTTTTCGGGACCGACAGTTCCACCGCATTGCCGAGCGTAGGCACGCGAACCTTGGCCCCGAGGACGGCCTCGTAGAGCGTGACCGGCAGCTCGATCCTGAGATCGGCGCCCTCGACCTTGAAGAACGGGTGCGGCGCGATGCCGATGGTGATCAGGAGATCGCCGGGCGGATGGCCCTGTGCGGTCTCGCCCTGCCCCCGCAACCGGATCTGCTGACCCTCGATGACGCCGGCCGGAATCTTGACGTTCAGTTCCTTGCCATTCGGCAACCGGACGCGCTTCTCGCCGCCCTTGACCGACTCTTCCAGCGAGACGGACATCGCGACGTTGACGTCGAGATCGAGACCGATCCCGCCGGTATCGAATTCGAACTGGGCGCCGCCGGCCCCGGGCCGTGCACCGCGCATCCCGCCGCCGAACATGCTGTTGAGGATATCCTCGAACGCGCCCGCGCCCTGGCCGGGGCCCGCGCCGCCGCCACGGAAACTGTAGCTTTCGAACCCGCCGGGACCCGCACGTCCGCGCGGCCCGCCGCCCGGAAAGCCCTGGAAGCGCGGCTTGCCCTCGGCGTCGATCTCGCCGCGATCGAACTGCTTGCGCTTGTCCTCGTCGCCGATGATCTCGTTGGCCGAATTGATCTCGGAGAAGCGCTCTGCGGCCTTGGGATCACCCTTGTTACTGTCGGGATGATGCTTCTTGGCCAGCTTGCGATAGGCGCTCTTGATCGCGGCAGCGTTCGCGCTCCGCGGCACCCCCAAGACCTCATAGGGGTCGCGCATCCGTCACGTCTCCTTCAAGAAATCGAATTATTCAAAGGGCTCGCCGCCCCACCTGCGATCAATGTGGGGTTTGAGTGGTATTTTTGCAACTAGTCAGTCGAGCCGAATCCTAGCTGCGCCACGGCTTTAGCGTATGAATCTCCCAACGGCCATGGCTGCTTTGGCAGCCCGCGCCCTCGAGCCAGCTTTCGGTGTTGCCGTTGACGTAGCTCGCCAGGAAGTCGCGGCACCTGCGACCGTCCTCGGCGGCATAGGACTGCGCGATCGGCGTCACCGAACCGCGCGCGCCGGTTTCCGGATTCTCCCAGTGCTGGCTGGCGTCCTTGTCGCCCATGCTCAGCACGTCCGATGCGGCGTTGCGGGCGAAGGCGAGATCGCTCTCGGTTGGCGGAGCATCCTTCGCCCGTCGCGAGATCGAGCCGGTGAGGTCGTTGCCGTCGGTCTTGGCGTAGGCATTGATGTCCGGGCGGGACAGGCTGCAGCCGCCGGCGCCGAGCCCGACCAGAATCATCGCCATGGCGAGGCTCGAAAGCCGCATCGCCGATAGGCCAACGCGTTCCCATGCCCTATATAGGGCAGTAGCCGACAACAGCGCGCTTTGGGCCGCGGGACGCAATTCGGACTCCAGGCATGACCGACACGACCTCGATGAAACACCAGACACCCTTAACATCCGGTGATTTTACCGCCGCCGACGAGCCGTTCGCGCTGTTCGAGGCCTGGCTGAACGAGGCGATCAAGAGTGAGCCGAACGATCCCAACGCAATGGCGCTCGCAACCGTCGATCCGGAGGGCCTTCCTGACGTACGCATGGTGCTGATGAAAGGCTTCGATACCGGGGGTTTCGTCTTCTACAGCCACATCGCGAGCCAGAAGGGCCGCGAACTCGCCGCAAACCCTAAGGCAGCATTACTGTTTCACTGGAAGTCGCTGCGCCGTCAGGTCCGCATCCGCGGCAACGTGACGCCGGTGACCGATGCCGAGGCCGACGCCTATTTCGCCACGCGGCCAAAGCAGGCACAGATCGGCGCCTGGGCCAGCAAGCAGTCGCAAGAGCTGGAGAGCCGTTTCGCCTTCGAGCAGGCCATCGCCAAGGTCGCGGCCAGGCACGTGATCGGCGAGGTGCCGCGGCCGCCGGGCTGGAGCGGCTGGCGTATTGTGCCTTCGCGCATCGAGTTCTGGCACGACCGCCCATTCCGCCTGCACGACCGCATCGAATTTCGTCGTGACGCGGCCGGCCAGAAATGGTCCAAGACACGGATGTATCCCTAGCGCCTTCTCTCGATCCTCATCTTGATCTTTGGGCCGACCTGAAAGATGTCCATGCCGCATTCGTCCAATGCGCCGCGCCGCACGCTGCTCCTGACCGGAGCGAGCCGCGGTATCGGCCACGCCACAGTGATCCGCTTCTCGTCGGCGGGCTGGCGCGTCATCACCTGCTCGCGGCATCCGTTCCCGGAGGATTGCCCGTGGGATGCAGGCCCCGAGGACCACATCCAGGTCGACCTCGGCAACCCCGCCGACACCGCTCGCGCGATCTCCGACATCCGCAACCGGCTCGAAGGCGGCATGTTGCACGCGCTGGTCAACAACGCCGCGATCTCGCCGAAAGGTCCCGGCGGCTCAAGGCTCGGTTCCGTCGACACCGATCTCGATACCTGGACGCATGTCTTCCACGTCAACTTCTTCGCGCCAATCATGATCGCGCGCGGATTGATCGATGAATTGAAGGCGGCCAAGGGCTCGGTCGTGAACGTCACCTCGATCGCGGGCTCGCGCGTGCATCCCTTCGCGGGCGCGGCGTATGCAACCTCGAAGGCCGCGCTCGCATCGCTGACGCGCGAGATGGCCTCGGACTTCGGCCGCATCGGTGTCCGCGTCAACGCGATCGCGCCGGGCGAGATCGATACCTCCATCCTGTCGCCGGGCACCGAGAAGATCGTCGACCAGCAGATTCCGATGCACCGCCTTGGTACGCCCGACGAGGTCGCCAAGATCATCTACGTGCTGTGCACGGACACCAGCTCCTACGTGAACGGCGCCGAGATCCACATCAACGGCGGCCAGCACGTCTAGGGTCCGGTCACTGCGAGCGAAGCGAAGCAATCCAGACGGCCTCAACGGAGACAGTCTGGATTGCTTCTCGCTACTCGCAATGACGAATGGTGACGTGGTCGTGGAAGCCAGGCCATCCAGAGAACGCCGCCGCAACACTGGATCGCCTGCCGTTCCTTCCGCTGCTCAATCCAGGCGAATGCGACGCGACCGGTCGCGCAACCGTGGTGCAGCTTCGTTGAATGCCGTCGAACAGTCGTCATCGCTCTCGCCATCGAGCAGCGGCGCACCACAGTGCCGGCACATGCGCGTCGACAACGACGGCGCCTTGCCGCTCGCCATGAGCTGGCGATAGCTCGTCAGATCAATGACGTTGCGGGGCGTCGTTATTTGTTTTTCAACCATGGCTGTTCCTCGCGGCTAACCGGCTGCTTATCGCAGACAAGTTTCGCGCAAACGTTCAGCCCACCGCTCAAATTTTACCGGAGGAATTGGGGCACGACCCACACATCACGGCGCAGCCGCAATGACGATCTATTCTGCGACACCATCCGCCCTGTCTCTGCAACCGGCGTAAGGTCTCGCTCACTATTTTCGAAAGCGCACGCTCACAGCCACTTCTTCCACTTGAAGATCCAGTACGGGACGATCGCGGCAAACACCATCAGCACCAGCGCGAACGGATAGCCGTGCGCCCATTCCAGCTCCGGCATCGACTTGAAGTTCATGCCGTAGATCGAGGCGATCAGCGTCGGGGGCATCAGGACAACAGCCATGACCGAAAACAGCTTGATGATGTTGTTCTGCTCGAGATTGACGACGCCGAGCATGGCGTCGAGCACGAAGGTGATCTTGCTGGAGAGATAGGAGGCGTGGTCGGTCAGGGAAGCGACGTCGCGCTGCATGGTCTTGAGCTGCTCGCGCATGTCCTTGGACCATTTCACGCCCTCCACGACCGCGGAGAGGAAGGTGACGACGCGGCCGATCGAGACCAGGCTCTCGCGAACCTTGGAGGTCAGATCGCCCTTGCGGCCGATCGAGATCAGGATCTGCGAGTATTGCTTGGCGTGGCCGTGCCGCTCGCTCTCGGGCTCGAAGATGTCGTGGCTGACCTGGTCGATCTCCATGCCGCAGCGTTCGAGAATATCGGCGCAGCGGTCGATTACGGCATCCAGGAGCTCCATCAGCACCATCTCGCCTGTGATCGCGGGGGTGCAGGACCGCGCCAGCTTGTTTTCGACCAGGGCGAACGGCTTGGGCTGGTCGTAGCGCACCGTGACCAGGCGGTGGTCGCCGAGGATGAAGGTCACCGCCGTGGTGCGGGGCATGTCGGTATCGGAGTGGCACATCAGCGTCGCGGTCATGTAGCGCGCGCTGTTCTCGATATAGAGGCGGCTGGAGATCTCGATTTCCTGCATGTCCTCCCGGGTCGGGATCGCAATGCCCAGGAGGCGCTCCACAGCCTTGTCCTCGGCCGCGGTCGGGTTGACCAGATCAACCCACACGGCGTGATCAGGCACGGCCTCGAGATCGTCGACGACGGCCTTCTTCAGGGAGGAGTCGGAGGGAACGAACACAGAAAACATGAACAACTCCAGGAGAGCGCCTGCGACAGAATGACAGCCCCTTAGCGCGATTCTGACAAGTTCATGATGACAAGCACATTAACGGGGCGGCTGCATTTGTGGCGACAAAGCGGCGTAACTGTGGCACGGAATCGACAGCTGTGCTTTTCGCGCCAAAAAGGCCGCCTAAAGACGCAAAACTTGCGGCAAAAAAGCCACAGGTTGGGTCTCGCAGCGCGGGATAAGCCCCTAAATGCTGGAATTGTGGCAGATTTCAAAGATAATGAAATCAACGGAGTCGAAGGCCTTGGCGCTACGCTTGAGGACCTGCGCGGTATTGTCTTGATTGGAACCAAACCATGTCGTCGCTGAAGGTTATGTTGGGAGTTTTGGCTGCCGGCTTCATGCTGTCGGGCTGCATGCAGGCCACGCATTACGAAGCCACCAACACTCAGAATTTCAAGCCGAAGGACAAGGAACTCCTTGCCAAGATCCGGTACGAGAATACGCCGGTCGCAGAGCCTTTCCGTCGTGCCATCGTTGACTACCACCGCAAGGAGTCGCCGGGCTCGATCGTGGTCGATTCCGACAACCACTACCTCTATTACGTCATGGATGGCGGCAAGGCGATCCGCTACGGCATCACCGTCGGCGAAGAGGCCATGGCCTGGTCCGGCATTGCCAAGGTCGGCAGCATGACCGAATGGCCGGCGTGGCACCCGACCCCGGGCGAGATCTCGCGCCTCGGCGTTCCGACCTACGTCGCCCCCGGTCCGGACAATCCGATGGGCTCGCGCGCGATGTACCTGTACTCGGGCGGCAAGGACACGCTGTTCCGCATTCACGGCACCAACCAGCCTGAATATATCGGCGCCTCGATCTCCTCGGGCTGCATCCGCCTGACCAACGAGGACGCGATCGACCTCTATAACCGCGTCAAGATCGGCACCATCGTCGTGGTGCTGGAGCCGAAGCACGGCGACTCGCCCTATAATTCGCGTCTCGCGCTCCAGGGCGGCGGTGTTCCGACGCCGAACTAACCTTCGGCTGATCAAAAGATTTTTGAAAAGCGCCGGTTTACCGGCGCTTTTTTGCTGTCGGCTTGCTCCTGCCGGACTCGGCTGCCGGTTTGTCCGCCGGAGCAGCAGGGTTGGTGCTGTCCCGATCGTCGGCTCGATCCTTGCTGCCCTCGGATTTTGCTGCGACCTCGCGCGGCGGGGCCTCCTCGGGGCGCTCGGCCGGCAGGAGGGGGGCAACCTGGGGCAAGGGATCCCAGACGTTCCACTGGCAGATCCGGTAGTCGTTGCGGCGCTGCGCGAGATCGAGATGGATGTGGTCCTCGTGGTACCAGTCCGAGCCGGGCCCTAGCACCGTGGAAAAACGCGAGCAGACCGAATGCAGCACGCGCTCGCGCACATCGCGCGATACGGTGCGGTCAGTCAGACCGATCGACTGCCCGTTGGCTAGTTTCAGCGAACGGACGTCGAGTGCATTGGCCTTGCCGTGCTCGGACAGCATCGCGCCGACGACGCGGTTGCGGCCGCGGCACTCGAAGCTATCGAAATTGTCGAGTTCGGTGATGGTCGAGCCGAGGCTTGTGGCCAGCGGCACCATGTCGGTACGCACCCAATCCGCGATCGCCGAGGCCATCGTGCAGCGCAGGATCGCGGCCGGCTTGACCGCGACCCTGCGCTTGTCCGGCAGCACGATCGCCTCCAGCCGCACCAGATCCACACCGCCGCAGGCGCCTGGGCCGCGGATATCGGGAATGGAAGGCGCGATCGCGATGTCTTCGGTCAGCGCCGATCGACAGGCCGACAGCTGCTTCTCGGGAGGCGGCGCAACCTCGGCCGGCTTGCTGACGGCGGGCTTGTCTGGAGAAGGCTTGTCGGGGGCCTCCGGCGCGGCCTCAGCCGCTGCCTTGGGAGCCTCCTCAGGGCGCGGTCTTGGGAGTGGTACCTTGGTGAAATGAACGGACTTATGCCGGCGTGGTGCACCAGGACCAAAGATATCGAGCAGTACAGCATGGTTTCTCGCCTCGGCCCGATCCGCGAGCACCAGCGTGAGCCCGACCGCAGCGGTAACCATCGCCGCGCCGGCGGACATATTGCCGCGACAAGACCATTTGCGGCGAAAGTCCGGCAGGCTAAAACTCATGACAATTCTTTGGCCCTGCGCTGAGAGCGACAATGCGCCCAGCGATTTCTCGGAGGAACGTCTGAATGCTCGGTTTGATGCAAGATTGGCCCCTGCTCTGCCACCGGATCATCGAACACGCCGCCAAGATTCACGGCAAGCAGGAGGTCGTCACGCGGTCGGTCGAGGGACCCATCCATCGCACCACCTACGCCGAAATCCACAAGCGCGCGCTCAAGGTCTCGCAGATGCTGGACCGCGACGGCATCAAGCTCGGCGACCGTGTCGCCACGATCGCCTGGAACACCTGGCGCCATCTCGAGGTCTGGTACGGCATCATGGGCATCGGCGCCATCTGCCATACCATCAATCCCCGACTTTTCCCCGAGCAGATCGCCTGGATCATCAACCATGCGCAGGACCGCATCGTGATGGTCGACCTGACCTTCGTGCCGGTGCTGGAGAAGCTCGCCGACAAGCTGCCGAGCGTCGAGCGGTACGTCATCCTCACCGACAAGGCGCATATGCCCGAGACCAATTTGAAGAACGTCGTGGCCTACGAGGACTGGATCGCCGAGGCCGACGGCAAATTCAAATGGAAGGACTTTGACGAGAACACGGCGGCCGCGATGTGCTACACGTCGGGCACCACGGGCGACCCGAAGGGTGTGCTGTATTCGCATCGCTCCAACGTGCTGCACGCACTGATGGCCAACAACGTCGATGCGCTCGGCACCAGCGCCTCGGAGACGATGCTGCCGGTGGTTCCGCTGTTCCACGCCAACAGCTGGGGCATCGCCTTCTCCGCACCTTCGCAGGGCACCAAGCTCGTCATGCCCGGCCCCAAGCTCGACGGCGCCTCGGTCTACGAGCTGCTCTCCACCGAGAAGGTGACGCACACGGCCGGCGTGCCGACGGTGTGGCTGATGCTGCTCCAGCACATGAGTGCCAATAACCTGAAGCTGCCGGACCTGAAGATGGTGATCTGCGGCGGCTCGGCGATGCCGCGCTCCATGATCAAGGCATTCCTCGACATGGGCTCGAACGTCCGACACGCCTGGGGCATGACCGAGATGAGCCCGATCGGCAGCGTCTCGGCGTTGAAGCCGCCGTTCCAGAACGCGACCGGCGATGCGCGTCTCGACGTCCTGCAGATGCAGGGCTATGCGCCCTTCGCAGTCGAGATGAAAATCACCGACGATGCCGGCAAGGAGCTGCCCTGGGACGGCAAGACCTTTGGCCGCCTCAAGGTCGCCGGCCCCGCCGTCGCCAAGGCCTATTTCCGTGTCGATGCCAACATCCTCGACGAGGAAGGCTTCTTCGATACCGGCGACGTCGCGACCATCGACGAGGGCGGTTACATGCGGATCACCGACCGCTCCAAGGACGTGATCAAGTCCGGTGGCGAGTGGATCTCCTCGATCGACCTCGAGAACCTCGCGGTCGGCCACCCGGCCGTGGCGGAGGCCGCCGTGATCGGCGTCTTCCACCCCAAATGGGACGAGCGTCCACTGCTGATCGTGCAGCTCAAGCAAGGCCAGCAGGCGACGCGCGACGACATCCTGAAGTACATGGACGGCAAGATCGCCAAATGGTGGATGCCTGACGATGTCGCCTTCGTCGAGGGCATACCGCACACCGCGACCGGCAAGATCCTGAAGACCGCGCTGCGCGACCAGTTCAAGGACTACCGCTTCCCGAACGCGGCAGCTTAACGCCCGCAGACATACCAAAGTCGAATTCGGCCCCTGCCATCGCGGAGGGGCCTGTTTCGTTTGCGGCCACGCGACCAAAGACGAATTGGAGCCGCCGCGGCGGCTCCCTAACGTCGCCGCCGCACTCCAAGCCAATAAGAGGGACGCTCAAGATGAAATTTTCGCTGCGAATGCTGCCGTGGCTGCTGGCCGCGTCCATGGCGGCCATCACCGCCGCAAAGGCGGCCGATAACAAGGTCGTGATCGGTGATATCGATGATATGTCCGGTCTCTACGCCGACGTGATCGGCCCTGGCGGGGTCGAAGCGGCCAAGATGGCAATCGAGGATTTCGGTGGCAGCGTCCTCGGCAACAAGATCGAGTTCATGGTCACCGACCATCAGAACAAGCCGGACCTTGGTGCGCAGAAATTCCGCGAATGGGCCGACCGCGACGGCGTCACCATGATCCTGGGCGGCTCGAACACCGGCGTCAGCCTGGCTATGAACAATGTTGCCAAGGAGAAGAAAATCCCGTTCATCGCGATCGGCGCCGCCGGCGCATCGCTGACCGGCAAGGACTGCACGCCCTACACCGTGCACTACGTTTACGACACCACGGCGCTCGGCAACGGCACCGCCAAGACCATGGTGAAACAGGGTGGCAAGACCTGGTTCTTCCTGACGGCAGACTATGCGTTCGGCACCCAGTTGCAGGAAGCCGCCTCGAACGTCGTCGAGGCCAATGGCGGCAAGGTGGTCGGCGCGGTGCGCGTGCCGCTTTCGACCTCCGACTTCTCCAGCTATCTGCTTCAGGCCCAAAACTCGGGTGCGCAGGTGCTGGGCCTCGCCAATGCGGGCAACGACTTTACCAACTCGATCAAGGCCGCCGACGAATTCGGCATCGCCAAGACGATGAAGCCGGCCGCATTGCTCGCCTTCATCAGCGACATTCACAGCCTCGGGCTCAAGACCGCGCAGGGGCTCTATCTGACGACCGGCTGGTACTGGGATCTCAATGACAAGACCCGCGCCTTCGCCAAGCGCTACTACGAGAAGACCAAGCGGGAGCCCACCATGAACCAGGCCGGCTACTATTCGGCCACCATGGCCTATCTCAACGCGGTCAAGGCTGCCGGCACCACCAACTCCGACAAGGTGATGGCCGAGCTCAAGAAGATGAAGATCGACGACATGTTCACCAGCAACGGCAAGATCCGCGCCGACGGACTGATGGAGCATGAGATGTACATCATGCAGGTGAAGAAGCCCGAGGAATCCAAGCAGCCCTGGGACTACTACAAGCTGGTGCAGACCATGTCCGGCGAGGAGGCATTCGGCAAGCTGTCGGATTCGGCCTGCCCCCTGGTCACGCACTGAGGCCTGGTCGAAAATCGAGAGCACATGAGCGAGGCGCACCTGTCGGTGCACCTCTCTCACGCGGTCCCTTCAAGGGGCCGTGTTCGTTTTCGGGCCGCACAATTGCGAACAGCCCCTCGCTTTCGAACCGCCATACACACCCATGTGGCTCGTCGCGGCCCTTGGGTCGATCGCTCCCACCCGAACTTTCACCGGTTCAGAACCGGGACAAACCGCTTCACAGCCCTGCGGAAAATGCGCTAGGTCAGCTTGCTCCCGTCGTCAGGCTTTCGCCCGGCGGCTCACATCGTTGATGGAACAGCATGGCCCGCAGGTTTTCCGCTCCCTACCAGTCGGAGCCCGTGTCCAGCCTCGCGAGCTGGGCGCGCAACCTCGCCGTGTTCGCGGTGGTGGCGGTGGTGGTCTCGATCATCATCGTCCGTTTCGACTTCCTGGAGATGAAGCCGGCGCTGGCCACCTTCTTTGGCGGGCTCGCGATCGCTGGACTGTCCATCCTGTTCGGCCTCGCCGGCTTTGCCGCGATCTGGCAGAACGGCTCGCGCGGCATGGCGCGCATCCTGCTCGCCTTCCTGATCGACGGGGCGATCCTTGCCTATCCCGCGTATCAAGCCCTGCTCTATCGCAAGCTGCCGCCGATCCACGACATTACGACCGACCCGATCGACCCTCCGCGCTTCGACGCGCTGTCGCGCCTGCGCACCGGCGATGGCACCAACACCGCCGTTTATGCCGGCCTCTATTCGGCCGAGCAGCAGCGCCATTTCTACCCCGATATCGAGCCGATCGAGCTTGAGATCCCCGTCGACCGGGCGTACGCGATCGCGCGCCGGCTCGTCATCAAGCGCAAATGGACCATTATCGACGAACGCGAGCCGCAGCCGCCGCGACGCATGGGCCGCATCGAGGCGGTGGCGCGCACGCCGATCATGGGCTTTCGCGAGGACGTCTCGATCAGGGTGGTGCCTGATGGTGACGATTCCCGCGTCGATATCCGCTCGGCCTCGCGCTATTTCGAGAGCGACCTCGGCAGCAACGCGGCGCGGGTGACCAAGTTCATCGACGATCTCAACACCGCAGCCGATGCCGACGCGCTGAAACCGGTGAAGAAGACGCCAGTGGCGCCGCCGAAGGCGCCCGCGAAGACGGTGAAGAAATAGCGAATAGCCAGTCGCGAATAGCGAGTGAAAGCCCTCTTATTCGCCACTCGCCTCAAGCCATCCGGTACGTCCCGCCAATCACGGGATCGCCGTCAGTCACGACAATTCCGCGCGCGACCAGGTCCTCCAGATGGGCCAACACGGAGTAGCCGGCGGCCGTCGTCAACCTCGGATCGATGCCGATATAGATCGCGCGGACCATGGTCGGGATGTCGGTCTCACCCTTGCCGAGGCGGTGCAGGATCGAGGCCTCGCGCGCCTTGCGGTGACGGATCAGAAAGCGCACGAAGCGCGGACCATCCGGGATTTCAGGGCCATGGCCGGAGAAATACAGATCCTCCCCGCGCGCAGCCAGCCGATCGAGCGAGTCCATGTAGTCGATCATCGAGCCGTCGGGCGGCGCCACGATCGAGGTCGACCAGCCCATCACGTGATCGCCGACAAAGTTGAATTTTCGCTCGGGCCAGGCGAAGGCGAGATGGTTTGCGGTGTGACCGGGCGTGGCCACGGCCTCGAGCCGCCAGCCGGCGCCTTCGACGACATCGCCATGGGCGAGCCTGACATCGGGCACGAAATCGCGATCAGACCCGGATTCCGGATTGTGCTTCTCGCTCTCGAAGCGCGGCCGCGAGGCGCGGTGCGGGCCTTCGGCATACACGCGCGCGCCGGTCGCCCGCTTGATCCGCGCCGTGTTGGGCGAGTGGTCGCGGTGAGTGTGAGTGACGAAGATATGACTCACCGTTTCGCCGCTGACAGCATCGAGCAGCGCGGCCGCATGCGCCTCGTCATCTGGACCGGGATCGATGATCGCGACGTTGCCTTGGCCCACGATGTAGCTGACGGTGCCGGTGAAGGTGAACGGGCTCGGATTGCTGCAGAGCACCCGCCGCACTCCGGGGCGGACTTCCTCGACGACGCCGGCTTTCAGCGGAAAGTTGCGGTTGAACGGGACGTCGTCATTGTCGGACATGGCTTGCTCATACCTTGCTGGCGTCGTCATGCCTGGCCGTGTGCCGAGCATCCAGGTTCTTCGCGTGGTCCAAGACGTGGACGGCCGGGACGTCAGCGCGAAGACGCGCTCGCGCTTTTCCCCGGCCATGACGCAATTTGAAATCTCATTCCACGCTCAGGCGGCTTGCTCAGAAAAACGCCTGAATGCCCGTGATCGCGCGGCCCAGGATCAGGGCATGGACGTCGTGCGTGCCCTCGTAGGTGTTGACAGTCTCGAGATTATGGACGTGGCGCATCACGTGGTACTCGGCCGAGATGCCGTTGCCGCCGTGCATGTCGCGCGCGACGCGGGCGATGTCGAGCGCCTTGCCGCAATTGTTGCGCTTCATGATTGAGATCATCTCGGGGGCGAACTTGCCCTCGTCCATCAGGCGGCCGACCCGCAGCGAACCGAGAAGGCCGAGCGCGATCTCGGTCTCCATGTCGGCGAGCTTCTTCTGCACCAGCTGGGTCGCGGCAAGCGGCTTGCCGAACTGCTTGCGGTCGAGCGTGTACTGGCGGGCGCGGTGCATGCAATCCTCGGCCGCGCCGAGCGCGCCCCAGGAGATGCCGTAGCGGGCGCGGTTGAGGCAACCGAACGGACCCTTGAGGCCGGAGACGTTGGGCAGCAGCGCGCTTTCGGGAACCACGACGCCATCCATCACGACCTCGCCGGTGATGGAAGCGCGCAAGCTGAGCTTGCTTCCAATCTTCGGGGCGGAGAGGCCCTTCATGCCCTTTTCCAGCACGAAGCCGCGGATCTGGTTGTCGTGCTCGGCCGACTTGGCCCAGATCACGAAGACATCGGCGATCGGCGCGTTCGAGATCCACATCTTGCTGCCGGTCAGGCGGTAGCCATCCGAGACTTTCTCGGCGCGTGTCTTCATGCCGGCCGGATCGGAGCCGGCATCGGGCTCGGTCAGGCCGAAGCAGCCGACCCACTCGCCGCTGGCGAGCTTGGGCAGGTACTTCTTGCGCTGGCTGTCGTCGCCATAGGCGTAGATCGGGTACATCACCAGCGAAGACTGCACCGAGTTCATCGAGCGATATCCGGAATCGACCCGCTCGATCTCGCGCGCGACGAGGCCGTAAGCCACGTAGCTCGCATTGGCGCAGCCATATTCCTCAGGCAGCGTGATGCCGATGAGGCCGAGCTCGCCCATCTCGTTGAAGATCTCGCGGTCGGTCGTCTCTTCCAGATAGGCTTTGGTGACCCGCGGCAGCAGCTTGTCCTGGGCGTAGGCGCGCGCCGTGTCCCGCACCATGCGCTCGTCTTCGGTCAGCTGCTCGTCGAGCAGGAACGGATCGTCCCACTGGAAGGAGGCCGCAGCCGGCTTGTCCTTGGTCTGAGGGCGCACGCTCATGAAACGTCCTTTCGGGTCTGGTTCCGTCAAGAAATTGCCGGACAAATTAAAACGCCGCGGCAACAAGTGCAATTACATCCTGGTCTCGTCATTCCAGGGCGCGCAAAGCGCGAGCCCGGAATGACGCTGCATGTCAGCTTTCGAGCTGCTCGTTGGCGACGATCTCGATGCCGAAGCCCGAAAGGCCCTTGTAGTCGTGCACCGACGAGGTGAGATGGCGGATCGAGGTGACGCCGAGATCGCGCAGGATCTGCGCGCCGACGCCAACCTCGCGCCACTGGCGGTTGCGGTCGGCTTCGGTCTGCGTCTCGTCCGGCAGCGGCGACACGGGCACGCCGGCCGCGCCGTCGCGCAGATAGACCAGCACACCGCGACCGGATTTCTTGAAGTGCTCGAGCACCGCCGCCATGCGCTTGTGGCCGGTAAACGTGTCCTTGACGATATTCGGCTTGTGAAAGCGCGTCAGCACGTTCTTGCCGTCGCCGACGCCGTTATAGACGAAGGCAACATGGGCGATCGAATCGAACGGCGAGCGGTAGGCGTAGCCCTGGAGCGGCCCGATCGGGCTTTCGGTCGTGAACGTCGCGACCCGCTCGATCAGCTTTTCGCGCCCCTGCCGGTAGGCGATCATGTCGGCGATGGTCACGTGCTTCAGCTTGTGCCTGGCGGCGAACTGCGCGACCTGCTCGCCCTTCATCACGCTGCCGTCGTCGTTCATCAGCTCGCTGATGACGCCGACCGGCGGAAGCCCTGAGAGCTTGCAGAGATCGACCGCCGCCTCGGTATGGCCGGAGCGCAGCAGGACGCCGCCATCCTTGGCGATCAGCGGGAAGATGTGGCCGGGACGGGCGAAGTCGTTGGCGCCGGCATTGGGATTGGACAGAGCGCGGCAGCAGGAGGCGCGCTCTTCCGCCGAAATGCCGGTGCCGCCGTCAGGCTTGTAGTCGATCGAGACCGTGAATGCGGTGGTGTGGGCGGAATCGTTATGGGCGACCATCGGATCGAGCCGCAGCCGGCGCGCGTCCTCGGTGGTGATTGGCGCGCAGACGATGCCGGAGGTATGGCGGATGATGAAGGCCATCTTTTCCGCCGTGCAGAACGAGGCGGCAACGATCAGATCGCCCTCACCCTCGCGATCATCGTCGTCGGTCACCACGACGAGTTCGCCTCGGGCAAAGGCCTGCAAGACTTCCTGGACGGTATCGGGCATGTCCCAATCTCTATCGGTTATGGCCGGAGGCCTGACGGACGCCTTAGCTGGACTTGGGCCCAAGCGCTAGTGTCCTGGATGCAACCGCATATGCCCGCCGGCCGCCGTCGGACGGGCCTTTGGGCTTGCATCGAAGAGGCCGATCATGAACAGCATGAAGATCAGGCCGAACTCCGCGATGGCGCTGATGGAGAGCCGCTAGCACAGCCGGCACCGAATGGACCTGTGCAGAGGCCGGCGATAAGGTAGGGCGGGATCAGCGGTTGCCGGCAGAATGGGCGAGCAGGCCCAGCATCCGGGCAGACAGGATACAGAGAGTGTCGCGAATGAGCTCGTGCATGCCAGATTGGTCCGTTTTGCCGCACCCTGGAGACCGGGTGCAGCGCGGCAAACGAGCAATTCGTCACATTCATGCGGCTCTCGCCACCGCAATGCTGCTAGGCCCGCTCGCCTTCGCCGGGCAAGCCTCCGCGCAGCCCAAAGTGAACCTCGAACAGACTTTTGCCGATTCGCTTCAAGCCATGCCGAATGAGCCACTCGCCGTGACCGGCGGCTTCTACGTGCCGGCCTATTCCAGCGTCGCGATGAGCCAGGGCAAGCTGCGGGTCGATTTTTCGGTGACGCTGAGCGTCCACAATGCGTCCGAGACGCAAGCACTGGTGGTCAGGCGCATCGCCTATTTCGACACCGCGGGCAAGCAGGTCGATAGCTATCTGAAGGCGCCGGTCGCCGTGAAGCCGCTCGCCACCATCTCGATCTTCATTCCGACCGATGACGTGCGCGGCGGGACCGGGGCCAATTTCATCGTCGACTGGGCCGCCACCGGCGAGATCGCCGAGCCGGCGGTCGAGGCCTTGATGGTTGGCGGCGTCGCCAATGCGCATTACGCTTTCATCAGCCAGGGACGCCCGACCAGGACGGTCGGCAAAAAGTAAAGCAGCTCGTGCGAGCGCTGTCGCGGCCCAGATCGAAACACGAAAACAACCCCATGCACAGTAGCCGGATCCAAAAATCAACGGCATAGCGGCCGCGCACGACGCGAATGCTGATTTTACGAATTCCGTTTGACGCGTCGGGCAAAACACTGGCATGATGACATCATCAGATCGCGGCGCCCGGCCCGGATCAGGCCGGCCGCCCAATAAAAACAACGAGGAGCGCTGCCATGACGTTCAGCTTCGATTTCGGGCCCCTGTTTCCCGCAGGGCTGCCGGCCCCCTCTGCACGCTGGACGGGCCTCGCCAAATACAGCTTCGTCGGCGGCAACAACGATTCCGAGCAGGTGCCGGTCGATGAGCTGATCGAGGCGGCCACTCTGGCCCTGCAACGCGAGGGCCGTTCGCTCGCCACCTACGGACTGGCGCATGGGCCCCAGGGCTACGTGCCGCTCCGCGAATTCCTGGTGACAAAACTGAAGCGCGACGCCGGAATCAGCTGCACGGTCGACGACCTCATGATCGTCTCCGGCTCGCTGCAGGCGCTCGACCTCGTCAACAACGCCCTGTTGGCGCGCGGCGACACCGTGATCGTCGAGCAGGAAACGTATCAGGGTTCGCTCGACCGGCTCGCACGGCTGGGCGTCAACGCCGTCGGCGTTCCCCTCGACGAGCACGGCATGCGCATGGACGTGCTGGCCGCGGCGCTGGCGGAGCTGAAGAACCGCGGCATCCGGCCGAAATACATCTACACCATTCCGACCGTGCAGAATCCGACCGGCACCATCATGCCGGAGACGCGCCGCGCCGAGTTGCTGCGACTGTCCGCCGCGTACGGCGTCCCCGTCTTCGAGGACGATTGCTATAGCGATCTGGTCTGGTCGGGACAACGGCCACCGGCGATTTACGCGATGAGCCAGCACGGCGGCGTGATCCATATCGGCTCGTTCTCGAAGTCGATCGCGCCGGCGCTGCGCGTCGGCTTCATCGTGGCACCCTGGGATGCGATGTCGCGAATGCTGGCGCTGAAGACGGATGCAGGCTCCGGGGCGCTGGAGCAGATGGTGCTCGGCACCTATTGCCTTCAGCATTTCGCGAGCCATGTGCCGACGCTGACGAAAGCGCTACGCGCCAAGCTCGATACGCTGATGGAAGCGCTCAACGAACAGTTCGGGACCGCGGCCGAATTCGAGGAGCCGAAGGGCGGCATCTTCCTCTGGCTGAAGCTGCCCGACCAGGTCGATACGCTCAAACTCCACAAGGCTGCGCTTGCCGCCGGTGTCGCGATCAATCCCGGACCGGAGTGGTCGACCAACAAGGCTTACGCCGGCTCACGCCTCCGGATGTGCTTTGGGAGCCCGTCGCATCAGCAGATCCGGGAGGGGGTCGCCGTACTCGCCGAGGTCTGCCGCAAGGAGTTCGGCGTGCCGGCGCGCAGCGCCAATGTCGAGAAGCGCGCCTAGAGGTCGCGACCGCGTCGGGATATACACTTTGGAATTCTTCGAGGCGGGGCCTTTCAGGATATGACGCGTTGTTTGAGCCGCTGGGCCACGGCCGCGGTGCTCTGGATCGTGTTCGCGCCGCTCGCGCATGCCGAGACGCTCGCGGCGACGGTCGAGCAGTGGGGGTTGCTCGGCTCGTGGGCCGTCGACTGTGCTGTCAGGCCAGACCGCGACAAGGGCGCGCTGCTGACTTACGAGGTCCGGAAGGACGGCCGGGTGATGTACGGGCGCAATTTCGGCGACGCCAAGGATGAGAACGAGGTGGTGTCCGCCACCGTCGACGCCGAAGGCCTGCTCAATCTGATGGTGTACTTCCCTTCGCTTCGGCAGACGCGCGAATTCGGACTGATGCTTTCGCAGGACGGCAGCCTGCGCGCGATCTATAATCGCAGCGAACGCGGCGAGTACACGATCAGGGACGGCAAATACGTCAAGACCGGCGCGCCGACGCCGCTGCAGCAGCGCTGCGATTAACCATTGTTTGATCCTGAACATCCATTCAGAATTCTCTTGCCGTTCCTCCGGAACGTTCATGCGAATGCGCCGTTTAAATTTGCATTCGATTGGAGGAGGACATCATGAAGAAGCTTGGTTATGTCGTTGCCGCTCTGGGTGCGCTCGCGGTTGCGGCGCCGACGCTGGCAAGTGCTGAGACTGTGATCGTCAAGCACGGCCATCACGGCCCGTACGGCGCCCGCGCCGAATTCCGCGAGCATCGTGACTACGGCTGGCATCGCGGCTGGCACCATCGCGACAATGTCGTCGTGATCAAGCGTCATCATCGCCACTGGGACTAATGCGCAACGCAAACTGGAAATGGCCCCGCAAGGGGCCATTTTCTGTGCGCGCAAATCGGTACGCATCAATCTGCCAGGCCTGCTCTGCTCCAACAGCGGCGAACAGCCGGCATCGATCTGCGTCGGCTATGGGCCAAGCTGACCTCGCGATTTGTTTATGGGCCCGGCACCATCATGGTCGGCTCTTCCAGCAGGGAAAAGTCGTAGCCCTCGCAGCTAACATTCGGATTGGTGGGCGCAAACATGCCGAGCGGGTTCTCTTTGAACAACCAGGCATGCAAATCATAATGTACAAACTCCTTTGGAATGAGCGGCCAGTGTCCTTCCATCGGGCCCATGAAGGGCTGGTCGAAGAGAGAGGGGCGCTGCTTGGTATCGGCCGTTAGAGGCACCAGCCACTCGACAGCCACGAGCTTCAATTCCTTGCCCACGGGTTCGTAGATCAATACGTTGGGCTTCATCGGATCAGGAGCGCCCTGCACTGTGACATTGGCAAAGTGCACTCCCATAGCGCCTTTGGCATACTCCATGCGGTGCGGTACTTTCTCCCCGGAATAATGCACGCAGCCCACCGTCGACAGGTAGCGGTCGCGCACGGCTGCCTTGTAGTCCTGATATTTCTCCAGCGATTTTCGCAAGGTGTCGAGTTGAGCCTTGTAAGGCTCCTCTGCTGCAATTGGTGTGAGGGTTGCACCGATAAAGGCAACACCTAGCACGGCGACAAAGGTACCACGGACGGATTTGCGCATGTTCCCTCCTTGCTTTTCATCAATACGATGTCGGAATGAGCCGGCCTAACGCGACCGCGCTCCTGCGCCAGCAATGGCATCAGCCAAAGCCCCCTCGCCGCGATCAGCGAAATCCAACGCAGCACCAGCACGGCACACTCTCCTACTGTCCCCGAATCAATATTAGCGTCCATGAATGTGAGTATGGTTCGGCTGCTGCGAGGTTCACGTATCAACTCAAGGCGCAGCAGGAACCGTTGCGCGCGGGATTTCGACCCGACCGATGTCGGGTTTGGGTCAAACTGCGAAGAACTCAGGTTGAGCAAATCAGGTCCGCTCTGCCGCGATGAGCGGACTTCCGTCGGACGCGGCGCAACTTCGCAGATGGGCCAACAGCTGACCTTACCTACTGAAAGGATCGCAATGGTCAGCGCCCTCGCCGCGTGTTAGTCTTTCGTCGCCATCGCATTTCGAGGGCATTGCACCATGATTAGCAAGGCCGACGCGATTGTCATTGGTTCTGGCGCCCTGGGCGCGGCGACTGCCTACTACCTGAGTAAACGCAAGGGTTTCAGAGGCGTCCTCATCGATAAGCATGATATCGGATCGCAAACGTCGCCTCGCGCCGCTGGTATGGTGAGCTGCGTTCGCAAGGGCGACTTGATGATAGGCCTCATCAAGGACGCATGCCGGAAGATCGAAACGTTCACGGAAGAAACCGGCCAGCCTCTAGATTGGGTGCATTCGGGCAGCCTGAGGATCGCGCGTCGCCCGCAAGATGCGGAGGTTATCAAGGACGACCTTGAGCGCGGCCGCCGCATGGGGCTTGATGTCGATCTGATCTCTCCAGAGCAGGCCAGTCGCCTCAATCCATTCTTGAAGCCGACAGGCGTGGTAGCGGCGATGAGAATCGGTGACGACAGGTATTTCGATCCGGCGCAGGTGGCTGTCGGGTTTGCCAGAGCCGCTGCGGCTCAGGGCGCCACCTTACTTCCGAAGACGGACGTACTTGCTGTCAATATTACGGCCGGCAACGTGACCGGCGTAACCACCGCGAAAGGTATCATTGAAAGCCCGATCGTTGTCGATGCGGCCGGTGCATGGACGCGACAGGTAGCGGAGGCAAGCGGGATTGGCGTGCCGTTGGTGCCGACCCGACAGCAACTGATCATCACGGAGCCTTTGGATGGCGTGCGTGCTGATCTGCCCATGGTTCGAATCATGGATGCCGCCGTGTATGCGCGTCCCTGTCACGGTGGCTTGCTTTGGGGCGTCTACGAGGAAAGGCCCCAATTTTTCGATATGCAGTCGTTGGGAGCGAGCTTCGATGTGAAGGATATGCCGCTCGACATCGAAGTGCTTCGTGCCGCCGCGACTGACGTCAAGGATCAGCTCCCAGTCCTGGAAACCGCTCAGGTGCGGGAATTTCGTGGCGGCATTCCGACAATGACCGCTGACGGCCATCATGTTCTCGGCCCAGCTCCCGGAGCAACAGGTTTCTATTTTGCGAGTGGATGTAATGTCGCCGGCCTTTCGATCTCGCCAACGCTCGGAGAGGCACTTGCGACCTGGATTATGCGCTTCCAGAACCAGTCGTGGTCTGAATCTCAATTGCAAAAGGAAGCCGCTTGGCAATATCGACACTTCTATGGTGCGGTCTGACGTCGGCAATGGGTCAAACTGCGACTTCAACCCTATTTCAGGGCTGATCCGGTTTACGCCGGATAGCGGACGCTGCGGGGGTGCGCGTGAAGGTCAGCAGCGGGCCAACAGCGGAAGTCCGAACTCTATTCGACCAGCTCATTGGCGAGCAGTTGAAGACGTGCTGGCAACTCGACACCAATCGCCGTTGCAGTCTTGACGTTGATGATCAGATCAAACGTCTCCGGACGCTGTAGCGGTAACTCGCTTGGTTTTGCACCGTGCAAAACCTTGCCGACGTACTCTCCGCATCTTCGATACAAGTCGTCCAAGTTCGGTCCATAACCCATGAGGCCGCCGTTTCTTGGAAACTCGGCGAACAAGGAAATGAGCGGGAGCCGTTTGGCGCGCGCGAATTCCGCGATCAGCTTCGAATACTGGAACGTGAAAGGGGATGGCAACAAGATACCGGCTTCGACCGGCCGCACTCTGGCCTCCTCCAAAGCGCCCTCTAAATCATCAGCGACCTTGACCTCCAGAACTTCGGCCTTGACCCCGACCGCCCCCGCCGCCGCCTCAGTTGCTGCGAATTGCGGCGCGTTGTGGCCGGGGATGCCAAAGATGGCTATGCGAGATAGCCCGGGAACGATTTCCTTCAGCAGACCTAGCTGCTTTCCGCACAGCTCAGGGATATCTAAAAACACTCCCGTGATATTGCCGCCTGGGCGGGCAATACTTTGAACGTATCCTTTCGCAACGGGGTCGCTCTCCAAATCCATTCCAACCACAGGTATGCTGGTCGTGGCTTTGATGGCGGCGGAAAGCGCGCCCGGGTTTGACGCGAAAATGACGTTCACCTTACGACGAACCAGATCAGCCGCAGCTTCAGGCAATGACTGCGGCTTGTGTCGGTCCTCGATTAGGAGGTTTTTGCCTTCTACGTAGCCTAACGCAGCCATCCCCCGCAGGAAGGCCGCGTGTAAATTTGCCGAAAGAGTGTTCTCAGATAGATAGCCGATCACCGGCATTTCCGCTGGCTGCGCACGCGCCGCAAGCGGCCACGCCACCGCACCTGCAAGAGTTAGAAAGTCCCGCCGCCGCATACCGCCCTCATCCCGGTGGCACTCTACCGACTTAACCGACCAAGTGATAGTCCGCACAGCCCATGTCCGAATTGGGTCAAACTGCGACTTGAAACCTGCTTCAGGGCTGGTCCGGTCTACGCTGGATAGCGGATGCCGTGTTGGTTCGCGTGAAGGTCAGCGATGGGCCAGTAGGCGACGTCGCGTCCTTCGATCACGTTGGTCGCTATTGCTGGACCGGCTCATTCGATGATGGTGTCGGCGAATTGCTGAACTTGCAAAGGCACATCAAGCCCAAGCGCTTTCGCGGTCTTAAGATTGACCACAATCTCGAATTTCGTCGGATACTGCACAGGTAGTTCGGCGGGCTTTGCGCCCCTTAGGATCTTATCGACATAGACGGCGCCTTGCCGAAATTGCTCGCGCTCGTCGAACCCGTAAGAAATCAGCCCACCCTCCCTGGCAAAAAAAGCAAACGGATAAATCGAGGGCAACCGATACTTCGCGGCCAACGCTACAATGAGAGCGCTATTCGCGAAGCTGACGATATTGGGCGCGACGATCAAACCGCTGCGAGCGTCGCCTACAAATGTCGTGAAAGCGCTTTCAATTTCGGCGCGGTCATGCACCCTGAGGTCAACCAGCCTCAAATTAAGCAACGGCGCTGCCTCTTGAGCCGACTTGAGATACCCGAGATTTGGCGGCTCCGGGTGCAGAAGCAGTCCGACGCGCTCGGCCTGCGGCGCCACCTCGTGCAGTTTCTCCAGCCATTTGCTTCCCATGGAAGGCGGGAAATTGGCAAAGCCGGTGATGTTGCCACCCGGCCTCGCCAGATCCTTGACAAAGCCACTACCGACAGGATCGGAGACTGATACGAACACAAGCGGGATCGTGCGGACCTGCGTCTGAAGTATGGTAGTGACCAGGTTGGAATTGGACACAATCAAGTCGAGCCTCTGCCGGAGCAGCTCGGCAGCCATTTCCCGAGCGCGCGCCGGATCACCCCTTGCATATCGAACGTCAATGGTGACATTGCTGCCCTCGATCCAGCCAAGTTTCGGTAGATGTTCTCGGAAGGCCCCGATCTGTATCTGCCCGTTGGGGTCCTCCTCCGCGTAGGCCATCACGACACCGATCCGCCGCATGCGTTCGGGCGCCTCGGCGAAGGTGAGCAGCGGCCATGCCGCTGGCACGCTTCCGAGCAGAGCCAAGACGTCTCGCCGCTTCACTTGATGCATTCGGTCCCCCCGGCGGCCGCGTGGGATGACGATCAGCGGGACATCGTGGGCAATCTACAGCTTATTGGGACCCATGGGTAGATGGGCAGATGTCCGTTCAGGGTCAAACTGCGACTTCAAACCTGTTTCAGGGCCGGCCCGGTCTACGCCTGATAGCGGACGCAGCGGTGGTTCGCGTGAATGTCAGCAGCGGGCCCAGGCTGTGCGATAACCCTTTTTGTCGAGTGACAGGTCGAGAGGCCCGGGACCGGGCTTCGAGTCTGGAGTTGGTTCGAGCGCAAACTCCTCTACGTCTGCATCGCTTCCAGCAGTGTTCGGCAGCCCAGAATGGCTATTACACGTTTTAGATTGTAGGCGAGCACATTGAGCGCCATCTCGGTCGCGACTTTGTGCTGTCTTCGCATCACGAAGTGCGTTGCCCCCATCCAGGCCTTTATGGTCCCGAACGGGTGCTCGGCCGTTTGACGACGCAAAGTCATCTTGTTGGGATCTTGGTCAAGCCGCTGCTGAACCCTCTCCAGCACAGCCTCGTGCTCCCACCGCGCGATACGTCGCTCGGGGCCAGTCGTACACTGCGCTTTGAGCGAGCAGCTTTGGCAAGCGGTCGTCCAGTAACGGCGCAGCATCTTGCCGTCCTCCTGACCGGTGAAGCGGTACGTCAACCGATCGCCGGCAGGGCAGCGATAGATGTCCTCGGCCGCAACATAGATGAAGTCCTGCTTGCCAAAACGGCCTGCGGCCTTCGCTCCTGAGGTCAGCGGTTTTGGCAATGTGACCGTGATGCCTGTCTCCTCGCAGGCACGGATCTCTTCGCCGTTGTAGTAGCCGCGATCAGCGACGGCATCGATCGTCTCGACAACCATCTCGTCACGCGCTTGCCTCGCCATGTTCGCGAGCTGTTGCCGATCGCTGCCCACGTTGGTCACCTCGTGGGCCACAATGAGATGATGCTGCGTATCAACTGCCATCTGCACGTTGTAGCCGACTATGCCGGTATCCTTGCCACTTGTGGCCATCGAGCGCGCGTCAGGATCGGAGAGCGAGATCTGCTTGTCATCGCTCTTCATCATCTCCTCGTTGATCGCGTTGAGCCGAACGATCTCCTCTTTGAGCTTTTCGATCTTGCCTTTCAACCGCTCAACCTTCGCCTCCGGCACTGCATCGCCATGGCGATCGGCGGTTTCAAGCTGTGAGAGGTAGCGGGTGATGCTCTCATCGATCCGCTCAAGGCGCCTCTTCATCTTGGCCTCGGTAAAGTTCTTGTCCCGTGCATTGACAGCTTTGAACTTTGATCCATCAATGGCAACGCTAGCTGCACTGAACAGATCTAGCTTGCGGCATAGCGCGACGAACTCGCGACAGACCTCACGAATGGCCTTGCCATTATCCTTGCGGAAGTCCGCAATGGTTTTAAAGTCCGGCGCCAGTTGCCCGGTCAACCAGATCATCTCGATGTTGCGCTGGCATTCCCGCTCCAGGCGCCGGCTCGACGGAATCCGATTGAGATAGCCGTAGACGTAGAGTTTGAGCATCGTGCTGGGGTGATAGCTCGGACGGCCGGTGTCGAGTGGTTGCACACCGTCGAACCCGAGCTTGTCGAGATCAAGACTGTCGACGAACACATCGACCGCTCGCACCGGATTATCCTCGGTCACATAGTCATCGAGCGAGGCCGGAAACAGGGTGTTCTGGCCGCGATCCAACCCTTCGACAAAGCGCTTCATCGGATTCCCCGCAAATCGCGGGGAATCTTATCGCGCGAATCACGCCAAACAGAGCGTTTTCACACAGCCTGGGCCACAAGCCAACATGTATCAGCTGAATTGTGGAGGCTCAATCGCCCGCAAGTCTTTGGCCGACTGCGTTCTGCCACGTGCGCTCCTGGGTGTGGGAAAAGGTGGCGCGAAGCGCCGGATGAGGAGTTCTTTCCATTCGAAAGATTGTCCGTAAGGATAGAGACCCCTTACCCGGCTTCGCAAAGCTACCTCTCCCACAAGGAAGAGGGTAAAAGGCACTAATCCCATGCCGGCGCGAACCCGGGATTGACGCAACGCTTGTCCTTCGGGAGAGAAGCGATCTTCTTGCGATCGGCATCGTCCAGCTTGATCTTCAGGGCGTCGAGATTGGCCTGCTGGCTCTCGCGGCGTGACGCCTTCGGGATGGCGGCGACGCCGTCCTGGTCGAGCAGCCATTTCAGCGCGACCTGCGCGGCGCTCGCATTGTGCTTCGCGCCGATTTCGACAAGCACCGGATCGGTCGCAAAACGTCCCTGCGCGAGCGGGCAATAGGCGACGAGCGGGATCGACGTCGCCTTGAGATAGGCCAGCACCTTCGATTGATCCAGCATCGCGTGATATTCGACCTGATTGCAGGCGATCGGCGCCCTGACGTCCTCGACCGCGATCTTGAGCAGCGCCGTGGTGAAATTGGCGACGCCGATCGCGCGCGTCCGCCCCTCTTCCTTCAGCTTCATCAGCGCCTCGAATACCGCGCCCCAGTTCGCCGATCTCGACGGCCAATGCACGAGATAGAGGTCGACGTGATCGAGCCTTAGCTTGGTCAGGCTGGCATCGAAGGCGCGGCGGATCGCATCCGGCGTGAGATTCTCGTGCCAGACCTTGGTCGTGACATGCAGTTCGCCGCGCGGCACGGAGGCCGTCGCGAGCGCGGCACCGATCGCATCCTCGTTGGCATACATTTCGGCGGTGTCGATGTGGCGATAGCCGATCGACAGCGCGCCCTCGACCGCATCGCGGCAGGCATCGCCCTGCATGCGGAAGGTGCCGAGGCCGAGCTTGGGCATGCTGATGCCCCGTGTTTTCAGATGGTCCATTGAACAGGCTCCTGAGGTATTCCAGCCGCCGGATGCACGCGGCGATGCCGCGTGAGCAGACTCTTCGATGATGGAAAAGAGGTGGCGGGAACGGGCATCATAGCGCGACAGGCACGTGACGGCCAATCAAGATCGGGTTAGGAGCCTCCCTGCCGCTTGCGGGGCAGGCCATCGCATACGAACGCATCGTGCGCGGGCTCCGCCTCTCCCGCTTGCGGGACAGGGAGCCCGCTGCCGATGCTGCATCCTGCACACCGTGTGCGATTGCCCCGCGCTCGCGGGAGAGGTTGGACAACCAGCGGCCCCTCACGAATGCTGCGCCACCACGGCCGGACGGGCCTGCGGCTGCGGCACGAGGTCGACCGACCAGAGGTCGCGGTTGCCGACGTCCTTCAAGGTCACGGTCATCACGCCGCTCCCACCGTCGATGTCCACACGGCCGAAGAATTGCAGGCCGAAGCAGGGCGCGAGGTTCTCGCCCTGGCTTTCGCTGGCGCCGTTCCGGTACATCGCGACCGGGCCAAACGTGTCGTCGAGTTCGCCCGGCCCCCAGGTGCCGGCATGCAGCGGACCGGAGACGAACTCCCAGAACGGCTCGAAATCGCTGAATTGCGCTCTGTTTGGATCATAGTAGTGGGCAGCCGTGTAGTGCATGTCGGCGGTGAGCCAGACGATGTTGCGGACCCCGGCGCGCTTGATGGATGCGAGCAGATCGGCGATCTCGTGCTCGCGCCGGTCAGGCGGGCCGTCGCCGAGGGCCACGGCATCGAGACTGATCAGGCCAATCGGCAAATCGGCCGCAATCACCTTCCAGGTCGCGCGCGAGGCGGCGAGCTCGCGCTTCAGCCAGGCGAGCTGCTCGGCACCCAGAATCCAGCCACGATGATCATGGCCCTTGTTCCAGGTTTCGTCGCGATAGCTGCGCATGTCGATCATGAAGACGTCGAGCAGCGGGCCGTAGGGAATCTTGCGATACACGCGCCCCGGCCGCGCGCCGACATTGCGGATCGGCATGAAATCGAAGAAGGCGCGACGGGCGCGCGCGACCAGGCGCGGCGTGCCGTCGTCCTCATAGCCGGCCTCGTCGTAGCTGCCGGTCGGCGACCAATCGTTGGTGACCTCGTGATCGTCCCATTGCGCGAACATCGGCACCTCCGCATGGAACGCGCGGAAGTTCTCGTCGAGGTGGTTGTATTTGTAGTTGCCACGGAATTGCGCCAGCGTATGCGCGACTTCCGATTTTTCCTCGGTCACGACGTTGCGCCAGATCTCACCGTTCGGCAGCTTCTGCTCGCACGGGATCGTGCAATCGGCATAGATGTGATCGCCGGAGTGGATGAAGAAATCCGGACGGTTCTCAAGCATGGTGCGATAGCTGCGATAGCCGCCGCGCGAGCTATCGATGCCCCAGCCTTGTCCTGCGACGTCGCCCGACCATACGAACGAGATTGATTGTCCTGCAAGCGGCGCGGTGCGGAAATGGCCGACGCGGCTTTCGCCGGCGAGACCGGTCGCGAGGTCGTCGAACCGCACGCGGTAGAAGATGTCCTGCCCGGCGGGCAAATCGTCGAGCCGCAGCTTTGCGGTGAAATCGGCATCCGGCAGAGCCTCGCGCGACGCTGACGCAATGATCGTCCTGAAGCTCTCGACGGTCGAGCACTCCACCCGCATCCGGGCGGGCCGGTCGGAACGGGCCCAGATCACGGCAGCGCCGTCCGAGACGTCGCCGGATTGAATCCCGCCCGTGACCTGCGGGCGGTCAGCGGCGCGACTGATGGAAGGTTTTGCGAGCGAGGCGGCGGCGAGTGAGGACGCGGAGCGAACCAAGAACTGCCGCCGAGTCCATGCGCCCGGGGCGCGGAGCGTTGCCATTCAGGAGACCTTCGTCGATTCGCGACGGAAGGTGCCTGCGCCGTTTGACGGCTAAAGCCTGATGGCATTAAGTTCGATAGCCTGAGTTTTTGAGGTAGTTGGCACATTCCTCGGAGGTGAAGGCGTCGAGGGCGTGGCCGATTGCGGCGCAGACTGCGTCGACGGTTCGCGCGGCGGCTTTGCGGAGCAGATGCTTGAGCTTGGCAAAGACCTGTTCGATCGGGTTCAGGTCGGGCGAGTATTTTGGCAGGAAAAACAGCTTGGCACCGACCGAACGGATGAGCTGGCGAACTGCCTTGCTCCTGTGGCTGCCGAGGTTATCCAGGATGACGATATCGCCGGGTCGAAGGACGGGCAGAAGAACCTTCTCGACATAGATGCGAAAGCTCACGCCGTCGATCGGCCCCTCGATGAACCATGGCGCCTCGATCCGGTCATGGCGCAGGGCCGCCAGGAAGGTCATGGTCTTCCAGCGGCCGTGGGGAACCTTGGTGTGTAGTCTGTGCCCGCGCGGCGCCCATCCCCGCAAGGGTGCCATATCGGTCCTGGTCCAGGTCTCGTCGATGAAGACCAGCCGCTCAGCTTCGACGCGATCTTGATACTTTGTCCACTGGGCTCGCCGCCGCGCGACCTCAGGTCGATCGCGCTCGCCAGCCGCCACGCTTTTTTTTGAAGCTGAGCTTCTCGGCATGTACGAAGTCCCACACCGAGTGGTAGTCGACCTTCAGGCCACGTCCGGCAAGCTCGGCAACGAGACCGCGTATGGTGAAATCGCCATCCTTGATCCGTTGTGACAGCCAGACCGCGTGCTTGCCCGAAATTGCCTTCGGCTTGTAGCCGCCGATCTGGCTAGGCTCAACGCTGCCGGTCTTCTCGACCCGCTGCATCCAGCCGATGGCCGTGCTGATCGCCACCCCAAACTGCTTGGCGGCTCGATTGCGCGACATCCCGCCCTCGATCGCGGCTACGACACGTTTACGGAGATCCAGAGAGTAAGGCTTGCCCATCCATGCTGGCCTCCTATCCAGCCAGCATGGTGAATCAGAAACAAACTGATTTGGGAATCCCAAATCGATTCAGACTAAAGCCATCCCGCTTTAGCTTACGTTTCCTTGACTCCGCGCCGACGGTTTTGCGACGCGGAGGTGACGGTCTCGGACCGGCTCAGTGCTTCCAGTTGCAGATGCCGCCGGAACGGCACGGCCAGGTCTGGATGCGCGCGTCCATCGCCTGCGCGTCCAGCGGATTGCCGTGGCGGTGCGCGAGCCTGGTGCGCGCTGCACCGCGCGGCTGAGTGCCCTTGGTGCGAGCGATCTTCGGCTCCGACACGTGCACGCGTTCGGCCGCAACCTTCTTCGGCACGTCGACGGGCTGGGCATGGGCCTGTGTTTCGTTGCCGCCCTTCGCCTCCAGCGCGACCGGCGCGAACTGCGTCTCGGGCCCGAGCCGCTTCGGCGACAGGACCGCCTTGGAGAGATCGAGACCAAAATATTCGTCAGGCTTGTAGTCGTCCGCGCGCGCGAAACCGCCCACCGCAAGCACGAGCGCAAGGGCAACCGCAACGGGAACGCTTTTCAGGACCACAGACGCCTCCTGAAATTGATCGTCAAGGAGTAATTTGCTCCTATTTAGGAGGCGCCGCGCGTAATTCCAGCGGTCAACTGCCGCCTTGGTTAAGAAGTTTGGCGGTGTCACGCGACCTTTCGCGTCGTACCCGTCCCATCCAGGAACCCTATCAGACGGTTGCGGATGATTTGTTCCGCTTCATCCATGATGCGATCCACGAGTTCCTTGCAGGAGGGGATATCGTGGATGAGTCCCGCGACCATGCCGCAGCTCCAGGCGCCGGCATCCATCTGCCCGTCCAGCATGATCTTGGGATAGACGCCCGCGACCTGGTCGTGGATGTCGTCGATCGTGAGCTTGTCACCCCGGGCATGCTCGATCTCGAGCAGGCGATCGACATTGGCGTTCTTCAATACGCGCTCGGTATTGCGCAGCGCCCGCATGATCAGGCGGGTGTCGAGCTCGGTCGCCGCCACCAGCGCGTTCTTCACGTTCTGATGAACAGGCGCTTCCCTGGTCGCGATGAAACGCGTGCCCATGTTCATGCCTGATGCACCCAGCGACAGCGCCGCGACGAGGCTGCGCCCATCGGCCATGCCGCCGGACGCCACGAACGGGATCTTCAACTCCTCCGCCGCGCGCGGCAGCAGGATCATGTTGGGGATGTCGTCCTCACCGGGGTGGCCGCCGCACTCGAACCCGTCGACGCTGACGGCATCGCAGCCGATGCGCTCGGCCTTCAGCGAGTGGCGAACCGAGGTGCATTTGTGGATGACCTTGATGCCGGCAGCCTTCAGGGCAGGCATGTATGCTTCCGGGCTGCGCCCCGCGGTCTCCACCGCCTTGATGCCGCCCTCGACGATGGCTGCGATGTATTCCGGATAAGGCGGCGCCGCAAAGGTCGGCAGGAAGGTGAGGTTCACACCGAACGGCTTGTCGGTCATGTCACGGCAGCGGGCGATCTCCCTGGCGAGGAGCTCCGGCGTCTTCTGCGTGAGCCCGGTGATGATGCCGAGGCCGCCGGCATTGGAGACGGCGGCGGCCAGCTCGGCAAAGCCGACGAAATGCATGCCGCCCTGGATGATGGGATGCTCGATGCCGAACAGTTCGGTGATCGCGGTCTTCACTTACAGATCCTCCAAGAATTTTGCTCGAGATCAGTCTAGCCGGACTTTGGCGCCGTGTTCACCATTTCTCGCCGAACGGGCGGATCTCCATCTCGAAGGTCCAGGCGCTCTTCGGCTGCTGATAGAGCTGCCAATAGGAATCGGCGACCGCGGAGGGCGGCATCAGCAGATCGGGATTGTCGAGCGCGTTGGGCCCGAGCGACTCGAGCCGACGCTGCCGCACCCATTCGGTGTCGACACCGGAATCGATGATGAGATGGGCGACATGGATGTTCTTCGGCCCAAGCTCGCGTGCCATCGCCTGCGCCACCGCGCGCAGTCCGAATTTGGCGCTGGCAAACGCGGCAAAGCCGCTGCCGCCGCGCAAGGACGCCGTCGCACCGGTGAAGAAGATCTTGCCGCCGCCGCGCGGCAGCATCAGCCGCGCCGCCTCGCGACCCGCGAGAAAGCCGGAATAGCAGGCCATCTCCCAGACCTTGCGAAACACGCGCTCGGTGGTATCGAGGATCGGGAAATTGACGTTGGCGCCGACATTGAAGATGCAGACCTCCAGCGGCGCATGCTTGTCGGCGTCGTCGAGGAAGGAGATGATCTCCTCCTCCTTTCGCGCATCCAGCGAGCGCGCGTGGATCTCGCCGCCGGCCGCTTCGATGTCCCTCACCAGCGCCGCGAGCTTGTCGCCGTTGCGGCGGCCGGCGTAGATCGAAAAGCCTTCGGCTGCGAATTTCTTCGCGATCTCGGAGCCGATGAAATCGCCGGCCCCGATCACGGCCACGGTCGCATTTCGCTTGGGCAAGGTCGCCTCCTCCGGTGAAAGTCTGTGATTGGAGCGAAGGCTATAGTTCTAAAATAGAACTGGGGTCAAATTCAGGCCCCGTATGGTAAGCTTTTTTTAGAATATCGCTGATCATTCAGGTCAGTTCCTTTTTCAGACTTAGGCGATCGAGGCCGGAGACCGGATCATGAAGTGGGACATGCTGGAGGAAGAGCCCTGCTCGCTCTCGCGCACCGTGGCGGTGGTCGGGGACCGCTGGACGCTCCTGATCCTGCGCGAATGCTTCCTGCGCGTGCGCCGCTTCGAGGCGTTCCAGTCCTCGCTCCAGATCACCCGGCATCTTCTCTCGGAGCGACTGAAGAAGCTGGTGCGCTTCGGCATCCTGCGGCGCGTGCCCTATTCCGAGGCGCCGAAACGCTACGAATACATCCTCACGCAGAAGGGCCTCGACTTCTACCCTGTCATCATGGCAATGGTGCATTGGGGCGACACCCATATGGGCGACGAGCGCGGCCGCCCGCTGCTGCACCAGCACAAGACCTGCGGCAAGCTGTTCGATCCTGTCATGGTGTGCTCCGAATGCGGCGAACCGCTGCATGCGAAACAGGTGCATGTGCATGCGGGGCCGGGGCAGAAGGAAGCGGTGGGGTGAGTTCCGTCTCGCACCATCGTCCTTGCGCGGCGCTCGCGGCAGAGTCTTTTCGCGGAGCGACTCCGGATCGCTTCGCTGCGCTCGAATGACGGAAGGAGCTCAATGCCCCCGCGACGGTGCGCCGAGATCGATCGGACGCAGCACGGCGGCCGTCGGGATCATCAGCACCGCGATGATGGCGAGCGTCCAGAACACGTCGATATAAGCGAGGAAGTCGACCTGCTGCTGCAAGGTTTTGCCGACCCAGGCCACCGCTTGCGAAGCGGCATCACTCGCATTCGAGCCCTGAGCCTGGAAGTACCGGGTCATCGCATCGATGGTCTGCTGGTAGCCGAGATCGGACGGCGCGGCGTGCTCGATCAGCCGGCTCTGATGGAATTGCTGGCGCTGCGCCAATACCGTCTGCGCCAGCGCGACACCCATGGAGCCGCCGATGTTGCGGGCGACGTTGATCAGCGCCGAGGCCTGGTTGGTCTTGTCCGGCGGCACACCGTCATAGGACGCCGTCGTCACCGGCAGGAACAGGAAGGGCAGACCCATCGCGAGGAAGATGCGCGACAGCGCCGCATAGCCGTAGGTGATGTCGCCATTGATTCCGGTCAGATGCCACATCGACAATGCAACGATGGCGGCGCCGAACATGATCAGATATTTCGGCTGAACCGTGCCGACGAGGCGGCCCACCACCGGCATCAATATCAACGTCGCGATCCCGCCGGGCGACAAGGCGAGTCCGGCCAGCGTGGCCGTGTAGTTCAACTCGGTCTGGAGCAGCTGCGGCAGAATCTGGGTTGTCGAGATCAGCACCGCGCCAGTGGCGAGCATGACCAGGAAGCAGGCGGCGAACTGGCTGCGGCCGAGCAGACGGAGGTCCACGATCGGATCCTCACGCGTCAGCTCCCATGGAATCAGCGCGAGCAGCGACACAGCCGACAGCACCGCGAAGACGATGATCATGTTCGAGCCGAACCAGTCGTTGCGCTGGCCTTCGTCGAGAACGAATTCGAGCGAGCCGAGCCCGATCGCGACCAGCGCGAAGCCGACATAGTCGACGCGCAGGCCCCTGCTCAGCAGTTCCTGCCGCTCCTCTTCCGCGCCGGACGGCTCCTTGACCAGCGTGCCGACCAGGAACAGCGAGAGCAGCCCCATCGGCACGTTGATCAGGAACACCCAGTGCCAGCTGTAGGTGTCCGTGATCCAGCCGCCGAGCGTCGGGCCGATCACCGGCGCGACGACCACGGCGACGCCGTAGATCGCAAAGGCCTGTCCACGCTTCTGCGGCGGAAAGGAGTCGGCGAGGATCGCCTGCTCGCTGGTGGCCATGCCCCCGCCGCCAAGGCCCTGGAGAATCCGGAACAGCACCAGCGCCTCCAGATTCCAGGCGAAGCCGCACAGCAGCGACGCCACCGAAAACGTCGCCACGCACATCATGTAGAAGCGCTTGCGGCCGATCACGGTCGACAGCCAGCCCGAGATCGACAGCACGATGGCGTTGGCGACGAGATAGCTGGTGATGACGTAGGTGCTCTCGTCGATGCCGACGGCAAGACCGCCGGCGATGTGGCGCAGCGCGACGTTGGCGATGGTGGTGTCGAGCACCTCCATGAAGGTCGCGATCGAGACCACGAAGGCAATGAGATAGGGATTGTGCCCGCCGGCCGCCGAGCGTTCCGGCGACCAACCTCCGGCGGATGCGCCGTCCCGCGTCGCGTCCGTCATCGCACCCTGGTCCAGGGCACGACCGACATGCCGGGACCAACAGGCAGATCGGCTGGCCAATTGTCGACCACGATCTTCACCGGCACGCGCTGCACCACCTTGACGTAATTGCCGGTGGCGTTCTCGGCCGGCAGCAGGCTGAACGCGGTGCCGGAGCCGGGCTGCACGGAATCGACATGGCCGGTCAGCTTGCGTGCGGGATAGGCATCGATGCGGATCTCGACCGGCTGGCCGGGCCGCATGTCGGCAAGCTGGGTTTCCTTGTAGTTGGCGACGATCCAGACCTCGTCAGGCACGAACATCATCAGGCTCTGTCCTGCCGTGACGAAGGTGCCCTTGGCGCCGGAGAGCTTGACCACGCGGCCGGACTGCGCGGCGACGACGCTGGTGTATTGCAGGTTCAGCCTGGCCTGATCGAGCTGCGCCTGCGACTGCTCGAGCTGCGCCTTGGCGCCTTCGAGCTGGGCTTGCAGCGTCTTGATGCCGACCTGCGCCGCTATCACCGCCGTGTTGGCGCGTTCGGTGTTGGCCTGCTGGGCCTGCAGATCGGAGCGGGTCTGCTGCTGGCGCTGCACGGTGCCCGCGCCCTTCTCGACCAGATCCTGGGCGCGCGCGGATTCCTCCTGCGAGAATTGGAGCTGGGCCCGGGCCTGTTCGAGCTGGGCCTGCGCCTGCTTGATCTGCTCCTGTTGGGAATCGATTTGCGCCTCGACATTGGCAATGTTGGCCTTGGAAACCTCGACCTGCGCCGCGGCCTGATCGACGGCGATGCGGTAATCGCGCTCGTCGATCTTGGCGAGAAGATCGCCGGCGCCGACGTGCTGGTTGTCCGTGACCGGAATGTCGGTCACGTAGCCGCCGACCTTCGAGGCCACGGAAAAGCTGCGCGCGGCGACGAAAGCATCGTCGGTCGATTCATAATGGCGGACATCCAGCCAATAGAGCAGACCGCCGACCAAGGCTGCGATCAGCACGATGGCGCCGACGGTTGCGAGCAACCAGTGCTCGGCAAGTCGGTCGCGCAGCGACGGCGTCTTGTCCGCCTTGCCCGATTGCTCCCTGGTCGGCTGCTTTGATTCCGGCGAGTTCTTCGGAGCTTCGACCTTCTGCGGTTGCTCCGCGGACGGCCCATGCTCCCGGGTTTGAGCATCCACTGCGAGCACCTCGATCGGGACTTTTTCGGCAAACGGCCTCGACATACGCCCACGCCGGGAGGCCTAACCGCAGCATTGAAGCATGGTTCCGCGGCTCGGGAGCCACGCCGCTATTCGTGATTGCATTGCGCAAAAAAGAAGCGCGTCACCGGGGTGCCCGCGCTTCACCAGCTCCGCGCACTCATCAGTGCGTGTTCGATTCCTGCCATTTCTCGAGGTCGGGCTTTACCTTGTCCGATCCCTGTTCTTTCTCCGGAGTGCCCTTCCAGGGTGTGTCCGTCTGCCTGTGCGAACCCCAGTCGGTCCGATCCCGGGGATCGTCAGTGGGCCGTTCCTTGCTCATCGATGTTCCTTTCTGCAGAAACGTTCAGGCGACGGGAACGCCGTAATAGGCATTGATCCCGCGCAGCGCAGCATCGTCGCCCCAGTTCCAATCGCTGCTCTCAGCATATTTCGGGGCGCCTTCGAGCGACTTGGCGGTGATGCCGGTGACATAGCCGCCGAGCTCGGTGTCGTATTTCAGCGATTGCCACGGCAGGGGATAATGGTCGTTGCCGAGGCCCAAAAATCCGCCGAAGCCGAGCACAGCGTAGGATACCCTGCCGTTGACCTTGTCGATCATCACACGTTCGATTGAACCGATCTTGTTGCGATCGGCGCCGTAGACCGACGTTCCCTCGACCTTGTCGCTGCCGATCAATCGGCCCATCTCGCTGCGGTCCAGCTCACCTTGATTCAACATTTCGATTCTCCACTCAGACAATGTGTGAATCAACGGGCTCGAACGGGCGATCGTTCCTGATGGCATCTGCGACCACGCAGGAACATCGCCGGGAACGCGCTGTTCTTGGTTTCAGCAAAGACGCCCGCAATGTCCCGGGAACGAGGTGAACCATGAGCGATTTTCGTGACACCCAGCATGGCGTGAATGACCCCGTCGGCGGCCTCGACGTGAAGCGGCAGATCAACGACAACCGCACCTCGCATGAGCAGGCGCAGCACCACGCGGATGTACGCGCCGAAGCGACGGCGACCCCCGCCGAACCGTTCCTGCCGGAACGGCTGCGCCGGAAGGCCACCGATCCCATCAACCGACGTACCGGCCGGAATCCGAGGGATTAGCTGATAGGAACCTCCGCCTCAAGGCGGTGTTGGTCGGCGCAACATCGCGCGGCCCTGACGGCCGCGCTCAATCTGGAGGGTCCGCCCGTGAAACGATCCATCATCGTCGCCGCCTGCGTGCTGCTCGCAACCCCTGCCCTCGCCCAGTCGCTCGGTGAGAAGACCGGCGTCAACTCCGCGCTGGGAGTCGCGCCGGCCACCGCTGACTTCGTCAAGGAAGTCGCCATCAGCGACATGTTCGAGATCGAATCGAGCAAGCTCGCCGAGCAGAAGGGCAATGCGCAGGAGAAAACCTTCGCGCAACAGATGGTCACTGACCACACCAAGACCAGCAGCGAGCTCAAGGCGCTCGTCAATGATGGCAAGGTGCAAGCCACGTTGCCGACGGCGCTCGACAGCTCGCACCAGAGCAAGCTCGACAAGCTCAAGAGCGCCTCGGGCAAGGATTTCAGCTCGGACTACAATTCCTACCAGGTCAGCGCACACGAGGACGCGATCTCGCTGTTCGATCGCTACGCCAAGGGCGGTGACAATTCCGCGCTGAAGGACTGGGCCGGCAAGACCCTGCCGACGCTCAAGCACCATCTCGATATGGCCAGGGAACTCGGCAAGGCGCCGAGTGTCGGTCAGTCCAAGTAATCTTTTTTGAAGGGCCCCTCGAGGACGCCGGCTCGGCCGGCGTCCTTGCTTTCCTAGCAACGTTGCGGCACCCGGCGCATTGAGATCGCGACATCGCGGAGAGCAGCATGGCCCAGCAAGACAAGACCTCACTATCCCGCCGGCACATCGTTCAGGCCGCGAGCGCCACGCTCGCTGCGGCCTCGCTGGCATCTTCGACAGCGAAAGGAAACACGATGGCCGAGCAGGACCTGATCGATCCCGTCACCCGCTATCCGAAGCCGCCGTTCAAGAAGCAGTCGCAGCAGTGGCCCGGTCTGGCCGGCAAGATGGAGCCGCCGCCCGACCACGGCGAGACCAGCTACAAGGGCTCTGGCCGCCTTTCTGGCCGCAAGGCGCTGATCACCGGCGGCGATTCCGGCATGGGCCGGGCTGCGGCGATCGCCTATGCGCGCGAAGGCGCCGACGTCGCCATCAACTACCTGCCGGCCGAGGAGCCGGACGCCCAGGAGGTGATCGCGCTGATCAAGAAGGAGGGACGCACCGGGCTTGCGATTCCCGGCGACCTCAAGGACGAAGCTTTCTGCAAGACGCTGGTCGAGCGGGCCGTGCAGGGCCTCGGCGGGCTCGATATCATCGTCAACAACGCGGCGCGGCAGCAGACGCGCGCTTCGATCCTCGACGTCTCGTCGGAAGATTTCGACGCGACCATGAAAACCAACATCTATGCGCCATTCTGGATCATCAAGGCGGCGCTGCCGCATCTCAAGCCCGGATCATGCATCGTCGGCACGACATCCGAGCAAGCCTATGATCCCTCACCTGATCTCTACGACTATGCGCAGACCAAGGCCGCGACCATGAATTACGTGAAGTCGCTGGCCAAGCAGCTCGCATCCAAGGGCATTCGCGTCAATGGCGTAGCCCCGGGACCGATCTGGACGCCGCTGCAGGTGTCGGGCGGCGCCACGATGGAGAAGCTGGAAAAATTCGGCGGCATGACGCCGCTCGGCCGCCCCGGTCAGCCTGCCGAACTCGCTTCGATTTACGTGCAGCTCGCGGCCGCCGATGCGAGCTATGCGACGGGACAGGTGTATGGCGCAGCCGGTGGATCCGGGCAGCCATAAGGGAACCGGTGGGCCAGAAGATCCGTTGTCACACGAGCGTAACGCAACTGTCATGATGATAGCTCGTTCACATTGGATCAATGGCCCTCTTCACCGTAACACCGACACGCGTGGATAATGCGATCGCCACGGAGATCGCGAACCACACAAACGCGAAACTGGAGCATGCAGCCGAGACGCTGACCTGGGGAGCCGATGAGCATGTCTTGATGGGGCTTGCCCTGGCTGGATGGGTCTATGCCCAGCTGCGCGAGCCCAGGCAGCGTCCGACCGCAAATCACATCGTGCTGGTGTCGCTGGTCACCGCCGCGCTGCCGCATGTGCTGAAGTCGGTGTTCGATCAGACGCGACCGGATCGGCTGACGGCTCTGGGCCATTGCCACGGGGTTCCCTTATCGGGGCGATCGCGAGATGCATTTCCGTCCGGCCACGCCGTCCACATGGGCGCCCTCGCCTCCGCCGCTGGCCTGCTTCCGACAGCGCCGCGGCGGATCGTTCGCGTTCTCGCCGTGGGGCTTTCGCTGACGCGCGTCGTCCTGCTTGCGCATTGGGCGAGCGATGTGCTGGCCGGCTTCAGCTTGGGCATCGCCATCGAGAGAATTCTACGTCCGCTTACGCTCGGCCGATCACGCATGGCGTCCCGGGCTCGGCGATGACCGAGTATCTCCTCCGCTTCATCGCCGGCGGCATGATCGTGTCAGCCTTCGCAATTCTCGGCGACATCTTGCGGCCCAAGAGCTTTGCCGGCCTCCTCGCCGCGGCGCCATCGGTTGCGCTGGCCACGCTGAGCATCGCCGTCGTCCAACACGGCCCCCGATATGCTGCGGCAGAAAGCTGGACCATGATCTATGGGGCAATAGCCCTCGGCTGCTACAGCCTCGCCGTCTGCCATCTCCTGATGAGATTTCATCTCGCGGCGCTGCCTGCGACCCTCGTCGCGTCAGTCGTGTGGCTTGCGGTCGCCTTCGGTCTGCTCGCGGGCCTCGGGGGCAACGCCTGATGCCGGTCAAACTATCATCGTCGGCCCTGAAGCAAACACGGTGGTACGAGTACGGCATTCGCTTCCTGCTGGGCGGATTGGCGACGGTTTTCGCGGGCGCCGTGACTGCACGCTTTGGCCTCGCCGTCGGAGGGCTCTTTCTCGCGCTCCCTGCGATCTTCTGCGCCAGCGCGACGCTGATCGAAAGCCATGAGCGCCAGGCCAAGGAGAAGGCGGGTCTCTCGGGGCGAAGGCGCGGGCAGCAGGCCGCAGCTCTCGATGCTGCGGGGGCCGGCTTGGGGAGCATTGGTCTTGTGGCGTTCGCCGCTACCTTCTACGCTCTTGTCGCGGCCAGCGTGATCGGGGCATTCCTGGCCGCCATCCTGGCCTGGGCGGTCGTCTCGGTCTCCGCATGGTTGTTGAGGCGAAAGCTCCGCATCACTTCACGCGGCATCCAGGCGGAACGCTCAGAGCGCGCTCAGTGAGGCGTGACAGGCTCGTCCCGCGGCACCAGAAAATCGTACATCGCCGCAGCAATCTGAAGCTGCTCGATGCGCGCGGCAACGGCATCGCGCTCACTGCCCTCCGACAGGCGCGACAACTCCTGCTCGAGCCGCAGTCTCTGTGCGTCGAGTTGCTGTTCGAAGGTGTGGGGCTCAGACCGCTTTCGCATCTTCCTTCCTCGGTGGCTGCAGGCCAGGGCTATTGGCCCAGCGCTCGACCTGATCGATGACCTTCTGGTGACTGGGACGGACCGGCTTTGATCCTTCCGGCTCATCGGCAAGCTTGCGGGGTAACCTGACTTCGTCTGTCATGGCCTATCTCCCTTTCCTAGAGAATGCGCCACGGCACAACTGGTTTCAATAATAACCCATTGATTTACTTTAGATTGTTACTCAGCTGGCGAACTTTCGGAGTTTTGCGGAACTCACATCAAGTTCGTCGGTTGAGTAGGCTACTCAATCGGCTCAATTTGTGTGATTGACCATGAACGACCTTCGCGCCGAGCGCCTTCAGGTCATGCTGGCACCGGAAGAACTGGCCGCCATCGACGATTTCCGATTCAAGCACCGCATGCCGACGCGAGCGGCAGCAGTCCGCGAACTGCTCAAGCTTGGGCTGGCCGCGGCGGGCATCGACGCCGTGGCGGGCGTCAAGTCGAGCGATTTCGGCGTCTTCGGCCGGGGGCCCGACGGGCATGTGCAAAGCAACGGCGATTCCGAGGATTGATCCCGCGAACGGCAAACGGCCCCGGCACGGGGCGTGCCAGGGCCGCTCTTGGAAATTGCTTCCGGAGCACCGGGGGCATGTCACCGGAAGCAATCTGTCGACTCCTCGTCAGAGGAATCGTTCCTCGCCTGATTAGCCGCTCGGCGCCGCTCCGGAATCGTCCGATGTCATGCCGGAGCCCGGCGTCTTGCTGTCGTCGTTGAGCTTGGGATCGCGCGTCGCCTCACGCGACGGCGATCGCTTTTGGTCGGTCTTGTGCACGGTCTGCGCGCGCCGCTTGTCGCGCGGCTGCTCCTCCGCGCGGTTGTCCTTGATGATGCCTTGGTCGGAATGTGCCATGATGTCCTCTCGCTTCTTCCGATAGTCGAAGCGCCTACGCTTCGACGCGTCGAATGTTCCGAGGGAAGCGCGAGAGAGGCGGGCGCTAGCTATGCGCCGAATGCACCGCAACGGATGCATTTTCGTGATGCACCTGGCGAACCGTCGTCACCGCCGCAAACGCGACCGAGACACCAAAGGCCAAGATGAATGAAAGAAGTGCCAGACGTGGAGTCATCGCGAAAACCTCCTTCTGGAAACAAAAATCAGGCGATCGACCGTTCCCGGATGATCGTAGATCGGCGCCGCCCATTCCGTGAGCGGCCTCACACGCAGATTCACAAAAAGAGAGTGGTCAGGCGCTCCGGCTTTCCAGGATTCCAACCTTAAGGGGCGGGACTTCGCCATCGAGCCAATCCTGCTCCTTGGCCAAAGCCGTCCAGGCGTCCGCCATGCGCAAATAGCGCCGATAGGCGGGTTTCCCTTCCGAGCGCTCGGCCAGTTGCAGGCAGTTCTCGGCATTATCCCTGAAGATGTCAGACTGTTTCATGGACGACACGTGGGTACTGAACCCCTGCCCCGCAACCGCCGTTACGGGATCGTAACGTCCGCTGGAACTTCGCGCACCAGCGGTCATTGGTCCGCATGCGGATATTTATCGCCGTTGTCCTGGCCCTCATCAGCACCGCGGCGTTTGCCGACAGCACCGGCGAGCAAGTCCGCGGCGATCGCGCGCCGGATGCAACCGACGTCATCAGCGGCCTGTACGCGTTCAGCCGCTTCCAGCAAGGCCTGCTGGAGAGCACCGATCTCAAAGGCAATGCCGAGGTCAAGAACCTCGCCGCGCTCCGCGCCGATGAAGCGCTCAAGCGCGACAAGGCATTGAAGCAGATTCAGGACGCCATCGGGACCGAACCGCGCGTCAGCAAGACAAAAGCAGCCGGCGTCGGCATCGCCAAGCCCGATGACACGGAGGGACCGGCTTACGTCCGAAGTTTCTATGCGGCGCAGATCCCCGAGTATGAATCCGTCATCAGCCTGCTCGAACGCTATTTGAAGGTCGCCGACAATTCAGCCCTTGCAGCCTTCGCGCGCGACCAGCTCCCGACGCTCCGCTCCCAACTGAAGGATGCGGAGCGCACCATGGCCGACAAATAGCGGCCTTACTTGTTGTCCTCAGGATGAGGCTGCTGGTTCGTCGGCCGCACGTTGCGATCGCTGTCGGGCATTCTGTCCCGGCCGGCGTCGCCATTTGCATCCTTCCCGCCGGAGGTCGACGTGCCGCTACCGCTGGGGTTCGACCGGGCGGCAGTCCCCGTGGTTGGCGAGCCCGCTGGCGGGGTGGCGGAGCTGGCCGCGGGATCGCCCGTCACGGCCCCGCGCCCGCTTGGCGCCCCGGTCTGGGCGAGCGCCGCCCCGGTGGCGAACAGTACGGCGATGAGAACGGCCAGTCCGGCTTTCATTGAGGTCTCCCTGTCTTTGCGAGCTAACCTCCCGGCCCGTGCGGGCGTTCCTGGGCAAGTAGACCCGGAGTTTCGGAATTGGAACAATCTTAACCCGTGCTAAGGGGAGAGAATTTTTACGTAATCCATTGGAACTCTCGGCAACCCTCGCGGTTACTTCAGCCGGGCTGAGCACGGCGAGTTCCAATTCCTCGCGTCGCAACCGTGGCGCTTGATTTCGAATTTGGCTGACGCTCTATTTGAACAGTCGCGTCACGCCATTGGATTCGGCCGGCGCCTGCGGGGGAAATGAGAATGAGCGACCTCGATTCCGGAACAGCATCACGCTCCGGTCGTCGCGTCCCAAAAGCCAAACCCAATGGCACCTCGGAGCCGGATTCCCGGGCCGAACTGCTGCTCGCGCTTCAGGCGATGCGCAGCGGCGATTTTTCGGTGCGCATGAGCGGCGATTATCTCGGCATCGACGGCAAGATTGCCGACACTCTCAACGACATCATCGCGGCCAACCAGCGCATGGCGCAGCAGCTCGAGCTGGTCGGCCAGGTGGTCGGACGCGAAGGCAAGACCCGGCAGCGCGTGAAGTTCGGGCTCGCCAGCGGCTCCTGGGCCGACATGGAAGGCTCCGTCAACACGCTGATCGACGATCTGTTGTGGCCAACCCGCGAGGTGACCCGCGCGGTCGCGGCCGTGGCGCAGGGCGACCTGATCCAGACCGTCAAGCTCGACGTCGAGGGCCGCCCGCTGCGCGGTGAATTCCTGCAATCGGCAACCATCGTCAACACGATGATCAAGCAGCTCGGCGTGTTCACCTCCGAGGTGACGCGCGTCGCGCGCGAGGTCGGCACCGAGGGCAAGCTCGGCGGCCAGGCCCAGGTGCCTGAGGTGACCGGCGTCTGGAAGGACTTGACCGAGAGCGTCAACTCGATGGCGAACAACCTGACCAACCAGGTTCGCAACATCGCCGAGGTGACGATCGCGGTCGCCAACGGCGACTTGTCCAAGAAGATCACGGTCGACGTGCGCGGCGAGATCCTTCAGCTCAAGGAAGCCATCAACACCATGGTGGACCAGTTGCGCTCCTTCGCTTCCGAAGTGACGCGCGTCGCGCGCGAAGTCGGCACCGACGGCAAGCTCGGCGGTCAAGCCATCGTGCCAGGTGTCGCCGGCACCTGGAAAGACCTCACCGACTCCGTCAACGCGATGTGCGGTAACTTGACCGCACAGGTCCGTAACATCGCCAACGTGACCACCGCCGTGGCGCGCGGCGACTTGTCCCGCAAGATCACGGTCGACGTGCGCGGCGAAATCCTCGAGCTGAAGGACACCATCAACACCATGGTGGACCAGCTCAACTCCTTCGCCTCCGAAGTGACGCGCGTGGCTCGCGAGGTCGGCACCGAAGGCAAGCTCGGCGGCCAGGCGCAGGTGCCGGGCGTCGCCGGCACCTGGAAGGACCTCACCGACAACGTCAACTTCATGGCGTCGAACCTGACCGCGCAGGTCCGCAACATCGCCGACGTCGCCACCGCGATCGCGGGCGGCGACTTGTCGAAGAAGATCACCGTGAACGTGTCGGGCGAGATCCTTCAGCTGAAGGAGACGCTCAACACCTGCGTGGACCAGCTCAATGCGTTTGCCGGCGAAGTCACGCGTGTCGCCCGCGAGGTCGGCACCGAGGGACGATTGGGTGGCCAGGCCAACGTGCTCGGCGTTGCCGGCACCTGGAAGGACCTCACGGAAAGCGTGAACTCGATGGCGTCGAACCTGACCGCTCAGGTTCGCAACATCGCCGAGGTGACGACAGCCGTCGCCGGCGGCGATTTGTCCAAGAAGATCACCGTGGACGTGCGCGGCGAAATTCTGGAGCTGAAAGACACCATCAACACAATGGTGGACCAGCTCAACGCCTTCGCCGGCGAAGTCACGCGCGTCGCGCGCGAGGTCGGCACCGAAGGCAAGCTCGGTGGTCAGGCCCAGGTGCGCGGCGTCGCCGGCACCTGGAAGGATCTCACCGACTCCGTCAACTCGATGGCCTCGAACCTCACCGGTCAGGTCCGCAACATCGCCGAGGTCGCCACTGCCGTCGCCAAGGGCGATCTGTCCAAGAAGATCACGGTGAACGTATCGGGCGAGATCCTTCAGCTGAAGGAAACGCTCAACACCATGGTGGACCAGCTCAACGCTTTCGCCGGCGAAGTCACGCGCGTCGCGCGCGAGGTCGGCACCGAAGGCAAGCTCGGCGGTCAGGCCCAGGTGACGGGCGTCGCCGGCACCTGGAAGGATCTCACCGACAACGTGAACTCGATGGCGGGTAACCTCACGGCCCAGGTCCGCAACATCGCCGAGGTCGCGACCGCGATCGCCGGCGGCGACCTCTCGCGCAAGATCACGGTGGACGTTCGCGGCGAGATCCTTCAGCTGAAGGACACCCTCAACACCATGGTCGACCAGCTCAACCGCTTCGCCGGCGAGGTGACGCGCGTCGCGCGCGAGGTCGGCACCGAGGGACGTTTGGGAGGCCAAGCCAACGTGCCCGGCGTCGCCGGCACCTGGAAGGATCTGACGGACTCCGTGAATTCGATGGCCGGCAACCTCACCGCGCAGGTCCGCAACATCGCCGAGGTGACGACGGCCGTGGCGCGCGGCGACTTGTCGCGCAAGATCACCGTGGACGTGAAGGGCGAAATCCTCGAGCTGAAAAACACCATCAACACCATGGTGGACCAGCTCAATGGCTTTGCCGGCGAAGTCACGCGCGTCGCACGCGAGGTCGGCACCGAAGGCAAGCTCGGCGGCCAGGCCGAAGTGCCGGGGGTTGCCGGCACCTGGAAGGACCTCACCGACAACGTCAACTTCATGGCCTCGAACCTGACGGCCCAGGTCCGCAACATCGCCGAGGTCGCGACCGCGATCGCCGGCGGCGATTTGTCCAAGAAGATCACGGTGGACGTGCGCGGCGAAATCCTGCTGCTCAAGGACACCCTCAACACCATGGTGGAGCAGCTCCGCTCCTTCGCCGCCGAAGTGACGCGCGTCGCGCGCGAGGTCGGCACCGAGGGCCGGCTGGGCGGTCAGGCCGTCGTGCCCGGCGTCGGCGGCACCTGGAAGGACCTCACCGACAACGTCAATCTGCTCGCCGCAAACCTCACCACGCAGGTCCGCAATATCGCCGAAGTCACCACCGCCGTGGCGCGCGGGGACTTGTCGCGCAAGATTACCGTGGACGTGAAGGGCGAAATCCTCGAGCTGAAAAACACCATCAACACCATGGTGGACCAGCTCAACGCCTTTGCCGGTGAAGTCACCCGCGTGGCGCGCGAAGTCGGCACCGAAGGCGAGCTCGGGGGCCAGGCGCAGGTGCCCGGAGTGGCCGGCACCTGGAAGGATCTCACTGATACCGTCAACTTCATGGCGGCGAACCTGACCGAGCAGGTCCGCGGCATCGTCAAGGTGGTGACCGCGGTCGCCAATGGCGACCTCAAGCAGAACCTCACGGTGAAGTCGAAGGGCGAAGTCGCGGCGCTCGCCGACACCATCAACAACATGACCGAGACGCTCGCGACCTTCGCCGATCAGGTGAGCTCGGTGGCGCGCGAGGTCGGCGTCGAAGGTCGATTGGGCGGTCAGGCCGACGTGCCCGGCGCGGCCGGTACCTGGAAAGATCTCACCGGCAACGTCAACCTGCTGGCAGCCAACCTCACCTCGCAGGTGCGCGCGATCGCGGAAGTGGCGACCGCCGTGACCAAGGGCGACTTGACGCGGTCGATTCAGGTCGACGCCCGCGGCGAAGTCGCCGAGCTGAAAGACAACATCAACACGATGATCACGAACCTCCGTCTGACGACGGAGCTGAACACCGAGCAGGATTGGCTGAAGACCAACCTCGCAAAATTCACCAACATGCTGCAGGGCCAACGCGATCTGACCACCGTCGGCCGATTGCTGCTGACCGAGCTGTCGCCATTGGTGAACGCACATACCGGCGTGATCTACCAGGTCGAGAGCGAGGACAATCCGCAGTTGCTGCTGCTCGCCTCGTATGCCGGCGACGGCGTTTATCCCTATCCACGCGTGTTGCCGTTCGGCGACGGCCTGATCGGCCAGTGCGCGCTCGACCGGCGTCCCCGCGTGGTCGCCGACATTCCCGCCGACGTGGTGCCGATCAATTCGGCGCTGATCCGCGTCGCACCGAAGAACCTCGTGGTGCTGCCTGTGCTGTTCGAGGGCCAGGTCAAGGCGGTGATCGAGCTCGCCTCGCTCACCACGTTCACGACCTCGCAGATGACGTTCCTGGAGCAGCTGACGGACTCCATCGGCATCGTGCTCAATTCGATCGAAGCGACCATGCAGACCGAAGGCCTGCTCAAGCAGTCGCAGCAGCTCGCCGGCGAGCTGCAGACGCAGCAGCGCGAATTGCAGCAGACCAACGACCAGCTCGAGCAGAAGGCCCAGCAGCTCGCCGAGCGTAACGTCGAGGTCGAGCGCAAGAATCAGGAAATCGAGCAGGCCCGCCGCGCGCTCGAGGAAAAGGCGACCGAGCTCGCCCTGACCTCGAAGTACAAGTCGGAATTCCTGGCCAATATGAGCCACGAGCTGCGCACGCCGCTGAATTCGATCCTGATCCTCGGCCAGCAGCTCACCGACAATCCGGACGGCAACCTCTCCGCCAAGCAGGTCGAGTTCGCCCGCACCATCCACGGCGCCGGCACCGATCTCCTCAACCTCATCAGCGACATTCTCGATCTCTCCAAGATCGAATCCGGCACGGTGACTGTTGACGCCGAGGAAATCCTCACGACGAACCTGCTCGAGACGGTCGGGCGGCCGTTCCGCCACGAGGCGGAGAACCGCAATCTCTCGTTCAAGATCGACGTCGATCCGAACCTCGCGCGCAGCATCGTCACCGACTCCAAGCGCTTGCAGCAGGTGTTGAAGAACCTGCTCTCCAACGCCTTCAAGTTCACCGCCGAAGGCGAGGTACGGCTGAAGGTCGCCGGCGCGCTCGGCGGCTGGAGCACGGATCATCCGGTGCTGAACTCTGCGCCGGCCGTCATCGCCTTCGAGGTCTCCGATACCGGGATCGGCATTCCGCCCGAGAAACAAAAGCTGATCTTCGAGGCGTTCCAGCAGGCGGATGCCGGCACCAGCCGCAAATACGGCGGCACCGGTCTCGGCCTTGCCATCAGCCGCGAGCTCGCGAGCCTGCTCGGGGGCGAGATCCATCTGCGCAGCTCCCCGGGCATAGGCTCGACCTTCACGCTGTATCTGCCGCTGAAATATTCGGGCCCGACATTGGCGCCCCGCGCGACGCCGGCGCCGCAGCAATACAATCAGACGCCGGCGCTTCAGCCGATCGCCGCTGCGCCCGAACGCGTCATCGAGCAGCTACCCGACGACCGGCTCAATCTCGAACCCGGCGACAGCATCCTCCTGATCGTCGAGGACGATCCGCACTATGCCCGCATCCTGGTGGATCTTGCACGCGACAAGGGGTTCAAGGTGCTCGTGGCCGCGCGCGGCGCCGAAGCGCTCGAGCTTGCCAAGCAATACCAGCCGAGCGCCGTTTCACTGGACGTGTTCCTGCCCGACATGCTCGGCTGGACGGTGTTGAGCCAGCTCAAGCACAACCCGCTGACGCGCCACATTCCCGTGCAGATCATTACCCTCGACGAGGATCGCCAGCATGCGCTGGCCCGCGGCGCGTTCTCCTTCGTCAACAAGCCGACGACGACCGAGGGCGTCGCCGCGGCGCTGACCCAAATCAAGGAATATGCGCGTCCCAGGCGCAAGCGGCTCCTGATCGTCGAGGACAACGCAGCCGAGCAGCTGTCGATCCGGGAGCTGCTGCATCACGACGACATCGAGATCGTCACCACCGACACCGGTGCCGGCGCACTCTCGACGCTGCGCGAGGTGCCCTGCGATTGCGTGGTGCTCGATCTCAGGCTGCCCGACATGAGCGGCTTCGAGGTGCTGGACCAGATCCGTCGCGACGATGCGCTGTCGAACGTTCCCGTGGTGGTGTTCACCGGCCGTGAACTCTCCGCGGAAGAGGATGCCGAACTCCACACCATGGCGCGCAGCATCGTGGTCAAGGGCGTGGAATCGCCCGAGCGCCTGCTCGACGAGACCGCGTTGTTCCTGCATCGCGTGATCACGGAGCTGCCGGTCGAGAAGCAGCGCATGCTGGAGAAGCTGAATAGTTCCGACGAGGATCTGATCGGCAAGACCGCACTGCTCGTCGACGACGATGCCCGCAACATCTTCGCGCTATCGAGCGTGCTGGAGCGCCGCGGCATGAAAGTGCTGACGGCGACCACCGGCCGCGAGGCGGTGACGCTGGTCGAATCCAACCCTGAAATCGCCATCGTGCTCATGGACATCATGATGCCGCAGATGGATGGCTATCAGACCATCGGCGTGATCCGGGAGAACCCGGCGTTCCTGCGCCTGCCGATCATCGCGCTGACGGCGAAGGCGATGAAGGGCGACCGCGAAAAATGCCTGGAGGCCGGCGCCTCGGATTATCTGGCAAAGCCCGTCAATACCGATCAATTGCTGCTTGCAATCCGCATGTGGCTGCATCGCTGAGTGGGATCCGCGAATGGACCATGAAAAGGTCAATATCCTCCTCGTCGACGACCAGCCGGCCAAGCTGCTTGCTTACGAGGTGATCCTGAAGGAACTCGGCGAGAACCTCGTGATCGCCTCGTCAGGCCGCGAGGCGCTGGAGGTGCTGCTCAAGACCGAGATCGCGGTGATCCTGGTCGACGTCTGCATGCCCGAGCTCGATGGCTTCGAGCTCGCCGCGATGATCCGCGAGCATCCGCGCTTCCAGAAGACTGCGATGATCTTCATCTCGGCGATTCAAGTCAGCGACATCGACCGCTTGCGCGGCTACGAGATGGGCGCGGTCGACTACGTGCCGGTGCCTGTCATACCGGAGGTGCTACGTGCCAAGGTCAAGGTGTTTGCCGAGCTGTACCGCAAGACGCGCGAGCTCGAACGGCTGAACCAGGATCTCGAGGATCGCGTCCGCGCCCGCACGGCTGAGCTCGAGAATTCCACCGCAAAGCTGCGCGAGAGCGAAGAGCGTCGCAGCATGGCGATCGCTGCAGGCAAGATGGGATCCTGGGATTGGGATTGGATCAACGGCGACTGGATGTGGGACGAGGGCCAGTACCGCATTTTCGGCGTGACGCCGGAGACCTTCAACGTCACCTCGGCCAGCGTCCAGGCACTGCTGCATCCCGACGACGCCGACCAGTTCAGCCGGGCCATTGCCGCCTTCAACACCGGCACTCACGCCTATGAAGGCGAGTTTCGTATCCGCCGGCCTGATGGCGAGGTGCGCTGGTGCGTCGGCACGGCGGCCGCAACCGTCGATCCCAACGGCCGCGTCGTGCGGGTGAGCGGCGTCACGGTCGACATCACCGAACGCAAGCGCGCCGAGGAGCGACAGAACCTGCTGGCGCGCGAGGTCGATCATCGCGCCAAGAACGCACTCGCGCTCGCACAGTCGATCGTGCGCCTGACCCGCGCCGACGAGGTCAAGGCTTATGTCAACGCGGTCGAGGGCCGCATCAACGCGCTCGCGCGCGTGCACACCATCCTGTCGCTGTCGAGCTGGCGGGGCGCCGAGCTATCGAGGCTGATCGAGGAGGAGCTTGCACCCTACTCGGTGGGCGGACAGATCAAGTTTGCGGGCCCGGAGGTGCAATTGCTGCCGGCGACGGCGCAGACACTGGCGCTGGCGCTGCACGAGCTCTTCACCAATTCGGCGAAGTATGGCGCGCTCTCGACACGGTCGGGACGGCTCACGATCGGCTGGCAGGCCGAGAACGATCTCCTCACCTTGACTTGGGAAGAAACCGGCGGTCCCCGGGTCAGAGCGCCGAAAGCGCGTGGCTTCGGAACGAGAAGCCTGCTGGCCAGTGTGGAATCCCAACTCGGCGGACAGGCGCAATTTGATTGGCGTCCGGAGGGCCTGTTGTGCCGCCTCGACGTTCCGTTGACGCGCAAGAGCGCGGCAACATCGGAAGCGCAGGACAAGTTCGAAGCCAGCGACTCTCTGGAGCTTCAGCGCGCCTCCGGTTAACGCGACGCAGCGAGTTTCAATCGCGGCATCGGCCGCGGCTCGTCGGCGACGCGCCCCTCGAGCCAGGCTTCCGTCTGCGCAAGATCGCGCAAGGCCGTCGCATAACGGCGGGCCGCGCTGCGCTCGGCACCGCGCGGCAGCTTGCGCGCCTTGCGCAGCATGTCGGCCGCCGCGTTACGGTACGCCAACGAGCGATAGAGAAAGACCACTTTACCCATATCAAATGTTCCCGTGTTGACGGTGATCCATCTTCGCAAGGCCCGGATGAACGCCGGATGAAGCGGGTCATGACAATTCTTTCACGGGGCTGGAACCCGCGATCGTCGCTCGCGTTTGCCTGCCAGTTCGAGCGGCAGAGCCATGCGCGCAAAAAAATCGTCGAGCCTCATCTCTTCCACCGGCGTCATCAAGTTGATGACGCACGCGATGATGGGCGCGGCACTCGGTCTTGCATTCACGCTCGCGCTCATCCTGGCCAATCCTGCGGTCGCCGAGTTGCTGAACCAGAGCGGGCGTTCGGCGGCATTCGTTTTTGCCGCGACTCTGGTGACGACGTTTGCGATTGGCGCAGCGCTGACGGGAATTGTATTCATCCTCAGCGAGGACAAGCAATCTTGACACTTTGTTCGGAACTCCTGCGACCGAAAGCGGTTGGCTGCCTGCGTCAATTCAACTCAGGGAGTTCCTTCACATGAAGACGATCAAGCTCGCTCTTGCCGTGATGCTGGCAACCGGCCTCGCCGCCGCGCCGTTCGCCGCGCAGGCCAAGTCGCACAAGAAGCACCATTCCTCCATGTCGCAGACCACGACGGGAGCGAACATGAAGAAGAACGTTGCTCCCGACGCGTCGGGCCAGGGTGGCGCCGGCCCCGGCAGCGACCAGGGCGGCAGCATGACCAAGCCCCAGAACGGTACGAGCAAGTAAGCGCCGCAATAGGAGCCCCGCGGTGACGCGGGGCTTTCCGGCCGGACGTCCCTTAACGCCACATCGTCGGCGTGCGGGTCAGTGCGCGGCGGCCGACCTGTTTCAAATCCTCGAGAGAGCAATCATCCTCGCGCGCGGCTGCACGCAAGCTCGCGGCGACGCGCTCGCGCAACGTCGTATCCCCCGGGGGAATGTCCGCGCAGACTTCATCGAGCACCGCCTGCAGCGCGGCGGTCATGTCGGCATGCGGCATGGACGAGCTCCAGCATGTCGCGTTGCGCGACTGCTTTAGCTGCGTCGGATGTCAGTGATGTTAAGGCAGCCGCCGGCGGAGGCTGTCTTCACGAGGTGGTCAAGCCTGGCCCGCTTGCGCATGATCAGGATCTGGGCCGCAGCATCGTCGAGGCCCTCGCGCTGCAACTGCCGGATCGCGGAGCCCAATTCGAGGATCTCGGCGCGCAGTTTCAGAATCCGGTAGGTGTCCGGGTCTTCCTCCACCACAAGCCTCCATCCAGCACATGCATCGTCTGCTTCAGCGCGGCGCAGCCACGCTTGCCGCCTTGCTCTCGCTCTTCGGCGGACGAAGGCGCACCCGGTCACGGCTGTCGGGCAACACCTCGCCGCCGCCTGCGGCTTTCCATTCGGCGATCAGCAGAGTGATTTTCCGGCGCAGATCCATCTGCGCCTGAACCCGTTCGGTGCAGTCTCGATCGCGATTGACGAGATCGCGCACGGTCGCCTCGATATCGGCCATCTCAAGCCTCAAGGCCCTGATTTTGCGTCGAATTTCATTAATTCGGTTGTCCATGGCTTGTTAGAACAAAATAAGAACATATAGTCAAGCCACGAATTCGAGATGGAGAGCGGACATGCAGGTTCACGGTAAATATGAGGCCAAGGCTTTTCTCATGGATCAGATGACCCGGGCCCAGGGGCTGCGGCTGAAACGGCTCAGCGAAGAGGCCTATCAGCCAGCCCAGTACGATCGCGCTCTGTCCTTTGCCGAAGCCGCGCGCCGCATCCAGGTGCTGGAGGCGGAAATCGAACTCGCGAACTCCTTCTGAAGCGCGACCCGCGCCGTTGGAACGTTGCGTCAGCAATACGGTTCTTTCCTTGGGCCAAGGGAGAGAGTTGATGGCACGCAAGGCAAAGAAGCGCCGCTACTCACGCAGTGCCGGCAGCGACGTCGAGCGCGAAATGCGCCGTTACAAGAAGGGAACCGCCAAGAGCGGACCGGGCGGTCGCGGCGGACGCGTGAAGAGCCGCAAGCAGGCGATCGCAATCGGTTTGTCCGAAGCGCGCGCGAAGGGCAAGAAGGTCCCGAAGAAGGCGTCGAAGCGGAAGACGTCCAAGAAGAAGACGTCCAAGAAGGCGACCAAGAGAAAGACGACCAGGAAGAGCTCGAAGCGCAAATCCAGCAAGCGATGACGCGGCGTCAGATCATGCTGCCAGGCATGAAGCAGCGGATCGAAACACCGAACACAGTCTTGACCGGCCACACCATGGTGCGGCCGGCGCGGTTCGGCTCGGTGATCACGGCTTCATCGGGGACCTCCACCCACTCCCCGTCGAGACGGACTCGATAGTGCCCATTGTGGGACTCCCAATCGGGGTCGGCCACAGCGACGCCGTCGGCATCGGAGCAGCACGGACCAAGATGGCTGCGCAGGCTGTCGAACCAGGGCTTGAGCGGCGAGTCGGTGAAGCGGCCGTCATCGCGCCCCGAGGCGCTTCCGGTCCACAGCACAAGCGGCGCTACGAGCAGCGCAAGCTTCAGCGAGAGCTTCAATCGATCCATGTCGGCACCGATCAAATGCGAACCGCCGGTCGGTTCCACAAAACAGCCGGCCGTGACGTTTCACTCTTGCAATTCACCTCGGCGGCTTCATTGCAGCCGAAGCACAACACACTATTCCGAAGTCTGACTTGCGAACGCGGCTTTTTCGGGCGAACCGGTCACCATTGCTGCCGTTAACGAGAATGTTATCGGTGCCCTGTGGGTATCTCGCGCGCGCGCACGAAAAAGGCGGCCCACAGGCCGCCTTTTGACTTTGCCATCGAGAGCGCGAGGCTATGCGAGCGGCACCGCGACGAAGTGGGTCGCCTCCGCGTTCTTCACCTGCAACAGCACGCTGTGCTTGCCCGACGATTTGGCCTGGGCCAGTTCGGAGCGAACGTCGCCGACATTGGCGACCGCCTTGCCGCCGACATTGAGAATGACGTCGCCGGTCTGGATGCCATGCTGTGCCGCCGGTCCCTGCGGGTCGACTTCGGTGACCACGACGCCCTTCTGGCCTGCACCCTGAACCTCGCCGGCCGGCGCCAGGCTGAGGCCGAGGCGCGGCGTGCCGGGGGCCTGCTGCGTTTTGCCCGCGTCGGCTTTGGCCTGTTGTTCATTCGGCAGCTCGCCGAGCGCAAGTGTCACGGTCTTGCTGTCGCCGTTGTGGAGGACGTCGAGCTTCACCGATGTGCCCGGCGCCAACCCGGCGATGGTGCGGGCGAGATCGCGCGAGTCCTTGATCGCCGTGCCGTTGACGGCGGTGATGACGTCGCCCGCCTCGATGCCGGCCTTCGCCGCCGGGCTGCCATCCTGCGGGTTGTCGACGATCGCACCGCGCGCCGCCTTGAGGCCGAGGCTGTCGGCGATCTCCGCGGTCACCGGCTGCACCTGCACGCCGAGCCAGCCGCGGGTCACTGCCCCCTTGTCCTTCAGCTGGGCGACGACGAGCTTTGCAGTCGCGGACGGAATATCGAAACCGATGCCGACCGAGCCGCCCGACGGCGAATAGATCGCAGTGTTCACGCCGATCACATTGCCGTTCATGTCGAAGGCCGGACCGCCGGAATTGCCCTTGTTGATCGGCGCATCGATCTGGATGAAGTCGTCGTAAGGACCGTTGCCGATATCGCGGCCACTGGCCGAGACGATGCCGGCCGTCACGGTGCCGCCGAGGCCGAAGGGATTGCCGACAGCGACCACCCAGTCGCCGATCCGCGGCTTCTGATCGGAGAATTTCACGAACGGGAAGTTCGTCTTGCCCTCCACCTTGATCAACGCGAGATCGGTCTTCGGGTCGGTGCCGACCACCTTCGCGGTGTAAATCGTGCCGTCGTCCGTCGTCACCTGCACCGACTCGGCGTGGTCGACGACATGGTTATTGGTCACGGCATAGCCGTCTGCGGAGATGAAGAACCCGGAGCCCTCGCCCGTGATCACCTGGTGATGCTGGTGCGGCATGCCATTCATCCCGCCCGGGAAGCGGAAGCCGAACTGCTCGAACGGCGAATCCTCGTCCTGATCCATCCGGTTCTGTTGCAGCATCGCGCTCTTGTCGTTGTCGCGGTCGATCTTCACCCGCACGGAGATGACGGCCGGCTTGACCTTGCTGACGAGGTCGGCGAAGCCCGGCGGCGTCGCTGCGCTGTCAGCTGCCTGCGCCGGCGAAATCAGGGAAGTCACGCCGAACGGCGTTGACGCGGGAGAAGCAACCAGCACGGCCACGCCAAGCGCGGCCACGGTGCCGAGCAGCGCAATCCGGCGCGGCTTCAGAATCCTACGGGTCCTGGTGGTGTCGGAATTCTCGCGATGGGTCATGTCGAAATCTCCATGTTGGGTAAGTCGCCTTGCACCCAACATGGAGATCGTCACCTTACGACGTCCCGTCCACGCGATTAATTCTTGGCAAAGGTCGTGCGGCGGGCCGCCGCAGGGGAATTCTTCCGAGCAATGACGAAAGCACCCTCAGGCCGCAGCTGGATGTTCCCATGCCGCGTCGCCGGTGGCGTCCTCTTCGGGTTGCGCATTGCAAGCGTCGAAATGCGCCTTCAATGCGATCTCGGCGAGATGTTCGAAATGTTCGGCCTGACCGAGCAGCTGCCAGTTCTGGAGCGGCCGATAGGCCGCCTGCTGGCGACAGAGGGACGCCAGCGCGCGGTAGCGACGTACGTTCTCCATGAGACCCTCCCTCGCAATTGCAGGTCTTATTACCCTGATTTGCGTCACGCCGATGGCGGTTGTGCAAAACATTTTTTGCGCGCCCGCGCTTAACCTGCGTTAACTTTTAGGAAATGCGCAGAGGCGCGTTGGTTCCTATCGGGCCACGCGATCGGAACTCACAAGGCGTAACGGCGACGTTCGACGTTGATGCTGATCAAATCGAAATAATGTTCGATCGGTTCGGGGCGGCCGATCAGATAGCCCTGCATCTCCTCACAAGTCTCACCTGCCAGGAAGGCGCGCTGCAACTCCGTCTCCACCCCCTCCGCAACGACCGGAATGTGCAGGGCGTGTGCAAGGCTCAGGACCGCACGGACGATCTCCGCCGACTGCGGCGTCGCCCCGAGGTTCAGGATGAAGCTGCGATCGATCTTGATCTTGTCGAACGGGAACGACTGCAAATAAGACAACGATGAATACCCTGTGCCGAAATCGTCCATCGCGATGCGGATGCCGAGCGCCTTCAGCCGCCGCAGCAGGTTGACGGCGCGGCCGAAATCGCCGATCAGCACGCCCTCGGTGATCTCGACTTCGAGCCGTGTCGGCGCGAGCCCCGTCTCCAGCAGGATTTGATGGATAGATCGTTCGAGATCGCCAGCCTGGAACTGGACCGGCGACAGATTGACGCCGACCTGCAACGGCCGCGGCCAGGAAGCTGCCTCCCGGCACGCCTCCCGCAAGACCCATTCGCCAATCTGGATGATCAGCCCGTTCTCCTCGGCAAGCGGAATGAACTGGTCCGGCGGCACGAAACCGCGCGTCGGATGCTTCCAGCGCAGCAGCACCTCGAATCCGATGATCTCGCCGTCCATCCGCGCCTGTGGCTGGAAGTAGATCAGGAGTTCGTTCTGCTCCATCGCCTGACGCAGATCGTGCTGCAGCAGCCGGCGGTCGCGCAGTTCCCGGTCCATCTCGGTTTCAAAGAAGCAGACCCTGCCCCGCCCCTCGCGCTTGGCGCGATACAGCGCCGAATCGGCGTTCGCCAGCAGCGTCGCGGCATCGGGGCCGTCATCGGGATAAACTGCGATGCCGACGCTGAGGCCGACATGGGGCAGATAGTCGTCGACCTCGAGTTCCTTGCCGATTGCCTCGACCAGGCGCTCGGCCAGCGACAGCACGTCTTCGCGCCTGGCGTCGTCGGGCATCAGGATCATGAACTCATCGCCGCCGATGCGGGCGACGAAGGCGCCGTCGGCTTCCGCGGCAAGACGCTCGGCGGTTGCCCGCATCATCATATCGCCGACGGGATGGCCGAACACATCGTTGACGTCCTTGAAGCGGTCGAGATCGAGGCTCAGCACCGCAAAGCTGGTCGACGCCTTCTGCGCGCGTTCCAGCCGCTCGGCGAGCGCCGCGTTGAATGCGCTGCGGTTCGGCAGGTCGGTCAGCGCGTCATGTTGCGCAAGGTGACTGATGCGCTCCTGGGTGTTGACGCGCTCGGTCACGTCCTCGATTACGCCAACGAGATATTGCGGATCGCCTGAGCCGTCCGTGATCAGCATCTTGCGCGAGTTGATGACGCGGTCATGGCCCTTCACGCCGACCTCGATCAGATGTTCCTCGAGGAACATCGGCATGCCGCTGGCGACAACCCTGCGGTCCTGCTCGTTGACCATGCGGGCGACGTCAGGCGGGAATATCTCCTCCGGCGTCCGGCCCAGCATCTGCTCGCGCGTCAGGCCGTAATAGTCCTCGCCGGCGCGGTTGAGCAGGATGTAGCGGGAATCCTTCGCGCATTTCGCGAACACGGCAATCGGAATGTTCTCGACGATGGTATCGAGGAATTCCTGGGTCCGCAGCAGATCCTGCTCGACCTCATCGGGCGAGTGGGCGCTTGCCTCGATAACCCGCTGGCGCTCGCGATCGCTGGCCTCATAGGCCGCGCTGACGAGCTCGCCCAGCTTGGCGAGATCAACCTGTCCGGACTCATCGGTGGCGCAGCGAAGCTGCTCGACGAACAAGCGGTGCATGCTCAAACCATCGCTTGACGCCGCGTGCGGGCGTCATGCCCGCAAATGTCTTCGATCCGCATCCCCACGCTCTCTCGGCGCCCCTGGACTGCAGGTTGCGACGCTTAGGATTGCGCGACCGTTAATCGAAAGTTCGCCTCGGACGCGTTGGTTACCGCGGCCTGAAAGAGGTTGATTGTCTCAGCGGCAATCCCCGTAGCACACCGGGGAAGTGACATGCCTTGGCACAACCGGCGGCACGCGGCAACGAGACCGTCAAGCAGGCGGCGATCGCGGGCTCGGCATCGCCTTTCATCCTGGCGCACACGGTGGCGCCGAACTCGCCGAAGGCCGCCTCATCGTGCTCGACGCCGCGGGCCTGCCGATCGTGCGGCAATGGCATCTGATCCGCCGCAGCGACCAGGTGCGCCTGCCGCCGGCGCAGGCGATGTTCGATTTCCCGGGCTCGGAAGGCTCGAACCATCTGTCCGAGGTGCCCGATCTCGGCGAGCGATGGCGCTCGGCGAGCGTTCAGCCCATCAGCTTCATCGCGATCGTCGCCGCCAGGATGACGATGATCTGGAGCAGGCGTTCTGTCGTGAAAATGCGGTTGAAGGTGGTCATCGCGCGTCCCGGCCGTCGTGGAGATCCCGGCAAGTCGCTAGCACACGCAGATGCCGGGGTAACTCCGTAGTCGCCACGGGTATGGCCCAATGCTTCAGGCAGCGAGCGGAGCCGCGTGATCGGCGCGGGCCGCGAAATAGGCTTCCAGCTCCGAGAGCGCGCGAGCTTCCCACTCGCCGGCCTGCTCCAACAGCGACCAGCGCTGGCCCGGCCGAAACGCCGCGGTCTGGCGATAGAGCGATGCGATGCCGCGATAGCGGCGCACGTTCTCGAAAATGGCGAGTCCGTTCATGTCGAAAACTCCCTCGTAATCCCGCGGGAGAAATTGCGGCCAAATCTTTTTTGAAAAGTTAGCGGCGCGATGCAGCTGTGCGGATGGTTGCCGGACTGTTGCGCAAGCGCAACGCGCTGCTCGCGCGCCGCCGTTCATTGCGAATTCGTTGCCGCGCTCTCGCCCGAAGGCTTCAACCCGCCGCCTCGATTGATCATCATGCTCGCGCGGCAGAGATCGGCGAGGCCGATCGCGAGCACGGCGAGCAGGAAGAACAGGTTGATGGAATCCGCATCGGCGGTGCTCAGCGGGGTGATCTCGAAGAAGGGCGGCATGAAGGCCCACCATACCAGGGGAACGGTGATCAGCGCGGCGAACGCCGCCGCCGGTGCGCCGGCGAGGATGCCAACGACGAAAATGCTGGGCACGAACGCCGCGAAATAGAGCTTTACGCCGAGGGCGACGCAGATGCCCTGAAGTGCAGCCGATGATGCGACCAAAACGAATCCGAGCAGAAATGCCTGCCACGACCATGGCCGTAGTCGCGCTACGTCAACCAGTCCCGCACGCCTCATAGCGCCTCCCCTGCCGCCGTTGACCCGGCCGCTTGCGACCAAAGTACTACAGCTGCAGGGAATCTGCGAGGCCGAAACTGCACCCGCGGGACCGCCCGATCCAAGGCGTGGTAAACGGCCTCGGAATACAATCATACCGCTATTCGGTGGCCGCGTAGAGCAGACTGGCGACCGGCAGCACAAGGCCAATGGCCGAGGCCAGCGTCCAGCCGCCTTGCGCGAACGCCCAGGTGCCGAGCGCGGATCCGGCCGCACCGGCGGCGAAGAACGTCGCCATATAGAGCCCGTTGAGGCGGCTGCGATGCTCGTGCCCGAGCACGAAGATGGCGCGGAAGCCGAGCACGACATTGCCCTGCACGCCGAAATCGATCGCGATCGCGGCCACAGTGAGACAGGCGAGGTTGAGCATCGATCCGGCCGCGCCGATATGGGTCACCAGGAAGCCAAGCGCGACGGACAGCATCGCGGCAATCGTGGCGCTGCGGCTATGACCACGATCGGCCAGCCGTCCCGCGATCGGCGCCGCGAACACACCGGAGACGCCGGCCAGCGCGAACAGCGCGATGCCGCTCTGGGCGAAGCCGAATTGGCTCGCGAGTTGCAGCGGCACCACCGTCCAGAACAGGGTGAAGGCGCCGAACAGGCCGGCCTGGTAGAGCGCGCGCCGCCTGAGCAGCGGCATGGTGCGCACCAGATGCGGCATCGACAGCAGCAGCGTGCCGTAATGCATCCGCGCAACCGGCTTGCGCTTCGGCAGCGTGAGGCGAAGCACAGCAATCAGTGAGACCATCAATGCCGCCGAGCAGAAGAACACCGCGTGCCACGACAACGCCGCGGTGACGAAGCTCGAGGCCGGTCGCGCCAGCATGATGCCCAGCATCAACCCGGTCGAAACGTTACCGACGACGCGGCCGCGAATGGCTTCCGGCGCGAGATGCGCGGCATAGGGGATGATGATCTGCACCGCGACCGAGCCGAGCCCGATGAACAGTGCCGCGATCAGGAACGGCAACGCATGGGTCGCAAACCCGGCCGCGACGAGTGCCGCCGCGCCGAGCGCAATGACGGTGCAGATCAACGTTCGGTTCTCGACGAGATCGCCGAGCGGCACGATGAAGAGCAAGCCCGTGCCATAGCCGATCTGCGTCATCGTCACGATGAGGCCGGCGGCGGCATGCGACAGGCCGAGCGCGGCACTGATCGGGGCGATCAGTGGCTGGGCGTAGTAGATGTTGGCGGCGACCATGCCACAGGCCGCGGCGAGCACGAAGGTCAGTCGCTGCGACACCGCAATCCCTCCCGGGCGTGGCGTCGATCGTGGCATTCATCGTCATTGCAGCGTCTCCGATTTCCTCATATAGGAAACGTTCATTTCCTAATTTGGCAAAAATTCAGGCAAGCAGCTTCATCGCGACGCCGACCAGGCGTTCGCCGTCGAGCGGCACGCGTGCCTTGCCGACGACGCGCAGGCCCTGCGTCACGCAGATCATCAGCCGCGCGGTGTCGTCGGCTTCGACATGGTGGGCAATCGAGCCGTCAGCCTGCCCTTCGCGAATCAGACCGGCGAGGAAGGCCTCGTTGGTCTTGAGCTGCGCCGTGACGCGCGCACGCATCACCGGATCGACCGCCGACAGCTCGATCGCACTGCCGACCACGATGCAGCCGCGGCGTCCCTCGCTGCCCTGGGAGTGCTCGACATAGGACAGGAGCACACGGCGCACCTTGTCGCGGCCGTTCGCACCGCGCGCGGCCGCCCTGCGGGTTTGCTCCCCACGCACCGCGACGTAACGCTCGAACGCGGCCAGGAAAACGGCATGCTTGTCGCGAAAGGCCTTGTAGACGCTGCCCGTCGCAAGGCGCATGGCCGCGGTGAGGTCTCCAATCGAGGTGGCATGATAGCCGCGCTCGCAAAATACCCTGATGGCACCGTCCAGCGCGGTATCCATGTCAAACTCCCGGGGCCGGCCGGGCGGATGGACCGATGGCTCGGATTTTGCGACGGCTTTTTGCATTGTGACATATTAGGAAATGATCGTTTCCGAATAAAGACACGACGTTGTGAATTCCGTCCTCGGAACCACTCCGAGCGCCGTTCGCCCGAGCTTTTGGCTGATCTGATCACCGCCGCGCCCCTCCAAATTTCGGCAAAATGGAATATTCCAGGGAGGACGAGGCAGCTGCCGCGCGGTGCGCACCGCCGCTTTCGTTGCCGATCTGCAACGGTTCCAGACGATCTAAGACTGGACAAAAGAAACGCCCATTGCCGCCACGAACCCTGCTCACAAGGCCGTGAGACTATCAGGGGAATGAGAATGCGTGCACAGCGCGTTTGGAACGTGAATGGGGCCGCCAGCATCGGGCAGCTTCAGTCGAAATTGGACGATTTGAATAAGCGTCTCAGCCAGCTCGAAAAGCAGCATCCGGAAAGCTGGAAGATCGACGAGCTGAAATCCAGCGCGCTCAGCCTGTCGCGGGAGATCGACGACATCCGCTGCGCGGAGGCGACGGCGGCGCTGGGGGAATTGCTGCGGAAGTAGTCAGGCCTCGATGATTCGGCTCGGCTCAAGGAACCAACATCCAGCCCGGCCATTTCCATGGTGAGCATGGAGCAGAATCATGACCAGGCACCTGACGCGAGCCCATCTCGCACGCGGTGTGGCCGGCGCGGTTTCCACGCTGGTCCTGTGTGCGACGATGGTTTTCACCATCGCGCGCCACTTCGCGCTGTGAGGAAACAATCGCATGACCTCCGACCCCGAGGAATTGGTACGGCTGCAAGGCTACGGCGAGATGACGTTGCGCACAGCGATTGCGACGGTGATGCCGCTTGCGCCCCGCGACCGTGCGGATGCGGCGATCTTCCGTGTGCGTGACGGCGTGCGCCTGGCCTCAAGCGAAATCGCCGACCTCGCGTCAGAGTGGGGTATCAAGCCGGTCGCCGAAGTCAGGTCGCCGAGACTCGTTCCGGATCAGCACTGGTCCGACATCGTTCGCGGCATGGTGCGTGAGGCCCCGCTGCCATCTTTGATGGTGGCGTTCCTGGTGGGGGTATTGGTGGCGCGCAGATGATGTCGCGCGTTCGCACCAGACGAGTACTGACGCTCTGTACTGGAAACTCAGGACGGCGCGGTCGATCTCGGCCGCGCCGTTTGCCTGAACAAACCTATTCGTGGCGGTTCATCGCAGACATCGTCCTCGTGTCACGCATCGTCAGGTAGACCAGCAGCGACACTGCGATGCAGCCGGTCAGGTACCAGTAAAACCAGCTTTCGTGACCAACGGACTTGAACCACAACGCAATCGATTCGGCGGTGCCGCCGAAGATCGAGACCGTCAGCGCATAGGGCACCCCGACCCCCGTCGCGCGGACGCTGGTCGGAAACAGCTCGGCCTTCACCACCGCATTGATCGCGGTGTAGCCCGATACGATCATCCAGGCGGCGGCAATCAGCAGGAACGCCGAAAATGCATCGTGAGCGGCCTGCAGTGACGTCAACAGGGGGATGGTGAACACCGTGCCCGACACACCGAAGCCGATCAGCAGCCATTTGCGCCCGATGCGGTCGGATATCGCACCATAGACCGGTTGCAGCACCATCGCGAAGACGAGGCTGCCCGCCGTCACCATGGTGGTCTGATCGTCGGTCAGCTTCACCGAGAGACGGAGAAATTTCTGCATATAGGTGGTGTAGGTGTAGAACGCCGCTGTGCCGCCCATGGTCAAGCCCACCACCAGCATCAGCTCGCGCGGATAGTTCAGCAATGCGCGGATGGAGCCTGATCTCTTCGTCGCACCCTGGCTGCTCCTGAAGGCATCGGTCTCGTGAAGGTTGCTGCGCATCAGTGCAGCGACGACCGCGAGCACGGCGCCGAACGCAAACGGCACGCGCCAGCCCCAGGCGCGGATCTCGTCGGTCGAGAGAAACACCTTCTGCAGGAGAAGCAGCACGAGGATGGCGCAGAGCTGTCCGCCGATCAGCGTCACGTACTGGAAGCTGGAGTAAAAGCCGCGATTCCTCTCGTCGGCGACCTCGCTGAGATAGGTGGCGCTGGTGCCGTACTCGCCGCCCAGGCTCAGCCCCTGCAGGACTCGCGCAAGGCCGAGGACGATGGGAGCGGCCAGGCCAATCGAGGCATAGGTCGGCGTCACCGCGATGATCAGCGAGCCGAAGCACATCATCACGACAGACAGTGTCAGCGCATTGCGCCGGCCGTGGCGATCAGCGAGATAGCCGAACAGCCAGCCACCGAGCGGGCGCACCAGAAAGCCCGCCGCGAACAGCAGCGCCGCATTGAGCTGTTGCACCACCTCGTCGCCGTCAGGGAAAAACGCCTTGGCAAAATAGAGCGAGAACGCCGCATAAGCGTAGAAATCGTACCACTCGACGAGATTGCCGACCGAGCCGACGAAGATCGCGCGCAGCCGGCGCTTCATGTCGGCGGTGTTCGCGCGCCTCTCCGTGACGGGTGCGCCGACAGTTTGAATTGAGGCTTCCTGTGAACTCACGACATTCCTCCGCTGATTTATTGGAAAACCGGATGGTTTCGTCGCTGCTCCAGCAACGGCCATGCCAAGCGTGAGGGGCGCGTCGGAAATACGGAAAGCTGCTGGAAATAGGGTAGATCTTCGAGGAGGATCGCCTCGCGAGGGCCAAGGCATCGGCAAGAATCCGCCGATGCGACGGCCGCCATCAGCGGATTTCCGCCGACGGCTTCCCGGCTCAGGGCTCCTTGCGGCCGGGCCGCGCCAACGCGTATTTCGCCATCTTCTCGTTCAGCGTCCGGCGCGGCACGCCGAGCTCCTCGGTGACGGCGGCAATCGACCAGTCGTGCTCGCGCAAGGCGGCCTCGATCAGCGCGCGTTCATAGGCCGCGACACGATCGGCGAGCGTCCGCTGCGGCGCTCCCGGCTCGCCGCGCCGAAGGATCTCGGCAACGCTGCGGCCGGTCGCCGCGAGCCCCAGCGCGTAGCGCTCGGCAACGTTCTTCAACTCGCGCACATTGCCCGGCCAGTCATGGGCGAGCAGCGCATCGAGATCGTCCGCCCGCAGCGGCGACAGCTCGCGACCAGCGCCCCTGGCAGCAGCGGCGGCAAAATGCTCGAACAGCAGCAGGACGTCGTTGCCGCGCTCGCGCAGCGCCGGCAGGTGGATCTCCGCCGCCGCAAGCCGGAAATAGAGGTCGGAGCGAAAGCGTCCCTGGCGGCTCGCGGCCGCGAGATCGCCCTTGGCGGCGGCGACCACGCGAACATCGACGGGCAGGAGCTTGTTGGAGCCGACCCGCTCGATCGTGCGCTCCTGGAGGGCGCGCAGGATCTTGGCCTGGAACGGAAGCGGCATGCTCTCGATCTCGTCCAGCAGCAGCGTGCCGCCATGGGCGTGCTCGAATTTCCCGATGCGCGGGCCACGTGCGCCGGTGAAGGCGCCGGCCTCATGGCCGAACAATTCGCTCTCGAACAGCTCGGCCGGAATCGCAGCGCAGTTCACGGCGACAAAGGGGGCGTTCGCGCGCGGCCCGAAATCGTGCAGAGCCCGCGCCACCACCTCCTTGCCGGTCCCGGTCTCGCCGGTGATGATCACGTCGCGATCATGGCCGGCGAGTTCGAGCACGCTGGCCCGCACCGCTTGCGTCGGCCTGGACAGGCCGATCAGGCGCGCATCGATCGCGCCGGGCGCGGCGAGACGATCTGCGAGCTGGCGAAGCTGCAATTTCAGCTGCCGCCGCTCGACCGCGCGCGTCATGACCGCCGAGAGCAGCTCGGGATCGTGAGGCTTCTGCAACAGATCGTAGGCGCCGTCGCGCATCGCGGCCACCGCCAGCGGCACGTCGCCATGCGCGGTCAGGAGCACCACGGGAATGTCCGGGTCGGCGCGGTGAATGTCGCGCATCAATTCAAGGCCGGATCGCTGCGGCATGCGAAAATCGGTCAGGACGGCGTCTGGCGGGAGGTCTTTCACCAGGCGCATGGCCTCGTCGGCGCCGGCCGCGGCGCGGACCGTGAAGCCGCCGAGTTCCAGCCATTGCCGCACCGAATTGCGGACGATCTCCTCGTCGTCGACGACGAGCACGGAGCCGCTCATGCCTGCAATTCCTGCCGCTGCGCACCCGACGCGATATCCATGAGCGGGATGACGACCTTGAAAGTCGAGCCCTTGCCCGGCGCGCTGTCCACCAAGATATCTCCTCCGAATTCCCTGACGATCCCGTACGAGATCGAGAGCCCGAGGCCAAGCCCCTCGCCGGTCTCCTTGGTGGTGAAGAACGGGTCGAACAGCGCTTTGAGGTGCTCGGGTGGGATGCCGGCGCCGGTGTCGCCGACCTCGATCATGGCACTGGTGCCTTCCTTGCAGAGCGCGACCCGGAGCACCCGCCGGTCGGACCCGCGCATGGCATCGATCGCATTCGACAACAGATTGACCACGACCTGCTCGAGCCGGATCGGGTTGGCGAGGCTATGGAGCGGCTCGGCAGGCGCGAGGCGCTCCACCTCGATCTGCTCGTGGTCGATGCGGTAGTGCAGCAGGCGGACCGCATTGTCGATGACGGGCGCGAGCGCGACGGCGCTGCGCGTGCCGGTCTCCTTGCGCGCGAACGTCCGCAAATGATCGATCAGCGCTTTCATGCGCTCGGCGATCGACGACATCAGATCGAGGTTTGCGGCCGCCCGATCGACCTCGTTGCGGCGGAGCAGGACGCGGCTGCTCGCGAGGTACGTGATCAGCGCCGCCAGCGGCTGGTTGATCTCGTGCGCGACACCGGCAAGCGCCTGACCGAGGCTGGCGAGCTTGGCGCTCTGCACGAGGCTTTCGAGGGTGCGGCGCAGCTCCTCCGTGCGCTCGGCTACCCGTCGCTCGAGAACGTCATGCGCGTCGAGCTTGGCCCTGACGACCTGACGCCGCTGATAGGCAACCAGCACCACCAGCAGCGACGCGATGAGGGCGAACATGCCGGCGATCGCGACCGTCGCCGCGTTGCGCCGGGCGTCCACCACGTCAGAGAACAGCAGCAGCTTCCAGCCCTGGTCGCCGGGACGGATCTGAAGCGCGTACTCACCGAGCTCGATATCGCCGCGGCCGCGCGCGTGACCGATCTGGATGCGCTGACGATTGCCCTTGGGCACGAAGACCGGCGCCGGGTCGATGGCCTGACCGAATTGCTGCACGGCGTTCAGCTCTGCGAGGCGCGCGGCGGGGACCGGCACCAGCGGGCGATATTTCCAGTCCTCGCGGCTGGCGAGAAAGATCACGCCGTTCTCATCCTCCATCGCCACGAGGTCGCCCGCACGCGCCCACTCGGCCTCGAGCGCGGAGAGATCGATCTTGACCACGGCGACGCCGAGGGTCTTGCCGCCCTCGGTGATCCGATGCGACAGGAAATAGCCGGGCTGTCCGGTCGTTGCACCGACGGCGTAATAATGGCCCTCGCCGAAGCGCATGGCATCGACGAAGTAGCCGCGGAACGCGTAGCCGTGCCCGACGAAACTCGACTCCTGGTCGAAATTGCTCGCTGCCAGCGCGAGGCCGGTACTGTCGAGCACATATAGCTCCGCGGATCGCGCACTCTGGTTGAGGGATTGAAGGTAGCGATTGGCGGCGGCGATCGCCGCGGCGTCCTTTGGACTGCGATAAAGCTCACGGATGGGATCGGCGAGCGACAGCACCGCCGGCAGATAGCGATAGCGCGCGACCGTCGCATCGAAGGTGCTGGCGATCAGCGCAAGCCGGTCATTGGCCTCGCGCTGCATGCGCGCAAAGCCGGCATCGAGCGCCAGAACGTAAGCCAGCCAACCCGCCGCCCCGATCGCCGCGAGTGCGAATATTGCGATCAGCGTGTGTCGAAGCAGGGCTGGACGAGGAGGTTGCATCGAGGCTCCGGACCGAGGCGATATCGCTAGGTAGCACATCGCGAGACCGGCGCCGATTGCCGGGGCTCTCTGGTGGAACGCCCGGGCGGTCGGTCATTGGCCGTGGAGTTGTCAGGCTTTGGCGCCATGCCCGCCGAACAGGTCGCCCTGCGAGGGCCAAATCGGCCCTGACCCGGCGCCGAAATCGTTGCAGAAAGGCGCCTCGAGGCGCTGTCGGCCGGTCCGCCAAGCCTTTCATCGCCGCGGCCAACAGAAACCTGGCGAGGGCTGGACCCGACGAGCGCCGCCGAACGAGGCGACAGCAAAATTGTCCAGACGGTAAGTCGACGTCAACGTCGATCCTCGTGTGGGCGAGGGCCGCGGGCTGGATCCTGCTTCGCGACGAGGCTCGGCGCCCCTACATATTGCCTCAGATGACAATGTTACCGAAGCGCACCCTGGTGTTTTTCTGGATCGGCTGCCGCGAGTCGGAGCAAGCTGCTCGCGAAGCGCGCCCTACAGAGCGCCGTAGCGAGCGAGCGGCTTGCGGTGCTTCGGCGAAAGAACCTGTAAGGATTTAAATACTAAGGCACGAAGCTTGGCCCGATAGTGTGATCTCTGTGCTGCTGATGAGCTGTCGAGCGGCCTTTGATCGCCAATTCTTGACCAATCGCTGCACCGTGCGCCGCTGATGGCCGCTGAACCGACCGGGCGCATGCGCTTCCAGCCGGGAGAGAAGATCGACCGCGGACAAGTGCGGAGCCGCGGCGAGCCATTCCTCGATGATGGGAATGTAGGGGTCGAGCATCGATGGCCGACGTGGCACAGGCTTGCGCCGCACATAGCGACGACGATGAATGCCCCGCTGCTCACCCTGTTTCCAACCGTCGCCGAGCTCTCGGGCAAAGGCCGCTAAGTCGCTATGCCCCTGCGCGACAGTCATCGCTGGCTTTCCAGCCCGTTGATCGACGCGCTTACCCAGCTCATTCTGAGCGTCCCGCATTTGTGCCAGCAATGCCACCGGATCAAGCGTCCGGTAAATCTCCCGCAGCCGACCTTTGAATGCCTCATTGAGCCTCGGGTGGACCAATGCTCTTTCGTACGGCGTAGCGGGAGGAAGATAGCGCTTGATCATCTTGGCACCTTCGCGGTGCTTCTCCTTCAGCTTAAACGAGGGCTGGAAGAAATTGATGTGCAGCCGTGCCGCAGCAAACAGGCGAGCTAATGAGCGAGCGGCATCAATGCCTTCAAACCGCCCGTAGCCCACCAGGCGGCGAACGATAGCTCCGTTCTTTTGTTCAACGAATGCCTGATCGTTCTTCTTGTAGGCCCTGGAACGAGTGACTTCGACGTCGTGAGAACGGCACCACGACACGACCGTGTCGTTCATGAAGGCGCTGTCGTTATCAAAATCTAGCCCCCGAATGGGCCAGGGAAATAGGTTCTGCGCCCGCTCGAGAGCTTCGATCACAAGAGCTGCTTCACGCACGACGAGCGGAAAGCATTCGGTCCACCCCGTTGCGATATCCACCATTGTTAGCGTCTGAATGAACGCGCCAGATACGGACATGCCGCCGTGCGCAACCAGATCCGCTTCGCAGTACCCCGGCGGAGGTGATCCCCAGTCATTGAATGTACGCACCGGGACTTGCCGCCGTACGGCACTAGAAAAGCCCGCCCGCCGTCGGCGCCCTCCGGCTGCTGCGATCTTTACGTCGCTCAGCAGGCGATCGATCGTCGCCGCGCTCACCTTCAAAACCTTCGACCTCTCATCGGCAGAAAGCTTCAATCTGCCGTGCCGTTCAAGTGCCGGAAGCAAAAACGGGATCATCGCGACGAGCCGCTTACTGCAGAGCCGGTCAGAGGCGTCCCAGAGCACAATCAGTGCAACGCGAATGGAAGCTCCGTAACTGCGGCCCCGTCGCCGCGGCACGGCCGATCCCGATGCCCCGTCCACCGACAGTGCTCGGATCGCGTGCTTACGATGCCATCCCGTAAGGGCACACAGCTCGTCCAGGATCCGTGCCTTCTCGAGCCGTCCGCTCGCCCGATAACGCTCCACCAGCGCTGATGTGATCTCGCGCTTTGCGCGCATGCTGATCTTCCCTGCCATACCCGCCACCGAACTGATTCGGCAGCTCCGCCCCAGACACGACAGGAAAGTTGTCCGGTAACATTTTTAGTGAGGCAATGCGCCCTAATGCGACATCATAACCCAGCACGGCGGCTTGCCGAGGATGGTCTTGGTGACGCCGCCCCAGATGTTCTCGTTGAGCCGAGAATGGCGGTAGGCCCCCATCACGATAATGTCGATCCCGTTAAGGTGTGCCCAGTTCGCGAGCACCTTGCCGATCGAGCTACCGTCGATCGGCACGGTTTCAAATTCCGCAGAGACGTCATGTTCCCTGAGGTGATCGAGCACCTGCGCTCCGGACTGCATGATGGCATCGCTCTTCTCATCCGTGACAGTGACCAGCCGAACCGAGTTCGCCTCCTGAAGGATCGGCAATGCATCACCGACTGCCCTAGCCGCACGCGCCGAACTGTCCCAGGCGATCATGACATCGTCGAAGGTCGGCCGCAATTCGCCCGCGCGGTCCTCGGGACAGAGGAGAAGGGGACGACCGGATTCGAACAGCAACGCCTCGACGATTGCTTCCGTCCGGCTGTCGTGTGATTTGACGGGTATCAACGTGAGATCACTGAATCTTGCGCATTCTGCCAGGACCGGCGCAACCATTTGTGGCGCAACTTTACGCAAACGGCTTTCGGCCCGGACCCCGACGCGCGAAGCGCCGCTCTCGAACGCCTTCAGAAGACTTCTCGCATCTGTGACACTGCGAAAGGCTTCAGTTTCTGCGGCATTGTCCAGGTCGGCGGAGATCACCACTTTCGGTCGCGCCACTATGTCTTGTTCAGCTGCAACCGCTGTGATCCTCGCGCCTAGATGGGCTGCGACGGCCACGCATTTCTCGATTGCAGCAAGCGCCGGGGCGGTGGGTTCATCGACCAGCGGCAAAAAGACGTCCTTGATGGCCATCTGAGTTCTCCTTGCCCGCCAAGCTAAGCCTCGTCCAGCCCAACCAATTGATCCTCATCAAGACAAGCGTCGCATTCCCAGCCCTGGCAGCGGCTGTCATCGGAGGTCGTGCACTGGACGCTCTACGATTATGGTTCGGCTGACGCACGTGTCCGGGTGGTTGTTCGCATCCTTCCGTGGTTGGTCTGTCTCGACGAATTGTGGTGGACTTCGCTCGCCCTATCCGCGGAGAGCGAGCTAGGTTTTCACCACTGATGATACCGTCCAGCTGATCAGGCTCTTCACGATTCGTGCGAATGCGACATCGAATGCCGCGACTGCGGCGGCTGGCTCGATCTTCTCGAGCTTCTCGTTCGCTTCCATCAACCGGGATGCTATTGCCTTGCCCTCCTTGTCAACGATCCTCGCGGAGAATTCGATCTCGACCTGCGGGGTGTCCGTGGAGATGCCAAAGCGCCTGATATCGATCAAGAGCTGGTAGTCAGCCTGGCTCAAATCGGCGGTACGCAAGGGAGCATGTGCGATATCGAAATTCTCAAAGCTGTCGATCAGCCGCGCCTGTAGCAGCTTTGGAACGCTATCGGCCCACAGGAAATCGGCAAAGCCCGCATTGTCGTAGCCCGGGGCAAATAACATGCGCTGCGTCTGCAGCATTGCAACGGCAGTGGGCTCCGGAACCGCCAATGATGCGGTCAGGGCCTTTCCTGCCAATCCGAGATCTCTTGGAGCATGTAGATCATAAGTGACCTTCGGACCTTGCGCTCCGCCCGCGGTCATTCTTTCCAGCCCCGCGACGATGCCGTCGAGCTTGCCTGTGTTGCGCGCCAGTCCGTCCGAGAAGGTCCTAACATTGGCTATCGTATCCTTCAGCGGACCAGAGTTCTCAGCTAGTACAGTGTCAACCCGCCGCAGCGCATCGCGCGCGGCCTGGGTCACGCTCTGCCCCGCCCCGGCGTCGGCGATCAAGGTCACTACCTCGCCCGATTTGGCGACGCTCGTGCCGCCTTCCAGCGCCACCACCGGCACGCCGGTCAGCCCCTGGAAATCGAGGCCAACCCTCGTGTCGGCCCGCACGGGGGTCGCAGACGCGACCGAAATCGTCGCATTGACGAAACGCGGATTGTCCTGGGTGAGACCCAGTTCTGTGACCTCTCCGACGCGGATGCCGTTGAACAACACGCCGGCGCCGACCAGGAGGCCGGGCACCGGCCCCTGAAACTGTACCCGATAGGTCGTGCGAGGCCCAATGCCGCCCGTATTGTTCAGCCAATAGACGAAGCCGAAGACCGCAAGGATCGCAGCCAGCACGAAGGCGCCGATCAACACATGGGGAGCGCGGGTTTCCATGTCTCATCTCATGTGGGGTTGCAGCATCTGGGAACGCTTGCCGTGGAAATAGGCTCGCACCCAGGGATGCTCGGATTGAAGAAGTTCGCGCATCGGACCGATCGCCACGATCTTGCCGTCGGCCAGCGCCGCGACGCGGTCGCAGACTGTGGTCAAGCTTGCGAGATCATGGGTCACCATGAGCACAGTGAGCCCCAGGGTCTTCTGCAAGGTCTGGATCAGGGCATCGAAGTCACCGGCCGCAATCGGATCGAGACCGGAGGTCGGCTCGTCCAGGAACAGGATCGGCGGATCGAGCGCCAGGGCGCGTGCCAGCGCAACGCGTTTGGTCATGCCGCCGGACAGCTCGGACGGATATTTGTCGGCGTCCTCCGCCCGCAGCCCAACCATCTCAAGCTTAGCGATCGCGATTTCATCCATCAGATCCTGAGACAGGACGAGGTTTTCGCGTAGCGGGAACTGGACATTCTGCCGGACCGTCAGCGAGGAGAACAGCGCGCCCTGCTGGAACAAGATGCCCCATGTGCCGGCCGCGCCATGTGCGCTGCGGTCGTGCGCACTGCCGATCGGCTGTCCCATGACTTCGATAGTGCCCCCTCGCCGCGGGACGAGCCCGATGATGGTGCGCATCAGGACCGACTTGCCGCCGCCGGACGCTCCGACCAGTCCCAGGATTTCCCCGCGGCGGACGTCAAGCGACAGATTGTCCAGCACGGTCTGCCGACCGAAGCCGACCACGAGGTCACGGACGCGGATCGCAGGCTCCTGCACTGAATCCAACATCGTCACATTCCGATCGAGGCAAAAAAGATCGCGAACAGGCCGTCGAGAACGATCACCAGAAAGATCGACTTCACCACCGAGGTCGTCGTCTGCCTGCCAAGCGATTCGGCGCTGCCTTTGACGCGCAATCCCTCGCTGCAGGCGACGATCCCGATCACCAGCGCCATGAACGGCGCTTTCAGGATGCCGACCTCGAAATGGGTGACGGAAATGGCCTCATGCAGGCGCGCAATGTAGATTGCCGGGCCCATGTCGCCGTAAAACTGCGCGACCAGCCCGCCGCCATAGAGCGCCGCGATCGAGCCCATGAAGGCGAGGATCGGCAATGAAATCACGAGGGCGGCCACCCGCGGCAGGATCAGGACGTCGACCGGATCGAGCCCCATGGTCGAGAGCGCATCGATCTCCTCGCGCATCTTCATGGAACCGAGCTCGGCGGTGTATGCGCTTCCCGAACGGCCAGCGACGATGATCGCAACGATCAGCACGCCCAACTCGCGCAGCACGAGGATGCCGACCATGTCGACCGTGTAGGACTCCGCGCCGAACCGGCGGAAATGAAAAAAGCCCTGCTGCGCGATGATCGCGCCGATCAGGAAAGTGATGAGCATGACGATCGGGATCGCCTGCCAGCCGATGCGGTAGAGCTGGTAGACCAGTGACGTCAGCCGCAACGACCGCGGGCGGCGTAGGACCCCCGCCACAGACATGAACAGTGCGCCGAGCATCTGAAGGAAGATCCTGATGTCCTCCCGCGCATCGACCGTGGACTTGCCGAGATCGTGCAGCCCGTGCAGAACCGGGTTGGGCATAGGTGTCGGCAGTGGATTGTGCCGGTTGACCTGACGCACTTCGTCCAACAGGCCGGCGAAATTGTCGGCTATTCCGACCACCTCGACCGATCGGCTGGAGGATTCTGCCCGACGCGACAGTTTCTCCAGAAGCCAGGCGCCGAGCGTGTCGAGTTCGCTGACACCGGCCATATCAAGCGTCACTGCCTTCGATCGATCGACAGCCGCTCTTGCCGCTAGAGAGAGCGCTTCGAGCCTCGACACGTTGGCGGCGATCCATGACCCCTCGGGCCGCAGTTCGAGCCCGTCGCCAGACGGCGTCGTCAGCAGCATTGGTTCCGAGTTCACGCTTGCATCCTCACGGGATCGCTCCTGATCCGTCTAGGTTTCTAGGTCGCCGCCACGCACCTGGATTGACCTGCGTCAAACCGGGAACACGCCGTTGACGCAAATCAATCGCTCACGAACCGGCTCGCATAGGCTTCTTCCATTCAATGGAGGCCGCCAATGTTCGACACCGGCAGCATGACCGACGAACTGAACGCGATGAAGATCGATGTTACGCAGCTGCTGAACAAGGCCGGGGAGCAGACGCTCAATGCGCCGGAAGACCGTGTCGAGGCCTTGGCCGACCAGATCAAGGCCGCGCTGACCGAACTCGGCGAGACCGTCAGCGAGGAGCAAGAGGAGCTCCATAGCCTCCTCGCAGAGCGTCCGGCGGCGTCGCTCGCTTCGGCGTTCGCACTTGGCGTCGTCGTCGGATTCATGCTGAGGAGACACTAGGTGGCTACGGAAAATATCATCAAACACCTGCGCGTGCTCTGGCGCACCGACAGGATCATCGCCGACATCAGACTGCGGCACCTCCTGATCGGGCTCGGCCTGCGGACTTTCGCAGCGCTGATCGCCACCTTCGGTCTGCTGATGCTGGAATTGTCGGCCTATTTCGCCCTGGTCCAGATCTGGAGCGCAATCGTCGCGGCGGCCGTTCTCGGCACCATCAATTTCGGCATCGCGGCAATGCTGTTCCTCGTCGCGAGGCGGCCGCCGTCAGGACGCGAGATCGAGCTCGCCAATGAAATCCATGGTGCAGCAATCGAAGCCATTCAGCTCGAGGCGCGCGCGCTCCACGCTCAAGTGACGGGAACGATCCACCACCCGCTGAGCGGCCTGCTCCCGCTTCTCACGCCGCTAGTTGCGATCGCAGTCAAGAGCCTGCGGAAGCCGCCTGTTGCACCCCCCTAGCGGATGGCGCGCAGCGGAAGACAAAATGGCGGAGATCGGCAACATCGGCAGTTGGGCCGCCGCGCATCATGCGTGCGGTCGCCATCAGAAGCACCTTAGGCTGACCTGCGGGATTCTACGTAAGTAGAGCCCCTTAAGATATCGTTCGAAATTTTCCCGCGCCTCGTTCCGACGTAAGCATCGGTCATCACAACGGAGATGGCTCAGATGCTGACCCAGTCACTCGACACCAAGGCAATCAACACTCCGATCAGCGGCAGCAAGGTTGCCGTTACCCTCCATCCCGTCGCCGATCGGCTCGGCGCGATCACCGGCCATGTCGGCCTTGTCGCCACCGAATTCTCGTACCGCAAGGACGAGGAGATTTACGGCGAGGATGAGCCGGCCGAATATGTCTACCAGGTCATCACCGGTGCGGTGCGCAGCTACAAGCTTCTTTCCGACGGCCGCCGCCAGATCGGCGCCTTTCACCTTCCCGGCGACGTGTTCGGTCTGGAATCCGGCGCCAGCCATCGGCTCGCCGCCGAGGCCATCATCGACACCACGGTGCGCCTGGTGAAGCGCGCGAGCCTTGAGAAGGCCTCCGGCACCGACGCCCAGGTCGCCCACAAGCTCTGGACAATGACCGCCTCGGAGCTGCGCCACGCCGAAAACCACATGCTGCTGCTCGGACGCAAGACCGCGATGGAGCGCGTCGCAACCTTTCTGCTCGAAATGGACCGCCGTCTCGCCGTCGCGGGCATGATGGCACTGCCGATGTGCCGCCGCGACATCGGCGACTATCTCGGCCTCACCCTCGAGACCGTGTCCCGCGCGCTGTCACAGCTGCACGCTCAGGGCATTCTCGGTTTCTCTGGCGCCCGCCAGATTGTGCTGCGCAACCGCCAGCGCCTGCACAATCTCGACGCCTGATTCATCCTCGTGCGCCGAGAACCTGTGGGAAGTCGGATGTTGCGCTGGCGTAGCGAACGGCGCACACTGACTTCCAGATCCGGCGAGACAAGACCGGACGACGCACGACGAGCCGCGGGAATGCGACATGTACGCGATGGTTCTCTCCGCGCGCGGCGAGCGGTTGACATTCCAGCAACGACCCGACCCGGTCCCCGGCCCCGGCGAGGTCCGCGTCAAGGTCAGCGCGTGCGGCGTGTGCCGGACTGACCTGCACGTGGTGGATGGCGAGTTACCCGACATTTCCTATCCGATTATCCCGGGGCATGAAGTCGTGGGCCGCATCGATGCACTCGGTGCGGGCGTCAACGAGCTGGAGCTGGGCATGCGCGTAGGTGTTCCATGGCTCGGCTTCACCTGCGGTGAGTGCTTTTATTGCCGCACCGACAAGGAAAATCTGTGCGATCGCCCTGAATTCACCGGCTACACGCGCGATGGCGGCTTTGCCAGCCACCTCGTCGCCGATGCCCGATATTGCTTTCCACTCGGCGAGCACGGCGAGGACGCCGCCCTTTCACCCCTGCTCTGCGCCGGGCTGATCGGCTGGCGATCCCTTGTGATGGCCGGCGACGGCAAGACGCTCGGCATTTATGGCTTTGGCGCGGCCGGCCATATCGTCGCGCAGATGGCCCGCTCACAGGGACGGAAAGTTTACGCCTTCACCCGTGGCGACGACAAGGAAGCGCGGCAACTTGCCTTTTCGCTCGGCGCCGACTGGGCCGGCGCTTCAGAGGACGTTCCGCCGACCGAACTCGATGCCGCCATCATCTACGCGCCGGTCGGAGCGTTGGTGCCGCTTGCCCTGCGCGCGGTGCGCAAGGGCGGTCGCGTTGTTTGCGCCGGCATTCATATGTCCGACATTCCGACGTTCCCCTATCGTATCCTTTGGGGCGAACGGCAGATCGTATCGGTCGCGAACCTCACGCGAAGGGACGGCATCGATTTTCTCGCCGCCGCCGCAAAGATCAATATCCAGACGCACACGACGGTATTCCCGCTCGTCGAGGCCAATGAAGCGCTTGCCCGTCTGAGGGCGGGCAAGCTGACTGGCGCGGCGGTTTTGCAGCCGTGACCCCCGCGTCTACTGCTCGAGCACGTAAGAGCCCGGCGCGTCATCCGAGGCCGCGCTCTTCTGTCCCGAATCTGCCGCCAACGAGCTCGGAACAAACTGACCGGAATGCGCGGCGAGAAATCGCGTCCACTCCGTCCACCACGATCCTTCGTGAGACGGCGCGCACTTGATCCATTCGTCCGGACCGAGATACGGATCATGAGCCTTCTTTGTGCGCACCTGGTAGCTGCGCCCCTCTTCGCCTGGCGGTGCGACAATGCCGGCGTTGTGTCCGCCACTCGTCAGAACGTAGGTGACGTCTGCATCGGCAAGGAAGTTCATCTTGTACGTCGACTTCCACGGCGCGACATGGTCGCGCAACGTGCCGACGACAAACATCGGTATGTGCAGATCCGCGAGCGAGACTGGCCTGCCATTGACCTGATAGCGTCCCTCGGCGAGATCATTGTTGAGGAACAGGCGCCGCAAATAGTCTGAATGCATTTGGTAGGGCATGCGCGTGGCATCGGCGTTCCACGACATCAGCTCGCTTGGCGCGGCCCGCTCTCCGACCAGATAGTCCCGCACGACGCGCGACCAAAGCAGGTCATTTGTCCGCAACATCTGAAAGGCCCCTGCCATCTGTGCCGTTGCGAGCAGCCCCTGCCGCCACATCATGTCCTCCAGGAACGCGACCTGGCTTTCATTGATGAACAAGGTGAGCTCGCCGGCTTCCGTGAAATCGGTTTGCGCCGCGAGCAACGTCACCGTTCGCAGGCAGTCGGGCCGCTCGCGGGCCAGCCGGGCCGCCGCGATCGACAACAGGGTACCGCCGAGGCAATAGCCGGCGGCGTGAATCGCCTGTCCAGGCCGAAGCGAGTTGATGGTCGTGATCGCGGCATCCACTCCGAGCTCGCGGTAATCTTCGAGACCGAAATTGCGATACTGTGGCGTTGGGTTCTTCCACGAAATCATGAAGACAGTGAAGCCGCTTTCGACCAGGTAACGGACGAGAGAATTGCGCGGCGTCAGATCGAGAATGTAATACTTCATGATCCAGGCAGGCACGATCAGAACGGGTTCGGGCCGCACGGTCGGCGTCGTCGGGGAATACTGGATGAGCTCGATCAGCTCGTTGCGATAGACGACCTTGCCGGGCGTGATGGCAACGTCTTTACCCACCACATAGGTCTGATCGCTCCTGAGCCTTGCGCCAGCGAGCAGGGCCTGCCAATCCTCGACAAAATTGTGCAGGCCATAGACGAAGTTGCCGCCGCCGGTCTCCATGATCTTGCGCAGAACTTCAGGATTGCTGACGGCAAAATTCGTCGGCGCCACCGTATCCAGGCATTGGCGAAGCGCGAAGTCGGCGATCGCCGCGTTCGAATGGGCCAGTCCGTGAATACCGGTCGTCGTCGAATGCCACCATTGTTGGTTCAGCAGGAAAGCCTGGGCCAGGAGATTGAAGGATGGCAGCTCCCAATCGGGTCCTGTGAAACGGCGATCGTTCTCCAGCGGCCGGATCACGGACCAAGGCTTGAATACCGCATGCCTCGGTACCATGGCATCGACAAGGTCAAACGCATTCTGGATCGCCCGGCCGGCAAGACTGGCCTGCTTGCCCGGCGAGGCCAGAAGGTGCAGCTGCCAATCGGCAAAAGCTAAGGCCAGCGCTGCCGGCGAGACCCCGCCGGTCAACCGCGCCAGCGCCGCGTGGAAGGATCGATCGATGTCATCGACCGCGGCATCGGAGCTGGACGGCTGCGCTGTCGTCTGTGCCTCGATAGCCATGGGCTCGACGAGGATCCGGTCAGAATTTGAAGCAACCGGAATACGGCCGACGGATGCTGGAGGCGACATGGTGAACTCCTTTGGCCCCACGCAAGCTAACCGCGTTGTCCGGGAACGAATTGAGCTGCATCAACTCGGAGATTGAGCTGCCTCTTACCTTCCTGGCCTAGTGACCAACGGCTCGGCGAGGCCTTCGATGATCGAGCAGCCCAGCGCGGCCGACGCTTTGGCCGCTGCCGAATTCTGGCAAGCACCAAGTGACGTCCTCTGCCGCGCGCTAGGGTCCGGTCCGAACGGGCTATCGCAGGTCGAAGCGGACCGGCGCCTGGCGATCTTCGGCGCGAACCGCGCCGACTCCTCTCAACGCCGCTCGGTCCTGCACAAACTCGGCCAACGCCTTTGGAACCCCCTGGTTGCGATGCTGCTGGCGGCTGCGCTCGTATCTGGGCTAAGCGGCGACATTGGCAGTTTCGCAATCATCGCGACCGTGCTGTCTCTGTCCCTCACGTTGGACATCGTTCAGGAACATCGCGCCGAACTGACGGCCGACGCGTTGCGGGAATCGGTCGCCATTCAAGCCGACGTCGTCCGGGATGGCAAAGACGTTACGATACCGGTGACGTCGCTCGTCCCCGGAGACATCGTGAAACTCCGCATCGGTGACCTCATACCTGCCGATGGCATCGTCCTCGACGCCCATGAATTGCAGGTCAATGAGGCCTTGATGACGGGCGAACCGTTTCCGGCCTTCAAGACGAATGCCCCCTGCTCCGCGGCCATGCCAGCAGAAGCAACGAATGCCCTGTTCGCCGGAACCAGCACTGTCGGCGGAAGCGGCGAGATGATGGTGGTGAAAACCGGAAGCGGCACGCGATTTGGTGCGATCGCTGCAGCACTGGCAGCCAACGTGCCGCCAACATCGCTCGAGGAGGGTGTCCGAAAGCTTGGACTGCTGATCCTTCGGCTTACACTGTTTCTCACCCTGTTCGTATTGATGGCGCATCTCGTCGCGCAACGTCCTGCGATGGAGTCCTTCTTGTTTGCGGTGGCACTCGCCGTCGGCCTGACACCCGAACTGCTGCCCATGGTGATGACTGTAACGCTCGCCCGAGGCGCTCTGCGCATGGCGGAACGAAAGGTTATCGTCAAGCGACTGTCGGCCATTCACGATCTTGGCGCGATGGACACGCTTTGTGTGGACAAGACGGGAACGTTGACGGACGCCACAATCACGCTTGACGCGCATGTCGATCCGAGAGGGCGACCTAGTGATCGCATTCTGCGCCTCGCGTACCTCAACAGCACCTTCCAAGCCGGGGTCAGAAGTCCGCTCGACCGGGCGATACTCTCAGCGAAAGACGGCGGCATAGATGGCTGGGTTCGACTCTCGGAAGTACCGTTCGACTTCGAGCGGAGGTGCCTGTCGGTCCTGGTGGCACGGGGCGACGAACACATTTTGATCGCAAAAGGGGCTCCGGAAGCCATTTTAGCCCGCTGCGTCGCCGTGGACATCGATGGTCTGGCCCATCCGCTCGACTCCGCCTGGCAGAAAAGAATGGGCGATATTCAGGACCGATATGCCCGGGACGGCTTTCGGCTTCTAGCTGTCGCCGTCAGATCCATTTCTCCGGCACAGCAGACGATTGCCATTGGCGACGAGGCGGATCTGACAATGATTGGGTTCTGTGTCTTCGCTGATCCACCGAAGCAGGATGCAGCCTCAGCCATTGAAGCTCTTACCTCGCTGGGCATAGCAGTAAAGATACTCTCGGGTGACCATGGCGCCGTCGTCTCTCACGTCGCTCGTTCGGTCGGTCTTCAGTCGGATCGTGTCATGACCGGAGTTGAGATCTCCGGGCTCACCGATGCAGCGCTCGCGGCCCGGGTCGATAATATCGATCTGTTTGCCCGCATCGATCCTGATCAGAAGCGACGGATCATTGCCGCACTCCGCCATCGCAACCATGTGGTCGGCTTCATGGGAGACGGCGTCAACGACGCCCCGGCGATCCACGCAGCCCATGTCGGCATATCCGTCACGGGCGCGACCGAAGTCGCCCGCGCAGCCGCCGACATGATCCTGCTCGCTGCCGACCTTTCAGTCCTTGCGGCCGGCGTGCGCGAAGGCCGCAGGACGTTTGCCAACATCCTGAAGTATGTCCGAATGGGAACAAGTTCCAACTTCGGCAACATGCTTTCGATGGCCTTGGCCTCGATCGTTCTTCCGTTTCTGCCACTGCTACCCCTGCAGATTCTGTTGAACAACCTGATCTACGACCTCTCCGAAGTTGGCATTCCTTTCGATGAGGTCGACCATGAAGACGTCGCGCGACCGGAAACCTGGAACATGGCAGAGATCCTTCGCTTCACGATCGTGATGGGAATGGTCTCTTCCGTGTTTGACGTGGTCACCTTTGCCGTTCTTCTCAAGCTATTTGAAGCCGACGCGGCACTGTTTCAGACCGGATGGTTCGTGGAATCAATATCGACGCAGATCCTGGTGATTTTCGTAATCAGGTCTCGCCGGAGACCGTGGCGCGCAATCCGCCCCCACGCCATCTTGATCGCAACGTCCTTCGGCGCCCTCATCTTGGGCGAGGGACTTGCGCTCGGCCCATGGGCACACCTATTCGGCTTTACCGCTCCTTCTGCCGCACTCGTGGCGACGATATTCGCTATCGCGGCCGCTTATCTCGTCTCCGCGGAGATTGCCAAGCGCCTCGCAGTTTCGATTCTGTAAGGCCCGGGAGTGAGCGTCTTGGCGAGTTGAAAGCGATAGGCGGGCGACCTTCAGATCATGTACTGACCGCCATTGATCGACAGCGTCGATCCGGTGATGAAACCCGCCTCTTCTGCCGCCAAAAACACGACGGCGCGCGCAATCTCTTCTGGCTGTCCAAGACGGCCGACCGGAATTTGCGGCAGGATGCTCTTCTCCAGAACGTCTCGCGGCACAGCATCCAGCATCTCGGTATGGATATAGCCCGGGCAGATGGCGTTGACCGTGATTCCGAGGCGCGCCGTTTCCAGCGCCAATGCCTTGGTGAACCCAAGCTCGCCGGCTTTCGCCGCAGAATAGTTGGTCTGACCGAACTGGCCTTTTTGTCCGTTGATCGACGAGATATTGATGATTCGACCATATCGTCGCGCACGCATGCCGTCGATGACCTGCCGGCACATGTTGAACGCACCGTCGAGATTGGTGCGGATCACGGCATCCCATTGCGTCCTGCTCATCTTGTGGAGCGTCGCGTCACGAACGATCCCGGCATTGTTGACGAGAACGTCGATCGGCCCGAGCGAGGTCTCAACGGACTTCACTCCGATGGCGCAAGCATCGAAATCACCAATGTCCCATTGATAGGACGAGATGCCCGTTCGGTTCATGAAGGCCTTGGCCGCCTCGGCGTTTCCGGCGTAGGTGGCAGCTACCCGGTAGCCCGCCGTCTGAAGCGCTTGCGATATGGCGGCCCCAATGCCTCTGGTACCGCCCGTAACCAATGCCACCCGCGCCATGTTTAGCACTCCCGCCTGCGCGGTTAGGACGATATCCGGCGTTCCTGCTGCCGCTTTGACGTGCGTCAAGTCTCCCAACGGCGACATGTGCTGATCTGTGACGGCAAGACCGAAACGGGAGGCACGCATGTTCAAGGATCTACTGGTGCATATTCCAACAGAGCGCTCGCCGCGCCCCGCCATCGATGCGTCCGTTTCCCTGGCGATCAGTGCCGGCGCGCATCTGGATGCACTTGCAACAGGATATGCCTCGACGAATGTGCCGTTTGTGGCGGAAGGCGGCGCGGCCATCGCAGCATCTCTGCAAGTCGAGTATGAACGTGCGCTGGAACGCGCCCAAGCTGCACTGCGAATTTTCGAGATCGAGGCGAAGAACGCCCGAATCAACTACGGGAAATACGCACTGAGCGAGACAACTGCCGAGATCGTCTTGAAAGCTGGGGCAGCGGCTCGCCTCTATGATCTGACGATCGTGTCACAAGGCGACCCTGATTGCGAGACGTTCGACAACCAGCTTCCTAAGGAGCTCCTGCTGCAGTCGGGCGGGCCCATGCTGTTCATTCCTTATACCTTCCGGGGTACGTTTAAGGCGGCACGCGTCGGTATTTGCTGGGACGGCAGTCGCCTTGCCGCCCGCGCCTTACGGGACGCGATGCCGTTCATCACCCTGGCAGACGCTCTGACCATCATCACCCTCAATGCATCCGAGGCGCCGCCCGACGCATCGCCCGAACGCCTCCTGACGCACCTAGCGCGGAAGGGCTTGCCGGCAAAGACCGTTTCACTTCAATGCGACCGCAGTAATCTGCAAGCGAGCATCCTGTCGATCGCTGCGGATGAAAGCCTCGATCTACTGGTCATGGGCGGTTACGGCCATTCTCGATTTCAGGAAACGGTGTTCGGCGGTGTCACGCAGGAGACGTTCCGCAGCATGACTGTTCCTGTCATGATGTCGCATTGATGGAGCACGATGTGAGGAGAACTGTGCGTGCGATAGCAGGCGCCATACTTGCCGCGGACTTGCTTCTCCCCTCGAGCCCAGCTACGGCTTCAAGCGTCGAACAAGGCCGGCGTCTTGCGCTGCTGTATTGTGCGAAGTGCCACTCCACCGACAAGGTCAGCCCCAGCCCGCTCAAAATCGCTCCCCCGTTCAGGACGTTACACGAACGATATCCGATCGAGATGCTGCAAGAAGCCCTGGCCGAGGGCATCGTCACGGGGCATCCGGCAATGCCGGAATTTCGTTTCGATGCCGATCAGGTCGGCGATTTCATGGTGTTTTTGAAGACATTGGAGCAATGAGGGCTCGTGGTGCGGCTCGAGCCAGGCCTGATCGGAATTGGCCTGGCATCTCCGACCCGACTTGGTGGGGACTTCGGCGAGCACCCCACCAGCCGCCTCAAGGAAACGACATTTCTGGAGACCAGTTAAATGACTCTACGGAACTCGTGCTTGGCTCTTGCGATCTTGGCAGGCGCTGGCACATCCGCGACTGCCCAATCGGACTTCGAACCTTCTCCAACTGTCAGACAATACACGCCCCGCCTCGTCGAAGTTATGAACGCGGCGCAGCTTCAGCACCTGAAACTGTGGTTCGCGGGCAAGTCAAAGAACTGGGAACTTGCCGCGTACGAATTGCGCCAGTTGACGGATAGTCTGGCCCAAGCTGCCGTATTCTACCCCGGCATTCCGGTAAGCAACGTAACCACGATGAAGGATCCGCTGCTCTCGATCGCAGCTGCGATCGACGCTGGGGATGGTCGCAGGTTCACCGCCTCCATGCGCGCACTGACCGACGGCTGCAATGCCTGCCACACCTCGCTGGAACGCAGCTTTATCGCGATAGGCCTGCCGAGCGACCAGCTGCCGCCCGCCAATCAGATATTCGCACCAATGGGCAAGGCTCAGAAGAAATGATTGGGGTTTGACGCACCCCAAATTGCGCGCGCGCCCGCTCCCCGCAGCAATCATGCGGCGACCGGCTCGCTTTCCTTGCTATGCGTGCCGCGCAAGGGGGCGAACTGGTCCGACGTTATCGTTTCATTTGCGATGAGTAGTTCAACACCGGCTTCGAGCTCGGTGCGTCGTCGTAGCAGGATCTCCCGGGCGCAACGGTCACCCTCCTCGATCAGGTTACGCACGGCGAGATCGATCTCGCGGCCGGTCGCTTCCGCAGCCGCAACGACCGCATCCTGCGCCGCCGCGAGGAAGGCCTGCGGCTTTGGGGCGTAGGTGCGCTGCCCCACGGTCTCATCCATGCCGTACTTGGTCACCATCTCGATTGCGACTTCGGTCGCACGTTGAAGATCATCGGCCGCGCCGGTCGAAATGGCTCCGTCGAAGATCATGCGCTCCGACGCGCGTCCTCCCATCAGCACAGCAATGCGGTTCTTCAGCTCGGCGGTCGTAAGCAAGAACCTGTCCTCGGTCGGGCGCTGGATGGTGTACCCCAGTGCACCGATTCCCCGCGGAATGATCGATACCTTCTGGACAGGGTCGACGCCGGGCAGGCTGGCCGCAACGAGGGCGTGGCCCATCTCGTGATAGGCAACCCTCCGCCGCTCGTCCTTGCTGAGCACCCTGCTCTTCTTCTCAATCCCGGCCACGATCCGTTCGATCGCCGTGACAAAATCGGTGAACGCGACCTCCGTGCCGCTCCGCCTGGTCGCTGCGATCGCGGCCTCGTTGACGAGATTTGCGAGGTCAGCACCCGTGAACCCCGTCGTAAGACCTGCTACCTTGTCGAGGTCGACATCCTTGCCCATGCGGATCTTGCGGACGTGCACCTTGAGAATGGCAACGCGCCCGATCTTGTCGGGACGGTCGACGAGAACCTGTCGGTCGAATCTCCCCGCCCGCAGCAGCGCGGGATCCAGGATCTCGGGTCGGTTGGTCGCGGCCAGCAAAATGACGCCGGCGCTCGGATCGAAGCCGTCGAGTTCGGACAACAGCTGATTAAGGGTCTGCTCCTTCTCGTCGTGGCTCCCGAACGACATCGGTCCGCGGCTTCGTCCCAGCGCGTCGAGTTCGTCGACGAAAATGATGCAAGGTGCCGCTTTGCGGGCCTGCTCAAACAGGTCCCGAACGCGCGCAGCACCAACCCCAACGAACATCTCGACGAATTCCGAGCCTGAGATCGAGAAGAACGGGACGCCGGCTTCCCCCGCCACGGCGCGGGCAAGCAGGGTCTTTCCGGTCCCTGGCGGTCCCACCAGCAAGATTCCCTTCGGCACATGCGCGCCCAACCGGCCGTAACTCCCGGGGTCCCTGAGGAACGAGACCACCTCCTGGAGTTCAAACTTCGCCTCCTCCACTCCGGCCACATCCGCAAAGGTGACCTTGATGTCATTCTCGACGTAGACCTTAGCACGGGACTTACCGATCGCCATGAGCCCTCCGAAGCCCTGCCGACCGGTCATGCCGCGACCGACCCAGAACCAAATCACGAAGAAGACGATGACCGGGAAGATCCAGGATAGCAATGTTTGCAAAAGGCCGTTTCCGGGAACGCCAGTAACACTTGCTCCCTTTGCTCCAATCCGGTCAGCCAAGGCCATATCGACCCGCGCTGTAACGAATGCGGATTTTCCGCTGGGGAGAGGCTCCTTCAATTTTCCATTGATGGTATCTGGAGCGACGGAAACCTCGGCGACCTTTTCCTGGGCGAGCAATTGCTCAAATTGACTATAGGGAATGGCCTCGATTGAATTGTACGTCGACAAGACAAACTGCAGGACCACGAGCAGCATACCACCCACGAAAATCAGGCCCATCGCTATGGCCTGCTTGCGCGAAACGTTATCGGGCTCCACCTGCTGCTCCCATCGGGGTCGACCAGAGGTTCAATGGTAACCAGAGCCGAGGGTCTCGGCTTGATTCACGTCAAAACCGCGATGTGCCAACGAGGGGAAACTGACTTCAACGATCCGCGATCCGGCCGTCGATCACCTGGATGATGCGGTCACAGCGGCGCGCAAGGTCGAGGTTATGGGTGACGAGTAGAAAGCTCGTGCCGCTCTCCCGGTTGACTCGCCGCATCAGCTCAAAGATGGCATCGGCCGACTTCGTATCGAGGTTGCCGGTCGGCTCGTCCGCCAACACGAGATCCGGGTTCATGGCAAGCGCTCTGGCCACCGCTATCCGCTGCTGCTGACCGCCCGACAAGTTGTTGGCCAGATTGCTCCCAAACTTTTCCAGACCGACCTGGACCAGCAGATGATCAGCCCGCGCCTCGATATCCGCGGCTGGAAAGCCACGATCTACCAGCAGCGGCATCATGATATTTTCGCGCGCGGTGAACGCCGAGATCAGCAGATGATACTGAAACACGAAGCCGATGGTGTGACCTCGCAGACGCGTGAGTTCGTCATCACCGAGCAATGCCGTATCCCGCCCCTTGATCAGAAGCCGGCCGGACGTCGGCCGATCGAGCAAACCGACGATATTGAGCAGGGTGCTCTTGCCCGAGCCGGACGGGCCGATCAGCGCCAGGAACTCGCCATGATCAAGCTGAAGATCGATATCGTGCAGCACCTCGACCTCGATTGGCAGGCCGACATTGTAGGCCTTGCAGACACCCTCGAGCTTCAGGATCTCGTCAGCCACGGATCGCCTCCAGCGGATCGAGCTTCGCGGCACGCACCGCCGGTGCCATCGCGGCCAGCAAGCCCGTGAAGGTGGCGAGTAGCGCCGTGTAGAGGAAGAGGCTTCGCTCAAGGATCAGCGGAAAGAATTCCGTACCATCCGCTTGGCGGGCGACGGCGTGCCAGTAGATTAGAGCAAGTGCGCCCATTGCAGCGCCGAACAACGAGCCGACGAAGCCGAGTAGCCCACCCTGCAACAGGAACACACGCAGTATCTGTCCACGCGAAGTGCCCATTGCCCGAAGGATGCCGATCTCCTTGGAGCGTTGGATCACAGAGACGACAAGAACCGCAGCAATACCGAAGGCTACCGACAAGCCGACGAACAGACGGATCAGCGTGTTCGTGTAGATCTGCGCCTGCACCGCGGTGAAGAACTGCGCGTTGGTGGCAATCCAGCTATCGGCCTCCACAACCGTCGATGCCTGTATCCGCTTGGCGAGTATTTCGGCCGCGTAGATGTCCTTGATGGCCATGTCGATAGTGGTGACGCCGCCGATCATGCCGAGCAGAGACTGCCCGGTGCGCAGCGCGACGAATGCCGCACGCTGATTGACGCCCTTGTTACCGAAATCGACCAGCCCGGAAATGGTCAGGACTCGATTGGCGCCAGGAGACGCCTGCAGGTTCAGCTTGTCGCCGACGGTCGCTCCGAGATTCTTGGCCAGCTCGGTGCCAATGATGATGTCTTCACTGGTCAACCGTGCCTCGCCCGCGGCGATGTAGTCCGGTACCCTGACAATCACAAAATACGTTTCCGGTTCGATCCCCGTCAGCGTCACGGCACGGCTGGCGTCTCCACGGACTGCAAGAACCGACCCGGTGATGGTCGGCGAGACTGCAGTGACTTCGGGCATCGCAAGCATCTGGGTCCTGACCTTCGGCCACTGGTCGATCGAGATCACCCGCTGGCTCGGCCGCTGCACCACGGCGTCCTCGATCTCGCCGGCGCCATTGCGCAAGGAGCGCGCGACCTGATCCGGCGTGATGAGCTGAATCTGCGGCTGCGACGTCAACACACGCTTGATGAAATTTGCTTCCATGCCCGCGAGCATCGCCGACATGAAGACAATGACGCCAACGCCGATCGAGATGCCGCCGATAATGAAGATGGTCTGCAATCTTCCCTCGCGCAGGAAGCGTACGGCGGCGATCCACTCGAATGGGAGCCAGTGGTTCATGGCAGGACGGCCCGCACGCGCTGCCCGGTCAGTACGCCGGAGCTTTGCGGGATCGCAACGTCGCCGGGCTCCAGCCCCTCGACGATCTCGACCTGGCTGTTGCCGCGCAAGCCGAGCTTCACCGGACGCTTGGTTGCCCGCCCATCCTTCATGGCCAACACCCAGGGTTGACCGGAGAGGATGTCGTGCACCGAGCGCACAGGCAGTACCTTCGCGTTGTCTTTCGCTGCGACCTCGATGTCGACCGAGACGGTCATGTCCTGACGCAGATCCTCGGGTGGGTCCGCCACGGTGAGCTTTACTTGGACAGTCGCGCGGGAAATATCGACGCCCGGATTGATGTAGGAGACCGCGGCGGCAAAATGCCGGTCCGGATAGGCATCCGCGGATGCCAGCGCGTTCTGTCCAAGTGCGAGTTTGCCGAGATTGCGTTCGTCGATTTGCAATACCAGTTGCAAGTCACCCGACGGCGCAAGCACCATGAGCGCCTTTCCCGCCTGTACCACGGTGCCACGTTCGACGCTCCGGGTGATCAGAACGCCGTCGCGAGGAGCTACGATCGTCGCATAGCTCAAGCGGGATTCCGCCGTGTCCAGGTTGGCCCGCGCCTGATTGAGCTGTGTCTGGGCCATGACATAGTCGCTGCCGCCCGGGCCCGCGGTGTAGACTTGGAATTCAGCCGCTCGTTTTACGGCACGCGCGACGTCAAGCGTCTTCTGTGCGTCGTCTAAGGCGGCCCTTGTCGCATAACCATTGCGTTCGAGCTGCGCCGTACGGTCATAGGTCAGTTGAGCGTTCAGAAGCGTCGCTTGGGCCTGCGTCAGCGCTTCCTTGGCCGAAGGAAGCGTGAGCTCCTCGAGCTGCCTGATCCGGGCTTCGGACTGGGCCACCGCACTCTGGCTCTGGACCACCGTGGCTTTCAATTCGCGCGCTTCCAGCGCAATCAAAGGCTGCCCCTTGGCGACCTTCTCGCCCTCCCGCACCAGCACATCCTCTACCGTCCCGGTAATCTGGCTGCCGATCTCGACCCGGTAGGGTGTCTCGACATGCCCGCTTGCCACCACCGTTTCTATCAAGCGCGCACGCAAGACCTGGTCGACTACGACGGCGGGACCAAGTAGGACCCGGACACCCTGCCAGGCACCTAGGCCGAGCAGCACAACGACCGTCAGGATAAACCATCTGTGAGCGATGAAGCCTGACCACGCCGATGCCGCCGAGAACCGGCCCATGTTCTTCTGTTTCGGGTATGGCAGTGCTTGTTCGACCATGACCGCGCCATCCAAATCGCGACAAAACGATCGGCGGGCTTCCGCTTCATGTTTCGATGGTCGAACTACCGTACCGGTGCCGTGGACAGATTGCGCTAGGTCAATACCCTGAGACGAACCTATCCCCGGCTGGCCGCACCGAGGAGGATCGACGACCTTAGCCTGCGTCGGCCAGGATCAATTCAAGCCAAGCGTACAAGCAAGTCTTGTTCGGCGGGCCGAACGGCTTGGGCTGCTGTGAAGCGCGCCTACGTGCAACTTGGCGATCAATGATTACCAAGGGGATCGGATGCATAGCCGGCGGTGCTGCCCCCGACATCGAGAAGCGTCTGCCTTACTGCCTCATTGATCGGATGCAGCTCTTCAACGAACTCGCACCGCGTCGAACACGCACTACTCGCATTCCTTTCCATCGCCTCCAAGACTCCGAAAAGTTGGGGGCATCGTTTTCGAGTTGAGCGAAATCAAGTCCGGCTCGATGGCCGAGACTATTCTTCGCGGCGACCGAGATGGTCACACCTCGAAGGAGACATGATCATGGCAACCGAGACAAAGCTGCCCGTCACAAAATCGTCCACTACGCCCGCAACCGCTGGTGAGACGTGGCGGCCGTTTGAAGCGTTGAGAAACGAAATCGACCAGATCTTCGACGATTTCGGCAACGGCTTCTGGAATCGACCGTTCCGATCGCTCGCGCGACTCGAACGCGACCTCTCCAAGTCGATTTCAGCGCCGGCCGTCGACGTCGCCGAAAGCGACAAGGCCTACGAGATCACCGCTGAACTTCCTGGCCTCGACGAGAAGAACATCAACATCACCCTCGCGAATGGCAGCCTCACCATTAAAGCCGAGAAGCGCGAGGAAACGGAGGAAAAGAAGAAGGACTACTACGTCTCCGAGCGCCGTTACGGCACCTTCGAGCGCTATTTCACCCTGCCGGACGGCGTCAACGCCGACAAGATCGAGGCGACCTTCAAGAACGGCGTACTCAAGCTCACGCTTCCGAAGACGGAGGAAGCCCAAAAGCCGGCAAAGACGATCAACGTGAAAGCCGCCTGATAACGTCGCCGGTGCGAGGCTGCCTTAGTCGCAGCCTTGCGCCGATGCCGGACCCATACCCCCATCATCTGCTTCCGGAGGGCACACAATGCACGCAATTCATGTCATGACGAGAGACGTCGTCGCGGTAACGCCGCACACCACAATCGAAGAAGCCGCCAAGATCATGCTTCGGATGCATATCAGTGGGCTGCCCGTTATCGACGATACCGGCAATCTGGTCGGCGTGGTCTCGGAGAGCGACTTTCTCCGCCGCAGCGAGATCGGCACGGGACGGAATCATGCGGCCTGGTTGAAATTCTTCATGGGACCCGGACGAGCGGCCGCGGAGTTCATTCACGAGCGCGGACGAAAAGTCGAGGATGTCATGACGCGGAAGGTCATCACAGTCCGGGAAGAGACGTCGTTGGCGGATATCGTCGCTTTGATGGAGAAGCACGATATCAAGCGAGTTCCTGTGATGCGAGGCAAGAGTACGATCGGCATCGTGACGAGAAGCAATCTCCTGCAAGCCATGGCGAGTCTTGCGCACGAAATCCCGGACCCGACTGCTGACGATGAGCACATTTGCCAGCGCGTTACGCGTGCCGTGGATGCCACCGACTGGCGTCCCATCGGTTTCAGGGTGACTTGCCGCCGAGGGATCGTCCAACTGCACGGCCTGATCACGACCGATGAGGCGCGGCGCGCGACGATCATCGCCGCCGAGAACACCAGCGGCGTCAAGCAAGTTCACGATCATCTCTGCCTCGTTGATACCTACTCCGGCTATTGTGTGGAGTCCCCGGAAGATATGAAGGCGGCGGGCTGAGTATCCTCAGATCGGAGCGATCTTGCTCGGATGAATCGTCCGCATTCTATTTGTCATAGCAGCGCCGATCACGGCGCTGTTCATTGCGCGCGGCGCGCTGAACTTCGGCTTAAGATGCTCAGAAAACTCTCTTCCTATTGGGCAGCCACAAAAAGCCTCGTGATCGCGTCGACCGACGCCGCAAAAGCAAATCCGTCCCTTCGCGCAACGATCACGCCGATGAGCTTGCCATGTAGATTCACGAGCGCACCTCCTGAGCTTCCGTGACCCACAAGTACGTCTGACTGGATCAGATTGCGATTGGCTATGCCAGGACAGGCACGATGCAGCCCCGAAACGATGCCGAAGGTCACGGTCTGTCCCCAATCATCGGGATCACCGATGGCCAAAACCGGCTCTCCCACATCAAGCGCGCCAGGCTTCTCCAGATCCAACGCATGAAGGTTGCCGGCCTCGATCCGGAGTAGCGCAACGTCGTCGCGATCGGATCGGACAAGCACGACGGCGTTCAATGCTCGTCCATCCTGAAGCAACGCCTCTACAGTCGTTGCGTTTGCAACCAAGTGATTTGCGGTCACGATCAGGCCTGCCAGGGCGTCCACGATGACGCCCGCTCCTTGCCACTCTCGAGGCGTGGGTGGATCCGGGAAGACTGCTTCCGGGTCGAATATTCGCCGTTCCGACGGCACGCCCCAGCCTTGTACCCGCACCACAGCGGGCGAGATGCGCTTCACCAGGAGAGCAAGGCTCGTCGTCTGGTAAGTCTCGCCTTGTTCTCTATGGACGTCGTTGCCCCAAGAGGCACCGGACTCGAGGACGAGCGCCAGACTGCAGGCCGAAACGCTTATCCATCTTAGACATCGGCAAGAGATGCTGCGTGACATAGGACACCCGTCCAGCGATCAGAGCTACATTGCCTAACGAGCTTAATGATCTGGATCCGGTGCTATTTGAGGATCCTCAAATATCGCCTCGCCATCCTCGCAAATCTCCCGGCGAATGTTGGATGACCGCGAGCCGTGCCATCTCTCTTCCGAGCCTACGGATACTTCCTTAGGTGAAACCCCAGAATTTCGGCCGTTCGGCCGATGCTCTAGAACGATTTCACCAGCACGCATCTGGCTCGTTGACAAAGGGGCCTGCAATGAACCACTCGATTTACTCGGCTGACAGGGCAACGCACCTGAAGGTGGTCGCTGCTGTGCTGCTCGCCAGCACCGCCATGATCGCGACCACACTGGCTGCCCGCCCGAGCCATCCGGAGATGAACGTAAAAGCGACGGCCCAGGCCGTCCACGAGACCCGCCCGGGACATGCTCTTACCGCGATCGCGCAGCACGAGAGACACTCGATCTAGATCGACTGTTGGAGGATCGTGAGATGACTAGCGAAGCAATCAGGGCGCTGATGATACATGAGGACTAACGAGGCATCACAAAGGTTCGTCGTCGAGTGTCGATGGCTCGGCGTGCAGCGACACGAAATCGCCTCCGCCATAGTCGTCCTCCGGGTCGGGATGGGCGGAGCGAAGACAAAGGCGGTCAACCACGTCTCGAACACCTGGAACGTTCTCGCATGTCACGATAACAGCCCGATGAGCGTTTTCGCCCTTGACGACGCCCCGTAGCGTCACCGCGCCTTTGTTGACGCTAACGTTTAGGCCGATGGGTTGCCATGGTCTCCCGGCCAACGCCGCGAGAACGGACCGACGGATCTGATTATCATCCTGCGAATAGCCGGACGTGCTGGTCAGCGGACCGGCAACTGCCGAGAGGAAATCCGACCGAGTGATGATGCCGACGATGCGATCGCCGCGCATCACCGGAACATGATTCAGATGCCGGCGCTCCATCAGATCGGCGACTTCTTCGACAGACGCCTGCTCGCTGGTCGTCGCCGGCTCGCGCGTCATCAGCTGTTCGACCTTGCGACCGTGCTCCTTGACGAATTCGCCCGCAATCCGTTCGCCCCCAAGCAGGACTGACAGCACTCGGTTGCGCGCATGTTCCGTTCCAATTTCGCCTCGCCTGAGGAAATCGCTCTCACACAGGACTCCGACAAGCTTTCCGGCGGAATCCGTAACCGGCAGACCGCTGATGTGATGATCAAGCATTAACTTGATGGCGTCGACAATCGGGGCATCGGGTCGGATCGTCATCACCCGTTGAGACATTATCTGGTACGCGCGCATGTCTCCACTCCGGAAAGACTTAAGAGGTATTTGCCGCGTCAAATGACGTCTTGATTCAGATCAACACCGGGACGGGTCAGAATGTCATTCTGATGAACAACATCGGAGAGATCGACCATGCGCCTGCGAACGCTGTTGTCGGTCGCGATCCTCGCATCACTCTCGGTCTCCGGCGCAGGGGCGCCTGCCGACGTTTCTGCTGCACTATCCGATCTTATGACCAGACTGCAACTTCAGCACGCCAAGCTATGGTTTGCGGGCAAGCTGAGCAATTGGAGCCTGGCAAACTATGAGGCTGAACAGATCGACAGCAGTCTCGAAACCGCAGGCAAGCTGTTGACCGATGCATCGCGCACCAGTCGCGCCGAGGAGAAGCTCCAAGGCGTACGTGAGGCGATACAATCGAAAGACGTGCCTGCCTTCACGAAGGCGTACTCAGCGCTGACAAACGATTGCAACGACTGCCACCGGGCGAGCGGGTATGCCTCGATTACAATTCAGGTGCCGCTCACGTTGCCCGTTCCCAATCAGCTGTTTACGGACCAGGTGGCTGAAGGACGGGCGCTCGCTCGCGCATCCTGCGGAACGTGCCATGTCGTTTCCGACGCCGCAAAGGAAGCGCCGGCACCCCGGCCCTCGGCACCGAACTTCTTGGAGATCATCAAGCGGCCGTCGTTTTCTGCAGACGAGCTCCGGCAATTTCTGGTTTCAAGGCACCGCTGGCTAGGGCCTGACCAGGCAATGCCAAATCCAAGGCTCACCGAATACCAGATCGAGGCACTTGTCGCGTACCTGGAAACGTTAGAACCGAACGGGTCTCGCTGAGGCATCCGCAGCGCCGGCTTATCCAAGCCCGCGCCAGAGAGCAGGCGGCCGATTGATCTGTCGCAAACCGGTCTCGTCGGCAGCCGCCTATCCTTGCTTCACCCGCGAGAATCTTCATTGATGAACGCCATTCCGCCCGGCCGCGCGCAGCTCAAATCCCGGTGTGTCAATCTCGACACCGGCCGGGAGAACGTCGTTGTGATCTCCCGCCGTTCAACGGCGCTGCGGCCGGACCTGTTTCGTGGCTTTTCCAGGGTCGAGCTGCGCAGCGGCTCCAAGACGCAACTGGCAACTGTGCTTCTCACCGATGATGACGGCCTGGTCGGGCCCGACCAGCTTGGCATGGCGGAGCCGGCATTTCGGCGCTTTGGACAGCCGGCGGGCACCTACGTGGAAGTTACCCCTGCTCCGTCCCCGCCGAGTTTGGACGCGGTTCGCGCCAAGATCCAGGGCAAGACACTTGAGGCTCCCGAGATCAGCGCAATTGTCGACGATCTCACGCATTACCGCTATTCGGACATGGAGATCGCTGCCTTCCTCGTCAGCACCGCAAATTTCATGACATCCGGGGAGCTGATCGCGCTCACAGAGGCCATGGCCAGAGCCGGTACGCAGCTCAGATGGAATACAAAAACTGTCGTCGACAAGCATTGCATTGGCGGCATTCCCGGCAATCGCACGTCGATGATCGTGGTGCCGATTGTAGCCGCGCACGGACTGACAATCCCGAAGACGTCATCGCGCTCGATCACGTCGCCAGCCGGAACGGCCGATACCATGGAGGTGCTGGCCCGGGTCGACCTCAGCGTCGAAGCCATGAAGGAGGTCGTCGCCTCGTGCAATGGCTGCCTTGTATGGGGCGGGCACGTCAACCTATCCCCGGCAGACGACATTCTGATCGGCGTCGAGCGCCCCCTGGCGCTGGATACGCACGAACAGATGGTTGCATCCATTATGTCGAAGAAGCTGGCCGCCGGCTCGACACACCTTCTCGTCGACCTCCCGGTGGGTCCCAATGCCAAGCTTACGACTGCGTCGCAGGCTATGCGACTTCGCAAGCTGTTTCAGTTCGTCGGCGATCGGTTTGGCCTCGAAGTGGAGGTCGTGACCACCGATGGACGGCAGCCAATCGGCAATGGTATCGGCCCGGCGCTTGAGGCACAGGACGTCATGGCGGTCCTCGCCAATGAGCCCCAAGCCCCGCGCGATCTTCGTGAGAAGTCGCTACGCCTTGCCGCCTACCTTCTGGAATACGACCCTGATTTGCGGGGGGGCACCGGCTATGCGCGGGCAACTGAGCTCCTGGAAAGCGGGGCGGCGCTTCGACAGATGGTGAAGATCATCGAAGCCCAGGGCCCTGCGCCTTCCGCGAGCAAAATTGGCAGCCTTGCCATCGACGTTCGCGCCGAACGAGATGGTGTCGTTGCAGCGATCGATTGCTTGCGTCTCAACCGCCTGGCGCGGACGGCCGGCGCCCCGCTCGACAAGGGCGCGGGAATCAAGTTGTTCAAGAAGATCGGCAATCGGGTCGAGCAAGGCGAGCCGCTCTATCGCATTCACGCGTTCGAGCCCTCGGGATTTGACCTTGCCGTGGGCATGGCCCAGCTGGAGTCCGCTTACCGGATCGAAGCGCAAGCCGAGGCCGCACCATGATCCCAACTGCGGTTCAATGGCTGCCCACGTCAGCTCATTTTGGGCCTCGGCTCGCCGAGGCCCTCGGCATCCCAGGCCATGCGATCAACTTGCATCGATTTCCGGATGGAGAGCTGCGGGCAACTGTAGGCCCGGCGGCAAACACCACAATAGTCTGTTGCTCGCTCGATCAGCCCAATGACAAGCTGATTGCGCTGCTGTTCGCTGCGGAAGCCTTACGGCGCAACGGCGCGAGGCGCTTGGTGCTCGTTTCGCCCTATCTCGGCTACATGCGCCAGGATGCTGCGTTCCAGCCGGGTGAGGCGATCAGCCAGCGCGCAGTCGGTACTCTTCTCGCGAGCAGCTTCGATCGCGTTATCACGGTTGATGCACATCTCCATCGCACGCCCAGCCTCGCCGGCGTGTTCCCTGGAATAGATGCGGACAATCTATCGGCGGCTCCTGCGATCGAGGCCAAGCTCCATGCCGAGGCAGTCGCTCCCGCGACGGTCGTGGTCGGCCCCGATGAAGAGTCGCGACCTTGGGTGGCCGACATCGCCGGCCGCCTCGGACTTGCCTACAGCGTGGCGCGAAAAGTACGCCGGGGTGATCAATCGGTGCACATCGCATTCCCGAACACGAAGCTGTTCGTCGGCCGTCCGGTGCTTTTCATCGACGACATCGTGTCGTCCGGTGGGACGCTTACCGCCTGCGCGGAAGCTCTTGTCGCCTCGGGAGCCTCTTCCATCGGGGCCATCATCGTCCACGCACTATTTCCACCGGCGCTTATGACCGCGTTCGGTCGCGCCGGCATTCGTTCCGTCCGATCCACCAACAGCGTGCCGCATCCAACCAACGCCATCAGCCTCGACGATCTTCTCGCTCGCGCATTGCGCCGAGACGTGGTTGGCATACCGGAAAGTGGGAGCCCCCCTTGAGCGTTACCGTCCAATTCTGCGGCGCGGCCCGCACCGTTACCGGCTCCTGCTATCTCTTCAAAACGCCGGCAGGACGATTCCTGGTGGATTGCGGCCTGTTCCAGGGACAAAAGACGCTGAAAGCGCTGAATTATGGCGCGTTCCCGTTTCGCCCGGCCGACATCGATGCGGTATTGCTGACCCACGCCCACATCGACCATAGGGGGCTCCTGCCCAAGCTGAAGCGCGAAGGCTTTTCAGCCCCGATCCTAGCAACGCGAGGTACCATCGAGCTCTGCTCGTATATGCTTCCCGATGCGGGCAACATCCAGGAGACGGAGGTTGCCGCCCTGAATCGCCGCAACGCAGCCCGAGGGCGTGCTGCCGTCGCGCCCATCTACACGCAAGCCGATGCGATTGCGATTCTCGATGCCTTTCGGCCGGTCGAGTACCAGGCGTGGTACACGGTGATACCGGGCGTCCGCGCCCGCTACTGGAATGCCGGCCATTTGCTTGGCTCGGCTTCGATCGAGTTGGAATTCGCCGCTCAAGGCAGAGATGAAGGCCCCTTGCGCGTTCTGATGTCGGGTGACATCGGGCCCGACGCCAAACTACTGGAGCCGGACCCGGAAGGCCCGACCAGCCTCGATTACGTGTTCTGCGAGTCGACCTACGGCGACAGCGACCGGCCGTCCACAACACCCGCACTGCGTCGTTCCCATCTCGCCCGGGAGGTGCGAGATGCCGCCAGTGGACGCGGCGCGCTGCTAATCCCCGCTTTTGCGGTTGAACGGACCCAAGAGCTGATCGTTGACCTGGCCGACTTGATGGCCCGCGGGGAGATACCGACGGCACCGATCTTCCTTGATTCGCCTTTAGCGATCCGTTCCACGGAGGTCTTCAGGAACAACGCGGCGAGCCTCGATCCGGCCGTCGATCTGGACCGGCTGCTTGGTTCCAGTCAGCTGCGCTTCACGGAAACCGTTGACGAGAGCAAATCGATCGCCAGGCTCTCCGGCTTCCACATCATCATTGCCGCAAGCGGCATGTGCGACGCAGGTCGCATCCGCCATCATCTGAAGCGATGGTTATGGCGCAGGGAGGGCACGGTCCTTCTCACCGGATTCCAGGCCCAGGGCACCCTGGGCCGCTTCTTGCGCGATGGCGCGAAGGCGGTGAGGATCCAGGGCGAGGAGATCAAGGTCGCCGCGAGAATTCGGTATATCGACGAATATTCGGGACACGCTGACGGCCCCGAACTCGCGCGCTGGATAGCCTCGCGCGGTCCCATTCATCGTGGCCTTTTCATCGTGCACGGTGAAGAGCACGCGCTCGAAGGCCTTCTGAACCGAATCGCCGAGCGAACCGTTCCAACAGCGCGGATCTTCACGCCAATACTGGACGATGTCTACGAGTTGTCGACTGCCGCGCCGACGCCGATCGAAGTGGCTCGCCGCCGCAGGCTCGCGCCCGAAGCGGTTGTCAACCTGGACTGGCACAATGATATGTCCAAATTGGTTCTCGATATCAATGACCAGATCGAAGCCGCGGCCGACGATCGATCGCGCGGCGTCATCATCCGGAAATTGCGCAAAGCGCTCGAAGGGGGATGAACGGTGCTCGCCGATACGGCCTCGGAAGAGAGATCGAGTCAGAGCAATCTCAGTCGAGACGCGGCTCGGTCTGTGGTTCGGGTCAACACGGTGGCAAAGACTGTGAGAACCGCGATCCCCATGCCGCTGACCATGATTTGTGCAAGCACGCCGCCGGATGCAGTCCTCAGAAGGAAGTAAGCGAAAAGCGACAGCAGAACTCCAACACAGTAAACCTCGAGCGAATTCTCTCCACAACGAACGGCGCCCAACACCGCGCGCGACCGTAAGGCGGCCCGATGCGCGGGCACGATATTGGCGACGCAGACCGCAAGCGCAAGGAAATGCAGAAGCCGCAGCGGATCAAGATCCGACTTGTCTATCGGATAGACCAAGGCTTTCAGGAATCGAGGAACTACGAGCTCAAGAGCCGGATTGATCCAACTCATTGTAACAGCCAGTGACCAAATCAGGTATGCGGCCGAAAGCATGATCGCCGGACGCGACATCACGAATGGCGCCAACCGCCCATGCCCCACCACCGCCCACCATCCACCGATCGTGACGAGGAATTGCCAGGCGAACGGGTTGAAATACCAGTCGTTCGTCGGCCATCCCCGAAGGTTCCAGCCGTAAGCCTGGACCAAGCCGTACAGGAGAGCCGAAACGGCCAAGGTCGCATTGGGCCATCTGAGCAAAAGCAGGAGCCACGGCGCAAACAGCAAATGAAAGAGCACGAAGGTCGGCAGCACGTCCGTATTGACGGGCCGGTATTGCAGGATAGACGCACGCGACAGCGCTTCTCCCGGTTTCTGGAGGACGATCGCCACATTTGCCTCGTCTGCGAGGTCGGCATCCATCCAATGAACGGCCACGACCAGAAACAGCGTCAGCAGGAGAAATGCCGAATAAATCTCCCAGCTCCGCCGAATCGTATGACAGATCGTCGCCCAAGTCCCGGCGCTTCTGAACACGTGTCCATATGCCATCGTGCACGTCAGCCCCGAGACAAACATGAAGACTTCAGTGGTGTCGCTGAATCCATAATGGCTCAACGTAAGCCAGCTACAGATATTCCCTGGGATGTGGTTGATGAAGACGAACCAGAGTGCAATGCCCCTGCAGGCATCGAGCCGAATGTCTCGGTGTGGAATCTTGTCGAGTGGACCCATCGCAAAAGCTCGAATCCCGCCGCTCGGCTGACCTATTTCCTTAAGGCTTGCCGGGCTTGCCAAGACAGCTTGCCAGCGCCGTGAGCATCTGCATCCGGCCAACGATACCCACGACCTTTCTCTTGCGGAGCACCGGCAGCTGCGAGATCTGGTAGACATCCATTTCCTTGACGACAGCATCGATCGTGGCATTCTCCTCGACGCAAACGGGATGACGGCTCATGACTGCTTCGACCCGAAGTCCCCTGGTTCGCTCGCGAGCCAGTTCGCCTTCCTGCTTCCCCAGCAGCCATTCGAGCCAACACCCTTCGGGATAAGTGACGCCCAGCTCGCGACGATGGAGGAAGTCGCCTTCGGCAATAATGCCGACCAAGGCCCCTTCGCGATCGAGAACCGGCAGGCCACGTTGATTGGTCTCGAGAAGGAGATGGAGGGCCTCCAGAAGCGGTGCTTCCGGCCTCACAGTTGCGAACGAGGTCCGCATGATATCTGACGCCCGCATTGCTTCTCTCCCATCGGAACCGCCAACGCCGGCAGTCGGAGCTGCTACCTCACGCGAGGCCGCACCAACACGGCCCGCCCTACTCGTCCAGCAAATGCTTTTCGATGTCGCCGACCGGATGCCTGGTGAGATCCTTCGCAAGCTCCGCCACGATCCGTCTCTTCACATCACGATGAAAATCCGACCGAAGCGCTGCCAGGGTTCGAGGCGGAGCGACGATGATCAGTGCAGTCGACGGATCGCCGCGCACAAGACCTTCCGCGGCAGCCGCCACTTGCTTCACAAAGCGGCGCTCCTCAAGCTCGTGCCAGTCAACCGTCTCCACGGCGCTTCTCTGCCCTGAATGCAAGGCCTTGCTCACCCTGCCAGGCCGATCGCTCCCTTGGTCGTGAGCCGGGGGATTCTCGTCCTCGAAGACAGCCTCCACCTTCAGGCTCGGGAGCTTTTCGCTGCCTTCGTTGCGGAAGAATAGCGCCTTTCGTCCGTCGCCGACGAACACTACGGCACCATGCGGTATCAGCATTCGGATCTACTCCCTCGGAGGTCGATGATTCCTACCGCTTGGCGGACCCTCGTCGTTGATCCTGATCAATCTCGATCGCTCGCAAATCCGGCAAGATGACGGGCAAATCGCCTGCCTGAAACGCCCGCCTTTGTCCACGCGAATGGAGCCGGCGGATTTCCCAAGCTGAGCACCGCCATCACCAATGGCGCTACTGTGGCGGAGCAGGCTCCTCGTCCGCCAACGCGACACGCTTATGAAACAGTATGGCAGTGTCCGCGAAACTCGCCACGCATTGGTGACCGCGGGCGAAATTGCGGAGACGACCGAGCGCAGCATCGTTCAATCCAAACAGGCGCTCGTAGTCGCTGCGGCTGATCTGAACAAGCGCGCCTTCCTGCAACTCTTGCAGCCGCTCCTCCAAGTCGGGCAATGTCAATTTGGGGGGCATCATTCAGCTCACCTGCCAGAGAGTGTACGATATTGAAGCGAGTTTGATCGGCCTCACAGGACTCCTGGAAGACTTTAGCCTCTAGCGCCGCGAAGGGATTGAGCGAGATCAATTGAGAGCTCTGGCGACCCACAGGGGCGGTTAAGGCACTCGCGGCTGCATAAATCCGCCGCATCTCAAACCACCTATGAGCTCAAGTCGAAAGCCAGACTTGATGCGAATCAAAACTGTCGGGATGCGAAGCCGCTAATATTTTACATCTTACCAGCCTGCGTCGGAGCACGACATGGTACGCTTTGGTGGAACATTTTTGGTAGTGGCCAGTCTGACCACTGGTTTCGCCGCCGCAGCCGAGGCTGAAGACCTCGACATCGGTAGGTCAGAATTTCGATCTTCGTGCGCCAGCTGTCATGGTGCGGATGCGAGGGGCAAAGGACCGGTTAGCAACCAACTTAAGTTACCGCCTCCCGATTTGACGATGTTGGCCAAGAACAACCACGGCGTATTTCCTACGAACGCTGTTTATGAAACCATAGATGGATCGAAGACAATTCCAGCTCACGGCACTCGTGAAATGCCAGTTTGGGGAGAGCGATTCAACCCCATCGTCAACTTGCCCCACTATGTTGATCCGTATTATTGGAAGATGGCTGGACCAGAGCAAAGCCCGGAAGTCGTCGTGCGAAAACGCATTCTCGCTATTATCGATTATCTCGGCCGCATTCAGCAAGAGTAGCAGGCGACAGCCGCGCGGCACGTGCGCCGATGCCGAACAACACTGGAGAGAAAGTAGCAAGTCCTCGGCCAGTTCGCGCTCTAACGAAGAAGGCCCTTTTACTTGGCCTCGGGCTGCCTAAAGCTCGCCAGACTGATTACTGCGCGGCCACGGCTTCGTAAATGTCCTCCTCTTGAGCCGTATGCATGCGCACCAGCGTTTCGATCGCCTCGATTACGCGTTGGGCGTCTCGGACAAGATAGCGGTCGATTTTTTCCGACGGCAGATCAGCCGAGATCCGCGCGAGCAACCGCGCAAGGTGCAAGATCTCACGATGCGCGCGACTCATTGCCGAAAGGCCGTGGCGTTCACGCAGCACCCCTGCAATCTTCGGATAGACGCTGCGCTCGTCCTCGCGCTCGTGCTTGACGACGCTGCCCTGAACCAGGCGATGAGCCTCTTCGATCAAGCCCGCCGCGGTGTCTGGCGTCGCATCGTCGATCGCATCGGCGATCTTGCGGAGCCGGTCGAGATCCCTGAACAGTGTCTGATGGTCGTGATGCAATGCCAGGCCCTGCTCTGCGGATATCCGACGACCCGTGCTCCCATGAGCTGGAGTGAGCGCGCGCAGCGCGTTCAGGATGACGGCAACATCGATCACCTCCTGTGCGATCGCCGCCGGGACTGGACCCAGCCAGCCAACGGTGGCGGCCACCATCGCCCCTGTCGACAATCCCATCCCAACAATGATGCTTTGGAGTGCGATACGCCATGCTCGCTGCGCGATTATGATCGCTTCGCCGACGCGATCAAGCCGATCGGTCAGGATCACCACATCCGCCGCCTCTGACGAGGCGCTCGCGCCGCGCGCGCCCAGCGCGATGCCGATATCGGCTACGGCCAACGCAGGTGCATCATTGATACCATCGCCGACCATGATGGTCGGATGCAGCCGCTGTTCGGTGCGCACGGCCTCGACCTTGTCCGAGGGAACGCGGTCGGCCAGCACGGCATCGAGGTCGAGCGCGGCTCCGATGGCCTGCGCCGCTGCGGCGCGATCGCCCGTGACCATCACCAATCGCGCGATGCCGGCGTCGCGCAGCAGCCGGATCGCTCGCGGCGTATCAGGCCGCAGCTCGTCGGCCAGTAGCAGCGCGCCGATCGCACGGCCGTCCACGGCAACAAAGACGATCAGTGCCGAGCGCCACGATGCGCGTCGGATTGCCCGCAGCTCCCACGGCGACAGCTCGGCACTCGAGCGGAGCAGCTCTCGCGAGCCAGCGGTTATCTGCCGGCCGTCGATCAGGCCAGACAGGCCGGTGCCCATGGTCTCTTTGACCTGCTCCGGCGCTTTCAGCTCGAGGCCGCGATCAACGGCCGCAGCAACGACGGTCTTGGCGAGCACGTGATGCGAGGCCTGCTCCAGCGATGCCCCAAGCGTGAGGACCTCGTCCGGATTTTCCCCCGGCGCGACTTCGACCGAAAGCAACCGCGCACCTCCGACCGTAAGGGTGCCGGTTTTGTCGAACAGCACGGTGTGCGCGCGCGCCAGCGCCTCCAGTGCCCCTCCGCCCTTGGCCAAGATGCCGCGACGGGCCGCTTGCGCCACGCCGGCGATAAAGGCGACGGGTGCGGCCAGAATCAGCGGACAGGGCGTTGCCGCCACCAGCACAGCGAGGCTGCGGGTCAGATCACCCGAGATCAGCCACGCCAGGAAGGCAATGACGAGCGTCACCGGCAGAAAGATCAGCGCATAGCGATCGGCCAACCGCACAAAGGGAGCCTTCGCCGTTTGTGCCGCCGTCACCATGCGCACGATACCAGCGTAAGTACTCTCCGCGGCCGGGGCGGTAACGGTCAACTCGAACGTCTCACCCGCATTCAGCGAACCTGAAAAAACGGCGCTGCCGCGTGTCTTCTCGACGGGGATCGGCTCCCCCGTAACCGCGGACTCGTCGATAGTGGCCGTGGCCGAACAGACGATGCCGTCAACCGGCACGATCTCGCCGGCCCTTACGAGGAGCTCTTCGCCGACCAAGACCGCCTCGATCGGAACCTCTTCGATCCGCTCACCGGTCTTGCGCTGTGCCCGGCGCGGCGCACGATCGACGAGTGACCGCAGATCGTGTTCAGCCCGCGCGATTGCGATTTCCTCCAGCACGTTGCCGCCGGAATACATCAGTGCGACGACAGCCCCGGCAAGCGGCTGGCCGAGCGCCAGCGCCGCGCTCATCGAAAGGAGTGCGATCGCGTCGACGCCAAGGCGGCCGCCCAACAAGTCCCTGACGATCGAGACGGCCAGTCCTCCTATCACGGGCGCCGTGCCGATTGCCCATGCGAGGCCGGCCAGATCAGGCCGACCCGCGGCTCGCGCAAGAATACCCGCGGTCAATCCCGCGATTGCGATCGCAACCAGGGCCCATCGCAGAACCCGCTCAAACGACATGGTCTCATTCCGCAGCTACTTGCGTACCGGCTTGGGTGGTTCCTGAATTGATTCCCTGCAGTCCAGGGCTGCTACCGCATCATCCCTGTTGAAGCGGAAGGTCGGCAACGACGGGTGAATGCGCATCGTCGCAGTCGTTCCCGCGAAACAGTTCACCAGCGCGAGGTTGTCTTGCCGTAGACATAGAGCGCAACCAACCCGACGGTTACCGCCGTCGAGAAGATCAAAATATTTCGATCCCAATCGACCCGCTCCTTCTCGGCTCTTCTGAAAGCCAAGGCCGCAAATAGAGCCTTCAGGGCAAATCGGCGCATCAGAGCAGTCCTCCCAACTCGCACGATGTCACCGCTGTTGAAAGCCAGCTTGATGCAGCTCAACGAATCAGCTCGGTGGATGGGTCCGCTATTGCGACAAACGTGCCGCCAAATAAGCAGCGCCTCCTCCCGGAGCATTGGCACAATCGCCTCGGGCGATGAATGGGCCGACTGCGCCCAGGCCTGGCGGCCGGCTTCAACGATACTTGACCTGCCTCAAAACCTGCCCGCGGGTCGGGAGCTAGACTGCTGTAAATCGGAGGCGAGCAATGGACGAAAAGTTCAAGCGGAAAATCCTTCGGCTTTTGAACCAGCACCGGACCGCGAGGATCGCTACGGTACGACCTGACGGCTGGCCCCAGGTGACTAGCGTCGGCTACGCCAACGATGGACTCGTCATCTATTTTCTTTGCGGAGCGGACAGCCAGAAGGCAGCCAACCTTGCGAGGGACGATCGGGTCTCGCTAACGGTGGACGACGATCCCGCCCAGGTCATGGACATCGCGGGTCTATCGATGGCGGCACGCGCGAATCTCGTAACGGATCCCGCCGAGTTCGAAAAAGCCCTGCGGCTCCTGATCTCGCGATATCCGAACCAGAAAGGCCTCGATCTCCCCATGCCGAAAACCTCGGAGATCTGCGTCTTTCGCCTGACACCCACGATCGTCTCACTGCTCGACTACTCAAGGGGATTTGGACATACCGACCTGATCGCGTGCTAAGCAGCAGCGGCTTCCGCCAGCGCTTTCGCTCGCCGAGCCTTTGCCCTGGCGAAACTCATTTCACCGTTCGTGGCTGCATGCCAAATCTGACCATATTTGATCTGTCGCAAAGCAGATACGGGCGAGAGGATCATTCTTCAAAAGGGTTCACTCAGTGGAGTGTTGCCATGATCATCGAACGCCTAACCCGAGAGCATCGCAATATCGAGACGCTGCTCGCCATCCTCGAGCGGGAACTCGAGGTGTTCGACCGCGGAGAACGTCCCGACTACGAGGTCATTCGCGGGGTGATCAGTTATTTCGAAGTCTACCCGGAAGTGTATCACCATCCCCAGGAAGACCGCGTCTTTGCCAAGCTAAAAACACGCGATCCAGCTGCTGCTGCGAAGGTCGGTGATCTGGCTCGCGAACACCAGAAAGGGGCCCAGCTTTTACGCCGCGTCGCTCGCGCGGTCGACGGCGTACTCGCAGATCAGGAAATCCTTCGTGAAAATGTGGATCTCATCGTTCGCGATTTCATTGCGCACGAGCGCCGCCACGTGATGATGGAAGATCGCGATTTCTTTCCCGCGGCGCTCAATGCACTCAAGCCGCAGGATTGGACCGAGATCGCCTCGGCGGAAACCGGTCTCAAGGATCCGCTGTTCAGCGATGTTGCCGAAGAGCGGTTCGACGCGCTACGCGCACATATTCTGCGGCTGGAGCAAGAGGCTGAAGCCGAACGAAAGTAGCCGCGTTTTCTCTGGCCATAGGCTTCCTGATAGCGAATACGCCGGCCAAATGCAGAAGGGCTGATAAGCCATCTAGCCGAAACGTAAAAGACCTGCCATGTCCGAAGCACTCAAATCTTCCTTCGTCGTATTCCTCGTGTTCGCGATTCTGGCGCAATCCGCGGTGGCCGATCCCCAACACGGCAAGGACATCGCAAAACGCTGGTGCTCAATCTGTCATGTCGTCGAGTCCGGCCAGACGATTGCCATCGACCATGCGCCGCCATTCAGCCAAATCGCGCGAACGCCCGAGTTCGATCAGAACAAACTCGCGTTCCTGCTGCTCAAGCCGCACCCCAATATGCCAAGCCTGTCGCTCCAGCGATCAGAAATATCGGATTTGGCCGAATACATCCGCTCACTCAGGTAACCGACGAGATCGTCGAGCTGCCGCGCTCACGAGGCATCGGAGCGAACCTTGGTCATCTGAAGTCAGCTTCTTAGGCATACTGCCTCCGTCCGCTTCGCGGCCAGCAACGAACACTCTACATCCCGGCTCCGGCGCACCGAGCCCTGGTCACGCCCCGGTCGGATTGAAAACCGGGCTGGAGCGTTGGCGCGCGATCCGCACGCCCCGCTTGGCCAGGTCGCGTAACTGCAAGAACATCATCGCAGTCATCAAGGCATCGTCGAAAGCATCATGCTGTTCCAGCAGAGGAATGCAGAGGTCACGGAGGATCGCAGCGAACGAGAGGTCGATTGACGTGTTGGGAGGGGCATCACCGTATTTGCGCTCGTAATACAGCCGCGAAATTTCAATACGCTCGTTAGGCAGCTCGATTCCCACCAGCGGAAGAATGTACTTGTCCAGCATAGCGATGTCGAAATCGACATAGTAGCCGATCAGGGGACGCGTCCCGATGAAGTGCAGAAAACTCGGCAGAACTTTCCAGACGATTGGCGCTGCCTCGACATCGGACCGACGCAAACGATGGATCTTGATCGCCTCTGCTCCCATCTCCCTGTCGGGACGGACTACGGCTTCGAAGTGCATGCTGGTCAGTATACGGTTGCCGCGGATTTTGATTGCGGCAATCGTGACGACGTCGTCCTTCCGCACATTGAGACCGGTCGTCTCACAATCGATGACGACGAACTCGTCGTCTGGCGCTCGACCGAACATGAAGCGGTACGACTGGTCGCTCAGGGTCGCCTGGTGGAGCAGCCGCTTGATTGCACGTGGCAGCATTCTAAAATATGCCGAGCTTGAAATGATGACGGACAATTTCGCGAAACTGCTTCACCACATGGAGCGCGTCGCGCAGCAATTGACGCTCCATACTGGACAAATGCGCCGGTCTCACCAGAGTACCCGACGCGCCGGCCGACGCAGCCAGCTGCCCGTCGAGCCGGAGCATCAGCAGGAATCGAAACGCCTGGTTCAAGTCGCGTCCAAAGTCGGTTCGCAGCACGCCCAGGTCACATAGACGGGAGATTCTCTTGTCGGTGGAGGTCTCGTGCAGGCCCTGTCCGAGCGCCAGGCTGCGAACGCCGTGTACGATGGGAAAGATGCCGCCTTTCTTGAGATCGAGCGCGTCTCCCGTGCCCTCGGACGTGATCAGGTTGTTGAAGAGGCCGATCGGTGTCTCGAAGGCGTCGACCGCGCGAGCGAAGTGGGCCAGGAACGCCTGCTCGCCTCGGATCATGTCGATCAGCGCCGTCTTGGCGCTATCAAGCAGTTGCGCGTTGCCCGCGATCGCTTGCGCATCATAGATGATAGCTACATTCATGTGCGCGGTCTGGTCTGGAAGTACGATCCAGCGGCGAAAGTCCGCGAGATAGTCGGCGAGCGGCCTGGACCAGACCGGATTGCGCACCATGATATCACCGGGACAGGGCGGAAAACCGAAGCTCTCCAGCGCACCCGAGAACTCGTTCCGGAAGAACTCCAGTGTCGCACTTTCGGCCGGTCCCTCCAGGATGAGACCGTTGTCCTGGTCGGTGCGCATCGTCTGCTCGCCGCGGCCCTCGCTGCCCATGACGATCAGACAACCGCTGGTCCGCAGCTCGGCGGGCGCGACCATTTCGAACAGTCTGGAGAGAAGGCGCCGGTTGAGGTCCGAAACGATCTCCGCGATCACCTCCACCTTGACGCCCTGCCTTCGCAGCGCCCGCGTTTGCGCCTCGATCTCGCGCGCAGCGATCGCCAGATCCTGCAGGCTGGAGCCGCGATCGATGCGGCCGGCGACGACCTGGGCGCTACCTGCCAGAAATCCAAGGAGGTCGATGTCCTCGAGAATACCGACGAACCGCTCGCCATCGTGCACGGCGAGACGCCGCTTATTGTGTTTCGTCATCAGTAGAAGGGCCGAAGAGACGAAATCGTCGGGTCTGACCGACACGATGTCGAAATTGGCAAACTCGCCCACGGGCGTCTGGATCGGCTGGCGCCGCAACACGACCGCCTTTGACAGGTTCATGCCTGTTATGATGCCGATCCGCTCGCCATCCCGAACAAACAGCGCGTTGCTGTCGATCTCGTGCATCAGGTGACCGGCGGCTTCAACCGTGTCCCTCGCCGCCACGAACGATGGAGGATGCAGAAACAGCTCGCTGACCCTGGCGTGCATCAGCGAGCCGTAACGCTTCGCCTCCTCGTCATTGGCAAGCTCATCCAGCTTCTGAGAGATCTCGCGGTAGAAGAAAGCCGCAAATCGCGGATTGGCCTTGATCAATTTGAGGGCGACGGCCTTGGGGATTATATAGCAAAGCGTTTCATCGCGGGCGAGAAAGTGGTGCCCGTTGTGGTCGTGAACGAGCACGCGACTGTCGAACGTGTCCTTGGGACCGAGCAGCGCGAGCAGATCCGCCTCGCTCCGCTCCTCGACCGTGCCCTTGATCACGACATAGAGGGCATCCGCCGGAGCGTCCCTGCTGATGATCGCTTCTCCCGGGCTGAAGTAGCCTATATCGAGCGCCGCCCGCAATGTTTCGGCCTCGTGCGGCGTCAGACGATCGAACGGAGGGTTGGTGATATCGAATGCCTTGGGCATTTCGGTCTTCCGAGGATGCAGACAATCCAGAGGCCTGACGATCGACCATCGAAAGATGGCACCGGCCGGTCCGGTGACCCGGCCGGCGCCAAGCGCCGTCGACCCGGCCTTATTCAGTGAGTAGTCGCCGAGGCAGCTCCGATACCGGTCTGCGACCGAACATATTGTGCATCAAAACCGTCGCGGTCGAGCGCGGCCCGCTTGCTGCGATCCAGAATGGAGACCAGCCAGATACCCGCAAACGCCAGCGCCATCGAGAACAAGGCCGGATTGTCCAGCTTGACAGGCGCGGACCCCTTGGCGAAGCCCAGCGTGACCTCCCAGACGGCCGGCGAGAGAATGACCCCGACGACTGCGCTGACGAGACCCAGGAAGCCGCCGACCAGCGCTCCCCGCGTCGTCAGGCCCCTCCAGAAAATCGACATCACCAGCACGGGGAAATTGCAGGACGCCGCGATGGCGAAAGCGAGGCCAACCATGAAGGCTACATTCTGATTCTCGAATACGATGCCGAGGAAGATGGCCAACACGCCCAGAACCAGTGTCGCGATCTTCGAGACACGGATCTCGTCCTGCTCATTGGCGGTCCCGCCCTTGATCACCATGCCGTAGAGGTCATGGCTGATGGACGATGCCCCGGCCAGGGCCAATCCCGACACGACGGCTAGGATCGTGGCGAAGGCGACGGCCGAGATAAAGCCCAGAAACAGATTGCCGCCGACCGCGCTGGCGAGATGGATGGCGGCCATGTTGGAGCCGCCCCTGATCGCCGCGATGCCGCTCTTGGTCTTTTCCAGAATGGTCCCGTCCAGGAACATCGCGTCGGTCGAAACCAGCGTGATCGCGCCAAAGCCGATGATGAAGGTCAGGATGTAGAAATATCCGATAAGGCCTGTGGCGTAGAACACCGACTTACGGGCCGCCTGAGCGTCCTTCACGGTGAAGAAGCGCATCAGGATGTGCGGCAGGCCGGCCGTCCCGAACATCAGCGCCAGGCCGAGCGAGATTGCCGACAGCGGGTTCGAAATAAGGCTGCCTGGCTCCATGATTGCGAGCTTCTTGGGGTGCACCTCGGTTGCCTTGGTGAACAGGCTTTCGGGACTGAACCCGTACTTGTAGAGGACAGCTCCGGCCATGAAGGTTGCGCCCGAGAGCAGCAATGCGGCCTTGACGATCTGCACCCAGGTTGTCGCCTTCATCCCTCCGAAGGTCACGTAGATCATCATCAGGCCGCCGACCAGTACGACTGCGATCCAGTAATCCAGACCGAACAACAGCTGGATGAGCTTGCCGGCTCCGACCATCTGGGCAATCAAGTAGAACGCGACGGTCACCAGCGAGCCGCACGCCGCCAGGATACGGATGTCGGTCTGCCCCAGCCGAAACGACGTGACGTCGGCAAAGGTGAACTTGCCGAGATTGCGCAGCTGCTCGGCGATCAGAAACGTGACGATCGGCCAGCCCACGAGCCAGCCGACCGAGTAGATCAAGCCGTCGTAGCCGGAGGTGTAGACGAGGCCGGAGATACCGAGGAATGAAGCCGCCGACATATAGTCGCCGGCAATTGCAAGACCATTCTGGAACCCGGTAATTCCGCCGCCGGCCGAGTAGAAGTCCGCAGCCGACGCGGTCCGTTTTGCGGCCCAATAGGTGATTGCAAGCGTGAGCGCGACGAACCCGACGAACATGCCGATCGCTGACCAGTTGGTCGGCTGCCTGGAGCCACCCTCGATGGTGCCAGCGGCAAGCGCGAGCGTGGGGATGCTTGTGAATAGGATCACCAGCACCGACGAGAACTTCTTCATGAGCGGTTCTCCTCAACAATCTTGCGGATCAGTACATCGTAGCTGGAATTCGCCTGACGCACGTAAATGCCCGTCAGCACGAAGGCGAGCACGATGACGGACAAGCCTATGGGGATTCCGATGGTTGTCACGCCGCTGCCGAGTGGAATGCCCAACACTTTGGGAGCGTAGGCTACCAGCAGGATGAAGCCGAAATAGATGACCAGCACGATCACCGACAGCGTCCAGCCCAGCGACGAACGCCGGCGCACAAGCTCCTGGTAGTTCGGGTCGCGTTCAATCCTTGCAAGGTTGCTCACATCAATGATCCCTGGAGTTCTTCCCGTTGAAATGCCCCTTGTCTGACAAGGCTCGCCCACGCTTTAAGCGTTGGCGGACCAAACTCCATGATTCAGATCAAATTCCGATGATTCAATGCGAGCCTCGGGTGAAGCGGCCGCAGAAATGAAGACAATGCCTTGTCCGCGGTGACGGCACCTGACCCGAACAACCCGGTTGCGCGGCTCTCCCATAGCGGATTTCCTTGCTCATAAGGCCTGCGAGGCCTCCATGCCCGTCAAATCATCGCCCGTTAGGCTGCCTTGGCATTGAGGGGGATCAATGCAGCGGTCCCGCACACGTCGTAGTGTGCGAGGGCTGCGTAAGCGAAAGCCGGGATGAGGATCAATATCACTCGTGCCGAACTTAATGAGGCAGGCGACACGTTTCGGAGGAGGTTCGAAATGTACACGCGCATTCCAAGGCTCACAATATCCGCTCTCATCCTGACGTGCAGCGTGGTCGGCGCGACTGCACAGGACCGAATGACGCCCCAGCCAGATCAGCCACAAATGCAATCCCAGCCCAGCGGCCATGAAGGCGCGAGCACGATGGGGCAAGGCAGCATGATGGGGCACGGAATGATGGAGGGACGCGTGATGGGGCGCGGCATGATGGGTGGGAGCGCGATGGGACCACCTTTTATGATGCGTATGATGTTCGCTCTGATGGACGCCGATGGCGATGGGACCATCTCACTGCAGGAATTTCAGGCAGCTCACGAACGACTTTTCAAGGCGATGGACAGCAACAAAGATGGCAAGCTGACGCTCGAGGAGATGCAAGCGTTCATACACGGGACCAGGTGACCGGCTCCGACGCCTAGCCAAGGCGTGATATCCTTTGCAGCCTGTGGTTTGAGCGGCGGTCGGCCAAGTTTGCCGCCGGCGGCGCGCTGATGCCCTGTGCGGTCTCACGCCCCTCGTCAGATCGCCAGGCGCAAGATCGATCTCCTCGTTTATCGCAGCGACGACGCGGTGCGGGTCTTCACTGCGCTGAACATGGGCAAGGAAGGCGGTATCTTCCCCCGTTTCGAGAAAGTGCTGGAGCAAGGTCGCGATGCGCGTGCAACGGGCACTGAACGCAGTTGCCTCACGTATTCGACGTGGTTCGTCCGCGTCGTCCTCGATGCGCTCGATGTTTTCGAGAGCGCATATCCAACTTCGAACGATTGGCTCCTTCGGCAGCGAAGCGCTTTGGAAAGAGTAGCCCGGCACACGGGCTAAGGCTCTAAGCGTCGCCTTCTCGATGTCCTTATCAAGCAGAGATCGCAATTGATGACGTACGGGATCAAGCTGCCGTGGCCCAATCCGTAATCCCTGGGCGCCCGGGCTTCGGCGCACCGGGACTGCGCTCGCTTCTCGTGCGCCTGCTCACCAAACCAACGACCCCTTAGGTATCATAACACCAGCAGCAGAGTCGATTCGGCGGAAGATCTGGAGACCGAATCTTTCCTGCAATTTCGTTTGAATCCTCCCGGCCGAATCCAAACCAAGAGATCCAAGACGGCGATGCGCAACCTCCCTACGCGCCGGACTACATGAGCAACGCCATCGGCGCGGTCGAGCCAACGTGCGTGAGGTCAACAGGCACACCAAAAAGCGGGACCTTGGAGAAGCCCGACACGATCAAGCCGGGCTGGAAGGGGAGGAAAGAATGGTCGCCGTTGCCCAGACACGGCGACATGGCTGCTTCCCGCGACAGCAAGACGGTGCGTGCATTTTGCGAGCAAATGGGGCAGAAGAGCGCGGTCCGGTCCTCGCGCGAGGCTGGGCAAGCCATTGAAATGATGGTCGGAGTGGCAGGATTCGAACCTGCGACCCCTGCGTCCCGAACGCAGTGCTCTACCGGGCTGAGCCACACTCCGACAAGAGGCCGGCTTATAGCGTCGGGTTTGGCGCACCGCAAGCGGCCGTTATGAGGAATTTTGTCCCTGTGAAAACCGGTCTTGAAACGTCGATTTTGCCGGCCGGCCAAGCCGGCGCGGAAGCCGCCGCCCGGACTTTGGCTGCCGGCGGCCTGGTCGCGTTTCCGACCGAGACCGTCTACGGGCTCGGCGCGGACGCGGCGAACGCGACCGCGATCGCCCATCTCTATGCCGCCAAGGGCCGGCCAGCCTTCAATCCGCTGATCGCCCACGTCGCAGATCTCGCCGCGGCACGGCGGATCGGGCGGTTCGACGCGCGCGCGTTGCAGCTTGCGCAAGCGTTCTGGCCGGGGCCGTTGACGCTGGTGGTGCCGAAGGCCGACGATTGTCCGGTCTCCGATCTCGCCACGGCGGGCCTGGACACGGTCGCGATCCGCATGCCCGCCCACCCCGTGGCGGAAGCGATCCTTCGCGCCTTTGGCGGCGCGGTGGTGGCGCCCTCCGCCAATATCTCCGGCCACGTCTCGCCGACGCTGGCCGCGCATGTCGCGAGCGACCTTGGCGGGCGGATCGACCTGATCATCGACGGCGGGCCCGTTACGGTGGGCGTGGAATCGACCATCGTCGGATGCTTCGAGGCGCCGATGCTGCTGCGGCCCGGGGGGCTGTCGCGCGAGCGGGTCGAGGCCGTGCTGGGCATGCCCTTGGCGCGAGCGCCCGTAGAGACCGAGAGCGACGACAGCCAGCTGCTGGCGCCGGGCATGATGGCCTCGCATTACGCGCCGCGCGCCCATGTGCGGCTCGATGCGCGGGACGTTGCCGCCGATGAAGCGCTGCTGGCGTTCGGGCCTGATCGCCTGCCTGGCCAGGAGGCGACCGCCGCTGTCATGAATTTGTCCCCCACGGCTGACCTCGATGAGGCCGCGGCCAATCTGTTCGGCTATCTTCGAGCGCTTGATGCGAAAGCACCGCGAGCGATCGCGGTGATGACGATCCCCGAAGAAGGCCTGGGTGAAGCGATCAATGACCGGCTGCGCCGGGCCGCGGTGGCGAGATAAGAAGCAGAGACGAGACGATGAACATCAATCAATCCGCCATTCCGCCGCTTGCGCCCGAACTGATCGACCAATTCCGCGAGATCGTTGGCGATCGCCACGCGATCACCGACGCCGCCGACATCGAGGCTTACGTCACCGAGGAGCGCAATCTGTTCCACGGCCGCTCCCCCCTGGTGCTGCGCCCGGGCTCGACGGCGGAAGTGTCCGCGATCTGCAAGCTCGCCTCGCAGCACAAAATCGCGCTGGTGCCGCAGGGTGGCAACACCGGGCTCGTCGGCGGGCAGACGCCGCACAATGGCGAGGTGGTGGTGTCGCTGCGGCGCCTGGACAAGATCCGCGAGGTCGACACCGCCTCCAACACCATGACGGTCGAAGCCGGCGTGGTGCTGCAGATCGCGCAAGCGAAGGCATCCGACGCCGACCGGCTGTTTCCGCTGTCGCTCGGCGCGGAAGGCAGCTGCACCATCGGCGGCAATCTCTCGACCAATGCCGGCGGCACCGCCGCGCTCGCCTATGGCGTCGCGCGCGAGATGGCGCTGGGGCTGGAAGTGGTGCTCGCCGACGGCCGCGTGCTCAACGTGCTGTCGAAGCTGAAGAAGGACAACACCGGCTACAATCTGCACAATCTGTTCATCGGCGCGGAAGGCACGCTCGGCATCATCACTGCGGCAACATTGAAGCTGTTTCCGAAGCCGCGGGCGGTCGAGACCGCCTATGTCGGGCTGAAGTCGCCAGCGGCGGCGCTGAAACTGCTGAGCATCGCGCAAGGCGAGGCTGCGAACGCACTGACGAGCTTCGAGCTGCTGTCGGAGATGGCGGTGGACTTCTCCGTTCGCCACGGCATCGACGTGCGCGATCCCCTCGCTGAGAAGCATCCGTGGTACGTGCTGATGGAATTGTCATCGCCCGGCGACGACGCGCGCACGCCGCTGGAGACGATCCTCACCCGCGCCATGGAAGACGAGATCGTCGACGACGCCGTGATCGCGGCCAACCTGACCCAGCGCAACGCCTTCTGGAAGCTGCGTGAAGAGATGTCGGCGGCACAGAAGCCGGAGGGCGGCTCGATCAAGCACGACATTTCCGTTCCCGTAGCCGCCGTGCCCGAATTCATCGCGGAGGCGAACGCCGCCGTGGTCAAGCTGATCCCGGGCGCGCGGCCGGTGCCGTTCGGCCATCTCGGCGACGGCAATCTGCACTACAATGTCAGCCAGCCCATCGGCGCCGACACCGCGGATTATCTGGCGCGCTGGCACGAGGTGAACGCCGTCGTGTTCGCGATCGTGCTGCGCATGGGCGGCTCGATCTCGGCCGAGCACGGCATCGGCGTACTCAAACGCGACGAGCTGCCCGAGGTCAAGGACAAGACCGCGATCGAGCTGATGCGCTCGATCAAGGCGATGCTCGATCCGCACGGCATCATGAATCCGGGGAAGGTGCTGTGAGCATGCTTGCGATTGACGCCATCAATGATGCCGATGTCGAGAACGTCGTTGCGCTGTGGCAGCGTTGCGGCCTGACCCGGCCGTGGAACGACCCGCATGCCGACATCGCGCTGGCGCGGCGGCGCGAGAACTCCACCGTGCTGATCGGCCGCGACGCCGGTGCGATCGTCGCGTCCGTCATGGTCGGCCATGACGGACATCGCGGCTGGGCCTACTACGTCGCCGTCGATCCTGATGGGCGCAAGCGCGGTTATGGCCGCGCCGTCATGGCGGCGGCCGAAGACTGGCTGCGCCAAGCCGGCATCGCAAAGCTGCAGCTCCTCGTGCGCCGCGAGAATGCGCAGGCCAATGCGTTCTACCAGTCGCTCGGCTTCGAGGAATCGACGTCGGTGATGTTCCAGAAGTGGCTCGACGGCCGCGAGACCACTGCAAGCAACTGAGATCAAGTCATGACCATTTCCGACCGCGTCCGCATCAAGGACGTCCGCGTGCTCTCGGACGGCTGGACCCCGCTGAGGACCACGACATTCGACTACCGCCGCGCCAATGGCGAATGGCAGACGCAGCACCGCGAGACCTATGAGCGCGACAATGCCGCCGCCGTGCTGCCCTATAATCGCGCGGGCCGCACCGTGATCCTGGTGCGCCAGTTCCGCCTGCCCGCCTTCCTCCGGGGCTACGACGATCTGCTGATCGAGGCAGCCGCCGGCGTGCTGGACGACGCCGCGCCCGAGGTGCGCATCCGCGCCGAGGCCGAGGAGGAAACCGGTTATCGCCTGCACGACGTCCACAAGGTGTTCGAGGCGTTCATGAGCCCCGGCGCCATCACCGAGAAGCTGCATTTCTTCGTCGCCGAATACGAGCCCTCGATGCGCGTCAGCGCCGGCGGCGGCCTCGCGCATGAGGGCGAGGATATCGAGGTGCTGGAGCTCGGTATCGACGAGGCGCTCGCGATGATCGCCGACGGCCGGATCATCGACGCCAAGGCGATCATGCTGCTGCAATACGCGGCGCTGCATATTTTCAGATAGCCCCACCGGGACGGCAATTCTGGCCTGCGCGCCCGTGGCACCTGTTGAGCAAACCACCGACTATCTCTAGTCTGGCCTCAACAAGAACCTGGAGACGCGCCCATGTCCGCTCCGCGCGACGACGAATTCGGCTTTGCGCCCGACCATGATTCCCCCGTGCCCTATATGCAGCGCACGCGGGATTATTACAGCGCGATCGGTTACACCACGCCGTATCGCTGGGCGCATTACACCGAAGCGCCGTTCCAGCCGCTGAAGAAGAAGCTGGCGCAATCGCGCGTCACCATCATCACCACGGCGGCGCCCTACGATCCCGCCAAGGGCGACCAGGGACCGGGCGCGGCGTATAATGGCAGCGCGAAATTTTATCAGGTCTATGACGGCGACACGTCGCAGCAGCACGATCTGCGCATCTCGCATATCGGCTACGACCGCAAGCACACCACGGCCACCGACAACGGCACCTGGTTTCCGCTGCTGCAACTCTTGAACGCAGGCGCCGCGGGTCGCATCGGCGAAGTTGCGCCGCGCTTCTTCGGCGCGCCGACCAACCGCAGCCATCGCGTCACGCTCGACACCGATGCGCCGGAGATTTTGGCGCGCTGCCTTGCCGACCAGGTCGACGCCGCCGTGCTGGTGCCGAACTGCCCGGTCTGCCATCAGACCACAGCGCTGGTGGCGCGGCATCTGGAGGCCAATGGCATTCCGACCGTGATCATGGGCTGCGCCAAGGACATCATCGAGCACGCCGCCGTCCCGCGCTTTCTGTTCTCGGATTTCCCCCTCGGCAATTCTGCCGGCAAGCCGCATGACGTGCCCTCGCAGGCGCAGACGCTGGAGCTGGCGCTCACTCTGTTGGAGACCGCGAGCGGCCCGCAGACGACCATGCAGTCGCCGCTGCGCTGGAGCGAGGATGCCTCCTGGAAGCTCGACTACAACAATGTCGCGCAGCTCTCGCCGGAGGAGCTGGCGCGCCGTCGCGCCGAGTTCGACAAACAGAAGGAGATCGCGCGCGGCAACCGCGCCGCCTGACGTCCTCCAATAACAACAAACAACGGGAGAGAGACGTGACGCGACCGTTCGAGGGCGTGAAGATCCTGGACTTCACCCAAGTTCTGGCCGGCCCCTATGCGAGCTATCAGCTCGCGTTGCTGGGCGCCGATGTCATCAAGGTGGAGCGGCGCGAGGGCGAGGACATGCGCCGGACGCCGCTCTCACGCGAATGGGCCGAGCGCGGGCTGGCGCCGGCGTTCCAGGCCATCAACGGCAACAAGCGCAGCCTCACGCTCGATCTGCAGAAACCTGACGCGATTGCGATCGTGACGAAGCTTGCTGCCCAGGTCGACGTCGTCATGGAAAACTTCCGCCCGGGCGTGATGGACAAGCTCGGCATCGGCTATCAGGCGCTGTCGGCGATCAATCCAAAACTGATCTATTGCGCGGTCTCGGGCTTTGGCCAGACCGGCCCGGATCGGTTGCGGCCGGGCTATGACGGCAAGATGCAGGCGCTATCGGGCATCATGGCGATCACCGGTCACCCCGAAACGGGGCCGACGCGCGCGGGTTTTGCGGTGTGCGACGTGCTCTCGGGCGCGACGGCCGCGTTCGGGGTGTCGAGCGCGCTCTATCAGCGCGACCGCACCGGCAAGGGCCAACTCATCGACGTCTCCATGCTGGAGGCAACCATGGCATTTCTCTCGGGGCAAATCGCGGACTGGTCGGTCGCCGGCCATCGGCAGCAACTCTCGGGAAATCAGGCGGTCAGCCGCCGGACCACCGCAAACCTGTTCAAATGCGGCGACGGTCACATCCTGCTCGCCGTCAACAATGAGAAGCAGTACCGCGTGCTGATGTCCACGCTGGGCCGCGAGGATACGCTCGCCGATCCACGCTTCGCCGACTGGTTTTCCCGCAACGAGAACGAGCCCGCGCTACGCGCCATCATCGAGGAAGCACTTGCGGCAAAGCCGGCACGCGAGTGGGAGAAGGTTCTCGAGGACGCCGGCGCGCCCTGCGCCAGCATCTGGAAGATCGAGGAGATCATCGATCATCCGCAGATCAAGGCGCGCGGCGCGATCCAGGAGCTCGACACACCCTATGGCCGCCTGCGCTTTGCCGGCAGCGGGTTCAAGCTCGCCCATGGCGGCGGCAAGCTCGACCGGATGGCGCCGGAGCTTGGCGCGGATACGGATGCGGTGCTGGGTGAGCTCGGGTTTGATGCAGCTGGCATCGCCGATCTGCGGAAGCGTGAGGTCGTCTGAGAACTAGATCGCTTTCGCCGCGATCTTCGCCGCGGCAAGGATCTCGCGCCTAATGGCATCGTCCTTCACCGCACGCGCCATATCGGCCGCGCCTGTCAGGATCGCCAGCAGCGCCAGCGCCCGCTCACGCGCATGGGCACCGCGAAAGCCCTGCGCGACGAGGTCCACGAGACGCTCCAGCTCGCCCTGGTAAACGGCGCGCGTTGCCGGGTCGGAGCGCGCAACGTCGGAGGAAAAGCTTGGGAGCGCGCAGGCCTCGTCCAGGCCGACCTCCATCCGCGCACCCAGATAGAAATCGATGAACGGATCGCGCCAGCCGCTGCCGTGTTGGGCCTGAAACTGGGCGATGCCGCCGCGCAGGAACGCGAGCCCGTCCGCCACGGCGAGCCGGAACGCATCCGCCTTCGAGTCGAAATGAGCGTAAAATGCTCCCGACGTGAGCCCTGCCCCCTTCGCAAGCGCGTCCACGCCGGCGCCCCCAAACCCGCCGGTGCGAAAGCCGCGCCCGACCGCATCCGCCAGCCGCCTGCGGGCGTCACCCTCGCTCTTCTTCGGTCGCGCCATCGCCGATCACCTCTCGATAGCGATCGTTATATTAGGCTTGACGATATAACGATCGTTATGTTTCATATAACGACCGTTATCTCACGGTGCAAAGCAGGAGACTTCAAATGCCCATCCAAATCATCGTACCTGAAGGCACGCTGACGCCATCGGGAGAAGCCGAGGCATTCGCCAAGCTGACCGAGCTGCTGCTGCGCCTGCACGGCCTCGCCGGCAACCGCTTCATGACACCGAACGTCATCGGCGAAGTGACCGTGGTGCCGAAGAGCCGCACCTATTCCGGCGGCAAGCCCGCTGACATCGCGGTGTTCGAACTCAAGGTGCCGTCATTCGTGCTGCCGACGCAGGAGCTCAAGGACGCCTGGATTTCCGAGGGAACTGATATCATCGAGAGGGCCGCCGGGGGTCGCATCAAGCGCGAGCACATCTTCGCCAATGTCAGCTACGCCGTCGACGGCGGCTGGGGCATTGGCGGCGAGGCGTACAGCAACGCCGCGCTCGGATCGGCCGTCGCGGCGGCTTGAACCATTGATCGAACAGAAGGTGGGCACGGCGCGTTGCGTCTTTGCCCACCGGCAGCCTGCCTAAAACAAAGACCCCTGCCCGTCTTCCGGCGACGCGCCTGCCGCCTTGCGCGCGGGCTTCTTCGGTTTCGACGTCTCGGCTTCCATCTCCTCGGCGCTGATCGGCAAGAGCAGCTGCTCATCGTCATTGGCGACGCGATTGACGCGGGAGGAGACCGGGCGCCAGGCGAATTCGCCGATACGTGGTGACGCCATCAGCGGCAGGACCGGATCGATCTCGTCGCTCCGGCTGTCGAGCCAGCGCTCGAAATCGCGCGGGCTGATCGTCACGGGCACGCGGTCATGCAACGCGGCGAGATCCTCGCCTGCCGCCGCCGTGACGATCGCCACCGTGTCGAGCTCCTCGCCGTTCGGGCCGATCCAGGTCTCGAACACCGCAGCGAAGCCGAGCGGCGCACCGTCCGCGCGATGGATGAAGAACGGCTGCTTGCGGCCGTCGAGAGACTTCCATTCGTAATAACCATCGGCCGGGATCAGCCCACGGCGCCTGCGTATGGCCTTCTTGAACGCAGGCTTCTCCAGCACCGTCTCGGAACGGGCGTTGATCAGCAGCGTGAAGCCTTTGGGGTCCTTGACCCAGCTCGGCAACAGGCCCCAGCGCATCAGGCGGAAATGGCGCGCGCCGTTCTCGAGCAACACGACCGGAATCGGTTGCGTCGGAGCGACATTGTACCGGGGCGGGAAATTCGGCTGCTCGATGTACCCGAACAGTTGCCGTAAAGCCGCGGGGGCCGAAGTTATGACGAAGCGTCCACACATCTCAGGGCGTCTATATAGGGTCCGTTCAGGTCCTTTTAACCCCGAACGTTAACACTGCGGCGGATGAGCTCAATGGCCTCGCAATCCGCGCGGACGCCTGCAGAGACGGCCTCCGAGGCGCAAGCCTGGGCCGAACGACTACGCGTGGCCAACATCAACCCGCGGACCGGGCTTGCCACCGACTATCTCAACCATTTCAATGAAGCCGTCATGCTCCTGGAGATGATCCCGGATATGCCGGAATGCGCTGAGGATTTTCTGACCTGGTCGCCGCTGTCCTATGCCGAGCATTTCACGGCCTCGAACTTCAAGGCGCGGGACCTGGCCATCGAAGCCTATGAGAAGGCCGATCCGAACGTGCGCGCCCAGTTCGACCACCTCACCGACACCATGACCTCGATCCTGATTGCGGTCGGTTCCGCCATGCGCGACGTGGAGAAGGACACGACCCGAGTTCGGCTGGCCGAGCAGGCCACCCTCTGGGTCAAGCCGCTGATCGCGGCCTGCGGCGGCATCATCAATGGCGGCGCGGAAGCCGACGTCGACACCATCATGGCGAATTAGCCAGGGTTGCTGAAAAGATGTCCTCGGACGCCCAGCCCACCCATCCCCAGATCGCGGTCAGCGCGGCGATTTTCCGCGAGGGCAAGGTGCTGCTGACCCGGCGGGCCCGTTCGCCCGCCAAAGGGTTCTATTCGCTGCCGGGCGGCCGCGTCGAATTCGGCGAATCGCTGCACCAGGCCCTGAGCCGCGAGGTCGACGAGGAGACCGGGCTCGAGATCGAGATCGTCAGCCTGGCGGGCTGGCGCGAGGTTTTGCCGGCCGCTGCGGGCGCCGGTCACTACCTGATCATGTCCTTTGCCGCCCGCTGGGTGGCCCGGGAACCGGCCCTGAACGACGAGCTCGACGATTTCAGGTGGATCGCTCCGGATGCGCTGGGCAGCCTCGGCGACCTCAAGATGACCGGGGGCCTGGAGGAGATCATCCAGGCGGCTGCGAGGCTGATCGGCCTCTGAGCGAGCCACGAGCTTCGACACCTCTCCGCAAGCCCGAGAGGCAGCGCACCGCCCGCGCGGCTCGCCTTGCTTCCCCGGCCGCGACGGGGCATACAGCCCGCCGATGTCGACGCGATTTCTGGCCATCCTTGCCCTGATCCTCGCCTGCGCCTCTGCGCCCACCCGGGCCCAGGACGTGGCGGCACCGTTCGACGGCGATTTGCAGCGGCTGGCCGAGATCCTCGGCGGCCTGCACTATCTGCGCGGCATCTGCGGCACCAACGAGGGCAACAAATGGCGCAGCGAGATGCAGGCGCTGATCGATGCCGAAACCCCCTCCGGCGAGCGCCGCACCCGCATGATCGCGGGCTTCAATCGCGGCTACAACGGCTTTCAACAGACCTATCGCAGCTGCACGCCGGCCGCGACGGTCGCGATCCGCCGTTCCATCGAGGAGGGTTCGAAGATCTCGCGCGATCTCACGGCCCGCTACGCGAACTGAGTTTGCGGGAACTCTGTCACCGACTTTATTCACAGCCGTTAACCGTTCTTAAAGATGTGGCCTAGCGGACGTTAATGCGCGTGCTACACCTCTTGCACAGCGCATCGCCGTGGATCGCGCCCAGCCTGATCGAGTTTCATGAGCCAGCCGATTTCCTACGCCCCCGCCCGTGCGCCGCTGCCCGATCATGAGCAGAAACAGGCAGCACTGAGTTATCTCAACGAGGCCTGGGCCGAAGCACGCCATGACGGCGTCGACGGTGACTGCCTGGCGCAGGCCAGTCTGTTTGCGGCACTCGCCGAGCTCGTCGGCACCTATGGCGAGGACGCGGTGGCGAAATTCGTCGAGGGTTTTCCCGCGCGCATTCGCAACGGCGAATTCTCGGTCTGCCTCGCAAGGCAGTAAGCCGCTTTGAAGATGCCCCGCCGCGCCGGCGGGGCCATTCATCACGGCTCGATCTTGAGCGTCGCTTTCATGTTGGGGTGATAGCGGCAGTAATAATCGACCGTTCCCGCCTTCTTCACGAGAAGCGTCGCCGACTTCTTTGGCGGCAGCGCGACGTCGAAATCGCCGTTCGTCGCAGTCGCGGTGTGGGCCAAGACATCCTTGTTGATCCAGGTAATGGTGTCGCCGATCCTCGCCGAAACCTCGGCCGGTGAGATCACGAGATTTTCCATCGTGATCTCGATGGTCGCGGCTTGCGCCGGGACTGACATCGGCAGGAAAGCGACCGCGAGCGCGATCACAGCGAGGCGTCCCGGCTTCATCGCACGCTCCCTATTTCAGCTCGGCCGCGACGTGCTCGGCATGTTGCTCATGGCCCTGGAAGATCTTCAGGCCGGTCTGCAACAGGTTCTTCAGCTCGGCATTGCTGGCGGACGGGATGAGCTGGGTTTCCAGCGCGGTATTGACCGTCTTGTGGTAGGCGACCTCGTTGGCGACATAGGCCTTGTCGAAGGCAGCGCCGTTCAGCTTGTCGAGCTCGGCCAGCTTGTCGCTCGCCTGCTTCGACAGCGCCTTGCTGGTATCGTTGTCCTCAGGTGTGACGTTGAGCTTCTTGACCAGCGCGAGCGCCTGCTTGTTGACCGCCTCGTGGTCGCGCAGCATGTCATCCGCAAATGCCTTGACGTCCTTGTTCTTGGCCTTCTTCTGCGCCTGCTTGGCCGCGTTGATGTCGATCACCCCGGCGGTGTAGGCGATATGGGCGATCTGCGGATCGGTGAGCTTGTCGGCAGCGCGCGCGCCTTGCAGCGGCACGGGGCTGGACAACAGAATGGCTGCGGCGAGCGCCGCGCTCCAACGAACGAACATGATTTGACACTCCTGTGCTGCCGGACGGTTTTGCCGCCGTTGCTCCACAGGAATTGGATGGAATTTTCGCGCAGACGTTCCCGAATGATTTAGCCGCGGATTCCGAGGCGCTTCAGCACTGACAGGGTCAGGCGCTCGCAACGCCGGCCCGCAAACGGGAAGGCGTCCATCATCACCGGTCCGATCTCCTTCTCGACGGTCTCGCGCAGCATGGTACGCGCGCGGTGCAGGCGCGTCTTCACGGTCTCGGACTTGACGGCGAGCAGATCGGCGGTCTCCTCGGTGGTCATCCCTTCCATGACCCGTGCGACGAAAACCATCCGGAAAACGTCAGGCAACTCGTCGATGGCGCGCTCGACGACGCGCTGGATTTCACGCTGGGCCATGGTCCTTTCCGGATCGCCTGGAGGAGAGACGGGAAATTTGATGATTTGCGCCTCGAGCGCCTCTTCGCCCACCGCGCCGAGCTCGACATCGGGTTTTGCATTTCGCACCCGGCCCAGCGCTTCGTTGATCGCGATGCGCGACAGCCAGGTCGACAGCGCGGACTCGCCCTTAAAGCCGTCGAGATGGGTGAAGGCGCGGACATAGGTTTCCTGCACCACATCCTCGGCCTCGCTGTCGCTGCGCAGAATGCCGCGTGCAAGGCGGTAGAGCTTGCGGTTGTTGGCCTGCATGATCTCGCGGAGCGCGGCCTCGTCCCGGCCCCGCGCCCGGTCGATCAGCTCGGCTTCCGATGCCCTGATGCCGGCTGTCTGGCCGGCTGCGGTCCGTTGCATGGCGGTCACCTGCTCGTTCAGCTTGGTTCCAGACATTGGATGCAGGGTGGCGACGAAGGTTCCCGCTTTTTTCTCACCTCTCATCCGTCTCGATCGGCAGCGCCGCGTCCCTCGCCCATTCGCCCATCGAGGCATCGTACAGCATCAGCTTGTCGTAGCCGAGCTGCGTCAGCATCAGCAGGTCGATCGTCGCGGAAATGCCGCCGCCGCAATAGAGGATCACGTTCTTATCGCGCGTGACGCCCACCGCAGTGAATTTGGCTTCGGCGTCCGCAAGCGTCGTCAGCGTCTTGTCGGCATTGGTGAGCGTTGCAGCTGGTACGTTGACGCTGCCGGGGACGCGACCCGGCCGGCCGTAACGGCTCGGCTCGAGACCTCCGTGAAATTGCGGTCCGAGGGCATTGACGGTAACGGTCGAGGGGTCGCCGATCCGCGCCTTCACAAAGGCCTTGTCGACGAAGAAGCCAGCGCGCGGCGCGGCTTTGAAAACCGTGGCTGGATAGCCCTCCGGAGCACCAGTCTCGACCGCCCGCCCCTCGTCCTTCCATTTGTCGAAGCCACCGTCGAGTACCTGCGCATCGACGCCAAGCGAGCGCAGCATCCACCAGAATCGCGTTGCCCACATCATGGTGCCGATGCTGTAGAGCACGATGGTCTTCGTGGCATCGAGCCCATGGCGGCCGAAGGCGGTTTCAAGCTGGGCCACGTCAGGCATCATGAAAAACTGCTGTGCGGAGGTGTCGGAGAATTCGCCTTGCAAATCGAGGAAATCGGCGCCCGGGATGTGGCCGGCGGCAAAGGTCTTGTCGCCGGGGACGGCGCGATACGGCACGTCGCTGCCCGGCGGGACAGGTTCGTTGTAGGTCGTGCAATCGTAGAGGCGGAGGTCGGGATGGCCGATGATCGCGGCGAGTTGCTCGGTGGAGATGAGAGATGATGGCTGCGACATCGGACTGCACTCCCGTTCACGAGGGAGTGTAGCTCTCTCCCCTCGTCATTGCGAGCGCAGCGAAGCAATCCAGACTGCCGCCAACCATTCTGGATTGCTTCGCTGCGCTCGCAATGACGGGGGATGGTATGCCGGCCCCTCTCACAGAAACCGCTACTGCTTCAACGTCTCCAGAAACCGCACTGCCTCGCCCTGCGAGGGCGTGACCAGTTCGCCCTGCCACATCACGCGCTTGCCACGCACGAACGTGCCGACGGGCCAACCCGTCACCCGAACGCCGTCGTACGGCGTCCAGCCGGCCCTCGACGCCACCCATTTGTTTGTGATGATCTCGCTGCGCTTGAGGTCCACCACCGTGAAGTCGGCATCGTAGCCGGCGGCGATGCGGCCCTTGCAGGCCATGTTGTAGAGACGCGCGGGGCCGGCGCTGGTGAGATCGACGAACCTTGCCAGCGACAAGCGGCCGGCATTGACGTGATCGAGCATCAGCGGCACCAGCGTCTGCACGCCGGTCATGCCGGAGGGCGACGCCGGATAGGTCTTCTGCTTCTCTTCGAGCGTATGCGGGGCGTGGTCGGAGCCGAGCACATCGATGATGCCCTGCTCGATGCCGCGCCAGATGCCGGCGCGATGATCGGCACCGCGCACCGGCGGGTTCATCTGCGCCAACGTGCCGAGGCGCTCGTAACATTCAGGCGCGACCAGCGTGAGATGATGCGGCGTCGCCTCGCAGGACGCGACGTCCTTGTGGTCGCGCAGAAACTCGATCTCTTCCTTGGTCGAGATGTGCAGCACGTGGATGCGTTTTCCCGTCTCGTGCGCGAGCTTGACCAGGCGCTGAGTCGCCATCAGTGCCGCGGTCTCGTCGCGCCAGACCGGATGCGAGCGCGGATCGCCCTCGATGCGCAGCGACTTGCGGTCGTTGAGACGATACTCGTCCTCGGCGTGGAAGGCGGCTCGGCGGCGGATCACCTGGAAGATGCGGCGCAGGCTTTCGTCGTCCTCCACCAGCAGCGCGCCGGTCGAGGAACCGATGAACACTTTTACGCCAGCGCAGCCTGGCGCACGTTCCAGCGCCGGCAGGTCCTGCACGTTCTCGCGGGTGCCGCCGATGAAGAACGCGAAATCGCAATGCATGCGGTGATGGGCGCGCTTTACCTTGTCGGTGAAGGTGGCTTCCGTCACGGTCAATGGCGAGGTGTTCGGCATCTCGAACACGGCGGTGACGCCGCCCATGACCGCGCTGCGCGAACCGGTCTCGAGGTCTTCCTTCTGCTCCAGCCCGGGCTCGCGGAAATGCACCTGCGTGTCCATCACGCCGGGCAGGATGTGGAGGCCCTTGCAGTCGATCACCTCGGCGGCGGAGCCTTGCGACAGCGGGCCCAGCTCGGCGATGCGACCGCCTGTGATGCCGATATCGCGAACATTCTCGCCGTCCTGGTTGACGACGGTGCCGCCTTTGAGGATCACATCGAAGCGCTGGGTCATGGCTGGAGGCCCCTCTCATCCCCAAGCGCAGGGCTCGAGGTCTTGTCGTTTATGCCTTGCGGGCTTACGTTCCGAAGCACCATGTCGCAAGAGATTTTCGCATGAAATCAGCGTTTCTTCCCGACCGGGGCGTGATCAAGGTCGCGGGCGAGGACGCGCGCAACTTCCTCAACGGCCTCATCACCACCGATGTCGACAGGCTCAAGCCGGGCCTGGGGCGATTCGGCGCGCTGCTGACGCCGCAGGGCAAGATCATCGTGGATTTCCTGATCACGGAAGCGCCCGCCGGCCATGGCGGCGGGTTCCTGATCGACTGCCCGAAGGCCCTGGCCGAGGGCCTGGCCACCAAGCTGAAATTCTACAAGCTGCGCGCCAAGGTCACGGTGGACAACCTCTCCGACGATCTCGGCGTGCTCGCGGCCTGGGACGGCCAGCCCGCTGCGCAGCCGGATCTTGCCTTCACTGACCCGCGCAACGCCGAGCTCGGCACGCGCATCCTGATCCCTGAGGATCTCAAGCAGAAACTGTCCGATTTGATCGGCGCCGAGCTGGTCGACGCCGCTGACTACGAGGCGCACCGGATCGCGCTCGGCGTGCCGCGCGGCGGGCTGGATTTCATGTACGGCGATGCGTTCCCGCACGAAACCAACATGGATCGCCTCGCCGGCGTCGATTTCGACAAGGGCTGCTATGTCGGCCAGGAGGTCGTCTCGCGCATGCAGCATCGCGGCACTGCGCGCACCCGCAGCGTGAAGGTGCTGCTCGAGGACTCCTCGCCCGAAGCCGGCGTCAGCGTCATGGCCGGCGACAAGTCCGTCGGCACGATGGGCTCGTCGGCGAAAGGCAAGGGCATTGCGCTGGTGCGCATCGACCGCGTTGCGGACGCACTCGATGCCGAACAGCCGCTCACCGCCGGCGGCCTCGCGTTGAAGCTGGCCGAACCTGACATCGTCCGTATTCCCGCAAAGCAGCCCATCGCATGAGCCGCGCTCCCCGCCTGCATCCCGACGGGAAGACCCGCTGCCCCTGGCCGGGCGAAGATCCGCTCTACGTCGACTATCACGACACCGAATGGGGTGTGCCGGAGTACGACGACCGCGCGCTCTATGAAAAGCTGATCCTCGACGGCTTTCAGGCCGGCCTGTCCTGGATCACCATCCTGCGCAAGCGCGACAATTTCCGCAAAGCCTTCGACGATTTCCAGCCGGAGAAGATCGCGCGCTACACCGACAAGAAGGTGCACGCGCTGATGAACGACGTCGGCATCGTGCGCAATCGCGCCAAGATCGAAGGCACGATCCTCAGTGCAAAATCCTATCTCGATATCATGGAGAAGGGGCCGGGCTTCTCGAAACTGCTGTGGGACTTCATGGGCGGACGGCCCAAGGTCAACACTTTCAAGACCACCGCGAGCGTGCCGGCCTCGACGCCGCTGTCGGTGCAGATCTCCAAGGAACTGTCCTCGCGCGGCTTCAAGTTCGTCGGCCCGACCATCGTCTATGCCTTCATGCAGGCAACCGGCATGGTCAACGACCATCTCGTCGACTGCCACTGCCATTCGACGTGCAGCAAGCTGCAGCGCAAGCCGCGCCTCAAGTCCAAATGACGGCCAGGAAGACCTCGCGCGATGCGGCGTCCCGCGCCTGGCAGCGCATGCTGTCGGGCCGGCGGCTCGATCTGCTCGATCCCTCTCCGCTCGATGTCGAGATCGGCGACATCGCGCATGGGCTGGCGCGCGTCGCGCGCTGGAACGGGCAGACCACCGGGGCTCATATCTTCTCGGTCGCGCAGCACACGCTGCTGGTGGAAACCGTGCTGCGGCACGAGATGCCGCGCGTCGACGCGCGCATGCGGCTGGCAGCACTGCTGCACGATGCGCCTGAGTATGTGATCGGCGACATGATCTCGCCGTTCAAGGCCGTGCTCGACGGTCACTACAAGGCGGTGGAGAAACGCCTGCTCGGCGCCATCCACATCCGCTTCGGGTTGCCGCCGGAACTGCCCGAGGAGATCACGGTGGCGATCAAGGCCGCCGACCGCGGCGCGGCTTATCTGGAGGCGACTGAGCTTGCCGGTTTCAGCGAGAGCGAGGCGAAGCGTCTGTTCGGCAGGGATCCCGGCCTGTCCGAAAGTATCAGGCGCGACTATCTGACGCCCTGGACCGCGGCCCGGGCCGAGAAGCAGTTTCTGGAGCGGTTCGGCGCCGTGTTTGCGTAGGTACGAGACGGTGGGTACGGCGCGATGCGCCTTTGCCCGCCCTGCGGCCGGGGTTATAATCAGCGGCAAAAAGGTTTGCCATGATCCACGTCTGCTCGCTCGCCGCTCTTCCCGAAACCGTCCGCCGCACCGGGGCCAGCCATGTGCTGACCGTAATGGCCAATGTCGAGCAGGTGGCACGGCCGGTATCGGTGCTGCCGGCCAATCATCTCAAGGTCTCGATGGACGACATCACCGAGGAGATGGACGGCTTTGTCGCGCCGTCGGAAGCACATATCGGCCAGGTGCTGAATTTCGTGCGCGGGTGGGACCGCAGTGCGCCGCTGGTGGTGCATTGCTATGCCGGCATCAGCCGCTCCACCGCGAGCGCATTCACAGCCGTCTGCGCGCTCAACCCTGAACGTGACGAGATCGAGATCGCGAAGAAGATCCGCGCGGCGTCTCCGATCGCCTCGCCGAACCGGCGCATCGTCAGCCTCGCCGACCGCGCACTGGGGCGCAACGGCCGCATGTTGCGCGCGCTCGACGAAATGGGCCCGGGCGAGATGATGGTCGAAGGCCGCCCCTTTGCCATCGAGCTCGAATGACACCAGCAATCACCGCCGCATGAGCGACAAGCTCCTCACGCCGATCGAGATTGGCCTGACTGCCGCGATCGTCGCGATCGAGGATCATGAGCCGCTGGTGCTGACCTCCCGTGGCGGCGACGGGCTCGCCGGCCTGCCGTTCGGTCCGTTCGATGCGCCGAGCCATCGCACCTTCGAGATCGGGCTGCGCGCCTGGGTCGAGGAACAGGCGGGCCTGCGGCTCGGCTATGTCGAGCAGCTCTATACGTTTGGCGATCGCGGCCGCCATGCGGAGACCGGCGACACCGGTGCGCATATGGTGTCGATCGGCTATCTCGCGCTGACGCGCACTGCCGAGACAGCTGCGACCACGGCGAGCTTCGAGCCCTGGTATCGCTTCTTCCCCTGGGAAGACTGGCGCGAGGCGCCGCCCGCGATCATCGGCCGTGACATCATCCCGGCGCTGACTGCCTGGGCCGAGGAAGAGACGCCGGAGACCACGCGCGCATTGCCGCGCAGGGATCGCGTCCGATTCTATTTCGGGCTCGACGGCGCGGCCTGGGACGAGGAACGCGTGCTCGATCGCTATGAGCTGCTATACGAGGCCGGGCTGGTCGAGGAGGCCAGACGCGACGGCCGCCCGGCAGCAAGGGCGCGCAAGACACTGCCCGCGCTCGGCACCTCGATGCGGTTCGACCATCGCCGGATTCTCGCCACGGGGATCGCGCGGCTGCGTGCGAAACTGAAGTATCGCCCTGTGGTGTTTGAACTTTTGCCCGCTGAGTTCACACTCACTGAGTTGCAGTACACGGTGGAGGCGATCTCCGGCCGCCACCTGCACAAGCAGAATTTCCGCCGTCTGGTCGAAACCGAAGCCCTTGTCGAACCGACCGGCGTGATGTCGACACAGACGGGCGGGAGACCGGCGGCGCTCTATCGCTTCCGCCGTGAGGTGCTCCAGGAGCGGCCCGCGCCGGGCTTGCGCCTACGCTCCCGGCGCTAGATCAAGTTTGCGGTCGGCCCCTGCCCGCCGATCGCCAGGAGGCCCCATGTTCGACGCCCCGTTCGACGTCTTTGCAGTGATGATTGCGATCGCCGCGTTCCTGATCGCGCTGAAAGCGTCGAATCAGGCGACCGAGCTGCGCCGGCGGCTCGGCTCGCTGGAGGCCGCACTGCTGGCGCTGCGGCAGGTCCAGCCGCCGCCACCGCTGCCTGTGCAGGAGCAAGCGAGCACGCCTGCAGCAGAGCCGCCGCCGCTTGCGCCGGAAGCCGAGGCCGCACCGCCACCCGTCACCGAAGAGGCCGCGCCGCCCCCGATCGAGGCGAGCCCCTCAACCGAGGCGCCGCCGTCGCTGCCGACGCCGGCCCCCGGCTTCGAAGAACGGCTCGGCACGCGCTGGGTGGTGTGGATCGGCGGGCTTGCACTCGCGCTCGGCGGTTTCTTCATGGTGCGCTATTCGATCGAGGCCGGCCTTGTCGGCCCCGGCGTCCGCGTATTCCTCGGCGGTTTGTTCGCGCTCGCGCTGCTCGGTGCGGGCGAATGGACGCGGCGCAGGGAGAGCATCTCCAACATCCAGGCACTGCCGATCGCTGATATCCCCGCGATCCTCACCGCCGCCGGAACAGCGGTGGCATTTGCGACCGTCTACGCCGCGTATGCGCTCTACGGGTTTCTCGTGCCCGCCACCGCCTTCGTGCTGCTCGGCCTCGTTGCGATGGGCACGCTTGCGGCCGCGCTGCTGCACGGGCCGGCGCTGGCGGGCCTCGGCGTGGTCGGTGCCTTCGCGACGCCGGTGCTCGTCTCGAGCGGCAAGCCGGACTATTGGGCGCTCTATATCTATCTTGCCATCGTCACCGCCGCGAGCTTTGGTCTCGCCCGCATCAGGCTGTGGCGCTGGCTCGCGGTCACGACGATCGTCTTCGCCGTACTCTGGATCTTCCCTGGCCTTGATACCGGCGACCGGCACCTCGCGCCGCACGCGTTCCACGTGATGTCAGGGTTCGTGCTCGCCGCATTGCTCGTCGTCTGCGGCTTCATGTTCGGTCCTGATATCGAGGACGGACAGATCGAGCCGGTCTCGTCGAGCGCGCTCGGGGCCTATCTGTTCGGCGCAATGCTGATCGTGCTGTCGAGCGCGCATGCCGATCTCTCGCTGATCGCCTTTACACTGCTGATCGCGGCGACGCTGGCCGTCGCCTGGCGCGCGGAGGCCGCCGCCGGCGCGCTGGGCGCGGCGGCTGCGACCGTCTTCATCGTGTTCGCCGAATGGGCGGTGCGCGCCAACCCTGATATGCTGGTGCTGCCGGGCGGCCCCATGGCCGGCGTGGCGCCGACCGCAATCGACAGCGCGGTGACGCAGCATCTGGTGATGGCCGCGATCTTCGCCGCCGGCTTCGGTCTCGCGGGCTTTTTCGCACAAGGACGCTCGAATTCGGCGATCATTCCCGTGGTGTGGTCGGCGGCAGGCGTCGCCACGCCGATCGCGCTCCTGGTCGCGCTCTATGCCCGCATCGCTCATCTCGACCGCTCGATCCCGTTCGCGATGCTCGCGGTGTTGCTCGCAGCCGCCTTTGGCGCGGCGACAGAAGCGCTCACCCGCCGCGAGACCCGGCCGGGCCTGGCGATCTCCACGGCGTTGTTTGCAACCGGCACGCTCGGCGCCCTGGCGCTGGCGCTGACCTTCGCGCTCGAAAAAGGCTGGCTCACCATCGCGCTGGCGCTGGTGTCGCTCGGCACCGCGTGGATTGCGATGCGGCGGCCGATTCCATTCCTGCGCTGGCTTGCCGCGATGTTCGCCGGCATCGTCACCGCACGCGTCGGCTATGATCCGCGCATCGTCGGCGATGCCGTCGGCACCACGCCCATCTTCAACTGGCTGTTGTGGGGTTATGGCCTGCCGGCAGCCTCGTTCTGGGGCGCAAGCCTCTTCCTGCGCCGCAGGGGTGATGACGCACCACTGCGCATGGTGGAGGCCGGGGCCATCCTGTTCACGGCCCTGCTCGCCTTCATGGAGGTGCGCCATCTCGCCACCGGCGGCGACATGATCGCCGCGCCGTCGCTGTTAGAGGCTGCCCTGCAGGTCTTGATGGCGCTGGCGATGGCGATGGGGCTGGAACGCTTGCGGCTGCGCAGCCACTCGATCGTGCACAATGTGGGCGCGGTCGTGCTCACGGCGATTGCCGGATTCATCAGCGTGTTCGGCCTGCTGTTCCTGCAGAACCCGCTGATCTGGCACATCGATGTCGGCGGCGCCGTTTTCAACCTGTTGCTGCTCGGCTACGCACTGCCGTCGGTGCTGATGCTGCTGCTCGCCTATGCCGTGGCCGGCGAACGCGGCAAGATCTACGCGAACGTGATCGCAGGCACGGCGCTGGTGTTTGCACTGTCGTACCTGACGCTCGAGATCCGCCGCTTCTATCACGGTCCGTTCCTCGACAGCGGTGAGACGACCGGGGCCGAGCAATACACCTATTCGATCGGCTGGCTCGCCTTCGGCGTGGTGCTGCTCGGTATCGGCATAGCGGTCAATTCCGAACGCGCCCGGCTGGCGTCGGCAGTCGTCATCGCGCTGACGATCCTGAAGGCCTTCGTGATCGACATGTCGACGCTGACAGGCGTCTACCGCGCGCTGTCGTTCATGGGCCTCGGCATCGTGCTGGTCGCAATCGGCTGGCTCTACCAGCGCATCCTGTTTCGGCGGCAGGTCACGCCACCGCCGGTGCCACAGACGAGCGGTTGATCATGCCGCGCGGACCGAATCCAGGAACTGCGCGACTTCGACCCTGAGGCGGGTGCTGTCGGTCGCGAGCGATTTCGCGGCCGATAGCACCTCGCTCGAGGCCTCGCCGGTCTCGATCGCTCCGCGTTGCACATCGGTGATGTTCGACGAAACCTCTTGCGTGCCGTCCGAAGCCTGCTGCACGTTACGCGAGATTTCCTGCGTGGCCGCGCCCTGCTCCTCGACGGCCGCGGCGATGGCTGCGGACACCTCCGACAGCCGCTCGATCGTGCCGCTGATCTCCTGGATGGCATTGACCGATTCCTGCGTCGCGGTCTGGATGCCCGCGACCTGCGCTCCGATTTCTCCGGTCGCCTTCGCGGTCTGCTCGGCCAGCGCCTTGACCTCGGAGGCGACGACCGCGAAGCCGCGGCCGGCTTCGCCGGCACGCGCGGCCTCGATGGTCGCGTTCAGCGCCAGCAAATTGGTCTGGCCCGCGATGGTGTGGATGAGCTCGACGACGTCGCCGATGCGGGCGGCCGCCTGCGACAGCTCGTTGACGCGCTCGTTGGTCCGTGTCGCCTGCTCGACGGCTTCCGCGGCCATCCGCGCCGAATCCTGCACGCGGCGGCTGATCTCGGTGATCGAGGACGACAACTCCTCCGAAGCCGACGCCACGGCCTGAACGTTGGTGGAGGCCTCCTCGGACGCGGCGGCGACGACGGTCGCAAGCTCCTGTCCGCGCTGCGCCGTGTTGGTCAGCGTCAAGGCGGATGCCTCGAGCTCGGTCGAGGCCGACGACACGGTCCCGACAACCTCACCGATCATCGCTTCGAACTTGCGGGTGATGGCGTCGACGCGGCGGCCGCGCTCGATCTTGGCTTCGGCATCGCGCGCGGCCGCTTCGTCAGCAGCCCTCTTGGCGATCAGCGCCTCCTTGAAGATCTGAAGCGCGTCGGCCATCGACCCGATCTCGGTCTTCTCGCCGCGATGCGGCACCTCCGCCGAAAGATCGCCTTCACCGAGCGACTGCATCGGGCGAATGATCGAGGCGATGCCGCGTGACACGTCGCGAACGAGATAATGGGCCGCCGCGATCGCGATGACGACCGAGAGCACGATGATGCCGACCAGCACGCGGAAGATCGAGGCGTAGCCGTCAGCCGCCTGCTTGGTCTCGATCTCGGCGCCTTGGTTGTTCAGCTCGATGTCCTTCGTCAACAACGGATCGGCGGCCTGCGCCATCTTGGCGACCTTGGTCTGCAACAGCTCGTTGGCTTCCGTCGGGAACTTGCCCGGGCTCTTGCGCGACAGCGCCATCACCTCTTGCACGCCGTTGAGATACTCGCCCCACGCCGCGGTCCATTGCCCGTAGATCGAGCGCTCCTCGGCGGACGTGATCAGCGGCTCGTAGGTCTTACGGGTTTGCTCGATGCGTTCGCGCAGCGAGGCGAGGCGTTTCTCGGCAGCTTGCTTGCCCTCGGCCGTATCCTGCATCAGATGCAGACGGAGCGCGACGCGCAGTTCGTTGACATCGGCGCGGATCGAGCCCAGCGCACGCACGCTCGGCAGCCAGCTCTCTGCGATCTCGACGGTATGGGAATTGATGTTCTGCATCGCGCCGATCGCCACCACGCCGACACCGGCGAGCGAGAGCACGAGGACCGACAACACGGTCAGAAGCTTGAAGACGATCGACAACTTCGACATCACAAAATCCCGATGATAGCCAACGCACGAACCTTCCCCGGCGCGACCGTCACGAACGACGGGGGCGGAAGTCATTCCAACAATGCCGGCTGGTTGTTATCCGAAACGATTGCGCCCATTGTCGCAAACACCCGTTAACAGCGACCTAGTGAAACCACTGAATTCGCCGCCGCCGATCTTGTCCGCTCCACAAGCATGTGCTGCAGCGCGACAAATATCCGCCTGATGGCGCACCGTCGCGCCGGCGGATGCGGCTCGAACAGAACGGCCGGCGACCCTCAGGCCGCGCGCACCGTCTCGAGGAACTTGCTCACTTCCAGCTTCAGGCGGTTGCTGTCGCCGGAAAGCATCTGCGCGGCCGACAGCACCTGCGAGGACGCCGATCCGGTTTCGCTCGCACCGCGCTGCACGTCGCCGATGTTGGACGAGACCTGATGCGTGCCTTGCGCAGCCTGCTGCACGTTGCGCGAAATTTCCTGCGTCGCCGCGCCCTGCTCTTCCACGGCCGCTGCGATGGTCGAGGCAATCTCGGACAGCTTTTCGATGGTGTCGCTGATGTCCTTGATGGCCCCGACCGATTCCTGGGTCGCGGTCTGAATGCCTGAGATCTGTTGGCCGATCTCGCCGGTCGCTTTGGCGGTCTGCTCGGCCAGCGCCTTGACCTCGGAGGCGACGACGGCAAAGCCCCGGCCGGCTTCGCCGGCACGCGCCGCCTCGATCGTGGCGTTGAGCGCCAGCAAATTGGTCTGGCCAGCGATGGTGTTGATCAGTTCGACCACGTCGCCGATCCGCGTTGCCGCCTTGGACAATTCGCTGACGCGCTCGGTGGTGTTGCGCGCCTGGCCGACCGCCTCGCTCGCCACGCGTGCGGATTCCTGTACCTGGCGGCTGATCTCGGTAATCGAGGACGACAGCTCCTCTGTTGCAGAGGCCACCGATTGCACATTGGTCGAGGCTTCCTCCGAAGCCGCGGCGACCACGGCGGTGAGCCGCTGCGCGCGCTCGGCGGTCGACGTCAGCGTCGTGGCAGAGGCTTCGAGCTCGGTCGAAGCCGACGACACCGTGCCGACGATCTCGCCGACGGCGGCTTCGAAACCGTCGGCGAGCTTTCGCATTTCCACCTTGCGCTGTTCGGCCGCGATCTGATCCTGCCGCATCTTGGCTTCCGCTTCCTCGCGCGCCTTGCGCTCGGACACGACCTTGAATTTCTCGACGGCGCCGGCGACCTCGCCGAGCTCGTCCTTGCGGCCGAGCCCAGGCAGTGCCACCGAGAAGTCGCCGCCGGCGAGCTTCTCCATCGCAACCGTCAGGGCGCGCATCGGCCGCGCGATGCTGAAGACGGAGAAGATGCACGACCCGATGAGGAGCAGCGCGACCAGCAGGCCGGTGATGAACGACGTCCGCGCAACGGACGTGGCCTCCGCTTCCGCGTCGGCGCGCGCATCGGCGCTTTTCTGCTTGGCGAAGTTGGCGATCTGGTCGGCAAGGACGGATATCTCTTCGTTGATCGGCGCCAGCGTTCCCATGCGGAGTTGGTCAATTTCGGCGGCCAGCTTGGCGGCCGCCTCGCCATCCGTCCTGGTGTCGAGCGCAAGCGCCTGCTTGCGGAGCGCTTCGATCTGTTGCTCACCCTTGCCGAATTCGCCGATCAGCACCGTGAGGCGATCCATCCGCTTGCGATTCTCCGGCGAGCGCGAGAGCTTGGCCATTGCTGCCGCGAACTGCAGCGCTGAGTTCTGCCGGTCGTTGAAATAGGTTACGGCCTTCTGCATTGCGGCCGGCGAGGATGATGTCAGGATGTCGCGAATACCGATCTGCATCCCCCGCACCGAGGCCTTGGCATCCGTGGCGTTGATCGCAATCGTCTGCTGCTGCGATGCTGACGCTCCGAGCTTCTGGACCTCGGCATCTCCGCTCATCTGGAGGAAGATCATCAGCCCGACGAGACCGATGGTCAGCGCCGAGGTCACGGCGAGCTTGGTGCCAATTCGCAGGTTCTGAATGAAGATCATTGACGGATTCCCCGGGTACGAATTGCCGTGGCGAAGCGCGTAAGCGCCGCGGGATGCTAACCGACAGGTTTGCTCATTAACGTTAAGCGGGGATCCTCGCCGCGTGGGTAGAACTACGGAAATGATGCTCAAGCAATGGAAGCTGCACAGCTTTCACGTGCAGAGAATCGCCCTTCGCGGATTTGCAGATGCCGCATTCGTTAACGTCAGTCAGCGATCGTGTCGGCGCAGCAAACGGCCTCGCCGTCCAGGCTGATGCGAAAGACCGGTTTCTTGTTCTCGTCGAGCAGCTCCATGCTCCACTTCGCATTCGGCTTCAGGTTGCGCGCGATGCCGCCGAGCAGATTGGCGCACACCTCGGTCATCTCGGTCCAGGCCGCGGCGCGATCCTCGAACTCGTACGGCTGATCCGCGGCGCCTGAATAGCGGCCGGTGCTGATGCGGAAGAAGTACAGCGACATCATTGAAGCCTTGCGTAGGGCCGCTTTCCGGCCGTTGCGCAAGGCTGCGGCCTCAGTCGCTACCAAGGCATGAAAACCGCAGGCCGTATGATTACGGCGCAGCGGCTTGGCGTGCGATGCATTCGTCAAAGACGGGTAAATTGCGCGCGCGGTTTTGCGCGGGATATCACTCGGTCGAGCGTCGCAGCTCGAGCGGGCCTTCGTTCTTGGACTCGGATTTGGGTTCGGGCTTCACTTCCGACTTCACCGGCTCGATCCGGCTGCTCTCGACCCGCGGTGTTTCGACGCGCGCAGCGACCTCGGTGCTCGGTGCGTTGACCGAACCGGTCTGCTCCCGCGCACGGAGCGAGCGCGGCCGCGCAACCGCGCGCGCCATCAGCATCTGGTTGCCGCCCTGATGGTGGAAGTCGCAATAGGCGAAACCCATGCCCGAGACCGAGCCGCGGAAGCTGCGGTCATCGGTCTTCTCCAGGTTGAAACAAGGCTCGAACGGGATTCCCTTGATCGAGGCGCAGACGTTCTGGCCACGGATCTGGAGGGTGTTGCCCGGCAGGCGGAGGTGGCGGACCGGACCCGAGCCCGAGAACTGCACCGCGCCGGCGGCGCCGAGATCGTCGAGGATACGCCCTGCACCGCGGGTGCCGTCGAAACAGGTGAAGGCGAACACCTTGCCGGCGACGAAGCGGCGTGCCTCATCCGCGTTCATATTCCCGGCCAAGGCGATGGCCGGCGCAAACGTCACGACTGCCGTAACAGCCCCCAACACAATACGCGCAAGCATGCTCAACTCCGAACCAACCCCGCAGCGGGCGATGCCTTATCTCTTTACCCGCTGCTTACCATACCAACCATGGCGACATTGAAGCAGCTTGGTTGGTAAAGTCTGAACGCCGTTAGACAATTTTTACCACGATGCGACCGCGGACCTCGCCGGCGAGGATTTTTGCGCCCCACTCGGGAACCTGGTCCAGCGCAATTTCTGTAGTTATTTCAGACAGTTTTGAACGATCCAGATCGGAGGCGAGGCGCTGCCAGGCGGCTTTTCGCGGCGGAAGCGGGCACATGACGGAATCGATGCCGAGAAGGCACACCCCACGCAAAATGAAGGGCGCGACCGAAGACGGCAGGTCCATGCCCGCCGCCAGACCGCAGGCGGCAATGGCGCCACCATAGCTTGTCATCGACAGCAAATTCGCGAGCGTGGTCGAGCCGACGCTATCGATACCGGCCGCCCAGCGCTCCTTGCCCAGTGGCTTTGCCGGCCCCGACAGTTCATTGCGGTTGATGACTTCGGCGGCACCTAGGCTCTTCAGGTAATCGGCCTCCGAGGCGCGGCCGGTCGAAGCGATGACATGGTAGCCGAGCTTCGACAGCACGGCGGTCGCCACCGAGCCGACGCCGCCGGCCGCGCCCGTCACGACGACCGGACCGCTTTTTGGCGAAACGCCGTGCTTCTCCAGCGCCAGCACTGAGAGCATCGCGGTGAAGCCGGCGGTGCCGATCGCCATCGCATCCCGTGCCGACAGGCCCTGCGGCAGTGCGACCAGCCAGTCGCCCTTCACCCGCGCCTTCTCGGCATAGGCGCCGAGATGGGTTTCACCCATGCCCCAGCCGGTGCAGACGACCTTGTCGCCCGCCTTCCATTGCGAATGGGAGGAGGCTTCGACGGTGCCGGCGAAATCGATGCCGGCGATCATCGGGAAGCGGCGCACCACCGGCGCCTTGCCTGTCAGCGCAAGGCCGTCCTTGTAGTTCAGCGTCGACCATTCCACGCGGACGGTGACGTCGCCATCCATCAGCTCGGCTTCGTCGAACTGCGTCAGCTGCGCGGTGGTGCCCTTGTCGGCCTTGTCGATCCGGATCGCCTTGAAATTGGCCACGGCTGAACTCCCTGACTTGTTTGACGGGGATGTTTAACCGATCAGGCAGGCTGCGCAACCGCCCGCGCGACCGGCTTTTCGACGATCGGAAGATTGATCAGCGCCGAGAGCACCCCGAACAGGATCGAGAGCCACCAGATCGGCGTATAGGAACCGTATCGCTCGAACACGATGCCCCCTAACCAGACGCCGAGGAAGCCGCCGACCTGATGGCTGACGAAGGCGAAGCCGTAGAGCGTCGCAAGCCAGCGCGTGCCGAACATCAGCGCCACCAGCGCCGAGGTCGGCGGCACCGTCGAGAGCCAGGTCAGCCCGGACACCGCGCCGAACGCGATCGCCGAGAACGGCGTGATCGGGAACGAGATGAATGCGAGCGTCGCGAGCGCACGAATGAAGTAGATCGTCGAGAGGATGTAGCGCTTCGGCAAGCTGTTCTGGAGATAGCCGACGCTCAGAGAGCCCATGATGTTGAACAGGCCGATCGCCGCGATCACCCAGCCGCCGGTTTGCGCCGAGACGCCGCGGTCGACGAGGAACGCCGGCAGATGCACGGTGATGAAGGCGAGTTGGAAGCCGCAGGTGAAGAAGCCGAGCACCAGCAGCACGTAGGAACGATGGCCGAACGCCTCCGTGAGTGCCCCGGCGATGGTCTGCTCATCCGCAGGCGCCGCATTGGCCATGCTTGCTACGGGCGGGGTCGAGATCGCCAGCGCCAGCGGGATGATCAACAGCATCATGAAGCCGAACACCGCGAGAGTTTGCTGCCAGCCGAAATTGTCGATCAGGGCAACGCCGATCGGCGCGTACAGGAACTGGCCGAGCGAGCCCGCGGCCGTGCCGGCCCCGAGCGCAAGACCGCGCTTCTCGGCCGGAAGCAGCTTGGTGAACGCCGACAGCACCAGGTTGAACGAGCAGCCCGCGAGACCGAAGCCGATCATCACGCCCGCACCGATGTTGAGCGACAGCGGCGTCGAGGAATAGCGCATCAGCAACAGACCCCCGGCATAGAGCAGCGCACCGACGCACATCACGCGGTACAGGCCGAAGCGATCGGCAATCGCGCCGGCCAGGGGTTGGCCCAATCCCCACAACAGGTTCTGCACGGCGATCGCGAGGCCGAACACGTCGCGGCCCCAGGCGAATTCATGGCTCATCGGCTGGACAAAGAAGCCCAGCGCCGAGCGCGGCCCGAAGCCCAGCATGCCGATCGCACAGCCACAGAGGATGACGACGGCCGGCGTGCGCCAGTTGGAGGAACGTGAGGGAGTGAGTTCGCCCGTTTGGATCGACATGGTGCTCCTCATCCGTCGCTCGGCCAGTCCGCTGATCAGCGGCCGCAGTCAGACGTTTAATGCAGATGCATGAAAATCCAAAATGGAAAATGATTGCATCCCAGGAGGGGCTGCTGCGGGAGCAATGCGTTTTATCGCGTCCTTTGACGCGCGCAGCGCGACTTGACGGGAATGTGTGCGAGAGCCCCTAGCGGTCCCCTCTGCGGCGTGTTATCTCGGATTTACTCACATTGAGCATATTTAGTCCTGGTGAAATCTGCCCCGGCCTCGCGGCCGGATTTCTCAGGCTCAATATATGCTCACACTGAGCATATGTATTACATGGGAGGCTTCGATGCCGATCGCTGGAATTTACGGTCCCGACGACTTTGCCAATCGGCCGCAGGGCCGGGCCACCTCCACCCCACCAGCGCCGGCGCAAACTGGTTCTGCGCTGCCGCGGCCGTCGCTGGACTGGACCGACGATGTCGAGCGCGCGACCGCGCCGATTTACGAGCGCCTCAAGCATGTCATCCCGCCGATCGAGTGGCCACTGATGGCGCCGGCGATTCACGCGATCAATCAGCTGAAGCGCGCGCGCAACGCGGTGATCCTCGCCCACAACTACCAGGCACCGGAGATCTTTCATGGCGTCGCCGACATCGGTGGCGATTCGCTCCAGCTCGCCATCGAGGCCACCAAGGTGAGGGCGGATGTCATCGTCCAGTGCGGCGTGCACTTCATGGCGGAGACGTCAAAGCTGCTCAATCCCGACAAGACCGTGCTGATCCCGGATTCTCGCGCCGGCTGCTCGCTCGCCGCCAGCATCACCGGCGCGGACGTGCGCCTGCTGCGTGAAAGATTTCCCGGCGTGCCCGTGGTTGCCTATGTCAACACGTCGGCGGAGGTGAAAGCCGAAGTCGACATCTGCTGCACCTCGTCCAACGCGGTGCAAGTGGTGGAGAGCCTGGACGCACCCAGCGTGATCTTCCTGCCCGACCGTTATCTTGCGACCTATGTCGCCTCGAAGACCGATGTCAAAATCATCGCCTGGAAGGGCGCCTGCGAGGTGCACGAGCGCTTTACCGGCGACGAGCTGCGCGCGTTTCGCGAGGCCGATCCCTCCGTGCAGATCATCGCGCATCCCGAATGCCCGCCTGACGTGCTGGCGGAAGCCGACTTCACCGGCTCGACCGCGCACATGATCAGCTGGGTGCGCGAGCGGCGGCCGCGACGCCTGGTGATGATCACGGAGTGCTCGATGGCCGACAATGTCCGCGCCGAGTTGCCCGACGTCGAGATGCTGCGGCCCTGCAATCTCTGCCCGCACATGAAGCGCATCACCCTCGCCAACATTCTCGAGAGCCTGCTGACGCTCGGCGAGGAAGTCACGATCGATCCGTCGCTCGCGGCGCGCGCGCGGCGATCGGTCGAACGGATGATCAATTTGAACAATTGAGGCGTGACATGATCGACAACATCCACAACCTCACCCGCTCCACCGATGACGTCGTCATCGTCGGCGGTGGGCTCGCAGGATTGTTCTGCGCGCTGAAGCTGGCGCCGCGGCCGGTGACGCTGATCGCGGCGGCGCCGCTCGGACAGGGGGCGTCCTCCGCATGGGCGCAAGGCGGCATCGCGGCTGCCGTGGCCGAAGGCGACAGTCCCGAAGCGCATGCCGCGGATACCATTGCGGTCGGCGGAGGTATCGTCGACGAAGCGATCGCGCTCGGGATCGCCCGCGAGGCGGGCTCGCGGATTCACGATCTGCTCGCTTACGGCGTGCCGTTCGACCGCGATCTCGAGGGACGGCTGGCCGTGGGCCGGGAAGCGGCGCATTCCGCGCGGCGGATCGTTCACGTCCGCGGCGACGGCGCCGGCGCGGCGATCATCGCGGCGCTGAGCGAGGCGGCGCGCCGCACCCCGTCGATCCGCCTGATCGAAGGTTTTGTCGCCGAAGCGCTGCTCACCGAGGACGGCGCGGTCACCGGCGTTCAATTGCGCGAGGCTGGTAACTGTGCAGCAATGCCCATGATGATCGCCTCGCGCGCCATCGTGCTTGCAACCGGCGGCATCGGCCATCTCTACGCCGTCACCACCAATCCAGCGCAGGCCAACGGATCGGGTCTTGCGATTGCGGCGCGCGCAGGCGCCGTGATCGCCGATACCGAATTCGTGCAGTTTCACCCGACCGCCATCATGGTTGGCCGTGATCCAGCACCACTTGCGACCGAGGCGCTGCGCGGCGAAGGCGCCACGCTGATCAATGGCAATGGCGAGCGCTTCATGGCGGCGCAGCATCCGCTCGCCGAACTCGCCCCGCGCGACATCGTGGCCCGCGGCGTGTTCGCCGAGATCGCGGCCGGGCGCGGCGCCTTCCTCGATGCACGGCAGGCCTTGGGCGCGCACTTCGCAGAAAAGTTCCCGACCGTGCATGCAAGCTGCATCGCCGCGGGCATCGATCCCGCGATCGAGGCCATTCCGATCGCGCCGGCCGTGCACTATCACATGGGCGGAATCGCGGTGGACGCACACGGCCGCAGCTCGATCGCCGGGCTGTGGGCCGGCGGCGAAGTCGCCTCAACCGGTGCGCATGGCGCCAACCGGCTTGCGTCCAATTCGCTGCTGGAAGCGGTGGTCTATGCCGCACGTATCGCCGACGACATCGCCGGCCACACGATCCCCTCGCCGAGCCGCCTGCCGGAGGCGCTGGTGACACCGCGCGGCGGTGCCCCGGATGCAGCCGCTGTGAAACGCCTGCGCAACATGATGAGCGCGAATGTCGGCGTGATCCGCGATGGTGACGGGCTTGCGGAAGCTGTGCGGAGTTTCGCCACCCTCGAACGCGCGGCTGCGAGCATCGCCGTCCGCAACATGGCGACGGCGGCCCTGCTCGTCGCGGCCGCAGCTTGGAGCCGCCGCGAAAGCCGCGGCGCGCATTTCCGCTCGGACCATGCCGCGGAGATACCCGCGCTGGCGCAGCGAACCATGACCACGCTCGCTGCGGTGCGCGCGATCGCGGACGGCCTCACCGAACATACAACCACGCACCTCGCGCAATCCATGATCGCCTGACGGAGTTTTCCATGATCACCCCGACCTCCCTGCTCTATCCCGACGCCTTCCTCTCCCCCCTCGCCATCGATGACGCCGTGCATCGCGCGCTCGACGAAGATCTCGGCCGCGCCGGTGACATCACTTCACTCGCGACGATCCCGGAAGCAACAAAGGCGCAAGCGGTCCTCGTCGCGCGCCAATCCGGGATCATCGCCGGGTTGCCGCTGGCGCTGGCGACGCTGCAAAAGCTCTCGCCGGATATCGAAATACGCGCCCATGTCCGCGATGCCGCGCGGGTCGTCCGCGGCCAGCAGGTGCTGACGATCTCGGGCCCCGCTCGCGCCATCCTCACCGCGGAACGCACCGCGCTGAACTTCGTCGGCCGCCTCTCGGGCATCGCCACGCTCACCGACGACTACGTCGCGCGTACCCAGGGCACCAGGATGCGCATCTGCTGCACGCGAAAGACCACGACGGGATTGCGGGCGCTGGAGAAATACGCGGTGCGGTGCGGCGGCGGCTTCAACCACCGTTTCGGCCTCGATGATGCGATCCTGATCAAGGACAATCACATCGCGGTCGCCGGCGGCATCCGGCCCGTGCTGGAGCGCGCCCGCGCTCATGCGGGTCACCTCGTCAAGATCGAGATCGAGGTCGACACGCTCGCGCAGCTGCGCGAGGTGCTTGCGACCGGCCTTGCGGAGGCGGTGCTGCTCGACAACATGGACCTCGCGACGCTGCGCGAGGCCGTCCGGATCACGGAAGGCCGCCTCACGCTCGAAGCGTCCGGCGGCGTCACGCTGGACTCGATTGCCGCGATTGCGGCAACCGGCGTCGACTACGCCTCCTCAGGCGCGCTGACGCATTCCGTGCCCAACTTCGACTGCGCGCTGGATATCGAGACCTGAGGCGCGGTCAGCGCCGCTCGGTCACGCCCATCTCGGCGGAGCTCTTGGCTTCCTGCGCGAGCTCTGCCGAGAGTGCGGCGGTCTGCGCCGGCGTGCCCCAGCTCGGCTCCTCCTCGCCGTTACCCCAGGCGCGCGGACGATAGAAGGTGTGCACGCCTGTCTTGTACATCTTCTTCATCTCGGCCACCCAGGACGGACGCACCCAATAGGCATGGTAGTGCGTCGACTTGCCGACCTCCGGCAACCAGATCTGGCCATCGAGCATCGCCTTGGAGATCTTCTTCGCACGATCCCACATCTCGGGCTCGCGGATCACGTCGGGATTGTTGTCGCAGGCGAACGTGAACTGGCAGGCGAAATGACGGTATTTGTTCTGATAGACCACGCCGCACACCGTATCAGGATATTTGCCGGAGAAGACGCGGTTCATCACCACTTGCGCGACCGCGATCTGGCCGCGCACGGCCTCGCCGCGGGATTCGAAATAGACGGCTTCAGCGAGACACTTTTCAGACTTCGCCCGTGACTTGCCGTCCAGTGCCAGCCGTTCGGCCGGCGATTTGGAGCGCTGGTTGTCGGCGTTGACCTCGCCTTTCGGCGCGACGCTCTCGCCGCTCTCGGTCGCGTTTCCGACGTCGTCGGTCGGCGGCGACAGCGAGGCCAGCTTCATGTCGGGGTCGGGCATCACGATCAGCGGCTCGGCACCGGGCTGCCAGCTCTCGATGCTCTCGACGGCGCCGCCGAGCGAGGAGCTGCCGAAGAACAGGTTCGACGTCTTCACACTGAAGGGATCGCGCGGCGGGGCGACCGTCGCCGGCTTCAGCGCGTTGAGCGGCTGTGCCGCGAAGGACAGCGCACTCTCGTCGGCCTTCGGATTGGCATATTGCGTCAAAGGCGGCGCGCGCAGCGCCTCCTGAAGCTCGGGATCGAGTGCCGCCGCAGACTCCGGCGACATTGCCTGTGGCTGCTCGACCGGTCGCTGGGCCGTCTTGGCACCGAAGACAGAGCTGTTAGACGTGGCGGGATCCTGCTGCGCCGGCGTCGCGGAGGGCGCGGGCCTCTCGGGCGGAGGCGCAGGCGTCACGGTGGCGAGACGGTCGCCCTTCAGCGCCCGTTCGACCTTGGGGAAATCGGAGGCCTGATAGCGCGTCGGGGTCTGGAGCGCGGGATTGCCGCGAGAGATCGTGCCGGTGACGTAGCGGCCATCGAGGCTCGCGAGGCGAACCATCGCGCTCTGCGGAATGGACGTGCCGATCGGACGCGAGAAGCTGTAAGTCGCAAGCTGAATCGACGAGGCCGCGGAGAACACCTGTTTCTGCCAGCGCTCGGCAACGCCGGGCTGACGCGCCAGCAGGGAGCCTATGTCCTGATAGCCGGTCTCTCGCGGCATCAAGGCGAAGATGAAGAGACCGATTCCGAAGGACGCGAACCGCGCGCCCTTCGGATGGTTACGCAACACCAGCATCGTTACGCTCACGCTACGCTTACGCCCGTTTCCGATCGAACCCAGTACATCCGTGCAGTTCGATCTTTATTGTAAGTATCTAATTTAGGTTGCCGGGGCGTTAATCGGCGTTGCGCGGCAGGCACACTCAAGCAATGTCGGGTGTTTTCAGCGGCCGGTGCTGCGCGTTGGTAAACGCCGCGTCATCTGAAGCGGTAAACATCCGGTCAACGCGAATGGTGAAGGAACTCTTGCTGATCAGGTCTTGCGCGCACTTATCATTGCGCGACGCGTACGGTTCCCTCTCCGTCCGAGCGAAGCGAAGCATTCCAGAATCCCGCTTGCTTCGTCGCATCTGCGCAAAATTGCTGCGCAATTCTGTCGCGAGCTCCTCGCAACGACGCGGATCGGGCGTCGCGTAAACAAAGAGGCGGGGCAAGCCCCGCCTCCTTCGCATCCCGTCTATCGCGACAGCTTACGCCTGGCTCGCAATCGCCTTGCCGAGCGCGGCCTGCGCGGCGGCGAGGCGCGCTATCGGCACGCGGTACGGTGAGCACGACACGTAGTCGAGGCCGACATTGTGGCAGAAGGCGACGGAGGCCGGGTCGCCGCCGTGCTCGCCGCAAATGCCCATCTTGAGCTTCGGGCGCGCCTTGCGGCCGCGCGCGACGCCGATCTTGACGAGCTCGCCGACGCCTTCCTGGTCGAGCGAGATGAAGGGATCGATCGAGAGGATGCCCTTGGTCACATAGGGACCGAGGAAGCTCGCGGCGTCGTCGCGGCTGATGCCGTAGGTCGTCTGCGTCAGGTCGTTGGTGCCGAACGAGAAGAACTCGGCGCTCTCGGCGATCTGTTCCGCGAGCAGGCAGGCGCGCGGCAGCTCGATCATGGTGCCGACCTGATAGGCGATCTTGGTGTTGGTCTCGCGCATCACCGACTTCGCGGTGGCGTCGATGCGGGCCTTGACCAGATCGAGCTCGGCCTTGGTCGCGATCAGCGGCACCATCACCTCGAGGCCGACCGCCTTGCCGGTGCGCTTCTCGGCCTCGACCGCGGCTTCGAAGATCGCGCGTGCCTGCATCTCGGCGATTTCAGGATAGGCGATCGCGATACGGCAACCGCGGAAGCCGAGCATCGGATTGAACTCCGACAGCTCGCGCGCGCGGTCCGCCAGACGCCGCGGATCGGTGTTCATGGCGCGCGCCACTTCCTCGACCTCGGCATGGGTATGCGGCAGGAACTCATGCAGCGGCGGGTCCAGCAGGCGGATCGTGACGGGCAGGCCCTTCATGATCTCGAACAGCTCGACGAAGTCGGCGCGCTGCATCGGCAGCAACTTGGCAAGCGCGGCACGGCGCGACTGCTCGTCCTCGGAGAGGATCATCTCGCGCACCGTGCGAATGCGCGTCTCCTCGAAGAACATGTGCTCGGTGCGACAGAGGCCGATGCCTTCCGCGCCGAACTTGATCGCGGTGCGGGCGTCATCCGGCGTGTCGCCGTTGACGCGGACGCCGATCTTGCGGACCTGGTCGGCCCAGTTCATCAGCGTGCCGAACTCGCCTGACAGTTCCGGCTCGATCATCGGCATGCGGCCGGCCAGCACCTGACCGAGCGAACCGTCGATGGTGATGACGTCGCCGGCCTTGAAGGTGCGCGAGCCGATGCTCATGGTGCCGCGGCCGTAATCCACGCGAATGGTGCCGCAGCCTGAGACGCAGGGCTTGCCCATGCCGCGCGCGACGACCGCCGCGTGCGAGGTCATGCCGCCGCGGGTGGTCAGGATGCCTTCGGCGGCGTGCATGCCGTGGATATCTTCGGGGCTGGTCTCGATGCGAACCAGAATGACCTTGCGTCCGTCGCCCTGAAGCTTGGCCGCTTCATCGGACGAGAACACGATCTCGCCGGAGGCCGCACCCGGCGACGCCGGCAAGCCGGTCGCGATCACGTCGCGATTGGCTTCGGGATCGATGGTCGGATGCAGGAGCTGGTCGAGCGAGGCGGGATCGATGCGCGTCACCGCTTCGTTCTTGCTGATCAGGCCTTCGTTCGCAAGCTCGACTGCGATGCGCAGCGCGGCCTTCGCGGTCCGCTTGCCGCTACGGGTCTGCAGCATCCACAGCTTGCCCTGCTCGACCGTGAACTCCATGTCCTGCATGTCACGGTAGTGCTTCTCGAGGAGCGTGTAGATCCGCGTCAGCTCCTTGAAGGCCTCAGGCATCGCCGCCTCCATCGACGCCTTGTCGGAGCCCGATTCCTTGCGCGCCTCTTCGGTGATGTCCTGAGGCGTGCGGATGCCCGCCACCACGTCCTCGCCTTGCGCATTGATCAGGAATTCGCCGTAGAGCTTGCTCTCGCCGGTCGAGGGGTTGCGGGTGAAGGCGACACCGGTTGCCGAGGTCTCGCCCATGTTGCCGAACACCATGGCCTGCACGTTGACCGCGGTGCCCCATGATTCCGGAATGTCGTGCAGCTTGCGGTAGGTCACCGCGCGCGCGTTCATCCAGGATGAGAACACCGCGCCGACCGCGCCCCAGAGCTGGTCATGCGGATCCTGCGGGAAGTCCTTGCCGGTCTCGCGGGCGACCGCGTCCTTGTATTTGCCGACCAGATCGACCCAGTCGTCGGCGGTGAGGTCGGTGTCGAGCGTGTAGCCCTGGCTGTCCTTGAAGGTGTCGAGGATTTCCTCGAAGTGATGATGCTCGAAACCGAGCACCACGTCGGAATACATGGTGATGAAGCGGCGATAGCTGTCATAGGCGAAACGGCGGTCGCCGGAGAGTTCCGACAGTGCTTCCACGGTTTCGTCGTTCAGGCCGAGATTGAGCACGGTGTCCATCATGCCCGGCATCGAGGCGCGCGCGCCGGAGCGCACGGAGACGAGCAGCGGGTTCTTAGTGTCGCCGAACACCTTGCCGGTCAACTTGCCGACGTAGTCGAGCGCGCTCTCGACCTGCGACTGCAGTTCCTTCGGATAGGATTTGTCGTGGGCGTAGAAATAGGTGCAGACCGAGGTCGGGATCGTGAAGCCGGGGGGCACCGGCAGGCCGAGATTAGCCATCTCGGCGAGGTTGGCCCCCTTGCCGCCGAGCAGGTCGCGCATCTCCGTGCGGCCCTCGGCCTTGCCGTCGCCGAAAGTGAAGACCCACTTGTTTGCAGGAACCTTGGCTGGCGCCGCCTTGGTCGAGGCGCTCTTGGCCGGAGCGCTCTTGGCGACCTTGGGCGCAGCCGACTTGGTCGCAGCCTTCGCGGCGGGCTTCGCAGACGCCTTGGCCGCCGGCTTCGGGACGTTCTTCACGGCGCTCTTGGCAAGCGCCTTGCGGGCCGCGGGCGCGGCTTTGGTCTTGGCGGAGCCCTTTGATTTCGCTGGAGATTTATTCGGCTTCGAGGCGGCTTTGGCCATGGCTTGCACACAACCTGCGAGAGGGACGGGAAATTGCGGGCCTTACACCATTTTGGGCGGGCCCGCGCAAGTCGAAGAGTTCCGGAAAATGAAGGCCTAGAGATGGAGCCACCTCAACAAACCGAGCCCGATCGCACCATTGACGATGAGAAAGATCGCCACGATCAGGTTCAGCAGGCGCGGCATGATCAGGATGAGCACACCCGCGAGCAGGGACAGGATCGGCGAGATGTGGGCGACAGTGATGTGCATGAATTGTCTTTCCGAACGTTGAGGCGAATCGCGGGCGGATCATAGCGGACCGGGTTCCGCGGGTAGAGACGCGCTGGCACCTCGGCGAGTTCCCCAGTTCGCGAAAACTGCCCGAAATTGCCGCCGATGCGGCAGGGCTTTTTTCGGAACATCGCGCGCGGCGCAGCATTGGCAACCGGTCGCGCCATTGGCGCGTCCGGTAAAACCATGTCGCAAGCACGTCGAAGGAGTTGCCCATGCGAAACAGGATTCTTGCCCTTGCAGCGCTCGCGGCCGCGATCGGCTCGCCGGTCGCAGCGCAGGCGCAAACCGGGATCACAGTGGGACGCGCGCCCGTCGTGGTCGATAGCGGCCCGACGATTGCGGTCGAGCAGCGCCCGGCTTTCCGCGACTACGTCGTCGAGCAACGTGTGCCGGCCTTCCATATTCCGGATCGCGTGGTCGTCGGCGCCACCTTACCCGAAACCGGCATCACTTATTATGACGTGCCGCAACGTTTCGGTGCGACGACCTACCGCTACACCGTCGTGAACGGCTCGACCGTGCTGGTCGAACCGCGCTCGCGGCGCATCGTCGAGGTGATGGACTAAGGAGAATCAGTTCAACTCGATGTCCGGCGCGCCACGTCAATCATTCTGGCGCAGCAGTGAAAATCGGACATCAGGCCCCGCCCGGTCTTCCCCCCGCCGGGCGGGGCATTTTTATCCCGCCTCAATCCTGGATCTTCGAGAAGTCCGCGACCGCACGCGTGGCGCTGCGGATCTCGTTGAGCAGCTTCAGCCGGTTCTCACGCACCTTGGCATTGTCGTCGTTGACACGCACCTTGTCGAAAAACGCATCGACCGGCGGACGCAGCTTGGCCATCGCGCTCATCGCGGCGGAAAAGTCCTCCCTGGCAACGGCGGCACCAGCTTCCGCCTTCACCTCGTCGATCGCCTTCGCCAGAGCCTTTTCTTCTGCAAGGCTATAGAGCGCCGCATCCGGCGCACCGTCGAAGGTACTCCTGTCTTTCTTCTCCTCGATCGAAAGGATGTTGCTGGCGCGCTTGGTGCCGGCGAGCAGGTTCTTGCCGTCGTCAGTATCGAGGAACTTTCCGAGCGCCGCGACGCGGCGAACGATTGAAAGCAGCCCGGCCTCGTTTCCACCAAGCTCAAGCACGGCTGCGACGAGATCATGCCGCGCGCCTTGTTCTCTCAATTGAACCGTCAATCGATCTTCGAAGAATAGCTGGAATGTGTCGCCGATAATTCCCTTCTCGGTATCAGAGATGTCAGGGCGGATGGCACGGATATGCGAGTCGAGAAGCCCCCTTGGATGCAGGTCGAGCTCATTCTCGATCGCGATTCTAATCACACCGAGCGCCGCGCGACGCAGCGCATACGGGTCCTTGCTGCCCGTCGGCTTCTCGTCGATCGCCCAGAAGCCGACGAGCGTATCGATCTTGTCCGCGAGCGCAACCGCGACACTGACCGGATCGGTCGGCACGCGATCGGCCGGCCCCTGCGGCTTGTAATGCTCTTCGCAGGCGGCGGCGACGGATGCATCCTCGCCCTGAGCCAGCGCGTAATACTTGCCCATCAAGCCCTGCACCTCAGGGAATTCACCGACAACCTCGGTCAGCAAATCCGCCTTCGCCAGATGCGCGGCGCGCGTCGCCTTGACGACATCGGCGCCGACCAGCGGCGCGATCTCGGCGGCGAGGCGCTCGATGCGCTTGATGCGCGCGGCCTGAGTTCCGAGCTTCTCGTGAAACACGATCTGCTCGAACTTCGGCAGCCGATCCTCGAGCCTCGTCTTCAGGTCGGTCTCGTAGAAGAACTTCGCATCCGACAGGCGAGGACGGATCACGCGCTCATTGCCCGATACGATGACCTTGCCGCCGTCTGCTGCCTCGATATTTGCTGTAAGGACGAACTTGTTGGTCAGCTTCCCGGTCTTGGGATCCCTAACGACAAAACACTTCTGGTTATTGCGGATGGTGGCGCGGATCACCTCGTCGGGTATCGCGAGGTATTCTTCTTCGAACGATCCCATCATGACGACGGGCCATTCGACGAGCCCTGAGACCTCGTCGAGCAGCACCTGATCCTCGACCAGCTCGAAGCCTTGCGCAAACGTCAATTCCTTGGCGTCGGCGAAGATGATGTCCTTGCGCGCCTGCGGATCGAGAATGACCTTTGCCGCCTTCAGCTTCGCTTCGTAGTCTTCGAAGCGGCGCACAGAAATCGCCGATGGAGCCATGAAGCGATGGCCATACGTCGTCTGCCCGGTCTCGATGCCGTCGACCTCGAACTTCACGACATCGGGCTCTTCCGTCTCGGGCCCGAAGGTCGCGATGATCGCGTGCAGCGGACGTACCCAGCTCAACGAACCCGGTTTTCCAGAGCGCGCGCCCCAGCGCATCGATTTCGGCCAGGGGAAGGTTCTGATGATGACGGGCAGGATTTCCGCGAGCACGTCGATGGCGTCGCGGCCGGGCTTCTCGATCAATCCGATGTAGAAGTCACCCTTGGGGTCGCGCTGGATCTTGGCTTCTTCCAGCGATTTCAGGCCGGTCGCCTTGAGGAAGCCCTGCACGGCCGCATCGGGCGCGCCGACTTTCGGTCCGCGGCGTTCGGTCTTCAGGTCGGGCTGGCGCGCGGGGATGCCGTGCACGGTGAGTGCGAGCCGGCGCGGCGTCGCGAACGCTTTCGCGCCCTCATAGACGAGGCCCTCGGCGACGAGCTTCTCGGTCACGAGGCGGCGCAGATCGTCGGCCGCCTTGGCCTGCATGCGCGCGGGGATTTCTTCCGAAAACAGTTCAAGCAAAAGATCGGGCATCAGGCCGCTCCGCCCGCTTCAGTATGGATCCAGGCCTCGCCGCAGGATTTTGCCAGCTCGCGCACGCGAAGAATGTAGCTTTGCCGTTCGGTTACAGAGATCACGCCGCGGGCGTCGAGCAGGTTGAAGACGTGGCTCGCCTTGATGCACTGGTCATAGGCCGGCAGCGCCATGAGATGCGCCTCGCGCTTGTCGTCCTTCCAGCCGGCGTCGAGGTACTTCCGACAGGCCGCTTCCGCCATCTTGAACTGCTCGAACAGCATCGCGGTGTCGGCGACTTCAAAATTGTGCTTCGAATATTCCCGCTCGGCCTGCAGGAAGACGTCGCCATAGGTGACCTTCTGGTCGCCCTCGCGGCCGTTGAAGTTGAGATCGTAGACGCGATCGACGCCCTGCACATACATCGCGAGACGCTCGAGCCCGTAGGTGAGCTCGCCCGCAACAGGCGCGCATTCGACGCCGGCGACCTGCTGGAAGTAGGTGAACTGGCTGACTTCCATGCCATCGCACCAGCACTCCCAGCCCAAACCCCAGGCGCCGAGCGTCGGGCTCTCCCAATCGTCCTCGACGAAGCGGATGTCGTGAACGGCGGAGTCGATGCCGATCGCGGCCAGCGACTTCAGGTAAAGCTCCTGAAGGTTCGGCGGCGACGGCTTCATGATCACCTGGAACTGGTAGTAGTGCTGCATCCGGTTCGGATTCTCGCCGTAGCGGCCGTCCTTGGGCCGGCGCGAGGGCTGCACATAGGCGGCGTTCCAGGGCTTCGGCCCGAGCGCGCGAAGCGTGGTGGCCGGATGGAAGGTCCCCGCGCCCATCTCCATGTCGTAGGGCTGCAGGATCACGCAGCCCTGCTCGGCCCAGAACCGCTGGAGCGCGAGGATGAAGCCCTGGAACGAGCGTTCCGGGCGCATATGGGCGGGCAATGAGGCGTCCATCGTCAGATCAGGCTCTCGCGGGGGTTTGAATCGCGCGGGACCGTATCGACGGCGGGGATGGGAATCAAGGCAAAGGGGCCTTTCTTACCTCTCCCGCCCGCGGGAGAGGTCGCGCCGAAAGCGCGGGTGAGGGCTTTCTCCTCTTGGGTTTCTCGCGTGTGGAAAGACCCGACCCGGCCTCCTCCGCAAGCGCGAGAGGCAGCGCACCTTCCGTGCGGAGACTATCCCGGCCTATACGCTCCGGTCACCGGGTCACGCTTCAGCGTCTGGACGGCCCCCGTATGGGCGGCCTCGGCGACGCGCGACAGGCGCATCTCCTCCAGCTCCTGGTTGATCCGGAGTGCGGTCTTGTATGCCCAGCGGACCACGGCAAGCCCACCCAGGACGCCCGCGAATGCAACGAACGGCGGCATCGGTCGATCCTTGTCTAGTGCTCAACCCCCACGCACATTCTCGCGCAGTCCGGGCTGCGCCGCAATTGGCTCAAGACGGACCAAATGGCGCGGCAGGGGATTCGCCTAGAACCCGAATTTCGCCCAAATCGCCCGCGTCTCGACCGCCGAGATCAGCTCGTCCGGCAGGCTGGCCATTGATTCCATGGCCGAAAGCTGCCCTGCGCCTGGCGATTTCCGTCCCAACAGGCCGGACAACAGCCCGGTCGGCTGCGCGATCACGGGGGTGAGAACCTTGTCGCCGTAGCGGGCACGAAGAGTTGAGCGGAGATCGCCGAGGCCGTCGGCAAGTCCCAGCGCGATCGACGTCTCGCCGGCCCAGTACTCGCCGGTGAACAGGGTGTCGTCGGCGCCCTTGAGCCTGCTACCGCGGCTCTCCTTCACCAGCGCGATGAAGATCTGATGGATCTCGCGCTGAAGCGCCTTCAGCTTGGCCACGTCATCAGGATTTTCGGGCAGGAACGGATCGAGCATCGCCTTGTGCGCGCCGGCCGTGTAGAGGCGCCGCTCGATGCCGAGCCGCTTGATTGCCTCCTGGAAACCAAAACTGCCGCCGACCACGCCGATCGAGCCGAGAATCGATGACGGATCGCAGAAAATCTCGTCGCCGGCGCAGGCGATCATGTAGCCGCCCGAGGCCGCGACATCCTCGACGAACACGAGCACGGGCAGCTTCTTCTCCGCCGCGAGTTGCTTGATGCGCAGATAGATCTGGCGCGACTGCACCGGCGAGCCGCCGGGCGAATTGATCACCAGCGCCACCGCCTTGGCGTTCCGATACGAAAACGCCCGCTCCAGCACCCGCGCGACGCCCGCGAGTGTCATGCCCGGACGCAGCGGCGTCACCGCGCCGATGACGCCTGACAGCCGCACCACCGGCACCACCGCCGTACCCGGTCGGAAGCGCGCCGGCAGGTATTGCAAGAGCTTGTCGGCCAGGCCGGAATTCTCGCGATCGTTCAATTGTTCGGCCATTCCGTTACTCCTGATTAACCAATTCTTATCACGCGACTGTCATTGAAAGTGCCTGGAACGTGTTTTGCAGAATCCGCGGCGGGAAGCTGCAATGAGGCAGCGGAGGAAACGACATGAAGATCTATCTGCTGTTGATGCTGATCGCCGCGCTCCTCACCGCGATTCGCTATACGTCCCCGCAGGAACAGCAGTCGGAATCGCTTCCCCAGTAAGCCGTCACGGCTCCGCCAGCGGCAAGTCCGCTTTTCCCTCGAGAATATCCCTCACCTCTTTTTTGGGCACGTGTGACTCGTTATTGAGCATCAGGCCCGGCAGCAATCGCGTCGGCGCGCGGCCGCCCTTGACGGCACGCACCAGCACGCGGATCGCAGGCCGTGCCGCTTCGCCATGAACCGGCAGAATCGACAGGCTGCCAAAACCGCCTGACAGCGCTGCCAAAACGTCGGCGATTCCATCCGCTCGCCAGATCAGCGTCAGCACACCGTTCGACCGGAGGACGCGCCGCGCTGAATGCACCCAGGCATGCAACGTCTCCTCGGTTGCGACATGCGCGGTGTGACGCGCCTGATGCGGCGAACCGCGATGCCTGATGGCATCGTTGAAAGGCGGGTTCATCAACACGCAATCGGCACTATCAGGCACGAGCCCATGTGCCGCAAACGGCTGCGCGTCATCAGTGACGTCGAGCACGATCACGTCAGCGGTAATCGCATTCGCGGCTGCATTGGCGCGTGCGAGCTCTGCCAATTCCGCATCGATCTCCACCAGGCAAAGATTGAGGCCGGCCACGCGGCGGGCCAGCGCCAGGCCGGCGGTGCCGACGCCTGCCCCGAAATCGACCACCCGATCCCCCTCACGGGCTGCCGTCGCGGCCGCAAGCAGGATCGCATCGTGCCCTGCGCGGTGGCCGGATCGCTTCTGCTTGAGGCGCAGCTGTCCGCCGAGAAAGGCGTCCTCGGTGAGATCTGTGACGACGTCAATCATCGCCGCGCAGTTCGTGGCTGAGCCCGGCCTCGGTCAGGAGTTGCCGGGCTTCGCTGGCGTCGTCCTCGTGGACCAGGATTCGCCGCGGCAGGACGCCGAGCGAGCCCTCGATGATGCTCATGTTCTGGTCCAGCACCAGATGGTGGATGTTGGCGCCGTCGAGCAGCGCACCGATCGCCGACACCAGCACGATATCATTGGTCCGAACCAGTTCACGCAAACGAGCCTCCTGGGCTGAAAGGGGTTGAGCGGCAGATGTCAATGGTTCCACAGGCCCTTGCCGCATCCCCGTCCAGTTTCTATTGTCTTTCCATCAGAATAGCCCCTCCGGGGCAAATATTGGAGACCGGCGTGGCCGTCATCGTACCTTTCGAAACCCCCGGCGCGTCGATCGAAGAGCTGGTTACCCTTGTCGCCGGTGACATGGAGCGCGTCAACGCCACGATCCTGTCGCGGACCGGGTCAGATGTGACCATGATCCCGGAGGTCGCCAACCATCTGATCTCCTCGGGCGGCAAGCGGCTGCGGCCGATGCTGACACTCGCCATGGCCAACCTCGCCGGCTACACCGGCGACGGTCACATCAAGCTCGCTGCCTCGGTCGAGTTCATGCACACTGCCACGCTGCTCCACGACGACGTCGTCGACGAGAGCGAAATGCGCCGCGGCAAGCTCTCGGCACGCATGCTCTGGGGCAACGAGGCCAGCGTACTGGTCGGCGACTTCCTGCTCGGACAAGCCTTCCGCATGATGGTCGAGGTCGGCTCGCTGCGCGCGCTCGACATCCTCTCCGCAGCCGCCGCCACCATCGCCGAGGGCGAGGTGATGCAGCTCGCCGCCGCCAAGAACACTGCAACCACCGAGGACGAATATCTCGCCGTGATCCGCGGCAAGACCGCCGAGCTGTTCGCCGCGGCCTGCGAAGTCGGCCCCGTGATTGCCAACCGCCCGAAGGCGGAGCAGACGGCCTGCCGCTCCGTCGGCATGAATCTCGGCATCGCCTTCCAGCTCGTCGACGACGTGCTCGATTACGGCGGCAAGAGCGCAAAACTCGGCAAGAACACCGGCGACGATTTCCGCGAGGGCAAGATCACCCTTCCCGTCGTGCTCGCCTTCCGACGTGGCAATGACACCGAGCGCGCGTTCTGGATCAAGGCGCTGGAGCGCGGCGAAATCGGCGACAGCGATCTCGACCACGCCATCGGCCTGATGAACAAGCACCGCGCTCTCGAGGACACGCTCAGCCGCGCGCAGCACTACGGCGCCATGGCGGTCGATGCGCTGGCGCTGTTCCCGTCCTCGCCGATGAAGAGCGCGCTGGAGCAGGTGGTGGCGTTCTGCCTGGCACGATCGCATTAGGCTTTCGCGCTTAGGCGCGACTGCCGGCGAGACACTCCGTGTCGTCTCGGCGTTCGCCGGGAGGACGCCGTTGAGATAGGCGCGACGGCATCAGCAGCGTCATTGCGAGTTAGCACCGGCCGAAGGCCGACCCGCGCTTGATGTAAGGGCCCGAAAGACTCTGGATTGCTTCCTGCGCTCGCAATGGCGGCGTATGTCGCGCACAATCGCTCACGAGCGTGCATCTGAAACCGCAGCCGCCGCTCTGATCGGAGCAGCGGCTCTCGCCGGAGCAACAGCCTCATAGTCGCGGCCCTTTCAACCCACACCCGTCCGCTGCCCTGCAGTAACTTGCTTTTTGCAAGCCACTCCCCTACCTTTCCCTGATGCAACCTAAGTCCCCCTCGATCCTGGAATGCCCGGTCGGCCGTGCCGTGGAGACGGTTGGCGAGTGGTGGAGTATCCTGATCCTGCGGGATGCGTTTCAGGGTTCGACGCGGTTCGACGAGTTCGAGCGCAATCTCTCGATCGCGCCGAACATCCTGTCACGGCGCCTGGCCCATCTCACCAAAACAGGCATGTTCGTCCGCCGCCGCTATCACGAGCGGCCGCCACGTTACGAATATGTGCTGACGGACAAGGCGCGGGATTTCTTCCCCGTCATCGCCACGCTGCTCGCCTGGGGCAACAAGCACCTCGCGCCGAAGGGCGAATCCATCCTGCTGGCGAACCGGGACGATCGTCGGCCGCTCGATCCGATCGTGGTCGACGCCGCCGGCAGGCAACCGATCACGCTCGCCAATGCGGTGGTGATCGCAGGGCCTGGCGCGAGCCGCCTGATGCGGCGTCGGCTCACCTCGCTCAAAGCCATGAACCCGGCGGTCGCGCCGGCTGGAGACTGACATGCGTCGTATCGTCGTCACGGGAATGGGCGCGGTGTCGCCGCTCGGCTGTGGTGTGGAGACATCCTGGCGCCGGCTGCTTGCCGGACAGAGCGGACTGCGTCCCCTGCCCCAATGGTCGGAGGCGCTGCCGGCGCGCATTGCCGGACTCGTGCCCGACAAGGCAGAGGATGCGGACGGCGGCTTCGACGCAGCGCAGGCCGCCACGCCGAAAGATCAGCGCAAGATGGACCGCTTCATCCTGTTCGCATTGCTCGCCACCGCAGAAGCCGTCGCGCAAGCTCAATGGGCGCCGCAGGATACGACATCGCTGGAACGGACCGCGACGATCATCGGCTCCGGCGTCGGCGGGTTTCCGGCCATGGCGGAGGCCGTGCGCATCACCGGGCAGCGCGGCCCGCGCCGGCTGTCGCCGTTCACGATTCCCTCGTTCCTCGCCAACCTCGCGGCCGGCCATGTCTCGATCAGATACGGCTACAGGGGCGCGCTGGGGACGCCTGTTACGGCGTGTGCCGCCGGCGTGCAGGCAATCGGCGATGCCGCGCGCATCATCCGCGCGGGTGAGGCCGATGTCGCGATCTGCGGCGGCGCAGAAGCCTGCATCGATATCGTTAGTCTCGGCGGCTTCGCGGCGGCACGTGCGCTGTCGAGCGCGTTCAACGACACTCCCGCGCGCGCCTCGCGCCCGTTCGATCGCGATCGCGACGGCTTTGTCATGGGCGAAGGCGCCGGCATTCTGGTGATCGAGGAGCTGGAACATGCGGTTGCCCGCGGCGCCACGCCGATCGCGGAGATCGTCGGATATGGCACCACCGCGGACGCCTATCACATGACGTCGGGCCCACCTGATGGCCACGGCGCCCGCCGCGCCATGGAGATCGCACTGCGCCAGGCGCAGCTCGCACCTTCCGATTTGCAGCACCTCAACGCGCATGCGACCTCGACGCCGGCCGGCGATGAGAGCGAACTCGGCGCCATCGGTGCGCTGTTCGGCCGCAACCGCAGCATCGCCGTCAGCGCGACCAAATCGGCTACCGGCCATCTGCTCGGCGCGGCCGGTGGGCTCGAAGCGATCTTCACCGTGCTGGCCTTGCGCGACCAGATCGCGCCGCCGACGCTCAATTTCGAGGACCCGGATCCTGGCGCCGACGGCATCGACATCGTGGCCGGCAGCGCGCGACCGACGCCGATGCAGCATGCGATCTCGAACGGGTTCGGCTTCGGCGGGGTGAACGCCAGCGCGATCTTCCGCCGCATAGGCTAGCGGGCAGGCTTGCAATCACGCTGGCCATTGCTACGACAGCAGGATGAGCGATACGAACTTTTGGCTATTCCTGGGCGCCGCCCTCGTCATTGCCGCCATTCCCGGGCCCGGCATCTTCTACGTCACGGCACGAACCTTGTCGGCAGGCCGCACGAGCGGCTTTGCCTCGACAGCGGGGACCGCGCTCGGCGGGCTGGTTCATGTCGTCGCCGGCAGCCTCGGCATCTCCGCGATCATCCTGGCCAGCGCCGAGCTGTTTACCGCCCTCAAATTCGTCGGCGCGCTCTATCTGGTCTGGCTCGGCATCAAGACCTTTCGCGGCGCCGGCCGAATGCTGCCGCTCGAGAGCGAGCCCGTCGGCGACACCAGGGCGTTCCGCGACGGCATGCTCGTCGAGGCGCTGAACCCGAAAACCGCGGCGTTCTTTCTGGCCTTCATTCCGCAATTCCTGGATCCCGCGGGAGCGAGTCCCACGCTGCAATTCATCATGCTCGGCGCCATCTCGGTGACGCTGAACACGCTCGCCGATGTCATCCTGGTGCTCATGGCATCGGCGACCCGCACGCGATTGATCGGACGGCCGCTTCTGATGCGTCGTCTCACCCAAGGCTCCGGCGTCTTCATTGCAGGCCTTGGCCTGTGTCTTGCGCTGGCGCGGAGACCGGCGAATGGCTGACACCCCGCAAAGCCGCTTCTACGAATCCCACGGCCTGCGCCTGCATTATGCCGATTGGGCCAACGTGGAGGCACCGCCGCTGATCCTGATCCATGGCGGCCGGGATCATTGCCGGAGTTGGGACGCCATTGCCCGCTCGCTGCAGCCGAATTTTCATGTGATCGCACCTGACCTGCGCGGCCACGGCGATTCCGACTGGACCAAAGGCGGCAGCTACGCGCTGACTGAGTATGTTTACGATCTCGCCCAGCTCGTCCGCAGCATCGCGGCCCCCCAGGTGACGCTCATCGGCCACTCGATGGGCGGCATGGTGAGCCTGATCTTCTCTGGGGCATTCCCCGAACTGGTCTCCAAGCTCGTCGTGCTCGACGGTGTGACGATGCTGCCGGATTCACCCAAGCCGCCGGCGCATGAACGCATCGGCAGATGGGTCGGCCAGCTCGACAGGCTGCACGACCGCACACCGCGCCGCTATGCGACCCTCGCGGACGCGGCGGCGCAGATGGTCTTGCACAACAAGCGCCTCAGCCGCGAGCTCGCGCTTCACCTCGCAACGCACGGCGCGCGGCAGAATGACGACGGCACCTATAGCTGGAAGTTCGACCCCTACCAGCGCGCCTCCGCACCGCACCGGCTCTGGCCGGACGACCATGTCGCGCTGTGGTCGCGCATCGCCTGCCCGACGCTGCTGCTCAATGCCGGCGAAAGCTTTCTCGCCGGAGCAAAGGGCCTGGAGCAGTATTTCCAGCACGCCCGCATCGCAACCATCGCCGGTGCCGGACACTGGCTGCAGCATGACAAGCCGGATGAGGTGCTGGGCGAGATCAGGCGGTTTCTCGGGCTTTCGGAGGAAAGCGGCGCCTAGCTCAGCGTCCCCGCATGCACCCACCAGCCGAGGTGGTCGCGCCGAATCCTCTCGGCGGCGGCCTGTGCATCACCGGGCACGCCATAAATCGCAAAGCACGTCGCGCCGGAGCCGGACATGCGCGCGAGCTTGACGCCAGCGGAGTCGCGCAAAGTTTCCAGCACCGTCCCGATCACAGGTTCGATCCGCAGCGCAGGGGCTTCGAGATCATTGGCGACGGTTTCGAGAACATCGACCCAATCGGTGATCGATCCGCCCGCCTCCGGCCACGCCGGAGCTTCAAGCACATCGGTCGCGCCGACCAGCAATTCGCCGTTGCGCAGGCCCAACTCCTTGAACACGTCCTTGGTCGCGACCGGCACGCGCGGATTGACCATCACGCACGGCATGCTCGGCAGCGCCAGCGGCAGCAATTGCTCGCCGACGCCGGTCATGTCGCAGGCCCGCGACAGCAGGCACACCGGCACGTCGGCGCCGGTCGCAAGCGCGACCTTCTGGAGCCTGGGATCATCGAGCGGCAGATCGTTGAGGCGCGCCAGCAGGCGCAGCGCCGCTGCAGCGTCGGCCGAACCGCCACCGATGCCGGCTGCAACCGGCAACACCTTGTCGAGCGCGAAAGCGCCGAGCTTCAAATTCGGCACAGCATCGGCCAGCAGCTTGGCGGCCTTGAGCACGAGATTGTCAGCTGTCTCGCCGCAGGCTGCCGCGAGCGGTCCCGTGGTCGCAAGCCGGAGCTCACCGCCCGGATCCAGCGTGAGCCGGTCGGCACAATCGGCAAACGCAACCACGCTTTCGAGATCATGATAGCCGTCGGCGCGACGGCCGACTACGCGAAGGCTCAGATTGACCTTCGCGCGCCCTTCTTCAACCAACGCCGGCATCGGCGATACGCCCCCAGTTACCCGTCCAGTGACTTCGATCAACCGCCCTTGCCGTCGTCTTTCTTCTTGTCCGCCTGCGCGGCCGAAGAGTTCGAGGTCTCCTCGGTCATGCCATTGGCGATCTTGGCCTCGATCTTCGGCAGCTCCTCCGGCTCCGGCTTGAGATCGCGGGCATGTGCCCACTGGAATTTGGCCTCGAGCGTGCGGCCGACGCGCCAATAGGCATCGCCGAGATGGTCGTTGATGGTGGGATCCTCGGGCTTCAGGTCGATGGCGCGCTCGAGGTTCTTCACCGCCTCTTCGTAGTTGCCGATGCGGTAATAGGCCCAGCCGAGAGAGTCGACGATGTAGCCGTCGTCTGGACGCTGCTCGACGGCACGCTTGATCATCTTCATGCCTTCATCGAGATTCACCCCCTGGTCGATCCAGGAATAGCCGAGATAATTCAGGACATGCGGCTGGTCGGGTTGCAGCTCGAGCGCCTTCTTCATGTCGGCTTCCGCCTTACTCCATTCCTTGGAGCGCTCCTCGCAAATACCGCGATAGTAATACCAGACGCTGTTGGCCTTGTCGTTGCCGGCGGGCAGCACGTCGATGCCTTGCGAATAGGTCGCCCCGCAGTCGGCGAACTTCTTGCGGCCGCGTTCGAGATTGCCAAGCGCCATGATGGCTTCGAGGTCCTTGGAATCCTCTGATATCACACCCTTGAGGATCTTGATCGCCTCGTCGGTTCGGTCAGCGGAATCCAGGTCGATGGCGAGCTGGATCTGCGCATTGCGCTTCAAGGGCGAGCTCGACGGCACGCGCTCATAGATCTTGATCGCCATCTGCGGCCGCTTCACCGATTCGTAGAGGTCGGCGAGCGAGAGCAGGGCCAGCGGATGCGTCGGCTGGAGGTAGAGCGCGAGCTGGAGATAGACCAGCGCCAGATCTTCGCCGCCGCGGCGGGTCAGCGTGGCGCCGATGCCGTAGAGCGCCTCGGCCGCACCGGCCTGCGCGGAATCGACCAGCGGCGGCAGCTTCTTGCCGGCCTTGGTCTCGCGCAGACCTTCAACGATCAGCGGATGACGGGCGAGCTTCTTGTCGAAAGCCTCATAGACAGCTGTCGCGGAAGCCGCGTCCTTGTTGCGCGAGAGCCAGCGCGCATAAGCTTCACTGACGCGCAGCATGGAATCGTCGAGCTTGTAGGCGCGCTCGAAGCGGACGCCTGCCTCTTTCTCCTTGCCGGCATTCTCGAGGATCATGCCCGCGTGCAGGTCCTTGAACAGCGGATACCATTCCGGACCAGTCAGCTTGTCGATGGACGCAACTGCGCCCTTGGCATCGCCCGCGCCATAGGCGGCCCAGCCGGACAGCAGGGTCGCGACGAGATCGGTGATCGGCCCGCGAATCGACTGGTTGATGTTGCTCTGCGCGCTCGGATATTTCTTCAGCTTCAAATCATGCACGCCGACCACGAGGCGCGCGACGCGATTGGTCTTGTCGACGGTGAGGATGCGCTCGGCGAGCTTGACCGCTTCCTCGATGTCGCCATCGTCGACCGACGAGATGAAGGCGCGATCGAGCAGCTCGTTGTTCTTGGGATCGGACCGCAGTGCCGAGCGGTAGAAGGCGGCGGCGGAGGCCGCGTCGCGCTCGACGCTGGCGTGGCGAGCGGCGAGATAGCTGCCGGCCGTGGTGAGCGACTTCAGATCGTTTCGGGTCGGAAACTGTGCCGCCGTGTCGGCCGGATGATCCGGCGTCTGCGCCAGCACCGCGCCTGGGACCGCCAACATCGCGGAACCCGCAAGGGCGATGGCAGCAGCAGTCCAGCGGTTGAAGCGATTTGAAAACATCAGGGCTCGCCTTGAGTTGGTAGTGCCTGGGTTTGAAGCGAAAGGCCGTCTCGCGCGCACGCGGCCGGCGACACGGGACCCGGAACCGTCGGGTCCGGACAATGCCGCTTTTGGCGCTTCACCGCAAGGATTCGGACCGGGCGATCCCCTCCGCACGCCCCAAATCGGCCAAGTCACCGTTCAAGTCACCGTTGAAGTGACCTCGAGAGAGCCCCAAGACGCCGCCACTATGGCCTTATCGTGGCCGGGGACCCCCGTGACGCCCCCGTTCTCACGCGAACGTGCGCTACATCGCCCTCCGGACCTGTTTGGCCGCTGGGCGCGTCCTTACATCGCCTCGTAGTTCGGTCCGCCGCCGCCCTCCGGAGGGACCCAGGTGATGTTGCCGTTGGGGTCCTTCACGTCGCAGGTTTTGCAATGGACGCAGTTCTGCGCGTTGATCTGGTAGCGCGGGCTCCCGCCGTCCTCGACCCATTCGTAGACTCCGGCCGGGCAATAGCGATTCGACGGACCGGCGAACACATCATGCTCGGAGGTCTTCTGCAGGTTCATGTCCGTCACCTTCAGATGGACCGGCTGGTCCTCCTCGTGATTGGTGTTGGAGAGGAACACCGAGGAGAGCTTGTCGAAGGAGATCTTGCCATCCGGCTTCGGGTAGTTCTTCGGCGCATGCTGTTTGGCCGGATCGAGCGTGGCGCGATCGGGCTTCACGTGCGACTGGGTGCCGAACAGCGAGGTGCCGAACAGCGTGTTGAACCACATGTCGAAACCGCCGAGCGCAACGCCGAGCACGGTGCCGAACTTCGACCAGAGCGGCTTGACGTTGCGGACCAGGAACAGGTCCCTGCCGACCGACGAGGAACGCCAGGCGTTCTCGTAATCGATGATCTCGTCGTTGGCGCGATCAGCCGCGAGCGCGGCTGCGACATGCTCGGCAGCCAACATGCCGGTGCCCATCGCATTGTGCACGCCTTTGATGCGCGGCACGTTGACGAAGCCGGCCGCGCAGCCAACCAGCGCGCCGCCGGGGAAGGTCAGCTTCGGCACCGACTGATAACCGCCTTCGGTGATGGCACGCGCGCCGTAAGCGAGGCGCTTGGCGCCTTCGAAGGTACCGCGGATCGACGGGTGCGTCTTGAAGCGCTGGAACTCGTCGAACGGCGACAGATACGGATCGTCGTAGTTCAGATGCACGACGAAGCCGACGGCGACCAAATTGTCGTCGTAGTGATAGAGGAACGAACCGCCGCCGGTCTTCAGGTCGAGCGGCCAGCCGAACGAATGCTGGATCAAGCCCTTCTGATGCTTGCCGGGATCGATCTGCCAGACCTCCTTGAGGCCAATGCCGAACTTGGGCGGCTCGCTCTTCGCATCGAGCGCGAACTTGGCGATCAGTTGCTTGCTCAGGCTGCCGCGCGCGCCTTCGGCAAACAGCGTGTACTTGCCGAGCAGCTCCATGCCGCGGGTGAACGAGTCCTTTGGCTTGCCGTCGCGGCCGATGCCCATGTCGCCGGTGGCGATGCCCTTCACCGCGCCCTTTTCGTCATAGAGCACTTCGGCTGCGGCAAAGCCCGGATAGATCTCGACACCGAGCGCCTCGGCCTTGCGCGCCAGCCAGCGGCAGACATTGCCGAGCGAGCCGATATAGCAATGATGGTTGTTCATGAGCGGCGGCATCATGAAATTCGGCAGCTTGATCGCACCGCCACCCGTCATCCAATAGAAGCGGTCGTCCTTGACCTGCGTCTTCAGCGGGCAATCCGCATCGTCGCGCCAGTCCGGGATCAGCTTGTCGAGCCCGGCCGGGTCGATCACCGCGCCGGAAAGAATGTGCGCACCGACCTCGGAGCCCTTCTCCACGACGACGACGTTGAGATCGGCATTGATCTGCTTCAGCCGGATCGCGGCCGCCAGACCCGAGGGACCGGCGCCGACGATGACGACGTCGAATTCCATGGATTCGCGCGGGGGAAGTTCTTCGGTGCTCATCTGATCTCAGCCCTTGAGACGGTTCCTTGTCATTTGCGCTCCCTTGTTTCCGATTTTTCCGGGTAGGACAACCACGGAAATGCGTTCCGCTGGGATGCAAGGCGTCCTAAGATGAACTAATAGTCTGACTTTCCCAATGATCCCCGAGCCCGTACCCACCGTCCGAGAGCTTCTTGCCTTCTACCTGGAGGCCGGTGTCGACTGCGCGCTCGCAGAGCAGCCGATCGACCGCCTGGCGGAATTAGATGCCCCGCCGCCCGCTCCTCGCGCTGCGCCGGCCGAGCCTCCGCGAGCTGTCGCCGCGCCTGTGGTGATGCGCGGCGAGGCCGCACCGGCGCCCGACGTCGCGATCTCCGCTGCGCGCGAGGCTGCCCGCGGCGCGCCGACTCTCGAGGCGCTGCGCGAACTGATGCAGGGGTTCGAGGGCTGCGCGCTCAAACACACGGCGACGCGGCTGGTGTTCGGCGACGGCAATCCGCAAGCGCGCATCATGTTCGTCGGCGAGGCACCGGGCCGGGACGAGGACATCGAGGGACTGCCCTTCGTCGGGCGCAGCGGCAAACTGCTCGATTTGATGATCGGCGCCATCGGCCTCAACCGCAGCACGGCCTACATCACCAATGTCATCCCCTGGCGGCCGCCCGGCAATCGCACGCCGACCCCGCAGGAGACGCAAATCTGCCTGCCCTTCATCCGGCGTCATATCGAGCTGGTGAATCCCGACGTGCTGGTGACGCTCGGCAATCCCTCGACGCAGACGCTGCTGTCGACGCGCGAAGGCATCATGCGTACGCGCGGGCGCTGGTTCGAGTACGACACGGGCACACGCACCATCCGGGCGCTGCCGACGTTTCATCCGGCCTATCTGCTGCGCTCGCCGTCCTACAAACGCCTCGCCTGGCAGGATCTGCGGGCAATCGCCAAGGCGCTGGCGGGCTAGCAAGCGCTCGTACTCACGTCGCCTTCGGCCGCACAATGGCCCAGCCGATGCGCAGCAATTGCTGGCGTCCGGTGACAAGCCATTCGAAAGCCCGCGGCACTTCGGGCACGATGCCGGGGAAGCGCGCGAGGATGTCGGGCGGCGGGGTGCCGGCGGTGTCGGACGCGCGCCAGACCACGACGCCGCCACTCTCGTTGAACTTTGCCTGTGACATCCACGGCGTACGCGCGGGATCAGCATCGATGAAGAGATGCGGCCGGCCGGAATGCAGCGCGATCAGGCTTGCAAGCTGCGTGTCGCCGGCCACCGCGCGCAGGCGATGGTTGGTCCGGCGGGCAAAGCTGTCGTCGAAGAAGTCGGAGATCGCACGGGCCGGCATCGAGGTCGCGATCTCGCCAGTACCGCTCCAGGGCAGCAACAGCACGGCCAGTACGACGCCGACAGCGGGTGCCACGACGGCCGCCGCCCACACCGTGCGCAGCATACGAGCGCGGCGCATCGCGATGAGATCGCCCGATACCACGACCGTCGCGAGACCCGACATGATCAACACGATACCGGCGCCGCCGACGACGGCATCGAGCCCGAACAGGCCGGCGAGCAGGACGCCGCCGAGCGCCGGCGCCAGCGCAAAGAAATAGACGAAGTGGCGGGCCAGCGGCTCGACCGGCGGCCGGTAGATGATCGGCGCGTCCTCGCACTTGCCGGCGAACAGGGGGGTGTTGAGGAAGGTCAGCACCGGGACTGCGATGGCGCCGAGCACGAGGCCGCCAAGCAGCCAGGCGGCATGGTTCGCACGGGCGCCGATGTCGGCCACTTGCGGCAAGGCTGGCAGCACAAGGGTCTCGGCGCGCATCAGCCAGACCGCATAGGGTAGCGCCAGCACGGCGACGACGATGACCGCAAACAGCGGATCGAGCGCGCGCAAGGTCCGGCGACCGCCGGCGGTCGCGAGTGCGAATACGACGAGCAACCCGAGCAGGAAGACCGCGGCCGGCGTGGTCAGGAGCAGCAGGCCGGCCTCGATCGACCAGGCGAACCAGGCATTGCCGCGGCGCTGGCCGATGATCTGCCAGGAATGCAGCAGCAACAGCGCCCACAACGGCCGGGCCAGCACCAAAGGTCCGAAGTCGAGCGCCGACGAGGAAAAGACCAGCAGCGTCATGGTCAGAAGAACGACGAGCACCGCCTGCTGGCCGCCGACGACGGCGCGTGCCAGGTGGTAGAGCGCGATGAAGGTGGCGATCTGGCAGATCTCGGCCAGGACGTAGACGCCGAACATATGGCCCCCGGCGGCCCGGTAGGCGATGTCGGCGAGCCAGATTGACAGCGGCGGCCCCAGATCGGTGCCGACCTGGTATTCCCTGCCGAAGGCCAGCAGGGTCGCGAGGCTGCCCGGCGGGCTGCGATAGAACAGCAGCGCCACCAGCAACCACATCGCGGCTTGAAGCAGCACGGCAATCCAGACGATCAGCCGCGGCCGGGCGCGAATGAGCTCGATGACCAGGGAGGTAAACCGCATGCAACGCCCGCAAGATGCAGCCAACCCGTCCAGCCGGCCCTATTCGCTCACACCTGTTTTGATAAAGGGCGACACGCGTCGTGGCAACGACCGTCTGGTCTAGAGGCCCGCGGACGCATCGATTTCAACTGTCGTCTGGACCTGCACCTCGATCGCGGTGACATCGAACAGTTCCCGCTCGGGCAAGACTGTCCAGGGCATGTGCTTGGCGCGTGCGGCGGCGACCGGGGCGAAGAAGCTGCGGTGGTGAACGGTCGGTCCGAGGCGGTTCAGCGCGTCGAGATGTTCGGGGACCCCGTAGCCCTTGTGCTGCTCGAAGCCATAGCCGGGGCAATCCTGCGCCAGCGCGCACATTAACCGGTCACGCGTCACCTTGGCGACGATGGAAGCGGCCGCAATCGAAAGTACGATGCCGTCGCCGCCGATCACGGCCTCGCAGTCGCAGGGCGTGTCGAGCCGATCGCGGCCATCGACGAAGACGTGCTTCGGCGCCTCTGGTAGAGCAACCACCGCGCGCTTCAGCGCCCAGAGCGAGGCACGCAGGATGTTGTCGCGGTCGATGCGCGCGGGCGAAGCCACGGCGACCGAGACTTGCGCGGTGGCGCAGATCTTGTCGAACAGCTTTTCGCGCTCTTCCACAGTCAATCGCTTGGAATCGTCGATGCCACGCGGGATGCGGTCGGGATCGAGGATCACCGCGGCCGCCACCACGGGACCGGCGAGCGGCCCGCGGCCGGCCTCGTCGCAGCCCGCGATCGGCCACACGCCGCGCTTGATCAGCGCGCGCTCGCGGCGGAAGCTGGCTTTGGCAGGCGGCGCCTTGGCCGCCTTTTGCGCAACCGCGTTCTGCGGCGCATCTTTGGCCGGCGTCTTACTGGACTTGTCCCGAATCATGGCCGGGATCGTGCGCAAGCCGGCCCGCCCGCGCAACCGGGAACCCCAGACAATTCCCGTTATTCAGATGAACCGCCCTACTCGGTCAGATGCACGCGCCTGTCGTCGCCGACCTCGATGCCGGGCGCCACGACGACCTCCCAGGGATGGCCATCGGGATCGGCAAAATACCCGGAATAGCCGCCATAATCGGTCTCGTGCGCAGCCTTCAGCAAGACCGCGCCCGTCCGAAGCGCAAAAGCCAGCACGGCATCGACCTCCTCGCGCGAGGCGCAGTTCCAGGCGAGCGTGATGCCGCGGAACGTCGTCGGCCTCGGCTGGTCCGGCAGTCTGGCGTCATCGGCGAGCTGGGCCCACGGAAACAGGCCGAGCACCGGGCCGCCGGTGTCGAAGAACGCCACGGCCTCGCCTGTTACCTTCAGCCGGCGCGAAAAACCGAGTGCGGCGTAGAAGGCGATGCTGGCGCGGATGTCACGCACACCAAGCGTGATCACCGTCAGTCGCGGCACGGGAGCCGGCAGTTCCTTGCTCATCACACACCTCGCTCGTCCCGCTCAGAACAGGCTGAGCTGCTCGCCGTTCAACTTCGGCCGCGCAAAATGATCCGTGGTCAGCTTCGAGCGGCGCTTGTTGAGCCCGAGCCGATCGCAGGCGATCTCGAAGCGGCGGCCGATGGTCCAGGCCATCGGGCCGGTCCCCTTCATGCGCTCGCCCCATTTCGAATCGTAGTCGCGGCCGCCGCGCATGTCGCGGATCAACGTGAAGACGTGGCGATAGCGGTCCGGATAATTCGCCATCAGCCATTCGCGGAAGAGATCGCGCACCTCGAGCGGCAGCCGCAGCAGCACGTAGGAGGCTTCCTTGACGCCGGCATGCGTGGCGGCATCGAGAATGCGCTCGATCTCGGAATCGTTCAGCGCGGGGATCACGGGCGCGACCATCACGGTGGTGGGAATGCCGGCCTCCGAAAGCTGCTTCAGCGCCTGCAGCCGCTTCGGCGGCGTCGAGGCCCTTGGCTCCATGGTGCGCGCCAACTTCGGATCGAGCGAGGTCACCGAGATTGCGACCTTGGCCAGGTTGCGCTTGGCCATGCGGGCGAGAATGTCGATGTCGCGTGTGACCAGCGCAGATTTGGTGACGATGCCGACGGGATGGCCGGTGCGCTCCAGCACTTCGAGAATCCCGCGCATGATTTTGCGCTCGCGCTCGATCGGCTGATACGGATCGGTGTTGGTGCCGATCGCGATCATCCGCGGCTCGTAGCCTGAGGCCGCGAGTTCCTTCTCGAGCAGAACTGGCGCCTCCGGCTTGGCAAACAGCTTTGACTCGAAGTCGAGCCCCGCCGACAGGCCGAGATAGGCATGCGTCGGCCGCGCGAAGCAATAGACGCAGCCGTGCTCGCAACCACGGTAGGGATTGATCGAACGGTCGAAGCCGATGTCGGGAGAATCGTTGCGGGTGATCACCTTGCGCGAGGTGTCCACCGCGACCGTGGTCTTGAACGGCGGCAACTCTTCAAGGCTCTGCCAGCCATCGTCGAAGGCGACGCGGGCCTCGGCCTCGTAGCGGCCGCTGGCGTTGGACTGCGCGCCCCGCCCGCGCCTGCGCACGCGATCGATGGCGACGCCGAGCTCGGGGAAATCGGAAGGCGCACCCGCCGGCTCGGAGGGCGCCGTGACCGGCGGGTGCTTGAGAGCAGAAGAAGATGCTGGACTCATGCCATCAAGATAGCACGACAAAGGAACAAATCAAGAACAAGAATCCAAAAGACGAAAACAACCCCATGCACAGTAGCGCTGCCCAAAGTTCGGGCGCACGCCGTTGACCTCACGCAACACCGCGTGACCTCGGTCCGGTTTGATGCAGGAGAAGGATCGATCTCGCCGGAACCCGGTTGGTGACGATCCCTGGTAAAGGTCGGCAGGATCATGACATCTCGACGACAACAGGCTGCTGCAAGCAGTGACCTCGATCTCCTTGATCGCTACTGGCGCGCGGCGAACTATCTCTCTGTCGGGCAAATCTACCTTCTGGACAATCCGCTGCTGCGCGAGCCGCTCCGGCCCGAGCACATCAAGCCGCGCCTGCTCGGCCATTGGGGCACGACGCCGGGGCTGAACTTCATCTACGCCCATCTCAACCGCGTCATCCGCGCGCTGGACGTCGACATGATCTATGTCTGCGGTCCCGGCCATGGCGGCCCGGGAATGGTCGCCAACGCGTATCTCGAAGGCAGCTACAGCGAGATCTATCCTGATATCGGGCGCGATGCGGACGGATTGCGGAAACTTTTCAGGCAGTTCTCCTTCCCCGGCGGCATTCCGAGCCACGCAGCACCGGAAACGCCAGGCTCGATCCACGAAGGCGGCGAGCTCGGCTACGCGCTGGTGCACGCGTATGGCGCGGCGTTCGACAATCCTGATCTGATCGTGGCCTGCGTCGTCGGCGACGGCGAGGCCGAGACCGGCCCGCTCGCCGCGTCCTGGCATTCGAACAAGTTCCTCAATCCAGCGCATGACGGCGCGGTCCTGCCGATCCTCCACCTCAATGGCTACAAGATCGCCAATCCGACCGTGCTCGGCCGGATGCCCGACAGCGAGATCCGTGAACTCTTCCGTGGGCTCGGCCATGAACCGCTGCTCGTCAAGGGCCACGATCCCAAGCTGATGCACCGCGCCATGGCAGATGCGCTCGACCTTGCGCTCGCCAGCATCCGCTCGATCCAGCAGCACGCCCGAGACGGCCGCAACACGATCGAGCTGCCGCGCTGGCCGATGATCGTGCTGCGGAGCCCGAAGGGCTGGACCGGCCCGAAGGAGGTCGACGGCAAGAAAGTCGAAGGCTTCTGGCGCGCCCATCAGGTGCCCGTGGCGAACTGCCGCGAAAATCCAGCGCATCTGAAGATTCTCGACGACTGGATGCGCAGCTACGAGCCGGAAAAGCTGTTCGACGAGAGCGGCGCGCTCGTTGCCGAGCTTCAGGCGCTCGCACCCGAAGGCAACAGGCGCATGGGCGCCAATCCGCACGCCAATGGCGGGCTCCTCAAGAAGGAGCTGAAGCTGCCGAACTTCCGAGAGTTTGCAGTCGAGGTGCCGGAGCCCGGCGGAGTCACGGCGGAAGCGACGCGCGAACTCGGCAAATTTTTGCGCGACGTCGTTCGTCTCAACGCGGACGAGCGCAACTTCCGCATCATGGGCCCGGACGAGACCGCCTCAAACCGGCTCGATGCCGTGTTCGACGCGACCGAACGCGTCTGGATGGAGCCGACCGTGCCTTACGACGTCCATCTCGCGCAAGACGGCCGCGTCATGGAGGTGTTGAGCGAGCATCTCTGCCAAGGCTGGCTCGAGGGCTATCTCCTCACCGGCCGGCACGGCTTCTTCTCCTGCTACGAGGCCTTCATCCACATCGTGGATTCCATGTTCAATCAGCACGCCAAATGGCTGAAGGTGACGCGGCACCTGCCCTGGCGGCGGCCGATCGCCTCGCTGAATTATCTCCTGACCTCCCATGTCTGGCGCCAGGACCATAACGGCTTCAGCCACCAGGACCCTGGCTTTGTCGACCTCGTCGCCAACAAGAAAGCCGACATCGTCCGCATCTACCTCCCGCCTGACGCCAACACGCTGCTGTGGATCGCCGATCATTGCCTGCGCACCTATGACCGCATCAACGTCATCGTCGCCGGCAAGCAGCCGGCGCCGCAATGGCTCCCGATGCAGGAGGCCGCAACGCATTGCGATGCCGGCATCGGCATCTGGACCTGGGCCGGCACCGAGGACGCCAAGGGCGAGCCCGACGTGGTGATGGCCTGCGCCGGCGATGTCCCCACGCTGGAGACGCTCGCGGCGGTCGAGCTGCTGCGCAAGGCGCTGCCGGATCTCAGGATCCGCGTCGTCAACGTCGTCGACCTCATGACGCTGCAACCGAATGAGCAGCATCCGCATGGCCTGAGCGATCGCGACTTCGACAGCCTGTTCACGAAGGACAAGCCGGTCATCTTCGCCTATCACGGCTATCCCTACCTCATCCACCGTCTCACCTACAGCCGCACCAACCATGCCGGCATGCATGTGCGCGGCTTCGCCGAGGAAGGCACCACGACGACGCCGTTCGACATGGTCGTGCTCAACGGACTCGACCGTTACCACCTCGCGATCGAGGCGATCGAGCGCGTGCCTGATCTGGCCACCAAGGCCGCGCATGTGAAGCAGCAATTTCGCGACAAACTGATCGAGCATTCGCGCTACGTGCGCATGCACGGCGAGGACATGCCGGAGATTCAGGAATGGATCTGGCAGAACAGCTCCGGCGGCACCACACCGGCCGAAGCCGGCGATTGAGCGCCATGTCCGATCTGGTCCTCGTCCTCAACGCAGGCTCGTCGAGCATCAAGTTCGGCCTGTTCGAGATCGTGCGATGCGAGCCCTCACTGCTTTGCAAGGGCCTGCTCGATGAGCATGAAACCAGGCCGCGACTGGTGGCGAAGAGCCCAACGGGCGAGACGCTGTTCGAGAAGCAACGCACGGCATCGGATGATGACGGCGGCCGTCTGTTCGCTGATGTGCTCGCCTTCATCGAGGACCGTTTCGGCGAAGCTTCCTTGCGGGCCTTAGGTCACCGCATCGTCCATGGTGGTCCGGACTATTCGGGTCCTGTGACCCTGACCGACCAGGTCTATGCCCGGCTGGACGCGCTCACGCCGCTTGCGCCGCTACATCAGCCGCGTTGCCTTGCACCGGTCCGTGCCATCAGGGCGATCCGCCCCTCCCTGATGCAGATCGCCTGCTTCGACACCGCCTTCCATCACGGCCTGACGCCGCCCGCGAGCCGCTTCGCGATTCCGAAGCGCCATGAGGCGCGCGGGCTGCGACGCTACGGCTTTCATGGGCTCTCCTTCGAATATGTCGCGGGCAGGCTCGCGGACATCGCGCCGGAGCTTGCCGCCGAGCGCATCGTGATTGCCCATCTCGGCAATGGCGCGAGTCTCTGCGCACTTCGCGATGGCTGCAGCCTCGACACCACGATGGGATTGACGCCGCTCGACGGCCTGGTGATGGGCACCCGCTGCGGCACGATCGATCCCGGCGTGCTGCTCTATCTGCTGCAGCACGAAAGGATGTCAGCCGAGGATTTGCAGCACCTGCTCTACCACGAGTCAGGCCTGCTCGGCGTCTCCGGTCTCTCCGCGGACATGCGCACGCTGCTCGCAAGCAGCGAGTCCGGAGCACGAGAAGCCGTCGATCTCTTCACCTTCCGTGCGGCGCAGGAGATCGCGGTGATGGCGAACACGCTCGGCGGACTGGACGGTCTCGTCTTCACCGGCGGCATCGGCGAGCACGCGAAGGAGATCCGCAGCGCGATCGGCGAACGGCTTGGGTGGCTCGGGCTGCGCATCGATGATGCGGCGAATGATCAGGGGCGCGAACGCATCAGCGACGAATACAGCGCGGTCGACGTGTTCGTGATCCCGACCAACGAAGAGCTGGCAATCGCGCGGCATTGCGTTGCAGTGCTGCGGTCGACGGACGCTGCAAGCACATTCGTGAGATGATACGATGGGCAGCCGCAGAGTTCGGCTTTGCCCGGCGGGGAGAGCGGGTTGCGCAGCAATGCGAGTGATGGGACGCGCAATTCAGCGACTCCGTAACCCCTCACCCGGATCGCATCTTACGATGCGATCCGACCTCTCCCTGCGGAAGAGGTGAACCGCGTCCTCGGCTTGCAGCGCCACCAAACTCGCCTCGCTCAGTGAATCCCTTCAAAAATCTGGAAACACCCGATCGCCACCTCGATCACGATCAGCACGACCACTGCAATCTCGAGCCGCAGCGAGCGCTGGGTGTCGATGATATCGGTCAGCGCATCGGCCGTCTCCGCGATGACGGTGATCTTGCGCTCGAGCGTGTCGAGACGCTCCTTCAACTCGTATTCGTCTTCGAGCCGCGCGTAGAGGCGGTCGAGTTGCGGCTTCTCCCAGAGCGCATCGGGCTTCTCGGCAACAGCGACGCGGCCGGCGACCCGCTGCTGGACCAGCAGCGCATTGCCGATCAGTTGCAGAATGCCCTTCCGCCGCCGCGAGGTCCGCCCCTTCTCGGCGAGTTCCCGCGCGAAGGGCTCGATGACATCGAAGACGGCAGCGACACGCCGCTCGTCGCGCGCCAGCGAGGTGCTCTTGGCCAGCGCGTCGGCGATCAGCAGCAGCCGTTCGTCGGAAAACTTGGCGAGGCAGATCGGCCCGCCCGGCTGGATCGCCTCGGCGTTTTCGTCCTTGCAGAGCTGCGCCTGCGCGGTTTCCTCCTCGATAGGGCTGAACTCGCCGGTGATACGGGACTTCAGGCCGTCGAGCAGAACCTTCTCCTCGGAGGGAAGCAGGCCGATCAGCACCACGACGCCATAGCGGAAGATCACCACAAGGCCGGCATGGACGCGAAAGGCGGCGGGCGTCGAGGACACCAGCGTGCCGAGTTCGAGGTTCGACGCGTTGATGCGTTCGCCCAGCATCACGGCGCGGATCCGCAAGGTCGGCGCGACGTCCGGCTTCGGCGATGTTGGCGTGGTGCCAACGGGAAGTTGATCGGCGTTCATAGACACATCTTGCTCAGCGCAGTGGCGTCCTCACCCTGATGATATCGGCCGAGAAAGGCGCAGTTTGAAGGTCACGAACACTGGATTTGCCGAAACATTCGGCAACATCGCCACCCCACGCGCGACACATTCAGCTGCGATAGACGAGCGGCCGTTCACCATCGCACGCCGAACTGCCCGCGGAAAGTTGCGCTCGGCAACGCCGCGTGTTTATGACAAGATCATAACAAGTTACGCTTCTCCCGAAGTGCGGACATCGAAGCCTCAATCATGCTGAGCGTCATCATACCGACCGAAGGCGTCGAACAGACGGCGGTCGCAACTCTCGCCGCGCTGGTACCCGGCGCGGCGACCGGCATCGTCAAGGAAGTTCTGCTGGTCGACGGCACCGGCAATGGCGTCATCGAGCGCGTCGCCGACGTCGCGGGCTGCCGGTTCATCGGCTGCGAGGGATCTTCGCAAGGCGCAGCGCTTGCCGCCGGCGCGCTCCAGGCCCGCTCGCCCTGGCTGATGTTCCTTCCCGCCGGGGCCGTGCTGGAAACCGGCTGGATCGAGGAGACCACCCAGTTCATCCAGGCGGTCGCGGCCAGCGGCCGGGATCGTGCGGCCGTGTTCCGCTACGCCCGCTCGCCTTACGCCGATACCGACTTCGGCGACTTTCTGCGCGCCGTGGCGCGCAAGCTGATCGGCCCGCTCGGCGACCAGGGGCTTTTGATCGCGCGTGATCATTACGACCGGATCGGGGGCTATCCGCCGCAGGCCCATCGTTCCGAGGCCAAGCTGCTCAGACGGCTCGGCCGTTCCTCCCGGACGCTGCTGCGCAGCCGGATCGTCATGGTGGGATGAGCGCATCAACACTTGCCAAAGTCAAATAGTTGCTTGACAATGGCAAGTATCGAGGTGTCTCATGGCAAATGACGGTATCGACGACCAGATCGCGGCAATTCGCGCCTTCAACCGCTTCTATACCCGCAAGCTCGGTGTGCTCGACCAGCATCTTGGAAGGAGCGCGTTTTCTCTCAGCGAGGCTCGCGTCATCTACGAGCTGGCGCATCGCGACGACGTTTCGGCGAAGGAGATCGGCAACGAGCTCGGTCTCGATCCCGGCTATCTCAGCCGCATCGTCCAAAACTTCGAGGAAAAGGGGCTCATCACGCGACGGCCCCTCCCTGTGGATCGCAGGCAATACCAGCTCAGCCTCACCGCCAAGGGCCGCCAGGCCTTCGCCGAGCTGAACCTGAGCTCGCAAAACGAGGTCGCCGCGATGCTGGCCCGGCTTCCGGCCGGCGATGCAACGCGGCTCACGCAGGCCATGGCGACCATCGAGACGGTTTTGGAGCAACGTCGAAGCCAACCCGCTTCCGTCGTGCTGCGCAGCCATCGCGTCGGTGACATGGGCTGGGTCATCTCCAAGCAGGGCGCCGCCTATGCTGCTGACTACGGTTGGGACATCAGCTACGAGGCACTGGTCGCCGAGATCTGCGCAGAGTTCATCAAGAAATACGACGCCGCGCGCGAGCACTGCTGGATCGCGGAAGTCGGCGGCGAGCCGGTCGGCTCGATCTTCCTGGTGAAGGCGACCGGGGAGATCGCCAAGCTCCGGCTGTTGCAGGTGGAGAAGAATGCACGCGGCCTCGGCGTCGGCCGCGCGCTGGTCGAGCAATGCATCCAGGGCGCGCGCGAGCGCGGCTACAGCAGGATGACGCTTTGGACGCAGAGCATTCTGGTGGCGGCACGCAGCATCTACAAGAGCGCCGGCTTCGAGCTGGTCGCGTCCAAGCCGCATCACAGTTTTGGGCACGATCTGATGGGCGAGACGTGGGAAATGGATCTGTAGCTGCGCGATGCCCGGCGCACTCTGGTAGGATGGGTTAGCGTCACGACGGCGCGAAGCGCGGTCGCGATGCGTAACCCGCCTCTTTGGTTTCGGCGGTGACGGAAGTGGCGGGTTACGCCCCGGCGGTCTGCGCTTCGCGAGCCGCAGGGCTACCCCACCCTACGATGCCCAGCGCTTGGTTGCGAATGATGCTCGCCGCCAGCGCGCCTACACCGTCGCACCCTGCGCTTTCGGCCTTCGCAGATGCTCGTCCAGCCGCGGCATGATCTCGACGAAATTGCAGGGGCGCGTGCGGTAGTCGAGTTGTGCCGCGAGGATGCCGTCCCAACCGTCACGGCAAGCGCCCGGCGAGCCAGGCAGGCAGAAGATGTAGGTCGCAGCCGTCACGCCGGCGGTGGCGCGGCTCTGGATCGTCGAGGTGCCGATCTTGGCGTGGCTCAGCATGTGGAAGGCGATTGAGAAACCGTCCATGCGCTTCTCGAACAGCGGCTCGACTGCCTCGGGCGTGACGTCGCGCCCGGTGAAGCCGGTGCCGCCGGTGGTGATGACGACGTCGACGCCGGCATCCGCGATCCAGCGGCGGATGACGACGCGGATCGCCTCGACATCGTCGGTGACGATCTCGCGCGCAGCAAGATGATGGCCGGCCGTGGTGAGCCGATCGGCGAGCGTCTGGCCGGATTTGTCATCCGCAAGCGCACGCGTGTCGGAGACGGTGAGCACCGCGATGTTGAGCGGGATGAACTGCTTGGATTCGTCGATCGAGGCCATTGCAACATACCTTTCCTCCCACCCAGCGCCGTCATCCCGGGACGAACGCACTTGCGTTCGCCCCGGGATGACGCCACTGCGTCCGGGCACGAGACCGGCTACTGCCCGCCGCCGCCGAACGTGTTACAGGCCTGCAGCGTGCCCTGCTGATAGCCGGTCATGAACCACTGCTTGCGCTGCGCGGCCGAGCCGTGGGTGAAGGAGTCAGGCACCACGCGTCCCGTGGCCTGGCGCTGCAGCGTATCGTCGCCGATCGCGCTCGCTGTGGTCAGGGCGGCATCGATGTCGCCGGCCTCGAGGAAGTTCGGGCGCTTCTTCGCCTCGCGATTGACCCAGACGCCGGACAGACAATCGGCCTGGAGCTCGACCTTCACCTGCAGCGCATTCGACTCGGCCTTGCTGCCGGCCTGCTGCTGCAGCCGCGTCACTTTCGGAATGATGCCGAGCAGGTTCTGGATGTGATGGCCGGCCTCATGCGCGATGATGTAGGCGGTGGTGAAATTGCACGCCGACTTGCCGGAGCAGCCGTGGAAGCGCGTCTCGACCTCGCGGAAGAACGAGGTGTCGAGGAAGATGGTACGATCAGGCGGGCAGTAGAACGGCCCCATCGCCGACTCGGCCCGGCCGCAGCGGCCGCCATTGGTGACGTTGCGGAACAGCACGACCTTCGGACCGGTGTAGGACTGCCCGCTGGCCTGGAAGATCTCGCTCCAGCGATCGTCGATCTCGCCGAGGATGCCCGAGATCATGCTGCCCATCTCGTCGGTCGGCGCGCCGCGCTTGGCCTGGCTCGACGGACGGTCGCTCTGGTAGCTCGGCGCCTGGCCGCCGCCGGTGAGGATCTCGGCGCCGCCAATCAGGATGCGCGGATCGATTCCGAAGGCATAGCCGACCAGGCCGAGCACGATGATGGTGCCGATGCCGAGACCGCCGCCGCCCATCGGCAGGCCAAACCCGCCGCCACCGCCGCCAATTCCTCCGCCACCATCGTCGCGACGATCCTCGATGTCGTCGCTGCGGCGGAAATCATCGTAGCGCATGGCGGGCTTCCCTTAAGATCGGCAATGATACGGCGTGGGCACGCGGAAACGCAAAAACCTCAACGCGTCACATAGCTAAAATTTCCATTGTGTTAATCAATATCCCGCTCGGCAATTATTGCCTAGTGCGGCAGCCTGCGACGCCAGCAATTTTTTCCGAGGGCCAAGCATTTTTTTCCGAGAGAATTTTGGAGCGATCGGCAGATTCAACCACGCCCGCAACGCGAAGAAATACGAAACACACTATGAAATACGGCAAATGCGTTCAGCTTCTCGCGTGCAACACGCGATGCGGGGCCTGCTCGCGAAAGCAGCGAGTTAAGCCGATTTTTACTTTGCGGCTTCATTGTAACGGTCAGTCGGTTGTTTGGTCCCGCGTCGCCGACAGCGTCGCCTGAGTCAGAGTTCTTGAGTCATGGTAGTGTCGCGTCGCGGGGCGTCTGCAAAGGCGCCCCGCACAAATTTTGAGTCTCCGTCGCACAGCATCGTCATCGGTGATTGCGTCGCCGAGATGTCGAAGCTCCAGGCCGGCTCGGTCGATCTCGTGTTCGCCGATCCGCCCTACAATCTCCAGCTCAAGGGCGACCTCAAGCGGCCCGACGAGTCCCACGTCGACGCCGTCAACGACGACTGGGACAAGTTCGATTCCTTCTCCGCCTATGACGATTTCACGCGCGCCTGGCTGCTGGCCGCGCGCCGCGCGATGAAGCCGTCGGCGACGATCTGGGTGATCGGCTCCTATCACAACATCTTCCGCGTCGGCGCGATCATGCAGGACCTCGGCTTCTGGCTCCTGAACGACATCGTCTGGCGCAAGTCGAACCCGATGCCGAATTTCCGCGGCCGCCGTTTCACCAACGCGCACGAAACCATGATCTGGGCCGCGCGCGACGAGAAGGCCAAGGGCTACACCTTCAACTACGAGGCGCTGAAAGCCGCCAACGAGGACGTGCAGGCACGTTCCGACTGGCTGATCCCGCTCTGCACCGGTGAGGAGCGCCTCAAGGGCGCCGACGGCAAGAAAGTGCATCCGACGCAGAAGCCGGAAGGCCTGCTCGCACGCGTACTGCTGTCATCGTCCAGGCCCGGCGATCTCGTGATCGATCCCTTCAACGGCACCGGCACCACCGGCGCCGTCGCCAAGCGCCTCGGCCGCTCCTATATCGGCTTCGAGCGCGACAAGACCTATGCGAAGGCCGCCGAAGCGCGCATCGCCGCGGTCGAGCCGCTACCGGAAGAAAGCCTCGCCCCGTTCATGACCGCGCGCGAAGCGCCTCGCGTGGCGTTCTCCGAGCTGATCGAGCGCGGCATGATCATGCCCGGCACGAAACTGTTCGACGCCAAGAAGAAGCTCGGCGCATTGGTTCGTGCCGACGGCGCCATCATGTTCGGCGACAAGGTCGGCTCGATCCACCGCATGGGCGCGGTGGCGCAAGGCGCGCAGGCCTGCAACGGCTGGACCTTCTGGCACGTCGAGACCAAGAAGGGGCTCAAGCTGATCGACGAGCTCCGCGCCGAGATCCGCGCCGGCATGGCGGCGGAATAGCGACGCTCCCCCTACGGCACCTGCCAGGACGCGAGCTGGTCTGCGCCGCGCGCAGAGACCGTACGGCAATCTCGCCGGTTGCGTCCCTTGACAAGGTTCGGGCATGAGAGGGCCGCCCGTGACCACCAGAACTGGGGAGACGCCAGATGCTCAAATTCTATTTCAACGGATCGCCGAACCCGACCAAGGTCGCGCTCTTCCTCGAGGAGGCCGGGCTGGCGTACGAGCCGGTGAAGATCGACACCCGCAAGGGCGAGCAGTTCACGCCTGATTATCTGAAGATCAATCCGAACGCCAAGGTGCCGGCGATCGACGACAACGGCACGATCGTGTTCGATTCCAACGCGATCCTGCTCTATCTCGCCGAGAAGACCGGCAAGTTCCTGCCCGCCAACCGCGCCGAGCTGCTGTCCTGGCTGATGTTCGTGGCCACGGGCGTTGGGCCGTATTCGGGCCAGGCGGTGCACTTCAAGCATTTTGCGCCAAAGGACCAGAACCACGACTACGCCCATAACCGCTACCAGTACGAGACCGATCGCCATTACAAAATACTCGACGGTCACCTCAATGCGCGCAGCTACATGGTCGGTGACGCCTACTCCATCGTCGACATGGCGCTGTGGGGCTGGGCACGGATGGTGCCGTTCAAGCTCGGCGACGACGCCTTTGCGCGCTACCCGAACGTGAAGCGGCTGATCGACGGGATCTCGGCGCGGCCGGCCGCCGGCCGCGCGCTCGCGCTGAAGGACAAGTTCGCCTTCAAGGCCGAGATGGACGACGAGGCGCGCGCCAACATGTTCAAGCACATGACGGCGAAACTGGCCTGATCACATCGCGTCACGATGAAAGGCCACGCGCACGCGCTGGCCTTTTCGTTGTTGATTGAGCTTCAGGCGACGCGGACCGAGTTCAGGAATTTTGCGACCTCGACCTTCAGCCGGTTGCTGTCCGTAGACAGCGAGCGCGCCGCCGTGAGCACTTGCGAGGAGGCCGAGCCGGTCTCGGTCGCACCGCGCTGGACGTCACCGATATTGGTCGCGACACGCTGGGTGCCATGGGCCGCCTGCTGGACGTTGCGGGAGATCTCCTGCGTGGCGGCGCCCTGCTCCTCCACAGCGGCGGCGACGGCCGATGAGATTTCCGAGAGACGCTCGATGGTGCCGCTGATCTCGCGAATCGAACCGACGGACTCCTCCGTGGCGGCCTGAATGCCGGAGACCTGCTGGGCGATCTCGCCGGTGGCCTTTGCGGTCTGCTCGGCCAGCGCCTTCACTTCGGAAGCGACCACGGCAAAGCCGCGGCCGGCTTCGCCGGCGCGCGCCGCCTCGATGGTGGCGTTGAGCGCCAAGAGATTGGTCTGGCCGGCGATGGTGCTGATCAGCTCCACAACGTCGCCGATGCGGGCGGCCGCCTTGGAGAGCTCGCCGACGCGGGCATTGGTCTTGGTCGCCTGCCCCACGGCCTCGCTGGCGATGCGCGCCGATTCCTGGACCTGACGCGCGATCTCGCTCACGGAGGAGGACAGCTCTTCGGTGGCGGAGGCAACGGCGTGGACGTTGGCGGTGGCTTCCTGCGAGGCGGAGGCGACGTCCGTCGAGAGATCCTGGGCGCGGGTCGCGGTCGCGGTCAGCGTCCCGGCGGAGACTTCGAGCTCGCTCGAGGCCGACGACACGGTGTCGACGATCTCTCCGACCGCCTGCTCGAACTGGTCGGCGAGCCGGACCATGTCTTTCTTGCGATCCTCGGCCTGCCGCGCCTCGGCCTCGGTCTGCTCATGCCGCAGCCGCTCGGTGTCGATCATGTTGGTCTTGAACACGTCGATCGCCTTGGCCATGTCGCCGATCTCGTCCCTGTTGCCGCGCCCGGGAATCTCGACCGCGAGATCGCCGCCGGCGAGACGCCCCATCGCGCGCGTCATCGCGGTCAGGGGCCCGACGATGCTGCGGGCGATCAGGAAGGCGACGATCGCGCCGAACAGAACGGCGAGACCGCCTGCCGCCTCCTGAATCCATGTCGTGCGGGCGATCACGCCGGCGGCGATCGTCCGCGTGTTCTGGGACTCGGCCGTGAGTTCGGAATCCGCCACCTTGAGCTTGTCGATACTTGCGGCGATCAGGGGCGCGATGTTGTTGCGGAAAGTCTCGTCGGCCACAAGGATCGCGGCGGACGTCGCCTCGAACGCCGCCTGGTAGGCGGTCAGCGAGGTCTTCACCGGGGCGAGCGCGGACTTGACCTGCTCGGGCAGACTGGCCTCCTGGAGCGCCGTGATCCGTTGCTGCGCCCTCTCGGTATTGGCTCTGAAGGTCGAGGTTGCCTTGGAATCGCGCATGGCGAGGAAGCGCCAGCTCGCGAGACGAGCTTGCAATATCTTGGATTCGAGGTCGCCAACGGGCCCCGTGATCTCAGTATCGTGGGTTCCATGGGCCGCGATGACCAGCTTGCCGGCGTTGGCGTTGAGTTCCTCGCCACCTGGCAGCAGGGCGGCCTTGCCTTTCGTCGTCTCCTTGACCGCGGCGCCCATGCGCTCGCGCAGCGACTGCAGCTTGGTGATATCGCCGATCAAACCATCGTAGATCTTGCGCCGCTCCTCCGAGAACGACTCCGCCGATTGCGCTTTCAGCAACGCGACCGTCTCCGCCTCGTGTTCTGCGGCCTCCTTGAAGGCGGGCTCGTTGGCATCGTAGATATAGCGCAGATTGGCCCGCTGCAGCGCCTGGAGATGGATCGATATCTCCCGAACGCGCGCTGCATGGTCCGAGAAAGCCGACATTCTCGCGACCTGGTCCTGGACGGCCCGAAGGTTCCAGACCGCAACCAGGGCCATGACCAGCCCCACCGCGGCAAGAGCCGTAAACCCGGCGTAAAGACGTCCCCTGATCCTCAAACGAATGCCCGGCATGATGCCGCCCCCAAGAAGTCGAGCAGCCGAACGCCCCCACGGCGACTCGCGCTCCGCGGCAGCACCATGAAGTACACTTGTTAATGGTATCCTTCCTGATCGGGCCGGGCTTGCGGGAACCGGCCCAGCGCCGTCTCGGTCAGGACCGAGTCGCAGTATTCGCGGATCTCCTTGATCTTGCCGTCCTCCAGGCGGAACACGAGGCAATAGTCGTTGTCGTAGCGGACGCCCTCGGGCGTGACGTTGTCGCCCTTGGCCTCGACCACGACGATGTCGCCGTCGGCGATGAAGCGCTCGGCGATCGTGCGCGTGCGGTCGCGCAGGCGGGAGCGGACATAGCCGTGCAGATCGTTGAGGATCGCGTCCTTGCCCGCGAAGGTTCGCGACCAGGAATACTGACCGGTGACGATCCATTTGGCGTCGTCGGCGAGGCTTGCGGTGAACAGCGCGCGATCGCGCGCCGACGGATCGGGGTCGGCGGCGGCGGCGAAAATATCCTGCATCAGTTTCTTGTTGGCGTTCGCGCTCATGGCGGCATCTCCTGAAGTGGCAACCCGGAGAACATCACTGCGCGACGAGAATTCTGCAAATCGATAGTAGATATGATATCTATTCACCTCATGAATTTGAATTCGCTCGACCTCAATCTGTTGACCGCGCTCGACGCGCTGCTGCGCGAGGCCAATGTCAGCCGTGCCGCCATGCGCATCTCGCTGTCGCAGCCGGCAACGAGCCATGCGCTGCAGCGCCTGCGCGACATCTTCGGCGATCCGCTGCTGGTACGTACCGGCGCGCGGATGGAGCTGACGCCGCGGGCGCAAGCGCTGCGCGCGCCGCTGGCGCAGGCGCTCGACCAGGTGCGCGGGCTGTTCGTGCCTGACGAGTTCGACGCCGCGCGCAGCGAACGGCCCTTCCGTCTGATGATGCCTGACCTCGCGGTGGAACTATTGATGCCGCCGTTGATGGAGAAGGTCACGCGCCTTGCGCCCAACGTCCGCATCGACGTCGTGCCGTGGCGGGGACCGGCGATCTTCCACGCCGAGTTCGCCCGCACCATCGACCTCGTGATCTCGATCGGCAACGCCTTCAAGGGCTTTCACCGCCAGCTGCTCTACACCGACAGCGACGCATTGGCGGTGCGACGCGGCCATCGGCTTGCGCCAAAGCTGAAGCGCCGCGAGACGTTCCTCGCTGCGCGCCATGTCGGCGTGGTCATCCGCGGCAATGCTGAGGATCTGATCGACACCTGGCTGCGCAGCAAAGGCATCGAGCGGCATGTCTCGCTGGTGGTGCCGAGCTATCTCGAAGCGCTGCACGTCGCCGCGCGCACCGACCTCGTCGCCTTCGTGCCGCGCCGGCTGATCACGGCGCTGGCGAAGCAGCTCGGGCTGGTCACCGTGACGCCGCCGCTCGATCCCGGCATCGACGAGCAGTTCATGTTCCACCCGACGCGGGCGCAGATGGATCCCGGCTCGATCTGGTTGCGGCGGCTGATGCTCGAGACGGGACGGGAGCTGGACAAGAAGGGCGCGTAGGGTGGATTCCACCCTACGAGACCTGCGCTCTCACGCCTTCTGCGCGTCCATCACCTTGCGCACGGCGCGCCGGTCCGACATGCGCTTGAAGTGATCCGCGATCTTCGGGGTGGCGTTGATGTCGACGCCGTCGCCCTCGAGCCAGGTCGAGAGCGTGTAGAGATAGGGGTCGCAGACGGTGAACTGATCGCCCATCACCCAGGGCCCCCTGAACATCCTCTGCTCGATCAGGGAGAAGCAGGCGCCCATGGTCTTCGGCACCATCGCCTTCATATCGGCGAACGAGCTTTCCTGCGTCGCCCAGCGCGCGCCGCGTAACTTGTGGGCATGGTTGATATGAACGGTCGAGCAGAGGTAGGAGTTGAACGACTGCGCCTGCGCAAACTCGAAGGGATCGTCGAGCGGCGCGAGTTTCGCCTTGGGGAAGATTTGCGCGATGTAGGCCAGCATCGCCGGCGTCTCGGTGAGGACGCCGCGGTCCGTCACAAGGGCCGGCACGCGGCCCTTCGGATTGATGGCGAGATATTCAGGGCTGTTCTGCTGGTTGTCCTTGAAGCTCAGCCGTTCAGCCGTGTAGTCCGCGCCGACTTCTTCCAGGGTGATGTAGGTGGCGAGCGCACAGGTGCCGGTGGCGTAGTAGAGCTTGAGCATGTCGAACCTCATGGGAAAGCCGGAAGTTAACGGCTGTGGACCATCAGGTCCATAGCACGGCTGCTCTTCGCAGTTGCCCACCGCCGCCCGCCTGTGCCAAGACGCCTGCTATCGGAGGGGTTTGTCATGACGGTACTCATCGCCGGCGGCGGCATCGGCGGGCTGACGCTTGCGCTCAGCCTGCATGGAATCGGCGTTCCCGTGAAAGTGTTCGAGAGCGTGGCCGCGCTGAAGCCGCTCGGCGTCGGCATCAACGTGCTGCCGCATGCGGTGCGCGAGCTGATCGAGCTCGGCCTGATGGACAAGCTCGATGCCAGCGGCGTGCGCACCCGCGAGCTCGCTTATTTCTCCAAGCACGGCAAGCCGATCTGGAGCGAGCCGCGCGGGCTGGAAGCCGGCTACAAATGGCCGCAATTCTCGATCCATCGCGGCACGCTGCAACAGCTGCTGCTCGATACCGCGGTCGAGCGGCTCGGCCGCGACAATATCCTCACCAGCCATCATCTGGCCGGCTGGACCGAGACGGCCAATGGCGTGCGCGCCGACTTCGTCGACCGGGCAACCGGCAAACCTGCCGGCACCTGCGACGGCGCGATCATGGTCGCCGCCGACGGCATCCATTCCGCCGCGCGAGAAAAACTCTATCCCGACGAGGGACCGCCGATCTGGAACGGCCGCATCCTCTGGCGCGGCGTGACGCCGTCAAAGGCCTTCCTCACCGGCCGCACCATGATCATGGCCGGCCATGAGATCCTGAAATTCGTCTGCTACCCGATTTCCAAGGAACCGGACGCATCAGGCAATCATCTGATCAACTGGGTCGCCGAGCGCCACATGCCGCCGACCTACCAGTGGCGGCGCGAGGACTATAACCGCACCGCGCGGCTGGACGAGTTCCTGCCCTGGTTCGAGAGCTGGCAGTTCGACTGGCTCGACGTGCCCGGCCTGATCAGGAACTGCCCGCACGCCTATGAATATCCGCTGGTTGATCGCGATCCGGTGTCGCAATGGACCTTCGGCAAGGTCACGCTGATGGGCGATGCCGCGCATCCAATGTACCCGATCGGCTCGAACGGCGCCTCGCAGGCGATCCTCGATGCCCGCACCATCACCCGCGAGATCCTGGCGCACGGCCCGACACAGGCGGCGCTGCAAGCCTATGAGGCCGAGCGACGGCCGGCAACCACTGATCTCGTGCTGCTCAACCGCAGGAACGGCCCGGAGCAGGTGATGCAGCTCGTCGAGGAACGCGCGCCCGACGGCTTTGAAAACGTCACCGACGTGCTGTCGCAAAAGGAGCTGGAAGACATCGCCGCCAACTACAAGCGCGTCGCGGGCTTCCAGGTCGAAGCGCTGAATGCGACACCGCCGATCGTGAGCAAGGACGCGCGCGTGGGGGTGTGAGTTTTCTGCACGGAGCGAGATGCGAGTTGATGCGCCCTCGCCCCTTGTGGGAGAGGGCAGCGACGCTGGTGGACGCAGGCTCACTTGGGTGAGGGGTTGCCTCCAATGACGCGCTTGCATTTGAGCTTGCTGAAGCAACCCCTCATCCGGCGCTTCGCACCGCCTTCTCCCAGGAGGGGAGAAGGAAGTGGAGCGCGTGACTAGCTCTCAGTCACTTCACCACCCGCGCCGCCTCCAGCAACCGCTCGCTCGCGCTCGCCGTCGCCAGCACCGTGCCGTCCTCCGCCATCAGCCTGGCCTCGACGAACGCAATCGTCTTGCCCAGCTGCGTCACCTTGGCCTCACCGATGATCGGTCCGGGCGTTGCAGGCCCGAGAAAGTTCACGGTCATGCTGATGGTCGTGGTGTAGAGCCGGCCCTCGCTCATCACCAGCACGGCCGGGCCCATCGTGTCATCGAGCATGGCGGAAAGCATGCCGCCCTGGATGAAGCCGGCGGGGTTGCAGAACTCAGGCTTGCCCTCGAAGCCGAGCCTGATCCAGCCGTCCTCGGGACGGGCATCGAGCAGGCGCCATCCGAGCAGCTCGGCGCAAGGCGGCCTCTTGAAATTGTCGAGCGCAGTCTTGACCATTGGCAGCTTCCGTTTCGCGCGCTGATAGCGCAGCGCTGCTGCCAGCGTGTTGTCAGGACGATCGACCCGACGACAGCGCGTGCGCAATCACCTTGCGCATGACGTTGGGCAGCGCCTCGTCTGCCAACGTCGCGATCGGCACCCAGCGCATGCCCTCGGGCGCGCGGGTGCGCGCTTCGGCCTTCGCGGTGTAGACCACGAGCTCGAGCGGGAAATGCGTGAAGACGTGGGCAACCACGCCGACCTTGCGCTGCCAGCGCGACAATCCCTTCAGTTGAGGCGCCTGCTGTTTTGCCGCCACGTCATCTTGTTCGACGCGCCATTCCGAGCCGGGCACTTCCGTCATGCCACCGAGCAAGCCCCTTTCAGGCCTCGAGCGGACCAGCAGTTCGTCGCCGCGTGTGACGACGAAGGCAGCGCCACGCCGCAACGTCCCCGCCCTTCTTCGGCGCCTTGCGTGGAAACGTCTCCTGCGTTCCCAGCGCGCGCGCCGTACAATCAGCAGTGAACGGACACAACGCGCAGGCCGGCTTCCTCGGCGTGCAGATCGAGGCGCCCAGATCCATCAGCGCCTGCGCACTGTCGCCGGCGCGGGAGTTCGCCAGCAGCGTTGCCGCCAGTTGCCGGATCAGTGGCTTCGCCTGCGGCAGCTCTTCCTCGACCGCAAACAGGCGCGACACCACCCGCTCGATATTACCGTCGACAGGCATGGTGTGGCGATCGAACGCGATCGCCGCAATCGCTGCCGCGGTGTAAGGACCGATGCCCGGTAGCGCACGCAGCCCCTCCTCCGTATCGGGAAAGACACCGCCGTGCTCGCGCGTCACCGCCACCGCACAGGCATAAAGATTGCGCGCGCGCGAATAATAGCCGAGCCCGGCCCACATCCGCAGCACCTCGTCCAGCGAGGCGTTTCCCAACGCCATCACCTCAGGCCAGCGCGCGACGAATTTTTCGAAGTAAGGGCCGACCGCCTTCACCGTGGTCTGCTGGAGCATGATTTCGGAGAGCCAGACGCGATAGGGATCGGACGTTTCCCCGGGCGCCGCGCGCCAGGGGAGCTTGCGGCGATGACGGTCGTACCAGGCGAGCAGCAGTGCGGGGCGGGCCGAAACTCCCGACAGAACTGGTTCCGACTTTGCCTTGAGGGCGGATTTCGGGCTCATGCTGTTACTGTAGCGACCTGATACCGATCTCTCCACGTCACGCGCGCGCTTGTCGCGGGCATCCACGTCTTTCTTCGCAGGAAGAACGTGGATGGCCGGGCCTCCGCCTCGCCGAAGCGGCTTCGGCCGCGCAGGCGGCACAAAGCCCGGCCATGACAGCGAAGCGCATGCGGCCAAACCGCTAAAGTGCTATAAAGGCCCATGTCCAAATTCGGCTCCAAATTCGGCCCCATCTTCAAACCCGGCCCCGTCAGCGCCAAGCCGCTCGGCATCCTGCTCAATGACGTCTTTGCCGAGGCCTACGCCAAGCAGGGTTTTGCCGCGCGCGAGCTGGTGACGCGGTGGGAGCAGATTGCTGGACCGGAGATCGCCGCCCATGCCGAGCCGCTGAAGATGCAATGGCCCCGGCCGGTCGAGGGCCAGCCGCAGGAGCCGGCGACGCTGGTGCTGCGGGTCGAGGGCCCGATGGCGCTGGAGATCCAGCATTCCGCCGACGTGATCCTGGAGCGGGTCAACCGTTTCTTCGGCTGGAGCGCCGTCGGCAAGCTCGCCTTCCGCCAGGCCCCGCTGTCGCGTCCGCGGCGCCCGGTGCGGCCCGGGCCGCCGGACCCCAAAGCCGTCGCCAAGGTGGCGGAAAGCCTGGGGGACATCGAAGATGAAGAACTGAAGACGGCGCTGGCGCGGCTCGGAGCCGCCATCAAGCGAAATTGAGCCTCATTCCCTGGCTAATCTGGACCCGTCCTTGCCGCTCGCCATTGCCTCAAACCACGTTTCGAGCTAGCGACAGGCCGCCCGGATGGGAACTTCGGGCAAGACCAGCCAATTCGGGAGCCGACCTTGATCCTCACCCGCCGCGCCTTCACCACGATGCTGTCGCTGACCGGTCTTGCCGCGCTCGCCGGGCTGTCGCCGCTGCGGTTCATCTCGGAAGCAATGGCGCAGTCCGCGGCCGACGTTGCCAAGCCGGTGTCGCTCCCCGACATGGCGCTGGGTCCGAAGGACGCCGCCGTCACCGTCACCGAATACGCCTCGATGACCTGCCCGCACTGCGCGGCCTTCAATGAGCAAGTGTTCCCCAAGATCAAGTCGGAGTACATCGACACCGGCAAGATCCGTTACGTCTTCCGCGAGTTCCCGCTCGACATCAAAGCCGCCGCCGGCTCGATGCTGTCGCGCTGCATCGCCAAGGACGACGCGGCCAAGTACTTTGCGGTGACCGACATGCTGTTCCGCCAGCAGAGCGACTGGGTGGTGAAGAACACCACGGAGACGCTGACGCGGATCGGCAAGCAGGCCGGCCTCACCCAGCAGCAGGTCGAAGCCTGCCTGAAGGACCAGTCGCTGCTCGACAAGATCGCCGCCGACCAGAAATATGCCAGCGACGTGTTGAAGGTCGATTCGACGCCGACCTTCTTCATCAACGGCGAGAAGATCAAAGGCGAGGCCTCGTTCGAGGAGTTCGCGAAGAAGATCAACCCGCTGCTGAAGAGCTGATTCGCTCGTCAAGATCCTGATTCGCATCTCGAAAGCCGTATCTTCCCCGGCATAAATCCCTTGGGAAAAGCGGCTTTCGCCGGTTGCCCTCGCGGCACACCGCGGCCATTGTCCGCCGCATGAGGCGCCCCGCGCGACTCGCCCAGACAGCGACATTGCCTTTCATGGTATTGTCCAGGCAGGGGGATTCGCGCCTGCCAACAGAGATGCGTGCTTATGAAAATCACCCGCCTGCGCCTTCACGGCTTCAAGTCTTTCGTTGAGCCCACGGACTTCGTCATCGAGCCGGGCCTCACCGGCGTGGTCGGCCCCAACGGTTGCGGCAAGTCGAATCTGGTCGAAGCGCTGCGCTGGGCGATGGGTGAAACCTCGTACAAGAGCTTGCGCGCCGCCGACATGGACGCGGTGATCTTCGCCGGCTCCGGCAACCGTCCGGCGCGCAACCACGCCGAAGTGACGATGACGATCGACAATGCCGATCGCACCGCGCCGGCGGCGATGAACGACAGCCAGATTCTCGAAATCTCCCGCCGCATCGAGCGCGAAGCCGGTTCGGTGTACCGCATCAACGGCCGCGACGTGCGCGCCCGCGACGTGCAGATCCTGTTCGCGGATGCCGCGACCGGCGCACGTTCACCGGCCCTGGTCCACCAGGGCAAGATCGGCGAGATCATCCAGGCCAAGCCCGAGCAGCGCCGCCGCGTGCTGGAAGACGCTGCCGGCGTCGCCGGCCTGCACGCCCGCCGCCACGAGGCCGAGCTGCGGCTGAAGGCGGCCGAGACCAACCTCACCCGCGTCGAGGACGTGATCGGCCAGCTCTCGGGGCAAATGGAAGGCCTGAAGAAGCAGGCCCGCCAGGCCGTGCGCTATCGCGAGGTCGCGGCCAAGGTCCGCAAGGCCGAAGCCACGCTGTTCCATCTGCGCTGGATCGGCGCGCATGCCGACGTCAACGAGTCAGGCCACACCCATGATCTCGCCGTGCGCGAGATGGCTGAGCGCACCCAGCACCAGGCCGAAGCCGCCCGCATCCAGGCGATCCGCGCCGCCGAAATGCCGGCGCTGCGCGATGCCGAAGCGCGCGCCGCCGCAGGCCTTCAGCGCCTGACCAATGCCCGCGAGCTGCTCGACCGCGAGGAAGAGCGCGCCAAGGAGCGCGTCGCCGAGCTCGAGCGCCGCCTCGCCCAGTTCGAAGGCGACATCTCCCGTGCTCAGCAACAAACCATGGACGCCGACGTCGCGCTGCAGCGGCTCGACACCGAAGACGCCGAGCTGAAGGAAGAGATCAAGTCGCGCGTCGAGAAGCGCTCCGGCGTCGACGAGCGCGTCGGCGAAGCCGAGGCGGTGCTGAGCGAAACCGAACAGCAATTCGCCGAGCTCACCACCGCGCTCGCCGACCTCACCGCCAAGCGCAACCAGTTAGAGGCCAACGTCCGCACCCACCGCGACAAGCTCTCCCGTCTCGACCAGGAGATCGCGAATGTCGCAGCGGAAGAGCAGAAGCTGGCCGCCGACACCGGCGGCTTTGGTGACCTCGACGAGCTGACCGCCATGGTCGAGACCGCCGAGCAGACCCTTGCGGCATCCGAAGCCGCGGCCCAGGCGAGCGAGGCCGCACATGTCGCCGCGCGGCAGGCGCTGGAATCCTCGCGCTCGCCGCTGGTCGAAGCCGACAAGCGCGTGCAGCGGCTCGATACCGAAGCGCGCACGATCTCCAAGATCGTCAACGGCGAGACCAAGAATCTGTGGCCGCCGATCATCGACGGCATCACCGTCGACAAGGGTTTTGAAAAGGCGATCGGCGCAGCCCTCGGCGATGATCTCGACGCGCCGGTCGATCCCTCGGCGCCGATGCGCTGGACCAACGCCGGCGTCACCGAGGGCGATCCGGAGCTGCCCGAAGGCGTCACCCCGCTCGCAAAGCACGTACAGGCGCCCGCCGAGCTGACACGCCGCCTGGCGCAGATCGGCGTCGTGCCGCGCGAGCGTGGTGCCGAGCTGGTTTCGCAGCTCAAGACCGGCCAGCGGCTGGTCTCGCCCGAGGGCGACGTCTGGCGCTGGGACGGCTTTGTCGCCGCCGCCCACGCCCCGACCGGGGCCGCACGGCGCCTTGCCGAACGCGCCCGCCTCGTCGACATCGAGAACGAGCTGGAGCAGGCCCGCATCGACGCGCAGATCAAGCGTCAGGCGCTTGAAAATGCCGAGTCCGAATTGCAGATGGCCGCGAGCACCGAAGGCGCTTCCCGCGAAGCCTGGCGCGCCGCGCAGCGCGAGCTGAACGTCGCGCGCGAGCGCCATGCCAACGCGGAGCGCGAGATCAGCCGTCATGCCGCGCGCAAGGCGACGCTGTCGGAAGCGCACAGCCGGCTCGCCGCCGACCGGGCCGAAGCCGAGGCCGCCTATGAATACGCCGAGGCCGGCATCAGCGAGCTGCCCTCGAGCGAGGACACCGAAACCCGTCTCGCCGCCGTCCGCAGCGACATCGAAGGCCAGCGCCGCATCGCAGCCCAGGTCCGCGCCGAAGCGCAGGCCCTGGCGCGCGAGGCCGAGCTGGCCGACCGCCGTGTCCAGGCGATCCTCGCGGAGCGCACCGAGTGGCAGAACCGCAAGGAAAGCGCGGCCTCCCACATCGACACCATCCAGGCGCGTATCGCCGAGCTCACGATCGAGCGCAGCGAACTCGAAAACGCGCCCGCTGTCTTTGCTGAAAAGCGCAGCGCGCTGATCACCGAGATCGAATACGCCGAGAACGACCGCCGCATGGCCGCCGACGCGCTCGCCACTGCGGAGACCGCGATGGCCGAGACCGATCGCGTCGCCAAGCTGACGCTCGAAGCGCTCTCCAGCTCCCGCGAGGCCACGGCGCGGGCCGAGGAGCGCATGGAAAGCGCGCGGCGCCGGCTCGAGGACATCGAGCGCGAGATCCGCGACATGCTCGAAGTCGAGCCGCAGGCCGTCGCCGGCCTTGCCGAGATCGAGCCCGGCGCCGAGCTGCCGCCGCTGCATGACATCGAGGAGGACCTCGAAAAGATGCGCCGCGACCGCGAGCGCCTGGGCGCCGTCAATTTGCGCGCCGAGGAAGAGCTGCGGGAGGTCGAGACCCAGCACACCGGCCTGGTCACCGAGCGTGATGACCTCGTCGAGGCCATCAAGCGGCTGCGCCAGGGCATCCAGAGCCTCAACAAGGAGGCGCGCGAGCGGCTGCTGACCTCGTTCGAGGTCGTCAACAACCATTTCAAGCGCCTGTTCGTCGAGCTGTTCGGCGGCGGCGAGGCCGCGCTGCATCTGATCGAGAGCGACGATCCGCTCGAAGCCGGTCTCGAAATCATCGCCAAGCCGCCGGGCAAGAAGCCGCAGACGCTGTCGCTGCTTTCGGGCGGTGAGCAGGCCCTGACGGCGATGGCGCTGATCTTCGCGGTGTTCTTGACCAACCCCTCGCCGATCTGCGTGCTGGACGAAGTCGACGCGCCGCTCGACGATCATAACGTCGAACGGTACTGCAACCTGCTGCACGAGATGACCAGCTCGACCGACACGCGCTTCGTCATCATCACGCACAACCCGATCACGATGGCGCGGATGAACCGGCTGTTCGGTGTCACCATGGCCGAGCGCGGCGTCTCCCAGCTCGTCTCGGTGAGCCTGTCCGAGGCCGTGGACATTCTCGACCAGAACGTGGCGTGATATCTCTGCCGTCATTCCGATCCTCGCGACGCGAGCACCCGGATGACGGTAGGCCAACATGATCGCACCCACCCTCCCCACCGAACTCAAGGCCGCGCTCGAGGCCAGGCTGCAGGGTTTTTCGCGCAACGACGCAGCGCAGCGCTCGCAGAAGATCTCGACCACCTATCGCGCCGGTGGCGGCTCCGGCACGATCAAGTCCGAAGCTGATGCCCTCGCTTATGCGCTGGCGCGGATGCCGGCAACCTACGCCGCCGTCGCCGCAAGCCTGAGCGCGTTCGCCGAAATCGCGCCAGACTTCGCGCCGGAAACCCTGCTCGACGTCGGCGCGGGTCCGGGCACCGCAAGCTGGGCTGCCGCAGAGGCGTTTTCGTCGCTGCGGGATTTCACCCTGCTCGACGCCAACGCCACACTGAGCCGGCTCGCGCTCGAACTCGCGCAGGACAGCACGCGCCTGTCGGATTGCCGCTATCTGCCCGGCGATGCAGTCACGAGCCTCGCCGAGGCCTCGCAAGCCGATCTCGTCGTCGCGAGCTACGTCATCGGCGAGCTCGGCGAGAGCGACCAGCGCAAGCTTACGGAGACAATGTGGGCCAAAGCGCGCCACGCGTTGGTCGTGATCGAGCCCGGCACGCCCGCCGGCTATGCCCGCATCCTCGCGCTGCGCCAACACCTGATCGCGGCAGGCGCCCATGTCGCGGCGCCCTGCCCGCACGAAAAGCCCTGCCCGCTCGTCGCGCCCGACTGGTGCCATTTCAATCAGCGCCTGCCGCGTTCGCAGGCGCATCGCCAGATCAAGGGCGCCGAGGTGCCGTTCGAGGACGAGCGCTTCATCTATGTCGCGCTGACTCGCTCCGCGCCGACAATCCGCGCCGCACGCGTGCTGGCGCCGCCCGATGTCGGCAAGGCCGAGATCACGGCAAAACTCTGCACCGGCCACGGTGTCGAACTCGCCAAGGTCCCGCGGCGCGACAAGGCTGCCTATGCGGGCGCACGGCGGTGGCGCTGGGGCGACGCCGTCCTGTCCGAAAGTTAACGTCGTTGCCCGCTTTTCCCTTGAACTCGGATGGCGCCCGATCCGACCAAGTCTTACCTTCCCTCCGCGCGGGGCTCTTCCCGGGCCCATTTTAGTTTAGGCTGTCCGCTCCAATTTCCTTCCAGGAGTTCTCCATGTCGACCGGCTGGATCGTTCTCGGCGTCATCGTCGTCCTCGTGCTGTTCGCCTTCAGCGCCTACAACCGGCTGGTGGCGCTGGGACAGCGCGTCGACCAGGCCTTTGCCGATGTCGACGTCCAACTCAAGCAGCGTCATGACCTGATACCGAACCTGGTCGAGACGGTGAAGGGTTATGCGGCGCACGAGCGCGGCACGCTCGACGACGTCATCAAGGCGCGCAATTCGGCGATGTCGGCACAAGGGCCGGCGCAGGTGTCCGCCGCGGAGAACCAGCTCTCCGGCGCGCTGGGGCGGCTGATCGCGCTGTCGGAGGCCTATCCCGACCTCAAGGCCAACGCCAATTTCCAGCAGCTCGCATCCGAGCTCTCCGACCTCGAGAACAAGATCGCGGCGAGCCGCCGTTTCTTCAACAACGCGGTCCAGGAATACAACACCGGCATCCAGCAGATGCCGGCCGCGCTGTTCGCCGGAATGTTCGGCTTCACCAGGAAGGACTTCTTCGATCTCGGCGCCAGCCGCACCGAAGTCGAGGCTGCGCCCCAGGTGAAATTCTGATCTGAGCCGATCGGCCGGCAGGACAACGCGTCATGGCCGCGTATGGTCTCTACACGCACATCGCCTCGAACAAGTTACGTTCGATGCTGCTGCTCGCCGGCCTGTTCGCGCTGGTCTATGTGCTGGTTTATGCCGGCGCATTGGTCGCCGAGGTCGTCATCAACGGCAACCAGACCGTCGCCTATTATCTGAGCCGCGCCTTCCACGACCTCATCGTCGCCCTCCCCTTTGCGACGGCTGGCGCGATCGCCTGGATCGTCATCGCCTATTTCTTCCACCAGTCGATGATCGACGCGGTGACCGGCGGCCGTGACGTGACCAGGCAGGAGGAGCCGCGGCTCTACAATCTGCTGGAAAATCTCTGCATCTCGCGCGGCATCACCATGCCGAAGCTGAAGATCATGGACTCTCCGGCGCTGAACGCTTTCGCGACCGGCCTCAATCCGCGGCAATATGCCGTCACCGTCACCACAGGCCTCCTGAAGGCGCTGAACGACCAGGAGATCGAGGCGGTGCTCGGCCACGAGCTGACCCACATCAGGAACGGCGACGTGCAGCTGATGGTGGTCGCCGTGATTATCGCCGGCGTGGTCGGCTTCTTCGGCGAATTGTTCTTCCGCCTGTTCACCAATCTGAGCTGGAGCTCCGGCGGCGGCTCGTGGTCGTCAGGTTCTTCCTCCTCATCGTCGTCCCGCTCGTCCTCGTCGTCGAACGACAACAAGAATTCCGGCGGCGGCGCGATCATCGTGATCATCATCGCTGTCGTGCTGATCGTGGTGGCCTGGCTCGTATCGCAGGTGGTCAAGCTCGCGCTGTCGCGCTCGCGCGAATATCTCGCCGATGCGGGGTCGGTCGAGCTGACCAAAAACCCTGACGCCATGATCTCCGCGCTGCGCAAGATCGAAGGCCGTGGCGAACTACCGGGCGCGACCTCCGCGGTGATGGAGATGTGCCTGGACAATCCGCGCGAAGGCTTTTCGGATCTGTTCGCGACCCACCCGTCGGTGCAGTCCCGCGTCGACGCGCTGGTCAAATTCGCCGGCGGCCATGATCCCGGTCCGCTGCCACCGCCATCCGATGACGATGAGACGGAACAGTCCGCCGCGGATCAATCGGAGGCGCAGGCCGATCAACGGGACGCCCCGCCGCCGCTGCCACAGGGACCGTGGAACGATGCAGGCAGCCGGGCCACGCCACCGCCCGTGCCGGCGCCGGGCGCTTCCGGAACTGCGGCCGGCAATCCGTTCGGCAATCCTTCCAGCAACACCATGGGTCCTTGGGGTCGCCACTGAGCGTGAATCTTCTGCAATTTGCAGCGAAATCACAGCGCCCGAGAAAAACTCCGGGAATTGCAGCTACTGCGTGCCGCAGGATTTGAATTCTCCCTTGTTTCTGCCATGTTCGCGCCCAACAGCAGACTCGGGACACCGATTTGGGCCCGGCCGATTGCAATCTCGCGATCGGGGGCGCGTGAGGGGACAGCGATGGCAAAGCCGGCAGTGGTGGTGGTGGGCGCGGACAAGGGCGGGGTCGGCAAGACCACGGTGTCACGTACCTTGCTCGATTATTTTTCCGCCAACAACGTGCCGACGCGCGCCTTCGATACGGAGTCGCCGCGGGGAACGCTGAAACGCTTCCACCCTGACATCACCGAGATCGTCGACATGACGACGACCGCGGACCAGATGAAGATCTTTGACACGCTCAACGCTGTCAGCCCTTCCGTCACCGTGATCGACGTGCGCGCCGGCCTGCTCTCGCCCGCGCTCGCCTCGCTGCGCGACATCGGCTTCCTCGACGCCGCCAAAGCCGGGCAGATCACTTTCGCCGTGTTCCACATCCTCGGACCCTCGATCGCCTCGCTCGAGGAAATCGCGGAGACGGCCGGCTTCATGTCCGGTGCGAAATATTTCCTGGTGAAGAACTTCATCAACGACACCCAGTTCTTCCAGTGGGACCAGGCGACCTACAATTCCTACTTCCACCGCATCAAGGACGCGACCGAGCTGACCATTCCGAAGCTCAACGAAATGGCCTATGAACAGGTCGAGGTGTCCTCGGTGCCGTTCCTGAAATTCGTCGCCAACAAGGGCATCCAGGACGAGGCAGCGAACTACTCCTTCGTGCTGCGCGGCTATGTCCGGCACTGGCTGGCCAACGTCTGGAGCGAATTCGACCGCATCCGCCTCACCGACATCGTCGGCTCGAAACCCGTCACCCGCAACAGCGAAAAATAGTTGCGAAGGCCGGGCTGATACGGCTGGATTGGGCGGTGACTTGGCCTGATATAGCAGCCGATGCCAGCGACACCCGTTTACATCATCTGCTCGCCCCGCCCGCAGGTCGGCAAGACGCTGCTGGCGCGGCTATTGAGTGAATTCCTGCTGCTCAAGAACGGCAACGTCGCCGCCTTCGACGTCAATCTGAAGGAGCCGTCGCTGCTCGATTACCTGCCGAAGGTCACTGAAACCGCTGATGTGATCGATACCTACGGCAAGATGCAGCTGATGGACCGCGTCATCGTCGATGACGGTCTCGCCAAGGTCATCGACCTCGGCTTCCACGCCTTCGACGAGTTCTTCAAGATGACGGACGAGATCGGCCTGCTGAAGGAGGCGGCGCGCCGGCATGTCGCGCCTCAGATCCTGTTCGTCGCCGAAACCGACCGCGTCTCGGCCCGCGCCCATGAGATGCTGCGCGGGCAGATCCCGCGGATGAACCTGATCACCGTCGACAACGAGTTCGTCATTCGCGGCGAGCTGCCACCCGCGATGGAAGGCGGCCGCCTGTTCCGCCTGCCCGCGCTGCCCGGCTTCCTCAAAACCTATATCGACCGCCTGAGCTTCTCCTTCACCGGCTATCTGCGCCAGGAGAAGGATTCCTCGACCGAGTTGCACCAGTGGATCCGGCGGAATTACCTCGCCTTCCGCGAGCTCGAGCTCAGCCTGATCCTGCAGCGGCCCTGAATATTTTATCCGGGTGATATTTACACCGACCGTCCCTCGCGCAGCCTCCAGGCCGCCTGAAACGCTCATGGCAACGCCGGCCCGACATTCGGCCAATGCGAGCGTCTGGAGGACGAGGAGAGCGGTTATCTCAGGAACGCGCTGCTGAAGCAACGCAGGGCACAACTGGCGGGCCGAGCTGAAGGCCGAAGCGATCGGCGATCGCCACGATTTCTCAATGCCCTTCGAACGTCATCAGCGTGCGCACCGGCACGTCCATGGCGCGCAGCTTGGCGGCGCCGCCGAGGTCGGGCAGGTCGATGATGAAGCAGGCGGCCACGACATTGGCGCCGATCTGGCGCAGCAGCTTCACCGCGCCTTCCGCGGTGCCGCCGGTGGCAATGAGATCGTCGACGAGGATGACGCGCTCGCCGGGCTGGATCGCGTCGATGTGCATCTCCATCTCGTCGATGCCGTATTCGAGCGAATAAGCGATCCGCACGGTGGTGTGCGGCAGCTTCCCTTTCTTGCGGATCGGCACGAAGCCGGCCGAGAGCTGATGCGCCACGGCGCCGCCGATGATGAAGCCGCGCGCCTCCATGCCGGCAACCTTGTCGATCTTGTTGCCGGCCCACGGATTGACCAGCTCGTCGACCGCACGACGGAAGGCGCGCGCATCCGCGAGCAACGTCGTGATGTCGCGGAACATGATCCCCGGCTTGGGATAATCGGCGATGGTGCGGACGCTCGCCTTCAAATCGTGCTCAAAGGTCATTGGTGCCTCTCAATTGACCGGCGCATCCAGCCGGAACGCATTCTCGACAATTCGCAAGCCCACCTCGCCGCCGAGCGACATCAGCGATTCCGGGTGGAATTGCACGCCGGCGACCGGCAGGGTCTTGTGCTCCAGCGCCATGGCAACACCGTCCTCGGTGCTGGCGGTGACGTTGAGCACATCAGGCATGCTGTCGCGCTCGACGAACAGCGAGTGATAGCGGCCGATGACGATCTCGTTCGGCAGATTGCGCATCAGCCGTCCGCCCCGCACCTGGACCCGCGACGGCCTTCCGTGCGCCGGATGGGTGAGCTGGCCGAGCTCGCCGCCGAAATATTCGCCGATCGCTTGCACGCCCAGACACACGCCGAACACCGGTAGCTTGTTCTCCAGCGCCGCGTCGATGGTTTTCTTGATCCCGAAATCCTCCGGGCGGCCCGGCCCTGGCGACAACACCAGCAAATCCCACCTCTTCTGCTTGAGCATGGCGAGCGCATGCACATAGCGGACCACGGTGACTTCGGCGCCGACCTGGCGGAAGTAATCGGCGAGCATGTGCACGAAGCTGTCGTCGTGATCGATCAGCAGCACGCGCTTGCCCGAACCGGTGGCGTCAGGCGCAAACGCCGACAGCGGTTTCGGCGGGTCGCCGCGCAGTGCCTGGAACAGCGCTGCCGCCTTGACCTGGCATTCCCGGTCCTCGGCAGCCGGATCGGAATCGAACAGACAGGTGGCGCCGACGCGCACCTCGGCCAGACCATCCTTCATGCGGATGGTGCGGATGGTGAGACCGGTATTGATGCTGCCGTCGAAGTTCACGGCGCCGATCGCGCCGGCGTACCAGCGCCGCGGCGAACGTTCGTGATCCTCGACGAACTGCATCGCCCAAAGCTTGGGCGCGCCAGTCACCGTCACCGCCCAGGCATGGGTGAGGAACGCATCAAGCGCGTCGAAGCCGGGGCGCAGCATGCCCTCGACATGATCGACGGTGTGGAAGAGCTTCGAGTAGGTCTCGATCTGCCGTCGCGCCAGCACCTTGATCGTGCCGGGGACGCAGACGCGCGCCTTGTCGTTGCGGTCGACGTCCGTGCACATGTTGAGCTCGAACTCGTCCTTCTCCGAGTTCAGCAGCTGGCGGATCTGCTCGGCATCGCCAATTGCATCTGTGCCGCGCGCGATCGTCCCTGATATCGGGCAGGTCTCGACGCGGCGCCCGTCGGAGCGCACGAACATTTCCGGCGAAGCGGAGACGAGGAATTCGCCCTCGCCCAGATTCATCAGCGCGCCATAGGGCGACGGGTTGATGACGCAGAGGCGCTGAAACACTTCGGCCGGCGAGCGCTCGCAGGGCTCGGCGAAGAGCTGGCCCGGCACCGCTTCAAACAGATCGCCGCGGGCAAAGGCCGCGCGCGCGGTCTCGACGGTGGCCTGATATTCGCCGGGCGCGTGATCGGCAAAACCCTGGCGATCCGTCTTCACATACGGGCTCTCTGCTGTCTCGCGCGGCAGGCCTTCGGTCGACTTCCCTTTCCAGGCGAAATCGTAGGAGAGCGCGACGCCACGCCCGGTGGCGCGGTCATAGGCGAGCAGGCGATCCGGGACATAGAGCACAATGTCGCGCTGGTCATTTTCGCGCGGACGCTTCTGCACGAGATCCTCGATCTGGAAGACGAGGTCATAGGCGAAGGCGCCGAACAGACCGAGCAGCCCGTCGTCATTGGCCGAGAAGGCGGCAATGATGTCGCGCACCAGCGACATCACGCTCGCGCGACGCGTGCGCTGATCTTCCTCGACCGGCGCATCACCACGGATGATGCGACCGGCAAGGCGCGCGGCTGATTTCTCGGAGATCACGACGCAGGGTTCGCGCAGGACGTCAGCGAGGAAGGCGATCAGCACCTCGCCGCGCGCATTCAGCGCTTCCAGCCTGAAATTGGTGCCAACGGTCTCGAGCTTGAGCGGGGGATCGGAGAAGCCGAGGTCAAAGCTCTCGTAGCGGCCCGGCACGGTCGTGCCCGAGGACAATACCACGCCACGGCGGCGGTCGAGCAGGTTGATGAGATCGTCGAGCCGGTCGGCGTGACCGGTGAACTGCTCGGCCACGCGGGTGATCGCAAGACCCCCCCGGGTGACGTAGTCGCTTCTGGGCGGAAGAGCAAAGACTGTCCTGTTCATGGGGTCCTCTTACGAAACTTGCCGAGGGAACGCCACACAGGACAAACGATCAGGCCGCCGCGCTGTGCCGGCGACCTCAGACGATTTTAGGAGAATAAATCGCACCGGCCACCTCTTAGGAGGTGCGCCACCAACGACGGGATGGGCGGGCTGCGGTGCTCATGGGCGGATACTCACCATGGCGCGGGGGCTGCGTCAAGGGCAGCTCCCCGCATCACGGCCAAGGGCGGTTAACCCAGATGCTTCCTGAGAAACTCCGTCGCCCGACCCCAGGCGAGCTCGGCGGCTTCGCGGTCGTGCACGGCCTGGCGTTGCTCGTTGACGAAGGCGTGCTCGGCGTCATAGCGGAACAGCTCCAGCGACTTGCCGGCGGCCTTCATGGCCTTCTCGAAGCCGTCGACCAGCTCCGGCGTGCACCAATCGTCCTTGTTGGCAAAGTGGGCCTGGAGCGGGATCTTGACGTCGGCGGGCTTGGCCGCCTGCTCCGGCGGAATGCCATAGAACACGACACCGGCGGCAAGCTCCGGTACATGCACCGCGCCGATGATGGTGACGGCGCCGCCGAGGCAGAAGCCTGTCAGCCCGACCTTGGCGCCGTTGCGCGACAGGTATTGCGTAGCGCCGCGCACCGTCTGCGTGGTGGCGTCCATGAAGTCGAGCGAGTTCATCTCTTTGCCGGCTGCATCCGTATCGTGATACGGCACCACCTTGCCCTTGTAGAGATCGGGCGCCAACGCGTCGAAGCCGGCAAGCGCGAAGCGGTCGCACAGGCCCTTGATCTGCTCCGACAGGCCCCACCATTCCTGGATCACGACCACGCCCGGCGCGTTGCCGCGTGCGGCGTTGGCGAGATAGCCCGAGGCATCCTTGCCGTCCGGACGCTTGAAGGTGATCGTGGTTCCCATGGTGTCCTCCGATGGTTTGTGAGGGAGAGGCTGGCGGTACTTTGGCGGCTGGGCACGCGATAGGCAATCGCATCGAACAACACACGCGCGTGTCCAATAAAAAAGCCCCCTTGCGGGGGCTCCTTCATTCTCGTTTCGCGTCCGGCCGCTCAGTGCGAGTCGGCCCAGACCTTCTTCTTGGTGAAGTACATCAGGAACGCGAACAGGATCAGGAACACGAACACCTGGAGGCCGAGGCGCTTGCGCGCTTCCATGTGCGGCTCGGCGGTCCACATCAGGAACGTGGTGACGTCGTGAGCGTACTGCGCAACCGTCGCCGGCGAGCCGTCATCGTAGGTCACCTGGCCGTCGCTGAGCGGCTTCGGCATCTTGATGGCGTGGCCCGGGAAGTACTTGTTGTAATACGAGCCTTCCGGGATGGTCACGCCTTCCGGCACCTTGTCCTCGAAGCCCTGGAGCACGGCGGCGACGTAGTCTGGGCCCTGCTCCTGATACTGGCTGAAGAAGTCGACGATGAACATCGGGAAGCCGCGGCCATAGGAACGCGCCTTGGTGATCAGCGACAGGTCGGGCGGCGCCGCGCCACCGTTCGCCGCACGAGCCGCCTGCTCGTTCGGGAACGGCGAGGGGAAGTAGTCGGCCGGCCGGCCCGGGCGCTCGAACATCTCGCCCTGATCGTTCGGACCGTCCTTGATCTTGTAGTCGGAGGCAAACGCCGCTGCTTGCGCCTCCGAATAGCCGGGACCACCGGCTTCCGCGAGGTTGCGGAAGGCGACGTAAGACAGCGCGTGGCAGTTCGAGCAGACTTCCTTGTAGACCTTCAGGCCGCGCTGGAGTGCACCACGGTCATAGTGGCCGAACGGGCCTGCGAACGACCAATTGTTGCCCGGCGGCTTGGTGCCGCCTTCCTCGGCGCGGGCGTCCTGCACGGTGCCGACGAACAGCGTACCGGCAGCGACGAGCGCGACCGCGATCGAGGCGACGGCCTTGCCGCTCCTGGCAAGGATCGCTTCCGAGATCGAGTTCGGCACCGGCCGCGGCGTCTCGATGCGCGACAGCAGCGGCAGCACGATCAGGAAGTAGGCGAAGTAGCAGACCGTCAGGACCCGGCCGGCGATCACGTAGATGCCTTCCGGCGGCTGCGCACCGAGATAGCCGAGCAGGATGCAGACCACGACGAAGATCCAGAAGAACTGCTTGGCGAGCGGACGATACTTCGACGAACGCGTCCTCGCGCTGTCCAGCCAGGGCAGGAAGCACAGGATGATGATCGCCGAGAACATCGCGATCACGCCCGCGAGCTTGTTCGGAATCGAGCGCAGGATCGCGTAGAACGGCAGGTAATACCATTCCGGCACGATGTGCGGCGGCGTCACGCCGGGGTTCGCCGGAATGTAGTTGTCGGCATCGCCGAGATAGTTCGGCATGTAGAAGATGAACCAGGCGTAGAGCAGCAGGAAGCAGGCGACGCCGAAGCCATCCTTGATGGTCGCGTGCGGCGTGAACGGCACCGTGTCCTTTTCCGTCTTCGGCTCGACGCCGTCAGGATTGTTCTGGCCGGCGACGTGCAGTGCCCAGACGTGGAGCACGACGACGCCCGCGATCAGGAATGGCAGCAGATAGTGCAGCGAGAAGAAGCGGTTCAGCGTCGGATTTCCAACCGAATAGCCACCCCACAGCAGGGTCACGATACTCTCGCCGACGTAAGGAATGGCCGAGAACAGATTGGTGATGACGGTGGCGCCCCAGAAGCTCATCTGGCCCCAGGGAAGCACGTAGCCCATGAAGCCGGTTGCCATCATCAAGAGGTAAATGATGACGCCGAGGATCCAGAGCACCTCGCGCGGCTCCTTGTAGGAACCGTAATAGAGGCCGCGCAGCATGTGGACGTAGACCGCGAAGAAGAACATCGACGCGCCGACCGCATGCATGTTGCGCAGCAGCCAGCCATAGTTCACGTCACGGACGATCAGTTCCACCGACTTGAAGGCGAGATCGGCATGCGGCGTGTAGTGCATTGCCAGGATCACGCCGGTCAGGATCTGCATCCCCAGCATGAAGGACAGGATGGCGCCGAAGGTCCACCAATAGTTCAGGTTGCGCGGGGTGGGATAGACGACGAAGGAGGAATGGACGAGACCAAAGATCGGCAGGCGCCGCTCGATCCATTGCAGTGCCGGATTGCTCGGCTGGTAGTCGGATGGTCCGCTCATGATGCGATCCTGAGGAAATAAAACGACGAGACGGTTCGAGGCTTCGGACGCGGGTCCGAAGCTCAGCCGATCTGGATTTTGGTGTCCGAAACGAAAGTGTACGGCGGCACGGCCAGGTTCGCGGGCGCGGGCCCCTGGCGGATGCGGCCGGACGAATCGTACTGCGAACCATGGCAGGGACAGAAGAACCCGTCGTAATTGCCTTCATGGGCGATCGGGATGCAGCCGAGATGGGTGCAGATGCCGATCACGACCAGCCACTGATCGTGCCCTGACTTGACCCGGGCCTCGTCGGACTGCGGATCGGGCAGGCTCGCCACAGGAACGGCGCGCGCCTCGTCGATCTGCTTCTTGGTGCGATGGCTGATGTAGATCGGCTTGCCGCGCCAGAACACCTTGATGTCCTGCCCCTCGGCAACCGGGCTCAGATCGACCTCGATCGGCGCACCCGCGGCGATGGTCGAGGCGTCCGGATTCATTTGCGAAATGAAGGGCCAGAGCGCGGCGGCGCCCCCTACTGCTGCGGCTGCCCCCGTTGCAACGAATAAGAAATCACGGCGTGTCGGATGGTCCGCCGAAGACGCTGTCGTCACGATTCCAACCCTTTCTTCTTATGCAGCCGGTGGAACCACCCCAGGGGCCCCCAAGGTCCCCGGAACAGTCTGCCGGCGCCCGCGGCCCCCCGCGGCGGCAGAACTTCACTTGTCGCCGCCAGAACAAGGCGAAAACAGCAGTCCAGAATCGTTCTATTGGCACCCTTGCAGGGCGAGCGCAAGCCCGCTAACGGCGCGGGAGCGTGCAATGCACGAATTCCGCGGCCAGCGATGTTTTATTGAGACATTTCCGGCCCACAACCAACCCCGTAACGCCCATGCAGATCGCACTTTTCCAACCCGACATCCCCCAGAACACCGGTACGATTCTTCGCCTGTGTGCTTGTCTGGGAATCGCCGCCCACATCATCGAACCGGCCGGCTTTCCGGTCTCCGACCGGCATTTCCGCCGGGCGGGAATGGACTACCTCGACCATGTCAGTATTGCCCGCCACGATTCCTGGGCGAAATTCGAGGCATGGCGGGAAAGCCAGGGCGCCCGCCTGCTGCTGTTCACCACCAAAGGCGCCACGGACTACCGCGATTTCCGTTACCAGACGTCGGACATCCTGCTATTCGGGCGCGAGAGCGCCGGCGTCACCGACGCGGTGGTCGAGGCTGCGGATGCGCGACTGGTGATCCCGATCGCCGAAGGGTTGCGGTCGCTCAATGTCGCCATGACCGCAGCGATGGCCGCCGGCGAGGCGCTCCGGCAGGTCCGGAACCCGCACCTTTAGAGATGACGAGGAGAGGCCAGTGAGTTACGCGGTCAAGGAAATCTTCCTGACCTTGCAAGGCGAAGGCGCCCATGCCGGGCGCGCATCGGTGTTTTGCCGGTTTGCCGGCTGCAACCTCTGGAGCGGCCGCGAGGCCGATCGCGCCAGCGCGACATGTCAGTTCTGCGACACGGATTTCGTCGGCACCGACGGCACGCTCGGCGGCCGCTACGCCTCGGCCGTGGAACTCGCCGACACCATCGCCGCGCAATGGACCGCAACCGCCGCCAACCGCTATGTGGTGCTGACCGGGGGCGAGCCGCTGCTGCAGGTCGATGACGCCCTGGTCGCGGCGCTGCACGCCCGCGGCTTCGAGATCGGCGTCGAGACCAATGGCACGGTTATCCCGCCTGAGGGGCTCGACTGGATCTGCGTCAGCCCCAAGGGCGGCAGCGAGTTGGTCTTGCGCCGGGGACACGAACTCAAGCTGGTCTATCCGCAGGCCCTCGCCGCGCCCGAGACGTTCGAGAGCCTCGCCTTCGAGCGGTTCTCGCTGCAGCCGATGGACGGGCCGGAGGTCATCGAGAACACCGCGCGCGCGATCGACTATTGTCTGCGCCATCCGCAATGGCGGCTGAGCGTGCAGACGCATAAATCGCTCGGCATCAGATAGGACTGAACGGACAGATGTGGGAATTGACGAAACAGTTCCGCTTCGAGGCGGCGCATACGCTGAAGGGAACGACCTTTGGTGAGGCGAGCGAAGAGATCCACGGCCACTCCTTCCGCGCCGAGGTGACGGTGCGCGGCATGCCGGACCCTGCGACCGGCATGGTGGTCGATCTCGGCCTGCTCCAGCGGTCCATCGAGGACGTGCGCTTGATGCTCGACCACAAGTTCCTCAACAAGATCGAGGCGCTGGGGGCACCGACGCTGGAGAACCTGTCGCGCTTCGTCTGGGAGCGGCTCGCGCATGTCGGCAAGCTCACCCGCGTCAGCATCCACCGCGACAGCTGCAACGAGAGCTGCACCTATTACGGTCCGCAAGGCTAACGACATGACATCGGCAATCGACCCGACCGTCATCGAAGACCGCAAAGCCCGCGCCCGGAGCTGGTTCGAGCATCTGCGCGACGACATCTGCGCGAGCTTCGAGCGGCTCGAGGACGACGCGCCGGAAAGCCTCTATCCCGGCGTGTCAGGCCGCTTCGCGCGCAGGCCATGGCAGCGCACCGACCACTCCGGCGCAGCCGGTGGCGGCGGCGTGATGTCGATGATGTCGGGCCGCCTGTTCGAGAAGGTCGGCGTGCACTGCTCGACGGTGCACGGCGAATTCGCGCCCGAGTTTCGTGCGCAGATCCCGGGCGCGGCCGAAGACCCGCGGTTCTGGGCTTCCGGCATCTCGCTGATCGCGCACCTGCGCAATCCGCATGTGCCGGCCGTGCACATGAACACCCGCTTCGTCGTCACCACCAAGGCGTGGTTCGGCGGCGGTGCAGACCTGACGCCGGTGCTCGACCGCCGCCGCACGCAGGAGGATTCGGACACGCTCGCCTTCCACGCCGCGATGAAGGAAGCCTGTACGGGTCCGAACGGCGTTGCCGATTACGACAAGTACAAGAAGTGGTGCGACGAGTATTTTTATCTGCCGCATCGGAAAGAGGCGCGCGGCGTCGGCGGCATCTTCTACGACTGGCACGACAGCGGCGACTGGGATGCCGACCTCGCCTTCACCCAGGATGTCGGCCGCGCCTTCCTGAAAATCTATCCCGACATCGTGCGCCGCAATTTCGCGACAAGCTGGACCGCCGAGGACCGCGAGGAGCAGCTGATCCGCCGCGGCCGCTATGTCGAGTTCAACCTGCTCTATGACCGCGGCACGATCTTCGGGCTCAAGACCGGCGGCAATGTGGACTCCATCCTGTCGTCGCTGCCGCCCGAGGTGAAATGGCCATGACGACGGCGAAGCCCCTCCCCCGCGCGATGCTGATCGACATGGACGACACCATCCTGTCGGCCTATGGCCGCCCCGAGATCGCCTGGAACACGATCGCGGAAGAATTCGCCGAAGAGCTCGCGCCGCTGCCGCCGGCGCTGGTCGCCACAGCCGTGCTGGCCTATGCGCGGCAGTTCTGGTCGACCGCCGAGCCGATCTGGCGGATGAAGCTCGGCGAGGCGCGGCGGCTCACGGTGCGCGGCGGTTTTGCCGCGCTCGCCGCACGCGGCCATCACGCCCTGTCCGACAATCTCGCCGACCGCGTCGCCGACCGCTTCACCAGCTACCGCGAGGAGGCGATCTTCGTCTTCCCCGGCGCGCATGATGCGATCGACGCATTCAAGGCCCATGGCGTCAAGCTCGCGCTGGTCACCAACGGCGCTGCCGACATGCAGCGCGCCAAGGTCGAGCGCTTCGAGTTGACCCATCGCTTCGACCACATCCAGATCGAGGGTGAGCACGGCTTCGGCAAGCCCGAGGAGCGCGCCTATCTGCACGCGATGGAGGCGCTCGGCGTCACACCTGCGGACACCTGGATGATCGGCGACAATCTGGAGTGGGAAGTCGTGACGCCGCAGCGCCTCGGCATCTATGCGATCTGGCTCGACGCGCATGGCGACGGCCTGCCCGAAGGCTCGACCGTCAGGCCCGACCGCATCATCCGCTCGCTGACAGAGCTCGTGCCGGACTGAATTCTCGAAAACGACCCCATGCACAGTAGCGCGCTGCCGCAATCCCGACGGCCTGCGGATTTTTCGAAGAAGCGTTGACCCGTCGGGCAAAACAGGCGCATGATGTCATCCTCGGGATGTTGGCGATGGAGGCCTCTCCCGCGAACGGCCTCCCGGCCACCGCTTCAACGGAAGCGATGGGCCCGATTGCAGACTACCAATCACCTACCGGCAGCAGCGATGTTCCGGACTTCTCGACGAGCTCGAGACCCGGTGCGGGGTGATGCGGCCGGGTGAAAACGAAACGAGTTGCTGCTGGTATATCCGCTCCGGCTCTGCCGTCTTGGCCGATGAGGATCAGTCCGGCTCCGCCATTTGCCACATTCAGAATGATGAGATCGCCACCCCACGTCCTGATCGGCTCCATTCCGATGGTGAGAAATTCACCCATGGGCTGATCGACATACTGGATGCGCAATTGCGGGCCGACCTCGGCCGCAGCAAGTTCAAGGCCGAGCGATCGAGCGCGCGCGTAAATGTTTGCCAAGGGCACCCTATCGGACGTGAATCCGAGCTGGGCCGGCGATACGCTGACAAGCTCTACATCCGTTTTTTGAGAGCTGACGGTGAACGCCGGCCGCGCCAGGATTTCGGCGGCCTGACCACCGACACTGCAGCCCTTGGCATCCAGCGCATCGCGCAGCGTTATCGAGTCGGCGAAGCTGCCGATTGTAATCGTCTTCCATGCGGGGATATCGCGGGCGGACTTGATAGGCCGTTGGGACGTTAGGGTCGCGCTGGTCCTGAACTTCAGCTGGTTCTGCAATACATCGCGAGCTGCGCATTGAGCCGAAGCGGTGCCCGCGAATGAAATAGTGCAAGCTGCACATATCAGGGGAGCCACGACGTAACGACACATCCGTCCGGCGATCGAACGATCATGACCTGCTCTGCGATCATTGCTTGCCCTGCGATGGGGCCGGCCTATCAGAACAGACATGGCGAAACGCTCTTTCTTGGAGTTCGACAGAAAGAGCCCGCCTCCGAGTCAAGGGGAAGAACGGAGGGAAATGACGTCCATGACATTTCCCGGCCGACTTTGAAAAGCGTCCGGAGGCGGAGCCAGGGGCCTCAAGTATTCCAATTTCCAAACGGTGGGCGGCAGTCCGTAAGCCTGGTCGCCCGCCCCATCACTCACAGGAATGATGTGGTTGGACACGTACCATCACGGCCACCTCGTCTCAATGTCGAGCGTCCGCTCTGGTCACACTGCGAATGGATCAAAAGGGGTATGTCAAACGGAGTATATCTCGTCTGCCATGCTCACTGAGCGGAGCGCAGCACCGTGCGCCGCTGCTTCGCTGCTGGTCGAAAAGCAGGGTGATGCCGGGGATGTGAGCGGTCGTGAAGCCGGGATACGTTGGGGCTTTGCGGCCGAGCGTTATCTAGCGAGATTGCGGCGTCCGGAGATCGAGCGATGCGTTCCATTTTGGCTTTGAGCGTTTTGATCGCGTTGTCGGGCGTTGCGAACGCGGCGCCGGTGCATCATCCCCACCGGCACGCCGCCGTTGGCTCCCAGCAGCGCCTGGTCACGCCGGGTCCAGCATCGAGCTTTGCCTACGCGCCAGCTCGGCCGCCGGGCCAGGTCCGATCCACCCCGTCCTGCGACGAGCCTGAACCATATTTCGGCGCTTGCCAGGGTTATGCGCCCGGCGAGAAGGAGCGGTTTCTTCACAGCTTGTTCAGCCCATGATTGCTTCCACAGGGGACCCGATCATGCCAGGCACGCCACTGCGCGAAGGCTTGCCGGATTGGATGTGATCGCAACTGCAGGCGGGTATGCGGACAGCAGGTCGAGACTGTTCGGAGGCGAGATCCAGCTGACAAGTTTGCGCTTTGCTGACCGGAAGGACTTAGCCAATGAACAGCATTTCGCCGGATATGATACCCAAGCACTTCTGGGACATTCGATACGATCAAAACCACGATCCGAATACGCCGACGCTGCCAAGCATCTCCGAGAGCCCCAATTGCCAGAACTTTGCGTACAGTTTGCTCAAACATTTCGGATTTGAAGTCTCGCCGTTTCGGTCCAGCGACTTATGGCAGGACAGCAGCGAGACCCATGTGGTGTCGGGCGCATTGAGACCACTCGATCTCTTGCTGTTCAATCGAACGAAAAATCCTTGGGGCGCGCACGTCGCACTTTATCTCGGCGCCGACCGCGCCATACATCTTAGCAAGCAGCAGTCCGAACCGGTCATCTGGCCGTTGGCCCAGTTTCAAGAGCTTGCCGCGTATCGAAGCTTCATCGGCGCAAAGCGGCTCCGAAATATTGCCCTCTCGCCTCAAGTAGATCTGAACGCTGGATAGCAGCGGCCGCAGCCAACGCATTGATTGCCAGCGCCGCGCGCAACAGCAAAGGAGGTGGCGTGCTCATCGACGCCTGAGGAGGCCGATGACGATCAGCAGCTTGCCGATCGAAAAGATACCGGGCAAGAGCGACCATCCCGACCAGCCTCCGGACAGGCGAAAAGGGCGCGGAGCCGGCATGTCACTCTCGTCAATGTGTGATACGCTCGATAACGCCTCTGCCGGAGCACGGTAATGACCCTTGCCATCATTTGAAGCTGCCGAGCAGCGATCAAGCCGGTCGCTCTCATAGGTTTGGAGTTAAGGCGGGCGGGCACGATCGTGGGATCAGTTCAGGCGGGACGAATGGCATGCTCGCAATGAGGGAGGTCGATATGGCTAGAATGTTTGTGGATTGCCGAGATTATCCTAGCGAGATGAACTGCACGGTCGCGATTTCAGCCGATTCCAAGAAGGAACTTTTGGAAGCGGCGGTTCAACACGCCACCGCGGTACACGGCCATCAAGATAGCCCGGAATTGCGCCATGAGTTGGCAAAGATGATCAAGACTCAGTAGGCCCGGGCTGATCGGTCCGTGATCGCAACAAGGCGAGCGGCGAATGCGTGCGCTTCAACTCACGCGAACACATAGACGCGATTCGTCTTCGAGAATGTCAGGGTATCATGGGAGAAGACCGTGACCGCTTTCAATGCAGTGCGTTTTCGAGTGAAGCCGGGGCGCGATCAGGAGTTTTTGGACGCGCACAAGACGATTGGAGCAACTTGGCCAGGCTTATTGCATGCCAACATGATCAAGACAGGTGACCGCTCCTACTGCATTATCGCCGAGTGGCAAAGCATGGACGCGTGCATCAAGGCGCGGCCGGATATGATTTCCACTCTCAATTCTTTTCGCGATGCGCTCGAAGACCTCGGCGGCGGTATCGGGGTCACCGATCCGGTTGCGGGTCCGGTTATCTTGTCATTGAAATAAAGGCTGTCGCGAGCCGAGATGGCCGGGCTTGATGCTCAAAAGCGTATCACACCGACGGTGCGCTCAGTTCGACAGCTTGGCGGGTCGAATCGAAGAAGCAGCGGATTTTGGTGGTGATAGCGTCTTCCGACGCGGCGCGCCACGGCCGATGAAGATGGGCACTGCTGTTTCGCCACAGAGGACGGACTGACAATCCAAGCCTTCGTCTCTAACCTGATGGGGGACGGCGGATACGTGTTGGTTGAGACGAATGATCCGACAGTCATCGTCTCTTTCGTTTCTAAGTTTTCCTACTGGACTGATGCCGAGGTAATTCCTGTCATTGATGTAAGGGAAGCTGCTGCCACAGGTGCAGGTTCTCTTGAGTGGGCGCGAAACGCGTGAAAAATTGAGCCCATAAAAAAGCCGGGAGGAGCATCCCTAGCGCATTATCCCGGCAGCCAAAGTCCGTTATGGGGCAAACTGCGAAGAACTCGGGTTGAGCAAATCTGGTCTGCTCTGGCGCGGGGAGCGGACTCTCGTCAGACGCGGCGCAACTTCGCAAACGGCACACTATGCGACATCGCCCTGTCCTCCGCCGTGCCGATAGCGTGGGACGCAATGTCGCAAAACGCGCCCCGCCCTCGGCGAAACTCGCTGAAGCAACCAGTGCGTGTAGAATTTGTCACGAGTTGCCGTCATACTCAGTTTCACCCGCACGGCAACACCCAAGCTTCTTACCCCCCCAAGGCCGAAAGAGAGGCAACCATGCGTCGCAAAACCCCGATCACGGCAGCGTTGCTGGCGGCCATCCACTGCCTCCAGGGACCGGCCGCGTTTGCTGGCGAGGTTGCCGCTCAACCCACCCCGGAGATTCCCTGGCCGACGAAATCCTGGAAGGTGTCGACCCCGGAGGAGCAAGGGATGGACTCGGCCATGCTAGCTCGGCTGGTAGAGAATGTGGGCGGCTACAAGCAAGACAGCGCGATGATCATCCGGCATGGAAGGATCGTTGCCGAAGCCTATTACGCGCCCTATGTCGCAGGGATTAGCCATGATCTCCGATCGGTGACAAAAAGCGTCGTCAGCACTCTGACTGCGATCGAAATCCAGCATGGGCTGCTGGACAGCGTCGATCACCCGGTCCTGGATCTGTTTGGTGACAAGAATGTCGCGAACGTCGACGACAACAAGCGCGCGATGACCGTTCAGACCCTGCTCGACATGACGTCGGGGCTGGCGTGGCAGGAAAGGGCATATACGCCAGATGAGACGATCATCCGGATGTACAAAAGTCCTGACCGCACCAAATTCGTCCTGGACCAGCCGATGTCGGGCCCTCCCGGAAGCAACTTTTACTACAACAGCGGAAATCCTTACGTGCTGTCAGCGCTGATCACCAGAACGACGGGTCTCAGCGCGTTTGATTTTGCAAAGAGGGAGCTGTTCGAGACGCTTGGAATCACCAGCGCGAAATGGGGCAGCGTCGATGCGCAGGGCGTGACTGACGGCGAAGCGGGGCTATTCCTGAACCCCCACGACATGGCGAGGATCGGCTATCTCTACCTTCACAATGGTGCTTGGGAGGGTAAGCAGATCATTCCATCTGCATGGGTCGAGAGGGCGCAGGAGGGAAAGATTGCGGCTTCATTCGGCTTTCATTATGCCAATCTGTGGTGGTCGCTCCCGGAAAAAGGCGCCTACATGGCGCGAGGCCGCCATTCGCAGCTTATCGTAGTGCTTCCGAGACTCGATATTGTGGCGGTCATGACGGGGGTTTTGCGAGACGACGAATTCTATTCAGTGTCGCGGTTCATCGACGACATCACGATGGCCGTCAAATCGGACCAGCCACTACCTCCCGACCCGATCGCGAAGGCACTGCTCGATGCGGCTATCCGCCGGGCCGCAACGGAGCAGCCAATTGCGATTGCGGGTATTCCCGAGTTTGCAAAGGAGATTTCGGGCAAGACATTTCAGCTCGGAGACAACGCGTTGCACGCAAAAAGCTTCTCATTGAATTTCTACGACACCGATTCATCGTGGGTGATCACGACCAGCAGCGAAAGGCCGGGTCGCTCCATCGAGCGGTTCACCGGACTGATGGGACTTGATGGGACCTTTCGCAAAAGTCCGCCCGCGCCGTACGGCATCAACGCCTGCAGAGGGCGCTGGCTGAACCAGCATACCTTTTTTCTCGAGCGCCGAATTCTCGGACATAGCGAGATCCAGACCTGGACACTTGCCTTCGATGGCGGGAAGGTGAACATCGTATTTCAAGATACCGATGGTGCGAAGTTCGAGCTGCACGGAGAGATGCAAGATTGATCTGCGCGTCGGAAGCGAGGGTACGAGGCCGTCTTTGGGTCAACTGCGTCGATCTTGCTGATGCTCCGTGAGGTCCGGTTTACGGCGTTAGCCGACACGCGGACGAACGCCAAGTTTGGCTGACATGGGCCAAAAACAAACCACCGGCCCTCCCACGGTTGCGAGGTACCTGCGGGATCTCTCGGCGCCTGCCTGAGCGAATGCTCGCCAGAGGAGAGCAACGCCACGAGCACGTCTGAACGGAATGGAACATGTGCCGTTCCGGTAACAGTCCGCGTCAGAAAATGGCGTGCGCGCCTGTCCGCCTTATTCAATCGCATTTTGTGCGGAACGTTCGGCCGAGCGCTCGACGTTGAACCGGCCGTCGAACCCCGTTGTGTTGCCCTGGGTGAGCCGCGCGGAATTGAAAGCGACAAGGAGATCATCGTGACGAAGCTAGCCAAGCTGCTTGCAGTTACCGCCATACCCGCATTGTTGATCGCAACGTCTGGACCGCTGCTCGCTGGTGGTGGCGGCGGTGGCGGTGGCGGCGGTGGTGGCGGTGGTGGCGGAGGCGCCGGAGGCGGAGTTGGAGCAGGTGCCGGAGTAGGAGCCGGCGTTGGTGCATCTGGTATGGGTGGAGGACATGGCGGCGGCGTGGGTGCAGGGCACGGCGGCGGAGGAGGTGTCGGCCACGGCAGTTCGGCATCAGCTCCGGGGCACGCGATGCAAGCAGCGTTTGCGAGCCCGCACGCGCATGGAACGAATCATGGCGCTTCGAGCCTTAGCCCAGGACACCTGGGACACGCGATACAGGCGGCGTTTTCAGCGGTGTTTTCGAGCTCGCACTCACATGCCGGGCATCATGGTTCATCAAGCCATGCCGGGCATCCCGGTGCATCCGGTTTCAGCCCAGGGCACCAAATGCAGGCGGCAACTTCAAGCCCGGCCCCCGGGCATCCGGGCGCATCCGGCTTCAGCCCGGGGCACCAAATGCAGGCGGCAACTTCAAGCGCGGCTTCCGGGCAGCCGGGGGCATCCGGCCTCAGCCCGGGGCACGAAATGCAGGCGGCAACGTCAAGCCCGCCCTCCGGGCAGCCGGGGGCATCCGGCCTCAGCCCGGGGCACGAAACGCAGGCGGCAACGTCAAGCCCGCCCTCCGGGCAGCCGGGCGCATCCGGCTTCAGCCCGGGCCACGAAACGCAGGCGGCAACGTCAAGCCCGCCCTCCGGGCAGCCGGGCGCATCCGGCTTCAGCCCGGGCCACGAAACGCAGGCGGCAACGTCAAGTCCGCCCTCCGGGCAGCCGGGGGCATCCGGCTTCAGCCCAGGGCAGGACATGCAAGCGACGCCGAGCCCTTGAACGGCGACGACAAGCAACGAGCCGAGCTTCGCTCCAAGGCCGGACGCAGAACGTCCTGGCCGTTCCGGAGTAGCGAACATCCCGGGCCGACAGACGACGCGACGGATGCGAGCGACGCAGCTCACGGCCTCATCGCTCTGACGTTTCGCAGCGCTCAGGTCGAAGGCGATCGCTACACAGGTGCTTCTGCCGTGTGCGCACGCAGGAAGCCCTTGGCCAGCGCGTGGTAGATTCCTTCAGGACACAGCAGGCGCGATGTCGCCTGGGCGATCAGCGCGGCGGCCATCAGGGGCACCACCATGGCGTGATTGTCGGTCATCTCGGTCACGATGACGAAAGCGGTGATGGGAGCCTGCACGACGCCGGCAAAATAGGAAACCATCCCGAGCAGCATGAACGCGCCGAGCGGGGCGCCCGAAAACAGATGCGCGACGTTCGTGCCGATGCCGGCGCCGACGGCAAGCGACGGCGAGAAGATTCCGCCGGGGATGCCGCTGACCGCTGATAGCGCGGTTGCAGCGAGCTTCAACACGCCGAAATCCTGGGGCAGCGGAATGCCGGTCTCCAGGGCCGACTTCACTTGCGCATATCCGGTGCCGTAGATCATGTCGCCCGAGACCAGGCCGCAAAGGGCAACCCCAAGGCCGCAGATCGCGGCAAACGGCAGAGGATATTGCTTGGTCAATGGCCCCAGCCGGCCGGGCAGCCCGCGCGCGACCTCGATGAGGAGCCTGCTGAACGCACCACCGGCCAGCCCACCGGCGATGCCGCACAACGGCACCGCAAGCCAGTCGGTGCCGTTGCGCAGCATCGTCGAACTGCTGCCGAAATAATCGTAGTTTCCGACCAGAGCCAACGAGGTCAGGCCCGCCGCGATCACCGCGCCGATGACCAGGCTGCTCGTTCGGGTTTCATAGGCTCGGCTCATCTCCTCGATGCCGAACACGATGCCGGCCAACGGCGTGTTGAATGCGGCTGCAACACCCGCCGCGGCGCCGGCGAGGATCAGGCCCGGCTGACGGCGTGGCGACATGCGGCCGAGCGCGAACATGACGGACGCACCGACCTGCACGGTCGGCCCCTCCCGGCCTGCCGAAGCACCGCAAAGCAGCCCGAGCAGCGTCAGCAACACCTTTCCGATGGCGATGCGGATGGAGACGAGCCTCTCGCGCGCCGTGTGCTCGGAGAGCTGACGGGCGGCGATCGCCTGCGGGATGCCGCTACCTTGCGAATTCGGAAAGAAGCTGATGGTGAGGTAGACCGACAGCGCAAACCCCAGTGGCGTCACCAGCAGGGCGGCATATCGCGATTCCGACAGCAGCAACGCGAATGCCTGCTGCGCCCAGTCGGCGAGCCTGGCCAGAGCGACGGCTGAGGCGCCGACCGCGAGCCCGCCGAGCAGAAAGGTCAGACGCCTGCGCCAGCGGACCGATACGACCCGTATAAAGCGAAGGCGGCGATAGTCGAGCATTTTGGACATGTATCAGCCGGTGGCTTGGCGAACGAGACAAGGCGAGGTCAGTCACGTGCTGTAAGCGCCTCGCGCGGATTGCGCTACGTGATTTCGAGGTCCCCGGACGAGATTCGCAGTTCTGCCGCCAGTCCCAGCTACCCCATCAGCTGCCTTGCCGCGGCCGAGACCATCACCAGCCCGCCGGTGATCACGGCGACATCGAGGATCGCCGTGTGGATATGCACCGGCATCCGCTCGACGAAGGCCTTTGCGAGGAACGCGCCGGGGATGGCGATGCCGCCGATCAGGAGCGCGAAGGCGAGCACCTGCGCGGTGACGGCGCCGGCGAGGCCGAACACCGAGATCTTGATCAACCCCGTCCCGAGCGAGATCATCGCATCGGTTGCGATCACGGCCGCGCCTTCGAGGCCCGCGGCCATCAGCAGCGAGAGCAGGATCACGCCCGAGCCCGACGTGCCGCCGACCAGCACGCCATAGCCGACCGAGCCGGCCGCCAGGGCCGTGTCGCCGATCTTGACCTGGCGCCGCCGCAGCACGCGGCGCAGCGGCACGCTCAGGATCAGCATGGTGCCGATCACCAGCGCGGCTCCGGCATTGGTGAGACGCGTGTAGCCGTAGGCACCGAGCGCCGTCGTGAGCGCGGCACAGGCCAGCACGACGGCCGCACGACGGCGGTCGGCGTAGCTGATATAGGCGACGGCGCGGCTGGAATTGGTGAACAGCGCCGAGATCGCGATGATCGGCACCACCGGTTCGGCGCCGACCAGCGGCACCAGCACCAGCGGCATCAACGCGCCGGTGCCGTAGCCGGCAAGACCGCCGATGATCGAAGCAAACAACGCCATCATCGCGACCAGCAGCAGCTCGAAAATCGAGATGTCGGCGAAGCCTGAGACGATGGTCAATTTTTCTCGCGAGTGGCGCGTGCGCAGGCTTGATCGGCGATGGCAGCGAGTGCGGCTTCCTCTAGTGGAAAATCGGCCGCAAGCCAAGCGTCCTCGGCAAGTGTCAACACATGTCCGAGCGCGGGTCCTTCCGCCAGGCCGCGCGCGATGAAGTCGGCGGCGCGAAGCGGAAATTTCGGCGCAGTCCAGCGCTGCGGCAGCTCGGCGAGCGCGCGCCAGTGCGAGGAGGTGACATCGCCGCCCGCCCTCGCCCAGGCCAGCAACACGCGATCGTGATAGCGCTCGGGCCCCAGCCGATACACCAGCCGCCGCGCACTCGCCTCGTCCTTGGCGGCGAATCGCCACCAGCGATGGCCCATCGAATCCAGCGCCTTGGTTTCGGCATTGGAGAGCCGCAAGCGCGTCGCGACACGCCTGGCGTCTTCGGTGACCGCGACCGTGAGCGCCGCGAGGCGGCGGGTGCTGCTTGGCGCAAGATCGAGCGCGCGCTCGATCGCGATCATGGCGGTCAGCGGCCCGGTATAGGCGACACCACCGATCATCGCTTGCAGCAGGCCGGCATCGGCCATGGCCAGCGCGGCGACCGAAGCACCTGGCGTCACCAGCAGTTTCAGCATCTCCATGCGCACGCGTTCGGCCGAGAGGGTCGCAAGGCCCGCACGGCCGCGGATGCAGGCAAGCGTGCCGTCGCGATCGGGCTCGCCGGCGCCAAACGCGGCATGGATGCGGAAGAAGCGCAGGATGCGCAAATAATCCTCGGCGATGCGCTGGTCGGGCGCGCCGATGAAGCGCACGCGCCGCGCTTTGGCGTCCGCGATGCCGCCGACATAGTCGTAAACGACGCCGTCAGCGTCGACCGACAGGCCGTTCATCGTGAAATCGCGCCGCTCGGCGTCCTTGACCCAGTCGCGGCCGAACACCACCTTGGCCTTGCGGCCGAAAGTCTCGGTGTCCTCGCGCAGCGTGGTGACTTCGTAAGGCGTGCCGTCGATGACCAGCGTGACGGTGCCGTGCTCGATCCCGGTCGGCACGCTCTTGATTCCTGCGCTTTTCGCGCGGCGCACCACCTCCTCGGGCACCGCCGTGGTCGCGATATCCGCGTCACCAGGCGGCAGCCCGAGCAGCGCGTTGCGGACCGTGCCGCCGACCACGCGCGCTTCCTCGCCGTCCGCGTTGAGCAGTTGCAGCACGCGTGCCGTCCCGCCTGCGGTCAGCCACGGCGCGCCAGCGAGTATGGGCTCTGCGCTCATCGCCCGGCCCTTATCTGTTTCTGCCCGGCACGAGCTTGCCGTTCTCGATATGGGCGGGAACGTAGGTGGAGTTCGGCGCGGCGCCGGAGAAATGCGCAAAGCCAATCAGCCCGGCGATCACGAGCACCAGCGCCGCCAGCATCAGGCGCGCGACGATGGTGATCGGCCAGGACGATTGCACGAACAGGCCGGATCTCGTGGCGGCCAGGAACAGCGCATAGACGGCAAAGGGGATGAGGAAGATACCGATCTCGGTCAGAACCGGCCGGATCATGACGAATAGATCCGCTCATACAACACGCGCAGCATTCCGGCCGTCGCGCCCCAGATGTAGCGCTCCGCAAACGGCATCGCATAGTAAAACCGCTCCATGCCGCGGAATTCCTTGCTGTGCACCTGGTGGTTGACCGGATTCATCAGGAAGGATAGCGGCACCTCGAATGCGTCATCAACCTCGGAATGGTTGATGGCGAGCTCAAAGCCCGGCCTGACACGGGCGACCGTCGGCAGGATGCGGAATCCGAACGCCGTGCCGTAGAGATCGAGATAGCCGATCGGCTCGACGAAGTCTCGGGACAGCCCGACCTCCTCCTCGGCCTCGCGCAAAGCGGCGTCGAGCGGCGAGGAATCGGCGGCGTCGATCTTGCCGCCGGGAAAGGCGATCTGGCTGGCATGGTCGTTGAGATGCGCAGAGCGCTGCGTCAGGAGGATGGTCGGCTCCGGATGATCGACCACCGCGATCAGCACGGCTGCGGGGCGGACCGGCTGCTCGCGCGCGACGATCTCCAGCATCTTGTCGGTGCCGGGATCGCCTGACGCCGGGATGATGTTCGGATCATAAAGCCCGGGCGGCACGTCGAAGCTGAGCTTGGCCCGGGAGCGGACGAAGAACTCGTCAGCGCGGAACGCGACTGGCTCGCTGGTCGGGATAGGCTTGTTCAAATTCAAAGCGCGGCCCTCACCTGCTCCGCATCGGCCATGGCGAAGAACTCGCCCGATGATTCGACGCCGAACATCGGCTGGCCATCGACCATCCGCTCCTCGCCCATGTCAACCAGATCGTAATAGATCGCCCGGGTGACCTTGGCCCAGAGATCGGCGCGGACATGCAGATAGGGCGTCAAGCCGCCGTCCTTGGCCCGCTCGAAGCGGAGCCGGTGCGCGGCGTCGCAGGTGACCCAATCGTCCACATTGGTGCGGAAACTCAGCACGCGCCGGCTGTCCTCGCCGCTTCTGAGCATCTCGACCGCCATGAATGGCGCGTCGTCGACGCGAATGCCGACCTTCTCCACGGGCGTGACGAGGAAATGCTTGTCGCCTTCGCGCTTCAGGATGGTCGAGAACAGGCGCACCAGCGCGTGACGGCCGATCGGGGTGCCCATGTAGAACCAAGTACCATCGGATGCGATTCGGATGTCGAGATCGCCGCAAAACGGCGGATTCCACAAATGCACCGGGGGCAGGCCCTTTTTGGCGCCTTCGGCATTGGCAGCAGTTTTGGCGGCGGCAGTCAGCCCCTCGAGACCGCGATCGGCGCTCTGCCCTTGGTTCGCCATGGTTTGCCCTGACTCTGTCCGTTGGCACGATTGGTGCAAGTCTACTGGTCCATAACCTTGTACATCTACGTGTCCGCAACTGTACGGTTCCACCCGGCCAGTCGTCGGGGAGGTCTCCACTTCGTGATGCCGTACATAGCCCGAAGCCGATAAGGTGGGGATAGGTTAATTCAACGAATACATGGCCTTCCTGCAAGTCTAGCATGGGGCCCATGACTGAAATCGATGACGCAGATCGATGCGATCATCTGGCGACGCAGATGAGCCGCGTGGCAGGCTGAAGGAGCGAGCGTATGGCGGAAAGTGTCGAGAAGCTCGAAGACGGCGTCGTGCGTTCGGCCGAGCAGGTGTCTGCTCAGATTCGCGCCGCGAAGGACGCGATCGGATCCGTGATCTTCGGCCAGGATCGTGTGGTCGAGAACACGCTGGTCACCATCCTCTCCGGCGGCCACGCACTGCTGATCGGCGTGCCCGGCCTTGCCAAGACGAAACTGGTCGAGACGCTCGGCGTCACGCTCGGCCTCGATGCCAAGCGCATCCAGTTCACGCCCGACCTGATGCCGTCGGACATTCTCGGCGCCGAGGTGCTGGATGAGAGCACCGCGGGCAAGCGCTCGTTCCGCTTCATCTCCGGTCCGGTGTTCGCGCAGCTGCTGATGGCCGACGAGATCAACCGCGCCTCACCGCGCACGCAGTCGGCGCTGCTGCAGGCGATGCAGGAGCAGCACATCACGGTCGCCGGCGCGCGCCACGATCTGCCGAAGCCGTTCCATGTACTCGCGACGCAGAATCCGCTGGAGCAGGAGGGCACCTACCCGCTGCCCGAGGCGCAGCTCGACCGCTTCCTGATGGAGATCGACGTCGATTATCCCGATCGTGACGCCGAGCGCCGCATCCTGTTCGAGACGACAGGCGCCGAGGAGACGCTGGCGAAGGGCTCGATGAGTGCGGACGCGCTGATATCAGCGCAGCGGCTGGTGCGCCGCCTGCCGGTCGGAGATTCCGTGGTCGAGGCCATTCTCTCGCTGGTGCGTTCGGCTCGTCCGGGCGCCGAGAGCGGCGAAGCCGGCAGGTTCATCGCCTGGGGCCCCGGCCCGCGCGCCAGCCAATCCCTGATGCTGGCGGTGCGCGCCCGCGCGCTGATCGACGGGCGTCTCGCGCCCTCGATCGACGACGTGCTCGACCTCGCCGAGCCCGTGCTGAAGCACCGCATGGCGCTGACGTTCCAGGCACGCGCCGAGGGCCGCACGATTCCTGACGTCATCAAGCAATTGAAAACTCGGATCGGTTGATGGCTGCAGACACCGGGCACACGGCGAAGGAGATCATCGCGATCCGACGTGCCGATGGCGAAAGCCGAACGCTCGCCGCTTCGCTGCCGCGTCTGGTGCTCGAGGCCCGCCGCATCGCCGCCAACGTCATCCACGGTCTCCACGGACGGCGCCGCGCCGGCTCGGGCGAGAATTTCTGGCAATACCGCCGTTTCGTGTCGGGCGAGCCGTCACAGAATGTCGACTGGCGCCGCTCGGCGCGTGACGACCATCTCTATGTCCGCGAGCTCGAATGGGAGGCCTCGCACACGGTCTGGATCTGGCCTGATCGTTCGCCGTCGATGGCCTTTGCCTCGAAGACCGCGCGCGAATCCAAGCTGGAGCGCACGCTCATCGTCGCGTTCGCGCTGGCCGAGCTGCTAGTCGCGGGCGGCGAGCGCGTCGGCATCCCCGGATTGATGGCGCCGACCGCGAGCCGCAGCGTCATCGACAAGATGGCGCAGGCGATGCTGCATGACGATGCCATCAGGCTGAGCCTGCCGCCCTCCTTCGTCCCTGCGGCACTGGCCGAAACCATCGTGCTGTCGGATTTCTGGTCGCCGCTCCAGGAGATCAGGACGACGCTTGCCGGGCTGTCCGGCTCCGGCGCGCATGGCACGCTGGTGCAGGTCGTCGATCCCGCCGAGGAATCCTTTCCCTATTCCGGTCGCGTCGAATTCGTCGAGCCGGAAGGCGCTGGCATGATCACCGCCGGCCGCGCCGAGAGCTGGGCGCTGGATTACACCACGCGGCTGGCGCTGCATCGCGACCAGATCCGCGCCGAGACCAACAAGCTCGACTGGCTGTTCGCGACGCACGTCACCGACCGTTCGGCCGCCGAATTGCTGCTGTTCCTCCATGCCGGCATGCAGGTGAGCAAGTCGGGCGCCCGCACCACCACGATCAAGGCAGGGCCGGCCGCATGATGGGATTGCCGCTCGCCTTCACCGAACCGCTGCTCCTGATCGGCCTTGTCAGCCTGCCGGTGCTGTGGTGGCTGCTGCGTGTGATGCCGCCGCGGCCGCGCCGCATCGAGTTTCCGCCGACACGCCTGCTGTTCGACATCGCGCCACGGGAAGAGACGCCCGCGCGGACGCCTTGGTGGCTGACCGCGCTGCGGCTGCTCGCGGCAGCGCTGGTGATCCTTGCCGCCGCCGGCCCGATCTGGAATCCACAGACCGGGCTCGCCGCCAGCAAGACGCCGCTGATGATCATGCTCGACGACGGCTGGAGCGCTGCATCGAGCTGGGACACCCGAATCAAGGCCGCCGACGAGCTGATCGCGAATGCCGACAATGACCGCCGCGCCATTGCACTGGTGCCGCTGTCCGAGCCGAACCGCGACATCACGCTGATGCCCGCGGGTGCGGCACGCGTTGCGCTGCGGCAGATCGTGCCAAAGCCCTATTCGATCGAGCGCGTCGAAGCGCTTACCGCGATTGATCGCTTCCTGAGCGCAACCGGCGATTGCGAGATCGCCTGGCTGTCCGATGGCGTCGACACCGGCCGCGGCGAAGAGTTCGTGGCTGGACTCGGCAAGACCTTGGGGGAGCGCAGCTTGACGGTGTTCGAAGGCGGCACCTCCTCGCCGCTGGCGCTGGTTGCGGCGGAAAACGCGGCCGCGAAGATGACGGTGAAGGTGCTGCGCACCGACAGCGGCATTCTCGCCGGCACCGTGCGGGCCCTCGACCAGAAGGCCTCACCGATCGGCGAGGCGCGCTTCACCTTTGGACTCCAGGACAAGGAAGTCGAAGCCGCGTTCGACCTGCCCGTGGAGCTGCGCAACGACATCTCCAGGCTCGAAATCTCGGGCGAGCGTTCGGCCGGCGCGGTGCAGCTGCTCGACAAGCGCTGGCGCCGCCGCGCCATCGGCATCGTCTCGGGTTCGACCAGCGAAACATCGCAGCCGCTGCTTGCGCCGACCTTCTACCTGACGCGTGCACTGGCGCCGTTCGCGGACGTGCGGCTCGCCGACAAGGGCGCGCCGCAGCAGGGCATCACCCAATTCCTCGATCAGAAGCTGCCGATGATCATCCTGGCCGACGTCGGCACCGTTGCGCCCGAATTGCGCGATCGCCTCAACGCCTGGATCGACCAGGGCGGCGTGCTGGTGCGGTTCGCAGGTCCCCGGCTCGCCCAAGCTGAAGACGATCTCGTTCCGGTCAAGCTGCGCAAGGGCGGCCGCACGCTCGGCGGCAGCCTGACCTGGGAGAAGCCGCAGCATCTGGCCTCCTTCGCCGCCGATGGTCCGTTCACCGGCGTCGCCGTGCCGAAGGACGTCACCGTGAGCCGGCAGGTGCTGGCCGAGCCCGATGCGGTGCTCGCGACCAAGAGCTGGGCCTCGCTCGAAGACGGCACGCCCCTCGTCACCGGCGAGCATCGCGGCAAGGGCATCGTCAGCCTGTTCCATGTCAGCGCCGACATGCGCTGGTCGGATCTGCCGATGTCCGGCACCTTCGTCGAGATGCTCAGGCGCATCGTCGACATGTCCGGCTACACCTCGAAGCCCGGCGCCGGCGTTGCCGCTGAGGGCAGCACCGAGACGCTGGCGCCGCTGCATTTGCTCGACGGCTTCGGCGCGTTCGGGCCACCGGCCGCGACCGCCAAGCCGCTGACGGCTGATTATCGCGACCGCGCCACGCCGGACCATCCGCCCGGCTTCTACGGACCGGCAGAAGGACCGCTCGCCGTGAATACGCTCGCTGCCGCCGACCGCATCGCCGCCCTCAACACCGCGCCCCTGCACGCCCGGCACGCGACCTATACCAATGCCGAACCGCGGGACCTGCGCGGCTGGCTGCTGTCGAGCTCGCTCGCGCTGTTTCTGCTGGATGCCATCGTCGTCGCGGTGCTCGGCGGTGGCCTCGCCGCGCTGCTGCGCCGTCGCGCTGCGCCAGCCGTGATCCTGCTCGGGCTGTTGCTGACGGGCATCGCGGTGCTTGCGCCGACGCCGTCGCGCGCCGACAGCATGTCTGACGAATTCGCGATGAAGTCGACCTCGCAGACGCGCCTTGCTTATGTCGTGACCGGCAATGCCGACGTCGATTCCATCGTCAAGGCCGGCCTGACCGGTCTGACGCTGTTCCTGGCGCAGCGCACCGCGCTCGAGGCCGGTGATCCCGTTGGCGTCGATCCGGCGCATGACGAGCTGGCTTTCTTCCCGCTGATCTACTGGCCGATCGTTCCGGGCGCACCGAAGCCACCGCAGGACGCCATCAACAAGATCGACGCCTATATGAAGCAAGGTGGCACCGTGATCTTCGACACCCGCGATGCGGTCGAGGCGCCGCCTGGCGACAACGGTGCATCGCAGACGCCGGGCATGCAGACCCTGCGCGAGCTCCTGTCCTCGCTGGACGTGCCCGAGCTCGAGCCGGTGCCGCGCGAGCACGTGCTGACCAAGACGTTCTATCTGCTGCGCGACTTCCCCGGCCGCTTCAACACCGGCCAGACCTGGGTCGAGGCGCTGCCGCGCGACGACGATGACGAGAACGCGCAGCGCCCCGCGCGCGGCGGTGACGGCGTCTCGCCGATCATCATCACCTCCAACGACCTCGCGGGCGCCTGGGCACTCCGTCCCGACGGCCAGCCGATGCTGCCGCTCACGCCCGGCGAACCGCGGCAGCGCGAATTCGCCTACCGCGCCGGCGTCAACATCGTGATGTACACGCTGACCGGCAACTACAAGGCCGACCAAGTGCACGCACCGGCCCTGATCGAACGGCTGGGGCAATGATGCGGGTTTTGAAACTCGGTGCGCGCCGAACTGAAGCCGTCATGCTCGGGCTTGTCCCGGGCATCCACGTTCTTTGCGCTACTTGGCAAGGCGTGGATGGCCGGGACACAGGCGAGCGAAGCGACGCCGTCCTTCGGACGGCTAGGCCCGGCCATGACGATGCCGAGAGAGTGACGTCATGAACTACGGCATAGCCTTCACGCCGCTTGTCCCCACGATCGTGCTGTGGATCGCGCTCGCCGCGATCGTCGCCATCGCAGCCGTGCTGCTGCTCGCGCGGGCGCGCGGCGCGGCGGTGCGCGTGGCTGCGCTGGCGCTGTTCCTGCTGGCGCTCGCCAATCCCTCGTTCACGCGCGAGGACCGCGACCCGCTGACGTCGGTCGCCGCCGTCGTCGTCGACAAGAGCCCGAGCCAGAATTTCGGCAAGCGCAACCAGGAAGCCGCGAAGGCCCAGGAGGAGCTGGTCGACAGCCTGAAGAAGATCAAGGGCCTTGAAGTGCGCGTCGTCGATGCCGGACAGGCGGATGGCGAGACCGACGGCACCAAGCTGTTCGGCGCGCTTGCCTCGGCATTGTCGGACGTTCCGGTCGACCGCGTCGCCGGCGCGTTCCTGATCACCGACGGTCGCGTTCACGACATCCCGGCCAATGCCGCCGCGCTCGGCTTCCAGGCGCCGGTGCAGGCGCTGATCACCGGACAGAAAGGCGAACGCGATCGCCGCATCGCGATCACGGCGGCACCGCGCTTCGGCATCGTCGGCCAGAACCAGACCATCACCTACAAGCTCGACGACCAGGGCGTCACCGGCGAGCGCGCCAAGGTCACGGTCCGCCGCGACGGCGAGGTCATCAACGAGCGCGCGCTCGCGAGTGGCCAGAGCGCCAGCGTCGAGGTCGAGATCAAGCATGCCGGTCCCAACATCGTCGAGATCGAGGCCTCGCCGCTCGAACGCGAGCTGACGCCCGTGAACAACCGGGCCGTCGTCTCCATCGACGGCGTCCGCGACAAGCTGCGCGTGCTGCTGGTGTCAGGCGAGCCGCACTCCGGCGAACGCACCTGGCGCAACCTGTTGAAGTCCGACGCCAGCGTCGACCTCGTGCATTTCACCATTCTGCGTCCGCCGGAGAAGCAGGACGGCACGCCGATCAACGAGCTCTCGCTGATCGCGTTTCCGACCCGCGAGCTGTTCCAGCAGCACATCAACGAATTCCAGCTGATCATCTTCGATCGCTACGCCCGCCAGGGCGTGCTGCCGATCGCCTATTTCGACAACATCGCGCGCTATGTGCGCTCGGGGGGCGCCGTGCTGGTCTCGGCCGGTCCCGACTACGCCTCCAACACCAGCATCTGGCGCACGCCGCTCGACTCGGTGCTGCCGGCCGAACCGGTCGGCGTCACCGAGAAGCCGTTCTATGCGCATCTCTCCGACATCGGCAAACGCCATCCGGTCACACGCGGTCTCGAGGGCTCGGCGTTCGAGCCGCCGCACTGGAGCCGTTTCTTCCGCACCGTCGAGACCCGCAACTCGGTCAATCCGCCCGTCATGACGGGCGCAGACGGCAAGCCGCTGCTGTTCCTGTCGCGCTTCGGCGAGGGCCGCGTCGCGCTTTTGCTGTCCGACCACATCTGGCTGTGGGCGCGCGGCTATGAGGGCGGCGGTCCGCATCTCGACCTGCTCAGGCGGATGTCGCACTGGCTGATGAAGCAGCCGGACCTCGATGAAGAGGCGCTGCGCCTGCAGGTGCAGGGCAAGGATCTCGTCGTGGTGCGCCAGACCATGGCCGACAGCGTGCAGCCGGTGAGCGTGACCTCACCTTCCGGTGTCTCGCATGATCTGACGCTCTCTCCCGGCGATCCCGGCGAGTGGCGCGCCAGCCTGCCGGCCAACGAACTCGGCCTGTGGCAGGCCACCGACGGCACGCTGAAGGCGCTGATCAATGTCGGCCCGACCAATCCGAAGGAGTTTTCGGAAGTCACCTCCACTACCGAAACTCTGAAGCCGCTGACGCAGGCGACCGGCGGCAATTCCGTGCGGATCGCGGATGGCGGCAGCGTCGAGCTGCCGCGCATCGTCCCGGTCCGCTCGACCAGCGTCTTTTCCGGTGACGGCTGGATGGGCGTGCGCATGCGCGACGCCAGCATCGTCAAGGGCGTCGGTGTGCTGCCGATCTTCGCGGGCCTGATCGGACTCCTGCTGCTGCTCGGCGCGTTTGCTGCGACCTGGGTGCGTGAGGGGCGGTGAGGTGATGAGGCTTGCTCCGCCTCTCCCGATTGCGGGAAAGGCCGACCCGCTCGCAAAGCGTGGCGGGTGAGGTTCTTTCCCCTTGGGGATTATCCCGTTGCGGAGACACCCCCACCCAGCCCTCTCCCGCAAGCGGGGGGAGGGAGCGTACTTCCGTCGTTGCAACAGCAACCAAACCACACACGCTAGTTGCCCGAACGACACATTGCACGATCCGCCCACGCTCACTAATCCTCTCGCGGTTGACATCCGCTGACCGATATTGCGATGTTACAATATAACATCGCGACGCCCGGTCGGCGCCTCGCGGTGTGGGGTTCATTTGGATGAAGTGGTTCCGGTCGAATATCAGGCACGGCGCCCGGCTCGCGATGTTCGCGATGCTGGTGCAGTTCGCGCTGACCTTCGGTCACAGCCACTGGTTCGCGCAGGCCGCGCCGCTCGCCCAGTCGCAGGTCACGGACAGCGCCAAGGGCATCGCGCCGCCCGACAGCGCGGCCGTCCACAAGCAATCTCCGACCCATCACGATCCCGAGCAGCCCGGCGAGGACAATTGCGCGATCTGCGCCCTCGTTGCGATGGCCGGCACGGTCGTGTTCGCGACACCGCCTCTGCTGCATTTGCCGCAGGCGGTCGAGCTGCTCTACCGCACCACCGATGCCGAATTCCTCCATCTGGAATCGGCCGGCTCTGCGTTCCACCCGCGCGCCCCGCCCGCCTCCTGATCTCCGTCGCTTGAGCTGCCTTCGGCATCGGCCGCATCACGCCGATTCCGCTGGGCTATCGAACAGGATCCGTCGCATGTCGACGGCGCGTGCCGCTGGCAAAGCCTCGACAAGAGAGCTGCGGCGGCGCGCGATCGGAAATCAGGACAATGCTGTCTTCAAAAGCAATATGGGCGGGCTCGAGCCTCGCCGCATTCACGCTGTTCTATCCCGGCGGCAGCGCCATGGCGCAAACCGCGGAAACGGCCACGACGCTGCCCAGCGTCGAAGTCGAGGCGCCCAAGCAGACGCCGGCACCGCGCCGCCCGAAAGTTCGCGTCGTCGCCGGCAAGCGACAACCGCCGACGCCGGCGCGGTCCCAGAGAGAAGCGCCGGCGGCCGTCGAGGGGCCGGGCGAACGGCTGGATGCCGCGCGCCAATCCATTCTTCCCCCTGGCGGGGCCACGGCCCACACGCTCACGCGTCAGGCGATCGAGGCGCTGCCCCAGGGCAGCAATGCCTCGCTGGACAAGGTGCTGTTGCAGTTTCCCGGCGTCACGCAGGATTCGGCGGCGAGCGGCGATTTGCATGTCCGCAACGAGCACGCCAATCTGCAATACCGTATCAACGGCGTCATGCTTCCCGACGGCGTTGGCGCGTTCGGGCAGATCCTCGACACCGGCATCCTCGGCAGTCTCAGCCTGCTCACCGGCGCGCTGCCCGCGCAATATGGCCAGCGCACCGCCGGCGTGCTGGACGTCACGACCAAGGCCGACGCCTTCAACAATTCCGGCGTCGTCGGCGTCTATGGCGGCAGCAACGGCACCATCTCGACCAATGTGGAATATGGCGGGACGGTCGGCCAGACGCAGTATTTCCTGTCGGGGCGCTTTCTCCAGAATAATCTCGGCATCGAAAACCCGACGCCGTCAGTCAACGCGATTCACGACCGGACCAACCAGGAGAAGGGCTTTCTCTATCTCTCGACGATGATCGACCCGACCAGCCGCCTCACCTTCATGAGCGGCGTGTCGAACGCGACGTTCCAGATTCCGGACAATCCCGGCCAGACGCCTGCCAACACCGCGTTCGGCGTTTCGAATTTCGACTCGTCCCGGCTCAACGAGCACCAGAACGAGTTCAACCAGTTCAACGTCGTCTCCTACCAGATCTCGAACGGCGAGTTCGACACGCAGACATCCTACTTCAACCGCACCAGCCTGCTGCACTTCTATCCCGATCCGATCGGCGATCTCGTCTTCAACGGCGTCTCCTCCGACGTTTATCGCCAGAGCGTGGTCAACGGCATCCAGCAGGACACCTCATGGCGCATCGGCTACGCGCATACGCTGCGCTTCGGCCTGTCGGTGAGCGCGGAGCGAACGCTCGTGAACAGCGGGACCACGGTGCTGCCGTTGGCCGATCCCGCCGATCCCGGCGCCGGCACGATCGATGCCCCATTCTCGGTATTCGATTCCAGCGCCAAGACCGGCTGGCTGATCGGGACCTACGTCCAGGACGAGTGGAAGATCACCAATAATCTGACCCTCAATGCCGGCCTGCGCTTCGACCAGATGGTTCAATATGTCGATGCCAACCAGCTCAGCCCACGCGTCAGCCTGACCTGGAAGCCGTTCGACGGCACCACATTCCACGCTGGCTATGCGCGCAACTTCACCCCGCCCTCGCAGGTGATCGCGGCACCCGTCAATCTCGCGCTGGTGACGCCGCCAGGTGCGCCCGTCAACACGCAAACGCCGGAGGTCGGGCAGAACAGCCCGGTGCTCCCCGAACGCTCGCACGTGTTCGACGTCGGGGTGATGCAGAAGGTGTATCCCATCCCTGGTCTCGAAGTCGGCGCCGACGCCTATTACAAGAAGGCGCGCGACCTGCTCGACGACGGCCAGTTCGGCGCAGCCTATGTGCTGAGCGGCTTCAACTACGATCGCGGCGAGAATGTCGGGGTCGAGCTGAAATCGACCTACAAGAACGGCAATTTCAGCGCCTACGCCAATCTCGCCTGGGCCAAGCAGATCGCGAGCAACGTGGTCTCGAACCAGTATCTGTTCGGCGCAGACGAGCTCGCCTATATCGCAGGCCATTACATCTACACCGACCACGCGCAGATGCTGTCAGGGTCGGCCGGCGCCTCCTATCTCTGGGACGGCACGCGTTACAGCGTGTCGATGGTCTATGGCAGCGGCCTGCGCTCGGGCTTTGCCAACACCGATCATCTGCCCGGCTACACCCAGGTGAATCTCGGCCTGTCGCACGACTTCAACATCGTCGCACCGAACAAGCCGACGACGCTGCGGTTCGACGTGGTCAACGTATTCGACACGATTTACCAGATCCGCGACGGCTCCGGCATCGGCGTGTTCGCCCCGCAATACGGACCGCGGCGCGGCTTCTACGTCGGAATGTCGCAGCGGTTCTAGCTGTGCGTCATGCGTGCGTCGGGGCCTGCTGGCCCCGACCTCCAGGGCGCCTCACTTGCGATAGGCGACGCAGTCGATCTCCACCTTGCAATCCACCACCATGCTCGACACCACGCAGGCCCGCGCCGGCGGATTGGCGCCGAAATACTCGGCGAAGACCTTGTTGAAGCTTTGAAAGTCTCTGGGATCATCCAGCCAGACGCCGCAGCGCACGACATCTTTGGGCTCATAGCCGGCTTCAGCCAGGATGGCGAGCAGGTTGCGGATCGCCTTGTGCGATTGCGGGATGATGCCGCCCTCGATCACCTCGCCGTTCTCCATCGGCGTCTGGCCGGAGACGTAGAGCCAGCCGTCGGCCTGCACCGCGCGGGCAAAGGGAAGGTGCTGGCCGCCGGTGCCGGTGCCGCCGGCCGCGCCGTATCGTATCAGCGTCATTGGTATCGTCCTGTGTGTGAAGACTAAAACGGCGGGGCCGTCATCCCGTGACCAGGGCCCGGCCCGGCCGTGCGAGGGTGCTGTGTCCATCCGCCACCACGGCCTTGCCGGCAACGAAGACCGAGCGGATGCCTGCGGGCATTTCCGTCGGCGTCTCGAAGGTCGCCTTGTCCATGATGGTCTCGTCGAACAGCGTGAGATCGGCGATCATGCCCGGCCGCAAGATGCCGCGGTCGGACAGGCCGAAGCGCTGCGCGGGCATCGCGGTCATCCGACGCACGGCATCTTCCAGCGTGAACCAGCCCTGCTCGCGCGTCAGCCGGCCCGCGACACGCGGGAAGCTGCCATAGGCGCGCGGATGCGGCTTGGTGCCCGGACGCGGAATGCCGTCGGAGCCGACCATGTGCAGGCGATGGGTGAAGGCCGCGCGCAGATCGGCCTCGTCGAGCTGGAACATGATGATGCCGGTCTGGCCCTGGTCCTGCTCGATGCAGCGGACCATCAGATCGAACGGCGAGATGCCGAGCTCGCGCGCGGCATCGACCATCGACTTGCCCTCGAGCGGCTTCAGCTCGGGATTGCCGGTGCCGGAGATGCGCACATTGTGCCAGCCGATCAGCACGATCTTGGACTGCGCCGCATGCGGATCGGGATCGCCCTCCTCCACCAGCACGCGCAGCGCCTCGCGCTTGACGGGATCGCGCAGCCGTTCGCGCAGCGCGTCGATGCCACCTTCGAGCGCGGCCGGCGGCAGCAATTGCAGCATGTAGGAGCTGCCGGCGGGATACGGATACATGTCGAAGGAGATGTCGATCCCCTCGGCACGTGCGGCCTCGAGCCGGTCGAGCGCCCTGGGGATCGCGCCCCAGTTCGGCTTGCCCGCCGATTGCAGATGCGACAGCAGCCCCGCCGCGCCTGATGCGCGCAGGATCGCAATGAACTCGTCGATGGAATGCAGCAGGCCTGCTTCATAGCTGCGGATATGCGCGGTGAGCAGCTTGCCATGTGCCCTGACGGTCTCTGCCAGCGCGATCAGTTCATCGGCGTCGGCAAAGGCACTCGGCGGATAGACGAGGCCGAGCGACAGGCCGGCCGCGCCTTGCGCGAGCTGCTGCGCCAGCAGCGCCTGCATCGTCGCGATCTCCTCGCTGCTCGCCGCGCGGCGCTCGTAACCGAGCACGGCGAGCCGGATCGCGGCATGTCCGACCAGGGAGACGAGGTTGAGCGCCACGCCCGGCCCTTCCAGGGCGCGCCGATAGCCGTCGAAGCTGTCGAACACTTCGTTCGCCTGGGTCTCGCCGGCGAGACCCGAAAAGTGCAGGCGCAGCATCTCGGCTGAGGCTGCGGTCGACGGATAGAGCGAGAAGCAGCAATTGCCGACCACGAGCGTGGTCACGCCCTGCAACACCTTCTCCGGTCTGTCAGGCTCGCGCAGGCAGATCAAATCGTCATGGCAATGGGCGTCGATGAAGCCGGGCGCGAGATAGCATCCGCGCGCGTCGATGACATCGGCCCCATCAGCAGGCAAGGCGGCGCCGATCGCGGCGATTCGGCTGCCGCTGATGCGCAAATCGGCCTCGAACCACGGCGCGCCGGTGCCGTCGATCAGCCGGGCATTGCGGATGACCGTATCCTTGCTCTCGGAATTCTGGGGCATGCCCCCTCCTCAGTGCACCGGCACGGCGTTTGGCAACGGCGCCTCGGCGAGATCGGGAATCGATTCGATCCGCCCGAGCACCACGACATAGAAGAAGATGCCGATCAGCAGCACGACACCTGCGATCATGAAAGCCCCGGCAAAGGATTGAGTCCAGTCGACCACGATGCCGGTCACGATCGGCGCGAGCACGCCCATCATGTTGTTGGTGAAATTCAGAATGCCGCCGACGGTTCCTGCCCCGCCCTTCGGCGCGATCAGCGACACGATCGAGGATCCGACGGGCGCCGCGGCCGATAGCCCCGAGATCGCGATCGACAACCACAGCAGCGCCCAGCCCGGCTTCACGGTGAAGGCGGCACCGATCACGGCGAGCCCCATCAGCATGCCGACGATGATCACCGACTGGCGCACGCGCGTCGAGTCGTAGCCGCGCGCGATCAGATGATCGACCAGGAAGCCGCCGATCAGCAGGTCCGACAACGTCGCGAAGATCCAGGGGATCGTCGAATAGCCCGCGGCCGACATCAGGTTCATGTGCATGGTCTGGGCGAGATAGCCCGGCAACCAGGTGAGGAAGAGATAGAAGGTGTAACCATAGGCGGAGAAGCCGATGGTCAGCCCCCAGACCTTGCGGTTGCGCAGGAGATAACCGAGCATGCGGCTCTGTCCCGCCGTGGCCGGACCTTCCGGCGTGCCGCCGCCGGTGATGATGTAGTCATGCTCCGCCTTCGAGAGCTTCGGATCCTCACTCGGATTCCGGTAGATGAGGTAATAGGCGACGAAATACAGGAAGCTCAGCAGCGCGGTGACGCCAAAGCCCCAGCGCCAGCCATAGAGAAAGATCACATAGGCGACCAGCGGCACGCCGATCACGTTGGAGAACTTTGCAGCGGAATCGAAGATCGCGGTCGAGCGCGCGCGTTCGTCGAGCGGAAACCAGTGACCGGTTGCCTTCTGGCTGGCCGGAAACGCCGGCGCCTCCGCGACGCCGAGCAACAGGCGCGCCGCGGCGATGCCCCAGAGACCGCTGGCGAGCGCGGTGATGGTGGCGGCAACGGCCCAGAGGAAGCTGGACGCACGGCCGACCGTGGTGACGCCGAAGCGGTCGAGCACCATGCCGCCGGGGACTTGCAGCAGCGAATAGGTCCAGAAGAACGCGCTGCCGAGCAGCCCGATGTCGGTGGCGGTGAGTCCGAGCTCCTTGGTGAGCTCCGGCGTCGCGGCGGAGAGCCCGACGCGATCGATGTAGTTGATGAGAATTCCGACGCCGAGGAGACAACCGATCAGCCAGCGTCGCCCGGGTACCTGTTGGCCTGCCTTCGCCATTTTGAATCCTCGCCTGGAAACGCAGGATCGCGCCGCTCCCCGACACAAAGAACCGGAAAGCTCGCCGCGCCCGCACCCAAATTGTCTCTTATAGTAGACTGTATTATCTTATAGCGTCACGTTAGATAGTCCCGCGACACGATGTCAAGAGCGGACATGCGAGAATGCCTGGCCTCGACGCAGATTCGGCCGCGACGAGAGCAACAGCGGCATCGGCCGTCGCGCTGCTGGTCAATGAATCAGTGATTGTCCGAGAGTTCGGTTGCGGTGGCGACCAAATCGTCGAGCAGCGCAGCCCTGCGCTCCTTCACCGAATCCGCAGGCACGACGAAGCAAAGCGTCGCGACCGCGACACCCTTCTTGTCACGAACGGGCGCGGCAAGACATGACGTGAACCGGTCGGACAGCGCCGTCGTCACGCATCTGCCGTCACGCCGCGCGCGCGCCACGTCCCTGATGAAATCGTCGATGTCGAGCATGCGGCCGTCCGGAAGGCGAAAATCCTCTTTCGGAACGAACGCGCGGATCTCCGCCGGGCTCATGTGATCCAGCAGCAACCGGCCGGATGCGGTCCACGGCAGCGGCACTTCGACGCCAACATCCGTCGTGATCCTGAACAGGCCCGACCCGTCCCTGGTATCGACCACCACATATTTGCGGCCGCGCAAGGCGCAGAGTTGCGCTGTCGCGCTGTGCTGGGTCGCCAGCCGGTCGAGCGCTTCCCGGCAGCGGCGATGCAGGGGATTGGCCTCCGCATAGGCCCGCCCGTAGAGGTGCACGGCCTTGCCGAAATAGACCTGACCGCCGTCGCCGACACTCTCGAGCAGGTCCGCCTCGATCAGGCGGTTGGCGATGGCATAGACCGTCGACCGCGGCGCGCCCATTTGCTTGGCGAGCTCGCTGAGCTTGGACGGCGCACGCAAATGCAGCAGCGCTTCCAGGAGATCGATGGTCCGATCAATCCCGTTCTGGCGTTCCGCGGGCGGGGCGCCCTTCTTGGGTGCAGCCAAACTTCAAGAATCCTTTGTCAGCTTCGCCACCGGTTTTTGGCATAAACCGCGCCGACGGTATAGCGGGTCAGGCTTTCGCATTCAAAGCTTTGGAATCACAGGGGGCCCGGCAGATTACGAGCCCTGCATGTAGCGAACGGGATTCTCAGGATCCGCTTTGACGATGCCGGCAACCTCGGCGACCAGGGCCGATACCGCATCATGCTGGAGGTCGTCGAAGCGCTCGAAACTGAAGTTGTTGTTTCCGAGCCGTAGCTCGCCGAGCTTTCCGGCATAATGGGATACGACCGGCGCGCCGTGTCGGGTCACCGCCACATAGACGCTGATGTAGTTTTTCTGGAGCGCAACGCCGATCACCGGCCACTCCACGCTTGTTCCTGACCTGACGGCGTAGCGAAACTTTCCATAGCCGATCATCCTCATGCGCATTCCCGCCTCTCCCGCCGGCGTTCCGCGATGGAAGTAGCGCTTGAGGGCTGGAGCGGCCGATACGACCAGCTCATGCAGCGCGATCAGATCGCGCTTTCGCTCCGGATCGAAATCGACATAGGCCTGCAATGTATCGGCCGTCACGCGGAACATGTGAGCCTCGAGCCGTGCTTGGTGCGCTATCCCCGCGCCTTGCTCCAGTCGGGAGCGACGGTGCCCGAGACGCCCGCAAACGCGCCGTCAACGAGCTCGAACACCAGGATACGCGCGGCATCGACCGGGCCCGGCATGGTAACGCGGCCCTTCTCGACCGGCCTGAAGCCGACTTGGCTGTAATAGGGCTCGTCGCCGACCAGCAGCACGATGCGATGCCCTCTGTCCTTCGCATCCTTCAAGGCCCGCTCCATCAGCATGCGGCCGATGCCGCGGCTGCGAAACGGCGGCTCGACCGTGAGGGGTCCGAGCAGCAGCGCGGGTGTCTCGCCGATCATGACCGGCAATTGCCTGACGGAGCCAACCAGCAGCGTGCCGATATGGGCGGTGAAGGAGACGTCGAGCAGGTGATCGACGTGCTCGCGGATGCGATAGGCGCTGAGCACGAAACGGCCCGGGCCGAACGTCCGCTCGTGCAGCCGCTCGATTGCCTGGGCGTCGCCCGGCGCTTCGGGACTGATGGTGATTGCGAGATCGTTCATGTCGGCTAGCGCAGTAGCATCTGGAAAGGCCAAGGTCCACCGGAGCGGGGTCGCAGTCCACCTATCCGAGCTGCCCCTCCCTGGCGAACCGGGGCGGCCGCATGACACCGGTGAAGCAAACGCTCCACAGCGAGAGCATGGTGACCGGAACCACGTAGTAGGGCGTGAAAATCGGGTGGCTCAGGAAGAAGAAGAGATTGACCAGGAGATTGCCGGCGACGAGGAGGGCGACCTGCCGTGCTCCGTTGTCGCCGATCCGCAGCAGCCACGCGGTCGATCCGATCGCGAGCAGTATCAGCCCGAATTGCAGGTCATGCAGATAATGGCCGAGAATTTCCAGGTTGAATTCGGGTCCGATGGCATCCTCCGAACCGTAGGTCGTCGCAAATGGACTGCCGGCATTGATCGCGTTGGCAACCAAGGTCGGTATCATGCCGGCGACATAGGCGAGACAAAAGATCAACCCTCGCACGAATGATGCGCCGGTACGCGCGCGGAGGAATGCGATGCCCAGGTACAGAACGTAGCCTGCGACCAGGAACAGGTTTGGCAGTCTGAAATTGACCGACAATCCGAGCAGGAGACCGATCAACGATACCGACCATTTTTCACGCTCGCCCATGGCCAGCCAATGCGCCGTCAGATACCCCGCGGCGGCGCAGATCGCCATCGTCGGGGCCATGGAATAACTGGCCTTCGTCGGATTGATCATCATGTACACGGCAAGGGCTCCGAACACGCCCGCTCCAACGACTGTCTGAGCGGACCGCGCGGCGAAGATGCCGAGCAGCGCGAAACCTGTCACGATCAGGCTCGCAGCCGCATAAAGCGGGACCACCTGATGCCCTTCCGGAAAGAGAGCCAGCAGAAATCCGGTTCCCGGTGGATATTGCAAGACGTATTTGCCGCTCTTCGCCGGCGGATGGCACGGCGCGAGCCTGTCTTGCGGAAAGCCGATCTCCTTCAGCTTGCGCGCCAGGAAGTGATCCCCGTCTCGGGAGACGTCCGTATCGAGGCCGCCGACCCCATAAAGCTGAAACAGGTGAGCCTGACGCAGATAGCAGACGTCGTCATAGACGCCGCGCGCTTCGGTCCAGCGCGACAACGTGCGCATATTGCCGGCAAGGATCAGCAGGCAGACCAGGCCGAAAGCGAGCTTGAGAATTTTCATCGACTTTCCACTGAATCCCGGAGCACACGCGTGCTTACGACTGCTTGATCGACATGAGGCCGGCGAGAAAGCCCGTAAAGACCAGCTGGGCACCGACGGTGATCGCGGTCGTGGAGAGAGCCACCACCCGAAGCAGGCTCGAGACGTCAAGCGATCCGAAATTGACTTCACCCCACCTGGCCACCGCCGTGATCAGGCCGACGATCCCGATCACAAGGATCGCAGCGCCGCCAAAGACGAAACGCTCGAGCGTGAACGCGTCGATGACGCGGCCAAGTCGCGGCGATGGAAGAAGGTTCAAATCCGCTGCAAATCTGCGGGCAATCGTCGCAAAGCAGATGGCCTGGATGCCCACGATCAGGCAGGTGCACGCAACCAGCATCGTGCGAATGTCGAATCCTATTCCACCGATTCTGATCGGCCCAAAGAAAAGCAGGCCGCTGAGCGCAGTGCCCACCGCAACCAGAAGCGCGCCAGGGTAGAAGAACAGCCATCTCGGTGAATACAGCAGCAGAAACTTGAGGTGACGCCAGCCGTCGCGCCACGTCCGCAGGTGCGGCGGACGGGATCGTCCGTCCTTCGACAGCGTGGTCGGCACCTCGGAAATCTTCAGTCTGACGAGGGTCGCTCGCACCACCATCTCGCTTGCGAATTCCATCCCGGTCGTGCGCAGATCGAGCCGCGACACTGCGGCCTTGGAGAAGCCGCGCATGCCGCAGTGAAAGTCGCCAAGCCCCGAACCGAAGAAGAGCCGTCCAAACCAGCTCAGGACGGGATTGCCGAGATAGCGATGGAGAAACGGCATCGCTCCTCGTTCTATGCCGCCGCGAAACCGGTTGCCCATCACCAGGTCGTCACCCGCGCGCAGCCGCTCCAGGAACGCGTCGATGCGGTCGAAGCTGTAGCTGTCGTCGGCGTCGCCCATCACGATGTAGCTGCCGCGCGCCGTCGCGATCCCGGCCCGCAGCGCAGCCCCGTAGCCGCGAACGGGAACGTCGACGACGCGTGCGCCTCCGCGCCTGGCGATATCCTGCGAGCCGTCGGTGCTGCCGTTGTCGGCAATCAACACCTCGCCGGCGACCCCTGTCCGCCGAAGGAACGACTGTGCTTTGGCAATGCAGGTCGCGAGCGTCTCGGCCTCGTTGAGGCACGGCATCAAAATGGTGAGCTCGAGATCGGACGAAACATTCCGTTCGCCGACAACCGGCATTTGCGTGCTCATGTCGACAGCCCGAAACGTGGAAGCCTGGAAACTTCGCGCGATCTATCACCTATGCCTGCCAGAGTCGATGGACCCCTCACCGCCACGTCGCCATCACCGGCTTGCCGTCGAGCACTTCCGCGATGCGCAGCCGCGTGCCCCGCGTCGTGCCCTCCGGCAGCGCAGCGGGGTCGAAGAAGCCGCATTCGATGATCTCGCGGTTCGGCGCAGGCAGCCGGTCCAGCCGGAAATGCCTGACCACGTAGACCGCGACGTGGTCGCGGCGGGAGATATGGCTGTTGAGGAAGATGCCGTGCAGCACGGCTTCCCCGGTCACGTCGATATCACCCTCCTCCTTGAGCTCGCGGCGCATCGCCTGTTCCATGGTCTCGCCAAAGTCGACGCCGCCACCGGGCAGGTACCAGCCCGCGACGTAGCTGTGCTTGACCAGAAACACCTTGTTGTCGGCATCCAGCACCACGGCGCGGACGCCCAGGGTCATGCCACGCACCACCAGGAAATAGGCGTGGAAGACGTGCCGCAGCAGCGGCTCGAATCTCCGTCGGATCTCGTCCAGGCGCTTCCCCATCGGCCTCTCATGATGCGCCTTTTCAGGCTTCGCTTGCGCAGTTGGCGCGACCTTGCCATTACAGCAAGGGAATAGCGAGGCAATCGCGCGCGATGACATCCTTCTCGGCACCTTTCACGCTCGCCCATCTGTCCGACCCGCATCTGCCGCCCCTGCCGAAGCCGCGGCTGATCGAGCTCGCCGGCAAGCGTGTGCTCGGCTATGTCAACTGGTCGCGCAACCGCCACAAATACCAGCGCCGCGAGGTGCTCGACGCGCTGGTCGCCGATCTGCGGGCGCAGGCGCCCGACCACATCGCGGTCACAGGCGATCTCGTCAACCTGGCGATGGAGGCGGAGTTCGCGCCCGCCCGCGCCTGGCTCGACGAGGTCGGCCCGCCCGACCGCGTCACGACGATCCCGGGCAATCACGATGCCTATGTCCGGGCCACGTATCACCGCTTTGGCGAGACCTTCGCGCCTTATCTCACAAGCGACGACGGCAGGGTCGGCTTTCCGAGCCTGCGCCGCCGCGGGCCGACCGCACTGATCAGCCTCTCCAGCGCGGTGCCGACCGCACCCTTGATGGCGACGGGCACGCTCGGACGCGATCAACTCGTCGATCTCGAACGCGTGCTCGACCAGCTCGCGGCCGAGGACGTCTTCCGGGTGTTGCTGGTGCATCACCCGCTGAAATCCGACGCGCGCCAGAAGCGGCTGACGGACTCGGCTGCGCTGCTTGCGCTGCTCAAGCGTCACGGCGTCGAACTGGTCCTGCACGGGCACGACCACATCCACTCGACGATGTGGTTCGAAGGCCGCAACGGCAACATTCCCGCGATCGGCGTGCCGTCGGCGTCCGCGCTCGCACACGGGCACTATCCGGCGGCAGCCTACAATCTGTTCAGAATCGAGAAGGACAATGCCGGCTGGCGCTGCGAGCAGATCGTGCGAAGCATCGATCACGCCATGCAGGTCCGCGAGATCAAGCGCGCACGGCTGGTGTAGGTCGCTGAAGGATTGTCACCAGCTCCGCAATTCCGCGAGCAGGGCGAGGCCGAACAGTGCGGCGGCTCCGAGAATGAATCCGAGCACGAACGGCCAGACGCGCGAGCGGCGCGGTGGCTCCGCAACCTCGGGCTTCGGCTCCGATGGCACGACCATCGCATGCTCGCGCTCGATCATGCGGCGGGCGACGTAGTCGGTGACGGCTTCGACGATGACGGAAGTGTCGTGCGATTCGGCGAGCACGATGCGGCCGAAGCGGGTGTCCTGGACGAAGCGGTACTGCCGCTTGTCGCGGCCCATGATGATGTGGGCGACGACGTCGATCCAGAGTCTCGGCGTATCGCCCTGGCTGATGCCGCGGTCGAACAAATCGATCTTGTCCGGCACCTGCGCGAACAGGGGATCGAGCGCGTCGTTGAGGATTTCGAGCCGTGCCACCTCGGCATCCCGGAGGTCGACGACGACCCCGGTCCGATCAGCGGCCTCGATCCGCGCGCGCAACAGCGCATCGCGCAGCCGCACCGGGCGGGGCTGGCCGGGATTGATACCGCTGGTCTCGGGCTCTGACATTGTCGGCCTCGTCCTTACTCGACGCCGTTAACCTATCAGCAACCATGATCTCCGCAAAGGGCCACAATTCCAGATACTTACAGCGCCCACAGGCCATCCATGTGTGCCAAAAACAGACGATCCCACCCGGCTTGCGCCGGATGGGACCCTCCGTCCTTGGACGTCTTCTTCTATTTGTCAGGCAGCCGTCAGGCCGAAACCCGCGACGGCTCTTCCACGATCGAGAAACGGACGCCGGCTTTGTGGCGGTTCTCTTCCGAAACCGAGCGCCAGGCGTCTTCGGCCTCCTTGCGGGTCTTGAAAGGACCCTGAACCTGGGCCGAGCCTTCGACGAGCTTGTGGAAGTTCATCGAGCCGAACTCGCCGCCGATCACCCAGAAATTGCTGCCTTTGGTCATTGTCAGTCTCCTGTTGAGTGGCGTTAGCCGAACTGGTTCATCGTGTTGTGGGCGCCGCCCGCCTTGAGGGCAGCTTCACCTGCGAAGTATTCCTTGTGGTCGTCGCCGATATCGGAGCCGGCCATGTTCTGATGCTTGGCGCAGGCGATGCCCTGACGGATCTCCTGGCGCTGCACGTTCTTGACGTAGCCGAGCATGCCCTGCTCCCCGAAATATTCCTTCGCGAGGTTGTCGGTGGACAGCGCGGCCGTGTGGTAGGTCGGCAGCGTGATCAGATGGTGGAAGATGCCGGCGCGCTTGGCCGAGTCCGCCTGGAAGGTGCGGATGCGCTCGTCGGCTTCGATGGCCAGCGGAGTATCGTCGTATTCCGGCTTCATCAGCTCGGCGCGGCTGTACTTGCTGACATCCTTGCCCGCCTCCTTCCACGCGTCATAGACCTGCCAACGGAAGTTGATGGTCCAGTTGAACGACGGCGAGTTGTTGTAGGCGAGCTTGGCGTTCGGGACGACCTGACGGATGCGGTCGACCATCTTGGCGATCTGCTCGATATGCGGCTTCTCGGTCTCGATCCAGAGCAGGTCCGCGCCGTTCTGCAGTGAGGTGATGCTGTCGAGCACGCAGCGGTCCTCGCCCGTGCCGGGACGGAACTGATAGAGGTTCGAGGGCAACCGCTTCGGGCGCATCATCTTGCCGTTGCGGTTGATGATGACGTCGCCGTTGCGGGCGTTCTCCGCGGTGATGTCCTCGCAATCGAGGAAGCTGTTGTACTGGTCGCCGATGTCGCCCGGCTTGTGGCTCACGGCGATCTGCTGCGTGAGACCAGCGCCGAGCGAGTCGGTCCGGGTGACGATGATGCCGTCTTCGACGCCGAGCTCGAGGAAAGCATGGCGGCAGGCGCGGATCTTGGCAATGAACACCTCGTGCGGAACCGTGACCTTGCCGTCCTGGTGACCGCACTGCTTCTCGTCGGAGACCTGGTTCTCGATCTGGAGCGCGCAGGCGCCCGCTTCGATCATCTTCTTGGCGAGAAGATAGGTCGCCTCGGCGTTGCCGAAGCCCGCGTCGATGTCGGCGATGACAGGCACGACATGGGTCTGGAAGTTGTCGATCTTCGCGATCAGCTCCTTCTCGCGCGTCTTGTCACCTTCCTTGCGCGCCTTGTCGAGCGCGCGGAAGATATCGTTGAGCTCACGGGAATCCGCCTGACGAAGGAAGGTGTAGAGCTCCTCGATCAGCGCCGGCACCGCGGTCTTCTCGTGCATCGACTGGTCGGGCAGCGGTCCGAACTCGGAGCGCAATGCCGCGATCATCCAGCCGGAGAGGTAGAGATAGGTGCGATCGGTCTTGCCACCAAAGTGCTTCTTGACCGAGATCAGCTTCTGCTGGGCGATGAACCCGTGCCAGCAACCGAGCGACTGGGTGTACTTGGTCGGATCCTTGTCATAGGCCGCCATGTCGGCCCGCATCAGCGCCGCGGTGTAGCGGGCGATGTCGAGACCGGTCTTGAAGCGGTTCTGCAGGCGCATGCGGGCGACGGCCTCGGCTGACACGCCGTTCCAGGTCGGCTGGGTCTCAAGGAGCGCCTGGGCCGCTTCGACTTCGCTCTGATAGGAAGCCGGGCCCTGGAGGGTGCTGATGCCGCGAGGCTGGTAGTTCATGTGCCTTATCCTTCTCGACGGATGGCGGAGCGATAGGCCCGTCATCGACATTTTTGACAATGCATTGCGAAATGCGTGGCGTGAGATAAACGCCAGAAACAGAAGTTCGTACAGATCCCTTGTAATTGAATGGTGATGTCATGTAACATCAGAACATGTAGTAGATGTAATTTTGTAAATTTTGTAAATTATAGGTCAGAAATGCTGACCTTGATCACTCTGGAGACCTGACAATGCCCGCCGAATCCGGGAAGAAACTGTTCGTCGGCCCGCGCTTCCGGAGGATCCGCCAGCAATTGGGGCTGTCGCAGACCCAGATTGCCGAGGGGCTCGGGATCTCGCCGAGCTACGTCAATCTGATCGAGCGGAACCAGCGCCCGGTGACGGCGCAGATCCTGCTGCGGCTGGCGGAGACCTATGACCTCGATCTGCGCGACCTCGCCACCGCCGACGAGGACCGCTTCTTCGCCGAGCTCAACGAGATCTTCTCCGATCCGCTGTTCCGCCAGATCGACGTTCCCAAGCAGGAGCTGCGCGACCTCGCCGAGCTCTGCCCCGGGGTCACCCATGCGCTGCAACGACTGTATGCCGCCTATACTGAGGCCCGCCAGGGCGAGACGCTGGCGGCCGCGCAAATGGCGGACCGCGACGTCGGCACGCGCTACGAGGCCAATCCGGTCGAGCGCGTGCGCGAGCTGATCGAGGCCAACCGCAATTATTTTCCGGAGCTCGAACAGGCCGCGGAAAACCTGCGCGACGAACTGAACGTCCCGGCCGAGGAACTCTATGCGGCGCTCGTCAATCGCCTTCGCGAAAAGCATTCGATCCAGACCCGGATCATGCCCGTCGACGTGATGCGGGAGACGCTGCGTCGTTTCGATCGCCACCGCCGCCAGCTCCTGATCTCGGAGCTGGTGGATCCACCCGGTCGAGCCTTCCAGCTCGCCTTCCAGCTCGGCTTAGGGGAATGCGCGCAAGCCCTTGAGACCATCATCGGTCGCGCCGGCCCGCTCGATGACGCGCCGCGGCGGCTGTTCCGGATCACGCTCGGCAATTATTTTGCAGCAGCCGTGATGATGCCCTACCCGGCCTTCCTCGCGGCGGCCGAAGCGCTCAATTACGACATCCACGTGCTGGCCCAGCGCTTCAATTCCGGCTTCGAGCAGGTCTGCCATCGCCTCACCACGCTGCAGCGCCCAAACGCTCGCGGCATCCCGTTCTTCCTGCTGCGCGTCGACAATGCCGGCAACGTGTCGAAGCGGTTTTCATCCGGCACCTTCCCGTTTTCGAAATTCGGCGGCACCTGTCCGCTGTGGAACGTGCACTCGACCTTCGACACGCCTGATCGCCTGTTGAAGCAGGTGATCGAACTGTCCGACGGCACGCGCTATTTCTCGATTGCGCAGATGGTGCGTCGTCCGGTCGCGCCGCACCCGCTGCCGCAGCCGCGCTTTGCCATCGGACTCGGCTGCGAGATCCGCCACGCCGCACGCCTGACCTACGCCGCCGGCATCGATCTCGAGAAAACCGAGGGCACGCCGATCGGCGTCAACTGCCGCCTCTGCGAGCGCGAAAACTGCGCCCAGCGCGCCGAGCCGCCGATCACGCGCACGCTGATCCTGGACGAGACGACGAGAAGGGTGTCGAGTTTCGCGTTCTCGAATGCGAGGGAGCTGTGAGGCACGCTCTCTCCTCCGTCTCGTCATTGCGAGCGAAGCGAAGCAATCCAGGCTGTCTCCGCAAGCTGGATTGCTTCGTCGCTTCGCTCCTCGCAACGACGAGGACTCACGCCAGCGTATGCACGATCACCGGCCCCGCCGCAGCGCTCGCATGCCCTGCGAGCAGCGAGCCCAGGTCCTTCTCGATCCAGGCGATGGCGCGCTTGTTCGCCTCCTCGGCCTGCTCGAACTTGTCGAAGATGGAGATCGCGGTCACCGTGTCGTCGCCGGCGTAGACCACGTAATAGGCCCTGAAGCCGTCGACGTCGCTGATGATCGGAACGGCGCCGTCCTTGATGCGGCGCGCCAGCTCTTCGGCGCTTCCACTCTTCGCCTTGGCCTGACGGATGGCGGCATACATGGCATCCTCCCTATCGATGTGGGCGTGGTGCCCGAGAGCATGCTACGCCCAAGCGCGCCTGCGATCTACGGCTTGGTTAACCCTGCCCTAACCCGCGCCGCCGATCTGCAACCGGGATTTAAGCACGCCTCAACATCGCTGGCTTAGTCTCGCCCCACTCACTTTTCGCAAACAACGGCAGCCTATCCTGCCGCGTGAAGTGACATCAGGGGGTTCATATGCGCATTGCGTTGCTGCTGACCGCGACCATTGTCGGCGCGCTGTTCGCCAATCCGTCCCACGCCGGCTCTCTCGACGTCGCATCGGCCGCTGCCGCGAAGCTGCCGCCGGGGTTTCAGAGCTATCGCGGCTACATGTTCGACCTGTCGGAGGCGTCCGATCGCAAGGACCTCGACAAGCTCACCGATAATCTGAAGCAGCAGATCGACGTCGTGGAGGCCGCCGGCCTCTCGCCGCGCGTGATGCGCTTCTTCCGCACCGTTCCGATCATCGCGAGCGAGCTCGCCTGTCTCGACGAGGGCGCCGCGACCGCGTGCTACGGCCGGGTCACGCCGGACCTCCAGCGCAGCACGCCGCGGACGCTGACGGTGTGGGACCACGACACGCAACGCTGGACCAACCCGAATGCGGTCGACCTCGCCGTCGATTCCGGGCTCGGCGTGATCATGGTCCGGCCGGACATGATGCGTTACGAGAAGGAGGCCGTGCTGCTGCATGAGATGCTGCACGCTTATCACGCGAGGCTGCTGCCGGACGGCTACGCCAACAAGGGCGTGATCAGCTATTACGCTTATGCCAAGTCCAAGGATCTCCTGCCCAAGGACGCCTATGCGATGAAGAATCACATGGAGTTCTTTGCGGTGACCGCCAGCATCTTCCTGGCCGGCAAGAGCGATTACCAGGACCCGAAGACCCGCGAAGCGCTCAAGGAGAAGATGCCGGACTATTACAAATATCTGGTCGGCGTGTTCGGCTTCGACCCCGATCCGGCAGCGGCTTCGAGCGGACCGGTCGCCTCGCTGAAATAACGGGCCCGGCAGATTCGCAAAAGCCGCGTGAAAAGCGCGGCTTTTTGTTTTGGGTGCCGGAAGCTGCGGATGACGGCCCACCGGGAATTGCCAAGGTGGGGGCTGATCTGCATAGTCCGGCCGCATCGATTGGGACTGTTTCGAAAGGGATGGAAGACATGGCGGACGCCGACCTGGATGTCGTGATCCGGCAATTGGCCAGACAGCTGCATACGGGCTTGATATCCCGCGCCAAGCAGCGGCGGGATCGCTTCAACGGCCTTGCAGCCAAGGCCAAAGGCAACGAGACCGGCGCTCGCTTCAAGATGATGGCCAAGGCCACCATGGAGCAGGCCACCGCCGCCGCAAGGCGCCTTCAGATGTCCGCAGACAACGTCGCCGACAGCTACGCCCGCGCCATGCGGCTCGTCGCCAGCACGCCCGTCGCGGTCAAGGCGGAGAAGCCTGCGAAGGAAAAGCCGGCGAAGAAGGCTGCAAAGGCGAAGAAGGCCAAGAAGGCGAAGTAGTCGCGCTTTGTTCGCTTTCCCTTGCGAGAGAGGGTGGCTCGCCGCGACCAAGTTTCACTGCCGCGGCGCCGAAACCTGCGTCGGCTCGGCATGCGTGAGTTCGGCGAGCTTGGCGCGCGCGGCGTCGTGGGTCCGGCTATCCTTGCCGGGAGGCAGCGCGAGGGCCGCCTCGAAGTCGGCGCCGGCATCAGCGGCCTGGCCGCGGGCGAGGAATGCAAGGCCGCGGTCGAGGCGGGCCTGCGCGTCTGTGGGGTCGAGGCGGACCGCCGTGCTGTAGCTCAGGATCGCGCGGTCGAGATCGCCCTTGGCAGCGAGCGCGAGGCCGCGCTCGTGATAGGGCGCGGCGGGTTTGGGATCGAGCGCAATCGCCTCGTCATAATCGGCGATCGCAAGCTCCTGCTCGCCGTTCTGCCGGTAGGCCGTCGCGCGATCGCGATAGAGCGAGGCCCTGTTGGGATTGAGGTGAATGGCCTCGCTGAAATCGGTGATCGCCCGGCCATTGTCGCCGTGGCGCAGCGCGATCCGCCCGCGCCCCTCATAAGCGAAGGCGATCAGGGAGCCGCGCAACGGCGAGAAGCCGATCACCGCCGAGCAAATGTCGGGGTCGTCCTCATCGCCGCAATTCACGACCGTGTGCGTGGACAGGCCAATGGCCACGCCCAGGACGATCAACAATGGCACGGCAGCTCTGGTCATCTTCGACGGTGGCAGGCAAAGGCCCGGCCACGCATCCCCTTTCGAAGGAACACTCTCGGTGAGGTGTTAACACCGGCCGGGCAGGCCCTCTGTGCGCCAGGTCACAAAACGAGGCAGAATCTCCGTGTCAGCCCCAGGGGCCACGCGACGACGAGCGGCCCCACGGGCCATGCGCCGGATAGTTCTCGTTGGCGCCGACGGACGGCGCGGCTTGCGTGCCGAGCTCGGCCGCGAGCCGCTGGAGCGCGGCGATGCGGTTCTGCGTCGAGGGATGGGTGGCGAAGAGATTGTCGACGCCATGGCCCGACAGCGGGTTGATGATGAACATGTGCGCGGTCGCAGGGTTTCGCTCGGCCTCGACATTCGGCACCTGATGCGCCGCGCTCTCGATCTTGAGTAGCGCCGAGGCAAGCCACATCGGCTGGCCCGCGATGCGCGCGCCGAGATCGTCGGCGGCGTATTCGCGGGTCCGGCTGATCGCCATCTGCACCAGCATGGCCCCGAGCGGCGCCAGGATCATCATCAGGATGGAGCCGACGATGCCCGGACCGTTATTGTCGCGGTTGCCCCCGAAGAACATGCCGAACTGCGCCAGCATCGAAATGGCGCCCGCGATCGTCGCGGTCACCGTCATGAGCAGCGTGTCGTGATGCTTGATATGCGCAAGCTCGTGCGCGATCACCCCGGCAAGCTCCTCGCGACTGAGCTGGCGCACCAGACCCGTGGTAACGGCCACCGCGGCATTCTCGGGATTGCGCCCCGTCGCGAACGCGTTGGGCTGTGGTTCGTCCATCAGGAATAGGCGCGGCATCGGCAGGCCCGCACGGCCCGCCAGCTCGGCGACGAGATCGACCAGCTCCGGAGCGCTGCGACGATCGACCTCATGGGCGCCGTACATCGAGAGCACAGCGCGGTCGGAGTTCCAGTAGGTGAAGAGATTGGTCGCGGCCGCAATCACGAGCGCGATCATGGCGCCGCCCGCGCCGCCGATCAGATAGCCCACGCCCATGAACAGGGCGGTGAGGCCGGCGAGAAGCATTGCGGTACGCAGATAGTTCATGGCCGTCTCCCCTGGCCTGCCAAGGCGACCGCCTTTGGCCGGCGCCCCTCGAAGTAGGAAAGCAGCGGGTCGGTGCAAGGTCATGCTGGTGCGTCGCCCGGCCGCGGCGAGATGCGCGATCATCGTTTCGCCGTCACTAAAAGTTGACCAGCATTTACCCAAAAACACACGCTGTAGTTTATAACATTAGAAAGCGCAGCTTCGGCTTAATCGGCGCCAGCCGGCACGCCGAGCGGTCCTTTGGGCACTATCCGGTTCCGCCCGCCCCCGTCAGCAAGGTGACTGCCATGATGGACCGCTCTCGCACCGCTTCCGTCGACGACAGCTCCGCTCACGACACGAAAAGTGACGCCAAGAGCCTGCGACAGACCTTGCACGAGGAGCTGCTCCCCCATGAGGACCACACCCCCGGACCCGATGCGCGGACGGAACCTCCGGCGGCGGCTCGGCGCTGGCTGCATCTGCGGCGCGGCATGAAGATCGCGGCAGGGCTCGCCATCGTCGCCGTGTTCGGCTGGCTGCCATTGCGCGCAATGTGGCAGAATTCCAGCGTCGAGGCCGTGCTGAACTCCCGGCTCGTCACGCTGCGCGCGCCGATCGGGGGGCGCGTGGCCGCCGCCGCTCCGCTCCACGACCAGGCCAGACTCGAGGCCGGCACCGTCGTGCTGCGCGTGGCGAACTCGCGCAGCGATCGCACGCGGCTCGATGATCTCCGGCGGCAGAAGTCGCGCCTCGAGAACGAGCGGCCGAGCGTCGCCGCCAAGCTCGCCACGGCGCAGGCCGCGCAAGCGGACCTCGCGCGGCAGGCCGCACAGTTCCGGGACGGGCGCGTGCTCCAGCTCGAAGCACGCATCGCCGAGATCCAGACCTCGATCGAGGCGGCCGCAGCGCGGCGGGAGGAGGCCAGCGCCGCCGTCGACCGCGCCTCGTCGCTGGCGAAAACCGGCAACGTCTCCACCGTCGAGCTCGCGCGGCTGACGCGCGAGCTTTCGGTGGCGCAGCAGACCGAGCTCGGCGCGCGCAAGCGGCTCGATGCCGCCAAGGTCGAGCTCACCGCGGCGCAGAACGGCTCGTTCCTCGGCGACAGCTATAACGATCGGCCAAGCTCGGTGCAGCGCGAGGAGGAGATGCGCCAGCGCGCGAACGATCTCGAGGCCGATCTTTCGCGCATCGACACCGAGATCACCTGGCTCGGCAGCGAGATCATCACCGAGGACGCGCGCTTTGCCGATCTCTCCGAGGCCGACATCAAGACCCCGGTCGCAGGCCGCGTCTGGGAGATGATGACCTCACCGGGCGAGGACGTGCAGGCCGGACAGCCGCTGCTCAAGGTGCTCGACTGCAGCGGCGCCGTCATCACGGCCAACGTCACCGAGAGCGTCTATAACCGCCTGCAGCTCGGCGACCACGCCACGTTCGAGCCGAACGACGGCGGCGCGCCGATCTCCGGCACCGTGGTCAACCTGACCGGCGCCGCCGGCGCGCCCGCCAATCTCGCCATCAATCCCGATGCGCTGAGCAAGGAGCCGTATCGCGTGACCGTTGCGCTCGCCGATGCCGCTGCCCATGCCTGCACGGTCGGCCGCACCGGCCGCGTCGTGTTCGCGAGGCAAGAGATCGCGCCATGACGGCGGCGCTGACCCCCGGGCTGATCGCGCTCGGCGCCTTCATGGCGATCGTGCCGCTGCTCCGGCGCGAGAGCACGATGGCACGCTCGTTGCTCGCCGTCGCCTCGCTCGGTCTCATGCTGCGCTATCTCCACTGGCGTGTCACGGCAACGCTGCCGCTGCCGCATCTGACGGCTGATGCCGTGATCGGCTATCCCTTCATGCTGCTGGAGGTCGCCTCGCTCGTTGCGGTCGCGCTGTCGCTGCTGTTTCTCAGCCGCACGCGCGAACGTACCACGGCTGCCAGGATCGACGGCCGGGCCAGAGATCCGCACCCGCCGCTGATCGACGTCTTCATCTGCACCTACAACGAGGAGCGTTCGATCCTCGAGCGCACCATCATCGGCGCCACCGGCATGCAGTACGGCAATTACCGCGTCTGGGTGCTCGACGACGGACGGCGGCCCTGGCTGAGGCGGCTTTCGGGCGAGCTCGGCTGCTACTATCTGGCGCGGCCCGACAACCGCCACGCCAAGGCCGGCAACATCAACCATGCGCTCCGGCATGTCGGCGCGCTGCCGGAGCCGCCGCAATTCGTCGCCCTCCTCGACGCGGATTTCGTGCCGCGGCCCGACTTCCTGGCGCGAACCATCTCGCTGATGGACGATCCCTCGGTCGGCGTGGTGCAGACGCCGCAGCACTTCATCAATCCCGACCCGATTCAGACCAACCTTGCCGCAACCGACGTCTGGCCGGACGAGCAACGCTTCTTCTTCGATATCCTACTGCCGGCGAAGGATGCCTGGGGCGTCGCCTTCTGCTGCGGCACCTCGTCGCTCATCCGCTATGCCGGGCTCGTGCGAATCGGCGGCTTCCCGACCGACTCGGTGACAGAAGACTATCTCGTCACGCTGCGCCTGAAGGAATGCGGTCTCACCACGATCTATCTCAACGAGCGATTGACGATCGGTCTCGCGCCGGAAGGGCTGAAGGAATACATCACCCAGCGCGGCCGCTGGTGCCTCGGCCTGATGCAGATCGTGCGCGGCCGCAGCGGGCCGCTGTCGCGGCAGTCGAAGCTTTCCTTCATCGACCGGCTCTCGCTGGTCGATGCTTTCATGAGCTGGGCCGCGGTCTACCCATGGAAAGTTGCCGGCCTCGTGGTGCCCTGGCTGTTCCTGCTGTTCGGCATCAAGGCGGTCCGGGCCGACCTGATCGAGCTGCTGCGCTATTTTCTGCCGTTCTATATCTGGCACGGTCTCGCCATGGCCTGGCTGTCGCGCGGCCGCTCGCTCGCCATGATGACGGACGTCTCGCAACTCATCGCGGCGCCTGCCGTGCTCAAGGCGGTGACAACCGGTCTCCTGAAGCCGAAAGGACACAAATTCAAGGTCACCGCGAAAGGCGGCGACCGCGGCCGGCGGTTCGTCGAATGGCCGTTGCTGCGGCTCTACGGCACCGCGCTCGTCATCACGCTCGCGGCCATCGCCTATGCCTTCCTCCTGCATCTGCGCGGCGAGAACATCGCCTATGGCGGGCTGGCGCTGGCGTGGAGCCTCTACAACGCCATCATCCTCACGGTGGTCTGCTTCGTCTGCATCGAGCAGCCGCGCAAGCGCAAGGCGGAGCGTTTTGATCGCAACGAGCCGGTGCTGCTGCACCAGAACGGCAGGTCGCATCTGGCGCGGCTCGCCGACATCTCGATCACCGGCGCCCGGCTGATCGACCCCGCGCCGCCGGCGCCCGGCAGCACGATCGAGTGCCAGATCTACGGCCGCTCGATCGTCGCGATCGTGGTGCGGCGGACCGCAGACGGATTCGCGGTGCGCTTCGAGGAGAGCATGGACGCGCGCGTGCATGCGATCAGGGCGTTCTATGCCGGCGAGTATGTGCGCGCCTACCAGGGCGTCAAGGCGCTCCCCGTCGGCAAGGCGCTGCTGATGCGGTTGTTTGGATAGGCCTGATCTTTTCGGAAAACGGCTTCGCACTTTTCGAGATCATGCTTTAGACTTCGGGCGAATCCACGCCTGTCCTCCCCGCCGGACCCCTATGCTCCAGACCCGATTTGCAATCGCGGCCGTCGCGCTCCTCGCTTGCTCCACGACCGCTTCTGCCCAGTTCGCACCGCCGCCCGCAAGACCCCCGGCGCCGAAGCCGACCGCGCCTTCGCCGCGCGCTGCCTCGTGCCACAATGGGGCGAACTTCGATCGCTTCCTGGCTGACGTGAAACAGCAGGCGATCGCTGCCGGCGTGTCGCAGCGAACCATATCGGAGGCTTCGCCCTATCTCGTCTACGACCAGGGCATCGTCAACCGCGACCGCGGGCAGCGCGTGTTCGGCCAGCTCTTCACCGAATTTGCCGGCCGCATGGCCGCGCCCTATCGCATGCAGAACGGCCAACAGCACATCAAGCAACACGCAGCGGCGTTCGCGCGTGCCGAGAAGGAATACGGCGTGCCGCCGGCAGTGATTGCCGCATTCTGGGGCCTCGAGAGCGATTTCGGCGCCAACATGGGCAATCTGCCGACGCTGAAATCGCTGGTGTCGCTCGCCTATGACTGCCGGCGCTCGGAGATGTTCGTGAACGAGACCATCGCCGCGCTGAAAATCATCGACCGCGGCGATCTCACGCCCGATGAGATGATCGGCTCCTGGGCCGGTGAGCTCGGCCAGACCCAATTCCTGCCGACGCACTACGTCAATTACGCCGTCGATTATGACGGCGACGGGCGGCGCGACCTCCTGCGCAGCGAGGACGACGTGATCGGCTCGACGGCGAACTACATCGCCAACGGCCTGAAGTGGCGGCGCGGCGAGCCGTGGCTGGAAGAGATCAAGGTGCCCCCGAACCTGCCGTGGGAGCAGACCGATCTCAGCGTGCAGCTGCCGCGCTCGAAATGGGCGCAGTTCGGCGTCACCTATCCCGACGGCCGGCCGCTGCCGAACGACAGTCTCGCAGGCTCCGTGTTGTTGCCGATGGGACGCTTCGGGCCGGCCTTCATGGCCTACGCGAACTTCGCGGCCTACACCGAGTGGAATAACTCGCTGATCTATTCGACCACGGCGGGCTATCTCGCCTCGCGTATTGCCGGTGCAGCGCCGATGCGCAGGCCCGCCGGGCCAGTGGCGCAACTGCCGTTCAACGAGCTCAAGCACTTGCAGCAGCTTCTGGTCCAAGCCGGCTTCAATGTCGGCAAGATCGACGGCGTGCTGGGGCAGCAGAGCCGCACCGCCGTCAAGGCGATGCAGATCAAATACGGCCTGCCGGCCGATTCCTGGCCGACCGCGGAGCTTCTGGCCCGCATGCGTGGCAACACGGCACAGGCACTGCCCCAGGCGACGGTGCGGTAGAATTTTCGCACCGCACAAGCCGCTTCGACGATTGTATTATTCCATGAGGCTCCCATGTGAGTGGCTCAGGTTTTCGCCTGGGATTTCTCACCATTTGAAGCGAGCATCACATGTCCTTCTACGACGCCGTCGTCCCCGCCTATTTGCAAATGCTCAACAGCATGACCGGCCTGCTCACCAAGGCCGAGGCGCATTGCGCGGCCAAAAAGATCGACCCGAGCGTGCTGCTCGGCTCCCGCCTCTTCCCGGACATGCTGCCGCTGTCGAAGCAGATCCAGCTCGTCAGCGACTTTTCGGCCAAGGGCTGTGCACGGCTCACGCAAACCGAGGTGCCGTCCATGCCGGACACCGAAACCAGCTTTGCGGAATTGAAGCAGCGGCTGGCGAAGACCATCGACTTCGTGAAATCGTTCAAGCCGGAACAGTTCGAGGGCGCCGATGCCAGGGACGTCACTTTCCCTATTGGTCCCGACCGGACCGTGACCTTGAAGGGCCAGCAGTTCTTCAGCTCGGTCTCGTTGCCGAACTTTTATTTCCATGCCACCACCGCGCACGGCATCCTGCGCCATAACGGCGTCGAGATCGGCAAGCGCGATTTCCTGGGCATGAGCTGACTTGCGGCATCGCACCGGCACGGCAGCGAAATCACGCTGCCGCGGCCGAAAATGCGCATGAATCATGCTGCGCGGTCCCCGCCGCGTAGCTCGCCTGCACTTTCCGTATGGCTCGTCCCTTGCGCCTGATATCGCAATGCACAAGTGTTCCGGACCTCTCACCGCCTGGAAACACTCCCAATGAGCCGTCCGACCAAATTGTTTGAGACCTACAAGCTCGGCCCGATCACGCTGGCCAATCGCCTGGTGATGGCGCCGCTGACGCGCAATCGCGCGGTACCCGGCACCTTCGTCCCCTCGCCGCTCGCGGCCGACTATTACAGCCAGCGCGCCTCCGCAGGCCTCCTGATCACCGAAGCGAGCCAGGTCTCGCAGCAAGGCCAGGGCTATCAAGACACCCCCGGCATCTATTCCAGGGAGCAGGTCGCCGGCTGGCGCAAGGTCAACGACAAGGTGCACGAGCGCGGCGGCAAGATCTTCATCCAGCTCTGGCATGTCGGCCGCATCTCGCATGTCGACCTCCAGGCGGGTGGCGCAGCCCCGGTGGCGCCGAGCGCGATCCGCGCCAAGGGCAAGACTTTCGTCAACGGTACCTTTGCTGACGTCTCCGAGCCGCGCGCGCTCGAGCTCTCCGAAATTCCAGGGATCATCGACGACTTCAAACGGGCTGCGAAGAATGCACTGGAGGCCGGCTTCGACGGCGTCGAGATCCATGGCGCCAACGGCTATCTGCTCGACCAGTTCGCCAAGGACGGCGCCAACAAGCGCACGGATGCCTATGGCGGCTCGATCGAGAACCGTGCGCGGCTGATGTTGGAGGTCTCGAAGGCCGTGGTGGCGGAGGCCGGCGCCGACCGGACCGGCATCCGCATCTCGCCGGTGACGCCGGCAAACGACATCTCGGATTCCAATCCGCAGCCGTTGTTCGATCACATCGTCGATGGGCTGAACGCGCTGAAGCTCGTCTATCTCCACGTCATCGAGGGCGCCACCGGCGGACCGCGCGACGTCGCGCCGTTCGACTACGCATCCCTGCGCAAGCGCTTCGCGGGCGCGTACATGGCCAACAACGGCTATGATTTCGATCTCGCCGCCAAGGTGCTGGACGCTGACGCGGCCGACCTGATCGCCTTCGGCAAGCCGTTCATCTCCAACCCCGACCTGGTCGAGCGGCTGAAGAAGGGCGCAGCACTGAACGATTGGGACAAGAACACGTTCTACGGTGGCGGCGCCAGGGGCTACACGGATTATCCGACGCTCGCGGCCGAGCCGGCGGAGTAGCTTTTGTCCTCCCTCTCCCCGCTTGCGGGGAGAGGGTCGGGGTGAGCGGGAGTCTCCGCAAGCACGATGGTAGTTGGACTCGCGGAGCGTCCTCCTCACCCGCCACGCTTCGCGTGTCGGCCTCTCCCCGCAAGCGGCACGAGGCAAGAAAGAAACAAGGCCGGATCGCTCGCGGCCTTTTGTGTCGGTTGACGTGTCCAATCGCACTGTATTGCTGCGCCGTCTCGTTCTTGCTCTAATGCGGCGATGGATGACACGCAGACACTCGTTCGCCGCGCGACTGCAGCGGTCAATTCGGGCAAGCCGGACGAGGCGCAGCGTCTGTGCGAACAGGGCCTTGCACGCGATCCCGGCGATCCGGTGCTGCATCATCTGCTCGCTGCCGTGTTGTTCTCCAGAGGTGCCGCCGCCCCGGCGCATGCGCATATCGACGTGAGTCTCGCCAAACGGCCGAACAACGCGCCGGCCCGGCTGCTGGCGGCGCGCATCGCGCGCAGCGAGGGCCAGTTCGACGCCGCGCTCGCCCATCTCGATGCCGCGATCGGCAACAGCCCGCAGCGCGAGATGTTCATCGAGAAAGCACGAACGCTCGAGATGGCCGGGCTGCGGGATCAGGCCCGCGGGGCCTGGCAGGCCATCCTCAAGGTCATCCCCGGCCATCAGGAAGCAACGGCGCAGCTCGGGCGGCTGGCGTGGGAGGATGGCGATGCCGCCACCGCCGCAAGCCTGCTCGCGCAGGCGACCGAAGCCGACGCGCCGGCTTCGGTGTGGTTCAATCTTGGCCTTGCGCGACAGGATTTGCGCGACCATGACGGCGCAGCCAGCGCCTATCGCAAGGCCTTCGCGCTCAAGCCCGACCATGCCGAGGCCGCGCTCAATCTCGGCATCGCCCTGCAGGAGAGTGGCGAGCTGGATGCCGCCATGGACGCGTTCGGACAGGCCTATCGCCTGCGCTCGCAGCTGTTCGGCTCGATCGCGATGGCGCTGACCTCGGCCTCGCACGGCCGGCTATGGATCGAGGAGGACGCCCTGCGGCGTGCGCTATTAGCGCGTTAGGCGCCCGCGCTTGGCACGAAACCGCTTGCGATAGACGTTGGGCGCGGCCAGCACGTCGGCAACGACCTTCTCGTAGGACTGCCGGTGCGCGGCGTCGAAAGGCTCGAACGTCAGCTCCGGCGCTTGTCGCGGCACGGCAAAGCATTGTGCAATCGGCGTTCCCTTTTCCAGGACCCCGGAAAAATCCGGCCTGATCCACACGGCGGGAAAATTGATGCCCCCATCGTGAAAGCGGTCGGCGTCGACCAGGCCCGAAACGAGGCGGAACGGCAGGTCGTCGCGGTTGACCGGATGCGTCGCGAACAGCGACCAGCCGGGCTCGAGCTCGATGGTCCAGAAACTGTTGAACTTGAGCGCAGAGCGCCCGTTGGAGAAAGGCGCCGCGGCAAATTGCGCGACGGGATGGAAGCTGAGCGGCGCGCGTGGATGACCTGATGTCTCCGGTTCGGGAATGTCCCAATCCCACGAGAACGCGCCGGCCTCGATCCTGACGTCGCAGGGCAGCGGGATCATGACCCCGTACGCCATCGCATCGACGAAGGGCGGGCATTGCTTGACCGTGCGGATATCGCGGCCGTGGATATCCGAATGCGCGCTCGCAGGCATCGCCCGCAGCCAGTCGGGCAAGGCGGTGCGCGCTGGAAACGGCCGCAGCAGATGGCCGGCCAGCTTTGGGTCGCAACGGAAAATCATGCGCATGACGAAGTCTCGCGTCTGTGTCCCGGCCAGTTCAGATCAAGCCCGCCCGCAAGGCAAGAGGGCAATACGACAAAAGGCCGGGATTGCTCCCGGCCTTCTGCTCTCATGGATGGCCGGGACGAACCCGGCCATGATGACGTCGGCGAATTACTTCGCTTCGGCGCGCTTCGGCGGCGAGGCCGGCCACGACTTGATCAGCGTGTCGTAGTCGACGGTTTCGCCCTTCGGCTTCTCGTTCGCCAGCTTGCGCTGCGGAGCGATGTTGCCGTCCTTGGCCGACTTGTCGTACCAGAACTCAGCCGTCTTCTTCGGGTTGAGCTTCGGTCCGCAGGCACCCTGCACACCGGACTTCTCGAGACGCTCCATCACCGAGTCCTGAGCGGCTGCGAGCGCATCCATCGCGGCTTGCGGCGTCTTCGCACCGGACGACGCGTCGCCGATGTTCTGCCACCACAGCTGGGCGAGCTTCGGATAGTCAGGCACGTTGTTGCCGGTCGGGGTCCACTGCACGCGCGCGGGCGAGCGGTAGAACTCGATCAGGCCGCCGAGCTTCGGCGCGCGTTCGGTGAACGACTTGTCCCAGATGTCGGATTCGCGGATGAAGGTCAGACCAACATGGCTCTTCTTCAGGCTGACCGTCTTGGAGACGATGAACTGGAGATAGAGCCAGGCCGCCTTGCGGCGGTCGACCGGGGTCGACTTCAGCAAGGTCGCCGATCCCACGTCCTGATAGCCGAGCTTCATGCCGTCCTTCCAGTACGCGCCGTGCGGCGACGGAGCCATACGCCACTTCGGCGTACCGTCCGCGTTCATCACGGGCAGCCCGGGCTTCACCATGTCGGCGGTGAAGGCGGTGTACCAGAAGATCTGCTGGGCGATGTTGCCCTGCGACGGCACCGGGCCCGACTCGGAGAAGGTCATGCCCTGCGCCTGCGGCGGAGCATACTTCTTCATCCAGTCGAGATACTTGACGATCGAATAGACCGCTGCCGGGCCGTTGACGTCGCCGCCACGCTCGACCGAGGAGCCGACCGGACGGCAGCCTTCCATGCGGATGCCCCATTCGTCGACCGGCAGGCCGTTCGGGATGCCCTTGTCGCCGTTGCCGGCCATCGACAGCCAGGCGTCGGTGAACCGCCAGCCGAGCGAGGGATCCTTCTTGCCATAGTCCATATGGCCGTAAACCTTGGCGCCGTTGATCTCCTTGACGTCGTTGGTGAAGAAGTCGGCGATGTCTTCGTAAGCCGACCAGTTCACGGGAACGCCGAGCTCGTAGCCATACTTGGCCTTGAACTTGGCCTTGTAGTCCGGATTGGTGAACCAGTCGTACCGGAACCAGTAAAGGTTGGCGAACTGCTGGTCGGGCAGCTGATAGAGGTGACCGTTCGGCGCGGTCGTGAACGACTTGCCGATGAAGTCGTTGACGTCGAGCATCGGGTCGGTGACGTCCTTGCCGTCCTTCGCCATCCAGTCGGTCAGGTCGACCGCCTGGCCGTAGCGGAAGTGCGTTCCGATGAAGTCGGAGTCGTTGATCCAGCCGTCATAGACGTTCTTGCCGGACTGCATCTGGGTCTGGATCTTTTCGACGACGTCACCTTCCTGGATGATGTCGTGCTTGACCTTGATGCCGGTGATTTCCTCGAACGCCTTGGCGAGCGTGCGGGATTCATATTCGTGGGTCGTCAGCGTTTCGGAGACGACGTTGATCTCCATGCCCTTGAAGGGTTCAGCGGCCTTGATGAACCACTGCATTTCCTTCAGCGCATCGTCTTTCGACAGGGTCGACGGCTGGAATTCGCTGTCGATCCACTTCTTGGCGGCGGCCTCGTCCGCGCGCGCCGGCGCGGCGATCGTCATCGAAGCCGCGATCAGCGCGAGCGCGCTGGTCATGGTCAGAAGACTGTCCTTGGTCGTTCTCAAGTGTCGCATTAGTTTCCTCCGGTTGAAGCGACAAAACTTAAATCCAGGCCCGGGTAGACCCCGGATCTGCTCTTTCTCGCATGCCTCAGACGGTGCGAAAGATCACCACGCCTGAGGCAAACGAAATCACGGTTGCGAGCCACAGGCTCGTTATTTCAAATCCTTCCTCCCCGATCGGAATCGTGGCGATCGGATTGGTACCGACGAGGCCGATCCACGCCAGGTGGATGACGGCCGCAACGATCAGCGAGACGAACAGGCGGTCGCCGCGCGTGGTCGGGATGCGCAGGATCCCGACGCGTTCGGCCTCGGGATAGACGGCGGCGAGCCAGGTCATGACTGCCAGCGTGCAGGCCAGCGCCACGAAGAAGATCGCGGTCGGCAGCGTCCACGCCATCCATGCGATGGAGTCCATAAAAACCTCCTACACCCGGCCGAGCGCGAAGCCGCGCGCGATGTAGTTGCGGACGAACCAGATCACGAGTGCGCCCGGAATGATGGTGAGCACGCCGGCGGCCGCCAGCAGGCCCCAATCCATGCCGGCCGCCGACACCGTGCGCGTCATCACGGCGGCAATCGGCTTGGCGTTGACCGAGGTCAGCGTGCGCGCCAGCAACAGTTCGACCCAGGAGAACATGAAGCAGAAGAAGGCGGCGACGCCGATGCCGCTCGCGATCAGCGGCACCAGGATCCGGATGAAGAAGCGCGGGAACGAATAGCCGTCGAGAAAGGCGGTCTCGTCGATCTCGCGCGGTACGCCGGAGACGAATCCTTCGAGGATCCACACCGCCAGCGGAACGTTGAAGATGCAGTGCGCGAGCGCAACGGCCCAGGGCGTATCAAACAGCCCGATCGCCGAATAGAGGTTGAAGAACGGCAGCGCATAGACCGCCGCCGGCGCCATGCGGTTCGACAGCAACCAGAAGAACAGATGCTTGTCGCCGAGGAAGCGATAGCGCGAAAACGCGTAGGCCGCCGGCAACGCCACCGAAATCGAGATGATGGTGTTGATGACGACGTATTCCAGCGAGTTGATATAGCCGGAATACCAGCTCTCGTCGGTGAAGATACGCCTGTAATGCTGCAGCGTCGGCGCATGCGGCCACAGCGTCATCGTCGAGATGATCTCGCCGTTGGTCTTGAAGCTCATGTTGACGAGCCAGTAGATCGGCAACATCAGGAAGATCAGGAACAGCCCCATGATGAGGCGGCGGCCGGGAATCGAATGCATCAGGCCACTCCTTCCTTGGGCTTAAGCGCGGGCACGGGCTTCAGCGCGGCCGCAGGCTTCGGCTCTACCGCCGGCTCGCTCTCCGTCTGGACCTTGCGTTCGACGCCGGCGTTGGTCATGACGGTGTAGAAGATCCAGCAGACGATCAGGATGATCAGGTTGTAGACCAGCGAGAGCGCGGCAGCCTTGCCGAGGTCGAACTGGCCGAGCGCGATCTTGACGAGCTCGATCGACACGAAGGTGGTCGAGTTGCCGGGTCCGCCACCGGTGACGACGAACGGCTCGGTGTAGATCATGAAGCTGTCCATGAAGCGCAGCAGCACCGCAATCAGCAGCACGCGGTTCATCTTCGGCAGCTGGATCGCCTTGAACACGGCCCAGCGCGAGGCGCCGTCGATCTGAGCGGCCTGATAATAGGCATCGGGGATCGACTTCAGGCCGGCATAGCAGAGCAGCGCGACGAGGCTCGTCCAATGCCAGACATCCATCACGATGACGGTGACCCAGGCGTCGATGTCGTTGGAGACGTAATTGTAATCGAGCCCGATGTGGTTGAGCACATAGCCGAGCAGGCCGATGTCAGGCCGGCCGAAAATCTGCCAGATCGTGCCGACCACGTTCCACGGAATCAGGAGCGGCAGCGCGAGGGTGACGAGGCAGGCAGCGACCGGCCAGCCCTGGCGCGGCATCGACAGCGCGACCACGATGCCGAGCGGCACTTCGATCGCGAGGATCACCAGCGAGAAGAACAGGTTGCGCCCGAGAGAGGCCAGGAAACGGCCGCCCAGATCGGTCGAGGGATCGAGCAATTCCTTGAACCAGCCGACGCCGTTCCAGAAGAACTGGTTGTTGCCGAAGGTGTCCTGCATCGAATAGTTCACCACCGTCATCAGCGGCAACACCGCCGAGAAGGCGACGACCAGGAACACCGGCAGCACCAGGAACCAGGCTTTTTGGTTGACGGTCTTGTCCATCAGGCGGCTCCTTCCACCAGAAGGCTGTCGGCATAGACGTGGATGTGCGCCGGATTGAATTGGAGCCCGACATTTCCGTCAGAGCTGGTGAAGCCGGCCGGCGCCCGCGCCGCGATCTTGGCCTCACCGACGCGCACGCGCGCAAAACGGATGCGGCCGAGATCGTCGATGCGTTCGATTTTCGCCGTGAGCAGACCGGGTGCGGGCGCGACCGCGTCGACGAACTCCGGACGCACGCCAATCTCGATCCTGGCGCCCGCGGGCAGGTTGTCGTAGCTGCGGTTCAGCGCGATGACGCGGCCATCGACCCGCGCCTCGCGCCCCTTCACCTCGGCCGGCAGGATGTTCATGCCGGGCGAGCCGATGAAATAACCGACGAAGGTATGGGCGGGCTTGTCGAACAGCTCGGCCGGCGTGCCGCTCTGCACCACACGGCCGTCATGCATGACGACGACGGTGTCGGCGAAGGTCAGCGCCTCGGTCTGGTCATGGGTGACGTAGATCATCGTGAGGTCGAGTTCGCGATGCAGCGCCTTGAGCTTGGAGCGCAGCTGCCATTTCAGCTCGGGATCGATCACCGTCAGCGGCTCGTCGAACAGGACGGCTGCGACGTCGGAACGGACGAGGCCGCGGCCGAGCGAAATCTTCTGCTTGGCATCCGCGGTCAGGCGCGTGGCCTTGCGGTGCAGATAGGGTTCGAGATCGAGCAGGCGGCCGATCTCGGCAACGCGCTTGTCGATCTCGGCCTTCGGCACGCCGCGGTTCTTCAACGGGAACGCCAGGTTCTCCCCCACCGTCATGGTGTCGTAGATCACCGGAAACTGGAACACCTGGGCGATGTTGCGCTTCTGGGTTGACAGCGGTGTGATGTCCTGTTGGTCGAACAGGATTTTTCCCCGCGAGGGCGTGATGATGCCGGAGATGACGTTGAGCAGCGTGGTCTTGCCGCAGCCGGACGGTCCGAGCAGCGCGTAGGCGCCGCCCTGCCGCCAGGTCATGGTGACAGGCTTCAGCGCAAAGCTTTCCTGCGGCGCATCGTTGCCGCCGTAGGAGTGCGCGAGATCGACGAGGTCAATGCGAGCCATGGCGCACCTCCCTCAGGCTTTTTTCTTCGACGCGTTTTCTTCGCGCGAACCGCCAGGCACTTCGCTTGAAAACGCTATGGAACCGGGCGCCGCGACCAGACGGTCCGCCGCGTCGAAGACGAAGACATCATTGGGATCGAGCACGGCGTCGATGGTCTGGCCGGGCTCGAACTCGTGCACGCCGTGCAGCACCGCAACCCAGTTCGATCCGTCGCGAGTCAAATGCACGAAACTCTCCGAACCGGTGATCTCGGTCACCGTCACCGTTGCATGGAAGGCGTGGCGGTCAGCCTGGCCATTGGCGAGTGCAAGCTGATGCGCGCGAAAACCGACGCGATAGGCGCCATCGGCGAGCGAAGAATAGAGGCCGGAAGCCGGCGCGGCGACCCCGCCCGCATATTGCACCGAGCCGTTCTTTTTCTCGATGCCGACGAGATTGAGCGGCGGATCGGAAAACACCTGGGCGACCCGCAGGGTCTGCGGCTGGCGATAGACACTGGGCGTCCCGCCGATCTGGAGCGCCCGGCCTTCCCACATGCACACGGTGTTGCCGCCGAGCAGCAGCGCCTCGCTCGGCTCGGTCGTGGCATAGACGAAGATCGCGCCCGATGCCTCGAAGATGCGTGGCAATTCGGCGCGCAGCTCCTCGCGCAGCTTGTAGTCGAGATTGGCGAGCGGCTCGTCGAGCAGCACGAGATCGGCGCCCTTCACGAGCGCGCGCGCCATCGCGGTGCGCTGTTGCTGACCACCGGAGAGCTGGAGCGGGGTGCGCTTCAGGAACGGCTCGAGCCGCAGCAGGCGCGCGGCTTCCGCCACGCGTGCCTCGATCTCGTCCCGCGGCTTGCCTTGCACGCGCAAGGGAGAAGCGATGTTTTCATAGACGGTGAGCGAGGGGTAGTTGATGAATTGCTGATAGACCATCGCGACCGAACGCTGGCGCACGTCGGCGCCGGTGACGTCCTTGCCGTTGACCAGCACCCGGCCCGTGGTCGGCTTGTCGAGGCCGGCGAGCAGCCGCATGATCGAGGTCTTGCCCGACAGCGTCGGCCCAAGCAGCACGTTGAGCGTGCCGCTCTCGAGCGTCAGCGAGACATCGCGAATATGCTCGATGCCGTCGACGGTCCGGGTCACGTGGTCGAGTGTCACGCTCATGAGCGTCCTCCTGCTTCCAGCAGAGGACTTTGCGACACAAAATGGGTCCTGATCCAGTCGTCCAGGGCGGCAATTTCGCCGGCAGACAGCCGCAGGCCGAGCTTGGAGCGGCGCCAGACGATATCCTCGGCGGTCACCGCCCATTCGTTGGTCATCAGGTAGCGAACCTCACGTTCCGTCAGAGTTGCACCAAAGTCCTGTCCGAGATCGGCCGCCGATTTTGCGTCGCCAAGCAATTTGATGGCACGGGTGCCATAGGCACGCGCGAGACGTCGGGCATGCTCATGGCTCAGGAAGGGGTAGCCGCGCTGGAGCTCGGCGATCAGGCCGTCGACGGCCGACACATCCATATCGCCGCCCGGCAGCGGCCATTTGCCGGTCCAGCCCTCGCGCGCCTTCGCGCTGCGAAGATAGGGCGCAAGCCGTTCCAGCGCCTCTTCGGCAAGGCGGCGATACGTCGTGATCTTGCCGCCGTAGATCGACAGCAACGGAGAACCGCCGGGCGTATCGAGCTCGAACACGTAGTCGCGGGTCGCGGCCTTGGCCTCGCTGGCCCCATCGTCATAAAGCGGGCGCACGCCGGAATAGGTCCAGACCACGTCCTCTGGTGTCACCGGCTTGGCCAGATATTCGCTTGCGGCAGCACAAAGATACTGGATCTCTTCCGCCGTCGCCTTCACCTTGGCGGGATCGCCGTCATAGTCGCGGTCGGTGGTGCCGATCAGCGTGAAGTCGTCCTGGTAGGGAATGACGAAGATGATGCGACCGTCGGCGTTCTGGAACATGTAGGCGCGGTCGTGGTCGTAGAGCTTCTTGACCACGATGTGCGACCCCTGCACGAGGCGCACCTTTGCCTTGGCGTTGACGCCGGCACCGCGCCCGAGCACGTCCTCGACCCAGGGGCCGCCGGCATTGACCAGCGCGCGGGCCTGGATTTGCGACCGCGCACCGGTCAGCGTGTCGACCATGCTGACGGTCCAGACACCGTCGGATTGCTTGATATCCGTCGCACGGGTCCGGGTGCGGATCTCCGCGCCCTTGTCGGCTGCATCGCGCGCGTTGAGCACGACCAGGCGAGCGTCATCGACGAAGCAATCGGAATATTCGAAGGCGCGGCTATAGCGATTCGGGATCAGCGGCCGGCCGACTTCGTCGCGCCTGAGATCGAGCGAGCGGGTCGCCGGCAGCAAATGACGACCGCCGATGTGGTCATACAGAAAGAGGCCGAGACGCAGCAGCCAGGCCGGGCGCAGGCCGGCATGATGCGGCAAAACGAAACGCAGGGGGCGGATGATATGGGGGGCGATACCCCAGAGAATCTCGCGCTCGATCAGCGCCTCGCGGACCAGGCGAAACTCGTAATATTCGAGATAGCGCAGGCCGCCATGCACCAGCTTGGTCGACCAGGATGACGTCCCGCTCGCCAAATCGTTCATTTCGCACAGGAAAACGGTGTTGCCGCGGCCCACCGCATCGCGCGCGATGCCGCAACCGTTAACACCGCCCCCAATGATGGCGAGGTCGAAAATACGATCCAACAGACGCATCCCCCGGCGACCACCCGTTCAGCCGAGTGGTTACTTTCGTTTTTGATTAGATCACACCGAAAAACGAAAGCAAGACGAAAGAGAGGGAAAAGGAAGCGAAAGCGGAACTTTTTCTGTGTGCAATCAGCCCTCGAAGTGGGCACCTGAGACGACGATTTGGATGCAACGCACACTTGCATGGTCACATCACGCTTCTATGGTCACGATAGTCATACTGGTTAAATTCGACATGACCGATCATAGTACCGCTCCCGCCTTGCCGCCGGCTGACCCACCGAAAGACACTTGGACGCTTGCGAAGGCCAAGGCGCGCCTCTCCGAGGTGGTCGATCGCGCCCAAACGGGCCCCAGATCATCACCCGTCACGGCAGGCCTGACGCTGTGATCGTTTCTGCCGAAGAATGGGCACGGAAAACCGCGCGCAAAGGCACGCTTGCCGAATTCCTGCTGGCTTCGCCGCTACGCGGCGCCGAACTCGAGCGTGAACGCGCGCACGACGAACCACGCGACGCGATGCCGTGAACCTGCTCCTCGACACCAATGTGCTATCGGAGGTTCAGTGGCCGGCGCCTTCTCCGAAAGTTCTGGCGTGGCTCGATACCGTCGATGAGGATCGCGCGTTCATCAGCGTTGCGTCGATCGCCGAGCTTCGCCGCGGCATCGCCTTGCTGGATGACGGCCGACGGCGGGAGGCGTTGACCGCCTGGCTCGCCCATGATCTGCCGGCCCGGTTTGGAGGCCGCATCCTGCCGATCGACCATACGGTCGCCGAGCGTTGGGGCGATCTGATGGCGCACAGCCGCCGCAGCGGCATCGCGTTGTCGGTGATGGACGGATTCTTCGCAGCAACCGCGCTTGCCAACACCCTCACACTCGTCACGCGTAACGTGAAGGAGTTTGCCGCATTCGGCATTCCGCTGCTCAATCCGTGGGACGGCCCATAAAGCTCTACCTCAAGCGCACCACCGGCGCGGCTTCGGACGCTGTGTCCTGCGCATCGGCCTGGGTATCGTCGATATCCTCCGCTCCCTTCGGCATCGCCGCCATCACCTCGATGCCCTTGCTGTGGCAGATGGTGGCGAGGCGCTCCGGCAGTTCCTGATCCGTGACGAAGGTCTGGATCTGACTGATATGGGCGATGCGGACCGGCGCGCTGCGGCGAAGCTTCGTGGAATCGGCCACCAGCATGACGCTGCGGGCGTTGGCGATGATGGCCTGTGCCACCTGCACCTCGCGATAGTCGAAGTCGAGCAGCGCGCCCTCCTCGTCGATCGCGGACGCGCCGATGATGGCGTAATCGACCTTGAACTGGCCGATCAGCTGCGTCGCCGTCGAGCCGACCACGGCGCCGTCGGCGCGCCGCACCGTGCCGCCGGCCACCACCACCTCGATGCGGGGATGGCGGTAGAGCAGCATGGCGACGTTGAGGTTATTGGTGATGACGAGCAGATCTTCGTGCGAGGTCAGCGCGCTCGCCACCTCTTCCGTCGTCGTGCCGATGTTGATGAAGAGCGAACAACCGTTCGGGATCAGGGACGCAGCCGCAGCGCCGATCGCCTTCTTCTCGTCGGCGGCGACGAAGCGCCGCGCCTCGTAAGCGAGGTTTTCGACGCCGGAAGCGATGATCGCGCCGCCATGGACGCGGGTCAGCGAACGGCGCTCGCAGAGATCGTTGAGGTCTTTCCGGATGGTCTGCGCCGACACTTCGAACCGGCGCGCCAGCTCTTCGACCATGACGCGGCCGGAGGCGCGGGCGATGTTGAGGATTTCAGCCTGGCGATGGGTCAATCCGGTCACGGCAATGGCCTCCAGAATGGTGCATGGTGCGGCGGTTTTAGCGCGCGGTCAATGCACGACGACGATGGTAGGTGGACGAAACCCTCACCACGCCATCGCGCTCGCCAGCCGCGCGAGCAGCAACGGGTCGTCGAAGGCGCTCGCGGAGGCAACCGCGCCGGACCCAACAAGGTCAGCATCGCTGAGACTGGTCCGGATGCCGATCGTCGGGATACCGGCCGCGGTGGCCGACTGCACGCCGGAGCGCGAATCCTCGAACGCGATCGACGCAGCCGCGCTGGCTCCGACAAAGCGCAGACCCTCCTGATAAGGCAGCGGATGCGGCTTGCCGTGCGGCAACTCGTCGCCGATCACAAGCGCCTCGAACCGCTCCGTTATGCCGAGGCCGGACAGCAGCAACTCGGCATTGAGGCGCGGCGCATTGGTGACGGCGACCATGGGAATCCCGGCGCTATCCGCGCGGTCGAGCAGCGCCATCAGGCCTGGCAGCGGCTCGATATGACCCGCAACGAGGGCGCGGAACACTTCTTCTTTCTCGTCCAGGATGGCGGCACGCCGCTCCAGCGTTTCGTCGGGCAAGAACCGCTCGCCGATCGCGACGTTGGCGAAGCCTTGCAGTTCCTTCGAGAAGCGCGCGTGATCGAAGACATGGCCGCGAGGACCGAGCACCTGGTTGAACGCCTTCAAGTGCAGCGGGTCGGTATTGGCGAGCGTGCCGTCGATATCGAACAGCAACGCCCTGCCCATCCTCTCGATCATGTCTGTACTTTCCCAGATGCACGATGCATCGATGCGGAAGACGTATCAATTGAAGCTTGGGCGCGCAATGACGTCCACGCATGACGACCACGCGCCACTCGACAACAGCGCACCCGGCTGCAACACTCCATGCAAGATCAAAAAGGAGGAAACGATGACGATCAACCGGCGCGATCTGGCTCTCTCGAGTTTCGCCATCTCCGCGCTTGCGCTCTCGAAACCGGCGCTCGCCGCCGCAGGGGAGGAAGAGGCCGTGGCGAAGCAGGTCGAGGCCTTCCGCCTCGCCCAAATCGCGGCCGACCGCAAGGCGCTCGGCGCGCTGTGCTGGGACGAGCTGAGCTACAGCCATTCCAGCGGCAAGGTCGAGGACAAGGCGACCTTCATCGCCAATGCCACCGACGGCAAATCAAAGTTTCTCTCGATCGAATACAAGGACCCGACCATCAAAGTCGTCGGCCCCGCCGCGATCGTGCGCTTCCACTGGATCGCGGAACAGGAAATGGCGGCCGACGGGAAAAAAGTGCCGACCAATCTTCACATCCTGATGAACTGGCAGAAGCAGGGCGAGGAGTGGAAGCTCCTGTCGCGCGCAGCGACGAAGCTGTGATCGACGGCATTGCGGCAAGATTCCGGGCTCGCGCCACGCGCGCCTCGGAATCACGAGAACGGCCCTTACGCCGCCTCCCTCACGTCCCCATTCACCAGCTTGCGCGCGGCACGCTCGGCTTCGCGGGCGTTGCGGAAGAGCTGGCCTTCGAGCCGGTTGAATTGGTCAGACGAGGCGAAGAAGCAGTAGCCGCCCTGGCCGCGGACCACGATGCCCGCGGTCTGCGAATTCACTTCGATGATATAGCTGTCCGGCATGTCCCGTAGATTCCTCAGTGCGGGCAAATAACGGCATGTCTGCCCAAAGGTTCCTAGGGCAAATCAACCGGTTTTCCTCCCGAATCGACGGCCTATTGAGTACGCCGGGACCTCATCCGTTTTATGACTGGTTGTTGGCGAAGGCGCGACGCGTTGACTCACTCGCGCCGCCTTTCCTGACACTGCACGTCTTCATGAGATGAGACAGAGCGCCGCATGCGATCATGTCGCGATCGGCGGATCGCTGCGCTGGATCGCTTGCGGGTGGCCGTTGTCGTCGATCGAGACGTAAGTGAAATTGCCGTCGGTCACCAGGATCGGCTGCAACTCGCGGCGCCGCAGCGCCCACGCTTCGAGATGGACGGTCAGGGAGGTCCGGCCGACGCGCACGAGGGTGGCGTAGACCGAGACGAGATCGCCGACATAGACGGCCTTGCGAAAGTTCATCGCGTCGATCGCGACGGTGACGGTGCGCGACTTCGCAGTCTTGGAGGCAAAGACGCCGCCACCAACGTCCATCTGGCTGAGCAGCCAGCCCCCGAAAATGTCGCCATTGGCATTGGTATCGGCGGGCATCGCCAGCGTGCGGATGCAGAGATCGCCGCTGGGCTCGGTCTCCGACTTTTCGGTCATGCGGATCTCACCTGAAATTGTCCCAGCCCGGATCGGGTGCGAAGCGGCCGCCGAATCGCTCGGCCAGCGCGCGCATGGTCGATACGACATTTTCCGTGCCGCGCGCACGTGCATAGTTCAGCGGCCCGCCGCGGAACGGCGCATAGCCGGTGCCGAAGATCATTGCGCCGTCGACAGCGTCGGGGTCGTCGACGATGCCTTCGCGCAGAGCGGCGACGCACACATTGGACATCGGCAGCACCAGGCGGTCGATCATCTGGTCGGTTACGCCAGGACCGGTCTCGGGCAAGGGCGCCTTTTGCGCCTTGCCGTCCTTCCAGGTGTAAAAGCCCTTGCCTGTCTTGCGGCCAAGTTCGCCCTTTGCGACTTTGTCGCGCAACCATGCAGGCGTGGGTGGCAGCAGGTCGCCAAATTTGCTGCGCAGCATGTCGCCGACGTCGAGACAGATGTCGAGCCCAACCTGGTCGGCGAGTTCGATCGGTCCCATCGGCATGCCGAACTTTTCGGCAGCTGCATCGATCAGGCGCTGGTCGATCTTCTCGTCCAGCATCACCATCGCTTCCAGCATGTAGGGCGTCAGCGCGCGGTTGACGAGGAAGCCGGGCGAACTCTTCACCTGTAACGGCAGGCGGTCGATCGCGCCGACAAAGGCGAGCGCTTCTTTCAGAACTTGCGCGTCGTTGCCATCGTGGCTGACGATTTCGACCAGTTGCAACCGCGATACCGGATTGAAGAAGTGCAGCCCGACAAGGCGCTCCGGCCGCGAGAGCGTGGTGCGGAGATCCCCAAGCGGGATGCTCGACGTGTTGGTGGCGAGAATCGCACCCGGCTTCATCCTGGGCTCGAGGGCGGCATGGACCTTCTGCTTCAGCTCGAGCTTTTCCGGCACCGCCTCGATGATGAGATCCGCGTTGCGGACGCCCTCGCCGTCCATGTCAGGGATCAGGCGATCGAGCGCGTCGCGCACCTCGGTGGCTTTTCGGATGATCTTGCCGTAGAGCTCGGCGGCGCGCTTCACGGCGCCGGCGATCGGCTCGGCCTTCATGTCGGCGAGCGAGACGCGCAGCCCCTGCCCCGCTACCCAGGCCGCGATGTCGCCGCCCATGGCGCCGGCCCCGATCACGTGGACGTGCTTGACCGTGTTGCCGGAGCCGGCGGACTTCTTCATCTGCTCGCGCAGGAAGAACACCCGAATGAGATTTTGCGCGGTCGGCGTCACCATCAATTTGGCGAACGAAACCTGCTCCGCCTTCAACATCGCAGCTTTGCTGCCGCCATGCGTCTCCCAGAGATCGATCAGCGCGTAGGGCGCGGGATAATGCTCGCGGGAAGCGGCCTTCGCCGCCTCCGAGCGCATGCGTTTTGCCAGCAGGCCGCGCACCGGACCGAAATTGGCGGCGCGCGTCAGGACCCCCGGACGCATCCGCTTCAGGCGCCCGAACAGCGCGTCCTTCACGGCGCCCTCGACATGGCGCTCCTGCGTCACGGTGTCGACGAGGCCGAGCGACTTGGCGCGGCGCGCATCGATGGTGCGGCCGGTCAGCATCAGCGTCATCGACTGCGTGGGGTTCACCAGCGCGGTGACGCGCGCGGTGCCACCGAGGCCGGGATGCAGGCCCAGCATCACCTCCGGAAAGCCGAAGCGCGCGCCGTCGATGGCAATGCGCGACTGACAGGCCAGCGCGACCTCGAGGCCGCCACCGAGACAGAAGCCGTGAATGACCGCGACGGTCGGCAGCTTCAGCGCCTCCAGATGGTCGATCACCGCATGTGCGGCACGAATGCGCGTCTCCACCGCCTCCGCATCGGATGCGCCACGGAATTCGTTGACATCGGCACCGGCGATGAAGCCGGACGATTTTGCAGAGCGGATCACCAGGCCCGCGGGGCGCTCAGTCTCGATCGCCGCGAGCACGGCGTCGAACTCCTCCATCACGTCCGAAGAGAGCGTGTTGGCGCTTGATCCGGCGCGATCGAACAACAGCCAGGCGACGCCATCGGCACCGCGCGTCAGCTTGAAATGCTTGTACGGGCCGTCTGCCGCCGGCTTGGGCCCGAGCTCCAGCACGCGGTCGCCGAGCGCGGTCATGATCTTGGAATCCATGGTCACACCGCCTCGATCAGCATGGCACCACCGAGCCCGCCACCAATGCATTCGGTCGCAATGCCGCGCCGCGTGCCGAGCCGTTTCATGGCGTTGACGAGATGCAGCACGATGCGGTTGCCGGAGGTGCCGACGGGGTGGCCGAGCGAGATAGCGCCACCATCGACATTGAGTTTGTCGCGGTCGATCCGGCCGGCCGCGCCGTCGAGCCCGAGAATCTCGCGGCAGAATTTGTCATCGTTCCAGGCAGCGAGGCAGCCGAGCACCTGCGTCGCAAACGCCTCGTTCAACTCCCAGGTCTCGACGTCCTGGAGCGTGAGATTGTTGCGGGTCAGGAGCGGCGTCGCCGACATCACGGGACCGAGCCCCATGATAGAAGGATCGAGCGCGGCCCAATTGCTGTCGACGATGGCAGCCTTCGGCGTCAGCTTGTGTTTGGCCACCGCCGCGTCGGAAGCCAGGATCACCCAGGAGGCGCCGTCGGTGATCTGCGAGGAATTGCCGGCAGTGACCTGGCCCCAGGGACGCTCGAACACCGGCCGGAGCTTTGCCAGCGTCTCGGCCGTGGAGTCCGGGCGCACGCCGTCGTCATGGTCGAAGAATTTGCCGTCGCGGGAGAACGCGGTCTCGACCTCGCCTTTCAGAAAACCCGCATCTTGCGCATGCGCGAGACGGCGATGGCTCTCGGCCGCATAGGCATCCGATTGTGCGCGGGTAATGCCGAAGAGATAGCCGACCACTTCTGCGGTTTGGCCCATATTCAATTCCGTGACGGGATCGGTCAGTCCGCGCTCCAGCCCGATGATGGGCTTGAGATAACGAGGGCGAAGCCTGAAGGCTGCGGCGAGCTTCGCCGCCAGGCCCTTGGCGGTGGCGAGCCCTGCGAACCAGCGCACGCCGGAATTCGGCCAGACCAGCGGCGCGTGGCTCAACGCTTCGGTGCCGCCGGCCAGGATCATGTCGGCATGGCCTTCGCGGATATAGCGGTAGGCGGTATCGATCGACTGCATGCCGGAGCCGCAGTTGATCTGCACGGTGAAGGCGACCATGTCCTCGCCCATGCCGAGCCGGAGCGCGGCGACCCGGGCCGGGTTCATCTCGTCGGCGATCACGTTGACGCAGCCAAGGATGACCTGGTCGAAATCGTCAGGCGAAAATGGCTGGCGCGCCAGCAGCGGCCGTCCGCATTGCACGGCGAGATCGACAGGCGTGAACGGCCCTGGCCCCGAGCGCGCTTTGAGAAACGGCGTCCGGCTGCCGTCGACGATGAATACCGGTCGTGCCATCAGCTCGCCGCCCTCTGTTCACCAAGTTCCTGGAAGAACTGATGCACGTCGCCGGTTTTCTTGTAAATCGGCGACAGCGCCTCCGGCGCAAAATCGTCGACCTCGATCACTTTTGCCACGGCTTCGTGAGCGGAAGCGAGCTGCTCGCCCTCGGCCTGCGTGATCACGCCCTTGGCGACGGCTTCCTTCCAGTCGCGGATTTCAGCGACGCGCATGCGCCTGGCGACCGCGTCCGTGGCCGTCACCAGCTTGAACGCGCGCTCCAGCCGCGCAAAGCCGCCATCGTCATCGACATGAGCAAGATTCGGCGTGAGACGCTCGCGCGCGGCCGAAGGCTCCAGCACGATGCCGGCGCATTGGTGCACGACGCGGTCGGACGGGCCGAGCACGCGGGCGCCGAAGGGCTGGACCACGAGCTTGAGGATGACGGCAATGAAACGGTTCGGCAGGTTGGCAAGGATTTCGGCGAGCCTGACCTCGATGGTCCTGAAGCCCGTCGCCATGCACCATTCGAGCGCGGCAAAGTCTTCCTTCTGCCGGCCCTCGTCCTGCCAGCGTTTTAGCGCGGCGGAGAGCAAGTACAGCTCGGAGAGGATGTCGCCGAAGCGCGCCGACAGCATCTCCTTGCGCTTGAGCGCGCCGCCGAGCATCAGCAGCGCCACGTCGGCGCAAAGTGCGAATGCCGCCGAATAGCGCGAGAGCTGGCGATAGAACGGCGTGGCGTCGCCTGCATCGGGCGTAAGTGCGAAGGCGCCAAGGGTCCAGCTCGCACCGAACGCGCGGAACAGCGTCCGGAAACTGTGGCCGACATGCCTCCAGAATGCCTTGTCGAACGCGGTGAGCCCACGCTCGCGGTCGGTATCGGCCAACGCATTCATCTCGTCGAGCAGATAGGGGTGGGCGCGGATCGCGCCCTGGCCGAACACGATGAGATTGCGGGTGAGGATGTTGGCGCCCTCCACCGTGATGCCGACAGGCACGGCGCGGTGCAGATTGCCGAGATAGTTTTGCGGGCCGTCGATCACGGCCTTGCCGCCGTGGATGTCCATCGCGTCGTCGATCGCGATCCGCATCCGCTCGGTCGCATGCAGCTTCATGATGCCTGATATCACGGCGGGATGGACGCCGGCGTTCAGCGCCGCACAGGTGAGCCGGCGCGCCGCGTCGAGCTGGTAGGCAGTCGCCACGATGCGCGCGAGCGGCTCCTCGACGCCTTCGAACTTGGAGATGGAGATGCCGAACTGCTCGCGGATGCGGGCATAGGCGCCGGTGGTGCGGGCGGCATAGGCGGCGCCAGCGGCCGAGAGCGATGGCAGCGAGATGCCGCGGCCGGCGGCGAGCGCCGTCATCAGCATCTTCCAGCCTTGTCCCAAGCGATCCTGGCCGCCAATGACATAGTCGAGCGGGATGAAGACGTCGCGGCCCCAGTTCGGGCCGTTCTGGAACACCTGCATCGACGGCAGATGGCGGTGGCCGATCTCGACGCCGGGAAGATCGGTCGGGATCAGCGCCACGGTGATGCCGAGCTCTTCCTGCCGGCCCACGAGATGGTCGGGATCATAGGCCTTGAAGGCGAGGCCGAGCAGCGTGGCGACGGGACCAAGCGTGATGTAGCGCTTGTGCCAGTTGAGCTTGAGGCCCGTGACCTCGCGGCCCTCGAAGGTGCCCTTGCAGATGATGCCGGTGTCAACCATCGAGGCCGCATCGGAGCCGGCCTCCGGGCTGGTGAGACCGAAGCAGGGAATGTCGCGGCCATCGGCCAGGCGCGGCAGCCAGCGCTCCTGCTGTTCCCTGGTGCCGAAGCGCATCAGCAGTTCGCCGGGACCGAGCGAGTTCGGCACCATCACCGTGACGGCGGCCGCGATCGAACGCGTCGAGATTTTCCGCACCACTTCCGAATGCGCATAGGGCGAGAAGCCGAGGCCGCCAAATTCCTTCGGGATGATCATGCCGAAGAATTTTTCGCGCTTGATGAAGTGCCAGACATCGGGCGGCAGATCGCGCCATTCCCAAAAGATCTTCCATTCATCGAGCATGGCGCAGAGCTCGTCGACGGGACCGTTGAGGAAGGCCTGCTCCTCCTCGGTCAATGTCGCCTGCGGGATCTTCAGCAGCTTCGACCAATCAGGGTTGCCGGCGAAAAGATCGGCATCCCACCAGACGTCACCGGCCTCCAGCGCCTCGCGCTCGGTATCGGACATCGCCGGCAGCACGCCGCGCGCCCATGAGAAGATCGGCTTGGTCAGGGTGTCGCGGCGGAAGCTCATGGCGGACCTCATGCAACGGCGCTGATGTGGGCATTTTAGCGGAAAGTGGCCGGCGTGCGTGAACACTTCGCCTGAAAAATCATGCGAATTGACGCGGCCGGGCGGCCGCCCCGGCGCACTTAACGGCCAGGGTGCGGTGGCAGTTCCGGGTTACGGGCTCGCCCGGTCTAATCCGGCCGGACCATCTCGAACATGTTTTCCGGCTTGATCTCGAAATAATCGCCACGGCGGCCGGCGCGCACGATCGGGCGGGCAGCGGCCGTCTGGTAGACGCCGTCCTTGATCATGGCCTTGTCGATGTGGACGGCGACGACCTCGCCGAGGGTCAGCCAGGCGTCGGCCTCCCTGCCGTCGGCGCCCTTGAGGCGGACGATGTCGGATACCTTGCACTCGAAGGCGACCGGGCTTTCGCCGACGCGTGGCACATTGACGAGCTTGCCGGGGACGGCGGTGAGGCCCGCGATCTCGAACTCGTCGACTTCGGAGGCGACATGCGCGGCGGTCGCGTTCATCTGCCTGGCCAAATCCATGGTGGCGAGATTCCAGACGAACTCGCCGGTCTGCTTGATGTTCTCGACCGAGTCCTTCCAGTTTGTGGAGGAAAAGCCGATGATCGGCGGCACATAGCAGAACGCGTTGAAGAAGCTGTAGGGCGCAAGGTTGACGTGGCCCTTGGCATCGCGCGACGAGATCCAGCCGATCGGTCGCGGCGCGATGATGGCATTGAAGGGATCGTGCCTGAGGCCGTGGCCTTTGGCGGGCTCATAGAAGTGCAGGTCTTTGTCGGTCACGCGCTGCTTCCCTTTCGTCATTTGCGCGCGAAGCAATCCAGAATCCCTCGTCGGAGACAAGTCAGGATTGCTTCGCTTCGCTCGCCATGACGGAGTGTGTTGACGGGTCCTCGCTCGCCATCCGCCGTCGAGGGCGCCGCGAACCAGATTATAGGAGTAATCCCGCCGCCCGGTCAGTGGCGCGGCGACAGAGCCGCGATGACGAAATCGATCATCTGGTCGATCGAGGGGCCGGGCTTGGTGGCGCACTGCGCGATCATCTGGGGGTGGAAGAAACGCATCATGGCGGTGCAGGCACAGAGCGAGGCCAGTTGCAGGTCCGGTACCTCGAACTCGCCGGAGGCGGCGCCCTGCGCGATCATCTGGCCGATCACACCGGCAATGCACTCCATGTGGGTGACGCAGACCTCCCAGTCTTCCTGCATCGCGATCTCGACCATCTCGTGCAGCTTGTTGTCATCGACATATCGCTCGGTATTCATGCGGTTGATGGTGGTGAGCAGTTCGCGGAAGCGCGGGATCACCGCACCGGGCCTTGCCAGGATGCGCCGGGCCTCGAGCTCGACCTCGCCCATCAGGCCCCGAGCCACCGATTGGTGGATCGCTTTCTTCGATTCGAAGAAGCGATAGACGTTGGCGGGACTCATCCGGAGCTCTTTGGCGATGTCCCCGACCGTGGTCTTCTGATAGCCGATCTGGCGGAACAGCCGCTCGGCCACCTCGAGAATACGATCCCGGGTGTCGCCTTCGATATGTTCCGAAACCAGTGTCATGCGTCAGGACTCGTCCATTGCCAGTTTTCTCATTTATTCAGCCGCTTCAGCAAGCGGAATTGCGTGCTCGTCATCGCTCCCATGCTGCGGCGCGGCAGGCTGTTCCGCCGTACCGCCCTCGTCGAGGCTCTTCCTGAACCAGAGGGCATAGAGGCCCGGCAGATACAGCAGCGTCAGGAAGGTCGCGACGAACAGGCCGCCCATGATGGTGATCGCCATGGGGCCCCAGAAGGCCGAACGCGACAGCGGGATCATGGCGAGGATGGCGGCGAGCGCCGTCAGCACCACCGGACGGGCGCGGCGGACGGTCGCCTCGACGATCGCCTCACGCCGGGTCAGACCATGCGAGACGTCAGTCTCGATCTGGTCGACCAGGATGACCGTGTTGCGCATGATCATGCCGGCGAGCGCGATCAGGCCCAGCAGCGCCACGAAGCCGAACGGGGCGTTGGCGACGTTGAGGCCGAGGGACGCGCCGACGATGCCGAGCGGCGCGGTCAGGAACACCAGGAACAGGCGCGAGAAGCTTTGCAGCTGGATCATCAGCAGCGTCAGCATCACCATGACCATGACAGGGAAGAGGATGAAGATCGAAGCGTTGCCCTTGGCAGATTCCTCGAACGCACCGCCCGCCTCGATCCGGTAAGCCGGCTCGAGATGATCCTGAATCTGCTTCAGCTTCGGCGCAATCTGGCCAGTGACGTCGGGCGCCTGCACGCCGTCGACGACGTCGGAGCGCACGGTGATCGCCATGTCGCGGTTGCGCCGCCACAGGATCGGCTCCTCGTGGGAATATTCGATCTTGGCGATCTGCTGCAGCGGGACCGCGACGCCATTCTTCGAGGTGATGGTAAGATCGCCGACACCGCCCAGATCGAGACGTTCGGACGGAATCGCGCGGGCGACCACGCCGACCTTCTCGATGCCGTCGCGCACGGTCGTGACCTGTGCGCCCGAGATCAGCATCGACAGCGCCTGCGACACGTCCTGCGGGGTGAGACCCATGGCGCGGGCGCGATCCTGGTCGACGACCAGCTTGAGGTAAGGCGACTGCTCGTTCCAGTCGAGCTGGACGTCCTTGACGTTCTTGTTCTGCCGCATGACGTCGCGAACCTGGTAGGCGATCTCGCGCACCTTGTTGGCATCGGGGCCGATCACGCGGAACTGCACGGGGAAGCCGACGGGCGGGCCGAAATTGAAGCGGTCGACGCGGACGCGCGCCTCCGTCAGCATGCCGTCGGCAACTGCGCCCTCGATCTTGGCCTTGACCCGCTCGCGCGCCTCGACGCCCTTGGCGACGATGACGATCTCGGCAAAGGCCTCGTTCGGAAGCTGCGGGTTGAGGCCGAGCCAGAAGCGCGGCGAACCCTGGCCGACATAGGCGGTATAGGTCTCGATATCCTTGTCGTCCTTGAGCAACGTCTCGGCCTTCTTCACGGCCATCTCGGTGACGTTGAAGGCGGTGCCTTCGGGCAGGCGCAGCTGCAGGAACAGTTCGGGCCGCTCCGACAGCGGGAAGAACTGCTGCTGCACATGGCCGAAGCCGACGATCGAAGCCACGAAGACACCCACGGTCGCGACCACCACCGTGATACGATGATTGACGCACCATTGCACGACGGCGCGCAAGCCGCGGTACATGCGGGTCTCATAGACCGCATGCGGGTCATGATTGCGGTGAACTTTGATCTCCGGCAACAACTTGACGCCGATGTAAGGCGTGAAGATCACCGCCACGAACCACGAGGCGACCAGCGCGATCGCCACGATCCAGAAGATGCTGCCGGCATATTCTCCGACCGCGGAATTGGCAAAGCCGATGGGGAGGAAGCCAGCGGCCGTAACCAGCGTTCCCGTGAGCATCGGAAACGCAGTCGATTCCCAGGCAAAGGACGCCGCGCGCATGCGGTCCCAGCCCTGCTCCATCTTCACCACCATCATCTCGACCGCGATGATGGCATCGTCCACCAGCAGGCCGAGCGCGATGATCAGCGCGCCGAGCGTGATGCGGTGCAGGTCGAGCGACATCACGTTCATGACGATGAAGACGATGCCGAGCACGAGCGGCACCGACATGGCGACCACGATGCCGGTGCGCCAGCCCAGCGCCAGGAAGGACACGAACAGCACGATGACGAGCGCTTCCATGAAGGAGTGCACGAACTCGCCGACGGCGTGCTCGACCACCTTCGGCTGATCGGCGATCAGGCTGACGTCGACGCCCTGCGGCACCGCCTTCATGAACTCGGCCGTTGCCTTCTCGACCTCCTTGCCGAGCTCGAGGATGTTGGCGCCCTTGGCGGTGACGACGCCGATGCCGATGGCGGGCTTGCCTTCCTGGCGAACGATGAAGCTCGGCGGATCGACATAGCCGTGGGTGACGGTGGCGATGTCGCCGAGGCGGAACACGCGGCCGTTGCTCTCGACCGGGGTCTCGGCCACGGCCTTTGCGCCGTCCAGTGCGCCGGTGACGCGCAGCGGCACACGCTGCGACGAGGTTTCGACCGTGCCGGCCGGCGTGACGTTGTTCTGCTTGGCGAGCGAATCGAACAGCGCCTGTGGCGTGATGCCCAGCGTCGCGAGCTTGGCGTGGCTGAACTCGACGTAGATGCGCTCATCCTGGTTGCCGTAGACGTCGACCTTGGTCACGCCAGGAACCTTGAGCAGGCGCTGGCGGAAGCCTTCGGAGACCTTCTTGAGCTGGGCGTAATCAGCGCCGTCGCCGGTCATCATGTAGAGGATGGAGTCCACGTCCGAGAATTCGTCATTGACGACGGGTCCCAGGATTCCGGCGGGCAGCTGCCCCTGCACATCGACCAGCTTCTTGCGCAGCAGATAGAAAAGGTAAGGCACGTCCTTCGGCGGCGTGGAATCGCGGAAGGTCACCTGCAGCGCGGTGAAGCCAGGCTTGGAATAGGTCTGCACCTTCTCGAAGTAAGGCAGCTCCTGGATCTTCTTCTCGATCGGATCGGCGACCTGGGTCTGGATTTCCTGCGCGGTCGCGCCCGGCCACATCACCGAGACGTTGACCACCTTCACCGTGAAGAACGGATCCTCGGCGCGGCCGAGCTTCTGATAGGAGAAGAAGCCGGCGACGCCGAGCACCAGCATCAGGAACAGAACCAGCGTCGGATGGCTGACGGCCCAGGCCGAAAGGTTGAAGCGCTTCATCGCTCTCTCCGAAAAGTCGATCCAATTGCCAAAAACGACAGCCGCCCTGTTCAAGGCGTCGTCGCGAGGCAGCGAAGCAATCCAGGGGGCTGGGCAGGTTCTGGATCGCTTCGCCGCTTCAGCCCGTGCATTTGCGCGTCGGGCCGAAACTCGCCTTGCAACAACGGACGCGTAAACTCTAGAAAGACAGTGACGACACGACCCGCACCTTCTGGCCGGGATCGAGCTTCTGGACGCCGAGGGCGACGATCTTGGCGCCCTCGTCGACGCCACCGGTGATGACAACGTCGTTGCTGTCGTAAGCCTTCACCGCAACCGGCTTCAGCGTGACCGCACCATTGTCATCGACGACGTAAAAGGACGGCTTGCCGCCTTCGTTGAACAGTGCCGACAGCGGCAGCCGCGCGACACGTTCGGTGGCGGCGTCCGACAACGTCAACGTCGCGGTCATGCCGAGCGAAACCTTGTCGTCGGCTTCAGGCAGCGAAAACTTTGCGAGATAGGTGCGCGTCGCCGGATCGGCGGTGGGCGCGATCTCGCGCAGCTTGGCCGTATATTTCTTGTCCGGCTCCGACCAAAGAGTGACGCTGGCGACGCCCGACTTGGCGCGTGCAACCAGCGTCTCAGGGATCGCGACGACCGCTTCCTTTTCAGCAAAGCGGGCGACACGGATCGAAGCTTGGCCTGCGGCGACCACCTGGCCGGGCTCGATCAGCGTTGCGGTGACGACGCCACGGGCGTCGGCATTGAGCGTCGCGTAGGAAAGAGAATTCCGGGTCAGTTCGACCGAACGGATGGCGCGGTCGAGGCGCGCACGGGCCTCGTCGGCGGCAGCGCGGCTCGAATCCATCGCGGCATCCGTGGTCCAGCCCTTGGCCTTCAATTCCTTGGCGCGCTGCTCGGCGGCGGCGGCCTGGGCCAGCACGCCGGTGGCGGCGGTCTGCTCGGCGACGGCCTGCTCGGCCTGGAGCTTCAGATCGACCTCATCGAGGGTCGCGAGGGCCTGACCGACTTCGACGGTCTGTCCGACCTCGACCAGTCGCTTGTCGACTTTGCCCGCGACGCGGAAACCAAGGTCGCTCTCGATCCGGGGCCTGATCGTGCCGACGAAGCTGCGCTCCGGGGTCTCGGCATCAAAATGGGCAGTTGCGACCAGAACCGGCCGCGGAGGCTCGGCCTTTTCGGCGACGGTGTCATTGCACCCGGCCAGCGCAGCGGCCATCAAGGCCAGCGAGACACCCGCCAAGAGCCTGGAATAGCTGGACAAAACGGACCGAACGAACATCGGAGGACACTCCTGCGTCTGCAATGAGAGGAATGTCGACTAATCACTGACGAAAGTCAATAATCGTCAGTCATCAGGAAACCGTGATCGTTGAGGGGACCTCTGCCCGTCGCCGGCGATGTTTGCTACTGGCGTTCGGCGAACTCGTGCTTGCTCTCGTGGCCGCCGATGAAGACCAGGATGCCGGCGATCAGGGGCAGCACCGCGAGCACGAGCAAGCCGGTCGAGGTCTGCCCCGTCGCTTCCTTGACCCAGCCGATGAGATAGGGGCCGCCGAAGCCTGCGAGGTTGCCGACCGAGTTGATCAGCGCGATGGCGCCGGCAGCAGCGGTGCCCGAGAGCCAGGCCGTCGGCAGCGTCCAGAACACACCGAAGCAGCAGAATACGCCGATCGCGGCGAAGGTCAGCACCACCATCGTCATCGTGGGATCGGTGAGGTAGCTGGAGACGGCGAGCGCGACGGCGGTCAGCAGCAGCGGCGCGCCGACATGCATCACGCGCTCGCGCGTCGCGTCCGAATGCCGCGCCCACAGGATCATCGCGATGGTGCCGAACAGATACGGGATCGCCGTGACGAAGCCGGTCTGGGCGTTGGTGAGACCGAACGCCTTGACGATCTGCGGCAACCAGAACTGCATGCCATAGAGCGCGCCCACGAAGCCGAAATAGACCAGGCTCAGCATGATCACCTTCGGCGAGGACAGCGCTTCGCCGAGGGACAGATGCTTGACCGCCTGCTTGGCGGCAATCTCGGAATCGAGTCGAGCCTTGAGCCACGCCTTCTGCTCGGCCGAGAGCCAGTCAGCCTTCTCCGGCCTGTCGGTGAGGTAGAACCAGGTGACGATGCCGAGCAGCACGGAAGGGATGCCCTCGAGGATGAACAGCCACTGCCAACCCTTCAGACCTATCGCGCCGTCGAGGCCGAGCAGCAGGCCCGAGATCGGCGCACCGATCACGGTCGAAACCGGCACGGCGATCGCGAAGGCCGCAAGGAACCGGGCGCGATATTCGGCCGGATACCAATAGGTGAGATAGAGGATGATGCCGGGGAAGAAGCCGGCCTCGGCCACCCCGAGCAGGAAGCGCAGAACGTAGAAGCTGGTGACGCCGCCCGTGAGCGCCATCAGGGCCGAGATGATGCCCCAGGTCACCATGATGCGGGCGATCCAGCGGCTAGCCCCGAACTTTTCCAGCGCGAGGTTGCTCGGCACCTCGAAGATGAAATAGCCGATGAAGAAGATGCCGGCGCCCCAGGAGAAGATCAGCGGCGTGAACTTCAGCTCCGCGTTCATGGTCAGCGCGGCGAAGCCGAGATTGACGCGGTCGAGATAGGAGAAGAAGTAGGCCAGCACCAGGAACGGGATCAGGCGCCAGGAGATGGCACGGATCGTCGAGGTCTCGATGTCCGACCTGTTGGTATTCTTGGCTCCCGTGGAACCGGTATAGGCTGTGGTCTGGCTCATGGCGTCCCCCCCTATTGTTGCTTTTGTGAGCTAAAGGCGGTTTTGAGCATCGGCGGGTAAAGAGTCAATGGAAGCAATGCAGCCAGTCAACACCCTTGCGCTGCGGCAGACGTCGCTGATCCGCGTCGCCCTGGCGCTGGTCGTGATTGCCTGCGGGCTGTCTCTCCGCCGGTACGGCTTTCCGCTCGGCCTTCCCGCCTTCGTGGTGAAGTATGGCGGCTCGCTGCTGTGGGCGACGATGGTGTTCTTGCTCGTCGGGCTCTTGCTGCCGCGGCTGCCCCGGAGCCAGCTCGCGGTGATCGCGATGGCGGTCGCGGCGGTGGTCGAGTTTTCCCGGCTGGTGCATACGCCATGGCTCGATGCGTTCCGCCTCACCACCGCCGGCGCCTTGCTGTTGGGCCGCATCTTCTCGCTTTGGAATCTGGCGGCTTATGCGGTTGGAATCGGGTTCGGTATCTGGCTGGATCGGCTCTTGGAGATACGCAGGGTAACTGAAGGCTAGTCTCGTCGAGGCCGGTGATCGACAAGGCATTTGAGCAAGCAAAGGATGCCCTCGGCTATCTTGCAAAAGGCAGGGCCAAGGGAAAAGTCGTTGTCCAGATGAGGTGAGGTCGCCCCACGCTCACGCCGCCAATTGAAACCGCTCGAACCGATCGAGTTCGTCCTCGATCTCCTGCTTCAGTTCCTTGCGCCCGGCGGTTTTCTTCCCCTGCCCGAGCCAGGTCCATTTCTGCATCAACAGCTTCCTGGCCTGCCGGTCGGTCTTGAGGTCGAGCGCCGCGACGATCTCGTCGCCGACCAGCACGGGCAGCGCGAAATAGCCGAGCTTGCGCTTGGCCTTCGGCACATAGGCCTCGAACAGATGATTGTAACCGAAAATGAGATTGGTGCGCTTGCGCTGGATGATCAGCGGATCGAACGGCGAGAGGATGTGGACGAGATCCGGCGACAATTCATGCGGCTCCAGCGCCGCCGGCATGGCCCAATGCTCCTGCTTTCCCGCGCCTTCGACCGCGACAGGCAGGAGCTCGCCGCGGCGGACGCGCGAGGCGATCAGGCCCGCGACGGCCTTCTTGCTGGGCGCATCGAGATAGCAGATCGAATCGAGGCTGACCACGCCTTGCGAGCGCAACGCGCGGTCAAGCAGATAGGCCGTTATCTCTTTCGCCGAAGCGGGTTTCGGCAGCTTGTCCCAGCCAAAATGGCGCGTCATCAGATCATAGGTCTTGAGCATGCCCTGGCGCGCGCTGATGGTCGCGACACCGGTATAGAAGGCAAGCTGAAGTGCCCGCTTCGAAGGCTTGCGGCTCTGCCACAGATGCTCCTTCTCGGTGAGCACGTCGTCCTCGATGTCGCGGATCGTTAGTGGGCCGGCGCGGAGCAGCCGCATCACCTTGCGCGAGTCGGCCGGCTTGACCGAGGCGTACCATTTGTGACCCTCGCGCTTGTGCTCGCGCATCGCCGGCAGGAAGAAGCGAAAATCATCTGACGGAACGTAGGACAGCGCATGGGTCCAGTACTCGAACACGCTTTTGTCGACGCTCTGGGCATGACGCAGATCGGCGCGGCGGTAGGACGGGATGCGGCTGAACAGGATGTGGTGGTGACACCGCTCGATCACGTTGATGGTGTCGATCTGCACATAGCCAAGATGGGCGACCGCATCGGCAACCGCCTGCGCGCCCTCCCCGAACGGCTCGCGCGTATCGAGCCGCTGGGCGCGCAGCCAGATCTGCCGGGCCTGTCTCGTCGAGAGCGGGAGGGGTTTTGGTGGGCGGGACATTGCGGGAGGCAATGTAGCGGGATTCGCGGGGGGAGAAAGAAGCGGCAGATGAATCGCAAAATAAAAAACCGCGCCGTCATCTGCCGACAGCGCGGCGGAAATGATGCGGCCGAAGCCTACTTCATCGACATGGCCTTCTGCGCCTTCATGTAGTGCATGCAGCCGCTCTTCATCTTGCCCATGCTCATGTCCGTGTTGGCCATGGCCATTTCCTTGTTCGCCGCCATCTTGGCGGGCGTGTCGGCGGGACCGGACATCGCGGCCGTCGACTTCATCAGATTATCGCTGGTGCACGGCATCATCGCGGCGGACGCTGGGGAAAGGCAAACGCGACGAAAGCTGCCGCGGTAAGCAAGGTCTTCATCGAAAAGTCTCCTGAAGTAAAACGAAGCCGGCGTCATGCCGGCCTTCGCAACTACGTAGTCTCTGGCGAGAACGTTTCGTGGAGCAGGCAATTGTCTTGCTGCAGCGCAAAGCGAGACGGCGTTAGCGGCCGTCCTTCGGCACCTTGGGCCGGTTGCTGAGGCTGCCAGTGGCGATATCAGGCTCGCAGGAGGCCCTGCCGCGCCCTTCCGACTCGCAACGATAGACGCTGCCGGTGAGGCGATCGACCAGCCACACGGTCTCGTCGGTCGGAGTTTGGAGGCCGGTATACCGGGAGGTCACTCCCGTGATCAGCGTGGAGAGCAGGATCGCGACCGCGATCATCGCCGCGCCGATGTAGATGGGCATGGCATTCAGAGACACGGCCCGATCCGGCGGGCCACTGCGATGGTAGTCACGCTGATAGTCACTTGGCCTCGGCACTGGATGGAACTCGGCTCCCCTCGCCTGCGATGTCGGATGAAGGTGTCTGCTAGGCGCGCATCTGGCCGAAAACTTGTTCGCAGACAGGCGGTCACGCGACGGCTTTGCGACGAACGATGAGCGCAGGTTTCCGACAGCGAAGACGGCCCCGATCGAGCCGCTCCCCGTCGCCCTTTGCCTCTCAGCGGCGGCCGAACAATCCACCCATCATGCCGCCAAACAGACCGCCGGGGCCGCCCGTCGGGGCGCCGACGCCACTACTATGATGGCGCCGGCCACCACCGCCGAAAGACCGGCGACGCACCGGCTCATCGTCTGCCTGCTCGGAGGCGGCCGCGCGGGCCGAAACGATCTCCGACAGCAGAGCCTTGTGCTGGAGCTTGTTGAGGTAACCCGTGGCGGGATAGCCACGTGCCGCCTGCCATCGCTTCATCACGGAACGGGTGTCGTCGTCGAACTTCCCGGTCACCTTGACGTCGAAGCCGAGCCCGGTGAGGCGACGCTGCACGTCTCGGCGCTGTCCCTTGTCGAGACCGATCTGGTCTTCGGAGATCTGGCTGGCCTCTTCGGTGAAAGTCGCGGGATCGATCCCGGCCGACAGGTTGCGGGTGGTGTTGGACGGCCCATCCTGCAGCGCCGCGATGCGGGCGAGTGCGATCGATTTGAACGTGCCGTTCGGATAGTTGGTGAGATAGGCGTTGAGCTCTTCCACCTTGTTGGTGTCCTTGATCGAGCGCCAGAACTCGAGCTCGATGTCGGCGCCTTGCCTGGTCGCGGCCGATACGGGCGCGTTCGACGGATCGATTGTGGCCGCAGCCGGCGCGCCAACCGGATTGAGATAGACGTTGCCGGTGAGGTTGGTGTGCCCCCAGGGCAATTGGCCCTTGCTGGTCTCGTCACTGACCTGGGCACGAACCTTGGTCATGGCCTCTTGGATCTCGACTCCCGGCTGGGCAATATTGGCGACGAGGGCGCGGGTGAACGGGCTGTTCGTGCCGGCCTCGCCGTCGAGCGCGGTCTGGCCGGGGCCTGTGGCAAAGGCAATCAGCGTGCCCTCGCCCGACTTCATCTCGGCGAGGCCAGTCTGCACATTCACGGAGCGGGTGGCCTTGGCCGACCGGATCTTTGCTGCGAACGGGTTATCACGGCAGGCGTCCAGGAATACGAGCTTCACCTTCGCATCCGCCATGGTCTGATCGAGCGTGATGTCGACATTGATCGCAGCACCGAGCTTGACGTCCATCTCGGATTTGAGGTCGGCATCAATAGGCAGCAGATAGTTGATACCATTCACGGCAATCCCGTGGCCGGCATAGAAAAACACGGCGACATCGGCGCCTTCGCTCTTCTTGCCAAACTCCAAGAGCTTTGCAGTCATGGCATCGCGCGTGAGGTTGGAGCCCTCGACGACATCGAAGCCGACATTGCGCAGCACCCTCGCCATCGCCTTGGAATCGATCGCCGGGTTGGGGAGCTGCGGGACATTCTTGTAAGCGGCGTTGCCGACTACGAAGGCGACGCGCTTGTCGGCAAAAGCTGCGTTGCCGCTGACGAGAAATGCTGCGATTGAAATTGCTGCGATCAAGAAGCGCATGATCATTCTCCCCTGATCCAAACTTCTTCGATGCTCTCGGATCAGCCAGAGCCGATCCGATGAGAGCAATCAGATCCAGTTCACAGCGACGCACTGTGATCTGAATCACCCGGGGATTTCTGCTGCTCCAACCGAGCTGCAAGACGCTGCGACGGCTACTTTTCGGGGGGCTGACGCAACGGGCAGTAACCGCGGTCACGAGCATGCAGGGAGATTGTACCCGCAGCGGCCCGAAGTCCAGCAAGCCGCGGAACGCAAAATCGAAAAGACGTGAAGGATTTGCACGCTGCTTTCGAGCATCGAGAGACGGAGTCACTTCCTGACGCAGGCCCTATGCTGCCCCGGTGGTAGGCGGCTGCCGCTGGCTGAATGCCGTGTATACCGGCCGGCTCGGCTGCTAAGATACGAACCGAATTTCGGTTCCTCCTGAATGTGATCCGCATCACATCCGAGCCTTTGAACCTTCTCTATCCTGGGAGCATCAAATCGCCATCAAGCGTTACACCGAGGATACGACAATGACCCATTTCAATAAGTCTTTCGGACTGAAGGCGATCACGCTTACCGCGGCGCTGTCGATGGCGGCGGGCCTCGCTTTCGCCGGCGACGCCAATGTTTCCACCAACCAGATCCTGGATGCATTGAGGCCGAAGCCGGTGACCCGCGGGTTGTCGGTCGGTCCGCAGGCCGACCCGACGGCGCAAGCCAAGGAAGCGACCTTCCTCGATACACTGCGCAACCGGCAGACCCGTTCGCTCTCGATGGGCGAGCGCGATCAGATCGCCGAGCTCGCGTCGACCAAGCCCAACATCGATCTGGAAATCCAGTTCGACTACAACTCGGCCGACATCGCCAAGACCTCGCTGCCATCGGTGCAGGCGCTCGGAATGGCGCTGTCCGATCCATCGCTCAAGGGATCGACTTTCGTGGTTGCCGGCCACACCGACGCGATCGGCACTGAAGAGTACAATCAGGGCCTCTCTGAGCGTCGTGCCGACACGATCAAGAAGTACCTGGTGCAGAACTACGGTCTCAACGGCGGCGATCTCGTCACCGTCGGCTATGGCAAGACCAAGCTGAAGGACACCGCCAACGGCGCCGACCCGATCAACCGCCGCGTCCAGGTTGTGAACATGGACACGAAGACGGCGTCCAAATGATTTGAGACGTCGCGGCAGCAACAGCCGCCTGCCACGAAAGTGGCGGGCGACGTCCTCTTGTCAGATCCAGCTCTGGAACAACATCAGCCGGCTGAACATCCGCATCGACGTGCCGATGAAAGCGGCTGAAATCGGCAGCATGACCGCAAAGCCGATCGCCGCAATCCCGACATAGGCCCACAGCACCCAGCGCGGCAGGCCGTCTCTGCGCAGCGCATAGACCAGCGCGAGCGAGGCCGCGGTTGCGGCCGGCAGATAATAATAGATGAAGCCGAGCGTGCGCGGCAGCAGCGCCCAGGCGAGCCAGGGGCCGAAATAAAACGAAGCAATCAGGAACGCATCCCAGCGACGCGCAACGATGAAGTCGCGCAACACCATGACGAGGGCCAGCAACGCCGGCCATAGCACCAGGGGATTACCGAGGAAGACGATCGCCGCGACGTCGTCGTCCGTCGTCTTGTCGAACAGGAACCACACCGGCCGCACCAGCAACGGCCAGGACGGCCAGGAGCTCATATACGTATGGCCGGCGATCGCGCTGGTGGTGTTGTCGGCGAAGATCCGGCGCTGCGCTTCGATCAGATCAGGCAATGACAGGCCATAGAGCGGAACGAAGGCAGCGATATAAGTCACGGCGGGCAGCAGCGCAAAACAGAGGGCGGCATGATGGGCCTTGAAGGCGGGCCAGAGATCGGGCCGGTACCAGTCGCTCGGCTTCGCATCGGCAAACAGCGTGTGCCAGCCCTGCATCAGTCGGACCGTCGCCACGATGACGATGCAGACGCCGAGCGGAAACAGGCCGCTCCATTTGCAGGCCGCCGCAAAGCCGAACAAGCTGCCGGCGAGCGCGAACAGAGCCTGCGGACGTTCCCGTCGAAAGCCGTGCATGAAGGCGGCAATTGCGAGCAGGCCGAGACCGAGCGCAAAGATGTCGAGCATCGCGATGCGCGCTTCCACGTAAACCATCTGGTTGAACGCCGCGATCAGCGCTGCCGCGATTGCAGGTCCCTGCGATCCGAACACGGCGAGGCCGCAGAAATAGATCGCGACGATCGCAAGCGCGCCGAACAACGTTGCCGGATAGCGCCAGCCCAGCGCATTGTCGCCGAATGCCGAGATCGAGACAGCGATCAGCTCCTTTGCCAGCGGCGGATGCATCGGATTGAGCATCGGCTCCGACACCGTGGTGCCCAGCATCTGCCGCGCAGCCGGCACGTAATGCACCTCGTCGAAGACGAATTTTTCCGGCGTCGTCAGCCCGACCAGCAGCGCGAGATGCGCAGCTAGGAAGATCGCGACAGCGATCACTGCGCTTCGCGACGTCATCGGAGCCGCATGTGCTTTGCGCGACGGCTCTAGGGCTATTTTGCGTGGCAAATCTGCGTCACCGCGAATAAAAAACTACTCGGACGATCCATTGAACGCATTCCGCCGCAACTGTCACTAAGCTAGCGCTTGTCTCACGCCGCTTGTGATAATTCTGCCACAACACGAGTGCGCGCGATCCAGTACGATCAGGGGCCTCGATCGGTTACGACATGAATTTGCGTTTTCTGCTTTTCCCAACTCTGCTGTCCATGACACTCTGCGCTGCGCCTTGCGCGCAAGCCCAGACGCGCGTCGGCGAAGCCGTTCTCGTCCAGAACGAGGTGGTCCGCATCGCTGCAGGTACGACACCGATCAATGTCGGCGACAGCATGTTGCGCGACGAGACCGTACACACCGGCGCGGAGAGTGCGGCGCGCTTCGTCATGGCCGACAGCACCAATCTGTCGCTCGGGCCGAGCGCGACGCTGAAGCTCGACCGCACCGTGTTCAATGACGAGCACAGCTATCGCGACGTGGCCATCAGCATGGCCACCGGCGCCTTCCGCTTCGTCACCGGACATTCGGCGAAGACCGCCTACAAGATCACAACACCGCTTGCGACCATCGGCGTTCGCGGCACGACGCTCGACATCCTGTCGCAGCGCGGCCGCTCGGTCGTCGTGCTCCAGGAGGGCGCGGCGAACGTCTGCACCCTGAGCTTCCAGTGCATTCAGCTCACCCAGCCCGGCGACACCGCGGTCATTACCTCGACCGGCGGGAGGGTCACCATCACCAAGACCAACACGCCGCCCTGGACCTTTGCCGCCAACTGCACCGCCAATGCCGGACTTTGCGCCGTCAACCAATACGCCGATGCCTCGCCGGCCACTCCCGCCGTTCATGACGACGGCATGCTGTGCGGGCGCTGACGATGGCAAAGCCCGGCTTCAAACGTCTCGCCTTGGCCTGCGCGCTCGGCGCAGCCGCCGCGCTCACGCTGTTCGCGCTCGACGCCCGTCCCGCGACGGCCGCGACATTCTGCGAATCCGGGTGCGGTCATCCAACGCCCACCCCGTCACCGACATATTCGCCGTCCCCGACGCCAGCCGCGTCGCCCTCCCCGAACCCGTCTCCATCGCCAAGCCCGTCTCCGTCGCCAAGCCAGTCTCCGTCGCTGCCGAGCCCGACGCCGACCGGCTCCGATTCCAGCGGCAACTCGGTCAACGGCCTCGCCAACCAGCGCTTCAACCAGATGATCACCAACCGGGTGCTCGGGACGGTGCTGCTTGGCGTCAACGAGCAGGTCAATTGCAGTGACTGCATCAGCGCGTTCGGTTCGGCTGGCTCTTTCTCGGCCGGCGTCCACGGCCGCAAGGAGCTGACGCCCAATCTGTCGCTGCTGGCCGGCCTCGCCTACACGCAATACAGCGAGGGCGGCTACCACGTCACCAGCGCGCCGATCGGCGCCGTCGCGCTGCGCTATGACCTCACCGATTGGGGTTCATCGCGTCCGTTCTTCGACGTCGGCACGATCCTGACGCCCTGGGAGAAGGTGCGATACACCCGCAGCTACAACACCAGCCTCGGCGCGGTGAGCGTGACGGGGTCGAGTGACGCTTCCAACTACGCAGTCTATGGTCGCGCCGGCTGGATGAGCCGCCTGTCACCTCGTGATGAGGTTGCGGCCTCGATCGAGGTCTGGCAACTCTGGCAGCGCGTGTCGGGCTACGCGGACAATGCGGTCGCGTTCAACCCGTTCGACGCGACCATCGCCGACGGCACCGACCGCACCAGCCTGGTCAAGATCGGCGGCCAGTGGACGCATCTCTTCGCCGGCAATATCGAGACCAACATCAATGGGGGCTGGGTGCAGTCATTCGCCAGTCACAGCGGCATCGTTGCCACCGTGACCGGCGACGGCGTGGTGGCGCCGACGATGGGCAACCAGGGCTGGTTCGAATATGGCGGACGCCTCGGCTTCCGTCTGCAGAAGGATTGGGTCGTGGACCTCTTTGCCAACGGCACGCTCGGCCCCCAGCCAGTAGGCAACACGATCCATGGCGGCGTGGGGCTGAGGATCAATTATTAGCGTGGTTGGCGTAAGCGCCAGGCGCAAGTCTCGCAGGGCGGGCAAAGCGCAACCGTGCCCACCATCCGTCTGATAGCAAAGGGACCGTGGCCATGGTGCTTTCGCGCCTTTGCCCACCCTGCGGCACCTGGGTTGACGTCACGCCGCCGACTTGCCCTCGAACGCACGGCGCAGAACGTCCACGTCCAGCTTCACCATCTTCATCATGGCCTGCATCGCGCGCGCGGCGGCGGCCCTGTCCGGACTCGAGAGAAACTCGAACATCACCTTGGGCACCACCTGCCAGGACACGCCATAGCGGTCACTGATCCAGCCACACTGCTGCTCCTTGCCACCGTTGGCCAGGAATGCACTCCACACGCTGTCGACCTGGGCCTGATCGTCGCAATGAATCATCAACGACAGCGCGTGGGTGTATTCGACCTTCATCCCGCCATTGAGCGCGACCAAGGGCTGGCCGGCGACCGTGAACTCGACGACGAGCACCGAGCCCTCCTTGCCGGACGGGTTATCCGAGACGTTGCGCTGGACGTGCGTGATCCCTGAATCCGGAACCAGCGAGACGTAGAACCTGGCGGCCTCCTCGGCATCGCCGTTAAACCACATGCAAGGCACGAGCTTGGACATCGCGAATGCTCCTCTTCCGGTTCCAATCAGGCGCTCGCCATGGCGGGCTTCGCCGGGACGGCCGCCATGTCCAGCCAGTTCACACCCCACATGTGACCATCCGGATCCTCAAAGCTGCGGCCGTACATGAAGTCGTACTCGTCAACAGGACCGGGATCGGCGATCCCGCCTGCGGCCTCGGCCTTGCCGACGATATCGTCGACCTCGTTGCGGCCATCGGCGGACAGGCAGAACAGCGCCTGGTTCGAGGTCTTGGCATCCGCGATCGGCTTCGGCGTGAACTGACGGAATTTGTCGTGGGTCGTCAGCATCACGTAGATGGTCTCGGAAAACACCATGCAGCTCGCCGTGTCGTCACTGAATTGCGGATTCCTGGTCGCGCCGATCGCCTCGTAAAAGGCAGTCGCGCGCTTGAGGTCGGTCACGGGCAGATTGAGGAAGATCATCCTGGCCATCGAAAGCTCCTTGGGGCGGGTTCTGCCCAAGGACGGATGGCCCGGCGCCCATCCGACACGCCTTCCGAGACTTTTTTGGCCATTTTTGCGCTGGGAGGTCTGTCGGACCGCCGGCCGGCCGCCAGCATTACTTCTTCTCGTTGGGATCCCGGTGGATCGGATCGACCCACAGCACGGTCTCGGGTTTCTCGACCGGCTCGATGTCGAGATTGATCGCGACCGCCTCGCCGTCGCTGCGGACCAGCACGCATTCCAGCACCTCGTCGGGACTGGCATTGATCTCCTGGTGCGGCACGTAGGGCGGCACGAAGATGAAATCGCCGGGGCCGGCTTCGGCGGTGAATTGCAGGCTCTCGCCCCAGCGCATCCGCGCCTTGCCCTTGACCACGTAGATGACACTTTCCAGATGCCCGTGGTGATGTGCGCCGGTCTTGGCAGCGGGCTTGATGCTGACGGTGCCCGCCCACAATTTCTGCGCGCCAACGCGCGCGAAATTGATCGCAGCTGCGCGGTCCATGCCTGCGGTCGAGGGCACATTGGTATCGAGCTGGTTACCGGGAATGACGCGCACGCCGTCATGTTTCCAGCGATCGTCGTGATGATCGTGGTCATGGTGGGAATGCGAATGGTCATGGCCGGTCATGGGCTTTTCTTTCTGTTGGTTCCGTGCCGGCGAAACTAACCAATGCCTCGGCTGCAGGCCATAGCAAATTCGGAACTCTCATGGCCGCCGGGCGTTGTTCTCGCGAGCAATCTGCAAGGAGAGTTTCATGGGCAGCACTAGTGACAAGATCAAGGGCAACGCCAACGAGGCCATCGGCAAGGCCAAGCAGGGCATCGGTGAAGCCACCGGTTCCGAGCGTCTGCAAGGCGAAGGCGCGGTCCAGGAAGTGAAGGGCAAGGGCCAGAAGGCGATGGGTGATGCCAAGGACGCAGCGAAGGATGCAATCGATCGCGCGGCAGCGTCAGCACGTCGCTCGACTGAATAACACGCACTGAACCGAAATGAAAAGACCGGCCGCAAGGCCGGTCTTTTTGTTTGCGGCGATCTTCGCTCACTTCACCGCAAGCAATTCCACGTCGAACATCAACGTCGCGTTCGGCGGGATCACGCCGCCGGCACCGCGCGCGCCGTAGCCGAGCTGCGGCGGGATGATCAGCGTGCGCTTGCCGCCGACCTTCATCGTGGCGACGCCCTCGTCCCAGCCGGCGATGACACGGCCCTTGCCGATGGGGAATTCGAACGGCTCGTTGCGATCGACGGAGCTATCGAACTTCTTGCCCTTTTGGCCATTCTCGTAGAGCCAGCCGGTATAGTGCATCACGCAGATCTGGCCGGGCTTCGGCGAAGCGCCGGTGCCGACGACATGGTCGATGGTTTGCAAGCCTGAAGCTGTTGTCATGGGTTTTCCTGCGGTCTGGGCCGATGCCGTGGTGGAGACGAACGTCGACACGCTACCGATCAGGGTGATCGCGAGTGCCGAGATGATGGCGAGGAGTGCGCGTTGAAAACGCTGCATAGAACACCTTCCGTTTGAGGCGGAAGGTGTCTACCGCAAGCCCGACGCCGTTTCCACCCCTCAAACCTCGATATTTTCCAGCCGCACCGGCAGCTTGCGGATGCGCTGGCCGGTGGCGTGATAGATCGCGTTGCAGATGGCGGCATTGGTCCCGACATTGGCGAGTTCGCCAAGTCCCTTCGCCCCTGCCGGATTGATGTGATCGTCCTGCTCGGAGAGCAGGATCACCTCGACACCTTCGACGTCGGCATTCACGGGCACGAGGTAGTCGGCAAGATTGTCGTTGACGTAACGCGCATTACGCTGGTCGATCTCGGTCGCTTCCAGCAGCGCCGACGACATGCCCCAGATCAGGCCTCCCATCAGCTGGCTGCGGGCCGTGCGCGGATTCATGATACGGCCGGCTGCGAAGGCGCCGACCAGGCGTGGCGCACGGATCTCGTGCGTGAATCGGTTGACGCGGACTTCGACGAACTCCGCCCCGAAGGCGTAAGCGATCTTGTCCTTCATCGCGGCGCCGCCGACGAGCCGCGCATGTCCAGCGTGCATGGCCTTGAAGGAATCCGGCGGGGCACCCTCCGGTTTCCACTCGCCATATTCCTCGACAACGCCGACACCAAGTGCGTTGAAGGCCTTCTCCAGATCGAGAGGACGGTCGCTCTTCGTCGCCTGCACCGTCGGCGTCCGGCCGATGCCAACCGTTTCCTTGGCCTTATCGGTGAGACTCTCCTTTGGCATCACCGCCTTGAACAGGCGCTGGCGGATCTGGTCACACACCATCATCACTGCCGAGCAGGTGCTGGCCGTCGAGTTGGAGCCGCCCGCGACAGGAGCCGGCGGCAGGTCGCTGTCGCCGACAAAGACGGCCACCTTGTCCAGGGGAACGCCGAGCCGCTCCGCCGCTGTCTGTGCGATGACTGTGTAGGCGCCCGTGCCGATCTCGTGGCCGGCGATCTCGACGCGGGTGCGGCCATCACGCTGGAGGCGCACGCGCGCCGCCGATGGCGCCATCTGCGTCGGGTAGCAGGCCGCCGCGCAGCCATAGCCGATAAGCCAGTCGCCATCTGACATCGATTTCGGCGCCGCCGAGCGCTGCGACCAGCCGAAAGCTTTCGCAGCCTCGTCGAAACACTCCATCAGCGATCGGGAGGTATAGGGCTTGCCACCGATCGGCTCGCTGGTCGTGTCGTTGACGCGACGGAGCTCGATCGGGTCCATGTCGAGCTTGACGGCGAGCTCATCCATCGCGCTCTCCAGCGCGAACATATAGGGCACCTCCGGCGGCGAGCGCATGAAGCCGGGCGTGTTGCGGTCGGCACGCACGATCGACACCAGGCTGTCGACATTCGGGCAGGCATAGAGACGTGTCGTGGTCTTGGTGCCGCCGACGCAATAGGGATCGGCGCGGGAGGACACTTCGGCGCCCTCGTGCCTGAGGGCGACCAGCTTCCCATCCCGGCTCGCGCCGAGCTTGATCCCATGCCGCGTCTCGGCGCGATAGGTCGCGATAGTAAAGCCCTGGTCGCGGGTCGGGACAAGCTTGATCGGCCGGTTCAGCCGCTTCGCTATGCCGGCGATGATGGCGGTCCGCGGCGTCATGGAGCCGCGCGAGCCAAAGCCGCCGCCGACATAGGGATTGACCACCCTCACTTTGTCAGCGTCGATGCCAAGCTGCTCGGCCACGCCGTTCTTCAGACCGTAGACGTATTGGCTGGGCTCATAGATGACGAGATCGTCGCCCATCCAGACACAGCTCGTCGAAAACAGCTCCATCGGATTGTGGTGCTGCGTCGGCGTCTCGTAGGCAGCATCGACCTTCACCTCGGCCTCGTCGAACGCCTTCGCGAAGTCGCCGACTTGCGGGTCTTCCTTGAATTGCGCATTCTGCCCCTTCGCAGCGGCTTTCGTCGCTCCCGGCGAGTCGAAGCTCGCGCTCGGGGTGGCCGCGGTGTAGCTGACCTTGACACGGTTGGCGGCCTCACGCGCCGCCTCGTAGGTCTCTGCAATGACCACGGCAACGATCTCGCCGTCATGCGCGATGTCGGTCGATTTCAGCGGCTGGATCGTGGTACCTGCATAGCCGCCATTGCTGAAGAGTTTTGACTCCTTCAGATCAGGGGCGTTCTCGTGCGTGATGATGTCGATCACGTCACGGACGCGTTTGGCATCGTCGAGGTCAAGACTATTGACCCGGCCTTTGGCAATTGCGCTCGTGACCAGGAACGCATACGCCGGATTGTCCAGCGGCATATCGGACCCGTACGTGGCGCGCCCCGTAACCTTTGCGACCGCATCATAGCGCGGCACGGGCTGGCCCATATTCGCCTTGGGCTCGGGAGCAGCTGCGGTCATGGTCAGATCTCCATCGTTGCGGCCTGCTGGAGCGCGCGCGCCACCACGCGCTTGCCGAGCGCGATCTTGAAATCGTTGTATTGGCGCCCCCGGGCGTCCGCGAAGGCAGCCTCGGCGGCGCGCTCTGCGAGACCATCATCGAAGGTCTGTCCCTTCAGCAGCGCCTCCGCCTCGCGCGACCGCCACGGCACCGTCGCGACACCGCCCAGCGCGACACGCGCATCCTTGATCGCGCCGTCCTGCACATCGAGTGCGACCGCGGCTGACGAGAGCGCGAACTCGTACGATTGCCGATCGCGCGCCTTGAGGTAGACCGAGCGCGGCCAGCGGCCGGGAACGACGAAGGCTGAAATCAGCTCGCCCGATTGTAGTGTGGTCTCGATCTCGGGCGTGTTGCCGGGTGCCTTGTGCAGCTCTGCAAAGGGCATGCTGCGGGTGCCGGACCTGTCGGTAATCTCGACCGTGGCATCCAGCGCGATCAGCGCCTGAGCGAAATCGCCGGGATAGGTGGCGATGCACTGATCCGAAACGCCGAGCACCGCATGCATGCGGTTGACGCCGTGCATCGCGGCACAGCCGGAGCCGGGATTGCGCTTGTTGCAATTCTCGTAGGAGACATCGCGGAAATAAGGGCAACGCGTCCGCTGCAAGACGTTACCGCCGAGCGTCGCCATGTTGCGCAGCTGGGCGCTGGCCGCAAGCTTCAATGAGTTGGCGATGACCGGATAGTTGCGCTGGATCTCGCCGTTCGCGGCGACGTCAGACATTTTTGCGAGCGCGCCAAGCCGCAGGTCCGCAGCGCCCGGATCGATCGCTGACCAGCCCTGCGCGAGCGGATTGATATCGACGATTGCGGCAGGCCGCATGACGTCGAGCTTCATCAAGTCGATCAGCGTGGTGCCGCCGGCGAGCGGCTGGACCATGGCTCGGGTCAGCGGATTGTCGACGGCCGTAGCGGCGCCGAGCGCCTTCACGGCCATATCGGGGTCCGTCGCTCTCTGATAAGAAAACGGTCGCATCGCCTAGCCTTTCATGATCTCGGGCGCGGCCTGCTTCACGGCGGCGACGATGTTCGGGTAAGCGGCGCAGCGGCAGATGTTGCCGCTCATATATTCGCGGATGTCGGCATCGCTGCTCGCGTGTCCCTCCTTGACGCAAGCGACGGCAGACATGATCTGGCCGGGCGTGCAATAGCCGCACTGGAACGCATCGTTATCGATGAAAGCCTGCTGCATCGGGTGCAGCTGATCGCCGGTGGCAAGTCCTTCGATTGTCGCGATCTCCTGCCCTTCGGCCGCCAGTGCGAGCGTCAGGCACGACACCACGCGCCGCTCACCGATCAGCACTGTGCACGCGCCGCACTGCCCGTGGTCGCAACCCTTCTTGCTGCCGGTGAGCTTGAGATGTTCGCGCAGCGCGTCCAGCACGGTGGTGCGCGGGTCGAGGCTCAGGCGCTTGTCCTGGCCGTTCACCCGCAGCGTGACCTCAACGTGGAGCGCCGGATCCTGCGCCACGGGCGCCGGCGCGTCCAGCGCGCCCGCTCGCGCGGTCATCGGAACAAGCGCGCTGCCTGCGGCGCCGGCCATGAACGCGCGCCGGTCGAATCCCGATAGCCGGGAACTTGAATTGTCGGACATGGACGGCCTCCGCTGCTTCGAAGACAAAGCAGCGCACGCCTGCGCCGCCGCCGGTCAACGAGGGGCCATGAGCTCCGTTCCGAACGGAAAAGGGCGGCACAGCGAATGCCGCGTCGCCCTCCGTCAACTTTTCCTGATCTGCTTGCGAAGGAACCTCGCGCGGGATCAATAGCCGAGCGCGCATCCGTCCTTGCGCGGGTCGGAACCGCCAGTCAACGTACCCTTGTCCCAGTCGATCCAGATCGCCTGGGCCCCGCCGAGCGGGCCGACCACGCTGGCGGTGTTGTGGCCGAGCTTCTTCAAGCCCTGGACGATATCGGCCGGAACGCTGTCCTCGAGCTGATACTGGCCCTCGTAATGCAGGCCCCGCGGCATATCGATCGCCTCCTGCACGTCGCAGCCATAATCGAGAATGTTGGTCACGACGTGGGTTTGGCCGACGGGCTGGTACTGACCACCCATCACGGCGAACGGCATGACCGAGCGGCCCCCCTTTGTCATGAGGCTCGGCATGATCGTGTGCAGCGGCCGCTTGCCGCCGGCGATGCAATTGGGATGGCCGGGCTGGATGCGGAAGCCGCCGGCACGATTCTGGAACAGCACGCCTGTCTTGTTCGAGACGATCGCGGAGCCGAAGGAATGCGCGATTGAATTGATGAACGAGCAGACGTTACGGTCCTTGTCCACGACCGTGATGTAGATGGTCGAGGGGTTCATCGGGGGCGCGACGTTTGGCAGGTCGAGCATGCCGTCCATGCGGATCTTCGCGATGTGCTCGTCGCAGAATTCCCTGGCGAGGATCTTCGATACTTCGACCTGCATATGATCGGGATCGGCGACGTGCAGCTCGCGATGCATATAGGCGATGCGCGCGGCTTCCGCCTCGAGATGGAAGCGTTCGATACTGAGCGGTGCATACTTCGTCAGGTCGAACCGCGACAGGATGTTGAGCATCAGCAGCGCAGTGAGGCCTGGGCCGTTCGGCGGGCACTGCCAGACGTCGTAGCCCTTGTACATGGTGCCGATCGGCGTCGTCGTCTCGGTGCTGTGCGCGGCGAAATCGTCGAGGGTGTGCAGGCCGCCAATTCCGCGCAGGGTCTCGACCATGTCCTCCGCGATCGGTCCCTTGTAAAAGGCGTCGCGGCCGTCCTTCGCGATCGCGCGCAGCGTGTTGCCGAGCTCGGCCTGACGAATGACGTCGCCGGCGACCGGCGGCTTGCCGCCCGGCAGCAGGTAACGCACGGTGTTGGTGCCACCCTTCAGCTTCTCGAACTGGTTCTTCCAATCGAATGCGATGCGAGGCGCGACGACGTAGCCCTCTTCCGCCGCCTTGATCGCGGGCTGGAGCAGCCGGTCGAAGCCGAACTTGCCGTGGTCACGCAGTACGGTCGCGAACGCATCGATCACGCCGGGGATCGAAACGGCATGCGCCGACGTCAACGGCACGGAGTTGATCTTGCGCTCGAGATACCAGTCGGCGCTGGCCGCCTGCGGCGCGCGGCCGGAGCCGTTATAGGCGATGATCCTGCCCTCGCCGCGCGGCTGGATCAGCGCAAAACAGTCGCCGCCGATGCCGGTCGATTGCGGCTCGATCACGCCGAGCAGCGCCGAGCCCGCGACGGCCGCGTCCACCGCCGTGCCGCCCTCGCGCAGCACCTCGATCGCCGCAAGGGATGCCTGCGGATGCGAGGTCGCCACCATCGCGTTGGTGGCGTGGACCGTGGACCTGCCGGGGAAATGGAAATTTCTCATCGAATTCTTGCTCTCTCAGACCGTGGGCGCGGATGGCACGCCATCCCGGAAAAACCGGGGTTACATGACACATTCCGGCCCGTCCGGGCAATGCTGGCATACCAGGAAGATGGCTGCCATCCGCTGGGAATAGGCCTGCTCATTGCGGGTTTTCTGAGCGTGGGCCGCCTGATAAACGGGCGTCATGACTTACAAGGTCTGCGCCTTCTACCAATTCGCCGCCCTCCCCGATTACCGCGAGCTGCGCGAGCCGCTGCGTGCGTTCTGTGCCGGTCTGTCGCTCAAGGGCAGCGTGCTCCTGGCCCAGGAGGGCATCAACGGCACCATCGCGGGCGCGAGCGACGCCATTGACGCCTTCGCCCAGGAGCTTGCGCAAGGGGCGATGTTTGGCGGCAGGCTGAACAATCTCGAATTGAAGTGCTCGACCGCGGAAGCAATGCCGTTCGGCCGGCTTAAGGTGCGGCTGAAGAGGGAGATCGTCACGCTGGGCGATGCGGCCGCTGATCCGACCCGGCGGGTCGGCACCTATGTCGAGGCGACGGAGTGGAACGCGCTGATCGCCTCACCCGACATGCTGGTGCTCGACACCCGCAACGCCTTCGAGGTGGCAATGGGGACATTCGAGGGCGCAGTCGACCCCGAGATCAAGAGCTTCGGCCAATTCAAGGATTTTGCCGCCGAGAAACTCGATCCGGCAAAACACCGGCGTATCGCGATGTTCTGCACAGGCGGCATCCGCTGCGAGAAGGCGAGCGCACATCTGCTGGCTCGCGGCTTTGCCGAGGTCTACCACCTCAAGGGCGGGATCCTGAAATATCTCGAACAGGTGCCTGAGGCGCAAAGCCGCTGGCGCGGCGAATGCTTCGTATTCGACGAGCGCGTGTCGCTCGGCCATGGCCTGCGAGAAACTGGTTTGCGCGAACGGGACAAGGACGCGACACGTGACAAATGAGATCAAGGCCCTCGCCGAGCGCATCGACACGCTGGAGACGCGTCTTGCGTATCAGGACGATACCATCGAGACCCTGAACCAGACCATCACCGCGCAATGGAAGCAGATCGACGGGCTGACGCGACAACTGGCGCAGCTCAGCGAGCGACTGCAAGAGGCCGAGGCGAATGCGCCGGGCCCGACCAACGAGCGCCCGCCACATTATTGAGCACGCCTACCGACCGGATGCCTTCTACTCGCCGGAAGCCTTGGCCATCAGGTTCATGACCTCGCCCGACATCATCAGCCTGTTGCGGCCGGCGTCCTTGGCGGCGTAGAGCGCGCGGTCGGCGGCCTCGACCAGCGCTCCCGTGCCCGCGGTGCGTTCGAAGGCCGGCCGGCAGGCCGCACCGCCGACCGAGACGGTGACGCAAGCCGCCGCCGGATTGGAGGCATGAACGAGGCCCGCACCGTGGACGGCGCTTCGGATCCGCTCGCCGATCCGGGCACCGCCGGCGGCATCGGTGTTCGGCAGCAGCATGGCGAACTCCTCGCCGCCATAGCGGGCCGCGAGATCGCCGGCCCGCTGCATCTCGGCCGCGATGATCTTGGCAACCACGCGTAGGCAGGCGTCGCCCGCAGGGTGGCCATATTCGTCGTTGTAGGCCTTGAAGTGATCGACATCGATCATCAGGAGTCCAAGGCTCGTGCGGTCGCGATAGGCGCGCGCCCATTCCTCCTTCAGCCGCTCGTCGAAGCGGCGCCGGTTGGCGAGGCCGGTGAGGCTGTCCTCGATCGCGAGCGTCTCAAGTCGTGTCTCCAGGTTCTTCTGCTCGGTGATGTCGCGCGAGATCGAGACCACGCCGTCGACATTGCCGTTGTCCTTGCGCGTGACGCGCATGGTCGATTCCAGCCAGACCTCGGATTTCTGCCGGTGCGCGTTGCGATAAGTGATGCGCGCTTCTTCTGCGTCGCCTCGCTTCATGGCGTCGACGATGGCCTGGACGTGCGGCCTGTCCTCCGGATGAATTCCGGCGAGCGCGTCGGTGCCGATGAGCTGATTGGGACGCCAGCCGACAACGCGGTTGGACGACGGAGACACGTAGCGCAGCCGCTCGTCGAGCCCGATGCGGGTGACCATATCGCTGGACCCTTCCGCGAGCAGGCGGAAATGCGCCTCCTTCTCGACCAGTGCCGCCGCCATGCGCTGGCCGCGCTGCAATTGCCGCACGAGTACAGCGCCGATGATCGCAATCAGCAGCACCAGCGCGAGCACGTAGAGCATGCGAGAGATCGCAGCAGCCCGCCACGGCGCGAGCAGCTCCTCTCTGTCGACGGTCGCGAGCAGCACGAGCGGATAACGGCCGCTGCGCTTGAAGAAGCTGACGCGCTCCGCGCCATCCAGCGGCGAGGTGAAATGATAGGCGCCGCTCGGCCATTGCAGGCTGGCGTCGCGGAACAGCGGCGCATCGCCGAGATTGCGGCCGACGAACTTCTCGTTGTTCGGGTTGCGCGCGATGATCGAGCCGTCGCCGTACAGCAGCGTGACGGAGCTGTTGCGGCCGATCTCGAACTGCTCGTAGAAATGCGACAGATAGCGCGAGCCGATGGCCGCGAGCACCACGCCGCCAAAGCTGCCGTCCGGCTTGTTGAAGCGGCGCGACAGGGTCACGACCCATTCGCCGTCGACGAGGCTCTTCACGGGGTGGCCGACATAGGCCTCGCGCTTGGGCGAGAGCTGGTGGTGACGGAAGAAGGCGTCGTCGCTGAGCGTCGAGGCGATTGTCCCGGGCGAGGTCAGCCAGTTGCCCTGGTCATCGATGATGGCGAGGCTGTGGACGCGGTCGATCGCCTTCTTGCGGGCCTCGAGCAGGTTGCGCAGCTTGCCGATCGTGACGGCATCGGCGCCATCCATCTCAAGACGGCTGACGACGCCGACGACGCCGGAGTCCAGCAGATCAAGGCTGTCTTCGGCATGCTGTGTCAGGGAGCGGGCGACGTTCGCCCTCTCGGTCTCGGCGCCCTTGAGCACCGCGTCCCGCGCGGCCCATTCACGCCAGCCGCTGACACCGAGGATCGCCACGCAGGTGAGCACGACGAACGCGGCCGCCCGCAACGGCAGACGGCTCCATCCGGCTCTCTGTGAGACGACGTTCATGCGACAGGAATCTCCAACAGAGGGAAACTCTGCCGCTTGTCTTAGTGAACCCTGAAGCGCGCGCCGGGATTCGCACTGATCTACGGGTTTTTCCGTACTCCTACGGACCGGGGCCTCGGCGGATCACTAACAAGGTGTTAGCAAGCCAATCGGAAACCGGCCGATCTAGCTGAAGATCGACTTGACCTTGTCCCAGAGCGAGGGATTGTCGGCATCGGCATCAGCCTTCGACGGTGTCGGCTGGGTGGCGCTGACGGGATCGGAAGCGGGGAAAGTATCTTCCAGCCCGGTGTCGAGCTTGGCGTGGCGATCTGCGGCGAGCGCTTCGCGCAAGTCGTCAGCGTGCTTGTCGTGCGGCGCGGGATTGAATGTCTGGGCCATGGAATTCTTCCTCCATTGGCGGGATCAACGCGGCGCATTTGCGCTGGTTCCCCTGTTCCGCTCCAGCCTCTGGCGGTGTATCAGGAACTCCAAATCTGCATCAGGATTGCCAGTGCCCCAGTCTGCGACAAAGCCGTTCATCGACGTGCTCTCCGGCCAGCGCCAAGCCGTCCCGCCCCTCTGGATGATGCGGCAGGCCGGCCGCTACCTGCCTGAATATCGCGAGTTGCGCGCCAAGGCCGGCGGCTTCCTCGATCTCTGCTTCAATCCGGCGCTCGCTGCCGAAGTCACGCTGCAGCCGATCCGCCGGTTCGGCTTCGATGCCGCGATCATCTTCTCCGACATTCTCGTGATCCCGTACGCGCTGGGCCGTTCCGTGCGCTTCGAGGTCGGCGAGGGTCCGCGGCTCGAGCCGCTGGATGAACCCGCCAAGGTCGCAAGCCTCGCCGCGCAGGCCGATTTCGGCAAGCTCGCGCCGGTGTTCGAGGCGCTGCAGATCGTGCGCGGCGCGCTTGATCCGAACATCGCGCTGATCGGCTTCTGCGGCGCGCCGTGGACGGTTGCGACCTACATGGTCGCGGGCCACGGTACGCCCGACCAGGCGCCGGCGCGCATGATGGCCTATCGGCATCCGGAGGCGTTCGCGAAGATCATCGACGTGCTGGTCGAGAACTCGATCCGCTACCTGCTGGCACAGCTCGGGGCCGGCGCCAACGCGCTGCAGATCTTCGACACCTGGGCCGGCATGCTGCCTCCGGCCGAGTTCGCGCGCTGGTCGACCGAGCCGACGCGGCGCATCGTCGAAGGCGTGCGCGCGAAAGTGCCTGACGCGAAGATCATCGGCTTCCCGCGCGGTGCCGGCGCGCAATTGCCTGGTTACGTCGAGGCGACCGGCGTCAATGCGGTCAGCATCGACTGGACGGCCGAGCCCGCCTTCATCCGCGAGCGCGTACAGAGCAAGGTCGCCGTACAGGGCAATCTCGATCCGCTGGCGCTGATCACGGGCGGCGCGGCGCTCGACCGCGCGGTCGACGACGTGCTGGCAAACTTTGCGCAAGGGCGCTTCATCTTCAATCTCGGCCACGGCATCCAGCCGGAGACGCCGATCGCCCATGTCGAGCAGATGATCAGGCGCGTGCGCGGATAATTTTGTGCCGCCCTTGAGTCCGCACACGAACGCGAAAACAACCCCATGCACAGTACAAATCGTTGAGGAATTCGCTTCGGGCTCTCATAAGCCCTGCAGAGACGACGTTTGACTCGTCGGGCAAAACAGGCGCACGATGGCATCATCGGCGAACGTGACTTCACGCCCTATCGCGGCCGGCTGCGCTCGATGATCTCGTCGGCGCCCTTGTCCAGTAGATCCAGTCCGACGCTGCGACCGAGTTCGCGCGGCCGATTGGCGGGGCCCGTGCGCGAGGCTTCGATGATGGTGTTGCCGGAGAGGTCGAGCACGGAGGCCGTCAGCGACATCTGGTCGCCTGCGATGGTCGAGAAGCCCGCCACCGGCGAATTGCAGTGACCGTTCAGCACCCACAGCACTTCGCGCTCCGCATCGGCGCAGGCGTGCGCAGCGGGATCGTCGATCGATGACAGGATTTGCCGCGTCTCCCAGTCCCGCGCGGCACATTCGACGGCGACGATGCCCTGCCCGGCCGCCGGCAACATCTCCGCGGCGGTGAACTCATAGGCGATGCGGCTGGATAGGCCGACGCGATCGAGGCCGGAGCGCGCCATGATCAACGCATCCGCTGGCCCGACCGCACCGCCGTCCGGCAGCTTCTGCAGCTCGCTGTTATCGAGCTTTCGCACGCGCGTATCGGCTGCGCCGCGGAAGTGGATCACTTCGACCTCGGGAAACAACCGCCGCGCGTACGCCGCACGGCGCACGGCGTTGGTGCCGATCTTGAAACCCTTGCCGCCGGACCGGCGTAGCGCGTCCAGCGTCACGCCCTCGCGCAGCACCAGGGCATCGCCGGGCGGATCGCGTGACAACGTGGCGCCGATGACGAGGCCGGGCGTGTCTTCATTGCCCGGCATGTCCTTCAGCGAATGCATCGCGGCCTGGAGCTCGCCCGACAGCACCGCGGCGCGGATCTGCGCCACGAAGGCGCCGCCCTTGCCGCCATGGGGCAGCAGCTTGCTGGTCTGGTCCAGATCGCCCGTGGTGTCGAACTTGACGATCTCGACGTCGAGACCTGATACGGCCGATGTCAGGCGCCGCGCGATCTCTTCCGTCTGGGCCAGCGCCATCGCGCTCTTGCGGGTGCCGATCTTGAAAGGCGTAGCCACGTCCATTCCTCTTCAGACGCGGGTTTTACCGCGCATCCTGCAATATCATGTCCGACGCCTTTTCCGCGATCATGATGATCGGCGCGTTGGTGTTCCCCGACACGAGGTCCGGCATGACAGAGCCGTCGACGACGCGAAGGCCCTCGAGCCCCCTCACCTTCAGCCGCTGGTCCACCACCGCGAGCGCATCGTTGCCCATACGACAGGTCGAGGTCGGATGGTAGATGGTGCTGCCACGCTCGCGGCAATAATCCAGGATCTCCGCGTCCGTGGATACCTTCGCCCCGGGATCGTACTCGCTGACCACGAACGGCTTCAGCGCCGGCGCGTTCAGGATCTTGCGCAGGATCTTGATGCCTTCGACATTGGTGGTGCGGTCCGTTTCGGTCGACATGTAGTTGATGCGGATTTCCGGCGGCACGGTCGGGTCCGCGCTTTTGATGCGCAAAGAGCCGCGGCTCTCGGGCCGGAGCTGGCACACCGAGGCCGTGAATCCGGAAAAATCATGCAGCCGCTCGCCCATCTTGTCGGTCGAGAACGGCAGGAAGTGAACCTGGATGTCGGGCGAGGCCAGCCGCGGATTGGTCTTGAAGAAGGCGCCCGCGGTTCCGGCTGCGATCGTCAGCCAGCCTTTGCGGAACAGCGCATAGCGCGCGCCGGCGAGAGTGCGGCGGAGCGGATGATTGACGGTGTCGTTGAGCGTGATCTTCCGCGAGCAGCGCATCACGATGCGGACCTGCATGTGGTCCTGGAGATCGTGGCCGACGCCCTGCGCATCCAGCACCACGTCAATGCCATGCTTGCGCAGGAGATCGGCGGGGCCGACGCCGGAGAGCTGCAACAGCTGCGGCGAATTGTAGGCCCCGCTCGACAGCACGACCTCTTTCCGCGCCCGCGCGCGACGCACGTTCGCACCTTGCCGGTATTCGACGCCGACCGCGCGGCGGCCCTCGAACAGCACGCGCTGGCCGAGCGCCTCGGTTTCGATCCTGAGATTGCCGCGCGTCTTCGCGGGGCCGAGATAGGCCACCGCCGTCGAGGCGCGGCGGCCGTTGCGCGTGGTGGTCTGAAACAGGCCGACGCCCTCCTGCGTGGCGCCATTGAAGTCAGGATTGTAGGGCAGTCCGGTTTCGACCGCGGCGTCGATGAAGGCTTTCGACAGCGGATCGGTCACGATCATGTTGGAGACCGGCAGCGGACCGCCGGTGCCGTGATATTGATCGGCGCCGCGCGTCTGGTTCTCCGCTTTCTTGAAATAGGGCAGCACGTCGTCATAGCCCCAGCCGGCATTGCCGTGCTGGCGCCAGCGATCGTAATCCTCGTGCTGGCCGCGCACATAGAGCAGCCCGTTGATCGAGCTCGATCCGCCCAGCGTCTTGCCGCGCGGCTGGAACACCTGACGCCCCTTCAGCTCGGGCTCCGGCTCGGTCTGGTACATCCAGTTGACGGTCTTCTCCTTGAACAGCTTGCCGTAGCCGAGCGGCACGTGGATCCAGATGTTGGAATCCCTTGGTCCGGCTTCCAGCAGCAGCACGCTGTGCTTGCCGTTCGCCGACAGGCGGTTTGCAAGCACGCAACCGGCCGAGCCGGCACCGACGATGATGTAGTCGAATTCAGGATCAGATGGTGCGAGGGCGGAATTTGCGTTCATGCGCTATTGTTCTTCTTGTTGATGTGGGCGTTTCCGGCTTATCACTAGCACAATCATGCAGCGACACGCAGCGCCTCGACCAGCGACTTGAACGCACGGGCGTATTCCGCGCCGGGCCTTGCGATATCGGCGTGGCCGGCGCAGGCCACCGCGGCCTCCGTCACTGCGCCGAGCAGCAGCCGTGCCAGCGGCTCGACCGGCTGCTTTGCGATCAGGCCGGCCTCCATCGCGGCCGACAACGCGCGCGGCATCTTGCCGCCGAAGTGCTTGGCGTCAATCTCGCGCCAACGCTCCCAGCCGAGCACGGCGGGTCCATCGCGCAGGATGATCTGGCCGGTCGGGCCCTTGGCGGTCGCGGCAAAATAATGCTGAGTGCCGGCGACCATCGCGGCGAGCACGTCCTTCTCGGCCCGCGCGGCGCTGTCGATCTCGATCACGAGATCACGCGAGACGAGGTCGAACACCGCTTCGAACACCGCCTCCTTGGTCTTGAAGTGATGATAGACCGCGCCCTTGGCGATGCCGGCGCCTCCCGCAATCTCGTCCATCGTGGTCGAGGCAAAGCCCCGCGTCCCGAACAGCCTTCGCGCCGCCGCCAGGATCGCCTCCGAGGTCGCCGCCCGCCGTTCCGCCTGCTTTGCCATGCTGTTCCTGTCTCGCGCAGATCGGGCCGCAGGCTCGCTCAACCTCTCCCGCTTGCGGGGGAGGGAGCCGACCTCCTTCGCGGTCGCACGTCGATCTGATCTGATGATTCCCTAATCCAATTCGCCCCGCGCCACCAGTTGACTTTTCGACCACTGGTCGGTATTTACCGACCAACAGTCGGTTTTATCAAGGGGTGCCGCATGCCGAGCCGTGAGATCGTCGAAGCCTTTGCGCAGCGTCTGGAGGTCGGGGATTTCGTCGGCGCGATCGAGCAATTCTATGCGCCCGACGCCGTCACCTACGAGAACAACACCGCGCCGACGGTCGGCCGCGACAACCTCGTCGCCAAGGAGCGCGGCGTGCTGGCGGCGTCGAAGCAGGTCAAAGCGGTCCGCATCGGGCCGAGCCTGATCGAGGGCGACAATGTCGCCTCGCGCTGGATCTTCAGCTTCACCAATGCCGAAGGCGTCACGCGCACGCTTGAAGAGATCGCCTGGCAGACCTGGCGGGGCGATGAGCTGATCGAGGAGCGGTTCTTCTACGATCCGAAGCAGCTGGGGCGCTGAGTCAGGCCGAGCACCGAAACCTCCCCAGCGTCATCAGGCTCGACCCGGCCGTCCACGCGCTCCCTTCGCGATACAAACTCCGTGGATGCCCGGGACAGGCCCGGGCATGACGACTTCCTGTAAAAAGGCGGAGAGCAAGTTCCATCCCGTGGCCTGCACCGCATTTGTATCGATTTGTTATCGATACGATGACCCGAACACACCGAAGTGGTCACGGAGCCCGTGGCAAGCGGGGATAATTCACATTTCGTCAAAGGTTTGCGGAGAACTCTCGGGACCGAGCCGGACAAACGGCCCTTGCTGCAGGCCCTGGAATGCGGACTCACCTCACCAATTATGTGGCGCGGCTGTTTGCCGGCGATCTGTCAGCCTTCGGCGGTCCCGCAACCGACGAAACCGTTGCCGGGCATATCCGCGCCGAACAGATGTCGCTGGTGCTGGGCTATTCGCGCGGAATCATGCTGGCCAACGCCTGCAATGCCATCGTACTCGCGATTGCGCTGTGGCCGTCGCCCGACCGGACCTTCGTGTTGGTCTGGGCCGTCATCGTCGCGGGCGCCGCGGTCGCGTTCGGCGTGCAGTCGCATGCTTCCCGCAGGATCACAAAACCGCAATTCGTCTCCCGCCGCGCCATCCATCGGCTGGTGCGCAACGCCTTGGTGCTTGGCATCGCCTGGGGCATGGTGCCCGCCGCCTTCTTCGCGGATGCGTCCAGCGGCGGCCAGCTCGTCATTACGTGCCTGTGCGCAGGCATGCTGGCCGGCGGCGCGCTCGCCTTTGCCACCATCCCGATCGCGGCCATCGCGTTCACCGCGCCCATCTTCGTCGGCATCGCCACTTGCCTCAGCCGAAACGGCGACCTCGCCTTCCTGCTGATCGCCTTCCTCGTCGTGGTCTATGGCAGCGTGCTGCTGCGCGGCGTTTTCGTCAATTCGTTCACCTTCGCCCGGCGCGTGATGCGGCAGATCGAGGCCGAGCGCACGGTGCGGCAGGACCCGCTGACGCAACTGTCCAACCGCGTCGCCTTCAACGAGACGCTCGATGCCGCCTTGAAGCGGCTCGCGCTGTCAGGCGAGGAATTTGCGGTGCTGCTGCTCGACCTCGACCGCTTCAAGGAGGTCAACGACCGCTTCGGACATCCCGCCGGCGACGAATTCCTGGTCCAGGTCGCAAATCGCCTGCAACGCTGCACGCGCGCGGCCGAGCATGTCGCGCGGATCGGCGGCGACGAGTTCGCGCTGGTGATGGCCAACATGACGCGGCCCGAGGATGCGCTCGAGATCGCCGAGCGCTTCGTCGCGGCCTTCAACGAACCGTTCCCGATCGAGGGCTGCGAGATATCAGGTGCAACCAGCGTCGGCATCGTGCTGGCACCGCGCGACGGCAACACGCCGCTCGACATCATGAAGAATGCCGACGCCGCGCTCTATCGCGCCAAGAAGGCGGGCCCCGGCACCATCTGCTTCTTCGAGGAGGCCGACGACAAGGTCTCGCGCGACCGCAAGGCGTTGCAGGCGGACCTCGCCGGCGCCGTCGCGCGCGACGAGCTGTTTCTGGTGTTCCAGCCGTTCCTCGATCTCGGCAAGAACCGCATCACCGGTTTCGAGGCGCTATTGCGCTGGCAGCATCCCACGCGCGGCCTGGTGCCGCCGAGCGAGTTCATCCCGATCGCGGAAGAAACCGGGCTGATCCACGAAATCGGCGAATGGGTGATCAGGCGCGCCTGCGCGACGCTTGCAGACTGGCCGGAAGACATCCGCGTTGCCGTCAACTTCTCGGCGGCGCAGTTTCACAACACCGGCATTCTCCAGACCATCGTTCTGGCACTGGCAGATGCCAGGGTCGCGCCTGACAGGCTCGAGATCGAGATCACGGAATCGATGCTGCTGTCGAAATACGGCTCGGTCGCCTCGGTCCTGAACGCGCTGCTGGAGCTCGGCGCCACGGTGGCGCTGGATGATTTCGGCACCGGCTTCTCCTCGCTGACCTATTTGCGCAAGCTGCCGTTCAGCCGCATCAAGATCGACCAGTCCTTCATCCGCGACATGCTGGTGCAGCCGGACTGCGCGGCGATCGTCAAGTCGGTGATCTCGCTGGCGCGCGACCTCAACATCGGCGTGGTCGCGGAGGGCGTCGAGACCGCTGACCAGCTCGACTATCTCAGGCAGTTTGCTTGCGACGAGGTGCAGGGCTATCTGATCGGCCGGCCGGTGTCGGCCGATGCCGTGCAGGCGCTGCTTGCCGCGAGGAAGCTCCGGGCGATTTTCGCGGCGTAGGTAATGATGGGACGAGTCCATCTCGGACGAAGGTGCGTTCCCTCCCCCCTTGTGGGGGAGGGCTAGGTGTGGTCTCTCAAGAGGTTGTCCATCTGGTCTGAACCGAGGAGAGCGTCGCTGCTAGCTGAATCCATTTGGTTTCAAGACATCGCGCTCCGTCTCACACCACATCGGCCCGCAGCAGCGTATCCACCGTGATCGTGCCCCTCGCCCGCGAGACGCAGGCGCAGATCTTCGCGTTGCTTTGCTTCTGGTGATCGCTGAAGAAGACGTCGCGATGGTCGATCTCGCCGTCGACGGCGACGACGTCGATGGCGCAGAGGCCGCATTCGCCGCGCTTGCAGTCGGATATCACCTCAAAGCCGCTGGCGTTGAGCACGTCGAGCATCGAACGCTCGCGCGGAATCTCGAGCTCCACATCGGTGTCCTTCAGGCGCACGCGAAAGGCCTCGGTCGGCAGCGAGCCGCTGGAGCCGAAGGTCTCGTAGCGCAGATCTGACAGCGGATGGCCGGCGCCGATCCAGGCGTGGCGGGCGGCATCGAGCATGCGCATCGGGCCGCAGAACAGCGCAAGCGTGCCCTTCGGCAGCGAGGCGAACAGCGCCTCGAGATCGAGCCGCTTGCCTTCGTCGCTGGCATGGACGACCAGCCGATCACCCAGCAGGCTTGCGAGGTCATCGAGATAGGCGCCATCCGCACGCCCGCGCACGGCATAGTGCAGCGCGACCTTCGATCCACGGCGCGCCAGCGCCTGCGCAGCGCCGAGGATCGGGGTGATGCCGATGCCGCCGGCGATCAGGCAATAGTTTTCGCGCTCCCAGTCGACCGCGACGAGCGACGCCGGCCGCGTGATGTCGAGCCGCGCGCCCGGCGCCAGCTGCCACATGTAGCGCGAGCCGCCACGGGAATCCTCGGCGCGGCGCACCGCGATCCTGTAGCCTTGCGGGCTCGCTTCACCGACCAGTGAATAGGACCGCGTCTCCGGCTGGCCGTGGATGGTGACGCTGACATTGATGTGGCTGCCGACCGGATAGGCGGCGCCATCAAACTGGTCGGGCCTGATCAGGAATTCGCGGATGCCGGGCGACAGATCGCGCGTCGAGACCAGCGTTGCGGGAATCCAGGTTTCGATGAAGCGCATGGTGCCCTCAATCGGTTGTGGTCTTGATCAGTGCGAGCGCCGGCAAGAGGTCGAGATGGGTGCGATTGCGCAGTGCGAGGCGGAGATTGCGCACCGCAAGCCGGGCGTGCTCGCGCATGATCGCTTCGGCCCGCGCACCCTCACGGTTCTCGATCGCATCGATCACGACGCGGTGGTGTTCCTGCCCGATGATCAAGATCTGCTGCGCCTCCGGCAGCGCCGACTGGGCCATCACGAAGCCGGAGGGCGAGGCAAACGGCAGCGCGGAGGCGCGGTCGATCTGCCGGATCAGCGGCGGACTGCGCGAGAGCTCGGTCAGCAGCGCGTGGAAGCGCGCGTTCAGCGTGACATAGGCCGAGAAGGCCTCGATCGAGATCGGGACCTGACGCAGGAGATCATCGATTGCGAGATGGCATTCCTTCAAGGGCTCCAGCTCGCGCGCGGTGACGCCGCGCTCGGCGGCGAAGCGTGCGGCGAGGCCCTCCAGCGTGCCGCGGAGCTCGATGGAATCGGAGATGTCGCGTTCGGAGAACGCCTTCACCATGAAGCCGCCGGAGGGGATCGCCTCCAGCAGCCCCTCCTCCTCCAGCCGCACCAACGCCATGCGCACCGGGGTGCGCGAGGCACCCGTGGTCTCCACCGCCTGGAGCTCGGAGATGCGCTCGCCCGGCCGCAACGATCCGGACAATATCTGGTCGCGCAGCGCGAGCTGCGCCTTCACGGTCTGCGAGACGGAGCGGTCGACCTCGGCCATGCCCTACTCCGCGGCCTGCAGATGCTGCGGTCCGTTTTCCTTCGCCACCATCTTGTCGATCAGCTTGCGCATCCACATCGCGCCGGCATCGATGTTGAGATTGTAGAAGATGCGATCCGGGTTCTCGTCCATGGCGCGCTGCTGCGCCTCGAGGATCAGCTCGTCCTCGCGGAAGATGCTGGAGACGCCTTCGCGGAGCTCGGTGGTGAGGCGTTGTTCGCCGAGCCGGTAATTGCGGACGAAGGCCCAGAAATAATGGCAGGTCTTCTCTGTCTCGGGCGTGATGGTGTTCAGCACGAAGCCGTTGACGCCCTGCGAGCGGTCGCCCTCGGGCGCGCCGGTACCTGCCGGCGCGACGCCGACGTCGATGGCGATGGTACAGGGCGCCTCGAAACGGATGATCTGCCAGCGGTCGACCAGACCAGGCTTGCCGAGCTGCTTGGCCCAGAACGGCGGCGCCTCGATGCCGCGCATCCAGCGCGTCACGGTGACCGTCTTCTCGCCATGGGTGACGTCGAACGGCGCTTCGGCCACGGCGTCGTTTCCAATCGAGGAGCCGTGCACGAAGGTCTCGTGGGTGAGGTCCATGAGATTGTCGAGCACGAGACGGTAGTCGCAGTTCACGCGGTTGGTCTTGCCGTCGCCGGCCCAGGCTGGATCGTGATTCCAGTGCATGTCGGGCACCAGCGCGGGATCAGCCAACGCAGGATCGCCCATCCAGAGCCAGATGTGGCGGTGACGCTCGACCACGGGATAGGCGCGGACGCAGGCCGACGGGTTGATGGTCTCCTGCGAGGGCATGAAGGTGCAGCGCCCCTGCGCATTGTATTTCAGGCCGTGATAGCCGCAGACGACGGTGTCGCCTTCGAGCCGGCCCTTCGACAACGGCACCAGGCGATGCCAGCAGGCATCCTCCAGCGCAGTCACCGAGCCATCGGCCTTCCGATACATCACGACATGCTTGCCGCAGATCGTCCGGGGCAACAGCGCCGGCTTCACCTCGGCATCCCACGCGGCGGCGTACCAGGCGTTCATGGGGAAGGGTTTCGTCATGGGCGATCTCCCAAGGCTGTTGTATGCGTTGTGTATACAATAGCGGAGGAAGAAATTCGTTCAAGGCTTATTTTGCCTACCATAATACCTAATCATAGCAAGTTGTATACAGAATAGGGATCGCTGTCGTTCCCCGCGAAAGCGGGTGATGACAGCGGAGAAGCGGCAAATGCTCTCTCGAAGGGGCGTCTTGGGCTCCGCCCCGGCAGTTACCCCCCGAACACCTTCGCGAGCCCGGCCTGGGCTTCTTCCTGAATCCGCTTCAGATGCTCGGTGCTGCGGAAACTCTCGGCGTAGATCTTGTACACATCCTCGGTGCCCGACGGCCGCGCCGCGAACCAGCCGAAATCGGTCTCGACCTTGATGCCGCCGAACGGCTGGCCGTTGCCCGGCGCCTTGCTCAGCGTTGCGCGAACGGGGTCGCCGGCGAGATCCTTCAGGCCGAGTTGCTCGGGCGTGACGGATTTCAGGATATTCTTCTGTGGGCCGGTCGCGGCAACATCGATGCGCGCGTAATGCGGGACGCCGAACTCGGCGGTGAGATCATTAAAGAGCTGGCTCGGATCGCGGCCGGTCTTCGCCATGATCTCGGCCGCCAGCAGGCCGAGGATGATGCCATCCTTGTCGGTGGTCCACACCGTGCCGTCGCGGCGCAGGAACGAGGCCCCTGCACTCTCCTCGCCGCCGAAGCCGAAGCTCCCCGTGACGAGGCCGTCGACGAACCATTTGAAGCCGACCGGCGTCTCGACCAGCTTGCGGCCGAGCTTCTTGGCGACGCGGTCGATGATCGAGCTCGATACCACGGTCTTGCCGATTGCCGCGTCCTTGCGCCAGTTCGGCCGGTGCGCGAACAGATAGGAGATCGCGGTCGCCAGATAATGGTTCGGGTTCATCAACCCGCCGGTGCGGGTGACGATGCCGTGACGGTCGGCGTCGGTATCGTTGGCAAAGGCGACGTCGAAACGGTCGCGCATCGCGATCAGGCTCGCCATCGCGTAAGGCGAGGAGCAGTCCATGCGGATCTTGCCGTCCCAGTCGACCGTCATGAAGCGGAAGGTCGCGTCGATCGCCTCGTTGACCACGGTGGCCTTGAGGCCATAGCGCTCGATGATCGGATGCCAGTAATGCACGGCCGCGCCGCCGAGCGGATCGATGCCGACAGCGATGCCGGCAGATTTGACGAGCTCGAGGTCGACGACGTTGCCGAGATCGGCGACGTAGGGGGTCATGTAGTCGTAGGCATGGACGGTCGAGGATTTCAGGGCCTTGGCATAGTCCATGCGCTTCACGCCTTTCAACCCATCGGCGAGATAGGCGTTGGCGCGCTTCTCGACGACACCTGTGACATCGGTGTCGGCCGGGCCGCCATGCGGCGGATTGTATTTGTAGCCGCCATCCTCAGGCGGATTGTGCGAGGGCGTGACGACGACGCCGTCGGCGAGACCGCTGGCGCGACCCTTGTTGTAGGTCAGGATCGCGTGCGAGATGACAGGCGTCGGCGTGTAGCCGTGATCCCTGTCGATCATCAGCTCGACGCCGTTCGCCGCGAACACCTCCACGGCACTCACGAGCGCCGGTTCGGCCAGCGCATGGGTGTCGATGCCGATGAAGAGCGGACCGGTCAGCCCCTTTTCCTGCCGGTAGTCGCAGATCGCCTGCGTCGTCGCGAGGATGTGCCCCTCGTTGAAACTGTTCTTGAGCGAGGTGCCGCGATGGCCCGAAGTGCCGAACGCCACCCGCTGCGCCGGGTCTGCCGCGTCCGGATTGCCGGCGAAATAGGCCGTCACGAGCCGCGGAATGTTGGCGAGCGCGTTCGGCGAAGCCGGCTTGCCCGCCGCGGGATGAACATCAGCCACTGAAATATCCTCGTCCTGTCATCGGAGATTGCGGTCCACCATAGCATCGGCCGGGCTGGCGCCAAACCACAACAGGTATGATCGGTGGCCGTTCCCGATGCCGGAGGCCGGGCCGCAGGACTGGAGGCGTCTCTGGCTCGCCCCGCGGGGACCAGCCGCTATCCCTTGGCGCTGTGCGTCTAGTCCAGCAATGATTCCTATTTCGGCCCCGATCCGGCGCGCCGGTTCTATGACGGCGTCCGGACCGGCGGACGGCCCCGGCGGCACATCGGATGTTAACGCCAATGCCGTACGACGGGCTCCATGCGGCGGGGTCCGAAACAAGCAGGTCTCAACGCGACGTGGAAGCACGTCGTGACGGCCGTGCTGCTGTCGGCATCAACCTGTGCCCAGGCCGGGGATGCCGACCTGGGCGCGGCCGAAACAACGACATCGAGAATCGAGATCCGAAAGATCATCGAACGCGAGACGGCGCGGACCAATCTGCCGGCCGACGTTGCCGAGGCCGTCGTCTTCGTCGAAAGCGGCTACAACTCGGCCGTGGTCGGCAGCGCCGGCGAGCTCGGCCTGATGCAGCTGCGGCTCGAGACCGCCGCGAGGTTCGGGTTCAAGGGAAATGCCGGCGAGCTCGCAGAACCCGACCTCAACATTCATTACGGCGTGCTTTATCTCAGCCGCGCATGGCGTCTGGCCGGCGGCGACCTCTGTCGCGCGTTGGTGAAATATCGCTCGGGCCACGACGACGAGGAGATGACCCCTTCGTCCCAGGTCTATTGCAATCGCGCCCTCAACCGGCTTCACGCCACGAGGTCGGCGGCCGAGGTCAGCCAGGTTGCAGCAACGCCGGCATCGGCGACCACGCCGGAAACAGCGGTGGCGGTGCATGCGAGGAAACCAGCACGAACTGAAAGACCGCAGACGCAGCCCGAGATGGCGAGGCCCGAGGACGTCTATGCCCACTTCCGCCGAGGCACGGCGGCCGCGAGCCGCGCATACTGGGCCGCGCATGAGATCAGGATCAGCCGCATCAAGGCCCGCATCGAAGCAAGGTGGAAACAGGCGGCCTCGCGTTGACAGTCGTTCACTGCGGAGCCGCGGCACCGGCGGGGTTGTCCTGTGTGCCTGCGGCCGGGCTCGATAATTCGAGTCGCCGCGTGATGCGCTGCCCTGCCGTGTTGTGTCGCCCAAGCAGTGTAGACCACGGTCATGCAGTGTTAACTATGAATTGTCTCACTCTTCTCACTGGGCGCATCGACCGTTGGCGAGATCAGCTTCGGCGGCTCGCCGGCACTACCAATCCCGCTCGTCCGAATCCGGATTCAACCGATGGTTAACGCAAGAAGAGGCTTCCGCTTCGGTTCGGCCGGCACCGCCTCTATGCTTTCAGCTCGCAAGCGCGACAGACGCGCAAGACCACGGAGCAAGCGTGATGCAGGGGCAGGCCTGGTTGGCCGGTCGAACCGATACAGGCGCGGCGTCGTTCGGCCGTTCGCACACGCTCGACGTCCTGCGCGGCATCGCCATCGCCGCGGTGATCGCGATCCACGTTTCGCAATCCTTTCCGTCGCATATCCACGCGCTCGACGACGCCCTCCTGTACGGTTGGACCGGCGTCAACATATTCTACTTCGTCAGCGCCATCACGATGTGCCTGATGTGGACACAACGCACCGAGGCAGATGCGACGCGCAAATTCTATATCCGCCGCTTCCTGCGCATTGCGCCGCTGTTCTGGCTCGCGATCCCGGTCTATCTTTTCATCAACGGCACCGGGCCGAGCTACAACGCGCCTGATGGCATCGGACCGCTCCAGGTGATCCTGACCGCGACATTCCTGCACGGCTTCTGGCCGGACAGCGTCAACAGCGTCGTGCCGGGCGACTGGTCGATTGCCGCCGAAATGACCTTCTATCTCGTCTTCCCGCTCGTGATCACGGCATTCGGATCGCGTCGCAACCTCTATCTCCTGCTCGCGATCGTGCTGCACCTGGTCAATGTCGGTTTGTTCAAGACATGGGCGTTCGAGCAGTTCCTGGCCTATTACGGGCCCGGCCAGGAATCCTTCGTCTGGACCACGCTGCACATCAGCTTCCTGAACCAGCTGCCGGTCTTCCTGGTCGGCTGTGCGCTGTTCTTCGCGCTGCGCGACGGCTTCACCAATTCGGACGCCGCGATCCTCGCCGGCTCCATCGCGCTTTCCTTTGTCGCCAACCGCGCAAGCGGGGCACACGAGTTCAACTATCTCCTGATCAACCTCGTGATCGGCGCGCTCGTGTTCTGGTGCATTCGTCTTGCACTCCGTTTCGCGCCGCTCGAGGCGCTCGGCCGCAACTCCTATTCGATGTACCTGTCGCATTTCGCGGTGATCTACGGCCTGCATCGGGTCTGGCCGTTCGCCGATGGATTGGCATCGCTGCTGCTCGTCTATGTCACCACCACCGCTTCGAGCTATCTCGTCGCGCGCGCCACCTGGCATCTGATCGAACGGCGCGCGCAGGATCTCGCGCGCCGCCTGACGTCCGCGGGATCGAGCCGCTCCACCCTTCAACCGATCATCGCGGGTCCCGCGGCAGGCATGCGCTGAGCGCTTACGGCCCGGTGCGGCTTGCCGCGCGCCATTTCGATCACATCGGCGACCTCAACGATGTGATGCTCAGGCCACTCCGACCTCGATCCGGAACAACAACTGCTCTTCGGCCCCTGGTACGATGTGCATCAGGCCGGGCTTGTCGACGAATTCGCCCTCGAAGCCGATGGGGCTCGCATAACCGCGCCAGGGCTCAATGCAGAGGAACGGCGCGCCTGACGTTTTTGACCAAACGCCGAGCTCGCGAAAACCGCGCCAGGACATTGTGAGCCAGGGCCCGCCGCCATCCCCGGAAGCGTAGCGGACCGCAGTGCTGTTGATCTGATCGAAAATCACGGCATCATCGACGAACAGAGATTCGGACAAGGGCAACACCGTGCCTTGGACAGGGCTCGGCTCCGCGGCTACGCGCATCAACCCACCCTCGACACGACGGATAGGCGACGGCTCCGCCTGAGCGAAGGTGAGCGCATAACTCTCCTTCGTCACGCCTGCCTGAAGCGGCCAGTTGAACGCGGGATGACCACCGACCGATGCCGGCAATGTCTCCTTGCCTGTATTGGTGACCGTGAGCGTGAGATCGAGACCCGTGTCGTCGAGCGCATAGGTTGCCGTCAGGCGGAATGCGAACGGATAGAGCGCGCGCGTCGCCTCGCTGTCCTCGAGCACCAGCACGCAGCGGCTGTCGCCGCGCTCCGCCCAGACGAAACGGTTGTCGCGCGCAAAACCGTGCTGGGTGAGCCGGTACGTCTTGCCCCGGTGCCGCAACTCGTCATTGGCGAGACGCCCGACGATCGGAAACAGCAGGGGCGCGTGACGCGGCCAGGCCGGACCTGCCTGCCAGACGAATTCAGTGCCGTCATCGTGCCTCAGCGAGCACATCTCGGCGCCTTGCGCCTTGATGGTGGCGCAGAGGCCGCCACTGCGGATGGTGTGCGTATCATCGGTCATGGTGACAGATCTCCAGACCTTTCGAACTCATATCCGACAACCGATTGGATCAAGCAACCCACCAGTGGCAGAACGGCCTATAGGCTTGGTCGAATTGGGTTCGTTCTGCCAACTTTTCGCTCGGTTCTTCACCTGCATAATCCCACTGTTTCCGCGCGCTGAAGTAGATCGGCCGCTCGACGGCGTTGCCGGTGGGCTCGACGCTCGTAGCGCTCCAATGCTGCCAAGCGCCGCATCTGTTTATGAGAGGGAGATTGAAACTCTAGCTCGATCAGTAACCCTTTGCGAACAGCTGCCACGCGCTTCAACAGGATGTGGGCTTGCGCTAGTTCGACTACCGCCAGCTTCTGTAGCTGGCTGGCGCCTTCGGGCGCCAGAAGCTCGACTATCCTAGACGGAGGCGACAAGGTATCCGCAGTTACAGGGATAGCGAGACCATGGCGCAAGGCATTGCGGCTCGACTTCAGACGTCCGACCAAGGTCTTCGGACCCGTGCTCCGCTTTGCATTCTCCCGGTTCGCCTTGATCTGCTTTTCAGTTGCCATGATGACGGGCTCGTGCCTCACCTCCCATTTTTGCTTTCACCTCTTGGCAAGACCCCAACCGCTCCAGATTGTGCTGGTGTTCATCCCGATCCGCTTCCGTTTTCACCTCTTGGCAAGACCGGGACTTGCTCATGTGATAAAGATGGACTTCCTCGCTCGTCGTCGCTGTGAGCTCTCTGGATGCCACGACTTGACCGCGATCACGAGCTTCAAGACCCACGTTCTCTGGTACTGCCACCTCTTGGCAAGACCCTCGCGGCCGCTGACGGTGCGCATTTGCACCGGCATATGGTTCCGACTGCACCTCTTGGTAAGACCGGCGCCGCCTCATTTCCTTTTGCAGTTTTCGACGGCTGCGTTCGCGTGATGAAATCATCCTTTCAAACATACAGATGACATCGCCGTTATTCTGCGCTGACCGGGCGAGCACCTCTGCTTCCCCGACCCCATACTTCGCAAGCTGCGATCGGACTTCATCTCTCTCTTTCTTGTTCGCGCTGAAATATTTGTTCGCCCTGCGATCGGGCCTGTTTGCCGTCGACGGCAATCCATCTTCACCCACACGGATGTCGGTCAAGAACTGCTCTACTGCAAGCCGCTTGCCTCCTCGAATAATGGCGTTGGTAGCGCGCCGCAAAACACGCTCTCCCCAGAGTGTTGTGACAAGGTCGATGAGCTCACTCCAATCTAAGAAACCCTGAGGCCGGTGCTCATCGATTACCGCGGACACCATGTTCCAATAAAGCTTGGGATCTTCGCCCTCGAGCAGATCTGGCTCGAGGAACAGTCCAATAAATTGATCTGGGATCTTGGCGGCCAAAACGTGCGCAGCCTTATTCTGCGCTTCGACTGGTACTCTCATTGCTACTCCAACACGCAGCCCTCGAATCAAACGATACAATGATTCGCGTATATCCGAAGCGGTGGTGCGCTAATTTAAATTTCCGCGCTAATTTCGATTAACAAACGATTCAGCCAATGGTTTGAAACACAGATCCTCCGTTTGGCCGCTGCGTGTTCTGCTATTTCAACGAGTGACTGCAGTGCGCTGCATTGAGTCAATACTATGGACGAGGTCAATGCATTCGACACCCTCGCTGATCCAGGATGCTTCGTTTCTCTAGGCATCTGGTGCGACAACCACACCAAGCCAAGCTCACTATGTCCTGTCGGGCGCGCTGGTTCAAACCACCCGCCGAATTTCCAATCACCGATCGGCATTGTCGGCGAAAATCTCGAACATCCAGCATATGCTACCCGTGCTTCCCTCCTCACCCAGGAAGGAACAAAGGCATGCCGCGCATTGCGTGTGCCCCGTCGGCGTCTCAAAATCACCACTCCCCACAAGCGACCTTCGCGAGTTCTTCCCTCGAACTGAGCACTTCCTCCGGGGCACGGTTTAACGCTGGGAGCCCTTCATGCGAGACAGCAAGCAATGAGCCACTTGGCTGATCTTGCTGCAGCGGTGCTGCAAACGATAGCTGGAAGGGGATCGGCTGCACCTATCATGCCATCGTTTTCAGGTTGCTCAACACGCAGCGGAAGCTCGAGTCATTGAACAGACCTTTCCTTACACCTGACGATGAGAAGCGAGCGCTCCGTCTTCCCGAATTAGAGCGACGTCGAGCCGAAGAGGATTGGCAGTACCGACAATTCGAGTATGAGGCAGGCATGGAAGATGGAGCACTTCGCCGAGCCGCGCACCGCGTGCTCAAAGAACGCGAGCATTTCGGCGGAAAGTATTCGACGCTAGCGATTGAAGACTGAATCAAGCTCGTCATCAGGGCCACCGCCCTCAAAAACACGAAGACAGAAACTGATCCTGATCTAGATTCAGTATTTGGGACTGTGGTCTGCAGCACTAGGGCTAAGACCGGCGATGGCGACGAGCATTGATAGCCAGAATACAAGCGACGCTCTAGAGAGCCGGCTTCCGCAATCGGACTCCGGCGCCACCACCATTTTCGTCGATAAACTCTACGCCACCCTCCTCGAGCGCCTTCCTTATAGCGCGATCGTTGGCAGCCGTCAGGGCCGTTGCCCCCTCCATCACCTCTGCTCTTCGAACGGTATTTGCCCCTAGCGCAGAAGCCCGTGCCAATTCTTCTGCGCTCCACCTCAGAAGAGCGCGAGCTGCGCGAATTTGGGCAGCAATAAGTGGTCGCCGAGAACCCTTGACGTTATTTTCCATATGGGTTATTTTACACCATGTGATATGTTTTTAGCGGCGGCTCCTGATGTGGAGATCGAGATGGATACGCGAGTCCGCAAAAAGTTGCACGCTGATAGCCGCACCTTCATTAGCGGATCCGACGCTCTGGTGATTATGGGAGACGATCAAGACAAGCTAATCAGACTCTGGCGTGAAAAGCGCGGAGAGGCCCTCCCGCTGGACCTCAGCAATGATTTGATTGTCCAACTCGGCAGGATCACTGAGCATCTCAATCGCAGGCTGTATGAGCGTGCGAGCGGCCACAAAGTCCAAGATCTCCGACGGCCGGTCCTACATCCGATCCACAAGTGGATGAGAGCGGACCTTCATGGCCTCGTCCGGGATACGGGGGCTGTCTTCGCCGCGTGCTTTTTGCCATCCGGGCACTTCTCCGAGCCGGAAGTTGCGAACCTACACATGGCGCAGCTGCAACATTCCCTGTGGGTCATGGCTGCACGGTCGGCCCTTCTGTCGATAATCACCGGCGACGGAAAATGGATCGAAATGACCGTACCTGCCGATCCGCTCTACCAGCATCTTCTCCTGACTGCTGAGAAGAAATTCGTCCGCTGCGTTCAGACAGGCGAGCCGCCCGCTCTTTTCGGAATTGAAGCCCCTCGGCCAAGGCCAAGCTCGATCAAGGTCATAGACATGTCCGTCTCCGGACACTCGACGAACTTTCCCGCCTCACATCTCAAGGCCCGCGATGCACCCAGCGAGCTGCAGAACTCACAGCGGGCACGAAGATGATTGCACCGGGAAATCGGGTGGGATGTCAGCGCGCCAGACTCACACATTCCCCATCGCGGAAGCCCAACTTCAAACTCAGCCAAAGCAAGACCATCATGCATCAGTCCAGTGAACACATCGATACCATCGCGGCCGCCATCGCCCGCGCTCAGGCTGAACTGTTGAACCTGGCACAGCCGTCACTGTCCGCCGGCTTTGACATCGTGCGGAGAACACTCGCTCGGCAGGAGATTGCCGTCATTCAGGCGACCCGGACCGAGCAAGTGACGGGCCAAATGTACCTCAGGACCCTGCTCGCACACGTTTCTGGAGAATGGATCTCCTCTGACCTACCCGTCATCGTGGATGTGAAGACGTCGCACCAGTTAGCATCGATACTCACTGGTGCTCGTCACTACGCGCTCCTCACCTTGGTCGCCTTCTTCGTCGAGGATGACGCGACAAGTCTGTCGGACGTGAGCGCAGAGTCGCCGCGTTTTCTCGATCCGACAAAGCCTCAGAACGCCACTCTTGAGGAGGGGGCTACCAGCGAGAAGCCCCACGATCCAAACCGCGCTTGCGACGACGATCCAGTTCTTGCCTTTCCCAAAGAGACCCCGCGAAAGAGAAGCAAGGCTCATCTCGCCTTCATCCGCGGACAGGGCTGTCTTGTTTGTCAAAGATCGCCAGTTGATGCCCATCACTTGAAGTTTGCCCAGCCAAGCACGTTGGGAAAGAAAGTCAGCGATGAATTCACCGTTCCACTCTGTCGATCTCACCATCAGGCTCTACATCGCCACGGGAACGAGCGGGCATGGTGGACCAACCTGCAACTAGAACCCTTGCAGATTGCAAAAGAGCTATGGGCTACAAGCCCAGCCTATTCGGACGCAGGAGAAACGTCGTCCTTCCCCGAAACGGCCTCCAGTGTGAAGGCTCAAAGAAAATGAATCGTGTTTTACGGAAGGAGCGAAGCCGGCTCCTAAATACACCGCCTCGAAACTCAATCCGATACTTTCGCAATCGGGCTGGCCTAACAAGAGCAGAACTGGGACATAAACTCGGAGTGTCAGGAGAAACCATTCGTAAGTTGGAGCAATGCGACACATGGCTCGACGCCGATCGCGCCAGGAAAATTGGTCGTATCCTTAGCGTACCCTACGAACTAATAGGCTTCAGCTACGCGTCCGATGCCTACGCTTGGGCGACTAGGGCCATCCCGGTAGTGGGCGAGATCGCGGCCAACGACGAAGTCCAGTTTAGAGAAACTGACCGGTGTGTCGCTGGCGGAGCGCATCTCCCTCAAGGCTGTGTCGCGCTTGTCATCAATATCGGCAAAATGCGTGGTTGGTATTTGGTCTTCCGAAAAGACGCGCAACTCGCCTTGTCCAAGGAACTTCTAGCCCAACAAGGCAACCGCGAAAATTTCGTAGTGCATCTCGTGGATGGCACAACTTGGTGGAGACACATCCGGCGAGCCTCGACGATCGACTTATACCACCTTCATTCGCCATACCTCGACATGATCAACGACGTGAGGATCGCATGGGTTTGCGAAATTTTGGGATTCGAACTCGCGAAATACCCTCTCCCAACGCCATCTCAGTTAGAGGAAAACGAGCCTCCTTCGAATAGATGGACAGCCATGAACGATAGTGCCAGCCAGCGAAAATCGCTAAACACAAATCTTATGAGAATTCAGCAGGGAACGCTTCATGACAAACGATGAAAAAAAGCCGACCACACTCAGCCTCGTGAGCGAAAATGCCGATAGCGTCATCGAAATTCTTCGTACAAAACAGCAAGCGATGAGTCACTTGGCCGATCTTGCTGCAGCAGTGTTGAGGACGATAGCTGGAAGTGGATCGGCCGCACCCATCATGCCAATCGTTTTCAGGTTGCTCAACGCGCAGAGGAAGCTCGAGTCTTTGAGTGGATCTTTCCTTGCACTAGAGGACGAGAAGCAAGTGCTCAGTCTTCCAGAAGTACAGGTTCAGCAGGAAGAATGGGAGGCGAAGTACCGACAGTTTGAGTACGAGCTTGGCCTGGAAAAAGTCGTTAATGGAGCACTTCGCCGAGCAGCGCATCAAGTGCTGAAGGAACGTGAGCATTTCGGCGGAAAATATTCGACGCTTGCTATCGAAGAAGGGATCAAGCTCATCGAGAGGGCGAGCGCAGGACCGGAAAAGCGGAAACGGAAGCGAGGCAAGCCAACAGTGCGGCTATAGAATTTAGAAAGATGCTCGAACGAAACATCCGCACTCGCGCACCGCTCGACATTTTTTGGCTCTGCCGGATGCCGAGCCGGTTGAGCCATGACAAACCCTAGCAGAAATAACCTGAACCGGTATACCTTAACAGGACCGTCGACTTCTCTCAGGACTATGCAAGATTGCTCCATGTGTACCTGATCTGGAATGCTCAGCCCGGTCGCGAGCAGGGCCTTCTCGTAGTTGCTGGGCGCTCTGCTGCAACGGCGCCGCGCTCATTGGCATGAGCCAGTGCGGCATCATCGAGCCTGGGACGCTCGCCCGATGCTCTCGTAAGTGAGCCGGAAGCAGTCATCTCTTCGGGACGATAATATCGCGGAGGTCGGCGACCACAACGTATGGTGCTCTTCAACCGGTCGAGATCAAGCGCGCGGAGCTGAGCCCATGCAGTAACCACGACCAGTGCATCGCAATGTGTTCGGGAGTTCACCCTTGGGCTGTTCCATCATGACGGGATCGAACGCCTTTACCGAGAAGGCCGGTGACGAGCGGGATCGACGGCGCGTCGCGCATGTCGTGCGGCTTGAAAGTGAGGCCGAGCACCGCAATGGTCTTGCCGCGCAACATCTTTGCAGCGGCGTCATCGTCTTTTCGTAGCCGAACAACAATATCTCTATTGACCTCACGTCGGGCGGCGCAAGAAACTACAAAGGTGGCGGATGATCGACAATTGATTGCCCACTGGACTCCGCATTGGGCCTATTGCCTCCCATTACGTTGAACGTTTACGTTAATTTCGAACTCGAATAGACGCTGACAGGAGCGCAATCGTAGCATTGCCTCGCCTCGAGCCCCTGGACTTTTTTAGACGCGTCATGGTGGCCCAATCTAGTTCAAGTAAAAATTTTGCGCATTTTGAACCAAAAACGTTCTGTTCTTCTCGCGTCTGCTTCGTTTGGCGGAACGATCGCTGCTGTCCGTCATCTCATGAAAAACAATATCGACGTCAGAGTCCTATCAAGCCGGCGCCTCGACGCAGCGGCATGGTCGCGTCACACGGCACGGGTCTATTCCGCACCACCTGAAAGTAAGGGCCAGTCGTTTCTTGAACGGCTTGTTGCGATTGGTGCGGCCGATCCAGGTCAGATATTGTTACCAACGTCGGACGAAACTGCCTGGATATATACTGAAAACGCTGTGCTTCTGGCTCGGAATTTTCATCTGCATCAGCCCTCGATCGCGACCCTGCGGCGGATTCTTGAAAAGACGCTTCTTGCGGAAGCTGCAATCAACGCCGGCCTCACGGTGCTGCCGAGTTGGGATCCGCGAAACTTCGATGATGTCGCGAAGTTAGCACCAAACTTACCCTATCCTATCCTCATCAAGCCGCGCACTCATGTTCACCGCCTAAGGAGCGATAAGGGAATAGTGGCCTACTCGAGCAGCGAGTTGTTGAGCAAATATCAACTGTTTGTTGATCGCGAGCGGGTCAGGGCGGCGGGCAGCCCGTCTTTGCCTGATGCTCACTTGCCCATTCTGCAGCAATTTATCCGAGTAGGTCGTGAAGGCGTGCATTCGGTGACAGGGTTCATCGATAAGACAGGAGAGCTGTTTGTTACCCGTTGCGCAACCAAAGTGTTGCAGCGATCTCAGCCCATGGGAATTGGACTTTGCTTTGAATCGCTGGCACCGGTCCCGGCGCTCTCAGATGCAGTTCGCCGCCTTTGTCGCGAGTTGGAATACTTTGGAATTTTCGAGGTCGAGTTTGTTTTGTTCGATAACCGTTGGGCGATTATCGACTTTAACCCGCGCCTGTTTAATCAAATCGGGATGGACATACGCCGAGGTATGCCCCTTCCGTTGCTTGCGTGTCTCGACGCCGTTGGCGATACCACATCCTTGCGCGAAGCAGTCGTAAAAGCGCAGTTTGGGGACGATGAGCGAGTTGTCTTTTGCGATCGATTTGCCCTGCGCGCCTTCCTTTTTGCTCAAGCTATTACAAGCCGAATGTCGCGTGAGGATCGCGCGTATTGGCGTGCCTGGCTCAGGATGAACGCAGCCGATAGCGTTGATTGCGCCGCAGACGGCAGCGATCCGATTCCTGCCATAATCCATTCGCTCTCGCAGATTCATCTGGGTTTCAAAGCTTTGCCGCGTTTCATAGGCTTGTCGAGGGCAGACTCCGCTTGGACGCAACAGGCAGTCATGCAGGAATCCCCATGAGCCGGGTCGCCGTCGCGATCATCGGAGCCGGTCCATATGGACTTTCGCTCGCCGCCCATCTTTCGGAGCGTAAGATAGAAAATCGCATTTTCGGACAGCCGATGCGATTTTGGTCAGATATCGCCAACGCCGGCGGCGAGCGCTACCTGAAATCCTTCTGTTTTGGAACCAATCTATCCACTCCGAGGCCGGGCTATTCGTTCGCTGATTACAACGAACCCCGCGGTCTGGAGACTTTCGAGCCGTGCTCGATGGCGAATTTCACTGAGTACGGCCGATGGTTCCAGGAACACAATGTGCCGTGGGTCGAGCCCGTCGAGGTAAAGCATGTTGATCGGCAGGATGACGGATTTGCTATCTTTCTCGCAGATGGAGAACGTTTCGTCGCAGATCGGGTCGTCATTGCAACGGGGTTGTCAGGCTTCGCCTATGTCCCGCCCATACTGGCAAATCTGCCAACGGATCTTGCACTCCATACCTCTGGGGTCACCAGCTTCGCGGCGTTCGCAGGGCGCGATGTCGCGGTGATTGGAGCAGGTCAATCGGCTCTCGAAGCGGCTGCCTTGTTGTGCGAAGCTGGCGCTCGGCCGCAACTTCTCGTACGGGAAAGCTCGGTTCGGTGGCATGATCGCGCCTCACTCGAACCTAGCCGCTGGGAAAGCCTTCGCTGGCCCATCTCAGGACTGGGCCGCGGGCTAAAGGCCAAGGCGCTTACCCAATTTCCGGGCGCGATGCATCGGGTTCCCGCCGAATGGCGAACGCGCTTCGTTAAGAGCCACCTGCCAGCGGAAGGGGCGTGGTGGCTCCGCCACCGTGTTGAAACCCGGTTGCCGATCCACCTTGGCGTAACTGTCGTGAATGCGAACGAAGTGTCCGGGCGTTTGGCGCTGGAGCTGCGCTTTGCAAGTGATGCAGGTGACCGTCGGCTGATGGTTGACCATGTCATCGCCGGTAGCGGCTACGACATCGACGTCGGACGTCTGACGTTCATTTCTCGGAGTCTGCGAGGTGCGATCGAACGGATTGGGCGGGCGCCACAACTGAACTCCGGCTTCGAAGCGTCGGTACCGGGACTTCACTTTGTTGGCCCCTCGTCCGCGATGAGCTTTGGGCCCCTCTTTCGCTTCGTGATAGGGGCCGAGTACACCGCGCGAGTTGTTTCACGCCGGCTGTCGCCGCCGGCTGGCCTACCAGCAGGACAACAATGGGGTTACTGGCGCTCGGCGCGCGCAACCCACTCCGATTGATCTCCAACAGCCGCATCGGATGGGTGATGTGGGTGGGTGGATCTGCTCATGCTGCCATCAAAGCGGCAGCCTTGATCAAACAATTTCGACGTGATTTCAGATGATTGGGCATAACCGCAGCGAAGTTCACCTGCGGCATAAATGGCCCCGAAGAATCACTTGTTTCCGCTCATTGCTCCCCAGTTCCGTCAACTTTGATCGCAATGTGAGAAATAGTTATTTCACTATTTCTCACCGAGATCGCGGCCAGCGGGGTTGCGCGATCAATTACATTCGATCGAAACTGATTTGCAGGAGGCGAAAGAAAACGCTGCTCTTATTTGCCCTTGGCTTGTTGTCTGCCAGACGTTGGTTGGACCGCGCAAAATGTCAAACTTCGCTTGCGCTGGCCATTTCGCTTGCGCTGCCATCGACTAACAAGGGGCGGCACCTCCGACTATCAAGTTCGTCATCCTGGAAATTCCGCAGTGAAGCCAATTTGACCTTGCTGCTTCAACGATGCAGTCCCCATACGATCTATCCGCCCCAAATTGGCCTGCGAGCAGCCCTCAAGAGCGAAGGTAGTCGTCTTCAATCCGGATGATATCGTCTTCCCCGAGATAGCTTCCGGTCTGGACCTCGATCAGTTCCAGCATGATCTTGCCAGGGTTTTCCATCCGGTGCACCGCGCCCATCGGGATGTAGATGGATTCGTTCTCGTGCACGGTCTTCACGATCTCGTTCACGGTGACACGCGCAGCACCTCGGACCACGATCCAGTGCTCGGCACGGTGGTGGTGCTTCTGCAGCGACAATCGCCCGCCGGGTTTCACCACGATGCGCTTGACCTGGTGGCGCTCGCCATTGTCGACCGACTGGTAGCTGCCCCAGGGGCGATGCACCTTCAGATGCTCCTCGGTGACCTTGGGCGCGACCGCCTTCAGCTTGGTCACGAGACGCTTCAGGCCGTCGGCATCCTGCTGGCGCGAGACCAGAACCGCATCCGCGGTCGCGACCACGACGAGATCGTCGACGCCTTCGAGCGCGACCAGCGCGTGATCGGTCGTGACGTTGCAGTTGCGCGAATTCTCGAACACGGCGGCGCCGCGCGCCGCATTGCCTTGCGCGTCCTTGTCGGACAATTCCCACACCGCGCGCCAGGAGCCGACATCGGACCAGCCGCAGGACACCGGCACGACAGCCGCGTGCGAAGTCTTTTCCATGACCGCGTAGTCGATCGAGATCGCCTTGGCCGAAGCGAACGCCTTCGTCTCCAGCGTGACAAAGCCGAGATCGTGGCCGGCCTTTGCAACGGCCTCGGAGACCGCCTGTACACTCGCTGCGTCAACCTTACGATATTCGTCGAGCAGCAGGGCAGCCGGGAACATGAAGTTGCCGCTGTTCCAGAGATAGCCCGAATTGACGTAGTCCGCGGCCTTCACCGCATCCGGTTTTTCGACGAAGCGCGCCACGGCGTGAACGTCGCCTGATATCACCTCGCCCGGGCTGATATAGCCGTATTCGGTCGCCGGCCGCTCCGGCTTGACGCCGAAGGTGACGATGCGTCCCTTGCACGCGGTCGCGAGGCCTTCGCGGCAGGCCGCGACGAAGGCGGCATTGTCCCGCACGACGTGATCGGCGGCTAGCGCAAGCACGATCGCCTTGCTGTCACGGCTCTGCGCAAAAGCTGCGCCGGCTGCAATCGCTGGCCCGGAATCACGTCGTATGGGCTCCAGCAACACATCAGCCTCGATGCCGATCTCGGCGAGCTGCTCCAATACCATGAAACGGTAGGACGCGTTGGTGATAACGATCGGACGTTCGAACAGCGCCCTATCCGAGACGCGCAACAACGTGTCCTGGAAGGTCGAGCGCGCGCCTAACAACGGCAGGAACTGCTTCGGCCGCACCTCGCGCGAAGCAGGCCACAATCGCGTCCCCGCGCCGCCGCACATGATCAAGGGAATAGTGGGCATTTCCATAGTCAACTCGACAGTCAAAATTGCAAAGCATGCTGCTGTAACAGGTGGCTCTCCAAAGTCGAAGGCTTTTCATCAAAAAGCTAGAGTAACCATACTTTTATCTTGATGGCTGCTCATTTTCGCACCAATCAAGTGAGAGCCTTAGGCAGGTCGCCACTTGCTCAATCTGTATGGCTAACGGCGCTCACCACCCGCGAGACATTTGGTCGCGAAACGGTAATTTGAATGGTGGATGCGCCCTCGTCGTGGCGGTTCTTTCCGACAACAACCAGGGTGAATTTGTCGGTCCCGGAGAAATCAGGCTTGGCGAAATAGCGAAACCCCGGCCCGACCATAACAATCTCGCCACTCTTGGGCTTTTCTACAACCGAGACACTGTAAATTTGCATCGTAGACCAGCGCAGGCCCTGAATGCAATCCGCCCCGGCGGCGATTGTCATCGACCATTCCATAGTGTCACCCGCAAGCTTGTATGGCTTATTATCGCGCAGGCAATTGGGCGTGGCTTTGGTTTCAGATACTGACGCGAGCAACATCAGCATCGCAGCGATAGATGCGCCAAACGAAATTCGTGACATTGGTTCGGCCCTCATATGTGAGGCGCCACTATGGACGATGCCGCTAAATGATAAGTAAGGGAGCAAGGGTCGGCTTGCCCCTTGGTGAATCTCGCATTAAGGGATGGCGGATTAACCTTCCGGATGCGCCGGAATTTAGCTCTACCACAAGCTACGATCTTAGACTTGCAGCATTAGCCTTCTAGGGAGGCACCGGGGCCAGGCGCTAATTCGCCGTATTTCGCACGCAGCTTGGAACCTCCGCAGCGCCGCTTCAATCGGTTTGTAGCTTTGACATACAAGGCAAATAACAGCCGGGTGACAGGGTGACATTGAAGCAGCGTCACTTGAACTTTTTCCGATCGTCGGCACGAACCTTGCTGTCGGTGAATATGACGGATAGCCAACATCCGATTGGAGTGCGCTGTGCTCGGTCTCTTGATACTGTTTGCGCTGGCCGCATTATTTTTCGGAGCGGGCTATGCCACGAGAGCAGCAGTCTCGCGAAAGCGGTACTCTGAGTACCTCAAGTATGAGCCCTATCTCGGCGCTCCGCAAATGAGCCGGCCGCCAGATTTTCTTATCCGCAGCGGCCTTCCATCTGCCTCAGCGACCTCAGACAATTCCGATGACCGCTCGTCAAAAGGGGCTGGTGATCAGCCTCCACAAAAGGGCCTCGCATTGAGGCCGTCCAATTCCCTGTCAGCGAGTGCGCCACCCAAGCCGCAAACAATGTGCTAGGCTGAGGCTGCCGGCCAGTCGCGGATTGTCGCATGGCTTTGCTTGGATAAAAAATAAGCAGGTTAGTCTAGATTTTGGGGTTGAACATTGTCGAAGCGTGCGTAACCTTCCGGTTGAGCGGATCGATATTCTAGCGCTGTTTAAGAGCGACATGCAATGTCTTCCAGATGCATGCTCGACCGGTTCGCGCTAAGGTTAGGTAGCTTGGCGCTACGCCTGACATACTCCGGGGCGTGTTAGTCGCGCCAGCTTCCGCAGATTGCAAAGGCTCGTCGTACAGGTCTGTTGCCGGCGGCGCGGCCGTCTTGCTGGTTTTTGCGTTCGTTGATCCAGATTGATGTTTCAGGCGATCGCGCGAAGTTGTCCGGTTGGGAGCCTGCCGTTACGCACAAATCCTTTGGACCGTACCGTGCTAAAGGGAGCGACCACCTAAACTTGGAAACTTGCTCACCACATTGAGGGCTCAGTATGGTGGCGATATAGATAACGAGGCGCGGAGCGCCTTGGCATTTCCATGCGCAAGAATTTCTTGAAATCTCAGTCGTCGATGTCTGGACCGGCTATCGAATTGCTGCAGAACAAGAATGTTTGTATTGCGCCAGCGCTTGGCGCGTGGACAACCTTGGCCGAGTTGGACTACCTTCGTTATCCCGCGATGACATTGCTGACTTAATCACTTGATGTCGCCGGGGTTCGCGGTCTTTGCGAGCGCTATCGCGTAGGGTCCATTGGATGGTTCAATCTGATATCACCTTACACCCACTTGACCGGAAATGTCCTCACACTCGTACGCTGTCCTCAATTGACCTATACCTCCTCAATGGCAACATGAATCCCGTGAAACTGATTTGGCTCCTAGCTGCGATATGCCTCGCCGTCACTCTCGACTTGCCGGGTAAATACGCCTTTGCGAGCCCAAGTGCCGAGACTGCTAGGAAGTGCATGCGCTATTCCTATCTTGTCTATCCTTACAAGCGGCCGGGATCAGTACGTGGAAGCGGTGATCGTCAAGCATACTTCAGGGAATGTATGGCCAAGGATGGGAACGTCGAGGAGCCTCCCCCGCCGAAAGGTTGAACGCCGCGGTTGCGCAGCGCAATGAACGGCCCTGAGAGATCCTACTTCGAGTTGCTGTCGTCGACCTTGCCCCCATTGGCAACGCACTTGTTGAAAAAGGCTTGCTGATCGCGGCCGCTTCCCTTTGTGCTTCCAGCAGCTGGGTTGCCGGATTCGCGGGGCGGAAACTGCTTGGCCACGAGTCCGCTGCACTTTCGGGCTACCTCGGCGGTGACGGCCAATGCTGGAAGTTCGGTTGTAGCAAGGACAAGGTAAGCCAAGCCCAGCACTAAGATTTCGCGCCTTGATATGAAGGTCACCATGTTCTCCTCGCCGAACAGACAGCCGCTCTTTTCAAGCCGCCTACGACCACTCTAGTTTCTTTTGGAGTACTTTGAACACTGAAATAAGGTTGCGGCCAGCCGTTACAGGAGCGCCGAGATCGGCATGAGTTCGCGAGAGTTGCGGGAGCGGGAGCAAGACAGCCCGAATCAGACCTCTAGCGAGGTTCAATTCGCGCTGGTGATCGCTCGGATCATAGAAACGCTGAAGGCCGATCCTGAGCTTATGCGCCAGGCGGTCTATGATTTGGCGCGCCACAAGCTGCAGGAACAACTGGTTGATTCAAATCCTACAGATGCCAAGTGCGCCGAACGCGCGCTCGAGGCTGCAATCCACAGTGTAGAGGAATTCTCGCGGCAGCAAGGCAGCCTGTCTGCACCATCTTCGCTACGGCAGCTGAGCTCGGCTTTGCCGCGCAACCAGCCGCGTGCAGAAGCTGGTCCTTCTCCATCCGGATCGAGCATAGGGCTGATTCATCGAGCAAATGCGGCCCATCGCCTTCCCTTGTGGGCTGTCATGACCGTTGCGGGCCTGCTGGGCCTTGGAATCATCTTTCTTGCCGTGCAGCAACGCCATCGCCCGATGACGCTGGCATGGCCCCTCCAGGGCCAGAGGGCCCCCGAGAAAGTGGTCGAGACGGCCGCCTCCGCAGCAGCCAATACGTCCTCGAACCGGTCCCCACCGCCTCCTTCGTTCCACCGGCCGACCGACTACGGCGTCTATGCGCTCGAAGACGACGCCTTGACCGAACTCCGGCTGCTGCCCGGCCGGCCGCCAGATGCAAGGGTCGCCATCTCTGCTGCATTTAGATTACCCGGCAAAGTGAGCCTGCCAAACGGACATCCCGAGTTTATAGTCTTTCGCCGAGAAAGCGCTACCAACATATTGGAGCATGCTGAGGTGCGGGTAATTGCCAGGATTACTCGCGAGTTCTCGACTGAATCGGCAGGCAAGCGGCTCGACGACAACGACTCCTGGGTCATCAGAAATTTCTCTTATCCATACCGGGCATCTCCCGTGCCGGATAATCCAGAGATGTACAGACTCCACAGCGAGGACCCGACACTGCAGCTTCCGCCCGGCCAGTATGCGCTGATCCTGAAGGACCAGTCTTATTATTTCAGCGTCGAAGGCGCTATTGTGGATCCTCGGCAGTGCATCGAGCGGGTCATCGCCACCAACGGCACGTTTTATTCAGCGTGCAAAACACCATGACCTCTTGCCAAGAAATGGATGCAACCTACTTCCAGTGCTGGGGTTAGATTGATATGGCCCCGTCGCGGAGGCTCTTATGAGTATCGTTAAACTGTTGCTAAGCTCTGCTCTGATTTCGCTTCTGACTGCTCCAGCGTTTGCTCAAGGCACGCAGCGGAGTGCGAATGGCCGACAGCAGAGTTATACATCCCAAAATTACGCGCGGGGTTCGCGCTCCCCCGTCGCGACCCAACCTAGCAACAATCCATTCCAGAACCCCATCGCGCAAGGGGCGCCCCCAGCTGCTTCGGCCAATCCCGCCCTCAACAGTAATCGCACCTTTGCGCCTCGATAGGATTCTGAACCAGCCCGTGTCCCAGCGGATGATCCCAATTTTACTGTAACAAGACGTCTACTTCGATCGACGAGGTTCCGCCGATATGCAGCGAGGTTCCCGTGATCGCAATCGTGAAATGGTCGGCTCCCCGTGCGGCCGGGTCCGAAAAATAGCGGAAGGAAGGACCTTGCAAGACGACGCGGCCTGATTTCGGCGGGTCCACAACCGTGATCGCGTCAATCATGATCGTCGACCAACGCAGCCCCTGAATACATTCAGCGCCGGGCTTGATTTTGATCAACCACTGGATGGTGTCCGATCGCAGCTTGAAGGGTTGCGGATGCAGGATGCATGTGCCCCCGGCTAACACTGGCGACGGAGAGCACGCAAGAATTTGAACAAACACCCCAACGATTATCAGATTTCGCATAGGCTCTGGCCCCGAAACGTCCTGCACGTCTAGACAACGCTCTTGAAAACCAAGCTAGTCTGACGCCATAGATCCCAATGAATCCTCACTTACTAACACTACTCCGATCTCGCACGCGCTCGTCACCGTCTCACGCTGTTGGCCGCGATCGCCGACGTGGGTGGCGGAGACGCGGCTAAGCGACTAACTTCGGAACCATCGCTCGATGAATCGCAAAATCGGGAGCGCCCGCAAAAACCGACCGGACCTATGTTGTAACCGTGCGCGATCATGCGTGAAACAGGAAACCATCACCGTAATGTGGAACGAAGTGCTGAAGGCTAAGTACATGTTCCGCACTGGTTTCGGGGAGCTCGGCGTTGGTCTCGTGCAAGCTGGCGGCCGTTTCCGAAAGGTTGAATGCAAACCGGTCCTCAAGTGGCGCTGATCCGCCCAGCCGAAGTGTCTCAACCGTCTGCGGTGCCACAGCACGCGAGAAGTCAAAGTTACTCGCCGGAGGGTCGATCACGAGTGTGCCGCCGCTGCCATCGGCCGATAAGTTGAATGTCGAGTGCGTGTAATCACCGACGAGGATAATATGTGAGATATGGTTCTGCGCGTCAGAGACGGTTAGCACTCCTCCCGTGGCATCGCCCGAGTAGGAGGTCTTCGTCCCCGCCGCGAACGAAATGTCCTTCAAATCGAGGATGTCCGAAGCTGACGAATCGCCGTTGCCGGACAAGCCATAAACCGCGCCAGTGAATTGTGTCGAATGATCAAGAATCAGAGTACCTGTGCCGCCCTTGAAGGTGACCGATCCGGAAGCTGCGGCAGTGAGTTCAAGCGTTGCTCCTGCCTCGACGGCTGCGGTTTGGCTCATATTTGGCAAGGTCAGCACAACCTTTCCCGAAATATCGAGCACTGTCGACGACGTGTTGATCACCCCATCCCCGTTCAGGTCCTGCAAAAAGCTGGTTTCTAGGCCCTTCAAAAGGTTATCGCTTGCCGACACATGCGCATAGGAAGTTTCATTACCGCTCTTGTCTGTGGCCCAAATCGAATAGTCGGTCGCCGAGAGCTTCCATACCACGGTGTATCCAGTTGCCGTTTGCTCCGCACCCAGCGCCGGCGTAGACAGTCGCTGGCTTGCCAAGACCGGCAGACCTCCATACTTCAGCTCAGGACCAGAACCGGTAGAATTGCTGTTGAGATAAAAGTTGTCGAGTACCTGAACAAGGCTGGTCGCTCCCTGTGACTCGATGACGTTGGATGCAGGCGTGGTCGCAGCGGCCGTTTGCGCAATGCCGATAACGCCGTCCCCGTTCAGATCTTGGTGAAAGGTCGTCTCCAAGGATTCGAAGGTCGAGCTAGTTCCAGATAAGTGCAGGTATGAGGTCTCATTACCGTTCTTATCCGTGTACCAGACGGAATAATCAGTCGCAGATAATTTCCATACCACAGTATACCCAGTTGCAGTTTGCTCAGCACCCAGTATCGGCGTTGATAAACGCTGGCTCGCCAGCACTGGCAAACCTCCATATTTTAGCTGGGGTCCAACGCCAGTAGCATTATCGAGTAGATAGAAATCATCGCCCGCTTGAACGACGCCAGTCGCTCCTGCGGACTCAATGACTTTGGGCGCGGGCATGATCCCGATGGCGGCGTCGCCATTAAGATCCTGATGGAAAACGGCTTCAACTGATTGTAGCGAAATATTTGTTCCAGCTACATTACTCAGCAGATTGGATAAGAAATTTCCGTTAATGTCAGCCTTCCATAACGTATACATCCCTGTTGAGGCATTTTTCCAAGCTACCTCATAACCGCCGACGATCACCTCGGCGCCAATCGGCGCCCAACCGCTGACCTGTCCGGCTATATAAGCAAGTCCGCCATATTTCAGCAGAACATTGGTGCCGCCGGTTGAAAGATAATAGGTGTTCCCGACGGCGATGAGAGAGGTTGTTCCCGCCGACTCAATGAGTGTCCCTACGAGGGGATCAAACGCGGTTGAAGCGCCGCTGGTATTGCCGGCGACATCCGTTGAAGTGGCGGTGAAGACATGGGTGCCTTGCGCGAGCGATCCGGTCGTGACGCTCCACACGCCGCTGGCCGCTGTAACAGCGGTGCCGAGAACCGTGACTCCTTCGTACAACTCGATTGTACTGCCTACCTCCGCGGTGCCTGAGATAACCACCGCATTCGACGAGGCGACCGCGTCCGAGACAATAACAGGAACCCTGGGCGCAACGGTATCGACCATCACATTCAATGCTGCTGATCCAGCGCTCACATTACCGGCGGAGTCCACTGCCTCACTCGTAAAGACATGGGTACCCTCGGCAAGCGTGCCACTCACAACGGACCAACTGCCGCTGGCATCGACGCCCGCAATTCCGACCTGCGTCGATCCGTCGAAGATCAAGACCTTACTTCCTGGCTCCGCAGTGCCTGCCAGCGTCAGCTGACTGTGGTTTGTGATACCATCCCCCACGATGTTGCTATCGGGCGAAAAGGAAGTGATGCTTGGCGCAGTTGGCGCCGTTGCATCAACGACCAAATTCACGCCGGTTGACGCCCCACTGACGTTACCCCCTCCGACGGCGACGGCCGTAAATGAATGGTAGCCATCCGCCAACGCGCCAGTGGTGACGCTCCAACTCCCGTTGTTGTCAGCGGTCGCCACACCAATCTGGGTTGTCTGATCAAACAGCTTGACTGTAACGCCTGCCTGTGCAGATCCCGTCAAGTTCAAGTGATTGGCATTAGTCAGCCCGCTGGCGCTCACGGTGCTCGAAGGAGCGAGCGAGATCGTTGGTGTGGTCAGTCCGACCATCGTCATGGACGCGCCGGTGGATGATACGAACGAGTAGTCCGATGAGGCGAGCTGCGTAGTCCCCGCGATACGGAAATTATCCGCGCCCCCAGCGTAGTGGACCGTCCACCCATCGCCAACATTGGTCAGGTAAGCGCCCGCGTCGTATCCCTTCAGGATCAGCTTGTCGTGCTCTGCTATCGAGCTCGTGAATACGTGGAAATCCGCAATCGTGTCGTGCCCGCTCCCTGCAGCATAAACAAACGTGTCATTGCCAGCCCCTCCATAAAGCCAATCATCGCCGCCGCCCCCGATGAGGACGTCATTGCCGCTCGAGCCGACCATCCGGTTCGCCAGGTCATTGCCGACGCCGGTAAGCCCACCCACCATCAGCGTCATGTTTTCGACATTTGCTGGAAGGGTGTAAGACGTCCACGCTTCGACGCTATCAATACCGCCGCCCGGATTCTCAACGATCTGTTGATTCTGACTGCTGATGACGTAGGTGTCATCACCGGTCCAGCCCACCAACGTATCATTGGAGTGCACCGGCGTTATTTTGTCGTTCGCAGCGGTGCCATAAACAGTGTAGCTGCTGCCTGTTCCGCTGATCCAGGACGTGATGGCCCCTCCCCCGGGCGGCGTTCCAGGCAGCTGGAAGTCATCACGGGTGAAGGCACTAAGTGTGGTATTGCGAAAGACCAGTGTGTCCTGACTGGTCAAGGCAAGATACACGTCGTTACCGACTTGGGTCATTGCCGCCTTGATGTCGTCAAAGGAGGCGAACGCAAAGCCGTTCAGTTGAACGACATCGTGTCCTGTGGCTGATCCGGGAGCGAAGTCCGTGATGATATCCGAGCCATCTCCCGCATTAATAACGAACGTGTCCGCACCTCCACCGCCGGTCAGGATATCGTTACCGAGTCCGCCGGTGATAATATTGGCGGCATCGTTGCCAACGATGATATTTGCCTCGGAATTGCCAGTTCCGTTGATCGCGGCCGATCCAGTCAACGTGAGATTCTCGACGTAATCCGAGAGCGTGTACGACACGGATGATAAGACCGTATCGATCCCGCCGCCGTAGCCTTCGACGACCTTGGCGCTAGGGTCTGTGACAACGTAGGTATCGTCCCCGAGACCGCCGGTCATGGTATCCGGTCCACCCGCGCCGCCAAGCAAGTCGTTGCCGGAGGTCCCGCTCAAAGCGTCTGCATTTGCAGTGCCTGCGAAGGTCGTCGTTGGAGCTCCGCTGGTCAGAAGCGTGTAGCCTGCAAGCGTGTACTCTGGCAACTCATACGCCTTGATGTAGTCGATGCTCATCTGCGCCGTTGCGCTGGGGTCGGCGTTGCCCGCCCAGCTTCCGCCCATCGCCAGATTGGCAATCATATACATCGCGGTGTTCATGTCGGACGGCGTTGCGACTTGGCCGACTTCCCCTCCATCGACAAAATAAGTCAGTGTGTACGGTGTCCACTCTACGCCGAAGGTGTGATCACCGGCCGTGAGATCGCTGGTGTTGGCCCAGTAGCCCTGACTTGAGGTGGATGAAGACACGAAGCCCCAATGGGCCTGATCGGGATCCCTACCTAGCGCCTCCAGGGCATCAAGTTCTGTGCCAAGGCCGTGCGTGTTGATCGGCAGCATCCAGAAGGCAGGCCACGCGCCCTTTGTATCGGGGAGCGAGGCTTTCATCTCGAAATAGCCGTAGGTCTGAACGAAGCTGTTCTCCGTGGTGATCACGCCGGAGGAGAACTGATGATTGCCGACATAGCTCGCATCGCTCGAGGGGATCGGCGCCGCCGTGATGATCAGGTGCCCGTTTTGCAAGGATAATGGGTTGAGACCGAGGGGGCTCGAGGCCTGGGTTCCAGGTAGACCGGTGAAGCTCGGATCGACATAGACCTCCTGCTCGCCAGACAGCGAATAACTTGCCGCCCCGCTCCAGGCGTAATTGGTTTTCCAGGTCAGATGCGGGTCCTGGCCAGCAGAAAGCGAATTGAAGTCGTCGCCGAATGTCTGAACCAGGCCTGATGGTACAGTGACAATATTGATATTTGCCGCAGTGAATTTCTGGATTGATGTATTTTCGAGGGTGATCTTTTCGCCATTGCCAAGCGAAAGAACAACATCGGTGCCGACCTGCTGCATGGCGGACGTGACGTCGGTGATCGCTTTGAAGCCTGTGCCGTTGATCTGGAGAATGTCACCACCAGCGCCGGTTTGGAAATCGGTGATGATGTCGTTGCCATTCCCGGCGCGAACGACAAAAGTGTCGCTGCCGGCTCCGCCGGTAAGGACATCATTGCCCTTGCCGCCATCGATCATGTTGTTGCCGGCGCTACCGACGATGATGTTGTCGAGGTCATTGCCGGTCGCGGGCGCATTGTAGCTTGCGCCAAGCGTCAAATTCTCTACGTTGGGTGCATTGACCAGACTGTAACCGTCGATCATGCCATCGTAGATGGTGTCGGTACCCTGACCGGCGAGTTCGACCACCTTCGTTTCGTGATTGTACATGAAGTACGAGTCGTCGCCGGCGCCGCCGATCAGCGTAACGCCATCCCCCATCGCCTGCAGCGAGTCGTTCGTCGCGCCGCCCGTAAGCATCCCCCCAGCTCCGACCGTGGTCCACGCCGTATTCGGCGATGCGCTGACCGGCAGCGGACTGTCGAGGATGACGTTTGCCGCCGAGAGGGACGAGAGCGCAACGTTCTGCAACGTGAGCGTCTCGCTCGACGAGAGCGTGACGACAACGTCCGCGCCGGTCTGCTTTGCAGCGGACATGAAGCTTGCAAACGTAGCAAAACCGTAGTTCTGCACGCGCAGCACGTCCCCACCGGTGCCGCCCTGAAAGTCGCTGATGGTGTCGGAGCCATACCCCTTCGAAATAACGAAGAGGTCGCTGCCGGCGCCGCCGGTTAACAGGTCGTTTCCGGTGCCGCCAAACAGGATGTCGGCGCCGGAAGTTCCGTTAATCGTTAAGGCATAGGTCATGATGGTCGCGTGCTCTTGTTGCACGACGACCATCGAAGACAGGCGTCAATGGCGACTTAGCCGTATGTGGACAATTTGAGATATGGGACGATCCCTCTGTGGATCGCTTAAGGACGGCTAAAAAAGCCGCGGACGGACGATTCACCTTCGACGAGACCCTCGTACTTTTACGGGGTCGAGTGGGCGTGTGATGAACGCAATGACTTCAACCTGAAGCTCGCACAAGGATCAAACTAGCTCGACTCCACGTCGCTGTCGCTCAACGACAACAAGGGTTCCATCAGGCCTTGAACTGGCGCTTTCCCCACGTTCTCACCGGCGTCTCAAAATATGTGTGGGAGATCCAAGCGACAGCAATGGTAAGTGCTGAGAGGACAAAGAACGCCCTCGGTCCAGGATCAAGCCCACCGATCGGATACAGCAGCGCCCAAATAAACAAATGATATAGATAGACTCCGTAACTGATTCCTCCAAGCTGGACCAGTAGTCGCCCCTCCAGGATCTTCAGCACACCATGCCAACCGGCCAGCACCACGGCTGCGAAGGCAAAAGTGCTACCGAATGTGGTCGCATCGTTGCTGTCAAAGAGACCCCAGACGACGAACGGAGCCCCAACCAGACCAACCATATACACGGGCCCGGCCTGCGCCCTATAAACGGCGAGCAGCGAGCCGGCGGCGAGCGCGTCCATCGACGTATAGGGTAACGTTCCCATTACGTCTTCAGTAGCGAAAAATCGGTAAAGCGGCCCGATTGCGAAGACGCCGCCGAGAACATATGGCAGAAGCCGACGCGGCGTCAGCAACACTACAAGTGGCCAAACAAGGTAGAATTGCCATTCGACATCTAAGCTCCACAGGTGGTCGGCGGCCCACGCTTCTCCCATTCGTTGTCGCAGGTAGATTCGGATGTTCGTTAGGCCTGCGAAATGCCACTTCCAGGTCGCTCGCATTTCGGGAAGGTTCATGACAACCGCAATGGCAAGCGCTAGGTAAAAGGCAGGGAGCAGACGACAGGCGCGCCGGCCGTAGAAAGTCAGGATATTGGGCCGTTCCAATAGCAGCTTGGTGATGAGGAATCCGCTGAGTACGAAAAAGAGCCGCACTCCCAACTTGCCAGCCTCACTCCATGGCACCCAGAAATGGCTGAACAATACGGCAAGCACCGCAAGCGCCCGCAGGGACTCGAGCTGTGGCCGATAGTCCATCGCTTCTGAAAACTTTCTGTCGAAAGCAAACAAATTCAGCAGGCAATCTCACCTAGTCCCGATCATCCCCGCCCCTCAAACCGCTCGGATCGTGGGCAACTCAATACGGCCAAGTGGGACTGTCGAGGGATGGTCGAAAGGCAAGGATTCACGTGCGGTTGCCTTGCCTTCCAACGTTCGACGGCCAACCGGCTGGCTCGATTAGCGCTCGCCGACCCATGAGCGCCTTGAAAAGCGGACTATCAGAATCTCTAAGGAGGTCCGACGGAGATCCTTCAGCGCTCACCCTTCCAGCATCGACACAGATCACGTGGTCCGCGTCAACGACTGTTTCGAGCCGATGAGTGATCAGGAGTATAGTTCGATCCGAGAATCTGGCATCAATCGCTCGCCTCACGCTTTCCTCTAGATCTCTATCCAGCGCGCTCAGCGCTTCATCAAGGATCAGGAATTGCGGATTCCGAAGCACAGCTCGCGCGAGCCCAATGCGCTGGCGCTGTCCGCCGGAAAATCTCAGGCCCTGCTGCCCGACCCAGGTATCGTACTTCTCCGGCAAACTCTCGATGAAGTCCGAGATGCTTGCCACGGCAAGCGCCTCGAGGATCTGCGCGTGCGACGCAGACTCATTCGCCATGCGAACATTGTCAATAACCGTCCCCTCAATGAGGTCGATGTCTTGCCCGGCCACCGACAAAATGCTCAGCCAGTCCCTTCGACGCAACTCTTCTAAAGGAGAGCCGTCGATGAGAATTGCGCCTGCATCCGCTGAATAGAGACGGAGAAGCAGGTTGACGATCGTTGTTTTGCCGGAGCCGCTGGCACCGATAAGTGCCGTGGTCTTGCCGGCAGGGATCCGAAAACTGACACGATCCAGAGCCATCGCGCCATCCGGTCGGTAGCGAAAGCTAACCTCCTCAAAGGAGATCTCGTGCGAGAACGACCCGACCCCAATATGCCCCAAGCGCGGCGGTTCATCGTCATCCGCGGTCAACATGCTGTAGATGGACCGCAATTGAGGTTCAATCTGCGCCAGATACAACAAGTTGCCTTCCAGCTCCCGTATATGCGGCTGCAATCTATAGAGCAACGCAACAGCTGTAAGAGTGGTCGCAAAACCAATGCTCAGCGCGTTTGCAAGGGCGATAATAAGACAAAGCACCAGCAGGTATCCCGTCTCTGTGAGTGGCGACACCAATGCAGCGAATTTCGCGAGTCCAAGGCTGGCTCGGTGGGCTTCGCTCGATGCACTTTCAAACCGTCTCTGGTGAATCCGCTCCTGGCCGTAAGCCCGTATAGTGCGCATCGCCTGCAGCGTCATGAGCATACGTTCACCGAGCTGCTGATGGATTCGCCTCACCTCCGCACCGAGCACACGTACCGGACCTGCCAAGCTGCGCAATCCAGTCGAGACAACCAAGGATGCCAGAACCGCCGCAATCGTAATGCTTACTGAAAGACCAAGCAGGAAAGAGGTAAACAGTGCAATCGAGCATATGCTGACAACGATCTTTGTGAAACTGGCGTAGGCGCCAGAGATCAGCCAGGTCTCCGTCCCAAGCACCTCCATCAATTGAGCTTCGTCGTGCTTCTGAAAGAAACGGTATGACGTTGAGAGATATCGACGATGTACAGCATTCCGTGCAAACTCGTTTATCTTTTCTCCGACTTGAGCGCTGATCAGAGAGTGAAGGAAAGCAAGGGAGGCCCGAATAACGATGAGACAGAATATGACGGCAGCGGTCAACCTCGGGCTGCTCAGCCAATGGGCGGCATGCCCCAATGTTTGCCCCAACAGGCCACCGGTCGACGTGGCAAGCTCGACTTGTCCCATCGCCAGATAGAAGAATAGCAGCACAAGTGTAATGCCAACCGTCTCAGCCAGGGAAGATACGAGCCCGAGTGCAACTAGCATTGCTGTCACCCAACGAGGGAGACTCGCCAGCCGCAGCAACCGAAGCAGTAGCGCAACCGTCGCACGTCGAGCTGCAAATGTTTTCACGTCGTTGTTGAGCTCTGCCATCAGCCTGGATTACCGATGGTAAACTGCAAATTCAACTGTCGAGCTTTACCGCTCCAGAACTCCCGCAACTTTCGTAGCACGAGGGCAAGAGCGTCGCGGGGCAAGTCACAGCAAAGAACTTTGAGCGCAAGCTTTCCGTTTTTTCGGGCGAGCAACTGCAGCGCCTCGGAAAAGTGCGCCACATTCCCACACGTCACCGCGCGAAGCAGCACCCAACTTCCGTAATTTCGAATCCCCTTATTCAACAGGTCCGAACGGCTCGGATGCCTTGTCAGCATTTCGTCCGCAACAAGCATCCAGGAGCGCAACATGCGGGGCAGATTGCTTGACATATTGTTGGGCAGGTATCGGTAACCAATGAGATACTCCGGAACGACAGCGAAGTGGTACATTTCGGCCACGCGACAATAAAACAGAAAATCCTCGCATCCCTGTGCACCGGCGGCACGAAGCCCGCTCTCAAATCCATTCGCGGCGAGCAGAGCATTCCGGCGCACCAAAGCTGCACTTCCGTTTCCGATAAAGTTCCCCATGAAGATGTCGGGAAGCACATCCCCTGTGCATCGAGCTGGCGCGCCGTTCATGATGACTGCGCTCTTGTCGTCAATCAGTACGTACCAACTGTAGACGAGGCCAACATCTTCTCCCCCGGAGATCAGTGCATTGAGCTGTCGCTCAATCTTCCTCGGAGCCCAAAGATCGTCAGCGTCGACGAATGCAACGAAATCCGAGCGTGCCTCACGCCATCCTCGGTTCCGGGCGGCCGCCACGCCTTGATTGTCCTGCTTAACAATTCTTATCCGAGGATCCTGCGCTGCATGGCTCTCGGTTACGACGACCGTCTTGTCGACAGATCCGTCGTCAACGACGATGATCTCCAGATTGTTGTGCGATTGAGACCTAACGCTCCGCAGCGTCTCGTCAATCGTCGCTTCAGCGTTGTACGCCGGTACGACAACACTCACGAGGTATTCCGCCCTCGTCATTGGAAGCCTTTCATCCAAGCGCCAAACTCCTCCGCCGTGAGGTCGCCCCTCACCTCTAATCGCGGCAAATCCAGCAGATCATCGGAGAGGCTTGCAACCTGGTTCGAGGTATTGAAAATCGTCTTGTAACCGCACTCGGCCGCCAACACTCTCAAGCGATCATCCATCAAACCAAACGGAGGTGCGAGAGAGGTCACTGGTCGCGATAGCCATCTTTCCAACTGCAGGCGAGAGCGAAGCAACTCATCCGCCAATTCACGAGTCGAGAGTCCATCATTTCTTGGATGCGTTGCAAGATGACTTCCGAACCCGACACCTTCGGCCGCGAGCTCGACTATATCGACTTCGCTTAGCAAAGACGCGCCTGGCCCGAACTCGCGATCCCAATCTGCAGTCCTTCCGACCTTCTCGGTCACGACAAACACCTCGGCTGTGAAATCGCTCGCGCGCAACACCGGCCACGCGCGCTCAGCGAAATCCCGATAGCCGTCGTCGAAGGTAATGAGGACCGGGCGTCCCACAAACGGGTGCTTGTTATTCACGAACCACGCCAACTGCTCGGAAGTTATCGCGTGATACCCATTGCGCCGAAGCCATAGGATCTGCTCCCGAAACACATCCGGACGAACGCGGAAACGCGAAAGCTCCGTCGGACCATCGTCGGAAATCCGATGATACATTAGGATCGGAAGGCGTTGTCGCGTCTCTGTCTGGAGAACGACCGATCTGCGCGCCGCGGCGCCGTCCCACAATATGAATCGGGCAACTTCTGGCTCTATGGCAGCCGTTATCTCCGCTGTGGCTATATGTGCAGCGGGCGCGGACTCAGGGGCGCTAAGTCGCTTGTACCTGTCAACTCGATAGAGTTCTGTTTGAATTGATGCGTCTAGCGTCAGCTCCGCAACTGCTCCAGCAACGCTCGCGATTTTTTCCGCGCCGAATGGGTTCTCCCAATCGAACCCAGTTCGTGTCATATTGTCCTTAAGCACGAAGGCGTGAGCCGTTATGAGGTAGCCGCCTGGGCACAGACTCTTTGCAAGCTTTTCAATGACTGACTTGAGCTCGCTCTCGTCAGCCAAGTAATAGAGCACCTCTGAGCAAACAATCAGATCCATATCGGAGGGCAGGCTCTCGCTGGAAAGATCAAGCCTGATAAAATCAATATTGGAATGACGAACGCACCGGCTATGCGCTCTCGCAAGAGCCTTGCTGGAGATATCCGACGCAATGAGGTGCTTCACTCTGGGGGCCAGAAGGTCGGTAAAGTGTCCCTCTGCGCACGCCAGCTCAAGCGCTTTCTCCGGAAGCGGGTTCGGCAACAACTCCAGCTGTTTTCGATATTTCTCTTCCTCATACTCTGAATGGTAGTTCCAGGGGTCTTCCTCTTCAAACAGCTGCTCCCAGAAGCGCTCGCGCGGAACATCCCGACCAGTTTCTTTTCCTCGTTGAGGGCGGTCAACCACTAAAGGGACATCCGTCTTCGGCAAAGGACCGATCTCGCCCGCAATCTTCCCGAATAACTCACCAAGCTGTCGAACGTGGCTCCTGGCGTCAGCTTCGAGAGACAATCGACGCCACACGCGCTCATACAGTCCAAGCTTCAACCGGGCAGCCTTGCTGGCGTCGTGCTGTATAGAGCGAGAGCGCAAGTAGCCAGTAATCAGCCTCGTCCAGTACTCCGCCCCGACGGCCCCGAGTACGCCAACATCCAATAACCGAACGATGTGCCGACCGTCGCAAAGATAGATATATAGCCGATCGATCGATCCATTTGGCTCGACTCGAGGCAGCCAGCGAAGGTCAACTCTGACCCCGAGGGTCAGCGACAACCCGCGCGGCGATTCGAGATTGTCATAGTCCAAGATCTTGCGTTCGAAATCATACTGGATCTTGCGCGTCCATACGGGATTGCAGCACGCCACTCCCATCGCCTCGATCAAGTCTGTTATGGCAGCTCCATATCGATTCCAATGGCAAGCCAGCTTGGCGGGAACGAGCCGGGTCCCCACCATTACCGAGTCAAGCAGGATATTGACTACCGCATCGCTCGAAGCGCCCGATTGCGGCCATGCGCCAAGCATCTTCTCAACAGCGCGGCTCCCGCCGCCACGACCACAATCAAATCCAGCACACCACAAGGCGAAATACGCATAGGCTACACGTGAATCATTCGATGAAAACGGATCGCGCGCCCCCGAGCTCGAATATCCACGCTCGATTACGGTACGAGCATCCGCAAGCATTTGATCAATGTCCTGCGTCAGCGAACTATCACTTGCCCAATAGTAACTCAGCTTCTTGTCGACATGAATCCACCTTCCACCTGCATGGGCTATTCTTTGCCACAAGTCCCAGTCCTCGCAGGTTTGCAGGCCCGTATTGAACCCTTGCACGCCCAGGACAGCACGCTTTCTGACCAACACACTATGAATAACGGTTGCGCACGTTCGGTTGAATTCGGCAATCGGATCCTCTTGGATCCTGGCATCGCCGCGGACAGGGGATTCGCTTCCATCCGGAAACACGCGACAATAATTGCAATAGACCGCCACCGCGTCCGTATTCGCATCGAGCGCAGCATTCAGAGTTGCGAGAAAGCTTCTCTCGATCCAATCGTCACTGTCCAGAAACAGGATCCTTTCGCCGCGGGAATTGGATACACCTACATTGCGGGCGGCAGAAGCACTCCTGACGTTTACCTTTGAAGCAACAAAGCGAGGATCCTTCGCAGCGAATTCAGCGATAATGACAGGCGTTCGGTCGGTCGAACAATCGTCAATAAGCAACGCTTCCCAGTTCCCGTCGCTCTGTGCAATCAGGCTTTCAAGCGCTCTGCCCAACGTCAATTCCGCGTTGTGCGCGGGAATGATTATCGAAACGAGTCGATTGGAAGTCATTTACGACGTCGCCGCTCATTGTAAAAGCGAAGGCCAGCCAAATATCCGAGCAATTCCTCCTTGAGAAACCGATTGCCGGGTTTGTTTGGCCGGAGAAGCTTGCTAAGCAAGCGAGCGGCATACCACCGGGGCGTGTAGTAGTAGGCCTGTAAACGGTTCGTTCTGTTCCCAGTGTATTCGTACTGCACCATGAGAGCAGCGGAATGACCACGCATATAATGGTAGATTTGACTCGCCAGACCTTCGATCGTCCTTCTATGGAAATGAAATGCAATTGATGCCGGGGCATACCGACAGGTGTAGCCATTCGCCAGCAGTCGATACCAATACTCTGAATCTCCGGAGCAACCTGCTTGGCCTACGTCTAGCCTCTCATCGAACAGACCCACGCTGTCAAAGATATCCCTTCGGAAGGCCATGCTCGCCCCCGCTCCGACATCCCAGGACGGAAAAACCCGACGTCTATAGGTAACAAAGAGCTGACGATCAAAATCCTTGTTTTGATACCCTTTGATGAAGCTCCAGTAAGTCTCAAAATGACGCTGGGCTTCAGTGGCCAACTCTGCAGGCAAGACCAGTCCCGTAACCGCGGCGACCTCAGGCGTATCAAAGGCGCCAACCAATTGCTCGAGCCAACGCGGATGGTGAATTACGTCATCGTCGGTGTACGCAACGATCTCGCTTGTCGCGCGCTTGGCTCCTGTGTTTCTCGCGATGTCAAGCCCCGGCCGATCCTCCCTGATGTAGATCACCCCTGCTGCCAGAGCGACGTCTCGAGTTCGCTGATCTCTGGATGCATTGTCCACCACGATGACTTCTCGGGGAGGACAGCTCTGCATTGGTAGAGTTGACAGGCAAGTCTGAAGTTCTGCAGGCCGGTCACGTGTGCAGACTACGACGCTCGCCGAGAGAGCACGCACGTGCTTTTTTTGGGCTTCAGCTTCGATGGCGGAGAGGAAGCCGAAGTCTATATGATCGATATTCGAATTGGTCCGTTCACCATTGTACACTATGACGTGACCAATTGGTCGATCGCCATACCAGAAGACGGTCATCCCCTCTTCAGGCTTCGACCCGGCAATATCGGCTGGCGATCTCACGGCGACGTGCTTGACACCTGGTCCTAGCGGTAGGCCTTCAACGGCGTCAGAGTATTCCATCTTGACACCTCGTCAGCAGGGAGAACGGCGATCCCGCCATCTGAGCGCGGTCTCAACGATGAAATCGATTTGCGAGCGTTGCGGCCGCCAACCAAGCTCCCGCGCGGCCTTGGCGTAGGACGCTACGAGCATTGGCGGATCTCCCGCCCGCCGGCCACCAAGTCGAACGACAGGATCGTGTCCTGCCGCGCGCCTCACCGCCTCGATTAGTTCTAACACACTCGTTCCAACCCCAGCCCCCAGATTGAAGACATGAGTCCCCGCCCGGGAAAGAAGCATCTCACCGGCGAGCAGGTGCGCATGCGCCAGATCGACGACATGAACGTAGTCCCTAATTGCACTGCCGTCGGGCGTCGGAAAATCTGTTCCGAACACCGTAAAGGGCCGGTGCGGGTTGCGCGCGGCTTCGATCACCAGCGGAATGGCATGTGTCTCGGGCTCGTGGTGTTCGCCGATCTCGCCGTCCGGGTCGCCTCCCGCAGCATTGAAGTATCGCAAGGAGACTGATGCAAGACCATAGGCTTTGCCATAGTCCTCAAGCATGCGCTCGATAATCATCTTGGACCAGCCGTAAGGATTGATCGGCCTCTGCGGATGCGTCTCGTCGATTGGCGACCGGTCCGGAATTCCGTAACTTGCGCACGTGCTGGAAAACAGCAGACGCAGACATCCCGTTGCGCGCATTGCATCGAGCAAAGCCAGCGTACCGGCGGTATTGTTGGCGTAGTACATTGCAGGATCGGCCACAGATTCACCCACATAGGCGAGAGCCGCAAAGTGGGCAACGAGATCCGGCTTGTAGATCTCCAGCGCGCCGCGTACCCGCGCTTCATCCCGGATGTCGCATTCGATCAGCGGCCCCCACCGTACGGCCTCTCGCCATCCACGTGAAAGGTTGTCGAGAGTGATTACCGTCCATCCGGCATTGGCAAACACCTTGCAGCAATGCGACCCGACATAACCGGCACCGCCCGTAACGAGAACGGTTCTTCTCATGCGGCACCATCGCGTTGTGCACGCAGCAAGTTGTCGAAATACGTGATCGTCTTGCCAAGACCGTCGCGCAGCTGGACCGATGGCGACCAGCCAAGCGTATCGCGCGCTCGGCCGATGTCGGGCTGTCGCTGTCTTGGATCGTCGGCTGGAAGTGACTTGAACTCGATCGAGGACTTCGACGCAGTGAGTTCGATGACAGTCTCGGCAAGTCCCATCATCGTAAACTCAACAGGATTTCCGAGATTGATCGGTCCGGTCATCTCGTCGCCCGTGCCCATTAGCCGCACGAGACCATCGATCAGATCGTCGACGTAACAGAAAGAACGGGTCTGCTTGCCGTCGCCGTAAATCGTAATCGGCCGGCCGGTGAGAGCCTGCACGATGAAGTTTGACACGACCCGCCCGTCATTGAGTTGCATCCGCGGACCATAAGTGTTGAAGATGCGCGCGACCTTGATCGAGAGATTGTGCTGCCGCCTGTAATCGAAAAATAGCGTCTCGGCGCAACGCTTGCCTTCGTCATAGCAGGAGCGCGGACCTATTGGATTTACCCTGCCCCAATAGACCTCGTTCTGCGGGTGCACCTCGGGATCACCGTAGACTTCCGAGGTTGAGGCCTGCAGGATTTTCGCTTTAACGCGCTTCGCTAAACCCAGCATGTTGATTGACCCATGCACACTGGTCTTCGTCGTCTGTACGGGATCGTATTGATAGTGAACCGGGCTGGCCGGGCAGGCTAAGTTATAGATCTCGTCTACTTCGACATACAGGGGAAACGTGATGTCATGTCTCATGAGCTCAAAATGAGGACATTTCAGCAGGCCGCTCACGTTCTCTTTGGAGCCAGTGTAGAAGTTGTCGACACAAAGAACTTCGTGTTTAGCGCTAACTAACTTTTCGCACAGGTGCGACCCCAGGAATCCCGCACCACCGGTTACCAATACACGCTTCTTTTGACTCGGCACGGAACAACCCTTTGTAATTATTCGTGATTTACTCTAATGTCGTACAATCGTCGCTATTTAAACGGCTTCCCGATAAAGTCTTATTGGGTTGCTTTCAATAGTACAGTTCAATTGCGATTAAGCATTAAACCAGTATGGCGTGTTCTCAAAGCGTGCTGACCAACAAGCTTGTGTCGATCGTCGTGCCAGCCTTCAATGCTGCGGACACGATCCATGAGACCGTAGTCAGCGCGCTGAATCAAACCTACGCGAATATAGAAATTATCATAGTGGATGACGGCTCATCGGATTCGACGAGGGCGGTTGCGGCCGCTCTTATGCGTTTTGATTCGAGAGTCCGGTATATCTACAAACAGAACGGCGGAGTGGCGTCCGCGCGCAATCGCGGCATTGCGGATGCACAGGGAGACTTTATAGCCACGCTTGATGCCGATGATCTCTGGTACCCCACAAAGCTTGAACGGCAAATCGAGCGATTTGAGGCAAGCGGTCCGGAAACCGCGCTCGTGTACGCGTGGTGCTGTTGGATCGATGATGACGGCAACGTTACCGGTTCTGCTCCGCCAATACGTCAGGAAGGCAGTATCTTTGCGGAAATGTGTCTGGGCAACGTCGTCATCAGCGGAAGCAATGCGCTGATAAAGCGAGAGGCATTGGCTGGCGCGGGTGGCTTCGACGAGTCGCTGCGCTCCCGCGGAGGCCAAGGGTGCGAAGACTGGAAGCTATATCTCCAGATTGCAGAGCGATACGAGATAGCTGTGGTACCGGAATATTTGATCGGTTACCGCATCTCCGCTGGCTCAATGTCAGATGATTTTCGACAGATGATGAGGTCGCGTCGGATGGTAGAGATGGAGTTTAGCCAAACGCATCCGGAGCTTGCGGGCCAGTTTGCGCGTGGCGAGGCGATACTTGCCTGCTCTCTAGCCCTGCGAGCAATCGAACAAGGACACTTTGGTGATGCACTAGAGCTAATCACAAAGCTGTCGCGCAGCAGCCTTCAGACGGGCACGGCGTCCCTGGTTTGGCTATTTGCCGGCATCACCCGACGTGCGTTAAGGTGGGTTCAAACGGGTGCTCTAACTCCATCTAGCAAATTCCTTCCGGCACCTCGGCATGCTAACCACCAAAAACAATTCAGCCGATCTAACAACTAGAGGGCATCTCGCACATCGGGGTAGACCGATGGCTGCTGCCTCACAATCATTTGCTATCACTTCGTAATGTTTTTTCGGACGCGAGCTCATCGGTTGGATAGACGCGAGCTCGGCGAGCTTCGCCCAAGACCTCGCCCTTCGAGGATTTTACCACCGCAGTCCATTGATACACGCCCGTCCTGCAAGGAGCGAATGTTCGAATGCTCCCAGACGGCAGAATGCCGTCTGCCGGCATAGCGATTTCCTGGCCGCCCATTTCCCTGGTCCCTTGCGACAGCGTAAGCAGAAGCAATTTGGCATCTGGAGGCACGTTTTTGAAGCGGATCTCAGGATTCGGAAAAAGTGTGATGCAGCCCCTCGCGCCCTCCCAAGAAAAATCAAGGGTCATGGGTTCGGCTAACGCGTCACCGTACGCGTAGATCCATGCTGCGAATGCACCAAGCAAGACTCTGAAAAGCATGATGGCCTCTAAAGAGGAATCCCGGTCAGAGATGCTGGCCAGTATCCCGTTTCAGGTGAGGAATTGGGCGACGTTGATCGCGAACAAGTGACGGTAGTCGCGGGCAAGACAAAAGAGCAAGGATCAAATGCACTGAAACAACTCACGAAATGGTTTTGCCACCCTGGGATCGATCGCTCCGCTGGGGGGTCGGAACCAATAAAGTACGTGGGGATGCAAAATTTCTGCCGCTATTAACGGTTAAGCGAGTCTCCCGTAGACAATCAAAGGGTGACGGGCCATGTACCTCCAATTGGCAAACAACGAATTCGCATGTCCGGTAGGTGTCCATTGAAGATTCTAGTCCATGACTATGCCGGCCACCCCTTCCAGGTCGATCTGAGCCGCGAGCTTGCCTCGCGAGGACACCAGGTTACTCACGCTTATTTCCACGGCGATCATGGCCCCAAGGGGCGTCTTCATCGTTCCCCCTCTGACCCCGTCGGCCTGTCCTTCAAGGGAGTGAGCCTGCCGCGTCCATACGACAAGGCTTCCTTCGTTAAACGGCGATTTGACGACGTCGCCTACGGCAAGGCCGTTGCAGAACTTATTCTGTCGCTCCGGCCTGACCTCGTCATCTCGGGAAATACGCCCACCGAAGCTCAATCGACGATTGTGAAGACATCCCGCAAAAGCGGCGCATCCTTCGTGTTCTGGGTTCAGGATTTCTACAGCATCGCCGCGTCAAAGTTGCTGCGAAAAAAGATGGGCGCCGTCGGCGCCGCGATCGGCGGGTATTATTCGTTTCTCGAGCGCGGGCAGTTTGCCAATTCGGACGCCATCGTGGTGATCACCGACTCCTTCGCCGACATTGCAAAGAAATGGGGCAGCGCCAAAGACAACGTCTTCACCATCGAGAACTGGGGCGCGCTGAACGAGATTTCCCCCCTCCCAAAGGACAATGACTGGGCACAACGTCACGGGCTCGCCGGCACATTCAACTTCCTCTATTCAGGTACGCTCGCTCTGAAACATAATCCGCAGTTGCTGGTCGAACTTGCCAAGCAGGTAAAGGGGCGGGCAAATGTTGTTGTCGTCAGCCAAGGCGTGGGCGTCTCCGAGCTCGAGCGGGCAAAGAACGAGCAATCGATCGATAATCTGATCCTATTGCCGCTGCAACCGTTCGCTGATCTGCCCAAAGTTCTTGCAACGTCCGACGTGACGGTTGCCACGATCGAACCGGATGCCGGCATGTTTTCTGTTCCCTCCAAGGTGCAGTCATATTTCTGCGCTCAACGCCCGGTATTGCTGGCGGCACCAGCTGAAAATCTTGCTTCCCAAGTGGTCCGCAAGAACGGAGCGGGCCTTGTCGTCGATCCGACGGACAAGGGAGGTTTCTTGCGTTCCGCAATTCAATTGATGAAGGACGATGCCTTGCGCACCTCAGCGGCCGAAAGTGGTCGGAATTTTGCGTTGAACAATTACGACATAAAGCGGGTGACCGATCGTTTTGAGACCGTGTTTCAATATGCTATCGACGCGAGAGATGCGAGAAAGGGAACTTCATGACTAAGACTGCCCTGGTGTGCGGTGCCGGTGGGTTTATCGGCGGACACCTTGTGAAACGGCTAAAGCGGGAAGGTTTTTGGGTCCGCGGCGTCGACCTGAAATTTCCGCCCTTTGCCGAAACCGAAGCCGATGATTTCGCCGTTGGCGATCTCCGCGATCAATATTTCTGTCGCCAAATTGCAGATCGGCGCTTCGACGAGGTGTATCAGCTCGCCGCGGATATGGGCGGTGCCGGCTATATTTTCACCGGCGAGCATGACGCCGACGTGATGCATAATTCGGCGACTATCAATCTGAACATGCTGGATGCATGCCAGAAGCGGAACGTAGGCGGGATGTTTTACTCTTCTTCCGCTTGCATGTATCCCGAACACAACCAGATGGACCCACACAATCCGAACTGCGCCGAGGATTCCGCCTATCCGGCGAACCCCGACAGCGAATATGGCTGGGAGAAGCTGTTCTCGGAGCGTCTCTACCTTGCGTATAATCGCAACCACGGCATGCGCAATCGGGTCGCGCGCTATCACAACATCTTCGGGCCGGAAGGCACTTGGGACGGCGGCAAGGAGAAGGCCCCAGCCGCGGTGTGCCGCAAGGTTGCCCAGGCTACCAATGGTGGTGAGGTCGAGATCTGGGGCGACGGCACCCAGACGCGCTCCTTCCTCTTCATCGAAGAATGCCTCGAAGGCACGATCCGCCTGACTCGGTCCGACTTCGAGGGCCCTGTTAACGTTGGCTCGGAAGAGATGGTCACGATAAATCAGCTCGTCGACATCGTCGCCGATATCGCCGGAAAACGAATTCACAAGAAGCATATCCCCGGACCGCTCGGCGTGCGCGGCCGCAACTCGGACAACCGGCTGATCGGACAGAAGCTCGGCTGGAAGCCGTCCGCAACGCTGCGTTCGGGCCTAGAGAAGACCTATGACTGGATCGAGCGACAAGTCCATAGGAATAACAAGCGGGCCGCGGCTTAGTGCCGCCACGACGGAGCAAGACTGGTGGATCGTGCACTGATCTATGATGTGGGGGTCAATGACGGCGCAGATTCTGCGTACTACCTTTCGCTCGGCTATCGGGTTCTCGGAATAGAAGCCAACCCAGCCCTTGTCGATCGGTTGAAAGATCGGTTCGCAAAGGAAATCCGCGAGCACCAATACATCTTGCTAAATGCCGGAATCGCAGCGACCGAGGGACAGCTGGACTTTTGGGTGTCGGACATTTCAGAGTGGTCTTCATTCAACAAAGAAATAGCCTCACGCAACGACACGCCTCATCGATCTGTGACCATTCCCGCTCAAAGATTCGCGAGCGTCATTAGGGAATTTGGAGTTCCGCACTATTGCAAAATTGATATTGAGGGTAATGATAGGCTATGTCTTACTGACCTTACGCCAGAAACAACTCCTTCGTTCGTGTCGATTGAGATGTCTCATCCAGACGCCGACACTGATTTAGAGCTTCTGCGGCAGTTGGGCTACACAAAGTACAAGATCATCAGTCAAGTCACGCGAGCGCAACCAATACCGCTCTCGATGTCGGTGGGCTATCGTCTGCCAACTTTCTTTAATCGGGCCTTGCGATATGCGACTAAGAAAACTTTCGGCGTCGAGACCAAGAATGGATGGAAATTTCAGCTCGGATCATCAGGCCCATTCGGTGACGACACGCCTGGGCCATGGCATCCTTTTGATCGTGTGAAACGCACTTGGGAAGCTTTGAGAGACATCGACGCGCGGTTCGCGACACGAGGGTTAGCCGAGTGGTTTGATATTCACGCTGCGCGATAGCCTCCAATTGTGTTCGGAGCCACGTTCTGACTTTTCACTCCAAACATTGTCACGTTAACATGATGGCGCAGGAAGCGCGGTTGGCAAGATAGGACCGTCGTGTTGGACAACGATTCACATCGGGAAATTGACTTGTCAATCGTAATCTGCACGCGCAATCGCGGCAGCCGGCTATCGGGCACGCTCGACGCATTGCGCGCCTTGCACACGGAGCGCAGCTACGAGATCATTTGGGTCGACAACGCGTCTACTGATGATACTGCGCGCGTGCTGAAAGATGAACTTGCCGGCGATCCGGCTTCCAAGCTGATTTACTGCGAGTGCATCGGACTGGGAGCTGCTCGCAATGAGGGCTTCAAAGCTTCACGCGGCAAGATCGTGGCCTTCACCGACGACGACTGCTACCCCTCTCCCGACTACGTCGATGCCTGGATAGCAGCGTTCTCAGAGCATCCAGATGTCGGAGCCATGGGGGGGCGCATCCTCCTCTATAACCGGCAGCATGCGAGAGTTACCATCGAAGAGGGACTAGTCCCCCGGGCGTTTCCGCGACGCACCTTCGTGCGAGCCGGGATGTTGCAAGGCGCCAATCTTGCCTTTCGGCGGGAGGCCCTTGAAAAGATAGGCGGCATAGATCCCGAATTGGGTGCGGGAACGCGCTTTCCGTGTGAAGATATTGACGCAGTTACGGCGGTCTTATGGGCGGGCTTCGATGGTCGCTTTGATCCGCGCCCGCTCGTACAACATGACCATGGACGGCTGGAAGCCGACGTGCCCACATTGCTCGATTCCTATGACCGCGGGCGGGGCGGCTTCTATGCCAAATACATCCTTCGCCGGGATACACGTGCCACGGTTGCCTGGCGGTGGCTGAGAACCGCCTGGAATAGACGTGGATGGCGAGGACTGCGCACCTTACGGCTGGAGATGACTTACGCCGCAAAATATGCGCGATCAAAAGGCCGTTACGAACTGCTGTTGCTGGGCGCACCTGTCTGCCTCATGGTGCTGGCATTCCAGGGTGTTGCGTCGCTGGTAACTGCCGTCGGCCAGCCGCTGCGAATACGCCGGGCCAGCAGCTAATCACCCCGAGCACGCGCGTATGCGAAGATTCGCCGCGAGACGAGATTTGCTGAAGGGCGCAGCCGCGATGGTCCTCGCGGCAGCGGACGCCACGTCCGCCTTGCTGCATGCGCAGGACCAGCCCCATCCTCCTCCCATTTCGGACACCCAAATCACCGTCTCAACGATCGACGTGATCATAGGCCGGAATAGCCTCCTGGCGCGCGTGCCCATTGGATTGAGCGTCCCTGCCCCTCACACCATGGTTGTAGAATATTGGGTCCAGGAAAGACCCGGTACCACGCTAAGCACTACCAAGCTTGCCGCATCTCCTGGCCACTTGATTTTTCATCCCGGCGAGCAACACAAGGTCATCGAACTCCAGCTCGGTCGCCCGCTTGGCCCTGACCAGACGATCGACCTCCGGCTTGCCGACTTCGGTTATCCGGTGCGAGCCTATGCAACCCGCACCGCCCGGATAACGTCCGGTGATGTTCCGACGTCCCTCGCCTTGACGATCGACACGATCCCATTGCCGTCCTTGCCCAGCGGCGGCTCCATCGCTTTTGCAGATGATCTCCGCCAACCGGATTTCGCGAGCGACAGCGGCTTTCGCCCAGATGGAAGAGCGTGTTGGCAGAGTCGCCTTGCAAGGACACGACAGCAAATCGGCAATAAGGAAGCGGGTTACTACGCAGACCCAGCACTGAACCCGGAAGCCAAGGTGTGGGGCATCGATCCATTCACCGGATGTCGATACATTCAGGCGGAATACCTTGCCGGCGGCCTCTCAGACGGCAATGGAGGCAAGTTGGTCCACGCATGGGAGAAGGATGTTCCCTTCGCCTACTCCGCCGCCATGATAACGTCTCGCACCCTCTTCAATCGCATCACCATCGGGAGCTATGTCGAGTTCGAAGTGAAACTGGCCAGAGTCGCGGGAAGCTGGCCCGCGCTGTGGCTGCTGCGCGCTGACGACGCGTGGCCGCCGGAGATTGACGTCATTGAAGCCTTCATCAGTTCGCCAACCCACGCCGCGGACGTTATCACCTCGAGCATTCATTGGCGGGGGGGAGAAAAAGGACACGAAACTTACGGTACCTCGGTTCCCCTGCGTCGGGTCGAACCAGAGGCTGACATCTTCGAGCGCTTCAACCGCTTTGGCTGCCTCATCGGCGAGAAACAGATCGTCTATTACTTCAACCGAAAGCCCTACTGTGCGATGCCGAACTTGGTCGGCGCGGGCCCATGGTTCATGTTACTGGACGTCGCAGTTGGCGGGCTCGTAGGTGAACCGCGCGATCCAACGGCCTTTCCCGCGCGCATGCTCGTCGCGGGTGTCAAGGTTGTCCAGTTTTGTTGAACACGAAACGACAGGTCGAGCGACGGTTTCTTGTTCGTTCGCATGTCGTGAATTGAATGCCGGCCCGGCCGACGTGACCCAACTAAGCGCGTTTGCGTACTATCGCGATATAGTTCTTAGGATATCCGCTCTTCGTGAATCTCTGACGCTCATCTAAACGATAGAAGATGGATGCGATCACGTAGAAAAGAACCTTGCTGCAGGCAAGTAGCGGAAGGCAAACCCAACCCAAAATGCCTGCAGATATATTTTGAGGCCGGCTAGGGAGATATTTCGCCGCGGTCTCGAGCTGATATGCAACCGTACCTAGGTAGCCTTCCATCCATTTCAACTCGATGAGTTCCAAGCCTGCTTTGGCCACCAGGTGCCGCCACGCAAACTGAGTGTATCGGTAGAAGTCGTATGGCTGCTCATGCTCCTCGTAAAAGAGGGGGGCCGAACAGATCATTTTTCCGCCGGGCTTTAGCACACGCTTGAGTTCGACCAGAATTGGCAGGGGCTCGGCCAGATGCTCTAGGACTTGATTCAGAAGAACTGCATCATACCTATCGTCTTCCACTGGAATAGATGCCAAGTCGCATACGTACGTCGACTTTGCGTAAGGCTTGTCAACTTTTTCAAAGTCCGCAGCCTCATATTCGCAATGAGCGAGAAGCTGTCGATATGGTTGATCGCCGGCTCCGGCATCGAGCACTCTCGCGCCGGATAAAACGCCCGCCGCAAACAGAGCGTTCTCGCGAAACAGCCAAGTTCTTGAGGAGTTTCGCAACGCTTTCCCCAATAATTGTGGCCTAGCGCATATCAAGCGCTAACGGACCTACGTTACATCAACGACGCATTAAAGCAAATACCCAAGCGAGCCAGTGTGTGCGTTGCCTTAAGCAGCGGTCCTTTGTGCGAGATAAAGTTGAATCGCTTCATCGAGCGTTTGAACCGGGCCAACCACCTTCTCAAAGGAGTTGGTCCAAGTATCCATAAACTCGCCAATCTTTCCATAGTTGTTGTCGATGACGGTGTGCGGAAGGTCTAGCAAAACGCAAAGTATATGCGCGTGCAAACGGTCGGCGATCACATACTTCGATGAGCCCAACTGTCGCAATCCACGACCAACTCGGTTTTCCGCCAAGTTTTGATACAACTGCACTCGGATATCAACCTCCGGACTCCTTGCGGAAAGCAGTGTTTGGAACCATGCTTTGCAGACTAATGTCGTGCGAAGCCCAGGGCGCTCATGTAGCCAGTCTTGTACCGCCGCAAGGTCGGGAAGCGGTACCCCCATTTTGGTGTCGCCAGACTCTATGTCTGTCCGCAGCAGCAGCAGCAAATCTCTTATCTGTCGAGAGCTTCGATCCTGCAGACCTAAGCAAAATGCCATGTCGGGACAAAGGAGAACAGCGGCACTGAACGCGTTCTTAGCCACCTGAACGCTACGGTCATCTCGCGCGAGAATGACGAAGCGCTCGTGAGCATTTATAACCTTTGCGGCTCTTTCTAGACTCGCCTCGGATGAAAAATGTATTGTTTGAGGCATCTGTATTATTTGTCGGTCCGGAAAGCGAGATAGGATCTTTTCGCGAAACAACTGATTAGCTGGCCAAATGTCACCGAAGTTGCCGCCTCCGTGAAAGAGGATGGGTCCGTTAGGCACGGCTCTTAAGAATTCCTCTTCGGACCAACTATCATAGGTGCACACATAAGACGGAAGTTTGCCGAGTTTCCCTCTAAGAAAAAGAACCTCACCCAGCCAAATTGCGCTATCACCAACGTTCGGATGATCGGGAAAATCGACTAGCGCAAATTCCTGAATTCCGGAGAGATGCGGAGAAACAACTCTGTCGATTTCTGACCGCAAACTTTCAATTAAAGCCGCAGCTTTAAGTCTTTTTTTTCCCGTTTCCATCTTAGCTCTTCAAGTTACCCGAACCGGGTTTGGCCACAAGCAGCTGGGATCTGGAACACCCATCAGGGCGATTTCGTCCGCAGAGTGTCAGCCTGCTAATCCAACCCTGCCAATTAGTACCCTGCCAATCTTGGCGACGGCGTTAAAAAGCTCTTCCTCGGCCCCCCTGGGCTTGCCCATGATCCACCAGAGAACACTAAGTGACAGGGTGTAGATAGCAGCTCCGGAAATTACGACCGCGATGATTTTGCTGATGAGGAACGCGGCGCCTGTTCCAATACTGAAGTACTGGCCCACGACGTATGCCCCGGCTGCCATTACGGCGACACTTATACCCGGCCGAATGTTTGTTTCGAACTGACTTAGAATAGGAATTCCAAGAAGCTTACGAACCATCATCATACTAATCAGAATGCTGATCAATCCGCTCGCGCAACGAGCCAGGATTATGCCCACTAAGCCGTAGGTTAGCAAACCCATAAGGATGAATGGCACCCTGACCGCAATGTTCATCAGATCTCTTTGCAAGAGCTCGCGCGTTTGTCCCATAGCCATGGCTAGCGGCTGCAAACCGTAGATCATAGTTTGCATCGCGAAGATGCATGATAGTAACTGAATGACCATAATGGCTCGCGTCCATTGCGAGCCCATCGCGAGTTCAACAAAGGGACGGGCCACCAGAGCGAAACCGCAGCCCAGAGGAAATGCTAGGACACAAAGCAAGGACTGCGCTCGCTGAAAGGCATTCCGCAAGCGAGGCAAGTCGTGGTTGAGTTTAGCAAAGCTAGGGAAGAGTGCCTGCGAGATTGGCAAGGTTGCTTCTCGCGTCGGCAGCAGAGCGAGGTTTTCGCCAACCGTGTAGTAGCCAAGCGTCGTATTTCCGAGAAAATATCCGATGATCAGATGGTCGAACTTCCAGTTTAGGGTGTTTATGGCCTGCCCTAGCGTTAGCCAGACCGAAAACGACAGAAGATCCCGTACTTTGCTCAGACGAAAGCTGGGGCGGTAGGAGACCAGGAAGTATGAAAGGGCCGTGCCTGCGGCCTGCGTCGCGACGATACCGGCAAGAAGCGCCCAGTAGCTCTGATATTCGACAGCAACAATAGCAGATACAGAAAAACCAATCAGCTTCTGCGAGACGCCAAGTACAAATTCTTGCCGGAAGACAAGCTTCCGCGAAAAGACAATCAATTTGGGGTTAAGCAACCCTCCAATCACGGCTGACGTACTGATCACGACCATGATGCCAACGAGGCGGGAATCCCCATAGAGCCTCGATATGGGCCATGCGAGACCAAGAATGATCGCAGCTAAGCCGACTCCCCGCAGCAGGTTCAAAGTGAAAGCAGTATGAAAATGATCTTCGGTTAGCTGCTTCTGATAGACGAGCGCAGATGACAGTGACAACTCCGAGACGGCAAGGACTATAGAGCTGATTGTGGAGGCAATTGCGACCACGCCAAAGTCTGCCGGCGCGAGAAACCGCGCCAGAAAAAGCATGCTGATGAAACCAATGAGGTTAACCAAGGCCCGCGTAGCTGCGATCCAAAATGCTCCCTTGGCCAGCAGATGCTTCATACCGCCAGGAGCGGGATCAGATGGCCCGTTCACGAATGCATCGTCGGTCATACCGGAACAATCGCGTGCGGGTCACTGGCTGAGTATGGAACGGCTTTCAATCTTTTGGTCCACGGGTTGACTTCGACCACCGGATAGTATGGGTCAGACAAAACTATTTCAGCCGTATATCAGTTTCAAGAAGCCGATGCCTTCAACGTACTTGAAGTGATAGCAAACGGCAGGCTCGCGCCTTGACCGGTTGAGCCACAGCTGTGGTGCAGGTGACCGGGTTCATCAGCACCTTCTTTGCGCCTTTCTCGTCAGTACTGTCCGAACTTAGTTTCGCACTCAGATTAAACTCGCCGGAACGCTGAATTGGCGGTAGCTGTAGTTCGACGACGTTCGCGCCGTCCGCACGCTTCTTGCCAAGACTCTCCTGCAATTTACGGTCGACCGACGCGATGACGGAGCGTGATGCGGGGTCATAGATATAGACCTGCAGTTGCCGGTTTGACGGATAGTCGTCCGGCACATTGATCGGGACCTCGACCTTGAGCGGGTCAGTGGCTTTCAAGGAGAGGACGCCCGCATTGGGCTCCTGCTCGCCTGCCGCCTTGACCGGCAGAAAAGCGGGCTTGGCCATGTCGCGGATCGTGGACGAATAGCCGAATTCCTTCGGATCGGGCGTCACCTGGCCGGGCCCGCACTGGCGTGCGCCCCTGTCAGAATCGGTGAACTGGCAGACCCGGACGTAGTCGATCTTGAAACTTTGCGGAAACGCCGCCTCGTCGATGCCGTGCCGGCCGGCCCAGCCCGCCCCACCGACAGCGAAATTGAGGTCGACATGCGCGGGCGGCCCGAGCTGCCCGTCGTTGCGCTTCCACTGGTACATTCGCGTGTAGATCAGCTTGCCGTCCCAGAACATGGAAATCCGGTCCGGCGCCCACACGAACCCCGCAATATGCCAGCCCAGATTGAGATCCTCGCTCGCATACATATTCTGGAATTTGAGCAGGAAATCCTTGTCGACGTAGGTGTATTGCTTTTCGCTGAAGGGGGCCACAACGTTCGAGTGCAGCGAGTTCGCCTTGTCCTCAACACCGTTGATGACATACTCGAAGATGTCGATCTCGGGCGGATGCCAGGTCTTGCCGTCGACATCGTAATCCGCCTCGAGCCAGAACGCCGGCCATATCCCCTTCGCATTAGGCAGCAACACCCGTGCCTCATAGTAACCATAATAGAAGGTGCGATGGCTGCGGATCATCGCGGATTCGAACAGGTCACTCCCCTCCATCTTCTTGGCAACCAGGCTGAGCACGCCATCAGACAGCACGTGATTGTCGCGATAGCGCTCCTTCTCGTCGTTAAAATGGTCCATCGTCTCGTTCTGATAGATGTAGCGCGTGGCCCATTTGTTGCGGTCCAGCTTGTCGCCGTCGAACTCGTCGGAGAATACAAGTTCCCATCCAGACGACCGTGCCGATTTTGTCGGCACGATGGCGCAAACGATCAGCAACAGCCAGAAACTTGCCTTACCTATCTTGCCAAGCATCATTCAGAATTGCCTCCGAGTTTGGACGTATTTACGATCCGCCGATCAGGTGTGTCTAATCAAATTGTCCCACATTGACAGCCCCCAAGTGCTCGGTCAGGTTGCCCGGGAGTGGCGGCGGCTGGTTTCATTCATGACCGTGTCACGAAGCCGGGTCGAATACGTCACCAACGGGACGTGGACCCCGGCTGTGCTGCTTTGAGGAAATCAGTGAAAACCGACTTCGCCATTTCCGGGTTCATTATCAATCTCGATCGCGACGTCGCGCGGTGGCAAAGCATCTCCGCTGCGCTCGATGGATTTGGCATCCCTTATCAAAGGGTCCGCGCCATCGATGCCCGCAATCGAATTAACCTCATTCGCGGCGTTGTGCAGCGGCATTTCGTCTACGCTCCGGCGCGCCGCGACCTGACGGATGCCGAAATCGGGTGCTATCTCTCCCATCTCGCCGCTCTGAAGCGCATCGTGAGACAAAGGCTGCCGGCCGCTATGATTTTCGAGGACGATGTGATTTTTGATCCAGCGTTCCAGCGTTTTTATCAGCACGACCTTGCACGGTTCCTCGCCGCCAGTGACATTGTGAAATTCGAAGGCATTCACTACCCGCATACGTCCAAGTCCGGATTCGAGATTGCCCATGGGACGACGGGGCGCCTACTCCTGCGTATGAGACCGACACTAGGTGCCGCCGCTTACGCCGTGACGTGGCGCGGCGCGCTCGCTTTGCTCAAGGCAGTGTCCGTTCCGGATCGTCCCTTCGACCATAAGCTAGCATACTATGACCGCCATTGGGTCGATTATGCTGAAACCGAGCCGTTTCTAGCCCGTCAGGCATCTTATGCGAGCAATCTGGAGGATGAGCGGCGAATCTACGATTTAAGCGGCGTTCGGCTGCGCCTAAGCCAACTCCGGGCTAGTCTCAGCGCTCCCAAACGAGCTGCCGCGCGTTTCACCTACATTGCAAGATTTCTCATCAAACAGAGGTTACGCAGATCGAAATCTTACCCGTAATTGCAGCCAAGTGTGGGAGGCAGTGCCCGATAGCGGACGCCGTGTGCGTCTAGAAAGTCGAGATAGGATCGATGAAGACGATACTGTGGATTTGCGGCCGTTTGCCGACACCGCTCTTCAGCGGCGACGCGCTTTATTCCTCCGGGCTCTTGAAGGCGCTTGCCTTGACAGGGAACGCGGCGATCACGGTGGTCGGCACGCGCAGAACCGAGCAAGCCCTCGAGGATCATACCCTTGGCCTGCCGAACACAGTTTGCATCGATTCACCCCCTTTCCACCCTTCCGGCATTTCAAGCCTTCTGACGCGTATGCCGAGAGATGCCTACAACCTGGGTACACGCGAAGTTGAACGGTCGCTGGTCCGCTTGCTGGGTCAACAATGGGACTGGATCGTCATCGACCACGCCTATTCCTCCGGACTGCTGCCGCTCATTCTGCGCGGCCGGAAACAGGCATCGATCTGTTACGTCGCCCATAATGCAGAAGGAAAAATTCGCCCCGAAATCGCGCGTCACTTCAGCAATCCCTTGCGGCGAGCGGTGATGGGTCTCGATGCTGAAAAGTACCGAAGACTAGAGAATAGGATTGCCGAAGCGGCCGACGCCATCATTTGCATTACGGAAAGCGATGCGAGTTATTTCCGACAGCTAACGAAAAACATCCATGTCGCTCCTCCGGTCTATCTGGGCCATGCGAATCCGGCCCGCAGCATTGAAGCGAGCTGCCCTCGGACGCTGCTCCTGTTGGGGGAATTCGAGTGGATCGCAAAGCAGAAGAATTTGGAATTGATCGTGCAGGCACTTCTCCCGAGCTTCAAACAGCACGGGATTACCCTCGACGTCGTCGGCAGTGTGCCGCAGGCCATCAGGAATAGCTATGCCCATCACGGATCCAACCTGAACTTTCATGGACGCGTCACTGACATTTCCCCCTTTCTTCGCTCCTCCCGCGGCGGCCTCGTGGCCGACTTGCTGGGTGGAGGATTCAAGCTCAAAGTGATGGACTATGCGTTCGAGCGATTACCGATCTTTGGCATCAGGCAAGCACTGGCGGGCACCACCAGTGAGGAACAATCGGCGATGTTCCTCGCTGACGACCTGGGCCATCTTGCCGCAACTATCGTTCGCTACGTCGATGATCTTAGCGCACTGAACCGCAATCAGGACGCGCTCTTCAGTCTGTTTTCCGACCGGTTCGGACTCGCGGCCGGCATCGATCGCGCGAGAAGTATATTCTCACTAAAATGTCCCAACATTCTCTCGACACCAAGGATGGCTCCCAGCACGAGTTCGTCGTATCAGGCGGTACATTGCCCAGACCGGAGGCATTGAATGAGCTCGATGATCGCCGCCCCAGATGACAGCACGCCTGCGCCGATCATCGAGTATCAACCGATCACCGAGCTTACCAGGACTGGAAGAGCCGTCGTCTGGTTCTCAATCGTGTCCTTTTTCTTCCTCACTCAGATAGCGTACAATATCGGTGAGTTTCCGGTTGCCGTGGACCTGATCGCCTACGCGGTGTTCACCGCCTATCTCCTCAGGTCGGGACATGTTGCTCTGAGCGTGCCTTCCGCATTTCTGCTCATATGCATCGCCGGATTGGCCGGATTCCGCATCCCCTTCTCGAATTCGCCGAGTTCCTGGAGTTCGCTGCTGCTGCTATGCACTCTCTACCTGCCGTTCTTGTTTCGGTTGGCAAGACGACCTCAACTGCAGCCGGTCGAGGATTACATCGTCGCTGTCTTTGTAACGGTTGCCTCCGTAATAGCTGCGGTTGGTGTGGTCCAATTGGTGCTGGTCAATGCGGCCAAGGTGTCCACCTTGACCAACATCTACTACGTCCTTCCCGACGCAATTCGCGGAGCGGGCCATTACACCCATTTCCGGGAAGATTCCGGGATCACCAAAGCGAATGGCTTCTTCCTTCGCGAATCCGCTGACCTTTCCCAGGTGACCGCGCTGGCTATCCTCCTTGAGTACCAATCGAAAAGGAGACTCCGCACCCTCGCGCTGCTCGGAGCCGGCCTGCTAGCGTCGCTGTCAGGTTCCGGACTGGTCGCTTTGGCGGCAGCCTTTCTGCTCCCGAAATCTTTGAGCCGGATTCCCCTGTTCATAGCCCTTGCCACAAGCCTGGTCTTGGTTCTCATGGTCCTGTACAGCCTTGATAGTCCCGTCCTCAACTTGTGGTTTGGTCGACTTTCCGAGTTTGGGCAGACGGGCACGAGCGCCTATGCCCGCTTCCAGGCTCCAATGGAGATGATTGAGCGCGGCTTTGACAAAGGGATCCTGACAACCTGGTTCGGCAACGGTGCAGGCAGCTTTTTTCGCGACCTCGCGACCGCCCGCTTCAAATATGAAGTCGCTGATCCGACCTGGGCCAAGCTGACTTATGAATATGGCATCGTTGGCTTTGTGCTCCTCTTGTCCCTTTTCCTGCTTCGGCTGTACTCGAGCACTGCCCCGATAGAGGTTTGCAATTTCTTCCTTTTGAGCTGGATCAGCTTCTCTTTGGTACTGAAACCCGGGTATGCTCTGATGATCTGGCTCCTGACCCTGGTGCCATCGACGCCCGATCAAACGGGACACAAAGGTCAGGCAAAATACGACGCGAAATGACCGCAATGACGACCGCCCAAACCATCAGCGTGATCATCACCAACTACAACTATGACAATTACGTTGGAGTTGCCATCAATAGCGTCATAGCCCAGACCCGTCAGGCTGACGAGATCATCGTAATCGACGATGGATCCACCGATCGATCGCGCGAGCGAATCGAATCCTACGGCACCAAGATCCGCGCGGTATTTCAGGAAAACCAAGGCATCAGGAAGGTCTCCAACACCGGTTATGAAATTTCCCGCGGCTCGATTGTCTTGTACCTCGACGCAGACGACGTGCTTTACCCGAACGCCCTTGAATTGATCGAGCGGTCCTTCAGACCCCGCGTGGCCAAGGTCCAGTTTGACCTCGACGTCATCGATCAATGCGGAAATTTTGCGGGTCGCCGATTCTGCAATTTTTCCGATGACATCAGTGAAGAAAGCGTGGCGCAATCGTTCGCGGCAACCGGCACCTACCTTTGGCCCGTGACCTCAGGCAATGCCTATTCGCGTGAATTTCTGAGCAGGGTCATGCCGCTGACACCACCGGAATCGCACGATGGCGTCTTGAACACGATCGCGCCGCTTTATGGGCGAGTGGTCACGATCGTTCAGCCGCTCGGACAATATCGCGTCCATTCCCGAAACATCAGCCGCAGCAACGAACGGGGCCAAACCGCGGCTATTCCCCAGTTCGCCCGGCGGATTGGCATCAGAAAGCAGGAATTTGATGTTCTGCGCCAGCATGCCGCTGCGCTTGGCGCCCCCCTCCCTCAAGGCGACTTGTTGGAAAACGAACTGGTATTTGTTAATTATCGTCTCATGGCGCGCAAAATGCGGGACGAGGATGCACAAGATTCGCGTCGCACGCTCTGGAATTTGTGGCGGGGCGGCGCGTCTTGCATCCTGAAAAGTCCGATCACCTCCCGAGCACGGAGCAAACACCTTGTCTGGATTACCTGCTTGGCGCTTGCACCAACAGGCCTTGCACGCCAAATGATCCGCCTCCGGTACAATCGCCTGCAGGTGCTGACGAACCTTCGCAGGCTTGGCCGCTCGAGATCTTATGCATAGAGAGCTCACGCCGGTTCGGAAGTTCTCTCGCTAACTTCCGGCATCAGCGTAAAGAAAGCGACTCATACATAAGGCCGAGGTGGCGAGGCGGGCCGGCGTCCCCGTTTCACCGGGCCATCCGAAAGAACTTTAGCGCTTGTCTGATCCATTTTGGCCGCTGAGCGGAGGCGTACCGCCAGCTAATGAGGGTGCGGCGGAACAGTGGCGGGCTGAGCAGCACGCCAACGATCCACAACAGGATCGAGACGCGCTGAGCGAGAGAGAACCCTTGCGGATACACAAACGATCTACATCCATCGATCAGGATGCGAGCGCCGCTATCCTCTTTGATTGGATGGATGTCCGGGCGCAGCGTATAAGATGCGGTACGAAGGCAGGCGCATAGCAGGTTTTTCTTCAACGCTTCAGGCGCAACGTGGAGGTCCGCGCTGCTTGCGATCTCCGTGAAGAATTTATGACGCCGATGGGCGAGGTTGATCTCGCGCGCGAAACGCTCATCGTCGAGTTGAAGGAACGCGCCGTGGTTCAGGCCATGCACCCGATAATCGACCAAGGGTTTGGCGATGGTAATGACATCGCCGCAGGCTGGTGCCGCGGCAAGAAGATAGCTGTCCGGCGCCCGATCGACGAAATCAGACTTGAAGCTGAACACGCGGTCGACGAGCCAGCGCGGATAAGCATTCCCGGATCCCGGCGGGGTCGGATACGCGCCAGTCGTGGTAACCCAAGTCCGGATATCCTCGGGGCTCGGATGCATGAAATACTGCGGCAGGATGCCCCCGGTGGGTTTGCCCTTGGCGTCGACAACGCGCATCTGGAACTGATATTTGCTGGCCTTTGCTGACCAGACTTTCGCAATTTCAGTCATTACGTCCGGATGCAGCGCATCATCAGAATCCAGAAAGATAATGACGTCGCCTGAAGATCGGTAGAATCCATTCACGCACGAGGGCATTTGGCCGGCATTTGGCTGTTCGATAAGCGTAATCCTGTCCGCAAATTTTCTTATCACCTCAAGCGAATTGTCTGTCGATCCATCGTCAACAACGACCACTTCCAACTTAGGCCATCGAATTCCCAACGCACTTTTGATCGCCGCGCCTACAAACTTTGCATAGTTGTAGTTCGGGATGACGATAGAAAGAGCTAATTGACTCGGGTCCCGGGGCATTTCGATCCTGACTGAGGGCACATTCTGATTGGTCCATTCCCACAACAGCTTCCTTCATCTGTCTTGGGAAAGGGCTCCCCAACAGAGGCAAGGAGAGTCCGCGTGTGGTGAAGACCCGCGCCACGAAACTGTCTAATTGTGTTCACGGATCTGACCTCACTAGCATGGTACGCGATTTGCTAGTACAACCACAAATCTACGACGTAGACTTGGAAGTAACGATGTCCGCTGAACTTTATCGGGAACTGTCTTGGCTTCCAAGGCCACCCGAGGATTTCTCTTCTCGCTGCAAAGACCTTTTGACCACCGGGGCAGAGCTGGGAGACCAAATCCGGTTTCTCGCGACCCACGCGCTGGATGAGCGGCAGCTGTCGCGATTGGGACGCGCGATTGTCTCGGCCCGCGAGCACGGCCGGTCCCTGCAACCTTTAGCTCCATTTCGGCTTGGCCTGATCGGAAATGGCACCTTGGATCTCATGGTGCCCGTCCTGATTGCCACGGCCGCGCGCCACGGCTTTGCCCTCGAATGCATCACCGGCGCGTACGATCAATTCCTGCAGGACGCCTTGCGGCCGGACTCGCATCTCAACACATCCCGACCAGATGCGGTCCTGGTTGCACTCGATCACAGAGGCCTTGCACTTCAACCGAGCCCCGGCAACGAACAGCTTGCCGCTCAGACCCTCAACGCCGCAATTAGCCTCCTCGACACCATTCGTGCGGCGATTGCGCACAACAGCGGCGCTGTCTGCATTGTCCAAACACTTGCGGCTCCTCCGGAAGGGCTGTTCGGATCCTTCGATCGCGCGCTGGGCGGAACGAGCAGAAACCTCGTTGATCGTTTCAACCAAAAACTGTGCGAGGCGGTCCTCCAGTCAAACGACTTGCTCCTCGACGTTGCAGGCGTTGCTGAAACCGCTGGGCTTGCAGACTGGCATTCCCCCGCACAATGGAATTTGGCGAAACTGCCATTTTCCGACAATTACGCTCCGCTCTATGCGGATCACGTCTGCCGGATTATTGGAGCGATGCGCGGCAAGAGTCGCCGATGCCTCGTGCTCGACCTCGACAATACGGTTTGGGGTGGCATCATCGGCGACGATGGACTTGAAGGTATTCAGATCGCGCAAGGCGACGCCACAGGCGAAGCGTTCCTGTCGGTCCAGCAGCTTGCCCTGGCCTTGCGCGCACGCGGCGTCGTTCTGGCCGTAAGTTCGAAAAATACGGATGCGATCGCACGGCGTCCCTTCAAGGAGCATCCGGATATGCTCCTGAAGGAGGATCACATCGCCGTGTTCCAAGCAAACTGGGATGACAAGGCAACCAACATACGTGCGATCGCCAAGGAATTGGCGCTTGGTCTGGATTCCTTCGTTTTCCTCGACGACAATCCGGTTGAACGAGGCCTGATTCGGCGCGAAATCCCCGATGTGGCTGTTCCCGAACTCGACAGCGATCCCGCGAGCTACGCGCGCACTCTGGCGGCCGCAGGCTATTTTGAGGCGATCGCCTTTTCCGATGAAGATCGCGCGCGGGCCGACATGTACCAGGCAAACGCCCGTCGGTTGAGTTTACAGGGACAGACCTCGGACCTTCAGTCATATCTGCGGTCGCTGGAGATGCGCATCGTGTTCGGCTCCTTCGAGCGCACGACGCGGTCGCGCGTCACACAGCTGATCAACAAGAGCAACCAGTTCAATCTGACCACTCGCCGTTATACCGAGCCCCAGATCGAACAGCTCGAGCAGGACGCTGATGCGATGACGCTGCACGTTCGGTTGCTTGATAAGTTCGGCGACAACGGGATTATTTGTGTCGTCATTTGCCGCCTGTCCCGCCCGGGCGCCTGGACCATCGACACTTGGTTAATGAGCTGCCGGGTTCTGGGACGGTGCGTCGAACAGGCGGTGCTTGCTGAGATCTTGTTTCGTGCACGCGCTGCCGGCATCTCGACTCTTGAAGGCCTCTACGTTCCAACCGAGCGAAACGAAATGGTCGCCGAACATTATGGAAAGCTTGGATTTACGCGGGTAGAAACCGCTTCCGACGGAAGCAGCCGATGGGAGCTGAAAACCGATGCAGAACTCGGCGACCTGCCGATGACTGTCGAGCGTGAACTGCAGCCTGCTTAAGCCAATCTTTTACCCGCAAGCCCTTTAAGCCCGAGCTGATCGTCGATGAGCCTTACATCTCCTCTGTTTTTCGCTTTCCTGGCTGGAGTCATTCTCGCCTATCACATCAGCGAGTCCGTTCCGTATCGCAGGCTGGTGCTCGGCCTCGGCAATGCAATCTTCATCGCCAGTTACCTCACCGACTACATCCAGATCCTGCCGCTTCTTTCCTTTCTACTCTTGGGGCTTGCGTGCGTCTCGATCCTCTCCGTCAGGAAGTCTTCCCTTGCGCTGGGTTTCGCGGTCGTTGGCGTCCTGGTCTGCTATGTCTTCCTGAAGCGGTTTTCCTTCTTCGATGATTTCGGTCGTCTACCCTTTCCATATTTGACGATCGGGCTATCCTATATCCTGTTCCGAATCCTGCATTTAATGGTCGATGTCCATTCGGGGGACGTCGAAGAGCGGATCGGGCCGACCGCATTCTTCCGCTACACGTGCAATTTTCTGTGCTTCGTGTCCGGTCCGATCCAACGCTACCAGGAGTTTCGGGCAGCCGATGGGATCGCCGTTATCAAGCTCGACGAAGACACTGTATTCCAGGCCTTTGCCCGGGTCATTGCCGGCTATGCGAAATTTGTGATCATCGCCGCTGTGGCAGAATACGCGTTCTCATTTTTGAAGCCACAGCTACTTCAGGCTGGCGACCCGTCGTTCGTGAAGCTGTGCCTTTTCTATGCTGCCGCCGCTTCGCTCTACACTGTGTATCTGTACTATAATTTCTCCGGATACATGGACATCGTTATCGGCAGCGGAGTGCTACTTGGTCAGGCCCTTCCGGAAAACTTCGACAAGCCCTTCTCTGCCCGCAGCTTCCTGGAGTTTTGGCAGCGTTGGCACATGACGCTCTCACAGTGGTTCAAATTCTATCTGTTCAATCCGCTGGTGATGCTCCTGATGTCCTGTTTTCCTGCGTCCGCGCTCACCGCATATCTGGGTGTTTTCGCATTTTTCGTCACGTTTCTCGTGATGGGGATTTGGCACGGAACCACGGCCGTGTTCGTGGTCTACGGATTGCTGATGGGTGCTGGCGCCAGCATTAACAAGCTGTGGCAGGTCGCCTGCACGGAACGCCTTGGAAAGAAGCGCTACAGGACGATGACCGAGACCTCGGGCTACGTCTATTTTGCGCGCGGCGTCACAATCAGCTATTTCGTGTTGGCTTTGACATGCTTGTGGACGCCTGAATTGTCGGAATTCGCGCGCTTGATTGATCGGCTTGGCCCTGCCGGCGCATCGGCTGCTTTTGCCGGGATTGCGCTTGCGTTTGGTCTGTTCTGGTGGCTGGCTGATCGGGTCGCTCCCCGTCTAACCGCGCCAACCTTTCTGGCCACCGCGCGCGACAGCCTTGTCGGCCGAAACCTGGCGCTGGCGTGCCAGATGATGGTCATCGTCGCAGTCACCACGTTGCTCCATAAGTCCCCCGACTTCGTCTACAAGGCGTTCTAAGTTGAGCTATATCCTTCGACAGATCGCGCTGACCTTTGTATCATTCGCATTTCTCTATGCTCTGATTGGCGGTCTATCCTTCCTGGTGTTCCCGGACCCTTCGTACGGAGGGCCTCGCGATTTTCAGGCGGCAGAGCGCACACTGTTTATGACCGTGCCAAAGTACGTGTTTCTCGGGCGTAGCGTGCTCGACACTCCGGACGCGAAGGTGCTTATTGTAGGAGCCTCCAACACAGCAGTCGGCTTCATCCCGAGGCTCATTCAACCCAAACTCGCGTGCGCCAAGGTCAGCAATCTCGCGATGGGAGGCGCAAATATATCGGAGGTGGCTCAGATCATCGATCTGGTGCGCGAGACGCAGAGCAGCCCGGGTACCGCGCCCAATACCTTCGTCATTGGCGTTTGGTACGGGATGTTTGCGGATTCCGACATCAGATTTGCTGATCCCGATCGGAATCGCGGAGAATCCGACCTCGATATTGAGAAATACCGATACGGCTTCTACCGCCGGACCGCCGATGGCCCTGTCGCGGTCTTACCTTCCAAGTGGCTCAATGCCGGCGTCTTGGCAATTCGTCCGCTTCTTCTTGTCGAGAAGGTGGCGCGCGAAGCCAGAACAGGCGTCAATCTGCTTCTGACCGGACGCCGGTCCGCACAACGGACCGACGTTGAACGCGAGGCTGCGGTGATGTCGGAACAGGACAAGAAAAAAGCTTTGGAGTATTGGCAGGAGAGCATGGGGTTCAAGGGCGCGATTTCCGAGACGCAGTTGAACTTGCTTAGGAGTACGGTTGCGTCATTGCTTGATTCGGGAGGGCGGGTGGTACTCGTCGATCTTCCGATCCCATCATGGCACCGCGACGCAAGCCCGTATCAGCCCGGCTACGAACAAAAGCTTCAGGAATTGACCGGGCAGTTCAAGGAGCGGTCAAACTTCATCTCAATATCGATGAGCGATCTTGACGGAGATCTGGATTACTCTGACGAGGTGCATGCAAAGCGACACTTGGCCAACATATGGTCGGATAGATTGGCCAGCGTCTTGAGTTCTTTTGCCTGTCAGAAGAACGCTGACAAGGAAAAGGTTTCATCGCGAGCTCCCGAACAGGCTACGGCTGCATCGTCCGACCATTGAATAGTAAAAAGTGGTCGATGCTCGACCGTCGATAGGAAGGATATTACCTTGGATCAACCTCAAATCTATACGAGGCTCACATCTGTCTTCCGCGACGTGTTCGATGAGGACGACCTCGTCCTGACGCCGGAAACCACTGCAGACGACGTTGACGGCTGGGATAGCTTGTCTCACATCCGCTTGGTTCTGGCGGTCTCGAAGTCCTTTGGCGTGAAGTTCTCCGCGTCGGAGATCGGTGGACTGAAGAACGTCGGCGAATTCGTCGAATTGATCCAGAAGAAGAGCTGAGGGATCGAGGTGTCGGAATACAGCGAGAGTGCTGCGGCCTTAGTTGATCTCGCCTTTCATCATTTCGGCTTGGCTGTCGCCTCTCCGGATGATGCATTTCGGTATCTGGCGTCGCTTGGCTATCGCGCGGGGAATTCGGCGTTTGATCCACTCCAGCGGGTTAACCTTGCCATGCGCCACCACCCAACGATGCCTGACGTTGAGGTGATTTGGCCTGGCGATGGTCCCTCTCCGATAGATAGGCTGATCAAGAAAACAGGCACGATGATCTACCATTTATGCTATGCATCTGCCGATGCTGGCGTTGCCCTCGCCGCCCTTTCGGCCGCCGGCATGGAGATCCTAACGGTTAGCCCCCCCACGCCAGCGATCCTGTTTGGTGGCCAGGACGTTTCGTTTCATCATATTTCAGGTTTCGGTCTCATCGAGATCTTGCATACTGGATGGCCTGGGGCCGCAAATGCCCGGCAGATGGACAGTCGATGACAAGCAAGACTATTCCAAGAATTCCAACGCAAGTAAGCGTTGCTTGCGGAGTACTGCTAATCGTGCTGACGATCCCCGGCAGATCGGCTCAGGCTCAATTCGGAAGAACGACCGCGCCCATTTACGGTGGCACGGGAGTTGCGTCGCAACCTCCCAATGCCTTCCAGGGCATGGCCGGAACGTACGAGCCACCACACAAAACGCCGGATGGACGAGCCTGCATCACCGTCCACCCGATGACGCGCGCGCAGATCGTCAACCCCAAAATCATCGATCAGATCGTCATCATTAACAACATATGCGCCCAAACGATCAAAGTCCAAGTTTGCTATGCTGGCAGCAACGATTGCGTTGTTGTACCCTTAGGGGGATACCAAAAGTTACAGAGAACGTTGGGCGTTGGGACGGGCTCGACTTCCTTTAGATATGAATATCGTGAGTTATACTGAATTTGCTACGGCCGCTGCGTTCGGGCTCCCCTGCATGTTCAGAGCGTGTCGTGATATATCGATTGGCTCGGGTCCCCGAGCATGGACATACTGATGAAGAGAGATCGAACCAAAGCCCATTTGGCTCGCATCACGCCGCGCGTTCTCGCCGGGTTCAGTCTTGCCTTCGCGTTGGCCACGCTCCTTGTCGTTTGGCTGAAACCCTCCCCAAGCGAAGGAGCAGAGCTCCCAACTGCAGTTCAATACACACTCAAGCTAAATCGCACCATATCGCCCGCGTCGGCTGGAACGATTCTGGCCGCTTCCGACGGTCTGTTTACGCGAGCAGGCCTGGGCGTGCGAGTGGTAGCCGGCGCAGGCGACGCTGACGCCATCGCCGCCGTTGCAGCCGACGAAAATACCATAGGGGTTGTATCAGCCGCGGCGTTCCTCAAAGCGCGATCGGAAGGGCTCCCAATCGTCGCTTTCGCCGGATGCTACGGGGCGGACCCGGTCGGTTTTTTTACGGTGCCCGGCACTACGCTTTTGCAGCCTTCGGACCTTGAGGGAAAGCGGATAGGATATAAGAAGGGCCCTGAGCTCTCTGCCGTTTTCTACGAGTTTGTTGCGAAGAATTCCCTGGCACAAAGCAAGCTTGCCGCGATAGAAAGTGATGAGCCTTTGCAGGACCTTCTGGACCGAAAGATAGACGTGCTTCTTGGTCGCCTCGACATTGAAGGTGAGGAGTTGGCGCGGAGGAATATCGAATACAGAACGCTAAGTCCAGCCTCCTATGGCGTGCATGCGGCGGGACCAGTGTACTTTGTCCAAGAACGCGCTCTCGGCAAACGACGCACTCTCGAGAAATTCGTAATAGCCACCGCGGAGGGGTGGAACGCCGCATACGCTGACTATGAACGAACAATTCCTATCATCGCCGACTCCATTGATGTGCCGCTTCCGCGACCACTGATCTCCCGGCTCATGGATGCTCAGCGTGCTTACTTGCGCCCATATGGGACTAGGTTTGGTGAGCTGGACGAGAACCGCATTCGCAGGGTCCAAGCACAGCTCTTGCGCCGACGGATCCTGTCAGAACCGGTCGATCTAACGCGCGCCGTCAACTATGACGTCCTGAAAGAGGCCTATCGTAGCGAGGCAAATAACCTAAGTCGCGACGAGCCCTGATCAGATGTCCAATCCAACTCAAGCTATTATTTTTGGCGGGGCAGGCTTCATCGGAACTCATCTTGCAACGCATCTTGTGGCGTCGCAAAAGTATAAGCGCGTCCTATCCGTCGACATCGCTCCGCCAAGAGCCAATGTGGCTGGCGTCGAATATCTGCACCATGACGTGCGGGAGGCCATCGACTCCGGTATTTCGGACGGAAGTCCCGCCGATGTTTTCAACCTGGCCGCAGTCCATGTCACACCTGGGCACCCGGATGGTGACTATTACTTCACGAACGTCTTGGGAGCCGTGAACGTCTGTAGATTCGCCAGCGCAATCGGCTGCAGCAATATAGTTTTTACAAGCTCCATCTCGATCTACGGACCAAGCGAAGCAGCGCTTGATGAGGAGGCCACGCCGGCTCCCGTGAGCGCCTATGGGCGCTCAAAGCTCGCGGCCGAGAAGATCCATCTGCTTTGGCAATCCGAAGCCTTGGATCGCAAGTTGACGATCGTTCGCCCCGCCGTCATTTACGGACTTCACGAGCGAGGAAATTTCACCAGACTTTCGCGGATGATGGAACGGAATGCCTTCATCTATCCAGGGAGGACAGACACGATCAAATCGTGCGGCTACGTGAAGGATCTTGTGTCATCCATGATGTACATGTCGAGCGAGAATGACGGCGTGCGCATTTATAACTTCTCGTTTGAGCACAGATATACAATCAGTGAAATCTGTACTGCGTTCTCCCGGGTCGCTGGCTACAAAGAGCCGCGACTGACGATTCCAATCTGGTTCATGAATCTCGCCGTACTTCCCTTTGAAGCCCTGCATTCGGCTGGCCTCCAGACAGGCATCAATCGGGACCGCGTAAGGAAGCTGTGGTTCTCGACGAACATTTTGCCTAAACAACTCGTCGCAAGCGGCTTCAAGTTTTCTTACGATTTGGAAAACTCTCTCATCGAATGGAAACGCGAGTCGGCTCTGAAGGACTTTGACTGATGGGCCTTCTTGATCGTGACCAACGATCTCCGATCAAGAGCAGAGCCGATTTTCGTACGGAAGAAAAGAAGGCCAGCTATCCCGCCACCTTGGCGACAGCCGGCCTCTGTACCATGGTAGCCCTCGCGCCGCTTCCGTTCGCCTCCACGGATATGCGGATTATTGCAGTCTGGGTCTTATTGCTTTCTGCTGTGCTCTTGCTGACCCTCCCGCGGGAGATTAGTTCGCGAGACCTTGTTTTCTTGTGCGGATTTGCGGCGATCTCGTTATCTTGGGCCTTTGTCGTCAGCGAGCAATTGAGTGAAACGTGGCTGCTATCGCGCCGACTGGTGGCCCCGATTTGGGGGCAGACCTCAGCAATTCTGGGCGAGCAATTGACCGGCTCGCTTTCGGTAGCCCTCAATCAGCCTTTCTTCTCCGCCGGATCGCAGATCGCCTGCCTCCTGTCCATGCTGTGCGGGTATCTTGTAGGTCGCAACCGGCGCGCCGCCCGCATGCTGCTGCTCTCATTTTTGGGCTCGACCTTGGCCTACGCTATTTATGGCCTGATCGCACATAGTTTCTGGCCGGACTATTTGCTGTGGCACCGAAAGTACAATTATTTGAGTTCGGTCACTGCAACCTTCATCAATCCGAATGTTGCAGCTTGCTATTTCGGGGCCGCAACCATTGGGTGGGTTCTGGTCTTCGCAGCAATGGAAGGAGATCGTCGTGGCGGGCCGCCGCTTCCGTTGCGCGAGTGGGTTAGGTCTCATTTGCACAGCTTCTCGCCGCTAAGAACGCTTGGTCTGCTGGCGCGCTTCGCAATGCTTTCCACGACGATGCTAACAGGATCGCGTGCGGGATCCGTCCTGTCGCTGCTTTGTTTGGCTGGGGCCCTCGGCACCTATTTTCGCATAGGACTAAAGAAGCAGAGGCTTCTCTGGGTTTTTCCCATTCTGGCCCTGCTTGTGATTGTTGGCGCTATTTCGATCCTTGCGCCCCTGGTCAATCAAAGATTCGGAGTGCAAGGCTTTTTCGATTCGGGACGCTGGCAAGCCTACCTATCGACGATTGAAATGATCAGAGACTTTCCCTGGTTCGGTTCCGGATTAGGCACATTTCGATGGGTTTTTCCAGAATATCGAAGCGGCGACGTTCCCTCATATGGAGTTTGGGAACAGGCGCATAACTCGACGCTGGAAGCGGCGGCCGAAATGGGCATTCCCTTCACCCTGGTCTTAGGAATAGGATGGCTCGCTTGCTTAATGGTGCTGTTCCGGGGGATGTTAGGCCGCAATCGCGACGCAATCCTACCGACTGCAGCCTTCTGGATTACCCTGTTAGCGATCCTGCATTCGCAGGTTGATTTTCCGCTGCAAATTCCGGGCTTTGTTCTGGCGGTCTGCCCCATCATGGGCATGGGCATGGCCCAATCATTCTCAACAGGCCACCGTGTTAACCCACATTCCTGATAAATCGTGAAGCGCTGTACATTTGCCTAATTTTCTTTTAAAAACACTGGATTAGGCAGGTTGGACGAGGTTGAAATTATGAGCATTGCGGGACGCCGGTTGTCGTCGAAGCTGATCTTGTCAGCCGCGTTTTTCGCGTTGTCCTTGCCCACAAGCGCATTCGCCGCTTGCGTGAACGATCCTGACACCGCCCAAAAGGCAGCAGCCTTTACCACCAACCCCTCCTCTCTGCTCGAAGGGCCAAATGGACCTCGTAGCCCGGATGATGTGGCCGCCGATGTACAGACCTTCGTGGCGTCCTATCCCCAGGCGCTTCCTGCGGTGCTGGCCATTTTGAAGGATCTGGAAAACAAGGGGCCGTCAAGTTCGGCGCTGCAGAAGGCTATCGGCACCGGGCTCGGAAAGGCGGCAAACGTTTGCAAGACGACCGATCTGACGTTTTCCCTGGAAATCCAGAGTGATTTGGGTGCCACAGGGTCGGCTGATGCCAACGCGCAATACGCGGCCCTCACTGGAAACGATCCGACCCGAAGCGTGGCTCTCTCAGGCGCCACGACCGGTTCGTCGGGCGGCGTCGGCGGCCAAACGTCGGCGACGGGCGGAACATCGGGGACCGGCTCGTCTTCCTTTCAAACTTTTGTTGCCAACAGCGTATCCAACAATCCGACAAATTACTTTAGTTCAAGCGTTAGCGGTGCGGGCTCAGCGGGCGGAACGACCACGACGATCGTCTGCACCGTCTCAGGTTCGTGCTGAAGGTTAGGCCTTCCTTCAACGATCAATCCGATTTTTTTCGGCGCTCGGATGCGATCGCTTTGATTTTGAGTAGCCGCGACGAATATCAGTCAGAGTAGACCGACCGGATGCTTCAAACACGAATCCCAAATCCTCAGGGCTCGACGCAAGTTCAGGGCAACGACACGGCGTCGCTTGAGCACACCGTTTCTGTAGCCCTTGGCCTGATCAGTCGCCAATACCCGGTGATGATCATCACGGTGCTGCTCTGCCTCGCCATGGCGGGCGTCTACTTGGCAACCGCGCCAAAGCGCTTCACCGGGACGGCTGTACTTCTGATGGACAGCCGCAAGATGCAGGGTTTGCAAACGCAAGTTGGAGCCTCAGGCGACAATCCGATCGACACTGCCATGGTCGATAGCCAGGTCGAGGTGTTGAAATCAGAGACCATTGCCTCGGCGGTGATCAAGGATTTGCGGCTCTTGGATTCTCCGGAGTTTATGCGCGAAGACGAAGGCCTCTTGGGCGGATTGAACCGCCTCTTCGCAAGCTTCTTCCCGGAATCGAAGCCCTCTGATGACGGCCTCATGCGAACCGCCATCGGGCGCATCGTGAACGGACTAACCATCAAGCGCGTCGCCCAAAGCTACGTCATCGAAATATCATACCAATCCGTCTCGCCTGATCTGGCCGCTCGGATCGCAAACGCGGTCGCAGAGAATTACATTACCGATTCCCTTGAATCGAAGTACCAGGCTTCGCGCCGCGCCGCGGTTTGGCTCCAGGATCGCTTAAAGGAGCTACGCGCCCAGGCTTCTACCGCCGAACGCGCGGTGGCCGATTACAAGGCCAAAAATAATATCATAGACGCAGGCGGACGTCTGCTGACTGAGCAACAGCTTGCGGAGATCAACAGCGCACTAACAGAGTCTCGCGCAAAGCGCGCTGAGGCCCAAGCTAAGCTTGAGCGCATCACCGCAATCCTGAATGCGGACGATAATGATTCACGGGTGATCTTGAACGATTTGGCCACCGTGAACGACTCGATGGCAAATCCCGTCATTACCAAGCTGCGCCAGACCTATCTTGATTACGCAGCGAAAGCGTCGGATTGGTCCAACCGATATGGACCTACACATTTGGCCGTGGTCAATCTGCACAATCAGATGCGCGAAATCCGGCACTCGATTATCGATGAGCTTCGACGCACGGCCGAAGCCTACAAAAGCGACCTTGAGATTGCTAAAGCGCGCGAGGAATCCAGCCAGAAGAGCCTGAATGATACGATCAGCGTATCGAACGACACGAGCCAGGCTCAGATCGTCTTGCGGGACCTCGAAAGCAACGCGCAAAGCGCGCGTGCTTTGTCGGACAATTTCCTGCAGCTCTACATGGTCTCGGTCCAGCAACAGTCTTTTCCGATCACCGAAGCAAGGGTCATCACTCAGGCCGATGTATCATCGTCGCCGAAGACCTCGCCCAAGACGGCCTTGGTTCTCCTGGCAGGGATCGTCGGTGGTGGCATTCTTGCCGGTCTCGTCGCGATCTTCATCGAAATGCTCGACCGCGTCTTCAGGACCGTTCATCAGGTCGAAAGGTTACTTCAGACCAACTGTCTCGCCTCTGTCCCGATTGTTGGCCTCGGAGCAGACGAGACCGCAAATGGATCGCTGAACCGTCTCAAGGGATGGTTGCCCTTTCCGAATGATTGGATGCCGTATTCGCGGCCGCGCTCTCGTCCGAGCGTTGCCGTTGACCAGCTAGGCCGCGCTAGGGAGCTGGGACCGACTCACCCGATCCGCCTGGGCGACCGGCAGCTTGCAATGGACGACAGCGTTGGACGCTTCGCAATCAATTCGCCATTTTCGCGGTTCGCCGAAGCGTTCCGTTCGATCAAATTGGCGACCGATCTAAGCAACTATGGCTCCCCTCACAAGGTCGTCGCGATCACCTCGGCTCTTCCCAACGAAGGCAAATCGACGGTGAGCGAGGCCTTGGCTCAAACCACGGCGCAGAGCGGACTGCGCACCCTTCTGATCGATGGCGACATTCGGAACCCAAGCCTAACCCACCGCCTTGGTCGTTCGGCAGACGTTGGCCTGATCGAAGTCGTGTTTGGGAAGGTAGACTTGAAGGACGCGCTCTGGGTCGATCCGCAGACCAATCTGCACTTTCTGCCGTGCGTGGTAACATCACGGTTTTCGAACTCGAGCGACATCTTAGCCTCCACGCAAATGCAAAACTTCTTTCAGCAGATGCGCGAGCAATATGACCGTATCATCCTGGACCTCAGCCCATTGGCGCCGGTGATCGACGTGCGCGCGACAGGCACGTTGGCCGACTCGTACATTTTGGTTATTGAATGGGCGAGATCGAAGGTCGATGTGGTCGAGCGCGTTATCCAAGAAACGCCCGTAGTTCGTGAGCGCCTCATGGGTGCGGTTCTCAACAAGGTGAACGTCGCCGCCATGAGCCGTTACGACACGCACAGCGGAGGGTATTACCGCAACCGATATTACTCGCGATACGGGTACGTGGACTAACCTGAAGCGAATGGTCCATGTCGTTGGCAGATCAATCCTCGTATTATTCGCCCTCTTTTCTGCAGGCTGGGCTACGCTTTTCTTCCTCAATCCAACTCAAGAAGCGCAGCTGAGCAACATAGCCAACGCGGTTCTTTCCGGAACCTCATTTAAGCGTAATCCAATTGCTGAAACTGCATTGGCCGCAGCCGAGAATCGGGCCATCTGTAATCCTCGGGAAATCAGGGCAGCGGCGATCATCCGCCTGCGCCTCTATGAGATGGCCGTAGACTCCCTCGATCCACGCGTTGCGAACGAGCGCTTAAGCTCGCTCCGCTCGTCTGTAAGAAAAGCCCTTAGCTGCGTCCCGACCGACGGGCTCTTATGGTTCATCGAGTATTGGAGCGCGATCAATCTGGGCGGCCAGGTCAGCGAGCACCTCGACGAATTGCGGATGTCGTATCGCCTTGCACCGTATGAGGGCTGGATTGCTTTGCGTAGCCCATACGTACTGGCGATCTACGACGTACTTCCAGCTGACCTGCAGGAAAGCGCCCGCAAGGAATTTGTTGCCTTGGTCCGAACGGGCTTGATCCGCGACGCGGTCAAGGTGCTGAAAGGAGCCGGATGGAGACACCACGATGTGCTCTTGGCCGGCCTTGCAACAGTAAGGCTCGACTTCCGCCTTCAATTGGACCGAGCACTTAGGGCCGAAGGGCTGATCGCCGAGATTCCGGGCGTGGAGCCCCGCGAGTTCAGGCCATGGCGATACTAGCTGGGATGGTGTTGTGGCGACCTCGTTCATTCAGGCTTGTGGTGGCTTGACCGCACTCCGCTGCAGACATTGAGGCCCCGAACATCATCACTAATACGCTGCACGACCTCGGAAGACATCAACACCCGAATGATCCATGTCTGGCCGGTAAGCATGTACCCGTTGCACACGCCGTCTCCATGCCGTGTTTGAGTGTTTTCGACCCTGGCGATTTGAGTCGGCCGGCTGACTGAGCCGCGCGGATATGCCGAGCAGTTTAGCAGTTTAGCGGCGAACGCGCTATTTTCACCCACGCTTCTCCATTCGTCGTCTCCCCTCTAAGGGTGGTAAGGGCCGCCTTGTCGGGTTAGGGCGCGTGCTGTGTAACAGCGCTTATTGAACGGTTCGAGGTTGTCGAGACCGGCCGTCGCCGTCGCCCCGTCACTGGACCGACGATGAGAAGCTCAAGATCATTCTGGAGAGTTGTAAGGCCGTATGTCCGTGTCTGCCGATGAGGTGGCTCGCCCTACACTGCGCGTCCGAGGGCTGCTCGGGCGCTCGGGCGGACCAGAGCCGATCCTCATCACGGGAGGACGAGCCGTGGCAGATTATAGGGAAGCATTCGTCGGAATCGATGTGGCCAAGCTGAGAAATGCCGTCGCGATTGCGGACGCAGGCCGGGAGGGGGAAGTTTGGTCCTTCGGTGAGGTTGATGCTTCGGCCACCAACATGCGCCGCATCTTAGAACGGATCGCCAACCGGTTTAACCGCGTCCACTTCTGTTACGAAGCCGGCCCGACTGTTATCGCCTGATCCGGTCGCTCGGCCACGAGTGCACTCGCTGATGGTTTCACACGCCCGCCGTTCGCTCATCCCATGGGCATCCATGAGATGGGCAACAGCTTTCCGCCAGCCGCGGGCGTCACCATTTCTTTCCCAGCAAGTCCTTCAGCGCGACATTGTCGAGCATGGCGTCCGCCAGCAACCGCTTCAGCCGCGAGTTCTCATCCTCCAGGGCCTTCAGCCGCTTGGCCTCCGACCCACCATACCGCCGAACTTCGCCTTCCATTTGTAGATGCTGGCGTCGCTGACGCCGTGCTTGCGGCACAGGTCGGCAACCGAAACGCCGGCCTCGTGCTCCTTCAAAATCCCGATGATCTGCTCTTCCGTAAAGCGGTTGCGCTTCATGCTCTGGTCCTCATATGGGCCAGAGCGAACTTCAAACTGGATTAAGTCCAGGGGGGCAAGGTCACCAAGGAAGGCGATCGGGTGAAGACGAATCGCCGGGACGCCGTTTATGTCACGCGTCTGCTACGCGCTGGCGAGCTGACTGCGGTATGGGTTCCCGATGAAGGCCCAAGCCGCCAACTTCCGCGTCGCCGCATTCGCAAGCAAACATGCCGTGCTTTCACAACAGGCGGACCTCGGGCGCTCTATCTATAGAACGCTGCTGGTGGCGAGAAGCCACGATCGATCGGCCGATCCACATCCTCGATCGCGAAAGCTAGCAGGCAGGTCACTTGTTGCTAGAACTTGCAGCCCCATTAGGTGGCGAAGGCTGCACGGCCGCATGACGAAGCCATTTTCGTGACCCAAGAAGCATTCCAGAAACAAACCGGGTCTAACTTGATTTTCCATACAGAACGGGGATGAGGGTCATGTGGGCGCTTATTGAAAACCTGTATCGGGATTATTGCCTGACACGCCTCAACGAGATTCGCCGGTACGAACTAAAACGTTGAGCCAAATAAACATCCGCTGACTGGTGTTTTGCGGAGAGCATTCGCCCTCTCAACCAATCCGAAGATTTTCCGCTGAATCTTTGCCGCGATGGCTCACGACGTCGAAGCTGACTTTCGCACCTTCGGCGCGTGAGGTGAAACCGGCTTTCTCAACTGCCGAAATGTGGACGAATACGTCCTTGCCACGGTTGTCGGGTTGAATGAACCCATACCCCTTTGTCGGATTGAACCACTGAACCGCACCCATAGCCACTTAAACTTGTCCATTGCTAAAAAGCGAAACTACTGCCCGAATGCGGTCGATCCTCTGACAATCGAGCATATCCACGAAAGGATGATGTCATGCAGCGTATAGTTGCTATCGCGTCGTTTGTGACGGCAATGACGCTCGTTTCTACCGACGCGAGCGCAGTCTATTGGCATCACCGCACCAACAAACATCGACATTCACGGATGGCCTATTATTAAAGAACCATATCCTAGCACCTGCCAATTGATACACGTGAACGGCTACTGGGTCCGGTAATGTCTCTACTTAGGTCGTCGCTAGAAGCAATACGTAGGCTGGTCCAACGCGGGTTCTGATTGAGGATCAACGCTCGTGAGCGAACTTCCCGGGCTGCTGCCAACTCTGGAGCCTGGATATTGGTTGATAATCGCTGGTGGCATCTTGGTGCTTATCGGCACATTGGGCCTGGTGATCGGGCGGTCTCGCCGCAGTAGCTCTGCCGAGCCCACAGCGCCGGCAGCCCCTCCCGAGCAACTGACAAGCAACAGGCGAGGTGAGAGAAAATGAGCACGTCGGGGTTGGAAAGCATGAAAAAAGCAGGCAGGCGAGCTAGAAGCACAAACCCGGCGCCGCTCTCGATGGCTAGCCAACCTCGAGCGGCCACTCCGGGGCAGGCGAAACGCGATGTTCAGCAACCCGTTCGAGACCGGCGCGATCGGCCCTGATCTCTTCCGAGCGGCGTGCCGTAGGGGACTGGAGGTCTTGATTTCGAAGCGAAGTGATCGCCCCTACCGAGGCGGCCGGTCTAAGGATTGGCTGAAGGTCAAGAACCGGATCACCCAGCTATAACACGCGTAAAGGAAGCCTTCGCATGGACCGGGGTTCGCATCATCCCGCACAACCCTGTCCGATTCCTGCGGCTTTTGAACGTTCGTTTACGATCTGGCCTACCGTTTCCGAAACGACATCCGACGTGCTTTTTATGTCCAACCATCGCGCAACAGCACGGCCCTGGTTGCCGGAGGAAGAAGCTATGTTCTGCTCACTCCTCAACGACGGCGTCCAAGCTGACGAAATCGCCAAACGCCTAGAACGGTCTCGGCAGGCGATATACGGCCGTACTCAGCGCTTTCGCAAGCAGCGAGGCCGGATCAGCCGAAAGAGCGGCGAAACCTTTTCGCAATGGCGCCGGATTTGGGGAGTGTCAAACGCCTTCCGGAACTGCCCCCTCATATTGCCTCAGATGACAATGTTACCGAAGCGCACCCTGGTGTTTTTCTGGATCGGCTGCCGCGAGTCGGAGCAAGCTGCTCGCGAAGCGCGCCCTACAGAGCGCCGTAGCGAGCGAGCGGCTTGCGGTGCTTCGGCGAAAGAACCTGTCAGGATTTAAATACTAAGGCACGAAGCTTGGCCCGATAGTGTGATCTCTGTGCTGCTGATGAGCTGTCGAGCGGCCTTTGATCGCCAATTCTTGACCAATCGCTGCACCGTGCGCCGCTGATGGCCGCTGAACCGACCGGGCGCATGCGCTTCCAGCCGGGAGAGAAGATCGACCGCGGACAAGTGCGGAGCCGCGGCGAGCCATTCCTCGATGATGGGAATGTAGGGGTCGAGCATCGATGGCCGACGTGGCACAGGCTTGCGCCGCACATAGCGACGACGATGAATGCCCCGCTGCTCACCCTGTTTCCAACCGTCGCCGAGCTCTCGGGCAAAGGCCGCTAAGTCGCTATGCCCCTGCGCGACAGTCATCGCTGGCTTTCCAGCCCGTTGATCGACGCGCTTACCCAGCTCATTCTGAGCGTCCCGCATTTGTGCCAGCAATGCCACCGGATCAAGCGTCCGGTAAATCTCCCGCAGCCGACCTTTGAATGCCTCATTGAGCCTCGGGTGGACCAATGCTCTTTCGTACGGCGTAGCGGGAGGAAGATAGCGCTTGATCATCTTGGCACCTTCGCGGTGCTTCTCCTTCAGCTTAAACGAGGGCTGGAAGAAATTGATGTGCAGCCGTGCCGCAGCAAACAGGCGAGCTAATGAGCGAGCGGCATCAATGCCTTCAAACCGCCCGTAGCCCACCAGGCGGCGAACGATAGCTCCGTTCTTTTGTTCAACGAATGCCTGATCGTTCTTCTTGTAGGCCCTGGAACGAGTGACTTCGACATCGTGAGAACGGCACCACGACACGACCGTGTCGTTCATGAAGGCGCTGTCGTTATCAAAATCTAGCCCCCGAATGGGCCAGGGAAATAGGTTCTGCGCCCGCTCGAGAGCTTCGATCACAAGAGCTGCTTCACGCACGACGAGCGGAAAGCATTCGGTCCACCCCGTTGCGATATCCACCATTGTTAGCGTCTGAATGAACGCGCCAGATACGGACATGCCGCCGTGCGCAACCAGATCCGCTTCGCAGTACCCCGGCGGAGGTGATCCCCAGTCATTGAATGTACGCACCGGGACTTGCCGCCGTACGGCACTAGAAAAGCCCGCCCGCCGTCGGCCCCCTCCGGCTGCTGCGATCTTTACGTCGCTCAGCAGGCGATCGATCGTCGCCGCGCTCACCTTCAAAACCTTCGACCTCTCATCGGCAGAAAGCTTCAATCTGCCGTGCCGTTCAAGTGCCGGAAGCAAAAACGGGATCATCGCGACGAGCCGCTTACTGCAGAGCCGGTCAGAGGCGTCCCAGAGCACAATCAGTGCAACGCGAATGGAAGCTCCGTAACTGCGGGCCCGTCGCCGCGGCACGGCCGATCCCGATGCCCCGTCCACCGACAGTGCTCGGATCGCGTGCTTACGATGCCATCCCGTAAGGGCACACAGCTCGTCCAGGATCCGTGCCTTCTCGAGCCGTCCGCTCGCCCGATAACGCTCCACCAGCGCTGATGTGATCTCGCGCTTTGCGCGCATGCTGATCTTCCCTGCCATACCCGCCACCGAACTGATTCGGCAGCTCCGCCCCAGACACGACAGGAAAGTTGTCCGGTAACATTTTTAGTGAGGCAATGCGGGGGGCAGTTTTCCATGGCGCGCGACATGGGGAGGAACCGACGGCGCCCCCGCAGTTTGTTGATGGCTGCGGGCCACCAATGCCGCGGAGCAGCCCCGGCCTACCCAGCCCCCTGCGGAGCCGGGGCCGCTTTTTTCCCGCGCCGCGCCGCAAGACATGCCACCCGCCCCCGGACCCCTACGTCCTGACTATCGGGAGACACGGTCTCCCGCGCGTCACATAGCCGTGGCATGTGGTTTGCTACGGTGACAGCCGAGCAACCATGCCCTGGGGCTGGTTTCCGGGCTATGGCGCTCGACCGCCTTGGTCGCGGACCAGACCGCGACCAAGGCACTCACAACAGACGATGGTCACTTACAGGGTCGCTCCGTCAAAAAACCTTACGGGTTAAGTGGCAGCCAACATTATTGCGTTCTGATACACCGGGACGCTGATCGTGATCACTGCAATTGGCTTTAGGTTCGCCGTCCTGACTCTAACGTGGCGCTATCGCAACATGGCGTATGTTCCGTTCTGGAACAGCGATTCGCGACTCAAACTTTAGCCCGAGTCCTGCAATCGTTCCGCTCAGCCGGGGCTGAAAGTCGAGCATCATTCGCAAACATTGTATTTTCCCGGAAAAATAAGGCCGCAGGATGTGGGCAGGGGTCCTGCGGCCGTTTTGGTTCGGTTCCCTACGAGCCGATCAGCCGACGAAGCCTCACTAGATGCTCCATCATCGAAGGCGCTGATGATAAGCAAACATTGTCGATTACTAGGTGGATTGGAACGCGCGCGAGCTACTGCGCGTCTCGGGTGTGGGTAACTGGCCGCCCCGGCCCATGGGCTAGGCAGAATCAGCTGCTTTGGATGCCATTCCGGACGATTTCGACAAGGGCAATGGTCACGAGAACGAACAAGATCTGTGACCAGATCCCTTCCGGCCAGCTGAGTTTCCGTTTGGTGTGAATCCAGACGTGAAAGCGCTGAAGCGACCTCAGAGGCCCCCTAGGGCAGAGCTTATGGGCGAGTTGCAGGGGATCTGGTACTATGCCGCCAATCGCCCCCAGCAGCACCGCAAGCGAGGCAGTCGGAGTTGCGTAGAGCCACATTGCAAGGGCAAGTCCGACTATCGCATCGAGTGAGATCACGCCAAGATCTCGGAAGAGAGATCGGTTTACGGCTATCGCGTCACCAGTGCCCGGGCGGATCGAGATCGACCGAAGCGGATAGTCCGCGTGAGGAATGGCGTCGATAGCGAAGTGACTTCCTACCCCGCACACAAGAGCGAGGATAGGATGGCTCGGCATAAGGCTTGCGATCGCCCCGCCGACCACGGCGTGAGTCGCTAAAATCATGAGTCCTATTTCTAAGCTGGACGGATCGCCACACCTTCGATTTCGCTGCAAATTTCAACTCGACCCGCACAATTTTGGATGTCGGCCTGAATCTCGGACTGAGCAAGGCGCAGATCTATTCGGGCGTCTCATTTCGGTTCTGGGACGTTCGCGACGTCGGCCCCCCTCACGCCGCCTGACCGTGCTTCGCCGTCGAACAGAGAGCGAGTTCGAGCCACTTATCGTATGTCTCGACGAAGATTTCCAGTCCCCCTTTCGCGCCGACAGGCCAGGCCATAAGCACTATCCCCTCTTGCACTGATCTCCTGGCGCAGCCATCATTAGCAGACTTGGTCCGAGCATGCCAAAGCACTCAGCAATATCCATCCGCGTTACTGACGACGTGAAAGCCGCGGCCGAGAAGGCGGCGAAAGCCAAGCGGAAGACCGTTGGTGCGATGATCAACGACCTGCTGATCGTCCATCTAAGGGAAAGCGGTCATCTGAAGGAACTTCCTGAAGGGAGCTTCCCGGGGAATGGACGCACTCTGAATAGATCGCTATGAGCAAGTCATGCTACGTAAGCTTGTTGTTATCGCGGCTTGGACTGTCGCCGCGGCTATTGCCTTTGTCACGTTGTCGCCGATCGGTCTTCGTCCGGAAACCGGTTCTGTCGGATTTGAGCGTTTCGTTGCCTATGGCCTGCTCGGCGCGCTTTTTGCCGCTGGCTACCCTCGACATTTTGTGCGGGTGATGACCCTCCTGCTGGTCTTGGCTGGCACTCTCGAACTGCTGCAGCAGCTGACGCCTGATCGACACGCACACTTCAAAGACGCCTTGGAAAAGATGGTCGGCGGGCTGGCCGGCAGCAGTCTTGCCAAACTTGCCGAAGCGCTGTTCGGCCAATCGCGATCCTGAGGGGAGTGACGACTACGCCAGAAGCGCGGCTACCTTCAGCGCCGCACAGATCAGCATTCCCCACAATCAACAAACCGTCTACCATGCTAAGCCCCTTCAGCGTTAGCCCAGGCCAGATTGCTGCTGATTCGGCGAAATCATTATGATTTACCGTTGTGCGACGCACCCGAGTACGGGTCTAGCAGGCTGTTGAAGAACTCAGCCGCGTTCGCAAACGAAGGCTGAGTCGTCGCCATTGTGGATGTAGAAGTGGCCGACGAGCCTGCCCGCAGTGCCGATCATAGCCCATCCGCGACCACAGGACGGATCATCCTCGTCGTGCCCTTCCCATGAGAACTCGGCGCAGGTCGATCCGTCGCGGGTGCCGTAGCGCACGTCCAGGAAACCCTTGAGAGCTCCAAAGGCGATTTCGCCATCGGACTTGCCCTGGAAGGTGAGATGCGCCTCTTCGACACGATCGAGGAACTCGCTGTCCCAGACGTCCATCTCGACGATGCGCCAGCGGCCGGCAAAGGCCTTGGCGAAGCCGGGCACCTTGGCCATCAGCCGGTCTCCGCGATCAGCTTGGGCAGCCGCACCAGATTGTAGGCAGTGGCAGCGAAGGTAAAGGCCCATGCGACGCGATCACGGCCACGGAAGCTAGTCTTCTCTTGCCCGGCGATCGTCTTGATCCAGCCGAATGCCTCCTCGATCCGCTTGCGGATGCGCTGGCTAACGGCATAGCCGCCGTGCCGGGTCGTTCGCCCGTCAATCGCAGAGCTACGGCCGCTTGTGTTCTGTGCAACATGCGGCGTCATGTTCATCGAGCGCAGCTCATTGACGAAGTCTTCTGCATCGTAGGCTTTGTCGGCGCCAAGCGTGATCGCTGTCGGCCGGTCGGCACGAGGCTCGATCATGTGCAGTGCGGCCACCCGCTCGGCATGCCCGTCGGCCTGCGTCAGGCAGGCGTCGACCAGCAAGCCGTGGCGGTTCTCCATCAGCCCGTGCCCGATGAAGCACAGCTTCGTCTCCTTGCCTTTACCCTTACGGTAGAGCCTGGCGTCCGGATCGGTGGTCGAACCATGGGTGTTGTTCGAGCGTTTCTGGCCATGGAAGTCTGCATCGGCATTGCGCCCGCCGCCTTGGGCCGGCGGCTCGCCAGAGCCGTCCTTCGGCTTGACACTCTTCATCGAGGCCCAGGCCTCGATCAGCGTGCCATCGACCGAGAAGTGATCGCTCGATAGAAGCTTCTTCACCTTGGGCTGCGCCAGCACCGCCGCCAGGAACTTCGCCGCGATGTCGCCTTCCAGCAGCCGGTCGCGGTTCTTCGAGAACACCGAATGGTCCCAGGCCGTGTTGTCGACGCCGATTCCCACGAACCAGCGGAACAGCAGGTCGTATTCCAGCCGCTCCATCAGAAGCCGCTCGGAGCGGATCGAATAAAACGCCTGCAACAGCATCGCCCGGAGCAGCTTCTCCGGCGGGATCGACGGCCGCCCAATCGTCGAATAGAGCGCGGTGTAAATGCCGATTTGATTTTCCCCAAAAGCGCCGAAGTAAAATTCCCCACCCAGGCGGGCTCGGCGATCAACCGTCGGCGTGATCGATATCTCCATTTTTCGGTGGCCGCCCTCGGCGCTTGAGGGTTGGTGGGATCGGCGATGGCTGTAAAGAGGCCTTGATTCTGATGTGCTCTGGAACGAGGTCGGCGTGCTGGCCCAGACGATAGCTGGAACCCTCGATCTGGAACACGACGGCGTGGTGTAAAAGGCGATCAAGGAGGGCAGTGGCGACGACGGGGTCGCCGAAGATTTCGCCCCACTCGGCGAAGCCTCGATTCGAAGTAAGGATCATGGCTCCCTTTTCGTACCTGGCATTGACGAGCTGGAAGAACAGATTGCCGCCGCCAGGCGTTACCGGCAGGTAGCCGATCTCGTCGACGATCAGCAGCGCGAAGCGGCAGAAGAAGCGGATTCGCTCGCGCAATGTCCCCTCGCGCTCGGCCTTGGCCAGCGTGGCGACGATGTCGGCAAGAGAGCCGAAGTAGACGCTGCGGCCAGCTTTGACGGCCTCGACGCCAAGCGCCAGGCTCAGGTGGCTTTTGCCCGTACCAGGCGGTCCAATGAGATGGACCACTTCGGCGCGATCGATGAACTGCAGTTCGGCGAGCGCCATGATGCGGTTCTTGTCGAGGGATGGTTGGAACGAGAAGTCAAATCCGGCCAGCGTCTTGATGGCCGAGAGCCGGGCCATGATCAGCGCCATTTTTATGCGCCGGTTTTCCCGCAAGGTGAGCTCTTCGGTGAGAAGGACGTCGATGGCTTCGAGGGCGCTCGTTTCGCCGCGCTCGATGCCTCGCAGCGTAACGTCGAGGATTTCCAGCGCACGCGGCATTTTGAGACCGACGAGATTACGCCGAATGCGGTCGATGACGGCGGGAGCCGTTCCGGCGCTCATCGGATGTCTCCCTGAGCGGCCAAGCGGCGCCCGACGGCCTCATAGAAGTCGAGGGAGCGCCGAACTGCCATGTCGCCAGGCCGGCGGATGACGACAGCATTGCCTCCTTCCGGTGACCGCCGGCGCGGTGGTGGCGTCGATTTACGATGCGCCGGATCGAGGCGCCGCTCACCCCGGCCTTCCAGCGGGGCATGGGTCGCGACGAGTACGCCGTCTTCGAAGATTTGGATCGCGTTGGCGAGCACATGAACATCGAGCACGCGCCGGCGCGTGGTGTCAGGGACGCTGTAAAGATTGTCACCGACGCTGATCATGCCTTCGTGGGAGGCGCGCCGTTCAAGCCGCAGGACCGCCTCGTACGACGCCAGCGGCAGTGGCTTGAGGACGGCCTTTTCGTCGGCGAAGGCCTCGTTGACGACACGATGCGTCGTCGCATGGACCCGTGGATTGGCGACCGTATTGAGCCAATGCCGCAACTGGCTGTTCAGGTCATCCAGATTTCGGAACGAGCCACCCAGGAAGAAGTCCTCGCGGATATAGCGGAACGGCCGCTCGACCTTGCCTTTCGTTTTTGGACGATAAGGCCGGCAGGCGCGAGGCTGGAAGCCGAAGTGCCGGGCAAGCTCGAGAAGCGCACGATTGTAGATCACGAGCCCATCGGCATCTTCGCCGATAACCGCGGTCTTCATCCGGTCGTAGAGGATTTCCCGCGGCGCGCCACCAATCGCCTCTAGGGCGGCGATGTGACAGCGCAGGACGCTCTGCAGGTCTTGATGGACGACGAAGCGCGCCCAAATCAGCCGGGAGTAGCCCAGAACCATGGAGAAGAGCCAGACAACGCGTCGAACGCCAGGCTCATCGGTGAACTCAACATCGAACTGGGCAAAATCCACCTGCGCCTGTTCGCCAGGCGGCGTCTCAAAACGGACTTCAAAGCCGCCCGGTCGGACGGGCCGCATGTCGCGGAGATAGTCGGTGACGGCGGTGTAGCCGCCCACATAGCCGCGCTCCCTGAGTTCGCGCCATAACCGGCGACCCGTCAGGGTCGGAAACTCAGCAACCCTCTCCCGCAGATAGGGCGCGAACGGATCTATCACGCGCGGGCGCGGCGCCCGTTTCTTGTAAGCCGGGGGCTCGAGCCCCTTGGCGATATAGGATCGGACAGTCTTCCGATCGATACCGAGTTGGCGGGCGATGGCGGACACGGAAAGTCCTTGGCGGTGCAAATCTAAGATCATCACAAGTTCCCCAATTTTGATCACCGCGCCCCTCCCTCCCGCCAAGGGGAGCAGCATCGGTGAGTCGTTGCGTCGCCAGCCCCGCCGGGGCATGCCCCCGGCGGGGCTGGCGACATGAAAACTGGGGAATTTTCAAACGGCACTTTTGGGGAATTTACGTCCGGCACTCACACGCGGCAAACTCGCGCTCCAGCACCGCCAGCGCCTCGTTCACGATCGTCCGGATCGCTCGCAGCGGATGATCACGCCGCACCCGCGCCTCCAGATCAACGTAGCTAAACAGCTCGGCCGTTCGATTGTCGCAACCGCGCACGCACCGTCTCCGAATCTCATCGATCCAATGAATCATGGTCGTCGATCGGCAGCGAGCGCCTTTTTCAACAGCCTGCTAGGAGGGTAGGGCGTGGAAACTGCGGTACTGCTGATCCTCGTCGTCGAGAACGATATCCTCGTCAGGACCTCATTCACGAAGATCTAACCCGAGTAATGAATATTCTTGGGATCAAGCCTCTGATTGCCGCGATCGTGACCTGAGGTCGTTTGGCTTCAAGGCTGACGGCCCTATAAGGCCGTTTTTACACGGCCAAGACCCGATTCAGACATGGCCGCTCAATCTTTGCTGTGACTTGGTGAGGGTATGGCTGTCGCTCCCAAGCTGTGCCAATGACGTTCGTAGCATCGGTTGCCATCCGCTCGCGTCGATTGGAAGCTTTCGGCGTTCAAAGATCGTAAACATTCAAGTAGCGTTGCGCGGTCACTCTGAATGGCAGCCCGGCGCAATCGTCCTCTCAAGATAGACGGCGACCGGCCCAGTTAGCGCCATGCCGCGCAACTCGCTCGGCGATATCAGCCGTGCGTCGATGATCTCGCGGTTGTCGAGCTGTAGCTCGGGCAGCCGATCCAGTCGTAGTTCAAAGAAATGCACTTTGTCTTTTCGCCCTTCCCAGAAACCTTGGGCGTCGCCCATGGCGACCAGCGGGAGTGCTCCGGCGAGGCCGATCTCTTCTGCCAGCTCGCGGCGAGCCGCTACTTCAGGCGTCTCACCCTGCCGCACACTGCCGCCCGGGAAGTTCCACTCGATCCGATACGACGAGCGCACCAGCAGGAGCGCCTGATCGATGTAGACAGCCACAAGTGCCCCTTCATGCTGCTGGTGTCGCAGTCGCCACCAGACGCGGGCAAGCGGGAAACCGACGCGGTATGCTGTCCGCCAGACAGCGTCGAGAAGCGTGGAAGGTCGAGCTGGTCCAAGGTCTGACATGGATCAACCTCTACTACCTCGGCGGCAAGAGGGACAGCTTTTCGAGGCCTCGGGCTGTTGTCTCAGCTACGTCGTTTTGGCGGCTCTGAAGCGGAGCCCTCAACATTCGAGCGATGCCCACCGCTATAGTGGGCAATAAAGCCCTCGATCGGCGCGAGCGCACGCCACATGCTAGAGCTCAGATTGAAGCGCGGTAGGGACGGTCATTTGCTGACCGCCCCCCGCCCAAATCCGTGCAGGCGGAATTCCCGCACACGGCTCCTGCCTTGGGTGCATGACGGCGAAGCGCTTGTCCGGATACGGGTGAAGGATACGCGGTTGAGGGAGCCAGTCGGCGGCTAGCCTTTGCATTCGCTGCCATGAGAAGCGGTCCTTCTGGCCGTGCCGCCGCGGCGTGCGCAGCCAGATGCGTGTCACATAGTAGTAGAATGCTTTCAGTGCAGGACCGTTGGTCGGCACCGCATGATAGGCGAAGAAGCCTCTGACCACTTGCCTGAGCCAAGCCCCTTGCTCGGGATAGCGTCGTGCATGCGCCGTCGAACAATTCCTCCTTGACCCTCTTGAGCGTTGCCCGCATGCGATCGCGCCGTGTTGTTCTTTTGACAAGGAACTGGCCACGGCGGTTGCGTTCACAGATGAAGGTAAAGCCAAGAAAGTTGAAGGTCTCCGGTTTTCCGAGCCCGCGATGAGCGCGTCGTTCTGCCGCAAAGCGGCCGAACTCGATCAAGCGGGTCTTGTCCGGATTGAGCGACAGCGAGAACTCCTCGAACCGCTTGCGCATATCGTCCCAGAAGCGCCGGGCGCCCGCCTCGTGCTCGAAGCCGACGACAATGTCATCAGCATACCGCATGAGGATCATGTCGCCCGTGGCCTCGTGCCGTCGCCAGCGCGCGGCCCAGAGATCGAACACTAATGCAGGTAGACGTTGGCGAGCAGCGGTGAGATGACCGATCCCTGCCCTGTCCCCTTTTCACTGACTGTGACAACCCCGTTCTCAAGGACACCAGCCTTCAACCACTTCTGGATCAGGCGTGTAATGCGCAGAATCGCCGATGCGGTGCCCCACAAATCGCATCAGCCAGTCTTTGCTGACTGAGTCAAAAAAGGAGGCCACATCTGCGTCAAAAATGAAGTTCACTCGCCTGCTCGTGATCCCGACGACCAGCGCATCCAGCGCATTGTGCTGACCTCGCTTGGGTCGGAACCCGTAGCTGAACCCGAGGAAGTCTTCCTGGAGATGGCGTTCAGCACAGCCGCGGTCACTGTCTGGACGATCTTGTCCTCGAGCGCCGCAACCGCCAGCGGACGCTGTTTTCCGCAGGCAGTCGATGCTGATGTGGTGGGTCGATGCTGATGTGGTGGAGGAGTGCGGTGAACTCTCCTTCTTCCGTTGCCTTGCGGCTTGCCGTGCGCGTTCCAGCGCCTGTGTCACGCGCTCCCGTCCCTGTGTCCGGTGCGTGCTTTGCTGGCGCGCGTTCCCCTTGGCCCCCGCCCTTGGCTCCACCAGCTCCGCTGCGGTCGGGACCGCTTTGTTCGTCGGCTTCACAGCTACTATGGCAGAGTCTGACTTCTCGCGGCCGTGCATCATCGGCTACGGCTCCTGGCCTTCTCGATGCGGACCGACCGAACGGTCGATCGCGAGATCTCCCGGTTCCCATGTAAGGAGCATCTGCACATGCTAGGGTCTCTGACCACGCCGGGTCGCCCTGGCGCTCGCGATGACGCACCTGGATGTGTTGCCTTCCGCCATTTGCACGGCGTCGGCACCCGGAATAGGACTCTTTCGCGGCTCGATGGCTGGCCTATGCGCCCCCCTGTCAAGCTTCGCCGAAACCCTCGCGGGCAACTGCGCATGACTCTCGTAAGAGACTTGCACTCTCTACTCCTTGCCGGTCTCCCGGCGCTTCGCAAATCTGGTCCGTGGTGGAGGAGAAATTAGGTCCCTTGATTCACCTAGGCTAATGAGCCGCCGCTCTATCTGTGTCATCAGCGAAGCTCCAGAACGGAGAGGATTAAGGACCTCGCTAAAAGGGTTGGGAAGCTTTCCAGCTTATTACTTGTGTTCGTCCCGATACTGATGATGCCGTAAATTTAACCTATGTGCATATCGCGCCCGTCAGCGAAGTTGCGGGGCGGTCGTCCACTCATTGCGGCATAGGTGTCGGGGGCCTTCTGCATAAGGAATACTCAGTTGCTCCGTCAGCAGAGGGAGTAGGCGATGAGAAAGTAAGAGACTTAGGGAAGGCGTCCATAGAAGCCCTCTCCGGGCTCTTCGCAGTTTTCGGGAAAATGTGGCAATGGGCAAGACATAACCCAGAGGTACCTCGTTGGGCAGAGATCATGATGACGCCTCTAAGGTAAACTTGATTCCATGGCTTGATTGAAGCGAGTTGGGCCGACCATCGCTGCCAATCGAGTGTTGCGCGAACGCTAGGAGCCAAGTGCACTCATCCTGATTGGCACATCTTCCCCGAGCGTGAGCGTGTGGCGTCAGGTGCGAGTGTATGACCATTTCCAAACAAACGAGTGTTGGGCAGCCGAGTGCGCGACCGGAAAACAAGTTAGCAGACGCAGCTACCGGCTTGGCTTTCGGCGCGGCAGTCACCGTAACTATGGTGGCTTGGCTGTACTTTTTGCTGCGCGTTGTCGTGTGGGCAGTACACTGGTGCGCATCTTAGTTGCTTGACTGGATTGTTCGTTCTTAATCAGTGCACGTCCAGTCCGGGTTTTATCTGCATGCCAGAGTTCGAGGCTCACGCTGTCTAAATCAGCGTACGGATAGAACGGCTCCAATCTGCAGGGTCGAAAGGCATCCGCGCCGCACGGCAACGGGTGCTTGCCCGCCTTCGCCGTCGCCTCGGTGCGGACTTGGCTGCGAACCGGAGCACCAGAGCCCGCGCGGCGGGCCCCGACCGCCTAGCGCGCTTGGCACGTGCCGCTTTCGCCTCCTGAGATCACAGCTGACCGGCCCGGCTCTTGCCGGCGAACGCGGTCTCCCGCCGCCAGCTACACCACGCAACGGGACGCGATCTGACGCAAAGGGGCACTTCCGGATGGCGTTTGACAATTCGCTCGACCACAATGCCTGTATATGTTCTCTTCTTTCGCATTCATGTGATGCGGGGCATCTGTCAAGGCATGACAAGGATCGGTCGATTTGTAGTGTCCGGCGGAATGATTCTGCTGTTTTTGCTCGCAGCAACCTACGGCGGATATCACTTCCAAAAACAGAAATATTTAAACCCTACGACGCTTACCTTTCGCAAGCCGCCCGATCACAACCAGTCTCGACAGGATACGATTAAGCTGGTCCCCATGTATCCGACGGAAACTAATCCCGCACCGGTTTTTAGAGGTAGTTTCTGGGCGTCGCCGCAGCTGATACAATTGCCGAAGCAGCCACCATTCCTGCTCTTGGTTGCTTCTAAAGGAGCTGTCGCTGCAATCGACCTGCCCGCAGGCCGTCGGCTGTGGCAGACCGAGCTCCGGCAATCGTCTGACGAGGAGATCTTGGCTCGAGCGGCCCCCGCTCAATTGGGCGACAATGTTTTGATTGTTTATCAAGTGACCAGCCAGAAGACGGGAGCTACTGAACACCGCGGAGTGGTTCTGAACCTCAGAGACGGCAAGATCAACCGCCATTTCCCCACCCTTGTATTTAACGCGAATCTACCGGCAACCGAGGGCGAAAAGGTGAAATTCGATGCTGAATGGCATCAAGCTCGCGGGGTTTCGATTGTTCCCTCGCCTGAGGGCCTGGGCCGCGCCTATGTGACCTTCGGCGGCAAGAACGACCAATACGCGTGGCATGGCTGGTTATTCGAGGTCGACTTGGATCGGTGGCAGAGGTCCGCGAAAGAGGCGATATCCGCTGTTTTCGTAGCGACGCCCGAGACCCGATGCGACGACGGAACTAATGGCAAGATCTGCGGCGGCGGAATGTGGGCTTATGCCGGACCAGTGATTTATCAGGGAACGGGTGGTCCTGAAATTTTCGTTCAGACAGGCAACGGCCGTTTAGATTTGTCGCGGAACGACTTTTCTCAATCACTACTCCGAGTCTCCCCCGGATTGAAGTTTGCACCGGAGTGTAATGCCCAAGTTTGTGCGGCGAGCAATCCGCGTGATCCTGCTCCCGCCTGTCTTGCTACGTGCAAAAATCTTTTCATACCCCGTCTCCTGCCGAGTGACGCACCTTTGGACCCGCCCGGAGGTGATTGCCGGAATAAAACGTATCTTGAATGCCTAGAACTGATGGACTGGGATTTCGGCTCGAGCTCGCCCGTTCGCGTCCAAGTTCGCGGTCACCCGTACTTTGTTACAACGGGTAAATCTGGAGACGTTTTTCTGATCGACGGCGAGGTCCTTGGCGTCATGTACGACCGCAAGAGGGCGGCCGCGATGTGTGGTACTCCCACGACCCCCTGCCCAAGCCCTTACGACGGACTCGTGATTACTCAGACCGCAGCCACCACGATCGAGGACAAGCCTTTGGTTGTCGTTGCGACCTACAATATCGATAGGGCGAACCCCGCTGGAGTTGTAGCCTACTGGGTCGTTGGCACGCCAAGCGAGCCACGTCTGGAGGAGGCTTGGCGCGTGCCGAGTCCCTCCTCATCCCAGGCGCGAACATGGTTTCGAGCGCCGCCGACCCGACCCATTATTAGCAGTATTGCAGAAGAGCAAGTAGTTTGGATCGTCGATAACGATGCGGCAGGCCATATCCTCGCCATTCGCGCACGGGATGGAAGGATCTTGGCGGATGCACGATCAGCAGGGTGGCCAATGCGAAATTCTCTCCCAGTGATCTTCAACAACGTTTTATATCTGCCCTCCGGCGTCCTGGGGCGTGAAGATATTTCATGGATAGAAGCCTTCCGGATAACTCCAGCTTGGTGAACTGCGAGCCTTACGTGTGCCCTCGTCGCAGCTACCTTTGACGCCGAACTCGTCGGAATGATGAGCTTTGCCTTTGGCGACGCATTCGACTTCCGGCGCATGCACAGACTGGATCTCAAAGCAGGAAAGATCACGCCGTGTTTAGCTGTTTAGCTGTTTAGCTGTTTAGCTCGCCATACAATAGACGGCCAGTCAAATAGACCCGCAACTGAGAAAAGTAACCCATCCCCACTGAGTGGAAAGCCGGTCACTTTCGTCGGCATCGCCACCCGTAAATATTCCCAATATCGCCCGCACCGGGCTCATTCGATCCTTTCCCGATGAAATCGTCGAAGCCGGGAATGGACGGACGCTGAACAGAAGCAGCGTTTGGCGTTCACACGTCGTCGGCTCGGCGAGTCGGAAATGGCGGCAGCTCTCTCGGCCGGGACACTGGATCGATGAAGCTGATGGCGCGAGAAATGGGGCTGCTTGTCGTGAGCCGTCGGGGCCGAAGGGCGAGGAAAAGTGGCGCAGCAGCCCGTCGTCGCACGGAGCCAGTTCGCGATGAACTTTCCAGACCTGAGCGAAGCGGCTCTCGCCACTAACCTTGAGTCATTACTTTAATTTCAGCGTGCGATTGTGCGCCCAACAAACCCATCGCCATTGGGGTCCGCCGACACCGGCGGATACTGGCTGGAAAGCTCGTGGCGCGCCGAGAGAAGCCGGCCCGCAAGCTTGAGGTCGTCAAAAGTTGCGCTCGTCTGGCTTCGCCGTAAGCGCTTAGCCGGAGCCCTTGCTTCGGGATCGGAATAGCTGTGCGAAGAAGCCTCCGGGTTGGACGGAGGTTTGAGATGGGATTGGACAGCAAAAAGGACGTCCATTTAGACGGCCCAGGGTCGGTGAGCCGGTTGGAAGTTCTGGAAGGACCGTCGGGGCGGCGCGTGCGCTCGGAAGCTGAGAGAGCTCGGATCGTCGCTGAGAGTCTGTTGCCGGGTGCCCAGGTGGCCGAGGTGGCGCGCAAGCATGAAGCGACGCGCTGGCAGATCTACGATTGGCGACGGCGGCTTCGCCAACGGGGCGCGTTGCCGCCGTGCGAGGCGCCGCATCCGACATTCGCGACGCTGGTCGTGGAACGTTCGTTGGAGGAGCGTCACGTTCCAGCGATCAAGCTTGAGATCGCGATCGTGATGTCGTACTGCGGACGGATACGGCCATTGATGGCGAGCAGCTGTCCCGGGTGATCCGCGTGCTGCGAGCATCACGATGATTGCGGCCGGTGCTGATCTGAAGATTTACGTTGCAACGCGGCCGATCGACTTCCGCTGTGGCCACGATGGGCTTGCGGCGAAGGTGCAGGAGATGCTTCGTCTCGACCCGTTCAGCGGCGCAGCCTTCGTGTTCCGATCGAAACGAGCGGACCGAATCAAGATTTTGGCGTGGGACCGAACGGGCCTGGTGTTGGTTCACAAGCGCCTCGAAGGTTGCAAGTTCGTTTGGCCAACGATCGCGGACGGCGTGATGCGGATGTCGCCGGCGATGTTCGCGGCCTTGTTCGAGGGGCTGGATTGGAGGTTGGTCCGCCCGGAAGAAGCGCGGCGCCCGCAGGTCGATAACTGCGGCAGAATGACTCGGCAGCTATTTTGAGCGTGGCACGCGCGGCGGCGATGTGCTCGAAATAGCACATGAGCATCGCGGCGCTGCGCGACGAAAACGAACGCCTCAAGGCGCTTTTGGCGCAAACGCAGGCGGCCTTGAGCGAGCATCAGGGCGCGCTGGCGGCGTCGGAGGAAGCGCGGCGTCGGCTGGAGATCATTCTCGGCGAATTGCGCCGCGAGAAGTTCGGCTCGAAGTCCGAGAAGCTGGGGCCAGATCAGTATCACTTACCGCTGGAAGACGTGGAGATCGCGCAAGGCATCCTGGACGCGGCGCAGGAGAGAGCCGAGGCTGTGATCAACGGCCGATCGCGGAACGTGCCGGATCAAGGTCCTCATCGCAATCGCGGCTGCTTGCCTGCCCATTTACCGCAGGTGGAGCGGATCATCGAGCCTGCGAGCACGCTCTGCCCGTGCGGTTGCGGCGCCATGGCGAAGATCGGCGAGGACGTCAGCAAACGCCTGGACGTGATCCCGGCGCAATGGAGAGTGTTGGTCACGCGCCGCCCGAAATACATCTGTCGCCGCTGCGCGGGCCCCGTCGTGCAGGCGCACGCACCGGAGCACGTCGTGCCCGGCGGGCTGCCGACCGAAGCGGCCATCGCGCACGTGATCGTCTCCAAATTTGGCGATCATACGCCATTTTACCGTCAGGCCGAGATCTATGCGCGCCAGGGGATCCGGCTTGATCGGGCGACGCTGGGCAACTGGTCCGGCCGGGCGTGCTTCCACCTTCAGCCCATCACGGACCACATGCGCGACCACCTGGCCATGGCGGATCGGCTGTTCATGGATGAAACCAAGGCGCCGGTACTCGATCCGGGGCGCGGCCAAACGAAGAAGGGCTACTTCTGGGCGATCGCCTCAGATGACCGCGGCCACAGCGGCCCAAGCCCGCCGATCGTGCTGTTCCGATATGCCCCCGGTCGCAGCGGTGCCTTTGCGGAGCAGTTCCTGGATGGCTTTGGCGGACGCTTCCTGCAATGCGATGCCTCTGACGGTTATGACCGGCTGACCGAAGTCGTTCGACCGCAAGGGCCGTGGACGCTCGTGCATTGCTGGAGCCATTTGCGCCGGCGCTTCGTGAAATTGGTGCGCAACAGCAAGTCTCCGATCGCCGAGGCCGCCGTTCGACACATCGGGCAGCTTTCGAAGCCATGGTGCGTGGCTCGTCGCCGGACGTCCGGTTGGCCGCGCGCAAGGAGCACTCGATGCCCCTCATCGCGGCTTTGAAACCGTGGTTTGAGAAGCAGCTTTCTATGATCTCCAGCGGCTCAACGCTCGCCGAGGACATCCGCTATGCGCTCAATCACTGGCAGGGGCTGACCCGCTTCCTCGAAGACGGGCGTCTCGAGCTCGACACCAACCCGGTCGAGAACGCCATCCGGCCGGTCTGCCTAACCAGAAAAAATGCGCTCTTCGCGGGCCATGAAATCGGGGCCGAAAACTGGGCCATGCTGGCGTCGATAGTCGCTACCTGCAAGCTCAACAGCGTCAACCCGGTTGCCTACATCGTTGAAACACTCGAGGCGATCATCGACGGCCATCCCCATAGCAGGATCGATGACCTCATGCCGTGGCGATTCCGCAAAACGTCAAGCCAGCTTCAATAGGGTCATGCTAAGCGCTTACGCTTCGCCAGTAATCGTCCAATGCTCTCTCCCCTCGCCAACCCTGAAGCCGCCGGGCAGGAAGCTGGTCTAGATCGCAAAGGCATCGAGATAATGCAGAACAGCCGCGTCTAAATCGAAAATATCAGCGCGCCGTTCCTATACACGCACAAGGCCGCTGGTCGGAATTCGGCCGGCTCAAACACAAACATGCCGTCGAGCTAGTGGCCTCGATGACCCAGCAGTGCAAGGATCTCTCGGCCTCCTGTGGAGGTGCGCCTCAGTCGTCCCAGACGCGCTTTCCGCACCTGCATTCAAACATATGCGTGATGCTTCCGCTCTGAGAATCCACTACTGTTCGTACAAGCTTCATTTTCTTGCCGCAGATGCCGCAAGTTCTGGTGGAGTTGTCCTCGAGAACGCAAATCTTCTCCGCGCGAAATATTTCCATGAAGTCCGCCCCGTCCAACGTGACCATGGTGGAATTGACAACTCTCTTTGCAGGGAAACTGAAGGAAATGGGGCACGAAGTCGCGACGAAATTGCGACTGTACACAGAGCAAATTATGATGAGTGACCCCTGTGAATCTTCTAATTGGGTACCTCGTTAGGAGTAGCGCCTGATCAGATCGGGCTAATATAATCCCTGTGCAAGACGGTTGGTCGTTGGGCGCCATCGAACAGAACGGTGATACCGGTGCTACGGGGGCTTACGTCCACAACAACGCCAACCTTGCCAGCCACTTCCGGGCAACGAATCGCTCCGAGCTTGCTGATCTTGAAACGAATGCCGACCGCAATCTTGTCTGTATTCAAATCCATGATTTGCCTCGCAAAAGAGAATGGATCGTCTGGAAAAAAGGCGGCTTGTGTAGCAATATTCCCGCAGCGTACCTCTGATTGTGATCGCCATCAACTTCGCGTTTTAACTATTGGCTAGGCGGGTCAAAATCCTTTGATAAAATAATCGCGCCTGTCCTCCTTGGTTGCTAGCCGGCCTGGGCTGCCGGCCGAGCCAGGCACATGGCCGCGTCCCCTCAGTGGACCTCTTCCAGCTCACGAAATCCTCTCTGAACTGGGGCCTGGCAGCGCAGATGCTGACTGAAGAGAATCAAAGCGGACAATTACCAGCAAAGCGAGCATGAGGTTCTGAATGATAGCCGCCGGTGGCGGTGGCCGGCCTCATCACTCTTACCTTTTGTTAGTTAGCTGCAAGAGCGATATCGATCGGCGACCCTGCACACTGTCCCCGCCGAAAGAACCAACCGAGACGCCATTCCAGTGAGCGGGCGATGTCTTCATCGGCCGCCAATGGGCTGCTCCGGCTAGCCAGGGCCAGAGCCTGGAGCGCCAACCGGAAGTCCGTTCGCGGTATGCTCCACGCCCGCGTTTTTCTTCGCTTGTTGCGCCGCTGGCGATCCGGCTGGCGCGCTTGAGACATTGCTCGTCGTCTCAGGCCCAGGCGGATGGGTCTGCATGGGTGCACCCATCGTCGACCCCGCCGGATAGGCAACGCCACTTCGGTTGTTGTTCGGTACGGTGGAGTTTGCTGCTGGCGCGCCCGGATTGAAGTAGTTCGTACTCTGGTTCGGAGTGGAGAAGGTCTGTGATGGGGCGCCAGAACCGTTGAAGGATGATGTCAGCCCAGAATTGCTGGACGACGAGTTGGCAGCTCCCGCTGATGTTCCGCTGGACGCTCCGGCGGCGGCTGCGGCGCCCCCACCCCCAGCTCCGCCGCCTCCTCCACCACCTTGCGCAAGCGAAGATGAGGAGAGGGCAATACAAGCAGCGGTAACAACGATGGCCGTTCGGTTCATGGCTTCTTTCCTCTCAGAAAAAAGACAACAGCCATTGATTTCTGCTGGTTCCTGCCGAGGAGCGCGAGAACAGCCGGGATTGCGCGGAGGCGCAAGCTTGGTGCGCATAGAATGGTATGGAGGGCACTCAAACCCGGACAACGATATGCCAGCTGAGGTGCCGCTACCGCTCCGGCGATGATTGCGATAGCAAATCAATGCCAGCCAAAATCGCCACGTACATGGTCCGAGGCGAGGCGTTCACTATTGCCTTGAAGTGATCTTGAGGATCTGCGCGTTGTTCGCGGTAACGATCGTGTCGTTGGCGGTTGCGATCACGACGCGAACGAACTGCAGGAATTTGGCCGTGTCCACTGTGGCTGCGTTCGCCGCGAACAGCACGTCCTTGTCGCGCATGTCAAACTTGGTGGCGAGGAAATAGGCGGCTGGATCACGAAAATCCGCATTGTACACCACCGGCACGGTGGGGCCGACGAATTTCGAGCAATCCACGCCCAACCGCTCGGCGAGTTCTCGCGGCTCGCGCCGGTAGACGTAGACCCCGCTGGGCTCGGCCTGGGCGTCAAGCAAGCCTCCGGCCTTGGCCATGGCCTGTGCCATATTGATTTTCCACATATCGAATGGGAACTGGCCCTGCGACCCCGATGCGCCAAACGCCAGGAAGACCTGCGGCTCACGATACACGTAGATCGTATCGCCCGGATGGACCCAAACGTTATTCATTGGTGTGTAAACGAGAGCACCGAATGGAACCGTTGCACGCTTTCCGTGACGCTCAAGCGTCACCCAGGTTTCCCAGCCCTGCCCCTTCGGGCCGCCGGCCCGGGAGATGACGTCCAAGATGCGCTCGCCGGCTGCGTTTGCGGTAAGACGCGTCGGCGAATTGACCTCACCCAGGACACTGATCAGCGACGTATTTTGTGTGATCAGCGATACCACCACCTGGGGTTCGATGGCCCGATTCCCGATTGCCTTGACGATGTCCTGCTGAATTTCGCTTGGCGTACGACCATTCGCCTTGATCGCACCCGCATACGGAACCGTGATGAATCCGGCCGAATCGACATTTTGGTTTGGCAGGGAAACGAAGTTACCCGGGCGAACGCCAGCCTCGGCAGGAATGAACAGACCGCCTGCGGCCGCTTCGAAGATAGATACTGCCACGACGTCGCCTATGCCGAACTTGATGGACGGCGGCGGCCGATTGTCTGGGAAGGACCCAGCAATTGCTCCAGGACCATATTCCCTGACGATATCGACGACCGTAGGGGTGAGCTTCACCAGCCCGTATTCCGGGCCATTGACCGTCTGCTCGCTCTTGATGACGTGGTCCTCAGGCCCCGACATCGGCATAATCGAACACCCCACCGAACTGAGCAGGACAGCCGAAAGCACACTCACCAGGACGAAGCCCCGTTTCAACACTACGCGAGTCCCCAATTTATCAGCCCCAAACTCAGTGAATTCCCCAGGTGAGTCAATGAACAGGCAGCTGAAAAACCTGCCGCGACGACGATAGCCCGAAGTTGTTGCATCGCGGTTACAGGCGTAAGGCCGTCCTGGCGGACAGGCTTAATACGCATTCCGGCGGTTGGTAAGTTCCAAACAGGTCAGCAAGAGGACCTTAAGGTCAAGCGCGAGGCTCCAGTTATTGATATACCAGAGGTCGCAATCGACTCTGCCCTTCATTTGCTCCACGAGGGCGGTCTCGCCTCGATAGCCGTTGACTTGAGCCCAGCCGGTAATGCCCGGTTTGACATGGTGCCGGAACGCATAATCCGACAGCAATCTGCCATAGTGGCTATCGTGCGCTAGCGCATGCGGCCTAGGCCCCACCAGCGACATGTCCCCCATGAGAACGTTGATAAGTTGAGGAACCTCGTCGATGCTGCTTCGACGGAGGAGCCGTCCAAACCTGGTGACCCGCGGGTCTAACCGCTTGGCCTGGACGACCGTAGCACCATCCTCCATGACAGTCATGGTTCTGAACTTGAAGATCGAAAATTCCTTGGCGTTGAAGCCGTTGCGCTTTTGTCGAAAGAATATCGGCCCAGGTGAATCCAACTTGACGACGAGCGCGCTCAGAATCATCAAGGGGGCGAACACGACCAACCCCACCAAGGCTCCGACGATGTCGAGCAAGCGCTTGGATGCCTGCTCCGCCCGCGACAGCGGCCCCCTCTGAATTTCTACCGACAGTGAATCCTGTAATCTGAACGAGGGATTTCCAGCCAGCGAACGGATTCGCCGGTCTGGCAGCAATCGAACGGGAAGCGGCGAAATCCTCAGCCCATCGCGGACGAGTTCGACTTTGCGGGTATCGCTCCAAGGAAATGCCAAAACGATCGCTTCGGCCCCCCGAATGCGTGCGATCGCGATCGCGTGCTGCAGCGTGGCAGACTCGCCCGCGCTCATCGCAAAGCCGCCTCCTTGTTGCGCCGGGAACGCCATGCGCTCGACTTCCGTAAAGCCAAATTTTCCCAGCAACTCTTCGAGACCAAGCGCAGCTAATTCCTCACCGGTGCCCAGTAAGATGGCACGCTTGCCCTTCACCTGCCCGTCAGCAACCGCCCCGGCCACGATGCGTTTGGCAAATCGCCGGCAACCCACGAGCAGAAAGGGTGCAAGCAAACTGAAGCAGATGACGGAGCCGCGAGAATACACTGCACCGCTTTTCATCAGGAAGGCCAACGATGTAAACAAAAGGATGACAAGGGTCCATTGCGCGAAGATTCGGCCCGAATCTCTTCGCTTTTTCGCAAGCGCAGCACGAAGATCATACAACCCGGTCGCGTAGCCAATCAGCACGTAGAGCAATGCGGCGACGGGTCCAACTCCGAGCACTGGCTCAAGGTGATCAAGGCCGCCATTGGCAAGAGTTTGGTAGAGTCCGGTCCCAACCACGCTCGCAAACAGGATCACGGCAGCGTCAGACGACGCAACGAGATGCGTAAGAGCGGAGTAAGGGATTTTAAGGCCAAAGCGGCGGTCCTGCAGATCTTCGACCAACCGAGCATTGTCGATTGGCTCCTCCAATGACCCCGGCTCGTCCGGCGTCCGGTGACCGTCCGTGGAGCCGGTCGAGATTGAGCTCTGAGGGAACAAAATCGCCTCCTTGACAACGCCAACGCTTAGTTGAACCTGGCGTTCACCAGCAGATCATCAGTGATATTGCATTGCAATAAAATAATAGGGTACTTTAATTCATATTTGAACAATGGATCTGCTAGTGCCAAGAAGGTAGGCAGGGAGTCAAGTCACGGTTTGCAACTTCGGTCCGAGTTTCGATGAAGAGCCTTCATTGCCTCCTCGCCCTCATCGCGCTGGTTTCGATGCCCAACGCCCGATCAGAGCAGACCAACTCCGGAGGATGCGTCAGCGGGGTGGGAGCCGCTCGTCAGAAAGAATGCGACAGCGAAGTCTCTAAACAGGTGGGCAGCGCCAGCAACATCATGCCACTCAGTGGTGGATGGCAGTTGGTCAAGACCAAGAACCCCTCAGGTGGACCGGACGCGGTCTCCGTTATGCACGTTGCTGATACAAAGAGATCAGACATGAGCCTTGCCGGCCTCAGCCTCCAATGTGGCCGACGAGGCATTGAAGTCCTTCTGATAACCTTGGAGCGTATCCCACGCGGCGATCGGCCGAGGGTCACCCTGACTTTCGGAAGCGGCCGAGTTGCCGAGTTTGATGCAACCGTCGTGCAGGCAGGCGAAGCTCTGTTATTCCCCGGCAATGCGGCAGAGCTTGCGACCGGTGATTGGCAACAGACTGATGAACTCTCTGTCCAAATTGATAGCAAGCCCAACTCCATCCGTGGAACGGTCCCGATCGGAGGACTTGCTACCGCTTACCGATTGCTAACCGCGAACTGTCCTGCATGGTGAGGGGCTGACTTGCTCTGGAACGAGTTGACGGTTCCTTAGGAAAGTAGGTGGAAAGGTGGCGCCGGAGACACACAATGACCCCGGTTGCCATATTTCTATTTCTCGCTGGCGCGGTGCTGGCTTGGCGTTTTCGCGTGTGGATTCTGGTGCCTTTCAGCCTGATTGCGGGCGTTGTCACGTGCCTGACCCAGCTATCGGCTGGTGCAGGACTGGCTGTCGCGTGCGGCAAAGGGTTTCTGATGGGATTCGCGCCGCAAACCGGCTATGCCTTCGGTCTGTTAGCACAGACCACATTGCTGGCCCATTATTCGGGGAAGCAAACTTTTTCACGCAAGGCATCCGTAGCCGCGCTCTATAGGCGAACATCGGACCACTCCTGAGGGTAAACGACCTGGAGATTTTGCGTCTGTAGATGCAAGCGACTTGGGTAAAAAGGCATTTGGCGGCGCTGACGACGCATGCGATAGTGAATCAATCTGCGGATCGTCGCCGACTCGCTTCCCTCATCATCTTGAAGTCTTCAATTGTCGATCGCCTTTTCCCTTCTGATCGCGCTGTTAGTCACGACTCCAGTCGCACCATTCATTGGTTATGTCTTCGCCCAATATGCCCTGTATTTGCTAGCCGCGATCATGCTGGCATCCGTCGCCACTGCGGCGAACCCGGCGGACATCATTGCCGCCATGACATTTCGTAGATTCGGTTGGGCAGCGCTCTTCCCCGTCGTCTGGATGATCATTCAGATTGTTCCGATTCCAATTGAACCGCTTACGAGCCCAATCTGGCCCACCGCAGCGGTCGCGCTAAATGAGCCTTCTTTGGGCAACCGAATCAGCATTGATCCGGGAAGTACCTTGCGCAGCATGACGTGGTACTTGGCTGTCTTATCATTGATCATCTCGACGATCCTGCTCGCCAGAGATCGAAACAGGGCTGAAGTTCTTTTACTTACACTGACTGGGGCGGCGACTTTCATTGTGCTAGAGAGCTTGGCTGGTCAAATCGGGTTCCTCGCGACCGTCCTGCCGGACATCGGCAGGTCAACTAACCATTCCTTTGCTCTGGTTGCCGTCATTGCGGCACTTGGAAACGGTGCGACGATTGCCATGGCAATGGAGCGACATTCGCGCCGCTCCGGCTCCGTCCTCGCTTTGAGCACTCCGCTGCTGTTGCGCATAGTCCTCAGCATCACGGGAATTGCTCTTGCCCTTGCTTCCTTTGCCACGCTGGGACAAGGAGTGCTACTTGGGCTGACCGGACTTGGGTTTGCGATCATGCTTTTCGTTGCAATCGCCCGCGGCCTCGGATTCCGGCCCTGGCCATCGGCAATCTTGGCAGCAGTCCTGATCGCAATGGCGGCCGTGGCAACTCTATCCCTTGCACGATCCACTCCTCTCGTTGATCTCCTGGGCTTTGTTACATCCGACGACCAAACATCTATCGACACGGCGCGGCGCGCCATGTCCGACAGCTCCTGGACTGGAAGCGGCGTCGGCACGTTCGCGCGGCTCGGGCGGATTTATCAAGACTATGGTGTTGGTAGCGCGCTTGGCGCCCCTTCGACGGCAGCTTTGGTCTTTATCGAATGGGGACGCGTGACCATCCCGGTTCTTGCAGCGTTTACGCTTCAGCTTTTCTTGTTCACCTTGCGTGGCTCAGTCGGACGCGGACGAGACTCGTTTTTCGCGTCCGCAACGGCCGCTGTCGTGGTTGTCGCCCTTTGCGATAGCTTTGTCGACGGAAGCCTGTTGAACCCAACGGCCCAGATCATGCTTGCCGCGGTGATCGGCCTGGGCCTTGCGCAAAGCACAGGACGAACCAGCTCAATCTAAGCTAGGCCCTGCTGCTTACGATCGTCGTCCAAAGCTTTGAGTTGGGCATCTGCATGCGTACCCAACGATACGGGACGCGTGACCACGGCTTGATCTGCGAAGTCATATTATCGAGCACCAAATCTCCACTCGTGGTGCGGACAACGAGAATAAGGTGATGCTCGCCGGAATTGACGACAACCTCGCTCAATAGTAGGACTCGCGCCGGCCAGCCGCGCGCCAGCAATTCATGCCGCTTGCTGACCGCATAGTCATTGCAATCGCCGTGCGCAGGATTGATCACCCATTGCTCGCCGGCCAAGCCGAGCTCATTTGTCTCCGGGGCGATCTGCCTGTTAACCATCTGATTGACTTGCTTCAGATCCCCCCATCGATCCTCGGTCAGCCGAACCGGGCCGCCCCGAAACATGGGCCGTGTGCGGCACTCGCCCCGATACCGCAGGCAAAATTGCGTATATGCCATTGGCGGAAGGGTGGGGCTCTCGAGCTTAATGCGCTGGATTGCGGATTGAAGCCCCATCGGCATTCCCAGGAGTCCCGCATGGACCGGCTCGAACCAAATGAGACCGGCGGCGATGACTCCCAGGGCCAAAGTTGTGATTTTACGCATTGGTTGCTCCCGGCGTGCTTATTGGCTAGGAAGCTACCCTCAAGAGTTTGAAATTCTGCGGCATTTTGCCTGCTAAATTGACCCAAAAGCGATGCAGAAATTTGCGATCCCATTTACCATGAGCGCTGAACTCACCTATTTAGGCGATTGACGCCGGAAGACCGAAAAGGCCGCCAAGTTCGGCAGATGATGAGATTGTCGAGATCGAGGAACAAGACGCGAAAGCCGATTCTGCCGGAGGGCATGCGCATCTATGCAATAAGCGACATTCATGGATGCGCCGATCTTCTTCAACAGATGTTCACGGTAATCGACCGCGATCTCACCACGATAGGTTCGAGGCGCGCAATCCACGTTTTCCTTGGAGATTACATCGATCGAGGGCCTGACTCGAATCGAACCATAGAACTGCTAATGGAACGGGGCATGAAGCATGAATCGGTCTTCTTGAAGGGCAATCACGAGGCCTTCCTTTTGGATGCACTGAACGCGCCCTCGCAGCTCCAGAACTGGAAACAATATGGCGGCCTCCAAACCTTGAGGTCGTATGGACTTAGACCCTCTCTCAATCCTGATCAGGCTGAACAACACGAACTGATTCAGCAATTATCGCGGGCAATTCCGTCCCGTCAGCTGTATTTTTTGAGCAGCCTGCGCGCGCGCTTCGTATGCGGCGATTTCTTTTTCGTGCATGCGGGCGTCAAGCCTGGCATCGCCTTGGCAAAACAACAAGAGCAGGACATGCTCTGGATCCGTGAAGAATTTCTCGAAAGCAATATGAACTTCGGAAAATACATCGTCCATGGCCACACCCCGGTCCAGCAGCCAGACATAAGATGCAACCGGGTAAACATAGATACCGGTGCATACGCGACGGGCAATCTAACGCTCTTGACGCTTCAGGACGACAGTATGCTCGCATTGTAGTTGACACATGGCATGCCGTTTCTCTTTGGAGATCTGATGAATTCAACAACCAGAGTTCGCCTACTAATGTTAGCTTTTGCGGCAGCGCTCGGCTGCCTCGGGATCGCATCAGGAGCCGCGGAAATGACGGGCTTGAATCGGCCGGATTTTCCAATGGATCCAACGAAGGCCAATCTCAGCTCGAACGCACCAGTCGATTGGATCGGAACGATTTCACCGTTGCGCTCCGATCTTGAAGGCAGCCAGGCGCTGGTTCTGGCGTTAAAGGCGATCCAGCAGGCTGGAGTCGATCACGGGAGTCGAGCAAACAGCGAACTTGCCCGTTCGCATCTCAAGCACGCTCTTGGCTTGGCACCCTATGATGCCGAATTGTGGCTAGCTTTGGCTGTGCTGGAGGCCGGGCAGGATCCTGACGGACCTGCAGCAACCGAGTCATTAAAAATGAGCTACCTCACTGCGCCGAACGACGCGCGATTGATGCCTCTAAGACTTGCCGCCGTTACCCAATTTGAAGCCCTTGCAAGCCCTGATCTAAGGGACCTGGCTCAGGGTGATGTCCGTCTCATGTTGACGCGACAGCCTGATCAGACGCCGGCCCTAGTGTCCGCCTACCGTCAAGCCTCAGGCCGGGGTAAGACTTTCTTGGAGGGGGCAATCCGAACCATCGATCCCGCACGTCTCAGGAGGTTAAGCGCTAGTTGAGTCCGGCAGGACCATGCGGCTGTCTCCAAGGCGGGTCACGCGCCAGCTGGGTTTTGGGGATGTTGCCCGTTGCTCGCGGAACGTCTAAGATCCAATCCAGTTGGGGGACCCTACTATGCGATCAATTTTCGGATTAGTTGCGCTCATCTGGTGCTTATCCGCCTTGGTGACCCCGTCATATGCTGCTGACTACGCGATCCCGGTGGTAAAGCATGCAACGCGTGTCCCTTATATAGACCGGGGTCCAAATCCCTATTGCGGTCCACGCTGCGGATGTCCGACCGTAGTCCAGGTTCGGCACAAGTCGCTTCAACAGGCCTATCCCTATACGTTCGATCCCCGTACGAGGGACGAGCCCAGTTACTATTACGGGTCGGTGCGAACGTATGTGCATTATGTGAACCCTTTGGATCCGGAACCGGTCCTAGCGCGCTAATCCGGTCGCTGACTTACCAACCGCCGTTAGGGGCCACTTAAATGTAATCGCGTAATCTCGTTCTTCGAACGAGGTGATTTTGATGTATGCGGTCCAAGTGCTGTCGTGCGCGTTTGTGGTATGCACGACCGTTACATTCGGCAGTTACATTTTACTGCGACACTGCCTGATGCAGTGGAGCGACGAATGCTAGGCTGCTTCCTATAACCCAGCTCAGTGACTTTGCCCCGGCTCAGGCCTGTAATCGGGAAACCGGCACAACACAGCCGCTTTCATGGATTTGTAGTGAGCAATGGAAGAACCCAGCTCCTTCAGGCGGCGCTGGCCATTTTGGATTTCCCGATCAAGGAGGTCCTGATGATGATTATCTAGGGCCTCGCGCTCCAGATATTCGTCAGAGCCATTGCCGAGCGTTACGGCCGCACGTGCCAGAACATCGTCGACCCGCCGGTTCAGGCCCGATTGCTCCCGCTCGGCCGCGCGCAGGGCATCTTCAATTGCGATCATGATGGCTTCGATCCGGGACTGATCCGTTTTGGCGTCGCGCTCGGGTGAACGGGCACGGAACCTCGAATCGCCCCTGAAACGGTCTCTCAGGAAAGTGTTGGTACGGGCCCGCAGGAACAGCTGGAACATACGTGCATTTTCCGATTGAAGCGCCAGACAGAAATTGGATCCGGGATGGTTAATAAAGGCTAAAGCCTGCGGGCCTCTCACCGCGGTTTTGGTCTATCCATGTTTTCCAGGCGCCTTCGTGCTTGGCGTACAGCTCTTGCCAACGCAGCTCACCAGTAACACGCCACAGGACACCTTTGGCGCATGCAACCTCTTCGAGATTGGCGACCGACTGGCCATCCAACCGCTCGAATTCGACGGTCTCCTCAGGCGTCAGTCCTATCAAAACACGCTGCCCACCTGCATTAACGAAATATCGACGCGGAGCGTTATTTTTGAGGTCAGTCATGGCACGCTGCCTCTCTGCTGAGATCCACGGACCGCTTAACGCGCTAGGGCCACAAATCCAAACGAACAACGGTACACCGGGCAACTGGTATGAGCAACCCGACGAGCCAAGTCATGGACTCGAAACCCAACTCACACCTCACTTCGGCAATCAACGGCCTGCGAAAATCCCGCGCAACCTAACCACCGCCAACCCGGCAGACAAATCGACATGATGATGAATGTTGCTGATTTCATTGTCAGGCGCGAGAAATCTTGGGGCAACAATCTGGTTGAGGATTTGATCGTTCGCGTGCGCTCAACCGAGAATCCATAGGACCAATCTCACCAGCAACAGCGCTATGAAGTAGACCCAGCCTGCCATCGCGATCAACGCCACGCTGAAGAAAGCGCCTTCAAACGCCCGTTCTCGAATTTTGGTGAAAGGCACTGCGGCCCAGGCTTTTTGAAGCATCTGCGAATTCGCGTTGTTCGTTTGCGCGATCATAGCCGAATGAATTCGACGATCTCGTGACGCGCGTCATCGTGAAAAGGCGATCATCAGAAGCGGCTCACCGCAGCGATGCTGCTGCATGCGTCACGCTGGAACAATTCTCGATCAAGATCGTTGCGACGCCAAAAATTTCGCGGGCGACGACTCGATTTCTATCCGCCGGGCTGGCGCGACGAATTAGGCTTTAGGAGGAAAGAGCGATGTTGTTCGCCTGTTCTTCTGCGGTCGACATCTCGTTGCCGGCGGGGCCTGACACCGGCGATCTCTGGACCGCCACGCCAGCGCGACGATTGCGATGAAATGGATGTTTCGTGCAGGTCATTACGATCATGCCGTCTACAGTATGGGCATGATGACTATGCCTGCCGGGGTCGGAACCGGCCTGACACGCTGAGTCATGCATCATCGCGTTACAGACATTCCATTGGTGAGATGGAGCCGGCCCGCGCGCGTTGTTCGATGCGGCAATGAACCAGCGGGTCCGGCGGATTTTATCCAGACTAATGACCTCGATCGCAGCGACCGCCACACAGATCGGCCTCGGCTGACGAAACTCCGTGATTACACGGAGCGCAGCGCACCGATTTCCTCGCGGTAAGGTTGAGGGGTTAGCTTAACCCGCGTTGTTTGTTGCGAAGCCTCACCAATCGCCTATCCATCTCCGCACCGGCCTTCCTCCAAAGGCCCCACCCAAGCAAAGCCGGCGAGCGACAGGGTCCGCTTGGCGGCTTTGTCCTTGCGTGATGGAAAAGGATCATTTCGGTTATGGCGCGGAAGCCTTGGTCGTTCAAAGAAGACCGCCGGCTCATGGAGCTGGCGAAATCTTCGACGTCGTTGGAAGACGCAGCGAAGCAGCTCGGGCGCTCGCCCGGCGCAATCAAGCGCATGGCCTTGCGTCTTGGCCTGTCGCTCAAATCGAAGCACGCCAGAAAGGACTAACAGGACGCCATCTGAACGAGCTCGGCCACGGCGGGAATACCTCCTCTCGCCAGTCCGAAATGGCACGACCCGCGTCGATTTGGGTGAACCGCTTTCTCAATCCGGAGTTAGCAACTCACGGCGGAACTAACTCTACTCTGTTCAGGGTAAAGTGATCGACGTCACAGGGATTCCCTGAAACGGCCTTATCCAGGCGGAACTGTGTCAATACTGCATGGGTTGATGGTGCGGTCGTTCACGAGGTTTCCCTCTTATGCTGGGTCTCCTGCTCTTGGTTCTGATTTCGATGACCTCGTTCGCGGCAGGTTACGCCACCCGTTCTGCTATCTCGCGGAGGCGGCGCTCGAAATATCTTAAGTGGGATCCATACGTTCGCCCTTCGCGACCGTCGAAGCCTTCGGAATTCCTGATGCGGGCAGACCAGCGTAACGTCGCTCCAATTCAGAAATTTGCGTCCCGCGGCCGCCATGGGGGCTGACGCATTCATGCGCTCGCAGGCACATCTTGCAGACGCGAAGTCCTTCAGAGCGACGCGTCACTTTGACGGGCTGGCGCCGCTTAACGATATGTATGCTTTTTCGGATGCCTACATTCCCGTTGTTGTATCATCCCGGCATGCGTTTCATGGCCTCCGCCGCAGGCATTTGCTTTTTGCTTATTGTCTACGCCACCCTCACAAGGCTGGCGGGAAGGCCTGTGCTCGTAGGTCATGCCGAACCCTACTGGGTTGTCTTCATTGAGCGCTTCAGCGCATATGGGCTTTTAGGCTTCCTTCTCTCGTTCCTTTTGCCCGGCCGCCTTGGCTTGGCCTGCGGACTTGTGATAGGGGTCGCAGTCGGTTTAGAGCTCCTACAAGGGCTAACGCCCGATCGCGATCCATCATTGCTTGACGTGCTGCAAAAAGCAGCGGGGGGTACCGTCGGGGTGCTGCTGGCTCAGACGATCCTGGCTTTCCTGCCGAGGCCTCCGTCCTAGGCCTTAGATGCCGATGCCCAATAGGCGTTGCAGGCGGTTGGCAAATCGCAATTTTGGGTTCACAGTGATGTGGAGTCATCGGATCGGAAACCTAGTGAAACATTTTGTGCCGCTGTTGGTTGGGACCACGCTCCTTAGCACGTGTCTGTCCACTCATGCCCAGGGGACCTACCCCAACGGCATTCGCGGCGGATATACCGGCACCACGCCGAGTTCGACGACCTCGACTAGCACTTCGCCCGCGTCACCTTCCAATCCCGCCCCCGCAACGAAAAACGTCGGAACGGGCCAAGGCCGAACCGAAGGGGCAATGGGGCTCACGCCCCAACTCCAGCGCGAAATGGGGATTGGTCGGCAACAATAAGGTAGGCAGGATATCTTTCGCAGTAAACACTAGGTGCAGCCAACCGCTTGGCTGGCCCAAGCAGCTGTGCGGCAATTAAGCCACCCTATGCCCGGGATCAAATTGGATGGGCGCCAAGAGTTCAGCCATTTGCTGGTATGTATTCTGTAGCGCTTCGATGGCGCAATCGAGATCAGAATCGGCGTCGCGGATCGAGGCGAAGAATTTGGCTGTCAGCGCCAGATCGAGTTTGATGCGTGTTGCCCCATCGCGACTTTTGCGACGGTCAAGCGACAGATGAATGGCCCGTATTCTGGCTTCAGCAGCCGTGCAGCCGCTAAGCCTCGCAAGTTCGTCGTAAGTCATCCAGATCTGAGGCATGCCCCTGTCCATTCCTTGTTATCGGACCCAGCCTAGATTTCGGCCTTAAAGGGATAGTTGCTGCAGCGCGCCCCCGCGACCTTTTCGCTGAGGGTGGTCAATTGAAGCTAAATCTGAGACGCCGTTTCGCCCGCGTTCCGAGGGGCGAGCTGGGCAGGCCCTTCCCAAAGGCCGGGTAATTCACGGCAAGGCCCAATTCTGAGCCAGCTGTACAGACTGGACTTCAGGACCGCCAGCCACATGTCTCAGTTCAACGCGCCGCACTTTCAGAACCACGGCGACGTCAGGAAGTAATGAGGGTCTCCGCTGGGGCGGCGAGCGCGTATCTCCGCAGGCAAGTCGCACGAAAACGCGTTTACAAGGACTTCACCATCACGAACGTAACGGGGGTCGAGCCACGTCAAGTTCAACGTCTAGCTTGAGGCCTTCTGCCGGATGGCATCGAGCAAGAAGGGCAGGAGCGCTCATCAGCTCCACCATTCTCTTGGCGTCACCGACAAAACCGCATGGTTCCTTGCTCACCGTATCCCCAAGGCTATGCGCGCTGGGCGTCAACAAAGCCCGCGCTGCCGCTCACCACAAGAACGCAGTGCTGACGCTCGTTGAACGCGCGGCGCTGCCTGTAGCTTCCATATCGACGGCACGCGCACGGGCGACATTCTTCCAATCATCCGCGCGAACCTCAGCCGCGAAGCAAGCGAGACCTATCGCGGATTGCGTGCCGGTTTCTCCGCTGGCGCGCGAGGCGGCTTCGCCGCTGGTGATTTTGGTTTTTCCATCAGCGGCTTCGGCGACGTCTTGAGTGCGCCGCGTAGCACTGCCTCGAAACGCTCTTGGACTTCTTTGTCGCTGTAGTTGTCTTTGCCTCTCATCTGAATTTCCCAACAACCACTCGGTAAAGTCGAGACGGTTTGTTTTGATCGGCATCACACGATGCGAACAGGTAAATCAACGCAGTCCAATACTTGCCTCGGCGCCGCAATATAACCCGTGAAGGTGCCTATTTGTAAGCTGCTCCGGTTCGGAATATCCTCCAACGAGATTATAGCCGTCATCCCGCTTTCCCGCGAGCAGGGTTCGAATGTCGGTTCCATCGAACCAGTTCACCCGCCGCAAAGCAATAACCAGCCTTCGCCAACATCACGGCGAACGGCCAATCTCGCGGGCAGTTACGCTAACAAGCCGGCCAGAGCAGCCACAATCCTCCCAAGTGAACCCCTTGCAAAGCATGCGTTCGCTTTCCGCGAACAGCCGTTTGGCGAGGAATGTCACCTGCTCATGCGACAGGCGGCAAATCAAAACTTCGGGCGCGCCAGTTCCCCCAGCTTTATAGGTGCCCCGGGAGGCAGTCACCGAACTTCCCCTAGGGTCGTGGGCTGCCAATCAACCCGCTTGCGTGGGGAGACGATCACTCTATGCTTCAGTGTGTGCTTGCCGGGGGCGCGCCCAGATTTCTTGATATCGGAGGGGATTCGGTTGAGGCTGCTCGAGCTTCGATCCGTTGGTGTTGCAGCGACAGCCTCTTATCCAGGCCATATTCCTGCTGGAATACCCCTCGCACGCGGCCGCTCGGCGCGCTTGCGCGCAAGGAACCAGAGTGGCTCTCGATAGCGCTGCTTGTGCAAGTTTGGCCTGGATGATCGCTGCTTTTGCGTTGGGGTAAGGAAATATGACAGACCGACCGACTATCCTCGTCACGGGAGGCGCCGGCTATATTGGCTCGCACGCCTGCCGCGCGCTTGCCGCTGCCGGCTATCGGCCCGTCGTTTATGACAATCTGACAACAGGGCATCGCAGCTTCGTCGCCGGAGAGCTGGTGACGGGCGATCTGCTCGATGGCGCGACGCTGGCGCGCACCTTCGCCGACCACTCGGTCACGGCGGTGATGCACTTCGCGGCGGCGAGTCTCGTCGGCGAGTCCATGACCGATCCGCAGAAATACTACATCAACAACGTCCAGGGCACGTTGTCGCTGCTCCGGGCGATGCGCAACGCGGGCTGCCATCGCATCGTCTTCTCCTCGACCGGCGCCGTTTATGGCAATGCCGATTCCAAGGCGCTGTCCGAAGATTTCCCCTGTGCACCGATCAACCCCTACGGCGCTTCGAAATGGATGATCGAGCGCATGCTCGCCGATTATCGCGCGGCTTACGGCTTCGGTGCGTTCTGCCTGCGCTATTTCAATGCCAGCGGCGCCGATCCGGCCGGCGGCATCGGCGAATTGCGTGACAACGAGACGCACCTCATCCCGCGCGCCATGATGGCGTTGCAGGGCCACGCCGAGTTCGCGGTGTTCGGCGACGACTACGACACGCCCGACGGCACCGCGATCCGAGACTATATCCACGTCACCGACCTCGCCGCGGCTCATGTCGCTGCCCTGAAACTGCTGGAATCAGGACATGTCGGCGGCAGCTTCAATCTGGGCACGGGCTCGGGCTTTTCGGTGCGCGAAATCCTCACCGCGATCAAGCAGGAGACCGGGCGCGAGGTGCCGCACACCGTGAAGCCGCGCCGCGCCGGCGATCCGACCTATCTGGTCGCCGACCCCACGGCTGCGCGAAAGGTGCTGGACTTCGTGCCGCGCCATTCCGACCTACCGACCGTGATCCGCACCGCCTGGGCCTGGCATCAGACGGCGCATCCGCTGAGATAAGCCGGACATCATTTTTGTTGGAGTGCAGGCCTGGCTTGTACGTCGGTGGTGAACGACGCGTTTCTGGCGTTCGACGCCGGTCGACTTGCGCCGCCAAGGCATGTAGCCGATCTGGCTGTTGATCACACCGATCCCAGTGGTCCGGACGAGAAGGGCGGCCGAAGCCGCGACCGACCATCGGGCCCCTTCGGCAATTTGTCGGCGTTGAGCTTCACGACCGCGCATTTGGCGTCAGCGGCTACCGAGTCATCCTGGCTGTAGATCAGCGTGCACTCGAACCTGACGTCAGGTGCCTGCCTTGCCGTCCCCCAGCACGTCGCCACTGCGCCGTTGCATTCGCCGGAAAGACTGGCCTCGACTTCATCAGGACCAAATACGCTCGTATTACCTTCTGCGTGCCGTTTCACGGTCAGCACGGCCGTGAAGCGCTGCTGATCGACCTGATAGGTGCCGCCATACGTGAAGAAACTATCGCGCCCCGAGATCCGCCCTTCTACCAATTCGACAAGGCCTGTGCCTTGGCCGCGCTGCGTCCTGAACCAGGCAGCGTATTTGCCGTCCCTGAGCATGCAAAACATCCGTCGCGAAATTCAAACGTATTTGCGACCAACTCTGGGGCGCGACAATGACTGATATGACGCGTATTCCGCCACGGTTAACACCCGGCAAAGCCATTTCGTCAAATTACCGGCGCGGCATGCGCGAGGCCGGCGGCAAACTCGAAACAATTCGATGCCGTCGTCTGCAGGTTCGAGCGCTTCGACCCTGTGTGCGGTCGCGCTCGACGGAAGCCCGAGGGCTTGCAAGAATTCGCCTTGGACGTGACGCTCACGCTCCATCGTACAGCGCACGAAGAGATCGTCGAGCACCGCCTCGTCACGCTGGGATGAGGTGGTTGCGATCGCGGGGCACACTGCGGCGTCATTGCAGAAATCCCAGGCCGGCTCGATACCCTTCATATCGGGAGTGACGGGAAAGGTCCGAAGCTGGATCGCGCCCCCGAATCCGCCGCGGCGGATTGACATGCTTAGAGAGTAACCCTTTGCCAGGGCGCTATTTTCTGCCATCAGAGATTTGAACCTGTTCGTGCCAGGGGGGCACCAATAGCAAGGGTGACTTTCATCACATTTGTCTGGACCATCCCCGCTAGGCTCGCGCTGGGGCGTGGATTATGGGCATCTGGATCGGTGGCATATCGTTCGAACTGGAAGAGAGAGACATGAGAAGCCTGATCGGCGCCGTCGTCGGCGTGTTTTGCCTCACGGCCCCCGCCATCGCGGAGAGCCCGGCCGCCATCGTCGAGGATGTGCAGGGCAAGGTCGACGGCGTCGAATTCATGGACTATGTGGCGCCCGGCAAGATCATCAAGCTCGGCCCCAAGGCGGGCATCACGCTCAGCTACCTGAAATCCTGTCTGCGCGAGACCATCACCGAAGGCGTCGTCCTGGTCGGCACTGAGCAGAGCACCGTGCAGCTCGGCAAGGTCGAGCGCGCGAAGGTGCCGTGCGACGCCAACGCCGCCCAGCTCTCCGAGCGCGAGGCGAACCAGAGCGCAGCGACCACGTTCCGCAGCTTGCGAGCCGATGCCAACGCCCCGCCGGCAAAGTTGCCGACGATCTACGGTGTCGCGCCGCTGATTCAGGCCAAGGCTGGCAGCACCCTGGTGATCGAACGCACCGATGGCAAGTAACCCACGATCACCCTGCCGCTCAAGAGTGACATCCTGGTCGCCAGAAAATTCTACGACCTTTCGAAAGCCGGCAAGTCGCTGACCGCTGGCGGCAGCTATCTCGCGAAGCTCGGCGCCAAACGCTACACGTTCCAGGTCGACGGCAGCGCCACCGCATCGCCGACGCCGATCGTCGGACGTCTGCTGCGGCTCGAATAGACGGCCCGCGGCACAACGATGCGGCGGATCGGACGACGGGACATCGTTGCGGCGATCCTGATCGCGCTCGTCACGGGCGCGGCTTTTGCGTCCCCCCCGTTCCAGAGACTGCAAGGACTTTCGCTCGACATCCTCACGGCCTTGCGCTGGACCCTGATCGGCGATCACCGTGATCCCGCGACATCGCCGGTCGTCGTCGTCGCCATTGACGGAGCGACCTACGAGACGCCGCCTTTCAAGGGATCACCGACCCAGACCTGGACCCGTGAAATCGCCCGGGTACTCAACAGCATCACCGCGGGTGGCGCCAAGGTCATCGGGTTCGACGTGATCTTTCCAAGCTCGATCGAGCAATCAGAAATTCCCTTCGGCGATGCATCGTTCGGCAGCCGGGTGAAGGGATTTGACCGCGACTATCTGATCGCGCTCAGGCGGCTCTCCGACAGCGGCAAGCTCGTGCTCGGCGAGATTCTCAGCAATGATCATCCGGACAGGCCCGATCACGCGCAGCAACTGGCCGTGAACGGCAACATCCGCGCGCTCAACGTCGATACCGACCCCGACCACGTGATCCGGCGGATGCCACTGAGCTTTTCCATCGAGGGTCGGCCGGTGCCCGCAATGGCCGTCGAACTTGCCGCAAGGTCGCTCGGCGCCAAGCCTGAGACCGGACCGACCGGCGTAACGGAACTGTCCGGCTACGCGATTCCAAGCACGGTGCCCAACACGCTCGCCCCCAACTTCCGCGGCATGGGCCGCGACATCCCTGCCTATTCCTTCGCCGATCTGCGCGCCTGCGTCGAAAAGGGAGACGCCGACTTCTTCCGCCATGCCTTCGACGGCAAGATCGTGCTACTCGGCAGCATCCTCAATTTCGAGGACCGCAAGCTGACCTCGATGCACCTGGCCGGTGGATATGACGGGGCGCCGACGGCGCGATGCGCGCTGCCCGCGCCGGCGAGCTCCGCGCAGGGAGCCCACAGTGCGGTCGCCGGCGTGTTCGTCCACGCCACGGTCGTGCGAAATCTGCTCGAGCATGATGCCGTCAGCGAGTTAGGATTCCCACTGCGCACCGTGCTGACGATCATCTTCGCGGCAATCATTGCCTGCGCGGCCTGCATGCTGGCGCCGAGCGGCGCCCTGATGACCTGGTTCGTGCTCTGCGTCCTCTATACCGCCGTCGCCGTCGGCACGTTCGTCCATGCGCTTGCACTGCCTCTGACGGAACCCGTTCTGGCGAGTCTCGCCGCGCTCGCCATGATGATCGGTTACCGGTTCATGATCGCCGACCGCGAAGAGCGTTTCCTGCGCAAGAGCTTCGCGTTCTACCTCGCACCGGAGGTGATCGACGGCATGGTCGCGTCCGGCAAGATGCCGGTGCTCGGCGGAGAGACGCGTGACATCACCATGTTCTTCTCCGACCTCAGCGGCTTCTCCTCGATTGCCGAGAAGATGACGCCCGGCGAGCTCGTCGCACTGATGAACGATTATCTGTCGGCCATGACCGATATCATCGAAAGCCATGGCGGCTATGTCGACAAATATATCGGCGATTCCGTCGTCGCCATGTTCGGCGCGCCCGCCGACGATCCCGATCACGCACGGAACGCGGTCGCGGCCGCGCTTCGATGCCGCGATCGGCTGGAAGAGCTCAACGAAAGCCATCCCGCGTTCCGGGGCCGCGGCCTCGCCCAACGCATCGGACTGAACAGCGGCGAAGCCGTGGTCGGCAATATCGGCTCGCGCCGGCGCTTCAACTACACCGTCATGAGCGATACCGTAAACCTCGCCTCGCGGCTCGAAGGCGCCAACAAATATTTTGGCACGGTGATCATGGCGTCGGAGATGACCATGAACCAGAGCCGCAGCGCCTATACTTGGCGCGAGCTCGACATCGTCAGGGTGCAGGGGCGCGACGAACCGATCAGGGTGTACGAGCCGTTGGCAGAGAAGAACCGGGCAACACCGAACCAAGGCATCCGCGCGGCGACTTACGCCCGAGCACTGGAATGCTGGCGCGCGCGCGACTTTGCCAAAGCGGCCGAACTGTTCGAAAGCGTCGCCTGCGACGATCCGCCAAGCCGATATTTCGCCGGGCGTGCCCGGCTATTGGCTGAGAAACCACCGCCGCCGGACTGGACGCCGGTGAATGCGCTGGAAGGGAAGTAGGGCGCCTCCTAGAACGGCAGTCCCACATAATTCTCCGCAAGCAACCGCTGCGCCGTGTCTGACGACAACAGATATTCCAGCTCGGTCTGCTGGAGCCGATCTTCGTATTCGGAACGATCGGGAAAACGGTGCAACATCATCGTCATCCACCACGAAAATCGCTGCGCCTTCCAGATCCGCGCCAGCGCCTTGGCGGAATAGCCCTTCAGCCCGGAATCGTCGCCGTCCTGATAATGCGCGAGCATGGCGTGGTAGAGATAATAGATGTCGGAGCCGGCGCTGTTCAGCCCGCGTGCGCCGGTCGGCGGCACGATGTGGGCGGCATCGCCGGCAAGGAACAGGCGGCCATAGCTCATCGGCTCGGCGACGAAGCTGCGCAGGGGCGCGATGCTCTTCTCGACCGAGGGGCCGGTGACCAGCCGCGCGGCGACGTCATCAGGCAGACGACGCTTCAGCTCGGCCCAGAACGCATCGTCCGACCAGCCCTCGACCTTGTCGGTCAGCGGCACCTGGACGTAATACCGGCTCAGCACCTGCGAGCGCAGCGAGCACAGCGCAAAGCCGCGTTCGTGCTTCACATAGATCAGCTCCGGCGAGACCGGCTTGGTACGCGACAGCACTCCCAACCAGCCGAACGGATATACCTTCTCGTATTCGCGCAGCACATCCTTCGGGATCGATTTGCGGCTGACACCGTGAAAGCCGTCGGCGCCGACGATGTAGTCGCAATCGATGCGGATCGTCTGGCTGTTCGACCGGTACGTGACGTACGGCCTGTCCGACGTCAGTTCATGCGGTGTCACGTCCTCGGCATCGTGCACGACTTTGCCGCCGAGGCGATCCCGCGCCTCGTAGAGATCACGCGTCAGCTCGGTCTGGCCGTAGACCAGTACCGAATTGCCACCGGAATGCTTGTGCAGATCGACATGGGAGAGGACCCCGTCATGAGCGATCTCGAATCCGTTATGGATCTCACCCTCGCGGTCCATCCGCTCGCCGCATTGCGCCTCGCGCATCAACCTGGCAAACCCGTGCTCGAGCACGCCGGCGCGGATGCGGGCCAGGACGTGGTCGCGGCTGTATTTCTCCAGCACGACGGTGTCGATGCCCTTCAGGTGCAGGAGCTGGGACAGCAGCAGCCCGGACGGCCCACCGCCGATGATGCAGACCTGAACTTTCATTTTTCCGTCCTCCATCCGGCATTTTTTGCAGATCACCGGGCCCGGACCGATGGAGGGATCGGCCTTTGTCTTGTACTATTCGCACATGAGAACCGCAGTCCCCGCCCCGGCCATCCGGGTCTATAATCTGTTCGGCGAAGCCGGCGACCTGCCTGACGTCGTCCATTGCGAGACCATTGCGTCGCGCTCGGTGCTGCACGACTGGACACTTGCCGTGCACCGGCATGCCCGGCTGCATCAGGTGCTGCTGATCGAGCGCGGCGGCGGGGAAGCAACGCTCGACGGGCGCGCGGTGCCGTTGAAGCCGATGCAGATCGTCAACGTGCCGGTCGGCCATGTCCACGGCTTCAGCTTCGTGCCCGGCACCGAGGGCTGGGTCTTGACCATCGCTGCGGAAATGCTCGACGAAGCGCTGCTGGCCGCCGAAGGCCTGCGCAGCGTGTTGTCGCGATCCGGCGTGGTGCGCGGCACGCCGCAGATCCGCGCCGTCATGAAGCAGATCTTTGCGGAACACGCCGCGCGCGATTTCGGCCGCGCGCATGTGCTGCGCGCATTGTCGGCGGCCATGATCGGCCTCGTGGCACGTGCCCTCACGCGTGACAGCGGCAGCAGCGGCAACTCCGAATCGAACCTGTTCCGTCGCTTCGAAGCCCTGCTCGAACAACATCATCTCGAGCGCTGGACGGTGGCGGACTACGCCGACGCGCTGGCGATCACGCCAACCCATCTCAACCGCATTACGCGCGCGGCGACCGGCGACACAGCCTCGCATCTGATCCTGAATCGGCTGGTTCGCGAGGCGCGGCGCAATCTCGTCTATACCAACCTGCCGGTCTCGACGATCGCCTACGCGCTCGGCTTCGAGGATCCCGCCTATTTCAGCCGGGTCTATGCCGCCGCGACCGGGCTGTCACCACGCGCTTTTCGGGCGCAGCTTCACGGCGCTGAATGCTGATCCGCGCTCTATTGGTGCGCTCGTTCCGCGGACCCGGCCGATGCTTCGTCCGGATGGCGCTTCTCGTAATGCAGGAAGAGATCGAGCAGCGCCAGGAGCACGATGAAGATGCCGAAGCCGATGCTCAGATGCATCGCCCGCGTATGCGGAAATCCGAGCAGCCAGGGCGACGCGATGAGCCAGACGCCCATCAGAACGTTGATCCATTCCTCCCAGTCCCGATAGGCGATCATCGCTGCCAGCGACAGCACGACGATGATTGCGCTCGTAACCCAGAGGTCGACCTTGCCCAGGCTGTTGGTCAGCTTGAACAACCGCGGCGATATGGAGAGGACGGCGGCGAGAAACAGATTGTAGACGTCAGGGACGGTTTCGCGCTCTTGCAGCTTGCCCATGGCAAACCCTCCGCGAGAGATTCATCGAAGCAAAGATCGGGAAGGCGATTCGGTTCCCATTCGGCGTGGGCCCACTGGCTCGACTTTGGTCGCACCGAGGAACCGGAGAGGAACCGAAGCGGCGGCGATAATCCTGCGGTGCAGTGGCGAGCACGCGCAAAAAGCTGCGGCGCACAGATACGTCGAGCGCAACACCGCGATTCTCGCAAGGGCGACTATTGCCGCCGCGTCCATCTACCTTGGTATAGAGGATCGAATCCTTGGGATTAGGCGCCGTTTACTTCCGTACAATTGAGCACGGAATGCGGACGCCTTAACGTGGATCCATTCGGCGCCCTGGCGTCGGTCGCCTTAGCCTCCCTCCACTTGGCGCATGACGGCCACACCCTGTCCGGCCGTCTGCGCCGCCTTTTCAGTAAAGCCATCGCGACCTCAGTGTTTTTCGGCAGGCACACACCCTTCAGGGGGTGAACCTGCGGCCCCTGGCAGAACCGGAGATCCGTGCACTATGTCTTCGTTTGAGAAGATCGCACTCTTCATCGATGGCGCCAATCTCCACGCGACCGCAAAGGCACTCGGCTTCGATCTCGATTACAGACGTCTGCTCAGCGAATTTCGGGGCGGAGGTAACCTGCTGCGAGCCTTCTACTACACGACCGTCCTGGAGGATCAGGAATATTCATCGATCCGGCCCTTGATCGATTGGCTTGACTATAACGGTTACACTGTCGTCACCAAACCCGCCAAGGAGTTCGTGGACGCCACCACCGGCCGCCGCAAGATGAAGGGCAGCATGGATGTCGAACTCACCGTCAACGCGATGGAACTCGCCCGCCACGTGAATCACATCGTGCTGTTCTCGGGCGACGGGGATTTTCGTCCGTTGGTAGAAGCGGTGCAACGCCGCGGGGTCCGCGTGACCGTTGTCTCCACGCTTGCCAGCCAACCACCAATGGTCGCCGACGAGCTGCGGCGGCAGGCAGACGTATTCATCGATTTGGCGGGACTGAAGCCAAAGGTGGGGCGCGCCCCCTCTGACCGACCCCGGGCGCGCGAGACAACGATTGCCGAACAGTTCACCCCGCGCGGTGGGATGGGTCGAGGCGACCGGGTGGAATGACCCTGCGGCGATCGCCAGACTTCAGACGTCGAAGAAGACCGTCTCCTCCGGCCCCTGCAAATTGATCGTGAAGGAATACACGACCTTGCCGGCACGCTCGCTACGAGTGGCGATCAGCGTCTTGCGACGCACCGGTGGCTCGACCAGATTGAGCACCGGGTCGGCGGCATTCGCAGCTTCCTCATCGGAGAAATAGAGCCGCGTGTTGAGGCCGATATTAATGCCGCGGGCGACGATCCAGATGTTGACGTGCGGCGCGCATTTGCGCCCTGCCCTGTCGACGATCGCACCCGGCTTGATGGTCTCGAACGTCACCAGCCCGCTCTCGAAATCAGAGCCGGCGCGGCCCCAGCCACGAAAGTCATCGCCGACTGCGCCGGCGGAGCGATCGGCCGGATGATTGTAGCGGCCCGCCGCATTGGCCTGCCAGATTTCGAGCAAGACGTCGCGCAGCGGCGAGCCGCTGCCGTCGATCACCCTGCCCTCCAGCGTGATGCGCTCGCCTTGCGTATCCGGTGTCACCAGCAGGTTGGAAAAATTCTTCTCGAAGATGTCGAAGCCTGCCATGGCCGGGATCAGGCCGATATGGACATAGGGGCCAGCGGTCTGTGACGCGGTTTCCTTGAGATAGTTGAGCGGCTGCGGCATGGCTCAGTTCCCCTCCGGGCGATTCTCGAAATAGGTGGAGCGCTGACCACGCAGCACGATGTCGAAGCGGTAGGCGAGCGAGTCGAGCGGGATCGAGGCGTTGAGGTCGAGCGGCGCCACCAGGCGATCCAACGCGTCCTTGTCCGGGATCGTCGTCAGGATCGGACAAATCGGAATCAGGGGATCGCCCTCGAAATACATCTGCGTGATCAGCCGCTGCGCGAAGCCTGAGCCAAACACCGAGAAGTGGATATGGGCAGGACGCCAGCTGTTGACGAAATTGCGCCAGGGGTAGGGCCCAGGCTTCACGGTGCGGAAGTAATAGTAGCCGGTATCGTCGGTCAGCGCGCGGCCGCAGCCGCCGAAATTGGGATCGACAGGCGCGAGATATGTGTCCTTCTTGTGCCGGTAGCGGCCCCCGGCATTGGCCTGCCAGAACTCGACCAGCGTATTCGGGACACCACGGCCGGTCTCGTCCAGCACGCGGCCGTGGACGATGATGCGCTCGCCGACGGGATCGCCGTCCTTGGCGTAATTGCGGATCAGATCGTTGTCGAGCGGACCGAGATCGTTGTGGCCGAACACCGGCCCGGTGATCTCGGAGACCGAGTTCTCGATCGAGAGCAGCGCCTGGCGCGGCGAGCGCAGCACCGAGGATTTGTAGCCCGGCGCGAAGGCGGGTGGATGGATCGTGCGGTCGCGCTGGAAGAAGCCGCCATCACGCGGCGTGAATGGCTCGGGGCTGTTGAGGCGGGGATCCCTTAAGGCTGGCGCCTGGGCGTTCATCGGCGTTGTCTCTCCCTGCGGCCGCGACCAGTCCGGCGCGACCTGTTGACTGGATCATGGGCCCGCCTATTCTCCGAATAAATAGATCAATTATAATGCATTACATGAAGAAAATCGATCATTTGGCCCTCGATGGCCATGCGCTCGAACTGTTCCTGGCCGTGCTGGAGGAAGGCTCGGTGACAGCGGCGGCGACGCGTCTCGGCCTGACGCAGTCGGCCGTCAGTCACGGGTTGAACAAGCTCCGGCGGATCGCCGGCGATCCTCTGTTCGCCAAATCAGGCCGCGGCATCGTCGCGACTGCCCATGCCCAGGCCTTGGCCGCGAAGGCGCGCGCGCTGATCGATGAGATGCGCGGCTTTGCCGGCGGCGTCACGTTCGAGCCGGCAAGCGCGCAGCTTTCGCTGACGATCGCCGCCAACGATTTCCAACGCGACTTGCTGCTGCCGCACTTCTTCGACCGTGTCGCCGCTCAGGTGAAAAGCCTGAACCTGCGCGTGATCCCCTCGCAGTCGCCCTCCCCCGGAATGCTGCGCGAAAATCGCTGCGATCTCCTGATCACGCCGCTGCCGCCGTCCGGCATCGACATCGTGCAGAAACGACTGCTGAGCGATCATTACGTTTGTTATTTTGATCCCAAGACCCGTGCCGCGCCAAACGATCGCGGCGCTTATCTCGCGGCGCGCCACATCACCGTGGTCTACACTGACAACGAACGGCTCGATTTCGATCGCCGGCTCGCCGCGAACGGATTTCACCGCGACATCGCCATCTCCGTCCCGAGCTTCTCCGGCGTGCCGTCCTTCCTGCGCGGCTCGCAGATGCTGGCGAGCATGCCGAGCCTGCTCGCCCCCGGCGTCATGCGGGGCTTCGCCCATGCGCGGATTCCACTGGCCTCACGCACGCGCACGCTGGCGGAGTTGCCCATGTTCATGGTGTGGCACCAGCGATATCAGAAAGACCCGGCGCATCGCTGGATCAGGAATCAGCTCGAGTCCGTTGCAGCGAGCGCCGGCAGCTGAATACGGCGCGCGGCGACGTTCGTTGCGCCCTTCCGGTGCGGGGGCCTGCCCTTCGCCAAACCCACTGGTTGGGCGCGCGCGACCACGCTAGAATTCGGCCATGACGATGACCGACATTGCGAGCCGGACCTACAATCACAGCTGGCGGCTGGACCCCATCATCCGCAGCCTGCTCGATACCGACTTCTATAAGCTGTTGATGTTACAGATGATTCGAGAATCGTACCCGAATCAGCAAGTAACGTTCTCGGTCATCAATCGCTCGCGCCATGTGCGGCTTGCCGAGATCATCGACGAGGGCGAGTTGCGGGCCCAGCTCGACCATGCCCGCACCATCCGCTTCACCAAGAAAGAGCTGATCTGGCTTGCCGGTAACACCTTCTACGGCAAGACTCACATGTTCTCGGCGGACTTCATCCGCTGGCTGGCCGAATTCCGCCTTCCCGAATACGAGTTGCGCAGGGTCGAGGGCCAGTACGAGCTGCATTTCCACGGGCCGTGGACCCACACCACGATGTGGGAGATTCCGGCGCTCGCCATCCTCAACGAATTGCGCTCGCGCGCGGCGATGAAGGGCCGCGGCCGGTTCGAGCTCGACGTGCTCTATGCCCGCGCCAAGGCCAAGCTGTGGACCAAGGTCGAGCGGCTGCGCGCGCTGGAGAACTTGAAGCTTTCGGACTTCGGCACGCGCCGCCGTCACGGCTATCTCTGGCAGCGCTGGTGCGTCGAAGCGGTGAAGGAAGGGTTGGGGCCGTCCTTCATCGGCACGTCCAATGTGCTGCTTGCGATGGACAACGATCTCGAGGCAATTGGCACCAATGCGCATGAGCTGCCGATGGTCGCGGCCGCGCTGGCCAAGGACGACGAGGAGTTGCGCTGGGCGCCCTATCGCATTCTCGACCAGTGGCGCCAGACCTATGGGGGCAATCTGCTGATTGCGCTGCCTGACGCGTTCGGCACGAAGGCCTTTCTGCGCGACGCACCGGAATGGGTGGCCGACTGGACCGGCTTCCGGCCCGACAGCGCGCCGGCGATCCAGGCCGGCGAAGAGATCGTCGCATGGTGGCAGAAGAAGGGTCGCAATCCCAAGGACAAGCTGCTCGTCTTCTCCGACGCGATGGATGTCGGCTCGATCGAGGAGACCTATCACCACTTCGCCGGCCGCGTGCGGCTCTCGTTCGGCTGGGGCACCAACCTCACCAACGACTTCGTCGGCTGCGCACCGGATGGCACGTTCAATCTCGATCCGATCTCCCTGGTCTGCAAGGTGTCGTCGGTCGACGGACGTCCCGCCGTCAAGCTCTCCGACAATCCGGAGAAAGCAACCGGCGTGCCCTCCGAGATCGAGCGCTATCTGCGCGTGTTCGGCGATGCCGGCCGCGTGCGTCAGCCGGTGCTGGTCTGACGCCAGGCTGAAACTCTCTCGATCGGGTTAATCGCGAAGGCCGAATGCGTGACAGTGCCGCGCAAGTTCCGGCTCGGTAGCATTTGCGACGATCTGCGCGCATCGGCTTCATGGCCCTTTCACCCTGAGTCACGGTCACTTCACCATTCTAGGTCGAGTTAAGCAGCATTCCCGCGTAATCCGCGTTATCAGCCGACGCTCCGTCGGGATCGTTGAGTGGATTTGGGGAACGCAGAGTGTTTCGCAGAACAACAACGTCGGCGAAGGAAGGCAGCTTCCTTCACGTCATCAAGCTTGTGTCGCCGTTCGTCATGGTCGTCGTGCTGCAAGCGATGATCGCGGGCTTCAGCCTGGAAGTCATGTCATCGGTCCGAGCCTATGTCGCGGGCGAGGCGATGTGGTCGCGCTCGCAAAAGAACGCCGTCTATTTCCTCAATCTCTATCTGCATTCGGGCAACGCCGGCCAGTTCGCGCAATACCGGACCTCGCTCGCGGTCCCCATCGGCGACGAATATGCGAGATGGGCGCTCGAGCGCGATCCCGTCGATGTTGAGCTCGCGCGCATCGGTTTCCTGCAGGGCGGCAACCACCCCGATGACGTTCCCGGGCTGATCTGGCTGTTCCGCCATTTCAACCAGGTCAGCTTCCTTCGCGAAGCGATCCGGGAATGGGCCGCCACCGATCCAATGCTGCTGGAGCTCGGCGTCTTCGGTGAGGTCATCAAGAGCGAGCTAAGGGACGGTCCCATTCGGGACGGCGATCGCGTGCAATTCCTGTCGTCGCGGCTCTCCGAGCTGAACAGGCAATTCACGGGGCATGCCGAACGGTTCTCGACGGTGCTGGGCGAAGGCTCCCGCGCCATCAAGCTGACGCTGATATGGCTTAACATCGCCACCGCCGCGACCTTGATCCTGCTGCTGATCTGGCTCACGAGGCGACTGGTGCTGCAGCGCCAGGCATTCGAGGATGCGCTGCATGCCGAAAAAGAGCGGCTCGCCTTCCAGGCCTCGCATGACTGGCTGACCGGCATCGCCAACCGGCGAGCTTTCGAGGCCCGCCTGCAAAGCGAGCTCGATGGTCACAACGAAGGTTCGCTCTGCCTGCTCCTGCTCGACCTCGATCAATTCAAGGGCGTCAACGACAGCTGCGGCCATCTCGCGGGCGACCGGCTGCTCTGCCAGGTCGCGCAATTGCTGCAGCAGAACCGGCGAACGCGCGATCTGGTTGCCCGGCTCGGGGGTGACGAATTCGGATTGATCCTGCCGCAATGCGCTCCATACGACGCAATGGACATCGCCGAACGGCTGCGGCGGTCGCTCGAGCTGTTCAACTTCGCCTGGGACGATCGCTGCTTTGCGGTGACCGCCAGCATCGGCGTTGCCTGCATCGTCGATGGCAACACGACGCTCGAAGAGGCGATGCGTCGGGCGGATGCCGCCTGCTATCGCGCCAAGGAGAAGGGGCGCAACCGGGTCCAGGTCGACAATGGGAAACCGGAAATCATCCTCGTGGCGGCGAGACGGGAAGCGGCGCGCGCTTGACGGCACCCTTCGCCGTTAGCGTGCCGGCCGGATCCCGAGACCCAGAAGATGCGTGTCGAGAAACTGCGTAACCTGCTGGCGCAGCATCTGCGGCGGCACGGCAACCATGCGTTCTTCGAGGCCGAGCGAGATGATGCCGTGCACCGCGGAAAACAACGTGCGCGACAGCAGCGCGATCTTCACGTCGTCCGCACGCGGTAACACCCGCACCAAAGGCGGATGCATCAGGGAAAAGGCGTCCATGACCATCTGAAGAATGTCGTCGGGATAAGGACGATCGTCCTCCATCCGATGCTCGAACAACGAGCGCAGCAAATTTGCGTTCGCGGAGAAGAATTCGAGATAGGTCTCAGCCAGACCATAGAGCTGCCCAACCGGATCCTCGGCCGGAACCGCGCGCAGCCGCGCAGTCAGCGCCTGGACTGTCCCTCGGTTGACCGTCAGGATCACCCCGTCGAAATCGCCGAATTCATTGTAGACGCTGCCGACCGAGCAGCCGGCAGCCTCGGCAACGTCCCGAACCTTCAATGATCTCAACCCTTTAGCTGCGATAATGCCGCGGGCGATTTCCAGGATCTGGAGCCGTCGCCGACTTTTTTTCTGGTTCGACAGCGATTCTTCTTGAACATTGTTCATTTTCAAGCTACCCATGTGAACATTGTTCAAATTAGTCCGGAGATCGACAAAATGCAAACCCTGGCACTCGATATCGCCTTCACCTTCGTCGACGACGCTGCGGCGCTCGCGAGCGGCTTCCTCCGAGCGGTCTTGCGGCTTGTGATGGCCCCGATCGATCGCATCGCAACCGCCTGCGACATTGCCGGCGTGCTGACTGAGCGCCGCGCGACCTTCCGGATGTGGCAGGCCGACTGTGCCCGCCACGAGGACCGCCGTTTCAGCCTGCTCGGCCGCATCAACCCCTTCCGCCATCTCGCTCACCTCACCTGAGGACATCGAGATGCGCATGCGGGTCCACTCGAATGCGAAGCGGCGTCGCAACAAAGGAGTTACTATGTCCGGACATTCGGGCCGATCGACCCACTGTCCACAGTTCGGTTCAGCTTTTCCTTATCGGTCGGGGCGATATCCCCATAAGCGCGGCATTTCCGCCCGAAACTGCAGCCGCGACCGGATATTTGCGAACCTAACGAGACAAGCTGGAGACCAAGAGGATCGGAGAAATCGTGGGGACAGAGCAAGCCGGGCGACCATCATAGGCCTGCAACCGTCCCTACAGCGCTCTTCCGGTCTTGGCGTTTCATCGACAAATTAACAACCTCAGCCTGACCTCCAAAACAGGACTCGTCATGATCAGGGATCTGCTGTCGTCACGCCGCTTTGCGCCGCTGTTCTGGGCGCAGTTCTTCTCGGCGCTCAATGACAACGTGCTCAAGAACGCGCTTGTCATCATCCTGCTGTACAGCGCCGCGACAGGCCACGGCGACGCTCTGGTGACGGTCGCGGGTGCCGTCTTCATCTTCCCCTATTTCATCCTCTCAGGCCTCGGCGGCCAGCTCGCCGACAAATACGTCAAATCCGTCGTCGCAAGGCGATTGAAATTCGCCGAGATCTTCGCGGCGGCCTTTGCTGCCGCCGGCTTCTTCCTGCACTCGGTGCCGCTGCTGTTCACGGCACTCGCATTGTTCGGCATCATCGCTGCCCTGTTTGGCCCCGTGAAATACGCCATGCTGCCGGACCAGCTCGAGCTCGGCGAGCTCGCGACCGGCAACGCGCTGGTCGAAGGCGCGACCTTCATGGCGATCCTGCTCGGCACCGTCGCAGGCGGCCAGTTCGTGGCCGGCTCCGCTCATATGGGCTGGGTCGCATCGGCCGTGGTCGTGCTCGCCCTGCTGTCCTGGGCCTTTGCGTCTCGCATTCCCGCGACCACGCCGTCCGCAGCGGATCTGCCAGTCGATGCCAATCCCTGGACATCGACGCTCGGCCTGTTGAAGACGCTGTATGCGGATCACCGTCTGTGGGACGGCACCGTGGTCGTCTCCTGGTTTTGGCTGGTCGGCGCCATCGTGCTGTCGCTGCTGCCGGCGCTGGTCAAGGATGTGGTCGGTGGCAGCGAAGGCGTGGTGACGCTGTGCCTCGCGATCTTCGCGATCGGCATTGCCATCGGCTCGCTGTTTGCGGCCAGCCTGAGCCACGTTCGGCCCAACCTCGCGCTGGTGCCGATCGGCGCCATCATGATGGGATTTGCCGGCATCGACCTTGCGTGGGCCATCGGAGTCGCGGTGAAAGGGAACGACGTCGCCGCAATCGACTTCGCAACCTCTTTCGCCGGCCTGCGCATGCTGGTCGACTTCGTCGCCTTCGCGTTCGGCGGCGGCCTGTTTGTCGTTCCGTCCTTCGCCGCAGTGCAGGCCTGGTCGGCTCCGAACGAGCGCGCCCGCATCATCGCCGCCGGCAACGTGTTGCAGGCTGCCTTCATGGTGGTCGGCTCGCTGTTCGTCGCGCTGTTGCAGGCGGCCGGCCTCCACATCGGCTGGATATTCCTCGGCCTCGGCCTCGCCAGCTTCGGCGCGGTGTGGTTCGTGCTGACGAAATGGGGCAAGGAGGGCGTACGCGATTTCGGCAGCCTGCTGTTCCGCGCGCTGTTCCGCACCGAAGTGCGCGGCCTCGAGAACCTGCCGCCATCAGGCACACGCATGCTGATCGCGCCGAACCATGTCAGCCTGATCGACGGCCCGCTGCTGCACGCCGTGCTGCCGATCGATGCGAGCTTTGCGGTCGACACCGGCATCTCCAAGGCCTGGTGGGCCAAGCCGTTCCTGCGGGTAATCAAGCATTACACCATGGACCCGACCAAGCCGCTGGCCGCGCGCGACCTGATCAAGCTCGTTGCCGCGGGCGAGCCGGTGGTGATCTTCCCGGAAGGACGCATCACCGTCTCCGGTTCGCTGATGAAGGTCTATGACGGCACCGCGATGATCGCTGACAAAGCCGACGCCGTGGTCGTGCCCGTTCGCATCGAGGGCGCGCAACGCTCCCATCTCAGCTACCTCAACTCCAGCCAGATCAAGCGCTCGTGGTTCCCGCGGGTGACCGTGACGATCCTGCCGCCTGTCAAGCTGCCGATCGATGACGCCCTCAAGGGCAAGGCTCGCCGCAACGCTGCGGGCGCGGCCCTCCAGGACGTCATGATCGATGCAATGGTCAAGAACGCCATGCTCGATCACACGCTGTTCGAGGCGCTCGGACACGCCTATCGCGACCGCGACACCGGCAAGGTGATCATCGAGGACGCGCTCGGCACCAAGCTGACCTATCGCAAGCTGATCCTCGGCGCACAGGTGCTGAGCCGCAAGCTCGAGACAGGTACCTCGGCCGGCGAGAATGTCGGCGTGCTGCTGCCGAACTCCGCAGGCGTCGCCGTCGCCTTCATGGCGCTGCAAAGCATCGGCCGCGTGCCGGCCATGCTCAACTTCTCGGCCGGGCCGGTCAACGTTCTGGCCGCCATGAAGGCCGCGCAGGTCACGACCGTTCTGACGTCGAAGGCCTTCATCGAGAAGGGCAAGCTCGACAAGCTGATGGCCGCGATCTCCGCAGAGGCGCGCGTCGTCTATCTCGAGGATGTTCGTGCCTCGATCGGCACCGCTGACAAGATCAAGGGCCTGCTTGCAGGGTCCGCGCCGCGCGTTGCCCGCCAAGCCAACGATCCCGCCGTTGTGCTGTTCACCTCGGGCTCGGAAGGCACGCCCAAGGGCGTGGTGCTGTCCCACCGCAACATCCTCGCCAACGCGGCGCAGGCGCTGGCGCGGGTCGATGCCAATGCCAACGACAAGGTGTTCAACGTGCTGCCGGTGTTCCACTCATTCGGCCTGACAGGCGGAATGATGATGCCTGTTCTCGCGGGCATTCCGATCTACATGTATCCTTCGCCGCTGCACTACCGCATCGTGCCGGAACTGATCTACCAGACCGGCGCCACAATCCTGTTCGGCACCGACACGTTCCTCGCCGGCTATGCCCGCTCGGCGCATGCCTACGACTTCCGCACCCTGCGCCTGGTGATCGCTGGTGCCGAGGCGGTCAAGGACCGGACGCGCCAGGTGTTCATGGAGCGCTACGGCATCCGTATCCTCGAAGGCTATGGCGTCACCGAGACGGCGCCGGTGCTGGCGATGAACACGCCGATGGCCAACCGCCCCGGCACCGTCGGCCGCCTGTCGCCGCTGATGGAAAGCCGCCTCGATCCGGTCCCCGGCATCGAGGAGGGCGGACGCCTCTCGGTGCGCGGCCCGAACGTGATGCTCGGTTACCTCAGGGCCGAAAATCCCGGCGTGCTCGAAATGCTCCCCGAGGGCTGGCATGACACCGGCGACATCGTGGCGATCGATGCCGCGGGCTTCATCACCATCAAGGGCCGCGCCAAGCGTTTTGCCAAGATCGCAGGCGAAATGGTCTCGCTGTCGGCGGTCGAGAGCATCGCGACCACGCTGTGGCCGCAGGCTAGCTCGATTGCCGTGTCGATCCCGGACCAGCGCAAGGGCGAGCGCATCGTGCTGCTGACGACGGAGAAGAATGCCGAGCGCAGCGCGATGCAGGCCCAGGCCAAGTCGATCGGCGCCTCCGAGCTGACCGTCCCAGCTACGATCATGGTGGTCGACAAGGTGCCGCTGCTCGGCACCGGCAAGACCGACTACGTCACCGCGACGACGATGGCGCGCGAGCAAGCGTCCTCGCCGGAGCGCGAGGTCGCGTAAGCGAGATGCGCGAAGCGCCTGAAATGGGCAGCGCGCGGTGTCCGGGAGTGGTTCTGCTTCACGGCATCGCGCGCGGCTCCTCATCCCTCAAGAGGCTTGAGCGAGCGCTCCAGGTGGCCGGATTCGCAACGCTCAACATCGACTATGCGAGCCGCAAGAAGCCAATCGCGGCGCTCGCAGACGATATCCACCCGGCGATCGCCCGCTTCGCCGAACGTGAGGCTCCGCTCCATTTCGTCGCACATTCGATGGGCGGTCTCGTGACGCGCGCCTACATCGCGAAACACCGGCCCGACCGGCTCGGCGCCGTCGTGATGCTGGGCACGCCGAATGGCGGCAGCGAGGTTGCCGATCTCCTGAGCGGATCTCGGCTGTACCGCGGATTTTACGGGCCGGCGGGGCTCGAACTCACGACAGCGCGCCGGCCGGACGCGCTGCCCGCGGTGGACTATCCCGTCGGGGTCATCGCAGGCAACCGCTTCATCGATCCTGTCGCTGGTCTCTTCGTTCTGCCGAAGCCGAATGACGGACGGGTCTCAGTTCAGAGCGCAACATTGGCCGGTATGGCCGACCATATTGTCCTGAAAGCGTCCCATACGGAACTGCCGCGCCACGGCGTAGCGATCGAGCAGACGATCGCCTTTCTGAACAACGGCCGCTTCGGCACAGCCTGACGGCTAAGCCGCCGTCCGCCGCTCCCGCGCATAACGCACCAGCGCCGCGAAGCGATAGATGCCGTGCACGAACTTACCATACGGCATGGTGATGAACAGCGCGAACACCGCGCCGAGATGCAGCGCCAGCAGCAGCCCCATGGCGGCCGTCTCGCGCAAGACGAGAAGCAGCATGCCGGTGAAGCCGGTCAGGAAAAGCATGGCGATAAAGCCGACATCCATACCGTAGCGCTGCTCGTCGAGCAGCGCCGGATCGCGCCGCATCTTGGCCGTGAACAGGCCGATCGGGCCGACGATGAGGCCGATGCCGCCGACTGTGCCTAGCACCACAGGCAGGTCCCACCACGGATACGGCGCCTCTCGTCCCAGCAGATAGTGATACAGCGTGGCCAGCGAGGTTGCGGCGAAGCAGAGAAGGAAGCCATAGAACGTCAGGTGATGGAAAAATTTGCGTCGGTCGGTCGGCTTGTCGTCCTCGTTGTAGCAGCCGACGCCGCCGCCATGAAGATAGCGCAGTTCGCCTGCATCGCGGATCGCCTGGAAGATTGAGCCACCGTCGGCTCGGCCGCCGATCGGCGGGCCGATGTCGCGCCAGAACGCGCGCACGCTCATCACCAGCGCAAGGACGGCATAGAGGAACGCAACGCTGAACAGCGCGGCCATCGCATTGTGCGGCATCAGCTTGTAGAATGCGCCGGGGCCGGTGTGCACGCCGAACAGCACGCCGCGGTCGTTGAGCGCGGCGAAACCGAGGATGAAAGCTGCCATGCTGAGCGCAGCGACAATGCTGATGACGAGACCATTGCGGGCGAACGCGCCGGAGAGCGCCTGCGGCCAGGCATAAGCCGCATAGGATTCCGCGCGCGCGATCGCCAGCGTCTTGGGAACGTTGACGTTGAACTCGTGCGGCGGCGAGAACTGGCAATCGACATAGCACGCGCCGCAGGCATGGCAGAGGTTGGCGAGATAGTTGAGATCGCCGTCGGAGAAGGCGCGCCGCATCTCCATCGCGGGGAATACCGCGCAAAGCCCCTCGCAGTAGCGGCATGAATTGCAGACCGTCATCAGACGATCGGCTTCATCAAGAGTTCTAGTTCCGTGCATGTTTCGCCGCTTCCCGTCCTGCGATCCGCCCGAACACGCTGCCGATGGTCATGCCCATGCCGGCGGCATACCCCTTGCCGAGCACGTTGCCGGCCATGATCTCGCCGGCGGCGAACATGTTGCCGGACGGTTTTCCGTCAGCCATCAGCATCCGCGCCTCCTTGTTCACGCGCGTGCCGAGATAGGTGAAGGTGATGCCCGGCCGCACCGGATAGGCGAGATAGGGCGGGGTCTCGATCTTGCGCGCCCAGTGCGTCTTCGGCGGCGTGAGGCCTTGGGTCACGCAATCGTCCAGGATGGTGTGATCGAACGTCCCGGGCCGCACCGCCGCATTGAACTCGGTAACGGTCTTTTCCAGCGCGCCGGGATCAAGCTCGAGCTTGCCGGCAAGTTCTGCCACGGTCCGCCCGGCGATCGGCGGAAACAGCGTCGGCATGAAGCTCGTGACCACTGTCGAGTCGAAGATGATGTAGGCGATCTGGTCGGGCTGCGCCGCGACCAACCGTCCCCAGATGGCATAGCGTTTCGGCCAGATGTCCTCGCCCTCGTCGTAGAAGCGCTGGGCGTGCTTGTTGACGACGATGCCGAACACCACCGAGTCATGCCGCGTGATGATGCCGCCGTCGAATTTCGGCGCGCGCGCATCGATTGCGACCGCATGGCACTGGGTGGGATCGCCGACCTCCTGCACGCCGTTGTCGAGCAGCATTTTCAGGACCGAGCCGCGGTTGTAGGGCGTGCCGCGGATCAGAAAGTTGTCGGCGGCCTCGCCCCAATATTGCTTCAGCCATTCGATGTTGGCCTCGAACCCGCCGGCTGCTGCGACCAATGACGTGGCACGAATCTCGGTCGCGCCCTTGATCGGTCGCTTCAGGCGTGCGGCGAGAAACAAGCCGTCCTCGATCACGAGATCGGTGACTTCAGCGTCGTATGCCACGTCCACACCGAGCCGCTCGGCGGTGAGATAGAGCGCATTCAGCATCGCGCGTCCGCCGCCGAGAAAGAACGAGTTGGTGCGACCGAGGCTCAGCGTCCCACCGAGCGAGGGCTGCCAGCGCACACCCTGTTCCACGATCCAGTTCAGGATGTCCTTGGACTCCCGGATCATGTGGCGGGCGAGCGCCTCGTCGGTTTGCCCGCCGGTCACGCGCAGCAAATCCTCCCAGAACTCCTCCTCGGTGTAGGGGCCGGTCAGGATTTCGGTCGCGGCATCATGGGCGCAGCGCATGTTGCGGGTGTGGCGGGTGTTGCCGCCACGGTAGAACTTTGGCGCACCTTCGAGAACCAACACGGATGCACCGCCACGGCGCGCCGAGATCGCCGCGCACAGCGCCGCGTTGCCGCCGCCGATCACCAGCACATCGTATTTGCTGCCCATTCCCTCGGTCCGATGCGACGAAGTTGGAGACATTCTGCTCGCTGGCGGCCTTGGTCAACCCCGACAGCCATTGCGTACTATTGTATACAAAGATATACATAAGCGCTGCAAGCGGCATCTCTGCATGGGCAGGCTGCATTTCGAGGGTTCATGGCCAGACGCCCGGCAAAGGCAAGCGGATCGATCACGCGCGGCGGCGGCGTGGCACTCGGCGAAGCCGTGTTCCGCTCGCTCTGCGAGGCGCTCCAGGCCGGCAGCTACCGGGCCGGCGACCGCCTGCGCGAGGAGGAGGTCGCGCAGCGGCTGAAGGTCAGCCGCACGCCGGTGCGCGAAGCGCTGGGCCGGCTCGCCGCCCGCGGTTTCGTGGCGCCCGCCGCTGGCCGCGGGCTGATCGTGCGCAACCTCGACATATCGGAAGTGCTCGAGCTCTACGCCATGCGCGAGATCATGGAAGGCGCCTCGGCGCGCCTTGCCGCCGAGCACGCATCAGCTCCGGAGATCGACGCGCTCAGGGATATCGAGCAAGCCCTTGTCGAGGCGTCCGAGACCGGCGCCGCCGAGATGGCGAAGCTCAACCGCGCCTTTCATGAAGCAATCTGCCGCGCCGCGCGCAACCGCTATCTCGACAACGCGTCCCGCGAATTGCAGGACTGGATCGCCCTGCTTGGCCCGACCACCTTCACCGTGACAGGTCGTCCCTCGACCAGTCACGGCGAGCACCAGGCCATCATCGAAGCCATCGCCGCGCGCGACGGTGACAAGGCCGAGCAGCTCGCGCGCGCGCATATCCGCGAGGCGCTGCGTTGCCGGCTCAAATTGTTGCAGAAGCAGTAGGCAAAACGCTCACGCCAGCACGTCCGCGACGACCGCCTTCACGATGTCCCGCACATCAGTTGGCTTCATGCGCACCTGCAGGCCGCGCTGACCGCCATTGAGATAGACCAGCCCGTGCGCAAGCGCACTCTGCTCGATCACGGTGCGGACCTGCTTGCGCTGCCCGAACGGACTGATGCCGCCGACTTTGTAGCCGGTGACGCGCTCAGCCTCCGGCGGCTTCATCATCTGCGCCGACTTGCCGCTGACGGAGGCGGCGAGCTTCTTCATCGAGACTTCCTGATCGGACGGAACGATCACGCAGACCGGCTTGCCATCCACCAGCGCCATCAGCGTCTTGAGGACACGCGCGGGATCTTCGGCCAACGCGGCAGCGGCCTGGAGGCCGATGCTCTCGGCATCAGGGTCGTAGTCGTAGATATGGACCGTGAAGACCACGCCTGCGGCTGTGAGCGCGCGGGTGGCCGGGGTGACTTTGGACATGCGCCACTTCTAACACCGTCATTGCGAGGTGCGAAGCGACACCCTAGCCGTCGTCCTGGCGTTCGCCAGGACGACACCGTGGTTGGCGCCGTGCTGCGCCGTCAAACGACGACCGCGCCCTACTCCGCCGCATCCCTCATCTCCGCGCGCTCGGCACGTGCCGCGCAGAACTTGAACTCCGGAATCTTGCCGAACGGGTCGAGTGCCGGGTTGGTCAAAAGGTTCGCCGCCGCTTCCGCGTAGCAGAACGGCATGAACACCATGTTTTCCGGCACGTCGCGGTCGGAGCGGACCTTGACCTCGATCGCGCCGCGACGGGTCTCCAGGCGAATGAAATCGCCGGGCACGAGCTGCTTCTTGCGCATGTCCTTCGGCGACATGAACGCAACCGCTTCCGGCTCGATCTGGTCGAGCACCTGCGCGCGGCGGGTCATCGAGCCGGTGTGCCAGTGCTCCAGCACGCGGCCGGTCGAGAGAACCATCGGATATTCGGCATCAGGCAGCTCGTCCGGCGGAATGACCTTGGCCGGCACGATCTTGCCGCGGCCGCTTTCCGTCGGGAAGCCGGTGGTGAAGATGATCTCGTTGCCGGGCTTGTTCGGATCATCGGCCGGGTAGGTGACCGCGCCTTCGCGCACCAGCCGCTCCCAGCTGATGTTCTTCAGCGACGGCATCAGCTCGGCCATCTCGGTGTAGACATCGCCCGGGCCGGAATAATTCCACGGCAGGCCCATGCGCTTGCCGATCTCCTGGATGATCCAGAGATCCTGGCGCGCATCACCGGGCGGCTTGATCACCTGGCGTGCGAGCTGCACGCGTCGATCGGTGTTGGTGAAGGAGCCGTCCTTTTCAGCGAATGCCGAGGCCGGCAGGATCACGTCGGCATGAAACGCGGTCTCGGTGACGAAGAGATCCTGAACCACGAGATGATCGAGCATGGCGAGCGCGCCGCGCGCATGCTGCAAATCGGGATCGGACATCGCAGGGTTCTCGCCCTCGACATACATGCCCTTGATCTCGCCGGCATGGATCGCGTTCATGATCTCGACGACGGTCAGGCCGCGCACGGGATCGAGCTCCTGGCCCCACAGCTTCTCGAAGGCGCCGCGCATGTCGTCGCGGCCGACCGGCTGGTAGTCCGGCAGGAACATCGGGATCAGGCCGGCATCGGAAGCGCCCTGCACGTTGTTCTGGCCGCGCAGCGGATGTAGGCCCGTGCCGGGCCGGCCGACCTGTCCGGTGATCAGCGCCAGCGCGATCAGGCAGCGCGCATTATCGGTGCCGTGGACGTGCTGGCTGATGCCCATGCCCCAGAAGATGATCGAGGATTTCGCGCGGGCATAGGTCCGCGCCACCTCGCGCAGCGTTTGCGCCGGGATGCCGCAGATCGCCTCCATCTTCTCAGGGGTGAACTCCTTGATCTTCTCCTTGAGGTCCTCGAACCCCTCGGTGTAGCCGGCGATGTACTGGTCGTCGGTCAAGCCTTCGGTGATGATGGTATGAATCATCGCGTTCAGCATGGCGACGTCGGAGCCGGGCTTGAACTGCAGATGCTTGGTGGCATGACGCGACAACGACTGCCGGCGAGGATCCATCACGAACAGCTTGGCGCCGTTCTGCTTGACCGCGTTCTTGATGAAGGTCGCAGCGACCGGATGGTTCACGGTCGGGTTAGCGCCGATCACGATGATGACCTCGGCATCCATCGCAGCCGAGAAGGGCGCGGACACTGCGCCGGAGCTCAAGCCTTCGAACAGCGCTGCCACCGACGAGGCGTGGCACAGCCGGGTGCAGTGATCGACATTGTTCGAACCAAAGCCGGTGCGCACCAATTTCTGGAACAGATAGGCCTCTTCGTTCGAGCCCTTGGCAGAGCCGAAGCCGGCCAGCGCCCTGGAGCCCTTCTCGTCGCGGATTTTCGCGAGGCCCTTGGCCGCCAGGTCGAGCGCTTCCTCCCAGCTCGCTTCGCGGAAATGCGTGAAGGGATTGGCGGGATCGACCTGGTCGTTGGCATCCTTCTTCGCATTCGGCAGCCGCACCAGCGGCTTGGTCAGGCGATGCGGATGATGGATGTAGTCGAAGCCGAAACGACCCTTGACGCAGAGACGGTTGTGATTGGCGGGGCCGTCGCGGCCCTCGGCATAGATCACCTTCTCGTCCTTGACCTCATAGGTCACCTGGCAGCCGACGCCGCAGAACGGGCAGAGTGAATCCACCTTCCTGTCGGCATAGGTGACGCGGGTCTGCGCATCGTCCAGCATCACGGCCGGCATCAGCGCGCCGGTCGGGCAGGCCTGCACGCACTCGCCGCAGGCGACGCAAGTGGACTCGCCCATGGGATCGTCGAAATCGAACACGATCTTGGCGCCGTGATTACGGTAGGCCATGCCGATGACGTCGTTGACCTGGACCTCGCGGCAGGCGCGCACGCAGAGGCCGCACTGGATGCAGGCATCGAGATTGACCCGCATCGCCGGATGGCTGGCGTCGGTCTCCCAGCGCTCGGCCGCGGGAAAGCGGCTCTCGGTGACCCCTGTGGCTTCAGCCCAATGCCAGAACTTCGAATCCGGATCGTGGCTGGTCTCGCGCGCCGGCTGGTCGGCGACCAGCAGCTCCATGACCATCTTCTGCGCGGCCGTCGCGCGCGCGGATTCGGTCTTTACCTTCATGCCGACCGATGGTGTCCGCTTGCACGATGCCGCCAGCACGCGCTCGCCCTCGATCTCGACCATGCAGGCGCGGCAATTGCCGTCGGGGCGATAGTCGGGCGCAGGCGAATAGCAGAGATGCGGGATGTCGCGGCCCTGGCGTTTGGCGACCTGCCAGATCGTCTCGCCGGCATTAGCCTCGACCTGCTTGCCGTCGAGCTCGAACGTAATCTTCGTCATTCGGCCGCTTCCTTGAACTCGTCAGGGAAATATCTGATCACGGAGGACAGCGGATTCGAGGCCGCCTGTCCGAGGCCGCAGATCGAGGCATCGCGCATCGCCTGGCTCAATTCTTCCAGCAATGCGCGGTTCCAGACCGGCTTCTGCATCAGCTGCGCCGCCTTCTGGGTTCCGACCCGACACGGCGTGCACTGGCCGCAGCTCTCGTCCTCGAAGAACTTCATCAGGTTGAGCGCGGCTGCGCGCACGCTGTCCTTTTGCGACAGGATCACGATCGCGGCCGAACCGATGAAGCAGCCGTATTTCTCCAGCGTGCCGAAATCGAGCGGGATGTCATCCATCGACGCCGGCAGGATACCGCCGGACGCACCACCGGGAAGATACGCGTAGAACTGATGGCCATCGGCCATGCCGCCGCAATATTCGTCGATCAATTCGCGCACGGTGATGCCCGCGGGTGCGAGCTTCATGCCGGGATTTTTGACTCGGCCCGAAACCGAGAAGCTGCGCAGGCCATGACGCTCATGGCGGCCATGGCCCTTCCACCAGTCGGCGCCCTTCTCGACGATGTCGCGCACCCACCACAGCGTCTCGATGTTGTTGATCAGCGTCGGCAGGCCGAATAGGCCGACCTGGAACGGATAAGGCGGCTTATGCCGGGGCAGGCCGCGCTTGCCCTCGATGCTTTCGAGCAGCGAGGATTCTTCGCCGCAGATGTAAGCGCCGGCGCCGCGGCGCATGTGCAGCGTCGGGCCGCCTGCGGGAAGTTTTGCGATCTCGCGCGTCAGGATCTCGCGGGAGGCCGGATATTCATCGCGAATGTAGATGTAGACGTCGGAGGCCTGCACCACATGCGCGCCGATCAGCATGCCCTCGATGAAACGATGTGGGTCGCTCTCCAGGTAAACACGATCCTTGAACGTACCGGGCTCGCCCTCGTCGCCGTTGATCGCCATCAATCGCGGACCTGGCTCGCCGAGCACTGCGCGCCATTTGCGCCCGGTCGGGAAGCCGGCGCCACCGAGGCCCCGCAACGAGGCGTCGTCGAGCGACTTCAGCAAATCGTCCGTCGACAGCTCACCGGAGCGCACGCGATTGAGCAGCTTATAGCCGCCGCCGGCGACATACGCGTCGTAGCCGATATGTTTGGGCAGATGCGCGTGAGTGTCGCCGGCCTGTGCCGCCGCCATCACATTGGCCACGGTCGCATGATCGACGAAGTTGTGGCCCACCTCGGCGGCAGGCGCGCTGTCGCACCGGCCGACGCAAGGCGCACGCACGACGCGGATGCCCGGGCCCGCAGCGTCTTGCAGATCCGCGAGCAGCTTTTCGCCGCCGAGCATGGCGCAGGTCAACGAATCGCAGACACGGATCGTCAGCGGCGCGACGTCGGGCTCGCCTTCCTTCACCACATCGAAATGCGCGTAGAAGGTCGCGGTCTCGAACACTTCGGCGAAGGCAAGCTTCATCTCGTCGGCGAGCGCGGCAAGATGCGCAGCCGATATCTGGTGATAGGTATCCTGGATCAGGTGCAGATATTCGATCAGGAGATCGCGCCGCCGGGGCTTGTCGCCGAGCAATTGCTCGATCTCGTGTGCGGCTGTGGGATCGACCTGCCTGCCCTTGGGCGTCGCCTTGGCGCGCCGGCGCCCCTCGCCCGGATGCTCGAAGTCCCTGACCTTGTGAACGTCGTCGTTGCTGCTCATGGAAACGTCGCGTTCTCCTCAAAAGCGCAATGATCTCTGAGCGAGATAACCCATCGCGATGCGTCCTTACTTCCACGCCTGACATTCGGGGAACCGGATTGCCCGCCGCGCAGTTCAGGCTTCTTTTCCAGGCAACTCTAGCGTCTGGCATACCAGATGCCAAGCGAATTTAGAGCGTCTCTGCCATCATTTAGGGGGCGGCCAGCCGCCCTGCCACGCCGCCTTGAGCGAGTTGAGCGCGGCACCTTGTCAGGTCTTCTCCATGCAGTCCTGGATGAAGAACCAGCGGTCGTCGCCAATCAGTCCCTTGGCCTTCACCTCGGCGCGGCACGCCTTCAGCTTCGGCTTGTTGGCGGCCCACTTCGCCTTCATCTCTTTCAGCTTCTGCATGGTGAGCTTGATCTTGCCCGGCGGCTTGGCGGTGGTCGTCGCGGCAGGCGCCGGATTAGCCGGCGTGGTTGCCGTCTGTGCGGATGCGGTGTGAAGGCCTGCGGCCAGCAGCACGGCGGCAAGGCAGATACGAGTGCGAAGCATCGGAAATCCCCCTGGGTCCCATTTTCGATTTGGAAGACAGATGTCGCGGGATGCCGAACAGTCGGCATCCCGCGACGATATGGCTTTGCGATCAGAAGATCTGCCAGGCGCTCTGGAGCGTCTTGTACACACCCCAAATCAGCGGGATGCCGACGAACAGCCAGAACAGCGCAGCCTTGCCATCCAGGCCGCCGGTGCCGATCCCGAACGAGCCGGTCTGGACCGGACCCGCACCAGCGTTCGCCGCCTGCAACTTCGCGACCTCCGCCTCGCTCATGTACCATTTCGAATTGACCGGTTTGACGAGGTAGTTGCAGATGATACCCGCGATCAGCATCGCACAGAGTATGTACATGGTCGTGTTGTACAACTGATCACGGGGCACGCCCGCCGCGAGCTGAAACTCGCGGATGTAGTTCACCACGACTGGGCCGATGATCCCCGCAGTGGACCATGCCGTCAGCAGCCGTCCATGGATGGCGCCGACGAACTGGGTCCCGAACATGTCGGCGAGATAGGCCGGCACGGTCGCGAAGCCGCCGCCATACATCGACAGGATGATTCCGAAGCCGAGCACGAAGAGCAGCTTCGAACCCATCGCTGCGAAGGTTGGCGCCAGCGCGTAGAGCACGATGCCGAGAATAAAGAACGTATAATACGTGTTCTTGCGGCCGATATAGTCGGACAGCGACGCCCAGGCAAAACGGCCGCCGATGTTGAACAGCGAGAGCAGACCGGCAAAGCCCGCCGCAATGCCGGCGATCACGGTCTTCTGATCGGCCGAGAGCTGACTGAAGGTGAGCTCGGGATGTCCGATCAGCTTGCCGGCAAAGATTTCCTGCAGCATCGGCGAGGCCATGCCGATGACGCCGATACCGGCCGACACGTTCAAGCACAGCACCCACCAGATCAGCCAGAACTGCGGCGTCTTGTGCGCGTTGTTCAGGTGGACATGATGCTCGGTGATCATCGATTTGTTTTCGCTTGGCGGCGTCCAACCCTCAGGCTTCCAGCCACCTGGCGTCACGCGATAGGCGAAGGCACCGATAGTCATGAAGATGAAATAGACGACACCCATGACGACAAAGGTCTGCCACACACCGACGTCGCTCGACGACTTGAAGTAGTTGATCAGCAGATTGGCGAATGGCGCGCCGATCATCGCACCACCGCCAAAGCCCATGATGGCCATGCCGGTCGCCATGCCGCGCCGATCGGGGAACCACTTGATCAGCGTCGAGACCGGCGAGATGTAGCCGAGGCCGAGCCCGACGCCGCCGATGACGCCAGCCCCGAGCCACATGATCCAGAGTTGATGGAAGTAGATGCCGAGCGCGCCGATCAGGAGGCCGCCCCCCCAGCAAAGCGCGGCAACGAAGCCGGCCTTGCGCGGACCGGCCCGCTCAAGCCAGCCGCCCCAGATCGCGGCGGAGACGCCAAGCAGGACAAAGAACAGGGTGAACATCCACCCTAGGCTTGCGACCTTCCAGTCGCAGGTCGTCGTGAAGAGCTCCGACCACAGCGACATATCCGGGCAGGCCTTCGGCGCAGTCAATCCGATCGCACGGGAGAGCGGCAGCCAGAACACCGAAAAGCCATAGGCCATACCGATACACAGATGGATGCACAGCGCCGCCGGCGGCACCAGCCAGCGATTGAAGCCGGCCTTGGCGATCGTGCGCTCGCGATCCAGAAAACCGGCGCCGGCGCCCGAAATTCTTCCAGCGCTCTCAATTGTCGTCATGCACTCCTCCCCTGCAGCTGCCCTTCTGAGCAAGGCTGCCGCTACGCTTCTGTTCCTCAGCCCATTGCGGCGCAGCCGTCCCTGCTGCTCCGCACAATCACCCGACACGCGCCAGGATCGTCACGCGCATCTGAAAACGTTAACCCCTCGGCCGGGGGTCTATGCCCGATACGATATGCAGGCTTGCGTGCCTGGCCCGCTGCTCCGCGCATCGCGGAGAAGACTCAACCGCCGCGGCCGAGAGCACAAAGTCGATTGGGGCAGAAGCTGTGATCGATGTCGATAGATAAAAGGTCGGTATCGGCGCAGTAACGCGCCTAAGAACGCAGCGCAGCATTGGCGCTTTCTATCGAACCATTCGTCTTTTCTATCAAGAACACGATGCGCGCCTCGTTGCGCTCGGTGATCTCCACCCTATCGCCCGTCTCACGGATAAGGTTCGGAATGTCGATTACCGACAACGGATCCGTGCAGTGGACTTCAAGCTGATCGCCCGGCTGCAATGGTTTCAGCGCCTTGCGTGTCTTCAAGGCGGGCAGCGGGCATTTCAGCCCGGTGAGATCGAGCGTCGTTCTGGTCATGGGCGCAACATGGCGGGAGGGATCAAGGGCGTCAACGCAAGGGCTTCAGATGAGGGCTGCATAGGACAGAAAACCTACGTCCTCACCCGGCTCCACGCGCGCGATATCCTCGCCCAGTTCAATCAGGCCATCGGTCTCCACCAACGACGACAACAGCCCGGCCCCTTCGCGCGGAAACTTGACGGCTTCGAGCGTACCATCTTGTCCACGTCGCAAGGAGGCACGCACATATTCGCGGCGGCCCAGCTTTTTCTTGTAAGTGAACGCCGCGCGCAACGGGATCGGCACCAGCGGTTCCGGCAGACTGCCGGCGAGCGCGAGCACCGTTGGCCGCACCACGTGGACAAAGGTGACAAAGCTCGCGACGGGATTGCCGGGCAGCCCGATCAGCGGCGTGCCGCCAATGATGCCCATCGCCACCGGCCGGCCCGGCTTGATCGCCATCCGCCACAGCACCAGTGAGCCGACGCTCTCGACCGCCGCCTTGACGTGGTCCTCCTCGCCGGTCGAGACACCGCCGGTGGTGAGGATGAGATCATGGCCTCCCGCGACCTGCTTCAATCCGTTCGCCAGCGAAGTGCGTTCGTCGCGCAGAATGCCGAGATCCGAGACCTCGCAGCCCAGACGGCGCAGCATCGCCATGAGCATGAAACGGTTGGAATCGAACAGCTGCGACGCCGCACGCGACTCGCCCGGCGAGGCGAGCTCATCGCCCGTGGAGAACACCGCCACGCGAATACGCCTGACGACCTCGAACCTGACAAGGCCGAATGCCGCCGCAAGCGCGACATGCTGCGGCCGCAGCCGCTGGCCGGCGCGCAGCGCGACATGGCCAACGGGAATGTCCTCCCCCGCCGGGCGAACATTGGCGCCGGGCTTCAGCCCGGACGGCAGCACGATCTTGCCTGATGCATCGACGTGGACGTCTTCCTGCATGAAGACCGTCCCGGCCCCCGGCGGCATCGGCGCGCCGGTAAAAATGCGCGCGGTGTGACCAGGCTTGATCGGCGCTTGTGCAGAGCCGCCGGCTTGGATGCGCCCGTCGAGCGGGAATGCCTGTTCCGCCTCTTGCGGAAGGTCGGCATTGCCAACGGCGTAACCATCGACCGCGGAGTTGGTGAAAGGCGGCAGCGGCAGCGGCGCTGCGATATCGCGCGCCAGCACGCGCCCGTCGGCGTCATCAAGCGCCACCGTCTCGATGTCAGCAATCGCGCTGACGCGTGCCGTGATCAGGCCCACGGCCTCGTCGACCGACATCATCGGTCCGCCGAAAGCAAAGCAATCGTCCGACAGTTGCGCCATGGTGCCTCGTCAGCGCCTCGCCGCGCTTCTTGCCACCGCTTCCTCGGCCGGCATCGCCGCATGCAGCAGCAACGCCGCCGCAGCCTCGATATCGTCGAGATGGACAGTCGGCAGCCGGGTTTCAACCGCCGCGTCGGTTGCAATTCCGACAATACCGGGATCGTCAGGAAACAGCAGCGGCTTGCCGTTGCCGGCGCGATGCACCTCGATCTTGCGATGCGGCTCACGCTTGAAACCCTCGACCACGACGAGATCGGCTTCGGACAGCTTGCTCAGCAGCTCCGGCAATCGCGGTTCGGCTGCACCGCGCAATTCGTGCATCAGCGCCCAGCGGTTCGACGAGGCCACCAGCACCTCGGCCGCACCGGCCTCGCGATGGCGCCACGAATCCTTGCCGGGCACATCGACGTCGAACTGGTGATGCGCATGCTTGATCACGGAGACGCGCAGGCCCCGCGCGTTGAAATGCGGGATCAGTCGCGTCAACAGCGTGGTCTTGCCCGCACCGCTCCAGCCTGCAAGGCCGATGACTTTCATAACAGTTCGATCTCCGCCAGCCGCATGACGCGGCTGGAACCGTCTACTTAAGCATTGTGGGCATGCTTATATCGGCTTGACCCGAATGTCATGCTAACGTCGCGGCCATGATGAAGATCGATAAAGTCCCGGTGCCCCTGATTATCCCAAACCCCGACGACCGGCGCCTGACCCAGAGCGTGACCGGAACCGACCAGACCGGCGCCAGGGTGGAGATCAAGGTCCCGATGGAGCGACCGCTGACGCTCTATCTGAATTCGCAGGAGATCGTCACCATGATGACGATCGGCGACTATCCGGAATATCTGGCGCTCGGCTACCTGCTGAACCAGAACATGCTGAAATACAATGACGCTGTCACCGAGGTCGAATACGACGACGACCTCCAGGTCGTCGTCGTGCGCACCGAGCACCACACCAATTTCGAAGCCAAGCTGAAGAAGCGGACGCAGACGTCGGGTTGCGCGCAGGGCACCGCCTTCGGCGACCTCTTGGAAGCGGTCGAAAGCGTCGCACTGCCGAAGGCCGCATTGCGCACCTCCTGGCTCTACCAGATGACCCAGACCATCAACACCATGCCCTCGCTCTATCTCGAAGCCGGCGCGATCCACGGCTGCGTGCTGTGCAGGGAGGGCGAGCCGCTCTGCTACACCGAGGACGTCGGCCGCCACAACGCCGTCGACAAGATCGCGGGCTGGATGTACCGCCACGGCGTCGATGCATCCGACAAGATCCTCTACACCACGGGACGCCTCACCTCGGAAATGGTGATCAAGACGGTGCGCATGGGCATTCCGATCCTGGTATCGCGCTCCGGCTTTACCGCATGGGGCGTCGATCTCGCGCGACAAGTGGGCCTGACGCTGGTTGGACGCACCCGCGGAAAGCGTTTCATCGTACTCGCCGGCGAGGAGCGGATCGTCTACGACCAGAATCTCGCTTACGTCGAGGAGGAATCGGCAAGGCACAAGCGCAAGGGTGAAAGTGGTGACGACTGAAACTCCGCTGACGCAAGGCGTGCTGCTCGCCGGCGGTCTCGCACGCCGCATGGGCGGCGGCGACAAGCCGATGCGCACGATCGGCGGACGCACCATTCTGGAGCGCGTGATCGCGCGCCTCAAGCCACAATGCGACGGGCTGATCCTCAACGCAAATGGTGACCCGGCACGCTTCGCGCGGTTCGGCTTGCAGGTCATTGCCGACGATGTGCCCGGCTTCCCCGGCCCGCTCGCCGGCATCCTCGCCGCGCTCGACTGGACCGCAGCGAACCGGCCGCAGATCGAATGGGTGCTCAGCGCCGCCGGTGACTGCCCGTTCCTGCCGCGCGACCTCGTCGCGGCCCTGCACGGCGGGCGCCTGCGAGAGAACGCCCAGCTCGCGGTCGCCGCATCAGGCAATCAGTCGCATCCGGTGATCGGCTTGTGGCGCGTCGCCTTGCGCGCCGAGCTGCGCCACGCCTTGGTCGTCGAGGATGTCCGCAAGATCGACCGCTGGACCGCGCGCTATCCGCTCGCGACGGTGAGGTGGCCTGCCGAGCCGCTCGATCCGTTCTTCAATGCCAACACGGTGGAGGACATCGCCGAAGCAGAGCGGCTGGCGGCGCTGGATGATGCGGCCTGATGGAGTTCAACGGGACATCGAACCGGGTCGAGCCCGGCAGCGACCACTGGTCGGGACATGCCTCCGGACCAGCCATGATCGATCCGCTCCTGAATGCCATTTTCACGGTCGTCGATTTCGTATTCGATCTCTCGATCGCGATCGATCGCACCAAGCGGCTGAGCCAGCAGGCCACGGGCAGCGACACGATCGTTGAGGTCCCTCCGGCCCCGAAGCCGCTGCCGCCCGCCGCGCAGCGTGCGCTCGCCGAAGCCGAGGAGCGTGAACGCGCCGCGCAAGCCGCCTCCAGCGGCACCGACGAGGCGTCATAACGTAGGCCCGGAATGCATCGGCGCCGCGGCCGAAAGCCGATTGTCTAAGCGGGTCGGAAGCCGGCTCGCTCCAGCGCCGTACGCGCCTCGCCCGAACCGAGGGCATCGAGAAAAGCCTGCACCGCGGGCCGCTGCTTTCGCGCCGTCACCAGCGCGAAGTCATAATGCTCTTCCGAGAGCGGAATGAAACCGAGGCCGGCGGCATGGGCGACCGGCGCAATGGTCATCCCCCAGTCGGCGCGGTGCTGCGCGACGGCCGCCGCGACGGCATTGTGCGAACGCGGTTGGTTCCAGTATCCCTCAGGGCGGGCGCCACCGAGCAGCCGGTCGATCAGGATGCGCGTGCCGGCGCCCTGGTTTCGATTGACCATGATGCAGGTGGGATCGGCGAGCGCGACGGCGACGGCCTCCTTCGCACCAAGCCCTTCGAAACGCTTGTCACCCTTGCGGAAGACGATACCCTGCATGCGCCGCCAGCCCGGCACCAGCTCGAGTCCTTCGACGAGATAAGGCGTGTTGTAGGTCTCGCTCTTGTGGTCGAACAGATGGATCGGCGCGAGATCGCATTCGCCGCGCTTTGCGGCTGCAAGTCCGCCCAGGCTGCCGACCGCAATCGAGCGCACCATCAGACCTGCATGCGCGAGAGGCGTGGTGACGAGATCGAGGCCGGTGCAGTGGCTGCCGACGATGACGAGATCAGGCACGCGCACGTGCGGCGTGAACAGAGTCACCTCGGTCATCGTGCCGGCCGGCATCTGGTCAGCGAGCGCGTCGATACGCAAAAAGCCGTCGGCCTGTGCGAACGATGTGATCGCGCCGGAGCCCTTGCCGGAGGGATAGGCGATCAATCCATCATTGCCTTCGACCAGCGAAACCATGACGAATTCGGTCCGGCCAAGCTCCGACGCAACGCGCACCGGCACGGTCGCATTCACCACGGTATCGGAGCGCGGCGGCAAGCCAGCCATCTTGCGCAGTGACGGCACGATCATGTCATGGAAGGTGAACATCGCCGATGTCGGAAAGCCCGGCAGGATCACAACCGGCTTGCCGTCGCACACCGCCAGACACAGCGGCTTGCCGGGCTTGAGGGCGACACCGTGCGCAATGATGCCGGGCCTGCCGAGCCGGCCGATGATGCGATGGGACAGGTCGCCCGCGCCTTTCGACGTGCCGCCTGACAGCACCAGCATGTCGGCAGCCGCCAGCGCATCGCGCATCGCGGCTTCGAGCCTGGCTTCATCGTCGGGAATGGCGCCAAGAAAGACCGCCTCGCCGCCGTTCTCGTCGATCGCAGCCGCGACAATCGCCCCGTTGGTGTCGTAGATTGCGGCCGGCGGGAGCGTGTCGCCGGGCTGCACCAATTCGTCGCCGGTCGAGATCACCGCAACGCGCGCCTTGCGCGCGACCTTCACCTCGGCGATCCCGCAGGCCGCCAACATGCCGATCTCGCGCGAGCCGATGATCGTGCCGGCGCGTAGCAGCGTCTCGCCACGTGCGATGTCAGATCCGGCGTAGGATACGAACTGCCCCGGCGATATGGCGCGACGGACGTCGATCGCATCAGCGCCGGCCGGCTGGGTGTGCTCGACCATCACCACGGCATCGGCGCCGCGGGGAAGCGGTCCGCCGGTTGCGATCGGCGTTGCGGTTCCCGCGGTCACTTGCAGCGCCGGCACGGTGCCGCAATGAATGGTCTCGCCGGTGAGGGCGAGCCGCACCGGCGCGCCCTCACCGGCGACTGAAAGATCCGCCGAGCGCACGGCAAAACCGTCGACATTGGAGCGATCGAACGGTGGCACGTCCATCGGCGCGGGGATGTCTTCTGCCAGCGCTGCGGCGATCGCGTCGGCAAGCTTGCGCGCTTCGCTCGGGACTGCGCGCGGGAACAGCGCATCGTCAAAGCGCGCCAGCGCCTCCTCGCGGGAGAGGATTTTGAGGAATTGCTCCTGTTCAAGTGCGCTTCGGTCTGGCGGCTTTGGGATCATCGTCATGCCGGAACCCATATCATTCCCGCATCAAATAAGCATCGACCGGCTCGCCCGCGGCAAATCCCTCGTGGCTGGCGGGAATGAGCAACCATGCATCCGCGCCGGCCATGGCCTGGAGCGGCCATTCGCCCACGGCAAGCGGCCGCCACGTCTTATGTTCCTGGGCCAGTAGGGCGATCTCGGCAATGCCGACGCTGGAAGCGATCTTGCGCGCAAGCGGCAGGGTCACTGCGCGGCGCGGCTGCCGAGCCGAAAATCGATCGATCAGCGGAAGCACCAGCGCAAGCCAGACCGCCAGCGCCTGAGCTGGCGATCCGGGCAAGACGACGACGGGAACTTTTCCGAGCCGCCCTGAGGCCGCGGTGCGTCCGGGCTGGAGCGCAAGGCCATGATCGAGCTGCGCTCCGCGCTGCACCAGCGCCGCGGCCGTGCCATCCGCATGACCGACGCCGCTGCCTCCGATCGTCAGCAGGAGATCGCAGGCGGAGGCATCGAGCGCCTCCCCGATCGATGCCGTACCGCGCGAGGCAGCTTGATGGGCGCTCACATCGAGTCCTGCCTTGCGTGCGAGGCTGGCGATCATCTGCATCGTCGCGGTCCCGCCGGGCACGTTGACGATGCGCAGCCGCGGCCGCCTGACACTTAGCTGGTCGCGCCCGGCGACACGGGCGAGCAGCAGGGCCGCTGCACCGACGGGATATCCCCCTGTGACCACGGGCGCGTTCCCGGCGATATCGCTACCGGCACGCGCGACGCCTTGTCCCGGAACGCCTTCCACCAGCACCTGGGCGAGTGGGCCCGATACCCCGACCGCATCAGTATCGAGCACGCAATCGCATCCCGCGGGCATCGCATCACCGGTCTCGACCCACACTGGAAGCTCGGCCAGAGGCAGCGGCGAATAGGAGGACGCGCCGACCAGATCGTTGGCGCACAGCGCCCAGCCATCGACGGCCGCGATGTCTCGCGGCGGATGGGCCGGCAGCAACGGCATCCCCGCGGAGATACAGTCGGCCGCTTCATCCAGCGGCAATTGGACCGGCTCAACCGGATCAACGCCGCGCAAAAGCATAGCGAGCGCGGTGTCTAGCGGCGTCAGCGAGGGGGGCAGGCGCTGGGTCATGCCTCATGATGGACCACGCATCGCGCAGTTTGGCAACCGCTCGTGCCTCGTCCTTCAGCCGCCTGGCTTCTCCGCGTTCGGAAAGAACACCTGCTGCCCGTCGACCTTGTAGTTGGCGATCGCCGCCTGCCCCTCCGGCGAGATCAGCCAGTCAATGAAGGCCTGCCCGAGCTCCTTCCTGACGTTCGGAAATTTTTCCGGATTCACGAGCATCACGCCGTATTGGTTGAGCAGCCGCTTGTCGCCCTCGACGACGACGTCGAGATCGCCGCGGTCCTTATAGGCAATCCAGCTGCCGCGATCTGCGAGCACATAGGCGTTGGCCGTGCGAGCCGCGTCGAGGGCGGCAGTCATGCCGTACCCGCTCTCGCGATACCAGGCGCCCTTGACGCTCGCGATATCGATGCCGGCGACGATCCAGAGTGCAAGCTCCGCCGCATGGGTGCCGGACCGATCGCCGCGCGTCACGAACGGTGCCCCCTTGGCCTCGATGGCCTTTAGCGCAGTCGCGATGTCCTTGCCCTTCACACCGGCGGGATCGCTCTTCGGCCCGACCAAAACGAAATCGCTGTACATGACGTCGAATCGCTTCGCGCCAAAGCCGTCGGCGACGAACTTCTCCTCCTGTGGCCGGGCATGCATCAACACGACGTCGACCTCGCCTCGTCGTGCTACGTCGAGCACCTCGTCGCTGCGGCGCGCGATCACCGTCACCGCGATGCCGGTCCTGTCGCGGACAATAGGCAACAGATAATCGAGCAGGCCAGTGTCCTGCGTCGATGTCGTCGAGGCCAGGACAATCGCACGCTCCTCGGCAAACGAGGCCGCAACGCCCCCGGCAAGGCCGCAGAGCAGCGCAAATGCAACGGTCAGTCGGCGAACGGCCATGACAGGTTTCCATTGAAAACGACGCGATCATGATCATCGATTGCGCCACACTCGTGACGGATGTGGCCGTCGCGCGGGCAACAAGCAATGGCGCTTGGTTTGAGCCACGACCGGAAGGCAAGTTCACGATGCGCGGGTCAGCGCGCCGAGGCAGGCCATTGGGAAGTTTCGCCCAATCAACCGGCACGTTGATTGCAGCGCCGAGGGACCTGCCGGCTGCGATCCCCTCCCGCGCCGGGCGGATCCGCTTCGCGGGCTGAGATTGACGCCCACCCCCAAATAGTTGCAAAAGAAACCAATTCAGCCGGGCCGTACCCGGGACAGACAACTTTCGGCCAACGCGCCGGATCAGGGGAGGACAATCGTGAATCCAGCGAGATTTGGACTGCCGGTCGCCGCCGCCTTGACGGCAGCGCTACTGACGGGTGCGGCGTCGGCGCAGGTGTCCGACGACATCGTCAAGATTGGCGTTCTCACCGACATGAACGGCCCGGCCTCGGCGCCAACCGGCCAGGGTTCGGTGACGGCTGCGCAGATGGCAATCGACGATTTCGGTGGCTCTGTGCTCGGCAAGCCGATCAGCATCGTGGTCGGCGACCACCAGCTCAAGGCCGATGTCGGCGGCGCGATCGCCCGGCGCTGGTACGACGTAGACCAGGTGGATCTGATCGTCGACGTGCCGGTCTCGGCCGTTGGCCTCGCGGTGCAGAACATCGCCAACGAGAAGAAGCGGCTGTTCATCACCCACTCCACCGGTACCGCCGATTTCCACGGCAAGTTCTGCTCGCCTTATGCGATGCAGTGGGTGTTCGACACCCGGGCGCTCGCGGTCGGCACCGCGGACGCCGTGGTCAAGCGCGGCGGTGACAGTTGGTTCTTCATCACCGACGACTACGCCTTCGGCCATTCGCTGGAGCGCGATGCCTCCAGCGTCATCACCGCCAATGGCGGCAAGGTGCTGGGCTCGGTGAAGCCGCCGCTGGCGACGCCCGACCTCTCCTCCTTCGTGCTGCAGGCGCAGGCCTCCAAGGCCAAGATCATCGGCATCGCGGCCGGCCCGCCCAACAACATGAACGAGATCAAGACCGGCTCGGAATTCGGCGTCTTCAAGGGCGGCCAGCAGATGGCGGCGCTGCTCGCGCTGATCACCGACATCCACGGCCTCGGCCTGCAGGCGGCGCAAGGCCTCTTGCTAACGACCTCGTTCTATTGGGACATGGACGACAAGACCCGCGAATGGTCGAAGCGCTATTTCGCAAAGACGAACAAGATGCCGACGATGTGGCAGGCCGGCGTCTATTCCAGCGTGATGCACTATCTCAATGCCATCAAGGCCACCGGCACCGACGATCCGCTCAAGGTCGCGGCGAAAATGCGCGAGACGCCGGTCGAGGATTTCTTCGCCCGCAACGGCCACTTGCGCGACGACAATCTGATGGTGCACGACCTTTGGCTGGTGCAGGTGAAGACGCCCGGGGAAAGCAAATATCCGTGGGACTATTACAAGATCCTCGCGACGATTTCCGGCGAGAAGGCCTTTGGCCCGCCGGACCCGGCGTGCCCACTGGTGAAGAAGTGAGATTAGCGAATGGCCAATAGGAGCGGGCGAATAGGACTAGCTCCATTCGCCACTCACCACAGGCCGTTCGCTACTTCACAACTCCGATCTCGCGAAAATATTTCATCACGCCCGGATGAATCAGCTCCGGCCTCGGTGCTGCGGCGACGGTGTTCGCCGCCGTGGTCTCGCAGGCCTGCGCCAGCTTCTTGCAGAAGGTTGCTTCCACGCCGTGCAGCGTCTTGGCGAGACGATAGGCGACGTCGTCGGGCAGATCCTCGCGCGTGAGGACAAAACTCCAGGAACCGAGCGAGGCGATCGACTCGGATTGTTTGGGATAGGAGCCGGCCGGCACGGTGAGCGGTTTAAGGAACGCGTGCCTGGCACGGATGCGCGTGATCTCGTCCGCATCGGGCGCGATGAAGCGCGCACCTGACGCGCTCGATGCGACCGCGGCAAACCCGGGCCAGCCGATGCCGGCGCCCCAGAGCGCGGCGACGCGGCCATCCTCGACCATCGCAGGCCCGTCGCCGGCGCGGTCGAGATAGACGGCCTTGAAGTCCTCGTCCTGCTTCAGGCCGAGACCGTCGAGCACGTAGCGCGCCAGGATCGGGAGGCCCGAACCTTTGGCGCCGAACGCGATCGGCTGTCCGACGAGATCGTGGATGGTCTTGTAGGGGCTGTCGGCCCGCACCACGAACATGCCGGGGTTGGAATAGATGGCCGTCAGGATCTTCTGCGCGACCTTCGCCCGGCCGATGCCGGCAAAGGCCTCATAGGCCGGCTCGCCCGCGACCAAAGCGAGATCGAGCTCGCCTTTCTCCAGGAGCGGAATGTTTTCGTTGCTGCCCTTGGTGTTGCGGGGTGCGATGGTGAGCGAGCCATCCGCTGCATTCATCACCTCGGCGAAGGCGTTGCCATAAAGCGGGAAGCCGCCGCCCGGCGTTGCGGTGCCCAAACTGATCGTGGTGGTCGGAATGGCGTTGCCTCCGGTTTGAGCGGCGGCGGGGCTCGCGAGCAGTGCCGCGCCGAGAAGAATGGGAAAAGCGAACTTCATGATCGTTCCGGCTGCGCCTGCGTCAACATCGACGAGAGGCGATGTAGGCAGCGGGCGGTTTTTGTGAAAGCATGCCCACAACGACGATAGAACAACGGGAGGCGACATGTTGCGAATTTTGCGGTGCGCTGTTTTCGGGCTGGTCTTTCTGTCAGGTCTTTTCGCCGCCTCCCCTCCGGCCTCCGCCGCCTACCCCGACCGCCCCGTGCACTGGCTGATCGGCTTTGCCGCCGGCGGGCCGGTCGACATCGTCGCACGCATCATGGCGCAGTGGCTGTCGGACCATCTCGGTCAGCAATTCATCGTCGAGAACCGCGCCGGCTCCGGCGGCAACATCGCGGCCGGTGCCGCGATCAACGCAGCCCCCGACGGCTACACGCTGCTGTTCGTCGCGCCCAACAACGCGATCTCGACCTCGCTCTACAAGAAGCTGCCGTTCGATTTCCTGCGCGACACCACGCCGGTCGCGAGCATCATGCAGCTCACCAACATGCTGGTCGTCTCCAACGCGATGCCGGTGAAGTCAGTTCAGGAGTTCATCGACTATTGCAGGGCCAATCCCGGCAAGATCTCGTTCGCCTCGTCGGGCAACGGCACCTCGGTGCACATGTCGGCGGAGCTGTTCAAGGCGATGACCAAGTGCGACATGGTGCACGTGCCCTATCGCGGATCGGCGATCGCCTTCCCCGACATCATCTCCAACAAGGTGCAGCTGATCTTCGACAACCTGCCTTCCGCGCTCGAGCAGGCGAAGGGCGGCAGCGTCCGCGCGCTCGGCGTGACCTCGCCGCAGCGCTGGCCCGCCCTGCCCGACGTGCCCGCCATCGCCGAGACCGTGCCGGGCTTCGAATCGGTCGGGTTCTACGGCATCTCCGCGCCGAAGGGCACGCCTGGCGAGATCGTCGAGATCCTCAACAAGGCGGTCGGCGAAGCGCTGAAGGACCCGAAGCTGGTCGCACGCCTCGCCGAGACCGGCGGCATCCCGAGGCCCATGACGCCGGCCGAGTTCGGCAGGCTCGTCGCGGACGAGACCGAGAAGTGGCGCAAGGTCGTGGAGTTCGCCGGGGTCTCGGTGGACTGAGCGGGCGGCCGGCCGCCGGTCAATCGCCGGCGCGACCGGGGGCCTGCGGGCCTCCTCCCGCCAAAACGCGAAAACAACCCCATGCACAGTAGAAAGCCGGCCGATTACAGCGCCTTACGGCAGGAAAAACCAAAACCACGGGGACAGCGGTTGACTCGTCGGGCAAAACAGGCGCATAAGGGCCCGATCCCAAAATTCGGTAATTCGTAAACCACGCCGCCGGCGTCTCCTTCCGCCCAACCCGGCATTGCACCCCCGCCTCCATCCCTGTAAACGAACCCCCGCACCGTTGCCGGCCGCGCATTCCCGCGAGCCGACTCGCGGCGGGGCCTGTAGCTCAATGGTTAGAGCCGGCCGCTCATAACGGTCTGGTTGCAGGTTCGAGTCCTGCCGGGCCCACCAAATAAATCAATAAGTTATCAGCCACCAAGTCGCCAGACTGAAATCACCGCACCAGAAACCGCACCAGATACGTGCGCTTTTCGTTCACTGGCTGGGTCGCCTTAGCGATTTTGTCGACGGCATCGCACAAATAGTCGGAACGTGGCGGCCAACTTGTTGAGCAGCACCTCCAGCGGCATTCCGAGACAGCGCGCTACGCGCCCTTTTGGTACCGGCCAAATCGATGCTGTGCGATCGCCCAGGGCTCAAGTCAAGACCGATAAGATCGACGCTGGCGTCGGGCACGCCGAAAAGATCCATGCCATTGTCCTGGATCAGGTTTGAAGGAATGAAAAATGGCCTGGCGTGCCCAGAATTGGCTTAGTTGCCGTTGAAGCGAGCATGGCTCAACAGGTGCGGCAAATGCGTAGCTCGCGCGTTGGAATTCGATGGGCGCACTCAGGATTCCGCGAGCAAGCGAAGGCGTGCTTTCGTCTTACTATCTCTTCGAGGGCTCAATGTTCTCGACGGCGAGATCGAGCTTGACAAAGTCTGATGCCGACACCCTGCTACCCGTTCCTGGTGAACTGAAGTTTCTCGCCAAACGCTAGAAGCCCGGAACCTCTGACTGTGCCTACCACACGCAAGCTGTGATTCTGCGCCAATCACCCGCCTGGCGCGATGAACTCAGAGTGGATGGCAGATGCGGTATTGATGGCTGCATCGACTGACAGATTTCCAAATGCAGGCTGACAAAGGAGATAATTAGCGCCGGCCTCTTCCAGATGTTGAAGAACGGTCTGCCGCACAGAAGCGCGTGTTCCTACGACGCACAGTTCGCTTGCGATTGCGGCCTCGAAGGTCGGAGGAAGGTTGGCCGGGAGCGGTATGTCGTTCATTTCGTAGAGGAACTTAAAGTTAGCGAGCCACCGCTCGTAAGCAGGTGCGGCAAGCAAATAGGCCTCTGCCTGGGAACGTCCGATCACAATCATGCGGAGCAAAGCAATAAACAGGTCCCCACCGTCGGCCGGGCGCCTAAGGTTTCCATGAGCGCGAAATACGTCGGTGACTTTGCGAACAACAGAAGACGGTCCGACACAGGCAAGGTTCGCGCCATTGGCCGCAGCCCAACCGGCCGACTCTGGCCGGTTTGTGGCGACCCACGTCGGGGGGTGCGGACGCTGATGAGATGCAAGAGTTAAGGGAACATCGTCCAAAACAAAATGCTGGCCCCTATAGTTTAGAATGCCGCCATTCATTGCATTGACAAGGATCTGAGATGCTTCCTCGTAGCGACTAGAAGCCACATCCGGATTCACGCCGAAATAGGTCAGCTCCATTGGGAGTGAACCACGACCAATACCGACTTCAAGTCTGCCATTACTCAAGTGGTCCAACATGCAGATTTCCTCGAAGGCACGCAACGGGTGGTACAGATTAAGCAGCATGACCAACTGGTTGACGCGAAGCCGGCGGGTGCGCTGTATGACGCTGGACAGAAACACGTTCGGGGACGGGCTTCGTCCGTGGGGGGTACAGTGATGCTCGGCCAGATGATAGGCGTAGAATCCGAGCCGATCGTAGGCCTCGGCCAACATTAAACGGTCTGCGTATTGCTCGGTGATGTTGCGCCCACTATCGTCAAAATGATCGAAGATGCCGCAAGTTGGGTTTGAAGCAGTGGTGTTAGTCACTTGATTATCTCCAGCTTAGGAGTTTGAGGTTCGCGTGCTTGCAAACGATTGGAGTAGAAGGCGCGGTCTATTGCTTGTGATGCAGACCAGTATTGATTGCCCGCCGGCGATGGGATGATTCAAGGCGCTCGTCCGGTAGACGTCGAGGCGCCTCAGCTAGGGACAAGAGCAGGCGCCGCAGAACCTCTCGTGCACGTGCCAGACGCGAGTAGAATGATGATCAAGTGTAGCGATCTGCAGCACGGCGAACCTTGCCGACGGCGCCAAGAAAGGCCTCCATCTGCTCACTTGTGCCGACGCTAACGCGAATGCAATCTTCCAGGCCGTCATCCGGAAAGGTGGCAACGAGGATCTTCTGACGTTCCAAAGCGCTTTGCCACCATCTTCCGTCCCGACCGGCAGGGACACAGGCAAGCAGAAAATTTGCGTGTGAGGGCAGTATCGAGAAGCCGAAGCCGGAAAGGGCGTTCGAAATCCGCTGCCGCTCATTCTTTATATGCTTATGGTTCTCGTCGTAAGCGCTGCGGTGGGCAAGGACACTCATACCGACGGCATGAGCCACCACATTCATGTTAAACATATTTTGGAGGGCGCGAAGTCTTCCAATCAGCTCGGGATGGCCGAACGCGAAGCCAATGCGAATTCCCGCGACCGCGTAGCTCTTAGAGAACGTGCGCAACACCAGAACATTCGAATAGCGATCGACTAGATGCAGCCCGTTCTCCGGTGCGAAATCAATATAGGCCTCGTCCAGGACGACCAACCGGTCATATTGCGCTACGAGTCGCTCGATCTCAGCAATGGGCACGAACGAGCCCGTGGGGTTGTTCGGATTAGCCAGCAGAATGAACTTGGCATGTTTTGCAGGGCCGAAGAGCAGATTATTGATCGGCAGGCAGTCATGTTCGTTGCAGCGGACCTCAATTAACTGCGCCCCTTGTAGCTTGGCAAGCTGACGATTAAACGAAAACCCCGGCGACATCATTGCGACGCTGTCACCCGGAGCAAGAAAGGCTCTATAGACTAGGCTAAGAAGCTCAGATGATCCATTTCCTGCCATAACGCGATCCACAGAGATGCCATAGGCAGCGGCCGCCGCTTCCCTCAAGGCGACATTGTCATGCTCCGGATAAATGTATTGCCGCTCTAGCGCTGCAATCGCGCTTCGCATCACCTCGCGTGGCAGCGGAAATGGATTCTCATTCGTATGTAGCCTCACATAGCTTTCATCTAGAGCTGGCAGTAATCCTGTCGGGGTAGCGTCTAATACTTGAGCGATCGGGGTAAGCGAGGATAGCAGCGTCGCCAATTTTGCTTCCGTCATGAATATCTTTCGTTTGTTCGTACCGAGGTTTTGAGCGAGAGACTCGGCAATTGCGCGGAAAGCGAACGGCAGGAGTGCTCGAACTAACAATTTTCAGTTGGCGTTCAGCGCATCGGGGCCGGACCACGAAAGTCGGCCAGCTACTCGCATGCATGTCGACATTTTCCCGTGCAGACATCCCGGGAGTTCGCAGTTACCCGCTGCTGCAGAAAGGGTTCAAAGGGTTTATCGGCCGAAGTCTCTCGTCTGTAGACATTGAGCGATGTCGATCATCGTTTCGCTGTCCAGTACATTCCTCATCCTTTGCTCTCGCGCACTTTGGGCCGATTGCCCGGCGAGTGAGGCAGCCATCCGCTCCTCGGCGGCGCCTCCCGAGGTGCCGAAGCAGTGGATCTAACGGCTTACCCGGAGTTCGTCCGGGCGCGCCACGGCGTCGTTGTCCTAGATCGTACAATTTGACGCTACGTACGATTCAAGCCCCTTTTGGCGTCTTTGGCCTGATTTACTTTACTCGACGGGGCGATGCGTTGAAGGTATGCCGGCGAGGCGCAGCGAGCATATCGTCGGAAAGCTGAGACCTTAATGCCGTCATCCCGCCTGTCGCCTCTAACGTCCGCTGCGTGTTAGGCTTATCCCTCGGCCTTTGTAGTCCCGGCTGAACAGGTGGCGTTCCTAGGGTGGATGCAGTGCAACTGCGAAGATCCCTCTTTGTCAGGCCGGCATTGACTCACGCTTGCAGAAGATAACTGCACTGCCGTCGCGAGGTTCGAGTTGGCTGCGATCGCTGATATGCCCGGCAAAGCCGCAAATTGTCTCCTGCCAAACAATCAACTTGCCGCAGTTTGATTGCTCGAGCAGCCATCCAGCTCCTTCAACTTGAATTACTGAAGTTTGCCCAATGCGGTCCACGGCAATTCGTTCGTAAAGATGATTTCGCGAGGCGCCTTGAAGCGGGCGAGCTGCGATCTCACATATTCGATCAGAAGGTCCACCTCAATTTGAGCTCCAGGCTGCTTGACTATGAGCGACCGGCACTTCTTCCCAGCGAGCATCAAGCCGGCCGATAACAGCGCATTTAGCGACAGCGGGATAGATATGCCCATGTCTCAATAGCCGGGGCGATTGGATAGCCAGACGCGACCGTCACGTGTGCTAGCACCTTACAATCTAACGTCGCGTGCGATTGCCTTCTGTCGAGACTCGCACATTTTACGAAAGTGAGTGAAGTGAAGAGACGACAGACAAGACTCATGTTGGTTGAGATACTCACCGATTACGACGCTTCCTGCACTCGTGCACGGATCGTTGGTCAATAACTCACCGACGATATGTTTGATTTTAATATGCAGCGGGCTTTCTTGCGCTCCGTCAAATTGCTGCACGCTAACGATATCGACGCTGGCCGGCGTCCCTGTCCACCAGGGACAAAGCTGCGGGCACCCTGGTGATGTTTCCACTAGGGCTGGCCGGTTCGGCCTTCCGCGCGGAGCATAGATGGCATGTCCGCATTTCGCGCAGACGCAACGAGCTTTCCTGTCGAGCCGCGCGCGCGTGTCGCGCCTAACACATTTGAACAATTCCGGAATTTAGAGGCGAGATTCTGCATAGAGATACGTATTCAGGGCCTGCCGGATATTTCAGTAACTTATCAGGCGTCATTTCGCCGGATCGGAATAACCGCACCAGATATTGAACTAGAAACGTGCGATCTTCTTTCCCCAGTCGGATCGCGACTGGCGATTTTTTCCACCGCATCCGACAAATAGTCGGGATGGTGATGGCCGTAAGTGTTGAGCAGCACCTCGAGCGACATTCCGAGATAGCCCGCCGCTTGCCACGGATCTGCCCCTCGCTGCATAAGCCAAGTCGCTGCGGTGTGCCGCAAAGTGTGAGGGGAGATTCCCGGTGCCAGGCCTGCGAGCCTGACAGCACTCTTGAATGCCGTCTTCACCGAGGTCACAGCCTTCCCGTTGTACTCCACGAAATGCTTCGCCTCTGGATTAGCTCGGTGCCAGCGCCGCAGGTGCGCAAGCAAGCGCAAGGGGATTGGCACGGTTGGCTGCCGTTTGTTGGTTTTCGCGCTGCCCTGCTTCAGGCGGTAGTAGCGGCCGCGCTCTAAGTCGACGTAAGAGCGACCAATGGCCGGAATGGGAGATGCAGCTGCGATAGCTCCAGCACGAGTTCCGCTGTAGATCCCCAATAAAATAAACCGTGCAAGATGGCGCAGTGGACGCTTGCTTGTCGGGACCTTCACATCGTCGGTCGGCCGACGAGAGCCCTTTTGCATTTCGCGATAGCGCCAGCAGGTCCAAATCAGTTTCGCCGCATCGCTCCGCGTCAACCACTTGTCCCGAGGTTGGCCCTTCTGTGGCAGCGATATCTTGACGATTTCCCGATGATATCCTTCGGCCGCGTGGTGACCAATGGCTGCGCGGAGGTCTTCAAGGTCTCGGCGCGCGCCTCCCCTCGTGGCGCGCTTCTTGGCAAACGAGCGACACGCCTCCCCGTTTACCTCGCCTAGCATTTTTGCTCCCCACCAGTCGTTCAACCGCTCGATCCGCTTTTTGAACTTGCGGATATCGGGGATGGCATTTTCGCTCTCGCCATCGACGCTGAAACGCTCGCGAAGTTTGTCCAATTGCGCGTCTAAATAGATCGAGAGAACGTCCGCAACTGCGATATCATCTATGTGGCGAATTCGTCGCTTCGGCGTGTGTTTAGAGCTTATGTAGTCCTTTAGTTTTTCCTCCGCGGCCGCAATCTCATCTGCAACGCAGCCTGTGCTGACATCCCGGCCGTTGTCTCTGATGATCCAGGTTGCCTGGTGGGTGATCTTTCCGCTCTTATTCCGGCGGGCAGCCTTGAGCTGAAGTCGGGCTCCCTTGGTTCTTCGCGGCATAGCTCTCTCATCCGTTGGATATGAGCCAGGGTTGTAAATTCCTTGCCCGCTATCTTCTCGGTGACCAATCGGTTACGATCGCGCTCGCGACGTAGACCGGCGACCGAAATTCCTCCCATAGGAAACGCGATCTTCACGGCATCAACGAGGCGAAGAGGGGTATCGAGTGTAATTTCAGGTTGCGTTCGACTTGGCATAGAGGCCCATGGCGCGACCGTTAAAGGTGAACTAAGATGTCGGCGCATGGTGGGGAGTAAAGCTTTCTTTCGTTCCATCGCAGGATTGGCGGTCGCCTCGCAAAACTGAGCAGAGTGCGCAGCACCACCTGCTTCTTGGACCTGCTTTGGCCGCGCGGTAAACGGACCGTCCGATCTGGCGAAACGGGCCTGTCTTGTCGCCGGACAGCGGTAACGTCAGCAGCGGGTTGGCCTCCGTCCCGGACGGTCCCCTTCACGACCCAGCCTTCACCCTCCAGAGCATGGCCTACCCTGCTGAGAGCGTTGGGGAAGAGGATCCCTGGCAGGGTGACGCGCTTGGTCCCTTGAGGTGTCGTTTGCTGTATTCACGTGAAGTGCACCCCATGAAGGGCTTCGTTTTTGCCGCTTCAGCGGTCTTGGTGTGGCCGTTGCCGGCTGCACACAGGGGGAAACTAATCTGAAAATCTGCGGCTTCGCGCGCGCGATTGTGGGCCCGGTACGTGGCGGCCATCGTCGGAGAGATTGCGGTGGCCTCCACGCCCCCCCTGGAAATCGGCCCCATAGCTAAGGGGATCAAGCGCTTAGCTGCGGCAATAGGCCGGAAGGAAAGGAGCCCGGTCAGAACTGCCTGTACCTTTAGGCAACGGCGGCAAATGTGTCCCGGACCATGATGAATGACTTCCCGTGCAGATCTGAGGAGTCATTCACCTCGTCTACGCCACAAGCGGTAGTGAGCCGTCCGAACTGCGCTTGGCCCACCTTTTGAAGTGAGGCGCCGTGTCCTCTCTAGAAGGACCGCAACGCCTCGCTGGTCGGTCTGTAGTTCTAACCAACGATCATCCCCCGCGCAACGACAGCGCTGTCAACGATCGCCTTCAGCGATAGCGAAGTGATCTGGCACGTGTTTCCTGCGCAGGTCGACTTCCTCCTCATCGTCCGCTTCGTCGCCACCGGTGCTGGTCGGCGCAACTTCTGCACGCTGCGGTCAGCTTCGTCGTATCGCTCCTGCTCCAGCCACTTTTCTAGAGGCATCCGGCGCCGTCCTGGCTTTGCACTTGCGGCCCTCGCAGCAGCTCGGCTTGCGATGTGGTCGACGTCGGGGCTCGCGATATCTCCGTAGGCCCGCCTGCTCGCCTGTTTATTGCCGTAGCGACCGTATGCTCGCCAGTTGAGATCAAACTCTCCCGTCAGCCAGAATTCCGAGCGGCATACGCTTTAGCCATTCCCGCTCCGCAGATCTATAATTTTAGTTATGGCTTCTTGAGACTCTTCGGCGGGTCCACTGTTTCAGTGTGATAGATTGCATCACCACCTGCCGCCCGATCTCAGCACCCCTCTCGTCCAAAACCAACACGACCGTGCCGCTAACGGGGTCGAACTCCGGATCGCTCCCAATATCCTGAGCGACACGAGCGCCGTATTTCAGCGCGAGATCAGCCGAGCCAAATAGCTCTCCCATCTCGCCCGGCTGTGCCTCGCCATTGTGGAGTATCGGGAAGTAGTAACGCTGCATGGCCACGGCCCTCGTCTATGAGGTCATCGTGCGCTATCTAAGGATGCGCCGTACCTGTCAAAAATGACAGGTCATAAACGGGGGGTTGTACTTGTCGATAGCCGCGCCGCCGCGCGCTGAGCTAATCTGGACGTCAATCGTTTGGTTAAAAGTCGAGCTGTGGCTGCGGATGCCGAAGGACTAGCAACAGGGCTCAGGGAACAGTGCAGGACTTACGTAGTTTTCCCGGTAGCCCAGTTCGTGATGCTGGGCTAGAAGGTGCCTTGCCCCAGCTCACTTCCCCTTGGTGATGCTGGGGCTTTTTTCGGCTTAGGGCGGCTTCACCCAAGGGCCATCGGCAGGGTTGCGAGGCCGACGGTGGTCAGCCCCGTGCCAATGCGTACACTATCCAGGGCTGCCTCATCACGCCACTCGGTGTTCCTGCCCGAGACAAGCAGCACTCGTCCGACGCGCGCTACTTGAGATGGACCAAAGGCCGAACAGGAGCATCGCGGCGACGCCGACTGTGGAAGATTCTCGCCCCCGAGCTAGCTCTTTGCCCATGCTCGAAATCTAAGTTAGGGTGGAGCCGGTGTGCAATTCATGCCAGCCAACTGAGGCGGCGTTACTCGCCAGCCTCTTTGGTCTGCATTTCGGCTAATGCACACTCCAGCTCGCCGGCTAAAACCTTGTAGTGCGCCGCCGCGCGGCGAAAGACATTTCGCTTGATGTCGCTCTTAGCCGATCGTCTAAGCTCCTCGCAGTTGGCGATGTTCGCCCGGAGCCTCTCAAGGTGGACAAGGATGTCTTTCATGGAACCGTCCCGATCATGCCGAGGGCGTAGCAGATCGCTGATGACTAGGATAGTACAAATGGCACCGTGCTCCGCAGGATACCTGCCCGGTGACTTTGGATAGCCGACGTGTGCTCTTCGAGGCAGTCATCTTCAAGGCGAATAGCGTGCTCGAATTCTAGCCTCAGAGCCCGTTGAGCAGGCGCCCCTTCATGTGTAACGGCGTTGGTCGGTCGCTGCTTGCGCTGTTCGTCTATGGGAACGTTCCGGCAACTACGGGTACTTAGTTTTTGGGGTGGCGGCCTCTTATTCGCGTCGATAGACTCCTCGTAACAGCATTGGTTGGTCCCCCTTTCAGCCAGCTGCTGACCTCGCCTACGAACCGGCACACTTTGACTTCCGAGGCTCATCGCTCCACGCGCCCGACCCGAGAAAGTTTGAGTGCAGACGTTCATGGCGCATTGTTTCCTGACTTGCGCTTGGACCGGAAGCGCCGCACTACGCCTGCATGTGAGCCAAGAAGTCGCTGACCTGCCCCTGTAATGAAGAGATACTTTTGCTCAAATGTCTCGCCTTTCCAATGGCTTGGTCCGCCGACGAGCCAGAGGTGCGCGAGGCGTCATTTAACTGGTCAATATCTCTGGACGCTTCGCGCATATCAACACTGATGCTGGTGATGCTTCTTGAGATGTCGTTCTTCACAATCGATTGCTCTTCAATTGCCGCCGAGATGCCGCTCGATATCTCTTGTACTTTTTCGATGATGTCGGCGATATCACCCATCGCAGCGGTCGCCTGTGCCGTCCTCTGTTGAATGGCAACAATCTGAGCATCAACCTCGCTGGTCGCTTTGGCTGCCTGCGCAGCAAGATTCTTCACTTCTCCCGCCACCACTGCAAAGCCTCGCCCCGCTTCGCCAGCCCGTGCTGTCGATGGTTGCGTTGAGCGCCAGCAAATTGGTTTGCGAGGCTATACCTTCGATCATCTGGACGACGCTGCTGATCTTTGTCACCGACGCAACGAGCTCACCTAATGTTGTTTCAGCATGTGCGGTCTTGCCGCGCGCAGTTTGCGAGATATTCGCGGCGCTGGACACTTGTCGGCTGATCTCTGAAATCGAGGCCGAGAAGTCCTGAGCGGCCGAAGAGACTGCGGTCGAGTGTTCTTCGGTCTTTTTCACTATTGCTGTCACGCTTCAGTGCGAAGACAGACATCTCCCGTCGAAGCCGTCATTTCCGACGCGACCGCTTGCATGTCCTGCATCGAGCTCGCCACAACGTCGACCACTCGCGATACATCGCTGTCAAATCTTTTCGCAAGAATCAGCCGCTCTTCGCGCATGCGAACCAGGTCCGTTATGTCCTGCCAAACACACACGACGATCGGACGAACACCGTCGCTCGTCGGCGTCTTTCAACGCCGAGTCTGTAAGTCTAAATTTCGGCTTGTCACTGGACAACCTCAACGATTGAAGCTCGTTTGGCGCGGCACCACTTTTGAGCACCCCGGTGGTCGATTATCTTACGACCTACGACAGCTGGCCATTCCTAGCCGCGATGTTGAGCTTAAATTTCGCTTCGCCAGTTCACTCATTGACTACGTTTTTTCGAGCATCGCTCATGAATCGAACGGGTGGCGCGCTGTTGGTGCCGACGAACTGAGAGTCCTCAGTCGATCCTCGAGCTGTTGTCGGGCCAGTCACGCCTGGCCATTCATATCGATCGCGAGAGGGGCTCGAGAAGATCTGTAGCATAACAGAAGGTAGGCAGCATCACACGCATGATGCTTTGAGATTATTGGCTCACACATTGAAGGATGCGGAGCATGCCGAGCTTGCCGCAATGGACACCTCTATAGAGCCTCTGGAAAGCATGCTACCGGCAGACGACCTGAAGGTCTCCTTCGTATTCGATAGCGAGCCCTCGATTGTCGTTCAGCGGGGTGGATCCGTGGTCTCTACGAGGACGGATACCTTCCAGGACTTAAACCTAGCCTTCTGGAAACGGGGGCAGGCTCGTACATCGAGATGCTATCCCTTTCGCTGGCGGCCTTGAGCAGCTTGCTGATGTGTCTGTCTATGACCGAAAGAATAGTAGACGTGTTATCTACATCAGAGCTCGCACGAAGATCCTGTTTTCCCCGCAATTGCCTGCTGTCATCCGGCGGCGCGCACTCCAACCTGCCGCCGCCCCGTCTGCGACCGAGACGCGCGAGTTGCAGAAGTATCTCGTTGCCTCTCGCATTCTGAGGCTCGCAACGCTTTGTCAAGCCTGGCAAGCTCCGGAAGAGCGACACCCATCTCGTCCCAGTCCGCTTCAATCGCCGTCCGCCTGACGATCGCAACCGGAATAGGGGCAGGTGAGCTTTGCAGCATACTTGTTGCTGATGTGGCTCCCGAGCGGGGCGCGTGTCAGGATTCGCGGCAAGGAAGCAAGGGATCGGCGAAACTTGTTACCCAAACTAAAGGATCGGCGACGCATCGGCGCTGCTACGACCAATGCGGTCATGCCTTCTTCTCGGCAATCCGCATCGCAGCACCGGTCGCCTTCCATAGCGGATGTTCGAAGAGACCAACGAGGTTGTGATGAGGTCAGGTCACGTCGCGATCGAATGGTGGCTTCAGCGCAAAGATCAGACCTCCATTCCAGTCAGGATAAGTCTTGTCGTCTCGAAATTTGACGGAATGCCTATTCCGAGCGCGCTCGGCACGGCTCGTGCTCAATGAGCTTCGTCGCTGCCTGTCGGCCACGACCCTGCCGCTGGGCGAGCTGTTCGCAAGTGGACCTTGGCTCATCATAAGACCCATTAAGCAGAAAGGACGGCAGGCGATAGCTGCTTTGCGCTGATTATCGCCATAGCTGCCGTGCTAAGCTTGAAATTCGTATTTTGCCCGGGACCAAGATGGTCGGACGCATTCGCAATATAGTCATTGCAGGTACTTTCCTCGCGGTTGCTGCCGGTAACGCTACCTGGGATCTGGTGAACAGCTATTTCGGCTGCATCCTCGCGCTCGGCGCGTCGTTCGCTGCCGGCCGTTGCTTCGAACGTGCCCTCATCAGACGCGCTCATCGCGAGATGACGCGGCTTCATGGCGCGGACTGGCGCGCGGGAGACCGTTAGTCTGGCTGGATCGGTTCACCGCAAGTAGAGTCTGCTGGAGGACTGTACTTTCCCGTTTCCGCGAGCAGGCCTGGCACCTAGAGGCGCCCGCGTCAGAGGCCGAGGGCTCTTAAAATCTGGCTCACGCCCGACGCCCTTTCCGGCGGCTCTAGTCGCCGCCGCAACGCGAAATTGTCCGCGGAGACCGGCGTGCCCGTCTACGACGCCGATGCCGCCGTCCATCAGTTCTAAGAAGGCGACGCCGCGTGTGCATGATTGGGGCGGGTATCGCACGATCAGGGCTCGAGGCCGTGCTGCCGCAGAACTTTGTGCATCAGCTCGCCTTTGATCTCACGTGCGATTTCGCTGAGGATCTGAGCTCCGACCACCCTCCGGGCATCGACATCATTTGTCAGGCCATGCTCCGCGAGCCGCTCGTTCAAGCGCGTCGGAAACTCATCTTCCATCGCATCGGCAAGCCGGTCCCGCATCGCGACATGATCATCGGGGGCGATCCGCCTCACCACCGTATCCCAGGGCTCCCAGCGCGTTGCTAGAAAATCCTCGAAACCCGTCGCTTCCAGTTCCCGCACCGACGTCTCAGCCCTAGCAACGTCGTCCGCCGTGACGTCAGCGAGATTCAAGAAGCGCATATCCGGGGCGATGTGGCGCAGTTCCAGTCGATCCCGTAGCTGGGTCTGATAGGCAAGATAGACCTCGATCTCGTCGATATTGGCCTCCGGGTCGGTACGACGGAGCGAGTTGACCGTCTCGCGCGCGATGTCGTCAAGCGCCTCCAAGCGAAACATGACACGGCCATGTTGGATCAGCTTGTCGAGCCGATTGTCATAAAGCCCGTCCTTGACATCAGCGTTCACGCGTGCGGTCTGCATGCCATTCCAGGTCAAAGTGATGCGGTCCTCGCAGGACGCAGTCGCTCCATTGGCCAGCTCGAAATACTGCTCGCGCAGCTGTGGCCTCAATGCGGCCTGCAGCAGATTCTCGGCCACCCGGTCGCGGAACGCCTGATGACCATAGTTCACCGTGCCCGCGAGCCTTTCAAGAAAGAGAGCGAAGTCCTGCGCACCTGGCTCTTCGGCGAAGCCCTGCCATGCATCCACTGCGCCGGGCTCGTCCGCGAGCCAATCCGCGACAACCTCGTGCAGAAGCCGCGGCTGATGTTCCAGCGGTTGTAGCGGCATAGAAAGTAAAACCTGCGGGCCGGTATAATGCGCGCCACGCGTGGCTGACGCCAAATCGGCCAGCACCGGGGCCGGTATCGGATTCGACCGTAGGTCGATGCTGTACGCGCTGCCGAGCTGCGTCATTAAGGTCGAGGGGCAGGCTCGTCAGCTGGTTGTTCCTGGCGCCGAGCATTTCAAGCCCGCCCGGGAGCGTCTCGGGCAAATTCGTCAGCCGGTTTTCGCTGACATCCAGATATCCAAGTCTGGCCGGGATTTCGGGCAGGCTTGTCAATTGGTTGTCGCTTGCGTCCAAGTAGCGCAATCTGGCTGGAAGATCGGGCAGGCTCGTCAGCTGATTTTCGCTGACGTCGAGGCGGCGGAGCCTAGCTGGAAGGTCGGGCAGACTGATCAGCTGATTATTGCTGGCGGAAAACTCCTCAATCGTTGCCGGAAGGGCGGGCAGATCGGTCAGCTGGTTACCATCGACGGTCAAGCTGCGGAGCCTGGATGGGAGCTCTGCCGGCAGGCTGGCCAACTCGTTAGCCATCAGCTGGAGGTGCCTCAGCCTGCTCGGGAGGGCGGGCAGACCAGTCAGACGGTTGTCAGAGGCGTATAGGTCCCGGAGTCCGCCCGGAAGCTGGCTCGGCAGGCTGCTCAATTGGTTACCGATGACGTTGAGGGTGCGGAGCGTGGGCAGGAGTGAGGCTGGCAAAGCGGTCAGGGACAATGACGACAAATTCAGCTCGTCTCTGACATTGCCCTCGTCCCGCCATGCCCTCGTCCGGATGACCGCCTGTTGCCGATTCTCGTCTTCGCCCTGCCCATCTTCCACTGCCCAGCTCGCTAGGACGCGGTCCTGGGACGAGACGAGGTCGGCGGCCGCCGCTCCTGTGGCCCATCGGGCCAGGACTGACGCCCACTGCGGCAGGCATGAGGGGGACCGTCCAGCGGACCCCGACGTTGGCTCGGTGCTTTCGGATTCGGAAGCTATGCCAGCGCGAGGCTGGGCCCGTTCTGTGTTCATTGAACTTCATGACATGTTTGCCTCAGCCAAGAAGGCGGCTCTATCGGCTAGATCGAGACGTTCGCATACTAGGAAGCTCAGCTGTCGATAAGCTGTCGAGATTGGTTTATCCGGTCGGCTAACATGCCCGGGACTGTCTGCCGCTGTATATGCCGAAATTCGCCTGAGCAGGAAGCTCGCCTTCCGTGAGGCTCCCGCCGAGCTTGTCAAAGGAAGCCGATCGAGAGCCACGGCACGGCTGCTACGATCAGGGTGCCGATCAGAAGCGCGATGATGTAGCCCACGATCGGCCTCATGCCCATATCCCGGTTGATGCGGCTGATGGCACAGACCGCGTACAAGTCCGAACGGCGGCGCGAACAGGCCGATGCCCAAGGACGACCACATTCGCGTAGTGGACGTCGTGCACCCCGACCAGCCGCGCGAGCGGAAACAGTAGCAGACCCTCGCAGGCGCTGCCCTGCAGCGCAGCCGGATAAGGGGGCTCGTATACGAAAACTCTCTTTCGCCAGCTTCTGCAACACAGAGAAAGGCGGTTCGGTGGAAAAGTCACAGCTACAAATGCGATTGAAGCGTAGCCCTGCTTCTTCAGCGAGAATAGTATATAAGTTTTCACTTTAAGAGTGACTCAACGTGGTCCGTCCGTTCTGGTTCGTGCTCGACGAAATGGACGAAGCACGGGGTCTGGGAGGTAGTCGCACGCAATCTGTCTCGTCGCGCTGTAAACCACGTCCGAGTTGTACTTCCATTTCAGGCTCAAGCAGCGCAATCGCGTGGTATCCCAACTCCGTGGTGAGGTGCTGCTTGAGAGGTGCTGGCGAAGATCGCTTTCCCGTGTGCCGAAGGCTCGAGCTTCGGCGGTGGCCTGGGAAATCAAGCGAATAGGGGGCGGCGCGTCAGAGCCCCGCTCACAATACGCTCGCCGTCTGCTATTGCGACGCCAACAGCAACTGCGCCCAGTTCTACATCGCACCCTGCGGCAGCCAATGACGCGAGTTTCCTCATTTTGATAGCGCTCAAACATTCTTTGCGGCAGAGCGGCTTGCCCGTTTCTAGTACTCGGAAACTTTGATTGCCGGCGACTTCTGCTCAGCTTTTTTGCTGCGGATTGGCCTGTATCGTGTATCTCAAGCGTTTGGTCGCACTGGGCCAGCGGAGAGTGCGGCTGCGTGGTCACTCAAGGTCGTGGGGCCATGTCCGCCCCACAGCATCCCTACTGGCTTGTGATAGTTTCGCATCCCACGAAGTGGTACGTTTGTGCATGGTGCGGGCGAGTATCGGACGCATTAAAATAGGGAGGAGACACGCATGAGCCGTTCGGGCCCAAGGCTCCATCCGCCACTTATGATAGATCGATCTGAGATTGAGTCCGTCTCGAGCTTTTTGACGCTGCTAGTTGAGAAGCGTCAAGCGACATCTGAGATAGCGATAGCCACGGATGCAGATATTCGCATTCCGATTGACAGCGTCTCTAAGGATGGAAACTTCGACGCGTACGTACACGTGGGATTGGCGGGCGGCGGGCATCCCAATATCAAGCTGCTTGTAGATTCTGGAAACTCGACTCTCATTTTGCCTCGATTTGACGAGATCCAGCGACTACCCAATTTCAAAAAGAGTTACAAAATCGAAGCTGAAGATGTCAGAGAACCATGGGGCGCGCCAGCAAATATTGTCACAGGCCCAATTGTGCTACCGCGCGCGGGAGGCACGCATACGATATCCTCTTGCACATTTTACGCCTGCACTGACGTGAATGACTGTGGGGAGTACACAGCAAATTTTGGGATTGGCTGTGTAGACCCTTGGTCAGCCGGAGATTCGCATGAACTGCGATCCCCGCTTTCATACGGGGCAGACTACGTTCAGATCGACTATGCTCCCGTCGATCAAGTTCTTGCCTCAGGCGGTAAGCTGCGGGTTGCACCTGGATCGTACCTTACCCTATGCAGGGCAAAACCGGACGGCTTCTCGACGACGCTAAAGATCCTTCAAAATTTGGCTTGGATGGCGCTCAAACCGCAATCCTTGGTCATAGGTGCGCAGAGAACAGATTGGCCGGGAAAGGGAGAAAACACATCCGTAGCTATGATCGACACCGCAGGGGGTCCAGTATTTCTAAGCGATCCCGAAAATTACTTACGGAAACGCGATTGGCCCGAAACATTGCCGGAAACGATACCAGATTTTTGGGTGTCTTCTTGCAAGGGGATGAGCGCTGACCTTGCCTTTTCGCTAACTGACGGCAAAGAAACGGTATTACTAACCATACGCAGCAAGGCATTGACACCTGCAGTTCAAGGCTTGTCTCTGATCATGTGTGATAAATGTGAGTTTATGCGCGCTCAGGACGGAATGAACATCGGTGGGCTAACGGCTCTTTTCTACTCGATTTTGATAGATTACAAAAATGCGCGAGTTGGATTTAAGCCGAAGCTCCATTCTGTCCGTGAGCCGGCAGTTCTCTCGTGAAGACAGGAATGTGAGAGCAAGCTAGTCGTAGCTAACCTATGATTCAGTTTTGGTGGGCGTACCTTAGTTTTAAAAATCAAGCATCGCGGCAGGCCACTCCTGCACTGTTTCTCCATCGAGTAGGCCAAGATGGCCAATTTCCTTGTGCATCCATCAGCGGGGTGAGATCGGAAAATTCAACCTCAATGAGCTAAAAGCCTGCGTCGCTTGCTTGCCCTTTTGACTTCTCCTTTGACAACCGGCGTATCGCCTTCGCGACTGAGCTCTACCTTAGAGACTGCTGGTTGAACCGCGCGCTTTCTCAGTAGAAGATGACTCTGATGCGGAATAGCTATGCCCTCTTTGGCGCTCTCAATCATGAAGATGGGGGCCGAAGTCCTCTCCAAGTTACGTCATCGGTTTTCAAGCCGCCGGGTTAACCTCCGGGAAGCGCTGCCCGTTGAGGACCTCGTTGATACGGCCTTGATTTCAAGCTGCGCGGCGATCTGGTGCTGATGCAACTGTTCATCGCGAGCGAGCTTCTTGATCATCGCCACGGCTTCCGGGTTGAGCGGTCCGCGGTACTTCTTTCGCCCCTTCAATCTGAAGCGCCTTGTACACCAGCGAAGCCGGTCCTTCGGGCCACCCAGAGCGATTGCACCAGAATGGCCCTGCTTCGCGCCGAACTTCAGCCAATGAGGCCCTCGCGACCAATCGACACCCGCAAGCCTGGCATCTTCCGCCGCATTGAAGGCGTGGTTGATTGCGCCAGCAGTGAGGGGCTTGTTTAAGTCGTCCGCCCATCAGCTCGCGGAGAACCTCGTGATCGACGACGCCCAGAGCGCACCAAACCGACGGTGATGCAGCAAACGTCTTGCCGCGCTGATCGCGCTGCAATGCTCCGTTCACATCAACCACGGCAGAGTACCAAGCGACCGCCGCGCGGCGGAAAGTCTCCAACCGGTCCTCGTCATCAACGGCCAACATCGGTGAGGATAAGAACAGTGGACGCAGGCAGCTTCAGGCCATCGAGCGATTCGCCAAGCGCGGGCATTGAGCTGGTTGGCAGGTACCACGATGGGGCGGTGAAGGGCTGGACGCTTGGTGCCAGTGCCACCTGCGCCTTAATCAGGCGATTTTCGGGCTAGAAAAATTGCGGCAAGTTGTTTGGAATCGCCCTCTAAGGGCGCATCCTTATACGCCCCCTTTAGGAAGCTGAAGCCTCGCAGCCTCAGCTCCCTCGGTTTAGACCAGCTGGACATTTTGGTGTTAGACCGGGCTTAGAGAGGGCGGCCGACAATGACGGTCAAAAGCCCGTGGCCCCACAGCCGCTTGGCTGCCGCCTTGGCATCATCCAGAGTCACGGCATCGACGATGGCGTTGCGCTTCTCGATGTAATCGATCGGCAGCTTGTGCTCCTGATGCTGCAGCAGCTTCAGCGCCAAACTGGAGGACGTGTCGATCGCCAGCATCTGCGAGCCTTTGAGATAGGACTTTACGTCGTCGAGTTCTTTCTGAGTCGGTCCATCCTCGGCGATACGGCGGACCTCCTCCTCGATCGCCTTTGTCGTATCGCCGGCGCGCTCGGCACGCGTACCGGCTGTGGGTCTTGACCCTCTCAAGATCTTCGGCGCGGACCGGGTTCCGGGCGACGTCGGCGATCACGCCGTCTATCGCGCCCTCGACCTCGGCAAAGCCGACGCCTGGTTTCGGCGAGGCCGAGATCGCGAACCGGGTCGGGTCGGGCGAGATGCTGGAATAGCTAGCGCTGGCGGAGACCGCGAGCGGCTTGTCGACGACGAGCGCGCGGTACAGATACGAGTTGCTGCCGCTCCCCACCAACTGCGCCAGGACGTCGAGCGCGGCACTCTCTCCGGCCGCGGCGGTGGTCGCCGAGGGCACCAGATAGTAGCGGCGCAGGCTGGGCTGCTCGACGCGCGGGTCGGACAGTGTGACGGTGCGCGGCGCTGCAGGTTCCGGCTCCTGTGGACGGATGCGCCGCGCCGGGATGGCCGGCCGGGGTAGGATGGCGCCGAAATTGCGTTCGACCAGCGGACGCACATCGGCGACCTCGACATCGCCGGCGATCACCAGGATTGCGTTGTTCGGGGCGTAGAAGCGACGGTAGAAGACGAGCGCGTCCTCGCGATTGAGCTTTTCGATCTCCTGACGCCAGCCGATCACCGACCGGCCGTAAGGATGATTGAGATAGAGCGCGGCCATGAGCTGTTCGTGGAGCCGCCCGTCTGGATTGTTAGGCAAGGCCCATGTTGTACTCTTCGAGCACGACATCGCGTTCGGGCAGCACGTTCTCGTCCTTGAGCACCAGCCCGCTCATGCGATCGGCCTCGAACTCCATCATGGTCGGGAGCTGCTCTTTCGGCACGCGCTGGTAATAGTTGGTGTAATCGACGGAGGTCGAAGCGTTCTCGTTGCCGCCGACGCGGAGCACGGTCTGAGTGAATTCGCCGAGGGGATGCTTCTCGGTACCCTTGAACATGAGATGTTCGAGGAAGTGGGCAAGACCGGATTTGCCCGGCGTTTCGTCGGCCGATCCGACCCTGTACCAGATCATCTCTGTGACCACGGGGGTGCGGTGATCCGGGATCACCACGACCTGGAGGCCGTTGGGAAGCGTGAAGCTGGTTGGCCGCGTCCCTGCAAAAGATGCCGATGAGACGCCGTTCAACAGGAGGGCGCACATCAACGTCATGCTAGCGGGCGAATGACCGATTGAGATGAGGATGCCGCGCCCCTAAAAGCACTCCAGCTAGAACTTGCGAAAAGAAGGGTCGACAAAGACGGGATTTCAGCTGGAGTGTCAGAGCATTTTTCAAGCGCCGTTGCAATTTATTCACAATGAAAAATAAGGTCGGTGTCGACGTGTGCATCGGACGCTCCATCTTTTGCGATTCTCCAGACCGCGATTGATCCATCGCAATAACGTCGGTCCAGTGTGTAGCCGCCCGTTGCATTAGCCATGCCAAAGCAGATAATCATTTCGTTATAGCGTGGTCGCTCAAACCAACTTGTCAGCATCCGCACACAGCGTGGTTCATCGGACAGGACGTCGTGGGCTCAGATCTTGCGCGCTTACCTATCCGGCCACGCCGGCGAACGTGGTGATCTGTGGGCAGCTCCACCGCGCACCGGGCACACTGCCGAGTCATCAGTGACGATCCGCAAAGCGGATCGCTCGGTTGTGATGGCCGAGCGCGCAGCGAACGGATTTGCTAATCAGCCACTTCAGCGTTTTGGGCAGCATCTTCGCTCGGCCCGCTATGACTGATCTGTTTATCTGTACGGCGTACGGCCTGAGCGCCTTCCAGAATTTCACCAGATCGGCAGCAGTACAAAGCGCCGAGCCTCTTTAGATGCGGAGACACAAGTACTTAAGCTCGAGATAATCATTCAAGCCATCCACATCGGATTTGGTACGCACCAATTGCCCAGCGGTGCCGGCTGAAGCTTGATCTCGAGCAGCTTTCCTGGCTCACCCTTCAACGTGCGCGGTGGCTCCAAGGGAGCGAACTCCTCGCCTCCTACAACCCTTCGAGGTACTTCTGTGAGCGGAACGCGTAGGTCTTCATGCAATCGACCGCGATCGAGCCTTTCGTGCCTTCAACGCATGTGCCTGCCCTGAACGTCCGAGAACACCGCCTTGAGGCGGAGATTTTTGTCGTGCACTTCGGGCACTTGCATAGCCATGAGTAGGCGGGGTCGGCGAGGTTCGTTGAGACAGGCTACACAGGCCTCAATCGCCGTAGATTCGTTCTGCAGCCGCGCGACCACGGTGTCCACGACGTGGTCGGCATCTTCGGGCTTCGTATGGCGCGTTGCGAAATGGCTCTCACTGCCCGGATCGAATTCCAAGAGGTTGGCGCGTCAGTGTCTCCTTCAATTGCCGACGATATCGTCCTGGCATGCGCCTCCTCCGAGCCTCGCGAGTTTCTTCGTGTCCAGATCCGACAGCACAGTAACCTTAGCGGCTCGCGCCGTGTCGGCGTCGGGCATAGCGGACTGCCCGGCTACGGAACTCGCTGCACTTCCGGCCTGCCTGCGCTTGCCTTCTTTCCTGCGCGCTGGGGTGCCTTCGGCCGCCAGGGCCTTGTCGGCAGTGTCGGGCGGTATGCCAAGGCCAGCCTCCATTGGCGGCGCAATCATGGCTGGACGCTCCGCGACTATCGCGCGATTTACTTCGGCGCAGCTGTGTGGATGCAACGGAGAGGATAAGGAGACAATTCAAGAACCTTGCTCGGATGGCGCGGTCGCGTGTTTCGCTTGGCGCAGAGCTGCAACATTCGTTAGCGGTAAGCCGACTTTACCCGGTCAGGGCATGCAAGTATCGCCCTGTCTGGAGAATGCCTGTTACAGGAGCCGGCAAGCGCCACGTGCCGTTAGAGCGCCTTCGCCGCGCCTTGCATAACATCTCTGCCTAAGGATCATGATCGGATCCCGGTGAGAAAGTCATCGGCCTCGATTTTTAGATGATGGCTGGTTCGGGCAAGCACATTTGCAGATGTCAGCACCTGCGACGATGATGCACCTGTCATGAACGCTTTCTGCGCGACCTGCCTGATGTTGCCTGCGACAGTCGTCGACATCGCGGCGGCATGCTGAATATTCCGAGCAATATCTTTCGTGACTGCGCCCTGCTGGTCCATCGCCAAGGCAACCGCTGATGCAATTTGTGAGATTCTGCCAATGCTGTTTCCAATGCTGGTGATGGCGCCGACCGATTCCAGCGTCGCCGCCTGAATATCAGAAATCTGCTGTCCAATTTCAGCTGTCGCGTTCGCCGTCTGAGTTGCTAACGACTTCACCTCAAGCGCCACAACGGCAAAGCCGCGGCCGGCGCCGCCGGCACGAGCGGCCTCGATCGCTGCATTGAGCGCTAAGAGGTTGGTTTGCCTGGCGATCGCTGCAATTAGGTCAACCACCCCACCGGCTTTTGTTGCAGCTGCCGATAGCTGGCTCATCCGCCGGTCTGTTTCCTCAGCCTCTCGCACGGCTCCATGGGCGATCTCTGTCGATCGCGCGACCTGGCGGCCGATCTCGGAAGCGGACGCCATCATCTCTTCCGTTGCCGCAGCAACCAGCCGAACATTGGCTGATGCCTCCTCCGATACGGACGCAACGTTATCAGAGATCTCCCGAGTAAGCTGTGCCGTCTCCGTCAGCTCCCGAGCGGAAGCTTCCAATTCGGTCGATGCGGACGACATCGTATTAATGACGCTGCTGACGGCACTTTCAAATCTGACTGCCAGTTCCCCAAGCTCTGCTTTGCGGCGCTCCGCGAGCGCGCGATCCTGTTCTTGACTCGCTGCAAGTTCCTCTTGCAGTTTTTCCCTCGATCGCAGCTTAAACGCTTCCATGGCCTGAGCCATGTCCCCGATCTCGTCTGAACGGCCAAGCCCCGGCAGCGTGACATCGAACTGCCCGGCCGCAATTTGACGCATTGCCGCGCTCATGTGGCTTATAAGTCTCGCCAGTTTCTGGCCAACAAGCACCGCAATGAAGCCAATCCCGAGCGTTGCAAGCCCGATTGCCCAACCCAAAAGTCTCTCTGAGGCGAACGGCACGCTCTTCAGCAGAGACAGCGCGCGCCTCCGCGGCTGCTATTGCCTTCAAAAGAAGGGGACGATTCCGGCTGTAGATTTGGAGGAGATCGTCAACTTGGTCGTCCAGCGCTTGCTGCGATACAAGAAACGAAAGAAAGCTCGATCGATAAGAAGCAATCAGAGTCCTCAACTCAGTCTTGGATTCCGGGGCAAGATCTGAAGCAGCAAGCGCGGCCTCGAATTCGACGACGCGCCTTTCCAGTTCATCACCATACTTCTCTTCATGACGCAGCATGAAATCCTTCTCGTGCCGTCGCATCATCAACATTAATACGGTCAGGTGCGGCTTATTGAAATGTGCGAGCCGCGCTTCAGCCTGATGTACCGCTTCGCGGAGCTTACCCTGGAGGCCGTCATTTTCCGTAAGCCCGAGCACCCGCTGCGCGGACACGATGTTATTAAAACGAGTCGCATAAAGGTTGATTCCAGCGCGAAGGAACTTCACGTCTCTCAAGGGATCGCCCTCGGGCAAGGAATCGGCCCGCTCCTCGATTTGGCCAAGGTCCGCCAGTGCGTTATTGACGCTCTCGGCTTGTCGAACGATCACGGCTTCGTCGTGCTTGCGCAAAAACTCCAACGCTAGCTGCTGGGACTCAAGAAAGGCCTCGGAAAGGGACGTTAGGTGAGCGCGGAGATTGGTGCTCTGGCTTACATCACTCTGCGCCTTCGCGAGATAACTGATTCCGGTAACGCAAGTCGCGCCAGTCACAAGCACGCTCACGATTCCCAAAAACCCAATCTGGGTGCGCAGACTCGGTCGAAGCTGACGAAGAATTATTGATGGGAGCCGTTTGACGGTTCTAAGAGCGGGCATCAGATGTCCAATAAATGCAATAACGTTCCGCCAAACCCCTACTTTTGATTGGTTACATAAGATTGAACTCGATTGTCATATGAATCATACATGCGCGAATGGCCAGGGATGGCACGCATTTGGCAACATAGCAGTAATAATCCGACGCACAAATTCTGCGGTCTGCCACTCATGCCCGCAGGATTCACGCGCAGAATGGCGATAAAACTTGCGCGGAGAGAACCGTGCTGCGAGGCGCCATCCAAAAATATTTCGAAGACTCCGCCATTTCGTCTTGCGACTTCGACGCCCCACGGATGGATCGAATAAAGGCGGATCGTCTTCTGCCGGAGGGGCTGGCTCGATCGGCACTTGACTGGATGCGCTGGTCGTTAGCTGAGTGGATCTCGCATTCGACCCACCTGGAAAAGTCAGGAGATCAATCAACGCGTGACGGCGCGAGAATTTAGCATCGGAGCCGCCAATATGCCGAAACCTTGAGCTGTTCAGGGTTGGCTTCTCGGATGCGGGGATGCTTTTTAAATTCCCGGCTCGCCACCACCGATTTCAACCTCAATCTCGGCTATAACTGGATCTTGCCATGCGTCCGCTGTCGGCGAACCGGGTGGATGGTCTCGTTGCTCGAAGATTTAGCTCGAACACTGCGAAAAAGGGCTAACAAAGCCTTGCTCACCCAGCGAACCCGGAAAGACCAAAGCAATTCTGACGCCGAGGACACAATGACGCTCGCGCCTGCCATAGGCAATCCGCTCCTCCCGCCCGGGCCACAGTCGAAAACCCCGGTTGGAAGCCGGGGTTTTCTCTTGTGCTATTATAGGCACCAACTCTCGTAAACTGCCGTGGTACGGTCAGTACAGTGCACCTCACGGATTGAGCTGCAAGGCTCTATCGTAAGCCGCAGGTATTGGCTGGTCTCCGCTCCTGCTCCACTTCAATGAATTGGTGGAGATTTCACCTCACATAAAGTCTCCATCCGAGTCGGACTCTGGTGAAGGTTCATCGTCGCTCGCCGTTTTGACTTTGGAGAGATACATCGGCGAATTGGTTGCACGCTGCCATTCACCATCCCTATATCTCCACTGTCTGGACTGGGTGGGATCAAGTACCATATCATTGTGATCTACATCAACGAAGCCCATTTGTTCTGCACGGGCTCTCGCTTCGTCACTGGCAGGACGCCAGTTCACAAGCGGCCGCTCGCCGTCTTGCTGTAGTTGGTGCTCGAGCAGAATATCGCCAGCGTTTCCAACGAGCGGATGAGCAACCTGAAAATCCACGATTGATGTGACGTGAGTTCGTCCGGGGAACTGATGTTGCCACCGGTCGGTGGTGAACTCAGTCGCCATAGGAAACCCGGCTTCCGTTCTTTGGAGACCGACGCTCCTATTTCCTAATTGGTAGCTGTAATATCGCGCGGCATCAGAATCCTTTCGGATCCCGTAATTGCTAGCAACGTGCGCGGTCCGCCTAGCTCTTTCGGATATAAATTCCGAGTATTCCTGCGGATTGTTGGCGATATGATTGATCTCGTCACCATGAAAGCTCCTCACCCGTTCCCGGAATTCGGCTTGGTCGATCTCGACAACGGGAGATCTTGAAGTCAGGTGATAACTCGGCTGCGAGGATGAGCTGGCACCCGAATCCTGCAATCCCATTCTACCGAACGCGTCCGCGAAATAGTCAGCATTCCCGTGCTCCGGGGAGCTCGCATAATGATACTCATCAGCGGATGGAACATCGGACCAACTGTTAATTCGACCGTCCATGACGACCACACTCCTATGGCTGTTGCATTGTGTTCAGGTCATTAGACCTGGCTCCGCCGATAAGCAGCTTAGCTGTCCGTAAGCTGACCCCGACAAATAAACGGAAGCAAAATTCTCCGAAACGGTAGAGCGAGCCGCGAGAGCGCGCAGTTCGGCGCCGCGCTCGCCGGAGCGTCTTCATAACTCGGCCGAACTTGAGATCAGCGTGAGCGAAGCTCCGTTCCCACGATGAACGCGCCATCAGGAATCGGCTGGGCGATCTCATGGAGGAAGCGAGCGAAGCCGTCCCGGCGCCTGAGCATATAATTGATAGGCTTGAGCACCTCGGACGAGCGCGAGAGGGTTTCCGCTCGAGCAGCGGTCAGGCGTGCATGTCGTCGAGAAGCGGCTGCTCTGTTCCTGGCGGAGGGCGCGCCGATGCTTAGCCTCACAGCCGTTAATGTCGCGCTCGAGTCGAAAAAGCCTCTCCGGGCATGGCATAGCGCAACACGCCGACGTAATGGGCAGTGTGTTCTTGGGTGGGTCGAACAGCGGCTTTGTCGGAATCGGCTTGCAGGATGCCGGCGAAGACCACCAGATGGATTTGGGGACGCTCGCTTCGCCGGTCGCTTGAGGCGTAATCACAGCTGGCCGCGGCGGGAACCCGTTCAGCGGCCGGTCGTCGAGCTTATGTAAATCTCGACATAGTAGAGAGCGTTTTTAGATTGGCGGCGCGCGGTTCGGTACCCAACACGAGCACTCGCGAGCGGCGCCGGTAATCTAAAAACGTGTTGGACGAAGCCGCGGGCACGCCGCTGCAGCTATGGGTGTTGAATCACTGCGCCGTTATTTGTGGACGTCGTGACCTGGACTGGAGACAAGTCCAAAGGGACATTACCCGAAAGTACTGGGTGGAAGGGACATCTGGGAAGCGAAGTAGCCGAAAAATGCGAAACGCCGGAGGGTTGACGTCGGAAGAACGACAACAGGGCATCTATCGGCTGCCACGGCGGCCGGAAGAATTGCGCAATAAGGTGGCGGTTCTTGGTTGATTGAGGTCTCGCATCAACAAATGTCCGGTGAACGAGTGGCGCTGAACGAACCTGGCTGCAAGACCTCGACGCACACCATATGGCCTTGATGACAGGATGGACATTGACGCAAGGAAGCGGCATTGCAGTGCTCAGCCTTCGCGGGGCAATCGGATGGCTCTTCCGGGTTCGAATGAGCATCGGCGGATATCATTCCGAGCAGTTCACGGCAGCGAGCGAGCTTTTGCTTGCGGTAGCGGTTACCCAGAAAACCATAGTAGCGAATGCGTTTGAAGCCTTCGGGCAGGATATGGATGAGGAAACGCCGGATGAACTCCCCGGCGTCCAGCGTCATTACTTTCTGCTGGCTTCCGCGGCGGTAATCCTTGTATCGAAAGCGCACTTTGCCGACTTCGATATCGACGATACGGCTGTTGCTGATCGCCACCCGATGCGTGTAGCGGCCGACATAGTGCACAACCTGTTCGGCGCTACCAAATGGCGGCTTGGCGTAGACAACCCAATTGATTCTGCGGACCTCGTTCAGATAACGCCGAAGCGCAGCCGGATCACGCAACGCTTCCAGCGACGAGAAGAATTGTAGCTCGCCAGTATCAAACGATTTTTGCAGGGCGTTGAGAAATAGCCGCCGGAACAGGCGAGAAAGCACGGCCACGGGAAGAAAGAAGCCCGGCCGGCACGCGATCCAGCGGCTGCCATCTGGAGACAGTCCTCCTCCAGGAACGACGCGATGGAGGTGGGGATGGTGAAGGGAGGTTCTGCCCCCCAAGTATGAAGGACGGAAAAGAACCCGATCTCGGCACCGAGGTGCTTGGGGTCGGCAGCGATGGTCCGCAAGGTCTCTGCAGCTGTGCGGAACAGAATAAGTCCGCGACGCACTATTCCGCGCAATTGCAGGCCGGCCCAGCTTAACCCTGGAACGTCGGAGCAACCGCGTGCGTCTGCGACCGGTACTCGGCGAGGTAAGGCCGTCGATTTTCAACACCGCGACCGCCAAGCCCGTCGATGTCGTATCAGGCATTGTACCCAAGACTGACGTCGTCTGGAGCGAAGCTTGCGGCCTGCGCGTCGATTACCGTCTTGAACAGCTCTGGCTTCTGGTTGAGCCTATCGTTATCACCGAGCTTGCCGCAGATGCATCAGACGACACACTCGAGCTCACACGCGAGTTTGTACGCGAGCGACGTGCGCGTCGACACAATCGCCTCGCCAACGCCATGCTGGACGGCTGGATAAGCCTCATTGTGGGTCGACAGCCAAGCGTGCGTCTCAGGGCGTTTGGTATCGCGGTCGAAACTAAGCGGCTGCATATGCGGTCGGACATCTTCGCTTCATGGGCGGTCTAACTGCCATCGCACAGACAAGAGAATTGCTTCGGCTATGAAACATAACGCAATCACGGCTCCGCACGGGCTCGCTGCTGCACAGGTCGTCCTTGCCCTGGGAGAATTATTCATAGGCACCGGCGAATTCGCCGCCATGGGCTTGTTGCCCGGCATGGCCGAGTCCATCGACGTTTCAATACCCAAGGCGGGTAATCTCATCAGCGCCTATGCGCTTGGCGTGGTCGTCGGCTCTCCATTACTCGCCGTGCTCACGCTCGAATGGAGCGGCGGCCGCTGTTGGTGGTGCTTGCTTCGATTGTCCTGCTCGGCAATGCCGCGTCGGCACTAGCGCCAGGAGTCCTCGGGCTCACTGCGGCTAGATTCCTCGCCGGTCTCCCGCATGGCGCTTATTATGGTACGGCTTCCATCGTGGCAGCGGCCATGGTCCCGCCGTCAAACCGGGCCCAGGCAATCGGCCGCGTTATGCTCGGTCTCGCCGCCGCAAATGTCGTCGGCGTGCCGGTGGCCACGTGGCTAGGCCAAGTTTTCGGCTGGCGCTCAGCGTTTGCGCTGGTGGCCGTCGGAGGGCTGGCACTAATTGGCCTGATCCGCATATTCATCCGCATGGTCGCTGCCGACAAGCAGGCCAGCCTGCGGCGGGAGCTTTCCGCTTTCTCCAACGTGCAGATCTGGCTGACACTCGGGGTGGCCACGATCGGCTTCGGCGGGATGTTCGCGGTCTACAGCTACATCACTCCAACGCTGACCCAGGTTGTGGGTGTCACCGCCGCGCATGTTCCGGTTTTCCTGGCGCTCTGGGGGCTAGGTATGATCGCCGGCAACGTCGCCGGAGCATGGCTTGCTGATCGCGCGTTGATCCCATCAATTTTCGGGATCATCATATGGAATGTGGTCTTCCTTGCTGCCTTCGCCGCGGCGGTGAAGCAAGGCCCCGTTGCCGCTGGCCTCACGCTCCTCATGATCGGCATCGGGTTCGCCCTGGTGCCTGCTCTTCAAGCGCGTCTGATGGACGTCGCGCGACATGCTCAATCGCTGGCGGCGGCCATGAATCATTCGGCATTCAATCTCTCCAACGCTATCGGAGCCTGGATTGGAGGAATGGCCATCAGCGCCGGTTGCGGATGGCCCTCGACCGGTCTCGTTGGCTCGGCGCTCGCAGGCGCGGGACTTATTGTAATGGTCATATCTGCACTGCTTGCACGGCTCCCAGCGGGCACGACGAGCCGCCTGGCCTCTGCTGGTATCTGTGCCAGGTGCGCTCTGGTAGAAGAACCCGATATCAACGTCGAGGCTCTGGGCGATCTGCGGCGTGGTCAGAAACACTTTGCGGCGCCAATCGTCACTCAAGTCTCACCCGGCGCGTTGGGTTTCCAATCGCCGGGATGCAGGGCGGCCCAGGAGCAGCACTTCTTCATACTCAAAACGAGGAACCACTGATGCACGAAAGAGATGGACGACCCGCATTGTTTGCCGCAGGCAATGTCGCCGTCATTACCGGCGCAGCCAGCGGCATCGGGCGTGCGGCGGCGGAACGCTTTGCTACCCTCGGTATGCGACAGGTCCTGTCCTGTTCGATCAGGACGAGGTTGAGTTGGTGCGCGTCGCGAGCGGCCTTCATGCCGAGGTCCGGCACCTAGCTGGGACCGTAACTCGCTTCGATGATTTGGAGCGCTTGCGCGACCTAGCCATCGGCGCCTTCGGCGAGGTCTCGGTGCTGATGAATAATGCCGCCATTGGTCGGGAGGACGGTAACTGGACCGGGTTGAGCGATTGGCGTCGGATCATCGAGGTCAACCTCTGGGGCGTCGTGAATGGCGTGCACGCACCGAAGCAATGCTGGCTCAGCAATCGCGCGGCGCGATCATCAACACGGGCTCCAAACAGGGCATCACCAATCCGCCGGGCTTTCCCGCTTACAATGTTGCCAAGTCCGGCGTGAAGACCTTGACCGAGCAACTGGCTCACGGACTGCGGGGAGAGAGCGACGCCGTGACGGCCCATTTGCTTGTTCCTGGATGGACCTACACCGGAATGACTCACGCGCCCGACGGGAAGCAGCCAGCCGGCACGTGGACGGCCGACCAGGTGATCGACTTAATGATCCCTCGAGTTGAGTCAGGTGACTTCTATGTCATCTGTCCGGACGGTGCCGTCACACCAGAGCTCGACGCCGCGCGGATTCTATGGGGCGCCACGGACATGACGGAGAACCGTCCCGCCCTGTCGCGCTGGCATCCCGCCTGGAAGGAACGCTTCGACGATTTTGTAGCAAAGGAGACGGGCGCATGAAGCCCTATGTGATCTGCCAGATGATGGGCCCGCTTGACGGTCAACTTCTTGTCGAGCAGTGGGCCCCGTCCACCGGACAGCCCAACGACGCGCTGATCGCGGAATATGACCGTGTGCACGAACAGTTGAGCGCAGACGCCTGGATCGTGGGACGAGCGGTCGGAGCCAAATTCGCTGACGGCGGGCCGCACGCGCCGATTGATACGCCCGCCGTCGAGCGTCCGGTTCGTGTGGCGCGCAGCGGTGCTGAGGAATATGTCGTGCTGATCGACCCCCACGGCAAGCTTCACTGGACCGGACCGACGACCTATGGGGCGGCGACGATTGTTCTGCTGGGGCGGAACGTTCCGGACGCACATCTGGTCGACCTGGCCTCGGACAGCATTTCCTATATTATCGCCCACGGCGAGAAGATCGATCTCTTCCAGGGGCTTGAGATACTCAACGCAAAGTTCGGGATCGAGCGGCTGATACTTGAGGGGGGCGCACACAGGAACGCAGAATTCCTTGAGGCAGGCCTCGTCGACGAGATCAGCTTGCTCCTCTTCCCAGCAATTTGTGGTCGGACCGGTTGTCAAACCATATTCGGGGCGCGGCCAGACGGATTTGCCGGCCGGCTTCGATTGTCGACGATTTCGTCGGAAATGCGTCAGACCGGCGTGATGCATCTTCGGTACAAGATGGAGTACCCTCGGAAAAGTCAATGACCGTGACGCGCGTGAAGTCACCGCACCTCGTTCTTCAAGAAGGAAATCAGGGCGCGGAGCGCGATCGGCACCTGCCTGCGGCTACTGTAGTAGATATGAAAGGCGGGCCCAAACGAACTCCACTTCGGCAGCACTTCCTTCAGCACCCCGGATTTGAGCTGATCCTGGACGCGCCGTTCGATGCAATAGGCTATGCCGGTACCGGTCTCTGCGATTTCGATCGCGAGCGCCGTCTCGTTGACGACGATCGCCCACTCCACTGAAACCTGTCCGCAGTCAGAGCCTTTCTCGAGCTCCCAGTGGTAGATCGCTCCTGTACCAGTGCGCTGACCAACACATCGGTGGAAAGACAGGTCCGACGGAGTCTTCAATTGCGGCCCCTGCGCCAGATAATCTGGCGAAGCGACCATGATCCAGCGAAGATCTGCGCCGACCGGTACAGCAATCATATCCTCAGGAACGGACCCGCCGACGCGAATGCCGGCATCAAAGCTGCCGCCAACGATATCGATGAACTCGTCCTGAACGACTATCTCAAGCTTCACCTCCGGGTAATCCAACATGAATCTTGCGAGGTTCGGGCCGAAAGCAAGCCGAGCTGCGTCGGTGAGGACATTGATCCGCAGACGACCTGACGGTGTACCCCGATGAAGGTTGAGGCTCTCGATCCCGCTCTCGATAGCCTCGAAGCCCCGTCTCCAGGCTCGCCAATAGCTTCTGGCCCGCTTCCGTCAGCGTGACGCTTCGATTCGTGCGGTTGGCCAGACGAACACCAAGCCTCGTCTCAAGTCCGCGCATCGCATGGCTGAGTGCCGATCCTGAGACATCGAGTTCGAGAGCGGCACGACGGAAGCCGCCGGCGCGCGCGATCGTTCTGAACAGGTTCAAGTCCCCAAGGTCGGAACGGGTGAGTGTAAGGCGAGCCATGCACTATCTATGGTCCTCGTTCTGAAGGCCCACATAAACTGCGGGGGCTGACCTCACGCATCGGCAACACAAATACGAGGTTCACAACCGCATTTTTCCTGAATTGTGCGCCAAGCTCGGAGATAAGCAGGTGCTAGTCGACCAAAATGACTCTGATGTCGTTCACATTGGTCAGCGTTGGACCTGTCTCCAGTAAGTCGCCGGTTGCCGCAAAGAATGCGCTGGCGTTATTTTCATCGAGAAAGTGCTGAATGTCGAGCCCAAGTGATTTCATCCTGCTGAACGTTCGCTCATCCACGATAGCCCCGGCTGGGTCGGACGCCGCACCTCCGCCGCCATCGGCACCGTCCGTATCTGCAGCAATCGCCGCAATCCCCGTGACATTCTTGAGTGAGTCGGTTAGCGAGAGCGCATACTCCTGATTGGGACCTCCTCGCCCATTTCCGCGCACTGTAACAGTGAGCTCACCGCCAGACAGTATAGCGACCCGCCGTCCGTTTCGGCGCATGTCCAGCGCGAGATTCGCGTGTATGGCGGCCACTTCGCGCGCTTCGCCTTCGACATCGGCACCTAGATCCATGATTTCGTAACCGGCTTTTTTGGCATGGACGATCGCGGCGTCGAGCGACGCCCTGGGCCTTGCAATCAATTTAAAGCGCGCACGGTCGAAGCATGGATCGTCAGGCTTGCAACTCTCGTTTCTCGGATCCCGCAACGCGCGCAGAATTTTATCGCCTACCTGCAAATCGTACTTGTAGACGATTGCACGTGCATCCGCGAGGGTTGTCAGATCCGGCACAGTCGGCCCGGATGCGATGGCAGAAGGATCATCGTGTGGGACGTCAGAGATTGCTGGTGTGACGATCTCGGCCAGCTTCCCTGCCCGACCGAGGCGCCCACCTTTGATACGGGACAAGTGCCTCCGAATGACATTTATTTCATCGATAGGAGCGCCGGAGCGCAATAGAGCCCTCGTTAGTTGCTGCTTCTGGTCGAAGGTGACGCCATCTGCGGGTGCAACCCAATTCGCCGAACCACCACCTGACAATAGAACGAGTAAGAGATCTTCTGGCAGCGCGCTGCTTGCCAACTGAAACGCTTTCTGGGCGCTCGCCAAACCTGCTTCGTCGGGTATTGGGTGACCGACCTCGACGACACTAATACGACGCGTAGGCACTGCATGGCCATGCCGTGTGCTGGCGATGCCTATCAGTCGATTCGGATCAAGGTGCAAATCATCGAGATAGTGCCGCTCGGTGGCTGCCGCCATAGCCGCCGCACCCTTGCCGGCTGCGAGACAGATTACGCGACCTTTTGGCTCCCGCGGGAGATGGGGAGCGAGCACAACACGGGGATCCGCGGCAGCAACGGCTGCATCGAACATGGCACGCAGAAGCACACGCCGGTCGGTCATCTCAAAAAATGCTCAATTCTTCTTCGAAGCGAGCCCACGGTAATCGTCGTGAACGACGCAGTTCGCCCTCGCAGGTACAAGGATAATGCCGGCCCTATAGAGACGACATGTGCATCGGCTCTGGATAGTACCTGAAACCATCGCCGTCCCTTCCTACATGACCAACCCCAGGCCAGGGGAAATGATAAGACATAAACGGCGTCTTGTTTGCGGCCAACATATCCAAGACTCTGACGCGTGATTGTGCCGACAACTTTGGATCAGTGTCGAAGGCAAACTCCATCTTCGGCTTTTCGAACAAGAGCACAGGGTGGTGCGTCAGGTCTCCGCCATAGCAGAACGATTTTCCCGCCGACTCAATCATGAAGCAGTGATGCCCCACAGTGTGACCGGGCGCGGCAATTGCGTGTATCCCTGGCAGGAACTGCTCTCCATCCTTAAAGAACACGATCCGGTCGCGCACCGGCGGCAGATTGCGGATTGCGGCCTTCACCAAACCATCGACGTCAGTGCCAAGCTTGCTCTTGTCGGTCCAGAACTCGTAGTCAGCCTGGCTGATATAGATCTGAGCGTTCGGAAATGTTGGTTTGTCATCATCGCTCCAAATACCACCGACGTGATCCCAATGAGCGTGAGAGCACACGACGGCATCAATATCCTCGAGGGCGATCCCGGCCGCTGCAAAGCTACTTCTCAAACGACCGGTAGTAGGACCGAACTGCTTGAGCGACCCCATACCCGTGTCGAAAAGCACAAGTTTGTTGCCGAGATTGACGACCGGGGCATTTTGCTCGAGAACGACGTCGTCGATCGGGAGGAAACTCTTCTCCAGCATCTGCACGACCTCTTCCTTTGGCACCCCTAGAAAACTTTCACGCGGATCGCCAAGTGGAAGTGGGCCATCGGACAGGACGGTAACCTGCGCTTCACCGAGTGCGAAGCGATAGTAGGACGGTGCCTGCTTATCAAACTTGATTACCTTCGCCTCGCCGGGCGTAGCGGCCGGTCCTGTTAGTATCGCTCCGCCGAGCCCGCCCGCAGCTCCCTTGACCAGATCACGGCGACTGACTCGCGAGTGGTTAGACCTCGATTCCATTTTGTCGCTCCCACAGAATGATATTTGCGTCTTGAAATTATGCGCACTAAACCGCGATCATACCGCCGTCGACCACCAGTTCAGACCCGGTCATATAGCTGGATCCGTCGGAGGCCAAAAAAGTGAGTGCTGCCGCGACTTCAGAGCATTCTCCGGGTCTTGCCATAACCGTGCTTCCCAGAATGAGCCGTGTCTGATCCGGATCTGAGAAGTAATCTTCATTGAGCGGGGTCCTGATTGTCCCCGGATGAATTGAGTTTACTCTGATCCGATACTGCCATAGGTCGACAGCAGCAGCCTTGGTCAACATGCGGATCGCGCCTTTCGTGGCGCAGTAGCCGCTCATGCCGGGCATATTCGCCACGATACCTGACACCGAGGAAACGTTGACAATCGAGCCGCCACCGGCCTGCCTCATACTGGGAACGATCAACTTGCATCCGAGAAACGTCCCGGCGACGTTCACGTCGTACAGTCTCTTGAAGTCAACGAGAGAGAGACTCTCGATCGTCTTCCGAATCAGTATCCCGGCATTGTTGACGAGGACATTGACGCATCCGAAAGCGCGCTGTGCCTCCTTGATGACATTGATCCATGACCCTTCATCAACTACATCATGGGCGACGAAGATGGCTTTGCCTCCCGATGACGATATCTCGCTGGCGACCCGGGCACCGTTGTCCCTGTCAACGTCGGTTAGCACGACTGCCGCATGTTGCTTCGCAAATTCGCGAGCGTGAACTTCCCCCATTCCCTTGGCCGCTCCGGTAACTATGGCAATCTTGCCTTCGAGCATATTCGTATCCCCCTATTCAGGACGCCTGTTGCACGTCGAGCCCGGTCAAATCCCTGTCGTGTTCAGGCACACGGCATAGATTGAAGTGCTTGCCGCCATGAACAATCTATTCTTGTGGCGGCCGCCGAAGCAGATGTTCGCACAGGTCTCAGGAAGATGTACTTTCCCGATCAGCGCGCCTTCCGCAGAATAGCAGCGAACCCCGTCCTCGACAGGATCGGCCCATCCCATACTGCACCAGATGTTTCCGTGAACGTCGACGCGAAGTCCATCAGTGAAACCAGGAGCAAACTCGTCTGCAAACACGGACCCGTTCTTCAAGCGTCCATCAACTACATCGAACTGGCGAATATGGGAGGGGCCGCCGTCGGTGATGCCGCTGTCGACCACGTAGAGCCGAGACTCGTCAGGCGACATCGCCAGGCCGTTCGGCCTGACGAAGTCGTCAGCGACCACCGTAGTGAGCCGCTCGGATCGAGTCTATAGACCGCTCGAGGGAGCTCGGCTTCCTGCTTGATGCCTTCATAGTCGCTATCAATTCCGTATCCCGGGTCGGTGAACCAGACGGCGCCATCCGACGTCACGATGACGTCGTTGGGGGAGCTAAGACGTTTTCCCTCATAACGATCCGCGAGTACCGTTATGTTGCCGTCCAACTCCGTTCTGGTGACGCGCCTGAGATGCTCGCAGCTCACGAGGCGTCCAGCCCCGTCGCGGGTATGGCCATTGGCGTAGTTTGAGGGACTTCGGTATATTCCTAAATGTCCATCGGACTCGAGCCATCGGTAGATGCGATTGTTCGGGATATCGCTGAATAGAAGACAGCCGCTGTCGCCGAAATAGACCGGACCTTCTACCCAGCCGAAGCCGGTTGCAAGGCGCTCAATCGGCGCATTGCCTATTTTGTAGGTAAATCGCCTATCCAGCACCTCAACGCCGGCGACCGGATACCGCGAGCTATTTTCAATCGGGCCGAGAGCAAAACCCACAGCAGATTCTCCTCGCCCTAGCCTTCTTTCAACCGCCCGCCAAACTTGTCGGCACACACAGCCATCAGGATGATCGCGCCGATCACGACCTGATGCCAGAAGGTGTTGACGTTCAGAATATTGAGGCCGTTGCGTACCACGGCCATGAGGATCGCACCGGCTGCGGTACCCAACAGAGACGCCTTTCCTCCGGCTAGACTCGTTCCTCCCATGACCACGGCTGCGATCACGTCCAGTTCATATCCCTCGCCAGCCTCCGGCATCGCCGCTTCAAGGCGAGATGTGAGAAGAACACCCGAAAGAGCCGCCAGAAATCCCGTCAGGGCGTACACGGTGATCTTGATGCGATCGATCCTTATACCGACCAGACGCGCGGCTTCGGGGTTGCTGCCAATCGACAGGGTGTAGCGCCCAAACCGCGTCTGATAGAGCAGAAAATAGATCGCCAAAAACGTCGCGATGGTGATTATCACCGGCATTGGTACAAGCCAGACGAAGCCTTGTCCGAACACCTGAAAGGTCGGGGTAGACAAACCCGTGAGCGGAATGCCTTCAGTGTAGACCATGATCAAACCGCGCGTCATGACCATCATCGCCATGGTTACAATGAAGTCGGCAATCCTGACTTTCGCGACCAACACACCGTTTACAATTCCGATCAGCGTTCCAGCGGCGAGACTTGCCGCGACGCTGGCGAATGGATTGAATCCGCGGTTCATGAGATCCGCAGCGATTAGACCCGTGAAGGCAAGGGTCGAGCCGACCGAAAGATCTATGCCGCGCATGGCGATCACGAGCGTCGCGCCGAATGCTATGATTGCGACGAAAACGGCCTGGCGCGTGATATCCGTGAGATTTCCCAGACTCAGGAAACGCGGCGACGCCAAGCCGAGCGCGGCGATCAACACGATCAATGCGATCAAGATGCCACTACCGCCCCCGGAGAGCTTGAACCTTGAGCCGAGCGATTTCACGTCCAGAGTTTGAGCCGACAACCTATCCTCCACGATTCCCCTCATATGTCCGTTGAATTGAAAGCGAGGCGATAGTCTCTTCGCTCGTGGAAGACGCATCCAGAATTCCGGCAGCTTCTCCCTCGAACATCACGAGAATCCGGTGGCACAGTCCGATCAGCTCCGTGCTATCGGATGACACGACGATGATCCCTTTGCCCATCCGAGAACTGGCTACGATCAACTGGTAGACGTCTGCCTTGGCCTTGATGTCGATTCCGCGGGTCGGCTCCTCGAGCAGCATCACTTCGGGCTCGGTCAATAGCCATCTTGCAAGCAGCACTTTTTGCTGGTTGCCGCCGCTCAAGCGCCCGATCGGCTGGTGAGGACCTTCGGATTTAATTCCCATCTCTTTGATATATTTGATGCACCAGCTTCGCTCCGCGCGTCGATTTAGGCGGATGCCGCCGAGCTTGGGCAGACTAGGAGCAGTCAAATTCCACCCGACGCTGTGTTCGGCAAAAATGCCTTGCGTCTTTCGTTCGGCGGGAAGAAACGCAATGCCGCTGCGCATCGCGGATGATATCGAATCGATCGCGACTGGCTTCCCTTTCAGGGAAATATTGCCAGCATCTGCTGCCCCATCTCCAAACAATGCCCTTACGAGGGAGCTCTTGCCTGATCCCTCCAATCCCGCGATGCCTAAAATCTCTCCTTCACGTAGGTTGAAGCAAATGTCTTGGAAGGCTCCTTTTCGAGAGAGCCCTTCTACCCTGAGGATTGGATCCACGCCTGGACTCGTCTTGGCCGGGAATTGCTTTCCAAGCGAGCCGCCGATCATCAGGCTGATCACTTTGCTAACGTCAAGCGCCGATGCCGGCAGGTCCGCGACGCACGCTCCATCGCGCAAGACGATCACGCGATCACAGATCGTCAGGACCTCGTCCAGCTTATGGGATACGTATATGACGGATTTACCTGCCCGCTTGAGGTCGTTGATGATCCTTACAAGCCGCTCTCTCTCCGCTCTTTCGAGTGCTTCGGTTGGCTCGTCCATGATTAGGATGTTCGCGTTCGAATTCAACGCCCGAGCGATCTCTACGATCTGGCGCTGGGCAAGCGTGAGTGAGCCGACCGGGCAAGCGAGGTCCAGTTCGACATTCAGCACCTGGCTCAAGATCTGCTGCGCGCGGTCGCGCATAGTCTTTTTTCGAAGTGGCGAAGTGAGCTTTGGCGTCGCGCCAATTGAGATTTCACGGCCGATGAAGATGTTTTCGACGGCATTCAGATCGGGAAATAGACTCAACTCCTGGTAGATGATACTTATTCCAACTCGCTGGGCATCCGCCGGCTCGCGAATATCGACGCGTACGCCGTTGACCTCGACTTCTCCTTGGTCAGGGACGTGAGCGCCGGCTAGAATTTTCATCAGCGTGGATTTGCCGGCACCGTTTTCCCCGACCAGGCCGAGCACTTCGCCTTTGGCGAGGGTCATCGAAACATTGAACAACGCGTTGGTCGCGCCGAATCTCTTTCCGACGCCCGTGATTTTCAGAGCTTGTTCCGATTGACTCATTAGAGAGATCCTTCCAACGTAGAGAGCCGCGCAACGCGCGGCTCTCTCCTCAGCCACTACTTCGTAGACTTCGCGACGTAGATGTAGTCGGACGGATTGAACGTGCCGATGTTGTTGGCATCGTATGTCTTCGGAGCGACGAAGATCTTCTTCGGAACGCCCTCGCCCTTCATGACGAACTGTTCGACGGCACGGACTATATTGCGCCCTTCTTCCTTGGCGCCGGTATCCACCGTCGCGGCAAAGTCGCCGACCTTGATCGCGTCATTGGCTTCCTTCATGTTCTCGTACCCAACGATCGCGATCTTGCCGTTCAGCTTCCTTGCCTTCAGCGCCTGGAGGCCGCCCAACGCCATCTCGTCGTAGAGCGCGACGAGAATGTCGATGTCCGGATGCGCGGTGAGCATGTTCTCCGTCACGCTGAGACCTTGCGCTCGCACCCAGCCGGCAGGCTGCTTCGCAACAATCTTGAGGTTCGGGTATTTCGAGATGATCTCATTGAAGCCCTTCATGCGCTGAGCCGTATGCGGTCCGGGCAGCCCTTCCAAGATGGCGATTTTGACGTCGCCCTTGTCCTTGTAGTGGTCTACGATCCACTGGGCTTGAGCACGTCCACCGTCGCTTTGGTCGTATCCGATATCACTCACATAGTATGGATCGTCGGCGACGGGCGAATTGAACAGGAACACGGGAATGCCGGCCTCAGTCGCCCGCCGGATCAGGGGTTCCAACGCGCCCTCGTTGTAGAGAGCGACAGCGATCGCGTCGACGTGCTCGTTGATCCAAGCCTCCATCGTGCGGACTTGATCGTCCGTCGCGGACTGGCTCTTTGGCGCCTGAACGAGCAACTGGATCGTGCCAGGTCCGCCTAACTTGTCGATCTCCTCCTTAACGCCAGCCAAGACCCGTTGATAGTAGGTGTCCATGGCCGTCGGCAGGAAGCCGACCTTGAGTGGCCGATTGCTCTTGGCTTGCGGCTTCGCCTCCTTACCGGTCGCCGGAATCACTTTGTCCATGAGAATTCCGGGAAATACGGCGCCGTAGTCAGCGGCACGCGTCACCCCCGGAACGATCATCGCCGCCATAAAGGCAGCAGCAAACGGCACGCTAATAGAACGTCTCATGTTTCCCCTCCGATGTTTTTTCCGTACTGCACTTGCTGCACGCGCAAAGCGCGGGCAGCCCTCGCCGAACGCTCCGCCCACGCGGAGCGTCGCAAACGATCCGTTTCGCTCGATGCGTTGTCCTGCCGCTACTCTTTCAGATTGCGGAGGATTTCCCTCAAGAGCCGCCAAATTGGTTCGACAGTCGTGTGATTGAGGCGCTCTCGGGTCGTATGGACGTCGAACGCCTCGGGCCCGATCGAGATCATGTCGATACCGGGAATTTTCTTGTTGAAGAGGCCGAGTTCGAGACTCGAGTGGGACACCTCTACATGCGGCTTGACCTTGAAGGTCTCCTCATAGGCGCGGGTCGCCACAGCCAAGAGCTTCGAGTCCTTATTGTAAGGCCACTCGGGGCAATCGGCGAACGTCGTAACCTTTGTTCCGCGTCCCATCAGTGCAGCCAGTCGCTCGATGCGTTTCAGGATCGCGTACCGTCGCGAACTGATCGCACTCGGAATGGTCGAAACAATCTCCACCTCCTCGTCGCTTGTCGACAGCAAGGCGATCGTATTCGAGCTCTCTACCAGGTTGGCAATGGTGAGGCTCATGCTCTGGACGCCATTCGGCGTGAGCGTGATGGCCTGCACGGCCGAGTTGGCGGTGACGTCCGAGAAGACACGCTCCACAGCTTCAGTGTGGCGCTCCAACCCGACCTCGAGCTTGGGGTCGCTGACGAGGAACTCTTTTTTGAGATCCGCCGAAACACTCCTGACGATTTCGTTCGCGCGGTCCAAATCAGCTTGATGCAGGAGCAGGATCGCTTCGGCATCGCCGGGGATGACGTACCGATTGACGCCTCCTTTAACTAAGGCAAGCCTTGTCGGCAGCTCATCGATGAGCGCGCCAAGGAGTCGGGCGAGAAGGACGATCGCATTCGCACGTTCGAGATGAATGTCGAACTCCGAGTGACCGCTGCTGAGCCCTTTCACGAACGCGCGCAGGGTCGTGAGGCCAGCCGGCGGTTTCTGCCATTCGATGGGAATCCGGAAGCGGGCCGAGATATCGCCCGCGCAACCCGCGAATAGGCTCTTGGGATCGTGCCAGTTAAAATCGATCAACCGCTTCGCAGTGAGGCGAGAGGCGTCGAAATGCTGCGCACCCCCCTTTCCCACTTCCTCCTGCACAGTGAGTACGACCTCCAAGGGAGGATGTGGAATATCCGTCGAGTCCAGCACCGATAAGGCGAGGGCGACGCCCACCGTGTTGTCCGCGCCGAGGGTCGTGCCCGTGCCATGAATGAAGTCACCATCGATGCGGAGTTTAATGCCCTCCTTCTCGAAATCGTGGTCCACGCCTTCATCGCTTTCGCACACAATATCGGTATGACCGTGGAAGATTACGGGAGCTGCGCTCTCGTACCCACGCGTACCAGGCTTCTTCACGAGGATATTGTGAATGTCGTCTTGAAAGTATTCGAGCCCACGATCTCGCGCGAACCTGGCTATATAGTCGCTCACCTGCTTCTCGTTGTACGAGCCTCGCGGGATGCGGCTGATCTCTTCAAAATAGCGAAAGAAGATTTCGGGTTTAAGGCCGGAAAGGACGTCGTTCGTCTGACCACCAACGGCTCGGTTCTCGGTCCGTCGTCCGTTCACACTATCGGTCAAGGTCTGGTGCGCAGACATCATCTTCCTCCCATCTTCCGGCGCCGCTTAGATGCGCTCGCTTCAGACTATGATGATAAGAACTATAAATTTCGCATCAAACGAATTACTTGCCCAGTTAGGTGAACCGCATTCATGCGAGTACGCTCAAGGCAAGGAGCAACTCTGGGTGATTGACACACCGGAGCCAGGCTTTTCATCCGCTTGGGTGAAAGCCGAGGATGACGACCCATCTGCCAACTCGACAGAAGGGCCCTTAAATGTCATTGGTGATTTATGACCGCCACGAGTAGCGTTGCTGGGTTGATAAACGCTTCCGCTGCGCCTGCCTTGGGCCGATCCACCAGCGTGCGACCGTGGGACACAGGTCAAAGCAGGCGCAATCCTAGGAGTTTCGAACGGAATATTGCTCACCGCCGATCCGGGCCCAAGCGATTTGCCGCACGGAATCGAGAACAGAGGCGGAGGCCTGCCCTTCGAGGGACGTCGTCCTGCGCAAAGCGCGAATCAGGTCAGAGGATGAAATCTGTATGGATGAAGCTAGAATGGTGGCCTTCGACAACCGCATTGAGGATATCGCGCGCGGGCGGCGTGTATTTCGCTGCCACCATGGAGCGGATAGAAAACGAGCGCAGCGCATCAGTAACCGACAGCGTACCTTCGGCGGAGTCCTTCCTTCCGGTGAAAGGAAACACATCGGGTCCGCGCTGGCACTGACAGTTAATGTTCACGCGACAGACCTGATTGACGAGCGAGTCCGCCATCCGACCTATTAGGCTAGGATCTCGCGCAAACAGGCTGACCTGTTGACCGTGGTCCGAGGTCGCAACGTAGTCAAGTGCAATATCAGGATCGTCGAAGCGCATTATTGGGACTAATGGACCAAACTGCTCTTCGCGATACAATCGCATTGCCGGCGTGACCGGATACAAAACCGCCGGATAAAACAGAGTGCCGGCTGCCCGCGCCTCCCCCCGAATTGCAAACGCGTGCGCCGAGGCTGACGGCATCATCGAGCAGCGCAGTCATCTGTCTCGCCTTTTCCAGAGTCGGTAACGGCGTCAAGGTCACCCCAGATTCCCATGGCATTCCAACTCTAAGTTCGTCCAGACGCTGAACGAACTCCGAGATAAACGCTTGTTCAATATCGCGATGAAGGAGTAGCATCTTCAGAGCCGTACAGCGCTGACCATTGAACGTGAGTGCTCCCATCAGACATTCGCGCGCAGCAAGTGCTATGTCGGCATCAGGCATGACGATTGCGGCGTTCTTGGCATCGAGTCCAAGAACTGCGCGCAGACGGTTCGTCTTTGGATGGACTTTCTTGAGATGATCCGCTACCCGGCTCGAGCCGATAAGCGTCAGCACATTCACCTGCCCAGTACCAAGGAGGGCAGGAATGATTTCGGCTCCCTCGCCGTAAGCAAAGTTGATAGCGCCAGCCGGGAATGCATCACGAAACGCTTCCAATAGCGGCTCGAATAATAGAACGCCGTTGCGCGGCGGCTTGAACACGACGGTATTGCCCATGATCAGGGCAGGAACCAGCGTCGCAAACGTCTCGTTGAGCGGATAGTTGTAGGGCCCCATGCACAGAACAACGCCCAATGGCGTCCTGCGCACTAGGCCGACCGCCCCATCGACGATCTGGAACTGCGAATTGGCATTATCGAGGTTGCGTAGAGCTTCGATGGTTTGCCTGATGTACTCGATCGTTCGATCAAACTCCTTTTCCGAGTCAGCAAGCGTCTTTCCTATCTCCCACATGATAAGACGCGAGACGAGTGTTCGACATTCGCTCATACGGGCGACGAATTTCTGCATCGCGGCGAGACGATCTGCAACGCGCATCGTCGGCCAGACGCCACGACCGTTGTCGTAGGCGGCTACCGCTGCGTCGAGTGCGGCGAGAGCCGATTCGACTTTCCCTGACGGATGGCTACCTAACCGCATCTGCGTCAATTCGCCATCGCTCCCCCGCACGAGTACAGGCGAGAGGACGTTCTTAGTCGGCCCCGTCCAATCGTGGAGCTCGCCACCAACCAGGATTCTGCGCTGCTCGACGGGTGCAATCGCAACTTCGCGCAAGCCAGGATCATCAGCGGTAGGAAACAATCGATTCAGATGGCCGAAATCCATAACACCTCCAGAAAACAATTCTTCGCTGTCACATTCGGTTCATTGGTCCTGGAGGTTCTGAATATGATTAGGCCGCAGGCGGCCCTACGACATTCTTCAAACGGCCGCTCCAAAATGCTTCAATGTTGTCTACCAACTGATCCGCGAGCGACTGGACGGCCTCTCGACTTGCCCATGCCACATGCGGGGTAAGAATGAAGTTCGGCAGATCGGTCAAACGCACGAGCGGGTGATCGTCGGGCGGAGGCTCGACGGTAGCAACATCAAATCCAGCGCCGGCAATGTGCCCACAGCGAAGAGCTTCAGCCAAGGCAGCTTCGTCCACAAGGCCGCCTCTTGCGGTATTTATTAGCAAGGGTCTGCGGTCCATCAGCGCGAACTCGGGAGCAGCGATCATGTTTCGCGTGGCGGACGTAAGGGGTGCGTGGAGGGTGATCACATCGCTCATGCGCAGGACGTCTTCGAATGGCGTGTACAGCGGTCCCATTCCAGAGATACCCTTGTAGGACGAGAAGAGGACTCGCATTCCGAATGCGCGACCGATGTCCGCAACCGCTCTGCCCAACGCGCCATCGCCAATGATGCCAAGAACCGATCCGGCCAGGTCGCGGATCGGATGATCGAAGTAGCAGAACTGGCCGGATGCCGACCAGCGACCAGAACGCACGGAATCCCTGTAAGCGACTAGGCTTCTGCGTAATGCCAGCAGCAGTGCAAAGGTGTGTTCGGGGACGGTATTTGTCGCGTAGTTCCGGATGTTCGATACGGTTATGTCTCTCGCAGCGCAGGCCGAAAGATCCACGATATCGGTCCCCGTTGCCGCGACAGCGACGAGCTTGAGATTGCGCGCCCTAGCGACCGTTGCTGCGCTCAGCGGCACCTTGTTGGTGATGATGATATGCGCGTCTGCCACTCTATCGCCGATCTCATCTGGCTTCGTGGCAGAAAACTCGCGCAAGTCGTGCGGGAAAGCGAATGGTCGCAGGTTGACTTGAGACGGCATGGTGTCGCGATCGAGAAACACGATCTTGGCCAATTGGTTATGAATCATCTTTCGTCCCTCTGCCGAACAGTACAAACTTCCGGATCCGATAGCGCGTCACTGCGGCGATCTAGCGCGCGGCGAGAAATCAACCAACGTCAGCGGCGGTTCTCCCACTATATGGGACGATGCTTCCGATGAGATAAAACGAAAAATACCTCCGGATAGATGATTTCTGGTCAACTGATCTGGAAAGTCTCGATGCCTCGCAGATGTTCTTTTGTGCTCGTGCCGCGGCGTTGAGGCTCGACCTCGACTGAAAGGAGCGCACTCAGCCTTTCATGCGCCGCCGGCGAGATCCATGGGGGAATCATCTGCGATGCAGCCTAGCGGCAGCTTCAGTTCGTCCTTCCTACTAATCAGGGTCGACCTTCGAGTAGGTCGTTACGCGCTTGTCGACCACCCATGGGGAAACCAACCGGTCGAAGCTCCGGAAATGTTCGGTGGCGAGATGAGCGTCGAAGGCGTCTTTGACGTCGTAAAGTTCGTAGAGGAAGACCTCAGCCCCCTCCTTCGCCTCACAGACTTCGAAAAGACGGCATTGCGGCTCGAGCTTGAGAGAATCGGCAGCGTTCTTCGACATTGCTTTGCGGAAATCCGCCCGGTATTCGGCCTTGATCGAGAAGCTAACGGTGACTACGAACCCTCCCGTCATGCGACCTCCTTCATGGCGCTCGAAAGTGCCGCGATCGTTTCACGGGTAACCGTGGCGCAGCCCGCCGTGCCGCCAAGCTCCATCGGAACGGCGCCGGAAGACAGCGCGATTTCGACCGCACTCTCGATCAAGCGCGCTCGTGTCTCGAGGCGAGGTTCATTGTGTTTTTCGGCGAGCCAGTCGAGCATCATCGCTGCCGATAGGAACATCGCGCAGGGATTTGCCTTTCCTTGGCCTGCGATGTCCGGCGCTGTGCCGTGAGCCGGCTGGAACAGGGCATGCTTATCGCCGACGTCGGCGGAAGGAGCCATCCCCATGCCTCCGATCAAACCCGCGGCGAGATCCGAAAGGATGTCGCCGAACATGTTCTCCGTCACCATGACATCGAGCGTCCACGGCTTCTTCACCATGGTGAGAGCCATGGCGTCCACGTAGGCGTGATCCGCTTCGATACCGCTGTGCTGAGCCGCCACTTCGCCGAAAACTTTTCGAAAGAAGGCCATCGAGGCAAACACGTTGGCCTTGTCGACGCAGGTGACTCTGGCTCTCTTGCCGCGCGCTCGCCGTCGCTCGGCAACACGGAAGGCGAAATCGCTGACTCGCGCCGTTCCAGTCCGGCTGATGTGCATCGTATCATAGGCATCGCGATCGTCGATCAGCTCTCCCTTACCCCTGGCATAGAACAGTCCTTCCGTCTGTTCTCGGATAAGCACGAAGTCGATGTCGCGCGCCCGGGGGTCCGACAGAACGTTAGGCAGCCCCGGAAACCAGCGAATGGGTCTGACGCCGGCGTAAAGATCCAGCGCCATACGCAGATCCAGCTGCGGAATAATCTCAGTACCGTCCGCATGCCTGATATCCGGCCACCCCATTGCCCCGAACAGGACGGCGTCCGCCTTTCGGCAGGCATCGAGCGTCATGTCCGGCAAGGCTTCGCCGCTCGTCGCGTAATATTGGGCGCCCGCGTTCCAGATCGTGGTTTTTAGGGCCGGCCCTCCGGCTGCCTTGGTTTCGACGGCCGCCAGCAATTCCAGACAGGCCGCCATCACTTCGCGTCCTATGCCGTCGCCGGGGAGTACCGCAATATCCAGGTAGTTCGATGAGGTGGTCAAAGGGCGTCTCCATATCTGCGTTCAAGTCGGAATGATCGCGCCGGCATGCGAGCGTTACGCCGACGTGGACAGGCAATATGCTGGCCGGACGGCGAGTATACCACTTTCGAATGCGATAACGCATGCATTAATGTACAGTAACCCGACCGCGCGCTTGTCGCAAGCACCGACGGTGGGATTCTCGATACCCAAGACGCAGATTCGTCGAATCGGAGCGCCTATCATCCACGCATTTTTTGAGGGAAGATCAGACACGCGCTTCTCTTTTTCCGCGGAGCGTGCCTAGTCTGGGCCGCAAAGCACATGGTGCCTCGAAACTCGTTTGTCGCACCGGAAGAACGCACAAGAACGACACATAGCGGGCCGTAATGACCACCAAGCCTCAAAGAAATTCGCCCGATCGCAAGGCAATCGAACGGAAACTCCCGCCGCGAGGACGCTCGGGAGCAACGCCCTCACGCGGAACTCGATCGAACCAGGCAGACGTCGCCTATTCCCGCCTGCGGGAGCTTATCCTGAGTGGCGGGATCGCTCCGGGCAGCTTCGTTCTCGAACTCGAGGCGGCGGCTCGGCTGGGTATGAGCCGTACTCCCGTGAGAGAGGCAATGGTCAGACTGCGCGCGGAGGGTATCGTCGAGATACGCGCCAGACACGGAATGCGCGTTCTCCCAGTCTCTGCCGACGACATGCGCGAGATATACGAGGTGATTACAAGCCTGGAGTCCACGGCGGCCGGGCTCGTTGCCAAGCGCGGGATCGATGCAGACGCACTGTCCTCGCTCAACAAAGCCGTCAAGGCCATGGACGCCGCGCTGGAGCGGGACGATCTGGAGCGATGGGCGCAGGCGGACGAGGACTTCCATCGGACACTGATCAATAGCTGCGGTAATGGCCGCCTGATTCAGACCGTCGATCAATTTTGGTCGCAAGCACATCGCGCGCGCCTGCTGACTTTGCGACTTCGGCCCAAACCCACGCAGTCGAACCGCGAACATGCCGCCCTCGTCAAAGCCATCGCCAAGGGCGATGCGGAAGCCGCGGTGCGCATCCATCGGGAACACCGCGAGCGGGCGGGGCGTCTTCTGACCGACCTCTTGGCCAAGATCGGCTAGGTCGTGGCGGCTCTCGGAAGTTGCTGCGCGCCCGGCAAAACGGGCGCGCATCGGCCTCAAGATGCGGTTCCCAGACTCGTCTGTGCCGTCGCCGGCATCGACCGCGAGCGTTGCCGTAGGAAATATGCGACAGACACGGCCACGCAAACGCCCCAGATCGCCGCGACGCAGTAGATCCCCAGGTCGAGGGTTTTGGTGGACTGGGTGAGGTATCCGATTATGAACGGCGAGAAGAAGCCCGCCGTCAGGCCAATGGAGTTGATGAAGGCTATTCCAGCGGCTGCGGAGATGCCCTTGAGGGCTGCGGTCGGGAGGCTCCAGAACACGGGCAGCGTGGCCATGACGCCGCCGAGAGCCATGCTCAGTCCCAGGAGAACCATAACAAGGCTGTCCTTGAACCAGATGCTGATCAGGAAGCCCAGGATGCCGAACAGACAGCTTCCGACAAAGTGCAGACCTCGCTCCCTCTTGCGGTCCGAACTGCGGCCGACCAGGAGCATCACGACGACCGCTCCGGCGTACGGGATCGCGGAGTAGATTCCAAGTTGGACGGTGTCGGTCACGCCCGCCCCCTTTATGAGGGAGGGCAAATAGAAGAACACCCCCGACTGTGCGAGCACGATGCCGAAGAGAATGACGGCCAGCATGAGCACGTCGATGTTCTTGAAGACCCCGGCAATTCCGAGCGCCGGCTTCCTGGTGTTCTCCGATTCGATGTTTGCGCGCAGGCGAACCTTCTCGTCCCGCGTCAACCAAGGCGCATCCTCAATGTTGTCCCTGAGCTTGTACCAGACGACGAACGCCAAAACGACGGCAGGAAGGCCTTCCAGAATGAACATCCATTGCCAACCGGCGAGTGAACCTGCGCCGTGCATGTTCGCGATGATTAACCCAGAGAGCGGTGCACCGAAGATACCCGCGAGCGGCGCGGCCAGATAGAACAGCGAAGTGACGGTCGCGCGACGTTCCGTGGGGTACCAGCGCATCATGTAGAAGATGACGCCGGGAAACAGACCCGCCTCGCCGATTCCGAGTGCGATGCGCAGGATGTAGAACGAGTATTCCGACCAGACGAGGGCCATTCCCATCGAGATCAGACCCCAGGTCAGGAGAATTCGAGCCAGCCAACGTCGCGGACCGAAGTAGTGGAGCAGTAGATTGCTGGGAACTTCCGATGCCGCATAACCAAGGAAGAAAAGGCCGGCACCAAGCCCGTAGATGGCTTCGTTGAGACCGAGTTGCCCCATCATTTGCGGCTTGGCGAACGCGATGTTGATCCGGTCCAGATAGGAGACTGTGTAGCAGGTGATCAGCAACGGCATTACATGGCGCGTCACCTTCTTGTAGAGCGGATCGTCCTTGGGATCTTGAGCGGGCATTTCCAAGCTCATCTGCTATCCTCCTTCGCAATCTTTACAGCATTCTTTAATGTATGCATTATTGTCACAATTGCAGAAACGAGCCGCTGCTGCAAGGGTTTTCCCGAGCCAGGTTACGCGGCACCTTGGCGAGTAAAGAACGATGTGAGAAAGGGATACGATGCCCGAGGAATTCGACTATATTATCGTCGGGGCTGGAGCCGCCGGTTGTGTCCTGGCAAATCGCCTCTCGGCCGACGGCAGTTCGAGCATCTGCGTTCTCGAGGCCGGCCCCGCGGATCGCAATCCGTTCATCCACATACCAGCAGGCTTCATCAAGACGCTCTTTGACCCTTCCTGCACCTGGCAGTTCAAGACCGAGCCAACGGCGCTAACTGGCGGTAGGGCTATCTCGACGACGCAAGGCCGTACGCTCGGAGGCGGCTCGTCCATCAACGGCATGGTTTACAACCGTGGGCAACCGGCGGACTTCGACGGATGGGCCCAACGCGGCAACCGGGGCTGGGGATGGAACGATGTTCTGCCTTACTTCCGCCGTTCGGTTCGCAGGATCGGAATTGAGGGTGATCCACCGATCGACGACGGCATTCCCGTAAGCCGCATGGATTGGATTCACCCGGCTTCCGAGGCGTTCATCCGGGGCTGCGCTGGCTTGGGAATTCCGCTCAACGCTGACTACAATGGGGGACGGCAAGAGGGCGTAGGATATTTCCAGCGCACGATAAACAGAGGGCTGCGTATCAGCAGCGCGAAAGCGTTCCTAAAACCGGCACTTGGTCGAACAAATCTCGATTTGAGGACGGGGGCGCGCGCATGTGAAGTGGTCATCGAATCGGGACGGGCTGTAGCGGTCCGCTACTTGAGGGGACGTGGCGATGCGCCCCTTGAGGTGCGGGCGCGCCGCGAAGTCATTGTATCCAGCGGTACTGCGAACACCGCGCGCCTATTGCAGATTTCGGGCATCGGCCCTTCGGATCTGCTTCGCAGCATCGGTGTGGAAGTTCGGCACGAGCTCAAGGGGGTCGGCGAGAACTTTCGCGATCATTACGCCGTGCGGGTCGTGGTACGAGCCAGGAAGGGTACGATCACCCTCAACGAGTTGTCGCGCGGCTACCTATTGGGGGGCCAGATCGCCCGATGGGCAATGGGACGGCCGACCATCCTTGCGACCACACCTTCGCAGGTCCATGTATTCTGGAAGTCCTTCGACGGTCTAGATACGCCAGATTTACAATGTGTCTTTACGCCCGGCTCCTACAAGCAGGGGGAGGTCTACGTTTTGGACGACTACCCGGGATTCACGGCAGGCGCCTGGCCCCACCGGCCGCAGAGTTCTGGCTATGTACGCGCGCGATCGGTCGACGTTTTCGACGATCCCATTCTTCAGCCCAACTACCTCGCCGAGCCGGCCGACCGGCACGCCACGCTCGGTGGCCTACGGCTGATCCGACGACTGCTGTCGACGCCCGAGATGACGAACTTCGTTTCCCACGAGACGCTTCCGGGGCCTGACGTGCGATCGGACGACGAATTGCTGGACTTCGCCTACCGGAACGGGAGCACGTGCTACCATCTCGTGGGCACCGCCCGCATGGGCCCGGCAAGCGATCCGGGCGCTGTAGTCGACAACGAACTTCGCGTGCACGGCCTGTCGGGTCTGCGGATCGTCGACGCATCGGTCATGCCGATGATGCCATCGGCCAACACTTACGCTGCGACGCTAATGATCGCCGAAAAGGCCTCGGACTTGATCCGCGGCAAAAGCGCCGCCGGCTCGGATTTGGCGGCATGACGGCCTCCTTTCGAGAAAAATGGCCGCTGCCGAGGGCAGCGGCCAAGTTCTCCAGGGGAGGAAAGCAGACGACCGGCCTGCCAGCGGAAAGGACACGTTGATCCCGCGGACCTTCGCGCGGCCGTTTGCAGTTGAAGAAGCGCTTCGGGCCAGCTCTAGCTGGCAGAAACCGTCAACGCATTACGAACGGATCTGCTACGTCTTCAGCCGTGCTGATCATGACGCTCTTGGTCTGAAGATAGTTTTGGATCGCGTCGAGTCCGTTTTCTCGGCCGATGCCCGAGTGCTTGTAGCCTCCGAGTGGCGACAAATAGCTGATCACTCGATAGGTGTTCACCCAAACCGTTCCCGCCTGCAGTCGTTCAGACATCCTCAGGATCCGGCGAATATCGCGGGTCCAGAAGCCGGCGGCCAAGCCGTACGTCGTGTCGTTCGCGAGCGCGAGCGCCTCTTCCTCGTCGTCGAACGGGATGCAAGCCAGTACAGGTCCGAAGACCTCCTCTTGCGCGATCCGCATCTGGTTACGGACGCCAGTGAAGATGGTTGGCTCGACAAAATAGCCCCCGTTTCCGACGTCCGGACCAGTTGCCGGACCGCCTCCGAGCACGCACGTCGCGCCCTCGTCCTTGGCGACTCCGATGTATTCGAGGATCTTGCGGTATTGCGGAGGCGTGGTGACCGGGCCGACCTGTGTGCTCGTCAGCAGCGGATCACCTTTCTTGGCACGCTTGGCGAACTCGACAATCCGCTCGACAAAACGATCGTGAATGCTTCGCTGGACCAGCAGGCGCGAACCCGCGATGCACGTCTGACCAGTCGCAGCAAAGATTCCGGAGATCACGCCCTTGACCGCATTGTCGATCTCCGCGTCGTCGAAGACGATGTGAGGAGACTTTCCACCGAGCTCGAGCGTGACCTTCTTGAACGTGCGGGCCGCAACCTGACCGATATGCCGACCGGTGTTTTCGCTGCCTGTGAACGCGATCTTGGCCACATCCGGATGGGACGTCAGAGCATCTCCGATTTCGCTTCCGAAGCCGGTGATGACGTTGAAGACTCCCGCCGGAAATCCCGCTTTCTCGACCAGCTTGGCGAATTCGAGCGTCGAGGCTGATGTGAACTCGGACGGCTTGGCGACGAAGGTATTGCCTGCGGCGAGTGCTGGTGCGAGCTTATATGCCAAAAGAAGCAGAGGCGAATTCCACGCGGTGATGCCCACGCACACGCCCAGGGGCTCCTGTCGCGTGAAATTGAACGTCTGGGGCTTGTCGATAGGAATGACGGCGCCTTGGACTTTGTCGGCGAGCCCGCCGAAATAGTAGTACCACTGTGGAATATAGCGCAGTTGGAACGCCATCTCGTTGATGAGCTTTCCGTTGTCCGTCACCTCGACACGCGCGAGCATTTCGGCGTTCTCGGCAATGAGATCGCCCAGACCACGTAACAGATGGCCCCTTTCGCTTGGTGTCAGCTTCGGCCAAGGCCCGGCCGCGAACGCCGATTTGGCGGCTGCGACGGCTTGATCGACGTCCACTTGGCTTCCCCGCGGGATCGTCGCCCAGGACTTACCGGTGAAGGGGTTCTGACTTTCGAACCGCTCGCCACCGGCTGCATCGACCCACCGGCCGCCGATAAACATCTTGTAGGATTGCATGCTCTCACCGTTTGGTTTTTACGATTTCCGCGACTGCGTTCCCCGGTGGCTCAGGTCCCCAACTGCCGCGCGAAATCGATGATGTCAGTTGCGACGACGTCCCAGTCTCCCGCTGGGGCCAAGTCCGTCTTTTGCCCGGGTCCATACTCGGTCGGACGCGGGATGAATGCGGTCTTCAGCCCGACGCTGCGAGCCGCCGCGAGATCGTAGTTGTGGGCGGCGCACATCATCACCTCGCCAGGCTCGAGGTACATCAGCCGGCAAACTCCAAGATAGGTCTCCGGATGCGGCTTGAAGTGACGGAAAAGCTCGCATGAAAAAACGTTGTCCCAGGGGAGCCCCGCGTGCTTCGCCATGTTGACGAGCAGCGCGACGTTTCCGTTCGAGAGCGGGCCAATCACGAACTTCCGCTTCAGGCGCGTGAGGCCCTCGACCGCATCGGGCCATGCGTCCAGCCTGTGCCAGACGCAGTTAACGTGCTGCATCTGAGACGGAGATAGGTCCTTGATGCCGAGTTGCGCTGCCACTTTTTCGAGCGCATGCGCGTGAAGTTCGTCGAGATTGGTCCAGCCGATCTCTCCGTTTCGCACCCGGTTCTTCTCCGGCTCGTACTCGTCCCGCCAGCGATCCGCCAGCGCCGTCCAGTCGGCCTGGATGCCCTGGTTGTTTCCCCAGGCGGTTAGATCGCGGATGATGCTGCCCCGCCAGTCGACCACCGTTCCGAAGGTGTCGAACACGATGGCTTTGACGTCCTTGATCGAATTTTTCATCTTGCTTGCGACCTTGGCGGCGGCGAAGGCGAGAGCGGGTGAATTCCCGCCTTGCGGCAGCCGACGAATTCGTTAATGCATACATTATGCGCGTGGGGCACTTCATCCGTCAAGGCGGATCTAGAAGCGACGCGTCACTGCGCCGACGACATTTTCGGCCGTTATGCCGAAGCGGCGGAAGAGTTCCTCTCCGGGCCCCGACGCTCCGAAGCCTGTCATCCCGATGAATATACCGGTCTCTCCGAGATAACGCTCCCAGCCCTGACGCACGGCGGCCTCGATTCCCACCTTGAGTATGTCCCCGCCTCCTAAGAGTGCTGCGCCGATAGCTTTCGTCTTGCCGCTCGAATGCCTCCCAGCTCGGCATCGAGATCACCGCCGTCGATATCCCTTCTTTTTCCAATAGCTCCCTGGCTTCAAGCGCGATCGAGACCTCGGAACCGGTAGCGATCAGGCTGACCTGTCTGGGACCGCCGACCGCCTCCGCGAGCACGTACGCTCCCCGCGCGCAGAGATTCTCGTCTGTATGGCCCCGGCGAACTGGCGGCAAAGCCTGGCGAGAGAGGATCAAGGACGAGGGACCATCGCGCCTCGCCAGCGCCATCTCCCAGCATTCGGCGACCTCGACCGCATCGGCCGGTCTCATGACCAGCATGTTCGGGATCGCCCTGAGTGAGGCCAATATTTCGACGGGCTGATGGGTAGGTCCATTCTGCCCAATTCCGATCGAATCGTGGCTGTAGACGAATACGCTGGGCACCCCCATGAGCGCGGCCATTCTGATCGCGGGACGCAAGTAATCGGAGAAGGCCAGATAGGTCGCCCCGATCGGGACGATACCGCCGTGAGCGGCCATGCCGTTCATCATCGATCCCATTGCGTGCTCGCGTATTCCGTAGTGGACGAAGCGCCCTCCTCTGTCGCTGGCGGTGAAGGCGCGCAGTTCGCGCTTGTGCCCCGTCGGTCCTTCCAGATCCGGAGCGCCGCTCACCAACTCGGGGATCGCGGCAAATACGCTCGCGACCGCCTCTCCGGAGGATTGAATAGACGGTTGGGCGGGCAGATCGATCGCCGATCGCTTGTAACGCCGCAGGGATTCCTCCCAGCCCGTCGGCAGCTCCCGCCGGGCCAGGCGTTCCGCAAGGGCGCGTTGGCCCTCTGGCAGCTCGGCGAGCCGCCCCTGCCAGGCGCGATACTCTCCGCCGTTGCGCGCCTCGATCATGCTCCGCCAACCCGCCAAAACGCTTTCCGGAACGACAAACGGTGGGGACGTCCAGCCCAAGCGCTCGCGCGCAGCCTCGGTATCCTCCTTGAAGACGCGGCTGCCGTGGGCGCCCCTCTGCCCTTCCAGCCGAACGAACCCGCGGCCGATGATCGTGGCGCACGCGATCAGACTGGGCCTGGAATCGGATTTGGCGTGGGCGATCGCACTGTCGATCGCCTCCATATCGTGTCCGTCCGCATCGAGAACCTGCCAACCCGCAGCCCTGAAGCGGGTCCGGATATCCTCGCTGATCGAGATCGAAGTGCTACCGTCGTCCGTGATCGAGTTGTCGTCCCACAGCACGATCAGCTTTCCCAATCTCAGATGCCCAGCGAGCGAAAGGGCCTCCTGAGCGACCCCTTCCATTAGACAACCGTCGCCGGCGAGAACATACGTGAAATGGTCGACAACGCCTGGTCCGATCACGCTACGCAAATGTTCTTCCGCGACGGCCATTCCCACGCCGTTCGCGAACCCCTGGCCGAGTGGCCCGGTTGTCACCTCGATGCCGTGCTCCGTCGCGTATTCCGGATGGCCGTGGCAGATCGAGCCTAATTTTCGGAACGACTTGATCTGTTCCATCGTGACCGCCTCGTAGCCACTGAGGTGAAGCAGCGAATAGAGCAACATCGAACCGTGACCGTTCGAGAGGACGAACCTGTCGCGATCGAACCAGTTTGGATCGGCCGGATTTAGCTTCAGGTGCCGGGTGAACAGAACCGTAGCGATTTCCGCGCAGCCGAGCGGAGCCCCCGGATGGCCGTCGCCGGCGCGTTCGATCGCGTCCAGCGACAGTATCCTGATGGCGTCCGCCATCTTCTTGTTGAGAGTTGCGTCGGAAGGCACTTGTGTTTGAACAACGACGTTCATAGGTCTACTCTCGCTTCATCTGGTGTGGTCGCTCGTCTGCAATTGCGGGGACCGCGCGGCTTAGAGGAAACCGGTGGAAAGCCAGGGAATGCAAGCCACGATCACGAGGCCGATCAGAAGGGCGGCCACGTAGCCCAAGAGGGGCCGGATGCCTTCCGCTGGATCCACGCGGCCTATCGCGCACGCGGCGTAATAGCCGACGCCGAATGGCGGCAAGAACAGCCCGATTCCCATCGCGAGAATGACCACGATGGCATAGTGCACCTCGTGAAGGCCGACGCTCTTCGCGATCGGAAACATCAGAGGCGCGAACAGCACGAGCGCGGGAATGCCTTCAAGCACGCTTCCGAGGATCACAAACATGGCAATGGATACTGCCATGAAGGTCGGCGCGCCCCCTGGAAGCGACGACATCATCTTGGCAAGATCACGCGAGAAGCCGGACTGGGTGAGGCACCAGGCGACGGTGGTCGCCGCTCCTATGATGAAAAGGATCGCACCCGACAAGGCGGCCGTGTCGACGAGCATCTTCGGGAATTTGGACCAATCGCAACGCCGGTAGATCAGAAGGCCGGCGAGAATCGAATAGGCGATACCGATGGTGGAGACTTCCGTGGCAGTGGCAACACCTTCGACGACCGCCAGCCTTATTATGAAGGGTAGGGCCAGGGCCGGCATCGCGAAGACGAAGGACTTGAGAACCTCCTTGCGGCTCGGTCTCGTCACGTCGGAAAGGTCCGCCTTGCGGTTGCGCCACCAGACTAAGGCCGCAAGGCATGCCCCCACAGCGACGGCCGGAACCAGACCGCCTGTGAAGAGTGCTGCGATCGACACGGTCGTCACCGATCCGATCGTGATCAATACGAGGCTGGGAGGAATCGTTTCGGTCTGGGCTCCCGTCGCAGCCAATAGGGCCACGAGTTCGCCGCCGCGTTGCCCGCGTTTCCTCATTTCTGGAAACAGCGACGGCGCCACCGCTGCCATGTCGGCGGTCTTGGATCCGGAGATGCCGGACACCAGATACATCGCGCCGATCAGGACGTAGCTCAATCCGCCCTTGACGTGCCCCAGCAGCGCAGCGAGGAAGTCGACCATGGCCTTCGCCATACCGGTCAGTTCCATGAGCATTCCAAGGAACACGAACAAGGGCACGGCAAGGAGGATCAGATGCGACATGCCTTCGTCGAGCCGACCAGCAACGGTGAGCAATGGTGCATTGGTCGATAGACCTATATAGCCGAGCGCGGCGATCGCGAAGGCGAATGCAATCGGCACACCAAGGAAGACCGCCACGCCGACAAGTCCGACGAAGAATATGACGAGGTTGAGATTTCCTAATGTGTGGAAAACGCCGCGTAGATACCAAGCGCTGGCCACCACGAAGGCAAGCAGACAGGCCGTCGTCGCCACGCGTCGGAAGCCGGAGATCGAACTGAGCCGAGCCAGAGCGAAGATGATCATCAAGGCAAAGCCGACGGGCAGCGCAGCGGCCCTAGCCGAGCCCGAGATTTCTAGCGCGGGAGTGATGACAAACGATTCTTCGTGTGCGTAGTCGAACGATGGAATGAAAACGAGCAGCATCATCGCTACGCAGACAAGCAATGCCAGTAGTTCGCAATTCGCGCGAGCCGCTCTTGGAAAGCGATCGACCAGCGCAGTCATCCGCATGTGCTGGCCTCGGTGCAGGGCGATCGCCGTACCCAACATAGAAAGCCAGACAAACAGGATCTGGGCCAGCTCGTCCGTCCAAACGATCGGATTGTGAAAGACATACCGCGCCACGACACCTACCGAAAGTATGCCGACTTCGACGGCCACAACGAGGCCGGCGAGAAATTCGGTGACGGTTACTAATGGCATGACCAGGCGCGATACTGGCGCCGATTGAACTCCTACGTCCATCACCGCATGCCGCTCGCCGGTTGTCGACATCGTGCGCTCCTCAGCTCAGCTTGCCACTTGCGGCCTCCAACAAAGACCAGGCCTCCTCTCCATACTTGCTCTTCCATTCTCCATAGAATCCGGACTGTTGTAGCCTGGCGCGGAAGGAGGAGGAATCCACCTTTACGAACTCGAGACCTTTCGCCGTTAGTTCACCCTGCAATGAACTATTGAGAGCGGCGACGTCGGCCCGCTGCTTGACGGCCGCGTCATTGACGGTGCCAACGACTAGGTCGCGGTCGGCCGCGGAGAGCCCATCGAATGCTCGCCTATTGGCCAGGAACCAAAAGCCATCCCACATGTGGTTTGTTTCGGATAGGTACTTTTGGACTTCATACATCTTCGCGAAGTAGATTCCGGCCAGCGGATTCTCCAATCCGTCCGCGACCTTCGTCTGCAATGCCGAATACGTTTCGCCCCATGGGATGGAGGTGGGTGATGCGCCCAGCGACTTGAAAAGGGACGTCCAAAGTGGACTCGGCGGGACGCGAATCTTGAACCCTTTGAGGTCGTCCGCGGTCTTGATCGGACTGCGCGCAGATGTCGTCTGCCTGAAGCCGTTGTCCCACATCTTGTCGAACGCAACGATGTTGGCTTTGGCAAAGCTCGCCACGATGTGCTTGCCAAGAGATCCGTCCGCGGCGTTCCAGACTTGCGTGTAGTCGGAAAACGCGAAGCCTATGCCTGTAATGGCTGCTACCGGAACCAAGGTGGCGACGATCAGACCCGACGACCCGAAAAACTCGAGGGCGCCGGACCTTAGCTGGCTTAGCATGTCGGCATCGGTGCCAAGCTGACTGTTTGGAAAGACCTGAATGTCGACCCGCCCATCGGTACCTTTGAGTATCTTCTCGCTCGCTTCCCTCATTCGGGCGTTGAGTGGATGGTCCGTCGGCATGATGTTGGCGAACTTCATCTTGAACTGGGGCTCGGCCCTCAAGATAGATGGACTTGCGAAGCCCACCGCCAGGCCCGTCCCGCCCAACATAAGTCCGCGGCGCGAAAGCTTCCTCATGGTCTCCTCCTTGGTAGCAGCTTTGTTGACCGACCTGCGCCGCGGGCTGCATCGCAGCGAATTACTCAATCCTTCTCGGCAAAGAACTTCAGCAAAGCCTGCACGACGAATTCAGGCTGCTCCTCCGCGACCCAGTGGCCGCAATCGGGAATGATGCCGCCTCGTACCTTCGCGGCAACGCGCTTCAGAGATTCTAAGGTCTCCAGTCCACGCCCGAATGCCTTGTCTCCCCCAAGAGCGAGAACAGGCATCTTGAGCTTGCCATTGCGTTCCAGGACTTCGCGATTATCGGAGGCGTCCTTCGCGAACTCGCGGTAGTAGCCGAACATCGCTCGGAAGGCCCCGAGCTTCTTGTACGTGCGGTAGTATTCCTGCTTGTGTTCCTCCGTGATGCAGTTCGCCCTATGACCGTAGTTCTCGAAGAACCAGTCCATCATCAGTTCTTCCCGCCCGGCACAAAGTGCTTCAGGTAGATCCGGCGTGCGGTAGAAAGGATGGTGCCAGCGTCTGCCACCCTGAGACATCTCAGCTCCGTCACCGGGAATCGTGACGTCCAGAACAGCAAGGCGTGAAACGGCTTCCGGATGATGAGCGGCAAGAGAGAACGCAACTGGCCCACCCCAGTCGTGCCCGACGAGGTGGAGGCGGTTTATGCCGAGATGGTCATGGACCAGCTGCCATACGTCTTCAGCGATCGTCTTCTTGTCGTATCCGAAGACAGGACGAGTCGAGTCACCAAGCCCCCTTAGATCCGGAGCAATGACGAGGTATTTCTCGGCCAACTTCGGGAGAATGAAGCGCCATTCGAACGAAGTCTGCGGAATTCCATGGAGAAGCACCACTGCTTCGCCCTGTCCTGCCGTCAGATAGTGAAGGGTGACTTCCTTCAAATCGGCGAACCGTCCGGTGACAACGCTCATGGTTCGCTAGCTCCCGCATCGGCTGTCATGGCACGATAGGCGCGGACAACCTGGCTGTCGTCGATCTGTCCCGCCCCCTGTCCGGATACCGCCAGGAACATTTGCTGAGCGACCGATGCGAGGGGAGTCGGCGCCTTGAGCCGGAGACCCGCATCCAGCACAATTCCGAGATCCTTCACGAAGATGTCGATCGCGCTCGTAACCTTCGGTTCGCTCGCCACCATCCGCGCCCCACGATCACGCAGCATCCAGCTCGAGGCGGAAGACTGCGAGAAGATATCTATCAATATGCGCGGATCTATGCCCGCCTTCGCTCCAAGCGCCACGGCCTCGCCCGCTGCGGCAAGGTGCACTCCGCACAGGAGCTGGTTGATCGTCTTGACCAATGCGCCTTGCCCGGCGCGTTCGCCGACGTGGTGTACTTTGTCGCCCATCGCATCCAGTACAGGCTTCGCGAGCTCGAACGTATCGGGGTTGCATGCGGCCATGATCGTGAGTCCGGCGGATGCCGCGCCCGCGACCCCGCCTGATACCGGAGCGTCGACGAAGCGTCGTCCCTTCGCCTCAACCTGAGCCGCGATCCGCTCAACCTCCGCCGCGGGACACGTGGCCATCAGGACGACCGTCGCGCTCGCCGGCAATGCATCGACGGCTCCGGACTCGAAGAGAATCTGTTCGGCCTGACCGACGTTGACCACCATCAGCAGAAGGAACTCGCAGCCGGCCGCCACATCCCGCACGGACTCGGCCCACGTCCCTCCGTTCTCTTCAAACGCCCCGCGCGCGTTTGCTCGAACGTCGAAGCCCTTCACGCGAAAGCCGCGAGCGCACAAATTGCGCGCCATCTGGGAGCCCATTGATCCCAGCCCGATGAAGCCGATGTGCTTCGCCCCGGAAGCGGGTGAGCTCTGCTGTTGCATGTCGTCCTCAATCAAAGCCATGACTTGATGCTGTTCGTGATCGCGCTGGCGGAAATGCCGTAGCGATCGTGAAGTGTCGGAAGTGCGCCGGCGGCCAGGAATTCGTCCGGAAGTCCTATGTGATGAAACGCCGGATATACGCGCTCGCGCATCAGAAGCGCAGCGACGGCTTCGCCCAATCCGCCGATGACCGAATGGTTCTCGGCAATAACCACGGGCCGACCCGGTTTTCGGCATGCCGCGACGATGGCTTCCGCGTCGAGCGGCTTGATGGTCGGAACGTGCAGCACGGCCGCCTTGATGCGATCGGTCGCGAGCAGCTTCGCGGCCTCCAGGGCGCGCATCGTCAGCAGGCCCGACGCTATGATGAGGACGTCTTCGCCGTCCCGCAATTGCTTCGCTTTACCGAGCTCAAACTGGTACCCGTACTCGTCGAGCACGAGCGGCACCTGCCCCCGCAGAAGCCGCATGTAGACGGGACCCTGGTGCTCGGCAATCGCCGGCACGACCTGCTCAATCTCCAAGGCGTCGCAGGGATCGATGACGGTCATATTGGGCATCGCGCGGAGCAGCGCGAGATCTTCCGTCGCCTGATGGCTGGGCCCGTAGCCGGAGGTCAGGCCGGGCAACGCGCAGGCGATCTTGACGTTGCGGTTCTCCTCCGCAATCGTCTGATGGATGAAGTCGTAGGCGCGACGCGACGCAAAGACGGCGTAGGTCGTGACAAACGGAATGAACCCCTCTGACGCGAGCCCCGATGCGCTGCCGAAAAGCAGCTGCTCGGCCATGCCCATCTGATAGTAGCGATCGGGAAACTCGTTGGCAAAGACGTGGAGATCGGTGTACTTGCCGAGATCTGCCGTCATTCCAACGATCTCCGGACGTCGGCGGGCGACCTCGATAAGCGCGTGACCGAAAGGAGCCGGCTTCGTCGCCTGGCCCTCGGCTGCGATCGAAGCGATCATCGCGGAGGTGGTGAGCCGCGGCTTGCTCGGTGCCGTCACGCCGTTTGTCTTTTTCGGCTTCATGCCGAACTCCCTTCGCCGAGCGCCTCTAGCGCCAGTTTCCACTCGTTCGCGTCGACCCGCATGAAATGGTTTCGTTCACGAGCCTCCAGAAACGGAACCCCTTTTCCCATCAGCGTGTCGGCGATGATCATTCGAGGCCGCGGTCCTTCGTGCGTCTTCGCCGCATCGAAAGCCGCGACAACCGCGTCGAGATTGTTGCCGTCGACCCGTTGCACGAACCAACCGAATGCCCGTACCTTGTCGGCGAGCGGCTCGAAGCCCATCATCTGCTTGGACGGTCCATCGGCCTGCTGATTGTTGACGTCCACGATGGCGATGAGATTGTCGAGCTTGTAGTGGGCTGCCGACATCATAGCCTCCCACTTTGAGCCCTCGTCGAGCTCGCCGTCGGAGAAGAGCGTGTACACGCGACTGTCGGCTCCGCGTCTCTTGAGACCCAGACACTTGCCAACCGCGATGGTTAGACCGAGCCCCAACGAACCGCCGGACATCTCCATTCCCGGCGTGTAGCTCGCCATTCCAGACATGGGCAGTCGGCTGTCATCGAATCCATACGTCTCGAGTTCGCTCTCAGGTACGATCCCGGCCTCGATCAGCGCCGCATACAGGGCGATGGCATAGTGGCCGTTCGAGAGCAGGAAGCGATCGCGGCCGTCCCATTCCGGGTCTTCCGGCTTGTAGCGCATGGCGTGGAAATAGGCCGTCGCCAGGACGTCGGCGATGTCGAGCGCTTGCGCGATGTAACCCTGTCCTTGCACTTCGCCCATGCGCAGCGCGTGGCACCTGATGCGACGGGCTCTTTCGCTCAATGAAATGTTGTGGCCCTGGCCTGTCATATCGCCGCTCCCGTGTTGCGTTGTAAGGCAGCGAAGGCCGAAAGGTCCTTCGCGCTGCGAACCCGTTACGCATGATCGGAGATCCGCTCGACTGCGAGCAGGTTGGGCGTTTCTCCGTTCGGCGGTTATCCATCCGCTGTTTCGTTCGAGACCGTAGCCCCCTTGTCCATTCGCAACAAAAGAATTAAACCATCAGTTAGATGAATGGGGCTCATTCGACGTGTCTGAACTTCCGCAACTTCGTGCCATCCAAATTTTCGAGGCTGCGGCACGCCTCGGATCGTTTCTTCGTGCCGCGGACGAGTTGACGCTCACGCCCTCGGCGGTGAGCCACCAGATAAGGTCGCTGGAGGACGCGCTCGGCGTGCAGCTTTTCCACCGCATCAACCGAGCCGTTATGCTCACGGACATCGGCAGCAAATACGCCGACGAGATCTCCGAGGCATTGGGACGAATTGAAGCCGCGACACATACGATCACACGTCGGGGTAAAAGTGATATCCTCACGATACACTCCGTTCCGAGCTTTGCGAGCCAATGGCTCATGCCACGATTGTCCAGGTTTGGCGCTCTCAATCCCGCAATCGATCTCAGACTCAACGCGTCGGGCGATGCAGCCGATCTTGGAGGCGATGCGGTCGACATCGACATTCGCTATGGGACGTTCGTTCCTGCCGCGTATCTCGGGGTCGATCCTTTCCCTCTCGAAACGATCGTCGTCCTATGCTCGCCCAAATTGATGAAAGGGGCCTCGCGTATTCGCACAGCAGCCGACCTCAAGAAGCACGTCCTCATCCACTCTGAGGTCAATCTCTATAGGTGGCGACACTGGGCCGAAGAAAAGAAGGTCGAATTGGATCTCGAACGAGGTCCCCGCTTCGATCGATCGTTCATGGCAATCAGCACCGCCGTGGACGGCCTCGGTGTCTGTTTGGAAAGCCGACTTCTGGTGCAGCGTGAACTGGAGGATGGGCGGCTTGTGATGCCGTTCGGCGCATCCGGCAGGCGGATAAAGTGTCATAGCCTCGTCTACCGACGATCCCGCGCGAACGTTCCGAAGATCGCGACATTCCGGTCGTGGCTGGTGCGTGCCCTCAAGGAAACAGACACGTGAACCGCTCAGAGTCCGGTCCGCGCAACGCCTGCAGATGCGCATGGTCCGGCCCTCGATCTAGCCGCTGTCCGGCGGGAAAAGTGCCACTCATTTGGATTCACGCCAGCTATGGGCCGGAGCATAGCCGAGCATCCGGCGCGCCTTGTCGATCGAGAGGAGCGTTTCGCTGCCCTTGACCGCCCTCTTTAATGGCACCCCGGGAAAGTACTTTGCGGCGAGTTCGGCGCTCGGCGTAGCAAAGACTGTATCCTGATTTGCTATCACAAAGACCTCCGCTCCCTTCAAGTCGGACTCGAGCGACAGCCGAACGGCCTGCGCCCCGTCCCGTGCGTCGATGTAACCGAATAGATTGAACTTGCGGACTTCCGGATCGAACGAGGGGAAGTCGGCGTATTCAGAGGGATCCATTACGTTCGAGAAGCGGAGGCAGATAATCTTGGTTTCGCCATCCCACCGGCAAAATTGGCGCGCCAACTCTTCTCCAACCGCCTTGGAGAGCGAGTAGGCGGTCTCCGGTCGCGCAGGATAGTCCTCATCGACCGGCAAGTAAGGGGGCGGATTCTCGTACGGGAGGCCGAGCAGAGTCTCGCTCGAGGCCCAGACGATGTTCCGTATCTGAAGACGCCGCGCGGCCTCGAAAACGTTGTACGTGGTCAAGGTGTTTATTCTGAAAACCTCGCCGCTGGGCTTGACGCCCGGCATCGGAATAGCTGCCAGATGCACGATCGCGTCGACGCGACGATTGTGGTTCCAATCCATACCTGACAGTAGCTCGACCGTGCGGTCCAGGCTGGTGAGGTCAACCTCGACGAAGGGGCAGATGCGCTGCTCAGGGGGCGAAACGTCGGCGTTGATCACGCTGTAACCGCGGTCCAGTAGATCACGGGCGCAGGCCCTGCCCAGTTTTCCGCTGCCGCCGGTCACGATCACCAAGGTCATCTGCACTTTCCTTCTCGACTAGTAAGCTCTCGACCGATCAAGAGCGCTGGTTGCGACCCAGCGCCACGGCTAAGACGATCAGTACGCCCCGCGCCATAAGTTGTTGGCTGAAATCGAGACCCAACAGAATCAGGCCGTTGTTGATCACACCAATCAGCAGAGCCCCGACGATCGATCCCACCACGGTCCCGGCTCCGCCAAACAGGCTGGTACCGCCCAGAACGACGGCTGCAATGACGGACAATTCGTCTCCTTCCCCGAGCTGAAAACGCCCTGATTGGAGTCGCCCCGCATAGAGCATTCCGGCGATCGATGCCGCAGTTGCTGTAATCATAAGCGCCTGGAATTTCACGGTGCGCGTCTTGACGCCACTGTAGCGCGCTGCGGTTTCGCCGCCGCCAGTAGCTAGGATTTTTCTACCGAAAGGCGTCCTACGCAGCGTGATGTGAGCAACGGTCCCAAGTACAGCGACCCAAAACACCAATACCGGCACGGGACCAATGTTGCCCGAGCCGAAAATCGCGATGAACGTATCGTTGATGACCGGCACGGGCGAGGTTCCGCTCGTCCACATACCCAGCCCGCGCGCGAATCCCATCATCCCCAGGGTTACGAGGAAGGAAGGAATACCGATCCAGGCGGTGAGTCCGCCGTTTACCGCCCCCACGAGCAAACCCGTGGCGAGACCGGCCAGGACGCTGGGGATCAAGCCGTAGCGACTAAGTGCCATACTGGAGATGACGGATGCCAGGCCGGCGATTGCGCCCACCGACAGGTCGATCTCGCCGGCGCACAACACGAACGTCATGGCCATCGCCATGATGGAGATGATTGCCGTCTGGCGCGTGATGTTCAGCAGATTGTTCGTCGACAGAAATCCGCGATCGCTCAAGACAATCGCAAAGACTGCGAAGATTACGGCGAAGCCGATGTAGACGACATACTGCCTCCAGTTAGCAATGAGCGAAAAGCTCCGCCTGTTCCGGGCTGGATCTATGGACGCTGTTGTCATCGTCGTGCCATTCTCTTCAGCGCGCTGGAGCATTGAGCCGGACTTCTTGAATCAACACTTGCAAGCCGTGCTCGGCCTTTGCGATGCGCGTTCCACCATCCGAACCGGACGGATCCTGGTCCTCCGTCCAACTGGATATCTCGTCCCTGGTTACTTCTCTGACGAGACGGCCGTCACTCATGATGAGGACCCGGTCGCTTACTGCAAGCAGTTCGGCAATCTCGGAGGAGATCATGACGACGGCGCGCCCTTCGTCGGCTAACCCGCGAATGAGTTCGACGATTTCCGACTTGCTGCCAACATCTATGCCTGCTGTAGGCTCGTCCAGAATGAAGATATCGGGGTCAGTGGCCATCCATTTGCCCAGCACGACTTTCTGCTGGTTCCCGCCGGAGAGAGTCCGCACCGGGATAGCGTCCGTTTCAGCCTTGATTCTCAGTTTCTGAACGATACTTTCAGTCGATGCCGTTTCCACGGCATTGTCGATCAAAGGCCCCCGAGCGAGATCGTCGATCCTCGGGAGAGCGAGGTTGGCTCGCACGCTATGGGCAACGATCAACCCCTCGCGCGATCGGCTTTCCGGTATCAACGCGATCCCTGCGTCCATTGCGGCGCGCGGCCGATCGATCTCGATCTGCCTCCCCTTGACCCTGATGTCGCCGGAGACTTTCCGGTCGATACCGAACATGACGCGCGCAAGTTCGCTCCGTCCGGATCCGAGCAAGCCAGCGATACCGAGCACCTCTCCCGCGTGCAGCTTGAACGAGACGTCTATCGGCTTTTCCGCCCCGGAAACGTTGCGCAGCTCGAGGACCGGCGGTCGGGAACGATCGACGGTCCGTGGACGCCAGTCGAATGCCCCGACGCGCTTGCCGATCATGTGCTCGACAAGATCCTGAATCTGCATCTGCTTCAGAGAGGCGGTCGCGACGTTGCGTCCATCGCGAAGAATCGTCACATGCTCGGCGACGCGATAGATTTCGTCCATGCGGTGCGAAACGTAGATGATGGCGACGCCGTCCCCCGTGAGGCGCTTCAGCACGCCGAACAGATGCTCCACCTCGAACGCGCTGAGCGCAGAGGTAGGCTCGTCCATGATGAGCACCCGCGCGTTTTGCGAGATCGCCTTCGCGATTTCGACCATTTGCATCTGACCGGCACTCAACTTCCCGACCGGGCTGTTCGGATCGAGATCGAGTCCCAATTCGGCCATCAAAGCGTGCGCTCTTGTCGCCGCGGCACGGTCGTCCACGAAGATGCCGAATCGTCGCGGTTCTCGCGTGAGAAAGATGTTCTGCGCTATGGTGAGGGAAGGAATGAGGCTCAGCTCTTGAAAGATCATTCCGATTCCCAAAGATCGAGACATCTCGGGACTATGGGTGCTCATTGGCCGACCGAAAACGCAGATGGAGCCGTCGGTCGGCGCAAGTACACCTTGAAGAATTTTGAGCAGCGTGGACTTACCAGCGCCGTTTTCTCCCATCAGCGCATGAACCGTGCCGCGATCGACGGAGAAGTCTACGCCCCGGAGGACATTGAGTCCGCCGAAGGCCTTCTTGATTCCAGTCATCTCGACCGCGGCGGTATCTTTGGTCATTACGCTGATCCTCACGTCGAGGAAATCGAGGCGGGTCTCGTGCCCTGCTACTTCATCGCGTCCGTGACCACCTTGGGCGGCTCGGTGCCATTGGATTTGGGCCAGGCTGCGACGAGATTCTCCTTTGACACCGCGAGCGCGGGAAGAACCACGTAAGCCGGCGCCTCCTTGCCAAGCAATGCATAGCCGGCGAGCATACCTTCGGCGTAGCCCGCTCCGTAGGGCCGTTGTGATCCGGTGCCGCGAACGAAGCCGTTCTTGGCCATGTCAATCGCGATATTGACCCCGAGATCGCAAGTCGTGATTGCCAGATCTTTGGGTGCGCGTCCGCTCGCACGCGCCGCGGCCAACACGCCCTCGGTTGGCACATCCCAAACCGCCCAAATCCCGTTCAACTCGGGATGAGCGGTGAGCATTCCGGACGCGATCCGCTCGGATTCACCGGCGAAGTCGGGCCCACCCACTCCCTGTTCCACTGCTACCTTGATCTCCGGATAGGCCTTGATCGCCTCCTTGAACCCGACCACACGCTCCTTTGTGGCGAACAGGTCGGATGCGTGCGGGATCAATCCGATATTCCCCTTGCCGTTGAGCGCTTGGGCCATGAGCAGCGCTGCTGCCTTCCCCATACCGCGGTTGTCGGAGGAGACGAGGCTTACGTATTCCTTTCCGGGCACCATGCCGGCTCCGGTTTGATCGAGAAAGACGATCTTGATGCCTGCAGCAGCAGCTCGTTTGTAGGCGGCTGACGTAGCGCTCTGCTCGGCCGGTACCGAGATCATCACATTCGGCTTACGCGCCATGACCGTCTCGATATCGGAAACCTGCTGCTCGGCCTTGTAGCCGGCGTCGGTCACTGCGATGATCTTGATACCCAGTTCGTCGAGAGCCGCCTTTTGACCGGCCATCTGAGCCTTGGCCCAATCGGACGCGGTATAGTGCATCACGATAGCCGCAGTCGCGTTCATCGACTTTACTTTCGCGATCTCGTCGGCGGTCAGCTTGATGTCACTCGCGAGCACCGGCTTCTCGCCGTTCGGCCCTGGCGCAGGGTGCTCTTCGATTTCCTTGAGCGCCGGCGCGATATCGGCCGAATGAGCCGGCGGCGCCACGATCGCGGCAAGTGCGACAGCAACGGCAGCAACGACGTACTTCTTCGAGAACAGATTAACCATCAGATCCCTCCCATCACGCAATCGTCGATGTACTTATTAATGCATACATTAATGGACGCGTAGGCTTGCTGTCAATCCCGAACGAGAAGTCGTGAAGCGTTTCCGATTCGTGGCGAACCAAGAAAGATGCATCGAGTGCGCGCGGCAGTGCCCTCCATCCGCCGGCGCCGCGCGCGCGGAGAAGCTGCACAAGCCCGGGCGCTTGTACGCGAAACCGAGACAGGACGCGGATGCTGTCTGCCTTGCTGCTTAGCAGCGAGGCCAAGCGCACATTGCCGGAGGCTTGAGCAGGATCAAAAGGCGACGTTGCTTGGCGACTCCAGGGGTATCAGCTCAAGGATCAAGAACATCATCCACCAGGGTCCTATACATGGGCGCACGAAGTTGAAGGACGAGCTCGCCCGCTCGCTTACCGTCGTTAGCGATGGCATCCAGCGCTCGCCGGACTTCCTCCAGGTCTGGCGGTTGAGCGCTCAGCCAATTCAAGGCCGCCTGAGCATTAATGATCGTCGCTGTGAGCGCGTTGATGGCGGCAGTATGGGTACGCAAAGAATCCACTGTGGTCTGCAACTGCGCTCCGCTTTTCGCATCGCCCTGATTTCCTTCTGGTTCGGCGTCGCGGGTGCGATGCACCCAACGCGGCCTTAAACCCTGAACAGCGTTCGCAACCTTCCGGATCACATCGAGGACGAGGTCAGGCTGGCACAGCTTGCGAAATCGGCCGCTGTCGGCCGCGAAGGCAGAAGCGCCTATGCCTTTTACGACAAGACGTTGAAACTCCGGTTGAACCGTGCGGCCCTTGTTGGCCACGATGCACCAACTCGACTTCCAGGACATAGCGCGCTCCCTCAGTGGGGGTGAGAACGATTCGGCGCTGTCGGCCCGAGGGGCCACTCCAACGTCGATGCAACAGCCAACTTCTTCCCTTCGGTTCTTTGTAAGTTTTTGATGACCCCCCCTAGTGGGAAATATCCGGAAATGAGAGCTTGAAGGTCTTCGCCAAATCCTGTTCCTGCTCCGGCGATAGGTAGCGGGGGTTGAGTCCACGTAACAGCAAGTAGAGCCTCGCGGTCTCCTCCAATTCTTCGGTTGCGAAGACGGCAGCTTCTAACGTATCGCCCGCAACCACAGGGCCATGGTTGGCGAGCAAGACGGAGGAATACTTCCCCCCAAGCCCCTTGATCGCGTTCGCAACGGCAGGATCGCCTGGCCGATAGTACGGCACCAGAGCGGTCCGACCACATCTCATGAGGTAATAGGGGGTCATCGGCGGGAGGACGGCGCGCGGATCAACCTCGGGCAACATCGAGACCGCGACCGAATGAGCCGAATGAAGATGTACCACGGCGCGGGTCGCACTTCGGGTCTGGTACAGCGCGGCGTGCAACGGGACTTCCTTCGTCGGCGTATCCCCCGATAGGACCCTTCCCTGCGCGTCTAGCCGTGTGATCCGATCGGGATCAAGGAATCCGAGCGATGCGTTGGTGGGCGTCACTAGCCAGCCGCCGTCATTGAGCCCGACGCTGATATTGCCGGACGATCCCGGCGTGAGACCGCGCTCAAACAGGGAGCGGCCGAAGCGGCAGATTTCATCTCGCAACTTGCTATCGCTCACTGTCGGTCCGCCATTCGTCGACTTACGGCGTCTACGTCACACATTCGAGTGAATCCGATCTGGCCGGTCGCAGCCCGCCTTCAAAGACGGGCCCCTTCAAAGATTCACGGTACTGCGATGACGCGGATATTGTTCGTGGTTCCAGCTTGCGCGAACGGGATACCCGCAACGATCACCACGTGGTCCAGGGCTTCTGCGAAACGCTCCCCGACCGCGGTAGAGACAGCGCGCGACACCATCTCCTCATAGTTGCTCACGTCGGATGAGAACACGCTGTGCGTCCCCCAGAGAAGACACAGACGACGAGCGGTGTGCGAGCTCGGCGTAACGGCAAGCACAGGCACATCTGGACGGCGGCGGGCGATGCGTGCTGCGGTCGTGCCTCCGGACGTGTACACGACGATGGCCGCCGCATGGATCGCCGACGCCAAGCCGGCCGCAGCTGCGGCCACGGCGTGAGGCGGCGTTTGCTCCTCGTCGGGACGCAAGGCATCGACGATGGAACGATACATTTTGTGACGTTCGGTGCTGCAGATGATGCGATCCATCATCTCCACCGCCTCGCGTGGATATCGGCCGACGGCTGACTCCGCTGACAACATCACGGCGTCGGATCCATCGTAAATGGCCGTGGCGACATCGGACGCTTCTGCGCGCGTCGGCGACGGCGAGGACACCATAGAATCCAGCATTTGGGTGGCTACGATCACAGGCTTAACCGCCAAACGACAGGCTCGCACCAGCTCCTTTTGCCGGCCGGGGACGTCTTCGTGGGGAATTTCCACGCCGAGATCACCGCGCGCCACCATGACCGCGTCGGACAAGCCGATGATGTCATCGATCCGATCGAGCGCAGCCGGCTTCTCGATTTTCGCAATGAGCCCTGCCCGATCTCCGATGAGCCCCCTCGCCTCGAGGAGATCTCCCGGTCGTTGCACAAACGACAGCGCGACCCAGTCGACGCCGAGCCGAAGACCGAAGTCGAGGTCGGATCGGTCTTTTGGGGTGAGTGGAGACACGTCGAGGATTGTGCCCGGCAGGTTAACGCCCTTCTGGTCGGAAAGCTTCCCGCCAACGATTACCTCGGCTTCGAGACTGTCGCTGAAGAGCGACTTGACGCGAACGCGCAGCCGACCATCGTCGATCAGCAGGTCGTGACCAGGTGCCGCCGCCGCAAACACTTCGGGATGCGGCAACGGGATAGCAGTCCGATCGCCAAGTGCGCCTTTTTGGACAAATCGAATGGTCTCACCGGCCGCTATCATCAAGCTCCTATCACGTAATGTGCCGATCCGGATCTTCGGCCCCTGGAGGTCCAGCAAGATGCCTATCGGCCGGCCCATTTCAATTTCGAGAGCGCGTATCGCCGCGTGTACCTTGGCGTGATCCTCCTTTGCCCCGTGACTAAAATTGAGGCGAAAGGTATCGACGCCAGCCTCGAACAAAGTCCGAAGCATCTCAGGCTCGCAGGACGCTGGCCCGACGGTTGCTACGATTTTCGCTCGGCGGCTTCGGCGCACGTGAATAGCCTCCCAATGATACCGGGCTCGCTCCGACGAAGCAGCCCTGCAAGGACTAACTACCGCGGAGGGGTCTTGTCCGGCCCGAACATCAGGCCAGCTTCACGGAAGCCGCCGTCGACATTCAACGTGTGACCGTGGACATATCTGCTCTCATCCGACGACAGAAAGACTGCTGCGTCGGCGATCTCTTCAGGAGTTCCATAGCGGCTCATTGGAATGAGATATTCATAGGCCCGACGCGTGGCCGGATCGTGCGCGGTCTTGGCCATCTCGGTTTCAATTGCTCCCGGAGCGATGTTGTTGACGTTGATGCGGTACTGAGCAAGTTCGACCGCCATGACCTTTGTCAGCAACTCCAAACCGGCTTTTGCTGCACCATACGCTCCCCGTCCATTCCCACCGCGCTGCCCCGAGAGCGACGCGATATTTATGATCTTGCCACCACGGCCTTGCTTGACCATCTGGCGCGACACCGACTGCGCTACGATGAACGCGCCGGTCAAATTGATCGAGATCATACGCTGCCAATCCTCGAGCTTGATATCGAGGAATGGCGTGTTGCCACCAATTCCAGCGTTGTTGATCAGGATATCAATTCCCCCGCAGCGGCGGACCATTTCGTCCATCAGTTCGCTTACCGACCCCTGATCCGCCACGTCCACTCGTAGCCCCAAGTGATCCCGGTCGGCATGTTCGAGAGAGTTCGCCGCCGCCTTCGCGCCATTGAGGTTGAGATCCGCGATTACAATGCGTGCTCCCTCGCGCGCCAACGCCTTTGAGATCGCAAAGCCGATGCCCCGCGCCCCTCCGGTGACGAGCGCCACCCTGTTATTCAATCTCATATCAGTCCAGCTCCTAATTCTTCGTCTTCACGTTAGTTTCCCGGTCGTGCGCTCAAGCGTCGTCCACAGCTCCTCGCCGTACTTGGTCCGCCATTCCTTGTAAAAGCCTGCTGCGCGAAGTGCATCGCGGAAAGCGCCGACGTCCGGCTCATTGAAGATTAGGCCTTTCTTTGTCAGATCACCGCGCAAGGACGTGGCCCAGCACGGCCATATCCTTCCTCTCGGCCATGGCCGCATCGTTGATGGCCGTAGCGATGATGTCACGAAGATCCTGCGGGATGGCTTCCCAATTCCGCTTGTTGGCCACGCAGAAGAACGCATCCCACATGTGGCCAGTCAGAGCGCAATATTTCTGAACTTCGAACAGGTTGGCAGTAAAGATGTTTGCCAGCGAATTTTCCTGTCCGTCGACGATCTTTGTCTGGAGCGCGGAGTAAAGCTCGCTGTAATTGATCGCTGTCGGCGCGGCACCGAAGGCCTGGAACATAGAAGTCCACAGTGCGCCGACGGGGACACGGATCTTGACGCCCTTCAGATCCGCCGGGGTATTGATCTGCTTTGTGCTGGTCGTGATGTTGCGGAAACCATTGTCCCACATCTTTGTCATCGGCACGAGGTTTGCCTTGCTAATATTGGTTCGCAACGCATCGCCAAGCTCCCCGTCCATCGCTTTCCAGACAGCATCGTAGTCCGGAAAGATGAATCCCAATCCGTAGATCGACGCTGATGGAACGATTGTCGAGAGCACGTTTATCCCGGAATTGAGAAACAGATCGAGCCCGCCAGCGCGCAGCTGCGACAGCATGTCCGTGTCGCCGCCGAGTTGGTTGTTGGGAAACACATTGATTTCGACCCGGCCCTTCGTTTCAGACAACACGCGATCGGCCGCTTCGCGAGCTCGCGCCGTGATCGGGTGCGATTCGGCGAGATCGAACCCCCATCGGAGCCGAAACTCCGCTGCAGCCCGCGCAGGCTTGACGGGCAATCCGACACCCGCGGCCAACGCTACCGACGCTGCTCCTTGCAATAACGTCCTGCGATCAACACTCTTCATCATTCCCTCCAATGTGTTTACTTGCTTAGATTAGAGATCACTCGTCGCGCGCTCTGCGCTTACAAGAACCCCGTTGAAATCCAGGGGATCGACGCCACGATCACAAGTCCAATCAATAAGGCCAACATGTAGCCAAGGATCGGTCTCATCCCGGCATCAGGATTCACCCGGCTAATTGCGCACGCGGCGTAGTAGCCGACGCCAAACGGTGGCGCGAAGAGACCCACACCCATCGCCAATATGACAACCATCGAATAGTGAACTAGATTGATCCCGACGGCCTGAGCGATTGGGAAAAGCAATGGACCAAAAAGAACGATGGCGGGAATACCCTCGAGCACACTGCCAAGTATGACGAAGGCCAGGATCGAGACTGCCATGAAACTTATTGACCCGCCCGGCAACTGTTTCATCGCAACCGCGAGAGAGCGAGAGAAGCCCGATTGCGTCAGGCTCCAAGCCATAGACGTCGCAGTGCCGATGATGAAGAGGATCGCGCCGGACAAGCTCGCCGTTTCCACGAGCATCGGCTTGATGCGCCGCCAGTCGAACTGCCTGTAAAATAGAGCGCCAATGATGATCGAGTAGAATATTCCAATGGTTGAGACTTCGGTGGCCGTCGCCACACCTTCAATGACAGCGGATCTGATGACGAAAGGCAGAACAATTGCCGGCACCGCAAGCAGGAATGTCTTGCCGATTTCCTTTGCCGAGGCGCGGCGGACGAGGCTGCGGTCCTCGCTGCGGTATCTCCATGCGATGACGCAACAGAGGGTGATCGCCAGGATGATGCCCGGAAGTAGTCCGCCCGTGAACAGAGCCGCAATGGAGACACCGGTGACCGAGCCGATTGTTATAAGAACGATGCTGGGCGGAATCGTCTCTGTTTGAGCCCCTGTCGCCGCCAGCAGCGCGACGAGGTCGCCTTCGTTCGCGCCTCGACGCTTCATTTCCGGGAACAAGACCGGTGCCACCGCGGCCATGTCAGCGGCCTTCGATCCGGAAATGCCTGAGACAAGGTACATCGCTCCAACGAGCACGTACAACAAGCCCCCGCGCACGTGACCCAATAGGCTGGCCAGGAACGCAACCATGGCTCGCGCCATGCCGGTCATCTCGATGAGCTGACCAAGAAACACGAACAATGGGACCGAAAGTAGGATCAGATGGCTGACACCTTCGTCAATGCGGCCGACGATGATGAGCGGCGGGGTTCTGGTCGTAAGCATGAGATAGCCGAACGTTGCCAGACCAAAGGAAAAGGCGATCGGTACGCCCGCGAAGACGGCGCAGGCCACTACTACCACAAAGAAGATTATGAGATTTGCGTTGCCAAGAGGCGCAAAGAGAGGCTTAAGCAGCCAAAATACCCCGACGATAAGCGCAACGAAGGCGAGCGCACTGACAACCTGTCTTGCATCACCGAGCCGCACGAGGCGAAGGAGTGCGAACATGCCCATCAAGCTGAAGCCGACAGGAGCGGCGGACGCTCGCCATGCGTTGGAGAGATCCATCGCTGGTGTTCTAACGATGGCTTCCTCGAGTGCATACTCGAGCGCGGCTGGGAACAGTAGGATGACGAGGCACAGCGATGCGGCCAGCGCGATTGCGTCGAGGTGAGCCCGCATTCTGGGAGACACGTACGCGAATAGCGCCGTCATTCTCATGTGCTCGCCGCGTCGCAACGCTATGGCGGACCCTAGCATCACGAGCCAGAGAAACAGCATGGAAGCCAGCTCGTCCGACCAAATGATGGGCTTGAGGAAAACGTACCTTGCCATAACTCCTGCAAACAGCAGCAGAATCTCGGCCGTAAGCAGGATGGTGACAAAGGCCTCAAGAATGTAGCCAAGCAGCTTGTCGGCGCCGCCAGCGATTGTATGCAGGACGTTTTGCCGTGAGCTCTCCGTCTCCTCTAGCAAGAGCGTATGCGAGGTCATGGCGCCCGGGCCCTCCTGCACGGCTGCGCCGCCTGAAGCGATCGTTCGGACACGCATCGGCATCTTCTCTTTTGCGTTCTTATCAAACCCGGCCCAGCCATCCGCGCTTGAAGAACTCTTCGTCGCCCAGTTGGCCGCCTTTGAATGCAATCTGAAGCCCGTCCAGACGTCCGCGGATTGATCTCGCTCGGCAGAGTGGGACGCCGGGGCTTACGCGAGAATCAATTTCAAGAGCATCGATGTCCAATAGCTGTGCAACCTGGCTCGACGTATCGCCTCCTGATAACAGCAATCTGTTTAAGGGTACCATCTCAAGGATGTCACTGACGAGCTGCCCCATCTTCCGGCCAAGGTCTCTGCCACCTTCATGCTTGGCCAATTCTCGTGACATGCCGCCGCTAACCAGCATATCGATCATCCTTGCGATGCGCGGATCATCGGGACCACGAGCGGTGTGTAATATGACGCTGCGGCCTTCCTTGAGCAGCGCGACGGTACGTTCGACGACTTGCCTCGCGGCTGTCTCATGTCGGCTATCATCGAGTAGAGCAGCAGCGTCGAGTGGTACCTCTGCGAATCCAGCCCGCACGGCGGCATTGATCTGTAGCGCTGTCACGGGCGAGGCACTACCTGACACGGCCAGGACCTGATCGACCGAAGCCGGGTTGCCGTAGGTGCTGGAGGCGGGAGGAATCTCACCGGCCTCCTGCCACCATTGCGTCAGGGCATACTCCACACCCGACGGTCCAATCACAAATGCGCTTCCGCTAATCCCAGCCCATTCAGTGAGAAGTCGGCCGACCTGCGTAAGCTGGGACGCATTCGCGGAGTCCAGCAGGATGGCGTCGGCCCCACCCTCAGTCAAATCATTGAACTGCCGAGCGGCCGCGTCATGACCTTGGTCTAAGAAGGGATACGTCAGCTTTTCGATTCTGAGAGTTGCCTGCCGGGCAATGTGAAGGGCCAGATCGCTTTCATTCATGGGCGTCACGGGGTGAACGCTCATGACCGGATGCCTATCGATGCGATAGACATTCCCATCGGTTCCCGATCGGGCAAACAGATTTCCAAAGATGCAATATCTTTGGAGCGATGGCGTGCCACCAACGATCGGAACTGGGTCACCGAAGATAGACTTCGCGATTTCGATCACCCGACCGATGCTGCCAATCTCCGGCGAGCTGTCAAAGGTTGAGCATACCTTGTAGTGCACGATCGGTGCACGGAGAGATGCAAGGTAGCGTAGATCCTTTTCCAGATGCTCGTTCATCTCCCGGGGGGACATGCTGCGGCTCACACCGGCAAGGCCGACCACGTCGATGTCCCCGAAATGCTTCAAGACGTCAGGGCTTGGAGGCCGGAGAAAGAGAGCAGCGCGGAGCCCAGCAAATGCGACGACTTCAAGGGCATCCGTCGATCCAGTAAAGTCGTCGCCATAGAATGCCAACCGATAGCGAGGTTGCGTCACGATGCGCCCCCGAACTTGGACAGCGCGAGTTGAAGCGCCGCATGTGATTTTGCGTATTCGGCCACGGGTATACCCTGGGCCGCCGCTTCCCAGGCTTCGCGCAAGCTCAAAACCCCGTCAGCGATACCGCCGGGATGCCCCATGATTCCACCGCCGGCGAGATGCATGAGGTCTACACTTCCAAGACGCTCGAATGTGTCTCCGGCTTGCCCCGCCCACTGCCCTGAAGAGAAGACAGGCATCATCGGTTTGACACCAGAAAACGCGGCGAGACATGAGCTTGCGGACTGGATGACAGAATCATCCGGCTCCCAGAATTTGCTCCTGAGGCCATTGACGTGCAGATGATCGACGCCCGTCAGTCGCCACAGTTTTTGAAATGCCAGGAAATCGAAGCCCAGCCATGGATGGCGGGTAAATAAACCCCATCCATTGCGATGGCCATGAATTGGAAGATCAGTATATGTTCGCAGGTGTTCAATCGCGGAGAAGCCGCACCAATTGACGCTGACCATCACGCACGTTCCGCCGGCCTGTAACACCAAATCATGGCGACGTCGCATGTCGTCGATCGAACCACTGATGTTGATCGCGTACATTGGCTTACGCCCCAACCGGTCGGCATGCCTTTCGATCACAGGAAAAACCGCCTTCAAACGCTCTTCGAACGGCGCGTAAGGCGGGTCTGCGATTAACTCGTCATCCTTGAGAAAATCGATGTCGGCTTCGCAGATCTTGTCGACCAGCGAGGAAGTCTCGGACGGAGACATGCCAATACTTGGCTTCAAGATAGTACCGATGAGCGGCCGACCAAAAACGCCGGCCAGCCGCCGGGTGCCATCAACGCCGAACTTCGGGCCGGGGAAAGTGGCTGCGTAGCCGTCCGGCAGGCCTATATCGAGGAGCCGAAGCCCTGTGGTCTCGCCGAGCTCGAATAGATTGCCTGCAATTGTCGCTAATAGCGTCGGGATATTGCGGCCTACGTTATCGATCGGAAACGCGATTTCGATCTCGCCGCGCCGAAACGCCTTTGATTTCTGCCTCCGCTCGACGAAGGCGCTACGCAAGGTCGGAGTGTCGACGGATGGCAGTTCGGTTACCCGTACCACCCGTGCGCGCGACCTCTTCTTCAGTTCGTCCGTTTCGCCGGGCAAGGAGAGAAATGTCCCGCTCGACTGCTCTCCCGCGATGACTTCCGCCGCCCTCTCGAGACTATCGCCAGTCTCGACCAGGTAACGCGCCGTGAATTCGGATCGCGGATTGTCGCTGCGCATTGTGACGCCCTGCTGCGTTTCTTCCCGGAGTTCGTCTCATTCATCCGTACGACTGAAGAAGCGTTTCGGATGATGGATGACGATATCTTCACTCCGGCTACGGCCTGACGGCAAACGATATTCGTGAAGCGACCTGTGAGGAAAACTCACAGAGCGCCGAGTTCTGGGAGGCTTCGGACGCGCCTCTCTAGGCCCCAGCGCTAGCCAGCATTGCACAGCTCTTCACCGTCGCCGACATTTCGCGCGCAAGCCATTGGGAGACCGCCCTGCTCTCGGGGCGAGTTGCGACATGCGGCGCCGTCCAGAGCATCAAAGTGCGTTTACCTGGGATGCTCCCGAAGGGGGCAACCAGTCGTCCACTGTGGATCTCCTCAAGGACGAACATCGTCGGGACCAGCGCCAACCCAAGTCCGCATAGCGCTGCCTGGATGAGAAGATAGAAATGATCATAGGACTCTTGAATGCGGATATCTTGCTTCAACCGCATTTCATCGAGCCAATCTGCCCACGCCTCGGGGCGCGTCCGCGTACCCAACAAACGGCAACCTGCGATATCGTTCGGATCCTGGATGTTGTTGGCCTTTGCGTAGGAAGCTGCGCAAACCGGGGAAATCCACTCTCGCGCAAGCTCCTTGAGAACTACCTCTCGCGGCGGCGCGATGGTACTGGAACGGATGGCGATACTGACCTTGTCACGGATGAAATCCACTTGATCGTAGTTCAGATTGAACTGGAGATCGATGCCCCTATGAGCTTCGTGAAAGGCCGCAAGGCGGGGAATCAGCCAATACATCATGATGGTGGCGGAACATGAAACCGTCAGTGGTCCCGGTAAGATCTGCTCTACGCTAGCGTCAATGAGGCTGAATGCGCCGGACAGTCCTTCCGCCAGGCGAACCCCTTCCGGCGTCGGATCTGTGGAGGACGACCCTCGCACCAGGAGCGGTACGCCAAGCAATTCCTCGAGCGATCGGATGTGGCGGCTGATCGCCCCGTGCGTGACAGACAATTCGAGCGACGCCGCAGTCATGCTGCGCAATCTCGCCGTTGCCTCGAAGGCACGCAGCGCATTGAGCGAAGGCCTGGGACGCACCATCCGATACCCCGAAAGCTCAAAGTTTAGCCATTGTGAGCTTTTGTCACAAGGGGGCTGCTAAAAGTCGTTTGGGCATTCTGCGTCGGAGCCATAGTCTTGCTTGCGGAAACTCGTCCATGGCTGATCCATCCGAGGAAGGCAGCCGTGAACGAGATCTCGAGCACCGCCGGCACCTCGCGAGAGAACAAATGCTGAGAAAGATGATCGTCGAAGCTCGCGTGAACGAATACGCGATGCGGGATGGAAACCCACACGTGCCATGGACGGCGGATGAAATAGCCGAAACGGCGGCCCGCTGTCGCGAGGCCGGCGCGTCGATCCTGCATTTTCACGCCCGAGCTGATGATGGTGCGCCCCTTCACACGGCTGAGAAGAACGCCGAGATCATTCGCAAAGTCAGGAAGAAATGCGACATACTGATACTGCCGACGCTTGGCTTTTTTGCCAACGACACTGACCCGAACGCGCGCATTAATTGCATTCTTGAGCTTGCCAAAGATCCGGAGACCAAACCCGATATTGTCCCAATCGATACCGGAAGTAGCAATCTTGACGTGTTCGATCGCAACAATCTCATGTTCGAACACTCCGATCGCATCTATGAAAACCGCACTTCCGCCGTGGAGCACTATTTTCGCTCTCTCAAGTCCGCCGGCGTAAAGCCAAAGATGACCTGCTGGTCGATCGGGTTTGTTCGTCGTGCGATCGCATTTATGGAAATGGGACTTGTAGCAGAACCGGGTTATTTCCTGCTCAACATGACCGACGGCCCCTATCTTACAGGCCATCCCGGCACGATCGAAGGGCTGGATGCATTCTTGCCGTTTTTACCGAAGCATGCTCGCCACAGTTGGACTGCCAACATCGTTGGCGGAAACTTGTTGGCTATGTGCGAAGGAGTGGCCAGGCGCGGCGGCAACATCGCTCCGGGCATCGGCGACTATCCCTATATCGAATATGGCTGTCCGACTAACGAGGAGCTCGTCCGTCGGACATGCGTCATCGCAACGGGTTGCGGTCGCGAGATTGCGTCTCCTGACGACGTCCGGGAGATGCTTGAGATCTCTTGAAGCCGCTCCTGTTGCTCGTCTTCAGCCGCAGACCACTGACTTAAAGCGAACGACCAGCCTCGCTCCGCTGTTCCGAGGGCTCTCCCTGACTGTGCCGGGATCTCGTCGATCCCGGCACTTTTTTATCGCTTTGCTTCTGATCTGCCGATCGCTTCCCTCGACGTTGGATTCGGTTTTATCTCACTTCAAGCCGACAACTTTGTGAGGCACATAGCGCTCTTCGAGCCGCGCAATTTCCTCGGACGTCAGCTTCAGACCTAAGGCCGCAACTGCATCGTCCAAGTGCTGAGGCTTCGTTGCGCCGATGATCGGCGCCGTTACGCCATGTTTTCCCGCCACCCAGGCGAGAGCTACATGCGCTGGTGCTACCCGACGCTCCGTTGCGATGTCGGACAGCACGTCGACGATACTCCGGTCGGCCGCTTCGGCGTGTCCATAGAACTGGGACGTTATGTTGTCCGTCTCGGAACGGGCACTTTTCTCAGTCCAGGGGCGGGTAAGGCGTCCGCGAGCCAGCGGACTAAAAGCGATCACACCGATGCCTTCGTCGCGACAAAGCGGCAGCATCTCTCGTTCCTCCTCTCGATAGAGGAGATTCAGGTGACATTGCATCGACACGAAGCGTGCCCAAGAGTTGGCGTCGGCCCGATAGAGAGCTTTGGCAAATTGCCAAGCATAGGCGTTGCTGGCGCCGATGTACCGGACCTTACCGCCGCGCACGAGATCGTTCAACGCTTCGAGCGTTTCATCGATTGGCGTGTCGTTGTCCCAAAAATGGATCTGGTAGAGATCGATATAGTCGGTGCCGAGCCTGCGGAGACTGGCCTCCGCTTCGGCTAGAATTGCCTTTCGCGAAAGACCCACCCCATTTGGCCCTGGCCGCATACGACCGTAGACCTTCGTAGCGATCACAATCTCGTCTCGCGGCACCATTTCCGTTAGAATTTTGCCGACGATCTCCTCGCTCGTACCGTCTGAGTATACGTTAGCTGTATCGAAGCAATTGATGCCGCAGTCGAGAGCCTTCTGTATGAACGGCCGACTTTCGCTCTCACCGAGTGTCCAGGGATGGTTCCCTCGATCTCCTACTCCGTAACTCATACAACCTAGTACGATCCGCGAAATTTTGAGGCCCGAGCGGCCCAAACGCATGTAATCCATGAGCGATACCCTTGCTGGCTTGTTAGTCCCTGAGCCGTTTCAAAGTGTCGCGATATCGGTAATTCGAAGTCCGCGATCGCTCACCCGGGACGGGAAGTGGTCTTTGAGCTTTTCCTCGTGGACGGGTACGAGCCTCAGCATGTCGCCGCCGACGCTGGCGAGCATTTCTTCCGCCGTGAGAATTAGATTGGTCTGACTTCCCGTCGCAAGTCCCGGCGGCACGAAGCATGGATCATCCTGGTTGCCTCCGTGCAGGTTTTCGTACGTGTAGACAACGTCTCCGGTCAGGATCCATCGGTCCTCGACGCTTCCGCCGTTGCGGACCACAACGTATTGCGAACCAGCCGTGTGCGTGTCGAAGGCGGGAAGAAGATCGATATTTGGCAGGACGTCGTGCGACGCACCGTCCAGCACGACCAGCCGGTTCTTCAGTCCGAGATCCACGAGTTTCAAGATATCGGCTGGATTGATGCCGCCGAGTAGGGATCGAAAACGACGTCCCTTGGACATGGCCCAGACCCAGCTCTCGATCTCACGCTTCTGGATGTAGAACTTGGCGTTCGGGAAGTAATCCAATCCGCCCATGTGGTCGAAATGAGCGTGTGTAAGGAACACGTGCTGCACATCCTCGGGACGAAGGCCAACGGCCCCCAGGACCTCAGAAGGGGGGGTCCAGCCGGTGACGCCGATCGAATTGGCGATCTCGCCTCCGAGATCCGACTGATCGTAACCAGTGTCAACCAACGCGACCGTGTCGCTGCTGCGCAGCAGCACATAGGCAAACGGCAGATTCATGCTTCCGCTGTTGTGCCGGCCGTATATGACTCCACTTATCGGATGTTTGGGGCTTGCGGCGTATTCGAGCACAGTGATCGCATATCGCGTCATTCGGAGGCTCCAATCAGAAGGTCAGCACCAAGCTTGAGTTGGCCACAGCACTGCCGCAGGTCGATCAAGCCGCTGCTCACCATCGGGCTCGCCCGACGCAGATGGCCCCAGGCCTTTGACAGCAAACGCGTTTCGCTCGTGCGTCGATGCGGAGCCAAGGGGGCCGCCCGCGGCAGCAACAGATGCGCCGCCTGCTTGACATGATGATGCTCGTGCCGCCGCTGCAGCGGTACCCGAACCGCCGCAAGAACATCGTGCACATGATCCGAATCGCCGGCGTCTGGCCTGTTTACGTCCTCCAGATGCGACATCCCGATAAAGTTTGCGAGAAGACGAACAGAGCGGTCAGCCACGATATCGCGCAGATAGCGAATGACAGGCCCGATGACGGTATCGTATTCAGCGACCGCTGAACCAGGCGCAATGCCTTCGAAGGGATCGTCGGCACGGAACTGTACGCCCACAAACCCGCTCACGAGGAATGCCCGTCTTCGGGAACCGGAGCATTTGATGGGATCAGGCTGAAATTCCTCAAGTCCTGCCAGAGAGCAGCCGGTATCCGCGCCGACACAGCGTCGACGTTCTGGGTGATCTCGCCTATCGACTTCGCGCCCTGAACAACGGTGGCCACGGCCGGATGCGCTTGCACGAACTGCGTCGCAACGGTCGGCAAATCAACATTGTGTCGTTCGCAAACTTTCTCGATTGACCGGACGCGCTCCAGTATAGCGCTCGGGACCTTCTGATAGTCATAAGTCGAGGGCGCCTTCGAGCCAGCGGCCAGGATGCCCGAATTGTAGATGCCGCCTGCGATCACCGAGACATTGCGAGTTCGCAGTTCCTCGAAGTGCCCATCGAGTGGCGCATGGTTGAGAAGCGTATATCGACCGGCGATCAACGCGCAGTCAATTGGGAATTCGCGGGCGACTTCGATGACCGAGTCGGTCTCATTGACCCCCAACCCCACCGCACCGATAGCCCCCGAACTCTTCAGCTCATCGAGAGCACGGTATCCGCTCTCGCGGAGTTGGTTCCAGTAAAATTCTGCTTGATCGCCATGCCATGCGCGCCCGACGTCATGGACCAGAAGCACATCGATATAATCAAGACCCAAACGCTGCTGACTGTCCTCGAACGAGCGCATCACACCGTCATATGTGTAGTCATAGGTATCGCGAAACGGGTATGGATCAACCCATTCGATGCCGTACACCGTGTCGAGTTTCGGTGTTCGGCTTGCGGGCTTGAGCACGCGGCCGCACTTGGTGCTCACGACAACCTGATCGCGAATGCGCAGATCGCGGAGAGCACGGCCAAGGAAATGCTCGGCCTTTCCGAGACCGTACATCGGCGCGCAATCGAAATAGCGAACCCCGAGATCGAAGGCTGCCCTAACAACGGCTTCGAATTCGGAATAGGGCACTCCGACATTGAATCCCGAAAGAGGCACCGTCCCGAGCCCTGCGGATGTGACGGATACTTTGGTGCGGCCGAGAGTTCGCTTATTGAGCGGAAGCATCGCTCTTCTCCTTGCTTGTCTTGGATAATTTAGCTGGACAGAGCCACGGAGCCCTGATCCGGCAGCGGGGCTTCTTTGGGGATCAGACCTTCGCTCCTGAGCTCCATCCAGAAGGCCTGAGGAATTGGCGCCGCTATAGAGGCGACGTTTTGCTCCACATGTGCTGGCGTGAGCGCGCCCTGAACCACCGATGTCACGGCCGGATGCGCATAGACGAACTGGGAAGCCGCATTGGCGAGCGCGACGTTATGACGTTCACAAACAGCTTCCAGCGCCGTCACGCGCTGTACGATGGATTCGGGAGCCGTCTGATAGTCATAGGTCCGCGTTAACGCGTTACCCCGACTGCCCTCCGCGAGGATCCCCGAATTGTAGACACCGCCTGCGATAATACCTATGCAGCGACGTTGGGCCTCGGGAAAGAAGTCAGTCAGTGGCGCATGATTGAGAAGCGTGTAACGTCCAGCGACGAGCGAACAGTCGAGATTGAATTCGGCGGCTACTTCGAGCACCGAAGCCGTCTCGTTTACACCGAGGCCGATCGCCTTGACCGCTCCCGAGCGACGGAGTTCGTCGCAGGCGCGGTACCCGCTCTCGCGCAGTTGTCGCAGATAAAGGGGATACTTCTCCTGGTGCCAGACTCCGCTGACGTCGTGCAGGAAAAGAATGTCGATGTGGTCGAGACCGAGGCGCTGCTGACTATCCTCGAACGACCGCATGATGCCGTCGTAAGTGTAGTCGTATTCGTCGACGAAGGGCAGCGGATCCACCCAATTGATCCCGTAGAGACTTTCCGCTCGCTTTGAACGGCTTGCCGGCTTCAACAGCCGACCCGCCTTGGTGCTTACCATGACCTCCGGGCGAAGACCGTGAACACGAAGGACGTGGCCGAGGAAATGCTCCGATTTCCCGAGACCATAGAGCGGCGCAACATCGAAATAACGTACGCCCTGCTCGTAAGCCTTAAGGATGACAGCCTCAAAAGTCTCGAAGCTTACTGGAACACCACACCCGCCCAATGGCGATGTGCCGAGCCCAAGCGAAGTCAAATTCACGCGTCCGTTTGGAAGCGCTCTCTTTTGCAGAGTCGTCATATTCAACTATCCCGCCTAAAGATCAGTGCGCACGCGGTCGTTCACCGCGTGCGCACGATGTGCATCACATGTATTTTGCGACGTTCGAGGAATCCAAGATCAGCCAGGGAACGACGTAGTCCTTCTGAGTGCCGCCTTTCCACTCCATCAAGGAATCCCAGACCTCGGAGCGGGGCTTGTAGCTGTCCCCCTTGACGGCATGCAGGGCGAGATCGACGGCGCCCTGACCCTCAGCACGGGCGTACTTGTAGAGCGTCACTGTCATTTCGCCTTTCTGGACTGCGCGCTTTCCGTCCGGGATGCCATCGATTGCAAGCACCGGAACGGACTTGAAGTCGACTTTTGCACTCTTCATCGCCTCGATCGCGCCCAGTGCCATCTCGTCATTTTCGGCGAGTACGGCATTGATCTGGCCAGGATGGGCGAGCAACCAATTCTCCATGAGCGACTGCCCCTCGGCGCGGCTCCAGTTGCCCGACTTGCTGGCAATCAACTTAAGCTTCGGGAACTTAGCCAAACCGGCATCGATGCCAGCCTTGCGCTCGATCTGCGCCGATTGACCAATGGGGCCTTCCATCAGCACCACGTTTCCACCATTCGGGAGTAGCTTGCCCAACTGGTCCCCGATGATACGCCCTCCTTCCGTGTCGTTGACGATGATCGATGCGGTGTAGTTCTTTGATGCGGTTTTCAGGGCCGATACGATCACCGGAATGCCGGCAGCGACGGCCTTATCGATTGCGGGCGCGGAGGCCTGGAGATCGAACGGCGACATGATGATTGCATCGAACTTTTGAGTAATGGCCGTATCGATCTGGTTCGCTTGGACAAGAGGATCGTACTTGCCGTCAAAGATCGTGACTGCGACAGAACCGTCCTTGACTGCCGGGTGGCTCTGAATTTCGCTGGACCAGGCCTTCATGTACTCGCCGGATTCTCCGAACGATAAGGCGGCAATCCGTGTCTTGCTTTGAGCAAAGGCCGTCCCGGTCGATAGGATGATTGCAGCGGCGGCGAAACTCGCCATCGTTGATCTACGCGTAACCTTCATCGTCTCCTCCGATTGATGTGGTCAGTCACCTAGTCCGCCCATGCGGGGCGTTACAGCCGTTGTCTTCGTCTGTAATGGTCTTCGCAGGTGTCACTTGCGAAATTGGTCAAGCATCACGGCGACGACAATGATCGCGCCCTTGAGAAGCTGCTGGTAGTAGGAAGACACGCCCATCAGATCCATGCCGTTGTTGATCGTCCCGATGATGAGTGCGCCGAACAACGTCCCGACTAGCGAGCCGCGTCCTCCTGCAAGGCTAGTCCCGCCGATCACCACGGCCGCAATCGCATCGAGTTCGTAACCGATGCCCGCCTGTGGAAGTGCGGCAGTCGTACGGGAAGTAAGCACGAGACCAGCGAGTCCAGCGAGAAGTCCCGAGATAACGTAGGTGGAGGCAATGACGCCGCGCGTGGAGATGCCGCTCGTCCTAGCGGCTTTGTCGTTTCCTCCCACGGCGTACACGTAGCGCCCGAACGTCGTGTATGAGAGAACGATCCATCCGATGGCGAACACAAGAAACAGAATCAAGACCGGCACAGGAACGCCAGCAACGCTGCCGCCGCCGATCCAGCGATACGACTCGGAGAGGTTGGGGATAGGACGCCCCTCGGAGAAGATCAGTGTCAGGCCGCGCGCCATGCTCAGCATTCCGAGGGTGGCAACGAAAGGCGGGACATTGAAGGCCGTTACAATGACGCCGTTCAGGAGACCCAACGCCGCTCCCGTTCCCAAGCCGGCTATAATCGCCCAGAGAACGAAGTGCTGGTTGGTCGAGGTCACAAGGCTGGCAGCAATCATGCCGGCGAGGGCCATCACTGAGCCGACGGAAAGATCAATGCCCTTTGTGAGGATGACGAAGGTCACTCCGATCGCCAATATGCCGTTGATCGATGATTGCCGCAGCAGGTTTACCCAATTCAACCATGTCATGAAGTACTCGTTGGCCACCGCGAAGAACGCCGAAATGACCAGGAACACAATGACGATACTGAACGATTTCAGGTACGGTCCTATTGCAGCGATGCTTTTGGATCGGGGACCCGTCGCGGCGTTGCTTACTACGTTGGCCACCATATCCACTCCTTGCTTGGATCGCATGCGCACGCCAATTCTTGAACAGCCGATCCGTCTAACTGGCGAGATCTGTCAGCATTTGTTGTGTCGTCGCATGCCCGTCGACAACGTGATCAAGTCGTCCTTGCCGAAACACGGCAATTCGATCGCTGACTTGGAGAATCTCCGGTGCCTCAGATGACACGACGAGCACACCGTTTCCCTTGGCCGCGAACGCGCGGAGAAAGGCATAGATCTCCTGCTTTGAGCCCTCGTCGATTCCACGTGTTGGCTCGTCGCATATCAAAAGGCGCGGATTGGTTAGCAGACAGCGTGCGAAAACCACTTTCTGCTGGTTTCCGCCGCTAAGCGTCTCGACAGCGACATTTGGAGATGCCGCCTTGATCCGATGTAGCCGCATCATCCGATCAGTTGCGACTGCCTCCGCCTTGCGGCGGACAAATCCGGCGACGGCACGGAGTGTTAGCGATGACAAGGCAATATTGTGTGCGATGGACGCGCAAAGAACGAGGCCGGTATCCTTCCGATCCTCGGGAATCATAGCCATGCCTTGTTGGATGCACTTCTTCGGATTACCCGGATCGACCCTTCTCCCATCAAGGAAGACGTCGCCGGCGGTCGGCGCGTAGATGCCAAAGATCGTCTCCAAGAATTCAGTCCGACCTGAGCCAAGCAAGCCGTAGATGCCCAGGACTTCTCCTGCAGCGACGGTCACAGAGATGTTCTTGAAGTGAGGTCCGCGCGACAAGGAGCGCACCTCGAGCAGGATTGGCGCGCCTTCGTTGGGCTTGCCCTTTTCGACCGTCTTGATCTCGTGGCCGACGATCTGAGTCACGAGGTGATTGCGATCGATCGCGGAAATTGCCCCGCTCTCGATGAATCGTCCATCGCGGAAAACCGTGTATTCGTCGGCGATCTCGAAAATCTCGGTCAGCTTGTGCGAGACGTAGATGATCGCGGATCCACGCGCTTTTATCCGTTTCAGAGCATTGAAGAGGATGTGTACCTCGTGCTCGCCGATGGCCGAGGTCGGCTCGTCCATAATGACGATGTCCGCGCGGTGGCTAAGGGCCTTCGCAATCTCGACGAGCTGGATCTGTGCCAAGCTCAAGTCTCGCATGCGCGCGCCAACCGGCACATCGAACTCGAGGTCATCCAGAAGCCTCTTGGCGGCCTGCCTCATCTTCGGGAAGTCCACCACAAGACCCCCGATCTTCGGCTCTCTCCCCAAGTAGATGTTCTCGGCCACCGTCATCTCGGGAACCGGAGACAATTCCTGGGTGATGATGGTCACGCCATGTCGCAAAGCATCCGCGGCACTCCTGAAATCGACGGCCACCCCGTCAATACGGATGCTGCCTTCGTCGCGGTGCAGCAAACCCATTACGATGTTCAGGAAAGTGGACTTGCCGGCGCCGTTACCGCCGCAGAGCGCGTGAACGGTTCCGCGCTTGACGACGAGCCGCCCATCGCGAAGGGCAGGAACACCATTGAAAGACTTCGCGATTCCCTCCGCCACCAACAGCGGCTCGTCTAGCGGCCCAAGGACGACGTCCCTTTCACGGCCTTCCGGTTTTGACCCGGTCGACAAAAGCATCGGTTTCCTCCCGCGGCGTCTTCATCGCGCCTGCGTAGAGATATGAGGTCATACCTTATACCTGTTGTCAACAGAGATCATACCTCCTACCTTGTGGATGTTCGTTTGTTTCGCCTGGTCGCGGGGCGGCTTATGTGTTGGCTTTCCCCGCGGCGACGGCGAAAAAATAGAGTGCGAGCGACCGATGGAGCGGATGGAAACCAAAAAACTACCCACGCGTGTCGAAGTCGCGTTGAACTACATCACGGGTGAGATCGCCAACGGTAACCTAAGTCCCGGGGACAAGTTGCCCAATGAAAAGGAACTGGCAGAGAAGCTTGGCATCAGCCGTACCCCCATTCGCGAGGCGATGAAGACGCTTGCAGTCTCAGGACTCATTGAGACCCGGCATGGGCATGGCAACTACATCCGTAAGGATGAAGGCACCGCTGTGATGCCGTTGATGATGTTTCAGCTCTATCTTCAGGATTCGACCCCCGAAATGCTGATGGAGCTCCGGTACATTTTCGACCGCAATTGCGCAGAGCTGGCTTCGATAAGACGCACCGAACGCGATCTCGCCGTCATGCGAGAAAGCATCGATAGATTGAAGGCTCTGTCAGACGATCCAAATTCGCCGATTGACAAATTGCTGGAAGCCGATCTCGATTTCCACCGCGCAGTCTATACGGCAGCGGGCAATAAACTCATCGTTGTGATCGCCGATTTCGTTTTGAACATGGTGGCGCCCTGGATCCGCAAATCGCTGGAGGTCAGCGGACGCTACCGCGCGGTGGGCCTACATGAAAAGATGTATGCAATGATCCGCGATCAGAAGACCGGCATGCTTAGTCGGGAAAGCGTGGAGGCGAACATGGAGCACTTCATGTCTTCCCTAAAGATTCCCGCGGCGTAGCGCTTGTGACAAGGTCGATTCAGGCAAAGTTCCGGCCCAATATCTCTAGGAGACGGCTTCGCCGCACACCGGCCTCCGATTCGCGTTGCTGGCAAAGCGCTCATGCGAGCCTTTTTGAGGCTAATTCGTCCTGCGGTGGACGCCTGACATGATCGCAGGTCTGAGCCTGATTCTACTTTGCCAGTTGGCAGGCGAAGTACTCGTGCGCAGCCTTGGACTGCCGATGCCCGGACCGGTGCTCGGCATGGCAATCCTGCTCTTGCTTCTCTTGGCTCGCGATCATTTCACCGCCCTCAACCGTGGCCCATTGCGAAACGAGGCAGTTGAGAGAACCGGGCGCGGCCTGCTCGCCCATCTATCTCTCATGTTCATTCCTGCGGGCGTAGGCATCGTGAAGAAGCTTGACTTGATTGTCGAGCACGGCGCCGCAATTTTAGTGACGTTGTCGGCATCAGTGGTGATCACTCTGCTCGCGACGGTCGCCACCTTTCTGGCGGTCAGCCGTCTTCTCTCGAAAAGCCAGACAGAGCCATGAGTGAAAACTCATTCTCGCTGTGGGTTTATCTGTCGCAGTCACCTTTGGTTTGGCTCACTGGGACGCTCTCGGTCTATGGGATCGCAGATGCTTTCTCGCTTGCGACAAACCGGCACCCGCTGGCAAATCCTGTTTTGCACTCGATCTGGATCATCGGAGCAGTCTTGATCATTACGGACACTCCGTACACCACATACTTCGCCGGCGCCCAGTTCGTGCACTTTCTTCTTGGGCCAGCGACGGTAGCGCTTGCGATTCCCCTCTACGATAACCGCGCACGCGTCGCCGCCGCGCTCCTGCCAATGGTGATTTCGCTTGTCGTTGGATCAGTCACAGCGATCGTTACTGTCGTATTGTTCGCCGAGGCCTTTGGTCTACCTCGAGCGATCATCCTATCTCTTTCGCCGAAATCAGTTACAGCCGGCGTGGCGATGGGTATCAGTGAATCCCTACACGCTGACCCGTCTCTCACCGCTATCTCGGTTGTTCTCACTGGAATCTTGGGTGCGATCATCGTCACGCCGCTCATGAATCGGGCCGCAATTACCGATTTTCGCGCACGCGGGTTCGCAGTCGGCATCGCCGCACATGGCATCGGCACAGCACGAGCGTTTCAAGTCGACGAGCTGGCTGGCGTTTTCTCCGGGATTGCCATGGGGCTGAACGCGCTTGTCACGTCGCTTCTGGTTCCCATCGCAGTGACCTTCCTTCTGCGCTGATCGCGTCAGCCACCTTCGGTGGCCTTCGGTCCTAGATTCGAGCCGGATAAGGCGGTGACCAACGAATGTCGCGGCTTGATCAAAGCGGGAAAAACCGCGCCGAGCGCAGGGATTAGCTGCATGGGCTGTGGTTATTCGGCTCAAGTGCTCGCGCAAAATTGGCGAAAAACTCGTCCGCGAGCTTCTTTGCCGTGCCGTTGATGAGCCGCTGCCCGAGCTGTGCGAGCTTCCCGCCGATTTGCGCGTCGACCTGATAGGTCAGGAGCGTGCCATTATCCAGTTCGATCAGATTGACCTTTGCGCCACCTTTCGCAAAGCCTGCGACGCCGCCCTCCCCCTCTCCAACGATATTGTAACTTTTTGGTGGATCGAGGTCGGTCAGAGTGACCCTACCTCTGAATCGCGCGGAAACGGGTCCCACCTTCATCTTTGCGACCGCACGAAATCCCTCACCGTCGATACTCTCCAACTCCTCGCATCCGGGAATACAAATCTTCAAGACGGCGGGGTCGTTCAATTTGGTCCAAACGACTTCGCGGGAGGCGGCGAGCTGGATCTCTCCGCTCATTGTCATTGCCATTGGCGTCTCCAAAATGGACGAGGTATGTCATCATCTGCGGATCAGTTGGGAACAGGCGCAAAGACCCGGGCCATGTAAGTCGATAGATCGGTCTCGATCTCCGCGCGCAATGCAGACGAAATGCCTGCAAGCGCTTTGGCCAAATCCTTCTTAAATTCGATCTGCATGGATCGCGCGATCTGGATACGCTGGGCCTGCGGCGAGCCGGCGCCATGCATGGACTCCGTCAGATAGCCCACCGCGTTCCTGCCGAGAGTCATGTTCTCCACGAGGCGAAGGATGCGAATTCGGTCCTCCGTTGCGATCTCGGGCCGTCCCTTCAGGTACTTCTCGATCATCGGACCGATCTTCTCATGCCTGAGTTCGCGCTCGGACGGCAGCGTCACCATTAGGCCGCCGGCGAGATCCTGCGCCAGCCGGCCAATTTCGTAGGGTAGCCGCGTGACGTGATGCTTGCAGACATTTGCCAGCATTTCGTCCGGCAAGTAGGCACCGGACTTCATCGCGGTTCCTTGATGGCTCGCCGCGATGCCTGCCCCGTAGATCGTCTCGTTGAGGTGGGTCATCTCGACGAGTTTATCCCGGATATGCGAGGCGCGTTCGACCCCGTTGTAGTCAGCGATTGTCGCCGCGGCTCCGATCAGGACGTCGCCCACGCCCGTTTTGCAGACGTAGCTGCGGCGGTGGTAGCAGGTGAATCTCTCAACCAGCGTCGACGCAAATTCGAACTCACCGTCGAGGAAAACGTGTTGGTTTGAAATGAAGACATCCTCGAAGATGATCATCGCTTCTTGACCTGCAAATTGCGCGTTGCCGGCGTCGATGTCTCCGCTTTCGCTGCTTCGCGTATCACAAGACTGCCGGCCGTAAACGTAGGTAACACCCGCAGCATCGACCGGAATGGCGCCGACAATCGCATAGTCCTTGTCTGCCGCCTCTAGTCTCATGGTCGGCATTACGATCAACCAATGCGAGTTTAAGCACCCTGTTTGGTGCGCCTTCGCTCCTCGGACGTAAACGCCCTCAGGCGTGCGACGGACCACGTGCAGGAACAGATCAGGATCCGCCTGCTGAGAGGGGGACTGGCCACGATCTCCCTTGACATCGGTCATCGCTCCGCCGATGACGAGGTTCAGCGCCTGCATACGTGCGAGGAACTGCGTGAAACGTGCATGATATGGTGTGCCGTGTTTGGCATCCACATCGTAGGTCACAGAGTGCAGCGAGTTGAGTGCATCCATACCCACGCAACGCTGGAAGCACGTTCCTGTTAGTTGACCCAGACGACGCTGCATCTTGTTCTGCATCACAAGATCGGCTGGGCTTTGCGAAATATGGAGAAACCGATTTACGTCGCTGCCGGTGAACGGCGAGATTGCCGACGCGAGGGCAGGATCCTCGTTCGCGAGGTCATAGGTTCTTGCGACCGCATTGATGGAAGGTCGAATCACAGGATGGTCGACAGGCTCGTCGACCAGCTCGCCCATTAAGTAGACGGCCAATCTGCGTCCGCGGAGGCTCTCGATGTATTCAGCCCCGGTACGAATCCGATTGGGCATTCCAGCCGAGGTCGCTGCGACAACTTTCTGATCCATCGAAATGGCTCCTTAAATGCTGGACCGGTCGGATTGCGGACCCGAGCCCCGGCTCTACGTGTCAACCTTTCCGTACCAACGGGCAGGTGCTGTCCTTGAGCGGACGGAACGCCTGATCGCCCGGGATCACTTCGCGAAGCTTGTAGAAATCCCAGGCTCCCTTCGATTCCGACGGCTTCTTGACCTCGTATACGTACATATCGTGCACCATGCGGCCGTCCTCTCGGATGCGCCCGTTTTTGGCAAAGAAATCATTGATGGGCATCTCGCGCATCTTTTTCATGACCGCCTGCGCTTCGTCGGTGCCCGCCGCTTCGACTGCACGCAGATAGTGCATGGTGGACGAATAGTCGCCAGCATCGCCCATGTGCGGCATCACCTTCATCCTATCGAAGAACCGTTTCGACCACGCGGGGGTCTCGTCGTCACGATCCCAGTAGAAAGCATTCGTCAATACCAGCCCTTTCGCGACGGAAAGGCCGAGGGCCTTGATGTCGGTTTCCCAGACGAGCAGGCCAGCCAACGTTTGCTGCTGTTGAATCCCAAATTCCTGCGCAGACTTGATCGAATTGACTAGAACGTTGCCGGAGCCTGCCAACGCGACGACCTGGGCTTTCGACGCCTGCGCCTGGAGCAGGAACGAGGACTGATCGAAGGATTCGGGCGGGTATCGGGTCGATCCCAGGACTTCACCACCCATCGCCTTCACTACGGCTGAGGTGTCGGCTTCCAAAGCGTGGCCGAAGGCATAGTCCGCGGTCAGGAAGTACCAGGACTTCTTGCCTTCTTTAGCTAGCGCAGTTCCGGTCCCGCGGGCGAGCGCATAGGTGTCATAGGAGTAGTGGATGCTGTTCGGCGTACATGCATCCCCCGTCAGACGGGACGATCCGGAGCCATTGATAATGGCGATCCGGTTCTTGTCCTTCGCAAGCCCGGAAACAGTAAGTGCGATCGAGGAATTGATGAGGTTGCCGATCATGTCAACCTTCTCGACATCGAACCATTTGCGCGCCAATGCGGAGGCCGTGTCAGGCTTGTTCTGATGATCCGCGACGATGACCTCGATCGGCTTCCCCAGCACCTTGCCACCGAAGTCTTCGACCGCCATCTTGATCGCAGTCACCGCGCCTTCACCAGACTCGTGCGAGAACTGCCCCGACATGTCGGTTAGAACACCGATCTTCACCACGTCGTCCGAGACAGCCCCTGTCTGAGCATTGGCGCTGACGCTCATCGTCAGGATTGCCGCCGTTGCAATCAGGCCAATTTCCACGCTCCGCTTCATGACGTTCCTCCCCAGGGTTATCTTTCCATTCCCTAATTACTATCATAACTAGACTAATGTTACATGCATAACTAGACTGAACTTTTCGACGAGTCAATCGCGCCGGTGTGCTACAGCTGCGCGACTTTTCAGGGCTGTCCGGCCGTGGCAGCTGTTTGAACGGACCGATCCGGATGCCTGTTGCCGCCAAAATCCAAAGAACCGCGACCAAATCGAAGGCGACAGCGGCCTCGCCCCGCACCGCAGCCGGCCGAACCGAGCGCAACTGCTCTGTCGCCCGTACGTTGGACATTGTCTCCGACGCCTGGGCTTTCCTGATCATTCGCGAGGCATTTTTCGGAACACAGACGTTTGAAGCCTTTCGATCGGCGCTCGGCATTCCTCGCGCGACGCTGACAGATCGGCTCAGAAAACTGACGCAGCTCGCGATCTTCCGTCAGGTTGCGCCCGGCTCTTCACAGAGGAAGGAGTACAGGCTGACGAAAATGGGCTTCGACCTTTATCCGAGCTTTATTGCGCTCATGCAGTTCGGTGATCGCTGGCTATCCAAGGGTAAGCCGCCGCCGCTGACGCTTGTCCATGCGACCTGCGGCTGCGAGAGTCACCCGGTCGTCACGTGCTCCCATTGCGGGGAAAAGGTGCCAGCTCGAGAAGTCAAATATCGCGATGGGCCTGGTGCCGGGCGTTGTCCGGCCAAGCCTGGCCGCAACACACGGCGCCCCTCTGAGGGAAGCCGCTTCGTGCTCGGCCGTCCGAGCTCGGTATCCCGCGCGCTCGAAATAATTGGCGACAAATGGAGTTTCATGGTTGTCCGCGAAGGATTCTTCGGTAATCGCCGTTACGATAAGATCCTCAATGAGCTCGCAATCGCCCCCAATATCCTGACCGATCGGTTGAATCGCTTAGTTGCCAACGGAGTGCTCCGGCGCCGGCAGTATCAGAGCTCTCCCGACCGCTATGAATACCTCCTGACCGAGATGGGTCTGGAGCTTTACGGTCCGTTCATCGCCATGCTGCGATGGGGGGATCGATGGCTGTCGAAAGGAAAGCCGCCTCTTGTCCTCACGCACATCAAGTGCGGTCACGACTTTGATCCTGTCGTCAACTGCGACCGATGCAAGACTCCCATCGTAGCTGCCGACATGCGATATCGCCTTGCCTACGACCCGAAATCCTATGGCGCGCTGGGTCCACGCTCCGTCGACTGAAGGCTCAAGCCGCTCAAGCCTGCTTGCTCAAAGCCTCGACGAGCTTGAAACGCATGATTTTGCCGGACCCGGTGCGCGGAATTTCTCCAACGAGATGCGTGGATTCCGGGATCTTGTATGACGAGAGATGGGCCCTGCAATGCTCCAGCAGCGCGGGCACGTCGAGAGCCTCGTCATTGGCGACCACGAAGAGGCACGGTACCTCGCCAAGGGTCGCGTGCCGCATTCCGACGACTGCGCAATCCCTGACCTGGGGGTGTTTCACCACCACTTCCTCGATCTCCGCCGGCGCGATGTTCTGGCCGCCACGGATGATCAGCTCCTTGATCCGGCCGGTGATCGTCAGATAGCCCGAAGGGTCCGATTTTGCGAGGTCGCCCGTATGGTACCAACCCTTGCGCAGCGCCGATGCGGTTTCCGTCGGCTTGTTGTGATAGCCCAGCATGAGGTTCGGTCCGCGGACGATGAGTTCGCCTTCCTCCCCGATCGGAACGTCCTCCAGCGAGGAAGGATCCACGATGCGGACCGCGAGGCCAGGCACGGGAAGGCCGCAGGATCCCATCGGTCTGCCGCCGTGCAGCCAATTCATTGTCACCATCGTGGATGTCTCGGTGATGCCGTATCCGTCGAGGAGCCGCGTCTTGAACCGTTTCTCGAAGGCTTTGTTCAGGGTCGCAAGCATGATCGCTCCCGCCGAGATGCACAGACGCACGGATCCGAGCCGCTCGATGCCGGCTTCCTGCGCGCGGAGCAAAAGGTAGTGGAACATCGTCGGCACGCCCGGCATGATCGAATATTTGCCAGTCCCTAGCAGCTCGAGCGCCTGCTGTGGGGAGAAGCGCTCCATGATGTGCTCACTGGCGCCAAGCGCGAGAACGCCGAGAACCGAGAGATTGAGACCGTAGGAATGGAAGAGCGGCAGAGGCGATAGGATCACGTCGTCGCTTGTCAATTCCGCAATCGGCCCCCAGCAAGCTGCTGAGACCCAAAGCATGCCACGGATCGACAGCAGAACACCCTTGGCCCGCCCCGTGGTGCCCGACGTGTAGATGATGAACGAGCACCGATCGATGTCAGCCGGATCCAGCGACGCCGCACCTTGGTCCTTGGCGAGGTTCGCCATCGATACTCCGGCGCTGTCGGCATCGTTCTGAGCGAAGATCACGGTCGGTGAGATACTCGCGTCCCTAAAGACCTTATCCAGCAGATGCTTGCGCGACCCCGTCGTGACGATAACACCGCAATCGGCATCGGTCAGGCGATAGCTGACCTCGCCCTCAGCTGCCTCAAAGCTGATCGGCACCACGACTGCGCCGGCGCGCAAGGCGGCGAAGCAGGCTTCGATCCAGTCCACTCCATTCGGCAAGTAGATCGCCAGCCTGTCGCCTTCCTTCAAGCCGGCTCTTGTCAGACCCGCCGCGATGGAGGCTGTGCGGTCGGCGAGCTGCTCGTAAGTGATGGACCGCGTCGAATCCCAATATGCCACCTGCTCCGGTCGGCTCTTTGCGTGACGATTGAGGAGCGTCGCGATCGGCGCGATCAGATCAACTTGCAGCATCGCCGTCCCCCTTTTAGACCATCGAATATCCGCCGTTCACGCTGATCACCTGGCCGGTGATCCAGGCGCCGGCGTCGGACGCGAGCAAACTGACCAGTGGGGCCACGTCCGAAGGCAGGCCCAGACGGCGAATGGCGTAAGCTTTGACGAGCTTGTCGCGATTGGCTTCCACCCAGACCTTGTCGTGTGCGGTCTCGATCAGGCCTAGCGAGATCGAGTTCGCGGTAACTCCAGAACGGCCCCATTCACGAGCGAGCGATTTCATGAGCGCGATGGTGCCGGCACGCGCGGCCGCGCCAAGCGCGAGGCCCGATTCGCCGACCCGCGATGAGTCGCCCATGATCGATATGATGCGCCCGCAGCCTGACGCCTCAAGCAGTGGTCCGGCACTATGCGAGCAGTTCAATGCGCCGTAAAGGCAGGTGTCAATCTGCTTCTTCCAATCCTCCGGCGTGCTCTCATTGAACTTCTTTCGGAACACCAGTCCAGCGTTGTTGACGAGAATGTCGAGGCCGCCGAAGTCACTCTTGACGTCATCGACCATCTTCTTCACGACGTTCGCATTGGCTATGTCGGCTTGATAGGCTTTCGCTTTTCCGCCTGCATTTTTGATCTCGGTAACGACAGCTTCTGCGTCAGCTTGCGAGCTGTGGTAATTCACGGCGACCGATGCGCCACCGTCAGCCAGCATCCTGCAGATTGCGGCGCCGACGTCGCGGCCACCTCCCGTTACAAGCGCTATACGTCCCTTTAGGTCGGTCATGGTTTTCCCTTTGCTGTGAGCTTGGCGTCCTGAATAAGCCTGAAGATGCGTTCCGGCGTCATCGGAAGAATCGAGATGTCGATATCGAGCGGCGATAGCGCATCGGCTATGGCGTTAGCGATCGCCGCCGGCGCGCCGATTGTTCCGCCTTCGCCCATGCCGCGGAATCCGCCGGACACTGCAGACTCGCTTTGGACGTGGACGACATCCATGGTCGGCACTTCCGGCGCGGACGGAATCACGTAATCGACGAGGCTTGCGGTGAGCAATTGACCATCGTCATCGTAGATCAGCTCTTCGAACAGCGCCGCGCCGATCCCTTGTGCTACGCCGCCGTGAACCTGACCATCGACAATCATCGGATTGATGATCTGGCCGCAATCTTCGGCGACAACAAACTTGTGTATCTTCACAAAGCACGTCGCCGGATCGATTTCGACGGCAGCTATGTGAGTTGCTGCTGCGGTTGTGCCGTTGACTGGGTCATAGGTGTAGCTCGCCGTCAGTTCCTCCCGTGCCTCGACCGGCAAGGTCTTCATATCGGAATAGACGGCCTTTGCGATCTGCTTGAAAGACACCGCGCGATCGGTCCCGAGCACGGTCACCTTGCCTTCGGAAATCTCCAGGTCGTCGGCGCTGGTCTCCAGAAGATGCGATGCAACTCGCTTGACCTTTCCCTTAAGGATCTCAGAAGCGTGCTTCGCGGCACCACCGCCGAGCACAGCGCTACGGCTTGCGTAGGTCCCCGTCGACATCGGGACCTCGTCGGTATCACCCTGAATGACACGAATGTCTTCGAAACGAGCACCGAGGTCGTCGGCGACGATCTGCGCCAGAGTTGTCTCGAGCCCTTGGCCGTGGGAGGCGACCCCGAACGCTGCGGTGATGCCTCCAGTCGAATCGATTGTAATCTTTGCGGTTTCGGAGCCCGTATTGATCGGCATACCAGGCGCCACCGCAATGCGAGAGCCGATCCCCGTCAGTTCTGCATAGGAAGCGATGCCGATGCCGAAAAGTCGCCCGCGTTTGCGGGCCTCCGACTGCTGCTTTCGCAGCTGATCGTAACCCGCTGCCTCAGCGGCGGCTTCCAAGCACTCGATGAAGCCGGTCTTGTCCCAAATGATGCCGGACGCGATGCGGTATGGAAATTCCTCACTCCGTACCAGGTTGCGGCGCCTGATCTCAAGCGGATCAATCCCGAGCGCCTTGGCGCCCATGTCCATCAAGCGCTCGCAGACAAAGGTCGAAACGGGCCGACCAACGCCCCGGTAGGGACCGGTCGGGGGCTTGCACGTTGCGACGCCGCGAACCGCGCCGCGGTAGGATCGTATCTTGTAGGGCCCGGGCAGAAAGCTGACGACCTGCACCGGCTCCAGGCCGCAGGTCCATGGATAGATCGAGAAGGCGCCCACGTCGCCGATCACGTCTGCTTTCAGCGCGATGGCCAGACCGTTAGCGTCGAAGCCCATCTCGGCATCGACGATCTCTGCAAAGGCCTGGCTGCTACTGCTGACGTCCTCAAGCCGGTCTGCCGTCCATTTAATCGACCGGCGCAGCTTGCGCGCGGCGATGCACATCAAGAGTTCTTCTGGATAAAGGGATCCCTTCGAACCGAAGCTACCACCGACGTCGGGGGCGACCACCCTCAAGCGATGGCCTGGAAGTGACAGCGACCCCGAAATGGCATCACGTACAATTCCCGGAATGTTCGATGACGTGTAGAGCGTGAGCGCGTCTCTTCGCTTGTCGTACTCCGCAGAATAGCTCCGCGGCTCCATCGCGAGCGCCGCCTTGCGGGTCATTTCGAAGCGCCCACCTACCCTCACGGCAGCAGCTGCCAGGTCGGCCGCAACATCCCCCTTCTTGAACTCTCGAGCAATCAGGACATTCGTCCCAGCCTCCTCATGCAGCAGAGCCGCCCCCTCGGCGACCGCCACCTCTGCGCGCGCGAGCGGGGTCAGCGGTTCGTAGTCGACCTCGATCAATTCGACCGCGTCCTCGGCCAGGTAGCGTGAGGTCGCGACGACGGCAGCGACCGCCTCTCCGACATAGCGGACTTTTCCCGAGGCAAGCGGTAGAATCGGAGTTGCGTAGTAGTTCGGCGTCCGAGAGAACGGGACGACCGGTTTGAAGTCGCCGGAAATTTCCTCCGCGGTCAGCACCGTGATGACACCAGGCGCCTTCAGAGCGGCGGCGATGCCGACGCGCACAATTCTGGCATGCGCCTGTGCGCTGCGCAGGAAGGCGATATGTAACGGCCGATCCGGCCTGCGATCTGCGGTGTATTCACCGTTGCCCGCCAGCAAGCGGGGATCCTCGGTACGCCTGATCGGTGCGCCGACGTTCTTGGGGCGCAGCACGTCGGAAGCGTTGGCGCGGTGATCTCTATTCATAGCCCTCACCACCTTTGCGCAAGCCTTGCCATTGCGCGTAGTCGTGTCCGCAGATCACGGTAGCGCCGGACGTCTCGATTCTGCGAACCTCCGCGAACGTCTTCATCTGCTGCTCGACGTTCCAAGTGTTACGAGGGGCTGCGTCCGCATCGAGGTTCTGGCGTAGGCTGACAGCATCGGACGCAAGCAGGAACTCGCCGTCCCGGTCCATGCTGACCAGTGCGCCCATAGTGCCAGGGGTGTGGCCTGGAAGAGGAACCAACACCACGCTGGAATCACCGAACAGATCTTTCTCGCCGTTCACAGGCTCGATGGGGTGTCCGTAATCCCAGTCGGCTTTGAGGTATCCCGCACTATCGGCGCCAGGTGCCTTCGCTGCCTCGATCTCCTTGGCGTGAGCGAAAATCGTCGCTTTTCGGAAGAACTGATTGCAGCCGCAATGATCCGGGTGAAAGTGCGAATTGACCACGATGTCGATGTCATCAGGCCCGAGGCCCGTGCAAGCCAGGCTCGCCAGGAGTGTCTCCTCCGCTCGCATCATCGGCCTCATGACTTTCGCGAGCGGTCCCCACCGTCCCTCAGCATCATCGACTACGGCCGGATGGCATCCGGTGTCGAACAGAAGGCTACCCTGCTTATGCCGGATAAGCGCACAGCTGACCGGAAGGTCGATCGTCTCGTTGCGATCTGCGCCGGCCACGTAGATGCTCTTCTTCATCCGGAGGTGTCCGGCGGTGAGAAAGTTCAACTTCATGATTTTTTCTCCGCGCGCATCGCGGCGGCACTGCGGATCGCAGTCACGATATTCTGGTAGCCTGTGCAGCGGCAGAGATTGCCGGAAAGGCCCTCTCTGATGTCCTCATCCGTCGCCAGCGGATACTTTCGAAGCATGTCCTCGCCGGTCATCAGCATGCCCGGCGTGCAATAGCCGCACTGGAGTCCGTGATGCTCACGGAACTGCGCTTGCAAGACGTTGAGCTCGTCGGGCGAGCCAAGTCCTTCGATGGTTACAATTTCGGCGCCATCCGTCTGGACTGCCAGCATAAGGCAGGAGCGCGCGCTATCGCCATTCACGAGAATGGTGCAGGCGCCGCAGACACCGTGCTCACAGCCGACATGCGTACCGGTGAGGCCCAGCCGATCGCGCAAAAAGTCGGACAACAACATGCGCGGTTCAACGTCCGCGACGTTGTAACACTCTCCGTTCACTCTGACCGAGATCTCCGTCATGCTGCTTTCTCCTTTTGTCGGAGTGCTTTGCGCAATGCGCGCCTGGACAGCTCTTTTAGGAGATGGACGCGGTACTCCCCCGATGCATGAAGATCGTCGTTTGGCGAAATCTTCGACGCGACGATGTCGGAAAAGAGTTCCGGAGCCTGGTCGTCGAGCGGCAATGCAACGAGCTCCCGCTCGGCTGCCTTCAAGCGCAGCGGAGTGTCGGCCACGCCCATCACAGCGACGCGCGCATCCTCAAGCCTGGTACCCGCGCGGCGGACTGATAGAGCGATGCTAGCCAGCGCGAAATCGCCGAAGCGGCGGGCGACTTCTTCGAATGCCCACCCGTCCTGATCAAGAACTGGAAAATCGACTTCGGTGACGATTTCGTCCGGCTGCAGGCAATTCGTCAGAGCATCGACAAAGAACTGCTCCGCAGCGACCTTCCGAAGCCCATTCGGTCCTCGAATGGATATCATTGCATCATAGAATACTGCTAGCATCGGCAGTTCGGCGGCAGGATCCGCATGGGACAAGCTGCCGCCGATCGTACCCCGATTGCGTATGGCCAGATGAGCCACGTGCCGCATCGCCGCCGACATGACCGGAAGCTTCGCAGCGATGAGTGGCGAGTGCTCCAGGTCACGATGTCGCGTTAGCGACCCGACCGCAATCCGCCCCTCCCGATGCTCAATGTAGGAAAGCCCGCCGATGCGGTTAAGATCGATCAGAACCGAAGGTCGCGCCATCCGGAAGTTTAAGAGTGGCAGAAGGCTCTGACCGCCGGCCAGCAGTTTCCCTTCTCCGTTCGAGGCGACAAGCGCTTCGATCGCGGCCTCGACCGTTGATGGCGAGACATAGTCAAACTTGGCAGGCTTCATGGGCCTTCTCCAACCTTCCCCATCCCGAATTAATTTCCGCGAAAGCGTGGTGGTCTCTTCTGCACGAAGGCGTCGCGGCCCTCCTTGAAGTCCCTACTGTCAGACGCTTCGTCGACGAGCCGCTGTGCCGCCGCGAGATCCAGCGCGCCGTTACCCATCGAAAGACCGTTCAACATGAACTTGGCACCGGAGATCGAGAGTGGCGCGTTGACGGACAGGCGCCGCAGGAACTCCTCTGCAGCTGCGACGGCGTCTTCGTGAAGCTCGTCGATCAAGCCTAGTCGGAGGGCATCTTCTGCTCCGAAGCGGTCGGCTGAATAAAGGATCCGCTTTGCATTCGACAGCCCCGTGAGTGCCAGGAGCCGCTGAACGCTGTTCACCCCGTAGACAATAGAAAGCTTGGCTGACGGGATCCCGATTGTTGCGGTGCGGCTGGCGAATCGGAAATCGCAGGCGAGCGCGAGATGGCAGCCGCCCCCGAGGCAGTAACCGGCGATCGCCGCGACGACGGGTTTTCCCAGCGCAGCAATTGCCCCCGAGCAGGCATCGACTGCGACTTCGTACGCCACAGCCTGATGACGGTCTTCTCGGATGCGATCGAATTCGGAGATGTCGGCGCCAACGGAAAAGTCCTTGCCCGCCCCACTCAGAATGACCCCGCGAACATTCCGGTCGCTGGTGTAGCCCGAGAAAATGTCAGCGAGCTGTCGCCACATATCAAGCGTGACCGCGTTCCTTATCGCTGGGCGGTTTAGAACCACGTGCGCAACGCCGTCCCGCCTCTCGATACGAATTTCCTCCACGTTGCCTCTCTGGGCTGAGACGGGCTTGGGCAACCGACGAAGGTCGGGCTCACCCGTTACTTGCATAACTAGACTAATTTTCTCCGGCGAGTCAAGCCCTGGCTAAGCCCTCACTCCGCGTTTTAAAATCTCGTGTTGATGTCACAGTTTGGATCGCGGAGCTTGCAGCCAGCGAGGGGGGGGTTCCGACGCAGGCGGTCGGACATCCCTATCCGGCGTTTAACTTCCCACCATCCCCAAAAACCGACGTCTCGCGACAAGAAGGGATTTAGTAAAGGACATTGCCGAGGGTTGGCAGACACGCGGTGACTGCGGGGCCCATGACTTCGCGACGGAGAGACTATGCCGGAGATTACGGTGGTCATCTGAAGCGTACCGAAGAGATCTGCTATCTAAGCCTATCTCAGACATTTGACACGTTGGCAGGTTAGCGGGAGAAGTAACGCGTGCATCGGGCTCCGCGCTAGAACCACAACGAGGAAGTGAATGGTGATAGGCAGAAAGAACGGCCGCCCTGCTCGCGCAAGGCGGCACCGATCGGCCGCTGCTTACAGTCTCGCGCTTGGCGCGCTCGTTGTGCTGCTGACCGGCGGCCCCTCAGTCGCCGACGAGGCATTTCAGCGCGCCTGCATGGGACTGGCCGATAGGACTATTCCAGCCACGTTGATCGGGCTTCCCAGCGGGAACACCGTCGTCGCTTCTGCAAGCTTCGTCCGCGCTGCAGCGCAGGCTAAGACGCCCGCGACGCCCGACTTCTGCAAGGTACTGGGCAGCATCTCCCCGGTTGATCCGTCGGCGCAGCTGATCAACTTTGAGCTCAATTTGCCGGTCGCCTGGAACGGCAAGCTGTTGCAATATGGGGGTGGCGGCTACAATGGCACACTGATCACGGGTCTTGCGCCCCTCCGCGATGCTGCGCCTGACGAGGTGCTGCCGATCGTGCGTGGTTATGCCACGCTCGGCACCGATTCCGGTCACCAGGCCGCGAGCTTCCCGCGCGACTCCATCGGCAAGTTCGGTCTCAACGACGAAATGCTGACCAACTATGCTTATGCATCCTACAAAAAGGTGCGCGACGTCGCCGTAGTTTTGAGCGAACTGCTCTATCGTAGGCGGCCGGCGAGGATCTACTATTTCGGCGGCTCCGAAGGCGGCCGCGAAGGGCTCACCATGGCTCAGCGCTTTCCGGTCGATTATGACGGCGTCGTCAGCGTCGTTCCGGTAGTGCAGTTGTCTATGCTCTTCCAGTCCTACATCCCGAACGTGCTGCCGCACTTCGACGGCGGCTGGCTCAATCCAGCAAAGACGGAGATGCTGGCGAAGTTCGTGATGGAAGCTTGCGACGAGCTTGACGGCCTGCGCGATGGTATCGTCAGCAATACATTCGCCTGCCAGCCCAAAGTGAACCTCGCCGCATTGCGCTGCCCTGGTGGAACAGATACGGGCGACAACTGCCTGTCGGATCCGCAGATCGCCTCCATCCAGGCGGTTCATGCGCCGCATCCCTTCCCGTTCGCGATGGCGAATGGCATCGCCGACTATCCGCAATGGCTCTATGGTAACGAGACGACACCCGACCCCGACCGATCCACCATGGCACGCTGGGTTGTCGGCACGGCCCCGCCAACCGACCCAGTAGATGTGGCTACGGCTTCGCAACATTGGATCTACGGCGTGAATGCCGTGCGCTTCATGATCGCACGTGACGACAAGTTCGATGTGCGGAGCTATCGTCCGGAAAATCTCCACGCCCGCGTCGAGGAGCTCTCGAAGTTGCTCGATTCCACCAATCCCGATCTGTCGGCGTTCTTCGCCCATGGCGGCAAGCTGATCATGCGAGAGAACCTGGCCGACCTTGCGCAGAGCCCACTCGCTGGTATCAACTATTTCCAGTCGGTCGTGGCCAAACTGGGTCAGGCCACAGTAGATGGCTCGGCGCGTCTTTATCTTTCGCCTGGCTCCACCCACACCGGCAACGGCGCAACCGTGCCGGACGGCATCGCGATTCCGACCATGGTCGACTTGCTCGACCCGCTCGACCACTGGGCCAGCGACGGCATCGCGCCGGCCGACGCGTTGATCCAGACGGTGAAGGAAGCCACGCCGCCCTTTGCTCTGAAGGCGTCCCGTCCGATGTGCCGCTATCCCAACTACCCGCATTATATTGGAGGTGATAGGTACTTGGCACGGAGCTACGACTGCAGAAATGGTCCATGACGAGCGGTATGGGGATGCGAGAGATGCCTCCCCAAGGCATGCAATTCCTTCCAGAACGCTACCAGCGAACACGCAAGTCATGATCGGCACGGCCAAGAAGACGGCGATGCCGCGGGGAAGCTAGCCACGAACTTCGCTTCCCCGCTCATGGGAGCGGCGTGAACTTCAGCTGGCTCAGTGGCGCGACCTTGTCGGTACGTGTCATCTTGAATTCGGTGCTCGGACCGAGCCACTTGTCCCAGATCTGGTTGATCTCCCCAGCCTTGTCCATCTCGAGCAGGGTCTCGTTGACCTTCGCGAGCAGTGCCGGCTCGTCCTTCTTCATGCCGATGCCGATCGGCTGAAGCACCATGGGCTCCTCGATCATCTTCAGCGGCTGCCCCGCCTCCTTGGACTGGCTGACGAGCTTGGTAATGGTCATGGTATTCGCCACCATTCCGACTGCCTTGTTCTGTTGAACCGCCATGAAGGCCGAACCGGTATCGACGAAAGTCAGCGGGTCGGATTCGTTCATCTTGATCGCGAGTTCCGACGTCGATCCTTTGGTCGATGCCAGGCGCTTGCCCTTGAAGTCGGCTTTGGCGGTCCCGGGGTCGCCCGCCTTCACTGCCAGCATTTCCTTGGCGATGTAATAGGGATCGGAAAACTGGATCTGCTCGGCGCGGCCCAGCGTGTAGGCGAGGTTCGCCACCGTGATGTCGACATGACCGAGCTTGACCTCTGGCACGCGTGCCTCGACCGAGAGCGGCGTGACCTTGGCGACAACGCCCCAGTGTTGGGCGATCACCTTGCAGAGGTCGACGTCAAAGCCCACCATCTCACGTGTCTTGGCATCCGGCGCCGCAAATGGCGGAACGTCCGCGAAGGTTCCGCAGCGCAGCTCCTTGCGCTGGATGATGTCCGAGAGCTGGTCAGCGCAGGCCGTTGACGCGATCCCAGCAAGGCCTACGATCGCGGCCACCAAGCCGATCGAACGATTCTTGAAAGACATTTGTGTTCACTCCTCCAGATTGGTCACATCAAGTCAGCGCGCTCACCTTGTGTGCAGGTCCGACAGAAAACGCTGCGCACGGGGATGTCGCGGTGAGCGGAAGAAGTCGACCGGAGCTCCCGTCTCGAGCACCCTTCCGGCGTCCATGAACCAGACGCGATCGGCGACATCGCGCGCGAAGTTCATCTCGTGGGTCACGCACATCATGGTCATTCCGTCGCGTGCAAGCCCGCGCATGACGGAAAGCACCTCGCCCACCATCTCCGGATCGAGCGCGCTGGTCGGTTCGTCGAACAGCATCGCCGGCGGCTCCATGGCGAGCGCACGCGCGATCGCGACGCGCTGCTGCTGTCCGCCGGAGAGCTGGCCCGGATAGTTCTGGGCTTTGGTCGCGAGTCCGACGCGATCCAGCAGGCGAAGTGCCGTTTCGCGCGCCTCGCTGCGCTTGACGCCGTTCACCTTGATCGGCGAAAGCATGACGTTGTCGAGCGCACTCAAATGTGGAAACAAATTGAAGCTCTGGAAAACGAATCCGATCCGGCTCCGCAAGTGATTCAGCGCCGTGCCACCCAACTTGCCGTGAACGTCCTTGCCCTCGAACAGCACCGAGCCCGACTGAATTTCCTCGAGCCTGTTGACGGTGCGGATGAGCGTCGATTTCCCCGAGCCGGACGGCCCACAGACCACCACCACCTCGCCCTTCTTCACCTCGGCGTTAACGTCGGTCAGCGCGGCGAGTGCCCCAAAAAATTTGTGCACGGCGACGAATTTGATCATCGGATCGGCATCCCGGGATGGAGGTTCATGCGACATGGTCATGTCCCTGATGCGCTTGCGGGTAAGGCAGGCAGTGCAGACACGGCAACCGGGCCTGCGGTCCGGCGCGCGGTTATCCGCCGCTCGACCATGCTGATGGCCTGCGTCAAGGTCCAGCACACGATGAAGTAGCTGATGGCAAGGAGGAAATAGACTTCGAACGGCTTGGTCAGTAGCCGGTTGTTGATCTGGCCGGCCGCGAAGGTGAGCTCGGGGACGTTGATGATGTAGCCGAGCGTCGTTTCCTTGATGGTGGAGACGAACTGGCTGAGAATGCTCGGGATCATGTTGAACAGCGCCTGCGGCAGAATCACGTAGCGCATCGCCCCGAGACGGCTGTGCCCGAGCGCGCGGGCGGCGTCCATCTGGCCTGTTGGCAATGCCTGAATTCCGGCTCGCACGATCTCGCTCAGGAATGCGGCTTCATAGCCGACCAGCGTGACCAGCATGGTCGCGTACGCCGGCACGCTATGGCCGATCATCAGCGGCAGCACGAAATAGACCCACAAAATGATCAGAAGCAGTGGCACGCCGCGGGTCATGTAGACCAAGCCCATGACCGGCCAGCGCAGCGCCCGCCACGGCGATAGGCTGGCCAGCGCCATCACAACGCTCAGCGGAAAGGCCAAGGCAATGCCGAGGACGGAGAGAATGAGGGTGGCCGCGATACCCCCAAGCGGGCCGTTCGGATACTGGCCGACGAGCAGCAACAGCCAGTTGTCCCTGACAAGGTCGATCATGCTCGGGAGCAGCGACATGATCACATCACTCCGGCCATGCGGCTGCGTTGCTCCAGATGGTGACCAAGCCACATCAGCAGCAACGAGCAGACGAGATAGACGATCGTGGCAATCAGGTAGGTCTCGAACGGACGAAAGCTTTGGTTCTCGACCTCTTTGACGGCGTGGGTCAGCTCGGCGACGCCGATCGCCATCGCAAGGCTGGAGTTCTTGAACAAGGAGACGGTATGGCTCACCAGCGCCGGCATCGCGTTGCGAACGGCCTGCGGCAGCAGGATGTAGGCCATCGCTCCGACGTAGCTATGCCCCAGCGCACGCGCCGCTTCCCACTGCCCCCTCGGCACAGCGCGTAGACCAGAGCGCTGATCCTCGCTGAAATACGCCGCCTGGCACAACCCCAAGGCAATGATGGCGAACAACGCTTCGCCGTTGTGATCGCCGAGCCACATTTGGACCGAGTCCGGCAGCAAGCTCGAAATGCCGAAATACCAGAGCATGAGCTGCACCAAGGTCGGCACATTGCGATGGTAGGAGACGTAGATCGCGACAAAACCGCTGGCGATCCGGCCCGGCAGCATTCGGATCGCAAGCAGGATCATTCCAAGACTCATCGCCAGAAGCCACGAGCCGATGAAGACGATGAAGGTCATCTTCACCCCATGGACCAGCATCCGGCTGAACTCCGGATTGAGCAGGACGGCCATGAGGTCGAAACCCTTCATCGCGCGCCCCTCCTCTAGGTCGGCAGAATGGGTTTTGGAAAACCCTCGGGGCGCGTGGTCGACAAGCCACCCGGCACTTGCAAGGTCGGTGTGATCTCGATGTAGCCGACATTCACCGCGACCGGAGCCGCAATCGCAAACGCGATTGCATCGGCAATGTCCTTTGCCTCGGGCAGTTCAAAGCCTTCGATGAAGTTCGCGCGCGTTTCGGCGCTGTCGCCGTGGACATGGGCGAAGATATCGGTTGCCACCCTGCCGGGGCAGATCTCGGTGACGCGCACGCGCTTGCCGAAGCAATCGACCCTGAGCTGACTGGTCAGCATGCTGACGGCCGCCTTGGTCGCGTGATAGCTCGAATTGCCCGCAAAGTTGTAAGCGCCGGCAATCGACGTGATGTTCACCACATGACCGCGATCGCGCTGGGCCATGCCCGGCACGAGAAGACGGCAGAGATGCAGGATCGCACGCAGGTTGACGTCGACCAGAAGATCAATGTCGTCCGGATCGGACTGCAGAAACTTCTTCGGCCGGTCAACCCCCGCGCAGTTGACGAGCACGTCGACCTCAATACGCTGAGCAAGCATGGTGACAGCCGCAATATCTCTAACGTCGATCGCATGGGAGATGCAGCCGGTGCGAGCGGCCAAAGCTCTTAGCGCACCCGCGGACCGTGCGAGCGCATGAACCTTCAGGCCCTCGCGCGCCAGGCGCTCGACCACAGCCAAGCCGATGCCAGACGAGGCACCGGTTACGAGAGCGGTCCTGTAATCGGAGAATGGCATGGGGGTCCTCACCTTTCCAACACGTTAAACGATCGCGCAACTTTCCTGCCAAGAGGGATTAAATGTGGCGAGATAAGGTCCCCTTATGATCACCTACCCGGTCCGCCGGAGTCCGCCACAAGCCGGGAAACCGGCACGATCTCGCCGCCGGCAGCCTCGATCGAGGCCCGAATCCCTCGGGCCAGCTCGACGGCGCCGTGGGTATCCCCGTGCAACAGGATTGATTTGACCGGCATGGCTAGCGCTTTTCCGCTGGCGGCAATAACAACGCCGTCACGCAGCAGACGCTTGACCCGCTCGGCGACCACCCCGGCGTCATGAATGACGGCGCCGGGCTTTGCCCTGGAAACCAGCAAGCCATGGTCGTCGTAGGCCCGGTCAGCCAGGAAGGTCGTGGCGACCCTGATACCGCACTGCGCCGCCGCACCCTCGATGGCGCGGCTGCTCGAGGAGACGATCAGGAGATCGGGATCGAATGCGGCGACCGCGCGAACCAATGGCAGGGCAAGTTCGGCGTCGGCCGCTGCAATGTTGCCCAGCGCGCCGTGAAAGCTCATATGCGTGACGCGATGCCCGACGGCCCGCGCGATGCCATCGAGTGCGCCGAGCTGGTAAGTGACCATGGCGGCGAGCTCGGTGGGGTCGATCTGCATCACGCGTCGGCCAAATCCCTGACGGTCGGGAAACCCGACGTGAGCCCCAAGATCGACGCCGCACGCCCTGGCGCGCTCCGCCGTGCGCTGCATGATCAGGGGATCACCCGCATGAAAACCGCACGCGACGTTGGCCGAAGATACGAGGTCGAGCAGCGCCTCGTCATTGCCCATGGACCACGGACCAAAACCTTCGCCCATATCGGCATTGAGATCGATCTTCATGCTGTCTCACCTCCAATCGGACGTAGTAGGAACAGCGGCTCGCCGTAGCCGACGACGGTGCCGTGGGCGATCAGCACATCGGTCACCATTCCCGACAGCGGGGCAGCCACGGCTAGAAGCAAAGGACCGATTTGCAGGAAGCCGAGAGGCTCGCCAGCCCTGACATTGGGGTCGGCCAAGGCGATTGCACGCTCGTGAAGCGGATGCCGATCGAAAAAAATTCCCGGCGACGGCGCGCGGAGGGTCATTGACGGTGCGTCGACGGGCGAGGTCGCCTCACCTTCAACGACACGCACCACTGCGCCGTCGTTGACCAGGCGCAACGAGGCGCTCGGACCGCGCAGCTCGAGCAGCGCGAGGTCGGCGTCCTGGAGCCAGACACTCAACTGATCGACGTGATCGAGAGGATTGCTCACCGGCCACGTCCTTCGCCGCAATTAAGCTCGACGAGACGACGGGCGTTGGCAAGCCAGCGGCGGACTTCCGCCGAGGCGCTCAGCGCTTCATCCCAGCTACAGCGGATGAAGCGGACGCTGCTCCCGATCGGGGCCTGGCCGAGGCGCCAGAGGTCTGCCTCGATCACCGTGCCGATTTTGGGATAGCCGCCGGAGGGCTGTGCATCGCGCATCTGGATGATGGGCTGGCCGCCATGAGGCACCTGAATGACGCCGGGCACGATGCCATGTGAGCGCAATTCCAGCGGACGCAGTGGGATGAGCTCAGGGCCGGCAAGCCTGTAGCCATAGCGGTCGCTCTGCGGGGTGATCTTCCAGGCGGTCGACCATAACGCACCGTGCGATGACTTCGTGAAGCAGTCGTATTCGGCGGCCGGCAGCACGCGAACGGCGGGCACGCCGTCGGTCTCGAGCGGGAGCGCCAGCCCGGGCGGGACCAGACCGAAGCCGGGAACGGCTCGGCCGCTCGAATGTCCGGTCGGCAGTTTGTCGCCATCGCGGAGCGGCCGCCCCTCGTGGCCACCAAATGAGCCTCTCAACTGCGTGCTGCGTGAGCCGAGCACAGCCGGCACGTCAATACCATCGGCGACGCACAGATAGGCGCGGCTCGCGCGCCATGTGGTCTGCTTGGGAAGCGACAGCGATAGCACCTGCCCCGCTTCGGCGCGATGCGCCCACCACGGCAATACCGGCGTCTCACCAATCCTCGCCGCACAGTCGGCGCCGGTGACGGCAAAAACGGTTGAGCGCTCAAAGCGAACCTTGAAGGGAAGAACCGGAATCTCGATGGCTGCGGCGTTCTCCTCGTTGCGCAGCAGGATATTGCCTCCGACAAGGGCGAGCGCGTCCATGGCGCCCGATATCCCGACGCCGAGATTTAGCCCACCGGTACGACCGAGATCCTGGACCGTCGCAAGCGCGCCTGCTGACAAGATTTTGATCATCGCAGCACCCTGACAACCCTGAAGCGGATGCTGTCGCCTGGCTGAAGCAGCGCGGGCGGGCTACGATCGACATCGAAGAATGGGACCTGCGTGCTGCCGATCGTATTCCACCCGCTCGGTCCGTCCGAGGCAGACACGCCGGTCTGGCTACCGCCTATCGACACGGCTCCTCCCGGAATCCTGAGCACCGGCACCTTGCGGCGCGGCGTCGCGATGCGCCCATCCATGCCGCCGAGATAGCAATAGCCGGGGTGACTTCCGAGCGCGAATACGGTGTAGGTAGGCGCACTGTGGCGTTCGACGATCTCATCGATGCTCATGCCGGTGTGCTCGATGACATCGGCCATATGCGGCCCGGCTTCTCCGCCATAGGTGACGGGCAGATCGATGCAACGCCCGGCAATCGGAAGCGGCTCGATGACGTCCCAGAGTTCGACGAGCCCTTGCTCGATCTCTTCCGGTCGTCGCGGTGGCTCGACAAAGGCCAGCATGAGGTTGTTCATGCCTGGCACAGCCTCGCGCACACCGGGAAATCCGGCTGCCTCGTGTGCTAAGGCCCAAATCAGCCGCTGCGTTTCGAGCGTGGTCTCGCCGGGCGCCTCGAACAGCAGCGCCGTCGTCCCGAGCAGGCTTGTGCGAGGCCGGTCCGTCGTCATGGCTGCCTACTCAACCGAAGTTTCGTCTCGAGATGGTGGATACTGACGCCACCGCGGATAAAATCGGGATCGGCGACAAGGCGCCGGTGCAGCGGCAGGTTTGTTGCAATCCCCTCGATCCGCGCCTCGTCGAGCGCCACCCGCAAACGGGCCAACGCCTCATCGCGTGTCGTGCCATGGACGATAAGCTTGCCGAGCAGCGAGTCGTAATATGGCGAGACGCGGTAACCGGCACTCGCGTGACTGTCGATGCGCACGCCAGGTCCGCCCGGCATCTGCCAGGTATCAATCACACCGGGTGACGGCACAAAACTGTCCGGGTCTTCGGCATTGATGCGGCACTCGAAGGCATGACCGCGACAGGCGATATCGCCCTGCCTGAACGGCAGCCTTTCACCCTGCGCCACGCGGATCTGAGCCTCGACGAGATCGATCCCGGTGGTCATCTCGGTGACGGGATGTTCGACCTGGAGGCGCGTATTCATCTCGATGAAGTAGAACGAATTATCTTCGACCAGGAATTCGAAAGTGCCGACGCCGCGATAGCCGATTTGCCGACAAGCCTCCGCGCAGCGCTCGCCGATTTCGCGGACCAGCCCATCTTCGATCTGCGGGGCTGGCGCCTCCTCGATCACCTTCTGATGACGGCGTTGGAGTGAGCAATCGCGGCTACCAAGCCAGACCGCGTTACCGTGTGTATCGGCGATCACCTGGATTTCGACGTGGCGCGGATGCCCTAAGAATTTCTCGACATAGATTGCGCTGTTGCCAAACGCCCGCCGCGCTTCTTCCCGTGTCAGGAGCAGCGCGTCGCGCAAGCCACTTTCGCTCTCGACTATCCGCATGCCGCGACCGCCCCCGCCCCCGGCGGCTTTCAGGATCACGGGATAGCCGATCTCGCCTGCGACCGCGCGCACGACATCAAGATCGTCAGTCAGGGCCGCATCGGGACCGAGGACGCACGGAACGCCCGCCGCTCTCATGGCGCGCTTGGCCGCGATCTTGTCACCCATAACGCGCATGCTCGCGGCGGTCGGACCGATGAATGTCAGGCCCGCGGCCTCGACTTGCTCGGCAAAGCCGGCATTCTCAGACAAAAATCCGTAGCCCGGGTGGATCGCCTCGGCTCCGCTGACCTCGGCCGCAAACAGAATCGCTTTCTGGTTCAAGTAGCTCTGCGCCGCCGCGGCGGGTCCGATGCACAGAGCAAGGTCAGCCTGACACACATACGGCGCCCCTCGATCGGTCTCGGAATGGACCACGATCGTTCGCAATCCGAGACGCCGGCAGGTCCGCTGGATACGTAGGGCAATCTCTCCCCGGTTGGCTATGAGAACCGATCCAAACATGGGCTCACGCGAACCTTATCAGTTCTTGGCCGGCCTCGACTTCCTGACCGGAGACAACCAAAATCGCCGACACCGTGCCATCCCGTTCGGCGCGAACTTCGTGGAACATCTTCATTGCCTCGATGACACAGAGTGGGGTTCCAGCCGTCACGGTCTGACCGACCGAAACGAAGACGGATGCATCCGGCGCCGGTTGCAGATGCACAATGCCGAACAAGGGCGCTGCGATCTTCGCTTCTCTGTTCGGCGCCGCTTCGGGTTCGGCGCGAGTTGGCAACTGTCTGGCTCGCGTGGATCGGGCGGCCTTGACCGGTACCCGAGCCATATCGTCCGGCTGCGCCCGACGAACCAGCCTGAGCGACCAGCCGTCTTCGCTGAACTCCATCTCGTTCAGATCAGACGCAGCCATCGCATCGATCAGAGTCTTTAGACGGTTCAGGTCCATGCAGCGCCGCCAGTTCGGGGATCGTGGCCTGGCGCGGCCGTCGCGCCTGGATGGACGCTAGCGCCATCGATTCCTGCCGACCAAGACGGATTGGCTTTGCCCCTATAAGGGACCGCTATGACGCCTTCTGAGACCGCTCATCATGCGCAATCAGATTGCCCGGCAAGCCGGCCACAAGCTCCAGCAGGATTTCCTTGATCGCCTGTGCCGGTTCGGAGAGCGGCAAATGATCGGACTGGCACAGCGCCAGCGGCGCCTCGATCACGGGTTCGATGATGCAGGATTGCCAGGCATCGCAGGAGGACGCGACCTGCCGCGCCATCGATTCGGGCAGGATGGTGGCACCAAGGCCATCGGAGATCACGGCCGTCAGCGTGCTGGCGGATTCGATTTCCGCGATGACCTTCGGCACCTTGCCGATGGCCGCGAAAGCGTCATTCACCATCTTGCGGACGACATTATAGGGACGCGCGAGGTAGAGCTCGGTGTCAACGATCATCGCGAGCGGCACCTCGGCCGGTGGCGCCACCATGCTGCCGCGGCCGACAAGGTAAAGCGGCTCCCGCAGCAGTGGCTGGAATGAGAGGCCGTGGACGGCGGTCTTGCCGCCGTAGAGAACCGCCAGGTCCATGCGGCCATTCATCACGAGCTCGGAAAGCGTGGTGCCGTAGGTCTCGTTCAAATAGAGCAAAATACCGGGGTGCCGCGCCCGCACGGTGCGCAGCAGCGGCAGAGCCAGTCCTGCCGCGGCAGTCCCTGGCGCGAGTCCCACCGCAACGGCGCCGGAGATATTCTTTGCGGCCGCGTTCATGTCGGCACGCGCCTGGTCGCATTGCCGCAGGATGAGCTGGGCGTGGCGATACAGCACTTTTCCGGCCTCGGTCGGCACTACGCCGCTCTTGGTGCGCACGAGAAGCTGCTGACGCACCTCGCCTTCGAGGGTCGCGAGCTGCTGACTGAGCGCTGGCTGCGCCACATGCAGCACATCGGCCGCTTGCGTCAGGCTGCCGACGTCGACGATCTTCACGAAGTACTGCAGTCGCCTGAGATTCACGTCCTCTCCTCAGACTGCCGTCTGCTCCAGACCCGAGCAGAGCATCCATAAGATATGCCTATCAGGCCAGATTGAACTCGTGTTGGCCAGGGCCGGGCTCAATCTCTAGCGTCGCACCTCGCTTAGCCAGGGTCAATCACTATGAACCATCCTCGTATTTCCGCACGGGTCAGGCGCATCAAGCCCTCGCCCAGCTCGGCGGCAGCCGATCGGGCAACGGCGCTGAAGCGAGAGGGCCGGAACATCGTCAGCCTTGTCGTCGGCGAGCCGGACTTCGATACGCCTGCGAACATTCGCACCGCGGCCTCAAAGGCGATGGACAAGGGCGCCACCCGCTATACGATGTTGCCAGGGTCCGTCGATCTGCGCGAGGCGATTGCAGCCAAACTGAAGCGCGAGAACAACCTCGTCTACGCACCTTCCGACATCATTGTCACCAACGGTTGCAAGAGCGGCATCTATAGCGCGCTGGAGGCGACGATCGAGGCCGGCGACGAGGTGATCATCCCGGCTCCCTACTGGGTCTCCTACCCCGACATGGTGATCGCCTGCGAGGGCGTTCCGAAGATTGTCGCCTGCCCGGAAAGCCAAGGCTTCAAGATCTCGCCGGAGCAACTCGAGGCTGCCATCACGAACAAGACGCGATGGCTGATCATCAACTCGCCGTCGAATCCGACGGGCGCAAGCTACTCGGCGGCGGAATATCGCAAGCTGGCCGATATTCTCGTACGGCATCCTCATGTGCTGGTCATGACGGACGACATCTACGAGCACATCCGCTTCGATGGCCGCACAACGCCGCACCTGCTGAACGCTGCTTCCGAACTCGCAGACCGCGTGCTTGCGGTCAATGGCGTGTCGAAGACCTACGCGATGACCGGCTGGCGGATCGGCTGGATTGCCGGCCCCCCCGATCTGATCGGTGCGCTGAACACGCTACTGTCCCAGGCCGCGGGCAACGCCTGCTCGGTCAGTCAGGCTGCCGCGGTCGAAGCGCTCAACGGCGATCAGGGCTTCGTCACCGAAAGCGTCGCGATCTACCGTACCCGCCGCGATCGCATGCTGACGCGGATCAACCAGATCGAGGGCTTGAGCTGCCTGCCGCCCGACGGCGCGTTCTATCTCTACATCAATTGCGCAGGGTTGATCGGTCGAAAAACTCCGGCCGGTGCGCACCTCGAAACCGACGGCGACGTCGCGATGTACCTGCTCGAAAGCGTTGGCGTCGCCGTGGTCCAAGGTAGCGCCTATGGCTTATCGCCGTACTTCCGCATCTCGATCGCCGCGTCGCTCGATGTGCTCGACGATGGCATCAACCGCATCGCTCACGCTGTCTCCGAACTCCGCTAGCATCCCGATCGAAAGCACCTCATGTCAAACACCGGCATCGAAAAAAATCCCTCGGCCCCGCAAGCCGATCCCGCGGTGATCGCAAAACTGCGGACCATCGCGGTCGCCCTGCTCAGCGATCAGCTGCACCGCAACTGCGGCAGCACCGGCCTAGTCCCCTATCACTCGCCGGCGCCGATGGTGGGCACCACGGTGACGGTGAAGACGCGCGGCGGCGACAACCTCGCCATCCTTCGTGCCTACGACTTCTGCCGTCCCGGCGACGTGATGGTTGTTGACGCCGGCGGCGACATCTCCAACGCACTGGTCGGCGGCATCATGACGCTCGCCGCAGCCTCACTCGGGCTTGCCGGCATGGTGCTCGACGGCGCCATTCGCGATGTTACGGAAATCCGTGCACGCACTTTTCCCGTGTACGCGCGCGGCGTGACCCATCGTGGTCCCTACAAGGACGGTCCGGGAGCGATCAACGTTCCGATCACCGTCGGCGGCATGCCAGTGAACGCGGGTGACATCATCGTCGGCGACCAAGACGGCCTGCTGGCATTTCCGCCGGCTCTGGCCGTAACGGTCATTGAGAAAGCATTGGCGCAGGAGCGCAAAGAGCAAGGCACCATCGATGCGATCCGCGAGGGTCGCTGGGATCGCGCCTTCGTCGATGCGCTTGAGGCGCGTTGCGCGAACTAAGCGCTACAAGCTGTTGCAGGCCGCAAGTCCCAGTTCCCGGGCCGTCAGCGGCGATGCCGACGGGCTGATCGCCCGTCCTCTCGGGCGTCGCCTTGGCCATCAGATCCCTAAGGTCAGCAAGGGCGAACGACCGTCCCTCCGATGCGTCCTGTAGGAGGCATGATCGGTAGTTATCTCTGGATCAAGGCGAGCGCTTCGGAATGAAGCCGCGGCGTTGCGGTTGCCAAGATGCGCCCTTCCGAGTGAATCGACAGCGGGCATCCCTCCCAATCGGTGATGCAGCCGCCGGCGCCCTGCACGATGGGAACCAGCGCCATGTAGTCATATGGCTGAAGCCCCGTTTCGAGAACGATATCGCAGTGTCCCGACGCAAGCAGGCCATAGATGTAGCAATCACCGCCGAACCGGCGCATCCGCGCAACTCGCGACAGCCGCTCGAATGCCTCCATCTCGTCTTTGCGGAACATGTCAGGCGATGTGGTGTAGAAGCTCGCGTCGGCGACGCGCTCGCATGCGCTGGTCCGAACCAATCCATCGCCAAACCGCGCCACGCCGGGCTTCGCCATCCACCGCTCGCCGGTAAAGGGGATGTCGATCACGCCGCAGAACGGCTGCTGCTGATAACTCAACGCGATCAGCGTCCCGAACAAGGGAAAGCCGCTGATAAAGCTCTTGGTGCCGTCGATCGGGTCGACGATCCAGGTGAATGCGACGCCGGGCTTGGCTCCGATCTCTTCGCCGATGATGCCATGCTCCGGAAAGCGCGCCTCGATCCTTTCCCTGAGACGCAACTCGACGGCTCGATCGGCGATCGTCACCGGGCTAGCATCGGACTTGGCGAGGACGTCCAGCGACGTGCGAAAATAGGACAGCACGATGGGCCTGACTGAGTCCGCGAGCTCGGCGGCAAATGACAGATATACATCGGCATCGTCTGCCGTGACGGCATAGTGGGCCATTACAACTCCTTCAGGAACAGCGGGGGTATCGCGGATGGTAGAGCGCGCCCGCTTGTGTTTTCAGATGCCAGATTTGTGACGGCCAATATCGGCTCAAGCAATCCGCTAAGGCGGCTCCAGGATCCTGCAAACGTCCTGCGTCTTTCAAGTATCGTTTCGCGACAGGGGGGCGATCATCGTCGTTATCAAAGGCGACCTGATTCACAACGCCACTATCTTTGAACTTGTTAAGAAGTACGTATCCATCCTCGACGTTGTATTGTCCTTCCGGCATCTCGCCCGGTATCGCCCTTCGCGCCCGACGCTGCCGATGAAGTATAGCGCGCGAGGCACGATATTCACCAAACGCTACGACGTTGCCTTTCCACCTGGTCGCGCATGACCCGGTGAAGGAGCTTCGTGGGGCTGCCCAGGGAACTTTCGGGCAGCGCCTGACTAGCCCGGTCCCCTGACGAAAAGCTGACGGCGGCAATAGATTTCTCGAATTCGGCAACTCGGGCGCGGCGCCGTCTTCACCAATCGTCGCGAAGTTCCGCCATCAGGACACGTCAGTTACTGCGGGTTCAAGGGTGAAGGGCTGACCGTCAACACAATGGCAACTTTGTCATTCGACTCGCTTTGACGATCTCAGCCTTGGACGTTAATTGCTGTACCGGCTTTGTGCCGATGTCGAACTGCTAGTTGCAGCATCGCGGTAAGCTGCGGCGGAGGGGCTTTGGGGACTGATGATTCTGCAGAAACAAAATTGCCGCTGCTTTGAATATCAAGCTTTGCCGTGGAAACGACGGTTACGCAACGTGGAGCTAAACGCCCGCCTACCAAATTTGGTATGGGACATAAAGACGCGCTTACATTGAGCGACCGAAAGTCTGTCACGCTCGAGCGAAATTGGTCGCGACGAAAAACGTCTTGGCAGGCTTCATGCCCGTTCTTGTAAAGTCCCGCACACAAGCTCTGTTGACTAGACGCGAGCATCGTCCTCCAGGGATCAGCCTGATTTCAGCCTTCGCCGTGTTCGACCTCGCCAACCCGCGCCCGAACCGGACGTCGGCCGCGGAGAACCTCCGAAGTAGCTCTACGGGATCGGCGACACGCAAGAGGCCTGCCATTTGCCCAACGGCGACAAGTGCAAATATCGACGCGAGGGTATCTCGCAGCCAAGCCCGGTCGGCGCGCGCCTACTCGATGTCCCACCTTCGCCTGGTGCCGCCTCTTACCTTTGAGAATGCTGCTGGGGATATTGCCGGCGATATACACTTTCTCCAGTCGTAGATTTGGCAACTCGCTTCCTTCCTTGCTGCGCCTCTCGCGGCGGACAGGGTTCCGCAGCGGCTCCGCAAGTAGAGCAAATCTTATGCCGCGGTCGAAGACCGATGAAAGATAAAGTTGTGACTGTCTCAGCTGGTTAGCTCGCGAGAACGATGCTGGGCGTGTAGCCAAGCTAACAAACTGCCGAGATAACGGCCGAATACCAACAGGTCCGCGAGCTAGAACCGGTCGAACAGTGCGGCTATTTAATCCGCTATCGGTAAATGCCGATACAGCTTTAGCACCTGATACCCGAGCCGAATCAAGTCCTCGGGGCTAGGCAACAGCGGGCTGGATGTCGTCGATTGTTTGCCGCGTCGCGACGTCATGATGAGGCCGCCGACGAGAAATCGCGTGGTCCCGAATGCACGCGTCGTTCGCGCCTCCGACTCGACCGTCCACTTCAGAAGTCTAAACGCGAGCGGAAAGGCCTCGACCGAAAGAGACCGGAGCGCGGTCTGCTCTGTCGTCGATCAACGCGCCGCCTGTCATCGCATCTCGGAAGCCCTTCGCTAGGCGGCGGATAAGGACAATGCCAGTTCGTAATATCCTCCTTCCGCTAGCCCGGCAAATCCATCGCGACGATCCGCAGCGTTTTTGGCTCGCTATACGCTGTCTTTCTGCCCGACTAATTCCTCAAACAGAGCCGAACGCTGGTAATGCGGGGGGAATGCGCGATCACCCTTCCCCTCGCCGACCGCTTGTTGCTAACAAGCTCGCCCCTCAGTACTCTCTCTGAAAGAACTGAACATCATTTGCCAGTGCTATACGCTCTCGTTGAGAATAGCTTTGTTTGAGAGTTTCGATGTCTCTTTCGATCGAATTGATTGTCGACGGTTATATGAAACTAAACAACCGTAGCGCGCTGGAGAGCCTTCTAGCGCATCGGCGGAAGCTGCTGCAGCAGTTGACCTGCGTTACCGGCACTGATCCGAAGCAAGCGATCGCTCAGGTCACTCAAGAAATCGCAGTCATCGAAAGGGCACTTGCGGCGCTCGCACGGGAGTAAACGGGAACGACGCACCGGCTCGCGTGAGTGGACGGCGTTCCGGCGCCGAACATTGAGTTCGGCCGCTTTTTTGGACGAAGCTTATTGGCGCGACACGTGATTGGCATCGCAGCGCAAGGCGTGGCCAAGGCCTAGATGCGCAGCCTTTTGTGCGAGCTACTCTCTTGTTTCAGTGATCGGCCGCTCTCAGCTGGGGGGACAAGATATTGGCTGACGGCGCTTCCACGTAAAACAGATTCTTCGTTCGGAAGGGCGGGAACGGTCGGGTGGTTTATGATCGAGATCGTAAGAGACCAGCGCTGATTGTGACCAGCTTGGGAGTAATCTAACCATTGAAGAGGCCGAATCGACAAAGCTTGTCACCGCTCCGCAGGACAAAAACGTGTCATTTTGAGCAGAGCATCGAGATGCCGGACATTGTGTGATCGGGCGAGCCTGCGCGTGCGATGGGGTGCCACCAAGAACCTCAGCGCATTGATACGACACTTGGACGGCCGACATCGCGCAAGCGTCCCATTTGACGCGCAGTCGACGAACACCGCGTACCGCTTCTCAATCGGCATACCGACCACCGCCCCGCGCTGGTGAATGTCGCCAACGAAACGCACAATGAACTTCGATGCGCGGAGCTTTTCGCGTCCGCTGCGCGCAAAAAGATACGCCATGACAATGCTCCATCGGATAACGCCGCATTTGGGTGACGTGCAATCGCTATCGATCTGCGAGGACGATACACCTCTGCGAGCTGGCCGGATCGCTATGCCGCAGGGGACGCCGCGAAGCGCGAACCTGGATAACAGGCCAGGATCTTCACCACTGAGCCCTTGAAATTCACCTCAATAACAAGCCATGTACTAGATCTATCGCCACATCGTTGGTGCTTTGGAAAGAGCTTCCTGACCAATCTGTTTAAGCAGATCGGGGCGCGTCTCACCTCTGGTGGCGGCCTCCAGGATTTTGGAGGCGACGTAGACGCGGACGCCAACGTCATGCGGTGAAATGCTCTCGCAAACCTCATCCAGGATCGTGCGCAGAAGCGCGGTCGTGGCACCGTCCAGCATTGGGAGATCTCCCTCACCCCATCAAGGAAGATAATGGGCATTTGTTGGACCACAACTCAAGTACATCAGATCGATGACCTCGCTGCGACTTTGGGTTTTGGACATTTAAGCTGGTGTAGCAGAAGCACCCTGCGCGGATACGCGAACGTCGCGTGAAAATTCATCAGAGGCGCTGCCGTAGTGCAGGATTTGAGCGCGACAGCACGGCGCATTGCATTAATCGATATTGCCATTTTGTTACAGTCTCCGCGCCCAGTAATCACATTCAGCCGGAGCGCGGCATATTTAGTGGCCAGGTTATCTCCGCGATCGTTGGATCGTCGGCCATTCTGGAACTGAGCATGAGTTGTGAGCGGGCTGGCGTCGCCAAAACCTGCGAGATGGGCGCGAGCCCTCTGCAGCGAGTGAGCTAGCAAACCAGGTCGCCGCGGCCTGCTGCTGAAACTGCTGCGATCCGACGCCGAGGCCACGAGCTCAGACAAAGAAAGTGACCGGCTCGTATCACGATTTTTTGAAACGGAACGGGAGTTACATGAATCATCTCGGCAGTAGCCGTCGTCGCACAACGTCTGTGATGACAGACGAACAGCAAGAGCTGGAGTGCTGCAAGCAAGAGATTGCGCGTCTCAGACAGCCGGTCGTACGACTTTCTGAAATTGTTTTACGCCACGTCGTAACAAGCGCGCAAAGCAGTCGGAATGTGCCTGAGTATCTGAGCGAGCCGCCGAAGTGAACTGCCCCCCTTTTCGACCGGACACCGGCGTTAGCCGGAGGAGCTAGGCCTAGTCCTAGAGGCATACGCCTATGTCTGACACGTTTTCGACGATGGAAGTCATCACCGGCGTTGCCCGGCGGCGGCGATTTACGACGGGGCAGAAGCTCTTGCTCGTCAACGAGACGCTGCAACCGGGCATGTCGATCAGCTATGTTGCTGCTCGCCATGGGCTCTCCCCGAGCCTGGTCTTCCGATGGAGACGGCTGATGAGTGAAGGGGGCGAGGAAGCGGTGCCGGCCGACGAGAATGTGGTCGCCGCGTCCGAGGTCCGGCGGCCGGAGGAACGGGTTCGAGACCTCGAACGCTTGCTGGGCCGCAAGACCATGGAGATTGAGATCCTCAAGGAGGCTCTTGATCTTGCACGCGTAAAAAAAACGACCTTGCTGTCGCGACCGCAGGCACCGGAGGATACCCCCGTGAAACGGGGGCTCGACCGGGCCTCGTTGGAGCTACACGCAGCGAAAAACTTCGTCTTCAGGACTATCTCCGCGCCTGGCCCTTAGGGGAACTCGTGAGGCTCCTGCTTTGGCGCCGGCGCACCGAGCAAAGCGACGGGATGGCAGGCCAGGAATGTCCAAAGGTGACAGGCCGCTGCAAGCGCTGCAAGAATCGCGGTCGAATAGATGTCGTCGCGAAGCCGCTTGGATCGGGCCAGCCTGTTGGCTCTGTAGGTCCTGAAGTCGATGATTTTTGCCGATGTTTCTGTCACTTGACCTCCACCCGCTCTAGACGGCCATTCGAATTCTCTGACCAGGGCCGTAACTCAGTCCATTCCTAAGCCGCTCGCCGCCATCGAAGCCATTTCTGATCGGCCTCCCGTCGCGCCTTGAAGCGGTTGACGCATTTCTTGGAGCAAAGGGCCGTTCGCCAGCAGTAATGGCGGATCAGCCCAAACTTTCCGCCGCAGATCGCGCAACATGTGGCTGAGTGATAGAGAGAATTACGCAAGCTAATGTGCATTCTCATCTCCTGTGAGACATTTAGTTGGGAAACCCCACAGCCCCCTGACCACAGCACCGCGCGGAGCAAAGGTCCGCTCGCCCGGCGGGCTGTCCACCCGGTTCTTGCAGCCATCAAGTGACTGAAGTGCGATTGCCTCGCGAAGCAGTACTTTCCGCAGAAAGCCTCGCCAAGAATTCGCTCAAGATAATGGATTTCTCTAATCGTGCTTAGCGCAATTCGCTCGACATTTCGACCAATTGCTGCGCCTTCATCGGTCAGCCCGCAGGATTGCTGCGGCGCTCGGATCAGGACCGCTTAAAGAGCACGAGCCTGCGACCTTGTGTGCGTGCACCCTCGTGGGACACTCAAACGGAAGCAATACGGACACTTTCGCCTTGCAGCTGTCACAGCAGACGATTGCACGGTCAGATGCATCTCACATCAGCAAGTCAGCAGCGTCACGAATGGCAGCATAGATTTCATCGAGGTCGGCCGCCGTAACGCAGTAAGGCGGCATCACGTAGATCGTGTTACCGAGTGGGCGTAACAGCAGATTCCGCGCTTGGAAGAACGCCAGAAGTCTCGGACCGATGTCCGCCAGATAGCCGGCATCGCTCGTGTTGAGTTCTAGCGCTGTCACTGTTCCTGTGCGTCGGACGTTTTCGAATCGTGAATCGGTGCGGAATGGCGCGAGTGCCTGTTCTTGCATCTTGGCCAGGGATGCTAGCCGCAAGCGATATTCCTGATCCCGCCATAGATCCAGATTAGCCTTGGCGGCGGCACAGGCCACTGGATTGGCGGTATATGAGCTCGAATGAAAAAACGTACGCGTGCGGTCTTGCGAATAATGCGCATCGAAAATATCGGCACGACAGAGTGTGACGGCGAGCGGGAGCGCCCCGCCCGTGAGGCCCTTCGAATAGCAGGCAATATCGGGCGTGACATCGGCCTGCTCACACGCAAACAATGTACCCGTCCGGCCCCAGCCGGTCATGACCTCGTCCGCAATGAACAGGACGTCCAAGCCTTCGCAGATCCGCTTCATTTCTCTTAGCACCGAGGGAGAATACATCAGCATTCCGCCTGCGCCCAATATCAGCGGCTCCACGATGAAGGCTGCGGGATGTTCGTTTAGACAAGCGGCTTCAAGCGCATCGAGCGTTGTTTGCTCAAGATCTCTTGTCGGAAATGGAATCGAGGTCACCTCGAACATCAGCGGGCCGTAGGCCGCGTTGAACACGCCTCGGCTACCTACTGACATCGCACCGATCGTGTCGCCATGGTACGAGTGCTGCATCACCACAATTCGGGTTCGCTCTTTTCCGGTATTGCGCCAGTAGCCGAGCGCCATTTTCAGTGCGACCTCGACGCTGGTCGACCCGCTATCGGAGAAGAACACATGCTCGAGCGCCGGGGAGGTGACCTTCAATAGTTCTGTCGCAAGTTGCTCAGCCGGTTCGTGAGTGTATCCGGCGAAGATGACCTGGTTGAGCTTGTCTGCCTGCTCTCGGATCGCGTTCACAATGCATGGATGGCAATGGCCGTGAGTCACGACCCACCAGGAGGAGATTGCATCGATAAGGCGTCGACCATCTTCAGTATAGAGATAAGCCCCCTCTCCCCGCAGCACCTTCGTCATGTCGCACTGTAGAGCATGCTGCGTGAAAGGGTGCCAGATCGGCGACCTCTTGGCCATTTTCATAGGTTCACGAAATCACTGCCAACGAAAGAGTGTTTGAAAGCAGCCTGCAGCCTATCGTCCGTGAGGGGAGCAAGCCACGGGAGCCGTCCCAACCAACGTACCCTCCCGATCTCGCAAATCGCACTTTCAGTTTCGGCGTTTCTCTCGCCGATAAAGGCAATTCCAAGGATTCGAATCTGACGCTTACGCAGAGCCTCTATGGAGAGCAGCGAGTGATTGATCGTGCCCAGTCCCGTCCCTGAGCAAATCACGACAGGAAGCTGCCAGCGCTCGAAGATGTCGATGTAAAGGGTGCGAGCTGTCAGCGGTACCATGAGCCCGCCGGCGCCTTCGATCACAAGTCGCCGCTCGCCGCTGTCAGGCAGTCGAAGCCTCTCTGTATCTATGCGAATGCCGTCGATCTCCGCGGAGTAATGCGGCGACGCAGGCGTCCGAAGTCGGTAGAGCTCCGGGACAATCCGATCGGACGAGAGGCCACCGAGGCGGCGGACGCACTCGGAGTCGGTCTCTTGTTCGAGCCCAGCCTGGACTGGCTTCCAGTAATTCGCGCCTAGAAGGCCGGCGAGCCCTGCGGAAAACACCGTTTTGCCGACGCCGGTGTCCGTACCAGTCACGACGATCCGCTTATTCATCAAACCGAGCCCCTCGTCACATCAACCAGCGCATCGAGCATTGCGCGCACGTCCGCCTCCCCAACATTGAGCGTCAACGCAATTCGCAAGCGGGCGGTGCCCGCAGGAACGGTTGGCGGCCGAATTGCGCGGATATCGAAGCCGCGCTCCTGGAGAGCGGAGGCAAGTCGCATGGCATGATCATTGTTACCTACGATGTACGGCACGATCTGAGAGGTCGATGGTGTACGCAAACCGAGAGAGGTGATGCGCCGATGCGCGAACGCAACGAGTTTGGCCAGCCTTTGCTGCCTCTCCGGCTCTTTCTGCAGGATGCGCAGTGCCTCTCGAACGGCAACGGCGATCAATGGTGATGGCGCGGTGGCAAAAATAAACGGACGGCAGCGGTTAACCATGAAATCGCGCAAGATGCGGGGGGCTGTAACAAGTGCACCCGCCGCACCGAGCGCTTTGCCGCAGGTGTGAACGACGATGAGATTTTCGCGCCCGTCATAAGGGGCCGTGAGCCCTCGTCCCTCATGCCCGTAAGCGCCTGTGGCATGAGCCTCATCCACGATCAGAAATGCGTCTTGGCGATCAGCGATTGCAACCAGCTCCTCAAGTGGAGCGAAGTCGCCATCCATACTGTAGAGACTTTCGGCTACAATCCAGACCCGGCCCGCTCCACCTTTGTTTCGCCAGTCGCGAATTGCATCTTCGGCTGACTGGGGGTCATTGTGCGCGTGAATTCGGTACTCTGCTCGGCCGGCTCGCGCCCCTTCGTGAATACTGGCGTGCACGAGCGAATCGAGAACGAGCAGATCACCGTGTTGCGGCAAGGTTGTTAGGAGGGCAAAATTTGCGATGTAGCCGCCTCCAAAGAAAAGCGCTGCCTCCGCGCCAAAGAACTGAGCCGCTTCGGTTTCGAGTTGTTCGTGCTCCTCGCAATTGCCTCGCAGAAGCCGCGACCCGCCGGCTCCAACCGGAGTTCCTGCCTCGAGCGCGGCGACCATCGCGTTTTTGATGCGCGAGGGCACTACCAAGCGCCAGATAGTCGTTCGATGCGAAATCGATCCCTACGCGCGGCTTGAGGCATCGCAGCCGTTTATCTTCGTTCAAGACATTCAACGCTGCGACATACGGACTAAGTCTAGCTGTTTGGATGGACCGCATTCATCATTCCCGAGGAACGCTCAAGCAAGCAAAAGATGCTTTGGAAGAAGGAAGGAAGGGGCCGTTAGGTTCAACTTGGCAGGATGCGATTGTCTTGATCCACACGCACAATGCGTGGCATAAATATCTTTGCTTCGGCCTCATCGAATGAGGCATATGCAACGATAATGATCTTGTCTCCAGGCATCGCCAGTCGGGCGGCCGCACCGTTCAGGCTTATCGTGCCGGACCTCGGCGGCGCCTCAATCACGTAGGTGGCAAAGCGCGCTCCTGTTTCAACATTATAGATTTCGACGCGCTCATTGATCACCATTCCGGCAGCCTCCAGCAGCGAACGATCTATCGAGATCGAGCCTTCATAGTGCAGATCAGCTTCGGTGACTGATGCGCGATGGATTTTTCCCTTCATCAAAGTTATCTGCATTTCTCACCTAGGCTGGATATAGGAGCAACAGACTGCGCGCACTGCGTCCGTCGAGCGAGCCCGGACGTGATGCCGAGCCGACCCAGCAGATCCGCGTCGCGATCAACTTTCGGATTATTGGTGGTCAAGAGGACGTCGCCGATGAAGATCGAATTTGCGCCGGCCAAGAAGCAAAGCGCCTGCAATTCATCGGTCATATATTGCCGCCCAGCGGATAAGCGAACCACACTCCTCGGCATCATGATCCGCGCGGTCGCCACCAGCCGAACCAACGCTATCGGATCGGGAGGCTCCGCGGTGTCTTCCACCGGCACGCCCTCGATCCTGCTCCACAGGTTGATTGGCACGCTTTCGGGATGGTTTGGAAGATTGGCCAACAGCACAAGCATACCTAGGCGGTCCTCCACGCGCTCGCCCATGCCGATAATCCCGCCGGAGCAGATCTTGATGCCGGCATCGCGCACCCGCGCTAGCGTATCGATGCGGTCCTGCAGGCTACGGGTGGTAATTATCTTGCTGTAGAACTCGGGCGATGTGTCGACGTTGTGATTGTAGAAGTCAAGGCCGGCCTCCGCGAGACGTGCGGCCTGCTTCGGCGTCAGCATGCCGAGCGTGACGCACGTTTCCATGCCTAGTTCCTTGACCGCCTTGACCATGTCGCAGACGGAATCAACATCGCTATCTTTTGGCGTGCGCCAGGCCGCCGCCATGCAGAAGCGCGTGGCGCCTGCATCCTTCGCGCACTGCGCGGTCGCAACCACATCCGCGCAACGCATTAGACGAGTGGCTTTCAGGCCGGTCTCGTAATGCGCGCTTTGCGAGCAGTAGCCGCAGTCCTCCGGACAGCCGCCGGTCTTGATGCTGAGCAGGCTCGCAGTTTCAACGTGATTTGGATCAAAATTCTTGCGATGGGCGCACTGCGCCTGAAGCATCAGGTCGGCAAAAGGGAGGTCGTAGAGCGCCTTGGTCTCTTCGACTCTCCAATGACAACGAACCTGCGCATCGATGCCTGTTTCTTTGCGCTGGAGTTCCGCGGCATCATCCATAACCATCCTGCTCAATTGTAGATAATCGCGTCAATTATCTATAGTCATTGCTCTCGAAGAGATGCTAATCGAGCTGCCTCGCAAATGCATCGGTTATTGCGGTAGATAATCTATGATCACTGCTGACAACATGACGACAGTCGCGCGCATCGCGGATTCAATCGCTGAGCGCATTATCAGCGGCGCCTTAGAGCCAGGGACGCCACTTCGCCAGGATCACGTTGCACGAGAATTCAATTCGAGCCACGTCCCCGTGCGCGAAGCCTTTCGGCAGCTGCAGGCACAACATCTTGTTGTCGCTGTGCCACGTCGCGGTGTTCGGGTCGCTCCGCTCGATACCCGTTCAGTGAAAGAGATCGCCGAAATGCGAGCTGCGCTTGAGGTGGTGGCTTTGCGCCATTCGGGGCCAAGGCTCACAACAGGTCATTTGACTCAGATCGAGCTCGCCCTGACCGAAGGAGATAATGCAAAGACGGTCGAGGAGTTTGAGATGGCCAACCGCGCCTTTCACCAAGCCTTGGTCGCGCCGTGCGGAATGCCGCGTCTGCTCGCGAGCCTCGATGGACTGCAGCTTGCCAATTCGAGATTGGTGTTCGCGATGGCGCGATCAGTGGGCTGGCGACCGCGCTCCAATCAAGATCACCGCCTGATCCTGCAAGCCTTGCGAACGCGCAACTTAGATCAAGCCTGTAACCTGCTCACGCGGCACATTCAAACCATTGAGCGCCTTGCCCTTCCGGCGTCCTGAGCAACACTGGCAAATTTCATTACGGATCGCCGACGATCGCAAGCGACGATGATGTGGCAACTGACTAGCCTCATTGCAACGGCCTCTATTCCCATATAGTTATGGTCCAGCTAGCGACATCTCCAGGGATGGCCATGATTCGCCACATCGTCTTCTTCAGCGCCAAGGAAGAGGCGCGCATCGACCAGATCATCGAAGGTCTTTCGCTTCTCACCACGATACCCCATGCGCGCCGGCTTGAGGTTGCCCGCAACCGCAAGACCGATCAGGTCGGCAACGATATCGACATCGTGGTTTATGGTGAGTTCGACAGCGAAATGGAGCTCGCGGCGTACAAAGCGCACGACCTCTACCAACAGTCGATTAAACGGGTCCGACCGCTCCGCGAGCTGCGGTTCGCGGCCGACTATGATGTATCGACAGATGCCCCTTCCACCTCCACGGCAGGATGATCCAGGTGCTGTCGCAGCAAAAAACACTGTCAGGTTAGCCTGGTAGTGGACCTCAAGTTTCGGCCCATAGCAGAGAAGCCTCATTCTCATCGGGTCGGCCAACCGAGGGAACGGCACTTTCACGACGTCAGCCACCGGTGACCGACAACCCGATGTACGTTCGCGAGTTGCAGTGGATTGAACCCGTCACAGCGATGCGACGTCTCGGGCATCGATCGCAACTCACGTTTCTCGATAGCGCAGCAAGGCGCGAGCTGCTCGGGCGCTACTCATATCTAAGGTGCGATCCGTTCAGCACCTACACCGTCGCAAACGGCCAAGCCAGTTGGAACGGACTATCTCTTAAGGCCGATCCATGGAAGGTCCTTCGCGTTCTACTCGCGAAGTACCCGCAAGAGCATCGTCCCGAACTCCCGCCCTTCCAGGGAGGAGCGGCAGGCTACCTTGCCTACGACATGAACAGGACATTGGAGCGATTGTCTGCGCCGACAATTGCCGGTCTGGGCTTGCCCAATCCATCCTGCATTTCTATGACCTTGTCATCAGCTTCGACCACCGGGCTAATAAATGTTGGATCGTCTCGACCGGATAGCCGGAGCAAAATCGCGCGGGACGGAGCGAACGAGCGCGTCGTCGAGCCAACGAGTTTGCAGCACTGCTTGCCGGTCGAAAGCCGCCTCAGAATGGTAGTCCTATGAGAGCGGGCGCGTGGCGCTCGAACTTCAGCCGCGAGGGCTACATTGCGGCGGTACAACGCCTGATTGACTTGTTGGCGGGTGACGTGTTCCAGACGAATATTGCGCAGGGTTTCGGCACCCGGTTGTCGACCCCATTTGATCCGCTCGCCTTCTATTGCCAACTACGAGTATTGAATCCGGCGCCGTTTGCCGCCCTGCTACGATGGGGAAAGCTGACCATCGCATCAAGTTCGCCGGAACGATTCCTGAAACTTGACGGGCGACAAGTCGAGACACGCCCCATCAAGGGCACGATCGCGCGTTCGCCGGATTCGAAGGAAGACCACCGCCGTGCGTCTGTTCTCCTCGCTTCCGAGAAGGATCGCGCCGAGAACACGATGATTGTCGATCTTTTGCGAAACGATCTGTCGCGCGTTTGCACTGCGCATTCGGTACAGGTTCCGGCTCTGTGCAATCTCGAGTCTTATGCCTCGGTGCACCACCTCGTGTCGATCGTTACGGGGGAACTTGCCGGAGAGGAAGACGCCGTTAGCCTGCTCCGGGCTTGCTTTCCCGGCGGGTCCATTACAGGAGCGCCAAAGCTACGGTCGATGGAAATTATTACAGAAATCGAGCGCATAGCGCGAGAGGTCTATTGCGGGGCAATCGGCTTCATCGGCTTCAACGGGCACATGGACACAAGTGTTGCGATCCGCACTGTCACGATCGACGGCGACCTGGCTGTGTTTCATGCGGGCGGCGGTATAACGGCCATGTCGGAGCCCCAGGCCGAATACGAGGAAACGCTCGCTAAAGCAGAGCGAATCTTTGATGCATTTCATTTTCAACCATCTGGTGGATTTTGATTGCCATCATCGATAGTTACGACTCCTTCGTCTTCAACATTGCCCGCTATTTCCACAAGCTCAGTGAAGCAACGGAAGTGATCCGAAACGACGCTATCAGCATCAGCGAGCTCGTTCGTCTCGATCCGCGCGCGGTGGTCATATTGCCCGGCCCCTGCACCCCAACCGAGGCGGGAATATCACAGCAGTGGTCCGGGAGCTTTCTGGACGCGTACCAATTCTGGGCGTTTGCCTTGGACATCAGTGTATTGCGAGCGTTTTTGGAGGACGGGTGGCGCGAGCGCATCGGCCCATGCACGGTCGGCGCTCATACGTCGCGCATGACGGCCGAGGGTTATTCAGGGGGCTGCCAACCCCGCTTGAAGTCGGTCGCTACCATTCTCTTGTCGTCGAGTTTGATCAATCACGTGCGCAGAACCTCATAGTGACCGCGCGTTCGGAGGAAGGCGAGATCATGGCCCTCACGCACGGTTATCATCCCACCTATGGCGTCCAGTTCCATCCCGAGTCGATCCTTACCCCACAGGGCCACGTCCTGCTTATGGACTTCTTGCGACTCACAGAGAACTTCCGAAAGCAGGCCAAGCAATGAAAGGCTCGGCCTACCGATCAAGATGGTGGACCGTTACTTTCCGACGGGGTTGGAAGGCCAGCGTTATACGACAGGCATTTTGTGGTAATCAGCGCTATTCCGTGCTCGGCTCCGCGGTCAGCGGCGCGCCTCCGACAGAGACTGCACCTTGCGGTTTTGATGGCCGGACGTCTCTCTTGGCCGGCTTGGATGTGGTGCGCACGGGCGGCGGAGAAGCAGCAGGAGCAGGTGAAACGACAGGCGCCGGCTTCTGCAGCTCGTGGATTCTTTGGGTCAGGGCTTCGATCTGGCCCGAGATCCGCTTTAGCTCGGCTTGCTGAGCATCGAGGTTGCGATTGAGCTCGACAATTTCATCGGCTGTCTTCTGCTGCCCCGATTGGATCCCTAAAAGGACGTCCTTATCCTCAGGTGACAAGTCGCGAGTGGGAGCCACGATTCCGTGCGCCGGTGGCGCCTCGGCAAACGTCTCGATATCAGTCCAATAGTAGGCTCCTCCTGCGCCAAAAACGAGCAAGACGGCTACAAGAGCAAAACTCCAACGAAAGCCTTTCGATGGTCTCTGCAAGACCGGTGGCAACTCCGATGCTTGGGATTGATCCGTCACAGCCTTACCCGCTCTGTTCATTTCGATATGCTTTGGTGGTTCTCGTTGCCGCGACAAAAGACGATGGTCAAGAGCTGCCGCGCGCCGTAACAGCCGCCGCAACGTTCTCAGCAATGTTGTCTCCCGCATCGGAGTTTTTGCTTTGCGAGCTACTTTCGACGATCCCGGGCACGCGGAACCAGAGGCGAATCAAACCGCACGCGTCTTTTCGCTGGCTGATCATGCCATGTTGGCATACCCAAGATTTCAGAAGGGCACACATGTTCGACGTCTGCCCAAACGATAGACATCACTGCTCGTCGTATCGGCTCGACCATCTGTCTTAGGCCGTTCGGCGAATGGCCAATAAAGACGGTACGCCTGGCGAGCGTCGGCCCGGAGATCAGGTCGGCCGTTCAGAAACACGAGCACAACATGCGTAACGGAACGATTCGAAGACGTGGATCCCTATGGAAACCTGAGCAGATCATGTCGATCGCCGGGCCTCCATTACAGCCATAGCAGCGTCCTGTCCGGCTGCGCACCGCCTTTGCGAGAGGCCTCGCAGAAATCCCAGCGCGTCGACTGTCGAGCGCGGGATCTAAATGAAAGCAAGTGCGAGCAGGCTGGAGCAAAGCAGCGCAACGCCAGCGGCGGTGAGCGCCAACAGGCTACCGGACATAATGTCATGATTACGCATCAACCGTCCTCCACAGCTCGCGGAGGCAGCAGCGCGGGCTGTCTTGCGGTGTTAAAGTCCCCCTAAATTACTACTCGAATTCGCTGCACCATTCCTGCGGCCTCCTTGCAAAAACGCATTTTTTAGGCGGAATGATCGCCCCGATAGCCAACCTCCGGCAAGAACAGTCGGTTATTAGCTTTTGGCTGCGAATACGCTGGGATCCATGGGATGCGAAAGGCCTCCCCTTCTCCAAGGCACCAGATGTGAGCCGCTTCATAATTGCGATAGATTAACTTGAGTAATAATGCATGCGCAGTCTTCTGATTCTCCTCGTGGCGTTTACGATCATCTTGACCGCACGCAGCCAGCACCAGAATGGCTTCGACCCACGTCAGAGGGCGCCCATGCCTCCCGTCAATGTGCCGTAACGCAAGCATCTTGCTCCGAATGACTTGACGCGCTTTATCAATATCGGGACGCAATTAGTGACACCGCTCATGCCCACGATCTGCGCCGCCGCCTTGGTAGGCAATGCACCTTCCGCCGAAGGGCTCAAGCTAAATGATCTCGAAGTATCTCCGACGTTCAAAGTCGGTGACCCGATGTTGCACGACCTCCCACTCCCAACGGCGCGAGCAAGAAAACATTTCAACAAACCTTTCTCCGAACACATCACTGGCCGCTGCAGATTGGGCAAAGCGATCAGTTGCCTCTGATAGGCTTTGAGGCAGTCTCGCGCACGGAAGGCACATCTCCACGCCTGCTTCACCGACGATCGAAGCCGGCAGTGACGATCCTGTCTCGACGCCCAATATGCCGGAACCAATCGCAGCCGCGAGCGCGAGATATGGGTTCATGTCTGCGCCAGGCAGCCTATACTCCAGCCGATGGGCTGATGGCTCTCCGGGAATGGAGCGAACCGCGCAGGAGCGGTTGTCAACTCCCCAGCTTGGATAGATTGGCGCCCAGCAGCCAGGAACCAATCTTTTGTAGCTATTGAAGTTTGGCGCCGCGAGCACGCAGAACTCATTCATGTAGTCTAGTTGTCCGGCGATGAATTTCTTCATCAGCTTCGAGACGTTACCGGACGCATCACTGTCATAAAACGCATTTCGGCCATCCGAGGACATGGAGATGTGAATATGGCCGGACTGGCCGGGCCATTGCTCGGAAACCTTGGCCATGAATGTAGCCATCATCCCTCGGGTTTGCGCCCAGCCTTTTATCATCGACTTGAATATGGTTGCCCGATCGGCAGCTTCCAGCGCATCACAATGACGAATTGACGCTTCAACCACGCCAGGTCCCGTCTCAAAGTGTAGTCCGCTGAGAGGTATTCTAGCTTTTTCACAAAGCGCTAAGATCTCATCGAACAGCTCATGGTGCGCGACAGATCGCGCAATCGAGTAGCCGAACGGGCCGCGCGTTAAAGGCGCCCACTCCCCGAAGGGCTTTTCTTCAATCGTGTCTGCGTTCTCCTTAAACAGCATAAACTCAAACTCGAACCCGACAGTGCAGTCGTATCCGTGGTCAGAAGCCCTGCGCAGGACCCTACGCAGAACTCCGCGCGGGCAGATGTTCTCATGCGCGCCCGTGAATTCCGCGAGGTAGAGATATTGATCGCTGAGATGAGACACCGAACGGCCGGTGCCTGACAGAATACGCAGGTCAGCATCTCCGAACGCTGATAGCGGATTCTGCGTGAAACTAGCCGGAATGAGCCGGTCTTCACAATCCCACGCCAGCACCGCTTCAGAGAACTTGATAACTTTATCTCCACCCTTGAAATCTTCACCTAAGAGGTGTTTGCCTCGCAGAACGCCATCGAAGTCGCTCACGCCGACCATCGCCGCGCGGGCTGGATTCGCTCTAGTCAACCTGGCATCAGTCGGCATTAGTCGCGATCCTGCATCACTAAGTCGAATACCTGATCCATCCGCATTGCTCGTAACTTTCGATAGTCATCCTCAAGCTGAATCAATTCGCTATTCACCAGATAAACGATGCCCGGCGTCGAAGCCAAGTCAGTGGTTGGAACTAGCTGCCCACCAATCGGAACGAATGCAATGGCATCCGCGTAGCTCGGGAGCTTGCGTATCATTTCGAGGCCCGGATGACCTGTAACGACACCGCTCCTGTCCGAGATCAGCGAGACGCATAGCGCATGCGACTTCCGCTTGTAGGGCCCCCGTAGCCTCATGTACTCACGAAAGCCCTTAGGATCTGCGTAGCGCCAGGCCGTTAGCGTCATATGGTTATGCCCCAGCGCCATCGTTCGCGCCTTTGCCGACATAGTCCCTTGAAGTCTCGCCCCGAAGTCCACCAGAACCGGCCCTCGATGATCGACAATGATCTCGGCGTGAGCCGGCCCTTCGACAATTTGAAGCGCCTGCAACGCACGCTCCAGGTACTCGGCCAACTCATGAACGATTGGTTCGCCGCCCTCCAACAATCTCTCCAGTGAGCAAACCGACGACGCTCCCTCGATAGGCACAGTGTCATACGTCCAGGCCTCCGTAACGAAGGCTTCACCGCCAATCGAGATGGCGTTTACGGTATATTGCTGTCCATTTATTTTTTCTTGCGCGAGGGCAAAATGATTAAAAGCGCCGACACGATTTGTCTTCCCGATGATTGTGCTTAGCGCCCGCTGAATATCAGCATCCGTCGAGCAGAAGAACACGTCCTCCGTGCCCGTACTGTTCAGGGGCTTGATCACGATCTCATCGAACTTCGCTTCTAGCTTCCAGCTTGCGATCTCTGCCGCATTGTCGGAGACAACTTGTCTGATCGATCGCACACCAGCATAGGTCAACGCGCAGGACAATCGCGCTTTGTCGCGCCTAGCAGCCGATAGTGCGGTGCCATTGGAAGGCAATCCAAGCCGTTCCGACAAAGAATCGGCCAGTTCAACCCCGGTCTCGCAGCCCGCGATAACGAACTCTAATTCCCGACCATGGAGAGCCTGAAGATGATATTCAACGATGTCGTCAAACCCCATGCGCTCGCTGGGGCGAACGACTTCTTCGTATAGATTCGCATCGAAGTGCGATTCAAATATGGGTGGAATCCGGGCCGCCGACATCGCATGCAATGTTCCGATGCCATATCGTTTGAATTCTTCCGGTAAGTATCGGCCGGTAGAGTATGCGTCCACGACGACGCATTTCCGTTCTTTCATACGGATCTCCTATATTGCAAGTAGATGTTGGTGACAGCGATAGCCGTTATGAGGACGTTACCAACGAACGTATGTGATGAGGGCACGATGCGAGCATCGAAGTACTGGAACAGGAAGGTGATGACGGGGGCCGTTGACAGGACCATGTTGACCGTGAAGGGCTCTACCCGGCGGATGCCCTGCTGGATCAAGAGCAAAGGTAAGACGATCGTCGACAGGCCAATTGTAGCAATCGCCAACCAATGCTGTGCAATTTCGGGTCCGACGGATGAATGGTCCACCAGTCCCAGCAGCAAGAGAATCGTTCCATAGAACCGATGAGCCAGCACTTGTCGGCCCGAAAAACCCCGGTCGAACAGTAATTTCACGAGTATATTTGTGATGGCGATCGATAGGCCGGCCACGATGGCCAAGACAATGCCAAAGGATGAGCGAGCTCCCCACTCCACACCCGCGTTGCCGCTGGCTGAGATCCAAATCATGTAACTTCCGATCGCTGCGATCGCAGCACTGACGACTATCTCGGATGCTGGAGGAGAACCCCGGCGCCTGATCACTGCGTTTAGCCAGATTGTTGCGGCCGGTCCCAGCGCGACCATGAACGAAACAACGATCGCAGGCTCGACGTATTTCAATCCGATGAATAGGCCCACCCAACTGATTGCTGTCACGACATTGAGTACGATGAAGGCTAAAACCGATCGACTTCCTACTCTTGCTTCGCCTCCCTCGTGGCGGGCCAAGAAGTTGAACGTCAGACAAACCACCGCGAATGACAGCAGGAGCGCAACAAACGCATCTCCTTGCTGAAAATAGGATGCAGCATAAACCTCGCCTGCCGCGCTCAGAACGACATAAAGGGCCACAAAGAGCACTCCTAACGCGAAGCCGCTCGTCGAGCGTTCACCATTTTGGAGCCTGTGGCGTGAGACGCGGCCGGTTCTCGATGACTGGCTTTTCGGCTCACTGGGGCCACGGTTCATTTGCATTATCGCGCTCTGCCTCTAGCCCTTCTTACTCCTGCAGTACCCAACACACGCCTCCCCAAATGCTTTGAACAATTGCTTGCTAAGGAGGTCGGTCGAGACGTGCCATTCTGGGTGCCATTGAACACCGATCTGCAGCGTCGGAGCGCCAATCACCGAAGCTGCTTCGACGAGACCGTCAGGCGACCACGCCTCCCGCCTCAGCGCTGGGGCAAGCGCCTCGATGCCCTGATTGTGCAGCGAGTTGACCTGCGCCTCCATTGTCCGCGCGACAGGAAAGAGTACGCCATCCGACGATATGCTGACGCTATGCGCGGCATCGTACTGGCGGTCTCTGGGACGATCTGGCTTCTCGGCGTGCATAGCGCCGCTTTCTGGCCTCCAAACTGCGAGCGATGGGCGGAGCGTGCCGCCAAAATAGACGTTGAGTTCCTGAAGCCCACGGCAGATACCCAGAATCGGCATTCCGAACGCGATGGCACTCTTTATGCTCAAGGCAGAAAGCCGATCCCGTGGACGGTCCAGGACTCCAGGCTCGACGTCCTGCCGATCAGCATCTGTAAATGACGCAGGCGCTGTAAGGACGGCCGGGTCGATGTTTGATTCATCACCCGTCAACACCAGGCCGTCGACCCGACCCATGATGGCCATGGCGACCTCCTCGCTAGCATCCTCCGGATCGAGGGTCGGCAGTATGATGCAAGCAACTCCCGCATGACGATGGAGTGCATGCACGTACTTGCGACGTAACCAGTCGCGATGCACATCCTCGACCAGAAGACGGTTCGATGTGACGGCGACAACGGCTCGGGCGCGCTCGGACTGCTGCAACCTCACGCGAGCTGACCTCCCGTGCGAACGCCGGCAATAGACTGCTCATACAACCGTCTATTCCGCTCTTTCAACTGAGCTATGACGCTAGGTTGACCTTGAGGTCCCTTGACAAAGAGTCCGCCCCAAGTCGCAGCGACCTTCGCGTAGTTCGGATCCTGCATCCGGATTTTCTGCGCTTTGCGCAAGAGCCAAAACGGGATACCCGGTGAAAGGTGGTGCTCCAGGTGGTACTCATCCAGATTCTGCCCGAGGATGGCTCGCTCGAGAAAGCTCCCTTTCCGGTTTCTTGGTGAGATAGACGTTCTGCGTCTCAGTTTCGCACATCGGTGAGTGCTCTGCGAGTTCGATGAACCAGCCGAGGACCTGAAATGTGGTGAGATAGGGCACAATCCAGAACAAAACGACGACATGGAGTAGCCCAAGCAGATATGAGCCGACGAGGATGCTGATCCAGAAGAGATAGAAGCAATACCTGTCGACAAGTATGGCTGTCCGGCTCTGATCCCCGGCATCTTCGATAGAAAAACGATTGGTCCAAAGGTACTTCAGATAGGCCAATGTCGCGCCGCCAAAGATCGGCTTCCAGATGATGTTGAACGCGTATCGCTCCGGAGGCTGCACGTCATAAACGCCGCTGGCCAGGAAGAACTTCAGATCAGGGTCCTTGTCGGGATCGCCGAGATACGGATGATGCAGGTAGACATGCGAGATCCGATAGGCCCAGTGGCGCTGGAACAAGGGATAGGAGGCGAACAGAATGCCGAGCATATAATTCCAAGTGGTGTTCTCTTCGCGAGCGTGCGGTGAGCTGCATCGTGCGCAATGGTGGTCAAACCGCGCTGATAGGCGCCGATCAGAAGAACGGCCAGCGGGTACAGCCACCACGAGACGGAGACGGTCGCGAGCGTGCACGCTGCGATGACAGCATAATCTTTCGCGATGTACGCCGCTCCCGTGATATTGTCGGGTCTTAGCTCCGAGAGCTGCTTATTGACCTCACGACTGAATTGAACGGCTTCAAACCGTGATGACCTCAGTTTCCAAGCGTCTGCCTGATTCATGAGAACCTCTTTTCTGATCGCCTTGCAGGTTGTCAGATTGCGGAAAGCGCCTTGTCCAGATCGCGCAGGATGTCGTTAACATCTTCGATGCCGACACAAAGTCGGATAGATCCGCCAAATATGCCGGCTGCTTCGCGCTTTTCTCGGGGGACAGTGGTGTGAGTCGTAGAGACAGGATGGGTTACGAGTGTACGGGCGTCTCCCACGTTCGAAACGTGATACATCAATTCAACGTTCTGGATGAACTTGCGCCCAGCCTGTTCATCCTCAACTTCGAACATGACCATCGCACCGTATCCGTATGCGGTGTTGAGTGTCTGCTCGACGATTTCCCGATCGGCGCCTTCAAAGAGCCCCGGGTAGTAGACGCGACGCACTTTAGGGTGCTGCTTGAGAGCACCGGCGACGATGCTGGCATTCGCGCAGTGCTGCTTCATGCGAAGAGGCAACGTCTCAAGTCCTTGGATGAGCTGAAAACTCGCAAACGGGGCGATGGCCGCGCCGGTATCGCGCAGCCAGGTCATGCGAGCCTTGAGGAGGAATTCACTCTTTCCGAGATCGCCGACATCTCGCACAGCGTTATGCCAGACAATTCCCCCGTGCGCTTCGTCGGGACGGTTAAACAATGGAAAGCGGGACGCTCCCCGGTAGCTGAACCCACCGTTATCAACGATCAGCCCGCCAAGCGTCGTGCCATGGCCCGATATATATTTCGTCGCGGAATACGTCGTAATAGCCGCGCCGAGATCTGCGGGCCGGCAGGCCAGAGGTGTGGTCGTGTTGTCAACGACCAGTGGCACTCCGTACCTTCGGCCGATCTCCGCCAACTGCTTGACCGGGAGCGGAATCAGACAGGGATTCGAAATCACCTCTCCAAATAGGCATATTGTGCGGTCATCAATCGCGCGCTCGAACGTCTCGGGCCTCCGAGGATCTGCCGTCCTGACGCTAATTCCGAGCCGCTTTAGTGTGTTATGGAGCAGATTCCACGTATTGCCGTATAGGTACGGTGACGCGACGATATTGTCGCCCACTTCGCCACTTGAGAGGTTCACGATGGCAAGGAACGTCGCCGCTTGCCCTGACGCAACGGCGAGCGAGTCCCTTCCCATGTCGACAGCGGCATAGCGCTTCTCCAGCGCGCGGGTCGTCGGATTGATGATCCTCGTATAAGTGAATCCATCGGCCTTGACGTTATAGACGTCGGCGATGTGGCTTAAATCGCCATCGAGCTCATAAGCTGTATTCTGGTAAATCGGCACTGCGACAGCTTTCGTCACGGGGTCGCGTCGATAGCCCGCATGAAGAACGGCAGTCTCGGCAGGAAGACACGGCTGCCGGTCTCCAGCCGCTCGAGCGGGTACCTTTACACGAGCCCCTGCTACTTGCCCCGGCACTGGCCTTTCTGACCGGGCCTGACCGGACCGAAAATAGGTACGAAAAGCGCACCCCAACTGCTCAATCCAGCTGGGTTGGATCTCCCCGATGCAACCGACGCGAAAGCTGCGTGTCGCAAGATGCAGCTTCGAGTAGACGTAGAGATTGTGGGCCGCCAGGTGGCGATAAAGTCCATCGAAGCTTGCCTGGTCGACAATTCCGGGCGGCGCACTGAAAGCAACGCAGACCGGCGACTGCAAGTCCGGAGACAGCAGCGGAGACGCAACGCCTTCGAGTTCTTTGACAATATCGTCTCTAACCTTTTCATACCTAAGGCGCCTCGCATCGGTGCCCTCCTCGTGCAAAATCTTCAAGGCCATTGCAGTGGCCTGAACGATGTGGGTAGGAGGGGTCGACCGCCACTCACCGGTGCGCTCGAGCGAGAGCCACTGATCTCTCACATCGAGCACAAACGACCTCTGTTCTTGAACCGCATTCTCCAGCAGTTGGCGCGAGGTGACGACAAACGCCACCCCCGGCGGGCCTTCTATGCACTTGTTGCTCGATGTGACCAATACGTCGGGTCCTCGATTGCTCAGGTCGATGTTGAGGGCGCCAAAAGAACTCATCGCATCGATGATCGTCTTTACGCCACGTCGCTTTGCCTCCTCCACTAACTCTTGCAAGGGATTGACGATGCCGGTCGTTGTCTCGCAATGGACGAAACATAGGTGCGTAACGTCAGGATGCTTGGTTAGATACTCACCGATTTCTCGAGGGTCCAAAGGGTCCGTCGCTCGCTTGACGAGCTTCAGCGCTTCGACGCCCCACAGCCGCAAAATTTGCAAAATGCGCTCGCCATAGATTCCGTTTATGCAAACAAGCGGCTTATGGACACGGGACACGAATGAAGAGAGAGCCGCCTCCATTGCAAAGGAGCCGCCTCCCTGAATAGGCACTACCGAATAATCCTCAGCACTTCGCAATAGGCTGAGCATCAGCCGCCTCATGCTGGCGGTCACCTCCTTGAACTCGTCATCGCGGGATGCGAGGTCAAGCTGCATCTGGCTCCTCACCGCCAGCGATAACGACAATGGACCAGGCGTCAGCAAAGAGCGCTGTCTTGTCAAACCGTTCTCCTCAAGTTGTGTTCTTCGTTGGATTTGGAGTACGCCCATCCCACCAGAGGCCTCTCTGTGGCACGCCGCATTCCTCGGTAAACAGCTCGAATGAAGCGCCATAGATCGACGCAACACTTGCCGTCGACTTCAGCCGCCGGCAAGATGACAAGCCAATTTTTCATCCCAGATGCAAAGCGATCCTTCACAAAGCTTTCGTCGAACCCATTCAGATTTCTGATGGCTCGAGTCTTGATGCAACGGGGCTCTGTCGCTGTTTGAGGATTTCGGACACTGCTGGCGGTCATTGTCATTTTTAGATCGTACAACTTGACGTTAGGGGCGTTTCAACCCTCTCCAACGATCTTCTCGCGCATTTTTTTCTGACTGCACTCCCGTCCTACGCAGAGGCGAGCGGAGGTTCGCAGCGAGCTAGAAATTTTGAGAGTTCGGCCCTCACGACTCCCCCTGGCAGTAAAAAACCTCCAGCAATCCAGTATCGCCTGTCTTGCTTCCGCGTTGACTGCTGTACCTTCTGCACTGAACTGCCGGAGAGCCTGAAACAGAGATATTGCTTTCGCAAAAGAACCGCCTTGGCAGCACCTCTCGGCGCTCTACTCCGCTTTACGGCGCGTAACGTCTCATCAGTCGATCCATGCTGCGTCAAGCTCGCTGTGTTTTCGGCTGGCACAAAGCGCGGCTTCCTAGGTGAGTAGCGAGTACCATCACCGACGCAAGCACCTAGCGTGAGGCGTGTGTCCTGTGAACCTCACTTCCGAGCCGCTGTGCTGGCGTTGTCGCCTCTGAAGCACCTGCTCGATCGTACAAGCTTCCATTGATGGCGCTGTCAATCCGCCGGCAATGCATGTTGCTTGGGATCGCGCGCTCGGCTCTCCCGTCCGGTCGATAACGCCGACCTTGGCCGATGCGGCGTCTCGAAGAGCTGTTCTCGCCCCGGTCGTTCCTGGTCTAGGGCGGTGATCGTGATGCTGATAGTTGAGGAACGTTAGGTCAATTGCACGCGCGCGCACCGGTTGATGCGGAGGAGGATGGGCATCGCCCCGGAGAGCAAGGCGGAACAAGACGAGGCCAACGCCGGGCAAGATCTTCCCTATTTCTTGTGCAACATGATGATCGACCAGCCGAACCAACTATGGTCGGCGCACATAACGTATTCCCATCGGCCGCGCTGCTTTACCTTTGTGACATGATCGATTGAGAGCCGTGCGGTCTTGACGTGGCGGCTCTGGAGGCGGCGGCGAAGTATGGCACTCCGAAGATCCTCAACATGGATCAGGTCAGCGAATTCACTAGTGCGACCTTCACTGGCGCGTTGACGAACGTGGGATCAAGATCTCCATGGAGGTCACGCTCCTTAAATTGGCAACATCGGCGGCAGTAGCGGTCGCTTAAGCAAAAGGGCATCTATTTCAAGGAAAAACGCGATAACTATTACGCACAGCCGGCATCCCCTTTGTGCGACCCACTAGCATCTATTCATGAGAAGACTTGAAGACGTGGCAAGCATATCGAATTCCGCCGCGCTCCCCGTGATCCGTCATGGGTGCTCAGATCGTGCGGCCAACGACATTGGTCAAATTAATGAGCTTGTTTGATTGCAAGCACTCGAACTACATTAGGCGATATTGAGGATCTGCTCCAGTCGCGCGACTTCGTCCCGCAACATTTGGATAGCCGCGTCGCGATTGTCCGAGACATTCGAGGCGACGTGGACTGGTGCTTCAGCGTGAGACGAGGCCGATAACGCTCCCCTCTTTGTAGTTCGGAAACGCCACCACGTCCGAAATATCCGACGATAGAGTTCGGTTACCTCCTCTCCGGTGTCCATAACTCCGGCTTTCCGGGCGTGTCGCAGTTCCTCCTCATATCCGAGTTCTAAAAGAAGCTCGGCGCCGACGAGATTGGTCACTGTTTGCATCTCTTCGACGCTCAGTTGAGATCGCCACGCCTCAACAGAACCTTGGTCGATGGTCGTTCGCTCTAGTATTTTTCGGTCTCCAAAGCTGCTGGTTCGGAGATAATCTGCTTTTTCCTGTCCGCCGATGTGAAAGCCGCTGGATCACACTCGAGCGCCGCCAGCAGCCGCCGAATTTCCTTCTCAGGATGCGCCACAAGCATTTCGTATTGCACCAAGTGTGTTTGCGGGCGAGTGCGGTGCGCAGCTAACCTAGGAAGGTCCAGAACTAAATCGGCAAGCGAGGATATGATCCCGTCGGGCATACGGAGCATGAGATCGACGGTACTGGAGACGCTGACACTACCTGAGCTTTCTGCCCGGAGCGGGATGCCCCACGTAGATTTCAAGGAAGCAGCGATTGCAAAGGGATTGCGCATCAGGAGGATATGTGGCGCTTCTGGGTAGACTGAATCGAGAAAATCAAGCGCCGTCCAATATCGTGGTGTCTTGTCTAAGATGACCCGCTTGCCTGCTTCTGCGAGATACTGATCGTATGCTGCATCGGCAAAAGCGCGGCTGGCCGCTGTGCGATTGATCCGCCCCAAGAATTGAGAGGACGCGGCCTCAATCAGTGCGCCCCCCGCCGGATGGGAAGAAACCACCCCGCCAAACGCTTCAAGCGCCAGCATCAACCAGGGCTCAGGGGGAGCTAAAATGTCTGGATGATGCTGGAGTAAATGCCCAAGGAGTGTGGTCCCGGATCGCGGAAGACCGAGGAGAAAACACACCGCAGACGAACGGCCAAAGACGTCCGCTCATGGTTCAGACATTCGTGCTTGAAGAGAGCCCGCCGCCGGCGTTAGCTCGATTGGGCACAACAAAGCCAGCCACAAGAACACTTGAGAGCAGCTCTTCCGTATAAACTCTGAAACCGACAACCATTCATATCCTCTGCCTTAGGCGCCGCTCGATTAATTGGGCCAGACTGCGGAAGAGCTTACTACCATTGCTTTGCGAATTGCTCGGGAGCTACACGAAATCAAGCGACCACTCAATTGCACGAACATTGATCGCGCTTATGGAAAGGTTGGAAGACACTATACGGAAGTTTTGCCGAAGACCGCCCGCGACACATAGGGCTTTTGCTATCATCAAAAGCAGCATGCTGGGGCCTTGAAAGGTACATGCGGCATCTCTCTCGCTGATGCTACGCACACCCGAACGGATATGAGAAGAGTGTAGCAAAGGCGCAGTTCATATCGTACACATCACAAGGTAAGACCGAGCAATCTTCTCAACGGGGAAGCAATCCCGACGCAACTTTCCTGTCAGCCCGTCGTTAGCCGTTCAACACTCTGGATTATAGCACCGGACAGTTTGTCTTACACAAGTCCACTCCCCAAACCGTACGGTGCATTTTGGGTTAGCGGATCGTGCAACGTCGCTCGTTAATTGACCAACGCGAAGAAGGGTTGGAATAACGGACCTGATCCAAAATCCAACTAGATTATCCGAGACATGCGCCTAGCGCCAACCCCTGCCGAAGGAGGCGAGATTGCTCGGGCATTCATAATCCTTCGCAGGGCTGTGACCAAGACAATTTCTTCACTGCCAATAAGGATCGCAATAGCCGTAACCGTTGAGACCATCTTAGACAATCAACGGCGAGAGGATGCGTGAGCCCGACCGCGACATTGAACCGCGATTAAAAAATCTCGCGGCGCGGATGGGTGAAGCTAGTCGTCGCAAAATTTCTGTGGCGCTGAGGGCGGCCTGCAAGCCGCCCTACCGCGCCATTGCCGGCAGCATCCAACACTATCGCTGATGTCCGAGCCCAATTCCGAGGTTTAGCGCTTTCTGGCGGAGCGCACCGACGCTCCGTTTGGTCATCTTTGCTATTTTGATTACCGGGGTTCTGGCCTTTGAATGGACTTTGAGCTCTCTGATATCTGCCCTCGTCCACTCGCGTCGCTTAACGCGTTTCTTGGTTGCTTTTTTCACGATATATGCTCCTTTTAAGAGGGGTGGCTTGTAACACGGTTTTCCATAAAAAAAAGGGCAACGTTATAGGCAGTCCCGCCCACATATAGATTCGATATGACTCTCGCGAGGCGAAACGTCTGGATCTAATGAAGCTCTGGAACTGTAAATTTCGTACAGCCGCGGCGCAGAGGGATTCGTTCTTTGAATGCCTCGCAATGAACTTCTTACCGTTCGAATCTACGCATGTAGAAGGACATGTTCCGGATAATGAGCCAAAATAGCTATCAAGCTGAACAGCTCCAACCAGGGACGTTCGGACAGCGAGCGGAACGTCGCTGTGTTCCAACGTCCGGCGATGATTGCTTTGGGGGCTTGCGTACGCTCAATCGCTTGCGGGGCGCTTCCTGCCTACGTTCATTCCTAGCTGCAAAGTCAAAGGTGGCGGCTGCTCAGCTGTCGACACTTGCACGTTCTCCCGCTCCACCTCAGCTTGCATGACAGTCCGATCTAACTGCTCGAGTGTCTCGAGATATTTCCTTCCCTGCTCGCTGATGATCCAGCATCCTGCGTCTCGCTCGATCAAGCTCTGGCCGAAAATATCGAGTTGGGGTGCGCGGCTTGCGATGCGCTTCATCCGAGCCGGCCACTCCGGGCCGCTGCTATAATAGATAGCCAAATGCTGCTTAACGACTTCGATGCTCGCCCGACCGTGTGGCTGACCGGCAAGTATTTTCAGAATGGACAGCTGAAAACTCACGCGCTCGCCATCGAGGCAAATAAACTCTCCATATCAATGATCTTGAGGTAAGCTCTTCAGCCGTGCGCAGCTTTTCAAAAGAAGCCGTCCTCCTCAAGCCCTTAATGCACGATAACCACTTCGCTTCGGGTGCGAAAACCAACGCTTTGGGCGGCATCTGCGACGCCCTCCCCAGAGTGTTCCGAAGAATGATGCAGCATGGCTGTGCCGCCTAAGACTGTGTCACGGTCTCAACTACCGCCTTCCCCCGATTTGGGATCAAGCGACGTCGGTGGTAGCCTCGCTGTTGCACATCATGTCGAATGACGTCGCTCACGGAACGAACCGCCCGCTTCCTTCGCTTCCAATTCAAGCCCAATCCCGCGGGGATCGCAAAGCCTTTCGGGACGACCAAGAGATGTCTTCGATTCAGATATATATCGAACATATCGTCCCTCTTTTGACGCGAGCGTAGATCGGTCATGCATTCATTTGGTGACATCGAAGCAACAGTCTTCTCTAAAGTCGCTGGACGGCCAAATGATACTCCAGCAATCGTTCTGACGCACGTGAAGATCGCCTCGGCTACGCGGCCGTTGCCTCAGGGTTCAGGAGAGCTGAGGCTTCAGCTCGAAAGGACCACGTGAACGGATTAACCTCATGCAAGTGGTGCTCGAAGCACGAGCACATCAGCGAAGATTGTCCAATCACGGACACTCTTTTGCTTGCAGAAATCGATCTCCGCCTGCTGAGCGGCAGCACCCAGGGAGGCCGCATCGACCTGGAACGCTGCCTGGCGCGCACGATGTCCGCCGCCGGTATCGTCACAAACATGTCTTGATAAACCGAACGGTAAATGAAGGCATGGTCTTGTCTTGATGTGGTTTCGCCCGACCATTACTCCCACTTCGGGCGAGAGTTTTTGATCTGCCTCAATCAGCTTCTAAATGGGTTTGTCCCGCTCCCTCAGGAACAGACCGCGCGGCTGAGGGTCCTGTTGCCTCGAGGAAGCGCGATCGCCCCTGTCGAACCTGTCATATCGCCCGCTACTTTAGGCCGGTGACCGGGGCCTCGTAGGCTCCTCATGCAAAAACGGGGCTTTGACCGAGAAATGTCTCGCCCGGGCGTGTCCGGCTCGTAGCGGCCCGTCGAGCTCCGCTATTCTCGGAAGCGCAATTGCTTTTGACCCCTATCAATGCTGCGGCAGCAGCTGACTTCCGCTAGAAGTTGCTCCCCCGTAACCGCCGCATGGCTGTCCGAAATACTTGGTTTGCCGTTATGCTTTTCCGTCCGACAGCAGTGAGCGGTTGTTAAGACAGCTGCCAAGCGCACCAGAGCCGCACCAAAATTACCTGAACATGATAAGCTGCGCCGCTTGCGATGACCTCTACATCATTGACCTGCGAATCAGCCCGATGACGTGTCCGAGCGCGACTATGCGAGTCGTAATGGTGTCCACTGGCTCCGACGTCTTTCCCCCTCTCGCTGAGCGATCTGCCGCGCTCGCGAGGGCGCGTTTGACGTCACCGACAAGCCAACGATGGTGACGCGCAGGCAAGAAAGTCTCTCACCAACAAAGGATGTGACATGACAGCATGTTGGACCATAGCACCGCCGCCGGTGGGATTGCTGGAAATACCGGCCGCCGGTCTAGCTTTGCGGAAAGCGACAAATGCCAACGGCGGAGGTTGTGACCTGATCCAGCCGGCGGCACGGCCGATAGCCTTATGTCGCGGCCGGCGCCATCGAGACCGCGTACCGTCTTCGGCCCTATCGAGCGTGAATCTGTCTACGCGCACATTGGCGCATCTGGCTTGGATAGCAGCTTCCATCTCCGCAAGCATCGGCGTGCGCTTGAGAAAGAACTGCCTGTCCGGACTCTTGATTCGAACCGTAGGCGATTCTCCCTCGGACCGCGACAAAGTAGCGCGACGCGTCACCGTCTCATCGGACGCCGCTCCATCCCCGGCCCATCAAGGGCCGGGTACTTTGGTTCGACATTGTGGAGCACGCAAATCACCACTAGCGAATTAACCTCGTCGACAACAGACTAAGCTCGGGATCAATGGTTTTGCGGATCGGATGCAGCGCGCAGCTCGCGGGCGGCAGCGACCATGTTGACCAACGCGGGCCGCACTTGCTCCCATTTGCGCGTTTTTAGGCCGCAGTCCGGATTGACCCAGAGCTGCGATTTCTGCAAACGCGCCTGAGCCAACACCATCAGTTCCTTCATTTCGCTCGTCCCGGGAACGCGTGGAGAGTGGATGTCGTACACACCCGGTCCAATTTGATTTGGATACCTGTACTCTGTGAATACGTTCAGTAGCTCCATTTTAGAGCGCGACGTCTCAATCGATATTACATCCGCATCCATTGCGGCGATTGCGCCGATGATGTCGTTAAACTCCGAGTAGCACATATGTGTATGGATTTGCGTTTGATCGCTAACGCCGGACGAGCAGATGCGGAAACAATCTCCCGTCCAATCGAGATATTCGTTCCACTCCGATCGGCGCAATGGCAATCCTTCGCGGAGTGCGGGTTCGTCGATCTGGATCATGGCTGCACCGGCATCCTCGAGATCGCGGACTTCGTCTCGGATTGCGAGCCCAAGCTGACGGCAGACCTCACTTCTAGGAAGATCATCGCGAACAAACGACCAATTCAGGATTGTCACCGGTCCGGTCAACATCGCCTTCATTGGCTTGCTCGTTAGTGACTGCGCGTAGCGCCACCATTCTACGGTGATCGGCTTCGGCCGCACTACATCGCCAAACAGGATCGGGGGACGAACGCAGCGCGAGCCATAGGACTGCACCCATCCATTGCTGGTCGATGCGAAGCCTGCGAGTTTTTCGCTAAAGTACTGCACCATGTCATTGCGCTCAAATTCGCCGTGCACAAGGACATCAAGCCCAATGTCTTCCTGCCAACGTACAGCGCGGGCTATCTCCTCCTTAAGAAACCTGTCATATTGTTCGTCGCTCATCGTGCCTTTCGCATGCGCCGCACGAGCACCTCGGACCTCAGCCGTCTGTGGAAATGATCCGATCGTCGTCGTAGGGAACGCTGGTAGTCCGAAGCGCACCCTTTGAATCTCGGAACGACGGGCAAATGGGCTCGTTCGCCGGCGCATCTTCTGGTCGATCGCCCTCATCCGGGCAGCAACATTCGCATCATGGATCTTCGGCGAACTCCGGCGGGCAGTCACAGCGCATTCCGACTCGGCAAGAGCTTGCCCGACATTCCGGTCGCCAGCGAGTGCCCGCGCCAGGATCGCAAGCTCACGCATCTTCTGAACCGAGAAGGCGAGCCAGCTCTTGACGTCGGAAGTGAGCCCGGTCTCTAGTTCAGCATCGACTGGTACGTGAAGCAACGAGCAGGATGGAGCTAGCTGTACACGGTGTTTACCGAGCTTCGCGATCGCGGGCTCTAGCCTCTGGCGTAGCGACGACAAGTTCGACCTCCATACATTCCTGCCGTCGATGACACCGAGCGACAAGACGAGATCAGCTCGCCCGTCAGCAATGATCTGCTCCAATAACTCCGGCGATCGAACCAGATCGACGTGCAGGCCGGACACTGGCAGGCTCAAGGCAGTATCCAGATTGTCGCCTAGTGCGCCGAAATAGCTGGCAACCAAGATTTTGATAGCCGGTCCCTCCTTTGCCAACCGGTTATAGGCATGTAGCAAGGATTTTCGCGCCGCCTCGTCCAGATCAAGGACCAGGCTGGGCTCGTCAAACTGAACCCATCTTGCCCCTCGTTTGGCCAATTCATGAAGAACCTCGATATAGACCGGAATCAGATCATCCAACAGGGAGAGGGGCTGGAACGAGTTATCGGCACTCTTGCCGAGCTTTAGGAATGTGACCGGTCCGATAAGAACGGGGCGGGTTTGAAAGCCCAGACCCTTTGCTTCCTCATATTCTTCAATGGGTTTGCGAGAGCACAGCCTGAACGCCTGTCCCTTGTGAAACTCTGGAACCATGTAGTGGTAATTGGTGTCGAACCACTTGGTCATCTCCTGCGCTGGCGCGCCAGATCCTCGTAGGCCGTGACCGACACTCGGGTCGAGGTCGTCGCATTGCGATCCGCGGGCCATGGCGAAGTACGTCGCAAGGGAAACGGATTCTCCCTTCGAATCGTAGATCTCCGGGATCGCGCCAACCATGACACTTGTATCGAGCACTTGATCATACAGCGAGAAGTCATTCGACGGAATGATAGTGACGCCGATAGAGCTCTGACGAGCCCAGTTCGCTGCGCGCAGGCCGGATGCGTCCTCTTGCAACTGCTGTTCGCTTATCCTACCGGCCCAATACCTTTCGAGAGCGAATTTCAGTTCACGGCGTGGACCGATGCGTGGCGTTCCGAGCGTAGCAACGGGAAGAGAGAGAAGAGACATAGCTTAACCCCTGTTGGGGACAAGGCCATGGCGGACGCAGGCAGTCGAAGTCGCGCATGCGACAGCTGCTTGGCGCACCACCGAGACACCCCGCCCGTGGACCAATATTTTGCCGGGGCAGGTCTCCTGGCTTGCAGGTCGTCGCTGCTGTCCGGCCTTCCCGAAGCCGTGGAGGCTTCAGTGACATCGTTGGACAGTGGCTCGCCGCTCACAGTTGCGGGGGCAGCGCCGGCATTGCACCGGCTTCCCTCTTAGCTCCGGATCGAACACGCCCCGGAGAACCTCGACGACCTGGATTATCGGTAGGAGACCTTTCCCGTCAACCTCTCAGATTGTGTACCAAGCTAGTCTGCGACATCTGGTAAGCGAATGACCGTTGACCGGCGAATGACTGTGCGTCTCAACGATTAACCGCCACCCGGAAACATTGGCTGGTCAGAGATCGCGTGTCAGAAAGTCTCGAGTGAGCATCGGTAGCTGCCATGGGATGCCTCTGCACGCTATGGCGATGGCAGGGACAAAGGCAGCGTTCGCGGCGAGGACTACCGCCATTTCGAGCAGATGCAGCGTTCGACGCGGCTTCGTTTCAGCGTTCGCCCAGCAGCTGCACCGGGCAGCGGCTTCTTTGCTAAAGGATCCGCATCGATAGCGGAGGTTTTTTCGGCGCACTCGGGCACCACACGCGGCGCGCCGATTGATCGCCTGCCAGCCAGACTTCAACGTCGGCGGCTAACTCGGCTTCGTGTCGCTGGCCGGCATGTAGGTCAACGAAGAAGGCGATCGTGAAGCACACCGTTCAATGGTGGCAGCGGCACTCCAAGCCGGGATCAGATTTCCATCCGAGGCGCTCGCTTCTTCTACTGCGGGACAAGGGGGTCCAAGCTGCGGCCGATGCGCCGAATGGAAGCATCGAAACATGCGCACGTCGGAAAGGCGACAAGAACACACAAAATCGATGCGTATTTTCGCCCATTGCCTGGCACGAAGAATGCAATCCGTCGGCATGCCCAGACTGCTGCTGCTGGGCATGCCAGCTCAGCCAATTGGAATGCTGTCGCTGACAGGGAAGTTAGCGCCGCGTGACATAGGCAACGGCGTCGAACAGCCTTATCGCGTCGTCGCTAACTTCTTGCCTCTCGCTCAGAGCAAGTTCAAGTCACCTGCTGCCTAAGTCTCTGGATGGGAGACGCCGAGGTTATGAAGAGACTGTTTGCAAGACCCCTGCTATATCTGTGGCTAGGTGCATCTCTAATCTGCCTCGCCTGGCCGGCCGCCACGAGCAGCCGTATCCGGTCGGTCGACAGCCCCCTTATCGAGAGATTCAAGTCGGCTTGGCGGGCGCAAGATGGTGAAACGGTAGAACAAATCATCTCCAATGTCTCGAAGGTGGCACAGTTCGTCCCCCAAATGTGGGGCGTCGCTGAACTTGGCGGAGACGACTTTGTTTTCGTTTCGTGGACCAGGCACCAACACAACAAATCGGACGAACACTACGTTATCACCTGGAAAGTCGGGCTCGATGGTACAATTGAACTTGCGTCAACCTACGCGCAGCCGATGGAATTAGGCTGGCACGCGCTCGCACTCTCGTTGATCGCCAGTGAAGTCGCAGATGGCGAAAGGAACGCAAACCTTCGCTTTCTACACGATCTGTCGAACTTCAATTTTGTGACTACCCCCCAAGGTCGGCTCGGCGATGTTCTTCGGAAAGGCCGATGCACTATCGTTGAAGCTGTGGTAGATTACTTACCGAAGCCCAATCACAAGCCGACCCAGAAAGGTGATCTGTGGCGCGTTCTCCTATTAGTAAACTGTAATATCCAAGGACCACGTTATTTTACACACAACGGGGTCATCACTTTCGAGAAGAGCGAAGTAAAAGATTGGGGAGCCACAGTCCAGCTTTGCCAAGCATATCGCGAAATTCCCTCCTGGGTCCTGGTTTCAGCGCACCGAACCAGAGGAAGAGAAAGAGGAAGAGTAGGCGAGCCCCTCATTGAACGGTCCCGCGCCCTGCAACTGCGACAGCTCAGTCGCCTCTCCCGGAGCTTTCGGCTCGTCGTACTTTGGGCAGCATGATTTCGCGATCTTTCTGACAGGCGCAGAGCGCGAGGGCCCGTCGTAGTTTGCGAGATGCCTGCTTCCCGGCGAACCAGCTGTCATGCATTTTTCAATGCGTGCGCCGGTGGATAAGCTTCCGTCCAAGGCCGGTCCGGCGTACTCCGCGCATCGCCAATTGAGTGCCCACGCAGTAGCGTCCGCACAGCGAGGTGGAGCGACACTCAGCGGTGGCTGAGACGATACCTGGGAGAACGTCACCCGGGGTCGGCCCTGTTAGCCGTGGCCTGCGACGGCTCATCCCCGAGCCCTCGTCGAAACCGTCGTCCACGTACTGTTTTCTGATGACTTCGTCATCAACGATAGCGACGTTGCTGCTCCTCCGTACCCAACCGCTGGCGCCGGAGGTCCAGACTCGCTCACCATTTGCAAGACTAAGCGCAGCATTCCGAGGCTCGGGATTGTTCAACATCGCGAGTTCGCCGCTTAGAGGCGAGGATCTCCAGCTCAAGTCGAGAAGTATCGTACGCTTTCAGTGAGGAAGACGTCGATGCTCGTATTCGCTGCGCGCGCAGCGGATGAAATCACTTGATCCTTACGTGGCGTCAGGTCGTAGGTTCGAACTCACGACAAGCTGTCATAGAGCACACTTCTACCGCTTGTGGCGGAACGCCGGATATAACGCGATCAAACAGCCTAATCTATCGGCAGTGAGCATGGATCAGGAGCGAAAGGATATTGTCGGGATGATGCGCCGCGGAACAATGTTCGCATTACTCGCACTCATTACATCTCCGGTGTGCGCGGCGACGCTCAGCGGTGTTCCGCGCATCCTCGACGGGAACACGATTGAGATCGAGCAAACCACCATTCGGCTGTCTGGAATCGAAGCTCCTGAGACCGATCAGATTTGCCTCGACGCCCGAGGCCGAAAGTGGGCCTGTGGCGTAGCCGCTCGCGACGAGCTTATCAAGCACGCGAATGGGCGAACGTGGGATTGTCAGACTCAACGACTTGATGAGCAACGGCGCGCCCTAGGCAATTGCTTGATCGAAGGCGAGGATGTGAATGCTTGGATGGTGCGCTCAGGCTGGGCGCTATCGGCTGGTGCAGCTCAACATAGCTACGTGATCTATGAGTTGGTGGCGAGCACAAATTATGCAGGGCTCTGGTCCGGGGCGTTCATCGCGCCCTGGGACTGGCGTAACCGCAACAGGGCCACAATTATCGTGGGTGGAAACTCGGTTCCGGTAGACGCTCAGGAACTTTTGCTAGGATCCATCCTGCTGTCTGAACCGCCGTCCCCCGAGTGCCTGATAAAGGGAACCCATCGCAGCGGCGAGCGCATTTATCTCATGCCGCTGCAACCTGGATATGAACAAATCGACATGACGAACAAGCGAGGCGAACGCTGGCTCTGTAGCGAAGCGGAAGCCCGAGCCACCGGCTGGCATAAGGCCGCGCGATGAGGCGACACATGCACGAAGACCATTCTCTAAACATGGACTCCCTAACCAAGTTCGCGCGTTCGCGCCGGGCGCTGTTGTTGTTCGGTGTTTCGACAGTATTTCTCGGACTCGGCAGCAACATTGTCGATGTGGAGGACGCAAGGGGACAGCCAAAGCCAGACAACGTGCTCGCGCCGGATGCTGCTCTGCAGCGGCTGCTGAAGGGAAACGATCGGTATGTGCAGGGCGAACCACGAGCCGATGATTTCAGGCGCGAGCGCCCGGTCTTGGTCGAAGGCCAAAATCCCTATGCGGCGGTTCTAACCTGCGCCGACTCCCGCGTCCCGCCCGAACTTGTCTTCGACAGCGGACTTGGTGATCTGTTTGTCTGCCGCGTTGCCGGCAACTTCGCTAACGATGATACGATCGCCAGTATGGAATATGCGGTCTCAGTGCTCAACACGCCACTGATTCTCGTACTTGGCCACGATCATTGCGGTGCGATAGACGCGACAATCAAGTCGCTGCATCAGAATAGGCCGCCGCCGGGGCACATCTCATCCCTGGTCAAAGCACTTGCTCCTTCAGTCAAGGCATCTCTAGAGCAAGACGGCGACATATTCGCCAAAGCAATTGGACAGAATGTGATCGACAACGTCAACAAACTCAGAGCGACGGGCCCGATTCTGAACGATGCGGTCGAGCAGAACCGGCTGAAGGTCGTGGGGGGCCTCTATCGGTTCGAAACCGGAAAAGTGGATATTGTGAGCTAGGGCTAGCATCTTCACACCCGCGGCAAATCATCCGCAGTCCGGTTTTGCATTTCGGGAAGGCGCTGTTTGATGGTCCATTGTCTTGAACAAATGCGTCGGATGCTGTCCAATTCACAATTGTCATCGCCTCGGAAAAGCCCCGCGGTATGCGTGGCCTCTTAGCTATCCTCCCGTTGTACGTACTCATGTCGGCAGCGGGTGGCCAGCATCAACACACGCACATAGCGCGCGCGGCAGCATTACTCTTGGTTGCCCGATTGAAAGCGATAAGCTTCGGAGCAGTCGCGAGCTCTGGACTTCCGAGCCGACACGATTTCTATTGCGACTTGCCGCACAAACGTCTCTATTGGGTCAGCGGCTCACATACTTTATCAACAGGCTCAATCAGGGACTGAAGACCGCCTACAGCGAGCAGCATGACTGCTCGTTTGAGGTAGTAGCCACGGATGCTCAGCATCAGGCAGCGACAGGCCGCAATGGGCCACGCAAGTCATAAATTTAGCTACCATAGAACGCAGAAAGGCGAAGCGGACCTCCAACAGCCTAAACCTGTTCGAAGCGCTTCGTCTTCGCTCGCATGGGCGGGCAGTTTTGGAGCCAGCTCGAACTACCGAGGCTGCCCTCGTACACTTGTTTAACACCTGCCGTGCGAAGGTCCGCCTCTACCTCACTTACTGGCAGTTGCTCGAAAGCAAATGAGGCTGTCGGTAGCGCCGGGAGATCGGAGCACGCCTTCGCGTTTATCATGAACGTTGAATCCAGCCGGTCAGCGGTCGAGATCCGCCAAGGTCGTCTTTTCTTGCGGATTGTTGACTGAATGACATTTTCGTCTGAAAGCAAACACGAACCACGCGCATTGCGCCGGCACGGCGCAGTGATCTCGCATGACTAAGACGAGGGCGGCAGACATGCTTAATGGCACGTCGATTGGTGGGAAAATGGAAAAGAAGCCGTAGGCTCGGACGCCGTCCCGAACGCAAATCAGAAGTTCCGCACCTGGTACGGCTCGGCATGTCCCGAATGTGACGACGCGTCCATTGGAGCAGACATGACACCGCATGCCCCCATTGAATGGCGCAGGCCCCAGGACGGCAAGGACGGCTCTTGTCACCGCCGCTTATCGATTGCTCGGCAACCCAGCGTCAAGGCCAGCTGCAACAGCTACATCCTTGTGAAACTCCCCGGTCCCTTAGGTTGGGAAGCCACCGGGTGCAATCCCCTGCATTCCAGATCAACTGCGACAGCTTCGGATTACCGTGTAGCCGCTATCATCCACCTGGCCTCGCCACACGCACAAGCCACATGAGTAACGCGCAATGGTGATCCGCTCAAGACACGGAGGACAATTTATGAACGCTCCAACAGAAACGATGCCTGCCGAAACCCATGCCACCGCTTCGACCTGGGCTGATCTGTCCTCCCTACTCGTTGAGATCCGTGAGCGTCGCAACGAGTTTGGCCGCGCTCAGAAGATATTCCAAAAGAGAGCATCGACGGCTTCAGACGTATCGGCGTCTACCGGGCCATGGTCGCCAAGCGTTTCGGCGGCGAGGAGCGGACGCCCGCGGACTTTAGCCGCCTGATCGAGCGGATCTCCGAAGTCGACGGATCTGCGGGCTGGGTCGCCAGCTTTGGGGATGGAGCTCGCTACCTCGCTGCTCTTCCGGACGACACGCTTCGAAATGTGTACGCCAATGGACCCGACGTCGCATTGGCGGGTGCGCTTTTCCCGCTCCAGCAAGCCAAGCGATGCACCGGTGGATTTGTCGTGAACGGCGTGTGGCCATTCGCGAGCGGCTCGCCGGGAGCGGATCTGATAGGACTTGGTATCACTGTAGATGACGATCCGACTGGTGACCTCCCGCGCGTAGCCGTGATGCCGGCCGAGAAGGTAACAATCCGGCCCAATTGGGATGTCATCGGGTTGCAAGGCACGGGAAGCCACGACATTGTTGTCAGCAATGTCATAGTGCCAGAGGAATGGACGTTGATCCGCGGCGGTCCACCGACACTTGATGGCCCGATTTATCGCTATCCCTCTGTGGCTTTCGCTGCCCAGGCGCACGCGATTGTGGGAATCGGCATTGCGCGCTCTGCCTTGGACGAGGTGACCACCATGGCAGGAAGCCGCGTCTCGATCACTGGAGCGCCCGTGATGGCTGAGCGTGGCTACGTCCAGCTTGAAATCGCCAAAGCCGAAGCGATGCTACGCTCCGCTCGTTCGTTTTTTTTACAAGGCCACGGAGGAGCTGTGGAAGCAAGCGCTTACGGGTGAGGTAACTCTGGGCGCCACAATGCTAATGCGGCTCGCCGCGACGAACGCTGCGCGGCAGGGGGCTGAGGTCTGCAGGCTTGCAAGCGGTCTTGCTGGAACTGAGGCGCTCTATACCGCAGGAACTCTCGCGCGCGCCATGTGCGACAGCTTCGTCGTTGCCCAGCACGCAGCGTTGAATGAAGGAACGCTCCAGAGCGCTGGCCGCGCCCTGCTCGGAAGTGAAATACAACCGGGCTACCCATGAAGCGCGTCACGTAAGGCAAGCCACACAACACGAGAGCAGATCTGAGCAGCTGCTACGCACGCACATTCTTGAGCAGTACATCACCTTCCACAGCGCGAGGGTAGTGAGCCGCCACTTCAAATGATGGCAACAAGTTGAGAATGGCTTGCAGGGTCAACTGCCCTTCGTAGAGCTCGCGGTCACTATATTCGGTGTAAATGAAGCGCGTCTTGCTCAAGGTCCGCATGCCGCCTGCGATAACGTCGGCCTCGGCTCCTTGAACGTCCATCCAGATGAAGTCAACTTCGTCCAGCTTTGCTTCGCTGCACCAGTCATCCAGCCGACGCGTTTCAACCGATACAGGATGATCAAAGCGCACCCATTCATACTCAGTAAGATGGTTCTTTGGACGGCGTATTGAGCCGGATAGGTCCCAATCCCTCGCATCCCCATCGGCATTGCTTGGGTGGAAGTCGATTGTCCCGTTTCGATCACTAATCGCTATTTCAAACAGCTTCACCCTACCAAGGGAGGATCCCAGCTTCGTCTTGAAGCGAGCGATCGCTCGGGGATCCGGCTCAAAGCAGTAGAGCTCGGGTTGCGGACACAACTCGAGAAACTTTTGCGTGTCAGTCCCATCGTTGCAGCCGATATCCAGAATGATGGGATTCGGCTTTTCCAGAAGGGAGACGATGTGCTGATGTACTTCTACGGACGACACAGCTGCTTTTCCATGGTGCGCGGAGATCAGGCGAAGTTCGACTTTGAAGCTTGCCATCACACGCCAAAAGCCGCTGCACAACGTATATCAAGGTATAAGCTTCATATGTCCGCCGATCTCCCTGCTGCACGGCAGCTGTTTGCGTGCCATCGACATCATATCGGAAGCATATCGTGCGCCTAGCGAAGCCGCTCTCGAAGCCATCCCGTAAAACGCGGCCCAGCGGGGCATATCGTCGCCTTAGCTTTTTGCAATTGTCCGGCGGCCTTTGCTCGCACTGATTTGCCAGGAACGCACCCTGTTAAAACCGAGGCACGCGTTGCGGTACGCAAGCGATCCTACAAGTTTCCTCACGAGCGGTCGATCACGAATGCGCAGGAATCAACTGAACAGGCTCGCGACACGGCTACATCGCCACACGCACTTAGTTGATTGCAACGTGCTCATCAGCCAGCCACTCTCTACAGGAACTCGCGTCCTATTGTTCGAGATCGTTACATGCTTATTTCGCAATCGATGAACCGCGCAGATTCGGCGAGCCCCCTCTTTGATAAGGCTTCTGTACCGCAGGCTTCGCGGGGCCACCGCGGCTAAATGGGGTCGCCAGATAGCCGAGTTCACCCCTGAAACGGGCATCGAAACCCGCGGCGTTTTGATCGGTCAATGCGCGTCCGGGGAATGTTGAAGTGGCCGTGTCAAACGCCTTCCGGAACTGCCCCCTTTGCGTCACGAAGAACTGCCCCCACCATCGGATTATGATCTCGGTTGAAGGTTGTTTCCGCCGGTGACGGGCCGGAGGGAGGCGGAGCCGACCGGAGGGCCGTCACCGGCGGTCGGCGTCTTGATGAGGCCGCTTTTGCGCTTGGCGCGAAGTCGGTAGCTGTCGCCGCGGATCGTCAGCACGTGGCTGTGATGCAGGAGCCGGTCAAGGATCGCGGTGGCGACCACGGGATCGGCGAACACCGTACCCCATTCGGCAACGCTGCGGTTCGACGTGATCAGCATCGCGCCAGTTTCGTATCGCCGGCTGACCAGTTGGAAGAACAGATGGGCCGCGTCAGGTTCAAGAGGCAAGTAGCCGAGTTCGTCGACGATGAGCAGCTTTGGCTTCGACAGCGCGAGAAGTTTCTCGTCCAGGCGTCGCTCGCCGTGCGCCTTGGCAAGGCCAGCGACCAGCGTCGTCGCCGTGGTGAACTGCACCGTGTATCCGGCCAGGATCGCCTCTCGCCCGAGCGCGATCGACAAGTGCGTCTTACCTACGCCTGGCGAACCAGCGTCATAATGCCGGGTGTCTAGGATCCGAGATTGAGATCCTCTACCCGTTTCATCCGCGATGCGGAGCGTCAGTCGTTGTTGTCGCCTGCAAGCGGCTTGGCGATGAGACGCATCTTGTTATCAGACAGCCTGATGCCACGTTAACGCTTCTGCCGGCATGGATGGCGGCTCCCGCCGCCGCTTCCTTCCGACTGATAGCTGATCCGCGGCTTCCGGTGGATCGTCTGCTGGAGGTGCGCGTTCTCGTCGATGCGGTCTTAGCCTCCTCTTCCAGGGAATCATCCCATTCGCGAGGAGGCGGACATGGCGGACGCATCACGTCGTCAGGGGGATCTTTTCGAGAGCCCTCCAACATACAGCAGCATTCCGATCGAAGCCCACCAGCAGATGCTGGAGCTCTTAAAGGAGCTTCTGGCCGAAGCGTTCACCGACAGCGCGGCCGAGACATGCAACGTGAGCGGGGAGGACAGCGGTGAGCAAGATCACGCCTGAGCACCTTGCTCGCCAGGCCGTCATCTACATTCGTCAGTCGACGGCCGACCAGGTTATCAACAACAAAGAGAGCCAGCGCCGCCAGTACGGCTTGGCCGACCGTGCGCGCCAGCTGGGCTGGAGCGAGGTGATCGTGATCGATGATGATCTCGGTCGCTCTGGTAGCGGCACCGCGCGTCCTGGGTTCGAGAAGCTGCTCGCTGCGATTTGCGAAGGGCGAGTTGGCGCTGTGGTCTCGATTGAGGCCTCTCGGCTGGCCCGCAACGGCAGGGATTGGCATACGCTCCTGGAGTTCTGCGGGCTCGTTGGAACGCTGATCGTCGATGAGGATGGCGTCTACGATCCGCGCCATCCCAATGATCGCCTTCTGCTCGGCATGAAGGGCACAATGAGCGAGATGGAGCTGTCGATCTTTCGGCAGCGCTCGCTTGAGGCCTTGAAGCAAAAGGCGCGCAGGGGTGAGCTCTTCCTCAACGTTGCCATCGGCTATATCAAAGTCTCCCACGATCAGATCGAGAAGGATCCTGATCGACGCATTCAGGAGGCGCTCGCACTCGTGTTCGCCAAGTTCGCCGAGATGCAGACGCTGCGCCAGGTTCACCTATGGTTACGGCAAGAGCGAATCGCCTTGCCTGCAGTCAGCAGTGGCCCCGAGGGACGTCACGTCGAGTGGAAGTTACCCGTCTACAACACGATCCGCCACATCCTTACCAATCCGATCTATGCTGGCGCCTACACCTTCGGGCGTTCTGGCAGTCGGGTGACGATCGAGGCCGGCCGCAAGAGAATCGTGCGGGGTTTCCGCCGGGAGCGCAGCAACTGGGAGGTTTTGATCAAGGACCACCATGAGGGCTACATTACATGGGCGGAGTTCGAGAGGAATCAGCGCTTGATCACCGATAACGCCAATGGGAAGAGCTTCATGAGTCGTGGCTCGGTCCGCTGCGGTGAGGCCCTTCTTGCAGGGCTCCTTCGTTGCGGTCACTGCGGTCGTAAACTTCACGTTGCCTACAGCGGCACGCACAGTAACGTCGGGCGCTATCATTGCCGCGGTAGCCAGATCAATCATGGCGGAGAGCCATGCATCTCATTCGGCGACCTGCGTGTGGATGCCGCAATCAGCGTCGAAGTCATCGCGCGCCTGCAACCGCTCGGAGTCCAGGCTGCGTTGTCTGCCATGGAGGACCGCGGCCGGGAGCACGCCGAGAAGCTGCATCAACTTGAACTTTCTCTTGAGCAAGCGCGCTATGAGGCCACTCGGGCTCGTCGGCGATATGAGGCTGTCGATCCCGACAATCGCCTGGTCGCCGGCGAGCTGGAGCGACGTTGGAATGAACGCCTGCTGGCCGTCCGCGCGCTCGAGGAAGAGCGCGGTGCACTGTTGGCCAAGCCGGAGAGTCCTCTGAGCGAGGCGGATCGCGACCGGTTGCTTGCGCTTGGCTCCGATTTGGAGCGGGCCTGGAACAGTCCTGGGGCGACGCCTGCCACGCGCAAGCGGATCATCCGAACCTTAATCCACGAAATCGTTGTACGCGTCGGCGATGCGGCAATTGAGCTTGTGATCCACTGGCAGGGCGGCGATCACACAGCGCTAGAGACCAGAAAGAACCGCACGGGCCAACACCGCTGGAGCACATCCGCAGATGTCATTGATCTCGTGCGTGTTCTGGCACGCCAGATGCCCGACGGCACGATCGCGGCGGTCCTCAACCGAGCGGGCAAGTCGACGGGGCACGGTAACAGCTGGACCCGCGCCCGCGTTCGTCACTTGCGCAACCAGCAAGCTATTGCACCCTACCGGGAAGGCGAACGCATGGAGAGAGGAGAAATCACTCTGGACGAAGCCGCCGCTGCGTTGAAGGTCAGCCCATCGACGGTTCGCCGCCTGATCGCGGAGCGAAGCTTGCCCGCGCACCAGCTGTGCAAGGGCGCACCCTGGGTGATCAAGGCGCCTGATCTGGAGCACCCCGAGGTCAGGAACGCCGCGCAGGCGCGGCGCTTCCGGCGCCCGTCGTCTGGCGATCTCCGCCAAAGAGAGCTTGAACTATAATGGCATAGCGAGGTGGGCAGTATGAATCGGACTCGGGCGGCCCGAGCAGCAGCACGTTTTCTCCGTTGGCTATCCAACGTGATGCGGCAAGATCACGGATCTGCTTTGGATCGATTGATGGCTGCGCCTCGAAGTCGAAGCCAGCAAGCTCCTTCACCGCCGGGAAGTGTGCGAGCTTCAGCGCCATCTCTATGCGGCGATGGTCCTTGCGTGCGATCTCGCGCTCGCACAGCAGGATCAGCGTCTCACGCGCCGACAGGTTCGCGCGCGCCGCCTCGTCGAGCAGGGTGTCGAGCTGATCGCGGATACCGGAGAGCTGCAGTCGCGCCAGCATGGCATCGAGCGGATCGGCCGTTGCTTCCATTATCTTCTTTGCCCGTGCCATCAGAAGCTTCCTCCGACCACGGCTTCGTATTCGGCAAGAGGGCGCAACAACGAGGGGGGTGAGGACGGCGCCAGCACCGCCGCCGCGATCTCAGCCCGGCGGACCGCGCCATTGCGACCAGCAACACCATCGAGATGAGCGGTGTCGATGATCCGCAGCCGGCGTCCATCCGATTGCTTGTGGATCGCAACTTGGTGCAATCCATGGCGGATCCGCACTTCCCCGGCCGCGATCGTTACCGCCACGGGCTCGCCAATCAGGCGCCACGGCACTGAGTAGCTGTTCGTGTCGATCTCGACGGCGCAATCGTGCCCGACGACGCGGGTCAGTTCACGCAACGATCCGAACGACGGTTGCCCGCTAAGCGGCTTCAACCGATGTGCCTCGTCACGCGCAAAGCGAGCAATCGGCGCCTCCCCGGTCGTGCCGTGGATACGCACGTTCGCCACCTCACGCTCCCATCCGGCCAGATGCGCCTCGAATGCCTCCCAGCTCGCGAAGGAATGCCCCGCGATCGCGTTCTTCTTCACGTAACCGACGCCATTCTCCGTCTTGCCCTTCGTCCGCGCCCGATACGGCGCGCAGGCGCGAGGACGGAAGCCCCAATGCTTCGCGAACGCGATGAGCTTGTCGTTAAATTGGACCGACCGGCTCACGGCGTCGTGGCGCACGACAAGCGCCCGGGGATTATCCATCAGCACTTCCTCCGGCACACCGCTGAAGGTCGTGAATGTGCTCTCGAGCCCGGCGAACCAATGCTCTTGCCTCTCGGCCCGGAACGCACGCACATGCAGCCGCCGCGAATGCCCAAGCGTTGCCACGAACACGAATGCCTTGACTCTCGCCCCTCCGATCTCGACCAGACGCTCGCCGAAGTCGATCTGCAGCTGCCGGCCTGGCGGCGTCTCGAACCGCGTCGTCGCCAACGCCTCCGCCTTCAGCGCCTGACGATAGGGCTGCACGGCGCGTTGCAGCGTCCGCCGGCTGACTGCCACGCCTTGCTCGGCCAACAAGTCCTGGCGCACCACGTCGGCATTGCCGCGATGCCGAATGAGCCTCTCGCGCAGCCAACCCTCAAGGCCGTCGAGACGCTTCGGCCGCTCAGGCGACTTGAACGGCTTCACCCCGCCCGCCGCCACGTAGTCCTTCACCGTGTGATGACTGCAGCCCAGCTGCCGCGCAATCCGCTTCAGACCCCACCCGCACGCCCTCAGGCGCAACATCTCCGCCACGTCATTCGGCGTCTTCATCACCTGCCCCCGTGGATCAATCCACGACGAGCTTTCCGCGATTCGTTCCTCTTTCATTCACTCTCTCCTCGGCTATCCAAGGAGGGGGCAATTCCTCATGACGCCGAGGGGCGCATTGCCTCACTAAAAATGTTACCGGACAACTTTCCTGTCGTGTCTGGGGCGGAGCTGCCGAATCAGTTCGGTGGCGGGTATGGCAGGGAAGATCAGCATGCGCGCAAAGCGCGAGATCACATCAGCGCTGGTGGAGCGTTATCGGGCGAGCGGACGGCTCGAGAAGGCACGGATCCTGGACGAGCTGTGTGCCCTTACGGGATGGCATCGTAAGCACGCGATCCGAGCACTGTCGGTGGACGGGGCATCGGGATCGGCCGTGCCGCGGCGACGGGGCCGCAGTTACGGAGCTTCCATTCGCGTTGCACTGATTGTGCTCTGGGACGCCTCTGACCGGCTCTGCAGTAAGCGGCTCGTCGCGATGATCCCGTTTTTGCTTCCGGCACTTGAACGGCACGGCAGATTGAAGCTTTCTGCCGATGAGAGGTCGAAGGTTTTGAAGGTGAGCGCGGCGACGATCGATCGCCTGCTGAGCGACGTAAAGATCGCAGCAGCCGGAGGGCGCCGACGGCGGGCGGGCTTTTCTAGTGCCGTACGGCGGCAAGTCCCGGTGCGTACATTCAATGACTGGGGATCACCTCCGCCGGGGTACTGCGAAGCGGATCTGGTTGCGCACGGCGGCATGTCCGTATCTGGCGCGTTCATTCAGACGCTAACAATGGTGGATATCGCAACGGGGTGGACCGAATGCTTTCCGCTCGTCGTGCGTGAAGCAGCTCTTGTGATCGAAGCTCTCGAGCGGGCGCAGAACCTATTTCCCTGGCCCATTCGGGGGCTAGATTTTGATAACGACAGCGCCTTCATGAACGACACGGTCGTGTCGTGGTGCCGTTCTCACGATGTCGAAGTCACTCGTTCCAGGGCCTACAAGAAGAACGATCAGGCATTCGTTGAACAAAAGAACGGAGCTATCGTTCGCCGCCTGGTGGGCTACGGGCGGTTTGAAGGCATTGATGCCGCTCGCTCATTAGCTCGCCTGTTTGCTGCGGCACGGCTGCACATCAATTTCTTCCAGCCCTCGTTTAAGCTGAAGGAGAAGCACCGCGAAGGTGCCAAGATGATCAAGCGCTATCTTCCTCCCGCTACGCCGTACGAAAGAGCATTGGTCCACCCGAGGCTCAATGAGGCATTCAAAGGTCGGCTGCGGGAGATTTACCGGACGCTTGATCCGGTGGCATTGCTGGCACAAATGCGGGACGCTCAGAATGAGCTGGGTAAGCGCGTCGATCAACGGGCTGGAAAGCCAGCGATGACTGTCGCGCAGGGGCATAGCGACTTAGCGGCCTTTGCCCGAGAGCTCGGCGACGGTTGGAAACAGGGTGAGCAGCGGGGCATTCATCGTCGTCGCTATGTGCGGCGCAAGCCTGTGCCACGTCGGCCATCGATGCTCGACCCCTACATTCCCATCATCGAGGAATGGCTCGCCGCGGCTCCGCACTTGTCCGCGGTCGATCTTCTCTCCCGGCTGGAAGCGCATGCGCCCGGTCGGTTCAGCGGCCATCAGCGGCGCACGGTGCAGCGATTGGTCAAGAATTGGCGATCAAAGGCCGCTCGACAGCTCATCAGCAGCACAGAGATCACACTATCGGGCCAAGCTTCGTGCCTTAGTATTTAAATCCTGACAGGTTCTTTCGCCGAAGCACCGCAAGCCGCTCGCTCGCTACGGCGCTCTGTAGGGCGCGCTTCGCGAGCAGCTTGCTCCGACTCGCGGCAGCCGATCCAGAAAAACACCAGGGTGCGCTTCGGTAACATTGTCATCTGAGGCAATATGAGGGGGCAGTTTTCCATGGCGCGCGACAGGCCGGGCCAGAATACGGATTTTGGAAGAAGCGCGATGTCACTTTCGCAACGGCCGAGCGGACTGTGCCGGTCAGCGCGTTTGCTTCTCGACAAAGTCACCCGCAGCCCCGCAGTGATCCAGCAGAATTGGAAGGCTAGATCGCCACACTGATTATGGTCCGACTCTTGCTGTAGTGAGGCTGGTCACATTGTGTCCAACTTCAACTTGTTCAAACGTTCAGGAGACTTCAATGAATTTTCGACCACTTCACGATCGCGTCGTGCTTAAACGCATCGACGCCGATGAGAAAACCGCTGGCGGTATCATCATTCCGGACACAGCCAAAGAAAAGCCGTCGCAAGGCAAAGTTATTGCAGTTGGCCCAGGCGGCCGAGATGAGAGCGGCAAGCTAATTCCGATCGATATCGAAGTCGGTGACCGGGTGCTGTTTGGCAAATGGGCAGGCACTGAAGTCAAGATCGACGGCCAGGATCTACTGATCATGAAGGAGAGCGACGTGATGGGCGTCCTCACCGAAGTGTTCTCCAAGCAGAAGGCCGCCTAATTCTGGACTTGCGCAGCTCACCTCCTTCTGAGGAGGCCCCTGGGGGCGCTGAACCAATTGGAATCGAGGGAATTCTCTATGACAGCGAAAGAAATCAAGTTCGGAGTAGATGCGCGAGATCGTATGCTGCGCGGCGTCGACATTCTCGCCAATGCCGTGCAGGTCACACTTGGTCCAAAGGGGCGCAATGTCGTACTCGACAAGTCGTTCGGCGCGCCGCGTATTACCAAGGACGGCGTTGCGGTTGCAAAAGACATCGAACTCGAGGACAAGTTCGAGAACATGGGCGCGCAGATGGTGCGCGAAGTCGCTTCGAAAGCTGCGGATGCTGCCGGCGACGGCACCACTACCGCGACCGTCCTTGCCGCCGCAATCGTGCGTGAAGGCGCCAAGTCGGTTGCCGCCGGCATGAACCCGATGGACCTCAAGCGTGGTATCGATCTCGCGGTCGAGGCTGTGGTGGCGGACCTCCAGAAGAACTCCAAGAACGTGACCTCGAACGACGAGATCGCCCAGGTCGGAACGATTTCTGCCAATGGTGATGTCGAGATCGGCAAGTTTCTCGCCGACGCCGTGAAGAAGGTGGGCAACGAGGGTGTCATCACTGTCGAGGAAGCCAAGTCGCTCGAGACCGAGCTCGACGTCGTCGAGGGCATGCAGTTCGACCGCGGCTACATCTCGCCCTACTTCGTCACCAACGCCGACAAGATGCGCGTTGAGATGGACGACGCCTACATCCTCATCAACGAGAAGAAGCTCTCCTCGCTCAACGAGCTGCTGCCGCTGCTCGAGGCCGTGGTGCAGACCGGCAAGCCGCTGGTCATCGTCGCCGAGGACGTCGAAGGCGAGGCGCTCGCGACCCTGGTCGTGAACCGCCTGCGCGGCGGCCTCAAGGTCGCGGCCGTCAAGGCTCCGGGCTTCGGCGATCGCCGCAAGGCCATGCTGCAGGACATCGCGATCCTGACCGGCGGCCAGGCGATCTCGGAAGATCTCGGCATCAAGCTCGAGAACGTCACGCTCAACATGCTCGGTCGCGCCAAGAAGGTGATGATCGACAAGGAGAACACCACGATCGTCAACGGCGCCGGCAAGAAGGCCGACATCGAGGCGCGCGTGGCCCAGATCAAGGCGCAGATCGAGGAAACCACCTCGGACTACGACCGTGAGAAGCTCCAGGAGCGTCTCGCCAAGCTCGCTGGCGGCGTCGCGGTGATCCGCGTCGGCGGTGCGAGCGAGGTCGAGGTGAAGGAGCGCAAGGATCGCGTTGATGACGCGATGCATGCGACCCGCGCGGCTGTCGAGGAAGGTATCGTCCCCGGCGGCGGCGTCGCCCTGCTCCGTGCCTCCGAGCAGCTGAAGGGCCTGCAAACCCAGAACGACGACCAGAAGACCGGCGTTGAGATCGTACGCAAAGCACTGTCCTGGCCGGCACGCCAGATCGCAATTAATGCCGGCGAAGACGGATCGATCGTGGTCGGCAAGGTGCTCGATAATGAGCAGTACTCCTTCGGCTTCGATGCACAGACAGGAGAGTACAGCAATCTCCTCTCCAAAGGTATCATTGACCCCGCCAAGGTCGTGCGCATCGCAGTTCAGAACGCCTCCTCCGTGGCGGGGCTGCTGATCACGACGGAAGCGATGGTTGCCGAGTTGCCGAAGAGGGCTACGCCTGGTCCAGCAATTCCTGCTGGCCCCGGTATGGGCGGCATGGATTTTTGATCCAGGTTCTCAATTTCTCCATGACTCGCGAAACCCTGGCAAATGCCAGGGTTTTTGCATGGATTATCCTTAGGCCCTTGTCATCCGCTGCCCATCGGTTTTTCCAAGTGCTCGGCGGCAGGACCAGGCTCGGCCGTCAGCTTTCGACCGACCTACCAACCTTTTCCGTGTCACGTAGCCGAAAGCGATAAAATTCCGTCGTGACGTTTCGCACCTAAATCTTGTGGCCAACGCGGTTGTCTGAACCCTGACAATGCTCGTTCTCATAGTCACCAAAGTATCCCGGAGGAGTGATGATTGACGCTATTCATGTAGTCATCTCGGACCGGCTCCCCCTCAGCTTCCCTGCTGCGAAGGTCGGGTCACGACGCGCTTAGACTTAAACGCCCACTAAAGTTCGTGCTGCTTGCTTCGCATTCAATTTCTTGGGTTTCCATGTGATGATGGGAACGGCATGGTACTCCGCATAGGAGCTCGCCGGCTACGACGGCAGTCAGGAATTGTGGCCTCGGCCAACAAGCCTATACTTGCTTGCATCCACACTATACCAATGTGTAGCGGAGCTAGCCGCTGGGATGAATTGGCACGAAACATGATTGGGATCATCGTGGCTTTATGCCCATGTACAACCAAGTTTACGCTCAATTCGAGGCGAAGCAGGAACGCTCAGCTGAGAGTCGTGCAACCGCACTATACTCCAGTTTGGCTGCTGACCTCAGTCAGTTGAATTTCGCAGACGCGGATGACCGCCGAGCATTCCCTCCGACCCTACACAGCATTTTGGCAAGGCATGGACTGTTCGGGCTCACCGCACCAAGAGAGCTGGGTGGATTAGCTCTCCCCTTGCACGAGGCCATCGATCTCATCTCCGTCACGGCATCGTTCGATGTCTCCGCTGCATCGACCCTCGTTATCCATAATTTTCTAGCCTTGCCTTGCATCGAAGCGGCCCCGCACATCCCCGAACGAGGCGCTATCATTCGGGGAGCAACACGCGGCGATCTCTGCGCTTTCGCTTTGACGGAACCTGGAGCTGGGTCTGCCCCGAGACATATAAAGGCTTCGGCTTTCGTCCAGGACGATACAGTTCGTATCTCTGGCCGCAAAATCTGGATCGGCCTCGCTGATTGGGCTCGCTGGATCGTTTGCTTTGCGCGCGCGTCAGGACAGAACGATGCCAGAGGTCGGTTGGTTGCTGTACTCGTTGACAGGCAGGCTCCAGGCCTCAAGGTGACCCACGAGCATAGAACCCTCGGTCTACGTGGCATCATTCAGAATACACTGGAGTTCCAGGATGTTGAATTGCCGCGCTCCTACGTGCTTTCCGGCGATCAAGACGGCTGGGGAGCGGCGACATCGAGTATGAACCGCGGCCGTATCGGTGTAGCTGCTATGGGTCTTGGGGCCCTAGAGCGTGCCATCCAGATTGCGGCCTCTTATGCAACCCATCGCCGGCTTGGTAAAGTGCGCATGATCGAGAACAGTTACATCGAGCAGCTATTTGGACAGATGGTGCTGCGGCGGGAAGTGGTGAAGGCGATGCTGGCAGCATCCTGCCAGCTTCTTTCACTGCACGGCGCGCCGAACGTCCACCTTGCGTCGGCAACGAAGGTTTTGGCCTCAGAGTGGTGCGGCCTTGTCGCCGATCAATGCGTTCAACTGCTGGGCGGCCGCGGTTATGATGAGGGAACGCCTTTGGCTAAAATCTACCGGGACGCTCGCATCCTCCGCATCTTCGAAGGCCCGACTGAGGCGCTCCTATCACATCTCGGCCGCTGCCTCCTCTCCAAGGCCACGCGCCACGAAATAGCGGACCTGTTTCGGTCGGTTGGGGCGGCATCGATCCATGCTGCTGCGATCGACGAGCTCTCTGGCCTCAATGAGACTGACGGTGCCGTCCTGATTTATGCAGGTTGGCTCACCACATTGGGACTGGCAAAAGCCGTCATGTCCGCTGGCTGCTTCTCAGCCTCAGATTGTGCCGCGGCTGCATCCGACATGGTCGGTTCTGAACTAGCATCTCTCCGCACTCGCGCGCCGGCACGACAAACTGTCGAAGCCTGCAGTCGGGCCAATCGGAGACTAGCTGCTTTTCTTGACGAAGCGGCTTGCTCTATTCGCTCTCCCGTACTCACAGACGATTACCTCAAGTTGGTGCAGTATGTCTGACGACTAGCGCGTGTCGGACGTCCTTTCGTGTGGTGGTCCCCCCGCAAGGCGACACTTGACCGCGCGCTCGCATCATCGACGGGCTGGGTATATTTGCATCCTGCTGCCCCTTCTCGCTGTCACGTGGCATATACGTGGCCAGAAGCTCTCAAAGGAAACAACAGTCGTACGTTAGGCCATGTCTGCTTTCAAGACAGGTGGGCACGGACCTCCACAAGCCGCTCTGGCTTAATGCACTGCGTCAGTTCGTCAGCTTTTCGAAAGCTTGTCGGTGTAAATCAATGTTGAAGTTAGCGGCGCGTGGTAGGGACAGCGCTAGCCCCGAGTATGCGTGGGGATTTCAGCGCCGAGTCACGTTTCTGCTAACTTCACCAGTAGTGCGGGCGTGGCAGAGACAGCGTCTAATCCATCCAGCCCGACCATCGTCGAGTCCGCCCGCGCTGCTTCCAGCGTTAGACCAGGACCAAATCCACCCTGGTGGGCGACGGTCTTCCGGATCAGCTTAATAACCCGCTTACGCTCGATCGCGCGAAGAGAATTCCGGCTCCTTAACTCAGCAGATCTCGTCGCATTCTTCGGCGTTTAACTTCTAAAACGACTTTGTCGTCCAGCTCCGCGCCACCTCAATTGAGCAGTTTGGAACGCACATGATTGTCACAGGCCAGCCCGCGGATGACCTGTTCACCGAGGGCGACATCAAGAGCGGCAACGAGGGCACGGCGCGGACTACTGCGAAGCACGCAGCGATCGAGGATTGATTTTTGTTCGACGGCATGCCAACGCCATAAGCAGCAGCTATTTGGTTGGGAAATCAGCATAGCAACGGCCGACAATGACTCCAAATCGCACGAACTGCAGCTTCTGCGCCACCGTGGATGCCTAGTCGCTGACCGTATGCTGTAGCGCGATTGAGCGCAGGGTATCGGTAATCCTGCCAGAAATGTCCTTCCTGAGTGCAAGCGCATGCCATCCAGGCTTTTTGACGTAAGATGTCGGGCTCGCAAACCTGAATGATCGTCCAACCTATATCGCTGAACATTCGTCGTCCTTCGCCCTACTTGAGAGCTTCAGTCGAGAGCACGACCGAGCATCCCAAAAATAGTGACGAGTGCACCTAGTAGGCGGTGTGTCTCGCATTGACCGACTAGGCTCCGCGCGCGGTATCCTGCAAGCTCCGTTGCAACCTGCGCCCGCTCACGTTATTCTCTGTGTTACCACGGTGGATATATCATGTCCGTTCAAGCTGCTGTAACGATCGGCCAGGCTTTTGAAGAGCGCGCGCATCTGCTCTGACCGAATAGTAAATTCCCCATAGTTAGGATCAAAGAGCGTCGTCGTTCCATTGGACGTCGAGGTTGCAATTGTGTGTCCGCCACCTGCGGCGAAACGTAAGGTCACGAAGTAGACTGACGCTTCGTGGGCGAGCTCGTCGACGATCGGGGCAATCTGCGAGGATGTACCAAACCTATATCGCGTCTCTGCGGTGGAGGGTTCTAGACCTGCTTCCCGCAACATTGAACTCTTCGCCCGGAAGTCATTTGACCCTTCAGCATTCTCCCTTCGCACAAGTGTCTTTAGCTCTTCATACCGCTGCTGCCGCATCGCCGCTGAGCGATGATTTTCAGCACCCGGACGCAGAGCCCTCATGCGGGATGAGGGACTGCTTGGGAGATTGAGGAGCCACTCCGCTGCCAATCCAACGCAGATTCCGCTGACATTGGCCCCGGGCAATTCAGCAGTCCTGTATTCGAACAGAGGACGGACAGAGCCCGTTGCAGGGGATGAATCGGATCGGGAGGACAGAGAGGATAGGCTACGGGGCGAAGTGCCTGGACTCTCAGTGATTGCATCCAAGCTATGCGGCTTGCTGCAGCAGAGTCCCATTCGGTCAGACAATTCCCCAGATGACAGACTCTCCTGACGAGCCAAATCGGTGAGCGTTTGCGTGAATTCACTACCGTTGGCGGACCTACTCGGTTCCTCAGCTTGATTGAGCTGCGTATATTGGCCACTAACCCGATTGTACATGCCGGTTCGCCTGCTTCTCAGAGAGAACGCGCGCTGCTTGCAGCCCACGTACAAATGATATTGCTGCAAGCTGACGGCGAGCTGACCACCGGAGAAGCTGGCCTCTCCAACAGCGAGTCCGTGATTCAACACCTCCGACATGAGCTCGGATGCAGCCGCAGGCTTGCGGCCGACGAGTTAACAACCTTTCACAGCTACGACACCCCTAGTTGTGGAATGCGGGCGCACTTCCTGGGCAGCGGCCTTCGCCAATGACGCCTATCAATTCGCGATCTCACCACTGCCGCGTTGCGGCGCGGCCACACTCTTGCCGTAGGATCGGCCAGTTGCGCGCCGGTCGGCCCGACTAAGCGTGGGCGTTGCTGTTGGCCAAGTTCATCACCGTCTGCGCAACGGCAGTCATTCTGTCGGAACTTGTTGTTAGCTGCTCCTGCACCGTAGAAGTTAATTCTGCGGCCACAGCCCCGTGCTCACTGCACAAGGCGATCGGTACAGACATATAACCCGGATGTCCGGCTTACTCATGGGCACCAAATCGGTGCTTCCGCACCACCCCGGTCTCACCTTGCGCTCCCATCACGCTGTCGCGCTCATCCGCGCGAATAACGCTGCCGCGTCCCCAGGACTTAGCCCAACGACGCCTACATAGCTCGGAGACGGCATCGGAATGTCTCTATAGGTGGGTCTCCACAAGTGAAGGCAATATCGGCTGTTATTCACATACTGCGAATGTGGAGGATGCAGTTGCATAACGCACTCTTCTTCATGCCAAAACAGGTCTTTGACAAAGCACATCTCGTCCCAGTTCGGACAACGCCGCGGGGTTGAAACTGCGACATGTTCCCAGCCGGGACGGACAAATGCACTGATCTTGAGTTCACACCCGCAAGGCCCCTGCACGAAGAAAAGACCGCCAGGGCCTGATCCTGGAGCAGTAGCTAAGGGGCCGTGTCTCACGCGGCCCGCCTCCAGCTTGTCTATCATCTGGGCTCGCACGCCTGCTCCTTTGCCTTTCGAATAGCTCTGAAGTCAACGTAGATGACGTTGTCTCGCAATATGTCAAGCTGCTCGATTGTCGGTCCAACGTTCCAAAACCACTGTATAGGGTACCAGCCCCAGAAGCCGTAGATGTCTATCATCACTCCTTCTCCTCCTACTAATCCTCTAATGCTCGAACCGACGCCCTCGTCCCCACTGGTTGCCTGCGGACGGGCGCCCCGCGATCTGCGCGTTCGGCGAGTCGAACGGCCGATTGCATTTCGCGCTCCTATGTAATCCGCGATTGGCCCATCCGATGCGAGCATTGAATCGTTGACTGTTCACCCAGTGCCCCGCTTGCCCACACGAAATCAGCGACTCTTGGCCTAACCTCGTCTTCAGTGAATTAGCCTTCATCATGGCATGCCCTACTGTGGCCTGCGACATCTAGATCGCACGATGCTCGCAACACCAGTAGTGGCTGCAGATCGCTCGGCGCAACATTGCTGCTTCTCGAGAAGGTACTTGATCCTCCGCGACGTCCTCGCCAAGGCTGAACAGTCCCAATGCGCCATTTATGTGAAAATGATTCAGCCTTATCGCGGCCAAATCGCCTCGCGGACAACCGCAGACGTCCGCATCTCTATTCTCCGAACCAGCGTTCGGCTGCTATCTCCGTCGTAAGCTAGCCGTCAGGAACAATGTTTAGTCGATCTCGTCGTTCGCAACTGGATATCAACGGATTTTACAGGACAAGATGCAGCTCCTAGCGAGTTGTCCACGGTATGTCGCTCGCGAAGCGCTCACTATTTGCTGCTAATGCGGGTGTTGTCCCCGACAGGAGTGTCGCGTGTCCGACATCGCACAGCGGTCCGCGTGACCAAACCCACCTCATCAAAAGCGCTGACGACAGTTCTGGCTCGTGGCATGTCACTTGCTGTGCTCACAGACGCGACTTGTACCGACGATGTACGGGCAATCGATCGGCCAAATGCCCCCGCGCAACGAACATTATTTCTGATACTTCCCTATGAAAGAGGACTGCAAACCTATGGATGACAGGAGGCATGCAAAGCTTGGCATCTACGGTTTAGACAGCGGTCAGCGAGATGACATGCCACATTGGCGCTCAACAAAACTCCCAACGATCACGCATTTGGGCGCCGATCGTCGCTCCCGGCAAGTGGGAAAGAGCTGGAACTGGGGGCTTTTGGCCGCGTTGCTCATAAATGCGCTGCTCTGGGCGGGTATCTACTGGGTCATCGTCGCCTTCTTCTGAGACAATCCGGCCATAGCAGCGAGCGGCTACAAGCACCACTCCTTGCTAGGGCCGCAAGCTGACGCCGGCCGCGCACTCCGCGCTGCGCCTTGATAGTGACTGCGCTGCTCCAGCGGCCGCAAACGAGATGTCGACAACCCAGATGCCTCAAATCGGCGACACAGAGACCTCGTTCCAGCTGCGACGAAATGCCAAACCTAGTAGATAGAAGGTCACCGTCGCCCAGAGGTGGCGTTCTGGACAATTCGTCTGATGCGACGAGAGAATTAATTCTCAGTAGTCTTTTTTTGTGAAGATCGCTTCGGTAACCAGACGAACGAAGGTGACCTGAAACAGGAATTGGGCAGGCGGCTGGCTTGCTCTCACGAGCGTGTGGCATGCGACGATCAGGCCACCGCGCTCATCCCAGAACGCCTCGTGCAGGTGTATTGACTTGCTTGCTGAGCGATATGTGCCCAGCGGTAGCGTCGGGATACGCCAGCAGGATGGGGCCTTCTGATCGTAGCAACGCTCTACAGCTCTTGCTCAGGCCGCGTATCGTCCTCATTCTTGCGCGTCTGCCACACCTGTGCCCGGCGCGCCAACTTGTCGTATTCCAAGGCAATCTTCAGCAGCCGGTCCTTGGCCTTTCCGTCGGCGAGGGCTGCCGCTTTCTTTCGCGTTGCTTCCGCGCGGCTTCGCCAATGACCTGGCTGGTGCTTACTTTTAGGATTCATGCCGAGAGCATGCAATTCGTAGATCAAAGAATTGCGACACCGAGGCTCCGTATCATCACGTAGCGGCGACGCTCGTGTGTCTGGCTACCGAAGCAGCCAGTGCTAGTCCACAACTATTAATCAGATGCCGCCGAGTGCGTATCGCAGACGAAACCTATCGTGCACAGGCGCAGAGAGCTTCAAACCAGCGACGCAGAGAGACTTGAATCGAACGTGGCGTTAGATTGTACGGTCCTGGACAGGTGGGGATCACCTCTAACAATCGGAAGACAGCTGACATGGCAGGAGAGCGAACGTCTCAATTACCTACCCTCGCCTGGGACCACTTATTAGAGAGCGCAACCTCATCCTACGAAGGTTACCCAAGGCCGTTGCTGCTCCAGTCACTTTTGGACCGGATCGCACGTATCGGTACCTATGGGACTGGCGACTAGACTACGCCATAGTATCTCAGATCATGTCAGGCAGACCCAAGCGATGCGTCTTGCTAACGCCGTCGGATGCACCGCCCGCCCAACCCCCAGCAGCTTCAAATCATCACCCGTTCCATCGGGACCCGCCTGGTCCTTCCCGTCTTTCCTTGGCCTCTGTCGGAAGGTGTCGCCTCCCGGACCGGTCAGCAGCCAAGCTCCATGCAGTGAGAACGGCAATGCTAGAGCGTCGAGGCTTACCGACACCACCTAGCTAAGCAGATCCGCCTTCCCGGTTTGCGGGTGATGGCACCCACCAAGAACAAGAAGAAGATCAACTTACCCGAAGGGACGTCATGATTCAGATACGACGAACTTACTTGGCTTCGCGCCTCCGCCTCTGCTACCGCGCCATCGCTGTTGGCATTGCAATGACAGCTGCAATGCTCGCCCCGGTCAACGCGGATGATCGGCCGCCGACCTCAGAGGAGAAAGACGCTTGCATGGAGGACGTGCTCCGCCTTTGTAGTAGTCTCATACCAAATCGCACCGCTATCACCGCCTGCCTGAGATCGAAGCAAGACACCCTTTTGCCGCTACGAAATCTCCAGGCGAGATGGCGGCGAGAAAAGGAGCGGATCGAAGTGAAAAATGCAGATCCCTTCGAATCGCGCTTAAAGGTCGTCCCACTTCGCGCGCAATTAATCCTTCGTGCAGCACCGGCAAAGGCATGCGTCTAGCGCTCCGGCAAGGCCGCACGGCGTAGGTTGATTACAGTTGGTCACTCGATTTCGCAGAGCAACTGACCTCGGCCTCAAAATCTACTCAGCATCGGGAATAGTGCGCCAAAAGCCACTCAGCGGTGCCGCCACGGCGCCCCCGAAAGCCAGACGCCTTGTGATGCGGATCGAACGTCTCGGGCAAGCGGGCGGAGACAAACGCTATTGTTCTGGCAACACATAGCGGCAGTGCTCTGATCCGCCACGATATCCTATGGACGCACCATCGGGAGAGAACTTGACCCTCACGTAGCGTCAGGTTGTAGCGTCGCCACCTATGCCCACGTTCATCCGACGGCCGTCTCGAGGACCAGTGTGGCAAAGCGAGTGCGGACAGACCGCCGGCTGCATCAAGGCACTCCGCTTGCAGAGACGCTTGGCTGGCGGTCGGGCCTAGATTGGACAAAGGAACGTATAAAGTTCGATGGAACCGCTCAAGTCAATCATCGCCAAAGTCGTCACCGGCGCTACCCTGACGCGTGAGGAGGCTACCTCAGCGTTCGACAGCATGATGTCGGGTGACGCAACTCCCTCCCAAATCGGTGGCTTGTTAGTTGGGATGAGGGTCCGCGGCGAGACGGTCGAAGAAGTCACCGGCGCCGCATCCGCAATGCGAAATCTGATGCCCAAGGTGGAAACCCGGTGCGACGCTGTCGATATCGGTGGCACGAGCGATACCGCTAAGTGTTCGCTCAATGTATCGACGTGCGCTTCCTTTATCATCGCCGGCCTCGGCGTTCCCGTTGCGAAGAATGTCAGCCGCACGGCATCGTTGCGATCAGGCACCGCCGACCTGTTGGCACGCCTCGGCGTAAAGGTCGACCTCGGGCCCGACGCAATTGCACGTTGTGTGCGCGAAGCCGACATCGGCTTTATGTTTGCGTCAGCCGAGTATCCGGCGATGCAGCGCGTCAGCCAGATCCGCGGCGTTCTTGGAACCCACACGATGTTCAATCTGATCGAGGCCCTGTCCAACCCGGCCGGGGTCAAGCGGCAGGTCCTTGGACTATTCACTCCGGAATGGGTGCAGCCTTTGGCGTACGTCCTGAAGAACCTTGGTGCCGATTCGGTGTGGGTTGTACACGGCTCGGATGGGCTCGATGAAATATCCCTTACCAGCACAAGCTTTGTTGCGGCGCTTGAGGCGGGTACGGTCCGCACGTTCGACGTGACGCCCGAAGACGCCGGGCTCCCCCGCTACCGCGCCGATGCGCTGGAGAGCCGCGATGTCGAGGCTTACGCCGTTGGGTTACAAAACGTGCTTAATGGCATGCCTGGTCGTTTTCGTGATGCTGCACTTTTGAACGCGGCGGCGGCACTGGTGGTGGCCGGGCGAGCCTCGAGCCTGCGGGAGGGCGTGGCGCTTGGACAAGAATCGCTTGATCGCGGCGCTGCAGCCGCTCGTCTCAATCGCTTGATCGCGGTTTCAAACGCCTGACAACCGAGCTGGTGATGCTGCATCGTTGTGGCCAACAGTGCCGCTTAGACACGCAAGGGATAGTGCAGCCGGCGAATGAGTGGCCCTTGTGCCGTACTTCGAGGGACCATCGTCGTGGCAAGTAATGGTCAAAACAATTCCCACCGAGGGGCGCGGCCCGATAGCCAAGTCTTGGTCGAGCTGGAGGCTGTTGGAGCCCCAGTTGCCGAGGTTAGGTCCCGCGACGAAGCGCGCGACGCGCCAAAGGAGATCAATTGATGATGCCCTGGCAGAGGATGGAAGCACTCGGAACTATTGCAACGATAGAACACATCATTCGAAAGTTTCGGCAATTGATCGACACAGACAGTTCGATCGCGCCGGAGCTGCGGCGTACGCTGCACGAGACGCTGGATGAGCATCTTCTGGAAGCAAAACGGCGTGTCTTCCTGAGAGCCGATTAGATCCGTGATGCCTTCTATACACGCAGAGAAACTCTGGCACGCTGCGTCGCGCTTTACGCACACCGCAGAAACATTTGCCGTCTCGACGAGCTGCTCCTTCGTTCAGCGGTGCCGCCTGCGACGATCGTTTCGCGCCGCTTGTCCTCAGACCGAGCGTTGGCAGTCCCGCATACGCCCCCTGAGCAACTCTTCATTCTGCTAGAAATCAGCGCCCCATGTAAGTTGGTCACGCCACCGGCGCATTCGCCGGGGTGCTGCCAAGACTGAATAGCGGGGCAGCACTTCCTCAAGGCAGCGCTGAATACTTGCGACATGCGAGACCTCCTGGCAGCACTCTTGGGTGCCAGCATGAGCTCCCCCGTTCTCACAGGTTGACAAAAAACGGGCTTGAATCTGACGCAACGTTAGCTCGTAGGCTTTTGAGGGTGGCACCTAATCTGGGGTGTGAACGACTTCGAATGCCTCAGCTGGTTAGATCCGCGGACCGATCGCCGGTCTTGCTCCTCAGCCACAATGGACCAGCGGTCGGGAGAGCTAGACAACGAGTTCCGATTGCGTCGCTAGGCCCGCATGCCGGACGTGGCGAGCCACTTCGGTCGCAACGCCCGGCAGATGGGGCACAAGCCTTCGGGGTTGCCCCGCGCGCGTGCCCCTGCCTGACCCGCGGCATCAGAAGACATTACCTGGCATGCTGGGACGACAAGTTGAAAGACCCGGACGGCCTCAAGAAGGTTCTGTTAATTGATCATATGGAAGGTCGGTGCCGCTGCATCATCGGCTTCAGAGATGGAGATGTGGGAGTGGCCATATATGTGTGGGGAGCCCGTGCATCAAAGAGTGGCAAGACAAACTCATCGTGGTGCGCCTATCACTACCGACAGATGCACAAGGCCGCCGCCGAGTAGAGCGAAGTGGGCGATCGCTCGGCAACTTCCCCTCTTTCAATATCCGCCGTTCGCACCCCATCACATCCATCGAGAACAGGTTCTGCCAAAGGGGTAGCATTTCACACGACGGATTCCGAACACCGCGCCAGGCAATGGCCAGCGCTTTTGATGAAGCGAGCTGCCAGGCCACACAATCGGCAGATCGCAGACCCACCGTTCTCTCCCGTTCCATTAGGGCGACAGCGCGACAGCGGGGGCTCCTTGATCTCAGCGCCTCACAACAGCACGGCCAGTTGATGGTGACTGCCATGACGATCCCATCCTGATCACGTCCAGATGCCCGGAGGTCGCGAATGCCGAGGATCCTAATTATGAATGCCGGTACGCCTCAGATGTCGGGCGGCCATCTAACAGAAGCCCAACTCTCGTTGGCGGCCAATTCGGCGTACCGTTCAGCGTGGTTTGCTCAGGAGGGCGACTTGATAGTCTCACCGGTAGAGATCCCGGCAAATCTACTATCCTTCATCGGAGCGACGCTTGATTTCGATGCATCGAGTCTTCGCCTGGTTATACGTGAGAGCCGCCAACCGACCATCCTCGATGATTGTACATTGCTGTCTAGGGCTGTTGTCGAGCAGATTAAAAGACATGTTTGTCAGCAATCCGGCTGGCGACTATCTCCCTGCTACTTTACCGAAGGTGTCGCGCGCCTCGCGGCCAGGTTAGGCATACCGAATACCGGCGACGACTTCGCTTTGCAGCGCGGGCCTGATCTGTTGAATCGCAAGAGCCACTTCCGTCAATTGGCAACAAGCGTCGCACTTCCGCTTCCTCACGGATCAGTCGCCACAGACCCAAACGGACTGTCAAACGCGGTCACCTCCCTAAGATCCGAGACCGGCAGGGTCATCGTAAAGTTGGATAATGGTGCTGGTGGAGTAGGAAACGTTATCTTGACCAGCAATAAGAGCGATCCCTTACCTGGAGCCAGAGATACCCGGTGGATTTCGTGGCGATCTTTTGATCCCAAGGCACTTTGGTCCGAGATGACGACAGAATCGTGTAAGACGCTGGTCGTGGAATCGTACCACCTAGCTCGCTCTTTATTCTATCTCGAGTATGCAATCCAGGATGATGCATCAATCGTCTTTGTTAACAGTGGAAACATTCGTCTGCGTAAAAGCACAGATCGCTCCGAGAGAGCTCTGATTTGGACAGGGCTTGAGCTGCCAAGTGACTTGGAGAACAAGCAATGGTTGACCGCCCAAGCGCATGCTTACCGATTTGTGGCACTGGCGAGAGACCTGGGATATCGTGGATTGATCAACATTGACGCGATTTTTGCAAAAGATGGCCGGTTGCTGTTCAATGAAGCGAATGGCCGCTGGGGTGGCGGCTCGGTGTTACACAACATAGCCATCCGACTACTAGGCTTCGACTATTCCCATCGCAACGTTATCTTGTCCGTAAGAAATGTGCGATCACCGTCCTTCCAAGCGGCGCATGCTCGTTTTATCAAAGATGGAATTCTATTCGACCGCACACGTAAGGAGGGCGTGATCCCGCTTGCCGCCGACGAAGAGGCTGGCACCGTGGAGTGCGTCGTGATTGCACCTGACAGGCCGGCCGCGCACGATCAGCAGCACCGACTATTGGGGTCATAAAACTCACGTCGAGACCCGCTCAATTTTTCGCCTGGCTGCCGGGTAGTTCTCCCGCAGGCCCACGTCTCCCCTGGTTTCGCACAGCGAAAAAGATCGCCACGATCGCAGAGCTCGCGCTTGCTCCAATGATGCGTGGTGGTCCTTTTACAGATCGCTGCCAGCCACGCCGTCCGACCAGAGGTCTCTCAGACTTTACGGCGACCTGTCTGACCACAAGATGCAATCTTTCAATTCCCCTGAGAGCTCGCTCGCCACCCTCTCAGAGGAACATATCTGGCGCGCCACTTCATACGCGCGCGGTGGACCTTTCGATGATCCGGCGGTTCGCGCCAGCGCGTTTTGAACAGAAGTACACGAGGGATCTGCGTTCCCCGCCTGAGACCGGCTTTACCTCGTGCCGGACCCTACATGTTGTGACAAGCACGGCACCAAATGGAGGGCGGAATACGTGCTGCTCGTAGCCCGTTGGATATACTACAAATTCACCGCCGTCGAAGTCTCTCGCTAACTGCACAATCACCGCGTACTCGAAATCCGGGTCACTCGCCGCATCCAAATGGACGCCGACGAATGAACCCGGCGGCAGGCGATGCATTTGGCATCGGCGAACCACGTAATCTGAGGATGCTCCGAAGATCTTTCTTAGCGCGAAGCTGCGGTCTTTACTTTCAAGTAGCTCCATGATCTGGGTTGAAGCTGTACCACTCACGTTTGTCGGCGTGTGGCCGGGCGGGTCTACCCGAACGCGCTTGACAAAGACGCTGTGCAAGTCGCCCGCATCTCCCTCCCGCACTTCCTCTTCCGGAATCTCAGCCTGAAGCTGATCGATCTTGATCAAGTCCTCCTGAGTAAACAATATCTGCGGGGCGATTACGACCGTTCCTTTTACCAACAGCTCTATGCGGTACTTTGTCAGTGCTTCTTCTGAAAGCAGACGGGATTTATCGGTCATCGCGCGTGCCATTCAAGCTCACTCCTTTGGTCTTCGACGCATGATTGGGGCTCCAGGTGCACCGACGTGAATGCTTGCTCCCAACGCTCGCCGTCGAACTCAGTTATTCTGATGTGCTCGATCGTCTTTCTATCCAAACATCGGATGTTTATGCTGAACCCGGATGGGTTCGATCTAGGCCTATAGAACGGCTTTACGCCACAAACTCGGCAAAACGTGTGGCGGGCGATGTTCTTGTTGAACTGATACATAGTGAGGCATTCCTCACCACACTCGATGTGGAGCTTGTCGCCAGTTACGAGCAAGTGGACAAATCCAGACATCTGACAAATTGAGCAATTGCATCGAACTGCCGAGAGCTCGCGCGGCGCACTCACGTGAAACTTGACAGAGCCGCAATGGCAGCTGCCATGATGCAAGATTTCAAAGTGATCATCTCCCGTGCGTGTGACAATCCCCAGAAGATCGCAGCACCACCGGACGCTGAGCCGATAGGCTTGATCGAATTCATTCAGAAAGCGATCGCTCCGGTTAGGCTGCACGAGTTCGGCAATCAGCCGGCCTGTCATTTCTCCATGGTACTTCTCAGCGGGATCTTCTCCGCCGACATGGTCGCTAAAATACTGAAGATCGTCCGGCCGCGCTCTAAAGGTACTGACGAGACTGGTCCATAGCGACTGGATCATGTCCGCAGCATGCAGTTCAAAAGCGACCATGTAGGCGCAACGAACCAGGGGGTCGTTCGAGGACAATCCGTCATAGAGAGAATGCAAGTACTTTCTCGTCCTGAAACTGTAGTTTGGCACTATTGCTCTGCCGAGTAGCTGCGAGGCATCCTTTCTCAATAGGTTGGAGTGAAACTTTTCGGTCAGCAGAATATCTGGTAGCGCTGATTTACCGCCCTGAAGAATTCTTCCATGGCCGCCGGTCTCGTCCCAACAGATGAAATTCCCGACCACGCTGGTCAGTTCGACATCCCTCGTGATATCTCGATTGTGACGCATTGCATCGAATATGAGCTCCCTTTGCGATCCCGCCTGCAGGTACGGGAATGCCTGTGACATCGCAAGGTATTCAGGCAGCAGTCCGGCGACCTGATCCTCCGACATCTGCGCAGCGAATGGATGTGGGCCGAAGACGGCTCGCGCGCGCTCAGTCAAATACTCGCAGGATATCCTCGGAGCCTGCGCCGGTACAGATCGAGATTCTTGAGTTGTCATTTGACCTCTGCGGATGAGAAGCGAACGGTCCTTTGACGAAACAAGTTCGTCCCGGCCGACTGTTTAGGGCCTGGCAATGCGTTGCCTAGAGCTTAACCGCTTCGTGGTGGCGTTCGCGATGGTAGATCTGGCATGCTTAACCCTGCTCCTGCGCATCGAAGTAAAAGCTGTCAGCAGTGAAACAATGAGAATCATGGCTGATTCTGGTCCACCTGCGGACCAGTGTCGCAAATGCTCGCCGCTTGTCATGGACATTTTACTGCGCGCTCCTTCTTGCAGCTGATGTCGCGTGCACGAGTGCGGCAATCCAAGCAACTGGATCTTGGCGGTAACTCGGCCTGCGCATACTGGTAGAATGCGCCGCTACATGTCGCGCGCGCCGCTCGACACATGTGCGTCGTTGATAGATGCTTTCGATCGTCTTTAACTCTCCTCACATGGAAGCTACTGATCGAGCTTCGCGAGCAAGTGTCGCCAGATCGGTTTCGAGCTTCGGTTGATGCGTGAAAATCGCCTCTATCAACGCCTGCGCCGGTTGCTCGGCAGCCTCAACCAGCGCCGCCCTCTCACCCCGGGCGGAGGGGGCGAACACACGCTTGACGACCGTCGGCGAGCCCTTGAGGCCGCATTTAGAGATGTCTTCGATACCGGCATCTTGCGCGCTCCATTTTACAATCTGGGCACGCGCGGCACGCAATGCATCCGTCATCGCGCCGCGCCGAATCTGATTCGTCGCCTCGAGCATAGTGACGAGACACGGCAATTTGGTCTGCAATATCTGAACACCGCCCTCGGCGCGTCGTTCGGCTTCAATTGTTCCAGCGGCGAGGTCCAACGATTTGATCTTGGCAACGTACGTCAGCTGCACTACGCCCAGTCGCTTTGCAATGCCGGGCCCAACCTGCGCAGTATCGCCGTCGATGGTTTGCTTTCCCGTGAAGATGAGGTTTGTCGGGCCATATTCCTTGCCAATCTTCCGGATTGCGGTTGCAAGTGCATACGTTGTGGCCAGCGTGTCGGAGCCGGCAAACCAGCGATCGGTGAGTAGGATGGCGCGATCGGCACCAAAAGTCAGCGCCTTTCGCAAGGACTCTTCTGCCGATGGTGGTCCCATGGTGAGCACGGTTATTTCGCCGCCGGACCTGTCGCGCAGCTCGAGCGCTGCCTCGAGCGCGAAAAGATCATAAGGATTGATGATGGTCGGTACTCCCTGACGCATGATTGTATTGGTTACGGGGTGAACACGGATTTGCGCCGAGTCCGGAACCTGCTTGATGCAGACGACATTGTGCACGGTGTACTCCCAAAGTGGCGATAGCCGCGACGAGAGCAGCAAGTGTTGTACCATCACCGCCTCTTTTAAATCGGCACGCGGTCGCAATGCTTTAAGCTGGGTGGTGCCCGCTCTAAACCGCTACCGAGACAAGTCAGGTTCGGACAGTCCTTTTTCGTACGAGTCGCCAGCCAGGGGACGCGAAAAGGGGACCGACAACCACTGCCGCTAGGCCCCCAGTGTGCACGGCGCGCAACGCCTTCCTCGGGCCTGCCAGCTTTCTTCAGAAGCCGTGTATTTCCCAACCTGGGCTGTTTTTACCCATCTGCTTTGGTAGTCGCAGTTTCAGCCGATGTGGGCGTTCAGAACCGCTTTATCTCGATCCCGTATTTCCTCAGCGCATAGCCGATTTGCCGCGGGGTTAGTCCGAGTAGGCGCGCTGCCTTGGCCTGCACCCAGCCAGATTTTTCCATCGCCGCAATGACTCGCTCCCGATCCGCCATCCTCGCACCACCAACGAGAGCTGTGCCGGCTGGAGCGAGCGCGGTCGGCTCGCTAACCGATTGCGGCGGAACGGTCGTTTGATCTAGCGGAATGACGGGCTTCGCAGGCATCGCTTGAATGGGTGCCAGTTGTCCCGTCTTGTCATTGGATGTACTTTTCCAGAGCATGGTGGAAAGACACTCCCCTCGGCGACATGCAAAGTCACTTCCCACAATCGATGATCCGTCACACAGTGTCGCCGTTCGCTCAATGCAGTTTTCGAGCTCGCGGACATTTCCCGGAAAGGCGCAGTTCATCAGTACGTCAATCGCACCGGCCTCGAGGGTGAGCGTACGGCCGTTCTCGCTATTGAATTTTCTGAGGAACTCTCTAGCGAGCAGCGGAATATCGCTGCGTCTTTCGCGCAGCGGCGGCAACAACAAGGGAACCACGCTAATGCGATAGTAGAGGTCAGCACGGAACTCGCTCCTTGCCACGGCTTCTTCCAGGTTCTTGTTGGTCGCGGCGATAACTCGAACGTCGACCTTAATCGTATGATTGCTGCCGACGCGCTCGAACTCCTGTTCTTGCAGAACTCGCAGCAGCTTCGCCTGGAACGACGCCGAGATCTCGCCGATCTCGTCAAGAAACAGTGTCCCTTTATCAGCCAGCTCGAAGCGCCCCTTGCGCGAACTGATCGCACCGGTAAAGGCACCTTTCTCATGGCCAAACAATTCCGATTCGAGGACCGTCTCCGGAAGCGCCGCGCAATTCAGTTTAACGAACGGTCGCTTAGCGCGAGACGATGACTCGTGAATGGCCTTGGCAACGAGCTCCTTGCCAGTGCCGGATTCGCCACGTAGCAAAACCGTGCTGTTCGATTTGGCCACAACCGCGATCTTCTCGAGCAGTCCGCTTAGCGCGGCGCTGTCGCCAATGATCCCGTGAGCGTGAAGCTTCTTGCGCTCGCGACTGGGCGACCCAAGCTCAACTCTCTGCTTCTCGCCCTGGTCTTTCTCCACTAACGGCGCTTCGCGATCCCTGGCCAAGAAGCGATGTAGCTTCACTGCTTGCCCCACCAGGTTGGCGACCATTGCGAGCAGCCAGGCATCGTACTCCAGACGAAGCCTTGAGCCATCGTTCTGGATACGATCTATCGTCAACGTACCAACAACTCTCGCACCAATGTGAATGGGAACCCCGATGAACGAGATGGGCATATTGTCTGAGGCACCGAGAACCTCCCGGTCGGCGGCGCTGAAGGCTGGCGCGGCGGCTACGTTCTCGACGATAAGAGGTCTGTCTGTCGCTACGATCTGGTTCAATGCATTCCGCGGCAGGCAAGCCCGGTAAGGTTGGTCGCCGTCGCTCCAGCCGGTACCAACTCGAATTTCCGGCCCTTCATCGCTAAATAGCGAGACGATGCCGTGCCGCATCTGCACAAACGATTGCAGTAAGCCAACGACGTTGGCTAACGTGACTTCGAGGCGACAGGTAGCGTTGAGTATTTTGGATATTTCAAAGAGGCCGCTCAACGCGCTCTCGTGCGACAGCTCCCCTGGGGCGTTACGCACCGGCTCCGCTTGCGAGGCGGGTCTTTCGCTTGAGGCAGGGATATGCAGCATGAGCCGGTCTCCGTTGTTTTGATTATCCTCCATGGAGCCATGTTCGGATTGGCGAGCTAAGTTTTGCATGTCACTCTCGATCTAGCGCCAAGTGTTGACGAGATGACATAGAACAGTGACATCTTTTCGTGGCACGACGGTAAACTTCCGGTGCGCCTTCGTTTCACTTTTTGCGGATTTGTGGGTGCGGAGAACATGAGCGCGCCGCAGCTTAATTCAGCCACATCACCAAGGTGGCCGCTTCACAGGTGCTGCCCGCCATTTATCGGCACCTCGGCCCCCGTGACATAACTCGCCGCATCCGAGCACAGAAAGAAGATGACCTTTGCAACTTCATCGGGCGTCCCCACTCTGCGCAGCGGGATACTTGGCACGAGACGAGCTTCCGTGTCTGGGGACAGCATGTTGGTCTTGATTTCGCCGGGAGCGATCGCATTCACGCGGATACCATACGGCGCGTAATCATGAGCCAGCTCGCGCGTGAGGCTCGCAAGCGCCGCTTTCGACGTCGCATAGGCACTTCCGGCGAACGGGTGCACGCGCGAGCCTGCGATTGAAGTCACATTCACGATTGATCCTGACGCGGCTCTTAGCTCGTCAAACAAACCCTGCGCCAGCAGGATCGGAGCCACCAGATTAAGATGAAATACCCTCATCCATGTTTCGGTTGACGTACTCAATGAGGTCATCCGATCGCCAGTTGGCGTTTTCGGCGAGACACCGGCGTTATTCACCAACGCGTGCAAAGGCGCACCGGCCAAGCGTCCCCTGATCTCGGTGATCGCGCGCGGAAGCATTCGATGATCGCTAAGGTCGATCTGAAGATGATCGTCGTTCCCCGCCTCCCAGGGGCATCGCTCACCATCAAAAGGTTGACGCGCGCAAGAAATGATGCGCCAGCCCGCGTCCGAGAAGAGCTTGGCGGTGGCATGCCCAATTCCGCGCGACGAGCCGGTGAGCAACATCGTCTTCTGTTGTCTGCCATCAGGATGCGCTTTGTCGGCCCGAACGGGGCAACCCAGTTGTGTTCCGGACGGCAGGTCTCTGATCAGATTTTCATTTGGCAGATCGAGACTCACAAGCGCGCCCTCTACTGTTACGCCAGCGAACGGGTAGCAGGATTTGCGCCATTGCGGTGCACGTAAATCCCCCCTGTTTTGCGTCCTAATGTCGCGCGCATGGAATACTTGGCAGATGCAAGACAGCGGCGGGTACGCTTTGTGACAGCAATGTCCAATCCGGCACGTAAGCTTGCGGGGCCGCTCGCTGCTTCATGACAAGGCAGCGAGCCGCGTTTGCCTTCGTGATCGCGCAATCGAAAGCGGCGGGCCGATGCCTCTCGCCGACCTCAAGATCGCACCGGATATCGGGGCAGGGTCTTTCGGAACACCTCCAAAGCTGACGCACCAGCCTCGCACGTTAGATTATCGGCGATCAATTTTGAATTGTCGGGCCCTGCTCTGAGCCAACTGTGTTATCCTATACGCGCTCGTTCCCCCGAAATGGCGTCCTATGTGTTGATCCGCCATGAGCAACGTATGGATTTTCCGCTCGAAGCGAAGCAAACTGTTCCGTCTATTTTGCGCTGCGCAACAAGCTGGGACCGCTATTGCGATGTTACGTCTCAGTGAACGGCGTCTGGCCCCCCGTCCGTTTTGCTCTGTGCGCCCATTTCGCGGCAACAGCATCACGTTGGCCAGACGATTTCCGTACGTACAAGAACTGCCAGTACTTCTGGATACAAAGAGCAGCGATCAGGTCTATGAGGCGGGTTATGCCCTTCATGGCGCCGCGAGCTCTTGCGCGTTGTCTTCAATCAGGATCAACTCGCTCCGATCGTTCAAATCGAATTCTATAACGCGCGGAGCAAAGAGACGGGCATAGCGCGTGAAGGCGCTCGTTGGGGGAAACCTGATCACTGTGTCGCAGCGCGCCAGGAGATACATCTCAGTCAGGGCAGAAAAGCCACCCTCGGCTCCGAGTGCGGCGTTGTGCAATGGGCCGGCCTGGGGTGCCTGGAACTGTTTTGGGATCGCAAAAACATCCGGAAATGCCTTTGAAATCTGCTCAAGGACGATCGCGCTATCCGTACACAGGAACGCTCTCACAGGTTTTGCGTGCGGTAAAGCCTTGGCCTTATCGATGGCAATGCAAACCTGCCGCAGCGCGCGCTCCGTGTCTGCCCAGTAAGGAGCATGCCCCATAATATCCTCGCCATTGCCATGACGGACATGAATACCGATTACGCTGTATGGCTCGAAGTGCTCGCGGTAGATCGCATCAATCCGGGCCCGGATTTCAGGTCGCGGCTTGATACTGCGAAAGATCTCTCGCTCCGCCTCCTGATCGCAACGCCACATGAGACAGGCGTCACACACCACCGTGGTAGCGTCACTATCTCTCTTGCTTTGGAACAGTTGATCGAGTTCGTCACGTTCTCGAAAGATCTGCTCGTCCGGGCGATAGACGCAATCGATAGATGGCTTATTCCACCATGCCGGAAAGAATGGCCCCGGAAACGAACGTCGATTGAGGTCGTCGTCGCAAATGACGCGCACGCCGGCGATGTCTTCAACCGGTTCGAAGAAGACTGGAAAGGCATTGGCGAATGGTTCGTCAAGATAACAAGACCCCCGCCAATCGATTACCAGGGTACGTCTTGTCTGCTTTGCAAACCGCCAGGCCGCCGCCAGTGACCACAGACAGTCACCGAGCCCAGTGCGTCGTCGGGACACTACGAACCGATCATTGATCGAACCACTAGCCATCTTGATTGCCTTTTCCTGCCCTCTTGGTTGGACAGCAGATATCGATACAGACAGGTCGACCATCTTCTCTCCCAAGGTCAGCTCCTGTGATCGCGATACCGGCGAGCTGCGTTGGTAGAACTTCATAGCGGCGCTGTCCCTGATGTACTGCGTCTCTAAACATTTGCGTGTTCTCTTCACCGACGGCCATTTCGTCGGAATACCTGGCTCACCTGCGCATTCGATGGCTTTGGCGGCTACCTGTACGCATGGGCATGGCCATGTTCATCGTCTCGCGGGTTGTTGGAGAACCCACCGTGACGCGGCATCAATTTCGATGCTCCCACATCATCGCAGCAGGCGCCGCCGAAACAATAGTGTCGATACGAGGAAGGGCAATACCGCATACAAGCAAAGCGCGCTGACATGCAGCAGAACGTCGCCAACGCTGTGCTCCAGCATCATTGGGCGAATGAGGCCGATCGAATGTGAGAGCGGCAAGACGCCGGCGAAGTTACGAAATGAATCGGGCAGCTGGCTCGTCGGAAAGACCGCGCCACACAGAAACACCATGGGCGTGAGGAGGAGCGAGTGGTAAAATACGAAGTAGTCGTAAGTTGGGGCAAGAGATATGACGACCATTGCAAGGCTGCCGAAGACGAGGCCCGTAAGGGCAATTGTTGGTATCGTAAAGAGAATCGACGACCAGGATGCATAGCCAAGCGTGGCAGCGACAATCCCGATTGCTGTCCCCGCTAGTACGGACTTAGTTGCCGCCCACACCAACTCTCCTAAAACGATATCGCCAAGCGTGAGCTGCGTGAACAGGATTGCCTCCCAGGTACGCTTGGCATCCATGCGAGCAAAGGCCGCATATAGGGTTTCAAAGGTTGCGGATGTCATCGCGCTGATTGCGACCATACCCGCCGCCAAAAACGCAATGTACGAAGTCCCCTCAACTCGTCCCACGATGAGGCCGAGACCAAAGCCGAGACCAAGCAGATTGGTTATTGGGTCAGCGAGATTGCCGAGCAGCGATGCAAGCGCTACTTTCCTCCATGCCAAAAAATTTCGACGCCATACCGCGATCCAGTTGTACGCGTTAGCCGGCATTACCGACGCATAAGCATCATCCATTGCTTATTTCTCCATCTCGCGCCCGGTCAACCGCAAAAACACGTCTTCCAGATTCGGGGGGCGCTGCAGAACGCGAAGGTCCGACCGCCCGCTCAGATGCGCACGGACTTGCTCCGGATAGCGCACGTAACAAAAAAGTGTCTCGCCGCTGACTTCGATGTGTTTCGCATAAGGCCTGATCAGCTCTCGAAGTTGATGTACGTCACCGCCATAAATCTCGATCACGTTGCAGCCAATATGCTCGTCGATCAAAGCGTGTGGTTTGCCTTCGGCTATTTTGCAGCCACTCTCAAGCACGCATAGTCGATCGCATAGCCGTTCGGCTTCTTCCATGAAGTGGGTGGTCAGGAGGATGGTCTTGCCGCGCGCAAGCAGGACACGTAGGCGCTCCCAGATCAGGTGGCGCGCATGGGGGTCCAGACCAGTTGTCGGCTCGTCCATGACGAGTAGATGCGGATCATTAATCAGAGCACGCGCCAGCGTCAGCCGCCGCTTCATGCCGCCAGACAACTCGGAGACGCGCACGTCTGCTTTGGTTTCAAGGCGCGCGAACTCGAGCAGAGAGGGCACGACCGCCGCGATCTTGCGAGTGCTCATGCCGAAATAGCGGCCAAACACCAGCAAATTCTCTCGGACTGTGAATTCCGATTCAAGGTTATCGAACTGCGGCACTACGCCGACCCGCACACGCGCCGCACGAGCGCGCGAAGGCACAGGCTCATCGAGGAGCGTAATCGTGCCAACGTCGGGCGAAATCATGCCGAGGAGCATTCGTACGATCGTACTCTTGCCAGCTCCATTTGGCCCAAGCAGTCCGAAGCACTCTCCGCGCGCGACCGAGAATGACAGGTCATTGACGATGAGCTTGTCGCCAAATGACTTTTTCAGGCCGGCAAGGTCGATTGCCACAGTGGACATGTTCATCTTAGGCTGGCAGAAGCCGTTCCGTGCACGATGGCTTCTTGACGACCGTTTTGCTCCAGAGCATGCCCTCGCACCAAACATGCTCGACACGCCCCCATTTGCAGGCCGCTGCAGCGTCCGGAAAGAAGCCCCGTCCGTGGAGGTTGGCGCTCGTGTTGCAGAGCAGCGGAATGCCCGTGAGCTGCTCAAACTCGACGAGAAGCGCGGCAACTTTATGAGGTGAGTTGCGCGAGATCGTCTGCAGCCGCGCCGAACCGTCAAGATGGACCACGGCGGGGATCCTGTCGCGCCAATTTGCCCGGGTCTGGTGATCAAACAGCATGTAAGGATCTGGCGTACCCGGGTTAAAGATCTCCGCCGCGCGATCTTCCAGACAGATCGGCGCCACCGGTCGGAAGTGCTCGCGAAGTTTTATGTCGTTGAGATGATCCTTCATTTCCGGGCACGTCGGAGCTGCTACAATGCTTCTACCACCCAGGGCCCGCGGTCCAAGCTCGGCACACCCGGTAAGAAAGATGACGGGCTTATTGTCTGCAAGAATCGACGCAAGTTCACGCAAGCTGCAGGGCGCCGCTTCCCAGTCCGGTGGAATCTCGCTCTCCCGCAGCGCCGGACCACTGTAAACAGACCATTCCAACGGCCCGAAGCCATCTTGCGCTGCCATAGCGCCGCACGCCGCGCCGATTGCCGAGCCGCTGTCATTCGGAAATGGCGGCACCCAGACATCATCGAACAATCCGCTCGCGCGAAGCGCGCTGTTCCATTTGATATTGAGACCGCAACCTCCGGCGATACATAGATTTCGCGCTCCGGGGAGTGACGAATATCTGAGCAAAACCAGCGACATTTCCCTAACAAGAAGACGCTCCAGAAAAACATGAAACGAGGCAAGGACATCCTCCGCTCGCTTAGCCGTCAGGCGCAATGCGCTTGCCTCGAAGAACTCGTGCATAGCAGCAAGAGACGATTCCGCATTGTTGATGTCTTCACGGTAGCGGCGAGCCTGCTCCGTGTTGCCAGCCAAGCATGTTTCATAAAGCTCCTGAAACACGTCCACGATGCTCTCGTCGACCGAGCCAAGCGCGATGTAGGCCATCAGCTTGCCGGCAATACCTAGATCCCAACTGGAGCGGTTCGGCTGCCGGTATGGCCCGAAGTGAAGGCCCGCGGCAGCATAGGCGTGTCCAATCATCGGAAACAACGCTGCGATGAGCCGCGCCCCGCCAGGTTCGACATAGTAAAGACGTGGAAAGATACAGCCATCCCAAACCAGACAGAACGCAGGCTTTCCCGCGACTGCAAAGAGACTGGTGCTATATGCTGACGCGACATGGCCCGTGACATGCGGGTAGCTTTTATATGGAAACTCTTTGCCTCCGAGCATGAGGCCAAAGCCGTCGACAGAATCGAGAAGGCCCTCAGCATGACGCTCGACATATGGCGCCCCTTTCAGCGCGACCGGCACCGCTCCGCTTAGGACTTGGAACTGCGATTCTTTCTCGCCGTCCCAGCCGTCAATGACGAACTGATCAATATCGCACGGGTCCAGGCCATGCTCCGCCAACGCGTGCAGAACTGCGTCGAGATTGTCGACGGACTGATAGCGTGGACTGTTGCCGCGCTTCTCTTGCTCCATGCAAAAAAGAAGGCGACCATTCTCGATGACGGCAATTGCCCCATCATGTGTCAACTTGATTCCGCAAATGCGCATACGCTCTCCTGGCCTAATGACCGACGTGTGATTGTTCTGACGAGCCGTCCGGCTTCCGAAACCGGACAATCAAGCAGTCTTCGTTGGCCGACCCGCTATGGCAGTTTAGACGGTCGAGCTCTGATAGGCTCTCGTTGAAGAGAGCAATCACTGTTTCCGCACCAGCAGCATGCCCCCAACGTTGACATATTTCATCACGTGCAGACCCGAAAATCAGAGTGCCACCTGGCGCAAGCATTCTCACCATGTTGCGAATCGCCGCCTGCATCTCGGCCACGTCCTTGAGATAATAAAGAACCTCGGCTACCACGATTAGATCAAACTGCTCATTGGTCGAGAACCGCTGAATGCCGCAGGTCACCCAAGTTATATGTGACCACTTACTGGTCCGCAGTCGGGCTCTTTCAATCGCCTGCGGCATGACATCCAACACGGTAAGCCGCACGCATAACGGTGCCAGCATCTCTGTGAATGCGCCGGCCGCACATCCTACTTCGAGAGCAGACGAAGCACCTGCTCCATTGCAACGCAACATCCGGAGCATTTCTGCGTATCGCGCTTGTTCGAACGAACTACTGTCGAGGCTCCATGGGTCGTCGGCGGCAAACTCTCGCTCTAACAAGTGATGGTATGCGTCCAGAGTCATGAGCCGGGCACCTATTTGAAGGCCGTCGAATGATCGCGACAGGAAACACTCTCCGTCGCCACCACGCTCGATGGACGATGCGGCAAACCCGCCTTATGGAGGGGCGCGGGGCTCCCCCCCGCATTGGCCGCACCTCTTCCGACGTTCGGGTGAAGGACACGCTGCGTTTCGTCATCCACCGGCACATTGCTTACTTTCCGCGATAGCCAATCGCTATTGCTCAATGTACAAAGCGCATAGGCCTTCAAGGGAAGTAAGAGAAAGATGTTGATGGGTGTGTGAAGAGAGAATGCGATAAACCGCAATTCGCGCGCACGCAGCGCTGCGACGCTGCACCGGACCATGGTCATCGCTGCAATCGTCAATCCCGTCCACCAGGGTATCGAGCCGCCGATCAGAAGCTGTGCGAGCGCCGCAAGTGATGAAATGGCGAGGAGGATTGGGCCGATATTTTGCCCGACAACGTCTAGCGTCAAATAGCCATCGAGCTCTGGCAGCAAGCGCAGCGCAAGAAACGTGTCCCGAAAGGTACTGCGCGCCCAGCGCAGTTGCTGTCGTAGATACGGCCGAAGACTGTGGGGGACGACCGTAGCTGCTATTGCGTCCGGGGTGTATTCGGTGCGAAACCCCGCCTTCAGCATGAGTATCGTTAGATGGCGGTCCTCGCCGAAGTCGCTCGGCTTCCCACGAAAGAATTGCGCTTCGTATTGGTCAAGTAGCAAGTTGAGTGCGGATCGCCGATACATGGCACATGGGCCGCAGCAGCACATGACGGCACCGAAGCGCGCCTGCGCCGCACGCTCTTCGTTGCACGCGAGCCAATATTCCATATCGATCAGCTTGGTCAGCCAGGTCTGGTTGCGATTGCTGGCGATCAGCTGACCCATGGCCGCACCAATGTCCGGATCATGCATCTTCAATACGAGCTTTGTGACGACGTCAGCAGCAAGGATCGTATCGGAGTCGACGTTGAGAACCAGATCACCGGATGAGCTACGTATTGCAGCTATCTGCGCCTTGCGCTTTCCTACGTTGTTTGGCAGCAAAATGATACTGAATCTCGGATCGTTGGCATACATCTGGTGCACGGGCCCGACAGCGTCGCGGTTTGCAGACCCGTCATCGACCACATAGACCTGCATCTTTCCGGCGTAGTCTTGACAGGCGATCGAGTCCAGACATTCGGCGAGGGTGTCTGGATCCTCGTTGAAGCACGGCACGATGACGTCAACAGTAGGAAGGAACACCTCGGCTTGTCTCAAGTTGTCTCGTTGCGATGAGCTCATCGCCGGTTGGGCATAAAGCGCTTGTAGACTCTTATAGACAGTCGAGAGTAGCGCATATGATGAAACGGCGGCAGCACTGGTCGTCGCAAGCAGGTCCATTGGGTGTCGTTTTTTCAGTGGAGTTGAGGGAGTGGACGGATTGCAAACCCGCGCCGTTGTAGTGCCGGAATTAGAAAAGCCAGCGCCATCGTGGTCTGATCGCGCAGCGTGGTATCCGCGCCCAGACGCTCGTCAGTGGGAGGATATCCGTCATGCAGGAGCACAATTGCACCCGGGCGAACGTTCGCTAGGACTGAATTCACGATTGTCTCGACCCCAGGGCGGGACCAATCTCTCGGATCGACCGACCAGTGCAGAGCTGTGAGGCCGGCGCTTGCTGTCTTTGCGAGCACCTCCTGCGTCCATATTCCGTAAGGTGCTCGCATAAGCCGGGGCGAGGCGTGCGGGCACACCAGACGGATCGCCTCGCTCGCGCTCAGCACTTCATCGTGAAGCTCCGTAGGGCCGCATCTGGATAGATCAGGATGCGTCATCGTATGGTTGCCAATCTCGTGCCCTTCCGCAACCACTCGTCGGACCAGCTCAGGATGCTCGATCGCATACGTGCCGATGACGAAGAACGTCGCCGGGACCCGATGTTGCGCCAGCACGTCGAGCACCGAAGGCGTACAAAATGGGTTCGGCCCGTCGTCAAAGGTCAAGTAGACAGCCGGATTTCCGCTCGCGTCAGCGTAGTCGCAGCGGACAACAGATGGGGAGGAACGCTCTGTCACAACTCAGGCCCGTTCCGATCAATCACCGTCCCGGCCGGCCACTCAGTGATCGAGCGACCAACTGGAAACACCACCACGATCACGTCTTCCATGCGGGTCGGCGACAAATTGGGATAGACGTCAGGCAGCGTGGAGAGCACGCGGATGCCATTCATAAGAGTGGCGAACCCCTGCCTTTGGACCAGTCGCGTCATATGTTTCTCGAGCGCCGGTCGAACCGTGCCAAAGCCAAACGGAACGCCCAGCTCGTGCAGTATTGGATACATCACGCGCATTGCGTGGCTTATTCCGAGCCCCTCGAGATCCGGACGGACCGCATACAATCCCAGTTCGGCCACAAGGAGATCGGCTCCGCCAACTTTGATGAAGCGTCGTAGTAGCCCGACGTGTGCTGCTATCCCGCGCGCGTCGTAACCAACTACACGAACCTCGGGTCTTGCGCCGGCCCAACTTCGGCTCCCCTGAAACGGCTGCGCATTGAACGCACCTGTCGGGCCGTAACTCTTGCGGAAGAACTCAGCGAGCTCGGCGTGCTCGGTAAGCCCCAGTTCGCTTTCCCACCGACGCCGCCACTGTACCTGAGCGCGCGCAGAGGCACCCTCCGCAGTCGGAGATACCGCAATGTTCATGGCAAGCTTCCTTGTAACAGTTGAGATGGTCACAAGGCCTCGTTACCCGCTGAACCACGATGAATACTGGAACGCGCCGCCATGCTGTGTCTGAGTTCGGCACCGCGGTTCTGCGCTCGCACGCCTCGCGTTGCATGCAGCGGAGCCATGGCTTTGTCCGCACATTTGATCCGGCGGATGTGCCATGCGCGCGATATGTCGGAAGATGCCTTCGAGGCGATTGGACAAGCCAGATCCTGTTTGCGCCAGAGAGCTCTTCTCCCTCCCCTCGCGGCGCAATCCGGCATATTGTGGTCTTGCGGCAAGCCATTTAGGCGCGGGCCCTCATCGATGGCGCATCTGAGCGGCATCGGACCAAACTGTTTCTTAAACATCTTCAAGACGCCCCGAATACGCTGGACAAGCAGGCGGTTTGAAACGGGCCTGCAAAGCTTGGCATTCGCAAACTGCTCTGCCGCTATTTCTCGACAGTAGAACGAGGCTGAAGCGCTCTCAATTGTACGCGAGTAAACATCAAATATGGGAACGGTTGAAATCCGCATACCAAGGTTTATCGGGACTTGCTTCGAGCCCGATCGAGCGGGCCTAGCACCGAAAAGAAGCAACGCCGCGCACCTATAGGCATCCTCAAAACGGATGACGCCATTCGCTCTCCCATCCGGAAGACTTTCAGCGAGCGCACGTGAACGATCAAGGAGCATCGCGGTGGGCCTAATTATTTTTCCAAACTTCAGTTTGCTATCCAATCTCCCGCAGTTTGGTAAAATCGATTGTTTCGATACAACACATCCACACGATGGATAGACTTACGACATGCGGTTCAAGGGACTCGATCTAAATCTTCTCGTTGCGCTCGACGCCGTGATGACGGAGCGCAATCTCACAGCGGCGGCTCGCAAAATTAACCTGAGCCAACCCGCTATGAGCGCTGCTGTCGCACGGCTGCGCACCTATTTCCGCGATGAACTATTCACTATGAAAGGTCGAGAACTCGTCCCGACACCTGGTGCGGAGTCGCTTGCAGGCCCGGTTCGCGAGGCCCTGCTGCACATCCAACTCTCCATCATTTCGCGAGACGCGTTCGACCCGACTCAGTCCAGTCGGCGCTTCAGGGTCATTCTCTCGGATTTCATGACTATCGTGTTTTTCCGCAGAATCGTCGACCGCATGGCACAAGAAGCTCCCGCCGTGCGCTTCGAACTGCTGCCATTTTCCGATGAACCGGATGAGCTGCTCCGGCGGGGCGAGGTTGACTTTCTGATCCTGCCGGAACTGTTCATGTCGAGCGCGCATCCTAAGGCGACGCTGTTCGACGAGACCCTCGTATGCGTGGGATGCCGCGCGAACAAGCAGCTATCCCGGCAGCTTACGTTTGAAACATACATCTCGATGGGACACGTGACTGCCAAGTTCGGGCGGGCACTAAGACCGAACCTTGAAGAATGGTTTTTGCTTGAGCACGGTGTCAGACGACGAATAGAGGTCGTCGTGCAAGGCTTTAGCCTGATTCCGCCTATATTATTAGGCACGAGCCGTATCGGCACGATGCCCTTCCGCCTGGCCAGATACTTTGAAAAGCGGATGCCACTGCGGATCATCGAACCGCCTCTCCCTCTACCCACCTTCACAGAGGCCCTGCAGTGGCCCTCGTTCCACAATACCGATCCTGCGAGCATCTGGATGCGACGGATATTGCTCGATGAGGCATCCAACATGTCATCTGGGGAGCAGAAACCTCCAACTCGCAGGCGGTGTTAGAATTATCGTCCGCCGCACTCTGAACATCCAAGAACGACTGCGGCGGTTGGTCGCGAGGGCGCTCCCAGGTGCAAAGCGATGAACTCCAGAAATGGTTTTGATGCACCTGAGCTGCATTTCGGCTGCACTGTCGCGGGAAGAACAAAGAACATCTCTCCAGTGCAGATGTTTTTCTTGGCTAATAAAATAGCTTGAATCGCACATTGCGTCAGATTGTAGGATCACGATCCTGAGTGGCGCTGCAAGGCGCAGCTGTCGACGGGGCGGTTTGGCGAGCTCACCGCGCCATCGGCGGCCGGGTTGACCTTGCGTCAGCGAGCTCCGCTGCGTGGTTAGCCGGAGCCGGTGAGATCAATCAGCTTGGAGGCTCCTGATCCTCTCCCGCCGCTGCTGACCGGCTGCTCTCTATTCTAGCGATCACTTCGCGAGCTTCTTTCGCGATACCGGATGCGCCGACGTCCATTCGCGCGAGCCGAGACGATTGCTCAAGACGCAGCTGCCAGCCCGCGCTTTTGTGCCGCAAAGACGTTTGTCCCGGAGAGGAAGAGATGCGTTTCAAAGGTCTAGATCTAAATCTTCTCGTCGCGCTGGATGCTCTAATAACGGAGCGCAACCTAACCTCGGCGGCTCGAAAACTCCATCTCAGCCAACCGGCTATGAGCGCAGCCGTGGCGCGGTTACGCTCGTACTTCGATGATGATTTGTTTGGAATGAGGGGCCGCGAGCTTGTCTTGACCTCCCGCGCGGAACGGCTGGGCGCTCCGGTGCGGGACGCTCTAATGCACATTGAACTTTCAATCATTGCGCGAGACGCGTTCGACCCAGCCCGACTGAACCGCAGATTCAGGATTGCCCTTTCTGATTCTATAACAATTGTATTCTTCCGAAATGTCGTGGAGCGCGTCACGCGAGAGGCCCCGGCCGTCAGCTTCGAACTGGTGGCGCCGACCGATCAGCACGAGGAGCTACTCCGCCGGGGTGAGCTCGATTTTGTCATACTGCCGGACTTGTTGTTGTCGAGCGCGCACCCCAGAGCAGCGCTATTCGATGAGAGACTCGTCTGCGTAGGCTGCGGGGCGAATAAGGAATTGCAATGCCGGCTTACATCCGATCGCTATATGTCCATGGGCCACGTTGCAGTTAAGAACGAAGGCGTGCCCCCGACCGCAGTTGAGCAATCCTTCTTCATCGATCCCGGCTCCTCCCGGCGCATCGACATTCTCGTGCAGAGCTTCAGCCTGATGCCGCCGCTCTTGCTTGGGACGAACCGCATCGGCACGATGCCACTGGGCCTCGCTCGGCACTTCCAAAGCACGATGCCACTTAAGATCGTCGAGCTTGCGCATCAACTCCCGGCCTTCACTGAGGCGGTCCAATGGCCCGCGCTTCACAACAGTGACCCGGAAAGCCTGTGGCTGCGGGAAATCTTCCTGCAGGAGGCCACCCGCATGGCAACAGCACAAGAGCCCCCTGTTAGCACTTGCCAAGAATCGCGCGCCGCGGGGCATGTACGATCTGTCTCGCCGGCGTCGTGAAGACGTTCCGCGCCAGCTGAGACCACACAGACTTCTCCCATGGTTAGCTCTCATTGCCCACCAATAGAGACCCTCGCAGCGGACGACCCTTGAGGCAATCTTTCGCCTTTCGTACGGTCGCGTTAGCTCCTCCAACCTGCACAGTGTCGCCGTAGTTTGAAGATGCAGCTGAGCAATGCATCCACGCTGAGCGTTACACACCCGGCCGCGGGACGCACCTGCCAAAAGAAGTAGGACATGCACCGATCTCACGTCGTCAACTGTCCAGGTCAGCAACTGCTTCCGATGAACGGATCCGACCAGCTTCTTCTGAGCCTGCTAAATTGCGTTGTGAGCACCGCGGCCCTCGAGCATGCATATGGCTGGGAGCCGCCCCGCTGTCGAAGCAAGTGTCCGGCACCGTGTGGCCCTGTCGCATCACGGTGCAGGACATCGCGACATTCACGACTGAATGCCGCACCTATGTCTTCTTTTGGCCCTATCGCAGCCAAACGTCTTGACGACGCGCGCTGCGCTTGATGCAAACAAAAGAGGAGTTGAACGTTGAATCTTTGCAGCAGAGTCTTCGATCCGGAAGAGCTCTCGGCCCTTGGACGCGTTTACGACCACGCCGTCAACGCGCTTCCCCCATCGATGCGTAGTCAAGACAACCGCACAGCTATCGCCAAACTCATCTTGGAGCGTACGGCCGCTGGCGATGCTCAATTGGCGCGCCTGATGAACTTGTTCATTACCCTTTCCCCCGAGGTTGATCGGCTGCCATCTTAAGGATAGTCACCACTCGCGGTCTGGAATGGAAGACGATTTAGCTGGAGCTTACAAAGCCGCTTGAATCACACGTGACGTCAGGTTGTAGGCTTTGAAATTGAACAACATGAACAGACCTGCACCAAGACGGCGTCGATGGCGCATTGGCGAACTTGCAGATGCGACCGGAGTAACGGTACGCACGCTGCACCATTATGAGCACACTGGGCTCTTGGCAGCCACGGAGCGAACCGACGGTGGTCACCGGATGTATGACCGAGAAAGCCTGCAACGGGTTCACCAAATCCGTGCGCTGCGTGAGCTTGGTTTCTCGCTGGTCGAGATCCGTAAAGCTATGGAGGGCACGACCTCACTTACGGACCTCCTGCGCAAGCATCTAGAGCGCATAGAGCTCCAAGTTGCGCGAGCCACTCTGTTGCGCGACCGTTTGCGCAACATGACCATCGACGGCGACGCGAAGGTAAGTGTGGATGAGCTGCCTGCGACCCTCAATGCGATGTCGCGGGCGGAGACGCGTGATGATCCGCCGCGATGCGCCTGCAATCTTGCTGCGGAGCGCGAGGACCGCTGGCGTCGAATCCGTGACGACCTTCGCGCATGCATGGATGGAGGCGAACATCCTTGCGGCGAGCGCGCAAAGGCTGTCGCGGGTGCTGCACGCTTGCTGATCAGCGAAATCGCCGGCGCCGATTCACGTGTCTCTATGATCCTGAAAGTACTCTCACGATTAAGCGCGCCCCGCAGCCTGGCTGGCTGGGATCCCTGCCTGATGCAATATCTCGATCTCGCCCTAGGCGGCTTGGAAGATCAGCCGTACTGATGCATTCACGAGCATTGGCAGCAGCGCACGCTTCCATCATTCACCTAGTGTAGGTTTAAATACGCGGGATTGACGCCCGCGTTCTTTGATGCGGCTATGGGATTTAGCGGATAAAACAGACAGGTTGGACTCTGTCCAACGATCCGCGCCCCGAAGCATCCACTGCTCTTCTCAACGGGCTTGATCCGCACGTAACGTCAGATTGTAGAACCTTATCGCCGATGGGGGTTCGTCGAACTAACGAACGTTTGCCTCGGCAAGCGACCTCGACCAGGGGCGTCTGGTCACAAGTACATGCGGTTTTACTTTAGGTGACCATCGGAATGTCAAATATGCGGCCCGCCTCTATTGCGAGAGCAGCGCTTCTCTTCTGCGCGTTTGCCTCTCCCTTCGCGCGCGGCTCTGAAATAAAGATTGCGGTGGCCGGCCCAATGACTGGAAGCAGCGCAACGTTCGGCGCGCAAATGCGCGATGGGGCGGCTGCGGCAGTCGAGGCCATAAATGCTTCGGCCCTACTTCCCGACCATGCCAAGGTCGTACTGAGTGTCGTTGACGACGCCTGCGACCCAAGGCAAGCTGTCGCAGTCGCGAATAAGCTCGCAACAGAGCGGGTTCTGTTGGTGGTTGGCCATTTTTGTTCCGCTTCATCGATCCCGGCCTCCGACGTCTATGCCGAAGCAGGCATCGTTCAGGTATCACCAGGCTCATCAAGTTCTCTGTTGACGGAGCGCGGGCTCGAAACTGTCTTTCGGATCTGCGGCCGCGACGACCGACAGGGAATCGTTGCCGCCGACTACATTCAGGCGAACCACCCCAACGAGAGCATCGCGGTGCTCGATGACAAGAGCACGGCTGGCAAGGGTATTGCCGACGTGGTCGAAGCCCAGCTTCATCGGTTCGGGCGACAAGTCAGCCGGCAAAGCTATATTGCCGGTGAAAAGGACTTCAGAGCGTTGGTTTCAAGAATGAAGAAGGATCGGGTGCGCGTCGCCTATATCGGCGGCTACCACACTGAAATTGGATTGTTCGCACGCCAGGCGTCGGAAGCAAACGCAAACTTCATAGTCATGGCCAACGATCCGCTAATGAGCTCCGAGTTCTGGGCCATCACCGGCAGCGCTGGGAATGGCACATTGTTTACCTTCATGGCTGACCCCGCTGGGGATGCCAACGCGGCCGCAGTGGCCGCCAGTCTCAAAGCTTCCGGCCTGTCCGTTGAAGGCTACACGCTATACGCCTATGCAGCTGTGCAAGCCTGGGCAGAAGCGGTGAACCGGAGCGGCTCCTTCGACGCTGCGCGCGTCGCCAGCGCGCTCCGTTCACGGCCGATCGATACTGTAGTTGGGCAGGTCCGGTTCGATAAAAAGGGCGACAACTCGGCCTCTGGATTCTTCGTTTATCGATGGCGCAACGGCCATGTTGAACGGGTCAAGGAGCACTGATTCTCATGCAAAGCCGGCGCCCGAAGCGAGACATCTCGCGAATGACAAAACGCTCTCAGAAGGTCTTCGCAGCGATACTCGCTGGCTGCTTTATACTCGTCGCTCTCGGAGCATTTTTCGCGCTCGCTGCCGCACTCGCAGAGCTACCCAGCCCTGACCAGACAGAGGTGCTACGTCCGATGATAGACAAATAGCAGCCCCCTTTGCGTGATCCGCCCAGTCATAGGGTCTCTGAAGGTGGCCATGTCCTTCTACGGGTTTGAATACATGATCGTTCTGCGGCCGAGTGATTCCAGGTTCAAGATAGGAAGAGCGAAGCTCACATGTTTATGGTCAAGCACGGGCTTAGCTGGATGCAATCGGCGCTTGCTGTCAGATTCAGTATCCACGTATTCTCTTTTCTCGATCATAAGCTGTGATCCACGATCGAGTGAGAGAGGGACGGTATGACGCAGTCGGACAGACTACCTAGCCTATACCAGGGTAGTGGGAGCAGCCGGGCTGCCGGATAGAAGTTGCCGAGATTGCTCGTCTCCCACTTCGGTCTGGGACTACTCAGAGTTCGGGATTCGTCAAAACGATTCGCTGCTATCTCTTGCCCTCTCACTCATGGCCCGCCAACAGCGGATCAGCAATCTGCCGATATCTCTTATGCTTGCCAAGGCTAGACAGCCGGAAACACCCATTGACCGGTTTCCCATCAAGGCAGTTGAGATAGCTGCGCTATCAACGAACTGGATGCATTCCATCAACACTTTCGATTTTACTAGTTCGAGCCTAACACCGCATAAGTCGGCCGCCGGCTTACGGAAGGCACAGCTCACGAATGTCGCGTGTTAATGGATCCTTTTCAGCTTGGTCGCAGTCCAGCTCACGTCTATCGCGGCTGCGTCGAGCATCGCCTGGCAGCGAGACATGTGGGGGCGAATGCAGTGCGAGGTCCGATCTTAGCCAGCCGCGCAATCTCTAACATCGTGGCCATCCCTTTGGCATGATACTTGATGGCTCCGCGAAGTCAGCTCTCAGGCAAACTGTTCGGCAATGGTAAATGCTCTGCAGCATAGAGCTTGGGCAGCTGAACTGCCCTCTGCACCGGTGCGGGCTGGACTTTTCGCTCCGACCAGGCCGGTAGCGTCAGCTATCCGACACCGTCATCGCGGCCTGCGGCCAAAGCGTCACAATCGGCTGCATGGCCCCGAACGGAGTCACTGCTGTTGCGGAGCGCGCTGGATGGCTCGCAATACGTTCAAATCGCTAGCCATCAACAGTTTTCGTTTTCCCCTGGATCGTTGGCGGCACTTATGCGCCCCCTTTCTAGAAAACCGGCACACCTGCCGTGCAGCATTCATTTGTCCAGCGGAGCTTCCGCCGTTTGGCGTACGCAAAACGATACCTTTAGTCAGCCTGCGTTGCATTCACTACTTTGGAGAAATACCGTGGAACTTGACCCTTCCAATTCACGCATACAGCATCTCGAGGATCGGATCGATCTGCAACTCGACATCGTGGCGGGACTCATGCGCGAAGAAGGCGACGAGCTTGAAGCGATCCGACTGCTCAATGCGCTCATAAGTCAAATGATTGCGGCGGAGCTGGAGCTCGTCCAGCTTGGCGATGCCAGATCCGGCGGCGGACAAATGCGACTGTCGCGAGACCGCGGTGTCTACTACCCCGAGGAGCTCCGGGTTTTGGGACGCCTTTTTGATCAAACTGTGGCGGCTTTGCCGGAAGCGCTACGAACCTCCGCCAATCGAATGACGATCGCCAAGCTCATTTTTTCACGTGCAGCAGTGGACTGAGGTTTATTACGAATGTGCCGGCTTCCCCTCCGCTCGCTCTGTTTTGAGCCCGGAAGCGAACGGCCACCGCTTCTTTCGCGAGTGGCAAAGAGCCCTCTCGAGAGCATCGCATTTGCCCTTGCATCGCGCTCCCTGTGTAGGCGACTGACCTGGAACAAGCGCCACACACACAGGGCAGAAGCATAGGCTGGGTGAGTAAAACGTCGATGGGTCATTTAGTTATGTCAGAAAGCCGACACGGCGGATCCAGAACACGCTTACATGATCCCGCAGCGGATATCACCAGCGCCAATGTGTTTGGACGCTTCTTGGCTGCAGCGCGAGAAATGACCAGCCCTGTCCATTTTCGCATTGCTCGGCTTCAATCGCGACTGTTTGGTGCCGATGCTCCGGCATGAAGAGCAGCTACATCTCGTGATTTTTGACCGATGCCGACCAACAGGACCACTCCGGCAACCAATGAACAATGACCCGCATTTTGATTATCTATTTTTCCGAATTCGTCCGATTTCGGCGCGGCGATGCGACCTTCGGTCATCGGACTTTCAACAAGCATCTATATGCTCTCCATAAAGCATCGAGAGCAGCTCGATAGAAAGTCTGCCGGGCTGACGCCCTGCTTGCTGACGCACGCTGCATAATGTCAGCTTTCTCTGTTTCAAGATGTCGAGGAATGTTTGAGATGGATCAGATCTTTTCCCAGCACGCGCAGGTGCCAGACGCCGTCGTGAGCGCCGCATTGGACAAGGCATGGAGCTTTGTTGAGACGGATCCCTTGTTAGCACATAATCTCAGGGCCGTCCTTTATAGCCGGCTGCGCACTTACCTCGAATGTTCGGTAAAAAACGGCGAACGGAATACTCTAAATCTGGCAAACGACGCGATACGCAACTTGCGGGCTGAATTGGCGCCGTCGAGCCAGAAATGAGGCGCTTTCACCTTTAGCGTCGAGACGATTTGATGTCATCGCATTCAGAGGCGCAATGCGATAGAACAACCGGGTCAGCGCGCGTTCGAGCAAACTTTGCTCTCCTCATGTGCATCTTCGTTGATGAGAACGTTCCCGAAAAGCTATTACCTCTGCACCTCATCTGCCGACTCGAGACCCGTAAGCTGAACACCAGGCCGGGTCGACGATGAGAGGCGCCGGCCGCACTGGTATTCGCTGGCGTCAGGAAACCGATCACCGTTTTCTCTCCTACCCCTGAGCTCGGCACAACTTTGCGCAACTAAAAGAGCAATATCTAGCCGCAATGGCTTTCCCGACCCGGCGATTGCGCGCGCGGTCGGTCGGCATCGCGCAGCTCCGATTAAGAGCGATAGCATGACCGTGTTGCCCGAAGCATCGCGTTGGCGCGCATCGGGCCGGCATTTTAGGCGCGGCCTGTTGGCGTCCCTTGCGACAGATGGAGCCAGACACCGCCGCTCTGCCTCGCAGATCATGGTTAACGATCCTATGCGACGAAGCCTCGACGCGATCGCTGCCGAGCCACAGCGTCGCGTTAGGAGCGGAGCAGCGGCGAGTTGCGCGCCGCGCAACCTGACGTGGCGTGCGATTGCGCACATTTCTTTCCAAGACATGTTGTGCGGCAGTTACAGCAATTCGCGTTCATGTTGTTAAACGCACGCCGCTGGGGGCACCGAAAGGAAACGACACTGCAATGAAAAAGATTCTAGTTCTGACTGCCAGCATCGGCGCACTTGGTGCGGCCGCTCCCTCATTCGGCGCGGACTTGGCCGAGCAGCCTAACAAGGTCAAGGCGGCACCGGTGGCGGTCGCAGCCCCAGTCATCGATTGGTCCGGCTACTATGTCGGCGTCAATGGTGGCTGGGGAACGAGCCGCAATTGCTGGGATTTCAATGGCGTCACTTCCGAAGGCTGTCATGATTCGGCTGGCGGCACCTTTGGCGGCCAGATCGGCTATCGTTGGCACATCTTCAACATGGTCTATGGCATCGAAGGTCAGGGCAACTGGGCGGACTTCAAAGGCTCCAATGTTAGCACCGCCTTCCCGGCAAACACCATTGGCACCACGACAGATGCATTCGGTCTACTCACCGGCCATATCGGATACGCATTCAACTCTGTGCTAGTGTACGGCAAGGGCGGTGCTGCGGTGACCAGCAACACCTATCAGGTCAACTCGGCGACAACCAGTGCGGGTGGCAAAAACGATGATGTGCGTTGGGGAGGCGTGCTGGGCGCCGGCGCCGAAGTCAGCCTCACGCCGAACTGGTCAGCTGGCGTCGAGTATAACCACTTGTTCATGCAGCGCAGCAACATCAGCTTCCCAGCGGCACTTGGCACCGATCGCGTGCATCAGGACGTCGACCTCATCACGGCTCGGCTTAACTACAAGTTTGGCGCGCCGTTTGCCCGATAAAGATCCCCACGCACTTGCATGAATCGGGACCCCGACCCGCGGTCGGGGTTCTTTCCTCAAGTGCTCCTCTCCGGCCCCAGTTCCAGAGCCACAGCTGCGAGCTTATTTGAGCAAATGGTCGCCCGCGAGATAGAGTGAGGCCGTCACGCCCAACTCGTGAGGCAAATCGCTGCGCCCGTTCCACTGCCCATCGGCTTTACGAAAGTCCAAGAACCTCGGTCAGCGCGAGATAGCCGACTTGTCCAAGAGCACTGTATCTGCGAGTTCGTGACGATGCTCAACTCGCCTGAAGCCGGAAGGCAAAGATGTGCCGGTCAGCGATCGTCGCTCAATCGAATTCAAAGAACATCAAGGCGAATAGCCATGGCGATTGCTTGAATCCGGCTGTCAGCACCCAGTTTTGGCATCGTGTTCTTGACAGGAAAATTGACTGTATTCTCGCGGATTCCTAGGATCATCCCAATTTCCCAGGACGATTTTCCCTCAGCGACCCACCGCATACAACTGAGCTCCCGCTTCGAGAGCGTCACTTTCTTCTCGCAAAAGGTACTGCGAGGACGAGCGATCTCGCTGTAGGCGCGTGAATCAGACAGGCGAGCGTGTTCAGATGCCCGATGCGCTCCCTGAGGATCAGCATCGTCGAAGTCCCATGCAAACGACACCACAGATATCCGACCCAACGGGCCAAACAACGGCAGGCACGCTCATGCCATGCTTCAGGCCCGCCTCTCTCGCCTCCTCCAGGACGCGTCTCTCATCCGGTTGAAGTTGATGGTGTTCGGCGACGTGATCCCACAAAAACGGTCGCGAAAGCATCGGCGTCCGCCGGACCACTGGACGATAGTGTGGTACTTGCGCTTAAATTAGCGGTGGCGGCCACTTCACAGCCATATCGGAGGTGGACAGTCCTCTAGCCCGATTGCCTGGACGACGTTGAGAGCGCCGTAGGCCGACTTCAGTGAACCCTTCCTTGCCGGCACAGCGCACAAGTAACTCGAACGGCGCCCTGAGGGAATGCGTCTGGTTCGTGCACTCGGTGAAGCTGAAGAGGTCGAAGTGCGATCGCTCGCCAGATTCAGACGCCATTCGCCGCACTCGGCGCTCTGCTGCCGGCGCTTGCCTGATCGCATGGTCAGGGAGCCGAGATATCGCCATCATCCCTGCTTCGAGGCGAGCGATGAAGTGATCGGTCCAGGTCGCCGATAGCGAACAGACAAAATCGGAGATCATCGTCTGCCGCCCGTTTTGTTGAGGTTTGCCGTCGATGAGGACTAAGCGATGCGCCCACCTTACTCATGCGGCAATGATAGAACGTGGGAGGCTGCGGACTGCGCCTGGAACAAGGACCAAGCAGTACTAACCGCAAGACCCGAGGCCCTGTTTAGCTCGCATGAGGATAGAATTTAATCGTGCTCGGATGAGGCTCGTGTAGTCTTGAATGGCACGAGAAGATCCTGTGCTCGAAAATCGCGCGATATAGGTAAGGTAGAGCATGCGCATGGCGATGCGGGACTCGACCCGCCCCTTGTCCGTATCAAGACCTTGCTTCTAGACGATGACAACAGGAACGCCATCTTTTTTACCTATATTGCGAATCACCATGGCGTTCGCTCATCCACCGCCCTGTGGCGGCGACGCGAACGCGATCGATGAGCAACACGGAATAGCCAAGGCACAAGACATCTTTTTCGCATCATTGTACGGCGTCTCATTGGGTCCGCCCGGCGTGGCAGGCGCGAAAAAGCCGAACGCTCAGAAGCGGGCCATGCTACAGGCGCAACGAGAGCTACTCGTACACGCGGGATCTGCTTGATGCAGAGGACACTGTGCATGCGCTTCTCCAGCAGGGAGATGACCCGGGCCAGACGCACCAGCAAATGCCATACCAACTATCAGCTTGCTAAAATCAGGCGTCGCAGAACTCGCTCCGAACGCGGACGGTTGGGTACAACGTAGGTACCTCGAAGCATTCATGACATTGCGAGGGAATGCGACAGCAAGCGAGCTACACCGCACTTCACCTCGGCAGCTCACTGCGGCCGGCCGCCTCAAGCCCCGCCTTTTTAGGACCTTAACGCAATCCCATTACGGCCTGGTCAAGTGCCAACGTCGGCAATTGATGGGCCGATCCACACATGGCACTCGTCCAGGAACTTGAACCAACTGCAGTTCCAGCCGCGCGTGTCGGCGAAGTTCGCCTGGATCCCTCGAGCCAAATACAACTCGGCCGCACCTAAAGGAGGAATTATGATGAGCTTGATGGAAAAGGACGAAAATCACCGCCAAGATCGGTGAAGCATGGCTTCTCTGCTCATCGCGATCATCTCACTGCTCTATGCGAGCGTTGGCCAGGCTGGTGGCACTGCGTTCCTCTCCCTAATGGCATGGTTTGGGATGTCATCGACAGAGATGCGCCCGACGGCACTTGGTCTCAACATTGTTGTCGCGACTTATTCTACTTGGCTCCTCAACCGCAACAAGGTCGTTGAGTGGGCAATCCTGCGCCCGCTTCTCTTTTCCTCGATGCCGACGTCCCTCGTCGGCGGCTTAATTGTGCTCGGTGAGCATATGTACAGAACATTGACGGGGCTCATTCTTCTTCTGGCGAGCGCAGCGATGATCACGCAGCGGGGACGAGCTGCTGGCCGCGCTCGCGAAACTCCGCTGCGGGCGAGCGTGAGCATTGGCGCGGTCTTAGGCCTCGTTTCCGGGCTGACTGGGGTGGGAGGCGGAGTGTTCCTCGCCCCGCTGCTCATCGCACTGAATTGGGCGTCACCGAAGCAGACCGTGGCGCTATCACCGCCCTTTATTTTGGCCAATTCCACAGTGGGTTTCGTCGGAGCCCTTTTCGCCGGGCAATTTCCCTCGCCAGATTTGGCCATTTACGCGATCTCAGCGTTGGCGGGGGCAGTCGCTGGAACGATAATCAGCCTGAAATGGCTGGACGCGACAGGAATCAACTTTATTCTCGTGACGGTTCTGCTCATTGCCGGCGTCCAGTTGGTTTTTGCTTGAAAGTCTCAACTCTATCTTTAGTGCGATTGGCAGCAGGTCCTGCGCGGTCAGATCGGCAGGCACGATGATGGAGGCCGCAGCGGGGTCTGGTCCGAGTGTCTTTCCTAGCTCCGAAAACTGACTCACGCGATCACGAAAATCTGTTCTTGGAAAGAGGTTACAACTTGAGGGCGCCTTTCACCTCAGCGATTTCGGCTGCAGGCTTTCGAGTAATGAGCGCTTCGCTGGCCGTGTGCAGAGCCGAAGGATGCTTCGCCTCGGAATAGCGCGTCAAATAGCCTCAACCTCAAGTCACCCGACATCATGAGCTTTGTTGAGCCACGTAACGTGGCAGCGAGCGATGCCTACAAAGGCAATGTCAGAACGAAAACAACCCAGCTGTGAAGCAGAATCGAATATCGCAGATAGTCTCGCCTCTGAAGACATTCGGGACGGTCTCCTCTTGCAATTAGCAAGACGTTCACAGTCGTTGCGGGTGTGTGAACCGCATCGGGCAGGAACGAGACGCCGCCGCCTAACGAAAGCGCCCCGACGCACTTCGCCGTGGACGGAAAGTGCGCTGGGGTCGCCCCAACATCATCAGTACATCCGTGATGATGCTTGCGGCAATGAAACAACTAGCGTGGCAGAATTGAGGCTTGTGTGTTCGATACTGGATCAAACTTATCTTCGTGCGCTGTGCCAAAGGACTTGAATCGCACGTTGCGTCACGTTGTACTGTGACGCTACTCGCACTCTCATGGAGATTATCATCCATATCACGTCCGCCTCAAAAGGAGGCGCGCGTTCGACGGTCGGGAGCCGACCACGGCGACTGGCGATGTCACGAAAACGCTGCGAGCGTTGCTCGTGCCACCTGGCTATTCTGAAGGCAAGTCTACGCTCAACGACTCGTGCGCCAGCACATCGGTCCAAGCGATAATTGTGCGGGACTGCCGGCAATCAACAACATTTCGAGGCGGCCTCATCCTTTTTAGGAAACTCAAATAGCAGAGATTACCTGCTACGCGTGACTGCTGATGAAAAGCTGACGGGCCTGAAGCGTCTGACGACTCGCTCTTCGCGGCGCTCGACATTGCAACGGACAAGGTCATCGGCAAATGCTATTCCCGCTACCGTGCCGCAAATTCGCCAAGTCCCTCGACGCGATCGAGGCCGCCATCCCGCGCGGACGCAATGTCCATCTCCTCATTGACGACTCGCCACACAACGCCCCACTGATCCGCAGCTGGCTCGCGAAACGGCTGTGTTCGCATATTGAGCTCCTACCGACCAGTTTGTCCTGGCTCACTCCGGTTGAGCGCTTCCTCGCGCTCATCACCGACAAGAAGATGCGGCTTGGCGTCTATCGCAGAGTCCCAGGCCGTGCGCACGGGCATTCTGGACTTCATCAGTTATCACAATGCCAATCCCTTGCGATTCAAGTGGACCGAATCCCCAGACGACATCCTCACGTCCATCGAACGCTTCTGCCGACACTTAGGCATCGCAACGTTGCGAAGTTCTGGTTCGGCCCACGACGCCCGTTTGACATAACGCAAAGACATTGGAGAGAGGATCTGTCAGCTTTGTGCTTACCTGAGCATGGGAAAGTTAGGACTTGCAGACCTCTCTTTTGAACAAGTATTGCGATGCTCGCCTGCCCTGGTATACGATCTACCCGGCCGCCCGGGACTTTTCCGCGATAGTTGGCGCTGACACTTGTGCAACATGGCTGTCTCGGCTGCTGCCCGACGACCCTGTATCGCTCTACATCCACGTTCCGTTCTGTCGCTCTATTTGTTGGTATTGCGGCTTCCCTACCAGCCTTGCGCGCAGCAAGCGACCGCTTCGCAACTATTTGGCAGCACTGTGGGACGAGATAGGCTTGGTCGCAGAGCAAGTGCCGAGCGCTTTGCCGGTGAGCGATGTGCATTTCGGCGGTGGGACGCCGACCACCGTTGCACCTTGCGATTTTCTCGCCTTGATGGAACTCCTACGCCACCGTTTTCAGTTCAACAATACAACTACCATTGCCATAGAAATCGATCCGCGTCGACTCACGGCCGAGATGGTCGAAACGTTACAAGCGGCCGGGGTCAGCCGCGCGAGCATCGGCGTGCAAAGCTTCGATCCCGTGGTTCAAAGGTCTGTCAACCGCGTGCAGAGCGAGGAGGTGACGGCTTCCCTCGTCGCCAGTCTACGCCAGCATGGGATTAGACGCATCAATTTCGACCTTCTCTTCGGGCTACCGCATCAGACGGTGCGGTCCTGCGTAGCCTCCGCGCGGACAGTACTGGCAATGCGGCCAGACCGGCTTGCGGTCTTTGGCTACGCTCACGTCCCCTCCTATATGAAACGTCAACGCCACATCGACGAGACGGCGCTGCCGGATAATATTGCCCGCGCTGAGCAAGCCGCGGCCATCGCAGATACGCTGGTCTCGGCCGGCTACCACCAGATCGGGCTCGACCATTTCGCTCTACCCGGCGACGAGCTCGCGCTGGCGCAGAAAGCTGGTCGACTGCGCCGCAACTCCCTCGGTTATTCGGCTGACACTTGCAAGACGGTGATCGGCTTAGGTCCGTCCGCCATCGGCCGTTTGCGTGAGGGTTACGTTCAGAACGAGATGTCGACCACTTCGTATCAGGAACACATTCAGGCCGGCCGCCTGGCCACTTCAAAAGGCTACTGTCTGTCCGCAGAAGATCGCCTTCGCGCCGCGATTATAGAGCGTCTGATGTGCGATTTGCAGGCCGACATACCAGCGATCTGCGCTGCTCACGAATTTGATCCGGCTTTCCTCCTCGATTCTGCAGGCCGCCTAGGCATGCTTGCCAAAGATGGGATCGTGGACATTGAAGATGGATTTATTCGGGTCAAGCAGGAGCATAGGTTTGTCATTCGTGCAGTTGCTGCCGCATTCGACACTTGTCTCGATCGTATTCCTATTACCTAAGCCACGCATGTAAGCAGACTACATCCAAAACGCTACTTGCGATGGAGAGATCCAACAAGCGCGTCCGGGCAGACAGGCCAGATCTCGAGGATGCGCGGTATGACGAGGCTTTCAGGTATGGCCTCGAAACTGGCGAGAGCTGATGAGAGGAGAGCCGATTGAAAACGAAGTGCATGGGGGCGCTGCGGTCTACCCTCGAGGAAGGCTCTGCCCGCTACGGCAGAGGATCTCTATCGTGATCAAACTCCGACACGATACGCCGGCACCACCTCAGCTTTCGCTATTTGCGATCGGCGCAGCTTTGCGAAGCATGGCCCTCCTCGGGGGCAGCTGGAAGCGGGTACGCCTGCAGCGGTCTCGACCTCACGGCTCGTCTTTCTTCGGTCCTGCGACCACTGGCGCTCCTCCGACAGAAACAGGCCCTTCTGGTTTGGGCCGGCCGAAGCCTTTCGTGGTGCCGCTTGAAACAGCGCGGGCTTTCGGCAAAGGCGGCACAGGAGCAGCAGGAGGCAGAGGTGTTGAACTTTGCAGCGAATCTATTCGCGAGGCTAACATGCTGATCTGATCCAGGATTCCTTTCAAGTCCTCACGCAGCGCATCGAACTGGCGGTTGAGTATCACGATCTCATCGTCAGCTTTCTGTTGTGCCCACCTCATCTCCGACAGGAGAGGCCTGTCCCCTGGGGGCGAACTCATCGTTGAAGCGACATCCTGGACTTCCGGCGTCTCACCGAACTGCTCAAGGTTAATCCAAAGCCAAGCTCCCGAAGCACACGAGCAAGCGAGGAGAACCGGCAGCACAAAAAACACTGCGAGATTTCGTCTTGACGGACTGTGCAAGAGCGGCCGCAAGTCCGAAGGCGCAGCTGGATCACTCACATCCATTGTTCCTCGCTCAACATCCGATTCCAGCAGGTTTCTTTGACGATCAACGGCCTGCGATTCAGAAGCGCTCAATGAGCTGCCAGCGTCCACAATAAGAAATCTTGGCGAACTCCTGGCCGGCTGCTCCTGCTTTCATTTTACCCCTTTTAGGCAACGGCGCAGTTTGCGCTCATCCCTCGAAGATTGGGTCTCGCAGGTTGATGGCGCAGCGTTTTCTTATCATTCAGACGAAGAACCCGGCAGATTGCTCAGCCTCGCCTTGCGCCTTGACGACATCAGCAACTTCATCCGGCACATCAAAATAGCCGCCACGGGTGAGCGGCTGAGCCGCAATGTCAGATTGGACCAGCTATCATCGTTACTGTTCAACTACCAATTTCGGCGGGTTGTTCGAGGCGACGGATACATGGCAAGCGTGACCAACGAACGCGCGCACGTCGAGAAATCGGATGCAACACAGATTTTGCCGCAACACCGGCACTGAGAGAGCCAGCAACTTGCTCGCAGGTAGTCGCGAAAGCTGCTCTATTCCCGATCGCTCCGGCCGCCTGGCCGGCAGGCCAGACAGCTGGGATTGCCGGATGCGCAACTTCGACGGCTGCTCCGCCAGCTTGGCGACTGTATCGTGTTCCGCGACAATTACCAATGAGGTGCTTTGTAAAGCCTGGCCTCGCCGCCAAAATCGCGCCTGAGCCAGGGGGAGCAAATGGACATTCGCAAGCCTTTTGTGCCCGTGACAGCCTCGCGCTCGTTGTTAGCATTGACAAGCCAACGCTCGCGGCGCGCTCTCGGCCCACCGGCGCCATAAGCACGGTTGCGATCCTGGTCCATGCCCCCCCGAGCTAACAGCTTTGCAAAGCGTGAGCGGCTCTGATTGGAAAAATCGAGATCTACCGCGTCTTGCGAGCCCTCGGACGCGAAAGCGCTAAGAGGTTTACTCTTGGCCAGTCAGGCCTCGCCGCGATCTATTCATGGCTGGCAGAGATGGAACCGACGTACGCTGTGCCTGACTGCTTTCTTGAGACGACTTTGCCACCGAGATGCTCCGCGGCGGCCGCACATTCTTTCAATTTAGAACGAAGGCGAAACCAACGTGGGCTTGCTATCGCAGTTTCGGTGACGGCTTGTCTGTTCAACAATTCCGTACTTGCACAAAGAGCGAGCGGGGTTGATGCCAGTAACCACCCAGTGGATCAGGCCAGCAGACGACGAGAGGCTTCTGACCACGTTGAAAAGTTCCGGGTCGACCGGGAAATCAGCTCTCCTGTCCCGGCGCCAGCACCAAGTTCCGGTGTGCCCTTCGAAAAGCGCGCTAATGCGGACAGGCCTACCCAGACAAGCACGCAAACGACCATCGACTTTGCAAGGTACGATAATCTGCGTGAAAAAGGACTGTGGTTCAACATACCTGGCCCTGCGGACACGATCGATCAAGACAAAGGCGGCGTCAGATCGGCGCTTGCAGATGTCGGAATCGGCTACATCGGCTGGACACAGAACAGCTTTGCAAACAACCTGCTGCCGAATGCCGCCAGAAGCACTATCGCAAACCAGCTTTACATGGGCCAGAATCCGACCTTCGCGTCGGCAAACTTTATGATAGTGACCTACGATCTCAGCCGATTTGGCATTTCCGACGGACAGATCGTCCTAGGGGTCGAGCAGCAATACTCGACGTGGGATCGCCCGGGTCCAGATCGAGTTGGTCTCAACACGCTCGCCTACTATCAGACTTTCTTCGACAGGACCGTAGAGCTAAAACTTGGCTACCTCAGAAACCAAAATGAATTCGCCGGCACCCTGTTCGGAGGGATTACAGGATCGAACATGGCCGCCTTGTTACAGGCAGGCATGAGCACCAATGCCGCACCGACGCCTGCGGTCAACCTGAAGTACAATTTTGACCCCCGCTTATACAACAAGGTCTCCGTCCAGCGCTCGATTAGCCCAGATGGTCCCTATGTGCAGATAACGGAAAATCCCACGGGCTTGAACTGGAGCACGCCCCATGCGGGCATTCTTCTCGTTGATGAAGCCGGCTACAAGAGCAAGGCAGCTTCCGGCGTACCGGACACATGGCTGCGGGCGGGCGTTGGTTTCAACAGCAGCCGGTACACAAGTTTGACGGATCCCTCGCGGCGGAGTGAAGACGGGAATAACTTTCACTACATCGCTGCGGACAGGCAGTTCTGGCAAAACGACGCAGATGGGACCCCATCTCGAGGCATCTACGGCGGCTTCTCCATTATGGGAGCTCCGGCGGACCTGAATAGAATCAGCCGGTATTATGAGCTTCGCCTTTACGCGAGGGGCGCATTTGACAGTCGATCCAGCGATCTGATTGCGCTCGTTGCTAGCAACACGAGCTGGAGCAAATTTGCGGTGGATGTAGCCTTGGCTGGAGGCCGGCTTGCGCATCGCGATACCACAGCAATTACCGCAACATATACGGCCCATCTTGCTCCAGGAATATATGCCGGTGTGGGACTATCATACGTTCATAACCCCACAAGCATCACCCACACGCCCCAAACTGAACACGCCCTCAATCTGTTGGTATCTACGTTGATATTCTTCTGATCATCGCAAACGGTCATTTTGATTCAACCATCACGTGCTGCATGGGAATTGAGGCTTCGCGATATTGTGAAGGGACCAACTGCATCTGTGCCAGACCAGCCTGTTAGGGTCCGCCAGCTATAAGAACCTATGGAAAAGAGATAGATCCTAGGAAGGCCGAGGCAGTGTTCTAGAAGAGCCTGGTTCCAAACGCGTCATTTCCGCGGTTGGCCACCGCGAACAACGCTCCGCGCGGAATCATGGTCACGTCAGGTTCTCGAAAGCTTACCCGACTAGGCAGACCTGTTCAGGTGATCCTAGAGGTGAGGTTAGCGTGGACCCGCAAGAATATGACGCATTTAACTTGCCAGATTGGTCGCAGGTGCAGCACGCAGTCTCGCAAGAGCCGCAGACGAGCCAGTTTGGAAAAGATCGCTTTGAGCAGCACCTGGCTGAGGCAAAGCAGGTCGAACCCGCTCCTGTCGCCGGTGAAAGCTCCTATCCCCATCTATCTACAGAGGACCGGGACCTGATCGACAAGGCGATTGCTCGATATGTAGATGAGAAGAACCCACAAACGAACACGGTCAGGCTCTATACTCAGGCACTTTGTCGACTCGCGGATGATTTCCGCGCCCGTGGCCAAACAACTGATCTAAAGGACCACCAATCCCTGCTTAATCACCGAGATACTTACTTTCCGAAGGACGCCCTCATGAAGACAGGCATAAGCGTCCTTCGAGCCTATCATGATTCCGGTCATTTAGTTTCTCGTGGGCGACCGCGCGCGCTCCCCTCAGCTAAGGACGCATCTGAGCATGCCCAGCAATTCCCGGACGAGGCGATGGATCCACGTGCCCGGAGCAATCTTCTGGCTAGCGAGGAGGTCCCCGTCAATTATGAAGATGACACAGCTCAATCGAGAGCAGCTAAAAGACAAAGGACGCTGAACGATCCGCAAGAAGTTCAGGTATATCGGAAACCGAGCGCAAGCGCCGCTTCAGGAGAAAGTGGCGGAGCAATGCCGGTCGCCTCAACGGGCGTCATAATTCGGGGACGATGGGACAAGCGGCCTCTTTACCCCGAAGATGCTGCCGATATCTTCAGACTTGAGAAAGCGCTTATTGAGAGTGGCGCGGCGGCCAGTACGGCGAAGCAGCATGCAGGTTCACTTCTTGGCTATAGCCGTTGGCTCTTCGCAAAAAGCAAACCAAGCATTGTTGCTCGGCTGGGCGGCAAATCGCTGAGCGATGGCAGTGACGTGCGCGAGTTCAGCGGTGCCTCTGATAGTAACAGTCTCGTTAGAGCATTAGAGCATCTGCGGACCTTTCGGTCGACGGGGGCCATCATGCCCATCGTGCGTCCAGGGCGTCGCGCTAAGCTCAATCCTTCCCTCCAGAACGTGACGCGCATCAATCCCGAAGCCGGTTTACTGGCACACCTGACACGCATCGACAGCACCCCTGCGCAGCACCACGCGTCGTACGAAGCCAACCGGCAAGAAGAGCATCACGAGGGACACGACAATCAACCTCTCCCGGCTCTCCTCGAAGGACAGGTCGCAGTCGATCCAGAGCAGCTTCGTCAGGAGCAGCTTGGGCACCTGCGAGACCAGCTTGATGACCATGCCATCCCCTCCCCAGTTTCCCCGCCTTCTGAAGAGCTTCAGCAGCTGGAAACGGAGTTGCGTAACGAGCTGCTCCGGCAATCGGAGGATCCTCCTCCCCCCTCGTTTTCCTTTGATCCAGAAGCGCTTGTCATTGATCTGGACCAGTTCTCTCCCGCGGAGTTTCGGCGACTGCTCGAGGATGAAGACACACAGGAGCTTACCGAGGGGCGTGATGATCAACCCGCCACCTCGGCTTTCATCCATGAGCGAGTCGCACTCAGTTCGGAGCAGCTCCCTCAGGCCGACCTTCGCGATGATGCACCCAGCCAATTGCCAGCCTCCGTCCCTCCAGAAGAGCTGCGGCAACTGGAAAAGGAGTTGCACGACGCACTTCACGGATTACGGGACGATCACTCCTCTCCTCCGGTCTCCATTGATCCAGAAGAATTTACTTTCGAGCCGGAGGGGCTTTCTCCAGGGGAGCTTCGGCGACTGCTTGATGATGAATAATTAACGGAGCTTTAGGAAGGGAATGACGTCCGCGTTCGAAAAGGGTGCGGATTCCGACGAAGTCGCCCAGGCGTACCGATATGAAGTCGCCCGTGGATTCCGAGACGATGTCGCCCACCTTTCCGATTTGATCTCGCCCAGCGGCGAGGCGTTCTGGCCGGCTGGTTCTCTGGCATCGGTCAAGCCGCGCGGTCAATCTGGAATCGCGACTTCAACCTTTTTTCTTCTTCTGCGGTTGCTGTGGGCATGTGGGCAACGCGGTTGCGTTGTCCAAGCGCAGCGGCATGTCCACAGCGCTCAGGTCTTTCGGGCGGATTGCCGGGTTCGGCGCAGGCTCTCACCGCTGAGGTCGAGCCGATGGGCATTGTGGACCAGGCGATCGAGCACGGCGTCGGCATAGGTGGGATCTCCAATGAGCAGATGCCACTGGTCCACGGGGAGCTGGCTGGTGACGATGGTGGAGCGATGACCGTAGCGATCTTCGAGAATTTCCAGGAGGTCGTGACGGGCGCCGGCATCGAGCGGCTCGAGCCCCCAATCATCGAGGATCAGCAGATCGACACGGCCAAGGCCGCGCAGCAGGCGTGGGTGACGACCGTCGCCGCGGGCGAGCGCCAGATCGTCGAACAGGCGCGGGACGCGCTGATAGAGCACGGAGCGATTGTCGCGACAGGCCTTGTGGCCGAGCGCCGAGGCGAGCCAACTCTTGCCGACGCCTGCCGGGCCGCAGATCAGGAGATTGACGTGGTCGTCGATCCAACGGCCCTCGACAAGCTTGGCGAACAGCGGGCGGTCGAGACCGCGCGGGGTGCGGTAGTCGATGTCCTCGACGCATGCCTGCTGGCGCAGCTTGGCGTAGCGCAGGCGAGTGGCGAGCCGTTTGTCGTGCCGCAGCGAGGCTTCACGTTCGAGCAGCAGAGCAAGCCATTCGGCGTGACCGAGGCTGCCAGCCTCACCGGCGGCTTCGATGTCGGCGAAGGCCTTGGCCATGCCGTGGAGGCCGAGGGCGTTGAGGCGGTCGAGGGTCGGATGGGTGAGCAAGGGACGGTCTCCTAGTTGTAGTAGCGCGGTCCGCGGATGTTGGCATGCAGGATCGGCGCATCGTCCGCGGAGCGCTGGTGAGCGGGACGCCGATCGAGATTGTTGGCGAGGATCGACTTGACCGAGCCATAGGTGCGCGCGCCGATGTCGATCGCCCGCGCAGCCGCCGCGTCCAGCCGTTCGCGCCCATAGGAGGCGGCGAGCCTGAGGATGCCGAGGCAGGCGCGGAAGCCTTGTTCGGGGTGCGAGCGCTCGTCGAGAATGAGGTCGCACAATGCGCTGGTTGCCGGCCCGATCGCGGCGGCGTCCTGACGGATACGCCCGATAGTCCAGCCGGCGTAGCGCCGATGGCTGGAGGCCATGTGCTCCGGCACGGTGGTGTGCTTGTGATTGCCACTCATGCGCTGATGCGCGGTAATCCGCTCGCCCTTGTGGAAGATCTCGACGGTGCGGGCGGTGAACCGCACCTCGACCTCGGCACGCGCGAAGCGATGCGGAACGCTGTAATAATGCTTCTCCACCTCGACGTGGTAGTCGAGGCTGACGCGGCGGATCCGCCACTCGGCGAGCACGTAGGGGCTCGCCGGCAACGGCTTGAGCGCCGGCCGGTCGATCTCCTCGAGCAGCCGGCGGCGCGTCACGCCGAGCCGCCGGATCGGCCGCTCCTCGTTGAGCCTGGTGAGCAACTCGCCGATCGCTGCGTTGACCTCGGAGAGGCTGTAGAAGACGCGGTGGCGCAGGCGGCCGAGCAGCCAGCGCTCGATGATGAGGACGGCCTGCTCGACCTTGGCCTTGTCGCGCGGCTTGCGAGGTCGCGCCGGCAAGACGGCCGTGCCGTAATGCGCGGCCATCTCCGCATAGGTGCGATTGATCTGCGGGTCGTAGAGGCTCGCCTTGATGACTGCGACTTTGGTGTTGTCAGGCACCAAGAGCGCCGGGACGCCGCCGATCACCGCGAAGGCGCCAACATGGGCGCTGATCCAGTCGGCGAGCCCCTGGGTCCACGTCGCCTGCGCGTAGGTGAAGCTCGAGGCGCCGAGCACGGCGACGAAGATCTGCGCCGTCCTCCGCTCGCCGGTGAGGCGGTCGACCACCACCGGCACGCCGTCGCCCGCGTAGTCGACGAACAGCTTGTCGCCGGCCGCGTGCGCCTGGCGCATCGTCACCGACAGGCGTCCCTCCCAGGCGCGGTAAAGCTCGCAGAAGCGCGAGTACCGGTATCCGCCGGGCTCGGCGCCGATGTACTCCTCCCACAGGATCGACAGCGTCACGTGCTTGCGCTTGAGTTCGCGGTGCACCGCCGCCCAGTCGGGCTCGGCGATGCGGCGATGACCCTGCCGGTTACCGTTGCCGGTCTTGGCGAACAGGCGGGCCTCCAAGGCCGCGTCCGTGAGTTCGTCGGGCAACGGCCAGCTCAGGCCTGCGGCCTCGAACCGCCGGATAGTCAGCCGCACTGTTGAGGGCGCCGCGCCCATCCGCCGAGCAATCTCGCGGCTCGGCAGCCCAGCCGCCTTCATCCTGATCACATCGCGCACACGGCGCATCGCAAGCCTCTCCGTCGGCATCCAGGGTCCCCCTTCGCAAAGCCGAAAGGTTGACCCTATGGGAGCCAGAAGAGGTCTCGTCACCCGGGCGACATCATCCCGGAATGGTGGGCGACATCATCTCGGAACGGGTGGGCGACTTCAAATCGGAATGGTGGGCGAGATCATCTCGGAATCCTGGGCGACATCGATCGGAATCCGCAAAAAGGGCACATCGATTTAGGCGATAGGCTGTTCGCAGGGATAATTGGGGGAATCCTGGAGACAGGCGTGCTCGCTCCTCCTTGTGCGGTATCAGCAAACGTGATGGTACCAGCTGACGTGAGTACCGGCCATTCAAGTGCGGTATTTTGATAATTTTTATGAGAAGGCTTGGGCGCCGACTTAAATCATGGCGCAGCGAGCGGGCCGACGCGCTCCTGTTTCAGCACCACGAACACGGCACGGCGAGCCAATGATAAAGCGGCACCATGAGGCAAACGCCGCGTGCGTGGGACCGATCGTCATGCAACTAGACGCCTGCCGGATGTTGACTCGCCCGATGCGGATCTTGCAGGGCAGCTTACCCTGTACCCAAACTTCCGTTTTGAATGGGTTGTTTGACTCGATCGGGTCCGCGCCGCGCTCGCTTGAGGCGACTTCGTCGGAATCCGCACTGAGCCAACATCGCGCTCGAAATCAGGCGTGTATTCCCGCCCCAACTCTGCGATCTGCATAAATTGGGTGCATGGCCGGTCAAGCGACGCGCGAAGAACGCCTCGGGCGAGCCGCCGGCGGAGCATTTGGAATACTTGTTCACCGAGGTTGTTCGGGATAGACGCGAACGCGCTGGCGCCCTTCGCTTTCCACCAACTCGCCCCTATAAGGCACTCCGCGGATCTGGAAATAGGTCGGCCGCCCGGGCTGCGGCATGATGCGCTCGCCTTCCAAAACGCGTACGAGGTAAGGCGGCAAGAACCGCTCCCTATGCTCCCAGCCGCCCCGGATAAGATGGCCAAGATCGACAACACCTTCCACGGTTTGCCTTGCGCTTGCGATTGGCGGTGGACGATGCTGCGGCCGGGATGACCCGGCCTCGTTCATCCCACCGGCGCGCGGGTGATGAACCAGGCGGACATCCCTGCGACCGCCTGGTCCAAAGGTCGCCGAATAGCGCTCTCCATTGATCGCAAATTGAGTTGGCCCGAACTGATTTGGCAGCAAATTGATATTGCCCAAGACATCGATCAACACGTCTGAAGCCGGCTGGGAGCCGTGGCGCCAGTTGGTGCCCACGATCGCTCCAATGTCCCGCAATTCCGGAGCCGCTCCCGGCCATCCTGCGAACGACGAGGCGGGTGCAAATTCAGGTGCTGGCGCAGAGCGCGCATCGTCACGCAAGTCGTGGGCTGTAGGTGGATCCAGATCAACGAAGGAGCCGAGACCGCCGTAGATGTTCGACGATTGGGGCCGAACTGACGACGACGATGCGGGCTCTTGCATCTGCTGCCCAAGCCAGGCCCATGCGCCTTGGCTTGGGGTGGCTGGAGTCGCAGGAAGTTCGACTGGCAGATCAGCGTGGGCGGCCCAGGGCGGCGCTGGAAGCGGTGACACAGGACCATGGATTTGCTCGCCGAGCCAATCCCAGGATCCCGCGCTCGGCGTGGCCGGCGTTGCGGGAAGCTGCTGGGACGAGCCGGCCTGCCATCCGCTTTGCGGCGCCGGCATCGATGAACCAGATCCATGCATTTGCTCTCCAAGCCATTCCCAAGCTCCCGCGCTCGGCGTGGCGGGCGTTGCGGGAAGCTCCCGTGGCGAGCGGGCCTGCCGAGCAGCTTCCGCAGCAGGATGACCCGGATCCTGAGGAGGCGGCAATCCAAGTGCCCTGTTCGCCTCAAGGATTTGCTGGTAACGGCCGAGCCTGACCAGATCAGCGCTAATCTTGCTGTCCTCCGTTTGGCGCTTGTACGCCTCCACATCCTGGGCGAGACCAGGAGTGGACAGCCGACCGGCGATCGGCGGCCTGTCATTGGTCTGCAGCCACTCACTCAGCCTGAACATGCGGCGGGTTTGCCTGTCGATCGTCTTTGGGTCGATCCTGTGTGTCGCCTTTTCCGCAGCCGCCCACATGCCGATGAGGGTTGCGTCGTCAGCATGAGGAGCCAGCCGGCGGACATCCGCCGCCAGGGTGTTTCCGGCGCCGACTTCACGAAGCTTCTTCAGGGCCGCCTTGATGCGCCTGCCGCGGTCCTTTGCGTAGGTGTCCACGTCCTCATCGAGCTCAGCTTCAAGCTGGTGGTTTTCCACATCGGGATTTTCCAGCTGCGCGTTTTCCAATTCCCGGCGAATTCGATCGGCGATCGAGGGCCTGCCGGCGTCGCTCAGTCGCGCGCTCAAATGGCGCAAATCGGCTGCCGCATTCTTGATGGTCCCGTCGCTGAGATTACCCGCCGCCTTGTTTCTGAAATCTTCAATAAGCTCCTTGTCCTCGGCAGAGACCCCGCGCGTCCGGCCCGGCTGCCTTGCATAATCAATTCGCACATTCGTCGAAAAGACGTCAGATTGGCCAGCGTCGCGCGATAATTTTTCGTTCCCACTTCCGCCGAGGACGTTGCCGATTCCCGACTTGAAGCGTGACCATAACCCGCGACTTTTTTCGCTCTTGGCCGAGGCGGCAGACACTGCGTCCGGAAAGCTGTAGCGTGAGCTGCTGAACAGATCGTCTCGCAATCTAGACTGCGGTTGTGCCGAAGTTGGAAGCTGACAGTTGGGAATGTCTACGCTCCGACGCGTACCGCCTAGCGCACTCTCCCTAAAAGCGGAGTGCGGCGGCACCCGCATCGAACCGCCGAAGTCGCCCCGCCGGACTGCTCGACCACCTGCTGCGGGGGACCGATTAGGCGAAGTTGAGTTCCCTTCATCAGACCGATGGAGTTTCAGATCCTGCAGCCGCCCTTCAAAGTCACCCTGCACGCTTGGGCTGCCTGCTCGCTGGCCAGCCCGCCCCTGAAGGGCGGCGTACTCGCGCATCCAGGCTCCTGAATCGAAGAATGGGTCGACCGGATCCATCCTGCTCTCCTCATGTTTGCATAGACCCCTGCAGCAATCGTACGGCGTGGATTACGGCCCAATAGCAGCTCGTTCTGCAAGCGTCAGATTCTCGATTGTTATAGCCGCAACCTTTCGAACAGCTGACGAGATCAGGATATTGCTGCACGCAAAGGCGTCGCATCCGAAGCCGCCTGACGAAGGATGGAGTCCATCCAGTTTTGCCGCACCTCTTCGCCAGCCCTCGGCTTGAGCCGACGAAATTGACGACCGATCTGACAATGGGTCGCCTGAGCGGGTACCAGTCTCGAGTCGATCATAGGTGACGAGATCTTGTCGCCCTTGGCATTAACTTTGGCAGTGAGCCTGCTGCAGGCGCGCATTGATGATTCGCAAGGTCTTTGCTTGACGCAACTGGGAGCGCTCTCGTGCCTTGGTGTTCCACGTTTTCTTGACTGACGTCCTGAGAGACCGAATTGTCTTCGCTGGTGTTCCATAGGTCCTGCTTCGAAAGGGAGGTTCAGCCCCAGTGGCCGGCGAGCGCCCATTAGAACGACCTGAAAATGTTCTTCGAGAAGATGTGCAGGCCGTCCTGACTCACAGCAACAACGCCGAGCGCCTCTTGTGATCAGAAAGGTTCACAGTTTGCTCAGCGCGCAGTTCGCTTACGGGCATGCCAAGCCCACTCGGCAATGAACATCCGGCACACTTCAATTCGCTCACTTCGATGGGGCTCAATCTTTGACTGAGGGGCCCAAGGCTTCTTGTGCAGTCTTGGGACCAACCCGCGCGAGCGCACGCACGACATCACCTGCACGACGGCTTGGCGGTCGTAAGCTGCCAGCGCAGTGCATGCTTGAACTCCACAGCTTGCTTGCCAAAATGGAGCTCGCGGGAAGCACGCGTCAAATAGACCTGGCGAACAGCTAGCTTCCTCGTCAAACCGAGCTGGCGGCTGCGGTAGCGCCCGTAACTAATGATTCGCCGCTACTTGCCTTGCTCTCCTCGACAACTTTTTGACCGACGAAGTTTTCGTCCCAAAGGTTTTCGACCGCACGCAGCTATGCCGTTGCCTCGCGCGCAGGACCTTTTATCGCTCGACAAGACAGAAAGGCCTCGATCGACGGCAGCCGCTTTCGAAGGTGCAAAAGCACCTTTGAGAGCGATCGGCTAGCTTCACGATCGATCTTTTTGTACCGCCGCAGAGCAATGATAAATTTCTCTGCGGCGGTACGGAGCCTCATAGCTCGAGGCCACGCTCTGCGAGCACACGGTGCATGACCTCGCCTTTGATCTCACCAGCGATCTCGTTTCGGACTTGGGCTCCGAGCACCCGCTCGGCATCTGGATCGCCTAGAAGATCATGCTCGGCCAGTCGCTGATCCAAGCGGGTTTGAAACACTTCGCCCATGGCTTCGAGCACTCGGTCTCCCATCGCTGCATGTTCGTCCGGAGCGATGCGCTCCAGCACCGTCTCCCAGGGTTGCCAGCTGCTGGCCATGTAGTCGGTGAACTCGCTTGCCTCCCGTTCCCGGACCAGGTCAAGCGCCTCCGTCGCATCGCCCTCGCTGACGTGAGAGACCTCCAGGAAGCGCATGTCAGGGGCGAGATGACTGAGCTCGAGCGGCTCGCGCAGCCGATGTTGATAGGCCAGGTAGACTTCGATCTCGTCTACGTTCGGGTTGCCGCTGGTGAGCGAGTCGATCCTGGCGCGCGCGATCTCGTCCAAAGCCTCCAAGCGGAAGGCGACGCGGCCGCGCTGGATCAGATCACGAAGCCGATCGTCATAGACCCCGTCCTTGACCTCGGCGTTGATGCGGGCGGTCTGCATACCATTCCAGTGCAGGGTGACGCGATCCTCGCAGCTCGTGTTCGCCTCGGAAGCCTGCCCAAAGAACTGCTCGCGCAATGTCGAATTGGCGGCCGCTTGCCGCAGATTGTCAGCCACTGCCTGCCGAAACTGGTCATTGCCGTAGTTCACAGTGCCTCGTAGCCGATCTAGGAACTGGGCATAGTCCTGGGCGCCCGGCTCATCGGCAAAGTTCTGCCATTCGGCCAGCGCGGCCGGGTCGTCTGTGAGCCAGTGTGCGGCAGCCTCATGCAGGGATTGCTGCGCAAGCTGCGGAGGCCCTTCAGCCGCCGCAAGATGAGCGAGGACGTGGTCAGGCAGCGCGTTATCGGCGAGCTCGAAGCTCTCAAGATGCGGGTAGTAGAGGCTATTATTCGGCACAAGAGCATCTAAAAGACCTTCGGGCAGGCTGGTTAGCCGGTTACCGCTGACATTGAGTGATTGGAGCGTGCTCGGAAGTGGGTCGGGCAGGTTGGTCAATTGATTGCCGCTGACATTGATTTCAATGAGCCACGAAGGGAGGGAGTCGGGCAGCTCGGTCAGCTGATTGCTACTGACCGCAAGCGATGTGAGCCCGCTCGGAAGAGCGTCCGGCAGGCTAGTGAGCCGGTTGTCGTTCGCGTTCAGGATCTGGAGCCCGGCCGGAAGGTTTGCAGGCAGACTGGTCAAGGCGTTGTCAGCAACCTCCAGCTCAGAGAGGGTCGCCGGAAGATTGTCCGGCAAACTGGTCAAGCGATTATGGCTAATGAGAAGATGCTGGAGACCGGGTGGGAACATGGCGGGCAGGCTGCTTAGCTCGTTGTGTCTGGCGCGCAGTTCCCGCAGCCTGGGCGGAAGGGCGGCGGGTAGAGCGGTCAGCGTAAGCGAGGACAAATCCAGCGAGCGCGAGCCTGTATTATCCGAATTCCTGATTCGCCTGCGCCCCTGTCGCCTATTCTCGGCTTCGCCCTGCCCTTCTTCGGCAACCCAATTGTCCAGGATCTGTGCGCGCGCGCAGGCTGGGGTCCGATACCCTGTCAAGGATTCGACCAAATTCGCGACGGCACGATTGAAGCCGCCGAGGTAGCTTTCCTGCTCCACCTCTTCAAATGCGTCCCGGGAGGAAGCCCCGCTCCGCTGTGCGTGTCCTGTGTCCATCAATCTCTCCATCGTCAGAGCTAAAGTACACCTCCGCTTCCCGAGGCCGCGAAGCAGCTAAGTCGGCAGAGCAAATGATGATTCGAAGGCCTGTGTGCGTGGGCCGCGACTGCCGTCCAGCATCTCTTCGACAAAGGCCGATACGAGCCCAACCTGGGCAATAGATCGATACTGCTGCCCGCGGTCTGCCATCTCGTCCGGCCAGATAAGTCCGGAGAACCGTCAACGCTGGCAAGCCTCCGCCCTTAGCAGGCCCACCTGTCGGTCAGCTGACGGTGTCGCTGCAAAGACCCAGATTGTTGGGCTCGCCACCAACGGCGAATACCAGCACGGCAGCGATTGTCTTGGCACGAGAGAGGACCGAGGCAGACGTTGGACAGCGTGCGCTCTTGCTTCGCAGGCAATTGGCGAAAGGCACCGCCGCCCGGCGCGGTCGTTATACTTGAGCCACTACTGCGTGCTTGTGCGCAGAAACGTGTCAGCGGAAAATATCTTACGGTCGGGGATTGGCCGATCAAATCATGCGCTCAGGGTCATGCCAGCTTCGTGCCATCGGTGCCACTTGCGGTGATGGTCTGTCAGCTTATCGAAAGCTAACTGTCTTAGGTCCTAGAGCATGTCACCACGGGCTTGTGTCTACTCAGTTTCGTAAGGAGGGTGAGATGGATCCTTTTGAGGCAGGACAGATTCAGCGCGGCGGTGGCATTCTTTCTGCATCTTCCGGACAGGAGGGTGGGGAAAACGGAGCGGCGGCGGCGCAGTGGAGCGCCCTCGCGACAGTCCGCGCAGAAAGCTCCGGAGATTCTGCCCAGGCTGAGGATGAAGGCGAGTTGCTTGAGAATTGGGCTGCTGAACCGGAGGTAGGCCCGCTCGAGGATCGGGAAGAAGCAGTGCGCCGAGTGAATACTCTCGGTGAGACCAGTACACTGGATCTTGGATCGCTGTGCCTTACCAGCCTGCCAAGACTTCCGAGCGCTATCGTTGCGCTTGATGTGCCCTTCAACCGGTTGACCACTCTGCCCGATAGCCTCCCTGCTTCGCTCCGGCGTCTGGACGTTAGGGGCAATCAGCTGACAACCCTGCCCGAACTTCCGACCGAGCTCAGAGGGCTCGACGCGAGCTTCAACCGACTGAGGAGCTTGCCTGGAGTCCTACCTGCTGAGCTCGAGCTTCTCTACCTCGACCACAATCAGTTGCAGGAACTGCCCGAGCTGCTCCCCGCTTCGTTGGAATTTCTCCGCGCCAGCCACAATCAGTTGACGAATCTACCGGAGGACCTTCCAGCCACTCTCCAGTTTCTCGACGTCAGCGAAAATCAACTGACGCGCCTGCCGCGGCACCTCCCTATTTCGCTGGATTTGCTCGACGTCGGCCAAAACCAAATGACGAGCCTACCGGATGATCTGCTGACGCAATTTGCCGCCTCTGGCAGCATAGTTTTGACCGACAATCCTCTGCCCGAGCAGGTGCTCTCAAATCTGGATACTGCCTTACGCTCCGAGGGCTATGCCGGTCCGACCGTCTACCATTCGCGCAATGATGAAAGTGAATTGTCCGAGACAGACGATGAACAGGCCGATGCTCTCATTGAAACGGTCGCAAACTGGCTCCGGGGTAATCCACAGGAGGGTGACCGAGAGGTGCTGGCCGCTTGGCAGAGCGTTGCTGAAGAGCCGGGCGCCCGAGAGTACGCGCTCTTCATTGGCAACCTGTTCGACTCCGTGAACTCTGGCAACGAAGAATTCCGGCAGTCGCTGGCCAATGATCTGCGCCAGGTGGCGCAAAACCCGGAATTGCGTAAGCGCTACTTCCAATTAGCCCTGGACGCCAACGAGAGCTGCGAGGATCGCAGAACTTTGACCTGGAACGGCATGCAGACCGCACGCCTCATCGCAGACGTCGAGAACGGCGCTTATGACAAGAAGGCTCGGCTTCCCGATCTCGTCAATCTTGGCCGGGTCATGTTCCGCCTGGACGCGCTGGAGGGGATTGCGCGCGAGAAGGTTGCCTCGCTAAGCTCGGGCAACAACGTCGAAGACATCGACCCCATTGAGGTCTTTCTTGCTTATCAAAATAAGCTCCGCGAGCGGCTGGGGCTGCAACACGTCGCCCCGAACATGCGTTTCTTTGAGGTTTCGGGCGTCACCGACGCTGACGTTGATAGCGCAGAGACATCCGTGCGAAACAGGGAGGCGGCGGAATTCGCCGACTATTTGGCGGTGGACTGGAAACCTTGGGACGACGTCGTCAGTCACATCGCACCCCAAGACCACGCCGCGGCACACGATGAGCTTATGGCTTCAATGGAAACCGAGTTCAACAGCCGGCTGCAGCAACAGCTCGCCGCCCAAGGGTTGACCGAGGCTGAAGCTGACCTCGTTGACGATGCTAAGCGAGAGTTGGGTGCCGCAATTCGTAGGGAACTCGCCCGTGAGATCAAGGGCGCTCTAAGAGACAAAGTGCTCAATGAGCACGGCCTTATCCTATGAAGCGGCCTTTGCGTATTAGAGCAGCTTCCGGCCCGGTCACTCCTAGGTCGTCCTTACGCCGAATCGTTGTCTCAGCGCGCCGGTGTTTACCAGGCAGAGCTCTGATCGTCTCGGAGATTGTCAAGGCCACTCTTCAGTGAACGAAGCCATTCTCTCTTCTGGGCCGACGAGACTCTGGAGACCAAATCTGCAACCGAGAATGGTCACAAGAATTGGTAACGAAAGTTTGTCATGCGCGCAATGCGTTGGCCGGCTCCCGGGGCTTCCTCCCAGGTCAATGGCTAGATCGGCATTGTGATCGCGCTTCATCCGGGCGATGCGTTCATCTGACGGCTTTTGCTCCGCTTGATCTCGCATATCTGTACGAACTGCGGTCATCCATATATGCGTATGAGCCTCAAATACTCGTTTTTCGATGGATGGCGATGGGCGCGCCTTCGTCCTCGGCCGCCGCCGCCCATCGCGCGAGTGTCGATGTGTCCCGTCCGCTGACAAACGCGGGATCGTCGCGGCGCAGGAGTTCGAGCGTTGCAAGCTGATCGATGGCATCGCCGCCAGCGTCCATCTGGCGCACACGCGCGGCGACCGCCTCTAATTCGGCCGCGAGAGCTGACGCGCTGTTAGTCATCGCGCCGTTTCGGTCGAAGCTCTTTCAACGCTTCGTTGATCGCGCGCGCAATCAGAACGCGCACCTCGACCTGTGCGCATTTCGATCTCGCCAAGCGGCCCGACACGGAAACCAGGGGCTCGTGTCCGGCCGCAATTCGGACCTTGCGCGCATATTCGAGCTTGGTCGCATCGGAGTAGCTGATGTTCAGATCGCCCGCATCGATCAGGGCTGCCGCGTCACGCGACCATCAGGCATCCGCATCAACGCAGCCTGCAATTTCTTGCCGATGCTCATGCGCTCACCATGTTGGCCCGCATGGCCTACGCACGCTGGCGAGCGAGCCGCGCAACGGCTGTGCTGCATAAGATGTCGATTGGGTCGGCGACTGCAACGACGTTGCAGGCCTCATTCGCATCCTCGGTGGCCGGTCGAAAAGCGTCCGATAGGCGATGAGCGGTAGTCATCTCGCCAGCTCGGCGACGCCTGATTGCACGATAGAAGATGGAGCCCACGCCGATGCCAGTCGGCGGGCGTTTTTTCAGAGCTTCCCATTTGGTTTGGTGTCGTCGGCATCATAGTCGGGATATTTCTGCGACCACCTGCCGAACATCGCGAACCCAGCAGCAGAGCCGCTGGTCGCGGCATAGAGGGACGCTGGCGTCGTTCGGGATCACCATCAACGCCGCCTAGACCTAATCGAGGTCCAGATCGGCGCTGGCACACGCCACGGCCTGCTCGCTGTATGCTGCGAATGGATCGTTCGCTTCTGTATGCGCCTGCTCACCAGACGGCGCGCTCGATGACGAATTCCTTGTCCGTATTTCTGCGACGCCTTGTCGTGGTGGCGGTTTCGATCAGCCGAGCCGGCGCATTTGCGATGGGCTTATCTTCAGCTAGCGATACTCACCAACGCCGGCTTGACGCTGGGCGGCGCGGTCACCATGCCGCCGTCGCGCTTGATATCCACATCCGGCGCGAGCTTGCCGCTACGGCTCCAGACCTTGAAGTCGGCGCCGGGGCGGGCGAAGTAACGATGGATCGAACCGCTGGGGCTGACCGCTATCAATGTCTCGGGCCACGGTCCATGCTGGGCTTCGAGCGCAGCCATCGAGGCGAGACCATCAACGCCGTGACCTTGGACGGCGTCGGCTTCAACGACGAAGATGCCGGACACTGTGCCAGTGACGACAGCGACATCGGCCTCGGGCCATCTGCGGAAATCGCGGCCGATTTCCTCGGGGTCGGATGTCTTGCTCCATTGCCTACCGTTGCTGTGCTCAGCCGATTTGTAAGACTGTTTCGTCCCAGGTGGTGCGGGAAAAACCTCGAAGCCCATCGCGCATATTTGAGAGCAGCGGTCGCGCACGCGCTCATTGGTAGTCGCCTAACGTGCTGGGCGAGCCATTCGGCGAGATATTGGCGACGAGCGTTGCGATCAGTCGCGACTTCGCCTAGAGAAGACTTAGCAATCATTGCTTTCTAAAGGGCCTGTGGTTGTTTACGCGCAACATTTCGCCCCGCATTAGTGCCAGCCGCTGCGGGGGTTTTGTCTGGGCTGATGCAGTGAGTTAGAGGCACAGTCGATCCTGGCCGCTGCATTTCGAATGCTTAAGCTGCCGCCGGCCGCGCCTCACGGCCAACAGCACCCCGCCCGACTGCGAGAGCCCGCACCTGGGCGCCGATGTGCTGCGCGGCGCGGTCGCGCCTCATCATCACTTCCTGCGTCACGATGCCACCCTCCAACGTCGCATAGGGCTGCATCATCTCGGCGAACTCGATGCTGTCTGGCGCCGGCAGAAAGAGATCGATCCTATTCCGCGCGGCCTTGATGCGGACGGTGCGGATCAAATGCGAGACGTTCACGATATTGATCTCGTCCGCAACGTAACCCTGGTTTGCTCGCGACCGCGCAGCAGTTGCTGCGATCGCTTCCGGTGTCGCTTCGCGGGCGCCCCATGCGAGGTGAGCACGCGTGTCATCAGTCTCGCGAATGAGGTGAACGATCGCGAACAGCGCGTCGGTCGAGAGCTCCCCTTCGGCCGCGCCTACCACCGTGAGCAGAGTGTCGCTGAACACGCGCTCGCCAGCGTGGTGCTGAGCGTCATAGCGAGGGCATCGACCGGCAGATACCAAGAGGACGCAAATGCGTCACGGCGGCCGAAGGCAAGTGCGATCCGGCCGGGACGCGCATCGATTTGAGGGCCTCCTCGCCGATGTCGGTGACGAGCTGAATTTGGGCTAGCGTCAGGCGCTACATTGAGTTGTGTCCTACGTGCCAAAACGGTGTCGCGACCCGCCGCTAACAGCGGCGAGTTCGTGGTGGCCGGATTAGGTGGTGGGGGGGGGGCCCAGCGGGCGATGCCGATGCCGCACGGCTACGTGACTGCCAAACAAAAAGCCGCCCGCTAAGGGCGGCTTTTTGCGGACACAATGTCCCCTGCGTTAGGCGCGATTAAAGATCCTGGAAATCCATCAAGTCAATCCTGTTATCCACAGATTTCTGCAAGCCGATGTCACTTGGCCACCCAAAAGTGGTCTAGTCGCCCCTCGCCAGGGGCAGCCACGCGGCAGATTGCACGCCCTACCCGGCCTCCTCCCTGTTCGGTCGCATTCGCGAATCACCTAAAGTCGGTTTCGTGGGTGCCGGAGGCGTAGCAGGTGAACGCGCAGCATAGAAAGATCTCGGGAGCATACTACACTCCCGAGGCAGTCGTCGCGACTTTGCTCAATTGGGCCGTTCGCGACCAGTCGGATCGGCTTCTTGACCCCTCTTGTGGTGACGGCCGATTTATTGCGGGTCACCGCAACTCAGTGGGCATCGAGCAGGACCCTGCTGCCATTGGCACCGCGATCTCGCGCGCGCCGTGGGCGCTGGTGCACGAGGGTGACCTATTCGCCTGGGCTGCTAACACCAGTGAGCGATTTGAGTGCGCGGCCGGTAATCCGCCTTTCATTCGGTACCAGACGTTTAAAGGCGCCGCTCGCGAACGAGCGCTTGAACTCTGCAAGCGTCTAGGCGCCAACTTCTCGGGGCTCACCTCCTCCTGGGCGCCCTTCTTAGTCGCAACGGCGAGCCTTCTCAAAGAGAATGGGAAAATGGCTTTCGTCGTCCCCGCCGAGATCGGACATGCTCCATACGCCGCGCCCTTGCTGGAATATCTAATCGGCAACTTCCGTCACGTTCACGTGGTCGCGGTAAAGGGCAAGCTCTTTCCGGATTTGTCGGAGGATTGTTGGCTGCTCTATGCAGACGGCTTCGGTGGGAGCACAGCCTCAATTCTGTTCTCGGCAGTCGAGCAGTTCAGGCCAAACAGCAGACCGCCTCGAAATGCGATCCGTGTATCTGTTTCCGAATGGCGCACCAAGTGGAACCGGCGGTTGCGGCCGTTCCTTGCCCACGCTGACGCAAGATCACTTTATGAGGAAATTGCGTTTGATCCTCGCTCGCGCCGTATGGGTGATGTCGCTTCGGTTGGTATTGGCTATGTGAGCGGTGCAAACGATTTCTTTCACCTGAGACCATCAGAGGCTGAGCGGCATCAAATTCCATCTGACCTCCTACATCCGTCGGTGCGGAACGGCCGCGCTTTGCCTGAAGGCACTTTGACGCGAGCCGTTGTGCGAAAGTGGGAGCAGCAAGATGAGCCGATGCTGCTGCTCCGGCTTTCAAAGGACCAGAAGCTCCCGACATCGGTTCGGCGCTACTTGGACACAGATGCGGGCCACGAAGCGCGGGAAGCATACAAATGCCGTGTCCGCGACCCGTGGTTCGCGGTACCGGATGTCCAGATCCCAGATTTCTTTCTCAGCTACATGTCGGGTCGTGCGGCCAGCCTCGTTCGCAATGCCGCCGGCTGCACCTGCACCAATTCTCTGCACGCCGTCCGGGTTCGAGACAAAGCGGCCATGGCCACCATTGTCGAAACTTGGAATACGCCGTTTACCCAGTTGAGTTGCGAATTCGAAGGTCACCCTCTCGGCGGAGGAATGCTAAAGTTGGAGCCGCGTGAAGCAGCCCAGATTGTGGTGTCAGCTCCCAATCAGGCAAAGTTATTATCCTCCGCAGTAATTGCCGAAGCGGTTGAGAGGATGCAGCGCTGGAGGCACTATGACGCCGTCCAGTGAGATGACTGATGCTGATGTTCGAGTGTGTCAGTGGAAGAACGAAGCCGAGGCGCTGACCCACTTCGCGACGTATTCTGGACCAACACAAAGCCAACAGCACATAAAGCCGCTGCATTGGTACGTGGCATGCCGCCTTGTACTTGAAGGAGGCTTCCGTCCAGAGGAAATAACCCCACGTCCTCCGTTCGTTGTACGTAAAAAACGTGACGAATTCCTTTTGGAGTACGATGCGAGCGCAGCTCAAGGCGGCGAAGCGACAATCCTGGGCGGCTTGAAAACCAAAAATGTCGATGTGGTCGTTGAAAAGAGTGGGATCGGGCCAGTGCTGGCCGTCTCCTGCAAGGGCATGACCGGCGCCTTTCGCAATCTCACGAACCGCATGGAGGAAACCATTGGTGAATGCACCAACCTCCACATCACTTACCCAGCCCTTGTCTTTGGCTATCTTTTCGTAATCCGCGCGAACAGATTGGAAGAGGAAGCAATTGCGAAGACCCTTCTGGAAGGTCTTCCGGCCGCGCGTCAACTTGCTGCGAATGACATCGCAATTCGGGTAGGTGGAGAACCAGTTGAGGGCATAATCCGCTTTCACGCCGCTCTGCGCGAACTGACCGGCCGTCGCGGCATTCGTGACGATGTAAGCCGATACGAAGCTGTTTCACTCGCGATGATTGACATGCTGCATGGAAACGTCGGCGGTCTTCTGCCGGAGTTTCCGCCAACAGGCAGCTCCCTCCGGATTGAAGAGTTCTTTAAGACCTTGTATCTGCGGTATGACGAGCGCTTTGTTTACAGCGCGCCAGCCCTTAAGGACATAACAAGCCGATTGGAGTGGTCCGCTTCGTCGCCCGCGCTGCAATCCCGTGGTGAGGCCGAGATCGGCTTTGAGACCCGTGTTGCAGGTGATACATGAAAGCTCTCATGATCTGCCAATGCGAGTGCAGGACTCAGCGGCAGTAACGTCACTGAGCAGCACAATGCAAACTGAATACTCGGTGCCATACAGGATGGCTATCATGGTCCGCTTCGGAACTAGCTAAGTATTTTGTTTAGGGTCTACTCGGAGAGCGTGGAGCCCAGAGTAGCATCGGAATGATGGCAGCGACCCAGGGAATGATCTTCCCCCGAAAAAGTGGACGGGATTAAGCAGCTTTAGCTCCATCTGGATCGGAGGGATATATCCGATGGCGGAATGGAGCCTGGTTCGATTGTAGAAACCCTCGATGAAGGCGAGGATATCATGCTGGGCCTCTGTGCGGGTCTGGTACTGGCGATGATGGACGCGCTCGGTCCTGAGAGTGTGGAAGAAGCTCTCCATCGGGGCATTGTCGGCATGCGCTACGATGATGAGCTTGATGTCGATTGGTCCGACTGTTCCTGAGGATGCGGGCATGGCTCTGTCTGTCACCTCGCCAGGCGATATTCTGTCAGCCTGTTGTCTCCCGGCTTAGCGACCTCACCCGCTTCGACCAGCTTAGCTAACAGCCGCGCGGCGACCGTGAGGTCTTTAATCACGCCTGCACCCGACGCTTGCGATCTACATTCAGCGTGTCGAGCACCATCGTTTTTTTAACAAACTGATCTCCCCGGCCTTCTCGCCCGTATCAGACGCAATGGCTTCAGCACGCTCCGTGAATACCGCGCAACGTCGCCTGTCAAACGCCTTCCGGAACTGCCCCCTTTGCGTCACGAAGAACTGCCCCCACCATCGGATTATGATCTCGGTTGAAGGTTGTTTCCGCCGGTGACGGGCCGGAGGGAGGCGGAGCCGACCGGAGGGCCGTCACCGGCGGTCGGCGTCTTGATGAGGCCGCTTTTGCGCTTGGCGCGAAGTCGGTAGCTGTCGCCGCGGATCGTCAGCACGTGGCTGTGATGCAGGAGCCGGTCAAGGATCGCGGTGGCGACCACGGGATCGGCGAACACCGTACCCCATTCGGCAACGCTGCGGTTCGACGTGATCAGCATCGCGCCAGTTTCGTATCGCCGGCTGACCAGTTGGAAGAACAGATGGGCCGCGTCAGGTTCAAGAGGCAAGTAGCCGAGTTCGTCGACGATGAGCAGCTTTGGCTTCGACAGCGCGAGAAGTTTCTCGTCCAGGCGTCGCTCGCCGTGCGCCTTGGCAAGGCCAGCGACCAGCGTCGTCGCCGTGGTGAACTGCACCGTGTATCCGGCCAGGATCGCCTCTCGCCCGAGCGCGATCGACAAGTGCGTCTTACCTACGCCTGGCGGCCCGAGCAGCAGCACGTTTTCTCCGTTGGCTATCCAACGTGATGCGGCAAGATCACGGATCTGCTTTGGATCGATTGACGGCTGCGCCTCGAAGTCGAAGCCAGCAAGCTCCTTCACCGCCGGGAAGTGTGCGAGCTTCAGCGCCATCTCTATGCGGCGATGGTCCTTGCGTGCGATCTCGCGCTCGCACAGCAGGATCAGCGTCTCACGCGCCGACAGGTTCGCGCGCGCCGCCTCGTCGAGCAGGGTGTCGAGCTGATCGCGGATACCGGAGAGCTGCAGTCGCGCCAGCATGGCATCGAGCGGATCGGCCGTTGCTTCCATTATCTTCTTTGCCCGTGCCATCAGAAGCTTCCTCCGACCACGGCTTCGTATTCGGCAAGAGGGCGCAACAACGAGGGGGGTGAGGACGGCGCCAGCACCGCCGCCGCGATCTCAGCCCGGCGGACCGCGCCATTGCGACCAGCAACACCATCGAGATGAGCGGTGTCGATGATCCGCAGCCGGCGTCCATCCGATTGCTTGTGGATCGCAACTTGGTGCAATCCATGGCGGATCCGCACTTCCCCGGCCGCGATCGTTACCGCCACGGGCTCGCCAATCAGGCGCCACGGCACTGAGTAGCTGTTCGTGTCGATCTCGACGGCGCAATCGTGCCCGACGACGCGGGTCAGTTCACGCAACGATCCGAACGACGGTTGCCCGCTAAGCGGCTTCAACCGATGTGCCTCGTCACGCGCAAAGCGAGCAATCGGCGCCTCCCCGGTCGTGCCGTGGATACGCACGTTCGCCACCTCACGCTCCCATCCGGCCAGATGCGCCTCGAATGCCTCCCAGCTCGCGAAGGAATGCCCCGCGATCGCGTTCTTCTTCACGTAACCGACGCCATTCTCCGTCTTGCCCTTCGTCCGCGCCCGATACGGCGCGCAGGCGCGAGGACGGAAGCCCCAATGCTTCGCGAACGCGATGAGCTTGTCGTTAAATTGGACCGACCGGCTCACGGCGTCGTGGCGCACGACAAGCGCCCGGGGATTATCCATCAGCACTTCCTCCGGCACACCGCTGAAGGTCGTGAATGTGCTCTCGAGCCGGCGAACCAATGCTCTTGCCTCTCGGCCCGGAACGCACGCACATGCAGCCGCCGCGAATGCCCAAGCGTTGCCACGAACACGAATGCCTTGACTCTCGCCCCTCCGATCTCGACCAGACGCTCGCCGAAGTCGATCTGCAGCTGCCGGCCTGGCGGCGTCTCGAACCGCGTCGTCGCCAACGCCTCCGCCTTCAGCGCCTGACGATAGGGCTGCACGGCGCGTTGCAGCGTCCGCCGGCTGACTGCCACGCCTTGCTCGGCCAACAAGTCCTGGCGCACCACGTCGGCATTGCCGCGATGCCGAATGAGCCTCTCGCGCAGCCAACCCTCAAGGCCGTCGAGACGCTTCGGCCGCTCAGGCGACTTGAACGGCTTCACCCCGCCCGCCGCCACGTAGTCCTTCACCGTGTGATGACTGCAGCCCAGCTGCCGCGCAATCCGCTTCAGACCCCACCCGCACGCCCCCAGGCGCAACATCTCCGCCACGTCATCCGGCGTCTTCATCACCTGCCCCCGTGGATCAATCCACGACGAGCTTTCCGCGATTCGTTCCTCTTTCATTCACTCTCTCCTCGGCTATCCAAGGAGGGGGCAATTCCTCATGACGCCGAGGGGCGCATTGCCTCACTAAAAATGTTACCGGACAACTTTCCTGTCGTGTCTGGGGCGGAGCTGCCGAATCAGTTCGGTGGCGGGTATGGCAGGGAAGATCAGCATGCGCGCAAAGCGCGAGATCACATCAGCGCTGGTGGAGCGTTATCGGGCGAGCGGACGGCTCGAGAAGGCACGGATCCTGGACGAGCTGTGTGCCCTTACGGGATGGCATCGTAAGCACGCGATCCGAGCACTGTCGGTGGACGGGGCATCGGGATCGGCCGTGCCGCGGCGACGGGGCCGCAGTTACGGAGCTTCCATTCGCGTTGCACTGATTGTGCTCTGGGACGCCTCTGACCGGCTCTGCAGTAAGCGGCTCGTCGCGATGATCCCGTTTTTGCTTCCGGCACTTGAACGGCACGGCAGATTGAAGCTTTCTGCCGATGAGAGGTCGAAGGTTTTGAAGGTGAGCGCGGCGACGATCGATCGCCTGCTGAGCGACGTAAAGATCGCAGCAGCCGGAGGGCGCCGACGGCGGGCGGGCTTTTCTAGTGCCGTACGGCGGCAAGTCCCGGTGCGTACATTCAATGACTGGGGATCACCTCCGCCGGGGTACTGCGAAGCGGATCTGGTTGCGCACGGCGGCATGTCCGTATCTGGCGCGTTCATTCAGACGCTAACAATGGTGGATATCGCAACGGGGTGGACCGAATGCTTTCCGCTCGTCGTGCGTGAAGCAGCTCTTGTGATCGAAGCTCTCGAGCGGGCGCAGAACCTATTTCCCTGGCCCATTCGGGGGCTAGATTTTGATAACGACAGCGCCTTCATGAACGACACGGTCGTGTCGTGGTGCCGTTCTCACGATGTCGAAGTCACTCGTTCCAGGGCCTACAAGAAGAACGATCAGGCATTCGTTGAACAAAAGAACGGAGCTATCGTTCGCCGCCTGGTGGGCTACGGGCGGTTTGAAGGCATTGATGCCGCTCGCTCATTAGCTCGCCTGTTTGCTGCGGCACGGCTGCACATCAATTTCTTCCAGCCCTCGTTTAAGCTGAAGGAGAAGCACCGCGAAGGTGCCAAGATGATCAAGCGCTATCTTCCTCCCGCTACGCCGTACGAAAGAGCATTGGTCCACCCGAGGCTCAATGAGGCATTCAAAGGTCGGCTGCGGGAGATTTACCGGACGCTTGATCCGGTGGCATTGCTGGCACAAATGCGGGACGCTCAGAATGAGCTGGGTAAGCGCGTCGATCAACGGGCTGGAAAGCCAGCGATGACTGTCGCGCAGGGGCATAGCGACTTAGCGGCCTTTGCCCGAGAGCTCGGCGACGGTTGGAAACAGGGTGAGCAGCGGGGCATTCATCGTCGTCGCTATGTGCGGCGCAAGCCTGTGCCACGTCGGCCATCGATGCTCGACCCCTACATTCCCATCATCGAGGAATGGCTCGCCGCGGCTCCGCACTTGTCCGCGGTCGATCTTCTCTCCCGGCTGGAAGCGCATGCGCCCGGTCGGTTCAGCGGCCATCAGCGGCGCACGGTGCAGCGATTGGTCAAGAATTGGCGATCAAAGGCCGCTCGACAGCTCATCAGCAGCACAGAGATCACACTATCGGGCCAAGCTTCGTGCCTTAGTATTTAAATCCTGACAGGTTCTTTCGCCGAAGCACCGCAAGCCGCTCGCTCGCTACGGCGCTCTGTAGGGCGCGCTTCGCGAGCAGCTTGCTCCGACTCGCGGCAGCCGATCCAGAAAAACACCAGGGTGCGCTTCGGTAACATTGTCATCTGAGGCAATATGAGGGGGCAGTTTTCCATGGCGCGCGACATCGCCGGGAGCTTGTCGGCCGGAACATCGGTCGACGGCGGCACTTCGGCCTCTTCCGTATCATCTACAGCCAGGTCTACGGCGGGCAAATCGTCAGCCAGAACGCTCTCGTCCCCATCCTCATCACCCCCGACCGCGTGAGACTGAAGCCTGTACCTGAAGTTGACCTTGGCGGGGTTGCCAATTCGATATTTCGAACCCGCCTTAATCGTACCGAGCCCTCGGCTGTCTTTTGCAATCCTCCGAGTTCAGGGGCAGCAGCACTGAGAGAGCAGCCGATGAACCCACCCGTTTCGTAATGCCGAAGGAGGAGATCGCGTTACGGCAGCATTTGCTTGTTAGGGACAAATTCAAATTCGAACGACGCTGCATGCGCTTTTTTCAACCGGCCGGGCTCGAAGGGTGGGCCACACCGAAATCGAATGATTTTGGCGTGGACGGTTTTGCCGTCCACTCGACGGACTGGGTATCGTGCAGTGCAAGCGAAACTCGACGGAAAACAAAGTGGATCGGATCGTCCAACAGTTCAACGGGCGTCGCTGAAGAACAAAGCGCGCACCGTCGCCTCACGACATCCGCTTTCAAGGAGAACGCCATACAGTCAGCCGCTCTGACAGACCGGATCGTGCAATTGCGATGGATGATCTGGTGGGCTGGCACGTGGAACAACCGTCATTCGATTTCGGGCTGCCTGAGGAAGAAACTTCAGCTTAGTCAGGACTGCCTCGGACTGAGATGGACGGGCGACAGACATATGCGGCGAGCCGGCACAGCGAGGACAAATTGGAGCAGCATCCTTACAACTGTCTTGAGGCAATACCGGATAACGCCTTGACGATTATCGTTAGTACAGCACCGCCACCCGTGTTTTTCCCGACCCGATATGAGCCTGCTCGCGAATGATACCTGCTTCTACCATGGATCGAAGAGTAACAGCATGTCGCGACTTCTCAGCGGTATTGCTGGTACTTGGTTGCTGGAGGACTCCGACGACGCGCAAAGGCTAACGAACTGGCATCATTTCCTTACGGTCACCGACTTCTGGATGTAGAACTTATTGCAACAATACAGACGAACAACGGGAACAGAAACGAGCGCAAGGGACGCCGACATAGAGGAATTCGACCTCACAGACTTTCGGGTCTATTTGAGGCTAAGCTGCGCATAAACAAAATCGCCTTCGTCCAGTTCCTGTATTTGTCCCAGAGCTCATTGAAAGTGCTATCGAGCTCGACAACGTACTGACTCAGCGAGGTCCTCTTTGAATCCAGAAATTTTGAACTTCGGTGCGGCATCGATTTTCCACCCAGGACGCTCATGTGCCCAAGCGGGTAAGATGCGAACCTCATGATCCGCTCGTATTCCTACTAAGGCATCTTATACCGTCGTAGTCCTCGGCGAAAACGCCTCCACGACAGCTACCGTTCGGCCGTCAATCCAATCCGGTTGTCGATCAGAGCCAGTATACACCCGTTCCAACAGAGCGAATGGTTTTCGGCTTTGATGAGTAGGCTGGTGAATAGAGGGGATTGGTCGGCTGCCCGCCGCCGCTGTGACTTCCGTTGATCCGTGAACGAGCAGTTTGCGAATGCCCCTCGCGAACAGTGCGCTTTCTGTTTCGCTGCGCAAGACGGAATCTTTTTCGAGCTTTTTAACAAGATTGAGAAGACGCCGCTCGCATTCGTCGTTGCGACGGATTACTGCACATTACCTTTGGGAGTATTTCCCCGGTCCCGTTCAAGACGTCCGTGTGCAGAATCCGACAGCAAATTGCGATTAGCTGAGCTGAATTCGCAAAGAGATGATGGTCCGAACCAAGCTCGCGAGGCCTGGCATATCGATTGCTAGGACGTGCCTGCTACACCAGGCGACTGACCAGACGCAAAGGCCGAGCCAGACCCAACTTGCCGTCCAAGTCAAGTCTCTAGCATAGAAGCGGCGCTGTTTAACTGCCGCTCCGCCAACGGAGCAAGGTTATGCTGATCGACACATCCGAAATCTTCGCCTCCATTCGCATCAACAAGCAGGGAGCGCAGGAACCGCAGACCGCGGCGCGATGCGAATGGCCTGGTTGCCAGAACAAGGCTACCCACCCCGCGCCTAAGGGCCGCGGCAATGCGCGCGACTATTGGCACTTCTGCATCGGGCATGTTCGCAAATACAATCAGTCCTATAATTTTTTCTCGGGGATGGACGCCGAAGCGGTCGAGCGCTACCGGAAGGATGCGCTGACTGGCCATCGTCCGACCTGGAAGATAGGCGAGAACATCAGCGCTCGCAGAACGACTGGCAGCACTGCCGCTTTCGAGGACGACTGGCATGCCCTCTGCACGCTCGCCGAGCTGAACGGACGTGCCGGGGCCCGCCCGCGCGCGAAGCCCAAGCCCGAGGCGCGCAAGATTTTGAATGCCGAGGGCAAAGCGTTGCAGGTGATGGGCCTTAATGCCAATGCGACGCTCGGCGATATCAAGGCGAAGTACAAGGTGCTGGTTAAGCAGCACCATCCCGATGTCAATGGCGGCGATCACTCCAGGGAAACTCGCCTGGTCGAGATAATCAAGGCCTACCAGTACCTGAAGACCGTGGTGCGCGAGAGTTAGCTCGAACATCTCTCTTTGCTTCACGGCGCTTCGGAAGTGAAGGCCGGAACCACCAGAGCGTTGCTCTGGCTAGGCTGGTAGTTTGACTTTCTTGGCCGACGCGCTTTCCGCCATACATGGTGACCATCAACATGATGGACGGTTCGTGTCGTTCCGGCAGCGATTGGGAAGATTGAGTCGCGACCACCGGCGGCGGTCCATCTTTGAAGCTTCAAGAGGACTTGCGCAGGATCGATCCCTCCGTTCTTCTAGGGGGAACACGAAAGTACAAACCTTTCCCCGATACCCGTTGGCTGTATGGAAAGGGTTAGCGCGCTGCGGCGACCCGTCCGGACCTATTCGCACCGTGCTGACGGGTCAACGATCAATCATGAGAGCCCATGCATCGCAGCGTCGAGGACCGGCTTCTGACGTAGTCCCCCGGACTGCGCCACTCACCTATCTCCTGCAGATCGCTGCGAGACAGGCAAGGCAGGTGAACTTGAGCGCTTCAACGTGCATGGCGTCGATCAAGCACTCGGCTATCGCAGGCTGCTAGAGGGGCTTCCCCTTTCGTGAGTAGGTGTCTGAACGGCTCCGATTTCCTAAAAACTGTCTTCCGACACGGCGCCTAGCGATGCCGGTGAGGCGTGAGCCCGCGGCAGCGCCTATCTGCCCTCCCCGCCCCGCTGTTTATCCAAGGAGCATCGTCATTTCCTCACCGTCAGTGCTGCTTTGTGTTCCCTCCACGTCGTTCCGTTGGCAGCCAATCTGTGGCACCTCCGAAGAACACTCCCAGCGACCATCTCGCGGCTTCGCTATCGGTCAGTTGATGGGAGTGAGGTTCGCGGCCTGAGGGGTTAGCCCCGACCCCGAAAGATCTATATTCGGCATAATAGCTCGTGCTCAAAGAGTTGGTCTTGCCGGGAGCCCATTCCCGCCAGCCTTCCGCAACGACCTGCGCATCTATCTTGGTCGACAGGAGAACCACTGTAGCGTAGGCCCGCCAAGGGCGACCAAGCGCGATATTGCGCGCGCCAGGATCGGCACTTAGGCTGCAATGATCAAAAACATAGCCGCTGTCCTCATCGGGAGCTGCCTTGCTCTGGGCCGTAAAGACGACCGCTTGATTGGCGATGCCGCGCAACTCACATTGCCGGAACCAAGCCTTGGCGTTGCCAAACACGAAATCAACATGCCCTTCGATGTAGCAGTTCGAGAAGTATTGGCGTGACATTCTGCCGTTTGGACCCTTGCCAGCAAACAGCGTGTCCTGGGCGCCGAGCAGGCGGACGCGCGTAACGACGTCCTTGTCTCCGGTAAGGGATAGTGCAACCGCTTGCGAAGGTGGATTGGCCGGATTGAGGGCGTAGTCGTTCTGGATGGACAGATTGTCGAGCCGGAAGTCATCGCCAGTGGCACTCAACGTCGCCGAGAGGAGGGTTCCTCCTACATTGATGGCACCGTCCCCATACACAATGACGGTATCCCCCGGATTGCTACCAGTCCCTGAGAGATGAACGCCGGATTTGGAGATTTTGACCTTCTCACGATAGATGCCCGGCCTGATCAGGACATCTCCGCCTTCCGCCGGCAAAGCATCGATGGCTTGCTGTACGGAATGATAATCTGCATTTTCGGCATGCGACACCAACAGTGGCTGAGCGTACGCCGGAGGGATGCACAAACATCCCGCCAGAACTACAGCGCGGCGAACGAAAATTCCCATGTGATCTTACACTTCGTTCAATCAGCGGCACCTTGGGCGCAGTTGGTAGAGCGTGTCTCAGCGGGACAGCCGCCGCGCCAAGCCCCACACATTTTCGCGCGAAATCAGCCCCGCCAACGTCAGCTTCGCATTCCGAGGTTGGCAAGCCGCCGGACGATCGTAACGAAGTCAGGACAACGGGCTCACTTGCGTCAACACCGGCCGCTTTGGACCATGCGTAACTCACCACCCGAGATCGCCGGCGGATGTCGTGCTTACCGTTTGCCATCGCGGAATGCCCCGGAACAAACCTCCGACCCGCGCAGCAGTGGTCCTGCGGCTCGCCCCGGCAGCGGCGGCGATACGTCGGAATGATCTGCGGTGACTTTCGCGTGCTCGATTTGCCAAGTCGCGGTCCTGGAAAATCGGACATCTTCGAGTGTCACGTCAAATGCGTGCGCCTCGTCTAGGCCGCGCATCAGCAACACACCAGAGTCACCATGCACATGACGGAGAACGATTTGCCGATAGACCGGAATCTTAGTGCCTTGAGCGCGCGGATCATATTTTGCGTCGAAAGACAAGGGCCACCGGTTGCCCCGCAGGCACACGTACTCATACGTCACACCTTCGACCAGACCGCCTCGACTAACATCGCTCTTGATGCGCAGACCCGACGTCGTGCCATCCAACGTCAGATTACGCACCAATATGTCTCTGGCACCGGAATTCACCTCACTGCCAATCGACATGCCGTGCCCCGAGCCGAAATAATTATCGATTATCGAGATATGGCTGCTTGAACCACTGTCGCCGGCCTTGATTGCGACGTTGTCGTCTCCCGTGCGGATCAAGCTGTGGGTGATGGTCACATCCTGACTCGCGCCAACGTCGATGCCGTCGGTGTTGCGGGCATCCGCGGGCGTATCGATCGTGAGGCCCCAAAATGTGGCACCTTCGCCCCGGTTCATCGCGATATGAAAATTGGGAGCGTTGCGCAAGGTGACACCAGAGAACGTGATGTTCTGCGCATGATCGATCTGGATCAAGCGCGGGGCGTTCTGGTTGCCGCCTTCGGCTTGGGCGCGCCGGGCAAGCTGCCACCATGTTTCCGCGCTGCCAGCAATCAATGCGCCGCCCTGACCATCGATGATGCCCTCTCCGTAGATGCCGCCGCCTCGCGTCTTAGAAAAGCTGATGAATGGCCGGCAGCCATCGCCCTTCTCCGCAATGCGCCCACATTGTCCGAAACCCTTGTCGTAAGCAGCAGGCTCTGCGATGGCGATCAGCCTCGCACCACGTCCGACCCATAAGGTCACGCCCGACTTCATCTCGAGTGGGCCCGAGCGGAATTCGCCACGCGCTAAATACACGGCGGCTCCGGAGGGGCATTGATCGATAGCATCTTGCAACATGGCCGTATCTTGCTTGCCAGACGGCACGGGGCGGTCGCACACCGTAAGAGGTGCAACAGGTTCACTGATAATCCGCCGGTCTTGCGCTTTCGCGGCTGGGAAGCCAAGTAACGAGGTGAGTACGGACAATAGGGCCAAATTGCAAAAACGCTTCGTCATCAATCTCCTCGTGTTTTGTCACGCGCATCTCTGCCCGTTGCTGTCAATTGCCGAGCGCTAGCTTGATCGAGCCGCGCCGCGCGCTACTGGCCCGTGCAAGATGACGTTTATAAGACGCAGCATTGGCCGGGCGGCGAATGCCAAACGGTATCACTCTGCATTGACGCAATAACGTGGTTTTGTGAGATGCCTCGTGCTCTCAACCGCTTCGTTAAACAGTCAGCAGAACCTGGATGCCGGGGACAAGCCCGGGCATGACGCTTCAACTCAAACCGCATCGGCCCGCAGCAGCGTATCCACCGTGATCGTGCCCCTCGCCCGCGAGACGCAGGTGCAGATCTTCGCGTTGCTTTGCTTCTGGTGATCGCTGAAAAAGACGTCGCGATGGTCGATCTCGCCGTCGAAGGCGACGACGTCGATGCGCATAGGCCGCATTCGCCGCGCTTGCAGTCGGATATCACCTCAAAGCCGCTGGCGTTGAGAACGTCGAGCATCGAACGCTCGCGCGGAATCTCGAGCTCTACATCGGTGTCCTTCAGGCGCACGCGAAAGGCCTCGGTCGGCAGCGAGCCGCTGGAGCCGAAGGTCTCGTAGCGCAGATCTGACAGCGGATGGCCGGCGCCGATCCAGGCGTGGCGGGCGGCATCGAGCATGCGCATCGGGCCGCAGAACAGCGCAAGCGTGCCCTTCGGCAGCGAGGCGAACAGCGCCTCGAGATCGAGCCGCTTGCCTTCGTCGCTGGCATGGACGACCAGCCGATCACCCAGCAGGCTTGCGAGGTCATCGAGATAGGCGCCATCCGCACGCCCGCGCACGGCATAGTGCAGCGCGACCTTCGATCCACGGCGCGCCAGCGCCTGCGCAGCGCCGAGGATCGGGGTGATGCCGATGCCGCCGGCGATCAGGCAATAGTTTTCGCGCTCCCAGTCGACCGCGACGAGCGACGCCGGCCGCGTGATGTCGAGCCGCGCGCCCGGCGCCAGCTGCCACATGTAGCGCGAGCCGCCACGGGAATCCTCGGCGCGGCGCACCGCGATCCTGTAGCCTTGCGGGCTCGCTTCACCGACCAGTGAATAGGACCGCGTCTCCGGCTGGCCGTGGATGGTGACGCTGACACTGATGTGGCTGCCGACCGGATAGGCGGCGCCATCAAACTGGTCGGGCCTGATCAGGAATTCGCGGATGCCGGGCGACAGATCGCGCGTCGAGACCAGCGTTGCGGGAATCCAGGTTTCGATGAAGCGCATGGTGCCCTCAATCGGTTGTGGTCTTGATCAGCGCGAGCGCCGGCAAGAGGTCGAGATGGGTGCGATTGCGCAGTGCGAGGCGGAGATTGCGCACCGCAAGCCGGGCGTGCTCGCGCATGATCGCTTCGGCCCGCGCACCCTCACGGTTCTCAGAGCGATCCGGACAACATCTGGTCGCGCAGCGCGAGCTGCGCCTTCACGGTCTGCGAGACGGAGCGGTCGACCTCGGCCATGCCCTACTCCGCGGCCTGCAGATGCTGCGGTCCGTTTTCCTTCGCCACCATCTTGTCGATCAGCTTGCGCATCCACATCGCGCCGGCATCGATGTTGAGATTGTAGAAGATGCGATCCGGGTTCTCGTCCATGGCGCGCTGCTGCGCCTCGAGGATCAGCTCGTCCTCGCGGAAGATGCTGGAGACGCCTTCGCGGAGCTCGGTGGTGAGGCGCTGTTCGCCGAGCCGGTAATTGCGGACGAAGGCCCAGAAATAATGGCAGGTCTTCTCTGTCTCGGGCGTGATGGTGTTCAGCACGAAGCCGTTGACGCCCTGCGAGCGGTCGCCCTCGGGCGCGCCGGTACCTGCCGGCGCGACGCCGACGTCGATGGCGATGGTACAGGGCGCCTCGAAACGGATGATCTGCCAGCGGTCGACCAGACCAGGCTTGCCGAGCTGCTTGGCCCAGAACGGCGGCGCCTCGATGCCGCGCATCCAGCGCGTCACGGTGACCGTCTTCTCGCCATGGGTGACGTCGAACGGCGCTTCGGCCACGGCGTCGTTTCCAATCGAGGAGCCGTGCACGAAGGTCTCGTGGGTGAGGTCCATGAGATTGTCGAGCACGAGACGGTAGTCGCAGTTCACGCGGATGGTCTTGCCGTCGCCGGCCCAGGCTGGATCGTGATTCCAGTGCATGTCGGGCACCAGCGCGGGATCAGCCAGCGCAGGATCGCCCATCCAGAGCCAGATGTAGCGGTGACGCTCGACCACGGGATAGGCGCGGACGCAGGCCGACGGGTTGATGGTCTCCTGCGATGGCATGAAGGTGCAGCGCCCCTGCGCATTGTATTTCAGGCCGTGATAGCCGCAGACGACGGTGTCGCCTTCGAGCCGGCCCTTCGACAACGGCACCAGGCGATGCCAGCAGGCATCCTCCAGCGCAGTCACCGAGCCATCGGCCTTCCGATACATCACGACATGCTTGCCACAGATCGTCCGGGGCAACAGCGCCGGCTTCACCTCGGCATCCCACGCGGCGGCGTACCAGGCGTTCATGGGGAAGGGTTTCGTCATGGGCGATCTCCCAAGGCTTAGGGACACCTTATGTTCAGCCAGGTTCGGCTGCTGATCGACTAAGAAGCGCCCTGTACCAATGGCGGAGCCGCTGCATTTGGATACGTCGAAATTGTGCGAGTCCACGGCAACCTCTCGTCCGGGGGGCAGTTGATTATTCGGTATTCGGTCCAGCTTTCGAGAAGCTGACGAGGTTACAGCCGGGGCCTACCGTAAGGCATCAGGCAGAGCATTGCCCGGGGCGAATGTAGCGTAAGTGACTGCCGTTTTCCGGCTTCTTCCGAACCACATTTTGCGGGACATAGTCAGCCAGTTCGCGTTATCGTCGATGCGAATTTCCGGATCTGGCCCTTTATCCGCAGTCACAAGTACCAGAGCCGTCGCAGGCCTAGCGCCGAGGCTATTGTGGAGTGTCACGATGTTGACGCGCGCCCAGAAAGGTCTGCCAGGCAGTTTTGACGCGTAGATGACGTACTAAACAACCGAGCTGGCCCTGAGCCAAACCTAAAGAGTTGTTGACATTCATTCAGGACATCTGCGCCAACAGCCGCCAGACGGGAAGCTAGGCTCAAAACTGCAGTGTGGGCTCCCTGATGTGATGTTACTCCGCACCCATCCGCAGGCCAACGCACCACAATCGCCAAAACGCCCATAATGTTGGGAGGCCGCCATTGCGAGCGCCCGGATCGAAAGCGATGCGTCTCAGTTTGTCGGTGGCGAAACCTGCTGCCGTAAACGTGTGTCCCGCTTTTAACGGTCCCATAATCGACTGGAAAACGCCACGGGACCCTCCTCGTCGATGGGATTATCGACGGTTCGCGATTCGGGCGATCGCGCTCTACGTGTTGGATCGGTTGCCGCAGGGTCCCGGCGGCGTTCATCAAGCGACGATGGGATTGCTCGACGCTCAAGCCTCCGTTCCAACTCCTCCAATCCTGCCTTACATTCGGCGACAACCGATTGGGCACGAAGCAGCTCGACCTTGAGCTCGTCCATTTGCCTGGTTATTTTCTCAGGATCCCAGTCGTCCTGCATCAGCTCATCACCATCTGCAAACACCGATGCTAGCCCGGTGGCCTAGCTGCAAGACCCCGCTCGGCATCTCACCGCTTCCAGCGCCTGAGGCGCAGCTTAAAAGTGACACAAACGATTGTTCCAAAGCATAACGTCATATTATCTGGACCGACATTCGCCGCGACTCTGTTAGAGGCCCGGAATTTTGGCCGCCAAAGCAACGCGCGATCTCAAGATGATTGAGTTCGCGCTGAGTTGCATCAAGAGACCGGCGCCTGATGAAGTCGTAACAGTTCATTTCAAGACTCGGGTCGCGTGCTGGATGAGCATCATGAACACAAGTGGTGTCGTCACCGATTCAAGCAACCGGCATGCCATGCATTCGAGCATTTTCATACGGTACAAAGCTCAGCATTCCCGCACCATCTCGTCACCGGCGCCCCATTTGTTGCGCCTGAAACAACTAATGTCTTGAGCAAGACAGTGACGGTGCCAACCGCGACAACCTAACAGCACTCCCTACGACGGCCCCCAATCAAAAGGACGAACACTTTGCCGATTTAGGCCAGCATCATCTCACCATTTTGCGCAGCGCGTCACGGTACGAGATCTAGTGAACGCGGCTGCGACGACAAGATCGCATCGGAGTGGATAGCTGAAGCGCGTGTAATCTGAGCAGCTTGTTAAATGAGCTGGATAGCAGATAACGCACGGCATCGCAGCCTTCGTGGACCGGTGAGAAAGGGTAGTTGGCCATCAAGGTACCGACGAACCGGACGCATTTGCACAGACCGCAACTCCGATCGCACTCACGTCGCTTGGACAGATCGCCATGAGGGACACGCCTGGACGACGAGGCGCTGGGTTCATGTGTCCTGGGGGTCGCGGATCATAGTCTTATCGCTGCCGCGCGAGCGTGTTTTGCTTGCGCTCTGCCACGGGCACACGCGTCCGTCTGGCGTAAAAAACTGTCCTGAACATTTTTGCGTGCCGCTCTCGTCAGCTTAACCGGTGAATGCGCGCTCCATCCGAGCGTGATCTCCTCATTGAGGAACACGAAAACACCCCGCCTTGTCGTAACGATCATAGGCCAGCGTTTTGCTTCCAGCCAATCGATTCCGGCGTCAGCCGAACCGCGCATTTCCTCGTCAACAATATGGTTGACCGCCTGTTGCACTTGCCTCGCCGATGGAGCCGCGCCTGCCCGGCTATCTGTCCCGCCGATTGGTCAGCTTCCAGAAAGCTGGGCCTGCCAACCTGATCGTGAAGATATCTCGGCCGATCCGCGCAGCGTCAAGCGGAAACATCGTCAAACGGAGATACGAAATGGTTCGAATCCATGACGCGCTCGACACCGGAACTTCAGGCGCTTCGCAGCAAGATGAAGCTGGAGGCGAGACTGCCTTCGACATGCACCTGGACAGCGTGCCGCTGGAGCAAGGGAAACACGTAGAAGCTGGACCTTCCACTGCCGTTGCCTCAAGCGACCCGAAGGACGGCCTCGCCCCGGTAGACCAGCGGCGCGATATGAAGCTCGTCGTCATCTCGAACCGGGTTGCCCCCTTCGACCCCAATAAGCCTCAGACCGGCGGGCTTGCGGCCGGCCTGGAACCGGTCGTTGAACGTTCCGGTGCACTCTGGGTGGGCTCCTCGGATACCCGCGGAGATGGGACCGACCAGCCCTTGCCGCTGGTGAAGACCGGTGCAGGCGACGTGGCGAGGCTAAACCTGCCAGAGGCAGACTATCCCGGCTATTATCGAGGTTTTTCCAATTCGACACTGTGGCCTGCAATGCATTCCCTGTCCGAACGGATGTCGGGCTCCGAAGGCGATTATGACAGCTATCGAAACGTTAACGCCTTCATAGCGCGAGCCGCCTTTGACGTCCGGGATCGAGACGTATTCTGGGTACATGACTATCATTTGCTTCCGCTCGCGGCTGAGCTGCATAGGCTCGGCATTGATCGGCCGACCGGCTTTTTCCTGCACACGCCTTGGCCGGCGCCCGACTTGATCGAGCACGTACCTCACCATCGCGAGCTTATGAAGTCGATGCTCGAGTACGATCTGCTCGGCTTTCAGACAAACCGGGATCTCAACAATTTCCTCGCCTGCCTTCGGGTCTATTTCGGGCTGGAGAGCAAGGGTGGCACCGTGACAACGGACCGTGGCCAGACCCGGTTGCAAAAATTCCCGATCGGCATCGATCCCAACCAGTTCGCAAAGTATCTTGCGGCAGAGCTTTCGGCCTCAGAGGAAGAAAAACTCTCGTCATTATTGCAGAAATTCGAGGCCGCAAAGTTTGCGATCGGCGTCGACCGGCTCGACTACACGAAGGGTATCGATAAGAGGGTCGAAGCGTTCAACCACCTTTTAGCCGCGGAGCCTGGCAGCATCTCGTTGCTGCAGATCGCGCCGTCCTCTCGTGCGGACGTTGGCGAATATCAGAAGTACAAGGAGGACGTGGAGAATGCGATCAGCCAAGTCAATGCTGAGCATGGCACGGACGAGTGGAAGGCGATCCACTACACGAGCGACTCGTTCAGCCAGGCTGCACTCGCCCGTCTTTACCGCGCCGCAAATATAGGTCTCGTCACGCCGCTGCGCGACGGCATGAATCTCGTGGCGAAAGAATATGTCGCGGCCCAAGACCCAAATGATCCCGGTGTTCTGGTCTTATCGAAGTTTGCCGGGGCGGCTGAAGATTTGAACGAAGACGAGGCGCTGCTGATCGATCCAAATAATCCCGAAGAGATTGCAGACGCTATTTCGAAAGCGACCAACATGCCGCTGGAGGAGCGTGTCAGGCGCTGGCGGTCGATGATGGATAAGATTGAATCCTATACCATCCACGACTGGTCGGCGGACTACCTCCGGGAGCTGGACAAAAGCCGCATCACTGTTCCGGCTGATCAGTTCCACCATCTCGGTCTCGGCTGGACCAACGAGGCCCAAATGCCGCTCTATCAAACTTATGCAGCGGCGCTGGCCGTCTATAATGAGGTCGAGCCCACGGCTACCGCCTTGAAGGAGGCCGCCTATGCAGACGTGAAATCGGCCTTTGAGGCTTTAGCGGTCCCGCTGACGCACACACAGGACAGCCTCTGGGATTTGCCGGCGCAGACAGCTCCACGCGACGGTGCTCGTGAGAAACGGCTCGACCTCATGAGGATTGACCGGGCAAACCGCATGACATGGCGGGTGACCGGTCCTTAGCAACAAAAGAGCAATCTGCGGCTTTCTCGTTGAGGCATGCGGGCGTGTCGCGTCCGCATGGTGAACGGATGTGCGGGGCCATATAAATGGGTCAAAGGACACATAAGTCTGTCGGGCTCTTCAGCCCCAAATCTTACAAAATCGCGCCTCAACAGAAGAGGTTCGACATGAAAATCGAAGATCTGCACCCGTCCGCTGGCCTGCCGAGCACAACAAGCGTCCAGCGATCCTCGCGCTCGCGCACTTTGCGCGAGCCGACATGGCGCTGGGTCACGCCGGAGCCGGGCACGAGTTCAAAGACGTTCACAAAGAGCTGGTGAGAGGATTCAGCCGGAACAAAGCTGCTCCCAGATCCGCTCTTCTTCATGTCTGTATGAAGCCCGAGTGCGTTTCCGCCTTGAAGGTGACCAGTTCATGGCTAAGGGCGCGAATGTCGTGGTGGTGTCCCATCAGATGGCGCAGGCGCTGGTCGGTGCTCCGTCGGAGCTAAAAGTTTGGACCTCTCCTGCCCGATGCCCTGGCTCTACATGGCGCTCCGGGACAGCCCCTTCGGATGAACATCGAGCCTGCGATCGTCGAGGGCTGCTCGGTCTCTTTCATCGTGCAGAGCGCCGGTGAGGGCCTGAAAAGAAGTCGCCCGGACCCCGGGGCGCGGCCGCCGCAAAAACGGCTGCTATCCGGCTGCAAGAGGAGAGAGTGGATCGAGAGCCTCCTGCTCCAGGTGATGCACGTCAGGTCCGGAACACAGCCACTCAGCGAGACCACGGATCTTACTGTCTGATGACGCGATGGACGCCAGGCTCGGATCGACAGTGGTCGAGTGGCCGCATTGCTCGGCCAATTCCCTCGTCATTAGATGCGGCAGTGGTCCCCGGGGGAGACTTTCCTCCAGATACCTAAAAATGCGCACGCCTCCGGCGTCCACGTCCCCCCAATGAAGAAACGGCACATCGGCCGGAAGGGCATTCAGGACGTTGGTCAGAAGTTCGATGACCCCTGCCGCGGGAAAGCCGCCGATGTAAACGACTAGACCGCCATCCTCGATCTCACGAACCTGACGATTGAAGCTTGCGTAGTTCTCGATCGTCAGCACCGCCGTCGGTCTTTCCAGGATCGACAATTGCGGAAGCATTTCCGGATGAATGGATACGAAAGGCTTTGCCCGGCCATCGATCAGGCGGCCACAAGCCCCTTCCACGGCAAGAGGTCCTTTCAGGTAGACAGGGTGACCGAAGCGCTCCAGCCCGATCTTCGCCCAAACCACATCCGGCGCTGCGCCCGGCTGCCCGATCCGGACGGCGAGAACGCCGGCAATCCGCGAAGCGTGCCGATCGAAGGCCTTTGTGTCTTTCGTCGCCTTTTGGGAGAAGGTTCGCGCGTCCAGTCCTCTGGCCTCCTGCCGCGAGATGGACGCCAACAGCGTGAAGAACTCCTTGGCGGCGTCGGGCTGGCTGGCCGTGAGGCGGTACGCTGCCTCGCTGCGGGCCCACTTAGCTGTCATCTCTTCCAACAAGCCGACGACCCACGGCTCGCCGTTCGCGGCGATCGGGAGCAACTCGTCCCTGAGGCGCTGCGCTGTAGCCGGCGCTGTCGGACGACCGAGATGCCTGGCGAGCAGCTCAGGGTCGCGGACGCGGACTCGCTCGATCAGGTGACTCCGGTCTCTTCTGCCCCATTGCACCTCGACAGCGCCGAACCTTGTCGCTGATGCCATTTGGTCGTGGAAACGGATGACTTGCTGTGCCGTCGGCAGCCTGTCGTATTCCAGAGCCGCGGAAGCCGGGCGAGACCGATCGGGGTTCCGTTCGCTTCTCTCGAGCAGGCGTTCGAGGAATTCGATGCCGACGTCGGCTGTCCTAACGTTGGTCATTCCGCAGCCTGGTCTTGCGGGGCAGCCTGAGTCTGCTCGGTCGCGATCAGCTCCGACTTGAACACGTCGAAGCCCTTCCGGTAGGGATCGATCGCAACGATAGCGTCGCGCATTTTCTCCGTCAGGAATTCGGTGTCGATCACCACCAGGTTGCCGAGTCGGTTCACGTTCACGACCGTGTCGACCACCTCCATAAACACATGGCGCTTTTCGTCCGGGGTGGCTAGCATGACCTGGAGCCCGAGATCCCGCATGAACTGAGAGCACTGACCGATGGCCTTCGTGTCCAGCCGGTTAAAGGCCTCGTCGAAAATCGCGAGCGACAGCCCGCTTTCTCCGGTGCGACGGTTCTGGTACGTGGCGGCTAGAGAAGCGCCGATGGCGATGTAGAACGGCAGTTGCCCCTCGCCGCCGGACCCCGTGCCGGCGCGGCTGGTCAACGAGGAGCGGATCTTGCCCTCGGCATCCTGGATGTAGAGCTCGAAGTTAAAATACTTGCGCGGGTCCTCGATGTCCTCCGTCCGTTCCTCCGGATTGGCCAATATTTCCTCAATCTGGCGCACCGCCCGGATCAGGGGAGAGGCTGCGTCGCCGCTTCGATCCCCGAAGAGAGGCAGGTTGAACTCCGGCTTCCTAGATTCTTCGACGAGCTCGATCATCTCGACGTGGGTCGGGGCCTCAAGCGCCTTGAAGGAGTAGTAGTCCCGTCCGTGAAACTGACGGTCCTTGAGGTGCCGATTGAGCTCACTCAAAGTCGACTTGATGCCGGTGAAGGCGTCGTCGAGGCGATGTAGGAGATCATCGCGGAATGCCGAGGTCATCTCGATCGCGGCGTTGCGGCACTGCTCCTCATATTGAACCAGTTCATGGGCGTCGAGGCGCTTCTTTTCAGCCGCGGCCCATTGCTCGACGGCCGCCGGTGTCGCCTCCTCAGCGGTGAAGGACGGCACGACATGGAATTCTTGACCATGCTTGTTCACCGCATTGGTCATTTCGCGCATGAGGCTGGAGCGCCGTGTCGTAGAACGTGTCTCCCTGTCCGCGATCATCCCCACGATATGGTTCGCAATGGTCTCCGTCGCCAGCGCGGCAACTTCCTGTCGATAGCCACGCATAGTTGTCGATTGCGGAAAGTCCTGCCGCAACTGACGCGCGCGGTCGCGTCGAGCTACACGGGCGGAGTCGCGGTTCTTTTGCATGTAGTCATCGTAGGCACCTTCGGCCTTATCGCGAGCACTCTTTGCATAATCAAAGGCCTTCTGTGTCTCTGACTTTCTACGGCCCGCCGTCTCGACTCCCGTCGCGAGGCGCTTCAGGTCGGCGACGAGCTTGGGATCGCGATTACGCTTCGCGTCCTCGATGTTCTTCTCGATCTCCGCGATCTTGCGGTCGAAAGCGGCCAGGTCTGCGCCGCAGTCGAAGCATGTCAGGCCAGCTTCGAGCATCTTCTGGAAGCGGGCGAACATGTCCTCGAAAAGCCGTGCCTCTTCTTCTAGGCGGCCAACCTCGCGCGCCCGCTCGGCAAGCTGCAGCGCGAGCTCCTGCCGCTCGGCTTGAAGCTGTTGACGCATCTGGGCCTGCGTAGACCGTCCGAGCTTAAGGTGCTCGGGTTTAGGAAGTCGCCGGACCGTCCTACCGCCCTGCATCATGCGGTCCGGCGTGATGGCGTTCTCGGCGGCGGCCATCTTGTCCATGGTCTCCACCATCATGAGCCGGCCAAGGCGATAGTTCAGGAAGGCCCGCGCATGCCGGTTTTCCGTGCTGATGATCTGTGCCAGCGACCCTTTTTCTGACGGTCTGGTGCTTTCGGTCTTGGTCGTGTTGATCACCTCGGCGTGCTGGAATGAAAATTCTCCGCCCTCCCGGTAGATCTCGAGGGCCCGGACGGCTCGACTGGGTTCGACGATGAGCGCCTCCCGCGACCGTCCCAAGACGGCTTCGGCGGGCCATCCGCCACTTGTCTTCGCGGATTTCCACTACATCGCACAAAGGTTCGGCTTCGATCCCGTGCGAACGAAGCTGGTCAATCAGATCCCGGGTGCCTCGCTCGATCGGGCTCAGTCCCTGGTCCATGCGCTTTAGATTACTGTCGATCTGATCGATACGATCCTGCAGATCTCTTGTCGCCACGCGGGCGTTGAAATGGACGTCCGAGAACGTCTTGCGGACCGCCGCCAGACGCTCCTGGTCGACTGCGGCAAGGGCCGCATCAAGATGTGAGGTGCTGTCCTTCCAATCGTCCGGGAGCGTCTTGTCCCACTCGGAAAGGGGTGCCCTACTCCGGGCGATGACAACTGCGCTCAGCAGCGCATGCAGCAGGTCGTCGCGACGAACCAACAGATTGAGCTCGACGGCCTTCTTGATCGAAGCGATGAGGCTCTCGAGATCCTTCAGTGGTGCCATGGCGTTGGCGCGCTTGCTCAGAGCCGCGGTCTTGTCTGACTCGTACATCTGGGCAAGCTGCTCGGCGTCGCTGGTCCTAATCGAAAGCTCAATGCTCTTGTGCTCGGCTTCGAGCGTGCCGTGCCGGGCCGCGGCGGTGGTCGCTTCGACTTCCGCGTTGCGCGCGGCGGTCCGCAGCTGCGCGAGTGCCTCTTCCTGCCGCCTGGCCTCGCGGCGGAATTTCTCCCATTCCAGGCGGGCAATCTGCCAGCTGGTGGTTGCGATGACCCGTTCGTTTTCGATAGCCCGACTGACGATGCGGAGAACTACAGCGAGGCTCGCGCTTTGGGCCTTCAACTCCTCGATACGGTGGGTCAGCGAGCGCCAATGCTCGATCCCCCGGCGCAGTCTGTCGACCTCGATTGGCTGGACATCGAGAACGTAATTCCGGACGAACTCCGTCGGATTGTCCACCGGCTTCAGCAGCAGGGCGTTCCTGAACGCCCTCTGGAAACGCCGCGGGTCGAGCGGGAAGCCCGCCGGTGACAAGGCCCTGAGCGATTCCGCCACGAAGTCGGTTGCGCTCGAAAATGCATCGTCGACGTCGATTTTCCGGGCACGCATCGCGGTGCGCACGGCGTGCCACTGTAGCGTCTCGACCTCGTCGTCGTCGAGCGCGGCGAGGACGTCATCCTTGGTCACGGCCCCCTTTATGATGAAACGCGCTTCGCAGGTTTCGTCGCTCCTCGATGCCGATGCCGCGAAGGCTACGCCCAAGCTCACGGCCGGTCCGCCGGTCACGTCCTGAAAGACAAGGATGACGTAAGTGTAGGCATGCTGTCGCGTCGGCTCCGACCTCTCGCCCTTTTCGTCGAGCGAGACAACGCCGAGACAGTAGTCGCGCAGCGTCCGCTTGCTCCTGACGTTGCTCTGGGCACTCGGATTGAATCGGATGCTGGCCATACTCGCGCCGGACAGAACGGTCTGCACGGCGTCGATGATCGCCGATTTTCCCGCGCCGTTCGGTCCGATGATGGCGGTCATGCCGCGCATATCGACCTGCTGAGCGCGGAACAGGTACCAGTCGACCAGAATGATGCGACGGAGTTCGATCACGCCTGCCCCTCGCTCGTGACGTCGGGCTTTTCCGCCGCCGCGGTGGAACGCGACACGAACTCCTCCAGCGAGCCAAGTGTGTCCCTGGAGACAACGATCGGCAATGCAGGCCGCAGGAACAAGGTGAAGTTCCTGTCGTCCCGATCCTCGATCCTGACGAGTCCCCTCTGCCGGAAGCCGGCGAGGATTTCCTTCACCCGCCCGAAGTTGGGCCGCTCCCGATGGGTCCGATCTTCGTAGATCTGCAGGATGTGCTCGCTCTCGACCTCCACCTCGCCGAATTCCTTCGCTTCGTACCGGGTGAACGCTTCCTCATAGTGGAGTCGCAGCACCAGCAGCAGCAGGCTCTCGTCGAGCTTCATGCTCTGGCGCGGAGGCAGTTCGTTCGCGACCAGGCCGAGGTATCCGTCGTTCGGCCTGCCGACGACCCGATATCCGAGCGCGTCAAACAGGTTCTCGAAATAGCTCGCGTAGTGGCGCAGCACTTCGTACGAGGTCTTTATGCCCCAATCGTTCTCATAGATGAACTGCGCACGCCAAAGCACCTGGGCGGCCTGACGCAACTCTTTCTGGAGATGGTCGCCGTCATGGCCTTCGGAGTCCGCGTCGTCGATGATTTTGGAAAGATCACGCAGCATCGGCCGAGGTCCTCGTTCTCGCGATGCGGAAGGCGGTCACGTCGATCCAGTCGTTGGAGGTGCGCCCCTCTTCCAGCGTGACCGTAAATTCGCCTAGTCGCACGGAGCGACCGACGGCAGCCAGGTTCGGGAACGCCCGGTAGGCGAACAGATCGGCAATGCTTTCGATCTCGACCTCCGCAGACGAGACGACGTCGCGATCTTGCATCTTCCGACGAGCGAACTCGAGCAGCCTCTGATCGGTCACCCGCACCATCCGATCAAACTCGGTTGTGGCTTGTACATAGGCGCGAAGATAGGGGTCCTGCTTCGGAACCTTGAACCGCGTCCGCTCGGGCGGAGCTTTAGGTGGCGGGGGGGTGTACAACGCGAGCGACGTGACCGGCAGACCGACATCCGGCGACCTCAGCCGGATCTCGACCTCGTCGTTGCCTATCTTCGAGAGCTGCTCGATTAACCGGACGATGCGCTCCGCGGATCCCTCTCCGATGACATCCATGTAGTGTACGGCGGTGCGGATGCGGCGTTCGAGCCGATCCCGGAAGTCCTCGATCTTATCCATGAACGGCCCGACATCCTCGAACACGCTCTTGATCTTCTCGAGCTCCGCGATGACGCGTGCCTCGGCCGTGGCAATAGTGGCGCCTGCGGCCATAACACCTTGCTCGATGTAGGCGCGTGCGATCTTGCCGAGGCGCTCGGCGTCCGCGAGCATGTCGCCCGCGAGAGATGCGATCATGCGACGATGACGGTAGGGGTTGTTGGACGTCTTGAGCTGCTTGTAGTCGGCGATCAGCAGCCCGTCGACGAAATCCTGGAAGAACGTGCGAAGGATGGCGGCCGCGTTCGGATTGCCGAGAATGCGGTCCTCAATCTCACGCATGCCGGCGAGGATGCGGCGCATGCTGCGCGCGAAACGCAGAGCCGTGTCGTGTGCGTTGGCCAGGCCTTGGGCCATCGTCTCCGGCTCACGAAATGCGGCCTCCAGGTTGTTCTTGACGTCGACCACGGCGCCGGCAACGCGTATGCGACTGTTGCCGAAATCGGTAATCGCCCCCAGGACCATGAAGGCGTCCGGATTCATGTCGACGTAGGTCCGCCACTTTTCGGTGTCTTCGGTGAGCCAACCGGAATCGCGTAAACGGTAGTAGGCGAGATAGTGGGCCTGGCTCGTCGTCTGGTCTTCGTCCGGATCCCCCTCGGAAAGATCACCCATTGTGTCGATGCTGAACTCCGAAAGTCCGATCTCGATCTGCTTGACGACCTCTTCTCGCAGCGGGGTCTCGAGGATGCGGGCAGAGTACACGCGCTCGTAGAGCCGCATGAGGAGACGAGCGTAGACGTGCTTTTTCGGGCCCGAGAGAGGGCGGAAGAGGGTCTCTGGGAGATAGCCAAACAGCTTCATAGCGGGTCCTCAGCCTACCGATTGAACCGTCATATTGACTCAACCGCAAGAAAAAACTGAGAAGTTTCAGGGCGTTCTAACGTCGCCCCCCCCCCGCTCAGCGTTATGTATCGAGCGTCGTGGTGAGCTAGGTGTGGTCTCTCAAGAGGTTGTCCATCTGGTCTGAACCGAGGAAGCTGAGGTTGCGAAGCTTCAGTGTTCCAAGGAGAGACCAGATGAACGTCCACAAGAATGCGCCTTTGACGCCCAAAGGTCGAGAGGCGATGGTGCGAAGCGTAGTCGAGGGTGGGCTGAGCCAGGCTGACGCGGCCTTCCAGTTCAACACGACGCCCAAGACCGTTGCCAAATGGGTCCAGCGGTTCCGTGAGGACGGTGTGGAGGGGTTGCGTGACCGCCCCTCAAGGCCGCACTCATCGCCGAGCCAAACTCCTGCGGCCACATGCACGGCTATCGAGGCCTTGCGCCGGCAGCGCCACACCGGCCAGCAAATCGCAATCGAGGTCAAGGTGTCGCCAGCCACGGTCAGCCGAGTGCTTCGTCGTTTGGGCTTGAACCGGATCCGCGATCTTGAACCGGCCGAGCCGGAGCGCCGTTATGAGCGTGAGTCTCCAGGCGAGATCATTCACATCGACATCAAAAAGCTCGGGCGTTTCGAGCGGGTTGGTCATCGCATCACCGGCGATTCAAGTGGTCCAAACAGGAGCCGAGGCGTCGGCTGGGAGTTCGTCCACGTCTGCATTGACGACCATTCCCGCGTCGCTTTCTCGGAGATCAAACCGGACGAGACGGTGGACAGCGCGGTGTCTTTTCTCAAGGCGGCTGTGGCTTATTATGGAGGCCTTGGGGTCACCGTCACGCGCGTCATGACCGACAATGGCGGTTGCTACCGATCTCACGCCTTCGGCGAGGCGTGCCGCGACCTGGGCATCAAGCACATCCGCACCAAACCCTACACGCCGAGAACGAATGGCAAGGCAGAGCGCTTCATCCAAACCGCACTACGGGAATGGGCTTATGCCAAAGCCTATCCAACCTCCAATCGCCGCGCCCAAGAGCTGCCGATCTGGCTGCATCGATACAACTGGCACCGGCCTCATGGTGGTATAAAGTCACAAACCCCGATCAGCCGCCTCGGTCTGACTGAGGTCAACCTCTTGAGGCTCCACAGCTAGGCCGGGGCGCCCTCACGCCGAGGGGGCTGCCGTCGGCAGAAAGGTCGCTGCGAGACGCCGATGACGCTATTGCTTCCCCGCTTTCCTTGCGTCACTTGAGGTACTCCCGAGCGGCATCCTCCATAACCGACCAGGCGGCCCGCTTCTCTTCGAGGGCCGCCGCATGCCGGCGGCGATCTGGGGATCGATCATTATTAGGACCGTGACACGCTTTCCGATCGGCGTGCGCATGCCCGCTTCGATGCCTTTTTCTTCCCCACCCTGGCCTTTCCGCGCCGTGCGAAGCAGTTGGTTAACCATACGGGATGCTGACGGTGTCTGGCTGAAAAAGTCCAAGGCCGGCGCACCCGCTTTAGGGGGCAGCGTCGCAGGGCTAGCTGACCAAACGCAACCAGAGTGGGTTGATGGGCTCCATCCGATACACTCTTTTATGTCCCAAAACCTCTTTCAACACGCGTTTTAGGCCCAAATGACAATCTTGTACGTGCGAAGCGGACCGAAGTCATAGGGCCGTCGCCCACGGCCAGAATGGCCGCACATCGTTATGTTGCTGCGTCTGACCGACGCTGATGCGATGGGCGCTAGCGCAGTTGGCGTGCTTCTGTCCGCACTGGAAAAGAGCTTACCACAATAGGCCCCGAAAGTCCCGTTGAAGAACAGGTCGCAGTGGGGGCGCTAGTCGCGAGCCGGCCCGGGTGGTCCGCAGCAACGAGCCGCTCGAAAGAAATCTCACCTTTGATTTTAGTCCGGCTGTTACGGATTTGGTCTATGAGGGATGGCGGGCTCGCGCCATAAATCGGTTCACCGGCTCAACGAGTATCTGAACTTCGAGGCCCCCTATTGATCGCTTCGATGATAGCCTTGGTGAACAGGTTGTCGCGAGCACGGTCGTGACAAAAAGGCGACCGAGTGTCTCATCCTTCATCGAAAAGGCGGACGGCGCCGCCCTGACGAGCGCCTTACCAAACACCGGGCGAAGCTAAAGCATCCGCCGAATCGACGTAGATTGTCGAGCCGACCTGCACGCGACGCAGCTCCTGCCGGTATCCACCGGCTCCCGCTTTATGAAGCGTCTCGATGGCTGGAGGATCGTATGCACCGAAAATAAGGGCCTCCGCGAGCACGCGACCTGTCATCATGGACGGCCGCGAAATGCCAAGCAGGCTGAGCACGGTCGGCGCATAGTCGCAGATACCGGAAGGCACGTGCGATTCCACGCCGCTTCTGATCAATGGGCCCGCTAGGATGCCGAGCGACGACATTTCCCTGGCGTGCAGCCCGCCGTGCACACCGAGCCCAACCGGCGAATCCGGGCCCCAGCAGCGGCCGGGAAGGCCAAAGGAATCGAGAGCATCATCCCCCCGAAAACAAAACGAAATGTCAGCCGACCGGGGATGATCGGCGAAGACCAGATGACGGGCGAGGCTACCTGGGGCGATCCCATCGTCCCCGCTCTTAGCGGCCGTAAAAACCGGACCGCACCAAGGCCGTTCCATCACTGCCGCAACCGCGCGGCGGATGGCTCGGTCGGATGGCTCCGACAGGTATATGGCGCCAACCTGACCTGACATGACGACCGCCTCGATCCCCGGTCCTGGTACTTGGGCACAACGCATCCCAGTCGCGTTCAACGTCTCCAAGAGATCAGCCTGCGCGTGCACTGTTACATGGCCATGATCGGATGCTACGATAAGATGCACGCCTTTCGGCGCCCCTTCAGATTCCCACCATTCAAGCACGCGGCCAAACTGGCGGTCGAGAAAGCCGATCACCTCCAGAGTCCGCGTCGCGCCGATTCCACAATAATGCGACGAGGTGTGAGGCTCGCCGAAGGAGAGAATTGTGACATCGGGCTGAATTTGGGGCCAGACCTCATCAAGCAATGCCGACGTTAGAAAGGCTTGAGCGGCAAGATCCGGGGTACCGTGAGGCGTCGGCGCCGGTGTCGGCCCAAGCCGCGCCTCCACCCTTTCGAGCATTGCCGCTGGCGTGGCGTGGCGAGCGAAATGACCCGAGAGCGTTACTTGGCTCAGCGGTCGCGCCTTGTGGTTTAGGATGCGAGTTGCTCCAGCTGGATTCGAGGCGAGAACCGCAAACGTCTTGCCGTTCGCCGCGAGAATTTCGCCTAGCGACGGCGCGCCGACCAAATGCCCGCCGCTCGAGGCATCGAGGTCCTCAATCAGGCGGTCGTCGCCCGTATCGATCAAGCGCGGCGCTGCTGCCACGCGATCAAGAAACCTGTTACCGATAATGCCATGACGATCCGGGGTCGCGCCTGTGATCAGGCTCGTCAGTGAAACCCGGGTCTCGCTGGGATAGACGGTGCGCTGCCGCGCTAGCATGGTACCGCGGAGCCTTAGTCTATCCAAGTTCGGCGTCCGCGATGGACTAATAAGATCGGGTCGGAGCCCGCCAAACAGCACCATGACCACGCGGTTTGGACCTGATCGATCTAACATAATGGCACGCTCACTCAGTTATGTGTTTCTAGGATCCCCTACGGCTGCTCTCTTGAAGCGCCGCGACGGAGGTCGATGAGAGATCGGCATGGGCTGGGTTAGAACATGCCAATCGATACTCTTTGCGCTGTCCATGTGAACCCTCTCGTGATCCCGTCACGCCTTTCGCTTAGGGCGCGAGATTGCGGCGGGATCATCACATACAACAGCCGCATTCCGACCCAGTACCTGGCCGGTAATCCTGAAGACCGATCCTTTGCCTTTAACGCCCCTTGCAGAGTATTTCCGTCTCGATGACGCCTTCTCTCGCTAACTCAGCAACATCGCTATCGGAGAGCTTAGAGAAGCTCGCTCACGATCTCGTTGTTGTGTCGCCCCAACGTAGGCGCCGCCGCACGAATCGTAGGGTTTGTCCCCTTCGCAAATCGGCATTGATGGCTGTAGATGCGCGCCTATGAAGGGGCGCTCGACTTTTTGCAGAAATCCACGCGACGTTAGGCGGGGATCCTGGAGCAGATCGATTGGATGCCGAGTTACGCCGGACGCAACCCTTACCGTCTGCAATTCGAACATCGTCTGATCTGCGTCACGGGTACGCGTCCAGGCCTCGATAGCGTTCTCGATGTCGTCCTCAATGCTACGGCGTGCTTCCGCAGAATTAAGCGATGCGTCCATCGCCCAGTCCAGTCGACCAATAAGAATTGCAAGTCTCTGCCACATGTCGTTGTCGGTGGCGGCTACTATGAGCCAGTTATCCTCGCCCGCGGACCGAAAGCAGCCATGAGGCACGAACTGCGGATGTCGGTTGCGGTACCTTTTCGGCGGCTTACGGTCGATCGAGTGGATAGTGAGCCATGGCGCAGCAAATGACCGCATGCATTCGGTCTGCGAAAGGTCAATATGCTGGCCTTGTCCGGAATCACGAGCATAAATCAACGCAATCAGAACCGCGGCGTAGCCGTTCAAGCCCCGGATAGCATCTCCCAAAGCAACATGGCGCATCACGGGCGGCATATCGCACTCTCCGACGAGACCCGGCAGGCCTGACCCTTGTTCGAGAGTCGAGCCGTAAGCCCGACAATCGCGTTGATTGCTATTCACGCCAAAAGCGGACATCGACAGCTTAACCAGTCGAGCGTTGAGCGCTAGCAGCACATCCAGGCCTAGTCCGAGCTTCGGCAGGACATCCACTGAATAATTATCGACGACAATATCCGTTTCCGCCAAAAGCCGCTTAACAAGAGCAAGACCTCGTGGCCGCGTGAGGTCGAGTGTCATGCAGCGCTTGTTCCGGTTCACGATGCAGAAGCATGGCGCCCGCTCGTACATTTTGTCTTCGATGAAAGCTGGGCGTCTGTCTACGCCACGCCACCAATCCCGATATTGGATCGCCTCGATTTTGATGACGTCCGCACCAAGATCCGCCAGGATGCGCGTGCACAAGGGTCCTGACCAGCCCATCGATAAGTCAATCACGCGGACCCCATCCAACGGCGGCCGTCCGGCATCAGCGCAGGCCCCTGAAGGTAGAGGCAGATGCCTTTGGACGTTGGCAGTAGGTTGCTGCTCGCCGGGAAGCGGAACCCTGCCACCTCGCCGTGGCGGAGTTTGCGTGAAGCGTTGCATCGAGCCGGCGGTTAGTCCTTCCTCGTTGCCAAGGAGAACAGGCAAGATCGCGCCGCGCTCTTTCCTCTCAGTGTCTTGGATAAGATCAGACATTTCGGGGACTGGCACGACAGGACTCTTACGTTTACGCCCCTCGGAGAACCACTGCTCCGCTGTACGCGCGTTCAATCTCGGTACAAACTCTTGTTCAACCTGTTCGACGTTCTGCAGACGATCGCTGCCGAGGAGGCGATCCGGATTATCTCCAAGTTCGGAAAGGTCGAGCATATCGCAAAACGCTGTCCACTGAGCGGGTGTGAAGGTCGTAACGCCTAGCCATCCTTCTTTTGTTTCGTAGATACCCGCTGGAAAGATCGGCCAGAATCGATTGATGCCAATACGGCGTACGACTTCGCCGCGCGCCGATGCCTCAAAGATGTGGCTTTCGCTGACAGCGAGGCTCGATTCGAAGATACTGAGTGACCACCTGCGGCCCTGCTCGTCCCGCATTCGAGCAATCACCGAAGAAGCTGCCGCAATAAATCCCCAAGGGCCGGCAAGAATACCGGTCTGGCAATCGGGAGCGTGCGAAGGCGGTCCCTCTACCGGCCCAACCAGCTTGATGAGGCCAGCAAGCGCACGGACAGTCGAATCCGTCGCCGCGAAGTCTGCACAGGGCCCTTCACGCCCGAACCAGCTCGCCTCAATGTGCATCAGGACGCAGTGGCGGTCACGGACCGCAGCGACATCAATGGGCGGGCAATTCGCGGAATCAACATCCCGACCATCGATCAAGACATCGCCATCCTCGATGAGTGCAGTTAGTCGGGCAATCGCACCAGCCCCGGCAGGATCGATAACAGTGCTTGATTTGTTGAAATTGAGAAATGCGAACCACGCCCTGTGGCCCTTGGGAGCGGGTGGTGCAGTACAGCGCATTCGATCTCCCCCCGGCGGCTCAATTTTCTGAACGTCTGCACCGAAGCCTGCGAACAATCGAGCGCAATAGCTGCTGGCGTCCGAGCTGCCGATGTCGACGACCCTCAGATGTGATAATACCCTCCGGGATTGTTTCCTTTTGCTATCCATATCGGTGCGCCAAATATCACGTGCCGAATTCGCATCTCGACGAGCGAGCGAGCCGCTGCCTAGCAGGCCGTGGGTACTCCATCGGCCACGGTATAGCGATCAAGGGTCCGTTCTGTAGCCGGTACTCGGAATCGAGCCTGAGCAAGGCGGAAATCCCGTGGACCTGAGCGACAATGACTAGGACACGCAACATCTGGCTCGAAGAGGCAAAATGCCATTAAGTGGCCGGCGCTTGCCTGTCCACGGCGGGGTGAACTGGCGATTTTGAGCACGATGTAGGAACAGCTAGATGAAGACAAGGTCGTATGCGCTCTTTCGCTCTCGTAGAGGAACTGAGCTCAGCGCAGCAACAATCGTACCAATCGCGTCCGGCGAGAAATTCATAACGCGAGACAAGGACCAGATAGACTTTGCGTCTCGTTCGACGCATTAAGCGCATTGAAGCACCGACCAGAAAATGTGCGGAATGAGACAAAGCGTCCGCTTGCCCGCTCGGCTACCTGCCGAACAAGATTCAACTAGGCGAATGCGGCTAGACTCTGCGATGGAGGCAACGCGTCGCTCTGTTCTGCCTAGTCAACTACCAACGCTCGCAATTGATCCAGTGGAAAGACGTGTGTTACTGCAGATCGCGGCGAGCGCTTGCGTGCCGTCAGCTGTCGGATGCAACAGGAGCTCTCTACCTCATGGAAGCGTATAATGACTAGGACGCGCATTCGCCCAGCACGCCGCCTCAGACGTGACTGAAGATATCTCCGGGACTCGGGCTGCCGATCGGCCCGCTCCACCTCCCCGCCTCTTCAGCCTCTTTCAGTGCTGCCCCACTTCCTCAAGGCGTGAGGTTTGCCGGCCTGACGCGCGACATCGTCTGCCCTGAATGCAATTTATTCTGAGAGGGACATTCGACCATGCAACCTCCTGTACTATCATCTAGCGCCCTGTCATCTTTTCGAGGCCGGCCCGATGGCCCTGTTTTCGCCCCCGACATTGCGCAGATAATCAAGTGGCGCGACAGCTCCTACGCGGCGAATCTCTATATTGCGGCTGTGTCGTGGCTTTATCTTTTCACTTATCTCGATGGTCACGCGGTGAGAGGATGAGCTTCGGGTCCATTTCTCCCTTCGGGAGCGTCCGACGCGGACCATGCTTCGCCTCTTTCAATCATGGGGTCTCATCACAAGCGAAGCCGGCCGGGTACACGCAACCCCGGCGTCCGTTCGCTATCTAAGCGACAAATCCCCGGATAGCGTCGCATCGTATATTGCAACGATGAAGTACAAGCCTTCTGTTCGGGAGCTTTACGAAATGTTGCGAGATGGAGGCGCCGACACCTGGCACGTTGAGCGCGGGGTGACAAAGAGCTGAGACGCCCTGATGCAGACCGACGATTTCGCCAATCTGAATACACGCGGGATGGAGGAGCGAGGGCGGATTTTTGCTCCACACCTCGCAACTCTTCTTGATTGCACGGATGACACTTCCGTCCTCGATGTGGGCGGCGGATCGGGCGTGTATTCTTCTTATTTGCTGATGCGCTGTCCCCCACTCACAGCAACGGCTTTGGGACGGCCGCCCGTTGATCAGCTTGGGCGGACATGTTTCACGGATCGGACTCTTTACCCAGATCGCGCTCAAGTCAAAGCTCGAGATATGTTCGTTTACCCGCTGCCAAGGGACGCGCCCCTTCATCTTTATTCGCACGTTCTTCACAATTGGGATCAGACAAGGTCCGCCTTCTCTTGAACAAGTCTCACGAGGCTCCTCGTGCCAGCAGGCGCGTGGCGATTTTCAGCTGCCACCCCGACGACCGTGGAGGCTATCCGTCTCCGGCTGCTGAAGCAGAATATTCGGTGCTGCTCAGGACAGGATATGAGGGCTGCTGTTACAGCTTCGAAGACATGCGCACGATGCTTGAGGACACGGGCTTCCAGCATTTTGAGTACCACAAATCCATCTGCAACCGCAGCTTGGTTGTCGCCCGAAAGGCCGCCTGAGATTCAAGTGGGCTTTAAAGCGGCATTGATCCTGCCGCTGCTCTTCCTTAATTGCTGAGTGCGATATGCCGATTGAGACGACCGTTCTATTATCCAAGCTCCGGACGGCTGGGTACAGTCTCTTCTCCGGCGTCCCCTGCTCAAACTTTGCGGACCTGTTTGAGGAAGCGGCTCGTGAGCCTGGACTCTTGGCAATTCCTGCAGCCAATGAAGGCAGTGCGATTGCCTTGGCGGCCGGCGCGGTGCTGACAGGTCGACGAGCAGTCGTGGCGCTTCAGAACTCCGGTTTCGGAAATATCATTAATCCGCTGACGTCATTATTGATGGTCAGCGAAATACCGGTCCTGCTCCTATTATCCGTCCGCGGTCACCCCGATGAGCCCGTGGATGAGCCACAACACACGATTATGGGGGCCAAAACAACAGCCCTCCTAGACTTGCTCTCTATCGAGTGGTGCGACTTCGATGGGACTGATGTAGGCGTGGATCGCGCCCTCGCGCGTAGCGGCGCATTATTTCGCAAAGGCGCGCCGTTTGCGCTGCTATTTCGAAGTGGCCAGCTATCCAGCTGCAGCACAGCAAAACGTTCGCCTGACACGATCGACTGTAGCCTCAGTGTCGGGCAAGTCGTCGAGTCGATTTGCAAGCAGATCGACTCAGATACCCTCATTGTTTCTACGTCCGGATTTATCTCTCGTGAGCTGTTCCGGGTCCGGGATCGTGCGCTGAATTTATATGTCCAGGGCTCGATGGGACATTGTGGCGCGATAGCGGCAGGACTCGCGCTTACTTCGCCTGCCAGAACGGTCCTGGCACTGGATGGAGATGGCAGCGTACTGATGCACATGGGGGCTCTGTCCACCATTGGCTATGCAAGCCCACACAATCTGATCCACGTGGTGCTGGACAACGAAGGCTATGTTTCAACTGGCGGCCAGCTCTCGACTTCACGAACATCTTCACTCGAGGCCGTCGCCTCCGCTTGCGGGTATCGCACCTCCACCCTTTGTAAGGGATCAGATAATCTCATAGGTGTCACGCAGCAATGCCTAAGGACGACCGGCCCTCACTTCATAGTTTGTAAGGTCAATCGGCAGCATCCGTCGCGGCTCCCGCGCGTTACCTCCCGATATTCGCCTCTTCAGAACAAAACCACATTCCAGCGAGCGCTTCACAACCGGGGCAGCGAGCCAGCACCAGCATGGTAAAAGAAAGTGTTGATGCACCGGAAGCCTCCATGTTCGAATCTGGCCATCCCGCGCCTGGCTTACACGGCAACCCCTTCAAAAGCGACCTGCCCTCAAACAATCGCTCCGGCGACGCCGCTCGCCGCCAGGGCATTTATTCCCCACAAAGACGCGTCACATTCCGATAATCTCAGAGTCACATCCTGGTTAAGCTATCGCACGCCTGAATTCGATGAAGACTATCAGCCGATGATCATAGCAGGTTCGCCTTCCCATTCGGACCTGACGATCGAAGCCAGGAATCCTTTCACGGGAATGCTTGTAGGCAAAGTGCCACAGGCACGACCGGAACATGTACGGAAAGCGTTTCAGGTGGGCGGCGCGAACTCGTCCTAAGCTGACCCGACGCGAACGGACGGATATTCTCCTTGGAACCGAAAGCGCGGTCAGACGAGATCAGGATCAGTTTGCTCGGCTAATTACGTCGGAGACCGGTCTCTGCCTGAAAGACGACCTGCATGAGACCAAACGCGCCTGCGACGTCTGGTCATTTGCCGCCCATGCCATGATCCAGAGCGAACGCGAGATCTATCCATGTGACATCACAACTCCTCACGAACGACGCATCTTTGCCATGCGCCGCAGGCCTCTTGTCGGCGTGATCTCCGCAATCAACCCATTCAATCATCGTCTCAATCTTGTCAGCCATAAACTTGCTCCCGCCATAGCGACAAACAATCGCGTCGTCCTAAAGCCATCCGAGCGAGCTCCACTGACCGCCCTGGCACTTGGCAGGATACTGTTTGAGCAGGGACTGCCAGAGGAAATGCTTTCAATCCTCACGGGAACCCCAAGTCGTTGGAAGGTGCTATGTTCACCGACCCAGATGCGGAGCTGGTGACATTTACGGTCCGTTTGCGCGGAGCGATACATCGCCACGTCGCCGAGCGGGCCGGAAGCTCATACTTGAGCTCGGAGGGAACGACCCAATCATCGTTCTTGAGGATGCTGATCCCGAACGCGCAGCGTATTTAGCAGTCCAAGGTGCAATCAAGAATTAGGGTCAACGATGCACAGCCGTCAAGCGGGCGCTGGTGACCGGAACTATCGCTATGGATTTTGCAGATCGCGCGCTCCATTACATGCGGCAGCTTATGACCGGCGACCCCAGCGATCTATTTGTGGACGTCGGGACCGTGATCAGCCAAGAGGCCGCTCGACTTATCGCTCGACGTCTCGCCGGCGCGATTGATGATGGTGCGGTCCGGCTACTGGGCAGTCGGCCTCACGGCGCATTTCATCCACCTACGCTCCTGAATCATGTTCGGGAAACCTCCGAACTTGTTGTTGAAGAGACATTCGGGCCCGTGCTGCCAATCATCCGTTGCCCAAACGATATCGATCAAATTATATCAATTGCGAACGCGACCAAGTTTGGACTTTCCGCGGGTGTTTGCTCTAACCGGGGCATGTCACGAGATTGATCAATGGTCTCGACGTAGGAAGCGTGAACGTATGGGAAGTCTCCGGTTATCGGACGGAAATGACGCCCTTCGGCGGGATCAAGCAATCTGGGCTCGGCTATAAGGAGGGTGTTCCCGAGGCGATGCGCGGCTTCACGCAGCTGAAGACGTACTCGCTCCCTTGGCCGGTCTTGCCTTCCAATGGGCTAAGGCATTCTCAAATTTGATTCGTGGGAAAGGCAACACCCTGTTTGCCCATTGGCACTCGCGGGCGAGCTGAGGACCCTCACAGAGCGGTGACTTCTGGTTCCTCATAGCCATTTAGAGCACGATTAAGCGGAAGTCAGGCCAGGTAAAGCACCGGTGGACCCAGTGCTAAAAAGACATTCAGAATCAGACGCGCCGGCAGTGCTCGTAGAAGCGAAAATCGCGTTTTGCTGGAACGACGCAAGCATTCGCAGCGGCTTTCAATTACTCTAGAGTCCTACGGCATAGCTGCCGTCCTCCAACCCGCTTGCACAGAAGTCCAACCTCGCCTCTGCTTTTGCGCGACATCAAAGCGCGTCGATCAGCTCCTGACTAGATGAAGGAACCTCGGCTAAGTTCAGTATTGGTTCTTGCTCCATGGCGCTTGCGCAGAGAATAGAGTACCGGCATTCGCAATCATTGGTCATGTCGCCGCAGTTGATGCAGGCCATCAAACTGCTGCAATTGTCCAACCTCGATCTCACGGCCTTCGTGGAGGAGGAGCTCGAGCGCAACCCTCTGCTCGAGCGCACCAGTGGCGAGGGAGCTGGCGTCGAATCCCCAAGTGGGGTGGGTGAGGTCAGCGCCGAACAGACGGCCGAGGCGGGCCCACGCGACGCTCAGGATGCCGCGCCGACCACTTATACCGAATGGGGCGGCGGCTCCTACGGTGACGAAGACTACAATCTTGAAGCTTTTGTTGCTGCCGAGACAACATTGTTGGGCTCTCTCGCCGAGCAGCTCTCGGTCGCCCTCACTTCGCCCACGCAGCGGATGATTGGGCAGTATTTGATTGACCTCGTGGACGAGGCCGGCTACCTGCCGTCCGATCTCGGCCGGGCAGCCGAGCGGCTTGGCGCAACGCAAGAGGACGTCGAGGGCGTTCTTGCCGTGCTGCAGAAATTCGATCCGCCCGGCGTCTGTGCGCGGTCTCTCAGCGAGTGCCTGGCGATCCAGCTCCGCGAGCTCGACCGCTACGATCCCGCGATGCAGGCCCTCGTCGAGCATCTCGATCTCCTCGCCGAGCGGCAACATGGAGAGCCTGCGCACACTTTGTGGCGTCGATGACGAAGACATTGCCGACATGATCGGCGAGATCAGGCGCCTCAATCCCAAGCCGGGTCTGAAGTTCGGCTCGGCGCGGCTTCAGACCATAATGCCTGATGTCTATGTCCGACCGGGACCTGATGACGGGTGGCATGTGGAGCTCAACAGCGACACTTTGCCCCGTGTCCTGGTGAACCAGACATATTATTCCGAGCTGTCGAAGAAAATCGGCAAGGAAGGCGACAAGTCGTATTTCACCGAGGCGCTGCAGAACGCCACCTGGCTGGTGCGCGCGCTCGACCAGCGCGCCCGCACCATCCTGAAAGTCGCGACCGAGATCGTGCGCCAGCAGGACGGCTTCTTCACCCATGGTGTGGCGCACTTAAGGCCGCTAAATCTGAAGGACATCGCGGAGGCCATCCAGATGCATGAATCCACGGTGTCGCGCGTCACCGCGAACAAATACATCGCGACAACTCGCGGCACATTCGCGTTAAAATATTTCTTCACGGCATCGATCGCCTCGGCCGACGGCGGCGAGGCGCATTCGGCCGAGGCCGTGCGTCACCACATCAAGCAGCTAATCGATTCGGAAGAACCGTCTGCGCCCCTGTCAGATGATACCATCATGGAACGCTTGCGCGCGTCTGGAATTGATATTGCCCGCCGCACGGTCGCGAAGTACCGGGAGGCCATGCGAATTCCCTCCTCAGTGCAACGCCGCCGCGAAAAGCAGTGGGTAACAATCAGTAACCGAGCATCGGACGGAGCTCGCAGTCCGTGAAGAACTCACAAGCCGTTATCCGGGAAGCCCGAAAGCGACGTTTTGTCGTAACTGGATCTAACGAAAAGAAGCCTTGGACTTCGTCGGGCGTTATTACTCACCTCGGACTGCTTGGCGAGGAGCGAGAAGCGACGACTGAGAACAACACGTTGCCGCTCGACTCGATCACATCACCGACTCAAGTCGTTGGTGGCGCAGGGCCGAGGGGTAGAGGATTCCCTGGAGTCGTGAATTAACAAGGGTTACATCATGATCTCGGCCGGCCGTCCTATCGACGCGCGGCTTCGGATTCGATCTGAGTGACGTTGCTCGAGGTAACACCGCCGATCGGGATCAGACACGGCTTCTTCGCCTCAGGAACTTTGCGCCGCAGCTCGATAACAAGCAAAGCAGAACGCATTGCTTTGTGCTCTTACGCGTCCCGCCCCCCCGCCAGAAGATTGGCAAAGCTGCCGGTGTAGGTCTGAACACCTCGTTAGTATGATCGTAGCCCGTGACGGAAAGGCCGAATGCAGCAACTGGAGCGCCGCTTTTTTGCGGCCAGCGGCGAAGCCCATCAGCTTCTCGCAAGTTTGCCATTGTAGCGATGCCGTCCTTGTTTACGGAGCATGGTGATGCGGAACAATCGTTCCTACTTAGCAAGGCGGCTTTGATGAATGTCCAGGCCCCCGTGAGATGATCGTGACTCGCTAGAAGTCTCAAGAGCCCCTTGATCAGCAATTCGCGAATGCTTGCGAAACTCACGCGACGTCTCGTCTCAGGTGGTGCTTACCAACACACAGACTGACGCAGACTCTTCAGCACGCAATTCAGCCCGAGAAAACGCGCCGGACCCACAGCCAGAGCACCGCGCGGAGCTATACTGACGCGTTCATCTTACTCAGATCTCGTGGTGAAAAGATCCCCGCACCGGCGCCAGGATGGCCTGCTGGGCGGCGGAGAGAGACCCTTTTTGTCGCACGACAAGCTGATGGCTCCTGGGTGACCAGCGCTTCACCTCCATCACAATTTCATGCTCCGCGGGTAAGCCGAATCTATCTTGCGTAAAAGGGGGCACGTCAGCGAGACATCCCCCCAGACAAATACCCTCATCAGCTCGAGACAAGCCGTACTCTCATTTTGGACGCATCGGCTGGGTCAATTCAGCCAACGCGGAGATCTTCGGCCGACATCTTGCCCGTACGCCCCGTCTTGAGCTCATAACTTACGCGGGCTCCCTCTTCGAGGGTGGTGAAACCAGCTTTTTCAACGGCACTGAGGTGCACGAACACATCGGGACTTCCATCCTCGGGTCTGATGAACCCATAACCCTTGCTCGGATTGAACCACTTCACAATACCCATTGCCACGGCGGCACCTCCTTACTGAACGCTGGTGATCTAGCGAAGAGTCTTCCGATCATCAAGAGTGATGACAACTAAGGCCGCGAGCTCGATGCGAAGGGCTTGCGCTTTTTTTGTCGAATTGCCTAGCTATGCTCAATACGCGAACGTTAGAAACGTATCTGGCGCGAATTCCAGGCCGCAGGATCCTGATGACGCTTTAGCCTCCGCTTCGGTTGCTTCGGCTAACGGTTCACAGGAGGATTGTGCGTGCAGCACACGCCGCTCTAATCACCCAAAAGACCAGCTGGTGATTGGTGCCCCGAAGATCGTTCACCAAACCGGCAAAGCTCCGTGAGCATCACCCGATTGGTGAGGCTTGTACACCCCTAGAGTTCGAGCAACGTCTACCAGAAGCACGTTTTGGAAATGCGTCTTCCGACTTCCACTGCCACCCCAAAGTCCCGCCGACGCCGTCCAAGCCGTCTGGCTAGCCACCGGACTTCAACCTGTGACAGGCATATGGCCAAGGGGCTCGCACAGGGAGATAGACGATTCGGGTCGGGCTCACCGTCTCGATCTTTCAAGAGCATGACGGGCCGGCGGCACTACGTCGGCTCGCTCGTCCGCGTTGCGCTTCACCATTAAAGGCTAGGACATGGAGGCACGCCATGTTTATGGTATCAGCGCCTCTTCGATCCCCAGTTTAGTTCGCGGGGCGCAATTTGCCTCGCTTTTCGCCCCATCAATCTACGGGCTCATTAGCCCCACCGCGAACCGTGGTCTAAAAGACCCAGACGCCGCGCTTTGACGACACACTGGGTCCGGGTGCTCGTCTCGAGCTTTCGCATCGCATTCTTGATATGAAAGTTAACGGTGTTATCGCTGACGTTCAGGATGACCCCGATCGCCCAGGATGACTTCCCTTTCTCGACCCACCGCAAACATTGTTTTTCGCGTTCCGATAGTACAACCAGTTTCTCTTGGACATCGGCCATGACTTTTTCCTGGGCTTAAGAGAACAGGAATGCATCAGCAAATGCCGTACCATTCATCCGCGCAGGCAAACTATCGCCGAATCAGAGCAAGTTCTTCGGAGATAGCGGCTCCGCTCTCGCGCGGCGGCGGTCTCAAGCCGGCCATATCGAGAAGCTCTCACCATATGTCATAAACGCTACAAACTGCATTGCGACAATCGCACCGATCGATATCAAACTCTGTGAACCGGATATCACCCGTCACTAAGGCGTTGCGCCAGAGAGCGGGATCAACGCCCATGAACTCATAACGACGACTTTACGTATCACGTCAATTCTTTGCATCATGAAAGCTCTTTACGTCAAAATAAACTACCAAAGCTAGTCATTGATCGCTGTCAATCCAAAAGGATATGATCAACGACTTTGCGCCGATCGAAGCTCGGCTTCCAGGATTTGTGCATGCAATGTCAACCACAAGCCATCCAGCCAACCGCAGATGATGAATACACGCGGCGACCGGCTGTCGAAGGGCGTCGGGCAGAGATCTGTTCCACTGGTAAGCTCTCGTTTCTGATGGAGGCGCATGATGGCCTTTCGGCTAAAATCGCCAAGCGCTTGGGCTTCAAGGGGCTCTGGGCGTCTGGTTTGTCGATCGCCAGCTCGTTGGGCTTTCGCGATGCCAACGAAGCTTCATGAAGCCAGCTCGTCGAGAGCGTCGAACGCATCGTGGATACGACCGAGATACCGGTGCTCGTGGACGGGGATGGAGCTTCGGCAATTTCAATAATGCGCGCCTTCTCGCACGCAAACTGCGTCAGGCTGGCGCGGCGGGGCTCTCGCTTGAGGACAGCTGCTTGCCGAAGCTCAACTCCCTCATTGGAGAGCGGCATCCACTCGCCGATGTCGATGAGTTCTCTGGTCGTCTGCGGGCTGTAAAGGATGCAGTCGGCGAAACTCTTATTCTCGTCGCCAGGATTGAAGCGCTGATCGCCGAGCACGGACTGAACGAAGCCATCGTACGTTCCCACGCTTATGCCGACGCGGGAGCGGATGCTATCCTGATTCACTCGCGAAAGAGTGTCGCGGACGAGGTGCTTTCGTTCGCCAACAAGTGGGAGAACCGGCTTCCTGTCGTGATCGTTCCGACGACATACTACCGAACGCCAGTCTCCGCCTATCGCGATGCGCGCATCTCCACGGTCGTTTAGGCCAATCACTCCATGCGGGCTGCGGCAGCTGCAATGCGACGCGTCTGCGATAGTATCGCAGCTGAGGAGAGCGTTGCCAGAATTGAACCTCACATTGCACCGCTCAGCGAGATTTTCGAACTCCTGAGGTATGACGAACTCGCAAAGGCCGAAAGGCGATATTTGCAGTCCGAAAAACCCACGAGGGCAGGTTGGCCATGGGTCTTCTTCCTCAAAATGTTCCCGTGCGCCCGGCCCCTGTTAAGACCGTACCAGGAGCGCCTATTCGCTCTGGTGGGCGCGTGACGCACTCCTTTCCGGAGACCTTCTTGAGGGCGGCGCCTTGTTAGAGGAGTCTCCGTGAAGCGCCCGATACGGCTGCTGTCGCTCCCCTTCCATGAGCTGACGCATGGATCAGCGGTCCTGCTGTCGGATCTTGTCTCCATTTTCACAATTTGGTTTGAACCAACCAGGGGAAATCTCATTGCTAATGGCCCTGCCGACGATGAACCTGTTACGGCTGTCCGCTTCTATTCGGCGAACGAAAGCCATTCCGGCGCTACGTGGTATGATCAGGGCCGGAGCTACCCAGGCCGGCACTGACATGCTTCTCTCCTAACTCGCGAAACACAGGGCCCACAGCTTGCTGCCGCAAGGTGCGGTAATCTCAGGCTGCACCAAAACTATCTGCGGAACATCTTCGTACCGCCGAGCGCATCTTCGCGAAAGCCCAGACACGTGATCCAACAGGCCGGGGCTGAGGTTCATGATGGTCACGGAAGTTTGCCGCACCACGTGTTTTATCACTTTCGCGGCTGCGTTTTTTATCGGCGCGTAAAAACGCTTAAGCCTCGCATATAGCGCGACCATCTGGATGGAAGAGCGCATTGCCTCGCCCTAATTGTTACCGGATGCTGAGCCGTTGCCTCACGTAAATTGCTCCCTTGGATCGGGAGCGAGCGGGGGCGAAGATGGGGTGGCTAAGCATGGCAACGCGGAAGGAACTGACGGCGGCAGCAGGCGCGCGCTATCGGCGTTCGGATCGCGCGAAGAAGACGCGGATATTGGACGAGTTCGTCGACATCACCGGATTCCATCGCAAGCATGCGATGCGACTACTTCGAGGTCAGGAAGACGCGCGCCCAAGCCGAAGGGCGCGACGTCGAATGTATAATGAGGTAGAACACAACGCGCTCGTGCTCCTTTGGGAGGCGTCAGACCGGATCTGCGGGAAGCGGCTGAAGGCGTTAATGCCTGCGTTGATTGAGGCGATGGAACGGCATGGCCACCTCGACCTTGCCCCCGAGATCCGCGACAAACTTTTGGCAATGAGCGCTGCGACGATCGACCGCGCATTGGTGCGGGTCCGAGAAGGATTAGGTCGCAAGCGTCGGCGGCACGCGACGCACTCGTTGCGTCGCAGTGTTCCAATAAGGACGTCGGCAGATTGGAATGATCCGGCGCCCGGATTCGTCGAGGCCGACCTTGTCGCGCATAGCGGTCCATCTGCGCGCGGCAGCTTCATCCAGGCCCTCGTGCTCACCGACATTGCTACCGGCTGGACGGAGTGCGCTCCTCTGATCGTGCGCGAACGGACGCTGTTGAGCACGGTGCTGACGGAATTGCGCAAACAATCGCCTTTTGCGCTGCTCGGCTTCGATACTGACAATGATACGGTGTTTATAAACGAGACGCTGAAAGCCTACTCGAGGCGGCCAACATCGTCTTCACGCGTTGCCGGCCCTACCGAAAAAATGACCAGGCGTTCGTCGAGCAGAAGAACGGCGCCGTCGTGCGCAGGATAGTCGGCTATCGTCGGTTCGAGGGCCTGGAAGCGGCCAAGCTGCTGGCTGAACTCTATCGATCGGCGCGGCTGTTCGTGAACTTCTTCCAACCCTCGTTCAAATTGATAGCCAAGCAGCGCGAAGGTGCCCGTGTACCGAAGACATACAGCGCGCCGGCTACACCACACCAGCGCCTGGCGGCGGACGCCCGCACGCCTGACGCTGTCCGCCATCACCTCCAAGAAATCTATGCCGCTCTCGATCCAGTCGCGTTGTTGCGCGACATCCGCGACGTGCAGGAGCGCCTCGCGGCCCTCGCTGATACCCAACCAATCGGCCATCCTGCTGTGGCATCGCAACCGATCGATCGCTTCCTGGCAAGCTTGCGCACGGCCTGGAAGGACGGAGCCATGCGACCGACGGATCGGCCACTCGTGAAGGCGAAAAGAGGCCGACGTCGTCCCGCCCCGCTCATCCGAGCAACGCCAGATTTGCGAAAATGGTTTGAAGCTGAGCCTTGGCGGACTGGTAGCGAACTGCTCTCGCGCTTGCAGATGGAATATCCTGGAGCCTATCCGAACAAGCTTCTTCGAACCCTTCAACGTCGGCTGCAATCCTGGCGCAGCGAGCAAGCGAATGCGCTGCTGTTCGCTCGTAGCGAGAAAATGCCGCCGGGGTACGAGGTCACAACACCCCAATGACGTGCGAGGTACCAGCGGAGGAGGCCGGGCGCTCCGAAACCCCGGCCATCTCCGCACCCGGCCTCCTCCTCAACTCAAGCCAGGAGCAAATTAAATGAGGCAACCGATCGCACCCGGAAGCATCAGTACATGAGGCAATACGACTTCCTACCCAGATTGCCGCGCCGCACTCGCAAGCTTGACGGGGCCGTAACCAACGCCGGTTGTTGTATCAGCGGAACGTGACCGGTTCGTCCCGGCACGGAGTGTGAAACACACATCTCAGGCCCAGTTTTTAGGCCGGCGGCTGCTTTGGCCACGGAATGCCGATATCTACACTTTGAAGGAGGTAGATGACTTCGATTTGCTCGCTTGCGCTCTTACGGTCGAGCTCTCCTGCAAGCGACTGCTCCGCTGAACAAAGGTCTCGCAGTCGACTCTGAACCTGATTGGTGCGCCACCTCGCCAAATTCACGATCGGCATCCAATTACGGTAGCGGACACCACGGAATCAACCGCCCGCTGTCTCGAACCACGAACCATTTGATGGCGCGGCAAAAAGATCCTTAGAGCACTGGTAAACTTCACTTTTTAGCTCGTCGCCTGTTACCCACACTAGCGAATTATCCTCAGCAATATCCTCTTCAGCAAGCCGCAAGATCGACCCGCCGGATTCATGATGAGGGTAGTGCGGAAGTCCTTTATCCACTCGCCAGCGAGCCACAAGCGCGCATAAGAAATCGGGGGCCCAAATAGCATACGATAACCGGTGTGTAACTCGGGCTATCATCCTCGCGACACCCTGCTCCCTGAAATCCCCGCGCACCCAAAGATCTCCATTATAGGCTATTCTTCCAGTCATTTCCTCTGCGGTAGGGGCCATGCAAGCACAATAGTCATTAATATGGGCCTGGACGATCGGGTCACTGTAAAATGCTTTCAGCGACCGAAGATGCTCCGCAAAGTTACTGTGAGAAAGGTCATACAGCCGTGTAGCATTTGTAAGTACGACCTCGCTGTTCTTGTCGAGGCCAACCACCCAATATCCCTCGCCGGGGCGAATAGTCGATCGATCAGGCCGAAAGTTTGGAAATGTTCGCCCTTTCGTCGGAATTGCTTGGGTAACTGAGACATATTCATGAAAATCGAACCCCATGAACAGGTTGATATCTTTCTGGGCGGCCATGGTGTCGTATATTGGAATGGACCGTGAGACATGCACCGGAATGCGTGCGCACACTGCTGCCGCAGGTTCGTCGACCGTCATGAGTTACCTCGCACGTTATAACAATCAAACAAGCTACGCTCTGGAAACTGAATGCCGTACTACCTTTTCCTGTGGGCGCTCTACAGGCTAAGTGGTGGGATGCCGCTCGTACGCATGTGCGCGCGAGATGAAACGAGACTGATGTCATTCACATTGACCTGATCGAAATCAAAACTCGCAACTCTTGTTTGGCAAACCACAAGCCGAACGCGAACTTATTTCACTTCAGCTTGCAGTTCTCGAGGAACGCAGGAGTCGTTCACCAAACGTTTCCCGAGCCGCCGCACGCAGCACAATTATTTTAATCGTCCTGCGCCTCTACAACGGCTCACGACGTTTCGATACTTTGACTTCCCATTGAGTTTGCCTCCAGTAGCGGCTGGGGTCTCATGTATTTTTCGGCCAAACTGCTCTTCACTCGAAAGAGTTCTGCCCTTATGCCACATGTGCGCAACCTTTCGCCTGCTTGCAGACCCCTTTTTCAGCACCACCACTCTACTTCCGGTGGTGCCCATCTCACCGCAAAGGCATTGGCTTCGTGATCTGGTCGTCCATTGCTTACCCCTACTGGCCGGACAAAATGCCGACACGCAGTTTAGTGCCAGGTCAAGTCACATCATCTTTGTCTCTACCCCGCCGGGATTTACATCTCGAAGTCCCTCTTTGATCCAGGGCCTCTGCCAAGGCCTCTTCGAATATTTCAAGGCCGCTATTGAGAGTCTCGGTGTCAATCGTGAGTGCCGGCAAGAATTGTATGACCTGACCAGCCGAGGCGCATCGTTCAATAAATAGACCTCTCGCGAAGGCCTTGCGTCTGGTCGCTTCTGCAATTTCCGATGACTGGCAATCAAATCCCAACGCCAGCCCCCTCCCCCGAACAGAAAAGCTGGTCCCGTGGTGGCACGCAATGGCGTTGAGCCGGCTTCGCGCAAGCTCTCCCAAGCGCTGAACCTCCTCCGAGAGGAGGCAATCGCGCCAATAGATGTCGATGGCAGCGGCCGCAGCCGCAAACGCAATGTCAGTCTTTTCCGTACCGGCGTGCTGCACAGGCCAAGTATGGTCGACCTCATCTTTAATCAGCAGCATTGACAACGGCAAACCACAGCCGCTCAGAGACCTCGACATCACAATGATGTCCGGCGATAAGCCTGCGAACTCGAAACTAAAAAATTGGCCTGTCCGGCCACAGCCCATTTCCGTTTCGTCTAGTATCAAAACGGCGTCAGTCTCTTTCGCAATTGCCTGGACCGCCCTTAACCACTCTTTGCCAGCTACGTTCATGCCTATATTTCGCTGTACAGCTTCAACCAGAATGGCAGCTGGACTATTAATGCCGCTGTACTGGTCACGCAACAACGTTCGCAAATGGTCGGTTGTGCCAACGACGGGCCCTACATAGCCGTCGAACGGGACAAGACCTAGTCCGCGTGGAGATACGTCAAAGCCAGTACGTCGAAGCCCGCAACCGGGCAGAGCGATGGATCCAGGACTCACGCCGCTCTCTCCACTGGTGAACAAGACGATATTCTGACGTCCCGTGACTTGGCGCGCGAGCTCCAGAGCTGCGTCGATAGCGATGGCGTCACTTGGTCCAGTGAATTTGAAATGATATGGCAGCAAACGCCGTTCGCGAAGCACGGCAGATCCGAACGTATCTACAAACTTAAGTTCAGCAGAAGTCGCCATGTCAAACCCGCTGACCACCGCATCTGACGTTAGATACTCGAGAACGGCCTGCCTGATCTGATGATTGTTGTGGCCGTAGTTTAGCGACCCGGCTCCTGAGTAAAAGTCGATGATCCTCCGGCCATCCGCCGTCAAAGCAATGGAACCGCGTGCTCGACTTAAACTGACCGCAGATGTCTTCATATCAAGATGGCGGTTCAATTTAGCGCCCTCATGTGTGCGTTTTGTCAGGCTCCTACCCAGCCTTCGTGCACTGCGATCCTCCACACGATCAGCCCGGGAACCTGCTCGGCACGACAACATGTGTTCCCGAATTAGTACCGGAGCCCTCTTTATCGTAGCCCCGCTGCGACCGTTCTTGGACGACTGGGTACATTGTTGCCGCGGAGCAGATGAGGCCGCAGTCTAGGAGCCGCCGCCCTTGGCTTGGTCGTCTTCTGCACCTTTCCGCCCAAGGAAGTTCATCACGTCGCCCCGCGGCGGCCTAGTTCTTCAATCGATCATCCTCCGGCAAATCATCTAACCAGCAAGCGGACTCGACGTATTGCCTGGAAAAGATCCTTCCGATTTTTTCCGGAATCTTGTTTTGATGATATCGCATATAGATGCGTCCATCATCGCCCAGACCAAGAATCTCGATCTTCCCGGTGTAATGCGACATGATATATTTGAAGGTCTTTTCGATGCCCGCCAAACGTTGATTGACGCCGTTGGCAATCTCTATTCCGCGACGAAGCGGCACCTGAAAATGGGACGCACCCTTTACCGGCCTTGCTTGAAAGAGATAGTAAGGGCGGACGCCCATTTTGTGGAACTTAGAGAAAGTCGCTGCCAGAAGCTCCGAGTTGTCATTTACGTCTGCAAGCAATACAGATTGATTGAGGAACTGAACTCCTTGTGCACGCAAGGACCGGATATTTCGCTCAGCATCTACCGAGATCTCACCAATGTGATCGAAGTGCGTGACAAGCACTGCGGTCTTGCCCGCATCACGTATTCGTTGGAAGAGAGCAGGTAGAGCGGGATCCTCGAAGCGCTTTGGTTCAAAGGCGAACAGTTTGGTGCCGATTCGAATAGAAGCTAGATGCGGAATCGAGAGGAGATGAGCAAGAATCTCGTCGAGCTTCGCCGTACTAAGAACAAAGGGGTCGCCTCCCGACAGCAGCACGTTTGTCATCTCAGGATGGCAGCTAATGTACTGACCAACTTCCGCGACATCCGGGACGATCTCATCTGATTCTCGGCCGACTAGTCGCTTGCGGAAGCAAAAACGACAATATGAGGCACAACGGTTAGTCACCAGCAGCAAGCCGGTCTGTGCGTACTTGTGCTGAAGTCCACACACCACGGTATTGTCGTGCTCACCACTCGTGTCCAAAACGCCCGGACTGTCGAGCTCCTTAACCGAGGGCTCAACAATCCGTCTTAGCTGCTCGTAGTAACCGCTGTTCGCCATCTGCTCGCGGTAGAATTTGGTGACATGATGCTGACGCGTAATGCTACGCGCTTGCAGCTCTGTCTCCTCAATCTTGCGATCGCCTTCTATAAATCTCATGACCACGGTGCCGGGGGATTCTTCTGATTGGCCCGATGGCAACCGAGGTGAGAAAACTCCAGTGGCCGTCAATTCGACTGGCGCACTGCCCGCGTCAGCTATTTGAGTCAACGGAGATGGTTTCATCTTAACTCCTTCGGAACGGGGGCGATCGTTCCGCAGTGACGCGATTCGTCAACTTCCAGCAATCCGCGTGCCAACAAGATCTGGCGCTCCATCAGCGCAACACATCAGAGCCGAACCGATCTCCCGGCTGTCGAGTAAACAATGGTCGTCCCGTTTGTCGGGCTTCAAACAGGATGTCCTCGATTGGACAAAAGCTCCAATGCCAAGAAGGCTCATCTGCTTCAACCATTCGCCGCTTGACAAGTTTGGACGGTCCGACCGAACCAGACACAACCGCCGCAATGTTTCGGAGACCACAAGAATGAGGTCTTCCTGCTACGACGGACTCAGACTGTAGGTGTACTCGTCCCATGAGACCGGCGACCGAGAACGGATAGCTTGCTCCGATAGAACTAGACGCAGCTTAGACGTGCACTTCTCCGCGGCGACCAAGTCAGAAAAGTGATCTGAGATTCCTGAACTCAGGCCAAAGGAGGATTCGAAACGGGCATTCGGTCTACACGCATTGGAATGAGAGCACTACTTCCAACGCGTCTGAAGCAATATGAAAAGATCCGCGCTGGCTCACGAACTCCGCTCTTTGAAGATCTGCGTAGTTTAGCTTTCTCGCCACTACTGTATGGCTGCAGATACGAACATGTCCGGCCAACACTGGCGTCGCCTATCGAACGTCGAGCAGCTCCCATGGCCGCTGAACGCGATTTTGACGCGCGAACTCCCTCTCTTGGTAGGTGCGCGCATCTGTACGCCTCGCTAAATGTGCGGCTGCTAATCCAGTAACAGAGTCAGGCATGCGAAGACGCGACGCATGCCGTCATCAAATGGCCCGACGCTGTCACGACCACAAACTACGGAGCATGATGAATTGAGGTCTCTAGTAATGAGCCGGCAGTGATGCAGATGAAGCTCCAGGTTGGTTCCCATGACACTCTTCGTAAACAGCCATCCCGGGATGAACGCCGTTTTCATCGGGTTCTATGGCATCTTCAACGCAAGTCCCTTGCTCTTCAGCCGCGCGGCCGCGGTAGAGGAATGATATGATGGAGATGCTGACGAGAACTCCAGATGAGGGCAAGATTGCTAGCTCCCACTCACCCGCGAAGCTATGCGGGGTGGCCACCTGCCACCCTCACTTCGGCGAGCTGCTCCAGGGAGCTTTCGCTGTTGAGAAAGGGGCGGACCGCCGCACGGTGCGCGCGCTCGTTTCAGTTCACATGCCCCACGCCGATGGGTCGGAAGCCCGTGCGACGTTGGAGCCGAGCCGCATCGGAAAGTTTGTGCCGCATGCCGGCCGCACCGGCATCCAAGTCACACCAAGTCATTTCTACAAATGTGAGCTCGCCGCTCGACTTGCCCTCGATGCCTTTGGATTGAGGAATATGGCAGCCACTCTTGAAGTCAGGACTTTTGTTCCAGAAGGCGCCGGCATGGGCTCGTCGACGAGCGGTGTAGTGGCCTCCATCCGTGCGATCGCTAAGTGCGTCGCAGCCTATCGTGGATCACGCGTGCTTCTGGCGCCCCATCTTCAGGCGGAACTTGCGGTGGCGGCTGAGCATGCGTGCGATTCGCTGATGTTTGACTCCACAAGCAGCACCATTCTTTTCGCTCAACGAATGGGCAAAGGTGTCCAGCTATTCAATGGGCCTCTCCCACAAATGTACGTTTTGGGGTTCGACACCGGCGCGGCCAAGGGAGGCATTGGAACGGACTGCCTGCCGCGAGCGCGCTACTCACGTGATCAGATCGCCGCCTTCGGCTGCGCATTGGCCGTTCTGGAGCGTGCAATAGCTGAGCAGAGCGTCGCACTCGCCGGCCGGGTCGCGACTTTCTCCGCGATACAGAGCGAGACCGCCCTGCAGAACCCGCTCAAGAAGCCGAAGTTCGACGAACTCCTCCGCATCAAGGACGACACGGGATCGGCCGGTATTGTTGTTGCCCATAGCGGCACGGTCGCCGGCCTGATCTTCGACCCGCACTTAGCCGACCTTCGCAACCGACTGGATGAGGCTAAATCCGCGGTCAGTTGCCTTGGCTTCGATATCCTCCGCGGTTTCTCGACTCCTTATTGAGGATCGACGATGGCGCAGACGCTTTCCGACACCATCGACGCCCATGCGCCTCTGAAAATAGTTTCTCTGCGGCCTGAAAACCTGGCAGCGATCGATTTCAGGGTCATGAAGGTATTTCCTGCCTTCAACATCATTGAATCAGGCCTTCGCGATGGCTCAATCGGCCCTAACACCACGATTGTCGAAACCTCGAGCGGAACAATGGCTCTCGGTCTCGCCATCGTTTGCATGCAGTTCTCGCTCAAGTTACACATCTTCGGCGACCGCGCCATCGAGCCCCCCCTTAAACGCACGATCGAGGAGTTAGGCGCTGAAGTTCACCTCGTCGAGGCGACAGCGTCCGACGCGAACGTCCAGCAGCTCCGAAAAAAGGCGCTCCTCGACTTTATGGATCAAACCGGAGCCACCTGGTCTCGACAGTACGACAACGTCGGCAACTATCTTTCGTATGCGCGCCCAGCCAAGCAAGCCATAAGGCACTTTGGGAAGATCGACATTCTAGTCGCAACGGTAGGCTCAGGGGGGTCATCCTGTGGCCTTGCCCACTATTGTCGAGCATTCTTTCCCGAAATGAAACTCATCGGAATCGACACCTTCGGTAGCGTCTTGTTCGGGCAGCCGCCGGGCCAGCGTGATTTGCGGGGGCTCGGCAACAGTATTCTACCAGGCAACTTGTTCCACGAAGCCTTTGATGAAATCCATTGGCTCGGCGCTAACGAAGCATATCAAGCTGCGCACCGACTCCACCGCGAGACAACGCTAAGGCGTGGGCCGACGAGCGGGGCGGCCTATCTAGTGGCTAAGTGGTACGCCGAGCGCTTCACCAAAAGCAAGGTTCTCGCCGTCTTCCCCGACGACAGCAATCGCTACGAGCACAACGTTTACGATCCCGCGTGGATGTACGCCAACGGCTATCAGACCGCACTCGCCGCGACCGAGCCTGTCCTTGTCCATCATCCGCTTCATGCCGATAGCGGGTGGTGCCGTTTCAATTGGGATCGTCGCTCGTTGACCGAGGTAATGGGTGATCACCCTTGCTACAATTGAAGTATACACATATGACCAACTCAGCTGCGATCTTCATCGAGTCCAACACCACTGGCTCGGGCGGCGACTTTATTCGGCGGGCACAAGAGCTTGGGCTTGTTCCGATCTTTGTTACAGCGTCACCCGAACGGTATTCCTTTCTGAGTCGCATGTCGGGCCTCGAGCTACGCACTTGCGACACGTCCTCAGAGGCCGATGTTAGAGCTGTAATCGAAAGCGTGGCAACGAACATGCCGATTGCGCTGCTCACGTCTTCCAGCGATTTCTACCTTTATGCAGCAGCGCTGGAAGCCAGGCGGCTAGGGCTTAGTGGTCCGGATCCGAACGCAATCGCGCTTTGTCAAGATAAGGATCGCCAGGCCGCCGCCCTGCGGATGGCAGGTATCGGCGTGCCCGATAGCGCGACAGTGCGAGCGGAGTGCGATATCGGCAACGCGATCAAAACAATCGGGTTACCTGCGGTAGCCAAGCCGATCAGCGGGAGCGGCAGTATCGGGGTCACCCTCGTCGACACCGAAACAGTTGCAAGTGATGCTTTGCGCAACCTACTGCAAACGACGAATGACGTGCGTGGCCGACCTATCGAGCCTGGTGCTCTTCTTATGTCGTATGTCGCCGGCGAGGAGTATTCAGTCGAGGTTCTCGATAGCAAGATCATCGGCGTAACGCGGAAACACCTTGGACCTTTGCCGCATTTCGTTGAAATCGGACATGATATACCAGCGCCGATCTCATCCAGCTTGCGCATGAAAATCGAAAATGAGGCGCTGCACGCCATCCAAGTTCTCGGGCACGTGAAAGGACCAGCTCATGTCGAACTCCGGCTCGGCGAGGATCGTGTCACGATAATTGAGGTCAATCCACGTCTTGCTGGCGGTTCGATCCCCACCCTTTTTCGTTACACAACGGGTTTTGACCCGGTCCTCGCGGTCCTCCGTAGCCTGCTCGGATTGTCCTCGCCCGCCTTGGCCGGAGACGCACACGGCTCGATACGATTCATTGTTCCGGAGCGTGACGGCTTCTTCGACCTACCTCCGAATTGCGAGCAGCTCGTCGACCGCTTCGGAGTGACGGAGTTCGTACTGTACCAAACTCTGCCAATCCAGTTCAGGCGTCAAAACGATTTCCGCGACCGGGTCGGTCACGTCATTGCAGTTGGCGACGACCCTGCTGCTGTTGCACGGCGCGCCGAAGCCGCCGCCGCTTTCATCGTTGGCGCATGAGGAGATATTCTTGCAGAGCACAGGCCGGATCAAATCGACTCTTCATCCTGAAGCCAGCGCCATCGTTTTCGACAGTGATCTACAGCGCGCGGCGAAGGACGAGCTACCCTTCTACGCCGATATCGATCGCGCCCAGGCCATCATGCTTGAGCGAGTAGGATTGATTGACCGCGTTCTCGCCGTAAACGTGCTGAGCGAGCTTGACAAACTCCAAGATGAATCCTTTCAGAGCATTGCAAGTCGCGCCGCCCCCCGTGGCTCCTATCTCGCTTATGAGGATCATCTCCGTTCAGTAATTGGCAACGAAGCCAGCAATCTACATCTTGGCCGGAGCCGAAACGATATCAACGCGACCCTGTTGAAACTAAAGCTGAGAACGCCGTATCAGGCACTGTCAGACGAACTACTAAGGCTATTGCGACTGCTGTCCAGTCTGGCTCGCAAACACCTTGAGACCGTCTTCCCGCTGCACACCCACCGTCAACCAGCATTGCCATCCAGTTTGGCGCACCATCTGACTGCCTTCGCCAGCGCGCTCGCGCGCGATCTAGATGCGCTTCTGGCCGTGCATCCAATTCTCAACCTTTCATGCCTCGGGGCGGGCGCCGGCGGCGGCACAACCTTGCCCATCCTCCCGGAGTTGACGGCCAGGCTGCTTGGCTTCTCGAGCCCGCCGCTTAACTCGATTGACAGCGTGGCCTCTCGGGACCTGGTTCTTCGTGTCCTGGCTGCTTGTGCGATTCTAGGATCATCTCTAGGCCGCATCGCCGAGACGTTGCTGCTGTGGGTCGGCAATCATGGATTGGCCACTCTACCTGACGAACTAGTCGGATCTAGCTCCGCGATGCCTCATAAGCGCAACCCTTTCCTTCTCGAGCAAGCCCAAGGAAAAGCAGGCGCGATCCTTGGAAGTTTCGTGGCCGCAATCACCGCGATGCATAGCACGCCGTTCACGAACTGTGTGGCGGTCGGAACGGAAGCTACGCGCAATGTCTGGCCTGGGCTCGACCATTCCATTGGGGCGGCGCGCCTCATCCGCCTGTGTCTCTCGGGCTTGATTATCGCGGAAGACACAGCATCCGCAATGCTCCAAGCGTCGTTCGTGAATGCCATGGAGACGGCGACGCGCCTCACGCTCGGTGGCGATCTGGATTTCCGCTCCGCTCACAATCAGATCGGCCAGGTAGTTACCAAACTTATTGAACGAGGCTCACCAAATCTGTTTGGGATTATACAAGATGGTGGGGTGCTCAATCCCGAACTCTGGCCAGCTCCGGCTGCCATCATGCGAGAGGCTCGGAACGGCGGAGGGCCCGCTCCGGAGGCGGTTAAAGAGGCGCTTGATGCGCTCGATATGGCCGTCGACCAACGATCCGCAGTTTTGCGCGATCTCGATGCTGGTTGGAGCCGTGCTCGAGGAGAACTCCGCTCCGCCATAGCTAATCTCGGACGGACCAACACGCCGACCGGATGATGGAGAAGGAAGTCGATCGATACACCAACCATGGAGAGCTTCTTCTCGTCGCTCAAGGCCGAACGAACGGAGAGCAAAAGTTACAAGAGCAGAGACGAGGCGGTGCATTGTGCCTTACGTTGCCGCAATGGTTCATGCTGCACCAGATGATGCCGTGATCGGCCATCAAACGCTGGAACTGCTCGCTCGTGTACTGGGCGGATTCAAACGGTCGTCGAAACATTCGGAGGTTGGCAGTTGCGATGAACGTTGCAAGGCACCGATCGGCGCGGTCAGAACGAGCCCCATTGCCATCGTCAGCACGGCCGTCTGTTGCAGGACGCAATGAACAGAATAAATTTTGACGGGCGATTGCCGCGGGGCTTAGCAGGGAAGATGCTGCGTTCGGAGCTGCGGGCAAAATGACAACTACGGATTCGCGCTCTCGGCGGCGCAACTGGGCGAGTCGCAGAGGCGGCCAGCTACTAACTCGAGCTCTCGGCTCATCGGGCATCAGCCCGCCCCTGGCCCGATGGTCGCACCATACGCCACGATGTAGAAAACCGCAGCGGAACGTAGGGACCGAGAAATCTCATACTGGTTACCAACCCGATCGAGCGCCTCAACGGCGAGATCAAACGGCGCACCGAGGTGGTCGGCATCTTCCCCAATGAAGACGCCATCGTCCGCCTCATCGGAGCGATCCTGCTTGAGCAGAACGATGAATGGGCCGCCCAGCGTGCCCGTTACATGACGCTGGAAACCATCGCACCAATGAGCGATGATCCAACCGTCAGCCTTCCGGCTATCGCCAGCTGGTCTGCCCGGCCCTGGCCGGCGAACGCGGTGACCCGGCGCAAGCTACACCACGCCACCGGTCATGATCCCCGCCGCCAGACTGTCAACAGAAGTGCGTCTGTGACGAGCTGTGTCGTCATGGAGGCGCTCATCGGTCAGCCACTACGGCGTGAGAACAAATCAAACACCGCTGCGACATATAGCCAGCCCTCGGCGGTCCAGAGATTGATAAAGTCGGCTATCCACTTCTAGTTTGGCCGCTCGGCAGCGAACTGCCGGTCCAACAGGTTCGCGGCTTGGGGATCTCCTTGTCGGCGAGGACAGCACCTTCTCGCCGGAGATCTTCTTGCGGGGTGCTAGCCAGGAAGTGAAGTTTTTAGTGCTTGGGCATGCCCTTAGATCCGTACGCACTCGCCGATGAGCTTCAATGAGAGTGAGCGACCGGCCCAAGGATCTCAGTCAAATCGAGGCCGAGCACGCATTACAGTGCGGTCCTCACCTGGGCGGGTTGACCCGCGTGGTCTTACGCACGGCTTGGCTAACTTTCCCACAGATCTTGCCCCTTGCTGTTCAATGCACTGATCAGGACTTCGAGCTTGCGATCACAGTCGAGCATCTTTGCCAGATAAAAGTCGTAGATCTCCAGTGACGCGTCAACGCGAAGACGTGTTCGTGATGTCATTGCGTACGATTGCTGCGCGGATCGTCTCGATCGATGGATGGAATCGCACGTCCGATAGGCTGCCAAGACGTCGGGATTGCGTTCGCCTGCAACGACGGCTCGGATAATCCGCATGCCGGTCGCGCCGGTGATATCCGACACAACATGATGGAGCTGCCGGTTCATCTCCATCAGGGCCTTCTGCATACACGAGCCGCTCGCGCTAGCCTAGATAGGCTCTCAAGGCCGCGATCTCGACATCAGGTCGGAAGCCGTAACAGGCCATAGAAATGAAGCTGACGTAGCCATGCGGCGTTGCTGACATCCGTTTTGCGCCGAGGTACATTCTTGGCGTACCGCGCGTTGACCAGAATGACCTCAGACCCGCGCTGCTCCAGGATCTCGTAGATAGACCGCGGTGGATTCTATCCGACAATGGTCACGCCGCATGCCTTGAACCAGTCCGCAATTTCATGCAGGTCTTGCCTGAATGTGCCGAATGCACGCACTGGCGTGTCGGTGCAGGCCAAGTTCACGGCGGCCAAGTGCATCAGTATCTTTGATCCGATATCGATAGCGACCGCGTATGGACGCTCCACAGCGACACTCATAGCATTGACACTACTCGAATAAGTCTAATTCGGGAACGTGGCAGCTTTCAAGTCTCGCTTCAAAGCGCGCCGCTGCCCATTTCCCGCGGATTATCGCCGATAGAGTACTTTAGTCCCTTAAGCCGCCAACGCGTCGTAAACAAGTAAGTAGCACGTTGCGGAGAGAAGTTGCCCTTACAGCCATCGCTTTTCGTTAGCGTCGTAAGCTCCCTTAAAAGGATCGGTCTCCGCGATCAAATGGCGTTTGAGAACCTTGTTGCTGGAGGTGGTCCTAGGCAGCGTTGATACGAACCCAATGTACCGCGGCACCTTGAACACGGCAAGATGGGTACGAGCATGCTTGAGAATGCGGTCGACAAGCAGATCGTTGGGCGCAATACCCTTCTGTAGCTCGACGTAAATCTTCACCTCCTCACCACGTTTCACATCGCGAACTGGCACTGCTGCAACGTCGGCAATCTCAGGAATCTCCCGGATGACAGCCTCCACCTCTCGCGCAGCGATATTCTCACTCGAACGACGGATCATATCTTTCGTGCGGCCCACCAGCCAATGGAACCCGAGTTCGTCGCAGCGCATCAGATCGCCCGTCTTGAACCATTCGCCTTCAAATGAAGCAGCATTTGCGTCCGGCTTTTCCCAGTATCCGTCAAAAAGTCCGCGCCCGCTCACCCACAGCTCACCGACCTCCCCTAACGGCGTTGGGCTACCATCCTCACTAATCAGTTTCAGTGACCGGAACGGCGCAGAAATACCGATAGACCCCGATTCGGCCAGTTCGTCAAAGTCATTCGCCATTCGCGTACCGAAGCCGATTTCAGTCATTCCATAGGCTTCCTGTGTGCGCACTCCGAACCGCTTCCGAAACTGTCGTACCGTGGCAGGTCCCCAGCCCCAATTCAGTATCTGCTTTAGGCACGTCACCCCTTCTTCGTTGATGGCCTCGGCGTGACGTGCAATCAACTCAGGAAATTGGCACCACTCGATGCGGTGGTGCTTGAGCCACCCGATGAAGCGAGACGAGCTGATCTGCGGAGCCAGGTAGTGAGTGCCACCATGTCGATAGGACTGTAGAAGATGCCATGGTCCATCCACATAAAAGAATGGCTGGGCAGAGAGAAATCGGTCATACGACTGCTCGTCCCAATTTGCGGCTTGGTATGAGAACACCCCCCAGTAATCGTGGGTCAACATACAGCCCTTCGGAAACCCCGTGGTCCCGGAGGTATACTGAATGTTTAACAGGTCATCGGGCCGGATATCCGCCTGCAACAAGCTTTTTGGCGCACCTTTGAGCAATTTTTCGAGGGTAGTTGGGCCTCCACTGATAGGCTGCCCTACTACGATTGCTTGTTCGATCGCGAGATCTTTCGGCCACGCCTTCATCGCCGCGCAGTTTGACCATGCAGATTCATCGACCACGACAAACTTCGCCCGTGCATCGCTCAGAACATATTCAATCTCTCTTGGCGTATAGCGCATGTTGATCGGGACCATCACCGCCCCGAGCTTCGCAATTGCGAACCAGAGGATCGGGAACTCGATGCGATTGGGCAGCATCACTCCGATGCGCTCGCCCTTGCGTACACCAAATGCACGCAACGAATGTGCATATTGGTTAGATATTTCGTCCATCTCACCGTAGGTCGCGCGTTGGTTGAGGTGAAAAACGTCAAGAGCGATGATTGAGCCATGTGTTCTTGCCCTCCTTGAAATTAGCTGACCAATAGTGGTCGTCTCGTATGCAGCTTCCAGCTTCTCGATCCTGCGCATCACATCCGTGACGCGCTTTTGCAGCTCGGGTGGGCTTACTCTTGGGGAAGTCATGTGCCTGTACTTCATAGGGAGGTATACGAACCAGATCATCCGTTTGGCAGCTTGCTGGAAATTTTGATCAGACTTCTATAGTCGCTGCCTTCGCGCGGATATCCGAGGCTGGTCACCGCTTCAGCATACGCCTGAGCCAGATGACTACTGGTTACCGGCACCTTAAGTTCAGCCAGCAAATCCACACTCCTCACCTCTTCGCTGCCGCGAGAACGCTCGATTGCGCCTCTCTTTACACTGCAAATGCTGGATCCGATCCAAGAACAAAGGGTAACACTGCTCGTCGCGTCTTTTATGAACCAACTTCGATAAGCCACTTACCTTGTCGACCAGGATGGCGACACTACCAGTTCCGGTGGCAACTAGTATTGGCTATTAAGATAGGTAGGCTCTCAAGTTCTGAAAGTGATGTGGAGATGCATGCTCGTGCGCTTTGTGTTCGCCTCGACTCCATCCGCCGTGGCGCGCCTCTAAACGTGTGAGGGTGATAGTAGGAGATCGCATCTTCACTAACAGGTTTGCTCCAAACATCTCTCCGGTTCTCCGCAGGAGTCCTCACGCAGGGTGACCCTGTGCTGTCGGAGCAGCTAAGCATTCCCCTACATGACCCGAGACTCTCCTCAGATCGACTTGCTTGTGCCGAACAAAGAGCCCGCCTAGTACCGAGGATTCGGCATCGGTCACAGCCAAGATGCCCCACGATGTCCCACCGTTGCTCGAGGCCTGCGGCTTGGTCGATTGTTTCCACGAAACCAACAAAGGCTGCCTACCTTGATCCGTGGATTGCCAGCGCGGTCAACAGTCCTCTAACTTCGTTTGCCTAGGCATCATCGCAGATCGCGGTGCCATTCAAGCCGTGATCATCAAACATGGTCCAACGGTAGATAGAAGGCAAATCACAAAGCTCAAGCTAGAGCAGATTCCGATCAAGTTGAACTGTATCCTGCGGCCGTGAAGTAGTTGGCGCATTCGGTAGGGGTAAATGCTCTCTGTAGGCATCGGCGATTGCGGCTTCGAGGGTATCGACGGTCCTGGCTGCGGCTTTGCGCAGGCTCGATTTGAATTTGGCAAAGGCGTTCTCTATCGGATTGAAATCGGGCGAATAGGGCGGCAGCAGCAGAAGGCTGGCACCGCGGATCTCGATTGCAGCCCGGACGGCAGCACCTTTATGTGCCGGCAGGTTGTCCATCACGACGACGTCGTCGGGATTGAGGGTAGGTGCCAACACCTGTTCGACATAGGCGAGGAAAGCGACGGCGTTCATTGGTCCGTCGAGCGTCATAGGCGCAGTCAGGGCGGTGCAGCGTAAGGCGGCGGTAAAGGTCGTGGTCAGCCAATGACCATGCGGGACCGCGGCGCGGCAACGTTGGCCGCGTTTTGAGCGGCCGTAAAGCCGGGCCATTTTGGTCGAGGGTAAGCCTCCGACGAGAGACGCCTTGCGGCGGGCTGGCCTGATGGTTGAGAACTGTACGTATGGACAGCCATACGATCAGTACGCTGAATCGACTTGAAGTGGTCGATACAGGCCGGCGGCGGCGTTGGTCTGAGGAGGAGAAGGCGCGGATTGTTTTGGAGAGCCTATCCGAGCCTCGCCTGGTAGCGGCGACAGCGCGGCGATACGGCTTGTCGCGTTCTCTATTGGTGACTTGGCGAAGAGCCTTCGCGAAGAACCGGACCAAATCCGAGGCTGGCTTTGTCAGGGCAGTTGTGGCCGAGGGTGGGCCCGTGGCGTCGGTGGCGGCCTCGTCGGAGAGCGCGACAGCACATTCAACAGAGCGTCGGATTGAGATCGAGCTGGCTGGCGGACGGCGCGTCATTGTCGATACGGGTGTCGACGTTGAGGCGCTTCGCCGGATCATCGAGGCTCTGGATCCGCGATGATTCCGGTTCCTACAGGAGTTCGGGTGTGGTTGGCGACGGGCCACACCGACATGCGCAAAGGCTTCGCCTCATTGTCGTTGCAGGTGCAAGAGGTGTTGCGCCGCGATCCCCTCAGCGGTCATTTGTTCTGCTTCCGCGGGCGCCGAGGCGATTTGTTGAAGGTGATCTGGCATGACGGCCAGGGAGCATGCCTGTTTACGAAGAAACTCGAGAGAGGTCGTTTTGTCTGGCCGTCGCTGGCCGATGGCATGGTGTCGATATCGCAGGCGCAGATGAGCTATCTATTGTCCGGCATCGACTGGCGCAATCCCCAAGAGTCCTGGCGTCCGACGAGCGTGGGCTGAGAGTTTGTTTGAGTTTGGCAGCGAATGTGATTCCATCTGGTTATGGACTCCAGCGCCGACGAGCTGCCGCCTAATCTTGCCGCCGCGCATGCAATGATCCTGGCTGAGCGCGCAGCCAGGCTTGCGGCGGAGGCCAAGCTTGCTGAAGCGGCCAATGCCCAGGCGAAGCAATCGAGTACCGAAGCTCTGATCGCCCACCTCAAGCTCGAGATCGAGAAGCTGCGGCGGACGCTTTATGGCACGCGCTCGGAACGGGCGGCACGATTGCTCGATCAGCTGGAGCTTGAGCTTGAGGAGCTCGAGGCGGCCGCAACTGAGGATGAACTTGCCGCCGAGAAGGCGGCGGGGAAGACGCAGACGGTGCGTTCGTTTGAGCCCAAGCGGCCTCTGCGCCAGCCCTTTCCCGATGACATCGAGCGAGAACGCGTGGTCCTGCCGGCCCCGACGCAATGTCCCTGCTGCGGATCGGCCCGGCTATCGAAGCTCGGCGAAAGAGTGACCTCGACGCTGGAGGAGATCCCACGCCGGTTCAAGGTGATCGATACGGTGCGGGAGAAGTTTAGTTGCCGGGACTGCGAGGCGATCACGCAGCCGCCGGCGCCGTTCCATGCCACGCCGCGGGGCTATATCGGACTCCAGCTCCTGGCGACGATCCTGTTCGACAAATTTGGTCTGCATCAGCCGCTGAACCGACAGAGCCAGCGCTTCAAATGCGAGGGGATCGACCTGTCGGTCTCGACGCTGGCGGACCAGGTGGGCGCCGGAGCCTTTGCGGTCAGGCCGATCTTTGAACTGATCGAAGCCTATGTGCTCTCCGCCGACAGGCTCCATGGTGATGACACCAAGATCCCAATCCTGGCGAAAGGGAAAGCAGATACCGGCCGGATTTGGACCTATGTCCGCGACGATCGGCCATTTGGCGGGCGAGATCCGCCGGCGGCGTTGTTTTACGCCTCACGCGATCGGCGCGGCGAGCATCCCGCGCGGCACCTTCGAAACTTCGCTGGGATCCTGCAGGCCGACGCCTACAGCGGGTTCAACGCTCTGTTCGATCCCGGACGCAAGGCGTCGCCGGCCACGCCCGCCTTCTGCTGGGCACACGGTCGGAGGGCGTTCTTCGAACTGGCCGATATCGCCCAGAACGCGCGCCGCGGACGATCGGCGACGGCGATCTCGCCCGTTGCGCTGGAAGCGGTTCGTCGGATTGACCAGCTGTTCGAGATCGAGCGCGACATCTATAGGCTGAGCGCTGAGGAGCGGCTGCAGATCCGCCGGGAAAGAAGCGTGCCACTGTTGACCGACCTTGAGTCTTGGCTGCGGGCGGAATCTGCCCGGCTCTCGCGTTCGTCCAACGTGATTAAGCCGATCAACTATCTGCTCAATCGTTGGGAAGGCTTTGCCCGCCTTGTCCACGACGGAAGGATCTGCATGACCACCGATGGTGTTGAGAAGCCCTATCGTCAGTTCAAGGCCACTTTTTTGGCTTCTCCTTCCAGGCCGCCACCATCCGCTCGTACGCCTGCTCGACGCGTGCGACATAGCCAGCTTCCCGCTCACGCAGTTCCTTGATCCAGTAGTCCCGACCCGGGCCAGCCTTGCCATAGGCACGAGGCGCTCCAGCCTTGAGTGCCACCTTCCGGAGTTTCATCGCTGTGAACGCCGGTCGTGCGTAAGCATAATCTTTCCCGGTCCTCAGGACGTGCCAGATCATCACTGCGAGCTTACGTGCCGTGGCGACGGCCGCGACTCCAGCCCCATGCTTCTTTTGCATGCGATTGAAGAAGGCCCGCAGCGGCCCGGGCGCCGTCTTGGCCGACCAGGCCGCTTCAACCAGCATCTTGCGGGCGTCACGATTGCCCTGTTTCGAGATACGACCATGCCTTGGCGGATGCTCTCCCGATTGCCGAACTCGAGGGGTCAAACCGAAGTAGCTGCTGAGCTTATCCGGTGATTGGAAGCGTGCGATGTCGCCGATGGAGGCCAGTACACTCGATGCGACGACCGAACTCACGCCGGGGATCGTCATCAGCTTGAGAGCCCGTGGATCGTCCAAAGCCTGTTGGGCCACGACTTTGTCGATTTCCGATAGTTGCTTCGTCACGCGTTCGAGTTCCGTGATAAGACGCTGGAGCATCGCACGCTTCTCCGATGGAAGAGGCAGACTGTCCAGCCAATGCTGTCCGTGCTTGCCGAAGAGATAGCCTTTGTAGGGCGGGATGAGGTTGGCATGCAGGATAGCCTTCATTCGTCCTTTAATCCGGATGATCTGCGCCAAGACGCCAGCGCGCTCGGCCATCTGGCGCCGGCGGCTGTAGGTGTCCTCGTCAGCCACCCAGACCTCCGGCAAGAAGCCAGCAGCATGCAACTTTGCCAGGGTCCCAGCATCGACCTTGTCCGTTTTGACTCGCGCATAGGCGATCGCCCGAACGAGCCTCGGATTGGCGACCGCGACGCGCTTAACGTGCGGGCGCAGAATACGTTCGACCGCCGCGCTGTTGCCCGTTACCTCGATGACCACCTCATCCTCGAGGCTGAGTGTCTTGGCAAAGGCGACAAGCCGATCGTGGACGAGATCAACGCGGAGCTGTCGGATTATTGTTCCGTCCTCCAGGATCGCCACTTCGGCGAAGGATCGGTGGATGTCCATGCCGACGATTTGCATGCTTGCTTCTCCTTTGTCTCAGGAGCCAGTGGCTTGCACGACATCTACGGATCCGCGCTCGCAGCGCAGCCGGGCAAGTCGTAGGGGCGGCCAAGTAACAAAGCGAGCTCACAGCTCATGGTCATGGCGGCCTGCCACCGTTTCGTGCTCCAGCGCCCCTATCCCGGCTTGGACAGACTAATCCGGACGACCGGTCCTCTCCACCGGGTTTGAGCGTTGAAAACATCATGCCCTTTAACAATGCTGCGGAGCGAGCGTTGCGCGGTTTTGCTCTGGGAAGAAAGGCATGGTTGTTCGCCGGTTCTGATCGTGGCGCGGAGCGAGCTGCCGTGATGGCCACGCTTATCATGACGGCGCGTCTCAACAACATCGACCCGAAAGCCTGGCTTGCCGACGTCTTCGCGCGCATCGCCGATATCCCGCAGAACCGCCTGCATGAGTTGTTGCCCTGGAACTGGACCCTCCCGCTCTGACACCCTCCACCGAGGCGGCGTAGCCATGCACGTCAACAAGGTTTATGCCGTCTTCACCATCAGTCGCGTCGCCAAGGACCTTGGAGAAGACGAGGAGTGGCTCTGGGACGTGGCCAACGGAATGGACACAGAGGATGGCGTCATCTGGGTTTACGGCATAGGTGACGACCAGGTAATGGCGTTCACCGACTTCGGCATCGAGAACCTGACCGAGCTCATCATGATGCACAAGGAAGACCCTGAACTCCTCAAGCGCTTGAATCGGTGAGCTTCTGTCCGCGGCCTAGCTCGGATGGATACGGTCGAGGCGCCGGTCTCGTCGATGAAGACCAGCTTGTCAGGATCGAGCTGCGGCGCGAGTTCGCGCCAGGCCTGGCGCGCCGCCGCAACATCGGGCCTATCCTGTTCTTTTGAAGGTTATGCCGTGACGGTCAAGGAAGCGCCAAATCGAACTCGGCGCAAACGAGGCTCCAAACTCCGATTTGAGCATCTCGGAATCTCAACCAGAGTCATATCGGGCTTGGCTTCGATCGCACTCATGATCGCATTATGGTACTCTTCGATGCGCTGCGAGCGCTGGTCGCCGCCCTGTCGTTTGGCTTTTGTCGCCCCGTTCTCGCGCCATTCTCGGACAAACCGCACCGCACTCGCAACCGAGATGCCGAACCGGTCTGCCGCCGCGCGGCGCGACATCCCGCCCTCAACCGCCCGAACTGTCCGGATCCGCAAATCCTCCGACAAAGGTTTGGCCATGTGTGCCGGCCTCCTTGTCCAGCACACAGGGTGAATCAGAATTTGACCCCCATGGGAATCCCTCCCGATTCAAGTCGGTCAGATTTTGCTCTACTAAAGCGTCAGATGTATGGACGTGCAGAAATCGATCTGCTCGAGGCGAGTGTAATGGGCGCCGCTTCAACAACTTCACCAAAAATGAGCGAGAGTCCCAAATTGTTCCCATATTGCCTCACCCGGAATGTTACCGCTCACCTTTCGCCGATGACTCTGGACTAAAAAGACCCCCGGCGGGCATGCCGGAGGCCTTCTTGGAGGTAAAACTAGATAGTTAGAGCTGTTCCCTCTTCTCCTTCCGCTAGTTGGATAGAAAGCTCACCAGTTACGATGAACGCGCAACATCATCTGAAGGCTTTGCTGGTCCTTCAGTTCGTACACCCCGCTCGGCTTGGCCACCCCCGACTGCAACGGCAAGGTTACCGTGCTTCCGCTCGCGTACTTCTGATCGAGCATCGCGTAAACAACCTCGGTCGAAAAGGTCAGGTTTTTGACGGGCGTCCACCGCGTGGCCACACCAACCACGGCATAGTTGAAGTCCGGGTTACAGCCAGCCACGCCACTCGACAGTGCAAGAGTCGCGACGAACGCGCCACAGATGTAGCCCTTCGCCGTGTTGTTGTACCGTACAGCACCCCACCCGCCGAAAATTGACGAGTTCCAATACGGATTCCAGTTGTGGGTATAGCCGCCGTTAAAGCCGTAGCTCGTGGTCAGCTGCTGGCTCGCGCCTGTAACGAAGACCGAGTCCGAGAGGCCAGCAATGCCGACGCTCTGGTAAGCACCAGTTAGCCCCGTACCGCTGTACATCGCGAAGGTATACGGACCATACGGTTGGAAATTGTAACCGGTTGCGCCGTTTGTATACACTCCTTGGATGTTGATCGTGTCACCCGCACCGGTCGGGATATTCTTTATCGACAATGCAAGCTGGCCAGCCCAGCCCCACTTGTCGCTTGGATGGCCCGTTGTCTCATCGGCACCGTAATAGCCAGTGTGATTATCATGAGCGGCCACTGACGCTTGGAAAAGACCCCATGCCTGGTCCACGCGCAGCATGGCGACGAGATCGGGAGACCGCGAACCACCGATGTCGCCGGCACCATAGGAACCAGCCGCAAGGCCGGTGGCCGTCGCTCCGCTCACGTTCCAGATATTTGTAGTATTTCGAACGACCTGATCCTCAGCCGAGAAGCTGGCTGTGATGCCTTGGCCAAAGTCCGCCGTATAGGCAAACTGATTGACAGCCTCCCACCCGCCGCCGCCAGGCAAGCCGTCGAAGCCGTTTGCAGGATAGTTCGTCCAAGGTGAAGAAAATTGCGACTGCGCTCGACCAAAGGTGAAGCCTGCGAATTGGATGAACGCGTAGTACACAGAGAGCGAACCACCGGAGATCGAACCGCTACCACTTCCTGCCGGGTTGCTTCCGTTATAGGCCGTTGAGCCATTGTTAGCTGTTGTGCCAGCACCGCTATAGCCACCGGCCGTCCAGGTGAATGCGAGCTCAGCGTACGTACGAAGGAGACCATACTCCGTCGCGGTACGAGTATCGATGCCGAGGTCAGCTCGGGATTGACTTGTGTAGTAGTTGCTCAGACGATTGTGCGCCCCAGCGACGCCGCTGGTCGCGGCTCCCCAGATGCCGTTTGAGCCCAGGACCGTTGTGGCACGTACGTAGCCACCGAGCTTGATACAAGTGTCACTGCCTGGAATGTAGTAGAACCCAGCACCATACAGAGAACAGATCTTCACGTATTCGATCGCCTTGGCCTTGATGGGAAGGTCGGCAGCCTGCGCTCCGCCTAGAGCGATCAGACCTGCCGCCGAACCTAGAAAGAGGCTCTTCGCCATCTTCATAAAAAACCTCCAGTTGTTTAACTCCAGACGAGCTAGTCTCGCTTAGGAGATTAGCCGCCTCCGCCCCCAATCATTCTCGACCTACAGGGCGTTCCTCGAACATCACTGGTGACTACTTGAACCAGCGACGTCGCGGCGCGGACCATTCCGCCGCTCGCGTTATTAAGTTGACAGATTGCGTTAGCAAACGGCGTGGAAATTTTGTACGAAACGAACGAACGCATGCGCACTCCAGGACAGCGTGTCCTAAGCGCTGCACAAGCGTACGATTAGTACCGTTACGACAAGTAAGCGTACGCTTCGTGTATCTTCGACTATCGAGCGAAACAAATTGCGCATCGTGCTTAGGCGCGGTGTCCAATGGTCGCGTCTATTGACGCGCATGCGGATGCGAAGGTTGCAAGATCGCCAAGAGCGACTCTTGCCCTAGGAGCGTATCGCTCCGGCGAGGCGAGGACCGCCTTGCGCCGTTTGATGGAGAGTGAAGACATCGGCGTATGAGTGACATGCCAATGCCGAAGGTCTCCTGTCTTGAAGTCGTCTCGACGGGCGCGCGCCGTTGGACATCGGAAGACAGCGGGTCTTGCCCAGAGTTATAGCGGGCCACCTCTAGTGTCGGTGACACACGACGTAACGGACTATCGACGAGCCAATTGTTCACTTGGCGCCGGTTGGCGCGCGCAGGCAAGTGCCGCGCAAGTACTTGTTCCGGTTGAGATCACGCCTGCGGCCTGCGGCGGCTCCCATCTCGAGTAGCGCGCCAGAATCGGTATCTTCACCGCCTGCACAACGTGCGGGGGCCGGCATTATCGACATCGAGCTTGGCGGCGCCGCGGCGCCTGTCGCATGCGTGTTTGACCGGAACGTGGACACGGAGGCGCTTCGCCGGGTTCTTGAGCTTCTGAGACGGCGACGATCCCTATTGCGAGCGGCGTCAGCGTCTAGATCGCGACCGGCTGCGCATTCCAGGGATGGTGATCAGGTGTTCCATGCGATGGTGATCACGGATTCCAGTGATCGTGATCAGGACGGAGGCGAACACGGCTGACGGATTTATGTGTGCTGGAAATGTCCTCCTCGTCAAGGCTGGCGGGTTGGTTCGAAGATCGTTCCGGCGGTCCATGGGAGGGCCCCGTGCGCGGCGCGGAGTGCCCCCACGAGCGACGTAGCGACGCGCGCGGGAGGGGCCTGTGGGCCGGCGGGGCGATCGTGCGCGAGGTGCTCACGGTTTTTTCTTTTCGCCAGCCTGACGCCGTAGACTGTCGCCTTTGAGCTCGAGGCGGTGCGCATTGTGAATGATGCGGTCCAATATCGCATCGCCAAGGGTGGGATCGGCAATGACGTCATGCCATTGCGACACGGGGACCTGACTTGTGATCACAAGGACCCCTTGTCGTAGCGATCATCGACGATCTCGAGCAGATCGCGGCGCTGGTCGGCGGTGAGCGGTTCGGGTCCCCAGTCGTCAAGGATGAGGAGATTGACGCGTTCCAGAGCGGCGATCAGGCGCGCCAGATGGCCTTCGCCGCGCGCCTGGGCGAGATCGGCGAACAGGCGGGATGTTCGCTTGTAGAGGACGGAGAAGCCGTCGCGGCAGGCCTTGTTGCCGAGCGCGCAGGCAAGCCAGGACTTGCCGGTGCCGGTTGGGCCGACGATGACCAGGTGATTGGCCTCACGGATCCATTGGCTGGTGGCGAGGTTCTGGAAGAGCGAACGGTCGAGGCCGCGAGCGGTGCGATAGTCGACGTTCTCGATGGCGGCAGCTTGACGGAGTTTGGCACTGCTCAAGCGGCGCGTGAGGCGGCGGTTGTCGCGGGCGGTGACCTCGCGATCGACGAGGAGGCCGAGCCAATCGGCGTGCGGCATCTCGGCCGCCTCGGGATTGTTCTGCAGTTCGACGAGGGTATCGGCCATGGCGGCGAGACCGAGGGCGCGCAAGCGATCGACAGTGGGGTGAATGAGCACGATGATCTCTCCTGATCAATTGTAGTAACTGCGGCCGCGGATGTTGGCGTGGAAGAGGATGGATGGGCGCCTCCTCGGTGGGAGGCGCGGTTCTGTCGGTGCCGTTCTTGAGGATGGCGGCGACCGATTTGTACGAACGGGCGTTGAGCAGGAGGGCCCGGGCGCAGGCGGCATCGACGCGTTCCTGGCCCTAGCGCTTGACCACCGATGGTGTTGAGAAGCCCTATCGTCAGTTCAAGGCCACTTTTTTTGGCTTCTCCTTCCAGGCCGCCACCATCCGCTCGTACGCCTGCTCGACGCGTGCGACATAGCCAGCTTCCCGCTCACGCAGTTCCTTGATCCAGTAGTCCCGACCCGGGCCAGCCTTGCCATAGGCACGAGGCGCTCCAGCCTTGAGTGCCACCTTCCGGAGTTTCATCGCTGTGAACGCCGGTCGTGCGTAAGCATAATCTTTCCCGGTCCTCAGGACGTGCCAGATCATCACTGCGAGCTTACGTGCCGTGGCGACGGCCGCGACTCCAGCCCCATGCTTCTTTTGCATGCGATTGAAGAAGGCCCGCAGCGGCCCGGGCGCCGTCTTGGCCGACCAGGCCGCTTCAACCAGCATCTTGCGGGCGTCACGATTGCCCTGTTTCGAGATACGACCATGCCTTGGCGGATGCTCTCCCGATTGCCGAACTCGAGGGGTCAAACCGAAGTAGCTGCTGAGCTTATCCGGTGATTGGAAGCGTGCGATGTCGCCGATGGAGGCCAGTACACTCGATGCGGCGACCGAACTCACGCCGGGGATCGTCATCAGCTTGAGAGCCCGTGGATCGTCCAAAGCCTGTTGGGCCACGACTTTGTCGATTTCCGATAGTTGCTTCGTCACGCGTTCGAGTTCCGTGATAAGACGCTGGAGCATCGCACGCTCCTCCGATGGAAGAGGCAGACTGTCCAGCCAATGCTGTCCCGTGCTTGCCGAAGAGATAGCCTTTGTAGGGCGGGATGAGGTTGGCATGCAGGATAGCTTTCATGCGTCCTTTAATCCGGATGATCTGCGCCAAGACGCCAGCGCGCTCGGCCATCTGGCGCCGGCGGCTGTAGGTGTCCTCGTCAGCCACCCAGACCTCCGGCAAGAAGCCAGCAGCATGCAACTTTGCCAGGGTCCCAGCATCGACCTTGTCCGTTTTGACTCGCGCATAGGCGATCGCCCGAACGAGCCTCGGATTGGCGACCGCGACGCGCTTAACGTGCGGGCGCAGAATACGTTCGACCGCCGCGCTGTTGCCCGTTACCTCGATGACCACCTCATCCTCGAGGCTGAGTGTCTTGGCAAAGGCGACAAGCCGATCGTGGACGAGATCAACGCGGAGCTGTCGGATTATTGTTCCGTCCTCCAGGATCGCCACTTCGGCGAAGGATCGGTGGATGTCCATGCCGACGATTTGCATGCTTGCTTCTCCTTTGTCTCAGGAGCCAGTGGCTTGCACGACATCTACGGATCCGCGCTCGCAGCGCAGCCGGGCAAGTCGTAGGGGCGGCCAAGTAACAAAGCGAGCTCACAGCTCATGGTCATGGCGGCCTGCCACCGTTTCGTGCTCCAGCGCCCCTATCCCGGCTTGGACAGACTAATCCGGACGACCGGTCCTCTCCACCGGGTTTGAGCGCTGAAAACATCATGCCCTTTAACAATTGTACGCATCCGGCTAAGGCCCCGGCTAGGACCGTTCTTGGATGGAAGGCTGATGGTGCTTAAGCGGCGTGGGCGACGCTTTGAGGCTGCCAGTTCCAAGGCAGCAGTGCATTGATGTACTTGGCAGGGTGATCTGGTAAGCGCGCCAGCACGTCGGCAAGCCAAGCCTGCGGGTCGATATCATTGAGCTTGGCGGTGGCGATAAGGCTGTAGATGGCAGCCGCACGCCGGCCGCCCTCATCGGAGCCGGCGAAGGTCCAATTCTTTCGTCCCACGGCGACCGCCCGCAGTTCGCGTTCGGCGGCGTTGTTGGACATGCACAGGCGGCCATCATCGAGGAAGCGGGTAAATGCATCCCAGCGGCTGAGACAGTAATTGATCGCCTTGGTCGTGTCGTTGCTCCTGGAGAGCTTGACGCGCTGCTCGCGCATCCACGACTCCAGCTCGACGATCAGAGGGCGGCTACGCTCCTGGCGCACACGCAAACGCTCCTGCGGCGCAAGACCCTTGATCTCGCGTTCAATGGCGAACAGAACATCAATGCGCTTGACCGCCTCGGCCGCGATCGGCGCCTTGGTAAGCCGCGCGAGGTCAAAGAACTTGCGCCTGCCGTGCGCCCAGCACGCGGCCTCGATAATCGGGCCGCCCTTGCGATTGGTCTCGTAGAGCCTGCCAAAGCCGGCGTAGGCGTCAGCCTGCATCAGTCCGGCATAGCCCGCCAGATGCTGCTCCGGATGTGCACCGCCACGATCGGGCGAGTAGAAGAACACGGCCGCCGGCGGATCTGGGCCGGCAAACGGACGGTCGTCGCGAACGTAGGTCCATAGCCGGCCGGTCCGGGTCTTGCCCTTGGCCAGGACCGGCACCGTGGTGTCATCCGCATGGATGCGCTCGGCTGCGAAGACGTGGCTCCGGATCGCATCGACCAGAGGCATCAGGGTTGCCGCGGAGGCACCTACCCAGTCCGCGAGCGTCGATAAGTCAAGGTCGATGCCTTCACGCTTGTAGACGTCGCTCTGACGATGAAGCGGTAGGTGCAGGCCGTACTTGGCGAACAGGACATGGGCCAGCAGCTTTGGCCCTGCACGCCCGCGCGCAATCGGATGCGAAGGAGCCGGCGGCTGGGTGATCGCTTCGCAGGCCCGGCAGACGAGCTTCTCGCGCACGTGCTGGATCACCTTCCACTGTCGCGGAACGAGCTCCAGCGTCTCGGTCACGTCCTCGCCAATCTTGCGCAATCGGCTGTCGCCGCAGCATGGGCAGGTGGTCGGCACGGGATAGACAATGCGCTCCCGCGGCAAATGCTCCGGCAGCGGCCGGCGGGCTGGCTTGCGGCGCTCGAACGATGGCACCGCAATCTTCTCGGCTGCCATCTGCGCCGCGGTCTCAGCTTGAGCCGCGTTCTCCTCCAGGTCGGCGAGTTGTAGCTCGAGCTGGTCCAGCAATGCGCCTCGCTCGGAGGACTGTCCGAACTGCTCGTGCCGCAGCTTCTTGATCGTGAGCTTGAGCTTCTCGATCAGCAATGTTCCCGCCTGGGCTTCGGCTTGCGCGGCCAACCGGGCCGCTCGCTCGGCGCGCAGCATCGCCTGCAGCGTGGTCACATCGTCGGGAAGAGAATCATCGGCACTCATCGACGACCAGAGAATCACAAGACGCGATCTCTGTCCGAACCGCTGATCCTGTCACCGATTCAAATCCCAGCGATCAACCAGCCGCCTGTGGTCGCCAGGTCTGTTGCGGCATCCGCCAGTCGATGCCCTCCAGCAGGTAGCCAAGCTGGGCTGGGGTGATTGTCACCACGCCATCAGCCGACGACGGCCACAGGAAGCGGCCGCGCTCCAGCCGCTTGGCGTAGAGCGACATGCCCAGTCCATCGTGCCAAAGGATCTTGATTAGCTTGCCGCTCCTGCCACGGAACACATAGAGGTCGCCGCCGTGCGGGTCTCGCTTGAAGGCTTCCTGCACCAGCAAGCCCAGCGAGTTCATGCCGCGGCGCATATCGGTGTGGCCGGTCGCAATCCACACCCGCACGCTCGACGCAATCGGGATCACCGCGGCCGTCCATCTGCCAGTGCCGCCACGGCGGCCTTCAGCGTCGCCGCGTCGACCGCGCCCGTGATCCGCATCCGAGCCCCGGCCGCAAACTCGATCTCGATCGACCCGCCGCTGCTGGCCGGCGCGACTGGACAGGGCGTCGGTCCTGCTTCCGCGACCACCATCGCAGGTACGAAGCCAGGTGGATCGGCGGCATCCTTCGGCTCAGGCCGAAACGAGCGTCGCCATCGCAGCAGCAATGAGCGCGAAACGCCATACCGCCGCGCTGTTGCCGCGACCTGACGCGGCGACTGTAAGCTCTCAAGGACGATCTTGAGCTTCTCATCCTCGGACCAGCGCCGTCGCCGGCCCGTGTCCACCACCTCAAGCCGTTCGACTTGGGCACTGCGCCTATCACTGTCCATAAGGACAGTACTCAACAACACGCCTCATTCGGCAAGGCGGCCTTCACCGGACGGATACTAACAATTGTGCCGAGCGCGCATTGAGAGGCATCGCCTTGGGAAGGCGCAACTGGACCTTCGCCGGCATCACGACCTGTCGCCTCAACGACGTCGATCCCAAGGCCTGGCTTGCCGACGTCCCCGCCCGTATCGCCGATCTTCCCGCTTCGCGTCTGCACGAACTGCTGCCCTGGGGATGGAAGCTCCTGCGCCAGGCCGCCGGTCAGCAGGCCGCCTGACCTTCACGCAACGCCATCATAGAGCCCGCCGCGCCCGCGCGCATGCGTCAATCAGGCGGTCTTCGTCGTATGCGTACGGCAAAGATAAGCGGCATCGATCCGCAGGCGTGGCTTGCGGACGTCCTTGTCCGGATGGCCACCCTTGCGGCTCATCGGCTGGACTAAGTTCTGGAATTGGACGCCAGCGTCAGCGATCTCCGCTCGAGCGGCATGACCGCCCACGTAGATAAAGCCACACACCACCATCACAAGGTCGCGAGAGACCTCGGCGAAGACGAAGATTGGGTGCGAGACGTAGGTTACGAATCGAGGAGGGAGCCGTCTGGGTCTTTGGCGTCGGCGAAGACGGCGTTCAGGCGATCACTGACTTCGGCATCGAACGCCTCATCGAGCTCACCCAAGTCTACAAAGACAATCCGAAGTTGCTCAAACGCTGGTCGACCGAATAATCTGCTCAGCCCGCGGCCGACGCCTGATGCTTACCTTGGCCGATAGGGAGGCCGCTCCGAAAGGGGTACAGTAGAATGCAGTAGCAACGCACTTCTTAACAAAAGTGAGGAGGGGAACGACAAATCGGACGCTGACGTGCTCAATGCCCGAATTAACGCTTTCTTAAAGTAACTATAGCTGCCCCCGCCGGGGGAAGTGGTGCCGCTTTTTCCAATCTCTTCAGCGCGAAGTGCAATGGCTACCCGCCGAAAGATCCGACAATGGGACGCTGCGCGTCGCTAGACGGACTAGTCCAAAGCGGGGGTACAGGACCTCGGAGTGGGTTCCCCGGGTGCGTTTCGGTGCGACCCGCGCCGTTCGATGACGATGCCACTATCAGCGTGCGTGTCTCGTACAACCCTTCGCTGCGGCCGTCATCACGGACCCTGCTTGTCCAATTCTCCGAACCTCACTCCAGATGATGATGCTTACCCGAGCCGTGGTGTGCGTCTACTCTAGTGCCGTCACCCTCGCCCGGCCGCGCCTCGCCTGGTCCGTAGAACAGCCGACACTAAAGTTAGCTGAAGTAAAAGTCGACGCTACCGTGCGCGACATCGATGACTGAATCAACGGTTTCGGTCGCGAAATAAGCGCTTGCAATGAGCTTGTAACAACTGCAAGCCTTCTGCTCAAGGCAGCGTCGATCCCGAACTTGCAATACGCCACGCGTTTTTTGTATCAATCCTTGCTGTTCGAAGCGGATCAGTGTTTCCGTCACGCCGGGCCGGCGTAATCCCAACATCGAAGAGAGATAGTCATGTGTAATTGGCAGCACATCAGAATCGAGCGCGTCGCGCGCCAAGCAAAGCCAGCAAGCAAGGCGCTTCTCCCGATCATGCCGAACACCGCACAATCCGCTCTGAGCGCAATGCAAGTTTAGCACTTGGGCATGCCGTGCGATATGCGCTCGGACTTCGGCGCATTTGGACAGGACGCGTCGCAAATCCTCGACAAGAATTCTGTGGGCACTCCCAGGAACAAGTACAACAGATTGACGCGTGACAAGATGTCCTCCGGCCAATAGCGAAGCGCCCACCGCACCCTGATATCCGATCACCGCTGTTTCCAGCACGCTTTCCGCCGCCACGATCCTAAGCGAGACGAGACCAGACTCTATGAAATAGACGTGTTCAAGCTGCTTCTTAGGTTCTTGCAGCACCATGCGGTCTTTTAGAACGACTGGCTCAAGGTACTTCCCTATTGCCGCGAGCTCTTGGAGAGAAATCCTCGCAAGTATTCCATTTTTTACAAAAGTCCGCGTGCCGGAACGCGCCGCCTCGGGGCGTTGAAGTATTCGTGTTATATGCGATGACTGATTTACCCGTGTCGCTTCGGAGCTATCTCGCCCTCCGACAGCGGAAAGAAGATGATCGTTCATACTGCGATCCATCTATTTAGTGGGTTAAATTTTTGCTGGTCAACCCTTTGCCAAACCACAATTGGAAATCTAGCAGGCGATCGCATGAAATTCGTGCAATCAGTCGCCGAGTGGCGATCAATTTCTGCGATAAGCTTGGCTGAAATGACGTATTTCAGCGCACGATGTCTTTCCCGCATATCTGAGTTGTAGGTTTGCTGCCTCCGGCCAACTCGGTGGCCGGCAGCCCGCACGTGTTCGAGCGATACGCGACTTCAAGATCGAAAGCCCAGTCAACTCTGCGCACCAGCTCTGAATTTGCCGTCTATAACTGAGCAGCGCGAAGTCCTCGGGGCACATGCCTGCACGTCAAGTCGGGGAGAGAAACCAGGTGGCTCCATCTGAAAGCGCTGTAAGTGCCTCTCCTCGGTACGTCGCACAAACATAACCGTCATAGGCGTGCATGCTAAGAGCTCTGCCAGAGCGGACGAGCAGGAGTCAGGTCGCGACTTAGCAAAAGCTACAACGACGGAGAAAGCCTTTGGCGGCCGGCAATCGTCGCCCTGCTTCGGAGGACAACGGGCCTTTACTGAATGCAACGCGTGGCCGAGAGACAGCAGCATCGCTCGATGCTGGAAAATAGACAGCAGTTGCACCACTCTCCGGGAGGACACTCCTTGTCAACCGGCGCTTCAAATATCTTCGAGCAATTGGACATGCAGGCGCGAGGGAAGGGCGCCGCCTACGGCGGCCAGCTTGCGTGAAGCTCCGCATGAGATCCTGACGGAACGCTGTCTCTGATTTTAGGCGCTTTCATGTTGAAGCGTACCTTCGCCGGAAATTGGCGATACTTCCTGATCTCGTCACACCGTTTCAACATTGCAAATGGTCTAACCATTTTCGCAAAACGGTACCCCGAAGAAGTGGAATGCACTAGCGTCCTTTCATGGGCAAAGTTCCAAGATGGCTGCCAGCATCAACGAGCAAGAACTCGCCGGTGATGTGGGAGGCGCTCACGAGAAAGAACAGCGCGGCTTCGGCCATCTGCTCGGGCGTGCCAGCTTGGCGCAAGGGCGTGGTTTGCTCCATCACCTCTTTCATCTTTTCGTACTCGGGCTCGCCCAGCCCCTCCAAAAGCCAGCGCGTCTGCATGAAGCCGGGGCATATTGTGTTCACCCTGACCGCCGGACCAAACCAACGCGCCAACGACAACGTGAGCGTGTTTAGTGCTCCCTTGGAGGCGACGTAAGGAAGCGAACTGCCCAAGCCCGTCGCGCCGGCATTCGAAGAAACGTTGACGATCGAAGCGCGTTCGCGACTCTCCTCCCACTGCCTCTTCATCGTCGGCCACACCGCACGACTCATCATGTAGGGACCGGTGACATTGACCCGCAGAATACGGTCGAAGTCCTCGACCGTGACCCCCTCGAGGTCACCCTCCCTTTGGAACTTGGTCGTAGCGGCATTGTTGATCAGGCCGTCGATGCGCCCCCACTTCTTCAAAGTCTCGGCGACTAACTTCCGACAATCGGCATCCTGTCCCATGTCGGCCTGCACCATGATGGCATCGACGCCCCGCGCCTTGACCTTGGCGAAGGTCTCTGCGGCCTCCTTCTTGCTCCTACTGTAGTTGATCGCAACGTTCCAGCCCTGGCTTGCTAGATCGACCGCACACGCTGCACCAAGCCCCGTAGCCGATCCGGTCACGATTGCCACCTTGGCCATGCTCTCCTCCTCTTTCAACGCAGATAGAGTCAGCGGCACGCGCTCCGCAGACTGTGCCGAATGCCACTGCTCGACCTTGTCGCGAAGTCGACGGCCAGAGTCATTGAAGACTGCACGTGCGGGTACCACCTCGGCGCTCCCGCTCACGTTTAATATGATTCGATCGTGAAGATTTCTCTTGGTCGCAAGTCGCCGCTTGGCCAGCGCGGTTAACGAGAAGAGATTGCGGTTGGTGTTGCATGGCGAACTCCTGGCAGAGGTGCTAATCAAAAACAAGTTTCAGATTTGGATCAATCACTAAGGCTGGTAGTTGAGACCCAGGGGCGCTTACTTTCGTATCCCGTAGCCAGCTTGTCAAAGAACTCAGCAGCTTTCGCGAACGAGGCTTTGCCGGATTGGCATTAATCGTGCTTCGGTCCCGTAGTCCAACCGGCATTTATGAGGCTCAGAGACGGCCAGGCACGTTCTGCGAAATGCTCGTCTTATCTGAATTACCTGACAATCCGCCTCTACTCCTTAACGAAGATCGCCTGCCACATAGAACGTCAACTTAACGACGAGGCTTACGGCACGTACAGCGCGGTGTAGTTTGCGGAGGGATTGAAATGAAAAATCCCGATTGTCCAAGTACCCATGATATGCGATCTGCTCGACGATGCCGGGAAAGCCCTCGCAGCGTGATCGTGCCTGATCTTCTTACCGGTGAGGAGCGCGAAGAAGTGCTCGACCTGGTTGAGCCATGACGAACTGGTCGGGGTCAGGTGCACGTGCCAGCGCGGTCTTTTGGCCACGCATCTCACGATCATTGGGTCTTCGTGGCTTAATTGTCATGACGAGATGGGCCTCGCGTTCGCGCGGCAGGGCAGCCTCGAAGTCTCAAGGAACTTGCTGAACTCCGCGGTGGGCGGCGACTTACCGATAACCGGCCGGATCGCCGTCGAGGGCGGCGAACAGCGATGTGGTGCCGTGTCTTTTATAATCGTGGCTCCTTCGGGCGACCTGGCCGAGACGCATCGGCAACATCGGTTGACTGCAGTCCAGCGGTTGTATTTGAGACTTTTCCTCAACACACATCGGTGGCGAGTGCCGGCAACGACACGTAATAACGCCGCGCACTTTGGCCACAAAGTTCGGATCGGTCGAGAGCTTTGGTGTCTGCAGCCGGGGGCGGCGTGAGCCCAAGGCCGGCGAGATACGTTGCACCGTCGATGCTGACAAGCCGCTGGCTTTTGCAATACCGCGAGAACTCTATGAGTGGTGTTTCGGGGCAGCTTGCCATCGTCCTTACGATTGGCTTCGATGCGAGCAACGTCACTGGTGCGCGGTGCCCCCGAGCGCGGCTCATCGTGCAGCCGACCACCCGCTGCTCTACAAAGCGCCGCCGCCATTTACCTACGTCCCCCGCTCCAGCCAGCTTGGCCGCTACTTGTTGCGACCGACTTCCGCACCGGCCAGCACGACTCGGGCTCTACAATGCGTGTGACCTGGGACACAGGCACCAACCCGTCCTCAAAGTAGATCGTCGCCGTTTCGACCGAATGGAGCCGGCGAGCAGCTTGGGATATTACATGGTCGGCGCGAGCTCTGACTTGTGCATTACACCTAGATTCTTCCGGAACATCCCAGGCTTACACAGCGTGATCTTGCGGCGCGGTGCATCGACTTCTCTGCCAAAGAGTGCGCCAACTGTTTCAAAAGCTCAGGCCACGTTTCCATCTAAAACAGCTTGCTTTAGACTTCTAGACAAAAAAACCCATCATATGGCTAGGGATCAAGTAACTACGCGGCGGCGCGTGAACCAACTATGTCGGAGAACGATCCGACAATGATTCTCGTCCCCTGAAAAAGGCTTCAGCTTGGTACGACGACCATGTTCGGAATTGACGGTCGATTTCGAAGCCTGACTTACGAAGCAATTGTTAGACCTCCGTCGACGGGAACGGTTACGCCTGTTACCATGTTGGCACCGAAACCGAGATAGACAATGAGGTCGGCGATATCTTGTGGTTCGGCCATGCGTCTCAGCAGAGGCTTTTCAACTCCCGCACGCAGTGTCTCTGCCGGCCAAGGCATCCAGGGGCTGTTAATGTACCCGGGCGCGACCGCATTGACACGTACCTCAGGGGAAAGTGCCCGGGCGAGATTTTTGGTGAGACTTACTACTCCCGCCTTTGCAGCAGCATAGCCCATGCTGCTGCCCTTCAGATCAAAAGCAGCGACTGTTGCAACGTTCACGATTGCCCCCTTTGACGCTTTCAATGCTGAAGCTGCGGTCTTTGAGCATCGAAATACGCTTAGCAGGTTGACCTCAAGGAGAAGCTTCCAAAGCTCTTCCGTCATGAGGTCTAGACGTGCAGGCGGTATAGATTCCCGTACTCCAGGAGCGCCCGCATTATTAACGAGCAAATCTATCCTCTCTAGCGCAGTCAAAGCGTTCGAGACCATCCGTTCGGCGGATGCCGGATCGCCGGACGTCCCCCGGAGCGGCGATCACTTTGCCTACCTCCCGCAGTTCAGCAATGGCTTGTGGGCCCCGGGCATCATCGGGAAGAAAGTTGAGGGCGACGACTGCACCGCTCTCGAGAAGCATTCTCGCAGTAGCAAATCCAACTCCACTTGCCGCGCCTGTCACAAGTGCTGCCTTTCCCCTCAAGTCATAGGAAATCATCGACTCCTCCCTTTTCAAGCAACCGCGAGGCTATCTCGGTTTCGGGTGGAATCGCTGCGAAGGCGCGCCCTGCACAGCAGAAATTCGGCGAAAAGCCGGGGGACGTGAGGATTTCAATCGTCGCTCATATCCACATCGATCCAGGTCGGGGCCCGGCCGCGTTGATATGACGCGAACTGCGCCGGAGCGATTTGGCATGACCCTGCTGGCCCGCGATGAGGTTGTGTTAGAAGGTACCGGCACAGCATGGTCAGTGTCACGAATGCCGGCGCCATTCGTGGCGCGGGTGATCATCGGCAATTTGTTGCGGGTGAAGGCAAACCCCAGGCTCACGTCAAGACCGACGAGATCGATGCCGGCACGCTCGCCAGTCTGCAGAGGGAGGATACCTCCCGCAGATCTGGACACCTGACGCGGAGACCGAACGCAAGCGCAGACTGGTGGCGCGGCGGTACCAAATCGTGCGGCTGCGCCAAAACGCGAGCAACAGCGGAGTCTAGCAGACCAAACAATAATACTGACGAGCTCGCCCGCATGAGGCGCCTGCGGTCACCAAGAAGCTCATTGTTTCAGTGCCTGAACGTGATGGCATTAAGTTCGATAGCCTGGATTTTTGATAGTTAGTGCATTCCTCAGGAGTGAAGGCATAGAGTGCATGGCCGATTGCGGCGCAGATCGCGTCGACGGTTCGCGCAGCAGCTTTGCGGAGCAGATGCTTGAGCTTGGCAGCGACCTGTTCGGTCGGGTTCAGGTCGGGCGAGTAGAAGAGTTTGGCGGAGACGGAGCGGGTGAGCTAGGTGTGGAGCCTCAAGAGGTTGTCCTCAGTCAGACCGAGGCGGCTGATCGGGGTTTGTGACTTTATACCACCATGAGGCCGGTGCCAGTTGTATCGATGCAGCCAGATCGGCAGCTCTTGGGCGCGGCGATTGGAGGTTGGATAGGCTTTGGCATAAGCCCATTCCCGTAGTGTGGTTTGGATGAAGCGCTCTGCCTTGCCATTCGTTCTCGGCGTGTAGGGTTTGGTGCGGATGTGCTTGATGCCCAGGTCGCGGCACGCCTCGCCGAAGGCGTGAGATCGGTAGCAACCGCCATTGTCGGTTATGACGCGCGTGACGGTGACCCCAAGGCCTCCATAATAAGCCACAGCCGCCTTGAGAAAAGACACCGCGCTGTCCACCGTCTCGTCCGGTTTGATCTCCGAGAAAGCGACGCGGGAATGGTCGTCAATGCAGACGTGGACGAACTCCCAGCCGACGCCTCGGCTCCTGTTTGGACCACTTGAATCGCCGGTGATGCGATGACCAACCCGCTCGAAACGCCCGAGCTTTTTGATGTCGATGTGAATGATCTCGCCTGGAGACTCACGCTCATAACGGCGCTCCGGCTCGGCCGGTTCAAGATCGCGGATCCGGTTCAAGCCCAAACGACGAAGCACTCGGCTGACCGTGGCTGGCGACACCTTGACCTCGATTGCGATTTGCTGGCCGGTGTGGCGCTGCCGGCGCAAGGCCTCGATGGCGGTGCACGTGGCCGGCAGGGTTTGGCTCGGCGATGAATGAGGTCGAGACGAGCGGTCGAGCAAGCCAGCCACACCGTTCTCGCGGAAGCGCTTGACCCATTTGGCGACCGTCTTCGGCGTCGTGTTGAAAAGGTCAGCCGCGCCGGCCTGGCTCAACCCACCCTCGACCACGCTTCGCACCATCGCCTCTCGACCTTTGGGCGTCAAAGGCGCATTCTTGTGGACGTTCATCTGGTCTCTCCTTGGAACACTGAAGCTTCGCAACCTCAGCTTCCTCGGTTCAGACCAGATGGACAACCTCTTGAGAGACCACAGCTAGGGAACTGTTTTACTCCTATGGCTGCCGAGGTTGTCCAAGACGACGACGTCGCCGAGTCGAAGGGCGGGCAGAAGGACTTTCTCAACAGAGGTGCGAAAGCTCACGCCATCGATCGCCCCTCGATGAAACATGTCGCATCGATCCGGCAGGGCAGCTAGGAAAGTCATGGTCTTCCAGCCGCCGTTCGGAACCTTGGCGTGAAGACTGCTCCCGCGCGGCGCCCATCATCGCAAGTCCGCCATATAGGTCCTGGTCGAGGTCTCGTCGAACGCTCAGCTTTGGCGTGATCTTGGTACTTTGTCCACTGCGCTCGCCGCCTCGCGACCTCGGGTCGATCGCGTTCGCCAGCCACCACCGCTGAGGCTGAGCTTCTCGGCATGCACGAAGTCCCACACCGAGTGGTCGCGACGGGCGAGCTCGGCAAAGAGACCACGAATGAAGAAATCGCCGTGCTTGATCCGCTGCGATAGCCAAACGGCGTGGTCTCCCGAAACCGCCTTCGGCTGGGTGACCGCCCCTGCCCAGGGTCAACGCTGCCGGTCTCATCGACACGATGCATCCAGCCGACGGCGGTGCTGATCGCCCCCCAAACTGCTTGGCGACTCGATTGCAGGACATCCGCCCTCGATCGCGGCTACGACACGTTGACGTAGATCCAGAGAATAAGGCTTGCCCATCCATGCTGGCCTCCTATCGAGCCAGGAACGCTCCTGAATTCAATATTGTGCAGCGACGGGTCGCTTACCGCGCACTCAGATTGACGAGTTCCTCTTCTGTACGCTGACAGCGAATGTCGGCGCCTTTCGATAGATGGCGCAGGGGGGGGGCCTCAACGTCGCAGCGACCGGGAATGCGCACCGAGCAGCGCTCGAAGAAGCTGCAGGCCTCTCCCCGCCCGGAACGCGCAACTCCGGCCGCGGCTTCCTTGAGATATTTGTCACCAATGCGCTCCAGCCAACCTTGCCGCAGCTCGGGCACGGACGAAATGAGGAGATCGGAATACGGATGGAGAGGACGCTGGTGCAGCGCTCCGCGGCTACCATACTCCATCATTTGCCCGGCGTAGAGGATCATCACCTCATCGCACACGGCTTTCACCGTCGACAGGTCATGGCTGATGAACAGGTAGGCAACCCCGAGTTCGCGCTGCAGCTCAGCAAGAAGACCGAGGATCGCGGCGCCGACCACCGTGTCGAGCGCAGACGTCACCTCGTCGCACAGGATCAACGAGGGCTCGGCTGCGAGCGCCCTTGCGAGGTTGACGCGCTGCTTCTGACCGCCCGATATCTCACTCGGGTAGCGCTCGGCTATCCCTGCAGGTAGGCGTACCATATCGAGGAGTTGAGCGACTCGCCGCCGTTGCTTGTCGCCAAAAAGGCCATAATAGAACTCCAGCGGCCGGCCGAGGATGCGGCCGATCGGGTGCGCCGGGTTGAGCGCAGTATCCGCCATCTGGAAGACGATCTGGATGCGCCGCAGCTGTTCGCGCGTGCGCTCGGCCGCGCTGCGCGGAAGCGGTATGCCATGCAGCTCCACCTCGCCTCGCGCAGCGGGCAAAAGGCCGGCAATGACACGGGCGAGCGTACTCTTGCCGCAGCCGGACTCGCCGATGACGCCAAGCGTGCTCCCTGCTTTAATCGAGAGGCTAACGTCCCGCAGCACCGGCGCCGCGGGGATGCCGTCGCGGTCGGCTATGCCATAGCCGGCAATGACGCTCCTCACCTTAATGACGGGCGGAGCCGTCGGCAGCGCGGCAGTGGAGGCCGCGGCCCGAACCTGAGGTTCGGCAGCGGCGAGGAGGCTCTTGGTGTAATCGTCATTCGGAGACGAAAGGATGAGCCCAGTCGCATCGACCTCGCGGATAGTGCCCTCGCGCAGCACAATAATGCGATCGGCTATTTGCGCAACTACTGCGAGGTCGTGGGAGACGTAGACTGCGGTCGTACCGCGCTCCTTGATCGTCTTCTTGAAGACGCGCAGCACCTCGATCTGCGTCGTGACATCAAGGGCCGTGGTCGGTTCGTCGAATATGACGAGCTTCGGCTCGGTGACAAGCGCCATCGCTGCCAGCAATCGCTGTAGCTGCCCACCCGAGACCTGGTGCGGATAGCGCTCGCCGACCTGCTCCGGATTGGACAGGACGAGCTCGCGAAACAACGCGAGCGCCTTCGCCTCGGCAGCGGCCACCGGCATCACGCGGTGTATTTGCGAGCTCTCAATGACCTGCTTGAGGAGCGGGCGCGCCGGGTTGAAGGAGGCCGCCGCGCTCTGTGGCACATAGGCGATATCCCGGCCGCGTAGGGACGCTAGCTCGCTTTGGCTCATGGCAAGCACTTCGCGCCCGTTGAAAGTGATGTTCCCGCCGACGATGCGCGACCCCGGGCGGGTATAGCCCATCAGCGAGAGTGCGATGGTCGTCTTGCCGGAGCCGGATTCGCCAATGAAGGCGACGACCTCGCCCGGCTCAACCGCGAAACTGACATCCTCGACGATAGCGAGATTACGCCCATAGTCGTCACGCGCCATCACCCGCAGGTTCTCGACTTTTAAGAGCGGCGCCATCTCAGTTCTCGCCGCTCAAGGACCAGCGGCTCGGCAAATTGTCGATCAGCAGATTAACACCGATCGTCAAGGTCGCGATGGCAACCGCCGGCACGACTACCGCGAGCGCGCCATCGGCCAGTCCGGTGATGTTCTCGCGGACAAGCGAGCCCCAATCGGCATTCGGCGGCTGCACGCCGAGACCGAGAAAGGAAAGACTAGAAAGAATTAGCACCGTGAAGACGAACCTCAGGCCAAAATCAGTCAGTACCGGACCGGCGATGTTCGGCAGGATCTCTTGGCGGATAAGGTAGCCCGTTCCCTCTCCCCGGGCGCGCGCCACCTCGACGAAATCGAGCGTGTTCACGTTGATGGCGAGCGCGCGCCAGATGCGGAAGGCGCCGGGCGTATAGATCATGGCGGCCGTCCCAATTAGCACCGGGATCGACGAGCCGAGTGCGGCGATAATCACGAGGGCAGCCATCTTGCTCGGGATCGAAATCAGCGCATCGAAGAAGCGGCTGAGGGCCGTATCGACGGGCCCGCGCGAAACAGCGGCCAGCATGCCGAGCGTGCCGCCTAAGAGAACGGCGAGAATAGTCGCCGTCGCGGAGACACCGACCGTGTAGGGCGCGCCAACCAGGACGCGGCTCATCACGTCCCGCCCAAGAAAGTCGCTGCCGAGCGGGACCGCCCAGCGCATGTGACCGAACACGTCGTCATCGACTAGCGCGCCGGCATCATGGGGCGCGACATAGGGTCCGATGATAGTCATGATGACCCAGAAGACGACGAAGCCCCCGCCAACGATACCGGCGAGTGGCAATCGGGGGCGGCGTCGAAGCTGGCTTCGTGATTCGACGGCTATGATTGTTTGATCAGCGCTCATCGGTAACGAAGCCTCGGGTTGGATAAGATGCCGGCGATATCGGCGAGCATCACGAGGAAAAGATAGGCGGAGCAAAATATCATTACGCAGGCCTGAACGAGCGGCATGTCCCGAGTCGAGACAGCATCGACGAGAAGGCGCGCGAGACCCGGATAATTAAAGATTATTTCGACGATGATGGTACCGCCGAGAAGATAGGAAAGACTAAGCGCGACTGCATTCGCGATCGGACCGATGGTGTTCGGTAGAGCGTGCATCAGCACGACCCGCATTGGCCGCGCCCCCTTGAGCACCGCCATCTCGATATAGGGCGAGCGCAGTGTGTCGACGACAGCCGCGCGCGTCAGGCGCATCATCTGCGCAATCATCACGCAACTTAGTGTGAACACCGGTAGCGCGAACAGGCGAAAGAACTGGCCGAAGGAGACGATCCCGTCCGCGTAGGACAACGCCGGAAACCAGCGCAGATGCACGGCGAATACGATGACGCTCAGTGTTGCGATCAAGAATTCGGGCACCGCTACGATGGACATTGTGAGCAAATTTGCGACGCGGTCCAAAGCGCTGCCGCGCCAGATTGCCGAGGCAATGCCGAGGGCGAGCGCGATGGGCACGCACACGATCGCCGTCACACCGGCGAGCATCAGCGAGTTCGGAAGACGGCTTGCGATCAATCCAGCCACCGGCAGCTTGTTTGCCAGCGATCGGCCGGGGTCGCCCGAGAGCAGCCCGCCAAGCCAAAGGAAATAGCGCACATAGGCGGGCTGATCGAGGTGCAGAGCGTGGCGTAGGCCTGCCACGGCTTCCGGTGTCGCGTTTTGCCCGAGCACCGCCTCTGCTACGTCGCCCGGCAGGATCTCCGTACCAGCGAATACGGCAACGGAGACGAAACCGAGCGTCAGGATCGCGATCACGATCCTGCTTGCCAAGAGGCCAACCAACGTATTCTTCATATTTGCCGTCGTCCCAGTGCCAAGCTCTGAGTGCTCGGCGCCCGCTCAGAACATGCCGTAACCAAGGTCATTGGTCGAGCCAAATATTGTCGGCGAAATTGTATCCCATCATGCCGCCGGTCGGAATTGGCCGCAGTCCCTTCAGGTTGCTGACATGGGCGTCGAGATAGCTCGCAAACACTGGAATGCAAACACCGGAACCTTCGTGCACGAGACGCTGCATCTCGGAATATTTCTCGCGACGCCTTTCGTTGTCGGTCTCCGCACGAGCCTCGAGCAGAAGCGCGTCGAAACGCTCATTGCGCCAAGCGCTTTCGTTAAATGGCCCTTGCGAATAGAAGTACTGAGTGAATGTAAGATCCACGCTCGCTTTCGGCGGGATGCTACTGAAGAAGATTGGGTGCTTCGCCCAGTGGATCGACCAATACCCATCGGCCGGTACGCGCTGCAATTGGAACTTAATTCCAATCTGCTGGCCGACCTGCTGCAAGACCTGCCCCAGCTCCTCTGAGTTTGGCGCCGCGGGGGATACCACTATTGGGAAGGCTTGGTTGGCGAAGCCGGAGCGCTGCAGATGGAAGCGCGCCTTGTCGAGGTCGAAGGCGCGCTGGGGCAGCCTCGCATCGTAGAAGCGGTTGGTTGGGTCAATCGGCTGGTCGTTGGCGATCACCGCGTACCCCCGGTAGACTGTTCGGCGAATTTGCTCGCGGTTGAACATGTGCTTTAAGGCCAGCACGAAGTCAGGATTTGATCCGGGCTCTTCGGCGAGGCGGAGGACGAGATCATGGTATGCTCCGCCCTTAGTCTCGAAGAGTGCAAGGTTAGAGGCTGAGATTACGCGCGGCACCAGGCGCGGACTAATTGTGCCGACGAACTGCATGTCTCCCGCGAGTAGCGCGTTGACACGCGCCTGGTCGTCCGGAAGGCCGAAAAGCTCGATCTCGTCGAGATAGGGCTTGCCGGGCTTGAAGTACTCCGCGTTTCGCACCGCGAGCGAGCGCACGCCCGGCTGAAATTCCTGGCACTTGTACGGGCCGGTGCCATTCGCCGTTCGGAAATCAGTGGCGCCGTCCTTGACGATCACGCATTGCCAGTTGCCGAAGATGGTCGGCAAGTCGGCGTTGGGACCGCTCAGTCGGATGCGTACCTCATTCGGCCCGGTAGCCACAATCTCCTCCATAGGCGCAACGAGGGTACGCATCGCGGAGCCGACTGCTGGATCCTTGTGGCGTCGCAAGGAATAGACCACGTCGGCGGAGGTCAATGGAGACCCATCATGGAAGCGCACATCGCGACGCAGCTTGATATTCCACACCGTGGCTCGTTCGCTGGGCGCTATTTCCTCGGCGAGGTCGAGTTGCGGGGTCAGAGTCTCATCCAGCGTAGTGAGCCCGTTGTAGAACATGAAAGCGCGCGAAAAGTCAGTTTGAGTCAACGCCTTAGCCGGGTCCAGCGTCTCCGTGGCCGAGCTCCCATTGGTGCCGACCTTAATCCTACCTCCACGCCGCGGGGCTTCCGCATGCGCCGTCTGGGCGAACATCGCGAACGTGCCAGCGGCGGCGACTGACATACCGGCCGAAACGAGGAGGTTCACCACGTCCCGCCGCGACGCTCCGCGCCGAACCGCCTCGCCTAGGCGCAGCACATCGCCGGTGACCATTTCGTCTTTCCTCAGTTCTTGTAGATCGGACATCGATCACTCCTCCTGGCGATTGCAAGGCAGGCTCGTTCAGCTCGCCGAATTCTGGGTTGCGGCCTATTCTGACTCCGCGACCTAGGTCGACAGAAGGCTTTTTGTTTCCAAAATATTATCAGCCCGTAGAGCTGAATTTCATCAATAGGACATGGTGGGGCGACGAAATAATGCGCTAAGTCCGAAGAACCGTTAATTGCGACGCTCCTCCCGCTACAGGATTGTCCAATCCCTCGGCTGGAATAGAGGACCGCGGCGGCCCGATCGCGCTGCTGATATTCTCACTCCGCCAAGTAGGCCATTAGCTCCGGGTACCCGGGCTAGGTTTAGACGCGGAGGCGCGCGTCATCGCCGAGCGGATCGGTGAAGATCGGCAACTCAAGAGAGCACGGGGCAAACCAAAGGCGCGATACGTACCGATCACACCGGCATGCAGTTGAAGCCGCCGCTCTGAGCTTCATGCCAAGCTAGTTAGTTGACCTGCTCCGGAAATCAGCTCGGGTCGTCTGTGATTCGTCACATCGCTTATTCTCCGCCGAGAAAAAGACCACATCGAACGGATAATCGAAGGCCTATCGCTCCTTGCCGCAATTCCTCATGCACACAGGCTCGAGGTTGCTTTCAACCGTAAGAGCGACGAACCCGGCAACCACATCGTCGTAGTCGAATACGGTGAGTTCAAGGGCGAGACAGAACTCGCAGCGAACAAGCGCATGAACTATAGCAGAAAATCAATCAGTCGAGTACGCCCGCTTCGTGAGTTGCGGTTTTCCGCCGACCACGGGTCTGACTGGCGCGCAGCCTCCCTTGGTCGGCAAAAATACGCGATTCAATTGACCTCGTACTCGTTGCTGCTGTGAACTTGACATCTCCAAGCTTACGGGTAGCCCTCGAGGATCGTTATCGTTGGAAAAGACCAAACTGGAAAGTGTCTCGTACTATCTCGCTCATCGGTGACTGGTAGCTCGATGTATGTTCGCGAGCTGCAGTGATTGAGTCTCAAAGCAATGAATTGCCTTTGCGCATCTAAACAGTTTACGTTTTTGGACGGCGCAGCAAGACATGAGCTTTTCTGCAACACTTCTGGGCCAGACATCTAGATCAAGTGCTCTCGGTTCTCTCCGGCAAGCACGCGCTTCACCGTCCCTGAGAATTGCTCGATGATCGCGCGCAAGCCGGCACGCCTTAGCCCCTCTCTGGTGCGATAGTCGACGGCCTTGATCGTCCTTTGGCGCATGAGCCGCAGTGCGAACAAAGCAGCGGGAGCTGCAGCTTTTCTGTGATGGTTGGTATGCATTTGCTCGATCTCCTCTACTGAGACCGGTGAAATCTCGAGATAGCCAGCGCTAACCGCTCCATTGAGCAACTCTTCGCCGACCAGCGTGCGAACAATAGAGACGTTTATTCCCGGCGCTTCAGCGTAAACAGGCTTCCCGTTCTGAAGGATCCAACCATCGGGAACGGAAATGTCCGCGACTTCACCCACTCCATCCGGGCAGATTTTGCAGCGAAACGGGAGTTCGTAGCCGAATTTACCCATGTGCCAAGCGTCTGGATACGGCAAGTCGTAAGCGGTTCCATCGCGGGTCTGCACACGCAGCGGCCCAGGCCATCCTTCCCCACGATATCGAAATACGGCGACTTCCGACTCGTCGAGGCCGTGGTGGCGAATTACGGCCTTCGCGATGTGGACGGAGTGGACACCCCCACAGAAGTTGCTCAACTTGTAGGGGATCAGCCGCTCGATCCGAGGGTCGATCCGCGCGAGAGCACGAACGGCCGAGATGTCGCAGGGTTTGCCAATCACGGCGAACCGCTTACCTTCCTCAAGCAGCCGGTGCACATTGACGAGAGGCGACGATGGGCCATAACGAGACTGAGCACCGCGCAGGACTTCATCCGGCGTCCTGGAGATCGTAGATGTCGTCAGCCACGGCTTTCGACTGTCGGCCCGTACATGCAGAACCGCTTGTACGTCGCCGCTAGTAAGTAGATATCGGCCCAGAGCCGTCAGTGTGCCGCCCGCGGCACCTTTGTGACGGACGATCGGCTCGCTCGACCAGGACCTGTATATCTCGCGAACGGGTCCCCAAATGGGATGAGTGGTGATGCCTTTTGGTGTGCCAGGTCCATAGACTGATACTCCCGGACAGACAGCCATAATCTCCTGCTTTTTATGGGCCGCAAGGTCACCTCGGACAAGCGGCCGCATATTGCCTTCCACGTTGATGCCCATTGATATCGCACCGCCAGCGATACTCGCGCACAGACCACAGCCTGCGCACAGGCCAGCGCCCACCACATCCTCAACATCTCGGGCTGGTGCGACGAAGGTTTTCCTGCCGAGCAAGTGTTTGCGGGTCATTGGGTCCTCTGAAGTGTTGCGAAGGCTGCCTGAGCCCGAGCGGGATTGGTACAATCGCATGCCGCCGGTGAGTTCACACTCAGCCCAGGCTGATGCCTGAACCGGCGCGCTCCGGACGGGGTAACTGCGCGTGTAGCCCAGCCAAATCCAGAACGCGCTCTCGCATGCTTCCCTTTACGGGTGTGGGTTTGCTGCCCCCGCTGTTAACACCGACGTGAATCAGCATCTGCTCGCCTGTGGCCGCCGGTCTCTGATCGGCCTCACGAGTGATCACGTGGAAGACATGAAGGCTCTTGTCATCAGCGCCAAGTACCTGTGTGACCACTTGGATGCGGTCGCCGGCGTGCAGTTTCAAGATGCGAGACAAGTGCGTGTCAAGCGTGTGATAGCTGCCGGTGTTTGAGAGGTACTCGTCGTCGACCCCGATGTAACGGAGCAATTCATCCGTGGCGTTGCCGATGAGCTGCAGGAACCGGCTCTCATTGACGCGGCCGTTGTAATCAAGCCAGTCAGACGGTATTTGCTGCGACGGCATTCGCAACGGACCGGGCCCGTGAATGGGTTGTGGAACGTAGTCGCGCAGCTCGTGTTCCCAGCGCATGAGCGTCTCGCCAGCACCACAGCCCTGAGCACGCAGGGCCTGCATCACGGCCACGAGGCAGTCGTCGCGCTTGTGTTCGAGATCAGAGACGGTCATGTTCCCAGCCTCGGCATCCAACTGCTCGGCCAATTTGTCCAGGAGCGCGTCGGTGAGCTCGGGCACCTCGGTGAGCTTGGACACACGCGATTTCAGCGAGGGTCCCATTGCTTCCATGGCGCGGCGTCCCCCCATCTTAGGGATCGCCAAACGGTACGTCTCGATGGGGCCCAAGATTGGCCGACGCAGTCCGAAAGAGTAGCGGACCGCCTCATCGACCTCTTGCACCGTCGCTACATCGTCGTGCACCAGCCATAGGGCCTCGCGCCAGACTGCCTCCTGCAGACGGTTTGCGATGAACCCGTCAACCTCTTTGCGTACTATAAGGGGGTGCATCCCCACGGACCGGTACATCTCCGTGGCCCGCAGCAGCATCTCGGGTGCGGTGCACTGTCCAGCGCACAGTTCTACCAATGGCAGCAGGTGCACTGGGTGGAATGGATGCGCGACCAGCAGGCGCTCGGGATGATCCATCTCCGCCTGCAGCAACGACGGTCGAAGCGTCGAGGTCGAGGAGCAAATCAGGGTCTCAGGAGCTGCCGCCCGGCTGGCCGCCGCAAGCAATTGTTGTTTGAGTTCTAGATTTTCCGGTGCCGACTCCTGCACGAGCTCAACCCCGTGAACCGCGTCCACTACCGATTCCACTACCGTCAAGGTTCCCTCAGTCGGGAGCGGGACTTCCGTCAGGCGCCCATATGCCCGCCGCGCATTAACCAGCATCTCCTCGACTCGCTTGACCGCACCAATCGACGGGCCATACAGCCGCACATCTACCCCGTTGAGGATAAACCGCGCAGCCCACCCGCCGCCGATGACCCCTCCTCCCAGCAGTCCGACCGCTCGTGGCCGCCTCTTCGATGTGAACTTTGAACTCTCAGCCATGTACTTTGGACTCCTCGGTATGACTCTTCAGCGGGCGCTTCTGGCCCTTCATCCGGCTCATCACCCAATCGCATGCGTGGAGTCCCTTGCGCGAGTTCTGCATCAGTCGCTCGCCTGCCCAATGAGAAATACCTTGTCTTTCAACCGAACGCACACGTTCGCACTCACCGGAGCGCAGCGATAACGTTTGGAATTGCATCTGTCCGGCCGAGACGGCCGGACTGGACAGCGCGCCAGGGATGCCGGTGAACCAAAAGGTCGTCAAATCGTCGGGCACTCCGTCAGCCGACGAGCCCCGCTCGGGTTCGGGATCACACACGTTGATGGGCCAACCCCTGCGGGCCGCCCGCGCCGCCGAGCGCACGAGTTGCTCCCGAGGCACCGGCAGATGAGAGTTATGCTCCGTATTCGGACCAGCTCTTGTTACCGCACAGGTGTTAAAAACTTCGGGAATCATTCTCTTGCTCCTGTGATTACTCTCTTTTGCCGAACCCTCTAAATCCGACATGCTCTTCTTTGCGTTGGCTCAAACCGCAAGCAGAGTTAGCAAATTGATGACGAGCACCGAGCGGATATCATCGGGCGCGCGCCTTGCAACAGGTCGCCGCGAACCCGTGCCGCAGTCCTCATCTAGCAATCTGCGTACCACCCGCGAACTTCGTGCGGCGGCCTATTTGAGACCAGGAAGGACGTCGACCTGCCGGGCTACTCTCTCATCGACGTTGATGGTAGTTGGACTTCCCACATTGCCGTAGTCAACTGGACAAGCTGTCATGACAAACCGCGTTCCTCGGGCTTCATGAAACACCTAATCTCGGTGTCCATCAAACCGGCAACAGCTCTTCGCCTTCATCGAAGGCTTGTTTGCGGCGCGGCAATCAGGATGGAAGAGCGCATTGCCTCGCCCTAATTGTTACCGGATGCTGAGCCGTTGCCTCACGTAAATTGCTCCCTTGGATCGGGAGCGAGCGGGGGCGAAGATGGGGTGGCTAAGCATGGCAACGCGGAAGGAACTGACGGCGGCAGCAGGCGCGCGCTATCGGCGTTCGGATCGCGCGAAGAAGACGCGGATATTGGACGAGTTCGTCGACATCACCGGATTCCATCGCAAGCATGCGATGCGACTACTTCGAGGTCAGGAAGACGCGCGCCCAAGCCGAAGGGCGCGACGTCGAATGTATAATGAGGTAGAACACAACGCGCTCGTGCTCCTTTGGGAGGCGTCAGACCGGATCTGCGGGAAGCGGCTGAAGGCGTTAATGCCTGCGTTGATTGAGGCGATGGAACGGCATGGCCACCTCGACCTTGCCCCCGAGATCCGCGACAAACTTTTGGCAATGAGCGCTGCGACGATCGACCGCGCATTGGTGCGGGTCCGAGAAGGATTAGGTCGCAAGCGTCGGCGGCACGCGACGCACTCGTTGCGTCGCAGTGTTCCAATAAGGACGTCGGCAGATTGGAATGATCCGGCGCCTGGATTCGTCGAGGCCGACCTTGTCGCGCATAGCGGTCCATCTGCGCGCGGCAGCTTCATCCAGACCCTCGTGCTCACCGACATTGCTACCGGCTGGACGGAGTGCGCTCCTCTGATCGTGCGCGAACAGACGCTGTTGAGCACGGTCCTGACGGAATTGCGCAAACAATTGCCTTTTGCGCTGCTCGGCTTCGATACTGACAATGATACGGTGTTCATAAACGAGACGCTGAAAGCCTACTGCGAGGCGGCCAACATCGTCTTCACGCGCTGCCGGCCCTACCGAAAAAATGACCAGGCGTTCGTCGAGCAGAAGAACGGCGCCGTCGTGCGCAGGATAGTCGGCTATCGTCGGTTCGAGGGCCTGGAAGCGGCCAAGCTGCTGGCTGAACTCTATCGATCGGCGCGGCTGTTCGTGAACTTCTTCCAACCCTCGTTCAAATTGATAGCCAAGCAGCGCGAAGGTGCCCGTGTACGCAAGACATACAGCGCGCCGGCTACACCACACCAGCGCCTGGCAGCGGACGCCCGCACGCCTGACGCTGTCCGCCATCATCTCCAAGAAATCTATGCCGCTCTCGATCCAGTCGCGTTGTTGCGCGACATCCGCGACGTGCAGGAGCGCCTCGCGGCCCTCGCTGATACCCAACCAATCGGCCATCCTGCTGTGGCATCGCAACCGATCGATCGCTTCCTGGCAAGCTTGCGCACGGCCTGGAAGGACGGAGCCATGCGACCGACGGATCGGCCACTCGTGAAGACGAAAAGAGGCCGACGTCGTCCCGACCCGCTGATCCGGGCAACGCCAGATTTGCGAAAATGGTTTGACGCTGAGCCTTGGCGGACTGGCAGCGAACTGCTCTCGCGCTTGCAGATGGAATATCCTGGAGCCTATCCGAAGAAGCTTCTTCGAACCCTTCAACGTCGGCTGAAATCCTGGCGCAGCGAGCAAGCGAATGCGCTGCTGTTCGCTCCTAGCGAGAAAACGCCGCCAGGGTACGAGGTCACAACACCCCAATGACGTGCGAGGTACCAGCGGAGGAGGCCGGGCGCTCCGAAACCCCGGCCATCTCCGCACCCGGCCTCCTCCTCAACTCAGGCCAGGAGCAAAATAAATGAGGCAACCGATCGCACCCGGGAGCATCAGTACATGAGGCAATACGGCTTCCCATCCAGATTGTCGCGCTATACTTGTTCAATCGAACCCGGCTTCACTCCGCCATCGGATATACCGCCCCGATCGAGATCGAGCTAAAGACTGCGAACCCTATCCGCTCATTTGGGGGAAGATCAGTCTTCGCGAATCGGTGCTGCGACGCTGGGTGGATAAGCTCCGGCAGGAGCCGGCATCGGCGGCGTGGCGCCCCCCCACGCAGGCGACGCCGATGGCGGCGGACCAGGCTTCGGAGATCGCACGGCTGGGCCAGGAGAACGAACGGGTCCGCATGGAGCGCGACATTTTAAAAAACCGTCTAGCACAGCGGCGCGCCTGTGCGGCTTAGAAACAGCCTTGTATACCCTCCCGGCTGGGAGGGTAGCGGCCGGTTGATTATTGGAGGCTCACCCCCCCCGTTAAAAAGATGGTCCATGGGTGCATGCGGACTTGAGAGTGGTGACGCTGCTTCGACAGCGATCCCGATTAGGAAGATGACGATTGGCATAGCCCAGACGCTCCTACTCACTCATTGATTGGAGGATTGCCATGCCCAAGAGGACGACCGAAGCCCGACCGGAACTGAAGCTGATCGACGTCGGGGCCGCGGCCATCGACATCGGATCAAGGCTGCATAGGGCTGCGGTTAACCCCACCGATTCTAACGACGCAGCTGTGCGCTCTTTTGGCACATTCACCCAAAACCTGCATGATCTGGCAGATTGGTTCAAAGCCTGCGGCGTGACGAGTGTCGCGATGGACTCTACCGGATCAATTGGGATCCCCGTCTACGAGATTCTGGAGCAGCGCGGGTTTGATGTGATTTTTGGTCAATGCGCGCTACGCCAAGAACGTTCCTGGACGCAAGACCGACGTCAGCGACGCTGCGTGGCTGCGCGAGCTTCATTCCTCTGGCCTCTTACGTGGCAGCTTCCGATCCTTCGATGAAGCGGAAGCTCATGTCCGGGTTCCGGCGAAGATCGCGATCGACTTCCTAAGAAACAGCCAGTTTCGCGTCTCAACCTCCGAACTGCACTCTACGGAGTGCCGGCGTCGATCTGACCGGGATCCATGGATTTCTACCACAGCTGGCATTGAACTTTGTAAGCTTGTCGGCGAGTGTGGCACCGATCTGAGGGCCTGGCCGAGTGCTAAGCACTTCACTTCCTGCCTCTGCCTTGCACCCGGCAACAAAATCTCCGCGGCAAGGTTCCCGGAATGGTCTGGAATTCAAAACCTAGCGACTTGGCACCGCGTCGAAGGTTCGCAAAAATGCGGCTGCGGTATTGTTGCTCATAGCCGGTTGGCACCTGGATCCCTGTAGCTCATGCCGTGCCGAAGAGTGTTTAAAAATAGAACTGTGATCGTCCCAGCGGTCGCTGTCACCGCTTTTGACTTACCCCCATGTGACGATAGTCGGCGATAGAATGCGTCGCTACGTCCGACGGTCGTTGCTGCCAACCGCAACAGTGCGGCTGCCCCACTAGGATCTCCGTGTCCGCGACGAAAGCAATCTTCGCTTAGTAGACGTCGTAAAGTTCCAGCGATTGGGTCACGCGAGGACATGTTCGTGTCGATTGTTGCCTACCAGTGCCGCGCGGATCGTCTCGATGGATGAACTCAGCCTTGGCCGATCGAGCAGATGGTGCGTCCGAACTGAAGGTGGGCGTGTTGACTTGCTTAGCCTTGTGCGTAGCTTGGGTCGCTTCCCGGCCAGCTTTTGCGCCCTTACTGTTCAGTGTAGCGATCAGGACTCGAGCTTGCGAGCGCAGTCGAGTTAATCTGCAGCTCCATCATGGGTATCCGCGCCATCATGGCGGCGCCGCGCAGTGTGCGCACTACCGACCGCCGTCATGACCTGCCGACCGCCTGGAAGCATCGCGCGTGGACGCGATGTCAAAGCGAATGGCTTCGGCAGCTTGACAGATGCCGCACTAGCTGCAGATCATCCGGAAGCGTCTCGAAGGCCACTCGCAACTGCCCCCCCGTTTCGAACCGGACACCGGCGTTAGCCGGAGGAGCTAGGTGTGGAGCCTCAAGAGGTTGACCTCAGTCAGACCGAGGCGGCTGATCGGGGTTTGTGACTTTATACCACCATGAGGCCGGTGCCAGTTGTATCGATGCAGCCAGATCGGCAGCTCTTGGGCGCGGCGATTGGAGGTTGGATAGGCTTTGGCATAAGCCCATTCCCGTAGTGCGGTTTGGATGAAGCGCTCTGCCTTGCCATTCGTTCTCGGCGTGTAGGGTTTGGTGCGGATGTGCTTGATGCCCAGGTCGCGGCACGCCTCGCCGAAGGCGTGAGATCGGTAGCAACCGCCATTGTCGGTCATGACGCGCGTGACGGTGACCCCAAGGCCTCCATAATAAGCCACAGCCGCCTTGAGAAAAGACACCGCGCTGTCCACCGTCTCGTCCGGTTTGATCTCCGAGAAAGCGACGCGGGAATGGTCGTCAATGCAGACGTGGACGAACTCCCAGCCGACGCCTCGGCTCCTGTTTGGACCACTTGAATCGCCGGTGATGCGATGACCAACCCGCTCGAAACGCCCGAGCTTTTTGATGTCGATGTGAATGATCTCGCCTGGAGACTCACGCTCATAACGGCGCTCCGGCTCGGCCGGTTCAAGATCGCGGATCCGGTTCAAGCCCAAACGACGAAGCACTCGGCTGACCGTGGCTGGCGACACCTTGACCTCGATTGCGATTTGCTGGCCGGTGTGGCGCTGCCGGCGCAAGGCCTCGATGGCGGTGCACGTGGCCGGCAGGGTTTGGCTCGGCGATGAATGAGGTCGAGACGAGCGGTCGAGCAAGCCAGCCACACCGTTCTCGCGGAAGCGCTTGACCCATTTGGCGACCGTCTTCGGCGTCGTGTTGAAAAGGTCAGCCGCGCCGGCCTGGCTCAACCCACCCTCGACTACGCTTCGCACCATCGCCTCTCGACCTTTGGGCGTCAAAGGCGCATTCTTGTGGACGTTCATCTGGTCTTTCCTTGGAACACTGAAGCTTCGCAACCTCAGCTTCCTCGGTTCAGACCAGATGGACAACCTCTTGAGAGACCACAGCTAGGCCTAGTCCTAGGAGCCTGTCTGAGTATTTCGTTGCCGTATCGATCTGATCGCGATTCAATTTTTGAATGAAGACATTTCGCCCTAGGGATGTTGACCAAGACTGGCTGCTCCCACCCTCGCTAGGCGAGTTTGTGCCGGCCGATCATATCGCTCATTTCGTCCGCGATCTGGTTCGGCACCAACTTGACCTAACCCCCTTTCGAGTTACGACGACGATCGTGGATACGCGCCGTACCACCCGGGTGTGATGGTCGCTCTGCTCCTATATGCCTATACACAGAGCGTTTATTCGTCGCGACGGATCTCCCGGTGCTGTGAGGAGCGTCTGGATTTCATGGCGTTAACCGCTATGAACAGACCGGACTTCCGTACCATTAGTGATTTTCGGAAGCGTCATCTCTCCACTTGCGGATCTGTTTCTGCAAGTTCTCCGACTGTGCCGCGCAGCGGGCTTGGTGAGCCTCGGCCACGTCGCTGTCGATGGCACGAAGTTGAAGGCGAATGCCTCCCGTCACAAAGGCGATGAGCTATGCCCGCATGCGGCAAAGTGAGAGCGAGCTGGCATCCCAGATCGCCAGCTGGTTCGAAACGGCAGAGCGCCATGATGGCGTAGACGACGCCGAACATGGATCATGTCGAGGCGATGAGATGCCTGCGTGGATCAAAACAAAACAAGAGCGTCTTGATCGCATTCGAATGGCGAAGACGGTACTCGAAGAGGAGGCGAGGCGCGACGCAGGGATGGTCGACCCTAACGGGCCTGGACCATCTTCTGGAATGCGGACTTATGGGCGACCCAATCGCTCGCTTGACTGAAAACCACCCGAGAGAGCGCAGCGCAACTTCACCGATCCAGACAGTCGTATATTGCCCACGAGAGATGGATTTATTGCGGGGTACAATGGTCAACTCGAGGTTGATGCGGAAAGACAAATCATTGTCTCGCACCGCTGATAACGAACAGCGGCGAAGTTGATGGACTGATCCCACTGATTGACGCTACGAGGGCAGCATTCGGACGGAAGCCAATCGAGATTTCGGCGGACAATGGGTTTGCGAGCGAAGCTAAGGCTCTGGCTGAGCGAGGTATCAGCGCCTATTTGGCCTGCCGACGAGGTCGGCGCCGGGATGTGCCGAAAACAACATGGAGGCGGCTCAAGAAGCAGTCGCGGATGATGGCAATGGCAGCCAAGCTTAAACGCGGTGGCTATCGGAGTCGATATCGGCTGAGAAAGCAAGTGGTCGAGCCAGTGTTTGGACAAATCAAACAGGCGAGAGGTTTTCGTCAATTCTTGCTGCGAGGGCTCGACAAAGTGCGGTGTGAGTGGGCGTTGGTTTGCACTGCCCACAATCTTCTTAAACTGGCTGGCGCCCGCTAATCTCAAACGGGCGCGATGCAAAAAATACGACCTCTCTCCTCCGCGTACGCTAAGGCATTACTCAGACGGGCTCCTATAGGCATCCTATGTCCGACACGTTTTCGAAGGTGGAAGTCATCACCGGCGTTGCCCGGCGGCGGCGGTTTACGGCGGAGCAGAAGCTTTTGGTCGTCAACGAGACGCTGCAACCGGGCATGTCGATCAGCTATGTTGATCGTCGCCATGGGCTCTCTCCGAGCCTGGTCTTCCGATGGAGACGGCTGATGAGTGAAGGGGGCGAGGAAGCGGTGCGGACCGACGAGAATGTGGTCGCCGCGTCCGAGGTCCGGCGGCTGGAGGAACGGGTTCGAGACCTCGAACGCCTGCTGGGCCGCAAGACCATGAGATCGAGATCCTCAAGGAGGCTCTTGATCTTGCACCGGTAAAAAAAACCGACCTTGCTGTCGCGATCGCAGGCACGGGAGGATACCCGTGAAACGGATCACAAAGACCCTCGGGGTGGCCCGTTCCAACCTGATTGAGCGAGCGGGTGGCAAGCGCCCGAAGCGTGGTCCCCAGACGCGCGCCGGGGATGCGGAGCTCACGTCTGATATCCGTCGCCTGGTGGATAGCCGCCCAAGCTATGGATACCGGCGGATCGCCGCGCTCCTCAAGCGCGAGCGGCGATCCGCCGGTAACGATCCTGTCAACGCCAAGCGCGGCTACCGACTGATGAAGAAGAGCGGCTTGTTGCTGGCCCGGCATACAGGGCGCCGCACCCGCGGGCCCATGACGGAACGATCATGACAAGCCGCTCCAACGAGCGTTGGTGTTCGGAGGCCTGGAGTTCACCCGCTGGAATGGGGAGATCGTGCGGGTTGCCTTTGCCCTGGACAGCCACGACCGCGAGGTCATGAGCTGGGTGGCCACAACGGCTGGGATCTCCGGCGAGATCATCCAGGACATGATGGTCCACTGTGTCGAACAGCGGTTCGCCGACATCCGGGCTCCGCGCAAGGTGCAATGGCTGACCGACATGGATCCATCTTCGCCGCCTATCCTACCCTTGAGATTGCCGCCGCCCTGAACCTCGAGCCCTGCTGCGTGTTCCAGCCGATCGTGATCACCGTTTCCAGCCGATCGTGATCGCTATTTCCAGCGATCATGATGGGGGACAACCAGGAGGCGTCCACCGCTGACAGTCTGTAACCGGGGTAGCTCGGTCTTTTGCCCAACCGCAGAGGATCGAGATGCCTACAGAGAGACTGTCCATGCGCCACGTTCGCGAAGTTCTACGCCTGCACTACAGCGTCGGCATGTCGCAGCGCGCCGTTGCCCGCAGCCTCGGTCTGGCCCAGGGCACGGTCAGCAAGTACCTCAATCGAACCCGCCGCGCCGGCCTGACCTGGCCGTTGCCGCCCGAGCTGGATGACGACGTCCAGCTCGAGAACCGCTTGTATCCGCCACCCTCCGATCGGCCCAGCGACGAGCGACCGCAGTCGGATTGGACGCTCGTGCATCGCGAGTTGCGGCGTCCGAACGTCACGCTGATGCTGTTGTGGGAGGAGTATTGCGACGCAAACTCCGACAGCTTCAGCTATTCGTGGTTCTGCGAACGCTACAAGGAATGGGCCGGCCGCCTCAAGCCGACCCTGCGCCAGGTTCATGTCGCCGGCGAGAAGCTGCGTCGACTATTCCGGCCACACCATGGAGGTAGTTGACGGGCTCAGCGGTGAGGTGCGCAGCGCGCAGATCTTCGTCGCTGTGCTCGGCGCCTCGAACTACACCTACGCTGAGGCCAGCCTCAGCCAGAGCCTGCCGGACTGGATCGGCTCCCATAGGGCTTTTTGCTTTTTCGGCGGTGTGGCCCGGCAGACGGTGAGCGACAATCTGAAGGCCGGCATCACCCGGGCCTGCTTTCACGAGCCGATGGTCAACCGGACCTATGCCGATCTCGCCCGCCATTACCGTACCGCCATCATGCCGGCACGGCCGTATCGGCCGCGCGACAAAGCCAAGGTCGAAGTCGGGGTCCAAATCGTCGGGCGATGGATTCTGGCGCGCCTGCGCAACCGCCGTTTCTTCTCGCTCGCCGCCCTCAACGAGGCGATCCACGCGCTGCTCGTCGATCTCAACAATCGACCGTTGCGGAGCTGGGGGCGAAGTCGGCGCGAACTGTTCGAGGAGCTCGATCGTCCGGCGCTCACGCCCTTGCCAGATGAACCGTACGAGTATGCCGAGTGGAAGCGCTGCCGGGTCAAGCTCGATTATCACGTCGAGATCGCCAAGCATTACTACAGCGTCCCTCACAACCTCGTGCATCAGGAGGTTGAGGCTCGCGTCACCCAAAAGACCGTCGAGATCTTCCTCCGCGGCAAGCGGGTGGCCTCGCATCTGCGCAGCACCTTGCCGCATCGCCCGACCACGGTTCCCGAGCATATGCCGAGCTCGCATCGCCGCTATCGCGACTGGACCCATGAGCGCATTCGTTCCGAAGCCGCCAAGGTCGGCCCCGACGCCGACACGCTGATCGACGTCATCCTGCGGTCGCGGCCGCATCCGGAACAGGGCTTCCGTTCGGCCATCGGCATTCTTAAAGGGCATGATGTTTTCAGCGCTCAAACCCGGTGGAGAGGACCGGTCGTCCGGATTAGTCTGTCCAAGCCGGGATAGGGGCGCTGGAGCACGAAACGGTGGCAGGCCGCCATGACCATGAGCTGTGAGCTCGCTTTGTTACTTGGCCGCCCCTACGACTTGCCCGGCTGCGCTGCGAGCGCGGATCCGTAGATGTCGTGCAAGCCACTGGCTCCTGAGACAAAGGAGAAGCAAGCATGCAAATCGTCGGCATGGACATCCACCGATCCTTCGCCGAAGTGGCGATCCTGGAGGACGGAACAATAATCCGACAGCTCCGCGTTGATCTCGTCCACGATCGGCTTGTCGCCTTTGCCAAGACACTCAGCCTCGAGGATGAGGTGGTCATCGAGGTAACGGGCAACAGCGCGGCGGTCGAACGTATTCTGCGCCCGCACGTTAAGCGCGTCGCGGTCGCCAATCCGAGGCTCGTTCGGGCGATCGCCTATGCGCGAGTCAAAACGGACAAGGTCGATGCTGGGACCCTGGCAAAGTTGCATGCTGCTGGCTTCTTGCCGGAGGTCTGGGTGGCTGACGAGGACACCTACAGCCGCCGGCGCCAGATGGCCGAGCGCGCTGGCGTCTTGGCGCAGATCATCCGGATTAAAGGACGAATGAAGGCTATCCTGCATGCCAACCTCATCCCGCCCTACAAAGGCTATCTCTTCGGCAAGCACGGACAGCATTGGCTGGACAGTCTGCCTCTTCCATCGGAGAAGCGTGCGATGCTCCAGCGTCTTATCACGGAACTCGAACGCGTGACGAAGCAACTATCGGAAATCGACAAAGTCGTGGCCCAACAGGCTTTGGACGATCCACGGGCTCTCAAGCTGATGACGATCCCCGGCGTGAGTTCGGTCGCCGCATCGAGTGTACTGGCCTCCATCGGCGACATCGCACGCTTCCAATCACCGGATAAGCTCAGCAGCTACTTCGGTTTGACCCCTCGAGTTCGGCAATCGGGAGAGCATCCGCCAAGGCATGGTCGTATCTCGAAACAGGGCAATCGTGACGCCCGCAAGATGCTGGTTGAAGCGGCCTGGTCGGCCAAGACGGCGCCCGGGCCGCTGCGGGCCTTCTTCAATCGCATGCAAAAGAAGCATGGGGCTGGAGTCGCGGCCGTCGCCACGGCACGTAAGCTCGCAGTGATGATCTGGCACGTCCTGAGGACCGGGAAAGATTATGCTTACGCACGACCGGCGTTCACAGCGATGAAACTCCGGAAGGTGGCACTCAAGGCTGGAGCGCCTCGTGCCTATGGCAAGGCTGGCCCGGGTCGGGACTACTGGATCAAGGAACTGCGTGAGCGGGAAGCTGGCTATGTCGCACGCGTCGAGCAGGCGTACGAGCGGATGGTGGCGGCCTGGAAGGAGAAGCCAAAAAAAGTGGCCTTGAACTGACGATAGGGCTTCTCAACACCATCGGTGGTCAAGCGCTACGGCCAGGAACGCGTCGACGCCGCCTGCGCCCGTGCCCTTCTGCTCAACGCCCGTTCCTACAAATCGGTCGCCGCCATCCTCAAGAACGGCACCGACAGAACCGCTCCTCCCACCGAGGGGCGCCCATCCTCTTCCACGCCAACATCCGTGGCCGCAGCTACTACAACTGATCAGGAGATCATCGTGCTCATTCACCCCACTGTCGATCGCTTGCGCGCCCTCGGTCTCGCCGCCATGGCCGATACCCTCGTCGAACTGCAGAACAATCCCGAGGCGGCCGAGATGCCGCACGCCGAGTGGCTCGGCCTCCTCGTGGATCGCGAGGTCACCGCCCGCGACAACCGCCGCCTCACGCGCCGCTTGAGCAGTGCCAAACTCCGTCAAGCTGCCGCCATCGAGAACGTCGACTATCGCACCGCTCGCGGCCTCGACCGTTCGCTCTTCCAGAACCTCGCCACCAGCCAATGGATCCGTGAGGCCAACCACCTGGTCATTGTCGGCCCAACCGGCACCGGCAAGTCCTGGCTTGCCTGTGCGCTCGGCAACAAAGCCTGCCGCGACGGCTTCTCCGTCCTCTACAAGCGGGCATCCCGCCTGTTCGCCGATCTCGCTCAGGCGCGCGGCGAAGGCCGTCTGGCGCGCCTGATCGCCGCGCTTGAGCGTGTCAATCTCCTCATCCTCGACGACTGGGGACCTGAACCGCTCACCGCCGACCAGCGTCGTGATCTGCTTGAGATCGTCGACGATCGCTACGACAAGGGATCCTTATTGATCACAAGTCAGGTCCCCGTGTCGCAATGGCATGACGTCATTGCCGATCCCACTCTCGGTGACGCGATATTGGATCGCATCATTCACAATGCGCACCGCCTCGAGCGCAAAGGCGACAGTCTACGGCGTCAGGCTGGCGAAAAGAAAAAACCGTGAGCACCTCGCGCACGATCGCCCCGCCGGCCCACAGGCCCCTCCCGCGCGCGTCGCTACGTCGCTCGTGGGGGCACTCCGCGCCGCGCACGGGGCCCTCCCATGGACCGCCGGAACGATCTTCGAACCAACCCGCCAGCCTTGACGAGGAGGACATTTCCAGCACACATAAATCCGTCAGCCGTGTTCGCCTCCGTCCTGATCACGATCACTGGAATCCGTGATCACCATCGCATGGAACACCTGATCACCATCCCTGGAATGCGCAGCCTGCTTCACGCCGCTCGAAAGCCCCGAGAGCAACGGCATGGCCGAGGCGTTCGTCAAGAGCTTCGAGCGTGACTATGTTCGTGTGAACCCGATCCCTGACGCGAGCACCGCCCTGCAGCGGATCGACCAATGGATGGAGGATTACAACTCAGAACACCCGCACTCCCGGCTGGGCTACTGCTCACCGCGGGAGTACATTGCATCACTCAAACCAGCCGAGTGTCCGATCTGACGGGGGCAACTCCACTTGGTGACGTCCTCGACGATGTTGAGGATGCGGAAGCGTCGCCATTGGCGAACTGGTCGTGGACGAAGTCCAGCGGGCATTTGGCTTGGCTTCGATCACGACCGGCCCACGGCCTTGCGGCGAGCCCGCCGCTTGCGGACGGTGAGCCCTTCCTCGCGATAAAGCCCAGTAGATCCCGCCCTCGCGCCGCAGCAGGACGAACAGGCGGCGATAGCCGAAACGCCTCTCGTTGGCGAGATCGCGCAATCGGCCACGCAGAACTGCCTCTGGCGGGCGGCCGGAGCAATAGCGAATCATTTTCTGACGGCCACCACAATCGAGCAGGCCCGCCGTTCCGACAGGCTCATGACGGACTGCAGATGCGCGACCGCTGCGCGCTTGCCGGCGGGCCCTGCTATTTTTGAAAGGAGCACGCGAAGTGCGACTGCATCGAGCACCTGCTCGGCCAAAAGCTTCTTCAGCTTCCCCGTTCTCCTCCTCCGGGGCGCTCAACCGCTTCGTTTTGGAGACGTCATGCTGCCGAATTTGGCCATTCCAGTTGTGGATTGTCGCCTCGGAGATCCCGTGCTTGCGAGCCAGATCGGTCGTCTTCGCCCCGGCCTCATGCTCCTTCAGCACCCTGATAATCTCCTCTTCCGTGGACCGTGCTCGCTTCATCTGTCCGTCCTTCTTCGGGCCGGACTCTAACTCCTTTGGAAGGAATACTCAGTGGCAGGTCACCCCCAGCGTATCACGACGATTGCGGGTCGGGATGCACCAGCGGATCGAGGTCTAGCTTGCCTTCTGCCCCAGCTCCATAGTTTAGCATCTACCCGCTGTAACATGCATGATGGCTTCAATTGTAGGATGGTCTACGCCCGATTGACAATTGCGCCTGGACGGTATGCGGCGAACTCCCCCAAGACGCGAAATGGCTGCTAACTACGGCTGGGAGTGGAGCCACCCTGCGGGTTACGGGATCGAAGCATAAGTTCATTGTCTCGACCGTGCAAACAAGATTGCCGGTGCTTTCGAGGCGATGAAACAGATGGAACCGCTTGCTGTCGTAAGCGATGAGGCATGTAAAGATTTCGACGGGCGCGCCCAACCGCAGTTCGCGAATATAACAAACATGCGTTTCTGTCAGGACGAACTGAACACCCAGTGCCAGGCCGCTGTTGTCCTTTGCCCGGCGCCAGATTTCACCACTGGCGAGATCGGCTATGCGTTGGTAGGTCAGAAAATTGACGTGCTCGAGCTGGTCCAACCAGTCTTTCTTGACAATCCCGTCCCACGCCTTAATCCATGCCATGCTTCGCTCCTGCAAGGCTAGCCCGCACACGCTCCAAGGCGGAGCGGATGCTCACCACGCCAGCATTGCGCAAGGCCATGAGCCCCGCCTGCCCTTTCGCACCGATCCCGTTGGAGACCTCTTCGGCATATGCCTGCAGCAGCGCCTCGCCTGGCTTGAAGTCCGAAGGCGCAGTATAGCTGTCTAAGTCACGACCGATGCTCTCCACGAGCTTCTTCCATTGAGACGGATCGCTCTTCCCGAGATACAAAGAAGAAGAGACGCCCATTGCTGCCCAGCGGATAGCTGGACCTGCCGCAATGGCCTTATCTATCCCTTCAAGATCGGCCACCCCTTGCGACATCATGAAGAGAATTTCTTTGAGAACGGCATATTGGACACGATTGCCGATGTAACCCTCAATCTCCCGGTCTAGCTCGACCACTTCGCTGCCGGTCGATTCGTAAAATGCAGTCGCGCTATCCGCTGCCTGTCTAGCTGCATCGCCTCCGGCAATCTCAACAAGTGGAATCAGAAAAGGCGGATTGAACGGGTGGCCGACAAGAATGCGCTCCGGATGCCGCGCGCGCTTTCTCAACTGTGAGGCAAGAAAGCCGGAAGAACTTGACGCGATGACAACATCAGACGGCACAAGCGCATCAATTTCTGAAAGCAAGTGTATTTTCGCGTCGATGTTTTCGGGAGCGCTTTCCTGCACAAAATCGGTACCTTTCAATGCCTCTTCGAAATTAGCAGTAAAGGAAACCCGAGAAGTCGAGGCGCCGGGGGACATGCCCAACTCCGTGAGCGCAGGCATAGCCGTCGCAAGACTTTCTTTGAGATAGTTCTCTCGGTCCGCGGCTTGGTCGTACACCACGACATCAAGCCCTGCCCGCATGAAGTGCGCCGCCCAACCAGCTCCGATCACGCCGCCGCCAATACAAGTGACCCTGGTGATCTTGCGCGCGCGCGACACTTTAGATTCCGACATTCAATTTACTCCAGTTTGAAACCGCGGCAAGCTGGCGAGGAGTCGCTAGCCCAGCTGCTTTAGTGCTGAGGCGGACCTTCGTTGGCAGCACTGGACAGAGCCATGAAGCTTGCGCAGTCAGGGAATCATAATCGAGTTTGACGCCTATTTCCTTTAATCCGGGCGGATAACCGGCTGAAATTCTTCATGCGCTTGAAAGAATATGAAGGGATTCATATCAAAACATCTCGATCCTGGGTGAAGTGACTCAAAAAGCGGCGGCGCGATCCATCCGGCTCGGTCTTGCCGCGGAACCATTTCACTGCAACCGTTGCAAGCAACGGGGCGCCGCAACGGCCGGAGCCATTCATTCTTTTGAATGAAGTCGCAACTGCAGGCCAAGGCCCACTGGGGTTCGACGCTGGCTGCGACGCTGGCAAACCCAAGGATCACTAGCGTACGATTGGAGCTAAATCACTGGCCCAGGTACTCGCGCTTCAAGTGCTTTTGGTCCAACCGTTAAGATACAACCGTCGTGGTTGAGACTTGAGATCACGCGGAGCGGCTTGTGCGAATTTGAACTGATGCGTCACGGTGCGTAGAAACCGAGGTTGATCTGTGAAATTTCCCGAGAGATTCGACTTCAGCAAGTGCGGGGACTAAACATCGCCTAAGTATACTTATCAGGCGGACGAAGATGGATGCGGGCTGGTATGCGCACGACTCGCCGTCCACGAGAACCTCTCGTTCTCTCTGTGGCGGTTTTGCCTCGCACCTGTACGCGCAGTTGGCATTGAGCGGGCCGCTTGATGGCGGCCAAGGTCTGGAGCAAGCGCTAGCCGCAGCTCTCATCGACACCGCCGTCACTCCACAAGCTCTCCAACTAGTAACCGCCTGCGTCACATTATCCAGCAGCCATCCAGCTTTACCCATCAGGGCTGGTAGTGTCTTGAGCCTCTTTCGCCCTGTACTATGAAATTACTACTCGTCGGATAGCCTATGATGGAGCCAACAAGGAAGGACAACGCATCCTCTTAGGGCCGCGCCCGTTGTCATCAATCGAACGCGGAAACTGCGCCTCAGCATGTGCATACCTGTATTGACGGTGCGCCCAATCGATGATCGTAAATTTCGCGCGCATGCTGGACGGGCAGGCGTTGGTCTGAGATGCCGGCCACGCTGGCTTCCGCCACAGGCGCTGGCGATCGTCTGTCCGCGGGGTATCTATTGATGGCACTGAGCAGAGGCGCTGGCGTTAAAGTCAGCTCTCCAGAGCTCGCAAGCACCAGATTCTAGTGAGGGGAAAGCTCAAGATGATTTCCGAGATGTTAATGACCTGCAGGGGCAAAGGAGAAGGATATGGTGTGGAGTCTAGTCCGCATGTTCCGCTGAGCCCAGGACACCGCAAGACCAGGGCATGCCAAGTAGGTCGGATCCGCAGGATCATAGCGGACCCAACAGAGCGATTCCTGTTTGTCGAAGCTGGCCGGGAGAAAACACGATCTGCCAGCCAGCCTCGCCGATACCCGTAAAGTGGGGCCGTGCGCTCGAGGCCGATTGTCCATTTGCGCGGACTACGCGTTGTGGACGTTCCGAGCATCACTACGAAGTATCTAGCATACCAAAAGCCGCTCGCGGACAAGTAATAAAGTGATAGCAATGCGAAGTTCAACCCTTCCTCTCTTCGGTGTCAAGGTCGTCGATTTCGGCCAGTACATTGCCGGCCCAGCAGTTGCGATGATCCTTGCGGACTTTGGCGCCACTGTCGTGCATATCGACCCGCCAACAGGTCCCCTCTGGCATAGCCCGGCTAATGCGACCCTTAATCGAAACAAACTGATCGTCCAGATCGACCTGAAGAGTAAGCAAGGCGTATCCCAGGCGCAGACCCTCATCCGAGAGGCTGATATCGTGGTCGAGAACTTCCGCCCGGGGGTACTAAGGCGTCTTGGCATTGACTTCGCGGCCCTGCGGAGCGTCCGGCCCGACCTGATCACCGTGTCAGTTCCGGGATTTGCTTCGAACGACCAACTTCGTCGCGAGTGGCGCGCTTTTGAAGGGGTAATCGCGGCATCCTCAGGAGTGTTCACCAATATGGGTGTCAACCGCGTGCTGATGGGTGTCAATCCGTCTTTCTCGCCGCTGCCTCTGGCTTCAGCCTACGGTACGATGCTCGCGGCATCTGCCACGGTTCTAGCACTTCAAGCGCGGGAGCGCAGCGGGACTGGCGACCACATCGAGGTACCTCTTGCCTGCGCCCTCCTGGAGGGCCTCGCCTACAATTCCATCCACATCAAAGACCTTCCGCTCCGCTATAAGAAACGACGCGAGCGCGAGATCGACCGCCGGCGCGATGCAGGCATGCCGATGGATCTTTCTTACGAGTCTTCACAGGAGTTGCTCGATCCATTTTGCCGCAACTACAAATGCAAGGACGGGCGCATGTTCTATGTCGTTTGCCTAGGCCACAAGCATCATGCGAAGCGCTGCTTGCAAGTTCTCGGACTATACAACGAGCTCGTTGCCGAGGGTCTGGCAGAGGAGGTCGATTCCTATCTTCCGATCCGGGAATGGAGATCCGATCACTCGGTCAGCGTGTCTCCATTACCGAAGATCTGGGCCGACAAGATCGCCGGCCGTATGAAAACCATCTTCCTGACCCGAACCGCAAAGGAATGGGAGCGCATCTTCGGGAAAGCGCAATTACCCGGTGCGCCTCAGCGCTGGCTGCAGGAGTGGATCAGCGACGATCACGCTGAATGCGCCGGCCTCATGATCGAGGTCGACGATCCCGTATATGGGCGGATGATCCAGCCCGGGCCGATAGCGTGGTTGGAGGAAAGCGGGGAAGTGATGCTAACCCCGAAATCCAGGAAGTGGTGCGACTTCGATCAGGCACTCGCCGCGGTCTCGGCGACCCCATCTCGCACGCCGATGGCCCCGCTTGCGGAGACCCACGCAGCATGGCTCGACGGCGTACGGATCCTCGATTTAGCCAACGTGATCGCTGGTCCGCACTCCACGTACTACCTCGGCCGTTTCGGAGCGGAGGTTATCAAGGTCGACCCTGCGCGCCCTCTTTACGATTGCTCGAACACGGTCATCGTTGGCATGACTCATATGCGGGGCAAACGTTCGGTTCTGGTAGATCTCCGGTCATCAGGTGGCCGGGAGGTTTTCGACAGGCTGATAAAGTCTGTTCATGTCATCGTCTGGAATGCGACTGACCAACAGGTCAAGCGCATGGGGCTCGATATGGAGGGCCTGCAAGCGCTCAATCCGGCCGCAGTCTTCTGTCAGCTCGATTGCTTCGGCGGCGTCCGTCGCGGCCCCCGCAGCGACTACCGGGGTTATGACAACCTCGTCCAGGCGACAACGGGCATTATGCTGAGGTTCGGTGGTTCCGCAGACAAGCCTGAGGACCACGCGCACGACGGCACGATTGACGTGATGTCCGGGTTTGGGGCAGGTCTTGGCATTGCTGCCGCACTGTACCAAAAACTTAGGACCGGCCACGCAGGGCGAGCCCGGACTTCGCTCTCCGCAGTCTCCGGCCTCGCGCAGCTGCCATTCTGTTACGACTATGAACGGCGTGGACCCTTCGACGAACCTGCCGGTCCTGACGTAAGGGGCTATGATGCATTGACCCGCCTCTATGCGACGGCCTCCGGCCGCAGCCTTCTGCTCAGCGCCTTAGAGGGCGACGTGCCGCGCTTTGCGTCGATCGAAGGGCTAGAACGACTACCTGATGTACCGAAAGATGGTCGCGCCTCCTATCTCACAGACGCGATCGGCAAGACTTCCGCTGAAGAATGGTTGTCACGATTCAAGGCAGCCGACATCGGCGCTGCAATTTGCGAGGACATAGAGGCAATTCGATCTGCAAATTCCAAGCCGGCGGATCGTGCTTCGACTAGCGGACAGGGCAGTTACTCCTTCTCAATATTTGGTGACCATCCCAGCGGCCACGCGGTAACGCAGGTTGATCCGTATGCAATACGCTTGGCCGTTGGAAAGATACATCCACTGCCGCCCGCAGAAAAATACGGCGCCTCGACACGGCAAGTTCTGCGGTCACTGCAATATGCTGAAGCGGAGATAGACGGGTTGCTGGCCAGGGGAGCCATAAGCGAAAGCTGGAGTCGCGAATATTTGCCCAGCTGAGGAGGAGAGCCAGGACTAAAGCGCTTAGCGCTCGTTGTGCATCCAATACGAATGGGATTAAATGAGTGCGCAGGATGGCCTGACACCGCGCCCACCGCAAGGTAGAGCTCGCGAGTCTAGAGCGTCACATGTTTGAGCTGGGAAAATTCGTACCGTGAGATCGATTTGCAGTGTCCGAGTCTAGCGCAGGGCAATGGAGGCGAATAGCTCGGTGGGACAATGGCACGGCCAGCCGAGTTTGATCGGCAATGCAGCAGAGGATCTTGTTGCTTGGATCACACACAGGCCGAACGGAAGGAACGCGATTTCCCTGTAGATCTGTGGCGAGTCCACGATGCGCTCACGAGGAACGGCCGAGTCATGTCGGGGGCGCGAACCTCCGCAATTTACCTATGGGACACACATTTCCGACTGTTTCCATGCCAAGTTCGTGGAAATCCGGCGCCTTCGGGCGTCTATAGTCGATCCGTCACACGTTTGCGATCTGGACGTCTCAATGGCATTGAAAACAAAAGCTGTGTTGGAATCCTGGACTTTGATCGTGAGCCCGGTTGGGTCCGCGCGCGCCGCCTCTCGGCTTGCTGATGAGTCGGTCGGGACACTTACGGGTTTGCCGTCGTGATCAAGGTGCCAAAATCTACGGTGGACCGCACGATGAGCGGCGATCCAGCGCTCGTCCGACCCTACATTGCCGCTCCGCGTAGGCTAGTCGCGCAAGGCGCCGTGGCGATTGTTCGAGCTGCGGTTTTGCCATCGGCTATCAGGTTGAAGTTGCTGCTGCCGCGGACGTCCCTGTTATGATGTCGACGACAGCGGAGCACTTGCAGCTCAATGTCGGGGTCGTAAGCCCCAAAGAGAGCCACTTCGCCCGGAGTTTCTCGAAAAGCTGCGGATCGCGCGGCAAAGCCAATGCGAAAGTCCGGCGCGGAATGTGGGTCGCACCGCGAATCTCCAGACCGGAGCACCGGCTCCTTGAGAGGTCCAAATACTTACTGCTCAATTCCGTCTCGCGATAGTCCCGACATATCAATAGAGGAGTCCTTGATGTCCCGAAAAGTCGTTCTCACGTGCGCAATCACCGGCGGGAATGCGGCAGTCGTTGCAAAGCATCCGAACATCCCCAAGACGCCTTCGCAAATCGCTACAGCGGCCATTGATGCGGCGAAAGCAGGGGCTGCCGTCGTTCACATCCACGTTCGTGAGGAGGACGGGACGCCTTCGAATCGCTTGGAGCTTTATGAACAAGTCGTAAAGAAGCTGCGCGACTCGTCCACCGACGTCATCATCAATCTGACATGCGGAATGGATGGTACGATTGTGCTCGATTCCCTCGACCCGCCAACGCTTGGCAAGGCCACTGCGCTCAAGTGCCCGAGGGATCGTGTCCTCCAAGCGACTACGCTCAAGCCGGAGATCGCCACACTTGATTGTGGTTTGTTGGCGTTCGGCGAATCGATCTATGTGGCGCGAATGTCCGACTTGCGAGAAATGACGAAGCTCATGCAGGATGCCGGCGTCAAGCCCGAGCTCGAATGCTTCGACCTCGGCCACATCGAAAATGCCAAGAAGCTCATCGAAGAAGGTACCCTCAAGGGCCCGCCGCTGTTCCAATTCTGCCTTAGCACCGGTACTGGCGCTCCTGCTGAGCCGATCGTGATCCAGGCCATGAAAGAAATCCTGCCTCCCGGTGCGATTTGGGCTGGATTTGGCTGTGGTCCGGACGAAATGCCGACGGTTGCGGCAATTGTGAGACTAGGAGGACATATTCGCGTCGGGCTGGAGGACAATATCTATCTGCGGCGCGGCGTGCTGGCATCCAACGCCGAACTCGTCGACAACGCGGTTGGGATTATTGAGAGGATGGGCGCCAGCATCGCCACACCGGCCGAAGCGCGACAAATGCTCGGCTTGATGAAGCGCGGCTAAGAACCGCTTTTTGTCGGAAACAGCCGGGCGTCTTGACGGTGGGCTCACGTCCTCTGCAATCAAGCGATAGCTTGGTCTCAACGCGCTGACAATGGAGAAGAGAACGAATGGCTGAACTTGTAACCACGCGCAGTGAAGGGGCGATCCTCGCCTCACGCTCGATTGCACGAAGGCTAATGCCATTGACGCGGAAGACCTCCCCGCTAATGGGAGTGTGGAGTTGCCCCCGTCAGACCGGACACTCGGCTCGATTGAGTGATGCAATGTACTCCCGCGTTAAGCGGTAGCCCACCCGGGAGTGCGGGTGTTCTGAGTTGTAATCCTCCATCCATTGGTCGATCCGCTGCAGGGCGGTGCTCGCGTCAGGGATCGGGTTCACACGAACATAGTCACGCTCGAAGCTCTTGACGAACGCCTCGGCCATGCCGTTGCTCTCGGGGCTTTCGACCGGCGTGAAGCAGGGCTCCAGGTTCAGGGCGGCGGCAATCTCAAGGGTGCGATAGGCGGCGAAGATGGATCCATTGTCGGTCAGCCATTGCACCTCGCGCGGAGCGCGGATGTCGGCGAACCGCTGTTCGACACAGTGGACCATCATGTCCCGGATCATCTCGCCGGAGATCCCAGCCGTTGTGGCCACCCAGCTGATGACCTCGCGGTCGTGGGTGTCCAGGGCAAAGGCAACCCGCACGATCTCGCCATTCCAGCAGGTGAATTCCAGCGCGTCCGAACACCAACGCTCGTTGGAGCGGCTTGTCATGATCGTTCCGTCATGGGCCCGCGGGTGCGGCGCCCTGTATGCCGGGCCAGCAACAAGCCGCTCTTCTTCATCAGTCGGTAGACGCGCTTGGCGTTGACAGGGTCGTGGCCGGCGGATCGCCGCTCGCGCTTGAGGAGCGCGGCGATCCGCCGGTATCCATAGCTTGGGCGGCTATCCACCAGGCGACGGATATCAGACGTGAGCTCCGCATCCCCAGCGCGGGTCTGGGGACCGCGCTTCGGGCGCTTGCCACCCGCTCGCTCAATCAGGTTGGAACGGGCCACCCCGAGGGTCTCTGCGATCCGTTTCACGGGGTATCCTCCGGTGCCTGCGATCGCGACAGCAAGGTCGGTTTTTTTACCCGTGCAAGATCAAGAGCCTCCTTGAGGATCTCGATCTCCATGGTCTTGCGGCCCAGCAGGCGTTCGAGGTCTCGAACCCGTTCCTCCAGCCGCCGGACCTCGGACGCGGCGACCACATTCTCGTCGGCCCGCACCGCTTCCTCGCCCCCTTCACTCATCAGCCGTCTCCATCGGAAGACCAGGCTCGGGGAGAGCCCATGGCGACGAGCAACATAGCTGATCGACATGCCCGGTTGCAGCGTCTCGTTGACGACCAAGAGCTTCTGCTCCGTCGTAAATCGCCGCCGCCGGGCAACGCCGGTCATGACTTCCACCTTGTGTCAGACATAGGCGTATGCCTAGGACTAGGTGTGGTCTTTCAGGAGGTTGTCCATCTGGTCTGAACCGAGGAAGCTGAGGTTGCGAAGCTTCAGTGTTCCAAGGAAAGACCAGATGAACGTCCACAAGAATGCGCCTTTGACGCCCAAAGGTCGAGAGGCGATGGTGCGAAGCGTAGTCGAGGGTGGGTTGAGCCAGGCCGGCGCGGCTGACCTTTTCAACACGACGCCGAAGACGGTCGCCAAATGGGTCAAGCGCTTCCGCGAGAACGGTGTGGCTGGCTTGCTCGACCGCTCGTCTCGACCTCATTCATCGCCGAGCCAAACCCTGCCGGCCACGTGCACCGCCATCGAGGCCTTGCGCCGGCAGCGCCACACCGGCCCAAATCGCAATCGAGGTCAAGGTGTCGCCAGCCACGGTCAGCCGAGTGCTTCGTCGTTTGGGCTTGAACCGGATCCGCGATCTTGAACCGGCCGAGCCGGAGCGCCGTTATGAGCGTGAGTCTCCAGGCGAGATCATTCACATCGACATCAAAAAGTTCGGGCGTTTCGAGCGGGTTGGTCATCGCATCACCGGCGATTCAAGTGGTCCAAACAGGAGCCGAGGCGTCGGCTGGGAGTTCGTCCACGTCTGCATTGACGACCATTCCCGCGTCGCTTTCTCGGAGATCAAACCGGACGAGACGGTGGACAGCGCGGTGTCTTTTCTCAAGGCGGCTGTGGCCTATTATAGAGGCCTTGGGGTCACCGTCACGCGCGTCATGACCGACAATGGCGGTTGCTACCGATCTCACGCCTTCGGCGAGGCGTGCGGCGACCTGGGCATCAAGCACATCCGCACCAAACCCTACACGCCGAGAACAAATGGCAAGGCAGAGCGCTTCATCCAAACCGCACTACGCGAATGGGCTTATGCCAAAGCCTATCCAACCTCCGATCGCCGCGCTCAAGAGTTGCCGATCTGGCTGCATCAATACAACTGGCATCGGGCCCATGGTGGTTTAGACTCACAAACACCGATCAGCCGCCTCGGGCTGACCGAGGACAACCTCTTGAGGCTCCACAACTAGGCCTAGCTCCTCCGGCTAACGCCGGTGTCCGGTCGAAACGGGGGGCAGTTCAGCAGGAATGCCTGGGCGCATTCCGGACACGTCGATCTCGGGGCGGCTCGTGCCCGCGAAGTCACGGCAATCGTCGACCGACGCCGCAAGCCAGGAATGATCGTGTCTGACGATGGCACCGAGTTCGCCTGCCATCACTGATGGGGTTGGGCCACCCCTCACAGCTTCGCTGTGGCAAGGTGGGCGGCGTGCATCATTCGAAACGGAGGTTCCCAAGCCAGGAGCTGATACAATTGGGTTGGATCTTACGAAACACGTGCTTACTGACAGCGGCATACGCCGCCCACTGATCGAATCACTCTAGGCAAACTGCGCTATCTCCCCTTCCAAACCGGATTGCGCTTTTCGGCGAAAGCCCGTGGTCCCTCCAGCCTATCCTCCGAACAATGGAGGGCTTCTACACTCGCGAGTTGGCGACGCGAAATCCTATTTATGGCGTCTTGGAACGTGAGGACCTCCGCTACGCGTACCGTCTCCTTGATCGCGGCAAATACGAGCGGCGGCCCGCTGGCGAGTAGTCGTGCAATCTCCCAGACGCGTTCCTCGAGCGTTTCCTTGGGCAGCACCTCATTGACGATACCCCAGCGATGCGCCTCTGCGGCATCCATCCAGCGACCCGTAAGCAGTAATTCCATGGCGATATGGTAAGGAATGCGTTTTGGTAACTTGATACTTGCCGCGTCGGCCAGCACGCCTGCGCGAATTTCCGGCAGCGCGAATGAAGAATGATCGGCGGCGTAAATCAGGTCACAGGAGAGTGCCAGTTCGAAGCCACCACCTACTGCCATGCCATTGACGCAGGCAATCACCGGTTTGTTGAGGCCGCGTAGTTCCTGCAATCCACCGAATCCGCCGACGCCGTAGTCGTTGTTGCCGAGTTCGTCCGCAGCTGCTGCCGATTTAAGATCCCAGCCTGCGCTGAAGAATTTATCACCGGCCGTCTTGACAATTGCGACGCGCAACTCGGGATCGTCTCGAAACGCCTTGAATGTATCACCCATCAGCTGGGAGGTTTTGTTATCTATGGCATTGGCCTTCGGCCGATCCAGCGTGACCTCTACGATTGCGCCTTCGCGGCGGGTGGTGATGACGCCAACCATTTCTGATTTTCTCCAGTTTTCCCAAGCATCAGAGTTTTACTTCTTCGAAGCACCAGCAGCGCGTCTGCAATCCAGGCGCCTTTGCCTTCTGTACAGACAATCAGCGGGTTAATGTCTACCTCTTCGATCTCGCGGGAATTTTTCTGAACAAAGGTTGCGAGGCCTGAAATGGCCTCGATAGCTGCCGCGACATCCGCCTTGGGCCGCCCGCGGTAGCCTTCCAGCAACGGGTAGAGTTTCAGTCCGCGCAGCGCTGCTATTATATCCTTGTGCGTTGTCGGCAGCATCAGGGTTACCGTGTCGCGCAACAACTCAACCAGTACGCCGCCGGTGCCGAGCCTCATTACTGTGCCAAACATGGGGTCGCGGACGAAGCCGACGATTAGTTCGGCGACGCCGTCGCGTACCATACGTTCGACGTAGAGCCCTGACCCGAGCGCGAGCAGATCATGCGCTGCGGCACTAACCGACTCGGCGTCGCACAGATTCAGCCGCACCGCACCAACTTCCGATTTGTGCGCGACGCCTAGCGCCTTCAGTGCTACAGGAACTCCGAGCGCCCTGGATACGGTCACTGCCTCTTCCGCATTGCCGGCGCGCTCGCCCTTTGGCACGGGCAGCCCAGCTTTGAGCAGCATTTCCTTGGCTTCGGCCTCCTCAATTACTAGACGATCGCCGGCAAGCCTACCTGCAGCCGCGGTGTCGATTGGCTCGGCCCGCGGCCCCGACCACGCCGTGCCAATAAAAGCTCCCGCCTCTGCAGCTTGCATCGCTTCTGAAATCCCTTGTAAAGGCGCTATGCCACGCTCTATGATTCCGGGAATGTACTCTTCAGGCATGTTCTCGGGTAGCGACGAGACAATCGCGCCCCGCGCCTTGTTGGCCTTCAGCGCCGCTTCGAATGCGCGTATACTCGGCCAATAAGTGGTGTTCGAGCAGCGGTCGGGACGCGGGAAGTCAAGCACCATCATGTTGAGATCAAGGCCACCCGCAACCATTGCCGTGAAGGTGTCGGTCAGCGCCGGCTCGTTGTTCCAGATGAAGGTGTGGTAGTCGAGCGGGTTGGCCACCGCAACCAGCGGCCCAAGCGTCGATTTAACACTGGCGCGGTGCTCGTCGGTGAGGCGAGGAAAATGTACGAGACGCCCTTCCGCACTGTCCGCCAAGACCGAAGCTTCGCCACCCGAGCAACTGACCGAGGAGAGGCGTGGGCCAGGCAACGGTCCGGTTACGTGCAAAAGCTTCAGCGCCTCGACGAAGGCGGGAATCGATTCGACGCGGGCGACACCAAGCCGCTTCAGGAATGCGTCGGAAGCGGCGTCCGAGCCAGCAAGCGAAGCGGTATGCGATAAGGTTGCGTGACGCGCTTGCTCGGAACGGCCGACTTTCATAGCGATGATCGGCTTCTTCAACTCTCGCGCACGCGCGGCAAGCCTTTCGAAACCGGCTACGGAATCGAACGCTTCAATGTGGAGCCCGAGTGTGCTGACGCGATCGTCCTCAATCAAACCAAGGGCGATCTCGGAGAGACCGATCTGCGCCTGATTGCCGGCGGTCATCAGAAAAGCGATTGGTAAGCCACGCTTCTGCATCGTCATGCTGATGGCGATGCTTGAAGACTGCGTGATAATAGCGACGCCACGGCTTCCTTCGGCCAGTCTAACGCCGCCATGCTGGTCAGGCCACAAGAGTGCCCCATCGGCATAGTTGATCAGACCATAGCAGTTCGGACCAAGCATCGGCATGCCTTTGGCAGCCTTAACCAGCTCACTCTGCAGCCGTTCGCCGTCGTGGTCGTAGGCTCCGACTTCGAGAAAGCCGGAAGCATAGCAAACGGCGCCCCCCGCGCCGCGCAAGGCGAGGCATGAGATCACGCCTATAGTGAGATGCCGGTTCACGCCGACGAAAGCGGCGTCAGGCGCACCGGGCAGATCGGCCACAGAATGGTAGGCCCTTCGGCCGGCAATCTCATCTTTGGTTGGGTGCACCGGCCAGATCTCGCCCGCAAACCCTATCTTAATGGATTGCGTAACAACAGATGCGGCCTGTCGACCTCCGAAGACAGCGATAGATTTCGGACGTAGGAGGCGCTCTAACTTATGCATCGATCAGGTCCTAAAAACCAAGATCGCGCTGGGGACTCCAACGGCGATCCATCGCCCACTCCTGCGGGGAATTGCGTCAAACAGCAACTCCCCAGATAGGGGAGGTCACAGGGATCCTGCGGTCAAATTGATCACCGGATTCATACCCAAGCTGCTCACACCCGCACGGTTGCCCAGTGAAGCCTCAACTGGAACACGAGTGCCGGCTTGACAAGTTTACTCACGCCAGCGCCTCAATTTTGCCCTTCAATTCATCGCTTCACTGAGGAGTCCTCCGAGAGCCGCTAAGTCGCCTTAGATGAAAGTCTGTATCGCCAAACGAGGCACCTAGCATGGTGACATGTTTGAAGTAGTGACCGACGCTGTACTCCATCGTCATTCCGATGCCACCGTGGAGTTGGATCGACTGGTGCCCGATCGCCTTCGCCGCGCGACTAATCTGGGCCTTTGCCGCCGAAACTGCGCGCTCGCGCTCGGTCGTCTTGGCTTCGCCTATCATCATTGCGGCATACATGGCCATCGACCGGGATTGCTCTAGTTCGACGAGCATGTCGACTGCCCGATGCTGCAAGACCTGAAAGTCGCCAATTTTCCTGCCAAATTGCTCGCGCGTCTTGAGATATTCGAGAGTAATGGCGTTCATTTTGGCAAAGCAGCCGACGGCTTCTGCGCAAATTGCTGCAATCGCCTCGTCAGCCACTCGCGAAATAACTGGGAACGCTCCTGCCGGGTCACCAATGACATTGGCGGCTTCGACGTGCACGTTCTCGAGCGTGATCTCGGCCGCACGCAGGCCGTCTTGGGTCGGATAGCCGCGGCATGTAAGACCTGACGCATGGGCATCGACCAGGAACAAGCCGATCCCATCCTTGTCCCGCGTCTCTCCGGCTGTTCGTGCCGATATGATATACTCGTCGACCGAGTCGCCGTGGAGAACAAGGCCCTTCGCGCCATTCAGGATCCATCCATCGCCATTGTTCTTAGCCTGCGTCTTAATGTCGAAAAGGTCAAAGCGCGACTGCGGCTCAGCATAGGCGAAAGCCAATTTCATCCGGCCCTCCGCGATCGCGGGGATAATCTTTGTCTTCTGCGCCTCGCTCGCCCCGTGCCTGAGGATACCGCCGGCAAGGACGATGGTCGCGAAATAGGGTTCGAGGATCAGCGCCTCGCCGAAGGCCTCCAAGATGATCATGGTATCGATCGCACTGCCGCCGAAGCCGCCATATTCTGGAGCAAAGGGCAACGCGAGAAGACCGAGTTCGGCATAGCGTGACCACATCGCTTCACTATATCCCCGCTCCTCCGCCTGATACCTGCGGCGGTCGTCGAAGCTGTAGCTGTCGAACAGCAGCCGCTCGACGCTTTCTTTGAGAAGCCGCTGCTCCTCGGAAAGATCAAAGTCCAACGTAATATTCTCCTGAACCTGGGTCGCGCCAGCGGCCATTGAACCTCAGAGGCCGAGGATCGCCTTTGCAATAATGTTCTTCTGGATCTCGTTGGAGCCCGAATAGATCGAGGCGGCTCGGCTTCCGAAATATGTAGGCGCGGCCCTCGTGACCCAATCAATGCCGATTGATGGCTCACTGCCGCTCTCGAATTCCTCTTCCGAGAAATAGGGAAGCGCGTAAGGGCCGGCTACATCCATTAGCAGTTCGGCTGTCATCTGCTCAATTTCCGAGCCTCTGAGCTTAAGGATGGAGCTTGCAGGGTCGTGCGAGCTCTTCTGCTGCTTTGATGCATTAGTGACGACGCGAAGCTGCGTCAGTTCGAAGGCCTTCAGTTGGACCTCGACTGCGGCGACCCTCTCGCGGAACGCGGCTTGGTCGACTAGTCGCTCATCGCCGAGGCAACACTGCGCGGCAAGTCTCTTGGCGTGCCGGATACGCTCCTCGGAAATGGCTACTCCGGCGTCTGCGAAGCGTTCATTGCCGAGTAGAAATTTGGCATAGTCCCACCCCTTGTTCTCCTCGCCGACGAGATTCTCGGCCGGAACACGGACGTTATCGAAGAAGACCTCGTTTACTTCGTGACCGCCGTCGATTAACTGTATCGGACGCACACTGACGCCTGGCGTCTTCATGTCGATCAAAAGAAAAGAGATCCCCTGCTGTCTTTTCACATCCGGATTCGTCCTGACCAAGCAAAAGATCCAATCAGCGTATTGCGCCCAGGTGGTCCAGATCTTCTGGCCATTGACGACATAGTGCCCGCCATCACGTACCGCTCTGGTCCTGAGTGAAGCGAGATCGGACCCCGCGCCCGGCTCAGAGAAACCTTGGCACCACCAGTCCTCTGCATTAGCGATACGCGGCAGGTAGTGTTTCTTCTGCGCCTCGTTCCCGAAGGTATAGATGACCGGGCCCACCAGAGACTCGCCGTATCCGAACTTGAACCGCGCGGGAAGCGCCCTCACCTCTTCCGCAAAAATGTACTGTTGCAGCGGAGTCCACCCCGCTCCGCCATGCTCCTTAGGCCAAGTCGGGACGCCCCCGCGATTGAGGATACGCGCTCCCGCAGCTTTCTCCTCTTTCGAGAGCTGACGGCCTTCGGACAATTTTCGCGGTATCTCCGGCAACATGTTTTCACGCAAGACGTGCCGCACTTCTTCGCGAAAGCGCCGTTCTACTTCTGTGAATTCAAGATCCATTGCTCTTCCCGTATCTAAATTCTAATTCAGACTGCCACAGTGGTGATTGCGGAGCACTTCGAAATCTTGAGGAAGCCGAGCCTCGATTGGAGAAGATGCATCGAGATCACCTTCAGCACTACGCCCATCGTGACTTTCATCAGAACGCTCGCCGCGCGGGCCTCAACCGCCGACCGGGCCGGACTGCATCATGTGCGACCCTCGCTCGACCGCGAGGACAGCGCCTATGACTGCGCAGGCAATCGACACATTTGAACAATTTCACCGCAACGCCACGCCGACGATACGATTGAATAAATAGTATCCGTCCGTCATGCAGAAATTAAAGAATATGGCGACTGATAAGCAGAAATCCTGCGCCTCCTAGTTGTCCGTTGAAGTATTACTTCTTCCCATCTGACGGCGATCGAAGAAGCCGCCAAAGCCTCTCATCTTCGTTCCAGCTCTATTGCATGTTGGTTTCACAACTCGGCTGTCGTTCAGCTCAAGGTGGCCGATGAGCGCACGAGCGCGCAAGGCAACGCGGTGCCGAATCCGGAGCGCGGACCAGCTCTGCGCAAGGAAAATACAAGCATGTCCTCGCAATCATTCTGAGTCGGAGAGGATAGCTGGCTCTATGCGACGTGTTTCGCGCGGCCTAACTCATGCGGTCCACGAGGTCACTTCCTGATCGAATACGGAGCATATCGAAGACGACGCTCGAAGCAGTGCAGCGTCACTGTATCATCGAAAGATCCGACGTCAGAGTGCCTGCGGTCAGCTCAAATGCACCCGACACTGACGTGCGAAATTGCCTGGTATCAAAAGATTTGGAGCCGCGACTTTACTTCTATGCTCAGGACCCAAGAGCCGAAACCGGAAGAGCTCGGCGCCCTAGCCACGTTCTTATTGTACGAAAGCTCCACGTATTCCGTCCAGACGCATAATTTAGGCCAGACGAGGCACCACATCGAGGGAATACGGCTCGCAAGGCTGCTAGCATTCAACGTGACTAGGTCCATCGTTCCGATCCTCAGCCTGATGGAGCACCATGGCCGAGATCTTCGTTTCCCCGAAGCAAGAATTCGTTCGTCGTCCCACCCCCTGCTATTGCCAATGAGTCCGATGACAGAGCTCTCACCCGTGATTTCAGCAATCGATCAGCATCACATCGACCATCGGCGCTACCCCCATGGAGTCGCTTTTATGGATGGGCAATACTTGCCGATGTCCGAGGCCAAGATCTCGGTGCTCGATTGGGGTCTGCTGCATTCGGACGCAACCTACGACACAGTACACGTCTGGAACGGACGGTTTTTCCGATTGGATCTGCACCTTGACCGATTTCTGGCAGGGGTTGAACGTCTTCGCATGAAGCTGCCTTTCGGTCGCGAAAAAATTGCATCTATCCTCGTGCATTGTGTAGCCTTGTCCGGCCATAAATCGGCTTACGTTGAGATGATCTGCACGCGGGGTTCATCTCCGACATTCAGCCGTGATCCTCGCCAAGCAGAGAACCGTTTCATCGCGTTTGCTGTGCCTTATGGCTCCGTTGCCAACAAGCAGCAATTGGAAAGAGGCTTGCACGTCGCGATCAGCGAGACCGTCCGCATCCCGCCAAGTTCAGTCGATCCCACGATCAAGAACTACCATTGGCTTGGATCTCGTGCAGGGTCTTTTCGACGCCTACGACAAGGGCGCCGAAACGGCGCTGATCTTAGATGCGAACGGGCATATTGCGGAAGGACCAGGCTTCAATGTGTTCCTGGTAAACGATGGATCGTTGAGGACACCCGCTTTTGGCGTACTGCCCGGTATCACGCGTCGAACGGTCCTCGATCTTTGCACGGAAATTGGGCTCCGCGCCACCGCTTGCGAAATCAGCCGTGACGCTATCAAAGAGGCTGATGAGGTGTTCATTACCTCCACAGCCGGCGGTATCATGCCCGTGACCCGCATCGACGACACTAAGATTTCCAAGGGGCAGGTCGGATCTATCACCCGCCGGCTTATGGATCTCTATTGGCAAAAGCACGCGGATCCCGCATGGTCGACTGCTATCATTTATCCTTGATCGGAAATGAACCATGCGCTCGCTCTTTGGTCAGCGACTACGCGACAATCTCGATGAGCTATCATCGCGAAACCTCCTGAAAGTCGAGCGAGAGATCGCCTCGCCTCAGTCGACGCATATACACCTGCGCGCACTTGGCGAGCGCCAGCTCCTGAACATGTGCGCGAACAACTATCTTGGTCTAGCCAGTCACCCAGCACTGGTGTGCGCCGCGCATGCGGGTCTCGAACGGCATGGCTTTGGAATGTCGTCCGTGCGGTTCATTTGTGGAACGCACTCGGTTCATCGAGCGCTTGAATGCAGGATTTCCAGCTATCTTCGCACTGAAGACACGATCCTATTCGGTTCGTGCTTCGATGCGAACACCGGTCTGTTTGAGGCCATACTCGACACTGACGATGCGGTAATCAGCGATAGCCTGAATCATGCAAGCATCATAGATGGAATTCGGCTCTGCAAAGCGAAGCGACTTCGCTATGCCAACAATGATATGAATGAACTAGAGCACGCTCTACGCGAGGCAAGTCACTGCCGAACAGTGCTCGTTGTGACCGATGGCGTATTTTCCATGGATGGCGCTGCCGCGAATCTTCCAGGCATCTGCGAGCTAGCAAAACGCTACGGCGCCCTGGTCATGGTCGACGACTCTCATGCTGTGGGGTTTATCGGCCCAGAAGGGCGTGGAACGCCAGCGCTGTACGGGCTCGAAGATCAGATTGACATTCTTACCGGCACGCTCGGCAAAGCGCTTGGCGGAGCATCTGGAGGGTACGTCTCGGGCCGTAGCGAGATCATTTCTTGGTTGCGACAGCGTGCGCGCCCATACCTCTTTTCAAACTCACTGATGCCTGCAATCTGCGAGGGTTCATTGGCCGCAATCGACTTGGCAGAAAGCGCAGACGATCTCAGGCAAAATCTCTCTGCTCGCACTGGTCAGCTACGACAAGGGTTGATCGGTCTGGGATTTCAAGTTTTGGGCAACGAGCACCCAATTGTGCCCGTGATGACCGGGGACGCGGCAGTGGCGGTCCAGATTGCTGAGTTCTTGCGTACGCATGGCATTCTCGTCGTTCCGTTCTCGTATCCTGTTGTCCCGGAAGGCGCTGCGCGGATCCGCATGCAGGTAAGTGCCGCCCACAGTGCGGGCGACATCGAAAGAGTAATTGCAGTATTCCGATCGGCAAGGTCGGACCTTAATAAGCCAACTATCACACACGAGCTCTAAGCTCTCCAACATCAGGCAACCCCAAGAAATCAATTCACGTCGGGGGACGCAAACCGCCTCTCCGGCATGGCCCAAATACATCGAAGCAGGGCCGTAAAGTCAGCTACGGGTAAAATCGAGCGAGCCACGTGATTGCACTCTGTAATTAAAGCGCAGTTGGTTCACTAATCTAAGCTAGCCGCATTTTATCTGCTGTAGTTTTGCCGCTCGCCGAGCCTTTGGTTGACGAGATCAATCGAGACAGACCGGGTGATTCAGATAGACAGCAATGTCTCGACCAAATTCACCCAATAGCCTATGCCATAAGGTAACGCTTCATCGTTGAAATCATATGCCGGGTTGTGCACACCGGCAGTCGGCCCGTTTCCGATGAATATCATTGCGCCCGGCCGGGCCTCCAGCATGTAGGCAAAGTCCTCGGCCCCCATACCTGGTTTGATATTCTCGTGCACAGAAGCGGCTCCGACCAGGCTGCGTGCCGCCCTGATCGCCAGATTAGTCTCTTCGGTGTGGTTGAAGGTCACCGGGACTGATCGACGGTATTTAAACTCGATATCCGCTCCGAATCCGCGCGCGATACCCTGGGCTGCCGCCATGATCTGGCGTTCGGCAAAGTCTCGCAGCTCCGGAACATGAGTTCTAACAGTGCCGGCCATTTCGACTTCATCGGCAATGACGTTGTAGGCGTTGGCGGCGTTCAACTTAGTCACTGAAATGACAAGCGAGTTGATCGGATTCGTGGTGCGCGACACCAGAGTTTGCGCGCCGACGATGATCTGTGCAGCAATTACGACTGGATCGATGGTCTCATGCGGCTTGGCCGCATGGCCGCCCCGCCCCTTCACGACAATGTCGAAATCGTCTTGTGAGGCCATGATCGGTCCATCGCAAATGCTGAACTTGCCGATCTCGGTGCCCGGCGCGTTGTGCATCCCAAAGACTTTCGAGATGCTGAAACGGTCCATGATTCCTTCCCGGACCATTTTCAGGCCGCCGGAGGGAAGCTCCACTTCTTCTGCCGGCTGAAAAATCAAGGCGACGCAGCCTTTGAAATTGCGTGTCTTGGCGAGATATTTCGCAGCGCCCAGCAACATGGCCGTATGACCATCATGCCCGCAAGCGTGCATTTTACCGGGCACTTTCGAGGACCACGGCTTGTTTGAGGCCTCGAGGATGGGCAGCGCATCCATGTCGGCCCTCAGCCCGATGGTGGGACCATCTCCACCCTTCCCTTGAATCAATGCAACGATGCCGGTTTCAGCTATTCCCGTTTCGATGTGATTGATACCGAACGAGGCGAGCTTCTCGGCGACAAACCGCGCCGTATTGTGTACCTGAAAGTCGAGCTCGGGATTTTCGTGGAGATATCGGCGCCAAGCGGTTACCTCATCCTGCAAATCACGAAACTGATCAACACTATGCATGCCAGACCTTAAAATCCGAATCCATTAAAGGATACAGCACCGCCTGAGCGTGCGGCGGGCTCTCGGTGCGCACGCGTGAAGCGGCCCCACGCACTTTTTGCTGCTGTCGCTCGCATTCTGACCTTTTCGCAATGGAGTAAGCCATAAGCAAAATGTAGAGACGTCATGGCAGGAGCGCCGCAACTATTTGGCGCAGACCGTGTCGGCTTCTGCACTCTACTCGTGAACTCCAATTTGCCACAGTCTCTTAGGCCGGCTCGCTGATATCGCACACTTTCGTGCGGCCATTGAGACGCACGCTTAAAACGCCAATGAGACATCATGGCCGCTTCAGGCTTACGGCGAGAGCTCGGCATGCCCTTCCTTTCTGCTACGTTCCGTCTTCTTATTTGTTATATGGCCACCACTGGCATTTTTCGCGAAGCACGAGAAGTGAGCAACTGCGAGCCAGTTTCGGTCACGACGACCACCTCTTCATGCAGCATCAGCTTAGGTGATCCGTCGAAATATGAGGGATATGAGGTGCTCGGTTCAATGTTAATGATCATGCCTGGCTTTAGTATTGTCTTGTCATCCGGTTGGACAGACGGTAGCTCTGGCATCCATAAGCCCATGGAGTGTCCCATTCGGCCGATGTTGGTAGCTTTACCGCGATTGTTTGAGCCATTTAGTACGGCCGACATTGCGCCCCAGACATCACAGATCGGAATGCCAGGTCTAGCGGCGGCAATTCCCGCTTCAGTGGCATCCCAAACGACCTGATAAGCATCCTGGGTGTGCGGATCAGGTGCACCGAAAGCAAAGTGTCGATCGAAATCGCTCCAATAAAAGTCGAACAGGCAGCCGGCATCAATAAACAGCACGTCTCCGTCCGACAGAATTTTGTCGGTCGGAACACCGTAAGGACGCGTATATCCCCCGCGCCCAGAAACACCCACTATTTTGCTTGTCTTCTCGACACCGCGACTGAAACATTCGAATTCGAACTGGCGACAGGCCTCGCGTTCCGTCATACCCAGACGCAGTTTAGATGCTAAATTTTCGAATGCTTCCGAAACAAGCCTACATACAGTTCGAATTCTGCCAATCTCTAGCGGAGACTTGATCATTCGCAGTGGCGTGAAAATCGGATCCGATGCGTCGACGAACCTTCGAGGCTTGATCGCATCCGCAACACGCAAGAAATCACCTGCGGGGAAGCCAAGCCTACTCTCCGCACCAAGCTCTACGCCGATTCTGGCGTCCTCTGGCAGTAACTCGCGCAACGCTTCGGCAAGTGCGGACACACCCTCATTTTTCGGATTTGGACTCGGCCAGCTTCGGCAGTTTTTTACCCACGTCGTGTCTCTATAAAACTGGTCCATTCCCTCCGGAACGACGGCAACGGGGTCACCCGACGAACGAATGAGAAGAAATCGTGGCCGGGTCGTCTGGTACGGGGTCGTGCTAGGCTCGCCAGTGAAATATCGCAAATTGTGTTCGGACGTCGCCAAAAGCGCGTCAATGGCATGCTCTTTCATCAGACGCCGCGCGCGCTCGACGCGGTCCTCGTATTCGATCCGGGGAAACGGATCATACTGAATGGTCCTTATCGAACCAATCCCCATACCGTTCATCGCTCTTCTCCAGAGAAACACGTCAATCGCAGGACGACCGACAATTTAGATGCCGATCCGACAGCAGATGGCCACCTTCGCGCGCTCATTCGACAATATCCTTCGGGAAAGCCGCGCGTAATTTTTTATGCGAAAGCATGGGAACACCGAGCTCTTCCGCGAGCAGGCGAGCAACACCTTTGTAAGGCGCTTTCAGCTTATCGTGGTACACGATGCTTTGGATCCCGCCGACAATCGAGTGCACGCAAGCTCGCAGGTCGATCAAACGACTTTCCTGGTCATAGCCATCCGACACGAGCCAATGGTTTGGTAGCACGTGACTAGCCGCGATCGGGAGGCGATCGCGCGACTGCAATACCGCGTTCGTGAAGCTTGGCTCGAAGTGAACACCTCCGATGCAGAGCACGGAGTGCACCGGTTCCTCAATACGATCGAAAATTCCCAGTAGCGATCGCGCCAGCACTCGAGCTGCAATAGGATTTCCCCAATCTTCGGGTGAGCTTCCGATCTCGACATCGACAGCCGAAGGTCGCAGGTCAGCGAGACGGGTACCAGCATCACCAGCCTTGACGCCGGACCAATGAGTCGCTTCCAGGTAAGTGCGATAAGAGTCAAGACCGGAAGTGAGCCGCTCGGCTTCGATCGCTAGAAGAAGCCCCCGGGTAATCCGGGGATCGACCGCGCTGAAGGTCCCGGTGCCCAGATCGCCCGTCGTTTGAACCGAGAAGATCGCGTTTGGCGCATTAGCGCCCTCGTGCCAGTTCACGATGCCAATAACGTTGGCATCACCGAAGCGATCATTAAACATTGGCGCGTAGCGCGCATAGTCGTTACTTACGACCTCGTTCGTGGCCACGATCGAAATCCTGGCGTCATGCAAGCCAGCAACTTCGAGCACCGAGTGCCCATCGAGTTCGAAACTCGTTGTAACAGGAGCGCATGCGGTTTTGAGAGCGTCGAGAACGTGCCCAGCGACCGGGTCCTTTTCTTGATTGACGCAGAAGACAAAGACGGCGTGCCTCATCGAGGTCCTCCGCCGAGTTCAAAGCAGATCGAGAGCGTGAGAGGTCTATCTTCAACTTGGCGCGGTCGTCTTTTCGGACTTCTCGGAAACCACCATGCTCTTTGAACCAAAATCCGAGCTTGCACGGCGAGAGCGGGCGCGCGGGAGGCGATCAACTGGGACAGAGCCACAACGGCGCTGCTCGCGCTCTGAGTCCCCTTGTCCGCTGGCCTGCCTGGTGAAGCAGCGACCTGGACTCGCGCGGATTGATAGTGGCGGCAGCGGATCGCCGGACCAGCAGCGAACTTAACCTGCCCGCGCGACGAACACGGGCGAATCTTGCCGTCATGGGCCAGAGACGTCGACGCAAGCGGTTTGAAGAGCCGCTCATCGAGCAGGGCAACCGCGTCAGGCGTGCAAGCCTCCATTTTGGCTCGACTTCGAAAGAGATGCATGCCAGCGACAGCTTTCTAGGTTCATACACCCACCGCATACTTATTAGAGCGTCGCCGCGCCAACATTGTGCGTTCTTTAGATGATCTCGCAGAATTTCTGCGCTAGCCGGGGATAGCTCGCCGGAAACCACTGGGCATCGAGCAATGCAATGATCAAAAGCGAGATCAGCATAGTACTCGGCAAGAAACCACCTGCTAATCTGGGTGGGGGAGCTAGGGCAAAACATCAAGCCGTCGCTTACGCCGCCGATTTTTTGGTCCGACGACTCATCGCGGCTTGACAGGTCGTGAGTACGTCTGAGAGTGTTATCATGTCTGATGATGGTGTGCGGGAGAGCGCGATAAGCCTGCAAAGGCCTATCACCGCCGACGGAGCAACCCCCCAAGGAAACTCTCAGGCCCAGGACCGCACACCGAGGACGATCTGGAGAGAGGTGCCAGTCAGCACCCACCGAAGGGGACCGCGATCCACGTGGATTGCGGATAAAGCTCTCAGGTGCACGGACAGATTTGGGGACGGAGGGAGGGCGAAAGCCATTTCACCGTTCGTTCAACCCTGTCCTGGAGCACACGATGAGCACGGTCGTCATTATTGGATCCGGTATCACCGGAGTTACAACTGCCTATGCCCTGGCCCGCCGCGGCTATTCGGTTACAGTCTTGGATCGCCAGCGCTATCCGGCGATGGACACTTCGTTTGCGAACGGGGGCCAATTATCGGCAAGCAATGCCGAGGTCTGGAATAACGTCGCAACGATCGTAAGAGGCTTGAGGTGGATGCTGCGCAAAGACGCACCATTGTTGCTGAACCCAAGGCCCAGTTTTCACAAATATACTTGGCTGGCAGAGTTCGTAAGCCAGATTCGAAACTATCGCCAAAATACGATCGAAACGACGAAGCTAGCGATAGCCGCTCGCGAGCATCTTTTTGAGCTAGCCGATCGGGAGAGCATCGATTTCGACTTGGAGCGGCGAGGAATTTTGCACGTTTATTCGAGCAAGCTCGAGTTCGATGCGGCCTCTCGCGTGAATCAGTTGCTGCTCAAGGGCGGATTGGATCGCCGTCCCGTGACGCCCTCTGAAATGCTTGCAATAGAGCCAGCTCTGCGCGATCAGTATTATGGCGGCTTCTTTACCCCGTCTGACTCAACCGGCGACATTCACAAGTTTACGCGCGGCCTCGCTGCGGCTTGCGAGCGAGGGGGCGTACGCTTCGTCTTTGATGCGGAGATCTGCGGCATGCGGTCCGACCGAGACGGTGTGGTCGTACACTGGAAACCAGGTTCGTCGAAGGAAGAACTCAATGCCGAACGCGTAGTGGTTTGCGCAGGGGTCGGCAGCCGCCGCATTGCTTCAATGCTGGGGGACAACATCAACATTTATCCCGTGAAGGGGTACTCGATCACGGTAGAGCTGGGAGACGAGACGAGCCAAAAGGCCGCGCCTCGTGTCAGCCTGCTGGACGAGGCCACCAAGATCGTGACCAGCCGGTTAGGAGAAGATCGCTTCCGGGTCGCGGGGACCGCCGAGTTTAATGGCGAAAACCGCGATATCCGCTGGGATCGAATTAAGCCCCTGATAGGATGGGTAGAGCGATCGTTTCCGGATGTGTCCACCGCGCAGGTGGTGCCATGGGCGGGCTTGCGTCCTATGACACCTAGCATGATGCCGAGGGTTGGCCGAGGCAAACGCCCGAATGTTTTCTACAATACTGGCCATGGCCATCTCGGCTGGACATTATCCGCTGTTACAGCTGAAATGATCGCTGATGTCATTATGACAGACCGCAGCAACACTCGGCTGAGCGCATCGCTGCCCTGATCCTGTTCAGTGGATCCTAGTCCATACTCCCGCCGATATCGGGGCGGGAGCACGTCGGTTGTGACAGAGCCGAAGCGAATTTGCAGTCGCCTTCGAAAGGTGATGCGCCCCTCAGTGCCGGGCAACTCGGTTCCCGCAATTTATTGTCTAGGTAAGCCCTGTGACCACTTGGCACGTTGCTTCCGAAAGCCTTCCTATGACGCAGTTGTTGCGACCGCTCCCGAATTGACGCCGACCAGATGGGGCCGCATGAAAGACGTCGTTTCTTAGCAGGGCGCACGCAGTACACACCGCGAAGTGCCGTGGCATTTAAGGACGGGACGCAGCTTTGTGCGGAGCGAATTCAGGGTACCAAAGCCGTTCCGCGCAGCTCACCCGAGCGTAAAACCAACCCGATCCAACGACACCTCCTCCCGAGACGCCGAGATGCATCGATGCATCCCCAAGCTCAAGTCCTCGTCGAAGCCCCAACTGCTGCGGAGCGACACCAACTGCTGTGCGCTCAGCTGACGCTCTTCTTAGAGAAGTTTGCATTACGGGACGAAGGCCCTTTCGAAGGGCATTTTGCAAGCCCTGCAGCATATTTCTTGTAATTGCCGTTAGATCGACGATACTGATGTCACAAAGAGTGTTTTTCGACGACATTTGACGGATCTGAGATTTTTTTCTGCGGAAACACACGATCTCTTGCAGAATTTCCTCTTTAGCCTGGAGCCTGTTATGAGGTACGACCGAATCGACGCTCACATCCTGGAGATCGTGCAAAAAAATAACCGTCTCACATCCGAGACGATTGGCGAACTGGCCGGGCTTTCCGCTACCGCCTGTCAACGCAGGCTAAAGAGGCTTCGGTCGGACGGCATTATCGAGGCGGACGTTTCGATCGTTTCGGCCAAGGCGGTCGGAAGACCTATTCAGATGCTCGTGCTGGTGACATTGGAGCGGGAACGCTCGGACATAATCGACAGGTTCAAAAAGGCGATCAAATCATCCGCTGAAGTCGTCAATGGGTTTTACGTCACAGGCGATGCTGACTTTGTCCTATACATAACCGCACGCACCATGGACGATTATGAGCAGTTCACGCGGCGATTTTTCCGTGAGAACCCCGATATCAAGGGCTTCAAGACCATGGTGGTCATGGACCGGGTAAAAGCCGGATTTGCTATTCCAATTGAGGCACCGTCTGAGGATTGAGTGTCTCACCAATGGACCCCGCCTACCTGCTCCATCACCAAGCCGTGCAAGGCGTCGCGGTACCCATTATGAAACGAGCGCAGGTCTTCGCGCATTGGCGCGCATAACTTTGAACTGAGTGGCGTCACCTCCAGGCTACCAACACCAACCGCTCATTGTGGGCGCTTCGTGGCGCGAGCGAGCTGGATGACTCAGTCCGATGAACTTGCAAACGCTCACCAACGAGAGATGTCGGCTTGGCCAGTACGCATCGCTAGCGCCCTTTTTCGTCGCGCAGTGCGAGTAAAACGCTGCAAGTTTCCTTCGATTTTGTGCTCTAAGCGGCTACGCGCGATTTAAATATTCAGAGCGCTTCAGAGTATGGCCTCACCTATATGCGTTCACGTCGCTTCTGGCCATTGGACAGATCTGAGAAGATCGGCTTTCAGTTGGGCAAGGCCGCCGCGGCTCGCTCGGCGGCACCTGTCACGAGGAAATCAACTTTTTGAATCAATACAAGCGGCGAAAGGATAAGGCCTCTGGGTCAGTTGAGTGGCATCTGGCCTTTGCTGGTGGCATCTTGCAGGGAGTGACTACGGAATGAGCCGTGTCGAGAAAGCGCGCACTTGCAGGGCAAGAGCAAAGTTTACTCGTCAGGTCGGGATCGTGCGAGGCGGAACCCTTGGCGCGAACCTGACTATTTTGAGGTCTCTCTTGCATCTAAGCAGCGCAAGTCGAATGACGGCGGACTTCCCGTTTGCCATCAGCCCCTCTTTGTCCTCATTCGTCGCACCATCCGGGGTAGGGCAGCAAGCTAGATGACTCCTCTCAAGCCTCGACCAATTAGCACTGAAGGTATCACAGCGCCCTTCCGCCACCTCACCTTTCGGCGTATCTGGCTTGCGAGCCTCCTTACGAACCTGGGCGCGCTGATCCGGAGCGTCGGCGCAGCGTGGGCGATGACGCAGATGACAACGTCGGCGGACAAAGTTGCGCTTGTGCAGACAGCATTTTTGCTACCGGTCATGCTGATTTCGATGCCCGCAGGCGCAATTGCGGATATGTATGACCGGCGGATCGTGATGCTTTTCGCGCTCAGCATGTCGCTAGCTGGTGCGACCGCGCTGACGGCACTTACCTGGCTAGGGATGGTCACGCCAGACTCGTTGCTAATCCTGTGTTTTGTAATCGGCAGCGGCGTGGCTCTGATGGATCCTGCCTGGCAATCCTCAGTTAGCGAGCAAGTGCCGGCGGAAGCACTCCCAGCTGCGGTCGCGCTGAACAGCATTAGCTATAACATCGCGCGCAGCGTGGGACCGGCGATCGGCGGGATAGTGGTAGCGGCAGCCGGCGCAGTCGCTTCGTTTGCCCTAAATGCATTGCTATATCTACCCTTACTTCTTGCGCTGTTCTTGTGGAAGCGAATTTCCGAACCGTCATATCTTCCGCCAGAAAAACTAAACCGCGCCATCGTTTCGGGGCTCCGCTACATCGCTAACTCGCCCCCGATCAAAATCGTGCTGATTCGTTCCATGATCACCGGCGTGATCGGAGGCGCCATCATCGCGCTAATGCCGCTGGTCGCCCGTGATCTCCTTGGAGGTGGTGCACGGATCTATGGGATAGCTCTCAGCGCGTTCGGACTTGGCGCGGTAATTGGAGCGCTATATGTACCTGAAGTACGAAAGCGCTTGAGCGGTGAAGCCGCAATTCGCGCCTGCGCACTGTCCATGAGTGGGGCGCTTCTCGCCGTGGCGTTGAGCCACGAGCTGGTTCTCACATCGGCCGCTCTTGTCCTTGCCGGTGCCGTGTGGATGATCTCCTGGGCCCTCTTCAACATTGGCGTGCAGCTGTCGGCCCCGCGCTGGGTCGCAGGACGCTCGCTTGCAGCCTACCAAGCAGCAAGCTCAGGAGGCATTGCTGTCGGTAGCTGGGGCTGGGGTCATTTGACCGATGCCGCAGGTGTCGACACAGCGCTTTTGATATCAGCAGTGCTGATGTTAATTTCTCCACTATTGGGGCTTTGGCTCCGTATGCCTCGCATAAACCCGCGAAGCGAGGATGCTGAAGCGCTTGCGCATCCTGAGGTTCGGCTAACGCTCACCCATCGCAGCGGACCCGTTGTGATTGAAATCGAATACCGCGTGGCACAAGAGAATGCGCGGGCCTTTCATAACGTCATGCAAGATGTGCAGCTGTTCCGAAAGCGGAATGGCGCGTATGGCTGGTCGATCGCTCGCGATATCGCTGATCCTGAACTGTGGACAGAACGCTACCATTGCCCCACGTGGCTTGATTATCTGCGTCAACGCAATCGCTCGACGCATTCAGAACGCGCGCTAGATCGACAAGCTGCGTCCTTTCACGTGGGTCCAGAACCCGCGCGTATCCGGCGTATGCTAGAGCGCCCATTTGGCTCCGTTCGGTGGAAGGACGATGTATCCGACCGTACCGCCAACGAGTCCTTTCTCGGTGACTATAACCGGAATCGAACGTAAAACATAGCCTCTGCCAATTTGAGGCGATCATTCCTCGAACAGCCAAATGAGAAGTGCCAGCACTGCTCCAAGCGAGAATGCTCGTTCCTAGTGAGAGGCTCAGCAGATCGATTGGGCTTGATCTGTTGATCTTGCGGTAAGGAACAGCACAGCGAGTCTGAGACATCCCTTGAAGTCCCCAGGCTTGGGTTCCCTTCATCGAGGGAGACCGTTGTCGATCCCGGATCGTTGACCCAGCATAAAAGCCATCCGCGCTCACGAACTGTCTACTTATTTGCCAGCTCGTCCATCACCTGTCTGGTTGCTTGATAGGCAAGCTCAACGATTTCGTCGATCTCAGCCTCGGAAACCACGAGAGGCGGCGCGAAGCCAAGAATGTCTCCATGCGGCATCGCTCGTGCAATAAGCCCCCGATCGCGAGCCGCCTTTGAGATGCGGGCACCAACTTTCAGCGCCGGATCAAACCTCTGTTTTGTCTGCCGATCCGCGACATACTCGATTGCGCCTAGAAGGCCAACGCCTCGAACCTCCCCGACGATTTCCAGCTGCGCAAACCGCTCCTTGAGCCGCTTTTGAAAGTGAGCGCCGACAGTTCGGGCGCGATCGCTTAGTCGCTCCTTCTCGACGATGTCGAGCACGGCATTGGCGGCCGCTGCTGCGATGGGGTGTCCGGAGTAAGTATAGCCATGGGAGAACGCTCCGACGCGATCGGCGGCTTCCTCCATAACGTTGTAAACTCTCTCGCCGACGATAGCTCCCGAGAGTGGCATGTACCCGGATGTCAGCCCTTTTGCGACTGTGACAAGATCTGGTTCGATCCCGTACAGGGTGCTCCCGAAGTCCGCGCCAGTTCGACCAAATCCACAGATGACCTCATCGGCAATCAAAAGGACCTCGTACCGCCTCAGCACCGCCTGGATTTCACGCCAGTAACCCGCGGGCGGCGGCGTGATGCCACCGGTCCCGAGCACCGGCTCGGCAATGAAAGCACCAACCGTTTCTGGCCCTTCGCGCACGATTAACTGCTCGAGCTCGGCCGCTCGCCGGCGAGAAAAGTCTTCTTCCGTCTCACCCGGTTCGGCGCCCCAATAGTGATGTGGCGTGCCTGTATGGAGAACGCCTGCGAAAGGCAGGTCCATGTAATCGTGATAGAATGACATGCCGGTCATTGAACCGGAGAATACCGAGCAACCATGATACCCGCGCTCGCGCGAAATGATCTTCTTCTTCTTTGGCTGGCCGCGCAGATTGTTGTAGTACCAGACGAGCTTTGCTTGTGTCTCGTTGGCATCCGATCCAGAGAGCCCGTAGAACACTTTGCTTGCCTTGCCTGGAGCCGTGCGCACGAGTCGGTCCGACAGCGTGGCCAGCTCTTCGGTCGTGTGCGCTGCATAAGTGTGGTAGTATGCTAAGCTGTAGGCTTGACGTGCAATGGCTTCGGCCACTTCGGTGCGACCGTAGCCAATGTTTACACAGTAGAGGCCAGCAAAGCCGTCGATATAACTGCGCCCCTTTGCGTCTTTGATATGAATCCCCTTTCCGCCAGTGACGATTGTCGGGTCACCAATTTTACCGGTGGCGAAGTCCTTGAGCTGGGTGAAAGGATGCAAAACATTTGAGCGATCCCTTTCAGCAATGGTCTTGATGTCAATCATGTCACTCTCCTATGCCGCCAGGTCGCCGAAGCAGACGTATTTCAGTTCCATAAATTCCGCCAACCCGTGTCGCGATCCTTCGCGGCCGAGCCCGGACTGTTTCCATCCCCCGAAAGGAATGGGTGACCCAGTAAATGAAGCTGTATTGATACCGAACATGCCGCACTCGATCCGCTCTGACAGTCGCATCGCTCGACGTAGATTGTCTGTGTAGACATAGCCAGCGAGCCCCATTTCGGTAGCGTTTGCTCGGGCGATAACCTCTTCTTCCGAATCGAAAGGGAGCACTGCAGCCACCGGCCCGAATGTTTCCTCGCGAGCGATGAGCATGTTTTCAGTGACCTCGCCAAGTAAGGTCGGAGGAACGAAATGGGGGCCTAAGCTCGCGTCCTGCTGTGGCGAGACAACACGCGCACCGTTCTTCAGCGCATCGTCAACATGAGACCTGCACTTCTCGGCGACTGATAACTTAGTCATTGGCCCGATAGCTGTTGTAGGCTCCAGACCATGGCCCATTCTGAGCTGAGCTATCCCGGCGGCAAATTGTTCAACGAAGGCGCCGTAAATGTTTCTTTGCACGTAAATGCGGTTAGCAGCCAAACAGTCCTGGCCAGACGTAGCAAATTTTGCCGCCATCGCACCCTTGACGGCCTTCTTAAGATCGACATCGTCGAACACCAGAAAAGGAGCATGGCCGCCCAGCTCTAGCGATACTTTCTTGACGCTCTCGGCTGCTCCCTCAAGAAGCAAACGGCCCACTTCCGTAGAACCCGTAAACGAAAGAGCGCGTATTCTGGTGTCGCTCAACAGTGGTTTCGAAAGTTCGATCGGATTGCCGACGAGCACCTGAAACACACCCCGCGGGAGCCCAGCTTGCTCGCCTAGCCTGGCCAGCGCCAGCGCGGATAACGGGGTCTCGGGGGCAGGCTTCACAATGATCGGACATCCGGCGGCTAGGGCGGCCCCCGCCTTCCGTGTAATCATCGCTATGGGAAAATTCCATGGGGTTATCGCCGCCGCGACACCTGCTGGCTGCATTCGCACGTGGAGCAGGCTTCCAGGCTTATGGCTTGGGATCGTCTCACCGTATGCCCGCTCCCCCTCCGCGGCGAACCACTCAAGAAAGCCAGCACCGTACGCTATTTCCTGACGCGCCTCAGCAAGCGGCTTACCTTGCTCGCAGGTCACTAGGATCGCGAGTTCCTCCTCGTGCTCGATCATCAACGAGGCCCAGCTTCGCAGAAGCGCACCTCTCCTTACCGGCAGCAATTCTCGCCACATAGGAAAAGATCGCTCGGCCGCAGCTATTGCCACCTCCATCTCTACGGCCCCGCAACGAGCAATATCCGCTATCTCATCGCCCGTCGCGGGATCAATCACATGGTCCCGCTCGCCACCGCGTAACCACTGCCCGTCGACGAGCGCCGCCCCCGACAGAAAATCACGACGGGTCAGATTTTGCAGATGCCTGCTCGTCAAAGCGACCCACTGCGGACGTTTGTGGAGAATTTTTTGAAACGTCATTTGGGGCCCCACACGGTCATTTTGTTGAAATTGCCCATGCGATCAGAATACTGATGGTGTATAGAAATTTGCGTCGCATTTCCCCGCGGCTGGGACGATTTCCTGCAAACCCTACGCACTTCGCGATGGAATGCACCTGAGTCTGGAGCTCAATCATGAATCAGACCGGATGACGCCCGCGTCCTGGAGATCGTCCAGAACAACCAGCTGGCTCCGAGGTCGTCGGTGAAATGACTGGGCTTTTGGTACGGCATGTCAGCGCCGGTGAAGCGCCTGCGGTCGGGCGGAATACTTGAAGCCGATGTTCCGATCTTTTCTGCTAGAGCGGTGGGAAGACTTAAAAAGGCAACACGGATGACTACGCCCTGGTCAAACATCGCGCTGTAGCTAACAACCTCAACCTCCCGAGATCTCGCCGCAAGTTTTCTAAGGTCTTGGGGAGCAGCCGATCGTGCTCCATTAAGCCTAGCGCGCGGACTATGTCCGAGCGACCGCGCGAGCGGGTACGCGTTAATCCGCCCGCCCCTCATGCATGGCTCCGCGCTCAACCACTAGTGGCTGTTGTCTCGAGTATAACCAATCTTCCGCTAGTTGCGATAGGTAGACTGTCCTGTGCGGCAGCAAGACCAACAGGATGCTCGATAGCCGCTCAGTTAGCCAAACTGGCCGGCGACGAACCTGGCCCTGTCAGCTTTGTCGGGAGCAATCTATGATGGCTGATCAACCGGATGCACTTCTACGTTCGTTGCCGCGCAAGTTCAAAGCTCCGCTCCCGGGCGCCCGACTACTTGTTCTCGGCGCGGTGCATGGAAACGAACCCTAAGGTTCAATTGCCATAGAGCGGATCTTCCAAGAACTCGCATGCGGAGAGCTGGAAATCATTGCCGGCCAGCTCACGCTCGTACCAGTCGCCAATCGACTCGCATGTGAACGCGGCACTCGCAACGGCCGCGGCGATCTGAATCGCAACCTCGGATCGACATCGAGTCCAGGAGATAATGAAGACTTCATAGCAAGTGAGTTGTGTGTGCTGCTCGCGAACACGCTGTCTTGATCGAATACACTCGTTCGATTGGCAATCTAGTTCAATGGTGCTTCTCGGTCCGGATAGCAGCACACGCGATTCAGAGCCCTTCGCATTCGCATGCCATGAGGACGTGTTGGCTGCACATCTGGGAATCAACCGAGCACTATATGAATGGCTAGCCACCAACATGCGCCGGCTCACAGGCGCGGGGGCTCAATTCAATACTGCAAGGGAACCACCGATTATATGCGGTCCGTTGGCCGCTATGCTTTGACAATAGAATGAGGTCAACACGCAGATCATCTTGCTCCAGAACTCGCGTACAATGCGATACGTAACGCGCTCGCCTATCTGAGACTTATAGCTTCAAAAACACTACAGCCCAAACAGGAGATCGAGTTATTGCGAGTGTCGCGCCCCGACCGTGAACGAAGAGGGCTTGATAGATAGCTTCGTGGCTGACGCGCATCGTCTTGTCGTCCGGAAGTCGATCGGCAAGTGTCGGCCAATCTGCTCAGGCTAGGTGCAGGGCCATTCCATACAGGAGATTGGAGGCCGCCTCGGGCGGTCTGCCTCGACAATCTCCCGCGAACTGCGGCGCAATGCGGCCACCCGCAGCGGCTGGTTGGAGTACCGGGCGACGACTGCCCAGTGGCGTGCAGATCCATCGCCCGTCGTCCGAAGCTGACTAAGCTTGCGCTCAACACCACCTTGTGCACTGATGGTGAAAGAGCGACTTGCCGAATGTCACCGTGGCTCCGAGCGGCACTCCCGTTGCTGGTCCTGCTGTTCATGTCCAAAGGATTTACTTCTTTCTAGGAGATTCCTTTGGCTACAGGGAGGTAAGCGCCAGAGCTCATTCGATTCCAAATGCTGTAGAGCTTTCTCCTCGAATCGGACTCGAATTGCTCAATCGTCACTCAGTCGACGCAGCTGCACCACCGTTGGTCGCACCTGAAGATATGCTTCTACAGCTATCTGTAAACGGCGGATTCGATGCAGCGCCCTCAGTTATAGGCTTCTATGGCTTCCGGAAGTGCGACACCATGAGTTTTGCTACCTGATCCGATTGATCTACGCCCGAGGCCAGTTTCGCATCGTATAGCCCTCCCGGATTCGTCAGATTAAGGTCTATTATGTAAGGGTAAGCCATATCAAGCCCAACGAAATTGACGCCATAATCCATCAGCTTCCGACCGATCAACTCGGCGAGTTCAATCTCGTTGCAATGCAAGTCGACCGGAATTGGCGTTCCTCCTTGCGTGATATTAGATCTATGATCATCTAGCGACGCTTTCCGCCCGTGCCAGGCAACTGCCTGCCCGCAGGCAACGATGATCCGCTTTTCGCCTCGCTGCACTTCGGAGATGAAATGCTCAAGAAGAGCGTACTGAGCCTTAAAGCCATCCAGTCCGTATTCGTATTGGTGCCGCTTCACAAGAGATTCGCGTTCGGTAAGACCACCGAATCGGCTCTGCGCGTCTGCATTTCCTGTCAGGCATTGTAGGATCGCGCGAGCATTTGGCCCATTGGGAGGAAGCAAGAATACGTTTTGTCCGCCATACGCGTTTGCCGGTTTCACGACCCAACAGAGATCGGGGTTCTGCCGATATCTCTCCCAAAGTAGAGAGAACTCATTCGATGTATATGCAATTGCTCGATGCTCTTTCGGCACGACGAGACCCAATGCATGCTTTGTTTCCAGAAAGAACGTACCCTCAATGCTATTAACGAAGGGGGTATGTTGAGAGGCCAGCCACAGCATTTGCCAAATATCACCCGAGATGCTAGACGGCCCCGCGTGGTTGAGCAGGACGAGCTGGCATTCGTCGATGAAATATACACCCCTCGCCCCCTGCGCTGCGGAGCCAAGCTGGTACGCCTCTCCGCTTGGTGGCACCAATACTCCCCGTGTAAAATAACGATAATCTTCTGACCCGACCCCAGTGATCTCGCCGAAAATCACCTCCCAGCCGAACCGACGGAACGCGTTTCCGATCGGTACATCATTTTCACCTAAGCAATCTGGACTACCTGTAAGTATGAGAAGTCTCATCGGGTTTCTCCTACTCGGCTCCAAAGAAATGACATCACGGCACAATCGGAACATTGAAGGTGCTTGAGGTGACCGTTCGCCTGTCGCCTGAGAGCAGGCAAACATCCCGCAGATACCAATCAATGCTAAGGCGATGATCTTGCCGCCGCCCCTTTGCGATTGCTCCTCTAAACAGCAATCCTCGTGCCAGCGTTAATTTTCTCTATCTGAGCTCGCCATTGCTTGCCTGAAGAGGCATCCCGTAGGACACGCTGATCGGAAGCTGACGACTCGCGTGCCAGTGTCATAAACCAGACGGAGCCGCACCTTGTGCTAAGGGACGCGCTGAGAATGTCGCCTTGGCGACTCCGAGTGAGTCGGAAACGGCAGTTTGCGTCTCTGACACTCGGCTTAGTTTGGTGACGCAATGACTCCCGGGTTGAGCAGCAGTGCGGTGGTGTGGTCAACCCGCCACAGCGCGGCGATCGCATCATGCATCTGTTCACCCGACCACAATCGGGCTTTGAGTGCCTCTGCCATGGGCTTGCTCTGGGGTCGCGATTCTGGGCGGCGGCAATCTCAAGAGTGGGGCAGGCCGCAAAATCGATCTATTAGTCGTCGGCCATTCCAACTTTTCCGTTGAGCCCGCACGCGGCGAACCGCTGGGAGACAATGTACCACCTGATTGATCATCTCGCTGAGGATGCGGGCTCTTGCGGCCGCCGCTCACGAACTCGGCAGGATGTCGCCATTCCAGTTGGTTAACTCTAGCGCGTTCAAACCACGAACTCTCGAACTCTCCCCAGTCTGGCATTTTCGTTCTGTCGGGAATCGGTAGGATGCGGCCGTACGAGGAGCGAGAAACAAATCGCACTTCTTCATCAGCGGCGTAGGGGCGCGTCTAGGGTCCGCCAAGGCCGGTACGGGATCAAAATGCAGCAGTCGAAAATGCGAACTGCTCTTCCAATTGCTCCCATGAGCCCGCAATAGCATCTCGCAACTTTGTTTCCGCCGTCCGAATACTGAAGAGAGCCGTAATTCGATTGTGCCGGCGGCTTTCGCCGGCTCCTCACCTCGCCTCAGGCTGGACGCAAAGATTACTGTGCAGGTACCTGTACTATGGCGCACCCAACGAAGTGCAATGCCGCCGACAGTCCATGAGGTAGTGCTCCAAAAGCAGTCCACCGCGAACCCAGGCCGAGGCCGCCAGCATTGGTAGGTGCGTGAATGCAGTCTCTCGGAGTAAATGAGGCCCGTTACTCTTAGATGGAAACGCCGCGTCTTTTCGAGCCGTCGTGCCTAATCGTTGATGCACTCACTCGCCCCAGGAAAGCCATCATGAATACCGCCGACAGAATGCAGCAACACCTTAAGACAATCGAAGCTCTAGAATCTAACGTTCGATCATATTCTCGCGCGTTTCCCGCGATCTTCAGCAACGCCCGAGGATCGATTATCTTAACGAACGACGGGCGAAAAATCATTGACTTCTTCTCTGGCGCGGGGGCGCTGAATTACGGACACAACAATCCTGCTATACGAGCCATTATTACTGACTATCTCGGATCAGATGCGCTCGTCCATGCACTCGATATGGCCACCCCCGCGAAGATTGACTTTATGGAGACCTTCGACTCAACGATCCTGCAAAGACGCGGCTTGAGATACCGGCTTCAGTTCACCGGTCCGACGGGAGCGAATGCTGTAGAAGCGTCGCTAAAGCTCTCGCGCAAAGTTACCGGACGTCACAACGTTATCTCTTTTACTCGCGGATATCATGGAGTGAGTTTAGGGGCCGCTGCAGCAACCGCCAACCGCTTCTATCGCAAACCGAGTGGCGTCGCTCTCTCCGGCGTGACTTTCATGCCATATGAAGGCTATTTAGGGCCAACGGTGAATACCGCACAGCACCTCAGAACTGCATTGATGGACGAGAGCAGTGGGGTAGATCTCCCAGCTGCAATTCTACTAGAAACGGTGCAGGGAGAAGGTGGAATTAATGTCGCGTCCGAGCAATGGCTAAGATCCGTGCAGACGATTGCGAAAGAAGTTGGCGCTTTCTTGATAGTAGATGACATTCAGATGGGTTGTGGTCGCACGGGTGACTTTTTTAGTTTCGAGATTGCAGCCTTATCGCCCGATGTAGTCGTGCTATCGAAATCATTAAGTGGATACGGTCTTCCCTTGTCAATGCTGTTGATCAAGGACGAACTCGATGGATGGGCACCGGGAGAGCACAACGGGACGTTCCGAGGCAATAATCTCGCGCTTGTCGCTGGAACCGCCGCAATCAACGTGTACTGGCGCGAACCACTCTTCGCACAACAGGTCAAGTGCACTGGAACTTTTCTACATCGCCAACTTTCGGCTATTGCTACTAAATATGGAAATGCTTTTGCGGTTCGAGGGCGTGGCATGGTCTTTGGTTTTGATTGCCTTGTGGCGCAAACAGCGGAGACGATCGCGCGCATTGCGTTCGAAAAAGGATTAATGATCGAACGCTGCGGGCCGAATGATCAGGTTATAAAGTTTTTGCCGGCACTCACGATTGACCGCGCAACTTTGAATGAAGGTCTCGAAATCTTCGAAGACGCTGTGGCCGAAACCATGCGTCTCAGGCAGTCTTGAGTTCCAGCTGCGTTTGTTCAGATGTGGCCCAGGTATCTGCCGGACAAGCGGAAGTGATCATCACAAGAACCTGAATTGAAGGGTGACAATCACCGATCGGCACATAGGCCTCAGTCAGCGCAGGCGGCGCGGAAACCTAATGACGCGTCTCGTCGTCGGCGCACCCGGCCGGCCGTAATGGGTTGAGAATGGAAGCGCGGAGATACATGCAAGCCAGGCACGCGCCAATCCCGGCGTTAGAGGTTCTCCGACTGTGGGAAATTATCCGCAAGCCGCCCATGGCTCGCTCTGCGGCGGCAAGCGCTTGCAGATATTCAACGACGATCGTGTGAAATAAAGCGCGATGTCGATGTAACCACCTTAAAGCAGACCGCTGCCCCGACGACATTCCCGATTGCTGCACCCCGAGCTAGAATCCCTTTCGCGCTTCTCCGAGCTCCTGAGGCAATGAACTATATGCTCTGGCACCGGCCTGACTTTGTCCGCTTGTCGAGGATGGCAGAGAGTCAGCAACAACACCCGCTGGAGAGCGTCGCGCGGCATCGCTCTGGGAAGAAACAACTCGATGTTCGCCGAGACCATATGGTGATGCTGGAAAGATAACTTCTGACGTGGTCTTGTTCGGCAAAGCGTTATTTTCATCGAAACAATTCACAATGGCAGTACGTGTCTTGCAATGCTCCATCCCCAACTTCTTTCAAAAGCCATCTGGAACCCACAGCCCGTCATTTTGACTCGGACTATGCAGCACACAAACCGATGGCAATTCCGACAGCTCTGTTTGGGGCGGGCTCGACCAATTCTGGAGGAGGTGCTCAACAGCCAAGCAGGACCCAAATGCCTGGTGATTGTAGTCATCTGGAACGCAAGTTCGTGACCTTAGTTGATCGCTCGAATCTCTAGAGAGGAGAGCGCTGGTGGTGAATGCAGGTGTGAGGCCGGCCGATCGCGCCGTTGCTGCTGAGTCCGCAGGAGCGGTCGTACTTGGAAAGGCAAGTTCGTCGTGATCGGGTAGCCCGCTCGCTATCTGATCGATGCCGTGCGATCCTGCGGTTTGCGGATGGCTTGGCAAGCAAGTCCGTAGCTGCCGAACTCGGCCTTCACGAACATACCATTGGTAAGTGGCGTCGCCGGTTTTTGAAGGATCGCTGTGATGGCCTGCTTGACGAAGCGCGACCTGGCCGCCCTCGCACCATCAACGACGATCAGGTTGCCGCAGTGATCGAGCGGACGCTGCGGACGACGCCGGTCGACGCGACGCACTGGTCGATCCGGTCGATGGCGGGCCGAATGTGGTCGGCGTTCGGCTTGCAGCCGCACCGTAGCCAGACATTCAAGTTGTCGAGCGATCCGCTGTTCGTCGACAAGGTGCGCGATATCGTCGGCCTTTATCTATCCCCACCGAACCGTGCGCTCGTCCTCAGCATCGATGAGAAAAGCCAGATTCAGGCGCTCGATCGCGAGCAGCGGGTCTTGCCGATGATGCCTGGGGTGCCGGAACGGCGTATGCACAGCTATGTGAGGCATGGTACGACCACGCTGTTTGCCGCGCTCGATGTCGCTTCCGGCTTCGTCATTGGCAAATGCTACAAGCGCCATCGGGCGGTCGAGTTCTCGAAGTTCCTCAAAGAGATCGACGCTCAAATCCCTGAGGGGCTCGCTGTCCATATCGTCATCGACAACTACGCCACCCACAAGACACCCAAGACAAAGCGTGGCTCGCTCGCCGGCCGCACTATCATGTCCACCTCACGCCGACTTCCGCGTCATGGATCAATCAGATCGAGCGCTGGTTCGCTGAACTCACCAGAAAGCAGATCCAGCGAGGTGTTCACACCTCCGTCAGGCAACTCGAGGCCGATATCCGTACCTTCATCGAAAGGCACAATGATAACCTGAAGCCCTTCAAATGAACCAAGTCCGCAGACCAGATCTTGGCTTCTCTCAAACGCTTCTGCCACAAGGCCCAGCAGACTTTATGTGGCGAACTTTAGAATCACGTGACTAGGAACTGAGCAGATCGAAAACGTATTTGACGGCGAGCTCCGTCGTAGGCATGACAACGCTATCCGATGCTCTGAATGTCGGCGTGTGCAGTGGCGATTCACTGCCCGGTGCGCAACTACCAAACAAGAAATAGATTGACGGCACACATGCCGAGTAGAAGCCAAAATCATCACTGCCCGTTCCCAGCCTCATTTCAAGGAAAGCGTCGTCTCCTGCAAGATCCTGTACGATGTGCCGGAAGCGCCTTACCAGTTCAGCATCGTTGATTACAGGAGGTTCCCCTCTGCGGATGATGCACTCGGCACGGCCGCGGTGCATCGCAGCAACGCCCTCCGCCACTTCACACACGCGTCGGGAAAGGAGCTCTCGACGTTCCGAACTACGTGTCCTGATCGTCCCTTCCATCACCACCGACGGGCATATGATGTTGGTTGCTGTCCCCCCCCGTATAGTGCCGATCGTGATAATGGCGGCGTCATCGGCCGGCATTTCCCGCGAAATCAGCTTTTGCGTCTCATTGATAAAGGCGCCGGCAATAGCAATCGCATCGACTCCTTCTTGCGGCGACGCGCCATGCGCCATCTTGCCGTTGATCGTCAGCTTGAACTGGTCGGCGGATTGGCTCACCGCGCCCTCCCGGGCGCTAAACTTGCCCGCGGGAATGCTCGGGCTCACGTGGAAGCCGACAGCTCTGTCGAATCCGTCCAGCAATTTTTGCTCCATCACTGTACGCCCGCCGAGCGGCTCGGCCTCCTCCGCTGGTTGGAAAAATACGCGCACCTTGCCGGCGAAACTGCTGCGCATGCGGTGAAAGGCCAGTGCTGTGCCCAGCGCAATCGAGCCATGGATGTCATGGCCACAAGCATGCATGACACCGTCGATCTGCGAGCAATAGGGCAGATCTCGGCGCGCCTCTTGGATTGGCAGAGCGTCGATATCGCCTCGCACCGCAATTGATCGTTTCGGACCAGAAGAGCTACCTTCGATGTCGACATACAGGCCGGTTTTGTGGAAAGCTTTAACATCGTTGAGCCCAAAGCGCTGCAACAGATCCCGAATCCGCTGCTGCGTCTTCCATTCGGCGTTCGAAAGCTCAGGCTCTCGCTGCATAGCGTGGCGCAGTTCCATGATGGCCTCGCATTCGGCCTCTGACAAAAAGCTATTGCTGCGCTCGCTCATATTTTCTTACCCCTTCAATATTCTGATCTATACTTTGAGCGCAATAGCAAGATGGAGCTGCGATCATATTCGGTGTGCCACGCATTATTCGGGCAACTTTAGTCGGTTCGCGCCTAAGTTCTTCCTGCGAATAAACCACAGGCATGTTCCAGCGGCGGCATTGCTGATCCACTCAATCCTTACCCACGCCGCCGCGAGAGCCCGACGAACATGCAATCAGGCGGTAGCGCCCGAGCACACTCTTCGCCTTTCACACTCTTCTTTCTGGTCAGCGCCAGATCTTGTAAATGTCGGGCCGCTTCATCATAACTCAGGCTGCAAATTGATGATCCCAGTATTATTCTTGATGTCGATATGAGTCCCGAATGGCCTGGACAGTGTCCTTAGGCGCTCCAAGATGACTCTTGCTTGAGGCGGAGAAGCCAAGCAAGGAATGCCGCGGTTGGCGAATCTCTTCGAGTGACCGAGTTCAATCGGGTAAAGCCGTAGTTCTGCAAGCTGGTTCTTCTGGAATCGGCAGATCGTGATGATGCTATCGTAAAAGACCGGGTCTGAAAAACCAGGATCAGTCCGGTATCCATTTGACATTTCGCTAACTGTTACCTCGGCATCGGTATGGGAGCGGGGATCTTTGCCGTAAGCGTCAAACATATCAGCACCAATGGGTGTTCGCAGATCGTCCATGATGAAGTTTCCTAGACTGTAAAGTATAGGGCGCCCCTTGTAGATTTCGATTCCTCGCAACCGGTGCGGTCCGTGGCCAACATATGCATCTGCTCCAGCGTCTATCAAACGATGAGCAAACGATCTTTCGTAGTCGGCAGGCTCCTGGCTCCAATTGCCGGGTTCGTGACCATGGTTGCTGACGATGCAGAAATCGGCGAATTGCTTGCCTTGCCGAACGTTTCGGAGAATGGCCCCGACATCTCGAGGATCAGGCTCGTAACTGTAGCCGGCTTTGACGCCCGCTCTGTACGTCGCGCCAGCCAGCAACACGGCGCCTAGATCGTCGCTTTCAGGGTTGTAGTCGGGCAATGCACCGCGCACCCGCCTCACATCCTCCAGCATCTCCGCTGGAATGACGACGGTTCTCGACAAACGCAAGCCATTCACTCCGGGTCTGCCAGGCGCCCCGGCAGCCGCGTCGCATGCTCGTGACATCGGCGTGAACGTTGCAGCCAAGGAAACTAATGCCACGCGACCGCGCGATGTCTCGAGAAAGCGAGGGGCTCCGGCTTGAGCCAGGTTTTCGCCAACACCCGCATGGACGATCCCGTTTTGATCCAGCACACGGCTGGTCTCCCGCATACCTTCGATACCCCAGTCAAACGTGTGGTTGTTCGCATAGCTGACCAGGTTGAAACCCATAGCCTTCAAGTCAGGTCCGAGTTCCGGCAGGCTAACGTGATAAGCACCACCGTATTCAGCCTGCGGACTACCCTTGAACGTGCGCGCATCGAAGATGTTGGTTTCCATGTTGCCAAACGTGACATCGGCATCGCGCAGTATCTCGACAATCGCGCCGAGGCCTTGACCTTTGGTGAGAGGCCTCGTGACAATAAGGTCACCGACGGCTACCATCGTGAACCCATCTTCCACGTTCGTTGCTATCGACGCTACCTGATCATACCGGTCAGCTTGCTGCTGCGAGTTGTCACCTGACTGTCTCTCCATAGTCTCCTCTAAGCTCCATCGTTTAAAATCATATCTGATCAGAACGTCTTCCCTACAAGTCGACACCACATGCACTGCTATGCAGTGGCGCTCTCCTGCGACCACTGTAGTGAGCCGCGATCGTCAAGGTGGAGTCGAGTCGCGCGAGCTGTCCAGTCATCTTGAATCGCGACGAAGCGTATTTAGTTCATGCGCACGATCCGGTCCAGGTACCGCGAGCAGAGACACACCGCTCACCGATCAGGCTATGCACGCAGCATCTGCCCCAATGCTAACATCTGCGGCATCGTGATTGGATCGCTTAGCGCGGCGGACGCTATCGGATGCGACGCGAACCGAGCGATCACCATCTCTGCCTTCGGCGCGATATACAGGCGCTGTCCGTGTATCCCCCGAGCCTCAATGGCTTCCAGCTCGTTGTGTGTCACCCACCATTGACTTCTATAAGAGTAGTTTGATCCCATCATAGGAAACTTCAGGCGGTGCTCACCCTGTTGCAAATCGCCCACAACTGAAGAGGGGATAAGCTGCTTTCCTTTCCACGCACCTTCACGCCGCATCAACTCTCCAAAACGAGCCAGATCGCGAAGCGTTGCCGATAATCCTCCACCCGCCATAGGCATGCCGACGGAGTCTACCACGACGTATCCGTCCTGTTCGCAGCCCAGGGGCGCCCAAAGGCGTTCGCTGAGCAGCTGCGCGAAAGAGAGCCCTGTGGCTCGCGCCGCGGCCCAAGCCATAACTTCGGTATTTACGGTTTTGTATGCAAACTCCTTGCCATGAAAGCCGTCCTTCTCGACCGAGCGTAGGTAATCGCTGCAGGTCTTCTCCCCGCGGTAGCCGACAGTTTGTGGGCGCCAACCGACCGCGCGAGCATAATCCCATATGCTCGAATTTTGATCGGCATATACTTCGGTGTAGTCTAAGGCCGTCTGCATGTCCATTACCTGGCGCAGCGTGGCGTCCTGCCAAGCGGTGCCCCGCAGCTCGGGGACGTAGTGCGGGATCGTCTTCGAGTCGTCGAGCACGCCTTCATGCACGAGAGCGGCAGCAAGCGTGCCTGCGTATGACTTCGTTATCGAATTGCACGCATGAGGCAGGTAGCGCGTAAGCGCGCCGAAGTACCGCTCGTATACAACGCGTCCGCGATGCAGCACTACGATTCCGTCAGTGTAGGTATCGAACAGAGCCTGATCGAACCGGCGAGTGCATCCGGCCGCATCAGTGAACATCAGAGAATCGATTTCCACTGTTTGGTCACGCACATCCAGATGCGACGGAGCGCCAGGTCCCCGCCAAATATTGACGGAAGGAGTCAATTCGCGCATGTGTGACAGCGACCAACGTATCTTCGGAAATTCAAAAAAGGTGTCGCTCTCGAACGAGATACGCTTGTCAGCAGGTGGTGGAAAACCGCGCATCCAACAGAGCTCGCGCGGATCAGATGCGCGACCATCGAGGTAATGCTGACCGTCGAATTCGAGCATGCTCATCGTAGACGTCTCCGTCTCTTTTTCAATGCGTGCACGCAAGTCTGGCTCTGTCATGATCTTCCTTTTTACGTCGTCCTGGCCGGTTCATGCATTTCTGTTTGGAAGTTTAACTAGTTCGCGAGGTCAAGCCCTCGCACATGTGGAGTTGGTCAACGTCACGGCAGTGCGCCTTCTGAGGAGGACCCGCCCCGTTCTCTCGGCCATAGTCCTCTCCAGATTGCACCAGCAACGTAGCACGGCACTTGGCAGCGAAAGATCGGGCCCAACGGCCACAGCAGTCCGTCGCCTGCGAGCCAATCCCGAGCTAATGTTGCGGAAGCAGGATAGAGATGCGAGCGCAGCGGACAATATCACGGACACCTCAAAGGCCGTTCCACAGGGCTCAGCGAACACTCGGCTGCCCCCAAGGACTGGGCAGGGCTGGTTGGGGCGCGCACATGGCAGGCTACGATGCGTCCGTCCGCCATAGGCACCGGAGCCGGCACTTCGATACGGCAACGCTCGACCGCGAGCGGGCAGCGCGGGTGAAATGCGCACCCGCTCGGCGGACTAATGGGACTTGGCACCTCGCCATGCACAGTGACGTCCCGGCGGGCTCTGGCGGGGTCCGGCACCGGGGCAGCCGCGATCAAGATCTCCGTGTACGGGTGAACGGGCTTTGCAAAGAGAACATCGCAGGGGGCGCGCTCCACGATCCGCCCTAAATACATGACGGCGACGTGATGAGCGATATGCTCGACGACACTCAGGTCATGTGAGATGAAGAGGAAGGCAATACCCAACTGTTGCTGGAGATCAAGAAGCACGTTCAGGATCTGTGCCTTTACGGAGACGTCAAGGGCCGAGACCGCCTCGTCGGCTACGATGAGCGATGGCTTGAGCGCCAGCGCCCGCGCGATTCCGAGACGCTGCCGCTGACCGCCCGACAATTCGGACGGAAGCCTGTGCATCATCTCGGACGACATCCCAACCTTTTGGAGAAGATCCGCCGCAAGCGCTTCGCGCTGCTGCCGGTTAAGGCGCTCGAAATTCTCTGCAGGTTCGGTAATAATCTGTCCAGCCGTAAGGCGGGGGTTCAACGAAGAGTAAGGATCCTGAAAGATCATTTGCATCCGACGGCGCCAATGTCGAAGCTCATGCCTGTTAAGATCGGCAATATCAGTTCCTTCGATCAGCACACGTCCGGCGGTCGGCTCCACGAGCCGCATCAAGAGACGCGCGACAGTAGACTTGCCGCAGCCGGATTCGCCGACAATGCAGAGCGTCTCGCCGGCCTCGACCGAGAAGGATACATCCTCGACCGCCCGGATCATCGGAACGGCCCTCTTCAAGAATCCCATGCCCAGCGGATAATGCTTGGTCAGGTTCTCGACTTTCAGCAGAGGACCGCTCATGCGACCACCACCTCTTCGGCGCGCCAGCAAGCCGCCGTGTGCCCCGGCGCGACATCACGCATACCTGGCACTTTCTCGCGGCAAATACCTATCGCGAACGGGCACCGCGGAGCGAAGCTGCACCCGACGATAGGCTCGCGCAGGCTTGGAACAATTCCAGGTATTTCAGGAAGGCGCTGCCGCCGTCCGTGCCGCGCATCAGGCACCGAGCGCATGAGTGCCTGAGTGTAGGGGTGCGCGGGGCGCGCGAACAGATCCGTGACGGACGCTTGCTCGACGATACAGCCAGCATACATAACAATCACCCGTTGGCACGTCTCGGCGACAACGCCCAAATCGTGCGTGATGAACACCACGGCAGTTCCGATCCGCTCTTTGAGGTCAACGATCAGCCGCAGGATTTGCGCCTGTATCGTGACGTCAAGTGCGGTCGTTGGCTCATCCGCGATCAATAATTCCGGTGAGCATGCGAGGGCCATGGCAATCATGGCGCGCTGGCGCATGCCGCCGGACATCTCGTGGGGGTAGTTGTTGATGCGACGCTCTGGATCCGCGATGCGGACGAGACGGAGCATCTCTTGTGCCTTTGCCATGGCATCTGCCCGGGACGCCCCCGTGTGGATCTGCACCGCCTCGGCGATTTGGCGACCCACAGTGTAAACCGGATTCAGGCTCGTCATTGGATCCTGGAAGATCATGGCGATCCGGTCACCGCGGATCTGTCGCATCTCTCGTTCTGAAAGTGTCAGCAAATCACGTCCGCTAAAGCGGATCTCACCACTTACGATTTTGGTGCCTCGCTTGGGAAGTAGGCGAAGAATTGAAAGGGCCGTAACGCTCTTACCGCATCCGGACTCGCCGACAATGCCGAGCGTTTCGCCTCGCTCGACGTGGAAGCTGATGCCGTCCAACGCACGGGTGACGCTTTGCTCGCCAAAGAAATGTGTCTTCAGCCCTTGAACATCGAGAAGCAACTTATCCCCGGTAGCTTTCTGAGTTTGCATGTCAGGGTCTGCCTTTTGAGCGCGGGTCGAACAAGTCACGCAAGCCGTCTCCGAGCAAGTTGACGGCAAGGACCGTGATGACAAGGCAGATGCCAGGTGCGAAAATCGTCAATGGGGCTACGGCGAGATACAGGCTAGAACTTGAGATCATGTTGCCCCAAGTGGGGATCTCGGTCGGCACACCTGCGCCGAGAAAGCTCAGCCCGGCTTCGGTCATTATCGCAGCCGCGCAGACATTGGCGCTCTGCACCATGAGCGGCGGGACAGTGCTAGGAAGGATATGCCGCCACAGCACCTTCGGCAGGCGCGCGCCACCGCAGAGGGCGGCCTCCACATAGGGACGAGTGCGAACGCTCAGAACCACGGAACGAACCAACCGGGTAACACTTGGAATCGCGGGGACTGCAATGGCGAAGATGAGGATACCGATCCCGGCGCCGGTCAGCGAAATGAGAGCGATGGCCAGCAGGATCGTCGGGATCGCCATTAGGCCGTCCATAACCCGCATGACGATATTGTCGAAGGTGCGATTGTAGCCCGCGATGACACCGATCAAAAGCCCTCCCAGAGCAGCGCTTGCGGCCGACGTCAACCCGACTAGGAGCGAGATGCGAGCTCCGAAGATCGTTCGCGCGAACACATCACGGCCGAGATTGTCACTCCCCATCCACATCTGAGCCGAAGGCGGTTGCAGCCGATGGAACGGATCCATGTTCAGGGGATCGCCGGCGTAAAGTGGCGCGGCTAGCGCCAGGATAATCAGCAGCGCCAACAAGCCTCCACCAACAAACACCAGGGGATGCCGCCCTGCCACCAACGAAATGCCGGATAGCCGTGGCCGGCCCAATGACAGCGATTCATCTGATGCGGCGAGAAGTGCCATATCAGTACCGGATGCGCGGATCGATCAGGGTATAGGCTAGATCGACCACTAGGTTAATTAGGACGTACAGGCCCGAAGCGAGAATCAGAACGGCCTGTATGATCGGATAGTCACGATTGCTGATCGCATCGACTGTCAAACGACCAACACCAGGGATACTGAACACCGTTTCCGTGATGACGACGCCAGCAATCAAGTATGCGAAACTAATGCCAATCACTGTGATGATCGGGACACCCGCATTCTTAAGCGCATGACGGAAAAGCATGGAATATGAAGACGCACCTTTCGCAGCTGCCGTCCGCATATAATCTTCAGACAACACTTCGAGCATGCTCGCGCGCGTGATCCTTGCGATATAGGCAATATAGGGAAAACTCAACGTCACCGTGGGGAGGATCAGGTGCACAAACCACGGCCGAAGGCCCTGGTTGATAGGCTGGTATCCTTGGACTGGCAGCAAGCGCTCCCTGATGGCGAACCAATAAACGAGAAAATAGCCAACGACAAAGACCGGGACCGAAAACCCAAGCGCCGCAAAGCCCGCGAGGATACGGTCGATAAAGCCACCGACGCGCCATGCGGCAAGCATGCCGAAAGTGACTCCAGTCAGGACCGAAAGGATCATCGTCAAGATAGACAGAGAAATGGTCGGCTCCAGGCGCTGCGAGATGAGTAGAAGAACCGGTCGCCCGGTGAAAATTGAGCTCCCGAAGTCACCACCGAGAATCCCTAGCGCCCAACGCTGGAACTGGACTGGGAGGGGGTCACTAAGTCCCAGCTGTTCACGAATGCCCGCGATGATCTGTGGCGTCGCCGCGTCACCGGCAATGATTGCCGCCGGGTCGCCGGACGACAGCCGGAGAAGCAAAAAGATGAAAATCCCGACCATTGTCATGACGGCAATAGTCGACAGTATTCTGCCAATTATGTAAGCTGCCATTGCGCTCTCATGCCGTCCGCATGTTCCACATTGCGACTTGCGCTGGCATTTGGATAAGTCCAGTCAGCGTCTTGCGGCGCGCAATTGGCGTAAATGTTTGACCTAGCAGAACCGTGCCGCCGAACTCCCACCAAAGTCCCTGCATCTTGCGCGCCAGCGCTTGGCGCTCGCCAACTGTTGGCGTATCAGCCCATTTTGCCCTGAGCGCCTCGTAGTCGTTATTCTTCGGCCAGCCAAACCACCCCTTCTCGCCATCCGCGACTAGCAAGGGCGTGCCGATCGGATCGCTAAGACTAATATCGGGCCAAGCCGAGATAAAGACGCTCCAACCTCCATCTTCGACGGGGCCCTTGTTCGCTCTGCGCGTAACAAGTCCGCCCCAATCACTCGCCGCAAGTTCGGCATTGATCCCTATCTTCCGCAGCGAGGCTGCCAGAAGCTGCGACGCATTGCTGTATCCCATCATGTTCGTTGGTTGAAGAATGACGACCTTCTCGCCGGCGTAATTGGCCTCTGCGAACAGTTGCTTAGCTTTTTCGGGATCTCCGCCCTTCTTGTACCATCCCGTATTTTCATCAGTGGAATAAAGTGTGTCATTTCCAAAGATCGAAGTAACCGATCGGCAGTATTTTGGGCTTGGTGAAAGAATGCGCAAGAACGCCTCTTGATCGACCAGGTGAAGCATCGCCTGGCGCGCTTTCACGTTATCGAACGGCTTCTGAAGACAGTTCAGGCGGAGAAGATTGACCCAACCCAATTTGTCTAAGACTTGGAGCGCAAGGTTAGGATCACCTTCGATCAGCGGGTATAGGTCCGCGGGGGGACCTTCGAGGAAATCGACCTCATCTGCCTGTAATGCCGCCAGAGCAGTCTGAGGATTGGAGATAATTTGCCAAATCAATCTATCAACATTAGCGACTTTCCCGCCAGCGAACCCGTCTGGCGGTTCGCTGCGCGGTACGTATTTTTCGTTGCGATCATAGGTGAAGCTTGCGCCCGGTTTGGCAAGAGCTTCGTTGAATCTAAATGGCCCCGATCCGACGTTCGCAGTTACCTGCTCTGTTGCGGCGCGACTCGCGTCCTTCTCCCGCATAATGTACAGAGGTGCCCCCAAACTCGCCAGGATGTCAATAAGAGGCCCCAGCGGCTCCTTCATCTCAAGCACGAAGGTCTTGTCGTCCCTCTTTGAGATATCCTTGGCGCGAGCCATTATGAGTTTTCCACCAGGGGCGATTTGCGCCCAACGACGAATGGAAGCTACACAGTCCGCCGCACTGACTGGAGTACCGTCGTGCCACCCAAGGCCATCCCGGAGCTGGAACGTGTACGTCTTCTGGTCGTCAGAAACGGTCCATTTCCCCACCATCTGCGGCTGCGGCATAAGCTTGGAGTCGGGCGCGAATAGTGTATCGTAGATCGCAAGCCCATGATCGCCGGTGATGGTGGCCGTTGAGGAAATCGGATCGAAGATGCGGAGGTCGCCGGACTTCACCATGCGGACCGTCCGCGCAACGCTAGGCGCCGTTTGTGCTCGCATAACCGATGGCATCGACATGGCTGCTCCGGCGGCCAAGCCCGTCTTCATAATGTCGCGCCGTGAAAATGTCATGTTCCACCCCTTTGAAGTTGCAGCACGTTCTTGCCGGAGAAAACTCCGGTCAGCCGAGCGCCTAGTTTCAAGGCGAACGATACAGAGGTCCATTGCAGCTTATCGTCAATTTCTAGGGCGAGTCTGAGGATCGTCGTCTTGTTGATGTCAATTTAGCTGAATTTCTGCGTTCGCAGCTTGCGGGATTGGTGTCATCGCTTGTCGTAGGCGTGTGGGGGGCAACCGGCTCAGGCAGGGGCTTATTATTGCACACGCGAGCGCGACCATCTCCTCAGCCTGCGTTTCATGCGTTATTACCCTGCACTCAATCGCGCCGCGATGTCGTCCGTCGCCGCTGTCGATTGCCTTGGGAGCGCTACGGCCCCTACCCCTGTTTGGCAGTCGTCGCAATCATGGGAGGCTTGTGCCGCCTTACTCTTGTCGCGCCGAGCTGGTTCGCCGAAGCGAGCCAGCTCTGCGGGTTGCCGACAATCGGCTTGAGCATCGCGGCTGAATCCAGGATTACGTAGCCGTGCTCGTCAAGCGACGCCCTCTGCTACACTCGAGCCCTCGCGTAGACGCCGGGAATCTCTGACACTTTTTTCTTAGTCTAGTTGGTTGGCGGCTTCCATCGAGCCGCGGCGTGACCCAGCCCCATCTTTGAGGGTCGCTGATCCCCTGGGGAGCAAGGCTGATCGGGATCTACGAAAGCGAAGTCGCATTCGGCTAGTCGCGCGTGCTTTTGGTCTAGACACGCCTTCACAATAGTCCCGTGAGATTGCAAAAAGGCACGTCCGGGAGAAGTTCAGCTGCCGTGATTGCGAAAAGATCAGCCAGGCCACGGCGCCGTTGCGCGTCATCGCCCGAGGTTGGGCCGGGCCCAGCTTACTGGCGATGGTGCTGTTCGAGAAGTTCGGCCAGCACCAGCCGCTGAACCGGCAGGCCGAACGCTATGGCAAGGAAGGCGAGTCGATCCACCGCCGGCGCCAGATGGCGGAGCGTGCTGGCGTTTTGGCGCCGATCGTCCGAAGACGCATGAAGGCCTCCTACATGCCAATCTCTGTGGGTCCGACCGCGGAGGGCGCCGAGCCGCCGCCATGTATAGCCTCATCGTCTCTGCCAAGATGAACGACGTCGATCCTCAGGCCTGGCTGGCCGATGTACTAGCTCGCATCGCCACCCACTCCGCTCACAGGCTCGATGAGCTGCTGCCCTGGAACTGGAAGACAGCGCAACAGCAAGGCCTTGCGGCACAGGCGGCTTGATGGGACACGTCAACAAGGGCAGCCACGTGTTCACTCTCAGCCATGTCGCTGAGATGCTCGGCGAAGACGCGGAATGGCTGTTCGAGGCCGCCGAAGAAATGGACACCGAGGATGACCAGCTATGGGTCGTCAGCGTCGGTGAAGACGGGGTGATGGCGTTCACCGATGACCGGATCGAGAACCTCAAAGAGCTGATCGCAATCCACAAGGACGCTCCTTGGATTATTGAAGAACGCCGCCAGGTACTCGCGGCGATCGTTAAGCCGAAGGCCGAAAAGCCCGAGGTTTAGCCGCTAACCGGACAAACCAGCCCGCCCGCGGCCTACGCCGACGACCGCGCCTGCGGCCCAAATCGTCTGTAGCTCCAGGGGTGGAGTGCGGTCAGGGAACGCAGGATGACGACCCCCCAAATCTGTTGGCCAGCAAGCAGAAGCGCAACGTGAGGAGTCCGGCGTAAATAGTGGATGCGAATGACATGCCGAGCCAGACACCAACAACGCCAGGGTATATGTTCAAACTTAGAGCGTAGCTGAGGGAGATGCCGACCAGCCAATAAGCTATGCACGCGAAGAGAAGGGGTACTTTCACGTCCTTCAGTCCTCGAAGGGCGCCGGTAGCAACAGTAGCAACTGCATCAGTTATGTAAAAGGTCGAAGCGATGAAGAGGAGATCCGCAGCTAGCCACGCCGTCGCTTCGGCATCGCCGATCACCGCGCCCAGAAAGAGCCCGGCAATGTCAAAGCGTGCCGCGATGACCACGCTGGTTACTATCGCGGCGATCACGACACCGAGCTGGATCGCGATCAGACCCGCCCTTTTGACAGCCGAACTGTCGTTGCGCCCGACTGCATTGCTAACCCGCACAGCCGCCGCCGTGCTGATGCCGTAAGAGATCATGAAGAGAACCGCGCCGACCTGACCCGCAATCTGATGAGCGGCGAGTGCGCTCGTACTGATCCGGCCCACTAGAAACGCGGCAATCAACGAGAAGCCGTATCCGACCAATGTGGCAATCGAGATCGGTGTCCCGATCACGATTAGTTGGCGCAAAAAGCGCCAATCGACGCGCCAAATACATGTTACCATGGGACTGCCGCGGAAAGGAACATGCGATTTAGCGAAGCACGCGGCAGCCAAGAACGTCCCGCAGTTCACTATACTAGTTGCAACACCTGCCCCGAACAGCTCTAGCCGCGGTAGTCCGAACTTCCCATAGATGAGTAGATATACCAGCAAGGCATTGATTGGCGTTGCTCCAACCATGATCCACAAGACCGCACCCGGGCAGTTGATCGCGACCATGACACTACGAATGACCTGAAAGCCCAGCGCCGGCGCCACCCCCCAGGCCAATCCGGTCAGATATTCCTGAGCAAGCCGCGTCACATCCGGCCCTTGCCCAAGAGCGGACAGTATTTGTCCTCCATGTAGGACAAGCGCCATAATCGGAAGTGATAGCAGCACTGCCTCCCAAAGCCCGATGCGCAGTAAGAGCCGAAGTTCAACTATGTTGCGTGATCCGAATGCCTGCCCCGCGATCGGCGCAATGGCCCCGAGCAGGCCGAGGCCGAACGTGAAAAAAACTAGATAGAGTCTGCTGGCCAGCCCTGCGGCCGCCAACGAATTCTCCCCTATTCGAGAAATGAAAAGCAGATCGGTCGTCATCATCGTCAGTTGCGCGACTTGCGTTAGCACTACCGGAAAGGCGAGCTTGGCAGTTTCCCCGAATTCTGACACCCGGTGATTACGAGCTAACGGTTTGCCCATCTTCGAAGACCCCTCAAGATGGCTTGGGTGTAGAGACTCTGTCGGCGGAGATGATATCGTACAGCTCCCGCCACACCCGCATCGCACCCGCTTTGATCGAGCCATCGTCCTTTTTGCGTGCACCTTCCAGATCTCAGTCCTGTGGAGTCCCCGATTGGCGAGCAATAACACCAATCGGATCTTATCACCCTCGCATCGAATATTATTTTCAAACTGACGCCATCTGTGCTGATTAGGCGATCTGTTCTGCAGCTGAGCAGTATGCCTCGCGAGTCATTTTGTAGTACTGCCAGAACTTGCCATATCGCCAACAGTCGTGGACATAGCATAGCCCTAGCTTCTTGGCCGCACGTTCTGACCGCGTATTCCCGTGCTTAACGAGGCCAACGACATTGTCCGCGATCGAGTTTCTCAAGGCATGTGTGACCGTAAAACGCATTGCCTCAAGAGCCAAGCCTCGTCCTCTCCCGCGTTCGGAAAACGAAGTCGCGATTTCTAGATCATTGGTCCCCTGATAATCGCGCAGACCACAGCGGCCAATAAAAATGGGGTTAGCGATGGTCTTTTCATAGACCATCCAGTCGCCGAAACCGTTCTTCCGCCATTGGACTAAAAACCAGTCGAGCCACTGGCGCACATCTTGAGTGGTTTGCGGAACGTTGTCGAAAACAAACTCCTGGACCAGTCGGTCGTTGTGCAGCTGAAACAGCTCAGCCTCGTGTTCGGGGCCGGGTGAAGTAAGAATCAAACGTTCGGTCTCGCGTCTGACCATAGTTTCTATTCTCCCGTTAGCGGCGGCTGTGTGAGTCGGACGTAAAGCTGATGCAATCCTCATCAAGTAGACGCTTGTCATCTCTTTGGCCCCCTGAGTCGTATTCGGCTCCGCAGAGGCACGAGTCGTACATGACTGCTAGAATGTCTCCGTTTCGAGTACGTGCCGAGAGCACTTCATCGGCCTTGGCTCAGCTCCAAATGGGGAGAAAGTAGTTCCGGTGATCCAACCCGCGTTGCTCTCGGGCACGATACGAGCACGCTGTTGTCGTATTTTGGCCGATTGCGGGATGCTGTCAAAGCATGACGCGAGCTAACGTCGCGCTCTGTCCCGGCAACAACAGAATAGGGGGCGACCTGACCAATTTAGGAGCCCTCCAGTGTCGCTTTCTTCGTGAGTACATGGCGTTGCTATTGGCGAATTGGAGTGAATGACCACGAGTTAGGTATCATTCCGGTAGACGCGGATTGCAATTGGTCCGATATCGGCCACATACTAGCACTCATCCAGTGGCGTGGACCTACCAAGGTTGGGAGTGCCCCTAACTGTGGAGCCTCAAGAGGTTGTCCTCAGTCAGACCGAGGCGGCTGATCGGGGTTTGTGACTTTATACCACCATGAGGCCGGTGCCAGTTGTATCGATGCAGCCAGATCGGCAGCTCTTGGGCGCGGCGATTGGAGGTTGGATAGGCTTTGGCATAAGCCCATTCCCGTAGTGCGGTTTGGATGAAGCGCTCTGCCTTGCCATTCGTTCTCGGCGTGTAGGGTTTGGTGCGGATGTGCTTGATGCCCAGGTCGCGGCACGCCTCGCCGAAGGCGTGAGATCGGTAGCAACCGCCATTGTCGGTCATGACGCGCGTGACGGTGACCCCAAGGCCTCCATAATAAGCCACAGCCGCCTTGAGAAAAGACACCGCGCTGTCCACCGTCTCGTCCGGTTTGATCTCCGAGAAAGCGACGCGAGAATGGTCGTCAATGCAGACGTGGACGAACTCCCAGCCGACGCCTCGGCTCCTGTTTGGACCACTTGAATCGCCGGTGATGCGATGACCAACCCGCTCGAAACGCCCGAGCTTTTTGATGTCGATGTGAATGATCTCGCCTGGAGACTCACGCTCATAACGGCGCTCCGGCTCGGCCGGTTCAAGATCGCGGATCCGGTTCAAGCCCAAACGACGAAGCACTCGGCTGACCGTGGCTGGCGACACCTTGACCTCGATTGCGATTTGCTGGCCGGTGTGGCGCTGCCGGCGCAAGGCCTCGATGGCGGTGCACGTGGCCGGCAGGGTTTGGCTCGGCGATGAATGAGGTCGAGACGAGCGGTCGAGCAAGCCAGCCACACCGTTCTCGCGGAAGCGCTTGACCCATTTGGCGACCGTCTTCGGCGTCGTGTTGAAAAGGTCAGCCGCGCCGGCCTGGCTCAACCCACCCTCGACCACGCTTCGCACCATCGCCTCTCGACCTTTGGGCGTCAAAGGCGCATTCTTGTGGACGTTCATCTGGTCTCTCCTTGGAACACTGAAGCTTCGCAACCCGGAGTGCCCCCACGAGCGACGGAGCGACGCGCGCGGGAGGGGCCTGTGGGCCGGCGGGACGATCGCGCGTGAGGTAGTCACGTCTTTTTCCTTTCGCTGGCCTGCCGGCGCAGGCTGTCGCCTTTGCGCTCGAGGCGGTGCGCATTGTGAATGATGCGATCCAATATCGCGTCACCGAGAGTGGGATCGGCAATGACGTCATGCCATTGCGACACGGGGACCTGACTTGTGATCAATAAGGATCCCTTGTCGTAGCGATCGTCGACGATCTCAAGCAGATCACGACGCTGGTCGGCGGTGAGCGGTTCAGGTCCCCAGTCGTCGAGGATGAGGAGATTGACACGCTCAAGCGCGGCGATCAGGCGCGCCAGACGGCCTTCGCCGCGCGCCTGAGCGAGATCGGCGAACAGGCGGGATGCCCGCTTGTAGAGGACGGAGAAGCCGTCGCGGCAGGCTTTGTTGCCGAGCGCACAGGCAAGCCAGGACTTGCCGGTGCCGGTTGGGCCGACAATGACCAGGTGGTTGGCCTCACGGATCCATTGGCTGGTGGCGAGGTTCTGGAAGAGCGAACGGTCGAGGCCGCGAGCGGTGCGATAGTCGACGTTCTCGATGGCGGCAGCTTGACGGAGTTTGGCACTGCTCAAGCGGCGCGTGAGGCGGCGGTTGTCGCGGGCGGTGACCTCGCGATCCACGAGGAGGCCGAGCCACTCGGCGTGCGGCATCTCGGCCGCCTCGGGATTGTTCTGCAGTTCGACGAGGGTATCGGCCATGGCGGCGAGACCGAGGGCGCGCAAGCGATCGACAGTGGGGTGAATGAGCACGATGATCTCCTGATCAGTTGTAGTAGCTGCGGCCACGGATGTTGGCGTGGAAGAGGATGGGCGCCCCTCGGTGGGAGGAGCGGTTCTGTCGGTGCCGTTCTTGAGGATGGCGGCGACCGATTTGTAGGAACGGGCGTTGAGCAGAAGGGCACGGGCGCAGGCGGCGTCGACGCGTTCCTGGCCGTAGCGCTTGACCACCGATGGTGTTGAGAAGCCCTATCGTCAGTTCAAGGCCACTTTTTTTGGCTTCTCCTTCCAGGCCGCCACCATCCGCTCGTACGCCTGCTCGACGCGTGCGACATAGCCAGCTTCCCGCTCACGCAGTTCCTTGATCCAGTAGTCCCGACCCGGGCCAGCCTTGCCATAGGCACGAGGCGCTCCAGCCTTGAGTGCCACCTTCCGGAGTTTCATCGCTGTGAACGCCGGTCGTGCGTAAGCATAATCTTTCCCGGTCCTCAGGACGTGCCAGATCATCACTGCGAGCTTACGTGCCGTGGCGACGGCCGCGACTCCAGCCCCATGCTTCTTTTGCATGCGATTGAAGAAGGCCCGCAGCGGCCCGGGCGCCGTCTTGGCCGACCAGGCCGCTTCAACCAGCATCTTGCGGGCGTCACGATTGCCCTGTTTCGAGATACGACCATGCCTTGGCGGATGCTCTCCCGATTGCCGAACTCGAGGGGTCAAACCGAAGTAGCTGCTGAGCTTATCCGGTGATTGGAAGCGTGCGATGTCGCCGATGGAGGCCAGTACACTCGATGCGGCGACCGAACTCACGCCGGGGATCGTCATCAGCTTGAGAGCCCGTGGATCGTCCAAAGCCTGTTGGGCCACGACTTTGTCGATTTCCGATAGTTGCTTCGTCACGCGTTCGAGTTCCGTGATAAGACGCTGGAGCATCGCACGCTTCTCCGATGGAAGAGGCAGACTGTCCAGCCAATGCTGTCCGTGCTTGCCGAAGAGATAGCCTTTGTAGGGCGGGATGAGGTTGGCATGCAGGATAGCCTTCATTCGTCCTTTAATCCGGATGATCTGCGCCAAGACGCCAGCGCGCTCGGCCATCTGCGCCGGCGGCTGTAGGTGTCCTCGTCAGCCACCCAGACCTCCGGCAAGAAGCCAGCAGCATGCAACTTTGCCAGGGTCCCAGCATCGACCTTGTCCGTTTTGACTCGCGCATAGGCGATCGCCCGAACGAGCCTCGGATTGGCGACCGCGACGCGCTTAACGTGCGGGCGCAGAATACGTTCGACCGCCGCGCTGTTGCCCGTTACCTCGATGACCACCTCATCCTCGAGGCTGAGTGTCTTGGCAAAGGCGACAAGCCGATCGTGGACGAGATCAACGCGGAGCTGTCGGATTATTGTTCCGTCCTCCAGGATCGCCACTTCGGCGAAGGATCGGTGGATGTCCATGCCGACGATTTGCATGCTTGCTTCTCCTTTGTCTCAGGAGCCAGTGGCTTGCACGACATCTACGGATCCGCGCTCGCAGCGCAGCCGGGCAAGTCGTAGGGGCGGCCAAGTAACAAAGCGAGCTCACAGCTCATGGTCATGGCGGCCTGCCACCGTTTCGTGCTCCAGCGCCCCTATCCCGGCTTGGACAGACTAATCCGGACGACCGGTCCTCTCCACCGGGTTTGAGCGCTGAAAACATCATGCCCTTTAAGAATGCCGATGGCCGAACGGAAGCCCTGTTCCGGATGCGGCCGCGACCGCAGGATGACGTCGATCAGCGTGTCGGCGTCGGGGCCGACCTTGGCGGCTTCGGAACGAATGCGCTCATGGGTCCAGTCGCGATAGCGGCGATGCGAGCTCGGCATATGCTCGGGAACCGTGGTCGGGCGATGCGGCAAGGTGCTGCGCAGATGCGAGGCCACCCGCTTGCCGCGGAGGAAGATCTCGACGGTCTTTTGGGTGACGCGAGCCTCAACCTCCTGATGCACGAGGTTGTGAGGGACGCTGTAGTAATGCTTGGCGATCTCGACGTGATAATCGAGCTTGACCCGGCAGCGCTTCCACTCGGCATACTCGTACGGTTCATCTGGCAAGGGCGTGAGCGCCGGACGATCGAGCTCCTCGAACAGTTCGCGCCGACTTCGCCCCCAGCTCCGCAACGGTCGATTGTTGAGATCGACGAGCAGCGCGTGGATCGCCTCGTTGAGGGCGGCGAGCGAGAAGAAAACGGCGGTTGCGCAGGCGCGCCAGAATCCATCGCCCGACGATTTGGACCCCGACCGCATTGCCTCGCCCTAATTGTTACCGGATGCTGAGCCGTTGCCTCACGTAAATTGCTCATTTGGATCGGGAGCGAGCGGGGGCGAAGATGGGGTGGCTAAGCATGGCAACGCGGAAGGAACTGACGGCGGCAGCAGGACGCGCTATCGGCGTTCGGATCACGCGAAGAAGACGCGGATATTGGACGAGTTCGTCGACATCACCGGGTTCCATCGCAAACATGCGATGCGACTACTTCGATGTCAGGAAGACGCGCGCCCAAGCCGAAGGGCGCGACGTCGAATGTATAATGAGGTCGAACACAACGCGCTCGTGCTCTTTTGGGAAGCTTCAGACCGGATCTGCGGGAAGCGGCTGAAGGCGTTGTCGAATAAGCAAATCTCGCGTGCGATGTAGCATTAAGATTCCCTGCTGTTCGACGGTCTTTACAGGGACAAACCGCATGCCTAGCCGTTGGACGGCTTCCCAGCAAGCCTCTGCATCAGCAGCATCGTGCTTATTTGTCTTCACGTAAGCTCGTACGTAGCGGGCTGGCATGAGACGTGCTTTGTGTCCCAGCCTTATTAGTTCACGAGACCAATGATGGGCGCCGCCGCAAGCCTCAAGACCAACGAGAAGGAATCGAGAACCCTTCCCTGAGCGAGCTTGTTACGGATAATCTCTCCATCCGCTGTAGTCTAGTGGATTTGAACCAGCTCTTCGAGATATCAAGCCCGATCGACGACCGAACTCACGCCAGGTATTGTCATCAGCTTGAGAGCCCGCGGATCGTCCAGAACCTGTCGCGCCACGGCTTTGTCGATCTTCGATAGTTGCTTGGTCACGCGTTCGAGTTCCGTGATCAGACGCTGGAGCATCTCACATTCCTCAGGAGGAAGAGGCAGACTGTGAGCCAACGCTGCCCCGACTTGCCGAAGAGATGGCCCTTGTAGGGCGGTATGAATAACCACGACTGTCTGCCCAATGCGATGCCGCGCAGCGCTCTTTCGGCTGCATTGTTCGAGAGGCAGACGCGGCCATCGTCGAGGAAGCGGGTGAAGGAGGTCCAGCGCTTGAACATGTAGTTCATGGCCTTGGCCAGATCGTGACCGCGGGCGAGCTTGGCGCATTGCTCGCGCATATAGGCTTCCAGATCGGCGACCAGCGGCGCGCTCTGCGCCTGGCGAACAGCTCTTCGGTGATCGGCGCTTTGGCCGTTGATGGAGCGCTCTATCTCGAACAGAGCGTCGATGCGGCGCACGATCTCCATGGCGACGGGCGAGATGACGATCTCCTGCTTTCCGGCCGCTTTGCGCCGCGCGTTCTCCTCAAGATCCGCCATGGCGAAGAACGGCCGCCGGGCATGGACCCAACAGGCCGCTTCCCTGATAGGCCCAGGACTTCGCTGGGGCTCGTAGAGTTTGGTGTATCCACCGAAGGCGTCGGCCTGCAGGATGCCGCTATAGTTGGTCAGATGCGCCTGCGGATGCTCGCCCCTTCGATCGCGCGAGTAATAAAACATTGCTGCCGGCGGATCTGAGCCGCCGAAGGGGCGGTCGTCCTTCACATAGACCCAGCATCGAGCGACATCGCACTTGCCCAAGGCCAACACGGGCACGGTGGTGTCGTCGCCGTGGAGGCGTTCAGCTGCCATGACGTGGGCTTCCAACAGGCGCGATAGCGGCTCCAATACCGTGCAGCAAGCCCCAACAGCGTCGGCTGCGGTCGACAGACTGACGGGCACGCCTCCAGCGCGTAACGCTCAGTCTGCCGGTTCAGAGGCTGATGCTGGCCGAACTTCTCATAGAGGAGCATGGCGCAGGCGATTGCCGCCGCAGCATTCACACGTCGTTGGCGAATCGATCACCACACGCTCGCGGGGAAGATGATCAGGGAAGGTATTGCGTTCGGGACGCGTGCGCGTAAATCCGCGCACAGTCGTTGTCCTGGCGACAGCTCTCTCGGCCGCAAGCTCGTCTTCGGTGGCGCTGGATTCCAGCTCTTCAAACGTAAGCGCTAACTGGTCGATCAGACGAGACGAGCGTTCTGATCTTTGCCCGTGGACCTGGCGCTCAAGCTTAGCGATCCGCAGCTTCTGGCGGGCAATCAGCGCACTGTCTTCCGACGCCTTGGCACGGGCGACCGCAAGCTCCGCTGCAATATCCAGAGCCTTCGCGCGTTCGCTCGCCAACGCCTCTTTCAGAGCGGCTATGTCTTCGGGAAGAGCTCGCGAGGCGTGTTCATGCAACCAGAGAATCACAAATTCAGTGCTTTGTGGTCCCCCAAAATGCGCATGATCTCATATTTTATTTCGCTCAGCCGGCGCTCTGCGGTCGCCATGTTAGTTGCGGATTCCTCCAGTCGATCCCTTCCAGCATATAAGCCATCTGAGCCGCTGAGATCGATACCGCATCTCCCGACGTCGCAGGCCAGATAAACTTGCCGCGGTCCAAGCGTTTGGCATACAGCGACATGCCTAACCCGTCATGCCAAAGAATCTTGAGCAGATCACCGCGGCGACCGCGGAAGATGTAGAGACCCCCCGGACCCGACAGCCGCTAAGCTCGATCTCGATTATGCCTACCTTCGCGCGCAATGGCCTTGTCTGCGCGACCACGGCCGATGCCGGAGTTGGTGTCGAAGTGATCTCCACAGGAACAAGCAATGGCGCTGCATCCCCGCCCAGCCGACCCTCCCGCGCCAACCGTCGCCACGTGAACAACTGGCTCGTGGACAACCCGTTGCGCCGCGCCGTCGCCGACACCAACCGGGAACCATCATAACTCTCAGCAACGATCCGATGCTTCTCGTCCACTGTTCAACGACGGCGGGCGCCAGTCGAAACTACTTCCAATCGGGAGACCTTCGAAATAGGCGTATGGTCTTGCAAACGCTCACCAACGAGAGATGTCGGCTTGGCCAGTACGCATCGCTAGCGCCCTTTTTCGTCGCGCAGTGCGAGTAAAACGCTGCAAGTTTCCTTCGATTTTGTGCTCTAAGCGGCTACGCGCGATTTAAATATTCAGAGCGCTTCAGAGTATGGCCTCACCTATATGCGTTCACGTCGCTGCTGGCCATTGGACAGATCTGAGAAGATCGGCTTTCAGTTGGGCAAGGCCGCCGCGGCTCGCTCGGCGGCACCTGTCACGAGGAAATCAACTTTTTGAATCAATACAAGCGGCGAAAGGATAAGGCCTCTGGGTCAGTTGAGTGGCATCTGGCCTTTGCTGGTGGCATCTTGCAGGGAGTGACTACGGAATGAGCCGTGTCGAGAAAGCGCGCACTTGCAGGGCAAGAGCAAAGTTTACTCGTCAGGTCGGGATCGTGCGAGGCGGAACCCTTGGCGCGAACCTGACTATTTTGAGGTCTCTCTTGCATCTAAGCAGCGCAAGTCGAATGACGGCGGACTTCCCGTTTGCCATCAGCCCCTCTTTGTCCTCATTCGTCGCACCATCCGGGGTAGGGCAGCAAGCTAGATGACTCCTCTCAAGCCTCGACCAATTAGCACTGAAGGTATCACAGCGCCCTTCCGCCACCTCACCTTTCGGCGTATCTGGCTTGCGAGCCTCCTTACGAACCTGGGCGCGCTGATCCGGAGCGTCGGCGCAGCGTGGGCGATGACGCAGATGACAACGTCGGCGGACAAAGTTGCGCTTGTGCAGACAGCATTTTTGCTACCGGTCATGCTGATTTCGATGCCCGCAGGCGCAATTGCGGATATGTATGACCGGCGGATCGTGATGCTTTTCGCGCTCAGCATGTCGCTAGCTGGTGCGACCGCGCTGACGGCACTTACCTGGCTAGGGATGGTCACGCCAGACTCGTTGCTAATCCTGTGTTTTGTAATCGGCAGCGGCGTGGCTCTGATGGATCCTGCCTGGCAATCCTCAGTTAGCGAGCAAGTGCCGGCGGAAGCACTCCCAGCTGCGGTCGCGCTGAACAGCATTAGCTATAACATCGCGCGCAGCGTGGGACCGGCGATCGGCGGGATAGTGGTAGCGGCAGCCGGCGCAGTCGCTTCGTTTGCCCTAAATGCATTGCTATATCTACCCTTACTTCTTGCGCTGTTCTTGTGGAAGCGAATTTCCGAACCGTCATATCTTCCGCCAGAAAAACTAAACCGCGCCATCGTTTCGGGGCTCCGCTACATCGCTAACTCGCCCCCGATCAAAATCGTGCTGATTCGTTCCATGATCACCGGCGTGATCGGAGGCGCCATCATCGCGCTAATGCCGCTGGTCGCCCGTGATCTCCTTGGAGGTGGTGCACGGATCTATGGGATAGCTCTCAGCGCGTTCGGACTTGGCGCGGTAATTGGAGCGCTATATGTACCTGAAGTACGAAAGCGCTTGAGCGGTGAAGCCGCAATTCGCGCCTGCGCACTGTCCATGAGTGGGGCGCTTCTCGCCGTGGCGTTGAGCCACGAGCTGGTTCTCACATCGGCCGCTCTTGTCCTTGCCGGTGCCGTGTGGATGATCTCCTGGGCCCTCTTCAACATTGGCGTGCAGCTGTCGGCCCCGCGCTGGGTCGCAGGACGCTCGCTTGCAGCCTACCAAGCAGCAAGCTCAGGAGGCATTGCTGTCGGTAGCTGGGGCTGGGGTCATTTGACCGATGCCGCAGGTGTCGACACAGCGCTTTTGATATCAGCAGTGCTGATGTTAATTTCTCCACTATTGGGGCTTTGGCTCCGTATGCCTCGCATAAACCCGCGAAGCGAGGATGCTGAAGCGCTTGCGCATCCTGAGGTTCGGCTAACGCTCACCCATCGCAGCGGACCGGTTGTGATTGAAATCGAATACCGCGTGGCACAAGAGAATGCGCGGGCCTTTCATAACGTCATGCAAGATGTGCAGCTGTTCCGAAAGCGGAATGGCGCGTATGGCTGGTCGATCGCTCGCGATATCGCTGATCCTGAACTGTGGACAGAACGCTACCATTGCCCCACGTGGCTTGATTATCTGCGTCAACGCAATCGCTCGACGCATTCAGAACGCGCGCTAGATCGACAAGCTGCGTCCTTTCACGTGGGACCGGAGCCCGTGCGTATCCGGCGCATGCTAGAGCGTCCGTTTGGCTCCGTCCGGTGGAAGGACGATGTACCCGATCATACCGCCAACGAGGCCTTGCTCGGTGACTATAACCGGAATCGAACGTAGTAACTGTCAGGAATAGCCCAGCTTGATGTCGCGGATAGAGCGTCGCGCAGGCTCTCCGACAGCGGAAGCCGGAGCGATCCACTCTTGCATAAGTGGCCGCAGAATGCATGGATGTTATTCTCGCAAATGAGGTTTGTGATAAAGCGTCAGCAGAGACGCAAGAGAGTCGAACCATGTTGCTTCTCAACCGGCACACCGATTACCGCGCGCCACTGGAAGCTTCCGATGCCGAGATGCTCAGTGTCGAAGGAGCGCGCGGAGTAGAGCGCTTCCTTGCGCATCGAGACGATTACAAGGCAACGCCGCTCGTCTCGCTGCCGGGCCTTGCTCGTGAGATCGGGGTTGCCTCGATCCACCTGAAGGACGAAGGCCATCGGCTCGGGCTTGGTAGCTTCAAAGGTTTGGGGGGTTCCTATGCCGTGATCCGCCTTGTGCTGGAGGAAGCAGGTCGGAGGCTCGGCCGAGTCCTTGACGCGTCCGAGCTCCGATTGCCCGAAGTAATTGCAGTAGCGCGGGGGATGACGGTATCGTGCGCCACCGATGGCAATCACGGCAGATCAGTCGCGCATGGTGCCCAGCTGGTTGGTGCGAAGTGCGTCATATTCGTTCACTCGGGCGTCAGCGACGAGCGGATCGCGGCTATCGCTCGCTTTGGCGCGCGAACGATCGGCGTCAGCGGCAACTATGATGACTCCGTCGCCGAAGCCTCCCGAGTTGCCGCAGATAAGGGGTGGATCACAGTATCTGACACGTCCTGGCCGGGTTACGAGCGGATCCCCGGCATAGTGATGCAGGGATACACCGCTCTCGTGAGCGAAGCGCTGCGTCAGTTATCCGAGCCTCCGACCCACGTGTTCGTTCAAGCCGGCGTGGGTGGGGTCGCTGCTGCAATTGCAGGACATTTCCGGGTTCTGGCTGCTGACAACAGGCCATTCTTTACCGTTGTCGAACCTTCGCGAGCGGCGTGCCTGTTTGAAAGCGCTCGAGCTGGCCATCCCGTCAAGGTGGAGCATGGGGCGCCAACAGTGATGGCGATGCTTGAATGCTACGATCCGTCCCTCGTCGCATGGCGCATCCTTTCGCGCGCAGCCGATGCCTTTATGACGGTCGACGACGAGGACGCCATCAGCGTCATGAAGCTCTTGGCAAACCCTGTGGATGGCGATCCCGCTGTCGTTGCTGGGGAAAGCGGCGGCGCAGGTCTGGCAGGACTGCTGAAAGTTGCCTCCAACCAGACATCGCGGTCCATGACCGGACTTGGACAGAATGCTCGGGTCTTCCTGATCAACACCGAGGGCGCGACTGATCCTCGTCTGTATGAAGAACTTGTTGGTGTAACGCCGGCGCAAGTGACTGGGAAAAATATTGTACCAACTTGGGACGAGAAAACGTCGGTGTCGTGAGCCTCCGGGGCGCTTTCAGGCCCGGACCGGTTTCTCGCGATAAAGGCGGCCTGCTCTTACGTCTCGAATTGCAGCCCGCAGCCTGCTCCTTTTGACCTGTTCAAGGTCTTCCGAAGATGTCGGCCGGGAGAAGACTATCCTACCCGTCCACGATGCAGCGCATTCATTCCCGCAAGAGGGGCGTGTTTTCGGGCCACCAAGCCCGGCCTTTTGGGAACGGGCGCTCGGCGCTCTGATTGTGCAGGTAGGCGACGCCGTACCTGGACAGTGATAGGCGCAGTGCCCAAGTCGAACCCCTATACCGAGCAATGTTTCGACGATCCGGCTCACTCGACGTGAACTCTATGCTCAATCGTCCCGCGGAATTAGCCACCCTCGGTCCCGCCTACGAGGGCGACAACTTCGGCAACCAGCTCGGAACGGATGACGGCTGGCTGCCCGCGAGGAATGCATCAATTGCCCGGAGATGCCCAATCAAGTCAAGGAGCCCTCTCGATTCCTGGCTGAATGGCCGGTCCACCTCGCCTGAGCTCGGCGAACTGGCGCAAGATGACGAACAGAGCGATCATTCCGGCGCCCAGCTCAGCGATGGCTTGGCTGGCCAAAACCCCACTGAAGCCTGATATGACAGGAAATAGAAGTACCGCTGGTATGAAGAGATACCCCTGCCTGGCGAAAGAGACCACCGCGCTAAGGCGTGCTCTCCCCAGCGACTGAAGCATCGTCATCACGAAACTCTCAATACCGTAAAATCCAAAAAACAGGTGAAAGACGATGCAGCTCAAGACGGCAATTTCTGTGACATCATCGCTATTGCTGAACAACCTGACCAACGGCCGGGCGAAAACGATAACGGCTGCGGAATACGCAAAGGAAAGCGCAACGGTGATAGACAGCATAAACTTCGCAACCTTCATTACACGAGCAAAGTCGCGCGCGCCCCAACCGAACCCCAGGACAGCTTGAGAGCCGATACAGAATCCGGTGATAGGCAGCGCGCCGATTGTCAAGATTCTTACAGCTATTCCCACCGCCGCGACGAAATCGTCACCGAACCGCGCAGCAGCTCCGTACAAGAACATACCAGCAAGAGCGGCTAAGATACTTGTCGTCGTCGCCGGCGCCCCAATGAGCGCGAGCTGCCTGATGCGATCTACTCGTAACGAGACCTGAGATATCCTGACGAGCACCGTGCCGAGCCTCTTGGTAAAATACACGATGTAGAAGCTTATAGCGGCGATCTGTGATATCAGCGTCGCTAACGCTGCGCCTCGCACACCCAAGCCTAGCAAGAAAATGAAAATAGGATCAAGCAAGGCGTTCAATATGAAAGCCGTCAGCATCGTCCACATACTGAATCGCGTGTTGCCTTCAGCTCTTGCGATGAAGCCGCTGACGATGTTTAGGAGCATCAAAGTAGAGCCCGGCAAGAGGATCGCGGCGTAGTCGAGCGCGATGGGCAGGATGGTTGGACTTGCCCCAAGCGCGACGAAGATGCCTCGTAGGGTTACAAGCAGGACGATGGTCATGATCACACCGATGGGAGCGGCGAGGGCGAGCGCCGTACTCGCACCTCGGCCAGCCTCCAACGCATTACCAGCACCAAGATGACGAGATATGAAGGAGGCGGTACCCACACCGATCCCCTCTCCCACGGCCGCGAGCACGACAATGAGCGGCATCGTCATGCTGACAGCTGCAATCGCCTGCGCGCCGAGTGAGCCAACAAAGATCGCGTTAAGGAGCTGCTGCAATGCGTTGATCGACAAGCCGATAACAGATGGAATAGCGAGCCGCAGGAGAAGGCTCGTGAGATTATGATCCGATAGATCGATGTGCCGGCTTTTCTTCCGCATCGCATCGCGATTGCTTTTGACGACGAGCTCCGGACTACGCTTATCCATGATTCACGCCGTCTTCAGCTCTACGAATTCATCGATCGTCTGCATCAACTCCTGTTGCAAGACCGTGCAAAGACGCCGGGTCGCATCATAATCGACCATGCTCGGATCATACGTGGTGTCGATCTGTAGACGGCCCGATTGAAATCCGACCTCGAACCAGAAGAGGTGGATCGCCGCTGCTTGATGCATGTGTTCGCCGATGCAGAGTGGAGAAGGGTCTGTGTCCAGAAAGCGGCGCGCGAAATGACGCTGCAGACCGGCGCGATAATTCACCCCAATTCTGGGAAGTGGCAGGCGATCGAGCCGACACCGCAAGGCTGGATCTCGGTTTAGGAATTTCAGGGCCCGAAAGCCTATTCCTCCACGCGGCAGCGCATTGCGCTGCCGGTATATGAGACGAGCGCGGTCGGAACGCGTCTCTCTTCCGGTGACCTTCAATGGAAGCGGAACGAGCTCGCTGATAAGGCCAATGACCTGAGATGGATCAAAATCGTCAAACAGCCGACCTCGTGTCGAGCTCAGGCTATCAATCCAGAGCGAATAGTTGCCGAACAGGGCTCCACACGCACCGGACAGGGCAGCAAGAAACACATCAAAGTCCTGACAATGCGCTGATCTTGCTCCAATACTAAGGAGACCCGCTGTCGCTTCCCCGTCGATCTCAAGATGGTACTTGGCTCGATCTACCCGCGAACGGCCGTTCACATCCTCCCGACGACCTGCGAGATTCGCATCGTGAAGCTCTCTCGACCTTGCTTCGTCAATACTCGTGCCGCGCGATGACGCATCGCTGACACGCAGATTGAATTGATCGTAGTCAATACCCTCCCAGTACTTGAGCTCGTTTGGTGCTTCGCTGTCCGCGTAATTCTCGAGGCGCTTCAACCAGGAAGAGAGCCTTTGTACGGTCTCAGGGCCATTCATATCATGGCCTGCAGCAAGAGTGTTGTATGCGCCCTCCAACGCTTCCAGGAATAGCCGATAGCCCATCCCATCCGCTACGAAATGATGCATCAGCACCAGCAGATAGTAATCGCCGCTTTCCGAAGTACGGAACGCCGCGACGTGAACAAGAGGCGTGTGACCGTCAAACCTGAACATGTGTTGACGTTTTGCCGAGACGATCTCGATCGTCCTGCGCTGGTCTGGGCCGGTCATTTGGACCAGATTGATCTCCTCCACGATGCGCTCAGTCGGACAAGTCCCAATCCCCAGCCGTAGTCCATCTTGGGTTCGAGCAACGCGCAGCCTGAGGCTTTCGTGCTTCTCGATGACATGGGCGAGAGCGCGGTCCAGGATCTTGACGTTCAGGATGCCGCCCCGCAAAAAGAACAGATCGCCGATGTTAAAATGCTCGTCAAAACCGAGAAGAGAATTCCAAAACGATATGATGGGGGGCACAGGCAGCAAACTGTCCGCGGAAGCTATGTTGTGGGGGGCTGCCCCCGCTTCCCCGGCCGCCAACTCCCTGATGGTCGGCGTTCGATAGAGTTGGTTGACGGTGAGATTCAGCCCGGCTTTGCACGCCAGCGTGACGCAACGCACGCTCAGAAGAGAATCGCCGCCGAGATCAAAGAAACTGCTGTCGATTCCCACCCCCCTGACCCCTAGTAGATCCTCCCAGATCCGAGCAAGAACTCGCTCGTTCCTGGTGCGGGGCTCAGCAGATGGACGGGTTTCGATCTCGCGGTACGGAACGGAGGATAGGCGAGTACGGTCTATCTTTCCGCTCGTCGTCATGGGAACACTGTCAACCAACCTGAAGGCCGCGGGAACCATCGCAGATGGCAGCTTGTTGCGCAGATGGGCGAGAATCTCTCCAGAGCTGAGATTCTTGCGAGCGGGCACCACGCTCGCCGTCAAGCGGCGATCGTCATCGGTGCCTTCTGCGAAGACCGCGGCCTTTGCGATTGCGGGATGAGACTCAAGGGCAACTTCGACCTCCTCCGGCTCGATGCGGAAGCCCCTCACCTTGATCTGGTTGTCCGATCGGCCACATATCTCAAGAAGGCCGCTGGTTGAGATGCGTGCGATGTCCCCACTTCGATAAAGCACGTTGTATTGTTCGCCATCATACGGATTCGGCACGAAACAGCGGCCAGTCCGATCTTGATCCCGCCAATACCCAGCGCTCAGACAGCGGCCTGCGATGCACAGTTCGCCGGGAGCTCCGACAGGCACTCTCTTCAATCGTGAATCGAGCACGTAGAGTTTGACGTTGTCGATTGGCCGCCCCACTGGGACAAGCGCCGAGCTGTCATCCGCATCCGATGTTTCGTGCACGGCTGCATTGGACGCACATTCCGTCGCACCATAGAAGTTCCACAACGGCACGCCCGGAAAAGCCTCACGCCAGCGAGCGGGCAGCGAGGAAGGCATTGGTTCGGCACTGCTTGTGACCAGTCGCAAGGCGGTCCTTTGCGGTTGCCGCTCCTGGGACCTGATGAGACCGGACAGAAGTGGCGGAGAGGCAAAAAAGCGTGTCACGCGATGTTTTGCCAAACTGCACAACAACAGATCCGGATCTAGCACCTGCCCTTGGGTGAGGATCAGCGTAGGCACTCCTCTCAGAAGCCCACCAAAATACTCCCAAGCGGAGGCAACAAGGCAGGCGGACTTCTGGACAACCATGACGTCAGTGTCATCGAACGGAAAGCACCGCCACATCCAGTTCAGCCGGTTGAGAATGGCCGCTTCCGGTATAAGAACCCCCTTCGCCCGACCTGTGGAGGAGGACGTGTATATGAGGCTCGCAATTTGGTGATCTGTCGGTTTGTCGCGGGGGACGGAATCATCCCTCCGCAATTTGCACGTTTCTAAGGCCAACAGAGAAATCGAAGGTATCTCAAAGCCAGGCTCCGTGATATTCGCGTGAATCAAGAGCTTTGCCTGACTATCTCGCAGCATATGTTGGATCCGGTCACGCGGATAATCCGGCGCAATCGGCACTACAACAGCATCCAAGCCTCGCGCCGCAAGCATGACAGCGGCAACGTCCGACGACCGGTCAACAAGCACGGCAACCAGATCGCCGGCCCCCACTTTCATCTCCTGCAGGAGCGAGCGGATTGCCGCTACGCGCGCGCGCAGCTGGTCAAACGTGACCTCCCCGAACTCGCCAAAATATGCTACTTTGCCGTGGTTAGAGACGCTGATCTGCTCGAAGGCTTCGGCAAGCGGACATTCGGATTCATATCGCTGGATCGACCCATCCAGCGAACCCAGTATAGAGAGGTCTGAGGCGCTAAGGCAGCTCAGTTCCTCAATGGGCGCAAGCGCTTCATCAACGCAGGCGGCAATCAGACACCGCAGATTGTTGGCCATGCGGGCAGCGAGATCACTCGAGATGATGTCTTCCGCATACGCCAACTGGAGCGCAATTTCATCGCCGTGATCTTGCGCGTACAGCGTTAAATCGAATTTGACATAGCCGGTGTCATATTCGCGGAATGTCAGAGCCATCTCATCCCGACCAACCGGTTCAGCGGCTTCGGAATACATGTTGAACATGACCTGGAAGATCGGTGATCGACCCGGTTCGCGACATAACCTTGTATCCCTGACCATCCATCCGAATGGATAGGCCGCATTTGCGATGGCATCGCTGACCAGACCCTGGATGCGCCTGGCATGAGCAGCAAAGGATTGACTGGCATCGATCGCCGCACGGATCGGCAGCATATTCAGGAAAAAGCCGATGATGTCGGCGCTGCCTGGTTGATCTCGTGCAGCGTGTGGCATGCCGACGACAATATCGTCCTGACCGCTATACATTCGTAGCAGCAGCTGGAAGCACGCCAGTAGTGTTGTCGAGGTGGTGCAGCTATTTTGGCACGCGAATTCTCTTACCCGACTGGAAAGATCGCTGCCAAGCAGCACTGGATGCGAGGCGCCGCGGAATGAAACTGTTTGGGGGTGCGCCCTTCCAAGCGAAAGCACCGGCGGATCATCACCAATCTGACGACGCCAATAGTGACGTTGGTTCTCCAGGGCCCCTGGAGAAATGTGCTGTTTTTCCCACGCGGCGTAGCCCGAGAGTGACGCACGGTTCCCTGGCCAAGGCGCCGCGGCATCTAAATATCTCTGCTGAAGATCTCTGAGCAGAACAGAAATCGACCAGGCATCGAGGATGATTTCGTGAGCGGTGATCAATATGAGATGATTGCCAGCACCAAACCGGACCATGCGCGCACGAAACAAGCGGCCTTGTGCGAGATCGAAATTGTCTTTCAGCTCCGTTCGCCGAAGCTGCGCGACGAGCTCCTCAGCTTCGGAGGAGGTGAGATGAGATGCATCGATCAATTCAAGATTGGTGCATGGCGGACCATCAAAGCATTGAACCGGACCGTCTTCGTCGATAAAGCGCGCCGAAAGTGCCTGGTGGGAATGAATGACCTCGGTCCAGGCGCGATTGAACCGAGCTAAATCGATATTGCCCTTAATCCGCAGCCCGCCTTGAATGATGTAGTTCCGGGCAGATGGATCGAGCTGCGCCAGAAACCAAAGATGCTCCTGGAGTCGCGTCAGAGGTGATCGGTCAAGCTTTCGGTATGTCAAGGCTGTGCATGGGTGGGGCTCGACGCGAGCCTCGATCGAAGCGGCAAGAGATCGAATCGTCCCATTCAGGACCAGCCTGAAATCCACTCTCACCCCGAGCAAGGTCTGCAACTGTCCCAAGATGAGCATTGCCCGGAGCGAGTCTCCGCCGAGGCTCATGAATTGGTCATTCACACCTATGTTCTCGATACGCAAAATGCCGGACCAGATTTGACGTAGCCGGACTTCCAGATCTGATTGCGGCTCCTCAAAGGGCGTTGACAATACCGGCCGAACACTCCCCGGGTCAGGCAATGCTGAAAAGTCGACCTTTCCGTTCCTGGTCAGTGGAATACCACTGGCGTGGATGATTCTTTCCGGAAGCATGTAACCGGGGAGTGCCTCGGCAAGAAACTTCCGAAGGTCGCTTTCCTCCAGCTCAGCTGGAGCCGTCACATACGCAACCAGCCGCCGCGAGTCGGCTTGCGCCTCCGCCCCAGCTATATCTCGCGCCGTAAGCTTTACACCTGCGCAAGAAGAGGCGACTGCGACCGCGCCATGCACCAAGGGATGAGCGGACAAACGAGCTTCGATTTCTCCCAGCTCGATTCTGTGCCCGCGAATTTTGACCTGACGATCCCGTCGACCGAGACATTGCAAAAGGCCGTCGGAACGGAGGCGCCCAAGATCACCTGTCCGATATAGACGCCGGAAGGACAGGTGGTTTGAGAATGGATTTGGCTCAAACGCATCCTTGGTGCGGACCTGGTCATTGACGTAGCCGGCAGCAACACCGACGCCGCTGACACAGATTTCGCCCACTTCTCCTACATTGCAGAGCCGCGGTCCGTCCGCGACATAAACCTCACAGTTTTGAATTGGCCTGCCGATCGGCACATAAGTATCAGCCAGCGCAGGCGGCACGGAAACCAGATGATGGGTCACGCCGTCGGCGCACTCGGTCGGCCCGTAATGATTGAGAATGGGAACGTGGGGATACAAGGCAAGCCACGCACGCGCCAATCCGGGCGTTAGAGGTTCTCCGACCGTAGAAATAATCCGCAAGCCGTCCATGCCTCGCTCTGCCTCGGTAAGCGATTGCAGATATTCAACATACACTGCCAGCATCGACGGCACGAATTGGACGACCGTAGCGGCGCATCGTTGAATTGCTCGGAGGAGCGATGGCGGCGATCTCAGTGTCGCATCATCGATGATTGATGTAGAGGCTCCGACGCAAAGCCCAGAAAGGAGCTGCCAAAGCGAGATGTCAAAGCAGTGCGATGCCGTTTGCGCGACGCAATCCGACCGAGTGAGATTTAGAGCATCGATCTTTGCCGCCAAATGATTGTTTAGTCCGGCGCGTTCGATCATTGCGCCCTTAGGCTGTCCGGTCGAACCAGACGTAAACAGAATATAGGCAAGCCCATCCACGTTCGGCGATGGCATAACGGACGGGGTCTGCAACCGGCCCAGTGCCGCCTCTATAGCTACGAATTGCGGAGCTGTCTTGCTGCTCCCCTGGAATAGGCTGAGCGAGTCCGGACGGTCTCGGCCCATCAACCAAGCGCAGCGGCTCTGCTCGATCATGAATGATGTACGGGACGCCGGCTGCGATGGATCAAGCGGTAGGTACGTTGAACCAGCCTTCAAAATTGCGATGACCGCCGTCGCCCAGTCGAGGTCTCGCTCCCCCCAATAGCCGACAACCGCGCCGCGAGCACCCTGCTCTCCCAAGGCCATTGCAAGAGCATCTGATCTTGATCGTAGCGCCTCATATGTGAGTTCGTCTGCGCCGTACCTCAGCGCAACTCTCTCCGGATCCGAACCGGCAAACCGATTGATCGCCGTGATCGCGTCAACCGGTTGACATTCGATGGACTGCTTCTTGGCTGATTGATTTTCTGTAGGCACGCGCCCCGCCATTCGTCGCCTTCTTCGGTGCTCAAATTCGAGCGCCGGAGCTCGTCATCAAGGTGTGCATGCGCAGCCACCCTGATTCCGCACGTCACAAGGTTTTGTCCGTATGAGCTTCTCGGTGTTCGCTTCTGGCTCGGTGATCGGCAGAGGAACGGCAGGACGCTAGGACGGCGCGTGCACTTTGGCACCTACCTGATCTTGGACTAGACCTGCCATCGTCTGCATGGCACCCGCAATCAACGCGCCCACAGGCTCGTTATGGCTTGTGATTAGCGTAATTGTCCGATTTCTCAGCCCCTGAGCCGGCACCACCAACCGATCGAGGGCGGGCTGGCCACCCGGCGACACAGCTTGTACGAACGAAAGACTTTTTTCCGTAACCACCGCCAGACCGATAGTGTTCAAGCCGGTGGTCGCCGCAACAGGGCCCTGTCGGCGCCTCAACATTACAACGAGTCATCGAAGCTCGCAGCAGCAGTCCCAAAGACAGCCTTGAGGTCATCCAAGTGCTGGCACCGGCAGCAATGCGCCCGATCGCCTCGTCACCTTCATGCGAATCGCTCAGCTTATTTGGCCGTTAGCTGCATTCGAAGCCGAATTAGAAAAGAGACGGCTCAGTTTGATGACCGTAACAAATCGTTGCCATCGCTTTGGTTAGCGCACCTGGGCGACTCTGGACCACCGGGGAAGCCGCTCAAAGGCTGGTTGTGAGCATCTTTAAGATCGTTGGCGAGGCAAAGAACGCCGATGAAAGGGCCCGCAAAAGGCTTATTCCCGCGGAACAGCTTAAGTCAATCGCTCCGCCTCGACCATGAGTGCCGGAGAAAAGGCCCACAGCTCACCGCCATGCATCGAACGAGATGGATCATGACATACCGTTCTGATCGGCACGCCCCTGTCAAAGATGGAACACCCGATGCAGGCGACCTTTCTCCTGATGGCCCAATGCAACGGTCGCGCCGTCATACCGGTCGAATCCGTTTGCTCGGATTTCTTCACGCACCTAGCTCCGACGAAATTCATCGAGAAGGTTCGCGCCGGAGAGATCCGTCTGCCACTGGTGCGCCTGGAGAGCACGCATTCGGCCAGCACCGAGGACAGGCGCAGTGAGGCTTAGGCGGCAGCCGCTTTGGACTGTCGGGTCGCCTTCCAATTCCACGGGAGCAGGTCGGCGACTCTGTTAGCGGGATGATCGGGAAGCCTGGCCAGCACGTCAGTGAGCCAGGCTTTGCGGATCAACGTCCTTCATCTTGCAGGTCTCGATCAGGGTATAGACGGCGGCGGCACGATTGCCGCCTGCATCTGAACCGGCGAAGGTCCAATTTCATCTTCCGACAGCCACACCGCGTAACGCCCGTTCGGCAGCGCTGTTCAAGAGGCAGATGCGGCCGTCGTCCAGGAAGCGAATAAACGAAGCCCAGCGGTTGAGCAGGTAGTTAATAGCCTTTGCAGTATCGTTGCCGAGGAGAGCAGCGTTCTCTGCTGGCGCATCCAGATTTCGAGATCGGCGACGATCGGCCTCGACTTATCACGACGTACCGCAAGCCGTTATTCCGGCGTTTTGCCGTTGATAGTGCGGTCGATCTCAAACAAGATATCGATGCGTCGCACGGCTTCGCTGGCAATCGGCGCCTCTCCAGATTTCTCCAGGTCGAAGAACTTTCTGCGGCCGTGGCTCCAACAGGCAGCTTCAAGGAGCGGAGCCGGCTTCCTTTGTGCCTTGTAGAGCTGGTTATACCCATCGAGGGTCTATGGGTTCACTTGGCAGATGGATGCGGAGGGACTTCGGGAACGGCTCGAACTGGAAGGTCGGTGTCATCCCTGCCTCCCAGCCACTACTTTAGCGCCGCGTTGATCAGATTGGCGAGCCTCTGCCCAGCTAGTGCGACTTGGGCTTCCGCGACGGACTTCGCTTTCGAGAGGTATGCCGCGTCAAGATCATAAGGCCCCTTGTCCGGACCAACCGCCGTCCCGTAGGCGTATTGCTGCGCCAGCGCGGCCGATTCCTTGAACCAAATTTCCGGGTCGTCAATCTTTGCCAGGGTCGGGTCTGCGGCAGGGAGAAGAGAAGCCGCGCCGATAGCTGCGGCGGCGGTGCCGCGATCACCTAGGATACCGTCCCAGACGAAATGAAGCTTCGAAGCTTGCACGCCTCCGACGTTGACCAGCTCGAGATTGCCGCCTTGATCCCCCTTGAGCTGATGTGTGAACCGCGAGACGGCATGCAGCGGCTGGTGGGCATCCCCAACAAGGTGCAGCAACCACACGAGATCGTAGCGCTTCAGATCGTCCGTGCTGTTGTGGTCCGAAAGGGCCGCTTTGAGCAGGTGGATCTGGGTGAGCGCATTAACCGCCGGTGCAGGATCGGTCTGTTCGCCGTCAGGCGAGAACGGGATATCGTAGTAATGCCAGTAGTCATGAACGATGTGATCGGATGTACCAACGTTCTGTGCGGCGGTGCCGTCCGTGACCTTGTCGTAGTCATAGCAGCCTGGTGCGTGCGACACTTTGCAGGACAGGATTCCCTTTATGTCGTCGGCCCAAGTGGCGGCATGCACGAAAGCCGCCTGAGCTTTGTCGCTGTCCGGCAGGCCCTCAAGGCCCTTGATCCACAGCGGATAGGCCGGATGCTGCTTGACGAGGGTATCGACCTTTGGCCGCAACGTGTCATCGAGCCGTCCGTAAGCGATTGCGGCAACTTCCATGTGACCCATATCCCACCACGCGTGGGCGGGACTGACTAACCCCCATGAGGACGAAGGATAAGACGGCGAGAACGCGCATGGCTCGGCTCCTCTTCCGCACAGCAACGGCTGGCAATGAACTATCTCAAAAATCAATCTGTGATATGTCGCCAAAGGAAAGCTGCTTTGACGGTCGCAAATTGATTTCCTAAGGCACTTCTTTGGTAAGCGCAATCTAAAGTTAAGAAAATAGTGAGCTGCAATTCAGCAGATTGCTCCAGCAGGTCCGCGGGATGCAATGCGGCACTTCTGATCAAACGACTGTCGTCTAGAGGTCTGCTGTCCCCTGAAGCAAACGCAAATTGGGGCAGCGGTGTCGGCTGTCTGCGGTAGAACGGTCTTGTGCGATTGCGGCGGCGACCAATTTAGATTCGGAAGGGATAGGCACCTCGAGGCGGAGCATTGCAGCGTACAAGACAGCCTCCTGTATGCGAACAACGAGATGAATCGGAAAGCAGATCAGCGAAGTAAACGTCGTTGCGACATTGCTGAGAGGGCAGCGCCCGTTAGCACGCGATGAACCAGACATCGTTCACTGGTTCGGGCACTGTCGGCGCGGTCGTGCTGAATATTACGCCCATTGAGGACTGCTGCGGGGCGACTTTGCCGATATCTTAGCCTGCCGCGAGTACCTGCTTGAGATCGCCGATCAAATCGGCCGTCGCCTCCAAACCCGATATTCAGCCGCACCAATCGGGCTCCATAGGACCGCGCATTCGACCCGGCTGCGGGATAGGTCATGACCAAACTGGTCGTCCCGCCCCAACTGTGGCCGATACGAAAGAGTCGGAGTGCGTCGACGAACCGCGCGACACGTGCGGCATCCCACGTTTCTGCGAGCACAATCGAGAAGACGCTCGCCGAGCCGGTAAATTGACGCATCCAGATCTCGTGTCCGGGGCAGTCCGGAAGTGACGGATGCAGAACGCGCGCGACCTCGGACTGTTCCTTCAGCCAGGTGGCGACCGCGAGGGTAGAGCGCTGGAGGGCGTCGAGCCGCACGGCCAGCGTTTCCAGGCCGCGCAACGCCAGAGCACAATGGTCGAGGGAAACTGCAAGCCCGAGCAATCGGTGCACTGGACCTCTTCGTTCGTAGGCAGCATCGTCTCGAACCGAGACCGTGCCTAGCAGCAGGTCGCTATGGCCGCCGACATACTTGGTCAGCGCTTGGATTGACACATCGACGCCGGCCGCAAATGCGTCGAATAGAACTCCCGCTGCGTAAGTGTTGTCGAGCGCTACCGGTACGCCGCGAGCATGAGCCGCTGCAACGATGGCCGGCACGTCTTGGACTTCCATTGCGATGCAGCCTGGGCTCTCGCACCAGATAAGACGAGTCTCCGCGCGGATCAGACGAGCCAAACCGGCGCCGATCATTGGCGGGTAGGCCTCGACGGAGATGCCTAAGCCCTTTAGAAGCCAGGCTCCCAATTCCTTGTTCGGCCCATAGGCGCTATCGGGCATGAGGACATGCGATCCAGCGGTGCAGAACCCGAGATAGGCGAGGACGATGGCTGCCTGTCCGCCCGGAACGACAAAACTGTGTCGCGCTCCTTCGAGATCCGCAATCCGCGCGCCGAGTTCGAGCACAAGGAAGCCAGAAGACCTCGGCGCTTTACCGTCAATTCACGATGCGGTCGCCTCGACTGGCGACACCTCTTCGCCCGGCGGTGGTGACATAGGTCGTCCAACCTGACCTTGCATGCTTGGATAGCCCATCCGGGTGCGGATGCCCATAGACGTTGCGATATCCACACGAAATCACCAGTTGGCCCTGCCCGCTATTTGGCTTTGGCACCAACGGCGCGCCTGCATTAAAGCGCGCGCCATGATGAGTTGCGACTAAGTGATCTACCTGCTTGGCATTGGCATGCTTGAGGTGCGAATAGTCTGCGTCGCCGGTCAGCAAAGCTGATCGTCCGCTCGTGAGGGTCGCAAGGATGGTCAATCCGCTGTCGTTGAGATCGGAGGGGCGGCCGCCGCTTCTTACCAATTCGCCAAAAGGAAAACGGATCCTTGCGTTGGCAGGGCGTACGACCAGATTACCCCTCTGGTCCAGTATATGTGCCAGGCGCGCGGCACCAGGTCCCAGCCGCTGGTCCGGGACAATCCAGCGGCAGCCGAGCAGATGCGGGAGAAGGAGCGCGCCATGGAGATGATCCCAATCCCAATGCGAGAGCACGATCGGAAGCTTCTCGGCTCGATCGACAACGAATCTGGATGGAAAAGTGTGGCGATTGAAAGAGATCGGAAATCCGACATCGAAGTGCAGAATTGCATTACCGCCATCGTCGCACAGAGAAATGAAATTTGCCTGGCCAACATCCCTGACCCGGATGGATGTCGCTTGTGGCAGGTCTTTGAGGATGGCTGAGACTTCGGCGGGCGTCGCCGGGGGCGGAAGTGCCGCACAGGCCGTAGCGAGCGGCTCCGGCAATACCAGCCGCGGGGCCGCTGCGGCACCTAGGGGTTGGGGCCTTAAGGGGTGCGGTGGCGCCTCGCCGGGAGTGTTGAGCAGCCGCGCGAACATCAGAACTCCCCGGGCATGCATCGAATAACCATTACCCTCGAGTTGAGCATGCCATGCCGGCAGACCATGGCCCTTGGGCCTGAGCTCGAGATGAAACCAATCGCCTGGCTCTGGCGTTGCGCCCGCAAAGCGATCAAACCGAGCCGGCGTCGTCACCACACGCAGGAGTGCAAACGGCTTGGTCTGTCCAGCACGAAAGCCGTTCAGGAGCTCTGGTCCGCTCGCGTCGACATAATCGGCATCGATGCAATCAAATTCGAAGGATACGCGGCGATGCGGGCGCGTGCTCAATGAATCCACCCGCGACACGCGGGCGTATAGTCTCCTATTGGGAAACTCCGGAGGATCTGGCGGGATATCGAAAAAGAAGAAATCGAAGATGGCCTCCTAATATCAAGCGCACGCCCCAGACGACCCTGGTCATATTTTCATAGCGGGCAGACGGTCAGCTCTCCGTTCCAGGCTCGTCCGAGAAGGCCTCGAGATAGAGGCCCTCGATCTTCGTGACTTCGTCTGGCATCAGCTGGGAGAATTCATTTTCACGAGCGCGCTTTGAAAGCCGCCCTTCATTCTGCTGCAAGAATCCAAGGAGGTTGTTGAGGGTCCGCTCCGGCATATCGACCATGTTTTCGACGCCCGCCCGGAACGTATCGAAACTCCGTAAGAACCGGGTTTCCCTCGGAAGATCCTGTTCGATGGTCCTCTGCACGCATTCGTACAGGAACTCCGCATGCGGCGTTGCATCGAAGAAGCGGTAAAAGTCAGCGGTATCGTTCAGGACCTTGACGTTGCCTTGCGGAGTCGGCTCCCATTCTATGCACGTAAGCAATCTACTCGAATAGCTTTCCAACACGTCCTTGTATTCGCCGATCTTGTCGAGAATGGCTGCCGAAACCGGAAAATGGATGCCGGCAGGATTGAAGCCGCGCCGTCCCAGAACATGGTGCATCAGGTATCGGTGAATGCGGCCATTGCCATCCTCGAATGGGTGAACGTAGACAAATCCGAAAGCCAGCACGGCGGCGGCGATGACAGGATCAAGCTCATTTTCCGCCGCCTGATCGAAGGCGATCAATCCGCGCACGAGGGGGGCAATATCTTCGTGGCGTGCGCTGATATGATCCGGAATGGGTCTTTGCGTCTCGCGGTCATGCTCGCCGACAAAGCCACCTTCGTTGCGGAAGCCGAGCTTTACGAAGCGCTCATCACCGATGACGATCCGCTGCAGGCGCAGAAACTCCGCCTCGTCGAGCGGCGCCCGTCCTGCTTCGCCGATGACCTTGCCCCACCGCTGGATGCGATCCTGTGGCGGTCTTTCTCCTTCGATGACGTAACTCGACTTCGAGTCCTTGAGGAGAAGGAAGGCGGCGGTTCGCGCGAGCAGATCCTTCGGGACCTGGCTCACCACGACGCGGGCGCGCTCCTTGAGGTCCTGTGCAACAAATTCCGTCAGCACTTGGGTCTTGAAAACGAGCGGGCAGAAGTCCGATGTGCCTGGCAGATTATTACGGACGCGATGCCGTACCGAATTCTGCCCAGAACTCGCATACTGGAGTTCGGTATCGACGGCGTCGACATAGGAGACCTTGTCTGCTGTGGGCAGATTAAGCTCACGCCCCAACAACCATTCATAGAGAAACCAGATGCGGCGCGTGTAGAGTCCGGTCGGCTTCTGCTTCACAAGGTCTGCAATCTCGTCCTCCTTCACGGTGAGGAAGAGTCGCTTCAGGATGGCAAGGTCTAGTCCTTCGTTCTTGAGTGCGAAGGTGAGATGTCCCTCGAGGCTGACGTCCGGCGCATGACGTGGCGTGTAGATGCGCCATCCACTTTGCTCGAGGATGCGGTGCTTTGTGCCGGTGGCGGAAAGCAAGCGTGGTATCGGGACGGACAGCCGGTAGGCGTCAATTAGTGCTGCGTAGCCGGCGGGGGTCGCGGACTCTGGCAGCCTTCGATCATGAAAAACGCTCACAGGGCCTGAAAATTGTAGCGGCATTGGCTCAATCCATGAAAAACGTTCTCGGCCGTGAATTTCGTTTGCCATCTCGCCTTCCGGCCGAAATTAGATCTCACACCATGAAAAAGCTTCCCGCAAGCTAAATTTTACGAAAAATATTCACGTCACCCGAATTGCGGCATCGGACTTGGGCGAGTGAAGACCCTCAACAAATCGAAGAGCCGCCGCGCTCGACCGCGCAATACGCTAATTGCATCGTTGTCACAATTAAAAGTAGAATTTCTGACAAAAGTGCAGGATTCTTAACGGGATGCGACATAATTGGAAGAGAATCGCAGATTGCCAACGTTCTCCATTTGTTCTAGGGTGATTTATGGCCTCCCTTACTGAGCAGGAGTTCGAAAGCCTGCGCATTGACCAGAGCGTATTTCATATCGTCGGCCCCGGAGAGGAACACTTGCAGCTGCTCACGGCTTTCGATGCCGGCCAACACGCGCCCTTTTTCCTGGGCCGTGCCGGATCGGTCAACAGTGGAAATCGATACGAATTCATGGCGGACTCACCGGTGCGGGCGCAACTCGCACGGATCGGCCGGGATAAAGCAACTTTCCAGGAGGAAAGCGAGAAGCTCGCAACGGCGTTCAATGAAGCTCACGACAGCACGGCTGTCGGCGCCTTCCTGATCTTCTCGCTATCCTGCTCGAGCGGCCGGCTGTTTGCCCTTTTGAAATTCGAGGACGAGAAGGTTCTTACCTACGACTACGATATCAGCCGCGGACGTTCGGGAAAGCCCCGGCCGACCTTCGGCGAAATCGAGCGGACCTTTGTTCAAAATCGCAACGCTTTGCAGAAAGCCGCGCTCATCAAGCTGCGCAAAGACGGCGACGAAATCTGCGTTGTCGATCGTCAGAATCCGCAGCGGCCTGCGGCTTATTTTGAGCGATTCTTGCTGGTGCGGCGCCAGCGAACGGAGGAGGAACTGACCAAGGCAATCGTCGATGTCACGCGCAACATTGCCTACAAGCACAAAGACATCCTTCCGCAGGGCACCATGAAAAATCTGGCGCAACGCCTATTCGATGCCAGCCAGTCAGGTGGTTCAGTCGACGGCGAAAGCGCTCAAAATTGGCTGAAAAGCATTTTCGGACCGCTGCCCGACGACAGCCCGGTCGTGACCGACTTCAAGGCAAGGCTGAAACGTGAAGGAATGGCAGGAGAATCGTTCGTCCTCCAAAAGAACGCGATTCAGGCGCCCAGAAACCGCCGCGTCGAGACGGCAAGCGGGGTCAAACTTACCTTCCCCGTCGGTTTGACGCCGTCCGTAATTTCGGTGAATCCCGACAGGGGCGAGATCATCATCAAGGACAAGATCACACTCGATGACTTCGAGCTCAACACATCTGCTCGAACGCGTTCGTGAGCTAGTCGCGAACGGCACCTCGGCGGACGAACGTGTTGACGCCCTTGTGTTGCGAGGGCGGCTGCCGTCCGCCGGTGCGCAGGTGGCCTGGCTCGCCTTCGCCGACGAAGTCCCATCGCCGTTCTCATCATTGCAAGTTTATAATCCGGCCTTGGGTGGCGATCTCGTCACGGCGGATGTCTTCGATGCGACACGCGAGGTCGTGATCACGCTTGGAAAGCCAGCCGCCCCAGCTTGCGCCTTCTTTATTTTCCAATCGAGTATTCCACATTATTTGACGCAACGGTCTGTCCTGCCCCGTCTCGCGATCGTCGATTTCAATTCCACACAGGCATTTCGCGCGCGAGGACTGGAAGTCGCTTCATGGGATTTGGCGCAGCCGGTTCCGCCTCCGGAATCCCTGCTTGGTCGCATCGACCCCACTCGCTATGTACGCGACTTTGTTCCGGATCGTGAGGTCGTCACCGATCTCAATCCCTGGATGCTGGTGGCCGCACCGGCAGCTTCATCGCCAGGGTATCAATCATGGGAAACGGTGGCTGCGCGCAGATTGTTAGGCGGGGACGGATGTCGAGGCACGCCACCTGCTCTTTTCCGGCGAGTTGGCTCGGGCGAGCCGTCCTCAGCAGGATCTTGTCACGACATTGGACCAAGCGCTCGAGGCGGCTAAGGCAGCCTATGAAGCTCACGTCCAATCGTCGAGCCGCGAGACTCTGAAGGCGCTGGCCGATCTCCGCAAAACGGTTGTTGATGAAACACAAAAGGTCGCACAACGAGCGCAGGATCTTGCGGCGACACTCTGGCGCGACTTGGCCGTCTCGGCGGCGCCTTTCATATTGAAGATCGTGGGTGACGCGGCCAAGACGCCTGGTCCTCTCATCTCTTCCCTGTTCTATTTTGCTGCCGCAATATTCGTCGGTTTGTCATTCGCGTTACAGTGGCGGATCAATGGGGCGTTTTTCGAATGCCAGGCTTCTTCCCGGCGGAGCTGGATGCAGAGCCTTTATAGCTACATCTCGGTTCGCGAGCGGGAAGAAATCGCGGAAACGCCGATCGAACAAGCGATGAAAAACTATCGTGAGACCCGCGGCGTCCTGCTTGTTGTGTATGCGGTGTTGGTCATCGCTCTCGTTGTCGCCGGCGTGCACACCTTATACGATGCAACGCCCCCACCTTCGAGCCCCGCCGCAGGCGTCGCGCCAAGCCCAGTACCAGTTGCGCCACTTCCGGCAAAGCGGCCGTAATTTCGAGAAACTTCTGTAATTTGAGGGGTACGATCTACGCCGCGAAAGAAATCGTCTCTCTTGAACGACCTGGTCAGCGATTCCATAATCTCGTCGCCATCTTGGAGCGCATGTTCGCGCACCAGGACGGAGTTACCGTCGCTTCCTCTTTAAGGTTGACAAGGACACCGGTCGGCTTCGTGACATGACGTGGTGATTATCCGTCGTGCCCATCACGGGCCGAATCTGACCACCATTGAGAGCAGGGAGCAAGGGCGAAAGGTAGGAGTTCCTCAGAGCGAGGCCTTCGCCAAAAAGTGCGAAAAGACTGGAATTCACCACGGAATCGTAGTTGCCGCCAACGGTTTTACGAGCACGGCCCGCACCAAGGCCAAGGCACTGAACCTGACGTGCATGGAGTTGGCTGAGGCGGAATCCTTTGATTGGATTCGCACTTGTCACAATCGTTGGCTTGTTCCACAACTTCACCGCGATCGAGGGTCGCGTTCGCGTGATGGAAGCGAGCAAAAGGTCGCGAATCCATCCACGGTCTAAGAGGTGCGAGCTTGGTGGAGCTGCCCGATGCCTTTCTCGCACCCGAGGTATCGCTGGCCGGGCTACATTTTGCATCGGAGCATGAGGACGGTCGCGGCTCTCTGACTATCTCAACCTGCGGCATATTTCTGCACGTTGTTCGTCGTAAAGAAGCGTTTTGGCGTGAACGTCGCCTCTGGCGAAGTCCTGCCGACAAGTCCAGGCGGAGTAGAGATTCCGCGCTGGTCGATAAAGTCGGCCAGAAGATCTGACGCAGTCGAAACTCACTTCAACTTCGGCGGTCCAACGCCGCTGCCGTAGAGAGATAAGATTGTGGAATACCTAAAGCTGTTAGTTGAGGTCGTGAAAGCCGCGGCCTGGCCAATCTCAGCCGTCTGGATCGCCTACTATTTCCGCGATGCGATCGTCGCCCAGCACAACGTCGATCATTCGCATGATCACCACGACGCTCCGTGTACTCACGGCTTGTCCAAGACAGAAACCGACGCGCTCCTGGCATAGAATCCTGCTGCCAGTGGGCTTTAGCTCGCGGCTTCAAGGTGCGCCTGGACTGCGGCACGCCGGCACTCAGCGATGCGGTTCGCTGCTGCGATCGCGGCTAATGCAAAGTGTGGACATAATACTTGGCCGGGCTTGCTGCTCGCATCGCAATCAGACCGGCCGATCAGTCGATCTTGGGCAAGTATTAGGCAACCGCCCAAGCTCGTCACTTATGTCATTTATAGATCGATTCGACTGCTCACCGCTGATTTTGTTGTATCTTGAGATTATCCAACAGCTTCGATCCTTCACTAAAGGACCTCGACCAGGATCGCTCCGCCAAGTCTAGATAGCTTTTCAGCAAATCGGAGGCACTTTTGACCTCGGCAACGCCTTTTAGAAAATTGGCGTGATCGTGCAAAGAGGAAGCAGTCAATCTCAATCCGTCCTGCAAAATCGCCGTGAAGAAACTTGTCGTTGCTTCGATCGACTTCTGCCATTCTGGAAAGACGAATGAAGCGCGCGTGGCGGCCGTCGACTCTCTAGTGTGCTCGGTCGCGCCACCTGGCCCAGCGGCCGATGCTTGGGCCGCTTGCGGCACTTGTTGTGTACGGCGTTTCTCGTCTTCGGCTATGCTCGCTGCCATTGGATCTCTCATTTCTGACCATAGGTTGTAATTGGTTCGGCGGCTCAATTCCCTCCGATCCTCAGAGGGTAACACGATCTCCAATATGGGATAGTTACCTCTCTTGGTAGGTTAGGTCCACGGACTGACTTCAGACGACACACAATGTGAGCATGCTAGCGGCGGAGTTTTAGCCCGGCAGGCTCCGTTAGGTACCTGCCTGCCACTGAGTTTTCATCCAGCAGCGGCTAGAGCCTCTTTTTTGCTGTAGCGAGACCGAACTTTGGACAACCCAGAACTAGAGTTTTGCGCCTCTGTCACATTGGCGGGCTGGTTGCGCCGACGTGGTTGTGCAGCAAAATCGGCGGTCGATTGCCGATCGCGCCGTAGGCGCCGTTCTTCGTTATAGTATCTGGCCAAGTCTCCACTTTTCCTGGGCGTCCGCAAGGGACAGGAACCAGTGGGCGTTGAGACATTCGACCCGGAAGCGGCCGTTGAAGGCCTCGATGAACGCGTTGTCGGTTGGCTTGCCGGGCCTGGAGAAGTCCAGCGTGACACCGCGTTGGTAGGCCCATAGGTCAAGTTCACGAACTCGCTGCCTTGATCGACTCGGATCGTCGCCGGGAATCCCACTTCCTTGCAGGCCCTTTCCAGGATCGCCACGACGTGGCTGCCGCGGAAGCTGAACTGTGGCTGCAGCACCGGTGAGAAGCGGGAGAAGATATCGACGATCGTGAGCACGCGCAGCTTATGCCCCGTCGCCAGCTGATCGTGGACAAAATCCATCGCCCAGGTCTCGTTGACCCGCGTCGCTGGCCGGCTGTCGTCGCGCAGCTTGGCCTTGACCTGGCGCTTGGGCGTTTTGTTGCGCAATTGCGGGCCCAATTCACGATAGATGCGTCGGGTCTTGTTCTGGCCGTGACGCCAGCCTTCGCGGCGGAGCAAGACGTGAACACGGCGATAGCCGTAGCGGATACGAACATGGCAGATCTCCCTGATCTTCTGTTCGAGGGCAGCCTGCGTTTGCGCTCTGGCACTATCAAGCCTCGGTGTTCGACCCGAAGCTCGCGCTGCAAACCTCACCCCTGTTCCAGCGGAGGATTGCATGAACGCGGACGCCTCCTTCACCCGCAGCATAACGCCGCCAGGTTTCGCGACCGCCATCTTTCGTGCCAACGCCGGGAGGTCTGATGGCGCGCATCAGGACGATCAAGCCCGAGTTTCCGCAATCAGAGACCATCGGCAAACTGTCCCGGGACGCGCGCCTGCTTTTCATCCAGCTATGGACCCTCGCCGACGACGAAGGGAGGGCTCGCGCGGCCTCGCGAATGCTCGCGAGCCTTCTCTACCCATACGACGACGATGCGCCGAGCCCGATCGATGGCTGGCTCGCCGAGCTTGAGCGTCATGGTTGCATCACCCGTTATGAGGTTGAGGGCTCGACCTATCTGCAGGTCGATAACTGGCTGAAACATCAGAAAACTGATCGCCCGACGCCGTCGCGTTTGCCGGTTGTCAGCGAAGGCACGCGATTACTCCCGAGCCCTCGCGAGGCTTCATCGACGGACCTTGGACCTAGGACCGTGGACCATGGACCTAGGACCGTGGACCATGCCGCGCCTGTCGGCGCGCGCTCGGGTTCGAGCGAACTGGATTTGGGCGGTGAGCTCGGCCCGCCTCGGCCACCGCCGTCTGACGCGGAAACGGAACTGTTCCGACGCGGCAAGGAAGTCCTCGGCAGTGCTGCCGGAGGTCTCGTCTCGCGATTGCTCAATGCCAAGGGCGGCAAAGTCCCATTGGCGCGTGCTGCGATCGAGCAGGCGTCCACCAAGCATGATCCGCGCGAGTACATCGGAGCGATCATCCGGGCCCCACCCGAGCATGAGCCGCCGAGGGTGGTGCAGCCATGACCCGGCATCTGCCCCTCGACGAAGTGCTGCGGATGTTCGCCCGGATCGGATTCAATCCGCGCTCGCACAGCGGGACGCACGAAATCCGGTGCCCGGCTTGCTCACATCTGCGGCGCAAGAAGACCCACAAGTGCCTGTCCATCCGCTGCGATGCGGACGGCTTTTTCTTCCGCTGTTTCCACTGCGACGAATTCCATGGGAGCTATCGGTATGCCGACACATGGCGGGCGAACCATGATCGCGGCTGCGATGTCATCGCGGAAGGTCTCCGCGCCGAGCTTGTCAAGGTTTTTTAGGATGCACGAGAAGGTCGCGTAATGGACTTTGAAATCCCGCGTGGTGCGGAGCGCGAGTATCTGATCGCTTTCGGCGTGGCGGCGATCTATATCGCCACGATCCCGCGCGGCGAAGGGGCGCATCAAGCTGATGTATTCGCTGCGGCCCTCGGTGCCGATCCGGTAAGACGTGCCGTTCTACAAGGACTTTGCCGAGGTGATGCGGCAGGAGATGTCGCTCAACCTCGCGCTTGCGGTCATCCGCGCCATGTCCACGCGGCGCCGCTAACAGGGAGAGAGCCATGGCGACCAAACCGAGCGACGACGACAAGCACAAGGACAAGACGCAGGCGGACCATGCCGCACGCGAGCAGTCGCCGGCGGATCAATCCGAACAGCAGCAGCCCCAGCCGGAAGATCCCCCGCAGGGCGTGCCGCCCTATAAGGACTGACCCATGCTGATCCAGCGCGTGGCGCGAGACAGGTCGATCAACCGGCTCGATCCCGCATACCTCGCGCAATGGCGCGCCTACTATCGGAACATCGTCGAGCGTTATGTCGCGGGCACGCTGTCGTGGACGGATGCCCACAATGCGCTGATGTCCCTCGGCTTCCGCGACCATGCCCTCAAGGTCGAACTGCTCGAACTCGACAAGGCTCGCGCCCGGCGCCCTTGATCGTGATCGACGCACCCCACTTCTTTGCAGCCGTGGTCTTCGATCGGACCCGGCTAGTGGTACGGACGGCGCCCATCCTCCGCTACATGATCGGCTGGGATCGACAGCGCGTGCTTGCCTGTGTCGACCGCAAGGGTTGGCGGGCGACATGGCACGACTAAAACTACTCGCTACGCCTTCCGGACGGCTTCCGAAGTTCCCGGAGCGGCACGGTGGGTGTAACGCACTCGCCCTCGGGCGGCGGACGATCTTCGTCCTCCGCAACGTAGGCATCGGGATCGCCAAGGATCGGCACCGGCTCGCCAGTCCACCCGCACTTCTCGCATGTCGGCCGTTCCCACTCGACATCGGGCACGCTTGAGTGAAACCCGCGTTGAGGAGATAGCCGGTTCGAGCCGCACGCGGGACATGCGTCGGGCACGCCACGGAGATGGCGGATCACGAGAGACGCCGCCAGGCCAAGAGCATGTTCCACCGTGGTCGTCGCGGCCTCTTCGTCGTGCCAAGTGGAAGCCTTGGCGTGGGTGAGCCAGTTGGAAAAGCGCCACGACTCGTCCAGCAGCGTCTTGAAAAGGTGGCGCCGCTGCTCGTGCTTCTGACCACCGAGGCAAGTCGAACAGATGTGGTCCGCCCACGCCTTGAAGTCCGCCTGCTTAGGTTTGCTGCCTTCATCGCCCTCCCAAGGCACGATCACTTGCGCAGCGCTCGTGAACGCAAGCAATGCCTCGCGGCAGCGTACGCCGACGGCTTGGAAGTCGCTGACCTCTTGTGCGTTCGCGAGGGCGTCGGACGCCTCGGTCAAGTGGCGAAAGCAAGCCGCAAGCGGCTCGACCGGGAGTTCTGACAGCTTTGGCTGTTGGCTGCGGGGCATGCGCAAGCAGAGCCGGACATGAAACGTCACGGCCAAGTCCATGTTCGGGAACTGCTCTTGGGAGTACAGGTTGGTCGGATTGGTGATGACCCACCACCGATCGACGTTGGTGTGAACATCCCAAGCCACATGCTGATGGCTCAGCACGTTCTCGGCATAGACCTTTTGCAAGAACTCGATATAGCGCGACAATCTGGATGGGAAGCCGTATTGCCTCATGTACTGATGCTCCCGGGTGCGATCGGTTGCCTCATTTATTTTGCTCCTGGCCTGAGTTGAGGAGGAGGCCGGGTGCGGAGATGGCCGGGGTTTCGGAGCGCCCGGCCTCCTCCGCTGGTACCTCGCACGTCATTGGGGTGTTGTGACCTCGTACCCTGGCGGCGTTTTCTCGCTAGGAGCGAACAGCAGCGCATTCGCTTGCTCGCTGCGCCAGGATTTCAGCCGACGTTGAAGGGTTCGAAGAAGCTTCTTCGGATAGGCTCCAGGATATTCCATCTGCAAGCGCGAGAGCAGTTCGCTGCCAGTCCGCCAAGGCTCAGCGTCAAACCATTTTCGCAAATCTGGCGTTGCCCGGATCAGCGGGTCGGGACGACGTCGGCCTCTTTTCGTCTTCACGAGTGGCCGATCCGTCGGTCGCATGGCTCCGTCCTTCCAGGCCGTGCGCAAGCTTGCCAGGAAGCGATCGATCGGTTGCGATGCCACAGCAGGATGGCCGATTGGTTGGGTATCAGCGAGGGCCGCGAGGCGCTCCTGCACGTCGCGGATGTCGCGCAACAACGCGACTGGATCGAGAGCGGCATAGATTTCTTGGAGATGATGGCGGACAGCGTCAGGCGTGCGGGCGTCCGCTGCCAGGCGCTGGTGTGGTGTAGCCGGCGCGCTGTATGTCTTGCGTACACGGGCACCTTCGCGCTGCTTGGCTATCAATTTGAACGAGGGTTGGAAGAAGTTCACGAACAGCCGCGCCGATCGATAGAGTTCAGCCAGCAGCTTGGCCGCTTCCAGGCCCTCGAACCGACGATAGCCGACTATCCTGCGCACGACGGCGCCGTTCTTCTGCTCGACGAACGCCTGGTCATTTTTTCGGTAGGGCCGGCAGCGCGTGAAGACGATGTTGGCCGCCTCGCAGTAGGCTTTCAGCGTCTCGTTTATGAACACCGTATCATTGTCAGTATCGAAGCCGAGCAGCGCAAAAGGCAATTGTTTGCGCAATTCCGTCAGGACCGTGCTCAACAGCGTCTGTTCGCGCACGATCAGAGGAGCGCACTCCGTCCAGCCGGTAGCAATGTCGGTGAGCACGAGGGTCTGGATGAAGCTGCCGCGCGCAGATGGACCGCTATGCGCGACAAGGTCGGCCTCGACGAATCCAGGCGCCGGATCATTCCAATCTGCCGACGTCCTTATTGGAACACTGCGACGCAACGAGTGCGTCGCGTGCCGCCGACGCTTGCGACCTAATCCTTCTCGGACCCGCACCAATGCGCGGTCGATCGTCGCAGCGCTCATTGCCAAAAGTTTGTCGCGGATCTCGGGGGCAAGGTCGAGGTGGCCATGCCGTTCCATCGCCTCAATCAACGCAGGCATTAACGCCTTCAGCCGCTTCCCGCAGATCCGGTCTGACGCCTCCCAAAGGAGCACGAGCGCGTTGTGTTCTACCTCATTATACATTCGACGTCGCGCCCTTCGGCTTGGGCGCGCGTCTTCCTGACCTCGAAGTAGTCGCATCGCATGCTTGCGATGGAATCCGGTGATGTCGACGAACTCGTCCAATATCCGCGTCTTCTTCGCGCGATCCGAACGCCGATAGCGCGCGCCTGCTGCCGCCGTCAGTTCCTTCCGCGTTGCCATGCTTAGCCACCCCATCTTCGCCCCCGCTCGCTCCCGATCCAAGGGAGCAATTTACGTGAGGCAACGGCTCAGCATCCGGTAACAATTAGGGCGAGGCAATGCGCTCTTCCATCCTGATTGCCGCGCCGCAACTCGACGATCAGGTCGGGCGCCTGCCAGTTCATATAGTCGATGATGGCCTGTTTCTCGTCAGGCGTAGACTGCAACATGGTGGACCAACAATCCGGGGTTGACCGGCCCTTGCTTTAACACGAGTCGGGGCGCGCCTATCCGTTTTGCACCGGGTCCTACCGTTCGCCCGGAGCGGCGCGGGATCGCGGGACCGCGCACCTTGCGCATATCAGGGGCTTTCCGTTTTGGGCTTTGATTGAGCCCCGGACGGGCGGGAAGCGGCCAATAAACCGGGAATCGGCTCTCAGACGCACCTCGGGCAAGCCGAGCAATATCCTGCCGCGGCTCTACGGCCTAGTCAGCTTCTCGAAAGCTCGCGCGACTAGGGTTTGCTCAGGGGATCTTGGACGTGAGGCTAGCGTGGACCGGCAGAACTTTGACCCATCCAACGCAACAGCTTGGTCGCAGGTGCAGCACGACGTCTCGGAAGAGACGCAGGTGGGCCAGGCTAGGCAAGAGGGCTTTGAGCAGCACTTGCCCGAGGCGCGGCCACCCGATCCGGCTCCTGTCTCCAGCCGTGGCCGTCGCCGGAACCAACTTCCCCATCTCTCTACGGAAGATCGGGACATTATCGACAAGGCGATTGCCCAATATGCAAGTTCGCGGAAAGAGGCACCGGTCTATCAATATGCTGCAAGACTCCGCCGATTGATAAATGATATCCGCGCTCGTGGCCTATCGACCGATCTAACGGATCACCAGTCGCTGGCCAAGCACGCCAAAGCTCACATTCCAGACAATTTTATTATAACGGGGTTGAACATCCGCTATGTTGCTGGTGGTGCGCGACGCGCGGCCCCCTCAGCGGAAGACGCCCCTTTCATAGAGCAGCTGACCAATCCCGGCAAACTCAAAGACGACTCCTTTTCTTCTTATCGGGATGCTCTTCGCCGATTTTCTAAGGCGCTTAAGGGCGTGGGCCAGAGCATATCTAAGTTGGATCACGACTCGCGAGTCAAATTCGCTCATGAGTTGCTTCCGAAGAACAAAAATCTCATCTCCGCGTTGCGGAAGTTTCGTGACCAGCTTGATGCGAAACAAGTATCAGGTCCGAGCGGTTCTCGGGGAACCGGGGGGGATGGTGTTCCGTCGCCCAGGTCAGGTGGGGTTCCGGCCGAAGTCTGGGACCTGTTCGATGATGCGGTCGAGGAGCCGCCGACGAATCCAGTGGAGCTTCAGCGGCTGGAACAGGGCTTCCGCGAAGAGCTTCACGGACGGCGAGACGATCAAGGCGTCCGCTCAGGTCTGGCTTTCGATGCAGAGCAGTTTCCTCCGGCGAAACTTCGGCGAGTGCTCAATCACCTGGATGATCAATCCATGCCTTCGCAAGCCTCGGTAGATCCAACGGAGCTTCTGCGACTGCAAGAGCAGCTTCACAACGAAATTCAGCGGCAGCCGGATGAACAACCCAGCCGGTCATTCTCCGTCGATCAAGAGTTCAATCTAGAGCAGTTCTCTCCAGGGGCGCTTCGGCGACTGCTGGACGCTGAGCTCGAGCAGCCGCAAGTCCCCGTCAATCCAACGCACCTCAATGCAGGCGCTGGCGTGCTGATGCAGGTTCCCCTCCACGAATTGGAGAGGCTGCCTACAATGCAGCACAGCGGGCACGAACAACCTGCTGCACTGAGCAGGAGCAGCGTCCTGTCGAGCGACGACAACCGACCGACCAACTTCGTGATCAACACTGACCGTTACACGGTGCTGTTCGTACCCCCCGGCATGACGAGGCAGAGCACCCCACTCCATCCGCCTAGCGCCGCCATTGGTTTCGGATCTCGATCGGAAAGCGCTCCGCAGCCCAACGCTCCGTCGGGCAATCAAGCCTCGCCAGCACTGCCTTCCCGCAGGATGGAGCAAGCCGCGCCGGCGTCCGATAGGGCTGAGGCGGTATCCAGAGCGCTCGGCGAGACTTTTGATGTGTCTTTGTCTGTCCCCGAGGATTTCTCCCACGGCACCCAGCCCGCGCCGGGTATGATGCGCTTCAGGCTGGGCCACTGGGGTCTGTTGCCGGATGTAGCACAGCGGGTAAAGACCTACGACATTCGCGGTGAACGCTACACGGCTGTATTGGGACCGGGAGGGCCCAATGATGTTCAGCTCATTCACCTGCGTTCTCCCGCTATCGGCGATACATTTGATGTTTCGTTCGCGGTCCCCAAGGATTTTTCTCATCGCACCCAGCCGGCCCCCGACATGATGCTGTCGACGCTGGGCAAGTGGGACTTCTTACCTGTCGCGGAACATCCAATGATGAACTACGAGATTGGCGGCGAACGCTACACGGCCGTTTTGGGACCGAAAGGACCCGACGACGTTCAACTCATCCATCATTCTCGAATTGCTGATAAGTCTGCGCCAGCGGCTCCGTCCGACGTCTACGACGTCCTTGATTTGCCGACCACACCGGAGGAGCTGACTGATTACGCGAACTATCTGTCGGCGTTCCCGCGCATACTCTCCGGTCCCGAGCTCGGGGCATCGGGTCCGGCGGCCTCATCCCACGACCGTAGCGGGCGGGCTCTCGGCGCCACGGAATGGCTGGGCGACGAGCATATCCAGAGGGACTACGAGCTCCTGACGCAGGAGTTGCAAATGAATTATCCAAATCTTGCAGCCCGAACGCGGTTCGTCGATCCTCTCATAGCCTTTCAGTTGAGTTGGGGCGCCGAGAGCGACGCGCTCAGCGCATTGCAGCGCATCGTCGATGATCCGAATGGCAATGATGGAGCCGACTTCCTATTCCTGCCAGTGAACGATGGCAGTGTGACCGATCCTAACGGCACCCATTGGTCGCTGCTACTCGTAGATCGCCGCACGCGAGGAGAGCCGGTCGCCTATCATTACGATTCCGTTCAGGGACACAATGACGAGCCTGCAGAGCGGCTCGCAGAACGGCTGGGCCTGACTCTGCAGCGAGCCGGCATGGCCCCGCAGCAGAACAGCTATGATTGCGGTGTGTTCGTGGTGGACGGCACACGGGAGCTGGTTCGACGATTGGCGCAAGGAGAGCGGCCACAAGGCGAGCCGCTGCACCTCAACAACCTCGTCGCCAATCGGCAGGCACTCCGGGACCGGCTTAGGGGTTGATCGCGAGTGCGCCCGTCCGGTAGTCGTGTCGACCTCTAGGGTTTTCGGCGGCGTTTCAGGATCGGCCCCTGTCGCCGCGAGCAAGCGCACGAAATCAGCTGAATGCAGGAGGACCAGTAGGGGGCGACGCCGTTAAGAACGCAGTGAGAAGGTCACAACTGCCGCTAAGCGGTTAGAAAAGCGAATCGTGCTGTGCATCAAGACCAGGCGGGTGGCTTCCTGAAGAGACCATTCTGCCAGAATTGATTCGGCGCGAATCGTGACGAATTATTGCGATCACCAGCAGGTGCTGCCTGCTACAGAAGACGGCAAATCATGGATATCTTAGTCGGCAGGCGGGCCATGGAAATATGGCCCATCGATCGTTTGCGGCCCTATGAGCGGAATTCGCGGCGCCACTCGGCCGAGCAAATCGAGCAGATCGCGGCATCGATCCGCCAGTGGGGCTGGACGATGCCGATCCTCGCGGCGGATGACGGCATGGTTCTGGCCGGTCACGGCCGACTGGCGGCGGGCACACTGCTCGCCATCGCCGAGGTGCCAGTCATCGTGGCGCGCGGGTGGAGCGATCAGCAGAAGCGCGCCTATGTCATCGCGGACAATCGGCTGACCGATGCGTCCGATTGGGATGATGAGATGCTGCGACTCGAATTGAACGACCTTCTCGAAGGCGGCTTTGAGCTATCGCTGACCGGCATCACCGAAAGCGAGTTGTCCCGGCTCTCGGTCGGCGTCGGCGAGCTGGAAGCGATGCCGGAATTGCCCGATGGCGACCGCTCCCCATATCGCGACATGACGTTCATTCTGTACGGCGATCAGTGGGAGACGGTCGATCGCGCAATCAAGCTCGCGATCCTGCCGCGCAAGCCGGGCGACGCGAACCCGAACCGGTCGCCGCAGGGCAATGCGCTCGCGCGCATCTGCGAGGAATACCTGGCGCGCCATGTCACCGACGGCTAAGGACATCCGCGTCGCGCCGATCGCCAAGCGCGACGCCGACGCGCTGATCATCCGGCTCCACTACAGCCACAAGACGGTCAACAACGCGTCCCTCGCGCTCGGCGTCTTCCTCAACGGGCGCCTTGAAGGCGCGATGACATTCGGCCCGTCGACGGACAAGAGCAACATTCAAGGGCTGGTCCGCGAGACGCCGTGGAACGGTTTTCTCGAGTTAAACCGGCTCGCCTTCTCGGAGGCGCTGCCGCGCAATAGCGAAAGCCGAGCGCTGGCAATCGCGATGCGGATGATCAGGAAGAACTATCCGCACATCGGCTGGGTGATCTCGTTCGCCGATGGGTGCCAGTGCGGCGACGGCACGATCTATCGCGCGTCGGGCTTCGTCCTGACCGGGATCAAGGTGAACAAGAGCCTTCTGCGACTGCCCGACGGTCCGGTCACGCACAAGATGACGCAAGTGACCGGCAAGAACCGCGCGGCCCACTTCGCCAGGACTGGCGGATCATGGTCCGGTCAGGGCACGCCGCTCGACGGCTACCAGATGCGGTACATCTATCAATTGATGCTGCAAGCGGCGGTTTGCGATGGTGTCGCGCTTGATGCGGTTTCGTTCTGCGAGCATCGCCTCAGCCCTGCCGAAGTAGACATCGGCTGGCGTGAGGTTGTCGATACTCTCATGATAGCGGACGTGATTATAGTGTTCGACGAAGGCTCCCACTTGACGCTCGAGATCACCGGGTAGGTAATAATTGTCGAGCAGGATGCGGTTCTTCAGCGTCTGATGCCAGCGCTCGATCTTTCCCTTGGTCTGAGGATGGTACGGCGCGCCGCGCACGTGCTGCATGCCCTTCTGGTCGAGCCACTCGGCCAGATCATCCGCCACGTAACTCGAACCATTGTCGCTGAGAAGCCTTGGCCGGTGCGCGACGGCGATGTGGTCAAGGCCAGATGCGGCGAGTGCCCGGTCGAGGGTGGCTGTGACATTGGAGGCGCACATGGTGGGACCAAGTCGCCAGGCGACGATGTAGCGCGAGAAGTCGTCAAGCACGGTCGAGAGATAGTACCACCCCGTCCGGTGATCTTGAGCTAGGTGAAGTCGGTCTGCCAGAGCTGGTTGACGGCCGTCGTCTTGTCCTTGAACTCGTTCGCGGCCTTGATCACCATAGGCCGGGCTGGTGATGAGGTCATGCGCCTTCAGCAGCCGATAGACCGACGCCTCGGAGACAAAGTACTTTCGTTCGTCGGTGAACCGCACGGCCAGCTCGCGTGGCGACAGCTCAGGTAACTCCAGCGCCAGGTCGATGATCTGGCCCCGCACATCGTCCGGGATGCGGTTCCAGACCCGGTCTGGTCGAGACCGATGATCGGCCAGCGCCTCAACGCCTCCCTCGCGGTAGCGATCATACCAGCGATAGAATGTGGCGCGCGGGATCCCGAGCTTGTCCAGTGTGCGCTTGGCCGGAAGGTGCCATTGCTCGACCAAATGGATGATCTCGGCCTTCTCTGAGGCGGGATACCTCATGCCTCGTCCTCCCATCTCCGTTTATACTTTTTTTGAGCAGACGGTTCTGCAGGGTCAGATCGGCGACGGCCTCCTTCAAGGCGGCGGCGTCCCGGCGGAGGTCTTTCACCTCGCCGGAGGTCGCAGCTCGTGCCGTGTCGCCGGCCAGGCGGCGCTTGCCGGCCTCGAGAAACTCCTTCGACCAGCCGTAATACATCGAGGCGGCAATGCCTTCTCGGCGACAAACTCGGAGATGTTCTCCTCGCCGCGCAATCCTCCCAGCACGAGGCGGATCTTCTCTTCCGCCGAATACTGCCGGCGGGTCTGGCGCCGAATGTCCTTTAGCACTTGGTCTGCCGACGCTTTGCCCGGTCCGGCTTTCTGTCTCATCTTCGCTCCTGGTGGCTACGATGAACCAGAAATCCTCCCTCCGCAAAATCCCAATGCTTGTCTCACAAGCCCTGACGGCGAACAATCGACACGCGCACTCGCGATCAACCCCTAAGCCGGTCCCGGAGTGCCTGCCGATTGGCGACGAGGTTGTTGAGGTGCAGCGGCTCGCCTTGTGGCCGCTCTCCTTGCGCCAATCGTCGAACCAGCTCCCGTGTGCCGTCCACCACGAACACACCGCAATCATAGCTGTTCTGCTGCGGGGCCATGCCGGCTCGCTGCAGAGTCAGGCCCAGCCGTTCTGCGAGCCGCTCTGCAGGCTCGTCATTGTGTCCCTGAACGGAATCGTAATGATAGGCGACCGGCTCTCCTCGCGTGCGGCGATCTACGAGTAGCAGCGACCAATGGGTGCCGTTAGGATCGGTCACACTGCCATCGTTCACTGGCAGGAATAGGAAGTCGGCTCCATCATTGCCATTCGGATCATCGACGATGCGCTGCAATGCGCTGAGCGCGTCGCTCTCGGCGCCCCAACTCAACTGAAAGGCTATGAGAGGATCGACGAACCGCGTTCGGGCTGCAAGATTTGGATAATTCATTTGCAACTCCTGCGTCAGGAGCTCGTAGTCCCTCTGGATATGCTCGTCGCCCAGCCATTCCGTGGCGCCGAGAGCCCGCCCGCTACGGTCGTGGGATGAGGCCGCCGGACCCGATGCCCCGAGCTCGGGACCGGAGAGTATGCGCGGGAACGCCGACAGATAGTTCGCGTAATCAGTCAGCTCCTCCGGTGTGGTCGGCAAATCAAGGACGTCGTAGACGTCGGACGGAGCCGCTGGCGCAGACTTATCAGCAATTCGAGAATGATGGATGAGTTGAACGTCGTCGGGTCCTTTCGGTCCCAAAACGGCCGTGTAGCGTTCGCCGCCAATCTCGTAGTTCATCATTGGATGTTCCGCGACAGGTAAGAAGTCCCACTTGCCCAGCGTCGACAGCATCATGTCGGGGGCCGGCTGGGTGCGATGAGAAAAATCCTTGGGGACCGCGAACGAAACATCAAATGTATCGCCGATAGCGGGAGAACGCAGGTGAATGAGCTGAACATCATTGGGCCCTCCCGGTCCCAATACAGCCGTGTAGCGTTCACCGCGAATGTCGTAGGTCTTTACCCGCTGTGCTACATCCGGCAACAGACCCCAGTGGCCCAGCCTGAAGCGCATCATACCCGGCGCGGGCTGGGTGCCGTGGGAGAAATCCTCGGGGACAGACAAAGACACATCAAAAGTCTCGCCGAGCGCTCTGGATACCGCCTCAGCCCTATCGGACGCCGGCGCGGCTTGCTCCATCCTGCGGGAAGGCAGTGCTGGCGAGGCTTGATTGCCCGACGGAGCGTTGGGCTGCGGAGCGCTTTCCGATCGAGATCCGAAACCAATGGCGGCGCTAGGCGGATGGAGTGGGGTGCTCTGCCTCGTCATGCCGGGGGGTACGAACAGCACCGTGTAACGGTCAGTGTTGATCACGAAGTTGGTCGGTCGGTTGTCGTCGCTCGACAGGACGCTGCTCCTGCTCAGTGCAGCAGGTTGTTCGTGCCCGCTGTGCTGCATTGTAGGCAGCCTCTCCAATTCGTGGAGGGGAACCTGCATCAGCACGCCAGCGCCTGCATTGAGGTGCGTTGGATTGACGGGGACTTGCGGCTGCTCGAGCTCAGCGTCCAGCAGTCGCCGAAGCGCCCCTGGAGAGAACTGCTCTAGATTGAACTCTTGATCGACGGAGAATGACCGGCTGGGTTGTTCATCCGGCTGCCGCTGAATTTCGTTGTGAAGCTGCTCTTGCAGTCGCAGAAGCTCCGTTGGATCTACCGAGGCTTGCGAAGGCATGGATTGATCATCCAGGTGATTGAGCACTCGCCGAAGTTTCGCCGGAGGAAACTGCTCTGCATCGAAAGCCAGACCTGAGCGGACGCCTTGATCGTCTCGCCGTCCGTGAAGCTCTTCGCGGAAGCCCTGTTCCAGCCGCTGAAGCTCCACTGGATTCGTCGGCGGCTCCTCGACCGCATCATCGAACAGGTCCCAGACTTCGGCCGGAACCCCACCTGACCTGGGCGACGGGGGAGCCATGATCGACGACTCGTCGGGTCGATCATCCAACAGCCGCCGGAGCTCCTCTGGAACGAGAGCCAGCATTGGTGAGGAGGCGGCCTGCCGAGAGCCGTCCGTCCCGGAAGCGTCCTCTCCGGCGCCGCTTCGGCCAGCTGAATCGCCGGCAGCAAAATACTTAGAAAGCGAAACCAACGCGGGATGGAATCTCATGTCACCCGGGAATGCCGCTTTAGCTCGATCAAGCAAGGTCTCGTGATCGAGTCCAGCAAGCGTTTCACCCCTAGACGCAAGACTTATTGCCAATTGGCGAAGAGCCGTAGCGTGATTTTTCGCGGTGCCCGGTTTCACTCCCCGGTTCCTGATGGCCTCCTGCATCGCCGCCTTGACCAGATGATTCGTGCCGCTGCGATGCTCATGAAGATCCTTCAACGCCTGACGCATTTTCGCGTCACTCGGGAATGACTGTTCAGCGTGAGCGGCCAACGACGAGTGATTGAGCTCGTTAATCGTCTTGCCCTGCTGCCCCAGATCATTCCCCAATCTACCAAGAGCCTGGGTGTAACATGCAGCGGTGATCGGTCCCAACCTCCCGCTCGCAACGGGATCCTGGAACACCGCGTGGATGAGGTTGCGCTCTACGTCAGACAGAAAGGGATAATCGAAAGGCGATAGGCTCCCGCGGGCGCGAATTCCCACGTTGGCCTCGCCCGCCCCACGCAAATGCTGCTCAAAGACCTCTTGCAGGCCCTCCCCCGCCTGCGGCTCACCCGAGACGGCGTGCTGCACCTGCGACCAAGCTGTTACATTGGATGGGTCAAAATTGTGCGGGGCCGAGCTAACCTCACGTCCGAGATCACTTCAACAGACCAGTACGCGGGCAGCCTTTCGAGAAGCTGACGAGGCAGAGTTCGTAACGGTCCGTTGCTCCATCTTGTTCGATGCGCCCGGCAGAATCCGCCATCGCAGCAATGCTACGCCATGTTTATATCGTACGCGCGTCTTCCGCTGGAGGAACGAACACTGGTGCTACACAACACGGACAAAAGACACTCAGTATTCTTATGGGGTTTGGAAACAAGCCTTGGCGACTGCTGGCGCAAATTGCGCTCATTAAGGCAGCATTCGCCCGATGAGCCACAGCTCGACGGCGGCTTTGTGCGTCCATTTCCGCGCCAATTTTCCTCGCCTTTTTTGGCCGATCTCTAGCTGGTTCGCAGCGCAATCAAAGGCCGAAAGGGAAAGCGCGAGATATGCGCAAGGTGCGCGGTCCCGCGATCCCGCGCCGCCTCGGCTTGAAGTGGACCCCCGGATTGTGGACCGGCGGCTTAGGTGGTGCGGATGCCGTTCCGCTTTGATAAACGGAGCGGACCATGAAGAAGATGAGACGGAAAATCGATGCGGCGCTGAAGGCAAAGATCGCCTTGGAGGCGCTACGAGAACAATCAACGGTGACGGATCTGGCGGCGCTACCAGGTGCATGTGAACCAGATTTATGCGTGGAAGAAGCAGCTTCAGGATCAAGCGGTTCGGACGTTCGACGCGGGCGCCGGTCGGGATGGCGAGGCGACCCACGAACTGGAGGTCGAGAAGCTCCACGCCAAGATCGGACAATTGATGGTCGAGCGAGATTTCTTAGCCAGGAGGTCCGGAAGATGAGCGCGCCGGATCGCCGAGGATTGCTTCAGCGCGATCATGAGAGTCTATCGATCCGCCGGCAATGCCAACTGCTGAGCGTTGCGCGATCGAGCGTATATCGGCCGCCGCGGCCGGCCAATGACAACGACCTTGAGCTGATGCGACGGATCGACCAGCTGTTCATGGCCTGGCCGTTCCTGGGCTCGCGGCGGATGACGGCGATGCTCAATGGCGAAGGCTGTCGCATCAATCGCAAGCACGTGCAGCGGTTGATGCGCAAGATGGGCATCGCGGCGCTGGGACCAAAGCCCAGAACCACAAAGCCGGTGCCGGGACACAAAATCTTCCCGTATCTCTTGCGCCTTATGGTGATCGACCGGCCAAATCAAGTGTGGGCGGCCGATATCACCTATGTGCCGATCGGCCAGGGCTTTCTATATCTGGTGGCGATCATCGATTGGGCGAGCCATGCGGTGCTGGCTTGGCGCCTGTCGAACACGATGGACACATCGTTCTGTGTGTCTGCGCTCGAAGAGGCCTTGGCGCGCTTCGGCCGGCCTGAGATATTCAATACCGACCAGGGCAGCCAGTTCACCAGCGCCCCCTTCATCGGCACGCTGGCCGCAACCGGCGTCAGGATCTCGATGGACGGTCGCGGCCGCTGGATGGACAACGTGTTCATCGAGCGGCTGTGGCGCTCGCTCAAATAGGAGGACATCTATCTCAAGGGTTATTCGGATGGCCACGAGGCCAAAGCCGGAATCGCCCGATGGATCGAGTTTTACAATTTCCAGCGCCCCCATCAGGCGCTGGAAAACCGCGCGCCGATGGCGGGCAGGTGTCACCGGCGCATTCGGCGAAGAGGCTGTGGATATGACCTTCTCGCAAGCGAGAAGCTTGGACAACGCTGCGCGTTGCCCACATCCCCACAGCCACGACAGCAGCAAGCAACAGTGGCGTAAAGTATCGGGAAGAACGAACGGTAGCAAGCTGCACTTAAGAAACCAGACCCGGTGGTCCTCAGCATAGGTCCACTTCCACTACCATCTTTTTGGCTGCCTTGATCCTGAGTCGCTCAGTATCCCAGGCGCGTACTGCAGCTCCATAGAGCACAACATCCATCCCCGGGGCGCTGCTCAGGAGCAACTTCAGCCCCGGGTCAAGCTTGGCTGCAACCCCGTCAAGGTCAAAGCCCTTCACTCTGGCTCGCGCCCGCTCTTGCTCTGAGCGTAGGCAGCGGACGATATCCGAAAGTGGAGCGCACACTCCCTACCATTTCTTGGAGGAGCGCAAGGTTGCTTTCAATTGTAATTTAGTGACACGGCCTCGCCTAATCGCAGCTGCATCGCTGACTAACTGGCCGCAAAGAGGACGTGCCTGGCCATAAGTGGCCACGGCAATAAGATCGCTGAATGCGATGCCTTGGGCACATCAGGCTTGCGTTTTGTTGGTCGGCAGCACGACCTTCGGGAGTGAAATTTGGAAGAGTTGATTGTGATCGCCAAGGGAGATGAGTTCTCACTGACTATGCAGCGGCAGGCCGAACTGTACGGAGGATGTTAAATGGTCTGGAAGGAAGAACCTTTCGCGGACCAGAAATGCGGAAGTTTTGTGGAGTTGCCGAATGGCCCCACAAGCAGGCCTTTCGAGGTCCGCTCTGGCAGGAGGTTCAAACGTTGACGTAACAATCCGCTTTTGGAATTCTATCACCGAATTGATGCCGCAGCTTGCTTTCGAGACGCCTTGTTCGATTGCAGTTCCCTCATGTGCGCGCGGCAAGCTCAACCTGACGGTGTCGGGACTGGAAACGTCGCAGAGGTTGCCGTCGTCTTCGCCGATGCATAACCCAACTGGAGGCGGAACTGGTCTACAGCCGAATACTTGCAGCGCAGAATTTGTTCGTTCTTGCAAGATCCCGGTCTGCCCAGCGGTGAATGCTTGTTGACGCCCCAAAACTCGCCGAACGACCGCCCCGGAAGGACTGCCTGGAGTAGCTGGTGAAGACACGTCGGGTGCGACTGGAGGAAAACCGTGACGTCTCAGTGGGAATACCAGCTTAGATTTGGTATGAGCGATTCGGCTGTGGCGGAGGCGATACGACTAAGACTCCAAGAGCCGAAGTTGGGGCCATTGTTCGATACTCTCATATCCCATCGCGCCGCCCCAAAATGTCTGTTCGATACCTTTACCGCATACTTGGCCACCGCCGAAAGATACGGCATCGAGCGGTATCCGCTCTACGAATGGACAAAGGCGATGATCGAGATTCCGACGAAGCAAGAGGAGTATTTGAAGAACTTCGCAGCCTACGTTGACGATTGCGAGGTTTTTGCCGAGGCAACTGCCGATGCATTGGAGACAGCCCTGCAGTCACTGGTCGGCTGCGGACTGATTGCGCGGATGATCAAGCACAATACCAATCCCGCCAACAATCCGCAGCCGCCAGAGTGGAGAGCTATGACGGAACCTGGTGATGAGTCGACGTTCGCGCGCAGACACCGAAGCAATTTGCGCAATGCGTTGGCTGGTCAACCCGACAACGTCAGCAACACGGCTCTCGCCAAATCGACCTCCTCGTGACCGTGCGAAAAGGAAGGGTCAACAATGCCGCCTGCCGCTCTTCACTCTCCACAACTGGAGATTTGCCTGCCACCAGTTGGCAGTTGGCACGTGTTTTGAACAGGAGACCTTACGCAGAACAGCTCAATGGGAGACAAGGTGATGCCTCATAAAAATCGTTGCCAATCTCGACGTCGACGCGCGACGTTTGCTAACCTGCTTGGCCGTGCCGGGAGCCCGGTTCAATCGCAGCCATCGCACGATGTTCGTATCGGTTGCGTGCCGTGACTTCTTCGTACTTGCAATCTCAAAGCGTCCTGGTTTCTTTCGAGCGGCCTGCCGAACGTTGTCGAGGCCAAGAAAGTTGACGCTCCCTTTAGGAAGGGCAGGATCCAGATGACGCTCCCAGGCCCGGAAGCACTGGTGCTCGCCACGAAGATCCAGATCCAAGGGTCAGCCACCGAGGCGCGTTCGTCCGAAGCGACCGTCGAAGGCGGCCTTCTGAGGCAGGAGGAGAGCCCGAACAGAAACCAAATGCGCCCGACGAAACCTCCATGCTGCATTTCATTCCGCTCCCGTTCCGAGGTATCGGCCCCGTGTCCCCCTTACAACTCTGCCCCCCAAGAACGACATCATGACAACGGAGATGGAAGTCACCTCTGCGAACGCAAGCATTCGGGCAAGCACCGTCTGGACAATTGTGCTCGGCTTTGCCGCCGATCCGTTGATGCGTTGGAGTTGGCCTGACCCAGGGCAATATCTTAGGAGAATGCCTCAATTCGTTAACGCCTGTGGCGGACGAGCATTCGAGCATGGCACAGCATACGTCATCGGAGAGAGTTGCGCCGCGGCCCTGTGGCTGCCTTCCGACGTGCAGCAAGATGAAGATGCGCTGGACGCAATCATGGCGCTGTCCCTGCGCCCGGAGGTCACCGAAGATATGGCACACCTCCGGCAGGGAATGGCCGAACATCATCCGCCGGAGCCACATTGGTATCTGCCTCTCATTGCCGTCGATCCGAACTGGGCCGGACAAGGGCTTGGCACATTGCTGATGAAATACGCTCTTCAACGATGTGATGAGCAGGGCATCGCTGCCTACCTCGAAAGTTCGAACCCGGAAAACATTCCCTTTTACCAACGTCACGGCTTCAAGGTTATTGGAGAGATACAGCACGGTTCTTCGCCCCCACTCACGCCAATGTTGCGAACGGCTTATTGACCAAGATCGGAGACGCTTCGCATGCTCCAGATGCCGGGGCTTCGCTGCGGAGATGGCGAACTGGTCTGGCCAGAGTGCGCCACCAATAAAGGCCGATGCCCGCTTTGAGTACTTCCCAACAACGTGGCGCGTGCGGCTGCTGCCTCTAAGGCGCACAGCCCAGTGAGCTGCACTAGGTGTTTAGTCACGGCATTTGCTGGAGCGGTTGAGTTTGAATCGTTCGGGCTGGGAAGTCCAGCATTTGCAAATGTATTCGTCGGGTGTGAGGCCCTTCAGGGTCTTCAGCCGCCGAGCATAGTTGTAGGCGTTGATGAAGTTGGCAAGGTGAGCTTCGAGCTGATCGTGTCGACCGTAGTAATAGCGTTGGACGGTCGCGCCCTTGATCATGCGGTTCATGCGTTCGACCTGACCATTGGTCCAGGGATACTTGATCTTAGTCAGCCGATGTTCGATCCCGCTCTCCCGGCAGCGCATGTCGAACATATGCGTCGCGTATCTTGCTGTCGGGCCGTCCGCATCCCGCGGTGGGAAGGTGAACTGGATCCCATTGTCGGTGAGAACCGTGTGGATCTTGTAGGGGACGGCCGCAATAAGAGCTTCGAAGAAGGCCGCGGCCGAAGTCCTTCCCGTGTTCCTAGCCAGTTGCACGAACGCGAACTTACTGGTGCGATCGATTGCGACGTTGAGGTAGAGCTTGCTCTTCGGCGGTCTGAAGCTCGGCGATGTCGATGTGGAAGTAGCCGATCGGATAAGCCTTGAACTTCTTCTTCGAGGGCTTGCTACCGCCGACTTCCGGCAATCGGCTGATGCCGTGACGCTGGAGCCAGCGATGCAGGGAAGACCGCGTCAGATGCGGGATGGTCGGCTGCAGCGCATAAAGGCAATCGTCGAGTGGCAACAGCGTATGCTGCCGGAAAGCAACGATGATCGCCTCCTCCTCGATGGAAAGGACAGTCGACTTGGCTTCCTTGGGCCTAGTCGAACGATTGGTGACAGTCTCGCGCTGCTTCCATTCACGACAGTCTTCTGGTTGATCCCGTAGCGCTTGGGGAGACCTCTCAGGCTCTCTTGACTATTTTGTATGGCTCGACGGACTGCCTCCGTCGTGGTGGCGCAGCCGTGTAAAATATGTCCCATAGCGCTTCCTTCGAATCGTGCGACAAGGATGCACCATCAAAGTGTGGGACTAAACATGCCCATCAGCTTCGACTGGATGCGAGCTAGCGCGTCACTGAGCCTCGCCGCTTCAATGAAGCGTGTCTCCGAATATGGCGGGTGCGCGGATGGATCGTGCAAGAGGGCCTCCGCTGTATTCGAGAGCCGGCGAAGGGGCGTCCTCAGCCACTGCGCCGCACAAAAGAGCAGTGCTAGTGTGGCAATGGCACAAGCACCGAAACTGCTCCAGAATGGATTAGATTACGGGTGGACGCAAGCGACTCGTCGGCACTCTGCCGAACCAGAAGAGACCAACCGAAGCTTGGAAGGTTCGCGAAGCCGACCGTCGGAACGATCACGGTGAAGTAGTCCCTGCCGTCAGGCCAACGTTCGCGCAGAGACGCAGTCGTGACGCGACTAGCCGCAAGCGCGGAGCCGATGTTGAGCGGCTTGTTGATAAGATCGGGCGGACCAAACATGACGGTTCGATCCCCCGAAAGCAGCAGCACGTCAATGCCGGTTACTTGTAACGAGTCCATGCCTTCTGCGACCCATTTCCAGTCAAGGTGGGCACCGATGACCCCGGCAACGGAGCCGGCGTGGCGCAACGGCGCTGCCAGGTCGATACCGATAGGGCTCACGAGATGCAGGCAACTGGGTGGCCAGTAGTTGAGCGGCATGCACATCGATAGCCGCCGGCGAGACAAGGCCCCGTCTGAACCAAGGTCGCTGTGCGACACTTACTCCTTCGAGCATGCCGTCTTTCGCCGCGAGTTCGAGGCCCGCGACGCCGAGCCAAGTGTAGCGTCGATCAAGGCGGCTCAAGAAGTCGATGTGTACTCGCGCATTCTTAAGATCTGTTAGGTCAATGACCTAAGCGGACCGCGCTACATCCATTAGAGCCGGCGGGCCAACAGCGCGGAACTCATTTCGCCGCGAATTCTTAACGCGTCGCACTGCAGCTTTTCTACCCCTTGCTGTAGCAAGGCCGTGTAGATCGTGGCGGTCACCACCGCCGGCACCAATATGAGCAAGGCGCCTCCACTACCGCGGCTTACGGCCTCATGGAACTAGCGGCACTACGCTCTGGACAGAATCTGCTCATACAGGCACTCCGGCCATCAAGATCGGTAGGATGCTCGGAGCCCACATCATAGCCGCAGCCATCCACGAGCATTCGCCCGCGCCAAAGGGGCCGCGGAGCTGATCGACTACACTGCGCAAGATTGGAGGAAGACCCATTCCCTGATGAGCCAGAGCTTCCCTTCACAAAAAAGCCTGACCAGTCTCAAACTATCTGACGACGAAAGGCGACGGGACGAGCAATAGAACGATTGGGCTGAGACGGGGATCATAATCGCCTCGTGCGGCGAAAAGGTTCAGCGAGCACTGCCTGATCATGCTTGGAACTTTGCTGCAGGGGCGCTCATGACAGAAGACGCGGAGTTTCATATCGACAAGCTGGCATATGCGGTTGCATTGCTAGATGGTGCCAAACGCATTCATTCCTCTGCACCCGGCGAAGATATTTCCCGAATAGGAATTCCCTTCTACCTTCTCATCGGCTTCAGCATCGAGAATGGCTTAAAAGCATTGCTGCAATTTCAGGGGCAGCATCAACCTGCGCTGCAGCGGTCCCACGACCTAGCGGATTTGTTAGCAAAAGCCGATGGACTTCGTGAGCGCCTTTGCCCCGGCGCTGCAAAGGACGCGGAACACCTCAGCCGCTATCACAAAGAGTATTGGTTTCGATACCCTGAGCGCGCCACAACTGCCGACGTCTATAAGGCCGAAAGCGCCTGCATGATGGTCGGCCACCTTTTAGTGGAGGTCGCTCATCTAATTGGCTACAGAGGATAGCTGGTCACTTTCCTACTCGCGCCGGCGGCTCGGACGCCCGCATGTTGCGCCAGCACCGGCAAGCAGCGCGGGCGCGACGCTGGCGAAAGTCTCACAGGGGTCCCACCCGAACCGGTTGGTGCTCACGCGCGCCCCCTAGAAGATCGCGTATGCGTGCAGCGATCTTCCGTGCCTCCTTCGGCCCGAGATTGGGCTTCACGCAATCGAGTATGTCTACCATTGCCTCAGCCTCCCTGGCATTAAACGTCGCGACTTGGCGATCTGCTTGGCTCAGAGACTGATCGGCCGCACGGGCCTGACTGGCTGCAAGCACCGCAAGCGCTTGCGACCGCAGTGGGGTGATGTGCTGCTCGAATGAGTGCATCCGTTGGCCCCGTGGTGTCCCTGCCACGCACCCCTAACATCGGTGGCCAGCCCTCCCCCTTGGAACGGCAAGGCCGGCCACCTTGCTCCTGAGAGGGTCACGTTCTCCCTGGCGCCACCAGATAATAGCGCGGACAAGTAACCGGGGCGCCTATCAGAATTGGTGGGGACGAGAATGTAAGGTGGTGCGAGCATGCTCAGCGCCGTCGAGGTACATTCGGACGTGAAACCACAGCACGTTCATGGAAGGGTCGCAGATGGTGAAATGGTTCTACAAAACTCACGCTGGGGTGGCTCAGATCGTTCCCACTGGGGAGGATTTTACGGTCACGCTCGGTGATGAGACATTGGGGCGGTATGCTTCGCCAGCCTCCGCGGCCGAAGACTTGGCGAACGAGACATGCTCTTGGCCTTCGGCCGGAGACCCATCAAACCTGGGCATACCGGACAAAATCAGCCAGTGGCAGCGGGTGCGTTGACTTACGCTCCCGAGGGTCCTCGCCCCTGGTGATCACCGCCTGCTTGGATCATCCGCAGTCGAAGTTAGCGGCAACGTGACTCGGCGCCCGAGCCGTTGGAGGCAGAGCGCTGTCCCTGCAACGCACCGCCAACTTCGACACAGCCAGCCTCACAGCAGCGGAAGAAGCCGACGGTACGATACATTCATCAGGAAAAGCCCTGGCACAACTACCAGAACCGGTCGGCCCCACGTCGTCAGGCAATCTCTAAGCTGGTCCGACAGCCTGCAGAGACGGGAGACCCCGCATGGCAAAACGCGTGCGCATTCGTTGCATAAACACGTCTGACAGGCGAAACGCACATGAGAGAATCAAATTTGTCGGCGGGCTGAATTCAGACGGAACGCGATGGAGGCTATCCGTCGCGAAGACTATTGGAGATATCGAAAGCCGCGAGTGGGAGTTCTACGTCGAAGAATCAGGCATCACTGTCGAGGTCATCGTCGCGACCGACGGCCGACACAAGTACATCAAGACAACAGTGGATGGAATTCAACCGGACAATCTCCTCTCGCTCCCTGAGTGTCCGTGAGGGATCGCAGGCAGTGCGGGCGAGACTCGGCGCCTGTTGGCTTGGGGCATGACAGGACGCTGTCCCTGCCCCGCCCGCACTACCATAGAAGCTAGCGGCACGTGACTCGGCGCTGACCGTTCTGGTGCCATCGCGCTGTCCCTGCCACGTCCCGCTAACTCCGGGGCTCCGTATCCGCGCTGGCTGACCAAAAGCTGACGAGACTGCGCGGCCATCCATAAAACGAAAAGCGGCCCGTGTGAGCCGCTTGCCGTCGAGAACAATACAGACGAGCCTATGATGGCTGCGAGCGTCAAGCACACGACTGCTCGGGCAATAGCTTCGTGTTGACAATTACTGAGGACATCTATCTCAAGGGTTATTCGGTTGGCCACGAGGCGCTCACTAGAAAAGTCATCGGTGAGAGGACAGCTAGGCTGGCCTGATCGCCTTATGTTCGACCGGCCGGAGGCGCGGTCGATGGTCGGGACGCCGCCGGATAAGCTCGGGGCGCTTTTGAAGGCAGCCAAGGGATTTCAATGATCCTTCGGGTGCTATGAATCCACAGAACGAGGAGTCCTTTAGTCGCCTGTCGCATTCGAGCGGGTTCGGGTCGTGGAGCCCTCCACATCATAGCCGCTGAAAACAGCCGCCCACCATCAAAGGCGGCTGTGATCGTCTTGCGCCCGACCGCTGGAAACAGGAAGGGCAGAATCGTATCGTCGCCCATGGCCGGTGTGGTTGCCTCGATGATGTCAGCGCAGAATTGGTCTCAGCAACCGAATCTCACGTCCCATCAGCGGGTCAAACCACACTCGCCTCGCCAGCCACCCACAGGCCCTTCATCAATAAAGATGGGCTAGATACGGCCGAAAGCCGCCCACACCCCGTTTTCGCCGTCCCAGCTGCCGCGGCTTGCCGCCTTGGAGTACTCCGTGGCGCGCTGCTCGAAGAAATAGGCGTGCTCGACACCATTGAGAATCTCGACAAGCCACGGCAATGGATGCGCCTTGAGCTGGGTGAATCCGCCCTCCTTGGCCTCGAAGAAGCCGAAGACCGGGGCAATCCGCAGCTGGGTCAGTCGCCAGTCGGCGACATAGCGGACGTAGGCGTGGATCTGCTCAGCTCGCATGCCCTCGATCTTGCCGAGGCCGAAGGCGAGGTCGACGAAGTTCTCCTCCAGCTTCACCATGGTCTTGGCGACGTCGACGATGTCGTCACGGACAGTGCGCGTCACCGCGCCACGATGACAACCGCTCGCCGCTTACAGTTGCGGGGGCAGCCTCGGAATAGCCGTCGCCGGCGCACCGGGTTCCCTCTTAGCTTCCATCCTACGAGATGCGGGAATGGAACTGCAAGGCCAAAACAGAGCACGTGTGCTGCTATGCTGGGAGCGTTTGATTGCTCCCCACATCCAACGCTGTTGGGCCGGGGAACGGACGTCTTGCTTTCTTCGCACGTGATGCGGGCAATGTGCAAACTTGCTTGCGAATTTGTCCCCCCTTGAGAATGGCGGAGTTCTTCTCGGCTGGGCGCGTGGTGGCCGCGCGGCGGACTAATTCTAGCGTTAGCCCATCGCGGCGATAGCCGATAGCTCCCCACTTCGACGTCCTGATGTAGCTGCCGACATAGTTGCGGCTGGGGCCGCTCATCGCGGGTCAAGTATCCGGTCTAGCGGGGTTAACTCCTCGGCCGCACGGCCATCTCACAGGTTGTCCTACAAGTCTGGCTGAATCCTAGTGGCTCCGAAATCTCGTTGGCAGAGGATCCGGGAGCTTCGTCTATGCCAACGTATAGCTTTCGAAGGAGCGCCTCGCCTGCCATTCCTTTCTTGAGGCCGACGCGATAACTGGGACAGACAAGGCGCCGGAGGCCCAAGCTTTTTCTACGATTTTAGGTCGTGTTCTGGAATGCGAAATTTTAGGATGGCGAAATTCATGTGAACAGATTAGAGTGTGACGAAGTGTGGGCTAAGAGGTTGGATTGAAATTGACTCTCGGCTCTCCTCGCTGGACCAAACGAGAAGACGAACTGCTGCGCAAGCTTGTTGATGCCGGCACGCCTGTGAAATCCATTTGCGATACGCTCAATAGATCCGGGCTAGAGCTTCGCAGGCGCGGCTACTACATTGGCCTACCAAGGAAGTGGTTCAAGCGAACAGCCAACATCTGACGCTGTGAGGCGGCGCTCAGCAATAGGCAGTTCTTCCTGAACCCGGCTCTCAGTATGGCGGCAGTCCGAGGGACGACCGAGCACACCCGCAGCGCCGCGACCTTCGCCCGGTTGCCGGGCGGGCCAGCAAACGGCAATTCGGGAACAGCCCGAAGCGGTCGTCCGCGGCAATGTGCCCGCCCTGTCAGGGCAGACTGCCGCAATGCCGGCGCATCTAATCAAATGATCCGCGAGAAGCTCGACGCGGTCGGCATAGCCCGATTGACAGCTGATTTGCGCCGACCCCGTCAATTGGACCGCAGCGTCATCCTATTCGACACCCAGCTTTGAGACGATCGACGAAACCGGGAATTCCGAACCCGATCTCGTTAGATGCAGCATGTCGCTCGCAACAAGGGATTTGCCGACGCGCGTCAGGCATTCGCCCTTGTCGCAGAAAACCTCGCGCGTGGAAACACTCGACCCCCAGCGCGCCAGCGATGTTGCGCAACGTGAGGTCGCCTTATTAGGACCGCCGGCGGCGGCTCGGTGGACGTGCTGATCTCTGCATTTGGGAACCAAAAGATTGGCTCGCAGCTTGGCGAAACCGAACTTGACCACGCTTTCCGGCGATGCCGCCCGCTTCCTTGCCGGCGGCGAGTTTCCCGTCCCGATCCCGACCCAAACGACGAACGGCTTTCCAGCCCTCACAATCGACTTCAAGAAGTTCGGTGTCGAGTTGTGCTTCGTCGCCACCGTGCTCTCGCGCAGCGTGATCAACCTTCGGATCGAGCCGTCGGTCAGTGAACTTGATTTCGCCAATGCAGTGACGATCCAGGGGACGACCGTTCCACCCCTACCCGCCGCGATGCACGCACGACGGTCGAACGGCGCGACGGCCAGAGTTTCGCCATCGCCGGCCTGCTGCAGACTCGCAATCGCCAGGACGTTTCGCAACTTCCCTGGATCGGCTCGGTGCCCGTGATCGGGACCTTGTTCAGCAGCAAATCGTACCAGCAGGAGGAAACCGATCTGGTCATCATCGTCACGCCGCGCCTGGTTGCGCCGGCGGCACCCGGCCAGCAATAGGCATCGCCGCTCGACTCCCGACTTCCGGCAAACGACGTCGATTTCTTCCTCAATTGGTCAGATGGAAGTCCGCAAGCGCTACAACGATTACGTCAATTCCGGTGGTGAAGTGAAGGGTCCGTACGGGCACATCATCGCTCCCGAGGTCAGGGCGCCCCTTCCGGCGCCGGCCGCTACTGTTGCCGACCAGCCGGTCGTGAAAACCCTCAACTAAAGCAAGCGAGAGATGACCATCAGGTATCTGGCTCTGCTCGCGCCGCTCCTGCTCGGCGGATGTTATGGCCTCGCCGGTCATGACGAGGTGGATCGCTACTTCCAGCGTTCGAACACCATCACGATGACCGCGGGCGATGCCAAGCAGGTCAATGCCGTCATGCACACGATCCATCCCTGGCCGCGATACGTCGGCGACCGCAGGATCGCTTACGACGCTCGTGCGTTGGTGCCGCGGTCACACGCTATGGCAAAACGCAACAGCCGGTGGATCAGCTTCCCGACATTAGCGATGCGACCAGGCAAATGGGTGTGCGGACAACGCCGACGCAGAACCTTAACATCGAGGGATTGGGGGCAGGTTCGTCAACCGGCGTGTCGATGCCGGTCGGCGGAACACCAGCTGGCAGGTAAAGGACGATGGGGCGTTGGGTTGAGTAATTTAGCGACGATATTTCCATAAGGCCGCTGAGCCGGGGGACAACGCTTATGCGGCGCATCATCTTAGTTCTAACTTGTTGCTGGTTGGGAATAGTCCTTGGCGGGTGTAAACAGACACTGAGGGACGCCGCAGTCGTGGTTCTCATAGAGCCGCCGGGCGGGGACCCTGTGCAGGAACCGACCGCCGATCTGGCCGATCAGGCTTATGCGCAGGCGATCCGGCTTGGCGGCGAGACCGTTCGGATCCTGAACAATCGGGGCTATTCATACATGCTGCGCGGCAATCTCGCCGGCGCACGACGAAAGTTCGAAAAGGCCTATTCGCTCGACCCCGGCAACCCGGTCATCGCCAATAACCTCGAACTGCTCGACGGCAGCCGCAGGTTCATCGAACGGCCGCCGAACAACCAATCCTGACGCGCGCCTTAACGAGCGATTCAGCGCAATCTACTTTCCATCAGCTTCTCGCCTCGACGAGCAGTTCGTGCCCGCTCTGCGCGCTCTCGTGCACGCCGACCTAGAAGCCGATGAGTTCCTTCTTGCCTTCCGCCGTCTCGCCGATCAGCACCAGCATGCATGTGCTGTGGTCTTCCATGCGAGCCTGCAGGAAGACGCCGTCCGCCCACACGTATACGTACCGGCGCGCCGACAAATCGCGCTTCTGCCAATGCTGTAGTCGTTCTGCCACCCCGTCGTCAGTCTGGAAACGACCGCCGGAGAAATAATTCGGCGCATCCTTGCCCAAGAGCGTCGCCAGCGCCTCCTGGAAGTCGCCCGTCGAGATGCCTCGCAGGTACAGCACCGGCAAAAGTGCATCCAAGCTCTTCGTGCGCCGTGCCCACAACGGCAAGATCGCCGAGGTGAAGCGAATCCGCTCGCCATCGCGGGCCACCGCGCGATCCCGAATGTTTACCCGGGCGACTTCGACGGCGCCGATCCCCGTCTGGATCGTCCGCACGGGACCATGGCCGTCCCGCACGAGGCGGTCGCGGCCGTCGGGAAGCTTCAAGTGCTTCATCCCGGCGCTAAACGCCTCGGCTTCCATCTCGACAGCCTGCGCAAGAAGGGCGGAGATCGCAAGTCCCACCGGATCGATGCCCACCAGGCGCGCAAGCTCGATCGTGACCGCCTCGTCTTCATCGATGAGACCTGGGCATCGACCAACATGGCGCGAACACATGGCCGCTGCCAACGCGGCGAACGTCTGCAAGCCGCCGTTCCGCGCGGCCATTGGAAAACAACAACCTACGTGGCTGCTCTAACCACGCGCGGTATCATCGCGCCCTGAGGCGATCGGGCGAACGGCAGAAACGACGGCCGGCTCGTGCGTAAAAGCACGTTACTCAAGAGCAACTGGCGTTGGAGGCCGAGCTGGATCTTACGTACGTCGCTGCAGGTCCCGACCGCGCTAGGTTCGTCTGCCCGATGTGACGATATCCTTGTGTGACGATATCCTTGGACGCCTCAGCCATCGAGATGAGCTTTAGGCGCGCTCTTTTTCGGCCAACGTCCGAAGCGTTCGCATGTCAACCCGTCCGTCCGTAGGCGTATCAATGTAATCAATTTGGATGTCGGACATCTCAAGAAACTCTGCCTTGGACAGAGCTTCTCTCGCGCTCGGCCTTTGAACGGAGAAATACTTTCGGCCGTACTCCGTTCGATGACATGTGATTGTGTAGGTCATGAGCCGCCTCCGTTGAAGGACGGTGCTCCTGTTCCGGTCAATGAGTATGCTATCTCAATGTAGCAGCTTCGTGTCGCCTAGCGCAGCTCTGACCGTCGGCTCGTCTGCGTAAACACTGTAGCCCAGTATGCGACATCCCAACGGTCGGGCACCTACCAGTAATGATGGGGATCCTGCGCAACGACGCTCACTCGGCCTGAACTCTGGCGTCTACGCTTGATTTGGTTGTGAGATCCACGCGCGCTCTTGATACGTGTCGCTTGTCCAGCTGTCAGGCAGAAAAAGACGCGACCATCACTGGCACTTCGCCGCGCGCAAACGTAAAGACACCAGCGTTTGGCAATTTGCGGTTTTATCGAGAGCCGACGCGGATTGAGCCGCAACACCAACCGATCGCTCACCCTTCTTCGGCAGTGAGGTGTCATCGATAACCACCATAGCATCCCTGCCGCCGACAAGTCGGTCCGCCTGGTTGAGCAGCTCCTGCACATCGTCCGGGATGCGGTTCCAGACACGGTCTGGTCGAGACTGATGCCGCCAGCGCTTCAACGCCTCCCACCCCGTAGCGATCATACCAGCGATAGAATGTGGCGCGCGGGATCCCGAGCTTGTGCAGTGTGCGCTTGGCCGGAAGGTGCGATTGCTCGACCAAATGGATGATCTCGGCCTTCTCGGAGGCGGGATACTGAAGTGGACCCTATGTTGAGGACCACCGGGTCTGGTTTCTTAAGTGCAGCTTGCTACCGTTCGTTCTTCCCGATACTTTACGCCACTGTTGCTTGCTGCTGTCGTGGCTGTGGGGATGTGGGCAACGCGCAGCGTTGTCCAAGCTTCTCGCTTGCGAGAAGGTCATATCCACAGCCTCTTCGCCGAATGCGCCGGTGACACCTGCCCGCCATCGGCGCGCGGTTTTCCAGCGCCTGATGGGGGCGCTGGAAATTGTAAAACTCGATCCATCGGGCGATTCCGGCTTTGGCCTCGTGGCCATCCGAATAACCCTTGAGATAGATGTCCTCCTATTTGAGCGAGCGCCACAGCCGCTCGATGAACACGTTGTCCATCCAGCGGCCGCGACCGTCCATCGAGATCCTGACGCCGGTTGCGGCCAGCGTGCCGATGAAGGGGGCGCTGGTGAACTGGCTGCCCTGGTCGGTATTGAATATCTCAGGCCGGCCGAAGCGCGCCAAGGCCTCTTCGAGCGCAGACACACAGAACGATGTGTCCATCGTGTTCGACAGGCGCCAAGCCAGCACCGCATGGCTCGCCCAATCGATGATCGCCACCAGATATAGAAAGCCCTGGCCGATCGGCACATAGGTGATATCGGCCGCCCACACTTGATTTGGCCGGTCGATCACCATAAGGCGCAAGAGATACGGGAAGATTTTGTGTCCCGGCACCGGCTTTGTGGTTCTGGGCTTTGGTCCCAGCGCCGCGATGCCCATCTTGCGCATCAACCGCTGCACGTGCTTGCGATTGATGCGACAGCCTTCGCCATTGAGCATCGCCGTCATCCGCCGCGAGCCCAGGAACGGCCAGGCCATGAACAGCTGGTCGATCCGTCGCATCAGCTCAAGGTCGTTGTCATTGGCCGGCCGCGGCGGCCGATATACGCTCGATCGCGCAACGCTCAGCAGTTGGCATTGCCGGCGGATCGATAGACTCTCATGATCGCGCTGAAGCAATCCTCGGCGATCCGGCGCGCTCATCTTCCGGACCTCCTGGCTAAGAAATCTCGCTCGACCATCAATTGTCCGATCTTGGCGTGGAGCTTCTCGACCTCCAGTTCGTGGGTCGCCTCGCCATCCCGACCGGCGCCCGCGTCGAACGCCCGAACCGCTTGATCCTGAAGCTGCTTCTTCCACGCATAAATCTGGTTCACATGCACCTGGTAGCGCCGCCAGATCCGTCACCGTTGATTGTTCTCGTAGCGCCTCCAAGGCGATCTTTGCCTTCAGCGCCGCATCGATTTTCCGTCTCATCTTCTTCATGGTCCGCTCCGTTTATCAAAGCGGAACGGCATCCGCACCACCTAAGCCGCCGGTCCACAATCCGGGGGTCCACAATCCGGGGGTCCACTTCACCACAAACCTCATCGACCAGCTTGCGCTTCCGACCAGGCTTCATGGCTTTCGGCGGATCACGTCCTGCAGCATCTCCTTGTCGAGCGACGGATCGACGACCAGCTTCTTCAGCTTGGCGTTCTCGTCCTCGAGCTGCTTCAGCCGGCGCATCTCGGTCGGCAGCAGCCCGTCATACTTCTTCTTCCAATTGAAGTAGGTTGCCTGGCTGATCCCGGCCTTGCGGCAAATCTCCGCCACCGCGCCCCCGTCGCTGCCCTGCTTGAGAATGAACGCCTTCTGGGCGTCCGAAAACTTCGAGGCCTTCATCGTCGTCGCTCCTGCCAGTCGAGGGATTTATGCAGCGCCAACTCTAGCCAGAAATGGTCCAGTTTGCCGGCCTCAGATCATGCGACGACGCCGAAGTTTGGGCCAGTTGTTGACCGGGACCATCGTTTCTGGACGACTCGTAAATGCTGCTACGGCCCCGTGAGGTTCAACAGTCGAGAGCGGCCTCAATCGTCCTGGGCGAACGCGGAGGCGACGAAGGCGGAGACCACGCGCCGGCAGCTCTTAACTTGCATCGGGCACGGCTCCGAGAAGCCAGGGAAGTAGGAGCCCTTTCGCAGCTTGAGATGCGTAGTTCGACTGCGCCAGCGCGGCCCCCCAGATCCCGTCGCGGTAGCCATTGCGCTGGGCCAGTCGCTCGAGGGTCTTCTCGCCATAGCCGAGACTAGTTTTGGCTTTCAAGCCCCATCAGGCGCTTGGCCGCAAAGCCGATCGTCTCGCGCAACAGATCGGCATCAGGGGTTTTCTCCACGAGCGTGCGCAGGTTCGTCATGGCATCGGTCATCGGTGGTTCCTCGGTTGCGTGGGCGTGTCGCGCCCTGATCCTACCGGAGAAGTGCCGGTAACTTCGGCAAAGCTTTGCTCTACCGAGCTACACCACCATCAGAGACACGACCGAAGCTTTGGCGCCCCCTACCGGATTTGAGAGGTGATCTGCCTGCCAGCTCGAAATATCGAGATAACCACAACTTGGGACCAAACTACGCAATATTTTTCTGTGTCCAGCAGGAGGACTCTAGGATGAAGTGCAACAAGCAATTGTCGCTCGCGGGCATCATTGCATTCGGGGCGATTGCTTTTGGGAGCGGAAGCTTGGCTGCTGACTTGCCTGCGGCAGCTGTTATCAAAGCGCCAACTCCCGTTGCTCCTCTCTTCAGCTGGACTGGAGGTTACATCGGAGGCAGTCTAGGCTCGGGTTGGGGGAACAGCCAGACCGACCTCGGTGTGGGCAATACATTCATTGGCGCTCCCGTCAACCAGTCTGTAAACCAGCTCATCGGAGGCACTGTCGATTTGAATGTGCCAATGCCGCAGGTACAGATGAACGGCTTCCTCGGCGGTGTACAAGCCGGTTACAACTTGCAGTCTGGCGTGATCGTGTACGGCCTGGAAGGCGATTTTTTATGGAGTGGTATCAAGGGGCGCACTGGCTGCTTTGTCCTCTTGAACTGCACGCACGAGGCCAAATGGATTGCGGATATCACCGGACGGATTGGCGTCACGGTGGGCGACCGCGGCTTGGTCTACATCAAGGGCGGGGCGGCTTGGGCCGATTCCAGCATTGGCATCAACCAGTCCTTCGCCGTTACGTCGAATTTGGGGACGGGCTTTGCTGCTAACGGTGCCGTCGATGGACGAGCGAGCAAGAACATCTTTGGCGGCACATTGGGTGCGGGCATCGAGTATGCCTTCCTGCCCGGCTGGTCAGCGAAAGTTGAGTATGACTACTTCGATTTCGGCAGGCAAGACGTGGCGCTTCCGGTCTCGGCAGCAGGCCGTGTGCAGACGGGAGATGGTGCGCCTGGTGCCATCGCTGTTGGGGTCAGGACGCCTATCTCCTTCAAGCAGCAGATTCATACGATCCGGGTTGGCGTGAACTACCACTTCTGACTCGGCAGGAGCTTTGATCTGGCGACGCTCTGCCTCTCCTACGGCAACTCACGCTCGATGCAGCGAGCTCGTCTCCATGCGCTCCCCGTCCAATGCGGCCGAAACCGCTTGGATATCTGCAGGAGATGGATGATGAGAGGCATTGATGGGCCGGGCAGGACCGCCTTCTCGGGGATTCACACCCACGAAGCTGGTGGCGCGGACGGACCCGGCCAATCATCATATTTTTCGTGGAGCAGACGCGCGCTGAGCCTCAAGAGGACAGCGCCCCTCCATTAGCAACAACCTGCGCATCATCGGTGAGCTTGGTCGACCTGATTGAGCTCGGCCGTCGCCACGGTCGAAATACATCGCGCGTCTCCATGGGCCGGGTTGACAGGACGCTCGCGAGGTACTGCTCGACTTCGCGGACCGGGGTGCGCAAGCTCTCGCTCGCCGTATCAGCGTTGGAAGCTGAGCGGCTCTCGGTATCGGAATAGATGTGGCGCGAGAATGCCGGCGACGAGCACAACATACATGAGGCACCTAGCGAAATCGTTGAGCTCGCCACCGAAGATCAGCATGCCGCCGGCAACGGCCACGGAAAACGCCGGCCAAGGCACCCGTGATGGTTGGCGGATCTGCCGAAGCTCAAGACAGTTTTGTCGCCGCCGTTGATGCAAGAGCTGAATCGAACATCAGCGGCGCGAGCAGCAGGCCGCCGGCACCTACGAGACGCTCGCCTACTTTACGTTGCCGGACATCCATAGGTGGAAGACTCAAACGAAAAATCCGCTCAAGCGCATCGATTCGGCGTCGAACCCGTATTGTCGGCATCTTCTCCGACAGTCAATCCTGCCCCAACTTGGCGGCGGCCCGGCTGCGGCACATTGCCGGAACGGCGTGGCCGACCAAATGCTACATGAACATGCGACCGCTCTATAACCCACAACTCTCTGAAACCGGAGCCGTCGTCTGATCAAAGTGCGAATTTCTGGACAGCACCCCAGGATCGGCCCCACCGTCGCATGCTCCCGCAGAGCCTCCAGCGCTATCTTCGCCTTGTGCGCCACCTTGATCTTCCGCGTCCCTTGCGATGGAACGCTCAAGCCGAGCTAGCCAACCGATCCGCTTTTTGGAGTCTATTTCACCAAGACGTGCGTCGCCGAATGCTTCGATTCTTCGACAGTCGCCTACGAGGCGGCCCCCTCAGCGTATCTGGCTTTGCCACCATAAAATTTATCGGACTCATTCTTGCATACAGTTCTGTAGAAGTCGTCCGCGTCTTCCGTCGCGTATCCAGCCCCGGCAAAGCACACTCTCGTGTTTTCCTGTAGTATGCCTTATCCTGCTCGCACTATCAAAAAGAACCGCGTTTAGACAACCAACAGTGCCACAACATCATCCTTTGACAATCATCATTCTCGCGTGATTGATGCAAACGGCAATGTTGAACGATGTGAACGAGTCGCTTATGCCGCAGCGGGATCTCTCCTAGGCGACCGTGACGGCGGCAAGTCCCAAAATCACGTTGCGGTTGATGCCGAAATGGAGGCGATAGAGCCACCAGATTGCGCAGCACCGGTCGAAATCGGAGAGTGCCCGAGCCCGCCTTGTTGCTGCTGCGACCCGCGCTATTGGCTTCATGACACGTCTCGTCTGGAAACCTGAACGTCTCGGGATCAGTGCTTCAAATTTAGTGAGTTTTTGGTCGGTGGCGGTCCGCTGTCGCGCGCATGCATCGGCGAAAGATTGGGAGCTGAGGTTCAGGTTTGCCATGGCATTGCGTCTCGAAGCTTGATGGAAAGACGCATATGTGCATCCGACCTTTCCGTAACCTTACGATACAAGTGTTGCTTCCCCAAACACTCAGATCTGGTAGTGACAATTGACAGCGCTCTATGCGATAGTAACCGCGGCGGCACGCATTAGTTGGCAGACCCGATGCTGGCGCATCGAACCGATCGGAGCCGATGGCGTTGGCTGCACCTCGGAAAACGGCCTAAGCTCAGGCGGCGCGGGCTAAGCGCCATGTGATATCGCCTCAACTCATCGATGGCCATTGATCCTGAGCTCTATTCGCGGCTGATGAACCCGCCCCTGGCGACTGGTTATTCGGAGACGGTGATCGACTGCGACTTCCTGCCGCTGTGGTGATGCGGCTAACGAATGTGTTTCGTCATTTGAAAAACTTGCCGGCCAACCACTTAACCGATTAGACACGCGATATAGCCGGGCTATACGGCAAAGCTGCCGGCCCACAACACTGGTCGGTAACGGTCGGCACTACGTTGCGCAGCCCGATGCGGCCTTCGCGAGTATTGAGGCCAAGCGAATACGAATTGGCGCGCACCACCCCCTCTCTGAGGACAGTCCTTCAACTGAACAGACTACCAAAGCATATCATGCTGTGCGCACACGCATGCTCAAAGACCAATTTTCTGGTCGCGATGACTGGGTTCGTTGAAGTCTGTGCTCGGCCCGAGCCTATACCGTAGAGAAATACTTTGCGCGAGGCTCGGGAGCGATCGGTTTCATTTTTGGCTGCACGGGCTGATGGGGCGGTCAGCGGCCGGCAGTGAGCATGGTCCGCGTGCGTCACAACAGTTGCTGTTTGTTTGTGAATTGCCGCACAGGTTCTGTCAGCTTTTGGAAAGCTAGGGTGGATACAGAGCCGTTGGGGTTCGCGAGGCGTGGTAGAGACAGCGCCATAACCAGAAGGGGACAGCGCCGAGTCACGCTCCTGCTAACCTCAATCTGCAGCGCAGGCGCGGCAGGGACAGCGCCGATCTAGTCCCAAACCGACCGGCGCCGAGTCGCGCCCGCGCTGCTTTCCGGTGTCGGAGAAACGACCCTGGTAGCCGTACTGTCATGCTTTTTCAGCACGGACACCCGGCCTGCTTGTGCCAAGGGAGATTGGCGACGTTAGATTTTGCGGCGCGTGTGGTCTTTCAAGCGATCGCTTCCATGCCTCCCGTCTTACTCCGCCAACATTCTTGGGCTCTCATGAATGGCAGCGTGTAAGCCTTTTTTCATGCAGCGGGGCGGTTTGGTATCTGGGCATCTGCAATTTCTCCGCGGAGGTAGCGGACCAGCGTAGAAAGTAGCAGACCAACCAACCCATTGAGGTAGGTGATTGGCAGTCGTACTAAGCCTACAACCTGGCGGCACCCTAGGTGGCTAAGTGCCAGCGTTGATGCCGAATGGGGCAAGGCTGGCGCCAGGGTTAGCGGCGGCGTGGCAGGGACAGCGCTTTTCCAGGGATTGAGCGCCGAGTCACGTCGCCGTTAACTATTGACGTCGCTGGCGCAGGTTGGGACAGCGTCTTTGAAGGTTTGCCCACGAGGACAGGTAGGTGCCCGGCGGCACCGCTCGGCAATACCACTTGGTAGCACCGCAAGGGCTTGCCCCTCACGGGAGCAAACGTGCCCGGCGACAAACAGGCTTGCGACATCGGCCAGGAATAGCGCTTTCAGGGTTTCACTGCCCAATCGCCGAACCACCCGCTAGTTTCGTATCATACCGGATACCAGGAGCAGCATCGGATTCTTTCCATGGCGCCAGTCTCGCCTGCGCTGCTCTCCGTGTTCTGCAACAACTCTTTCCTGACACCCTCGTCGCTGTTGGCACCGCTCGGCAACATCGAAGTCTCCCAGCTGAGTGACCTAAAGGTAAGCCGGCCCCCGGTGCTCGAATGGTCAAGACAACGCCCAAGCCGAAGCCTCTCAGCAAGTCTCGCGCGCGCGCTGAATCCCAATTCGCTCGGGCTCATGGGTGGGTAGCGATACGCGTGGCCATCTGTTTGACTAAACATTGGCGGATCCAATTCGCGGCGCTTGCCGCTTGCCCTCGCAGAATCGCGTGCGCGTTCCAAGTCGACGCTGCGAGACTTTGCTCTCTGGACTCCACTCTTCTGCAGCCAATGGCTGCTGCCAAAATAGGTTACGATTTGCCGTACCGCGTTTGATTTGAACTGGTCCTTGTACTTGATAACCTGACCGGCGCGACTTGAGCCTCAGCCAAGAGAGTTCGCCGTCGTGCCTCTTCAGCGATCGGGAGAGCCTAAAATTCCGTATCAGGCTGAACGTAGAGTGCGGAACGTCCACAAAGATGTTGTACCGCTAGACGAAATTCGCGGAGTCCAGAGAGTGAACGCGATTAGGGTCCCTGCACACGCAGTCTGCGCTGATCCAGGGATTAAGACCACTACAAAGACGGCTGGACGGCTATCGCTGCGTTCGCGATCGTCTGCGCCAGCTCATTTCATCGGAGCTGCAGCTCCATTTCGATGAATGGAGGAGCATCGCCTCGCTCAGTCAGCTTCTTTGTTTGCCTCGAGGCCGTTCGTGCGAGTTGGGCAGCGGAATCGAACCGTTGCCGAGCCGCCAGCTCGAGTGAGATTCGGTCGGCGCCCAAAAGGCCTGTGCCGCCGTGAATTGAATCGACATACCCTTTTTGCAGGCCGCGCCAGTAGCGTTCGGGAAAACGATACGGGTGGCACCCAGGCCTTCCAGTCCGCTGATCTTTTTATGTAGGTTATAGCCAGTGGTTTGATGACCGTCGAAATGGCTGCCTTCGCGCATGAGAGCTCGTGCGCTTGTGGCTTACAATCTGCGCCGGATCCGCGTCCAGCGCGGTATTCCGCAGGAGCAACTGGCTTACGATGCAGGAGTTGATCGCTCCTACATGAGCGGACTTGAACGCCAAGAAGCGAACCCGACAGTCGATCTTCTTGATCGCCTTGCCGAGACGCTCGGCGTACCTGTCTCCGAACTGTTTCTTCGGCCATCCAAGGGCGCCCCGCCACCTGCAACCTTACCTAAAGGCCGCAAGCCGAAGCCCAAACGCGGCAAAAAGATTTAAGTCCCCCGACAAACACGATCTGCGACACTGATGTCGTGCGCTCCCGGCGCAGGTGTTGCGCTCACACGAGGATTTTATGCGTGGCGGACACTGATATGCAGCGATCCGGCTATGGGCATCGAATATTGTGATGGACTTTGATTCTGGCGCCGGAGCAGACAATGGCGGCTCAAGACGATGAAGTTCCTTTAAATGCCATCCGCGCGTTTGTGACCGTTGCCCGCGAAGGCAGCGTCACGCGCGCGGCCACCACTTTGGGAACAACGCAAAGTTCGGTCAGCCGTTATTTGGCTGTACTGCGGGATTATCTGGGGGCTGACCTCATCGAGCGGCGTGGACGGCGCAGCGATCTGACCGAGTTCGGAAGGCTATTCGCGAACGCAGTGTCTGAACCGCTCGAAACCGTCAGTTTCACGGCGAAGAGAATGCGACGCCGTGCAGGCGCAGGAACGAATCGGATCGTGGTCCGCACGTCATTATCGACCTTTGCTTTCTCTCTCCTTATTCCAAATCTGCAGGCTTTCTCTTCTGAAGCGGGTGGCGTTATCGTGGACATCATCAGCTCGCTGGCGCACCCGACATCTTCGGATGATTTCGATATTTTGATTACACGGGATCTTTCGCTCATCGAACCCGCCGACAGTTGGGAGATTTACAAAGAGGAGCTCGTGTGCGTCGGCCCACCAAATCTGGTCGGAGGCAGAGAGCTCTCGGTTGTTCGCACGACCCCGATACTGAACATCACATCCCGCCCCGACATCCTGCCGACATGGCTGAGAGCCATGAATCTGTCTTCGAGCGATATACGAGTAGGCGCCCGGTATGATCACAACTATCTTGCTCTGGCTGCTGTCATGACGGGAAAATGCCTTCTTGTCGCGCCGGAAATCATCGTCGGAGATCTGGTCAAAGGGGGCGCTTTGCAAATCATCCCTGGCACCCGCACTCCAAGCGGCATGCGATATCGCGCCTATGCCGTAGATCGCAGCGCGCACCCCGAGATCGCACGTTCTTTTTGCCGATGGCTGGCTCGTCTTTGCAAGAAGGTAGCACCTGCGCAGGCTGCCTGAGGTCTAGCGGTCCCTCCGCGGCAGGAGGAGACCCATGTTCATGTCGAGCGCGGCATAATCGAGTTGCGCGACTGTTGAAGGATTTGCCGAATTCGCGGCCGCCAGTAGCTAAAGCCTACGGAGATAGCGCCCCCTCTGTTGCAGCAATCAAGACGGCATAGCGAGGTATCGGAGCGCAAAGACTTTATCCTATCCACCATCGGACCCGGCAGCAGAAGAGTTGGCTGGCAGCACGGAAGTTAGCCATTGATCGTGCCGCAACCCACTACTTGTCATCACTGCCCCTGCGCTTGTCGAGCAATGCTCGCCAGCGCAGGCGCATGAGGCGCTGCCCCAGCTTAACAAGTCGAATGGTTCGGCTGCGCAAATCGTCTGTTTTCCAGGCGCGCTCGGCAATACGATGACTTCCAAACAGCCCTTGCGCGATTTGGCGATAGCTATTTCCTTCCTGCCATCCATCCACTGCGCGCAACGCCAGGATCACCCGACGCCGCTTCAAAGCAGGTAAGGCAAGTGGCGAATCTCCGAGCGCTCGACGCTCAAGGGCAAGCCAAAATTGACGGGCAGCCCCTAGGCGAAGCTCGAAACCGGCATCGAGCGGCAGATCAACGAGCAGAGCATTTCCGCTCGCCGGAAGCTTCCCGAGCCAAAGGCGATGCTGCGTGCCTCCGAGCGGCACGATCGCATGCCATCCATCCGGCGCACGGCGAAGCGCGCCGCCCGGCAGATTGTCGAAATCGAGCGGATAACTTTCGGGCGCAATGCGGTTGGCCGCCCGCACAGCCAGTACGGTCGGCAGCACCTCAGGTGCCCAAAAGATTGCTTGCTTGTCGAAAGTCTTTTGCGGATCAGCCGGAAAACGAGAGCCCCCACTTGCGTCGGAACTCGCCCGCCGGCCGCGCTTGAATGTTCGCGGCGAGATAACCGCTTATAATCCTCTTGGTAGTCTTGATCCCGGCGTAGCCACTCCCAAGCCAGGTCGGCAGCATCTGCCGTCTTCAAGCCGCTGTACGCTTCCTCAGATTTCCAATCAGTATTCGCCATCACACCTTTCCCGCACAATCTTCAGATGCGGGGAAATGCACCCGATGATTGTGGCGGTTTCCGGCTGCTTGCTTGCCGTGTGCGCGTCTTCGATGCAACTAATCGATGGAACAATCAACTTTTGCGATTGCGATGATTGCGATGACCTTCGGCATTCGCGCCGATCATTGTTTTGGCCAACCCCGATGTAACAGATCACGATAGCCCTTGCCCGCTAGCCACTTGGCCCGCGTCAGATGACTTTCGAATGTGCGTCGGGCTCGATCCGGTTCAACGGTCGGGTCAAGCCCAAGCACGATGCGCGCAATTTCACGCCAATCTGCCTTCGCAGCGTCGGCATCAAGAAGTCGCATGTAGGCAACAGCGTGCTCCCTGTCATAGGGCGTGAGCTCGTCCACGCTGGGCGCCAATTCTGCGATCTTCGGCCCTGCTGGCACTGCTTAAAACTCCTACCCAGCTGAAAAATCGGCCGAAATCAGAGCAACGATAACGAATTCTTGGTCGCTTTGATACCTACCCAATGGTCGCACGCTAATCTCCTTTTCGCGCCAAAGGCGGCAATCGCATATCGGCTCACATTGGCCCGTCCGCTCCGTGCTGCGCCTTCTCTTTTTCATCGCAGGTCAGACCGGAAGCGATCGCACATGCGCGCCGCAACGAGGTGTCCTTGCTGTTCCTGGCGGAAGAGCATGATGGTTCGTGGGGACCAGGCCGACGGCACTCGTGAAAGGCAACCACCAGAACCAGCCAACTGGAGAATATTCGTTTCCATTTGAGCTCTGGCTTGAATATTCGTCCTATCTAGTTGCGGTGCGCCGAAAACAACGCTGACCGCGGTCCGTTATCTGTTGTTGGTCGCAAGTTATTGCCCTCGCCAGAATCGCTTGCCGTGGTCAACGAGAAGACGGCACTGGGTCAGCACCTCACCATTGCCTGATTTCTCGAAGCAATTAGAGAGGACAACCACAGCTGGCTACGAGCTTATCGTAATAGTCGGGCTATAACCAGTGGTTTCATAATCGTCGGAATGGCTGCCTCTGCGCATGAACGCTCGTGCGCTTGTGGCCTGGAATGTGCGCCGGATCCGCGTAGAACGCGGCATTCCGCAAGACCAATTGGCCTATGATGCCGGAATCGACCGCTCATACATGGGGCGCATTGAGCAGAAGAAAGAGAACCCGACTATTGATCTCTTGGAACGCATCGCCTCGACTTTGGGTATTCACTTGTCCGAATTATTCACGCAGCCGGCTAAAGGTGCAACGCCCCCCAAGCCAATGTCGAGAGGGCGCAAGCCAGGACGGCTTGGCCGAAACAAGATGTAATATTGAGCGAGCCAGTTTTCTGCTAACGCTTGTGCGGAATCGAGCCGGTGCCCCCCACGTGCTTCATCGATCTGCGGCCGACCCTTCCAATCTCCTGCTCCAGCCGATGTACTCCCAACAAGGTTTCGCTTAGTGCTCCGTCGGAGCGGCCTGTTATAAGGCGGAGCATCTTCGAAAGAAGGGTTTGCGCCGCTCGCGTATCCTACCGCCGCCGTCGGTAGAAACCGAAGTTCTCGGGGAGTCCGTTTAGAGCTTTGGTCGGTTTGTCGTCTATAAGGTCGGGGATCCCAATGGCCCAACCGAAAGACTTCCGCAACGGCATCGAGGGACCTCCTAACGTAGTGCGCAAGAGCATGGGAGCAGATCGGTCCTCCAGAGCTGTCGACGGCTAGAGGATGGGAGCTCTCGGCCGGCCGAAGATCGGGGAGTAGCGATGCTCTTGCGGGGGCGCAATTTAGGGCTCCTGGAAGGCTCGATTGCGGCCTGTCCATGGACACGGCCGGCACGATCGCCAGCGGGATAGTTTCTGTCGGGGGCGCGGGCGCGATGTGAATCACGGCGATCTGACGCCTCGCCAGTTTGAGACGTGAATTGGGTGTGAGCGACGTCGGTCCTTACTATCCCGAGACGATGAAACCGAGTGACCCGCGTAGCGAGAGCCAACGGATGCGGATCATCAAAAAATGCAGCGTCATCGGTTTGACCGGGGAGCAGAGAGCATGCCTGAAGGTGGATGCTGTTGCGCCTGGAAGAAGCCTACCAGGTGGCAGCTGCGCCGGTTAGCCGTTGCTCGCATAGGACGGGCGGCTCCGCGACAGTGCAGGGCCGCAACTGTACCTGGGTTTCCAGCCGTCTGACGTGATCCGGAAGATGTGGACAGTGTCAGGCTGCCTTTGCCGCCCTTGATTTCGGCCTCTTCACGTGCGGTACGCGGGCGTCGATCGCAAACTGGTCCATCATCCAGTGAGGGGGACTTGATTTGCTCACGGGATACGGCTCAGTCGCCCGATTGTCCCAGATTACGACGTCGCCTGATTTCCAGTTCCAGCACAGGGTATTCCGGGGCGCGATGAGATAGGATTGCAGCCGTTCAAACAGTCTTTGGCTGGGATAGCGCTGCAGGCCGACGAAGTTCTTTACGGAACGACCGAGCGAGAGCATGCGATCGCTGGTCTCGGGATGAACACGAACAATTGGATGTGTAGTTTCGTATATCGTTCCGGTCGATACGCCGCACCAAGGCCGCTTATTGGGTTCGGTGTTCTTCTCTGGCGCAGAGAGATCAGATACGCCGAAGCTCACAGCCCAGAGATTATCTGCAAGCATCCGCAGGGAATCGGGAAGATCAAGATAAGCGGCCGCCCTGTTCGACCAAGCAATGTCGCCGCCAAAAGGCGAACCTGCTGCGAGCCGCAGCACCGAGATGGCTGTGCGGGTGCGCTCATCGTTCATCTGATTGAGATGATTCCAGGCCCGATCAGGCAGCTCCTGCCGAATCGCTAAACCGCCCATTGTGTCTTCCATTGTCAAATCCGGTGTCAGCGAGCCGAGCCGCAGCACGAAACGCTGTTGTTGGGCATCGTCGAGATGTCCCTGATCACGGAAGAAAATGACTTTATGCTCTAATAGCAGCTGGCGGAACGCTACGATGACATCGTCAGGCAAATCGTCTGACAGCTTGACGTTCTTGATTTCGGCACCAAGCCGGTCCGAGTGTTTGACGATGTTTGCTTGCAGAATGATGTTATCAACAGCCATAGTTCCACTCATGACGTGCCTCTCTCTGGATGTCTAAACACGCTCCGTGGTGGTCGTGCCAGGCGACAAACCGGCAAGACAGTCTTCATGACACGCATCTCCGATTTGTCTCAGCGCGCTCACTACTGCTCAATCAAGCGGCCGCATTCTGATACACACCACCAGTTTTTTAGAATCCAACTCCCTCTGCGTGTCGACAAGGCGAGTGCCTCTCTCAAAGATCGCTCCACATGAGGCCACCACATCGATTTGCAGCCTGATCGAACAGTGGAGATCATAGACGCAATCCATGTCCAGTCCATGAAACGAAACCAGCTTTCTTTTTGAGCTCGCGCAACGTTCGCCTCGCCTCAGAACTGATGCTTGGAAAATCCTCGAACAACGACCGCGCCGTCCTCATTCAACCACACCGCACATGTGCAGACGAAGATGGGAACTGGTTCGCGGCATGCACTCGCGAAGCGGACCAAACCACCGCCTATCCATGTCTACCTGAAGATGTATGATAGATACTCAACTACTTAAATGAATGCCAATCATTTTTTTTGCGACTTGGAGTTGTTCAATGCGCGAGCTGTTTCATCAGCTGATCACTCGCTTCCGCGCCCACTAGCGGCACAAGCGTAAAGCAAGAAGACTGCAACTTGTGAGGCGGCTTAAACAACGGACTTAATCCCCCAATTTTCGAAAGCTTGCACTCGGCACCAATTCAGGCTCTTGCGGCGATGGCCTGCGTTTGGTCTGCCAGGAGACGTAATGCTCCTTACGGACTGCATGCTGTTTGGCTTCGTGGCACAGAGCGCCGGCCAGACAACCATGCGTCTCTGCGCTTTCAGACTGCAAGCCGCAAATTCCGGATGGTTATTTTGCCCTGCCATGAGTGCACGACACCGACGACACTTCGGAGTTCAGATCCTAAACGAAGCTTTCTTTCCCTGTGGGTCTAACTGCCGCAGCGGATTAAAGGGAAAGCCGGCGCGAGGCGTACGATGGGGAAAAGGCTTTTCCTTTAATCGACTGCCTACCGCCAATTTCCGTATACTTGCCCGAGATCGCCTTTGGCTTGTGGCCACGATCCCGATTGACTCAACGTTGCCGGTCTCGTCGACCCGGTTCATCCAGCTCATCGCGTGCTGATGGCCAGTTCAAAGCGCTGCGGCAGCCCAATTTCGGGGCATCCAGTCCTCAACTGCCGCTACAACACGCTTCCGAATATCCAAATAACATGCCTTGCCCATCAATGCCGGCCTCCTATCCAGCCGGCATGCTGAATCAGAAACGCGCTGGTTGAATTCCCAAAACCGATTCAGACTAGCTCGATACCGCCGTAGGTCATCACCGGCCCAGATTCAAGGCCGTTGCGCCAACAGAGGTTTTTCATCGGCGGACCGCCCAGTTTCGTATGGACGCATGATCTCAGTACGCGAGAGCTACACGACGTGACGTATCCTCAATACTCGTATGAAAATACGTGGAACCTCCTCAATTGCGGGCGATAGACTAGATCTGATGCTTACATGCCTTTGTCGCAAATGCGTGCGAGCATCAGGCAACCTGCGTGTGTTATGCAGTCGGCGGACAGCACGGGCCAGTTGCCTGGAGCATAGTCGCCGCGGCGGCGCTGTTGATCGTTTGCGTGTTCTTCGCGCGGCGCTATGTGTAAGCTTTCGCGCCTCACTCCTGCTTCATCGCGGTCGGTCTCAAAGCGCTTCTAGCAAACTTCTTCAGTGGCATCGGTTTGCCGAACAGATAGCCCTGGACGAGGTCGAACCCGAGCTCGCTCACGGCCGCCAGGTCAGCCCCGCTCTCGATTCCTTCAGCTACGGCGCGCGCGCCGTAGTCCTGTGCGAGCTCAACGATGTGACGGCACACCGTGCGTTTTAGCCGGTCATTGCCGCAGCCGGCGACGAATTGCCGGTCGGCTTTCAGCTTGATGAAGGGAATTCTGTCCAGCCCCATCAGCTCCGGCCAATTGGCGCCGAGATTGTCGATCGACAGGCCGATATTGTGGAAGCTCATTTCGCGAGCGATCTCGGCCAAAAAATCGAGGTTGTGGATCGCCTCATCGCTGGCGATCTCAATCGTAAGCCCAGCAAAGGCCGGATGCATCGGCATGCGGCGGCAGAGATCGCTGACGGCATGGGGCTTTTTCAGATACGGCGCCGGCAGGTTGATCGATAGATCGACCGCGCTCTGCCGTTCCAAAAGGTAATGCCAGTCCTGCAGGGCGCGCTCGATCACGAACTCGGACAAGCCGCTGAAATATGGATCGTGACTCTCCGGAATGAAAAAGGCTGGCCGGACCACGCCCCAGGTTGGGTGTCGCATGCGCACCTTCGCCTCGGCACCGCGGCGAACCAGCGAGCGCGCGTCAATTTTCGACTGGTACCAGAGCTCGAGCCAGCCCCCATGCAGCGCCTCGCCGACATGCACCGCCGGGCTCGGGGCCGGCTCCTCGGGCAGCAGCATTGCCACGCGCTCGCGGAGTGTGTCGGCCGCAAAGGGCGTCGTAAGCGGCGGCAGCATCCCAAGCCCATATTCATCGCCGACCTGCTGCACCGCCTTCAAGATAATCGACTCTCGCACGCCGACAGCGAGAACCTTGCCCTCGAAGGCCTCGCGTACGAGGACCTCCAGAAATTGGCCTGGCTCGACGCGATCGGCGGCAATGCCAAGCAGGACCAGGTCGGGCAGATCGATAGCGAGTATAGATTGCAACTCGCCCGCACTGCTGCATTCGCTGGTGATGAAGCCGAGATCCTCGAGCACCTCGCTCATGAAAGCGCGCAGATGGGGCTTGCTATCCACCACGCATACGCGCGGCGTCATTTTGCGCCGTCCGAAAGTCTTCATCCCCGGTCCGGCAATCTCACCGCTCACATTGTCCATCGCAAACCACTCCCCGTTTGACCGCGGTGTGTCAGCGGTACGGCTGGCTAAAATATGGAGAGCTTCAGCACAATGGTTGAATAGTTCAGGTAAGCTTAAAGCGCCCATTATTCGTAAAATTGTCTGGAATGCGTTCGGTAACTTTTACCCTTGCCGCCTTCCGCTAGAAAATTCGGAATAGCAACCACAAATGTGGGAACTCATTGCCAAGCATCGCAAGTCGGAATTCGACTGGCGATAGTGAGGTTTGCTGCGTAATCCATCGTTGCTTGAGAACCGAACTAGATTGGCGATCAGCCCGACGCAAATACCCGGCTTATTCACTCGCTCCAGAGCCAAGTGCACCAGCTAGCGAGCATACCAGAGGCCAGATTGCTCAATGGTGTGCGAGGGTCATCCCCGACGCGCTGTGGTTTCCGCTGAATGCCGCGCTGGTCTGTCGCTCTGTGCTGGTCCGGGCTAACCACCGACAACGACATATCATTCCGCTCTGCTGAGCCTTCGTTAGGTTCAAGACGAATGTCGGCTTGTTGACGATACGCACGGTCAGAAAAGGCCAAAAGAAGCAATTTCAGTTTGGCACGCCGATTGCTCTGTTGCAGCATCGTCACCGATTACTTGCAGGTGACACATAGTGACAACATTTGGCGGAGGCTCGACGATGTCGCAGGTTGAGGTAGAACGGTTTGTCAACAATCTCGCCAAGGAAGGTAGTCTGCTTGAAAGCCTTAAACAGAGTGCTACAGGTCTTGCACCGATTGTAGCGGCCGGAAGGAGCCGCGGCTACGATTTCACGCTTGACGAGGTTAGAAGCTGCATCCGATCGCCACGCCGACTCGAATCGATGCACCGCGGCGCGCTAGTCGGCAGCAAGCAAGATTCGAGCGGTGCTGGCTTGAGTGAGATTGTGCATACCACTGCGTTGACCCGTTCCAACTCGCAGGTACGCACAGCCACCATTCAAACCGCGGACGGGGGCCGAAACTTAGTCGCTATGGTTCTTCTTATTGTAGTTGTTGTCGCGGTCACGGTCTGACAATTTCAACTCTGGTCGAATAGGCTTCCTCAAGGAAGCAATCAGGTCCGAAGAGAACTGAAAGCACGCCCCGACAGGAGTGAAATCATTGTTTTCGGGCCCCACTTCAGGCTCACCCGTAACGGCATGACGAACGCAGCCACCGAACACTTCCGACAGATCTTTGACCGCCGCACCCCCGAGCAACTGCGCACGCTGTCACATGTCAAGCGCTTCATGGAGAGGCTGGCCGGTGACTTGGATTTCCGCAAGGCGCTTTCGGAGAACGTTGATTTTCCTCGAGTGGTAACTGATCGCTACGGCATCGAAGTTGACCCAATGAAGATGCTGCCGCTCTGGCACCGGCGGCTACCTGAAACACCGCTTCAACCCGGAGTCCAAGCCGTGGCCCCTCGCGATGATGTGGGACGAGTTTCTCTGCGAGATGTTGCGGCACCGCGATCTCCTGCGCGAACAGGGCGGAATGTCGACGATTAACCCTCGCTTTCATGCATGGCGCGAGCGCCAAATCCGGCGCTGCAGCGATGAATTGGGCGGAACGGCAGGGTCGATCACGTACCCCATCATCGCTTTCGAGCTGAGCTATGGCTGCACCGTCGGTTGCTGGTTCTGCGGCCTCTCGGCCGATCGCTTCAAGGGCTACTACGAATATAGCGAAGAGCATGCAGCGCTTTGGCGCGGCGTGGTCGGTATCACGAGCGAGATGTTTGGTTCGGCGGCCTGTACTGGTTTCTGCTACTGGGCCACAGAGCCTATGGACAACCCACACTACGACCGCTTTCTATTCGACTACTATCAGATCACAGGCGCGATGCCGCAAACAACGACGGCGGCACCGCTCAAGGATCGCGCACTCACCACGCGCGTGCTCGAAGTGTTCAAGCGCCATCGCACCGTGACTAATCGTTTCTCCGTGCTAAGCACAAGACATCTAGACCAGATTCACATGGCGTTTTCGCCTGAGGAGCTGATCGGTGTCGAACTTGTCCTGCAGGGTAAGGAGGCGATGACGGCAAAGGCTTTTGCCGGGCGCGCGCGTGATCGCGGCGAGAAATTTAGGAGGGCCAAAAAAGATGATGCAATCGCCTTGCTGGAGAAAGATCACACGACGATCGCCTGTGTTTCCGGCTTTCTCGTAAATATGCTGCAGGGACGTATACAATTGGTGACGCCTGTGCCGGGTAGCAAACGCTGGCCCCTCGGCTACCGCATTTTGAGTGAACGCTTTTTCAGGACGCCTGACGAGTTCCGGGAGGGGCTGCAGAGCATGATTGACCAGCATATGCTCGAGAGTCCGGCTCCCGAACTGCCAATCCGCTTCCGGAGGGACCTGCAATTCAAGGCCAGCAACCGATCCTTTTGTCTCCGCTCACCTCATATGGAACACCGGATACTCGACGACGCCGCTGGGGCTTCCGTTGGACATCTAATCGCGTACGGCAACTGCACAGCCTCGGAGCTGGTAAGGCAGGTCACGACCGACGGAACAAGCGTGTTCGCAGTAGCTGACCTGCTCGATCAGTTATACGCGGCCGGGGTGATTGAGGAGGACTTAGACGACAGCTTCGCTTGGCAGACCAGCTGACCTGTCACCCGGCTTGCATCCGAGCGCTTAGAGTCTCGGATTTTTTTGCCAGCCCCGCGACTGACGCGCAGGTAAGTTGTGTCTGACCAAATCGCTCGTCTCTGCCGACACGACCCGCAACCGCGCGTCGAAGTCATTCAGATCACTGCGCTCCGGCCGTCGCGGCGCAGCTAGACGAGCGCTGATTCACTCGCACTAGTTTCAACTCATGCCTTCAAAATATGATGTAAAATTAATATCGCCGGCATATTGCGTGAAACTCGGCTGGATCGCCTTCGCCGGCTTTCTCTGGCTGTTGGCGTATCTTGCCTGATCCCAAGCTGTTTGCGGGCCCAATTGGCGGGGTCGCGTACCCGAAAATACGGTTGAGCCCGCAGCCCAGCGGGCTTTTGACCCTACTTGCGCGCACCTTCTGCTACAAGTACTCTAATGAAATCCGTCGTTTGAGAGGTTTTCGGCTGTGAACGGATGGCGGGCCCCGGCCGTACACAGGAGCCTCTCCAAGCAAGCACTGCGCCGATAACCTGCACCCAGATCTAACAGTAAGTTTACACGAGCGTCCGAAGCTGACACGCTCGACACCGATCCTGCCTGGAAGCCCCATGAACGATATTGCCCCAGATTTGGACTGGACGCCCTTCAACGAAGCGAATTCGATCGAGACCGTGGCAGCGTCGGTGAATTTCCGCGAGCCGCTGACCGAAGTCGCTTGGAAGAGAGCCGTCAGAGAGGCTGATGCCGTTTGCAGGGCCGCCGGCCTGACCGAAAAGCAAGTCCTTAACTCGGTCCAATTTATGGTGGGTCCTAATCAGGCTCCCCAGGCGCCTCCGGGCGCCCCAGCCGTCGAGGCGATGATCTTCCTACGCACAGCTGCCGTTTCGATGCCGGGAGCAGGGATGCAGAAGCGCCCTCTCGAAAGCTTGCAGGTGGGGCGGACCGGCCTGGTCTATCAGGCGATGCAGTATACGAGCTGGGCCGCGTTTGCCGAGCGGCTCGAGCAGTTGATCAAGCCGCCGCTGCGGAGCGCTCTGTATTCGATCAGCGTCGATAATCTGCGGCTTGAATACAAGGATAACTTTCGCTTCGCGGGGACGGGGAAACCAACAGCTCGCAAGATGCTCAATGCGGATTCCAAGCTTATTGTGCCGCATGCTTTTGACAATGAGAGGTTGTGGCATTCTCATACCGGCTTTTTCGAGGCCGCGCAAGGATGCAGGGAGCGTCTGGTGCAGGTCAATATTGACGCGAGCATGATGCATCTAGCACATCAGGTTACACCCGACACTTCCGTTCGAGTAATCTCGATCGGCACGGCTGTACAGAGCAACCTGCTCGAAGGTTCTTCTGAAGCGCTTGAAAATGAAGGCGAAACAGCTATATCTCAGTTGTCGACGTTCAGATCTATGCACGATCGTTGTATTGAGATTTTTAGGGAAATCGTAAGCGCCGATATAGCCATGCGCGTAGGACTTGATTCATGACCGGCATTTCGACGGCGGCCCCATTTTCAATCGATATTGACTCCCCCAGCAGCTCGCCTGCTTTTGCGAGGCGCAAACGTCTTGCTCCCTACGCTGTCGCGGGCTCGATGATTTTCTTGCTCGGGACGGCGCCGGTGGTGAGCGAGGCATCGCAAGCCCCTTCGGCTGTTCGCGGCCCGATTGCGACGCGGAATTCGGAAGTGCTCGATGAGCGGCTAAGGTATCAGACGCCGACAGGGTTCGATCGTGGTATCGCGCGGCTTCGTGACTTCCGTGGCTATAATGAGGATTGGGACGGCAACGGCGCAGCGGCGCCCAGCCAGACTGCTATTGATCGCGCGATTTCCTATGTGGCCGAGCTGGAACCTTGGCATCCCGCTCCCCTGACGACCCTAGGGCGAGACGGCAGTGCTATTCTCGAATTCGAAGAAGATGGCATGTTCAACTCGATCACATTCCTTCCCGATGATAATGTCGAACTCTACTCGAAGGCAGATGGCGAGCCATCGCAGTTCGTCAGTGGGCCGCCCAATTCGGCTGACGTAAACGCGTTTCTGACCACCGTGATGAATCTGCCCACCATCGTCTGATGCGTTGCGCGGAGTGTCGAAAATGGCTGGGCGGCACAGGGCGTAGGCTCGCCAGGGATTTGGAAGAGCACTGTCCGGCCTGCGAATGCGAACAGCATAGTGTAGGCGATGGTTCGCCGGGCATCGTCCAGAATGGCGAGACGCTCTATCGAATGTTCGTCGATCCTGTGGACGTCGATTCAGATGGAAGGCTCGCGCGGGCGGCCTTTTCCAAGGCTTATGAAGATGGGCTCAGCATTGTACGTGAACGCGCGAATGATGCGGAGGTCGAAGCTTTGGCGATTGATATTCTCTCAACAAAGCCAGGAAAGCCGACCAAAAAAGTCCTAGCGATTTTCAGATTTGTGTGCGTGTCGGTGCGGCAGGAGATGATTGTTTACAACAACGCGCGTGTTCGCGCGTTCTGCGTTTACGATCAGACAGTACCCCGCATTTTTGAGCAGGGTCTCGCGCCTGTTCCGACCCACGGCATCGTTTTGGCGCGACGAATGTACGTGCCACCCGTCACGGCTCGCCAATTCGAGCACGACTGCAACGTGACCCTTCATCGGCTCATTGCGGCCGAAAGGATCGAGGTCGTGGACTTCCGAGACGGTCTGATTCACCGACTCAATGAACGATCCGCAGCCGGCGAATTCGTCAGAGCGGCTTGATCTGTCCCCTCTCAAAACAAAGCCGAAAGTTCCATCCAGAGACTTCGCAGGACCGCCGCAACCTGACGAACCCCCCTCAAAACAGCCTCCCGCACCCGCTAGCACTCTCTCATAAACCTGATCACAGTGTTCATTTGCCGTAAGACTATGCCCGCACAAGCAGAGTTCTGTGCGTCAAGTTCAGCAAAATTGATCATGGGGTCCGGCCAAGCCATCCCCTCGGAGCCGCCGTCGCTCGCTCGCCCAAGCGCAGCGCTGGCAAGCGGCGGCGGCGGAGAGGGGTGGCGTCCATCCCTTTGGTGGGCCTGAGCATCGTCAGGCCGCCTGACGCAGCGTCTCCTTCTTGTGCTCCTTCAACAGGTCCATGTTCAGATACCGATTGGTCCTCGAGCCAGCCCTCGTGGCACTCGACCGTCAGCGCCCGCACCAGCCTTAGGCAGCTCTCGGCGTTGGGGAAGATTCGCACCACATAGGTGCGCCGCCGGATCTCCTCGTTGAGGCGCTCCAGCATTTTGGTCGACTTCATGTGCTTGCGGTGCCCCAGCGGCAGACGGAAGTAGGTCAAGGTCTCCTCGATGTTGTCCTCGACCCAGCCGGTGAGCTTGAGGTATTTGCGGCCCCATTTGGCAGGCCAGGCGGCCAGATCGCGCCGTACCTCGCCAAGATCGTGTCGGTCGTACATCCAGCGCAGCTCGAGCAGGCAATCGTCGTCGACCTTGCGTGCACATAGTCGAGCGCGTTGCGCAGGAAGTGCACATAACAGCGCTGCCAGAACACGCCGGCCAGCACTTCGGCGATCGCCTTCTTCAAGGCGGGATGATCGTCGGAGGCGACGAAATCGACGCCATGCAGGCCGCGGCCTTCAGGCCTTGCAAAAACTCGCTCCAGCTCGACCGGCTCTCCCGGTTGGCGAGCTCGACCGCGAGCACCTGGCGCCGGCCGTCCCAGTCGACCCCGATCGCGATCAGCACCGCCTGGCTGGCGATGACGCCGTCCTCGCGCACCCGCTCATAGCGGGCATCCAGGATCAGATAGGGAAACGGTTCCTTGAGCTTGCGCTCGCAGAACGCTTTCAGCGCCCATCCAGCCGCTTGTTGATCGCGCTGATCGCCGAGGCCGAGAAGGCATGGCCCACTAGTTCCTCCGTGACCTGCTTGACCTTCCGTGTCGAGACGACTTGCACGTACATCTCGGCCAGGGCCGCAACCAGCGCCTTTTCCCAACGCTGATAGCGCTCGAACAGCTCGGTCGAGAACCGCCCCTGCCGGTCCTGCGGCACCTTCAGCTCGATCATGCCAACCCGGGTGATCAGCGAGCGCGGACAATAGCCGGAGCGATAGCCAAGCCGTCCCTCGCTGCGCTCGCCTTTCTCCGCACCCAGCGTCTCCCTCATTTCGGCTTCGAGAATGTCCTGCACCGCACTTTGGATCAGCGGCTTCAAGAACTCCTTGTCCGACCTCAACAACTCTTTGACTGCGGAGACATCCGTCCTAATCTTCGTCACGGTCATGGCGGGTCCAAGCTCCTCTACGAGCGCTGATCTTCTCAATCACCGGACTTACCATGGGCGCTTCAGCCTCTCAGCTTTTGCAGAACCTTCCACACACTACCACAAGCAGTAGCGCTCGGGCACAGAAGCCTTTGCGAAAGGTTTGGCTTCGAACCATCCTCGAAGCCGCGGTGTTGACAATCCAGATTGTCTTCAACGCGTCCATCAGCGCTTCAATGGCGGGCAGACGCGCTTGGCGCCAGCTTTGGTCGATCTGGATTTTTAAACGTTCTGCGCGCTCACAGAGCTGGCGAGGGGTGCTTGATTGCGTTGAATTACGGCAATTCCCACCGCATGCCCCCAAGGTATTTGATCCCACCCGGCCGCACTCAGGACTTCCTCGATGTTCCACGCACAATCGGCTTGCTCCCCACCCCCTTCACCAAACCCCACATCGAACGGCGTTCAAACGACTTGAGAGCATTAGCGATGAGCTTCTTTGCTTCGACAGCGAACAGAGACCGTCGAGACATCCTGAACTTCACGAGCTCCGTTTCAGCGGATGCCGCGCGATCCAACGCCTCTGCGAGCTTTCTGTTCGATTCCGCCTTTATCTCTGCCGATGCGAGTCGCGCGTATGCAGATGCACTCAATGACCAAACCAATCCCGATTATTCCGCAGTTATGGCATACAGCTTCCTAAGCTCGTTCGATCGAGGCCAATTCCTGCTTAACAAAAATTTCAAGGACAGTTCCGGCAGAGATCGCAGGAGTGGCTCGGCCGGACCACGCTTCGGCCCGCTACTCGGCCGTCTCTGGGTAACCTCCAAATGCACCCGCGACCAGAGAATGCAGCACTGCAATTGGTGACTTCATGGCCTTCATCAATGCGGAAACGATTTCGACGAGTTTCGTTCTTGCCATTCCTCCATGCCGCGATGATCCGTCAACCGCTCGCCCTAGCCAAACAACTTCTGCACGATTCTTCAAGCCCGCACAACGGCGGTCTGGGGGCGGGCCTGTGAACTATGATAGATTGCCCAAACCAGACTTGGCAGCGGGGGAGACCGTGGAGATGGATGCAGGCAGTAAAGAGGATTCAAACGCTGAACGCAGCAGCCCTGTTGCGGTCGGAGACGATCTGCGTGACCACGTCATCGCCCTGCTTGAGGCGCGAGGAGTTAAGGTCGAACGAGAAATCCGGATCGGCGTAAAGCGCGTCGATGTCCTAGCGGTTTTCGAGGACGAACTTGAACGAAGGCGTATTGCGATCGAATGTAAAAACATCGATCGTAACCTAGGCCAACAGGACGTTGCCCTCGTCTACACCGAGTATGAAACTCTCCTTCCCAAGGACGTTGACGCCGTATGGCTGATTGCACGAAAAGATTTCACCCCGGACGCAAAGAATCTTGCAAAGGCGAAGATTGGCTTCCGTCTTTTTACGATCGATGAATTTGAAGAGCGCCAATTCGGCTTCAGCCGTTACGTCAGACAACTGATCGAAATATTTCGAGAACAAGACCTTGAAGCCTATTACGTAGAACAACGCGTGGCAGGCGATCAACCTCTTATCGAGAAGGTCCGCTCATGGATCGACAGTGACGACGGTAGGCCGCTCGCGATACTTGGTGGATACGGAATGGGAAAAACCTCATTCTGCAAGTATCTCATTCACCAACTCGGGACGGAGTATCTCAACGACGTCTCGAAGCGTGTGCCGATCTATGTGCGGCTCTCCGAGATTGCTAAAGAGCAGGAGTTAGAGGGCCTGCTTGGAAAGATGCTGGCCGCACGCTACCGTCTATCGAACTACTTCTTCGAAGACATCATGAACCTCAATCGTCGTGGCAAGTTCGTTTTCATCTTCGACGGCTTTGACGAAATGAAGCATGCGCTCTCCTGGGATTTGTTTAAATTCAACTTCGGTCAGATTAACCGCACCGTAGTAGAGAATTCCCGCGTCATCGTTGCTGGTCGGCCCAACGCGTTTCTTTCCGACCAAGAGCACAGTTGGGCACTGCGCGGCACTCGGATATCTGGCGAGCAAACGATTCGTATCCCTGGGAGCCCAGAATATATCGAGCTAGCTATCCAGCCATTTTCGAAGTCTGAAGCTCAATTGTTCCTGCGACGATATCTCACCAAGCACTTGAAGCGATCCGGCGAAAGCGTCGAGGGCGCGAATGCCGAATGGGTCGAATCTCGCGTTCGCGAATTTGAAGCCCTAACTCACCGAGACGACTTCAAGCGACCGGTGCACCTACGCATCTTCGCAGATATCGCCACCAATCGAAGCGTGGTTCTAAAGGACTTCAGCGTCTACGAGCTTTATGAAATCGCGACTCAACTCACCCTAGATCGCGAAATGGAGAAGCAAGAAAGGCTCCCCATAGACGGCGGCAAGCGGTCAAAATTCCTTCAAGATGTAGCGTGGTGGCTATGGGAAAAGGAAGGTGGCCGAGCCCTCAATTTCAACCCACGCGAGGTGCCAACCACGATAATCAGGCGTGTCGTCCCTGTGGAATATGAAACTTCTGATGAGGGCGTCTTAAGAGAGCTCTTTTCAGGCGCATTCATCGAACGAAAATTTGGAGACAATTTTTACTTTGCTCATCGGTCATTCTTAGAGTTCTTCGTGGCGAAGAGATTTGAAAACGCCGCACAAGCTGGCCTTACACTGGGCACGATAGACGCAACGATTAACAACGAAATTGTTGATTTCCTCAAGTCGGGAAAGCATTTCGCGAGGTTCGTTGAATTTGCTCTCGATCAGATGCGTCGGTACGCCGGCGAGTTGAAGTTGATGCTGTTGAATGTGGCGCACGATTTCATGATTTCGACGGGATATGACAAACGGCAATTGATGAATCAGCAGCACATTGATCTCCTCTTCAAATCACTGCCGTTGTACGATGCTGAGAACCAACGCGGTGCTCTCGCAACGCTAGATTCGCTGATCACGACCGATTTGCCGATGCGCGCCTCTGAAGGAGGAATGCATGAGCGGGGGATCAATGCGCTCTATTTTATAATCGACACCATTATGTTCAACCTTAACGCTCCGCAGTTTCGCGACGCCACGCTAGCAACTGTTCAGCACCTGATGTCGAGAGTCAGCTTTCCACACTTGCGAAGCGTCAAAAAGGGCGCGGGCCGGCTGAGAATCGCTGTTACAAGAGCAAATTTCTTTGAGTTTCTAATCGTAAATTGTTGTCGGGCAACAGCCGAAAATGGACCTGATGGATTGCCCCAACTCTTCGTTGATTTTGGGCGTATGCTGAACGAAATTTACGAGACTCATCGACCGAAGATAATGGTGGCCAATCGTACCTTCCCCATTGAAGGACGATTCACGCTCGAAATTGCAGCTAACACGTTCGATGTCACGGCGGCCGATTGGGCGCTCCTGGTCGAAGCCCTTCGCGAGCCCTAGTTGGCCAGAGGGTGCAACCGAAGAGGCAACGAAAACGCGATGAGCCCGACATTTAGCGACCCTGCGCTCACAGCGTTCCGGAAAATACTCCTTGACGATGTCCAGTTTAAAGAGCTGGCAAACTTCTTTGTTGAGTCAATGAAGTCGAAGGAATTGGCGGAGCCAGGTTGCGAGCAATTCAACGTCTCTCGACTGCAAGCGCTCCACATAAGACACAAACCGGTGTCGTTGAGATAAGCCCCCTCATTCGGCGCCGTGAGACGAAGGTCATAGGTCTCGCTTAATGTTGCTTCACGGCAACATTTCGCACTTTTCAAAGTTCGTTCCATCCGCGCGTGTTGCTCGCAGAGGGAGAATAGTATCTCATCGCAACCGGCAAGGTTGGGAATGTATTTTAAAGTTAGTTTGTCTTATTATTAGGAGCGTCCAGCAAATGTGGATCCGGCTGATTGCGGCTATTGTCGCGGCGGCGCTGCTGATTGGCTGCGCCATTCACCCCGTGCCCGAGGACGTAACCGGGCTCAGTACAGCCGACATCGTAAAGCAAATCCGATGCGAAACACGCGATGCTGCAAGGGATGTTATAATCAAATATCTCACGGATCTGGCTGTCCATGGCAATAGTGCGATCGCCGCCGATCTTGTCGCGCAATTTAATGAGAACCGCGACTCGATGGCTAGCTTCGACGCGCGTCGTTCATTTCCTGACGCCGCCCATGCTCAGATTCGCAATGTTTTCGAGGTCATCTACTCCGCCGGCGTCGGGTACACTTTCGATCTTACGATGACCGAAGATAACAATCTCGGCGCAACCGCCAACTTCGTCGGGCCATGGCTAAATAAATTTACGCTCGGCCTCACTGGGGACGGTAACCGGACGCGGCAAAACGAGCGAACATTTACGATAACCGACACGGTCGGTTTTCTGCTCCGGGAATTGAACACGCCAAAACCCAACGGAGATCAGTATTGCGACGGACACGTTGCCTTCAGCCCGAATTATATCTATCCGATCGCCGGCCGCGTAGGAATCTATAACACCGTATACACCTTCTTTGAACTGAGTTTCTTTGATGGTCTGGCAGCAAACAAAGCCGATCCAGGCGGTAGTGGCGCTCCGGTCATGGCTGACAAGCTTACTTTCACGACTATGATCGACCTCATCGCGATGCCGAAAGTGGTATTTGCTCCGGTCGGGAACGCGTTCCAGGTCGCGGATGCTTCGGCAACAGGGACCTTGAGGCGTACGGACGCTCACCAAGTCACCGTAGGCCTTGCCCTTGCTCCCAAAGGCAAGGGGTTGGCGGCTCTTTCGGCGCTCAAGGGTTTTGTCTTTTCCGGCGCGGCGCTTGGGGGAACGCGCGTCGCGATCGGCTCAAAGGCTAGAGGCGATCTTCTCGTGTTAAATCGCGTCACCGCCACGACCACGAGCTATGCCGAGCAGCTAGCCGTCTTGGCGATCGACCAACTGAAGAGCCGTGAATTGCAACTGATAACACGCGTCTCTCCATAAGCAAGACCGCCTCCAAGGACAGGCAAGGAGGTGGTTTGAATCTTCCGGCGAGAGGAAAGCCTGCCTTGAGGCCGGCGGGAACGCGGCGATCTTGCTAGAGTTGAAACCCGCCAGGAAATGGATCAGCAATGCAATTGAGGTGCCCGTCACAAATACCTGCCTCTCCCCTGCGTGTGATGCATCCCTGACCGGCAAACGAGCATCCGGGGCTTCGTTGCATCACAACGCGTTGGGCGGCAGCCACGTGGCCGCCTCGTACCGGTCGATATGAACCGCGCTGCTTTCCTGTGCGCCGAAATTGAACAACCATGTTGTCATCGATCGTAGGCATCAATCTCATAATCTCTCTCCTCTTTCCAGATACAGCTGCATCGGGCTGACAATCATCGGGAATTCGTGGGTCACATCGACGCGTACGAAGTACTCCTTTTCGGACGCAGTAGCGTTCCTGAACGTATAAATAGCTCTCATAATGCGGCCAATATCGGCGCCGAGCCGCGACGGTATCACGCGCATGCCCGATAGCTCGTATCCATCAATTTGGCTCGCCGGTGGCGTGTAGCGCGCCGCCAGGAAGTTATAGGCGCGATCTTGGTCTGATAGACCATGATTGTCGGCCACTTGCGAGAAAGAGGGCAATCCGTCTACGCTAAGCTGATTACGCTTCACTTGAAAAATCTGGTCCACCTGAACCGCGATTCCGTCCGGCGTCTGCGCCCCCGCGACACCGATTACAACGTCCAGGTCCTCGGCGTTGATCGAGGGGGCCTCAACCGGCGGCGCTTCCTTCGCGGCTTTCTTGCCTCCGCGGCGTTCGGGTTTGGTGTATTTAGGCCGCTCTAAGGCGTCGATCAGGTCGTCGAAGTAGCTCGGGTCGCTCGGATTGAGCACGAAGACAGGAAAATCCTCGATCGTCAGGCGCCAACGCAATTGCCGCGCGATATACCTGGTTAGCTTTGGGTCCTTCGACAAAACCGCATGCTGCCATTGTCGATCCTCGGTCGGTCTTTTGGTGAGGTCTCGATCGGGCGAGAACACCACGCCCAGATGGAGAGCCAGCGCTTGCATCTCCCGCTCGATGGCCGCGTTTGGATAGTCTGCCTCGATCGTGCCAATCGCGTAGACAAAGCCGCTGCGTCCAGGCTGGCCTCCATGACAGGTACAAGCTCCGCCTGGAGCCCCGCAGCCGCATCCCGCTGGTGTCACCGTCTGCGGTTTTACGATCAAGCCAGCCACCTGAGATAGAGCCGGTTGTTCACTTCCATAGGCCATTGTCGTCGCTCCCTGCAGGCTCGCATAATTTCTCACCTCGACAGCTCCGGTGGCGGCAAGTGCAGTCGGAACTATCCGATCGAGCGTCGCCGACACGATTTCGCGGGTCAACATGGGCGGCTTCGATCCGTTGCGCGGACTAAGGCCTGCCAGGACGGATCGTAGCGTGGCGCTATCAATATGCGGTCGCGCCGACCACACTTGCGCCAGAATGCCTGTTGCAACCGCGGTAGCGACGCTCGTCCCCGACATCACGGTAATGCCCCCGCCGCGAACATAGCCCGGCATTCGTCCAAGCGCGGCAACCCCGCGATTGGATATCTCGGGACCGAAATTGGATTCCGGCAGTAAGCTCTGCGACGCATCCAGAGCAACGATCGGTATGACGGCTGGGTGGGTCAAAAGCTGTCCAATGGCGAGACCGCCCTGGTTTCCGGCTGCCGCTAGCAAGAGAACCCCATTTGCTTCGGCAAAATCTAAGGCGGCCGCAAGCCGCCGGTTGATGCCGGACTCTGTACCGACGATCGCGAGGCTGAGATTGATAAGCCGAGCCCCTTTGTTAACAGCTACTGCAATCGCAGTCGCAAGTTCGTCAACGCTGGCGGATGGCGAATTCGCATCGACGAACAATGGATAATGCAGGAGCCGGCAGTTAGGGCACAAGCCGGGTATCAAGGTGTCTGGACGGGCGCCCAGTAGCCCCACGATGAATGTGCCGTGATCACACGCACTATTCGGACTACTGTCGCAGCTTCCGTCGGCGAGGCTGACAGGACTGTTCGCAAGTGCACCTGCCAATGCGGTCGCGTCGTATGGAGCATCAATAACAGCTATGGTGAGAGTTCGGTTTTCTTTACTGATCCCAGAGTTCATACCGATCTTTCAGGAGTCTTCGGGCGCCTCGGGAACACTCCAATCTTTCATTGCCCCGAATGCGGCCCAGTCCAGTAGCATCGGTCGCTCGCGCATTCTTGCAAGGGCGACTCTGCGCAATATCAGGTCGGCACGAGATCACAATTCCCTCAAGAGTAGTTTCGTTGTCGTCGTCGTGCAATACGATTTTGACGCGATCTGAACAAAAGGGGATGCCTCAGGTCAACCTTTACGTCTGACCTTGCCCCCAAGTTTTATCCAGTCCTGAGTTCGCCCCGGCTGTTGGATTTACCCGAATGGGCGGTGGTAGCGACGGGAGCTGATGCGGAGCCATCGGCGAAGCGCAGCGCCAGATCCCGTCGCGGATTGCAGGTGAAGGCGAACTCCGATGGTGTTTTCCATCCGAGTTGCGAGTGGGGTCGCGTATCGTTGTAGTCGACGCTCCAATGTCCGAGTTCGACCCGGGCCTGGGCCAGCGAAGTGAACAGCGTCTCACTTCATAGCCCCACAGCCTAGAGCAGCACCGGCGCCGGTTTTTTGCGTTTCTGCCCAGAGTCACGCTGAACAAGAGCGCGAGGCCCCTTTTTCAAGCCGCAAGACGTCGCTCTCGGAAGGACCATTCGATCCCAGCTTAGTCGCGGGCCATCTCGCGTCCTGTGCTGGCAAAGCGCGCATTCCTCCAACTGGCAACGGCGCGTTTCGTACTGAGCGCTTGCGATCACGCTTTGCCATCCGCCTCAACGGGAGTCACACGTCAGCCATCGAGTGCGCTGCGATTAGCAACTCGCGGCCATTCGGAGGAAAATCCTGCGATTGCTGCATAGAAGACATCGACAAACCTGGAACACTCCTGTAGGGAAGTGCGCAATATTACAAGCGCTACCTAAGAGCGTGACCGTAATTCAATCTTTTTCAGGCCCCCTAATGCTTGGGATGCTTTCAATGTGAGCTGGCGCGAATGCCTGCTACGCGAGCCTGATGTACTAGCTTGCCAGCAACCTCCATAAAGTGTGAGGAGATCACGCGATGATTGTGCGGGAGCAGCTGTTTACTTTGTTGCGCAACCTTCGATGGATAATTGTCCTATCGGTAGCTATCTCGGCATTGCTCTACCTGCCAGACCAGATTCAGGAGCTCTACCGGATAGCCGCCGACGACTTTGGTTGGGTGACCTTCAAAGAGTTCGCTGCCTTGGGCGTGATTGCCCTGGCTATTTGGGCAGGCGCGTTTCAGCTCACAACTGCATCCCTGCCACAAGTCCCCAAGCCTTCGGGGCGCCTGGCTTTCTATCTAAAGCTTGCTCCCGTGTTGCTTGGAGCACTGCCAATCATCGCCGCCACAGCAGGTCAATTCGCCTCGCGGCCGGCGCGAAAGCTTGGCGAGGTCGAGGAAGTCGGAAGTATCTTCCGCATTCAGGATCAGGCGCTCGCGTTTGAGCGAAACATGCTGTTCATCCTCGCACTTGCCTTGCTGATCATGCTCGTCTGTTTCGTGGCATTGACTTGGCGAATAGGATCAAGAGATCGCTCGATCAATCTCGCGAGCCGTGCCAACAACGCTTACTTCATCCGTTACAGGTTTCTCGCGCTCTCGATCGGCGGCATCGTGCTGTTGACGGCAGCATTCCTCATACTTCCGGATAGGCTCGCACAATTTCTCGGTTCGTTCGGCGTGATCGCCCTTTTTGCGGTTTGTGTCATCGGTCTGACGGTCCATTTCGCTCTCTTAACAATCAGATTTACGTTTCCGTTCATTCCGATTGTCTTTGGCAGCTTGTTTCTATTTGCCTCTTTGTTGGGAGGTGACGACCACGAACTGCGCACTGTCTCTGAAGCAAACGGCCAGCCGGAGAAGGCGCGCATGTCCGCAGCCGCCGCGTTCCGCGAGTGGCTTTTACAAAAGCCCCGGGTGGAGGAAGCCAAGAGGCTCGGCGAATACCCTGTCTTCATTGTGGCGGCTCAAGGCGGAGGGATCTATGCCGCCAATAATGCGGCGCGGTTTCTTGCACGGATGCAGGATCTCTGTCCGGCATTTCGCCAACATCTGTTTGCGATAAGCGGTGTATCCGGGGGTAGCGTCGGTTCGGCAATCTTCGCCGCTGCGCTCCACGCCGAAAACTTGTCCCTTGATACGAATGCCGTCGACGCCAAGACATGCCCAAAAATCGCTGATTTCCTGGCGGGTGTTGGGCGGGTGCAAGATCTTGATGCTCCTGGTCCGGTCGAGCAGCGCGTTGCAAGCGTCTTGGCAACCGATTTTCTGTCGCCGTTGGTTGCCGGCTTTCTGTTTACTGACTTCACTCAGATGTTTTCACCGTTCGCGATCCCTGCTTTCGATCGCGCGCGCTTTCTCGAATACACTTTGGAGAACGCTGGTGACAGAATCTTTGGCAGCAACAAGGGCGGCGGCAATCAATCCAATCTGCTAAGGGCTGATTTTCAGTCCCATTGGGCGCCCGGTAACAACATGCCGGCGCTGTTGTTCAACACGACTGATGCGGGCAGCGGCAAACGGGCTGTCATCTCTCCCTTTGATTTCGATACGCTGCACCCCAAAGACACGGACCTGTGTGTTCTTGCAGCACTTGAACGGGCGGGCACTGGGACGGACCAAACGGTCAAGAGCCACTCGCTGCGTATTCCGCTCAGCACAGCCGCTTTCACAAGCGCACGTTTCCCGTGGGTGACGCCGGCGGCGACCATCTCAGTCAAAAATGACTGCATAACCTCTCATCCGCAGGCGCGCCTGGTGGACGGCGGATACGTGGAGAACTCTGGTATTGAGACCGCGCTCGACCTGATCGAGAAGCTTAACGCTATCAAGGGTACCTCCGATGCGCCGAAATTCAGGATTTACCTGCTGTCCCTCGTCAGTGGCCAGTTCGGTGACCATGGTTCATTCATGTTCGGTGAGCTCATGGAGCCGGTACGCGCGCTCCTGAGCACGCGAACTTCCCGAACCTATGTCGCCCTCAATCACGCAACCAGCATCGACCGTCGGCCTGACGCCGAAGTGACGCCAAGTGTTCAGCGCTTTCCAACGTTCGGCCGGACGGACATCACAGGCTTGTTTTATAGCCTTCCACTCGGCTGGACGTTGTCCCAGAAAACCGAGGATATCATCTCATTGAGCAGTGGCCGCTTTTGGGACTGCGTGCCGAAGGACGACTTCGATCAGTCCCGCGAACGGCAGAGCAATGCAGATTGCCTGCAGGTGAAGTTGTTCCATCTTCTGAATGGATCGGTCGCGACCGCATTCGAAACGCTGAAGGATGCCAAGCTTGCGAAGGCTGCCTACGCCGACGAGCTAGCGAAGGAATATCAACCAACCCCAAAGATCAAGCCGCAGCCATTACTTGCGTGTTATGAGAGCAATTGGTTGCAACAGCGCGGTTATGATGAATATCGGCAAAAAGTCGCCGACTACGAGCATCAGCTGAGCAAATCGAGCAAAGATCATTCGCCGGCCCCTCCACCCGTTCCTCCATATCGCAAGAGCTATATGGCCTACTATCAGTCCGAGCAGGTCAAAGCCTTGTTGCAGGAATGGGATCGCGTCGACGAAACGGATCCGCGTATCCTCGCCTATATTTTGGGATCCGTCTCTTACGACAGCGCCGATTTTACTCGCAGCAGCGAGAACTTTTCTTATAGCGCGGTTTCTCAACTCCCGCAGAAATGGCGCGATCGCATTGACGTCAATAACGCAAGACTTCTGGCCGCAAACAAGCCCCTGGTCGACGTGAATGCTTTGCTCAATCGTCCCAAGGAACTTGCCGATTTCGTGCTCGGTTACGAGGGCAACGACTTCGGCAACCAGCCCGGGACGGATGACGGCTGGCTGTTTCGACCGCGGGGAATGTATCAGTTGATCGGACGTGAGCAGTATCAGGAAGCCCAGAACCAAATCCAGCAATTGGGCGAGCTACAAGGACTTGATCTGCTAACGCTGCCCGACGCGCTATGGGATGCAAAGATCTCGGCTAAGGTTACGTTCGCTCACTTCCGGTTCCACCGATATAAGGACGACCGGTTATCCCCGCCGAACAACCGCCAAACGCTCTTCGAATTGCTCAAGGATCGTGCGAACGACTGGACAACCGTGCGCGCGCTGCAAACGGATATGGCGCATCCAGCCGACCACGCGCGGGTTAATGCACGCAGTGAGATGTTCCTCGCCTGTATCGAGGAGGCCTTGCATCCGACGAAACTGAAGACTTTGCAAAGCCAATTCTACGGTGAGGAATGAAGGGTTTGATCCGGTCGCGCACCTGCCTTGGCAAGGCGCGTAGCGCGGGATTGCTCGACAGCTGATGTTTAAACTTTTGGTCTTACGGGGGATTTCCAATGATCGCGAGGGGTCAAATCAATAGATCTCTGTTTCCGCGGCGGCTTGCAAGCTTGTTAGCGGCAGGGGTGATGTTCGCCGCAGTTTTGGAGGTAGGACCGGCTCCGGCGCAAGCGGCCTCAAAGCCGCTCGCGCCCAATGACGTGTCGATTCTCTTTCCTCCGCCGAAGTCATCGGCCGACCTCCCCAATCTGATCGCCGTGTCCGATCTTGCGGGACCTTCGGGATCGCCGCAGCGGCTGTTTTCCGACGCCGATTTCGCGCGCTTTATCGCCAACGCCGAAAATCCGGAGCATCCGGGCGTTCCGGATTCGGGTGCACGGCACATTCAGTTTCCCGACGCCGTCAAAAAGATCGAGGCCTGGTTTGTGGCTGGCATCCGGATCGATCCGGGCGCGCCGGGATTGTCGCCGGAGATCATAGCGCAGTTTGGCCGACAACCACAAATCCGGCTCATTATTCAGCCGGTGACCAATGGGCCGGAGGGCTTCAAGGTCCATGACACTGCAGGCCACCTTATCTTCAGCTTCACCCTCGACCCGGACCCAGCTCTGGACGGCTGTGGGCCGTTCCCTCGCTTCAAACCGGACGACGAAGCGTTCAAGGCGATCGTTCGTGACGTCGCGACCTTGCGCGATCAGCTTGCGGCCGGACAGTTTAGCAATTTCAGAGTCTCGACTGCAGGTGATCTGAATGTGCATCCGGGTCTTGTGGGGGCATCGGCAAAGGCGTTTCGCGATGCACTCAAGGCACTGATTGAGAAGCATCTCTCACCCCAGCGCCTCAACACCATGGCGGTGATGGGCATCGTACCGCCTGAACCTTGGATTTTCGTGTCGATGTTGAGGGTCCCGCGAGCAGGCCTCATCCCAGTCCCCGGCCCAACGCTTGATGGCATGCACGTGGCACAGATGTTTAGCGCTATCGGCGGAAAGCACGTGGTCCCGCAACCGGGTACGAACAATCAGAATCCGATCACCTGTCGACACGCGGCATTGCAAAATCCGCCCCTGCCACAAGCTGATCGTAAGGGTGTTTCGACCTCCGCGTTCATCGATGGTAACGTGCCCAACAGCGGCATCATCGAGATCGTCAATACCATTGCTGATACGAAAAAGAGCCACTTCTTCAATACCGATTGCGTGAGCTGTCACACCGAGACGGCACAGCCACTCGCCAGGAGAATTCCAAATTTCGCAATCCCTGGCGTGAACCGGGCGGTCTGGCCGAAAGAAGATTGGAATCTGCGCAACTTCGGTTGGTTCCCATCCTTTTTGCACGGCGGCCCGGCAGCGGCGACCATAACCAGGCGCGCGGCAGCTGAGACGGCCGACGTCGTCGCCTTCATCAATAGCCAATTGCTCAACAAGTAACAGGGGCCGTCGCCGTTTCCGGTAGCCTGCCGGCCGGCTAGACGCACGAAAGATGGATGGAGTCCTGCTATGGGGAGACCTTCTTTTGGCTCTCGTCTTTTTTCCTGGCAGATGCGCTGGCCTCATATCACCGGCCTGTTTTTAGCAATCGTCGTTGTCGTGATCGTGGCCGCCGGCGTAGTGTATTTCGCCCCGCAGAAGGTTCGCGACGCAGCGCTAAAGATCAAAAACGATGCTAATCTGGTCGCTCAATTGTTACCTGCGACCCTGCCTGAGCCATCAAAAATCGAAAGCGCTTATTGGCTCCCGCAAAATTGGAGCTCCCGCCAGCGTTATTGGTTTCACCACACATCGCAGGGCACAGCGACAATCCCTGTCCCTTATCAGTGGTTTTTGGCCCTGGAACGCCCGGAGCTATCCTTCTCTTACATGAGCTTAACGGACGAGAACTACCTGCGCCGCCTCGGCTTCATTCCGAGCCCCAGCTCAACGGACTTCGCCGCTAATGCCCCCGCATACGGTTATCACGATGATGCGCCGAATGGGAATACAGCCGCGCCCGGTTGGACTCCAAGCGCGCCCGAGAACCCAAATGCTCTCCCCGTCGGCTTTGCCATCCTCAAGGGCGGTGTCGATCCGACGACCGGCGCCCCGTATGAAGATCAGATAGGTCTGACCTGTGCCGCCTGTCATACGGGTCATCTCGAATACAAGAACGTCAGCATACGGTTCGACGGCGGGCCGGCGATGGTCAATCTGGGCGAGGTAGAAAGAGCCATTGGGCTGTCGATTGGCTACACGCTGATCTTGCCATGGCGATTCGAGCGTTTCGCCAGCAAGCTGGAGCAGATCAAAGGGCAGAGCGTCGATCGGAAGCAGCTGCGAAGCGATCTTGAGCGAGCACTTCAGAAGATTAAGTTCCAAAAGGCAGAGACCGACCGCCTTTTGACGGGACTGGGAGTGTCCGATCTCGATGAAGGGTTCGGTCGACTTGATGCGCTGAACCGGATCGGGAACCAGGTTTTCTATAGCAATCTACTCGATCCCGTAACCGGCGAGCTCTCCGAGCCACTGCTCAAGGGCAACTTTGCGCGCCATGATGCGCCCGTGAGCTTTCCGCCGATCTGGGACACGCCTTATTTCCTTTGGGCTCAGTATGACGCTTCTGTTCTCAACGAGCTCGTTCGCAATGCAGGTGAAGCGCTGGGTGTCAGCGCGAAAATCAATATGACCGCGGCCGCGCCCGGAAGGCCGCTTTTTGCCTCATCCATACATCTATCCGACATCGCGAGGTTCGAAGATCTTCTGCGCGGCACGGATCCGTTTTCGTCCGAAGATGCAGGCGGCAGAAACTTCACCGGGCTCGTAGCACCGCGATGGAAGGACGCGCAGGAGAAATTTCGCGGTGACCCGGCCTGGGCGATCGATGAAAAGCTCGTTGAACAAGGTCGCGATCTTTATCGTGCTCACTGCTTTGAATGCCACCGAGGCCCGGTAAAAGATGCTGCCTTCGACAAAAAATGGCCGGAAGACTCGTTCTGGCGCACAGAGAACCCGGATCGCTCGGCCAAAGACGAGAAGAATTGGGTAGAGATCGGCGGTCGGCATTATTTTAATGTCGTCCAGATGCCGGTCTCTGCGATCGGCACCGACCGCCAACAATCTAACGTCCTCACGACGCGACGCGTTCACCTACCCGAGCAACTCGGATTGAATCCTGCAGACGACCTCAACAAAGCCGGAGGTTGCGGCCTACTGGCCGATAAAGGCGCAGATCCTCTGTTTGTACTCGCCCTGATGGACGTGGTGGGCAAAACGATCGACCAATGGGTCATTGCGAACGGAACTTCTGAAGAAATCAAGCGGCAAATGTGGGGGCCGAGAAAGAACTGCCAAAACCAGCGAGTCTATGTCGAGGCGCGTGCAAGCCGCAACGGCAAGAACGAAATAGTTCTCGCCCTTGAGCCTCAGTACCGGGCGCGCCCGTTGGACGGTGTTTGGGCAACAGCTCCTTATCTGCACAATGGGTCCGTTCCGACACTGAGAGACATGTTGGTGCCGCAAGACAAACGGCCGAAGTCGTTTTGCGTCGGCAGCCGTGCGTTCGACCCGGTCAAGGTCGGACTTGTTACGAAAGCAAAGGCGATCGAGAGCTGTGCGGCCGGCCTTACAAACTTTGATGTGTCGCTGCTTGGCAACAGCAACCGCGGACATTCGTTCGAGGGCAAGGAGACCGACTTAACGAAGCTGCCCCCTGGCGTCATCGGACCAGAATTGACCGGAGCCGAGCGCCGAGCGCTTGTTGAGTATCTCAAGACTTTATGAGCGATGCGTAGTCCTTCGACCTGTGTGTCGGCGCCGCGACCTTCGACATTCCGCCCGGGTCGCCCGCGCGCCGTTAGTGCGCGTGCCATTTGCCAGCCTCATTCATTCTGCGCAGATGGTAATGGCTTCGCGCCCGGGGCCGCGATTTTCAGCTGACTTTAAGGGCCTCTTCATTTGGCAATTTGGCCGGGCGGCGAGAAAACGTCGCCCTCGGTGGCGGCGACACGAAAGAGCCGCGTCCAGAGGACGGCTAGAGCCATAGCGGATCATCTTCCGATCCGCCCCAATGAACAAGCAGTTCCGCCGTTCCCACAGGCCCGTCAGCTCCTGCAGATGCGCGACCTTAGCGCGGTTGGGACGGGCCTCCTGCTCCCTTGTCGCGGCTCATGATCAAACTTACGCGGCAGCCGATGTGTACCCCCTCCTCGGTAGCATATCGTCGAGTGCCTGATCGACATCATTGCAGATGACCGTTTTGCCGCCATTGCGCGCGATGGACGATTGCGCGATGCGCCGCACGAACTCCTTGATAGAGGCGGCGCTGAGGCCCTCGCTCTGTCGCACGGCTTCATTGACAACGGCTCAGTGAGTGGCAGGTGTTTGCCATAGAGCCGCACCAGCTTGTCGCGGCCACCGGCATCAGGTAACGGCACCTCGATGACCTGGTCAATCCGGCCAGGTCGCGCCGCGAGCGCGTCCTCAAGCTCTTCCAGTCGGTAGGTGGTAAGTAAGAACAGGATGTCGGCGTCCTCCTTCAGCCCATCCATCTCATTGAGCAGATTGTTGAGCATCAATTCTTCGCGCGCGTCTCGCATCTCAATGCGGTCGCGCGCGATAAGATCGACGTCCTCGATCACCACTAATGCCGGCTGCAACAGCCGGGCGAGATTCATATTCACACCGAGCGCACCGACCTCCCCGGCTGCCGTTATTAAGGTGGTCTGATCAGCCAGGTTAGTTGCGAGGTATCGGATCGTGTGGGTCTTGCCGGTGCCGGGCGGGCCATAAAGCAAGATGCCCTTGCGTGTCGATTGGCCGAGCCGGCGCAGCGCATCTCGCATTCCGACAAAGCTCAATACATTTCTATCGAGCAGTTTAAGCACCTTTTCGGGCAGGATCACGTCCGCACCGTCTACCCGGGGCCAACGATGCACCGTAAGGCCGCGCGAACGGCCGCTGTAGTACGGATCGCTCTCGAGGGACAGGATCTTACCACGGTACGATCCGGCGGATTGTACCGCTCTCTCCCGTTCAACGAAACAGTCATGGGCGAAAGACTCGCCGGCCCCGCCGGCGGGCACCGCGATGTCAATGTGCATCATCTCCTCTGGGTCTGTCCGCATTGTTGCACTGGCTGGCGGTAGTAGAACAGCACGACAGCGTAACGAAACTCGTTCGTCTCGGATAGCCAAAGCCCATTGTGCAAGCATTTGACTGGCGTACCCTCGCCGATGTCGATATGGTAATATTGTGGCGACGCCAGCAAGACGCGATAGTCTCCGGCACGCCGGAGGTGCGCGAATGACAGCTTCTCCATAGCCCATTGCTGGTGCAGGCCAAAGAAGCGGACCGGCGAAGCGAATAGCTTGTCGATTGCGATCTGGATGTCCGCGCGCATGTGGCCGGCAAATTGCCGCACCATAGTCACGAGCCTGATCGGCGGGATATCGGCGAAATGCCAGGCAACCGTGTCACGGGCCCATTCGAACTGGATTTCGGACGGATCTCGCGCCTCTGTTTCACCAGCAGGCTCGGAGGTGATTTGCAGCGTATGTCCTTCAGCTCGGATTCGTTCCTGCGCCGCATCGAAGAGCGCCTTTGCAACTGACGGTGGGAAGGGGCCTCACGCGACCTTGTCCTGCCGTTCGATCAACATGGAAAGGGCGTAGGCATCGCGCTGATGTCTGCCGAACACCTTTCGGAATAGATCCACCACGAAACCCGCGGTGTCTTGCCGCCATCTTGAAAAACCGGCAGTACTTGATGATCCATTTGAAGTTCCTAGTATGAGTGAAACGGTTTGTCATTGGTCTTACTTCGCCTGATGCGCTCCATTCGTCGCACGGTTGTTAAGGGAACTTGCGCTTTGCCTTCCAGGCGCCATTTGGCCGCATGGACTGCCGGAGAACTCATTGGCGGCTCACGGTGCGCCCATCAAGGCCGGCGTCGATTGGGCCGAATGGCGCAATCGACGCAGATAGCCGAGTAAGGACACGCAGGCCCCAGCTGACCAGACGCACAATTGCGCGTCATGCTTGGGCTTTGTCAGTATCCTCACAGTTGTGCTCTCTCCTACAGTCCATACGCGCCCGTGTTGGTGTAAAAGGCGAATGATGTCACTGCTTGTCATCCAGCCTCTCTCGTTTCCGGATATTCAGCAGGTTGCATGCCGGCTGCGAGAACGACTTTCAAATGTGCCTTGCACAGAACTCGGCATGAGCCTCTCTTCTTCAAGCTCGCGAGTCGCCAGATTAGCGAGCTGAAATCCACGCCGTCGCGGTTCTGCCGAGCACTAGCTCGTACTCCGGCCGGACTTTTTGCAACCGATATTTCTCCTCGATAAGCTAGCGATGGACCCTCCGCGCTAGGATTCGATCGAACTAAGCTAACAACCTCGCCTCCAATCCACCGCAATGTCCGATGACTTGTGCTGCGTCTCATCACTTCTGATGCGGCGGAGGCCTCGGCAATCAAGAAGAGCTAGCAGTATCCGGCGGCGCTCAGTCGCCGCCCCCTGGTTTCGTCCACAGCATGCCATCGCACCACACGTGATCAACGCGATCCCACTGACAGGCGGATGCCGCATTCGGGAAAAAGCCGCGTCCATTGTGATTGGCGCTGGTGTTGCATAGTAGAGGAATTCCCGTGAGGCCTTCGTATTCGACGAGAAGCTCGGCAACTTTGTGCTGAGAGGTCCTGCAAATAGTCTGCAATCGGGCAGATCCGTCCAGATGTACAATAGCGGGAATCTTATCCCGCCATTCTGGTCGTGTTAGGTGCTCGAAGAGCATGTAAGGATCTGGCGTTCCGGGACTAAAAATATCCGTCGCCCGATCCTCCAGGCATATTGGCGCCACTGGCCGGAAGTGCTCGCGATGTTTGATGTCGTTGAGACGGTCCTTCATTTGCGGCGTTGTCGCCGCGGCCAGTATGCTTCTGCTACCCAGAGCCCGAGGTCCAAGCTCCGCGCGGCCCGCAAGAAAAATGACAGGCTTGTTGCTGGCAAGAATGGTCGCGAGTTCGCGCATGCTGCATGGTGCGCCGCTCCATCCGGACGGCACGTCCCCTCTTTCCACGGCTGGACCACTATAGACGGACCATTCCAAGGGTACAAAACCTTGTTCCGCCGCCAATGCGGAGCAAGCAGCACCTATTGCGGAGCCACTGTCATTCGGAAAGGGGGGCACCCAGATAGCATCGAACAAGCCGGTCGCTCGTAATGCACTATTCCATTTTATGTTGAGACCGCAGCCGCCGGTTATGCAGAGATTACGCGCGGGAAGGCTCGAATGTCTCTGTATGGCACTCGCGAGCTTGCTAACGAGCAATCGCTCTTGAAAGCAATGAAAGGATGCAAGCACATTTGCGGAAGGTTTGGCCCTTAGCCGAAGCGCGCAGGCATCGAAGAAAGCATGGACAGGCTCAAGCGCGACGTCCTCGCTGCAACGACCGACGGGCTCCGTAAACGTGCTAAAGTGCTTTGCGTAGAGCTGGTGAAAATCCTCGACGATGCCTTCATCGACTGAACCGAGTGCGATGTAGGCCATCAACTTGCCGGCAACACCCAGGTCCCACTTGGTCCGGTTCGCCTGCTTGTATGGCCCGAAATGATAACCCGCGGCAGCATAAGCATGCCCTATCAGCGGGAAGAGACACTCGAGGAACCTGGCTGCCCGACGTTCTACATGGTAGAGCCGTGGAAAGGAGGCACCGTCCCAAACCAGACAGAACGCGGGCTCCCCGGCTTTGGCGAAAGGACTAGTACAAAAAGCGGAAGCCACGTGGGCTGCGACATGCGGATAGCTTTTATAGGGGAAGGCGCTCTCCTTGAGCATGAGCCCAGCGCCGTCGTGCGCTATGAGGAGTCCTTCGGCATCGCTCTCAACATATGGCGCCGCTTTAAGGGCGATGGGTGCAGTCCCGCTGAGAACCTGAAATTGGGACTCAACCTCGCCCCACCATCCGTCGATAACGAATTGGTCAACGTCCCCCGGATCAAAACCGTGCTCTGCCAAGGCGTGAACAACCGCATCGAGATTGTGGAGTTTTTGATATCGTGGATTATTGTCCCGCTTCTCCTGCTCGACACAAAAGACTAGCCGTCCGTCCTCGACAAGCGCGACTGCTCCGTCATGGGTCAGTTTGATACCGCAGATTCGCATACAGTCTCCGCACCTAACGTCAGATACATCGATTTGCGTCCCAACTGCTGCTCATGTCGCGAGACTCAGATGGGCTCCCACAGTCACGATGCACGCTCCGGGCCAGTTCCAATCAGAGGAATCGCTGGCAACTGTCTGACCAAAGTGCAGGTTGGACGCGACTTGACCGATTCGCGACACCGAACGCGTTCGGTTTCGGACCAAGCACTCGCCCCTGCGGCAACAATCTCAATGCGCACGACCTGCGGCGCCTTGTGCCTTCGACGTCGGGCGAACGAGTGCAGCGAAACTCACAAGCAGATAAACGATATCGTCGCCGCGCAATGCACGGAATGGCTCATCGCCAAACGAACGCGCTTCGCAATTCAGTTAGCGCCTAGGCAATCGCGCTAGGACGAGATTGCATAAATCGTAGCGAACTGCGCGTATCATTGGCAACTGTGCCGAGATGCCCGGGAGTGTCGGGAACACCGATGCGCTCGTCTGCACCGATTTGGCGCTGAAGGCACGTTGAGAAAAACACAGATGCTCGTTTTGGAGTGGTGCTCGCTCAACCTCGCGAACAGCCGCCGATCGTTGCATCGCCGCCCGTGTTGCGTGAAGACACCGGACACGGATGCCCCGAACGGCTAAAGGGTAGGCAGCACATGATCCGGGATCATGGCGGCTCAACATATCCGCCTAACCACCGTTTATCTCAGCTCCGCCAGTCGAGCCGATTTGACCGTCACCATCATCAGATGGAACGCATCTCCGCCGTCCTTCCTTGGGCTCCGCTTGCCGCTGGAATAGGGCGAGTTGGCACAGCCCCGACCTCTCATCCTTTCGATCCGCATACTGACTCGTCGACCGGTCCTTCTATTTCTAAGATCAGGAGACGTGGCCCGAAGCAACTAGGAATCGCAGTCCCTTCATGTCACACCTTAACCGATGCTCGCCGTTCACGGACACAGGAGCTGCTTACAGTGCACAGTGAAAGTAGTTAAGAGCTGAAGCGGAGATATTCATACCAATGCCTTCATCTGAGCCTCGACCAGCGATTATCTGAGCCTAAGGCTATTTAGCGCCTGGACGATGCGCTTCAGTCCGATCGCCAATGTCCCTGGTGGGGCGCCGAATGAGACTCGCAGGCCGCTGACGTCGCCAAACGCTTCTCCCGCGGCGCAAGCCACATTAGTTTTCTTCAGAAGCCATCTTGCAAAATCATCCGTCACTCCAACTTGCCCCTCGTCCCTCAAGGCAGATGCAAGCCTGTTTAGATCAAGATAGAAGAAGAATGCGCCGTCGGCGCGAGATAGGGTTACATCGCGTAGATTAGAAAGAATATTAAGACCTGAGTCGCGAGCGCTGAAAAGCCGTTCGTATGTCTCCCGCTCAACCTGACCGCCGGCGCGAAAGCGGCTTAGCGTGGCGCGCTGCACCTCTTGGCTTGGTGTCATCGCTGAATAGCCCCGAAGCTTGCTTGCGGTGGAAACGATGGACCGGGGAGCCGCGAAATAACCCAAGCGAGCGCCAGATATTGCCAGTGCCTGTGAACATGGATTGACGATGATCGTTCGTGATCTCAAGGCGGGGTGCACCACGACGATCGACTCATGGCGCTGCAAGCCTGTGAATACTAATCTTGAGTAGCGCTCGTCCGAAATAATCCATATCCGGAACTCGATAGCAAGCTCGGCTAACTCCTGCAATGTTGTTCGATTGTAAACTGCACCCGTTGGATTGTTGGGTGAATTGATCATCATCGCTTTCGTGCGTGATGTGACGGCAGCTCGGATCGAACTGACATCTGGGGTATATCGTGGTCGCTGAGCATCGACGAACACCGGTATCGCGCCAGCGCCGTGAACGAGCGCTGGTACCGACGGCTGCCAGGGCCGGATAATGATAACTTCGTCGCCTCGCTCCAGAACAGCCAACACTGCATAAAGCAGCGCTTCATCTGAACCAGCGGTGATTGCGATCTCTTCCGGACACCAATCAAAACCTGTCTCGGCCGCCATCCTCTCCGCAATAGCTTTGCGGAGCGGCAGGTGGCCAGCGGGATCCACGACGCCGCTCGCCTCAGATTCGCCTGTATACACCGTCCTGTCGAGCACTGATGAGGATGTATGGAAGACCTCCTCATTCGCGAGATCGATGAACTGATGTTCGCCGCAAAATGCAGAGCTCGACGCCACGTCTTGGGCGCCGGGCGCCTGCCCGGTAACACAGAACATTGTCCGGAGGGGCGGCAAAGTGACCCTCATAAGGCAGTCGACCTCGAACGGCGAGCTGACGCTCGCGATCGCCGTTGTGGCTCAACATCAAGTCGGACTGATCCTTGGCTCAACAATGGCAACACAGAAACTTGTTCTGGACTGCTTGCAAATAGGGGCACCTGCCGTTGTCCTCCCTGCGAATCGTTCTGCCGATAGCGCCTCTATGCCTGTGTCATTCCGAGCCAAAGGATTTCGCAAGCGTGAGGATAAGGCAGCGCGCGCCGGGCAAAGACCATTGAAGGTGACATATTGCAGCTTCTGACCAAACTGTCCGATGGTGCATCGTCCGGGTCCGCGCGAGCGACCACTGTGCGTCATGGCTAATCCAGATCAATTGCCAGTGTTAGTAGTTGATAAGGCGAGCATCAAAGCCACTCTTTGGCCTGCACAGAGCCCTTCTTCTTGGTGGTCATCCTTCTCCGCTTTAATGGCTAGACGCAAAATGAAAGACATGAGTGAAAGATCAGAAAGCTCTCGCCTATTTAAGCCCGCATCTGTTCGTCCGCTGTGGCGCTTTTCGCACATGGTCGTAGCATCCCGAACATTGCGTGGGTGCTTAAGCGGCACACAATGCCCACTCGATCGCTAGAATGGCTTGTCTTCCAACTCGCCTCGCTCCGGAAATGCCAGCCAGCACATGCAAAAGGCTGGTACGACGCTTGCTTAAGGATGAAGCGAAGAGCCATCGAGATACCCCGCCAGAGCTAATCCTTAACAAGTGAGTGACTATATGTCCGGTGTCGCCGGTGCGTTTCTCTGCGTTTTCAAGTGAACCATCGCCGCGTGTCGTTGATCAACTGAACAAAATGATTCCCACCCTTGCACTCCGTGGGCAAGCTGGTGTCGTAGTGTCTGCCGTTATGCAAGGGCGCGGACTCCGGCATGGTAGGGCGTTTCAATCAAACGATAGTTCGGTACGCATTGACTGCATCGACCAGGACCCGGGCTTTCAGCCTCATGTTGCAATTGCGCAGATCCGTAGCGGATCCTGTGGAACTGGAGATGGCGGCGGCGTCCAGTCAATTCCTAGCCGCCACTTCGCCATTTCGCTGGACGGCGCCTTGGTGAACGCTCATGAACTCAGGAGCGAATTACTCGCTCGAGGCCGGCTGCTAGATACGAGCACTGACGCCGAGCTCTTGCTGAGGTGGATTGAACACGCTTGCGAACGAGAATATTGGCGTCACGGCCGGCCCGTAAACTACGAAGCTATCTTTCGCGATCTTGATGACCGTATCGATGGTGCCCTTAGTGCGCTTTTGCTAGATAAGGACGGAGATCTTGTTGCATACCGCAGTCGAAGCGGTTTGCGACCATTGGAGACTATGCGAGCACGTAATGGCTTGTTGCTCTTTGCTTCTGAAAATTGTGCCTTCGCAGGCTTGGAAGGTGAAACCAGCGAGCTCTTGCCTGGGAGCATACAGCGCGTGGATGCTAAGACCGGCGCCAGCGTTGACCATGCCCTGAACTGCCGAGGATATAGGGCCAAGCTCTGCGCCTACGAAGCCCTCTATTTGGGAAGCCCGAACACGTCGGTCGACGGCCATTCACATCGCCAAACCCGTTACAACATCGGACTCTCTTTGGGGAGAATTGTTGCGGAGCGAGTTAAAACAGATCTCTTGATGCCGCCAATCGTGTCCTCCATGCCAAATACAGGGGGGCCATACGCCGATGGTCTGTTTGACTCTCTCGCCGAACAGGGCGTGGTTACCGACCGTATTGACGTAGTGGCGACGCAATTTTTTGAGCGAACGCTGCTCGGCAGAACCAACGCCCGGCAATCTCGCATCGCCCGGAAGTATCGAGTGTCCGAACCCGCCGTTGCTGAGCGGACCGTAATAATTGTCGACGAGGCGCTCATTCGAGGTGATACCAGCAAAGCCGTCACGACGATGCTTCTTGCCGCTGGAGCCAAAGCTGTACATTGGGCGATTGGTTCTCCTCCTATAGTTGCGCCAAACTACTACGGCATGGGTATTGATACGCTAGACGAGCTCGCATTCTGGCAGGCATTGAAGCGGCTGCCGTCCGAACTGCTCGCCCAATGCCTCCGCTTCCACAGGATGGAGCCGCCAGCGCTCAGAATCGTTGAGAGCAATATTGCGACGGGGATCCAAGCAGCATCGATAACCTATCTGCCCTTCCGCGCCCTTGTATCGGTATTGGCCAACAGGCTAGAGGGCATCGATCTGTCACCCTTCACGTTCGACATGCCGACCCCCGCTGGGCGGCAGCTCGCGCGTAGTCACTTGGAAGCGTTGCTGGCCACCCTTCCTATCAATACCCGTTCGAGGTCAAGATCATGAAACCCGTTCTCGTGTTTGACTGGAACGGAACACTGCTCGATGACACCTATGCGCTGCTCGAAACGACCAATGTCATTTTGGACCGCTTTGGTCGCCCGAGCATCGATATAAAGACCTTTCGAGATCGTTGTGATGTTCCCCTCTCTCGTCTCTATCATAGCCTTGGAATGCCGCAGGAGGAGGTTGAGGCAGTGGAGCATGACGAAGGCGCACTGTTTCACGACACATACGAGCCTCTTGCGGCCAAAGCCGATTTACGTGAGGGGGCGCGCAGAGTACTGGAGTTGGCGCAACGAGAATCAGCACTGCTCATCATTCTTAGCAACCACATAGTTGCGCCTCTGAAATCCCAGCTGAGAAGGCTTGGGGTGGATAACTACATCACCGATGTGCTCGCATTCGAAAGTCGCGCCACGCAGTACAAATCGATGAGCAAAGGAGAGCGACTTCGGCTTTATATGGACAACCACAACCTGAAGCCATCGTCCACCTTCATCATCGGCGACATGCCGGTCGAGACCAATATTGCACGAGACCTCGGGCTGACGAGCATATCTATTACCGGGGGATTTGTTTCGACCTCCCGCCTGCAAGCCGCCCATCCAGATTACACGATCAACAACCACCACGAGCTCGTGCCCATCCTGCAAAGGCATGGCTTTTTTCAGGATGTTGAATCATGAGCAAGGGATCATCAGTGAACGCGCCCTCCACAACGATCAAGCAGTGCATAGGTCTCGTCGGAGCAGGGCGCATGGGAACGGGTATAGGCATCAGCCTGCTGCGTCAGCAAAGCGAGCTCCACATCAAAGTCAACAAGAACCGGCTCGGTGCTGATCGCCTGACAGGTGCCGGAGCCCGAGAGCACAAGTCGCTCGCTGAGTTGGCGCAGCACGTAAGTGTGGTGGTGTTGTCCTTACCCTCCAGCCGCGAGGTTGAGACGGTGTGTCTCGGTCACGATGGGCTGTTTGCGCACATGAGCCGAGGAGGTTTGATAATTGATTGCACGACCTCTTATCCTGCCTCTACCATTGCATTGGCCAAAAAGGCGCAAAGACGAGGTCTAAGCTTTATTGACGCTCCAGTGACACGAAGCCCCGAGCAAGCTGAGCTCGGCCTTCTCAATGCGATGGTTGGATCAGATGCAACACTCTTTCCCGTCGCCGAACGCATTCTGGCCGCGTTTTGCGAGACCGTCCTGCATGCTGGCGATGTCGGACAAGGCCACAAGCTGAAGCTCGTTTACAACAGCATGACTATGGGCATAGCTGCGGTTGCCGCTGAGGTTTGCCAATTGGCAGATCGTCTTCAGATTGATCTTGTAACGCTGCGTTCCCTGGTCAGTCGGGGTTCTACTAACAGTGGAATATTTCAAGCCTTCGCTGCCTTTTTGTTGGGAGAGAGACCAGATGCACTGGCAATCTCGATTGGGAATGCTGCAAAGGATATCGAGTGTGCGGTGCGCCTAGCGCGCGAAAGCGCGGTGTGCGTGCCGGTTCTGGATGCTGCCGCGGTGGAATTCAGCGTCTCGGTTATCGCAGGAAAGGGTGAACTGACCCTACCACATTTGGCTCGATCATGAACGCTTATTATGACTTCAAGCGGACCATCTTTCAAGCATGCCCTCTCCTTCTCCCTGCTGGGCTTCGCAGCCAATGAAATCAAGTTGGTTTTTCATCACAGCCTGGAGAAAACTCCCGCCCGAGACCGTTGGACAAAAATCAGCAAGGCTGATTTCTGCATTCCGATGGATCCATATTCTCATCATAATAGCAGACGATCCGTGTGCCGTTGTTGCAGGGTCCTATCCATGCAACGTCCCCCGGCGCAGCGTGTTGTTGAGCGAAGTGTATGCCACTGGTCAAAGACTTGGGCTTCGCAACCTTCGGATGCCCCATCTTTTTTGAAGCGCTCAAGACCCTGGGGACCTTTTTCATCTTCTATCTCAGCTCCCTGATTTTACCGCTGCCGTGAATCCTGAATTCAGCTTCGCGATATCATGAGCCTGCGGAACTTTGCTCGGTGCGCCCAGCGATATGATTATGTCGCCGGTCGTTGTTCTGCCTGCTGCGATCAGATTAGCGGCCGTGTTTGCGGATACGTTTACGAGGGTCCAACTCGGGGTGATGTTACCGTTCGCCATCGCGACGAAATTTGCTTCGTGCGTCAGAACGTCGGGCGCAGTGGTCCCGACCTCAGAGGGTACATTGGCTGAAATTAAGAACGGCAGCGTCGCGCCATCGAGCCAGTCCTGGACCTTTAGATCGGCGTCGAGAAAAATGCCGCCTTTTTCAATGCAAGGTCGGGGCTCGACAAGGTCATGCGTTTGATTGTTGAGGAAGTCGGCAGCTACGTCGTAAGTGTAGTCGATGTTTTCCGTGCGCGTAGCGTCGGCTTGCAGGAGTCCTCCCAGTCCTAGAGCTGTCGATTGAGGCGTTGAGATACTCGTTCTGTTGCTAAAATTCGTTGTTGCACTGGGGAGCAGCTGCTTGAAGCTGAGCCCCGGATTTAGGCTGCCCTTTTCCTCGGCGATGAGCTTGATCGTGATCTTGGCTTTGGCCTTATCGAGCCAAGTCAGTCGTCGCGTGTGACATCGCAGAGCGTTCTTGAGATCGTTGTTGTGAGCCGCGATCACGGCATCGCGCAGTTCGCATTTCGCGTGATTCAAGATCCGGTTGATCAAGAACGCCGTAGCGTGCGGCTCGTTTGGTGCAACGATATCCGGGAGATAGGTCCCGCATCCCCCGACCATGAAGCAACAAGCTGCTGAAACGAGCGCTGCCACTTTTCGATCTAAAATGATCATCGGCTTGCCTAAATAAAAAGTCGCAAATAAACTTTCGTCCACGATATAGCATCTCGACCAGCAAGTCAGTTGCGAAAATATTGCAATGCAACTTAAATCGGAAATCACGAAAGGGGCTCGGCTAAAACTACGCCGCGCCGTGGCATCGATGAGAAGGTCCGCCGGTTTTAGTTCTGGCCTACGGCTTCCGTCCGCGCTTGCGCGATCCCTTCACGGCGCGTTTTACCTGTCTCACCAGTACGCCTCTGTTGTCCTCAATCTCGTGCTCCCAGAACCTCAGGACGGTCCAACCCTGGATCGGTCGATGTCGAACGCTTTCGCCAAGCCCAGCCCTCCTTAGGAGCCCATGATCGCACGATCGAAATCGTTTGGGCGCCAAAAGATTTCGTCAATTGGCTATCCGCTCGCCGTTTTGAGGATGCCGAGGGATCTGAACGCCCTTCTGTCCATTCCCCAGCGATGAACATCCAAATTTCCGGGTACACAGCTTCCGCCGCTTTTTCCCGCCGCGTGATGCCCGCACCTTAATGTCCCCAGCGAAGAGCCAGGGGGTTGACCTCATTCGCAAGCTCGATCAAGCCAGCTCTCGTCGCGGGATGGATCTGTTCGAGCGGATGCCGTACGGCTTCGCATTTGATCACGCCACCTTCAGCCATCACGCTCTTGGCAGCGCGCAGGCCACACTGGCGATTTTCGAAATTGATGAGCGGCAGCACCTTTGCATACGCCAGAGCGGCCTGCTGCCTGTCGCCCGCTCTGTGATGAGCGAGCACGGGGCCCAGCAGGTCCGGCAACAACGCGCTTGACATTGTTCCGCTCGCACCGGCGTCGAGGTCTGCCATCATGCTGATGGCTTCCTCCCCGTCGAAAGGACCAACTATGATCTCACCTCCGAGCTCGATCAGACTGCGCAGCTTGGCAGCCGCAAACGGCACCTCGATCTTGAAATATCTGGCGAGCGGCACCTCGCAAGCGAGCCGAACGAGAAACGGGACCGTCAATGTAACGCCGGACAGCGGAGCGTCCTGGACCATGATCGGAATCCCGGCTGTGTCCGCGACCCGGCCGAAATGCTCGATCATGGCGCCTTCGTCCGCTTTGAGGCTTGCACCATGATACGGCGGCATCAGCATGAGGAGACTTGCGCCACGTTCGGCCGCATAGCGGGCCCGTTGCACCGCAATCTGCGTGCTGAAATGGCTGCAGGTCACCATGACCGGCTTGCGGCCCGCAACATGCGAAAGACAGAGCTCGACCAGAATGTCACGTTCCTGATCAGAGAGCAGGAACTGCTCGGAGTAATTGGCCAGAATGCAGATCCCGTCCACGCCTTGATCAATCATGCAATCGAGAACGCGCCGCTGCCCTTCGAGATCGAGATCTCCCGAGTCCGTAAACGGCGTCGGAGCAACCGGGAACAAGCCGCGATAAATGGGAGTTTTCGCATTTCTCATGTAGAGGATTCCGGACAGGAGGCAGTCAATTGCTCTCGAACTCGGTCAGCCCATCGCAAACCTCCAAGGACTGGAGATTGACTGCCGTGGCGTCACGAACAAGTTTGGTTTGAGGTCTTGGTCGGAGCGTTTCGGCACCCCCTAGACCCAGCCAGGCGGCACCAGGTCCGTCAAAATGGCAAGACATTCAAACAGGAAGTAGCTTCCGAAGATCAGTTCAACGTTCTGGGCCGCATCGATATCGCGCACGATTGCCTTTCGGGTGAAGCAACCGCCGGTGAGCATTCCAGGCGGTCGCCGGTCATCGGGACCAGTCGGCGTCAGGTATTTTGAGATCAGCTGAGTAACTGTGCGCTCGGCAAATAATCTATATTTGGCGCCCCGCTCAGGACCAAGTGCGGATGCGAGGCGCAGCGCTGCGGCAGCAGCGATAGCAGTGGCCGCAGTATCCCTGCTAGTGTTGGGGATCGCCGGATCGTCGAAATCCCAGAAGGCAACGAGATCCGCAGGGACGTGGTCGATCCACCAGTTAAGAAGGCGCACGGCGTAGTCGCGCCATAGCTCCTCGTCCGGGCGGACCATGGCGGCGTGAGCGGTGTAGAGCATCGCCCATCCCTGCGCCCGGCCCCAGGTGCTGATATCGCTATATCCTTTGTGCGTGTGCGTCCTGAGTACCTCCCCGGTGTGGGGATAGAGGGTGGACGACTGGATAACTGAATTGTCCCGCCGCACATGGATGTCCAGAACACGCCGCAGATGTGCATTGGCAACCTCCTCCATCCCGGCATCGGAAAGCTCGTCCGCGGCCCAATAGAGCAGGCCTGTCGCCTGGAGCGAGTCGATGCTGCTCTCGGAGGCTCCGACTGCGTTCGCCTCCTCGGCATCGCTGCCCAACGGTATCAGTCCGAGATGTGGATCGAACATATCACGAAGCGACCTCGCCGCTGTCAGAGCAGCGTCGCGTGCGTTTTCGTCTTTGCACAAGATGCTGCCGAGGGCGCCAGCATGATAGAAGCCGAAGCCTTTGAAGGCCGTAAGCCGCTCGGCACGCGGCAACATTCGACTTAGCGCAGCACGGGCGTCTTCGATTGGGAACTGCCGGGGATCAGCGAGATGCGCGAGCCAGAGCTCGCCGACAAATGCCCCGCCCGTCCAATCACCATCGGGCGTGAAGGTCCATTTTCCGTCTGCGGCACTCGCCCAGTGTGGCAAGCCCGAGCGTGCAATGTCCCGAGTCTCAGCAATGCGCTTGAGCATGCGCCCGCGCGCGAGCAGATATTGGTTGTCCGACATGGCTTCCGGTCCATCATAAAACTCGCCGCGCGGCCTTTGGCCTGGCGACAACTCAAAGCTCTTTACCAACAGATCCTGGGCTAGCGCGAATGGTGAGTGTTCACGCGACTTCCAAGCGTGCTTGGTTGCATCGCCGCCGAGCAGCAAACCTCGTCAGCAGCACCGCGAGGGACCGACGCCGCGCGCAACGTTTAGGCCTCTCACTATGCCCCCCCCCCCGTTGGAAAGCTTGCTACTTCCAAGAAATCTCTTTGTTCGTTTAGTGATGCGAGTCCGCAGCGCCGATGGCGCCTGTATCGTAAAGATCCTTCAATTTCGTGTCGTCATAGCCGAGCTCTTTCAGAATCTCTTCGGTTTGCGCTCCGAGCTTTTGCGGCGGCAAACGCACGTCCGGCTGCTCGCCGTCGTAGCGCACGGGATGGCCGACAAGGGTAATGGGAGCGCCGGTCGCGCCGGTGACGACCTGAAAATGTCCGTTGTGCGCGATCTGCGGATCCGCAACCACGTCGGCATAATCGTTCACCGCAGCGTGCCAAATTCCATGGGCTTCGAACAAGCCGATGCATTCGCTCGTTGTGCGTTCGGCGACATTGGCCGCGATCATGGCGGAGGCCTCATCCCGCCGGCGATACGCATCCTCGTCAGGAATCCGCCGGTCGGCGGGAAGGCCAAGCGCGTCTGAGAGCGCCTCGAGGGATCCCAAAGAAATCGCAATGTGCCCATCGTGCGTCGCATAGATGCCGTAAGGCGCGCCATAATACCAGCCCGCGACCGGGCCCGGCTGACGGACGTCGTCAGGCCTTTGGCCGTTCAAGTAGCAGGTAAATGATTCCATCTGGAGATCGAGCGCAGCCGACAGCAAACTAACATCGACCCGGCAGCCCTGCCCTGTGCGCGCTTTCCTCACCAGCGCAGCCAGGATGCCCGCCGCAAACAAGGCGGCGCCGTGATGATCAATGGCGGAAACGCCGACGGCGCGAGGCCCTTGCTCGCGACTTCCGGTAATCATCGCAAGTCCTGACAGCGCCTGGATCAGCAGATCCTGGCCCGGGCGGTTGACGTAGGGCCCGTCAGGACCGTAGCCGGACGCAGCGGCATAGATGATCTGCGGATTGATCTTCTTTGCATCCTCGTAGCCGAGACCAAGCTTGTCGAGCACACCCGGGCGGAAGTTCTCTGCGATCACATCCGATTTCGCGATCAGTTGTCTGGCGATGACCACGGCTTCGGGTTTTTTCAGATCGAGCGCGAGGCTGCGCTTGTTGCGGTTTCCCGTGAGAAGCAACATCGACTGGCCATCAACCTGCTTGTCGGCCCCGCCCCATTTCCTCTGAAAGGCCCCTCCGGGCGGTTCTACGGCGATCACGTCCGCGCCGAGGTCGGCGAGAAACTGCACGCCGACCGGACCCATCAGAAAGTGATTGAGGCTGAGGACACGAACGCCCTTCAAGAGATCGACCATCACATCCTAGCCTTCGGTTTTTCGCTGAAACGAGCGCTTTGGTCTTCGATTTCTGAAATCGATTTCAGAGTTAAGCGATGCGAGAAGCGGAGTCAAGTGAATCACCCAACTTTCAAATGAGCCTGGCCTCGTCCCGCTTGATCTGCGCCTGAGTGGGTCAGAAATAGCGCGCACGGCCCGCATCCAGGGCTTGAGAAAGTGGCGCTGGTGATGGTTTAACCCTTGTGAGAGGAAACTCTCTCCGGCTCCTGGTGACCAACGCAAATGGACAAGAAACACGTGATCGCGCCGAAAAGCCGCCAGCAGCCGCGGGTGAAGATCGAGGACGTCGCCCGGAAGGCGGATGTGTCGCCGGCGACCGTATCGCGAGTGCTCAATCACCCCGATATCGTACGGCCGGAGCTTCGTGACCGGGTCATGCGGCATATCAATGATCTCGCCTATACGCGCGATAGCGCAGCGCGAGCATTGAAATCGGGACGCATGCGGACCATCGGCATCATCGTTCCGACGCTGGCACTCGGTATCTTTGCAGAAGGCGTCGAAGCGCTCCAGAACCGCCTTAGCGAGAGCGGCTACACATTGTTCATTGCGAATTCGCAATATGACCACCGGCGGGAATTTCAGGAACTGCGCAGCCTCATTGAACGTGGCATCGATGGAATCGTGCTGGTCGGAGCTTCCCACGGACGGGAGCTGAGGAGCCTGATCGAACAGTCAGGCGTACCCGTCATCACCACCTATGTTGCCAAGGCCGGCGGCATGCCCGCGATCGGAATCGACAACGAAAGCGCCACCCGCGAGATGACGCAGTATCTGCTCAGGCTTGGACACGCCCGCTTCGGCGCGATCGCCAACGTCGCTGCCGTGTCGAACGACAGATCCCGCGCCAGGCTCGAGGGAATTCAGCGCGCGCTCTCCGACGCCGGCCTCCCGCTCAAGCCAACCCAGATCGTCAAGGCCGATTATTCGCTTGCCCAGGGCCGTAGTGCCCTTCGTCAACTCCTCACCGATCACCCGGACACGACAGCAGTTATCTGCACCACCGACACGCTTGCCATCGGAGCAATGGCAGAGGCTCGCAAGATGGGTCTGGCCGTACCGGCTACGCTATCCATCACAGGATTTGACGATGTGGAGCTGGCGGCGCAAATGGACCCGCCGCTCACAACGGTCAGTGTTCCCGCAGCAGAAATCGGCCGGGGAGCCGCCGATTATCTCATCAATGCCATCGCCGGAAGTCCTGTCCCGAAAAGTGTCGTACTGCCGTACCGGCTGGTCATGCGCTCATCGAGCGCGCCGCCGCGGTCTGGCGCCCGTCGCGGGCGCAGTCGAGATCATTGAGCAGGCAACGTCCCTGAAATCATTTCAGAACCGCGGCCTATCCTTCGCGGCCCCAGGCAGCCGGTGGGCATTTCATTGAACAATTGCCCGTAAGCAGAGCCTGCCGAGCAGGCAGTGCGCCGAGCGACCGTCAATAGCGCCGAAGGCGTCTCAATGCTCGCGTTCAACGTGAACGGAGTGAACGGGCGCGTGGTGGTGGCTCGCACCCAGTTCGTGCAGTCTATGGTGCAGGCGATGATGCGCAAGTTCAAGGGCGGCTCGCAGCCGCAAGTGCCGGGCTTCATCGGACTTGGGAGCAAGCGTGTCCATATAGGCGATCGATCCCTCGATTTGTGCAAGGACCGACACTGCGTCCGCGGTGGCAAAGATGGGCATGTCGCCTACCTGGACATATACCGCACTGGTATGCGCCGCAATGTCGGCTTCGCGTCCGGCGACACTGCCCCGAACGCGTAGCGCGATCCAGCATGACGCGCTGACGGGCAGCGAGAGCTGTCCCTTGCAAGATAAGCCGCCACATCGAACCTGCTCGACGACGCTGCCGTTGCGGATCAGCTCCAGGCGCGCTGGCGGCACGCTGACCGATTCGATCCGCCAGTCGATCGTGAGGATGCCGCCTGAACGGGGAAGCTCCACCGTGCCTCCAGGGCGCCGTCCTTCAACGGTCATCTCAATCAGAGGCCCGACAGTAATGAACGTGTCGCCATGACGTACGGCATCCATCCAGTTGCGATACGTAAAGTCACGTTCGCCAAGCCGCACATACGTCCGCGAGCCCCCGAGGAGTGCGGCCGCGTCCATCTTGTCGGAGCCGGCTACCAGCGGCAGATGGTAGCCGATGTTGAGGTAACGGTACCAGTCGGCGAGTCCAAATGCGCTGATCTGTGCAGTCCGCGGGTTGAACGACATCATTTCGATGGCGTCGACAAGACCGAGCACAATGTCGGCCGCCCGCTCCGCTTGCGGATTCGGCGCGTGCGGCATGACGACCAGTCCCCCTTGCTGGCGGCAGCGCTCCGCCCAATCGGCCATGGTCGCTTCCAGAACATCGCCGATCGCAGCTTCGTTGGGCCCGCCGCAAGAGAGCGGATTGATCATCTCGCCTTCGTAACCAAGCAAAGATATGTGCCCTAGAACCTGCATCCGGTTCTCGGTGCCGACCCGAACCAGAAATTCTCCGTCTCCGCCGAAATCCTTTGCCCCGATCGTCGTGCGTCCGTCGAAATCGGCGACGTTGGTGAATAGCTCGCCCCATTGTGCGGCGAGCAAGTTGACGACGTTGACACCCTCCGCCTTGCCCTCAAGCAGGGCTGTCTGCGGGCTCAGGAAATGGACGTGCGTATCAGAGCTCACCCATCCCCGTTCGCGCCAGCGCAGCACACGATCGAGCTCAAAGGTGAGATTGTCCGTCATTGGAGTGATTTCGACGATGGTGCGTAGCGGTCGCACCTCAAACCCTCTGCAGATCTCTACAAACACGGGCCCGAGCGGCAGGTCTGCCTCGCAGCTGCCGTCCACGTAAGCGTACTGATTTAGCCCATTGGCAAATTCGCCCGAGAAGTCCTCGAACCGGCCGGTATTGACCTTGCGGTGATGTCCCTTTGGTGGCAGATATTCGCCGTGCGCACCATGGACATGCAGCCGCGCGGCAACACGCGCGCTGCTGCCCTTCTCCACGATGCGGATCTTGACCGGCCTTGTGGCGGGCTCGACTGCTGCCATCTCGAACGAGGCGCCGCCTGCGCTGCCGCCACTTTCCAGCGATCGAAGGTCAAATATATGCAAGCGGCCATCCTCGGAGCACAGATAGAGCTTCGCATCAGGATGCGCCGAGTACTCGATGATGACTTCGTTTTCGGAGCGCACGGGCTGCACATCAACTTTGGCGCCTAGCCAATCCGCTCTGGAGTACTCGAGCACTGCGCGGGCGGAGATGACGGCGCCAAGGTCCATGCCGATCTGCTCGCCTCGATCGTCAACATCGAGCTCGCCAAGCTTATTTAGATGGACCCCGGGCGGCAGGCTCACTTTCAGTTTGCGACGGAACTGGAGGCGAAGCGGGTGCTGGGCGAGCGCTGTCGTGGTCACCGCAAACACAAGAGAGATTTCCTGCTCCGCGCGCAAACTTAACGCCGAGAGCTCCTTGTCCGGATAAGGATTGGGCAGCGCGTAAAGCCACAGGTTCTCGCCTTGCCGATCCATGCGTCCCGATTGGTTGCGGGCCTCGCCCTGGAAGAAGCTCGCCCCCGGCGCTCTGCCGAGTATGAAATCCTCGCCGGTGCTTGCATGTACAATGGGGGCGCGTAGAGGCAAGGCAGCGAATGGACTCGCACCCCAGGAGATATGGTTCTGCTGGACCGCGAAGCGGCGCAGCACCGGCACGTCGCTTTCGCTGCCGTCGGTATAGCGGAGCCCGTATGTCGCTATGCAATCACCGAGTGGATTGCCTTCTATAGGCAGCGTAGCCGGGCCAATCTCTCCGAAACCCTCGGGGCTTGCAATCGTGCGGTCTGCCGCCACTTGCACAAACAGCAAATAGCTCGCCATTGTCGGCGGCAAGGCAATGACGGCGGGAGGCGCCCCGGGGCGCAGCTCCAGCACATCCGGCCCTGTATCGCTGCCGAAGAGAAAGGGCATGCCGCGATGGGTCTGGAGCCCGCGAAGCGAATTGATCCAGCCCGTGTCACCCGGACGGCTTGCGAAACCTTCGGGCGCATTTGCGCGCCTGGCGTTGAAGTAGGCTTTCAAGTCCACTGGCGTGAAGTGCGGCGATGAAGGTGTTTTCATGCTTCGGACTCCAGTTTCGGCAACTCAGTGCATCGCAAGCAGTCTTCGTCTTGTGAATGGCCGCGCCCGCAAGAACGCTTGTGCCGCCCCATGCTCATGCCCAGCATGACGAGATACGCGCGACCCCATACGAGCTTGCGCTGACGCGAACGCCTTCCGCAGCCTCGGGGCACGGCGAAGGGCATGGGCAGAGCGCGTTCATTCACCGATGTAGAGGCGGCCGCGCTTCTTGGCGATCCGATAGACCAGCACGCTCAGGAGCGCGATCACCGATCCATAGACAGGAAACATCCAGGCGATGTGCTCGCGTTGCAGCCAGACAAGCAGATAGGGTGACGTCCCGCCAAACAGGGAGACACCGAGCGCATAGCCGAGAGCCACTCCCGTGGTCCGCACGGCGCGCGGCATCAGCGTGGTGGCGATGAAGTTATAGAGAGCCATGTTGAAGCCGACGATCGCGCCGCCGAATACCGTGACAAAGAAGAACGTGACAATGCCTTTTTCAGAATAGAGCATCGTCAGGAAGAAACACGGGATAAGCAGAAGGCGCAGCAGCGTGAACGCGCGCGAGGGTCGCACCTTGTCCGCGAAAGCACCGACGAGAGGTGCCGTCGACATCCAGATCAGGACCATCAGCGTCATGATCCCGTACACATACGTGCTGTTTTCCTTGAAGACCGTGTTGGCCATGTTGGGCAGGCCGGTATTCCAGGCATAGTTGGCGATCTGCACGGACCCGATCACCAGGATGACTGCGAGCAAGGATAGGCGGACACTCCATAGCGTTTTCCACACGCCGCCAGTCGTCTCCTGAAGGCGCGAAGAATCATCATGCCGATGCATGGCTTGATTGATCAGAGTCTCCGGCACCGTCGTGCGCAGATAGATGATCAGAAGGCCGAGCACGCCCCCGACTGCAAAGGGTATGCGCCATGCCCACTCCCGCATGGCTTCAGGCGCGACGGAGGCGCTCACCAGGAAGGCAACCAGGCTAGATCCAAGATTTCCCAACTGGATGAATGTGCCACCGATCAGACCGAGGTAGTGTCCCTCCTTGCCAGGAGGCGCCAATTCAATGGCAATGGCGTTTGCAACACCAGCCTCAGCGCCTGTGGCAAGTCCTTGAATCAGGCGCATGATCAGCAGTGCTACGGCCGCCGTGACGCCGATATCCTTGTAGGTGGGCAACAAGGATATCAAAAGCGAGCAAACCGCCATGGCGGTGACCGAGATCAGCATCACACGCTTGTGGCTGATGCGATCTGCGACCGGACCCAGCAAAGCTGCGCCCAGCGGCCGCGCGCAAAAACCCGCCCCGTACACGGCCAGTCCCGCTAGCAGCGAGGTGGTAGGATCATCTGAAGGGAAAAAGTGCGGCGAGAGAAACGCAGCCATGACGCCGTAGACATTCCAGTCGTACCACTCCAGCGCCACCCCTCCTCCAAGGCCGGCCGTCATCCGCTTGTTGGCGGTTGGCTTATCAAGCTGGATAGGTAAAGCGCTAGGCTGAGCAATGATGTTCATGGGTTCTCGGCTCTATTGATGACGTTCATGCGTTGCGGGTGCGCGCGAGAACGAGCAGCCGCTCGTCGGCTCAACTGCGCTCGCCGCTGTGGCGGCTACGAGTGTGGCTGTCTTAGAACCGACCGGAGTGCCCAAGCGCTTGGGCACAAGGTGCGGGGGAAGCCGGCGGGAAGCACGCCTGGCTCGGCGTATTTGCGCGCCTCGCCTCACGCCCGCCGTCTGCGCGCAGGACGCCTCCATCCTCGCGCCTGACTTGTGCGGCGGCGCGCATAAAACGCGCGCGACATTCCGTGCCATTCCCATGGCTAGCCTTCCTCCTGTTGCTCTAAGCGCGCTTCTGAAGAAGCTGACATTGTTGTTGGGCACCGCGGCGTCACAAGGCCGTCTCAGCGTCAATGGGACCCCTGAGATGCGCCCCGCCTCTCGGCCAGTTGCACTTCCGGCTCACCGCAGGACGGACATTTCAATACGCTTCTGAAATCGATTTCAGTTACAATAGAAATCCGAAACCATCAGTCAAGCCTTTTTTTGCGGCCAGACGCAGCATTGTGGGCCACGGTCCGCTGTGCGCGAGCAAGGCGCGCCAGCGCTTCGGACGAAATTGCACCAAAAAGCCGCCTCGTCCATCGTGTTTGCTAAGAAATCGTTTTCAGTCTAAGGCTGGCTTCATATTCATATCGGGAGAACTTGCATGACCCAGACGTCCGATCTCATCCTGTCGACATCCGTCGCGTCCCATGTGCGCCTCTTGACGCTGAATAGGACATCGAAGCGAAACGCCTTGAGCAACGACATGATTCTGGCGCTGGGCGCCGCCTTGCGCGAGGCCGCAATCGACCAAGATGTGCGCTGTGTCGTACTCTGTGGCAGTGATGCGTTCTTCTCTGCGGGGGCAGACATCAAGGAGATGCGAGAGCGCGGCTTTGAGGCAATCGACAATTCTGCACGACGTTCTGCCTGGCGGGATGTCGCCAATTTCCCCAAGCCTCTCATTGCCGCAGTCGAGGGCATTTGCTTTGGCGGCGGCCACGAATTGGCGCTTCTCGCCGATATCGTGATTGCAGGCGAAGGGGCGGCATTTGGACAGCCTGAGATTAACATCGGGATACTGCCGGGCGATGGCGCGACGCAAAGGCTGACGCGCGTGGCCGGCAAATCGCTGGCCATGCTGATGATCCTGAGCGGCCAATCCATCACGGCGCGGATGGCGATGCAGGCCGGCCTGGTGGCGGAAGTTGTCGAAAGTGGCAGGGCGCAGAATCGTGCGCTCGAACTAGCCGATCTGATAGCGCAAAAGCCCCCCCGTTCGGCTGAACTTGCCAAAGCGGCCGTTCTCGCCGCTTTTCAGACCACGCTGGACGCCGGACTTGAGTTTGAACGGCAAGCCATTCGCTTTGCGTTCAGCACAGCTGACCAGCAGGAAGGGATGAACGCCTTCTTTGAGAAAAGGCCGCCGAACTATCGCGGAAACTGACTGCCGCGATCTGCTCACATGCGTGGCCAGCCAAGCTGGCCCGTCCAGCATGGGCCATCAACACTCCTTCGGCTCGACCAGGCCGGCGCTACGGGCGACGATCTGGTATTGGCCCGCCTTTGCCACGCCAACATACATGTTCATCTTGCAGTGGCGCTTGCCCGGCACCATCTCCGCCGGGCCGCCAGGCCCGTGCGCAAGCTTTGCGTGGTCGAGCGCGGCAGCGACCGCCTCGCGGTCAGTTGTACCAGTTTCCTTCACTGCGGCTTCCCACAGCTTCAGCCCTCGATAAGTGCCGGTCGCGGCGCTCCCTGCTGAGAACCGGAACTTGCCAGGAAACTGCTTTTCGTAGGCGGACTGAATTTTGGCGCTCACCGGATCTTCCACCGCAAGTGCCTTGTAATAGTCGAGGCTGCTGGCGAGGCCCTCGATCTCGTGCGCCTGGTTCATCTCGAGCGTGTTCTCGTCATAGTAGACGCAGCCCAGCTTTCCCCCATTCCTGGAAAAGCCCGCTTCATAAAGCTGTTTGAAGAAGGAGCCGACGCCCGGCGGGATGACGCTGTTGAATACCACGTCTACTTTGTTGGAGGTGATGCGGCTCACGGTGGATGAAAAATCGATTTGGTCGAGGGGGTAGTACTCCTCGAACACCACCTCCCCGCCGCTGCTCTCGATCACCTTGCGCGCATAGGCGTTGATTGTCTGTGGCCAGATGTAGTTGGAGCCAGGCAGCGCGAAGCGTTTGCCGCCGTTCTTGATCAACCACGGAATGAACTGGTCGCAATTCTGCGCCGGTACCGGGCCCGTGCAGAACAGATAGGGCGTACATTCCCTGCCCTCGTAGGCCTGCGGATAGATGTAGAGGGTCTTACCACGAGCGATGATGATGTCCTTTATGGCGTTGCGCATGGAGCTCGCGATGCCACCGAGCACCAGGTCGACCTTGTCTCGCTGAATCAGCTTGCGGACATTGGCAACGGCGACCGACTCGTTGGACGCGGTGTCCTCGATTAGGAGCTCGATGGGGCGCCCCAGGAGACCCCCATTTTCGTTGATCTCGCTGACCACCATGCGAGCGACATTGGCGTCGGTATTCCCAGCAAAGCCGAGTGCCCCGGTAACATCGGTGGCAATGCCTATCCTGATCGGGCCTTCGGCGGCGTTGGCCCAGTCAGGACGGATGACCCAGCTGCCCGGGCCGGCCGCAATCGCCGCAGACGCAAAGGCGAAATTTCCGAGAAAGCGGCGGCGACTAAGCTGTCGGTGACGTTTCGACATCAAACTGACCTCCCCTTGGCTGATGGCGTAAGATCGACGTGCCCCGCTCTTTCAGGGGCACGGCAGCCGGAACGCTATCCGTCAATTTGGGGGAGCGAGCAGGCTCTTCGGCCCATTTTTTGGGTAAAATCGCGTAACGAAGGGGCGCATTCAGGACCGTCTGAAATAATCTCTCGCGTTCTCACCAAGGATTCTGACGGCTAAGCGCTCTGCGTCTCGAAATCCAAAGTAACCGCTCGCGACCTTTTCCTTCAGTACCTCACTGATGAGCTGGCGTGCGCCCTTTATCGCGGCAAACGTCTCCTCGACGTGAAGGCAGTCTCCACCGATCATCATCCGGGATTCATCCGGCAAGACTTCAATGGCCTCGTGCAGGGCGAGCTTGAAATGTGACGGGCTCAGCAGAAACGACCAGCACAAATCAAGCCAGACATTTCGATACACAAAAGCCATTCCTAACAAATCACGGCTCCAAGGATAGGCCAAATGCATCAGCAGAAAACGCGTCCGAGGATGACGCTCAATCAACCCGGTCATACGTAGCGGGTGGGAGCCCCTTATGATTGCCGTTCCAAGGTGAGTTTGCACCGGCAGGTCGGCCTCGCCTGCGAGTTGACAAAACAGGTCGACGATAAAGTCGCAGAATGCCTTGCGCGCTGCCGGTGACGGTGAAATTTGTCCCCAGGCCTGCCGAGCCAGTTCCTCGTTCGGTTCGTCAAAGCTTAGATCACGGTCATAGGCGAGTGCGTTTTTAAGCGCGATGTGATTGCGCCGGGAGCAGCCGGCTACGAGCTCACGGATTGCATCGCAATAATCGTCGAAGGTTTTCACCTCCATGCCGAGGCGCCGCAGCAACTTATGGCCGCAATTTCCATTGTGATCGCGGGATTCTGCGTGCCAGCCGAGAGCGAATGCGTTAATCCGCAGAACCGCATCGTAGCTTTGCCCTAGGACCGGCCGCGGATCCGTCAACGGATCGAGAAAAGGGTCCGTTACGATCCTCCCGATACCGGCGCGCCTAATTACTTCGCTTGGCCATGTCGCTTCCATGTGGCGCAAGCGCACGCTAGCATCCACCGCCTCCCAATTGTCGCGAGTAATTCCAATGTCGGCGACGCCGTAAAGATCGGCAACCCCGCGGACGAGATTGCGGACGAATGCGTTCGATCCGCTCCTCTCCACGAACGGCGCAAGGGCCTCCCAGGTGGTCGGCTCTGTCGGGGTAAATATCATATTGCTCGTTGCCTTGGGCTCGGATGGCAGCACCTGGCTGGTCCAAGCCGCATAGCTCTGCTGGAACAGCTTCAACAGATTTACGTCCCGGCTATGCGCGACCTCCGCCATGTGATGTTCATGGACATCGACGACTTGGCATGCATTTACAAAATTGCCTATAGTTTCAGACATCTTCCCTCTCTGTTCAGCCATCGTTAAGGAGCTCGAAAGCGCCACCTTTGGCTATGAGATGGCCGCCGCCGCGGACGCCTCTAGGGCGCTAGATATGTCAACAGGCGCGGGTCGTTGCGCAGCTCTTGCGATGGGCCTGACAGCGCGACACGGCCGCGATCCAGCACATAGGCGTGTTCCGCGACGCGCATTGCCAGATCGAGATGTTGCTCGACGATGATGATGGCGATCTCTGCGGCTAGCTCGACCAAGCGCTCACAGATTTCCTCGATGACGCCGATCCAGACACCTTCGGTCGGCTCATCCAACAGGAGGAGCTTAGGCTTTCCGAGCATCGCTCGACCGATTGCGAGCATCTTGCGTTCACCACCGGAGAGCGTTCCGGCCGGCTGGTCCAGGCGTTCGCCGAGTTTTGGAAACATGCTCATTACCCGGTCGACAGCCGATCCATCGGGGTACAAAAGCGATCCGACGGCGAGATTGTCGCGCACGGACAGGCGCGCGAACACTGAATGCTCTTGCGGCACATATCCAATACCGGCCCGCACGCGCTGTTCGGTCCGGCGGCGACCGATGTCTTGGCCGTTGAATTGAAGGCCGCCCTTCCATGCCGCTAGTTCGCCCACGATCGCTTTCATGAGCGTGCTCTTTCCGGCGCCGTTGCGGCCGAGGACGGCTACACCGCCGCGCGGCGGGACGGCCATATTGACGCCGAACAAAACCTGGCTGCGTCCATACCCGGCGTCGAGATTCTTGATATTGAGGAATTCAGGCACGGCGCAGATAAATCTCCTGGACGCTTCTGTTGGCCTGGATCTCGGCAACCGTTCCTGACGCCAGCACCTTGCCCTGATCGAGCACGGTCAGACGGTCACAGATATCACGGATGAAATCCAGGTCGTGCTCCACGATGACAAGGGAGCAATGCTGTTTGATCGGCAGCAGCAATTCGCCAGTGACGCGGCGCTCTTCCAGGCTCATGCCTCCGGTGGGCTCGTCAAGCAGCAGCAGGCGCGGTCTGCATGCGAGCGCCATCGCGATCTCCAGCCATTGCTGCTGCCCGTGAGAAAGGGTCGCCGCAGCATCGTAGGCGCGATCGGCCAGGCGGAACTGGAGGAGCATCGTCATGACCTGCTCGTGCAGTTGTCCTCGAGTGCGCGAGAATGCCAGGTCCAGGAGTGAGGACCGGGCCTGCAGGGCGAGCAGAATGTTGTCGTAGAGCGTCAGGGTCGGCAGCACGGCGGTGATCTGAAATTTAAGGCTCATACCGGCTCGCGCACGCTCTGGCGGCGTAAGCGAGGTGACGTCCGTATTGATGAACTTGACCCTGCCCTGTGTCGGCATTAGCGCTCCTGCAAGACACTTCATCAGCGTGCTCTTGCCCGATCCATTCGGCCCGATCAGGCCATGAAACTCGCCCTCGCCGACCGTGAGCGCCGCGCCGTCCAGCGCGGTCAGCTTGCCAAACACCTTGGAAATGCCGGCGGCTTCAAGAAGCGGCATTGCGCCTCCCCCTGAGGCTCGGGCCGAAATATCCGACACGTTCCCGCTCGCCGAGCACGAGGCTGATCAAGCCGAGAGGCCGGAACAGAATGACGAGTAACAGCAGAACGCCTAGGATGATCGGCCAGATATCGCGATAATTGTCGGAGAGCCAAAAGCTGAGACCCTCGACAATCGCGGTGCCCATCACGGCACCGATCAATGTCCCGGAGCCGCCGAATAAGACGTAGAGCACGACCTGGGTCGACATCACGACGCCCAGCATGTTGGTCCAGACAAATCCCTCGTGGAACGCATAAAGGCTGCCCGCGGTACCTGCAATCGCGCCGCTGATTGCGAAGATGATCGCCTTCAAATGCTGCGCTTTGTACCCGAAGAAGGCGATGCGCTGCTCGTTCTCTCGCAGGCCCGCCAGCGCGAGCCCAAACTGCGACCGCACCAGAAATCGCGACAGAAGGTAGATCAGAGCAAGAATGACGAGCACCAAGTAGTAAAAGCCAAGCCCCTCGTTCAGCTCGTGCGAGCCGATCGTCATCGGTTGAATCGAAGGGATACCGTTCTGACCGCCAAGATATTGAGACCCTCGCGCCAACCGATCAGCCGCATAAGCTCCGGTCATGGTGCCCAGCGAAACGAAGACCACACTGGAGGGGTGACGACCCAAAAGAAGGAAACCCGCCAGCAAGAGTGCCGCTACAAAACCTACAAGAGTTCCGACGGGAAGAACCGCAAAAATCGAACCAACCCCGAAATCGCGCGAAAGCAGCGCCACAGCGTAGCCGGCCATGCCAAAGAACAACGACTGACCTAAGCTCAAGATCCCCGCATAGCCCCACACCAGGTCGAACGACAAGGCGAAGAGGCACAGAATAAGCACCCGTGTCGCATAGACCGTGATGTAATCCCGCAGGAACAGGGGTGCGATGGAAGCGGCAATCAACAACGCTAGCTCGAGACTCGGAAGCCGTCGCCCGGTGAAGGCGGATGCCTTGACGGGCGAACGAGCCGCTTCAACGACGCTTGGCGTGGGCTGTATGCCAGTGTCGGTGGATGACATCAGCATTCCTTCGGATCGACCAAGCCGGCGCTACGCGCAACGATCTCGTATTGGCCACCCTTTGCCACCCCAATGTACATGTTCATTTTGCAGTGGCGCTTGCCGGGCGCCATCTCCGCAGGCCCGCCCGGCCCTTCCGCAATCTTGGCGTGGTCAAGGGCGGCGGCGACCGCGTCGCGCTCAATCGTCCCGGCTTCCTTCACCGCAGCCTCCCACAGTTTCAGCCCGCGGTAGGTGCCCGTAGCGGCGCTACCTGCCGAGAACCGGAATTTGGCAGGGAACTGCCTGTCGTAGGCCGACTGAATCCTGGCGCTCACTGGATCGTCCGCCGCGAGCACCTTGTAATAGTCGAGGCTGCTCGCAAGTCCTTCAATCTCGTGGGCCTGGTTCATTTCCAGGAAGTTTTCGTCGTAGTAGACGCAGCCCAGCCGCCCGCCATTTTTTGAGAAGCCAGCTTGATAGAGCTGTTTAAAGAACGGGCTAACGCCGGGCGGGACAATGGCGTTGAAAACCACGTCGACTTTGTTGGATATGACGCGGCTAACCGTGGAGGAAAAGTCGATCTGATCGAGCGGGTAGTATTCTTCAAAGACAACTTCGCCGCCGCTGCTCTCGATCACCTTGCGCGCATAGGCGTTGATAGTTTGTGGCCAAACATAATTGGAGCCAGGCAGCGCGAAGCGCTTGCCACCATTTTTGATCAACCAGGGAATGAATTGGTCGCAATTTTGAGCCGGTACCGGCCCGGTGCAAAACAGGTAGGGCGTGCACTCTTTGCCTTCGTAACCTTCCGGATAGATATAGAGGGTCTTGCCGCGAGAGATGATGACATCCTTGATCGCATTGCGCATCGAGCTCGAAATACCGCCAATTACCAGGTCGACCTTATCTCGCTGAATCAGCTTACGCACATTGCCCACGGCAACGGATTCGTCGGAGGCAGTATCCTCAATCAACAGTTCGATCGGGCGTCCCAACAAGCCGCCGGAGTCATTGATTTCCTTGACCAGCATGCGAGCCACGTTGGCGTCGGTATTGCCGGCGAAGCCGAGCGAGCCGGTAAGATCGGTAGCAATGCCGAGCCTGATTGGGCCTTCCACAGCATTTGCCCAGTCTGGGCGGATCACCCAGCTACCCGGACCGACCGCGATGGCCGCGGATGCGAGGGCGACATTGCCGAGAAAGCGACGGCGGCTCAGTTGTCGGTTGGCCTTGATCATCGGTTGACCCCTCTTCCTGAAATGAGGCCTTGCGGCCGGAACTTGACAAAAATGATAGCGAGCACGAACACCAGAACGTCGGCGATCATCGGGGACATCAGCCAAGGCAGCCAGGCACTGAACGTGCCGATGAGGCTGGCGCCAGCAACCGGCCCCGCGAAAGACCCGACGCCGCCGACCATCACGGCAACAAAACCCTGGATGAGAAAGCGAATGCCAAGATCGGCGAACAGTGAAAAGACCGGCACGATCAGCGCGCCGGCAAGGCCCGCGAGCGCCGCGCCAAATGCAAATGTGACGCTGTAGATCATGCCAGTGGAGATGCCCGAGGCACGCGCCAGGGACGGGTTCTCCAGCGAGGCACGAACCCGCAGGCCGAACGAGGTGTAGGCGAGCAATGCATGGCTCACGGCCATCACGAGCAAAGTGATGATGACAATGACGCCGCGCCAGGTCGCAAAGTGCAGACTACCGATCGTGATAGAACCGCTGATTGGCTCCGGCACCGAGAGATAGAGTCCGCCGGTCAGCCCGCGCACGGCTTCGCGAATGATCAACCCAAGTGCATAGGTGCCAAGCATGGCCACGATTGGAGCGGTATAGAACCGTCGCACCACGAGTTTTTCCAACACGAACCCAAGCGCGCCGACCGCGACGGGCGCGGCGAGCATGCCGAGCGGGACCGGCAAACCAACGCTGTGCACGAGATAAGTGACGTAGGCGCCGAGCAGCACGAACTCGCCCTGGGCAAAGTTGAAGATACCCATCATGCTGGCAATGATCCCGAGACCGAGCACAACCAGCACCACGATGGCGCCAAAACTCAGGATCTCGAATGACGCGATAAGGAGCGTATCCATTGCCGCTGCGTCACATTCCCTGAGATTGCGAGCACAGCCTCTTCACGTCCACTGCTGCAATGCGTGAACTACTCGTTGGAATGCGAAGGGCTGCTGTCACAAGAGCGCTCCTGGAAGGTCATCCCGGCAATGGGAGTTGCAGGCGATGGTGGGCTTCGCGAGCGGCCCGCCTCCTCTTCATTCACGACATGCAGCGGGAGATTGCCTAGAGAAAGGTAGGAAAGATCTGAGTAATGTTGGGTAATGTTCGCTGGGCGGATGAAATTGCGCCCGCGCTCATGACCGCTCTCCGGTGACGGCCCACGTTCTCGCCAGCCCAATTTCGATGCGGTCGAAGGCGATGGGAGAGCTATCCGTATCTCTGACTGGGTCCCGTACGGGCGGAATCGCGTGCCGCGCCAACGATACCGAACCATCGAAGCAAACCAGACGAGAAGATGCACCAGATGACGATGGCCGCTTATGGTTCATCCGCACCAAAACGACGAGGTCATTTCGTCCAACGTAGCGCGCCAAAGAGGCCGCAAACATATCCTAGGACATTTCAAGCAACTCGCCGGACGCGGGCGGCTGGTTATAGCGCTATTCTCAGCCGCCTGATGACAACCGCTGGTGGATTGCTTGAGCGACCAATCCACATCCCTTCCCAGGCGCCTTGATGCACCTTAGCCTTCGCTCGCGTGGACACCTGCTAGCCGCATCGATCCAGATCCAAGCCGCTCCTTCCAACCGCCACTGCGGCTACCGCGCGGTCCAGCAATTCCTCTATGAATGGCAACAATGGCGACATGGCACCAAGCCTGGAACATTCTGGGGCCATATCGACTTCGATTTAACCGATGAGACAATCGTCCGGGCGATCGAGTGCGATTCACGCCGAGAATCTCACCACGCCGGCAAAGCTCCTCGTTCCAGTGGGTCTTACAATCCGGAAGGACAGCGTTTTCGCACTGGCTGAACGCACAATCGCGGATCTTTCCTGAACGAGAGTCGCCATCGGCCAGGATATCAGTACCCCTCGCCAGGGATATCATTGAATATTACTTTATGAGGAAAGAGGAACCTGGCATGGCAACCAGCTACAGCATCGGAAAGCACGACGAGACCTTCGTCAACGACCTTGTCGATAGCGGCCGCTACAGCACAGCCAGTGAGGCTATGCGTGATGGCCTGCGCCTGATCGAAGAACGCGAGGAGCGTCGCAAGGCGAAGCTTGAGGCCTTGCGCGCTCCCGTTCAGGAAAGGCTGGACAGCGGCCCGGCCGATCCGTTCGAGCCCGGCGAACTCGTCGAGCGGGTCAAGGCCCGAGGACGTGAACGGCTGAAAGCCAGCAAGCGTGGCGGGTAATCTGGCCAGGCGTCCTCGGGTTGAAACCTACCTTGAGGAAATCTGGCTTTTCGTCGCATCAGACAACATCACGGCGGCGGATCGTCCCATCGACCGGATCTGCAACACCTTTCAGATGCTCGCCGAGAATCCGCAGGCTGGCCGCCAACGTCCTGAACTGGGTAGGAGCATCCGCAGCTTCGCGGTTGGCAATTACGGAAGCATTCCCGAATGGCGCCGAAATCGTCCGGGTACTGCATGGTGCCCGCGACAATGCACCGGCCGATCTCGATTAAGCTGTGATTTTCAGCGGGTAACCTTCCAATTCAGTTCAATCATCGATCAATCAACCTTTCGGTCCGTCCGGGAGAAGGAGAACCCCCATGTCTATTTTTCGCAGGGCCGCGAGTCCACTCTGCCCCGCGAACTCGCCGACGCTATCGCCAATCATGACCGGATCAAGCAGGAGCTTGGCACAGCAGAGGCAACCCTTCTCAGACAACAGGCCGAGGCAGGCTATAGCGCGACAATCTGGGTGGGAAGCACTGTCACCCTCATTGCCGCGCGGCAGCAGGCGCCGCGTGCAGGAAGCCATCTCGCGCGCTGCGAAGTCCAAAGATTAGTTTGAGCCACTTTCGAGGTACAGCCAGTCTGCGTCGCCGGACCGTATTAGGGACGAACTCGGCAGCCCATTCCTCCTCCTGCTGCTCGCCCTGCGGCCGTAGCAGACTGAGCAATGATCAAAATGGTCGCGGATGGTGCGCTGACGCCGACAGCGAACTTTCGGTATTATGGCGCAAACGCCACAAGAATTTTGAAGGGGACTGCCTAGCTGTCCGGCGCAGCCGCTAGGCAGTAACGACAAAGTAATGGAGGCGCTGGCCACCAACAGCGCCCAGACGACTGAAGCCCAAGACATCCAGTTGTCTCTTACCATAGTCGGAGCATCCGGCGGCTCGCCTCTGAGCCTTTGACCTAGATCAACCGGACACGACCATGGCCCGCCATAGACCTACGCAGAACCTGTACACTCGCCCCGCTATCTTCACCCTTGAGTGGCTTCATGCCGAACTAGGCGGGGCCATCCTTGAGAACCGGCAGAAGTACGATGAGATGAGCGAGCAGATGCGACAAGTGGAAGCCGTCATCAAGATGCTGGACCCGAACTACAACCTCGCTGGCATCGCCGTGAAGCGGCGGAAGCCGAACAAGTGGTTCAAGCGGAGCACATTGTATAGGAAGGCCGTGGACGTGCTCCGGACGGCACCGGAACCCATAACGGCGCAAGAGCTAGCCGCCGCCATTCTCGCCGCTCCTGGCGTGCAGGACGCCTCCAAGGAGGACGTGCAGAACGTCGCGTTGGGGATACAGCACAGCCTTGCCAACCACGACGGCCAGGGGGGGAGAAGGTTGGCGAGGCTAGACCGGCCCGCTGGCGACTGAAAGAAGCCGCGAGCAACGTTTAAGCGCGCGCCTCTTCAATGACTACCCCCTCAAGCGGAGGCGGTCAATAAATCGCGCACATAACGCTTTGTGCCGCGCGGATTGTCTTGGTGAAGACCCTCTCCGATTAGCTTTTTATCGGATTCTGACATAGCCGATATTGCAGCCTCGATGCTCTTTGTCACCGCTTCTAATTCTTGGTGGTCCAGAGGTGCCTTGGAGGCGCGACTAACCATCGCGGCCAATACTGCGTCGGACATAATTTTATTATGGAGGTAGCGCTCCGCGCGCTTCTTGGCCCTAAGACTTTTAAGCCCTCAAAAAAAGTTTTGGCAGACGCTGCCCCGGCCGCCAAAGAAACTGCGACCGACACAAGCGATAGAAGATTTTCTGAGTCGATCATGTCATTGACCCGCTATGGAAATGGCCTGTCCAAAACTACATGCCAACGGAATCTCTCAGAGGTATGCAGAAACGCAACTGCTGCGAGTAAAGTTCCAGAGTAGTGATGAACCATTTGCTCCGCAAGGCCACCCGATACGGCGTCCAAGAGTAACGCTATTACAAATAATAATGAGTAAATTACTTGGGCAATTCTGTGTCCAGCAGTAAAAATAAAGGTCGCCGAAAGTATTGACGCAGTTATCATAATGTTTCCTAGGTCAATCTGACCCTTCTTGAGTAATTCAACAAGCAGAGGAAGACAGGGAAGCGCTAGGCACGCAAGTACACTCATCAGCCAAGTACCGACCTTGTCGGATGATCCATAGCAAATTATAAATAGGTTTTTGCAAAACCCGACTATTCTATTGAATACTTGCTTCATTACCTTTGTCGCATTCGCAATTGAAACGGGTTGCCGCTGCCAGTAGCCAGTGAAGTCCACCGACTTGCCCCGCTTCAAAGCCAGCACCGCGACCCGTTGCGTCTGGTAGCCGTTGGAGACTCTGCGGTTGTCCTCGCGCCATGAGGACTCCTGAGCATACCGCAGCAGGTACGGGCCAGCGACATGGTGATGAATGCCTTTTTCGGCGCGACGAAGGCGGGAGAAGTATTCTGCGGCCCAATTGGTGCAGGCGCCGTCAAAGCTGTACGCCTCCTGATGGTTGATGCGCTTCACCTCGAAACGCTCATGAAGATGGTCCCAAGCTGAGGCTTCGTCGGCGTGAACCGTCGTACCCTTGGCAATGCGGGACCGGATGAATGAGGCGGCTTGGCTTTCCGAGTTGAAGACGGCCGGGACGGAGTTGCCGTCGCGCTCGCGAACGATCACAACAACCTTGCGCTTGCCGTTCTGGTTACGAGTAAAGCGGCGGTCAAGGCGCGTCGCTCGACGATTGCCGTGAGTTCGCGGGCCACGCGCCGCCCCGAGATCGACGTGTCCGGAATAGCGCCCAGGCATTCCTTGGTGACGTCGTCAACGATGTTGAGGATGCGGAAGCGTCTGCCATTGGCAAACTGGTCGTGGACGAAGTCCAACGACCAGCGGGCATTTGGCTTGGCCTCGACTAGGATCGGGGCCCGGCTCCCCACGGCCTTGCGGCGAGCCCGCCGCTTGCGGACGGTGAGCCTTTCTCGCGATAAAGCCGGTAGATCCGGTTGAGCCCCGATGGCTCGCCCTCCCGCCGCAGCAGGACGAACAGGCGGCGATAGCCGAAACGCCGCCGCTCGTTGGCGAGATCGCGCAACCGGCCCCGCAGAACTGCGTCCTGCGGCTGGAGCGATAGCGGATCATCTCCCGATCCGCACCCACGATCGAGCAGGCCCGCCGTTCCGACAGGCTCATGACGGCCTGCAGATGCGCTACCGCAGCGCGCTTGGCGGCGGGCCCTACCATTTTTTTGAAAGGAGCTCACGGAGTGCGGCTGCATCGAGCATCTGTTCGGCCAGAAGCTTCTTCAGCTTTCCGTTCTCCTCCTCCAGGCCCTCAACCGCTTCGTTTCGGAAACGTCCATGCCGCCGAATTTGGCCTTCCAATTGTAGATCGTCGCCTCGGAGATCCCGTGCTTGCGAGCCAGATCGGCCGTCTTCGCCCCCGGCCTCATGCTCCTTCAGCACCGCAATAATTTGCTCTTCCGTGAACCGTGCTCGCTTCATCTGTCCGTCCTTCTTCAGGGCGGACTCTAGCTCCTTCTGGAGGAAATACTCAGTGGCCGGTCATTATGATTTTAGAGCACGATGTGCCTGAAAGCGATTACCTCAATCTTCCTATAGTCCGAATGTGTCTTTGCATTAATCGCGCGTCGCACGCCCTTGCCTTGCCGGAAGTCAGTCGTCGCAGGGCGAACAGGAGAGAACATTCGGCTTACGCTTGCGATGCCGCCGCGGGCTGTCCCTGTCGCGCCGACCGTACGACGCTGTCGACCGCGCGGTAGGCAAACACAATGGCCGGGCCGATCGTAATGCCCGCCCCAGGATAAATTCCGCGCATCGGCGAGGTCATGTCGTTGCCGCAGGCATAGAGACCTGCGATCGGCGCCCCATTTTCATTCAGGACCTGTCCCTCTGCATCGGTCGAAAGGCCGGTGGCTGTTCCAAGCGTTGCCGGGACAATTGGGAGCGCGATGAATGGGCCGTTTTTGATAGGCCCAAGGTTCGGGTTTTTCTTTCCGGCCGCCGGATCTCCTAGGGTACGGTTGAAAGCTGATTCACCGCGGTTGAAGAGCGGATCGCGTCCTTCAGCCGCGTGGGCATTGTGTTCTTCAACAGTCTTTTGGAGCTGGTTAGGATCGAGTCCCAATTCGCCCGCAAGCTCCGTAATCGTCCGGCCGATCTCGATGTACCCCAAACGGGCATACTTCTTGATGCTCAATGTCCATGGCCAGGGCAGCAGGTGCCCCATCCCCCTGCGGCGGACGAACTCCTTGTCGCAAATAAAATAGAACCGTTTGTCCGCCGGATAACCGTTGTTGAACATGGCAAGGCAGATATCATGATACGAATTGGATTCATTGACGAAGCGTTTGGCATTTGGTCCGACGGCGATGACACCCGGACGGCCACGATCGAGCCAGCCGTACGGCACAACTTGCGAGGAGCGACCGTTCCTGAGTATTGACACCGGCGTCCAGAAGCCACTCGATGCAACGTCGTTATCGATTGCAGCCCCGAGCTTGCCTGCGAGCGCAAGGCCATCACCCGTGACATCGCTGTGCGCCAGCGTATCATTGTGCTGGTGAGCTCCACTCAGCCGAGCGCGCAATTGACCGTTCCGCGCAAAGCCACCGGTTGCCAAGACCACTCCGTGCGAGGCGCGGACGCGAAGATTCGCGCCATCACGCTTCAGGATTGCGCCAGTAACTCTCCCGCCATCCCTGGTCAGTTCTATCGCCGGGCAGCGCGGCCAGATTTCAACGCCATATCTGCGCAGGCTGACCAATAGCCGCGCGATCAGCGCATTCCCACCACTAAGTTCAGTGCCCCTCCTGTAGCGCAGCCGATCGCCTGCGTAGCGGCTGACCCGGCGCAGCACGTGCTTGAGCGAGGCAGCCGACTGGAACGGATTGAGGAAGTTTCTGACCTCGCCGGATGAAATCATCATGCCGCCGAGCACCACGCGGATCGGATCACCGATCAAATCGAAATCCTTGCCGAGAAGCCGCCCGTCGTAAGGTGCAGGACTCAGCGCCCGACCCTTGTCGACCCCGCCGATCTGGTTCGAATGATAATCGGGAGCGGAGGCCAGGGTGAACTTGACTTCACTTCCATTTTCCAAGCTGGCGAGCGCTGTTGGTCCGTCTTCAAGATAGGCGTCGACGTGCTCGGGGCGATAATAATTGCCGAGTTCGTGTTGCAGATAGGTCTTCGCCTTCGCGATCGAATCATCAATTTTCGCCGCCCGAGCCTGCATTGAGCATGGAACCCAGATCATGCCGTTCGAGAGGGCGGTCGTCCCACCGAGCTTGGCGGACTTTTCGCAGACCGTGACGCGAAGTCCTGCCTTTGCTGCGTAGAGCGCTGCGGACAGTCCGGCCGCGCCGCTGCCGATCACGAGCACGTCCGTCTCCCAATCGTGAGATGGTTTGCTCGCTTTGGAGGACGGAGCTGTATTGGGCTGGAATTTGGTGATCGGGCTATTCATTCGTGTCTCGGTGCGGATTCTGCTGAGGATGTTGATGCTTTCGCGGGAGCGGAACGGCTTTGAATTTTTCGGCCGCAGCCTTCACTGCCCGCTCGATCGGGATCCGTTCGATGGAGGAGGCGCCAACGAAGCCGACACATCCGGTCGATCGGTAGACTTCCGAGGTATCCTGGGGCTCAGCGATTGCCCCGCCATGGCAAAGAAGGATCACGTCCGGGCGGACCGCTTGAGCCGCAGCATTGATCTCGTTGATGCGCCTGATGGCCTCTTCGATCGATTGTCCCTCCTCATGCCCCACAAGCCCGCCGCGCGTTGCGCCGACATGTGGGACGATGCAGTCGGCTCCCGCGGTTGCCATCGCTTTGGCATCGTGCGGGCTCGCGACATAGGCGAGCGAGAAGATGTTCTTCTCGCGGGCCGCCGCGATCATCTCAACCTCGCGCTCAAAGCCGAGCCCGATGCGGCCTCGCCGCTCGCGCCACTTCTCGCCCATCGTTGAAATGGTTGGGTAGTTGATCACGCCGGAGAAGCCGGCAGCCCAGAACTTGTCCAGAAGATCATCGAGGTCGAGTCGGAGAGGGTCCCAAGCCTCGATCCCGCCGATGACAGGAACAGAGGAGACAACGTTGCGGATCTCGGCCGCGAGCTCCAGGGTGCGCGCATTGGAATCGCCGATCCGGCTCGTCGGCAATCCCATCAACCGTGACAGCCCGGTGCTGTAGACCACAAGCATGTCGGCTCCGCCGAGAGATGCGCATTTTGCGACGAGCCCGCAACTGCTTGCCGCAGCAAGAACTGCCTTTCCGGCAGCAACTTGAGCTGTGATCTTTGCGAGTATTTCGGCCCGATCAAACATCCGCACGGCATGCCCCTCCTGCCGTCAATCGTTCAACGATCCACGAAGACGCCGCTTCCGCAAATTCCGGATCGTTGATGTGACAATTCAACTCGCGGGCGACGATCGAGGGCGGTAGGTTTTGCCTGACTGCGTCGAACCAGGCTTTATCGGCTTCAGGATTTCGGAAGATGCCACCCTCCTGGTCATAGTCAGACACCCCCTTGGCCGGCCACAACACGACGGTGGGCGCTTTTGCTTGCGCGAGGCGCTCTGCTGTAAGCCTGCCTATGCGCTCGTTCTCCTCAGCGTTCGTGCGCATGAGCGTCGTGAAGGGCGTATGGAAATAGAATTGGCGGCCCTTGAACTCGGCAGGCACGCTCGAGGGAGGGCCGAAATTCACCATGTCGACGGCCCCCGGGGCGACGAGTTGCGGAATCATCCGGAGAGAAGCAGCCTTTAGCCGGTCTGGACCTGCACTGGCAGTGCCGCCGACCAGCTCGTCAGCAAGCTCGGTCGTGGTCAGATCGAGCACCGCATCGAACTCACCGGCGGATACGAGCTGCTCCATCTTACGTCCCCCGGCGCCATTGGCCGGAAAGACGATCGCGTCGACCCCTGCCTCTCCGAGCCGCGCTACGCAGCGATTTGCCGCCGGCGTCGTGACCCCAAAGGCCGTGATTGCAACGGTCTTTCTCTCCCGCCGACCTTGAGCGGGCACATAATGCATCGCTGCCACTGCCCGCCCTGCATTCTCGAGAGCACGTTCGGTGAACGCGTTAATTCCGAAAAGGTCGACCAAGGTTGGATAGAGGATAATGTCATTGTGGAGGGCTAATTCGGCCAGGAGGGCCGGCCTGGCGCTACTCACCAGCAGTTTCGGAAATCCATATGGCAGATCCGATACAAGTTCACCAAAGACTGCGCTGCCTTTGCCGCCTGCCACTCCAACGATCGCGTCAATCGCACTTGTTCGCAGCAGCTCATTGACCTCCTCACGCGCGCTTTGAGCTATCGCCCGCAAGAGCTCGGCGGGTGCAGCGACCCGCGCATCGCTACCGCCGGGCTTGCTTCTGGCCCTTCCGTTTGATGTGCCTACATCGATCGTAAGAGTCTTGCGGCCGCAATGTTCGATGACGCGCGCGAGATAAGAGGTTTCGCGGCCCTTTGTGTCCAGGGTTGCGACGATCGCGACCTTGCCGGCACGATCGGACGGATGACCATCCCGGATCGACGTCTGGTCGTCCGCGCGATGGTTAGACACGATCTTCCTCCTAGACCTTTCAGGACATTCGGAGGTCTAGATCGAAGTGAAATGGCTCATAAGCCCGGATCCGAGCGCGACTGGGTAAAGTTGGGTAGGCGCGCAATGCGGCAGCCCCAGAACATCAAGAGTCCGTTCCGGGCCTATGCAGGGCCTGGCTTAACCAGTAGGGGCAATCCAGTCTGCGCGGACCTCCTGCGCACCACCAGCATTCAGAACGTGGTCGGCACCTCCAAGCGACGGGTCGAACATCAACGATCTCACCGAGCACAGGCGCGGAACAACGCGCAGATCCTGCTCCGCGAGATGAGCCAGCACCGCCTAAAGGCGATCCTCGGTCAGGGCGCAGTTTGGGCGTCGCGTGTCCCGCGCACAACATCTCCAGCCGCGCAGGAGGTGGCGAACGTCCTCCACATCGCCGCGGAGTTCCTCAATCAGGTGCTGCTGGAGATCGGGGCCGGCTGGATGGGTCATCAAAACGTCAAAGCTCTGCTGCGCCGCCTCAATCGGCTATCTGACCGAGGGCCACGTCGATGCTGTTTCTCATCGCCATGAACGGCGCGGCCTAACACCGTTCGCACCGAGCGCCGGCATGGGCTCCGGAGCCGGAGATGCTGCCCGAAGCGTTTACGGGACCTTGGCCTCGAAGGCCTGGCCGAGCCCGCTGCGAGCGGCTACTACCAAACGACCTGTCGCCGCTGGCGATGCCTCAGGTGCAGTTCATGAACGATCTTGCCGAAGCCGCCGCCACTTGCCATCCCGCCATGACAGGTGCTGCGCAGGCGCGCGATGAACGGCGACTTCGATGCGACCGCCGAGGAGAACGACGAATGGGCCGCAGGTCCCGAACAGGCCGCGTTTGCGCGAGCGTGGAGGGAAGTTAAGCCAGCAAATCGTCCAGCGACACTTCACCAAACGGGTTCGAGAATATCCTGCGGGCGATAAAAAAGCCCGTGATCCTGCTGCTCGGAAACCGCTTCGAAAGTACATTCTTGGCGGCGCGGAAGTGCGCGCCAGCGGTGAGGATGTCGTCTACGACGCCTATGTATTTGGGATCTGCCGCGCAGCAGAGCGCTTCGTCGATCCGATAGTTCGCCTCGATCTCTTCCGGCTTGAGTCTGTTTCCATCGTGAACGGCCTTCGTTGATCGGATTTGAACGATCAACTCTCGAACATCGACGGTCGCCTCAGATCTAATTGCTTTGCAAACCTGCGTCATGCGGTCATCGTGCATTGGATCGGACTTGATCTTCGAGGGTGGGATAGGTACCAGAACAGCTTCTGCCAGCCATTTGGGGTTAATGGCCGGGCCGAGAGCGGCCGCGCAGCTCGCGATGGCTATTGCTTTCCAGGTGTATCCCCCTGCACCTTTCTTCTTTTTCAGATTCAGAATGAGCGAATTGGTCTCGCTGTGGGCGTAACCCATTCCAGCCGTATACTCGTAGAGGAAAAGGCACTCATCACCTTCGGTGATGTAGTAGTGATCAGCCCTATTCTTGTCTTCAATTTTTTGGAAGCGGACTGCTGACACTTAGGGCGTCCCAAACGTCTTCCATGCTCTTGATGCGAATGGCGCCGCGGGCCTCAAAAGCCGCGGGCCACGTAATGTCCTTCCGCTGGAAGCATGAGTCGAGGATGAACAACTTGCGCCTCTGATGAAGCGCAGCCCTGGCTTGGGTAAGAGTTCCACTCGTCTCACCCGCCTCGACAATGATAGTCGCCTCTGTCATCGCGCTCATTGTGATGTTGCGCTCAGGAAAGAATAGCCGGTTGTGGGGGACCGCCTGGCTCGCATATCGAAGCACCGGCACTTGCGATATCAAAAGGAAATCCGTTGCTATTCGCTTCTGAAGGTCTGTGTTCTCCTTGGGGTAATAAACGCCAAGTGGCGTACCTATGACCGCAATCGTTCTTCCTTTAGCATCCAAAGCCGCGGTGTGGGCAGCCGTATCGATGCCGTACGCCAATCCAGAGACGACCGTGAAGTCCTGAGCAACTAGCTCCCGCGCGATTTTCTTTGCGCGCGCGATACCATCATCGCTTGGCTTTCGGCTACCAACCACGGCTACAGAGCGTGTCTCCGATAGCTCCCAAGTTCCCTGAAAGTATAGGAGCTCGACCGGATGCTTCGCATCGCGCAGCCGCATTGGGTAATTACCAGCGTGATGAATTCGGACGCCGAACCGCGTAACTCCTGCCTTCGACAGTTTTGTCATTACTTCTCTAGCGCGGGTTTCCGCTATGCTAGGAGGCACAAAGTCGGATGGCATCGCTGTCGGATCGGCAGCAAAACGATCAGCTATGGTCTTGAAAGTCGCCCCTTGCTGAAGCCACAGCTCCTCGTACGCGCCCATCTCGCGCGACGGTGAAATGGGTGCGATGGCTGGACCATCATCGTTTCTGGCGAGAAGAGCGGCGTTCATTGGGTTTCCATGATCATCTTTGCCCTTCGATTCTGGAATAGCAAAGGCAGGGTGTGGACTACTTTCAATCGGGCCGTTCGCATCCGGGCGCAAAGATGCCTAAAGCATCGTTTTCGCTCTGCGGCCGATTAAAGCAGAGCCATAGCCGTGGCTTTAGGGCAACTTCCAATTTTTGCAGACCGGGAACCACGAGAATGTCAGTAATGCGGAGGTCGTAAAAGCAGCGTCGCACCCCAGATAAGTACAAAATAAGAACAACACGTCAACGCCTTGATTGTGGTAGCGGCGACGGTTGAAGGGGACTTAATCCAGTACCCGAGCATAGGGCGCGTGTCCCGGTTCTCCACCTTGCGCCAGTGCCGCACCGTCGGGCTCGATCGGGCCTCTCGCCGCGCTTCGACACGATGCTCTCCAGCCTGAATTTGCAGCCCCCTTGCGTAACAGTTGGCCCGATCTCGCGATCTCGAACGGGCCAGGAAGATCCTCTCGGGTAGCGGCCCAGCGCCGGTCGGAGTCACCTTGCGCATCTCGAGCGGCAGCTTGCGTATGTTTTTCGCCGTCAGCCCAAATGTCCGAAGGCCTAGAGCTGGAGCTCGTAATTCGAGCTGAATGCAGCCGCCGAAGTCGGAGCAGCCGTCGGGAGTGATCTTCGCGAACTGCGCTTGACGATGCGCGCGAGAGCCAAACCAATCGGCAGAAGCGAGACCGCGTAGCGCTCACGGTCGGATACGGCCCTCGGCGTCCAGGTGATCACGCCACGCCGTGTCCGCCCCCGAAGCAGCCATGTCGATGCCATCCCATATTGTGATCGACCGGACAATGCGGCTCGTCACGTCCTCGCTTTCCTCATCTCAGCCGAGGCGCGCTCCGAGACAAAAAGATGCCGCTGCCGGCGTTTTCCAGCAGCGGCTCTAGTCAGGGAGGAGCAGACGAGCCGGTCTGCTAGCGGATTCGTATGGCGCTGATGGCTCGCAAGCATTTCTGACAATACGTTTCACGAGCCCTTTGATGACGCTCGCAGCTCGAGCAGCATATGCAAGTAGACGTGGACGCGAAGAGGTCACTCAAAGCAAACCGCAGGTAAGACTGATGATGACGCCGTTCGCCTTTCTCGCTTCCTGCCGGCCCGGCTCCGGCGTCGAAGATAGATATTACCTTGCTCCCCATGATCAACAGTGATGGTCTAGACCTGGAGGGAGCCGCGTGTAAGATCGCCGGAAGGTTGAACTGGGTAGGATTGGGTAGAAACCATGAGAGCCAAGGTCGTAGGCCGCCTTGCCGCAAGTCTTACCTCATCTCGCGATGATCAGATGACGATCTATGCGCCGTCGCTGCGAGCCCTTCCACAGAACGCCACGCTCGTCATGGCCACGCTTCCCGTTATCGATTGGAACGACTGTCTCCTGCGAGACCTGCAAGCGAGCCCCATACTCCCCGCTTTCTGCTACACGGCGATGGTCATGATCGATCCGTTTGCGTGCTGGGAAGATCTTGGGGATTTATTGGAAGATGCAAAGGTGACCGGAGTAACGAATTTTCCGCCGGCCGCCATGATTGAACGGACACCGGCCGGAGTGCCGCTCGATAGCGGTCAGGAACTCGAGCTTCGGCGCATGGAGTGGTTTGCAAGCCGCGGGTTCAAAGTCCTATTTGTTGCGTCGGACGAGGCAAAGATGAAAGCAGCAGAGCAACGGCTAGGTGCGCAGGTCGATGCGTTCGTCTATTTGAGCCCCGACGATTTTGCTCTCTCGATTGGATCGGACATTGCGCTCGTAAGCATCGGCTTTCATGGATCATCGTCGATACCGAAGTTCTGCCTGGCCAAGCAGCCGCTCCGAACGGCATGAGGCTTATTCGAGGATCCGCAGCTTCTTAATTTTGTTGTAGAGGGTTTTGCGTGAAAGCCCGAGAGAGCGAGCAGTCCTGCCGCGGTGAAGCCGGTTTCTCTTCAGGCCCTCGATAATCCAGTCCCGCTCGGACAGCGAGGCCGCCGGCCGTGGCCCTGATGGTCCCTGCAAAAGGGGCTTTACCACCTCACCGGTAATGTGACTTGATGGCAGGGTCACAAGCTGATTCACGATCTGCCGCAACTCGCGCAAATTGCCTGGCCAATCGTGACCGGCGAGCGCCAGGAATGCAGAGTTTTCTATCGTGAGCGTCTGGGCGCTGGAATCTCCCTTGGCTTCGACCGTAAAATGTTGAACGAGTTGCGGCAGATCTTCAAGCCTATCGGGAAGCGAAGGTAGCTGGACATCCAGCCCGGTAAAGAGCGCAAGAAGCCGCGGGGACAGAACGCTTTCAAGACCAGCGCCTCGGGCCACCGTCGCGGTCGCAATGATCCGCGCACGGGAACGCATGACAGTTAGCCCGTTCAGAGGGGTAAACCCACCTGTCTCCATATAATCGGCGAGACGTTCCTGACCTTCACGCGAAAGCTGGTCAACATGCAGCAGCAAGACAGCGCCGTCGCTCGATGTCTCCAGGAGCGACAATTGACGTCTGCCGCTCTCAAGGCGCTCGGCGCCGAACAACGGGCCGAGTGTATCCATCGCCGGACCGGGTCGGCAATGAAACAGCGCCGCCTTGGCGTGCCTGCGGTCGCTAAACGCGTGAACCAGGCTTGCTATTCGACGCTTGCCGGAGCCTACCTCTCCCCAGATGAGAACTGGACGGGGGGTGACCGCAACGCGTTTGGTCGTTTCCAGGATGCGCTTCATTGCCGAGGACTGCGCAATGACGCCGTGCCTGAAGCCGCTCAACTGTAGCTGTCGTTCGAGCAGATCCACCTTCTCGCGCAACAGGTGGATAGTTTTGAAACCGGACGTCACCTCGAGGACCGACATCTCCAGAGGCACGCGGTCCAGCGAAGAGCCTCCGATAAACCCCTGGATTCCGGTCTCACGGCAGATGTCCAGGAGCTCGTCCGGCTTTGTGATCGGGCCGCCGCCCAGCAGGCAGATGGTGCTCTTGTTGACCGATTGAGCAACACGCGCAACGGCACTGGTACGCGCTGCAAGTTCAGCCAGGCTGATCGACGGATCGGATTCGCTTTCAACCCCGCGGTTAAGATTGAAGTTGATGCAAATGGCCTCGGCGCCTGCTTCGACCATTCGGGCGGGCTTCGGATTGACTACGCGTATACCCGATCGTCATCACGCCGCGTTTTGCGGCCTTCACAAGGAGCTCGATCTCCCGGGAATATCCAAGGCCGGACTTCTCAAGCAATGACCTGCGGTGATCGTCGATGTGTATGACCGAAGGGAAGTTGGTTACACCTGCAAATCCCCATTTGATGATCCGGTCGAGCCATCGATCCAGATCAAGCTCGGGGTCGAATGTACAGACGCCGAAGAAAACCGGCAGTTTTGTGTTCGGCAGGATCTCGGTCCGCCCGAACCCCGCTACGAACTCGTTGCTATTGCGGATTGGAAGAATGGAGGCGGGCGATGCCCCGCCCATGGCGCGAAAACGGCCAGCATTGAGTGCGAGCACGAAATCGGCGCCCGCCCGCTCCGCGGCCCTGGCCGTCATGCCCGATCCGATCCCCGCACCAAGGACAAACGAACGGGAATTGCGGAAGAACTGCCTGATGCCGGCTCCCTTCACCTTCAGCTGTCCGCGTGTCGATCCTGAGCCGGCATCATCGCACGGCTGGCGTCAAGACTAGCTCCAAGTTGCAGGCGCTTGCAACCGCCGCACCGATTTTCCATTGCTCATGAACAAATGGCAATCGGCAGGAGCGGCTGTGAGAGTGAGCTTTGCCGCGTCCTTGCGCGAGCCGGATTTTGGCGCCCTGGCGACGACCGTTTCGTCCCCAGCCGAACCGTAGATGTACGTGACGCTACCGAAATGCTCAACGAAATCCACGTCGAGTGCAATGGAGATCTCCTGCAGCCCGGGCGTCGTCGAGGAAAAATCATCCGGGCGAATTCCAACGGTAACCGGCTTACCAATGAGTCCTTGGTCCGGCTGGACCGGAACGGATATCGTAGAACCGGCCTCCAGTCGGATGTCCAGGCCATGTTGGTGAGCGGCCTCGACCTTGCCGCCCAGGAAGTTCATCTTTGGCGAGCCGATGAAGCCTGCCACAAAGCGCGAGGCCGGATTGTGATATAGATCGTGGGGGCTGCCGACCTGTTCGATGTTGCCGTCCTTGAGGACGACGATCTTGTCGGCCATGGTCATCGCTTCTACCTGGTCATGCGTCACATAGATCATGGTATTTCCGAGCTGCTTGTGGAGCTTGGCGATCTGAACTCGCATTTGTACGCGCAGCTCGGTGTCCAGGTTGGACAGAGGCTCATCAAACAGGAATACTTTTGGTTCTCGCATGATGGCGCGCCCGATTGCGACGCGCTGGCGTTGCCCGCCCGAAAGTTGTCGAGGCTTGCGATCCAATAGATGGTCGATCTGCAATAGCGACGCCGTTTTGGCTATCTTCGTGGCGATCTCGGCTTTCGGGGCTTTCGCCATGCGCAGGGGAAAGGCCAGGTTCTCTTTCACCGTCATATGCGGATAGAGAGCGTAACTCTGAAAGACCATGCCGAGGTTGCGATCGGCCGCATCGATGTCATTGACGAGCTCGTTGTCGATGAGGAGCCGCCCACCGCTGATGGGCTCGAGCCCGCCGATCATACGCAGCAGCGTGGATTTGCCTGACCCGGACGGACCAACGAAGACGACAAATTCGCCGTGATCGATGGTCAGGTCGATATTGCGCAGGATCTCGATGGTTCCAAAGGACTTCCTGAGGCCCTCCAGGCGAACCTCTGCCATTATGCCCTCCTCTGTCTCGGTTGAGCCGCGCGAGCAGCACTGACCTGAATTTCGCGCAAGCTCGATACAATGAAGTCAGGGGCCATGAGGGACGGATCCTGACGGGTGGGCACGCCCGTTGTGACAAGCACCGTCGAAAGGCCCGCTCTCTTCCCGGCTTGAATATCCGTCGGAACTTGGTCTCCGATCATAATCGTTGACGCGCGGTTCGTCCCCAGGCGCGAGAGTGCGGTCTCGATCATCGGCACTTGCGGCTTTCCGACGATCAAAGGCTTCACTTGCGTAGCGGCAGTCACAGCTGCAATCGTCGCACCCGCCCCAGGCTCGAACCCGCTGCCTGTCGGCAGCAGTAGATCGGGATTAGTTCCGATGAACACAGCTCCATCGAGGATCGCCTCAACGGCAATTCGCATCTTCTCGTGCGTGATACCCCGGTCGAGCCCCATCACAACCGCTTCAGGCCTTTGCTCGGTGATCTCAAGCCCGACATCGCGCATGGCCGTGACAAGCGAGGGAGCGCCGATGACATAGATTCGCGTTAGGTCCGGATATCTCGTTCGAACGAGCTCCGCGGCGCTAATAGCGCTTGTAACGACCTGCGACGGCTCGATCGAAAGACCACATCCTCTCAGCCTGCGGACGACGTCCTCCGGAGTATGCGTTGAATTGTTCGTCGCAAAACAGAATGGCACCCCGGCTTTCCGCCACGCCGTAAATGCTTCTATGGCATCCGCGATTGCGGTGCTGCCACGATAGATGACGCCATCCAGATCGGAGATAATCCCTTCTATCGGCGGCCAGTTGATGTTGGAGCCGACGCTAACCATTCATCAGCATCCCGCCATTCACATGGACAATTTGCCCGGTCATATAGGAAGCTGCGGGGCTGGCCAGGAACACCGCAAGCCCTGCGATATCTTCCGGCTGTCCGACCCGACCCAGCGGAATTCGGCCACTATGGCGCGCTTCGGTTTCCTCCCGCGGACGACCATGCATGGGCGTATCAATAATCCCGGGGGCGATAGCGTTGACGTTGATCTTGAGCGGAGCACATTCATAAGCAAGCAGCTTTGTCACGTCGTGCACGATCGCTTTTGACAAGCAATAGTCGGCGCCGCCAGCCTGGTAGTTGAAAACAGCACCCTGAGATGACAATGAGGACCCGACATTGACGATGCGGCCGCCCTTGCTCCTCATGAAGCGCTCGATCGCTTGCTTGGCACAGCGAAGCACCGCGACGGAGTTTATCTGTATGGTTTTTTCGATCTTCTCGGCGTCGCCCGTGAGTAGGGGCTGAGCCGATTTTATTCCGGCGTTGTTGACCAGGACATCGAGCCTACCGAAGCGGTTGGCGATCTCATCAAGCACCCTGCCAACATCATCTTCTCGTGCCACGTCCATGCTCATCGGCAGGATACCATTGCCGTGCGGTAAGCGTGTCAGAATGTCCCGGAGGTTTTCCACATTTGCGTCGGTTGCCAGGACGTTCGCACCGCCTTGGCGGAAAGCATTGGCAATGGCTGAGCCAATGCCTCCCCCTGCACCGGTCACCAGCACGGTCCTGTGTTCAACTGAGAACTGCTCGGTCATTCCAACTCCAAGATCGATTGAGAATTCAGAAATTCGTCGACGGCCCAACTGCTGGGCATCGAGCTCTGGGCGCCGCGTCGCGTCACACATAGGGCGGCAACCGCGAGCGCCTTTTTGATCGCTTCTCGTATCGGCAACCGGTAAGCAAGTGAGGCTGCGAAAGCTCCATTGAAAGCATCGCCCGCCGCGGTCGTATCGACGACCTTCACAGGAAATGCCCGCAGCGCAAAAGTCGCACTGGCATCGGCGTAATAAGCTCCCTGCGCACCCAAGGTGATCAGCGCCGCTTTGGGCCCCAGATCGAGAAGCTTTCCCGCCGCATGGGCGGCGCTGTCGAAGTCATGCACCTCGACACCGGTGAGCTCGAAAGCTTCTGTCTGGTTTGGGGTGACGAAATCGACACTCCTCCACGCCGCCGACGACAGGCCCGTCCGCACTGGGGCGGGATTGAAAATGAGATCGAATCCCTTGGCGCTCTTCAATGCAAAGAGGTGATTGAGCGCGGCGACCGGCATGCCCATCTCCGCAACGACGATTGCGTCCCGCTCAATAAACTCGGCCGCCTTCTCGACCATGCTTGATGTGACGTTTGCATTTGCTCCCGGGTCTATGACAATCATGTTGGAGCCGTCGTCACCGACGAGGACGAGAGCAGAACCGGATATCTCCCCAGGGCTTACCTCAATGGCGTCGAGACGGACGCCGGCCTCACGCAGCGCTTGCAGCAACGATCGACCGGCATCGTCATCGCCAAGCCGGGTGTAGAAGCTCGGCCGAAGTCCCAATCGAGCGGCGGCCACCGCTTGATTGGCGCCCTTGCCTCCCGCATTCTGCTTTAAGCTTCCCATAAGGCTTTCACCAGGCGTTGGGAGCCGCTCGACGTTGAAGCAGAGGTCGAGATTGGTCGTTCCGAAGAACATCAATGGCCTGGGGCTCATTTCACGGCCCCAAAGGTAAGACCACGTTCGAGATGACGCTGGCCAAGGATGATCAGGATGACCGGCACGATCATGGTCACCACCAGACCCGCAGCCATGACTGGATAGAACTGAACGCCCGGATTAAGCAGCTTGAGCAGGGCGACGGTTACCGGTGCTTTCGTTGAACTGAGGATCACGCCGAGAGCGAAGTTGTGCCAGGCAAGCAAGAAAATAAGCAATGAAGCGCCTATCAGGCCCGGCTTTAGCAGCGGAAGAACGATGTGCCAGACAACACGGTATGGCTTTGCACCATCCATGGCGGCCGCCTCCTCTATGTCCTTTGGAATGTCCTCGATATATGAACGGCTCAGCCAGATGATCATTGGCAGCGTGACGACCTGATAAACCCAGATCATGCCAAAATAAGTGTCATAAAGGCCGACCCTCTGGAACACGCTGAACAGCGGTATGACGACAAGGAGCGCGGGGGCGAAGCGGAAGCCTAGAATGAAGAATGCGATGTCTTCCTTCATAGGGAGATCACGCCGCGCCAGGACGTAGCCTGCGGGCACCCCTGCGATCAGCGATACCAGCACCGCACCAAGCGAGATCACCAGGCTATTGGTGACCGGTGTCAGGAAATCAACTTTGATGGTGCCGTAGCTTGTTGCCCCCGCTTGGGCGGCATCGAATAAGACGCGGAAGTTTTCGAATGTTGGAGTGAAGACAAAGCGCGGCGGCCAGGTCGTGACTTCAGCCTGCTGCTTCAGCGACATCATGACTATCCAGACCAGCGGAAATGTCAGGACCAGCGTACAGGCAACAACCAACGCATTGAGGAACAAGCTTGCAGGCGTTGAGCGATGGAAACGCATCTTTGCCTCGCCTAGCTTACGCGCTGCCGGACGAGCAGCCACAATTTCACCATGGCCAAGGTCCCAACAAGCACGATCAACCAATTGACAACCATGAGCGCAGCACCACGGCCGAAGGCGAGATTTTGAAAGGCCGTAATGTAGGCACGGACCGAGAGCACAGAGGTACTGTCACCCGGGCCGCCCTGGGTTGTTCCGAAGATGATGTCGAACTGATTGAGCGACTCGATAAAACGAAAGACTGCGGCGATCAGAATATAGGGCGCGATGAGCGGAAGCTCGACATGGAGGAACGTCGCCCAACCCTTGGCGCCGTTGACCCGCGCGGCTTCTCTGATCTCCTCGTTGATGCCTTGCAAAGCGGCGAAGATGATTAACGTAAAAAATGGTGTGTAAGTCCAAATGTCGATCAGAACCAGCGAGAACATCGCCGTGCTGGCGTCCGAAGTCCATGTGAACCGGCCGATCCCAACAAGCGAGAGCAAATAGTTGAGGATCCCGTTTTGCGGATCCATCATGGTGGTCCACATCAAGGCGACGCTCATCGGCGGCAATACCAGCGGAAGGAGAATGACAGGCCGCATCAGTCGAGCAAGCAACACGCGGCTTACGAACAATTTGGCCAGCGCAAGCCCGAAGAACGCTTCCGCGAGCACCGCAGAACAGGCATACGCCATGGTCGCACGCACGCTGTTCCAGAAATCCTGGGTCTTGACTGCCGCTTCATAGTTGGTGAATCCAATGAAGCGAACGAGGGGGCGGCCAAACTTGAGATCAGTCAAGGATTGGAAGACGCCATAGGAAAACAGCAAAAGAAATCCGAGCAGTATGATGATCGCGGGAGCAATCGCAGCAAGGCTCCACCAGTCAAGAGCATGCTGCTCGGCGTTTTGCACCTGCTCGTTTTTGTGCGGTGCCAGTTGGCCTAGCGATGATTGTAGCGTCACGGTTGCGTCGATGCCTCGAAAGTTCATCGCTCACTTCTCGAAAGATATTCGCTCGTGGCGGGGCCGCAATCCGCCGATGCCGCCCCCGCGCCTTACATGGAGGAACGGATCTCGGAGGCGAGGTCGGTCAATGTCGACTTCACGTCCGCGCCATTGACCATTTTCTGCATGGCGACTGCCCAGGCGTTCATGGCCTCTGCAAAGCCCACGCGGGGTGTAAAGGCGAGCGCAGCCCTATCCTGCACGGTGTTGAACGTGTCGACGAAATTTGTGAATTCCGGTTTAGCCGCATAGTCGAGCCAAACCTTGTCTCTCCAGGTCGAAGCACGCGGCGAGTTGACGAGCTTGCCTGCGATTGCACCGTTTAGGTCGACCTGCTTTGACGTCGCCCACTGAATGAACAGCCAGGCCGCTCCCTTTTTCTGGGAAGCAGCATTCATGGCGAGCGACCAGATCCAGATGTTCGATTCGAAAGTCTTGCCGCTCGGAGCGCGCAGCGGGGGAGCGAAGGCGATCTTGCCCGAGGCGGGCTTGCCGGCAACATCGTTCCAGAACCCGAACATGTTGGAATCGATCGCCATCGCTGTCCGACCCGAATTGATGCCATCGACCACCTGGTACCAATTGTCATTGGCAAAGGATGGGGCAGCACACTTCTTGATCATCTCCACGTAGTCCTTGTGGAAGGCGATCGACTCAGGCGAATCGAGACCGGTTTCTAACTTGCCGTCCTTCACGACGAAGTCGTGCACTCCGTACGACTTGGCGATCGAGATCGCGGCCGTGTGGATGCTGCTCCAAAAGCGCACTCCCCGCACGCCCAGGGGCGTGATGCTAGGATCGGCAGATTTCAGCTTTTCGCATGCCGCCGACATTTCCGGCGGGGTCGTCGGAACTTTGATACCGTGTTTCTCCAGAATGTCCTTACGGTAGAACAATTGGATGTTTTCGAACCCGTGCGGGATGGCCCATACTTGGCCCCCGCCCGCTTCGATCTGCCCGCCATTGACTTGCCAGGTCAGCGCCTCACGCAATGCGGGGAAGAAGTCCTTGTAGTCATAAGTTTCCGATGTGAGCTTAGGGTGGTTCAGATAGCGGTCGAGCGGCTCAAGCAGTTGACCGGGCGCGAGATCCCAAGCCGGCTGAATGCCAGTGCCGACGACGTCCCACGAGGGGGATTTCGTGCTCAGCTGGATCGTCAGCTTATTCCAATAGGCGTCGTCCGGATAAAGCTCGGGCGTCACCTTGATACCCGTCAACTTCTCGAACTCAGGCAGCTGTGCGGCAACGGCGTCAGCATACGGATGGATGTCGTAAGCCCACACGATCGAAGCGCCCTCGAACTGTCGCCAGTTGATCTCATCCGCTTTGGCCTGGCCGAAAGATGCGGCCGCACCGGCAAATAGAGTTGAGCAAATCAGAGCGGCTTTGACAAAGTGAGAAGAATGGCCGCGCGATGCGGTTAGCGTCCTTGGCATCAGTCCCTCCTCTGGGCTCTTTGGCCCTCAAATTCACGTGCCTCTCGTCCTTGAGGGCCGCGAGTGTTGGAAACGCTAGCCGTGATTGTCTGCCTATATGCGCCCATTCAGATCGAAGTTGGGTACTATTGGGTAAGTCAAGAAACAACTCACGGAAGCCCGTTTCAACAGCCATGGGGAGATGATCAATGCAGGCGCATGTTCTGGCCCCGTGCTGCCAGTCAAGGCTCGAGGCAGCGTCGACTGCTCGGACTGTTTCTTCAGCAGTTGGTTCAAATGCTCAGTTGATCTCGCCGTTCGTCACAGACGCGGCGATGAGCCCCGCTGTCCTCGCCAAGAACGAGCGCGAAGCCATCACCAAGGGCAAAGCCCTCTACGACATCGACGGTCTGGCCGACTTCTCGGTCAACGACAGCGGCGAAAGAGTCCTGGCCCGTGCAGGTTCTTGATCGGGAGGTGCGGTCATCAGCACCAGCCTCAGACACGGTCGCCCATGGCGACTATGTCGACGTAATGCGCCGGATGCAGTCCGCTTCGGTGGATTTCATTCTCACCCACCCGCCCTACCTCTGTCGCGGCCAATCCCGCGATCGGCAGACCATCGCCAAGGACGACCGCGACGACTGGCTTGTGCCCGCCTTCGCTGAAATGCATCGCGTACTGAAGCCCGGCTCCTTATGCCAGAGCTTCTGCAGCTGGAATGCCGCCGACAAGTTCATCGGCGCGTGGCGCGCTGCGGGATTCCGCATGGTGGGCCATATCGTTTTCACCAAGGGATGGCTTCATTCACTCGCTTCGTCGAGAGCAAAGCACGAGCAGGCTTGCCTGCTCGCCTAGGGCGAACCCGCCCGTCCTCTGCATCCAATCGATGACGTCCGCGTTTGGCATTACACCGGTAATCGCCTTCATCCATCCCAAAAGCCAATCAAAGTATTTCAGCCGCATATTGAAGCATTCTGTCCTGCCAACCGACTGATTTTCGAATCGTTTCGCGGGTCGGCTCGACGTTGGTAGCGGCGCAAACGACGGGCCGTGATTATGCTGACATCGAATTGGATGCGCAGCATTGCGAACGCGCTCGGGATGCGGGTGGCCTGCAACGAGTTGCGCGCTGCCTAGCACGCCCCGGCTCGCGAGCCGGGGCACACTTTGCGTTTCGTCTCTACGAGCGCTGCGAGCACGCCTTCCCGGCAGGTTTCTTGGCGGCGTCTAGACGCATTTCCTCAACTGCTTTCCCTAAACTCGTTAATTCCTTGTACGCATCCGGGCTGTTTTTTGTCGCTCATCGATGATCGGCTTTATCCTATTAAATTGCTGAACAATACCAATTACCAGACATCTGCTTGAACGTTGTTAGGTCGTAGACGCCGGAATTTACACCAACTGAAAACGCCTCCAGAGCTCTCAGTTGGGCGCGGAGTTCTTTCTCGGGGCTCTCTTTGGAGAGATGAGCTAAATCTAGCTCGGTTCTAACCTTCATCCAAGCACCTACCGTTGCTTGTATCTTGCGATTGCGGCTATCTTCCTTAGCTGATTCGAACAGAACATTTGTTGCTCTGACCAGCAAAGCGGTAGCGACAACCAGCAGTAACGTAGCCACCCCGGTTAAAAACTCTCCCGGATTTCGGTTTGCATATTCCAGCAGCTTTTCAAAAAACCCCAGCATGGCGCCTCCTGTGTGACTACAGCTAGGATGCCATTAGGCCGCTGCGATTTAGCTTGACGCTGTTCTATTGCGCGAGGAGCCGGCTCATCGTTAACAAGAATCAAGGAAATAGCCAACGCGATCAGCCCTTGCGTGTCGCGGTTTTCGCTCTCCACTCGCCGCGCGAATGTAGCCTGTTGGGCAGCACTCGTTGAGCGGACGTGAAGGGGATCCGAGGGCTTTGCCCCCGGCGAAAACATCGGACAACAAATGTCCGCTGAATATCATGTCGCCTGGGCCCGTTCTTGGTTTTGGACCGACAGTCTTTACCCGGGCCCCCTGCAAGATTGCAAACGGAAGGAAGCGGAAGGATTGTGAGGGTGTGGAATGGCGCGCTTATACACCGCTGCGACATAGGTGCACGGCCAGCACAGGTGCATGGCCGTAATGAGTCGCTCCGCGACAGGTTCATTGAGGCTCATTGCGTCGTATCATTTCTCGGCACAGGCGGTGAATCCGCGCGGCTCCAACTTTCAGAACAGTATAGGCAAACGTAGCAAGCAGCACTTCTCGCGTCTTCAAATGACGTACAGCGATCGCGCTAGGGCAGTTTAACCTTTGGGTCTAGGCACGTCAGCTCACCGACAGCTGATCTTCATAAAGAGGGAGCCAGACAGCAACACACTCCAACGAGGTGGTCCATGGACGCATTTAACAATGTCAATCCATTCGACCGAGACTTCGCTATCTACAACGCCGCGGCGCCACAACCGCAACAGCAGCAAGCGAAGTTCGAGCCGTACTTAAATGAAGTGCCTCAGCCTGATACCGCCGACGAAGACAACCCAGCTTGTCAAGATGCTTACCAACCTCACGTGTCTGAAGAGAAAAGCGTAGGCTCGCCGAGTTGCCGGGTCTTGAGCACCAGAGGTCCGATGGCCCTCATCCGGAATACGCCCTCGTCGGACGCGAAAACGCTGCTGCGCCGCATAGCGCACCGTCGGAAGCTCTGAATTGGCTGAATGAGCTTGCTGCGGGACGTGTCGACCGGAATCTGCTCGAAGCGCTCACGTCTCTCAACTCACCCGTGCCCCATCACCAGGAACCAGATTCAGCCGTTCGACACTTTAACGGGAGTGACGGTTACCAGCCGGTTGCGAACAAGCGATCGGAGATCGCTGCCCTTTCTGGTCGCGATGTTCTCACGGACCAGAATTCCAACTTGCAATTGAGGCCTGCGAAGAGGCAGAGGACGCTCAGCCCGACGGACGGAGATGCGATTGAGCACCAGCTCAATCCCCCTGATAACTCCGCCGCTCGCCACATAGTAGAAGACATGGGCACACCCCTTCGGGCTAGCGATCGGCTGGTCGTTCCTTCGGAAAGCTACGATCAGGATCTGCTATGGCCTATGATGGAGAGCGCCGGCCCATCTTCATCTGTCGCGCCAACAGAGCGTCATGACCGCGCCGAGGATTTGGGAGTGGCCGTCCGCTCCTTCGATCCGCGCCCCGGCGACCGACTCATGTCAGCTGCGCCCGAGGGACGTAGCGCCGTGCCGAGCCAGGACACCCCGCCTGCTCCTTTCATATTCCACAATGACCGCTTCACGGCGCTGTTCGTGCCCGAGGTGGCGATGAGGAGCGGGGTTCCACTCAATTTGTCAGGCGCAACCATTCATTCCGGATCTCGACCGGAAAGCGGATCGCAACCGAGCGCACAGCCGGCGAATCGGCCGTCGCCAGCACTGCTTACACAGATGACGGAGCAAGCCGCTCCGGCTTCCGGCATAGCTGAGACCACGCCCCCATCTTCATCTGTCGCGCCAACAGAGCGTCATGACCGCGCCGAGGATTTGGGAGTGGCCGTCCGCTCCTTCGATCCGCGCCTCGGCGACCGACTCATGTCAGCTGCGCCCGAGGGACGTAGCGCCGTGCCGAGCCAGGACACTCCGCCTGCTCCTTTCATATTCCACAATGACCGCTTCACGGCGCTGTTCGTGCCCGAGGTGGCGATGAGGAGCGGGGTTCCACTCAATTTGTCAGGCGCAACCATTCATTCCGGATCTCGACCGGAAAGCGGATCGCAACCGAGCGCACAGCCGGCGAATCGGCCGTCGCCAGCACTGCTTACACAGATGACGGAGCAAGGCGCTCCGGCTTCCGGCATAGCTGAGACCACGCCCCCGGCCCGCGAGATCTACGCCGCTTCATTCGCCGTTCCTGAGGGCTTTTTACATGGCACCCAACCTGCACCAATCGCGATGATCTCGAAGCTCGACCGCTGGCGCCTCTTGCCTGACGCAGCGCAGCCGATGAAGCAATACGACATTCGCGGTGAGCTTTACACGGCCCTCCGGGGGCCGGGAGGACCCAATGACATTCGGCTCATCCATCACCCACAAATGTAGACGCCAGCGACAGCCGTCCCACGAGGTGCCAATCCCCACAGCTCGTGTAAGGACATGTTGGTGGACTATAACTCGCTTCAGCCAATCTTGCGAGACTTAGTGGGGCACCGGGCGTTGCGGATAAGCGGCGTGCCCCCGGGATACGCTTGCCAACGTCACCGTTTAGCGACTCCCTGTCACGGCGAACAGCTCTCCCTCCTTTGTTGCTTGCTCGGAGCGTGATCACGTTGGCGGCCTAGTCGCAACGAGGCGTTGTACGACGAGATCGACGGTCCTGCCGACGATCTCCAACGGTCGCTCTTTGGTGCAATATCGGCCCATATCTCCACTTTTCTCTGGACGCCCGAGGCCAGGAACGGTTGGGATCGACGCGTTAGGTGGCGGCTCTTCGAAGCCCTGATCCAGGACATGTAGCTTGCCTGGCCGCGAGAAATTCTAGCGTGGCGCCGCGCTGAGAGGTCCGGCTCAACGTCACGCGGCATTAAACCGATCGACGTCGATCTATGCTCGGAGCCCCATTGATTCACAGCCCTTCTAGCTGTCAGCACGATGGCGGTGCTGCGTATCGCGATCCGCCGTAAGCCGCCGAACGAATGCTGAGGAACTCCGAGGTGCGATGGAAGCGCTATAAAGGCCTACCAATCCATGGAGGAGATTTCGCACCTGACGCGAGCTAGCTTGCAGGCATTAGTGATTTCGGAGCTTTCTTCGATGTTGATCGTTGTACTATTTTGAAGCCCGACCAGTTTGGCGGCATCGGTCTTTTCTCCCCCACTCATTTGCCAAAAGATGCTCTAGTTTGGATTCACAACCCGATCGTTGACATCGCCGTCACGCCCGAGCAATACAAGGCTCTAGCTCCAACATTTCAAGCTCTGCTTGATAAACATGCCTATCCAAGAGACCACAAAGCTAATGACGGCGTTGTCGAGTACAATGCTGACAACGCTCGGTCCATGAATCACAGCAGTTACCCAAAACACAGATCAAGACGATCATTGCCGCATTTTCACAACCCGTGACATTAAACCTGGTGAAGAACTGACGTGTGATTACTTGTCGTTCGATCCAAGCTGTGACTTATCGTGAAATAAAGAGGAATCGCCGAACGTTTGTGCCGCAACGGTCTAAGTGGCTGTGTATTGAGTTTGCGGTCTGACGATGTGATTGCCGACGACTTTGCATGGCGGCATTCTGCGCTGGTTCTGGCCATCGACCGACGCGACTTTTCCAAGATGCTCGACGAACTTAAGATGACAAGGGAACGCAGGTTTCGAGGCAGATCACTCCGCGCGGAGAGTGGGGTGACATAGCCGGGACGCGCTTGCAAAATTGCAAGCGTGTGAGCTTGAGTTCACTGGATCTGTAGAGCCTACTCGGCAAGATAGTAGCAAACGCGCCCGATCTCGCACTTGCTCGCCAGGTGCGATCTTGACACGTTCGGCTAACTTCCATCGCACTCGAAGACGATCAGCGCGTCGATTTTGAAGCAGAGGCAGCACTCCTCACCTCGCCGGCAGTCACTCTTCCCGGAACTGACACTAGCATGCGCTGAATTCGTAGCGCGGGCGCCAGCTCGCGCATTGAAAGAAACCGTTGTGCTTCAAATCACTACGTTGATCCAAGCTGAACGCTTTTGTGCATGCTCGAAGGACTTGAAACTAGCGCCGTGCCCAGGACTGTCGCGCCATATAGGAGCTGTCGAGTTGAATTGTCGGCCTCAAAACCATTGTCGGATAGCTGACGCGACACACTCTCGGAAAGGCCTTGCGGGGTCGCGATTTAGTTCGGCACGCGGTTTGCTCCCGCCGTGACATCGTCACCAATCTTCGTGGGGTGATCTTCGGAGCGGCCTTCGCACATCATGGCGTTGCTGGCTGGCTCCGATGGTTTGCCCTTCGGGGAGCTTAGAGAGCCGGGCTCTGCCCGGAGGAAGTACAATCTTTATGCGATCAAGAGTTCTCTTTTTGGGTACTGTGACGATGGCACTCGTCACCGCCGGGACAGCCATGGCGAACCTCGGGGGACAAGCACTCCCAGCGGCAGTGTGGAACTGGTCTGGTGGGTACATTGGAGGCCACGTAGGCGGCGGGTATGGCCAAACCTCCTTCAGCAATCCCTTCGGCTCCTCGATCTACGGCGACGTCGTCGATGTTCCATCGTTCATCGCAGGTGGCCAGATCGGCTACAACTGGCAGAACAACCGCTGGGTGTTCGGCCTCGAACTGGATGCCAGCACAGCGGTCGGGGGCGGCTCAAACACCTGCCTCGCCGCGTCCCACTTGTTTGTAAGCGCAAACTGCAACGCAGGTCCGAACTTGTTTGCGGCCGGGGCCGGCCGCATTGGTTACGCCTTTGGCGCACTGGGGCAGACACTTGCCTATCTCAAGGCAGGTGTAGCCTGGCAAAACAATCAGGGAGATGTTGTCAACAACTTCGAAGGTGGCGACCTGCCACAGGAGAAAACTCATTTCGACTATGGCCGAATTGGTGGGGTCATCGGGCTCGGCGTCGAGCAAACCCTTACGCCTGCATGGTCTGTGAATGTCGAGTATGACTATTTGCACTTTGGCGGACCAAGCGTCCCGACTGCTTCGACATTGCAATTCCCTCCGTTTGCGGTTCTCCCGGCGAACGCTACCAACCTGTCCAGCAGCTATCATATCGGGAAAGTGGGTCTAAACTACCACTTTGGTGCGGACCCCGCGGGCGCACCAAAATCCGATACGCCGCTGTATGCGAAATCAGCTGGCAGCGGACAACCCGTTTCTTACGCGCCCGGTTGGTCGTTCGAAGCCGGCTCGCGGCTTTGGCTGAGCCGGGGGCGATTCCAGTGGGATCCCAGCGCAATTCCGTACGGTTCGACTGAAGACCCCAGCATACTAATATCCCGGCTCACCTATCATGGGCTGGATGGCCTCTCGGGGGAGATATTCGGCCGTGTCGATAGTCCGTGGGGAGTGTTCCTGAAGAGCAACTTGGGCATCGGAGGCTTCAACAAAGGGAAGATTAACGATGAAGACTGGATTCCGCACCTAGGAGTTTCCTACCAGAACACCCTTTCGGGTCAGTCTAACGGTAGGTTCGCGTATTACACCGCCGACGCCGGTTACGACTTCCTTCGCGGTGCGACCTACAAGATCGGCAGTTTTATAGGCTGGGCCTCTTACAGCCAGACCTCAGACTCGACTGGCCTCGTTGGGGTTACTCATCCAGATCTAAGTCTCGCTCCTGGCGACGACAGGATCGTTGGCAGCCAGGATACTCAATGGAATGCGCCTCGAATCGGCGTGAGCGCCGAAGCCATGCTGACCGAGCGTTGGCGCCTGAATGCCGATGTCGCTTACCTGCCCTGGACCACCTTCTTGGGGCGAGACTATCATCTGTTGCGTCCCAAAACGACCTTTGCCGAACAACGCGGCAATGGTGGCGGGGGAGTCCAGCTGGAAGGCATCCTGTCCTACTTCATCAGCGACAACTTTAGCGTCGGAGTTGGTGGCCGCTATTGGGCCATGTGGACGAAAACAGGTGCCGAGTCCATGGACTGCGGAAACGGTTGCATCAGACACTCCCGAGGCTTTGCGAAGTACAGCATGGAACGTTGGGGTATGTTCTTACAGGCCTCTTACAAGCTCAACTAAACGCTAGTGGAGCGAGGCTGCATATTTCAGATCCCTGCAAGCCATTTTGAACCTTGCTGAGTATCACGGGCGTCGGCTGTCGCGCGGCGATCCGACCTGCGCGTTCACGCCCGGGTAGCTTTCGTTGCGTATCACCTTGCGCAAACGAGAAGACCACAGCTTCGTACACTGGACCAGAGCGTCTTTCGACAGAAAACAGCTCGATCAGTGAACGGGTTACGGATTTCGGATGCGGAGCCAACTTGCGGTCTCCTTCTGAGAGCGCCAGGAAGCGGGAAGTCCAGATCACAAGTCTCATCGGGCGGCGCGAAACGTGAGCAGGATGCGCTGCCGGCAGGTGCGAACGGCATATCGTCGCGCGTCATGGAAACACGGCCCTTAGCCTCACGACAATCGCGCTCTCCGCAAATAATTGAGGAGAGAGGGCGCCCGGAGCGGAAGGACCCATCATTTGACGGTCCAGATGTCCTCACCCGCATGCGTCGTGTCGTAGATGCTCATCTGAAGCATGTTTTGCGGATTAGAGTACGGAAAAAAGAAGGATCGGGACTTTGCCCCGGTGGACCACTGTAACGCCTCAGCTGGCCCGGAGCCACCGTGAGAAGCCCTGCGTGGTTGATGAATCCACCTAAGCCGAGATTCAGCGCAAAGTTGCTATATGAGCCGTATTCCACTGTCGAACCTCAGATAAAAGCAGTGAACGTGAACTCAACCTGCACCAAACTCCTGATCTAAGTTGCTGCTTTGATCGATTTCTAGTGGAGCTTCGATATGGCGAGATTTCTGGGATTCATGCTTTTCGCCCATTTGTTGTTTGTGTCCGCTCAGGCCACGGCGCAGGGACTTCCTGCGCCCTCGTATTGGAAGAATGAACGGGGGTCAGAACTGTTTGTTTGGTCGGTCAACAGCGGGGCAATACAAGCCACTTTTACGAACCGCGCCCAAGGATTTTCGTGTCAAGGGATTCCGTATCCGGCATCCGGAGCCGTCAATTCAACCGGGCTGTATTTTGTGGTTACCTTTGCCCAGTGCAATTCGTTTACCAGGTGGATTGGCGCGGTTAACGGGTCGACCATTCCTACGTCCTGGACGCTGTTCTACGTTGACAAACACGGCAAGCCGAGCAAGACGAAGGGGACTGATACATTCATACGCGTCTGGTAACTGTGCCGATCAATGGGCACCGACGGTTTCGCAGAAGGCTGCCGAGCAGCGTGCCTGGCAGCAGATACTCTACGATTTGTTTCTGGTTATCTGCAGACCTTGCAAAGCTGGCTAGTTGTCCTAGCGGAAAGGCAATGGTTCGCAAAGCCGCTCTGCACGCCGTTGAAGGTGCAAGAACTATCAAGAGAGAAGCAGTGGCCGCCCCGAGCCGGTCAACAGCTTGAGAGACGAACCTCCTCGTCGCTGCGAAACAGCGAGCACGACCGAAATCTAAGGACCGCAGCCTGAAATTTGCTCTGCCGCCCTGCAACAGCTCGGGCCGGAGCCTCTCGATGAAATCCGGTGCTGCGAACTCATCTTCTTCAGTGCGATCGGTGATAACCGAGAACTCTTCGGTATCTTGCCGGTGCTTTGCTTGGAGCGCGGTATCCTGCGCTGCGCCAGCGGGTCTTGGCAATCCTTGCCAGCTCGTCGCATCGTCGGTTGCGCGGTTCGGACGAAGCGCAAGAATGATTCACCGTCCAATCGAATTACGTCTGACCGAGATGCCTTGTGGGAGGCGGCACGTATTATGTGACTCAGCAGCAGTTCCAACGTCGATGCTTTGCAGCAGGAAAGCAGATTTCTAGGCAGCTGGCCCTCTGCGGACAATCTGGCATCGCAAGAGCCGTGGCATACGTTAACAAGCGCTCCGGATCGAGCCCATTCCGCATTCTTGCGCTTTCATAGTAATTTCACATGACCCCTATTAGAGCCATTAAAAGTTGGTACATGTCCCTAGACGGCGAACTTCAAATGGACATCGCGTATATGTTCGTTTCTCTGACGCTGGGGGACTGCCAGTTTTCGCCTGCTGCAGCCGTTCGGCGGCTGCTGCAATGGTTCGACCTGCGCAGCGCAGGCTCGGAACATGAGGACGCTTTAGCGGCGGTCGTGTTTCGCGCCTCGTTCGAATACCTGTTTTCCGACCGCTTCACGAGCGACAGCTGGACCTTTCCCGAACAGTTGTTCAAAGACTTGATCCGGCAGGCTTCTGAAGGAAAAGAGGCAAGCAAGATCGCACCGACAGCATTTCGACTGCTACGGAATATTCCGCACCGAAAACTTAAATGGAGAGAGGCTGGTGAGAGTTGGAACGCCTTGGTGGAGTCGGTACTCAACAACGATGCACTAAAGCGATGGACCCAAGAGCAATTCCTGGCGAGCAACTTCGGGCCGACGCAAGACCACAACTAACAGCAGCGCTAAGTTGAATGAGACCAATCGGTGCGACGATTGGAAGGGCTCCTTACGAGGAGAGTAGAAAGGCGGTTCGAGGGCGCCCAAAAGAAGCACCGTTAGAACCATCTAACCAAGAGCCGATCTCTACTACGAATATGGCGGTGCAACATCAACCCATCGGCAATTGCAAAAGCAAACATTCCACATTTCTGCGCATTCTGCTCCGTAGTCGCCACCCGGGGCGGCCGGGCGCATCCACACCCGGGCAGCACAGAAGTTGGGCCGCCTTGTTTCAACGCACAGAACGACCCGTTGCCAATCTGCTTACAACCGCCAGCCCAATCGACAGCCGCAGCCGGCTCCCTCATGCTATCGCCTGATGATTTTCTGCATTCTCGGATGGCCGTGTTGATGAATCTCAGCTCGGCCACTGCCTCACGAAAGATGGTATACTCTAAATTGCTTGTGCGGGAGAAACCCAGGGCTTTGATCATCCGCATTGCCTGGCCGGCATTTGAGAAAAAAGGCGATCCAGCGCAGAACAGGTCAGGCGGAGGAAGGGCAACAGGAGCCCGCACTAGCACACGTTAATTGCAGCCCGCCGCTTGGCGTACGGCAATTCTGCTTCAGATCAGCGCAATTGTCTTCCTTGTCGCTCGAAAGCATAGGTCGGATTGATGCCGCAATAGGCGTCCGTACCTGATGCAGTAGCCGTGCATTGGTCATAGGTCGAAAACTGGCAATTGCCCGGATATCCCCAATGGCGTCCCTGCAGGCAATAAACGTCCTGGCGTACCGGTAGCTTATTCGAATGAGCCCGCGAACCGGCGATCGAAGGCGATCCTGAGCCGACAAGGATAGGGAGTGCGAGCACTCCGATAACGAGAAGGTAGCGCATGAGACCTCTTGCCTCCGTTAACTTCACCAGAGAATAAACATGAATTGCACGCTTTGATATAAGTCAATGGCAGAGTGCCGGCTCGCGGGCCAACCCCGGAATGAGGCTTCTCGAACATCGAGCAAACCCGGGCGCAGTTTTCCTGCGAGCTTTTTGGCAAAACGACCTTTATGGGCACGTTTCCGCATGTTTTTGCGGGCCCGCGTAGCAGGACAATTGTACGACCGTTCATTCGCCTCCCCCTGTGATGAATACTGCGCCCGACAACAAGACGTTCTCGGGAGTGAAGAACATAGAGCATTAGCCGCATCTCTCACGAAGATCGAATATCTTTTTCGAGACGCTTCGAGGCTTTACGACGAGAGCACTCAATTCACGTACAAGAAGGGTAGGACGATCCACATCGAGAGCGAACCCGCCGAGTACGTCTATCCGGCTATAAAAGGAGCGGTACGGGCCTCCAAGCTGCTGGCGATGGGCGACGCCAGATTGGCGCGTTTCATTTAGCCGGTGAAATTTTTGGATTTCGAGAACAGTGGGCTACACCGATTTACGGCGGAAGCTGTTACACAGAGCACTCTCGGCTGATCAAGAGGCACACTCTTGATGCGATCGTCCAGACTGACGTTGTTGTCTGGCGCACATTACTCAGCGTGACCACCGCTAAATTGCAGCACGCGGAGAACCAAATGATGCTGCTTGGATCGTAAGACAGCTCTCGAGCGCGTTGCGGCTTTTTTGCATGAGATGGATGCGCGGCTGATCGCTGCTGATGTAATATCACTGCCGATGTTCGACGAGACATCGCGGATTACCTTGGCTTAACCATCGAGAACGTCTCACGTGCAGTGTCGCAATTGCATAATGATGGCGATGTTGATTTCGTCGCCAATACTCAACGCGAGATCATGATTCTAGATCGGCACCGGCTAGCTAGCTTCTATCTGCAAAGTTGAGCGCCGGCCGAGTGCATACAAACCATAACTTGGGACAAGCATAAGGCGGCGCGACTCTCATGGGGTGTGTCGTGCCCAACGCTCTCTTATTGCGCTCGTCGCAGTATAAGGCGGTGTACTGACCTTTCGCTAGAGTATCTGCAAATTGTCGAGATAGCCGCGGCGATCGGCCGAGCGAGATGTAAAACAGTGCGGGCGCGGCTCGTGCTAATCCACCCGGGGGCTGATTCCAGGCCGATTAGTCCCTACCACATCCGCACTGCCGTTGAGATTAGCCGAAAGGTGACTCGGCGCTGATCGATCTGGAGCAATAGCGCTGTCCCTGCCACATCCCGTCAACCCCGAAGGCTCTGTATCTGTGTTAGCTTACCGCAAGCTGACTGGCCTGGGTGCAATTGGTCAATGTTACGTGTGGGCTATCAACCTCCGCTCGATCTGCCACGAAAGTCCCGCATCCCCTCAGACATGCTCTCACTGCCGTCATTCGTCACGACTGATGCGAAAACCCCCTCCCTATCCACTTCCGCACTACCAATGAACTCAGCCACGGGATCGAGAGGCTAACGCACCGGCTCTGGCCTAACGCTGTTCCGACGAAATACCTCGGAAATTGGCCTTGGACCCGGACTGACAGGCGAGACTGAGGGCAACGCTGATCTTTCGGATCCAATCGGGGAGATACCAACTCTGCCGGACTCAGCAAAAACTGAGCCTGCCCAGGCCGCTGCCGATAACGTCCGCCAAGCGTTACCATTGAATGTAACTTCGATACTCAACATCACTCATCGACGAGCCGCCGGCATGCGTAAGTATATTCTAAAGAGATCCGGCGTGCTTGTTCTATGAGGTTGGCGGCCGCGCTATGCCCCCCGTCGGTATTCTCATAGTAGAGATACGGTTGACCCAATGCAGCGAGCCTCGCCGCTGCTTTGCGGCCATGCGCTGGATGCACTCGGTCGTCCTTGGTGGAGGTGAGAATGAAGGGGGCCGGGTAGGTCTTGCCCGGCACCAAGCTCTGATAGGGCGAGTAGGCCTCGAGCGACTTGCGCTGTTCGGGGTTGGTGGGATCGCCATACTCACCGACCCAAGAGGCTCCAGCGCCCAGCTTGGTGAACCGAAGCATATCGAACAGCGGAACCCGGACAATGGCCGCATTGAAGAGTTCGGGTCGTTGAGTGATTGCGGTTCCTACCAGCAGACCTCCTTGACTACCGCCGACTACGCCCAGCCGGCGGGGAGACGTGATCTTACGCCGGATCAAGTCCTCCGCGACGGCGATATAGTCATCCCATGTGCGCTGCTTCGTTGCTCCTTGGGCAGTCTGATGCCATTCTGGCCCGAACTCACCGCCGCCGCGCAGGTTCGCGACAACATACGCGTTGCCCTGCTCGAGCCAGAGTCGTCCCATGAGGCCCACGTAAGAGGGGGTGAGCGGTATCTGAAACCCCCCATAGCCATAGAGAAGTGTTGGAGTTGATCCGTCAAACCTCGCGCTCTTGGGTCGTACCAGAAAATATGGAATGCGTGTGCCGTCGGACGACGTTGCGTCGAACTGTTCGACGACAAGTCGCGAGGCATCGAACCTGGGAGGGGTCGTCTTCATTGTCTCAAGGCGTTCGGTTGCGGCGTCGAAGTACCACAGCGTCGTCGGGCTAAGAAAGCTTGAGACAGTGAACATCGCCTCCTCCGTATCATGCGATGCCGCAGCAAGACCGATACTCGCATTCTCGGGAAGCGGGATCGGCGCGGCACGCCAGGCGCCCTGATGATACTTGTAGACGAACGCCTTACTCTGAACATTGTCGAGAATCGTTAGGATCAACAAGCTTCTTGTGGCGGTGAACCTGCTGACCGCTTGTTTAGGCCCGGGCTTGAAGACAAGCGTGGGTGTGGCGCGCAGCGGATTCTTCTTCCATTCGGCCAGGTCATAAGAGATAATCGAGCCGGCTGAAAAGGGGTTTTGTCCGGACGGTGGCGACCAGTCTTCGTTCAGCGTCACCAGCAGGCGACCACTCGCGATACCGCCGATGGTCGCCTTCTTTGGCAGATTGAGTTTAATTGGCTCCGGGCCAAAGAGCACATACTCATGCTCGAACGAGCTGATGCCGCGATCTACGCCGGTCGCATGGATCCTCCCTTCACTGTCGCGCAGCACGAATGGAGTGACCCCGACATCCGTCTGCTCGCCACGGAACACCTCGTGCGCTTCGGCGAGCGACTGGGCGCGCTTGAGCTCCTTCACCACGAAAGGATAACCGGCTTGCGTCATGGTGCCTTCGCCCCAATCTCGTGCAATTTGGAGCGTGTCGCTATTTACCCAAGTGACTTCCTGTTTTCCCTCGGGAAGTTTGAAGCCGTTCGCGACGAAGGTTTTGGAGGCTACGTCGAACTCCCGGACGAACACAGCGTCTTTTCCGCCTTCTGAAAGGTGGAGCAAGCACAGGCGCTCTTCGGGCGGAAGGCAGCTCGCCCCTTTATAGATCCAGTTCTTCTTTTCCCTATGCGCCAGAGCATCCACGTCGAGAATGGTCTCCCATCGTGGGCTTTGCGTGCGATAGCTTTCAAGCGTGGTACGCCGCAGGACGCCGCGCACCTGGTTCTCGTCCTGCCAGAAATTTTCGAGACCAAGTCTTCCCAGCGAAACGTAGGGAATCCGGTCCTTAGCCTGGAGAACGTGGAGCGCTTCGCCGTAGAAACGCTGGTAACGGGGGTCGGATTGGAGAGCACTGAGTGTCTTATCGTTCTCGGTGCGAGCCCAAGCCAATGCGCGCGGCCCTTCGATCTCCTCGAGCCAAAGAAAAGGATCCTCAGGCACGCTCGCAGGGGTTAGCGTCTGGGACAGTCCAGCGGACATCAAACAACTCAGGGATAGCGATGCTGCCAGAAAAGGCGAATTTTTCATGGAAGTTGTCCTGACGTTAGCGAGCCGGACTTGGGCGTCTCGCTAGGTGGGCTGGAAGCATTCGGAAGATGCGTACTCGGGAATTAGGTCCGCTGGCTTTCGATGGTGCAAGGAGTGTGCCGCTTGATACTTGGAGGTTGTCCAGTCGTCCCCAGCCCCTGAAGTGTCAGCTTTTTGACGTCGGTCTCAAAACTGACAATCGGGTTCTTAGCAACGACGGCATGTTACGCAGCGATCACCTTGCTCCGTGTCGGTTACGCGAAACATCCTGAACGATCGCCTGCGCCTTCCGTTCGGCCGCTCACAACTCTGCTTTGGCAGCATCATCCATCGAAACAGTTCAAGTTGTGGCGTGAAGTGCGAGCACGGGTTCGAGCTTGACGGCAGGCTGCTCGCGTTGGAGGCACCATCAGTGCCCCGCGCCGGCCGCCGTTTTTGATGCGATTAGCGGCTGTGCTGGCTTGGAGAGACTTGAGGCGACTGGCGTTGGGCAACGCTTTTGTCCGCCAACCAGACGCGTAACCTGGGTAGGTTCGGTGCCGAGCCTGTCAAACGCCATCCGGAACTGCCCCCTCATATTGCCTCAGATGACAATGTTACCGAAGCGCACCCTGGTGTTTTTCTGGATCGGCTGCCGCGAGTCGGAGCAAGCTGCTCGCGAAGCGCGCCCTACAGAGCGCCGTAGCGAGCGAGCGGCTTGCGGTGCTTCGGCGAAAGAACCTGTCAGGATTAAATACGAAGATGCGAGGCTTGGACCGGTAGTGTGATCTCTGTGCTGCTGATGAGCTGTCGAGCGGCCTTTGATCGCCAATTCTTGACCAATCGCTGCACCGTGCGCCGCTGATGGCCGCTGAACCGACCGGGCGCATGCGCGTCCAGCCGGGAGAGAAGATCGACCGCGGACAAGTGCGGAGCCGCGGCGAGCCATTCCTCGATGATGGGAATGTAGGGGTCGAGCATCGATGGCCGACGTGGCACAGGCTTGCGCCGCACATAGCGACGACGATGAATGCCCCGCTGCTCACCCTGTTTCCAACCGTCGCCGAGCTCTCGGGCAAAGGCCGATAAGTCGCTATGCCCCTGCGCGACAGTCATCGCTGGCTTTCCAGCCCGTTGATCGACGCGCTTACCCAGCTCATTCTGAGCGTCCCGCATCTGTGTCAGCAATGCCACCGGATCAAGCGTCCGGTAAATCTCCCGCAGCCGACCTTTGAATGCCTCATTGAGCCTCGGGTGGACCAATGCTCTTTCGTACGGCGTAGCGGGAGGAAGATAGCGCTTGATCATCTTGGCACCTTCGCGGTGCTTCTCCTTCAGTTTAAACGAGGGCTGGAAGAAATTGATGTGCAGCCGTGCCGCCGCAAACAGGCGAGCTAATGAGCGAGCGGCATCATGCCTTCAAACCGCCCGTAGCCCACCAGGCGGCGAACGATAGCTCCGTTCTTTTGTTCAACGAATGCTCATCGTTCTTCTTGTAGGCCCTGGAACGAGTGACTTCGACATCGTGAGAACGGCGCCACGACACGACCGTGTCGTTCATGAAGGCGCTGTCGTTATCAAAATCGAGCCCCCGAATGGGCCAGGGAAATAGGTTCTGCGCCCGCTCGAGAGCTTCGATCACAAGAGCTGCTTCACGCACGACGAGCGGAAAGCATTCGGTCCACCCCGTTGCGATATCCACCATTGTTAGCGTCTGAATGAACGCGCCAGATACGGACATGCCGCCGTGCGCAACCAGATCCGCTTCGCAGTACCCCGGCGGAGGTGATCCCCAGTCATTGAATGTACGCACCGGGACTTGCCGCCGTACGGCACTAGAAAAGCCCGCCCGCCGTCGGCGCCCTCCGGCTGCTGCGATCTTTACGTCGCTCAGCAGGCGATCGATCGTCGCCGCGCTCACCTTCAAAACCTTCGACCTCTCATCGGCAGAAAGCTTCAATCTGCCGTGCCGTTCAAGTGCCGGAAGCAAAAACGGGATCATCGCGACGAGCCGCTTACTGCAGAGCCGGTCAGAGGCGTCCCAGAGCACAATCAGTGCAACGCGAATGGAAGCTCCGTAACTGCGGCCCCGTCGCCGCGGCACGGCCGATCCCGATGCCCCGTCCACCGACAGTGCTCGGATCGCGTGCTTACGATGCCATCCCGTAAGGGCACACAGCTCGTCCAGGATCCGTGCCTTCTCGAGCCGTCCGCTCGCCCGATAACGCTCCACCAGCGCTGATGTGATCTCGCGCTTTGCGCGCATGCTGATCTTCCCTGCCATACCCGCCACCGAACTGATTCGGCAGCTCCGCCCCAGACACGACAGGAAAGTTGTCCGGTAACATTTTTAGTGAGGCAATGCGGGGGGCAGTTTTCCATGACGCGCGACACCGAGCCGGAATGCGCTCGATGCCACGATTCCTAGATTCCGCAGCGGGATGTCTCCTGGGCAACAGTGACCGCAGCGAGCCCCAATATCACCTTGCCCGTGAATCCGAAATGAATGCGATAGAGCCACCAGATTGCGCAGCACCGGTCGAGATCTGAAATGGCAAGCGCGCGCCTTGCTGCTAAAACCATACGCGCCATCGGCTTCATGTCGCGTATCATCTGGACGCCTCGAAGTCTCGGGGCCTCCGCTCTCCATCTCATCTTTTGAGCGGAGCTGATTCGCTGTGCGTGCGCATCCGTAATTGAATGATAAAGCTTGATGTTGGCCATGCCCCTCGTCTCGCGTTTCGAAGCTGGCTGCACGGTGCATGCTATCTAACGTGATCCTATGGTGGAGGTGCTGCTTGAAAAACGCCCAGATCTGGTAGGGCCAACCAGTCCGATAAATGAGCTCACGCAGTCGCACTGCTAGCAAAGCGACCGCACCACTTGCGATGGTTGGTTGCGGCTAGCGGACTATGTAGGTTCACACCGGCAAAGACTACGCCCAGCCCGAGTATGCGCTCCACGGTCACCGGTTTGGCTTACCCATTTTGCGCGAACCGCGCCGACGCCCGCCGATTTGGCAGGCAAGCGCGGTCTGAGCGCGCTGGGACATCTCCGCCTCGCTGAACAATATCTCGACAGTTCGCCCGCCGCGGCACACCGTCGTGCAGCGCGCGTGGGATCGCTCAGAAGCAAAGCAGCCGAGACGATCATCCCGCGCTCGGCTCAGGTGCGGCGCTGAGCGCATGTACTCGGCATTCCGCGACGTCCTCCAGTCTCTGATCCTGGGTGCTGTGTGCAACTCGGACTGGCCGATAACCGGAGTTACATCGGTCAGGAGAAAGTAACATTCTCAGGTGAGGCAATACGGGGGTCAATTTTCCACGTGCCCGACAACGGGGGCAATATCGCAGCCCGGACAATAGGTCGGCACCACTCGGACGAGAGGGCCGGGATAACCGTTCATTTCGTGGGCTGCCAGCGGACGCGATGAAGCACACCCGCTGGTGGGGCGAGCAATCCACTTCTAAGCGGTGAATTGTCCATCCAGGTAAGAACAATCGGAGCGACCGCAGGGCTCCAGTCCCGCGCGATCACTTCACCGTCGGCTGCGTCTTATACCCGCCTAAGCTTAACGAACCCACCCTCGACTAATTCGGCTGCCTGACCGAGGCGGAATGACTCGAATCGTCGTCAGTCGTGTGTGACGTCCGTCAATTTTGTCCCACTCCCGCCAGAGCAGCTTCAAACGTCTGCAGCCATCCGCCGAACTCAGCAGGTTCTCAGAATCGTCTTGCCAGACAGGCCAGCGATCAGATCAAGGGCTATCGTGGCGCAGCGACAGGCATTTTTATTGCAGAGGTTGCGGTGAACTTCGTCGTGACACGCTTCAGCCTACATGTTGACTGGCGTAATGTGACGTAAGGGACGAGTTCGGATAAGTGGAATGCAACGGTGCGTTCTACCTGGCGAAAATGTTTGGGTCTTGGGGTCGCGCGTCAGATAGGTCGAGGATGTCGAGGCAATTTGCTCGAGAGAGGCTGCAGCCTGTCCTCGATCCCGCAGACCAACGCCTGAGGAACCGCGCCGTGTTGGGCGCAACCATCGGCAATATTCTCGAATTCTACGACTTCGGGACCTACAGCTTTTTTGCGATACAGATCGGTCAGACGTTCTTCCCGGCAGACGACCCGTTCGCCAGCCTTATGCTGTCACTCGCAACCTTCGGCGCAGGTTTTGTGACCAGACCGATCGGGGCCATCGTACTGGGCTCGTATTCGGATCGGGCTGGCCGCCGGCCCGCGATGACCGCCAGCTTTACCATGATGAGTGCCGCAGCCTTATTGTTAGCTACTACGCCATCGTACGAGACAATAGGACTAGCCGCTCCGTCACTGGTCGTCTTCGCACGCTTGCTGCAAGGCTTTGCTCTCGGGGGTGAGGTGGGCCCGACGACAGCCTATTTGATGGAAGCGGCCCCCGAAGGAGGTCGCGGTCTTGCTGTCTCCTTTCAGCCCGCGAGCCAACAGCTAGCTGCGACCGCCGGAGCCTTGGTTGGAGAAATACTCTCGCTCAGCATGACAAGCGATGCGCTCAATGCGTACGGATGGCGGATCGCGCTTTTGTTGGGTGCGGTGACGTTGCCGCTCGGACTTTGGTTGCGAAGCGCACTACCCGAAACGCTGCACCTGCACCAAGTGCCCGTTCTGGTCGCCCGGCCTGGAGGTCAATCGTCTGACGACCGTCGCATCATGTGCTTGGGATTTGTTATCTTGGCCAGCTGCACGATCACCACTTACGTTACTGGGTATATGACCACCTACGCGATGAACACGCTGCATGTTTCAGCGCCTCTGGCCTTTGGTGCCACGCTCATCAGCAATGCGGTCGGAATTGCTGCCGCACTGCTGGGCGGTCTGCTCGCCGACCGCGCGGGCCGGCGGCGGGTCATGATATGGCCGCAGGTCATGGCATTGGTAATGATCTATCCGGTATTCTTATGGATCGTAGAGAGCCGCAGCACCTTCGCAATTCTAGGGGGTCTCGGCGCACTCACTCTGATCGGAATGATTCCGTATAGCGCCTTCTACGTGAGCATGGCCGAAGGTTTACCCAGGAACATTCGTGGTGGCGCCTTCGCGACGATCTACGCTTTTGCGATAGCGATTTTCGGAGGCACAGCCCAACCGATCGTCACTTGGCTGATCCACCTTACAGGGAGCGCACTCGTCCCTGCCTGGTACATGCTTTTAGCGAGCGCCGCCGGGCTCTTTGCCATGCTCATGATGCCGGAGACGGCACCGCTCGATTTGGCGCCCGACTGATAAACGATCGTTTGTAACGCCACGACCACTACCTAGGCATGGCGGTAAGAATGGACATTCATGACGTCCGAATGCAAATTATCGAATTGAAGGGCGTCGGAGGGCATGAAAAAGCAATATATCGGACCAGTTTTAGATCGAGCGGCGGCTCGCACTTGGAACAGTGCTGTGGTCCAAATCGACTTGCCCGTTTAATGAGCCGTCTCCGGCGCTACAGACGAGCGATTGGCGGCATCACCGACGAACTGAAAGCAATCAATTAGTCTGCCAGTATAAACCTACGGCTTGAGGAAACGGCCGCTCCCCAAGCAAGCGGCCGCACGAGGCTCTATCCTCATTCTCTGCTTGATTGGTTTTCCGCTATCAGCGTCGCACGCACGATGGATCGGTCAAGCAAAAAAACAGGTCGCAGATGCCATCCAACGGGTCATCGGCGCACTGCGGATATGATGTATCGGCTACCTGCAGCCGGGGGGTGACCGGTTGCGCGGTCACCGTCGCAGCAAAAGGCGGCACCGCCGCCGTTGCAAGCGCGAGGGCGCTGACTGTCACTAACACAGACTTTTTCATCCGAGAAATCGCTTCCCTTGGTTGGCCCCAACCTTCCTCGAGGTCTATATGACTACGGTGGGAGCGGTAAAATTGATTTTCTTGATTAGATCTATCTACGGGACGAATAAGCTCGGGTATCGTATGGCTCTGTCGGAGCTAATGATTGCAGGCGTTTTCCGGGCTCCATTCTTTTGTAAAATTAAGCCGAAGGAGCTCGGCGCTGCTAATGCAATGCGCCGAGCCGATCCGGAGGCATGCACGCCGCCAAGAATTGCTGACCGCAGCAAGACAACCAGCACACTAGATCCCTAGTTGAGCCATCTGCGATGAAACGAGCTCCGGATGGGGTTGCCACGGCTGGCCAGCGGCGTTGCTCAACAAGGACCTACAAAACCCAGGAGTGAGCTTGCCGCGGTGGATCACGACTTTGTCGTGGCCCTCGGCGGCTCGAGCGTTCTGCCAATGTCGATTGTATCCGCGCTGTTCGTCGGATTTCACGTGGCATGCGGCAAATTCGCGATCGCCAAGCGTTGCTAATTGCCAGGCATGAACTGGGCGCTCGGTATGGATGTGCACCCACATAGGCCTTGGCATCGCACCACTGCGCAGCGCCTTGGGCTGCAGCTTGATCTCGAATAGCTGACCTGGCTCGCCCTTCAGTGGGTGCGGGGGCCCCACTGACTCCAGCTCCCCCGCCGCGCGCAACTTTTCGAGATACTTTTGCGATGGAAAGGAGTAGGTCTTCATGCAATCGCTCGTGATTGCTACCTTCCGCGCCTTCAAGGAGTTTGCCTGTCCGTGCAGCTCGGACAGCATCCCGTTGAGCCGGACTAACTTATCGTGCACTTCGGGCACTTGCGAAGGCGTAAGCAGGCCACGTCGGCGAGGCTCGTGCAGCGCGGTTACACAGGCTTCACTTTCGTCAGCCTGGGTCTGCAACCGCGTAATTACGCGATCCAAGACGTATTCGGCGTCCTCGGGATTCATCTGGCGCGTTTGCGAGACGGTCCTTTGCTGAGCCGGCAGATCGAACTGCAGCAGCTTGTCCAGCCGCTCAAGTAATCCCGCCAGTGCTTCCTTGGACGGCGGTGCCTGCCACATTTGTAGGTGCTCGGTTGCAGCGGAAGAGGCGCGTGCTTCCTCCGCGGTGGCGAGCTTCTTCGTCCCGAGATCGGAGCGCACGATAACCTTGCGCGTAGGAGCTGGAGCGGTAGCGGGCCTTGCGAGTTGCGGCTCGGATAAGCTGATCGTTGAACTCCCCTCGCCTCCGGCCGCTGCGCGCCTCCCTTTGCCCTTTCTGCGGCCCGGATTGACTTCGCTCGCCCCAGCAATATTCTCTGGCAACGCAGCCGAACCCGCCCGTTCAAGCGTGACAGGCGTTGCTGGCTGTAATGCCAGCAGCCGCATGACCTCGTTCGCTGTCGCCCACGCACTCTCTACAATCTCGTCCAGCAGCTGCAGCGGAAGGTCAGCCCCCGTTCCGGTCCCCCTCACATTGGCAACGATGCCGCTCACCCCCGACGCAAATTCCGAAAGCCGCTCCATCACTCCTTCCAGCACGGCGCGATGCTCCGCGTCGAGCGCTGCTCCATTGCTCTTCAGAACGGCATCGGCCGTGGAAACAAACGCCGGAAAAATATCTCCGATAAAGCTCCCGAGCAGACGCACCCGCCCGCTCTCGTCCATGAGGGCCTCGCGCACGCCTGGATCGAACGTGCTCGCTCGCGAGTCAATCAAGAGCTCCGCGAGAGCGATCCTCTGTTGCAGGAACATGCACTTCATATTGAGAGCCTCGCCGGTGTGCAGCCTTAGTGCGGCCTCTTCGGCCTTGCGCATCTCGGGCGTGCTACTCGGCAAATTGGCAGTAGCCACACAGGCAGACTGAACCCGCTCCAGGCGCAACACCTTCTTTCCCCACCATTCCATGCAGGCTGCATAACGATTCGCCACACTTGCAAGCGCGCGGTCCACCTGGGCAGGCGTACCGGTGCTTCTGATCCTCACGAGCCAGCCTTTTGCTTCCTTTCTTTTGTCTTCCAGCTCGTAGATAATATGGGTGGCCACCTCGTTACACCGGTCGGCCGCGGCCAGCGTGTCATCGCGGAGCCTGCGAGCCTGGTCGTCGGGCATAATGCGACGCGCTAAATTGGCCGGCAGATCCGCGTAGTACTCCAGAACTGTTGAGCCTGCTTTGACGACTCGATCGATCAGCTCTTGTGCCTCTGGTAGGTTCGGGGGGTGCGTGGCCGCTCGACGGCTAGCATCAAGCTCGGCAAGCAGGCTGTCCATCTTTTGCCTTGCTGCCCTGATCTCGTTGCGCGTTGGCGCCGGGAGATTCGGCTTGCCAAGCACCGCGCTTCTGTCTTGAGGCCCAGAGCGCAGCCGCTCGATAACGGCATCGAAGGACTGTCTGCCTCCTCCGGGAAGCAGGCCAATCTCCGGCCTCGAACGGCTTATGTCCCCGCTGCTACCGACTCCTGTGGCCCCCACATCCGATGCGCCAGCTCGGCCAATGCCTGTCATACTTCGTCTCCGATAAAAGTTACGAATGTGCAGGCCGTCTGGGTAGACCGCCCGACTGACGACTACCTGACCAAAAACCGTTCTTGCGAACGCAAAAGAAAGTCGATGTCACCTGGAGTTTCATTTCCATGGGACCTCCAATGATTCTGAAGAGATCGATGTGGGTAATGCCTCGATTGCGGTTTGATCAGACACGTCACGGCCGCTGAGGCGCCTTGGCCGCGTCGCCATCCGGTACGAGTCTTGGTCGTTTGCCGGTGGCTCCGTCGATGTAAATGGGTAGTTGGGACAAACCTCGCCCTTAAACGGCGAATTATTGTCAAGGAGAAATGGCCAGCTCAAATCGACTGACAGAGCTAGCCTTGCGGCGGCATCCTACGAACTTTTAAGTAGAGTTTGACAGAAGCGCTCAATAGAGCTAGCCGAGAGCCAGCCGCCGTATACCGGTGAAGAGATGCTGAACCAGTATCGATATTTATCCTCGTCCGAACCGGCAGACTCGCCCCTCCGCAGCTCCTCAGACTGCATTTCGCAAAAGCCGCGGGGCCATTTTCGCCACCGTCAAATTACCTTCATAGAAATATGGCAGCGAGTGCGCCAAACGCACCCAGAAGCAGCCCAATTAGCGAACCGACGGTCGGTACATCTCTAAAGAGCAGAAGCGTGAGTATCGGCTCCAGCACCAGGATGGCGCCAACGGATATCGCGACAATGATCCAGATATTCTTCAGATGCATGTAGCCAAGTGCGTATCCGAATACGAGGAGGATGCCGGCGAAGGATGCCAGGAGAAACATCGGCCACAGCATCGCCATGTGGCCACCTGTTTTTCCGAATTGTCTTGAGGCAATCAACTCGGCCAGTATCGAAAGCGCTTCTCCAAGAAAGATCGCTGCCACAGCTACAATTTTCAACATCAAGGTGATCGGCCTTTACGGTTCCGACTATTAAGGCAGCCCAGACACCTGCATCGGAGTAGCCGTTGAGGTTCAATTATCCACCTGCCGAGCGCGTGCGAGGCGGACGTACGCCTCACCTATCGCTTCTTGCGGGTCTCGTTCCAAGCGTCTGCGGGCCCGCAATCAGCTCCCCGCATGCAACAACGTTTCGCGTCGATCACCCATCTGCGCTCCTTGCAGAAACGCAAGATGGTTTAGGACAAGCCCGCTCCGCCGCCTGCCGTCTGCGTGAGCAGCGCAATGTGGGCCTAGGCTGTAATCCGCACAGGGAGAGCCGAATAGCCGTGCACGAAGTTAGACGCAATCCGCTCGGGTTCGCCGACAACTTCGAACCACAATTCCGCGGACAAAATCTCCTCCCAGAGGACCCTCAGCTGCAGCTCCGCAAGATGTCTGCCAAGACACCGATGGATGCCGAATCCGAACGAGAGATGCTGCCGCACATTCTTGCGGTCGATCACGAAACTGTTGGCACTCTCAATGACCTCTTCGTCCCTGTTACCCGAGATGTACCACATGACGACCTTGTCGCCCTTCCTGATCTGCTTTCCGCCTACAATGCTGTCGATCACGGCAGTGCGGCGCATATGTGCAATTGGCGTCTGGTACCGAATTATCTCGGACACGGCGTTCGAGACCAGCTTGGGATTGTCAATGAGCTTTCGCCGTTCGGATGGGTACTGATTCATGAACAGGAGACCGCCAGTAATCGAGTTGCGCGTGGTGTCATTGCCCCCAACAATGAGTAAGATAAGATTTCCGAGGAACTCACTTGGCACCATGCGGCGCGTGGCCGCCGAATGCGTCATCAAGGAGATCAGGTCGAGGCGCGGCTCGGCTTTGATGCGCTCGTTCCAAAGTCGGGTGAAATAGGCTAGGCACTCGGACAAGATGGTGCTTCGCTTCTCCCAGCTGTCAATTGCATGGCCTGCTTTCGGAGCTGTAACAGCTACATCCGACCAATAGGTCAGCAGTCGCCGATCCTCAAATGGAAAGTCGAATAGCGTGGCGAGCATTTGCGTCGTCAACTCTATTGAGACCTTGTCCACCCAGTTGAAGACTTCATTGCGCGGCAGGCCCGCGAGGATCGCCCTGACACGGGACCGAATCAAACCTTCGAGCTTGTTCAAGCTTTCCGGTCCGACGATCGGGCTTACGGTATTGCGCTGCTCGGCGTGCTTGGGAGGCCCCATCTTGATGAAGCTTGGGGTCCAGTGCTCGCAAGGCACGTCGACAATAGTGACCCCTTGTTCTGACGAGAACGCCTGGTGGTTTGTGTCTACGGCGACGATATCCCGGTATTTCGTTATGGACCAATATGGACCATGAGCGCTGTCTTGACAGTGGTGAACGGGATCTTCCTTTCGCAGTCGCTCAAAGCAAACCCATATGCTGTCGTCTTGAAAGCGCTTGCCATCGCTTACATCCAACTTCCTCAGCGGGATAACATACGAATCGTCCGTCCGGTGATCTTCCGATAGCGTTGTCATGGTTATCTCTGCAGATGTTGCTCTCGAGAGTTTACCGTCTGGAGGCGCCATCGTTTCGAGCTGCCGCAGCGCTGGCTATGGTGGGCCGCTGGACCAGTATACCTCAAACGGCAACCAGCCTACCCTACCGTGTCGGGCAGGGAGGAACGCATTGACAACTCGATCTACTCAGTGGATCAGTGAGGGCTCTCAGCGCTGGTGAGAGAGATCGCTATGTTCTGGAGCGCAACACATCAAGCCGATTGCACCTACACAAGATAGCCGGTCTTCGGATACGGCGGATGCCTTGTGTTCAAGTCATGGATGAACAATCGGCTGGCTAGGGCTGATCCGGCAGGTCGATCCAGATGTTCGAAGGGCCTTTCAGGAGAGTATCCTGATCTGGAACGTAGATATTATCGAAGATCTTAAGACCATGAGCCGTTGCCGCTCCAAAAATGATGAAAGGGAGCTTGGCATGCTCCAGGTCTTCGAAGTTGTCAGCGTCGATAATTCGAACAAAGTCGAGGTTAAAGTGGCGGAACTTGATCTGAGACGTAGCGGATGCAACCAGATCTTGGCGCTAGATATCCCTCGGACGACCTCCTTCCTCGCATGGTTGAGTGCCGTGAAAAGGCACGACAGCTCATCAAGCTCAGAGCGGTTAAATCGCCTCAAACGCGACGAGATGGGCACTCCTTTCTTGTATGTCACCGTCGGCACAAACCTTATCTCGCAATCCAGAAGGAGGTCTGCGACGGCGCGCTTCACCATGATCGCCTGGCCGATATCTTTCAGGCCGAAGTAGCTGCGTGTTGGTCGCGCATAGCAGATGCAGCGGACTGCTCCAGTAACGGCTTCTTCCAAATAGGCATCACGCCCTCCTAACCGCAAATGACCCTCACCCTGCGACACAAAGGTTCGATAGCCGGGCGGGAACATCTCGGTGTCGTTGGACGAAATTACGGCAGTTGCGCCCGACCGTAACGCGACCCCAATATCCTCATCTAAATTGAAATCGTAACCCCCACCTGGCCTAAGCTGGATCTTGTTCGGGTACACCGTGGCAATCGGGACGTCATTTTCGACTGCCGCCTTCTGATCAGTTCTGCATGCCCTCGATGTAGGGCGCCGAGCGTATGTACCGTCCCGATTGTCTGCCCTGTTCTCGCCACCTCGCGGATGAACGCTTTACCTGCGGAAAGACCTGCCAGATGCATTTTCTTACTCCAGTGTTTTTTGAATGCCAAAAAGGCGATCTAGTCGGTCCGATCGCGCAGAAGTTCTGCCCTCGCGTCTCGTCCTGACCGCGAATCTCAAAGAGCTCCGCGCACAGCTCCGATGATCGCCCAAACCGTCCTTGTGCAGTCCAAACAGGTCAGGTGGATCCTTCTCGCCCCCGTCTGATCAACGATGACAATTCAGCGAAATAGCTTGATGGCTCACGCCGCTCCTGCCCCTTCAGAGCAGCCTGCAGGCCCGGACATCGGTCAGCAAAGAATGGCGGCTCGAATGTGGTTATCTTGGCGTCCGAAAAGTCGGCCTTCACGAAGCTGGCCTGGAACGGTGACATCCCACTGAGGTTCGCCCCGCGCAAGGATGATTGATTCATGCGAACGTATGCGGCACGCGTTGCCTCAAGGTTGCTCTTAGCCATTCCCGCGGCAAGATACGCCTGAACAAGATTGGATCCTTCAAGATTTGCGTGGTTCAACGCCATTGATTGCGGGGGATCACCGGTGATCATCGACCTGTAGAGATAGGCCTTAGAGAGGTCTGCGTGTTCAAGATCGCAGTCGCGCAGAAAGGCACAGCGGCCACAAAAACCCTGGCGGTCGCAGGCGCCGAGTTGTAGTCGGGATTGCGGCGGAAAGTGACCTCCCTTCCATGGCGCCATTTGTCCACAATGAATGGACCTGAGCCGACAGGACTCTCGCAATTTACCGTAAGTCCGCGTTTGAGCGCGGAGGGTGAGAGAATGCCTTGTGAGGATTGGGCTAACACGTTCAGCAAGGGTTGAAATGGCGCCTTCAAGGTGACCTGTAATCTCAGAGGAGCGATTGCACTTGCCGATTCGAAGCTATCACTGAGATAGGGAGCGGCAGTTGGATTACGGCGATCAGGGTCGTTGCTGAGCCACCCGTTGATATTGTCGGCGATGGCCTGAGCATCCAGAGACGTGCCATCCGTGAATTTCACATTCGGCTTTATTTCAAATGTGTATACCCTTTTGTCATCGGAAATTGTCCATGACTCGGCCAGCCAGGGCACAATCTGGCCATCTTCACTGCGGGCGACCAGATTGTCACTGTACTGGCGTTGCAAATACCATTGCTGCACCCACCCTCCGAAGAGGCACGGTGGCTCTTGAAAATGCCCATAACGAACAACCCCTCCTCGTTTGACCGCTGGCGACTCTTGAGCATGGCCGCTCGGCGCGAACTGTGACAGGCTTTGCAGCACCAATAGACTCGCGGCTACTTTTCTTGCGAGACAGTTTGGCCGGCAAGTGAAGCGCATCGATGAACGCGTATTGGATACAGACATGTCCGAGCTCCAGGACAATGAATACGGAAAGGCCGAATGCAGCGTCACACCACTGAGGAACGCGACGTACTCGCCGGTTCGATGGGGAGGGGAATTCCCAAATGCTCGCGCAATGTCTCCCCCTGATATTCTGTGCGAAATAGACCGCGCTTCTGAAGGAGAGGCACGACATGGTCGACAAAGGACGCAGTCCCGTCAGCCAGCACGTCCGGAATGATATTGAAGCCATCCACCGCGCCGGCGCGGAACCAAGCCTCGATCGCATCTGCGATCTGTTCGGGTGCGCCCACCAGCAAGCGGTGGCCAAACGCCTGAACGCTGGTGATGATCTCGCGAACTGTAAGGCCTCGACGCGCCAGAGTTTCGACCGTGCGATGGTGCCCAACAGAAAACGGAACGCTGTCTGCATCGGGCAAAATCTCCTCCGGAATGGGCCTTTCGAGGTTAAGCTTCTCGACCGCCAAGCCCATGCTTCGTGCAAGAGCGGCGACAGCGCGATTCAGGTCTTGCAACTCGTCAAGTTGCGCTTTGCGGCGAGCCGCCTCTTCTTCAGTCCCGCCGATACAGATGACAAGACCTGGAAGGATCAGCGGAGCCGTAGGGCGGCTGAATTGACGAGACAGAGTACGCAGGCGCTCGGCCTCTTGCAGCGCAGTTCTCAAGTCGCCGGCTGCCGCGAACACGACATCTGCGCTGCGGGCGCCGAGCCGCAACCCAGGATCCGAACCGCCCGCCTGAACGATGACTGGATGACCTTGATGCGAAGCGGGATGTGTGAGTGGGCCACGGATGCCAAAACTGTTCTTTTCAGGGTCGAGCAGCCGAAACAGACGCTGATCTGCATAAACTCCCGCTGCTTGGTCCGCGATGATCATCTCGCCACTCCAGCTGAGCCAGAGCGCCCGAACAGTTTCAACAAAGTCCTCAGCGCACCGGTAGCGATCCGCTCGTGCGAGCTCTGGTCCGCCAAATTAGCTACCGTCGCGGGGCTCGAGGTCGTGACTGCGTTCCACGCCACACGGCCACCGCTGATGACATCGAGCGATTGGAAACGCCGGGCGAGATTGTAGGGATCATTGTAGGTGGTCGATGCGGCGGCGATTAGCCCAATCCGCTTCGTTTCACGTGCGATCGCAGCCAGGACCAGCGTTGGTTCAAGCCCATTAAGCGGCGGCTGGTGGGTGATGTCGAAGCTTATCGCGGGGTATCGGCCAGGAATACGGCGTCTAAGCGACCGCGCTCCGCAAGCTTCGCAGCGCGGACGTAGCGGTGTCGAAAAAGAGCGCTTGGATTTGTGCCTGGCCAGCGCCACGCGGCAGAATGACCACCGGCACCATGAAGATTCAAGCCGAGATGAAGCATGGAGTTGCGGGAAGACATCACAGCCCCTCATGCGGTGGCCGCTGGGCCACTCAGCGGCCTTGTGCACAAGTTGATCTCGGCAGCGTTTCGTGCATGCTCACCCTGAACGTGCTTCGGGCAGCCAATTTGAGGGATAGACAACAAACAGTCGGCTGATGTGAGTTGAACGACACCAAAGACGCTTTTGCTAGGCCTTGGGATGAGACGCGCTCCGAGCACGTCGGTTGCCGATTGACGCCGAGGTGATAGCTTGCCTCCAGCGGCTGGTTGCTTCCACACGCGTACACTCACATCGGCTCTCCAGATTTCATCAAAAAGCTGTCCCTTTTCACGAAGATGTTTTGGATTGCATTCGCTATCGAAACCTTTGGACTTCCGACCGAGCTAGCAATCATCAGCTAGGGACCTCTAGAGGTCCAAACCATGCAAACGCAGTAGTTGAGTATTTCAATCTACTATCGTCCCTTGGCATCCTCTTCTATTGCGCTGTTTAACTTTCAGCCGCTTATTCCAACGTGTTCTCTGATCGGGTTCGTCGGACACGCTACCTAATTGCATCGAGTGCAGTTGGCGGCACCGGCGAAGCGAACCAGATGACTGGATGCATTCGAGAACACGGAGCAGATTTGGCGACATGATTAGGCAACGGCTTGCTGCCGCGCTGCAAAGTGACATCCAATCAATAAGGCGTTCCCAAGCCCACCATATAATATTGCGATGAAACATTTTAGATTATGGATGCCTCGCAACGGCAACAATTCGAGGCTGCACTTCGTTCTGCACCACGCCCGCGGTCTTGCGGATACGAGGATGCTGCGATCTCCTTAATTCTCGCGCGCGGCGCATGTCCTCGCGTACGGGTATGATGGCGGACCCCAATTTGCCGAGCGCCCGTCTTCGCGGCCCCGGAGCGCGCCGATATGTGCGCGGACTCAGCTATCTTGGACACAGCCGCCCTTGAGCATCAAAAATGGCGGCGCATCAACGTCGACGAAATCACGTCACTTACATACATGAGAGTGGGGCGTCTCTTGAGATGGATCGTTCGTGGTCTTGCCAGGTCTGGCTGGCAACTCAACGTCTCATGTCGGATGCTGGATTGAAATTGCGTCGACCGGGTCGTGTTCTGCGACCAGCTTCCGGGTCGTCCGCGCGACTCCTCACCCCCAATCCGTCCCAACAAAGCACAATGAGCTTCGTCCCACGGCGGCGAAATCACGAGCCAGGTGGCTGCGGCACCGGCCACTCGGATCGGAGCTGGCATCTCGACGCACCGTTCAACGAGATCCACTCGCGCAAAATGCAAACCTGGCCCAGATAGGCTTATCCACGCAGCGCACGATCAGCGATTGCATCGCTTTCGCGACCTGCTTCGCCCGGCCCCATCGCTCGGGCCTGCCGTGGGGCTGGACAGGGGCGAAGGGACCATCTCGCCCAAACTCAACTCTACAGTGACCAACCGGCACGCCAGCACAGCCGCAAGGGCCGAAGTTTGTTTCAACCAATGGGCCTGGTCAGCTGTTCGACAGCTAAGCCCTCTAGCATAAGCAAACGTCTCTATCCGGACTAGCAGGCCCGCTTGATCGTTCAAGACCTGGAAAGGAAGGACCTGGATCCTGGGTCAGCCCGATCCGTACGCGCTCAACATACCCACCCGTTCGAGAATCATATCCGCTGGAAATTTTATCAACTGCCGCTCGGCTTCTGAATCTCTCGGACCAACTTTGCTCGAACGACCTTGACGAGGCAACCAATGGGAGAAAGCAATGGGCCCATTTGACAACTTGAATCCGTCCGCGGCTCGCATGAGCCACGTCGATCCGCAACAGGAAGAGACCGAAGCAGACTTTGAGCTGCGGCTTAGGGAGCAGCCGCCAATCCTGTCCGCACCAGCCTCAGCCGGGGCTGAATCGAGCCGAACTGCAACGGACGGCAATAGGAGAGCGCACCTTATCCCAAAGGACGAACGGTGCACAGCCGCATCCTTTGTAAAAGCGCGCGCTCAACTCGCCGCAACGCTGACCTGCGCGAACATTGCGGAACTCAGAAGAGAAATCGAACTCGCTGCGCAAACATCAGCACAATGGGCAAGCGAGACTGGGCCGTTGGCCGGCGGCGTGGATCGTAGCCGCGTTTACGACGACCTGGTGGCATCGTCCTACGCGGAGCTGCAGCGCTTTCAAAACCACGCCAGCCATTGCAAGCCCCACGTGTTGGACGGTCAAAGCGCGATGGCCCATTTGCGTTCCATGGCGGCTTTGCGTTACGACGTCGCGCCCTGGAATATCTGGGGAGGCCAACAACTTGATCTCGGCCGCGCAGCCGCAGAGCACATGAGGGGCGATACCCATTCTTCGCCTTTTGTATCACTGTCCGAAGAGGCCTCTCAACTGCTCCTTTCGCCGGACGACGATAACGAGCATGGCGCCAAGGCAATCGCGGAAAACGCAAGCGAGCTGCACACCTACACGGTGCCAAGGGTCACCACATGGACGGCCGAAGAGATCGTCAGTATTCTTGAGGACGGGACTGAGAATGATGAACCCAATCTGGCCTGGGTGAGCGATACCCCAACTGAGGAGCGCGAGGTACTGTTTCTGGGCGGGGATCTGGATAACTATCGGACCGCTAGCGCATCGAATCCATACAGAAAGTCGGGGAAAAGCTGAGAGTAGGAGCTCCTGAACCTGAAAGGCCGATTCGCCTTTTTCCGACACTCCAAAAAATCGAAAGCGGCGTTCGCGCCATCTACAACACTCCGTCCGCCTGGCCAGCGGGGAAGGAGCCGGCGCGTAGCGCACTGGACGGGGTTTTCAGCTGAAACCTGCATCTCTTTAAATTCGCCGCACTTGTCGTGGGTTAGAAAATGCACTTACCGACCATTATTCATTCAGCTTTCCGCCCGGCCAGGCGGTCAGGTTTTGGAAAGCTGACGTGAGTAGCGAAAGAACACGAGGGCGACGCTAGCGAACGAGACCATGGACCAATTCAACAATATCCACCCCGCCGATAAGGAACCGGCCGCGTTCGATGCCACCGTAGAGCAACCCGAACGGCAGCAAGCCGATTTTGAGCAGCACGTCGGAGATGCGCGTTCGGCTGGCCCAATATATCCGCACAGGGAGCTTTATGATGTCTCTGAGGAAGATGATCGCTTGATCCAGGCAGCGTCCACCGCTGCGCTCGAGCGAGGCCCACCGCCAGGTCCAACCACTGTCAGCATTTATGATCGTCGACTTCGTAAACTAGCCGAGTTGCTGCTGAAGGAGTCAGGCAATTCAATGGCTGGGCTCGATGACGATGCGTTACTCGGTTACGCCAAGAAACTGCTGCCAAATGACAAGGTGATCGCTTCAGCATTGTTGATGGTCAGCCGCTACCGCGAGCCTGACGCCATCGCTTGGTCCACTGAACATTACCGTCCTTGCAAGGAAGATGCACGCCTCATCAAGGTGGCCGCTGAGGCAGGCTTCGGTCGAGCAATCGACCCCAGAACGGCTTTAAACTATGCTAGCTGTCTACGGAAGCTAGCGGCAGCACTGCGACCCTCGTCAATTACTGAGCTCAGCGACGACGCGCTGCGCGGTCATGCCGCCACTTTGTTTCGGAATGACAAGAACCTTATCTACGCCTTGAACAGGCTTCGCGAGTATCGGGAGATCACCGGTCAGGACAATTTGGGAGGACAAGGAGTCAGCTCGAGTGTGGCAACAGATCCGGCCGCCCGCTCTTCCATGCAGGTTCTCGTTGATCATCATTTGGGGAATGCTGCGGATCAGGGTTCACCGCCGGCTGGCAATTCCAATCCTCTGCCGGTTCGACACGAAATAGGTTTAGCCGCTCATTCTGCCATACAGAGTGCCGCCCAGGACGTGCTTTTCGACGCGGAACGGAGCGACGAGCTTCCAGCCTTCGGCGTCAATGCCCCCTTGCTTTGGCAGGGAATGCGTGGCCCAGCTTGCTCGCCCGTGCAAAGTTTCGCTCAGGAGGCGCTTTTCGATGCCGCCGATCGCGAAGGCTTACTGCCAGCGATATCCTTCGATGCACGGGAGCTTTGGCCAACGACGAGTTCGGCCCCCCACTCGCCCGGGCAAAGTGTCGCCCAGGAAGCGCTTTTCGATGCCGTGGATCGCGAGGGCCTGTTGGCAGGCGCACCCTTCAATGCTCCGGTGCCTTGGCCAACAATGAGTTCGGTTGTCCACTCGCCTGTACAAAGTGTCGCCCAGGAACAGCTTTTCGATGCCGCGGATCGCGAGGGCCTGCTGCCAGGCGCGCCCCTCAATCCTCCGGTGTTTTGGCCGAGAATGAGTTCCGTCGCCCATTCGCCCGCGCAAAGTGTCGCTCAGGAAGAGCTTTTCGATGCCGCAGATCGCCAGGACCTGCAGACAGCCGCCGCTTTCGATGCTCTGGTGGTTTGGCCAACAATGAGTGCCGTCGCCCCCTTGCTCGTGCAAAATGTCGCCCAGGAAGCGCTTTTCGATGCGGCGATCCGGCAGCCCAGCGCTCAGTCGCCGAGTCCTGCCCCTGAAGAAGACTTTGGACGAATGATGAATCGAGATGCTGCGGCCCCGCCTACACTTGATTCGACATTCTCCGCTGCCGGCGAGAGCTTTGACGCCTCCTTCGCCGTTCCCGAGAATTTCTTCCATGGCACCCAGCCGGCACCGGACATGCTGCGCTCTGAGCTCAGACGCTGGGGTCTGTTGCCGGATGCAGCACAGCGGGTAAAGACCTACGACATTCACGGTGAACGCTATACGGCCGTGTTAGGACCGCGTGGGCGTGATGATGTTCAGCTCATCCATCTGCAGTCTCCTCCTGTCGGCGATACATTTGATGTTTCGTTCGCCGTACGAAAGGACTTTTCCCATTGCACGCAACTGGCCCCCGACGTGATGCTTTCCACGTTGGGCAAGTGGGACTTCTTGCCTAACGCAGAATATCCACTCATGAACTATGAGATTGACGGCGAACGCTATACGGCCGTGCTGGGGCCAAGAGGATCCAATGACGTTCAACTGATTCATCACCCAAGGTTCGTTTCGAGGAGAGAAGCTGCGCCTGCGACGCCGGCGGCTCCCCCCGATACTTACGACGGCCGCGCATCTGGGTTTGATCGACCCTCCTGGTTCGAATCGCCCGCGCCGCACCTCCAACTGCCGACCGCAGTGCCGCTCTCCGGCCACCCCCTGGTTCCGCAATTGCGTGAACTCGGAGAGTTGTTCGGGCACGACTGGAGGCACGGTCCGCGAGAAGCTTCGCCTCTCGTGATTGACATGCTCCAAAACCTGGGCCTTCTGCCGAGCCAAGGCGTCCCGATGACCGGCTTTTTGATCCACGGCCAGCCCTACACGGCTGAAAGCCTACCCGGAGGGCGCGTTATTCTCTTCCATCGGCCGCAATTTGGCTGACTGCTCGGCGGCACCGCGGGCAACCGCTAAAGGTCCCGCATCCAGGTCGGATCATGTTATTTTCAGAAATCAGAGTCGCGTCCGAACGACAATTGAAACGGTGAGCAAGCCCCGTAGCGGCCATTCATAAAATGATCTTTAGCCGGTGCTCCAACCCTACGACTGCATTCGGCAGCGCGGACCTTTCAATTGAAAGACAAAGCCGCGCATGAAAGATACGAGCGCATCCTGGGGTGGCCGCGGGTCAAGCGAAATCATCCCCGAGCCCGCGGCTTGATCGGCTTATGAATACACGACCCAACAGGCCGGAGGGAGTGCGGACGTTTCTTACCCGGCTCATCTGAAGTGTTCTGCTGAGAAGCCTTGGCACCAACCATCTGGTGACAGGGCGAACCGCCGATCCTCCAATCGCTGAGATGGACTGGAGATCGACGGCCCTCATGACTTACCTTGGTCGAACCGTAGTAAGTTGGCGCACCTCGAACTTTCCCAGAGCGGAAAGACAGCCAGAAAACCCCTGAGCGCCCCTGTGCTCTTCCTTACCAGATGAACCTTGCGCCATCCGGCAGTTCGCAGATGAATTCGCCCTGGTTCACAAGCTCCGTGGTTCCGACAACAAGCTTCGAGGCTCGCACCGTCAGCTTGCCTTCGCGGCTAAGGCTATGGCGGATGTACTCGGTCACGGCATGTCCAGAGCTGTCGACTGTTTGGTGAGCATTGGCGAAACTGATTCCGTTCTGGACCGTCACCCTGAATGCATTGATGACCAGACCGGCCTGCGTCGCCGATGCAGGCTTGCCGCCCTCAGCGGAGTTACAGCGGCTCATATCCAGTACGAGCTTCACATTCTTCCCCGCCTGCAGGGCATTGAGAACCTCGGTGTATTTCGGCGAGGGCTCATCGGCTCGCGCGACCGCGCTAACGCTCGCGACCGAAAGCAAGGACAACAGGATAGTCAGTCCTTTGCCGGTGATCTTCATATTCTCTTCTCCCTCGATAAGTACCACAGCTTACGTTCTTCAAGATGTTCGTGCTGGCAAGCTGTTTGGCTTTCATTCAGCAAGCGCGCTCACGCCTGTACAAAAGCAGCGTCCCGCAATCAGGCGCAAGTCGTTGTAACGGCTATTCAGACATCACAAGATCGTAGGTCAGGATTTTGAGGGGCTCCACCTCGTGGGCGTCGACTAGAAGGATTTGCTCGATGGCCGCTTGGAACCCACAAAAAAAAGACGAGCGGTCGCGCTAGTCCGCTGCAGGCCTAACGAGCCAGGAGATGAAGCCGTCACATCTGTGGAATCAGATGATGCACGAAAGAATCACTCGATCATCCGCATGCGATTGCTTGTACATCTTCGTCAAGGACTGTCTGCGATAGGCGACGCATCCGCAACAAGGTGGCGGAGCGAACCCGACGCCGCGATCCCGATCTAAGCCTAGTCGAATCGGAAGTGGCAGAAACAGAAGGCAGCGGTTAAGCTCAATGGCCTCTTTCCGACCGTCAGCTTCTCGAAAGCTGCACCTGCAACAGTCAACGCTGACAGGCGGCACTTGGAAGGGAGAAAGAGAGATGAACGTCGATCCGAGGAATGCCGCCGACAATTCCTTTGAGATTCAGCAGCCGCGCTACATCGGTGGACAGCAGGACCAGCTTAGCGTGCAGACGAGCGCACCGGCAAGTTCAGAAGCTCAAGCGAGCTTTGAGCAGCAGCTAAATGACTTGGCTCTAGCCGACTCGGACTCGTCCGCCCCAACCTTGGAGTCAGTCTCCTTAGCGTCAAATTCCGCGATGGCAGCGCCGTGGTCTGCGCCAAGCGAGGCGGCCCCTGAACTCAGTCGCTATCCAGCCTCATCATTCGTCAGTGCGCGCGCTCAGCTTGCCGCAACGTTGACAGGTGCCACTCTCGAAGCACTTCAGAAGGAAATCGAACTCGCCCGACAGCAAGCAGCACGTTGGTCATCGGAGACCGAAGTTGCCAATGATCGAGACCGCGTATTCGACGACGTTGCGGGATCGTCATATGTCATACTTCGTCGTTTTCAGAATCGGGACACTGATTGCAAGCCCCATACCGAAGAAAACACAAGCGCAATATCTCATGTTCGAAGCACGGCTCGGGATCATGCTTCCGTTGGAGATCCTCTGGAACGGTATCCCATGGATCGGGCACGCCAGGCTGGATGGCATATGCGCGGCAAGACGACAACTTCTCCATTCGTGTCTTTGGTCGAAGAGCCCGCCAAACTGAGCGTTTCGCGTGACCACTGGGCGAGAGCGATAGCCAACAATGCCAAAACGCTGCACACTTATGTGGTACCGAAATCTGCGGTCTGGACACCTGACGACGTGCTGAGCAGTATCGCTATCGGAATGAATGCGGGAGACCAGGACAACGTCGATGCGGATGTGGAACTGATGTGCTCGCTGGGCAGAACGCCGACCCAAGAGACCGAACGCTTGTTCCTGGGCGGCAATTTGGACAGCTACCGAACCGCCAGCCAAGAAAACCCCTACCAGCGGAAAACGGGCGAGAAGTGATTTGACAGGCGGCAAACGAGCAGTTCTCGGGCATTCCACCCTTTCGCCATAACGCCCACGCTAACGACTCCTTGCCCCAGCAGTGCCGTTTCACGACCCGGGTAACACTTAGCGACTACATCACCCCATACCCTGAGCAAGGGATGAAGCGCGCCGACATCCAAAGAGGTCGCTGCTGCTTCCTGGAGGAAACGCGCGCACCGCTTTTCGTCGCACACATCCCCTATTCGCTACCTGGATGTGTTCCATCAAAACAATCGATTTTGCCGATCTTACCCAAACGTCTCATAATCGATCGCGACCTATGGAGGCAGCATTCAAGAATGTCGCGTGGCAATCGATTCTCTTACAGCTCTCTGCCGCTTAACTCGGCTCGCGCGCTCGCGCGTCCACGATGCCAAGACTCGCTTCCTCATAGGGGCGTCAGTCCGCTCGTCAGCGTCTGCTCACCAAAAATGAGACGCACGGGCTTGACCTAACACCGAGACGTCACGTCCCTAGCGCCAGCAAAGACGACTAGCGCCAAATGCTGTAATCGGCTGTCATCAAGCGACGCCTTGATCGGGTCGACGAGCTTCTCATGACATGGCGAGAGACGCGAGTGTTACCTGGCGGTCGATAGTCTGGCTTCGGACCGTGTCGCCCTCGCTTAAATAACCGTCGCGGTTTCGACAATGCTGGACCAGCGCCCAAATCCACTTGAATCTCACCTAGCGTCAGATTGTAGCATTTCCGACAGACCGCGACACACCCCCCGCACGCGTGAACCGTTCCTGACAGGTAGCGAAATTGCGAACGTCTGAAAATCACAAAGTCCACCCGACATCGCTTATGTGGGAGCAGAAGACCTCACGCTGCTACTCTGGCAAAAAGAGGAGTCGTCACGTGAGCAATTCGCTTGAGATCTCTATCTCGCGTCTGCCGTGCACCAAGCTATGTCAAATTAGACCGCCGTATCTTTTTAGCGCCGTCCAGATCTACCGCGAGCGCCCTCTTCAAGCCGAATACTGCATTGGTCTCTCGTATCGTGCATCTCGGTCCGAGTCATCGCCAGATCCGTGTCGCAAGCCCGGTGCTGTTGTATTGGCGTGATCTCCACGGCACGACGGCTCAACAACCCAGCAACATCGCCATGGACCCAACGAAATAGGAAAGTTTCTAACATGTCGGTTTCATTCTTTCGTTCGGCCACAAATGCAATCGTCTTTCGCGCTTTGGCTTCGATCGCGCCACTTGGCGCTATTCGCCCTGCGGGCGCCCCGCCAGCGGATGGAAGAGGGGCTGTGATCGGTCTACAAACCAGTCGGCAGGCCGCTGCGGCCTTGATGTCCTCAAAAAAGAGCAGGTCTGTCGCTGACACCGCAGGCATGCCGAGCAGCGCCGACGGTGTAAAAAGGCCGCGCTCAGCAGTCGAGTCGAAGACGACAGATCGGCAAGCTTTGATGGCCCTTGGGTCTGTTCCGTCCTCTCGCTTCGAACTCTTCGTATTCACATCAGTGCAACCGCCTCTCAGGCTCATCGAATCCCAGAGGTAGATGTGACTTGCTCAGGTCGTGGTGTGGTGGACGAAAGGCGATGCAATGCGAATTCTTCTGGTTGACAATCACGCGGACTTCGTTCGTGACGTGAAGGACGAACTGTTAAATTGCGGCTTCGCCGTTGACGTGACACGAACGCTGGATGAGGCCGCGGCAGCGCTCGATTGCGCGAATTACCATATGGTCCTGCTCGAATTGGCTCTGCCGGATGGAGACGGATTGGACTGGCTGAAGCAGTTACGGCGCGACGGGCGGTCTATGCCGACCATGATGATGAGTAATTTCAATGATCTCAGTCAGCGGATTGCTATCTTCAATGCCGGCGCGGATGATTTTCTGCCCAAGCCTGTTTCTATCGACGAACTCATTGCTCGCATGCGGGCTATTCTGCGACGGTCAACGCAGATGACGGCGCCGGTGGTGACATTCGGTAATTTGCATTTTGATCCCATCGCGAGACAAGTCTCGGTCGGTGGCCGAGTGCTGAGAATTGCGCGCCGCGAAGTGTGCATTCTTGAACATCTGCTCAGCCGCGCGGGCCGTACCGTGCCGCGCACATCTCTCGAAGATAGCTTGTATGCATTTGACGACGAGGTCTCGACCAATGCGCTGGAGGTCGGGATCTATCGCTTACGCACGCATTTAAGCCAGGCGGGAGCAACGCTCAGGATCAAGACCGCGCGCGGTGTCGGCTACACCCTTGAACTCATTAGCGCAGCATCGGCCGCCTAGCCGATCTAACTTGAAAGCAACACTCCCTTGAAGCTCCTTAAAATGGACCACGGCTCTGATGCGCCGTCGATGGTCGCCAGCGGCTCCCATCATGTCCCGCTTCTCCGCCTCGCACGCGCTCTATGCGCGCTTGCTCTGTTATTTCCAATTGCTGTCACAGCTCAAACAAAAAGCAGTGGGGAACCGCAACGTGCTGCGCCTGACGGCAACACCGGCACGCTCAATCTTACCTCCTCACAGGGTAAGACGGTTCGTCTGAACGGACCGGCAGCGAGCATCTTTGTTGCCGACCCCGCAATTGCTGATTATCAGGCGCCGTCGAACACGACGATTTTCGTGTTCGGCAAGAAGTCCGGGCGGACGAGCCTGTTCGCTCTGAACGACAAGGGAGAGGCTCTGGCCGAGCTGCGCGTTGTCGTTACCCAACCGATTGAAGATCTGCGAGCCGCACTAAAGGCTGAGGTCGGCGACTATCCAATCCAGGTCAGCTATACCCCGCGTGGCGCAATGCTTAGCGGCACGGCACCCAGTGCCGATGTCGTCGAGCTAGCCAGGAAAGTTACTGAGCAGTTTCTTGGGGCGGGCTCGCTGGTTGTCAATAAGATCCAGGTCGCCGGCTCGTTGCAGGTCAATCTCAGCGTAAGGGTGGCAGAAGTCTCCCGGAGCGCGGTAAAGGATCTCAATATCAACTTCTCCGCTTCCGGTCCAAACGGCGCTTTCCTGGTTACCGGCAAACCGGGCGGCTCCAGCGCGGCAGCTGGCGCGGCGGCCGGCGGCGGCACTATCGGGATCGGGTTTAGCGCTGGAAAAACGAATTTAAGCGCTGTTCTGGACGCGCTCGCGAGCGAGCACCTCGCTTCAATCCTGGCTGAGCCGAATCTGACAGCGATGTCCGGCGAAGCCGCAAGCTTCCTTGCCGGAGGCGAATTCCCCATTCCGGTGATGCAGGATAACCGGCAGGTTTCGGTCCAATTTCGCCAGTTCGGCGTGAGCCTCGAGTTCGTTCCGACGGTTCTCAACAATAATCAGATCAATGTCCGTGTGAAGCCCGAAGTCAGCGAACTGTCGAGCGAAGGCGAAGTCAAAATCAACGGCATGGCGGTCCCTGCCCTCTCGACTCGGCGGGCGAGCACCGTGGTCGAGCTCGCCAGCGGTCAGAGCTTTGCAATCGGCGGCCTCATCCGGCGGAACTTCAACACTGATGTCGACGAGTTTCCCTGGCTCGGCGATGTGCCGATCCTGGGCGCGCTGTTTCGCTCCTCATCGTTTCAAAAACGTGAAACCGAGCTGGTCATTATTGTCACCCCCTACATCGTGCGGCCCGGACCGAATCCGAACCGGATGAGTACTCCGAGCGAGCGCATCTCACCGCCTTCAGACGCGGGGCGGATTTTGACGAACACGGTGGCCAGACCGCCGCGAGACCGCGATGCGCCTCGCGCCAGCGCACCAGGATTGACCGGCAGCGCCGGTTTTATTATCGAATGAGGATCACTAAACAATGAGTTTGCGATATCTGTGCTACCCCATCGTTATCGGAGCAACATTGGGGGGCTGCGCCAATACTGCTTCGATCCGTCCCGCGCCCGCCGGCCAAGAGATCGAGGTCGAGCAGAAGAGTAGCGTATTGTTCCTGCAGAGCCTTCGTGGCCCCGAACGGCATCGGTTGCGAAGCTTTATTGCAATGACTAGTCGCGGCCGGCCGGATGCGCTCCATGTGGGTATCATCGGCGCACCAAGACTCATTGCACAGGTCGCCCACGAGGTTCGCGCCATGGGCGTTGCCAACTACAACATCCGCCTGTTCGCCTCTCGTATGGATTTGCCGGCTCGTTCCGGGGTGAGGATCGAAGCCATTACCTTCGAAGCCCATCCTCCGGTCTGCCCGTCGCTCTCCATCGTCGGTCCTACAGTGAACGACAATTCGTTCAGTCCAACCCTTGGCTGCTCAGTCCGAAATAACCTTGCCGTCATGATCAATGAACCTGGCGACTTGTTAGGCAATAGCGCTGTCATGCCGACCAGTGGTGATCGTGCAGTACTTCCCATTACCCAACGTGGGGCCACGTCGTCGGGCAACAGGAGCAATTCGGACGATGAAAGCCATAACAGGGTTGCGCAAGAGAACCAATAAGCGGCTCGTGAGACCCAAGCAGCATGGCCGTTGGTTGGCGTTCTTGTCCATATCAGTCTTGGAATCCGCCGACGAGCGATCTGGACTCCAATTCCCCGGGTTCTTTTCTTGGGATCTTGCAGATCAGGTTCTCGGACAGTGGGGTCGTTGACAAGAGAGTTTAGCCATAGCTGGTTTGGTACGGACGCTAAACTAGGCCGGCGGCAAAGACCGCCTTTGCAACCCTCTCGAAACACTCCATCGGAACGGCCTTCCCCATGACACCTTTTCGGATCAGCTGACGCGCCAGCACATCATCCTTGACAATGCTCAGACGTCTCGCGCGCGCCTCCGCCAGTAGCTGTGAGGCCGTTTCGCCCTCACCGCGGCACACCAGCACCGGGACGCCGGTCTCGCCTCGAACGTAGCGCAGCCCAATCAATGTCGCGCGCCCCCTCAGTATCACTGTCGCCCGTTGAATTCCGAGCGGAGACTCGTTCGACGACTCCCGGCGGAGCCTGCGGTGTTCACCCTTGATCTGCGGATTACCATCCTGTTCCTTGGATTCGCGCTTGGCTTCGCTCTGCGTCATGCGCATGTCGCGCAAGAACAACCAACGCTGAATGAGCAGATCGGCCAAGCCGCCAATCAGAAGAGCGCCGGCAGCAATGGCGATCAGAACTTTGAGCTCCTCAAAGACGAAACCGAAGCAGCTCAAGTCGCAAACCGGCAAGTATACCAGTGCCCTCCAACTTGCGAGCACGGTGAACACGAACGCACCGCCGAGAACCAACACCTTAACGATAGACTTTCCAAGCTCGACAACCGACCGCTGGGAGACAATCCGCTTCAGCCCTTTGACGGGGTTCAACTTCTCAAAGCTGGGTTTAAGCGGCTCAACCGAAATCGTCAGCCCGCCTCCGGCCAAGGCACCAGCCAGCATCGCCGCAACGACCGCGGCACCTAGGATGGGAGCCGCGGCACTTATAGAAAGGTCCAACAATCCGAGCAACGCCTGCCGGACCGCACTGTTGAAGGGTTGTTCCTGCAGCTTGTCGATCAGCCGCACGGCTTCGCGCCATCCGTCTTCGATCGGGCCGGCCCTGAAGCACAGGCAGCCGAAACCAGCGCAAAGGCTTGCCGCAGTCACAAAGTCGGCGCTGCGCGGGCTCTGCCCTTTCTTGCGCGCGTCCCTCAGCTTCTTGTGGCTTGGTGGAAGGCTTTTCTCTTCGCTCGTGTCGTTCATTTCAAGAGCTTCTCGAGCCACTCCAGCACGCCGTTGAACTGACTGATCTCTGCTTCCATATAGTCGATCAGGAAGACGGCGTAGCTGACCATAATGATGCCAAAGGCAGCATTTTTGATGGTCGGAGAGAGATCGTTCAGCTTGATTTGCGGCGCAAAGCGCCCGAGCAGCATGAGAGATACGTCGATCAGAAGCAGCAGAGCCAGCACGGGCCCGGCGACCACGAGCGTCGTATGCATGATATGGTCGAGAAGCCCGATAAACTCCATCGCTCCTTGGTGGGTCAGGGGCGGCAGCAGCCGATACACGGGCCAGATCAGGTAACTTCCATAGAGGGATCTGACCATGGTCTGCAGACCTCCTGATACAACGAAGATAGTGATCGCGGCAGTCCCGAGAAAGAGCCCCATCGGGGCGGTTTGACTGCGTGTACCAGGATCGTCCACCTGACTGGAGATGCCGCGCTGGGTGTCAATGATGTCACCAACGGCCTGGATGCTCCAAAGCGGTATACTAACGAGAAAGCCGAACAGCAGGCCAATAAACATCTCCTTCAATCCCAGGAGTGAGACCGCAATCATACGAGTGCCCGGATCTAGTGTCTGCAAGCCGTTCCTGATCTGCATCAAGCAAGGCAATCCAATCACAATCGCCGCACTTGCGCGGATAACCCCGCTAATGTGCGGTCGCGTGAATACCGGAAGAACCAGCATAATGCCGAGCGGCCGGGCCGCGCCAAGTCCGGCCGCAACGACGAACTCGACAGCAGTCTGAATCAGACCTTGCGTATCGGTGGGTGACAACGCATCCATCTGAGCTCAGCTTGTGGTTAAATCAGCCAATGCAATGTCGCACCTGCGTCGCCACATGTGAGATGTCAAGAACTCTGCAGATCTCGCTTCCCAGAGGCTGGAGAGCGACATGCCACCCCACAACGCAGGTGACTTCGAATTCAACTGTCCACATGACTATAGCCATTCGAAGCCGAGGTATGACCATCCGATGAAAGGACCGGCGGACTCACCAGGCTTCTTCCACACTCACCGCTCGAAGCGCTGTTTGGAGGTCTGAGAGCCTCGAATCTTTCATCAATCTCGCCATTCTATGGGGTCGGTTTCGAGCGGCCTCTTCATTCGCAGGCTCATTCCCAAGAACGCCAGAATCATTGAGCCGCTTGCAATCAAAGCGGTTCGCCCGTTCACTGCGCGACAACTCGCCAGGCAAAGAGTCTCAGCAGGTAATTCGTCTCAATCGGATTGATAAAAATTCCAAATGGGATCATTCTTCCTCCGAATACGGCCGGCCCAGGGAGCCGAACACGACAGTTCGGATATCTATCCGTCTCATGCTAGTGAGGCGAGCTTTCAATAAGCTGACGAACTCGTCCTCTTGCGGTTCATCATAAAGGCCGACAAACACGACATATGCGAAGTCTTGCGTTCCGCGCACTAATACCTCGCTGTGAGAGCGGGAAACTCAGTGAAGATATGCTGGGCTTGCTCGATCAGCGGCGCGCTCAGCACCGGAGCAAACAGAACGAGCACGGCGACGACCACGAGGAGCTTCACAGTAAGCGGCAAGGTTTGATCCTGGAGCTGAGTTGCTGCCTGCACGATGCCGACACCCAATCCAGCCACGAGGGCTGCCAGGAGCGGCGGTAGAACCCAGATCATGAACAGGACCAGTGATCGGCTCAAGTGGGTGAGGATGCTGGCCTCGTCCATCTCAACTCCCCGGAGATGCGTAGCTTAAGACCAGCCCGTGCATGAGCCGCGACCAGCCGTCGATTGTGACGAACAGAAAGAGCTTGAAAGGAACGGATATCATTGTTGGTGACACCATTGACATGCCCATGGCCATCAGAATTGTCGTCACAATTAGGTCAATTGTGATGAAGGGAAGATAGAGAAGGAAACCGATTTCAAACCCACGCTTGAGCTCCGAGATCAAAAAAGACGGCACGAGGATCGCAAAATCATCGGCTGTTGCGTTGGCGCGCATCTCCTCCGACCAGATATGTTCCGTCGATGACAGGAGGAACGTGCGCTGCTCCTCAGTCGTGAACTTTTTCAGATGGGCGCGCAGCGGCTCGCTGCCCTCCTTTGCGGCGGTCAACCAGTCATCGGCGGTTTGGTAGCGAAGTTGCATATCGGTGATGCGGTTGTAGGTTTGCTCGAATACTGGGGCGCCTATGAACACGGTAAGGATCAAGGCAGCGCCATACAGAACGATGTTTGGTGGTATGGACTGAGTGCCGAGCGCGTTACGGATCAGGAAGAGAACGACAGAAACCTTGATGAACGCCGTTGTTGTGACGACTGCGAACGCCAGCAGGCCAAGGCCAGCGGTCGCCGCAACAAGCGCAAGGATGCTCGGTTGAATGTCAACCATTGACCGCCAACTTGCTACGTAACCGGATACCCAACGCTTCACCGACACGTACGATGTCGCCGCGGCCGATCAATTGACCATTCGCAACAATATCGACCGGAGCGTCCACCGGCCGCACAAGCTCGAACACGTGCCCCTCGTTGATGCTTCTCAACGTACCCAGCGGGATGGGCCAGCGGCCGCATTCGAACACAAGCGTGATCTCAACACTGTCGAGGTCGGCTTCCGAGGGTGGGATTGCTTGCTCAGCTTGGGGGCGTATGGTCATATTTGCATACCTTAGAGGATTGGACTGCAGGCGGAATGGCCCCCGAAGGATAAGTCTGTCGCCCGCGGCTTGCGCGGGCGCCCACAACTTGTCGGCAGCGAGGATGAGCTGGCCATGGGCAAATGGAATGACGTCGGGCAGCAGCGCGTCCCCGCGCTGCGCTTGGCGAAGAAGCTTGATGGGCGCGCGCAGCGAGCCAATCTCTCTCGCAATTACGACCGGCAATTCCGAAGAAATATTGCATAAGTCTCGCGGTAATTGGCCGATCAACTCGCCCAAGGCACGAAACGCAGGCGGAACCAGACCGTCAAGAGGCGCGAACAAGAACAGGCGGGCCTTGGCCCTCAGCGGCCCGAAAGTAACATCGAGCTCCAAATAGGGGTCTTTGGCCGTTGCGTCTTCGACCCGGATTAGCTGCAAATTTCGCGCGAGCACGATCTCTGATTGAGCGATCCAAGGCTCCAGTGCAAGTTCGAGAAGAAGCGAGCGGGTTGGATCGGAAGGTAAAGTAAGGCCATCCTGGACCGTTGAAATGAGTGCCTCGACGAGAAGTCGGGGCAGGGACAACACAGCGGTCTCGCCTCCGACGCAAAATACGCAGTCGAGCATCGACATGGCATATGGCTCGGCCCGCCAAACGAGTCGACTCATACGGATCGATAGCGGCCTATCGCCGGTGCGGCCCTGAAAAACCGTGCGCGGTGCGGCGATCTCGTTGAGCAACGAGATCACTTCATGCGACAGCTTTGCCGCTGGCTGAAATGGTGCGAGTTCACCCATAGCATTTACCGACAGTTTCCGCGGGCGCAGCTCGCGACGCATTAAGATAACTAGCCATCAGTTCGAGCTACCGACCGCCTGGCAGCGCGAACCACCCTTGTATCGGAGCAAGACCTCGTCGTCGGCCTCGATTTCGGCTGCAAACTCCGAACAGAGAGCGGTAGTGCGCTGGACATCGCCCTCGATCTCCTGCCATTTCTGGCTCGCAGTCGAACGCTTGGCCCATATGTTCCGCGCCTCGTTCACTGCCTGCTGGGCCTGCTCGTGCGCGATGTGCGCCTGCTCGCGCTCCTGGCGTGTCGATTCGATCTCTGCTGCCAGCCGCCCAAGGACTAGTTGACAGCGACGGTCGAGCTCGGTCACGGACATCGTCTCGAGCGACGCCAACTCCTGATAAAGTTCAGCTTCGACCTTGGCGCGACGATTCTCCGCGGCTTTAAGACTCTCACACGCTCGCTGCAGCGCATTGATCGCAGTTTGGAGTCTGGCTTCCATGTTCGACAATTCACGAAGCGCGCTTCGCTCTCTGATGTCTTTCACCTGTCGCAATTTCGACGCTTGCACGAGATTCAGGCCGCCAGACGCGACATCCATGAAATGGTCTCCTCAAAGCTAGACGGCTGGTCCTGTCCCTGGCGCAAGAATGCGCGCAGTTCCTCAATTGAATCGATTGCCCGATCAGTCAGTGGATCGCTGCCCGGCTTGTATTCACCGACCTTAATCAGGAACTCAGCCTCATTGTAGCGCGAGAGCAAATCGCGGAAGACGGATGCCGCCTTGCGATGTGGACCAGAGGCGACCGCATCCATGACACGACTTCGGCTCGACAGCACGTCGATGGCGGGAAAATGCTCTCGCGAGGCCAGCGCGCGCGAAAGAATGATATGACCATCGAGAATGCCGCGCGACTCTTCGGCGATCGGATCGCCCGTGCCGTCACCTTCGACAAGCACAGTATAGAATGCCGTGATCGAGCCCCGCTCGCCCATACCGGCTCGCTCCAACAGACCAGGAAGCAGAGCAAAGACGGAAGGAGGAAAACCGCGCCGGGTGGGAGGCTCTCCGGCGGCAAGGCCGATTTCGCGCATCGCACGGCTAAATCGCGTCAGCGAATCCATCATCAGAACGACCTGCAAGCCTTGATCACGAAAATACTCAGCGAGTGCGGTCGCCATATGAGCGCATTGCGCCCGCTCCATTGCCGATCGATCGGATGTCTCAACGACAACGATGGTGCGAGCGAGGGCATCGCCGATATGACGTTCGATGAATTCACGCACCTCGCGTCCACGCTCTCCTATGAGCGCAACCACGGTGACATCGGCAGCCGCGCCTTTCACAATTTGCGACATCAGCGTCGACTTACCGCAACCGGCATCTCCATAGATTCCGATTCGCTGACCTTCGCCACACGTCAGAAGTCCATCCAGCACGCGAACGCCGAGCGGAAACGGCTGCTCGATGCCACGCCGCCTCATCGGGTTCGGCGCCTTGCCGCGGAGCGGATAGGTCTGGACCGTCTTTATCGGCCCCTTGCCATCGAGTGGACGGCCGAAGCTATCGATCACGCGGCCTAGCAAGTCAGGCCCAACTGACACTTCCTGCATGCGTCCGGTCGGGAGCACTTCCGCGCGATGGGACAAGCCTACCATATCGCCGATGGGCGTCAGCAACACCCCGTCCGGCAGCAAACCGATGACTTCGGCCTCAAGTGACCATCCGGAAGCGTGGTCCTGCAACAGGCAAAGTTCTCCAACACGAGCCCCTGGCAACACGGCATGAAGCAAGGTGCCAATCGCGCGCGTAATCCGTCCCCGCACGGCACGCGTATCGACATCCTTTGCTGCGACTCGTAGAGATGTTATCGCCGCATGCACATCTCCTTCTCCGGCCGCTTGATCATGGCCTGATCGTTGGGTCATCACGGATAGAGTTCCTGAGAGGATGGATTAAGGCCGAGACGCAATGTGCGGAGCTGGGCGGCGAGTCCTAAATCGACACTGCCGAACTCACTCCACAGAACGCACTGGTCCGACGCTACGGCCGGGTCCGGATTAATTCTGACTTTCGGCCGACCATCCGTTCCATCGAACGCCAGAAATTCATGCCTTAGTGCATCAGCGTTCACAGGAGACACGTGAAGGCATAGTTCCGCGCTGCCATATCTTTGCTCGACCGCGTGACGAACGGTCCTTACCAACATTTCACCCGGATCAAAGGAGCCCAATAAATCGGTCAATATCTCAATGACGAGCTGCGGCAACTCTCGCTGCAGAACGGCTTTTCGCCGGGCCACATCGGAAGCAACTTGGGCGATCAGCTGCGCCATTTCCTCCGAGCCTGACCCAAGACCCTCGCAGTGGCCGCGCTCCCGCTCCTGCTGATAGGCTTTCCTTGCCCAACTGCGAGCCTGCCGCAGGTATCGCTCGGCTAGCGCGCGCGTCTGCACCGCATCGGACCAGATACCAAGTTCCGCGGCTGGTATGAGGGGACCAAGCGGCCGTATCCGCGGGCTATCTGGCAAGGCTGTTTCATTGTCAGTCATGCCGCAGGCTCCTCCGTGGCCAAGTGGGCCACCACCAAAGCCAGTAACTGACCCGCTGAGTTGTGGTGTTCCGCTGCGGGGGATTCGGCGGTGGTCCCCACGGGTAAGCGGAAAAGAACGCGCACACGGTCAAGCTCTGACGCGTCCTTGAGCCAAGCGCCAAGGCAGGCACATCCGTCATGTTCAATCTGGCTCGCAAGCTTCTGCGGATCGTCAATCGATGTGGTTGCAACGGCGCTCGATAAGTGTCGGATTGCGAAAGCATGTGCTTCCGCACCAATATTTTCGATCAGAATCGCGACATCATGCCTTGACACAAGCTTCCGCACCGAACGGGCATGCCAGATACTGCCAGCGAGCAGCGCCGCCGTACGCGGATCATGCCCGAGCAGAACGTCCCTACCCCAATCGATTCCGTTCGAGGCCAGCTCATTGCCTAGCAGCAATTCTACTAGTCTTTGCTGCAGTCTCCGAGTCTTCTGTAACCGCAGCACTGTGTCGGCCGACAGCGGCCCATCAAGATGGCGGGCAAACCGGCTGGGATGGATCAAAGCGGCAAGCCCGCGCAGGCGATCGGAATGCGGGTTGAATGAATAATTTGGGTCAGTGGATGCCATCGATACGGACCTGCTGCCACTATTTCGGGTCGGAGGAGAGCTTTTTGCCGGCGGACCGGACCGTCGGCTTGCCGGCATCTCTGCCGAGACTTGTCACTTTGCGCCAGGATTGACGAAGCTGTTGCCCACGTGTGCTCAGCAGCAAAGATAGCATGGCCAACGCGGCGAGCGCACCTCCTGCACCGACCGCGATGTGGGTTGCGATCAACTTGCTTGGACCAGCGGAAGCTGTTGCTGGCACGACGGAGACCTCATGCTGAGCCCGCTCAACCGGCACGAACACGACCGCCACCTTGTCGTATGATAGACCTTCGATGCTGTTGGCGACGAGCATCTTGATCTGCGGTAGCAACGCTGAGAGCTTGGCGTTCGAGGCGTGTCGAATGAACACCGACGCCGAGGACGGAGTTGCATCCTGTCGCAAAAGATCATTCTTCGGCAGAACGACATGAACACGCGCGGAGAGAACCCCATCGATATCATTGATCGTGCGCGACAATTCTTCGCTGAGAGCATAGACGTAGCGAGCTCGCTCCTCAACCGGAGAGGCAACAAGGCCCGCCCCCTTGAACACCTCACCAAGGCTCTTGAACGGTTGGCGCGGCAGGCCCTGGTCATTCAGCAGCTCGATTGAGTAGGCGAGCTGCTTTTCCTCCACCTGAATTGTGCTGGTCCCATCCTTACCCACGACACGAATGGCATCGACACCCTTGCTCAGGAGCAGCCCAAGCATCTCGTTAGCTTCGCGCTCCTGAACTTTGGTATACAGGTCAGCTTTGCAGCCGGCCAGGCTCAGCAAGAGCGGCAACAGAACGAGAGCATAAATCCGCTTTCCTGCGGGACAGCCGCTCCTGAGCTTATCTTTCGTCAAGACAGCCAAAGGGTCGCTCAGCCCGCCGATAGAAGCTTATTCAGAGATGAACTAACAGCACCTGTCCCCTTCGAGAGGAGCGAAACCTGGATGACGCCGTTGTAAACACCCCGCAGATTCACCAGCGCCGATTCGAAATGATCCACACCTTCCGGTTTGCCCGCTGGACGTACCTCGATTTGCTGTACACGCAAGACTGGTTGCGCCGCCGGGCCAAGCTGCAGACTCTTGGTAGGATTAGGCTCGTCGACGATCGTCGGCGAAACTGCACTCGACGGAAATGGTGTAACCTGGTGCATAGCAGAAATGCTCTGAAGGATGCGATCGCCGAACGGGCTCGCCGGCGTGACAGCGCGCTGGACTTCCGGCAGCGATGGAGCCGGCGTGCGCTCGGCCACAGAAGAGCCAGCACCTTGGCTCGAGGCGGCCTGCGCAAGACTCTCGTCGAACTGGGCATGTGCCGGCGAGCATCCGCCGGCGGCACACTCGACCGAATTGGAAGAGACCGACTTGATGTCGAACAACATGGAGGAAATCATTGCTATCCCGTAGTGAGATGAGCCATCTGTTCACACGAATGGGGCGGGACCTTAGAAAAGCAAGCTGACCGAAAACTGACGAGCAGCTGCCATTTAATGATCACGGTCAGCTTCCAATTTGGGGGGAAGCATCGGCTTTCATCCGGTGCTCGTTTTCATGTGTAAAAGAGCAGAAATGCTCATCTCCTCCACAGGACAGCACAACTTGAAGAAAGTTCTCTATGCCGGTGTTTTCATTTCCTTGGGCGTCGTTGAGGCGCTCGGCGCGCCCCTGGCGCTGCCGTCGACGCCTTATAGTTACACAGTTCTGGATCAGGACCTCGCGGCCGCGCTGCAGGAATTCGGCAACAACCTAAATATCAGAGTCAATGTCAGCACCGGGGTGAAGGGGCGGATTCGCGGGCGAATGCCCGATCTCCCACCGCGAGACTTCCTCGAACGGTTGATCAATTTGTACAATCTCCAATGGTACTACGATGGGCTGGTGCTCTACGTATCCGACGCGCATGAGGCGCAGAGCCGCCTTTTGGTCTCGAGCCCAATCAACTTTGATGCGTTCAAGGCGGCACTCGATGCACTCAACATCTCAGACGAGCGTTACATTGTCAGAGCAGTACCGGGGGATGGCCTCGTCTTCGCCTCTGGTCCACCCCGCTTTGTCGCGCTCGTGGAGCAAACACTGAAAGGACTTGTGGCCGAGGCACAGGCACGACGAAACCCGAGCGGTAGCGGAAAGCCACCGAACGACTCTGTTTTGATGCTATTTCGGGGATCTTCCAGCGTGGTCGTTCGCGAAGGACGACCGAATGACAATCCTTCGCCGGAGGTATCACATCAAGAGGGCGTGGTCCACACACCCGATTCAACTAATAAATGACTTATGCTTATGACCTGTGTCGGCTTTACGAAAGCTACTGCTGCCAATGTCAGAGCTCGGGTGTGTAGATGGCCGTTGCCGCAGCACGGCGCAATAAAAGTCCAGACCGCAGCCGGATGCGACCCAGACTTTTGGCCAGCAGCATTGGCGGTCGCGCTTTGCACTTTAGCGCCTCACGCGAGCTTTTGAACAACTCTACGAAATCCGTCATGCAAATGAGCTTCGTCGCACAAGAATGAAAGCCAGCCGGTTTTTCAAAGGGACGAACAGGATGGACTTTGCCGTGCTAAGCCCGGTGGACAACAGCCCAGCGTCCCACTGGTCCTCGGAGGCAGATCATCGCGTCTCGAGCCATCAGCGAGCGGCCCACATCCCAACAGCCGATCGCTCAATACCGCGGACGCCTCCGATTTCGGCAACGACCCTGTTTGGCAATTATAGATCCTGGGCTAACGCGGGCATAGCCCACGTTGCGCGCACCGGTTGCTCCGCTGGAGATTGGAGATTTCGCCTTGACGAAATGTCGTCGCGCCAGACCAAGTGGTTCTTCACTGGCCAAACTGCGAGGTATGCTCTGATCGAAATGCTAGGGAACCGCGATCTTGTACCGACGGCGCCTGGGACGTTGAACTATATACCGAATGATAATCGAGATAGTCCGACGGTATTCTTCCGGATCGACGCGCCAGGCATTCTTCATGTCATCATGCTTAGCCGCTTGGCGAGTGTTCGCTCGAAGCGCCAGTCAAAGAGTATGGTCCAGCGAGGGTCTGAGATGAATAAAACCCTCTCTCGCATTCGGTCATGTGAGGCACAGCCAGGACGGGTAGTTGGCCCGGAGAGGCGAGTGATCGGGCACAGCAAGCAGGCCGATTCCGATATCGAGGCCCCATCGCCGTCTTTCACAAACTGTCATTTTGCGTCTCGTCGTGAAACCTCTGCGCGCCGTCAGCTTTTGGAAAGCTAATCAAACCTATCATACGGCGTGAATGTCTAGGGGCGATGTGCCTATAGATTGTAGGGAAACTGAGTGCTGGAGGCGCACGGAGCAATCGGAAGCAAGCGGTAGGAGCCAGACGCCTATCGACATTTCTTGCTCGCGGTTCGTCGCCATTCTCGGGCTGCGCCACATGACCGGTTGTGGTGCGATCTCAAATCAGAGGACGTATAATGTCAGTCAACAACGTATCGCTAACCGCCAGCACGACTTTATCCGCACTGGCCCCGGGGCCATCATCGGCGCGGGATCTTTCAAATTTCGAGGCGATGCTGGCTAGTTTCTCGTTGAAAGACAAAACCGAGGCCCATTCCGCACCGCAGGATCCGGCGGCTACGGACCCAGCCAAGCAGCTGACCGAGGAACTTACGCAGGAGGTGCGGAACATCCTCCCGCCGGAGATCAAGGCCGCACTGGACGGATGTCAAGAGACCCCAGAGTCTTCCTCGCCCGATTCCTCCACCACTGTGAGCGTCCCGAAGATTGCAGAGGCACCCGTACAAAGCTCCAGGATTACGTGGAACAGCGGTACGCTGACCGATTCCGAGCTGCAGATTGTGTCAGTGCTGAACCGACACAAAGACAAATGTCCGCTGGATTGGAAATCTCTTGGAGATCTGGCCAACGATCCGTCCACACCGCCCGATCTAAAGGCGGCGATTGAGGCTCTGCAACAGGACCCAGAGCTCTTCTATGCGATAGGTTCGCAAGGTGACGGCCGCTGCGGCGGGAAGATCAAAGCAGATGATCTCTCCGGCTTCTCCGACCACCATCCGCAGGTTGCTGCCTTCCAGGAGCAGCGGGCAAAGAGCTATACGCAAAACTACATCCCTTCCGATGGCACCCGGAATGGCGAGCCATCCGTTATGACCCAGACCGATGCATTGCGCGAGCTCTATCGGTATTCCGACAACCTCCCTAGGACCCTGAGCCTTGCGGATTTCAAGCGGATCGTCGACGGCGAAGCTAAAACTGGCAAATGCCCGCCGCAGGTCCTGGCGGCCGCTCAATATTTCCTCGACCACCCGGATGAATGGAAGCAGTTGTACGGTGGCTCGATAGACAAGGTTCACAAGGAGGACTTCCTGCAGGTTGCTTCATCATCGATGAATCTCACGCAGTCCGAGCTCGATACTCTCAATACCATCAGCACGAACCAAAACGCTTTCTTCGGGAAGGGCGACCTGACCTTGGAAAATCTGGCGAGCATGGTCGATGATAAGAGCCTCGCGCCCGAGGTGCGAAAGGCGGCCTCCCAGCTGCTCTCGGATCCTGTGTTGTTCGGGCTGATGAACAACGCTATTACGGGCTACAAAACCCACCACAAGTTCTTCGACTTCGGCGGCGGGCATACGGTCGATTCCGGCAACATCAGCAACAGCGACTTCAAGCAGTTCTTCAACAACATGTCGGGCGCGAACCGCACCGTCCATCAGGTGAAGACGCATGCCGCCCGAACGCCTGCCGAGCAAGACGCGGTCGCGGACATGACGATGGGCGTGACAGACCAGCCCGATGTCAAAACCCCCAAAAAGAACGGTGGCGCCTTCATGCACGCACTTAATGACGTGCTCAAAGTTGGCTCTAAGGTACTCGACTGGGCCGCGACTGCAGTCGGTGTACTTGGCTTCATTCCAGGGTTGGGTGAATTGACCGATCTGGCGTCAATGGTGCTCGAGGCCGAGGCGCAAGCTGCAAATCTTCTTCACACTGCGATCAGTGGCGGCAACATAAAGCAAGCGCTGGAAGAAGCCGGGCTGAGCCTTGCGGCACAGGCGGTGGGCTGCATCGCGGGACCTGAGGTCAAATTAGCAATGCGAGAAGGCCTGGTGAAGCAGGCAATTCAAGAAGCCGCGACCGCCGGCATCAACCTGCCGGTTTCGGTGGCCCAGTCCTACGCGGAGGATTATCTGAATAGCCTGAAGGCCCGCATCGAGTCCGATCGCTTGCAAGCTGCAGGCGCTTACGCTTAGGCCAAGAGCTATCCTCTCATCACGCTGGAAACTGAGCTTGCGCGGCCTCCGCGCGGTTGGGCCTCTCTGCCGAGCAGTAGGTGGCGCAAGCTCTACCAGATACTTGAGACCGCCCCGGAATCCGGGGAACTGATTTCGGTACTTCAATGCGCATGTATGTTGGCCGCACTCGATCGCCCAAGTCCGACCTCAAACCCAGTCTGCCGCTGACGCCGCCTCTCAACACACGATGCAATAACATTGCGCCACAGACTGGCCGCAGCGCCAAGCCTGTCGATTGCACAAGGATCGAGAGCACCTTGGTCGCGAGCGGTAGGAACCGATGGGCTTTTAGTCGAGCGGCGGGCTCCTAATCGCTCTCCGTGAAAGGTCGCGATCGACGGATCTGCCATAAGGCTGCCTCGGGATCGATGGATCGTTCCGGTGCTAAATCAGCCGTCACTCTGACTGTCCGCCTCGCTCCCGACCGGGTCAGGCTCCGCGCCGCTTCGCCTGACCGCAAGCAAATCGCTGAAAAGAGCTCGGAGGCATCGCAACGAACGTGAGCCCGAGCTTGCAGCACGTCGGCCCCAAAACGCTCTTATTAGTAGTGCCTTTGATATTCCGCCTTTGAACGCTTTCGAAGCGATGAGCAACGTGTTCACCCGATCAAGCTTCACAGACCATCGCTTGTCTCTATCCATCTGATCTCCAGCTTTCGCCGGCGACCTATCAAATACGGCGTGCTGGTGAAGACGTTTAATGAGGATCGACGATCGGCTCATTGCACTTCTACGGCTCGTCAGCTTGTCGAAAGCTAAGACTTGCATACTGAAGGGTGGAAATTGCCTCCATTGGCACATCGAACTGACATAGGAGAACCCGATGCGCGTTACGAGCTCTAACGTCGCTGGGCACGCTGATGCTGACCTCCACGCCGCCGGCGGCAAAAGTGGCGGCAAAACAGGATCTCACAAGCCGGGCGAGCGCGAGAATCATGGCCGATCGCCTGATGCAAACATTCCCGTAAACAGCGGCGCCTCCACTCCAGGCGGCAACTCGCATGAAGCCGCCATGCAGCAAGCGTTCAACGTCGCTCTGGGAGCCGTTGCTCTCCAATTTGCGAATAGTGCAATGAGCCATTTCGACGATGTCATGGCCGAGACAGACGAGGATTCCTGACGCCGCATATTGCGACGCTAGGAAATAGTCGCCGCATGTAGCGGCGAAATTCGAGCACACAGGAGAATAGTATGACTAAAAATGTTGGTGCGTCTCATACCTCAGCCGCAGGTGGGGCAGCCGGCACCGCAACTGCTGCAGCCACTTCCACCGCCGCTGAAGTTGCTGGAGAGGCGGCATTCCAACGGCAAATTGCAGCTCTGACTGCGACCAGCACAAAGGCTGCTGAGAGGGACGTGGAACTTCGCGTCGTCTCGACCGAGCTCTCGACTGTCAAGAAAGCGGCCGACGAACGGGTGCAGTAAGGGACGAAACGGGGCGGCGTCGCCGCCCCACCTTCCCCGGCTGCTTAGTCTGTGAAGTCGCAACGGGCCGTACGGTTTTGCCGTACGGTCCCGTTCGCTGTTCAGGAAACCAACCGTGAATGAACCAAATTGCCCGCATTTCGAAGTGCTGTCGGGGTGTTATTCCGGGCTGACAGGTAAAGTAGGGACCGGATCGTGCCTGATTGGCAGCAGCCTCGATGCAGACTTAATCTTCGTCGAACAAGGCCTCGAACCGCGCCATCTTCGTGTCACCCCGCATTCCAATGCAATCGAGATCGAGGCCCTTGCGGGGGACGTCAGGATCGAGGGGCACGAGACAATTTTACCAAATGAGCCAATTGTTGTCGCTCTTCCTGTCACTTTGCATGCCGGCGCGATGTCAATTCGCTGGACAATCGAGGACTACAAACAAGCTGGCTCCATCCACCGCCGGCGTATATTGCTCGCAGTGCTCGCCCTGGCCCTGATCAGCTCTGCCGCCGTTGCCGCAGTCGCATCCAGTTTTGTCCAGACCGACAGCAGCATGGCATCAAGTGCGTCGTCCCCAGCTAGCGACATTGCACCAAAACTGGCGCTCAGCGCTCCTGATGCTCTCGCCACCGATGCAGCTGCCGGGCGGCTGCAAGAGGAGGTTGATAGAGCAGGCCTTGTCGGGATCAAGATCGGCTCTGGGGCGGGCGTTGTCACTGCCGACGGCACCGTTACACCCGCCTCGCTCCCCACATGGCGAGACGTCCAGCAGCGGTTTGATCACAATAGCCATGGGGCTTATACGCTCGTCAATGCGGTCGCCATCAAGGATGAGAAGACGCCCCCCACAATCGGGGTCGAGGCTGTTTGGCGCGGGAGCGATCCCTATATTGTCATTGCTGGTCAAAAGTATTTCGTCGGCGCGCTCCTGACCAATGGATGGACCGTCTACGGGATTGAGAAAGGGCGTGTTCTGCTGAGCCGGGATGGCCGGCTTGCCACTCTACCCTATTAGTTTTTAGGCCGCAGGTAAGGAACGAAAGTGCCATGACTAGGCTTCCCCCCAATGCCCTCGAGCCTGGCACCTCTTTTCAGGAGCCAAACGTTGACCATCATGCATCTGACAACACTCCGGTTAATTCTCGAGCCAAGTCCATCTGGATTGATCGGACACGGGGGAATGATAACAAGAGCCACACCTCAATTTCTCATCATAGCCACGTGCTGGATCGGTTGGTGGACTCCACGATCGAGAGCGCGCTCGAGCTCAGTTCGATCGATGCAGTTTCGCGCATCAATCTCGACGAGGCGCGCGCCTCGCCAGGTCAAGTGGAACCGGGCTCGACACTCGCTTGGCTTAATGAGCCCACTCTGGCGCAAAGTCTCCTCTCCTTCGTGACACCGCGCTTACGTCATTCGCATGTTCTGCGTCCAGAGCAACACGGCCTTCTTCTGGAGCGTTTGGCTGATACGCTATCAGCCGCGCCCCCCGAAGATTTGGGTTCACGTGAAGGCGCCGCGCTTCTGCAACTGGAGCTGAAGCGATTAATCCTGCTCCGACAGAGCCACAACGGCTTGATCAAAGGCTAGTAAAGGCCGGGTCAGACAAAGTGCAACACTCCACATCTACACAGCCGGCAATCGTTGCCGAAGCCGGCGCTGTCGAGCTGATCTCCGGGCCTGAGCGAGATTTGCTCTGCGTGCTTTCTTATGCCCACCTTGCGTGTGGACAAAGCGCCAAGAGCCTGACTCTGTTACGGCTGATCGCCCACGAACAGTCTCAAGACATCGGCCTGCTCCGCATCCTAGCCTACGCTCTCATCTCGGAGCGTCGCGGTGACGAAGCACTGTCGGTATTGGACAAGCTTGACAGACTGGATGATGAGCCGTCTTCGTGTCTGCCCTTGATGCTGATGCGCAGCCACGCCCTGCGTCACGCTGGCCGCATGACCGAAGCGCGAGCCGTCTTCAAACGCTATGTTTTGTTGCGTGGCAGCACAGCTGCAATCGAACAACAATAAGGCTTCCCATGGCCAACCTTCTAAGAAAACTCATCACGCGCGCGCCGGCTCACCCCGATTTGATGGTCGCGTTGATGCTTCTTCTGGCAATCGGAATGATGATCATGCCGATCCCGATCGTGGTGATCGATATGCTGATCGGCTTCAATCTGGGGTTTGCCATATTGCTGTTGATGGTAGCCCTGTATCTCAACACGCCACTCGACTTTTCGTCCCTGCCGGGGGTCATACTGATCTCCACCGTGTTTCGTCTCGCTCTTACAGTTGCAACGACGCGACTGATCCTGGCCGAGGGCGATGCCGGCAGCATCATTCATACCTTCGGCGATTTTGTCATATCCGGCAACATCGCCGTCGGCATTGTCATATTCCTGATCGTGACCATGGTGCAGTTCATGGTTCTCGCCAAGGGCGCCGAACGGGTGGCGGAGGTATCGGCGCGCTTCACCCTCGATGCGTTGCCGGGCAAGCAGATGGCGATCGACGCGGAGCTACGCAACGGCCATATCGATCAGCACGAAGCCCGCAGCCGGCGCGGCGCGCTGGAGCGAGAAAGTCAACTGCACGGCGCAATGGACGGCGCTATGAAATTCGTAAAGGGCGATGCCATAGCCGGACTCATAGTCATCTGTATCAACATGCTGGGTGGCATCACGATCGGATCGCTGTCCAGGGGCATGTCCCTCGAGGAGGCGATGCATCAATACACGATCCTGACGATCGGTGATGCCCTCATTTCGCAGATTCCTGCCCTGCTGCTGTCAATTACCGCCGCAACCATTGTCACTCGTGTCAACGGTCCTTCCAAACTCAATCTCGGCGCCGATATCGTCAACCAACTTACGGCCAGCACACAAGCGCTACGCTTGGCGTCCTGTGTCTTGCTTGTGATGGGGTTCGTTCCTGGCTTCCCTTTGCTCCCCTTTATCATACTGGCCGCCCTCTTCTCCGCCGCCAGCTTTCTCAAGGTTGGCGTGCAAGAGGGCAAGACCGCTCCCAAGGCTGGCGCTGGTCCCACGGGTTCGGCTCCCGCTTCCGCACAGGGTCAGAAGCAAGCCGTGCCGGCGGAAGCACTTCCGATTACGCTGTTGCTAGCGCCGAGCCTGATGCAGGCGATCGACGTAGGGGAACTGGAGCAGTGCGTCGCTCGGGTTTCGGCGCGGGTTTCAGCTGATCTGGGCATCACTATTCCACGCATTCCCGCCCAAAGCGCAACGCACCTGGCCCAGTCGCAATTCCGGGTGGATGTCGAAGGAGTGCCCGTGGAAGAGGGCGGCATTAAACCTACACAACTCTTACTTAACGACGACGTGGCGAACATTGATTTGAGCGGGATCCCCTTTTGGCACGAGCAAGACACGAATCGGATCTGGATCGAACAACGCCATGCGCCTGCTCTCAAAGCTGCCGGAATAGGGCATCACCGTCCGAGCGAAATCATCGCCTTGCGGATCCAGTCCACGTTGACACGCTATGCACAGCGCCTGGTGGGCATTCAGGAGACACGTCAGTTGCTTGGCCGGATGGAACTGGAATATGCCGATCTGGTGAAAGAGGTGCTGCGAACGACACCGATCCCTCGCATCGCGGATGTCCTACGTCGCTTGCTGGACGAGGGCATTCCGATCCGGAACACCCGTCTGGTTTTGGAGGCGCTAGCAGAATGGAGCGAACGCGAGCAAAACGCCGTACTGCTCACCGAATATGTGCGCTCCGCGCTGAAGCGACAGATCTGTCACCGCTACGCCAACGTCCATCGTGTTGTGGCGGCCTTTATCGTCGAGCGTGAGACCGAGGATATCGTGCGCAGTGCGGTGCGCGAGACCGCTGTCGGTCCCTACCTCGTTTTGGAGGATCGGCAAAGCGAGATGTTGCTTGCGCAATTTCGTCAGATCCATTCGAGCATCGCACGCAGTCAGAACCAGCCGGTGATCCTGGGCTCGATGGATATCCGGCGCTTCATCCGCGGCTTTCTCACCCGCAATGGAATAGACCTACCCGTTCTCTCGTATCAGGATCTCGCCCCGGATTTCACCGTCCAGCCGATTGGCTCCGTAAAACTTGCGCCTGGCAAGGACAAGGCTCCTACAGGCGGCCATCGTGACCTCCTCCCTGCGGCTGGCTGACGAGCGTAGTTGTGGGTGAGATCGCTTATGAATTCACATAAGGCTGACATTCTGCGCCGCTGGCGTCACTTTCCTCGCCATTCGTGCTTGGCCGTTCTCCCCATGATTGCCATCGTGCTGCTCGCAGGTTGCGCTGGCTCACACAAGTCTGGTCTTTCACATCAGCCGGCGTCCACGGCAGAGCTGCTCGGGGCCAAGGAGCTCGATCCTGCTATGCGCGAGCGCATCGCTCACGCCCTCGGTCGCGATGCTGACGAGAAAGCCTTACGCGATGCGCTGAAGCAACAACCTGACAATGTGGATGCGGCCATTCCTCTTGCGCGGGCCTTGATGGCTCGCAAATGCCCGAACGATGCGCTTGAGGTCCTCGACGGCATCTTATCGGCAGCCCCTGGCGACCTGCGCGCATTGAATGCCAAAGCAGTTGTTCTCGATCACGAAGGCCAGCATCGAGAGGCGCAAGAACTGTACCGCCAAGCTCTCGCTGCGGAACCCGCAAAACCTGATGCTGCGCAATAATTTAAACCTGTCCCTGGCCCTTGAAGGTAAGACGGAGACCAGCGGCGCCAACCCAGCACCGCAGGAGGACGGCCGGCACTTCGCGGCGCTATCTCGAACGGGCCAATGCGGGAGCGGCTCGGAATGGTAGCGTCTTGAGGCTTTGCTGTTAGCTTGCCGAAAGCTAGGCTTACCATCCGCGCGGAATATTCAATCGGTGCCAGCCCCGCGACCTCGTCGTAGCGGCGACTTTGGCACAGCGTCTGCGAGGCGAAAGCGTTCGCAGAGCTGAGGTGTAGATCGTTCTATTCGAAGCTCTCACGTGAATTTCCAGCGCGCCCGCTTGCCGACTGGATCGTTTAGCTAGCATTGCCTTTCATGATCCGGCCTATTGACCAGATCGCGACGCTTTTTTGATCGTCGAGCGCAATCAAGCAGGACGTGCAGCAGAACAACTAAAGTATGTCTCGATCTCCGCGATCGCGCGTTCCTCCCACTCTGTAGCTTGCGCTAGCAATGAGGCTCGTTGGGTTGGCCGGAATGCCGCGGACTGACGGCACAACGAAGCTATCGCGCGATAACGGCGCACATCTTCCATAACGGCCGGTCCTGTCATGTGTGGATCTCCTCCCCTGCAATCTCGGGCAAGAACTTGCTCGAAAACCATTTTCGATCTGTTAGCGCTCGGAGTGGAGGCTGTGAATGGTTGGCAGAACGTTGCCGACATGGCGGTGGCCGATAGCCACAAGGAGCACATCGACATGAAATCCCGGCTCGGCAGCGCTCCGTTCGGGCGCTTCTGCAGCCCGTTGGCTCAGTTTATTGGCCGGATAGCGGAGTGTAGCAACAGCTAGGCCGAACTAAGCACGTTTCGATTTGCAATCTCAATCAGGATGGCTGTGAACTGCCCTGTCTTGGAATCCTCACTAACCAATTTGAGCAATTCGTTTAGTGATGATTCGAAGGCGGACAGCGGTCCTTTGTGTCCGCATCCCTTGCCTCCAGAAACAGCATCGCGCACACAACTATGACTTTTTCCGTCTCATCGACGCTAGCGGAGATTGACCAATTGTTTACCTCGGCCATTCGCAACCGAAATGCTGCATGGCCGTGGCCTGACAAGATTATCCATTGACGATATTCGGGGCTGGCCAGACCGCATCCACGCCGTCGGTGTACAGCAGTTGCACGAGGCCATGTGGAAATGGCTCGACAAGAAACGGTCGGTGGCCCGCTATCTTATCAAAGAGTCCACCTTCACACGGGGAGACGCTCATGATCCATCCTTGCACAGGACGTGAGATCCTCCTCCGGGAGCCGCGCTCCCAATCGCGATGCTCGGCTCGGCAAATTCGCTCGCCGCCGCGAGGACGCTTGCCCGGACCAGGATTAGCGAAGAGCTTCGTCTTGCGGTATTGAAGCCCGGATCGTGCAGGATTCCACTGCCCCGTTGATAGCGATGGAATCTGCCCTCACAGGCGGCGCGACTCAGGAGCGCATTCAAATACCTCCCGCAAGCCACATGGTTGCTGGCCTGCTCAGGGAAGGTTCTGCCGGACATGTCTTCAAGACCCTTCCTGAGCGGCCCGGCCTCGCGCGATTGATCTGCATTTTCACTCGACCCATGATCACCTCCGCGGTTCTTTGCGCACGCCGCGTATCACAATACTGTTCAGCAGAGTGAGAGATCGGTTGTTGAGCCTCATCTCTCGGCGCTTGTCTGCCGAACAGAAAACGGTCTGATCCATCACACCTGTGTTGATTTCCGAGCTATCACGGGGACAGCGCCGCCCGACTCGATTGCGCTTCCCCGCGCTCGTAATCCGACCCTACGTAGGATTCGGTCGCTTCATGCCAATCTAGATGGCGGGGCAGAGATATGGCGGCGGCGCGCATTACAGCCGCTTACAAACCTCACGTAGACCACCAGTACGAGTGATTTACGCCCCATCTCGGCCTCCATAGTCGTTGCAATCCAAGGACGTCAATCGGTTGATGTTGAAAAACGTCCATCAGTCGCAGATCAATTGCGCATGCGGTTCATCGCCCCTTCTTTCTGCCACGTTCGCACCCAAAGCAGAGCCGCGTCGGTTGCGCATCTGCGCACGGCATAAGCGAGTGTCTCAGGAGATTCCTATGGTGAAGCCAGTTGTAATTGTGGTAGGTGCGGATAAGGGTGGAGTGGGTAAAACGACCGTATCACGAACGCTACTGGACTACTTCAGCGTCAACAAAGTTCAAACTCGCGCCTTTGACACGGAGTCTCCACGGGGAACGCTGAAGCGCTTTTATCCCGGGATCACCGAGATCGTCGACATGACGACGACGGCGGACCAGATGAAGATATTCGACACGCTAAACGCAGGTCTGTCCGTTACTGTCATTGATGCTCGCGCAGGATTACTATCGTCTGCGCTGGCTTCTTTACGCGACATCGGATTTCTGGACTCGGCGCGGTCTGGCCAGATTACGTTTGCTGTGTTCCATATTCTTGGATCATCTATCGCTTCACTGGACGAGATCGCGGAAACCGCGACCTTCATGAGCGGCGCAAAGTACTATCTAGTCAAGAACTTCATCAACGACACTCAATTCTTCCAGTGGGATCAAGCGACGTATAATTCGTATTTTCACCGCATCAAACATGCGACAGAGCTGGTAATACCAAAACTTAACGAGATGGCATACGAGCAGGTGGAAGTAGCATCCGTGCCTTTTATAGACTTCGTCGCAAACAAGGGGCGTAACGATGAACCTGCGAACAACTCCTTCGTGCTTCGAGGCTATGTCCGCCACTGGCTGGCAAACGTCTGGAGCGAATTTGACCGGATTAACTTGACGGAATTGGCCGGGGCAAAGTCCGGCACCCGGGCCGGCGACGATTAGGCGCATATTCGGTAAGCTTCGGCTGCCCGCGTACGAACTAAAACTGACTTGCTGGCTATGTTAGCGACGCCCATCTACATCATATGCTCTCCTAGCCCGCAGGTCGGTAAAACTCTCATCGCCCGGATTATGAGCGAGTTCTTGTTGCTCAAACACGGCACAGCGCTGTCGATCGACGTCAACTTGAACGAGCCATCGCTGCTCGACTACCTGCCAAACATCACTGAAACCGCAGATCTGATCGACACTTACAGCAAGATGCAGCTGATGGACCCTCTTGTCATCCACGATCGGGTGCCGAAGGTGATTGATCTCGGCTTTCACGCCTTCGATGAGTTCTTCAAGATGTGCGAGGAGATTGGCTTCATGAAGGAGACGGAGCGCCGTTATGTCGCTCCCATGATACTCTTCGTTTCAGGCGCTGAACGCATTTCTCTTCGCGGTTACGAAATGCTGCGGCGGCGAATTCCGGCCAATTCGCTGGTCACCATTCACAATGAATTCGTGCTACGTGGCGGATTATCTGAAGCGATTGACGGCGAACGCATTCTTCGGATCGCCGCGCTTCCGCCGTTCCTCAACAGATATATAGATCGGCTTGGCTTTTCCTTTACTGGGTATCTGCGCCACGAGAAGGACTGGTCAACCGAGCTACATCAGTGGATCCGTCAGAATTACAGCATGTTTCGCGACCTAGATGCGAGCGTGATGCTGCGAACGACCTTTCGATCCCGGGGGACAGATATCGACAGTCTACGTTACACAAGGGCTACTTGAGATTCCGATCTGCTCGGCGTTCAGTCGTTCTGCCGAGCTCTCTGCGTTGTCGGAGCTCGATCACCGGTTCTCCGGCTCTTGGTTATTTGTTCGCACACCAATCAATGATTTGCCGCGCAGGAATTATGCAAATCACCCAACCGGAGCGCCGTAAAACGCTATGGTCTGCGGAGACTCCTCGCCACGGTCGTGGCGTGATGGTGATATTGAACCTGGCACAAACGTGTGCCGCGCGATAAAGCTTGCTTGACGCTCCAGGACCACCACATCCGTGATGACTTCAATTGACGATACACTAAGTGAGATCAGATGGTTGCGGAACGAAATCTGGCGCTGCCGTCGATTACTTAAAAGTGGCTCGCCTGTTGCTGAGCGTATCGCCGTTGAGAAGCGTCTGGTTGAACATCTTTTTGCCTTTGAACGGCTCTTGTCGACGGCATTCCCTTTGACCTTGAGTTCTAAAGTACAGTCGCCCAAGAGCACTGCCATCGAGGGAGCCGATTGCCGCCGAGCCTGCGATCAAGAGCGCGCAATGCCAGGCACAAGGCAGTCCGTGACGTCTGGCAGAGAATGACGGTAAGCCTGGGCGCAAGGACATGGGTGCATTCCGGAGGTCGATGGCGAATACGTCGCCCGCATGGAGGGCGCGCTCGATCTCCACGTCGAATAATTCGGACCAGCAGCGAGCCAGTCAGGTTTGCATCAGCCGTGCTACAAAACCCCGGCAAGATAGCCAGTTCCAGTCCGGCTGGAGATAGACGTATGACACCTTGGTCACATAGACATGAGACCAAATGTCCCATATTCGTCGTCTGAGGATCTCCGTGCAGGAGACGATCGTCATGGCACCTTGTTCCCCACTGCCGTGATCGAGACCAATTTGATGCACGGAGCTCAGTCCTCCGGTTGAGGATTCGAAGCTGGACAGGACGCCGACTCGAGACAGATCAGCTTAATTACCAAGCTGGCCAAACTCCGGCGCTCGTCGTCTGAATGCCTCAGTGACGCTCGATTTTTGCAACTGCCGCCCGGACCGATCGCTCCCTCGGTGGAGGACGAGCGGAAGCTTGTTGATACGCGGTACCGGTCCATCACCTTTCGCTGCCGCCGTCGGCACCATGCGGCGGCATTTATCTCGCAAGTTCTCGAAATTGTCTCTAAGGCATAAAATGGCCACGTCCTCATCGCCACGCTGTGTAAATTGGCCACAGAAGCGAGTCACTTCTGATCTGCACGACGTCAAGACCTGCACAGCCCGACCGTCTCGCGCATGTGCGCATCCTATCCACCATGGTGCCGCAATCACTATCACAGCAACGGCGACCACACGCGGATGTGCATAGCGGACGCAGCTCATTCGTAGCTCTTGATCCACGCATCCTGTTCTAGGCCGCATGTCCTTCACTGTACCTATTTCTCCCCCGCATGTTCAGTTCACCGGATTTGGCCGCCTCGGCTGCGGCCGTCTCGCTGTGCGGCAACTCCTGAATAAGGCATCCGAAATCATCATCGACAAGCGCAACACGGTCGTTGGCAAGACTGACACAACCTGGTCAGCACGCTTGTGTGGCAATGCTCGCCTCGATACATCGCGCTCTCCTACGGAAGGAGTACAACCTGACGCTACGATCGATTCAAGCCTTTTTTAGCTTTCGGCAATTGTAAATATATTCTTAGACGTGGCCCCACTTGGGGTGCGGTACAATGAATTCCAACGCCTCCAGGCTTGACGGCCTGCTCTCGTTTCCAAAAGTCTCAAATTTCCCGGATGACGCTTCGCCGATTGCGGGGTCAAGGTGCATAGGGCATCCATCGACCCGATCGATGACAAGCTGCGTCTACACGGCACACGGGCAGCACTACCCGCGGAAGCTCCATCTCCAATACAACGGCGGTAGATCAACCTCACTTTCATCGCGTAGTCTTACACGTGCGGTTGGCGACGCGAGCGTCTAAAGCCCTACAGCGAGTTGCGGCGGGTGAACGCTGCAGGCGAGAGCGTTAAGGCGTCGTTCGAGTGAGGGGCGCCGATACTCCAACAAACGGCACGCGAATTGCTCGCGTAAACGTCGAGTAGATTCGCGGGGTCCAAATGAGACTTATCCGATTCATCCTGCTGGACTTAGCTTTGACCCTGCTCGCATCCGAGAATGCGCAGGGCATGACTATCGCTCCCAACCCAAGTGTCAAATCAGCTACTGAAGCCCAGGGATCCTTGATTAACCCACGATGTCGCACCGTCTTAGGCTGGCGCTATCGAACGCAACTAAGTGGCGCCAATAATATCCCAATTGGGATAGACAATTATCTATGCGGCAATCCACTGGGAACCCTGAAGCCGGCGACATTGCATGTCGTCGAATTCCTAGCAGCCTTTTTTGGACTCAGCGCATTTGCGCTCTGTTATTTAGTGAAGCTCCACGACAAATACAAAGGTGGAGGATCTAGCTAACCTGTTTCAGCGGAACTGACGCCGCTCAGCCTGCTGAAGACGGAAAATCTGCTGTTGAACAATGTCAGCGAGCGTCTGCGGGGCGCTAGATCTGGCGGTTTTGACGCAAGCCTTATAACGGCAGATCAACGCTTGTACGCGAACATCTCAGGCGCTCGCCGCGAAGCTAGAGTTTCTCACCGGTCAGCGCGCTGTCCGCAACCAACGACTTGTTGGGTTTAGCAAAGAAAGCGATTGGCTACGTCGTAAGAGCGCTGATTGACGCGCCCAGCGCGAGCATGCCGGTCTAAACCCGATTGATTCCTTTCGCGAGAACGGATGGCATATGGATTGCTTCAACGGTGAACTCACGATCTACAGAACGCAAGTTTATGAGGACAGCATGCTCGGAATTGGAAGTCAGTTGCCGTCATTCGACATCACGGGCGTCAAGCCAGGTTTTCAAGCGCAGGAAGAAGAAGGGCGGAGTGCATTCGAGACCCTGACTGAAATGAGCTTTCCGGGAAAATGGAAAATCATCTTCTTCTATCCCAAGGACTTTACCTTCGTCTGTCCGACGGAGATTGCTGAGTTTGCCCGGCTTGCTAAGGAATTTGCTGACCGCGATGCGGTCGTACTGGGTGGTTCGACTGATAACGAGTTCTGCAAGCTTGCTTGGCGGCGCTCACATGTCGACTTGCACAAACTACCAATCTGGCAGTTTGCCGACACAAGGGGAACGCTCGTGGACGGCCTTGGCGTGCGATCACCCGAAGGGGTTGCTTACCGTTACACCTTTATTGTGGACCCCCAGAACACGATTCAGCACGTCTATGCGAACAATCTTCGTGTCGGGCGGAGTCCCAAGGACACGCTCCGCGTTCTCGACGCGCTGCAAACGGACGAGCTTTGCGCCTGCAACCGCGAAATTGGCGGCGAAATCTTAAAAGTTGCTTGACGCTGCATGTCGTCGCTACCTTGGAGACGATCACATGAGCGATAGCCGCTTCGGTCGGCAGCCCGCCGGGCACGACGTGTTCCGGTGCGTGCGCCTGCGCGACAGGGCCCGAGCAGCGGCTACAGATGTATTTCGGGCGGCGCGTGACCAGCACGCGCCATTGCGCCGGGATCACATCGAGGCGCTTGCTGACGTCCTCGCCGATCTTCGTCATGGCGCCGCAACCGCACGGGCAGTGCGTGCTTGCAGGCTCGATGATCCGTTCCACGCGCGGCAAATGGGCAGGCAAGCAGCCGCGATTGCGATGAGAACCTTGATCCGGCACGCGCCGCGATCGGCCCTTGATCACAGCCTCGGCTCTCTCCTGCGCCGCGTCCAGGATGCCTTGCGCGATCTCCACGTCTTCCAACGGTAAGTGATACTGATCTGGCCGCAGCTTCTCGGATTTCGCGCCGAACCTGTCGCGCCGCAATTCGCCGAGAATGACCTCTAGCCGACGCCGCGCTTCCTCCGACGCCGCCAGCGCCCCCTGATGCTCGCTCAAGGCCGCCTGCGTTTGCGCCAGAAGCGCCTTCAGGCGTTCGTTTTCGTCGCGCAGCGCCGCGATGCTCATGCGCTATTTCGAGCACATCGCCGCCGCGCGTGCCACGATCAAAATAGCTGCCGAGTCATTCTGCCGCAGTTATCCCGCGACCTGCGGGCGCCGTGCTTCTTCCGGGCGGACCAATCTCCAATCCAGCCCTTCGAACAAGGCCGCAAACATCGCCGGCGACATTCGCATCACGCCGTCCGCGATCGTTGGCCAAACGAACTTGCAACCTTCGAGGCGTTTGTGCACCAACACCAGGCCCGTTCGATCCCAGACCAAAATCTTGATCCGGTCCGCTCGTTTCGATCGGAATACCAAGGCTGCGCCGCTGAACGGATCGAGACGAAGCATCTCCTGCACCTTCGCCGCAAGCCCGTCGTGGCCACAGCGGAAGTCGATCGGCCGCGTGGCAACGTAAATCTTCAGATCAGTACCGGCCGCGATCATCGTGACGCTCGCACCGCACGGATCACCCGGCATAGCTGGTCAGCATCTATGGCTGTGTCCGTCCGCAGCACGACATCGCCGATCGCGATCTCAAGCTTGACCGCCGGAGGCTGACGCTGCTCCAACGCATCTTCCAAAACCAGAGGCGCAAACGTTGGTGGAGACGCCTCGCACAGCGGCAACATACCTCGTTGTCGAAGCCGCCGTCGCCAATCGTAGACCTGCCAGCGCGTCGCTCCGTGCTTGCGCGCCACCTCGGATACCTGGGCGCCCGGCAACAGACTCTCGGCGGCGATCCGAGCTCTCTCAGCTTCCGACCGCACACGACGTCCTGACGGCCCTTCCAGAACCTCCAGCCGGCTCACCGACCCCGCCGATGAGCCGTCCAAATGGACGTCCTTTTTGCTGTCCAATCCCATCCCAAGCCTCCGTCCCAGCCGGAGGCTTCTTCGCACAGCTATCCCAGTCCCGAAGCAAGGGTTCCCACTTAGCGCTTACCCACAGTCCCAGTGGAGGGGATGAACAACGTCCACTACCGCTTCGCTCACCTCGTTTCCGCGTCCGGAATACAAGACGATGCCGTTACGGATACATATGGATGTGACCGGCAATCCCGGCGTGACCAAGCCGATTTCGAGCTATCGTCGCTTGCCGTCTCCGTCATAAACGGTTGCGGTGCCTGCATTGATGCCCATGAGGAAGACATTGAGAGCCGCGAGTGCCGAATCCGAAGCGATACACACGGGCGTGCGCTTTGCTGCGATCACCCAAATAGTGGCAATCGCAATCGAAACTCCTGAGCCTGTGCGCCCTTAGGCGAGGGGCTGATCTTTACGCCACATTCCGATCAACGGAGCTTGGGTGCCGCTGAGTGGCACCACATCGAGCCCTTTGCGGCCACTTCGGCAGCCTAGCCGTCTAGGGAATAACGTCGTCGTCGAATTCCGGCCGGCCTGCGAGCGACGAATGCGGCTCGGAAAGGACGAGTTCCTGTCGCCTAGCCCCAGTCGCTCGGCCATCGTCTACCATCACCCAAACTTGAACAACACGCCATATCCCCCGCGCGGATGGCTCCATTGGATGTCGCCGGTCGGCTCGGCGATCACACGACAGGTACCGCACTCGATGCAGCCGTCAACAGCTATCTCGACCTGTCCGTTGTCGTTGAGCTCGTAACATCTCGCGGGGCAGACTTTCAGAAGTGCAAGTAACTGCGGGGACGGCGTCGTGTGCGGACGGACCTTGACGTGGGGGTGTCCGACGTCGACGAGATAACGATTGTAATACAGCTTGTCTTCGACACGCACTGGGGTATCGCAATTCATGTTTGGTCTTCCATTGTTGAACTTCTCCAGTTGCGGTTAGCGCCAGGCGCGGGCAAAGCGCCAAGCATCGCCGACCAGACCCGACCACGACCGCGCCTTGACAAAGGATTTTAGGCTTGCCCTCTCCTTCTCCATCTTTGGCGTACCATCGACGCGCAGAAAGTTCTGCATTGCCTTCGAGATGAGCTGCGGATAGGTAAGAAAGAAATTTTGGGAGTGGGTGTGCATTAGGGGCGGCATATCCTTGTACTTCTTCAAATCCTTGATGACGAAGGATTCATCTAGCATCTTCTTATAGATTGACAGATTTGTTGCGCTCATCGATGCGCCGCGCGATTTTACTAGACCTATCGCTTCGGCAGCGATACGACCGGAGGTCAACGCGAGATTGGAGCCCTCTCGGTGAATGGCATTGTTGAGTTGGGCTGCATCGCCCACCACGACCCAGCCTTCTCCATAGAGCTGTGGAATTGACTTGTAACCGCCTTCGGGAATGAGATGAGCGGCATATTCCTTCACTTCGGACCCTGCTATCAAAGGCGCCACCGACGGATGCCTCTTGAATTGTTCGAGTAGACCGTACGGCGTTTGGCCCGTGCGCTGGAAGTCGGCGACGAGACAACCGATGCCGAGCGAAATGCACTCCTTGTTGGTGTAGATGAATCCCATTCCGGTCATGCCGCGGGAAATAGTACCAGCCGCCTCGATCACGACGCCTTCATCGCCCTTGAGATTAAAGCGTGCCTCGATGGTCTCGCGAGGTAAAAAGTGCATTTCCTTCACCGCAAGCGCCACGTTATCGGGGGTCGGGCGCGCACGCAGACCTGCACGCGTGCCGAGCAGGCCATTGACCCCTTCCGCCAGGACGACGACGTCGGCATGTATTTCGCCGTCTCGGCGGTCTGTACGGACACCGATGATCCTTTTACGGTCGTCTTGCGCGAGCTCTGTGACGGTGGTTTCGCACAGCACGATCGCGCCAGCCTCCCGAACTTTGGAAGACAACCATTTGTCGAACTGGGCGCGTATAATCGTGTAGCGGTTCGGCCGCTCCTCGTTGAAGTCTTCCGAACGGTAGTGCATGCCGACATGGGAGCGATCGTCCATCATCCAGAACCGCTGTTCAATCAGGTGACGTTCGAGCGGCGCCTCCTCGCGAAACTCTGGGACTAGCTCTTCCATCATATCGGCATACAGTATTGCGCCCTGCACATTCTTCGAGCCAGGATATTCTCCCCGCTCGAGCTGCAGCACCTTCATGCCCCGTTTGGCCATCGTCAATGCCGCTGCGTTGCCGGCCATACCGGCTCCGACCACGATTGCATCGAATCTCTCTTCAATCATCATTATCTCCTCTAAACCGCGATCCGGGCGTGCGACTCCGGCAAAAGCCGCGCGCGGAACGCGGCAGTCAGCGCGGGCAGCAATTGTATTGCATCACTGACGATCGCGAGATGAGCAAAGTCGAAGATCGGAGCGTTCCTGTCAGTGTTGACAGCAACGATCAGATCCGCGCCCTCGACGCCAACCCGGTGCTGGATCGCTCCCGAGATGCCCGCGGCAATATAGAGCTTCGGGCGGATGGTTTTGCCTGTCTGGCCAATTTGCCGGTCAGACGTAAGCCAGCCCTTTTGCACAAGAGGACGCGAGCAGCCATATTCAGCGCCAAGAAGAGCTGCGAGTTCGCGAACGAAACGAAAGTTCTCGGGCGATCCAAGTCCTAAGCCACCCGCAACCACTACATCGGCATAGGCCAGATTGGACGATTCCGCATCGCGGTCGGTTAGGAACGACAGTACTTTTGTGACAATATCTTCTTCCATAAGGCCGAGCGGATGAACGATGATATGAGCGGCATCGCGTGAAACGCGCTCAGGCATCGGCATGACTCGCGGCCGGACGGTGGCCATCTGCGGACGATAATTCAAGGTATAGATTGTGCAGAGCAGCGAGCCGCCGAAGGTCGGACGCGTCGCCGCAAGCGAACCATCTGCATCGACGTCCAGCGCGGTGCAGTCGGCAGTCAGCCCCGTAGACAGGGTCGTCGCAACGGAACCTGCGAGATCGCGACCAAGCGTCGTCGCACCCAAGAGCAGGATCTCAGGCTTGTAGGTGTTGACGAGTTCGGCTACTGCCTTTGTATAGGATTCGTTACGATAGTCCGACAAAACATTGTCGCTTACGAGATAGGCCAGATCGGCGCCATAACAGAACGCTTCAAGCGCGGCATTACGTGTGTGCTGCCCCTCCGGACCGAGTACGACGGCGGCAAGATTCACCTTTAACCTGTCAGCAAGGGTGCGCCCCGCACCCATGAGCTCCCAGGAAACTGGATGCACCTGGCCACGCTCCAGCTCGACGAAAACCCAGACGTGTTTGTACGACTTGAAGTGCTCCGGCAGTTCCTTTTTTGCTGCTGCGCGGCCGGCCCCCGCTGGCATGCCCGTTTTGCTGACGTTGCTCATATCGAAATTCCTTTCAACAATAGGCGCCCCCGCGCCACGGTTGCTTTCTCGCTTTCGTAAACTGAAGAGCATTTTCCCTGCGTACTCGGACCGGGTCACACAACAACATGTCGTCGCGACAGACGCGCCCGTTCAGGCGGATTGGAGGGTTATTGCAAACCGAGCCATTGCACGCCGGTTTGACGAGCACGACCGCGGCTGGCTAGGGCGGCACAATGATCTTGACCGATCGCTTTCGGATCCGAACCCGCGACACCGTTTGCTGCGGAGTAATTGCAACGGCTCCACACTGGCGACCGCAACGAGGGCGATCCTGGCAACGCGTCTGCCACGCAAGCCATGCTGGGCCTTTAGCAGCAATCCGCACGGGTCGGTGCTCCCGCTCTTAGTGGCGTGGTTTCTTTCCGCCATGAGATGGAGACAACTCTGATCGGAATCGAAGGCTGATTTGATGCAAATGCCACTGTCATACCCGTTGCAGGAGTAGCGCGAAGGGGACACTTGTTCATTGACCACCGTCTCACCGCCGCTGCGAGACTGCGGCCGCGCCTAAGTCTACTGCGAACGTACCTGACGGAATCATAAGCCTCGACGTGATGGCGCGGGGCGGCACGGCAGGCACTAAAAGCAGCATCATAGGTCCTCCGTCGAACTCATCAAGGACGCTACCGTCGGTCGCATCGATGATCCGATCGGCACAACAAAAGCAAGTGTCGTACCAGTCGCAAAGACGATAGAACGTCAGCAGAGACGTAATCGCTTGCGCGGCACTTCATACAGCCCCTGATATCGTTGGCACGACAATCCAGACAAGGTCAGGAATACAACAAACACCGCTCGGGCCGCAGAGACTTGCGCCGATGAAGAGAACGCCCACGCGAACGAAGTGCCTCGGCGTCCGTGGGGCGCAGTTGGCTTACAGTGGAGTGCTCATTACTTCAACTCGCTCAAAGGAACAAAGGCCCCAATCTTCTTAGGATCTGCGACAGCATCCTTTAACACTTTGAATACCCGCTGCTCGATCGGCGAAGAAGCTACGAAATCGGCATAGGCTTGCTCCAGCATCGCCTTGCACCGCGCTCTTATTTCCGCCTCTGATGCATCAGCGAATTGCTCTTGGGCGAAGTATTGTCCCATTCGCCTTAGTATATGAAGGCGCGCGACATTGACGATCTTAGGATCGTATTCGACGCCAAGTAGCGAAAAAAACTCCTCTGCCGCACAAGCCTTGCCGAGCCGATCCAGGATACCGGCTGCCGGGGACGAGTTGATCATCAAGCAATCTCCTTCCGATTACCTCTGGGTCGCGCTCAAGCAAACAATGATCAAGCGAGATAGGTGTGCTGGACTTTGGAATGGAATGACCGCCGGATCCCTGCGCAAATACGCACTCGCCGACTCCGCAGTGCTCATGACCGTCGCACATGCGGTGTGGCTGGCTAGCGCTTGGGCGCGCTCCTGAACTTCGGGAGCATGACGCGGGCCTCCGGTAACTCTGGTCGAATGTCACCGCGAGTTCATTAAGCCCTGTGTTCCCGGCCGCCTCGCCGATGCGCGGTTCGCGCCAGGCTTCACGGCGCGTATCGTGTTCCGATCGCCAGTCCTCACGCTGCCGCCTTGGACGCATGGCCATGCGCCTGCAGCCAAACGTCATAACTAGGCTCCTCCCCGCGCTGCCTACAGATCCGGCGTGGCCTTCTCGGATGACGATGCAACTTCCGACCGTTTCGACTGTTCAGATGAGGGGTCGCCGACCACAACCTACCGAGCAGGCTCTTGCAAATCGCGCCGCCGCTCGGCCATCCGGCTCTCGCCGCTTTCTTCACCGAAGCAGACGTTGAATTCGTTGCATTGGTCGCACACGGGTGTCGTACACATCACAACGCCATCGTTCTCGCAAAGCATGCGGTAGAAAAAACGCTTCCACCGCATATTATTGACGTTGCGCGCGGCGAGCGGCCCGAAATGACGGCTCAGCACGAGAACGAGTTCGCCACGATTGCGCAAGCCGAGAGCTTCCCACAAATGGTCCGACTCCATGGCGCGACGTGCGATCATTGCAGCCAGCCATCGTCCGATGTCCCCTTGCGTCGAGCGCTCCTTGAGTAAAAGATCGCGAAGCATTGCGATCTCCTCGTGATCCGCGCCCTCGGAGGGCGAGGCCTGCTGCGCAGCATTGATCGTGGTTGAGGGGAAGTACTTCTCCAGCAGGGCCGCCAGTTCAACGCCGGAGAGGCCAACCTTCTCAAGAAGGGAGCCACCGTCCATAGCGGCAGCCGCCAGGATGGACGCCAGGACATGGCGATCGAGGTTAGCGTCTGTAGCGATATTAGCATCCGCAGGAGCCTCACCGGTGAGCAAACGGTAGGCGGCAACTCCCACGTGCAGCTGGCTGATGCAAGCAGCAGGGCCTACAGCCATGAACGAAGCGACGTGCGGGTCGGACATAATCTTGTGAGTTTTCACAATCGCGAGGTCTGCATGGGCGCGCATTGAGTTTGGCGACGGTCGATCGTCAGTATGCCGGTCTCCCGGGAGGGGACGGTGAGGAGACCGGCATCTGTCGCGCGCCCTTACAAGGCCGCGACTCGCGACCTTTACGAGGCTGCGAGCTCGGCGGCGGTCTTCCCGATGATCGATTCATCCACCGGCTTCATAATGCCGTGCTCCATCAGCATGTCCTCCAGCTCATCCATGGAGATCGGGGTCGGGATGATACCTTTACCGCCATTGTTATGAACCTTATGAGCGAGCTTCCGGTAGTGATCGGCCTGCTTGGAATCGGGTGCATATTCAAGAACCGTCATACGGCGTAGCTCTGCATGCTGCACCACGTTGTCACGCGGCACGAAGTAGATCAACTGAGTGCCCAGCTTTTTGGCCAGCGCTTCTGCCAATTCCAGTTCCTTGTCGGTCTGCCGCTCGTTACAGATCAGTCCCCCCAGCCGCACCCCTCCAGAGTTGGCGTACTTTAGGATGCCCTTCGAGATATTGTTTGCGGCATACATCGCCATCATTTCACCGGACATCACAATGTAAATTTCCTGCGCCTTATTCTCGCGGATCGGCATGGCAAAGCCGCCGCATACGACGTCGCCAAGCACGTCGTATGAGACATAGTCAATGTTCTCGTAGGCGCCGTTCTCTTCCAGAAAATTGATCGAGGTGATGACGCCGCGACCCGCACAGCCGACACCTGGCTCAGGACCGCCGGACTCCACGCAACGAATGTCCCGGTAGCCGACCTTCATTACGTCTTCGAGTTCTAGATCCTCCACGCTGCCGGCGCTGGCCGCAAGGCTCAAAATCGTATCTTGCGCCTTGGCGTGCAGAATCAGCCGGGTCGAGTCCGCCTTCGGATCGCAGCCCACAATCAGAATTTTCTGCCCCATCTCGGCCAACGCCGCCAGCGTGTTCTGCGAAGTGGTGGACTTCCCGATGCCACCTTTCCCGTAGAACGCGATTTGTCTTAGTGAAGACATGTTGTTCTCCATTAACCGATTTGCCAAAAGTTGCGCGTTTCTTGTGCGAGCTTGTTTCTCTCACAAAAGCGCGGGCACACGGGATCAAGGGAAGGAGCGCATCGCTCGCTTTGCGCGTCGGCGTGCACTCAGCCCTCACTCAGTGTTGCTGCCCCTTGGTAGCAATGGCTGTGCCAACACTCGACTACGTACCTTAAGTTTATGATTGCACTGCAAAATGCAGCCAGCAGTTTGCGTGTTCGTTGAGCGTTTTGGATCTGACAGAGTATCTGCGTCGCTGTCAGACAACGAACAAAAAACTGCAAGCATCAACGCGCAAGAAATGGTGGGGGTCGGACCATTTCGACGTCTGCAGTTATGGAACGGAACTTGCTGATCCTCTCGCAACGCCAGCAATTCGAGAAGAGTGAATATGCCGGAGGCGCTCCAATCATCCCAACCAGCAGGGATTCTCGCAAATGCATTGTGACACTCGGCACGCCGATATCGGAGCTGGCCGGCAGACAGTTCGAAGCGGCTCGCGGATGCAGGAGCGCCGCGCAATGGTCATTCGAGACGTCTTGAAGAAGCCATGGCAAGCGGACGAATTGCGAAGTTTTTTTCACAATATCAACTCTTCAGTCTTCCGTATGCGCAACAGCGACCTTGCGCGGTTTCTCGCGCGACTCTTGGAATTGAGAATTCGATGAGAGCAAGAACAGTTCTGGCCACGGCATCGACCCTCGCGCTAGCGACCTCGTTGGCCAGCAACTCGGTCCGCGGTGCGGATTTGGGGTCGAATCCGGTCTACTATAAAGCGCCTCCAATCGAACCCTCCAACCCGTGGATGATCCGCCTGCGCGCGCTCGGCGTTTTGCCGGATACCGGAGGAAGTTCGGTTAATGTTCCTGTGGCGCCAACGTGAAAAAGCTGTGGCTGCGGCCGGAGTACTCCGCAACTGTGAACAATGCGGTTGCCGTTAGCGGACGCGCCAATATCGATCCATGGCTCGTCAGCGGCGGCGTCGCTTACAAGTTCTGACGCCAGAATGGGCCAGAAAGAGGACTTCGTTTGATCAACTCGGAACGCAGCAAGCTCGTCGAGCGCGTCTCCTCCTCGTTACCGCAGCGTGGTTGGAGACCGGCTGACGCGTCAACGCCTCAGCTCGCTCGCGAACGGGAGAGAGAGAGAGAGAGAGAGAGAGAACGGTTCGTAGCATCGTTCGCGCTTCCCATTAAGGGATCGCGCCGCGCGTAGGTAACCGACAACAGATAGATCGATACCGCATATGAGATGTTTGCCTTGTCGCACGCTGCAAGGGCGCAATTTCCTTGTTATCCAAATAGACATTCGGTACGCGACACGGAAGTTTCGGCGTACTAGGATGTGGTCTGTCAGGAGGTTGTTCATCTGGTCTCAACCAAGAAAGCTGAGGTTGCGAAGCTTCAGTGTTCCAAGAAGAGACCAGATGAACGTCCATAAGAATGCGCCTTTGACGCCCAAAGGTCGAGAGGCGATGATGCGAAGCGTAGTCTGGAATGGGTTGAGCCAGGCCGGCGCGGCTGACCTTTTCAACAGGATGCCGAAGACCGTCGCCAAATGGACCAAGCGCTTCCGCGCAGAAGGTGTGGATGGCTTGCTCGATCGCACGTCGCGACTTCATTCATCGCCAGCCAACCCCCGCAGCCACGTGCACCGCCATCGAGGCCTTGCGCCGGCAGCGCCAAACGGGCAAGCAGATTGCAGCCGGGGTCGAGATCTCGCCGGCTACCGTCAGCCGCGTCCTACGCCGCCTGGGGTTGAACCGGATACGCATTTGGAGGTCGCTCGAGCCGGAGCGCCGCTATGAGCGCGAGAACCCCAGCGGGATCATTCACATCGACATCAAAAAAGCTCGGGCGTTTCCGGCGGGTCGGCCACCGGATCACCGGTGATCCGAGTGATCCGAAGAAGAGCCGCGGCGCTGGCTTGGATTTCGTGCACGTCTGCATTGACGACCACTCCCGCCTCGCGTTCTCCGAGATCAAGCCGGACAAGCCGACCGACAGTGCCGTTGGCTTCTCAAAGCAGCCGTGGCTGCCTACCACAAAAGCCTCGGCGTCACCGCCACCCGCGTCATGACCGACAATGGCAGTTGCTACCGGTCGTTCACGTTCCGCGTAGGGTAGATTGCCTTAGGGAGATCGCCATGAGTTTGCCGCTTCACGGCGTACGCGTCCTCGATCTGTCCAACGTGCTCGCCGGACCCTTCTGTGGCTACAACTTGGCCCGGATCGGCGCCGAAGTGATCAAGATCGAAAATCCGAAGGGCGGCGATCTGGCTCGTCGTCTCGGGGCAGATCCGGCGATGGCACAGCGCCTGTTCGGCCTGTCCTTTGTTGCGGTGAATGCCTGTAAACAATCGATCGCGATCGACTTGAAATCGCCGGAGGGTCGGGATGCATTCCTTCGACTTGTCGACCAGGCCGACGTGCTGCTCGAGAACTTCCGACCCAAAGTCTTGGAGCGGCTCGGCCTAGGCTATGCGGTCCTCGCGAAGCGCAACCCCGGGCTGATCTACTGCGCCATATCCGGCTTCGGTCAGGAAGGCCCTTGGGCAAACCGGCCCGCCTACGACCAGATCGTGCAAGGTCTCTCGGGCGCGATGAGCGTAACCGGCGATCACCGATCGGCGCCGTTGCGCACCGGCTTTCCGATCTCCGACACCATGGCCGGTATCACGGCAGCCTTCGCAATCTCGGCGGCGCTGGTCGCTCAGCGTTTGACCGGCCGCGGCCGGTTCATCGATGTGTCACTCTTGGAATCGACTCTGGCGGCAATGGGCTGGGTGGTCTCTAACCACCTCAACGCCGGCATGCTCCCCGAGCCAATGGGAAACGAGAATTTCACGGCGGCCCCATCCGGCACGTTCAAGACGAAGACCGGTCCGCTCAACATTTCTGCCAACGAACAGAAGCAATTCGAGAAGCTGTGCGAACTGATCGGAAGACCCAATCTGCTGAGTGAGGAACGGTTCGGTGAACGCCACACGCGCAAGCTGCATCGCGCAGCCCTGAGGGACGAGATCAACAAGGCGCTCAAGTCGAAATCCGCCGAGGAATGGGAGGAGGTTTTCAACGCCGCCGGCGTTCCGGCCGGGTGCGTGCTCTCGGTCCAGGACGCACTGCAGCAGCCGCAGCTGGTCGAACGCCGGTTCGTCGAGCGGCTGCCTCTCGAACCGACCGAAGGGCGACAGCTACAGGTGACGCGCCCAGGCTTCCTTCTGGACGAAGGCTTTCCCGAACCGTCCGTTCCCCCGTTACTTGGCGCCGACACGGCGATATGGCTCGGACGGCTCGGCTACACGCGCGCGCAGATCGATCAAATGGCCGAACGGGGCGTGGTGCGCGTCGCATGAAAAGGAATCCTGGCCATGTCCGAATCCACTCCCGCGGATCTCCTGACCGCGGCAACCAAATGGTGGTCGACCGACATTATCGACATGAAGCCGGGCGTCATCCGCTTTCGTGGCTTTCCGATCGAGCAGATGATTGGCTCGATCAGCTTTCCACAGATGATATGGCTTCTGTTGCGCGGCGACCTCCCGTCGCCCGATCATGCCGCTCTGCTTGAAGCAGCCCTTGTGGCTGCGGTCGATCACGGACCGCAGGCGCCTTCGATCGCGGTCGGCCGGATGTCCATCACCTGCGGCTTGCCGCTCAACGGAGCAATGGCGTCGGCCATCAATTTGCTCGACGACGTTCATGGAGGCGCCGGTCAACAATGCATGGAGCTGTACGCCGACATCGCGCGACGGATGAGTGAAGGTACGCCGCTTGTAGCGGCGACGCAGGCCGGCATGGCAGCCTCCGTCGGAACACACGGGAAAGTCTTGCCCGGTTTTGGCCATCGCTTTCACCCGATCGACCCTCGCTCACCGAAGCTGCTGTCTCTGGTCGATGCCGCTCATGAGCGCGGCGTGATTTCCGGCAAGTTTGCCGACATCGGCCGTGCGGTAGAAGCCCATCTCGAAAAGGGAAAGGGCCGCAAGGTCCCGATGAACATCGACGGGTCCACCGCCGTCATCTACTCCGAACTCGGTTTCGCGCCGGCACTCGGGCGAGGACTTTTCATCTTGTCGCGCTCGGTGGGCATTCTCGCGCATGCCTGGGAACAGAAGCAGCAGGGCGGTCGTATCAAGGGGCCGATGCCTCCAGGCGTCCCCTATTCTTACACAGGGAAGCCACCACGCGACTTCAGCCCGGCCTAACGATCATGAACGAGGCTCCAAAAGAAGCGCAGTCGCCAAATACGCTAGGGATCATTAAATGTCGTCCATTGATATCGCGCTACAGGCCGTTCTAAAGTTAAATTTGCTCAAGAAAGCGCTCGGCCAATGGCGGCTCCTGGCCTGCATTCTCGCGCCGGGCATCGTGTTGCTCTCCGCGATGCCTGCCGGGTTGACGTTAGAACGGTGGCGTCTGTTCGCGGTCTACGTTGTAGCTTTCGTGGGTTCTATTCTGCGGCCATACAATGAGACGGTTGTCATCTGCGACGCGCAAAGAGCGCTTTGATTTGACGGATCATGCCTCGTTCGACGCGATACGGCGCGGGGTGGGTATTCCGCTCGCGGTGGGCATAGGCCTTGCCGTCTGGACGGCTGGCGCGCCCGAGGGGCTCTCGCCGTTGGGTCATCGCGCGCTCGTTCTGTTCTCGGCGGTGTTCATTCTCTATCTCACGGAAGCCATCCCGCTCGCGATCACCAGCCTGGTCATCGCGCCAGCGGCCGTTCTTCTGGGCATTGCGACGCCGGCGAGTTCCTTGAGTGGATTCTCCTCGTCATCCGTCTATCTCATCCTCGGCGCATTCATTCTCGCCGCAGCGATGGTCAAGACGCGGCTCGCCGAGCGGATTACATACGGAATTCTCAAGGTCGCCGGCGGGACAACGACCCGTACTACTCTCGGAGTAACGATCGCCAATATCGTGCTTGCCTTCCTGATCCCGTCCTCAACCGCACGAACTGCCGTGCTGCTCCCGGTGTGTCTTGGCATCGCCTCTGTGATCGAAGGCGAAGGCCGCATCCGATTCGTCGTGAGTCTCCTCCTGACGCTTGCCTACACGAATGCGACGATCAGCGCCGGAATCCTGACCGCGACGCTACCAAATCCGGTGACCGCCGATTTTCTTGCCGAGGCGGAACGGCCAGTGACCTACGTCGACTGGCTGATCTACGGCTTTCCGCCGGCGCTGATCATGACCTTCCTGACGTTGTTCGTCGTTCAAGTGGTCGTCGGGACCGAAGAACGACATGACGCGCCTCTGGCCGGCGATGCTATCGCAAAGCGGCTTTCCGAGATGGGCCGCACCACCCCCGCGGAATGGCGAACCCTTGTGATCTTCGTTCTAGTCGTAGTCGGGTGGGTGACCCAGGGATGGTCGAAACTCGACACGACCGTCATCTGCCTGACCGGTGCCGGTTTGCTGTTCCTGCCGAAACTCGGCGTGATCGACTGGGCCGATGCCAACCGACAGATATCTTGGCAAGTCATCCTCGTATCCGGAGGCGGCATCACGCTCGGCGATCTGCTGATCAAGACCGGGGCTGCGGACTGGCTTGCAGTGGAGATTTTTCATGGACTCGGTCTGGGCGGGGCAGGCCGGGTCACTATGCTGCTTATTGTCATGATCGTCCTGCAGCTGCTCCATGTGCTCTTCGTCGGGACAACTGCGATGGCGACAGGCATCATTCCGATCGTGTTGGCTCTCGCGGAGACCGCTCAGGTGGATCCTCGTGTGCTCGTCCTGCCGGCCGGCATGATCATTGGCGGTTACCCGGTACTGATGTTCTACAACACGCTGCCGAATATCATGGTCTACGGCACGGGCCGCTTGACGGTCCTCGACTTCCCAAAGGTAGGTGTCCCGGTCAGCCTACTCGCCTGCATCGTCTATGCGATTTGCGCATCGACGTACTGGCGGTGGCTCGGCATGATCTGAGCGACCTCGATACGAACGCGCTATCAGAACGTCGGCTGTGGGCCATCGCGACATATCACGCCGCCGCTCGCTCTCGCTCGCAATTGGAGCGAAGCGGACGTAGTCAGCAGTCATATGACGCCGCCAAGCTTATAGGTAAACGGCATAGTAAGCGCGAAGTGCCAGGCTAGCTCAGACCAGCGGCTCCCAACGGCAGGCTCATGGTCGAGCAAGCCGTCCATGCTTGCCGAGACCGGCAAGCGACGCCGCCAAGCCACGCCCTTAGCTTCGCTTGAGCACCATGACAAGTCGATCGACACGTTTGCCCTGCTTGAGGTGCGAGATGACGATCTCGTCGACGTCCTCAGGCGTGCTCGCGCGATACCAGACTCCGTCAGGATAGACAACCAGCAAGGGACCAGAGTTACAAAAGCCGAGGCACCCCGCCGTCGCGAAACCGATATCGTTTAATCGTTGCGCTTCGATCGCTTTGCTCATTCGATCCCACAACGCTTGCGCCCCCGAGGCACCACAACTGCCGTGGGAATGGCTTGGCGGACGTTGCGTGTTGCACGCAAAGACATGATGCCTGTAGATCTGGGGAGGAGCAATTTCAGTTTCTGAGCTCACGCGACTATCCTCTGCTACTCAACTTCAGCTGAAGCGATGGCGGCCCACAATGCCTAATGATTGAACGACCGTTGGCCGGTATATGTTACTGGTTCTCGCTCTCGCTTGCGAAAGCCGCTGAGAGCCATCAGGCGCTATAGTCATTCTCTTCGCGCATGATGAGCGAGCGATACATTCCCGTTCGAAGTCCTGATTGCGACCAACCTGTTCGTCCATCATTGCAATCACCCGCATCACCCACTAATGGTCGATCTGCTCCAAGGGAAGCCTAACACCAGAGGCGTCCCGCACATTCTTCACAATTTAGCGCTGCCATTGCCGGCGCTCATCGCTCCTATGAGCGATCCGAGACGTGCTAAAAGCCCTTCCTCTCACCTAGACTGGTGGCATCGGTCCGACAGATCGGCTCATCAAGTCGCCGGGCCTCGGTTTTCTCATCCAAGCCCCTCGGTTTGCTGCTTGAAATCATCGACGGCAGTCCGGCTCAACCGAAACACCCCGCGGCCACGAGACAGCGGCCGATAAGCCGAGGCGTCACGGGTGTTTAGGACATCAAACCATTGGTTAGGACTGAGCTTTGCTGGACGCTCGTTGATCTGTATCACCCTCCCGTTCGGGGCGAAGCGGAGGTGGATTATGATTTCTTGTGAGTCCATATCGGTCCCTGCTTTTGGTCACTTACGATCACGATCCGGACACCGACAATCTCCCTTTTAATGTGTTTGATTGCGGAGGTGTTGGCGCGTACTTCAAGGTTGGCGACGCTGGTACACATTACTCATGAGCTTGCCACCTCCCCCTGATAAACCCTACAATGATCACAATGAACTCCCCGTGCTTCCGTATCTTAGGGACGAGACTCTTGCTCGATCGCGAGGTCTGTCGATGCATCCCGCTCTAAACGATGAACTCGAGCCACTTGTTCATGGGACCGGTACGAAATGGGCGTGCCATGACGCGATCGCACATCTGATCCAATCCAGGAATTGGCCGCGTGACGGCCGGAGTTGAAGGTGATTTCGGGCACCGGAAGCTGCAGATGCGCTCGGAATGCTGCTCGGCCATTCGACGCCACTCTAGGACTTCATCGAAAAGCTTGCGGGCCCGGTACTCACCTCGTATCTTTCCTTTTGGCCAATACGATCCCACTCGCTCGCGTTGGTTCGCCCGTTATCTGCGCGCAGTGATTCGATCCATCGAGCAGATGAAGATCGAAGCGAGGAGCCTGCCGAAACGGCACATCTGACAAGTCCGACGCATCACACCGCACAAAAGCAAGCTGCGGAAAGCGGCGGCGCAGCTCAGACAATTTCCCGACCTCGGCTCCATCGGCAGAAAGCAGTCGCTCCATTTCGATCAGTTCCTCCGTGGTGAGTGCCATCGTCGCTCTCTATGCCTCGAGGACGGTTGTCCCTCACTGCCAGAACAGGCGCTCTGGATCCGCGCTCAATTCCTCGATAGCAGGAGTCAAGCGATCGTAAAGGCTGTAAATCTCCCAGATTCCGACCGCGTGATTCTTGCGAAACAGCTTCCAGATGCCGCTCACGGCATCATAAAGAATGAGAGCTACATCGACGAGAGCGCCATCCTTGTCGATGTTGCGCGAGCAACAAGGGCTCTCGATGAGATAGCCACCCCTCACCAGCCTCACGCTTGGTGAGACATAGAGATAACGCTTGCGCTCGCACAAGCCGCGTTCGATGCGCTTGCGATCAAGCTCGTTGGGGTGAGACACCGGCCCCGCCTTCACTTTCCTCATCAGCTCGCCATTCATCGCGAAGGCCTCCTTTCAAAGCACCGTGTTTTCCTCTTCAAGACACCCAATGAGACGCCTGAACAGAATCGAACAACATAGATTGGCTCGTGAGCTTCGTTATTGAGAACGGCGATGATGGTCTTGCGCGTTGCTCCGACGGGGAGCGAAACTCCAGTGTTCCGTTTTGCCAATGAGCAGTCTTGGACAAGGTCGACTGCGGCTTGGGTCCGCGCGCCTCGCCGATCTTTCGGAAGTTTCTGCTGAGTCATGACTCCTCCGGTAATGGCAAATCATCGACCTCCTCGTAGGCATCCATTGTCTCTAGTTCGTTGCGTTTCATGCCAACGCGGTGGCCACTCTCCAAGAACTCCACGCCGTAGATATAGAATTGCTGCAAGAATGTTCCGATCGAGACGACGTAACCGATCTCCCCCCTTTTTACTAAGACCTCGCCGACCTCCCTCCCGCGATAGGTGCCATCATTTCGGATGACGCGATTGGCTCGAAGCTTTTGGCCAAAGCTGAAGACTGGCGGGCCGCTTAGCTCGACGATGTCGCTGTCCCGAGGAATTCTGCTCATCTGCCACTCCTCATGCCAACGCTTTGGGGCACCGCTCAGCTTCACGCTTTAAACTGGCGGTTGGTAGCGAGGCAAGGATCTGTCAACCACGCAGGTATTGTCGACCGGGCAGGCAGCGACACATTGCGGCTCATCAAAATGGCCAACGCACTCGGTGCATCTGGCCCCTTCAATAGCAAAGCTCCCGCCCTTCTCAGAGATAGCAATGTTCGGGCATAGAGGTTCGCAAGCTGAGCAGCCCGTGCACTGCGAGGCTACGATTTTGAATGGCACATATTCCTCCTTAGGCCGTAGAGATGCTATCTACCAAACGATACGCGTGCTCTCCGCGGTGCATGTGGTGGATCTCACCGCGCTTTACCTTGCCTAGATAGGCTCTGAACCACGCGATCATCGATTTCTCAATGAACTCATGGGCGAATTGATCCACCGGCTCAATGCCCGCCTCTATCAGATTGTTTTTCGGACAGCCGCCAATCTTAGCCACGAAGACAGCATGGCAGTCCCTAATGTCGCGCATGATGGAGGATAGCCTATCTTCCTCACCATACCCGCCCTGACAGTACCCCTGCACACGACGCGGACCGATGAACTTGGCGCCGGATGTGGAAAGCTCGTACACCAGGAATTCCTTGGCATGTCCAAAGTGCTCGTTGATCAACCCAGAGCCTTTGGTTGCGACAGCCACTAGAACGGTTATGGCGCTCATGTTTCCATAGGTTTCGATCAGCTCCTGTTGGCCGACCGCGAATTTGGCAACTCGCTCATCCTCTATTCTCTTTTGATACGCCTCGCGCTTCTCCAAGTCATAACGGACGTCCATTTTCATCACCTGATCCGTACTGAACTCTGCGCTGCGATCCTCGCCGAGTAGACCGACCGCATCGGCGCGGCACTGACGGCAATGCCGCATCATGCTTATCTGCCCTTCGCAAGCATCTTGCAGTGCCTTCAGTTCTTGTGCCGTCGGCCCGCGCTGACCTTTGAGGCCAAACGCGGTGCCGTGCTCGGGCGCGGAGATCAGCGGCATGATATTGTGGAGGAAGGCACCGCGTGAGGTGACCGCCTTGTTGACCTCGACTAGGTGGTCATCGTTGATGTTGGGGATCATCACTGAGTTGATCTTGCACAAGATGCCCCGATCGGTAAGCATCTCGAGGCCTTTCAGCTGACGATGAGTGAGTATCCTTGCCGCCTCGACGCCGGTATATCGCTTGTGGTTGAAGAAGATCCAAGGATAAATCTTGGCTCCGATTTCCGGATCGATCATGTTGATGGTGATGGTGACGTGGTCGATTTTGGCCTTCGCGATGGTGTCAACATAGTCTGCCAGCGCGAGTCCGTTGGTTGACAGACACAGCTTTATGTCGGGAGCAGCCTTGGTGACCAGCTCGAACGTTTTGAACGTCTTTGCGGGATTGGCCAGGGCGTCGCCGGGACCAGCAATGCCAAGCACTGTCATCTGCGGAATTGCCGTCGCGACTGCGATCACTTTTTTTGCCGCCTGCTCAGGGGTGAGTTTCTCGCTCACCACGCCCGGGCGCGATTCATTGGCGCAGTCGTATTTTCGGTTGCAGTAATTGCACTGGATGTTGCAGGCAGGCGCAACCGCGACATGCATGCGAGCGAAGTAATGGTGCGCATCCTCGCTATAGCAGGGATGGTTTTTGACCTTTTCCCAAATTTTGGTCGGGAGCCCGCCTTGGCCGGTTGCGGAGCCGCAGCTCGCCTGTCCAGTCTTAGCAGAAGCGCTGCAGCCCCCGTGCTCGGTGGCGGATCGCGTCCTCTCGCTGCTGTTCATTGCAGCTCCGACATATTTTCCGCGTCCGTCGACCGCGATCATTTTATTTTCCCCACCATCATCGCCCTCCCAAGATCATCCTCGAGCGAGCCTCAGGAACCCAGGTAGCAACTTGCATGCCATAGCAAGAATTAAGTAATTAAGGTCGCGGTCTATCGAGTTAGCGTAGCTCGCACTCGCGCTTGCAGGAACAGCAATGATGAGCTTGTTATCAAAGCGACAGATGGGTCGCAGTCTCACCCAGAGCTCCATGCTTGTGCTTTCATTCTCGCGCTGCGATCGCCCGACCTGACTCCAGCTAAATGGGGTTCACGCGTTGCCGCTCTCACAACAAGCGGATCCGAACCGGCCGCCTCGGACTTGTAAGGCCAATACCGCTACGACGCGCCCTACGCTGACAGGCAGAAATGAGGGCCAAAGATGATAGTGCGATCCCTTCTGCCCGATGGCCAAGCAAACCTTGTATCATCAACGCCGTCGTGGAGTAGTTCTGCTGATCTCAATATGCTACGACGAGAGCCATTCGTTCCCCAGAGACGGCGGGATCTCGCCAACTTGCCAGCGCAAAGGCAGGCTGACGCGCCTGGCCGGCCTTCAGTCCATCGCGTCTGCATAATTCCCTGATGCCCGAACGACATAGGTGCAATGCTCGCAGTCCGAAGGCCCAGCGCCGGGCCCACGACAGTGACCTCTGCATCCGCATCAGCAAAGTGATTTGCGTGAGTCCTTCACGGATCGCCGCCGTTTTCGTCCCGCTTCTTCGCGTCGATTGTAATCGGTAATCGCGTGTCGCTCGCCATCTCGGGCAGATCGAGCACCCAGCCGTTAGCTACCTTGATCCAGCCGCCCCAAAGGGTTTCGTACTCTGAGGCTATGATTGGCTCCTCGAGGTCTTTTTTTGGTACGTAGATCGACAGACCCGTATCCGGAGAACGGCGGATCATGATTTTCATAGAGTCTACTCTCCGACTGTAAGGCGGGAGTTGGCGCGCATGCGAGCCACGATATCTGACACTGCGCAAACGACTTCATCGACTTGAGCGAACGAGGTTTCACGCGAAAGCGAGAAGCGCACGGCGCCGTGCATCCGCCAGGTAGGCACCTGCATAGCGCGCAGGACGTGCGATGGCTGCATTGAGCCGGAGCTGCAGGCTGATCCGAGCGACACGGCGATGCCCGCCTGATTGAGATGGTGCGCGATGGCTTCGCCTTCAAGATGGTCGAAGGCGATATTGGTCGTGTTAGCGAGCCGATTGGTGACGTCGCCGAGCACAACGCACCCGCCATTGTGTAAAATCCCCTGTTCAAGGCGGTCGCGCAAAGCGCCGATGCGAATGCGCTCAGGTTCAAGCCGTTCCGCCGCAAGCTCGGCAGCTTTTCCCAGGCCGATAATTCCGGGAACATTCTCGGTCCCCCCGCGACGCCCTCTTTCCTGTGATCCGCCGCGGATCAGCGGCCGGAATTTCGTCCCTTTGCGCAGATATAACGCGCCGACGCCCTTGGGACCGTGCAGCTTGTGCGCGGATAGCGACAGCATGTCGATCGCGCTGTCCTTTAGGTTCAAACCCACCTTGCCAATGGCTTGGACCGCATCCGTGTGAAACAGCGCGCCTGCCTCTCGGGTCAACCCGGCCAAAAACTCCACAGGAAAGATCGTTCCGGTCTCGTTATTGGCCAGCATAACAGAGGCAATCGCTGTCCGTGGTCCAAGAGCACAGCGAAACGCCTCGATGTCTAGCCGGCCGCAGGCATCTACGGATACAATGTGCGTCTTGACTCCCCTTGTCTTCAATTGCTCCGTCAGCGCAAGTACAGCCGAGTGCTCAACCGAAGTGGTGACCACTTCGTCTCTACCTTCCTGCGTCGCAAGCGCAGAAAGAATTGCCGCATTATTGGCTTCGGTCCCTCCCGAGGTAAAGACGATTTCGTGATCGTATGCACTACCTACCAGGCGCCTCAAGCCTCTCCGGGCCTGCCTCAGAGCGATTGCGACCTCGTTGCCGAAGGCGTGCGTGGACGACGCATTGCCGAATTGCTCCGTAAAGAACGGCAACATGGCCTGCACGACGGATGGATCAGTCCGCGTTGTTGCATTGTTATCGAGGTAAATCGGTGCTTGATTTTTGCTCAATCCAGCACCTCGTCTGCAGCAGCAACGAGGACCAGGCGATCCAATCCTCCGATCTCACGCCCCAATTGCGCCTGAATACCTGCAAACCGTACACTCGAAATCTTTGACGACGTACAAGCACTGGCCGGCCTCGCCACAGCGACAACTTCTTCAGTTGCTCTGGCTCCGTCAACATGGTTCAATGTTTTCATCCTCATCGGCCGATCAGGTCCGTCCATCATCTGAACGATTTTCCGCAGGAGCAATTCGCTGTCGCGTTCGGGTTGTGAAAGGTGAATCCAGGGCTCTCCGTTGCCAGCACGAAATCAATGGTCGTACCGACCAGATACTCTCGACTGTTGTTATCGACGAACACCTTCAGACCAGCGTACTCGATCACGGTCTCGTCAGGCTTTGGCTCTTCCGCCAGACCCATTTTGTATTTGAATCCATTGCAGCCGCCCGCTTCAATCGCGACGCGCAGACCGCCAGGCGAGTGCGTCGATGATGACATCGCGCCCTTGATCGCATTCACCGCACTGTCGGTCAGGTTGATCATGTCTTTGCCTCATCAATAGTGGACCTCGCAAAGAGCAAGTCACGTGCCACCGCGCAGCTTCTTATTGATACTTGGTTCGGTGCCGTAAGGTTTGGAACAACAGTCAGATTCCTGACAAGTAGTTGCGGCGCCCGAAGTCACCAACCCGCTTTCTTTCAAGCTCGGCCGCTCCACATCCGGCGGCAGGCAAATTGCATCGCATTTGGCTTCCTGGCCCGTGGGCCGGTGAAGACCTTAGATCGAGGACCAAATTGATGACTTCAATCGAAAATACCGCACTCGGCAGACTTGAGAGAGAGGGCCGCCTGCTCAACGCCGTACTCAAAGGCGCGACTACCAAGCCGGGTCGATTCGGTTTTCGCGGTGACATCGCGCTGAAGTTCCAAACTCAGCTCGCGGATGAGAAACGACCGCCGGACTACTCGATCGAGCAAGTTCTAACCATCGCGCAGGACGGAGAACACACCATTCCGGTGCTGGCCGGCTACCTACACTCCTTTGCCTATCTCGGAGACGTTTCGACCGTTCTTAACGGCGCCTTAAGCCCCACAGGCAGCTATTTTATGTTCTGCAACAACGTCGATCTGCTGGCGAAGTACCGAGTCAAGTTTGGCGATATAAACTTCCACGTCTTACCGTGCGACGAGTCCACAGTTTGGAAGGAGATGATGGACCTGACTGGGCTGAACAGGGACGACATCAAGAGGCTGGACCCGGGCGGCAAGCTAGATATCCTCCTCGATGCTGCAAACAAAATCGATCTGTCTTATGATGACATCTCGTATGAGGATGGACTAAAGAGGATGGACGCTGTGAAAAACCGCAATGAGAACCGACCGGTCTGAGAGGGCTTTTCAGTCGATGGTCGATGCATCGTCTTCGACAAGATGAACACCCACGACGCAGATATCGCCCTCCAGAACGGCCAACGCGATCGGCGTGAGCGCTCTACCGTGACATGGACCTTCGACACACCGGCCGCTGCCGAGTTCGAAGGTCGAACCGTGCTTGCCGCACATCAACCGGATACCGTATGGATCGAGGAATTGGTTCTGCTCCCAATCCAATCGGACGCTGTTGTGCGGGCATTCATTGACATAGCCAAGCACGTTTTTGCCCCACCGAACTACGACAACGGGCCACGGCCGTTGCTTGCCGTCATGTTCGACGACCATAAGATGGAATCCTATGGCCTGGCGGCTCGGAATGTCCTTAAAGCCGCAAATGGCGTAGATTGGTATGGTCTGCTTCATCGCACGTTTGTTGGAAGACGCTGTTCATGTCGGCGTGCAATCGACTTGCAAGAACCGTACAAGTCCTGGAGCGTTTCGTGTCCGTGGTGACCCAACCCGACTAGTCTGGTCGCTCATCCAACTATCCGGCGCAAACTCCGAACTTGTTCGGCGATTGGATGCCCTTTCCATGATGGCTGCGCAACTGCGGCTTTGAGCTCTATGCATTCTACTCCGTTGGCCGGGTAGCTGACGCCGTGGCTAGTCGTTGCTTCCCATTAATGCCACCAAGCTCCGTTATGACCGCGGACCGTGCATCTCGCGGCAGCGCCATAGCTGCCTTCTGAGAAGGATTGAACAGTCATTTCAGCCAACGAGGGAGGACGCCGCGAGCGTGCGTCCCCCCTGTGAAGCAAGACCACCGAGCCCGGTTAGAACGGTGAAATCCGTCACTCCTAAACCGTTGCTGTATGCAGCCAATTCAATCCATGCGCATCCCACTAAGAGCCCGCTCCAAGTAGAATGCAGGATCATCGTCCGACGAATCCGTTTCGTAGCTTCTTTGCGGACCGACGTCATCGCCCCCAGCCTTCGAAAGATACTGCGTAGGCTTGCCTACCCGCTGCCACTGGTCATTTTCGTTCTTCGTCCAGGCATCCGGGTTCTGGTGAGGATCAAGCACCCAGTGGTCTCGACCTACGGGAACAAACCCCATTTCGGCAAGACGCGGTTCCATGCCTGCTAAGGCCGGCCGCGACATGATGAGCGGATGTTCGCCGTCTTCTCGCAGTTGATGTTCTAGCAGGATGTCGCCAGCGTTCTCGACAAGTGGATGAGTCAGCCTAAGATCTACGACGGATGTGATATCGTTGCGCCCAAACTGTTGTTTAAAATGATCTCCTTTAATCCGCGCCGGACCTCCGGCTCTTAGAACTCCGACAATTTCGTCGCCCAAATGGTAGCCGAAAAATCGTGCTGGCTTATCTGGATCGTCATAGGTGTTAGCGTAGCTTCCAGCAACCATTGCTGCACGCGCAGCCTTGTTAGCCACGAATGGCGAGTACTCTTCTGGGTTCTCGGCGATGTGCCTGATATCACTGCCCAAGTATCTGCGAACTTCATCGTTGAACGTTTTGCGGTCGATCTTTCGAATGGGCGGTTCGGGGACGAGAGAGTATGACGGCGCTGGTTCGGATGAAGAGCCCGCCAGCCCCATCCGCGCAACTGTATCCGCAAAGCGAGGACTATCTCCCGCCTCTGACGAATCGTCAGCTTGGTTACCGCTTGTGAACTGGCTGGATGAGCCAACGATTCTGCCATACATCAGACCGCTCTCCTATCGGCAAAATTGCACGCAATCGAGCTCGTGCCGTGCAAGCTCTGCCGACAAGGATAATAATCCTAGCTGACCACAGTCTGACCAGAGCTTCCTGAGCGCCTGGTCGCGACTACGGATGCAATCTGCGCGTGAATTGTAGGGGCTCCCTAAACCGGGTCCTTCCAAGAAGCTAACGCTTAATGGCGATGACCCGCCCCTCTCCTGATAGCCCATGGTACTCGGCCAAGTAGGCACATTGGCCCAAGAATGCGCGCAACGGAGATTTGGAAACAAGCGTGCGAACCGTGTCGAGATTTTGCAATGTGCTCTCGATGCCCGCTGTTTGTTGCAAGGACCGCTGTCCAGCGAAATGTCGTGCCGCCCAGACGCGCCCATAGACCAACTGAGGCGTTTCTGGCTCACGTTATCAAGGAATCAACCAACCATCTAGGCGGACATATCGGCAGCTGCGGCCAACTAGCCTTCTCCCGATCCGCAAGCGGACGTGCATAGCATCGGCTTCGATCAGACCGCCTGATGTGTGGCTAACTACTTTTGAACTCTGCTCATCCTGACAGCACTTTGATCGACTTATAGTTGCGCGAGGCGCAGTTCGCTTTCCACGAATACGTGGGACTATCAGAGACCGAGTGTTTCTGGGCAACGGTTATGGTATCGGCATGCGTGGCTCGCGCCCAACCATTGCCGGTCCTTGCGAGCGCGTTAGCTCGCTCGATCCTGATGTTCGATGTCTGACCGACACCTTCCTGGCGCGCCGCCTCGCCATGAGTTCACCTGATCGCAATAGAGCTTTCGCACACTTATATCTCGCCGGCTGCGACTCGAGTGTTCGCTCAAGCCGCTTCAGATTCGGCCGAACTGTGAGTCTGGCAATTGGCCGGGCAAACCCTGGCGCATGCACCGCATCCGACACAGGCGCCCTGATCTTTCAGAACCATAATCTTCTTTTCGATCTCATCGTCTTCGTCGTCGGCGTTGACAAGTTCGCCGTCCTCACCGATTCCTTTCAAATTCATGACATCTCGGCCGCACACCTTGAAACAGCGGCCACATCCGATGCACTTCTTGGGATCGATCGAGATCAGGTATTGTGGTATCCAGTCGCGCCCGTCTCGTGTTTGAAACGACATGCGTTGCCCCTTCAGGTATTTTCTAGCGCCTTCAAGTCGCAAGCCTTGCGCTCAAGTTCGGCATACGCATCGTACGCCTTCTGCGCCACTGCCATGATGGAGATCCAGTTGGTAGGTAATTCTTCCGAAAGGTCGTGCAGATCCATCTTGGCTTGTATCGCCTTGACGGACAATTTTCTTAGCTCGGCCTTAAGTGTTTCACGATCGCCCATCAGCGAGTATCCTCAATAGTTCGCCACGTCTGGAAATTTCCTGATCAGGCCGATTCCCTCGCTGACATATTTGTCGCCCCCCTGAGCCAGCTTGGCGCAATTATCGAATCCGAAGCGATGCACATCGCGAAGCTGCTTGTTTACGGCCACCAACCGCCCTGCGATGAGCACTACGCGGCCAAACCCTTCAGGATGCAGCTTCAGTATCGGCTGGATCATAATGCCGGTTTCCCTTTCTATTGACAGCGCGACCGCATTGAAGAACAGCTCAATTCGCCACAGTGTATTGGGATCTGGATCACCAATAATCGGCAATGCGCGCCGTTTCTCCTTGTTCAAGATATAGGGTTCAAGCAGATCAAGATCGCTCTTCCCGCCCCAAGCTCCGTTAGTGTCCTGAGCACGCCAAATCTTGGCCAGTTCGATGAGGAACGCTGCCTCGTTGCTCTCATGCTCACTTTTTGTGGTCATATCACCTCATTCGTCGAACTCGAACGTTCGCGGTTGGTCCTTTGCCAGGACCTTGCGCAGCCAAGGAGGTGGCGTACCCTTCAGCACCCCGTTGAGCTTTTCTAGCAACACCAGAATGCTTTCCGGTTTGCCCACTTTGATAGGATGGATTTTGTTAGCCACCACTCGCGCGGCCGCGGCACCACCAATGGCAGCGACATAGAGGATTGCGCAATCCTTGATTGCCTCGATCTTCGGCGTCAACTTATCATCGCTGCCGTCTTCCTTAAGATCACCCTCAAACTCTATCGCATTTAGGAACACATGGGCGTCGGGCGAGACATCGTAGATTGCGATATTCTTCGCCCAACCAAAATGAGCGTCGACGCGTCTCAGGTCCTGAGTGGCAAAAGCGACCTTCATGCAAATGACCTTTCAGTCGCCTCGGCGGAGCGGTGATGCGGCGAACGTTGCGGTAGTCCGGGGGGCGTCCGCCAGCTATGTGGCGTAGGCCTTTCGTTCTCCTCGCGATGCGCGATCACGAGATTGGCAATTTCGAAGATCAGATTCCGGGTACCACGATAGCCCACCGATACCTGATGCCCAGCGCCAACTCGATCGAACATCGGAAAGCCGGCACGGTGGAAGGGCACTTTCAGCCGGGCCGCCGCTTGCCTTCCATGCGAATGCGTGATCAGCAGGTCGCAATGCCTCTTTTTGGCAAGCCCTTCCAGATCTTCGAGGTCGCCAATGAGAACTTCCTTGGTCTTAATCCGCTCGATCACCTCCGACTGAGTGGTTGTCACGGCGACGGTCACCTGCGCGCCCATATCGTGCAGCATGCCGGACAAATCAAATAGAAGGTCTGGCTCAGCACCGATCGCGACTTTCCGACCACCAATGTGGAAGTGAGCGTCAAGCATAGCATCCGCGAGCTGACCGCGTTGACGTCGATACTTTTGGGGTATGGGGCGACCGCTAATCTCGCTCAAAAACGTCATGAATTCGTCGTTCGGACCGAGACCACACAGCCGCTCGAACACACGAAAAGGCACACCGGTCTTGGCCTGCATGACCTCAGCTGGCCGCAGCATCTGCGCGCCGACTGCAATCGTCCAGCCCGCGCGCCCCATGCTCGCGATTTCGTCGATGTCAATGCCGCCCAGGGTCGTTGACGTAAACTCATCGGGGATATGCCCGTCGAGCGATCCCGCAATGTTAGGGAGGAAGGAGGGGCACAATCCGAAATCCTCCATGATGACACGGAGTTCATCAAGGTCGCCGGGGGTCAGGTGACACCCCGGTAGAACATTGACCTTTGATGGATCCCGCAGGCCATGGGCGCTGGCCCCGGCCACCAGCATCTCCACCATGCGTGCGACCGCCTTCTCCCAGCCATCCTGGAACGCACCCTTGAAATCAGGCGTTGATACATATACGAGCCGCAACTTTGCAAGCTGCGGATACTTGCTCCGGATTAGTTTTAGGTAAGCATCTACATCGTCGCCGTTGGTCTCGGTGACACCGGTCGAACAGATTCCGATGACCTTCGGCTTGGTGCGGTTAGAGATATTCAGTATCGCCTGCTCGAGATTCTCGTAGCCGCCGAGGACGGTCGCCACCTCACTCATCGCGGTGGTCTGCAGGGGTATTGCTTCTTTGAAATGCCGAACAAACAACGTCAATCCAAAGGATGTGCACCCTTGGGAGCCGTGCAGAAGCGGCATCGCCCCGCGCAGCCCCATGAAGGCGTATGCGCCGCCGATCGGCTGGCTCATTTTGAGCGGGTTGACAGTGCAGGCTTTTGATGGCGGCAGGAGCAGGGCCATGACGATTCCCTACTCCGCAGCTTGTCGCATATCAGATGGCTCACACACCGACATGCCTTCGATGCGCCTCTGGCAGCAGCCACCGACCGCATTGGTATGCTCTCGGACCGCCGCGACGCTCCTCAAGCCGTGCGGGTAAATTGCATCCTCAATCGTAGCCAGACCAACGTTGTTACACTCACAGATCTTTCGCGTGCGGCGCGCCGCTTCGGCGTGCGCCGGATCGGGGGTGACCGCGACCATGCGAGATTGCATCTGCTCCCTCGCCTTGGCCAAAGCCTCCCATGGCGCTGGTCTGCGTACCTCCTCCCACATCGGACTGGAGAGCGACTTATCTATCTCCTGCACCAGCTTGACCATTCCGACGTAGCCCATATAGGCGTGGCAACGCTCCTGGTTGATATCAAGCCATGGCACCGCCGCCTTCAGCGCAACAAACTGCGATTTGCCACCCGATAGCATGATATCCGCTTTTGCGTCCTTCAACATCTTGTACATTTCGCGGGCGGTCATGTCTTCGATCATGTGGGCGTCCTGCCCCATCAGCTCCTTGATGCGCGCCTTGTCTTCTCGGGTCGATTTCTTGGTACTGGTTCCGACTAACTCCAGCCCGGATTCCTGGAGTGCGGCAACGACTGACCATGATTTGACACCGCCCGTGATCAGCAACGCCTTTTTGCCTTCGAACCGCCGCTTGTACGGCTCGATGGCAGCCCAGGCCCGCGCTTCCTCGCGCGCAATCACCGCTTCGGTGCGCCCGACCAGATCTGTCGGGGCGCCGCGTTCCACCAGCAAGCGGGCTAGCTGCCGTAACGCTTCACTTGAATCTTGAATACCGTAGAACGACCCCTCGAAGAATGGGATCGCGTATCGTTGCTCCATCTTGCGTGCCACGTTGATCATGGACTTTGAGCACACCAACATCGCTGCCCGCGCGCGATGAGATGAAGCGACTTCGTGATATTTGCCATCGCCAGAGATGCAGGAGAGGATCCGCACTCCAAGCTCGTCCAGCAACGGCTTCACTTGCCAGAGCTCTCCCGAAAGGTTGTATTCTCCGATCAGATTGATGTCATACGGTGTCACGTGGTCAGGCTCACGCGTTCCGATCACATAATCGAGTAAAGCCTCGCCCGCGAGCTTGTTACCGAGGTTCTTCGAGCCGACGAATCCAGGGGAATTGATTGGGATGACGGGCTTGGCAAATCTTTCAGATGCTGCCTTGCAAACTGCGTTGATGTCGTCGCCGATCATCGCGGGGATGCAGGTTTGATAGACAAAGATGGCGGGCGGATCCCACTTGTCGATGATCTCCTTGATCGCTTTGCAGAGCCGCTTCTCGCCGCCGAATACAATATCGGTTTCGGTCAAATCAGTTGTGAATGAGGTGCGCCATAGGTTCGAACCCGATGACGCCGCACCGCGATTATCCCAGGAATTACCTTCGCAGGCGATGGGACCATGCACCAAGTGAGCGACATCGGTGAACGGCTGTAGCGCAACCTTGGCGCCATCGAAGGCACAGCCGCCGGCAGCACTACCCGGGTGCAGCTGTTTGGTACAGCCGTTCCTGCGCTCAGCCTCCGACTTACTGCCATTCTTGGCGCAGCCCGGCTCATCGAACACATTCTGGACCGTGGCCGCTAGTGCAGTCATCCGGTATCCTCTCAGGGCAAACAATGAAAGCCGTCGCGTAGCATCGAACGTGCCATTGCGTTGGGCGATGGCACGCCCAACGCGCCTCAGCGAATGATGTCGAAACTGTAGTCCGTCTTGCCAAGAACGTTAGTGTTCTTGTCGATCTCGTCGAAGATCTTGTCCAGGATCTTCACCAGCACATTCAGGCCGCCTTGGTAGCCCCATACTGGGGAGCGGTGATGGTGATGCCGATCAAAAATCGGAAAGCCGATCCGAATCAGCGGTGTTCCGGTATCACGTTCCAGGTACTTCCCGTAGGTGTTGCCGATCAGAAAATCGACCGGCTCAGTGAACAAGAGTGAGCGCATATGCCAGAGATCTCGGCCCGGATAAGCTTGACAGCCCTGCCCAAATGGCGAGCTTCCAAACAGCGCTTGCATTTTCTCCTGCCACGCTTTGTTGCCGTTGGTGCACAGCACATGCCTCGGCTCGGCGCCGAGTTCGAGCAGAAACGCTGCCAGTCCATAGCAAAGATCCGGGTCGCCATAGATAGCGAACTTCTTGCCATGTACATGAGCGCTCGAGTCGGCAATGGCATCCACCAGGCGACCACGTTCTCGCTCGAGCTGCTCGGGAATTTCTCTGCCGCTGATGCGTGACAGCGCGACGATGAAGTCATCCGTTGCGGATAAGCCGACCGGGTAATTAAAGGATAGGACGTCCTGTCCATGCTCCGCCACGAAGGTTAGCGTTTTTTCCGTGCACCATTGCTGCATGGAGATCGTCGCCTTGGCGTGAATCGCGCTCGCGGCGTCCTCCAGAGTCGTGCCACCGTCATACATCCGGAATTCGCCATCTGTAGGAGTATCAAACACGTCGGAATTGTCGGCGAGAACCGTGTGCTGGATGCCCAGCAATTCTAAGATGCGCTTGATCTCGCGAAGGTTCCCGACGGTATAGCCATCGAACCCACCAATGATGTTGATCGCTCCATTAGGTTTGCGCTCCAGCTTCGGCGCTGTTCCCGCCTTACCATCCCAAAAATGTTCCAGAATGCCCTTGAGCGCGTTGTCATAGCCCGTGACGTGGCTGCCGACGAACGCCGGCGTGTGGGCGAACGGCACGTCGAAGTCCGCCGGAACCGAGCCTTTTTCTTTCGACGTCTTGATGAAGGCGTTAAGGTCATCGCCGATCACCTCGGCCATGCAGGTTGTGGAGACCGCAATCATCTTGGGCTTGTACATGTTGTAGCTGTTCGCGAGCCCATCGGTCATATTGTTCAGACCGCCGAATACGGCGGCGTCTTCCGTCATTGATGAAGAGACACAGGAGCTCGGCTCCTTGAAGTGCCGCGACAAATGACTGCGGTAATAGGCCACACAGCCTTGCGAGCCGTGGACGAAGGGCAACGTGCGCTCAAAGCCAACAGAAGCGAATACTGCGCCAAGGGGCTGGCACGCCTTGGCCGGATTGACAGTTAGCGCCTCCCGCGCGAAGTTCTTCTCGCGGTATTCGGCCGTTTTCGTCCATTCCTTTATACGTTCGACCTCGGCGGGATCGCGAGGATTCTCAAATATTTTCTTCTTCTCCAGCATTTGCTGGTATTCTGGACCGCGAAACAGTTCGACATGATCGAGCACGTGTTCGGCACTCTGCGCCATTGGTGAAATCCTTCACTATCGAGATTGGCATCGCCCGGGCTTTCCCACGGAGCGAAATGAATGGCTTTATTCTGCAGCCTGGAGCTCGGCGATCGGCGCTTTCTTCCAGGGAGCCTTCGTTTTTTTCCAAACCGGCGAGTTGATGGCCATGTCCATGTCGCGCGCAAAGATCGCAAACCCATCGTACCCGTGATATGGCCCCGAATAGTCCCACGAATGCATCTGCCGGAACGGCACACCCATCTTTTGGAAAACGTACTTTTCCTTGATGCCCGAGCCGACAAGATCGGGTTGGAGTTTTTCGACGAAGCGCTCGAACTCGTAGCCATTGACGTCGTCGTAAATGAGCGTGCTGTCCTTCACGTAATGCTGAGCTGTGCGCTGATAGTCGTCGTTGTGACCGAACTCGTATCCGGTGCCAATGACATTCATGCCGAGATCCTCGTATGCGCCAATCACGTGACGTGGACGGAGGCCACCGACGTACAGCATCACCGACTTGCCCTCCAGGCGCGGGCGAAATTTTGCGATCACCGCGTCCACTAGCGGCTGGTACTTCTCGATCACTCTCTCGGCACCCTCCTTGACCTTGTCGTCGAAATATCCGGCGATCCTGCGCAACGACTCCGCTATTTTTGAGGGTCCAAAGAAGTTGTACTCGCACCAAGGGATACCGAACTTTTCTTCCATGTGACGCGAGATGTAGTTCATGGAACGATAGCAATGCAGAATGTTGAGTTTTGCCTTAGGGGTTGCTTCGAGCTCTGCAAGTGAACCATCTCCGGACCACTGAGCAATTACCCGCAGGCCCATTTCCTCCAGCATAATTCGCGACGACCAGGCGTCACCACCGATGTTGTAGTCGCCAATGATCGCAACATCGTACGGCGTCGGCTCGAACTTCGGTTTTCCGTCGGACTCGATATGATCAAAAATCCAGTCGCGCACCGCATCGTTTGCAATGTGATGGCCTAATGATTGCGACACGCCCCGGAAACCCTCACAACGGACGGGAACGATGGTCTTGCCTCCATATTCCTTGGATTTCGCTCTTGAGACGGCCTCGATATCGTCACCGATCAGGCCGATCGGGCATTCCGATTGGATCGTTATGCCGTTGTTGAGGGGAAAGAGCTCCTGGATCTCATCAAGGACTTTGACAAGCTTTTTGTCGCCGCCGAATACAATATCTTTTTCCTGGAAGTCGGAGGTGAACTGCAAAGTCACGAAGCTATCGATGCCCGTCGTCCCAACGTAATAGTTGCGCCGGGACCCCCACGAATACTGGCCGCAGCCTACCGGGCCATGACTGATATGGACCATGTCCTTGATGGGTCCCCAGACCACCCCCTTTGAGCCTGCATAAGCGCATCCCCTAATCGTCATCACGCCAGGTATGGATTTAATGTTAGACTTCACGCCGCAATCGGCCTTGCCGGCCTGGTGAACGTTGAGGTGCTTGGCACGCCGTTTCGCGGTTTTTTCCGGATAGACCTTCAGCACCTCCTCGATCAGCTCCTTGTTGCGAGCCCTGATTTCTGCGGTGCTCCGGGTCGTGGCCAGACTCATCTGATGTCCTTCAAAGGTTAGCTGTTGCGAGGGAGGCTTCTTGATCCAAGACTTTTGCAACCAGCATGCCAGCGAGCCGCGAGCACCAAAAAGTCAAATAATCAAAATTGCTTAGTGCGCTTAGTCCCGTAACCGAGGTGTTGTTGCAAATCCGACATCACGCTTTGTCAGAGAACTCTCGCTTTGCCTTGTTCGAAATGGAAGAAGGCGCGTCGTGGGTCACTCTTCTTCGCGCTTGCCCGCGGCAGCAGCCTCATGCGACGAAAGGGGGAACTTGCCTGCAATGCGCGCTTACCAACCGAGGCTTGCCAAGCGTCTATCTCAGGTGCTGCGCACGCGACCTCATAGGTCCGATCACAGTGCAAGATGCGTAGGGCCACCAATCACGTGAGCAGTTTCCGCGTTGATAAGTGCACGCACGCTGATCATCAGGGAATCGCAGACCGTGAAGTTATCGCACGCCGACCGCCTTGCGGTGCGCGGTGACGAGGTCACGACAGGTGTTCAGCGACTTGCCGGCGGCGATGACCTTGGAGATGATGTGGCTCGACGTGATCTTGCCGAGATGGATCGTTTTGGTGCCCGAGTCGACCTGCTGGAAGCCGTTCGAGATCGCGATGGAGTAGAGCTCACCGCGGGAGTTATCGCCGCGCAGGATGCACGTAGATGAACGAGCCGTAGGACAACACCGCCGAGTTCAGCGTCGCGTAGAAATTATCTGAGGGCGGAACCGCCGAGCCGAGATATTTCTGCACCGGTTCGGATCGCCTCCGAGATCGGCATGAAAGGCACGCCGGCCTTCTTCAGCTCAACGGCCTATTCCGCTAGCCCCTCGGGGGCCTTGTCGGACTCGATCAGGGCCGCAAACCCATAACGATACCTATCGACGTCGATGCGCTTGACGCGCTCGACCATCGCTCGGTCAGCTACCATTGCCCGCTCCACTCGCGCAACGGCAGCTCCCCGCCAGCGAGGATTGCGAGAGCGGCTCCCGCAAGTCACTTCGAATATGGGGCTAGTGAGTGGAAAAGCAGGAGACCGATCGGAAAGCCGGCGTTTTGTCGAAAGCGCCTTCATCATGTGTCGTGCAGGAGATCCGCCCATCGGCTAGCCCACCTGTGCTGGCACGCAGGTATCTGGCACGGGGCAAACGACGGCGCATTGGGGCGCGTCAAAATGTCCCTCACACTGGGTACACTGGGACGGATTGATCACATATATGTCGTTCTTCAAGCTGATCGCAGCATTTGGACACTCGAACTCACACGCACCGCAGACGGTGCACTGGGATGCAATTATCTTGTAGGCCATCACTGCGGTTCCATAAGCAAAGGTGCGGGACAGTTTCTCGCTATCAAGTCTTGTGCCAGGCAGTTTACGCTTGAATCGTCCGAAGTCTTTTCGTTGCCGCAAGTCGCCGCGTGGACACGTGTCGCAAATCCTACAACGAAACACGACAGCTTGATCTTGATGCTGGGGTTTGCACATGATCGATGTCACGGCACCGCGGTCACGTGAACCATGCTAGCCTCACGGATACGATCTGAGACTGTTCCAAGGGGACCGTATCGCGACTACAATCGACGCATCAAGCCACATCAAAAAGTGGTCCGGGGAGGATCAGGTCTGCCCCGAGCGCATCGCGTCGGCTCCAGTCACCAGGACAGCTGCGACTTAGGCGACAGCATCACGCTGGTCATCGCAGGTCGGGACCGCGTCTCCAAAGCCCCTTCAGAATGGCCGCAGCGATTGCCTCAAGTAGAGTCGCGCCGGTCCTGGGCATCCCCTGGACCTAGGGATGCATTCTCAGTTGTCTGCAGGGGTCAGAACATTTGTCTTCATCTTGGTGGCAGGTGAGGCGAGCGCTAGTCTGGTGATCCTCTGCTTCGCTCCGCACTTCAAATATGCGGAGGTCATCGGATTGATGTAGCCGATTGATGCAGCCAAAAAAAAAGCCACCCCGAAAGGTGGCCTTAAGTCAGGGAGGAAACGCCCATGAGGGCCTCTGGGATCAGGCAGCAGCCTGTTCGATCGGTGAGAAGGGCAGCCCGAGACTCTCGGCCACCGCTTTGTAAGTTAGCCGGCCCCGATGGACGTTGAGGCCTGTGCGCAGATGTGGGTTCTCGAGTACGGCGGAAAACCCCTTGTTGGCCAGAGCCAAACCAAACGGCAGAGTCGCGTTATTCAGTGCCTGGCTCGACGTAAGCGGCACCGCTCCGGGCATATTGGCTACACAATAATGAATAACGCCATCTACTTCGTAAGTTGGTTCAGCGTGAGTGGTCGGGTGCGATGTCTCAAAGCAGCCGCCCTGATCGATAGCGACGTCCACGAGCACCGCCCTCTTGCGCATTGAGCGCAGCATGCTCCGGCTGACCAGCTTCGGCGCGCTCGCACCTGGAACGAGCACCGCACCAATCACCACATCCGCCGCAAATACCTCTTCCTCTATGGACTCGATGGTCGAAAACCTGGTGCGAACGCGCCCTTCGAATAGCTCGTCCAGCTCGCGTAGCCGGATTATCGACCGATCGATGATGGTGACTTCTGCGCCCAGGCCGACCGCCATGCGTGCCGCGTGAGTGCCAACCACGCCACCCCCGATCACTACGATTCGGGCAGGCTGAACACCGGGCACCCCACCGATCAGCAGCCCTCGTCCGCCTGTACTGCGTTTCAGTGCGCTACCCGCTGCTTCGATCGCAAGCCTACCCGCGACCTCGCTCATCGGCGCCAGCAGTGGAAGACCGCCATGCGCATCAGTTACGGTCTCATACGCGATCGCGGTGCATCCAGATTCCAAGAGGCCCCTAGCTTGATCAGGGTCGGGAGCCAGATGCAGATAAGTGAACAGAATGTGATCCTCACGAAGCTGAGCCCACTCCGACGGCTGAGGCTCCTTGACCTTTACGATCATCTCGCTCGATGCGAATACCTCAGCTGCCGAGGTCAGAACCGTCGCGCCAGCCTTGCGATAATCGTCATCGGTTGCACCAATGCCAACACCGGCATTGGTCTCGATCGCCACATGGTGGCCCGCTGCCACATACTCGCGGGCAGCTCCAGGGGTAAGACCCACGCGATATTCGTGCGTCTTGATTTCCTTCGGGACTCCGACCTTCATTTGAACACTCCCAGCCTGATGCGCCCTTCTTATCGGAAGTGCGCAGCGATATCGCGACGCACCCGGCCAAAATGACGCAGGAATTAAGCGATATTTGACACCCTTCGCAGGATTTCAAACCCGCGTGTGCCGAGCGGATCGTGCGACATATTGGCCGACCGTCAAAACTGCGCGATAGGGATACATCGGTGCGAATTTGCGGTCTCCGCTCCCAGAAGACCAACAACCAACTCCAGTCTTGACGAAGTTCCGCATCCACGGTCCCGTTGCCGCATCGAGTTGCCAGCACGCTTTATAGTGAATCAGCTTGCCGCCTCTGGCAATTGCGATCACCGCACCCGGCACGCGTTTGCTCGCGATCTCGCTAGCGCAGAACTCGTCTAGTTTGCCAAGGCGCTGCTGAGAAACGCCAACCTCATCGGCCGTCGCTCGGGCAGAGGCGCGGAGTGCATTGATTTGAGATCGATTCCAGCAGCGGCTGCGGCTACAACTAGCTTGTTCATTGCAAGCTCACAAGGATCGATGGGCCGGTTTGCAAGACCGCTGCTTGCTCAGATACGTCGGGCGGCAGATCTAAGACGATTAGGTAATCCTGCCGGCACTATGTCTGTTGAGCAGCGCCAAAGTGAAGATTATGGCCAAAGCGAACATCATCATACCACCCACAAGCACGCTTGCTTCGCGCCAGCGCGCCGCCTGGACGTAGTCTACGACGTAAGCCGACAGCACTTTGGTGCGCCCAGGAATATTGCCCCGATCATCATCACCACGCCAAATGTGCCGATCGTATGAGAAAAGCCAATTAGGGCGGCTTTGACAAACTCCAGTCGCGCCAGCGGCGCGCTCACGGCGCCGAAGGCATGCAACGGCGAAACGCGCCGGTTCGTTTCCAACGGGCAATCGTCCATCGCAACAAAGGCGTTGCGGATCGGCTGCACGACCAGCGGCAGCGCCGACAGGACCGATCCGACCACGATTCCTGCGAAAGTAAAGGAGAGCGTGCGCTCGCCTCAGAAAAAGGCGATAACGCCAGCCGGTCCGTGGGGGCCAAGCAAAACCACTACGCAAAAGCCGAGAGCCGTGGGCGGTAGCACTAGCGGTAAGACGATAACCGCGGCCACCGCCTCACTTGCGAGAGTCTTCGAACGCGCCAACCACCAAGCGAGGGGCACTCCAACCATGAGAAGGATCACGGTCGTTACGCTGGCGAGCTCGATCGTGAGCACAACAGATTGCGAAATCTTTGCCCAAACGACATCCACGTGCGTCAGCTCACAGGTGGGCGCAGGTCACCGTATCGAGACATCGATCGCTTGTACGCCGGTCTCACCTGGTGATGTGGCGCGAATCGCGATTTGCTCGCGCCGCAGGTCGTCGCCGCGGCCAAATTCACGCGCGCCTCGTCTAGGAGAAAGACCAACATCGCGAGCTTCATCGACAACCCCGGTGGCGGGTCCGCCTCGATTCATCTGACAGGTCGTTTCTCACTGTCATCAGCAATTCTTGTGCCGCTTACGAACCTTGAGGTCTCTATCCTCAAATGTGAGAGAAAGTCGGGTTCGTGCCAATGCCGCTTTGGAGCGGACCTAACGACGCTCTGTCAGGGTTCCGGCATCCTTTGTTCCTGAGCAGACAGCGACAGCCGCACAACGAAGCATCGGAATTTTTCTCCCGAAAAGATGTTACTAAGAATGGTAGACGGTTCGCGCCGCGCAGGAAGCCTGTGTATGGCGGCAACACAAAGGGTGCAGCTAAGAAACGCCGTAGGCTGCTTCTGCGACTTGGCAAAAGGGTGCGACGGCCCGCCAGTGAATGCCGCTTCTGACCGACTTGGCTGATGCGGATCGTCAGCGCAGCCTTGGCGCCCTCCTTGCAAGAACGAGCTTAGCCGCTAGCCACAACGCAGCTCATGCCAAGAATTTTTCGCGCAAGATAGTGCTTAAACCGGGCTTCCATACAGCAAATACAGAAATCCAAATTATCAATTTTACCGATGCTACGTATTGATGCATCGATCTCAGCACTCCGCACCTACGGCCGGGAAGTTACGCCGCTTGAGCCCGCTATGCTCCATTTTTGTGCTCGACCTTGGGAACGAGGTCATACCAGTGAGCCGGTGCCGCTGACGAAAGAAGAGTTGTCGGCCGCTAGTTGATCGGCCCAGTTCGGACATCTGGTGCAGATCTTGCTTACGGAAAATGGATAACGCAACTAAACGCCTGCCTTTAGATGGTCGCACCGGCTCCCGGAACTGCCTTCAATCGGACACGGCTAAAATGATGAGTCTCGTATGACGCTGTCGCCTCGCAGCGACTCGGCGTCTCAACGAGTATTTTCGGGAAGGAAGCGTCATGACTACCATGGCAGCTGCATCGCCTCTACGCGCGTCGCAAGTTTGGTATAAGATACTCTACGTGCAAGTGCTAATCGCAATCTTGATTGGCGCGGTGCTCGGCTGCCTCTTGCCGTCTGTCGCCACCAACGATTGGGTTAAGGCGCTCGGTGACGGGTTCATCAAGCTCATCAAGATGGTGATCGCGCCGATTATATTCTGCACCGTCGCATCTGGCATTGCCCATATTCAGGATGCAAAGAAAGTCGGGTCCGTCGGCGTCAAGGCGCTGTTCTATTTCGAGATTGTTTCCAGCTTTGCCTTACTGTTGGGCCTCGTTATGGGCAATCTGGTACGAATTGGCCATGGCCTTGCGGTCAAGCCAGATGCTGCGGCGGTCGCCAATTACGTCAAGCAGGCGGAAGCCTCGAAGAGCGTCGACTTTATTCTCAACATCATTCCCGATAGCGTGGTCGGCGCCTTCGCTCGCGGCGATGTTCTGCAAGTTCTCCTTTTCGCGATCCTTTTCGGATTCTCGCTGATGGCGCTGGGAAAGCGGGGAGAGCGTCTGCGCGGCATGATTGACGACGTCGCGCACGCGGCGTTCGGGGTGATCGCTATCATAATGAAAGCGGCTCCGATCGGTGCCTTCGGCGCCATGGCTTTCACAGTCGGTAAGTTCGGGCCCGGAGCACTCGGCAATCTCATCGGTCTGATCGCGCTATTCTACGTGACGGCCGCGCTATTCGTGTTGGTAGTGCTTGGTCTAATCGCCCGCCTCGTTGGCTTTTCGATATTCAAGTTCCTTGTCTATATCAAGGACGAGATTCTAATCGTGCTCGGCACTTCGTCCTCCGAAAGCGCGCTGCCGCAATTGATGGAGAAGCTCGAGCGGCTAGGCTGCTCTAAGCCGGTGGTCGGGCTGGTGGTGCCAACTGGCTACTCCTTCAACCTCGACGGCACCAATATCTATATGACACTTGCAACATTGTTCATTGCGCAGGCACTCGGCGTCGATCTCACGTTTGGCCAGCAGCTCACGATTTTGCTCGTAGCAATGCTAACGTCGAAGGGAGCCAGCGGCGTCACCGGCGCAGGGTTCATCACGCTCGCTGCGACATTGTCGGTGGTAAACCCAGCTCTGGTGCCCGGCATGGCGATCGTGTTTTCGATCGACAAGTTCATGAGCGAGGTGCGCGCCCTTACCAACATCATCGGCAATGGCATCGCGTGCGTGTTCGTATCCTGGTGGGAAGGCGAGCTCGATCACGCAACGCTGCAGTCTCGGCTCAACCAGCCTAACGTTTCCACCACTAGCGACTCGACAAGCACAACGAGGTAGGTTCCGGAACTTATCCGCCGCCCGTCCGACACGAACTTTATCCCGTGCGCTTCTGGCGTAGGGCCCTCGGTCAGCACCGCTGCCAGGCAGCTTATCCTAGAGGCAGGCGAGCAAAGAAGTAGAGGCTCCTTTCGCGGCTTCTCTTTCGCGGTCAGGGGCTACCGGCGGTGCAATGCTTGGGGAGCGTTTGGCGAACCAGATCAAGAGTGATTTCCGCATGCCGAACTGGGAATTTCTCCGCCGACGAATACTCTTAATAAGCGGCATTTCCTCATGCGCGCTGCCTCATTCAAGCCATGGCGGTGATCAGCTTGGATTAGATGGCACTCGACGGAGCAGTCGCGGGTCATATAAGGCTGCGCTGGCTTCGGCGTCGGCGCTCAATTCCAGCGACACCGGTTGGAGACGAGTCTTTTGCGACTACTCGTGATGGCCTGATCCGATAGGTAGCACTCACGTAACGCCGGCGTCTGTTTCGGCGCCTGAACTTGCAGTTCTTCGTAGAAGCGGCCTTGCCGGCGAGGTGAGTGGTTCGGCAGTACGCAGCGGGTGTAGAGGGTGCATCGGCCAAACGAGCGAGCGAGTGCGCCGAATGGCTACCGGAGGCGGCGCAAAGCAGACGTTTAAGCTTCGCCTGCAGCCCCGTCAGTGACACCCATCGGAAAGTTTAGGACAATTATACGTATGTTTATAATGCGTTTTTTCCCGGCGCGTGCTGAGTTCGGTCGGAGGTGACCAATCTCGCACACGCTAAACCCAAGCGTTGAAGATTGCCCCATTTTTGCCGAAAATGCTATAGCTCTCGCCGGAGAACAGGCCGGACGGTCTCAAAATGTTTGTCCAGATCAGCAGTCGTAAACGTTCAGCCCCGCAGTTCACCTTCGGCGGCATGACGCTCGCCGCCGTTACATTGATATGCGTATACCTTCAGGCGCATTTTGCCGCGGCGGCGTTCGCCTATATGTTAGTAGTATTGCTATTTTCGTTAATGGGCATCTTCATCGCGTCGTCCGCGCTTTGCGTCGCAGCGATCGCTGTTCTCGCGTACTACTTTGCGCCGCCGGCGTTCAGTCTGCGATTCGATGACCCCCACGATCTTCCAGTCGTCGTTGCATTTTTTATTGTCTCCGTTGCGGGAACGTACCTGATGGGCAAGCTCCGCCAGGAACGAGAGACTGCGCGTGGGGCCGCAGCCCAACTTCAGCGGAGTGCGGCGGATTTGGAGGATCGCGAAAAACTCTGGCGCGCGATCTTCGAGCACAACCCGGCCATGTACGTCATGGTCGATGAAGCCGGTACTATCCTCAACGTCAATACGCTCGGCGCGACACAACTCGGCTATACTCGTGCCGAACTGATCGGCCGATGTGTGCTGGACGTATTTCTCGAGGAGGATCGCGCGTTCGCTCGCGAATGCGTTCGCAGCTGCCTTGAGAATGTCGGACAAACGCGCACGTGGGATGCCCAGAAAGTCAGGAAGGACCGCTCGGTCTTGTGGGTACGTGAAAACGCCAAAGCCATGCTCTGGGCGGATCAGCGGCCCATTGTGCTTATCGCCTGCGAAGATATCACGGAGCGAAGGCGGACCGAACTTGCGCTACAGCGGAGCGAAGCACATTTGGCCCAGGCGCAGGAGTTGAGTCACACAGGTAGCTTCAGCTGGAACACAACTACGGGTGAGGCTTTCTGGTCAAAGGAAACATTTCGGATTTTCCAATTGGATCCTGAGACCGTGCAACCCGAGCCGCACCTCGTCGTTGAGCGCACTCATCCAGATGATAGGGCTTCGGTTAGAGAAATTATCGATCGCGCGATGCGAGACCAGAGCGATTTCGAGCACGAATACCGGCTTCTGCTACCGGACGGCTCGATTAAGCACATTCACGCGCAGGCACGTGCCACGCGAACCGCTTCTGGCGAGATTGAGTTTGTTGGCGCAGCCACCGACGTTACGGCAGCGAGGACAGCCGAACAGCAGTTGCGCCGCAGCGAGGCGTATCTGGCAGAGGCCCAGCATCTCACTCACACAGGAAGTTGGGCCTGGGATGTCCACGGTCTAGATTTCGTGTATCGCTCCGCCGAGGTCGATCGTCTGTTTGCCTTTAGCCCACAAGAGCCGGTATCGATCGAGACCATTCGATCACGCATCCATCCGGACGACCTGCCGCGGCTACAGGAGGTGCAGCGCCAAGCGATTGAACTTAAGGAGCGGCGGTTCGAATATGATTTCCGTATCCTTGTACCAGATGGCGGGATAAGACGCATACACTCCGTTGCGCACGTGGTGGTCGGCAGTGATGGTATGGTCCGCGAGTTGATCGGAACGCATATGGATGTGACCGAGCAACACGCAGCTAAGGAACGCCTGGAAAACACACTTGCCGCGTTGCGCGAAAGCGAACAGCGCTTTCGCGACTACGCCGAAACAGCTTCCGACTGGCTCTGGGAGACCGGGCCGGATCACCAGGTCACTCACGTGTCTGAGCACACCAGCGCTGCGGGAATTTTGGCCACAGGATTGACGGGCCTCTTTCGCTGGGACATCGCGTGCGACCTCGAAGAGGAACCCGAGAAGTGGCGGCAGCATCGGGCGACGTTGCAGGCGCACCAGCCATTTAGGGACCTCGTTTATCGTACGCAGAATCGGTTTGGATCTCCAATATATGTCCGCACGAGTGGCAAGCCGTTTTTCGATGGAAATGGTACTTTCCTTGGCTACCGTGGCGTGAGCACTGACATTACCGCTACCATTCGCGCCGATCAAGCCGAACAAGAACTACGGAAAGCGCAAGCGGAGCTTGCACATGTGACGCGAGTAACAGCGTTAGGAGAACTGACAACCTCGATCGCCCACGAAATAAACCAGCCTCTCGCCGCTATTATCAACAACTCCGAGGCGTGCCTCGGCTGGATGGGTCGCGAGGCTCCTGATCTTGCCGCCGCGCGTTCCTCCGTGGAATGGATCATCGAAGACGCAATTCGGGCAAGCGAGGTGATCCGTCGCGTTCGCGCGCTCGCGAAGAAAGGCGAAATTGAGATGGTGCCGCTCGATATTAATGAGGTAGTTAAGGACGTCATTGCGCTGGTAACACGAGAGCTGGTGAGCCACCGGGTGAGGTTGCGAACCGAGTTGACGGCCGCGTTGCCTATGATCCTCGGTGATCGAATTCAGCTACAACAGGTGATCATTAACCTGGTGATGAACGGAATCGAGGCGATGGACGCAGTTACAGACCGGCCGCGCGAACTTCTGATTCATTCATCCAAGGACGATCTGGGACACGTGCAGCTCGCTGTGGCCGATTGCGGCGTCGGCATAGCCGAGAAGGACGCGGACCACGTCCTGGATCCCTTCTTCACTACCAAGTCGACCGGCCTTGGAATGGGCCTTTCGATCTGCCGTTCGATCGTGGAAGCTCATGGAGGACGGCTGTCAATGGTCCCCAAAAATGGACCGGGCGCGACCTTCCAGTTCACCCTGCCGCTGCATAAGGAGGCCGTGTTGTGACAGAACGATTTGATTCGCCAGGTGAAGGCAGCAATGCCGAGGCCTCGACGAAGGCGATCGTCTTTGTCGTTGAGGATGACATCTCCGTGCGCCGTTCGCTTACGAACCTTTTTAAACAGGTGGGGTTGGAGGTCATCGCGTTCGGATCGGCCCGGGAGATGCTGCAGACCCAAATTCCGGACGTCACCAGCTGTCTAGTTCTTGATGTTCGACTGCCAGGCCTGAGCGGCCTTGACTACCAGACCGAGCTGGCCAGGTTGAACATACACATCCCGATCATTTTCATTACCGGCCATGGCGACATTCCCATGACTGTCAGGGCCATGAAGGGAGGTGCCGTCGATTTTCTCAGCAAGCCATTCCGCGATCAGGAGCTGCTTGATGCCGTCGTTGCGGCGACTGAACGCGATCGCAAGAGACGGGAAGCTCAGCGAGCCGTCGCGAACCTGCAGTCGCTATTTGAGACCCTAAGCCCCCGAGAGCAGGCAGTGATGAGACTTGTCGCAGGCGGCCTGATGAACAAACAGATAGCCGCCGAACTCGGGCTCGCGGAGATTACCGTCAAAATCTATCGCGGACACGTCATGAAAAAAATGCGTGCCCGCTCGCTGGCCGACTTGATCAGGATGAGCGAGACGCTGGGAATTAGTTCCAATCGTCCTGAACAAACCCAAGTATGATTTTACAAGTCTATCACTTAAGCCCACTTTTCGCCGAAAGTGGCTAGCGCTTCGATAGCCGCTGTACTGCGTTGGGAGGGCTCATCTTGTCCACGCCTTTGATTTCTGTCGTCGACGACGACGCCTCGGTCCGTGCGGCGACAGAAAACCTTTTGAAATCGCGTGGCTACGACGTGCAAATATTTTCGTCCGCCGAGGCACTCCTGCTGTCGCCGCAGTTGGCCGAGACATCCTGTGTCATTACCGATGTGCAGATGTCAGCGATGAGCGGGCTGGATCTTTTGGCAGAGGTGCGGACGCGTGGTTACGACGCACCGTTCATCTTCATTACAGCTTTCCCCGACGAGCGCGTGCGCGCCTCGGCTATGGACGCGGGAGCGATGGGATTTCTCGCCAAACCGCTTGGCGGAAAAGAGCTACTCAAGTGTCTGGACAACGCGCTGAAGGCATATGGCGATCGAGGCGGCATCTGATTCCACCCCCAGGCTTGAGTTCATGTCTGATCCAAAACACATCGGAACGAAGATCCCCACTACCGAGCATCGTTTCGCACGGAACTGCAACTCGCTCTGAATACTTCCAGTTAGCAGCGATTTGGCCACGCGCAGTCCCCTTCAGGTCCGCGCTCGCGTTGACGCGCAGCAGTTCCCGCCAGTGAGCAACAGCCACTCATGTCCGCCGACGGATGTAGCGACCTAATTTGAAATGAGGCTATCAGCACAAAGCGAGCCGGCCGAGCGTTTAGATATCAGACCAATCGGGCTGACAGCCGCATTGGTTGATGTGGCCAGCTACGAGCAATTTCCCGGATTAGAAACTAGTTGAATTCTATCACCCAACCGAGGTAACGAAACGCAAGCCCGAGCGGGTCGACCGAGACTTCTAGGCCTGGACAAAAACATTTCAGCCTCATTCCACAGTGACCGATTTCGCGAGATTTCGCGGCTGATCCACGTCCGCGCCCATTGCGACAGCGGTATGGTAAGCTAAGAGCTGGACCGGAATAGCATAGACCATCGGCGTAAAGCTTGCGGCCATTGTCGGCAGCACGATGGTGCCGAGTGTATCCACCGTCGCTTCCGAAGCCCCCTTCGCATCGGTGATCAGGACTATCTTGCCGCCCCGAGCGGCCACTTCTTGCATGTTCGAGACGGTTTTGTCGAAGACGCGGTCGTAAGGCGCGATCACGACTACCGGAATAGCCTCATCGATCAGCGCGATTGGCCCGTGCTTGAGTTCCCCGGCGGCGTAGCCTTGCGAGGGAATATAGGAAATTTCCTTTAGCTTAAGCGCGCCCTCAAACGCCAGAGGCGCCGATGCGCCACGACCGAGATAGATTGCGGCCCTCGCGCCGGCCATATAACGCGCGAGCTTTTCAATCTGAGGCTCGGCCAACAGGGCCGCAGCAATCAAACGCGGCACTTCAACGAGCTCTCGCACGAGGTTCGCTTCATCGATCCTTGACAGCTTGCCTCGCTCTCTACCTGCTGTGACAGCAAGCACCGCCAATACCATCAGCTGGCAAATGAATGCCTTGGTGGACGCGACGCCGATTTCCGGTCCAGCCAGCGTCGGGAGAACGGATTCGCTCTCGCGTGCGATTGTCGATGTCGCAACATTAACTACAGATATCGTGTGTAAGCCCTGGTCCTTGGCGTATCGCAACGCAGCTAGCGTGTCGGCGGTCTCACCCGACTGCGAGATGACAATCGCGAGATCGCCAGGACGCAAAGGCGCTTCCCGGTACCGGAACTCAGAGGCTACATCGATCTCGACAGATAGACGCGCCAGCCGCTCAAACCAATATTTGGCGATGTGGCCAGCGTAACTTGCCGTGCCGCACGCAACAATTGAGATACGCTGAATGGAATTGAAGTCGAACGGCAATGTCAGCGGAATGGCGACGCGCTTGGCTGCGCTATCCAGATAATGGCTCAAAGTCTTGCCGGCTACTGCCGGCTGCTCGTGAATTTCCTTAGCCATGAAGTGGCGATAATTCGCCCTATCCGCAAGGAGAGACGATACAACGGACTTTGAGGTTTCCCGCTGGACGACAGAGCCGTGTGCGCCATAGATCACGCAAGTCGTGCGCGTAAGCACGGCACAGTCACCGTCTTCAAGATAGGTAATCGTCTCGGTCAAAGGCGCGAGCGCGATCGCGTCGGATCCTAGATACACTTCACCGCTGCCATGTCCGATCGCAAGGGGCGAGCCTTTGCACGCACCGATCAAAAGATCGTCGTGACCGTTGAAGAGGAATGCTAAGGCGAAGGCACCGCGCAGCCGCGGCAGCGACGCCTGTACCGCATCCTGAGGCGAGTAGCCATTCTTGAGATACGACTCGACCAAATGCGGCACCACCTCGGTGTCCGTCTCTGATTTGAAGTCAGCTCCATTCCGCTCTAACTCGGCTCGGAGCTCGCGGAAATTCTCAATGATCCCGTTATGAACGACTGCTACACTTTCCGTCGCATGCGGATGAGCGTTGCTCTCCGTCGGCTTTCCATGAGTCGCCCAGCGGGTGTGGCCGATGCCGCTTTGACCCGCCGGAGTGCTATGGCGCAGCTGCTCCTCAAGGTTTCTCAGCTTGCCTTCAGCGCGGCGGCGCTCGACACGCAGACTTTCGAGAGTCGCGACACCCGCTGAGTCGTAGCCACGATATTCCAATCGCTTGAGCGCCGCGACCAACTTCCCAACGACCGGACCGCGGCCCAAAATACCAATAATTCCACACATATCAATCCATGCAGCCCAACTTCAACGAGTCCGGCGTTCGCGCTATGGCAGCCCCGTGGCACAATTCGCTTGCCAGAAGGCGACGGGTTTCAAGTTCGGGATGTTCGGCGGCCGCTTCGTTGGCCTGATTTAACTCTGTCTCACCAATCATCGTTCATCCAAATTCATTCCACCTTTTAGCTCGCGATCGAGCAGAAACTGCAACGGTGCCGCCCACAGCGTGACCTCCTCGACGAGAGGCAAACGTTTTGGTGGGCCTGCATAGGGACATGCAGCTCCGCGCAAACAGACTCGCTCGGTAGCACCGATGGCTGTCGTCGTTTCAAGCCGCAGTGAAGATGTCGACCAAATAGTCTGGCTCCATAATCGAGGATATTCGAACAGATCGCCCTTCACGATTAGTCATCTCGCCACCCCCGCTTTAAGTTTCCAAAACGAACGCAGCAATACTGGCCCTACCGAACGACGCTGGTGCGGCAGCGACTGAGTCGGTGCGTCTTACGGATAGACTCTTAGAGGAGGCTCGTTTCGTCTCGGCTTCTCTCTTTCAGATATAAAACGAAAGTTGGCCAAGTCCTCCACATGGTCTGGCGGTGATACAGCTGCGCAGCGGTGTTCGAGCTTCAATTGTCCAGTCTTCCTGGAAAGGCTGCTCCGGCGCGCGTTTAAGAGACTTGTCATGCTTGGACTGAGACAACTTGCGTTCGGTCAAGTTAGAGGATCGGGGCCCAAGCTCCATTGTACGAACGTAAACTTTAGATATCGAAAGGTTCCGCGGTCTATACCAACGTTTGTCAGCCCTTATCTCACTGTTTTCCGCCGGCCGTCCATTGCCTGCCGCAATTTGCCTAGGACGTGCGATTTGTCGACCGTCAAGACTGCTCTTCTATTCAAAGCCTGCACCCTCGCTCTTCCGCGTCATCATGAGACTGCCAGAATGCATACAGACGCAAGAGGAGAAAGCAGCAGACAGTTGGCACTCTCATTGGAAATATCGGCAGGCGGCAAGCGCGCCTGGTGGACGTACGGCGATTACAATTTTCTTTCGCCTGCTCAGGATCATGGCCGTTGCGACGTGGCTGGCGTTCATTTTTTAGATCAATGTGTTGGCATCAATCGCTCCACCTCTAAATCAATGTATATGGTGTGTATTCCTTCGTGGCGTGTATGACTTGAGGCTAACGAAGGCCTCCTTTATTTGAGCTTGGAGCGCACGTGCGCGTCTAGATTCTTCCGGAAGCGGCTTCGCGATTGTTTTTCAGAGCAGGACTTTTCCGGTGCAATTAAGGGAGACCATGGCAGCTCACAATTCAAACCGGCGCATTGCGCTGATCACCGGCGTCACCGGGCAGGATGGCGCATATCTCGCTCGGCATTTGCTCGGTCTCGGCTACACCGTGCATGGGGTCAAGCGCCGGTCGTCCTCCTTCAACACCGCGCGCGTCGATCATCTCTACAAGGACCCTCATGCCGGCGATGTGCGGTTCCTGATGCACTATGGGGACATGACGGATTCGTCCAACCTGATCCGCCTAGTGCAGCAGATTCGGCCGACCGAGATCTACAACCTTGCCGCTCAGAGCCACGTTCAGGTCAGTTTTGAGAGCCCGGAATACACGGCCAATGCCGACGCCGTGGGTGTTTTGCGGCTGTTGGAAGCCATCCGCATCCTCGGCATTGAGAAGGAAACGCGCTTCTACCAAGCCTCGACTTCGGAGCTTTACGGCCTCGTGCAAGAGGTGCCACAGAAGGAAAACACGCCATTCTATCCGCGCTCGCCATATGGCGTCGCCAAGCTCTATGGCTATTGGATCACGGTAAACTACCGTGAGGCCTATGGTTTGTTCGCGAGCAACGGCATCCTGTTCAACCACGAGAGCCCTATTCGAGGCGAGACGTTCGTGACACGCAAAATCACGCGCGGTGTCGCCCGCATCGAGGTCGGCCTCGAGAACAAGCTCTATCTCGGAAATCTCGATGCTAAGCGCGACTGGGGTCATGCCCGCGACTATGTTGAGGGCATGCATAGGATCCTGCAGGCCGACGAACCCGATGACTTCGTGCTCGCGACCGGCCAGACGCAGTCGGTCCGAGAGTTCGTCGAGCTGGCGTTTGCTGAGGTCGATCGCTGCATCGAATGGCGCGGCAAGGGCGTCGAGGAGATCGGAGTCGACAAGGCAACAGACAAGACCCTGGTGCAGGTCGATCCGACCTATTTCCGTCCGACCGAAGTGGATCTCCTGATCGGCGACCCCAGCAAGGCGCGCGCGAAACTCGGCTGGGCAGCGAAGACGCCGTTCTCGCAATTGGTGAAGGAAATGGTCGCCAGCGATCTCATACAAGCCAGAAAGGACGCAGCAAATGGCGGGTGCGGCGTTTGAGCTCAAAGGCAAGACGGTGTTCGTGGCAGGCCACCGCGGCATGGTCGGCGGGGCGCTAATGCGCCGGCTGGCGCACGAGCAGGTCGATTTCTTAACGCCGTCACGCAGCCAGCTCGATCTGCGCGATCAATCCGCAGTGAATGCCTGGTTCGCCGCGAAGCGGCCGCAGGTCGTCTTCCTGGCGGCCGCCAAGGTCGGCGGAATCGTCGCCAATAATACCCTGCGCGCCGACTTCCTCGTCGACAATCTGGCAATAGCAAGCAACGTGATCCAGGCGGCTTATGCCAACAAATGCGAGAAGCTGATGTTCTTCGGCTCCTCGTGCATCTATCCTCGCTTGGCACCGCAGCCGCTGCGAGAGAACTCGCTGTTGACTGGGCCGTTGGAGCCGACCAACGAACCCTATGCCATCGCCAAGATCGCTGGCATCAAGATGGCCGAGGCCTATCGCATCCAGTATGGCGCCGATTTCATCAGCGTGATGCCAACCAATCTCTACGGCCCCGGAGATAATTATCACCCTGAATACAGTCACGTTTTTGCCGGTCTGATCCGTCGGTTCCACGAGGCGAAAATATCGGGCGCCAGCAACGTCGTGGTGTGGGGGTACCGGCGCGCCGCGCCGCGAATTTCTTTACGTCGACGATCTCGCCGACGCCTGCATCCATTTGATGAAGACCTATTCCTCCCCAGAACCGGTCAATATAGGCACCGGCGAGGACATCAGCATTGCCGAGTTGGCACTCATGGTTGCCGCCGCCGTCGGCTTTCGCGGTGAGATCAGCTTCGACACTTCGCGCCCCGACGGAGCGCCGCGGAAGCTGCTTGACGTCGGTCGGCTGTCGGCGCTCGGCTGGCGTGCCACCACCTCGCTCAATAACGGCATTCAGCTGGCATATCGGGCTTTTCGCGCTGAGAGCGATCGACGGTGTCAGAGTGATCTTCTTGATCTCGGTAAAGCAGTCTGCGTCCCTAATAAATCATAACAAGCAATGAGCCGGCAGAGCGTTCCGCGGATGGCTAGTCCACCTTTTCAAGAAGAGAGTACTGATTCTTTTTGGCTCCGAAGTATCCAGCTTACGCGTTCGCTGGCCGTAAACATCCGGCCCAGCTTCAACTTAGCAGGCGGCAGCGGATCATCAACGTGCTGCGCCGAGCAAATGAGACATCCAACTTTGCACCATAGGGCGTGAATTCTCGACGCGCATGGAACGAGAAGTGATCCGAGTGCGGAGCACACCTGATGGTTTGGCGGTCATTGCTTGGCCATCTCGGCATCAGGAGCGTTGGTGAAGTGAAGCTCGGCAAGGTTCGCGCGGTCGCGGCTCGCAGGGCCACGATGGTTGGATGCGATCGTGACGTAGAGCGCTGGGAGCACGAATAGCGTGATCAGCGTGCCAACAGACATGCCGGCGGCGAGGACGAGCCCGATCGAGAAGCGGCTCGCCGCGCCAGCTCCCGTTGCAGTCAACAAGGGTATAAAGCCCGCCACCATTGCCGCCGTGGTCATCAAGATTGGGCGCAATCGGACGCGCGCGGCCATCTCGATGGCCGAGCGACGGTCGAGTCTCTCCCTGAGCTGAAGCTCATTGGCGAACTCAACCATTAGGATGCCGTGCTTAGAAATTAACCCGACAAGTGTCAACAGTCCAACCTGCGTGTAGATGTTCATGGTTGCCCAGCCAAAGAATAGCGGAAGCAAGGCACCGACCATTGCCATCGGCACGCTGATCATAATGACGAGCGGATCCCGCAGACTTTCGAACTGGGCTGAAAGCACCAAGAATATGATGATCAGTGCAAACGCAAATGTAATCGCGAGTTGGTTGCCCTCCTGCACATACTGGCGAGCATCGGCCAGGAAGTCGTGACTGAAGCCCGAGGGCAGTTTCTTCGCCTCGGCTTCTAGGAAATCCAAAGCCTGCTCCATCGTGACTCCGGGCATTGGCACGGCCTGAAAGGTCGCGCAATTTAGTTGGTTATAGTGGGTGAGCGCGTTCGGATCGATCGCAGTCTCGATGGAGACTATAGTAGACAGCGGAAGCATCGATCCGGTCGCGGTCTTTACATAATAACTGCCTATTGCTTGCGGCGCCAAGCGTTCCTCTCGTGGCACCTGCGGGATCACCTGGTAAGAGCGGCCCTGCAAATTGAAGCGGTTGACGTAGTTTCCCCCAAGTAAGGTAGCGAGCGCGTTACCGATAGTCTGCATGGTAATCCCAAGCTCGTTAGCCTTGGAACGATCAACCTTGATTCGTACCACCGGTTGGTTGAACTCGAGATCCGAGTCGCTCACCACAAACAGACCGCTCTTCTGCGCGGCATCCTTTAGCTTCGACATCTCCTCGTAGATAGATTGAAAGCCAAGCGTCGAATTGAGGACCATCTGCACTGGTAAGCCATCCGTACCGCCTGGAAGGGGAGGCAAGCTAAAGGCAAACGCGTTAATGCCTTCAATCTTCGATAGTTCCGTCTGGACAAGCGACTTTAATGCAGTCGATGATCGCGTGCGCTCGCCCCACGGTTTGAGCAACATACCCGCCATGCCGCTCTGCTTTCCGCTAGCGCCATTAAGCACGAAGCTCACGTCAGTCTCTGGAAACTTCTTGAACATGTTTCCAAGCTTGGTACCGTAATAGTCGAGGTAGTCGATATTGGCGTATTTCGGTGCTTTCATGAGCACGAATACGATACCTTGATCCTCCTCCGGCGCAAGTTCCTTGGAAATATTCATATAGAGAAAGGCAACAAGGCCCAGCATGGTCAGCGCGAACAGACCGGCAACTGGGCGATAGTCAAGCGAGCGGTCGAGCTTGCGGCCGTACCATAGCGTTATGGCGCCGAAGCCGCGGTTCGCAACCCGCGCAAATCGCCCCCCGTCGGCGCGCCTCAGAAATAGCGAGCACATCATGGGCGACAGCGTCAAAGCGATCACCCCCGACACAATCACCGCTCCTGCTAGCGTAAACGCGAATTCGCGGAATAAGGCGCCAGTGAGGCCGCCGAGAAATCCGATTGGGGCATATACCGCGGCCAAGGTAATCGTCATAGAGATAACGGGACCGACGATCTCGCGCGCGCCGCTTGTCGCCGCCCGTAGGGGCGTCTCACCTTCTTCTAAATGGCGATGAATGTTCTCCACCACCACGATCGCGTCGTCGACAACGAGACCGATCGCGAGAACCATCGCAAGCAGAGTCAGCAGATTAAACGAAAACCCCAGCACCAGCATCATGCCGCAGACGCCAATCAGCGACAACGGAATAGTGACCACAGGAATGATGACCGACCGCAGCGAGGCCAGGAACAGAACGATCACAACTACCACGACGGCGGCTGCCTCAGCGAGCGTCTTCTCCACTTCGTCGATAGACGATTGAATAAATGTGGTGGAGTCGTAGGCCACTTTCATCCTCATGGATGGCGGCAGGTTACGCTCAATTTCCGGAAACAACGCGCGTACGCCTTGCACTATCTTTAGCGGATTGCCCTGTGGACTTGCCTGCACGCCTATAAAAACCGCATGCTCACCGTTCATCGTGACGCTAGTGTCTGTCGCCTGGGCGGCAAGCTCGACTGATGCAATGTCCTCAATGCGCACAAGTCCGCCGTCATTGGCTTTGACGATCATCCGCTTAAAATCGTAGACACTTCGAAGATCAGTATTGGCCGTAACATCAGAGATAGTGAAATAGCCTTTGATCTGGCCGGCCGCAGCCTGGAAGTTGTTAGCGGCAATTGCAGCTGAAACTTCAGCCGGCGACACGTCGTGCCCGGCCATTTTCGTAGGATCGAGCCAAAGTCGCATCGCAAAACTCTGGCCGCCCAGCATCTCTGCTGTTGCGACACCGTCGACCGTTGAAATAACGGGTTGTACTACGCGCGAGAGGTAGTCGGAGATCGCACTGGCCGGAAGTTCCTCGCTTGAGAAGGCGACAAACATCACAGGAGTGGCTTGGCCAGTTGACTTTGTGACAACCGGATCGTCTGATTCCTTAGGAATTAGGTATTTGACTGAGTTAACCTTGGAGAGCACCTCCGTGAGCGCTTCGTTCGGATCAAAATTAAGCTTGACGTGCACTTGGATCGTCGAACTGCCAAGCACAGACGAGGAAGTGATGTAGTCAACGCCCTCTGCGGAGGCGACTGCTTGCTCGAGGGGCGTGGTGATGAACCCCTGTATCATTTCGGCGGAGGCACCAGGGTAGGAGGTGGTAATAGCAACGACCGTGCTCGATAGCTTGGGATATTGCCGGATCGGCAGTAGGGTAGCGGCACGCAGGCCGGTCAGCAAGATCAAGAGGCTGACGACGATAGACAGTACCGGACGCTTGATGAAAAGCTCGGTAAATGCCATGTCGACTTATCCTTCAAGAGTGGGCTGCAAATTCGCCGGCAACTTACACCAGGGCGATAATTATCAAGACGGCGACTGTACCAAAGACGCTAATACGAGCGACGAGCTATTGGCTGCTCCAAGTCGCCCACACGTCCGCGAGCGCAGACGCCCTATTCTCCGCTTCCAATCTCTTCGTGGCTCTTTGAATGCTGTTCCGCCGATCTCGCGGCTTATCGCGATCTCAATAACGGCACCTTCTATGAGACCAAAAAGGCGGTTGACCCAGATGTTCGGCTCAACACCTGATCGGAACGCGCCGACTCCTTTGCAAGGCATCAGTTCAGACTTCGCACGGCCCCTTAGATCGGACGATCCAGGTTCAACATTGAAATTACAAACGATCTGACTGGTGCTCAACTCTACAAAGGTAAGTAGGTGATATAGCGTCGGCTGTGAAGCACTATACGAAGGTTTGCCGAAGGGCCCGCTGATCACCTGCACGACTTGCGGGTTTGCCAGCGACACGAAGTTCACGGCTGATATAAAACGTGCGCATGCGCTATCGCTTCGCCAACTCGCCGAACAAGGTCGCGTGGGAGCTTGCTCTCTGCTGCCGCCACAATGCGGTGTCGGAACAAAGCCTTGAGTGCTTCTTCAGCTTAATATGCTGCAAGCGGCATAGCTACGCATTGCGCTACAGGGTTGGCAAAGTCAATATGACGTTATCGATCAGCCGCGTTGAGCCAACGTAAGCGGCCGCACAAAGCGCCGCGGGGCGCCGCAGTGGACTGTCGGCGGTTTTGAGCGTGTCACCGTCGACAAGTTCAAGATACTGTAGTCTGTCGACAGCCTTTAAATGCCTCTTCGCGACTGCAATCAGCTTTTCAACTTCGCGCTCTCCCGAGCGAAATTCATCGAGCGCTGCTGACAGTCCGCGACTGATCGCAAGGGCCTGCTGACGCTCTGCTTCGCTGAGATAGCGGTTGCGACTGCTCATTGCGAGGCCATCATGCTCGCGAACGGTTGGTACGGTGACAATCTCGATCGGGAGATTGAGATCAACTACCATGCGACGCACGACGGCGCATTGCTGAAAATCCTTCTGCCCAAAAAACGCGACATCGGGCTGCACCATGTTGAACAACTTGCATACGACAGTCGCGACGCCACGAAAATGTCCAGGCCTGAAGGCTCCGCACAGTGGCTTCGCGAGATCGCCCGGTTCAACGAAGGTTTCGAAATAGCTCGGATAAACTTCATGCGCACCGGGCGCGAAGAGGATCGTGACACCCCGACCGCGGCACAGTTCTTCATCACGCAAGAAGTCGCGTGGATAGCTGCTGAGATCTTCATTTGGTCCGAACTGAGTCGGGTTGACGAAGATGCTTACGACGGTCACATCGCATTTCGCCTGGCTCGCCGCGATTAGCGCCAGGTGACCATCGTGCAAATAGCCCATTGTCGGCACGAAACCGACCCGTTGGTCGGCACTGCGGCATTTTTCAAGGGTATGGCGAAGTTCAGCGACGGTGGTGATTGTTTGCATTTCGTACTCTACATTAAATTGAATTAGACGGCACCCAGTTGGCAATAGCCTCGCCGATCCCTTCCGGAAGTCGATAGGACTCTTGCGCTCCGGGGAATGCACCACAGCGGACATCCGCGGCCCAGCGAGAAAGCGCATCTTGCAACTGCTGAAAGCCTTCCGCATAGGCGCGGACGAATTTGGGCCGATGACCTTCAGTCAGACCGAGCACGTCGTGAAACACGAGGACCTGCCCCGAACAGTACGGGCCAGCACCGATTCCGATCGTTGGTATTGTCAAGGAATCGGTCGCTCGAGCGGCGAGCTCGGCCGGAATGCCCTCCAGTACCAAAGCGAAACAGCCGGCCTCCTGCAGATGATGAGCATCATCGAGAAGACGCAGCGCTTCGTCCGCTTTTCGGCCCTGCACTTTGAAGCCACCCATGACATTGACGCTCTGGGGCATAAGGCCAAGGTGGCCCATCACGGGAATCTCGCAATCGACAAGGGCACGCACCATGTCGATTCTCTTGCCGCCGCCCTCGAGTTTCACCGCAGCCGCACCTCGCTGCAGAAATCCCCCGGCGTTGCGTATGGTTTCCCCGACACTGACGTGATAGCTAAGGAAAGGCATATCGGCGACGAGCAGAGCACGAGGCTTACTGCGTACTACGGCTTCCAGATGATGATTCATCATCGCAACGCTCACTGGAAGCGTGTTTTCGAAGCCAAGGCAAACGTTACCTACACTGTCACCGACGAGAATAATATCTACTGTAGGGTCCGCGATACGCGCCGCAACCGCGTCGTAGGCCGTTGTCATGACGATACGCCGGCCGTCTTGCTTCCACCGCTGCAGAAAGGGAATTGTAATTCGGTCGATCAGCTGCTCCGAAACGTGGCTCATTTGGACCTCAGTTTGATTTTGCTCTTCGGCCTCAACTCAGTTCGCCCAAAGGACGAACAGCAAACAATGATTTGGTCACGGGCTTGTCGGGTTGAGCCATTGAGAACACAACGACGCGGCCTGCGTGTGCCGAGACTGACCTTGGCCGAAATCGGCGCCCCGGAGTTCTTGTTCCGGATCTTCACGAATCTCATTGGTGGAATGGCCGCTGAAATCGGGCTGTGGATCGAGGGTGATCGCGCCGCGACATTGAAGGTTGGCTTCCCTCTCATGGTTGGCAGCGAATACTTTTCTCATTTGAAGAACGTTGAGGTTCCGCGCAGCTCGGTACCTTCCTACGGAGCGTGGAAGAAAATTGTCAAGATCGGCAAGAGGAAAAGAAATTGACGTCTCGAAAAAGGCTTGCTGATGGATAAAAATGCCATTTGGTTGCGCCATCAAGGCCAGAAGACTTTCTTGGCTTGCAGGTTTTCAGGCGGCCGTGTTCCGCTTCGACCGACTCGCTGGCCGGCCGTCCAAAGTCGGCGACCACTCGGGTCTGCATCGATAATTTGCGTGCTGACGTCGGTTGCGATTTATTTTCCAGTATGGCCCCTTGTGACACTCGTCAGCGCGTGTGGCAGGCAGGATTTGGCTTTGTGTTGATCAATCGCAATCCATCCACCCGTTCCTTGTGGGAACGCTCGGCTGCACGATGTTGGCCGGGATTTTAAATTGCAGCGCGGCTGCATCCTCTCAGGCCACTTACGATCGCGCTCGGCACAATAGCCTCTCCCTCGGGCTTCGGGATCAGAAGCCAATTTGTTTAGGTGTCCATTTGATCCTGCCTGCGTGAGGTAAAGCTTCGATTCTCTTTCATGATCTGCTGGCCGACCTGCGAAAGCCCACATCTGGTCTCAAAGACATCCTACCCGAACTGGCTTCCGCCGGTGCGGCCCCTCTACACCGCGCGTATGCGCGAAGCGATCTGTCGTGCTTCCTTCGGCCGCAGGTTGTGTTTCACGCAATCGAGTATGGCGAGCATCGCCTGAACTTCTTCGATGTTGAATGTGGTGACTTGGCGGTCTGATGACCCACAGACTGATCGACGGCACGAGCCTGATTAGCTGCAAGTACCGCAAGCGCTTGCGACCGCAGGGAGGCGATATGCCGCTGGAACATATGCATCTCTCGGCCTATAGCTGCCCTGTGGCTCATGTCGCAAGCGCTGGTGGCCAACCCAGTCACGAAGATCGGGGCTGGCCACCTTTGCTCCCATGAGGCTCAAATTCTCAGGGCCACAAAGTAGTAACTTGGAGAAGTATCGAAGGGCACCTACCAAAATTGGTTGATCCTATCCTCGTCGGCGGCCTCCTAGGTGGGTCTCTGTCTTTGAACAAATTGGCACCGCATGTCCAGACACGGGGGCGTTGCATTGAAGAGAATGACAGGCCAAGCGCATGAGCAAAAGTTGGCGGAGTAAATCCAGTCCGAGCGCGATGGAAGAAGTTCGTTGGTATGATTGTCCGAGAGTTCGGAAGCCCGAGAGGGACTACCGATTGAAGTATGGCGGCGCTGTCGGTCAAGTCTCCCAATGGTGGACATAATTGCACCAAGACAACAGCAACGCATTCAGCCAGGCCTGCTCCTTCTCTTCCAGAAGGTTATTGATGATTCATCGGAGGCAGTGCAGGCGCGGGCCGGCGCCCCCGTGGTTGCTTTGGAGAAGAGGCAGTCCCTGCCCGCCCGGACCGTCAGCTCAACTTGGCGGAACTTAATTCGGTGTTTATCCCCCAAGCATACACAGGGGCAGCGCTCTGTCCCTGCCACTCAGCTAAGCACAAAATTCAGCCTCACGCGGCGGCAACAACCAGATCGGGCGCGCATCGCTCGGAGAACGAGCGAAATAGCCAGAATTAGACCTAACCCGTGAGTTGGAAGCAGTGCGAACGCGGCTCGGCGCCTGGAGGCCTGGGGGCATCATGAGGCGCTATCCCTGCCGCGTCCGCACTGCAATGAGCTTAACGGAAGCGTAACTCGGCACATGGTGGTCCTTCAGCTCATGCGCTGTCCCTGCCACGCCCCCGCTAAACCCAGCCATTCTTTATCGAAGCTGGCTTACCGAAAGCTGACAGACTTGAACTGCAACTTTACAAACAAAAGCGGCCCATCGGCGCCACTTGCCGAGGAGAGTAATTCGACGTTTTCGCTTAGACGATAGCCCATTGGCGCACTTGCAATCACCGGCAGCCGCAGGGGCCTCCGCCCCGAATTGGCGCTCAGCCAGTCCACTGCACGTTCAAGACTGATCGCCGCTATGACTTCAAGCTTCGGCCGGTGCGGCTCTTCGGCGGAGCAGGATTGGCCAATCGGATCGCGCATGAGTTGCTTTCGACCCAAAAACCTCCCGCCGTTCACCGGGGGCGCGCTCCACGCTGGTTTTTCGTATCGAAGAAGGTGCGTTCGATCCTCAATATGAGGTTGTCAGGGTGTATCACGCCAATCAACCGGTAGGCGCTAAAACTAGTCAATCGGCGCGTTCGAGAAGGCAGCGCGGATGCGACTCAGCACGTTTTTCCACCGGGGGAGGATGGTTAAAGGCGCCATCTCTGCCGCATCCGCTTCGCCGGATACTTAGGGCGACATGACTTGGCGCCGCCATCCGAGGTGGAAAGGCGCTGTTCCTATCACGTGCCGCCGGCTCAGTAGGCAGCCTCGGGGGATCACAAGGCTAGCCTACCCCGCTTCCCGTGAGGCTCGTAGCCTCAGGGTACAGTGCGACTTTAGCGAGAAAGCGGCCTTGGGTGACCTACCAACATTGATGGTCATGCACACCAATCGAGAAATTGGTGGCCAAACTTGACGACCGAGCGAATTCACGCCGCTTAGTCCTCCAGAGCGATCAGATGACGCCTGAGCGCCACTATATTCCCTATCTCCGTTTCAGTTGCCGTAAGTAAAAGAGACCGAGCGCACCCTAAAGCAACGGCTAAACTCAGCATCTCGTCACAACGCGGATGGCGCTAACTGGGATGTCCTGCCATCGTGAAGCCGTCCAAGTGAGGAACGGCAACAAAGATCGTTTGTTAGCGATGCAAACCGCTCTTCGCTCGCAGCGCGTTTGTGTAAGCCGTTGAGGATCCGAGTGCTCGGCCAAATCTTAGCCGTGGATCATGTTTGACAATGGCTTTATTCTTCTTCGACTAGTTCAACGCGGTATGCGCGTTCATTTAAGCGGCCGTTGTCATACCAGAACCGCACTCGCGCCCCAACCAAAAGCGGGACATCGCAGTTTATTACGCTTCGGTCGGTGAAATAATAATCGCGCGTCTCGCCATCCGCATGAAGGAAGCCATAGTAGCCGCGATCGTTCGGCTTGACCTTGACGACTCGGCCGAGCGTTTCAGGCATTGGCAGAAGCCGGACATGACGCGCGCGCGGGTTTCGACCGACACCTCGTATGCCGTACTCAAAGCCAACCCTCGTATGCGGCGCGTCGATTTGGCTCGGGTCGCAGCCGACAAGATCGCGCTCGTCAAAGTACACGGTTAGCTCACGGTCGCACCCCTGCCCAAGCGCTGCGTCGACGATATAGCCGTAGTGCCGGCTCCGATTGTTGCGGTCTTCCCGGAAAACGATAATTCGACCCTCAGCCATGAGAGAAACTCGCGACCTTTCACGGAACCGGAGATCGCGCGATTAAGCGAAACTCGCTCCTCGCTTTTCGCACCTGCCGCTCGGCCGCGAACGAAATCATTTTCTTCGGGTTCGTCGGGATGTCGCCTGCCCTACCACTCGCTCGGTCGAGGCCGGGTGAGGGGCGACACAGTGCACGACACGCCGTTGCGTCGCGCCATCGGGTTTTCGTGGTCACCTCAGCAGGGTTCTCCTCAGCTCAGCTCATAAACCAATGTCTCAAGTTCGAGCGCCAGAAACCCCGTTCTCGCCGTCCAGCCGTGAGCTTCTGAGCTTGCATGGTGGCAGCACTGTTCATGCCGAGATCTGGTTCGGGCGCTGCAGAGCGCCGTTAATCAGAGCATCTTTACATACAAGCGTAGGACACTGCTCATTACATCGCGGCCTTTGTCGCGGATATACCTCCCGGCGCTTTGGCGATTCTGGCGGTTTATCGGTTCCCGAGACCAATGTGCAATCGAGTACGGACTGCGGCAGCGACCGTTGGATCGGAGCATTTATTACTCGGGCCGAAGTTTGTGGCAAGCTTGAGCGCAGTTGCGCGACGGAGTTCGCAGCGAGCAGTTCGATTTCATGCAGAGCCGTTGGGTTGCAGAGAGGCGCAAGCGTCCGCGTCCTCCTCTTGCCATTGAGCATCGGTCATCTCCTTCTCTCGCAGGCGACAAACGGCTTGCGCTCCCGAAACGAAGTTGCGAGAGCAACGCAATGACTGCTATGCGTGGCTCATTGCAAGGGGGCCTTTTGCTTTGGTCCGCGCGACGCTTTGAATTCCGCAGATCTTTCGCGATGGATTTCAAGATTTCGCGCAGGCGGAGGCTGCGAGGCGATCTGTCTTGGTGTTATCCGTCTTCGGTGTAGCGTTGAATTCGCGTCTGCGGGATCGTCAAAGCGTGCCACCATTTACCTTCGTAGGGAACCGGCATAACAATCAGTATAATCGCAAAGTGCGTACTTGCGCTGCGCACTGCTGCGATAGAGTATTTTGACGTACGAGTTTCCCCTTGGCTCTCGCCAAAGATCTCGTCTCATCTGTGATATTTGCTCTCGCTGCATCCTGAAGCATTTCGAGCCCGGAAGGTTTAGGGCGAGCGTGGCAGCGCGGGCCGGCTCTCCACGCTGTTCAAAGCGGCTCTGAAAACTACCGGCTCCGCGCTGTGAGCGAAGTTTACTGACGATGTGACTCGGCGCCCGTGGAGAGGCCCTTGGAAAGCGCTGTCCCTATCACTTACGCCGCTAAATTCGTTCGCCAGCGTCACGGTACCACAACGCTGCCACCTCGCACCCTTGGGCGGCTGCTCAAGGATGCTCTGCCTTTTAACGCCGAGAGGCCCGCAAGGCACCTGCCAGATTTGAGTGGTTGAGATGATTCAGCCAAAGACATCAACTTCCTTCACGCCAATTCAGCGAAGTGGCTTGCGGCGTGAAGCTCAAGGAAACTCCTTCCGCCATTCGGTTGGCGCTGGAGATGATGCAGGGTAAGCCGGGAGGGCAGTTCGCGCCTTATCTTCCGGCAAGAAAACGATAACACACACTCATCTGTGCCGCCGGAGATACCTGCGGCACCAGAAGGCAGATATATACGGGCTACGCGCCCCGCCGTCGACCAAACTGGACGGGACTATCCCCGGCCCGGTCCGTTCAATCTGTAGGCCCTTACTTGGTCTTGAAGTACCGCAAGAGAAAGCTTCGGTAATCGTCGCAGGCTTCGTCCAAGTTGATGCCGAAGGTCTCCAGTAGCTCTGCGACCTCAGCCCTGACGTGGCCTACGTCCGCCTTTGCGAAGGCGTCTTGGGCGAGGTCCAGTATCTCACCAACCTCAAACTCATCTGACGAATGACCGTCGAGATCGAAGCTGTTGAGTGACGCGCTGCCTTCATTGCTCAACGCCCGAGGCCCTCTTTGCCGGTCCAAGTCATCGCCTTGGAGAACGCTGGGCATTAGAACCCGGTCATTCTCCTGATTTCGATGGCGCTGAGGCTCTCGCGAACTGGCTTAGCGGTCAGCGCGCTCAAGTGTGCGATCAAAATCCATCTGGACGGGCTTGGCACGCACGTTTGCTTCGTTGCGAACCTTCGTCGCCAGCGATCTCTTCAGGAAACGAGGCACGGCTTGTGCAGTTTGAGGACGCGGGCCACAGCCTCTTGCAGCCGGTCGGGCACTCGCTGTTGAGCGTAGAACGTCCCATCTCTATCTTTGACTAGTCCCATCACGCGCATCAAATGCTACGGGCTCGTGCTGCCACCTGACAGCAGACAAAGCCATAGTTTGCGTGATGATTTTGATTTAGCAGGGCTTCTGGAGCCGCTGGCGGTCCCTACGGGAATCGGACCCCTGTTTCAGCCTTGAGAGGGCCAATTTGACGGCCAACGCCTGTCCGCTGGCGTCCACCAACATCCAATTAGATCAATAGGTTGAATAAAAGTAGTTCACTATTGTCCGCCGTCATGCACCGCTGCATATTTGACGAATATTCAACGTTCATCAGGGCGAAGCGACATGTCAAAGACGCTCACCGAGGCTCAGGTTACGACGGCAAAGGCCCGGGACAGGCTTGAGCTTGGCGTGCATTGGCGCCGTCTCGATGCCGAGGCGCATCTGGGCTATCGCAAGGGCAAACAAAGCGGCGTCCGGTTCGTCCGCTGGCGGAATCACTACGAAGGCGGCAACTACAAGCAGGCTCCCCTGGGCGTTGCTAACGACCTCAACGACAAGCCAAGGGATGGCACCCTAACCTTCGAACAGGCCATGAAGGCCGCGCGCGAAGCCGTCGACCAGGCCAGAACGGAAGGGGCGGCCCAGGCAGCCGGCCCTGCGCCGACGGTGCGGACGGCCGTCGAGGTCTACATCAAGGAACGCGACGAGCGAGAAAAGCGGCGCACAGGCCGCGAGATCCGATCCGATGCCAGCATTAAGCTGCGGCGATACGTTCTCGGCCAAGAAAAGCGCGGCAATCAGGAAGCGATCGAGCCCGCTCCTCTGGCAGCGGTGGCTCTGCATGCGCTCACAGAGGATCACTTGTGGACGTGGCGCGAGGGCCTGCCGACAGACCTGAAGGTCACGACCAAGCAGCGGTTTGCGAACGATTTGAAGGCCGCGCTCAATGCTGCATGGCCAAGGCTTTCGACCGATCGAAAAATGCTCAACCCGACGTTTCTGGCCATCGTGAAAGCGGGTTTCAAAGCCGAGCGGGTCGACGATGATGATGAGGTGTCGGTTGCTCGAGATAATCAGGTCCTTACGGACGAGCAAATTGGCGCCATCCTCAAAGCTGCGCGGGAGATCGATGAGGAACAAGGCTTCGATTTGGATCTGTACCTCGTCGTTGTCTGTCTAGCTGCCACGGGAGCCCGCTACGCCCAGGTCAGAAGAATGCGGGTTCGTGACGTGCAGGTCGCGGAACGGCGCCTGATGGTGCCCGGCTCCTACAAGGGCCGTGGCGGCAACGGCGGATCCGTCCCCGTTCCGGTCGGCGACGACGTGATCGCGGTGCTGCTGCCCGCGATCGTCGAACGAGCCGGCGATGCAATCCTGTTCGAGCGGTGGTTCCACGAACAGGAGCCGGGTAGCATCGCGTGGAAGAAGTCCGAGCGGAGCGCGTGGAAACGGGGCGAACTCGTCCGTCCTTGGAGCGCCATTCGCGATCGCGCCGACATGCCAGAAGTTATTCCGTACGCCTTCCGGCACTCCAGCATCGTGCGCGGCCTCCGCAAGGGCCTTCCCATCCAGCAGGTCGCGAAGCTGCACAACACTTCGGTCAAAATGATCGAGCGGCACTATGCCAAATACATTGCAACGGCTCTCGAAGACCTCGCCAGGGCAGCAGTTGTGCCGCTTGTGCCGCGGGACGGAGGGAATGTGGCACCAATGAAAAGGCGGGCGTGACGAGTGCTTAAAGGATCGCAGGTCAAGCGCGAGCGTCAGTACCTGGACAGCGAGTGCATCAAGGTCGTTTCGCCGGACCGGGGCAACATCAAAGATCACGGTTGACAAAAACGCCATTTTTTCGGATAAGGTTGCGCACGTCAGGGGGCAACCAGATTCGAGGAAAAACGTGGATTGCGCAGAAGCCTTTCTCCGAGACCAGATCCCGCTGGCGTTGCGGTCCTTCATTCCCGCCACACTTAAAACTGCCTATGAGGCCGCCGCTCTTCTCATCGCGGATGAGCCGATCCTGAACGTCACCAGCGCGCAGGACAACCGAGGCCGCATCATCCAATGGGCCGTCGATCTCGGCTTCGAGCGACTTTGCAGGAGCGGGCAGTGGCCATTTGATCTCCGCTGGCGCTGGTTCGAACGCCCGACCGGCCGGTATCTGGAAATCCTTCCTTCACATTCCGCGGTGACAATCAGCCAGGTTTCTGACCCTTCGAAACAGCCTCGCGACGTTGCATTCCGAGCGAACAAACGCTTGAACGGCCAGGGCTGGTTGGCAGGGCTGAAGCCGGATGGCGAAGAAGCGGGAGGCACCCCGCACATCTTGCTGTTTCACGGCTACCAGACTTTGAACTTCGCCCATCTTGGGCTCCCGCGGGAGGATCAGCAGAAGGGGTATCACTACAGGACCCCCAACCTGATGCTGATGCCTCACGTTGTAACTTCACCCGAACCGCCGCCCGAAGACACCGACATCGAAGCCGTGGTGACCCTCAAAGAAGAAATCGACAAGTGGCGTAGAGACAATGGGGACCGATAGAGTAGTCCAGTTTCCCGCTCCTGCCGCCCGCGCACACCAAGCCGGGCGGCTTTTGATTCCATCCAAGCTGCGCGATGCGCGGAAGGTCGCAAGGATGTCGCAAGGCGATCTCGGCGATCGCATCGGCGTGTCTCGGCAGGCGGTTTCCGCCTACGAGCGCGGCGACAAATCGCCGGAGCCATCCACCTTCCAAAAAATGTCAGATGTCCTGGGCCAGCCCGTCAACTTTTTCACTAGTCCAGACGGCCCCCCATTCGGATCCGCGGGAGCGCGGTTCTATCGCAAATTCGGACCTGAAACGCTCCGTCGCAACGAGGCAGCCGCGGTGCTAGGCGATTGGTTTGTTCAAACGGCAAAATACTTCGACGGATTTGTCAATTACCCGCCTCCCTCACTCCCGGAATGTGCGCCTGCGAACTCGTCCGGCCGCTATGAATTTGAAGAGATCGATGAGATCGCGCTCAATCTCCGGAAGCTATGGGGTCTTGGGCCTGGTCCGATCTCAAACGTGCTCGCTCTGCTGGAAGCAAAGGGCATCGTGATTTGCCGATACGAAATGCAGGGAGAGAACGTCGAAGCATTCTCGTTCTGGAATGGCGCTCGTCCATTTATTTTCATGGCCTCCGAGAAGGAGGCCGGCGTCCGGAGGCGCTATGACCTAGCCCACGAGCTTGGTCACCTCGTTTTACATCGATGGGTCGAGCAATCGGACCTGGAGGACAAAGCCACGCTGAAAGCAATAGAAGCCGAGGCTGATAAATTCGCTGGTGCTTTCTTGTTGCCGAGCAACTCGTTCCCCAATGAGGTTTACACCACTCGGCTTGACGCGTTCGTGCCGCTTAAGGAGCGCTGGAAGGTGTCGATACAGGCCATGGTGTATCGATGCCGCGATCTGGAAGTGATCGACGCCGACCAAGCCCTCAATCTCTACAAGCAGATATCCTTCCGACGCTGGCGCAAAAAAGAGCCGCTCGACGATCCTCGCAAGATCCCGGTCGAGCAACCGCGTCTGTTGAAGCGCGCGGTAGAACTTGTGCTTGAGAGCGGAAAAAAACATCCAGAAGACATCCTGAATGAGCTCGCGCTCAGCGCCGGGTGGATTGAAATCTTCTGCGCTCTTACGCCGGGAACTCTTGCAGGCCCCGGCCAATCTCCGGTCGAGCCGACACTCAAGTAGATCGCATGAGGAGCGCATCGGCGCGTTGCCTGCGTATGCCTCAATTAGCGGCCTCTTTCCAACCCACGACGGGCAGTACTTCACCGCCGATCCATGCCACCACGAATCGATAATTTGCGCGCCGCTGCCGGCGTCGCTTTCATGGCGGCATGCCCGCCCTCACCCGCCGCCGCAGCAAGGACGTTCCCCACCGCGAAACGTGGCTGATCTATTGTCTGGAGTTTTACGAACGGGTTCTCAGACGAGCCGCGCCTTCAATCCAGAAGCAGCATTAGTCACGCCCTCACGCTGCATCGTAGCGGAGCCTCGCGAAGGCCGCTCCGACGTGCCGTTTGGATCCCACGACCGCGCCCTCCTCGCAGTGCGCGGACATTTCTGCCCCGGCGTCAAATTTTCCTTGCACCGCATTCTCGAATAGCATGTAGCCGCTAAGAGAGAATGTTCTGTCTTGATCCGACAAGAAGCCAGAAGCGGTGGGATGAGGGCTATTATAGCAACTGCTAATTAGACAATCAAAAAGGCCCGCCGCCGTCAATGCAAACACCCGTCGGCCCCCGCGTCGCCATCGGATGCGGAGGCCGATCGAACGCTTTAGCGCGCCTATAAGGGAAAGAAGATCGCGTTTAGGTGCCGCGGATTCAGTTCAGCAGTTCGAGGTGCTTAAAAGCAGAAAATGGGATGAAATGAGTCTTGTTACTTACATCCTGGCTTAACACGATCCAACTAGGACCGACAGCAGTTACGACTCCTTGCTCGGCAAGCCAGTAACCGCCGCCAGAAGCGCCGGAATTCCATTGCCACTCGTACCTCACGATTACTCGGGTAACTCCCGCCTTCAAAAACTGATTTGCATCCGAGGTTGACGAAACGGCAGCCGGTTGAACTGTCTGTCCGAAAGCTATGTTCGTCATCCCAACGAGGATGAGCAATGCTGCATAGAGTGGGTGCGTACGCATAATTACCTCCGTCATCTAAGGACTGATCTGGTAAAATAGACGTGCGCTAAAGCGCACTGATACTACCTCTCCGCTTGCAACCTGTAAACGTTGAATTGAAGTCGCACTCGCTGGGTCCGTGCTGGGCGGACGATGGCGGTCGCCATACTGCCGGCATTGTTGTCGAGTGCTCGGTGCCGGGCCTGAACGCAAGTTCGCGACGATAACGCGCCGAGTAGGCCATACCGGCCGATTATCGCGGCTTCGTCGAGGAAGCCGATCAAGGTCTGATCGTTTTTTCTTCGGTCCGGTGCAGACGTTGCTCTTTCGGGCTACCACCACATGGCGTGCTTGCGCTCCGAGACCCTTACTCGACTCTTGGGTGTGCGCGCGACATCATAGCTACATGAAAAAGCGCACCATCCTTCTGCCAATGGTCGCCGTCATTGTGGGCATGATGTGCGCCGTGGTTGGCTTGCTCTGGATGGCCGATGCCTGGGGTCCCCTAAAGGCCGGCGAGAGTGAGCGTTGCGACACTCAACTCCCGCAGTGGCTTGGCTGCGTTTTGAGCAGACACGGCGAGCTTGCCGGTGGCCTCATCGGAGCCGCTGGGGCAATCATAGCGGGAATGATGGCGTGGCTCGCGGCGATGAAAACAATCGACGACAACCGCGCAAGGGAATTGCGCGCCTTGGAAGTTGCTCACCTGCGAATTGGTACTATCGCTGACTGCTTCAACGAAGTTTGGCGCGTTGAGGAAAAAATGCAGCAGGGTGGCGACCTTGAGCGAGGGACACGGTTGATCTTCAGTCTTCTTCCGCTCGACGATTCCCGTGTGTGGGATGAGTGGATCAAACAGCTTAAAGACCTGTCGATGTCAGATGAGTTCGACGCCAAGCGCAAAATCGACCTCAAAGAGTTGGCCGAAACAGTGGAGACGGTCAGAAGCTATATTCCTATCGGACGGAATCCATTAATCGTTGACCCCGCATGGCGCAGGCGCCTTTCGGCTACTCTCAACTACTTCAAACACACTTGTGACAAATTCGATCCCGCCGGCCCCGACTACTTCAAAGGCCGAAAATCGAGTCCCTTGGACGAGCGCGAGGATTGGCAGCACATCGCTGGCCTAGTGAACTCGTTTGTGAAGGAGTAGCGGCGTCGCTCCCGTGTAGCGTTTGCCAAGACCGGCCGCGTGACGGAGGTCTCCAACCGGCGCGATCATCGGACCGCCTCACGTTGAGCCGGAAGATTTCGCAAGTTGCTCCAATCGCTGGAGCAGCATCTTGCCATCGATCAACTCGAGCCTCGACGGCATATGACAAGCAATCAACGGATCCTGTCGTAGACGAGGCGCAAAGTCAGAGGTGGTCGTGAGAAAGCCTTTCGAAGCGGTATCCCCCTGAAGCACGCCATGAGCGCTCGCACATCCTCGGCTGTAACCAAATGATCCGGCTTATAGGCCTTAACCTGGTCAATGACCCGGATACTGCCCAACCCCTTCTTAACGGCAATGATGTCTCGACCATAATCACCCGAATGCGGGGTCAGAGTTACCTCGTCAAACCCAGCCTTCTTGTACGCGCCAGCGATGATTTCTTCCCATTTTCGAGGAGGAATCTGAAAAGCCGCATTCGGATCGGCCCCCAACAATTTGACGATATCGAGCCAGGGCACAGTAACCGCTTCGATCAAGAGCCCTTCTTTGGTCTTGTCGCCGGTGATGACAACCGCCTGCATCACCAGACTGGCGCTCGCTGTTACTGCCCGAACCTCTTCGAGCGTGACGGTCGCGATTGCGGTGGAGACCGCCATAGAGGAGGCTACCGCGTGTACCGTTCTCACCGTCGACCCGCAGCGCGGACAGGGATATCTTGACGGGCGATCGAGATCGTCGGGGACGCCCTCGCCACAACTCGAACAGGTGACTGGAGAACTCATGGGTTCGTGCTTGTCCGGTTTTTCGAAGTTAGGCGGCTTGCTTGATGCGCTTCGCGATCTTCGCCACTGTCGCGCGGCTGCAGCCGGTCATGTTCTGGATTGATCCCCACGATTGGCCAGCGGCAAGCATGTTGGCGATGCCGTCATTTCGGTCCGTATCTTCCGGGCGGCCCTTGTAGCGGCCCTCTGCCTTCGCCTTCGCTTGGCCCTGTTCCTGCCGTCGACGCCGATCAACATAGTCCTTCCGCGCCACGGCCGCGAGCATGTCGAGCAGCATGCCGTTGATCGCCTCAAACATGCGGCCAGTGAACTCGTCACCTGCGTTGGTCGCCATCATCCATGACGTCGGCAGGTCCAGCGCCACGACGCGCACGCGACGCGCGGTCATCTCCGCTTTGAGGCGCTCCCAGTTCTCAGCGGTCAAGCGCGATAGACGGTCGACCTGTTCGACAAGGAGAATGTCGCCCGGGTGTGCATCCGCGAGCAGGCGGAACAGCTCCGGCCGGGCGAGCTTGGCGCCGCTCTCGTTCTCGGCGTACCACGCGGCGATCGTGAGTCCGCGCTCGGTGGCGAAGGACTTAAGCTGGCTCCGCGCTCGGTTCGCATCTTGCTCCGAGGTCGACGCTCTGAGGTAAGCCCGAACGAACATCTCGACCCCTCCGGTTCACTTTGGATGGTTCATATAATATTGGTTCATTTTGAATTTTCAAACTGAATTAGTGAACCAGCGCGGAAATCGAACCACCGGTGCAGCGCTCGGTACTGTCGTAGGACACCGGGAAAATCGATTCAGAACACTGTGAAATTTGCGGGTGCATGAAGCAAAAACGCCGCCCGCTTAAATGTCGCGCGAGCGGCGGCTTTCCAGCCCCCGGGAGGGGGGAAATGGGCAATTCCCCGGTGACGATTAGTCTGCATGACCCATGCCAAGGTTTTGTGTGATGCGGCTCCGCGTCAAGTATTTCAGAGAGACCGGCCCCTAGGCGCGTTTCTGCCGACGAGAGCGGTCGTTCGCAGGCTGGGTTCGGCTCTGCGCTTTAGCCTGCGGGTTCAGCCGCTGCATCCGGACTTGCTCCGAAAACCGGCCTTTCTCATCTTGTCAGCCTCGGCGGAAGACATACAGCTCTTGCCGGAGGGCACGGCGGTCGCGTTTTCCTATTGGGTGAAGTTCTGCAAAGCCACCGCGCTGAAAAGCGCGGCTTCCTGGATACGGAAGCCCAAAACCGTCGACGGCAAGCCGCTCGTTGCTGCCACTGTAGTTCAGCCTGATGGTGAAGCCGAGTTCTTGATGCTAGAGCGTTTCACGTTTTGATGGAAGCGTATCCGGCGTTTTCGAAGTAGTTGCTGCATTCGTTGGGCTGGATGGTTGTGATGAGGCCGCCGATATGGCGGCAAATGTCGTCGATCGTGCGCTTCTGGGCGGAGCGCATCCAGTGCTTGATCTTGGCGAAGGTTTGTTCGATCGGATTGAGGTCGGGGGAGTATGGCGGTAGGTACCAGAGCCTGGCGCCGGCGGCTTTGATCAGGCTGCGCAGGGCAGCCGATTTATGGCTGCCGAGATTGTCCAAGATGACGATGTCACCCGGCTGAAGCTGCGGGACGAGAACCTGCTGGACATAGGCGCGGAAGCATTCGCCGTTGATCGGGCCATCGAACAGGCAGGGTGCGGTGAGACGGTCACAGCGCAATGCGCCAAGGAATGTCAGCGTCCGCCAGTGACCATGTGGCGTGAAGCTGCGCACCCGCTCGCCTTTTGGTCCCCATCCGCGCAGTGGGGCCATATTGGTTTTGATCCAGGTCTCGTCGATAAAGACCAGGCGCCGGGGATCGAGTTTGGCCTGCCATGAGCGCCAGCGCTGGCGTCTACGCGCGATGTCGGAGCGAGCTCGCTCGAGGGCGAGCAGCGTTTTTTTTGAACCGCAGTCCCTCGCGCCGTAGAAACAGCCAAACCGCATTGTGGGAGACCTTGACCCCGCGCGCGAAAAGCTCGTCCTTGAGGGCGTGAAGCGTCAATGCGGCGTCTGACTGATCCGCTCCTTGCTGAAGGCGCGATGTGGCTCAAGCACGGGCTTGCGATGGCCGCCCATCTTTCCGGGCGCTACCGAGCCGCTCGTCCGATAACGCTGCGACCACTTCACAACCGACGAAACCGCAACCCCAAACCGTGTTGCTACCGAGCGGCAGCTCTCGCCCTTTACAACCGCCGCAACCGCACGCTTACGCAGATCATTGGAAATTGGTCGGACCATCGGATGCTGGCCTCCATCCCAGCCAGCATCTTGAATCATATTCGTCTCTGATCCGGAATCCCTTCCGATTCAATAAATTCGTGAACCGCTCTAGCGACACTCGCAATAGCCGTTTGGATCACAATAAAAGTTATCGGGGTTTTGGCACCAGGTCTCGCAATACTGCGGGTTGTCGCATCGACAGTAAGGCGCGAGTGGTGCCTCGTGACACAAATAGTCATCGTCGGACTTATGGAATTTCGGCTTCTTATGTTTGTGAATTGCAACTTTTCCTACCGGCGAAGCATTCGAAATTGAGTAGTCCGCGGCGATTGTTGCTGAAGGGTAGAGAAATGAGAGAAAGGTTAGGGCAACAGCAATTTGCCTCTTCATAAAAGTAGATCTCCCTCTGAACATGATTCGACGTGCACAGGATCGGTCGATCGACATCTTTGCAATTCGTTCGCGCCGGGCGCTACGCCCGTTTACCGATTGGCACAACTTTCCCACCGTCCCGTATCACGAGAGGGACGACAGCGGCCCTGGCGAGGTCGTCCTGGGCCGTTGCTCGCAAGCTCCTGGACGAGCACGACAACAAGCGCAAGGAAGCGGAAGAGGCCTACGTCAAGGCGACCGTGAAGAGCGCGCGCGAACCGCTACATCCGCGTCGTGCCCCGCTGCCTCGCGCTCATCGAGCGCGTGCCCAGCGTTCTGTGCGTCGGACCTCACGCGATCTTTGCCGAGGCTGTCAAAGAGGACCGGAAAGCGCCCGCGACACGCGCTGGCTGATCAGTCCTCCTACGCCACCGCTGGTTTCGCCCGATGAGTAATTCAAACCCTCAGAAAATCGGGCTACTCACGCAACTGTGACTTTTTATTTCAAAGTCCTTCTTCGTCTCAGGGTTCGGCTCTGGCGCGTACTCGACGAAGGGGTGGCCGGCACCAAACAGCGGTTCTCAGGCTTGAGCCAGCGTGCCGGTGCGGCGAGCTGGTGTTGCGGGTGTTGGTGACCGGCGGCCCATCCGTGCGCGGTGGAGGCGGCATGCCAACGCATGAACGCCATATCGCACCCGGCGTTGGAATTGCGCATCACTAGACCGGGACAATCAGAAACACGCCGGGCATCGGCGCGAGATTACCGACCTAGCCGCTGATCACCCGCAACAGGCTGATGATCGCGGCTTGGTTGGTGGTGATGCTGTGAGATTGCACATCAGGACGCTGACTAGTCAGGTCTTGTATGGCGTCGGCCTATATGTCTTGTGGTCGGGATGGGGACTTCCGCTTAGATAAAGGACGGACCCACAGTCGTTGCAAACCATCACGTCACATCTACCGGGGTTCCAAGTCTGGCTCTGCAATATCCCGATGTGCCGGTCACCGAAGCAACTGACGCACACCTCAACGGATGATCCATTTTCCGCCTCTGCTTGCTTGGTGCGGTAAACCCGGATGCCTGGCTCCAGTTCAACAAGCTCGTAATTCGTTTTTTGTGCCTCCCAATCCTCGAAGGTCTTAAGCTTCGCTTCCAGCTCCTGAATTTTTTCTGCCGCTTCGGCGTATCTTGTCTGGGCAGTAAAGATGTGTTCCCAAAGCTCAGATACAGCTTTATTGCGAACGTTTTCATCGTTCATGTCCTTCATTGACTTCGCAATGTTGAACATCGAATTAAACGCGCTCAGACCTGCGAAAACCTCGGCCACCATCCTTTTTCCACCCCTGCTTGTTTGGACCGGTCCGGTATGGACCACTGCCGAAAAATACCACGTCTTCTGCCAAAAGGACTGATGGAAGGCAGCCGATCCACAAAGTTGCAGTGATCAGGGGCTCGTCCTATCGTTCACCCGGCCATCACGTCGACGGCGGATCGCTCGCCGAAAGCTTGTTCGGTCGCATGGCACCAGATGGCTGCGCTTGTACCGATGCCGCGCACCTCTGAGCAGTCCTTGCAGCACATGTGGTTCTCTAGCTCGTAAGCCGGCGTTGAGTTCGGTCGCCGCATCGATGTGCGAATTGCCCAAGGCTTCACGCTCGCACCTTGCACAGCGGTCGCGCAACTGGCATCAATTTGTTTTTGAGGATTTCCGATGCGATTTGCTTTTCTGGTTCCGCTCGCTTTGCTGTCGACCATGCCTTCCCTGGCGAGCGCCGATCCCAACGAAGACTGCTTCAAGACGAAAGCCGACGTGCGCGACCCGCTGATCGACACTTCGCAGGCGCTGTTGAACATGACGGCAGCCATCCGCAAGGTTCTCATTGTTAATGGCTTTCAGGATCTGGCTAGGCCTCATCGCAGGGATCAAGAATGCCGGCAGTGCCTTGTCGGCAGTGGCCTACTTGAACGTGGCGGTGAAGGCGAAACAAAATCCGGGTTACTGTTCCGGATTGACCGAGGATCAGTGCTACGAGCGTTCATTCAAAGAGCTCCAAAACGCTCCAGATGCCGCGAAGTTCTTAACTCAGTTGGACCGGCTGCCCCCAGATGGCCGACGAGTACATCGTCGTTACCGGGAGCACGGCTGTCCAGCACGACCCGAATTTGAGGCGCACGATCTGTCAGGCAGACTACACTTTAAACCTTGCCGCGTTTAGCATGCTTGGAGTTGAGATGAGCCAAAAAGACCTCAAGGTCTTAGAGGATATTCAAAGAGTGCAAGGGGGCGCGGGACTGGTTTCCGGCCAGAAGGTCTACTCGCGCAGATCCTATAGCGTGCAGCCTGACGGCAATGGCGGAATGACCATTTCGCTCATAAGCGATCAGCGCTGATCACTGTTCCTAATAAATGGGGGGACAGACGAATAGGCCGCAGGGCAGCTCGGCATCAGACGCGCACGGCTCTTCGGAATCTCGTTATCGCGCGTACTCGTACAATTCAGGCTCACCAGAGGGCTCCAGCCCCAAGTCAAGATGTGCGTTGAACTGAGGAGCCGCCCCCGATGCCTGACAGGAAGCGTCTTGGATTGAATAGCCCAACGGACTTGTTGGCGAAACTTCATTGGGAAATCGGTCAACTTGGTCTTCCTATAGACGAGGAGGCTATCGCGTCCTACCGGGCGTTCAATTGCGCAGTGACGGCCTGGAGCATTGCGACTGGGTCTGGAGTGTGGCTGCCCCTGACTTACGCGAGCGATTTCGAACGGAAAGTCCAAACTCGAGTGCCATGGTTCGGAGCCTCTTGCCTCCCTGCTGAGAAAGCAAAGCCGTGAACTCGCCATTTGTCAGCAGTGAGCAAACGGGTCGAAGCACTTTGTCCTCGACAAACACATCGACGAGGCTGTTTCCTCCTACAGGACCGCCAGCGTATCGCTCTATCTTTCAGACGACGGAAGGGGACGTTCGGTAACCTCCTTGAGAGGGTAAGGTCGATCCGCTGATGGTCATGCGATGGGATACCTTGCGGAGGTCGGCCCGGCTCGTCTGCATGAGCAGCCCTCACAGCACCAGTTTCGCAGCAGAAACGATCGGGGCGAGGCGGAACGAACGAGACCACAGTCGTTATCCGCCGCTCATAACGGTCTAGTTGCAGGTTAATTCGGGTCGAACTAGCAACGAGGTCGCACTCTGTTAGTGACGGCTGAAACAGGGGTTCGATTCCCCTAGGGAGCGCCAGTGATTTCAACAACTTACTGACGCGCCCGGTGGTGCCGGTTTGTCGGCCCACCATCTGCTACGTGCCAGAGAGCTGATGTAGTCCTGCTTAGCAGCACGCACTCGGCGGTGAGGGCCTTCTGAACTCTATCTCATTTTCGTCGCCGCGGTATCCAATTACACGACGAGCTCATAGCGGCCATTCGGTTTATGCACCGCACAAGTATGATGCTCTGGATGAACACGGACTGGCGCCAGCGCAGGTGCGTGCACCTCGTTGGGCTGGCAAATCACCTAGAATTCGACCGTGCGTGAAGCGCCTCGCGAATTGTCCTTGCAGACGAAACCAGACAAGGCGATCTTACGCCTTGCACGCGTACTTGCTCGTCTGGCGGCAAGGGAAGATCATGAAAGAGAGCTTGCCGATCGAAGAGACAAGGAAGAGAGCGACGATCTACGCTCGATTTTCAACCGATCTTCAGAACGAGCGTTCGATTGAAGATCAACTTTCACTTTGTCAAAGCTATGCAGAGCGCGAAGGCTTAACGGTTGTCAGCACCCATGAAGATCGGGCTCGCTCAGGTGGCTCTGTCATGGGCCGCGAAGGCCTTCTGCGGATGTTAGACCGAGCGCGGGAGAGATCATTTGACGTAGTAATCGTCGAAGCGCTCGATCGCCTCTCTCGCGACATGGAAGATCTCGCAGGTATTCACAAACGATTATCTTTTCTCGGCATCGAGATCCGGGCAGTCCACGAAGGCGTCGTGAACACCGTGCTAGTCGGTCTTCGCGGCCTGGTCGGACAACTCTATCGCGAGGACAACGCGCACAAGGTGCGGCGTGGCCAAGCAGGTCGGGTCAGGCAGGGTTTGGCGGGAGGTGGTCTAACATACGGATACGCTGCGGTCGCTGGAAAGAGTGGCGAACGAGTCATCGTCGAGGCCGAGGCACAAGTGATCCGGCGCATCTTCCAGGAATACGTGGACGGTCGGACACCTCGCGAAATCGCGCACGATCTCAACAAGGAGAGGGTATCACCTCCGCGAGGGCGGACATGGAATGCCTCAACTATCAATGGCAATCTCGAGAGGGGAGCCGGCATTCTGCAAAACGAGCTTTATGTAGGGCGCCTCGTTTGGAACAAAGTCAGGATGGTGAAAGATCCCGACTCGGGAAAGCGCCTTTCACGACCAAATCCAAAGACTGACTGGCAGGTGGCTGAAGTGCCGCATCTTGCAATTGTCAATCGAGAGCTATTCCGATCTGCTCAGCAGCGCAAAGCGGATCGCGGTCACACCCACCCCAGCCATCAACGCCGGCCTCGTCGGATGCTATCTGGCCTGCTCCGTTGCGGCTCGTGCGGCTCGGGCATGGCGACCAATGGTCGCGACAAATCAGGGCGCGTTCGCGTTCGCTGCTCGACGGCGACTGAGAGCGGCACGTGTCCAGACGCCAAGACTTTTTATTTGGACGCCGTCGAGAGCGCGGTCCTCAACGGTCTAAAGGCCGAATTGCGTGCGCCGAAGGTTATCTCGGAATACGTACGCACGTATCTTGAGGAGCGGAAGCGCCTCGCGGCCACCTCACATGCGAAACGGCAGCGCCTTGAGCAGCAGCTTGGGCAACTAAACCGGGAAATCGAACGACTGGTGGATGCGATCGCGAAAGGACATGGCGATCCATCCGTTCTCGGACCGCGATCGACTGCCTTAGATGCCGAACGAAAGCGGATATCTGAGGAGTTGCAGAGTGAACCACCCGCCGTGAAGGAAGTCGCGCTGCATCCGGCCATCCTCAAACGATATGAGGAGCAACTCGGTCGGCTTGAAGAAGCACTGGGTAAAGGTGTCAGTGCGGGCGACGCAGAGGCCGCAGAAGCCATTAGGGACTTGGTCGAGACGATCACTGTGTTCCGCGATCCAGGCCGCCCAGGTGGTGTAGCCGTGGAGATAGCAGGCCGGCTAAACGCCCTGCTCGGGGAAAAGGACTATCCAAACCAAGTCAAAGGAGTGTGGGGAAAGGTGGTAGCGGGGGAGGGACTCGAACCCCCGACCCCAGGATTATGATTCCCGTGCTCTAACCAGCTGAGCTACCCCGCCACAGGGTCGCGAACGGCTGAACGGCCGATCTCGCGAACGCGCGGCATATAAGGAAGGGGGCGGTGGGAAGTCAATCCGCCTTCGCTAAAGCTTTGGCGGGACAAGGCGGTTGAGGGTGGAAAAGGGCCGATTTCGGCGGCGGACTCGCCCGTTTTCGGACGCCGGACCCGCGGGGAGGCCCCTCACCCGACATTCGCGCTGCGCGCGGATTGCGGCCTCTCCCCGGCGGGGAGAGGCGAAGCAGGGCGACGAACTACGCTATTTCGGCTTGATCGTGGGGTCGCCGCCGGGGCTGCCGGGGGGCGGGATGACAGGCATGCTGCCGTCGGTGCTCGGCGCGGGGGCGTGCATTTCGGGGTCGACGCCGGATGGCGGGCAGAGCACGCCGTCGGATTTGGCCAGCTTGTCGCCGAGCGGTTCCCGGGCTTGACCCGTCGTGGTGCCGTCAGGCGCGGTGGCGCGGTTCGGGCGGTCCTGCGGAGCGCAGTCCGCCGTGTGCTGCGGGGATGGCGGCGCGGTCGCTTGCGGCGGCGTCGCCGGGGCGGGCGGGGCCTGCGCGATCGCCGCGCCGGAGGCTGCGATCACGAGGCTGGCCAGGATGATTGATGATGTCGTGCGCATGGGAAGGAAACGCGCGGAACCCGCGCCCCGTTCCCCCGGCCGAACATTACGATTTATGGTAGCGGATCAGCGAGAAATGGCCCATCGGCGGCATGGGGCGGCGCTCGGCGAGCGTAATGCCGCCGTGCTTGGCGGCCCAGTTGACGAGACGGGCCCATGGGAATTCCGGACGCCAGCCGAGACGGCGCGCCAAGGGCGCAAAGGCGAGCTCGGAGAGTTTGCGCAGCCCTTTTTCGGCGCCGATGTGGTTGACCAGGATCAGTTCTCCGCCCGGCTTGAGCACGCGCACGAACTCGTCGAGCGTGCCTTCGGGATCGGGCACCGCAGTGATGACATATTGCGCGACCACCGCGTCGAAGGAGGCGTCGGGGAAGGCGAGGTTCTTCGCGTCCATCACCGAGAGCACTTCGACATTGGAGAGGCGAAGCGCGCGCACGCGTTGTTGCGCCTTGCGCAGCATCGGCTCGGAAATATCGACGCCGCAGATTTTCGTGGTGCGCGAATAATCCGACAGCGACAAGCCGGTGCCGACGCCGACGTCGAGGACGCGGCCGCCGATGCGGTCGGCCTCGGCGATGGTCGACTGCCTGCCAGCATCGAACACCTTGCCGAACACGAGATCATAGACCGGCGCCCAGCGGCCATAGGCCTTCTCGACCCCGGCCCGCGAGATGTCTGCTGCCATGCCCCTGCCCCGGAAATTTCCTAGCCGCGGACCGCCTCGACGAGCGGCCTCGCCGTGCTCGTAGCCACCTTCGCGGCGGCGCTCTGAATGAACCCGCCGCCGAGCACGCGCGCCTGCCCTGACGGTGCGTCGTAGAACACGCAGGCCTGGCCGGGCGAGACGCCCTCTTCGCCGGCGACAAGCTCGACCTCGTAATGGCCGTCGGCGCCGCGCAGCCAGGCTGGCTGGGGCGCACGCGTGGAACGCACGCGCACGAACAGCTCGAGACCAGACCCGATGGCGCGGTCGATGTCGCCGCCGCCAATCCAGTTGACGTCGCGCAAAGCGATGCGGTGCATCTTCAGCGCATCGCGCGGGCCGACCATGACGCGGCGGTTGGCCGCGTCGAGCCGCACCACGAAAAGCGGCGCGGCGGCCGCGATGCCGAGACCGCGGCGCTGGCCGATGGTGAAATTGGCGATGCCGTGATGCTGGCCGAGCACGCGGCCGTCGAGATCGACGATGTCGCCGCTTTCCATCGCGTTCGGACGCAGACGGGTGATGATGTCGGTGTAGCGCCCCGTCGGCACGAAGCAGATGTCCTGGCTGTCGTGCTTGTCGGCGACGCTAAGGCCGAAGCGGCGCGCGAGCTCGCGCGTCTCCGGCTTGGTCATGTCGCCGAGCGGGAAGCGCAGGAAGTCGAGCTGCTCCTGCGTGGTCGCGAACAGGAAATAGCTCTGGTCGCGGTCGCTGTCGGCGGCGCAGACCAGCGCGCGCGACCCATCGTCGCAGCGCCGCGAGGCGACGTAATGACCGGTGGCGAGTGCCTGCGCGCCAAGCTCGCGCGCGGTCTTCAGGAGGTCGCGGAACTTGACCGAGCGGTTGCACTCGATGCAGGGCACCGGCGTCTCGCCGAGCGCGTAAGAATCGGCAAAGTTGTCGATGACGGACTCGCGGAAGCGATCCTCGTAATCGAGCACGTAATGGGGAATGCCGAGCTTGGCCGCGACGTCGCGGGCGTCGTGAATGTCCTGGCCGGCGCAGCAGGCACCCTTGCGGTGAGTGGCCGCGCCGTGGTCATAGAGCTGCAGCGTGATGCCGACGACATCGTAGCCCTCGGCCTTCAACAGCGCAGCCGTCGTCGAGGAGTCGACGCCGCCCGACATGGCAACGACGACCCTGGTATCCTCAGGACGGCCTTCGAGATCCAGACTGTTGAGCATGGGCCTAAGCTGACGTGACGGCGGCGTTTGCCGCGATTGCTGATGCTCTGACCGGGACGTCAGCGGTCCCCGGGAACCCTTGTTCCCTCGGGGGCACTGGCTTGCCCGGTCGAAAGCGGCTGAGAGCTACCCTTTAATATAGGCGGCATTCCGGTGAAGCAATCATGCCCGCCCGGACGTGAGGGCAATTCTTGCCGGGGGCGGCAGAAATGACGGGGCTGAAAGCCGGCCGGCGGGTCGGCGACTTCCAATCAAGACGTTGATTTTACATCATAAAATCGGAAGACTCCGGACTGGCCCGCTCCTTGCTGACCTTCTGGTCCGAAGATGTTTTCAAGGGGTCGCCTGTGGTTGGTGTCACGTCAGACGTAGCGGCAAGTGCGCAGGTGTCGAGCGCGCAGCAGAAGCCTGTCCGGCCGCAGAACACCCAGGACACCACGCCCGGCGATTCCTTCGGTTCGCTGATCGATAGCAACACCCAGGCCATCAGCAACAGCGCGCCGCCGTCCTCGAGCCAGGACAACGCGCCGCGGCGCAGTGATTCGTCGTCATCCTCCGCGCCGTCGTCATCCTCCTCCTCGTCGAAACGAAACAACACCGCCTCGAGCGATCAATCCTCGCAGAGCAAGCCGAGCGACGCCGCGGATTCCGCGCCGCCGGCTAGCAACGCACCGCCCGCGCCTGCCAAGGCTGACGGGATATCCAAGGGCAAGACCGACGCCACCATCCTCAAGGGCGACAAATCCGACGGCACGAAGGATGCCAAGACCGACGGCACCGAGGGTCTCGCCGCCGCGGTGGACGCCACGGCCGCGGCGCAGACTGCAACGCCGGCAGCGACGCCTGATCCGACCGCCGTTCCCGTTGCCGTGCCCGTCGTTGCCGTTGATCCAAATGCCGCGGCGGCCCAGGCTAATGGCACGGCGTCCTCGCCGCTGACGATCGCGGCTGCCGGCATCGCCGCCAGCACCTCGACCGCAGCGCAGATATCCGGCCTCAAGCTGGATGCGACCGGCAAGGCCACGAAGACCGATGGCAAGACCACCACTGATGGCAAGGCCGCGCTCACCGATGCGGCCGCTACGACGACCGACGCGAGCGCGACCGATGCGACTGTCAACGCCGTGCAGCTGACCGCGGTCGACCAGGGCACGCCAAAAACCTCGTTCAAGGCCGCCGCGACAGCGCAAGGTCAGACCGACGTCTCCAATATCGGCCAGGACACCGGCAAGACCGCGCAGGCGACAACGCCTGCACAAAATCCGGCGGCCGCGACGACGACCATCGCCGCCCATCCGCAAACCGCCAAGCCGCAGCTTGATACGACGACTGCCGATGGCAAGCCCGCCGCCGCCGACAGCAAGGCGGATGCCACCCCGGCCGCATCGATCACGCACGTCCATGCCGATACGCAAGCGGTTGCTGCCACGACCGATGCCAGCACTCAGGCCGGCAACGCCGTGCAGGCGCCGCTGACCACCACGACGTCGGCCGCCACCGCCTCGACCGCGACACTCACCGCGACCGCGGCCAATGCGAATGCCGTGCCGATCAGCGGCATCCCGGTCGAGATCGCGGCCGCCGCGCGCTCCGGAAAAACCCGCTTCGACATCAGCCTCGATCCGGTCGATCTCGGCCGTATCGACGTCCGCATCAATGTCGACCGCAACGGCCAGGTCACCTCGCATCTCACGGTCGAGAAGCCGGAGACGCTTCAGATGCTGCGGCAGGACGCACCACAATTGCAGCGCGCGCTCGACGATGCAGGCCTCAAGACCGGCAGCAGCGGGCTCTCCTTCAGCCTGCGCGACCAGAATTCATCGGGCCAGAACACCGGCCAGAACAACGACAACTCTGGCAATTCCCGCCGGCTGATCATCAGCGAGGATGACCAGGCGCCAGCCGCGCCCGTCAGCCGCAGTTATGGCCGCATGCTCGGATCGAGCAGCGGCGTCGATATCAGAGTGTGAGGAGTATCAGGCCATGACCACCACGAATGCCGCCACCGCGCCATCAGTCGTCTCCGGCACGACGCAGACCTCGTCATCCTCCTCGTCCTCGTCGAGCGCGAGCCTGAGCTCGTCCACGGGCGCGACGCTCGCCGGCAACTTCCAGACCTTCCTGACGCTGCTGACCACGCAGCTGCAGAACCAGAACCCGCTCGATCCGCTCGACACCAACCAGTTCACCCAGCAACTGGTGCAGTTCGCCGGCGTCGAGCAACAGCTCAAGACCAATGATTCGCTGTCGCAGCTCGTGACCCTGCAGCAGACAACGCAGGCAACCCAGGCACTGGATTTTGTCGGCAAGAGCGCGGTGGTCGACGGCACCACCGCGACCATGTCGCAGTCCTCGGCGACCTGGCATCTCAACGTGCCCTCCAGCGCCACGGTCAGTATCTCCATCGCCAATTCCACCGGCCAGACCGTCTTCAACGGCCAATATTCCGCCGGTGCCGGCGCAGACATTCCCTTCACCTGGAACGGCCAGGGCAACGACGGCACGCAATGGCCCGATGGCAAGTACACGATCACGGCGACCGGCAAGGACGCCTCCGGCAACACTGTCGGCGTCGCCGCCCAGGTGCAGGGCACGGTGTCATCAGTCGACCTGACCCAGTCGCCGCCTTTGCTCACCATCGACGGCAACAGCTATACGCTGAGCCAGGTGAAGAGCGTCGTCGCGAGCACGAGCACCAGCAACTAAGCCGGCGCCCGCGCATTGAAGTACGGTCCGTGGCGTTCGCCGGGACCACATTTGAAGGCCTCTGCGACGTCCACGCAGCTCTCGTCAGTTAGTAAAGTATTTACCCAGACCCCGCCCGGCCGGTTGAAATCTTGTTTTCAACCCGCCGGGCCAGCGTCGCTCCAGCCAGTTTCAACGAGAATTGTATTGAAGCCTTAGGCTTAGCGGATTTTTAAGCCGGCCGGCGTAGGGTTCCTGAGTGAGTTCAGTGGTTGAGAGTTTGTGAGTACGCCATGACAGAACCCCATCGCCCGAGGGTAAAATACGTCATCGGGCCGGACGGCAGTCCGCTGACGATTGCAGATCTGCCCGCACCCGGCACCAAACGCTGGGTCATCCGCCGCAAGGCCGAAGTCGTAGCCGCGGTTCGCGGCGGACTTCTCTCGCTGGAGGAGGCCTGCAGCCGTTACACCCTGACGGTCGACGAATTCCTATCCTGGCAGTTTTCCATCGACCAGCATGGTCTGGCGGGGCTTCGCACCACCCGCATTCAGCAATATCGCCAGTAAGCAATCCGGAAATCTGCTGCCTTTGACGAAAATCGGCCCCGCTTTGCGAGGCCGATTTTTTTCATGTTTGCTTCTGGCGCGACTTTTGTCCGAGCTCTTAATGTTCGTTAACCATATCGAAACCATCACCTAGGCAATAATTGCCCAGTCGGCCGCTCTTGGGTTGCGGGTCGAATCTGTCGGGGCGGTTGCTTGCAGGGTCTTGCGGACTTTTTAAAAGGTATCGGCGCCGCCCGCTTCGGGGCGATGATCGCGGTCACCGCCGCCCTCATCGGCTTCTTTGCGTTCGTCATCATGCGGGTCACCACGCCGCAGATGACGACGCTGTTCACCGACCTCAGCATGGAGGATTCCTCCAGCATTATCAAAGACCTGGAACGCCAGGGCATCCACTACGAGCTGCGCAATGACGGCACCATCATCATGGTGCCCAAGGACAAGGTCACGCGTCTGCGCATGAAGCTCGCCGAGGGCGGCCTGCCCAAGGGCGGCGGCGTCGGCTACGAGGTCTTCGACAAGTCGGACGCGCTCGGCACGACCTCTTTCGTCCAAAACATCAATCATCTGCGCGCGCTGGAGGGCGAACTCGCCCGCACCATCAGGGCCATCGACCGGATCCAGGCCGCCCGCGTCCACCTCGTGCTGCCCGAGCGCCCGCTATTCGCGCGCGACGCGCCGGAGCCGTCGGCCTCGATCGTGGTCCGGGTTCGCGGCGCGCTCGAAGCCCAGCAGATCCGCGCCATCCGCCACCTCGTCGCATCCGCTGTCAACGGTCTGAAGCCGCAGCGGGTCTCGATCGTCGATGAAGCCGGCCAGCTGCTCGCCGACGGCGCCGCCACCGATCCGGAGCAGGCCGCAGGCGACGACCGGCGCATCGCCTTCGAGAAGCGGCTGCGCAAGGAGGTCGAGGACATCGTCTCCTCCGTAGTCGGCTCCGGCCGCGCCCGGGTCCAGCTCTCCGCCGATTTCGACTTCAACAAGATTACCCAGACCTCGGACAAGTTCGATCCTGAAGGCCGCGTGCTGCGCTCGACCCAGACCCGCGAAGAGCAGAGCATGACGGCCGACAATAACGGCCAGGTCACGGTCAACAACGAGCTTCCCGGTCAGCAGCAGAACAGCGGCCCGGCCGCCAAGGACCAGAGCAAGAAGACCGAAGAGACCAACAATTACGAGATCTCCCGCACCACCAAGACCGAAGTGACCGAGGCCGGCCGGGTCAACCGCATCTCGGTCGCGGTGCTGGTCGACGGCATCTACACCAAGAACGACAAGGGCGAACTCACCTACACCGACCGCACCAAGGAGCAGCTCGACCGCATCGCCACCCTGGTGCGCTCGGCGATCGGCTTCGACCAGAAGCGCGGCGACCAGGTCGAGGTCGTCAATCTGCGCTTTGCCGACGCCCCCTCCACCGCCCCGATCGTCGAGCCCTCCGGCTTTCTCGGCATGCTGCAATTCACCAAGGACGACGTCATGTACTTCGTCGAGCTCGGCGTGATGCTGCTGCTCGGCCTGGTCGTGATGTTCATGGTGATCCGCCCGCTGGTGAAGCGCATCCTCGCCTCCGACGAAGTCGCCGCCGCCATCTCCGGCGTGCTCTCGGGCCCCGCAGCTTCCGAAGAGGCCGCCCCGCCCTCCGGCCAGCCGCTGCTGCCGGGCGGCGCCGCCAGCGCCATCGACGTCGCCACCATCCAGGGCCAGGTCCACGCCCAGTCCGTTCATCGCGTCGGCGAGCTCGCCGAACGCAATCCCAACGAAACCGTCGCCATCATCCGGCAATGGCTGACCGAACCCGCGAAATGATCGAGTGAACCTGACATGGCCGCATCCCTGCAAAACGCCAACTCGAACGACATCACCAGCGTGATCTCAACGCTCGGCCAGCGAGCCGGCAACCGCGCCAACGGCAAGGGCGCCGAGCAACTGACCGGCCCGCGCCGCGCCGCGATCCTGATGCTGGCGCTGGGTGAGCAATATGGCGGCAAAATCTGGTCGCTGCTCGACGACGACGAGGTGCGGCAGCTCTCGCTGGAAATGTCGACGCTCGGCACCGTCGAGGTCGACACGGTCGAGGACATGCTGCTCGAATTCGTCTCGCGCATGTCGGCTTCCGGCGCGCTGATGGGCAATTTCGACGCCACCGAGCGGCTACTGCAGCAATACCTGCCGCCGGAGCGAGTCAACGGCATCATGGACGAGATCCGCGGCCCTGCGGGGCGCAACATGTGGGAGAAGCTCTCCAACGTGCAGGAAGAGGTTCTCGCCAACTACCTCAAGAACGAATATCCGCAGACCATCGCGGTGGTGCTGTCGAAGCTGAAGCCGGAACATGCCGCCCGCGTGCTCGGCATCTTCCCCGAGGACCTCGCGCTCGATGTCGTCAACCGCATGCTGAAGATGGAGGCGGTGCAGAAGGAGGTGATCGAGAGCGTGGAGAAGACGCTGCGCACCGAATTCATGTCGAACCTGTCGCAGACCCGCCGCCGCGACGCCCACGAGGTGATGGCGGAAATCTTCAACAATTTCGACCGTCAGACCGAAACCCGCTTCATCACCTCGCTCGAAGAGGACAACCGGGAATCGGCCGAGCGCATCAAGGCGCTGATGTTCACCTTCGACGATCTCGTGAAGCTCGATTCCGGATCGGCCCAGACGCTGATGCGCAACGTCGACAAGGACAAGCTCGGCGTGGCGCTGAAGAGCGCCAACGAGGATGTCCGCAGCTTCTTCTTCGGCAACATGTCCTCCCGCGCGGCCAAGATGCTGCAGGACGACATGGCGGCGATGGGCCCCGTGCGCCTGCGCGACGTCGATGAGGCCCAGGCGCTGCTCGTCAACCTCGCCAAGGATCTCGCCGCCAAGGGCGAGATCATGCTGACCAAGAACCGCGCTGACGACGAACTGGTGTATTGATGGGCGCTCCGGCCAAATTCCTGTTCGATACCGACTTCGCCGCGCCCGACCGGGCGCGCGAGAAGGCCACGACGGCGGCCGAGATCGCGCAGAAGGTCGCGGAAGCCGAAGCCCGTGCCTATCAGGACGGCTTTGCCGCAGGCCAGCGCGAGGCCAAGGCCGAGAGCGACCGCCGCGTCGCCCTCGCGATGGAAGAGATCAGTATCGGCATCAGGGGCGTCGCGTCCGGCATCGGCAACATCGAAACCAAGATGGAGACCGAGGCGGTCGAGGTCGCCATCGCCGTCGCCCGCAAGCTGTGCGCCGACCTCATTGCCGCCGAGCCGCTCGGCGAGATCATGGCGCTGGTCAAGGACTGTTTTTCGCATCTGGTGGCGACGCCGCATCTCGTCGTCCGCATCAACGACGCGCTCTACGACAGCGCGCGCGAGAAGATCGAGCGGCTTGCCAAGCAGAGCGGTTTCGAAGGACGGCTGGTGATCCTGGCCGAACCCGAAATTGCCGCCGGCGACTGCCGGATCGAATGGGCCGACGGCGGCGTCGTGCTGGAGCGCAGCGCCATCGCGGCCAGGATCGACGAGATGGTCGGACGCTATATCGCGTCCCGCAGGGGGAGTTAAGCCATGAGCGACAATGACGGACAGGTCCCGCTGCCCGACCTCAACGGACCGCTGCCGCCTGCCGGCGCCGACGTCGGCTACAACGAGGACGAATATGCCTCGCGCGTCGCCGCCGACCTGGAAGCCGTCTTCGACGTGCCGGTGCAGGTTTCGGCCGTGCTCGGCCGCTCCAAGATGGATGTCGGCGAGCTGCTGAAGCTCGGACCCGGCACCGTGCTCGAGCTCGACCGCCGCGTCGGCGAGGCCATCGACATCTACGTCAACAACAAGCTCGTCGCTCGCGGCGAGGTCGTGCTGGTCGAGGACAAGCTCGGCGTCACCATGACGGAAATCATCAGGACCGAACGCGGCTAAGGCACGCATAAAGAATGACGCGCGGCAGCGCGAACAGACGGACAGGAGACTGACATGCGGCTTCTCATCGTTGGCACATTGAAGGGCCAGCTCACCACCGCCACCAAGATAGCGATGGAGAACGGCGCCACCGTGACCCACGCCGAGGATCACGAGCAGGCGATGCGCGTGTTGCGCGGCGGCAAGGGCGCCGACCTCCTGCTGGTCGACGTCGCCCTCGATATCCGCGACCTCGTCATGCGGCTCGAGGCCGAGCACATCCACGCGCCGATCGTCGCCTGCGGCATCACCAACGACGCCCGCGCGGCGGTCGCCGCGATCCACGCCGGCGCAAAGGAGTATATCCCGCTGCCGCCGGAGCCGGAGCTGATCGCAGCCGTGCTGGCGGCCGTGGCCAATGATTCTCGCGAGCTGGTCTATCGCGACGAAGCCATGGCGCGGGTCATCAAGCTCGCCCAGCAGATCGCAGGTTCCGACGCCTCGGTGATGATCACCGGCGAATCCGGAACGGGTAAGGAAGTGCTGGCCCGCTATGTCCACGCTCGTTCGGCGCGCGCCAAGCGGCCTTTCATCTCGATCAACTGCGCCGCCATCCCCGAGCACCTTCTGGAATCCGAGCTGTTCGGCCATGAGAAGGGTGCCTTCACCGGCGCGATCGCCCGCCGCATCGGCAAGTTCGAGGAGGCGACCGGCGGCACGCTGCTGCTGGACGAAATCTCCGAGATGGATGTGCGCCTGCAGTCGAAGCTCTTGCGTGCCATCCAGGAGCGGGTGATCGACCGCGTCGGCGGCACCAGGCCGGTGCCGGTCGACATTCGGATCATCGCGACCTCGAACCGCAATCTGGCGGATGCCGTGCGCGAAGGTACGTTCCGCGAGGACCTGCTGTTCCGGCTCAACGTCGTCAACCTGAAGATCCCGCCGCTGCGCGAGCGGCCCGCCGACGTCATGGAACTGGCCCAGCATTTCGTGAGGAAATATGCCGAGGCCAACGGCGTGCCGATGCGCCCCATCTCGAGTGAGGCCAAACGCGTGCTCTCCGCCAACCGCTGGCAGGGCAACGTCCGCGAGCTCGAAAACACCATGCACCGCTCCGTGCTGATGGCGCAGGGCGACGAGATCGGACCCGATGCGATCCTGACGCCTGACGGCGACCGCCTCGACCTCGCCAGGACGGCACCGGCGGTGGCGCATGCCACCATGGCCGCCGAACAGGTAACGCGCGCGCTCGTCGGGCGCACCGTCGCCGACGTCGAGCGCGACCTGATCCTGGAGACGCTCAAACACTGCCTCGGCAACCGGACCCATGCCGCCAACATCCTGGGCATCTCGATCCGCACGCTGCGCAACAAGCTCAACGAATATGCCGACGGCGGCATTCCGATCACCCCGGCGGGCGCGCCGGGCGAGTATCCGCGGATACCGATGGGGGCGTAATCGGCTGTCATATTGATCGAGAGAATGCGAATGCCCGGGCTCAGTCCCGGGCATTTTTGTTTCGGAGGCCACGCTGCCAACCTCTGCGAGCGCAGCGAAGCAATCCAGACTGCCACCGCAGCTACGCTCTGGATTGCTTCGCTGCGCTCGCAATGAAGGGTTGGGAGAGCTTGCCGCATAACGGGAGCGCGTTACGTGACTAGGCCATGACGACACCCGGCCCTATAACCGCTCGCGAGAACCCACGCGAGGAAACACATGTCTGAGGCTCAAATCACGGAATGGCTGGCATCGCAGCGGCAGGCCATGATCGATCTGCTACGCGACGTCGTGAACATCGATTCCGGCTCCTATGACAAGGAAGGCGTCGATGCGGTCGGTGCGCGGTTCGAGCAGCATTTCTCCGAGCACGGCATTCCGTTCCGACGCGAGAGCCACGATCGTTTCGGCGATGCCATCCATGCCGAGGTAGCAAAACCCGGCAGCAACGAGAAGCCGGTACTGTTGATGGGGCATCGCGACACCGTCTTCTCCAAGGGCGAGGCCGGACGCCGCCCGTTCACGATTCACGACAAGCGCGCCTACGGGCCCGGCGTCGCCGACATGAAGGCCGGCGTCGTGATGAACGTCTTCGTCGCCACCGCCTTCCACAAATTCGGCGGCAACCCGCATCCGATCAAGCTGCTGATCACCTCGGACGAGGAGATCGGATCGCCCTCGTCGCGGCCGGTGATCGAACGCGAGGGGCGCTCTGCACGCGCCGTGTTCAATTCCGAGCCGGGCCGCCCGACGGGTAACGTCGTCACCAGCCGCAAGGGCGGGATCTTCATGCATGTGGCCGTCAGCGGCAAGGCGGCGCATTCCGGTGCCAATTTCGCCGCGGGCATCAGTGCGATCGGCGAGCTCGCACACAAGATCATCCAGATCCATGCGCTGACCGACCTCACCAAGGGTATCACGCTCAATGTCGGCCTGATCTCGGGCGGCCAGTCGGTCAACACGACCGCGCCTTACGCGGAGGGCCAGATCGACATGCGCTATGTCGATCCGAAGGATCGCGCCACCGTCATGGCCGAGATCGACAGGATCATCGCGACGCCTTACGTGCCGGGCACCAGCGCGACGCTGACGATCAGGGGCGAGTTCGTGCCGGTCGTGCAGAGCGAGAGCTCGAAGGCGCTGTTCGAGACTTATCAGGCCGCGGCCAGGCAGGCCGGCCTCACCACGCTGCAAGGCGAATTCTCCGGCGGCTGCGCCGATTCCGGCTTCACCGCCGCGGTGGGAACGCCGACCATCTGCGGAGTCGGACCGGTGGGCGGGCTTGCGCATTCGCCGGAGGAATATCTCGAGCTTGACAGCATCGTGCCGCGCGCCCAGGCGCTGGCGCTCGCGATTTTGAAGGGATAGTCAGCCCTGCACTCCGTCATGCCCGGGCTTGTCCCGGGCATCCATGTCTCTCTCCAATCGCGGTTGCGCGTGGACGGCCGGGTCAAGCCCGGCCATGACGAGGATAGACCCTACGAATAACTCGGCGCGTCCGGCTTCCGGAAAATGTGGATGGGATCGCCGGGCACGAACGGCTGGCCGCGGAACATCGCATAGGCATAGAGCGCGAGATAGACGATCGCCAGCGCGCCGACGGCATAGAAAGCCCAGGTCCCGACGCGCTTCATCTTTCCGCTCCATTGCTTCCCGCGGGAAAGCTCAGGGGCGGTTCTAGAGCGATGGGGAAGAAAAGACCAGCCTGAGCGCGGCGATCAAACGCCGCGGCGGCTGCGTGCGGGAACGCTGACCTCGGCGAGCCTCGCGACGTCCTCGTCCTGATCCACCGCCACATACTGGCCGTGCCAATAAGCGAGCGCGGCGCTGCGCACCGAGTTCTTGATAATCCTGACGCGACCGATGACGATGCCGTGCGAATGTCGCTCGATGATGTCCTCGACCTCGCAATCGACCGATGACAATGCGCCGACCAGCAGCGGCACGCCGGAAACGGCCGTGATCCATTGGCTGCCTGCAAATCGATCCGCACCCTTCAGGCCACCCTTCCCCGCGAAGCGCTCGGCGACATCGAGCTGATCGGCGGCGAGGATGTTCACGCCGAAGGCGCCGTAGCGGCGGATCAGCGGGAAGGACGAGGCATCGCGATTGATGCTGACCAGCAGCGTCGGCGGATCAATCGAGAGCGAGGTCACCGAGGTGACCGTCATGCCCGTGATGTCCTTGCCCCGCCCGGCCGTGATGACGCTGACGCCGCCGGTGAGGCGGCGCATGGCGCCGCGGAAATCGGCGGACGAGACGGGGATTTCGGTCATGAGCTCGCGAGGGACTACATTCATGGCATGCTGCCCAAGTGGGGCTTCCCCCTCTATCTAGGTACGATCGTCCGCGGACAAAAGGTGGCTCAGGATCGAGCCTTCGAGACCTGCGAGCTCGGCCGAACCCCGCACCCTCGGCCTGCTGGCATTAACCATGACGTCGTGGGCGATCCGGCCCTCCTCGATCACCAGCACCCGGTCGGCCAGCGCGACGGCTTCGCAGACATCGTGGGTCACCAGGATCGCCGTAAAGCCCTGGTCGCGCCAGACGCGCTCCAGAAGCCGCTGCATCGAGATGCGGGTGAGTGCATCCAGCGCGCCGAGCGGCTCGTCGAAAGCAAGCACGCGGGGACGGGAGACCAGCGCGCGCGCGAGCGCGACGCGCTGCTTCTGGCCGCCCGACAGCAGTGATGGCCACTGCTCGCGCTTGTCGACGAGCCCCACCTCGGTGAGCGCCTTCTCCGCGCGCGACTGCGCGTCATCGGAGGCGCGATCGCGGCCGAGACCGACCTCGACGTTGGAGAGCACGCGTGCCCAGGGCAGCAGCCGCGGCTCCTGGAACATCACGCGGATGTCTGCGGCCCGCGCACGTCGGCGCCAAAACTGATGCTGCCGGCGTCGATCTTCTCCAGGCCGGCGATGAGGCGCAGCAGCGTGCTCTTGCCGCAGCCGCTCTTGCCGACGATCGCGACGAACTGGCCCGCCGGGATGTGCAGATCGATGCCGCGCAGCACCTCGTTGTTGCCGAAGGATTTGCGCAAGCCCCGGATGCTCAGCGGCAGGCCGCTTGCCTGAACTCGGCGTTCTTCTTGCCGCTCCTCGCGCGCCACGCGGGCGTGAGGCGCGAATTTGGCAGCAATGGCGAGCTCGGTCTCGGGAAGGATCGTACGAAACGCTGTCTGCATGTGAGTCCCAATATTTCTGCTCAATTTCTCTGGAAGCCGGGATGCCAGGCGAGCGTCGCCCGCTCCAGCACACGGGAGGCGCTGTCGGCGAGCTTGCCGAGCAGGGCGTAGATCAGGATCGAGAGCACGACGACGTCGATCAGCATGAACTCGCGCGCCTGCATCGCCATGTAGCCGAGGCCCGAGGACGCCGCGATGGTCTCGGCGACGATCAGCGTCAGCCACATGATGCCGAGCGCGAAACGGATGCCGACGAAGATCGACGGCAGCGCGCCCGGGAAGATCACGCGGCGGAAAAGCTCGCTGTCGGTCATGCCGTAGACGCGGCCCATCTCGATCAGTTGTGGATCGACGGTGCGGATGCCGTGCAGCGTGTTGAGATAGATCGGGAAGAACACGCCGAGTGCGACGAGAAACAGCTTGGCGCTCTCGTCGATGCCGAACCACAGGATGACCAGCGGGATCAGCGCCAGGTGCGGCACGTTGCGTACCATCTGCAGCGTGGTGTCGGTGAGCTTCGCCGAGAGCTGCGACAGGCCGTTGGCGAGCCCGAAAGCGAAGCCGATGCCGCCGCCGATCAGGAAGCCGATAGAGGCGCGCCAAAACGAGACCCAGATGTTGCGGCCTAGCTCACCCGACAGCAGCAGCTTCCAGCCGGCGAGCGCAACATCGCTTGGTGCCGGCAAGACGCGCACCGGCACCAAGCCGGTGACGCTCGCCATTTGCCAGAGCACGATGATCGCAAGCGGCACGATCCACTGGACCAGGCCGTCGATCCCGGGCAGGCGGAAATTGCGCGGGCGAGAATCGCTGGCGATGAGGCTCATGATTGCGACACCCGATGCTGAGGGCGGTAATCGCTGCCGACCGTTTCGCCGAAGGGACCGCCGTTGAAGTGCAACCTGGTCACGTTGCTCGGTTGCTCCAGCGAGAGCAGCGGGAAGACCAGCTCGGCGAACCGATAGGCTTCCTCCAGGTGCGGGTAGCCCGACAGGATGAAGGTATCGATACCGATGTCCTGATACTCCCTGATGCGGGCGGCCACGGTCTCGGCATCCCCGACCAGCGCCGTGCCGGCGCCCCCGCGCACAAGGCCGACGCCGGCCCACAGGTTCGGCGCGATCTCGAGCTTGTCGCGTTTGCCGCCATGAAGCTGCGCCATGCGCTGCTGACCGACCGAGTCCATCCGCGCGAAATTCTTCTGCGCGGCCGCGATGGTGTCGTCGCTGACATGCTTGATCAGCTCGTCCGCCGCGCGCCAGGCCTCTTCGTTGGTCTCGCGCACGATCACGTGGAGCCTGATGCCGAAGGAGAGCCTGCGGCCACGCGCGGCCGCGATGTCCCGGACCTTCGCGACCTTCTCGGCGACGAGTGCCGGCGGCTCGCCCCAGGTGAGATATTTGTCGACGGCGTCGACGGCAACGTCGATGCCGGCATCCGACGAGCCGCCGAAATAGAGGGGCGGCCGCGGTGACTGCAGGGGATGGAACAACAGCTTGCCGTCCTCGATGCGGATGTGCTTGCCCGCGACATTGACGGTCTTGCCCGCGAGCAGTCCGCTGTAGACGTTGAGGAACTCGCGGGTGACCTCGTAGCGCTCGTCATGACCAAGGAAGATGCCGTCGCCCCTGTTCTCGACGGGATCGCCGCCGGTGACGACGCTGACGAGTAATCGACCATTGGTGACGCGATCGAGCGTCGCGGTCATGCGCGCGGCAACGGTCGGCGATTGCAGGCCGGGGCGGACGGCGACGAGATAGCGCAGCCGCTCGGTGAACGGCGCCACTGAAGAGGCGACGATCCAGGAATCTTCGCAGGAGCGCCCGGTCGGCAACAGCACGCCGTAATAGCCGAGCTGATCGGCCGCCTGCGCGACCTGGCGCAGATAGTTGAAGTTGACTTCGCGGCCGCCGATGCCGGTGCCGAGATAGCGGCCATCGCCGTGCGTCGGCAGGAACCAGAGGATATTGCTCTTGCTCAGGGACAGGCTCCTAGCCGTAGGTCGTGCCGACGGCGGCAGCGACAATGCCGATCGACTGCGCGATGGCTGCGATAACGCGTTGAGCGATGCGTCTCATGTGGGGCCTCCATGAACGGGGAGATTGTGGCAGGATCAGATCACCTTGCGGGAATGATGGTGCGCCCTTTCGGAGCTGTCGAGACATCGGGAAAAATAGCGATGCCAGCACTGCGCGTGCGGCGACGCGCATGATTAATCTTTCAAAGGGCGAAGCGAATGAGGATGGAATTTTTCTGCACGCGGATGTGAAGACCGCGCGCTCTTGACCTCAGACGCGTGGCGCGGAGCGAAAATGCGAAAACAACCCCATGCACAGTAGCCGGCCGTCCGACGACGATCGCTTACGAATTATCCGAAATGAATTTGACCCGTCGGGCAAAACAGGAGTAGGATGGCATTGTGGAGGCGTGCAGCTGGAAGGCGCTGCCCGACTATTGCAGCCATGTCACCGGCAGATTCTGCAGGCCGCGGAACGCCCAGCCGCCGATCCGCACCGGCTCGTCATCGGCGAGCTCGATCTGCCTGGCGCGCGCGAACAGCGTCGGCAGCGCGACGTCCGCGATCATCGCGCGCGACGCCCAGGCACCGGCGCAGAAATGCGGTCCGGCGCCGAAGGCGACGCTCTTCGAGGTATCACGCCGCACGTCGAATTCGTCGGCGCGCTCGAAATGCTTCTCGTCGCGGTTGGCGGAGCCGAACATCAGGAACACGCGCTCGTCGAGCTCGAACGAAATGTCGCGGATGGTCCACGGCTTTGCGATGCGCCGCGGCGACATGCCGATCGGCGAAATCCAGCGGGCGTACTCTTCGAACGCCTGCAGCCATGTCACCTCGCCCTCGCGCACGAGATCGAGCTGCGCGGGATGCGTCAGCAACGCCCACACCGTGCCGGCGATCGCCTTGCGCGGTTCGTTCTGGCCGCCCGAGATCGCGAGCTTGACATTCGCGCGCACGCTCTCCATCGGCATGCCGGAGGCGAGGAGAACGCCAAGGATGCTCTGGTCGGGATGTTTGCGCGTCACCGGCAGGATATCGTCGATCGCGGCATCGATTGCCGATGTCGCGGCGCGGCAGCGCGCCTCGACCGCGGCATCGCCGCCGTAATTGGCGATGCCCTCGATCATGGCCTGCGACCAGGCATCCATGTCGGCAAAGCCGATATTGGTGAGGCCGGTGATCGACTTCAGGCATTCGCCTGAAAACGGCAGCGCGAAGTCGTGCATGAGGTCGATGCGCCCAGGCGCGATCGCATCGATGATGCGGTCGGCATGGGCCTGGAACAGCGCGGTCCAGTGCGCCTTCACCGTCTTGGGCGACACCGCCGGAAACATCGCGCGCCGCTCGACCTGATGCGCCTCGCCGTCCTTGCGCATCATGTTGTGGCCCATCAGCCGGTTCATCAGGCCGGCCGGCTGATGCGAGGAGAACACATCGACTTGCTTCTCTGAAATCGAGATATCGTCTCGGCCGGTCAAAAGCGTCGAGCCGAGCTGCGGCACGAACGCGATCGGCGCTTCCTTGCGCATTTTCGCAAGCATCGGATAGGGGTCGGCCCAGAACGCGACGGGGTCGATGTCGATGCGCGGCGCAGTGCTCAAGGCGGTCTCCCCTGGATGGCTTTGGGGCGAGATTAGCGAACTCAGCCGCCCGCGTCTGTCCCTGGCGATCGGGACTGACGACAGTCACGACGAAATTACTGGTTTGTCGCCGCAGCGGCGGTCGCCACGTATTTCGTGTAGAATTCGGCGACCCGGCTGCGCCACATGCCGACGAACGCCTCTGAAGTCACGTTGTCCACCGATTTCCAGGTGCGCTTGAATGCCGGAAGTGCGTTGCCCCAGATCGCACGCTTGCACCACCTCTCGCCCTTCTCCTTGCCTTCGCTGGTGGCGCACATCGATTTCCAGGCGGTGCGAGCGGGCCGGCTGATGTGCTCAGCGGCGCCTTCCCAGCCCTGCTGATGGATCAGGTAAAGATCGCTCATGTCCGGCTTCCGGTGCGTGATCCACTCGAACTGGATGCCTTCGGTAATGATCTTGTAGGCGGCAGCAACGGCGTTGTCCCGCGGGCTGCGAATCTGCCCGAAGCCGAACTTCCCGAACTCGTATTGGCTCAGCTGAAACAGGCCGATATACGAGCCGGTACGTTGATTGGGGTTGAAGCCGGATTCGATCTTGGCAACCGCCATCATGAAATTGACGTCGAGACCAAACGCGTCGGAAGCGCGCTTGATCTCTTCGGCGGGCGTTCCGACCGGAATGTCCTTGAACGCACGCAACACGATCTCCGCCGGCTTCTCGGCGGGCGGTAGTTCGGACCAGACGTAGTAGATCAGATAACGGAAATCCTGCGTCGACGCCGGTTTCGGAGCAGCGTCGGATCCATCGCGTGCTGCCGGCAGCGGCTGGACGATATCCTGTCCCAGCGACGCCAATTTCGGCGCGACGGCATTATCGGCGCTTTCGGCTCCGGCGCTCGACGGCGTTGAACCAGCCGGGGTCACCGAGCCAAGCTCTGCTCTTTCTGCCCGAAGCGCTGCTGCAAGTCTTTGCGATGCCTCGGCGTACAACGCAGGCGTCACCATCTCCGCCGGGGCCGCCATGCTCGCGGGAGCCGTCACGTTCGCTGCCGCTTCCGGCATGACTTCAGGCACTGTCGCGGCCGGTCTGTTTCCGCCGGCCAGATAAAGTCCCACGGATGCGATAACAGCCATGATGCAGCCGGTCTGCCAAACCTTCATTGCCCGAAGTCCACGGATGGCTTCTGTATGAAGGCTATTCGCATGTCCTGCGGCCTGTGGTTGAGTCCTCTTCGTAGAACCTTATGGTTTAAATGTGGTGAACGTGAGAAGGCTTTCGGGCTCCCCAATCATCGGACATGTCCCGCCTTGGGTCTCCCGGCCCCATCTCCCACCTCCTTAGGTTCAGGACGTACGGATGGGCCAACAGGCCGGCTCAGTTCTGCGGGGCGATGCCGAGCCGGGTTGGGGCTTTCGATGTTCGATCTTCCCGCGAGCGGCGAGGTGCGCCTCAGCGCGGATTGGGCGGCAACGTCTTGTGAATGTGAGTGGCTGCGATGGCCGCGTGACCGGTCCCGACCGCAATCTGGTGCAGGTCCGACACGACATCGCCTGCCGCATAGATGCCCGGCACAGTCGTCTGCTGATGCGCGTCGACGTCGAGACATCCCGCATCGTTGCTCTGCGCCCCGAGCCGGGTTGCGAGGATCGAGCCCGCCTTGCAGCCGAGCGCCGGATAAAGAACGTCAACCGCAACGTCGCCGTCGTCGCAAGAGACGACGATGCCCCGCTGTTCGATGCGCAATCCGGAACCAGCGCAGACCAGCTTGATCCCTGATGCGCGCAGATCATGCTCATCGAGAGCGTCGTCAGCCGAAGGCACGAAAGCAACTTCGCGCGAGTAGCTACGCAGGAACTTGGCCTTGTTCACGGCGCCGCTGCCGGCACCATAAACGCCGATGCGCTTGTCGGCAGCCTCGAACCCGTCGCAAACGGGGCAATAGCGGATCAGTCCCAGATGCACCGCTTCGTCGTGCCCTTCGATCGCCGGCTCGAGATCGACGATGCCCGTGGCCAGCAGAACGGTCCGCGCCCTTGCCGTGCCACCCTCGAAGCTGGCCTCGAAGAACTCGCCGTTCCGGTCGAGACCGTCCACGCGGGCATTGATGAGGGAGATGCTGTAGGAGGAAGCCTGCTTCCTCAGCAAAACCAGGAGTTCATGGCCGGAGACGCCTGAGGGAAATCCGGGGTAGTTGCGGCTCCTCGGTATCCATTCCGCCCGGCTGCGGCCGGCATCGAAGACCGTGACGGACCTGTTGTAGCGCGCCAGATAAAGCGCGGCTGTCAGCCCGGCCGGCCCGCCTCCGATGACGAGGCAATCGAGAACGTCTGGTTTGCAAGAGGGCGTCATGGGCACCTTAGTTCCGGGCTAGGGCTCACGACGCCAAGGCCGCGCTCACCTCGCTATCAAACGTTCAGCGCTTTGCTCGTTCCTCGGACCAGGTGTGACCGAAGGGCCGTCTGCGAGGTCGCGGACGTCGAAGGAGCCTAGTTCAGGCAAGGGGATTTGGCTGGAAGTCAGCAATGACGGGGCGGCTCCCCGAGTCCCGCGTCTACGCAGCAGCGCAGCGTGACACGGTGCGCTTCCGAGCCTGTGGCCCCCATGTCGGCGCAGCGGGAGCGCCCTACCCCGCCGCGGCCTTCACCGGCGCAACGTTGATCGCGAGCTTGCCGTAGCGGTCGGTAAAGGCGTCGGTGTCGATCTCTTCCAGCTCGATCTCGCCGCTCATCACGCTTCTCTTCCAGGCCGCCTGGTCGGGATCGTTCTGGAACTCCGGCATCACCTCGCGGCCGAACAGCTCCAGCGATTCGCAGATGTGCTCGTGGCTGTTCTTGCCCGCTTGATTGAGCAGGATGACCTGGTCGATATGCGACGATTGAAAGCGCTTCAGCTTCCTGCGGATCGTCTCGGGCGAGCCGATCAGACCACCGCGCAAGGCCGCCTCCTGCGCCTCCGGATTGTCGCGCTTCCATTTGTTGTATTCGTCCCACATGTTGACAGTGTAGGGCGCGGGACGCTGGCGGTTCTGCGAGGCGCCGTAGAAACGCAGCGCGAACTGGAAGAAGGTGGCGCCGTCGGCACGCTCGCGAGCCTCTTCATCCGTCCTGGCGCACATGAAGAACGACACCAGCGCCATGTTCGGATTGATCTCGTAATCGGCGAGCTTGGTGAGCCGCTTCGTCATTGCGTTGTAGTAGGCATGCACCCAGGCATGGGCGGCATCGGCGCTGACGAACTGGAAGCCGAGCGCGCCGAAACCGTGGCGACCCGCCCGCTCGATGGTCGGCAGCTGCGAGCAGGCCATCCACAGCGGCGGATGCGGCTTCTGCACCGGCTTCGGCACTACATTGCGCAAGGGGATGTCGAAATATTTGCCGTGATGCTCGCTTCCCGCGTCCTTGAACATCGGGAAGATCGCGGCGACGGCTTCCTCGAACACTTCCTTCTTGGTTTCCATGTCCCGGCCGAACGGCGTCAGCTCGGTGATCGAGGCGCTCTCGCCCATGCCGAATTCGCAGCGGCCGTTGGAGAGCAGATCGAGCACTGCGACACGCTCGGCGACGCGCGCGGGATGGTTGGTCGTGAGCTGGAGGATGCCGTGGCCGAGCCGGATGTTTTTGGTGCGCTGGCTCGCGGCGGCGAGGAAGGATTCCGGCGAGGGCGAATGCGAATATTCCTTGAGGAAGTGATGTTCGACGACCCAGGCGTGGTCGTAGCCGAGACGGTCTGCGAGTTCCATCTGCGAGAGCGCATTCTGGTAAAGGGCGAGTTCGTCGCCGGCGACCCAGGGCCGCGGCAACTGCAGCTCATAGAAGATGCCGAACTTCATGGCGCCACTCCCCGCTTGTTCGTTTCTCGTCGCGGGCATCTTAATGCGCCGGACGCCACTGTCCACGCGGCCACAATTCCGCCATGCGGGAGAAGGCGCCGTGTGCGGAGCGGCAGCCATCATGACAACCTGGACGATTGATCCAGATCAACGCGTCAGCCGGTCTGCTGCATTTAATGTGCGGCAAGGCAGCGGCCCGGATGCCGTCCCGATTCCCCAAACCATTTCGAAGAGACCGAATATGTCGGGCCCTGACGACACGACCCCGCGCGTACGCCGCAAGCGCATGGAGATTTTTGCGTTCCTGTTCCTGACCGCGGTCGTGATGCCCGTCCTCGCGGTCGGAACCGTCGGCTCTTACGGCTTGGGCGTCTGGATCTACCAGATGTTCGCCGGTCCTCCCGGTCCGCCGAGCGCCCCGCATTGATCCCGCGAAGCGAAAGACAGGCGTCATGACTCCAGCCACACTCAACCGCCGCGCATTGATCACAGGCCGGGTGCTCAGCGCCGACCGCGTCGTCGGCCCTCCGGGTTACGAGATCGCCAGCATCATCGTGCAGGCCCGCCCCGAGCGCCTCACCGAAGTCGAGGCCGAGATCAGCGCGCTGCCGGGTTGTGAGATCCACGGCCGCGACGTCAGAGGAAAGCTCGTCGTCGTGACCGAGGCGCCCGATGCCGGCAGCCTCGGCACCATGCTCAACACCATTCAATCGCTGCGCGACGTCTATTCCGCGGCGCTCGTCTTTCACGCCATCGAAACGACTTGAGGTCGGGAGAGCCATCATGACATCGCCGAAGCTCGACCGCCGCCAGATGCTCAAGCTCGAGGCCGCCGCGATTGCGGCCGCCGCGGCCGGCATGTCCGCGCCTGCGCTGGCCGCCAATCTCGTCACCGAGCGCGACACATCCGAGTTGAAATGGGACAAGGCCGCCTGCCGCTTCTGCGGCACCGGTTGCTCGGTAATGGTGGCAGCCAAGGACAACCGCGTCGTCGCCACCCATGGCGACATCAAGGCCGAGGTCAATCGCGGCCTCAACTGCGTCAAGGGCTACTTCCTCTCCAAGATCATGTACGGCCACGACCGCCTGACACAGCCGATGCTGCGCAAGACGGACGGCAAGTATGACAAGAACGGCGACTTCACGCCTGTTCCCTGGACCGAAGCCTTCGACATCATGGAGACGAAGTGGAAGGAGGCGATGAAGAAGCGCGGGCCGAACGGCGTTGCCATGTTCGGCTCCGGCCAGTGGACGATCTGGGAAGGCTACGCGGCCTCAAAACTGTTCAAGGCCGGCTTCCGCACCAACAACATCGACCCGAACGCGCGCCACTGCATGGCCTCGGCCGTCGCCGGCATGATGCGCACCTTCGGCATCGACGAGCCGGCCGGCTGCTATGACGACATCGAGGCGACAGACGCCTTCGTGCTGTGGGGCTCCAACATTGCGGAGATGCACCCGATCCTGTGGACGCGTCTGGCCGACCGACGGCTCTCCGCGCCGCACGTCCGCGTCGCCGTGCTCTCGACCTTCGAGCACCGCTCGTTCGACCTTGCCGACATCGGCATGGTGTTCAAGCCGCAAACCGACCTCTACATCCTCAACGCCATCGCCAACCACATCATCAAGACCGGCCGCGTCAACAAGGACTTTGTCGCCGCCCATACGATTTTCCGCCGCGGCCAGACCGACATCGGCTACGGCCTGCGGCCGGAGCATCCGCTGCAGAAGAAGGCAACGGGCGCGGGCAAGGCCAACGACTCCACTGACATGAGCTATGACGAGTACGTCGAGTTCGTCTCCGGGTACACGCTGGAGAAGGCGGCGCAGATGTCCGGCGTACCGGTGAACCGGCTCGAGGCGCTGGCGGAGCTCTATGCCGATCCAAAAACAAAAGTGGTCTCGTTCTGGACCATGGGCTTCAACCAGCACACCCGCGGGGTGTGGGCCAACAACCTCGTCTACAACATCCACCTGTTGACCGGAAAGATCTCCGCACCCGGCAACAGCCCGTTCTCGCTGACCGGCCAGCCCTCGGCCTGCGGCACCGCGCGCGAGGTCGGCACCTTCTCGCATCGCCTGCCCGCCGACATGGTCGTGACCAACAAGGAGCATCGCGACAAGACCGAGCATATCTGGCAGCTGCCGGAGGGCACCATTCCCGACAAGAACGGCGCCCACGCCGTGCTGCAGAGCCGGATGCTGAAGGACGGCCTGATCAACGCCTATTGGGTGCAGGTCAACAACAATTTGCAGGCCGGTCCCAACATCAACGAGGAGACTTATCCGGGCTTCCGCAATCCCGACAATTTCATCGTCGTCTCGGATGCCTATCCGTCGGTGACGGCGCTCGCCGCCGATCTGATCCTGCCGACCGCGATGTGGGTGGAAAAGGAAGGCGCCTACGGCAATGCCGAACGGCGCACGCAGTTCTGGCACCAGCTCGTCCAGGCGCCGGGCGAAGCCAGATCCGATCTCTGGCAGCTCATCGAGTTCTCCAAGCGGTTCAAGATCGATGAGGTCTGGCCGGAGGAGCTGATCGCCAAGAAGCCGGAGGTTCGCGGCAAGACGCTGTTCGAGGTGCTCTACAAGAACGGCCAGGTCGACAAGTTTGCTGTGACGGAGATCGAGGAAGGCTACGCCAACGAGGAATCCAAGGCGTTCGGCTTCTACGTGCAGAAGGGACTGTTCGAAGAGTACGCCCAATTCGGCCGCGGCCACGGCCACGACCTCGCGCCGTTCGAAAGCTATCACAAAGAACGCGGCCTGCGCTGGCCTGTCGTCAACGGCCAGGAAACACGCTGGCGTTTCCGCGAGGGCAGCGATCCCTACGTCAAGCAGGGCACCGACGTGCAGTTCTACGGCTACCCCGACGGCAAGGCGCGCATCTTCGCGCTGCCTTACGAGCCGCCGGCGGAATCGCCCGACAACGACTATCCGTTCTGGCTCTCGACCGGCCGCGTGCTGGAGCACTGGCATTCCGGCACCATGACGCGTCGCGTGCCCGAGCTCTACAAGGCTTTTCCGGAAGCCGTCTGCTTCATGCATCCGGACGATGCGTCGGAAGCCAAGCTTCGCCGCGGCGACGAGGTGAAGGTCGTCTCCCGCCGCGGCTTCATCCGCGCCCGCCTCGAAACGCGCGGCCGCGACCGGCCGCCGAAAGGCCTCGTCTTTGTGCCGTGGTTCGACGAATCCAAGCTGATCAACAAAGTGACGCTGGACGCGACCGATCCGATCTCGCTGCAAACCGACTTCAAGAAATGCGCCGTGCGCATCGAGCGGGTGACCCAGTCATGATGAAACGATTTGGCATGGCCCTGCTCGCCTGCGCGATTGCCGCCGGCGCGAACCCGCTCATTGCGCAGACCGTGACGTCGGACCTGCGCGGCCCGACCCCGCTCAATGACGAGGGCCCGGCACCGCCGATGCTGCCGAACCGCAACACCTCGGAGAGGGAATCGCGCAACTATCCGGAGCAGCCGCCTGTCATCCCGCATACCATCGACGGCTACCAGATCGACCTCAACGGCAACAAATGCCTGTCCTGCCACGCGCGGGCGCGCACGGCGGAATCGCAGGCGCCGATGGTCTCGATCACCCACTTCATGGACCGCGACGGCCAGTTCCTGGCCTCGATCTCGCCACGCCGTTTCTTCTGCACCGAGTGCCACGTGCCGCAGAACACGGCGACGCCGCCCGTGAGCAACGACTTCGTCGACATCGACACGCTGCTGTCGCGCGCAAGCCCGGGTGGCCGGCGATGACGACGACCGCCGACGAGCCCAATGAAAAACTGAAGGAAAAGCTGGGGCCCAAGCGCGGCTTCATCGCGCGAGCCTGGGATTTCGCGTTCGAGCTGTGGAGCGTGCTGTCGCGGCCGAGCACCGTGTTCGCGCTCGGCACGCTCGTGCTGGCGGGCTTCGCCGCCGGCGTGATCTTCTGGGGTGGCTTCAACACCGCGCTGGAACTGACCAACACCGAAAAATTCTGCACCAGCTGTCACGAGATGAAGGACAATGTCTTCGCCGAGCTGAAATCGACCATCCACTTCACCAACCGCTCCGGCGTGCGCGCGACCTGCCCGGATTGCCATGTGCCGCACAACTGGACCGACAAGATCGCGCGCAAGATGCAGGCCTCCAAGGAGGTCTGGGGCAAGATCTTCGGCACGATCGACACCCGCGAGAAATTCCTCGATCATCGGCTCGAGCTCGCCGCGCATGAATGGGCGCGCTTCAAGGCCAATGATTCCCTGGAATGCCGCAACTGCCACAGCGCCGATTCCATGGACATCACCAAGCAGTCGCCGCGGGCCTCGGTGGCGCATCAGCGCTTCCTGTTCACGGGCGAGAAGACCTGCATCGACTGCCACAAGGGCATCGCGCACCATTTGCCCGACATGCGTGGCGTTCCGGGCTGGCAGTAGGACCGATCCGGGCCGCTTGAACCGGCGGGGCGAATGGTTAGTTTTGGGGGATGCGAATCGCATCGTTTCGCCCCTCCTCAAGACAGACATGACAAACTTCTCTCCGCATCAGGATGCCGCGCTCAAGGCCGTTGGCGACTGGCTCAAGGCCAAGCCCGGCCGCAACGGCACGCCGCCGATTTTCCGCCTGTTCGGCTTTGCCGGCACCGGCAAGACCACGCTTGCGCGGCATATCGCCGAGGGCGTCGATGGCGAGGTGAAATTTGCCGCCTTCACCGGCAAGGCCGCGCTGGTCATGCGCAACAAGGGTTGCGACGAGGCTTCCACCATCCACTCGCTGATCTACCGCGCCCGCGAGTCCGGCGAGGAGCAGCCGAGCTTCGAATTGTGGGACGACGCGCCCGCCTCCAAGGCCAAGCTGATCGTGATCGACGAATGTTCGATGGTCGATGCCGAGCTGGGCCGCGACCTGATGTCGTTCGATTGCCCGCTGCTGGTGCTGGGCGATCCCGCGCAGCTGCCGCCGATCCAGGGCGGTGGTTTCTTCACCAACACCGAGCCCGATGCGATGCTGACCGAGGTGCACCGCCAGGCGCAGGACGATCCGATCGTTCGGATGTCGATGGACGTGCGCGAGGGCCGCGAGCTCGACATCGGCCGCTACGGCGAGAGCGAGGTCGTATCGCGCAAAGAGCTCGATCCTGATCGCGTCATGGGCGCCGACCAGGTGCTGGTCGGCCGCAACAACACGCGACGCGCCTACAACATGCGGGTGCGGCAGCGCCAGAACATCGAGGATGTCTTCCCTGTCGCCGGCGACAAGCTGGTGTGCCTGCGCAACAACCGCAAGAAAGGCCTGTTCAACGGCGGACTGTGGCGCGTGAAGTCGCGCAACACCTCGCGCTCGAAGTCGCGCATCCTCTCCATGCGGCTGTCGCCCGATGAAGACTTTGGCCACAAGGTCACGAAAGTCTCGGTGCGCGCCGACTGCTTCGAGGGCGGCATCGAGCAGATCGCCTGGGAGCAGCGCAAGCCCTACGATGAATTCGATTACGGCTACGTGCTGACCGTGCACAAGTCGCAGGGCTCGCAATGGGACGACGTCGTGCTGTTCGACGAGAGCTTTGCGTTTCAGGACTCGCGAGCGCGGTGGCTGTACACGGGCATCACGCGCGCGGCGAGAAGGTTGAGTATCGTCGTCTAGAGCGGAAATCCCCTACTTCCCCGCCACGAAATCAAAATCCGGCGCGATCAAATGGCCAGGTCGTCGCCGGCTTGCGGTTCGGGCTCGGCCATCGCGACGCCGGCGACAAGGTGGCCGATATCAGGGAGACCATGCGCAGCATGCTGTCAGGTACCCCGGAGTTCCCAGTGTCGCCAAGCCGGACCGGCGGCAGCGGCTTTTTTCACGGACTCGTGTCGTAACATTCGCCGGGTCGGCCCGTATCTCCAGGTGTCTGAAAACGCCAGGCAGGCTGTTCGCCCGCCCCCAACCGCCCTAAACTGTCAGGCCTTCCGAAAGAGGATCCGCCATGCGCCGCTCCGTCCTGTCCCTGCTCGCCGCCACCACCGCCTTGACGCTGGCCTTCGCCGCACCGACCCGGGCCGCGGAAGACGCCGTGGTCATTCCCGCCCCTGCACTGGACGCAACCTCGGCAAGCGGCGTCCAGACCGCGGTGGTCGCCGGCGGCTGCTTCTGGGGCGTGCAGGGCGTGTTCCAGCACACCGCCGGTGTCGTCAACGCCGTGTCCGGCTATGCCGGCGGCAGCAAGGCGACGGCCGACTACGAGACGGTCTCGACCGGCCGGACCGGTCATGCCGAGTCGGTCGAGATCAAGTTTGATCCGAAGAAGATCTCTTACGGCAAGATCCTGCAGATCTACTTCTCGGTGGCGCACGACCCGACCCAGCTCAACCGCCAGGGGCCCGACACCGGCACGCAATATCGCTCGGCGATCTTCACCACCTCGGACGAGCAGAAGAAGGTCGCGGAGGCCTATATCGCCCAGCTCAACGGCGCCAAGGTCTTCAGCAAGCCGATCGTGACGAAGGTCGGCGCGCTGGAGGCGTTCTACCCGGCCGAGGCCTATCACCAGGACTATCTGACGCTGCACCCGACCCAGCCCTACATCGCCTACAACGACATCCCGAAGGTCGAGAACCTGAAAAAGCTGTTCGCGGATAACTACATCGAGAAGCCGACGCTGGTGAATGCCAGCAAGGCCACCAATTGATCCCAGAGATCACCAGACAAAACGGGAGACCCATGCCCGACACCAAGATGAAAACCACCGACGACAAGGTTATCAAGAGCGAAGAGCAGTGGCGGCGCGAATTGTCGCCGATGCAGTACGCGGTGCTGCGCGAGAAGGCGACCGAACGCCCCTTCTCCGGCGAGTATGAGCACGACCACCGTGCCGGCACCTATGTCTGCGCCGGCTGCGGCAACGTGCTGTTCGAATCCGACGCGAAGTTCGATTCCGGCTGCGGCTGGCCAAGCTTCACCGCGCCTGCCGTCGAGAGCCATATCGACGAGGAGCGGGATACGACGCACGGCATGATCCGCACCGAGGTGCTCTGCTCCAAATGCAGCGGTCATCTTGGCCATGTCTTCCCCGATGGACCGGGACCGACCGGCCTGCGCTACTGCATCAATTCAGCGGCGCTGAAGCTCGAGCCGAAATAAAGGTTGCGCGCCGCCGGGTTGCCCCGATGGAACCCGGCCGCGCGATATGCTTTTCTCGTCCGGCGGTGCAGCCGATGAGCGCTTTCGGGCGGCCGCCGGGAAGGATGCAAAGGAGGGCGCCAAGGAGGACACCGTGACACTCGGGACCATCCTGATCATCCTGGTGATCATCTATCTCTTGGGCGGCTGGTCCGGCCGGATCGGCGGATATGGCTACGGCATGGGCCATTCCGGCATGGGGATCGGCGGCGTCATTCTGGCGGTGCTGCTCGTCCTGGTGCTTCTTGGGAAGATATAAACCATATAAACTACTGAAATCGCTCGATTTTTTTGCTCTGCGGAGCTGCCATGCGTGGATTCATCATCTCGCATCGCAGGGGTCGCATTTTTGTCAAAACGGCCTATATTAGAGGACGAAAATGACATGCGGCGGGCCCGCTTGACTGCAGCCTCCGCCCTCCCAAACCCCACGCGCTTAAAGCCCCAGACAAGATCACGAGGTCTTTGACCATGCGTCCACTGCGTCCGTTCAACTTCAACACTTCCGCCGAGCTCTTCCCCGCTGCCATCCGCAAGAAGAAGCGCGCGGGCTTCACCTATCGCCGGTTCGGCACTGCTGCCGAGGCCGTGCAGTTCGCGATGGAGCAGCTGCCGACGGATTCGCTGAATGGCGCCTATCTCCAGGTCGAGGAAGCCCGTTTCGACCAGAACGGCATCCGCTCGCTGTATGAGAGCGAGGCATTCCCGCTGCCGCGCCACCGCAAGCCGGAGCCGGTGGCCGAGACCGACGCCGACGCGGCGTAAATTTTCCGAAAAACCCCGATGTGCGCGGACAGCGCGATGGCTGAAAGGTCATCGCGCTTTTTGCGTTTTGGTTCAGAAGCAAGACCAAGACTCTCGTGCCCCGGACACGAGAGAAGGAAGGCCGAGGAAGCAAGGAGCCCTACATCCGGGGCTGCTTGTCGAGCCAGCGGCGCAGCAGGCGGACGTTGCGCATATTGGCGCGGAACATGACGTCGAAGGCGTCGCCGGCGAACGGCACGATCCCGACAACGCCGTCGACTGCGACATTGCCCAGCATGCGCGCGGTGATGTACCAGGGCGCGCCAAGCGCGCGGGCCTCACGCACGAGCCACAGCGAGATCGCGGTGCTGATGATGTCCCCGACGACGGGGATCAGACCGATCAGCCCGTCAATGCCGTAGCGGATATTGGTGCCGGGCAGGACGAACGCGACGTCGAGCAGCTTTGCGATCGCCTCGAACCGCGCGATCCGCTGCTCGCGCGTCAGATTGCCGAATGGATTGGCGTTGCCGAATCCTCGGCTAAATCCTCGGCCAGATCCTTCCCCGAACTCGAAACGAAATTCGCGAAACCCCTGCTCCAGGGTCTCGGGGCGGATCTCATGGCCCTCCTGGTCGATGATCGGCGCGCGCGTCTGGCGGCCCGAGAAGTCGGCGCGCGGATGCGTCCCGGAACGGGGCTTGCGTGGTGCGAGAATGTCGTCATCAGGCATGGTCATGGCCATTGGAGAACGCAGTGACGCAGCAGAGGTTGCTGCGTCGCGTCAGGAAGTCGCGCTCAGCTTGCCGCCGCTGCCGCTTGCGGCTCCTCGACATAGTGATGCACGATCCAGGATGACAGCACCGACGGCACGAAACCGACCAGGCCGTACAGGATGAACTGCACCGCGCCGGAATCCGGCCCGCGCGAGCCATAGGTGAACGCAGCCAGGATGAAAGCGAACAGGCCGACCAGCAGCATCCGCAGCCCCGGCCGGACCCGCCTGACGTGGATCAGGATGTCGTCGACCGCGCCGATCATCAGCGAGGGCAGCAAGCCGAACAGATAGCTGTATTGCAGGCTCTTGAAGAACACGGCGAACAGCTTGCCGACCTCGTCGAGACTCGTCTGCGTCCAGTAGCCGGACTGGTAGGTCGTCGTCAGCAGCAGCAGGAATCCGCCCACGAACGGACCAACGAGCGCAAACACCAGATAGCGTTTCATCGAGGACTCCTCATCCGCCGACGGATTTTATAGCAGCGCGCCGGGAACCTTGGATAGCGGGTTACCGCGGCTCGAAGGAGGAACAAGTGGCAAGGCGACGAGTTCAGACAGGACCTTGAAATTCACCGTCAGATCTGGAGCCGCCGATGCCTCGTAAATTGTTGTTGCTGGCGACGATCACGCTCTCGGCCCTCGGCGGCCTGTCGAACACGCCCGTGCTCGCCCAAGGCCATATGGGCTCACCGCAGGAACAGAATGCCTGCTCGCGTGATGCCTCGCGGCTGTGCCGCAAGGATCTCGGCAATGACGGTGCAGTGCAAGGCTGCCTGCAGGCCCATCGTGCGAAGCTGTCGCGATCCTGCAGCAAGGTGTTCGAGAGCCACGGCATGTGAGGGTCCGCCGACCCGGGCGAACGGAGAACGACGTGATGTTGCGGGAGGAACAGCTTTCGATCCTCAGGGACATCAGCCAGTCCGTCGCCTTCGCCGACGATCGGAACGGCAAGGTCGGCGAGCTGATCGCGGACGGCTACGTGACGAAGGATGGCGACCTGTTCGAGCTGACCGCCAAGGGGATCACGGCTGTCGAGGAGCACGCCGCCGCCCTCGCGGCGAGCGACGGACCGACGAGCGCATCGTCCGATCAATCGACCTGAGCGCGTAACCCCATATTGCGTGACGGACGCGCAACATCTGCGAATTCCTTCGCGCCTCCCATTGAAGCTTCGCGACTTTGGCGCATACTTCGCTCGGGCGGCGCAGCACTTTTCGATTCGAACATCAAGAAATCGAGCGACCACATGCGGGGGCTGGAGTCCCCGGCGTGAAGGCTGTGACATGCGACATTTCAAGCCGCGTGCGGCGCCCCAAAACCAAGTGGTTCAATCCACGGAACTCGGGGACGCATCCTTCATGACACGCAACCAGACCATCGCTTCGCCACTTAAGGCCACGGCTTCGCTGTTGGCCGTCGCCGCCACCGCCCTCACCCTTCAGGCATCACCCAGCCTCGCCTTCTCGTCCGAAGCGCAGCAGATGTGCTCGGGCGATGCGATGCGGCTATGCTCCTATGAAATCCCTGACATCCGGCGCATCACCGCCTGCATGGTGCATAAAAAGGCCCAGCTCAGCCCCGGCTGCCGCGCCGTGATGGACCGCGAGCACGCAGCCGCCACCGCGGCCCGCAAGCGGGAGGCGGCGGCGGAGTAAGGCCGGCAAATTTCAGGTAGCAGCAGCTGCCCGCTGGAGGTCTCACCTCTCCCCTGGGGGAGGTGAGAAGCCTCAGTCACCCCACTGGGCGAAGGCGTCGTTGAAGGCGCGCTCGCCGGGGGCGCCCTTCTCGATCGCGATGATGGCGCGGCGCTGGTTGGCGTAGACCAGCGGCACATCGAACCACGAACGCTCCTTCAGGAGCTGGACGTTGCGGGCACGGTCGGCATCGACGTTGGAGAGGCCGACCAGGAAGAAACCGTCGGTGACCTTGACCGCGAGGCCCGCGAGCGGCGTGCCGCGCGCCTGCTCATTCGACTTCATCAGGATGCCCGGCACGTTGGAGACGCTGCCGCCAGGAAAGTCCGGCGGCAGGATGAAGGTCAGCTCGGCCGTGTGGCTCGCCGGCAGCGACGAGTCGGTGTTGCGACGAAACGACATCGTCATCTTGAACTTGCGCTCGGGGATCTCGATGTCGGCACGCACGGCGACGTCGGCCTTCTGGTTGCCCGACGCCTTGATCGGTTCGAGCCGCCACACCACCGAGCCGACATATTGCTTGCCCTTCGGGTCGGACGGATCCTCGTCATAGAGCACGACCTTCTGCGCCACCGGCGCGGCAGGCTGGTCGCTGGCCGAGGGCTGGCCGACGCGATCTGGAATCTTGGGCTTGCTCTGCGGCTGCGAACTATCCTTCGGCGCCTCCACCACCTGGGTAGGGGACGACTTGAACATATTGGTCGCGGTCTGGACCAGCTGTTTGCCCCAAAGGATACCGGCGCCGACCAGGATCAGCACGATGCCGATTGCGATCGCGCTCTTGAACGGGAACACGGAGCCTCTGCCGGCGCGCTTCTTGGCGTCCTGATTGGGCGCGATGCGCGGACGCGGCGACGGCGGCGTGTAGCGTTCGGCCTCCTCCATCGACTCGTCATAGGAATAGGGCGCATCGGGCTCGGCGGCGCGATTTTCCAGGCTCGGCTCCAGCCGGTCGAATTCCGGCGTGGGCGAGGGCACGTTGGCGTAGGTCCGGCGCGCCGCGCGATTGGCCTGCGCGGCGGCTCCGCCGAGATCGTTGACGTCGGCCGTGATGTCGCGGAACCCGCGCACGCCCGGTGCCGGCGGCAGCGGAGGCGGTCCGCCGTCCTGTGGACGGCGCGGAGGCGAGCGATCGCGCCCGGCCGGCGGTTCCGGCGGAGACGGCTGGCGTGGCGCATCGAAACGCGGAGCGCGCGGCGGACGCGGAGCCTCGCCCTGGTCGTCGCTGCCGAGCGGCGGACGGTCGTTGCGCGGCGCCGCAGTTCGGGCCCGCGGCGGCGCGGACGGCTGAGGGGGTGCGGACGGGTTGGTCTCGGCGGCACGGGCGCTGGCGCGGCGGAACGCATCGCCGCTCCCGCCCCCACTGCGGGCGCCGCCGCCCGGGCGCGAGGCCTCGCGGGCGCGCAGGGCGGCCTCGGATTCGACCTTGCGGACGGCCTCTTCCAGCGACAGCCGCTCGCGGGTGATCTCGGATTCGGACAGCGGCGGCTGCACGCTGCGCAACTGGGCGATCAGGGCCGTGCGCGCACGCTCATAGAGCGCGCGCCGGCTTTCGCCGGGAGCGTTAGGGTCCAGGGCGGCAATAGCGCGGGCGATCAGCGGATAGTAATCAGCCATTTCTACTCAACTATATCCGCGTCCTGGTAAGAGATCGTTAAGCCTCAAACGGGTTTTGCACCAGGATAGTATCCTCGCGTTCGGGGCTGGTGGAAAGCAGCGCGACCGGGCACCCCACCAATTCCTCGATCCGGCGGACATATTTGATGGCCTGGGCCGGCAGCTGGGCCCAGGAGCGGGCGTTGGCCGTCGGCTCCTTCCAGCCCTCGATGGTCTCCCAGATCGGCTCGACCCGGGCCTGGGCGCCCTCGCCGGCCGGCAGATGGTCGATCTCCCTGCCGTCGAGCTTGTAGCCGACGCAGACGTCGATCGAATCGAAGCCGTCGAGAATGTCGAGCTTGGTCAGCGCCAGCCCGTTGATGCCGCAGGTCCGCACCGTCTGGCGGACCAGGACGGCATCGAACCAGCCGCAGCGGCGGGGCCGGCCGGTGTTGGTGCCAAATTCGCGGCCGCGCTCGCCGATCTTGCGGCCGACCGCGTTGTCCTGCTCGGTCGGGAACGGGCCCTGGCCGACGCGGGTCGTGTAGGCCTTGCACAGGCCGAGCACATAACCGACTGCGCTCGGTCCCAGACCGGCGCCGGTCGCGGCCTGCGCCGCCACCGTGTTGGACGAGGTGACATAAGGATAAGTGCCGTGGTCGACGTCGAGCAGCGCGCCTTGCGCGCCCTCGAACAACATGCGCTTGCCGGCACGCCGCTCGATGTCGAGCAGGCGCCACACGGTTTCCGCGTAGGGCAACAGTTGCGGCGCCAGCGCGCTCAGCTCCTTCAGGATCTCCTTGCCGTCGAACTCCGGCAGGTTGAGGCCGCGACGGAGCGCGTTGTGGTGCGCAAGCAGCCGGTCGATCTTGTGCGGGAGCGTATCGAGATCGGCGAGGTCCATCAGGCGGATGGCGCGGCGACCGACCTTGTCCTCATAGGCGGGTCCGATGCCGCGGCGGGTGGTGCCGATCGCGGTCGCGGCATTGGAGGATTCGCGTAAGGCGTCGAGCTCACGGTGCAGCGGCAGGATCAGGGTGACGTTCTCGGCGACGCGCAGGTTTTCCGGCGAAACCGCAACGCCCTGCGCCCTGAGCTTGGTCACCTCGTCGAGGAAGGCCGCGGGATCGAACACCACGCCGTTGCCGATCACGGAGAGCTTGCCCTCGCGCAGCACACCGGAGGGCAGCAGCGCGAGCTTATAGGTCGCGCCGTTGATGACCAACGTATGGCCGGCGTTATGGCCACCCTGGAAGCGAACGACGATGTCCGCCTGCTCCGACAACCAGTCGACGATCTTGCCCTTTCCTTCGTCGCCCCACTGGGCGCCGACGACGACAACATTGGCCATTCGCGGGTAATCCTTCGAAGAATACTCTCTAAGTGGCATGATCCAATCGGAAAACCGGTACCCACTTTTCCGGGATCATGCCTGCGCCCAGCCCAATTCCCGGCCTGGTGCCGTTCGTACGCGGGGCAGCCCCACCGGATAAAGGAAGCGGCCTTCCTAAGCAAGCAAGAACGGGGCGTTTTGAGGATCCAATGCCCGATCCAAGCCTTTGATATCCCCCGAAAATCCGGAAATCTTCGCCGGCCATGCGCAGATCTCGACCAAAGCGCTAGGCGCAGCACCTGCCGCTGCATGGTCGCGTTGCACCTGCCGCCGTTGATGCAACCTCGATTTCCATGTCTTTGAACGGTGCCGGCTCTCAACCGGTCCGGACGAAGCCGGGCCGCAGGCCTTGGCGTTCTTCTTGGTGCATTCCACCGCGGGGCCATAACAATCACGATGTCCGCCACCGGCCAGACCACGAGCGCCGAAACATCCGGCCAGCACTGGATTGCCAACCAGCCTTATCTCCTGCTCGGCATCACCGCGCTGTGCTGGGCCGGCAACGCGATTGTGGGACGGATGGCCGCCGGACACATCCCGCCGGTGACGCTGTCCTTCCTGCGCTGGACCTTCGCCTTCCTGCTGGTGCTGCCGTTTGCCTGGAAGCACCTCGCCCAGGACTGGCCGGCGATCCGCAGCAAATTCGGCCTGATGATCGCGCTCTCGATCACCGGAATCGGCGCTTTCAACACACTGCAATATTGGGCGCTGGAACATACCCAGGCGCTCAACACCCTGCTGCTGCAGTCGGCCGCGCCTCTCGTCGTGGCGCTGTGGTCGCTCGCCATCCTCGGCATCCGTCTGACTGCGGCGCAGGCCTTCGGCGTGGCTCTCTCCATGTGCGGCGTGCTGATCATCCTGCTGCATGGCGATCTCACCACGCTGTCGAACATCGCCTTCAACAAGGGCGACCTGATCTTCATGGTCGCGCTGATCATCTTCGCGCTTTATTCCGTGCTGACCCTGAAGCGGCCGCCGATCCACGGCCTGTCGTTCCTTGCTTTCACCTTCGGCGCCGGCGCGGCGTGCCTCATTCCGCTGGAGATCTGGGAGCTATCGGCGCGCCCCGTCATGAAGCTGGACGAGCCGAATCTGCTCACCCTGTTCTATGTCGCGGTGTTTCCATCGACGCTCGCTTATCTCTGCTTCAACCGTGGCGTCCGGCTGATCGGCGCTAACCGCGCCGCGCCGTTCTTCCACGTCGTGCCGGTGTTCGGCTCGATCATGGCGATGGCCTTCCTGGGCGAGCGGCCGCAGGCCTTCCACTTCATCGGCTTCGCGCTGGTGCTGTCGGGCGTGTTCGTGGCGTCACGCAAGCAGGCGACCTAGTTTCACTGTTCAATATATTGACCGCCAATGGCACCTCTCGGGTCGCAGCTGCATCGTAGCATTGCGGCGGTGTGACTTGTGTCGTGACGGCGAACCGGCGCAAGCTCGCGATCGACGCCAATGACGATCGCCTCGCCCGCGCCCCCCGCATCAAATCCCGCCAGCTGGCTCAACGACCAGCCCTATTTGCTGTTGAGCCTGAGCTCGTTGTTCTGGGCCGGCAACATCGTGATCGCGCGCCATGTCGGCGCGCATGTGCCGCCGCTCACGGTGACCACGATCCGCTGGTTCGGCGTGTTCCTGATCCTGCTGCCGTTCTCGTGGCCGCACCTGAAGCGCGACTGGCCCGCATTGCGGAACAGCCTGCCGCTGATGCTGTTCCTGTCGCTCGTCGGCTTCGCCTTCAACAATGCGATCTCTTACTGGGCCCTGCAATATACCGAGGCGCTGAACGCGCTGCTGATCCAGTCGGCAGGTCCGCTGTTCGTGGCGCTGTGGTCGCTGGTGCTGTTCGGCGTGCGGCTCACCGGCGGGCAGCTTGCCGGGATCGCGACATCGTTGATCGGCGTGCTGATCATCATCCTGCGCGGTGATCTCGCTGCGCTGGCGAGCATCTCGTTCAACAGGGGCGACATCATGTTCGCCTCCTCGCTGGTCGCGTTCGGAATCTACTCCGCCTTCATCCCGCGGCGGCCGAAGGTTCATCAGCTGTCGTTTCTGTCCTTCACCACATGCTGTGGCGCCATGATGCTGGTGCCCACGGCGGTCTGGGAAGGATGGAGCGGCCGGGTGCTGCATTTCGACACCGAGACTCTGATGACGCTCGGCTACATCCTGATCTTTCCCTCGACCCTCGCCTATCTCTTCTTCAACCGCGGCGTCGCGCTGATCGGGCCGAACCGCGCCGCGCCGTTCTTCCATCTGGTGCCGGTGTTCGGCTCGGCGATGGCGATCCTGCTGCTCGGGGAGAAACTCCAGCCGTTTCACCTGATCGGCTACGCGCTGGTGCTCGCCGGCGTCGTCATCGCGTCACGACAGGGGTCTGCGGTGACATAAATCGCGACTGCTCAAAAAAAGGAAAAGGTGGGCGCGGCGCTTGCGCGTCATCGCCCACCGACCGAATTCAGCGCCAGGAATCAGGCCGCGCGAACCTTGGCGAGGAAGCCGTCCACCGCACTGCGCAGCGCGCCGGACTGGTGATCCAGCTCGCGCGCGTTGGTCAGCACGTCGCCGGCCGCAGCGCCGGTCGCTTGCGCGGCCGACGTGACGCTGCCGATATGGGCGTTGATCTCGCTCGAGCCGGCCGCAACCGACTGGATGTTGCGGGCGATCTCGCGGGTGGCCTCGCCCTGCTGCTCGATCGAGGCCGAAATGCCGGCGGTGATCTCGCTCATCTCGGCGATGGTCTGCGTGATGCCGCCGATCGCTGCGACGGCATCGCTGGTGGAAGTCTGCATCGCCGCGACCTGGGCGGAGATTTCCTCGGTCGCCTTGGCGGTCTGGTTGGCCAGCGCCTTGACCTCGGAGGCGACGACGGCGAAGCCGCGACCGGATTCACCGGCACGCGCGGCCTCGATGGTGGCGTTGAGCGCGAGCAGGTTGGTCTGCGCCGCGATCGAATGAATGAGCTTGACCACCTCGCCGATCTTCTCGGCGCCGGTGGAGAGCTCCTGCACCGTGGCGTTGGTACGTTCGGCGTCGCTGACGGCACGGCTCGCCACTTCGGTCGAGCGCGTCACCTGGCGGGAGATTTCCGCAACCGAGCTCGAGAGCTCTTCGGCGGCGGCGGCGACCGTGCCGACATTGCCGGAGGCTTTCTGCGAGGCCGCGCCGACCGTTGCTGCCCGCGAGGAGGCATCGCTGGCGGTCGCGGTCATCGACTGCGCCGTCGACTGCATGCCGGCCGCGGCCGAGGACACCGAGCGGACGATGCCGTTGACGCTGCGTTCGAAGTCGCTCGCGATGTCTTCCATCGCGCTGCGACGTTCCGCCGCCGCACGCTCCATCGCCGCCGTTTCGGTCTTCTCGAGGTCGCGGATGCGAAGCGCATTGTCCTTGAAGATCTGGACGGTCGCAGCCATCGCGCCGACCTCGTCGCCGCGGCCGACGCCGGGGATGTCGCCCTCCAGCTTGCCGTCGGCGAGGTCCTTCATGCGGGCGCCGAGCAGGGCCAGCGGGCGGCTGATGCTGCGGCCGAGCATCCAGGCGACGCTGCCGGCGATAACGACGATGACGAGCATCGCGAGGCCAAGCAACCAGTAGATCGGAACCATCTTGGCATCGATATCTTCAAGATAGCCGCCGGTGCCGAGATACATGTCGAAGCCGGGAACGGCCGCCGAATAGCCGACCTTGCGGATCGGCTTTTCCTGGCCGGGCTTCATGTACTCGTAGAACAGCAGCATCGAGCCGTTGGCCTTGACGCCGTCCATCCAATCCCTGGAGAGATTGCGGCCATTGGTCAGAATGTCCATGCGGTTCTGGCCAACCTGCTTCGGATCAGGCGCGAGCTGGGTGATGCCGTCATAGGACGTGCCGAACAGATAGCCCGTGCCGTTGTCGTAGGTCATCGCGTTGCCGTAGCGACGAAGCTCGGCCATGGCCGCATCCTTGGTCAGCTCACCGGCATCGACGCGCTTCTTCAGATTGCCCGCGAAGCTGAGCGCCACTTCCACGATGGACTTGGTCTGGTCGATGCGCGCATTCACCATCTCGCGCTTCATCAGATATCCGGCGAGAACCCCGGAGATACACAAACCGAACAGGGTGACGCCGACGAGGATGCCAAGCTTGGGGGCGATCTTCAGATTGCTCAACTTCACGGGATGGACTCCGGAGAAAAGGGATACGGGCACGCGAGTGAATCGATCGAAATTGACTCAGCATTTAGTATGAGACCCCTTAGCAAGTTACTTACAGGCCTCCGTAGAAGCCCCTAGGCCGCCGGGAACAACGGTGAACAATCGCGGCGGCGTCAACCGGGAATTGTACGCACTCGCGCCGATTTCGCGTAAAAGACGCAAAGGCCCCACGAGGCCGAGCCGCAACAAGAACCGACAAACCAAATCGGGAGCAGGACATGCCGAAATACAGGGTGGTGACGCCGAAGGGCGCGAGCTTCACGGTCGCGGGCAGCGATTATTCCTACGAGCGCGAGGCGCTCGATCCGATCGATGCCGAGATCGTCGAGGCGCCGGCCAACGAGGCGGAGTTCATCGCCGCTGCCAGACATGCCGACGCGATCTACGCCAAGGCCATCCCGATCACCAAGAACATCATCGACTCGCTGGAGAACTGCAAGGTGATCACGCTCGGCTCGGTCGGCGTCGACAGCGTCGACATCAAGGCCGCGACCGCGCGCGGCATTCCCGTCACCAACATCCCCGATACCTTCATCGAGGAAGTCGCCGACCACGCCATGATGCTGCTGCTGGCAGGCTTCCGCCGGCTGATCGAGCAGGACAAGATGGTGCGCACGGGCCGCTGGTCCGAGGGCCGGCCCGCGCTGCTGAAGATCCCGCGATTGATGGGTCAGACGCTCGGCTTCATCTCGTTCGGCCGCGTCGCGCGTGCGGTTGCGAAGCGCGCCGCTCCCTTCGGACTGCGCATGATGGCCTACGATCCCTTCATCCAGGAAACGCTGATGTACGACCACGGCGTGATGCCGGCAACGCTCAACGAGGTGCTGTCGCAGTCCGACTTCGTGTCAATGCACGCCCCCGCCCGGCCCGAAGTGCATCACATGCTGACCGAGAAGCATTTTCGGCAGATGAAGAAGGGCTCGGTCTTCATCAATACGGGGCGCGGCGCCACGGTCGACGAGGAGAGCCTGATCAAGGCGCTGCAGGAGGGCTGGATCGCGCACGCCGCGCTCGACGTGCTGGAAAGGGAGCCGCCGTCGCACAACAACCCGATCCTGAGCATGGAGAACGTGACCCTGACCGCCCATGTCGCCTCGGCCTCGGCACGGTTCGACGAAGCGCGCAAGCGCCGGGTGGGCTACGAATTGTCACTGGTGCTTCAGGGCATGTGGCCGGTAAGCTGTGTCAATCCGTCGGTGCTGCAAGACACCGCGCTCCGCCGCTGGCAGCCCGTCAGCATGGATCGCGGGCCCAACAGCTGAGGCGGCCGGCGCAACGCGCGCCGCGGGACGGCAAAAGACCGAGACGGCCCTTCACCGGCGATCAACGCCGGGAAGGGAGACATCACAGGGAGGAACGGATGAGGAACGACATCACACGTCGTGATGCCTTGGCGTTGGGCCTGTCCGCTGCGGCTGTAGCGGCATCAGGCGCGCCGGCGAATGCTCAATCGACGATCAAGGCAGCGGATGTCCCTGCCCCGAAACTGCCGATCGAGAAGGGCGCGACGCTTCGCATGCTGCGGCCAGTGCGCTTCGTCCAGGCCGACGAAGACGTGTTCCGCGCCAATACGGCCAAGTTCACCAAGGACACCGGGGTCGAGGTCAAGGTCGATTTCGTCGGCTGGGAGGACATCAACCAGCAGACCGCGGTCACCGCCAATTCCGGCGCCGGCCCCGACATCATCATCGGCTTCTCCGATGCGCCGCACATCTATATCGACAAGCTGATCGAGCTGACCGATGTCGCCGACTATGTCGGCAAGCGTTACGGCGGCTGGCTGCCGCTGGCCCAGCGCTACGGCAAGAAGAACAAGAGCGACACCTGGATCGGGTTGCCGTTCGGCGCCACCGCGGGCCCTCTGGTCTACCGCAAATCGATCCTGCAGTCGGTCGGCTTCGATAAGGTGCCGGAAGATCACGCGGGCATTCTCGACCTCTGCCAGAAGCTGCAAAAGGCCGGCAAGCCGGCGGGCTTTGCGCTCGGCAACGCCAAGGGAGACGGCAACGGCTTTGCCAGCTGGGCGCTGTGGTCGCACAATGCTGCCTTGCTCGACGAAGACGGCAACGTCACCATCAACAGCAAGGAGACGATCGCCGCGCTGAACTGGGTGAAGGCACTCTACCCGACCTTCATCGCCGGCACGACCTCGTGGAACGACGTCAGCAACAACCGCGCCTATGCTGCGCAGGAGATCTCGCTGACCGCCAACGGCGTCTCGCTGTATTTCTCGCTGAAGAACGATCCGGCAACCAAGCCGATCGCCGACGATACCGAGCATCAATTGTTGCCGAAGGGCGTTGCCAAGATCTCGCCGATGGCCGGCCTGACGCTGAACGCCATGGTGTTCAAGCACAGCCAGTACCCCAACGCGGCAAAGGCCTTCCTGCAATTCATGCTCGAAAAGGACCAGTACGAGCCGTGGCTCAACGCCAACTCCGGCTACTGGGCCCAACCGCTCGCCGCCTACGCGGACGCCGCCGTGTGGTCGCAGGATCCCAAGGTGAAGATATTCAAGGACACCATGAACAGCACCTATTATGACGGCTATGCGGGTCCAATCTCGACGGCGACGGGCGCCGTCAGCGCCGATTACGTGCTGATCCAGATGTTCGCATCCGTGGCAACCGGCGCGGCCACGCCGGAAGCCGCGGCCGCCGAAGCCGAGCAGCGCTGCAAGCGGTACTTCCGGCGACAGAGGTAACTGCCGACGACGAGCAACCGTTATTGCGAGGAGCGAAGCGACGAAGCAATCCAGACTGTAACCGCGGAGACAGACTGGATTGCTTCGCTTCGCTCGCAATGACGATGCGGTGACACTTCAGACAAGACGACGCCCCGATGTCCGTTACCACCCTCTCCTCCCCTGCACTGGCCAAGCGGCAACCGAACTGGCTCGTGCGCCTGTTCGACTACAAGCCGTTCCTGATCGTGATGTGTCTCGCGCCTGCGATCGGACTGCTCGCGGTGTTTCTGACCTATCCGCTCGGGCTCGGCATCTGGCTCGCCTTTACCGACACCACGATCGGCCAGAAGGGCATCTTCGTCGGCCTCGACAATTTCCAGTATCTGCTCAGCGATCCGCTGTGGTGGAACGCGGTGTTCTACAGCGTCGTCTACACTGGTATCGCGACCTTCGGGAAGTTTGCGCTCGGCTTCTGGCTCGCGCTGCTGCTCAACAACCATTTTCCGTTCAAGAGCGTGCTGCGCGCGATCATCCTGCTGCCCTGGATCGTGCCGACGGTGCTGTCGGCCCTGGCGTTCTGGTGGATCTACGATCCGCAATTCTCGATCATCTCCTACCTGCTGGTCGACGTGCTGCATTGGCGCGGCAGCAATATCGACTTCCTCGGCTCGCCGTGGCCGGCGCGGTTCTCGCTGATCGCCGCCAACATCTGGCGCGGCATTCCGTTCGTGGCGATCTCGCTGCTGGCGGGGCTGCAGACCATCTCGCCCTCGCTCTACGAGGCTGCGATGCTCGACGGCGCCAGTTCCTGGCAGCGTTTCCGCTACATCACCTTCCCGATGATGATGCCGATCCTTGCGATCGTCATGACCTTCTCGATCATCTTCACCTTCACCGACTTCCAGCTGGTCTACGCAATCACCCGGGGCGGTCCCGGCAACTCGACGCATTTGCTGGCCACACTCGCGTTCCAGCGCGGCATCGCCGGCGGCGAGCTCGGCGAAGGCGCGGCCATCGCGGTGTCGATGATCCCCTTCCTGGTGTTCGCGACGCTGTTTTCCTATTTCGGCCTGGCGCGCCGCAAATGGCAGCAGGGAGAGGCCAATGACTGACACCGTCGCGCAACGCGCCGCCGTCGCTGACGCCAAAGCCGCACCCGACACCATGGCGTGGGATTCCGGGCTGCGCCGACTGATGATGATCTATCTGCCGCTCGGCTGCTTCGTCCTGATCCTGCTGTTTCCGTTCTACTGGATGGCGATCACTTCGTTCAAGCCGAACGCGGAGCTGCTGAACTACCGGGAGCATAATCCGTTCTGGATCTCCTCCCCGACGCTGGCGCATATCAAGCACCTGCTGTTCGACACGTCCTATCCGCGCTGGCTGTGGACGACGATGCTGGTGGCGATCGGGGCGACCACGCTGTCGCTGGTCGCGAGCACGCTTGCCGCCTACGCCATCGAGCGCCTGCGCTTCCGCGGCAGCGCTTATGTCGGGCTCGGCATCTATCTCGCTTACCTCGTGCCGCCGTCGATCCTGTTCATCCCTCTCGCCACGGTGGTGGTGCAGTTCGGCCTGTTCGACTCGCCGCTGGCCCTGATCCTGGTCTACCCGACTTTCCTGGTGCCGTTCTGCACCTGGCTGCTGATCGGCTATTTCAAGTCGATACCGTACGAGCTCGAGGAATGCGCGCTGGTCGACGGCGCGACGCGGCTGCAGATACTGCGGCGGATCACGCTGCCGCTCGCGGTGCCGGGCCTGATCTCGGCTGGCATCTTTTCTTTCACGCTATCCTGGAACGAGTTCATCTACGCGCTCGCCTTCATCCAGAGCGGCGCCAACAAGACGGTGCCGGTCGCGATCCTGACCGAGCTCGTCACCGGCGACGTCTACCAATGGGGCGCGCTGATGGCGGGCTCGCTGCTCGGCTCGCTGCCGGTCGCGATCTTCTACTCGCTGTTCGTGGACTACTACGTGTCTTCGCTCACCGGCGCGGTGAAGGAATAGCCTGCGCTCCCGTCCACCTCTCCCCGTTCCTCCGGGGCGAGGTGAACAAGCGCCGCTCAACGGTGACAACCTAGCCCGAGGGGACGAGCACCACGTTCTTGTCCTTCGGCCAGCGGACGCGCCAGGCGAAGTTGATGTCGCGGACCTCGCCGGGCTTGGCGTCGAACGACCATTCCAGCACGCCGCGCTTGTCGCGGATATCCTTTGCCGTGGGCGGCGTGGTCGCGGGCAGCATCTCGACGACGATGTCCTCGTTCTCGCTGACCGGCAGCTGGTCCTCGATCGCGACGTGGATCGGGAAGTCGTGGCCGTTGCGGACAGTGGTCTTGAACGCGCGCTCGTCGGTTTTCGAGGTCGTGACCAGGAGGCCGGCCGAGCCCTCGTTGCGCCTGAGCACCGCGCGTTCGATCTTGACCTTGTCGTCGGCGCCGAAGCCGAGCCGGACGACGTCGTCCCTGGCCGATGCCGAGAGCTTGCCGCGGCCGACGAAGATGCCGTCGCGGTAGATCGCGACCTTGCCAGGCAACAACGCGGTGTCTTCGGTCGGCCTGAAGCTGGCTTCGAGGAAGGCGGTGGGGTCCTGCACCGGTGCGGCGCGTACCGCGAGATCAGCAGGCACGCTCATCGAGGCGATGCGCAGGCTCTTCGCGCCCTCGGCAGCACCAACACTGACGCGGCCGGGAATCTTGAAGGTGGCCTGGAAATCGCCGATCTCGGCAATGGCTTGCTGTTCATCGGCACGCTGGGCCGGCAGATCAAATTCCTCCCTGCTTCGTGCCGCCTCCATCTTTCGCGATGCCGGCGCAGATGCAGGCGCCGGCATGGCCGTATCCGTGGCCGAGCCCAGCGCGCGCGGCTTCGGCAGTTGCGGATATTGCGCGACCAGCGAGCCCAGCTCTGGCGCGCTGCCACCACGGGCGATACGGACCGTGGAAACGCCGAGCGCAACATTCGACCAGTCCTCGCCGGTCGATTGCGTGACCTCGGCGCGGCGGACCAGCTCGAGCTGCGGCTTGCGGTCCTTGGCGCCGGTGTCGAGCCGGGCATCGTAAAGCGGAATCCAACGCGCATTGCGCACGGCGTAAGTCACCCGCAGCGTCGCCTTGGTCGCAGCTACGGAGGCGACATCGATGCGAACTTCGAGCTTGCTCGGCGGCTTGGCCGAACGATCGGCTTCGAGTTGCGCGATCTGGCGATCGATCTCGCGCTGCTTTCGCGCGGCATCACGGATCGTGGTGTCTGCGGCCGCGACTTCGTCAGCCACGGCGGTAAAGGCCGCACGCCATTCGGTGATCGGGCGCGCCTCGCCCTTGTCGCCGAGACCGGCGGGAGAGGCTTCGGCGAAGCGTTGCGCGAATTTGCGCCGGGCTGTGGCCGCATCGATCGCGCCTTGCAGATCCGCGCGCTCGTCCTTCAGCGCCTCGATGCGCTTGTCGAGCTCGGGGACGTTGACCGGCGGCGCCGCGCGCGGCGGCCGCGCATCGACGGTACCGATGGTGAGCTTCGCGCCGGCCTCCACCTTCGACGCGAAGCGAGGACGGATCGAGCGAGAGCGGAAAATCCTTCGCGACCAGCGTCGAGTCGCCGGACGCGAGGTCGATCGCGATCAGGCGGGTGACGGTGGCACCGTCGGGATAGACGGTGACGGTGTCGATGGCCGATGTGGCGTCCACATCGGCAGCCCATGAGGGCGAGGCGAGCGCGGTGGCCATCAGAACCAGGCTCGTCGTCGTCAGACATTTTGCGATCGTGCGCATCCAATTTCTCCCTGCCGATGTCGTCGCGCAGCCAACTGGGCGCGCGAAAACGCGCCGCGCCATCGTGGTAAGACGCGGCAGCGAAGGAACCGGTTCGATTGGGGTTTCCGTTGGGCGCAGCTGCGGCAGCACGATGGCCGCGGAACGCGTCATCACGCCGCGCCACAACTCGCTTGGACATTAACTTTCAGACCTTGGTGGGCGAACCCTGGCCGAAGATGCGGCGAAGCAGGTCGGTCACGTTCTTGGCGCCGGCCTTCTTCAAGATGCTGGCGCGATAGCCCTCGACCGTGCGTGCGCTCAGATGCATGCGCCGGGCGACCTCCTTGTTGGTCAGGCCGGCGGCCAGATGCGCCAGCACGTCGCCTTCGCGCGCGGTCAGGGGTTCGCAATGGGGCGGCCAGCGTCGCCGGTTTGAATCCGGCTGCACGGATTCGTCGATCGCGGCATCGATCCGATCGACCACCTCGTGGGTGCGAAACGGCTTCTCGATGAAATCGGCTGCACCGCTCTTGATGGCATCGACCGCCATCGCGATGCTGCCGTTCGCCGACGTCACCAGCACCGGCGCCATGCAATTTTCCTCGCGCAGGCGCTTGAGCACATCGAGCGCGGAGCGATCCGGCGGCATCTCGAGCACAACGCAGGCCGGCATCCGCGCCTTGGCTTCCGACAACAGCGATGCGCCGTCGGCAAAGCAGATCACGTTATAGGCGCTCCGCTGGAGCGCGTCGGACAATTGTTCGCGGGAGGCGGCGTCGGTTTCGATGACGAATACCTCACCCTTGGAAAACATATTCCCCGGCATAATCCCGATCCAGCAATGTCTTGGTCAAATGAAGCGAGACGGCCGAGGGCTTCATCGCGCCCCGCCGTCATCCGCACCGCATTCGCGCCGGTGCTTCGCTTTCCCCTATGTATGTTCCAGCCCATCCTCGGATTTGACGGATCGGGACAGAAACTTTACATTTCGGGACATCTGCGGGAATGGCTGACAGGAACGTGTCGCATGACCGACCTCATTCGCAGCGCAGGGTTGAGCTATTACCCGGACGTCGCCCGGTCGGTCGGGCTCGACCCCAAATACATGATGCGCAAGGCCAGGCTGCCGCTGGCCGTTCTCGACAAGCCGGATACCCCGATCGCCGTCGCAAGTCTGCGTCGCCTGCTCGAAATGTCGGCAGAAGCCTCCGGTGCTGAAGATTTCGGCCTGCGGCTCGCTGAGCACGGCGGACTGACCAATTTCGGCGCAGTCGGCCTGATCGTACGCGAACAGGCCACCGTCGGCGAGGCCATCGAAGCTTTCTCCCGCTTCATCCATGTCCACCACGACGGCATGAAGCTCGACGTCGCCAGGGACAAGCAGACCGTGACGCTGACGCTGCATCTGCGCGGCCGGCAGCCGACCGCGCCGCGGCAGTCGATCGACATGGCGCTCGGCAGCATCCATCGCATCATCCGGTCGTTGTTCAGCAGCGACTGGCGGCCGCTGGAGGTGCGCCTGCATTATCCGCCGCCGCGCGATCGCAAGCGCTACCACGAGTTTTTCGGCGGCCGCGTGATCTTCAACGCGGAGGAGGATGCGATCCTGCTGTCGGCGCACGACATGGAGCGGCGGATTCCGAGCGCGCATCCCCTGATCGCGAGCTATCTGCGCAAGCGGATCGAGGCGATCGAAAGCCGGCCGGCAAGTTGGGAGGAGAAGGTCGACGAGGTCGTGCGCATCCTGCTCGCGAGCGGCGACTGCACCGTCGAGCGCGTGGCTGAGCATCTCGCCTGCACCCGCCGCACCATCCACCGTCACCTCGCAGAAGCCGGCACCAGCTTCTCCGCGATTCTCGAGGCGCAGCGCGCCGATCTCGTGACCCAGCTGATCGAGGATCCCGACCGGCCGCTGGCTGACATCGCCGCACAGCTCGGCTTCTCTGCCCAGAGCGCCATGGCCCGCTGGTTCCGCAGCCACTTCGCTTGCACGATCACGGAATGGCGCAAGGGCATGCGGCCGCGGGCCAGGCCGGCCGACGTGCCGTCAACCTCCGCGGCCTAGCTGTGGTCTCTCAGGAGGTTGTCCATCTGGTCTGAACCGAGGAAGCTGAGGTTGCGAAGCTTCAGTGTTCCAGGAGAGACCAGATGAACGTCCACAAGAATGCGCCTTTGACGCCCAAAGGTCGAGAGGCGATGGTGCGAAGCCTGGTCGCGAAACCAACCTCTTCAATCGCGCGCCAGGCCAAAATCCCGGTGTTCGCCGCAGGCACGGCGCACAGCGCCGCGACCGGCTTTCCGTCAATCTCCGCGACCAGGAACTGCGAGACGTGCCACGTCGATATCGCGCGCGCCGTGGCAAGGCGCGCGATGAAATCGAGGCAATTGGGTTCAGGCCAGCCGAGCGCAATGTCGAATCAGCCGCGCGACCGGTAGCCGCGCATCGATGACAGGATAATTCTTGCGATGAAATCGGCGTCTTGCGGACGCGCAGACCGTATCGTCATGCGCGCCCCCTTCGCGAAGACCTTACGTGTTCTTCAACGCGACGCGGAATTCGGCTTCGGTCTTGGCCTTGACCTCGTCGAGCGTGACGCCGTCGGCGAGCTCGATCAGGGCCATGCCACCGTCGCCGTGCTTGTCGATGGTGAAGACCGCGAGATCGGTGACGACCATGTCGACGACGCGCTCGCCGGTCAGCGGCAGACTGCACTTCTTCAGGAGTTTGGGGCCGTCCTTCGCGGAATGCTCCATCACCACGACGACGCGCTTGACGCCGGCGACGAGGTCCATCGCGCCGCCCATGCCCTTGACCATCTTGCCCGGGATCATCCAGTTGGCGAGATCGCCGTTCTGGGCCACCTGCATGGCGCCGAGGATCGACAGATCCATGTGGCCGCCGCGGATCATGCCGAAGGAATCCGCGCTGGAGAAATAGGAGGTCGAGGGCAGCTCGCTCACGGTCTGCTTGCCGGCATTGATCAGATCGGCATCCTCTTCGCCCTCATAGGGGAACGGGCCCATGCCGAGCATGCCGTTCTCGCTCTGCAGGCTGACGTCGACGCCTTCAGGGATGTAGTTCGAGACCAGCGTCGGGATGCCGATGCCGAGATTGACGTAGTAGCCGTCACGCAATTCCTTCGCGGCGCGCGCAGCCATCTGTTCACGGGTCCAGGCCATGTGACTCTCCTTAGGCGGCAGTACGCGGGCGGGTGTTGCGGAATTCGATGCGCTTCTTGGCCGTGCCGACCTCGACGATGCGCTTCACGAAAATGCCGGGCGTATGGATGTGATCGGGATTGAGTTCACCGGCCGGAACCAGATGCTCGACCTCGGCCACGGTGACCTTGGCCGCGGTCGCCATCATCGGGTTGAAGTTGCGCGCGGTCTTGCGATAGATCAGGTTGCCGGCGGTGTCGCCCTTCCAGGCGTGCACGATGGCGAGGTCGGCGAACAGGCCGCGCTCCATCAGATACTTCTCGCCGTCGAACTCCTTCACCTCCTTGCCTTCGGCGATCAGCGTGCCGACGCCCGTCTTGGTGTAGAAGGCCGGGATGCCGGCGCCGCCGGCGCGAATGCGCTCGGCCAGCGTGCCCTGCGGATTGAATTCCAGCTCCAGCTCGCCGGCCAGGAATTGCTGGGCGAACAGCTTGTTCTCGCCGACATAGGACGAGATCATCTTCTTGATCTGGCGGGTCTCCAGCAGGCGGCTGAGCCCGATGCCGTCGACGCCGGCATTGTTCGAGACCACAGTCAGACCCTTGACGCCGGAGTCGCGGATCGCATCCGACAGCGACTCGGCGATGCCGCAGAGGCCGAAGCCGCCCGACATGATCATCATGTTGTCCTTGAGAACACCCTCGAGCGCCGACTTGGCGTCGGGATAGACCTTATTCATGCAAAAACCCTCGACTGAAATCTGCGGCAGGCGTCGCGCCTTGTCGGCGGCGATTATTAGGCGAATTCCTCCAAAGCCGTCAATGATACGGGGTTCTCCATTCCGAGGGCCGGTGCTAGAAGCTGCCCACGCCGTGGGCAGGCCCGTCCCCGGCCTTGAAAGCGACAAGAAAACCCATCAAGTTGCGGCACTTAACATAACAGGCATTGGGCGTGGGGACGCGCAGGTTTCCCGACCCCGCCCTTCTGGCTCCAACGTCCAACCCGATCAGGACACGCCATTGACCATGGCCCAAGGAATGAAGCGCCTCGGGACGCCGATCGCGGCGCTGCTCGGCGTCGTGCTGATCGCGCTGATCGCGACCTCCTGGCTCATCAACCGCGATGCGCTGCGCAAGGCCGTGGAAGCACAGATCCGCGACGTCACCGGACTCGAGCTCAGCGTGGCGGGCAACATCGACATCTCGGTGCTGCCGGCGAGCTACATCTCATTCCATGACGTCGGCCTCAAGGGTGGCGGCACCAGCGACCCTGCGCTCCATGTCGACGTGCTCACGGCCAATCTCAGGCTTTTGCCGCTGCTGCTGCAACGGTTCGAGATCGCCGACCTGACGCTACTGCGGCCACACATCCATGTCAGCCTGAAGCCGGATGGCGAGAGCAATTGGACCCCCTTCATCCAGACCATCGCGCGGACGATGAAGCCCGGCGCCGACAACCCCGTGTCGTTTTCCGAGATCCGCATCCAGGACGGCGTGCTCGACTACGAGGACGTGGCGACGAACGCCACCGAGAAACTCGAGGACATCGACCTGTCGCTGGCGTGGCCTTCGATCTCGCGCTCCTTTGCCGCAACCGGGCAGTTCGACTGGCGCGGCGAGCGCGTCGACGGCTCGATCAGCTTCGCCGATTTCGTCGCGGCCCTCTCGGGCGATCGCTCGGGCCTGAAGGCGCGGATCGCCAGCGCGCCGCTCAAGCTCGCTTTCGACGGCAGCGTCGCCAACCGCACCAGCCCGATGATGGAAGGCACGCTCACCATCGACAGCCCGTCCTTGCGCAACGCGCTGCGCTGGACCGGCCAGCCGCAGCCAGGCAGCGGCGGCTTCGGCCGCTTCGCGCTGAAGGCGCGTGCCAATGTCGTCGGCGCCTCCATCGCGCTGACCAACGTCAATGTCGAGCTCGACGGCAACACCGCCGAGGGCGTGATCACCTATGCCAATAACGGCCGGCAGACGCTGCAAGCGACGCTTGCCGCCGACGCGCTCGACCTGACGCCCTATATCTCCACCTTCCGCCTGCTCGCGAGCGGCGCGCGCGACTGGAACAGGCAGCTGTTCGATCTCAACGGATTGTCGAGCACCGACCTCGACATGCGCCTGTCGGCAGCCAGGCTGACGGTCGGTCCTTCGAAGCTCGGCCGCACCGCGATCGGTGCCAATTTGCGCAACGGCACGCTGGCGCTCTCGGTCGGCGAGGCTCAGGTCTATGGCGGTATCGCCAAGGGCTCGTTCGGCATCTCGCGCGCCGATACGGTCGCCGACATCAAGGCGCAACTCCAGTTCACTGACGTCGACCTCCAGGCCTGCGCCTCCGAATTGTTCGGCGTCAACAAGCTGTCCGGCCGCGGCAACATCAACGTGTCGCTCGTCGCCTCCGGCTCGAGCCCGTTCGGCCTGGTGCAGTCGCTCGACGGCACCGCCACCGTGACAGGCCATGACGGCGCGATCGCGGGCTTCAATGCCGAGCAGCTGCTGAAGCGGCTCGAGCGCCGGCCGCTGTCGGGCGGCGGCAATTTTCGCAACGGCTCGACGCCCTACGACAATCTCACCATCGCGGTGAAATTCGCTGATGGGATAGCCACCGCCGAGGACATCCGCATCGAAGGGCCGGCCGCGAAGATCACGCTGACAGGCACCGCATCAGTGCCGACGCGCGAATACGACATGAAGGGTGTGGCGAGCCTCAATACAACCTCTGGCTTCCAACTCCCGTTCATGGTGCAGGGTCCCTGGGACGACCCGCTGATCTTCCCGGATCCGGAAGCCCTGATCCGCCAGTCGCCCGCGGCGTCTCCTTTCCTCGACCTGCTGAAACAGCGCATCACCGGCGGAAAGGGACAGGCTCCGGAGGGATCGCCGACGGCGGAAAACGCCAAAGAAGGCGCCAAATCAAACTGAGGTATCCAACTGGGGATCGAGTCCGCCGATCACGCGAATTGATCGGGGCGAATTGATGCGGTGATTGGATCGATGCGCGCGTTAAGCATCTCCGAGCGCCCGATACACCTCGACCTATGTCTGACAACATGCCGCTAGATCGGATAGCGGCCATGGGCTAGTGTTTTATCCGACCGGTTAAAACACCGGCGGCTTGAGGGAGAAAAACGTGAAATCCAAGGTTATTGGCGCAATCTCAATCGCGGTCGCTGCAGCTGGGCTGTTTGCAGCCGCTGCACCCGCATTTGCGCAGCAAAAGACGATTACGGTCTGGTGGAGCAAGGGCTTCTATCGCTCCGAAGACGACGCGCTGATCGAGACGATCAAGAAGTTCGAAGCCAAGACCGGCATCAAGGTCGAATTGTCGCAGTACGCGATCCAGGACATGATTCCGAAGACGGTCGCAGCACTCGATGCCGGCACCGTGCCTGATGTCGCCTATTCCGATTCCTACGACGTGCAGGCGCAGGGCAAGTGGGCCTACGAGGGCAAGCTCGAGGATCTCACCGACGTCATGGATCCGATCAAGGACCGGTTCGTCCAGAATACGCTGGAGGCCTCGATCCTCTATAACGACGTGGCCAAGAAGAAGGCTTATTACGGCTTCCCGCTGAAGCAGCAGAGCATGCACGTCCAGATCTGGAACGACATGCTGGAGAAGGCCGGCTTCAAGCAGAGCGACATCCCGAATGATTGGAACGGCTACTGGTCGTTCTGGTGCGACAAGGTGCAGCCTGCGATCCGCAAGGCCACCGGCCAGCGCATCTATGCCGTCGGCCAGCCGATGGGCGTCGAATCCACCGACGCATTCCAGTCGTTCTACACCTTTATGGACGCCTATCACGTCAAGCTGGTCGACGATGACGGCAAGCTCACGGTCGACGATCCCAACGTCCGCGACAACCTGATCAAGGCGATGAAGGACTACACGGATACCTACATCAAGGGCTGCACCCCGCCGTCCTCGACGACCTGGAAGGATCCGGACAACAACGTCGCCTTCCACAACAAGACGATCGTGATGACCCACAATTTCACGATCTCGATCGCGGCGAAGTGGTACGAGGACTCGCAGAACCAGGCCCTCACGCAGGAACAGCGCGACGCCGGCAAGAAGGCCTATGAGCAGGACATCATCACCGCGTCCTTCCCGAAGGCCCCCGATGGTTCGACCATCCGCTACCGCTCCGACGTCAAGACCGGGCTGATCTTCACGGCGGCCAAGAACAAGCCCGAGGCCAAGCAGTTCATCAGCTTCCTGCTCCAGGAAGAGAATGTCCGTCCCTACATCGAGGGCGCGCTCGGCCGCTGGTTCCCGGTGACGAAGGAAAGCCAGGAAAGCCCGTTCTGGCAGGCTGACAAGCACCGCCGGGCCGTGTACGCGCAGTTCAAGGGCGGCACCGCGCCGTTCGACTTCACCAAGAACTGGAAGTTCACCATCCTCAACAACGAGAACGTGTGGGCGAAGGCCATGAACCGGATCGTCAGCGAGAAGGTCCCGGTCGACAAGGCCGTCGACGAGCTGATCGCCCGCGTCAAGCAGGTTGCAGGCTAGTTGCTCTTTTCTTCCTCTCCCCGCTGGTGCGGGGAGAGGTGAAACGCTAATACCGGCCGCCTCGTGCGGCCGGAAGTCCTTTCAAAGAGTCCCGAAGAATGGCGATTACGCTCTCTGGCGATCAGGCGATCCCCGCTCCACCCCTGTCGGCGCGGCTGACCACGGCGCAGGTCTGGGGCATCGTCCTGCTCGTGCCCTATCTGCTCGTTTTCCTCGCCTTCGTGGTTTATCCCGTCTGCTACGGGCTGTGGCTGGCGCGGTCTCCGTCGAACTACGTCGCGCTCTACAACGACCCGATCTTCGCGCGCGCCGCGGTCAACACGCTGATCTTCCTGGTCATCGGCATCAACATCAAGATGCTGATCGCGCTGTTCCTGTCCGGCTTCTTCGCGCAGCAGCGCACCTGGATCAAATGGCTCTCCGTGATCTTCATCCTGCCCTGGGCGGTGCCGTCGATCCCGACCATCCTGTCGGTGCGCTTCATGCTCAACCCCGAATGGGGCGTGATCAACCACCTCATCTTCTCTTTCACCGGCGATGACGGCCCGAACTGGCTGAACGACCCGACGGTGGCGCTGACCATGGCGATCGCCGTGCACATCTGGAAGTCGCTGCCGTTCTGGACGCTCATCCTGATCACCGGCCGCCTTGCGATCGCGCAGGACCTGTTCGAGGCCGCCGAAGTCGACGGCGCCAACTGGTGGCAGAAATTCCGCTTCATTACCTGGCCGTCGATGCAGACGCTCTACGTCACCTGCACGCTGCTCTCGATGATCTGGACGCTCGGCGATTTCAACAGCGTCTATCTGCTCACCGGCGGCGGCCCCGCCGACCTCACGCACGTGCTGTCGACGCTCGGCATTCGCTATCTGCGGCTCGACCAGCTCTCGCTCGCGATGGCCTCCATCGTCTGCGCGATGCCGTTCGTCCTGCCGCTCGTGTACTTCATGATGAAACGGTTGTCGCGATGAAGCTTCCTGGCGTAAGCGAGTTTTCCTGGCGCGACGTCGCGACCGAAGCGCGATTGCTGTTGATCGGAATTCCCGTCTTCCTGTGGACGATGATTCCGATCTATCACATGTTCCTGTTCGCGATTTCCCCGAAGGAAGACGCGTTCTCGGGCAAGCTGTGGCCGGATCATCCGACCCTCCACAATTTCGAGATCGTGTTCAAGCAGCAGCATTACTTCCTGCGCGACTTCTACGTACAGTTCTGGAATTCGCTGGTGATCGCCGCCGCGGTCGGCGTGATGACGCTGGTCGTCGCGACGGCCGCGGCGTTCTCGATCTCGCGGCTGAAGGTGCCGGGCGGACGCATGGTGTTGAATCTCGCGCTCTTCACCTACTTCATTCCGGCGGCGTTCCTCGCCGTGCCGATGTACCGCACCATGGGCAATTACGGCCTGCTCAACAATCGCTGGTCGCTGATCCTGGCGATGGTGACGATCGCCAGCCCTTACGCGATCTGGGTGCTGAAGCAGGCCTCCGACAAGCTGCCGGTCGAGCTCGACGAGGCCGCGGTGATGGACGGCGCCACGACGCTGCAGATCTTCCGTCTGGTTTATTTGCCGCTGATGATGCCCTCGCTGGTCGCGATCGGCACCTATGCGGTGCTGCTCGCCTGGAACGAATATCTCTATGCGTTCCTGCTGCTGTCGAACGACCAGGACATCACGCTTCCCGTCGCACTCGGCAACTTCCTCGCCGCCGACGATTCGCCGTGGGAGCTGCTGATGACCACAGGCTTCATCTATGCGCTGCCGCCGGCCGCGGTCTATTACGCCTTCCGCCGCTACATGGTGGGCGGGCTCACGGCGGGTGCGGTGAAGTCCTAAAAATCTTCAACGCGCTTCCTGCGATACGCAATCAGCAGCGCGATCATCGAGCCGAAGAAATAGCCGGCGGTCGCGCCCGAAATGGCGCGGCCGACGATGATTGCGAGCGCTCGATCGCCTGCGTCGATGGCGGAGATCACGCTCACCGTATACTGCAGGGTGAACACGACGAGATTGCGAATCAGGGCGAATGCGCTGCCTGGGCGGATGATCTCTCCTGTCTTGTGATCGACATCGAAGGGCCGCGGCGTCAGCATGCCGGGCGGCAGCAGCATCAGCGCCGCCACGATCCAGGCGACAAGCGGCCATTGGCTGTCCTGATGTCCGAAACCGATCCTCGAAACGCCTAAGGCGATGAAAACGACCGGTACGATCAGCGCACGCCAGATCGGCGCCTTGCGCGGCCGCATCGACTTGATGCCCTGCCAAACCAGGTAAGCGAGCAGTATCCAGACCCAGGGCGGTGTATGGACCAGTATCTGATAGGCGAACATCTCGAACTATTCCCATCTAGAGAGGTGCCGCGCTTTCGCCCTGCGAGCTCGACAGTTTCGAAGCCAGCGAAGCCATGACGATCACGACTGCGATCAGGGCGATCACGAGCGTGCAGATCGCGTTGATCTCAGGCTTCACACCGAGGCGCACCTCGGAATAGATCCGGATCGGCAGGGTCGCCGTGCCCGGGCCCGTGGTGAAGCTCGCGATCACGAGATCGTCGAGCGAGAGCGTGAAGGCGAGCATCCATCCGGCGACGATCGCCGGGGTGATCAGCGGCAGCGTCACGGACAGGAAGGCATGGGCAGGGTCGCAACCGAGGTCCATTGCCGCCTCCTCCAGCGACCGGTCGAGCGAGCCGAGGCGCGACTGTACGACGACGGCGACGAAGCACATCGTCAGCGTGGTATGGGCAATCGTCACCGTCCAGAAGCCGCGCTCCGCGTTCAGCGCCACGAACAGCAGCAGCAGCGACAAGCCCGTGATCACCTCCGGCATCACCAGCGGCGCATAGAGCATCCCGGAGAACAAGGTGCGGCCGCGAAAGCGCTCGCCACGCGAAAGCGCGACCGCGGCCAGCGTACCGATCAGCGTGGCGACGGTTGCGGACGCGACCGCCACGCGCAGGCTCATCCAGGCTGCCTCGATCATGGCGCGATCGGCAAAGAATTCGTGATACCAGCGCAGCGACCAGCCGCCCCACACCGTCACCAGCCGCGAGGCGTTGAAGGAATAGATCACGAGGATGAGGATCGGCAAATAGAGGAAGGCGAGGCCCAGCGCCAGCGACGCGATGTTGAAGCGGGACAGACGTGAGGACTTGCGCATCTCACCGCTCCTCCAACTGCCGGCGCTGCAGCCGCTCGTAGAGCAGCAGCGGCAAGAGCAGCACGAGGAGCAGCACGATCGCCGCAGCTGAGGCGACCGGCCAATCCTTGTTGGTGAAGAACTCCAGCCACAGCGTCTGGCCGATCATCAGCGAATTGGAGCCGGCGAGAAGATCCGGAATCACAAACTCGCCGACAACAGGGATGAAGCAAAGAAGAACGCCAGCGCCGACACCCGGCAGCGACAGCGGGAAAGTCACCAGCCAGAACACCTGCCAGGGCGGCGCGCCGAGATCGCCGGCCGCCTCCTCCAGCACCGGCTCCATCTTGGAAAGCGTGGCGTAGAGCGGCAGGATCATGAACGGCAAATAGGAATAGACGATGCCGATATACATCGCAGTGTCGGTGGACAGCCAGACGACCGGCTCGCCGACCAGGTGCAGCCCCAGCAGGATCCGATTGAGCAGGCCGTCATGCTGGAGGATGTTGATCCAGGCATAGATGCGGATCAGGAACGACGTCCAGAACGGCACGATCACCAGCACCATCGCCACGGCCTGCCAGCGCTTCGGCAGCCGCGCCATGCCATAGGCGATGGGGTAGCCAATCAACAGCAACAGTCCGGTCGCGGTGATGGCAACGGTCAAACTGCGCAGATAGGCGAACACATAGAGGTCGTCGGAAACGATCAGCTTGAAATTGTCGATCGACAACGCGGCAAAGGCTGCCCGGATCGCCGTCCAACCCGCCGTCAGGTCGAACACCGGCTCGTAAGGCGGCTGCGCGATCACCGTCTGCGACAGGCTGATCTTCAGCACGAAGCCGAACGGCACCAGGAAGAACAGCACCATCCAGACATAGGGCGCGATGGCGGCGAAGCGCGCCGGTCTCGCGAAAATCCGGCGCGCGCTCATGACGGCAGCACCACGCAATCGTCGGGCGTGAACCAGGCGACGACGCGCTGATGCAGGCTATAGGCATCGACATCGAGACGCGCAGTGTTGGCGACCGACGCCTGCAGCATTCCGCCGGTATCGAGCTTCACCTTGTAGATGGTGGTGCCGCCGAGATAACAGACATCGGCGATCACGCCGTCGAGGGCGTTGATCGCAGTTTCACGACCGGCCTCGCTCGCGGGGCCACGGCGCGACAGCTTGACCTTCTCGGGGCGGATCGCGACCGAGAATTTCACCTCGCCGACCGGCTGGCGCGGCTCGGCCACCACCAGCGTGCCCGCATCGTGTGTGCCGACGACGAGACGGTGACCGTCGCGCAAATTGGTCTCGGCGTCGAACAGATTGATGTCACCGACGAACTGCGCGATCCAGCGCGAGCGCGGCGCCTCGTAAAGTTCGCGCGGGGGCGCGACCTGGGCGAGCTTGCCTGATTTCATCACGCCGATCCGGCTGGCCATCGTCATCGCCTCTTCCTGGTCGTGGGTGACGATGATGAAGGTCATGCCGAGCCGCCGCTGCAGCTCCATCAGCTCGCCTTGGGTGCTCTCGCGCAGCTTCTTGTCCAGCGCCGCGAGCGGCTCGTCGAGCAGCAGCAATTGTGGCCGGCGCGCCAGCGCTCGGGCCAGAGCGACGCGCTGTCGTTGCCCGCCGGAGAGCTGGTCGGGCTTGCGCTTCTCCAGCCCCTCGAGCTTCACCAGCGCGACCATCTCAGCGACGCGCGCCGCGATATCGCCACGCGCCATGCCGCCGCGCTTGAGACCAAAGGCGATGTTGTCGCGGACCGAAAGATGCGGGAACAGCGCGTAATTCTGAAACATCATGTTGATCGGGCGCTCATGCGGCAGTGCCTGCGCGATATCCTTGCCGCCGAGCAGAATCCGCCCCTCGTCCGGCGCCTCGAAGCCGGCAAGCATGCGCAGCAACGTGGTCTTGCCGCATCCGCTCGGACCCAAAAGCGCAAAGAACTCCCCGGCCTTGATATCGAGCGATACGCCGTCGACCGCACGGAACGTCCCGAACGTCTTGGCCACGCCGTCGATGCGCAGCAGCGGCTCGCCCGCCGCCGGATGTGCGTCTCCAGCCGCACGGGCCGCGGCATCCATTCTCGGCAATTCGTCAGTCATGGTCCCTGCCAACCCCAATGCCGCCGCACGCTAGCGGCGGATCGGCCTTTGCTCAACCGGTTCGAGGCTGGTTCGTCATGAACGCAGCCAGCGCGTCACGGCCCGCCGCGGGCATGGTCAGGCCGAGCTTGGAGCGGCGCCACAGGATGTCCTCGGGGAAGCGCGCCCATTCGCGCCTCATGAGATAGCCCACCTCGGCGCCGGTCAGGTCGGGACCGAAGGCGGGGCCAAGCTCGTCACGGGTCTTCGCCTCGCCGAGCACATCAGCCAAGCGTGAGCCATAGGCCGCAACCAGGCGGCGGGCTTGCGGCTCATCCAGAAAGCGCCAGCGGTGGCGCGCGAGGTCGATCTCGGTCTCGAAACGATCCCAGGCGAAATCTCCGCCAGGCAAGGCCGCGCCCGAAGTCCAGGGCCGCGACATCGGATAGAACGGCGTCAAACGCGTCACCGCCCGCTCCGCGCGCAAGCGCGAGGTCGTGACATCGCCGCCGAACATCGTCAGCAGGGGTGCCTTGCGCCGGCGCGCGTGGAACAGCGTCGTGCCGTCACGTCGCCGCGCGGCCGCGGGCATCAAATTGACGCCGGAGACCGCGCGCACGACGTCGGTGGGAGCGACGCGCGCGCGGAAATAGCGGCTCGCGGCATCGCAGAGATAGCTGACGTCCGCGCCCGGCATCGCGACGATTGCGGGATCGCCGGTGAAATCGCGCGTGACCGTGCCGAGCAGCGTGAAATCGCGCTCGAACGGGCTGGCAAAGATCAGGCGTCCGTCATTATTCTGGAACACATAGACATTGTCGGATTCAAAGAGTTTTGGCACGACGATCTGGCTCATCTGCATGGCGGCCATGGGCGGTTGCGGCTGCCGCAGCACGGTTTCGGCGACCATCGACGTCCACCCGCCGGTGGCATTGGCCAGCGCACGCGCCGTGACCGCCCGGCGATGGCCGCGGTCGACCAAAACGAGCCGCCAGATGTCGGTCCTGTCCGCACGCACGCAGCGCGCACCGGTCAGGATCGCAGCGCCGCGTTCGGCCGCATCCAGTGCCGTGAGCACCACCAGGCGGGAATCGTCAACGACGCAGTCGGCATACTCGAAGGCCATGCCGAACGGACGCCTGAGCGCGTTGCCGACCGGATGATGCGTGATGTCGAGGGTGGTCGATCGTGGCAGCCCACCACGGTTCGTCAGCGTGTCATAAACATAGAGTCCAGCCCGCAGCAGCCATGGCGGTCGCTCGTCGGAATGGGCGGGGATCACAAAATTCATCGGCCGCACCAGATGCGGCGCGATCCGCAGCCACGTCCGGCGCTCGACCAGTGCCCGGCGCACCCGCCAGAAGCCGCGCCGCTCCAGCACCGATAGATCGCCATGGATCAGTCGCGGTGTCGCCGACGAGGCCGCGCTGCCGAGATCGCCCTGCTCGATCAGGATCACCCGCAGGCCGCGGCCGGCGGCATCGCGCGCGAGGCTGACACCGTTCAGGCCGCCGCCGATGATCGCAAGATCGTAATCCGCCATGAAACCGTGGAGAGGGAGCGAGTGTGCGCCCGCACACCACTAGCCGGTCTTGAGCGCAAGCTCCATAGCCTCGCCGCGGCCGACGAGATCGGCATATTTCCCGATCGGCAGCGGCTTCCCGAGCAGATAGCCCTGCACGCCGTCGCAACCTTCCCTGGCCAGGAAGGCGAGCTGGTCGATGGTCTCGACGCCTTCGGCGATGATCGACATTTCGAGGCCGTGGCCGAGATCGATCACGGCCCGGACGATCGCGGCCGACTGCGGATTGCGGCCGAGATTGATGATGAAGGCGCGATCGATCTTGATCTTGTCGAACGGGAACGCCTGGAGATAGCTCAGCGAGGAATAGCCGCTGCCGAAATCGTCCATCGAGATGCGCACCCCAAGCGCCTTCAGGCGGCGCAGAAGCGCGAGGCCGCGATCGAAATCCTCGATCAGCACGCCCTCGGTGATCTCGAGCTCGAGCCGGCCGGGCGCAAGGCCCGTCTCGATCAGGATCGAATGGACGAGCCCGACCACGTCGCCGTGCATGAACTGCGCCGGCGACAGGTTGACCGCAACCTGAAGCGGCTTCGGCCACGACGCCGCCTCGCGGCAGGCCTCGCGCAGGATCCATTCGCCCATCTCGACGATCAGGCCGCTTTCCTCCGCGATGGGGATGAATTCGGCGGGCGAGACCTGGCCGCGTACCGGATGCTGCCAGCGCGCCAACGCCTCGAAGCCGATGATCTCGCTTTCGACGATGCTGTTGCGCGCGATGCCTTGCGGCTGGAAGGCCAGCGACAGCTCGCCGTTCTTGATCGCCATCGACAGGTCCTGGTGCAGCACGCGGCGGTCGCGGATCTGCTGGTCCATCTCGGGCTGGTAGAGGCTGATCGTGCCGCGCGATTTCTGCTTGGCGCGGAAAAGTGCGGCGCCGGCATTGGCGAGCAGCGAGGCACCGTCGGGGCCATTGTGCGGAAACACCGACATGCCGGACGTGATGCCGGCACGCACCGCGCGGCCGTCAATGTGGAACTCCGGCGCGAGCGCCTGGCCAAGCTGCTGCGCCAATGCGAGGCCCGCGTCAGGCTGCTTGCCGTCGATGATCAAACCAAATTCGTCGCCGGACAGACGCGCGACCAGGCCGCCGCGTGCCGCATCCTGGAGCCGCTGGGCCACCTCGACCAGCAGCTTGTCGCCAAGCGCATGGCCGAACACGTCGTTGACTTCCTTGAGGCCGTCGAGATCGACGCAAAGGACGGCGAATTCCTCGTCGGTCCCCTCGCAGGCCTCGATCATCTGGGTCAAGGCCTGAAGGAAGGCGGCGCGGTTCGGCAGGTCGGTGAGACCGTCATGGTAGGCCATGTGCGCCATGCGCGATTCGGTCTGCCTGCGGTTGGTGACGTCTTCGTGGGTTTTGATCAGGTATTGCGGCTCGCCGGAATCGTTGAGCACCGTGGCACGCCGGGTCAGGAACAGGCGCAGGCCGTCTTTGGTGGAGATCGGATGCTCCTCGGTAATCATCCCGCGCTTCTTGATCGCGGCCTCGTCGCGCGCGATGATCAGCTTGGCTTCCTTGGCATTGAAGATGTCGGAAGCAGTCAGGCCCGTGGCTTCCTCGCGCCTGCGATTGAGGATCGTCTCGGCGCTGCGGTTGGCGAGCAGGTAGCGGCCATCCCTGACCTGCTCGACGATCAGCGCGACCGGAATGTTGTCGACCACGAGCTCGAGGAACTTCTTGGTGCTCTCCAGCTCCATCGACAGCGATTGCCGATCGGTGATGTCCTCGAACACCAGCAGCAGGAATTCCGGCTTGTTGCTCTCGTTGCGGACCACGATCCGGATCGAGGCCACCTTGCGCGGGGCATGGTCGCGTTCGACCTCGACCTCGAACTCGTTGCGATATTGTCCCTCGGGGGCCAGCAGGGCAGCGCGGTCGGTCGCCTCGATGCTCTCGGCCGATTTTGGACCGAACAGCTCGCGCGCGTTCTTGCCGACGACGTGGTCGCGCGAAAAGCCCCAGAACCGCTCATAGGCCCTGTTGGCAAAGATGTAGCGACCGTCCTCGATGTTCTTCGCGGCCACGCAGGCCGGCACGTTGTCCAGCACCGTCTCGAGGAATTGCTTGGTCGAGGCGAGCTGCCGCGACAGCTTGCGTTGCTCGCTGACATCGAGATGGGTCGCCACCGATCCGCCATTGGGCAGGATGAAATATTTGACCAGGATGGCGCGGCCGTCAGGCAGTTCGGTGATGAGGCCGTTGGGGCTTGCCGCCTTCTCGTAGAAGTCCTCGTCGGAGATGCCAAGGACGCCGCGCTTGCGCCTGAGCTCGAGAATGTCGTAGCCGGTCATGCCGGTCCACAGGTCCGAGCGCGTCAGACCGTAGATGTCGAGATAGCGGTCATTGCAGAAGATGATGCGCCGCTGCGCATCCGTCATCACCACGCCCTGATTGAGATTGTTCATGGCGGAGGACACGAAGGCGTTGCGCCGCAACTGCGAACGCCTGCTTCGGCGCAGCGCCGAATGGATCCAGAGCGCGATCGCGACCAGGAACGCGCAGATGACAATGCCGCCGATGAGGGCTTCCCAGATCAGATTGGGGTCGAGATCGCCAAAATGGCTCGGCGCCGCGAAACTGTCCGCGAGGGCACGCGAAGGCGCCACCGCGCTGGTCAGGCACACGACGGCCTGCACAGCAATCGGAAGCATGCTGCCTTCCTGCCAGTTCTTCTCAGCCATCAGCCACCCGCGATTTCAACTGCGGATTGTCTGGCTTCAGCGGTTTGGATCGGGTAAACGCCTGTACGCCCAACAGAAAAATGTGACGCGAAATACGGCAATTGCCCTGACATGATAAATGCTTTCTTAACGGAAAATGCCCGCCCGGCGCGTTTCCCAGGCAATCCGACGTCGTCGGCACCCTCAGCAGGACTTCTGCATCACCATGGATAGGGTCGAGTGCGTCGTCATCGGAGCCGGCGTGATCGGGCTCGCGGTGGCCCGGAAGCTGGCCCAGGCCGGGCGCGAGGTGATCGTGCTCGAAGAAGCCGAGGCCATCGGCACCATCACCTCTTCACGCAACAGCGAGGTGATCCATGCCGGGATCTACTACCGTGCCGGAAGCTGGATGGCCCGCATGTGCGTCGCCGGCAAGCAAGCGCTCTATCGCTACTGCGGCGAGCGCGGTATCCCGCACAAGAATTGCGGCAAGCTGATCGTCGCGACCAATGCCAAGGAAACCGAGAAGCTGCAGTCGATCAAGGCCCATGCCGAGGCCAACGGCGTCCTCGACTTGCAGCTGCTATCGGGCGAGGCGGCGCGCGCGCTGGAGCCGGCGCTGGCCTGCGATGCCGCACTGCTCTCGCCATCGACCGGAATCATCGACAGCCATTCCTACATGCTCTCGCTGCGCGGCGAGGCCGAGGAAGCAGGCGCGGCCTTTGCGTTTCACACGCCGCTGATCCGCGCCAAGGCGGAGGCCGGAATGATCGAGATCGAAGCCGGCGGCGAAGCGCCGATGACGTTGCAATGCGGCCTGCTCGTCAACGCCGCCGGGCTCTCGGCGACATCAGTGGCGCGCCACATCGACGGCATGCCGGTCGATCGGATTCCGCCTGCTTATCTCGCCAAAGGAAATTACTTCAGCTGCAATGCGCGCGCACCGTTCTCGCATCTGATCTATCCGGTGCCCGAGCCCGGCGGGCTTGGCGTACATCTGACGCTGGACATGGCAGGACAGGCGCGCTTCGGCCCCGACGTCGAATGGATCGAGACGATCGACTATGAAGTCGATCCGTCGCGCGCCGAGCGCTTCTATCCGGCAATCCGCAAATATTGGCCGACGCTTCCCGATGGCGCGCTGATGCCGAGCTATTCGGGCATCCGCCCGAAGATCGTGCCGCCGGCGGTCGCTACGCAGGATTTCCTGATGCAGGGTCCGCGCGACCACGGCGTCGCAGGCCTGGTCAATCTGTTCGGCATCGAATCGCCGGGACTGACGTCGTCGCTCGCGATCGCGGACCACGTCGCCGAGCTGACGGACATCTAGGCTGACGGACATCTAGGGAGCATTTTCGAGCGAAGCGCGGACCGGGTCGCGTCACGAAAACGCGTCCAAACAAACAAGCTGCGCGACGATCATCGCGCAGCGCGCGCATCCTGCCGCAGGGATGAGCACAAACGCGCTGATCCCTGCGTGAAAGGATGCGATTAAGCTCTACACTGTTACAGGGGTTACTAGTGAAGCGTATCGCCAGTGTTCTTCAGACGTTCGATCTGGTCCTTGACCAGCAACTTCCGGCGCTTCAACTCAACAATTTGCAGGTCGTCTGTTGAAAGGTGCACGAGAGCCTCGTGCAATTCGTTCTCGAGAATTTTATGCTTCCGTTCCAATTCAACCAGATGTGCCTGAATTGTCATTCGAAACCTCCTCGGTAGGGGTGAACCTTGGATTCGATCCGGACGAGGGACTCTACATCACCGATTCGTTCTGTCGATGGGTATCCGTCGTCGCGCCGTCATTTTTGAAAATTCATATGTAACGAACCGTGAGTAAGGAACCACGAGACGAAAAATCCATGATATCAATGTGCTCGCGCGACACTGCTTCCGAATCGTTGAAATATCTTGAGATGGAGCGGTGCGTGGAGGTGCAGATCGCTTGCGATCACGCCGCGCAAGGACGATAATTTCCACAGGGCATCCACAGCCTTGATCTCAAGCCTATCGGTTTTCGGCCACCGCAGACATGACCCATGAAGACGAGCGTGAGCTCGAAACCGAGCTCACCCGGTTGCAGCAGGAACACCGAGATCTCGATGCGGCGATCGATGCACTGCATCAATCGCCCGCCCCCGACCTGTTGCGGTTACAGCGGTTGAAGAAGCGCAAGCTGTTGTTGCGCGACCGTATCGCCTTCATCGAAGACCAGATCACGCCGGACATCATCGCCTGATCCACAGCGGCTGCGGAAGTGCGGAGTCGAATCCGCTTGACTCAAAAAGAACAAAATAAGAACATTTGTCCCGGCCCCAATATGCCGGAAACACCCAAGGACAACCCGCAAGGACACCGCAGATGCCAGTCCCCGCCCCTCTCGACAACGGCCACTATGAACAAGCCTGTGATCAGGCGATCGCGATGTGCGACGGCAATCTGCGCAGCACCATCAAGGCGCTGATCATGGCCAACGAATATCTGGAAGCCGAACTGGAGGAATTGCAGGCAGCGATTTCGGCCGGCTGCATTCCGGAATCCTCGCGTAGCAGAAGCAGCGCGGCCTGAACCTCGAGGCGCACCATTGGAGCAACGCCATGTCTGATGTGACCTACTACGTTGCAATGCCGTTCCTGATTGATGCCGACGGATCGCCTGTCGCGGGCGCCGCCGAGGAATGCCAGAGCCCGACGGCCGCCTTACGGCGCGCAGAGGCTCTGGCGCACGGTCCCGGCCATATCGGCGCGGTCGCGTTCAGTCGCAGCGGCGATCCGATGACCGGTGAATTCGGTGACGCCACGCTGCTGCGCAAATTCGGCAACGTGCCGGAAGATCTCGCGACCCTTTAATTTAGCTGTTGACGAGCCTGATCCGCGGCTCGTGACGCCGGTGCGCCTTGCGCACATACATGGCGGCATCGGCCTCCTCCAGCGCGCGGGTGGCATCGGACTGCGCACCGAGCAGCGCGACACCGGCAGAAGCGCCGGCCATCACCTGCTGGCCACGAAAGGTGAATGACAAATCGTCGATCGCCTGTTCGAGGATAACAGCCTTCGCCTTCGCATCGGCCTCGCCGAGATTCCACAACAGCAGGGCAAACTCGTCGCCACCCAGGCGGCCGACCACGTCGGAGGCGCGGATCTGCCGGGTTCAGCGTCGTGGCGATCGCCTTCAGCACCTCGTCGCCGGCGGCATGGCCGAAGGAATCGTTGATCGGCTTCAGCCGGTCGACGTCGAGCACGATCAGCGCGCCGCTGGCGCGGTAGCGCCTCATGTAGGCGACGGCGCGTTGGAGCTCGCGCTCAAAGCCGCGCCGGTTGGGAATATCGAGCAGGAAGTCGGTGTCGGCCGCAGCTTCGAGTTCGGCGACGCGGCGCAGCGCCTGCGTCAGCTTGATCCGCAGGCCGCGGATGGTCGCCTTGCTGATGTCCGCGCCGGCTGTGGCCGCGCGAGACGGCGCGGAGGGCCTGGCCCGCTTGGGAGCAGTTTTGGTTCGGGTCCCGCCGGTTTTCCGGCCCTTTTTGGCCTTCGCAGCGGTCGCCCTTTTTGGTTTCTTCATGGGCTTCCTGCTCAATGAAGGCTTGCGGGGATTCACCAAGTCAGGATAGTGCATTCCCTTCTCCTTGCCACCGCCTTGCGAGCCGCCGGCCGGAACCGTTAATCTGGCCTATCTTTCTGTTTTCCGAGCATAATTGACGTCATGACCGCGCCGATCGCCATCATCATGGGAAGCCAGTCGGACTGGGAGACGATGCGGCACGCCGCCGACACGCTCGCCGCGCTTGGCGTCGCCTCCGACAATCGCATCGTTTCGGCACACCGCACCCCCGACCGGCTGTTCGGCTTTGCCAAAGGCGCCAAGGCCGCAGGTTTCAAGGTCATCATCGCCGGCGCCGGGGGCGCCGCGCATCTGCCGGGCATGACCGCGGCGCTGACGGAACTGCCGGTGTTCGGCGTTCCCGTGGAGTCCAGGACGCTCAAGGGTGTCGATTCGCTCTATTCGATCGTCCAAATGCCCGCCGGCATTCCGGTCGGCACGCTCGCGATCGGCAAGGCCGGCGCGATCAACGCGGCGCTGCTCGCGGCATCCGTGCTGGCACTGTCCGATCCGGCCCTGTCCGATCGCCTCGCCGCCTGGCGCAAGGCGCAGACCGAGGCGATCGCCGAGCGCCCGGAGGACAAGGCGTGACTGACGCAAAGCAGGTGAAGCTGAACCCCGGCGACACCATCGGAATCCTTGGCGGGGGACAACTCGGTCGCATGCTGGCCATGGCCGCGGCACGCCTCGGCCTGCGCTGCCAGGTGTTCTCGCCCGATCCTGATTCGCCGGCCTTCGACGTCGTGCTGAACGCAACCTGCGCCGAATATGCCGACGTCGAGGCACTCGAGCTGTTCGCTCACGACGTCGACGTCATCACCTATGAATTCGAGAACGTACCGGCTGCGGCCGCCATGGTGCTGGACGCGCGCCGCCCCGTGCTGCCCAACCGCAAGATCCTCGAGACGACGCAGGACCGTCTGGCCGAAAAGGATTTCGTGACGCGGCTCGGCATCGGCACCGCTGCCTACGCCGACGTCACCTCGGTCGCGTCGTTGCGCGAGGCGATCGCGAAGATCGGCCTGCCCGCCGTGCTGAAGACCCGCCGCTTCGGCTATGACGGCAAAGGCCAGGCCATCATCCGCGAGGGCGATGACATCGCCAAGGTCTGGACCAGTCTCGCCACCAAATCGGCTATCCTGGAAGCCTTCATCCCTTACGAGCGCGAGATTTCGGTGATTGCCGCGCGCTCGGCCACAGGCCAGGTCGAGTGCTTCGACGTCACCGAGAACGAGCACCGCGACCACATTCTGAAGATTTCCCGCGCGCCTGCGCTGATTCCGGATGCGCTGGCCGAAGAGGCGCGCAGCATCGCCGGCAAGATCGCGACCGCGCTCGACTATGTCGGCGTGCTCGCCGTGGAGATGTTCGTGCTCGGCAACGGTTCCGGGCCGAGGGTGCTGGTGAACGAGATCGCCCCGCGCGTGCACAATTCCGGCCACTGGACGCTCGACGGCGCATCGGTCTCGCAGTTCGAGCAGCACATCCGCGCCATCGCCGGCTGGCCGCTCGGCAAGCCGGTGCGGCACGGTGAGGTCGTCACCATGACCAACTTGATCGGCGACGAGATCAACGATTACGAGAAGTGGCTGGGCGTGCCTGGCGCGACCGTGCACATTTACGGCAAGGGCGCCCCGCGCCCCGGCCGCAAGATGGGCCACGTCACCGAGGTCAGGCCTTCAAACCGCAAGTGAGCGGACCGCAGCAGAGCTGCGATCCCATTTTTGGTGTTGTTTTGACGCGTTTTTTTTGCGCGTACCGGCATCCACTTCGCTCGAAAACGCGCTACGCCGTCTTCACGCCGGCGACGACACCGGCGGGCTCCTCACTGAGCCAGCGATAGATCACCCCGCCCAGCGCGCCGCCGATCAACGGTGCGACCCAGAACAGCCAAAGCTGCGACAGCGCCCAGCCGCCGACGAACAGCGCAGGACCCGTGCTACGTGCCGGGTTCACCGAAGTGTTGGTGACGGGGATGGAGACGAGATGGATCATGACCAGCGCGAGCCCGATCGCGAGCGGGGCAAAACCCGCCGGCGCACGGCCGTGGGTCCGCCCCCATGATGACGAACAGGAACATCATGGTCATCACCACCTCGGTGACGAAGCAGGCCACCAAGCTGTACTGGCCGGGCGAATGCGCAGCATAGCCGTTGGACGCAAAGCCCTTGGCGAGGTCGAAGCCGGGCGCACCGCTGGCGATCACGTAGAGCAGTTCTGCCGCGACGATCGCGCCGCAGACCTGCGCGATCACGTACGGCAGGATCTGGCCTGCCGGAAAGCGACCGCCCGCGGCGAGGCCAACCGTGACGGCCGGGTTGAGGTGGCAGCCCGAGATATGGCCGATAGCGTAGGCCATGGTGACAACGCTCAAGCCGAAGGCCAGCGACACGCCGACCAGGCCGATGCCGACCTGCGGAAAGCCGGACGCGATCACGGCGCTGCCACAGCCTGCAAATGTGAGCCAGAACGTGCCGATGGCCTCGGCCGCGTATTTCTTCATGTCCATGAGATGTCTCCCCTGATTTCAAAGACGCTGGAACAATGTCCGCAGCTGCCGTTCTTGCCGCCGATTCTCCCCAATCGGGGCCGCACGGGAGCATTTTCGCCGCATTTAGTGGCTGAACTTGGCCCGAAATGCCGCTTGGCAGGTGGACATCCCAGGTTTTGTCTGATACATCCGCGCCCTCAAGGTTAAGGGCTTGCGCTTTTTGCCATCCCCTTTGACTTACCAGAATTCAAATCCGATCCACTGAAGAGGATGCCGCGTGCAGGTTCTCGTTCGCGATAACAATGTCGACCAAGCCCTCAAGGCGCTGAAGAAGAAGATGCAGCGCGAGGGCATTTTCCGCGAGATGAAGCTCCGCGGTCACTACGAGAAGCCCTCCGAGAAGAAGGCCCGCGAAAAGGCCGAAGCCGTGCGCCGCGCGCGCAAGCTGGCCCGCAAGAAGCTGCAGCGCGAAGGCCTGCTGCCGATGAAGCCGAAGCCGGTCTTCGGCACTGGCCCCGGTGGTGATCGTGGCGGCCGCGGCGGCCCCGGCGCAGGTGCAGGCCCGCGCGGACCGCGCTGATCTTGCCGATAGTGTGAAGGACTGAGTTTTCAATGACGCGGGCCCAGGCCCGCGTCATTAGTTTGTAAAGCAGTGCCTTTTCTGGGACGGGGCACTACAGATGCGGCACCAGCGCGAGCGAACCGTAGATGGCCTCCCCTTTCCCCGAGCCCGGCTTGGCGCGGCTACGCCAAATCTGGCGCCAACCGCTCGCGCTGACCTTGCTGGGGATCGCACTGTGCGGCTGCTCCTTCGATCTCGGATCGCTGATGCCGGAGAAGGACAAGCCGCAGGAAGCGCCCCATGCGGCGGCGACCCCGGATAGCAGCGCGGTCAGTCCGGGCAACGTCGCCGAGGCCCAGACCCACACGGCAAAAGCGCAAGGCTTGGCCAAGTCGGGCGAGACGCAGGCCGCGCTGGACGAGTTCAATCGCGCCGTCGCACTCGATCCCTACAACGCGCAGGCGCTCTACGGCCGCGCGCTGCTCTACCAGGCCAATAACGAGCACGACTTCGCGATCGCCGATTTCGGCGCAGCCAGCGGGCTCAATCCGCAGAAGGCCGAACCGCTGCTCGGCCGCGCCGTCAGCTATCTCGCCATCGGCAAGGTCAAGGAGGCGGCGGCCGACCTCGACGAGGCCTCCGAAGCCGATCCGCACAACGCCCAGATCTGGACGATTCGGGGCCAGGCCTATGAACGGCTGGGCGACAAGGCCAAGGCCGCGGCATCCTACAACAAGGCCGTCGCGTTGCGCCCACGCGATGACGCCGCCCGCAGCGGCCTGGCCCGCGTCGGCGGCTAACGGTCTCTCTCAGCCTTGGCTGACGGATTTTCTGAACGCGAACGGGGGCCGCGTCGCGCGAAAACGCTTTGGGAGGGCGGAGGCGCCGATTTAGTCGGGAGCGGCGCTCTTCGGCAGAACTGCGTGGAACATCGACTTCATGCCTGACAGCATCTCGTCGGCGACATTGGTTTTGGGCCGTGGCGCAGGCATGGTTGCGCCCGCATCAGCGCGCAGGTCGAGCGGCGGTGCGATCACCGGCACCGGAATATCGGCCGGCGGTGTCAGCCGATTCGGATCATCATTGCCGACGGAGGCCGTGTAGGGGGGATACGCCTGCGACGCGCCGCCATTGCCATAGGCTTCCGGGGACGGCGTCGACACATTGATCGGCGGCGGCAATGGGCGCACCGTCGACGGCACCGTTGTTACGACACGGGGAGCCTCGGGCACGCGGGAGGCTTCCTGCACCGAAGGCTCGGGCGCCCTCTCAACCGGTTTGGCCTCGACAGGCTTGATTTCGGCAGATTTGGCCTCGGCAGCCTTCTCAGCTGCCTTGCCCTCAGGGGACTTGCGCAGGCGCTCGATGGCGGCCCGCGCCAGGTCGTTGGCGTCGGGGCCCACAGCCGGAGCAGCCGGCGACGAATTGGCCTCAACCACGGGCGCAGCGCCGGGCGCTGCCGGGGACGCCGGGGACGATTTGGCAACTGCCTTCTCATGCGCTGGGGCGTGGCCGTGCGAATTGGCCTCGCCGGCGCCGGTCTCGGCAGCCTTGGTTTCGACAGGCGCGCCCTTCTCGGAAACGCTCTTCTCGGAAACGCTCTTCTCGGAAACGCCCTTCTCGGAGACGCTCTTCTCGGAGACGCCCTTCTCGGAAACGCCCTTGGCCTTGACGCCGGGGGCCGGCAGGTTGGCGACATCGGCCGGCTTGCCGTTCTTGGCGGCTTCGGCAGGCGCCAACACGGCGGCCGGTGCATCCGCTGCCGGCCTCGCGTTGATGTAGTGGTTAACGATGTAGGCCCCGATGATCGTCGCGAGCACCGAGGGGAAAATATCCATCGAAATTTTAGCGAGGTATTTCAGCATTTCTCGGCCACTCCCCGCGACCTGATGCGGGAACTTTGGGGCATTGTAAGGGATCAACTGCGACGGATCGATGGCAAAGGTGACGCGTGTCTTACGCCTTCAACTCAATCTCAAGGAACACGATCTCGGTTGAGGTTTCGTTAAGTACGTCATGTTGGACGCCGGCCTTGCGGAAATAGGATTTTCCCGCCGCGAGCCGCGCCTTGGAACGCTCCCCGCCCGGAGCGACGATGGTCATTTCGCCCGGTGTGACGGGAACGATCACGTAGTCCATCCCATGGGTGTGATGCCCGGTGGCACTGCCCGGGGCGAGCCGCCATTCCGTCACCCGGACCTCGTCATTGTCGACCTGAATCTCGGACCTGGCGGCAAGCATCCGGAGTGTCTTTCGCGGAATCGGTTCAGGGCACGAATACCATGAACGCGTAGACAGCAAATACCACCATGTGTACCAGTCCGAACAGGACATTGGTCCTGCCCGTGCCGAAGGTCAGCATGCTCAGCAAGAATGTCAGGAACAGCAGCGCCGTGTTCTGGGGATTAAGCCCCAGCACCAGCGGCTGGTCGATCACGTAGGTGGCGAGCCCGACTGCCGGGATGGTGAGGCCGATGGTGGCCAGCGAGGACCCGAGCGCGAGGTTGATGCTTTTCTGAAGATCGTTCTTGCGGGCCGCGGTGATCGCCGAGACGCCTTCCGGCATCAGGATCAGGAGCGCGACCAGGAGGCCTGCAAAGGCCGGCGGGGCGCCGATTCGGTCGGCGACGGCGTCCACCACGAGCGAGAACTTCTTGGCGAGCAGCACGACGGCCAGGAGCGAGATCAGGAGCAGCGCGATGCTGAGTGCCAGCATCGTGCCCGACAGGTGGGCCTTCCCGCTCTCGCCCTCCGCCCCCTCATGGACGAAATAGTCCTTGTGCAGGACGGTCTGGGTGTAGAGGAACACGCCGTAGAGCACGATGGTCACGAGGTCGACGAAGCCGAGTTGAAGTGTCGAGTAGATCGGCCCCGGCGTCGTCAGCGTGTAGTTGGGCATGATCAGCGTCAGCGTCGCGAGCGCAATCAGCACGCTGAGATAGACGTTGGCGCCGGAGAGCTGAAAACCCTGCTCGCGGTAGCGCAGCCCGCCGATGAAGACGCAAAGGCCGACGAGGCCGTTGCAGACGATCATCACCACCGCGAACACGGTGTCGCGCGCAAGCTCCGGCGCCGGCTTGTCGCCGAGCATGATCGTGGTGATCAGCGCGACCTCGATGATGGTCACCGCGAGCGTGAGCAGCAGCGTGCCGAAGGGCTCGCCGATCCGTTCCGCGATCACCTCGGAATGATGCACGGCCGCGAACACGGTGCCGAACAGGATGACCAGCAGAACGATCGCGAACAGGCCGCCGCCGGCGGACAGGGTGAAGCCGTAGCCGGTCACGGTGACGATCAGGAACAGCAGCACCGCCAAAGCGGGGAAGATCCAGGACGACCGCGGCATCGGTCCGTGTGCACTCATGCAGGCGATTCCTTCGTTGGGCAGAGCGATTATGCGCGAGAAGATCGCGCACGTCAGCACTCAGGAACCGTCGATGAATTGCCGCGCGGTCTCCAACGCTCCGAAATCATCGAGATTTTCGTGTCCGCCGCCGGGAAACCTCACCAGCTTCTTCGGCTCGTGTGCGAGCTCAAATAGCCGCTCGCCGAACGTGATGGGAATCGCCTGATCGTTCGTGCCGTGCATGATCAACAGCGGCACAGTGACGCCCCCGATCCGTACGTCGGAGTGGAACTGGTCGCGCATCAGCAGGCGAATCGGAACGAAACGAAAGAGCGAGGCCGCAACGTCGACCGTCGACGTGTAAGGCGCCTCCAGAATCAATTTCCCGACCGGATGCCCGGAGGCGATGGCGACCGCAACACCGGTCCCGAGCGAGAATCCCCAGGCTACGACACGCGCCGCACTGTAGCGTTGCGTTGCGAAGGCGTAGGCGGCTGCGGCGTCCTGCAACAGGCCCTGCTCGCTCGGCGCGCCGGTCGAGCCTGCATAGCCGCGGTAGGATAGCGCGACGAGGCCGGTGCCGTCGGCCGTGATACCCCTGAAGCGGCTCACGCGCCCCGCGAGAAAATCGCCATTGCCGTGGAAGAACAGCACCACGGCATGACCGGGCTTTGGCGGCACATGCCAGACGATGACCTTCGCGTCGTCGGACGTGGTGAGAACGTGCTCCTCCGCTTCCGGAAACCCCGCGGAAGCCGGCGCGGTGCGCTCGGCAGTCGGAATCGGAAACAGCATTGTGCGCTGCTTGACGAAAAGCAGCATGAGACCCGCGAGATAGCCGGCGACAACGATGATGGCGATCCATTTCAGGGCTGTCATCGCTGCGCCGGCTCCCCGGCGTTACATCGCCTTGACGATGTTCTCGGTGACTTTCTTGGCGTCGCCGAGCAGCATCATGGTGTTGTCGCGATAGAACAGCGGATTGTCGATACCGGCATAACCGGACGCCAATGACCGCTTGATGAACATCACCGTGCCAGCCTTCCAGACCTGCAGCACCGGCATGCCGTAGATCGGGGAGGTCTTGTCCTCTTCGGCCGCGGGGTTGGTGACGTCGTTGGCACCGATCACGAAGGCGATGTCGGCTTGCGCGAATTCGGAGTTGATGTCCTCGAGCTCGAACACCTCGTCGTAGGGCACATTGGCCTCGGCGAGCAGCACGTTCATGTGGCCGGGCATGCGGCCTGCGACCGGGTGAATGGCGTATTTCACCTCGACGCCTTCCTTCTTCAGCATGTCGGCCATTTCGCGCAGCGCGTGCTGGGCCTGCGCCACCGCCATGCCGTAGCCGGGCACGATGATGACCTTGGAAGCGTTCTTCATGATGAAGGCTGCGTCGTCAGCCGAGCCGAGCTTGGCCGGCTTCTGTTCACCCGTCCCGCCGGCGGCCGCCGCGGTTTCGCCGCCGAAGCCGCCGAGGATGACCGAGATGAAGGACCGGTTCATCGCGTGGCACATGATGTAGGACAGGATCGCGCCGGAGGAGCCGACCAGCGCGCCGGTGATGATCAGCGCCGAATTGCCCAGCGTGAAACCGATGCCGGCCGCAGCCCAGCCGGAGTAGGAGTTCAGCATCGAGATCACGACCGGCATGTCGGCGCCGCCGATCGGGATGATCATCAGCACACCGAGCGCCAGCGCCAGGATGACGATCAGCCAGAAGTCGAGCGCGCCGCCAGTGATGACCAGGCGGACGATGAAGAACACCAGCGCCACGGCAATCGCGATGTTGACGACGTGACGGGCGGGCAGAATGATCGGCGCGCCGCTCATGCGCGCGGACAGCTTCAGGAACGCGATCACCGAGCCGGTGAAGGTCAGCGCGCCGATGGCGACGCCGAGCGACATTTCGACCAGGCTTTGCGAATGGATGTTGCCGGAAGTCCCGATGTCGAAGGCCTCAGGCGCGTAGAACGCACCGGCGGCAACCAGCACCGCGGCCATGCCGACCAGCGAGTGGAACGCGGCGACCAGTTCCGGCATCGACGTCATCGGCACGCGGCGGGCGATCACCGCACCGATGCCGCCACCGATCGCGATGGCGACGATCACGAGCAGCCAGGCCACACCATCCGCCGGCGGATGGTTTGCCAGCGTCGTGGCGACCGCGATCGCCATACCGATCATGCCGAACAGATTGCCCTGGCGCGACGAAGCCGGGCTCGAAAGTCCGCGCAGCGACAGGATGAACAGCACCCCCGCCACGAGATACAAAAATGCAGAGAGGTTAGCGCTCATCTCAGGTCCCCATTGATCCCATCAGCCCGAGGTGGCCGCTTACTTCGACTTCTTCTTGTACATCGCCAGCATGCGCTGGGTGACAAGGAAGCCGCCAAAGATGTTCACGCATGCGAAGATCAGCGCGACGAAGCCGAAGCCGCGCGCCCAGCCCGAACCGCTCGAGACGCTTGCGACGCCGACCGCGAGCAGCGCGCCGACCACGATCACCGACGAGATCGCGTTGGTCACGCTCATCAGCGGCGTATGCAGCGCCGGGGTCACCGACCACACCACGAAATAACCGACGAAGACGGCGAGGACGAAAATCGACAGCCGGAAGATGAAGGGGTCGACGACCTGCGCAGCATGTTCCATGACAGCTCTCCTTAAACCTTCGGCTGGAAGTTCGGGTGGATGACGGCGCCGTCCTTTGTCAGCGCGGTCGCCTTGACGAGCTCGTCGTCCCAGTTCACGGCGAGCCTCTTCTCCTTCTTGTCGACCATGGTCTCGATGAAGGAGAACAGATTGCGTGCATAGAGGCTGGAGGCCGAGGCTGCGACGCGGCCGGCGACGTTGGTATAGCCGACGATCTTGATACCATCCGTCTCGACGACCTCGCCGGCCCTGGCGCCCTCGACATTGCCGCCGCGCTCGACGGCGAGATCGACCAGCACCGAGCCCGGCTTCATCGACCTGACCATCTCGCCCGACACGAGCTTCGGCGCGGGCCGTCCCGGGATCAGCGCCGTGGTGATGACGATGTCCTGCTTCTTGATGTGCTCGGCGGTGAGCGCGGCCTGCTTGGCCTGATACTCTTTGGACATTTCCTTGGCGTAGCCGCCGGCGGTCTGTGCGTTCTTGAACTCCTCGTCCTCGACGGCGAGGAACTTCGCACCGAGCGATTCCACCTGTTCCTTGGTCGCCGGCCGCACGTCGGTTGCAGTGACGACGGCGCCGAGGCGGCGCGCGGTCGCGATCGCCTGGAGGCCGGCGACGCCGACGCCCATCACGAACACCTTCGCAGCGGGCACCGTGCCGGCGGCGGTCATCATCATCGGGAAGGCGCGGCCGAAGGCTTCGGCGCCCTCGATCACGGCGCGGTAGCCGGCGAGGTTCGCCTGCGAGGACAGCACGTCCATCACCTGCGCGCGCGTGATGCGCGGCATCAATTCCATCGCGAAGGCGGAGATTCCGGCATCGGCCATCGCCTTCAGCGCGGCCTCGTTGCCGTAGGGATCCATGATGGCGATGACCAGTGCACCGCGCTTGTACTGCGACAGCTCGGAAGCCTCGGGACGCTTCACCTTGATGATGATGTCGGCGTCCTTCAGCGCATCGGCGCTGACGGTGGCGCCCACCGCGGTGAATTCGGAATCGGGGAGGCCCGACTTGATGCCGGCGCCCGGCTCGACGGCGATCTCGGCGCCCAACGCCTTAAACTTCTTCACCGTATCAGGCGAAGCCGCGACCCGCGGCTCTGACGGATCGATTTCCTTGGCAACGGCGATCTTCATAGGTCCTCCGGCGGCGCGGGACAGCGCGCATGCGCAAAAAAGTAGCGTTACTCCCGCAGCGTTGCATACCGGCTTTGCCACCGGCTTGTTTGCAGATTTTGTGAGCAGCTGCCGCCGCAACCGCGGGCAGCTGCCGAGGTCGATTTAGGTCAGGAAGATCGCCATCAGGATCACGATCAGCGCGACCGACGCCGTGCCATACTTCACCAGCTTGATGAAGCCCTCGTAGGTCTGCTCGTGGGCAACGTAGTCGTTGCCGTCGGCGGTGCTGTATGCAACTTCGCTATGATCTGCCATGGATGTCCCCAGTCGAAAGTCGAATTCCTCGGCTGGGATACCTTAAAGCTTCGGGCAGGGCAACGGCACGGAGGCGCGGTTTTCCAGCAAATAGGCTCATTTGGAATTCCGATTATCGTGGATCCAAAGCGCCCAATTGCGGCTACTGAACCGCGGTTCATCGGATACCCGGCGCCGCCCTGCTGTAAATTCGGGCACAAGCGGTCTTCAGCCCATCGCCTCCAGCTCATCGATCATGCCGGCGATGACGCTGAGCCCGCCATCCCAGAACTTGGGGTCTTTGGCGTCGAGGCCGAACGGCCGCAGCAGCTCGGAATAATGCTTGGTGCCGCCGGCGGCGAGCATGTCGAGATAGCGCTCGGCGAAGCCCTCGGCCGCTTTCTCGTAGACGGCATAGAGCGAGTTCACGAGGCAGTCGCCGAAGGCATAGGCGTAGACGTAGAACGGCGAGTGGATGAAGTGCGGGATGTACATCCAGTAGTTCTCGTAACCTGCCTTGATCTCGATCGCCGGTCCCAGGCTTTCGCCCTGCACCGACAGCCAGAGCTCCCCGAGTCGCGTCGCCGTGAGCTCGCCGTTCTTGCGCTCGGTGTGGACCGCACGCTCGAACGAATAGAACGCGATTTGTCGCACCACGGTATTGATCATGTCCTCGACCTTGCCGGCGAGCAGCGCCTGGCGCTGCTTGGCGCTCTTGGTCTGCGCCAGCAGCCGCCGGAAGGTCAGCATCTCGCCGAACACGCTTGCGGTCTCAGCCAGTGTCAGCGGCGTCGGCGCCATCAGCGCACCGTTCTTCGCGGCCAGCACCTGGTGCACGCCGTGACCGAGCTCATGCGCGAGCGTCATCACGTCGCGCGGCTTACCCTGGTAGTTCATGAGCACATAGGGGTGCGCTGACGGCGTGGTCGGATGCGAGAACGCCCCCGGGGCCTTGCCCGGGCGCACGGGCGCATCGATCCAGCGATCTGTGAAGAAACGCTCGGCGATGTCGGCCATTTCAGGCGAGAAGCCGCGATAGGCCGACAGCACCATGTTGCGCGCATCGGGCCAGCCGATGACGTCAGTCGCAGCGAAGGGCAGTGGCGCGTTGCGGTCCCAATAGGCGAGCCGTTTCTTGCCGAACCACCGCGCCTTCAGCGCGTAATAACGATGCGACAGTTTGGGATAGGCCGCGCGCACCGACGCGACCAGCGCATCCACCACCTCGCGCTCGACGCGGTTGTTCAGATGGCGGGAATCCGCGACATCCTTGAAGCCGCGCCAGCTGTCGGAGATATCCTTGTCCTTGGCGAGCGTGTTGGTGATCAGCGCAAAGGTGCGCTCATTGGCCTTGAAGGTTTTCGCCAGTGCTTCCGCCGCCGCCTTGCGCTTGGCGCCGTCACGGTCCTGCAGGAAATTGAGCGTCGGTTCGATCGCGAGTTCTTTTCCGCCGACCTTGAAGCGCAGGCCGGAGATTGTCTGGTCGAACAGCCGGTTGAAGGCGGAGTAGCCGGTCTGCGCCTTCTCCAGGAACAGCTGCTCGAGCTTGTCGTCGAGCTGGTAAGGCTTCTCCTTGCGCAGATCCTCGATCCACGGACGGTAATGCGCAAGCTCCGGCGCCTGCATGGCACGGTTCAAAATATCGTCATCGATGCGATTGAGCTCGAGCGCGAAAAACAACAAATGCGTCGACGCCGCGGTCAGCCGCTCGGAAACGTCGCCGTAAAACTTTGAAATCGCAGGGTCCACGCTGTCGCCGGCATGAACGAGACCGGCGTATGAGCCGAGACGGCCGGCGAGATCGTCGATCGCCTCGAAGCGTCGCACGGCTTCCGCGAGCCATTTTCCGCCATCTTCGTTTGCTGTGCCTGTTGCGAGCTTGCCCTTGTAGTCCGTCTCGAACGCGACGCAATCGGCAGCCATCGTTTCGAGATCGCGCGCCACTTCCGGCGCATCGATCCCGGAATAGAGATCGGCGAGGTTCCACTCCGGAAGCTTGCCTGTCTTGCTTGCAGGCTTCGCGGAGGGCTTTGCCTTGGCGACGGATCTCGTGACGGGGGACTTCTTGGCGGCGGGCTTACGAAGGGCGTTCTTTGCGAGAGCGTTCTTGGAGCGCGAAGTCATTGTGTGGGAAACCTGTGTTCAACAATCGCTGCGGCGGGCGGGGGCATCAAGGTTTAAGAGTGCGTTAAGCGGCTTCGGCCAGAGTGACCCGATTCGAGACAGATAGTAGTAGCGTGCGGGGAGCACCATGGCTGCCAGTATTTTGATTGCCGATGACGACGCCGTGGCACGCCGCCTGGTCGAGAACATGGTGCAGAAATGCGGCTATGAGACGATCGTCGTCGAGTCCGGCGACGCTGCAATATCAGCCCTGACCGCCCCCGACGCACCTGCCATCGACGCCGTGATCCTGGACCTCGTGATGCCCGGCCTCGACGGCATGGGCGTGCTGACGAAAATCCGCGAAGCAGGCCTGAGCGTGCCTGTGATCGTGCAGACCGCTCATGGCGGCATCGACAATGTGATCTCGGCCATGCGCGCCGGCGCGGCCGATTTCGTGGTCAAGCCGGTCGGCGTGGAGCGGCTTCAGGTCTCCTTGCGCAACGCGCTCAACGCCTCCGCGCTCAAGGGCGAATTGCAGCGCATTCGTCACAGCCGCGAGGGCCGGCTGACTTTCGCCGACATCATCACGCGCTCCGAAGCGATGACGGGCGCGATGCGCGCGGCGCAGAAGGCCGCCAATTCATCAATTCCCGTGCTGATCGAAGGCGAGTCCGGCGTCGGCAAGGAGATGTTCGCGCGCGCCATCCATGGCAGCGGCGAGCGCAAGGCAAAGCCCTTCGTCGCGGTCAATTGCGGCGCGATTCCCGACAATCTCGTCGAGTCCATTCTGTTCGGCCACGAGAAAGGCGCCTTCACCGGCGCGACCGAGCGGCATGCGGGCAAGTTCGTCGAGGCCCATGGCGGCACGCTGTTTCTGGACGAAGTCAGCGAGCTGCCACTGACCGCGCAGGTGAAGCTGCTCCGCGCGCTCCAGGAGGGCGCAGTGGAGGCCGTGGGCGGTCGCAAGCCCGTGAAGGTCGACGTCCGCATCATCTCCGCGACCAATCGCAAGCTGCTGGAACGGGTCAAGCAGGGCCACTTCCGCGAAGATCTTTTCTATCGCCTGCACGTGCTGCCGTTGACCATCCCCTCACTGAAGGCCCGGCGCGAGGACATCCCGCATCTTCTCAGGCATTTCCTGGCGCGCTTCGCTGCGGAGGAAAACCGTCCGATCTCCGGCGTCACTGGCGAGGCCGTCGCGCATCTCGCCCAGCTCGACTGGCCAGGCAATATCCGCCAGCTCGAGAATGCTGTTTACCGCGCGGTGGTGATGAGCGAAGGCGACCAGCTCGGTCTGGACGATTTCCCGCTGCTGGCGTCGCATCCGCATTCCGAAACGGAGATTCCGACCGCGCCGCTGATGATCGACCCGATCGCTGCCCCCACCGTCGTGTCCGGTGGCGAAATACCGATCGTACCGCTTCCCATGGCGGGCTCGCTCTCGATGTTGACCTCCACTGGCGATGTCCGGCCGCTCGAGGACATGGAGAACGAGATCATCCGCTTTGCGATCTCGCATTATCGCGGACAGATGTCCGAGGTCGCCCGCCGCCTCAAAATTGGCAGGTCCACCCTGTACCGCAAACTCGACGAAGCCGGGGTTCCCGGCCATGGCGGCAAAAGCGGCGAGGAGACGCACTGAACCTCATCCGAACAGAGCCTCGCGCGGCCCGACGATGCACACGCAAGCCGTTGAATTACGGCAAAATTCGGCTCCGGCCGAAACCGTGACTTGGAAGTGACAGACACCGGGAAAAGCGCGCGGTAAAGCCGCACAATCCGTTGCAAAAGGGGCTGTGTTGAGGTCAGTTTGTCGTGAGTTTCCCGGGTAGCGCTAGCTGCGAAAACGGGGCCTGTATATCGTCTGCGTAGGAATCGGTTGCGTGCAGGCGTTCGACTTTCGAGAGGCCGGCGCGATCGAGCCGAATCTCAATTAGGCGATAACGAAAGCTGTTCCACGGGGGACAGTTCACCCGAGGGGTGCCACACAATGCGTGACTGTTTGAACCACCGTGCGGGCTTTGACCGTGTCTTGATGACGGTCGCAGCGACCTTCCTCACGGTATCGGCCGGCTCGGCGCTGGCGCAGGATCAGGCGCGCAGCAGCGCCGCCGAGCTTGCGATCGAAGCCGCGATCCCGCGCCCCGAGCCTGCAAACGTCCCGCCCCCCACCGCCTCCGACATCAAGCCCGACACCACCGCCACCATCCAGGACACGCCGAAGGAAGCCGCAACTGAGCCGGCGAAGGCCGGGGTAGCTCCGGCTGCGGAGAAGGTCGAGACCAAGCCGTCCGACGTCGCCACGACGCCCGCAGCCGACGCGCCGAAGAGCGAGACGGCCACCACCGAGCCTGCGAAGACCGAGCCCGCCAAATCCGAAGCCGCCAAATCCGAACCGGCCGAATCTGAAGCTGCGAAGGCCGACGCCGCCGCAGCCCCGGCGGCTGCTCCCGCCGCACCTGCAGCCGCAGCAGCAACGCCGGCCGCAGAGCCGGTGAAGGCCGCGAGCAACGTGCCCGCCGCCGACCAGCCGGTCGCCGAGAAGCTCAAGGACCTGATCAACGCCAAGACCTCGCGCCATTTCGAGCGCAAGAATGAGCGCGCCGCGATCGAGAAGTTTTACGGCGCCCGTGACTACGCGCCGGTCTGGACCCAAGCCGGCAGCCTGACGACTGCTGCCAAGGGCGTGATCGCTCGGCTGAAGGATGCCGCGTCCGACGGTCTCAATCCCGCCGATTATCCGGTGCCCGACTTCGCCGCCGCCACGACGCCCGATGCGCTCGCCGACGCCGAGCTGAAGCTCACTGCCAGCATGTTCGACTATGCACGGCAGGCGCAGAGCGGCCGCATGCACTGGTCCCAGGTCAGCGCCGACATCCAGTATCCCGAGCACCCGGTCGACCCTAACGAGGTGCTCGCCAAGGTCACGACCGCAGCCGACGCCTCAGCCGCGCTCGACAGCTACAACCCGCCGCAGAAGCTCTACAAGGAGCTGAAGGCAAAGCTCGCACAGCTCCGCGGCCAGGGCGACGGTCCGGCGATCGAGATTGCCGAGGGTCCCGCGCTGAAATACACGCCTGCCAGGGGCAAGAAGCAGGCTGAGATCGTCGTGCAGGATCCGCGCGTGCCGCAGCTCCGCGCCAAGCTCGGCATCTCCGAGAACGCCAGCGACGACCATTACGACGTAACGGTCGCCGAGGCCGTGCGCAAATTCCAGGACGGCGCCGAGATCAAGGCGACCGGCGTGCTCGACGCCCAGACTGTCAGGGCGATGAACAGCCCGAAGCGGGACAAGCAGATCGACACCGTGGTGGTGAACATGGAGCGCTGGCGCTGGCTGCCGCGCGACCTCGGCGCCCCCTCGTTGGGCGATGCCTATGTCATCCTCAACATTCCCGACTATACGCTGAAGGTGATGCAGCGCGGCCAGCAGGTCTGGACCACCCGCGTCGTCACCGGCAAGCCCGGTCAGCACGCCACACCGCTGCTGACCGAGACGATGAAGTACATCACGGTCAACCCGACCTGGAACGTGCCGCCATCGATCGTCTATGGCGAATATCTGCCGGCGCTCCAGCAGGACCCGACCGTGCTTCAGCGCATGGGCCTGAAGCTGGAGCAGAACCGCGACGGCTCGGTGCACATCTCGCAGCCGCCCGGCGAGGCCAACGCGCTCGGCCGCATCCGCTTCAACTTCCCGAACAAGTTCCTGGTCTATCAGCACGACACGCCGGACAAGTATTTGTTCGCCAAGGACGAGCGCGCCTTCAGCCATGGCTGCATGCGCGTGCAATATCCGGATCAGTACGCATCGGTGCTGCTCAACATCGCCATGCCGAACGAGCACTACACGCCGGAACGCGTGCGCGGCATGTACGGTTCGGGTGAGATCGATCTGAAATTCCCGACGCCGATCCCGGTCAACATCACCTACCAGACCGCGTTCGTGGACGACGGCGGCAAGCTGCAATTCCGCAAGGACGTCTACGGCCGCGACGCTACCATGATCAACATCCTGAAGAACAGCCGCGGCAAGGATCTCGAGAGCGTCGTTGCGCACTCGCAGCCGAGCTATTCGCGCCCGGCGACGACGCTGCCATCGGGCGTGGCGGTCGCCAACAATGGCGGCTCGTCCGGGCTGAACTTCTTCGAGCGCCTGTTCGGCGGTGGCGCCCCGGCCCAGCCGCCGGCTCCAATCGGCCGCCGGCGGGTGTTCACCCGCTGAGGCCAGGCCCGCTCCTCCTGAGATTCTTCAATGAAATCAGCGACCCCGTCCCATGGATGGGGTCGCTTAACTTTAACCATTCGTCATCCGTGTTCGGGCAGCGGGCGTTTTTTCGCCACACTCAGCCGCTTAGGATTGTGGTCTGGCTTGGTTTGGGGGCGGGAAGGTCAACCTCGGATTAACCTTCTCGCTTTAACAAAGCGTTCATCCTCTTTCGCGCGCTAACGGGGTTGGCGGGAGAGTTCATTTTGAACGCTCGTCGACTGGGTGGGCTCATACGTGCTGGCTGGTTTCGCACGCCAATTCGCTGCGTTGTCGTTGTCCCATGCGGGAGTGAAGGTCGGATCTCGGATCGGCCTCGCCTCGCTGCTGCTGCTCGCGGCTGCCGGTTCGGTTCACAACGCTGCCGCGTTGAACGAAACCAAGACGCTCTCCTTCCACCACACCCATTCCGGCGAAGACCTCACGGTCACCTTCAAGCGCGATGGCCGCTACGATGAAGCCGCGCTGAAGACGCTCAACCACTTCCTGCGCGACTGGCGCACCCAGGACGAGACGGTCATGGACCGTCACCTGTTCGACATTCTCTGGGAAGTCTATCGCGACGTCGACGGCAAGCAGCCGATCCAGATCATCTCCTCCTATCGCTCCCCCGCGACCAACGCGATGCTCCGCCGCCGTTCCGCCCATACCGGCGTGGCGCGCTTCAGCCAGCACATGCTGGGCCATGCGATGGACTTCTACATTCCCGGCGTGCCGCTGGAGCAGATCCGCTTCGCCGGCCTGCGCCTCCAGCGCGGCGGCGTCGGCTTCTACCCGACATCAGGCTCGCCCTTCGTGCATCTCGATACCGGCAACGTCAGGCACTGGCCGCGGATGACGCATGACCAGCTCGTCCGCGTCTTCCCGGACGGACGCACGGTCCATATCCCGAGCGACGGCACCCCGTTGAAGGGCTATGAGCTCGCCAAGGCGGACATCGAGCGCCGCGGCGGCGACGATGGCGCTGCGACCATCGGCAAGCCGAGCTTCTTCGCCGCCCTCTTCAGGGGAAAACAGGCCCCGGCGGCCAGCGCTGACGAGGACGACGAGGGCGCGCCCGCAATCACCGAGAAGCCGGCAGCACCGACCGGCGTCGCAGCCGCCACGAAGCCGGCCGATCCGGTGCCGACGCCCCGGGCCAAGCCGCACATCGCCGCCGCGATCCAGCTCGCCTCGGCGGACGCCCAACTCGCCGCTCCGCCCAAGCCGAAGCCCGAGCCGGTGGCTGACATGCCGGCAGGCAAGTTCGAGTCCCCTGCCGACATCATCAACGCCCGCGGCTTCTGGGATACCCCGCCCGCGCCGCAGCAGGCGACGCCGGCGCAAATCGCAGCCCTGAAGGCGCGCCAGGCGCTTGCCGCCGCCACTGATCCGCAGGCCACCGCGAGCGTCTCCAATGCCGCATACGAGGCGTTGGCGTTTGCACCGGCTTCCGCCTCGCCAGTCGACCGCGCTCGCGTCGTCGCCGCCTCGGCGCCGGTCCCGCGCGGCGCACGACCCCTGTCCGTAGCCCGCAACGCCGCGCCGGCCACCGAGATCAATAGCGTCGTCGGCAAGAGCACCGACGGCATGATCGCCACCGCAACCCGGCTCTCCGCAGCCAAGGGCGAGAGCATCTGGCTCAAGATCGTGATGCTGTCGCCCAGCGCCAGCCGCGCGATGTCGGTGACGCTGATGGGCGAGCTCGATATGGCGGCGATGCGCGCCTATTTCGTCAAGCCGCAAGCTGTCATCGCGATGGGCTTTACCGACGATCCCATGCAGGGCCTGTCGTGCGACAGTTTCTCCGGTAGCGCCACCACCAAGCTCCCGACGACTTCGTTCATGATGCGCACCGCCTCGCTGCGCTGAGGCGTGAGGCGGATCACCTACCGCACCTTCCTGGCCCGCCGATCCAAATGATAGGTCAGCGCCAGCGACAGGCAGATCGATAGCTCCTGCTTCGGCAACTTGCCCGCAGCGGGCCAGCAACAGTACCCTCGTCTGCCGAAATTCGAACTGACCGGGAAAGCGCTCGCGAAATGTGTCGACCAGCGTCGTCCTGCAATTGAAGAAAATGGCGGCGTGCTCGGAATCCTTCAGGCGGCCGAGCCGGATCGTCGAGCCGCTGCCGGACTCATCGGTCAGGTAAGCCGGCTCGCCCCATTTCAGCGTTTCGGTGAGTTGGCGCACTTCGTCATGCTTCGCCGCGGTCGCAAAGATCAAGTCGCGCACCTGAAGCAGCCGCTTGCTGATCGGCGCCGGAAGGGCGTCGAAGGCACGGTTGACCTCTCGCGGTAGCGGCGGCGCAGTCACTGGCGTCTCCGTTCACAAACGAAGTGCAACAAGCCCTGTTGCAACAGGGACGATGCTTTCGCTTCCCGGGGCTACGGCAGCAGTGAGTGAGGCGCAAAACGCCTCAGAGCATCCCCAGCGCCTGCATATAGGTCTCGAGAATGGTCTCGGCCTCGGCGCGTTCGTTAGGATCCTGCTTGCGCATACGCACGATCGTGCGCAATGCCTTGACGTCGTAGCCGTTGCCCTTGCTCTCGGCATAGACGTCGCGGATGTCGTCGGAGATGGCCTTCTTCTCTTCCTCCAGCCGCTCGATGCGCTCGATGATGGATTTGAGCTGGTCCTTGGCAAATTTCGTCGCGGGCTCATCGTCGCGGACGGCGGCGGAGGTGGCCATCTTGGTACTCCCAATGGAACTGGCAAAACGAGGTGACGCCGGCATCCTCACCGCGCGTGCTGGCTAGACCCTTAGGGTTCGGACCTGTCACGTTCAAGCAAGCATCGCGCTCGTCCACAGCGCGCCCACACCTTCCTGCGGGGGCGCAGAGAAAGCTGTTGTGTGGTGCGACTCAAGCCGCTTCTCGGACAGTCGCTCAATGATTGTGGGGATGGACCTTCTTCATCGCCTCAAGCTGCCCGGGCGTTGCCGTGCCCTGGTACTTCGACTTCCAGGTCTCGTAGGGCATGCCGTAGACGGCTTCCCGGCTCTCGTCCTTGCTCAGCACGACGCCTCGTGCGTCGGCGGCGTCCTTGAGCCAGTTGGACAGGCAGTTGCGGCAGAAGCCGGCCAGATTCATCAGATCGATGTTCTGGACGTCGGTTCGCGTCTTGAGATGGTCCACAAGGCGACGGAAAGCGGCCGCCTCGAGCTCAGTTCTGGTTTTGTCGTCGATTGCCATGGCTGGACCTCGCGGCTTGCCCTCGATGATGGTCACCCTTACGGGATCAGGTAGGGTCCTGTCACAGATTTTGCCATATCACGGCGCAAACGGCCGGCTGAGCCATCGTGGGGCAGTTGCCCTGCCCCTACGCCAAATCGTCAATCATCTGGTATACGTTCCGCGACAATGATCGCCGAATCTCCTCGCCCCCTCCTTCGCCTGCTCGCCCGGTTGGTCCCGGTGCTGGTCGTTGCCTTGCTGTGCTTCTGGGCCAGCCCGGCTTCGGCCGACTTCCGGCTCTGCAACAACACCTCAAGCCGGGTCGGTATCGCGCTCGGCTACAAGGACGCCGAGGGCTGGACCACCGAGGGCTGGTGGAACATTTCGTCCCGCGCGTGCGAGACCCTGCTCAGGGGGACGCTCGTCGCCCGGTACTACTACATCTACGGGATCGACTATGACCGCGGCGGCGAATGGTCGGGGCAGGCCTTCATGTGCTCGCGCGACAAGGAATTCACCATCCGCGGCACCGAGGACTGCCTGGCGCGCGGCTACGACCGGACCGGCTTTTTCGAGGTCGATACGGGCGAGCAGCGGGCCTGGACGGTTCAACTCACCGACGCCAACGAGCAGCCTGCGCAACCCCGCGTACCCGGCATGCCCGGCCCTGTCGGCCCTGGTGGCGGCGTGCCCGGTTTGCCCAATAGTCCGCCCGGTGGTACGCCCCCCGCCGCACCTGGGCTCCCGCCAGCCCCCTCGCCACCGTCTGGGAATAAGCCATGAGGCGTCTTCGTCGTATCAAGATTCTCGCAACCCTCGGACCTGCCTCTTCGGATCTCGCAATGATCCGCCGCCTGTTCGAGGCCGGCGCCGACGTGTTCCGCATCAATATGAGCCACACCCCGCATGACAAGATGCGGGAGCTGGTGGCGACGATCCGCAATGTCGAGAGCAGCTACGGCCGCCCGATCGGCATCCTGGTCGACCTCCAGGGCCCGAAGCTCCGGCTCGGTGCATTTGCTGAAGGCGCGGTCCAGCTCCAGAACGGGCAGACCTTCACGCTCGATTCCGACAAGACACCGGGCGACGCCACGCGCGTCAATCTTCCCCACCCGGAGATCCTGGCTGCGCTGCGGCCCGGCCACGCGCTGCTGCTCGACGACGGCAAGGTGCGCCTGATCGCCGAGGAGACCACGAAGGAGCACTCGGTGACCCGCGTCGTGGTCGGCGGCAAGATGAGTGACCGCAAGGGCGTCAGCCTTCCGGATACCGACCTGCCGGTCTCGGCGATGACCCCGAAGGACCGTGCCGACCTCGAGGCCGCGTTGGCTACCGGCGTCGACTGGATCGCGCTGTCCTTCGTGCAGCGCGCCGACGACGTGCTGGAGGCCAAGAAGATGATCCGCGGCCGCGCCGCGGTGATGGCCAAGATCGAGAAGCCGCAGGCAATCGACCGCCTTGCCGACATCATCGAGGCCTCCGACGCGCTGATGGTGGCGCGCGGCGACCTCGGCGTCGAGCTGCCGCTGGAGCGCGTGCCGAGCCTGCAGAAGCAGATGACGCGCATGGCGCGCCGCGCCGGCAAGCCGGTGGTGGTCGCAACCCAGATGCTGGAATCGATGATCCAGGCGCCGGTGCCGACCCGCGCCGAAGTCTCCGACGTCGCCACCGCCGTCTATGAGGGCGCCGACGCCATCATGCTGTCGGCGGAATCGGCGGCCGGCAAATTCCCGGTCGAGGCGGTCTCGACCATGAACCGCATCGGCGAGGAGGTCGAGCGCGACCCGACTTACCGGTCCGTGATCACCGCCCAGCGCCCCGCGCCGGAATCAACGGCGGGCGACGCCATCGCCGACGCCGCGCGGCAGATCGCCGAGACACTCGACTTGCCGGCCCTGATCTGCTGGACCAGCTCCGGCTCGACCGCGACGCGCGTGGCGCGCGAGCGCCCGAAGCCGCCGGTCGTGGCGATCACGCCGAACATCACAGCCGGCCGCCGGCTCGCCGTCGTCTGGGGCGTGCATTGCGTGGTGGCCGAGGATGCGCGCGATCAGGACGACATGGTGAGCCGCGCCGGCCAGATCGCCTTCCGCGACGGCTTCGTCCGCGCCGGCCAGCGCGTGATCATCGTCGCCGGCGTGCCGCTCGGCATTCCCGGCACCACCAACATGGTGCGTATCGCTTCCGTCGGCCCCGAGGGCGACGCCAATATTTGAGGCGGCCGGCACCCGGCCGATCAAAATGCGAAAACAACCCCATGCACCGTAGCCCGCCGGTGCGACCTAGCGCTTCGGCTTGTGGATCACCATCCGGCCCTGTGAAGCAATGCCGCCCCATTCGGCGGACCAGCTGACTTCCAAGGGGGAGGATGATCCCTCGACGCCCGCGCGATCCCACCCGCCTTGCAGCGCAAACAGGGCGCCTTGGGGGTCGACGCATCGCACGATCCAGCCGCCGTCGGGCAACGCGATGGGATGCTGAAGTACCCGGCCTCCGCCATCATGGACCCGCCGGGCCGCCGCGCCGATGTCCTCGACATTGAAATAATGAAGCCAACACGGCTGCGGTACGCTCGGCAGTTTGGTGAGCATGCCGCCGATCGTCTCCCCGGCCACCGAAAACAATTCGTACACGCTTGCCGGGTCCGCTTCAGCGGAGGCCTGCTGCCAGCCGAGAAGCTTGCGGTAAAACGGGAAGACCTTGCTTCGATCTTCGGCCAGCAACTCGTGCCAGCCTACGCGCCCGGGCTGTTCCAACGCGCTATGTTGCGATTGGCGATATGTCAGCCCGGTGACCAGCGCGAACGTCGCTCCTTGCGGATCGGCGACCACCGCGATACGGCCGATATTGCTGTCGGTCGCCGAGACCAGAATCGCGCCCCCGAGCCGGCGGATTTGTGCGACACGCGCATCCATGTCGTCGACCGCGACGTAGCCGAGCCATCTCGGCGTTGCTCCCATGCGCACCCCTTCTTCGGGGAGATCCATGAGGCCCACGGTCGGAGTGCCGCCTGCAGTCAGCAGCGTGTAGGCCAGTTCAGGGCTCGAGGCATCTTTCTCCGCCCAGCCGACCACGCCGGCGTAAAAAGCAGATGCCGACCGCATATCGGTCGTCAGGAGCTCATACCAAACGAAGCATCCGAGTTGATCGACCACGCTAGTGTTCCCGTTCGGAGGGACGGACGCTTGCGCACTGCATCATGCGTCACTGCCCACTGGCATCGACAGGAATTTGCAGCAATGCCATTCATGAAGATGAATGCAATCTGAACGAGCCCCATTCCGTTTCGTGTTCACGTCAATCTTGCCCGCTCTGATTGCTCGGCGTACGATCATTGCAGAAGATCGTTCTTCGGATCATGGAGGATGCGGCCATGCAACGAACGAAGCAAGCTTCGAAAAACAAGCGAATGACCAAAGCCGCAGTACCGGCGCTCGGATTCGCCGGACTGACTTTTTCGATGGCCGGAAGCGCGATGGCATCCGCGGTGCCGGCGGACGAGCCGCAACAACGATTGAATTTTACGCCCGGCCAGTTCAGTGCGCTCAGCGAGGAAGAACTCGCCGACGTCAATCTCGCGACCTTCCATCTTGCCTATGACGAAAAAACCGTCAGCGGCGTGCTGCTTGCGCGCGGATGCGGTGGTTGTCGCGGCTGCGGAGGCTGCAGAGGGTGTGGTGGCTGCCGAGGCTGTGCAGGTTGCCGAGCCTGTCGCTGCGGCGTCGGTTGCGGCGGCTGTGGCGGCTGCGGTGTTGGCTGGATCGGCGTCCCGTTGCCAGTAGCCTGCACGGGGTGCTGCGCCTCGTGGGGCCGTTGCCGCTGGTGCTAGGCTTGAGCATCTGACTCGACATCGACATGGCGCAATTGCGTTGGCCGGGCTCGCACGCGACCCGGCCAATTTGCTGTCCCGGCCTCCGCGTTCGCTTCGCCTCCCTGCTCGGCTTGCCGACGGCGAACGAGTGTGTTCCAACTCATATCAAGCAATCCGGTAGTGCTCGACACAAGTCGGGCCGGCAAGGCGTTCGTCGTACACCAACGCTCGCAGAAGACGCAAACAGGATCAGCGTGCGACCCCGATGACTGTCAAGCGAAAGAGCCGCACCGCCAAGCCGACCCGCAAGAACGTTCTGCGTTTCGCGCCAAACTTCACGGCCTACCTGCTGCCCCCCAATGTGGTCTGTCTCTATTCTGAGAACCGCAAGTTCTTCCTGCACGGTGATCTCTATTGCGCCGTGGCGAACGTAATCGGGAAGAACGGCACGACTGCGCCGGAGATCGTCCGCCAGCTCTCGAAGAGTTTTTCCGTCCCCGAGATCGAGGAAGCGATCCGGCGGCTGCTCGAGCGCCGCTACGTCATCAGCGGAGCACCGCACGCCTACGCAGGCGCCGTTGATGGTTATTGGGCGAGCCTCGGCCTGCCTCCGGAGGTCGCCGAAGAGAACCTGCGAAATTGGCCTGTGCGCGTCGAATCGATCGATGTCAAAGGCGCGCGTGAACTGAGCGCGGCATTGGGCAAGCTCGGGGTTCACATCGCCAAGCGGGCCCCCAGGCTCGTCGTCACGCTGGTGAACGACTACCTCGAACCGCGACTCGCCGAACTGAACGGGGAGCGCGTCACCGCCGGGACGCCCTGGGTGCTGGTCCAGCCCTCCGGCGTCTTTCCATTGGTGGGGCCGGTGTTCAAGCCGGGCGAGAGCGCCTGCTGGACCTGCCTGCACGATCGCATGATCCGCAATCGCGAGATCAAGGGATTTCTCGACCGCAGGGCGGCGCGAGCGCTTGCAATATCACCACTGGTCAGCGACGCCGTCGGCGAGACCGCGATCCACTTCGCTGCTGTTGAGATCGCGAAGGCAATTGCCTCCGGATTTCGTACTGATCTGAGCGATCACCTCGCAAGCTTCGACATGACCGGGGCTGCCATCGCCAAGCACTACGTCGCGAAGCGCCCGCAGTGCTCGACATGCGGCAGCAAGAAGCTCCGGAATCCGCGGCGTGCAGCGGTGCCGATCGAGCTTGCCGAGGGCAGAAAGCTCATCATGACCAGCGGCGGGTACCGCACCGTGACGTCTCGAGCGACCGTGGCGCGGTTTCGCAAACACGTCAGCCCGCTGACCGGGGTGGTGTCGCGGCTCGAGCGGATCGAGGCGGATCTACCGATGAACACCAATTTTTTTGCGCACCACAATTTCTCTGCGCCGGCCTGGAACGTCGATCAGCTCAGGTCCGGGCTGAGCGGCGGCAGCTTCGGCAAGGGCTCCACGGCCGAGCAGGGCGAGGCCAGTGCGCTGATGGAGGCGATCGAGCGCTATTCGGGCATCTTCCAGGGCGACGAGATCAGGACGACGCGCCGCTTTGCCGATTTTGCTACCGGTGACGCTCTTCTTCCCAACGACATCCAGTTCTTCAGCAACACGCAGTTTCAAAACAGGCACGTCCCTCAGCCGGACGATTCACATCCGGTTCCCGAACCGTTCGATCCCGCGACCAAGACCGAGTGGTCGCCGGTCTGGTCGCTGCGCGACAAGCGTTTCAAATATCTTCCGACCGGCCTGCTGTATTTCTTCTATGGCGGCTTCCACACGGATTCCAACGGATGCGCGGCCGGCAATACCCGCGAGGAGGCCATCGTTCAAGGCTTCCTCGAACTGGTCGAACGCGACGCCTACGCGATCTGGTGGTACAACCGCGTTCGACGTGCGGAAGTCGATCTCACACAATTCGAAGATTCCTACGTTCGCGATCTGCAGCGCCAGTTTGCCGACGCGGGGCGCCGGCTGTGGGTGCTGGACATCACCAGTGATCTCGGCATTCCTTCCTATGTTGCGATCATGCACTGGATACAAAACGGGCACGAGAACATCGAGTTTGGCTCAGGCTCGCATTTCGATCGCCGCATAGCCCTGCTGCGTTCTCTCACCGAGCTGACCCAGTTCATGTCGATTGGCATGATGGGCGGCGGCAGCGGCGAGAAGCCGTCCCTGGATGGTGTCACGCCGCTGCGGCTGGACGATTATCCTTTCCTGACTCCCAGCGAAAATCCGGTCGTCCCGCCGGCGCCTGACATCAAGCTTCACGACAATACGCGTGACCAGGTCAATGCCTGCGTCGACACCGCAGTCCGAGCCGGATACGATTTTCTCGTGCTCGACCAGACGCGGCCCGACGTCGAGGTCCCCGTCGTGAGAGTGCTCGTCCCGGGCTTGCGGCATTTCTATCGCCGCTTCGGACCCGGCCGGCTTTACGATGTGCCGGTGAAGCTTGGGCTGCTGGAGCGCCCGCGCCTGGAAAGCGAACTGACGCCGTTCCTGCCGCACACTTGAAGGCTGCTTGCGTGCGCATTCCCCGGAAAAAACCGCCCAGGAAAGTCATACCCATCATCGCCGCCCGGCTGAACGGCCGTTTCTCCCTTCACATGCAGGCCGACGGAAGCATTGCCGCGGTGTCCGGCAATTATTCGCTCAACCTCGGACAATTCAGCGTCGCCGCGATCGAGCGCGCAGGCCCCCTCGCCACTGGGTTTCCGCTCGCCTCCCTTGCCGGCAAGAGTGTCCTCACGAGGCAGGTTGATGCTCTTGTGCGGCGATTGGCGCGTCACGGGCTGCTAGACTATCGCCTGTTCTCGTCCAGTAATGCGCAGGACGTGGTTGTCATCGAGCCACAGGTCGCCGAATACTGGCCGGAGCCCACAAAGCTATCGAACGACGACACCCTCGCGTTGTCGCGCTTCGCCTATCTGAGACGGCGCGGCAACGAAATGGTACTGGAATCGCCGCGCGCTGGCGCGCTGTTCCGGATTTGCGATCCCGCCGTCGCCGCCACGCTGGCGACCCTGTCGCAGCCACAAAAGATCAGCAGGCTTCGCAGGCAATGGGCTTCCCTGAACCTCCACTTGCTCGGGTTGCTGCTCGACAGCGGGATGCTGATCAAGCTCGATGCGACAAACGGAGGCGGCCATCGAGCGAACGAAGGCGACCGCGATCTGGCTCTCTGGGATTTCCACGATCTTGTGTTCCACACGCGGAGCACGGAGGGCCGGCATACCAATCCGCTCGGTGGCACATACCCGCATGCCGGGGCTGTTCCGCCACTGCCCGCCGTGCGTCCGCCCTGGCCAGGCAAGAGGATCGCCCTCGGCAAATTCGCCTCGCCGAAACTGGCGTCGCCCTTCGCGAAACTGCTACGCGCGCGCCGTTCAGTACGGGATTTCGACGATCAGCATCCGGTCACGCGCGCCGAGCTCTCGCGGTTTCTCGACACCACGGCCCACGTGCTGTCGGAATGGAAGAGCGGCGCAGATGTCGAGGGTATCCCGGAGGTCACGTACACCTCGAGGCCGTATCCGGCCGCAGGCAGTGCGTATGAGCTGGAGTTGTATCTGGCGGTCTCAAACTGCGAAGGTCTGGCACGCGGATTTTACCACTACGACGCGGGAGGCCACGCGCTCGTCGCGCTCGACGCTTCCGCCGAGCAACTCCGGGCGCTTGTGACGGCGGCCGAATTTTCCATGGACGCATCCGCGCCGCCGCAGATCCTGATCACGATCGCCGCACGGTTCGGCAGGGTTTCCTGGAAATACAGCTCGATCGCCTATTCGCTGATCCTGAAGGATGTCGGCTGCATGATCCAGACGTTCTACCTGGCGGCGGCCGACATGGGCCTTGGTGGCTGCGCCATCGGCACCAGCAATATTGAACTGTTTGCAAGAATGACGGGACTCGAATTCCACATCGAGAGCCCGGTTGGCCAGTTCGCGCTTGGACGGAGCGCGAAGCGGCCAATCCCGACCTAGAGCCTTTTGATCTATCGGCTCAGCCCACAGCCCTGATCGCAGCGGCGTTTTCAGGCCCCAACCAGCGCTTTGGTCGTCGGCAGCAGCGTCTGCTGCACCACCAGACCCCTGGCGCGGGCGTCCATGACGCCGACGGCGCGCAGCGCCAGCAGCGTCACGGTCTGGACCGCGTCGCGCATCTTGGCGGGATCCTCGAGATTGTCGGGCGCCAGCGGCCCGACCAGCGCTTCGTGCAGGGCGCCGAGCAGAGCGGTCGCGGCAAGCGACGTGTCCTGGGCGGGCAGATGGCCGGCCCGGACCGCCGCATCGATCCGGGCGGCGATCTCCCCGGCGATCTCGCGGCGGCTGGCCAGCCTGGAGGCACTCACGTCAACATCGACGGGTTCAGCCAGAATTCCCCAGGCCAACCGGCGCTGCGACAGCGTGTGGACCGCCACGGTGGTCACGGCCGCCGCCAGCGCAGAGGACGGCCCTGGCGCGGCATCGGCCGCGCGCCGGATCGCCGCCAGCTCGTCGCGGGAGACCTCGGAAATCAGTTCGGAGATCAGCTCGGCTTTGGAGGGGAAGTAGCGATAGACGGTTCCGGCGGCCACATTGGCCCTGATAGCTACCGGCGCGATCTGCACCGCCGCCATGCCACCTTCGGCTGCGGCTTCCCTTGCCGCCGCCAGGATGGCGCTGCGCCGAGCCGCAAGGCGCTTAACCACTTGATGCGTCCGCCTATAAACCATGGCGCGCTTCCCATCCCACACGCCTGCCGCACGCCGCGGCCGAGCGCTTCGTCACTGCAATCGAGCAAATCGTCCCTGAAGGACTGAACAACTATTCAGGAGGGATGACAAGAAGCAAATGCATCGGCGTGCATTGCGTCATCGAGGTCGCTGGCGGAGGCGCTACATCAGCGCAATCTGGACACTGAGCGCCGCACCTCTGAAGGGACGATCTTCAGGGCCACCTTGTCCGTGACCGATCCCCCAGCGCTCGGGCCACGACAGACCTTCCACCCCGCGCGCCGTCGCCGCGTTGAAGGACGACCACCTGGCATCGTCGTGGTGACGATACAAGAGACCGCCCGGCCCCATGTCCGGATAGATCCTGACGTGGATATCAAACGGCGCATCCACGGCAAGGTCGGGGCCGATCCAATACGCCGGACTGCGCCCTGGATCGCGACCGACAATCACGGTCAGGGTTTGCGCAGGCCCGCGAAGTCCAAGCCAGATGGGTGCAATCGCGCCGGGCCCGAAAGCCGTGAAGATCGTCTGCGCCGATGCGGCATCGATCGTCGCGCTCTGCCCGGTCAGTCTCAGCTCGATGCTGGCTCCGCTCCGGACAGGTCCGCTGAACAGCGCCTCGGCTTCGCCGGACGGCAGCGCCGCCCACCGGTTCGGATCAGGATCAGGTACCGGCCATTCCAGCCTTTCTCTGACCGCACCATTGGTATCGAGCACCTGATAGCGCAGGCCGTGCGTATCGAGCGCGGCCTGCACACAATGGAGATATTCGACATCCTCGGGCATTCGGTGTGCCGTTCCGGCACCCGCAGTGCAGATCTGCAGGACGCCACGATGCGCCTGCACATCGAAGGCCAGGATGTGGCTGCACAGATAGGCCAGCACGTTTTCGTTCACGAGGATATCCCAGAACGGCCGCGCGTATTCGTGGCCGATCTCGCGTTGATATGCGCCGGAAAAGCCGTTGACGGGAAACACCGGGTGATGACCGATGACGAGCTTGTGCCTGATATCGCCGTGCTGCTTCAGCGTCGCCTCGAGCCATTCGATTTCGACATGTCCCTCGCCGCCGAGGCCGCTCCACAGCGTGTTGACGAACACCATCAGAAGGTCGCCGCGCTGCACGAAGTAGGAGAGACCTGATTGCCCTGACGGTCCGTTGTCGGGCAGATCGAGAACGCTGCGAAACACGGTTTCGCTCATCACATCGTAGGTCGTGTGATTGCCGGACGTGTGCCACATGGGAATGGCGACACGGTCCAGCCATGCCATTTCCGTATCCAGCCAATATCGCCACTGCGCGCGAAGAGCGTCCGCATCCGGCGTCAGGCCGATGATTTCATCGCCCGGAAAGACGATGAACTCAGGCTGCGGTCGCAGGCGTTGGACGACGGCGTTGACCGCGGCGAAGGTCTTTTCGTGCAATGCGCCAGGCACGCCCGAGCAGGAGTCACCATACAGCAGAAACTGGTGGCCCTCGCCGCGCGGCAACAGCGCGGAGATGGAATCTTTCACCGATCAGCGACCTTCCATTGCAAACGTCCGATGGAAGAATGGCAATTTCCGGAAGCGGGAGCAACGCGCAAAAATCGATCGAAGCCGCAACTCCCGCAGATGCGTTCTCTGCCGAGATGCACGCCCCAAACAAGAAGAGCCCCATCCGAGGACGGGGCTCTTTGAACTCCGAGATCGTCTCAGCTTACTTGAGGCTGGACGAGATCGAACCGAACTTGGTGTTCAGCGAGGTGCCGAGCTGGTTGACGACGGTGATGATCGCGAGAGCGATACCAGCGGCGATCAGGCCGTATTCGATGGCGGTAGCGCCGGATTCGTCCTTCACGAAACGCGAAACGAGGTTCTTCATAGACTGCTCCAAAGGATTCACGTGGCTTCAACTGGTCCGGTCTTTTCGGCTTCCCAGCGCCGCCCGACCATGGAACCGAACGTAGAGGCAAAGACTTGCACCGCAGTTAATTCGACTGCGCAAACATGGAACGGATTGCATGTATTCGTCGATGGTAAACCGAAATCTAAAACAACCGGTTAAATTGCGCGGACACACGGAAGGGTCCCGTCCGGACGCGTTTGCTTGACGCGCACCGGTATCCCCTTCGCTCGCAAACGCTTTGGGTAGCCCCGCTGATTTACTGGAAGTTATGACCGCCGTGGTCCAATGCCGCCCGCGCGATCAACCCGATAAGAACACCACGAGGCGGCATGTCTCTTTCCTTCACCAACAGCATCGCAGTGCAGAGCCGCGCTCGCGCGCTGGTGCCGCTGTGTGTCGGCGCAGGCGCCTATCTGTTCTTCCTTTATATCGGCGACACGCTGCTTCAGGATTCCGACTCGTTCTGGCAGATCAAGATCGGTCAGTGGATTCTCGACCATCACGCCCTGCCCTATACCGACATCTATTCGTTCACACGGTTTGGCGAGCCCTGGATCTCGACGTCGTGGCTGTCGCAAATCCTGTTCTCGATCTCCTACACGCAATGGGATTGGGCGGGACCGGTGATCCTCACCGCGCTCGGGATCGCCGCATCCGCAGCGATCCTGGTTCATCTGCTCGATGCGCATCTCGAGATCCCGCGCTCGGTGCTGTTTGCGATGCTCGCGGTGCTGCTGTCGCTGCATCACGTCCTGGCGCGGCCGCATATCCTGGCACTGCCGGTGATGATCGCCTGGGTCGGCGTGCTGATGAATGCGGCCGACCGCAAGGCCACGCCGTCCTGGGTCTGGCTGCCGCTGATGTCGCTGTGGGCGAATTTGCATGGCGGCTTCGTGCTCGGCCTCGCGCTGATCGGCCCGATCGCGCTGGAGGCGATCTGGACGCTGGATTCCGGCAAGCAGATCCGGCTGCTCGCGCGCTGGTTCCTGTTCGGTGTCGCCGCCACGGCGGCTGCCTGCGTCACTCCCTATGGCTGGCGCACGCTGCTGGGCGCGACCAACATCCTCAATCTCGGCGAGCTGCTGTCCGTCATCTCGGAATGGATGCCGGCGAATTTCGCCTCGTTCTCCGCATTCGAGGGCCGCGATCCTCGGACTGATCGCACTCGGCCTGTTTCGCGGCCTCACGCTGTCGCCGCCACGCATTCTGCTGATCGTGCTCTTCACCTGGATGGGGCTCACGCATGTCAGGAGCATCGAGGCCTTTGCCTTCCTGGTGCCGCTGGCGCTGGCCAAGCCTCTCGGCGAAAGACCGCCGCTGCCGCAAACGGACGCACAAGGTCGTGAGAAGGCCGCCGAGAGCTGGGCGGCGCGCTACGTCACAATCACTGCCGCGCTGATGATCGCGGCTGCGGCCTGGACCTCGACCTCGATCTACATGTCGCATCACCGGTTCACCTTCACGATGGACCAGACGCCCGTCGCTGCCGTCGACCTGCTCCAGCAACGCAAGGCGCAGCGCATCTTCAACGCCTACCAGTTCGGCGGCTATCTGATCTCGCGCGACATGCCCGTGTTCATCGACGGGCGCGCCGAGCTCTATGGCGAGACCTTCGTGATGGATTTCTTCAAGGGGGTCGAGGTCAAGAAGCTCGACAATCTGACGCGGCTGCTCGATGAGTACAAGATCGACGCCACGCTGATGGTGGCCGACAGCCCGGCCGCCCAGGTGCTCGATCACATCAAGGGCTGGAAGCGGCTCTATGGCGACAACATCGCCGTGATCCATGTGCGTGATGGCGCAACGGGCGCGGGCAACACGCCCGTGCCGACCCAATCGAACTGAGACGCCCGACAATGCCGCCGCTCGCCCCATCGACCGTGCAACGATCGACCGCGGAGCCGAAGCCTGCGATCGTGCTCGCGATAATCTGGGCCGCAATCGTGGCTGTGCTCGCGCTTCCGGCGATCAAAACCGGCGTGTTCGACACGCTGTCGACCGACGACGCCATGCGTCTGGTCGAAGTGCGCGATCTTCTCTCCGGCCAGGGCTGGTTCGACCTGACTCAATACCGGCTCGACCCGCCCGGAATCGCCATGCACTGGTCCCGCATCGTCGATGCGCCCCTGGCCATTCTGATCCTCTTGTTCCGCCCGCTCCTCGGCCAGCATCATGCCGAAGCACTCACGCTGGTGCTGTGGCCGTCGCTGTTGCTGGGGGCCGCGCTATGGCTCGCGGCGAGGATCGCAAGTCAGGCAAGCGCTCCGGCGGACAAGCCGCGGGCGCAGCTCGCGGCGATTCTGCTTGCGGCGCTGTCGATCCCTGCCCTCATCCACTTCCGCGCCGGCGCGATCGACCATCACAATCTGCAGATCGTGCTGCTGCTCGGCTTCGTGCTCCACATCTGCGACCTGGAATACCGTGCAGCCAAGGCGGCTTTGGCAGGATTCCTCGCAGCGCTTTCGCTATCGGTCGGATTGGAAATGCTTCCTGCCATCGCTGTGGCGAGCGCGGCCGTCGTGGCACTCCTGGTGTGGAAAGGCGCGGAAGCCCTGCGCCCAGCCTGCGCCTTCGGTGCAGGCCTTGCCGGGTCGTCGCTGCTGCTGGCGCTGCTTCTGCTCCCGATGAACAGTCTCCTCACGCCGGTCTGCGATGCCTTCGGCGGACCCATCCTGCTCCTGGCCGCAGGGGGCGGCATCGCGCTGCTTGTGATCGCCGGTGCTAGCCGGCTGCGCGAGGGCTTGTGGGTGCGGTTGACGGCGAGCGCTCTCGCCGGTGCTCTCCTGCTCGGCGCATTCTTCAGGTCATACCCGAGCTGCGTTGCATCGCCCTATGCGCAGGTTGACCCCCTGCTCGTCAGCTTCTGGCTTGGCCGCGTCATCGAGACCATGCCGATGACGGAATTGGCCCAGCTGCAGCCGCAAAAGCTGCTCGGCTATTACGCTTTTCCATTGCTGACGCTCGGCCTGTGTGTGGCTGCCATGATTGGCTGCACGCCGCAAACGCGCTTTCGCTGGATCGTCTCGACCATCACGCTCGCAACGCTGTTCGGCGAGAGCCTGTGGGAATTGCGCGGCGCCGCTGCCGCGAACATCGTGGCGGCCCCGCTATGCGTCGCGGGAATCACCCGGCTTCGCACCAAGGTCGTGGCCGGTTGGCGGCTGGTACGTGCGGCGGTACTGGTGTCGCCCGCCACACTCGGCGGCATGGGTTTTGCGGTCTGGCCGGCACTCGCTGCCGGCACGGGCGGACAAAAGATCGCGATGCCAGATCCCGCCGAATCCTGCCAGACCATCTCAAGCGCCGCACCGCTCGCCTTCCTGCCGGCCGGGCGGGTGATGGCGCCGATCGATTCGGGTCCTGCGATCCTGGCCGCGACGGAACATTCCGTCTTCGCTGCTCCCTACCACCGCAACAATGACGGCAACCTCGTCATGGTCCACACCATGACGGAAACACCGGAAGCCGCGCGCGACATGTTCCGCGCACGGCAGGTCGACTACATCCTGACGTGCAACGGCTCCATCGATCAGGAGGATCTTGTCCGCATCGCGCCGGAGGGCCTCGCCGCGCATCTCGGCCGCGGCGAAGCTCCGGACTATCTGGAGGCGGTGCGGGCCGTGTCGAAACCCGGCTGGACTGTTTGGCGCGTGCGCCGGTAAGAGCTCGTCCGGGCCTTCCGCACATGCCCGACGATGACCCCACCGGCCCAGCGACAAGGGAGGCCGCAGCCCGGATGGAGCGTAGCGCAATCCGGGGCCTTCTCTAAAGTAGCGATCCCGGATTACGCTGACGCTCCATCCGGGCTACGTCAGCTTCGTGCCTGACGCGGCTCAATGCAGTCAGATCGGGCTATGCAAATGGCCTGAAGCAAACCGTGTCATGAAAAATCCGGACGCCATTGCCGTCATCGTCTCAGCGCTCCGCCAGGTCCATGGCGACGACATCGCGCGCATGATGCTGGTCGAAGGCATGAGCCTCGCCAATCTGATCGATGCGATGTTTTCGGCGCCGCTGACGCACCGGGAGGCGGTTCGAGCGATCACCGATGGACTCGATGATTTCATCATCACGCCGGACCTCGGGCTGATCTGGCACCTGAAATATGTCTACGGAGACCACTCCCTGCACGTCGTAGACCTGGAGATCGCCACGCCCGACGGTACGCTGGCGAGCAACGACGTCTGGCTTCGGCTGGCGTCGTGAATGCGGAGCCGGCGCTGAATGGCTCCTGTTCGTGTCCGGGGGACGAGCGCTCAGTCTGAGCGCAACTTCATCCACGTCGTCATTGCTTCGCTGCGCTCGCAATGACGCAGTGTGGAGCGATGACGTGCCTTCCTGATACGCCGCGAGGCGTGCCCGCCACCTGCCGCGATGGGCGAGAGATCGTGGACACGGCGCAAGGGCGCCTGTGCCCACCCGACGGGACCGGAGCTATTTGGCGGCTTTCGCGCGATCCTTCAGGGGGATCACGAGCTTGAGGCCGGACCAGACATCGTTGACCGCGCAGATCTTGATATCGACGAGGCCGTTCGCGAGCGCGGTCTCGCGCACCAGGGCTTCGGTCACGTCAGTCGGGACGCCCGATGCCTGCTTCGGCCACGATGCCCAGATCATCCCGTCGGGCGCGATCGCCTTGCGGGAGCTGCGCAGTTTTGCGGCGAGGCCTTTGGCTTCGGCTGCGAAGAGATGCACCATGTCGAGCGGAGGCCTGATCGCCTTCGCGATGGTCACACCGTCAGGCAATTCACCGACGACGTCGCGATAGGGCGTGGCGAGGCCGTCCACGAAAATGCAAAAGCCCGGCTTGACACCGAGCTTTTGCACAATGGGTTTGCCGGAATATCCGGCCATGGCAGGCGAGATTTACGCCTGCGGCTGCGGCTCCAGGCCGGGATCCGGATCGGGCCGCGGGCGCGGCGACTTGCCGGCCGGGGGCACCGCGGAGGCGCGCGGCGTGGTCGGCTCGAGCACCGACTCGCGGTTCGGCTTCTTGCCCTTGAGGAGATCGACGATCTCATCTCCCGTCAGCGTCTCGAACTCGAGCAGGCCCTTGGCCAGGGTCTCGAGGTCGGCATGCTTCTCGGTGAGAATGCGGGTCGCCTCCTTGTAGCCTTCCTCGACCAGGCGCTTGATCTCGGAGTCGATCTTCTGGACCGTTGCCTCGGAGGCGTTCTGCGTCCGCGACACCGACATGCCCAGGAACACCTCGTCCTGGTTCTCGCCGTAGGACACGGTGCCGAGTTCTTCCGACAGGCCCCAGCGCGTCACCATCATGCGGGCCAGGCGCGTGGCCTGCTCGATGTCGGAGGCGGCACCCGAGGTGACCTTCTCGCGGCCGAAGATCAGCTCTTCGGCGACACGGCCGCCCATCATGATGGCGAGGCGCGAGGTCATCTGTTCCAGCGACATCGACAGCTTGTCGCGTTCGGGCAGCTGCATGACCATGCCGAGCGCACGACCGCGCGGAATGATGGTCGCCTTGTGGATCGGATCGGTCGCGGGCACGTTGAGGCCGACGATGGCGTGGCCGCCCTCGTGATAGGCCGTCAGCAGCTTCTCTTCCTCGGTCATGACGAGCGACTTGCGCTCGGCCCCCATCATCACCTTGTCCTTGGCCTCTTCGAACTCGGCCTGGGTGACCATGCGCTTGTTGCGACGCGCAGCGGTCAGGGCAGCTTCGTTGACGAGGTTCATCAAATCGGCGCCGGAGAAGCCCGGCGTACCGCGCGCGATGGTCTTGAGGTTGATATCGGGCGCCAGCGGCACCTTGCGGACGTGGACCTTGAGGATCTGCTCGCGGCCGACGACGTCGGGGTTCGGCACCACGACCTGACGGTCGAAGCGGCCCGGACGCAGCAGCGCGGGATCGAGCACGTCGGGACGGTTGGTCGCGGCGATCAGGATCACGCCCTCGTTCGCCTCGAAGCCGTCCATCTCGACCAGCAGCTGGTTCAGCGTCTGCTCGCGCTCGTCATTGCCGCCGCCGAGACCGGCGCCGCGATGACGTCCGACCGCATCGATTTCGTCGATGAAGATGATGCAGGGCGCGTTCTTCTTGGCCTGCTCGAACATGTCACGCACGCGAGAGGCGCCGACGCCCACGAACATCTCGACGAAGTCCGAACCCGAGATGGTGAAGAACGGCACGTTGGCTTCGCCCGCCACCGCACGCGCGATCAGGGTCTTGCCGGTGCCGGGAGGGCCGACCAGCAGCACGCCGCGCGGAATGCGGCCGCCGAGGCGCTGGAATTTGCCGGGGTCACGCAGGAATTCGACGATCTCCTGCAGGTCCTGCTTGGCTTCGTCGACGCCGGCGACGTCCTCGAAGGTGACGCGGCCATGCGCTTCGGTCAGCATCTTCGCGCGCGACTTGCCGAAGCCCATCGCCTTGCCGGCGCCGCCCTGCATCTGCCGCGACAGGAAGATCCAGACGCCGATCAGCGCGATGAACGGGAGCCAGGAGACCAGCAGCGAGACGAACCACGGCACGTTGTCGCCGGGCGGCTTGGCGGTGATCTGGACCTTGCTGTCATAGAGGCGCTTCACCAGCGTCGGGTCGTTCGGCGCATAGGTCTGGAAGCTCTGGCCGGTGGTGAAGGTGCCGTGGATTTCAGGCCCCTGAATCACGACGTCGCGGACACGGCCCTGGTCAACTTCGCTGAGGAGCTGCGAGAAGGCGATGTCCTGCGAGGAGGCCCGCTGACCCGGATTCTGGAAGAGCGTGAACAACGCCAACAGCAGCAAAACAATGATGACCCAGAGGGCGAAATTGCGCAGATTGGCGTTCATCGATCTTCCTTCGTGGTCGCGCGGATCGCGGCCTCATCCTTGGGCAAGCTAGAGAAAATCCCCAAGGAATCCTCTCGGTTAGATGGATACAATCTAGGTGCCACCCGGGTCGCTGCCAAGGGAACGAGATGGGACTATTTATCCCATCTTAGAGCGATTCCCGCTGAAATAATGGCGTCAAAGCCGGGCTTTTTCCTGCCTGGTTAAGGTGTCCTGACGGCATCCGGGGCAAACGGCCGGTGTCATGGTCCGCCCCTCGCCGCCTCGCCGTCCCCTTTCGACCGCCGGGCCGGCGCAGGCGCGATGTGGATACGCCCGCCCGCTAGGCTGATCAAGGCGCCCGCCAAGGTCTGCTTCAGAATCGGACGGCCATTTGCGGGGGCGCGGGCGGCCGTCGCGACCGCCTGGCCGTGGACGGCCTGGTCGAGCGCCGCCAGAAGGGTTTCGACCTTGCCGAGTTCCGCGGGCCCTTCATGCCCGAGCGCATCGATGGCCCGCAGCAACAGCCGCAGCCGGACTTCCTCCGGCAGGGCTGCAAAGGCCGCGGCCTCAAAGCTGCGAACGCCCCGATGCGGCGCACCGCCGCGATCCCGCAAGGCGAGGAAGCGCTCGGCGCCGTCGGTCAGCACCTCGACCGCCGCATTGGCGCGGGCAAGCCGCGCCGACAGCCGCACCAGCGTGCGGGCATCGCCGCCCTCGGCGGCAAGCTGCGGCAACAGCGCCCGCAATCGCGGTCGTGTGAAGGTGGCATCGCGGTTGGTGGGATCGTCGGCGAAACCGATCCCGGCCCGTTTCAGGGTCGCGATGAGCTGCGATTTCGAAACATCGAGCAGCGGACGCGCGAGCACGATGGCGTCGCGCGTGGTCAGGCGCGCCATCGCCGACAGCCCGGCGATGCCGCTGCCGCGTACGAGCCGCATCAGCAGGGTCTCGGCCTGGTCGTCGCGGGTATGGGCGGTCAGCACATGGCTCGCGCCGGCTGAGTGCGCGGCCTTCGCGAGCAGGCGGTAGCGGGCCTCACGCGCGGCGGCAGGCAATCCCGTCTTTGGCTTGGCGCCGCGCCAATGCAGAGTCCGGTGCGCAAGGCCAAGCTCAGCGGCCAGCCGTTTGACCTCACGCGCCTCACGCGCGGCCTCGCTCCGCAGGCCGTGATCGACGGTGACGGCCGTGAGCTCAGGTCCGCGGGTAAAACTGCGCCGCCAGCGCGCCGCGAGCCACATCAGCGCGACCGAATCGGGGCCGCCAGACACCGCCAGCACCAGCGCCGGCGCAGCTTCCAGCCCGGCGAAGAGCTGCTTCGCCGCGCGCGCCGAAATCGGTGAATCGTCGTCGTCTGACATGACGCTGCAATCGTCCGCGGATGGATCGACTGTTTAGCGCAACACCATCCGCTTTGTCAGCGGATCAGCACTTCACCCGCTTCTGCTCGCGGTCGACGGCGGCTTTGACGCCGGCGGAGGCGCGCGGATATTTGCGACCGACCTCGCCGAAGGCGGCACAGGCGGCTTCCTTTTCCTTCAGCGCGGCCAGCGACTGGCCGAGCCGCAGCAGCGCATCCGGCGCCTTCGCCGATTTGTCGTATTTGGTGGTGACGGCGAGGAACGCTTCGGCGGAATCGCGATATTGCTGGCGCTGGTAGTAGCTCTCGCCGAGCCAGTATTGCGCATCGCCGAGCAGCGGGTCGTTCGGGTATTTCGCCGCAAAATTCTTCATGGTCTGCTCGGCCAGCGCATAGTCCTTGCGTTGCATGTAGCCGATGCCGAGGTCGAACTCGTCCCGTGGCGTGGCCGAGGGCGGCAGGGTCGCGAGAGCCGGAGCACCGGCCTGCGGCGGGTAAGCCTGCTGGGCGGGCGGATAGCCGGGCTGGACCGCCTGGGGCGCGGTCGCCTGCGGATAGGCTTGCTGGGGCGGCGCTGCGGCCTGCGGATAGCGGCCGCCATTGGCGCTGAGATCGAGCGGCTGCTGACCGCCGCCGAGCGCGCGCGGCGCGCCGGGAGCGTTCGGAGCCTGGCTCGGGTCGAACGCATCGCCACGGCGACGACTGCCGGGCGCGCCGGGGCCAGGCTGCTCCTGAACGATCGGCGCGGGAGCGGCGACCTGCGGCTGCTCGTAATTCGGCTGCATGCCCTGCTGCTGCGGCGGTTGCTGGCGATAGCCAGGGGCGACCTGGGCCGGCGGCACGGCTGCGACGTTGGGCTGCAGCGGCGCCTGGCCGGGTGTCGCGCCCTCGAGCTGATGGATGCGATCCTCGAGCTGGCGGTTGCGATATTGCAGCTCTTCGTTCTGGCCGGTGAGTTGGCGCAGCTGGTTTTCCAGCCGCTCGATCCGCATCTCGGGGTCGCCATCGTCCGACTGGGCGAAGGCCGGCGAACACAAGGAGAGCAGCGCGGCGGCGGCCGCGGTGCCGGTTAAGACCTTAAATCTGGATGACATCTTGCCCTGACGACGAAAGCGAAATGGCCTGCGACGGAACATGCGACGCGCCACACATTGAAGGGGAGTACGCCAAAACTGTGACTACCACCAAGGGGTTTTCAGTCACAGGTCGCTGAAACGAAACCGGCGCCCGTGAGGGCGCCGGCATCATCGGTTCCTGAAGATGAACAGCGGCTGACCAGAGATCAGGAGCTCGCGTTCAGCACGGTCACGGCACGACGGTTCTGTGACCAGCAGGAGATGTCGTTACACACGGCCACCGGGCGCTCCTTGCCGTAGGAGATGGTGCGCATGCGGTTCGCATCGATGCCGCGCGAGACCAGGAACGAACGCACCGACTGGGCGCGGCGGGCGCCGAGGGCGATGTTGTATTCGCGGGTGCCGCGTTCGTCGGCGTGACCTTCGATGGTGAAGGAGTAGCGCGGATAGGTCTGCAGCCACTGGGCCTGCTTCTCCAGGGTCACGATCGCCTGCGGGGTCAGATCGGTCTGGTCGCTCTCGAAGAACACGCGGTCGCCCACGTTCACCACGAAATCCTGCTGGCTGCCCGGCGTCGCCGCGCTCGCATTCGCGTCCATACCCATGTTCTTGTTGGCGCAGGCGCCCATCGACAGGGCAATGGCAAGCACCGCGGCCAGCTTCAATCCCTGGAGGATACGCATAGGATATTTCATTCCGGAGCCTCCACGCTCACGTTCGTCCACTGCTGTCCGGTCTACAGGGGGTTGGTTAAGCGAACGTTCCGTCAACCTTGACGGAACCTTGCCTCAGCCGGTCAAATGCCCCCAACCAGCGAAAAGCACCCATCATGGTTAATGGGTTGTAAATGTGGCGCGAGGGTGAAGGCAAGCCGGGGGGCCGGGCAAAAACGCTGGATATCGCCGGAATTTTGGCCCCGATATGGCTGACGACGCGAACTCCCCCTGCCCGGAGGCCGCTCCGGCCGTCACAGGGCCGCCGCAGAATCAGGCGTGAGCGGCCTCGGCCACCAGCACCGGCCGCTGCGGAACCTGGCGCTGGCCGCCGCGCCCGAACAGCATGCGCCGCTCGAACGCCGTCGAGCGCATGATCGGATAGCGCTCGAACACCTTCTTGCGGAAGGTCGGGAAATCGGCCGCCATCAACCCGAACGCCTTGGTGAGGCCAGGCACCTGCCGCGGCTCGGCAATCGGCGCGTGCAGGAACACCCGGCGATAGAACGCGTGATGCTCGGGACGCACGATCGCAAGGCCGAGATCGGCATTGAAATGCTCGCACGCCATGTAGGCGAGACGCGTCGTCAGATAAGGCAGCTCGGGGACGCGCTTGGCCATATCAGGATCGGCGACGAACCGCGTCGGATCGATCATGACCTCGCCGCGATCGAGCCGCGGCAGCACGACGTCGGGAAAAACGTCGGCCGAGGTCGATGAGCGCCATTCCGAGGTCAGCACGCTGATGCGCACCGAGCTGCAGAGCTCGCCGCGGAGATAGACACCGAAGGTCCACGCGTTCGGCAGCTCGTCATACTTATCGGTGACGCGTGCCTCGGCAGATTCCTTGACGGCACCTTCGCGCAAATACGCGCGGTAGCGGAGGTTGTAGATCTCCTCCTTCTCCTCGACCGTCTCGGCAAGATGATAGTCGACGTCGGTCAGGAGCTCTGCACCCCGTCCAACAGCCGAAATGATCGCTCTGGCTGAGGACTGCATCCCTACTCCTGACCCACCACCGCATACGCGCAGGACAACCTCCACGCGTGACCAATTATTAACAGCTTCTTAACAACGAAGCAAAGCAATCGAACTGTTAGGGTTAACCGACCGTAGGACTACGGAGCTGCCGCAACAGCGTGAAACGGCGGGCAATTCGGGGAAGCAGCGGCTAGGCGAACGAGCGCGCGCCGACAACCTGGAGCAGGTTCTCGCCGCGCCGTCCATGCGAGGCGTTCAGGAGCTGGCGCATCCGCACCGCGGGCACCGGGCGGCTGAACAGATAGCCTTGCGCCTCGGACACGGTGCCGTCGGCACTGATCAACTCGAGCTGCTCGTTGGTCTCGATGCCTTCGACCACGACCGACATGCCGAGATCGGCCGACAGCCGTGCCACGCCGCGCAGCAGCGTCAGCGGGCGATCGGTGTCGATGCCCTCGAGGAAGGAGCGGTCGATCTTGACCTTCTGCATCGGGAAATTGTGCAGATAGCTGAGGCTCGAATAGCCGGTGCCGAAATCGTCGAGTGAAATGCGCACGCCGAGCGCATGCAGCTGCGACAGGATGTCGTGGGTGAGTTGGGTGTTGCGCAGCAACGAGGATTCGGTGATCTCGATCTCGAGGCGATGGGCCGGCAGGCCCGACACTTCGAGCGCGTAGCGGATCTCGCTCAGCACGTCGCGCTGATGGAATTGCTGCGGCGAGAAATTGACCGCGACACTGACGCCCTCGGGCCACTTCATGCATTCCATGCAGGCGCGGCGCAGGATCCAGCGGCCGAGATCGACGATCAGGCCCATGTCCTCGGCAACCGGGATGATGTCGATCGGCGAGACCGTGCCGCGCACCGGATGATTCCAGCGCAGCAGCGCCTCGCAGGTGGTGATCTTGCCGGACTTGAGGTTGACGAGCGGCTGGTAGAACAGCTCGAACTCCTCATTGGCGAGCGCCTTGCGCAGGTCCAGCTCGAGGATGCGGCGAGCCTCGACGGTCGCCGCCATCTCGTCGCGGAAGAAGCAGAAAGTGCCGCGGCCGTCGGCCTTGGCGCGGTAGAGCGCCATATCGGCGTTCTTGAGCAGCGTGTCGGCGCTGGTGCCCTTGGGCGAGGTCAGCGCGATGCCGACGCTGGCGCCGATCTCGACCAGATGATTGTCGATACGGTAGCGCTCGCTCAGGCGCTCGACGATGCGGCGGGCGAGGCTCGCGGCATCCTCGGGCGAATTGATGTTCTGCTGGTACACGACGAACTCGTCGCCGCCGAAGCGGGCGACGAAATCCTCCGGCCGCAGCATCTCGCGCAAGCGGTTGGCGACCGCGCAAAGGAGCTGGTCACCGCAGGGGTGGCCGAGCGTGTCGTTGACCTGCTTGAACTGGTCGAGGTCGATGAACAGCAACGCGGAGAGCCGTTCGGAATGGTGCGAATGGGCGAGGAGCCGCTCGATCTCATCGCGGAAAGAGACCCGGTTCGGCAGCGCCGTCAGTTCGTCATATCTGGCAAGATGGCTGATGCGGGCTTCCGCATTGGTGCGTTCGGTGATGTCTTCCAGCAGCACCACGGTGCCGCCACGGGCCATCGGCTGGAACGTCCAGGCCAGCGCGCGGCCGCGCGTCGTATCCGGGTCGGCGCTGACAATCTCGCGGATCCGCGCCTGCTCGATCTCGGCGATGACCTGATTGCCGCTCTCGACCGAGATGGTGCCCGCCGCGACGCAGGCCGATACGATGTCGACGGCGGTAGCGCCGCGCTTGACCAGGTCCTCGGGCAATTGCATCAGCTCGCCGAAGCGGTGGTTCATCACCGCCAGGCGCCCGTCGGCGCGGAACATGCACAGGCCGTGCGGCATGTTGTTGAGGGCGGTATCGAACTGGCTCGCCAGCGCGGATTCGCGGAAGCTCGAGGTCAATGCCTTGACGAAGATCGCGTGCAGGCTGAGGTTGATGTTCTTCAGCCCGACGAAGAAGAACGCGAGCAGGATGGCGAGTCCGATGTGGTAGAGGCCGCCATGCATCAGCAGCGCGAGCGACATCGGTCCGCAGGCGAGCACGACGTGCCACTGGACCACCCGGGGCTGGCCGTAATTGCGGGCCGCGCCGCCCGCCGTATAGCCGATGCCGATCGCGACACAGAGCATGTCGGCAACGGGATCCTCGTTGAGATAGATCACGACGAAGGCCCACAGGCCGAGCACCGCGGCATAGCTGAGCGCGCCGGCCCAGTAACGCGGCGCCAGCTGCGTGGCCTCCTCGAATGACAGCGCCTCTGTTCGGTTCTCGTAGCTGCGCATCTGGAACGCGCGCGCGGTACCGATGGCGATCAGCAGGAACGCGATCGGCCAAAGCCTGGCGTCGCCGGTCTTCAGCGCAGTCATGACCGCGGCCACGGCGGCGGAGGCCGAGCCGAGGAAGATCGCCCAGAAATTCTGAACCATGGAGTTGATGAGAGCGGCGTAGAGTATGGGCTCCAGCTCGTCTCGATCACTCTGCTTCTGGTCGGCCAGCTGCATCGGCTTGTTACGCGTCCTGTTTAGCGCGTACTTTTACCCGGACCAGATGAAGCCTTTCTGAGGGAACATCGTTAAAGTCGAGTTGTTTTTCGGCAATAGCGAATCTATTTCCGCTGCAAAATCAAGCAACTAGGCAAGCCTTGCCGGGCACAAGGTGAAGGAAGGATTGCCGCGCGCGCGCAAACCCGAAAAATCTGGCGCTTTCTTTTGAAAAGATCGCGCGTCGCAGCCGCGATCTCTTCTACTGACCCGCGGTCGCGGACAACAGCGGCGACCATGCCGGATCGGAGGCGAAGCCCGGCGTCGGCACCTTCAGCTCGTTGCGGCCGGAGATGTCGACCGAAAACAGCGATGGTCCGCTGTTGCCACCGGGGTCGCGGAAGAACATCAGCACACGGCCGTTCGGCGAGAAGGTCGGGCCTTCATTGTGGAAGCCTGAGGTGAGCAGCCGCTCGCCGCTGCCATCGGGTTTCATGACGCCGATCGAGAACTGCCCGCCGCCCTGCCGGGTGAAGGCGATGTAGTCGCCGCGCGGCGACCACACCGGCGTCGAATAGGTGGCGTTGTTGTCGTCCTTGGAGAACGAGATGCGCTGCGCCTGGCCGCCGCCGGCCGCCATCACATAGATCTGCGATCGGCCGCCGCGATCGGATTCGAAGCAGATGCGGGTGCCGTCAGGCGAGTAGGACGGCGACGTGTCGATCGCCGGCGTGTCGGTGAGACGCGTCGTCGAACGCGAGCGCAGATCCATCACGAACAGGTTGGAATTGCCGCCCTGCTGCAGGCTCATGATGACGCGCTGGCCATCCGGAGAGAAGCGCGGCGCGAAGGTCATGCCGGGGAAATTGCCGACGATCTCGCGCTGGCCGGTCTCGATGTTGAACAGATAGACCTTCGGATCGCCCTGGCCGAACTCCATGTAGGTGATCTCTTGCGAGTTCGGCGAGAAACGCGGCGTCAGCACGAGGTCGGCGCCTCGGGTGAGATAGCGCACATTGGCGCCGTCCTGGTCCATCATCGCCAGGCGCTTGACGCGGCGCTCCTTCGGCCCTGATTCGTCGACGAATACGACGCGGCTGTCGAAATAGCCCTTCTCGCCGGTCAACTTTTCGTAGATCTGATCGGAGATGATGTGGGCGATCCGTCGCCAATATTCCGGCGAGGTGAAATATTGCTGGCCGGCGAGCTGCTGGCCGGTGACCACGTCCCACAGGCGGAATTCGGCCTTGAGGCGACCGTCCGGCTGCCGCGTCATGCGGCCGGTGACGAGGGCCTGGGCGTTGAGGGTTTTCCAATTATCGAATTGCGGCGCGACGTCGATGTTGCTGATGCGCTCGATGAAGGCGGCCTGATCGATCGGGGAAAACAAGCCCGAGCGTTTCAGATTGTTGGTGATGACCTGGGTGACGCCGTTGCCGACGTCGCCGTCGGCGGGCGAGCCCGGCACGAAATTGGTGATCGCGATCGGGATCGGACGAAATTCGGTGGGATCGATGCGGAGCCGCGGCTGCCCCTGCGCCAAGGCCTGTCCGCCCCCGAGCAACGCGAGGGTCGATCCGGTCAGGGTCATGAAGCGGCGGCGGTTCATCGATCGAACGTCATTCATTGCAAAATTCTTTTGTTCGGATGTCACAACATGTCTTTCAGTCCGAAGCGCATCGGAATGGTCTTCCAGGTGTCATACTGCTGCTTCGGCAGGAATGAATAGACCTGACACTGCACGATGGCTCGCTTGCCACTCTCCGCCACCGCCTCAGCGATCGACCGCGATGGTCCTCTCGCCGCAACGACGACTGGTTCGGATGCCAGCGTTCCATCGATCTTCATGGAAATATCGATGTCGACTTCATATTGATCGGCATCCTGTCCGTTGTAGGTCGGCGTGAAACAGCGCCTGACCGCGGACATGAATGCCCCTTGCCAAGTCGCGACGTTGCTGGCGGACGTCCCCGATGTCGAACCCAACGACGCCGACGCGTTCAGCGCCGCTCCCGTGAGCTCGTGCCGGGTCGCAGCGCGCTTGTCGAGGTCGCGGGCAATCTGCGCGGGGTCGAAAGTGCGCTCCTTCGGTTTCGGCTGCTGCTGCGGCTGCACCGCCGCGACCTTCTGCTCCACCGGCTTGGGCGGCGGCTTCTTGGTCTCCAGCTTCTTCTGCAGCTCCGCGATCGGATCTTCCTTGGCCGGATCAGGCTTCTTCTCCTGCGGCTTCGGCTCTTCCTTCGGCTTGGTCTCGGCGACCGGCTTCGGCGGATCGGGCTTCTTCTCGACCGGCTTTTCGACGGGCTTCGGCGGCGGCGTGTCGGGGGTCGAGTTGGTCTTGATCAGCTCTTTCTTCTCGGTGACCTTGCCGACGGAATCTTCCTCGGGCTTGGCCTCGGCGATCTTCTCGACCTTCGGCTTGGGCTCTTTCTTATCGCCGGTCTTCTGCCCCGACATCATCTGGGCCAGTTGATCGGTGGAGATGATGTCGACCGGAAGCGACTCTTCCGGCGCGATGAAGGCCTTGCTGCTGAAGGTGAGCAGCCCCCATCCAATCACGAGGACGTGGAGGGCGATCGACGCAACCAGTGTCTTGTCGACGTTCACCTTCACGATCTTAAGACCCCTGATCCGCTTCGGTGACGAGCGCCAGCTTCTTGAAGCCCGCGCCCGACAGCAGGCCCATCACCTTGGCCACCGTACCGTAGTCCGCCTTCTTGTCGGCGCGCAGATAGATGCGCTCCTCGAGGCCACCGCGCGCATCCGTGATCGCCTTCAGCTTCGGAATCAGCTCGTTGATCGCGATCTCGGCATCGGCGATGAACACCTTGCCGTTGATGTCGACCGACATTTGGATCGGCTTTTGGTCGCTCTGATCGAGGCTCTTGGCCTGGGTCTGCGGCAGGTCGAGCGGCACGCCCACGGTGAGCAGCGGCGCCGACACCATGAAGATGATGAGCAGCACCAGCATCACGTCGACCATCGGCGTGACGTTGATCTCGGCCATGACCGGCTTGCGCCGGCTGCGACGGCCGCCGCCTCCGGACGAACTGGCTACGTTCATGCCCATGGCTTGATGCCCAATCCCGCCTTCACGCTATCCATCCACTCCGTCAGCCCCGCTCATCGATCTGCCGGGACAGGATGGCTGAAAATTCGTCAGCGAAGCCCTCGAGCCGCTGGGCCTGCCGATTCACCTCGGAGGTGAACTTATTGTAGAAAATAGTGGCAGGTATGGCGGCGATAAGGCCGACGGCGGTCGCAAACAGCGCCTCCGCGATGCCGGGCGCCACCACCGCCAGGGAGGTATTTTTCGACGCCGCGATCGACTGGAAGCTCGACATGATGCCCCAAACCGTGCCGAACAGGCCGACAAAGGGGCCGGCCGAGCCGACGGTCGCGAGCACCAGGAGGCGGCGTTCCAGCCGCTCGACCTCACGGGCGATCGAGACATTCATGACCTTGTCGATCCGCATCTGGAGGCCGGCGACCGAGCGGGCGTGGCTCTCGAAAGATCGCTTCCATTCGCGCATCGCCGCTACGAAACAGGCCGCCATGGAATGGGTCGGCTTGGCCGAGAGCGTGCGATAGAGCTCCTCGATGGACTCGCCGGACCAGAATGCCTGCTCGAACCGGTCCATCGAGCGGCGGGTCCGGGCGTAAAGGAAGATCTTGTCGATCGCGATGGCCCAAACCCAGACCGAGCAGGACAACAGGCCCAGCATGACGCATTTCACGATCCAGTGAGCCTGCCAGAACAGCGCGATCAGCGACACGTCGGCGGAAGCGGCAACCGGAAGGGCGGACTGAGCCACGTCGGCCGGATTCATCAGCAATATCCTCTCAAGACGACCGTTTTCTGGCGATCGTTACCTTCGTCCCGTCCCGCATATGGCGGCCGGTTTCCTAACAGCCGCGGTAGAACCGCCGCAGCCGGCAAGCCTGTTCAAAGCCTTGTCTTTCTGGGGTACAGGGGCTGGTCCAAAGCCGCCGCCTGCATTCCCTGCCAAGATGTCAAAACTAAGGGCCTCGACGACAGCTCCGGGCGCGATTGTCCATAATTACCAGTGCCCGGCGATGGTTAATGCCGGGTTACCACCCGCGAATTTGGCTGCGGGAAAGGCAGGCGCCAGGCCGGTATTTGAGGGGCGCGTGGATCGTCTGGCATCACCCGACGCGCCACGAATGGCCGGAGCAACCGGCCTGCCCCGGTCAATTGTCCCGAAAATCACTTTTGGCGAGGATTTGCCATGAGCATCAACCCAAGACGACCGCCGCCCCTCGGGGATCACCCGCTCCACCCATGATCATCCCGTTCCCGGTTGCGGGCATCGTGATGGCGCTCGTTGCTGCCGCGGCCGGCTTTACCGACTTCTTCAGTGAACGGCGCATTCGCCGCCTCAATGATGCCTGGTACCACATGGTCGGCAACCGCGCAGCGGTCGTGCTGGCGTTGATCAATTTCCATCTCGCTACGCGCAAGGCGCTGAGGTCGCGATCAAGCCCTGGGGCGTGGTGCTTTCCCTGGTCGTCGTCGCATGGCGAGAGCCACCGCCGCGCCGCCTAAGGCTCACGCTGCAGAAGCAGGCTCGGTGCAGTTGGTCAGCCGCGCGGGATTACCGAGGGCCGTGCAGCCGGCGTAGACCCTGCGTGTTGGACGGCCGATGCTCACACGAACGCAGTGAAGCGTTCACGTCGGCGGCGCTGCCGCCAAGCCGGCGTCCGATCAGATCGGCGATCACCGCAAGAATCACACCGGTGCTGGCCTTGCCAAATCGGATCAGCGGCGGCGGCGCGCTGCGCCTCGTCGCGAAGTTGCCCATCGTCGCCTCCGGTATTTGGATGCTTCCGCGTGTCGAATATTAGGCGACGCCGCGCCGGCGGCACCCGCGCACCATGCCGCAGCCCCCGTGAGGCTACGAGCTTGCATGCGCGGCATCCACGACCATATAGTCCGTCGAAATTTCAAGCCCGCGGTGGTCCGCCATCCGCGGGTTTTTCGTACCCGGCGGCGCTGTTGCCGTCACACGCCCCCTCGCGGTCACGCCAAGAAAGGTCACGCCAGGACATGTCGCCCAACGCGCCCGCCGACGACCAGCACGACGACATCATGTACCCCTCGGCCGTGCCGTTCCTGTTGGTCCATCTCGGCTGTGTTGCGGCGATCTGGTCGGGCATCACGTGGCAGGCCCTCACGATTTGCGCGTCGTTGTATGTCGTGCGCATGTTCGGAGTCACGGCGGGCTACCACCGTTATTTCTCGCACAAGGCTTATGCGACAAGCCGGGTGTTTCAGTTCATCCTGGCCTTCATTGCGCAAAGTAGTGCGCAGAAGAGCGTGCTGTGGTGGGCGGCCAAGCATCGGCACCATCATCTGCATTCCGACACTGAGCACGACACGCACTCGCCGCGGCATCGCGGCTTCCTGTACAGCCATCTCGGCTGGATCTTTTACCGGCAGCACGACACGACCGACCTCGTCAAGGTCGGCGATCTTGCAGCTTGTCCGGAGCTGATGTGGCTGCATCGGCTGGAGCTGCTGCCGGCCGTGACGCTCGCGGTGCTCTGCTTCCTCGTCGCGGGATGGTCGGGTCTGGTCGTCGGCTTCCTGTGGAGCACCGTGCTGGTCTATCACGCCACCTTCTGCATCAACTCGCTCGCCCATGTACATGGACGCAAGCGCTACGTGACGGGCGACGATTCCCGCAACAACTGGCTGCTGGCGTTGTTCACCATGGGTGAAGGCTGGCACAACAACCACCACGCCTACCAGAGCAGCGTGCGACAGGGCTTTTACTGGTGGGAGATCGACCCGACCTACTACGTTCTGAAGGCCCTGTCCTGGTTCGGTATCGTCTGGAACATGAAGGCGCCGCCCGAACTGGTGCTGCGCAACGAGCAGCCGCTCGGTGCACGCGTCATCAAGCGTGCGGCCCGCGAGCTTGCCGGTCGCTTCGACGCGCACGCGCTGGCGCACGCGATCTCGTCGGCGCTGCACCGGGCTGATCTCGCCCAGCTGCACCTGCCGACGCTGCATGACATCCTCGATCGGGCCCATGACGGCGTCGACGCGCTGACGCATCTGCACCTGCCGAAGATTCCGACCCGCGAGGAGTTTCTCGCCGAGGCTCGCGCGATGTTTGCGCGAACGCGATCACTCAACGAGATCGTCGATCACGCCTACGAATACTTCCTGACGTCGGTTCGCGCGCAGCTCGTGACGGTGCGCTGAATCTCGCCACCCGACCGGGTTCGCTTGCGCAGGGTCATTCCGCGAGGCCGAGCGCGAAGCCACCCCACAAACCAAACCGCCCGCCTGCGGCGTGCGCAGGCGGGCGGCTCGGGGCCATCAGGACTTTGGGGGCATGCGCCTGAAGGCTTTGAGAGGCATCAGGCCCTTTTTTGGATCAGCCCTGCTGCTGGTCGGTCGGCGGCGGGGTCGGGCGCGTCTTGTGCTGGGCCATGAACTGGTCGAACTCTTCCTTGTCCTTGGCGTGGCGCAGACGATCGAGGAAGTTCTTGAACTCGACCTGCTCTTCCTCGAGCCGGCGCAGCGTTTCGGAGCGGTACTCGTCGAAGGCGCGGTTGCCGGAGGACGGCGGGCCGAAACCGAAGCCGAAGCCGCGGCGCTCCATGCGGTCACGCATGCGGTCCATCTTGTACTGCATCCGCTCCATCTTGTTCTGCCAGCGATCCTGGTTGCTCCAGCACGACATTCTTCTGCTCCCGAGTGTGAAAAAGAGAAGGGCTAAACCGATCGGCCACCAGATGATGAAGCCGAGAATGGTCACGGCAATCCAGCCAGGATGCCAGGGCGTATCGAGCATGTGGGGCCGCGCGTACTGTTGCTGTTGGTCCGAGGGGCCGCGCCAGCGATTGACATCAGCGGTGTAGGCCATTTCCCTTCTCCATCACGGCATCAGCGCCGTTGTGAATGTAAATAACATTTACATAGCTAGACCATCCCGCGATTTTGTCAAGCTGGCGGCCTGACACGCCCGCGTGATTATTTGCGCGATTTATTTCGGCCTGCCCCAGGGGCCGCCGGGCGGCACGCCGGAACCGGAGGATGCCTCCGGTGGCACCGGCGGAGGCTCGGCGCTTGTCGCGGGCGACCGCCGATCGGTGGGGAAGCCGAGGCCGCGCAGATAGATCAGCATCTCGGCCTCAAGCAGCTCGTCCGGCGACATCGGCAGTTTTCGTCGCGCGGCATCGCCACGCGAGAACAGCGAGGCGACGCCGTGCGCCATCGACCAGATGTGCAGGGCCATCATCATCGCCGGCGGCCGCGGCGCGCCGGGCGGCGCGAGCGCGGCAAGACGCTCGGCTGCAGCACGAATGACGTTGAAAGCGCGCTCGCTGGCGGCCTGGAGCGCCGCGTTGGCGTCGACCGGCAGGCCCGATTCGAACATCGCGTTGTAGAAGGCGGGCTCCTCGCCGGCGAAGGCGAGATAGGCCCGGCCGACGCGTTCGAACGCGGTGACGGTGTCGGGGCGTCCGTCGTCCCAGGCTGCGGTGAGCCGCTGCTCGAACTGTTCGAAGCCGCGCTGGGCGATCGAGGACAACAGCTCGTCGCGGTCGCGAAAATGCCGGTAAGGCGCCGCCGCGCTGACGCCGGCCATGCGCGCAGCATCGGCGAAGGTGAAGCCGGCCGCACCTTTCTCGGCGATCAACCCGAGGGCGGCCTGCAACAGGGCTTCCTTCAGATTGCCGTGGTGATAGCCGCGCTCGGCGCGGCGCTGCTCCTTGCGCCAGCTCATGTGAACGAGCTTTACATGAGCCGGGCACGAAGGTCACTAGCGGCAACCGGGTTTGGTGAACCCGGACTTCCACGGATCCGACGTTCCGATCGGCCCTAGCCGCCCGGGATCGGCAGCACCGGCATGATCTCGACCCGCTCGCCGGGGAAGATCGCAAAATGCGGGTGGTTCTCGAACATTTTGGCGGCAGCCTCGTGCGAGGCGGCGCGGACGACGGTGAAGGCGCCCATCTCGTTGGCGATGTCTGCGATGCCGTTGGCATCGACCTTCTTGGTCTTGCCGAGCGGACCGCCCATGGCCTGGATCGCGCCTTGGTGCTTCTCGACCCAGCCCTTCCAGGCCGCCATGCCCTCCATCTCCTTGGCCTTGCGCTCTGCGTCGGGCATCGCAGTCCACGCCGCCCACTTCGGACTGCTCTTGCTGCCGAGGAAGACGGCAAGATAGGTGTCAGTGCTCATCGGTCGTTTCTCCCTTGTCTACTGCTTCAGATCGTCAAAACCGGCGGCTGCGGCCTGCACGTCAGGCGGAAAGTCGGACATTTCCTGCACCTGGCGAATCTCGATGATCTCGTTGACCGAGGCCGGACATTTCTTCGCCCAGGCGATCGCCTCCTCGCGCGAGCCGACCTCGATCATCCAGTAGCCGCCCAGCACTTCCCTGGATTCCGCGAAGGGGCCATCGGTCACGACCGGTGCGCCGGTGGCGAACGAGACGCGGGCGCCCGTCGACGGCGGATGCAGGCCATCCAACGTGATCAGCACGCCCGCATCCTTCAGCGCCTCGTTATAGCGCATCATCGCGGCGACACGTTCGGGATCGAGTTGCTCGTCCGCCGGCGCAGTCTCGTAGCCGAGCGGGATCATCAGCATCATGAATCGCATGCGGTTCCTTGCGACGCGGTTGTAGCCCCCGCGCTCACTTCCAAGACGAACGAGCTCTTGCCAGGCCGACACGGCCCGAGAAAATTTTTCGGCAGATCATTGTGGCTCCCCGGCGGCGCCCTCTGTCCGAAATGAGCGCCTTGCACGGGACCAACGAAACTGTCATGCCGCGCGGGCTCCAGCAAAGGACCGCGCCATGACCTCCTCCCCTGCCAAAGTAGCCCTCGTCACCGGTGCCGCACGCGGGATCGGCCTGGCCACGGCGAAGCGCTTCCTCGCCGACGGCTGGCGCGTGGCACTGCTCGATGTCGAGGGCGAGCTGCAGACCAGCGCGGCTGCGGCGCTGAAAAATCCCGACAACACGCTGGCTATCACCTGCGACGTGTCCGACGCGGTCGCCGTGGGCGCTGCAATGGCGGCGGTGATGAGCCGCTTCGGCCGGCTCGATGCGCTCGTCAACAATGCCGGCGTCGCCGTGTTCGCGCCCGTGCTGGAGACCAGCGACGCCGACTGGAACAGGATCATGGCGGTCAATCTCACTGGTCCGTTCCTCTGCACCAAGGCCGCGGTGCCCTTGATGCGCGACGGCAATGGCGGCGCGATCGTCAATATCACCTCCATCTCGGCGGTGCGCGCCTCGACGTTGCGCTCGGCCTACGGCACCAGCAAAGCGGGGCTCGCGCACCTCACCAAGCAGCTCGCGGTCGAGCTCGCCTCGCTCAACATCCGCGTCAACGCGGTCGCACCGGGTCCGGTCGACACCGCGATGGCGAAGCAGGTGCACACCAAGGAGATTCGCGCCGACTATCACGATGCCATCCCGCTCAACCGCTACGGCCTGGAGGAGGAACTCGCCGCAGCGATCTATTTCCTGTGCTCCGACAACGCGAGCTACATCACCGGTCAAATTTTGGCCGTCGATGGCGGCTTCGATGCTGCGGGTATCGGTCTGCCGACGCTGCGCGGCGAGCGGCGCAACGGGTAGAGCCTTGTAACCGGGTTCGCGATTTCGTGGAGTGCTCGATGCGGCGCATCACCGTCCTCAAAGCCCTGATGCTCGCAGCCGCGCTGCTCGTCTCCGCAACCGCCGAAGCCGAGATCCGCATCATCCAAAGCCCCGGCGGACAGGTCGGACCATTCCTCGACCTTTTCGAGAAGGTGCGCGAAAGCGGGGAACGCGTGGTGATCGACGGCCCCTGCCTCTCCGCCTGCACGCTGGTGCTCAGCATCGTGCCGGGCGATCGCATTTGCACCACGAAGCGCGCCGTTCTGGGTTTCCATGCCGCGCGCTCGGTCGACCGGCGCGGACGCTTTTATGCCGAGCCGGAAGCATCCGAAGCCGTGCTTGCAGCCTATCCCGGCCCGGTCCGCGACTGGATCAGCCGCCACGGCGGTCTCACCTCACGACTGATCTTGCTGAAGGGGCGCGACCTCGCCGCGATCTACCCGCGCTGTCGATGACACCTCGACGACAGTCTGCCGGCTCTACATGCTCGTAAAGGGAGCCGTCGTCGTCACAAACATTGCCGTCACGACCTGGCTGTTCCCTAGTGGAACATGATCTGCACCATCGGCGCGAGCTTCACGCTGGCGCAGATGAGCATTCCCCATAGAGCAAAATTGATTTGTAGCGCCGCCGCCATCGGTCGCTCCCTTCCCCGTCACGTCCACCCTGATTTGTAGGTATTATGACCCAAACTAGCGATTCCGGCACGTAGTTTACAGCCCAATCTTTCGCCAATTCTTGTGCGATGCAGTTCCGCCTCATGTCACGAAGCCGCTCGAACTGCTCTCGCAGAAATGGGAGGGGAAGGAATCTCCATTCGGCCATGCCGTCGACGCGGATTTCCCTCAAGTGCCGCGTAAGCGTTGCGACGCAACGTTTTCCATTTCGTACGGCAGGTCCGGCATGGCTCGGCACGTTATCGTCTTGCTCAGTTTTTGCGCAGCGCTCGCAGGGTGTGCTGCCGCGGCGGCAGCGGAGCATCGTCCGATCGCATGGGACGGGCTCGGTCAGGATCCCAATCGACCCGTTGTCACAAAACGTCGGCTTGCCAATCATGCTCCGCCGGACAGCGATTCCAATCTGGATCGGCAAAGAGTGCTTTCCACATTGCGTCCCTATTCCGACGCATGGTGGGCCGTCCACGACGAGATCGAAGCCGAGAACGACAAGCAGCTTGGTTCGAAGCTCGTGATCTGTCCCAGCTGCGTGGCGAAGCCGCCGAGCGAGGACGTCACCGGATCGATCCGCTGACGAGGTGCCCCTCTCTCGCGATATCGGAGAGAGGGACATCCTGGCAAATCAGGCGATCGCGCCTGTCACATACCCTCGGCCGGACAGTTCACCATCCAGGGAATGCCGAATTTGTCGACGCACATGCCAAAGCCCTTGGCCCAGAACGTCTTGCTGAAGGGCATGGTGACGGTGCCGCCGTCGGCGAGTGCGTTGAACTTGCGTTCGCCCTCCGCGGGGTCCACGACCGTGAGCGAGATCGAAAAGCCCTGCGGCTTGTGATAATGCTCAGGCGGCGTGTCGGAGGCCATCAGCACGGCGCCGCCTGGCAACGTCATCCGCGCATGCATGATGGTCTTCTCGCGCCCGGGCGGCCCTGGGGGCATATCCGATGGCGGGGTATCCGAGAGACGCATCATGGCGTCGATCGTGCCGCCGAGGACCTTGGCGTAATAGTTGAACGCTGCTTCGCAGGTGTCCTGATAGAACAGATAGGCACTGAGCATCGTCTCTCTCCTTCTTCTCTTCGCTAACCGTTTCCCGGCAGTTCTTCGGGCGGCCGCCGGCGTTACTTCTCGGTGAGCTTCTTCAGGCTGGCGAGGCCAATCTCGAAATCCTTGCCGATCATGGTGTCCATGTTGACGAACACCTGCATCACCTTGGACAGGAAGGGAGCCGGACCGGACATCGCCCATGTGACCAGTGTGGCATCGCCTTGCGGCACAAAAGTGAACTCTGCGGTGTTGTGGCCTTCGAAGGGCCGTTCGAAGTCGAGCTTGATGCGCAGTTTCGACGACGGGTTCGCCTCGATAATCTCCATATGGCCGGCGCCGACATCGTTGTTGCCGTCCCATGCATAGGTCGCGCCCTTCCCGGCCGCCGTTCCGCCGTAGGTGCGCTTCATCGCGGGATCGCGATCCTCATAGGGCGACCAGCCCGTCCAGAAGTGGAAATCGGAGACAAGCGGATAGATCGCGCCGGCCGGCGCGTTCAGCACGAGCGAGCGCTCGACACGGAACGTGTCGGGTTTTGTCAATGCGACGGCGAGGACGCCCGCGATCCCGACCGCGATCGCGACAGCGATGATGGTAATGGCTTTCAGCATGAATGGCTCCCTTGATACGGGAATAAGACGAAGCGGATTGGCGCGCGCCGACATGTGATAGAACGAATTTTCGGCGGTCACTTCGCTTTCGTACCCTGCCGGGCACTGCCACTCTTCGGCTGGCTGTCCCGGATCAGGCGGTCAATGTGCATGCGGATATGGGCGGCTTCCGCGGAAGTGTTGGCGAGCGCGATGGCCCGGTCGAAGGCGATGCGGGCTTCGTCGTTGCGGCCGAGCTGCATCAGGAACGCGCCGCGCACGCCGAAAAAATGGAAATAATTGGCGAGCTTCGGCGCCAGCGGCTCGATCAGGTCGAGCGCGGCCTGTGGTCCGCGTACCTTGGCAACCGCGACTGCGCGGTTGAGCGTCACCACCGGCGAAGGCTGCACCACCTCGAGCGCGCCATAGAGGAGATCGATCTGGGTCCAGTCGGTCTCATCAGGCGTCGCCGCCCGCGCGTGAAGCGCAGCGATCGCGGCCTGGATCTGGTAGGGACCGCTGCGACGATGGCGCATAGCCTTGTCGATCAACGCCAACCCCTCCGCGATCATGGTGCGATTCCACAGCGCGCGGTCCTGGTCGTCCAGCAGGATCAGCGAACCATCGGCGGCAATGCGCGCTGCGCTGCGGGCGTGCTGCAGCAGGATCAGCGCCGTCAGCCCCATGATCTCCGGCTCGCTCTGGAACAAGCGCAACAACAACCGCGCCAGCCGGATCGCCTCCTCGCAGAGCGGCTTCCTGATCTCGACGGTATCGCCGCTCGCCGAATAGCCCTCGTTGAAGATCAGGTAGATCATCGCGGCCACCCCGGCCAGCCGCTCCGACCGTTCGATCGCGCCGGGCGCCTCGAACGGCGTCCCGGCTTGCGCGACCTTGGCCTTGGCGCGGGTGATGCGCTGCTCCATCGCGGCTTCCGAAACCAGGAAGGCGCGCGCGATCTGCTTCACCGTCAGACCCGAGACGATGCGCAGCGCCAGCGCGATCTGCTGGGTCGCCGGCAGCTGCGGGTGGCAGCAGATGAACATCAGCCGCAAGATGTCGTCGCGGTAGTGCGAGCCGTCGAGCCGCTCGGCAAGCGCGCCTTCGGCGTCGTCGATATCCGAGATCGCCTGATCGTCGTCCGGCAACGGCTGCTGCTTGCGACTGCGGCGAACCTCGTCGATCGCGACGTTGCGGCCGACCATGATCAGCCAGGCCGCGGGATCGCGCGGAGGCCCGTTCTGCGGCCAGGTTTTCAGCGCGCGCAGGCACGCGTTCTGGAAGGCTTCCTCAGCCGTGTCGAGATCGCGGAAATAGCGCAGCAGCGCGCCGACCGCCTGGGGCCGCGCCGAGGTCAGCGCAGTCTCGATCCAGGCGGTATCAGTGTCGCTCACGCCGAAATGCCTCCGGGCCTGAACACGCCGACCGGGCGCACCTCATAGGCGCCGCCGGGATTGGCGGCGCCAAGGTCGCGCGCCACGTCGAGCGCATCGTCCAAATTCTTGCAGTCGACGATGTAGAAACCGAGCAGCTGCTCCTTGGTCTCGGCATAGGGGCCGTCGAGCACCAGCGGCGGGTCTTCCTTGCGCAGCGTCGCCGCCGCAGTGGTCGGCAGCAGCCGTGCCACCGGGCCGAGGCGCCCCTGCCGGGTAAGTTTCTCCTGCACCACGGCGAGCTTCTTCATCACGGCCTCGTCCTGGTCCTTGCTCCAGGAGCCGACGAAGTCCTCGTCATGATAGCAAAGGATCGCATAGAGCATGGGCAGCACCTTCCTGGACGCTTGTTTCGAAGACGATCCACTATGCCCCGCCCCGACAGGGCTGCGGAAAAAATCTGCGAGAAAATTGCGTCGGATCGTGCCAAGGAGAGGCACCAAAAGCGGAACCTTGTGAGGCACTTCGAATGACCGCAGGTACACTGGCCGTCCTGATCAACAGCATGCAGCAGAACTGGTCGCCGGAGCGCTGGAAGGCCCGGTTCGATGCGGTCTGCGGCGGTCGCCCCGTGGCGCTGCTGCCGGATGACTCGCCCGATCCGGCTGACGTGCACTATGCCGCCGTGTGGAAGCCGGCACCCGGTGATCTCAAGACGTTCCCGAACCTGCGCGCGATCTTCAATCTGGGGGCCGGCGTCGACGCGCTGATGGCGGACAACAGTCTGCCTGACGTGCCGCTGGTGCGCGTCGCAGTGCCTGATCTCACCAACCGCATGACCGAATATGTCGTGCTGCATGTGCTGATGCACCACCGTCAGGAGCTGTATTTGCGGGACTCCCAGCGCGCGAAGCGCTGGGAGCCGCTCTATCAATGGCCGGCGAGCGCCGTTACGGTGGGCGTGATGGGTCTGGGTACGTTGGGTGCTGATGCCGCCGATGTGCTGCGGCGGCTCGGCTTCCGCGTTGCCGGCTGGAGCCGCAGCCCGCGGGCCCTCCCCGGCGTCGAGTGCTTCCATGGCAGCGCCGGAATGGATGCCTTCCTGCGCAAGACCGACATCCTGGTGTCGCTGCTGCCGTTGACGCCGGATACGCAAGGCATTCTCAACCGAGAGGTCTTCACCAAGCTCAACCGCAAGAGCCCGCTCGGCGTGCCCGTACTGATCAATGCCGGCCGCGGCGGCTTGCAGAACGAGGCCGACATCCTGGCCTGCCTCGACGACGGCACGCTGGGCGCCGCCTCGCTCGACGTCTTCGTGCAGGAACCGCAGCCGGCGAACAGCCGGTTCTGGACCCACCCCAAGGTGGTGCTGACGCCGCACAACGCCGCCGACACCGATGCAGACGCAATCTCGGCCTATGTCGCCGAGCAGATCGCAAGGTTCGAGGCGGGTGGAGCACTGGAGAATGTGGTGGATCGCGGCAGGGGCTATTAAGGCCAGCGCTTCCGTTCACCGTCTCTTAGCGAGAAGTTGATAGGCGTTGTTAATCAACGCTCAACGAACGAGTCGGACATGCGGACGAGCCTCGGCCTCAGGATGCGGATCACGGTGGCGCTGGCCGTGACGGCGGCAGCGACTGCGCTGATTGCCGTGCTCGGCGCGATGTGGATCATCGCAGGGATCATCGACCGCGCCGATCAGCGGGAATTGCGCAGCCATTATGACGCGCTGCTGTCACGAATCGCCGAGGAGTCCCACCGCGCCGCCGCCATGAGCACGGTCGTGGCGGCAATGCCCGCGACACAGGAGGCGATGGCCAAACAGGACCGCGACGCCCTGATCGCTCTGTTCGGTCCTGTCTTTAACGCGACCAAATCCGACTACGGCGTCGAGCAGTTCCAGTTCCACACGCCGCCGGCCACCTCCTTCCTGCGCGTGCACCAGCCGGCCAAGTTCGGCGACGACCTCTCGAGCTTCCGCAAGACCGTCGTCGACGCCAATCAGGAGCACAAGGTCGTGGTCGGCCTCGAGGGCGGCGTCGCCGGGCTCGGCATCCGCGGCGTGGTGCCGATCGCGCAAGGCGCCAAGCATCTCGGCTCCGTGGAATTCGGCCTGACCTTCGGTCAGTCCTTCCTCGACGATTTCAAGCTCAACCGCCATGTCGACATTGCCTTCCATCTCGCCGACGGCGTGGGCTTCAGGCTGTTCGGCGGCACACTGAAGGGCAAAAGCTTCTTCGAAGCGGCCGATTACAGCCGCGCCGCCGGTGGCGACTTCACCGTGCGCCAGGCAAAGCTCGACGGCGCGCCGATTGCCGCGCTGCTCGGACCGATCAAGGACTTCTCCGGAAAACCGCTCGGCGCCGTCGAGCTGGTGATGGACAACACCGATTACGTGGCCTCCGCCGATCGCGCCTGGTGGCTGTCGATCGGGATCGCCGCCCTCGGATTGATCCTCGCGGCGATCGTCGGTTATCTCATCGCTCGCGGAATCTCGCGTCCGATCCTGGCCATCACGAACGTGATGCGTGAGCTCGCGGACGGCCGTCTCGACGTCGCCATTCCGGCGAGCCGGGCCCATGACGAGGTCGGCGCGATGGTGAAGGCGGTCGCGGTGTTCCGGGACAATGCGGTGAATTTCAGCAAACTTCAGGCCGATCAGCTGGAGGCCAAGGCCCAATCGGAAGCGGAAAAGCGGCGCGCTTTCGCCGCGCTCGCCGACAATTTCGAAGCCTCCATCCGCGACGTCGTCACCACGGTGTCCTCGGCCGCGGTCGAGATGGAGCACACCGCGCGCTCGATGTCCGATATCGTCGACCAGTCGCGCCATCAGACCCGTGCGGTGTCGTCGGCTTCCGCGCTCGCCTCGGAGAACGTGCAGACGGTGGCCGCCGCGGCGGAAGAATTGTCCTCCTCGATGACCGAAATCAGCCGCCGCCTTGCGCATGCGACCGAGGTGGTTGGCAAGGCCGCGAGCGACGGACGCCGGTCCAACGAACGGGTGCAGAGTCTCGCCGACGCCGCGCAGAAAATCGGCGACGTCGTCTCCTTCATCAACGGCATTGCCGGACAGACCAATCTGCTGGCGCTGAATGCGACGATCGAGGCGGCCCGTGCGGGCGAGGCCGGCCGCGGCTTTGCGGTGGTCGCCTCCGAGGTCAAGGCGCTCGCGACCCAGACCGCGAAGGCGACGGAAGAAATCGGCGCACAGGTCACGGCGGTTCAAGGCGAGACGTCAGGCGCAGTTGAAGGCATCCAGTCGATCTGCGCGACGATCCGCGAAGTCGACGAAATTTCCGCCGCGATCGCCGCGGCGGTCGGCCAGCAGGGCACGGCTACGCAGGAAATCGCGCAGAACGTCCAGCAGGCCGCCGCGCGCACCGGCGAGGTCTCGCAGAACATCGCAGGCGTCACCGAGGGTATCGCAGCGACCGGCACGGCCGCAGAAGAGGTGCTGGTTTCCGCGATCGAACTGTCGAAGCAGTCGCAGCGGCTGCGCGACGAGGTCGATCGTTTCCTCGCGCAGATTCGCGCGGCGTAGTCAGACTAGGATTTAGCCCCCAGCATCACGTCGATCGCGCCTTTCACGATCGCCTCCAGCTCCTTGCGCGGCACGCGTGCCCGGGAGCGGATGGCGATGGTGTGGATGGTGGCGGAGGCGAGTTGCGCCAGCGCGGCCGGATCGGCACTCGCGGGCAGCTCGCCCTTCTCCTTGGCGCGGCGGAAGCAATTGGCGAAAGCCTTGTCGAGATCGGTGAGTCCCTCCAGCACCATGGCACGGATCTCGGGATCGCCGACCGCTTCCGACGCCGCCGTCACCACCGTGAAGCAGCCGCGCGGGCCAGTGTCGCCCGAGAGATAGATGTTCAGCGCCGCTGCATAGATGCGCTCCAGCCGCTGGCGCACCGGCATCTCCTGACGAAAGATCTCGACCATCGATCCGCGCGCGTCCTCACGGTAGCGCTGGTAGCTCTTGATGTAGAGCTCGCGCTTGTCGCCGAAGGCGCCGTAAAGGCTCGGCCGGTTCATCCCGGTGGCTTCGCTGAGATCGTCGAGCGAGGTCGCGGCAAAGCCCTGCCTGCGGAACAGATCGAGCGCCTTGCCGAGCGCGATGTCGGGTTCATAGGCACGCGGACGGCCGCGGCGCCTGGGGCGGTCGGGCTCACTGGCAGCAGCTGGCGGTTTCGATTTTTGTACCATTTCGCACATTAATCCTTGACCCGCTCCATATTATGCAACACAGTACAAAAATCAATCTGGCCGGGTTGAGCGACACTGATCACGAGAATTGCCCAAGGAGGCCCACGATGGATCTTTATTTCTCGCCGCTCGCCTGCTCCATGGCGACGCGCGTCGCGCTGTACGAAGCCGGTGCAGAGGCGAACTACCTCGAGGTCGATTCCCCGACCAAGACGGTGCTGAAGGACGGCTCCGACTTCCGCGCCGTCAACCCGATCGGCCTGGTGCCGACGCTGCGCACCGACGAGGGCGTGGTGCTGACGGAGAACGCGGCGATCCTGCAATATGTCGCCGACCGTTTCCCGAAATCCGGACTCGGCGCGGCTGAGGGGATCGATCGCACGCGACTGCATCAATGGCTCTGCTTCATCGGCACCGAGTTGCACAAGGGCCTCTTCATTCCCGTGCTCGACCGCAAGGCGCCGCAGGAGGTCAAAGCCTACGCACTGGAGAAGAACCTGTCGCGGCTCGACTATCTCGATAATTACCTCGGGGGACGCGAGTTCCTGCTCGACCATTTCAGCGTGGCCGATGCCTATCTCGTCACGGTCATCAACTGGACGATGGCGACACCACCGATCGAGCTTTCGAAGTGGCCTGATGTGAAGGCCTATTACGAGCGCCTGCGTCAGCGCCCGTCGGTTGCGAAGGCGGTCGCGGAAGAGTTCGAGCTGTACAAGGCCGAGCAGGCGCGGAAGAAAGCGGCGGCGTAGGCCACGCTCGACAAGACATCGTCCCGGCCGGCAAGGCCGGGACGAGTTTTTTCGTCAGCGCGTATAGCCATAGAGCGCGGTCGCGTGGCCGGCGGAGACAAGCCCGCTCTCGACATCATCCTTGACCGCCATGCGATCGCGCTCACCCGGTGCGCCGATGCCGGCGCCGCCCGGGGTCATCACCACCAGCCGGTCGTCAGGCGGAATGGTCTGAAAGCCCTTGCCGCGCATCTTCTGTCCGGACTTGAGGCCGACATAGCCGGCTTCGCCGTTCTGGCCGCCATCGCGCCCGCGCGGCGGATGATCGATGCGGTCGAACGCCGCAAGAATGTCGAAGGGCGCATCGATGCCGGTACCGACCTCGATGATCTGGCCGAGACCGCCGCGGGTGCGCCCCGCGCCGCCGGAATCCGGACGCAGCTCCTTGCGCCAGAAGATCAATGGGGTCTGCGTCTCCGCGATCTCGACCGGCGTGCCGCGCACGCCGCTGGGATAGGCGGTCGCCGAAAGCCCGTCCTTCGCAAAGCGCGCGCCGGTGCCGCCATTGGACGTCACCGCCATCGAGAACCCGTAATTGCCGCCGACGCCGGAACGCGTCTGGCCGCGCACGTTGAGATTCCACAAACACGAGGTGCCTTCCGCCGGCACGCGCTCGGGAATGATCTGGCGCAGACAGCCGAACACCACGTCGGGCAGCATCTGGCCGATGATGTGGCGCGAGGCGACTGGCGCCGGCTTCGGCGCATTGAGGATCGCGCCCGCAGGCGCCGACACCGTCAACGGCGAGAGCGAGCCGGCATTGTTCGGGATCTGCGAGGCGACGACGCAGCCGAGGCCGAACACGGTATAGGCCGTGGTGTAGGAGAGCGGCACGTTGATGCCGAACTTGGACGCGGCCGAGGTGCCGTCGAAATCGACGTGGATGCCTTCGTTCGAGATTGTGAGCGTCGCCGCGAGCGTCACCGGTGCGTCGTAGCCGTCGACGACCATGCTGTTGCGCCAGGTCCCCTTCGGCAGTTTTGCGATCTCGGCGAGAACGGCCTCGCGCGAGCGGTCGCAGATGTAGTCGCCGAGTTCGTCGAGCGTATCGATGCCGAACTCGGTCATCATCTCGACCAGGCGCTCGCAGCCGACGTCGTTGCAGCCGGCGAGCGAATAGGTGTCGCCCTCGGTGTCGATGGGGAGGCGCGTGTTGGTGCGGATCATCGCCATCAGCGTCTCGTTGACGACGCCCCGGTCGATCAGCTTCAGCATGGGGATGTAGAGCCCCTCCATGAACACGTCGGTCGCATCAGGGCCGAAGCCGATGCCGCCGATGTCCATGAGATGGCTGGTGCAAGAGAACAGCGCGACGAGCCTGCCATCCTTGAAGCAGGGCGTGGTGACGACGAAGTCGTTGAGATGCCCGGTGCCCATCCAGGGATCGTTGGTGATGTAGGCATCGCCCTCCTTCATCGTCTCGAGCGGGAAGTGGTTGATGAAGTGCTTGACCGATTCCGCCATCGAGTTGACGTGACCGGGCGTACCAGTGACGGCCTGCGCCAGCATCCGCCCCTTGAGGTCGAACACGCCGGCCGAAAGGTCGCCGCATTCGCGCACGATCGGGCTGAACGCGGTGCGGAGCAGCACCTGCGCCTGCTCCTCGACCACCGCGATCAGCCGGTGCCACATGATCTGAAGGTCGATCAGGCTCGCGCCATTTGCCTTGCTCATGATCAGGCTGCCTTCCGTTCCATGACGATGCTGCCGGCACCATCGATATGGGCATCAAAACTGGTGGAGACGAAGGTGGAGGTCTCGTCCTCTGCGATCACGGCAGGACCTGCGATGGTCGCACCGGGTGCCATGTCCTCGCGGCGATAGAGCGGGATCTCGATGACCTCGCCTGCCCTGCCGTCGAAGAATTTGCGACTGCCCGAGGCTTTTGCCGCAGGCTTGCGCGTCACGGCTGACACGGTCGACGGATTGCGCGCCTCGGTGGTCGCAAGCACAGACCAGCTCAACACCTCGATCGCAGCACCCGGGATCGGGCGTTCGAACATCGCCGAGTAATCCGCCTCGAACTTCTGGCGCAGGCCCGGAAGATCAGCCGATGTCAGCGGCCGGTTCGGCAGCTCGACGGTGATTTCGTGGCCCTGACCGACATAGCGCATGAAGGCGGCGCGGCGTTCGCGCACCGGCGCGCCGGCAGCACCTGGCTCGACCAGCGCGCGCGTTTCGGCCACCATCTCCTGCAAGAGGTCTGAGACCGCGCCCGTGTCGAAATCATCGAGCCGGACATGACGGCTGCGCACCAGTTCATAGGCGATGGGCGCCGCGAGGAAGCCCACCGCCGACCCGACTCCGGCATTCGACGGCACGATCACCCTGGAAACGCCGATCTTTTCGGCAACGCGGGCCGCATGTAAAGGTGCGGCGCCGCCAAAGGCAATCAGCGTGTGCTGGCCGACGATCTCGCCGCGCTCGACGGCGTGCACACGCGCCGCGCTTGCCATGTTCTCGCAGACGACTTCGTGGACGGCATAGGCCGCAGTCTCCGCCGACAGGCCCAGCGGCTCGCCGACGTTACTCAGCAGCGCTTTCTTCGAAAGCTCGGGGTCGAGCTTGATCGTACCGCCGGCAAAGGCATCGGGATCGATCATGCCGAGCGCCACATCGGCGTCCGTCACCGCGGGACGCTGCCCGCCCCGGCCGTAGCAGGCCGGTCCCGGTTCGGAGGAAGCGCTCTCGGGGCCGACGGTAACGCGCTTCATCGCATCGACATGGGCGATCGAGCCGCCGCCGGCGCCGATCTCGACCATCTCGATCACGGGAATGCGCACCGGCAGGCCGGAGCCTTTCAGGAAGCGCGCGGCGCGATCGACCTCGAACACGCGCGAGGTCTCGGGCTGGAATTTCTCGATCAGGCAGATCTTTGCCGTGGTGCCGCCCATGTCGAAGGACAGCACCTTGTTCTCACCGAGTCGCGCTGCGATCTGCGCCGCGAAGATCGCGCCGCCGGCGGGGCCGGACTCGACCAGGCGCACCGGAAAGCGCCGCGCCGTCTCGATCGAGGTGACGCCGCCGCCGGAGGTGACGAGATAGATGGCGCCGCGGAATTGCTCGACCTGCAAAGCGTCCGCCATGCGGGCGAGATAGCCGTCGATCAGCGGCTGCACATAGGCATTGGCGACCGCCGTCGAGGTGCGCTCATATTCGCGTATCTCAGGGCACACGGCGGAGGACAAGGTGATGGAGATGCCGGGCATCGCTTCGCCGAGGATCGCAGCGGCGCGCCGCTCGTGCTCGGGATTGGCATAGGAATGCAGGAAGGCGATTGCGACGCTCTCGATGTTCAGCTCACGCAATTTCGGCGCAAGCGCGCGCACCGCGGCTTCGTCCAGCGGGAGGCGAACCACGCCGTGAGCGTCGATCCGTTCGGGCACGGTGAAGCGCAGGGATCGCGGCGCCAGCGGCTTCGGCTTGTCGATCGAGAGATCATACTGGTCGTAGCGGCTCTCGGTGCCGATATCGAGCACATCGCGAAAACCCTCGGTCGCAATCAGCGCGGTTTTGGCGCCGCGCCGTTCGATGATGGCGTTGGTCGCGAGCGTCGTGCCGTGAATGAATACATCGATATCGCTGACATGCGCGTGCGCGTCGGTGAGGATGAGGCGCATGCCATCCAGCACTGCCTGCTCGGGCCGCTGCGGCGTGGTCAGCACCTTGCGCGTCTTGCGCACCTCACCCACGTCAAGCACGATGTCGGTGAACGTGCCGCCAATATCCACGGCAAGCCTCACCTCGGCTCCCTCAAGCATTCCTGAACACTCCGTGCTGATCGTCAACCCGCGGTCGAAACCACAGCAATTTTCATATCAGCGACCACGCAAATGGTGAAGTCTCGGGCGTCCTTTGCGGGGCACCTATGCGACCGGAGAGTGCACGCCGCACGGCACCTTCAGAGCAGGAAAGCCAGTGCTGCCTCGCAGCGCTCCTCGACCTTCAGCGTCAGGAGATCGTCAGCGCGGGTGCGGCCGAGATTGACCGCGGCAATCGGGATTTGCCTCGCGGCCGCAGCCTGCACGAAGCGGAAGCCGGAATAGACCATCAGCGACGAGCCGACGATCAGCATGGCGTCGGCCTGCGCCAGATGGTCCTGCGCGGCGGCAACGACGTCGCGCGGGACATTCTCGCCGAAGAACACGACATCGGGCTTGAGGATGCCGCCACAGGCTTTGCAAGCCGGCACCTCGAATGAGGAAAAATCCGTGCGCTCCAGATCGGCATCGCCGTCGGGTGCGTCGGCGGCGTCGAGCTGCATCCATTCCGCATTGAGACGACCAAGCCTATCCTGGAATTCATCGCGCGAGGTCTTGCGGCCGCAGCCCATGCAACGGACGAGGTCGAGCCGTCCGTGCAGATCGATCACTTGCCGGTGGCCGGCGGATTGATGCAGGCGGTCGACGTTCTGGGTCAGCAGCATCGCGCAGCGACCGCCCGCCTCGAGCCGGGCGAGCGCATGATGCGCATCGTTCGGCCTGGCCTGTCCGAACCGCCGCCAGCCGATCAGGCTGCGCGCCCAATAGCGCTGGCGCGTCCGCTCTTCGGACATGAAGGCCTGGAAATTGACCGGTTGGGTGCGCTTCCAGTTGCCGTTACTGTCGCGGTAGTCGGGAATGCCCGAATTGGTGCTGCAGCCGGCGCCGGTCAGAACGAACAGCTTTTCGTGCCGGCCGACGAAATCCTGGAGCCGAGAGTCTGCCAGCGGAGCGTTTGTCATGGCGCAGATGTAGTCTCCGCCGCGGCATTTTGCCAGATCCCCCCGCTAGCTCGCCCAATTCTCGCGAAATTCCGGAAAGAGCGTCAGCCCTCCACAGGCATAGATGGTCTGTCCGGTGATGTAGGCGGCATCATCGGAGGCGAGGAAGGCGAACACGGCGGCGATCTCTTCCGGGGTGCCGACGCGGCCAAGCGGAATGTGGCTGGTGACGACGCCACGCGCTTTTGGATCACCGGTCCAGGCCGCATTGATCGGCGTGTCGATCGCGCCCGGGCCGACGGCATTGACGCGGATGCCGCGTCCGGCAAATTCCAGCGCCAGTGTGCGGGTCAGATTGGCCATGCCGCCCTTGCTGATCGAGTACGCGAGATAGCCGGGCTTGGGGATGATCTGGTGGACACTGGAGCAGTTGATGATGGAGCCAGCCCCGCCACGCGCGACGAAATGCGCCAGCGCCTTTTGCGCACAGAGCACGGCGCCGTTGAGATTGACGTCGATGATGCGGCGATAAGCATCGATATCGAGGGCCTCGCTCGGCGATTCCCGCTGGAAACCGGCGTTGTTGACGAGACAGTCCAGACGCTTCCAGCGCGCGAGCACCGTCTCGAACATCGCAGCGACCTCCTGCTCGCTGCTGACGTCGGCCTTGACGATGAGATGATCGAGCTTGCCGTGCCCCCGATCGTTCGATCCCGTTCGCACCAACGCGAGCGACTCTTCGGCCCTTTCGGGATGATCGACATAATTGATGGCGACGGTCGCGCCTTCCTGGGCGAGCCTGACGGCGACGGCGCGGCCGATGCCCTGGGAGGCACCGGTCACCAGCGCGTATTGGCCGACGAGGCGCGAGGGAAATGGGGTCGAACGATCGGTTTGCGGCATGGGTTCTCTCCGGGATGCCTCATCATCGATGGAACGGGGATTTTGTTCCATCCCCTGGCGCATCGCCGGGATTCATTCCGCGCGTCGCGCCAGTGGCGAGGTCAGGATCTGATACAGGATAATGGCGCCGAAAGTCGCGGTGCCGATCCCGCCCATGGTGAATGCACCGAATTTGATCGTGAGATCACCAGCGCCGGCCGTCAGCGCCACGGCAACGGTGATCAGATTGGCAGGATTGGCGAAGTCGACCTTGTTCTCGACCCAGATCCGGCCCGCCATGGCGGCGATCAAGCCGAACAGCACGATCGAGAGACCGCCGATGACGGGACCGGGGATCGACAGGATGAGCGCACCGAATTTCGGTGAGAAGCCGAGCAGGATCGAGACCGTGGCCGCGAAGGCAAACAGCAGCGTCGAATAGACCTTCGTTGCTGCCATGACACCGATGTTCTCGGCATAGGTGGTGACGCCGGTCCCGCCGCCGCAGGCGGCCACGATCGTCGCCAGGCTGTCGGCGAACAGAGCGCGGCCGAGATAGGCATCGAGACTCCGGCCCGTCATGGCGCCGACCGCCTTGATGTGACCGAGGTTCTCGGCGACGAGAATGACCGCAACCGGCGCGATCAGGAAGATCGCATCGGCGTGGAAGGTCGGTGTGGTGAAGTTCGGCAGGCCGAACCACGGCGCGGCCGAGAGCTGCGTGAAGTCGATCGGCTTGCCGAAGCCGAGGCCGTTGGCGAGCAGCAGGTACAAAAGATACCCGCCGATCGCGCCGAGGATGATGGGCAGGCGACGCCACAGGCCGGGGGCCGCGACGGCGACCACGCCGATGATGAGTACGGTCGCAAGTCCGATCCAGGTGTCGAACGCATTCGCGCTCACCGCCTTGACCGCCACCGGCGCGAGGTTGAGGCCGATCGCCGCGACCACGGCACCGGTCACAGCCGGCGGCATCAGCCGCTCGACCCAGCCGACACCAGACCACATCACGATCAGCGCGATCACGCCGTACAGCACGCCGGCGCCGACGATGCCGCCGAGCGCAACCGGCAGGTTCGGGTTCGGCCCATGCCCTGCATAGCCGGTGGCGGCCAGGACGACGGCGATAAACGCGAAACTCGAGCCGAGATAGCTCGGCACGCGACCCGCGACGATGACGAAAAAGATCAGCGTGCCGATGCCCGAGAACAGCACCGCGACATTGGGATCGAACCCCATCAGCAAGGGCGCGATGATCGTCGAACCCGACATTGCAACGCAATGCTGAAGACCGGAGACGATCGTCTGGCCCCATGGCAACCGTTCCTCCGGCATGACCACGCCGGAGGTCTTCAGCTTCCAACGCGGAAAATAGCCCTGCGCCTGCCCGTCCGAGCCCGTTGCCTTCGACATCTTCCCCCCCTTGCGGTGCAGCGATTGATCTTCGTGCGATCCGACAAAAATGTGATTGTTGCTTATACAGACATCATCACATGATGTGAATCAGGCGAGACCAACGCGTTCCCGGGCTCAGGATATGACACAAGTCGCGTTCCAGCCAGCCGTCCACCGCCGGCACCAGCCCTGGTACAAGATCCTCTATGTCCAGGTACTGATCGCGATCGCACTTGGGGTGCTGATCGGCTATTTCTATCCCGATCTCGGCAAGGCCCTGAAGCCGCTCGGCGACGGCTTCATCGCCCTGATCAAGATGATGATCGCGCCTGTGATCTTCTGCACCGTGGTGCACGGCATCTCCTCGATGGGCGATCTCAAGCGCGTCGGCCGGGTCGGGCTGAAGGCGCTGGTCTATTTCGAGACGGTGTCGACCGTGGCGCTCGCTGTCGGCCTTTTGGTCGGCGAGGTGCTTCAGCCCGGGCATGGCTTCAACATCGACCCTGCCTCGATCGACCCGAAGTCGGTCGCGACCTACGTCACCAAGGCGAAGGAAGAGGGCATCGTGGCCCATCTCATGGGCATCATCCCCGACAGCTATTTCGGCGCCATCGCGCGCGGCGACCTGCTCCAGGTGCTGCTGGTCTCGATCCTCTCGGGATTCGCCATCGCATTTCTCGGCAAGGCCGGAGAGCCGATCGCGGAGGCGGTCGACAAGGCCGCAAAGATGTTCTTCGGCATCATCCGCATCATCGTGCGCGTGGCGCCGATCGGCGCCTTCGGTGCGATGGCGTTCACCGTCGGCGCCTATGGTCTCGGCTCGCTGCTCAATCTCGCCGCCCTGATCGGCACGTTCTACCTCACCAGCATCCTGTTCGTGCTGATCGTGCTGGGCGCGATCGCCAGGGTTGCGGGCTTCTCGATCCTGCGCTTCATCGCCTACATCAAGGACGAGCTCTTGATCGTGCTCGGCACCTCGTCGTCGGAGACGGTGCTGCCGCAGATGATCCAGAAGATGGAGCATCTCGGCGCCTCGCGCTCGGTGGTCGGCCTCGTGATCCCGACCGGCTACAGCTTCAACCTCGACGGCACCAACATCTACATGACGCTGGCGACGCTGTTCCTGGCGCAGGCGACCAATACCCATCTGACGATCTGGCAGGAGCTCGGCATCCTCGGGATTGCCATGATCACCTCGAAGGGCGCCTCCGGCGTGACCGGCGCCGGCTTCATCACGCTTGCCGCAACGCTCTCGATTGTGCCCGACATCCCGATCCAGTCGATCGCGATCCTGGTCGGCATCGACAAGTTCATGAGCGAGTGCCGCGCGCTGACCAATCTGATCGGCAACGGCATCGCCTGCGTCGTCATCAGCATCTCCGAAGGCGAGCTCGACCGCGAGGCGCTGCACCAGACCATGACGCATCCGCTGGAGATGGGCGAGGCCCTTGAGCCTGGCGGAACCGCGTAGAAGCGCCGCACGAAAATCGAGGGCATGCGCCGCCCGCGATTCTCCCTGCGGTATTTTCCCGGAGTAGAAAATTGGTACGACCGGAGTCACAACAACGGCGTTGGGATCACGGACTGATACTTATCCATTCCACCCGACGCGCTGGGGGCAGAGCGTCGGGTTTTTGAAGAATTGTCACCAAGATCTGCCGGGCGGATCAGATGATCCCGCCATCGGCGCGCGCAGCACCGGCGAAATCAAAACGACGCGTGACTTCGATCGCTTCCAGGAACGCCTCGTCATGGCTGACGACGAGTAACGCTCCATCGTAGGCGCGCAAGCCCGCTTCGACTGCGGCGATGGACTCCAGATCCAGATGGTTGGTCGGCTCGTCCAGGATCAGCAGCGACGGCGGCGTCGATCCGCCCAGCACGCAGGCGAGGCCCGCTCGAAACAGCTGTCCGCCGCTCAGGCTGCCGACTTCTTGCATGGCGGCATCCGCGCGAAACATGAAGCGCGCCAAAGCGGCGTGGCATTCGTTGACGCCCGCCTTCGGATTGAGCCGCGCGAAATTGTCGAGGATCGAGATCGCAGGATCGAGCAGGCTGACCATTTGGTCGAACAGCGCGAAGTCCGGCCTGACCCGCACAGTGCCCGAGACAGGATGTAGCTCACCGGCAATCAACTTCAGCAGCGTGGTCTTGCCGGAGCCATTGGGCCCGGCAATCGCGACACGCTCCGGCCCGACGATCGCAAGCGATAGATCGCGCAGGATCGGCCGGTCCGGCCGATAGCCCGCACTGACGCGATCGAGCCAGACGACTTCCCTCCCCGCGGGGAGCTGCGTCGACGGCAGCTTGACGGACAGCGGCTGAAGAATCTCCACGCGCCGACGCGCAGTTTCGACCGCATCGACGGCCTCCGCGCGCCGCCGCTCGGCAATCTGCGCGAACTTGCCGCCGCTGTCCTCGCTGCGATCCCTGCGCGCGCCGGCGAGGATCCGCGGCATGTCGCCTTTGGCACGCTTCGCCCTTCCGTCGCTGTCCTTGCGCGCTTTTCGTTCGGCTGCTTGCTGCGTCTTGCCATCGATCTCGGAGAGATGTCTTTCGGCATGGGCGAGGTCGTGCCTGACGGCGGCGAGCTCGAGGGCCTTCTGCGCGCGGTAGCTGCTCCAGTTGCCGCCATAGCGCGTAGCGCCGAGCGAGGTCAGCTCGACGATGGCGTCCATGGTCTCGAGCAGCGCGCGGTCATGGCTGACGACGATCGCGCCGCCACGCCAGCCGGCGAGGAGCTCGATCACGGCCTGGCGCCCGTTCCGGTCGAGATTGTTGGTGGGCTCGTCCAGCAGCAGGAAGTCCGGCTCCGTAAAGAGCAGTGCGGCAACTCGCACGCGCGTGACCTGCCCGCCCGACAAACGATCCAGTTCCGTGTCCGGCGAGAGATCGAAGCCAACGCGGGCAAGAGCGGACGCGAGCCGCGTCTCGAGAGTCCAGTCGGCCGCAGCGACATCCTCGGCCGAAGCATTACCGAGCTCCGCCCGGCGCAGCAGGTCAAGCGCGTCGCGCACGCCGAAGAGGTCGGCGACCGTCACGCCGGCGCGCAGTTGGGCGTCCTGGCGCAGGAGCCCGACGGTTCCGTTGACGATGGCGCGACCCGACTGCGGAACGAGTTGGCCCGTGATCGCAGCGAGCAGGGTCGTCTTGCCGACACCATTGCGGCCGACGAGACCGGCACGCTCCGCGCCGAAGGTCAGATCGATATTGGAGAGAAGCGAGCGGCCGTCAGGCGTGGACAGCGACAGCCGCGACAGGATGATGGAAGCAGACATGGAATTCCCCGTGAGCAATGCGGATGGGCGTTGCGGTCGGGGTCAAATCCATGGTGCTGATATCCTTGATGTGAGAATTGCTAATTAGTCCTGCGGTGGCTGGAGATCAAGCTGCACCTGGCGCAGATGGCGGTTAAGCGGCCAGCCTGTCGAACTGAACTTTTCCTGCCTTCATCACGAGCGGAATGTGCTCGCCCTGGCCGAGCAGGCAGGTCACGTCGTGCAACGGGTTGCCGTCGACCACCAGCAGATCCGCGAGCGCGTCGGGCGCGATCCGGCCGAGTTTTCCTTCCATGCCGAGCACCTCGGCACCAATCAACGTCGCGCTGGCGATGACCTCGCGCGCGCCCTGAATTTCGGCGCGGATGCGGAACTCTTCACTCTGCAGGCGCTGCGACGGCCCGAGCAGGTCGCTGCCGTAGCCGATCTTCACGCCGGCTTTGCGATAGATTTCGAGCGAGCGGAGGCCGGCATCGCGCACGTCGGCGATCTTGGCGACGCTCTCCGGCGGCAGGCCGTACTGCGCGCCTTCATTGGCGAGCGCCTCATAGGTAACCAGCGTCGGCACCACATAGGCACCCTTCTCGGCCATCAGGCGCGCCGCCTGATCGTCGACGAGATTGCCGTGCTCGATGGTGCGGACGCCACAGCGCACCGCGCGCGCGATCGCATCGGCGGTATAGGCATGGGCGAGCACGTAGGTCTGGCGGCCCCGCGCCTCCTCGACGATGGCGCGGATCTCGTCCTCGGAGTAGCCGAAGGCTCCGACCGGATCGGTCGGAGAGGCGACGCCGCCGGATGCCATGATCTTGATCTGGTCGGCGCCCATCTGGAGTTCCTCGCGCACCGCCCTGCGCACGCCGTCAACGCCGTCGGCAACGCGCGCCAGCGCACCGACGCGCACGCAGCACGGACAGACCGCGTCGCTCGTGAGATAATCCGAACGCGCCCGCATGTCGCCGTGCCCGCCGGTCTGGCTGAGCGCACGACCGGACACGAACAGCCGCGGACCGTCGGTCAGGCCGGTCTCGATCGCCTGCTTCATCGCATGGCCGGCGCCACCGGCATCGCGGACGGTCGTAAAGCCTCGCCGAAGCATGCCGCGCAACAGCAACGTCGAGCGCAGCGTCACCAGCACGTTCGGCATGTGGACCTGCTGCGCCAGGTTGAGCTCGATCGCGATGGTATGCACGTGAAGATCAATCAGGCCGGGCATCAGCGTCTTGCCCGTCAGATCGATGGTTCGATCGGCGGTGACCTTGATCGGCCGGTCCGACACCTCCTTGATCAAGGTACCCTCGACCAGCACGTCATGGCCCGTCAGCAACTCCGGCTGGAGCGGGTCGAGCAGAGCGGCGTTCTTGAAGAGAATGCTCGGCATGGTGATGTCCTGTCAGGGCGCCGGCGCAAGCAGCGCCGGCAAAGTGAGTTGGGCAAAGGGGAGACACGCGGCGACGTCGTCCTCGTCATACCAGCCGGCTTCATGCAGCAGATTGAGCGAGCCGAGCGTATGACCGCGCCAGCGCACCGGCATGTTGAGCACGCTGGCGCAGCCGAGCGAGGCGATCAACTCGTGGTCGGAGAAGACGTCGCGCAAATCATCCTGCGTGCGGCCGATATAGGCCTCGCCGCGGTCGAGCACGGCTTCGGTCCACGGCCCCGGCGCCAGCCGCTTGCGGCCGCCGGTGGGATAGGGTCCGGGAAGGTTGGAATAGATCCGCGCGGCTTCGCCGGTGACCTCGTCGTAGGTCAGGATCGTGAACAGCTTGTGCCCGATCGCCGAGTTCAGCGCGTCGTCCAGCGCCGCAAATAGCGTGCCCGGCTGATCCGCCCCGCCCTGTGCCGCCGCAACGGCCCTGAGCCAGGGATCGGCCTGCGGTCTGATCCGGCTCATGCAACCTCGCCCGCCGCGATCTCTTCCAGCGAACGGCCACGCGTCGGCACGCCCATCAGCACGACGGTGACCGCTCCCAGCAGCAGGACTGTCGTGGTGACGCCGAACACGCCGGCGAAGCCGAAATTGGGATAGAGGTAACCGACCAGGATCGGCGAGACGATCGCGCCGATGCGGCCGATGGCGGAGGCTAGCCCTGCGCCGGTGGTCCTGACCGGCGTCGGGAAGACTTCGGCGGTGTAGGCATAAACCCCCGCATAGGTGCCGTTCATGAAGAGGGACAGGAGAATTCCCGCCAATATGATGTGCTGGTCGGTCTGCGCGAAAGCGAGGCCGAGCGCACTGACGCCGCCAAGCACCATGTAGCTCGCGATCGTCGCCTGCCGGCCGATGCGCTCGTTGAAATACGCGGCGCTGAAATAACCGGGAATCTGTGCGCAATAGATCGCGATCGAATAGCCAAAGCTCTTGGTGATGCTCATGCCGTTCTGGACCAGAAGGCCGGGGATCCAGACGAAGAAGGAATAATAGCTGAAGGTGATCGCAAGCCACATGATCCAGGTCATGACGGTGATGCGCGCCTGGCGGGCGGCGACGAGTGCCGTGAAATTGGCGAGCAGCGTTCCACCGGTGGTCGGCGCCGCGGCTTCGACGACCGGCGGCGGCAGCACACGACCCTCGCGCGCAAATCCCGCCTCGATCCTGTCGAGCACGGCTGCGGCTTCCTTCTCCCGGCCGCGGGCTTCCAGCCAGCGCGGCGATTCCGGCAGGGCCCGCCGCCACCACAGCAGCATGACAACGGGCAGCGCCGTCATCACCAGCACGATGCGCCAGCCATTGTCGTAGGCGGGCACGATGAAATAGCCGAGCAAGGCTGCGGCAACGAAGCCAAAGGAAAAGAAGCCGGCCAATGCGCCGGTGAAGCTGCCGCGGTAGCGCCGCGCCACGAACTCCGCAAGATATGGCGCGATGATCGCACTCTCCGCGCCGGTACCCATGCCGGCGACAATCCGCGCAACGAAGAAGGCCGACCAGCTATCGACCATCGCACTGACGATGGACGCCACGCAGTAGAGCGCCAAGGCCGACATCATCACCGCACGGCGGCCGATCAGATCACCGAGCGTGCCGGCAAGCAGCGCGCCAAAGAGGAAGCCGATATAGGTGCTGCTGCCGAGCACGCCGATCTCGACGCTGGAGAGATTCCACGCCGTGCGCAGCACCGGCAGGATGAACGCCAGCACCGCCGCGTCCATCGCATCGAACATGTAGCCGAGGCCGCCCATCAGGAGCAGGAGTGCGTGGAAGCGTGCGAACGGAAGGCGCTCGATTCGCGCCGATATCATTGACATGGAAGTCCCCCTCGATTGCGGCCCGGCACACCGCGCGTCGTTCGGGAAGGAACCATAGACAAAGTGACATTATCGTCATAATTTATAATCTTGATCTAAGACATCACCACGGTGAATGTGTGTCGTTCCGTGCGCTCGACCTCAACCTGCTGAAAGTCTTCGAGGCGCTGATGACCGAGGGCAGCGTCACGCGCGCCGCGAGCGTGTTGACGATGACGCAGCCTGCCGTCAGCAATGCACTCGCGCGCCTGCGCGATGCGCTCGGTGATCCCCTGTTCGTACGGTCAGGCACCGGGATCCGTCCGACGCAACGCGCCGTGGTGTTGTGGGAGCCGATCGGCGAAGCGCTGGAGCGCGTGCGCGGGGCGCTCGACGAGCAGGTGTTCGATCCGGGCCGCGCCCAGACCCAGTTCACGCTTTCGATGTCGGACTATGTGGCTTCGCTGGTCATGCCGGACCTGCTGAACCATCTCGGCCAGGTCGCACCGAAGGCGCGCATCCACACCGTCCCCAACACCGTCGTGGAGATCGCCGACCAGCTCGAGGACAACAGGGTCGACTGCGTCTTGAGCGTCTATGTCAACGAGGCGCAGCAACCGGCTGCCATCCGCTCGCGCTCGCTGTGGACCGTGGAATATGCCTGCTTCATGCGGCGCGGCCATCCGCTGGCCGCAGGCAAGCGGCTCGGCTCGCGCGCCTTTCTCAACGCCCGTCACATCGATGTGAGCCTCGCAGGAAAGACGCAGCCGTCTTACGATCTCTTCCTTGCCTCACGCGGGCTGTCGCGCAATCTGGTGGCGACCGTCAACCATTACAGCGCGGCCTACGAGATCGTGCGGCAGTCCGATCTCATCGCCGTGCTGCCGCGCGATCTCCGCTCGGAGTCCCGCCATGCGCCGTTCCTGCACGCGATGCCGCTTCCGCTCCAGGCGCCGCCGCGCATCGTCAGCCTGTTCTGGCATCAGCGCAACGACACTGTCCCCGCGCAGCGCTGGCTGCGCGAGACCCTGGTCGGGATGTTCGCGAGGTCGGAGTGAGCGATCAGCGCTTCAGCGGAGCCGGGGTATGGAATCGGTCGATGCCGAGATCCGTGATTCGAGTCTGGGTGCCGCCATTGACGATCAGCTCCGCCATCACCGCCCCGGCGCCGGGGCCGAGCTGGAAGCCATGCAGCGAGAAGCCGAACTGGTGATAGAGGCCCTTGTGGCGGCAGCTCGGCCCGAACACGGGAATGTCGTCCTTCATCCTGGCCTCGATGCCGGCCCACGCGCGCACGATGGTGGCGCTGCGCATCACCGGAAACAGCTCGAACACCGTGCGTGCACTGATCGCGAGCCCCTTCCAGTCCAGCACCGTCTCGTTGCGGTCCTGGTAAGGCGTTGCCAGATGGCCGCCGCCGATCAGCACCGTGCCGTTGGAGAACTGCTTGAACGAGAGCTTGCGCCCCCGCAGGATCACGACGGGATCGATGAAATGCGGCACGCGCGACGTGATCATCAGCATCGGCGCCACCGTCTCGACCGGCACCGCCTCGCCGAGCGCGGCCGCGATCTTTCCGGCCCAGGCTCCGGCGGCATTGACCAGTACCGGCGCGGCAAAGGCCTCGGTGCCGACGTCGACGTGCCAGAGCCCCCCGCTGTACCTGATGTTGCTGGCCGCAATGCCCTCGCGCACGGTCGCGCCGAGCCGCTCGGCCTTGCGCCGGAACGCCGTCGTTGTCTGCGCCGGATTGGCCGCGCCGTCGCGCCGCGAGACGACGCCGCCGGGACAGGTCTCGGCCACGGCCGGTACGAGGCGCCGCAGTTCGGCCGCGTCGATCAGCTCTTCATGGGTGAAGCCGAGCGCATTGAGTTCGGCGACGCGGGCGCGGCAGACCGCGAGCTCCTCCGCGTTCTCCGCGACCAGAACCTGGCCATGGCTCTCAAAACTGCAATCGTCGTCGAGGAGCTCGGTGATCTTTTCCCAGATCCCCATCGAGCGGATCGAGAGCGGGATTTCGGGGACATGGCGCGCAAGCTGGCGGACCCCGCCGGCATTGACGCCCGAAGCGTGGCGGCCGGCATAATCCTTCTCGATCAGCACCGGCTTCAGGCCGGCGAGACACAGGTGCAGCGCGGTCGAGCATCCGTGGATGCCGCCACCGACGACGATCGCATCCACGTTTGCAGTCATCCGCGCACCACGGCCTTGATGTCGTCCTCCGTTTTAGGAACGGCGGCGAGCTCGGCGAGCGTGATCGGCTTGACCGGCGCGCGCAGCCGGTAATAGCCGATCTCCTGCGGGGTTTTTCCGCGCGCCTGCGCCATCAGCTCGGTCACGGTGAGGCCGCACAGCCGGCCCTGGCACGGCCCCATGCCGGTGCGACGATAGGCCTTGAGCTGGTTCGGTCCGGTCGCGCCGATCGCAACGGAATCGAGAACGTCCTTTGCTGTGACCTCCTCGCAGCGGCAAACGATGGTATCGCCCGAAGGAATGCGAAACTGCGGCGCCGGGCGGAACAACGTGTCGAGGAACACGCGACCGCGCTCGGCCTTGGCGAGATCCGAACGGAGCGCCGCCATTGCGGGGAGCTTCGCAGCGGACGCAGGCACCAGGGCCTCCGCCGCGGCGCGTGCCGCGATGAGGCCGCGCACGACCGCGGCATTGGCGCCGCCGATGCCAGCGCCATCACCGGCGATCGCGATGCCGGCCACCGACGAATTGCCGTTCGTGTCCAACACGGGCGACCAGCACAATTGCAGATCGTCCCAGCGATGCTCGACGCCTGCGGACATCGCCAGGTTGACGTTGGGCACAACGCCCTGATGCAGCAGCAGCAGATCGGCCGGAACAGTCTCGCGCTTGCCGCCCGCGACGTAGCTCACGCTGGCGAGCTGGCCATCACCGGCCCCTGCAAGCTCCGTGGTGCCGGAGATGACCTGCACCTTGGCTTTCACCTCGCGCATCATCGACAGGCCCTTGCTGAAATAGGGCGAGGTCAGGAAGGCCAAGGCGTGAGGCAGCGCGGCAAAGTAATTGCCGCGCTCGGTGGTGTCGAGAATGCGGTCGATGCGGCCGCCGAGGCGCAGGATCTGTGCGGCGAGTAGCCACAGCAGCGGCCCCTGCCCCGCGATCACGGTGCGCCCGTCAGGTACCAGGGCCGACGATTTCAACATCGTCTGCGCGGCACCCGCCGTCATCACACCCGGCAATGTCCAGCCGGGGATCGGAAACGGCCGCTCCAGCGCGCCGGTTGCAACGATCACGCGCTTGGCCTTGACGAAGGCGGACGTGCCCCCAATCGAAACGGCGAGATCGAGATTACGATCGAGGCTCCAGACGGTAGCCCGATGGATGACCTCGGCGTTGGTCGCGCGCAATAACTGCACGAGATCCGTACCGGCCCAATAGTCGGCGCCGAGTTGATCGCGCGCGGTCACGGGCGTGGAGTCGATGGCACGAAACACCTGGCCGCCGGGGCCGGCGTTCTCGTCGAGCAGCAGCGTGGACAGGCCAGCCTGGGCCGATGTCGCAGCCGCGGCGAGGCCGGCAGGCCCGGCGCCGATCACCACGACGTCGTAGGTTTCGCGCTTGGGAGCGACGCTCATCTTCCGATCTCCCGCTTGCCCTTCTGGATCTCGATCTGCATGCCCTCGCCGACGGGCACGAGGCAGCCCTGGCGATTGCCGACACCGTCGATGGTGACGAGGCAGTCGAAGCACACGCCCATCATGCAATAGGGCAGACGCGGTGCGCCGCTCACCGCGGTCGAGCGGCGCACGTCGCGGTCGGATGCCAGCAGCGCGGCGGAGACGGTGTCGCCCTGGCGCGCCGTGACGGCAACACCGTCAACGAAGATCTGTACCGGCGGCCGCTCGTCCTGTTCGGATCGTCGAAACATCTTGGTTCCTTCAATAGTTCTAGTAGCCGCTGTTGTTCAGCGCGCCCGCGCCACCGAAGCGGCTTGCCGAAAATGCGCCGACCAGCTCCGGTTCGAGCGCGCCTTGCGCAACCATGCGCGCGACCTCGAAGGCGTGGTTGGAGGCCAGCGTCACGCCGGAATGGCAGCAGGCGACGAAGGCCCCGGGATGCGTCTCCGACTGGTCGTAGATCGGAAAACCATCCTGGGGCATGACGCGGATGCCGGCCCAGCTCCTGACCACGTTGAGCCGCGACAGATGCGGGAACATGCGCTGGGCGCGATCGGCCATCACGCCACTGATCGACGGCTTCAACGTGCGATCATCCAGCTCGTCCTCCTTGCTGTCGCCGATCATCACCGTGCCTTCATCGGTCTGGCGGATCGTGGTCAGCGGATGCGGCAGGAACGGCATGGTGCGTTCGGTCACCACGACCTGGCCGCGGGTCGGCCCCATCGGCGCCGAGAGGCCGACCATCGGCGCCAGCGTCTGGTTGGCATTGCCGGCGGCGAGCACGACCTTGGCAGCGCGCAGCTCGCCCTTCGGGGTGGTCAGGCGGAATTCGCCGCCGCTCTTGCTGATCGCCGAAACCGGCTGCTCCGGGAAATAGTCAAGGCCGAATTCCCTGAACCCGGTATGGAAGGCGCGGAACGTGCGCAGCGAATTGACGTGGCCATCGAGCGGACAATAGCTGCCGCCGGAAACTTCGGGGCCGATCAGCGGCAGCGACTTCTTCACCTCGGAGGCCGACAGCATCTCCATCTTGTAGTCGGCCGCGCCCGTCTGGTTGTGCATGCGCTTGACGAGCTCGGTGCGCTGGCCGAATTCGTCATCGCCGAGCGTGAGATGAAAACCGCCATTCTGCTGGAGCGAGACATCGAGTCCCGTCTGCTGCTTCAGCTCCGACGCAAGCCGACCCCAAGCTTGCGAAGCCTGAACGGTCCAGACCGTGTAGGCCGGCATGCCGAGGCCCTTGCTCTGCACCCAGACCAGCGCAAAATTCGCGCGTGAGGCGCGCTTGGCGACGTCGCCCTCGTCGAGCACGGCCACGCTCTTGCCGAGCCGGCCGAGGCCCCACGCAATAGCGGAGCCGAGCAATCCGCCCCCGACCACGGCGACGTCGTATTCAGTTCGCATAGGTTCTCCTATCGTCCCGTGTCGCCCTTGCCGGCGAGCACGCGGTCGAGCCCGTAGAAGCGGTCGAGCAGAATCAGGGCGGTCATGGTCACAGCGATCACGCAAGCCGAGACCGACGTCACCAGCGGATCGATGTTGTCCTGAATATAAAGGAACATGCGCACGGGCAATGTCTCGGTGCCGGGCGCCGCAAGAAAGACGGTCATGGTGAGATCGTCGAACGACTGGATGAAGGCGAGCGCCCAGCCGCTGATCACGCCGGGCAGGATCAGCGGCAGCGTGACCCGCCGGAACAGCGTCCAGCCACCGGCGCCAAGCGAGACCGCGGCCATCTCGACGGTGCGGTCCATACCGGTCGCGGCCGCCAGCGTCAGCCGCAGCGCGAACGGAAACACGATGATGACATGCGCGATGATCAGCGCAGCGAAGCTGCCACCCAATCCAGCCGACGTGAAGAAGCGCAGGAACGCGATGCCGAGCACGACATGCGGAATCATCAGCGGTGATAGAAACAGCGCCGCAAGCGCGTCACGTCCGCGAAAACGATAGCGCGCGATTGCGAGCGCCGCAGGTACCGCGAACGACAGGGCCACGAAAGACGACAGCGCGCCGAGGCCGAGACTGATCCAGAAGGCATGGATGAATTCCGGATAGTCCGCAATCGCCCTGAACCAGCGCAGCGAGAAGCCGCTGGTCGGCAGCGACAGGAAGCCTTCGGGGGTGAAGGCGACGAGGCAGACCACCAGAATCGGCGCCACCATCACGATGACGAAGACGGTGTGGAAGATCAGCGCCAGCGGGCCGTTCCGTCTCATCGGAACACCTCCGCATAGCGGCGCTCGATCAGCGCATTGCTACCGACCACGATCAACACCAGCGCGACCAGCAGGAGTGTCGCGACCGCTGCGCCCAGAGGCCAGTTCAACGTATTGAGGAATTCGTCATAGGCGAGCGTCGCCGCGACCTTGAGGCGGCGGCCGCCGATGATCGCAGGTGTCGCGAAGGCGCTGGCCGAAAGCGAGAACACGATGATCGCGCCCGACAGCACGCCCGGCATGATCTGCGGCATGATGATGCGGCGGATGATCGTGACGGGGCCGGCGCCGAGCGACATCGCCGCATTCTCGATCTGCGGGTCGAGCCGCTGCAGCGCGGCCCACACCGAGAGCACCATGAACGGCATCATGACATGCGCGAGCGCGACGACCATACCGGTTTCGGTGAACATGAAGGGAATGGGGGAGCGGATTGCGCCGAGCGACATCAGGAGCTTGTTGACGAGGCCGTTGTTGCCGCCGAACAGCAGCGCCCAGCCGAGCGTGCGTGCCACCACGGAGATCAGCAGGGGTCCGAGAATCACGAGCAGGAAAAAGCTCTTCCAGCGGCCGCTCATGCGGTTGAGGATGTAGGCCTCGGGCGCGCCGAGCAATGCGGTCAGGAGCGTAGTCAGGACCGCGACCCGAAACGTCCGCCAGAACATCTCGGCGTAGTAGGGGTCGGTCGCTATCTCTTTCCAGTTCTTGAGGATGAAGACGGGTTCGATACCTTTGTACTGGCCCCAATCGTGGAATGACAAGATGACGGTCATGGCCAGCGGGATCAGTAACACGCCGACGAACAGCATCAGAGCAGGCGCAGTCAACGCCCAAGGCGCTCGCGCATTTCGCTCCTGGGCGGACGCGCTCATGCGAGGCTTCTCGCACGCACGCTCATGTCCTCCGGACGCCAGACGAGACGGACCGCCTCCCCCTCGTTCGGCTGCGGCTTGCCGTCATTCTGGCGGATCACGATCGCGGGACCGCATTCGCCGTCGCACTGGAACAGCCAATGATTGCCCTGGAAGATGCGCGTGATGATTTTTGCGCTGAGGCCGGCATCGCCAAAGCCAATCCTTTCAGGGCGAATGCTGACGGTGACAGGCCCGTTGAGCCCAACCGGCGCCGGCGCGCTCCAGGAGCCCGCGACCACCTTTGCTGGCGTCGCCGTCCGATCGATCGTCGCAGCAAAATCGTTGGTCTTGCCGAGGAATTGCGACACGAAGGCCGAAGCAGGCCTCTCATAGGTCTCCTGCGGCGTGCCGATCTGCGCTATCTTGCCCTGGCTCATCACCACGATGCGGTCGGACAGCGACATCGCCTCGTTCTGATCATGGGTGACGAGGATCGTCGTGGTGCCGATGGTGCGCTGGATCTGGCGCAGCTCGATCTGCATCTCCTCGCGCAGTTTTGCGTCGAGGTTCGACAGCGGCTCGTCGAGCAGCAGCACGCTCGGCTTGATCACCAGCGCACGCGCCAGCGCCACGCGCTGCTGCTGGCCGCCGGACATGCGGCGGGGATGACGATCCTCGTAGCCGGCAAGTCCGACCATGGCCAGCGCGGCGCGAACGCGCTCGGCCTTTTCGGCGCGCGGCACGTTGCGCATCTCGAGGCCGAAGGCGACGTTCTCCGCCGCCGTCATGTGCGGAAACAGCGCGTAGCTCTGGAACACGATGCCGAGCCCGCGCCTGGCCGGAGGGATGGCGGCGAGATCCTTGTCTTCCAGGCGGATCGCGCCGCGCGTGGGATCGAGAAAGCCAGCGATCATCTGTAGCGTCGTGGTCTTGCCGCAGCCGGAGGGGCCAAGGAAGGAGATGAACTCCCCCTTGCCCACGGTCAGACTGAAGTCATCGACCACAGTCATCGCACCGAACTGTTTTGCGACCCGGTCGAGCTCGAGATAGACCATGAGCTGTCTCCGCTTCGGACGATCAGATCAGCGCTCGACCTCGCGATTCCAGCGCTTGGTCCATTCCTCGCGCTTCTCGTTGATGACAGTCCAGTCCGGATTATAGAGCTTTGCCGCCCGCTCGCCGATCGGCGCCATCTTGCCGAGCTCCGGTGGCACCTTCAGCGATTTCAGCACCGGGCCGTAGCCGTAATCCTTGAGCATCACCAGCTGGATTTTGGGATCGAGCAGCATTTTCACGAAGCTCGACGCCAACGGCGAGGCGCTCGGCTTGGCGATCGGGCACGCCGTCGTCAGCAGCGTCGCAGCACCTTCCTTCGGGTAGACGAAGTCGACGGGGAAACCGGTATTGGCAAAACTCTGCACGCGGCCGGTGCCCCACACCGCGATGACCGCCTGGCCGGACTGGAACAGTTCGGTCATCTTGCCCGGCGACGGCTCATAGGCGAGCACATTGGGGTTGATTTGTTCCTTGAAGATCTTGAAGCCGGACTCGACGTTGCTCTCGCCGCCACCGTTCATCTTCGACAGCATCACCAGCGCTTCGAGACCATAGGTGTTGTTGATCGGCGGGATCACGAGCTGTTTGGCGTATTTCGTGTCCTTGAGGTCATTCCACGACGTCGGCGGCGCCCAGCCTTTCTCGGCGAACACCTTGGTGTTGTACATCAGCCCGGTCGCGACGATGCCGACCGCGACCGCACGATCATCCTTGAAGCGCGCGGTGTCGTAGAGATCGGCGGCCGGCAGGCCCTCGAGCTTGCCGCAGAAGCCGAGCTGGATTGCCTGATACATCGGACCATCGTCGACGATGGCCACGTCGATCTGCTGGTTACCCTTCTGCGCCTGAAGCTTGGCCAGCGTGTCGGTGGAGTTGCCGGCGACGTACTCGACCTTGACGTTGTTCTCCTTCTCGAAGGTCGGGATCACCTCATCGCGGATGGTCTTCTCGAATGAGCCACCATAGCCGGCGACATAGAGCGTCTTTTGTTGGGCGGAGACGGCCGACGGGAAGACGATGAGCGCTGCGAGGCTGACCGCGGTCAGAAGGCTGGAAGTCTTCATGGGGACCGATCTCCAATACCGGAATGAGGTGACGTGCCGAAAAATCCCTGGCTGAAGCGCGTGGCCGTGTTTCCTTCTGCGCCCTCCCGCAGCAGGGCTCCTGCGTTGCGGGTTGGGGCGCGATCTGGAGGTTGGAACGCCTCCAAGCTGCCGAAAAAGCGGGCCGTCTCCAGTCCTGATGAAAAAGATCGCAAACCACGACTTCCATCGTCCAATGAATAATGGCAACCTTTGCATGCCTGAATGTTATGAATGGATTTTTGGGATGGCGCGGATCAATTCGCGGCAGGTGGAAGCGTTTCGGGCGACGATGCTGACCGGCAGCGTGACCGAGGCGGCGGCGCTGATGACGGTGACACAACCAGCGGTGAGCCGGTTGCTGCGCGACCTCCAGGCGCTGTTGAAAATGGAGCTGTTCGAGCGGCGCGGCACGGGTCTGGTGCCGACCGCTGCGGCGATGGCGCTTTATACCGAGGTCGAGCGGTCCTTCGTCGGCCTCGAACGCATCAGCGCAGCAGCGGAGGAAATCCGCAGCCGTCGCACCGGCTCGCTGCGGATCGCGGCCCTGCCGGCGCTGTCGAACGGCTATCTGCCGCGGCTGACAGGTCATTTCCTAAAGGAACGGCCGAATCTCAACCTCGCCTTCTTCGGCGTGATCTCGCCGATCGTGGTCGACTGGGTGCTGAACAATCAGTGCGATGTCGGCTTTGCCGAGGTGCCGATCGCGCATTCCGGCTTGCCGAGCCAGAAGCTTCCCGCACCCGCACGTGTCGCGGTGCTGCCCACAGGACATCGCCTCGCCGAGAAGCAAGTGCTGGAGCCGCGGGACTTCGAGGGCGAGACCTTCATCTCGCTGTCATCAGGCTCGTCGAGCCGGCACCTCGTCGACCAGGTCTTCCATCGTCACGACGTCCGCCGCGTGCTGCGCGTGGAGACGGCGCTGTCCGAGATCATGTGCGGCCTGGTGTCGTCAGGTCTTGGCGTCGCGATCTGCGATCCCTTCACCGCGCAGGAGTTCTCCACGCGCGGCGTCGTCGTGCGCCGCTTCCTGCCGCGCATCGACTTCGAGTTTTCAGCCGTGTTTCCCGCGCAGCGCAGCCCCTCGCCGGTGGCGCTCGATCTGGTCGAGACGATGCGCAAGTCGCTCGCGGAGTTCGACGCCCGACCCGCGTCGGGATGATCGAACGCTTGCAGAGAGAAAGCCGATCTCCTACCTGAGGACACATGGCACGCATCACCATCATCGAGACCGGGCAGGTCCCGCCAAAATATCGTGAGCGACACGGCACATTCCCGGACATGTTCGAGCGCATGGTTCGCGCCGAGGATCCATCAGCCGCGGTCGACATCGTCAGCATCCCGAACGGCGATGCGCTGCCCGATCCGGGCAAGCTCGAGGCCGTGCTGATCACCGGTGCCGCCGCCGGCGTCTATGACGGCCTCGACTGGATCGCACCGCTGGAAGATTTCGTACGCAGCGCCTACGCCAACAGAACGCCGATGGTCGGCGTCTGCTTCGGTCACCAGCTGATCGCGCAGGCACTCGGCGGGACCGTACGCAAATCGGACAAGGGCTGGGGCATCGGCCGGCACGTCTATCGCGTGCTACCGGAGAACGGCGTCGTCGATGGCGAAGCGGTTGCCATTGCCTGCTCGCATCAGGACCAGGTGATCGAAGCGCCCGCCGGTGCGCTGACTATCCTCTCGTCGGAATTCACCCCGCATGCCGGCCTGCTCTACGCCAATGGCGCGACGCTGACGGTGCAGCCGCATCCGGAGTTCGATGTGGCGTTCGCGGAAGTATGCTGCGAACTGCGCGAGGGCAAGGCGCCGGATGATGTTGTTGCCAAGGCAAGGGCGTCGCTGGCAGAGCCGATGGACAGCGCGAAGCTCGGCGGCGCGATTACGAGGTTTTTGGCGAGGCGCTGATTTCACCTCGCCCCCGCTTGCGGGAGAGGGAGAGGCGCAATTCAGAACGGATCCGTCCCCAGCCCCGGCACATCAGCCGGCCGCGGCCCCGGCGCTGCCCAGTGAAAGCGGCGGTCCGTCTCGGAAATCGCGATGTCGTTGATCGAGGCCTCGCGCCGCCGCATCAGGCCGTGCTCGTCGAACTCCCACTGCTCGTTGCCGTAGGAGCGATACCACTGGCCACTGGCGTCGTGCCATTCATACTGGAAGCGCACCGCGATGCGGTTTTGGTCGAAGGCCCAGAGATCCTTGATCAGGCGATAGTCCTGCTCCTTCTCCCATTTTCGGGTAAGGAAGGCGACGATGGCCTCGCGGCCCTGAAACACTTCCGAGCGATTGCGCCAGCGGCTGTCCTCGGTATAGGCGAGCGAGACCCGCACCGGATCGCGTGAATTCCAGGCATCTTCGGCCATCCGCGCCTTTTGCGCAGCGGTGTCTCGGGTGAAGGGCGGAAGCGGTGGGCGCGACATTGTGGCCTCATCGGTTGATCGGGACCGCAATCTATTCCTGCTTGCGACGGAGTCGATAGGGCATCCCCTATCGGGCGATCACGAAATCAGATCGGCCTTCATCAGCCTGCGGATCGATTTCGGGATCGCCTGCGCCCGGCCGCCGCTGATGAAAGCGACGCGCACCTCAGCCTTGACCAGCAGCTCCTCACCGCGCCGCACCTCCTGCGCCAGCATGATCGACGCCCCCTTCACCGCAACCGGCCAGGTCACGACATCGAGCACATCGTCCATCCGCGCGGGCTTGAGGAAATCGAGATGCATCGAGCGCACGACGAAAGCGAAGCCTGCGCCTTCGGTTTCGACCTGCTCGAACAGCGCCTGCTGCTCGGCGCCCATCAACCTGAGATGATTGGTGCGCCCACGCTCCATGTAGCGCAGGTAATTGGCGTGATACACGATGCCTGAGAAATCCGTGTCCTCGTAATAGACGCGGACCTGCATGTGGTGGCGGCCGTCGCGGATCTCGCCGTCGAGATGGGCTGTCACGTCGCGAGCCTCTTCGCTTGTAGCTACCGGCCCGTTGTGCGCAAAAACGCCCGGCCGCGCAAGCGCGGCTAGGACACAATTGCGGCCGGCGCCCGTCCCAAGGTCACCTCGACGATCTCGGGCGGCACGCCGACGCGGACCGGCACGATGCTGCAACCGAGACCGCCGGAAACGACGACGTCGCATTTCAGCCGAAAGTGGCCGTAAACGAGTTGCGCGGCATATTCCGGCGGAAGCGCGGGCGACCAGCCGAACAGGCGGACCTGGCCGCCATGGGTGTGGCCGGACAGCTGCAGCGCGACGCGCGCGGGCACGCGCCAGGCGATGTTGGGCTCGTGCGCGAGCAGGATCACGGGCGCATCGTCGGTGATCCTCGCCAGCGTCGCCGTGAGATCGTCGACGCCAAAGCTCCGCGCGCGACCGTAGCGTTGGGCGGGCGCGTAGGCGAGCTGATCGCCGAGACCGGCGAGCCAGAACGAGCGGCCGTCCTTGGTGAGGCGCACGGCGTCGTTTTCATAGACGGGAATGCCGGCAGCCTGCAGCGCGCGTCGGGCAACCGGCACGCCCTGCCCGGCGCGCTGGACGACCTTGTCGTCCCAATAATCGTGATTGCCCAGGACGGCATGAATGCCGAGTGGCGCCTTGAGGCCGGTCAGCACCCTGGCCCATTCATCGGCCGCAATGAGCCGCGTGACATAATGGTGGCCGGCGACATAGTCGCCGAGCAGAACGACGAGATCGGGCTTGAGCGCGTTGGCCTGATCGACGATGGCCTCGATCCGCTCGAGCGACATCCAGGGCTCGCAGGCATGGATATCGGCGATCACGGCGATCCTGAGCGGAAAATCGGCGGGCCATTGCCGCGGAGCCAGGCGATAGCGGGTGATCCGTGGCCGCAGCTCCGGCTCAACGCCGACGCCGTAGGCGGCCGTCGAGAAGCCGAGCGCTGAGAGGCCGCCGACAGAACGGATGAGATGACGTCGAGAAATCATGGAAGCTTGCTCGTGATGCGCTTCCGTGATGCAGCTCGAATGGAGCGGAATTGGGGTGCGCTTGTGCAAATCATCTGCACAGAGATTACAGAAATTTCACGACGTCAGGAGCACTGCGCGAGCGCGCAGATCACTCGTCGGTTTCGTCCGAGCCGAACAGGCCGAACTGCGCCGCCGCATCCCGCGACGGTTCGGCGATGCCGAGATGGCGGAAGGCGTGCGAGGTGAGCAGGCGGCCGCGCGGGGTACGCTGCAGATAGCCGCACTGAATGAGATACGGCTCGATGATATCCTCGATCGCATCGCGCGGCTCTGACAATGCCGCCGCCATCGTCTCGACGCCCACTGGGCCGCCGCCATAGTTCATCGCGATCGTCGTGAGATAGCGGCGGTCCATGGCATCGAGGCCGGCGGCGTCGACTTCGAGCGCACTCAGCGCGTGGTCGGCGATCTTGCGGTCGATCTTGTCGGCATCGGCCGCGGAGGCAAAATCGCGAACGCGGCGGAGCAGGCGGCCGGCGATGCGCGGCGTGCCGCGGGCGCGGCGCGCGATTTCGTTGGCGCCATCCGCGCTCATACCCACCTTGAGCACGCGCGCACCACGGCTGACGATGCTCTCCAGCTCCTCGATCGTATAGAAGTTGAGGCGGACGGGAATGCCGAAGCGGTCGCGCAGGGGATTGGTAAGCAGGCCGGCGCGCGTGGTGGCGCCGACGAGGGTGAATTTCGACAGCTCGATCTTGACCGAGCGAGCCGCCGGCCCCTCGCCGATGATGAGGTCGAGCTGAAAGTCCTCCATCGCCGGATAGAGCACCTCCTCCACCGCCGGACTGAGGCGATGGATCTCGTCGATGAAGAGCACGTCGCGCTCTTCGAGATTGGTCAAGAGCGCGGCGAGATCGCCGGCCTTGGCGATGACGGGACCCGACGTGGCGCGAAAGCCGACCCCCAGTTCCTTGGCGACGATCTGCGCCAGTGTGGTCTTGCCGAGACCGGGCGGGCCGACGAACAGCACATGATCCAGCGCCTCGCCGCGCTTGCGCGCCGCCTCGATGAAGATCGAGAGATTTTGGCGCGCCTGTTGTTGGCCGACGAAGTCGGACAAGGACTGCGGACGCAGTGCAGTGTCGCCGACATCGTCGCTGCGGCGCTCGGGCGAGACCATGCGGTTGGGCTTGGGATCGCTCACTTCGCGAGCTCCTTCAGGCCGAGGCGGATGAGCTGCGCCGTCTCGGCATTCTCACCCGCGCTGCGCGACGCGGATGCAATGGCCGCAGCGGCCTGCGGCTGGCCGTAGCCGAGATTGACCAGCGCGGAGATCGCGTCCGTCACCGGTCGTGGCGCGCGCTGCTCGTCGACTGCGCCGGCGAGATGCACGACCGCCGGATCGACATTGGCGAAGGCCGGCGCCTTGTCCTTCAACTCGGTGACGATACGCTCGGCCACCTTGGGCCCGACGCCGGGCGTTCGCGCGACAGCCGCCTTGTCACGCAGGGCAATCGCATTGGCGAGATCGGCCGGCGCCAGCGTGCCGAGCACGGCGAGCGCGACCTTGGCGCCGACGCCCTGCACGGTCTGGAGCAGGCGAAACCATTCGCGCTCGTGATCCGTGCGGAAGCCGAACAGTTTTATCTGATCCTCGCGGACATAGGTCTCGATCGACAATACAGCCGCTTCGCCCGGTGAGGGCAGATGCTGCAGCGTGCGTGCCGAGCAATGCACCTGATAGCCGACGCCGCCGACGTCGAGGAGAACGTAGTCCTCGCCGTAGGAATCGATCAGGCCCTTGAGCTTGCCGATCATAGTCCCGCGACCTTCAGCCGAAGCGCCGTGCTCTGGCGGTGATGGGCGTGCGTGATGGCGATGGCGAGCGCATCCGCGGCGTCCGCCGACGGCGGCTCGGCCTTGGGCAGCAAGATCTTCAGCATCATTGCGATCTGTTGCTTGTCGGCATGGCCGGCGCCGACCACGGTCTTCTTCACCTGGTTCGGCGCGTATTCGGCGACAGCGATGCCGAACATCGCGGGCGCGAGCATGGCGACGCCGCGAGCCTGGCCAAGTTTCAGCGTCGCGACGCCGTCCTTATTGACGAAGGTCTGCTCGACCGCGGCTTCCGTCGGCTGGTGACTGGAGAGAACGGCCGCAAGCCCCTCATGGATCGACAGCAGCCGGCTCGACAGCGGCAAATCGTGCGGCGGTTCCACTGAACCGCAGGCGACGTAGATGAGGCGGTTGCCCTCAGCCTCGATCACGCCCCAGCCGGTGCGGCGCAGGCCGGGGTCGATGCCGATGATGCGAACGGGTTGGCGAATCGGGAGCGCGGTCATGGGCCAGTGATAGCGGTTGGCCCATGATAGCGAAACACAAACAGAATAGAAGTAAACAGGGGAAAGGAGTTTCGCGTTCCTAGCCGCCCATCTTCGCGACCAGCGCGTCCGACACCTCGAAATTGGCGTAGACGTTCTGGACGTCGTCATGCTCGTTGAGCAGGTCCATCAGCTTCAACAGCTTCTCGCCGGTCTCATCGTCGACGGCGACCGTGTTCTGCGGTTTCCAGATCAACGCGGCCTTGCGCGGCTCGCCGAACTTGGCTTCCAGTGCCTTGGCGACGTCGCGATAACCTTCGGTCGAGGCGTAGATTTCGTGACCGCTCTCGCTCGAGACCACGTCGTCGGCGCCGGCCTCGATCGCGGCATCCAGCACCGAATCGTCGTCAGCGACGCTGCGGTCATATTCGATGATGCCGGTGCGATCGAACATGAAGGAGACCGAGCCGGTTTCGCCGAGATTGCCGCCGGACTTCGTGAAGAACGAACGGATGTCGGATGCGGCCCGGTTGCGATTGTCGGTCAGCGCCTCGACGATGACCGCGACGCCGCCGGGGCCATAGCCCTCGTAGCGGATCTCGTCATAGTTCTCGCCTTCGTTGCCAAGCGCCTTCTTGACCGCGCGCTCGATATTGTCCTTCGGCATGTTTTCCTGACGCGCCGCGATGATGGCCGCACGCAGGCGCGGGTTCATGTTGGGGTCGGGCGTGCCCAGCTTGGCCGCGACGGTGATTTCGCGCGCCAGCTTGCCGAACAGTTTTGACTTCTGCGCATCCTGCCGCCCCTTGCGGTGCATGATGTTCTTGAATTGGGAATGTCCGGCCATGCGTGATCTTCTCTAGGGAATCGTGCGCCAAAGGTGAGCGTGGGGAAGCGCGGGCCTTATAGGCCGCCAACCCACCGGAATGAAAGGGCCTCTCATGCCTTAAGGTATCGACGTAGTGCACGATGCCCAAGAAACAGGCACCGTTAACCCTGATTTCACTCTGGTCTGGGAAAATAGCGTCCGCCCGTTCCCCGACAAGAGTAGAGCCGATGGCGTTCGCATTATTTCGGAAGCGTCTGCCCGACATGGCCGCGCCCGCGGTCGCTTCGCCGGCCGCCCAGCCGGCAGCCGAGCCCGCCCCGGCCGCCGAGGTCGATACGGCCCGCGAAATCCTGGAACTGCTGGAACTCGAGCTCGGCGCCATGATCCGCCAACTCGAGCGCGCCGCCAATTCGGTCGCAGGTGGTGCCGAAGCGACCGCGGCGACGCTCGCCGATATCCGCCGGCGCACCGATGCTCTGACCGGCCGGACCAACGCCGCACAATCGAATGCCTCGGGCTTTGCTCGGGCCGCCGACAAGTTCACCCAATCCGCGCAAGGCATCGGCGCGCAGGTCCGCGAGGCCGGCAAGCTCGCCGACCAGGCCAGCGCCGCCGCCCAGGAAGCGCGCGAAAATGTCGATCGCCTGCGCGAATCCTCCGCCGCGATCGGCAACGTCGTCAATCTGATCGCCCAGATCGCGCGGCAGACCACGCTGCTCGCGCTCAACTCGACCATCGAAGCCGCGCGCGCCGGGGCCGCCGGCAAGGGCTTTGCGGTCGTCGCGACCGAAGTGAAGGCGCTTGCGGTGCAGACGCAAGGAGCGACGGAGGAGATTTCCAAGAAGATCGACGCGCTGCAGCGAGACGCCGCAGGCTCCGCCGACGCCGTGCACCGCATCTCGCAGGCCATCGAGGCGATCCGTCCCGTGTTCGACACCGTCAATGGCGCGGTGGCCGAGCAGAATGCCACCACCAGCGAGGTCTCCGGCAGCGCGAGCAGCGCATCGCAATTCATCATCTCGGTCGGCGAGAGCGCGGCCGAGATCGACGCCGCGACCAAGGCGGCCGAGACCCATGGCGAGAACGTCGCCAGCGCCGGCAAGGCGGTGACGACATTCGCGCAGAAGCTGAAATCGCGATGCGCCGTGCTGCTCAAGCAGAACGAGCACGACGACCGTCGCAAGACCGAGCGGCTGCCCTGCCAGCTCAAATTCGAGAGCGGGCGCGGCGTGCTGCCGGTCTACGAGATCGCGATGGACGGCGTGCTGATCGGCGGCGCGGACGCAAGCCGGCTCGCGCCGCAGGCGATCCTCGACGGCATTCTCGAAGACGTCGGCGCCTGCCGCCTCCGCGTGGTCGAGCAGTCCAAGGCCGGCGCGCGCACGCAATTCGTCAACGCCAATGCCGCGCTGCGCGAAAGGATCGAAGACAAGCTCTGGTCGATCCACGAGGAGAATACGGAGTTCGTCACCCGCGCGATGGAGGCCGGCAACGCGCTGACGCGGATATTCGAACAGGCAGTCGCGCGCGGCGAGGTCAGGATGGACGACCTCTTCGACACCGACTACGCCGCGATATCAGGCACCAATCCGCAGCAGTACCGTACGAGATATCTTGATTGGGCCGATCGCGCGCTGCCGCCATTCCAGGAAGCCTTTCTGGCCAAGGAGCCCCGCATGGCGTTCTGCGCCATGGTCGACCGCAACGGCTTCCTGCCGGTCCACAACAAGATCTATTCGCATCCGCAGCGACCGGGCGATGCCGCCTGGAACACGGCCAATTGCCGCAACCGCCGCATCTTCAACGATCCGGCGGGGCTGGCGGCGGCGCACAACCAGCGCTCGTACCTGATCCAGAGCTATGCGCGCGACATGGGCAACGGCAACATGGTGATGATGCGGGAAATCGACGTCCCGATCCGCGTGCAGGGCCGGCACTGGGGCGGATTTCGCACGGCCTACAAGCTGTAGTGCACGCTCAGGCCAACACGCCGGGCGCGAATCATCCTTAAAGATCGAACGCGGGATGGGAATGCCGCGCGGAGCCAATGGTCGGCCCCGAGTCGAGGCCCCGGGGCTATGGGTCCCGCCCCCGTGCGCAATTGCGCAACTGGGCCGGGACCACACGAACTGTGCAGTACTCGCCCTCAACTCAACCAGAACTTCGGCGTCGCCGGCTCCAGCCTTCCGCCTGCGCGCACCGGTGCAATCCGCAGCGCGAGGCCCGTTGCGTCATCGGTCTCGACCGCCACGCCACTCAGCGTCGCAACGCCCGCGGCCGGCTCGAAGCGCCCCGACGGAATCCCGGACGTGAATCGCCGCAGCGGCTCCTCCTTCTGCATGCCGATGATGGAGTCGTAATCGCCGGTCATGCCGGCGTCGGTCATGTAGGCAGTGCCGCCCGACAGGATCTGGTGATCGGCGGTCGGCACATGGGTGTGGGTGCCGACGACCAGGCTGGCGCGGCCATCGCAGAAGAAGCCGACGCCCTGCTTCTCGCTACTCGCCTCGCAATGGAAGTCGACGACGATAGCGTCGGCCGCGACGCCGAGCGGACAGGCACCCAACTCGCGCTCGAGCGCTGCGAAGGGATCGTCGAACGGGGTCATGAAGACGCGCCCCAACGCGTTGACGACGAGGGCATGCTTGCCGTTCTTGGTCTCGACCAGAGCGGCGCCGCGGCCGGGCGTGCCGCGCGGATAGTTCGCGGGACGCACCAGGCGCTCGGCGCGCTCGATGAAGACGAGCGCCTCGCGCTGGTCCCAGGAGTGATTGCCAAGCGTCACCGCATCGGCGCCGGCGTCGAGAAACTCCTGATAGATGGCTTCCGTGATGCCGAAGCCGCCGGCCGAATTCTCGCCGTTGACGACGACGAAATCGAGGGACCAGTCCTTGACCATGCCGGGCAGAAATTCGGCGATGGCGTTGCGCCCGCTACGGCCGACGATATCACCCACGAAGAGAATGCGCAACTTCAGAACTCCGGAAATCGAACACGTCGGATTCCGTTAGCACATAATCCAGCGCCACGTCGTGCGATAGTGCCGGAACCGCCTTGATCTCCTGCGCTGCAAAAGCGAGCCCGATGCCGAGGATGTTCTTGGCTTTGCGCAAGTGCGCAAAGGTGAAATCATAATGCCCCGCACCATAGCCGATGCGGTGGCCCAGACGGTCGAAGGCCGCAAGCGGCGTCAACATAACGTCGGGAATGACTTCGCTCGCCGCAGGCGACGGCTCCGGGATGCCGAGCGGGCCGAGCATGAGGCGATCATTTGGATGGAAGATGCGGAAGATCAGCGACTGGCCGCGCGCGGTCACGCAGGGCAGCGCCAGCCTGGCGCCCTCCTCCGCGAGCTTCTTCATCAACGGCATCGGATCGATCTCGCTGCGGATCGGCGAGTAACCGGAGACGACGCTGCCGGGCAGCAGCTTGAACGGCAGCCCACGCTTGGCGAGCTTTGCCGCGGCGGTGCTGCGCTTCTTCTCGCTGAGTGCGTCGCGCGCGGCGAGGGCTTTGGCGCGGAGTTCGGATTTGGAGTTGGACATGTGCAGGGTCCCCACGGTCATCACCCGCTTGTGCACCCTTGCGCACCGGGGCGGGTGATCCAGCATTCCAGAGGCGGTGGCGATTCACACAAGAGCCGCGGCGTACTGGATTCCCCGCTTTCGCGGGGAATGACACCTGCCGAATTGGCCGCACTCGTTTCGACAGGCACGAACCAAGCAAACAAAAGTGCGAAGCCGCGGACGCCGTTGAAGCACTCGATCCCGGAGTTCCCTACGAAAGTAGGTGGGCACCATATGTCCGGGCCCACGGGCCCGGCCAGGGACAGTTCCCTAAAGGATCGATAAGGCCCCGGGGATATATGGCTCCTGACGCACGTCGCAGCCTCGCTCGCACAATGTAACAACGATACTGACGAATCGCCAGCCCAACCGGTGGTTACTCACTTCTCCCGCTTGCGGGAGAGGTCGCGCCGCAGGCGCGGGTGCGGTTCTCTCCTCTTGGGGGTCCTCGCCCAGCGGAGAGGGAGAGGAGACCATCACCCGATCGCAATTCCATTCCCGACGGTCCGGTTCAACACCTGCGTCGACTTCTCGATACGCTCCGCCGCTGCGTTCAGCGCGTTGACCACGGCGGTCTGCGTGATCCGGGCGCGCTCGACGGCGGCGTTGCGGAAATCGCGGAGCTCGACCAGCTCCTGCTCCATGGTGCGGATGCGATTGCCGGCGTCGACCAGCTCGTCGCAGACGGTCAGCGCCGCCATCACGGTAAGTCGCGCATCGCCGATCTCACCGAATTTCCCACGCAGCGACTGGATCCGCGTCTCCAGGCTTTCGGCGAGCTTCAACAGCCGCACCTCCTGGCCTTCCTCGCAGGCCATGCGGTATTGCCGGGCGTTGATGGTGACGTTGATGTGGCTCATCCGTCCTCTCCGGTATCGAGCACCGAGCGTATCGTCACGATCGCGGAGTCCAGCCGGTCGGAGATCTCGCGGTTGGTGCGCTCGAGCTTGCGCGCCTTCATCAGCGCACCATCGAGCTCGTCGGCTAAGCGCGAGCGGTCTGCGCCCAGCGCCTGGATTCGCGTCGCAAGCTCGTTCTCATCGCGGTCGGCGTCGCGCCGCCGCTCGACCGCGCTTTCGAGCGCGTCGAGTGCCGCCGTGAGTCTGCGGGTCGCGATCTCGATCTCGACGGCGGAGGACTCCGTCATGGCAGAGCTTTTGGAAACGCGATCGTTCATGCAGTCAGCGGCGGAACCTGTGGGCTTTGCGCAACCTTTACCTCGGGGGCCTGCCGCCCGGCAAAAGACTCGGTTCGGCAAGCGGTTAGAAGCAGAAATTTACGTGGCAAGCTAGCCAAGCGCAACGTCGCCGCGAAACTATGCACCGATAAGCAGCTTTTCGGGTCGTGGCGCGTTTGATTGCCTTGGCCTGCCGGAACCGAGATGCTATCCCAGCCCCGACCTTCCGAGGCCGAAAGGCTCCTTTCCGCGCGGGCGAACCGCCGCCAAGCGCTTCATTTCAGACGGATTTCAGACATGACGCAGGTCGACCACAACCGCATGGCCAACGCAATCCGCGGCCTCGCAATGGATGCCGTCGAGAAGGCGAAGTCGGGCCATCCCGGCCTGCCGATGGGCGCCGCCGACATGGCCACGGTGCTGTTCACGCAATTCCTGAAATACGATGCGGCTGCAACCGACTGGCCCGACCGCGACCGTTTCGTGCTGTCGGCCGGCCACGGCTCGATGCTGCTCTACGCGCTGCTGTACTTGACCGGCAACGAAGCGATGACGCTGGACCAGCTCAAGAACTTCCGCCAGCTCGGCTCGCTGACACCGGGGCATCCCGAGAATTTCCACACCAAGGGCATCGAGACCACCACCGGCCCGCTCGGCCAGGGCATCTCGACCGCGGTCGGCATGGCGCTCGCCGAGAAGATGCTCGCCGCCGAGTTCGGCAGGAAGATCGTCGATCACCACACCTATGTGATCGCCTCCGACGGCGACCTGATGGAAGGCGTGTCGCAGGAAGCGATCGCGATGGCCGGCCACTGGAAGCTCGGCAAGCTGATCGTGCTCTACGACGATAACGGCATCTCGATCGACGGCCCGACCTCGATCTCCGACTCGGTCGACCAGGTGAAGCGCTTCAAGTCGGCCGGCTGGGCCGCCGAGAAGATCGACGGTCATGATCAGGCCGCCATCGCGGCTGCGATCACCCGCGCGCAAAAGTCCAACAAGCCGACGCTGATCGCCTGCCGCACCACCATCGGTTTCGGCGCGCCGCACAAGGCCGGCACCGCGAAGGCGCATGGCGAAGCGCTCGGCGCCGACGAGCTCAAGGCCGCCAAGGAAAATCTCGGCATCTCGCTCGAGCCGTTCTCCGTGCCCGACGACGTGCTGAAGGCCTGGCGCGCAGCCGGCAGCCGCGGCGCAGCCGCTCGGCAGGAATGGGAAGGGCGGCTCGGCGAACTCGGCAGCCGCAAGCGCGCCGAGTTCGAGCGCCGCCTGCGTCATGAGCGACCGGCCTCGCTCGCCAGGGCATTCCGCACCTACAAGAAGGAGCTTTTGGAAAAACCGATGACTGCGGCCACCCGCAAATCGTCGGAAGCCGTCATCGAGGTGATCGCCGGCGCGATGCCGATGGAATTCCTCGCCGGCTCCGCCGACCTCACCGGCTCCAACAACAACAAGGCGAAGTCGGCGACCGCCTTCTCCGCCAAGACGCCGAAGGGCCGCTTCATCCATTACGGCATCCGCGAGCACGGCATGGCGGCTGCGATGAACGGCATCTTCCTGCACGGCGGCTTCGCGCCGAACGGCGCGACCTTCCTCGTCTTCACCGACTACGCGCGCCCTGCGATGCGGCTGGCCGCGCTGATGGGCGCCGGCGTCGTCTACGTCATGACGCACGATTCCATCGGCCTTGGCGAAGACGGTCCGACCCATCAGCCGGTCGAGCATCTCGCAGCGCTGCGTGCGATTCCGAACATGCGCGTGTTCCGCCCCTGCGACGCCATCGAGGTCGCCGAGTGCTGGGAGCTTGCCCTGAACCGGATCGATGGTCCGACCGTGCTGGCGCTGACGCGGCAGAACCTGCCGCAGCTCCGCACCACCGCCAACGAGAACGCCTGCCAATCAGGCGCCTACGAACTGGTTGCAGCCCAGGGTGAAGCCAAGGCGACGCTGTTCGCCTCCGGCTCCGAGGTCGAGATCGCGGTGGCCGCCCAGAAGCAGCTCGCCGAGCGTGGCATCGCGTCGCGGGTGGTCTCGGTGCCCTCGCTCGAGCTGTTATTAGCGCAACCAGAGGCCAAGCGTGCCGCCATCATCGGCCATGCGCCGGTGAAGGTCGCGATCGAGGCGGCCGTGCGCTGGGGCTGGGACGCCGTGATCGGCCAGGATGGCGAATTCGTGGGCATGCATTCCTTTGGCGCCAGCGCGCCGGCAAAGGACCTTTTCAAACACTTTGGCATTACCGCCGAGGCTGCGGTTAACGCCGTCGTGAAGCGCGTTCCTGAGAGTTGAGCTTGCCCGAAAAAAGGACTACGTAGTCTTCCATATGATCAAGCACCGCCCGGCCGAACCGGGCGTCCGCCCCTAAAAAACCCTCGCCGGCGCGTTAGAAGCGCGCTGTGCGGGATGACAACGGTCATTGAAGGAGACGAAACATGGCAGTCCGCGTGGCAATCAACGGTTTTGGCCGCATCGGCCGCAACGTCCTGCGTGCGATCGCGGAGTCGGGGCGCAAGGACATCGAGGTCGTCGGCATCAACGACCTCGGCCCGGTCGAGACCAACGCTCATCTCCTTCGTTACGACAGCGTCCATGGCCGCTTCCCCGGCACGGTGACGGTCGAGGGTGACTCGATCAGCCTCGGCAATGGCAAGATCAAGGTGAGCGCCGAGCGCGATCCCTCGAAGCTGCCGTGGAAGGATCTCGGCGTCGACATCGCGCTGGAGTGTACCGGCATCTTCACCTCGAAGGACAAGGCCTCCGCGCATCTGACCGCCGGCGCCAAGCGCGTGCTGGTCTCCGCGCCCGCTGACGGCGCCGACGCCACCATCGTCTACGGCGTCAACCACGAGACGCTGACCAAAGATCACATGGTCGTCTCCAACGGCTCCTGCACCACCAACTGCCTCGCGCCGATCGCCAAGGTGCTGAACGACCTCGTCGGCATCGAGACCGGCTTCATGACCACGATCCACGCCTACACGGGCGACCAGCCGACCCTGGACACGCTGCACAAGGATCTCTACCGCGGCCGTGCGGCTGCGATGTCGATGATCCCGACCTCGACCGGCGCCGCCAAGGCCATCGGCCTCGTGCTGCCCGAGTTGAAGGGCAAGCTCGACGGCGTTGCGATCCGCGTGCCGACCCCGAACGTCTCGGTCGTCGACCTCAAGATCGTCGCCAAGCGCGCCACCGACGCCAAGGAAATCAACGCGGCGATGAAGCGCGCCTCGGAGCAGCAGCTCAAGGGCGTGCTCGGCTACACCAACGCGCCGAACGTCTCGATCGACTTCAACCACGATCCGCACTCCTCGACCTTTCACGAGGACCAGACCAAGGTGCAGAACGGCACGCTGGTGCGTGTGATGTCCTGGTACGACAACGAGTGGGGTTTTTCGAACCGCATGGCGGACACCGCCGTTGCGATGTCGAAGGTGATCTAACTCCGCTCTCGTGTCCCGGACGCGACGCAGCGTGAAACGCTGCTTCGCAGATCCGGGACCCATGTTCCTCCAGCGCAGGTCCCGGTTCTGCACAGCGGCGCTTCGTGCCGCAATGCGCCCGGGACAAGAGAGTCAGAGATGACCAACAAATTCCGCACCCTCGACGACGTCGACGTGAAGGGCAAGCGCGTGCTGCTGCGCGTCGATCTCAACGTGCCGATGGACAACGGCCGCGTCACGGACGCGACCCGGCTCGAGCGCGTCGCGCCGACCATCACCGAAATCTCGGACAAGGGCGGCAAGGTCATCCTGCTCGCGCATTTCGGCCGGCCCAAGGGCCGCGACGCCAAGGATTCGCTTCTGCCGGTCGCGCAGGCGCTGGCGCAGGTCGTGAAGAAGCCTGTCGCGTTCGCCGACGACTGCATCGGCGAGCCTGCCGCCAAGGCGGTTGCAGCCCTGAAGGACGGCGAGATCCTCTGCCTGGAAAACACCCGCTTCCATAAAGAAGAAGAGAAGAACGATCCGGCCTTCGTCGCAGAATTGGCAAAGCTCGGCGACATCTGGGTCAGCGACGCGTTCTCGGCCGCGCACCGCGCCCATGCCTCGACCGAAGGCCTCGGCCACAAGCTGCCGGCCTATGCCGGCCGCACCATGCAGGCCGAGCTCGATGCGCTCGAGAAGGCGCTGGGCTCGCCGACCAAGCCCGTCATCGCCATCATCGGCGGCGCCAAGGTCTCGACCAAGATCGATCTCCTGGAAAACCTCGTCACCAAGGTCGACGCGCTCGTGATCGGCGGCGGCATGGCCAACACCTTCCTGCACGCCCAGGGCGTCGGCGTCGGCAAGTCGCTGGCCGAGAAGGACCTCGCGCCGACCGCACTGCGGATCATGGAGAAGGCGGACGCCGCCAACTGCGCCATCATCCTGCCGGTCGACGCCACTGTCGCCTATCACTTCGCGGCGAATGCGTCCTCGCACGCCTACGGCCTCGATGCGATCCCGGCCGACGGCATGATCCTGGACGTCGGCCCGCAGTCGATCGCGCGCATCCACGCGGCCATCGACGATGCTGCGACGCTGGTCTGGAACGGGCCGCTCGGCGCCTTCGAAATGCAGCCGTTCGACCGCGGCACGGTCGCGGCGGCCAAGCACGCCGCGGAGCGCACCAAGGCCAAGAAGCTGGTTTCGATCGCGGGCGGCGGCGACACTGTGGCTGCCCTCAACCAGGCCCAGGTTGCCGGCCGGTTCACCTATGTCTCGACCGCCGGCGGCGCATTCCTTGAATGGATGGAGGGCAAGCCTCTGCCCGGCGTCGAAGTTCTGCGCACGAAGTAATTCGCCGACGAGAAGCAAGCGGCCTTGAGGGCCCAAAGGGAGAAATGACAGATGGCTCGGATCACGTTGCGTCAATTGCTCGACCATGCGGCTGAGAACGATTACGGCGTACCGGCCTTCAACATCAACAACATGGAGCAGGCGCTGGCGATCATGGACGCGGCCAACCAGGTCGACGCGCCCGTCATCATCCAGGCCTCGCGCGGCGCCCGCTCATACGCCAACGACGTCATGCTCAAGCACATGATGGACGCGGTCACCGAAATCTATCCGCACATTCCGGTCTGCGTGCATCTCGATCACGGCAACGAGGCCGCGACCTGCATGACCGCGATCCAGGCCGGCTTCACCTCGGTGATGATGGACGGCTCGCTGAAGGCCGACGGCAAGACCCCGGGCGACTGGAATTACAATGTCGGCGTCACCAAGACGGTGACCGACATGGCCCATCTCGGCGGCATCTCGGTCGAGGGCGAACTCGGCGTCCTCGGCTCGCTCGAAACAGGCATGGGCGACAAGGAAGACGGCCACGGCGCCGAAGGCAAGCTCAGCCACGACCAGCTGCTGACCAATCCGGACGAGGCCGTGAAGTTCGTGCAGGAGACCAAGGTCGACGCGCTCGCGATCGCCATGGGGACTTCTCACGGCGCCTACAAATTCACCCGCAAGCCTGACGGCGACATCCTCGCCATGAACGTGATCGAGGAGATCCACCGCAAGCTGCCGAACACCCATCTCGTCATGCACGGCTCCTCCTCAGTGCCGCAGGACCTGCAGGACATCATCAACGCCTATGGCGGCAAGATGAAGCCGACCTGGGGCGTGCCTGTTGCCGAGATCCAGCGCGGCATCAAGAACGGCGTGCGCAAGATCAACATCGACACCGACAACCGGATGGCCATGACGGGCCAGATTCGGAAAGTGCTCAAGGACAATCCGGAAGAGTTCGATCCGCGCAAGTATCTGAAGCCGGCGATGGAGGCCATGACCAAGCTGTGCAAGCAGCGGCTCCAGGAGTTCAATACCGCGGGGCAAGCCGCCAAGTTCAAGAAGATCCTGACCCCCGCCGAGATGGCCAAGCGCTACGCCAAGGGCGAGCTGGATCCCAAGGTCGCGTAAGCGATCGCGAAGGTGGCGTAAGCTTGAACCGCTCTATCCTCCCCCTCTCCCCGCTTGCGGGGAGAGGTGGGTCTTCCCAGGGGCGCTGGCAGTGGACTCGCGAAGAGAGTCCCCCTCACCCGGAATCCGCGCTGATCGCGCGCATTCCGGCCTCTCCCCGCAAGCGGGGAGAGCCGAACAACCCCGGCCTCCCCCCGTTACCCTGCGACCAACGTTAACTCGGCAATTGCCCGAGAACGGTCTAACTTCACAGGCAAGGGCAGAATCGTTTTGGGAGGACCTCTCGATGAATCTGACTGAGCTCAACAGGGTTGCGACCGCCATGGTCGCGCCGGGCAAGGGCATCCTTGCCGCCGACGAATCCTCCGGCACCATCAAGAAGCGGTTCGACGCCATCGGCGTGGAATCGACCGAAGCCAACCGTCGCGACTATCGCGAGATGCTGTTCCGCGCGAAGGAGGCCATGAGCCAGTACATCTCCGGCGTGATCCTCTATGACGAGACGATCTGGCAGGATGCAAAGGACGGCACGCCGCTCGTCAAGCTGATCGAGAGTAGCGGCGCCATTCCCGGCATCAAGGTCGACGAGGGCACGCAAGCCCTGCCGATGTGCCCGGGCGAACTCGTCACCGTGGGGCTCGACAAGCTCGCCGAACGCTTGAAGAAATATTACGAGCGCGGCGCGCGTTTCGCCAAATGGCGCGCGGTGATCGATATTGCGAGCGGTATCCCCTCGATGACCGCGATCAGCGTCAATGCCCACGCGCTGGCACGTTACGCCGCGCTGTGCCAGGCCGCGCAGATCGTGCCGATCGTCGAGCCTGAAGTGCTGATGGATGGCGATCACGACATCGATCGCTGCTATGATGTGACGACACGCGTGCTCAACAAGACCTTCCAGGAGCTGCGCCTGCAGCGCGTCGCGCTCGAGGGCATGGTGCTGAAGCCGAACATGGCGATCTCGGGCAAGAAATGCGCAAAGCAGGCCTCCGTCGAGGAGGTCGCCGAGAAGACGATCCAGCTGCTGAAGGCTTGCGTGCCCGCGGCGGTGCCCGGCATCGCCTTCCTCTCCGGCGGCCAGTCGGACGAAGAGGCGACCGCGCATCTCAACGCCATGCACAAGCTCGGTCCGCTGCCCTGGGGCCTGACCTTCTCCTACGGCCGGGCGCTGCAGGCCGCTCCGCAGAAGGCCTGGTCGGGTCGGCCTGAGAATGTTACGGCCGGGCAGAACGCATTCAGCCATCGCGCCCGCATGAACGGCCTCGCCTCCCGGGGCGAATGGCAAAGCAGCCTGGAACAGAAGGCAGCCTAGATCTTGTCGAACAAACCGCCTCCGCCGCGCCCGGCGCCGCGCCTCTATCTCTCGACGCCCGTGGTCGATGATCCCGCCGCGCTCCTCGCCGGCTTGCCTGACCTGCTCGCGGCAGCCGATGTCGCGGCCGTGCTGGTGCGGCTGAAGGAGACCGACCAGCGCACCATGATCTCGCGGATCAAGGCGCTGGCGCCGGTCGTGCAGAATGCGGGCGCGGCCCTGCTCGTCGACGGCCATCCTGAAATCGTCGCGCGCGGCGGCGCCGATGGCGCGCATCTGCCCGGTATCGCCGCGCTGAAAGAGGCGCTGCCATCGCTCAAACCCGATCGCATCGCCGGCGTCGGCGGGCTGACGACGCGACACCATTCCATGGATGCAGGCGAGATCGGCGCGGATTATTTGCTGTTCGGCGAGCCGGACGCGAAGGGACAGCGGCCGTCGTCACAGGCGATCGCGGAGCGGCTGGACTGGTGGGCCGAGCTGTTCGAGCCGCCCTGCGTCGGCTACGCCATTTCGTTGGAAGAGGCTCACGACTTCGCCGCCAGCGGCGCCGATTTCGTGCTGGTCGGCGATTTCATCTGGGCCGATCCGCGCGGGCCCAAGGCCGCGCTGATCGAGGCCGACGGCGCGATCAAGAAGGCCTTCACGGCTGTTGCGGCGGGTCAGAGCCAGCGCCCGGCATGACGCTCCCGCGCATCACCCTTCTGACCACGCTGCTGCTGGCGACACCCGCGCTCGCGCAGCTCCAGATCACGCCGCCGGCCACCATCCCGAGCGCTCCGGCTGAGAAGCCGAAGCCTAAAGAGCCGGCCAAGGACAAGCCCAAGGTCGCGCCGCACACGATCACCAAGAAGAAGGAAGCCGCGCCAGCGCCAAAGCCGTCGGCGTCGCCGACCCCGGCGCTGCCTGCGACGGTGATCCCCGCACCAGCCCCCGACAATCCCAACGTCGATCTGGTGTTCGGCGCCTATCAGCGCGGCCAGTACAAGACCGCCTTCGAACTCGCCAGCGCGCGCGCCAAGACCGGCGACGCCAAGGCGATGACCATGCTGGGCGAGCTCTATTCCAATGCGATGGGGATCAGGCGCGACTACGCCAAGGCGATCGAGTGGTACAAGCGCGCGTCCGATGCCGGCGACCGCGAGGCGATGTTCGCGCTCGCCATGCTGCGCATCGCCGGCCGCGGCGGCCCGGTCGACAAGGGGGAGGCGGTCAAGCTGATGGCTTCCGCCGCCAAGCTCGGCGAGCCCAAGGCGGCCTATAACCTCGCTTTGCTTTATCTCGACGGACAAACCCTGCCGCAGGACGTCAATCGCTCCGCCGAGCTGTTGCGCCAGGCGGCCGATGCCGGCTTGCCGGAGGCGCAATACGCGCTTGCGACCTTCTACAAGGAAGGCACCGGAGTGCCGAAGGACCTCGAACGGTCGGTGCGGCTGCTCCAGGCCGCCTCGCTGGCCGACAATGTGGATGCCGAGGTCGAATATGCCATTGCCCTGTTCAACGGCACCGGCACGCCCCAGAACCAGCCCGCAGCCGTCGCGTTGCTGCGCAAGGCGTCCCGCCAGGGCAGCGCGATTGCCCAGAACCGCCTCGCCTGGGTCCTGATCAACGGAATGGGCACATCGGTGGACAAGGTCGAGGGATTCAAATGGCATCTGGTCGCCAAAACCGCCGGCAAGGGCGACCCGGAGCTCGACAAGCAGTTTTCCGAGCTGCCGGCCGACGACCGCGCCAAGGCGGAGGCCGCGGCCAAAAAATGGCTTGGGGCACGATGACCTGAGGCAATGACTTGACGCAATGACTTGACGTTTGCCCCCTCGCGAGGCACCCCATCTCCTCAAATGGCGTGGTTCCGCGCCCCTCCCCCGTCAAAGACTGATCTCATGCTGTATTCCGCCACTATCAACGTCATGGTCAAAGCCGCGCGCCGCGCCGGCCGCAGCCTCAAGCGCGATCTCGGCGAGATCGAGCATCTCCAGGTCTCGCTCAAGGGCCCGGCCAATTTCGTCACCCTCGCGGACAAGCGCGCCGAGGAGATCCTCTACCAGGACCTCTCCAAGGCGCGGCCCGGCTACGGCTTCATCGGCGAGGAAGGCGGCACTCGCGAGGGCAGCGACAAGAGCCACACCTGGATCGTCGATCCCCTTGATGGCACCACCAACTTCCTGCACGGAATCCCGCAATTCGCGATCTCCATCGGGCTCGTGCGCGAGGGCACCATCATCGCCGGCGTGATCTACAACCCCGCCAATGACGAGCTCTACATCGCCGAGCGGGGCAAGGGCGTCTTCCTCAACGACCAGCGCCTGCGCGTGGCCGGCCGGCGCCAGCTCCACGAATGCGTCGTGGCCTGCGGCCTGCCCCACATTGGCCGCGGCGACCACGAGGAATTCCGCCGCGAGATGGCCGCGATCCAGGACCGTGTCGCAGGCCTGCGCCGCTTCGGCGCCGCCTCACTCGACCTGGCCTTCGTCGCCGCCGGCCGCCTCGACGGCTATTGGGAGCGCAATCTGCAATCCTGGGACATCGCCGCCGGCGTGCTGATGGTGCGCGAAGCCGGTGGCACCGTGAGCGATATCGCGACCCCAGGCGATCCACTGGTGACCGGGCATGTGGTGTGCGGGAATGAGTTCGTGCACGGGGAGCTGGTGAAGATTTTGCGGAAGTAGGAGGCCGCGCAATTGCGGCCTGCAGACTCACATCGCGCAGCCTCTTACCACGCCACCCATTTGCGGCCGTGCCAATAGCCGCGGCCGTCGTGCTCGCGGAAGGCAAACTTTTCGCGCGGACCCCAGTGCCAATTGTCCTCATGGACGACGACACCCGCTTCGTGCGGAAACTCGTAGGCCTCATGCGTATGCCAGCAGGTGTGGCCCCGGCAGACGATCGCCGCCGACGCGGTGAAGCTCGACATCACAAGCACGCCGGTGCCGACGGCGGCAGCGGCAAGGATCTTCTGCAACATTCGGACGATTTCTCCGTGGAACCCCGAACCCGCGTGCAAGCAGATTGCTCGGCGTTCGGTTCCCTCGGAAAAAGATGAGCTTTCGTAAGGATACGGGCGACGGCTCGATCTGCAGAACTCAAGAATCGTCGTCTTCCGATTCCTCCTCGCGATATTCACCGCCGAGGGTCAGGCCCTCGATCGTCGTGGCGCCTTTCGCCTTGATCACCCGGCGAAGCGGGACCGAGCTCTCGCTTCGCAACGCCTCCATCAGTTGCTCCGAATGGGTGACGATCCAGATGTCGGCGCGGCGTGAGGCCCTCACGATCAACCGGGCCAATGGCGCCAGCAGCGACGGATGCAGGCTGGTCTCGGGTTCGTTCAGTGCAATGAACGGCGGCAATCGATAGCCCATGAACACCGCGAGCAGGCAAATGTATTTCAGCGTCCCGTCGGACAATTCGTGAGCCCTGAACGGCCGCGGCATATCCGCCAGTTGCAGGTCAAAATCACACAGGCCGCCTTCCTCCCAGGCGCGGAGCTCAGCGCCCGGAAATGCATCCTCGACTGCGTCCTGCAGGTCGGTGGCATCTCCCCTGATGGTATAAAGTGTCGCCAGCGCCGCGGCCAAATCGGTGCCATCGGCGCTGAGCGAAGGCGTCGTGATCGCCAGACAGGGCTTACGTATCGGTGACGCCGGATCCGTACGGAAGTCATGATAGAACCGCCAGCCCAGCATCGCGGCTCTGACCAATTGGATTTCAGGGCATTCCTGGCCATCGGAAAAGCCCGCAAGCGCCGTCTCTGACGGCAACACCGCATCCTTGTGGTTGATCCATGCGCCGCTGTCGCCGCGGACGCTGACGAGCGAATTCTTTCGTTCCATCATTTGAACGGTGCGCTTGCCCCGCGTCGCCTCGATGCTTTCGCTCTTGATCATCGGCTCGCCGGAAAACGCCGCCTCGAGCGGCGCGGGAAATCCGAGCTCAATGGAATATCTGATGCTGTCGAATCTGGCTGATAACCGCAGCCGTCCGTCTTCACCGCGTTTGCGGAGCCCGGACCAGCACACCGAATTCAATCCGCCTTCGTCGGCGATCGTGCGCGTGATCCGCCCGGTCGCCGCGTCGCGCAACAGCGACAGGGACTTGTAGAGGTTGGATTTGCCGACGCCATTCTCGCCGACAAAGACGGACAGCGGGTGGATTGGTATGGAGAGCCGCCTAATAGAGCGATAGTTCGAGATCGCAATGTCGGTCAGACGCATCACACGCTCTCAATGGGCAGGCTCTACGTGCATTCGCGGTGGTGCGCGAGTGCACATCCTTTCAATCCAGGGATGCAGTCTGGATCGACGCCTCAGGGAAAGCAAGCCGAAGGCCCGTTGGACCTTAGTGGCCGGCTCCCGCCGGCGCAGGCGGTCCATACGTCTCAGCCTTTTTCTCTTCCTTCTCCCTGTCCCCCGCCAGCACACGCTGCACGGAGACGAAGAACACCGGCACCATCAGCAGCGCCAGGATCACGACGGCGATCATGCCGCCCATCACGACGGAGCCGAGCGCTTGCTGGCTGGCGCCGCCGGCGCCGTGGGCCATGGCCATCGGCAGCACGCCGCAGATGAAGGCAAGACCCGTCATCAGGATCGGGCGGAAGCGCAGGCGGCAGGCTTCGATCGTCGCTTCCACCAGCGGCTTGCCTTCTTTGCGCAGATCCTTGGCGAACTCGATGATCAGGATCGCATCCTTGGCGGCGAGGCCGATGATGGTGATCAGGCCGACGGTGAAATAGACGTCGTTGGGCAGGCCGCGCAACATGGCCGCGACCACGGCGCCGACGATGCCAAGCGGCACGGTGAGCAGCACCGCGAGCGGGATGGTCCAGCTCTCGTACAGTGCCGCGAGACACAGAAACACTACGAAAACGGAGAGTGCCAGCAGGAACGGCGCCTGCGAGCCCGACAGCTTCTCCTGGAGGGACTGTCCGGTCCATTCATAGCCGAAGCCGCGCGGCAGCTTGCCGGCGAGCCTCTCCATCTCGGCGATGGCATCGCCCGAGGTGAAGCCGGGCTTCGCCTCGCCCGAGATGCGCACCGCCGGATAATAGTTGAAGCCGGCGATCTGGGTCGGGCCGCGCGACCATTCGACGGTGGCGAAGGAGGAGAACGGCACCAGCTGGCCGCGGCTGTTCTTGACGTTGTAGTTGAGGATGTCCTCGGTCTTCATGCGGTCGCGGCTGTCGGCCTGCACCACGACGCGCTGCATGCGGCCGCGGTTCGGGAAATCGTTGATGTAGTTCGAGCCGAGATTGGTCGAGATCGTATTGTTGATGTCCTCGAAGGTGACGCCGAAGGCGCCGGCTTTCTCGCGGTCGATCACGAGATTGACCACGCCGGCCTCGGGCAGGCCTTCGACATAGACCTTCTGAAGCACCGGACTGGCATTGGCCTCCGCGACCAACCGGTCGGCGGCCTTCATCAGCGCCGGATAGCCCTTCTGGCCGCGATCCTGCAGGCGGAACGAGAAGCCGGAGGAGTTGCCGAGATTGTCGATCGGCGGCGGCTGCAGCGCCGAGATCTTGGCGTCGCGGATCGAGGCGGACAGATCGCGGTTGATGTCATTGACAACAGCCGCCGCTGAATCCTTCGGCCCGCGCTCCGACCAGTCCTTCAAGGTGATGAAGGCCTGCGCAGTGTTCATGCCCTGGCCGGAAAAGCTGAAGCCGGTAAGAAAGGTGACGTTGCCGACACCCGGCCGTTGCGCCAAATATTTTTCCACCTTCTCGATCACGGCCTCGGTGCGGCCGTAGGAGGAGTCGGACGGCGCCTGCACGTCGGTGGTGACAAAGCCCTGGTCATCGACGGGCAGGAAGCCGCCGGGCAGGCTGACGAAGGCCCAGGACAGGCCAACCAGCAGCGCAGCATAGACCAGCATCAGGCGGCCGGTGCGCTTGAGCGAGAAACCGACCGTGCGGGAATAACCTTCCTTGCCGCCTTCGAGCATGCGATTGAACCAACCGAACACGCCGCGCCTCGCATGGCCGTGGCCGGCCGCGACAGGCTTGAGCAAGGTCGCACACAGCGCCGGCGTCAGCGAGAGCGCCAGGAAGGCGGAGAAGCCGATCGCTGCAATCATCGTCACCGAGAACTGGCGATAGATGATGCCGACCGAGCCAGGAAAAAACGCCATCGGCACGAACACCGCCATCAGCACCAGCGTAATGCCGATGATCGCGCCTGATATCTGCGACATGGCTTTCCGCGTCGCGTCCTTCGGCGACAGGCCTTCCTCCGCCATGATGCGCTCGACGTTCTCCACCACGACGATGGCGTCGTCGACGAGGATGCCGACCGCGAGCACCATGCCGAACATGCCGAGCATGTTGATGGAGTAGCCGGCGAGCAGCAGCGTGGTGCAGGCGCCGAGCAACGCCACCGGCACCACGATGGTCGGGATGATGGTGTAACGGATGTTCTGCAAGAAAAGGAACATCACCACGAATACCAGCACCACGGCCTCTAACAGCGTCGACAGCACCTTCTTGATCGAGGCCTCGACCACGGGCGTGATGTTGTAGGGGATCTCGTAGGAGATGTTGGCCGGGAAGAAGCGCGACAGCTCCTTCATCTTCGCCTCGACCGCGCTCGCGGTCGCCAGCGCGTTGCCGGTCGGCGACATCAGCACGGAGAGACCCGCGGTCGGCTTGCCGTCAAGGCGAGTGTTGAACTGGTAGCTGAGACCGCCGACCTCGATCCGGGCGACGTCACGCAACCGCACGGTCGAACCGTCCGCGTTGGCGCGCAGGATGATGGCGCCGAATTCATCCGGCGAGGCCAACTGGCCCTTGACCAACACCAAAGCCGAGGTGCGCTGGGTCGTGGCCGACGGCTCGGCGCCGATGCTGCCAGAGGCAACTTGTGCATTCTGAGCGGATATCGCCTTGTTGACGTCGTCAGCGGTCAGCCCATAGCCGACGAGTTTTGCCGGATCGACCCAGACGCGAAGGCTGCGTTCGGTCGAATAGAGCGTGGCACGGCCGACGCCGGGGATACGGCGGATTTCACCGAGCACGTTGCGGATCATGAAGTCGCCGAGACCGACTTCGTCGAGACTGCCGTCCGTCGAATTCAATGTAATGATCTGAAGCACCGCACTCGAGGCTTCCTCGATCAGGATGCCTTGCTGGATCACCGCGCGTGGCAGGCGCGCCTCGACGCGCTTGATGCGGTTCTGCACCTCGACCGAGGCCGCGCTGGTATCGGTACCCGGCTGGAAATTGGCTGTAATCTCGACCTGGCCGAGCGAGTCGCTGGTGGATTCGAAGTTGAGGATGCCGGAGGCGCCGTTCAGTTCCTCCTCGATCAGCCGCGTGACGCTGTTGTAGAGGTTTTCCGGCGACGCGCCCGGGTAGCTCGTCGAGATCGAGATCGAGGGCGGCGCGATGATCGGATATTGCGCGATCGGCAGCAGCGGGATCGAGATCGCGCCCATCAGACAGATGAACAGCGCGACGACCCAGGCGAAAATCGGCCTGTCGATGAAGAAGCTCGGCATGCGGCGTTACCGCGTGGCCTGCTGCGTGTGCCTGACGTCCGCGCCCGCCTCGGCCTCGGACCAGGACTGCGGCTTGACCTTGTCGCCGGCTGCGAACTTCTGGAAGCCTTCGACCACGACCTTGTCGCCGGCCTTCAGGCCCTCGGTGACGAACCAGACGCCGTCCTGCACCGAACCGGTGCGAATCGGCTGCACCGCGACGCGATTGTCGCCCTTGACGACGAACACCTCGCTGCCGCCGCCGCCGTTGCGCTGGACGGCCTGCTGCGGCACTGCGATGGCGTCGCTATCGAGGCCCTGCTCGGTGCGGACGCGGACATACATGCCGGGCAGCAGTTCGCCCCTGGGATTGCGGAACTCGCCGCGCAAGGTCACCTGGCCGGTATGGGCATCGACCTTGGCATCGGAGAACAGCAATTTGCCGTCCAGCCCATAGGTGGTGTTGTCGTCGAGCACGAGGCGAACCTTGGCAGCATCGGCCGCGATGCGATCGAGATCGCCGCTCTCGAAAGCGCGGCGCAGCTGATTGAGCTCCGTCACCGACTGGGTGAAGTCGGCATAGACGGGATCGAGTTGCTGCACGGTGGCGAGATTGGTCTCGTTCTGCACGACCAGCGCGCCTTCGCTGACCAGCGCCGCGCCGACCACGCCGTCGATCGGCGCGCGCACGGTCGCATAATCGAGGTTGAGCTTTGCCCGCGCGAGCTCGGCTTTGCGCCCTTCCAGTTCGGCCTTGGCCTGTAGCTCGGCGGCGATGGTCTTTTCGTTCTCGGCTTCGGGCGCGGCGCGCTGGCTGGTCAACGTCGCGATGCGGCGCGCCTGCTGCTGCGCCTGCTTCAACGCAGCATCGGCCTTGGCAAGCGCCGCCTCGTTGGCCATCACCTCGACCTCGAAGGGACGCGGATCGATGCGATAGAGCGGATCGCCCGCCTTCACCTCGCCGCCCTGGCGAAACAACCGCTCGACCACGATGCCTGACACACGCGGCCGCACCTCGGCAACGCGCGTCGGCGAGATCCGACCCGGCAGCTCACGAACCACGGCGCGCGGTTGCGGCTTGACCGTGACGATGCTGACATCGGGTTCGACAGGCTGCGCGGCAGAGACGGCGGACGAAGATTCGTCGCAAGCAGATAGCAGCGGCGCAAAGGCCGCGAGCATCATTGCAACGCATGCCGATCGCGCTCGAAGTCCTGACATGAAGTAGCGTGCCCCAAGATTGTTGAAACCGATCGAGCGTCGCGCGAGCCCGTTCTGGACTATCGCGACTGGTGCCGCCAAAATAGAATGGACGCGCCGCGACGCAACGGATCGCGCGGGCGGCTCAATGTCACACGCCGCTATGGCGCTGACTTCAGGCTGATTTTTTGGATTCACCGGATTGTGAGTCAGGTTCCGTCACGGCCCGCTGCGACAGAACATCGCGTTCAGTTGACCGCCGCCTTCATCCTGTAGTGGCTGACGCCCCACTCCGTTCCGTCGGCATAACCAAACAGGCCTGCGGTGGCGAGAAAGAACCAGCGCCAGCGCCGCATCCACGACGCGATGTCCTCACCGTAGATCTTGCGCAAGGAGGATTCGATCGCGTCGCGATGCGCGTCGAAATTGGCGAGCCAGTCGTTCGCCGTTCGCTGATAATGAGTGCCGCTCCAGCGCCATTCCTTCTCGACCCGGAAGATATCATCATATTGCCTGACGAGCTGATGGCTCGGCATTACGCTGCCGGTGAAGAAATGCTGCGCGATCCAGTCTTCGCGATTGGTGCGGTCGAAGACATAGGAGCCGGCGCGATGGGTGAAGATGTGGATGAAGAAGCGCCCGTCGGGCGCCAGCCATGATCGCACGCGCGTCATCAGCTTGCGCCAGTTCATCATGTGCTCGAACATCTCGACCGAGACGATGCGGTCGTACTGGCCCTCCGGCGCGAACACGTTCATGTCTGATGTGACGACGCGCAGGTTCAGCAGGCCGCGCTGGCGCGCGATCTCCTCGACATAGGCGCGCTGCGATCGCGAGCTCGACACCGCCGTCACCTTGGCATGCGGAAACTGCCGCGCGATCCACAGCGACAGCGAGCCCCAGCCGCAGCCGAGTTCGAGGATGGTCTGCCCGTCGGCGAGGCCGGCATGCGCGACGGTCTGGCGCAATGCCTCCTCCTCAGCTTCCTGGAGCGGCGTTGCATCGGTCTTGTAGAAGCAGGAGGAGTATTTGCGGTTCGGGCCCAGCACCTGCGCAAAGAAGGACGCAGGCAATTCGACATTCCTCATCTCAATGCCAGCGCCGTCTCCGGTGATCGGCCGCAACATCATCCGGCCGGCGAACGCGGCATCGTCGACCGCATCAAGCGCCGCGAGGCGGGTTGCGGTGCGGGAGCACAGGCCCTGGATTGCGGCGCGGACCACCACGTCGGGCAAGCGCACGCGTTCGGCAGTCCCCATGATCGCGGAAACAACGCTCACGCAGCCCCTCCCCTGGCCAGGTCCCGGCGGCCGGAAGCAGCACGATCGCCGCGCAAAAGCCGAGGCCAGCCTACGGGATGCCGAAGTTTTGCAGCCTATGTGGCGTATCAAAGCCCGGTTTCAGCTTTGGGTTCCGCGGCTCCTTCCCGAAATCCGCACATCCGGCGCTTTTTTTGGACGGGCGCTGTGCCATAGTGTGGGGATGCAAGCAAGCTTTCGTAACGGATGATACCGGCCATGCCGCCAGGCGCCTCGCCCCGCTCCTCCCTCAACATCGAGTACACGAAACTGTCCTCCCCCAGCGTCTTCCTGGTGCGGATGCTGGTTTTCCTGGTGCTGTGCGCGCTGGTGGGCGTGGTGCTCTACAAGCAGATCATCCAGGCCTTTTTCGCCAATCCCGGGCTGAACGCCCTGATCGGGGCGGTGCTGTTCATCGGCATCGTGCTGGCCTTCCGCCAGGTCATCCGGCTCTATCCTGAGGTCTCCTGGGTCAACAATTTCCGCATCGCCGATCCCGGCCTGGCACCGGCCCGGCATCCCAAGCTGCTGGCGCCGATGGCGATGATCCTGGGCGGTGAACGCACCGGGCGGATGTCGATCACGCAAACGACGATGCGGCATCTGCTCGATTCGATCGCGACCCGCCTGGACGAGGCCCGCGACATCTCCCGCTACATGACCGGCCTGTTGGTGTTCCTGGGCCTGCTCGGCACCTTCTGGGGCCTGATCGAGACGGTCGGCTCGGTCGGCAAGGTGATCGACGGGCTCAGGGTCGGCGGCGATGCCGGCGCGCTGTTCGACACGCTGAAGGAGGGCCTGGCCGCCCCGCTCGGCGGCATGGGCATTTCGTTCTCGAGCTCGCTGTTCGGTCTCGCGGGCTCCCTGATCCTCGGCTTCCTCGATCTGCAATCGAGCCAGGCGCAGAACCGCTTCTACACCGACCTCGAAGACTGGCTCGCCACCACCGTGCGCGAATACGGCAGCGGCGAAGTCGCCGCCGTCGCGAGCAGTGGCGGCGGCGTTGCCAGCGGCGAGCTTCAGGCGGCCGTCGAGCGCCTGCGCTCCGTGCTCGAGGAAGGCAGCGCCAGCCGCGGCACCACGGCGGCCATGGCGAGCCTCGCCGAAGCGATCCAGGCGCTGGTCTCGCATATGCGCACCGAGCAGCAGATGATCCGCGAATGGGCGGACGGCCAGGGCGAGCAGAACCGCGAGATCCGCCGCCTGCTGGAGCGCATCGCGCGCCAGCCCGAGAAGAGTTAAGCAATCAGCATTTGAGAGGCGAGCATGGCTCTAGCCCGCGGCCGCCGCAGCGAAGGCGCCTTCAACTACTGGCCCGGATTCGTCGACGCGCTGTCGACGCTGGTGCTCTCCATCGTGTTCCTGCTCTCGGTGTTTCTGGTCGTGCAGTTCTTCCTGTCGCAGGAGGTGACCGGCAAGGACAAGGCACTGGAGCAGCTCAACGCCAAGATCGCCCAGCTCACCGAACTGCTGTCGCTGGAGAAGCTCGGCAAGCTCTCGCTCGACGACCAGGTGTCGCAGCTCAAGGCCGGCCTCGCCTCGGCCGAGAGCGAACGCGACCGCATGAAGGGCCTCTATGAGGGCCTGGCCAATGCCGGTAACGACGCGCAAGGAAAGACCGCCGAGCTCGGCAAGGCGCTGGACTCGGAGAAGGCGGTCTCGGCGCGGGCGCTGGCGCAGATCGAGGTTTTGAACCAGCAGATCAGCGCGCTGCGCCGGCAATTGGCTGCGCTCGAAGAGGCGTTGGATGCTAGCGAGAAGCGCGACAAGGAATCGCAGAACCGCATTGCCGATCTCGGCTCACGGCTGAACGTGGCGCTGGCACAGCGCGTGCAGGAATTGTCGCGCTACCGCTCGGAGTTCTTCGGGCGCTTACGCGCCATTCTCGGCAACCGTCCTGACATCCGCGTTGTCGGCGACCGCTTCGTGTTCCAGTCCGAAGTGTTCTTCGACACCGGACAGGCAACGCTGCTGCCGGAGGGCAAGGCCGAGCTCGACACGGTGGCGGCCGCGCTGATCGAGCTCGACAAGAAGATTCCGAGCGAGATCGCTTGGGTGCTGCGCGTCGACGGCCACACCGACGTGCGGCCGGTCAATGGCCCGAACTTCAAGTCGAATTGGGACCTGTCGTCGGCGCGCGCGATCTCGGTGGTGCAATATCTGATCTCGCTCGGCGTCCCTGCCCAGCGCCTGGTCGCCGCCGGCTTCGCCGAATTCCAGCCGCTCGACACAGGCAACACCGAAGAGGCCTACAAGCGCAACCGCCGCATCGAGCTGAAGCTGACGGAGCGGTAGTGAGCGCGCTTCGCCTTCGCCCCTATGTGGACTCCGACGAAGCGGCGACGATCGAGCTGTGGCTTCGCACCTGGCAGCAGGCCTATCCGCAGATCGACTTCACTGCGCGCCTGGACTGGTGGCGCGCGCGCTGGCGCAACGAGCTGGTGCCGAAGGCCCAAATCGTGGTCTCGGAACAAGATGGCGCACTGACCGGTTTCGTGACCATCGATGGTGACGGTTATCTCGACCAGCTTGTGGTTGACCCCAATCACTGGGGGTCGGATGCGGCGCATCTGCTGGTCGACGAAGCAAAACGCCTGTCATCCTCAGGCGTCACGCTGCTCGTCAACAAGGACAACGCCCGGGCCATCCGCTTCTACGAGCGCAACGGCTTTGCCCATGCCGGCGAGGATGTGAACCCGACATCGGGCCGGCCGGTGCTGAAGATGGTGTGGCGGCCGTGACGGCAAGCAGATGGAGGGGATCGATGCGGCTGAGCGATCTGGCCAAGGGGTCTTCGGTGTTTCTCGGCGTCATCGTCGCCGGCTATGTGTCGACGGTTTACGTTGATCAGCGGCTTGCGGCGCCGTCCGAGACGACGAATGGGGCGGCAAGTGAGACGACTGGTCCGTCTGCACCAACGAGCACTCCTGCTCCGACCGACAGCCCGGCTCCGGCCAACGGCGGCTCGGCCTGCATCGGCGAGGGCGGCAGCTGGAAGAACTGGCCGTGGCCGAACGTGCCGATGGGCTCGCCGAAGTGCCCGTGAGGTGTGAAACCTCACACCCCCTCGAACTGTAACCTCGCCAGCCGCGCATAGAGCCCGTTCGCCGCCACGAGCTCGGCATGTGTGCCGTGCTCGACGATCTTGCCCTGGTCCATCACCAGGATGCGGTCGCAGGAGAGAACGGTGGCGAGGCGATGCGCGATCACCAGCGTGGTGCGATGGGCCATCAGCTCCTCGAGCGCGGTCTGCACCAGCGTCTCGCTTTCTGCGTCCAGCGCGGAAGTCGCTTCATCCAGCAGCAACAGCGGCGCATCGCGCAGGATGGCGCGCGCGATCGCGATGCGCTGGCGCTGGCCGCCAGACAGCGTCACACCGCGCTCGCCGAGTGGGGTGTCAAAGCCTTCGGGCAGGCGGCGGATGAACTCGCTGGCATGCGCGAGATCGGCGGCACGCTCGACCTCGGCGTCATCGGCATCGGGCCGGCCGAAGCGGATGTTCTCGCGGGCGCTGGCGGCGAACACGTTGGACTCCTGCGGCACCAAAGCGATGCGGGCCCGGAAATCGCGCGGATCGGCTGATTTCACCGGGACACCATCGAGCGAGATCGCGCCGCTGCGCGGATCGTAGAAGCGCAGCAGCAGATGAAAGATCGTGCTCTTCCCGGCACCGGACGGGCCGACGATCGCGACCTTCTCGCCGGGCCGCACCGTGAACGACACGGCATCCAGCACTTTCACGTCGGGCCGCGCCGGATAGGCGAAGCTGACGTGATCGAAACCGACCTCGCCGCGCCCCGGCACGGGCAATGCGCGCGGCGATGCGGGTGCCGCGATCTCCGGCTTCACGTGCAGGATCTCGAACAAGCGTTCGGCGGCGCCCGATGCCGCCGACACCTCGCCCCAGACCTCGCTGAGCTGGCCGAGGCCTGCGGCCGCGAAGGCCGCGTAGAGCACGAACTGGCCGAGCCGGCCGGGCGTGATCGCGCCTGTCAGCACGTCATGCGAGCCGATCCAGAGAATCGCGACCACGCTAGCGAACACGATGAAGATGACAATGGCGGTGAGAACCGCGCGAGCCTGGGTCGAAGTGCGGGCGGCCTCATAGGCCTGCTCGACCTCGCCGCCGAACCGCTTCGCGGCGAGCCCTTCGCTGGTATAGGCCTGCACGGTGCGGATCGCGCCGACCAGTTCGCCGGCATAGGCGGAGGCATCGGCGAGCGTGTCCTGCGCGTTGCGCGACAGCCGCCGCACCCAGCGCCCGAACGCGACCAGCGGCAGCACGATCACGGGAATCGCCAGCAGCACGAAGCCTGACAGCCGCGGGCTGGTAATGACCATCATGGCTGCCGCGCCCAAAAACATCATCAGGTTGCGCAGCGCTATCGACACGGAGGCCCCGACCGCGGATTTGATCTGCGTCGTGTCGGCGGTGAGCCGCGACACCAGTTCGCCGCTGCGCGCGGAATCGAAGAAGGATGGCGACAGCGACAGCAGGTGCCCGAACACGTCGCGCCGGAGATCGGCGACGATGCGCTCGCCGATCGTCATCACAAGGTAGTAGCGCGAGGCGCTCGCGAGCGCGAGCACGGCGACGACCGCGATCATCACCGAGAAATAGCTGTTGATCAGCGCGATGCCCTCAGGCGTCAGGCCGAAATCGATCATCCGGCGCACCGCGACCGGCACCAGCAGCGTGGTCAGCGCGGCGATCGTCAGCGCGACCAAAGCAAGCGCTGCGCGGCCGCGATAGCGGGCTACGTAAGGCGCGAGCGCCATCAGCGGTCGCAGCCTGGCGCGGCCTTTCGCAGGCTGCTCGATCAGTTCCACCTCGATCGACGGGGCTTCTGCGGGCCTGGTTTCAAGCCGTTCAACTGCGCTCATTGGAATCCGACCAAAAGAGAGACTTCGCTCCACATAGGCCCCGGCAGGAGGCGAGGCAAATCCGGGTTGTCCCTTAGGGGAGGACCCGGTTCTGCTGTTCCGACAATGGCTTGTTTTAGGGGCCTCCGTGCGGTATAGACCGCCGCAAATCCGTCATCGATAGTCACTCAAGCAAGGCGCCGGGCGCCCCAGGAATTGCCATGAAAGCCGAAATTCATCCGGATTATCATACGATTAAGGTCGTGATGACCGACGGAACCGAGTACCTGACCCGCTCCACCTGGGGCAAGGAAGGCGACACGCTGAACCTCGACATCGACCCGAAGTCGCACCCGGCCTGGACCGGCGGCAACGCCCAGATCATGGACCGCGGCGGTCGCGTTTCGCGCTTCCAGAAGAAGTTTTCGGGCTTCCTCAAAAAGGATTGATCCGGCCGCAGGGCTGGAGACGAAAACGCCCCCGGGAGACCGGGGGCGTTTTTGTTTGGCTTCATTCCGGGGCGACTGGCAGAGCCGAAACCGGAACCTCCAGATTCCGGGTTCGCGCTTCGCGCGCTCCGGAACGATTGCGAACAATCTTACCGCTCGAACGCGGCCTTCAGCGCGTTGAGCTGCGGCACCAGCGGATTGCCGATCGCGATGTGGTCGGCCGGAGGGGTGTGGATGGTGGTGTCGAGCCGGCGCACGCGGGTCTGCAGGCTCATCGAGCGATCGATCAGGTCCTGGAGCTGCGTCGGCAGCTTCTCGAGGGTGTCGGCGGGCCCGGGATCGGCGGCGCTGAGCTTGACCTTGGTCTTCTCGCGATTGGCCTGAACCAGCGTCATCTCGCCTTCCTTCACGGCGCGGTGCAGCAACAGCCACGAGGCGAGCTGCATCAGGCGCGTGGTCAGGCGCATGCTCTCAGTCGCATAGGTGAGGCTGACGGCGCGGTCGAGCGCCTTGGCCTCGGTCCGGCCGGCGCCGTCGAGATAGGCGGCGGTCTCTTCGACGAGATCCATGCCCTCGCGGAACAGGAGGCCGAATGCTGCGGAATTGGTGAACCGCTCGCTGAGTTGAACGAGAGCACCTTCGGCTTGCAAACGTTCCATGGTTAACGCCCCTTACGCAACTGTTTACCTGTCCGGCTTTGGCGCCGGCTTATGATGAACAAATCATTGCGCGAGCGAACCGCGGAGTCCAGCGGCAAGCGCGGATATGGTTTCCGGGGGTCATTCCGGGAAATTCAATCAGGAATAGACGCAAAAAAGAGCCGCCGGAGACCGGCGGCTTTGAAAGTTGATAACAGGGAGGCGTCAAACAGAGTGGACAGGAGCCACTCGGTGTCCAAACGAGGACAGTTCCAGTCATAAACTCGAAAGCTTAATGGCGTGTAAACGAACGAATTTTTTGAGGGTTCGTTAGCCATGTCGGTCACTGGCCGAGCGGGGCGCGCTCCGCCGGCAGAAAGGGAGTTTCTCGGCCTACGACTTGAAAAAACTGTTCGCCGCATCGCGCGAGGCGCGCTTCTTGGTGGCAGCTTCCTCCAGCCTGCCGATCTCGGTCTTCAGCAGAGCAACGCGCTCGGTCAGTTCCTCGACCGACAACAGTGAGAGATCCTGTCCGATCTCATGGGTGACTTTCTTCCGCGGGCGGTCATCGTCTTCCGTCGGCATCGTCGTTCCTCCTGCGTTCGCGGATCATCACACGGGTGAGGCGGTTGCCAGCCCGGACTGCGCTGGCTAATCAAAGGCCTCGTTCCTCCTCGCACCTTTGCTCAAGGACACATCATGGACAAGCTGCCCGCGCAAATGACCGTGGTCGCCATCTCCCAACCCGGTGGACCCGAAGTGCTGGTGCCGGAACAACGGGCCCTGCCGCAGCCCGGTCCTGACGAAATCCTGGTGAAGGTGCAGGCCGCGGGCGTGAACCGGCCCGACGTGGCGCAGCGTTCCGGTGCTTACCCGCCCCCGCCCGGCGCCAGCGATCTGCCCGGCCTCGAGATCGCAGGTGAAGTGGTCGCCGTCGGCAGCAACGCCAAGCGGCACAAGATCGGCGACATCGTGATGTCGCTCGTCGCAGGCGGCGGCTATGCGCAGTACTGCATCGCGCAGGACGCCCAGGCCATGAGCGTGCCGCCGGCACTCTCGATCAAGGAAGCCGGTGCGCTGCCGGAAACCCTGATGACGGTCTGGCACAACGTGTTCGAGCGCGGCGGCCTGAAGGCCGGCGAGACGCTCCTGATCCATGGCGGCTCCTCCGGCATCGGAACGATGGCGATCCAGCTCGCCAAGGCGTTCGGCGCAAAAGTGTTCGTCACCGTGGGATCGCAGGACAAGATCGATGCGTGCCTGAAGCTCGGTGCCGATCGCGCCATCAACTACAAAACCGAAGACTTCGTCGCCGTGGTGAAGGAAGAGACCGACAAGGTCGGCGTCAATTTGATCCTCGACATGGTCGCCGGCGACTATGTCGACCGCAACTATGATGCCGCCGCGGTCGATGGGCGAATCGTGCAGATCGCAACCCTCAACGGCCCCAAGGTCAGCGTCAACATCGCCAAGGTGATGGTGAAGCGATTGACCCATACCGGCTCGACCTTGCGCCCCCGTAGTAATGCGGACAAGGCGGCGATGGTGGCTGCCATTGAAGCGAAAGTGATGCCGCTGTTGCGTGAGGGCCGGATCAAGCCGCTGATGGACAGCGCTTTCCCGCTGGAAAAGGCCTCCGACGCACATCGGCGCATGGAGACCTCCGCACATATTGGCAAAATTGTGTTGGAGGTCTAGGCCGTTGACCCACCAAGCGGGGCGGAAACCCTTTGATTCTCCTCGCTTTCGTGGCATCTATCGCCAACTGCCGAACCACTTCCGTCCGGTCTGAAATCGCATTTACGTGCCAGCCTTCCTGCACGCAGAGTTTGCGTCGAACGCGGAGAACTGACCTTGCGTCTGATCAGGTGCCTCGCGCCCATCGCGCTGGGCCTCATGATTCTTGTCGCCGCGTCGCCTGCACGCGCGCTTGACGCTGTCAGCGTCCGCAGCGATGCGCCCGCGATCGACCTCACCGGCGTGCTCGAGCATCAGCGCAGCGATTCCGACCGCATCCAGGTCTCCACCGCACCCGGCACCGACGGCATCGTCCGCCGCATCGAGGTGCGCGCCCGCGAAGGCGGCCAGAACTGGGTGGTGTTCGCGCTCGCCAACAACACCGACGACCAGCTCGACCGCCTGATCGTCGCCCCGCATTACCGCATCGTGTCGTCAGGCCTGTTGTGGCCCGACCTCGGCCTGTCGCGCATCGCGACCATCACGCCGTCCATCGGCGACCGGCCGGAACGCCAGGAGAGCGCGACCGCCGACGTGTTCCGCATCACGCTCGACCCCGGTGCCGTCGTCACCTTCGTCGCGGAGCTGCGCACCGACAAGCTGCCGCAGCTCTATCTGTGGGAGCCGGAAGCTTACAAGGACAAGGTCAACTCGTTCACGCTGTACCAGGGCATCGTGATCGGCATCTCGGGCCTGCTGGCACTGGTGCTGACCATTTTGTTCGTGGTGAAGGGCAGCATCATGTTCCCCGCTGCGGCGGCGCTGGCCTGGGCGGTGCTGGTCTATATCGGCGTCGACTTCGGCTTCTGGGGCAAGGTGCTCGACATGTCGAACAACGCCGAGCGCATCTGGCGCGCGGCGGGTGAAGCGATATTGGCGGCGACGCTGCTGGTGTTCCTGTTCGCCTATCTCAATCTCAGTCGATGGCATGTGCGCTACTCGCACATCACGGTGGGCTGGCTGGCCTTCCTGGGCTCGCTGGTCGCGCTCGCCTTGTTCGATCCGGCCGTGGCGTCCGGCATCGCGCGAATCTCACTGGTGCTGATCGCCTTCGCCGGCTTCGCGTTGATCGTCTATCTTTCCACCCACGGCTTCGACCGCGCGGTGCTGTTGATCCCGACCTGGTTCCTCCTGGTGGTCTGGGTGGTCGCGGCCGGCATGACGGTCGCGGGCTCCGTCACCAACGATATCGTCGGCCCGGCGCTGCTCGGCGGCCTCGTACTGATCGTGATGCTGATCGGCTTCACGGTGATGCAGCACGCCTTCGCCGGCGGCGGCGCCACCACCGGCGTCGTCTCCGACATCGAGCGCCGTGCGCTGGCGCTGGCCGGTTCCGGCGATCTGATCTGGGATTGGGACGTGTCCGCCGACAAGGTTTTTACGAGCCCCGAGACGGAAGCATTGCTCGGATTGAAGCGCGGCACGCTGGAAGGGCCCGCAGCCTCGTGGCTGGAAGTGCTGCATCCGCTCGACCAGGATCGTTTCCGCGCCGCGCTCGACAGCGTGCTCGACCAGCGCCGTGGCCGCCTGGTGCAGGATTTCCGCCTGCGCACCCCGGACGGTCACTTCATGTGGTTCGCGCTGAAGGCGCGCCCGGTGGTCGGCTCCGACGGCGAGGTCTCGCGTGTGGTCGGCACACTCACCGACGTCACTGACCTGCGCAACGCCGAAGAACGCATGCTGCACGATTCCGTGCATGACAACCTCACCGGCCTGCCCAACCGCAAGCTGTTCATGGATCGGCTCGGCGCCGTCGCGCATTTCGCCAAGTCGATGCCGACGCTGCGGCCGACGCTGATGGTGATCGACCTCGACCGCTTCAAGCAGGTTAACGATTCAGTCGGCATCGCGGTCGGCGATTCCATCCTGCTGACGCTGGCCCGCCGCCTCACCCGCATCCTGAAGCCGCAGGACACGCTGGCGCGCCTCGCCGGCGACCAGTTCGGCCTGATCCTGCTGTCCGAGCAGGACCCGGCCCGCATCACCGCCTTTGCCGAAACCATCCGCAAGACCATTCGCGCGCCGATCGCCTTCAACGATCGCGAGATTTTCCTGACGGCGTCGATAGGCCTCGCCTTGTCTGATCCGCAGACGCAACTGACCGACGAGATCATCAAGGACGCCGAGCTTGCGATGTATCACTCCAAGCGCATCGGCGGCGACCGCATCGACGTCTACAAGCCCGCGATGCGCGCGCGAAAGACCGACCGCCTGACGCTGGAGAGCGAGTTGCGCCGCGCCATCGAGCGGCAGGAGCTCACCATCCTGTACCAGCCGATCGTCCGGCTGGAGGATCGTTCGGTTGCCGGCTTCGAAGCCCTGGCGCGCTGGGACCATCCGAAACTCGGGCGCATGGCGCCGTCGGAATTCATCACCATCGCGGAAGAGACCGGCCTGATCGTCGACCTCGGCATGTTCGTGCTCGACCAGACCGCCAAGCAGCTCTCGATCTGGCAGCGCGCGATGCGCTCGCGCGAGCCGATCTTCGCGAGCGTCAACGTGTCGTCCCGTCAGCTGCTGCGCCATGACCTCATCCACGATATCCGCACCGTGCTGTCACGCTCCTCGGTGGCGCGCGGCACGCTGAAGCTGGAGCTGACGGAATCGCTGGTGATGGAGAATCCGGAGCATGCCGCGCAAATGCTGGCGCGGATCCGCGAACTCGGCACCGGACTGTCGCTCGACGATTTCGGCACCGGCCATTCCTCGCTGGCTTACCTTCAGCGCTTCCCGTTCGACACCATCAAGATCGACCAGTCCTTCGTCCGCACCACCAATCGCGGCACCCGGCCGGTGATCCTGAAGTCGATCATCGCGCTCGCGCACGATCTCGGCATGGACGTGGTGGCCGAAGGCGCCGAGACCGATTCGGACGCGGTCGAGCTGTATCAACTGGGCTGCGAATACGCGCAGGGCTTTGCCTTCGGCGAGCCCATGGACGCGGACGCGGCGATGCGCCTGCTGACGGAAGTGCGCCTGGAAGCGGCGAGTTGATCTCGCCCCGCGTCGTGGTCTCGTAGGGCGGGCGATACTGCGCGCGCCCCCTACCCCGGCCTGCGCCCATCCTTCTTCATCTTCGTGAACCGCACGCTCTGGCCATCAGGCATCCGGACCGCCTTGAAGCCCGCGGCGAGGCAGGCTTCGCGCTGGGGCATCTGGATGTCCGGACTGCGCAGGCTATCCCACCATGAGGCACGGTTGGCCGCCCGCGGCAGCGCCGCGCCGATGATCTCCTCGATCTGCTCAAAGGTCAGCACGAATTCCATCTGCTTTTGCCGCATGAGGTAATCCCGTAGCGCGTCGTAGTCGTTCACTGTCGTCCTCTGCATTTGTCCGCGGCGGTTTGCGCAAAACCGATACCGGCGGAAACCAGTTCTTAACTCATCGGCGCAGCGCCGTCGCGTTTTAAACACTACGCAAGCTTTCAGGCCCATCCGTTAAGGTCGGGAGCAAAAGGATGCTGTCTGGATGGCGTGAAGCCACGGCCCGCCGGCCCTGGCGTATTTCGGCGAAGCTGCTGATCATCTCGTCCGTCGTGACGGTGATCGGCTTTTCCGCCATTTGCGTCAACGTCATGCTGGACATGCGCCGCGGCGAAGAGGCGCTGGCCCGCCAAACCCTGGAAAACCTGGCGACCTCGATCGACGCCGACATCAGCCGCAACATCGACATCTATGATCTGTCCCTGAAGGCGGTCGCCAGCAACATGCTGCTGCCGGAGATCAACGCGGTCTCGCGGTCGATCCGCCACCTCATCCTGTTCGACCACTCCACCACCGCGAAGCATTTCGGCGCCATTCAGGTGTTCGACGCGGATGGCCGCTTGACCATCGACGCCTCGACCCTCGATCCGCAGCCGGAGAACCGCGCCGACGAAGAGTACTTCAGGATTCACCGCGACAGCCCCGACGCTGGTCTCTACATCAGCCGGCCGATGCTGTTCCGCGGCGCCTATTCGATCGTTCTGAGCCGACGCGTCAGCGACACCGACGGCGGCTTCATGGGCGTGGTCGCCGGCTCCATCCGCTTCAGCTATTTCCACGAACTGTTCGAGCGTCTGAACCTCGATCCCGAGGACACCATCACCGTGCTCAAGCGCGACCGCACCATCATGATGCGGCGGCCATTCGATCTCGACGTCATCGGCAAGAATCTGGAAACGCAGCAGGCGTGGAAGCCCGACAATCTCAAGGCTGGCGGATCCTTCGCCGGAAAGGGGCCGGTGGACGCAACGCCGCGCCTCTACGTGCGCAGCAGCGGCTCTGGTCCGTTGTTCGTCGTGGCGGGCAAACCGCTCGGTGCCGTGTTCGAACTCTGGCAGAGGGAGGCCTTTCGCATCGGCGCGGTGGTGCTGGCGCTGATCCTCTTCGTGCTGGCGTCGACGCTGGTCCTCGCCCGCGAGATCAGCCGGCGCGCGGACGCCGAGAGCAGGCTCGAGGAGATGGCGACGACCGACGCGCTCACGGGCCTGCGCAACCGCCGCAAGTTCGACCAGGTCATCGACAGCGAATGGCGGCGCGCCGCGCGGCAGAAGACACAGCTCGCGCTTCTGATGATCGATGCCGATCATTTCAAGGCATACAACGACACGTTCGGCCACCAGGCCGGCGACCAGTTGCTGGTCGGCATCGCCATCTGCATCTCCGATTCGCTGCGCCGCGCCGGCGACTGCGCCGCGCGCTATGGTGGCGAGGAATTCGCGGTGCTGCTGCCGAACACGTCGGCCGCCGACGCCTTCAAGATCGCCGAGATCATCCGCGCCAAGGTGCTGGGCTGGTCTGATGGCGGGGCGGGATCGACCGTCTCCTGCGGCATCGCCAGCCTCGCGCCGACCAGCGGCATGGACTGGTCCGTGCTGGTCGCCGCGGCCGACAAGGCGCTCTATGCCGCGAAAGCCGGTGGGCGGAATCAGTCGGTGGTGGCGAGCCTGCCGAAGCTTTCGCTGGTGGCGTGAGCTACGCTATCGTCGTCAAGTGCCGAGCATCCGCCACATGCTCGGTGTCGTGCCAGCGAAGGCCGGGACCCAGCACAGGCCGTGGTTTGGCGAAGACTCGTCGTTCGGTACTTCGACCGTTCGCAAGCGGTAGATCACGCGCTCCGGGTCCCGGCCTTCGCCGGGACGTCGCAGGGAAACTACTGCCCCAGATACTTCTTCATCTCCGCGATCAGCCCCTCGCGCAATTCCGGCCGCTTGAGGCCGTAGGCGATGTTGGCGCGGAGGAAACCGGGCTTCGAGCCGCAATCATGGCGCTCGCCCTCGAACTCGACGCCGTAGAACTTTTGCGATCTGGCGAGGCCGATCATGGCGTCGGTGAGCTGAATCTCGCCGCCGGCGCCGCGCTCCTGGGTCTCCAGGATCTTGAAGATCTCCGGCTGCAGGATGTAGCGGCCGGTGATCGAGAGGTTGGAGGGCGCGGTGCCCTTGGCCGGCTTCTCGACCATGCCGTCGACCTCGAACATCTTGCCGGTGCGCTTTCCGACGCCGCAGATGCCGTATTGGTGCGTGAGATGATCGGGCACGGCCTCGACCGCGATCAGGTTGGATTTCTCGCCGAGGGTGGCAGCGGTCTCGATCATCTGCTTCAGGCAGCCGGGTGAATTGAGCACGAGCTCGTCGGGCAGCAGCACCGCGAACGGCTCGTCACCGACGATGTCGCGCGCGCACCAGACCGCATGACCGAGGCCGAGCGGCGCCTGCTGGCGCGTGAAGCTGACGGCGCCGGCGTCCGGCTGGTTCTGCGCCAAAATCTCCTGCTCGGCCTTCTTGCCACGTGCGGCGAGCGTCGTGTCGAGCTCGAACATCCTGTCGAAATGATCTTCGATGACATTCTTGTTGCGGCCGGTGACGAAGACGAAGTGCTCGATGCCGGCTTCCCTCGCCTCGTCATAGACGTACTGGATCAGCGGCTTGTCGACGATGGTGAGCATTTCCTTCGGCATTGCCTTGGTGGCGGGCAAGACGCGGGTGCCGAGGCCGGCGACGGGAAATACGGCTTTGCGGATTTTCATGTGATTGATCGAATACCCTTGAGCGTTCGTGAAAGAAGCAATGGCATCTTGCTAGCTGGGTTGCAGCCGGTAACAAAGGCGGATGTTGGGCCCGCCCCGTCGAATTGAGAAAAGGCCGGCAGCGAAATTTCACTTTTCTTAAGATATTGGCAACCGTAACGAGGCCTCCTGATGGCTGATTTTTGGCTGGACGGGTGGGACATGGTGCGATCGCAGGCAGGATTGGCAAAACGGGGGGGATCTCTTGCCGGCGCAACAATGATTGCGGCCGCGCTGCTGTTCCCCGTGTCCGCGCATGCTCAGGGACAAAACGGCCTGTCGGGCCTGTTCGGCGGTATTTTCTCAGGGTCGAACCCGTCGCAACCCGCACCCGGCCAAGGCGGCATCCAAGCCGGACCTCAGCCCTGGAGCGGCGAGGACGGTGCCTCCGGCCATCCGCTGATGACGGCGGCTGCGATCCGCGAGGCGGCCGGCAATTTCGACAATTGCGTCGCTGGCATGTGGCCCGATGCCGCACGCCGCGGCATCACGCAGGAGAATTTTCAGCGCTTCACCGCCGGGCTTGCGCCCGACCTGCGCATCATGGATCTCATGGATTCGCAGCCGGAATTCTCCAAGTCGATCTGGGACTATCTCGACATCCTCGTGAACGACAACCGCCTCGCCAAGGGCAAGGAAGTTCTCGCCACGTACAAGCCGCAGTTCGATGCCACCGAGAAGGCCTATGGCGTCGACCGCTATATCATCGCCGCGATCTGGGGCATCGAGTCCAATTATTCGACGCAGATGGGCGACCGCAGCGTGCTGCAATCGACCGCGACGCTCGCCTGCATCGGCCGCCGCCAGGCTTATTTCAAGGACGAGTTCCTCTCCGCGGTGGAGATCCTCAACCGCGGCGACTTGCGCCCTGAGCAGATGCGCGGCTCCTGGGCCGGCGCGTTCGGGCCGACCCAGTTCATGCCGACGGCGTTCAAGCGCTATGCCGTGGACGGGGATGGAGATGGACGGCGCGACGTCGTCGACGATCCAACCGACCTGATCGCCTCCACGGCCAACAATCTGAAGAAGGACGGCTGGCAGGCCGGCGAGACCTGGGGCTACGAGGTCGTGGTGCCCCAGGGCTTCAACTACATGCTGGCCGACCGCGCCAAGATGATGACGATTGCGCAATGGGAGAAGCTCGGGCTCAAGCGGGCGACCAACCAGCCCTTCCCGCATCCGGCCGAGAAAGCCTATCTGCTGGCGCCCGCCGGCGCGCAAGGACCAGGCTTCCTGATGCTGCAGAATTTCCGGGTCATCATGAAATACAACCCGGCCGAGGCCTATGCGATGGCGATCGGCCATTTCGCCGACCGCCTGCGCGGCGGTCAGCCCTTCGTACAGCCCTGGCCCCGCCAGGAGCGAGAGCTATCGCGGACCGAACGGCTGGAACTGCAGCAGCTTCTGGCCGAGCGCGGCTTCTACAAGGGCACTCCGGACGGCCAGTTCGGCGCCCAGACCCGGGACGCCCTGCGTAACTTCCAGGTCTCGATCGGGCTGCCTGCTGACGGATTTGCCACCTCCGACGTGCTGGACCGGCTGCGCGGGCGGTAAAAACGCGCCGAAACTAACCCTGATCAGGGATTTTGGCCGCTCGGCGGTATTTTCCCTGGGAATCCGCAAGAGAACTTGCCCGTTTGGCGCCCGATTCCGTTATTATATCGATCTGTCTCCAGACCCTTGCGCGCGCCCGAGATCGCATGTCGAAGCCAAAATCCTTTTTCAAGGCGCTGACCGAGACCGGCCCGCTGATCGCGCTGGGGACCGCGCTTGCGATCATGATCGGGGTCGCGGGACCGGCTTCCGCACAGTTCTTCAGCTTCCCCGGCTTCGGCAGGCCGCCGCCGCAGCGGTCGGCACCGCCGCCACAACGTGGTGGCGGCTGGTTCGGCGGCGACTTTTTCGCGCCATTCCAGCAGCAGCAGCAGCCACAGGCCCCGCGCCAGGATTTTTCGCGCGCCCCGGCTCCGGCCAAGCGCGAGACGGTTGCCGACAAGAACGTGCTGGTGATCGGCGACGCCATGGCCGACTGGCTCGCCTATGGCTTAGAGGACGCCTACGCCGAGCAGCCCGACATGGGCGTGATCCGCAAGCACAGGACAACGTCAGGCCTGATCAAGTACCAGCCGAAGGGTGAACCCTCGGACTGGGCGGCGGCCGCGAAGGGCATCCTCGAAACCGAGAAGCCTGACGTCATCGTTGTCATGCTCGGCCTCAACGACCGCATCGCGATCCGCGAAACGGTCGACAAATCCGACAAGCCTGCCGACAAGAAGAACGACAAAGGCGCGCGCGGCAAGCCGCAAGGAAAGGGTGACGCAAAACCGGGCGACGCCAAGTCCGATGTCGCCAAGTCCGATACCGCCAAGTCCGATACCGCGAAGTCCGATACCACAGCAGCCGATGACAAGGCGGCAGCAGACCCCGACCTGCCGCAGGACGACGCCGACAACGCCGACGCGCCGGTCGCCGCGCCCGAAAAGACCGCACGCAACCCGAACGGCGTCTACGAATTCCGCGACGACCACTGGGTCGAGCTGTACAGCAAGAAGATCGAGGAGCTTGCGAACGTCCTCAAGGCCAAGGGCGTACCGGTGCTCTGGGTCGGCCTGCCTGCGATTCGCGGGCCGAAGGGCACCGCCGACATGCTGTTCCTGGATTCGCTCTACCGCGAGGGCGCAGCCAAGGCCGGCATCACCTATGTCGACGTCTGGGACGGCTTCGTCGACGAAGCCGGCCGCTTCCTGCAGAAGGGCCCCGACTTCGAAGGCCAGATCCGCCAGTTGCGCAGCTATGATGGCGTCTACTTCACCAGGCCGGGCGCGCGAAAACTTGCCCACTACGTCGAGCGCGAAATCACGCGCCTCTTGGCCGGACGTTCCGGCCCGATCGCGCTGCCGAGCGAGCCCGCAACGCCCGACACCAACGCCGAGCCCGGCAAGCCCGCGCCGCGGCCGCTGGCCGGGCCGATCGTGCCCCTGGTCGCAGCCTCGATCTCGACCGATCAATTGCTGGGCGGACCGGGCACGCGCCCCGCCGCCGTCGATGCGCTCGCCGCAAGAACGCTGGTCAAGGGCGAGCCGCTGGCCGCGCCCGCCGGCCGTGCTGACGATTATGCCTGGCCGCGCCGCGAAGTCGGCCGCGAGCAGGCCAAGGGCGACACACCAATGGCGGCAACGACGCCTGATGGCGGCGCTGCGGCCGCCGTCGCGCCCGGCACGCCCGCCGCGATCGCCCCGCCCAAGCCTCCCGCAGCGAAGAAGCCCGCGCCGCCGCAACAGCCGGCACAGGCCGCGCCATCCTTGCGCGATTTCTTCGGCTTCGGCTCGCCACAGCCCGCGCCGCGTCAACTGGCGCCTGCGCCGCGGAACCCGAATCCTGCGATCCCGCGTCCCCCGGGCAATGTCGGGCGGGCGGCGGAAGTGATTCGGTAATCGGCTCCGTGTCCCCGACGCGGCGCAGCACCTCTTGGTGATGCGACACAGCCGGGACCCAGCCTCTCACAACATCACAAAAGAACGGGCCCCGGCTCAGCGCAGCAGCGCTTTGGCGCTGCAGCGCGTTCCGGGGCACGAGAGCAGTGTTTATCGTTCAGCGGTAATAGGGCCAGCGCGGTGGCGGTCGACGGGCGGGGCGCGACATCAGGAGCGCGAGCGCGAAGCCGATGCCGCCCGCAACGAGCAGCGCGCCGAGCGGGTTGTCCTGCACCTTCTGCGCGATGGCCTTGGAGCCATCCCGGAAGGTCTCGCCGCTGTTGTCATAGGCATCCTTGGCGTAACTGGTGGCCGTGTCCGCCGCATCACGCACGGCGTCCTTGGCCTGGCCGTAGAGATTCTGCACGGTGCCGGCCGCTTCGCGGGCCTTGCCCGACGCCTGGGTCTGCCCATCGCCAGCGAGATCACCGACCGCGCCTTCTGCGCGTCCAGCGAATTCCTTGGCCGATCCGACGATCCTGTCCTTGTCCATGATGCTCCTCCTCGGGGGTCTGCCCATGTAACCGATCAGGAGGAGCGCAGTTCCACGGCCACCGAGAGTTTGGCTCAGAGAATGAGCCCGCCATCGACCACGAGCGTCTGTCCGATCATGTACGACGACAGCGGCGAGGCCAGAAACAGCGCGGCGCCCGCCATGTCGGCGGGCGTGCCCAATCGCCGCAGCGGAATGCGTGACAATGCGGCTTCGAGCCGCTTGGGATTGTCGGTCGTCACCTTCGTCATCTTGGTGTCGACAAGGCCGGGCGCGATGCCGTTGACGCGGATGCCGTCCTCGGCCCACGCCTCGCCCAAGGTCCGCGTCAATCCGACCGCGCCGGTCTTCGACGCATTGTAGGCGGGATTGCCCATGGTGGAATGGTACGCCGCAGTCGAGGACACCATGATCAGCGCGCCCCCGGAATGCCGCAGCATGGAATGAAAGCGCGTCGCACACGCCATCAGACTCATCAGATTGACCTCGACGACCCTGCGGAAGCCCGTCATCTCGAATTCGTCACGGCGATAGAGCACCGCGCCCTGCGCGAGCACCAGGATATCGAGCTTCTCGAATGACGGCTTGAACGCTTCGACCGCACCGGGGTCGCTGACGTCGAGCTGCGTATAGGCAAGACCCGTGAGATCGGAGCCCTCCTCCTCCTGGTAGTCGGCTGCGCGAGCGCGCGTGCCGCACACCGCAACATCGGCGCCCCTCGCGCGAAAGGCCTGCGCGATGCCGTTGCCGATACCGCTGGAACCACCGACGACCAGCAGTTGCTTGCCAGAGAAATCGAGCTCGTTCGCCATCGCAGCCTCTCCTTTTGCTGTGCTTGTTTGACTGTTTTGCTTGTTTGACCTGTCTGGGGACCGATGCCAGCCTCGTCAATCTCATAACAAGAAGCAAGAGATTGCGAGGAAACAGCATGTCCGGATTCAAAGAGCTCAGCCGCTCAGTGAAAGGCCTGACCGTTCTCGTCACCGGCGCGGCAAGCGGCATGGGACGCGCGACCGCGCGCGTGTTTGCGGCTGAAGGCGCCAACGTTGCCGTCACCGACTATGACAAGCAAGGGGCACATGCGGTTGCGAAGGAGATCGCGGCGAGCGGTGGTTCGGCGCAACCGTGGAAGCTCGACGTCGCCGATGGTGGCGAGATCAAGCGCGTGGTCAAGGATGTCGCGGCGCATTTCGGCGGCCTCGATGTCCTCGTCAACAATGCCGGCATCTCCGTGCGCGTCGCGATCGATGATGAAGGTTACGAAGATGCCTGGGCCAAGGGCATCGCTGTGATGCTGACGGCGCATCCGCGCGTCATCCGCGCCGCGCTGCCGCACTTGCGCAAGTCGAAGTCCCCGCGCATCGTCAACATCGCCTCGACCGAGGCGCTCGGCGCCACCGCGCTGCACAGCCCCTATTCGGCCGCGAAGGGCGGTGTCGCGAGCCTCACCCGCTCGCTCGCGGTCGAGCTTGGCCGCGAGGGCATCACCGTGAACTGCATCTGCCCGGGCCCGATCCGCACCGCGATTACCGACCGCATCTCCGAGGAGCACAAGACCATCTACGCCAAGCGCCGCACCGCACTCGGACGTTATGGCGATCCCGAGGAAGTCGCGCATATGACACTGAGCCTGTGTCTTCCGGCGGCGGCGTTTCTGACCGGTGCGGTCATTCCTGTCGATGGTGGCCTGATGGCCCGAAACGCGTGAGAGCCATGCGCAGGGAGCGTTGACATCATCAAGCGCAGGAGTAGCTTTTTTCGACAGCAGAGCGGGCCCAACCGCTCGCGGTTCGCGGGAGAGACACCATGACGATCGCCATCCGGCAGCTTCAGAAGCATTTTGTCGGCGAGGTTTCCGGCCTCGACCTGCGAAAGCCTCTCACACCGGATGAGGCGCGCGACGTCGAGGCCGCCATGGACAAATATGCGGTGCTCGTCTTCCACGACCAGGACATCACCGACGAACAGCAGATGGCTTTTGCGCTGAACTTCGGTCAGCGCGAGGACGCGCGCGGCGGCACCGTGACCAAGGAGAAGGACTACCGGCTCCAGTCCGGCCTCAACGACGTCTCCAATCTCGGCAAGGACGGCAAGCCACTGGCGAAGGACAGCCGCGCGCATCTGTTCAATCTCGGCAATTGCCTGTGGCATTCCGACAGCTCGTTCCGCCCAATCCCGGCAAAATTCTCGCTGCTGTCGGCGCGCGTGGTGAACCCGAAGGGCGGCAACACCGAGTTCGCCGATATGCGAGCGGCCTATGATGCGCTCGACGACGAGACCCGGGTCGAGATCGAAGACCTCGTCTGCGAGCACTCACTGATGTATTCGCGCGGATCGCTCGGCTTCACCGAATATACCGACGAGGAGAAGATCATGTTCAAGCCGGTGCTGCAGCGGCTGGTGCGGACCCATCCCGTGCATCGGCGCAAGTCGCTGTATCTGTCATCGCATGCCGGCAAGATTGTCGGCATGAGCGTGCCGGAGGGACGGCTGTTGCTGCGCGACCTCAACGAACACGCAACGCAGCCTGAATTCGTCTATGTCCACAAATGGAGGCTGCATGATCTCGTGATGTGGGACAACCGCCAGACCATGCACCGCGTCCGCCGCTACGACCAATCGCAACCGCGCGACATGCGAAGGGCGACGGTGGCGGGAACCGAGCTGACGGTGCAGCAACAGGCGGCGGAGTAGCAAGGCGCACCAGACCCCGCTGTCGTCCCTGACAAGCGCAGCGAAGCGGAGCGCCGATCCGGAGGACAGCGCTGTGTTTACCGCACCAACTACGCGTGCCCGGCCTCGTTCGACAACATTCCGGGATCGATGCCGATCTTGCGCAAGGCGCGAGCGTATTTCTCGTCGACGTCGTCGCCGAAGATCAGATCCGCATCGGCGTCGCAATGCAGCCAGCCATTGCTCTGGATCTCGGTCTCGAGCTGGCCGGGCGCCCAGCCGGCATAGCCGAGCGCTAGGATGGCGTGCTTGGGGCCGGAGCCGTTGGCGATCGCGCGCAGGATGTCGACGGTCGCGGTGAGGCAGACGCCGTCGTCGATCCGCAGTGTCGCGTGCTCGATGTAGAAATCGCTGGAATGCAGCACGAAGCCTCGGCCGGTGTCGACCGGGCCGCCGGCCAGCACCTTCATGCTTTCGGCATTTTGCGGCAGCTTGATGTGCTCGCCCTTCTTGATGATACCGAGCTGCTCCAACAGCTCCGGGAAATCGATGCTGCCGGCCGGATGGTTGACGATGATGCCCATCGCGCCCTCAGCCGAATGGGCGCAGAGATAGATCACCGAGCGCTCGAAGCGGGAGTCGCCCATCACGGGCATCGCGATCAGGAGCCGGCCGTCGAGATAACCGGCCGAATTGGGGAGCGCGCGGCCTGCCCTGCGGGAGCTTTCGCCCGCCCGTTTACCTGTGGGAGCCATCGGTGAAGCACTCCGGTTTCAATTCCTATCCTGATGTCGGGCCGATCCCGTGTCAAATCAAGGCTTGCAGAGACTTGAATCGAGTGCATCCATCACAAGCAATTCAATGGTTTGGCCCGGGGCGACCTTGTAAAGACGTGCCATGTTGACAAGAGTTCCCTTGCATGCGGCGATCGGCGTCGCGACAACCTTGATTGCGTCGTCATTGGCGATGGGTGCCCATGCCGACGACGCGTCGCCGTGGCTGCGCGACGGACATTCCGCGGTGCGGTTGCTGGCGGGATCGCGGACCGGCGCGGTGCTGATCGGCGGTATCGCTTTCCAGCTCCAGCCCGGCTGGAAAACCTACTGGCGCATGCCCGGCGACTCCGGTGTTCCGCCGCGGTTCGACTTCTCGAAGTCGGACAATGTCGAAGCAGTGACCGTGATGTGGCCGGCACCGCTGAAATTCGACGACGGCGCAGGCGGCCATTCGATCGGCTATCACGACCAGATCGTGCTGCCCTTGCGCATCGTCGCCAAGGCCGCGGACAAGACTGTGACGCTGCGTGCCGAGATCAATTACGCCGTCTGCGAAAAGCTCTGCATTCCCGTCGAGGCCAATATCGAGCTCGGCTTCAACAATGTTGCGTCGACCGAAGACGCCAATCTGCGCGCGGCGCTCGACACCGTGCCGAAGCCCGCCAATATCGGCGATCCCAATCCGCTGACCATCCGCGATGTCAAGCGCGACGGCCCGAAGAACGTGGTGGTCGATGTCGTCGCGCCCGAGAACAGCAAGGTCAATCTGTTCGTCGAAGGACCGAGTCCCGAATGGTCTTTGCCCATTCCTGACGCGGTCGAGCATAGCCCGCCCGGCGTGAAGCGATTTTCGTTCGAACTCGACGGCCTGCCGCCGGGCGTCAAGCCCGACGGCGCAGCACTGAAGTTCACGCTGGTCGGGCCGGAGAAATCGTACGAGTTCAATACGAATTTGGACTAGGTATCGTCCTGGCTTTCGCCACGACGGGGCTGGTAACACCCAACCGAATCTTAAGGAATGGTTGCTAATCCTTGGGGTACCGCAAGACGCGGGACGCCTGGGGATTTCGACTTGGCCGTGATGGATGCAGACCCCGCTACGACCGGACCATCAGGGCTGATCGCGCGGTTGCGTGCCAGGTTGAACGGCGGCTCGAGCGAAGCCTCGCTGACGCGGCGGCTGGCCGGCACCATCTTCATCATTCGCGTCATCAGCGCGGGGCTTGCCTATTTTTCGCAGGTGCTGCTCGCGCGCTGGATGGGAACGTCGGACTACGGCATCTATGTCTATGTCTGGACCTGGGTGCTGCTGCTCGGCAGCATGATGGACTTCGGCATCTCCGCCTCCGCGCAAAAGATCATTCCGGAATATCGCACCAGTGGCGACCATGCGCTGCTGCGCGGCTTTCTCTCCGGCAGCCGCTGGCTCACCCTCGCCGTCTCGACGCTGGTGTCGCTCGGCCTTGCCGGCATCGTCAAGCTGCTGTCGTCCTGGATCGATCCGGGCGAGGAATTGCCGCTCTATATCGGCTGCATGACCCTGCCGGCCTTCGTCGTCGCCAACACCCAGGACGGCATCGCGCGCTCGCATGACTGGATGCAACTCGGCCTGATGCCGCAGTTCATCATCCGCCAGGCGCTGATCATCGGCATCACGGCCGGCGCCTTCCTGCTCGGCTATCATCTCGGCGCTGTTGCCGCGATGGCCGCGAGCGCGGGCGCCGTGTGGATCGCCATGACCGGGCAGATGGTCGTGCTGAACCGCAAGCTCGCCGACGGCATCGCGCCGGGCCCCAAGGCTTACGACATCAGGGGGTGGCTTGCAGTGTCGCTGCCGATCCTGCTGGTCGAGAGCTTTTACCTGCTCTTGTCTTACACCGACGTGCTGGTGCTCCAGCAATTCCGTCCCTCCGACGAGGTCGGCGTCTACTTCGCCGTGGTGAAGACGCTGGCGCTGGTGTCGTTCATCCACTACGCAATGTCGGCGACGACGGCGCATCGCTTCGCCGAATACAACGCACTCGGCGACAAGGCGCGCCTGTCGGCCTATGTCGCGCACGCCATCGCCTGGACGTTCTGGCCCTCGCTCGCCGCGACCGCCGCGCTGCTTGCGCTCGGCAAGCCGCTGCTCTGGCTGTTCGGACCGCAATTCGTTGTCGGCTACGACATCATGTTTGTCGCCGCTGTCGGATTGGTCGTCCGCTCTGCGATCGGGCCGGTCGAGCGGCTGCTCAACATGCTCGGGCAGCAGAAGATCTGCGCGCTGGCCTACGCGTTGGCGTTCGTGATGAACGTCGTGCTCTGCATCGCGCTGGTGCCGCGCTTCGGCGGCCACGGCGCCGCGGCCGCGACGTCGATCTCGCTCACCTTCGAGACGGCGCTGCTGTTCTGGATCGTGCGGCAGCGGCTCGGGCTGCACGTGCTGGCGTTTGGTAAATAGGTCCTGCGCCGCCGTCCCCGGTCGCTGACGCGGGGAAGGACTATTTCGCGCCAAGCCGCAGAACAAAGCGAAACTTCTGCCAATCTTCGGATTGTAGCACGATTTTTCTTATTCCACCCAACAGGTTGCGCCCTGGGGAAAGTTTATTCTACGTCATATTGCCCAACTGACGAGATAAACCTAGATTTCCCCAGCCATGATTGATCCGCTTTACGTCGCCTCGGGTTTTGGCGTCGGCCTGCTCGTCGGGCTGACCGGCGTGGGAGGCGGCTCGTTGATGACGCCGCTCCTGATCCTGCTGTTCGGTATCCACCCGACCACGGCCGTCGGCACAGACCTGCTCTATGCCGCAACCACCAAGTCCGGCGGCAGCGTGGTGCATGGCTGGTCGCGTAGCGTGCACTGGCCGGCGGTGCTGCGGCTGGCCTGCGGCAGCATTCCGGCGAGCGCTTTGACGCTGCTGGTGCTGTGGAAGCTCGATCTTCGAGGCGATACCGAACGCAATCTGGTCAACCTCGTGCTGTGCTTTGCGCTGTTGCTGACCGCGACGTCGCTGATCTTCCGCAATTCGATCATGGAGCGCTATCGCCGCCGCATGGAGCAGGTCGGCGAGCGCACCACGATGATTGCGACCATCATTACCGGCATCGTGCTCGGCGTGCTGGTCTCGATTTCGTCGGTGGGCGCCGGTGCGGTCGGCGTAACCGTGCTGCTGCTGCTCTACCCGCGGCTGCCGATGGCGACCATCGTCGGCTCCGACATCGCGCACGCCGTGCCGCTGACGCTGGTGGCCGGCATTGGCCACTGGGTGCTCGGCTCCGTCGACTGGGGTCTCATGGGCGTGCTGCTGCTGGGCTCGCTGCCCGGCATCGTCATCGGCAGCTACAGCGCGACGCGCGTGCCGGAGACGGTGCTGCGCGTGGCGCTCGCCAGCGTCCTCGTGGTGGTCGCGAGCAAGATCATGTTCACCGAGCTGAACGTGCAATCCGCCATCGTGACGGCGCTGGCCTGGAGCCATTGAGGCGTGGGGCTGCCGCCTCGTCCTCGGTATGGTAGGGTGGATTAGCCGAAGGCGTAATCCACCACTCCTGTCTCTGTGGAAATAGACGAGGTGGGTTACGGCTTCGCCTAACCCACCCCACGATAACGGCGCCCTTACTCCGCGGTCCAGCCGCCGTCGATCGACAAATTGGTACCCGTGATCTGCGCGGCATCGTCGCTGCACAGGAACAACGCGAGCGCTGCGACCTGCTCGGAGGTCACGAACTCCTTGGTCGGTTGCGCATCGAGCAGCACGTCGTTGATGACCTGCTCGCGCGTGAGGTTGCGGGCCTTCATCGTATCGGGGATCTGCTTCTCGACCAGCGGCGTCCAGACATAGCCAGGGCTGATGCAGTTGCAGGTGATCTTGCTGGTCGCAACCTCAAGCGCCACGGTCTTGGTCAGGCCGGCGATGCCATGCTTGGCCGACACATAGGCCGACTTGAAGGGCGAGGCAACCAGTGAATGCGCCGAGGCGGTGTTGATGATGCGGCCCCAGCCCTTCTTCTTCATGCCGGGGACGGCGGCGCGGATCGCATGGAAGGCCGAGGACAGGTTGATCGCGATGATCTGGTCCCACTTCTCCGGCGGGAATTCCTCGATCGGGGAGACGAACTGGATGCCGGCATTGTTGACGAGGATATCGACCGAGCCGAACGATTTTTCGCCGAGCGCGATCATCCCGGCGATCTCGGCCGGCTTGGTCATGTCGGCGGGCGAGTAGACCGCCTTCACGCCGAAATCGGACTCGATCTTGGAGCGCTCCTTCTCGATATCCTCGGGCGAGCCGAAGCCATTGATGACGACATTGGCGCCGGCGGCGGCGAAAGCGCGCGCATACGCAAGTCCGATGCCGCTGGTGGATCCTGTCACGACGGCATTCTTGCCTGAGAGTGTACCCATGTTATTCGCTCCTTTGTGGCGGGGGCGCAGTGACGTCCCCCGTGAGATCGTAAGTGACCATGGTCTCGCCGGACTGCGGCCTCTCGAGCCAATCCTTGTGGCGCATCGACAGATGCACGTCGCGCACGCCGCTTTCCCAATGCTCGATCATCGCGACATGCGAGAAGTCGTAGTCCTTGGACGAGGATTCATAATTCTTGCTGCGATAGATCAGGTGCACCACCGTGATCGTGCTCTCGCGGGCCGCCTTGTTGAGGATCTCGACCGAGGGATCGTTCTTCAGAAAATCGGGCAGCTTGTCGATCAGCGCGCGCAGCGCCTTGCGGGTGTTGTGCACCTGCTTGTTCTTGTCGGTGTTCATCCGCGTGCGGCTGGAGAAGCGGATGTCCTTCTCGCGCTCGGTCGCCTCGAGCAGCGAGGTCGGGAGGTCGCCGCGGGCGCTGAACAGGTCGACCTGGAAGATCAGGAGGTCGCGGTCGATCTCGGCATCGAGCACGAAGTCGAGCGGCGTGTTGGAGGCGATGCCGCCATCCCAATAATGCTCCCCGTCGATCACCACGGACGGAAAGCCCGGTGGCAGCGCACCCGACGCCATGATGTGCTCTGGGCCAATCTTCTTGCCGAGCTTCTTGAACTCGTAATTGTCGAAATATTTGAAATTGCCGGAGGTGACACCGACGGCGCCGACCGACAGGCGGGTCTTGAGATCATTGATACGGTCGAAGTCGACGAGCCGCTCCAGCGTCTTCTTCAGCGGCGCGGTATCGTAATAGCTCTCGGCCTGCTTGCTCCCCGGCGGCCAGAGCGGCGCGGGCGGCACACGCGGGACGAAGAAGCCGGGCACGCCGAAGGTCGCGATCAGCGCTGCGCTGGTGGAATTGAACAGCTCGCGGCCGTGGTCGCTCTTCCCGATCGGCTTCCACGGCACCGGCGCGGACACCATCTCCCAGAATTCCTTGAGCCGCTTGACGCGGGTTTGGCCCTCATTGCCGGCGATGATGGCGGCATTGACCGCGCCGATCGAGATGCCGGCCACCCATTCCGGCTCGAAATCGAAATGGCAGAGCGCCTGATAGGCACCGGCCTGATAGGAGCCGAGCGCACCGCCGCCCTGGAGAACCAGGACGCGCTGCGCCTTCGCGGGGACTGTTGCGACTTCCGGGCTGTGATCTGTCATGTGGGACTAATAGCAAAAGGCGAGCCACCGTGGCGACAGTTTCGCCGCGGCGTCAATGCATCCCGGGATCAAGTCTGGCTTATCTGGGGTCGGTCGAGGCCAGGATCATGGTCCAGAACACCTTGTACTTGGTGCCTGGAGCATAGCTCGCCGCTATGCCCAATTTTGTGACACCGCTCTTGAGCATGTTGGCGCGATGGGGCGGCGAGTCGCGCCAGCCGGAAAAGGCTTCCGCCAGCGTATGATAGCCGGCCGAAATGTTCTCGACCGCCACGGTCGCGGGATAGCCGCCGGCGGCAAGGCGCTTGCCCAGGGGCGCACGGACGTCATGGTCCATCTTGTTGGCGGCGGCCATGGCGTTGGACTGGGATTCGGCGAGCCGCATCAATTCAGGGTCGACCTCGACGGTGCCGAGGCCGTTGTTCTGGCGGTATTGCGAGATCATGATCGCGGCGGCCGGCGCATCGAGCTTGGCGCCCGGCACCGACATGTCGGCATACATCGACGGCTGCTGGACCGGCGCTTCGTTGCCGGCACAGCCGGCGAGAAGCAAAATGATGAGAATTGCGGCCGCAGCGCGCATGTTCAGGGGCCCCCAAATGAGGGGCCGTTGTTGCATACCAACCGTGGCTGAAAGGTGAATTTTGAGGAAAATTCGAGCCTTTGAGACGGCTCAGGCGCCCGCAAATATCCGGTAGCGGCGAGGGTTTAGACCGATCGTGTCGCCAGCGCGCAGTTCCCGGTCGCGGGGTGCATCGATCTCGATGGTCTCGCCACCCGACAGTGCGACCTCGGCCCGTTGCACCGGGCCGAAATTGCGGACATGTTGAACCGCGCCCTCGAAGGCGCCCGAGCCGGGCGGGCCGACCAGCATGTCATGTCGCCTCACGAACAGTTTTGACGCGCCAGGCGCAAGCCCGTCCGCCGCAAGATTGAGCGGGCGGTCGCCGAGCCGCACCGCGCCCTCGGCCACATGGACCGGCAGCTCGATGCATTCGCCGATGAAGCCATGCACGAAGGCGGTCGCCGGCCTCTCGTAGACGTCGTCGGGCGAGCCGATCTGCTCGATCCTGCCCTTGTCCATGACCACGACGCGGTTGGCGACTTCCAGCGCTTCTTCCTGGTCGTGAGTGACGAAGATCGAGGTGACGTTGATCTCGTGATGCAGCGAGCGCAGCCATTTGCGCAGCTCCTTGCGCACCTTGGCATCGAGCGCGCCGAACGGCTCGTCGAGCAGCAGGATTCGCGGCTCGATTGCGAGCGCCCGGGCAAGCGCAATGCGCTGGCGCTGACCGCCGGAGAGCTGGCTCGGATAGCGGTCGGCGAGCCAGTCGAGTTGTACGAGATCCAGCAGCTCCTTGACGCGCGTGCGGATCGTCGCTTCGTCCTTGCGGATCGCGCGCGGCTGCACGCGCAGGCCGAATGCGACGTTCTCGAACACGCTCATATGACGGAACAGCGCGTAATGCTGAAACACGAAGCCGACGTGGCGCTCGCGCGCGCCCTGCGCCAGCGCGTCCTCGCCATTGAAAGCGACCTCGCCGGAATCAGGCCAGTCGAGGCCGGCGATGATCCGCAGCAGCGTGGTCTTGCCGGAGCCGGACGGGCCGAGCAGGGCGAGCAGCTCGCCGTCGGCGACCTTGAGATCGACGCCGTCAAGCGCGGCAAAGCTGCCGAACTTCTTGACGAGATTTTTGACTTCAATGGTCATTGACGTCGTGCCCTTCGTCGAGGTGGCGTTCGAGAATGGATTTGGCGACCAGCGTGATCAGGGCCAGCATCGCGAGCAGCGAGGCGATCGCGAAGGCCGCGACGAACTGATACTCGTTGTAAAGGATCTCGACCAGCAGCGGCATGGTGTTGGTCTCGCCGCGGATATGACCTGAGACGACCGAGACCGCGCCGAACTCGCCCATCGCGCGGGCGTTGCAGAGCAGCACGCCATAGAGCACGCCCCATTTGATGTTGGGCAGCGTGACGCGGAAGAAGGTTTGCAGGCCGGAGGCGCCGAGCGAGATCGCAGCCTCTTCCTCCTGCGTGCCCTGCTCCTGCATCAAGGGGACCAGTGCGCGCGCCACGAACGGGAACGTCACGAAGGTGGTGGCGAGCGCGATGCCGGGCACCGCAAACAGGATCTGGATGTCGTGGTCGCGCAGCCAGCCGCCGAAATAGCCCTGCGCGCCGAACAGCAGCACGAAGACGAGGCCGGAGATGACGGGGCTCACCGAGAACGGCAGGTCGATCAGCGTGATCAGGAAGGTCTTGCCCGTGAATTCGAACTTGGCGATCGCCCAGGCGGCGACCAGACCGAAGACGAGATTGAGGCTGACCGAGATCGCCGCCACCACGAGCGTCAGCTTGATCGCCGCCAGCGCCTCGGGCTCGGCGAGCGCGGCGAAATAGGCGAGGATGCCCTTCGAGAAGGCCTGCGCGAACACCAGGACCAGCGGCAGTACGACGAAGACGGAGAGGAATAATACCGCCAGCGTGATGATGGCGATGCGCACCGCCTTCGGCTCGGTGCGGAGATTGTTGCGCGCGGCTGCCGCATGCGCACGGGTCCTGGCATTGGGGGCGGAGAGCGGGACAGAATCTGCGATCTGCATCGTCATCGCATCCACCTCAACGCACCGGGACCCGGTCCTGCGCCCAGCGCTGCAACCGGTTCACCGCGAAGATGATGACGAAGGAGACGACGAGCATGACCACGGCGATCGCAGTCGCGTCGGCATAGCGGAATTCGGAGAGACGGATCACGATCAAGAGCGGCGCGATCTCGGAGACGTTGGGCAGATTTCCGGCGATGAAGATCACCGAGCCGTATTCGCCGACCGCGCGCGCGAAGGCCAGCGCAAGTCCCGTAAGCAGCGCGGGCGCGAGCGACGGCAGGATCACGCGAATGATGGTCTGCCAGCGGCTGGCGCCAAGGCTGCCAGCGGCTTCCTCGATTTCGGCGTCGATATCCTGGAGCACCGGCTGCACGGTGCGGACAACGAAGGGAATGCCGATGAAGATCATGGCGACGAAGATGCCGAGCGGCGTGAACGCCACCTTGATGCCGAGCGCGGCGAGCGGCGCACCCAGCCAACCCTTCTCGGCGAACAGCGAGGTCAGCGCGACGCCGGCCACCGCCGTCGGCAATGCGAAGGGTACGTCAACGATGGCATCGAAGATTCGCCGACCGGGGAAACGATAACGCACCAGCGCCCAGACGATGATGCTGCCCATCACGAGGTTGACGCAGGCGGCAGCAAAAGCCAGACCGAAGGAGACGCGCAACGCATTCAGGGTGCGACGGCTGGAGACGATCGCCCAGAACTGATCAAGGCTGAGTTCGGTGGATTTCAGGAACAGCCCGGCGAGCGGAATCAGGATAACGACAGAGAGCCAGGTCAGCGTCAGTCCCATCGTGAGACCGAAGCCCGGCAATGTCCGGCGTCGTGCTGCGATTGCGCTCACCAGGCCCCCTGCCAAAGCCGCTCCGACGGCGCCCCATCAGTTCTTGTAGATCTGATCGAAGATGCCGCCGTCGGCAAAATGGTCTTTCTGCGCCTTGGTCCAACCACCAAAAACGTCATCGATGGTGAATAGCTCGACCTTGGCGAAGGAATTTTCATACTTCTTGGCGATTTCCGCATCGCGCGGACGGTAGAAATTGCGCGCGGCGATCTCCTGACCTTCCTTCGTGTACCAATACTGGAGATAGGCATCGGCGACGTTGCGGGTGCCCTTCTTGTCCGCGACCTTGTCGACGAGGGCGACCGGCGGCTCCGCCAAGATCGACAGCGGCGGCGCCACGATCTCGAATTTCTCCGGGCCGAATTCCTTCAGCGCAAGATAAGCTTCGTTCTCCCAGGCGAGCAGCACGTCGCCGACGCCGCGCTCGACGAAGGTCACCGTGGCGCCCCGCGCGCCGGTGTCGAGCACCGGTACCTGCTGATAGAGCTTGCCGATGAACTCCTTGGCCTTGTCGGCGGAGCCGTATTTCTTCTGCGCGAAGCCCCAGGCCGCGAGATAGTTCCAGCGCGCGCCGCCTGACGTCTTCGGGTTCGGCGTGATCACGGCAACGCCTGATTTGAGCAGGTCGTCCCAGTCCTTGATGCCCTTCGGATTGCCCTTGCGCACCAGGAACACAATGGTCGACGTGTAGGGCGATGAATTCTGCGGCAGCCGCTTCTGCCAGTCGGCCGCGATGAGGCCCTTGCCGGCGATGGCGTCGATGTCGTAGGCGAGTGCGAGCGTCACCACGTCGGCCTGCAAGCCATCGATCACGGCGCGCGCCTGTGAGCCGCTGCCGCCATGCGACTGCTTGATCTCGACGCTCTTGCCGGTCTCCTTCTGGTAGGCGTTGGCGAACGCCTTGTTGAAATCCGGCATAGAGCTCGCGCGTCGGATCGTACGACACGTTCAACAGGTTGATATCAGCAGCGAGAGCCGAGCTTGCCCAGAGAAGTCCTGCAGCGAGCGGAGCGATACGGCGCATCATGTCCATCTCCATTCACTTCGACGACATCGATGTCGACGAAGGCATGCAGGCGAAACTCGTGGCGAAACGCTCTCAAGTCAACGGAAGCGGATTTTCTTGTTCGCAGGCTCGCAGCGCGACTGTGCTACGAACCCTTCATCGTATGAATGCCGCATTCTGTCTTGGCACGGCCGCGCCAGCGCCCCGCGCGCTCGTCCTCGCCTTCGGCTGTTCTGCTCGTGCAAGGCATACACCCGACCGAGCGAAAACCGGATACGACAAGCGGGTGACGCGGCAATCTGGCGCGGACGAAAATCGCCTCGAGTTCCTCGCGCGAGACATTGGCGAACGGATTGAACTTCAACCGTGCGCCATCGTCCTCGACGACCGGAATGTCGGCGCGCGCATTGCCCTGGAAGCGCTTGCGGCCATTGAGCCAGGCATCGAACGGCTTCAGCGCACGCGCCAGTGGCTCCACCTTGCGGATGCGGCAGCAGGCATCGGGATCGGAAAACCAGAGCTCGCGGTCGGGATCCTCGCGCGACAGCGCCTCCTCGGCTGGCTTGATCGAGCGCACGTCCTTCAAGCCCAGCATCGCGATCAGCGTATCGCGATAGGCCAGCGTCTCCTCGAACAGCCAGCCGGTGTCGAGGAAGATCACCGGGATCGCCGGATCGACATCCGCCATCACCTTCAACAGCGTCGCCGATTCCGTGCCGAAAGACGACACCAGCGCGAGCTTGTCACGACCAACCGCCTTCAGCGCGGCAGCGATGACTTCGGCAGGCGAAGCATCGCGCAAGGCACGATCGAGCTCCGCCGCCGAAGGCAGCGTTGAAACGGACGCGACCTGGGGCGCGATGGCGTTCATGTGCCGACTCCTTCGGAGTGGCGCAGCTGCATGCGCCGGTGCAGCGCCGTAATCCGGCCGTCTCCGGTCGGCTGGTAGAACACCGAATAGCGTTTCGCGGTCTGCATGAAGGCTTCCGCGTCGGCCTGCTTCTTCACCTCGAAGGAATCGAAGCCGGCGCGCAGCATGAAAACGAACTGGTCGCGCAGGATCTGGCCCGTGGCGCGCAAGTCGCCACGATAATTGTGCCGCTCGCGCAGCAGCCGCGCCTGGCTGTAGGCGCGCCCGTCGCGGAAGGTCGGAAACACCAGCGCGACGGTCGCGACCTTGCCGAGATAGGGCACGAGCTCGTCGATGTCGCGGTTGTTCGGCCAGATCACGCCGACCTTGCCCGGACGCTCGAGCAGCGCGTCGGCCTCGCCGATGAAACGTTCGGCCGGCACCAGGATGTCGCCGCTCACGGGCAGCGGCGTATCGACGGCGAGCTTGACGAAGCTGTCGTCGACGATTTTTCCGCCGTTAACGAGTGGCATAGACGCGCTCCTTGAAGGGCTCGACGCCGAGGCGCTTCACCGTGTCCATGAACAGTTCTTCGGGCCGCTCGCGCAGCGCCAGATAGGCCTCCACGACGTCCTCGATCACGTCCGCGACCTCGTCGAATTTCACGCCGGGACCGATCAGCGTTCCGAGCACAGCCCCTTCGTCAGCGCGGCCGCCGATGGTGATCTGGTAGACCTCCTCGCCGTTCTTCTCGACGCCGAGAATGCCGATATGGCCGACATGGTGATGGCCGCAGGCGTTGATGCAGCCGGAGATATTGATGTGCAGACGCCCGATCAGATTGGCAAGCTCGTGGTTCGCGAAACGCCGCGTCAGCTCCTGCGCGATCGGGATCGAGCGCGCGTTCGCCAGCGAGCAATAGTCGAGACCCGGGCACGCGATGATGTCGGTGATCAGATTGACGTTCGGCGTCGCCAGCCCAAGCTTGTCGAGCGCCTTCCACAGCGCCGGCAGGTCGCGCTTGGCGACGTGCGGCAGCGCCAAATTCTGCTCATGGCCGACGCGGATCTCGCCGAAGGAATATCTGTCGGCGAGATCGGCCAGCGCATCCATCTGCTCGGCCGTGGCATCGCCCGGAGGCTTGCCGATCGGCTTCAGCGAAATGGTGACGATGGAGTAACCCTGGGCCTTGTGCGGCGCCACCGAGTTCTTGCGCCAAGCCTCGAAGTCGGGATCGGCCGCGGCCTGACGCAGCTCGTCCGGCATGTGCGGCAGCTTCTCGTAAGCGGGATAAGTGAAGCGCGAGCGGATGTCCTCGATCACCTCGTCGTCGATCTGCAGCGAGGAATTGCGGATGTGCTGCCACTCCTCCTCGACCTCGCGCGAGAATTTCTCGATGCCGAGCTCGTGCACCAGGATCTTGATGCGTGCCTTGTAGATATTGTCGCGGCGGCCGTACTGATTGTAGACGCGCAGGATCGCCTCGATATAGCTGAGGATATCGCGGCCATGGACGAAGTGCTTGATGGTCTTGGCGATGAACGGCGTGCGGCCGAGACCGCCGCCAACCAGCACCTCGAAGCCGGTCTCGCCCTTCTCGTTCTTGATCAGCTTGAGCCCGATGTCGTGAATCTTGATCGCGGCGCGGTCATGCTCCGAGGCGGTGATCGCGATCTTGAACTTGCGCGGCAGGAACGAGAATTCCGGATGCAGGGTCGTGTGCTGGCGGATCAGCTCCGACCAGATCCGTGGATCCTCGATCTCGCCGGGTGCAACGCCAGCCCACTGGTCCGAGGTGACATTGCGCATGTTGTTGCCGGAGGTCTGCATCGCATGGATACCGACCTTGGCAAGATCGGCCAGCGCATCCGGCAGCTCGGCGAGCTTGATCCAGTTGAACTGGATGTTCTGCCGTGTGGTGAAATGGCCGTAGCCGCGGTCGTATTTGCGCGCGACATGGGCGAGTGCCCGCAACTGGTTCGTCGACAGCGTCCCGTAGGGAATCGCGACGCGGAACATGTAGGCGTGCAGTTGCAGATAGACGCCGTTCTGGAGGCGCAGGATCTTGAACTCGTCCTCGGTGAGCTCGCCGGAGAGGCGGCGCTTCACCTGGTCGCGGAACTCCGAGACGCGCTCGTTGACGAGCGTGCGATCGATTTCGTCGTAAGCGTACATAAGAAAATGCCTTAAGCCTGGGCCTGCTGTCCGATGGTCACACCGGTGCGGCGGATCTGTTCGCGCAGATTGCCCGGTTCGATCTTGCCGTCCGCGCCAACCTGCACCGGAGCGATATAGGGGCCAACGGCGCCGAGGTCATCAGCGACGGATTCGGCGAGCAAGGCTTTCGCTTCATCGGAGTTGCGCACGATCGCAGCTTCCGAGAGCTCCGCGGACCAGCCCTTGGCGGCGGTGCGGTACACCACGATGCCGTCCCAGGTGCGGTTGGCGGTCACCACCGAGGGGCCGGCGATCTTGATCTTCTTCTGTTCGAGCGGGGAGGTCATTCGGCTGCATCCAATAGGTCAGAGATGATTTGCTTTGGGGATTGACGGCGAAGCGAGCCGGCATGCCGGACCACGTCGCCGATGATGAGGATGGCAGGACCGCCACTGGTCTGCCGCACAAGTTCGGGCAAGTCGCGTAGCGTGCCGATCGCGCCTTGCGCATCGGGTCGGGTGACGCGGGCAAACACGCCGACCGGCGTCTCCGGCGAACGGCCGGCGGCGAACAGGCCGGCACGAATAGCGGGCGCGGCTGTCATGCCCATGTAGACAACGACGGTCATTTTCGTGTCGGTCAGCGTCGACCAGTCGACGGTCTCCGCGTCGCGCGCCTTGTGCGCGGTGAGGAAGGTGATGCGGGTGGCTTCATGACGGTAGGTCAGCGGCACCTCGAAATCGGCGGCGCCGCCGAGCCCGGCGGTGATGCCCGGAATGATCGAATAGGCGATGCCGGCGGCGCGCAGCGCCTCCACCTCTTCGCCACCGCGGCCGAACACGAAGGGATCACCGCCCTTCAGCCGCACCACGCGCTGCCCCGCTTGCGCGGCCTCGATCATGCGCTTGTTGATGGCATCCTGGCCGATGCCGGGCTTGCCGACGCGGCGGCCGACCGCAACGCGCGCGGTGTCGCGCCGGATGCGGTCGAGAATTTCCGCGGAGACCAGCTCGTCGTGGAAGACGATGTCGGCATCCTGCAACGCGCGCAGCGCCTTGATGGTGAGAAGATCGGGATCGCCGGGGCCGGCGCCAACCAGCGCGACCGAACCTTCAGGCTTGTCGGCGCGCGCGAAGGCCGAGGGATCGGAGATCGCCTTGAGTGCAGTATCGGCCTCACCGTTGCGGCCGGCCAGCACGGCGGCGCCGATCGGGCCGTCGATCACGCGCTCCCAGAAGCGACGGCGCAGCGGAAACTCGGCGATGCGCTCGTTGATGGATCTGCGGAAGCCACCGATGAACTCGGCCAGCTCGCCGATGCGCGAGGGCAGCAGCGCCTCGATCTTCTCGCGCACGCGCCGTGCCACCACCGGCGACGTTCCGCCGGTGCCGACCGCGACCACGACATCGCCGCGATCGACGATCGCCGGAAAGATGAAGCTGGAATGGTCGAGATCGTCCATGACGTTGACGGGCAGGCCGAGCGATTTTGCGCGGGCCGACATCGCAACGCCGACATCGCCTGCACCCGCGCAGACGATCGCGATGACACCGGCAAGATCAGATGTGAGCGGATCGCCGGTCGCGATCTCGATACGCGCACTGTCGCCTGAATTCAGACCCAGGTCCCGATTGCCATCGATCGCATGCACGCGGACGCGCGCACCGGCAGAAGCGAGCACGCGCAATTTTGCGCGCAAAAGCTCACCCGCGCCGATGAGGACCACTGGACCGCTACTGAGATCGAGGAACACCGGCAAGAACCGCATTCGATACTCGCTTGCCCCACATACGGGGTTGACTGGAATTATTTTCTATATATGTGTCGTTTCGAGCGCGTAAAGAGAAAATTTTTTCTTCTCTTCTGCGGTGCAACTATAGAATTTTCGCCTCCAAACGCAAAGTGGCAGAGATGCATCTTCTCAAGGACAATTCCGCTGCGGACAGGCTGGACAACCCGGCTCTCGTCGAGCGCGTGAACGCGCAAGATTTTTCTGCTGATGCCGCACCCAGCATGGACCATCTCGATCAGCTTGAGGCGCAGAGCATCTACATCTTCCGCGAGGCCTTCGGCCGTCTGAAGAAGATCGCCCTGCTGTGGTCGCTCGGCAAGGACTCCAATGTCATGATCTGGCTGGCGCGCAAGGCGTTCTTCGGGCGCCTGCCATTCCCGGCCCTTCATGTCGACACCGGCAAGAAATTTCCGGAGATGTATCGCTTTCGCGATCATTACGGCAAGGAGTGGGAGCTCGACCTGCGCGTCGAGCCCTGCCCGCCCATCGATGCCGTCGACCCCACGCTGCCCCCGGCCGCCCGTTCCGCCGCGCGCAAGACCGAAGGTCTCAAGATGGCGCTGGCGAAATACGGCTTCGACGGCCTGATTGCCGGCATTCGACGCGACGAGGAAGCCACCCGCGCCAAGGAGCGCGTGTTCTCGCCGCGCGGCCTCGAAGGCAATTGGGACGTCCGCGATCAGCCGCCGGAGTTCTGGGATCATTTCAACGCATCGCCGCCGCAGGGGGCGCATTTGCGCATTCACCCGATCCTGCATTGGACCGAGGCGGACATCTGGGCCTATACCAAGCGTGAGAACATCCCGATCATCCCGCTGTATCTCGCCAAGGACGGCAAGCGCTATCGCTCGCTGGGTGATCAGGACATCACCAATCCGGTTGCTTCAACAGCATCCAGCATCGACGAGATCCTGGCCGAACTCGAGCAGACCAAGGTGCCGGAGCGTGCCGGCCGTGCGCTCGACCACGAGACCGAGGATGCTTTCGAGCGCCTGCGCGTCGCCGGCTATCTCTGATTCAAGGACGCATCACGGCCATGAACATGATCGTCACCCCCTCTTCGTCCGCTACGCCCAACGGGACCACGCGTCCGCAGGTCCGCATCGTCATCGTCGGCCATGTCGACCACGGCAAGTCGACGCTGGTCGGCCGCCTCCTGCATGAGACCGGCAGCCTGCCGGACGGCAAGCTGGAAATGCTGAAGGCCGTCAGCGCGCGGCGCGGCATGCCGTTCGAATGGTCGTTCCTGCTCGATGCGCTCCAGACCGAGCGCGACCAGGGCATCACCATCGACACCACGCAGATCCGCTTTCGCACCAATTCGCGCGACATCGTGCTGATCGACGCGCCCGGCCACGCCGAATTCCTGCGCAACATGATCACCGGTGCGTCGCAGGCCGACGGCGCGGTGCTGATCATCGACGCACTCGAAGGCGTGCGCGACCAGACCCGGCGTCACGGCTATCTCCTGCATCTGCTCGGCGTGAAGCAGGTCGCTGTCGTGGTCAACAAGATGGACCGCGTCGATTTCAGCGCCGATCGCTTCAAGGAGATCAGCGACGAGATTTCGGCGCATCTCAACGGCCTCGGCGTGACGCCGGCCGCCGTGATCCCGATCTCCGCGCGCGACGGCGACGGCGTCGCCGAGCGCACCGACCGCATCGGCTGGTACAAGGGACCGACCGTGGTTGAAGCGCTCGATCGGCTCGAGCCGGCGCGACCGCTGGAAGCCTTGGCGCTGCGGCTGCCGGTGCAGGCGATCTACAAGTTCGACGATCGCCGCATCGTCGCCGGCCGCATCGAATCCGGCAGCCTGATTGCCGGCGACGAGATCGTGATCATGCCGGCCGGCAAGATCGCCAAGATCAAGACGGTCGAGAGCTGGCCGGTGACGCCGGTCGCAACGCGCCAGGGCGCCGGCCGGTCGGTCGGCATCACGCTCGACCGCGAATTGTTCATCGAGCGCGGCGACATCATCGCACACACCAACGCTGCCCCGCGCGAGACGCGGCGGCTCCGCGCGCGCATCTTCTGGCTGCACGACAAGCCGCTCGCCAAGGGCGACCAGATCCTGGTCCGCTCGGGGCCGAAGGAAAGCCGGGCCACCGTGGTGGCCATCGAAAAGGCGGTCGATCCCGGCGAGCTCGAGAGCCGCGAGAACAAGGCGATCGGCCGTAATCATGTCGGCGAGATCGATATCTCCCTGTCCAATCCGATTGCAGCCGATCCCTATACCGAGAATCCGCGCACCGGCCGCCTCGTGATCGAGGTGTCAGGGCGCATCGCCGGCGGCGGCCTGGTGCTGTCGGTCGATGCCGGGCAGCGCGCCGTGCCGGTCGACATCGTTCCGGTAGAATCCGCACTCCGTCCCGACGAACGCTCCGCGCGCTATCAACACAACGGCGCGGTCGTCTGGCTCACCGGCCTGCCGGCCTCCGGCAAGTCGACCTTGGCGAAGGCGCTGGAGCGGCGGCTGTTCACCAATGGCGGCTCGCCGATCCTGCTCGACGGCGACACGCTGCGGGCCGGGCTCAACGGCGATCTCGGCTTCTCTGCCGCCGATCGCAGTGAGAACATCCGCCGTCTCGCCGAGGTCGCGACGCATCTGGCGCGGAACGGCCATATCGCCATCGTCGCCGCGGTTTCCCCGGCGCGCGAGGATCGCGCCACCGCGCGCCGCATCGCCGACGCCGCGTTCCGCGAGATCCATGTCGCGACGCCGGCCGAGATCTGCGAGGAGCGCGACCCCAAGGGCCACTACAAGAAAGCCCGCGCGGGTGCACTGGCGTCGTTCACCGGTATCGGCAACGACTACGAGGCGCCGGAAGCGGCCGAGCTCGTGATCGATACGTCGACACGGACAGTCGCCGAAGCGGCGGATGAGATCGAACAGATGCTGAAGACATCGGGCGTACTGTTCGACGAAGTCGTGGACCTCGCCGCGAATATTTGAGGCGGTCCTACCCCAGCGGTCGTCGCCCGGCTTGACCGGGCGACCAATGTTCCAGAGACAGCATTGGGATACGGGGATGCCGTGCCGTGCTGGATTCCCCGCTTTCGCGGGGAATGACAGGTTGCGCGGCACTCCACCTCTCCTTGACATTTTGACAATCCGCCGGGGGTCTTCTCACCGCCCCGATTTTGGGGCTAATAGGTCCCGAAAGCCGCCTCTCGCGGGCGCATTTTGCTGCTGGCGGGTCAAAAGCAGCCAAAACAGCCATTTCCAACAAGAAAGACCATCATGAAACGCGTTGACGCCCACGGATTGAAGATCGCCCCCGTCCTTTTCGATTTCATCGCCAAGGAAGCCGCCCCGAAAACCGGGATCGCGCCGGATGCGTTCTGGGCCGGGGTGGCGGGCCTCATCAGGGAGTTGGGGCCGAAGAACCGGTCGCTGCTCGCTGTCCGTGATCAGCTGCAGGCCAAGATCGACGACTGGCACCGGGCCCACAAGGGCAAGGCATTCGACCTCAACGCCTACACCGCCTTCCTGAAGGAGATCGGCTATCTCGTTCCGGAGCCGGCGACACAGAAGGTCGAGACCGCCAATGTGGATGAGGAGATCGGCAAGATCTGCGGCCCGCAGCTCGTCGTGCCGCTCACCAATGCACGTTATGCGCTGAACGCGGCAAATGCGCGCTGGGGCTCGCTTTATGACGCCTTCTACGGCACCGACGCGATCCCGCATGACCCATCCGAGGGTGGCAAGGGCTACAACAAGGCCCGCGGCGACAAGGTGATCGCGAAAGCAAAAGCGTTCCTCGACGCCGCCGTGCCGCTGGCGACCGGCAGCCACACCGACGTCACCGCCTATAGCGTCGTCGCGGGCCAGCTCGCCGTGAAGCTGAAGAGCGGCAACGCCACCGCGCTGAAGAGCGCCGCGCAATTCGCCGGTTTCCAGGGCGATGCGGCCGCGCCGAGCGCCGTGCTGCTCGTCAACAACGGCTTGCATGTCGAAGTGAAGATCGACCGCAGCAGCGCGATCGGCAAGGACGACCCGGCCGGCGTCGCCGACATGATCATGGAATCAGCCGTGTCGACCATCCTCGACATGGAAGACTCGGTCGCCGCCGTCGATGCCGAGGACAAGGTGCTGGTCTATCGCAATACACTCGGCCTGATGAACGGCACGCTGTCGGCCGACTTCGAAAAAGGCGGCAAGACGCTGACGCGATCGCTCAACGCCGACCGCAGCTACAAGACGCCTGACGGCAAGGGCGAAGTGAAGCTGCACGGCCGCAGCCTGCTGTTGATGCGCAATTGCGGTCACCACATGTTCACCGACGCGGTGCTCGACGAGAACGGCGTGGAAGTGCCAGAAGGGCTACTCGACGCCGCCGTCTCCGGCCTGCTCGCGATCCACGACCTCAAGGGCAACTCCAAGGTCAAGAACAGCCGCACCGGCTCGGCCTATATCGTCAAGCCGAAGATGCACGGCCCGGACGAGGTCTCGTTCACCTGCGAGATCTTCGATGGCGTCGAGAAGATGCTGGGCCTGCCTGAGAACACGCTCAAGGTCGGCATCATGGACGAGGAGCGGCGCACCACCGTCAACCTCAAGGCCTGCATCCAGCGCGCCTCGAAGCGCATCATGTTCATCAACACCGGCTTCCTCGACCGCACCGGCGACGAGATCCACACCTCGATGGAAGCGGGTCCGATGATCCGCAAGAACGAGATGAAGGCGCAGGCCTGGATCAAGGCCTATGAGGACTGGAACGTCGACATGGGCCTGATCGACGGCCTTCCCGGCCATGCCCAGATCGGCAAGGGCATGTGGGCTGCCCCCGACAAGATGGCCGACATGCTGCAGCAGAAGCTTAGCCATCCGCAGGCCGGCGCCACAACCGCCTGGGTCCCCTCGCCGACCGCGGCGACGCTGCACGCGCTGCACTACCACCAGGTCAACGTCATCGCACGCCAGCAGGAGCTGACCAAGGGCGGGCCGCGCGCAAAGCTCTCGGACATTCTCACCATTCCGGTGTCGAAGTCGAACTGGGCCCCCGATGACGTCAAGCAGGAGATCGACAACAACTGCCAGGGCATTCTGGGCTACGTCGTGCGCTGGATCGACCAGGGCGTCGGCTGCTCCAAGGTGCCTGACATTCACGATGTCGGCCTGATGGAAGACCGCGCGACATTGCGCATCTCCAGTCAGCACCTCGCCAACTGGCTGCATCAGGGCGTCATCACCGAGGCGCAGGTGATGGAATCGCTCAAGCGCATGGCTGTCGTCGTCGACAAGCAGAACGCCGGCGATCCGATCTACAAGCCGATGGCGCCGGCCTTCGACGGCGTCGCCTTCAAGGCCGCCTGCGACCTCATCTTCAAAGGCCGCGAGCAGCCGAACGGCTATACCGAATACATCCTCACAGCGCGCCGCCGCGAGGCGAAAGCGGCGGGCTGAGGCCCCAGTTCGAACATCAGAAGCCCCGGCTCAGGCCGGGGCTTTTTTGTCGGCAATCGTAGCTAGAACACCGCGAGATATTTCAGCAGGGACACGATGCCGATGATGATGACGATGACGCGCGCGATCTGCTTGGCGCGGCCATCCATCGGCAGCATGTTAATGAGATAAAGAACGAGAATGACGACCAGGAATGTGACGAGGACGCCGACCAGCATTTGTAACCCCCTTCAGGCCAGTTGGTACCGTGGCTTAACGTCGAGGCTTCGCGTCGGGTTCCATATTTGAAACCGGACGCGAAGCCGTGATCCTCCGGTCGCGACCAAGTTTTTTACTCTTTTGTGGCCAAATGCCCCGGAGACTGCCGCCGAGCGACGCGCAAATGCCCGCTTTGCGCGTCCCGTTCGAACTCGGGGCGCTGGTGGAGTTCATGATTGCTGGGGATGGGCGCCATGTTGAACCGCTTGACGGTATCCGCACTGCTGAGAAGCGTGATCCTGACCACCTCCTGCTGCGTGGTCGTCGGAGCCTTGCTCATCGCCTGGAATTCCTGGCAACGTCTCCAGATCGCCAACCGCATTGCCGTCATCGCTGACGCATCCGCCGACATGTTCAAGGCGATGGATCGGATGCGCGCCGACCGTTCCACCTCGAACCGCGTGATTCACAACGACCAATCGCTGGATCCGGCGATCGAAAAATACCTGCGCGATCTGCACGACGTCGAGATGCCCGCAATGGTCAGGGCACGCGATCTGCTCGGCAGCATCGAATTTGCCGAGAAGCCGGCGCTGCTCTCCGAATTCGACCGACTGTTCCGCGCTCTCGTGAGCATGCAGAAGCAATTCTGGCAGGAGATTGCGAAACCCAAGGCCGCGCGCCGCGTCGCTCTCGGCAAGGAATACATGGATACCGAAACCGGACTGGTGGTATTGCTCGACAAGTTGTCTGGAATTCTCGCCGCCTCCATCAACCATCAGGACGCAGCGGTCGATCAGTTGCTGATCATCAAGCAGGCAGCATGGCTGCTTCGCAACACTGCGGGCGACGCTTCAATTCTCGTTTCCAACGGTCTCGGTACGGGAAAGGTCACCCCGGAAATACGACTATCCTACATCAGGCTGGTCGGAGGCGTAGAGGCCGCCTGGCATGCGCTGGAGGTCACCACCGGCGGCATGCAGTTGCCGGAGGCGTTATCGGACGCAATCACCAAGAACAAGAGCGCATATTTCGACCCGCAATATGTGGACCTGCGCGATCGCCTGATGAACGCACTGGCATCGGGCGAAAAGCCCGAGATGGTAGCCAACGAATGGAGCCCGTTCAGCGTCGCGCGGCTGGTCGCCGCGGTCGGTGTGGCCGAGGCAGCGCTTGATGCGGCCCGCGAACACATCTCCGCCCAGCGCGCTTCGGCTCTGCACGCCCTGATCCTGCAATTGGCGCTGGTTCTCCTCGCCATCTGCCTCGCCGTTGGTCCGATGCTGGCCGTGAGCCGGCGTGTCATCAAGCCGTTGCACGACATGCGCGACGCCATGTTGAAGGTTGCGGGTGGCGACCTTTCCGTCGAGACGGGATACGAAGACAGGATGGATGAGATCGGCGCGCTGGCAGGCGCGCTGGAGACGTTCAAGCAGCAGGCCGCCGACAAGCTGAAGATCGAAGCCAAGGATCGCGAGCGCAATGCCGCGGCCGCGGGCCGTCAGCGTGCCATGGAGATCCACATCGGCGAATTCGAGGGGCTCGTGCGCAAGGCACTCGAGGAGCTGAGTGAAGCCTCCGGCGAAATGCGGAAAACCTCATCCGATCTCTCGGCAGTGTCGCGGCAGACCAATGATCGGGTTCGGTCCGCTGAAAAGGCGGCCGGAGACGCCTCCCTGAGCGTCGACAGCGTCGCTGCTGCGTCCGAGGAGCTGAGCTGCTCCATCAGCGACATCAGCCAACAGGCGGCACATGCCGCGGGCATCGCCAGCCGGGCCGTGGCTCAGGCGGAGCAGACCGATGGCACGGTGCAAGGACTTGCCCGATCCGCCGGTCGCATCGGCGAGGTCGTCGGCCTCATCAACACCATCGCGGCACAGACCAATCTGCTCGCGCTCAACGCGACGATCGAGGCCGCCCGCGCCGGCGAAGCGGGCCGCGGTTTTGCGGTCGTCGCCTCCGAGGTCAAAACGTTGGCCAGCCAGACCGCGAAGGCGACCGAGGATATCTCGGAGCAGATCGCCGACATCCAGAAGGTTGCCGGCGACGCCATCGACGCGATCCAGGCGATTGGGGGCATCATCGGCGAAGTCAACGAGGTCGCCACCGCGATTGCGGCCGCCGTGCAGGAGCAGGGCGCAGCCACGCAGGAAATCACCCGCAGCACGCAATACGCGGCGCAGGGCACGAAGAAAGTTTCCGACAACATCACCGGCGTGAAGACCGACGCCGACACCGCAGCCGGCGCCGCCGACAATGTCAAGCAGGCCGCCGAAATGCTGGAGACCCAGAGCCTTCAGCTCGGCAATCAGGTCAGCGATTTTCTCGGCAAGATCCGCGCGGCGTAAAGCTTCCTACTCCTTCGCCACCACCGGCACCTGGTGGAATTTGGCGCGCATCCTGTCCGGCAATGGCGAGAAATTCATTGCGACGCCGCGGCGATCATTGGCGTTGCGATTGGCTACGACGAGGCCGTTGGCACCTGCAACGATGTCGCCTTTGCGCAGGGTCGGATCGTCCTCGATCTTGACCTGGGCGAGCCCGACCGGGTCCCTGCCGTTGCACGTGCAGCCCGCGACGATCTCATTGCGATAGCGGAAGGCGTTGGGCAGGTCGGAATAGGATTTGCCCTTGTCCGTCGTGGCATCGTCGATATCGCTGCCGTAGACCAGCGAGGTCTCTGACGCGGGGCAGAAGCTCTTGCAGGATTGCGCCTTGCTCTCGGCGTCGTTGCCTTGCGCGGGGAAGTAACGGCCGTCGCAGCCGCGTACGCAATAAGCGGTGCCGCCGCCATAGGACGCGCGCTGGCGCGGCGCTTCGTAGCGTGGCATGTCGTCGTTCTGGAACGGCACGCGGATCTCAGGCGGCGGCCGCATGTGGAAGCCACCGAACAGCGCCGAGAAGAAATCCTCTGCATGCGCGGAAGGCGTCAGAGCAAGGCCCAGGGAAGCGACCGCGACGAACGCGGCCGTTGCGCAAGCCGACTTGCTGGTCGAACGTTTCATCATCTGACCTCACGCAACCCTTAGTCCACCGACGACGCCGGGATGTTCAGCGCCTGGCGCCCCGCGTGCAGCGTCGACACCGCCGGCCGCTTGCGGGCGGGATCGGCCCCGCGCGCCATCAGTGGTGCGTTCTTCGGCAACACGACAACCTTCGTGCCGACGCCGACGCGGTTGAAGAGATCGCTGACGTCCTCATTGGTGAGGCGGATGCAACCGGAGGAGACGAACTTGCCGATCGTCGTGGGATCGTTGGTGCCGTGGATGCGGTATTCGCTGGAGCCGAGATACATCGCGCGCGCGCCAAGCGGGTTGCCGGGGCCGCCGGCGACGAAGCGGGGCAGATAAGGCTGGCGCGCGATCATCTCGGCCGGCGGATGCCAATCCGGCCACTCCGCCTTGCGGCTGATGCTCTGCACGCCCGACCAGGTGAACCCCTCGCGCCCTACACCGACGCCGTAGCGCATCGCGCGGCCGTTGCCGAGGACGAAATAGAGATAGGTGTTGGCGGTATCGATGACGATGGTGCCGGCCGGCTCGTTACAGTCGAAGCTTACGATCTGCCGCCGGAGCCGATCCGGCAGCGCCGCATCCTCGTCCGCAGGCTGCGGCGCCTCGTTCGTGGAGCCCTGCGAATAGATCTGGTCCTGCGAATATGTCTGCGGCTGCATCGGCGCATAGCCGAGCGTTTGCGCCTGAGCCGCGAACGGCACCGTCAGCAAAGCTGTCGTAAAAGCACAAGCGGTGATGATTCGCGGCGAAAAGCTGCGACGGACGACAGAGAACTTTGTCATGTGCTGCCCCGTTGGATGTATGCATCTGGGTGATGCTGCTGTCCCGTAAACGCAGCAGCGCTGATGCAAGTTCCGCCGCCGCGTGAGGCAGCCGCGTCACGGTCAAGCGAGCACGGCTTCACGAAGGCGCGATGGAACCGCGGCACTCCTCACGCGTTTTCTCGTCGTCAATGGGCGCCCGGAAGCCTTCCGTGCGGGGAGAGATATTGTGCGCGTCCTTCCCAGTGAACGACTGATTTCCGGCGACGGCGAAGGTGCCCCGCTTCCCGAGAGCCATAGCGAACTCCCACCGGTGATCCGGCGTACCGAGTTCGTCGCGTTTGCGCTTGCCGGTTTGCTTCTGATCGCCGTCGTCGCGGTGCTCTATGTCGCCAAGGCGTTCTTCCTGCCGGTCGTAATGGCCGTGGTCGCCGGTACCATGCTGTCGCCGGCCGCGACCTTCCTGGAAAAGCAAAGGGTACCGCGAGCCCTCGGGGCGGTACTCATCGTGGTCGCTGTGACCGCGATGGTCGCTTTCGTCGTCGCGCTGATTGCGGCACCGGTCATGGAATGGAGCTCGCGCTTGCCTGAACTCGCTGCGCAGCTCAAGGACAAGCTGCACGTGTTCGATCGCCCGCTCGCGCTCTGGCGTGAGCTGCAAAGCATGGTCGGCGGCTCCGAGGGCTTGCCGAGCCTGCAGATTCCCAAGTTCGATTGGGTGCAGCCGACGCTCGAATTCCTGTCGCCGACTTTCGCCGAATTCCTGCTGTTCTTCGCCACCCTGATCCTGTTCATCGCGAGCTGGCGCGACCTGCGGCGGGCCTTGATCATGACCTTCGGCGAACGCGACGCGCGGCTGCGCACGTTGCGGATCCTCAACGAGATCGAAGTCCATCTCGGCAATTATCTGCTGACGGTGACGATCATCAATATCGGCGTGGGCATTGCGGCAGGCCTCGTCTGCGCAGTGACCCGCATGCCAAATCCGGCCGGCCTCGGCGCGCTTGCGGCCACCCTCAACTTCATCCCGATCATCGGGCCGGTTGCAATGTTCGCCGTGCTGGTCGTGGTAGGGCTGGTCGCCTTCCCAACCATCGGCGGCGGCCTGGCCGCGGCGATCGCCTTCGCCGGCATCACTTTCCTGGAAGGGCACTTCGTTACGCCCACCATCATCGGCCGGAGGCTGGCCCTGAATGCGCTCGCGGTGTTCATCGCACTCGCCTTCTGGACCTGGCTATGGGGCCCGATGGGCTCGTTCCTGTCATCTCCGCTGCTGATCGTCGGGCTGATCCTGAAGGAGCATCTGTTGCCCGAGAATTCGCCGCAGCTTCCGGAGGCGTGATGGCTGGTGCGAAGGGAACTTCCCCGAAGACGGGGCGTTTTCCGGCTATCTTCGCCGATGCGAGTTTTGGAGCCCCTCTATGACCAATGGCGAAACCGGGATGCGAGACTGGACCGACAAAGCCACCGCAGAACGTCTCGAGAAGGATGTAGCAGCCGTGAAAAGCGATATCGCCGCCCTCACCGACCAGATCACCGACGCACTCAACACGTTCGCCAACGCTTCGGGCAAGCAAGCCCGCCGCGGGTACAAGCAGGCGCGCGAGAACATGGATTCGACGCTCGACGACTTCTCGGAGCGCGGCAGTGCGATGATGGACGCGGCGCAGGATGCCTACGGCTCGATCGAGGAGACGCTGGAAGAGGCCATCACGCAACGGCCACTCGCGACCGTCGGTGTTGCGCTCGGCATCGGCTTCCTGATCGGGTTCGCCTGGCGCCGGTAACGCGCCGCGATGGGTTTTGCGGTCACGACGGCCTGTGCCGCCGTGACCTGCCGGTGATGAATTGGCTGTGGGGATCTGAGGAGTAAGGCCGTGTTTCAGCGCATCATCGACGGCATCAGCGCATCGACGGGCACGACCGTTCGGCTGGCCTCGCTGGCGGCGGGTGCAGCGCTCGCGCTCTTCGTCACCACTTGCTTCCTTTGCGCGGCAGCCTTCATCTCGGTTCTCGAAAAATACGGCCCCGTGCAGGCCTGCCTCGCGGGGGCGGGCGTCTTCTTCCTGCTGACGATCGCCGCAGCGGGAAGCTATTGGGGCTACAAGCGGGAGGTGCGGGCTCGCGCGCGCATCGCTGCCGAGCGCGCCGCCAAGGCGGCTCCGAGCATGCTTGCCGATCCCATGCTGCTGGCCACCGGCTTGCAGATCGTGCGCGCCATCGGAATCAAGCGGCTGTTGCCGATCCTGGCAGTCGGCGGGGTCGCGCTTGGAATCATGGCAAGCCGCGCCGGAGCGACAGACGAGCCTTCGGCCGAGCCGGCCGAGTGAGGCCAGGTCCGCGTTAATAATGTTGCGCCCCTGACCTCAACCAGCGGCCGGCTGGAATTCCATTGCGCTGTTCTGCGCAATTCTTCATCAAGCCTGGCCAATCCGCCTTGCTTCACGCAAACGCTACTCGGACAAGCAGGTGGTTGCCGCTAAAAGCATCGCCCCTGATTCTAGAAGCTATTTTCCGCAATGAAACCGTCCGTCAAGGCGAACCTTGCCGCATTTCAGCACGACGCCAGGCTCTATTTGACGCTCGGCATTGCCAACTGGTCGGTATTCGTCGACCACATCCCGAACAATGTCGTGAACCTGCTGACGCTGCGCAACTTCGGCTTTAGCGGCGCAGCCGACCTGTTCGTGTTCGTGGTAGGCTACGGGGTTGCCATCATCCACGGCAGGATGGCGCTGGAGCGCGGTTATGTCGTCGCGGCGACGCGCGTCTTCCGCCGCGTCTGGCGGCTCTATGCCGCCTATGTCGTGCTGTTCGTGATCTACATCGACACCATCGCCTATGTCGCTTCGCAATCGATGGCACCGGAGATCATCAGCGATTACAACATCTCCGGCATTCTCGAGCATCCGCTCCGGACCCTGGTCCAGGGACTGGTGCTTCAGGAAGAACCGCTCAACCTCGACCTGCTTCAGCTGATGATTCCGCTGATGGCGTTCTTCCCGTTCGTGCTGTGGGGACTGCTGCGCGGCCCTAACCTCACCCTCGCAGCATCGGTCGCGCTATATCTCGCCGCACGCTGGTTCGGCTGGAATTTTCACGCCTATCCCGACCTGGAATGGACCTTTAACCCGCTGTGCTGGCAAATGCTGATGGTGCTGGGTGGCTGGTTCGCCGTCACCGGCGTCTCAGGCCAGAGCCTACACAAAATCTCCTGGCTCCGCATCGCGGCCGGCGCCTATCTCGTGCTGGCGATGGCCATCACCCTGATGCGCCATTCGCCGGCGCTATCAGCCTATTTGCCGGAAATCGTGCGCAACGGCATCTCTCCGACCGACAAGGAATACCTCGCACCCTATCGCGTGATCCATTTCCTTGCGCTGGCCTTCATCGCAACCCATCTCGTTCCGCCCGACCATCCGTGGCTGCAACGGAAGTCACTCCAGATGGTGACCAAATGCGGCGAGGAATGGCTCGCGGTGTTCTGCATCGGCGTTTTCCTGTCCTTCGCCGGCCACCTCATCCTGATCACCGGTGCCAATCTGGTCGTGATGCAGATCGGGGTGAGCCTTGCCGGATTCGCGGCGATGACGGCGGTGGCTTACTATATTTCCTGGTCGAAGCGGCAGGACGAACCGGCGGCCTTGCGCCAGCGGGCCTAGGGGCGGCGACGCGATTTCGCTAGGCCGGGCGCCGCAGCTGCGCTATGCGGGACGGAGCGGCCGCGGGAACGGCGGTTCGTTGCAAGGAGACCGGCTTGGTCATGGCGAAAGGCACGTCTGAAGCAGCCGAGGGTGCGCCCCGGCGCGGCCGGCCACGCTCGATCGAGACCGCCAACGCCATCCTCGAAAGCGCATACGCCCTGATGGCCGCGACCGGCCTTGCCGCAACCACGATCGATGCGGTCGCACGCCACTCCAACGTCTCCAAGATGACGATCTACAAATGGTGGCCGTCGCGAGAGGCGCTCCTGATCGACGCCTTCCTGCATCACGCCGCCCAGATGCTTCCGCTGCCGCCGGTGAGCGCAGGCACGGCAGCGGCGCGCGCGCGTCGCCACGCCGCGGCCTATGCCGAAGCTTTGCAAGGTGAATTCGGCAAGGTCCAGCTCGCGGTCATATCCGAATGCATTTCCAAGACGGGCTCGGCCGAACTGTTCTATGCCCGGTATCTGCAATTCCGCCGCGGCACACTGGTCGAGATGATCGCCGCCGGCCAGCGCGACGGCAGCATTCTGGCCGAGGCTCCGCCAGAAGATCTCTACGACGCGATCTATGGCAGCTTGTTCTACCGTTACATCTTCGGCATCGCGCCGATCACCCCGGCCTACGCGCGTCATCTGGTCGATCTTGTGTTGCGGCCCAAGGCCTAGGCCTGGTGCTCGACGCGACCCTATCTCATGCCACATTCGACAGGAGCATCGTTGTCATCATGATCAAGCGCATCTTGCCATACGAAGGTTTACTCCACGAAGTGGTCGAGCATGGAGGCGTGCTCTACATCGGCGGCATCGTCCCCGAGGACACCAGCCTGGACATGTCGGGTCAGGCGAACGATGTGCTTGGCCAGCTATCGCGTTTGCTCCAGGCTCTCGGATCCGACCTGGCCAACGTGTTGCAAGCGACCATCTTCATGACCGATCTCAGCGAGAAGGCTGCGTTCAATGCGGCCTGGAAGGCGCACTTTGCGGAAGTTCATTTGCCGGCGCGTGCCGCCGTCGGCGTGGCCGATCTCGGTCCAAACGTCAAACTCGAGATTACCGCCATCGCCGCGCGATCGACCCCGAGCTGAGCGGCATGGTCTACCGCACCGGCTGCACCGGCTGCGAGAGCTTTTCCGTGCGGTCGCGTTCGGTCATGTCGACGACCGTCTCCATCGGCGCGGTCAGCTCGTAGACATAGGAGACGTCGGTGAAATAGCGCTTGGCGGTGCCGCCGAGCGCTTCGGGCGCGACGCGATCGAGCAGGATCAAGCCGAAATCCGAATCCGGCCGCCGCGTCGCCTCGCTGGTGTTGAACTCCTCCCAGCGGAAATGAAACACCGCCTCGGGCTCCTCACCCGTCACCGTCCAGTTCGCGGTAATGTGCGGATGCTTGCCGACCAACGACAGGCCTTCGTCCGAGTGCGAGGCAAGCTCGAAGAACAGCAGCGACAGGCTCTGCGCGGCGCGCGCGCTGACCGCGATGTCAGGGCCGCTGACGGCGATACGCTCGGCATGCGGGATGGCGCGAGCTTCGAACAGGCCTTTCAGTTTGACGCCTTGCCATTGGCTCTCGCTGAGCAGCGACACCACGTTGGACATGGCGTGGATACGGCCGATCAGGAGCTCACGCGCGACGTCGATGTCCGAGCCGTGGCGCAGCGTGCGCGTCACGATCGACTGGATCACCGCAAGGATGTTCTTGACCCGGTGATTCAGCTCGTCGATGACGGCCGTCAGCCGCCGCTCGAAGCCGATCCGCACCTGGATTTCGCGGCTGAGCCGCAGATTGTTGTAGGCGACGTAACCGAACAGGCCACACACCATCGCGGTGATGGCGAAGCCGATCGCCGCCACGATGATCGCGGTCTGCTCGGCCCGCCGCGCCGAATTGGTCTTGGCGTAATAGCCGAGCTGCCAGTCGCGGCCGCCGAAGCTGACGTTGCGTATCGCCGACGGCGCCGGCCCGTCAGGCGTCGTCATGCGGGTGGAGACGACACCCTGGTCGTTGGCAACCAGCTCGCTGCCCTCCTTGCGCGGATCCTTCAGTGCGACGGAGAATAGCGACAGGTCGTCATTGGTCAGCATCAGCGAGGCGAGCTCGTAGGAAAACGTGATGAAGCCGACCGGCTCGGTGGCACCTTCAGGAATGACCGGGGCAGCTACGATCACGCCGATCGGTCCGTTGTCGCGCAAGAGCGGCACGGGGTCGGATGCGACCGACCGCTTCTCGACCCTGGCGCGCGCGAGCATTGCATTGCGAACCGGGTCGTCATCATAACTGCGCCCAGGCAGCGCTTTGGTCTCGTCGCTGCGTGGCTCCAGGTCCATCAGCACGTCGATCGGCTGCGTCAGGCTTGCCGGATCGATCGGCTTGTCGCTGTAGTCGCGTATCTCGGGATTCGGGAAGCCGGCGGCCGCAATAGCAGCTCGTGCCGCGGCGAGCTCGCTGGGCCGCAGCCGGGCGACCCAGCCGGCCACCACGAAATCGGTCTTGAAGGCGTAGATCGCCGAGCGCAGCGGCTCCAGCATATTTGGCTTCAGCACCGATGGCGCGCGGAACAGGCCTGAGGCGACACGTGCCAGCAGCTCTCGTTCCGTTGACCGGTCCTGGACGAGGCTGGCATGAACGTCGATCGCACGCGCGAGCGCAATCCGATCCAGCGCCAGCTCCTGGTCGTGGACGCGATAGGCTGCAAGCCCGGAGAGCAGAGCTCCGAGCAGAGCGATAAAGCCGATGATGAAACCCAACCGGACCACGCGACTACTCAGGCGAAGGCAGGAGGTCGGCAATAAACACGGAGCATATCAACGCCGTTCGAACGGCCATGTGCCGAAACAGGGTGAGCCCAGTGGCGGAGATAATGACGGAGGAGGCATCTGTACGCAACTTGGGTCGCCCAAAAAGCTTAATCCGCCCGGCCGATGATCCGGCCAATAGCGGCTTTTCTCCGGGCACCGAAGGTAGACAATCGCCGTGTCGGAAATTGGTTCCGTCCGGCCCGCTTTGCCTCATTGGTTAACGGCGGAATAGACCTGCGCGACGTCGCCGCGGCCCGTCAGCCCGCCCGTTTCAACCCACCCTTGGTTTCGATGAACCCGACGATCCGGTCGAGACCCTCGCTCTTCTTCAGATTGGTCATGACGAAGGGGCGCTCGCCGCGCATGCGCCTGGCGTCGGTGTCCATCTTCTCGAGGGAGGCACCGACATGGGGCGCGAGGTCGGTCTTGTTGATGACCAGGAGATCGGAACGGGTGATGCCTGGGCCGCCTTTGGACGGGATCTTGTCGCCGGCGGCAACGTCGATCACGTAGATCGTGAGGTCGGCAAGCTCTGGGGAAAAAGTGGCAGCGAGGTTATCGCCGCCGGATTCGATCAGTACGAGATCCAGCCCCGGAAACTTGGCGCGCATGTCCGCGACCGCTGCGAGATTCATCGATGCATCTTCGCGGATCGCGGTATGCGGGCAGCCGCCGGTCTCGACGCCGGCGATGCGGTCCGGCGTCAGCGAGCCTGAGCGCACCAGGAATTCCGCATCCCATTTGGTGTAGATGTCGTTGGTGATCGCGGCGATGTCGTAGCGCTCACGCATGGTCTTGCAAAGCAGGTCCATCAGCGCGGTCTTGCCCGATCCAACGGGGCCGCCGACGCCGACACGCAGGGGGCCGTGAGATTTCGACATATGGCTTGCTCTCTCTCTTGGTCAGTGAAGGCCGCACCGCTCACGAGCGAAACAGCCGTGTATATTGCGTCTCGTGCCGCAGGCTGGCGAGATCGGCGCGGAAGGTTGCGCTGCCGAGATCGTCCAGCGTCGCGTTCAGCGCCCGATTGGCGGTCGCTGCCACAGCGGCTTCCAACTTCACCAGCACACGCTGGCTGTCAGTCTGGCCGAGCGGAACGAGCCTGCTCGCCGCGGAAATCCAGTTCGAGACCAGCGCATGCAGGAAGGCGTGCAACGTCGGCGCCAGCGGCACGCCATGCAGCGCCGCGACGACCCCCACGGCGACGGGATAGACCGGTGGCGTGCGGCATGCCGCGACCATGGCGGCAAGGCCCTCGGCATCCCACGCGGACCGGGAGATGTCGATGAAGGCGCGCCCTTGCGAGGTCGTCTCGAGCTGGCGCTCGCGCGACGGCACGAAAGCGGCGGCGAGCTCGGCGACGTCGCTCAGAGCCGCGTCTTCGCCGGCCTCTGCGGCACGATAGGCTTGAACCAGGAACGTTGCATCGCAAAAGCCCGAGCCGTCCCCCAGCATGGCATCGAGCCAGTCGGCGAGTGTTGCGAGATCGGTGATATCACCTGCTTCGACCGCCCACTCGATACCGCTCGAATAGGAAAAACCGCCGACGGGAAACGCCGGCGACAACCATGTCATCAGCCGATATAGCGCCGCCGCCTCGCGCTCTGCGAGGTCGGCGGCACTGACGGGCTCATTTGTGGTCATGAGCATGCTTGTGGCCGTGGTGATGGTCGGGATGGTCGCAATGCCCGTCGTGGTGATGGTGGTGATCATGCCCATGGTCATGCGCGGCGCGATCATGATGATGATCATGGCGATGATGGCCGTGATCGTCGTGTGCATGGTGGTCGTGACCGTGCACATGGCTGGCCTCGGCGTAGGCGCCCCCTTCGGGATCGAACGGCGCCTCGATCTCGACGACGCGGGCACCAAGGCCCTTCACCATCGCCTCAATGACGTGGTCGCGGCGGATGCGCAGGCTCTTGGCCATGATCTGCGTCGGCAGATGACGGTTGCCGAGATGCCAGCCGACACGGATGAGATGGTGCGGGTCGTGGCCGCGGATCTCCAGCAGCGGCTCAGGCGCCGCGACCACTTCGACCAACCTTCCGTCCTCCAGCACCAGCGCATCGCCGCCGCGCAGCGCGACCGCATTCTCCAGGTCAAGCAGGAATTCGAGCCCCCGTGTGCCCGTCATGGCCATGCGACGGCGGTGCCGATCGTCGAAATCGAGCACGACCGTATCCGCCGGCGTTTCCGTGAAGCGGTGCTGTCCCCTAACCTGCGTCGCCCGGATCATGCGTTGTTACCTCGTCTCGACCTTCTCTGGCGTGATCACCTCGATCTTCGGCGGCGCCGTAAAGCACTTCACCGCGACACGGCCGAACGTCTTCATGTGCTCCTGGCCGCGATGCGGCACCAGCGCCTCCGCGCTTTCCCACTGCTCGACGAACACCATCTTGGCGGGATCGGTGACGCTCTCATGCAGATCGTAGGCGATATTGCCCGGCTCTTTCCGCGTCTCCCTGATGCAGGCGGTGGCGGCTGCAATGAATTCGGCGCGCGTTTCGGGCTTGATGGTCAGGGTGGCGACGACATAGATCACGAGAAATCCTCCCGGCTTTTCTTCTGGGTTACGATAACCGGGCGGGACATTAGACCAGCCGGGATCGAACGCAAAACCGGAAAAGCCGCCCCCGGACACGCAGTGCGACATGCGCCGGGGACATGCGTTGAGCGCTATTTCAGTACATGAAATATCGCTGCGCCATCGGCAGCACCTCGGCGGGTGGACAGGTGAGCAGCTCGCCGTCGGCGCGCACCTCATAGGTCTCCGGATCGACCTCGATGTCAGGCGTGGCGTCGTTGTGGATCATGCTCTTCTTGGAGATCTTGCGGGTGTTCTGGACCGCATAGAGCTTCTTCTCGATGCCGAGCTTTCGCGCGAGACCGCCGGTGATCGCGGCCTTCGAGGTGAACACCACGGAGGACGCCGTGCGCGCCTTGCCGAAGGCGCCGAACATCGGCTGGTAATGCACCGGCTGTGGCGTCGGGATCGAGGCGTTGGGATCGCCCATGGGTGCCGCGACGATCGTGCCGCCCTTGACGATGCAGTCAGGCTTGACGCCGAAGAAGGCGGGCGACCACAGCACGAGATCGGCAAGCTTGCCCTTTTCCACCGAGCCGATCAGCTTTGATACGCCGTGCGCGATCGCCGGGTTGATCGTGTACTTGGCGATGTAGCGCTTGACGCGGAAATTGTCGTTGTCCTTGCCCTTGTCCTGCGGCAGCGATCCGCGCTGCTTCTTCATCTTGTCGGCAGTCTGCCAGGTCCGGATGATGACCTCGCCGAGCCGGCCCATCGCCTGGGAGTCCGACGACATCATCGAGAGCGCGCCGAGATCATGCAGGATGTCCTCGGCCGCGATGGTCTCCTTGCGGATGCGGCTTTCGGCGAACGCCAGATCTTCCGCGATCGAGGGATCGAGGTGGTGGCACACCATCAGCATGTCGAGATGCTCATCGATGGTGTTGCGTGTGAACGGCCGCGTCGGATTGGTCGAGGATGGCAGCACGTTCTTCAGACCGGCGACCTTGATGATGTCAGGGGCGTGCCCGCCGCCGGCGCCTTCGGTGTGGAACGCATGAATGGTGCGTCCCTTGAACGCCTTGATGGTGTCCTCGACGAAGCCGGATTCGTTCAGCGTGTCGGAATGCAGCATGACCTGAATGTCGTGGTCATCAGCCACCGACAGGCAGTTGTCGATCGCGGCCGGCGTGGTACCCCAATCCTCGTGCAGCTTCAACGCACAGGCGCCGGCCTTGATCATCTCGACCAGGGCTGCGGGCCGCGAGGCATTGCCCTTGCCGGAGATGCCGAGATTGACCGGGAAGGCGTCGAACGACTGGATCATCCGCGCGATATGCCATGGCCCGGGCGTGCAGGTGGTGGCGAAGGTGCCGTGCGAGGGGCCGGTGCCGCCTCCGAGCATCGAGGTGACGCCGGACATCAGCGCATGCTCGATCTGCTGCGGGCAGATGAAATGGATGTGGCTGTCGAAGCCGCCGGCGGTGAGTATCTTTCCCTCGCCCGCGATCACATCGGTACCAGGGCCGATGATGATCGTCACGCCCGGCTGGATGTCGGGATTGCCGGCCTTTCCGATCGCGGAGATCATGCCATCCTTGATGGCGACGTCGGCTTTGACGATGCCCCAGTGGTCGACGATCAGCGCATTGGTGATGACGGTGTCGGCAGCACCCTGCTTGTTGGTCACCTGCGACTGCCCCATGCCGTCGCGGATCACCTTGCCGCCGCCGAACTTCACCTCCTCGCCGTAGGTGGTGAAATCCTTCTCCACCTCGATGATGAGATCGGTGTCGGCGAGACGCACCCTGTCGCCGATGGTCGGGCCGAACATGTCGGCATAGACGGAACGCTTCATTTTGACGGACATCACAAGCCCCGTTTGCGATTGAACTGTTGGCTGGTCACAGCAAAGCCCTCGCTGCTTTCACAGCATCGTCGAATTTCGTATCGAGCCAGGCGTTACCGCCGCGGCAGCCGGCGACAACCTGCTCGGCCCAACCGGTGTAGTCGGCAAGGTCGTCGCGCTCATCGGCGCTCGGATCGGACCGAATGCGGGAGCCGATATTGCTGATCTTGTCGGCAATCTTGATGAGCTTTGCGCCGGAAGATTTGTGCGGAGCGTCCTCGATCTGCTTCCGCCGCCGTTCGGCCTTCGGCAGGCTCATGTCGTCGGTGCACTCGACGACAAGCGAAGCGACGCGCTCAGAGAACGTCTGCGCAAGCTCCGCGCGCGTGGTATCGGTATCCTCGATCGAGTCGTGCAGCCAACCCGCCGCGACGATCTCGGCGTCGACACCATCGGTCGCGGTGGCGAGTAGGTTGGCCACCTCGGCAAGATGATTGATATAGGGCTCACTGCCGCGTCCCTTCCGCGCCATGCCATTGTGGCGATGCGCAGCAAGTTCGGCAGCTTCGGAGACAAGGCGGACCGGTGAGAGCATGGTTCAACTCTCCTCCATGCGATGCGCTTTGAGGTGACGCCCCAGCAACGTCTCGGCGCGCGTCATCTCCCGGCGCAATTGCTTGGCGCGGGTTCTTCGAAACCGAGGGATTTTGTCGTGCGGCATAGCCCTCTCGCCAACCCTCCCCCGCAAGGGGGGAGGGAGCCCGACCGACGTGCTCACCTCGCTGCAGATCACGGCACTCATCTCGGCTTACGTCACAGCTTCCCCATGACCTCACCACGGAAACCGTAGATCGTCTTCTTGCCGGCGAGCGCGACGAGCTGGACGTCGCGGGTCTGGCCGGGTTCGAAGCGGACGGCGGTGCCGGCGGCGATGTCGAGGCGCATGCCGCGGGACTTCTTGCGATCGAATTTCAGCGCGGGATTGGTCTCGAAGAAGTGGTAATGCGAGCCGACCTGGATCGGACGATCACCGGTGTTGGCCACCGTCAACGTCACGGTTTTGCGACCGGCATTGAGCTCGATCTCGCCGTCCTGGATGAAGAGTTCGCCGGGAATCATGCTTCGCTCCTATCGGATCGGTTCGTGCACGGTGACGAGCTTCGTCCCGTCAGGGAACGTCGCCTCGACCTGGATGTCGTGGATCATCTCGGGGATGCCGGGCATCACCTGGTCGCGGGTCAGCACCTGGGCGCCTGACTGCATCAACTCGGCGACCGTGCGGCCGTCGCGCGCACCTTCGAGGATGAAGTCGGAGATAATCGCGATCGCCTCGGGATGGTTGAGCTTGACTCCGCGGTCCAGCCTGCGGCGTGCCACGATGGCCGCCATCGAGATCAGAAGCTTGTCCTTTTCGCGGGGAGACAGGTTCATGAAGAATCTCTTCCGTTCAACACTTCAATTCAGCCACAACCGCGGCAGCGCGGCACCGGTGCGCGCCAGCACGGCCATCATGTCGGCGCGCAAACGCGCCGCATCTTGGGCACAGAACCGCGCCAATGCAAAGCCATTCCAGGCCGATATCCCGACCTCCCCGGAGAAGGAGTCCGACGCTTCGCGGATGCGCCCGATCAGCGCCTCGTCGCCGGGAGCGATCAACGCGGTGCCTATTGCAGCACCACCCTTGGCGACCGCGGATCGAACCAGTTTTGCGCCGATATCGCCGTCGAGCCTGATGGTCTCGGCGAACACCAGCCTGCCGCCGCGGCGCAACCGCCAGCGATCGACGAACTCGCCGTGCTCCATGCGCTCGCCCATGGCGGTGCGGCCGAATACGACGATTTCACAAAGCAGCAGCGAGGCGGCCTCATCGAGCTCGATCTCGAAGCGGCGATGAACCCGGGCACGGTTGAACAGGATGGTCTCCTGGGGCAGCCAGCCGAGGTGCGCGCCTGCAGCGACCTTCAAGGAAATGTTGAGCTGCGCCGCCGCCCCCGGCGCGCGATAGACCTTTTCCGCGGCCGCCGTCGTCAGCGTCAAGCGCGCGGCGTCAGTGGCCGCGATCTCGATGTCGAAGCGATCGCCGCCGGCAACGCCGCCGGCCGTGTTGACGAACACGCCAGACAGGCCATCGTCCTCGGGCGAGGGAAAGCGCACGCGGAGCGAGCCGGATTCATGCAACGCGCCGCGCCGCGTCACGCCGTCGCGGGCGTACACGTCGAAGTGGACCGCGCCGCGCGCACGGTTGGCTTCGAACACCGAAGATGTCGCCAAAGAACTCACCAAGGCGTCGCTGCGCATCCGTCTCCCCCAGCCGGCCGCGGCAGGATTTTTCCAGCCTACAATGTCCCGGCTTACAGCGCCATCTGGCGGCTGATCTCGCTTCGGTCGAGATTGGAGCGGTCGCAGGTGAATTTCACCGCGCCGCGATCCATCACCGCGAAACTGTCACCGAGTTCGCAGGCAAAGTCGAGATATTGTTCGACCAGCACGATGGCGATGTTGCCGAGATTGCGCAAGTATGAGATGGCGCGGCCGATGTCCTTGATGATGGAGGGCTGGATGCCCTCGGTCGGCTCGTCGAGGAGCAACAATTTCGGCCGCATCACCAGCGCGCGCCCGATCGCCAGCTGCTGCTGCTGGCCGCCCGACAGATCGCCGCCGCGACGGCCGAGCATGGATTCCAGCACCGGGAACAGCGAGAACACGTCGTCCGGGATATGCTTGTCCTGGCGCTTGAGCGGGCCGAAACCGGTCTTGAGGTTTTCCTCGACCGTCAGCAACGGAAAGATCTCGCGGCCCTGCGGCACGAATCCGATGCCCTTGCGCGCCCGCTCATAGGGCTTGAGGCCGGTGATATCGCCGCCGTCGAACACGATGGCGCCCGATGAGATCGGGTATTGCCCGACCATGGCGCGGAGCAGCGAGGTCTTGCCGACGCCGTTCCGCCCGAGCACGCAAGTCACCTTGCCGGGCTCAGCCGCAATCGAGACGCCGCGCAGCGCCTGCGCCGCGCCGTAGAACAGGTTGATGTCTTTAACTTCGAGCATCGGAAACACCTTTGCGGGCGAATGGCGAATGGCCCGTAGCAAATACGAGGAACAGCCCGTTCATTCGGCACTCCTATTCGCCATTCGCTATCTACCCAGATAGACTTCGATGACCCGCTCGTTGGACGAGACCTGGTCGATGGTTCCTTCGGCGAGCACCGTGCCTTCATGCAGGCACGTCACCTTGACCCCGAGTTCGCGCACGAAGGTCATGTCGTGCTCGACCACCATGACGGTGTGGGTCTTGTTGATTTCTTTCAGTAGCTCGGCGGTGAGATGCGTTTCGACGTCGGTCATCCCCGCGACGGGCTCGTCGACCAGCAGCAGCTTCGGATCCTGCGCCAACAGCATGCCGATCTCGAGCCATTGCTTCTGGCCATGGCTGAGGCTGCCGGCGAGGCGATTGCGGGAATCGGTGAGACGGATCGTCTCCAGCACCTTGTCGATGCGCTCCGACTCCGCCCTGCTGCCGCGCCAGAACAACGTGCTGCGGACCGAGTGATCAACATTGAGCGCGAGCAAGAGATTGTCCTGTACGGTCTGGCTCTCGAACACCGTCGGCTTCTGGAATTTGCGGCCGATGCCGAGCTCGGCGATGCGGGTCTCGTCGAGGCGCGTCAGGTCCGTGACGCCGTCGAACAGCACCGTGCCCTCGTCCGGCTTGGTCTTGCCGGTGACGATGTCCATCATCGTGGTCTTGCCGGCGCCGTTGGGGCCGATGATGGCGCGCATCTCGCCGGGCTCGAGCGTCAGCGACAGATTGTTGATGGCGTGGAAACCGTCGAACGAGACGTGCACGCCGTCGAGATAGAGCATCGCGGAGGTCGCGCGGGTATCCATGACGTTCATGACCGCTACTCCGCCATCTTTGGTTCGGTGATGCCGTCTTCGGCCGCCGCACTCGCCGCAGCAGGGCGCCTCTCTCTCAACGCCTCACGCCAGGCGCTGAAAGTGCCGACGATGCCCTTGGGCAGCAGCAGTGTCACCAGAATGAACAGCGCACCCAGCATGAACAGCCAGTACGGCGCCAGCACGCCCGAGGTGAAGAACGTCTTGGCGTAGTTGACGACGATCGCGCCAAGCGCCGCACCGATCAGCGTGCCGCGGCCGCCGACCGCGACCCAGATCACCGCCTCGATCGAATTGCCCGGTGCGAATTCGGACGGATTGATGATGCCGACCTGCGGCACATAGAGCGCGCCGGCGACGCCGGCCATGCAGGCCGACAGCGTGAACACGAACAACTTGTAGGATTCAACACGGTAGCCGAGGAAGCGGCTGCGCGATTCCGCGTCCCGGATCGCGATCAGCACCTTGCCGAGCTTGGAGGACACAACCGAGCGGCAGATCAGGAAGCTGAGGATCAGTGCCAGGCAGCTGAGCGCGAACAGCGCGGCGCGCGTGCCCTCGGCCTGGACGTTGAAGCCGAGAATGTCCTTGAAGTCGGTCAGGCCGTTGTTGCCGCCGAAACCGAAATCGTTGCGGAAGAAGGCGAGCAGCAGCGCATAGGTCATCGCCTGCGTGATGATCGACAGATACACGCCGGTGACGCGGGAGCGGAAGGCGAGCCAGCCGAAGCAGAAGGCCAGCAGGCCCGGCACGAACAGCACCATCAGCGCCGCGAACCAGAACATGTCGAAGCCGTGCCAGTACCACGGCAGCTTCTGCCAGTTCAGGAACACCATGAAGTCGGGCAGAACGGGATTGCCGTAGACGCCGCGGGTACCGATCTGCCGCATCAAATACATGCCCATCGCATAGCCGCCGAGCGCGAAGAAGGCGCCGTGGCCGAGCGAGAGGATGCCGCAATAGCCCCAGATCAGGTCGATCGAGAGCGCCAGGATGGCGTAGCAGACATATTTGCCCCAGAGCGCGACAAGATAGGTCGGCACTTGCAGGGCCGAGCCCGCCGGCAGCAGCAAATTGGAGAGCGGGATGAGGACGCCGCAGGCGGCGACGACCAACAGGAAGATCGTCGCGCCGCGGTCCAGTGATCGCGTCAGCATGTGAGGGGTCATGCTTCCACCGCACGGCCCTTGAGCGCGAACAGGCCGCGCGGCCGCTTTTGAATGAACAGGATGATCAGGACCAGGATCGCGATCTTGCCGAGCACGGCGCCGGCGACCGGCTCCAAGAACTTGTTGGCGATACCGAGCGTGAAGGCGCCGACGAGGGTGCCCCAGAGATTGCCGACCCCGCCGAACACCACGACCATGAAACTGTCGATGATGTAGCTCTGGCCGAGATTGGGGCTGACATTGTCGATTTGCGACAGCGCCACGCCGGCGATGCCGGCGATGCCCGAACCGAGGCCGAAGGTCAAGGCGTCGACGCGCGAGGTGGCGATGCCCATCGACGCCGCCATGCGGCGGTTCTGCGTCACGGCGCGCATCTCGAGGCCGAGCGCCGTGTAGCGCAACATGGCGAGCAGGATCACGAAGACCGCAAGGGTGAAGCAGAGGATCCAGAGCCGGTTGTAGGTGATGGTGATCTGACCGAGCTCGAACGCGCCGCTCATCCAGGAGGGATTGCCGACCTCGCGATTGGTTGGACCGAACATGGTGCGCACCGCCTGCTGCAGCACCAGCGACAGGCCCCAGGTGGCAAGCAGGGTCTCCAGCGGCCGGCCGTAGAGGAAGCGGATGATGCTGCGTTCGATCAGCACGCCGATCGCGCCTGCGACGAGAAAGGCGAGCGGCACGGCGATGAGCAGCGAATAGTCGAACAGGGCGGGATAGCGGGTGCGGATCACCTCCTGCACCACGAAGGTGGTGTAGGCGCCGATCATCACCATTTCGCCATGCGCCATGTTGATGACGCCCATCACGCCGAAGGTGATGGCAAGGCCGATCGCGGCGAGCAGAAGCACCGAGCCGAGCGAGAGGCCGTACCAGGCATTCTGCACCGCGGACCAGACCGCGAGCGAGTTCTGGATCGAGCTGATGGCGCTCGTCGCGGCTTTGGCCACCGAGGCGGGCTGGTCGGTCCCGATGTCGGAGAGCAGCGCCAGCGCTTCCTGATCGCCGCGCGCCTTGATGGTGGCGACGGCCTCGAGCTTCTGCACTTCGGTGGCGTCGGATTTGAACAGCAGGATCGCGGCGCGCGCCTCGCCGAGCGCGGCCTTGACCGATCGGTTGGGTTCCTTGGCGAGCGCGGTCTCGACCGGCTCGAGCGCAGTCTCTTCATGCGACTTGAAGACGGACTGCGCAGCCTGGAGCCGCGTGCCGAGATCGGGCGACTGCAGCGTCAGGCTGCCGAGCGCAGCGTCGACACTGCGGCGCAGGCGGTTGTTGAGGCGGACGGCGCTGGCACTGTCAGGCACGCTGGCAACGGACTCACCGGTCGCGGCATCGATCGACTTGCCGTCGGTGCCGGTGACGTAAACCTTCTTGGTGTCAGGATCGGCCATGAGACGGCCGTCCTGGAGTGCATTGATGATCGGAAAAGCCAGCTTGTTGCCGCTGCTTGCGACGACGCCGATCGCTTCATCCGTGTCGGAAAAATCGTCGTTGGCGAATTTGGCGACCGCGTCCTCGAACGGACCGGCAAAGGCCGGCAGCGCGAACGCGATCAGGAACAGCGAGAGGACAAAGGTAGAGAGACGAGCGGACAGATTGGTTGGCACTTTGGTTCACCCCGGCAGAAGTGGGGAGAAGACGGCGGAATAGCCGTCTTCTCCCGTCGTGCAGTCGAATGTCAGGTCCGGATCAGGAGCCGGAGCCGAGGCACTTGTTGGTCTTGGTGTTGAAGTTGCCGCACTTCTTGCCGACCCAGTCGCCGATCAGGTCCTTGGAGCCGTCGAGCTCCTTCGACCAGGCGTCGCCAGCCACGAGACCCGGGGTCTTCCAGACCACGTCGAACTGGCCGTTGCCCTTGATCTCGCCGATGAACACCGGCTTGGTGATGTGATGGTTCGGCAGCATCTTCGAGGTGCCACCGGTCAGGTTCGCAGCCTCGATGCCGGGCAGCGCGTCGATCACCTTGTCCGGATCCGTCGACTTCACCTTCTCGACGGCCTTCACCCACATGTTAAAGCCGATCACGTGGGCTTCCATAGGGTCGTTGGTCGTACGCTTCGGGTTCTTGGTGTAGGCCTGCCAATCCTTGATGAACTTCTCGTTCGCCGGGGTCTTGATGGACTCGAAGTAGTTCCAAGCGGCGAGATGACCCACCAGCGGCTTGGTGTCGATGCCGGCGAGTTCTTCCTCACCCACCGAGAACGCGACCACCGGGATGTCCTTCGCCTTGATGCCCTGGTTGCCGAGCTCCTTGTAGAAGGGGACGTTGGCGTCGCCGTTGATGGTCGAGACCACCGCCGTCTTCTTGCCGGCCGAGCCGAACTTCTTGATGTCGGCCACGATCGTCTGCCAGTCGGAGTGACCGAACGGCGTGTAGTTGATCATGATGTCTTCCTGGGCGACACCCTTGGACTTCAGATAGGCTTCCAGGATTTTGTTGGTGGTGCGCGGATAGACGTAGTCGGTGCCCGCGAGCACCCAGCGCTTCACCTTCTCTTCCTTCATCAGATAGTCGACGGCGGGGATCGCCTGCTGGTTCGGCGCGGCACCCGTGTAGAACACGTTGCGCTCGGACTCCTCGCCCTCGTACTGGACAGGGTAGAACAGGATGTTGTTGAGCTCCTTGAACACCGGGAGCACCGATTTGCGCGACACCGAGGTCCAGCAGCCGAACACCACGGCGACCTTGTCCTTGGTGATCAGCTCGCGCGCCTTTTCAGCGAACAGCGGCCAGTTCGAGGCGGGGTCGACGACGACGGCCTCGAGCTTCTTGCCGAGCACGCCACCCTTCTTGTTCTGCTCGTCGATGAGGAAGAGGATGGTGTCCTTCAGCGTGGTTTCGCTGATGGCCATGGTGCCGGAGAGGGAGTGCAGGACGCCGACCTTGATGGTGTCGTCGGCGGCCTTCGCGCCGGAAATGGACGCCAGACCAAGCAACAGTCCGGTGGTCGCGGCGAGCACGCCGCGGCGGCTAAATGACGCCGCTATATCGTGAATGGATTTGGTAGGCATGGATGTATCATCTCCCTGACGCAGACGTGAAAACGCTGCGAAACGGCCCCACGGCCGCCTGCGATTAACGGAATCGCAAGAACCGTGCCATGGGCTGGGCGCCTGCCAAGTGGTTGGCCAGTCTTGATAATTTTGCCGCAAACAAACTTTCGCCGCAGTCCGGCCGCCCAAATATTGGGCGGGTAAAATGTATGCTTATGCGCCAATCAGATTATTTTATGAGCAAAATCCATCTGCTGGCTAAATTTCCGGCACCACTATTTTTGCACCGCAAATCGAAACCTGATGAGGGCGTGCCTTGAAAGCGCCCCCTCAATGTTCCATATAGTGGTGGAGATCGTTCGCGAATCGAGCGGTCGTAGCGAGCCGCGTGTTCTTAAGCCCGTACGGGCCTCTGGCTTGCCCCATATCTCCCAAGCCATCCGACACCCCAAACACGCAGGTGTCCTCTCGACACCCTTTTGCGCGCGCCCCGCCGATTGCGTAGGGCCGATCGCATTTGACATGGAAAGAACCCATCTTTTGACTTCGTTTCAGGACTTCGGCCTCGCCGAACCGATCGCACGTGCTCTCGCCGAAGAGAATTACGTCACCCCTACCCCCATCCAGGCCCAAACGATCCCCACGGCGCTGACCGGCCGTGACGTCGTCGGCATCGCCCAGACCGGCACCGGCAAGACAGCGTCCTTTGCGCTGCCGATTCTGCACCGCCTGCTCGAGAACCGCATCAAGCCGCAGCCCAAGACGGCCCGCGTCCTGGTGCTGTCGCCGACCCGCGAGCTTTCGGGGCAGATCCTCGACAGCTTCAATGCCTATGGTCGCCACATCCGTCTGTCCTCGACGCTCGCCATCGGCGGCGTGCCGATGGGCCGCCAGGTCCGTGCCCTGATGCAGGGCGTCGATGTGCTGGTCGCCACCCCCGGCCGCCTGCTCGACCTCGTGCAGAGCAACGGACTGAAGCTCAGCAGCGTCGAATTCCTCGTGCTCGACGAGGCCGACCGCATGCTCGACATGGGTTTCATCAACGACATCCGCAAAATCGTCGCGAAACTCCCGATCAAGCGGCAGACGCTGTTCTTCTCGGCTACCATGCCGAAGGACATCGCCGAACTCGCCGACGCCATGCTGCGCGATCCGGCCCGGGTCGCGGTAACGCCGGTCTCCTCGACCGCCGAGCGTATCAATCAGCGCATCATCCAGGTCGATTTCTCGGCCAAGGCCACCTTCCTGACCAAGCTCCTGAAGGACGAGCCGATCAACCGCGCGCTAGTCTTTACCCGCACCAAGCACGGCGCCGACAAGGTCGTGAAGACGCTCGAGAGGACGGGCATCGCCGCTAGCGCCATTCACGGCAACAAGTCGCAGAACCATCGCGAGCGGACGCTCGCGCAATTCCGCTCCGGCGAGATCCGCACCCTGGTCGCCACCGACATCGCCGCCCGCGGCATCGATGTCGACGGGATAACCCACGTCATCAACTACGACCTGCCCAATGTGCCCGAGACCTACGTGCATCGCATAGGCCGCACCGCGCGCGCGGGCGCCGACGGCACCGCGATCTCGCTGGTGGCCGGCGGCGAGGAGCTCGGCTATCTGCGCGACATCGAGAAGCTGATCCGCGTGGCGCTGCCGCGCGAGGACCTCCGCACCGATGCCGGCCGCCGCGATGCCGGTGCTCCCCCACCGCAGCAACGGCAGGGCCGGCCGGTCGCCCGCCCGGGCCAGCGTCCGCAAGGCGCACGCCACGGCGACGGACGGCGTAACGATGAACGGCACGGCGACGGACGCCACCACAGCGCCGGCAAGCCGAGCGACGGACGGGCCGGTGAGGGCCGCCACGGCGAGGCGCGACACGTCGACGGACGGCCCGGCAGCAATGCCAAGGGGTCGCGCCGTCGTCGCTCCGGTGGAAAGATGCATTCTTCGGCAAACGACCGCCCGGAACAGCGCTCGACGCATAGCGCCGGAGCGCCCGATGGGATACAAGGCGTGGCCTTTTTGCGCCGTGAGAGTCGGCCGAACGGCCACCCGAACCGCAAACCCCATTCGCACTAGCCGTCCACGACCTGGAGAAATTCATGGCTAAGGAAGAGCTGATCCAGTTCGAAGGACTGGTCACCGAAATCCTCCCCGACGCGCGCTACCGCGTGCAGCTCGACGCCGGGCACGAAATCGTCGCCTACACCGCCGGCAAGATGAAGAAGAACCGCATCAAGACGCTGGCGGGAGACCGCGTGACGGTGGAGATGTCGCCCTACGACCTCGAAAAGGGCCGGCTGATTTTCCGCCACAAGGACGAACGGCCGAGCGGGGTGGGCGGACCTCCCCGTCCCGGACAGCGCGGCGGCCAATTCCGTCGCCGTTAATGGTTCCCGCGCGCAAGCGTGGAATAAAGGTGCTGACTTGAAGCTGATCCGCCGTGGCGAACACGGTGGATCAAAAAATCGTGCGCGTCAGGATTGTTTTGGCGCCTTGATTCCAATAAAATGAACACATCGATTTTCGGCCGGACGATATTAGCATCCACCGGTACAGCCGGTTCAGACACGCTGACGACCCTTCCAAAATTCGATCTAACCGGCCTGCGCGAGCGGGCTCTTACATTGTGTATCTGAGAAGGGACTACCCCCGTGAGCATGGGAACCGTGAAGTGGTTTAACGCAACCAAGGGCTATGGCTTCATCCAGCCCGATGATGGCGGCAGCGACGTGTTCGTTCACATCAGCGCCGTCGAGCGCGCCGGCCTCGGCTCGCTGCGCGAAGGCCAGAAGATTTCCTACGAGATCGTCGCCGATCGCCGGTCCGGTAAGTCGGCCGCCGACAACCTGCGCGACGCCGGCTGATTCCAGCGCGCATCCTCGCGGGACACGCAAGGATTCAGCGCCGGCCCTCGGAACAATGGAAAAGGCCGTGCGGGACGTACGGCCTTTTTCGTAGCTGCAGAACGGATAGGTTTCAGTCCGGAGTGTGAACCGGCGGCCGCGATCATCCGGGCCCGATCAGGACCGGAAACTGGTTATTTTGCTGATTGGACAATTCGAACTCGCCCTAGCGAACCGTTAAGGCCTGTTAACCACGCTGGCTGCTGCGCGGTCACCGACGCGCCAGCGCCCGCGCGGGACCACAGGTCCCACGCGGCTGCATTGGCCGTTGATTTGCCTTGCTAGTTCGTCTTGGCGGCCGCCGCGCCGCCGGTGCCGCTGGCATTGCTGTTCAGCGCACCAGCCTGACTCATCGTGGTGTTGAAGTAGGTCTCGCTGTCGCCGAGCGTAACCCGGCGCTGGCAAAGCGGCATGCAGCTGTAGGACTCCCGATCGACCCCGCGGTAGACGGTGACGAGCCGGTCGCTGGGGCCCTCGACCTGGATCTGCCGGTCGACCAGGATCTCTCCGCCGCGATCGAGCGCGATGAAATTGGTGGCGCCGTAGCCTTTGCCGGTGACGACGATCATCCCGCCAGGCTGGAGGGTGACATCGGCGATCAAGGGATTACCGACCACGATCGTCGCCACCTTGCCGGGCAGCCGAACGAGCTTGGCCTGGTCGACATTCACGGCGATGGTATCGATGGTGGGCTCGGCAAGGCCAATGGACGGCGAAGCCAGTACACTTGCCGTAACCAGCAGACAGATGCGCGCATGACGGCGCAGGAACACTTTACGCATACTCTTACCCCGGGACGTCACAAACCGGCAGAATCGATCAGGGAGCGGAGCCGGCGCCCGACCCGGTTAACCTGCCTGTAATTCGTGAACGTTCCCCAAATTCGCCGACTATTGTTCTAACGGACCCGCCTATTGCCGGAACGGATAGGCAAGCTGGCCGGCGATCTCCTTCGGCATGGTCGCTTCGTCCTTGCCATAATCCTTCGGCAGTTCGCCAGCCGGCATGCGGAAGGTCCCGAACAGCACGTCCCAGATCGGAAAGGTGCCGGCGAAATTGGTGTCGCCGCCCTCTTCGAGCGCAGTGTGGTGCCAGCGATGGAACACCGGCGTCGCCAGCACATATCTGAACGGCCCGAAGGTCCAGTTCAAGTTGGCGTGCACGAAGGCCGAATGGAAGGTCGTGAACGGGCCGACCCAGATCATCACGTTCGGCGAAATGCCGGCCATCAGCAGTACGACGTCGACGCCGATCGTGCCGAGCATCAGATTGACCGGATGGAAGCGGGCCGCCGAGATCCAGCTGATCTCCTCCGAGGAGTGATGGATCGCATGGTATTTCCAGAACTCGCCGCCATGAAACAGCCGGTGCAGCCAGTACAGCATGAAGTCGGCGAGTACCAGGAACAGAACACCCTGCAGCCAGAGCGGCAGCTGCGACAGCGGGCCGTGCCCGTTGTCGTAGAAGGCGATCAGCTCGTCGGCGTCGTGGATGTTGAAGAAGAAGCCCGCGGTAACGATCAGGAGTCCGATCCGCATCGTGCGGGCGAACACCGGAACGAAGAACCAGTAGCAGATATCGGTTACGATCTCGCGCTTGCGCCACCAGGACGGACCGGGATTGCAGGCCCAGAAATGCTCCAGCACCGTGAACAGGACTGCGAGCATGAAGGTGACGGGAACCACCTTCTCGATGGTCTCGCCGAGCATCAGGGCGACTTGCATGGGCAGGCTCGACATCATCGCTTCTCTTCCTGGCTGCTGATCTCTCTACGCCTACTCCGCTAAATTTAAGGGAGGATGAAGTTGACGCCCCGTTCCGAACCGAACGAATTGCGATGATCGCCTTAAGGTGAAATTCACTTTGGCCAAAAGCATCGCGCGAGACGCGGGTTTGACCGATCCAGTTAACTCCACCGAAAGAGCTCGGCTCACATGGTCGTCGCGTCAATGCAGCGCCGAACGAGGCGACCACACCCAGATGGAGTTTAGTCCATGAAGAACCTGATTGCGCGTTTCGCCAAAGACGAATCCGGCGCCACGGCCATCGAATACGGTCTGATTGCCGCCGGCATCGCGCTGGCCATCATCACCGTCGTCAACCAGCTCGGCACCTCGCTGAACACGAAGTTCGGCTCGATCAGCTCCTCGCTGAAGTAGGCGAACCGCAAAAGCCCCGGATCTCCGGGGCCTTTGTTTTTTGGACGGGGCGAGTTCCAGTGGCGTTGCGTAAACACAGGACCGCTGCCGCGGTTGCGGCGAGCGAGGCGGACACGGCGCGCATCGACGCGTCGGCGTGTTGGGTCTGCCTTGCACTGCTGCTCGCCGTAGCCACGCTCGCAATGCGCATCGCCAGCATGTGGTGAGGCCGCCGGCACCCGTTGTCGGTTTGTTTAGCACTGCCTTCTAGCATGCGCCGACGCCCCGATCCGGCAATAGACCCAGGCCCAAGACGCAGCCAATGATCCTCGACCTCGCGCGCCTTCTGCTCTTCCCGGCCCTGATGGCGTTCGCAGCCGCCAGCGATCTCTTCACCATGACCATCTCGAACCGCGTCTCGCTGGCGCTGATCGCCGGCTTCTTCGTGCTGGCCTTTGCCGGTGGCATGGCACCATACGAGCTGCTCGGCCACCTCGGCGCCGGCGCGCTGATCCTCGTCGTGGCCTTCACCTGCTTCGCGATGGGCTGGATCGGCGGCGGCGACGCCAAGGTCGCGGCCGCGGTGGCGCTCTGGTTCGGCTTCGCGCAATTGACGGACTTCCTGCTCTACGCTTCACTGTTCGGCGGAGCGCTGACGCTGCTCCTGCTCCAGTTCCGGCAATGGCCGTTGCCTTACGGGCTTGCCGGCCAGGCCTGGCTCGCACGGCTGCACGACAAGCAGACCGGCATTCCCTATGGCATCGCGCTCGCGCTCGGCGCGCTGCTGATCTACCCGGAAACCGGATGGGTGAAGGCGATCGATCTCGCTCACCTCGCGCTGCGCTAAACGCCGCGATAACCAGGCGTTAAGGCGATTTAGATACGCCTCATTAACCATGCTTTGACGAATAGCTGGTCAACTGCCGAATACGGCGGCGGCAGCGTCGCGGCGTTCTGTGGAAAGTGAAGCGTATGAATAGGGCACGCATAGTCGTCCTGACGGTCGCCATCTGCGCCGGCGGCGTCGCCGCGTATCTGGCGAGCGGCTCGGACTCTGCGCCGCCTCCAGCAGCTCCCGCCGCGCAGCTTCCCACCACCGACGTTCTGGTCGCCAAGAACGACATCGGTCTCGGCCAGACCGTGAAGCCGGAAGACGTGCAGTGGCAGACCTGGCCGACCGCGACTGCCAGCTCCAGCTTCATTCGCCGCAACGAGCGCCCCGACGGCGCGACCCAGGTCACCGGGTCGATCGCGCGTGCCCCCTTCATCCAGGGTGAACCGATCCGCGACCAGAAGCTTGTCAAGGCCGATGGGTCCGGATTCATGGCCGCGATCCTGCCGTCAGGCATGCGCGCGATCTCGACCGAAATCTCGCCGGAAACGGGCGCCGGCGGCTTCATCCTGCCGAACGATCGGGTCGACGTGCTGCTGACGCGCCGCCTCAAGAACCCCGATCAGGCCGCCGGTGGCCAGGACATCATCAACACCGAAGTCATTTTGGTCAACGTCCGCGTGCTCGCCATCGATCAGGCTCCGAAGGAGAAGGACGGCCAGAACACGGTGCTCGGCAAGACCGTGACGCTGGAACTCAATCCCGCGCAGGCCCAGCAGCTTGCCTCGTCCCGCCAGGCGGGAACGCTGTCGCTGGCGCTGCGCAGCATTGCCGACGTCAAGTCGACCGAGATCACGCTCGATGAATCCGCGCAGAAGCGCGACGGCATTTCGATCATTCGCTACGGCGTCGCAACCCAGGCGGCGAAGGCACGATGAGGACAGTCGATATGACATGCAGGGCAAATCCGACGACGATGCGGACCACGATGGTTCGCGCCCTGTCGTTCTCGGCCGCTGTCGCGCTGACGCTCAACCCCGTGCTGACGCCCGTGATCGCCGCTGATTACCGTCCCGCAGCGCCGGTTGCGGCCGACGGCCAGATGAACGCGCGCTTCCTCTCGCTCGGCGTCGGCAAGTCGATCGTGATCGACCTGCCGCGCGACATCAAGGATGTGCTGGTCGCTGATCCCAAGATCGCCAATGCGGTGGTCCGCTCCGCCCAGCGCGCCTACATCATCGGCGCCTCGGTGGGCCAAACCAACATCGTGTTCTTCGATTCCGCCGGCCAGCAGATCGCGGCCTATGACATCGCGGTCAAGCGCGACCTCAACGGTGCACGCGCCGCGCTGAAGCAGATCCTGCCCAATTCCGACATCCAGATCGACGGCCTCGGCGACGGCATCATCCTGACCGGGACGGCGGCCAATCCTGTGGAAGCGCAGCAGGCCAACGATCTTGCCGCACGCCTTGCCGGTGGGCCCGACAAGGTGGTGAATTCGATCGTGGTCCGCGGCCGCGACCAGGTCATGCTGAAGGTGACGGTTGCCGAAGTCGCGCGCAACATCGTCAAGCAGCTCGGCATCGACCTTTCCGCAAACCTCAACTACGGCACGTCGGTGGTGAGCTTCAACAACTCCAATCCGTTCACCGCACTCGGCCACAATCTCGTGGACGGCAATAGTCTGACCACGAAGTTCGGCGCAACCCCGTCGGTGCAGGCGACGCTCCGCGCGATGGAAACCGCGGGCGTGATCCGCACGCTGGCCGAACCGAACCTGACCGCAATCTCGGGCGAATCGGCGACCTTCATCGCCGGCGGCGAGTTCCCGGTGCCGGCAGGCTATGCCTGCGATCCCACCACGCATGTCTGCACAACCCAGATCAGCTTCAAGAAGTTCGGCATCTCGCTCAACTTCACGCCTGTCGTGCTGACCGAGGGCAAGATCAGCCTGCGGGTGATGACCGAAGTGTCGGAACTCTCCAACGACAATGCGATCACACTGTCGCAGGCCGTGACCTCGTCGTCGGTCAACTCGTTGACGGTACCTTCGATCAGGACCCGCCGCGCGGAAACCTCGCTCGAAATTCCCTCCGGCGGCGCGATGGCGATGGCCGGGCTGATCCAGCAGCAGACCAAGCAGGCTGTCAGCGGATTGCCAGGCCTGATGCAGCTGCCGATTCTCGGCACGCTGTTCCGCAGCCGCGACTTCGTCAACAACACGACCGAGCTGGTCGTGATCGTCACGCCTTATATCGTTCGCGCAGCGTCGCCGAAGGACTTGTCGCGGCCGGATGACGGCTTCGCGGCACCCTCGGATCCGCAGGCCGAACTGATCGGCAACATCAACCGCATCTATGGCGTGCCGGGCCGGACTGAACCGGCAAAGAACTACCGCGGCACCTACGGCTTCATCACCGACTGACGCGGAACGGGGACCTAGTTATGATCACACCACGACCCCAGACCCGCCACCGCGCCGCCGGCCTCGGTGGCGTGCTCGTCGGTATCGCGCTCGCGCTCGGCGGCTGCCAGCACGACGAGGTGGCCACCGGCTCCATTCCCGACGACTACAAGCAACGTCATCCGATCGCGATTGAGGAGCAGAACCGCTCGACCGTCGTTTTCGTCGGCCACGCCCGCGGCGGTTTGACCGCCGCCCAGCGCGCCGACGTGATGGGCCTGGCGTCGACCTGGATGCACGAGGGCACCGGCGCAATCCACATCGATGTGCCCACGGGAACGCCCAATGCGCGTCCGGTGGCGGAATCCATGCGCGAGATTCAGGCCATGCTGGCGGCGGCTGGCGTTCCCCCGCGCGGCATCATCGCCCGCCCCTATCAGCCGGAAGACAAGCACTTCCTGCCGCCGATCCGCCTGACCTATTCGAAGATCGCGGCGGTCGCAGGCCCCTGCGGCCTCTGGCCGGAGGATGTCGGCCCCTCCATGAAGAACAAGAGCTGGTTCGAGAACAAGGACTATTACAATTTCGGCTGCTCTTATCAGCGGAACATGGCGGCCATGATCGACAATCCGTCGGACCTCGAGCAGCCGCGGCCTGAGACCCCCGCCTACACGGCGCGGCGCATCACCGCGTTCGAGAAGTACCGCAAGGGCACGACGACGACGACCACCTATCCCGAGGCCGAGAAGGCCAAACTCAGCGACTCCGGCAAATGATCAGCTACGCGCGCCAGACTCAGGAAGAGCAGCCGGAGGCCCCGTCGCCGGCCGAGGAGCATATTGCGCCCGCACCGCGTGTCTCGGTCCAGGCATTCTGCGAAACCGTGGAGACCGCCGCGGCCATACAATCGGCCGGCGAGGATCGCCGTCTCGGCAAGGCCCATCTGAAAATCCAGATGGGCGGCATGACAGCTGCAATCGAAGCTTATCGCTCGGCGCCGACGCCGAACGTGATCGTGCTCGAGAGCGATGCGCGCAACGATTTGTTGGCCGGGCTCGACCAACTCGCCACCGTGTGCGACGCCGGTACCCGCGTGGTCGTGATCGGCCGCATCAACGACGTCATGCTCTATCGAGAGCTGGTGCGCCGCGGCGTCAGCGATTACGTGCTTGCACCGGTCGGCGCCATCGACGTCGTGCGCTCGATCTGCAACCTGTTCTCGGCGCCGGAAGCCAAGGCGGTCGGCCGTATCATCGCCGTGGTCGGCGCCAAGGGTGGCGTCGGCGCTTCCACCGTCTCCCACAACGTCGCCTGGGCGATCGCACGGGATCTCGCCATGGACGCGGTGGTCGCCGATCTCGACCTCGCCTTCGGGACCGCCGGGCTCGATTACAACCAGGACCCGCCGCAGGGTATCGCGGATGCGGTGTTTTCGCCCGACCGGGTCGATACCGCCTTCATCGACCGCCTGCTGTCGAAATGCACGGACCATCTCAGCCTGCTGGCAGCACCTGCGACGCTTGACCGGGTCTATGATTTCGGCACGGACGCCTTCGATGCCGTGTTCGACACGCTGCGCTCGACCATGCCCTGCATCGTGCTCGACATCCCGCATCAATGGTCGGGCTGGACCAAGCGCGCCCTGATCGGCGCCGACGACATTCTGATCGTGGCGGCACCTGATCTTGCCAATTTGCGCAACACCAAGAACCTGTTCGATCTGCTGAAGGCCGCGCGTCCGAACGACCGCCCGCCGCTGTACTGCCTGAACCAGGTCGGCATTCCCAAGCGGCCCGAGATCGCCGCCACCGAATTCGCGAAGGCGATCGAGAGCCAACCGGTGGTCTCGATCCCGTTCGAGCCGCAGATCTTCGGCGCGGCTGCCAACAACGGCCAGATGATCGCGGAGATCTCCGCCAATCACAAGTCGATCGAAATGTTCCTCCAGATCGCCCAACGCCTGACCGGCCGGAGCGAGACGAAGAAACAAAAGTCGTCCCTGCTTTCACCGCTGATTGAGAAGTTGCGGGGAAAATAGGCCGCCGCATGGAGTTGTTAAGTGTTCGGTAAGCGTAGCTCAACAGACACCGACTTTCGGGCTCCCAAGCCCGGCGCCGTGTCGTCAGAGCCTGCCACGGCTCCGGCGCCGACGGTGTCGCGCGCGCCGCCCCCGCCGGCCGTCGCCTCCCCGCCGCTCGCCCCGTCCCGGCCCGCGCCGGCCATGGAAAGCCGCCGCTCGGACAATTATTACGAGGTCAAGGCGACCATCTTCGGTGCGCTGATCGAGGCCATCGACCTCGCCCAGCTCGCCAAGCTCGATTCCGAGTCCGCGCGCGAGGAAATCCGCGACATCGTCAACGAGATCATCGCGATCAAGAACATCGTGATGTCGATCGCCGAGCAGGAAGAGCTGCTCGACGATATCTGCAACGACGTGCTGGGCTATGGTCCGCTCGAGCCGCTGCTCGCCCGCGACGACATCGCCGACATCATGGTGAACGGGGCCGGCACCGTCTTCATCGAAGTCGGAGGCAAGATCCAGCGCACCGGAATCCGGTTCCGCGACAACCAGCAGCTCCTCAACATCTGCCAACGCATCGTCAGCCAGGTCGGCCGGCGCGTCGACGAATCCTCACCGATCTGCGACGCCCGCCTCGCCGACGGCTCCCGCGTCAACGCCATCGTGCCGCCGCTCGCGATCGACGGTCCTGCGCTCACCATCCGCAAATTCAAAAAGGACAAGCTGACGCTCGATCAGCTGGTCAAGTTCGGCGCGATCTCGCCGGAGGGCGCGGAAATCCTCCAGATCATCGGACGTGTCCGCTGCAACGTGCTGATCTCCGGCGGCACCGGCTCTGGCAAGACCACGCTGCTCAACTGCCTGACCAACTACATCGAACATGACGAGCGCGTCATCACCTGCGAGGACGCAGCCGAACTTCAGCTCCAGCAGCCCCACGTGGTCCGGCTCGAAACCCGTCCCCCCAACATCGAGGGCGAAGGCCAGGTCACCATGCGCGAGCTGGTGCGCAACTGCCTGCGTATGCGTCCCGAGCGCATCATCGTCGGCGAAGTCCGCGGCCCGGAAGCATTCGATCTGCTCCAGGCCATGAACACCGGCCACGACGGCTCGATGGGAACGCTGCACGCCAACAATCCCCGCGAAGCGCTGTCGCGCTGCGAATCGATGATCACGATGGGCGGCTTCTCCCTACCCTCCCGCACCATTCGCGAGATGATCTGCGCCTCGATCGATGTCATCGTGCAGGCTGCACGTCTGCGCGACGGCTCGCGCCGCATCACCCACATTACCGAGGTGATGGGCATGGAAGGCGATACCATCATCACCCAGGACGTCTTCCTCTACGACCTGATCGGCGAAGACGCCAACGGCAAGATCATTGGCAAGCATCGTTCGACCGGCATCGGGCGCCCCAAATTCTGGGAACGTGCGCGCTATTACGGTGAAGAGAAGCGGCTGGCCGCGGCGCTCGACGCCGCGGAAACGGGACCGAAGTCGTGAGCAGGTCGGCACAGCGATGAACATGCAGGTCCTTGCCCTCGCTTTCCTCGCCACCGCCGCCGTCGGCGGCATCGCCTGGGTTTTCCTCTACCCGATGCTGTCGGGCGAACGGAAGGCCGAAAGTCGCCGCGCTTCGATCGGGCGGGCCGATGCGCCCGCAGCCAAGCAGGCCGAAAAAAGCCAGCGATCGCGCCGTGAGCAAGTCGAAAGTTCGCTCAAGGATCTCGAGGCGAGGCGCGCACAGGAGAAGAGCGTTCCGCTCAACATCCGCCTGTCGCAGGCCGGCCTCGACTGGACGACGCAGAAATTCTGGATCGTGTCCGGCGTCGTGGCGGGTGTGTTTTTCTTCGGTGCGCTGTTCGGCGGCGGCGGCCTGCTCGGCGCTGCCGGTCTGGCCTTTGCCGGCGGCTTCGGCCTGCCGCGCTGGGCGCTGGGTTTCCTGAAGAAGCGTCGCGAAGACAAATTCCTGAAAGCACTGCCGGACGCCGTCGACGTCATCGTCCGCGGCATCAAGGCCGGCTTGCCACTGTTCGAGTCCATCAAGGTCGTCGCGGCCGACGCGCCGGAACCGCTGCGCAGCGAGTTCCTGGCCATCATCGAGACGCAGGCCATCGGCATGCCGCTCGGCGACGCCTGCTCGCGGCTCTACGACCGCATGCCGCTGCCGGAGGCCAATTTCTTCGGCATCGTGGTGTCGATCCAGCAGAAGTCGGGCGGCAATCTCTCCGAAGCGCTCGGCAATCTCTCCAAGGTGCTGCGCGACCGCAAGAAGATGAAGGAAAAGATCCAGGCGATGTCGATGGAGGCCAAGGCCTCGGCCGGCATCATCGGCTCGCTGCCGCCGATCGTGATGTTCCTCGTCTATCTCACCACGCCTGGCTACATCTCGCTGCTCTGGACCCATCCCACCGGCCAGCTGATGCTGGTCGGCTGCGTCGTCTGGATGTCGATCGGCATCATGGTGATGAAGAAGATGATCAACTTCGATTTTTGATGGTGCCGCATGGTTGATTTGCTCGTCACGAAGCTGCACGACGTCCACTTCATGACCATGTTGCTGGCGGCCATCGCGGCCAGCGCCACGGTGTATACCTTGGTCATGCCGATGTTCGCCGGCGAAGGGCTCGCCAAGCGGATGAAGGCAGTGGCGAGCGAGCGCGAGAGAATCCGGCAGCGCGAGCGCGAACGCCTCCACAAGAGCGAGAAGGTCTCGCTGCGCCAGACGCCCAAGCAGCTCGTCTCCAAGGTCGTCGAGGACTTCAACCTCACCAAATGGCTGGCGCAGGAGGCTGCGCGCGACAAGCTGATCATGGCGGGCTATCGCGGCCAGGCACCCTACATCACCTTCCTGTTCGCACGCATGGTGACGCCGCTCGTGCTGTTCATCGGTTCGGTCCTCTACGTGTTCCTGATCGCCCACATGGATCGCCCGATGCCGCTCAAGATCGGCATCTGCGTCGGCGCGGCTTATCTCGGCCTGCAGGCGCCGATGCTGTTCCTGAAGAACGCGATCTCCAAGCGTCAGCTCTCGATCAAGCGCGCCTTTCCCGATGCACTCGATTTGCTGCTGATCTGTATCGAGTCCGGCATGTCGGTGGAAATGGCGTTCCGCAAGGTCGCCACCGAAATCGTGGGACAGTCGATCGCGCTGTCGGAAGAATTCACCCTGACTACCGCCGAGCTGTCCTATCTGCAGGACCGCAAGGTGGCGTACGAAAACCTGGCGAAGCGCACGGGGCTCGAAGGCGTCAAATCGGTGTGCCTTGCGCTTCAGCAAGCCGAACGCTACGGCACCCCGCTCGGGCAATCCCTGCGCGTCATGGCGCAGGAAAACCGCGACATGCGCATGAACGAAGCCGAGAAGAAAGCTGCCGCCCTGCCGCCGAAGCTGACAGTGCCGATGATCCTGTTCTTCCTGCCGGTGCTGTTCGTCGTCATTCTCGGACCGACGGGTATCAAGATCTCCGAGCTACACTGACGCCGGACCAGAAGCGCGAAAACAACCCCATGCACAGTAGCCGGCCACCGCCGGCGCCGTGCCCATCTGGATCGCGGCAAACCCTCGAACCGTCGGGCGAAATTCACTTCATCGCGCCACAGGCGGCGGATCAGTCGGGCTGGCTGAGCGAGGCGACCGGCGTCCGCTTCGATGCGCCGCGCGGGCCGTCGTGGCGGTTCAGCATGTCCTTGAGATAGGCGACATTCGCCGCCGCCTCGTCCGGCGGCAGGTCCGCCTTCACGATGCTCTCGGCTTCAGCGAAGCGACCCTGGAGGCCGACCACCAGGCCGAGATTCTGCCGCACCCGCGAGCTCGCACGCGGCGAAGCGTAAGCCTGCCGCAGCGTCTCTTCCGCCTTGGGCAGATCGCGCGACAGCATGTAGGACAGGCCGAGATTGGACAGCACGCCGGGATCACCGGGCGCGATCTTCAGGGCGCTCGTATAATAGGCGCGCGCCTCGTCGTGGCGCCCCATCTGGTCGAGGCAGGTGCCCTGCACCGAGAGCAGGCGCCAGTCCGGATTGTCGGGCGAATGCGCCTTCGACAGCACGTCGTAGGCCTGCTGGAAATTGCCGTTGTCGGCGAGCGCGCGGCCATATTGGGCCAGCAACGGCTTGTTGCCGGGGTTGGCGATGGTCGCCTGCTCGAGCACGGCGGCAGCCTGTGCGCGCTGCCCGTTGGCACGCAAGGCCTGCCCGTAGGCCAACCCCGTTTCGGGATCCTTGGGGTTGGCGCGGTAGCGCTCGCCATAGACTTCGACGGCGCGCGCCGGATCGGCAGGCGCCGCTTCCGCCCTTGGCCCGATCGATCCGGTGACATCGGAGAGCTTCGACGTTGCCGTGCAGCCGCCGAGGCTCGCGGCCACCAGCGCGATCAGCGAAGCGGAGGCGAGAAGCCGGGCTGGGCGGAACCGTTGACGCATGACGCTTTTGACTCTCGAGCCTGATGATCGAGCCGAACGCGTCAGCAATAGACTGTTAACCCTAATGGCCGGTTAACGCAGGGAGCCGCCGCTCTCCGGCGGCCATATCTGGTGGGGTTGCGCCGCCCAGGCCGGGATCGACACCGAGCACCTTCACCTCATCATTCAGGTTTCGCAGCAGATGCTGCCCGCAAGCTCGACGCCCAGCCGGGGCCTGACCATCCCATGATAGGCGCGTTCATCCGGGAGGTCCTCAGCTGTTTCATGAGGCGCGATCAATATTCGATGGCAAGACGCTTCCGGATTTCGTCGATGCGCTTGTCGAGTGCATCGAACCGCGCGTGAATCGAACGGTCATGCAGATAGAAGACGTAACCGCCTGCGAGGAACGCGAACACCCAGTGGTGATGCTCGACATAGCCAAACACCACCTCGACAACCTGGCCAACGAATGTGATCCCGCTCCACACAAATTCCATGGCGATTCCTCCCGGCACGCTTCGTCTTCGGTTGCCGGCGTTCTCTGCGCAGCGAACAACCACCGCCGGAACCTAGCATGGCTGCTTCTCCGCGAGTAGCGGCTCACCCGGCGGTGACCGCAAAGCCGATTGCAGCCGCGGCCAAACTCTGCGAAGTCTGCTGCAACCGAATGACCTCCGAGCCTGCCAATGCCTTCCGTTTTCGCGACATCGACCACGGCCACCCCGATCACCTTCGTCACCAGGTCGAGCTGGGAGGCCGTGCGCGAGGCGCTGCCGCCAGCGCAGCGCCAATACGCCATGGCGAACGCCTTCGCCGCCAAGCCGGGCGGCTATCTCGCGCTGCCCGCGCCCGACGGCGCGATCGCGCAGGTGCTGTTCGGCCTCGAGGACGACGGCACCAGATCGCGCGATCCGTTCCGGCCGGGCGCGCTACCCGGCCTGCTGCCGCCGGGCACCTATCGTTTTGCCAATGCACCGCATGATACACGGCTGGCCGCGCTGGCCTTTGCATTGGGGTGCTACCGCTTCGCCCGCTACCGCAAGGCCGAGAGGCCCGACGTCCGGCTGGTCGCGCCTGACGGCGTCGACGTCGCCGAGATCGACCGTATGGCCGGCGCCGCGATGCTGGCGCGCGATCTCATCAACACGCCGTCCAACGACATGGGGCCGGAGGAGCTTGCCGCAGCCGCGCAAGCGCTCGCGGAGGAATTCGGCGCGAGCTATTCCTGCACCATCGGCGAGGAGCTGGAAAAGAACTTTCCGCTGATCCACGCCGTCGGCATGGCCTCGAGCCGCGCCCCCCGGCTGATCGACATCGGCTGGGGTGACCCCGCCCATCCCAAGGTGACGCTGGTCGGCAAGGGTGTCTGCTTCGACACCGGCGGGCTCGATCTGAAACCGTCGAGCGGCATGCTGATCATGAAGAAGGACATGGGCGGCGCCGCCAATGTGCTGGCGCTGGCGCGCATGGTGATGGATGCGAAGCTGAAGGTGCGGCTGCGCGTGCTGATCCCGGCGGTGGAGAATGCGGTCGCCGGGAACGCCTTCCGCCCGCTCGACATCTTTGCCTCCCGCAAGGGCATCACGGTCGAGATCGGCAACACCGACGCGGAAGGACGGCTGGTGCTCGCCGACGCGCTGGCGCTGGCCGACGAGGAAAAACCGGAGCTGCTGATCGATCTGGGCACGCTGACGGGTGCCGCGCGCATCGCGCTGGGGCCGGATTTACCGCCCTTTTATACCGATGATGAGACGCTGGCGGCCGACGTCGCGCGTTGCGCGGCGAAGGAGAACGATCCGTTGTGGCGCATGCCGCTGTGGCCGCCTTACGATGCGTGGCTGGACTCCAAGACCGCCACCATCACCAACGCACCGTCGGGCGGCTTTGCCGGTTCGATCACCTGCGCGCTGTTCCTGCAACGCTTCGTCGAGCACGCCAAGAGCTGGCTGCACGTTGATATCTATGGCTGGACGCCGACGGCCAAGCCGGCGCGGCCTGAGGGCGGCGAATGCCAGGCGGCCCGCGCGATCTACAAGGTGCTGAGCGAGCGCTATGCATGATGTCAGGCTGACACCGGCGCGCGGCGATCTCGCCGCCAAATACCTCGAAGGCCAAGTGCAGGCCGACCGCTTCGTGACCGGCGAGGAATTCGAGGTGATCGCACCGATCGCGCCGGTTCGCGAACAGCCGTCATCGAACGCCATGCTGATGACGGAAGCTCTGCGCGGCGAGCGCGTCACGGTCTATGATCACAACGGCGAGGGCTGGGCGTGGGGCCAGCTCGGCGGTGACGGCTATGTCGGCTGGCTGCCCGACGCCGCGCTGATGAAGCCGGCGGCCGCACCGACACACAAGGTGAGCGCGCTGCGCACGCTCGCCTTCCCCGGACCCTCGATCAAGCTGCCGCCGGCCGATGCGCTAGTGCTGGGATCGAAGCTCACGATCGCGCGCGAGGATGGCCCTTTCGCGGTCACGCGCGAGGGCACGTTCGTTCCAAAAAACCATCTCGCGCCGCTCGACCATCGCGAGGGCGACTTCGTCGCGGTCGCCGAGCGCTTCGTCGGAACGCCCTATCTCTGGGGCGGCAAGAGCAGCCTCGGCATCGATTGCTCGGGCCTGGTCCAGGTCTCGCTGAGCGCAGCCGGCATCGGCTGCCCGCGCGACAGCGACATGCAGCAGGCCGGTCTCGGCCGTGCACTGGAGCCGCATGAGCGGAATACGCTACAACGCGGCGATCTGATCTTCTGGAAGGGCCACGTCGCCATCGTGCGCGATGGCCGTACGATGGCGCACGCCAACGCGCACCACATGGCAACGGTGATCGAGCCGATCGCGCCGGCCATTGCGCGGATCAAGGCGGCGGGTAGTGAGGTCGTGGAGATCAAACGTCTGTAGCGCGCCTGGTCGTAATCGGGCGCGTCCGCTTTGCTCTCGGAAGGCGACATGTTGGAGGATCTGGGTTTCTCCTTCACCTAGGCGAATGCGCCTCCTCTCTTGGTCTGCCACTATCGCCAAAGCTCCAGAACGGCGGCAATGATGGACCTGGCCAAACGAGTATTTGTCGGTATTGTCGTAGCAGGCTTTGCGAGTTTACTTGTGTTAAGTCCCTATGCTGATGATGCGGGGCAATTAGGAACGTTTGGTCCAAACGCGTCTTTCGCTGATTTTTGGCGTCTATAACGCAGATCAAGCAATTGAGTTGGAGCGGCAGTTTCGTCAGCACCAGTAGGAACGCGGCGAGATGGGAGAGGTTGGCTCTACAATTGATGCGTCCCTCCCAGACTTGGCCCCCACCCGGGGGCCTTTTTCTTTGGGACAACCACGCCGCTGATCCCAGGGTCGGCTCACTCATTGGTGGGCCGATTTCTTTGATAGCTAGCTCCGCCGGCGCAAGTGCAATAGTCACGCCGCGCTTAGCCGCCTAGGGCGCCATGCAATTGTCGGACGATCCGATCACGGTGCGCAACGAATTGCAGTTGAGTGGATGGAAACGTTTCTAGCACCGTGCGGGCTAAGATCGTTTCCTGGCCGGCCCGTTCGAGCACTTCCATGCGCTCTTCTTGGTGAGAGGCGAGCCGGCATATTGGCCGCCTCGATCGCGAGCCCCTGCATTGCCGATCAAGACAACTGCTAGGATGCCGAAGGCAAACCGGCGGCCGCTCAATTTCATCTCACCTTAGCCAAAACACGCAAGTTCCAAGCAACCTACATCGCAGCGGCGAAAGTGCAATCCCGCGCGCTCGCTGCTCGTATCGTTTCCGATCTGCGAAAGGCGCCCTCTAGGGCAGCAGACCTGCCTTTGCTTCGGGCAAGTTGATCGACATTGTTCCGACCAATTTCTCACTGGCGAGCCAAGACACGTCGAACCGGCGCCCCGGCGCGCCGCACCAACAAGCCGAGCTCCATGGCACACCAGCTCACTTGGCAAGTTCGCCCAGGGCCGACGCTCGCAGTCTCTAAGTCCTAGCTGGCTCTCGCCCTGCTCCATTCACTCCGCTTTAGGGCTTTCCGCAACGTCAGGATGGTTGATGCGAGTTCGGTTGCTGGGACCGGACGGCTGAATAGGAACCCTTGCGCCTCGTTGCATCCTTCCGCCTTCATTTCGTTCAGCTGCTCAACCGTCTCGACGCCCTCTGCGGTTGTTGTCATGCCGAGGCTTCTTGCGAGGCTGGTGATGGCTCTCACGATCAATTTCGATCCCTTTGTTGCCGTTGCGTCACGGACAAAGGACTGATCAATCTTGATCTTGTCAAAGGGGAAACTGCGGAGATAACTCAGAGACGAATAGCCCGTCCCGAAATCGTCCAGGGCGATGCGCAGCCCACGCGCCTTCAGCTCGTGCAGCATCGCGATAGTTTCAGAGTTGTTGCCGAGCAGAACCGATTCGGTGATTTCAAGTTCGAGCCGGTGCGGCGCCAGCCCCGACGTGGCTAATGCGTCGGCGATGACGTTCGTCAAACCCGGGTCCCGAAATTGGGTCGGCGAGACGTTGACCGCAACTTTGAACTCGTTCGGCCAACTGGCCGCCTGCTCGCAGGCTCGATTCAGCACCCACTCCCCCAATGGAGCGATCAGACCAATTTCCTCCGCGAGCGGGATGAATTGGTCAGGGGGAACCAGTCCGCGCGTCGGATGCTGCCAGCGCAACAATGCCTCGAAGCCGCTGATCCGGTCCGTGCGCAGGTTATAAACCGGCTGGTAGAACAGAACGAACTCATCCTTCTCCATTGCCTCGCGAAGGTCGATTTCGAGCGCTCGGCGGTTTTGCGCAGTGACGTCCATCGCGGGCTCGAAGAAGCGCCATCTTCCCCTGCCGTCCATCTTGGACCGGTACAGCGCCAGATCTGCGTTCTTCAGTAGCGTCTCGCGTGTCGTGCCGTCACATGGCGCCAGGCAGATTCCGATGCTGCAGCCGACATTAACGCGATGGCCCTTCAAGTCATACGGAGCACCGACGCGCTCCACGATCCGCTGGGCAAGGCGCTCGGTTTCTTCCGCTGTCCGAACTTCCGCCTGGATGATCGCGAACTCGTCGCCTCCCAAGCGCGCTACGGTATCAACCTCTCGGACGCAGGCCTCCAATCGTTCTGCGACCGCGCAAAGCAGCCCATCGCCGACCGGGTGTCCCAACGTATCATTGATCTGTTTGAAATTATCCAGATCGATGCAGAACACGGCGAAGTCGCCGCCCGGGCCGGTGTCTGCGAGGGCCTGCTCGATCCGCTCGGCAAACAGAGACCGGTTTGGCAGCCTGGTCAAAGCATCATGCCGCGCCATGAACGCGATTTGCGATTGAGCCCTGTGCTGTTCGGTCACGTCTTCACAGCTGATCAGCCAGCCGCCGTCGGGTGTAGAGCGGCGGGCGATCGACACGACACGTCCATCGCTGAGGTTCTGGAGGTAATTGCCGCTCTTGCGCCGAGCCAGGAACTCCTCGCACTCAGCCAGAAGATCGGCCACCGTTTGGCTGCCATGATTGCCGGCGGCAACACTTAAACGGAGGACGTCTTCGAACGTCATTCCCGGTCGCACGAGCTCGGGCGAAATATCGAAGATCTCACAGAAGCGACGGTTGACGACCTGCAGCCGTCCCTCGTTGCCATAGAGGCAGAGCCCTTGCGACATATGGGTGAGCGCCGCGTCTAGTCTCAGATTCGTGGCGTGCAGTTCGGCCTTCTGCTGCTTTAACCCGGTGATATCGCTGTAGACGAGCATGACGCCGCCTTCTTGCGTCAAGCTGCGGCTGACCCGGAGCCACCTCCCGTCCGGAAGCTGCGCTTCGGCTTCCATGCCCTCACTATCACCTGGGATGTCCCTGTGAACGAGGCTCAATGAGCTGCTGCCCCCAGTCGACATGCGGCTCCGCCAGGGATCCGGATGAACCAGTTGAGGCGAGCAGCGAATGAATTCACTGGCCCTGGAGTTGGCTAAGGCGATCTCGCCATCCCCGTCCAGGAGCACAACCCCCTCACGGGAGTTCTCGAGTGCATCGGACAGCCGCGCCTGGGCCGAACGTCGCTGGGCCACCTCTCGATCGACCATCGATCTGATATTGTCCCGCATCCTTCCCATTGCGCTCAGGAGAGTACCCAACTCGTCCCCGCCGCCTTTCGGAATGTCCGTGTTCAAATCGCCATCGGCAATGCTCGTTGCAGCTTTAGAGGCGATCGCCACTGGGCCGATGATCCGGCGTACCAAAATCCACGAAAACAGCGCGGACAGCAAAAGCGCAAGCGCCAGCCCCGCGATATTGACCTCGAGATCCCGTTTGATGGCGGCCAGGGCACGCTGACGAAATAGAAAGCCATCACCGGCGGTGTAGTTGACAAGCAGTTCGATCTGCTGATTCACAGTCTTGGAGTACTGGTCGAGTTCGACATCCTGCGCATTGCTCGACGCGCGCTCGTCTATTGTTGATTGGATTGGCCGATGAAGCGCGATCCAGGCGCTAGCCGCCTCCTGGACCTTGGCGGCTGCCTTTTCAGCTCGCGCCGATTGCGAGCGTTCCGCGGCGATCGTGACATCTTCCGAAAGCGACTTCGCAAGCGCGCCGATCTCCGCGTCAAGTCGAGCACGGATCGAGGGATCTTTTGTGAGCAGGCGTTGTGCCGATGCCACACGCATTGCCGCGAAGTCAGCGCCAGCCGCGCGCGCATAGTTGATCGACATCAGCGACTCGTCGAACGTTCTGGTAACAAAGTCGCCGGCATGCCGAATGCCAAGCGTGGCATAGCCTCCCAGGGCTGCGGCTACCGCGCTCATCGCGAGACAAAAGGTCCAGATTCCGACTCGGATCGAACCTCGCAAGGCGAGGAGATTCGACAGGCAGCCGACCATGGACCGAAGCGTCCCGGGGACCGCTCGCGTTTGACGCGCAATTCTGTCGATGAAAAGACTCATCGCCATGTCTTTCGCTGCAAAAAACTTATCGCAAACACGCCGCGCGGACGCAGCCTCGCTGCCTCCGCCTCAAATTTCCCTAGTAATGACCGGAAGGGATGCGGAAATCGTTAAGATCAAGCTGTAATAAGTATAGGAGTAGTTGCGCGGCCGGGAATCCGAGCCGGTTCGATTTTTTGGTAAACTTGAGGTTTTCAGCGGGGCTAAATTGATGGCAAGGCTGGTACCATTCCGCGCGGGGAAGTTCGGTCTCGGGGTCACAGCCGCCATCCTTGGCGGGCTCATCACCGGAGTTGCGCTAGGCGCAAATCCCTACATGATCTCGCAAAGGGACCGCGAGTTCAGGCCGCGAGAGATCATCGTCAAGCGTGGTGAGACCTTGCGGTTTGTTAACGACGACGGCGAGCTCTTGCATCACGCCTATTTGAGCTCGGAGACCTTTAACTTCGACAGCGGTGATCAGCAGCCGGGCAGCCAATTCGACGTCGTATTTTCCGTGCCCGGTGACTACACGGTGCTGTGCGGCATTCATCCCAAGATGAAACTCGGCGTGCACGTCACAAAGTAGGCCTAAAGGATCGTAGTGTTGAAGATCGCGGCGTGGCCGACGTAGTACGTGAACAGTGTAATCGTCAGTGCAGCACACAGGCCGGCAGGAGCGAGCCACGGAGCACGATAGTCGGCCGCGATCGGCCGATTGTCGGAAAGAATTGCGACGAGAACGACGATAATCGCCGAGTGACCAATCACATCCAGCTTGCCGAATTCGAAGCATGCGCCGATAAACATTCCAAGCAGCATGGCCGCCGCGACACGCCGGACCAACGGCGTCCAAGCCAGCGCAAAGGCGAGCGTGAATTCGACCATTCCCGCGGCCCGCATGTAGAACTCATTATTGAAGCCGAGTGTGATGCCGGGGTGCTCGATCAGGAGCGGAAAGCTCCACTCCGGATAAGCCCACTTCTCCACAGATGCCCACATCAAGGTGACAGCGGTCGCATAACGCACGACGTCCAGGGGCGGAATGCCCAACAGATTCTTTTGCAAGCCGGTGAGAGCCAAATAGCCGGCAAGGCCGAGAAAAATTGGATAATCGGCCAGATGGAACGTGCCGTAGTCGCGCACAGCCAGCCCGAACAACACCACGATTCCGGCGGCCGAGAGCGGCAGCGTGCGGCGCGATAGCATTCCGGCTGCGATGGCGAGTTGCAAAATCCCCACCTCGGGCGATGTGGTTTTCAATTCGGGAGTCAGGATGATACCGCCGATCGCCCAGAGCGAGATAAAGAAAAAGCCACAGACCGCACGAATCATCACTTCGGTGTGCAGCCGCAGGCCTTCCGTGAAACGGTTAAGGGGGCGGACCATCAGCTCTCCCAACGACGTGCGCTCCGCGACGCAGCCGGAAAAGAACCAGAGCAGGGCAAGTCCGAGGAGCAGCTCAAAATCTTGACACAGCACGTTCTCGAGGCCCCGCGGCTGGCCGGCGGCATCATACGCGCAGAACCATTTGACGTGGGCGCTCGCAGCACCGGTCCCGAGAATCCAGATGGCAAATCCAACGACCGACTTCGACAGCAAGGAAACGGCTCGCGACGCCGCTAGGGCGTCTCGTCGCTGAGAACTGAACATTTCAAAAATCCGCCCACTTGGGAGGGGACAGCTTTAACGATTTGTTCACCTTACCATAAATTTTAAGCTTTGGGATCTCCGTGGCAGCCCTTGGTGGTTTGGTGGTTAATGAGGCGCAGCCGGCCCGATCAGAGTCCAGAACTCCCGCCAGTCCTTTCAAATTTTACAGGTTTCGAGGACGAGCCCTCAATTCCGCTGCCGTATTAACGCACCAGACAAATGGCTGGATGGAGCAGTCCATGTTCAGAGAACCAGGACCGGCGCGTGCGACAGTAGCCTCGCTGCTTGTCCGTGGCGCAAAGCGCTTTGCGGTGCGCAGCGAAACTCTGGAAGTCGTGAAGGGCGCCGTTCTGGTCCTCGGCTTTGGCCTACTCGGATCGGCATTGCCGCACCTTTACTGAGCCCTCCGCGCAAACGCGATCAGAAGGCCCCTCAGCGCGGAGGTCGGTCACAGGCCTCGACGGGGCGCCGCAGTAAGCGTCTGAAGAAAGGCGAGCAAGTCCGCCTTTTCGCTCGTCGTTAGAAACAAAGGCCTGATCGACGGCGATCTGCTTGGACGGTCGATGCCACCCCGGTCATACAGCTCGATGACTTCTTCGAGCGTCGCGACAGATCCGTCATGCATGTACGGCGCGCGCTGCGCGACATTGCGCAAAGTCGGCGTCTTGAACGCATATCGCAGCTTTTGCGAGCTCGGAAATAGCCGGCCGCGGCCAATATCGCTGTCTCTCGCTGTGCCGATATCCTGAAACGATCCATCCGTAAAAGACGGTCCGCTGTGGCAGTTTGCGCAACGCGCTTTGCCGTTGAAGATCTCAAACCCACGCCTGGCCCCGGCGCTGATCGCGATTTCGTCGCCCATGATCCAGCGATCAAACGGGGACTCCCCGGCGACGATCGTACGTTGAAAGGTCGCCAAGGCAGCTTCGATCCTGGAACGCGTGATCGCACCATCGCCGTACGCACTCGCGAACGCCTCTGCATAGCCCGTCGTGGCAGAGAGCCGGTCGATCAGTTCCGATTCGGTCAGATTCATGTTGGCTCGCCCCGTGATCGGACCAAACGTGACGGATTCGAGATCCTTGAACTTTCCGTCCCAACCCAGCGGCTCGGTGAACGCCACATCGATCAGAGTGGGTGCGCGAAGCGGCAGGCCTTTCGGGTCCTCCCCAACTGCGCGCGCGAGGCCATCTCCCCAAGACAGCGAGGGATTGTGGCAAGTCGCGCATGACACGGTGCGAGACCTCGACAGCAGCGGATCGAAGAACAACATCTTCCCAAGAGCCGCTTTTTGCGCCGAGTAAGGATTCCCATCAGGAAAGGGAATCGCCACCGGCCGACGGTAGCTGGCGCGGATCTCCGCCGCTTCGCTTGATGTCTCCGCCGCCGTCGAGCCAAAGCGCTGCCCCAGCGGTACGAACGCCGCAAGCAAAGCCAGGCTGGCCCAGACTTTCATCGGCTTCCTCAGGAAAATAGCCGCTCATGATATGAACAAGTTGGTCAAGGAAGCCTTAATGGCCGGTTGGCGTCGAAACGCGAGCCTATCGGGAGACCGCCTTCGGGTCATTCGCGTCGATTTAGCACGCCAGCAACTACGTCCGGTCCTCCTGCAACAGCCGACAAGGCAAAAGTCACGGTTCGACGCTGTGGCCTACGTCGCAACCGCCTGCACTTTTGTCCGGCAATATTGGACGCACATCGGCTGCTCTTTGGAACTGCTGCGAACCCCCGCACTTGTCGGCGTAGCACAAGGAAGGTCTCACCATGAGAGTTCGGGTTGGACTGGTCGCACTATGCGTCAGCGCATTTAGCACCCTCGCCTATGCACAAAGCAGCGGTGGCGCCGGCGCGGGCGGTGGTGCCGGTTCGGCAGCGGGGGCCGGCTCGGGCAGCACGGCTGCTGGGTCAATGTCTACTCCTGGATCGGTAAACGGGACCGGGGGGTCGCCGGGACCAAACACGAGCAACGCCCTCAGTCACGGAACGACAGGAAGTCGGCTCGGCAATACCGCTAACGAACGAAAAAATTCTGGCTCATCATCGGCGGCCAGTGGCTTTGTCAACGACAGTACAATGAACAACGCTGTTCAGGATTTGGGCAACGCAAAAACCGGCATCATACCCGGCCACTGATTTGAGCGCGCAGGACCTCCTATTCCCATCATTCCGGGCAGCGTATCGCCCGCGAACACGGCTGTCGCATGCCTGATCGAAATTCCGGCGCGTCTGCTTTGCTCTCTCGGAAGCCGACATTGAAGCGGCAGCGGCCAATGTCTGTTGGGGGCCGGAAACGACCAATCAACAAGACCTAGAATTCCGACCTTGTACCCGCCGCTGCGGTGGCAGCCGCAGGTCAGGTTTGATCTACGTCAAGAAGCTCGTTTCACCAGATACTTAGCCTCCGACCATGCGGAGCAAGGAGCGAACGCCTGCTCCGGATCTTTCCCCTTCGCTAGGAAAGAACAAGAAGATGCTGAAGCGCCTTCTAATTCCCCTGATTTTGCTGGCATCTCTGCCGACCGTTCGTTCCCCGGCCCTGGCGGAAGACGTTGCTGGATCGCGAAGAATCCAAGAGGAAATTTGGGCATTGCCATTCCCACTACCGGTGCTTGCCTTCGTGGTGAAGCCGGTTGGCGAAGGCCCGTTTCCCCTCGTGATCATGAACCATGGAATTAGTTTGGGTGCTCAGGAACGAACGATGTTCCCGACCGTCGAATACCGGGAAGCCGCACGGTGGTTTGCAAACCAGGGATATTTCGTCATCTCGCCCGTACGATATGGCGCCAGCAGCCTCGATAACAAAGATCGAGGGATTTATGGCTCTGTATTTGCTCATGTCGGCAGCTGCGATAACCCGAACTTCCGTGGTCCAGGCCTTGCCATCGCCACTCTGAACCAGTGGATCATCGACAATATCAGCAGGAAAAAATACATTCAGCCCGGCAAGGTCGTCGTCGTGGGGCAGTCCGGCGGCGGATGGGGATCAATCGCCCTTGCCAGCCTCAATCCCTCACCCGTTCAGGCTATCATTACCTTCGCGGCGGGACGCGGAGGTAGAGTGGACGGTAAGCCAAACAACAATTGCGCCCCCGACAAACTCGTCGATGCCACAGCTGAATTCGGTCGAACGGCGCGAATTCCGATGCTGTGGATCTACACGGAAAACGACACTTATTTCGGGCCGGCGCTGACGAAGCGGATGTATGACGCATTCGTAGCGGCCGGTGGAAATGTGGAGTATCGCATGCTGCCGGCGTTCGGAAACGACGGTCATTTCATGATCGATTCGCCTGATGCGGTGCCGATTTGGTCTCCGTTCGTCGCCCAGTTTCTTGACAAGCATTCAGCCACCAGCGACGTCCACCCCCAGACGAGCAGCAATACTTCGGCTGAGGGGCCGGCCAAGCCTCCCAGAGTGCGCATCCCTCAGAAAATTGAGTATTCGGAGTGGCAAAAGCTTTGCTTTGACTCGTCTGATGGCACTTCGATCTGTCGAACGACAAGGACCGGAACCGACGAGGACAATCAAGTCGTGGTGCGCGTCGACCTCATTCAGCGGGCTGACGGTCCGGCCCGCTTGCAGTTGTTCGTTCCACAAGGAGCGAACCTGCAGCGCGGAGTCAACGTGGCGGTAGATCAGGGACGAGCCAGCCAGATTCCGTTCACTTGGTGCCTCACCAACATCTGTATCGCAGCCGATGCGGTGAAACCGGATCTGATAGCGGAGCTGGAATCTGGCAAGAACCTGAAGCTCGGACTTACCGACCCGAACTCTTCAACCGTTGCGTTGACGCTATCGCTCGATCAATTTGCAACCGCGCGCAAGGGAGCGCCGACGCAAACTTTCGACTTCGGCATGGATGAAGAGTGAGGGGCAACACGCCATCACGGCTTTCGTTCGCGAAAACCGCCACTTCCGCTCCGGGTCAAAAATCGGCGGTCTGCCCACCGCCCGGCGCTTCCGGTTTTCCACCCGACAGCCGACACTTGGACGAACTTCGAGATAGGCAGCATCGGGCACAAAGCACAAAGTCGCTGCGCTGCAGCCCGCTGCGCGGGGGCAAGAGGCGAGAGAGCGTAGTCGGTTGAGAGGATTCCAATAGCCGTTGGAGAGCCCCGTCCTGAGGAGTGCGTCAGCGTCTGATCGAAGATATGGCCGCGCGCAAGCTCAACCCGCACACGCAACGCAGTCACATCCAAAGCTGCAAGCGGTTTGCCGCCTGGCTCAAGCGGTCGCCCGATACGGCGACCGCCGACGAGGTGCGTTAGTGCGCATACTGAAATTAGGAAAGCCTCGCAATTGCAGATAGATCGGCCTTGATCTGTCGCAACGCGCGCGCTTGCCAACAGTCTATCAATGGCTGTGCAAGATTTCAGGGTTGGTAAGTGCATGCCATGTCTGATGCACCGCTCGATAGAACGACCAAAGCGCCGTTCGATCCTAAGGCATTCCTCAGCAAGCCCGCCGCCGGCGTGACGCTGGAGCGATTTGAAGCCGGCTGGCAGATTTGTACCCAGGGTGAGCCCGCCGACACTGTTGGCTACATCCGCAGGGGGCGGGTCAAGGTTACGACGCTTTCGAACCGGGGCAAGGAGGCTATCGTTGGGATCATCGGGCAGGGACAGTTCTTCGGTGAAACCAGCTTGGGCAGCGCGAACCTCCGGACCGCAACCGTCGTGGCGCTGGAAGACTGCCTAATCACCTCGGTGACGAACGAAGTGATGCTGTCGACCCTAAGTGCTGAGCCGGAGTTCTCAAAATTCTTCATGGCGCATCTTCTGTCGCGCAATACGCGGCTCGAGGAGGACTTGGGTGACCAGTTGCTGAACCTGAGCGAAAAGCGGCTTGCGCGGCTTTTGCTGGTCCTTGCCGAGCAGGGAGAAGACGGTGGAAGACCGAATGAGATCAACCTCAGCCAGGAAGCGCTCGCGGAGATGGTCGGCACGACCCGATCCAGAATCAGCACCTTCATGAACAAGTTTCGCGAGCAGGGATACATCAGCTACGACAGCCACGGTCGAAAGATTCAAGTCTACACCGCACTCCTCGTCTCGGTGTTGGGAGTCTAGCCGGTCGCGTGATCAATCATACCGGCGCGAGCCGCGCACGCTACGGGCCGACCTATTCCAGATAACTGAGATAGGCTGCGACGGCTTTGATCTGCACTTCCGTGAGATTGTGGGCGATCGGTTGCATGATCGCCGAATTGTCCGGGTTGGCCTTGTCCTGGCCGCGCTCCTTGTCCCAGTTCGTCAGCTTTCTGATCATGTAGTCGTGGAGCTGGCCCGCCAGGCGCGGAAACGCATCGGCGCCCTTGGCGTCCGGTCCGTGGCAGGATGCGCATGGCGGGACCTCGGCGGCAGGAACGCCCTCGTCATAGATTTTCTTTCCGACAGCCAGCTGGTCCCTCGGCGCGCCCCCCAATGGCTTCGGGTTGAGGTCCTTGAAATAGGTTGAAAGGGCTGTGAGCATCGCCGGGGTCAGGACATGCGACACCTGGAACATCACCGGATTGGTTCGCCTGCGTTCGATGAAGGCCTGCAATTGATTCTTTACGTACTCCGGCTGTTGCCCCGCCAATCGCGGCATCGGAAAGGATCCCCGGAAACCTTGTCCCGATAGGCCGTGACACGTCTTGCAGTAGTCAGTCTTGGCCCTAAGCTCCTGCGCAGGGACGGAGGTATCTTTTTCCTGTGCAAGGCTCGGCGCGGAGACGCCAGTCATCAGGAATGCCGCCAGCAGCATCGGCCTCAGTTCATGGAGCTTCATAATGTCCCCCGATGATAGTAGTTGTGCAACTTGCAAAATTGTCCGCGATAAGCGTGGTGGGCATCGTTGCTTTGTTTACGCCTAATCCATGTTGCTAAAACGTCTCACACCATCGAAATCAAAATCGCTGTTCTGTTTTGAACAGTCGCTTCGAGCTGGCCCGGTTTTAGCTCGACGGTGCCTCGATGTTCATGACCGCGCCGGCGGCATGCTGCGAGGGGATGGATGGCGCGATGCGAGCCGAGTGGGGTCGTCTTTTCGAGTCCCGTGCAATCCGGATGCTGTTGGCGGCAGCTGCGCTCGCGTGCTCAGCGATCTGGCTGACGATCGCTTTTGCGCCGCCCGCGCAAGCCTTGCCGAGCTTCGCGCGTCAGACAGGGCAACCTTGCGGTACGTGCCACACCGACTTTCCTGCACTCACCCCCTATGGACGCCGGTTCAAGCTGCTCGGCTATACGCCGGGTGGAGGGCAATTTCGCACGACGCCGTTTTCATCAAACGACGCGATCAACGCGCGCGCCGAGTACGACAAGCTGCGTGGCTATGTGAAGGCGCCGAATGACAAGCCGGCGGCAAGCGACGACAGCAAGGAATGGGTACCGCCGATCTCGATGATGGCGGTCGTCGGCTTCACTCATACGCAGGCGGATCTGCCGCCGCCGACCGATCCCTACAGCCCGAACAACAACACCGTACTGTCGCCGTTCAGCATGTTCTGGGGCGGCGCGATCACCAGCAATATCGGCGCCTTCGCGCAGGTGACATATAATGCAGTGCCCGCCGGAGGCTTCGGCGATCCGTTCGGACATACCTGGACCTGGGACAACACCGACGTCCGCTTCGCAAATACCGCGATGGTCGGTCCGCTCGACATCGTCTACGGCATCACCGCCAACAACAACCCGACTGTGCAGGATTTGTGGAACACGACGCCGGCATGGTCTTTCCCGTATGTGGCGTCGACGCTTGCTGCCACCCCGACCACAAAAACCGTCGTCGAAGGTGCGCTGGCCGCGCATGTCGGCGGCGTTGGCGCCTACGCGATGATCAACGATCTGCTGTATCTCGAAGTGACGGGCTACAAGACGCTGTCATTCAGCCAGCAGAATGCGCTCGGCACCGATCCGTTCGGCGTCGGCCAACTCAGTGGTATTGCGCCCTATTGGCGTGTCGCGCTTGAGCCGCACTGGGACAGACACACATGGATGATCGGGACGTTCGGCATGTATTCCGAGCTCCATCCCTGGCTCAATACGGCCTTTGGCACCTGGACGACCGCTGTTGACCCCCTGTCGGACAAATTCACCGACATCGGCTTCGACACGCAGTACCAATATCAAGGCGACAATTTCTGGCTGACACTGCGCGGCAGCTATATCCGCGAATACCAGCGGCTCGATTCGAGCTTTGCGAGTTTTGCCGCGGCCAATCCCACCAACCTCGTCAACAGTCTGAAGCTGCAAGGCTCCGTGGCGCTGGGTGCCGACAACCGCGTTGTCCTCACCGGGCAGTACTTCAAGATCTGGGGGACACCCGACATAAGCCTCTATGGTCCTGACCCTCTCAGCGGGCTGGCCCTCACGCCCAATAGCGACGGCTTCCAGGCCGAGATCGCCTACATCCCGTTCGGCGCCAGCAAGATGATCGGCTGGCCCTGGTTCAACGCCCGCGTCGGCCTGCAATACACCTATTACAACAAGTTCAATGGCACTTCGGTTGGTGCCCACGACAACAACACGCTGTTCCTCCACGCCTGGTTCGCGATGTAGGCAGACCGCACGGGAGATGGTCCGATGAAGAATCTGCTGTTCGCAACCGTCGCAGCGCTGGGGATGACAGTGGCTGGCGCCGCAACGGCCGCCGATTTGGCCGTGGCGCCACCGGCACCCTTCGCGGAGCGCTTCAACTGGACCGGTTGTTACGGGGGTATGCATCTTGGCGGCGGCTTCGCCAAGAAGAACATCACCGACCCTGTACAGCTGGTACAGGACAACGCGGGTCCGGGCGGCACGGTTGGGGTAACGACCGTCAATCCCGAGCCGAGCGGCGCCGTTATCGGTGGCCAGATCGGGTGCGACTATCAGCTCGCGTCCTCCGCCTTCGTGATCGGCATCGAGGGCAGCGCGTCAGGCTCGACCATGAAACGCAGCAAGGTCGTTGACCTCCCGGCCAGCCCTCCCGATACCGCAATGGTGCAGGCGAATACTGATTTTCTGACCAGCGTGACCGGCCGCGTCGGCTACGCCTTCGACAACGTCCTTCTTTACGGCAAGAGCGGCGTTGCGCTGGCCGGCGACAAGTACGAGGTCAGCGGTTCAATCGGCGGCGTGCCATTTGATTTCCGCGGGCTCGAGAACCGGGTCGGGTGGACCGTGGGTGCGGGCGTGGACTGGGCCTTCACGCGTCACTGGTCCGCAAGCTTCGAATATGACTATTACGGGTTCGGCCGCGGCACCGTGAATATGTTTGATCCGCTCACCGGGACTCAAGGTCCGGTGAGCATCAATCAGACAGTCCAGGTCGTGAAGATCGGGCTGAACTTCCACATGTGGGCGGGTCAATAAATGACCGCGCCTTCTGCACCAGGGCGATCGTCATCGCGGCACGTCGGTCGCCTGCGTGTGGTTCTGTGCGCCATGGCCCTGACGGTGGTCGGCTCCGTCGCTTCTCACGCACAGGACAGGAGCGGCTTCGAAGCCAAGATCGAATATTGCAAGACCTGCCACGGACTGTCAGCGCAAGGCTACCGCGGATGGTTTCCGATGCCGCGTCTGGCGGGACAGCAGCCGCAATATCTGGAGAATCAGCTCCGCGCCTTCATCGAGCGCCGGCGCACCAATCCCGTGATGCAGAATGTCGCTCACGTGCTGAGTCCGTCGATGGTCTCGGCGCTTGCGGCACAATTAAAGGCTCTCGATCCGAAGCCGATCGGCGGGGCGCCGAGGGCCCCGTCCGCGGTAGGCAAGCGGATCTACGAGGAAGGCCTTCCTGAATCCAACGTGCCGGCCTGCGCCGCCTGCCATGGGAGTGACGGCAAGGGGCAGAACGAAATTCCGCGGCTCGCCGGCCAGCTGTACGAGTACACGGTGGGCCAGCTCACCGGCTGGACGAAAGTGCGCGGCCAGGGATCGGCGGTCGACACTTCCGCGATCATGGCACCAACCGCGCATAATCTGACGCGCTCACAGGTCGAAGCGGTGGCTGCCTATGTGAGCTACATGCAATGAGGGGCGCAAGGCCGAAGGTAGAGAGCAGGCGGACCACATCGCGCGGGGACGAGAGGTCATGAAGCGCATCGGACTGAAGACAGCGCTGCTCGCAATGCTGGCCTGCATGGGGCCCGCAATGGCGTGGGACGGTGCGAGCTTCCGCAACTGCACCTGGTGTCATGGGACGTCGGCGCAGGGCTACACGGTGGCCCCCAGACTGGCTGGGCAACGTCCGGCCTATCTCGAAAGCCAGATGCGGAGCTTCCGCGAGCACACGCGGGATAATCCCCTCTCGAAGCAGTACATGTGGGGAGCCGTCGCAGCGCTGGATTCCCGCGATGCGCGCGATCTCGCGGCCTACTTCGCATCCATTCCGCCAAGGCCCGCCAATGACGGTGACCGCAATCTGATGGCGAGGGGAAAGGCCATCTACATGGATGACATTCCCGAAGCCAACATCGCGTCCTGTTACGCCTGTCACGGCCCGAACGCCGAAGGCGTGCGGGAGATTCCCCGCCTCGGTGGCTTTGCCTATTTCTATGTCAAGGCGCGGCTCGAGCAGTGGGGCCAAGGATATCATTCGGGCACGGGCACGCCGATGCCGATTGTTGCGCGCGCACTCGGCCCGAACGAGATCGAGGCACTCGCGTCCTATCTCAGCTTCGTCAGATAGGTGTCGATTGAGACAACTAGTCGGGCCTATTGCAATTCACGGATGTCAGGATGCCCGCTCGGAGCAACTGAGTTTGTCGCCGATGACCGCTTTGGGTCGAAGGCTGCCCTCGGTAGCCAGCATGCCCTTGGTCGGATCATCTGTCGGAAGCGGACATCGGAGCGCTGTGGGCGGAGGTCAGCGACGGGCCAATGCACAAAGTCGCTGCGCTCCAGCCCGCTGCGCGGGGGCAAGAGGCGAGAGAGCGTAGTCGGTTGAGAGCATCCCAATCGCCGTTGGAGAGCCCCGTCCTGAGAATCGAAGTGTCGTCAACCTCTCTCAGAATGGGACTCTCCATGAGCGAGACCAACACCGTCAGTCGCTGCGTCAGCGTATGATCGAAGAGCAGCCTCAACCCGCACACGCAACGCAGTCACGTCCAAAGCTGCAAGCGGTTTGCCGCCTGGCTCAAGCGGTCGCCCGATACGGCGACCACCGACGAGATGCGGCTATTTCAGCTGTACCTCATCGAGAGTGGTGCCAGCATCTGCAACCGCAATCGGATCATGACTGAAGCAGCGCCTCCATCGAGATGCGGCAGTGTCGCTGTCGCTTGCGAAGCTTGAACCAAACTCAATCTGGCAAGACAAATCTTCATCGAGATTGCATTGAGGCTCGCTCCTCAAGGTCAGCTCGTACATGCCTCTTGGACATTTCACACAATGATGGAGGTAGCCAATGCCGATCGTTCAATTCACTCGCTTCAAGACCGAGAAGCCCGAGGACATGACCCGGGTCGTCAGGCAGGCGAAGAAAATCTTCGAGAAACACGGCGCGGAATTTCTTCGGCTGTCCCGCTTCCACACCGGCCCGTGGGCTGGAGAGTTGCTGGTGACGACGCGCTACGCCAATTGGGAAGTTTACGGTAAAGTGCAGGAGGCCGTGTCAAAGGACGCGGAGTTCGCGCAGGTGTATGCGGATGGACTGAAGATTGCGGAACTAACGGGCCGTAATATCGCTGTCAGCATCGATCTGTAGTCGGAGCGCCGCTCGGCGAACCACGTCAAGCGAGGAGGCCGCCGGACACATTGCCGGCGGCCTTCTTTCTGGTCCGATGAATTGCACTGCATTACGCCGCGCCTCGGCAACCAAGACTCAGGCTGATTCGCGTCCGTCGGGACGCATGCCAGCCCCTTCCGGTCGCCCTCGAAAACACGGGCCCGATTTCTTCCAGTTCGGCGATCCGGAGGATACGAAGGCCGCGCTTGCGCAAGCGGGCTTCTCCGATGTCGCTGCAACGACTGTGGCTCAAACGCTGCTGCTGAAGACTGCGACCGGATTGGTCAATTTGGCGTTTGCAGGGAGGAATAAGGATAACGGCCCTCTTGGTTGCACAAGGTGGGCTCCGCTAAGCGGACGCTTCTCGGCCTGCTGGAACGTCGGCATGGCTTCGGCCTGCCAACTCTGCCGGTTGCGGTCCAGCAAGGAGCTTCAGAGCATCAGAGGCATCGTGGCCATCGCGGTCCAGCTCCGCGATCAGAGCCTCTTGCCTCTTCACCGAGGACGACGTGTTGCCGGGCCATCGCGAGGTTGCAGCATGGTGCGGTCCATGGCCGCTCGTACCGCGCGGCGGAGCGGCCGGTGATCTACGTCACAGCAAACGCAAATCAGGCCCGGCAGTCGCACCCCTACGACCGCCGGGCCTGAGCGCCAGCCAATATGATTACGGCATCAAAACGTCGTCAGTGTCGCTGCAGTGCGTGCGCGGCTCTGTCCACTTCCCGACGTTAGACGACCCGGAAGACTACGGTGTTCCTGTAGCGGAACGCTCGCATGCGCAGGATATCCGCATACCGCGCTCCCATGGTTTTGCAGGCCGGAGCGCTGTCGGCGTCTCAGCAACGGGCGCCCGAGAGCCTGGCCGGTGATGGCCGGGGAATGGTTGCACCACCCATGGGCAACAGGGAAGATAGAGACCCCTGGGCTAAACCCTGAGACACGCGGTCCTATTGAGCCCGGCGGAGTTGACGCTCCAGATCGATTGCTTGATCTGCGTTATACGCGCGTTTCAACAGCGCGGATCGTTCCTCGCCCGGAGGCGTCCGCACGGCCTGCTCGTGCAACTCCAGTGCGAATTGATGCAGGCGAGTTTCCAGGGAGTCTGTTTGCTTGAACCGTCTTCGCTTCTTTCCCATCCCATGCTCCATGTCATTCAGAGGGAAGGAAAAGTGTATCTGCGTCATCATGCCCCGACGCCCACATAGGTTAATTGCGCGTTGAACTATCGTATTACGATATCATCTCGGCCTGAAGCCGGATGAAGCGGATCTTCGCCATGGCTCGCCAGCGGCGGTCGGGCAAGCCGTAGCCCGCGTCCGCTCTCATGCCGGTAACCCGCCGCGCATCGCCGGGAGCAAATCGACCTTTCCCTTCGGGAGAGGTGAAGGAAGAACTACGTCGCCACCTCGCCGCCGCCTGACGTCTCCAGCCGGAACGCCGCCGCGAACAGCGCGCGGGTGTAATCCGTCTTCGGATTCCTGAACAGCTCGGCGGCCTGGCCTTCCTCGACCACCTTGCCGCCGCGCATCACGATGAGATGGCTGGCAAGCGAGGCGACGACGCGCAGATCGTGCGAGATGAACATGTAGGTGAGATCGCGCCTGCGCTGCAGCTCGCGCAAGAGATCGACCATCTGCGCCTGGATCAGCATGTCGAGCGCGCTGGTCGGCTCGTCGAGCACGATGAAGTCAGGCTCCAGAACCACCGCGCGCGCGATCGAGATGCGCTGGCGCTGGCCGCCGGAAAATTCGTGCGGATAGCGATAGCGCGTGTCCGGCTGCAGGCCGACGTCCTCGAGCGCCTTGACGACGCGCGCCTCGCGCTCCTCGCGCGACAGCTTCGGCTGATGCACGGAGAGGCCTTCGGCGATGATGTCGGCGATCGACATGCGCGGGCTGAGCGAGCCGAACGGATCCTGGAACACGATCTGCATGTCGCGCCGGAAGGGGCGCATCTCCTTGAAGCGCAAGCCCTGGATGTCCTTGCCGAGGAAGACGATGCGTCCGTTCGAGGAGATCAGTCGCAGCAAGGCGAGACCCAGGGTGGTCTTGCCCGAGCCCGACTCGCCGACGACGCCGAGCGTCTCGCCCTTGCGCACGGCGACGCTGACGCCGTCGACCGCCTTGATGTGGCCGACCGTCTTGCGCATCAAGCCGCGCTTGATCGGAAACCACACCTTGAGATCATCCGCCGACATCACCACCGGCGCATTGGGCTGCGGCGGCGCCGGATCAGGCTTCGGCTCCGCCGCGAGCAGGTCGCGCGTATAGGGATGTTTCGGCGTCTTGAAAACCTGCTCCACCGGCCCCTGCTCGACGATCACGCCGCCCTTCATCACACAGACGGTATCGGCGATGCGGCGCACGATGCCGAGATCGTGGGTGATGAAGAGCAGGCTCATGCCGAGACGCGAACGGATCTCGGCGAGCAGCGACAGGATCTGCGCCTGCACGGTGACGTCGAGCGCGGTGGTCGGCTCGTCCGCAATCAAGAGATCCGGCTCGTTGGCGAGCGCCATCGCAATCATGACGCGCTGGCGCTGGCCGCCGGAGAGCTGGTGCGGATAGCTCTTGAGCCGCGTCTCGGGCTCGGGGATTCCGACCTGCGTCAGCAACTCCAGCGTCCGCTTGCGTGCCTCGGCATTGCTGACCGGATTGTGCAGCTGGATGATCTCGCCGATCTGCGCCTCGATCGTGTGCAGCGGATTGAGCGAGGTCATCGGCTCCTGGAAGATGATGGAGATGTCGCTGCCGCGGATCTCCCGCATCTGCCGCTCGGACCGGTCGATCAGCTCCTGTCCCTTGAAGCGGATGCTGCCCGAGGGATGCGAGGCGCTGGGATACGGCAGCAGCTTGAGGATCGACAGCGCGCTGACCGACTTGCCGGAGCCGGATTCGCCGACCAGCGCGACGCATTCGCCGCGCTTGATCTGGAACGAGATCCTGTCGACGGCGATCGTGGTGGCGCCGCCCTGGTGGAAAGCCACCGAGAGGTCGCGTACGGCAAGCAGGGGCTGGTTGATCGCGTCCATCACGCCCTCACTTGAACGTCTTGCGCGGATCGAAGGCGTCGCGCACGGCCTCGCCGGTGAAGAGCAGGAGCGACAGCATGCTCGCAACCGAGAAGAAGCCGGCGAAGCCGAGCCACGGCGCCTGCACGTTCGCCTTCGCCTGCGACAACAATTCGCCGAGCGATGGCGAGCCGGGCGGCAGGCCGAAACCCAGGAAATCGAGAGCCGTCAGCGTCATCACCGAGGATGAGACGATGAACGGCAGGAACGTCATGGTCGCGACCATGGCGTTCGGCAACAGGTGCCGGAACATGATGACCTTATCCGACACACCCAGTGCGCGCGCCGCCTGGATATATTCGAAATTGCGCCCGCGCAGAAATTCCGCGCGCACCAGGCCGACCAGCGACACCCAGTGAAACAACACCATGATGCCGAGCAGGATGAAGAAGCCCGGCGGAAGCACGGCCGCGACGATCAGCAGCAGATAGAGATAGGGTATGGCGTTCCATATCTCGATGAAGCGCTGGAACAACAGATCCGTCCAGCCGCCGAAATAGCCCTGCACGCCCCCGGCGATGATGCCGATGACCGACGAGCAGATCGTCAACGCCAGTCCGAACAGCACCGAGATGCGGAAACCGTAGATCATCCGCGCCACGACGTCGCGGCCCTGATCGTCGGTGCCGAGCCAGTTGTATTCGAGGTCGCGGCAGCTCTTCAGGCCCTTCTTCTCCACCACCGGCTTGCACTGGGCTTCCGTCAACAGCCAGGTCGGCGGCGATGGCGCCGGCGTCGGCAGATCGAGATTGTGGGTGTCGTAGGAGTAGCGGATCAGCGGCCAGACGATGGTGCCGCCCTTGTCCTTGATCAGCTTCTGCAGGTAGGGGTCGCGATAGTCGGCCGCGGTCTCGAAATCGCCGCCGAACGTCGTTTCCGAATAGGTGACGAAGGCGGGCCAGTAGAGATGGCCGTCATATTTGATCAGGAAGGGACGGTCGTTGGCGATCAGCTCGGCGAACAGCGAGACCACGAACATGACCATGAAGATCCAGAAGGACCAGTAGCCGCGGCGGTTAGCCTTGAAGTTCTGCCAGCGCCGCTTGTTGAGCGGCGACGGTGCGAACGACTTGCGCGTGATCGGCACGGCTTCGCCGAACGGCGACCTCGTGGTGGTCTCGACCGGGGTGGGCGCGGTGACTGCCATCAGACCTCCCGCGCCTCGAAATCGATCCGTGGATCGATCCACATATAGGTCAGGTCGGAGATCAGACCGACCACGAGACCAATGAGCGAAAAGATGTAGAGAGTGCCGAACACGACGGGATAGTCGCGGTTGAGAACGCTCTCGAAACCGAGCAGCCCGATCCCATCGAGCGAGAAGATGGTCTCGATCAGCAGCGAGCCCGAGAAGAAGGCGCTGATGAAGGCCCCGGGGAAGCCCGCGATCACGATCAGCATCGCATTGCGGAAGATGTGGCCGTAGAGCACCTGGCGCTCGCTGCAGCCCTTCGCCCGTGCCGTCATGACATATTGCTTGCGGATCTCGTCCAGGAACGAGTTCTTGGTGAGAAATGTCATGGTCGCAAAGGCGCCGAGTCCCATCGCGATGATCGGCAGCGTCAGATGCCAGAAATAGTCGATGATCTTCCAGTACCAGGGAAACTGCGACCAGCCGTCGGATGTCAACCCGCGCAGCGGGAACCAATTGAAGAACGAGCCGCCGGCGAACAGGATGATCAGAAGGATCGCAAACAGGAAGCCTGGAATCGCGTAACCGAGCACGATCACGCTCGATGTCCACGTGTCGAAGCGCGTGCCATCCTTCACCGCCTTGCGGATGCCGAGGGGAATCGAGATCAGGTAGGTCAGCAGCGTGAGCCACAGGCCCAGCGAGATCGAGACCGGCAGCTTCTCCTTGATAAGCTGGATGACGCTGACGTCGCGGAAATAGCTCTTGCCGAAATCGAAGCGCGCGTAGTTCCAGACCATCAACGCGAACCGCTCCGGCGCCGGCTTGTCGAAGCCGAACTGCTTTTCCAGCTTCTTGATGAAATCGGGGTCGAGGCCCTGCGCGCCGCGGTATTTCGAATTGATGGCATCACTGCCAGCTCCGCCCTGGCCCGGCGCACGCTGCGCGAAGTCGCCGCCGCCGGAGATCCGCGAGGTGCCGCCGGTATCGGCGCCGGACAACTGCGCGATCACGCGCTCCACCGGACCGCCCGGCGCGAATTGCACGACCACGAACGAAATGAAGAGGATCCCGAGCAGCGTCGGAATCATCAGGAGGAGGCGGCGTGCGATATAGGCGCTCATGAGCTACTTCGCCTGATCGAGCTTGGCGGCCTTGGCGGCATCGTACCACCACAGCGTCCGCTCCCCTACGCCGCTCGTATAGTCGGTGAGCGCGTAACGCGGCAGGTTCGCGGGATGGTCGAACTCGTCCCAATACGCCAGCCGGTGGCTGGTATTGTACCATTGCGGCACCCAGTAGCGGCCGGCGCGGAAGACGCGATCGATCGCGCGGCAGGCAACCGTCAGATCCCGGCGCGTCTCGGCGGCCATCGCCTTCTCGACCAGCGCGTCGAGCGCGGGGCTGGATACGCCGGCCAGATTGTAGGAGCCCTTGGTCATCGCCGCTTGCGAGGTGAAGTAGGTTCGCAAGCTGTCGCCCGGCGTGGCCGACATGGTGATGCGGTTGATGGCTACGTCGAAATCGAAGGATTCGACGCGGGCGCGGTACTGGACGGCATCGACCAGGCGCAGATTTGCGTCGATGCCAAGGATGTTCAGGTTCTTGAGGAATGAGGCGTGGTGCGGTTGGAACGAGGCCTCGTCGGTCAGGAACTCGATGGCGAAGACTTCGCCGCTCGGCAACAGCCGCTTGCCCTCCTTGACCGGAAGCTGCGCCTCCTGGAGCAATTGCTGCGCCTTGCGCAGCAGCGCGCGGTCCTGCCCCGAACCGTCCGACACCGGCGGCACGAAGGGCTCACCGAAGACTTCGTCGGGCACCTGGCCGCGGAACGGCTCGAGCAGCTTCAGCTCCTCCGGCGAGGGCATCCCTTCGGCGACGAGATCGGAATTCTGGAACGGCGAGCGGGCGCGCGCGTAGGCGCCGTACATGATGGTCTTGTTGGTCCACTCGAAGTCGAACGCGTAGTTCAATGCTTCGCGTACCTTGGGGTTCTTGAACTTGTCCCGGCGCGTGTTCAGGAACCAGCCTTGTCCGCCCGAAGGCGTCTGATCGGGCACCTCCTCTCGCTTGACCCGTCCCTCCCTGATCGCGGGAAAGTCGTAGCGCGTCGCCCAGATGCGCGAGGTGAACTCCTCGCGATAGAGATAGTTCTTGCCGGTGAAGCCTTCGAACGCGACGTCGCGGTCGCGGTAGAATTCGTAGCGGACCACGTCGAAATTATTGCTGCCGCGACAGACCGGCAGGTCCGCGCCCCACCAATCCCTGACGCGCTCGAACTCGATGAAGCGGTTGATCTCGAACCTGCCGACCTTGTAGGCCCCCGAGCCCAGCGGCGCGTCGGTCGTCGTCTCGTCGAACGTCCGGTTCGCGTAATAGGCCTTGGAGAAGATCGGAAGGCTCGCCACATAAAGCGGCACGTCGCGCGCGCGCTTCGCGGCGAAGGTCACGATCACGGCGGCGTCGTCGACGGCCTCAGCGCCCTTGACGTCGCGCATCTGGATCTGGATCAGCGGATGGCCCTTGTCCTTCAGGACGTTGATCGAGAACGCGACGTCGTGCGCGGTCAGCTTGGTGCCGTCGTGAAACGTCGCCTCGGGCCGCATCGTGAAGCGATAGGCGAGCTTGTCCGGAGAGATCTGCACCGACTTTGCGGCAAAGCCGTACATGGCGTCGGGCTCGTCGCCGGCATGCGCCATCAGCGTGGCGAAGGTCAGGTCCATGCCTTGTGCACCCTCGCCCTTGAGGATGAAGGCGTTGAGCGAGTTGAAGGTGAAGAAGGACTGGTTGTAGCCCCTCGTCGACGGAATCAGCGAGAACGTGCCGCCCTTCGGGGCGTCGACATTGACATAGTCGAAATGGTGGAAATCGGCGGGATATTTCAGATCGCCGAACGCCGACATGCCGTGGGCCTCGCTGGGCCCCTCCGATGCCGCCGCGCTGCGCAATGCGGCAGCGCTGACCATGCCGCCGGCAGCGAGGACCAGAACATGCCGGCGTGAAAGCTGCGCCATGCGAGAAATGTCCTTCACGACTTCTTCGCGATCCGTGCCGCCTTGTCTGCGTCGTACCACCAGATGAAGGGGAAGGCCGACTGGCCGTATTTCGGCATTTCGGCCGGCCGGCCGAAGCGATCCCATCGCGCCGTGCGCAGTTTTGGATAATTCCATTGCGGCACCACATAATGGTTCCACAGAAGCACGCGGTCCAGCGCCTTGGTCGCGGCCACGAGCTCCGCTCGATCCTTCGCGAAGATGACCCGGTCGATCAGCTTGTCAATCGCCGGATTCTTGATACCGACGACGTTGCGCGAACCGCTCATGTCCGCAGCTTTCGAGCCCCAGGATTCGCGCTGCTCGTTGCCCGGGGACAAGGACTCTCCCCAGGAGGCAACGACGATGTCGAAATCCCATTCGCGCAGCCGGTTTTCATATTGCGTCGGATCGATCGTTCGGACGCTGACTGCAATGCCGAGCCTCTCCAGGGAGGGCTTGTAGAACAACATGACCCTTTCGAAGGCCGGGTCCTGAGCCAGCAATTCGAGAGAGAGCTGGGTACCTGTCTTGACTTCGATCAGCTTACGATCGCGCACCTCATAGCCGGCTTCCTTCAGCAGGCGCAGCGCCTCTCTCAGATTTTCGCGTACGGCTTCCGGACTACCGCCGACAGGGTTTGTGTAGGGCGTCGTAAACACCTCGGGCGGAATCTCAGCACGGAGGCCCTCCAGAATCTCGAGCTCTTTTCCTTCCGGCACGCCGGTCGCCATCAGATCTTCGATTCCGTCGAAATAGCTGCTGATGCGCTTGTACTGACCAAAGAAGATCTGCTTGTTCATCTCCTCGAAGTCGAACGCATAGTTGAGGGCCCGGCGCACCCTCGCATCCGCGAACTTGGCGCGACGCAAGTTCGGGGCAAAGGCCTGCATCACGCCCGAGCTGCGATTTGGAAACTCCTCCAGAACAACGCGTTTCTCGGCAACAGCCGGGAAATCGTAGGCCGTCGCCCAGTTCTTCGCGCTGTTTTCGGCGCGCCAGTCAACCTGATCGGCCTTGAAAGCCTCGATCGCGACGGTGGCATCCCTGAAATATTCGTACCGCAGCTCGTCGAAATTATTTCGCCCGATGTTAACGTTGACCTCGCTCCCCCAGTAATCCTTGACTCGTTCCAGCACGATGCTGCGGCCGGCGACATAATCCTTGATTCGATATGGCCCCCCGCCGAGCGGAATTTCGAGCGTGGTCACCGTTACGTCGCGTTTCTTGCCCTGGGCATCCGTCCCCTCCCACCAGTGCTTGGGCAGAACCACGAGTTGACCGACGATTTGCGGAAGCTCTCGGTTTCCCGGCGCATCGAACGTAAACTTGACATCGCGGTCGCCGACCTTCTCGGCGCCGACCACATGTCGATAGTACGCCGCATAAAACGGATGATTCTTCTTCAGCACGTCCAGTGAGTAGATCACATCCTCGGCGGTGACCGGCTTTCCGTCGTGCCATTTGGCCTGTGCGCGCAGACGATAGATCACAAAGGAGGAATCGTCGGGACGGCTGACCGCTTCGGCCAGCAAGCCGTATTCCGTCGAAACCTCATCCAGAGCGGCGGTCGTCAGCGTGTCGTAAATCAAGGGGACCGGCGCGGCGAGATTGCCCTTCACGCCGGAAACAACATAGTTGAAATTATCGAACGTCCCGATCGCGATCTGCCGTACCGCGCCGCCCTTGGGCGCATCAGGATTGACGTAGTCGAACCGTTTGAAGTCGGCCGGGTACTTGACGTCGCCGAACAGCGACAGCGCATGCCGCCAAGGCAGCTCACCGCCCGATTGCGCCGCCGCCGTGCGGACGATGGGAACACCGGCTGCAGAGCCGAGGGCGGGAAGCGCGGCTACGGCCGCGCCGGTGAGCAGGAGATCGCGTCGGGTAATGGCCAAATCAACATCCCTGTCTTGAAGGAGGCTACTCCTTTAAGTTCCCAATATAGGCGAGGTTTCGACGGAATATGTTGCTTTTTCCTCATCTTGGAGGGCCAGGCGGCCAGTCCGCTGCGGCCAAACGCCCCGGTAACGACACTGCGAGGCTCCAGACAAGGAAACGGCCAGGCTTGGGGGCCTGGCCGCACAGTCCAAGGTCGGTCCGACAGGCTTATTTCGCCGCGGTGGGCAGCGGCTTCGGGCTGTCCGACAGGCTGTTGAGATAGGCGATGACGTCGGCGCGCTCCGAGTCCTTCGGGATGCCGGCGAAGCCCATCGCGGTGCCGGGAATGAAGCCCTTCGGATTCGCGATGAACTTGTTGAGATCGTCGATCGTCCAGGTGCCACCCTTGGCCTTCATGGCGGCTGAGAAATTGAATCCGCCGCGGTCCTCGCCGCGATTGTCGCCGACGATGCCGTAGAGGTTCGGACCGACACGGTTCGGGCCGCCCTTCTCGAAGGTGTGGCAGGCGCCGCACTTCTTCGCGGCAGCCGCGCCCTTCTCGACGGAGGCGGTCTGGAGCAGCTTCTCGATCGGCTCGGACGGGGCTGCGGCCGCGGGAGCGCCGCCCTTGTCACCAGCTTCTTCCTTCACGGCGATCTCGAAGCCCGGCTTCTCCGGCATCTTGGGCGAGAACAGCGCGTTCGCGGTGAAGCTCGTCACCAGCAGAACGAGACAGGTACCGAGCACGGCACCAAGAATCTTGTTGAGTTCGAAAGAGTCCATTTCCGGCCAGGCCCCACACCGCAAGAAGGAACAAGCGGCCGGGCGGCCGCCAGGACGAGCCTCGGGAGAATCACACGTTCCTTATTGTTTCCCCGAGTTTTGCCATTCAGATATCGGTTTGCCCGGGGTCTGGCAACCCGTATAAGCGATGCGGCTTTCAGCCGATCCCCACCCCATTTCCCGGTGCGGAAATCGCCCCGTTTCCAGGCTCTTGAACCGATGACCAATCCCCGCATTCTGGTGCTGATCCCGGCCCGCATGGCGTCGACCCGCCTGCCTGGCAAGCCGCTGAAGGACATCGTGGGCCTGCCGATGATCATCCATGTGCTGCGCCGGGCGCAGGAAGCGGCAGTCGGTCGGGTCGCGGTCGCGACCGATACGCAGGAGATCGCCGACGCCGTCACAGCGGATGGCGGCGTGGCGGTCATGACCAGCCCCAACCATCTCAACGGCTCGGCCCGCATCCACGAGGCCACGCAGAAGCTCGATCCGGGCGGACAGGCCGAGATCGTGATCAATCTCCAGGGCGACTTCCCGACGATCACGACCGACAATATCCGCGACGTGCTGCCGCCGCTGGAGGACCCGGCCGTCGACATCGCCACGCTGGCATCGCAGATCCACACCGAGGAGGAGGACCTCGCCCCCAGCGTCGTGAAGGCGATCGGAACTTCGCTCGGCGGCCGGCGCATGCGCGCACTTTATTTCACCCGCGCCACCGCGCCGGCCGGCAACGGACCGCGCTACCATCATATCGGCCTCTACGCCTATCGCCGCGCGGCGCTGGAGCGCTATGTCTCGTTGCCGCCCTCTCCACTGGAGTTGCAGGAAAGTCTGGAGCAACTGAGGGCCCTCGAGGCCGGCATGCGGATCGACTTCACCATCGTCGACACCGTGCCCCGCGGGGTCGACACGCCGGCGGACCTGGAGACCGCCCGCAGAATCCTTTCCAAATCCTGAGCCGCTGCTACAAGGCCCGCCATGAGCAAGATGAAGATCGCATTCCAGGGCGAACCTGGCGCCAATTCCCACATCGCCATCGTCGAAGCCTATCCCGACGCGGAGCCGATGCCCTGCGCCACCTTCGAGGACGCGCTGTCGGCGATCTCCTCGGGCGAGGCCGATCTCGGCATGATCCCGATCGAAAATTCGGTCGCGGGCCGCGTCGCGGACATCCACCATCTGCTGCCGGCCTCCGGCCTCTTCATCATCGGTGAATGGTTCTTGCCGGTCCGCCATCAGCTGATGGCGGTCAAGGGCACCAATATTTCCGACATCAAGAGTGTCGAGAGCCATGTGCATGCGCTCGGCCAGTGCCGGCGCGTCATTCGGAAGCTCGGCATCAAGCCCATCGTGCATGCGGATACGGCCGGTAGCGCCCGTGACATTTCCGAGCGCAAGGACAAGACTGTCGCTGCGATCGCCTCGCGCCTCGCCGCGAAGATTTACGGCCTCGACATTCTCGCCGAGGACATCGAGGACGAGGCCCACAACACCACCCGCTTCGTCGTGCTGGCGCGCGAGCCGAAATGGGCCACGCAGGGTTCGGGCCCGCTGGTCACCACATTCGTCTTCCGGGTGCGCAACTTGCCGGCCGCGCTCTACAAGGCGCTCGGCGGCTTTGCCACCAATGGCGTGAACATGACCAAGCTCGAAAGCTACATGGTCGACGGGAATTTCTTCGCCACGCAGTTTTACGCCGATGTCGACGGCCACCCTGAAGACAAGGGTCTCGCGTTTGCGATCGAGGAGCTGAAATTCTTCTCGCGCGAATTCCGCATCGTCGGCGTCTATCCGGGCCACCCGTTCCGCGCGACCTTCAGCGAGACGCTGCAGGATTGATCTGCCACCCTCCCTGGAGGGGGAGGGTAACAGCGGCTCATGCTGCCTGCTTCGTCAGCCCGAACGCCTGCGCCAACAGCGAATACGACCTCTTGCGCGCCTCGTGGTCGTACACGGCGGTGATCACCATCAATTCGTCCGGCTTGCTCGCATCCATCAGCGGCCGAAGCTTCTTCTGCACCGTCGCGGGGCTGCCGACGAACAGGCGCGAGCGGTTACGCGCAATCGAGACGCGCTCGGAATCCGTATAAGGATAGGCCAGCGCCTCCTCGACGCTCGGCAGTGGCAGATATTGTCCACGGTCGCGGCGCAGACGATTGAGATCGAACGATGCCGCGAGCTTCTCCGCCTCCTCGTCGGTATCGGCGACAATGACGGCAACGGCGAGGATCGCATGCGGTGTCGCGCGCCAGGCCGAGGGCTGGAAGCGGTTACGATAATGCACCATCGCATCGATGGCATCGTGGGATGCAAAATGGTGCGCGAAGGCGAAGCCCATGCCGACCTGGGCTGCAAGCTCAGAGGAATAATCGCTGGAGCCGAGCAGCCAGATCGGCGGCAGCGGGGTGTCGTCAGGCATCGCGACGACGTTGTGATAGGGATGGCCTGCGGGGAATTCGCGCGTCTCCCACAGGATCAATTCGTGCAGCCGCTCCAGAAAATCATCGCCCCCGCGCCGGTCGAGCCGGCTGCGCAGTGCATAGGCCGTGGCCCCATCCGTGCCTGGCGCGCGGCCCAGGCCAAGATCAATACGGCCGGGAAACAAGGCCTCCAGCATCTTGAATCGCTCCGCCACCACCAGCGGCGCGTGGTTGGGCAGCATCACGCCGCCGGAGCCAACGCGGATGTGCTTCGTCACCGCCGCGATCTGCCCAATCATCACGTCGGGCGCGGGGCTCGCGACTGAAGCGAGGTTGTGGTGCTCGGCAAGCCAATAGCGAACATAGCCGAGCCCATCGACATGGCGCGCCAGGTCAATGCTGTTGCGCAGCGCCGCAGCGGGCTTCGTGGCCGTGGTGACGACCGAGAGGTCGAGGACTGAGAGCGGGATCATCGCGCGCTAACGTAGTGGAGGGCGGCGCGGCGACAATGGGTGCATAGCGCAGATCTGGCGTGTGCGGCCGGGAGGCGGACGCCCGGAATTGCCGTTCCGTTGGGCCAAGCACTAGGCTTGCAACACAGAATTCACCATGCCCACCGCCAAACCTAGCTGCAAAAATCACCTGCTCCTATCTAAACGACTGATATTAATGCAATAAATATAACTTCTCATTATCCCACTCACACCGTCAGAAACGCCAATTTCAGGGATACATTCGCAGGAAGTGGGCAATTTCCCATATGCGATGGGCTGTTGAGCCCAGCCGCATTGCTCTATGTTACCCCTCCCAAGCTTGACCCGGCCGCCAGATACCTGGCTGAGCCCTGGAGTGAGTGGTGCCATGACCGACTTGACGACGCCTGCGGCAGCCGACGGGCACCTCGCCGTGAAGCGGCCTGCGATCTCCTTCGAATTCTTTCCGCCCAAGACCGAAGATATGGAGCGGAATCTCTGGGAGACCATCAACCGGCTCGCGCCCCTCGATCCGAAATTCGTCTCGGTGACCTACGGCGCCGGCGGCTCGACTCGCGAACGCACCCACTCCACCATCTCCCGCATCCTCAAGGAGACCGCGCTGCTGCCGGCGGCGCACCTGACCTGCGTCGGGGCCTCGCGCGGCGAAATCGACGAGATCGTCGACCGCTATCACGAGGTCGGCGTCCGCCACATCGTCGGCCTGCGCGGCGATCCCCCAGGCGGGATCGGCACGCCCTATGCGAGCCATCCCGACGGCTATCAGACGTCCGATGCGCTTGTCGCCGGGATCAAGAAGCGGCATGCCGACATCGAAGTGAGTGTCTCTGCTTATCCCGAGAAGCACCCCGAAGCGCGGGACTTTGACGCCGACATCGATACGCTCAAGGCAAAAGTCGATGCCGGCGCGACGCGCGCGATCACCCAGGTGTTCTTCGACAACGACCTCTACTTCCGCTATCTCGACCGCGTCCATGCGCGAGGCATCAACATCCCGATCGTGCCGGGCATCATGCCCATGCACAATTTCAAGCAGGCCCGCAATTTCGTCACGCGCGCCGGCACCACCGTGCCGGACTGGTTCGCCGCGAAATTCGAAGGCCTCGACGACGACGCCGAGACCCGCAAGCTCGTCGCCGCCACGGTGGCAGCCGGCCAGGTGCAGAAACTGGCAAAACACGGCGTCGACACCTTCCATTTCTACACCATGAACCGCGCCGATCTCGTGTTCGCAATCAGCCATTTGCTCGGCATTCGCGCCAAGAGCACGCAGAAGGCGGCTTAAAGCACCATGTCTGTATCCACCTCGCCGGAACGAACCGCCCTCATCAACGCCGCGCGCGAGCGCATCCTCGTGCTCGACGGCGCCATGGGCACGATGATTCAGAACCTGCAGTTCGACGAGGCTGCCTTCCGCGGCACGCGCTTCAAGAACTTTCATCGCGACCTGCGCGGCAACAACGATCTCCTGATCCTGACCCAGCCGCAGGCGATCGAGGACATCCACGCCGCGTATTTGCGCGCCGGCGCCGACATCGTGGCGACCAATACCTTCTCGACCACTTCAATCGCGCAGGCCGATTACGACCTCACCGACATTGTGTATGAAATGGCGCGCGATGGTGCCCGCCTTGCCGGCAATGCCGCCCGGCGCGTCGCCGCCGAAGACGGCAAGCCGCGCTTCGTTGCGGGTGCCATCGGGCCGACCAACCGTACCGCCTCAATCTCGCCTGATGTGGCCAATCCCGGCTACCGCGCCGTCACCTTCGACGATTTGCGCAAGTCCTATGGCGAGCAGATCCGCGGCCTGATCGACGGCGGCGTCGACCTGCTGCTGGTCGAGACGATCTTCGATACGCTCAACGCCAAGGCGGCGCTCTACGCCATCGCCGAGATCACCGAAGAACTCGGCATCGACATGCCCGTGATGGTGTCGGGCACCATCACCGACAAGTCCGGCCGCCTGCTCTCGGGCCAGATGCCGGAGGCGTTCTGGAATTCGGTGCGGCACGCCAAGCCCGTTACCATCGGCTTCAACTGCGCGCTCGGTGCGGAAGATTTGCGCGCGCATATCGCCGACATCGGCCGCGTCGCAGACACGCTGGTCTGCGCCTATCCGAACGCCGGTCTGCCCAACGAATTCGGCCAGTATGACGAAACGCCGGACTACATGGCCCGCCTGGTCGGCGAATTCGCGCGCGACGGCCTCGTCAACATCGTCGGAGGCTGCTGCGGCACCACGCCGGATCATATCGCGGCGATTGCTCACGCCGTCGCCCCGCACAAGCCGCGGATCGTTCCCGAGATCGCGCCACGCTTAAGGCTTTCCGGCCTCGAGCCCTTCGTGCTGACGGATGCGATTCCGTTCGTCAACGTCGGCGAGCGAACAAACGTCACCGGCTCCGCCCGCTTCCGTAAGCTGATCACCGCCGGCGACTACACCGCCGCGCTCCAGGTGGCGCGCGACCAGGTCGAGAACGGCGCGCAGATCATCGACGTCAACATGGACGAGGGTCTTCTGGATTCGGAGGCCGCGATGGTGACGTTCCTGAACCTCGTCGCCGCCGAACCAGACATCGCCCGCGTTCCTGTGATGGTCGACTCCTCGAAGTTCTCGGTGATCGAGGCCGGCTTGAAATGCGTGCAGGGCAAGCCGGTGGTCAATTCGATCTCGATGAAGGAAGGCGAAGCGAAGTTCATCCACGAAGCAAAAATCGCCCGCCGCCATGGCGCGGCTGTCGTGGTGATGGCGTTCGACGAAGTCGGCCAGGCCGACACGTTCGCGCGCAAGACCGAGATCTGCAAGCGTGCCTACGACATCCTGGTGAACAAGGTCGGCTTCCCGCCCGAGGACATCATCTTCGATCCCAATATCTTCGCGATCGCGACCGGCATCGAGGAGCACAACAACTACGGCGTCGACTTCATCGAGGCGACGCGCTGGATCCGGCAGAACCTGCCGGGCGCGCACATCTCTGGCGGCGTCTCGAACCTGTCGTTCTCGTTCCGCGGCAACGAGCCGGTGCGCGAGGCGATGCACTCGGTGTTCCTGTATCACGCCATCAAGGCCGGGATGGACATGGGCATCGTCAATGCCGGGCAGATGATCGTCTATGACGACATCGACCCTGAATTGCGCCAGGTCTGCGAGGACGTCATCCTCAACCGCGACGCGGGCGCGTCCGAGCGCCTCCTGGCGCTGGCCGAGAAATTCCGCGGAAAGAAGACCGAGGCCAAGGAAGCCGATCTTGCCTGGCGCGAATGGCCGGTGGAGAAGCGGCTGTCGCACTCGCTGGTGCATGGCATCACCGAGTTCATCGAGCAGGATACCGAGGAAGCCCGCAAGAACGCGTCACGCCCGCTCGACGTGATCGAGGGACCGCTGATGGCCGGCATGAACGTGGTCGGCGATCTCTTCGGCGACGGCAAGATGTTCCTGCCGCAGGTGGTGAAATCGGCGCGCGTGATGAAGCAGGCGGTGGCCTGGCTGATGCCGTTCATGGAAGAGGAGAAGGCGCGCAATCTCGCCAACGGCATCGGCGCCGAAGGCTCCTCCTCCGCCGGCAAGATCGTGCTCGCGACCGTCAAGGGCGACGTCCACGACATCGGCAAGAACATCGTCGGCATCGTGCTCCAGTGCAACAATTACGAAGTCATCGACCTCGGCGTGATGGTGCCGGCATCCAAGATCGTCGAGACGGTGAAGGCTGAGAAGGCCGACATCGTGGGTCTCTCGGGCCTGATCACGCCCTCGCTCGACGAGATGGCGTTTTTCGCCGGCGAGCTGCAGCGCGAGGGCCTGAAGCTGCCGCTGCTGATCGGCGGCGCCACCACGAGCCGCGTGCATACGGCCGTGAAGATCGATCCGAGCTATCGCGCCGGCCCCGTCGTCCACGTCAACGACGCCAGCCGCGCGGTCGGCGTGGCCTCCTCGCTGCTCTCGCCTGAGAAGCGCGAGGCCTATGCTGCCGAGGTGCGCGCCGAATACGCCAAGATCTCCGAGGCGCATCTGCGTGCGCAGGCCGACAAGAAGCGGCTGAAATTGGCCGACGCGCGCAAGAACCGCGTGCCGGTCGACTTCGCCGCCAGCAAGCCGGTGAAGCCGACCTTCCTCGGCACCAAGAGCTTCGACGACTACGACCTCGCCGAGCTGGTGCCCTATATCGACTGGACGCCATTCTTCCAGACCTGGGAGCTCGCCGGGCGCTTCCCCGCCATCCTCGACGATGCCAAGGTCGGCGAAGTCGCGCGCTCGCTCTACGACGATGCGCGCAGGATGCTCGACAGCATCGTGAAGGAGAAATGGTTCCGGGCGCGCGCCACCGTCGGCTTCTGGCCGGCGAACGCTGATGGCGACGACATCGTGCTCTATGCCGATGAGAGCCGCACCAAGAAGGTCGCGACGCTGCACACGCTGCGCCAACAGCTCGAAAAGCGCGAGGGGCGTTTCAACGCGGCGCTGGCCGACTTCGTCGCGCCTGCGGGCGTGCCCGACTATGTCGGCGGCTTCGTCGTCACCGCCGGGATCGGCGAGGACGCGGTCGCGGAGCGCTTCAAGATGGCCAATGACGATTACTCCTCGATCCTGTGCAAGGCGCTGGCCGACCGCCTCGCCGAAGCCTTTGCCGAGCGCATGCATGCCCGCGTCCGCCGCGAGTTCTGGGCCTACGCGCCTGACGAGACGCTATCGAACGAGGATCTGATCCTGGAAAAATATCAGGGCATCCGCCCGGCGCCCGGTTATCCCGCGCAGCCCGATCACACCGAAAAGGCGACGCTGTTCGCGCTGCTGGATGCGGAAGCGACCGCCGGCGTGAAGCTGACCGAGAGCTTTGCGATGTGGCCGGGCAGCAGCGTATCCGGGCTCTATTTCGCGAACCCCGAGAGCTATTATTTCGGCGTCGGCAAGATCGAACGCGACCAGGTCGAGGACTATGCCGCGCGCAAGGAGATGAGCGTCTCCGAGGTCGAACGCTGGCTGGCGCCGATCCTCAACTACATCCCGGCGCAACAGACTTCGGCCGCCAGGGACGTGAATGCCTCGTTGGCGGCTACACCGGCGAACGACGTCACGTCCAACGACCTCGCCGCGCACCCCCCCGGCTGCACCTGCGCCGTGCATCTGGCCTGGCAGAAAAAGCGCGTCGGGGCGGGTTAGGCTCTTGCCGCACATCCGGTGTCGTCCTGGCGAAAGCCATGACCCATACCGCGTGATCTATCGTGGGAATGATGCTGCAAGTAGCGCAACGCAACATCACAGCGGATGTGCATTCACCCCTGCGGCAGAGCGAGAGGCTGGACGATCTTCTTGAACGGTGCCAGTGCCTCGCAGCGCCCGATTGCGCCGCAGCATCGAAAGCAACGGGGCAGGCCGATTGAAACATCGTTCCTTGGGCGCTACCTTCCGGTGTTTTGAATGCTTCTGCGAAGGGAGTCTCCATGACAAGGTTTGCGTTCTCATGGCTGGCATCGTGCGCGTTCCTGCTTTCTGCAGGCGAAGCTGGTGCGCAGAGCCTCGCGTTGACCAGCCCGGACATCGCCGAAGGCGCAACCATCGCCAACGAGCAGGTATTCAAGGGATTCGGCTGTACGGGCAACAACGTTTCGCCGGCCTTGAGCTGGAGCGGTGCACCGGCAGGCACCAAGAGCTTCGCCGTGACGATGTATGATCCTGACGCGCCGACCGGCAGCGGCTGGTGGCATTGGGTCGTTTTCAATGTTCCAGCTTCCGTCGCTTCGCTTCCAAAGGGGGCGGGCGATCCGAAGAAGAACTTGCTGCCGAAGGGAGCGGTCCAGAGCCGCACCGACTTCGGCAGCGATGGCTATGGCGGACCGTGCCCACCGACCGGCGACAAGCCGCATCACTATCAGATCACCGTCTTCGCCGTAGATGTCGCAAAACTACCTGACGCCAAGGATCATTCGGCGTCGGCAGCGCTGGTTGGTTTCGATCTGCACTTTCACACGCTTGCGAAAGCGACACTGACCGGTCTCTACGGCCGATGAGGTGACCTGGCGACGCTCACGCTTTCGGCGGGGCGAGCGGTTGGACGATCTCCTTGAACGGCGCCAGCGCTTCGCAGCGCTCGGCATGGGCCGCAAGCGCCGGATAGCGTGCGGGATCGAAGAGCTGTGGGTGCGCCTCGCGGGTGAAGCGCACGACGCAGGCGACCGCGACATCGGCGTGGCCGATGCGGTCCCCCAGCCAGTACGCCGTCTTCACCTTGGCGCGCTCGGCTTCCAGTACCTTCAGCACGTCGCCGATCTGTGCCTGGCAGCGCTCGACCCACAGCGCGAGCTGCTCCTTCCGCAGCACCCGCTCGTAGAGCAGGCTGACCGCCTTGTCGCCGAGGCCGGTCGCGAGTGCGCAGATGCGCAGGTGCCGGCGACGCTCAGCGCCGCTTCGCGGCAGCATCGCCTTGTCGGCTCCGACAAGCTCGTCGAGATAGTCCAGAATGATCGTGCTCTCGATCAGCGCCTCGCCATCATCACACACCAGCGTCGGCACGCGGCGCAGCGGATTGTACGGCGCGATCTTGTCGGCATCGCCGAAGGTCGACCACGGCTTGTGCTCGAAGGTGATCCCGTAAAGCCGCAGCGCAATCGCGACGCGACGGACGAAGGGGGAATCATATTGGCCTACCAGGAACATGGTGCACCTCTTGTTATTCTCGGGGCCTGACCCGCCTGCCCACGCCAGAACCGCTCGATTGGTTTAAGACGTCGCTCGCAATATCGCCTGCCGGTTCTTCGCCGACAACCGTCGAACGGATGACGAGACCATGTTCTGCGACGCCCTCATGAACTGGCGGCACGGGGGATTCACCTGCCGCGACTGCGCCGACTCACTTCAACGCCGTCCGGCGCGGACCTTTGCCGCGAGCGGTTGGCAGAGGACGACAACGTCCATAAATGGCCGCGGGGCCCAAATGCTATTCGATGATCGGCACGTGCTTCGCCGCATCACGCGGTGCCGTTCCGTCGAGGCGCGGATCATCCGCGACCTCGACCTGCCGTCGGAACGGACGAAATCCCGAGCGCTGATAGAAGGCGACGGCCGAGGGATGATCGAACGTGCAGGTGTGGACCCAGACGCGATGCACGCCGTTTGACCATGCACGCTCCAGTGCGCGGTTCATCAGGAAGCGGCCGGCGCCGGTGCCGATCAAGCTATCGGTGACGCCGAAATAGACCAGCTCGCATTGGCCCGGTTCGCGGAAATCCAGCTCGAGCATGCCTTCCTCGCGGCCGTCAACGACGAGGGCGTAGATCTCGATACCTGCAGCGTGGATGATCGCGGCAAGCTCGGTGCCGTTCATGCGGGCTCGTGAGAACCACAGCCAGTTCTCACCGACGCGCCGGAAGAGATCGCGGTACCAGGCAAGTGCGGGCGCTTCGACCCTGCGCAGCAACCATTTGCCGGGCGGATCGTCGCGGCGCGGGGGCGGTGCGGTCATCTCAAGATGCGTGACGACTGCGGCGATCTTGCCGGCGGGGATGTCGGAATAGCCGTCGCGGAGGATCATGGAATGGCTCGTTCAGTTTAGGTCAGCGCGACGTCACCTCGGCGTCAGCGTGATTGCCTCCGCGGTCGCAGCCTCCACTGCGCTGCGGCTGTAGAGCAGCGGCACGTATTGCCCCGTCGCCCACAGCGGCGCGAGGTCGCGGTAGTGGCCGCTGAAGGGATCGCCGGATTGCCCTGGCGTGTTGATGGTGCGGCTGGCGTCCCAATTGCCGACGTCGAGCACCATGCGGAACGAGGCGCCCGAGAGGAGCCGGTAATCCGAGCGGCGATAGGTGGCGGCGCGCGGCACGTTGCCGGCGCCACCGAAGGCGAGCGGACCGACAGACATCTGCGTCGCGGTGGCCTTGTCGGCGAGCGGTATCAGCGCGTGGTCGAACTGTGCGACATGCAGGCGGCCCCAGCGCCAGGTGGAGGGATCAGGGCCGAGCTTGCTGATGACATCGGCCACCGCCGCACCGAGGCTGTCGCGCAGGATCTGGTCGCGCGTCACAGCGGGATCGGCGCCAAACGATGCATCCGGAGATTCCAGCGCGGCCACGAGCGCCGAAATGCTGGAGGCCTCAGGCGCGATCAGGCCGGCGGCCTTGGGCGCCGTGATCTTCAACAGCACCGGTCCGAGATGATTGGCGATCCAGACCTCGAACACGGCCGCCGCGGCGCTGTCGGCGGCGTCGCGCGCATCCCAGCGCTTCAACAGATCGAGACCCTGCCTCACATTGGCATCGTCAGAGGTGAGGGGCTGCAACAGCTTGACGAGCCGCCGTCCCATCATGGCGGTGTCGTCGTTCTGCAGATCCATGGCGTCGGCGAGCGTCACCTTGTTGTTGGCCGCGAGCACCTCGGTGATGCGCTGCCAGCGCGCGCTGTCGGACCATTCGAAGCCGACCCTGCGCTCGTTGACCGGATAATCGGCCGGCAGGTTCATGTGGTTGGCGGTGGCGAAATAGCCCTGCTTCGGCTGATAGGATTTCGGCAGCTCGTCCAGCGAGAGAAATCCCTGCCATTCATAGCGGCCATCGCCGGGCACCGGCATCAGGCCGTCGAAATTGAGGCGGCGCGGCGTCTTGCCGGCAGCGACCCACCCGATATTGCCCCTGGTGTCGGCATAGACCTGGTTCTCCGACGGGGCGCCCCAGCGCCGCATGGCGGCGAGGAAACCGCTCCAGTCCTTTGCGGTCATGTAGTCCGACGAGCCGAAATAGGCCGAGGTGCCCGGCTCGAACCAGATCGAACGCACGGCAAAGGCGTGCTTCTTGTCCTCGTCGACGAAGATCACGGGCCCGTGGCGCGTGAATTTCAGCTCAATCTCGCGATTGCCCTCGCCCTTCACCTCCTCCGTCTCGTGAACGATGCGCATGTCCTCCCAGCCATTGCCATAGCGATACTGGTTGGTATCTTGCGGATTGAGTTCGTAGACGTAGAGATCTTCCTGGTCGACGTTGAAGATGGTGAGGCCGAAGGCGATGGTGCCGTTGTGGCCGATCGAGATGCCTGGGAGCGCGGGCTCGCCGGCGCCGATCACGGAGAGACCGGGTGCATTGAGTCCGACGATATAGCGCAGCGAGGGCACGCTGTGCTCGCGATGCGGATCATTGGCGAGGATCGGGCGGCCCGTCGCGGTGCGCGAGGCCGCGATCACCCAATTGTTGGAGCCGATGGTGTCGCGCTGCTGGTCGGCCTCGGTGAGATATTTGTCGGGATCGTGCGCGAGCGCCGCCTTCTGGTCCTTGGGCGCGGCAAAGGCGACGGGGCGCGTCGCGAGATCGTAGGCCGCGAGCACGGCCTTCGGCACGGCGCAGGGATCGAGGCCGTCAGGCACCTTCGTCGTCCAGGCCGGCTCCAGCTTCACGCGGAAACGATCGGCATCGAGGCCGGCGGCGCAAGCGACCAGCGAGCGCTTGACCTCGGAGGAGACGTTGCGCGTCAGGCCGTGGCTGCGAATGCGAACGACATCGTCTGCCGTCCAGGTGTCGGGCATGGTGCCGGCGATCCTGAACTCGATCGGCAGCGGGCGCTTGCCCGCGCGCACGTCGGCGACATAGGCGTTGATGCCGGCGACGAACGCGTCCGCATAGGTCTTCGCCTTGGGGCCGTAGGAGGTCCATTCCGCCTTCATGTCGCCGCGATAGAGAAACAGCCGCAGCGCCTTGTCCTGCTCGACATAGGCCTGGCCGAAATCCTTCGCGAGCAGGCCGAGGCCGCGCTTGCGCCAGAGATCGATCTGCCAGAGCCGGTCCCGCGCGGCGTTGAAGCCCTGCAGGAAGAACAGGTCGTGCTCGTTTCCGGCATAGATGTGCGGGATGCCCCAGACATCGACCAGGATCTGGCCGGGCGCGTCGAGGCCCTCGACGTCGGTCTTGACCTGGCGCGCGCTGAGCAGCGGGTTCGGTTGTTCGCGCGCGATGACGGTGGACGTGAGCAGCGCGGCGGAGATCGCCGCGATGCCGAACTTTTGGATGACCCGGTTGAAATCCGTGTTCATTCTCTCTCCCGTTGTTGTTCTTTTTGCGTGCCGCTAATTTTGGCCCGGTAGCCCGTACAAGAACCCGCCTATTCCTCGCCCTCGTCGCTTGCCAGTACACCCCTCACCGCGCGGGCCCAGCCGGCGAGCTTTCGATCGCGCGTGGCCTGGCTCATGTTCGGCCTGAACCGGTGCTCGAGGCGCCAATTGTCGGCGAATTTCGTCGGCTCGGGATAGACGCCCGCATTGAGGCCGGCGAGATAGGCCGCGCCGAGCGCCGTGGTCTCCTGGATCACGGGACGGTCGACCGGGGCGTCCAGGAGATCGGCGAGGCGCTGCATGGTCCAGTCGGACGCCGTCATGCCGCCATCGACGCGAAGCACGACACTCGCCGTTTCCGAGCTCGGCCAGTCCGCGCGCATCGCCGCCCACAGATCGAAGGTCTGGTAGCAGACGCTCTCGAGCGCGGCGTGCGCAAGCTCGGCCGGGCCGGAGTTGCGGGTGAGGCCGAACAGCGCGCCGCGGACGCGCGGATTCCAGTAGGGCGCGCCCATGCCGACGAAGGCCGGGACGAGATAAACGCTCTGCATGGAGTCGGACTGATCAGCAAGAGGGCCGGTCTCGGCCGCGTGCTTGATGATGCCGAGACCATCGCGCAGCCATTGCACCGCCGAGCCTGCGACGAAGATCGAGCCTTCGAGCGCGTAGGTGCGCTTGCCGTCGAGCTGGTAGGCGATGGTGGTGAGCAGCTTGTTCTTGGAGACCACGGGCGTGGAGCCGGTGTTGAGCAGCGCAAAACAGCCGGTGCCGTAGGTCGACTTCATCATGCCGGGGCGGAAACAGGCTTGCCCGATCGTCGCGGCCTGCTGGTCGCCGGCAATGCCTGCGATCGCGATCGGGCCGCCGAACAAATCAGGCGTGCTCTCGCCGAAGCGGGCGGAGGAATCCTTCACCTCCGGCAGCATCGAGCGCGGCACGCCGATGATCTCGAGCAGTTCGTCGTCCCACTGGCCGGTGTGGATGTTGAACAGCAGCGTACGCGAGGCGTTGGTGGCGTCGGTGGCGTGTACCTTGCCGCCGGTGAGGCGCCAGAGCAGGTAGCAATCGACCGTGCCGAACATCAGCTCGCCACGGGCGGCACGCGCGCGCGCGCCGGGGACGTGGTCGAGGATCCAGGCGACCTTGGTGCCGGAGAAATAGGGGTCGATGATCAGGCCTGTTTTCCGCGAGATCAGCGGCTCGCGGCCATCTGCTTTCAATTTGGCGCAGATGCCGGCGGTGCGGCGGTCCTGCCAGACGATGGCGCGGTGCACGGCCTGGCCCGTGGTGCGGTCCCACACCACGGTGGTCTCGCGCTGATTGGTGATGCCGATCGCCGCGATGTCCTTGGCCGTGATGCCGGCCTGCTCGATCGCGTCGCGGCAGACCATCACGGTCGAGGTCCAGATGTCCTCCGGCTCGTGCTCGACCCAGCCCGAGGCCGGAAAATGCTGCTGAAACTCCTGCTGCGCGCGGGCCGCGATCGAAATGTCGCTCCGGAAGACGATTGCGCGCGAGGAGGTGGTGCCCTGGTCGATGGCGAGGACGAAAGACATGGAAGCTTACCTTGGCGTTTTCTTGGGCGCTCACCCCGGGAGGGGTCATTCTGTCGCGCCAAAGAAACGGGATTGCCGCGGAGAGGTCAAGCTGGCTCTCGCTTACCCTCCCCTGGAGGGGTCCGGGACCAGCGTAGCTCGACCCGCCCCCTCAAGAAGAGGGTAAGCGAAGCGGCGCTGAGATACAATCGCAAGTGGCGCGAAGCCTACACCGCCGCCGTGGTGACGCCGCCGTCGATCACGATCGTCTGGCCGGTCATGAAGCTCGAGGCATCCGAGGCGAGATAGGCGACGGCGCCGGCGATTTCGTCGGGCTCGCCGATGCGGCGCAGCGGCGTGGTCGCGGTGCGGCGCTTGAGGTTGGCTTCGTCTTCCCACAGCGCGCGGGCGAAATCGGTCTTGACGAGGCCCGGCGCGATGCAGTTGACGCGGACGCCCTTCGGGCCCCATTCGCCGGCGAGCGAGCGGCACAGCGCGAAATCGGCCGCCTTGGAGATGCCGTAGGCACCGATCACGGTCGAGCCGCGCAAGCCGCCGATCGAGGAGATGATGACGACCGAGCCGTTGCCGCGTGCCGCCATCTGCGGGATTGCGAGCGCGGAGAGCCAGATGTTGCTCTTGACGTTCGAGCCCATGATCTTGTCGAAGGCCTCGTCCGTGATGTCGAGCAGCGGGCCGTAATACGGGTTCACCGCGGCGTTGCAGACCAGGATGTCGATCTTGCCGTAATGCTGGGTCGCACCCGAGATCAGCGCCTCGACCTCGGCCTTGCGCGCGATGTTGCAGGGGATGACGGTGGCGTCGCCGCCTGAGGCATTGATGCCGTCGGCGACTTCCTTGCACGCGTCCGCCTTGCGCGAGGACACCACGACCTTGGCCCCTAACTTGGCGAGCAGCTCGGCGGAGGAGCGGCCAATGCCGCGGCTGGAGCCGGTGACGACTGCGACTCTTCCGGTGAGATCGAACGGGGTGTTTTTCATTGTCGTTGCTCCGCTGATGCCGCTTGTTCCGTCATTGCAAGGACCGACGCGAGAAGCAATCCAGACTATCTCCGCGGATAGATTCTGGATTGCTTCGCTCCGCTCCAATGACGAAGCAGAGATCTAGATCAACCCACCCGAATCCGCGACGCGGCGCTGGTGGTAGTCGGTGTCGCCGAAGGTGTTCTCGATCATGGTCAGGCGCTTGAAGTAGTGGCCGATCTTCGCCTCCATGGTCATGCCGATGCCGCCGTGGAGCTGGATCGACTGCTGGCCGACGAATTTCAGCGACTTGCCGATCTGCGCCTTGGCCGCAGCGATCGCGTTGGAGCGCTCGTGTGCGTCCTCGAAATCGCTCGCCATGGTCGCGAACATCGACATCGAGCGCGCCTGCTCGGCGGCGACGAACATGTCGGAGGCGCGGTGCTGCAGCGACTGGAACGAGCCGATCGCGACGCCAAACTGCTTGCGGGTCTTGATGTACTCGACCGTGGTCTTGAGCGATTCGTCCATCAGGCCGACCGCTTCCGCGCATAGCGCGACGCGGGCTTCGTCCACCACGCGCTCGATCAGGGCCAGCGAGTCATCGGGATTGCCGATCGCCGCATCCGCGCCGACCTCGACACCGGTGAAGGTGATGTCGGCGGCGTGGAGGCCGTCCTGTGTCGGGTAGGACTTTTTGGTGACGCCCTTGGCATCCGCGGGGACCAGGAACACGCCGATGCCTGACGTGTCGCGGCGGCTGCCCCTGGTGCGCGCGGTGACGACGAGCGTGTCGGCATTCTCGCCGTTGAGCACGACGAATTTTTCGCCGTCGATGACCCAGCCGTCGCCCTTCTTCTTCGCCGTGGTGGCGACGTCGAACAGATCGTAGCGCGAGTTCTTCTCGAGTTGGGCAAACGCCAGCGTCTTGCTGCCGTCGACGATGCCGGGGACATGCGCGGCCTTCTGCGCGTCGGTGCCGGCGTGGCGCAGGAAGCCGCCGCCGATCACGACGGTCGCGAGATAAGGCTCGAGCACCAGAGCCTTGCCGAGCGCTTCCATCACGATCATGGTCTCGACACCGCCGCCGCCGAAGCCGCCATCGGCCTCGCTGAAGGGCAGACCAAGCAGGCCCTGCTCGGCGAGCTTGCCCCAGACGGCTCTGCTCCAGCCGCCCTTCTCCTTCATGTACTTCTTGCGGCTCTCGAAATCGTAGCAATCGGTCAGCAGGCCGTCGATGCTGTCCTTCAGGAGCCGCTGCTCCTCGGTCAAATCAAAATCCATCTCTGTTTCCCTAGGTCATAAATCTCGCACGGAGAGAGGCCCCTCACCCCTACCCTCTCCGTAAGAACGGGAAGAGGGCGAGGAGAGAGCGTCACAATCCCAGCACGGCCTTGGCGATGATGTTGCGCTGGATCTCGTTGGAGCCGCCGTAGATCGAGACCTTGCGGTTGTTGAAGTAGCTCGGCGCGATCTGGGCGGTCCAGTCCATGGCTTCGTTCGAGCCGTCGTCTCCGTGCACATCGTAGGGCGCGGCGAACGGGCCGATCACTTCCATCAGCAGCTCGGTGGTGGTCTGCTGGATCTCGGAGCCCTTGATCTTCAGCACCGAGGACGCCGGATTGGGCTTGCCCTTGCCGTGCTTGCCTTCATCGGCGACGACGCGCAGCTGCGTCAGCTCGAGCGCCTTCAGCTCGATCTCGCAGGCCGCCAGCTTCTCGCGGAACGCCGCGTCCTGGATGATCGGCTTGCCTGACGATTCGACCTTGCCGGCGAGGTCGCGGATACGGCGCAGCCGCTCCTTGGAGACGCCGACGCGCGCAATGCCGGTGCGCTCGTTGCCGAGCAGGAATTTGGCGTAATCCCAGCCCTTGTTCTCTTCGCCGATCAGGTTTTCGTAGGGAACCTCGACGTCGTCGAAGAACACTTCGTTGACCTCGTGGCCGCCGTCGATGGTCTGGATCGGGCGCACGGTGACGCCCTTCGACTTCATCGGGAATACGATGAAGGAGATGCCCATCTGCTTCTTGGCGGACGCATCGGTGCGGCAGAGGCAGAAGATCATGTCGGCGTGCTGGGCCAGCGTGGTCCAGGTCTTCTGGCCGTTGATGATCCACTTGTCGCCCTTGCGCTCCGCTTTCGTCTTGAGCGAGGCGAGGTCCGAACCGGAGCCGGGCTCGGAGAAGCCCTGGCACCACCAATCGTCGACATTGGCGATGCGCGGCAGATACTTCTGCTTCTGCTCTTCATTGCCGAAGGTGTAGATGACGGGGCCGACCATGCTGACGCCGAAGGCGAGCGGCTGCGGCGCCGGATAGGACTGCAGCTCTTCGTTGAAAATGTAGTGCTGCACCGAGGTCCAACCCGTGCCGCCATACTGCTTGGGCCAATGGCTGACGCCCCAGCCCTTCTTGTTGAGGATGCGCCACCACGTCACCATCTCGTCCTTCGAGAGGTGACGGCCTTCGACCAGCTTGCGCCGCGTATCCGGCGGCACGTTCTCGCGGAAGAATGAACGCACTTCCTCGCGAAACGCCTGCTCTTCTTTCGTGAATGCGAGATCCATCGGATCCTCCTATGAATTACTGCAAAATTTCGAACAGACCAGCCGCGCCCATGCCGCCGCCGACGCACATGGTGACGACCGCGTACTTGGCCTTGCGACGGCGGCCTTCGATCAGGGCGTGGCCGGTGAGGCGTGCGCCGGACATGCCGTAGGGATGGCCAACCGAGATCGCACCGCCATCGACGTTGATCTTGTCAGGATCGATGCCGAGCTTGTCGCGGCAATAGAGCACCTGCACCGCGAAGGCTTCGTTCAGCTCCCAGAGGCCGATATCGTCGACCTTGAGGCCATGGCGCTTGAGCAGGCGCGGCACGGCAAACACCGGGCCGATGCCCATCTCATCGGGCTCGCAGCCGGCCGAGACGAAGCCGCGGAAGATGCCGAGCGGCTTGAGACCGCGTTTCGCCGCCTCCTTGTCGCTCATGATCACCGAGGCGCTGGCGCCGTCGGAGAGCTGGCTGGCATTGCCGGCGGTGATGGAGAAGCCGTCGCCGCGCACGGGCTTGAGGCCGGCAAGGCCTTCGAGCGTCGTCTCGGGGCGTGGACCTTCGTCCTGGGATAGCGTCACTTCCTTCATCGAGACCGTGCCGGTCGCCTTGTCGGTAACCGCCATCTGCGTGGTGATCGGCGCGAGCTCGTCCTTGAACTTGCCGCCCTGCTGCGCGGCTGCGGTGCGGCGCTGGCTCTCCAGCGAATATTCGTCCTGGCGTTCGCGCGAAATTCCGTAGCGCTTGGCGACGATTTCGGCGGTGTCGATCATGGGCATGTAGACTTCGCCCTTGATCTTGAGCAGCGCCGGATCCTGGGCGTGGAAGCCGTTCATCTTGTCGTTCTGCACCAGCGAGATCGACTCGCCGCCACCGCCGACCGCGATCTCGACGCCGTCGAAGATCACCGAACGCGCGGCCAGCGCGATCGCCTGCAGGCCCGAGGCGCACTGTCGGTCGATCGTGGTGCCGGCGACCGTCACGGGAAGGCCGGCACGGAGCAACGCCTTGCGCGCGATGTTGCCGCCGGTCGCGCCCTGCTGGAGGGCGGCGCCCATCACGACGTCCTCGATCTCCTTCGGATCGACTTTTGCGCGCGCGACGGCTTCGCTGATGGCGTGACCGAGCAGCGTCGCGCCCTCGGTGGCGTTGAGCATGCCGCGATAGGCCTTGCCGATCGGCGTGCGGGCGGTGGAAACGATGACGGCGTCGGTCAAGAGCGACCTCCTGGTTGCGTGGATTGTGATGTTTTCTGCTGCTGGCGCAGTTCGTGGCGCGACAATTTTCCGACCGGCGTGCGCGGCAGGTCGTCGACGAATTCGACCGCCGCCGGCATTTCGTGCTTGCCGACCTTGCCGGCAAGCTGCGCACGCAGCTCGTCGAGCGAGAACGGCTTGGCGCCCGGCTTCAGCTTGATGAAGGCCTTCGCGGCCTCGCCGCGATAGGGGTCGGGAATGCCGAGCACGATCACTTCATGCACGCCAGGAACGGTGTAGATCGCCTGCTCGATCATCTGCGGATAGACGTTGAAGCCGCCTGAGATGATCATGTCCTTCTTGCGGTCGACCAGGAAGAAATAGCCGTCGGTGTCGACATAGCCGATATCCCCCGTGAGGAAGCGGCCGTCGACGAAAGCCTCCGCGGATCCGGCGGGTCTATTCCAGTAGCCTCTGGTGACGTTCGGGCCCTTGATGCGGATCTCGCCGACTTCGCCCGGCGGCAACACCTTGGTGGGATCTTCGAGCGAGACGACGTCAAGCTCGATACCGGGCAGCATCAACCCGATCGAGCCGGGCTTGTCGGGTCCGACGGGCGGATGGCCGGTGCCGGGCGAGCAGGTCTCGGTCATGCCCCAGCCGCTCTTCAGCTTCTTGCCGACCTTGCGCTCGAAGAAGCTCGCGACCTCGACCGGCAGCGGTGCGCCGCCGGAGCCGATCGCGGTGAGAGAGGAGAAGTCGCGCTTGTCGAGATCGGGCAGTGCCGCGATCGCGATCCACATCGTCGGCACGCCGGGGAAATAGGTCGCGCGCTTGACCTCGATGTCGCGCATCACGGCTTCGACGTCGAAGCGCTGGTGGAGCGAGATCAGATTGCCGCGGCGGAGCGACGACAGCAACACCACGGTGAGCGCATAGATGTGGAACAGCGGCAGCACGCAGATCACGCGCTCGACGACGTCGCCACGCGCCGCACGGGCCGGCTTGCCCCAGATGTCGTAGATCGACACCGCCGAGGTGAGATTTCCATGCGTAAGCATCGCGCCTTTCGGCAGGCCGGTGGTGCCGCCGGTATATTGCAGCAAGGCGACGTCATCGACCGAAACTGCGGGCCATTGTGCCGGCAGCGGCGCGCCCTCGACGAAGGCCTTGAAGGTGACGATGCGGGGATCATCGGGGATCGCCGCCTGCGGCGTGCCGGCCTTGCCCCAGCTGTCGTCCTCGCAGACGACCACGCGATCGATCAGCCCCTTCTCCAGAAATTTCAGAGCGGTCGGCAACAAGGCCTGGAGGTTCGAGGTGACGAGCAGGCGCGAGCCGGAATCGGAGACCTTGTGCGTCAGCGCGATCTCGCCGTCGAGCGGCGACAGATGCGCGACGCGGGCGCCTGCCTTCAGCGCGCCGAAGAAATTGACGGGATGGTCCGGCGTATTGCCGAGGAACAGCGCGACGGAGCTGTTCTTGCCGCAGCCGGCGCGCAGGAACGCGGCCGCCGCGCGCTCGGCCTGAGCGGCCAGCTCGGCATAGGTGATCGGACGATCGCGAAATTCAAGCGCGATGCGCGGGCCGTAAGTTGCGGCGGCCGTCGAGAGCAGGTCGGGCAGCGTGCCCTGGACGATGCTGTCGTCCCAATGCACGCCCTCAGGGTAAAACTGTTCGCCGGGATGGGTCATGGGCGATCGATACTCTGCAAAGCGGTAGTAGCCGGGCCGTGTGAGGTGGGCACCGGCGGATGGGCTCCCCTCCCCCTTGTGGGGAAGGGTTGAGCAAGGGGGTGGCCACAAGCGCCGACCTCGCCCGGGGCTTCCCCCCTCCCCGCCCCTCCCCCACGAGGGGGGACGGAACGGAGAGAGCGCTGCCCTGGAAAGGCATTCGTGATCACCGAGCCCAACCTGTTCACGCCGCCTTCGACTCGGCCGCCAGCGACGCGAACGTCTTGCCTTCGGCAGCCAACTTCTTCAGCAGCGGGGCGGGCTCGAGGCTGGGGTCGTTGGTTTCCTTGGCGTAGTAGGAAAGGCGGTCGGCGATATGCTTGAGGCCGACGCTGTCGGCCCAGAACATCGGGCCACCGCGATAGATCGGCCAGCCATAGCCGTAGAGCCAGACCACGTCGATGTCGGAGGGGCGTGCCGCGATGCCCTCTTCGAGGATCTTCGCGCCTTCGTTGATCATCGGATACATCATGCGCTCGAGGATCTCGTCGTCGCTGACGACGCGCTTCTTGCGGCCGAGACGCAGCAGCGTCTCGTCGATCAGCTTCTCGACCTCGGGATCCGGCATCGGCGCGCGCGAGCCCTGCTCATACTTGTAGTAGCCCTTGCCGGTCTTCTGGCCGAAGCGGCCGGCTTCGCACAGCGCGTCGGCGATTTCCGACTTGATGCCGCGGTCCTTACGCGAGCGCCAGCCGATGTCGAGGCCGGCGAGGTCGCCCATCGCGAACGGGCCCATCGGCATGCCGAATTTTGTGACGACAGCGTCCACCTGCTGCGGCAGCGCGCCCTCGAACAACAGCTTCTCGGACTGCTTGCCACGCTGCGCCAGCATGCGGTTGCCGACGAAACCGTCGCAGACGCCGACCACGGCCGGCACCTTCGCGATCTTGCGGGCGATGCTCACGGCGGTAACCAGCGCATCCGGTGCGGTCTTGTCGGCGCGCACGATCTCGCACAGCTTCATGACGTTGGCCGGCGAGAAGAAGTGCATGCCGAGCACGTCCTGTGGACGCTTGGTCGCCTTCGCGATCTCGTCGATGTTCAGGTACGAGGTGTTGGACGCGAGCACGGCGCCTTGCTTGGCGTATTTGTCGAGCTTGCCGAACACTTCCTGCTTCACCGCCATCGTCTCGAACACCGCTTCGATGACGAGGTCGGCATCGCCGACATTCTCGATTCCGACGACGCCGTTGATCAGCGCCATGCGCTTGGCGGGCGCATCGGCCGGAATGCCGCCGCGGGCGGCGGTCGCTTCCCAGTTCTTCTGCATGATCCCCATGCCGCGCTTGAGCTGCTCCTCGCCTGTTTCGATCAGGGTGACGGGGATGCCGGCATTGGCAAAGGACATCGCGATGCCGCCGCCCATCGTGCCGGCGCCGAGAATGGCAACACGGTTGACCGGGCGCGACTTGGTGCCTTCGGGCACGCCTGCGATCTTGGCGGCTTCGCGCTCGGCGAAGAAGGCGTAACGCTGCGCCTTGGACTGGTCGCTGGCGACGAGCTTGAGGAAACCCTCGCGCTCCTTCTTCAGACCTTCGTCGAACGGGAGGTCGATGGCGTAGCCGACCGCGTCGGCAGCGGCGAACGGCGCTTCCAGGCCGCGCGCCTTCTTGGTCATGGCCGCGACCGCATTGGTGAAGATCGAGCGATCGGCCTTCGCTGCCGCGATCTTTGAATCATCGTCGCGCAGCCGGCGCAGCGGGCGCTTCTCGGCCAGCAGCTTGCGCACGAAGGCTTCTCCGCCGGAGGCCGGGCCTTCGACGATCTCCTCGATCAAGCCGGTCTTGAGCGCTTCAGCCGCACCGATGGGATCCCCACCGACGATCATCTTGACCGCGAGCTCGGGACCGACCGCGCGCGGCAGGCGCTGGGTGCCGCCGGCGCCCGGTAACAGGCCGAGCTTCACCTCGGGCAGGCCGAGCTTGGCTTCCTTCACGGCCACGCGGAAATGACAGGCAAGCGCCACTTCGAGGCCACCGCCGAGCGCGGTGCCGTGAATTGCGGCCACGACCGGCTTGGGCGAGTTCTCGATCTCCGCCAGCACGTCGTTGAGCGCGGGGGCCTTCGGCGGCTTGCCGAACTCGGTGATGTCGGCGCCCGCGATGAAGGTACGGCCGGCGCAGGTCAGCACGATGCCCTTGATGGCGGGATCTGCGATCGCGGCCTTCATGCACTCCAGGATACCGCCACGAACTGCGGCACTCAGCGCATTGACTGGAGGGCTATTGACCGTGACGATCCCGACTTCGTCATGACGCTCAAGCTTGACCACTTCGCTCACGGCTTCCCTCCTTGGTGGGGATTTACTTTTGTTCGATTTCGCGGTGCGGAATTTAATTCCGCATCTTGACGGCAGGGTTATTTTGAAGCACGTGGCTTGTCAACGACTCCGCGCAAGAAGCAGATCAGGGATGAAGCGTACAGGAAAGAAGACCGCGACCGATCGGAATTTCGTCGTCGCGCTTTCCCGCGGGCTTGATGTATTGCGAGCATTCCAACCGAGCGACGGACTTCTCGGCAATCAGGAGATTGCCTCCCGCACCAACCTGCCGAAGCCGACGGTGTCGCGGCTGACCTACACGCTGACGAAGCTCGGCTATCTGACACCGGTTCCCCGTTTCGAAAAGTATCAGCTGGCGCCCGCCGCAATGGCGCTCGGTTACGCCGCGCTGGCCAATCTCGGCGTTCGGCATTTGTCGGAACCGTTTCGCGAGGACGTGATGCGCGCGACGGGGGGGGCCGTCGCAATCGGCGGCCGCGATCGCCAAAGCATGATCTATTTCGGGCAGAGCCGCGGCACCGAGACGGTCGGAGTTCAACTTGACGTCGGATCGCGCGTGCCGATTGCAACCACCGCGATGGGGCGCGCCTATTTCTGGGCGCTGAACGATGACGAGCGCACCGAATTGCTGCGCGAACTGCGCGAGCATTACGGCAGCCGGTGGCCCAAGATGCGCGACGGCCTGGAGCGTTCCGGCGAGACGGTTGCCAAGCATGGCTTCGCGATCTCCGTCGGCGACTGGCACGACGACATCGGCGCAGCCGGCGTTGCGCTCAAGCTCAACGACGGAACCGGTCCCTACGCGTTCAATTGCGGCGCCCCCGCATTCCGCTTCACGGAAGAGCGATTGATCAACGACATTGGACCGCGCTTGCTGGCGATGGTAAGGAACATCGAAGCGGCGCTTGGGGGTCTGATGCCGCAATCCAAAAATGAAGTCAGCAAAAAGCTGAAATCAGGAGGAAAAGTTGCGCGTGTGGCCGAGGGGTTCAGATAGCCTTTGTCGTGTCAGGGAGCGACTCGCGTCGCCCGTTCGCCCACTGATGTCTGTGGGCGAGACGACATGACGCAGGCACAGCTCGCGCAGGGGACATCGCCCCTGCTTGCCGTTCGCGGCGTCAGCGTCGTGTTCGGCGGCATCGTCGCGCTCAACGGCGTGTCCTTTGACATGCATAAGGGCCAGATCCTCGGACTGATCGGCCCCAATGGCGCCGGCAAGACCACGCTCTTCAACTGCCTCTCACGCCTCTACCAGCCGTCATCCGGCGACATCCTGATGGAAGGTGTGAGCATCCTGAATCGACCGCCGCACCGGATCGCCGAGATCGGCATCGGCCGCACCTTCCAGAACGTGGCGCTGTTCCCGAACCTGTCGGTGATGGACAATGTCCGCGTCGGCACCCACGCCCGTACCTCCAGCGACATCATCAGCGACTCGCTGCGCCTGGCTTGGATTCGCCGCAGCGAAACCGGCGTGAACAACAAGGTGCGCGAGATCCTCGCCTATCTCGACCTCGAGGAGGTCGCCCACACCACCGTCTCCGGCCTGCCCTTCGGCACGCAGAAGCGCGTCGAGCTGGCGCGGGCACTCGCGGCCGATCCGAAGATCCTGCTGCTCGACGAGCCCGCCGGCGGTCTCAACCATGAAGAGGTCTACGTGCTCGGCGACCTCATCCGCAAAATCCGTGACGAGCGCCACATGACGGTGCTGCTGGTCGAGCATCACATGGGCCTCGTGATGTCGATCGCGGACCACGTCGTCGCGCTGAATTTCGGCAAGAAGCTCGCGGAAGGCACGCCCGCCCAGGTGCAGGCGGACCCCGACGTCATCAAGGCCTATCTCGGGAGCAAGGACCAATGACTGTTCTGCTCAACGTCAAGGACCTGCGCGCCTATTACGGCCAGGTCCAGGCGCTCCATGGCCTCACCTTCTCGCTCAACGAGGGCTCGCTGACGACGCTGCTGGGTGCCAATGGCGCCGGCAAGACCACCACGCTGCGCGCGATCTGCAACATGGTGCGCTCCACCGGCGGCATCGAGTTCGACGGCAAGCCGCTGAACAACAAATCCACCGAAAGCATCGTGCGCTTCGGCATCGCCCATGTGCCGCAGGGCCGCGGCACCTTCACCACCATGACGGTGGAGGAGAACCTCCAGCTCGGGGCCATCACGCGCAAGGACAATGCCGGCATCGTCTCCGACATCGAGCGCATGTACGCGCATTTCCCGGTTCTGAAGCAGCGGCATACCCAGCAGGCCGGCACGCTCTCGGGCGGCGAGCAGCAGATGCTCGCGGTTGCGCGTGCGCTGATGCTGCGGCCGCGGCTGATGCTGCTCGATGAGCCGTCGTTTGGGCTTGCGCCGCTCGTCGTGCGCGACCTGTTCGGCATCCTCGGCAAGATCAACCGCGAGGACAAGGTGTCGATCCTGGTGGTCGAGCAGAACGCCCAGCTTGCGCTCGAACTCGCCGACCAGGCCTATGTGATCGAGACCGGCCGTATCGTGATGTCGGGCAATGCCAAGGACATCGCGAACAACGAAGAAATCCGCAAATCCTATCTGGGTTACTGAGGAGCCGGCACGATGGAACTGTTTACCAACCAGGTCCTGGCCGGCATTGCCACGGGCGCGATCTACGCCTGCATGGCGCTCGCGGTCGTCATGATCTACCAGGCCATCGACCATCTCAACTTCGCGCAAGGCGAGATGGCGATGTTCTCGACCTTCATCTCCTGGCAGCTGATGCAGTGGGGCGTGCCCTATTGGGGCGCCTTCCTGATCACGCTGCTCTTCTCCTTCGTCGCCGGCATCGCCATCGAGCGCATCCTGTTCAAGCCGCTGGCGAAAGCGCCTGTCTTGACCAACGTCGCCGGCTTCATCGCGCTGTTCGCGATCATCAACTCGTCGGCCGGCCTGATCTGGGACTTCACCATCAAGCAATATCCGACCCCGTTCGGCTCCGCGCCGTTCCTGGGCAGCCAGCTGATCTCGACCCACCAGGCCGGCATGATCGGCGTCACCGTGCTGCTGCTGCTCGGTCTGTATTTCTTCTTCCAGTACACCAGGATCGGCCTTGCGATGCGCGCGGCCGCCTCCGTGCCTGAATCGGCCCGCCTCGTCGGCATCAACACGAGCTGGATGATCGCGCTCGGCTGGGGCATGGCCACCGCGATCGGCGCGATCGCCGGCATGCTGATTGCGCCTGTCGTGTTCCTCGAGCCCAACATGATGGGCGGCGTGCTGATCTACGGCTTCGCCGCAGCCGTGCTCGGCGGACTGACCAGCCCCTTCGGCGCCGTGGTCGGCGGCTTCCTGGTCGGCATCTTCGAGAACCTCGCCGGCACCTATATCCCCGGCGTCGGCAATGAGCTGAAGCTCCCGATCGCGCTCGCGCTGATCATCTCCGTCCTGGTCGTCAAACCCGCTGGCCTGTTCGGCCGGCACATCGTCAAGCGAGTTTGATCATGAGCGCCGCAGAAGAAGTCGCCGCCCAAGGCAACGAGGCAGTCGAGGCTGTTCCGAAACGGGCCATGACGCTGGGCACGGGCACCTCCGTGGTGGTGCTGCTGCTGCTCCTCGTCGTTCCCATGTTTGCGAAGAACTTCGTGATCTTCCAGCTGACCCAGCTGCTCTATCTCGGCCTCGCCGTGCTGGCGTTGAACATCCTGACCGGCGGAAGCGGCCAGTTCTCGCTCGGCCAAAGCGCGTTCTACGGCATCGGCGCCTACATCACCGCGGTCATGATGGAGCAATTCAACATCCCGTACTTCCTGTGCCTGCCGGTCGCTGGCGTGCTGTGCTTTGGCGCGGGTTTCCTGTTCGGCCAGCCGGCGCTGCGGCTTTCCGGCGTGTATCTCGCGCTTGCCACCTTCGCGCTCGCCACTGCGATGCCGCAGCTCCTCAAGCTGAACTTCCTCGAGCCCTGGACCGGCGGCGTGCAAGGCCTCGTCGTCACCAAGCCCGACGCGCCGTTCGGCCTGAAGATGTCGCAGGACATGTGGCTGTACTATTTTACGCTCGTCGTCGTGCTCGCGATCTACATTTTCTCGGTCAACCTGCTGCGCTCCCGCTCGGGCCGCGCCTTCATGGCGATCCGCGACAACGAGATCGCGGCCTCGGCCATGGGCGTCAACGTCGCGCTGTACAAGACGCTCGCCTTCGGCGTCTCGGCCGGCATCACCGGCGTCGCCGGTGGCCTCAGCGCGATCGCGGTGCAGTTCGTCGCGCCCGACAGCTTCACCATCACGCTCGCGATCCAGCTGTTCCTGGGCATGGTCGTCGGCGGCGTCGGCTGGCTGCCCGGCTCGATCATCGGCGCCGCCTTCATCATCTTCGTGCCCAACATCGCGGAGGGCATTTCCAAGGGCCTCTCCGGCGCCGTGTTCGGCGTGCTCCTGTTCCTCGTCATCTACCTCGTGCCGCACGGGGCAAGGCAACTCGCGATCATGGGCCAGCAACTCGCCGGACGGCTCAGAAAAAGCTGAAAACGCTCGTCAACACTGTTTGTCTAACCAAGGAGACCCAATTGCCTTTCGGAAGAACACTGCGAACCGCCGCACTTGTAACGGCGCTCGCGACCCTCACCTCCGGCGCAGCATTCGCTCAGAAGACCTACGACACCGGCGCGAGTGATACCGAGATCAAGATCGGCAACATCATGCCGTACAGCGGTCCGGCGTCGGCCTACGGCATCATCGGCAAGACCGAAGAAGCCTATTTCAAGATGATCAACGACAAGGGCGGCATCAACGGCCGCAAGATCGTCTACGTCACCTATGATGACGGCTATTCACCGCCGAAGGCGGTCGAGCAGGTCCGCAAGCTGGTCGAAAGCGACGAGGTACTCGCCGTGTTCAACCCGCTGGGCACGCCCTCCAACACCGCGATCCAGAAATATCTGAACGCCAAGAAGGTGCCGCAGCTGTTCGTCGCCACCGGCGCGACCAAGTGGAACGACCCGAAGCACTTTCCCTGGACCATGGGCTGGCAGCCGTCCTACCAGAGCGAAGCGCAGATCTACGCGAAGTGGCTGATGAAGGAGAAGCCCGACGCCAAGGTCGCGATCCTCTATCAGAACGACGATTTCGGCAAAGACTACCTCAAGGGCACCAAGGACGGCTTTGGCGCCAAAGCCTCGTCCATGATCATCATGGAAGAGAGCTATGAGGTCTCCGAGCCGTCGATCGACGGCCACATTGTCAAGATCAAGGCCGCCAATCCCGACGTGCTCTTGATCTACACGACGCCGAAGTTCGGCGCCCAGACCATCAAGAAGACCGCCGAGCTCGGCTGGAAGCCGCTCCAGATCATCACCAACGTGTCGGCTTCGGTCGGCAGCGTGATGAAGCCTGCGGGCTTCGAAGCCTCGCAGGACGTGCTGTCGGCGGCTTACGCCAAGGACGGCGCCGATCCGCGCTGGGCCGACGATGCCGGCATGAAGAAGTGGGTCGAGTTCCTCGACAAGTACATGCCCGGCGCCGACAAGACCGACTCCAGCGTCGTCTATGGCTACGGCGCCGCTCAGACGCTGGTCAAGGCATTGGAACAGTGCGGGGACGATCTCACCCGCGCCAATCTGATGAAGCAGGCGGCGAGCCTGAAGGACTTCACGCCGGACACGCTCCTGCCCGGGGTCAAGATCAACACCGGTCCGAACGACTTCGCCCCGATCAGCCAGCTGCAGATGCAGCGTTTCAAGGGCGAGAAGTGGGAACAGTTCGGCGACATCATGAACGGCGACGTCGCTCCGGAATAACGCGTCGTCGCAATGGTCCAAACTGACGAGGCCCCCACGAGCGATCGTGGGGGCTTTTTGTTGACGTCACGGATCAATCTTGTTCAATGCGGCGCCGATCCAGGTGAGGTGGGAGAGCGATGAGCGTCGTTCGATTTCAGGTTGCGGCGTTTTCGGCCGCATTCGCGTTGTGCACTGCGATGGGCAATCCCGCCCTGGCGCAGAAAGCCTACGACAACGGCGCCTCGGATACCGAGATCAAGATCGGCAACATCATGCCCTATAGCGGACCAGCCTCCGCTTACGGCGCGATCGGCAAGGCCGAGGAAGCCTATTTCAACAAGATCAATGCCGAGGGCGGCATCAACGGCCGCAAGGTCAAATTTATCACGTACGATGATGGGTACTCGCCGCCGAAGACGGTGGAGCAGGCCCGCAAGCTGGTCGAGAGCGACAATGTGCTCTTGATCTTCGGCTCGCTCGGCACCTCGACCAACGGCGCCATCCGCAAATACATGAACGAGAAGAAGGTGCCGCAATTGTTCGTGGCGAGCGGCGCCTCGAAGTGGAACGACCCGAAGCAATATCCCTGGACGATGGGCTGGCAGCCGAGCTACGCGAGCGAGGCGAAGGTCTACGCCAAGTACATCATGACGGAGAAGCCGGACGCAAAGATCGGCGTGCTCTACCAGAACGATGATTTCGGCAAGGACTATCTGAGCGGGCTGAAGGACGGCCTCGGCGCCAAGGCGTCGATGATCGTGCTCGAGGAGGCTTACGACACATCGGAGCCCGCGATCGACGAGCACATCGTGAAGCTGAAGGCCGCGGGCGCCGACGTGTTCATCAGCGTCACCACGCCGAAATTCGCCGCGCAGGCGATCAAGAAGGCGGCCGAGATCAACTGGCACCCCGTCCACATCATCTCGAACGTGTCTGCGTCGGTCGGGGGAGTGATCGAGCCCGCGGGCTTCGAGATCTCGCAGGGCATCTTGTCGGCGAGCTACATCAAGGACGGCTCCGACCCGCAATGGAATGCGGATGACGGCATGAGGAAGTTCTACGACTTCGTCGCGCAGTACGATCCGAAGGCCAACAAGCTCGACGCCGGCGTGGTGTTCGGTTACGCCGCCGCACAGACCATGGTGAAGGTGCTGCAGATGTGCGGCGACAATCTGACCCGCGACAACGTCATGAAGCAGGCCGCGAGCCTGCACGATTTCGCGCCAGACACGCTGCTTCCCGGCATCAAGATCAACACCGCGCCCGACGATTTCGCGCCGATCGAGCAGCTTCAGATGATGCGGTTCAAGGGCAAGGCCTGGGAATTGTTCGGCGACGTCATTTCGAGCGAGCCCGGTCGTTAACGGCAACTCAGAATGGCTCGATGGATGTGAAGCAACCAGGAAGGTCCCACCCTTCTCGCAGTTGCACAGGCGCTCCTGACTACTAAAGACGCAACCCCTGCGACGACCTCGCGGGGGGCTTTCTGTTGAAGGCCCAAGCCAAATCGTATTGAATTGGCCTCGCGCGGCTCAAGAACAATGAAGCCAAGAAAAGGAGCGCACACACCAAGGAAAAGGGAGATTGGAATGCCCGCTGTCACCGGCAAGCTTGCGGCCGCGTCACTGGCGCTCGCGCTCATTGCGGCCTCGACCTCCATCGCGTCCGCCCAGAAGAAATACGATACCGGCGCGACCGATAGCGAGATCAAGATCGGCAACATCATGCCCTACAGCGGACCGGCCTCCGCCTACGGCATCATCGGACGGACCGAAGCCGCCTATTTCAAGAAGATCAACGACGAGGGCGGCATCAACGGCCGCAAGATCAACTTCATCTCCTACGATGACGCCTACTCGCCGCCGAAGGCAGTCGAGCAAGCGCGCAAGCTGGTCGAAAGCGACGAAGTGCTGTTGATCTTCAATTCGCTCGGCACGCCGTCGAACTCGGCGATCCACAAATACATGAACACCAAGAAGGTACCGCAACTGTTCGTCGCCACCGGCGCCACCAAGTGGAACGATCCGCAGAATTTCCCTTGGACGATGGGCTGGCAACCCAATTACCAGAGCGAGACGCAGATCTACGCGAAATGGCTTTTGAAGAACAAGCCCGACGCCAAGATCGCCGTGCTCTACCAGAACGACGATTACGGCAAGGACTATCTCAAGGGCCTGAAAGACGGCCTCGGCTCCAAGGCGTCCTCGATGATCGTTGCGGAGGAAAGCTACGAGACCACCGAGCCGACCATCGACAGCCACATCGTCAAGCTGAAGTCGACCGGCGCCGACGTGTTCATGAACATCACGACGCCGAAATTCGCGGCGCAGGCGATCAAGAAGGTGGCGGAGGTCGGCTGGAAGCCGCTGCATTTCCTCAACAACGTCTCCGGCTCCGTCGGCAGCGTGCTCAAGCCCGCGGGCTTCGAGAATGCGCAGGACATCATCTCCGCCGACTATCTGAAAGACGTCTCGGATCCGCAGTGGAACAACGACCCCGGCATGAAGGAATTTCTCGCTTTCATGACCAAATACTTCCCCGAAGGCGACAAGCTCGACCACGGCACCATCGTCGGCTACGGCGTGGCGCAGACCCTGGTCCAGGTGTTGAAGCAGTGCGGCGACGATCTCACCCGCGCGAACGTCATGAAACAGGCCGCCAGCCTGAAGAACTTCCGCACCGAGGTGCTGCTGCCCGGTATCCAGATCAACACCTCGCCGACCGACTTTGCGCCGATCAGCCAGCTTCAGCTCGAGAAGTTCAAGGGCGAGAAGTGGGATCTGTTCGGCGACGTGATCAGCGCCGACGTCGGCGGCTAGCCGCTCCGACGCGCAGAGAAGCAGCCCCCCTGCGAGACGATCGCAGGGGGTTTTGCTGCATGCCGATTATCATCACGCGATTGCACAACCGAATGATGGTAAAGCAAGCTTACCCTTTCGCGTCCGATGCGCTAGGCAGGGGAATGGCGACGTTCTCGCCACAGCTCTAGTCTGCTCACGAGTTTGCCGAAGGCCATCGTCATGACCGACCGACGTCCCTTGCTCCGCGCGCTCTACGACGCCGCCGTTGCCGCGGCCCATCCGAATACGATCCTGGCGCCGCATCTGCGCCCCGCTCCGAAGGGCCGGGTGATCTGCCTTGCCGCCGGCAAGGGCGCCGCCGCGATGGCCGCCGCCGCGGAACGGCACTATCTCGATGCCCTCAAGCTGGCTCCGGAGCGCCTCGTCGGCATCGCCACCACGCGCCACGGCTACGGCGCGCCGACCCGCCGCATCCGAATCGTCGAAGCCGGCCATCCGGTGCCCGATGAGGCCGGCCTGAAGGGGGCGGCCGACACGCTCGCGCTCGCAGGCGAAGCCGGTCCTGACGATCTGCTGCTGGTGCTGCTCACCGGGGGCGGCTCGGCGAACTGGATCGCGCCGGTCGATGGGATCAGCTTTGCGCAGAAGCAGGCGGTCAACAAGGCGCTGCTGCGCTCGGGCGCGCCGATCGGCGAGAATGAATGTCGTGCGAAAGCATCTCTCGCGCATCAAGGGCGGGCGGCTGGCGCGCGCCGGCAAGAATGCCGCCGAGATCGTGACGCTGGCGATCTCCGATGTGCCGCACGACGATCCCTCCGCGATTGCCTCGGGTCCCACCGTGCCCGATCCGACCTCGCTGGCCGACGCACGCGCGATCGTTGCAAAGTACAAGCTCGCCATCGACGATGCCGTACGGCGCGCGCTCGACGATCCCGCCAATGAAAGTTGCAAACCCGGCGACGCCGCCTTTGCCCGCGCGCATTTCGAATTGATCGCGCGGCCCAAGCAATCGCTCGACGCTGCGGTGAAGCTCGCCAAGGACGCGGGCTATGAGACCATCGATCTCGGCGCCGATCTCGAGGGCGAGGCCCGCGAGGTCGCCGCCGATCACGCCAGGCTCGCGCTTGCCGCCCGTGCGCAGGGCAAGCGCGCCGCGATCCTGTCCGGCGGCGAGCTCACGGTGACCGTGCGAGGCAATGGCCGCGGCGGCCCAAACCAGGAATACGCGCTGGCGCTGGCCTCACTGTTGAAGAATACGCCCGACATCTCGGCGCTTGCCGGCGACACCGACGGCGCGGACGGCGGCGCGGGCAACCCCACCGACCCCGCCGGTGCGCTGATCGACGCGGCGACCTTCGCCAGGATGGAGGCGGAGGGACTTCAGCCACAAGCCTATCTCGACAACAATGACGCGACGACGTTCTTCGAGGTGACCGGCGATCTGCTGATGCCCGGCCCGACGCTGACCAATGTGAACGACATCAGGGTGATCCTGGTCGACTGATACCTGCCGCCTGCCCCGGTTGAGTCCCAGGCGTCGCCATGGTGAGCGATCTCTGAATCCACGCCGCAGGCCGCGGATCTGGCGGCTGGCCGCGCCGCCTGTAAGCTCGCGCGGCAAGCCCGGTGTTTGGACAAATGATGGGGCTCATTTCACCGTCGCCTGCCCTAATGCGCGTTCGGGGACACCGCGCATGGCTGAGAGCGACCAGGACGTGGCAGACCTCGATCCGCTCGCGCTCGGCGAGCTGCTCGCGTGCGCCGCTTCCTCTCCGCGGAGACGCCTGCACTGGCCGACCGGTTCGCAGCGGCGTAACCCTCAAAATTCGTTGGCGATCTTCGACAGCATGTGCAGCAGCGCTTCGCGGTTGGCTTGCCCGAGCAGCTCGTTGAGCCGCGACTCGTGCTTGGTGGCGACGAGCTTCTTGGCGCGCGTCAGGACCGCCTTGCCCTTATCGGTCAGCACCAGGATGTGCGAACGCCGGTCGTTGGTGGAGCGGATCCGGGCGCAGAGGTCGCGGCTCTCGAGATTGTCGAGCATGGCGACGAAATTCGGCCTGAGGATACCGAGGGTGGAGGCGATCTCGGTCTGGTTCCGGCCCGGGTTCTTCTCGACCAGCAACAGCACCGAGAACTGCGCCGGCGTGAGCTGGAGCGAGGCCATGCAGCGCAGGAAATTCTCGAATACCTTGAGCTGCGCCCGTTTCAGCACGTAGCCGAGCTGTTCGGAGAGCTCGCCCAGCTGGAGGGCTTCGGGCAGGCCCTCGGGCGCATCCTTACGGCCTTTGGTGGCCTCGCCGGGTTTTTCGGAGGACTTCTCAGCGCTTTTCGAAACGGTCATCGCCTCATGCTCGCAATCCCGCTAAATTCGGGACGGGTCGTTTCCCACCCTTGATGTTATATTCGATAATTGTTATGGATCATATCAAATATCGTCAGCGTATTTCAATGGCTGTGAGGGACCATCCACCGCAAGCGCGGAGACGGGTCCCCAATCTTCGAGGGGGAGCGTCCGGTCTTGAACACCACCATCATGCTGTTCCTGCTACAGGACGGCATCACCAATGGCGCGATCTATGCGCTGCTCGGCCTGGCGCTGGTGCTCGTGTTCGCCGTCACCCGCGTCATCCTCATCCCCCAGGGCGAGTTCGTCACCTATGGCGCGCTGACCTATGCCTCGCTGGCGTCGGGCCAGATGCCGGGCACGGCCAAGCTGGCGCTGGCCATGGGCATAGGTGCCTGCGCCTTCGACCTGTTCGTCGCGCGCAGGGCGCTACATGGCCGGCTGATCCTGCGCAGCGTGCTCGCCAACATCGTGCTGCCGGCGATCGTGTTGGGGCTGACGATCTACTTCGCCGCCCAGAAGCCGCCGGTCGCGGTCTGCATCGCACTGTCGCTGGTGATCGTGGCGATGATCGGCCTCTATCTCTACCGCATCGCGTTCCAGCCGCTGGCGCACACTTCGGTGCTGGTGCTGCTGATCGCCTCGGTCGGCGTCCATCTGGCGATGCAAGGGCTGGGGCTCTTGTTCTTCGGCGCCGAGGGCCAGCGCGGACCGGCCGTGCTCTCCGGCGCCTTCACCGCGGGCTCGCTGCGCTTCACCGGCCAGAGCATCACGGTCTACGGCATCACCGTCGCCTTCATCGTCGGCCTCTGGCTGTTCTTCGGCCTGACGCTTTACGGCAAGGCGCTGCGCGCCACCGCCGTCAACCGGTTAGGGGCGCGGCTGGCCGGCATCCGCACCACGCTATCGGGCCAGATCGCCTTCCTGCTGGCGTCCGTCATCGGCGCACTGTCCGGCATCATGATCGTGCCGATTACGACGCTCTACTATGACAGCGGCTTCCTGATCGGGTTGAAGGGCTTTGTGGCCGCGATCATCGGCGGTCTCGTCAGCTATCCGCTGACTGCCGTCGCGGCGCTGTTCGTCGGCATCGTCGAGGCGTTCTCGTCCTTCTATGCTTCCAACTACAAGGAGGTGATCGTGTTCATGCTCCTGATCCCCGTGCTGCTGCTGCGCTCGCTCGCGGCGCCTGCGGTCGAGGAAGAGAAGGACTGACACCAACATGCAGAGCCGGCTTCCCATCCTCGTCTTCGCACTCGTTATGGCGGCGATTCCGTTCGTTCCGGGCATGCCACCGTTCTGGATCGTGCTGCTCGACAATATCGGTCTTTCCGCGCTGGTCGCGATGGGCCTCGTGCTGCTCACCGGCGTCGGTGGCCTCACCTCGTTCGGCCAGGCGGCTTTTGTCGGCTTCGGCGCCTACACCACGGCGCTGCTCACGACCGCTTACGGGCTGTCGCCCTGGCTGACGCTGCCGCTGTCGCTCGTGGTCAGCGGGCTGCTCGCGGTGCTGCTCGGTCTGATCACGGTGCGCCTCTCCGGGCATTATCTGCCGCTCGGCACTCTGGCCTGGGGGCTTGGCCTGTTCTACCTCTTCAGCAAGCTCGGATTCCTGGGACGCAACGACGGCATCTCGGCGATCCCGCCGCTGTCGATCGGCTCGTTCAGGATGCTCGATCCCGCCTCGATCTACTTTGCGATCTGGGTCGCTGTGATCCTCTCGGCGCTGGTCACCATGAACCTGCTGGACTCCCGCACCGGCCGCGCCATTCGCGCGCTGCGGCGCGGGCATGTCGCGGCGGAAGCGTTCGGCGTGCAGACCCCGCGCGCAAAAATGCTGGTGTTCATCCACGCCGCCGTGCTCGCCGGCCTCTCCGGCTGGCTCTATGCCCACCTCCAGCGCGCGGTGAACCCGACGCCGTTCGGCGCGCAGGCCGGCATTGAATATCTGTTCATCGCGGTCGTCGGCGGCGCCGGCTATGTCTGGGGCGGCGTGCTGGGCGCAGCGATCGTGGTCATCCTGAAAGAGGTGCTGCAGAGCTATCTGCCCCTGATCCTGCCCGGCTCCGGCCAAGTCGAGACCATCGTGTTCGGCATCATGCTGGTGGCCCTGCTCCAGCTCGCGCCCGGCGGGGTGTGGCCGTGGCTGATGTCGCTGCTGCCCGAACGCAGGGGCGGCAAGAAGCCTGACACCTCGCTGAAACTCGAACAGCGCACCCGCTCGCGGGCCGAGGGCAGCGTGTTGCTCCAAGTCGAAAAAGCGCGGAAACAGTTCGGCGGCGTGGTCGCGGTCAACAATGTTTCGTTCGACGTCCAGGCCCGCGAGATCGTCGCCCTGATCGGACCGAACGGTGCCGGCAAGAGCACGACCTTCAACCTGATCACCGGCGTGCTGTCGGCGACCTCGGGCTCGATCTCGGTGCTCGGCAAAAGGGTGGACCGCGCGCCACCGCAGGAGATCGTCAAGCTCGGCATCAGCAGGACCTTCCAGCACGTCAAGCTCGTGCCCGACATGACCGTGCTGGAGAATGTCGCGATCGGTGCGCATCTTCGCGGTCATTCCGGGCCGCTCGCCGCGATGCTGCGGCTCGACCGCGCCGATGAAGCCAAACTGCTGGCGGAGGCCGCCCGCCAGATCGAGCGCGTGGGTCTCGCGGAGCAGATGCATCAGCTTGCAGGCAGCCTTTCGCTCGGCCAGCAGCGCATCGTCGAGATCGCGCGCGCGTTGTGCGTCGACCCGATGCTGCTGCTGCTCGACGAGCCGGCAGCCGGCCTGCGTCACATGGAGAAGCAACAGCTTGCGAAGCTGCTGCGCGATCTGCGCGACGGCGGCATGAGCGTCCTTTTGGTCGAGCACGACATGGGCTTCGTGATGAACCTCGCCGACCGCATCGTGGTGCTGGATTTCGGCACCAAGATAGCGGAAGGAACGCCCGCCACGATCAAGACCAATCCCGAAGTGATCAAGGCCTATCTCGGAGTGGCGGCATGAGCGCGCTGTTATCGGTCACCGACGCGCATGTCGCCTACGGCAAGGTCGAAGCGGTGCGCTCGGTTGCGCTCGAAGTCGGCGCGAGAGAGATCGTCACCATCGTCGGCGCCAACGGCGCGGGCAAGACCACGCTGCTATCGGCCATCATGGGCATCCTCCCGCTCAAGGGTCGCGTCAACTTTGCCGGCCAGGATTTGGCCCGGCTCGACATCGAGGATCGCGTCGCGATGGGCCTCGGCCTGGTCCCTGAGCACCGCGAATTGTTCGTGACCATGAATGTCGAGGACAATCTCGAGTTAGGTGCTTTCCGCATCGAGCGGAGCAGGGCGCGGGGCTCGATCGAGCGGATCTACACGCTGTTTCCGCGCCTCAAGGAGCGCCGCAAACAGCTCGCCGGCACCTTGTCCGGCGGCGAGCAGCAGATGCTTGCGATGGGCCGCGCGCTGATGGGCGAACCGAAGCTGCTGATGCTGGATGAGCCGAGCCTCGGCCTCGCGCCGATCATCGTCGCCGACATTTTCCGCATCGTCACCGAGCTAAAGGCCAGCGGCGTCTCCGTGCTGCTTGTCGAGCAGAATGCCCAGGCAGCGCTGAAGATCGCCGACCAGGCCTATGTGATGGAGCTCGGCGAGTTCGTGCTCAGCGGCAAGGCGAGCGATATCGCGGCGAACGAACGGGTGGCGGCAAGCTATCTCGGTTTCGAGCACGAAGGCGCGAGCGCCATCTAGCTAGGCGCGCCGCGCCGTCCGCACGAAGCCCCAGGCCGCGATCGCGGCCATCGCTAGCGAGATCAGCACATTGTAGCCGGCAAGCGAGAGGCCAAGGAAGCGCCACTGCACCTCGTCGCAGCGCACCACCTTGACGGTGTCGAGCCGCGACAGCAGGTCGCCGGCGCTGCCGAGATTGACGATCGGACCGGAGCAATCGGTTGGCCCTTTCCAGAACCCCCATTCGACGCCGGAATGGTAAGTGCCGAGCCCGGCATTGGCGAGCGTTGCCAGCGCGAGGATCGCGAGCCCGGCCAGCAGCAGCGGCCGCGGCGCCCCGCCCCGCGCCGCCAGCACCATGAGCGCCCCGAGCGGGATCGCGAGGTAATAGGCGTAGCGCTGCTCGAGGCAGAGCGGACAGGGCACGATCCCCAGAACGAGCTGAAAAAACCAGGCCCCCGCGATCGTCGCAGCCGCGATCACGGTCACGGCCAGCGCGGCGGTCAGCGCCGGGCCGCCGACAGCGGGGCGAAACGCGGGCATTGCGGCACTCTGGGTCGTCACGGGGCCTCTTCAGGTGGGGCTGGCTTCAAGGCTCTAGCCCCGACCCAAGCCCCTGTCGAGAACATCGGGTATCACTTTGGCGCGGGTTGACCCCGTCTTCCCCATGGCTATAGTCCGCCGGCTTCGCGACGCCCTCCATCGGAGGGGCCGACCGAGGGCCCCTGTGGCGGAACTGGTAGACGCGCTCGACTCAAAATCGAGTTCCGCAAGGAGTGCTGGTTCGATTCCGGCCAGGGGCACCAAGAAAAAATTGCTAATGTTATCAGCAACCTAAACCATTGGTTGGATTTCCATCTTTTTCGGAAAATCTCCAAGACTCATTGAAGACACGAGCGAAACACTGGCCCCACGCCGTCCGATTTGTTGGTATTTTTGTGGCCTTGAGAATCAGAGATCGCAGCTGATTTCTCTTATTCCGAACGACGAAATCGAGCAGACGGCCCACCGGAACGATGAGAGGATCCGTTGGCAAGACCTGCGCTTGTTGTTCGGGCTGTGCTGGCCCCGTCTCCTTGCGCGGCATGAGCCCCGGTCGCTCTGGCAGAGAGTCGGACCAACGATAAACAGGTGAAAGGTCCAAATCCCCGACCCTCGCTCCGATCGGAAGCAGGGAGGGCTCGGTGTGCCCTGTCGAGATTCCAGGGCTTATGGCCCCCTGTGAGCGCAAGCAACGAAATCGCGACTGGGATTCGACGCATAAGCTTCTCCATCAGTGCTGACGTCGGTTGGTGATCGTGTGTTGACCCATGGCAGCTTGGATCAATAGTTTCCCAGCGGCGCGAAGATCATCAAGACAGGCCTTCGACTAGCGGGCGCTGCAAGTGCCGCGTCATCAGCTCAGCTGCTTCCGGAAAGTGGCGCCCTTCCAACAGGTCGAGCAAGCGCAGGTGCTCGCGCACGTGTCGGCGCATGCCTTCACGGTCGGCGAAGCTGCGATAGGCGAACAAGCGGCGGATCGAGTTCACGCGCTTGAGCGCTTCGAGGAAGAAGGGATTGCCGGCACCGCGGATGATCTCCTCGTGGAAATCGCAGCCCGACTGGTAAACCTCGCCGATGGTCATCTTCTCGAATTCGCCGTCGAGGACCCGCTGTTGCCGCTCCCGCAGCCGCGCGATCACCTCATACGATAGTGCGTAGCCCGGCTGCGCCATCGCCGCCGGCTCGATCACCACGCGAAAGGCCATCGCCTGCGCCTGCGCGGCCGGGCTCGACACTGACTCCGCAAAACGCCAGCCATAGCCCGGCAAGCGCGCGATCCACCCCTCGGCCGCGATGCGATCGAGCAAACGCTGCAGATCGGCCCGGCTCAGATCATACCGGCGCATCAACTCTGCCTCGGTGACGTCGGCCGAGAGCCGCCGCGTCAGAACGTCGCCGGCAATGCTCGCGTAAATCTGTTCGCCGCGTCTGACCGCCGCGAGCGCCGGCTGGGCCGCGCCGCTGGTCGGATTCTTCGCCAGCACGAAGCCGCGATGCGGCTCGCCGCGCGCAAGGCCTGCGGCTTCCAGTGCCTTCAGCCCGAGCCGGATCGGCGCGCGGGACAGGTCGAGCGCATCCGCCAGCCTCTGCTCGATCAGGCGATCGCCGGCCTTCATGCCGTCGCGACGGGCGAGCGCCATGATCAGGCCGGCGACGTGCTCGGCGCGCTCGGAACCGGCTTTGCCGTGGGAACGTCGGGAACTCTGGGTGGCCGTCATTGCACTGCACGCAGTTTTAGGGCTTGACAGACTGTCCCATGGATTGTTCTTTAACGCAACAATATACAATCGAGCAGGGAGAGCCCGATGGCGCGCGCGCCCGACGTCCACATCTGCGAAGTCGCTCCGCGTGACGGCCTGCAGAACCTGGCCGTCTTCGTTCCGACGGAAGCCAAGTGTGCGCTGATCGATGTGATCGCGGCCGCCGGCGTGCCCGAGATCGATGCCGGCTCTTTCGTGCCGCCGAAGGTCGTGCCGCAATTCGCCGACGTCGATGCGGTGATGGCGCATGCGCTCACTCACGATGCCGCGACGATCGGCGCACTGGCGCCCAACGTGAAGGGCGCCGAACGCGCCATCTCGGCCGGCGTCAACGCCATCTATTTCGTGATTTCGGCCAGCGAGACGCACAACCGCGCCAATGTGCGCCGCACGATCGACGAGCAGATCGAGGGCTTTCGCGCGGTGCGTACCGTGATCGATGCTCGCCCGGTGGGTCAGCGGCCGCAACTGGTGGGCGCGATCTCCACCGCGTTCGGCTGCTCGCTGGAGGGCGAGGTGAGCGAAGCCGCCGTATGCCGGGTCGCGCGCGCCTTCGCGGAGGCCCGCGCCGACGAGATCGGGCTTGCCGACACCGTCGGTTATGCGACGCCCACATCGATCCGGCAGATCGTCGCCGCCGTGCAGCGTGAGGTCGGAAAGCAAATGTCGCTGCGGCTGCATCTGCACGACACGCTCGGCGCGGGCCTTGCCAATGCCGTCGCCGGCCTCGAAGCCGGCATACGCCGATTCGATGCCGCGGTGTCGGGCCTCGGCGGCTGCCCGTTCGCGCCGGGCGCGCGCGGCAACATCGTCACCGAGGATCTGGTGTTCATGCTGGAGCGTATGGGGCTCTCCACCGGCATCGACCTCGACCGCCTGATGCGGACGCGCGAGATTCTCGCCCGCCACATTCCGGCGAACCATCTGACCGGCCATCTGCACGAGGCCGGAATTCCCAAGGTCCTGCGGAGGGCGGCATGACCATGGCTGCGCGTGAGACGGCATCTGAGCTTCGACCGTTGGCCGGCCTTCGCGTGATCGAGTTCAGCCAGATGGTTATGGGGCCGAGCTGCGGGCTGATCCTCGCCGACCTCGGTGCCGACGTGATCAAGGTCGAACCGCCCAAGGGCGACCGCACCCGCACCTTCAAGGGGCCTGCGGCCGGCTTCTTTGCGACCTACAGCCGCAACAAGCGCAGCATCGCGTTGGACACATCAAGCGCGCAGGGCCAGGACATCGCACGCAGGCTGATTGCCAGCAGCGACGTCCTGATCGAGAACTTCCGGCCAGGCCTGTTGAAGCGGATCGGCCTCGACTACGAGAGCGTCGCGACCTTTGCACCGCGCCTGATCTATTGCTCGCTCAAGGGCTATCTGCCCGGGCCTTACGAGAACCGTCTCGCGCTCGACGAAGTCGTGCAGATGATGGGCGGCCTCGCCTACATGACCGGTTTGCCCGACAGGCCGATGCGCGCGGGCGCTTCCGTCAACGACGTCATGGGCGGCATGTTCGGGGTGATCGCGATCCAGGCTGCGCTCGCCGAGCGGCAGCGCACCGGACGGGGCCGCTACATCCAGAGCGCCCTTTATGAGAACAACGTCTTCCTGATGGCGCAGGCGATGATGTGCGAGGTGGTCAGCGGCCAGCCGTCCGTTCCATATTCGATCAAGGACAGCCCGTGGCCGGTTTACGACCTCTTCGACACCAGGGATGGCTCGAAACTGTTCGTCACCATCGTCGGTGAAGAGCAGTGGGAGGCGTTCTGCCGCGCCTTCGGTCGCGAAGCCTGGCTCTCCGATCCCCGCTTTGCGACCAGCAACGGCCGCGTCGATCATCGCAACTGGCTGATCCCGGAGATCGCTGAGATATTCAAGCAATGGGACAAGGCCGATCTCGCCGCGCGGCTCGAGCAGCTCGATCTGCCTTACGCCCCGGTGAACAAGCCCGGCGATCTCTTCGACGATCCGCATCTCAACCGGTCGGGTGGTCTGACCGACATTCGGCTTCCTGACGGCCGCGATGCCAAGACGCCGCTGTTGCCGGTTTCCATGGACGGAATGCGTCTGCCCAATCGCTATGATCCTCCCGGGATCGGCGAGCACAGCAGCGAGATCCTCAGCGAGATCGGCATGTCGCCGGATGAGATCGAAGCGCTGCGCAAGCAGGGCACGATCAAGGTTGCGCCGTCCTGATCCGGCCGGCCCGGCTCAACAAGAACCAAGGCAAGAACGAAGGCAAGAACCAAGGGAGGAGCAGCACATGAGCATAAACAGGCGCCAGGCGCTGATCGCGGGCTCCGCATGGGCGGGCGCGTCGCTGCTGCCGGGACGGTTGCACGCCGAAACGAAGCAGGTCTCGCTCGCATTCGGACCGGTGTCGCCGGTCTATGCCATCGGCATGATCGCGGAGCTGAAGGGCTACTTCAAGGACGAAGGGCTCGATTCCAAGCTCGTCACAGGTAACGCCGGCACGTTCGGCCGGCAGACGCTCGCTGCGGGGCAAGCCCTGTTCGCCCATGGCGATGCCAGCCATCCGCTCCAGCTCAGCGCACGTGGCAAGCCCTGCAAGATCCTGCTCGCGACCGAGATGGTATGCTCCTATGCCAACATCATGGTTCGGCAGGACCTCTACGACAGCGGCATCAATTCGGTCGAGAAGCTTGCCTCCTACAAGCGCGCCGATGGCGCCAAGCCGATCGTCGCCGCGACCGCCATCGGTTCGGGCACCTGGGTGTTCGGTACCTATGTGTTCGAGGCGCGCGGGCTAGGCGACAAGGTGAACTGGGTTGCCGGCGGCGGCCCCAACACGATGTTCCCTTCCCTGCAGACCAAGCAATTCGACGCCATCATGGCGCCGCCGAGCTGGATCGTCGAAGTCGAGAAGAAGGGATTCGGCAAGACGATTTACGACACCTCCAAGCCCGGCGTGTTCGAAAAGGACTTTGGCGGCACGCTGCCCGTCCTCGTGATCTACACGTTGCAGGATACGGTCGAGCAGGACAAGGCGATGGTGCAGGCCTATGTCAACGCGATCTCGCGTGCCATGGCCTACGTCAAGGCAGCTCCGCTCGCCGAGGTGCAGGCGCTGGTCACGCCGAAATATTTCTCCGGCATCGATCCGGATGCGGTCAGCGCCGAACTCGGCTTCGACACATCCACCTGGGCCTATGACGGGCAGATCGACAAGGCCGCGTTCGAGCGCGGCGCAAAGCCCTGGTATCGCAAGGGCACCGATATTCCCGAAACCAAATATGAGGACGTCGTCGACATGAGCTTCCTCGCGGCGGCGGGGGCGAAATCCAAATGATGGCCACGCCGGGCCCGAGCCTCGCCCTCGCGCGAGAGGACAAGGATGCGACCGCGGCCCGCTCGCGCGTTGCCGTGCAAGGTCTCGCCAAGCGCTTCATCTCGGCCGGCCGCGAGTTCGTCGCGGTCGATGACGTTTCCTTCGAGGTCAAGCAGGGCGAGTTCGTCGCGCTGCTCGGCCCCTCCGGCTGCGGCAAAAGCACCATCCTGAACATGGTCGCAGGCCTGTTGCCGCGCTCGGGCGGACGCATCCTGATCGACGAGGACGCAGTTGACACCGGCAAGGTCAACCGCAAGGTCGGTTACGTCTTCCAGCGTGACACGCTGTTTCCCTGGCGCACCGTGGAGCAGAATATCGGCTATGGTCTGGAGATCGCCGGGCTGCCCAAGCCGGAACGTGGGCGGCGCGTTGCATCGGCGATCGAGAAGGCCGGCCTCTCAGGTTTTGCGCAAAGCTTCCCGCGCATGCTGTCGGGCGGCATGCGCCAGCGCGCCGCCCTGATGCGCACGCTGATCCTGGAGCCGGAGATCCTGCTCATGGACGAGCCGTTCGGCGCGCTCGACACCCACACCAAGCTCGAGATGCACAAGACGCTGCTGGAGATCTGGGAGCGTGAACGGCAGACTGTGCTGTTCGTGACGCACGATCTCGGCGAAGCCATTACCCTGGCGAGCCGCATCATCCTGCTCTCGGCGCGGCCCGGGCGGTTGAAGGAGGATTTCGAGATCGCGCTGCCGCGGCCGCGCGATCCTGTCGCCTTGCGCGAGACCGCCGAATTCGGCCGCCTCTACTCCCACATCTGGCATTCGCTCGGCGAAGAATTCCGCCGCACCAGGGCCGACTGATATGAGCAGAAGCCGCGCCGTCATCCTGTTCTGGCAGATCGCGATCCTCGCAGCCGTGCTCATCATCTGGCAATGGGGCTTCGACTGGAGCAAGGCGCTGCTGCCGAAGGCCTATGTGCCGAAAATCCTCGATCCTTACTTCGTCGCAAAGCCGTCGCTGATCTGGCAGAGCTTCCTCCGTCTTGGCTGCTTATCCGATGCAAGCGGCTTTGCGGCTTGCTTCAAAGGCAACGACAACAATCTCTGGCTCGCCACCCTGGTGACCCTGAAGAACACCTGGTGGGGATTTCTGTTCGGCTCGGCGAGCGGAATTGCGGCCGGTCTGATCCTCGGCCGCTCCGATTTTCTGGCGCGCGTGTTCGGGCCCTACATCGTGGCGCTAAACTCGATCCCGCGCATTGCGCTGGTGCCGCTCGTCATCCTGATCTTCGGCCTCGGCGATCTCTCCAAGATCGCGACCGCGTGGCTCGTCGTGTTCTTCGTGGTGTTCTTCAACACCTTCGAGGGCACGCGCGCGGTCGACCGCGACCAGATCGCGGCTGCTCGCCTGCTCGGCGCCAGCGAATTCACCGTGCTGCGCACGGTCGTGATTCCCTCCGCGCTCGCCTGGGTGTTCGCTTCGTTGCTGCCGGCGGTTTCATTCGCGCTGATCGGCGTCATCGTCGGCGAGTTCATCGGTGCCGAGCGCGGGCTCGGCAAGCTCATCATCGAGGCGGAGGCACGCGCCAACGCCAGCGAGATGATGGTCGCCATCTTCGTCATGATGTTCGTAGGAATCCTGCTGGCGGTCGCCGTCCGCGCACTGCAGTCTTATCTACTGCGCTGGCAGCCGCAGTTCGAGCATTAAGGGCCAGGCACCACCGCCGAAAGATCAACTTAAGCAAGGCGGCACCACATGGTCCTCGCGGGAGTGCATCGCCAGCACCGGGCAAGTTACCCTGGAAAGAATTGCCGAAGTCGCACTGGTCAAGACAAACACCGAACCTATTCCGAGGACCCGCGCTGGAGCCGCTTGTTCAGGACTTCGCGGATCTTCTGCAGTTCATCTGGAGCGAAATCAAGAAAGCTCCAGGCGAGCAACTCGCGCTGCAGGAAATGACGCTCTATGTGCTTCGCCGTCCGCATGCGGAGCACATGGCGCGAGAGAAGGACCATGAATTCCTGTTGCTCTACGCAGATTGGTTGCGTGCGGCCATGTACGCCCCGAGGACGAATCCCGGAGATCATGGAGCTCGCCAACTTCATCTACACGAGCTTCGTTTTCACACTCAACCGGTGGCTGGCGGTACAGGACGCCCTATTCGCACAGGCGATGGAGAATTTGATCCGCGCTGGTCAGGAACTAGCTACGAGAAGCCTTCCGAAACCGTCCCCTGAACGACGTCAAGCCTGAGATCCGGCGCCGACAGCGCGCCAGTTAATTCCTGGAGAGCTTACAGGGGTTGCGTCGCCATAGTGGCCGCCCCGGTCCAACGGCCCGAATTTTCCGTCCAATTTTGCTCCGAGACGGCTCGATCGATCGCGCGCCGCTTGTCGCGCGTCAGGCCTGACCTCCGGCTCGATCTTCAGATGGCGGAGATGTCCAGCTTGGAGCCATCGACCAGACGCGACAGCCGGAACGGTGTGGGATCGACGCACGGCGTGTCGTTGACGACAAGCTGTGCGGCAAGATAGCCGAGTCCCGGGCCCAGGCCGAAGCCGTGGCCCGAGCAGCCCGCCGCGAGGACGAGGCCCTTCACCCCGTCCACCTGCGATACCACAGGCACTGCATCCGGCGTGCAATCGACGAAGCCGCCCCAGGCGCTGTCGATCTTTATTTCGCCGAGTTGGGGGAAGGTCTTCCGGACGCTCTCCACCACTTGGCTCATCAGCCATTTCAAAGGCGGAGGATCCAGCACGCGATTCTGTTCGAAGATGCGATCGTCGTTGGTCAGCAGCGCGGGCAATGAATCCGGCCCCGAAACGAATGATCGCCCGACGCCGAGCCTGACGTTCTTCAGGCGACGCAAGAACTGCGGCATGAACTCCCGGCTGTACCGGAGCGCCTGGGGCGTGATTTCGAGATTCGCCTTGCCGCTGATCGCAAGCGTGTAGCTGCCGTCCAGTCGGCGCGTGATCGTGCAGTAGGGTGTCGAGACCGCCTCGCCGATGTTGATCGTGGGGGTGGAACGGAGCGCCGTCTGCCGGATGCTCGCCTGGGGGAAACGGATCCCGAGCGGGCGAAGGAAGCGCGAGGACCAGGCACCGGCGGCGCACAGCACCGCGCTGGTTCTGATATAGCCCTTCTCCGTGTGCACGCCCGCAATGTTGCCATTGGCCAAGTCGAGCGCCCGCGCGGCGCATCCCTGGTGGATCGTGGCGCCCAGCACTCTGGCCCCATCGGCGATACCAGGCGCGGCGAGCGCAGGTTCAGCCTTGCCGTCCCGCTCCGAATAGGTGCCGCCGACCCATTTGTCCCGCGCTTCGGGGACGCGCTCGGCGACCTCCGCCCGGCTCAGCACGCGTGTGTCGACGTCGTATTCCCTGGCGACCTCGCGCCATTTTTCCCAGCCCGCGAGCACAGCCTCGTCATGGGTCGCATAAACCAGACCGCAGCGTCGAAATCCGAGATCCCGATTGATATCGCGCGTGAGTTCGTCCCACAGCCGCATCGAGAGCACCGAGAGCGGCAGTTCGCGCCGGTCGCGGTTCTGCTGGCGGCACCAACCCCAGTTTCGGCTCGATTGCTCACAGGCGACGTGGCCCTTCTCCAGGAGCGCCACGGAGACACCGCGCTTCGCCAGGTAATAGGCGGCCGTAGCGCCGAGGATGCCGCCGCCGACGATGACGACGTCGGCCTCGGCCGGAACACGCTCGTCGCTGTGAATGCGCTCGACGCGGGGCGACATATTCCAACAAACCTCGGCTGCCAAATGCGGAAGCAAAGCTTCCGATCAGCCGTTCATCGCATCGTGCGCGCGATAGAATGTGCTGAAATCATCCGAGACTTCGCAAGATGTTCGGGTTTTTGACCGCTTGAGTGATACAAGCTGCTCGAGCCCGATCGAGTCCCGGTTCGGTTGAGGGTGACGCAGCCTGCCTGCAGACCCGTCGAACCGCGCTCGTGGCGAAGCCTTCGTGCGCCGCTTGGATCATTATGGGGATCGAGGTCCTGACGGTCACACCGTCGCAGTCCAACATGGTCTTTGTTGAGCTCGCGCCCGAGCTGGCGACCCGTCTGTCCGAGAGGCTGCGTGAGCTCGGAAAAATGCGAGGCTTCTTGCCTTCCTCGGTCAGGCTCCGCCACGCCGGAAACGATGTGGCAGGACTCGAAGGTCTCGCCCTCGATCGAGCGGTTCTCGCCAGGCGAGGCCTCCCAGACTCCTGCCTTCACCGAGTCGCCGCGGCAGGAATCCTGCTCCCAGGTCTTATAGGACGGATCGCCGGAAACCAGGCGGCCCGGCGTGAGCGGTGCCGGCATCCAAGGCTGTGCCGGGTTCGAGCAGCAAGACCTCGCAGATGTCGTCCAGCGCGACGGGACAATGCTCGACCCCATGGGGGACCACGATGAACTCGCCTTGCTCAATGATCTCGTCCCGATCACGGAACTTCATCAGCAGGCGGCCCTTGTGCACCAGGAAGAGCTCGTCGCTGCTCCTGTGAAAGCGCCAGGCGAACTCGCCCGCGAACTTGGCGAGCTTGATCTGCATGTCGTTGATCTGGCCGGCGATCTTCGGAGACCAGGTCTCCTCGAGCTGCCCGAACGAGTTGGCGAGGTTCTTCTTGTGGAGCGGCGAGAGATGCCGGTTCAGAGCGGCCACGTCACGAATGATGGCCCCGAGCTGGCGAGCGACGTCCTTGTCGACGGCCGGATACTTGCCATCCAATGCGGCCGTGCCGATGGTGAAGCCGGCGGCTCCTGCGTCCTTCAGCGCGGCGATCCGCTCAGGCGTATCAATCGAGCCGGCCACGTAGACGGGCTTGGGCACCGCCGCGCAAACCGCTTTGATGAGGGCCGGGACGTCTTCCTTGGAGCGATAGGCGAGCAGGTCGAGGCCATAAACGCCTTCCCGCGAGGCGAGCGCCTTGGCACTCCCAACGATCTCATCGATCGTCCCTTCGAGCACACTCGGGTGACCGGAGATGCGACCCGGGAAGGGGCAGTATTGAATCCCGGTGCCGGCAAGGATCGGTAGCACGTCGTCAACATTTGTGCCGCCGAGCAAGACGTCGACGCCGATTTCGACCGCCGCCTTCGCCGAAACGATCTCACTTTGCCGGTCGAGTGAAACGACTTCGAGATAGGAGGTCGCGCCATCTGCCTTGATGGCCTGATTGAGCACTTTGAGTCTGTCGATCGCCAGGCCGATGTCCTTGAAGCCAATGTGGCGAACACCGAGGCCCAGGGCGGTCTTGAGTTGTTCAGATGCGTCCTCGACGGTGCGATCGTTGCGCGTGAGCATGAAGATGAAGCGAAGGCCCATTAGACTACCCCTTCTTTGGCTTTAATCTGCGCGGCGACGAGCCTTCGCGCGTAAGCCAGCGCGGTCTCGAGACTGGCGGGATCGGCGATGCCTCGGCCTGCAATGTCGAACGCAGTGCCGTGGTCAGGGCTTGTGCGGACGAACGGCAGGCCCAGCGTGATGTTCACACCCTTTTCGAGGCCGAGATATTTCACAGGAATCAGGCCCTGGTCGTGATATTGGGCCACAACCACATCGAAGCGGCCCTTGCGGGCCTGCATGTAGACGGTGTCGCCGGGCCACGGGCCGCTGACGTCGATGCCCTCTGCGCGTGCCGCCTCGATCGCGGGACCAATGATCCGGATTTCCTCGTCGCCGAAGAGACCGCCTTCACCGGCATGGGGGTTGAGCCCTGCCACCGCAACGCGCGGTGCCGCGATTCCGAGAGCCTTCCCACCCTCATTTGCGAGCCGAATGGCCGACATCTGCGCATCAAAATCCGCCTCGTCGATGGCCTTGCGCAGAGACGTATGGATCGTGACGAGTACCGTGCGGATTTCGTCGTTGGCCAGCATCATCGCGACGCGCTTCGCGCCACCATACTCCGCGAGAATCTCAGTGTGCCCGGGATACCGAATGCCCGCGCTTGCCATTGCCTCCTTGTTGATTGGCGCGGTGACGATGCCGCTGACCTTGCCGGTTTTGGCTGCCGCGATGGCGGCGACGACGGCGTCGAAGGAAGCTTGGCCGGACATGGCGCTGACTCTCCCGAGCGGAGGCGGCGCGATGATTTGCGTCGCCTCCACGACCTCGACGGACCGCGGCTCAGACCGCGCCTCGTGAGGTCCGGCGATTCGCTTGACCTTGAGGCCGAGACCCAGACGATCGACGATGTTCTCCATCACGACCGAGCTGCCGAAGACGACCAGGTTTTCGGCGCTTTTCGCCAATGTCTTGGCCACGATCTCCGGGCCGATGCCGGAGGCATCGCCCATGGTGATGGCAAGGGGAGCTATTTGGGTCATCGCAGAACCTTTTCTGACATCGAGGCGCAGGCGCGGAGCCGCGCGATCGCACGGCGCAGCGTGTCGTCGTCGCCAGAGCCGCCCGCCTTCATGGCGATGAGCAGCTCTCGCCCATTCCCGAGCGACGCGCGGCCGAGCGGAAACCCTGCCTCGAGCTCCTGCAGAATCTCGAACGCAGAGATGTCCAGGCCATCGAGGATCGCCTCCATTGTATCCCCGCCAGTGGCCATCACCACGTCGAAACGCTCGTCGACCACACTTCCAGCTGCAGCCTGCGCAATGTCGCGCAGGATGGAGCCGGGGTCGTCGATACGTTCCACCGGAGCTCGTAACAGGGCAACACCGCGCTCGACCCCGATCCGATCGGCCTGACGATGGCGGTGCGGGTTGGAACTGCCGACAACAACAAGAATCTCGCTGCCACCGGCCAGCGTCACGTCAGACGCAACCTGAACCGGCGCAAGCCGCTTGGCCAAGGCCAGAGCCAGGCCCGGAGAGCCGAGGTCGTCGGCGAGAATGGCAATTGTACATGGACGATCGGTTCGCATGGATCAATCATGCCAAATCAACGTAGCATGAAAAGCGATAGTTTTCAGCTCGCACCGGCGCGAAGGCGCTGGCTCATCGCAAGCGCCTTTTGCGGAATTTGGTCACCCTGCAGCTACGCATCCCGTTGCCAATTGGCTCCAGCGTAGATGAAGCACGCGCGGTCAAACGAAGCGAAATTCGGCACGAAGTTGCTTGAAGACGCGCAGGACCAGGCGATGTGCTGTCAGCGCCTGACGCGCACGGCGCGAAAGAGCCTATTCCGATAGCGCCGAACCGGGATAAACCAAGGATTGTGAGAAAACCTCTGCAGACGATCCGCGACGCTTCTTCGAGCTGCGTTGGCCGACGCGGCAGCTTACACTGGGCACATGCCCGCGTTTGTGGCAGACTCCACGCTTAGGACAGTACCTCCTCACCCGGGCGTTGGGCCACTTGGAGGCTTCCGGTTGAACCCATCGTTTTCGGTTCGACGCGTATGGACAACAGGTTCCAAGTGCTATGGGAGGACGATGCCCGCATCTTTTGCCGGGCATTGCGCCCGGATTCGAATAGCGGCTGCAGAGCTGTGTTGGCGGTACTTCCCAAGGTGAAGCACGCTTCGTCCGGCATCCTTGATCGTCTCGCTCACGAGTTTGCACTGAAGGACCAGCTGGACGGCGGATGGGCCCTGCGGCCGCTTGGGCTGGAGTACTCCGGCGGTCATCCAGTTCTGCTGCTCGAGTATCCTGGCGGCCAGCCGCTCGACCGGTTGCTTGGCGCTCCCATGGACATCGGACGCTTCTTGCGACTGGCGATCGGCATCGCGAGAGCCATGAACAAGGTGCATCGGTGCGGCCTTATTCACAAGGACATCAAACCGGCGCATATTCTGGTGAATTGCGAGGATGGACGGATCCGGTTCACCGGCTTCGGTACAGCCTCACGCCTGGTCCGGGAACGACGCACGCCAGGACCGCCCGAGTTTATCGTGGGCACGCTCCCCTACATGGCGCCCGAACAGACCGGGTGGATGAACCGCTCGATCGATTTCCGCAGCGATCTCTACTCGCTTGGTGTGACGCTCTATCAAATGCTGACCGGCTCGTTGCCGTTCACTGCGGCACATTCGATGGAGTGGGTGCATTGCCATATCGCGAGAAAGCCGGTGCCGCCCAGCGAGCGGGTGAGCACTGTACCGGCCCCAATCTCGGCCATAGTCCTCAAGCTGCTCGCCAAGTCCGCCGAGCAACGCTATCAGAGCGCGTCAGGCCTCGAGCATGATCTAAGCCGCTGCCTGAGTGAATGGGAAGCCGGACGCCGCGTAGAAGAGTTTGCACTCGGGCAGTACGACACGCCCGACCGGTTGCTGATCCCCGAAAAGCTGTACGGAAGAGGCTGCGAGATTGAAACCTTGCTGGCTGCCTTTGAGCGCATGATTAAGAGCGGCGCGCCGGAATTGGTGCTGGTTTCCGGCTATGCCGGCGTCGGCAAGTCCTCGGTGGTCAATGAGCTCCATCATCGGCTAATTCCGTCGCAGGGACTGTTCGCTTCAGGCAAGTTCGATCAGTACAAACGCGATATTCCGTATTCCACGCTGGTCGAGGCTTTTCAGAGTCTCGTGCGGTCTCTTCTGAGCAAGAATGACGCCGAACTCACGAGGTGGCGCCAAGCCCTTCAAGATGCGCTGGGCGCAAATGGACGGCTCGTTGCCGACCTGATCCCTGAATTGCGGCTGATCATGGGAGAGCAGCCGCCCGTTGCCGAGTTGCCCCCGCGGCAGGCACAAAACCGCTTCCATCTCGTGCTCCGGCGTTTCATAGGGGTGTTCGCACGATCCGAGCATCCATTGGCGCTGTTCCTCGACGATCTGCAGTGGCTCGATGCTGCTACGTTGGACCTGCTTGAGGATCTGTTGACCCGGTCCGATCTGCAATACCTGATGCTGATCGGCGCCTATCGCGACAACGAAGTCACCGCCGCTCATCCATTGCGGCGGAGGCTTGAAGCCATAAGGAACGCTGGCGCAAACGTGCAGCAGATCATCCTTGCGCCGCTCGCCGGCGAACACATTTCGCAATTGATTTCAGATGCGCTTCACTGCGATTTGAAGCGTGCCGCGCCGCTCGCCCAGCTGATCCACGAGAAAACGGCCGGCAACCCATTCTTCGTCATTCAGTTCCTCCGCGCACTTGCCGAAGAGGGACTAGTCCGATTCGATCATGACGCAGGGTGCTGGTGCTGGGATCTGGATCGCATTCACCTCAAGGGTCATACCGACAATGTCGTGGACCTGATGATCGAGAAGCTGAGCCGCCTGCCGGCTGGCACACTGAATACGCTGCAGCAGCTGGCCTGTCTCGGCAACATCGCCGAAAGTACGACACTCTCGATCGTGCTCGAGCGCTCCGATCCGCAGGTTCATTCCGATCTATGGGAGGCCGTTCGCCAGGAATTGGTCGAGCACCAGACGGGAGCCTACAGGTTTGTGCACGACCGCGTGCAGGAAGCCGCCTATTCGCTGATCGCGGATGATCTACGCGCGTCGGTCCATCTGCGAATTGGCCGCCGACTTCTGGCGCAGACTCTGCAGGAGGAGCGTGAGAAGGCCATCTTCGAGATCGTCAACCAACTAAACCGTGGCGAGACCTTGATGACCTCGCGAGATGAACGCGAGCAGCTGGCCGAGCTCAATCTGCTCGCAGGCAAACGCGCCAAACGCTCGACCGCTTACGCGCCGGCGCTGAAATATCTGGTCGATGGAGCACGCCTGCTGCCGGAAGACTGCTGGAAGCAACAACACGAACTCGCCTTTGCGCTCAACCTGCTTCGCGCGGAATGCGAATTCCTCACTGGCGCGTTGGCGGCAGCGGAGCAGCGGCTTGCGATGCTAGCGCATCGCGCCGCAAACCTGGTCGATCTCGCAGCGATCACCTGTGTGCGCGTGCCGCTCTACATGACCTTGGCTCAGAGCGACCGCGCCGTCGATGTGGGCCTCGAATATCTGAAGCACGTTGGCATCTCGTGGTCGCCGCATCCGACGGACGAGGAGGTCCGGGGCGAATTCGAAGAGATGTGGCGGCGGCTCGGAAGCCGGCCGATCGAGGCGCTCATCGCTTTGCCGGCGATGAGTGACGGGATATGGTGTGCGACCATGGACGTGCTCGCGGAGCTGCTGCCACCGGCCCTGTTCACCGATACCAATCTGCACTGCCTTGTCATTGCTCGCATGGCCAACGTGAGTCTCGAACATGGCAATCGCGGTGCATCATGTTTCGCCTATGTCTGGCTCGGAATGCTGCTCGGGCCCCGGTTCGGTGATTACCAATCGGGATTTCGCTTCGGCCAACTCGGCGTGGATTTGGTGGAGAACGGCGGGCTCCTTGGCTTCAAAGCGCGTGTCTACCTGGGGTTCGGGCACGTTGTTGCCTGGACGCGGCACGTCCGCACGGCCATTCCCCTGGTGCGGACCGCGCTCGAGGCCGCGCAGGAGACAGGCGATGTGAGCTTTGCGAACATCGCGCGCGGCGCTTTGATCACACACCTTATCGCAAGCGGTGAACCGCTGGTGGAGATCCAGAATGAAGCGGAAGCCGCGCTCGAATTTGCGCAAAAAGCGCAGTTCTGGCTCGTCGCCGATGTGATCAGGGCGCAGCTCGGGCTGATCCGCACGCTGCGCGGACTGACACCGGAATTTGGCTGCTTCAGCGACGCCGAATTCGACGAGCGTCGATTTGAAGAGCATCTCACGGGCGACCGGCGGCTGGCATATGCGGCTTGGCGCTATTGGATCCGCAAGCTGCAAGCGCGTTACTACGCCGCCGACTATGCATCCGCCATCGAGGCAGCAGCTCAGGCGGAGCGGCTTGTATCTCCGTCTTTTCTCGCGTATTTCGAGATTGCGGAGTACAATTTCTATCGCGCGCTGACGCTTGCGGCTTTCTTGGACACGGTTCCAGCCGACGAGCGCTCGCATTATCTCCAGCTGCTGTCCGAGCACAAACAACAACTCGATAGCTGGGCGCATGGTTGTCCACAGAACTTCGAAAGCCGAGCGCTGCTCGTGCAAGCCGAAATAGTACGCATCGAATGCCGCGATCTTGACGCCATGCGTCTTTACGACCGCGCCATCCGTTCTGCCCGCGAGAACGGTTTCGTGCAGGATGAAGCGCTGGCCAGCGAACTTGCTGCGCGCTTCTACGCGGCGCGAGGATTCGAAACCATCGCGCATGCCTATTTGCGGGATGCCCGATACGGCTATCAGCGCTGGGGAGCCGACGGCAAGGTGAGGCAGCTCGAGCGTATGTACCCGTACCTGAGGGAGGAGAGATCGGAGAACGGCCCGATGAGCACAATCGGGGGACCGGTCGAGCACCTCGACCTAGCCACCGTCATCAAGGTGTCGGAAGCGGTGTCGGGCGAGATGGTGCTGGAGAAGCTCGTCGACACTCTCATGCGCACGGCCATTGAACAAGCTGGTGCTGACCGAGGTCTGTTGATTCTGTCGCACGACACCGAGCCGCGCATCGAGGCGGAAGCTACGACCCACGGCGACAGAGTCATCGTCGAACTGCGAGAAACACGCGTGACCGCGGACCTGCTTCCGGAATCCGTTCTTCACTACGTCCTGCGAGCCAGAGAATGTGCCGTTCTCGACGATGCCGCCGTCGAGCCTCCGTTTGCCACGGACCCCTACGTCAATCAGCTCAAGGCCCGTTCCATTCTCGGCCTGCCCTTGATCAACCATGGCAAGCTCATTGGCGTACTCTACCTTGAGAATACGTTGACGCCCCACGTTTTTGCACCGGCGCGAATTGCGGTGCTGAAGCTGCTCGCCTCCCAGGCTGCAATCGCGCTGGAAAATGCCACGCTGTACCGCGATGTGAGGGAGCGCGAAGCGAAAATCCGACGACTTGTCGACGCCAACATCGTCGGAATCGTCATCTGGGAGCTTGAAGGTCCCATTCTGGAGGCCAATGACGCGTTTCTGCGCATCGTGGGGTACAACCGTGAGGATCTCGCCTCTGGCCGCCTGCTCTGGACCGCCCTGACGCCGCCGGAATGGCTCGACCGCCACGAACGATGGTGGATCCCGGAACTCAAGAAGATGGGGAGCGTACAACCGTTCGAGAAAGAGTATTTCCGTAAGGACGGAAGCCGCGTGCCGGTCCTGATCGGAATGGCTGCGTTCGACGAGCAACGGGACCAAGGTGTCTCCTTTGTCGTCGACCTGACCGAGCGTAAACGGTCCGAGGAGGCTCTGCGGGAGAGCGAAGAACGTTTTCGTACTCTCGTACAGTTCTCTTTCGACGTGTACTGGGAGTCAGATGCGAACCATCGCTTCATCCGCCAGGAGTTCGCCGAAACCATTGCTGACGCTCCGGGAGCGGGTTCTGAACTTGGTAAGACGCGCTGGGAGGTACCCTACTTGGAGCCCGACGAGGAAGCTTGGCGCAAGCATCGGGAGACGCTCGATGCGCACCAGCCGTTCCGTGATTTCGAGCTCGCGCGCCCTACGAGCGACGGCCGCAAGCGCTACGTCTCCGTCTCCGGGATGCCGGTCTTCGACAAGTCCGGTCGGTTCATCGGTTACCGCGGCGTGGGACGGCACATCACCGAACAGAAGCGCGCCACGGAGGCTCTGCGCGAGATGCAGAGGGAGTTGGCGCATGCCAACCGGCTCGCCACCATGGGCGAACTCACGGCCTCGATTGCCCACGAAGTAAGCCAGCCGGTCGCGGCGGCATCCATGAATGCCGGTGCGGCCGCCCGGTTCCTTGACAGAGATCCACCCGATCTCGCGAGGGTGAGGCAATCACTGGATTGGGTCATGAACGATACTGCTCTGGCCGGCAACATCATCCAGCGAATTCGTGATCACATCAAAAAAGCACCGCCCCGGAAGGATAATCTGGACATCAACGAGGCCATCCGGGATGTGATTGAGCTTACCCGCGGCGAAGCGATGAAAAACGGCGTCTCGGTTCAGACGGAACTTGCAGAAAGCTTGCCGCGTATCGAGGGTGATCGCGTCCAACTGCAGCAAGTGGTCCTTAATCTGATCGTCAATGCTGTCCAGGCAATGGGCACGGTCGCGGACGACGCCAGAAAGGTGCTTATCACCACCGGTTCGGTCGCGCCTGATCGTGTTCTTGTCGAGGTGCAGGATTCGGGACCGGGGTTGGCGCTGGAGAATCTCGAGCACGTCTTTACCCCCTTCTACACGACGAAGGCGGGCGGACTCGGTGTGGGACTGTCCATCTGCCGTTCGATCATCGAAGCTCATGCCGGGCGCTTATGGGTGACCCCTAACCTGCCCCGCGGCGCGATTTTTCACTTCACCGTGCCGGTCCGTCCCGCAGACGAGACGGCGTCTGATCAGTAGAATCCAAGGACAGCCTTCGTCTCGATATATTCGTCTATGCCTTCGCGGCCGTATTCCCGGCCGTTGCCGGAGCGCTTGTATCCGCCAAACGGTGCGTTGGGGTCCCAGTCGGGATGGTTGAGATGAACTTGACCAGACCGGATCTGACGGGCGACGGCCCGCACTGTCTCCATATCAGTGCCCTGCACGTGAGCGCCGAGGCCATAGACGGTGTCGTTGGCGATCGCGATCGCCTCGTCCACGGTGTCGTAAGGAATGATCGACAGCACCGGGCCGAAGATCTCCTCCTGCGCGATCCGCATGTCGGGGCGGACGTTCGAGAAGATGGTCGGTCGCGCATAGAAGCCAATCTGAAGGTCGCCGGGCCGCCCCGGCCCGCCGATGACGAGCTTGGCGCCTTCCTCCAGGCCGACGCCGATCATGGTCTGCACGCGCTCGAACTGCGGCCGGTTGGCGATCGGGCCATGGGTCGTGCTTTCCGCAAGGGGATGGCCGACCACCAGTTCTGAACCGGCCGCTGCCGCCAAGGTCTCGACCTCTTCCATGTGTGAGCGAGACACGAGCATGCGCGTCGGTGCGCTGCAGGATTGGCCGAGATTGCGGAACGCGGCGCCGACGCCGAGCGAAACAGCCCGGCTGAGATCGGCGTCCGGCAAGATGATATTCGGCGACTTGCCGCCGAGTTCCTGGGCAACGCGTTTGACGGTGGGCGCGGCCGCTTGCGCGACGAGAACCCCGGCGCGCGTCGAGCCGGTGATCGAGATCATGTCCACCTGCGGATGCGACGCCAGACCGGCTCCTACGATTGGACCAGTGCCGTTGATGAGATTGAACACGCCGGGTGGACAACCGGCGTCGTTCATCACCTCAGCGAACAGCAAGGCGCTCAGAGGCGACAATTCACTCGGTTTCAACACCACCGTGCAGCCGGCTGCGATCGCCGGACCCACCTTGGCGGTGATCTGATAGAGCGGCCAGTTCCATGGCGTGATCAGGCCGCAGACGCCAATTGCCTCGCGCATGATCGCGGTGCTCCCGCGCGCGGCGATGAACGGATAAATCGCGAGATTGTCGCGGGCGACACGGATGTGTTCCGCGGCCAGCGGCACCTGCGCGCGGCGCGCGTAGGTGATAGCGGCTCCCATCTCGGCCGTGAGGGCCTGCGCGAACAGCTCCAGCCGCTCAAGGAGCAAGGCGTGAATCCGGTCGAGCAGTGCCGCTCTCACAGCCGGCTGCGTCATGGACCAGCCGCCAAAGGCTCGTCTGGCGGCCGCGACGGCGCAATCCACGTCATCATCATCGCCGAGGGCGACGTCGGCGACCGGCTGCTCCGTCGCCGGATTGACGACAGTTGCTGCTGCCGTGACTGATCCGATCGGCTTCCGCCATTTTCCGTCGATGTAGAATTTTCCGAGGAAGCCGGCTTCCGTCAGGCGTCGAAGGGGCGAGGTCATTGGAAGCAATCCTTGATCCTGTAACAGGCGCCGATCAGCGGCAGGAACCGGAAGGGTTGGGAATGGCCGGTCAGCCCTACCAGCCACGCATCCGGGGCCATCGGGCGTGAATCGCGTCGCTGCCGGCGCAGACGACGTTGTACAGTTCGTGTTGCGACGCCGTCGCACAGGCGTGATTGGGGACAATCCTGATCTTCGCGCCGATCGGAAGATTGGGCAAGGCGTGCGCCGACCCGGGCCTGATGGCGAGGATCCCGTGCTCCTGGTTTGCTTGCGAGACGATCAGGTCGGGATAGAGCTTGCCGGCCACGTCGGAGACCAGACCATATCCCTGGTCAACCCGCTGCGCCGCAGTGCCGCGGTCGCGCGAGAGCGCCATCCACCCCGCATCGACAAAAATCCAGCCCTTCTCGGGCTTCGTGCCGATCACGGTGGTGAGCACCGAGATGGCGATGTCGTCGGTCGTGCAGACACCGACGCCTTGCATGACCAGATCGAAGAACATGTAGACGCCGGCGCGCATTTCAGTGACGCCGGTCAGATCATCGGCGAAATGTGCGGTCGGCGTCGAGCCGACGCTGACGACAGGACATTCATGGCCGGCCGCCCGCAAGGTCTCCGCCGCCGCAACCGCCACCACCCTCTCATTCTCCGCGGCCGCGACGAGAGCCTCGCGCGTGAAGAGGCTGTAGGATTCGCCGGCATGGGTGAGGATCCCGGCGAGCCTGACTCCGGCCTCGCCCAGCGCGACCGCGACTGCAATGAGCTTTGGATCGTTGGCGGTCAGCCCGCCGCGGTGACCATCGCAGTCGATCTCGATGAACGCGGACGGTGTCACGCCTGCGGCACGCCCGGCGGCGCCAAGCAGTCTCGCCTGCTCCGTCGAATCGAGCAGTACCTTGAGGTCGAGGCCCGCTTTCCGCAGACGCATCGCTCTTTCAGCTGTGTGGGGCGCCAGACCCACGGCATAAGTCATGTCGCGAAAACCGTGCCGCGCGAAGTACTCGGCTTCCGCCAGGGTGGAGACGGTGATCGGCCCCGATCCGGACGGACAGGCCCGTCGGGCCACATCGATGGATTTCGCGGTTTTCATGTGGGGACGCAGCACGACGCCTCGCTCCGCCATGCGCGAGGACAGGCGGGCGAGATTGCGATCGAGCCGATGCTCATCGAGCAGGAGAGCCGGCGTGGCCAACGTGCCGAGCGTTGCGGCCGCCTCGCCGTCCCGGTGATCCGTCCCGCTCATCTCCCCGCGCCGCACGTCGATCTCTCCTAGCCGAAAGACTGATTGGGAATCGCAAACACGCGCGCCGGCCCGCTCGATGACGCCGGCGTGCCCAGCACCATGGTGGTGGCATCGCTGACCCGCTCGAGACCAATGCCTTGAAGCCATTCCCCGAGTTGCGACGTGGCAGAGGTGTCGATGCGGACAAAAACGCTGCCGAGCCGCGCGAGCGCAGCCTCGATCAGCGCGCGTGCGTCGGTCGCGGTTTCGGCGACGACAGGTCCTATGACATGACCGCGGCCGAAAAGCCGGGAGACGGCATAGCCGCGGGCCATGCCGGCACGCTGCAGGACATAGCCATCACCGCTTTGGAGCAGCTTTTCGAGCATCTGTCGTCTCTCCAAGCCCGTGGCCTCGCGATCGAGTCGCATGATCGCCCCGAAATCCGATGCAGTCATTGGCCTGACGAGCCCCGGCGGCAACTCATGGCGTCCTCTTGGGATTCCCTGATGCTGGTGGATGACCCCGATCGGCACAAAGCCGCGACGCCGGTAAAGCGTAATGCCTTCCGCCGTCGAATTCAGCGCGATAGACCGTGGATGCGCGGACGCAAGCAGCGCATCCATCAGCCGCGCACCGTAGCCACGGCCTTGAGCGGCTTTCGCAACGATGATCATCCCGGCGGAAGCATGTGTCTCCCCGTACGGCCACCAGGCTGCGGTGCCGACCACCGCTCCGGCACGCTGCAGAACAAAGCCATGGCCCAACTGCAGCGCGACATCCCAATCCGCGAGCCGATAGGGCCAGGACATCTCCTGCGAGAGCTTCAGGGCGCCTTGCAGATGTGACGTAGCGAAAGGGACGAGGACCACGCCTTCATTCGTCTGGTAATCTGCGGTTGTCATGATACGCCGGCTTTTCTGCTCGGATTGCCAGCCTGATCGCCAGCGCTTGCCAGGCAAGGACCATCCGATGATCCCCGCACGGTCTACTGTGTAGCTTGAGCCCGACAGCATTACGCATCAGGCTGGAATAAAGTCCGGCATAGTATTTCGTTGGTGATGCCGCAGAAGGTCCAATCTGCTGTCGGCGGGTGCGCGTCACGTGCTCTCGAAGGTGCCTCGCAAGCCCGCAATCACGCTTTCCAGTCCAGAACGATCTTGCCGCAATTGTTGGATGTTGTGGTCCTGGAGGCTGAACATCTGAGCTTGTTGAAAGTCGCTCATTCGTCCGCGGGGCGAGAGCATGAAGACCCGCACCCCTTTCTTGCCGCGCATGGCCGAAGACCTCCGGCGTATAGGTCTTGTCACAGATGGCCTTCAGATCGGCCGGCGGAATATCGTCGACGTAGAGCGACAGGATCTCGAAAGCCAGGTCGGCGTAGGACAGCGTACGCCACGCATCCAGCGTGGCGTGGTCCACGCGAGGGTGGCTCTCGGGAACGTAGAGCCCGCCATCCTGCGCGAGCCCTTCGCTCAATATCTCGCAGAACTGCCTGCGACCCGAATGACCGCGTGTGGAGACTTAGTGCATCGATTCTCTTCTTTTGAGAGGCGGCCGTGCCGCTAATTGGATCCGGTGCTGTCAGCGATCAGCGGCTGGCACGCCACAGCGCGATCCGATCACGCATGCGATAGGTCTGAATGAACGCAGGCATGAACCAGGGATTGCCTCGATAGAACGGGATGAAGGCCGGCGGCCGGAAGTCAAAGGCCGTGCGCGCCTGCTCGTCATGTCCCAACAGCTTGTGGGCCGCATGCATGCCGATCCATGGTGCCCAGACAACGCCCGAACCGCAGAATCCGGTCGCATAGACGATGCCGTCCTTCTGGAAGATGCGCGGAATCATGTCGCGGTTCATCGCCACATTGCCGAACCAGCTGTGTGACAGGCGAGCGCTCTCCAGCTCAGGGAACAGATTCACCAGGCCGCTGCGCAGAAGCAGCTTCGGAGCAACGGGATCGCCGACCCGAGAGCTGTCGCGGCCGCCGAGCAGGATGCGTTTGCCATCGGGCGAGGGCCGATAATAGAACCCGACCTCCCGGTTCTCGGTGATCATCATCCGTTTCGGCATCAGCCGCGCCATGACGTCGGGCGCAAGCTCCTCCGTCGCAACGATCCGGCTGCGAACCGGGACCAGCCTGCGGCGCAGGAAGGGCACGGCGCCATCCGTGTAACCGTTGGTACAAACCAGCACCTGACGCGCCTGCACCTGACCGGCCGCGGTGACGACGCAAAATCCGCCGTCATCTCTTTCTATTGAGACGACCGATGTCCGCGTGTGGACCGTCAAGCCCGAGGCGAGCGCGACGCGCAGCAGCTCGGCGTGGAATTTCGCCGGATGCAATCCGCCGATGTCCATTCGAACCGTGCCGCCGCGATAGACATCGGTGCCGATATACTTGCGCTGCTCGACATACGGAACGGCATAAGCCTCGATCTTCAGTTTTTTCGCGAGCCTTTCTGCGGTACGCGCCATGGCCTCGTATTGTTCAAATCCGAAGGCGCCTTTGAACTGTCCCACCGGCTGGAAGTCGCATGCGATCCCTTCCGTCTTGATGAACTCGTAGAGGAACTCGCGTGCAGCCTTGCCTTCTGCTTCGATCGCCAGCGCCTTCTCTTCACCGAAGCGGCGCGAGAGTGTCGCGTAATCCGGACGAATGCTTCCGCTGGTGATCCCACCATTGCGCGTGGAAGCCCCTTCTCCGGGATCCATTGCATCGAAAGCTGCAACTGAGCGTCCCTCGCGCGCCAATACCAGGCCGGCTGAAAGTCCGGCGTAGCCCGCGCCCACAATCAGTACGTCGAGCTTTTTGGGCGATGGCTGCCGAGACAGCGGCTTCAGCGGGGCAGCTTCCCACCAGTAGGGCGTCGCCTTCTCGGCAATTCTGGGCGCGTGCATGGCGTGTGCTCTTCTTATGTCTTCTATGTCCGGCCGCGACTTGGCTCACACTGATCAGAAGTTGTCGTTTCGAACGTCGAGAGCATCTCGGAGCCCATCGCCGATGAAGTTGAAGCTCGTCACGGCGATCGTGATCGCGGCGCCGGGAATGATGGCGAGCCACGGAGCACTGGCCAGATATTGCTGGGCGCCGTTGAGCATATTGCCCCAGCTCGGCAGCGGCGGCTGGATTCCGTAGCCGAGAAAGCTGATATAGGCCTCCAGAAGGATCGCGCGCGCGACGGCCAGACTTGCGGCGACGATGATGGGTCCCATGGCATTGGGGAGGATCTCGCGGAACATGATGTGCGCCCTGCCAAGCCCGACCATGCGCGCAGCCTGGACGAACTCGCGCTCGCGCAGCGAACGGACCTCGGCCTCGACGATTCGCGCAGTCTCCATCCAGCTCGTGACGGCAATGATCACGGTGATCATCACCGGACTCGGCCGCAGCGTTGCGGCCAACGCCAGCACGAGGAAGATCGAGGGATAGGACAGGAAGCCATCCACCGTCCGCATCAGTACCGCCCCGACCCAGCCTCCGCGATAGCCGGCCGTCACGCCGACGAGCGTACCGATCAACGTCGACAGCAACATCGCGGAGAATCCCACCGCGAGCGAGACGCGACCGGCCATCAACAGCCGCACGGCGAGGTCACGCCCCAAGGGATCCGTGCCCAAGTAATGATTGCCTGCCAGGGGCGGAGCAAAGCGGGCGCGCAGGTCGATGTGGAGCGAATCGTAGGGCAAGGCATAGGGACCGATGGCGCACGCCAGCACAAGCAGCGTGATCATCGCGATTCCCAGGAGTGCCAGATGGTGACGCATGAAGCGGTTGACAGCGCGGCTGTGCCACCAGCGGGTCGGAGCTGCGTGCGCGACGATGGCGGTCATATCTACTGGCTCCTCTTATCTGGCGTGAGTCCGCAGGGCTCAGGCCAGGCGAATGCGCGGATCGACGGTCGCGATCACGATGTCTGCGATCAGGTTGCCCAACAGGACGAGCATGGCCGAGAAGATCAACAGCCCCATCACGACCGGATAGTCGCTGTAGCCGAGGCTGTCGAGAAACAGCCGCCCCATGCCCGGCCAGGTGAACACGGTCTCGGTGACCAGCGCCCCGGTGAGAATGCTGGGCAGCTGCATCCCTGCCAGGGTGATCATCGGCAGCAGCGCATTGCCGACGACATGCTTCAGCAGGATGCGACGCTCGCTCAAGCCCTTGGCTCGCGCCGTCTTGACGAAATCCTGACTGAGCGCATCGAGTGTCGCCGTACGCATATAGCGGCTCCAGATCGCGACATGAACGAGCGACAGCACCAAGCTCGGCAAGATCAGGTGATGCAGATAGTCCAGCACCGAGCCGTCGCCGATCGTGTACATGTTGCCTGCGGGTACCCAGCCCAGCTTCAGGGTGAAGATGTAGATGCCGATCAGGCCGAACCAGAAGGTCGGGACCGATAGCGCCACCATCGCGCCGACCGTCGCGCAGTAGTCGAACAGGGAATAGCGATGGGTGGCGCCACGGATTCCGATCCACGTGCCGGCCGCGATTGCCAATGCGGTGGATGTGCCCATCAGCAGCAGCGTCGCCAGGAGATGTCGGCCAATCACCGCCAGCACCGAAGAGCCGTCACGGAAAGAGTGCCCCCAGTCGCCCCGTACCAGTCGCCAGGCCCAGTCGAGATACTGAATCCACAGCGGCCGGTCCAGCCCCAGCTGAGCTGTCAGTCGCTGCACGTCCTGCCGGGACATGCCGGGATCCAGTCCGAATTGCGCAAGAGGTCCACCCGGCATGAGGTTCAGAACCGTGAAACCGATGATCGAGACGATCACCAGCAGCACGATGCTTTGCACGAGACGATTGAGCAGGAACCCGGACATTCGAGTCACCATGTTAGCGTTGCAGCATCACTCCCGCGCCGGCCTCGGCCACCGAGCCCCGGCCGGCAGCACGTCAGCTCGCCCAATACCAGGCCAGCGCATTCCAGGATTCGGTGCGCGTATTGCCGTTCGGCACGAAGCCGTTGATCCCCTTCTTGAGACCTTCGACCGAGTTGTTCTGATACAGCGGCAGGAACGGCAAATCGCGACGCACGAGTTCCTGGATGCGGAAGTAGATCGGGCGCCGCGCTTCCGGATCGAAGGTGCGTGCGCCCTTGTCGAGCAAGGCATCAACCTCCGGATTTGCGTATTGTGCATTGTTCGAGCCGCGGCCGCCCTTCGCTGCGATCGAGCGGGAGTGCAGGCGATTGGTGACGTCCGGGTCCGCACCGATCAGAAACGAGGAGCCGACGATCACGGAATCGAACTGCGATTGCACCCAAAAATCGCCCCACATCACGGCGGCGGGCAGGTTCGATATCTTCATCTCGATGCCCAATTGAGCAAACGTCTGCTGCAGGTATTGTTGCACCTGTTCGCGAAGGGGATCGCCCGACGTGGTCGAATTGGCAAAGGATAGGCGAACGCCGTTCTTGGCACGAATGCCGTCCGCGCCCTTTGCCCAGCCGGCCTGATCGAGGATCTTGGCCGCGCGATTCACGTCGAACTGGTGCAAGGGCAGATTGGGGTTGAAGAAGAAGGATTGCCGCGGCATGAACGTCTCTGTCGGCGAAGGCACCCCGTAATAGAGACCCTGTATGATCGCCTCCTTGTCGATCGCCGCGTAAAGCGCCTCGCGAACGGCAAGCTCCTTGAACTGCGGGCGCTCGAGGTTCAGGTAGAAGGATTCGAACGAGGTCCTCGGGACGAGCGTCACCACACGGTTCGGCAGCGTCTTGGCCTCCCCATAATGATCAGGCGTGATGTAGGGCTGACCTACGAGATCAATGTCGCCGCTCTTGAACTGGGTGTACAGAACCGTGAGGTCCGGGATGTATTTGAAGACCAACGTCTCGATATGAGGACCTTCCCCGAAATAATCGCGGTTCGCCACGAGCTCGAGATGATCGCCGGCGATGCGCTGGCCCCACTTGAACGGACCGGTGCCGACAGGCGCCTGATTGAAAGCGGCGCTGTTCGGATTGGCCTCCTTCTCGAGGACGTGCTTCGGTACGATGAAAGTTTCGGTCAGGAACGACAGATAAGGCGCAAAGGCCTCTTCCATTCGCCACGAGATCTCCGTGGGCGAGATCACCTTGATGTCGCGCACGAGAGCATGGCCGGCCGTGCGCCAGCTGCGGAAGTTGGGATTCATGATCAGTTCGAGAGTGAACTTCACGTCCTCGGCGCTGAAAGGCTTGCCGTCGTGCCAGAGCACATCGTCACGCAAGCGAATACGCCAGTTGAGGCCGTCCGGCGTGATGCCGCCGTTCTGTTGGTCCGGCACCTCCACGGCCAGGTTGGGCTGAATGACGCCTTGCGGATCGATGCGGAACAGCGCATCGAAAACCGAGAAATGCACACCGTCATCGACTTCAATGTGTACCATCAGCGGATTGAAGACGGTCGGCTCTTGCCCAAGCCCCACGATCACGCGGCCGCTCGGTTTCGCCGGAGAGGTGCGCGCGTGGGCAGGTTTGCCGAACAGATTTGATCCGGTAAGGCCGGCTGCTCCGGCGATCATCAACTGGAGTGCGCTACGCCGCGAATAGATCGATGCAGTCTGAGCTTCAGTCATGACGCCTCCTCATTTGTGGCTATGTCCGGCAAGGGTCGATTGGCTTCCAGCGGCGCGGGCGCTGCTTTGCCGCTCGCCGGGGATGGCAGCGACGAGTTCGCGCGTGTAGGCGGATTTCGGGTTCAGGAAGATCTGCGACGGCGGTCCGTGCTCGACGATCTGGCCTCGATGCATGACTGCGATTTCGTCGCAGATCTGGCTGGCCACACGCAAATCGTGCGTGATGAACACCATCGATACGCCGGTCTCTCGCTGAACCTGGTCCAGCAGCTTCAAGATCTGCGCCTGGATCGATACGTCGAGTGCGGAAACCGCTTCGTCCGCTATCAGCAGCTTCGGCTTGAACATCAGCGCCCGGGCTATGCCGACGCGCTGACGTTGACCACCCGAGAACTCGTGGGGGTAGCGATCGAACGTTCCCGCATCCAGGCCGACATGGGCGAGGAGCTCTCGCGCCTGCTCGCAAGCCAGCTTGTGAGGCGTCCCGTGCGCAATCGGACCAACGGTCAAAATTTGCCCGACCGTCGACCGCGGATTGAGCGAGGCAAAAGGATCCTGGAAAATCATCTGGATCTTCGGCCGAAGCGGCCGAAACTCGGCTTCGGACAGCCGGGCAATATCGCGTCCCTCGAACAGGATGGAGCCGCTGTCGCTGTCGAGGAGTTTGATCAACAGTCGCCCGAGCGATGATTTGCCGGAGCCGCTTTCTCCGACGACGCCCAGGGTGCGTCCCGGCGAAAGGTCGAACGACGCGCCATTGACCGCGGGTACGATCCGCTGCCTACCGAACAGCGCACTGCCGCTGCGATAGGTCTTGACCAGGCATTCGACCTTCAGAATGGGGGACGGGGCCGCAGCTTCCGCCGGGAGGCGGTCCTTGCCCGTCAGATGCGGCACGGCCGCGATCAGGCGGCGCGTGTAGAGATGACTCGGGGATTTCAGCACCTGCTCGGCGCTCCCCTGCTCCACGCAATGTCCCTTCTCCATCACCACGACGGAATCGGCAATCTCCGCCACGACTCCGAAATCATGGGTAATGAACATCACGCTCATTCCCTTGCGGCGTTGGATATCGCGGATCAGATGCAGGATCTGGGCCTGGGTCGTCACGTCGAGGGCGGTGGTCGGCTCGTCCGCGATCAGGATCGTAGGCTCCAAAGCCAGAGCCATGGCGATCATCACCCGCTGTCGCTGCCCGCCCGAGAGCCGGAACGGATATTGATGATACATGAGCGGCGGATCCGGCAGGCCCACCTCGATCAGCAATTCCACGGCGCGACTACGACGGGATTTCGGCGTCCCCACGCCGTGCGCCGCCATCACTTCCTCGATCTGCGCGCCCACGGTCATCAACGGATTGAGCGCGGACAGCGGGTCCTGAAAGATCATCGAGACGATACGGCCACGGAGGTCTCGTAGCCTCTCCGGCGAGAGTCCGACCAGATCCATCCCTTCCAGACGGATTGCTCCCGAGGACACGCGGATCGACCTGGGCAACAGCCCCATGATCGCGTTGGCCGTGACCGATTTGCCAGATCCGGATTCTCCTATGATGCAGAGGATCTGACCGCGCCTCAATTCGAAGGAGACGTTCTCGACCGCGTGCGCCCGCTCCATGCCCGCCGGCAAACTCACGGTCAGGTCCCGGACCGCGAGTACCACATCTTCCGAGGCTACAGGCTGGGGAGCAGAGGTCATTTGAGCATTCTCCCCTTTCAACAGCGTCCTGATATCCGGTTGTCGGTCGGCTCTTCGGCCCCGTTTGCCGCCACTACGCTCGGACAGGTCAACAACTCGTCGGTCATTCTGCCATTCTCCGCGCGATGAATCCGACATGATTCAGAGTGCTGCTCTACCGGCAAAGGCGTCGCCGAGCGCGGCCCATCAGTCGAGGGAACCGCTCGAACAATGAATCGAGGTCCGAGTGCCTGCCATTGGCGTCTCGCTGGATCGCTTCGGCAAAGGTCTCCTCCCAGACAAGGCTCATCAAGCGTCACCTTTTAAACTTTTGCCCTTTGATCGACATTGATCCGGTATTCGCGAGTCTGACTGCTTCAATCACCCCGGAGTCGCCGAAAGGCGCCGGATAGGCAGCACGAACTTCTAAAAACGAAGCCCGATTTGGCATTTCGGTCTGCGGCTGCCAGGGCTGCCGATGCAGGCGCGGGGTTGGGGCAAGCCGCCGACGACGAAGGGCTGATCCGATTGCAGAGACTATCCATTGGATTCCTCGCCTACGATTTGCCGCGCCAGCGAAGCATCCCGCAACAATTGCCTATGCCAAAAGCAGCAAACCGCAGGATATTCCGCCCGAGCCTGAAAGTCCGCTGCGTGTCTGCCGAACCTCCTCGGATACGATAGAGCCATATGGAGATTCCTGCCCAATGAGCGCGCCGCTCCTGCATATCGAATCCAGTCCGTCCCTGCCTCGTGAGGCGGACGTCGTCGTCATCGGCGGCGGCGTCGTGGGCGTGTTCACGAGCTACTATCTGGCGCGTCGCGGCCTCAAGGTTGCCTTGCTCGAAAAGGGCCGCGTCGCCGCCGAGCAGTCCAGCCGCAACTGGGGATGGTGCCGCCAACAGAACCGCGATGCACGCGAGTTGTCGCTTGCGACCAAGAGCCTCGATCTCTGGGAACGAGTTGCCCAAGAAACGGGTGAAGACACCGGCTTTCGCCGCTGCGGCCTGTTGTATTTGTCGAACGACGAGAATGAGCTGGCAGGCTGGGCCAAGTGGCGAGACTTCGCCAGGACCGTCGGCGTCACGACGCATATGTTGAGCTCGGAAGAGGCGAGCGGTCGGGGCAAGGCGACGGGTCGCAAGTGGAAGGGCGGCGTCTTCTCGCCGACGGACGGGACGGCAGATACCTCAAAGGCAGTGCCCATTGCCGCGCGTGCGATCATGGCGGCCGGTGGGACGGTGCACCAGCAATGCGCGGCGCGCGGCTTGGAGCTCAGTGGTGGCCGGGTCAGCGGGGTCGTAACCGAAGCCGGCACGATCCGGACCAAGACAGTGGTCATGGCAGGAGGTGCGTGGGCATCGTCGTTCTGCAACCAGCTTGGAATTCGCTTCCCGCAGGCGTCCGTGCGCCAGTCCATTCTCGCCGTGGCTCCTGGTGCTGACGGCCTGCCTGATGCTCTTCACACCGGGCTCGTCTCGCTCACCCGGCGGGGCGATGGCGGATACACGCTCGCCATCAGCGGGCGTGCGCGAGTTGACCCAACGCCGCAGCAATTCAGATTCGGACGCGAATTCCTGCCTCTGTTCGCGCGTCGATGGCGAAGTCTCAGCCCTGGGGCTTTCGAGGGGCTGCGGCAGGGCCACGAGACTCTGGCTAAATGGGGACTGGATGAGGTGACGCCGATGGAGCTGAACCGGACGCTCGATCCGCGCCCGGACATGAAGCAGATTCGCGCGACGCATCGACGAGCCTGCGAGCTCGTGCCGGAACTTGAGCGCGTCGAAATCTCGAATGTCTGGGCCGGCTACATCGACAGCACGCCGGACGGCATCCCCGCCATCGGCGAAGTTCAGTCGATTCCAGGTTTCATCCTGGCCGCAGGTTTCAGCGGCCACGGCTTCGGGATCGGCCCAGGCGCCGGGCACATGATCGCAGACATCATTACGGGCAGTGCGCCCATCGTCGACCCACACCCCTACAGGCCGGAGCGGCTGAAAATGAGCGCCTGGGGCAAAGTCAGTGACTTCTAGAATCCAGTTTCCGCCCTTGGTTGGGAAAAAATGCCGATTGATGCTATGACAATGCATATGACGCTGAAGCAAAACCTCGACGCCGTGGTCGGCCTCCATCTCATGGCAATGCTATGAAGCTCGACAAGATCGACATCAGGATTTTGTGCGAACTGCAGAAGAACGGGCGGATCTCCAACGTCGAGCTCGCAGAGCTGATAAACCTTTCCCCGAGCCCCTGCCTGATGCGCGTCAAAAGGCTCCAGACGGAGGGCTTCATCACCGGCTATTCCGCCCAGATCGACGTTGCCAAGCTCGGTCAGACCTTGACGGTCTTCGCGGAAATCACGCTCAAGAATCATAGGCAAATCGATTTCGCCCGCTTTCTCACGACGATCGAGAAAATCGATTCCGTCGTCGAATGCCATCTGGTTTCGGGCGGGTATGACTATCTCGTCAAGTTCATCACCGCAGGGATCAGCGAATACCAGGCGGTCATGGAACGCCTGGTGGAGATGGATATCGGCATCGACAAGTACTTCAGCTTCGTCGTGCTGAAGTCGCCGATCGTGAAATCCCATCTGCCTCTCGAAAGCATATTCAACGGCTAGAGGACGGGCGCGGTGCTTAGCCTTTCATGGCCGCGCGGACGTCCTTGTCTTGAAGCGTCTGGTCGAGCGTGGCCTTTGTCCGCTCGATGATGGCCTCGATGTCCGCATCCGTGCAGCAGAGCGGCGGAGCATAACCCAACACGCCCTGCGCGAAGGCGCGGATGACGAGGCCGTTGTCCCAGGCGCGATCGAAAATGCGGCGCGCCGCGTCTGCTTCCGCCGGCAGGGGCGTCTTGCGTTCCTTATCGGTAACGAGCTCGATTGCGGCCAGCATGCCGCGGCCCCTGACATCGCCGACAAGCGGATGATCCGCCAGCGCGCGAAGACCTTCCATGAGGCGGTGCCCGGCCTTGCGGCCGTTCTCGAGCAAGCCGTTTTCGTAGAGGTCGAGGCACGCGAGCCCGACGGCCGCGCTGACGGGATGCGCGGAATAGGTGTAGCCGTGACCGACCGCCACCTTGCCGGCGCCATCGGCAATGGTGTTGTAGACGCGGTCCGACATCAGAACGGCCCCCATCGGCACATATCCCGACGTCAGTCCCTTTGCCGTTGTCATGAGATCCGGCACGACGTCATCCTCTTCACAGGCGAAGAGCGGACCGGTTCGGCCAAAGCCGGTGATGACCTCGTCGGCAATGAACAGAACGTCATGCTCCTTGCAAACTGCGTGCATGGCCTTCAGCCAGGACGGCGGCGGAACGAGGACGCCTCCCGAGCCCTGTATCGGCTCGGCATAGAAGGCTGCAACACGATCCGCGCCCAGTTCGGCGATCTTCGCCCGCAGGGCCGCGACGGACGCATCGATGATCGCCCGCGGGTGGGGACCGACCGGATTGCGATAGGCATAGTGCGACGGGATCTTGTGCTGCCAGCTATGGGGCACCCCGAAACCCGCATGAAAGGCGGGCAGCGCCGTCAGGCCAGACCCTGCCGTTGACGATCCATGGTAGCCATACTCGAGTGAGATGAACTGGTCCTTCTGTGGCGTGCCCTTGGCGTGATGGTAGTAGCGGATGAACCGGATCGTGCTGTCGACGGCATCGGAGCCACCCAGCGTGAAATAGATGTGGTTGAGATCGCCGGGCGCCAGTTCAGCCAGCCTTGCAGCCAACCGGATAGCCGGGTCGGAGCCCAACCCGAAATAGCCCGTCGCATAAGGCAGTTCGCGGAGCTGCCTCGTGGCCGCTTCAACGATGCTATCCTGTCCGTAGCCCGCATTGACACACCACAGGCCGGCGAAGCCGTCGAGCAATTGGCGGCCCGAGACATCGGTCAGTGTCGCGCCCTTCCCTGACTTCAGTACGCGGACGCCAGTCGCCTCGTGGCTGCGATACGATGAGACCGGATGAATCAGATGGGCGCGATCGAGTTCAATCAGCGAGTTGCTCAACATGTCGTCCTCCAGATCAACTGCAGCGCCTGTGCAGCCAGCGCGATGCTTTCGCAGTCAACATAGGATGACCAAGACAGCAGTTGCTCCCACGCTAGACATGGACGAAGAGCATTTTGACTGCCATTGACGATCGGCGCCGCATGTTATGCCGGCATCGGGCTGCGTCAGGCATTGGCGCTCACGTCGGCGGGCGTCTTTTCGTGCAACTCTCTGCCATGGCTCCGAGCCGATACGATACAATCTGCTCCCGGTCGCCGCGACGGCGGTGCTTTATCCGGTCGTCTGCGCGCTATGATCCCTGTCGTACCGGAATGCGGTGCGTGAGGACCGAGAAGGATCGAGTCATGGCAACTTTCAGACCCAAGTACATCACTTTCGACTGTTACGGCACGCTGACCAATTTCGACATGGCCGGCGCGGCAAGGCGAGTCTACGGCTCTCAACTTTCTGCCACGACGATGGCAAGTTTCATCAAGGATTTCGCTGCCTATCGCCTGGACGAGGTTCTTGGCGCGTGGAAGCCGTACTTCGAGGTCGTTCATAATTCGGTAGAGCGCGCGTGCAAGCGCAACGGTATCGTATTTCGGCCCGAGGATGCCCAGCGCATCAATGAAGAGGTCCACACATGGGGTCCACATCCCGACGTCCCGGCGGGTCTGGCCAAAGTTGCCAGGGAGATTCCGTTGGTCATCCTATCGAACTCCATGAAGAATCTCATCATGTCGAACGTCGAAAAGCTCGGCGCTCCGTTCCACATGGTCATCACGGCGGAGGAAACCGGCGCCTACAAGCCGCAGATGAAGGGCTTCGAATATATGCTGGACAAGCTGGGCTGCGGGCCGGAAGACATTACCCACGTCTCCTCCTCCTTCCGCTACGACCTGATGACCGCCTACGATCTCGGCATCAAGAGCAAGGTCTGGGTGAACCGGGGTCATGAGCCAGCGAACCCGTTCTATGAATACACCGAGGTCGCTGGCATCGATGGGCTTGCCGGGGCCGTCGGCTTGGAGCCCCTTCGCAAAAGCGCGTGAGCGCAGTTCTCTTCGGGATCTCTCGCGGCAACTTCAGTTCTTGGAAACCTTCGATAGAGATCTGTGCTGCAAAGGAAAAAGGGGGCGGTTCAGCCGCCCCCTTTTCTTGTTTCAGATTACCCGATGGACCGCTCAGTCCAGACCGCCGACATGGAGCGCCTTGGTCTCGAGATATTCTTCTATCCCGAGCTGCGATCCCTCGCGTCCCAGTCCCGACTGCTTGACACCACCGAACGGCGCAACCTCTGTCGAAATCAGGCCGGTGTTCAGGCCAACCATGCCGAACTCCAGCGCTTCTGCGACACGCCAGGAACGCTTCAGGTTTTCAGTGTAGAAATACGCCGCAAGGCCGAATGGCGTACCGTTTGCGATCGCAATCGCCTCGTCCTCGGTCTCGAACCGGAAAAGCGGAGCGACCGGCCCGAAGGTCTCCTCCGACGCGAGTAGCATCTCGGTCGTCGCGCCACCAAGCACGAGAGGCCGGGCATATTGCCGCCCCTCCGGCACGGCTGCGCTCTGCGAGATGATCTTCGCCCCCTTATCCATTGCGTCGAGCACGTGCCGCTTGATCTTCTCGATCGCCGCGCTGTTGATCATCGGCCCGATTGCGACCCCCTCTTCCGTACCGGCACCGACCGTCAATTTCGCGACCCGGCCGCCGAGCTTCTCGGCGAAGGCATCGTAGATGCCGGATTGAACGAGAATGCGATTGCAGCAGACGCAGGTCTGCCCGCCATTGCGGAATTTTGACGCAATCGCCCCCTCGACCGCCCGGTCGATATCGGCGTCGTCAAAGACGATGAACGGCGCGTTGCCACCCAATTCGAGACTCAGTCTCTTGATGTTGTCGGCGGCGCCCTTCATCAGCAGCGCGCCGACACGCGTGGAGCCGGTGAACGAAATCTTGCGGACGGTTTCGTTGGCCATCAGCTCCGCGCCAATGTCCGCCGGCATGCCCGTCACGATGTTGATCACGCCCGCTGGAATGCCGGCCCGCTCAGCCAGAACGGCGATGGCGAGAGCTGAAAACGGCGTAAATTCGGATGGCTTGATGACGACTGTGCAGCCCGCAGCAAGCGCGGGTGCCACCTTCCGCGTGATCATCGCGTTGGGGAAATTCCAGGGCGTGATGATCCCGCAGACGCCGACCGGTTCTTTCAGCACCAGAATGCGGCGATCAACGGTCGGCGCCGGGATTGTCGATCCGTTGATGCGGCGGGCCTCTTCCGCAAACCATTTGACGAAGGAGGCCCCGTAACGGATCTCTCCAAGCGATTCAGCAAGCGGCTTGCCCTGCTCCAGCGTCAGCAGCAGCGCCAAATCCTGCTCATGGCGTCGCATGAGCTCATACCAGCGCTCCAGCAGCGCAGCACGTTCCGCGTGAGCCTTTGCCTTCCAAGGCTTGAACGCAGCGGCCGCGGCGTCGATTGCTGCCCTGGTCTCGTCTCGACCCATGTCAGGGATGGTGCCAAGCACTTTCTGGCTCGCAGGATCGATGACGTCAACGGTGGCTTGCGTGCTCGCATCCCGCCAATTGCCGCCGATCAGCGCCTGCTGGCGAAACAGGTCTTTGTCCTTCAATGCAATCATGGGCTTGCTCCTTGCCTTCACCCGACCTCGCCGTCGGTGCCTGGAATTGCGTTTGGCGAGGCGAAGCCGTTTCATGCGAGCAGTACAGGACCGCACGCCGCATTTTTCATCGAGAATGAAGTGACTGGCCGCGTTGAATCTGGTCGGACGCGGCTTCGCAAGTCGAAAATTCTGAGGACCGCTTAACAGGACCGCTTAACAGCGGTCCTCGCCATCGTCTCAGTCATAATGGCAGACGTAGATCTTCCGCACGGTTTCGATCGTGCGCCAGACGCCGACAAAGCCGGGTTTCATCACGAAGCTGTCGCCGGCGCGGTACCTCCTGACCTCGCCGCCTTTTTCCTCGATTTCGATGAGGCCCGAGATGATGTGGCAGAACTCGAAGGTGGTGCCCTTGATGGAATGGGTCTCGCCCGGCGTGGCTTCCCATACGCCGGTCAGCACCTTTTCGCCTTTCGAGGCGTCCTGTGCCCAGGTCTTGAAGGAAGGATTGCCAGAAATGAGCCGTTCTGGGGCAGGCAGGGCGTTCTTCGGTGCGAAATCCGGATTGGTATCGATGGTAACCAGAAGCGACATGGCATTCTTCCCGTTAGTAGCCGAGTGTTCGATCGACGAGGCCGATCGGATTCAGTCCCGCGCGGTGGCGCCGGATGTTCTCTATGACGGATTGTGCCGCCGTATCCGCTTGAGTCACGGACGCGATATGTGGCGTGATGATCACCTTCGGATGCGACCAGAGTGGATCATTCTTTGGCAATGGCTCGGGATCGGTGACGTCGAGCATGGCGGCCGCGAGATGCCCGTTGTCGAGCGCTTCGATGAGTGCACCGTGGTCAAGCTGCGGGCCGCGGCCGACATGGAGCAGCCTCGCTCCCGCCGGCAAAAGCGAGAAGAGCCTTGCATTCAGGATGCCGCTCGTCTGCCCCGTCAGGGGCAGAAGACAGACCAGGATATCCGTTCCTTGCAGGAAACTGTCGAGCTGGTCCTCGCCATGGAAGCAGGTGACACCGTCGACCTCTTTCTTGCTGCGGCTCCACCCTGCGAGCGGAAATTGAAAGGGCCTCAAGCGGTCGATCGCGGCTTGCGCCAGCATCCCAAGGCCCAGGAAGCCCACGCGCCGACCGGTCGGCTGAACGCTTGCAAGGGCTTGCCATAGGCCCTTTCTCTGCTGCTCCCGGTAGGCCAGCATCTCGCGATGGAGCGTCAGCACGCCGAGCACGACATATTCCTGCATCATGCGTATGATGCCGTCTTCAACCATGCGCACGAGTTTGACGCGGTCGGATATGGTCTCCGGCTTGAATTGGTCGACCCCAGCACCGATGGAAAAAAGCACTTCCAGATTTCGAAACCGCTCGACATGATCGGGTACGTTCCAGGTCAGCAGGTAGCGTACCTTTGCCGGATCAACGCATTCACCGGAATGATAGAATTCGAGATCAGGGAGCTCGCGCGCAAAGGCCTGCCGGAAGATTGCCCCTCGAGCAGCATCGGAATTGAAAAGGAACGCCATCGATCTCAGGTCCTCGCCCGGGATGCTGGGCGTTGAGACCGGCCCGGCCGACCACCGAGGGCTGGCAGGGCGGCGCCTCCAGCGAAGCCTTCAACATTCACTGGGGCTCACCCTGCCTGCTGTTGCCGGATATCGATAGGCCGCAACCAGGAGCTTTCCCTGCTGAATCGACTTGCGCTGGCGGCGGAACATTCCGAATACCGCCTGCCAAACAGGCGAAACCTGCTGGCCTTCCGCGTTATGCTGCTGCAAAACGGGCTTGTGCAGCACGCAGCAGAAGGCCGGCGAGGGCGATAGGCCGAAAGCGTGTTGCCGCAAGGAACGGATGAGCTGAATGGGACGAACGGTACGCGTGAAGTCCTTTGAACTGGCGGCCAAGGACATCGACGACGTTGATGTGAAGCTCCTCCACGCGCTTTCGATCGGTGTCGGCTGGCCGCATCGACCCAAGGATTGGGACTTTTTGCGCCGCATCGGTCATGGCATCGTCGCCGTTGATGGCATAGGGCGCGTGTTCGGCAGCGCGATGTGGTTCCCTTGTGGCCAGGAATTCGCGACCATCGGCCTGGTGATCACATCGCCCCGAACCCAGGCACAAGGAACCGGCCGCTGGCTCATGGAGCAGGTTTTCGAGCGCTGTGGCGATCGGAATTTGACCCTCAACTCAACCCATGCCGCCTATCATCTGTATCTGTCGCTGGGGTTCACGAAGGAAGCCACCGTGTATCAGTGGCAAGGCGAAGTCGTCTCGCCCCCTCCGCCGGTGCCGGCTCTGGCCGGTGAATTGAGCTCGCTTTCCGCTGCGAACATCGCAGAGATCGCGGCACTGGATGAGCGCGCGTTCGGAACTAACCGGCAGAAGGTGCTCGCATTGCTTTCTGAAGGTGCCTCAATCTCGGTTTTGCGCCGCGGCGGGGAGGCGGTCGGGTTTTCCATGAAGCGCGAATTCGGGCGCGGTCATGTGATCGGCCCCATCATCGCCAGCAATGATTGTGATGCGATCCATCTCACGGCGGTGCATCTCAAAGATCTCGCGGGGCAATTCGTCCGCGTCGATACGCGGGAGCAGACAGGTCTGTTTGCCGACTTCCTTCAACAGAGCCGCCTCGGGATAGCCGAGACCGTCACAACGATGTCTAAGGGTCGGCGATTCCTGAACCGAAAGGAAAACGAGCCGTGGGTGTACGGGCTAGCCGGTCACGCGTTGAGCTGAGACTCTGAGGCGAAGCTCCGTGCGGGGCTGATCTCCATGGTGCCGATCGCGGCGCCGCCGCAGAGCTCAAGGTCTGGGACGGGATGTGCCATTGCTGTCAGCTCTTCGCACCGATGCCCGGCGAGGGCATGGCCTCGATCGAGGAGGCTGCGAACTTTGCGCGAATGCACCTGAAGGCGTAGGCGTCGCCGGCCGGAAGTCAGAAGTCACACATCAGGCTGCCGCTTCGGCCGGCGCGCGCGCGCCGGTCATGAAGGCGACGGCATCCGACATCGTATAGGACTTTGGATCGATCACAGTGAGCCGCCGGCCGAGCCGATGGATGTGGATACGATCGGCGATCTCGAACACGTGCGGCATGTTATGGCTGATCAGGACGACCGACAAACCTCGCCGCCGCACGTCGAGGATCAGTTCGAGCACACGACGGGATTCCTTGACCCCGAGCGCCGCAGTCGGTTCGTCCAGGATCACCACGCGCGAGCCGAAGGCCGCAGCCCTTGCCACCGCTACGCCCTGGCGCTGCCCGCCCGATAGCGTCTCGACGCGCTGATTGATGTTCTGCACCGTCATGAGGCCAAGCTCCGTGAGCTTCTCGCGAGCTATGCGCTGCATGGCTCTGCGATCGAGCATGCGGCAGACCGTGCCGAGTGGTCCCGTGCGACGCAATTCGCGTCCGAGAAACATGTTGTCGGCGATCGACAGACTCGGAGACAGCGCCAACGTCTGATAAACCGTCTCGATGCCTGCAGCCTGCGCATCGAGAGGCGAGCGGAACGCGACGGGCTTGCCTTCGAGCCTGATCTCGCCCGCATTGGGAACGAGCGCTCCGGACAGCGCGCGGATCAGCGAGGATTTTCCCGCGCCGTTATCTCCAATGACGGCGAGGATTTCACCGGGGTAGAGATCGAAATCGGCATCATCGAGCGCGGTCACACGACCATAGCGCTTGACGAGACCGCGCGCTTGCAGAACCGGCTGGGGAGTGCTGGTTTCAATGCTCATGCCGACACCTTGCGAATCCATTGATCGAGGGCCACGGCGACGATGATCAGCCAGCCGACTGCGAATTCCTGCCAGAGCACGTCGACATCCGACAGCGCGAGCCCGTTGCGGAATACGCCGACGATCAGGGCGCCGATCAGCGTGCCGATGATCGAACCGCGGCCGCCGAACAGGCTGGCGCCGCCGACCACCACGGCCGTGATGCTGTCGAGATTGGCGGTCTGGCCGGCTTGCGGGCTGATCGAGCCGATGCGCCCGATCAGCGCCCAGGCGCCGAGCGCGCAGATCATGCCGGCGATCACATAGACGGCGAAGAGGATACGGCCGGTCCGGATACCGGCCAGCCGCGCCGCATCGGGATCGTCACCCACCGCATAGAGGTGACGTCCGAAGGCAGTGCGGTTGAGCACGAACCAAATGAACCCAACCAGCCCCAGCATGAAGAATGAGCCGTAGGTGAAGCGCGCGCCGAACACATCCACCGGCGTTCCGAGTGCCTGCAGCAGCGGGGCGGCTTTCGCCACGTCCTGCGAGCGGATGGTCTCGGACGCCGAGTACCAGAGATTGAGGGCGAAGAAGATCGACCAGGTCCCGAGCGTGACGATAAAGGGCGGCAGCTTGAGGCGCGTCACCAGCACGCCGTTCATCGCCCCGCAGCCCGCGCCCTCGGCAAGACCGATCAGCAGCGCCAGCGGCGCCGCGAGCCCCATTGCGATCGCAAGCTTGCCCATGATCACGGAGCACAGCACCATGACGGCGCCGACCGACAGATCGATGCCTGCGGTGATGATGATCAGCGTCTGGGCAACCCCGATCACGCCGATGATCGTCACCTGCTGAATGATCAGCGACAGATTGAACAGCGACAGAAAGCGCGGCCCGACGATCAATCCGAACACCGCAACGCTGAGCAGGAGCACGATCGCCGGGACCGCCGTGGGATTGGCGTGGAGAAGGTGCTGCAGTTTCTGCAGCGGCGATCTCGCACGGACCTCGAATTCGGCCACGCGGTTTTCGCTCTTGTCGAGCACGAGTTCGAAAGCCTGACCACCAGGGTGGGCATTTCCGATTTCGGTCATCACCGGTTTCCTCATTGCGTACCGAGCCAGCTTCGGAGCGGACGTTTGCGGCATTCTTAGGCGCCCGCCCTCCGGGCGCCTGTCCGTGTCGGGGACGCTTTGGCGATCAACCCCAGCACTTGTTCAGTGCTGCCGTGCTGTCGATCGACGGAAGTTCGCCGGCCGGCTTGTCGGTGACGAGTTCGACGCCGGTGTTGAAGAAGTCCAGACCAGGCGACGGCTTGGGTTTGCCGCCGCCCGTGGCGTAGACCTTCACAGCCTCGACGCCCTTCGCAGCCATCAGCAACGGAAACTGCATGGAGGTGGCGCCGATCACGCCGTCCTTCACATTGCGCACGCCGGGACAGCCGCCGTCCACGGACACGATCAGCACGTCCTTGTCGCGGCCGACCGAACGCAGCGCCTCGTAAGCACCCGCAGCCGCCGGCTCGTTGATGGTGTAGACCAGCGAGATGCCCGGCTCCTTCTGCAGCAGGTTCTCCATCGCCTTGCGGCCGCCCTCCTCGCTGCCGAGCGTCACATCATGTCCAACGATGCGCGCATCCTTCTCGTCACCGATCTTGGCGGGATTGCCGAGATCGATACCGAAGCCCTTGAGGAAGCCCTGATCGCGGGCGACGTCCACCGAGATCTGGTTCACGTTGAGGTCCAACAGCGCGATCTTGGCGGATGCCGCCTTGGCTCCCAGCATCTTGGCAGCCCACTGCCCGATCATCTGGCCGGCCAGGAAATTGTCGGTGGCGAAGGTTGCGTCCGCAGCATTCGCGGGATCGAGCGGGGTATCGAGAGCAATGACCACGATGCCCGCAGCGCGCGCCTTCTCCACGGCCGGCACGATGGCGCGGGAATCGTTCGGCGTGATCAGGATGCCCTTGGCGCCGGCCGCGATCAGGTTCTCGATTGCTGCGACCTGGCTCTCATTGTCGCCATCGACCTTTCCGGCGAAGGAGCGCAGCTCGACGTCGTTGGACTTCGCCGCCTCTTCGGCGCCGGCCTTCATCTTCACGAAGAATGGATTCGTATTCGTCTTGGTGATCAGGCCGACGATCGGCTTGTCGGCCGCATGAGCGCTACCGGCGCCGAGAGTAAGCGCGAGCGCAGCGACGAGACTGATTGACTGACGCATTGTTTCCCTTCCCTGGAACACTTTGTTGGGCGCGGCCGGACCGCGTTCTGACGATCCTGAAGCACGGGAACGCGCCTGTCAATAAATAAATCATTCCGACTTATTAATTGACAGGCGTCCATTCTGGGTTCATGTCAGGAGAAACCGCTTGGGATCGGCCATAAGACCACCGCACAGCGAGAACACGGAGTTTGGAGGCCGCGGATGGACAAAACGGGATCGGTTGCGGGGAATCCACAGGCAGTCTCGTCGGGCGAGAGCCGCGGCACGACCCAGTCGGGCGTGAGACTTTACAACGAGCGCCTGATCCTTTCGCTTATTCGGCGCCACCGCGGTCTCGCCAAGGTCGAGATCGCGCGCATGACCGGTCTGTCCACTCAGACCACAACGGTGATCATCAACCGGCTGGAGGCTGATGGCCTGCTGCTCGCGGGCGAGCCGCAGCGAGGGCGCATCGGACAACCTTCCGTGCCTTATTCGCTCAACCCGGACGGTGCCTTCGGAGTCGGTCTGATGATCGGCCGGCGCAGTTCTGATCTGGTCTTGATGGATTTCACTGCCGGAATTCGCGCCAGGCGCCGCATGATTTATTCCTTTCCTCTCCCTGAAGACATCGTTGCGTTTGTAGAACGCGAGATGCCGGGTCTGCTCAACGAACTGCCTGAATCCCAGCAACGCAGAATTAGCGGCATCGGCGTCGCGATGCCCTTTGAGTTGTGGAATTGGGAAGCGGATTTGCAAACGCCGCCGGGCCTGCTCGGCAAATGGCGGAACTTCAACGTTGCCGCCGAGCTTTCGCGCCGCTTCGCCCCCTGGCCGGTGCGCGTCTGCAACGACGCAACGTCGGCATGTGCGGCGGAACTCAACTTCGGTGCGGGGGCTGCTTATCGCGACTTCGCATATTTCTATATCGGCGCATTCGTCGGCGGCGGTATCGCTCTCAACGGCAGCCTCTTCCCCGGCCGCAGCGGCAATGCCGGCGCGCTTGGCTCGATGCCGATCATGCGGCGCGAGGACAACGGCGCGGCAAGCCTTCAACAGCTGATCCGCACCGCCTCCATCTACCGGCTGGAGCGACGTCTGATCGCCGCGGGCCGCCAGAGCACGGATATCTGGCTGTCGCCCGACGACTGGTCGAGCTTCGATGAACCGCTGGAAGGCTGGATTGCCGAAGCTGCCCAGGCGCTGGCACAAGCGACCGCCGCATTGCTGGCCGTTATCGACTTCGAAGCCGTCATCATCGACGGGGCCTTTCCGCTCGATGTGCGTCGACGGCTCGTTGCGCGCACAAACGCATATTGGGTCGACATGGATCGTCAGGGCCTCACCGATGCCGTGGTGGTCGAAGGCTCGATCGGGCGTGATGCGCGCGCGATTGGCGGCGCGGCCTTGCCGTTACTCGCGGCATTCGCCCGCGACTACGACGTGCTCTTCAAGGAGTGAGCAGCATCGTGATTCTCGTTTGCGGCGAAGCACTCATCGACCTGTTCGTGAAGGCACCCGAGGCAACGGAAATGCCGGCCCGCGCCGTTGCCGGAGGCTCTCCGTTCAACGTCGCCGTTGGCCTGGCCCGGCTTGGCGTTCGAACGGCTTTTCTCGGTGGCATCTCGCGCGATCGATTCGGCGTGTTCCTCGCAGAGGCCCTCGCACGCGAAGGAGTCGACGATCGCTTTGTCGTCCGCACCGACCGGCTGTCCACGATTTCGGTCGTGGCGACTGCCGATGACGGTCAGCCAAACTACGCGTTCCATGGCGAGGGCGCGGCGGATCGTTCGCTTCAACCTGCTGATCTGCCCGCGGCGCTGCCGGACGACATTCGAGCCTTGACCTTCGGCTCCTATTGCATGGCGGTTGAACCGGTCGGCACCGCATATGCCGCGCTCGCCCAACGCGAGCAGGGGCGTCGCGTCATCAGCGTCGATCCGAACCTGCGTTTGAGCGTCGTTGGCAATCTGCAACGCTGGGCCGTCGCTGCGGAACGCTTCTACCGGACGGCCACGATGATCAAGGCGAGTGACGAGGACATCCGCGTTGCGTGGGGCGGTCGCGTGTCAATCGCCGACGCCGCCACTTACTGGCTCAGCTGCGGGGCGCGCCTTGTGGTCGTTACAGAGGGAGCGAAGGGCGCGACCGCGTTTTCCGCCGCGGGCAGCGTTTCCGTGCCGGGTCGTCATGTCGTCGTGCGTGACACCGTCGGCGCCGGCGATACTTTCCACGCCGCGCTGCTCGCGCAGCTCGCCAAGACCGGAAGGCTCCATCCTGAGGCGATCGCGACGCTCGAACTGCCGGACATCCGCGACCTGCTCGCTTATGCGACGATCGCCGCCGCAGTCACGGTTTCCCGCAGCGGCGCCGATCTGCCGACTGCGGACGACATCACAGCAAGCCTGAATCCACATCCGAGAGGCTGACGAATGCAAGATGGCGGCATGGGATCTGTTGGAATTGAGAAACGGGCGAGCGTGACCGGCCGCGTGATTCCGGTTGCTCCCTTTGTCCTGACCGTCTTCGGAGCGACCGGCGATCTTGCGCGCCGCAAGCTGTTACCGGCGCTGTTTCGCCGCGATTTCGCCGGCCAGCTGCCCGATGCGGCCACCATTTTCGGCGTTGCACGCGGCCCGATGCCCCGGGACGAATTTCTCGCAATGGTGCGCGCGGCCATCTTGGAGCATGTGCCGGAATCGAAAACCACCGGCCCCGTACTCGATCGCTTCCTTGCGCGCCTCAACTACATGGCCGCCGATGCAGAAGGTGAAAACGGGTGGGCCGAACTCGCAGCCGCCCTGTCGCACTACGCCGAACGCGTTCAGGTCCATTATCTAGCGACTGCACCGCAGCTGTTCGGACCGATCTGCGAGAGGTTGGGAAGTTACGGCCTCGCAACCGGCGACTCTCGCATCGTCATCGAGAAGCCGATCGGCAAGGACGTCGAGTCCGCGATCCGGCTCAATAAAACCATCGGCAGCACATTCCCGGAGGAGCGCGTCTACCGGATCGATCACTATCTCGGCAAGGAGACCGTGCAGAATCTGATGGCGCTGCGCTTTGCCAACGCGCTGTTCGAGCCGTTGTGGAACGCCGCCCACATCGATCATGTGCAGATCACGGTCGCCGAATCCATCGGCGTGGAAGAACGTGGCGCCTACTACGACACGTCGGGCGCTCTCCGCGACATGGTGCAGAACCATCTCCTGCAACTGTTGTGCCTTGTCGCGATGGAGCCGCCATATTCGCTCGAAGCCGATGCCGTGCGCGATGAGAAGCTCAAGGTCCTTAAGTCGCTCGAGCGAATCGACGAGACGAACGCGGCGGCCTTGACTGTGCCGGGTCAATACCGCGCCGGTGCGTGTAACGGCGTCGCCGTCCCCGGCTACGCCGACGAGATCGCCAATCACCAAAGTACAACCGAGACTTTCGTGGCGCTCAAGGTTGCCGTTGCGAATTGGCGCTGGACCGGCGTTCCGTTTTACCTGCGCACCGGAAAGCGGCTGCAGCAGCGCAGCTCCGAAATCGTCGTGACTTTCCGCAAAGTCCCGCATTCGATCTTCGATTCGGAGTCGGGAAAGGTCTTGCAGACGCGACTCGTGATCCGCCTGCAGCCGGACGAGGGGATCAAGCTCTGTCTCATGGTCAAGGAGCCCGGGCCGGGAGGCATGCGGTTGCGATACACCCCGCTGGACATGAGCTTTGCGGAAGCCTTCGACGTCTCCGTGCCGGACGCCTATGAGCGGCTCCTGATGGATGTGGTCCGCGGCAACGCGACGCTGTTCATGCGCCGTGACGAGGTCGAAGCAGCATGGCGCTGGATTGATCCGATCCGCCGGGCGTGGGGCCAGATGAATGACCTTCCCCGGCCCTATGTCGCGGGCAGCTGGGGCCCCTCTGCCGCCGTCGCGCTGATCGAACGCGACGGCCGAACATGGGCGGAGGACGGTCCATGACCTCGGCTCGATCCGCCGATGGCGCAGAGGCGGGCATTGCAGACGGAATATTCCTGAACAGGAGCCTTCTATGACGATCGATGCAAGGGTCGATGCGCGGGTCGCCGAGGTGACGGATCGCATCGCTCGCCGCAGTCACGACAGCCGTGCACGCTATCTCGACCGCATCACGGCAGCGGTCACCACGCCGGTGCGGCGGCGATTGGGATGCGCCAATCAAGCCCACGCCTTCGCGGCTTGCGGAACGCACGACAAGAAGGCGATGCAGGATGGCCACGTTCCCAGCGTCGGAATTGTCACCGCCTACAACGACATGCTCTCGGCCCATCAGCCCTACGAGCGCTTCCCTGAGTTGATCCGTCAAAGCGCGCGCGCAGCCGGTGGTGTTGCTCAGGTCGCGGGCGGCGTCCCTGCGATGTGCGACGGCATCACGCAAGGCGAAGCGGGAATGGAGCTCTCGCTGTTTTCGCGGGACGTCATCGCCTTGTCCACCGCGGTCGCGCTGTCGCATCAAACCTTCGATGCTGCGGTGTTTCTCGGCATTTGCGACAAGATCGTGCCTGGCCTCGTCATCGGCGCGCTCTCGTTCGGGCATTTGCCCGCGATATTCATTCCATCCGGTCCGATGACTTCAGGCCTTGGCAACGATGCCAAGTCGAAGATCCGGCAGGCCTACGCGGAAGGAAAGCTCGGTCGCGAAGCGCTCTTGGAAGCTGAAGCGCAGGCCTATCATGGCGCGGGCACCTGCACTTTCTACGGCACGGCCAACACCAACCAGATGTTGATGGAAATCATGGGCCTGCATTTGCCGGGGGCATCCTTCGTGACACCGAACACGCCCTTGCGCGATGCACTGACCCGCGCAGCCACCAAGCGGGCGTTGAACATCACCGCGCTCGGCAATCAATATACCCCGATTGGCCGGATGCTTGACGCGCGCGCTTTCGTCAACGGCATCGTCGGGCTGCATGCGACAGGTGGCTCGACCAACCTGACGCTGCATCTGGTTGCCATGGGTGCCGCGGCCGGCCTCAGCCTCACGTGGGACGATTTCGCCGACCTCGCGCAGGTGACCCCGCTGCTCGCGCGCATCTATCCCAATGGCTCGGCAGACGTGAATCATTTTCACGCGGCCGGCGGGATGAGCATGTTGATACGGGAACTGCTGGCGGAGGGGCTGCTTCACCGCGACGTCACAACCGTTTGCGGCGATGGACTGGACGCCTACCTGCAGGAGCCGGCGCTCGATGCCGACGGAGCGTTGACGTGGCATGACGGCCCCGTCGCCAGCGGCGATCCTGCCGTGCTTCGAGGAGCCGCCGAGCCTTTCCAAACAACGGGCGGCCTACGGGTTCTGACGGGCAATCTCGGCCGCGCCGTCATCAAGACATCCGCGGTCTCGACCGAGCGCCAGGTCATCGAGGCGCCTGCACGCGTATTCCATTCCCAGGAGGATCTGCAAAAGGCTTTCGCTGCGGGCGAACTCGTGGGTGATTTTATCGCGGTGGTCCGATTCCAGGGTCCGAAGGCCAACGGCATGCCCGAGTTGCACAAGCTGATGCCGCCTCTTGGCTCACTTCAGGATCGCGGCCTGAAGGTCGCGCTTGTGACGGATGGGCGGCTTTCAGGTGCGTCCGGCAAGGTTCCTGCAGCCATCCACGTCACTCCGGAAGCAGCCGAGGGCGGCGCGATTGCACGGATTCGCGATGGCGACGTCGTTCGGCTCGACGCCGCCGCCGGCCGGCTCGAGGTGCTCGTCGATCCCGGCGACTGGGCCACACGAGTGCATACGCAAGCAGATCTCTCCGGGGCGCATGTGGGGGTCGGCCGTGAACTCTTCGGCTTGTTCCGCGAACGGGTCAGTAGCGCCGATACCGGCGCAAGCGTTTTTGCCGGTTGAATGCGCGAGACGCGTCCGCGGCATCTCTGCTCGCGGTAAGCCAGGCTCCCCGTGCCCAATCGGGTGAAAATCGCGAGGCCGTGCATGATTCCCTGGCCTTCGATCGCCCGGTTGAAAAACCGGGAGCCAGCCAGCCGCGTCGCGACCTGCAACACGTCGCGCCAAGCATCGATCACAGCTTCGCTCATGTTCTCCAAACCCAGGCGCCCGGTCGATCGGCGGCTCGGCGACCTTCGACTTCGCCACGGCAATACCTATATCCTGCGGCGAACGCGTGTCGATGCAGTGAGCATGTGATGGCCGGAAGACGCACGACCGACACGGACGCCGACGACCTGCCCCGCTATTTCGTCTGGGTCCGCGGGCTCGACGGGCCCGAGCCGCAGAAATGGATCGACATGGATTTCGGCCTCGGTGACTGGAAGCGGCCGCTGGTGCTGGCCTGGCTGGAACTGCCGGCGGACGAGCGGCGCCTGCCGCTGTCGCTGCTGGTGCGGCGATATCCGCCGCCACGGGTGGAGACGCTTTAGCCGCGACACGTCACGCGACAGGGCGCGCGCAGCGTTCGAGGAACGGGCTGCCACGGAACGCGCGACGGCGACTCCAACTCAATCCCGTCTCCCTTTAGTCGTCGTCATCGAGACCAAAGAGCCGGATTTGCGGGAAGCCGCCGCGTGGCCGGCTGGCGTAGTCGCGCGCGTTGGAATCCTCGCGGACGTTGCGTGCCACATCATCCCAATTGGTCTGATCGCGCATGCCGCGGGCATCTCGTTGCTCGTAACGGTGGCGCGCCCAGCGCTCGTGCCGTTCCGCCCGCCGTCGTTCGGATGCGGCGCGCTTCACGTCGGAATTGCTGGCCTTCGCATAGGCATTGTCGGGAGGAGATGCCGGCTCTGTGGAGGCCTGCTGCTCGGCGGGTTTCGTTGCTTGCGGAGATGGTGAAGGCGTTGGCTTGGGGGGCTCAGCGCTGGCCTGACTAGTTCCGGCATCGGGTTTCGCTTCGCCTTGTGCCTGAGCCGGCGCGGCGATCATCGCGCCGAACGACTGCGATCCCGTGAGATATTGCACACGTTCCGATGGCGCATTCGTCGTGACCGGCGTGGCGGCTTCGGCGCGTTGCGCCGCCTTGGCTGTATCGGGTCCCTGCTTGGGCGCGATCGGATGCATGATGTTGCCGGCAACGATGCCGCCGCCGAGACCAATGGCGATGGCGGCAATGATCGATCCGGCGCCGACGAAATACGCTGTCAAGGCGCGCATAGGTCCACTCCCTGTTCGGAGCGGGCAACGCCCGACGATTGTCGGATGTTCCTGATGGAACAGGTTCCCCGTGAGGGAATGTCCTGTCAGATCTGCTCGGCGACCTTCTCGAGTCCGATGACGCGGGCGAGCTTGCGCACTTCTTCCTTCTGATCGTCACGCAACTGGAACAACAGCGGCATAGCGGCCGACTTCAATTGCTGGACCTCGTCGCAGTTCGGATCGATCTGCACGTTCGGCCCGTTCGGATTGGAGAGCTTGTTCGCGGAGATCTTGCGGACGACGTTGCGCAGCGCGCTCTCGACCGAGGGCCAGTAATATTCCTGCGACGACGACAATTTCAGGCGATCCCTGATGCCGGCGATCTGCACGTCAGAGAGCAGCGAATAGGTCTTTTGCGGCTGCGGCCTGGCGGCGACCTTCGGCTTGGCCGGGGCGTCGTGGAGCGCGACGGTGACCTCGGCGGCAACAGGCGCTTCCAACGAGGCCACCTTGGTGTTGCCGGCCTTAGGCTCAACAGCCGTTGACTCGACAGCTTTGGGCATCGGGAAATCGGCGGGCGTGGACGCGGCAAAGGCCTGGCGCAGCGGCTCGGTGAGAACGGGCGCCTGGGACAGCTTGTCGGCCGGCACCTGAACGGGCTCGATCGCGGCCGAGGCCAGCGCCAGTGTCGGAACCAGCCGGTCCGCCTTGGCGGCGCGGTTGGCGGTGATCTGCTTCGGCGGCTGTGCCTGCGTGATCATCTCGGCACCGGCGCTCGGCACGCTGTCACGGCCTAGAATGGCGGTGGTGGCTGCACCGAGGACCAGCAAGCAGGTCAGCACGGTGATGGTGATGGCTCTGGACAAACGTCTCTCCGGGAGGGCCGCTTCACGTTGTTGTTAGAGATGCCCAGCAAAAGGGAACGAATTAAGGCTTGAGTGTGCCTTTGCGGCGACAATCACCCTGCCCGCGGCGACGAATCCAGAATACCAAGTAAGATCAGGCAGCTAGCGCCAGATCATAGGCGTCCTGGATGTCGGCGACGATCTCGGAGGCCTCCCAGACGGCGCGCGGCTCGACGGACTGCAGCGTCACCGTCCAATTGCCGCCCCGGCGGGTCCGGGGGACGCTGACGATGTCGAAGCGGACATTGCGGCACAGCGGGTGGCGGGCCAGCGCATGGGCGACGCGGACGCGGATTTCGTCCAGCGTTGCCGAGGTCTTGCTGTTGAGAAAATCGAAATCCATCGCCTGTCCCTCTCGGTCCTGATTGGCGGCCCTGTTGGGGATTCTTGGCGAGGGTTGGTTAATCTCCCGTTAAGCGCCGGCTTGCGGAGCCATGCGAGATTAACCGAACCAGGGCGCAGAAAATTACCGCTCGCGAGCCTCGCGGTACTCCGTGACCGTCCGCGCCACGAGTTCGTCGACCGCCATCACGCCGGCGACGCCTGAAGTCGAATGCCCGCCGCTCCAGATGTCGCGCCAACGCTGCGGCCGGTTCTCACGCGCACCGACGTCGATGTCCTTGCCGATGTCGATGGCACCGCGTGCCGGCAGATCGTCAGGATCAAGTCCGGCCGCCACGATCGACGGGGTCAGCATGCTGGTCTGCAGGCCCGTAAACGCGGTGGTGAGCAGGATGTCGTCGGCGGTGCTGTCGACCAGCATCTGCTTGTGGCGCTCGTCCGCCATGCTCTCGTGCGTCGCGATGAATTTGGTGCCCATGTAGCCGAGATCGCAACCGAGCACTTCGGCCGCATGCAGCGCGCGGCCGTCGCTGATGCCGCCGGCGAGCACGATGATGCCGTCGTAGAACGCGCGCACCGCGCGGACGAAGGCAAACGGATTGAGCCAGCCGGTCTGCCCACCAGCGCCGGCGGTAAGCAGCACAAGCCCGTCGGCGCCTGCCGCCGCCGCGCGTTCGGCATGGCGGATGGAAGCAACATCCGCCAGCACCAGCGCGCCCGCATCATGCAGCGGCTGCAACACCGGCGCGGGCGAGCCGACCGACGTGATGACGATTTCGGGCCGGTGATTGAGCAGCACGGCAAGATCCTGCTCCAGCCGTGCATTGGAGCGATGCACGATCAAATTCGGGCAGAGCGGCGCGGCCCTGCAGCCGGTCTGATCCTCGTGCTGCCGCAACCGCGTTGCGATCTCGGTGAGCCACGCATCAAGCCGTTCCGTACTGCGGCAATTCACGGTGGGAAAACTGCCGATCACGCCGTTGCGGCAAGCCGCGACCATGAGCTCGACGCCTGACACCAGAAACATCGGCGCCGCGATCAGCGGCAAGCTCAGACGATCGCGAACATGTTGCAGTCGATCGGATGCCACCCAGACCTCCCTCTCTCTGCTAGAGTCCTCGACAACATTGGCACGCGAGAAGCCGATGACAAAGCAACGAGGAAACATATGTCCGATCCGCTCTACGCATCGTCCTCGGCTTGTGCGCAGACGCTACGGGCGCTCGCGAGCTCGCCGCGAAGGCGACGCTGCTCGAGGCTGTCTTCACGACGGGGCCGGCCGATTACGGCGTCGATCTGCTGGCCGCGACCGAGAGCGCGGGACATGCCGGCGCGCGGTGCCTCGCTGGTCTCGACGATCTCTCCACGCTGAACTACACCGGCGGCACCACGGGCAAGTCCAAGGGGGCGTTGCGCTATCACCGCGAGAATGCCGGCGCTGCCGGCGCGATCCTCGCCGACTTCGAAATCCCCGACGCCCCGCGCTATCTCACGGTCGCGCCGATCAGCCACGTCGCAGGCACAAAGGTGCCGCCGACACTGATGCGCGGCGGCAGCGTGCACATGCTCGGGGGTTTCGATCCCGAAGCCGTGCTGGCGACGATCGCCCGCGAGCGGATCAATTTCACGCTGTTCGTGCCGACCATGATTTATGTGCTGCTCGACCATCCCGCGCTCGGCAAGACCGATCTCTCCTCGCTCGATCTCGTGCTTTACGGCGCCTCTGCGATGTCGCCGAGCCGGTTGGTGGAAGGCATAGAGCGCATCGGCCCGGTGTTCTCGCAGCTCTATGGCCAGACCGAGTGCTATCCGGTCTCGGTGCTGCGCAAACGGGATCACGACGCCAAGACGCCAGAGCTGTTCCTGTCCTGCGGTTTCCCGATCGCGGCCTGCGAGGTCAGGATTCTCGACGACGACGACCAGGAGGTGAAGGCGGGCGACCCCGGCGAGATCTGCGTGCGCGCGCCGCATGCCATGGCGAAATACTGGAAGCGGCCCAGAGATAACCGCCGAAACGTTGAAGAACGGCTGGGTCCATACCGGTGACATCGCGCGCCAGGACGAACGCGGCTACATGTTCATCCTCGACCGCAAGAAGGACATGATCGTCACCGGCGGCTTCAACATCTTTCCACGCGAGGTCGAGGACGTGCTGTCGCAACATGCAGATGTCGTGATGGTCGCGGTGGTCGGAATCCCCGACGAGAAATGGGGCGAGGCCGTCACGGCCATCGTCGTGCCGCGCGAGGGTACGAAGCCCGATCCGGACGAGCTGATCAATATGGTGCGGACGCGAAAGGGCTCCGCGCATGCACCAAAGCAGATCCAGTTCGTCAAGCAGCTGCCGATGACCGGTGTGTGCAAGATCGACAAGAAGGTGCTGCGCGCCGGCTTTTGGAGCGGCCGGGGCCGGATGGTCGGGTGATCTCCCTGATTGCAGCACCGGGTTCGGGCCACACGCATCGCGCGAACCCTCCGAAACAATCAGCGTTTTCACCCGGGATATTACGGTGTCGTTGTGGCGCCGGCACCACAATGCGCGACGGAGTGCGCGTCCGTGCGCCCCGCCCGATTGCCGGCAAATCAGGGAATCAACTACATCGCTTCTGGGGCTGGGGAAGCGGAGTGGGACATGAGAGTCGCTTCCCTGGAAAGTGCAGTCGCCGCGGTCACGTTGATCACGGCTATCATCGTGGTGCTGTGGGAGATCAAGATCTTCTACGGATTATGAACTGGCAGGATGCTAGGCATCCCTTCCGCGGCGGCGGAAGCCTGCCGGTTAATTGCCGGGCGCTCCCATCACGGGCTTCGACATCCATAGCGGCCGACGAAACAGCGCAGCGCAGCCGACGCCGGCAAGCGCAACACCACCACCGATCACATCGGAGGCGCGGACGGGTTCGCCGAGCAGCAGAATGGCACCCAACGCGGTGAGCACCGGCAGCAGATTCATGAAAATCGCACAACGATTGGGACCCAGGATCTGCACGCCGCGGACCCACAGGAACGGCAGCACGATCGAGGCAAGCCCGCCGGCATAGGCGATCAGCGGCAACGTCTCGGCATTGAGAGCGCGCATCGGCGCCGGCGTTGCGAGAAAGGCCGGAAACATGATGGCCAGCGCGCACAGCGCCTGCATGTAGGTCGATTGCCAACCAACCACGGGCAGATCCCAGCGCTTCAGCAGAACGCCATAGAGCGCATAGACCAGCGCGGCGAGGAACATCAGGGGATCGCCCGGATGCACGCCGTTGCGCAGCAACGCGGCCGGATCGCCGCCGCTGACGAGATAAACGAGGCCGGCGAGCGACAGCACGCCGCCCCCGACCAGGCCCACAGTCGGCGTCTCGCGCAGCAGCAGCGCGCTCAGCAGCACCGTGAGCAGCGGCGTCAACGCGGTGAACACCGCCATGTTGGTCGCGGTGCTGGTCTCGGCTGCGAGATATGACAGGCTCTGGAACAGGCACATCGCCAGAAAGCCGAGGACGGCGAACTGGCCAAGATGCGGCCAGATGGCCGCGCGGTTGCACCAAGCAGGCCGCCCGACGAACAGGCTCATCAATCCGACCGCGAGCAGGAGGCGATAGAACGTGATCGCCTCGGGGCCGATGGCGTGGGCGGACAACCGTGAGACGATGACGTTTCCTGCCCACAGCGCGATGGCGAAGAACGGATAGAGGAAAGCGGGCTTGGTGGCCATGGTTTCAACCGTTGAGCTCGAAATGGTGAAGCCGGGCGTAGCGCTTCCGCGAGCGTCCGTATCGCTCTAGACTGACCGTGACTGTCGAGATTGAGACATGCTGGACGAACTAACCTCGCGCCATCTTGCCTTCCACGCGACCCATCGCCCCCTGGTGGGGATGGAAGCGGATTATCCGGATGGCGCCTCCACCGGCGTGCACGCGCATCCGACCGCGCAGCTGCTCTACGCGATCGAAGGCGTCATGGTGGTGCGTTCGGCCGCGGGCACGTGGATCGTACCGCCGAACCGGGCGGTCTGGCTTGCGCCTGGTCTGGACCACGAGACGATCATGTCGGGGCAGGTGCGGATCCGGACGGTGTTCGTCGAATCGCAGGCATCACCGCATCTGCCGGAAAAGAACTGCGTACTCGCGGTATCGCCGCTGCTGCGGGAGCTGATCATCGCGGCCACGCGCATTCCGATCGACTACGACGAGACTGGCCGCGACGGCCGCCTGATGCGGCTGCTGCTCGACGAGTTGCGCGTCTCGGACGCGCTGCCGCTGCATCTGCCCTTTCCCGATGACGCCAGGCTTCGAGCGATCTGCGTGGCAATCGCCGACGATCCGTCCGACAGTTCAACCGCCGAACAATGGGCGGATCGCGTCGGCGTCACCGCCAAGACAGTGCATCGCCTGTTCGCGAAACAGACCGGCATGAGCTTCGCGCAATGGCGACAGCAGGCGCGGCTGCTGCGCGCGCTGCGCCGACTGGCCTCCGGCGAGAAGATCATCGACGTCGCCTTCGATTGCGGCTACGCGAGCCAGAGTGCATTTGCGGCAATGTTCCGCCGGCACTTCGGGGTGCCGCCGTCGATGTTTTACCGGTGAGGCGCCGCCTGCCCCCCGATCAGTGCCTTCACCGCTTCTCGATCACCAGGCTCTGAATCGCGCGGCCGAAATAGCCCTGCCGATCAGCCAAGCGTGACATCGCGAGCCCTGCACCGTCAGGACCGATCCAGGATTCACCGTCGAGCAAAATCCAATCGCCGACCGGCTGGCGCGCAAGGCTCACGGTGAGGTCGGCGTTGATATAGGTCCAGGCGCCGAAGTCGAGCGTCGAGGCGGTACCGTTGGAGAAATCGGCGGCGACCACGGCGCGCACGGCCTGCGAGACCGCCTCACCTTCAACCAGCGGATGGTCCAGCCGAAACCAGATCGCGCCGGCGCCGGCCTGGCCGAAGCGGCCGCGCGCCGCGCGCATGGAGACCATGCCCGCGAACGGACTGGTCGCGCCGTGCCCGTCCTCGACCAGCGAATCCTCGGGCGGCGGCAGCGCGACCGGCGGATCCCTGACGTCATCAGGCAGCGGCTGAGACTGTTGCTTGATCTTGAGCACGGTGGCGCCAACGACCTGCACGCCGCCGGCGAGCAGCTTGATCCCGCAGAGCTGGATCTTGCGGCCCTCGCGCAAGATGTCCGTCTCGATCGTGAGCGGCCCGACCGGCACCGGGCGCATCAGGTCGATGCTGACACGCGCGATGTTCATCGGCACGGGCGTCGGAATGCGCTCCGCCGCCCATGCCGCCAGCGCAGATGGCGCCGAGCCGTGCTGCATGCGCCGATCCCATGGCCCTGCGGCATTGGGGCTGGTGACGACGTTGTTGCCGTCGACGCTGTAGATGGCGCTCATTGCGAGACCGATCACAACGGCGGATCGATCGCTTCCTCATATTCCTTCTTGAAGCGCGCGATCAGATCGGCGGCGGGGACGATGCCGTCGACGCTGCCGATGCCCTGGCCCGAGCCCCAGATCTCTTTCCAGGCCTTCGGCTTGGGGCGTTCGCCTGATGCATCGGTACCGAAGTTCATCTTCGATGGATCCGATGTCGGCAGGTTCTCCGGATCCATGCCGGCTGCGAGGATCGAAGGTTTCAGATAATTGCCGTGCACGCCGGTGAAGAGGTTGGAATAGACAATGTCGTCGGCCGTCGAGCCCGCGATCATCTCCTTGTACTTCTCGACCGCGTTGGCTTCCTTGGTCGCGATGAAGGCCGAGCCGATATAGGCGAAGTCGGCACCGAGGATGCGCGCGGCGCGGATCGCCTTGCCGTTGCCGATGGCGCCCGACAGCGCGATCGGGCTGTCGAACCATTTGCGGGTTTCGGCGACGAAAGCGAGCGGCGAGATGGTGCCGGCGTGACCGCCGGCGCCGGCCGCGACCAGGATCAGGCCATCGGCGCCCTTCTCGATCGCCTTGCGGGCGAACTTCTGGTTGATCACGTCGTGGAAGACGATGCCGCCCCAGCGGTGAACGGCCTGGTTCAGCTCCTCGCGCGCGCCGAGCGAGGAGATGATCATCGGCACCTTGTACTTGGCGCAAAGCTGCATGTCGTGGTCGAGCCGGTTGTTCGACTTGTGCACGATCTGGTTGACCGCGAACGGCGCCGACGGCTTGTCGGGGTGGGCGCGGTCATAGGCCGCGAGCTCTTCGGTAATCCGCGCCAACCATTCGTCGAGCAGCTCCGGCGGGCGCGCGTTCAGCGACGGAAACGAGCCGACCACGCCCGCCTTGCACTGCGCGATCACGAGATCGGGCACCGAGATGATGAAGAGCGGCGAACCGATCACCGGGATCGACAGGCGCCCCTTGAACAGAGCAGGCATGGACATGGTGGAACGATCCTTTGCTGGCGGACGCATTGAAGGTTGGGGGCCATACCAACAAGGCAATCTTTCCACTGTCAAGCATTGCGTTGCGACGCCGCGGCGGACGCCCTTGCCACAATTCCAACGCGCGGAATTCCGACCGCGTGCAGTCTATCCGTCTTTCTCCGTCATTGTGAGCGAAGCGAAGCAATCCAGTGTCTTTCTATAGAGACAGTCTGGATTGCTTCGTCGCAAGGACCCCTCGCGGGGACGAGGAGAGACTTGCGGATGGCGCGAGCCTACCCGGTCAAATCCGGATTGATCAGGCGCTCGAACGAGAACATCTCGTCCCATTTCTCCTGCGTCAGCAGCTTGCGTTCGATCACCACGATCTGGTGCAGCGACTTGCCGCTCTTGTAGCCCTCGCGTGCAATCTCGGCGCATTGCTTGTAGCCGAGCAGCGGCTTCAGCACGGTGACGATGCCGAGCGAGTTCAGCACCATGTTGCGGGTGTGCTCCTCGTTGGCGGTGATGCCGACGACGCAATTCTCGCGCAGGCTGTTGACCGCGCGCTCCATGGTACGGATCGAGAAGAACAGCGCGAACGAGATCACCGGCTCCATCACGTTGAGCTGGAGCTGGCCGGCACTCGCCGCCAGCGTCACCGTGGTGTCGAGGCCGATGACGAGGAAGCTCGTCTGGTTGACGACCTCGGGGATGACGGGATTGACCTTGCCCGGCATGATCGAGGAGCCCGGCTGGAGCTGTGGCAAATTGATCTCGTTGAAGCCGGCACGCGGACCGGAGGCCAGCAGGCGGATATCGTTGCAGATTTTCGTCAGCTTGCTCGCGGTGCGCTTCAGCACGCCGGAGAGCTGCACATAGGCGCCGGTGTCCGACGTCGCTTCCACGAGATCGCCGGCGAGAATGAAGTCGACCCCGGTCAGCGCGCTCAGGTGCCGGACTGCGAGCTTGGGATAGCCGACCGCGGCAGTGACAGAGGTGCCGATCGCGGTGGCGCCGAGATTGATCTCGCGCAGCAGCGCGCGCGCTTCCGAGATGCGGTCGACCTCCTCGCCGATCGTGGTGCCCCATCCCCTGAACTCGGCGCCGAGCGACATCGGCACCGCATCCTGCAAATGCGTGCGCCCCATCTTCAGCACGCGATCGAATTCGCGGCCCTTGGCGAAGAACGCCTCCTGAAGCTGGCGCAGCGCCGTCATGTAGCTCTCGAGCCGCAGGATCAGCGCCAGCCGAAACGCGGTCGGATAGGTGTCGTTGGTCGACTGGCCGTAATTGACGTGGTCGTTCGGGCTGACGTGCTGGTAGTCGCCCTTGACGAAGCCGAGTGATTCCAGCGCGAGATTGGCGATCACCTCGTTGGCATTCATGTTGGTCGAGGTGCCGGCGCCGCCCTGGATAAAATCAGTGACGAACTGGTCCATCATGTCGCCGGCGATGACCCGGTCGCAGCCGAGGATGATGGCATCGGCGACCTTGGCGTCGATCGCGCCCAGGTCGCGGTTGGCCATCGCAGCGGCCTTCTTCACGTAACCGAGCGCCTTCACGAAGTAAGGCTCCTGGTTCATCGGAATGCCGGTGATGTGGAAGTTCTCCTTACCCCGGATGGTCTGGACGCCGTAGTAGATGTCGTCGGCGATCTCACGTTGTCCGAGGAAGTCCTGCTCCGTGCGGCTCATGGGCGCTCCTTGCTGCTCGCGCGACGTCCCTAGTTCTGGCACAGCGCGCTGGTGACGACGGTATCGGTGCGGCAATCATCCGGTTTGCGTTGCCTGCCCGGAATGAGAACTTTGGCCGAGCACTTCTCGGCAGCGTCGGTGTTCAGACTCTTGCCTTCCCTGTAGCCCTTGCTCTGGCAGAGCTGGTCGGCGGCGGGCTTGCAGTCGGGCGCGCCATTGGACGAAACCGGACAGGCCGCGCGGCGCGACACCATGGTGGCCGGCCGTGCCAGGCGCGACAGATCGTTGACGGTCTCGCCGGGGCTTTTGATGGGCGGCAGGATCGATGGCAGCTTGTCGAACAGCTTGCCCATTTCGTTGAACAGCCCGGGGTTTTCCTCCCGCGCGGGCGGGGCCGAGGGAGCCGGCGTCGAGGACGGCGGCGCGGCCAGCGGTCCCTGCTCCTGCAAGCCGAGCGACGGCGGCGCGGATTGCGCCCATCCGGCCCCACCGACAGCAAGCAACAGCAGCACTGCTGATTTCAGCGTCCCGAGCCGCACCACCGGATTGCCGGATCGAACCATCATGCAGGCAAGCGTAGCCGAAGCCGGCCCAGCGGCAAAGCCGCCGCCGATTCAAATCCTAGATCAGCTTGATCGCCACCACGAAGCCAAGCACCAGCACGGCAGCGCCGAGCGCGACCCACAGGCCGAGATGCTTCTCGATCCGCTCGCGGATCCAGTCGCCATAGCGGTTGAGCAGGATCGCCACGATGAAGAAGCGTCCGCCGCGCGCGACGACCGAGCACAGGATGAAAAGGACGAGATTGTAGCCGGCAAAGCCCGAGGTGATGGTGACGAGCTTATAGGGGATCGGCGTCAGTCCCTTGAGCAGGATGATGACCGCGCCCCACTGGGCGTAGGAGGCACGAAAAGCATCGACCTTGTCGCCGAGGCCGTAGACCTGGATCAGCCAGTGGCCGACCGAGTCGAACAGGAGCGCGCCGATGGCATAGCCCAGCAGGCCGCCCAACACCGACGTCGCCGTGCAGATCGCCGCATAGACCCAGGCACGCTGCGGGCGCGCCAGTGACATCGGGATCAGCATCACATCCGGGGGAACGGGAAAGAACGAGCTTTCGGCGAAAGCCACGGCACCCATGATCCAGAGCGCATAGGGCTTGTGGGCGGCGTCGATGCACCAATCGTAGATACGTTTCAGCATGGCGCCGCGATCAAGCACCATGTGACGGATTTGTCCATCGTGAGTTTGTGATGATTTAGTGCCGTTTCCGTGCCGAACGGCCCTCGATCGCGACGATTGGACGCCGGGCCGAGGTAGGGGATGACGCGACCTTGGGCAGCTTCATCGACGATTTCGGCAGCTTTTCGGCAATGCCGAGCATGTCTTCCCGTCGCGACATTTCACGCCAGACATCTTCGGGGCGGACGCCGGCGGAAGCCCAGAGCACGGTGAGATTGTAGAGCAGGTCGGCGCTTTCCCGGATCACCGCTTCGGTGTCGCCGTTGACCGCATCGATCACGACCTCGATGGCCTCTTCGGCCAGCTTCTTCGCCATTTTGGAGGGGCCGCGCTGAAACAGCCGCGCGGTACGCGAGATTGCGGGATCAAGGTCCCTGGCCGCGAGCACAGCCAGATATAGCCGCTCAAGCGAATCACTCATGGACGCAAAATTACTCTAAACAAATGGTCGACGCGTTAACGCTTGACAATAAAGGCAAAAAGGCCGGCGCGAGCGCGCCGGCCTGTTTGGTCGATGGCTTATGGCCGAACGGTTAATTGCAACCGTACCCGGAATAGCCGTGGGCGCAGACCTTGTCGTAGCCGCCATAGCGCTCCTGATAGCCCGAGCCGTAGTAATAGGAGCCATAGCCGGGGCCGCCATAGTAGGCCGGGCCGCTGTCGTAGTAGTAACCCGGACCCGCATCATAGGCGTAGGCGTCACGGGTCGCTGCGATCGCAAGGCCGGTGCCGATGGCGCCGGCAATGGCCGCGCCGGCGAAGGCCGCACCGCCACCACCATGCCAATGGCGGCCGCCTGCGAACGATGCGGTGGGGGCGACGGCGGTCAGCGCGAGCACCGCCGCGGTGGCAAGAACGGCCTTGCGGCCAGCAAATTTCGCAACTCGGTCGAACATGATTTGGACCCTCCTTGGGACCTCTGGGGTGCCTCGAGACAGGCTCAAGTCCTTCAAACACCTGCATCCCATCTTGGGTTCCCCAAACCAAACACAAGCTGAACGGGGTTGCGTAAACATGACGCAACCGCCGCTCATCTCCTGTTCAGGTTGAAGGATGCGCGCCGACCCCGCACAGGCTCGGCCACTCGATAGATCGGCTAAAGACGCCAAAAGCTTCCGCTGTATCTCGCTGACGATCCCTGCTTAAAATGCAATCCCATCGTCAAATCGCCTGTCCCGGTCAGCGCCGCCTCATGTCCATCTTCAGCCTCTATACCCGCGTTCTCGAGCTGCTCGGCAAGGAGGCGCGGCTGGGCTGGTTGCTGGCCCTCGCAAATCTTCTGCTCGCCGCCTCGCAATTCGCCGAGCCGGTGCTGTTCGGGCGCATCGTCGACGTGCTCTCCGGCAAGACGGTGCAGGGCTCGAATTCCGCATGGCCATTCCTGATGGCCTGGGTGGCGTTCGGGCTGTTCACAATCGCCTGCAGCGCGCTCGTTGCACTGCAAGCGGACCGGCTTTCCCACCGGCAGCGTCAGGCGGTGCTGACGAGCTATTTCGAGCACATCCTGCAGCTGCCGCTGACGTTCCATTCCGGCACCCATTCGGGCCGGTTGATGAAGGTGATGCTCAACGGCACCGATGCGCTATGGCGGCTCTGGCTCGGCTTTTTCCGCGAGCATTTTGCCGCGATCCTGTCGGTCGTGGTGCTGCTGCCGTTGTCGCTGTATCTGAACTGGCGGCTCGCGATCCTTCTCTTCGTGCTGTGCATCGTCTTCACCGCGTTGACGACCTTCGTCGTGCGCAGGACCTTCGGCATGCAGATGGCGGTCGAGGAGCAGTACAGCGAACTCTCCGCGCGCGCATCCGACGCGCTCGGGAACGTCGCGCTCGTGCAGAGCTTCGTGCGCGTCGAATCCGAGGTGCAGGGACTGCGTTCGGTTGCCGACCAGCTGCTTGCGGCGCAGATGCCGGTGCTGTCCTGGTGGGCGCTCGTCACCGTGATCACGCGCGCCTCCACCACCATCACCGTGCTCGCGATCTTCACGCTCGGCATCGCACTGCATGGGCAGGGTCTCAGCTCGGTCGGCGAGATCGTGATGTTCGTGAGCTTCGCGACGCTGCTGATCCAGAAGCTCGAGCAGGTAGTGAGCTTCATCAACAACGTGTTCATGGAAGCCCCGCGCCTGCGCGAGTTCTTCGGCGTGCTCGATGCCGTGCCGGCAGTCCACGACCGGCATGACGCGATCGATGCGGGCAGGCTGTCGGGTCTCGTCGAGTTCAACGACGTCACCTTCTCCTATGACGGCAAGCGACCGGCGGTCGAGGACCTCTCCTTCACGGCGCTGCCCGGCCAGACCATCGCGCTGGTCGGCCCGACGGGCGCCGGCAAGTCGACCGCGATCGCGCTGCTGCATCGCGCCTTCGATCCGCAATCCGGCTTCATCAGGATCGACGGCATGGACGTGCGCGGCGTCACGCTGACATCGCTGCGCCGAAACATCGGCGTCGTGTTTCAGGAAGCGCTCCTGTTCAACCGTTCGATCGCGGAGAATCTGCGCGTGGGCAAGCCGGATGCGACCGAAGCCGAGATGCGCAAGGCTGCGGAGCGCGCGCAGGCGCTCGATTTCATCGAGCGCAGCGGCGGCTTCGAGACCAATGCCGGCGAGCGCGGCCGCATGCTGTCCGGCGGCGAACGGCAGCGGCTGTCGATCGCGCGCGCGCTGCTGAAGGACCCACCGATCCTGATCCTGGACGAGGCCACCAGCGCGCTCGACGCGGTCACCGAGGCCAAGGTGAACGCCGCTCTCGATGAAGTGATGAAGGGCCGCACCACCTTCGTGATCGCGCACCGCCTCTCGACCATTCGCAATGCCACGCGGATCCTGGTGTTCGAGAACGGACGCGTGATCGAAAGCGGAACTTTCGATGAACTCGTGGCCAAGGGCGGCCATTTTGCCGAGCTCGCCAAGGCTCAGTTCATGGTGCAGGAACGGGAACAAACACAGGGACAGGCAAACGCACGGCACGGCGCGAGTGCCGCCGAGGCCGCGGCTTCCGCCGCCAAATCCTCCTGACCAAGTCCCCACAACAAGTCCCCGCAGCACCGTCGAAATTCGGCCTATTTCATTGCGGAATACCAGGCGGAAGCCCCTATTCTCGACGCACGAGCCGGTATAGGTTTGCGACCGCCGCAAGCGGCGGCGCTGGATTTCAGAGCGTACATCACACGAGAACCGTCCGTATCAGGCGGATCTCCCAGGACCGGAATCGGATAGTGCACGCCTTTCGCCCGCTGCTTCGCAAGTCCCTGTTCAACCTGTTCGCTGCAGCGCTCGCCATCGGTGCGCTTGTCCTGCCGCGCCTGGCCAATGCCGAAGCGCTGCTGCTGATCGAAGCCGACAGCGGCAAGGTGCTGCAAGCCGAGAACGCGACCATTCCCTGGTATCCGGCCTCCGTCACCAAGATCATGACCGCCTATGTGACCTTGAAAGCGGTGAAGGACGGCAAGATCACGCTCGACACGCTGCTGACGGTGTCGCCGATGGCCGCCTCGCAGTCGCCCTCGAAGATGGGCCTCCGTCCGGGAACACAGGTGACCGTCGACAACGCGCTGAAGATGATGATGGTCAAGTCGGCGAACGACATGGCGGTGGTGCTCGCGGAGGGCGTCGGCGGTTCGATCGACGGCTTCGCCGACATGATGAACGACAACGCGAAGCGATTGGGCATGACGCAGACCAACTACGTCAATCCCAACGGCCTGCCCGCGGACGGGCACGTCACCTCGGCGCGCGATCTCGGCATTCTCGCGCGCTCGTTCCTGCGCGACCTGCCGGAATACGAGTCCTACGTGCACATCCCGGCGATCCGCTTCGGCAAGCGCATCACGCCGAATTTCAACAAGCTGATCGGCCGCTATCCCGGCGCCGACGGTTTCAAGACCGGCTTCATCTGCGCCTCCGGCTATAATCTCGTGGCATCGGCCACCCGCAACGGCCGCCGCCTGATCGCGGTGGTGCTCGGCGCCAGCTCCGGCACCGCGCGCGCGGTGAAGGCCGCGCAGCTGCTCGAGCGCGGCTTCAGCCAGGACAATCTGTCGTGGCTGCGTCCTTCGCTCGGCACGGTCGAAAACCTCGTGCCGGTCGATGCCTCTCCGCCGAACCTGCGCGAGGAAATGTGCGGCGGTCATCGCAAGCATCCGGCCAGCGACGACGACGATGCGTTGATCGCGACCAATGGCGCGACGGGCGGTCCGGCTTCCGCAACCGGCGGCGCAGCCCAGGTGACGTTCTTCACCGCAGGCCTCCAGCCCCCTTTGATGAAGGCCTCCGAGCTGATGGCTTCAGCGCCTGCGGCCGCAGAGCCCGTCGTGGTGTACACCGGCCCGACTCGCACCGGCGCAGCCCTGGTCGCGGCGGTCGCCGCCGACACGGACCAGCAGAGTCCGCCGAAGGCGCGTGGCAAGAAGCCGCGCGTCGCCAAGAAGCCTGACGCCGGCAGCGATGCCAAAAGTGATGCCAAGACCGGCGCCAAGACCGATGCGAAGGCAGCGGCTGCAAAACCCGCGGCCACAAAGCCGGACGCGGCTGCCAAGAGCAATGCCAAGAGCGATGCCAAGAGCGATACCAAGGCCGCGGCAAAGCCGGCGGCAAGCAAGCATGCCGCGGCCAAGTCTACGGACAAACCTGTAGCGAGCAGCGACCAGGCTGCCGCCAAGCCGGCCAAGCCGAAGGCGGCCACCAGGCCGAAGCCCGCGCCCAACAACAGCTAGGTTCACGCGGCCGGCCCGTTGGTTGCGAGCGCACTTCGCACCTGCGGCAGCGATTTGCGACGATTCCAGTAGCCACTCTCCAGCCTTTGCCCTAAGCCTCGGCCTCCAAGCCTGGACCGCTTGCCAGCCGTTCCGGCAGGCTCGATACTGCGGGCAATGAGGCAAGCCCGAGGCACAACGGGCTCTGATGCAAGAGAGGGGAGTTTCCATGGAGCGCATCTGGCTCAAGCAATATCCGCCCGGCGTGCCCGCCGATATCGAGCCGACGCAATACGCATCGCTGGTCGACCTGCTTGAGGAGAGCTTTACGAAGTTCGCCGACCGCAAGGCGTTCATCTGCATGGACAAGGCCATCACCTATCGCGACCTCGACCAGATGTCGCTGGCGCTCGCGGCTTACCTGCAGGGTCGCGGCCTGCAGCGCGGCGCTCGCGTCGCAATCATGATGCCGAACGTGCTGCAATATCCCGTCGCCACGGCCGCGGTGCTGCGCGCCGGATTTGCCGTGGTCAACGTCAACCCGCTCTACACGCCGCGCGAGCTGGAGCATCAGCTCAAGGATTCCGGCGCCGAAGCCGTCATCGTGCTGGAGAACTTCGCGCATACCGTCGAGCAGGTGGTCGCGAGGACGACGGTCAAGCACGTCATCGTCGCCAGCATGGGCGATCTGCTCGGCTTCAAGGGCATGATCGTCAATCTCGTCGTCCGCCGCGTGAAGAAGATGGTGCCGGCCTGGTCACTACCGGGCTCGGTGTCGTTCAACGACGCGCTCTCGGCCGGACGTGGCCAGACCTTCAACAAGCCGAAATTGTCGCCCGGCGACGTCGCCTTCCTGCAATATACCGGCGGCACCACCGGGGTCTCAAAGGGCGCCACGCTGCTCCATCGCAACATCGTGGCCAACGTCTTGCAGAACGATGCCTGGCTGCAGCCGGCGCTCAATGCGCCGCCGCATGTCGAGCAGCTCATGATCGTCTGCGCGCTGCCGCTCTATCACATCTTCGCGCTGACGGCCTGCTATCTGCTCGCGGTGCGCGCCGGCGGCTGCAATCTCTTGATCCCGAACCCGCGCGACATCGCAGGCTTCGTCAAGGAGCTGGCGAAGTACCAGGTCAACAGCTTCCCGGCAGTGAACACGCTCTACAACGGGCTGATGCATCACCCCGACTTCAAGAAGCTCGACTTCTCCAAGCTGAAGATATCCAACGGCGGCGGCATGGCGGTGCAGCGCCCCGTGGCCGATCAATGGAAAGCGATCACCGGCTGCTTCATCGCCGAAGGCTACGGCCTGTCGGAGACCTCGCCGACGCTGACCTGCAACCCGGCGACGGCAACGGAGTTCACAGGTACGATCGGCATTCCCGTGCCTTCGACCTGGATTTCGATCCGCGACGACGATGGCAACGAGCTGCCGCTCGGCCAGGCCGGCGAGATCTGCGCCAAGGGCCCGCAGGTGATGTCGGGCTACTGGAACAGGCCCGAAGAGACCGCGAAGGTGATGACGGCGGACGGTTATTTCCGCACCGGCGACATCGGCATCATGGACGAGAAGGGCTACACCAAGATCGTGGATCGCAAGAAGGACATGATCCTGGTCTCCGGCTTCAACGTCTATCCGAACGAGATCGAGGAAGTAATCGCGAGCCATCCAGGCGTGCTGGAATGCGCCGTCATCGGCATTCCCGACGCCAAGTCGGGCGAAGCGGTGAAGGCCTTCGTGGTCAGGAAGGACCCGAACCTCACGGCTGAATCCGTCATCAAATTCTGCCACGAGCAGCTGACGGGCTACAAGGTACCCAAGCACATCGAATTCCGCAGCGATCTGCCCAAGACCAATGTCGGCAAGATCCTGCGCCGCGAGCTGCGCGACGAGAAGAAGGCCCAGGCGGCGTAAGGCCGCCTCTGTCCCGGAACGGCGCGCGTCTGCGCGCCCTTCCGTCATAAGCGAAGCAATCCGAGAATGTATCTGCGGAGGCAGTCTGCATCGGCTCGTCGCAAGAGCTCCTCGCAAGGACGAGAAAAAGGCACCGCGGCCTCGTCACGGCTGTTTGAAGCCGTTTCCCTCCGGCGGTAAAATGCTCTAGAACAGCCCCGGCCCTTTCCATGGAGAAACGACGATGGCGATCCAGACTGGCGACAAGCTGCCCGAGGCGAAATTCCGCGTGATGACGGCGGAAGGCCCGCAGGTGAAGACCACCGACGATATCTTCAAGGGCAAGAAAGTGGCGCTGTTCGCGGTGCCCGGCGCCTACACCGGCACCTGCCACAAGATGCATCTGCCGAGCATCTTCCTCAACGCCTATGCCATGAAGGACAAGGGCGTCGACACCATCGCGATCGTCTCCGTCAACGATGCCTTCGTCATGAATGCCTGGAAGCGCGACACCGACCAGCGCGACGAGGCGATCTTCCTCGCCGACGGCAATGCCGACTTCGCCAAGGCGATCGGCATGGAGCTCGACGCCTCCGGCAACGGCCTCGGCATCCGCTCCAAGCGCTATTCGATGCTGGTCGAGGACGGCGTGGTCAAGAAGCTGAATGTGGAGGCGATGCCCGGCAAGGTCGAGGTGTCGGGCGGCGATACGCTGCTGGGGCAGCTGTAAGCTTCAGGCCACTTCGTTCCACCAATGACGCCATGCCCGGGCTTGTCCCGGGCATGCACGTTTTTGGCTGCGTGTGGAAGGCGTGGATGGCCGGGTCAAGCCCGGCCATGACGAACGGAGGGAGCGTATGCCCCTACTCCGCCACCCGCGCTTGCGTCCTTGCCTTCACGATCCCATCCCGCGCGAGCTGATCCGCGCGCTCGTTTTCGGGATGCCCGGCGTGGCCCTTCACCCAGTGCCAGCGAACCTCGTGCGCCTTCAGCGCGGCATCGAGGCGCTGCCACAGTTCGACGTTCTTGACCGGCTTCTTGTCGGCGGTGCGCCAACCGTTGCGCTTCCAGCCGTGGATCCAGCCGGTGATGCCCTGCCGGACATACTGGCTGTCGGTGTAGAGATCGACGGTGCACGGCTTCTTCAGCGCTTCGAGCGCGGAGATCGCCGCCATCAATTCCATCTGGTTGTTGGTGGTGTGCGGCTGGCCGCCGTTCAGCTCTTTTTCCTTGTCGCCGAACTTGAGAATTGCGCCCCAGCCGCCGGGCCCGGGATTTCCCGAACAGGCGCCGTCCGTGAAGATCGTGACGTTGGGGAGCTCGCTCACGCGACCAGTCCTGAGGCTATCAACCCGTAATCGCGCGCGCTGGAAACGCTCTGGTGGAAGCGCAGCTTGCGAAAATACTCCAGCGGATCCTTCGGCTTCACCAGCGCGCCGGGCGGCACATTGAGCCAGTCGACCAGCCGCGTCAGCAGGAACCGGATCGCAGCGCCGCGCGCCAGCAGCGGCAGCGCAGCCTCTTCCGCCTCGCTCAGCTTGCGCACCCGGCCATAGGCGTTGAGGAAGGCTCGGGCCTTGGTGACGTTGAAGGAATGGTCGGGCTCGAAGCACCACGCGTTCAGACAGATCGCGACGTCATAGGCCAGCATGTCGTTGCAGGCGAAGGTGAAGTCGATGATGCCCGAGAGCTTGTCGCCGAGGAAGAAGACGTTGTCGTTGAAGAGATCGGCGTGGATCACGCCTTCGGGGAGATCCGCCGGCCAGACGCCGCCGCAGAGATAGTCGAGCTCGGCCGCGAGGAACGCGCGCAGGCCCGGCTGCACCTCGTCGGCGCGGTCCGCCGCCGCATTGAACAAGGGTCGCCAGCCGGCAACCGAGAGCGCGTTGGCACGCTTGCCGGCAAAGTTCGCGCCGGCCAGATGCATTCTCGCGAGCCCGTCGCCCACGCCGGCGCAATGCACGGCATTCGGCTTGCGCGGCCAGATGCCTTCGAGAAAGGTGATGATCGCGGCGGGCCTTCCCTGGATCTCGTGCAGCGCCTCGCCGTCTTTCGCCTTCACCGGCAGCGGGCAGTTCACGCCGTGCTCGGCCAGATGCGTCATCAGCGCGAGGAAGAACGGCAGATCGTTCTTCGCCACGCGCTTCTCATAGAGCGTGAGGATGAACGAGCCCTGACTCGTGTGCAGCAGGAAGTTGGTGTTCTCGACGCCCTCGGCGATGCCCTTGTAGGAGAGCAATTCGCCGACATCGTACTGCTTCAGAAAATCCGCAAGCTCGTCGGCGGCAACGTCGGTGTAGACCGCCATGAAAATCTACTCAGCGGCGGCTTCGGGGCGCACCTGGCGCGGCAGCGGGAAGAACTCGTTCTCTTCGGCGGCCGAGACCGTCTCCACATGCAGCGTGTAGCGCTCGGCGAACGCGTCCATGATCTCCTCGACGATCACTTCGGGGGCGGACGCACCTGCGGTGATGCCGAGGCTCTTGATGTTGCCGAACCTCGTCCAGTCGATATCGGCGGCGCGCTGCGCCAGCACCGCGATTCCGCAGCCCTCGCGCTCGGCGACCTCACGCAGGCGCTGCGAGTTCGACGAATTGGGGGCACCGACAACGATGAGGGCGTCGACCACCGGGGCCACCTTCTTCACCGCGAGCTGGCGGTTGGTGGTGGCGTAGCAAATGTCTTCCTTGTGCGGCCCGTTGATGTTCGGAAAGCGCTCCTTGAGCAGCGCCACGATTTCGGCGGTGTCGTCGATCGACAGCGTGGTCTGGGTCACGAAGGCCAGATTATCCGGGTCCTTCGGATTGATGGTCTTGGCGTCCTCGGCGGTCTCGATCAGGGTCACGGCGCCGACCGGAAGCTGGCCGAGCGTGCCGACGACTTCGGGATGATGGGAATGGCCGATCAGGAAGATCTCGCGGCCGCGCTTGAAGTGGATCGCGGCCTCGCGGTGCACCTTGGTGACCAGCGGACAGGTCGCATCCAGCGAGAACAAATTGCGCGACGAGGCGTCGGCCGGAACCGATTTCGGCACGCCATGGGCCGAGAACACCACCGGCGCGGTGGTATTCTCGGGGATTTCGGCGAGCTCCTCGACGAAGATCGCGCCCTTCTTCTTCAACCCGTCGACGACGTATTTGTTGTGCACAATCTCATGGCGAACATAGACGGGGGCGCCATACTTATCGAGCGCCCGTTCCACGGTATCGATCGCCCGGACCACCCCGGCGCAGAAGCCGCGAGGAGAACAAAGCACGATCTTGAGGTCTGGTTTGGCTGACATTGAGCGATCTCGGGACCGAATCACCCCATTCGCCTGCTGGCGCGGGACGGGTCGATGGATGGAAAAGGGCGTAAAACCGTCTGCTTCGACGATATAGCGGCTTGAGAGGGAATTGGGCCCCCTTTCGGGCGCTGTCAAGGCACTATCTATAGCAGAACCATTGCGTGGCTACCCCCTCCGGGCTTATATAGCGCGAATTCCCTGTCATCGCTGATGACCACCGGTTTCGCCTCCAGAGGGGTGGGCGAAGCACAAAGGAGATTTGCCATGAGCAACGCACCTCTGATGCCCAAGGCGACCGCCGTCTGGCTGCTCGACAACACCGCGCTGACCTTCGACCAGGTCGCCGATTTCACCAAGATGCACCCGCTCGAGGTGCGCGCGATCGCCGACGGCGACGCCGCGCAGGGCATCAAGGGCATGGACCCGATTTCCAACGGCCAGCTCACCCGCGAGGAGATCGAGAAGGGCGAGAAGAACCAGGACTACCGGCTCCGTCTCCAGGAGAGCAAGGTCGTGCTGCCGCCGCAGCCCAAGCGCAAAGGCCCGCGCTACACCCCGGTGTCGCGCCGCCACGAGCGCCCCAGCGCCATCCTGTGGCTGCTGCGCAGCCATCCCGAGCTCAAGGACGCCCAGGTCATGCGTCTGGTCGGCACCACCAAGAGCACCATCGCCAGCGTCCGCGACCGCACCCACTGGAACACGTCCCAGCTGACCCCGATCGACCCCGTGACGCTCGGCCTCTGCTCGCAGATCGAGCTCGATTTCGAAGTGGCGCGGGCGGCCAAGGAAAAGCCGATCGACGCAGCCTATGGCGGCGCCACGCTGCTGCCGGCCTCCGAGACCACCAAGAAGGACGAGTACGAGCAGTCGGAGAAGTCGAGCGACGACCTCAACGTCGACGCCGTGTTCGCCAAGCTCAAGACCCTCGGCGGCAAGAAGCACGAGGAAGAGGAGGAGTAGTCGCCCCTCCCTTTCGTCATCGAAACGCAAAACGCGGCGGGACAACCCGCCGCGTTTTTGTTTCGAAAACCTCACCTCGCAATCACGGAAGAAGCGTCGATCAGGGCCGCTACGGATGGTTCAGCATGTATTCGCCGAGATCGCGCTGACGGCGGTCGGCGCGTGAGGTGGCGGCGCTACGCTGCACGTCGCGGTCCTTGCGACACGCCACGTATTCTGGTGAGCCCTGCGCATAGCCGCGGCTCTGGCACACCGCATCATCGTCATCACCTCCCATCGCCACCGGCGTCTGGTAGCGCGCCGAGCAGGCGGAGAGAGCGATGGCGAGCAGAACGGCTGCGAGCAGGCGCGGCGCGGTGGCGAGTGGCATACGAGGTCCCCTGTTGGCGGGCCTTGTTTAGCGCGGAATGAGGAGATTGTAAGTCGCCGTCGCTCACGCCCTGCCCTTCAGCGCCTCTCCGATCTCGTCGAGCACCTTTGGATCCTCGATCGTGGCGGGCATGGTCCAGGCCTCGCCGTCGGCGATCTTCTTGATGGTGCCGCGCAGGATCTTGCCCGAGCGCGTCTTGGGCAGCCGGCCGACGGTGATGGCGAGCTTGAAGGCGGCGACCGGACCGAGCCTGTCGCGGACCAGCGCGACGATCTCCTTCTCGATCTCATCAGGCGGGCGCTTCACGCCGGCCTTCAGCACCAGGAAGCCGCAGGGCACCTCGCCCTTGATCGGATCCTTGACGCCGAGCACGGCGCATTCGGCGACGTCAGGATGCGAGGCCAGGATCTCCTCCATGCCGCCGGTGGAGAGACGGTGGCCGGCGACGTTAATGATGTCGTCGGTGCGGCCCATGACGAAGACGTAGCCGTCCTCGTCCTTGTAGCCGGCGTCCGAGGTTTTGTAGTAGCCGGGGAACTCGCTCAAGTACGCTTCCCTGAAGCGCGCGTCCTGATTCCACAGCGTCGGCAAACAGCCTGGCGGCATCGGCAGCTTGATCACGATCGAGCCCATGGTGTTGGGGCCGACGGGTTTTGCCGCCTCGTCCACGACGTCGACCTGGTAGCCGGGCATCGGCACCGTCGGCGAGCCGTGCTTGACCGGCAGCTGGCCGAGGCCGACCGGATTGCCGGCGATGCACCAGCCGGTTTCGGTCTGCCACCAATGATCGATGACAGGCACCTTCAGCTGCTGCTCCGCCCATTCCACCGTCGGCGGGTCGGCCCGTTCGCCGGCGAGGAACAGCGTGCGGAATTGGGAAAGATCGTATTGCCGGATGAACTTGCCTTCCGGATCCTCTTTCCTGATCGCGCGAAACGCGGTGGGCGCGGTGAACAAGGCGACCGCCTTGTGCTCGGAGATGACGCGCCAGAACGCGCCGGCATCGGGCGTGCCGATCGGCTTGCCCTCGTACATGATCGAGGTCGCGCCGTGGAGCAGCGGCCCGTAGACGATGTAGCTGTGTCCGACCACCCAGCCGATATCGGAGCCGCACCACCAGACCTCGCCCGGCTTGACGCCATAGAGGTTGAACATCGACCATTTCACCGCGACCAGATGGCCGCCATTGTCGCGGACGACCCCCTTGGGAATGCCTGTCGTGCCCGACGTGTAGAGGATGTAGAGCGGATCGGTGGCGGCAACCGGCACGCAAGGAGCGCGCTTGCCGTCGTTCATCGCCTTGCGGCGCAGGCTCGCCCAGTCATAATCGCGCTTTGGCGCGAGGTCGCAAGTCAGCTGCGGACGCTGCAGCACGATGCAGGCCTTCGGCTTCGAAGACGCCAGCTTGATCGCCTCGTCGAGCAGCGGCTTGTACTGCACGATGCGGCCAGGCTCGATGCCGCAGCTTGCGGAGAGAATGAGTTTTGGCTGCGCATCGTCGATGCGGGTCGCAAGCTCCTTCGCGGCAAAGCCGCCGAACACCACGGAGTGTACGGCTCCGATACGGGCGCAGGCCAGCATCGCGACCACGGCCTCCGGAACCATCGGCATATAGAGGATGACGCGGTCGCCCTTGGCGACGCCAAAGTCCTGCATGATCGCGGCGAGCGCCTGCACCTCGGCCAGCAGCTCCGCATAGGTGAACCTGGCGACGGAATTCGTCAGCGGCGAATCATGAATCAGCGCGACCTGGTCAGCGCGGCCACGTTCGACGTGACGGTCGAGCGCGTTGTAGCAGGTGTTGACGACTCCACCGGCGAACCAGCGGCCATAGACGCCCTGCGCGCCATCGAAGATTGTCTTCGGCGGCTCGATCCAGTCGATCTCCTTCGCCGCCTCGGCCCAAAAACCTTGGGGATCAGCCAGCGAGCGCGCATGGACTTCGTGATATCGGCTCTTCCCGCCACCGGTTCCCTGGACGTCCATTGCCGCGCTCCCGTTCCCTTTGATGGCCTCGCCTTGACCTGATGGCAGGGTAGAAGTCGCGCCATGACAGGGATCAAATGCCGACCTTGTTTGAGACGTATTTTCCCGGGAACGGGCTGCGGTTCAAGCTGAAAAGGATCGGCCTTTTGGCGGAGGCAGGGGCGCTGCGCAGGTGGTCTGCTCGCTGGCGCCGCGTGCGGGAAGAGGCGAAGAACCTCACCCCTCCATCGCATTCAACCGCTGCAACCGGTCCTGCATGACCTTCTTCAGATCGTAGCCGGGGAGGCGGAAGCTGGCGTCGCGGGTGGCGAGGAATTCATGCTGGGATTTGCGCAGATCGGCGGCCGAGCGCCGGCTCATCGATCGCAGTACGCGCTGATAGGCCTCGGCGAGCTGGCGGTCGAGCATGCCGAGCTGTGGATCGGCGCAGATCACCTTCTCCACCTCGCGCCTGGCATGGGCGCAATCGAATGACGGTCCGTTTCCGGAATTCGCAGCGAGCGGCTGCGGCGGGACGGCGCCGAACTTTGCGATCTCCGTGATCATGGTGCGGCGACCGTCCGCGGCGTTGGTGTTGCCGGGATCGAGCCGCAGCGCCGTCTCGTAATCAGCCAGCGCCTTCTTGCGCTCGCCCATCCTGGTGTAGAGCACGGCGCGGTTGTTGTAGGCCTTCGCGAAGTCAGGATCGAGTTTCAGCGCGTCATTGTAGTCGCTGAGCGCCGCGCCGAACTCGCCCTTGAACTGGTAGGAATCGCCGCGGTTGGTGAAGAAGTTCGGCCGCGGCGCCAGCTGAAGCGCCTGGTTATAGTCGACGATCGCCTTGTCGTAGTCTTTCGTCGCGGCATAAGAGAGCCCGCGATTGTCGTAATATTCCGGCACTTTCGGATCGAGCCTGATCGCCTCGTCGTCATCGGCGATGGACTTTTCGAGCTGGCCGAGCTTCTTGTAGGCGGCGCCGCGATTGGTGTAGCTGCGCGGCCGGTTGGGATCGAGCCGCAGCGCCTCGCTCAGATCGCTCACCGCCTTGTCGTAGTCGCCCTTGAGATAAAAGGTAGCTCCGCGGTCGGACCAGGCCTGCGCATAATCCGGCTTGAGCTTGATCGCCTGGTCGTAATCGGCGAGCGCGCGATCGAGTCGGTGCTGGTTGGTGTAGGCGACGCCGCGCTGTTCATAGGCTTCGGCATCTGTCGGATCGAGTTCGATCGCCTTGCTGAGATCGGACGCGGCGCGGTTGAGATCGCCGCCAGCCTCCCGCAACAAATTGCCTCGCAACCGCCAGGCGCTCGCGTTTTTGCCATCGAGCGCGATGGCACGATCGATATCCCGCAACGCCTGCGTGAGACCGCCTGATATCCGCGCATTGGCATCGGCCCGGACCAGCAGCGCCGCGACGCGATCGGACGCCGGGTTCGAGGCCTGGTCGATGACGGCGCTGCATACCGAGATCAGGTCCGCAGGCGCAGCCTTGCTGCCCATCACGCAATCGGCGGCGGCAGATGCCGGAGCGGCGATAGCGAGGCTGATTGCAGCGCCGATAAGGAAGCGGCTTACCCGGCCATTTGCAATCGGGAATGCTTGCGCGGAAGAACGCGAGCCGCACATGGCGATAACTCCGTGACTCAGATTTTCCGGTTGTCGCGGCGACGGGTAAGTGGGTTCAAATGGGGCTGTCTCCGCCGTCATGGCCGGCTCGTCCCGGCCATCCACGCCTTCATCGTGGACGTATGCCCGGGCGTGACGACCTCCCATGGGGTCAACTCAAGACCCGTCCAGCCCATTCAATCGTTGCAGACGCTCCTGCAACGCCTTCTTCAGATCATATCCCGGCCGGCCAAACCCGGCATTCCGGCGGGCGATGAAGTCTTCCTGCTCACGCTGGAGCTTCTTCGCCTCGCCCTCGTTGCGCGCCGCGCGCTGTACGCGCGCATTGGCGGCATAAACCTCCCTGTCGAGGTCCGCGAGTTCGCGATTTCCGCAGATCGCCTTCTCGACAGGGCGGTGCGCGCCTGCGCAGTTGAAGCTGGGCTTGCCGGCAACCGCCATCTGCGCGCCGATCCGCTCGATCTCGCGCGCCATCGCCTTGTGGTTGGCCTTGGCTTTTTCATGGTTAGGATCGATCCGGAGCGCCGCGCCGAAATCCAGCACCGCTCTGGGCTTGTCCCCCTTCTTCAGCCAGAGCTCGCCGCGCGCGTTGAAAACATCGGCGAGCGTGGGATCAAGCAGCAGCACGCGGCTGTCGTCGGCGATGGCGCGGTCGATCTGGTCATGACGCGCATAAAGCGCACCGCGCGCGATCAGCGCCTTGATCAAGTCGGGCTTTGCCGTCTTCTCGTCATCGATGACGGCGGCGCAGGCCGCGCCGGCCTTGTCCGCATCATCGGCCGCAGCTGCGGAAAGGCATGCCGCGATGTCGACCTGCACGATTCCGGCCGGCTCGCCCCCGGCCGCAGCATCAGCCGCTCCAGCCAAGATCGCTGAGAGCGCCGAGAGCAGCGCTGCAGCCGAGACCTGAATGAACTTTTGAAAACGCATGCTCGTTGCGGGTCGGAAAGGCTTGCCTTGAGGCCGTATTATTCATCATACGGCCCGATCGGTGCTAGCTTGTGGCGCCGCTCACACCGGTTTTGGGGACCAATTTGTCGACATTCGAATGGATCATCGCGCTTCTGCTCGGCGCCGTTGCATTATCGGCGCTGGCGCGGCGGATCAAGGTCCCCTACCCGACCTTTCTCGCGATCGGCGGCGCGCTGATCGCCTTCGTGCCTGATAGCCCGACCTGGACGCTCGAACCGGATCTGGCATTGGCGCTTTTTGTCGCACCGGTACTGCTGGATGCCGCCTTCGACACCTCGCTGCGCGACCTGCGCAAGAACTGGGTTCCGGTCTCGACCCTGGTCGTGGCCGCGGTCGGCCTGACCACGGCCGGCGTCGCCTATGTCGCGCATCGGCTCTTCCCGGACATGCCCTGGGCCGCCGCGGTGGCCCTCGGTGCAATCGTCGCACCGCCGGATGCCGCGGCTGCGGTCGCGATCCTGAGCCAGGTGAAGCTGCCCTACCGCATGGTCAAGGTGCTGGAGGGTGAGAGCCTGCTCAACGATGCCAGCGCGCTCCTGATCTATCGCATCGCGGTCGGCGCCGTTGTCATGGAGCACCTCAAATGGAGCGAGGTCGCGCCGACGATCGCGCTGGGGCTGGTCGGCAGCGTCGTCGCCGGATTAGCCGCGGGACGCATCATCCCGTTGCTCATGGAACGGGTAAAGGAAGCGCCGAGCGCGATCATCGTCCAGTTCGCCACCACCTTCCTGGTCTGGATCACTGCAGAGCATCTCGGCCTCTCCGGCATCCTCACCATCGTGGTCTATGCCATGACGGTCGCGCGTTCGGCCGGGCTGCGCATGCCGGCGCGGCTGCGGGTGCCGTCCTATGCGGTCTGGGAAACCACGGTATTCGTGCTCAACGTGCTCGCCTTCATGCTGATCGGCATGCAGATGCGGCCGATCTGGACGCGGCTGGATGCGGACGTCCGATGGGAATATTGCGTGGCGGCCGCCTGGATCCTGCTCACCGTGGTTCTGGTCCGGCTGCTCTGGGTGACGTTCTACCGCACGACCTTGCGTGTGCTGGTTGTCCAAGGGATCTTTCATCCGAAAGATCCTAATGCCGTCGCTTCACCGAAGGGCGGCCTCATCATCTCCTGGTGCGGCATGCGTGGCCTCGTCACGCTGGCGACCGCCTTCGCGCTGCCGGCGAACTTCCCCTATCGTGATTTCATCGTCTTCATCGCATTCGCGGTGGTGTTGGGCTCGCTGGTGATCCAGGGCCTGACGCTGCGGCCGCTGATCCTTGCCTTCGCGCTCAAGGACGACGACCCGGTCGGCATCGAGGTCGCGCGCGCCCGCGCCATTGCCTATCGCGCCGCACTCGATGCCATCGAGGACGATCCCTCGGAGGAGGCTGAAATCCTCAGGCTCGAATACCGCGCCGTCCTGATGCAGGCCGACGATGATCCTCACGGCGGCATCGCCAACGGCGAACTCCCCGCCGATCCGCTGCGCCGCCGCGCCATCGACGCCGCACGGAAATCGATTTTTGACCTGCGCGCCACCGACGTGATCGGCGACGATGCGTTTCACCGGATCGAGGAGGAGCTGGATCGCGCGGAGCTGAGTGCGGGCGGATAGTCGTGGCGCGCGAGGCGAAACTCAAGCCCCTGCCTTGCAGGTGATCCCGCCGTCGACCACGAGTTCGATCCCCGTGACATATTTCGACTCGTCCGACGCCAGGAACAGCGCGGCATTGGCGACATCGAACGCGTCGCCCATATGGCCCATCGGCACCTGCGCATCGCGGGCGCGCCACATCGCCTCGACATCGCCCTTGGCGTAGCTCGCAGCCAAGCCCGCCGAATGCTCCACCATCGGCGTCTTCATCAGGCCGGGCAGGATCGCGTTCACCCGCACGTGATGCTTCGCGAACTCGATCGCTGTGGTGCGCGTCATCTGGTTCATCGCAGCCTTGGAGGTGCCGTAGGTGACGTAGGAAATTCCCATATGGCGGATCGAGGCGATCGAGGAGATGTTGATGATCGAGCCGCCGCCCTGCTTCACCATCACGGGGATGACGTGCTTCATGGCGAAATAGGCGCTCTTGAGATTGACGGAGAAGACGCGGTCCCAGCTTTCCTCGGTGACCTCGACCACGCTGCCCATCTCGGCGATCCCGACATTGTTGTCGAGCACGTCGATGCGGCCATAGGCCTTGAGACACGCCGCGACCATCGCCTCGATGTCGCTCGCGCGCGAGACGTCGGCCGTGAATGCGATCGCCTTGCCGCCTTCGCCGGTGATGATCTCCGCGGTCCCCTCGGCAGCAGTGCCGTTGCGGTCGACGCAAAACACCTGCGCGCCTTCGCGCGCAAAGGTCACCGCGGTGGCCTTGCCGTTGCCCCAGCCGGGTCCGATCGAGCCGGCGCCCACCACCATCGCAACCTTGCCCTTGAGCCGGTCCATCGCGTGTTCTCCCATCTTGTTCTTTGTTGGAGCCCGGATCTTTGCCGGCGCGCATCTTGCGGGGACACCATCTCGCCGCACGCTGAGAGGGTGAACCCGTCGCTGGCAAACCCTTACTGGAACGTCATGTCCAGGCACTTGGAGATGTCGGAACCAAGGCCGGAGGAGATGGTGATGCAGCCGCGGATCTTCTGCGTGGTCATGTCGGCGGCCCAAACCGAATAGCCGCCGGGGCCGAAGAACGAGTTGGTGTTCGGCGGCTCGGTCTCCGTCGCGTCGAAATCATAGTGACCGTCGGTCTCGAAGATGCGCGGCTTCTTGGTGCAGCCGCCGTCGGTCTGGACGTTGATGACTTCCTTGTTGTCGCGGGTCAGCGCCAGCGAGACCTGGCAGCGGAAATATTCCGAGGTCTTGGTATTGAAGAGATAGGTGTAGGACTTGCAGGTCGCGGTATTGAGCTTGCCCGGGGCAAGTCCGCGGCTGCACGAAATCCGCTGGTTGTGGCTGAGCTGGAAGTCGTCGGCCCGGGCGGGCCGGCGCCAGCGCTGTCAGCGACACCAAGGCAGCCCAGCAGAATTTAATGACATGACGCATTCGAATCACCCCCACCACTATCTTTGGTCGTGTTGCGTTCTAGACTGAAAGCGGAACATAGTCGCGAGGGGACGAAGGGAAAATCACAAACTGCTGGGCAAGGCGTGATGCGCTGCGGCGTCATTGCGGATTGACCCGGCATCATCGTTCGTGATTTGTTCAAAACGGGCACCACCGATGGTGGGGAGATGGATGATGGCATTTTCAACCAAGACATTTGCAATTGCAGCCGCACTGGGCGCGCTCTCCGCGCCCGCTTTCGCGCAAAACACCGCAACGCCGTGGGAGCTCAAGCCGGACACCGGCTATGCCTATGACAAGGAAGGCAAGACGTTTTCCTACAAAATGGGCACCAGCAATGCAGGTGAACTCCTGAAAGGCGCCAAGAAGGTGCCCAGGGGCACGCTGTTCTTCATCGGCCAGAACGGCCAGCTCTATATGCGCAGCGGGCAGTATCTCGAAGGCGACGGCCGGTTCAAGTTCGGGCCGGATCAGTAGAGGCCACGATCGCTGGCGCGCTCCCTCGCCCCGTTCCTACGGGGAGACGGTTGGGGCGAGAGGCTTCTCTCCGCGCATGAGATCGTCGGGAGACCTGTACCCCCTCACCCGGAAGAGGCACCGTCCTAAAACGCCGCCGCCAGCTCCCTTGCGCCGGCATTGTAGCTGTTGCTGTCCATCCGCGCATCCGTCACCGCCAGCAGCTTGGCCACCGTGTTGTGGCGGATCGCGACCGGGTTGCGCTCGTAGCCGCTGCGCTGGAAGAAGTTCGAGGTCGGCACCTGCTCGCGCATCGCCTGCGGCATCGTCACCATGTCCAGGCCGGTGCCGTCGCCCGTGAGGTTCATCATCTCGAGCTCGGCCGCGGTGAGTGGACGGGTGTAGCCCTTGGCGCGGGCGAATAGCACCGAGGTCAAGAGTTTGTGGGTTTGCAGCATCGGCCCGATGTCGATGTCGAGCACCATCGCATGCATGGCCCAGCCCTGCGCGGTGTCGCCGATCTTCTCATGCTCCGACCAGGTGTCCGGCACCGACTTCGCATGCGCCACCATTTTCTTCAGAACGCCAAGCTTGTGCTCGAGCAACTGCCGCGCCGGCCCGGAGGAGCGCGCGATCTTGTCGGAGAGCGCGCGGATGAACTCATGCCCCTGCTCGGCGAGCAGCTCGACGCTGTTGGTGGTGAGCAGCTGGTTGTAGCCCATCGCGGTCGAGATCGCGCGCTTGCCACCATGCTCGATGCCGGCCTGCACGTCGAAATTGCCGGTACCTCCGGTCTCGAACGAATAGACCCGCACCGCCTGCTCGCGCGTCAGCCCGGATGCGAGCGCGTAGCGCGCATAGGCACGCTTGAACTCGACCTCGGAGGTCGGCCGCTGCGGCGTGAATTGATAGAGATCCTGCGCTGCGCGCAAAAGATCGGAGGCGACCGGAAGCGGCTTGCGGGGAGGACGGCTCGGCGTTTCCTCCGGCTCCGGATTCACCGGCCGCTTCGGGCCGGTATAGACAGGCGGCTGCTCCAGCACGTAGTCGTCGAGCGTGATCTGCTGCCCACTGCGCCGCTTGGCGTTGCGGCCTTTCCGCTTTTCCGTGACCTGGCTCCAATAGGCGCCGGCCTCTTCGTCGAAGGCGCCACGGATCTGCTGATACTCCGCCAGCTTGCGGCGATATTCCAGCACGGCCGGCGATGCGCCGCCGCCTTGCGCGAAGAACTGCGACAGCAGCTGGGCGTTGGCATTGCGAACGGCGGACGGCAGCGCGTCGGACCCGCCGCCACGCGCGGCGGGAACGAGCAGGACGAGCGCGAGTGGAACCAGCGCCAGATATGTTCGAATCGAATGATGCATGCTGCCGTCTTAGCAGGCATCAGGTAACCGTCACGTTAACACGCCGTTTACCATCTCATTTCCAGGCGAACACCGGCTGTTCCAGGTCCGTGACGCGGGTCTGCCGCCCGGCCAGCACCTCGCGGAACTGGTAGATGAGCGCCGCGGTCGGTGCGTGGATCAAGCTCATCTGGTGATGGAAGCGGATCACGCGGCGACTGCTTTCGGGTATCGCAGTGAAGTCGAAGGCATCGTCGCGCTCGATCGTGTCGAGCGCGATGCGATGGACCGAGGCGACCTCGTCCGGGTTCGGCACGATGGCGGCGCTCTCGTCGGCCCAGACCACGACCGGCGTGATCAGATAGCCGGAGCGCGTCGGATAGTCGTCGAGCAGGCCAAGCACGGCGTCAGGTGCAAGCCTGAGCGCGAGTTCTTCCTCCAGCTCGCGCAATGCTGCCTCCACCGGCGTTTCGCCGGCGTCGCAGCGACCACCGGGCAGCGCCCACTGGCCGCGATGCGAGCGCAAGCTCGATGCGCGCATGGTCAGCAGAAACGCCGTGTCGTGACCGTCATTGGACGCGGTCAGCGCCAGCACCACCGCGGCCCGCTTCAGCGCCGATGGCGCGGCTGCATCAGGCAGCCGCGCAAATGCGGCGCAGGCCTCTGCGATATTCCGTCTGGTGGCATCGCCGAAAGCTCTCATGATGCTTGACTACACCAGGACCGCGCTCGATGAAACGAGGAGAGATCAAGCGTTGCGAGGATGGACGGCGCCATGACCAGCAAAACGGCCGCAATGCTCAAATCGGACGGATGGAGCATCCTGGAGACCACGGGCTTCATGCACCTGGTCGGCCCCGTGTGGGAGCGCAAGGTCGACGGCCACTACGAATTCGCGCTCGCGACCGAAGACAAGCACCACAACCGCCGCGGCATGGTCCAGGGCGGCGTGATGATGACCTTTGCGGACCGCACCTGCGGCATGAGCGCCCGTTATGTCTCCGGCAAGGAGTATATGGCCACGGTGCAGCTCGACACCCATTTCGTCGAGGCCGGCCAGATCGGCGACATCCTGATCTCCCGCCCCCGCGTGGTGCGCTCGACCCGCAGCCTGATCTTCATGAGCACCGAGGTCACCGTCGACGGCCGCTGCGTGGTGATGGCGAACGGCGTGTTCAAGATCCTGAAGGGGCCGGCGTAGGCTGCGGTCGAGCTGCCCCCGCTCTCTCCGCGTCATTGCGAGCGCGGCGCAGCGATCCAGAGTCTTTCCGCAGATGCAGTTCTGGATTGCTTCGCTCCGCTCGCAATGACGGAACCGGGCAGCTATGCTGGCGCCACAAGAAGCAACAAGGATCCGCCCATGCAATACCGCCAACTCGGCCGCAGCGGCCTGAAGGTCTCGCCGATCTGCCTGGGCACCATGATGTTCGGCGGGCCGACGGATGAGGCGACCTCGCAGCGGATCATTGCCAAGGCGTACGAGGCCGGTATCAATTTCATCGACACGGCGGACGCCTATTCGAAGGGCGTCTCCGAGGAAGTCGTCGGCCGCGCGATCGGCAACATCAGGCATGCCTGGGTGCTCGCGACGAAACTCGCCAATCCCATGAACACTGGTACGGGGAACGATCCCAATCGCGTCGGACTCTCGCGACGGTGGGTGTTGCAGGCGGCCGAGGAAAGCCTGAAGCGGCTCGGCACCGATCACATCGACATCTACTATCTGCACAAGGAAGACCATGCGACGCCGTTGGAGGAGACGGTGCGCGCGATGGGCGATCTCATCCGATCAGGCAAGATCCGCTACTTCGGCGTCTCCAACTACCGTGCCTGGCGCGTCGCCGAGATCTGCAACATCTGCGACCGGCTCGGCATCGACCGCCCGGTGGCGAGCCAACCCTATTACAATGCGATGAACCGCATGCCCGAGGTCGAGCACTTTCCGGCCTGCGCCCATTACGGCCTCGGCATCGTGCCCTATAGCCCGCTGGCGCGCGGCGTGCTCACCGGCAAGTACAAGCCCGATGCAGCGCCGGACAAGGAGACGCGCGCCGGCCGCAATGACGTCAGGATGATGCAGACGGAATGGCGGCCGGAATCGCTTGAGCTCGCGCAGGAGATCAAGACTCACGCCGAGAAGAACGGTATCACCGCCGGCCAGTTCGCGGTCGCCTGGGTGCTCAATTCCGCTTTCGTCTCCTCGATCGTCGCCGGCCCGCGCACCGAGGAGCAGTGGGACGGCTATATCCGCGCGCTCGACTACCGCTTCACCGCGGAGGACGAGGCATTGATCGACCGGCTGGTCGTGCCGGGTCATCCCTCGACGCCGGGCTACAACGATCCCGCCTATCCGATCGAAGGACGCCGCGCGCGAACGGCGTGAGAGCGGAAGACGACAATGGCGCAAGGACCGCTACGGCCTCCCGCTCTCCACCACCTCCGAACAGGCGGCGTCCGCCTCCCGCGAGCGCGTCGACCAGATGCTCTCGGGCGAGACCGGCACGGCGGAAACGCTGGAGCGCGCGCACGGCGATGCGGGCCGCACGCAATCCTTGCGCGAGACGCGCTGGCAGGCGGCGATGGCTTGAGGCAGGATGGAGACAACAGGGCCGGAGGACGCCCATGACCGAGATCGTTGCGCTGGAGGCACTGGCGGCGCGGGTTACACCGGGCCGGTCGCTGGCAATTCCCGTCGACGGCTCGGGCGTGGCAATGACGGCGACCGCGGCGCTGTTGGAGGCCGGAGTCCGCGACCTCAAGCTGATCTGCGTGCCGATCTCCGGCCTGCAGGCCGATCTCCTGATCGGTGCCGGGGCCGTGGCCTCGCTGGAAACCAGCGCGGTGTCGCTGGGCGAGGCCGGCGCCGCGCCGCGCTTCACCGCCGGCATCAAGAGCCGAGCCTTCACGATGCGCGACTCCACCTGCCCCGCGATCTATGCCGGGCTGCTCGCCGCGCAGAAAGGCGTGCCGTTCATGCCGATCGCCGGCATCATCGGCAGCGATCTCCTCAAGGTGCGATCCGATTGGCAGGTGATCGATAGTCCCGTCGGCGAGGCGCGCAAGGTGGTCGTGGTGCCCGCGATCTCGCCTGACGTTGCGCTGTTTCACGCACCCGAAGCCGACCGCGCCGGCAATGTCCGCATCGGCCGGCATCGCGAGCTCGCCGACCTCGCTTATGCGTCGAAGCGCACGCTGATCACCGTGGAGCGCATCGTCGATCGCAATCTGTTGGATGGCAAGGATTCCGCTGCCGGTGTGCTGCCTTCGCTCTATGTCGACACCATCGCCGTCGCCGAACGCGGCGCCTGGCCGCTGGCGCTGTGGGACGAATATCCGGCCGACGAGGCCGAGATTGCGCGCTACGCCGCGATGGCGCGCAGCGACGACGGCTTTCGCGCCTACCTCTCGACCTTCCTGACCCATCGCAAGCAGGTGGCGTGATGTCAGCCGAGCGCGAGCGGCGCGAAATCCTGATTGCGACCATTGCCGATCTGCTCGACGGCATCCGTCATGTCGCGGTCGGCGCGTCGTCGCCGATCCCTGCGGCCGGGGCCATGCTGCTGCGCGCCCGCAACGAGCTCTGTGGCAAGCCGCCGGTGCGTATCTCGATCCTGGGATCGCGGACGCATAATTTCTTCACCAATGGTGGCATCGAGCTGTTCGACTGTGCCGCGCAAGGCCGGGTCGACGCCTTCTTCCTCGGCGGGGGCCAGATCGACGGCGAGGGCAACATCAACCTGGTCGGCACCGGCGATTATCCCGCGAGCTACGTGCGCTGGCCCGGCTCGTTCGGCTCGGCCTATCTCTATCATCTCGTGCCGCGCGTGATCCTGTTTCGCGAGGAGCATTCGCCGCGCGTGTTCGTACCCAAGGTCGATTTCGTCAGCGCGCGTGCCATAACGCCGGAGGTGCCGCGCCGCGGCGGGCCGCATGCGCTGCTGACCAGCATGGCGCTGTTCGACTTCGATCGCGAGGCAGGCGGCTTTGCCTTGCGCTCCGTGCACCCGCCCTTCACCCCGGCCGACATCAGGGAGAACACGGGCTTCGCCTACCGGGAGCCGGACGTCGTGCGCGAGACCCCGCGGCCGGATGCCGCGACGCTGGCGCTGCTCCGCGGCCGGATTTTCGATGAGCTTGCCGAGACTTATCCGGCTTTTGCTCGGACCATGAAGCAGGCGGCATGACGCCCGCTTCGTTGCTGCCACGAAAAAAACATCGGCTTGGCGGCAAGTGCCTGCTGGCACGATTGGGGCGGGCGGTCAGGGCGAATCGCCGATGGGTGGCGCGGTGGTATTGCAGACGGGCTTGACCGGACACGTGACGGAGCAAACGGGATCGCAACCAATTTGCGATCTGATGGTTACTGGACGGAACTTCCGCCCCTCCGTGGCCCGCCGGCACATGAGCCTGACGATGCGCCTCCACCGACTGGTTCTGGCTGCATCTCTCATTGCTCTCGCAAGTCCTTGTTTGGCCGAATCTTCCACCACGGTCCCGGTGAACAATCCGCCGGCGCAACAGAATTCACTTGTCGACGTGCTGGCTCTGATGTCGGGCCACTGCAAGACGCTGAAGGTCGCCGGGCGTCCCTTTGCCTGCAAGACCGTGGCCTTCGCGCACGACGACAAGGGCCGGGTCAATTTCGCCGTCGCCGTCGACGACCCCAGCGACGAGAACCACGTCGTGTCCTTCTCCGGCCAGAACGGCAAGCGGGCCGACGACAATTCCTATGAGCTGCCGATCGACCGCATGCTGCTCAACTCCAAGCACAGGCCAAAGGTTGACGGCCTGCCGGTCCCGGCTGCGCAGACCTCCACCGGCACCTGCCGGCAAACAGGCAATTTCGCCGCCAGGAAGGTGAACGACGTCACCTGCTCTGCGATCGACAGCGAAGGCCGGACATATGAATTGCTGTTCGTCTCCGACGGCACGCCAGTGAGTGTGCGCCGGATCAGGCAGTCGTCGCCGTCGGTCCAGGATCCGTTCAAGTAGGCGACAGACGCTTCGCGTCGAGGCGCAGCTTCGGCACGCCGACGCCGCGGGCGCGGATGGGTGCCGCCAACTCTTCTCCACAGACGTCGAGAACGAAACCAATCTCATCGCGACGCAGACGGAATTCGATTGCCCGGCCTGTCCTGCGCCAATCCGCCGTCTCGCCATCATCGACATAGACAAGGCCGGAGCCGCCATGATCGGGGGGCCCGAACACGATTGCCGTCAGCCCCTTCTCGTCCTCGATCGGAACGATCGAGCCCGCGCGCGCGAAGAGCGGTAGCCGGCCCAGCGGTGCTGCGACGGTGATGGTTCGCCCGCCCTCGAACGGCGTACCATCATGCCAGTCGTACCAGCCGCCAGGATGGGCGGGCAGATAGACCTCGCGCGTCGTCGCGCCCTCTTCCAGCACCGGAGCGACGAGGAGATCGGGACCAAGCATGAATGCGTCCTCGACGGCTGCGGCGACTGCGTCGGACGCGAAATCCCACAGCAGCGGGCGCACCGCGGGCACGTCGTCCGCCGCGGCGCGCCACATCTGGGTATAGAGATAGGGGATGAGGCTGTGACGCAAATTCATGGCCGATCGCACCTCGGGAAGCACGCTCTCATGCATCCAGGGCGTGTTGACGATGCCGCTCGTCTTCCAGGAATTCATCACCATGCGCGGCCACAGCGCGCAAAACTCGACAAAGCGGCACAGCAGTTCCGGCCCGGGTGACGGGCCATGGAAACCGCCGACGTCATGGCCGATGTTGTAGAGGCCCGACAGGCTCATGTTGAGGCCTTGGGTCAGGTTGTAGCGCAGCGTCTTCCAGGACGTTTCGTTGTCGCCGCTCCAGGTCTGGCCGTAGCGGGCGATGCCTGCGCTGCCGGCCCGCGTGATCGTGTAGGGACGCTTGTCCGGCGCCTGCGCGGCCTGGGTCTCGTAGGCAAGCTTGTGCATCAACAGCGCCTGCGCCGGACGGGCCAGCGCCTGCGGATACGGCCGGCCGTCGCCATCGCACACCGCGTCTTCGTCCCAGATTTCGAATTCATTGTTGTCGCTCCAGACGGCTGTCACGCCAAAGGCGAGCAGCGCGTCACGGATGCCGTCCGCCCACCACCGCCGTCCTTGCGGATTGGTGAAGTCGACATGGAAGCCGAGGCCGTCCCAGAACTGCGCCACCGCCGGCTCCCCGGTCTCGCCATCGACGACCAGGATGCCATTGGCCCTGGCTTCAGCGAGCCGCGGGTGATCGTCGAGCAGGCAAGGCTTGATGTTGGTGACCGGCTGCATGCCGGCGGCCTTGAGCCGCGCCATGGTCGCCGCCGGGTCGGGAAACTTGTCGCGATTCCAGTTGAAGACGTAGCGACGGTTGCCGATCGAGGTGTAGCCCGAGCCGAAGTGAAAACTGTCGCAGCGGATGCCGTGGCGCCTGCAATCCTCGATGAAGCCGGTGATCCGCGCGTCCGCGTCCGGTGCGTCCGCGATGGTCATGGTCGTCATCGCGAAGCCGAGCGTCCAACGCGGCGCGAAAGCCTGCCCGCCGGTCAGCCAGGAAAATCGGCGCGTGACCTCGGGTACCGTCGGGCCGGCGAGCACGTAATAATCGAGGTCACCGTCCTCGGCACGGTAGCTGCGGAACAGGCCGTGGTAATTGTCGAGCGTGCAGCCGAGATCGACCGAGCCGAGCGCAAGGTTGTCGTAGAAAATGCCGTGAGCACCGCGCGCGCCGTCGACGATGAAGAACGGCAGCATCTTGTAGAGCGGATCGGACACCTCTGCGTCGAAGCCGCAGGGGTCGACGGCATCGATGGCGAAGCGCCGCCCCGTGCGATCGAGCGGACCAGCCTTGTCGCCGAGGCCATAATGGCGTTCGTCTTCATGTCGTTCCATCGCGTGCAGCAACGCACCGGTCTTGCGCGACAGGAAATAAGCCTGGGTCGGACGGTCGCGCAGGAATGGCTGATCCTCGCCGTTGCGGTTCCAGGCGATGCCGAACGGATCGAGCCGGATCTGCGCGCTGAGACCTGCGGCGGCGAGCGTGACGATGCCGCCGGCCTCCGAGACCGTCGGCGCCGGATTGGCAAAGCCTGCGAAGTCGTCGCGCGGCCGTCCCTCGAACGGCGGCTCGGAGCGATCAGGCGCGATCGCCCAGCCGCGATCGAGGCGATAGCCCTCCGGCCGGCGCAAGGTGACGCGGCCGATGTCGCGCTCGAGAAGGGTGATGCGGAGCGTGGCGAGCGGGGCAGCCGCCGGTCCGGTCGAAAGTTCGAACAGCGCGGCATTGCCGTCGAGGCCGCGGAAGCGGCCGTGGGTCAGGGCTTTCATGGGATAGGCTCCGGGTCTCTCAGGGCCGCGCGAGGGCCGCGCCCGTTGTTGCATCGAAGATGTGCAGATGGTCGGCGGCGAAGCGGATCGCGATCGCGTCGCCGCGGTGGAACTGCGACTGGCCGTCCTGGCGCAGTGTGATCTGCGGCAGGCCGGGCGCCGAGGCGTAGATGAACGTCTCGCCGCCGAGCTGTTCGACGAGATCGACGGTGGCGGCGAGCATGCCCGTGTTGGGTGCGACGTCGATATGCTCGGGACGGATGCCGAGCGTCACGCCCGCTCCGGGAACGAGGCCGGATGCCGTCCGGGGCAATTCGACTTCGCGCTCACCAACGCTCAGGCGCAGTGTGCCGTCGTCGGACGTCACCACAGCCGGCAGGAAGTTCATGCGGGGTGAACCGATGAAGCCGGCAACGAAGGCGTTCGAGGGTCGGTTGTAGAGTTCGAGCGGCGTGCCGACCTGTTCGATCCGGCCGGCGTTGAGCACCACGATGCGGTCGGCCAGCGTCATGGCTTCAACCTGATCGTGGGTGACATAGATCATCGTGCCGCCGAGCTTGGCATGCAGCGCAGCAAGTTCCTTGCGCGTGGCGACGCGCAATTCGGCGTCGAGGTTCGACAGCGGCTCGTCGAACAGGAATATCTTCGGATCGCGCACGATGGCCCGTCCGATGGCGACGCGCTGGCGCTGGCCGCCGGAGAGCGCCTTCGGTTTGCGGTCGAGATAATCGGTGAGCCGCAGCATGGCCGCGGCACGCGCGACTCGCGCCTGGATCTCCGCAGGCTTGAGCCCCATGTTCTCGAGCGCGAAGGCCATGTTCTTGGCCACGCTCATGTGCGGATAAAGCGCATAGGACTGGAACACCATGGCGAGCCCGCGCTCGGACGCCGGCAGGTGGGTGACGCGCTCGCCGTCGATAAGGACCTCACCGCTGGTGACGTTTTCGAGGCCGGCTATGACCCGCAGCAGCGTCGACTTTCCGCAGCCGGAGGGGCCGACGAAGACGACGAATTCGCCATCCTTCACCGCCAGATCAATGCCGTGCAGCACGTCGACATTGGCGAAGGATTTACGCGCGCCCGTGAGTTTCAATTCAGCCATTGGATGGTCCGATCGGTCATTTCATTCCCGTCGAGCCGATGCCCGTCGCGATGAAACGCTGGAGGAATACAAAGACGAGCGCGACGGGAATGAGCGTCACGACCGTCATCGCAAGCAAGTAGTGCCACTGGGTCTGGAGTTCGCCCTGGAAGGCATTGAGCGCGATCTGCAGGGTGTAGACCTCGGTCTTGGTGAGGACCGCCAGCGGCCACAGGAATTCGTTCCAGCGCCACATGATCGAGAAGATCGCCAGGACCGCCAGCGCCGGCAGGGTCAGCGGCATCACGATGCGCCAATAGATCTGCCACTCGGACGCCTTGTCCATACGCGCGGCCTCGATCAGATCCTTCGGCAGGGTCAGCATGTATTGCCGCAGCAGGAATACCCCCGTCGGCGTCGCCGCCCCCGGTAGGATCACCGCCCACAGCGAGTTGGTGAGGCCAAGTTCGGTCACCACCAGATAGACCGGCACCAGGATGATCGTCATCGGGATCATCAGCGTTCCGATCACCGCCAGCGTCGCCGCCTGCTTACCGGGAAATTGGTAGACGGCGAGCCCGTAGGCAGCCATGGAATTGATCAGCAGTGTGATCAGCGTCGCGACGACAGTCACGAACACCGAATTGAACAGGAAGCGCAGGAAGGCGAAGCGCTGGAGCGGCTCGCTGTAATTCTCGGTCGCAAGCGCGATGCGGCGCACCGGCTCTCGCTTATCGATCGCGACGCGGAATTGTCGCGAGGGATCGGCGGGATCGACCATCTGGGCGATGAGTCCGATGCGCCGGACCTGCGCCAGTTCACGAACCGTGCCATCGGGCAGCGCCACGCGGAACAGTGGCAGCTTCTGTGGCTGACCCGGTACCGTCACCTCGACCTGCGCGAATGGCAGCGCGGAGGGCGGAAATTCCAGCAGCGCGCTCTGGGTCTTGAACGACGACATCACCAACCAAAGCACCGGGCCGAACATCAGCACGATACCGAACGCCAGATAGACGTAGGCCGCGACGTCGGTCCAGTGCAGCGGCCGCCCTTGGCCGTTGCGACGCTGGCCAATCAGAGTTGAAAGGCGCATGGTTGCCATTTCAGACCTCTTTGCGCCGCGCGGCGGCGAATTGCAGGAGCGTCAGGACGAAAAGGACTACGCCGAGCACGACGGAGGCGGCCGCGGCGAGGCCGAAATTCTGCACCTGGCTGGAGAACGCGGTCTCATAGATGTACTGGACGACCATCAGCGTCGCGGTGCCGGGACCGCCGCCGGTCAGCACGAAGACCTCGTCGAAGGTCTGCGCGCCCTTGATCAACGCGAGCACGATCACGACGATCATGTTCGGCCACAGCAGCGGCAGCGTGATGCGCATCAGCACGCGCCAGCGCGGCGTCGCGTCCATCTCGGCCGCCTCGTAGAGGTCGGCCGGGATCGCTTGCAGGCCGGCGAGCAGGATCAGAGTGTAGAAGCCCATATGCGCCCACACCGACACGAACACCGCCCAAAACATCGCCCAGCCGGGATCGACGAAGAACAGGATCTTCTGCCCGCCAAATGTGGTGATGGCGGCGTTGAGGAGTCCGTCGCGCTGCAGAATCCATTTCCAGATCAGCGCGACGACCACGGGGGACAGCAGGACGGGGAAGAAATACACCGCCCGGAAAAAGCCACGTCCGCGGATCTTCATATTGAGGACGAGCGCCGTGACGAGCGAAAACAGCACCATCGCCGTCACCTGAAACAAGATGAACTTCACCGTATTGGCGACGCCGCGCCAGAAATGGTCCTCGCGGCAACTCGACGGATCGAGATAGGATCCGCAGTCGAACAGATAGGCGAACTGCTCAGCGCCGACATAGGGGCGCTGCGAGGGAAACAGGGCCGTGCCCCCGGTCACCGAGAAAACGACGTTGATGCCGATCGGCAGGAACACGAACAGGCCAAAGAAGACGCAGTTGGGCAGCAGGAACACATAGGCCATGCGCCGCGCGCCGATCATGCGCTGCATCGCGCGCATTGGCGGATCGAGCAGTTGCAACGCGACGCCGACAGGCAGAGCGGCAACGCCGCCAAGCCATGCGAGCGCTCCGTTTGCTAAGCCGCGCTGCGGCCGAGTGGCGGACAGAATCTCCGACATCGCAGTGATCCTCCCGTCCGATGAACCAGTTGTCTTCACTTCTTGTTGCGCTCGGCGATCTGCTGCGCGACGTCGGCGGTGATGCGCTTGTAGGCGTCCTCGAGCGTCGTCTCGCCGGAGACAGCTTGCCCGAGGCGGCTGATGGCGGCGTTCAGGATGATCCGGCTGTTGCCGTAGCCCTGGATGCGGTAGGCAAGCGGGGAAATCTGGGCCGCGCTTGCGGTGAAGACCTTCAGCGCGGCGGCAGCATCCGGGCTGGCCGTCGGATAGTCGATGCCCTTCTTCGCGAGCCCAAGGTGGCCGGGAACGAAGAGCGAGCGCGAATAGAACTCCGCAAGCACCGGTTCGCTCGCGAGATATTCCATCACTCGCGCGACTTCCTTGGGATGCTGGGTCGTCTTGAAAGCGACGAGACCGGCGCCGCCCGGCATGCTGCTACAGCCGCCGGGCCCGCAGGGATTGGGGACCGCCACCCAATCGAAGGCGTCGCCGATGGTCTTGGCGAACTGACCGATCTGCCACGATCCGGACAGATACATCACGACTTGCGCGTTCTTGAATTCGTCGTTGGCGCCGCGATAAGCGGTGCCCGAGACCGAGCCCCACAGCTCCTTCGACATCACGCCGGACTTATGCCAGTCGTAGACGAGCTGCGCCGCGCGTTTGAACCCCTCGTCGACGACTTCCGGCTCGCCGTTCGCGCCGAAGACCTGCGTGCCTTGCGACACCGCGAGCGCATAGAATCGGTGGCCCGAGCGGTCGAGCGCGAGCGGGAACGGCGCCTGGACCTTGTCCGCAACCTGCTTCACCGCCTTGGCCCAGTCCTCCCAGGTCGACTTCTCGCCCGGGATCGCGACGCCGGCTTGATCGAAAAGCGTCTTGTTGACGAACGGGCCGGTGACGGTGAGCTGGGTCATGAAGCCCGGAATTGACTTGGTATCGCCAGCCGGGCGCATCCATTCGAGGAAGGGACCGAAGTTCGCTTCCCAGTAACCGGGGTCCTTGAGGAGGGGGCGCAAATCGAGTGCAAACCGCGACAGACCGCCCATATCGACGACGCGCGCCATGTCGGGGCCTTGGCCCGAGGCCAGCTGCACCGGCAAGGTTTCGTTGACCGCCTTGTAGGGCACCTGATCCAGGACGATTTCGATGTCCTTGTTCTGGTCGTGGAATCGCTTGAGCAGGTCAGCCATCACCTCGCCCTCGTTGCCATCCGAGTACCAGGTCATTCGCAGCGTGGTGGTCTCAGCGGCGGCCGGTCCGCCGAACACAACGGCGGCAAGACAGCACAGCGCAAAAGACGTGATCACGGTCGTGGCGGTGCGCATGCTCGTATCTCCCTCTCCGCTCGGCGGCCCCGCATCCGGGTCCGCGAGAAATTGCACGGGTCCGTTCTCGGCCGGATCCTCTGTGCCGACGTTTCCTTCCGCATCGGCACCCACCCAAGTCGGATGCCGCGTCCCACGAATTCACGCTTTTTCTGCTGGCGTAAAACCGCCAACAAAGATTAAGCTGACTTTGGCAAACGTTTGCCAAAGCGTCAATACCCCTATTTCTTCGTTTGGTAGCTGTGCAGGAAGGGCTCGACCACGGACGTCGGAAATGACAATGAAAAGGCGATCGGGCCGGACCCCACGGAGGCCTATGTCAGACGACGTCTCACTTGCCACAGTCGCAGTCCGGGCTGGCGTCTCGGTTTCGACCGTGTCGCGGATCGTCAATGGCGAGATGCGCCGCGCCTCGCCGGCCACCGTGGCGCGGGTGCTCGACGCGATCGACGCGGTTGGCTACCGGCCGAACCCGGTGGGACGCGCGCTCCAGCGCGGCCAAAGCCAGCTGGTGGCGATGATCGCGGCCAACCTCGACAATCCGGCGATGGCGACGATCGCAAGTTCGACCGAGGCGGCGCTGCGCGAGGCGGGCTACGTCATGGTCTTGTGCGATACGCACGACCGGCCCGAGCTTCAGGACGAGTATCTCCACGCGATGCGGGCCCAGATGGTGAGCGGCTACGTCCTCGTCGCCGCGGTGCCCAGCCCCGGCTTGAGCGAGCTTTCGGCATCGGGCGTCCCAATAGTGTTCGTGAACCCGCCGTGATCCGAACGGCAACGGTCCGTTCGTCGGAATCGACGATTGCGCGGCGGGTGCTCGCGTCGCCGACTATTTCGCCGATCTCGGGCGGCGAGCCCCGGCCGTTGTTTTTCCGCGGCTGGGCTCGTCCGCATCGCGAGACCGGGTGTCAGGCTTCGTGGCCAGGCTGCGGGAGCGCGGATGGTCCGACGAGGCGATCATCCGGGCCGACGGGGAAGGGCGATCGCATCTGCAAATAGGCTACGATGCCGGCGCGCGAATTTTCCGCGGCAGCGAGACGCCGGACGCCATTCTCTGTGTGAGCGACCAAATCGCCTACGGCGTGAACCGGCGCGCCCTTGAGCACGGCCTGAAGATTCCCGGCGATTGCGATCTTGTCAGCATCGACGGCACGCCTCTCAACCAGTGGGTTGCACCCTGGCTGAAGTCGATCGAAATTCCCTACGCCGTTTACGGGGCGGAGATCGTCGCGGGCCTGCAATTGATCTGGCGAGGCGAAGCTTTTGGCGAGCGCCTGCTTCCCTGCAAGTTCGGCTGATACGTGGCCGTTCGCGGCGTTCCGGGTGGGCGCATGCGTGGCGCCTGACCAACACAAGAGATCATATCGTTCTTTCAATGATATAGCGGTTCGTAATTTGGTTCTGAATGCGCCCAGCAAGCCTCGCAGCTGGGCTTGGCGCGGCCGATCTCTTCTCCCTGATAGCGACGCAGTGAGGTTGCCCGGCGAAGCCTGCTGGCGAAGACGGGCTGCGCGTGGATCCCCGCCATCGCTGCCTTCATCAGGGCAATCGCGAAAAAGCCACAACAGGCGGATGAGGCTTTACGCAGTGAAAGCTATGCATGGGACGGCCACAATGGTCTGGAAATCATCGCTCGTTCTGGGAGCCGTCCTCTCGATCGCCGCATGTCCTGCAAGCGCGCAGCAGAGCGCGGAGTTCGACGCCTGCACGGCGCATGCCGATGGCGTGTCCGCGAAGATGCTGGATTGCGGCAAAGTCGAAATCGGCAAGTGGGATGCGCGACTGAATGCCGCCTATCAGAGGCTTCTGCATGGGGCCGCGGACGGGAAGCGGGCGCAATTGCAGCAGGAGCAGAGGGCCTGGCTCAAGCATCATTTGAGCGAGACCCACCGGCTGGCGAGTGATCCCGACAATGGGTCCGTCGCATTCCTCGAGTCGCAGTCGTATGAACTGGATGACCTGGTCCAGCGAACGCTGCAGCTTGAAAACCGCCTCAACGGGACGCCTTGATGCGACGGCTTCGTCGGGCACCGCGACCCATTCGCCGTCGATGAGAGGAATGCTGCGTCACATAGCCCAACTGTACTGGGCGGAGGTTGGCCTGGAATCACCGCAACTGTAGAACGGTGTATGTGGTGCCTGGATCGTGGAGACGCGTGACCGCCGACGAGTCTTGTGCATTGTCACTGTAATTCCGTCCACGGGGCGAGAGCTTCCAGTCAATCAAAATTTCATCCGGAGGCCCGGGCCGCTCCCGCCCCGCGCGGCTGCGCACTTATAACTACTCCGGTGTGACGACAGGACCCCGCAAAATCCATGGCGACCCAGGGAGACCTTTCAGACGCGAAAGCCCGCAAACACAAGCAGGTTACCACTTAATAGCAGTCGCCTGGTCTGTCGTTGTTCGCGAATATCGGTGATCATGCACTCGCCGAGAGCTACGACAATGGCCAACAACCACCTTGTGCAGCCATCGCCCACACTTCAGCAACACAGCAGCAACCACAGACTCGGCGTCTGGACCACGATCCTCGTGCTCGGACCGATCGCTGCCCTCGTTCTCGGAGGTGGAACGCGCATCTCCGACGGCTTCGAACCATTCGAGAAATCAGCGAATGAGCGCGTCTCCCAGGCCTTCGAAGAGATCAAGGGGCTCGCGCCGATTTCTGATGACCTCAGGACCGCGCTGGCGTCGCTGAGCCAGAGCGTCCAAGGCACGCAGATGCCGCCGGTCAAGGCCGAGGGGCAATGAATACTTTGAAATATTTCTGGGCCACAATGAACGTTTCAGCAGGTGTTGGTCGGCTGCCCGTTCGATCCTCGCTGGCGATACCGACATTTGCAGCCACCCTGTTTCTGAGCGCGGGCTTGATGTTTCTCGTCGAGCCGATGATAGCCAAGATGGTGCTGCCGAAGCTCGGCGGAGCAGCATCGGTCTGGAGCGCCTGCCTCGTGTTCTTCCAGACTATGCTGCTTCTTGGCTACGCGTACGCGCATCTTCTAACCCGACTATCATCGCGCTTAGCGCAAGTTGGCGTTCACGTCTGCATTCTTCTGCCGTTATCGGCCATTGCACTTCCCTTGACGCTTGGACCCGACGGACCGTCAGCGGACCAGTCCGCGGTCTTATGGCTGTTGTTGCGCCTCAGCTCGTCGTGTGGGATCCCGATCTTCGCTATTTCGGCGACAGCACCCCTTTTGCAGCACTGGTTCGCGGATGGCGATCACAAGGGGGCGCGCGATCCCTACGTTCTCTATGCAGTGAGCAACGCCGGAAGCCTTCTAGCGCTGTTAGCATATCCATTGGTAGTCGAGCCGGAACTGCCGCTTGATCGACAGGCGACGTTTTGGTCCGCTGGATTTGCAGTATTGGCTCTGGGAGTGGCTTCGTGCGCCGCCATCATGTTGTCAGAGAGGCGTCGCCCGGGTGAGCCGACGCAGGTCATTGAATTAAGCAGAGCGAGCAGTACACGCGATCGTTTGATCTGGACGGGGCTTGCCTTCATCCCCTCGTCCCTGTTGCTTGGAGTCACCCAACATATCACCTCGGACATTGTATCCGCGCCGTTGCTGTGGGTGCTCCCGCTCACGCTGTACCTACTGACGTTCATTTTTGCCTTTGCGCGGCGGCCACCTTTGCCTCATCCAATCATGAAGCGCGCGTTTCCGGTCGCACTGATTTTGGTCGTGGCCATGGGCGCTGGCGGCATTTTTGTTTTCGTTCCTCTGCCAATCGCCCTGGCTTTCCACCTCAGCTGGCTTTTTCGTCATCAGCATGACCTGTCATGGCGAACTGGCGAAGCGACGGCCATCCTCCGCGCAACTGACCGAATTCTACTTCTTCCTCTCCCTGGGGGGCGTTTTGGGCGGCGTTTTCAATGCATTGATCGCTCCGCTGATCTTCAAAGGCGTATGGGAATATCCACTAGCATTGATTGCAGCTTGTCTGGTGAGGCCGCCGATGCCCTCGGACAGGCAAAGCAAGCCCCTGATGGATATCGTTCTGCCCTTACTGCTCTTAGCCGTTCTGCTGGTACTCAGAAGCACCCTCGTCGAGTCCGCAAACCATGGGCCGTTTACGATGGCGATCTTCTGCGTCCCTTACCTGGTGCTGGCGTTGACGCTGGTAAATTTCTCCCAACGAAGGTGGCGCTTCGCTATAGCCGTCGCTCTCGTATTCCTTTTCCCCTTGAGGTCACAGACGGCATGGAAGCTGATTGCCGCCGAGCGAAGCTTTTTCGGCGTCTACCGAGTCGAGATGGCTTCGGATGCGCAGGCACCGACCCTCGTACTCATGAATGGCACGACCCTGCACGGAGCCAAGAGCCTGCGACCAGATGAGGCTACTCTGTTCATGACGTATTATACGAGGGAAGGTCCGTTCGGTCGCTTTTTCAATGCATTGTCTCAAAGCAAAGTGCGCCGTGTCGCGGTTATTGGGCTGGGCGCAGGCTCTCTCGCTTGTTACGCTAAAGAAGGCCAGGACTGGACATTTTATGAGATCGATCCCGTTGTCGAGCACCTCGCAAGGGATCGCTTCCATTTCCTGGAGGACTGCGCCCCCCATTCGCGTGTCGTCCTGGGCGACGCTCGAATGACCATCGGGAATGCACCAGACGGCGCTTATGACGTGCTGGTTGTCGATGCATTCAGTTCAGACAGCATCCCCATGCACCTGTTAACGCGCGAGGCTTTAGCGCTTTACCTGCGAAAACTAGCCCCAGGTGGGCACATCCTGTTCCACGTCAGTAGTCGGAGACTAACTCTGGCTCCGGTGGTCGGGGCCTTGGCAACGAATGCCGGCCTCCCCGCGCGCATTCTTTTTGACATCCCTCCGCCTGGAACATCGATCCTCCAACGGTCGCCTGCGATAGCGGTCGTGGTCGCCGGACGGGATAGCACTCTCGACCCATTCTCCGACAAGGATGGTTGGAAAGCGCTTCCTGCGGCAGAAGCCCGGTACCTTTGGACCGATCAGCGCGCCGATATTTGGCGGGTGATCTCATTCTGACGATGCGAATGACCGAGCGACCGGGGGCCCATCGTCAACTTGGGGCACCATGAAGCATCCAGACACAGTTTGGGCCGCCTGGCGCACAGCGAGCAACTCCAGCCGGGCCAGTACAATCAATCTGCTGTCTTCGAGTACAGCGGCTCGCCGGTATCATTCTCGATGACGAGGGGCTTTTTGCTCGGTTGCAATGCGCGCAGCCGCAGCGCCATTGCCGTGGATCGTAGCGCTCATTGTTTCAGCGCGGCACGCGCGGTCTTGATGTAGTCCATGCATTCGGGCCAGTCTTCCTCTGTCACCTCGGTCTCGGCACCGCTAAGCGCCTTGCGCAAGGTTGCGATCACTGGAGCCGGATGTTTCTTCTTCAGTTCTGCCTTGATCATCTCAAGACCCTTCTGACAATCGGATTTGTTGTCCGCCAGCACCGCGGTCGGCGTTATCATCACGGCTGCCGTGGCGAATACCAGGACTGAACGCAGCATGTCTTCTCCTCCATTGCCTTTTGCTTGTTCGACCGGCCGGGCTCGAAAAAGTCGGCAGGATTTTCTTGCAATGCTGCCACACCTTGCAAACCTCCCCGCCGTATACGCCTACAGATGCTTGCCGTGTCGGAGGGTCGACACCCTCCCTATGCTGGTCTGAAAGATTAGCCCGATCATCTGCGTACTCCCAAGGCGGATTTCAGCGCAGCGTCGATGGTCGTGAGCTGCCCTTCTTTTTTTCCGCGCTGTGGTGTGAAGGATCTGGATACTTTGGTGATCAACCACATGCTGCTACTACAGCCAGCACATTCATAGAGCTTTAGCTCGCATCCTTCAGCCACCGGAAAGAGCGCTATCAGCACTCTGGCTTGGCAGCAAACGATGCACCCGGCTTCGCCGTGCACGCTAGTCTCCATCGACGCAATTCCGGCGTGGTGAAGAAAGCTGAGTCTGGAATTGGAGGCAATCACCTGGCACAGAGTATTCCGCGGCGTGCTCAAACCGACACACCTGGGCGTTCCACGAACGGAACAACGGTTTGATGCGCGACGAAATCGTCCTGAAATAACCCCGTATGCCTTCGTCCGCTATTGGTTCTAAGTCCTAGTGCGGTGGTCGTGATCATGGGCTAATTCGGGTTGAAACCATTTATTGTGACTTTTCGATATTCAGGACAGCACATTGATAGACAGCTTTGATCACTATCTGTTGGGATTGATGTCCTATTGGGCACAGCAATCCGTGTTGCTCAACAAAATCATCATCCAGCTTCTCTCGCTCGATACTTTCAAGACGCTTCCCCTCTTTGCCCTATTGTGGCTCCTGTGGTTCAGCATCAACGAGACTGAAAACCGCCGCGCGGTCCTCGAGGGCTTCGTCGCAATGTTCATTGCGGGAGCGCTCTCCCGGGCAATTCAGGATGCTCTTCCCGAAAGGGTCCGTCCGCTCCACGCCGGTGATCCCGCTTTCCTACCGCCCTTGGGGATCACGCCCGAAGATACCGTCCTGGAGCATTGGAGCTCATTTCCGAGCGACCATGCGGCCGTGTATTTCGCCCTCTCGACTGCGCTGTGGCTTCTCTCGAAGCGGCTGGGGCTTGCGGCATACACCTGGTCACTCCTCGTCATTTGCATGCCACGCATATTTGCAGGATATCATTATGCGAGCGACGTGATCGGTGGTGCAGTCATCGGCGTGGTCGTCGCCTCCTTCATCGCGCCAATCATTGCCGGCAAGCTCGGACCCTTCGTATGGGCCGCCGAAAAAAGGAGTAGAGGTCCGTTTTATGCGGGCTTTTTTGTTCTCTCGTTCCAGTTTTTGACGATGTTCAACGACCTGCGGATCGCCGCAAGCGCCCTCAAAAAGTTCATATGAAGAATCCGCGCTTTGGCCGGACTCCTTGTTCGTGACGCCGATGGGCGAAGTAAGCGTGGTGCCCATCAACGCTTTCCCGAGGAGCGCGACGGATCCTTTGTCGGGATCACTGGCCAGAAGGTGAGTCATTTCAATAACGTATGAGCTTCGCAGCGATGTTCTGAATGACGCGCACCGCCCCCGTTTGGTTTGCCACCAGGCGCGTATCCGATTATCCTCCAGGTTGTGGCATCTGCATTTGGGCTGCCGAACGGGTCTTCGACAGCGCCGATCCGCCGGCACGTGCAACGTCTTGGTTTTCGGTGGTGGGGATGGTTCAAACCGCGGACAGCATGCAAACCATCGCACTTGACCTCGGCCTGCGCGGCGCAGTTGCGGGCCTTTTCCTGATGATGACGGCCGTGACCGTGGTGCGTGTCCGCCCGCTGGATACGATCAAATGGCTCGGCGCCGCCATGGCCGCCTCGGGTGCGCTCTACGCGATCGTGACAGCACCGTTCGTGCCGAAGGCAACGGTCTGGTGGATCATGCCCATCCTGGGCGCCAATCCGGTGCTCGTATGGTTGTGGGCGCGCGCGAGTTTCGACGACGATTTCGTGGTTCGGCGCTGGCATGGCGTGCTGTGGCTCGCGGTCGCCGGCGCATGGTTCTCGGTGATCACCACATGGACGACATGGCCGATGTTCGCCAAGGCCGGCGTTCGATCGATGTCGGGCCTGGCGATTGTCCTGGCCCTTTCCGCGGCCGTGCAGACGGTCAGGACGTGGAAGGCCGACCTCGTCGCCGGCCGGCGCCGGTTGCGGCTCGCGGTCCTGATTCTATCGCTGCTCATTGTGGTCTTGCTGTCTGTTCCGGAGTTGACGTCGATCTCGGCCAAGGGTTTCGGGATGTCCGGCAGCCTGATCACCGCCGCCGCTCTGCTGGCTATCGCGGTGCTGGCCGGATGGGGCCTGTTCTATCCGCCGCCGGCCACTCCCGCTGTGGTCGCGATGGCGTCGACAACTGCGTCCGGAAACGCGGATCGCGCGGCTCCGACCAAGGTAGCCGAGGGCGGTCGCGAGGCCGTGGCGTCGCTGCTGTTGCGCCGGCTCGACAATTTGATGACGGTCGAACGGATCTACCGGCAGGAAGGCCTCACCATCGGCGCGCTCGCAGCCAAGCTCGACGTGCCGGAATACCGGCTTCGCCAGGCGATCAACGAAGGCCTCGGCTATCGCAACTTCAATGCCTTTCTCAATCGTTATCGCATCGAGGACGCCAAGGCGGCGTTATCCGATCCGGGCCAAAGGGATGTCGCCGTGCTGACCATCGCCATGGACGCCGGTTTCCAGTCGATCGGCCCGTTCAATCGTGCATTCAAGGCCGAAAGCGGCCTGACGCCGACCGAATTCCGCCGCGACGCACTTGCCCGCTCGGCAGCCATTGCATTGGAAAATGAGGAAAAACTTCAGAATCGGCCAATCCCATTGAAAATCGGCTAGCCGAATTCTGCATCGGGCGAGAAAGACCTCGCCGGATCGGGCAAGCTATGGAGATGGATGACAGGACGCGATCGCTGCGCTCGCTCATGATCGAACGGTCGCCGCCGGCAGCGCCTTCGTCACGGCCGCGACGATGGCTGCTTCCGGTTATCGGGATATTGATCGTCCTGCTCATGCTGGGAAGCGGCGCGGCGTTCCGGCTCGGCGGCTCGTCGCCGTCCGCTCAGGTGCCGACTGCCGAAGCCCCATCCACCCAGGTCGCACAACCGGAGCATCCGGCCCAACCGGCCGCGCCCGGCGCGGGCAGCCTGATCGCGTCCGGCTACGTCGTGGCGCGCCGCAAGGCCACTGTTGCGGCCGAGGTCACCGGCAAGGTCGTCGAACTCCTGGTCGACGAGGGCATGGTGGTCGAGGCTGGCCAGGTTCTCGCCAGGCTCGACGATGTCCTGGCGGACAAGGACTATTCGTTGGCACAGGCGCGCGCCGAGGCTTCCGAAGCGGCCATGGCCGCGATCGCCGCCGATCTGGCCGACGCGGAGCGGATACTCAATCGAACCCAGACGTTGTCGGGAAAAAATTATGCGACGGAGGCCGATCTGACCAAGGCGCAGGCGCGAGCCGGCGTGCTGCGGGCCCAACTCCGCCAGGCCGAGGCCCAGTTGGCCGCGGCCAGGCTCGAGGCCCAGCGCTTTGGCGAGGTGCTCGGCAAGCACCGGATTCGCGCGCCGTTCGGCGGTGTCGTGGTTGAGCGCAGCGCACAACCCGGCGAGATGATCTCGCCGCTGTCGGCCGGCGGAGGGTTCACCCGCACCGGAATCTGCACCATCGTCGACATGGACTCGATCGAGATCGAGGTCGACGTCAACGAAGCCTCGATTGGCCGCCTGCATGCCGGCACCCGCGTCGAGGCCGTGCTCGATGCCTATCCGGACTGGCGCATCCCGGGCGCCGTCATTGCCATCGTGCCAACAGCCAATCGCGAGAAGGCGACCGTCAAGGTCCGTGTCGGCATGAACGTGAAGGATGCGCGCATTCTGCCTGATATGGCGATCAAGGTGACATTCCTGGACGACGGCGCGCCCGCAGCGGCGCGGTCCGATTCCCCTTAAGCACGCGGGAGCAAGACCCATGACATCGCCGACCGACCCGATGATCGACATCGCCGATCTGTGCAAGCGCTTCACCAAGGGGAAGGAGACGATCACCATCTTCGATGGTCTCAACCTGGCTATACCACGCGGGGATTTCGTCGCGGTGATGGGGCCGTCGGGGTCCGGCAAGACCACTTTGCTCAATCTGCTCGGCGGCATCGATCGGTCCGACACGGGCCGGATCGAGGTCGCAGGTCAACGCCTCGACCGACTGTCGGAGAGCGAGCTTTCGCGCTGGCGGGCATCCCATATCGGCTTCATCTTCCAGTTCTACAATCTGATGCCGATGCTGACCGCGGCGCAGAATGTCGAACTGCCGCTGCTGCTGACGCGGCTCGGCCGCAGGGAGCGGCGCCAGCGGGTCGAGACCGCGCTCGGCGTTGTGGGGCTCGCCGACCGGGTCAAGCACTATCCCAAGGAAATGTCGGGCGGACAGCAGCAGCGCGTCGCCATCGCGCGCGCCATCGTCTCCGATCCGGCGTTGCTGCTGTGCGACGAGCCGACCGGAGATCTCGATCGCGCCACCGCCGACGAGGTCCTGTCGATCCTGCAAGTGCTCAACCGCGATCTCGGCAAGACCATTGTGATGGTGACTCACGATCCGGCGGCGGCGCAATACGCCAGGCGATCGCTGCATCTCGACAAGGGCCACTTCATCGAGAAGGAGCTCGCGGCGTGAACGACCTGATCCTGATCCGCAAGAATCTATTCCGCCGGAAATTGCGGGCGATCCTGATGATGGTGTCGATCCTGATCGCGTTTGCGATCTTCGCCGTGCTCGCGAGCTTCGAGCGCGCCTTCAACGCCGGCCAGGACCGCGCCACGCCCGACCGCCTGGTGGTCGTCAACAAGATCAACTTCACCCAGCCGCTGCCGATTTCCTATTTCAATCGCGTCGCCGCCATCGACGGCGTCGCCCAGATCACCCACTTCAGTTGGTTCGGGGGCTATTATCAGGAGCCGAGGAATTTTCTCGTCGCCTTTGCGGTCGATCCGGAGAACTGGATGAAGCTTCGCGACACCGACTTCGTGTTCTCGCCCGAGGCGCGCGCCGCCTTCATCCGCGAGCGTACCGGCGTTCTGGTCGGGGCGCGCATGATGGAGAAGTGGGGCTGGAAGATCGGCGATCATGTTCCGATCTCGAGCAACATCTGGTCGCAAAAGAACGGCTCGCACGCCTGGGACTTCATCATCGTCGGCAGCTTCACCGCCCGCATTCCGCAGGCCGACACCAACGTCATGCTGATGGGCTATGACTATTTCAACGAGACGCGCTCGTTCGGCAAGGATTTGATCAGCTGGATGTCGTTGCGGACGACCTCCGTCGCCGCGAACGAGCGCGTGACCAACGCGATCGACGGGATGTTTGCCAATTCTCCCTACGAAACGACGACCGACAGCGAAAAAGCCTTCAACAAGGCGTTCGCCGCCCAGCTCGGCAATGTCGCTTTGATCGTCGAGCTCGTGGTTGGGGCTGCCTTCGTGACGATCCTGATGATCGTAGGCAACACCATGGTGATGACCGTGCGTGAGCGCACACGCGAGATAGGCGTGCTGAAGACGCTGGGCTTTTCCGGTGGCCGCATCCTGCGCATGGTGCTCGGCGAGTCGATCCTGCTGGCGCTGCTCGGCGGCCTGCCGGGCCTCGGCCTCGCCTTTTTTCTGATCACGAGAGTGAAGGACAGCCTGATGAGCTTCGTCCCGACGCTGTCGCTATATCCCGATATTGCAGCAGTGGCGGTCGGGCTGATGGTCGTATTCGGCATCATCACCGGCCTGGTGCCGGCGCTCAACGCGATGCGCCTCAACATCGTCACCGCACTGGGACGGAGCTGATCCGATGCGCTCGATTTTCCTGCAGATACTGGCCGTCACCACCATCAACCTCAAGAGCCTGCCGCAGCGCCTCTGGCTGTCGCTGGCCACTGTCGTCGCGGTCGGCCTTGTCGTCACGGTATTGCTCGCGTTCCTCGCCATGGCCAACGGATTCCGGCGCACGATCGAGGACTCCGGCGCAGAGGACATCGCCGTCGTGCTGCGCAGCGGGTCGCTGTCGGAGATCAACAGCGTGGTTCTGCGCGACCAGGTCCGGCTGATCGAGGATGGTCCTGGCATTGCCAGGGGGGCAGACGGCAAGCCGCAGACCTCCGGCGAGCTTTATCTCACGGTCAATGGCATCAAGCGCAGCACCGGAACCAAGGCGAGCCTGCCGCTGCGCGGTCTCGGCTCGCACGGGCCGGCGCTGCGTCGCGGCATCGTCATGACCGCCGGCCGGATGTTCAATCCGGGCAGCAACGAGATCATCGTCGGTCGGGCGCTGGGCAAGGAATTCGAGGGCTTCGAACTCGACCAGACGGTGACCTTCAACAATACGCGGTGGACGGTGGTCGGAATCTTCGCCGCAGACGGCAGCGTGTTCGAGTCGGAGATCTGGGCCGACCTGCCGGTGCTGCAGAGCCTGTTCAAGCGCACCGGCGCCGTCCAGACCGTCCGCGCGCGTCTGACCAGCCCGGCGGCGATCGAGGCGTTGCGCGCATACAGCGACAGCGATCCGCGCCTCAAGCTGGACGTGATGTCGGAGGCGGCCTATTTCGCCCAGCAGGCCTCGAATACGTCGGACCTGATCCAGAAGCTCGGCTGGCCGCTGGCGATCGCGATGGCGTTCGGCTCGCTCGCGGGCGCGCTCAACACCATGTACTCCTCGGTCGCGTCGCGCGCGACGGAGATCGCGACCTTGCGCGCGATCGGGTTCGGCGGCTTTTCGACTTTCGTCGGCACGCTGGTCGAGTCGCTGATCCTGGCTGTGATCGGTGGCGTGATCGGGGCGGCAATCACCTATCTGGTCTTTGACGGCTTCACCGCCTCGACCATGGGCGCAAGCTTCAGCCAGGTGGTGTTCAACTTCCAGCTCAGTCCGCGTCTGATCGGCCAGGGCCTGTTGCTCGCGCTCGTGGTCGGCCTGCTCGGCGGAGTTTTTCCGGCCATCCGCGCCGCCCGCATGCCGATCGTCGCCGGGCTCTACGGCTGATCGATTTTGCGATGGGGCCCCGTGCGAGGAACGTGCGATCGTTCAGAGCGGGGTGCGGAGCGGGGTACTCCGGCGCCACATCGCGCGGGGCAGCCCTTCGGTTCCACCGTGCTGGCTTCGCGCTGCCCTTGTGCTAATGCTGCCCCGCCGGCGACCGGGCCGATCATGGAGACGCGGCCATCCTAACAGATCGTGCCCCCGAACGATCACGAGAAGGGCAGCAACCCGGCGTCATGCGGGTACGGAGAATTCACATGAAGCCCTACGTCATCTGTCTGATGCATGCGAGCCTCGACGGCCGTACCCATCCCAGCCGCTGTCGTCCGAAGGGCGCCGGCACCGACTGGTTCGAGAAGATCCATGACGAACTCGGCGGCGATGCCTGGGTGATCGGCCGCGTCACTGGCTCGGAGTTCGCCAGGGGAAAGCCCTATCCTGACACGAGTGAGAAGCTGCCGCGCGAAAACTGGTTCGTGCGGCGTGATGCCAAATCTTATGGGGTCGTGCTCGACGCGCACGGCAAGATCGGCTGGGGCCGCTCCGACATCGGCGGCGATCCCGTTGTGGTGGTGCTGACCGAGAGCGTGCCGGATTCGCATCTTGCGGGACTCCGCGGCGAGGGCGTGTCGTATATTTTTGCCGGAAAATCCGAGATCGACCTCGCCTTGACGGCCGAGATCCTCAATCGCGAGCTTGGCGTGAAACGTCTGCTGGTGGAAGGCGGCGGCGTCGCCAATGGCGCGTTCCTGCGCGCCGGCCTGATCGACGAATTCAATCTGATCCTCAGTCCCGCGATCGACGGCGCCAGGGGCGCGCCCTTCGTGTTCGATTCGAACGAAGCCGACAGCGACAAACGCGCGCCACTGACTGCGTTGACGCTGGAGAGCACGCGACAACTCGGCGGCGGCGTGTTGCTGCTGCGCTATCTGATCCAGAACGAACCGGCGCGCCGATAGCAGCATGTCTGATAGGCCAGAGCATATCGTCATCGTCGGCGCGGGCGCAGCCGGCCTGATGGCGGCGCGCGAGCTCGCCCGCGGCGGCAAACGGGTCACGATCCTGGAGGCGCGCGAGCGCTGCGGCGGGCGCATTTATCCGCTGCCGGCATCCGAGTTCGGCTATCCCGCCGATCTTGGTGCCGAATTCGTCCATGGCGAGGCGCCGCTCACGCGCGGGCTCGCGCGCGAGGCCGCACTGACGGTGCGGACAATCGGCGGCGCGCAATGGAGCTTTGACGGCACGGAATTCTCGCGGGAAAACCGGCGCGATCCTTATGACGAACAACTTCACGCCGCGGTGAAGGATCTGACTGAGGATATCACCGTCGCCGATTTCCTGCGCCGGCATTTCGCCGGACCGGAGTATGCGCGTTTGCAGCACGCGGTCGAGCGCATGGTCGAAGGCTATGACGCGGCCGACCCTGAGCGCGCCTCGACCCTGGCGCTGCGCGACGAATGGATGAATGACGGACACGCGACACAGGCGCGGATCGATGGCGGCTACGGCGGCCTGGTCGACTTTTTAGCGGCGGAGTGCCGCAGGTCCGGCGTTGCAATTCATTTCAGCGCCGCGGTCACCTCGATCGAGCAGAGCGGCGGCAAGCTCATTGTCCGTGCGGCCGGCGCGACTCACGGTTGCAATCGCGTGATCCTCACCGTGCCGCTGCCGCTGCTGCGCGAGATCGCGCTGCCACCAGCCGCGCGTGCAAAGGCTTCCGCCTCGGACGAGATCGGCTTCGGAAGTGTCATCAAGATCCTGCTGCGGTTCACGCGGCCATGGTGGCGCGAGCAGAGGCGGGAGTTATCCGACATGCTCTTCCTGCTGTCCGACGCGGCGATTCCGGTGTGGTGGACACGGCAGCCTGATCCGCATCCCGTGCTCACGGGATGGTTCGGCGGTCCGCGAACGGCGGAGCTGGCGCACCTCGATCCGCAAGGTCTGATCGATGCCGGGATCGACTCCCTCTCAGCCATCTTCGGCCTGTCGCGCGAGGCCATCGCGCGGGACGTCGTTGCGGCCGCGGCTGCCAATTGGGCGCACGATCCCTTTGCCGGCGGCGCCTATTCCTGGGCGACGCCCCGGAGCCGCGCAGCGCAAGAGCGTCTCGCGCAGGCGGATGGCCCTGTGCTGTTTTCCGGCGAGGCGCTCTATCGCGGTCGCGACATGGGAACGGTGGAGGCTGCGCTCGCGAGCGGGATGGAGACGGCCGGAAGGATCTTGCGGGAATGAGAAAGAAAGCCCGCATCTCTGCGGGCCTTTTGTCTCACCAGCGGCTTCCGCCGAAGCTGAATGTCACGCCGGGGCCGCCGCCGCCGTAATAACCGTAGGGGCCGCCACCGTAATAGCCGTGATGCCGCGGATAATAGCCATGGCCATAGTGCGGACGATAATAGCCGTGGTGATGCGGGCGCCAATGGTGTTGGCGATGACCGTGATGGCCATGCCTGTGCTGCGCGCTGATATCGGTCGATTGGCTCACTCGCGCGTTCGGCTTGGCCTTTTCGCCGCCGGCCTGGGCTGCGGACGCGCTGAGCGCAGCAGCGCCGATGGCCATCGCGACAAAGAGATACTTCATGTCATCACTCCAGTTGAGATGTCGAGTGACAACAGGTGGGTGTTGCTGGCGTTCCGGCGAGAGCGGGCGTCGAAACGACGCAGACGAGCGACCATCAATCGCGGGATTTATTGTCGCACCGCTGCGAGCGAGGCGACGATTTCGTTCGTGGTCACGATGCGGGCGAATTCACCGTTGAGATTCGACAGCGTCATCGCGTGAATGGATTCGGCCGAATGCGCCTCGCCATCGGGCCCGATGCGGTCGAATGTCCAGGTGGCGTCGCGCACGAGGGCCGTTTCGAAGCCGAGATTGCCGGCCATCCGCGTCGTCGTCTCCACGCAATGATTGGTGGTGGCGCCGCAGATCACGAGCGTGGCGATGTTGCTTGCGCGCAGGCGCGTCTCGAGGTCGGTGCCGATGAACGCGCTGTTGACGCGCTTGACGATCACGGGCTCGCCCGCCTGCTCGCGCGCCTCGTCCTTGACGGCGTATCCGGTGCGCGACGGCAAAAACGCCGAGTTCGGTTTGCTGCCTTCGTGTCGGATGTGGAAGATCGGCGCGCCGCTCGTCCTGAATGCCGCGAGCAGATCGGCGATGCGCGCCACCGCATCCGGATTGTTGCGCCGCTTGCCCGCCGCCTCCCATTCGTCAAATGCGCGCTGCACGTCCACGACGATGAGAGCGGGAAGGAGATTGCGCATGGCGAGGGATTCCGGGCTTGCCTGCCGAGTATGCGAGGCGCTCGCTGGCGCAGGCAATGCCGATTATCCCTCGTTTCGGGACGAGTTCTACGGATGCGGCTCGGGGAAGCCGTGGCGCTCGGACAGCGCGGCAAGGATGGCGTCCTTGTCGTTGATGAACGCGTGCCCCCGATGGCTGCCGGTCTGATGCGGCGATGTCGCTCCATCCGCCAGCACGAGCAGCGGCAGCCACTGGTTCTCCTCGCCGACCAGTGCGATCACCTCGCGCCGCGGCTTCGGCCAGGCGATGCGCTCGACGTCGAGTTTTTCGGTCAGCGCTGGAAATGAGGCGAGCAGGCCCTCGATCAGTGCGCAGTGCCAGCAGAAGAAGCGGCGGCCGGGAAGCGCAGGGTCTTCGAAACCTTGGCGCAGCAGAAACAGGCGATCGCGCGTCATGGGTTGCTCCGAAGAGGGCCTGTCCCGCGTGTCCAATCTCGATCCGTCTGAACTGTCGTCACGTGCCTGATCCTTGTATGCCGAACGCGATCATGACAGAGGTTTTATTTTACCTCTCTCCGAGGTGATTTGCCGCGAATACGGTCGGTTACCGAGACCTTACCGGCGTTCAAGTGCAATTCCGCTTTGTCCGCGGAACCAATGTTTAAGGCCACGAGCTTAGATTGCGGTCAAGCTTGAATGCGCTCACGCATGTCGTCGTGGCGAGAGGGTCACCCGGTGCGCCGGAGGAAGAGTTGATGCCGCGTTTCTTGCCGCAGCTGTCGGCGGAAGGTGTCGCGCCCGATCAGGACGTGCGCGGCCGGCAGGCTGTGACGCAGGTGCGGCATGTCATTCGCAGGATCGCGACGGAAGTCCGGCGGAGCGTGCCGCTGCAATTCGCACTGGTCTTTCTGCCGCTCGTGTGGATCAGTTGTTTCACGATCTTGTCCTCGGAGCGGATCGAGGCGCTCCAGCAGGCCAAGTCGCACGGAGACAGCGTCGCGAAGCTCTTCCAGGAAAACACCGAACGGATCTTCGAGCGGGTCGATCAGTCGTTGCTGATCGTTCGGGCCCTCTACGCGGAAGATCCGTCCGGGTTCGATCTGAAGTCGTGGGCCGAGAAGGCGCGTCTTGCGAGCGGCGACGTGGTCCAGTTTTCCATGATCGGGTTGGACGGCTATATGTTCGCGACCACGACGGGCTATTCCGGCCCGTTGCTTTATCTCGGCGACCGGGAGCACTTCCTCAACACGCTCCGGCAGACCGACGACGCCCTCTATGTGGCGAAGCCGGTATTCGGCCGGGTGTCCGGCAAGTGGACGATCCAGATCGCGAGGAAGATCTTCGACCTCAGCCGGGTCCCCGTGGGCGTCGTCGTGGGTTCGATCAGCGTCGACATGCTCGGGAATTTCTACGAGACGGCGAGGCTCGGTGCCGGCGGTACTCTCGTTCTACGCAATGCGAATTATGTCGCGCTGGCGGCGCGTGGAATCGACCTTGGCAATTTTCTCGGACAGGTGTCCGCCGAACACATCCGGAGCCGGCTACAGCAGACCAATAGCCAATATTGGAGCGAAGGCCGCACGGACCGCACCGACAGACTGATCACCGTGCGCAGTTCGGCACTCTTCCCGCTTATTTTCACGGTCGGCATTGCCGAACAGGAAATCTACGCGCGCTATCAATCAAGAAAGTGGATCTATCTCGGTTGCGCGCTTCTTCTCACCCTGGTGATCGCCATCGCCACGACACTGCATTGGCGACGACAACGGGCCCTCGATCGGGCGGAATTCGAGTTGCGCGACTCGCTCGGCAAGTTCGAGGACGCGTTGCGCAATCTGCCGCAGGGATTGAGCATGTTCGACGGCAGGGACCGCCTGATCGCATTCAATCGTCAGTGGCTGGACGCGTACGGCCTTGCTCCGGAGCAGGTCCGCATCGGCATGACGTTCCATGAGGTCTTCGCCGGCCAGAATGCTGTCTCCGATCTCGACGCATACCTGCGCGATCTGAAGGACAGGCTCGTCTTGTCGGAACGGACGTCGAATACCGTGACGTTTCCCATGGGCCGGATCATCTACATTTCCTATGGCCGGCGCCAGGACGGCGGCTGGGTCGCGACGCATCAGGACATCACGGAACGCAAGACGTCCGCGGATAGGATCGAGAGGCTTGCTCATTACGACAGCCTGACCGGTCTGGCGAACCGCAATCTGTTCAAGGAGCGCCTCGAGGAGGCGCTGGCGAGGTATCGGCGCATGAATACGCCGTTCGCCGTCCTGCTGCTGGACCTCGACAAGTTCAAGTCCGTCAACGACGTGCTTGGCCATCAAGCAGGCGACGCGCTTCTCAGCCGGGTCGCGGCCCGGATCAAGGCCGAGAGCCGCGAGGTCGATACGGCGGCCCGGATGGGCGGGGATGAATTCGCGCTGATTGTGGCCCCGGGGCAAGGGCCGCTTTCCGACGGTGCGGGAATTTTGGCCGGCCGATTGGTCGCGGCGATCGCAGCGCCCTATGACATCGATGGCCATCCTGTCGCGATCGGGTGCAGCATTGGCATCGCCGTGGTACCGGAGCACGGTACGCGCATCGACGAAATCCTGCGCAACGCCGATCTTGCGCTCTACAAGTCGAAGAATCTCGGGCGCAATTGTTTCAACCTCTATTCGCCGGATCTGAAGGCCGAGGCCGATCAGCGCAGTCTTCTGGAAATCGAGCTGCGCGAGGCGATCTGGCGCGAGGAGATCGAGGTCTTCTATCAGCCGGTGGTCGAGATCGGCACGGGCCGGACCGTCGCGGTCGAAGCGCTCGCGCGCTGGCACCACAGGACCAGAGGCTTCATCGCGCCCGCCGAGTTCATCCCGGTTGCGGAGGAAGGCGGGCTGATCGTCGAGCTCGGCAACTTCGTCCTCGCCAAGGCCTGCCGCGACGCCATGAAGATGCCGGATGACATCAGGATTGCGGTCAACCTGTCGGCAGAGCAGTTTAGCAAGAGCAACCTGGTTGATGTCGTGACGTTCGCGCTTGCCGAAAGCGGGCTTCCGCGGCACCGCCTCGAGCTCGAAATCACCGAAAGCGTGTTTCTCGCCGATAGCGAGGAGAACCTGAAGACGCTGGAGCGACTGAAGGAGCTCGGTATCTCCATCGCACTCGATGACTTCGGCGTCGGCTATTCGTCATTGTCGTATCTGACCGCGTTTCCGTTCGATAAGGTCAAGATCGACAAGGCCTTCATTGACAGGATCGATCGCCCCGGGACTCTCGCCGTGCTGGGGTCGATCGTCCAGCTAGCGAAGACACTCAACCTGTCGATCATTGCCGAAGGCATTGAGACGCAGCGGCAGGTCGAAGAGGTACGATCGCTCGGCATCATCCTGGGCCAAGGCTACTTCTTTCGCAGACCGGCGCCGTTGGCCGACATCGCCTGGACGTCTCGCATCGGGGCCGATCAGGCCGTCGCCTAAGCCATCTCCTGCAGCAGCACGGCCTTGGTCTTGTCGGCCAGCTTCACCCGACTGAGCTCGGCCCGCTGGAATTCGGCGATGGTGGCTGTACCGGCCGCGGTGATGGCGAAGAGCGAATTCGTGACCAGGAAATCGAGGCCGATGCCGCCCGCGAAGCTGACGCAGGCTCCGACCCCCACGGCAATCACGGCCGCTAGGATTCCCGAGCCTCGATCGAAGATTAGCCCCGGACAGAAACACGCCCGGGAGCAGCAGGAAGTACCCCGGCGCGCCCGTCTGCATTTGAAGCTCCATCTGGAGGACGGCGCAAACGAACATGATGCAAGCCGAGATACCGTACCGGACGAGGATCGGAAGGGCGATGCTCCAGGACAAGCGGATATCGCCTGTTCATGAACGTAAAATCGCCGACGGAAAAATCGCCGGCGGAGAACTAGAGTTCCTGAAGGCGGCCACCAACATCGACCGGCGACGCGAATACCACGGGCGCGCGACTTGCAAGGCGAAAGGCTGCTCAGACCGTCGGTACCTGCGTTCCGCAGGGAGGCGAATTGCCGTCCGTCGCCGCGCCGCAGCAGCCGTCATCGCCGCAAGCAAGCTCGCGCGGTGGCCGCGCCTACTCCGGTAGGGCCGAATAGTTTCGCCTCAAGGGCGCTTTCCGGCCGAACTCGCTACAGGCCGCGTGACGCCCTACGCGGTGATTCACCCAGGAGGGGGAACGCGCCGCCCGCCGCCTTGCGATGCAGGAACGCAATCTCCGACGAGCAATTGAGTTGCGCGGAGGAATTCAATGGCTCGAACAGAAACATCGGAAGGCAAATGGAGCATGGCTGCGGCGCTGGGGCTGATGGCGGTCGCACTGGTGTGGGGCCGCCTCGTTCCGCCCGAGCATGTCGCCCGTCCTGCAGAGGGCGGCAAGTTCCCGGAGCACAGAGAAGCCGACCGGGACGCCACGCTTGCGACAATGGCGATCGAAGGCGGTGATCGCGGACGCCAGGCGACCTCGCCCGCGGAGATCCCGGCGCGCGGATGGAAGGACATCCTCTGGCGGGTATACGGCAACATCGGCGAGCATCGAATCCTCGCGTTGGCCGCCGGCATGACCTACTACAGCCTGCTTGCGATCTTTCCCGCGATCGCAGCGCTCGTCGCAATCTACGGGCTCTTCGCGGATCCCAACACGATCGCAAAGCACCTCGACGATGTCGCCGGCTTCATCCCGGGTGGCGCAGTCGACGTTGCGCGCGAACAACTCACGCGCGTCGCGACGAAGGACGATCGGACCCTCGGGTTCGCGTTCGCGACCGGTCTTTTGATCTCGCTGTGGAGCGCGAATGCCGCGATGAAGTCGCTGTTCGACACGTTGAACATCGTCTACGGCGAAGAGGAGAAGCGAGGCTTCTTCAAGCTGAACGCGATCTCGCTAGGATTCACCATTGGCGGCATCGTCTTCGTTCTCGCGGCGCTCGGCGGGGTCGTCGTCATTCCCGTAGTGCTGCAATACGTAGGCCTCTCGAAATCCGCCGACTTGCTGATCCGGATCGGGCGCTGGCCCGCACTCTTCGTCGCGCTTGCGCTCGCGCTCTCGTGCATTTACCGATTCGGGCCCAGTCGCGAAGCGCCCCGTTGGTCATGGATCACCTGGGGCAGCGCAGCCGCGAGCCTGCTCTGGCTTGCGGCATCCGGGCTGTTCTCGTTCTACGCCGCCAACTTCGGCACCTTCGACCAAACCTACGGATCCTTGGGCGCCGTCATCGGCTTCATGACTTGGCTCTGGATTTCGGCGATCGTGGTCCTGCTGGGAGCCGAACTCAACGCTGAGATGGAGCATCAGATCGCCCGCGACACCACTACCGGCAGACCCGAGCCGCTCGGCGTCAGAGGCGCCAGGATGGCCGACACAGTCGGGAAGCCGAAATCTTGAATCGGCTCGCGATCTCGATGAGCGCAATATGTCGCGATGGGCCACCTTTGGACTCATGCACCCAGCAAGGGGCGGACCTTTTCGACCTCGTCCGCGAGGACGAGCAGCGAGGCGTCGCGGTGACTTCGAGATCCGTGTCTGCAACGTTACAATGCCCGTATGCCTGTCATCGCTACAAATCGACGCCTTCATGATATTAAGGTCAGCCTCTGCGCCTTCAAGAAATTGAGCAAAGTGGCGACCAGAAAATAACAAAACACCGGTTAGCCCAAGTTCGGGATTGGCGCGATCGTCGGCAGCAGCCTGCAGCACAAATTTGGCCAACGCTGGGACAGGCCCCGCACTGGAAGGCATGTCGTCGGGTACATCCACCTCGTGCGTCCACGCCGCGATCGCGAACGCCGTCTACGACGCCATCAAGCGCATTCGCGAATTGCCGGTTCGAATCAAGGATCGTGTCTGATTGCTGCTGAGGCGACAGGCTTCCCTCCTAACATATTACCTGCGGCTTCGTTCATAGGTCGCTTGAGACGCTAAGGACGGTGTGGCTTCGGCAGCAAAACACGCAATGATGAACTTCGATACCACTAGACCGTTCACTGCGAAGCGTGCGGTGAGGCATCCTCTGGAGCTATCAGCGTGGCAAGGGAGACGGACTTCAACAAGACACCTGCATCCTTGCCGAGCTGCGGGCGGTGCCGGGGCAGCAGCGACGTGACCGTAAGCGAACTATTCAACGCTCGCATCGACGGGACTGTTACGATGTATCGGTGCCGATTGTGCGGGTATGTGACATGGGACGATCGCCCCGGCCCGCGCAATCACCAGAAGCGAGATAATGCTCCTTCTTCGTGAAGCCCGGCCTCAGGGAGGGAAGACAGGAATACTCCCGGCGGAGGCGCTCTAGGGCAATTCGAACGTGACGCCGATCTTGAAGGGACCACGCCAAACTACTCGGCACGGCAGCGTCAGATTGTCTTCAGGAACGATCAGCGTGAACGCCGACGGGACTATTGCGCTTCCATCGGAAAGCTGTAGAGCGGCGCCAGTGAGGGAAAGATCGCGAACAACGCAGGTAATCTTGTTTGCCCCATAATGAATTTGCGCCGGCTTCGAAACGCGATAGCGGGGCGCTCTTCTGGTTTCCACCACGAGCTTCACCCCCAGTTCATTCCATACTCATCGGGCGTTTGGTTGATCCAAAGCAGCGCTGCTCTGCTATCCAACCAGATCAACCGCTCTTCGTCGGCGGCCTGGTCGGACTGCATGTGTAAAACGAACTCGTCTTCGGCTACCCGGAATAGGCTGTCGCACGCCTGTCGTTCCGCGAGCGACTCGAACGCGATAAACGAATAGTTTCGCTCGGCTATGAGCTGCATGAAATAATATCGCAATTAAAGATTGCTCCCTACAATCACGGATAAGAATTAAAATACTCGTAATAATGTGGGCGGGCGGTTGCAAAAATGGCCTCGTGCTACTGAGGGGGTATTCCTGCACAATGCGCTGATTGAGAATGAGTCGCTTGGGACTTGATAGCGTCGGGTCCGATTGGGGCGCGCTGGCCGAGGGCGTCGAGACGACGCGCCGTCTCGACTTTCTCCGCGGGGAGGGCTGCGACAGTGTGCAGGGCTATCTGGTCGGTCGGCCGATGCCAGTCGGCGTCGTGACCCGGATGATCGAGGAGGAGAAAGCATCGCGTCCGCAAGAGGCCGATGCGCGCGAGCAGCTCAAATCGGTTGCGGCCGCCTGAGACGGCAGCTCAAAGCTCACGGCCGTGCAGCTTATTAGGCCAAAGCCAGTGCCGCTCGTTGCATATTCGAGGCCATGTCGGCAGTCACCGCGCTTTGTTCATCGACCGCCGCAGCGGTGCTGGTGACATACTCGTCAACGTTCACGATAGCCGATTTAATCGCATTTAGCGCACCGAGCACATCGCCAGACGCGCCGGTTAGCGCGCCAATCTCAGCATTGATCTTGTCAGTGGCCTGCTTAGCTTGACTTGCCAAGCTTTTGACTTCCGATGCGACAACCGCAAAGCCGCGGCCCGCTTCGCCGGCGCGAGCAGATTCGATGGTTGCATTGAGAGCCAGAAGATTGATCTGCCCAGTGATGTTCGCGATCAACTCGACAATCCCACCCATCGCATCGGTTGCCGTCGTCAGACGCTGCGCTTGGCCATCTGCGCCTTCAACTCGGCTCACTGCCGTGTCTACTACACTGCGCGCCTTGACCATTGTTTCGGAAATCTCCCGGATCGAAGCTGACATTTCTTCGCTTCCGGCTGCGACGGAATGGATGAGCCCCTTAGCCTCTTCAGCCTTCATTCGTGCAACAGCTTTCTCGGTCACGTCAGTCGCGTATTTCACCACCTTAAAAGGTTTTCCGTTGGGATCGATAATTGGATTGTACGATGCTTCAATCCATATCTCGCGGCCGCCCTTCGCAAGCCGCTTGAATTCACCGGCCTGATATTCACCGGCTCTAAGGCGATCCCAAAACTCCTTGTAAGAGAAAGAGCCGCGCTCGGCAGGATCGACAAACATGCTGTGATGTTTGCCTTTCACCTCACCCAAGGCATAGCCCATCGCGCCAAGAAAATTTACGTTCGCCCATTGGACGGTACCATCCATCGCGAATTCAATAACCGCCTGCGATTTTCGAATGGCCTCGATCTGCCCCTTCGTGTCGGCCGATTCCAAGCGTGCTCTCGTCACATCAGTCGCAAATTTGACGATTTTGATGGGCTTTCCGAGCTCATCGAGGATAGGATTGTACGACGCCAATATCCAAACCTCGCGGTTTCCCTTGGCCAGGCGCTTGAATTCGCCGCTGACAAGCTCGCCCCGGTTTAGTTTAGCCCAGCCCTCTTTGTAGGCGGCGCTTGCCGCGAAGTTTGGATCAACGAAGATGGAATGGTGCTTCCCGACTATTTCAGCCAGTCCATAGCCCATCACTCGCAGGAAATTTTCGTTTGCGGTGATGATGACGCCATTCAAGTCGAATTCGATGACGGCCTGCGCACGATCCAGAGCGGCAATCTTCCCATTCTGCTCAAGGTTTTTTACGTGCTCCGCAGTGATGTCTCTAGCGAGCTTTACGACCTTGTAAGGTTTCCCGTCTTTTCCGAGGATGGGGTTGTAAGTCGCTTGTATCCACAGCGGGGAGCCGTCTTTTCTGATCCTCTGGTACTGCGCGGCTTGGAATTCGCCGCGAGCTAACGTCTTCCAGAACTCGGCATAACCGGGCTTCTCGCGCTCGGCCGGAGGGACGAAGATGCTGTGGTGCTTGCCCTGTATCTCAGGTAACGAGTACCCCACGGCCGCGAGGAAGTTGGCGTTGGCGGTGACAATCCTCCCATTCGGCTCGAATTCGATTACAGCTTGCGAGCGATCGATCGCCTGCGCCGTAGCGATGGCGTCTTGAACGGCTTTGTTGATGCGGCGAAACATGGTCCATCCCCGGCACGGCTGAGCAATGCCTAAAGGATGGGCAATCAGCGTAAACGGATCGCTAACTATCCGAACGCCCCCGTATTTATACGCTGGCGTTTTTACCCGAAAAGTAATCGCTGCTGGTTCCGCAAATCGGAACCCACCTGCACCTTCCACTCCGCTTAGAGGCTATTGAGGTCCATACGGCCCAACCGATCCCTGGGTGGAACCTTAGCCCAGGCGAACAACCGGCGGACCTTGTCGGTGAAATTGGTGCCCCTGCCATCAGTTTTGGATGCGCTTGACGGTTGAAATCGGCCATTCACCATCATGCCCCAGCGATTGAAATGCGAAGTCCGTGCACTTCGTCGAGATAGATATGATCAATCGTCCTTTGCCGTCGGTCATGACGACAGTCTTGCCGATCAACTCGTCCTCGGCAGCGTGCAATTCCCGGAGGGTGCTAACGGCTCTCTCCTCAGCAGCGCTCGACGTGGTCATGCGCGTAACAAGGACATAAACATCACGAGGCTTATGTGCTCTGAAATGGACGTGGGAGCTTGTATCGTATGACAATGAGCCAAGCCCACAGCTTCGCGAACCAGTGAAGCCGCAGCAGTTTTGGCTTCACCACAGCGAACAGTCGTTCCACAACGAGTAGGCTGGCGGCGTACGCTGCGATGATCATGGCTGTGCCGGTGAGCCAGTGGCCCTCGCCCGCCACCGCCACAGCGATGAGCTTCAAAGGCTCAACCAGACAGATCGGCACGGCTAACAGCGTGAGCGATTGGTACGCACCGAGTTTGCCGATGGCTTGCCGCAAGCTAGTCACTGGTCTCGGCCTCCTTACACCAAGCGTAGAACTCTCAGGTGCACAAATGAGTTCCAGTGGCGGCGAGTCGGTAAGAAGGCCGAAGCTGCGAGTCCGCGCTCAAGAACATTTCTCCTGTCGTCGCGTTAGTCGTCAGGAGCAAATCACGAGTTATCGGGACTGGCGCTTTTACGGATTTGTGGGCAGTGGCTGGCGGCATCTTCCTCGCAGCGATTGTGGGCGGCCAGGTTGGTGGGACACGCGTGGCCGAGTTGCCTCAAAACCAGCACAGTGAGACCTATCAGAAGCCCCGAATGTAAGGAATGGACTAGGGACCAGCCGTCCGGCATGGCGATGCTGACGTACGACTTAAGTCAGCTTGAACTCAGGTCAGCTTCGGGAGGCCAGACGCAACCGGCCATCCCCTCCCAAGCGGCGCGCGTGCCGCCGAAGAGACAAGCCGCGACACCTCTGTTTTTAAAGCAGCACGCCCCTGTTAAGGCGCATCGCGTGGCGGTGCGGCGGCAGCGCCTTTGTAAACCCGACTGACTATCCGGTCCTCCTCTGCCGCTCGCATTTCCCGAGCAGTCTTCAATGCTCGCCGAATAAAAGGATCTTCTGTCTCTTTGGACAGCGTTATCAGCCTGTTGCAATTGTGGCAGTTGACCTGCAGTCCATCACGAACTCGATTGGCTTTCTCTTGAAACATACGTGTGCAGGCCGGGCACCTGATCTTCACCTTCGCGTTCATGACCTCAGCCTCTCCGTGAAAAGCGTAAGTGTCGCGGCCCCGGTGTTACTAGAGCGCTAAGTGGTAAGGAGAAACCGTATGCAGTCCTACTTTCAATGGTCGGCAATGCGCACGGTTAGCGGCTTCTTACTCGAATGAGCAAGCTACTGACGCGCGCCCGCATGATCGATTTGTCGCGCCTAAGGCTGGTCACTGAACATTGCGAAGATTTCATCGCGCTGCAAGCGCCCCGTTCGGGGCTTCGTCTGTTGTTCGACTGGGCCGCAGTTTCAGACGAGATGACCATGCAAGAACGAACTGATGTCCTGAGCAAAGTTCCCGAAGTGACGCTGGGATTCTGGATCATTAAGATCTTGGCGACAACGCTTGGTGAGACCGGTGGAGACACGGTGACGATGAGCTGGCTGCACGCTGATGAAAATGCCAACAACGGTGGTTACTTGATTGGGACCGCCTTGTTCCTTGCGGTGTTTGTCGGGGCGGTGGTCGCCCAGATATCGACGAGACGGTTCAACAAATGGGTCTATTGGCTGGCAATCGTGGCCTCGACCACCGTTGGAACGGCCATGGCCGACTTCTTCGACCGCTCACTGGGCATCGGTTATGCGGGAGGCTCGTCGGTGCTCCTGGCCTGCGTGTTGGCCTCGTTGGCGATCTGGTATTTCGCTCTCGGTTCGGTAGATGTTCAAACGGTCGCATCGCCGAAAGCGGAGGTTTTCTACTGGGTGACGATTACCTTTTCGCAGACGCTTGGAACCGCGCTCGGCGATTGGACCGCCGACAGCACCGGACTGGGATATGATGGCGGGGCGATCTTGTTCGGCGCAGGCTTGCTCATCCTGGCAGCTTTGTATTTCTGGACCAACATTTCGCGGATTTTCCTGTTCTGGGCTGCTTTTATCCTGACGCGTCCGCTTGGTGCGACTGTTGGCGATTTCCTGGACAAGCCGACGAGCCATGGCGGACTTGCCCTGAGCCGACCTTTGGCCTCGGCGGTCATGCTCGTAGCAATCGTCTTGCTCGTGCTGATCCTGCCCCAGCGAGCCGGTCGTCATCCATCTTCGCGCGTCTTGACGGAAGCAACCTGAAGTCGACAATGCTGGCGAGAAGTTCAACGTCGGCGGTCGCCCATTCTTCTTGGTCGTTTGTTCAAGGTGCTGGTACCAAACCTGACCCGGCTCGGAATGATTGCGTTTAGGGAACGCGACGTAAAGACGAGCCAAACGAGACTTGAACACAACGCATTAAAGAAAGCGGCCTCGCAGCTTGGTTTTGCGGTTCTAAGATGTGACCTTGAACGGCCCGGCCGCGAAGGTCTCGACGATGCCGTGGCGTCAGGAGCGCGCGATGGCGTCGACGCATTCTATCTTTCGGGTTCCTTTGTCACCCTTGGCCACATCCCTCAGACTGTCTCATCAGTTGCAAAGCCGGGAAGGCCAATTTGCAGTGTGTACCGCGATTTCGTGCAGGCCGGGTCGTTGATGTCATACTCGATCAACCTAGAGTATGGCTTTCAACTCGCCGGCAGACAGGTGGCGAAAATCCTTCGGGGAGCAAAGCCGGGCGACCTTCCAGTCGAACGAGCCGATAAGTTCACGTTAGCGATCAACCTCAACACCGCAAAGACGTTGGGGCTGACGGTACCCGACCGGTTTCTTTTGCCAGCTGACGAAGTGATTCAATAACCGTGCGCTTTGCCGCAGCTCATATCACTTGCTGGCCCATCTGCGAAGTTGCGCTGCGTCTGAGGCGGGTCCGCTCATAGCGGAAGAACGGACCAGATTTGCTCAACTTGAGTTCTCGGCGTTTTGACCCTTATCGGAAGTCGGTGGGCAAAATTTGGCCGTCAACCGTTGGCAGCTGTCGCAGCCATTCGGTGGATCGGATGCCTCCCGGGTCAATAGCTCGGTGCGAGGCGACGTAGTCGATCTCGCCGCGTGTGGTGCCGATATCCATCAGCTCCCTGTCGCTTAGGGCGGACAAGCTGGCACGCAATTTTTGGCGTTCGCGGCGCTCCTGAAAGGCATCCCAATATTTCCTGAAGAAGCTAGCGACATGCCGGGTCGATCCGGACGTCCGTTCCAGCCATGCTGTGCCCTGCGTCGTGCTCATTGCAGTCTCTCCTGGGACGGTGTTTTTTCACCGGCAGGAAGGTGCCGCGAGATCGGTGGGCACGCCTGACCGGCTGCTTACATTTTCCTCACCGGCGGCTTATTCTTGCGATTTCCAGCGAGGCCGTAGCGCCACCCGGTTACGGGGGGCCTCATCCCAGGGGGATCGCATTTGCGCTATCTCTTCGAGGACTACGCATTCGACACTGAGCGGCGCGAGCTGCGTCGCGGGGCGGACGTCGTCTCCATCGCACCACAGGTGTTCGATCTGATCGACTACCTGATCCGCACCAGGGAGCGCGTCGTCAGCAAAGACGACCTCATCAACGCCATTTGGAATGGGCGCAGCGTTTCGGATGCAGCGTTGACGACCCGGATGAATGTCGCCCGCAGCGCGATTGGCGATTCCGGGGAGGAACAGCGCCTGATCAAGACGTTACCGCGCAAGGGATTCCGTTTCGTCGGACAGGTACGGGAGGCACGAGAGGCTGCGCGCCCAAATCCCGGCGACGTGCCCGAGAGTTCCTCTCCGCTCCCTGACAAGCCCTCCATCGCCGTGTTGCCGTTCGAGAACATGAGCGGTGATCCGGAGCAGGAGTATTTCGTTGACGGCTTGGTGGAGGAAATCATCACTGCGCTATCGCGCTTCAAATTGCTGTTCGTGATCGCGCGCAATTCGAGCTTTACGTTCAAAGGCAAGGCCGTTGATATCAAGGAGGTCGGACGCAGGCTCGGCGTGCGCTATGTCCTTGAGGGGTCTGTGCGCAAGGCGTCAGGGAAGGTGCGCATCGCAGGCCAGTTGATTGATGCCGTGACGGGCGCGCACATCTGGGCAGACAGATTCGAGCGAGACCTGACAGACGTTTTCGCTCTGCAAGACGAAATAACGGTCGCCGTTATCTCGGCCATTCACCCCAAGCTGTTTCAAACAGAAATTGAGATGGCGACCCGCCGCCCATCGGAAAACCCGACCGCCTACGATTTGTGGCTAAGGGCCATACAGAAATCTCATCTTAGGACCCGAGAAGGTTTCGCCGAAGCGATACGACTGGCGCATCGTGCCTTGGAGCTTGACCCTCGCTTTAGTCTTGCCGCCATGTTGGCGGCTTACGGCCACCTCAACAACCTTGTTCAAGGCTTTTCTACCGATAGTCAATTCGACCGCAGTGAAGCAATTCGGCTGGCTCGCTTGGCGTTGAGCCTCGACGAGAATCGCGCGCCAGTACTGGCCCTCTCCGGGGTGGTTACCGCTTTCCTTGTCGACGACTACGAGACTGCCATTGATTATGTTGAACGTGCGGTCACGTCCAATCCAAATGAACCCGGCGTGTGGAACGCTAGAGGATGGGTCTACCAAGTTGCAGGCCGCTACGAAGAAGCAATCCTGAGCTTTGAACGCGGCATTCGCGTGAGCCCGTTGGACCCCGTTCTTCACACTAATCTTGCTGGCATCGGTCATGCATTGATCGAACTTCGCCGCTTCGACGAGGCAGTCGCGGTTTCCAGAAAGGCTCTTCGTCAGAACTCCTCCGATCCAATGACTTTCCGTGGTTTGGCGTCCGCTTTGGCGCATCTTGGACGGGATGCCGAGGCGCGTGAGGCGGCGGCACGTCTGCTTGAGATCGATCCGGCCTTTACAATATCTGGGCGGTTCTCTCGGAGTACGCAAACAACCCTAAAGCTGCTAATTGAGGGCATTCGGAAAGCCGGGTTGCCCGAATGAGGCCCGCGTGTGCTCGCGGCCAGAGTTGATGGGACAGGACGCAATTTGCTGCGCTCCATGAGTCCGGAAATGGCCCATCGCTACCGCATCCCACGGCCCCAGATATGTCGGCTATCGGAGGTAGGCCGGACGTAACTTAACCGATGCGCATCCGACGAGCCGCCCAACTGGTCAAGCAGCCCGTTGCGGACACATGCCTCGACCGCAAAACCCAAGAGCCCGTTGCTCGGCGAGAACGACAGCGGGCATGGTGCTTGTCTCAAAGGACAATTGCAGACCCAAGCGTTGTCCTGCTCCAATGAGGATGCGTATCACACGTTATGCCCTCCTCAGCGGCGCCGCTGCTGCAGGCAGGTACTCTATGTGGCACCGTGCTGGCACAGGGGAGGACCGCATGACCTCAATGGAAGACTTCATCCGCTATGAGAACCTGATCATCTTCAAGAGACGGCTTGCCGACCCGGACATCACGGAAAAACAGCGACGGTTGCTCACAAAGCTGTTAGCGCGAGTACAGTCGCCAAGCGGCCATCAAGAGGAAGATCTGCCCCAGGATAGATAAACGCGCTGGCACTGGCGTTCCTCATTCGCAAATGCGCGTGGTCTCAAGACGAATGGGGTGATCGGGGCCGTGAGCTTAGGGACGTCCATCACATGGCGCCGTTCTCTACCACACCGCTCAACCCTGTCCTTGGAATGGATCGGGGACATCATCCACCTTATGGACTGAAACGGTAACCGACATACCAAGGTAGTCCTTTCCATCACCAAACCACGAGCCTTCCAGTGGAATTGCCTGTCCCGGATGCCTGGCGACGGCGACCGGAATGAGATCAAATCCGGCATTAATTTGGTTGGTGGGATCGTAATCCATCCACCCTGCCCCCGGCAGAAACACCTGCAGCCAGGCATGGGTCGAACTGGACCCGGCCATGCCTATTGCACCGCCATCCAGCGCGCTGTCGTACAGATAGCCACTGACGAATCGGGAGGCGAACCCGAGCCGCCGCAACGTCTCGATCATGAGCCAAGCATAATCGCGGCAAGTGCCCGACTTGGTACGCAGCGTCTCGCCGGGTGACTGCGTGCCCTGCGATTCTCGCGCACGGTACGTGAAACGCTCCCGAAACGAGTGAAGGATCCGGCTCAGGACGTCGGTGGTTTGGTCCTTGTCACCGGCAACGAAGCTCTTGGTCCATGCAGCGAGGCTCGCGTCCGGGTCTTCGGCATGAGGACGCAGATAGCCGGCCAAGTCGTTCCACTCGTCGGGTGTGTATTGGATGGGAACTTCCTCCGCACGACTTTCCAATGGGAAGGCTTCGATCCCCTTTATGCCGAAATAGATTCCGAGGACCTTGAAGTTGAAGGTCAATTCGCTGGCTGACTCGGTGAAGTCCATGACGGTCACGGTGTTGGAGCGCGGGTCGCTGATCCACTTCACCTTTGAAGACGGGCTGGTTCTCACGGACCAATTGAGAAGACGGGCCGACGAGCCGCGCCTTGGCAAGAACATCGCCCGATGAGTGCCGAACGTCACCGGCCTTGCGTATTTGTAGGTGGTGGTGTGCCTTATCTCGCCAAGAACCGCCATGTACTCGCTCCAACTGTGACGAAGTCCCGGTTTCTCTGCTGCTCCTGAGACCTGCTCTCAGGTGGCATGGTGGTCACTGTTTACTGGTCGTACAGATTCATTTTGAGGCGCTTGGCCACACTGGCGACGGCAATCTGCCCCCGCACGCTGTTGCCATACTCGTCGAGCGACGGAGCGAACGCAGCGACGCCGAGCCGACCAGGAGCGACGGCCATGATGCCGCCACCGACCCCACTCTTGCCGGGCAGCCCAACCTCAAAGGCCCAATCGCCGGAGCTATCGTAGAGCCCTTCCATGGTCATCTCAGCAAGAATTCGCGGCACATTTTGTCGCTGAATAACCCGAATTCCTGTCAGCGGATTGATGCCATGGTTCGCAAGCGTCGCAGCCATTGTCGCGAGTGTAGAGCAGGTCACGAGCGTGGAGCACTGGCGTGTGTAGACGTCGAGAGCCTCGAGCGGATCGCAAAAACAATTTCCTCCGCTGGCAAGGAGCCAGGCAATCGCTCGATTGTGCAAGTTGCTCGCCTGCTCGGATTCGTTGATCTCCGCAGAAAACGCTATGTCGGTTGCCGCGAAGCGGCGTTGAACGTCGAGGATCTGTGCCCAACGGTCCTCGCGACCGGCGGCCTTTACAAGGCTCACGGTTGCGATGGCCCCTGCGTTCACCAGCGGCGAAAGGGGCTTGGCGCCGTGAAGCTCCAGTGCCAGTACTGAGTTAAATGGCAAGCCAGTAGGTCGCGCTCCAATCTTCTCGCGTACCACCTCAGCGCCGCGCTGCTCCATAACCAACGCGAGAGTAAATACCTTCGAGATTGATTCGAGAGCAAATTTAAAATCAGTGTCGCCTGCCTCGAAGACTCTTCCTTCGCGCGTGACCACAGCGACGGAGCAAAGCTGCGCCGGCACCTTGGCGAGAAATGGGATGTAGGCCGCGACGGCCCCGCCCGAAGCACGCAACGCGACCGCGTGGGCTTCCTGTACCGCATCAGCGATCGTGGCATGATCAGGGCCCACCAATCTCTCCTGTCAAAATTGCTGACCAATTCCGGGCAGCGCGTAGAAGCATTGTCAAACGCGACAAGTCCTCGTCCGCTGCTCAGTGGACTCCCGCAGGCCGGCGCACGTCTCGATACAGAACTCCGATCAACTTCGAGACGGAGCAACGATTACCTTTGATCTAGATCAAGTAATCCATAGTCAGATCGCCCTGATAGGAGATTGCAAGCATGTCGCACGTAAGCATGCGACGGCGGCAGGCATTGAAGGTTCTCGCTGGTCTGGCTCTCTGTCCTTTGTGTACACCATTTGTCTCCACTCGGGGCTGACGAGGCTGAAATCTTCCGGTTCGGTCGGCGCTATCCGATAAACGCTCGGCCAGTCCAAAAGCGCGACCAGCGATTCAAACCACGCACTTCGCGCGGCTTATCGTCACCACTCTCAGCTCGCGGCTTTCCTGTCTGCGAGAATGCTGACGCTGATCAACAGAACCCAAACGGGGAATACGAGCAAACTCCAGTCGAAGAAGTAGCTGCCGATCAGAAGCACGGCTGCGACAACATACCCCCCGAAGGCCAGCCAGCGCGGTGTGAAGCCGGTATAGACGCCAATCGTCGATGTGGTGATCATGAAGACGGATGCCGTTTTCACCAAATAGATGTTGATCATGCCATAAGCCAGACTGCGTCCGAAGTGGAACGTTGCCGAGTTGGCCAGGACGTCCGGGGCTCCGTGGAATGCAAGAATTATTGCGCCCACAACAGCCGCAGCCGCGAACAGCATGGCCAGGAGCAACAACGCGCTGCCAAGAAATACGGTTGCGAAAAACTGATCTTCGCGGCGTCCAAGCTTGTCCCGCAGTGCACCGACAAACCAGAGAAAGGCAATTCCTGCGAAGGGCACAAGATTGAGCGCAATCACGACGTTGCTCGCTCCGGTATGTAGCCACGCCCCCGTCTCCAGCGGATCACGAGGCACCGAGTGTCGCATCAGCAGGAACACGGCAAAGAGCAGGACGGAGAAGACGACGCCCGCGATGGCAGCTGCCCTCGGCGTTCGCAGGTGGGCGTGCGTGAAGCTTGGCCCGTCATCGGAAGAAGCGCGCATGATTGCTCCCGCGTTTGGTTATTTCCGTAAGCAAGAGCGATCGCGCTTGCTTCCATCCAGCGGTGATTGCGCAAGGCTTAACGCGAAGTTACGGCAACCGCTCTGATCCGCCCGATCCGTTTGGAGCTGTTAAACCCGTCGTAGTCCTGCTCCGTCTGTTTGGCATATCGCATGGCGAACGCGCCGATCGCTTCGTCAAGCGCTTCGCTCTTGCCGCAATAACCAGCGATCACGGCGGCATCGCCTGACTTGGCATGCGCTAGCGCCAGCGCCCACCCACACATCGCGCAGTAGTCCGGCAAGAGCTCAAGGTGTTCGAGCGCGACACTGCCCTTCAACTCCGAAAGCTGGCGAACGTAAAAATCCCTTTTGTCGGCGCGCCCCCATCCGAGGAAGATGTCGGGCGACCCTTGTGTGAGACGCTGCCCCACGACCACCCGCCGCCCCTGGTGATCGAACGGGAGCTTGAAGGTGAGATAAGGCGCAAGCACCGATCGCTGAGCTTCCTTGATCTGGAGAAACAAGGGATCGTCTTCACCGACTCCCTGCAGCAAGAGTACCCAGCACCTGGTGCCGACGCTTCCGATTCCGACGACCTTGTGCGCGTAGTCGATGAGCTCATAACGAGACAACAGCAGCTTTCGATCATAGGTCATCGAAGCGATGTAGGCCTGCAGAAGGCGGTCCAGAAACAGGCGCACCGGCGTCCCCGATGCACTGCGCGCCACGTGCTCGATCAGCGGAATATCCTCGATGAAGCGGTGTTTCCCATCCACCAATTCGGTCAACTTCTCGAGGGGGCGGATATGGCGGACATTATCGATGATGTCGAGGGCGATGCGACGTGATCTGGGCGCCAGGCCATCGAGGATGGCGCGCTCGTCGATGCGATCATACCAGGTTTCAAGATAACCCATTTGGGCATAGCGATAGATGCGCTCCCGATAACTGCGCACGCATTCACGAGCGGCTTCTTCGCAGATCGCCTTGTCACCGCCCAAGCATCGCGCTGCGACTGCTGCGCTGGCCGCCAGTCGCTTGAGGTCCCATTCCCAAGGCCCAACATACACCTCGTCATAGTCGTTGATGGCGAAGATCAGATTGCGCTCGGCCGAAGCATATACCCCGAAATTCTTGATATGCGCGTCGCCGCACGCCATGACGGGAGTTCCAGAGATGGGCAAGATCGACAGATCGCTCGCCATGATGGCCGCGGCTCCCCGAAAGAACGCGAAGGGATTTTCGCGCATGCGGTCATATCGGATCGGCAGCAGCTCCTGCACGCGCGAGGCGTCCTGCTGCTCGAGGATGTCCACCGCATCGGGTCGGTCGGCGCGGGTTTCATAGATTGCTTGCGCCGAACGCGGAACATGCTTTCGAAGCGCCTTGCCTACAGCCATACGCTCGTCGACCGAAGGTCGCTTCATCAAGAAGCTTTCGATCAGGGCTCGGTCGCCATGCGCCTCGATCATGCGGTAAAACGCCGAGGGTGGTCGCAGGCTACGGGCTTTCATGACTTGGTCCCGCCGTGCGATGGAGTCGGATCAGATTGTTGCTGCCAAGCGAGCACGCCGTCGGTAATTCGCTCGTAGAAATTGCCTGGCGGCACTTCAGCCTCGATCCCGGCGCGCCGCAGGTCCTCCCGGATAGAGTCGCGTACGCGCGCAAAGACAACCCCGATGCCCTTCTTGCGCAGCTCACGAACGAGCCGCAGCACTTCGTCGCCTCCGGTGACGTCGAGAAAGTCGACCGAACCGAAGTCCAGAAGCACCCGCTTCAACTTCGGGGATGCGGCGACCGCCGCCCTCAAGGCCATCGTCGTGTTGCCAGCACTTGCGAAGAAGACGTCACCTCCAATCCGCCAAATTAGCAGCCCAGGGAAAGTGGTCGCGTCGGGATGCATCCGGACGTCGCGATAAGCCTCCGTACCGGGAAGCTGCCCTAGACGCGCTCCCTTGGGACGACTCGCAACATAGATCAACCTCGCGATTGACAGCACGACACCAATGCCGATGCCTTGCAGCACCCCTAGCGTCAGTTCGCCTGCGATGACGATCACGATCATGAAGAACGACCAGCGGCTTCGCGCCAGCACGCTCTGCAAATAGCCGGGGTTCGTGAGATGCAGCATGGCTGCAATGACGATCGCGGCGAGGGCCGGCTCCGGCATGTTTCGGAACAGTGGCGTCAGCAGAACCAGAGTCAGGAAACACAGGACCGCTGCAACAAGGTTGGCGAGCTGGCTATGTGCGCCTGCCGCCATGGCCACCGAGGTCTTAGAAAGGCTGCCAACCACCAGGAATCCGCCGAAAAGTCCGGTCAGGATGTTCGCCGGGCCATGCGCAACTAACTCTTGGTTCGGATCGATATCGCTTCCATCCCGCATGGCCGCTGCCTTCGCGGCGCCCAATGCTTCGGCATAGCCGACCAGGACGATCGCGAGCGCACCGGGTGCGAGTTCTCGCAACGTTGTGGTGTCGAGGCTTGGCGCCACGAGAGCTGGTAATCCGGACGGGATGTGGCCGGCGACATGCACGCCAATCGCGTCTCCGCCGAGCAGCCCCACCATAATTGTCGCCGCAGCCATGATAACGAGTGCCCCAGGTATGCCGGGAGACAGCTGGCGCAACAACAGCATTCCCGCCAAGCACGCGATCCCGATCACGGCTGGTACGAGCGATACATCCGCAAGATGCTGCAACACGTGCCAGAGCTTCGCGAAGAAGTTGCCGGAGCCCGCGCTGATACCGAGGAGATGAGGGATCTGGCCGATGATGGTCACGTAAACCAGGCCCTCGATAAAGCCGCGCATCACCGGCGTGGGCACGAAGCTGGCCACCCAGCCCATGCGTGCGAGGCCGAAGAAGAGGAAGAGAACTCCGATCAACACCGCCAGCGTCGAGGTGAGCGAATTAAACTCCGCTGTTCCATGAGTCGCGACCGCACCCACCGTCAGGGCGGAGATCAGGCCGGTCGCGGTGTCAGGGCCGACTACGAGCTGGCGAGACGTGCCAAACAGCGCATAAGCGAGTAACGCCGGGACGATCGTGTAGAGGCCCATGATTGGCGGTACACCGACGATCCCCGCATAAGCCATTGCTTCTGGCACCATAACCGCCCACAGCGCGACGCCTGCAAGAGCATCGGCCATAAGCCATTCGCGCTGGTAGCCAGGAATCCACGCGAGAACCGGAAGAAGCCGCCGGGGCAACGAAATCGGGTCTGGAATCGGCATGACGCAGAACACCGCAAAGGAGCCGAGTCATTGCACTTCGTTCTCGATGCAAACCATTGATCAAGATCAATACCGAGTTCTGTCGGCCTTGCTGGCAGCCGACCTTGGCGGGCCCAATCTCCAGGTTGTTAAAGCTGGGCACGGCGTAGGCTTTGCACCCGGTCGCGGGTTGACGATGCAGGCTCAACCTCGCTTAGTTGAGTGCCTTTCGAGCCGAAGCCGCTGCGCTCTCATGCGCTTGATCTCTTCATCGAGTGCTTCGATTTTCTCGTCGCATTTTTCGCCTTTGGACTTGCGCGCATCCTTCCGGAGTTCTTCCAGTGCTTTCTCGGCGGAGAGCTTTTTTATGCCAGACATCATCGCCTCCAAAAAGACTGCAAAAGCGGTACATCGGTTCGGCCCCGGCGTTAGCCGGGGCCCTAGGTAAGCTGGGTAAGCGCGCCACTGCGAAGACAATTTCAAGACTGATCGAAGCTCTATTGACAAAGATACGTCCGACCGTCGTCGAGCTTTGTCAGAGTCCCGGGCTCGCAGACCATTCCGTTTCGCCGGCGATAGTCTTCCGCTGAATAGCCATAAGCCTCGTAAGGGCCACCCTGGTAGTACGATGCGCCGGTGTAATAGGGGCTACTTCCCCATCCCCTGTATGACGACGTAGCCGCTATTGCTGCGGCGGTCCCTACTGCTGCAGCGCCTGCGCCCACAACGCCAGCACCGTATCCATACCCGTACGTAGCTCGCCGCGCCTGCCGACGCGCTACACCTGCAACGCTGACCGGTGTTAGCGGACGACCGACGCGCGCCTGCGCGCGTTCTACCGATAGCGAGGGGCCGTCGTGATCAGACCAGCCAAACGAGAAAAGTGTCGCGCACGCGAATGCAGAGATAGCAATGGCAGATTTCCTTATCGATCTCATGAGAACCCTCCATTGTTGCGAGGCAGCGAGCCTGCCGAAAAGCCGCTCGCCGTCATTGATCTGGCGCAAATCTCGGGAGTGCTTTGGCTTCCCTTAGGGACAATAGCGCAGTGAGCGCATTCGGCGCGAAGCTAGTTCGCTGACATCGCAAACGGGGAAATTAGGAACGCTCAAAAGAGCGCAAGGGGCAACTTGTGCGTATCCTGAAATGGCCTCGGCGACTAAACCGCCCCCCGGAGCGTGGTAAGCGCGTCCGCGTTGAAGCGCCGGTTAGCCGCAGGGTGGCAGATAGCGCTTTCTCGTCAAATGAGTGCTCGTTTGATCACCACCTAATACAGCCACTCCCCCTTTACCTAACTTAAACCGGCCCAAACCGTCGCGATTGACCCAGCCGACGTGCATTGCACGCACAGAGGCCACACCATACGCTGAGTTAGATGGAGTGCGATGGGAGGCCGGGGATGAAGTGCCTGCGCATATATGCAACACCTGATGGGGAGTCCCATTTTGGAGAAGCCGACATCCCGATGACGATGAAGCCGGCGTTTCCCAACGAAGCGCCGTTTGAAATTTCGGCTTTCTACCCGGCGTCACGCATCCGTTTTACTCACATCCCCGCCGGGCTGCGCGAAGCGGGCTTTCACCGGCCACCGGATCGACTCCTAGCTATATGGCTGGACGGCCACGTGGAATTTGAAACGAGCGATGGAGAGGTGAGACGCCTTCCGGCGGGAAAAGCTGTTCTTGTCGAGGATACGCACGGGAAGGGACACATCTCGCGCCATCCCGAGGAAGGACAGAACGTCATCATAGTCATGCTGCCGAGCGGCCTTGACACGCCACTCCGTTAGTCTGCTTGTCCGTCGCGAATGACCACCCATAAGCGACATCAGTCAGCCAGAAGCCCAAAGCTGTGGTCGTTGGCTGCTTCTCCGGATGCTGCGGGGCAGTCCTTGAAGACCATCCCGGCGGGGGAAGCTGCCGGTCCATCCCATTAGCCGACGAACGTCTCGCCGGGCGTGATGTCTACTTCTGACTGCGCGGCTCACAGAAGTAGACCGGCTCAGAGTGGACATGGCTAAGGATGCAAGAACTGGCCGTAGCTGGCTTGGGTGGGACCTTTGATCTGGATCAAGCGTATCCAGCTTGACGGTGTCGCAGACTGCCTTTGCCAAATGTTCGATCAGGTTGGGAACAGCAAGATGCACATTCTTTGGACGATCATCATCGGGTTTGTCATTGGTGTAGTCGCTAAATTCATCATGCCTGGCGACAAGGCCGAACCAAAGGGCTTCATCCTGACGACCATTCTGGGAATTGTCGGGGCTTTCGCTGCAACCTACCTCGGTCAGGCCGTTGGCTGGTACCGCCCCGGAGAGTCAGCGGGCTTCATCGGCGGTGTGGTCGGCGCGATTATCCTTCTCTTTGTCTATGGCCTTGTGGCCGGACGCCGCGCGGCCTGACTTGAATCTCTCAGACTCCGAAGCTCCTAGAGGCGTCCGCAAGCACCGGGGAAGGTCATCAATCACTCGCGCAAGCTATTGGGAGAACAACATGGAGCAGATCCTGATTAACCTCATTGCGGGAGCACTTGGAGGCGTTGGCGCTGGCAAATCATCGCCCACATTCGATCTTGGGACGGCAGGAAACGTCATCTCTGGCTTAGTGGGTGGTGGATTGCTTGGGCAAGTCGCTACCCTGTTACTGCCTTCGGTCCTGGCGGCGGCTCAATCTGGAAATTTCAGTGTGAGCGGCATTGTCTCGCAAGTCGTCGCTGGAGGCGCGGGCGGCGCAATATTGACGGCGATCATTGGAGCTATCAAGAACAGAGCCGCGGCCTGACTAATTGTGAGCCGAGGCATGGGATGCCACTCGCCGGATGGCGGTCCGTCGCCGGTTTTCCGCCGGCCTTAGACGTGCGGCTTACCCTGGCACGCTTTCTGGCAATTGCGTTTCAAACACGCCCTGATGGTCATCGGGAAACCGCGGGTTCTTTCTTCCAGGGCCTACCTATCAGGGCTTCATGGATTGCGCAGCCGCCAGAAGATTCTGCGGGTGCACCCGGATCGCACCACCGCGTGGGCTGTCTAGGTCAGCAATCAGAAAGAACGCCACAGAAATCACGAAGGGCAGGATGAAGAGCAACGTTTGCCCTTTGCGGCGTTCGCTGTAGCCAATCAGCACGTTGCACGAGAGAGCCATGAGCGCCATCATGGCCCATGCCCCGATGGGAATTCGATTCCACCAAGAGGCCTGAGTGTAGCCCTGTGAGTTGATGACATCGTTCATGCCGGACACCACGAGGGCCATCACCGGCGACGGCTGCCTCACCGCGCCAGGCAGCACCGCGGACCAAAGCTCGCTCTGCACTCTTGCCGTTTGCTGCCCGATTTCGGCGACCCGCACTGCATCACTCTCCTCGTAGAATGCGACGCGCAGATCGAGATATTTGTTCAGCAATTCTCGCGCGCGTGAGGCGTCGTCACCCGGCAGCAGATCGACTCGCAGATATTCCGTGCCTATGGCATTGGCTTCCGCTTCCTCAAGCGTCTTGCGCTGATCGTAGCGGCTAACCGCCATTGAAAACGAAAACCCGATGATCAGCGCGAGCAGGGTCAGGGTCGCGGCCTGCACGATACTGAAATCGTGACGCTCGCCCTGTTTGAAGGATGCCGCGTGCCTGCGGATCAGGTCACCCGCAAACGCCCCGACTATCTGGGCCACCAGCGAAATCGCGAAAATGGAAAATGGATTATCGAAGGAGGCGGTCATTTGGAAACTGATGAGCATGTAAGCCGGGAACCGATGCTTGCGTCTGACCTCACGTCACCATTGACGCAGATCAAACAAAACCGCGGCTGCTATGCGTCGACGCCCGCCTAACACCGCGCGGCAGCCGCGAGTAGCGACGCCCTGCAGCAGTGCGCGAGCCAGGTTGTGGCCCGGAGCCGTCTGTGAGGGCAGCGCAGAGCGGGTCTGCTCTGCCCCCGAAATCAGACGTCAACTTGTTCTGCTATCGCAAGGGCGTCGTCGACCTCGATGCCGAGATATCGAACGGTACTCTCGATTTTGGTGTGCCCCAGAAGGAGCTGTACGGCGCGCAGGTTCCCAGTTCGGCGATAGATTAAAGTCGCCTTGGTCCGGCGAAGGGAATGCGTCCCGAACAAATGCGGGTCCAATCCGATATCGGCGATCCAGCGGGACAGAAGGCGTGCATATTGGCGGGTCGTTATATGTCCGCCCCTCCGCCGTCCGGTGAACAGGTATTCGCCTGATTTTTTGACGGTCACCCGCAAGTAGTCATCGATAGCCTGTCGGGTCGATTCCGTTAGTTCAAAATTTGACCGGCCGACCCGTCTTCTTCTGGCGAACGATCGCGCGATCGGCCGTATACCCGCCTGGGGCAACGTCATCGACTTTCGATGCGACTACATCGCAGCCGCGCAGCTTGCTGTCGATGGCGACGTTGAACAACGCCAGATCACGCATTCGGCCTTCGACCTGGAGCTTGGTGCGGATCGACCAAACCTGCTTCGGACGGAGCGGCGGCTTTGCGCCGACCATCTTCGCCTTGTTCCAAGGAACGTGTTTTGAGTTGGCAGGGATGGTCCTTGGGATATGGGTCATGGTTGACCTCCTCAGCTAGTGAAGCTGGTCATTTTCAGCCCGGAGCCCTTCCAATCCCACGTCTGCTTGCAGACGATTGGAGACTTGCCACCGACTAGAGGGACGACAGGACCGATTCTGACCACACTGCGGACATTCCACACGCGACCGCGTGGATCGACCGTGTTGTTTTCACCGGTTTTGATGTGCATCAACGCGCCTTCTCGACGAGCGAGCAGTGTAAACCGCTTCGTTCAAAGGCTCGGCGCATGGATTCCCAATCCGGTTTGATGCACGGGAATGCGGAGAAGCGGTTAGTCTTCATCGACGCACTGCGTGTCGCGGCCATTATTTTCGTGATTGTTCATCACGCCGGCCAAGCCTACGGGCCCACTGGCGGTTTTTGGCCCGTACACGATCGGGCACAAAGCGATTGGTTCACGCCGTTCTATACAGCCAACGCCGCATTTGGCATGGGATTGATGTTTATGCTCGCCGGATATTTTGGGCCGCCGTCTTATGATCGGAAAGGCCCGCGCCTTTTTCTCATGGGGCGATGGCGGCGTATCGGTATTCCCCTCGCAATCCTCGTTCTGCTGGTCCATTTGCCGGTGGTTTATCTAGTTGAGGGAGGGCCCCAACCGGGGCTATTCTTCACCGGTCTTTATGAGCGAGGCTGGCAGCCGATCTATCTGCATTTGTGGTTTGTCGCACATCTGCTGCTGTATTGCTTCGCCTACGCGGCCTTGCGGCGGATTTCCATATCGCCCGGACGCGTCCTGAAATTGCCTTTGCCCGGACATGCTGCCATGGCGTCGTTCATTGCGGCGCTCGCGCTCGTCACATGGGTCGTCCGGATCTGGTATCCGGTCGATAAATGGGTGCCGTTCCTGTTGGTCATGCCCGCTGAACTTGCCCATGTGCCGCAGTACATTGCGTTCTTCGCTGTTGGCGCGGTCGCGTATCACGGCGACTGGTTCCGCAGAATGTCCACGACCGACGGCCTGATCTGGCTCGCCATAGGGGGGATTGCGGCCGGCGGCATTTACGTTGCATTCGGCTTCGGGTGGTGGAAGATGGCGCCCGGCGGGCTTGGCCTAGAGTCATTGATGAGAAGCAGCTGGGAGACGGTAATCGCGGTCGGGCTTTCAACTGGACTCATCATTGTCTTTCGCGAGCTATTTGATCGCCCCAATCGCCTACTCAAGCTGATGGCTGCGGCGAGCTTCGGCGCGTATATCCTGCACCCTGCGATCGTTGTCGCGCTACAAGCCGCAATTGCAGACGTGACGCCGGGCGCCTTCGCCAAATTTGCCTTCGTGTCTCTGCTGGGGACGGCCGCGTCCTTTGCCCTTGCGCATCTAGCCCGTCAGGTGCCCGGTATCAGAGCTGTACTAGGTGCGACTTCGGGCCGTGAGACCTCGCCAGTCTCCGGAGTCCGATGAATTAACGCCTTTTTTGGGATCGCAACGGAGGATGTCTGCTTGTGGCCCATCTGCGAAGTTCCGCGGGGCATGACGGCGGTCCGCTCACCGCGTCAGAGCGGACCAGATTTACTCAACTTGAGTTCTTCGCGTTTTGACCCGTTGCAGGCATTTCGGCATCATAATGGTAGTCCCCGATTGATCGACGCATGCAGGCTTGTTGACACCAAAAAGAGGCTCGCCGCGGCATCAATTACCGCCACGCGACGCCACAAACTGCTACGGTCGGTCGCAAGGTGCCGAAGAGGTTCGAATGAGACGTCGGGGGTTCGTTTCTGGTCTCTTTCTCGCGGCAATATTGCCCGAAGCCGCCCTTGGGCAATCGCCTGCAAGGCGGCGAGTTGCAATCGCTCACGCTTCAAGCCCTGTAAAGGATTTGCAGATTGACGGCGACAACCCGCTTGTAAATGCGTTCTTTGAAGAGCTGTCAAAACTAGGACGTTTTGAAGGGCGCAATCTCGAAATTGTTCGATTTTCGGCAGACGGTCGCACTGATCACTTCGCGGAGCTATCTGACGAGATCATAAAAAGCAGTCCTGAGGTGATCGTTGCAAACACATCTCCTTTTGTTCGCGCGCTGAAGAAGGCGACTTCAATTATCCCTATTGTCGGCATCACGGCTGATCCCATCGCGTATGGTCTGACGACCAGCTTGTCTAGACCGGATAGCAACGTCACTGGGGTCAGTGTTGATGCCGGTCTTGAACTGTGGGGAAAGCGTTTGGCGATCCTGCGGGAGCTGGTCCCGTCAGTGTCCCGTGTGGGCTTCCTTACGATAAGAGCTTCATGGGACGGACCACAGGGGCAAAGCCTCTCGCGTGCCGGACGCGACATCGGAATTAGTATCATTGGCCCTCCACTCGACGATCCTGTCCGTCCTCCCGAATATCGGCGTGTGCTGAACCAAATGCGTCTGGATAATGCAAACGGCATCATCGTGGGTGATGCGGCGCCCAATTATACGTTTCGTCGCGATGTCGTGGCGGTTACGAACGAGCTTCGTCTTCCCACGATGTTTCCATATCGTGATTTTGTTGAGGAAGGAGGGCTCATCGCCTACGCGATTGACATTCAAAATTTGTGGCGTCGCGCCGCCCATTGCGTCGATGAATTGCTGCGCGGAAGTAAGGTAAGCGACGTGCCAATCTATCAAGCCTCACAGCTTAGCCTAGTCATCAATACAAAAAGCGCCGAACGTCTGGGTTTAGCAGTCCCGGCGTCCTTAGCATTGCGTGCTGACGAGCTGATCGAATGATGTCGCCTATTGGCCCATCTGCGAAGTTGGGCCGCGCCTGACGCAGGTCCGCTCATCGTGCCTAAGCGGACCCGATTTGCACAACCCAAGTTCTTCGTGTTTTTTTGGCTCGGAGCCGACGTATCGGTGAGAAGGCCGGCGTGTGATTGCGCCAAGGCTCTAGCTTGCTGCCTTCGACAAACGAGCGCGGGCATATTGCCAATTAAGTGGTACCGGGACCTTGCTCGTCGCAATCCCGACGATGCGTCCCGGCTATGTCGTCGGGATGGGATCTTGCCGTTCCGTCCGAGCCAGTACGGCCACTTGCAGGTGTCGCACGAGCTACGCTGAAGTTGGCCCCTTCCCGCCAGGAAGCCATTCGCCGTGTCCTGAACCAGGTCCCGTCTGCGCGCAGGAACCAGCTCGAGGCGGCCTATCAGAATTTGCTGGAGCATCATCGCCGGCGTTAACGCTGTCGGCAAATGATCCGCGCGCGGCACGTCCGCTGCCGACAGATCGCCTCATTGGAGCGGAGACTTTTTCAACAGCACTAACCTTCGTTAGAGGCGCATCATGCTGAGAGCGAGCTTCCTGGGTCTCCTCATCGTATTGGGCGTAGGAGTCCTGTCAGTCATCGAACTGCGAGCTCCCCCGCGCGGCACGGTCGCGATCGTCCAGTCGCCTGTCGCACCAGAGGCTGGCTCATCTGCCTCGCCTGACACACTGGCCAAAGGCGATCGCCTCGACGTCGCCCCGGTGAGCAGCGTGACACCGATCCAGGTTGCTTTGGCCGAAGCGCCTATTGCTCCCCCGAACGATGCCCGTATCCCTTCGCCCGAGCCTTCAAGGCCGATCGCCCACCAACGTCACAGTTCGAAGACGGCCGCGGGCGCCGCACGTTCCAAACCAAAGAAAGTAACCGTCATCAAGCAAACTGCCATTGCCGACCGTTCAAAGCTCGCCAGCGAGACCGTGTCCTGTAGGCTCGCGGCGTTTGGCGGCTTGCGCAAGGCGCTGAATTTATCCGGCTGCGAAATCTGAGAGGTGCGGGCTCACGCTTTACCGTGCCCAGGACTGCGCTTCAGAACCCAACGTGGGCAGCCACGTCCCGAAAGCTGTTGCCGCCCGCCGCGCGCGATCTTTTCGAGCCGGCGCGCCAGGCTCGGGTCCTGGCCCGCCGCGAGCTGTTTGCGGGCGGCCTCGCGCCGCTCGCGCGCCTCGGCCAGCGTCACGGCTGGGTAGGCCGCGAGCGCGATCTGCTTCTGCCTGCCCTCAAAGCGGTATGCGAAACGCCAGAGCCGGCTGCCATTCTTGCAGACCAGCACATAGAGCCCGTCGAAGTCGGTGAGCTTGTAGTCGCGCTCCGCGGTCTTGGCATCGCGAATGCGGGTGTCGTTCAACATGGTATCCTCGCTGGCAGCGCCGAACAAAAGCGGGCTCGGTGCCAGCGAATTTTCAGAAAAGACGCCGACGAACGTCAGCGAACAGGTGCGAACACCGGTATGGTGCCCAGGGGCGGAATCGAACCACCGACACTGCGATTTTCAGTCGCATGCTCTACCAACTGAGCTACCTGGGCGTGCTCCACGAGAGGGGCCAAAGCCCATCGAGCGGGCGGTTTATAGTGGGCTCGCGGCGGCCTGTCTACCCACGCTGCGCGGTCGGCTTCGAAGCAGCCGGCCCGGCTGTGCACAAGCTGGGGCGGCCTGCCGGACATTCGGACAAGACGTTGATATTACTTGTTATTCGACGTCACCGACCTCATCGTCCCGACCGGGGATGACGTAGGAGCCTTTCAGCCAGCGATTCAGATCGACGTCGCGGCAGCGCGACGAGCAGAACGGACGGGTGGCCTGCACCTGCGGCTTGCCGCAGATCGGGCAGGATTTGAGCGGGCCGATGGGCTTTTTGGCTTGGTCGTTCATGATGGCGGCAGTCTACACGAGCTGACGAGGCTCAAGCGCCTCTCGGCAAACGGGTTCCTCCGGAACAGGCGCATGCGCCTCGCCGGCCGGCTCTACTGTGCATGGGGTTGTTTTCGTCAGATCGCGGTGGCGTTGAGCCAGCCGAAGCGAATCGGAAAGCCTTCGCCGCCGAGCAGCGTCGTGGTCTCGTACAGCGGCAGGCCGACGACGTTGCTGTAGGACCCCACCATCTTCACCACGAACGAGCCGGCGATACCCTGCACGGCATAGCCGCCGGCTTTGCCGCGCCATTCGCCGGAGCCGATATAGGCCTGGATGTCGTCCTCCGAGAGGCGCTTGAAGCGGACGCGGGTTTCGACCAGGCGCTGGCGGAACGCCTCGCGCGGCGTCACCAGGCAGATCGCGGTGTAGACGCGATGGTTGCGGCCCGACAGCAGCCGCAGGCACTGCGCGGCCTCGTCCACCAGATTGGCCTTGGGCAGGATGCGGCGGCCGACCGCGACCACCGTGTCGGCCGAGAGAATGAAGGCGCCGCGCAGTTCGTCGTCCAGCTGCACCGATTTGAGCGCCGCATCGGCCTTGGCCCGCGCCAGGCGGTTGGCGCAGGCGCGCGGCAGTTCGCCCCGCTTCGGCGTCTCGTCGACATCGGCCGGCCGAAGCGCGTCGGGCTCGATGCCGGCCTGGTTGAGCAGCGACAGGCGCCGCGGCGAACCGGAGGCAAGAACGAATTTGGGGCGGCCTAGCATCAGGTGATTTTTGGGGACGAGGCAGGGGGTGAATTGCGCGCGGAACCTATCGGAAGGGGGCTGATTTCACAACCGGGAACTCGGACTTTGCTGGTTCGAGCGGCCCGACATGCATGTGCCCGTCATCTGTGACGCGGGTGTTACGGGCACCACCCACTACCCGCTCGCCGCGCCCACCTTCGCGAACCGCCGGCGGATGCGCATCAAAAGCTGGTCGCAGACCTCGCGATAGGCGGCGAGCTTCTGGTCGCGGCTGCCCTCCATCGTGGTCGGATCGTGCGTCGGCCAATATTCGACATCGGCAGCCAGCGTCCGCGTCAGCTCCAGCGCCTTGTGGTGCGCCTCCGGCGAGAGCGTGATGATGAGGTCGAAGTTCAGGCCCTCCCAATCCTCGAGTTCCTCGAAGCTCTGCGGCTTGTGGCCGGAGATGTCTTGGCCGAGCTCGGCCATCACGGCGATCGCGAACGGATCGAGCTCGCCTTTTCTCGCACCGGCCGATTTCACGTAGAGGCCTTGCGGAAACATGTGCTGGAGCAGGCTCGCGGCCATCGGAGAGCGCACGCTGTTCATCGCGCAGGCGAACAGCACCGATTGTGGATCGCGTGCGCGTGGGGGCGCAGCCATCCGCGCCTAGCCCTTCCAATGAAGGACGGTGATGAGCGTGAATAGCCGGCGCGAGGTCTCGAAATCGACCCGCACCTTGCCCTTCAGCCGCTCCTGCAGCGTGCGCGATCCCTCGTCGTGGATGCCGCGGCGGCCCATGTCGATGGCCTCGATCTTATCAGGGCTCGCCGTGCGGATCGCCTGGTAATAGCTGTCGCAGATCATGAAATAGTCCTTCACGATCCGCCGGAACGGCGTCAGCGACAGCAGATGCGCGACAACGGGCGTGCCGTCCTCGCGGCGGATGTCGAACATCAGCCGGCTGCCGGTGGATGCCGATATGCAGCGTGAACGGACCGTTGCCGTCGGCGCCTTCGGGCGCAAAGAAATTCTGCTCGATCAGATCGTAGATCGCGATCGCGCGCTCATGCTCGATGTCGGGCCCCGAACGGCCGATCGAGTCCTCGTCGAGGGTGACCGCGACGATGCGATTGGTCGAGTCGTCCTGTTCGGGCGGCTTTGTCATGACAGATTGAGGCGCAATCCAACCGAGCGCGAATGGGCATCCAGCCCCTCCGCTTGTCCGAGCGTCATCGCGGCAGGTCCCAGCGCACGCAGCTGGTCCGGGCCGCATTTCAGAATCGACGTGCGCTTCATGAAATCGGCGACCCCCAGGCCTGAGGAAAATCGCGCCGAGCGCGCCGTCGGTAGCACATGGTTGGAGCCGCCAACATAATCGCCGATCGCCTCCGGCGTATGCGCCCCGAGGAAGACAGCGCCGGCGTTGCGGATTTTTGCGGCGAGCGCGTCGGGATCACTGGTCATGATCTCGAGATGTTCGGCGGCGATTGCATCGGCCAAGGGAACGGCATCGGCCAGGATCTTCACCATGATGATCGCGCCGAACTCGGCCCATGACTTGCCGGCGATCGCAGCGCGCGGCAGCGTCTTCAGCTGCGCTTCGACCGCCTTCTCGACATCGGCGGCGAGTCGCGCCGAGTCGGTAATCAGGATCGATTGCGCGCTGGCATCGTGCTCGGCCTGCGCCAGCAAATCAGCGGCGATCCAGTCGGCGTTACCGGTGTCGTCGGCGATCACCAGCACCTCGGAGGGGCCAGCGATCATGTCGATGCCGACCTTACCGAACACCAGCCGCTTGGCGGCGGCGACATAGGCATTGCCGGGACCAACGATCTTGACGACCGGCGCGATCGTCGCAGTGCCGTAAGCCAGCGCGGCCACGGCCTGCGCACCGCCGACGCGGTAGATCTCGGTGACGCCGCCGAGATGCGCGGCGGCGAGCACCAGCGGGTTGAGCTTGCCGTCGGGCGAAGGCACCACCATCACGAGGCGCGACACGCCTGCGACCTTGGCCGGCACCGCATTCATCAGCACAGAGGACGGATACGCCGCCGTGCCGCCGGGCACGTAGAGGCCGGCGGATTCGATTGCGGTGTAGCGCCAGCCGAGCTCGACACCGAGCGGGTCAGTGAAGCGCTCGTCCTTCGGCAGCTGTCGACGATGATAGGTCTCGATGCGGTCGCGCGCGAGCTCGAGCGCATCCAGTGTTGCGGTATCGCAGGCCTTTGTCGCGGCTTCGATCTCGGCGGCCGAGACGCGAAGACCGGATGCATCGAGCGTCAGCCGGTCGAACTTTTCCGTGGCCTCGAGCAGGGCGACATCGCCCCGCCTGGCCACGTCGTCGACGATCGCGCGCGCGGCGGCCTCGACATCGGCCGAGACCTCGCGCTTGGCAGCGAGGAACGCCTGGAATCGCTGGTCAAAATCGGCACTGCTGCGGTCGAGACGAACGGGCATTCTTGGGTTGGCTTCCGGCTGATCACTGGGGCGGATTGGCTCACCGGCCCCCCTGCTCAATGGCGCGGCAGGGCAGCTGCGTCAACCCTTGGCAGCTATCGTTCCGACGACGGGCCGAGCCGGTTCGGCTGGTATACAGCCGGCTCACCCATCCTGCTCGATCCCCGGCCCCGTTCCCAGGTCGTCCGCCCCGAGGTCGGTCAGCTCGCATTCCAGGCACTCGACGTCGAGCCTGATGGCGCCGCCCTGGGCGAATAGCAGGAGCGCGCTGCCGCCGGGCTCCTCGTCGCGGCCATCCTGGGGATGAAATTCGATGCCGACGAGGTCGAGGACCGCCTCGGGCGCGGCGAGATCGATGTTGCGCGATTTGCAGGCGAGCACGCGGTCGAAGCGAAGCGCCGAAACCAGCCGGCGCGGCTCGGCCTCGCCATCCAGCGTCTGCTCCCAGTCCAGCCGGCTCATGCCGACCACGAGGCGCTTCTCACCCTGCCGCCAGATGATATCCGACGGCTGGATGCGGGCGTCCTGCACATGGGTGGAGATCACGGCGAGATCGTCGGCATCGAGCGCGATCAATTTGAGCGGGGGAGACATCACCGACACTTCTCCTGCGGAGGCGGACCGGACACAACGCGCGGGGCTGCCGAAATTTCCTCGCAAACTGGCGGCCCCGCGGACCACGAACTAGAGCCTATTGGTATCCCTCATCTGCAACACCTTCCCGGGATAGCCGACCCCGGCGACATGGATCGTGGCGCACCCCATCAGCTCCGTCGAGCTTAGGAGCCCCGGCGAGACCCGGCGCAGAACCGACCAGCGGCGAGGTCACGACATCGAGCGCCCGCGCCCCGGTCCTCTTTGAGCGGATGCCATGCGGCAGCGCGCCTCACGCCTTGAAGAACGCGAGCAGATCCGCGTTGATGGTTTCGGCTTCCGTGGTCGGCATGCCGTGTGGAAAGCCCTTGTAGGTTTTCAGCGTGCCGTTCTTGAGCAGCTTGGCCGACAGCGGCGCGGAATCGGCGTAGGGCACGACCTGATCGTCGTCACCATGCATCACCAGCACCGGCACGTTGATCTTCTTCAGATCCTCGGTGAAATCCGTCTGCGAGAACGCCACGATGCCGTCGTAATGCGCCTTCGCGCCGCCCATCATGCCCTGGCGCCACCAGTTCTGGATCACCGCTTCCGACGGTTTTGCACCGGGACGGTTGTAGCCGTAGAACGGGCCGGCGGCGATATCGCGGTAGAACGCCGAGCGGCCTGCGGCGAGCGCAGCCTGAAAGCCGTCGAACACGCTCTTCGGCAGACCGCCGGGATTGGCTTCGGACTGCACCATCAGCGGCGGCACCGCGGAGATGATCGCCGCTTTCGCTACGCGCGACTCGCCGTGGCGCGCGATGTAGTGCACGACCTCGCCGCCGCCGGTGGAATGGCCGACATGGAGCGCTTCCATGAGGTCGAGATGCGCGGTCAGCGCGGCGAGATCGTCGGCGTAATGATCCATGTCGTGCCCGTCGCCCACCTGCGCCGAGCGGCCATGGCCACGCCGGTCATGGGCGATGACACGATAGCCGCGGGTGACGAAGAACATCATCTGCGCGTCCCAATCGTCCGACGACAGCGGCCAGCCATGGCTGAACACGATCGGCTGGCCCGAGCCCCAATCCTTGTAGAAAATCTCGACGCCGTCTTTGGTTGTGATGGTGGGCATTCAAGGACTCCTTCAGCGAGATGCGATCAGGCGAACGCCATCGGCCTGTAGCGGCGCCAGGCGCCGATGGTCACGAGCACGAAGAACATCAGCACGAGACCCTGCACCACGGCGAAGACCGGGCCTGACGGCGGCGCCGGTGGCACAGCCGGCGCGAGCGCGGCCAGCGCCGGTATCTTCAGGAACGACTGGATGACCAGGACGAAGACGTTGAAGTAGAGCGAGATCATCGCAGTCACGATGTAGACCGGCCGCCAGACGCCCCTGAGCTTCATGCCGTAGAGCGCGATGCACGCGATCGCGAGCAGCACCAGGGAGATGCCGGCGATGATGTAGGAGGGCAGCAGTTCCTTGAACGGAAACAGGAAACCGGTCGCATTGGTCAGGATGGTGAAGAGCAGGAAGATCGCGGTGAGGCCCGGCATCGGCTTCGAGCCGAGCAGGCCGAACATCACGACGAGGCCGGCGGCGATACCGATCAGGCTGATGATGACGTGGAGCAGTGTGAAGGCGGGAAGGCTCAGCCCGAGGACCATGGCGTCTCTCCTACTCTCTGCATCGAGATCTGGAGATTGATATTACGCCCCTCATAGGATTACCATCTGCAATAGCATCACACAAGCGCGTGCAGCCATGCGTGTTCGTGCGAGTTGAAAACGCATGGCTGAATTTTTTGCACCGCTGTCACAAACGACGGCAGCTTTTGGCGAAAGCTGATCTCGGCTTCACACTTCCTTGGTGTCGAAGATCAAGAGGTCGGCACCGCCGCTGGCGAATTTCGGCACGTCGGCGCCGGTGGCCTTGCCTTCCGGGCTGCCGAATGCGGCCTGGATGTCAGCCACGCTATCGAAGGTGAGGATGGCCACGAGGTGGATCCCGGAAGGGCCGGCGGGGGAGCTGACGGGTCCCTTGCTGACGGCGTATTTCCTCAGGCCCGGAAGTTTCTTTGCGAGCGGAATGTGCGTCTCGGCATAGTACTTGTCGAAGGCGTCGACATCCTTGGGCGTTTTGTAGAGCACGACGATTTCAGCCATTTGTCCTCCCATATCAATCTTTGTATTCGCGCGATTGGTCACGGCGCGTCCATAGTCCGTGCGACACGGCAAGATGGCAAGTCGCATTCAATTTGCCGTGCGCTCGTATCATTCGTGGCTAAAGCGCCGGTTTTGCGGCGTCCCCGAGATAGCCGTGCAGGGAGGCCACCACCTGCGCGCCCTCGCCAATGGCGCCGCCGACGCGCTTGACCGAGCCGGAGCGGACATCGCCGACGGCGTAGACGCCGGGGACTGACGTCTCGAGCGGCCGCCACCAGCCGGCCCTGATTCAGATCGGACTGCGCGCCTGTCACGACAAACCCGCCGCGATCGAGCGCGACCCCGCAGCCATCGAGCCAGCCGGTGGCGGGCTCGGCGCCGACGAACAGGAAGAGATTCTTGACGTCGACGGTTTCTTCGTCGTCAGACAAGCGGCTCTTCAAGCGGATGCGCCGCAGCAGCGAAGCCTCGTCGCCTTCGAGCGCCGAGATCTCGGTGTTGAACAGCAGCTCGATGTTCGGCGTCGCTTCGATGCGCTCGATGAGATAGCGCGACATGCTGGCCCCGAGGCCGCCGCCGCGGACGATCATCAGGACGCGTTTGGCGTGACCCGAGAGGAACACCGCCGCCTGCCCGGCCGAATTGCCGGCGCCGACCAGCGCCACCTCCTCGCCGGCGCACAGTTTGGCTTCGACCGGGGAAGCCCAATACCACACACCGCGCCCCTCGAACTTGTCGAGGTTCTCGATGTCGGGCCGCCGATAGCGGGCGCCGCTTGCGACCACCACCGCGCGCGACCGCAAGGGTTCGCTGCCGTCGAGCGCAACGGCAAACGCGCCGTCCTTGCGCGAGCAGTCGAGCGACTTCACCGTGACGGGAATCATGATGTCGGCGCCGAACTTTTGCGCCTGGTTGAACGCGCGCGCCGTGAGGGCCAGGCCGGAAATGCCGGTCGGAAAGCCCAGATAATTTTCGATGCGCGCGCTGGCGCCGGCCTGGCCGCCGAACGCTCTGATATCGAGCACGGCGACCGAGAGCCCTTCGGAGGCAGCATACACGGCGGTCGCAAGCCCGGCCGGTCCGCAGCCGACGATCGCGACGTCATAGATGCGATCATTGCGCGGGCCGCCGATCATGCCGATCGCGCGCGCAAGCTCGGTCTCCCCAGGATTGCGCAGCACCGCGCCGTCGGGCGTGACGACCAGCGGCCAATCTTCGGACTTGGGCGAATAGCGCGCGATCATCTCGGCGGCATCGCGGTCGCGCTCGGGATCGAGCAGATGATGCGGCTGGCCGTTGCGGGTGAGGAAACCCTGCAAGCGCACCACGCCGGCCGAATGCGACGGGCCGATCAACACGACTCCGCCGACGCCGGCCTGAAGCAGATTGACCCGGCGAAGGATCAGGGCGCGCATGATGCGCTCGCCGAGTTCGGCCTCGGCAACCAGCAGCGCGCGCAGGCGCTCCGGCGGCAATAGCAACGTCTCGACATCGCCTTCGGCGCGGCCGTCGACCAGCGCCGGACGACCCGAGAGTTGGCCGAGCTCGGCCAGGAATTGCCCCGGCCCCTGGTCGATCAAGGGCGTGACATGTCCGAGCCCGTCGCGCTGGGTGATGGCGACGTGACCCCTGAGCACGACGAACATGCCCGGCCCCGGCTTGCCGGTCTCGAACAACAGCTCACCGTCTTCATAAGTGCGGAGCTCGCCGAAATTCCTGATGCGCTCGATCTCGGCCGGCGTCAGCGCCGGGAAGGTCTGCTCGGGGCGTGTGAAACGCGACATCATCGCGCTTCTGTCGGTTTGATCCTGCTCGTTCTGCCCCATGGCCTGTCCATCCATTCCAAGAAATTCTATGTCCCGGCCTTGCCGACGGTCCCCTCAGTCGAGGAGCCATCGTCGTCCTGCGAGGGGTCGGCGGTCGCGGCGCGTTCGCGCGCCTGGGCCTTGCGTCGCTTCAAATTTTCCCGCAACGCCGATTTCAGGCGGTCGTCCCGCGCCCCCCTCGCCTGTCTTGCGCTCTTGTCGGTCTGGTCGGCCATCACGGATTCCTACAACGGTCCGCGATACCTTGCCCAGGGATTGCGGCAGCTCAAGAGGCCGGCGCGGTCCGGGGTGGTTGCGAAGCCCAAAATGGCGCGAATCCGGCGCGGCGGCCAACTGGCCAGTTGGTCGGGGGACGCGGAACAAAAATCGCCGGAAAGTCGGGCGTTTCGAGCCCCAAACGGCCGTATAATCCCCGATATTGCCCCGATTTCTCGTTTTGACCGTCCTTGCAAGCTTGCACAGCGGGGAGGCCTGTGGCAGATATCGGCCCGCTTGGAAGGCCCCCGTGGCGGGCCGATTCTTATCCCAGCATTGCTGCCGTAGCTCAGTGGTAGAGCACTCCATTGGTAATGGAGAGGTCGACAGTTCAATCCTGTCTGGCAGCACCATTTCATCTTCTGGAAATACGCACGGATCGGCATTCTCGCGGCACTGAACGCCCGAGTTTTGCACGTCTCAATTGCCCTCCTGCGGACACAAGGGCGCAGGGAAGACCAGGTGCCGACGGGCACCCGCGGTCCGCTGCGCGACAATGTAGCGCAAGGAAACCGCACAGCAGCATACAGGTGACGCCGAACACTCGGCCTTCCCTGCGCGATGGTCGGACGGCTTATGCCGTGCTCTCCCCGGCGACGAATTCTTGTTGTCACCGTCGCCTCACGGAATTCACCGGCACCGCGCCGGTTGACGCCAGTGCCGCCTCCGCAAGTGCTTGACCGTAGCGACGACGGCCAGGACCACACGGTTTTACCGTACGCATCAGCGCCGTTCGTACGACACGGCTTGCGCTGGGCTCACGGGCTTCGGCTCAATCCTCTGCCCGCCCTGCCCTCACATCCGCGCCGGCGCTGCCGCGTCCACCGCTTCCCCAACCCACAATCGTGACGACGTACGATCGCCCCTCTCCATCGGACCGGGATGCAGGAAGAATGTCGCAATTCCGAATTTCGGTAAAGCGGAATATTTTTGTGAGAGAGGGTTGACGGGTTTTGGCGGGAGCTGGGTGTTTGCCCGACGGGTCGGCATTGGCGCGGCGCAGGTAAGGTTAATTCTTCCTTTCGATTGTCGGTAAAATTTTATCCATTATCGTTCCGGTCGTGCATTGACGAACCAGAGGCTCCGATAGTGATTGCGTTTTGCTTGATCGTGACTGGGATTGCGCTGCTTCTGTCCGGCCTGGTCGCCTTCGGCTTTCACAGAAATTCGCTGCACTCGCTGGCGCTGCTGTAGCCGGATCAGGCATCTCTCGACGTCCTGCTCTCTCCGGCCAAGACCAGGGCACACCTCACTGCCTTACGAGAGATGGCGCCCGCTTCATCGAACGCGCAGACCTTGTGCGGAGGTGCGCCAAGATCAGCCAAACGCCCCATCGCGAACCTTGGCCGGCCGGTGCGCCCTGCGTGTGCCTGCGCGCTGCGATCAGCGCGTCCGGCGCGGGGGCGGAGGCGGCTGCCTGAACCTCACACGCGGGTTGATGTCGCAGTAAAGATTCCACCGCCCGTATGCCGAGGCCAGGCACTGTTCCCGGGTCTCATACATGCAATCGCCGGAAGCGCCGAGCTCACCGCCAAACACGCACCAGGGATAGTCACGTTCGGCGTGTGCTGCGGGAGCCAGCCCGGCCATCATGACAACAACCAACAGGGCAACTCGCATTGCGATCCTCCACGATGTCAGCCGAGCGGCGCCGGAAAGCTGGAGCCTGAAGGGTCGCCGGTCGCCTGACATGACTTACGAATTGTCGCACCCGGCGGCAAGCACCAATCCGTCGTGACGCGAGATCGTTCCTAACGGCTTGCGAAAGCTCCTCTCAGCAGTTCTTTAGGAACGTCAGCAGGCAGCTTCGGTTGACGGCCACAACCTCAATGGAGCTGAAAAATGCGGAAGACAATTTTTTCGATGGCCATGTGCGCGTTGCTTGCCGGTGCGTCGATCGGTTTCGCCCACGCGCAGTCGGGCGGCGCAGGCGGCGCCGGCGGTGCGGGCAGTGCGGGCGCCGGCGCTGGAACAGGCGGTGCCGGCGTGGGAGCTGGCGCAGCCGGCTCTGCAGGCAGCAACGGAACGGGCGGCACGACCGGCATGGGGGCTGGCGGCAGCAATGCGGCATCCGGCACCGGCGCAGCCGGCCAGGGCGCAAGCAGCAGCGGCCTAGGCGGCCCCCAGACTATTCGTCCCGGCGGGAGCAATGATCCCACCCGTCGTCGACGCTGACATTCCCGCCACGTGAAGAAAGAGGCTGCCGAGTTCTGCCCGGCAGTCTCTTCGGCGTTTCCGCGCGGGCGATCGATCGTCGTCCCCTAGCTGGTGGCCCATGAAGCGGGCCTCGGCGCGGCGAAGCCGCCGGCATGGCTCGCGATTGATGTTTTGCAGGCCGATCACATAGGCGTGGATGTCGGCCTTGTCGCAGGCGCAGAGCTTCTGGGCCGTCAGTTCGTTCAGCAGGGTCGGGACTCCGCGACGATCGTGGCGGAGCAATTCTGCATTTCGATCAGCGTCATCTCGCCGAAGAAACCGCCAGGCTTCAGAACGGAAATCGGGATTGCGCTCCCCGCATTCGACCGCTTGCTCGCCGCCAGCCGAGCCGACTTGACCCCGACTTGACGATGAACATCGAAGCGTTTCTCTGCGCTAACATTTCCTGACCCGGTTCCTATATGTGAGGCCCCGGCGCGCCTCCCGCGCCTTCATCCGGTGGCTCCTTCATGATTCCCTTTTCCGTGCTCGACCTCGCGCCGATCAGGCAGGGCTCCGACGCCGCGCAGGCCTTCCGCAATTCGCTCGATCTCGCGCAGCATGCCGAACGTTGGGGCTTCAAACGGTTCTGGCTGGCCGAGCATCACAACATGACCGGCATTGCGAGCGCCGCGACCTCGGTGGTGATCGGGCATGTCGCGGGAGGCACCAAGACGATCCGCGTCGGCTCCGGCGGCGTGATGCTGCCGAACCATTCGCCGCTCGTGATCGCCGAGCAGTTCGGCACGCTGGAATCGCTCTATCCCGGCCGGATCGACCTTGGCCTCGGACGTGCGCCGGGCACCGACCAGCTCACTGCGCGGGCGATGCGGCGCGACCTCGCGACGGCCGCCGAGAACTTTCCCCATGACGTGCTGGAGTTGCAGGCCCTGCTCGGCGACGTCAAGCCGAACCAGACCATCCGCGCCGTGCCCGGCATGGGAACGAAGGTGCCGCTCTGGATCCTGGGCTCCAGCATGTTCGGCGCCCAGCTAGCGGCCATGCTCGGGCTGCCCTTTGCCTTTGCTTCCCACTTCGCGCCGCAGATGATGATGCCGGCGCTGCGCGAATATCGTGCGCGGTTCGAGCCCTCGGCGCAGCTCGACAAGCCGTATGCGATGGTCGGCGTCAACGTGTTCGCCGCCGACAGCGATGCCGAGGCGCAGCGCTTATTCACCTCGCTGCAGCAGCAGTTCATCAATCTGCGCCGCGGCACGCCCGGCCAGCTGCCGCCGCCGGTCGACGACATGGACGCGCTGTGGTCGCCGGCGGAGAAGGCCGGCGTCGCGCAGTCGCTGGCCTGCACCGCCGTCGGCTCGCCTGCTGTTGTCGAAGACAAGCTGAAGGCGCTGATCGCCGACACTGCGGCGGACGAGCTGATGACCACGGGCCAGATCTACGATCACGCCGCGCGTCTGCGATCGTTCGAGATCGCAGCCGAGGTGCGGGATCGGCTGGCGGTGCAGCCCGTGGTGTGAGCGCGATCGCGCCTGTCGCGATTAGGCGACCCTGTCAATGGGCTGACTTCCAGCGCCATTCTGTGGCACAAGGGCGACCTCCGCCGACCGACCAACGAGGCCACGCATGCCCGCGCCAAAACCGCCCGCCTTCGAGACCCTGAGCCTGCATGCGGGCCAGCATCCGGATCCCGCGACCGGCGCCCGCGCGGTGCCGATCTACCAGACCACGTCCTACGTGTTCCAGGATTCCGATCACGCCGCGGCGCTGTTCAACCTGGAGCGCGCCGGCCACATCTACACGCGCATCTCCAATCCGACCACCGGTGTGCTGGAGGAGCGGCTCGCGGCGCTCGAGGGCGGCGTCGGCGCAATCTGCACCGCGAGCGGCATGGCCGCGCTGCATCTGGCCATCGCGACACTGCTCAACGCCGGCGACCACATCGTGGCGTCGAGTTCGCTCTATGGCGGCACCATCAACCTGCTGGCGCACACACTCCCGCGCTTCGGCATCACCACGAGCTTCGTGAAGCCGCGCGATCATGACGCGTTCCGGAAGGCGATCAAGCCGACCACGAAGCTGGTGATCGGCGAGACCATCGGCAATCCCGGGCTCGAAGTGCTCGACATCCCTGAGGTCGCCGCGATCGCGCATGAGGCGAAAATTCCGCTCTTGATCGACAACACCTTTGCCACGCCCTATCTGAGCCGGCCGATCGAGCTTGGCGCCGACATCGTCATGCATTCGGCGACCAAATGGATCGGCGGCCACGGCATCGCGATCGGCGGCGCCATCGTCGATGGCGGCCGCTTCGACTGGCGCATGTCGGGCAAGTTCGGCGTGCTCACCGAGCCCTATGGCGGCTATCACGGCATTGTCTTCGACGAGCAGTTCGGCACCGCGGCCTTCATCATGCGCGCACGCACCGAAGGCTTGCGCGATTTCGGCGCCTGCCTGTCGCCGACCAACGCGTTCCAGCTCTTGCAGGGCGTGGAGACGCTCGGCGTGCGCATGGATCGCCACATGCAGAACACACATCTTGTGCTGGACGCGCTGAAGTCGAACAAGGCCGTCGACTGGGTGCTGCATCCGTCGCTGGAGAACCATCCCGACCATCAGCTCGCAAAAACATTGCTGCCGCGCGGCGCGGGCTCGATCGTCTCCTTCGGTATCAAGGGCGGCCGGCCTGCAGGCCGCAAGTTCATCGAGTCCCTGCGCATGATCAGCCATCTCGCCAATGTCGGCGATGCCAAGACGCTGGTGATCCACCCGGCTTCCACCACGCATCAGCAGATGGACGCCGAGCAGCTCAAGGCCGCCGGCATCGGCGAAGAGCTGGTGCGGCTATCGGTCGGCATCGAGACGGCCAGCGACATCATCGACGATCTCGCGCAGGCGCTGCGCATCTCGCAGAAGGTTTGACACGATGAAGCTCTCCGTCAACGGCACCGAGATATTTGTCGCAACCGGCGGCCGCGAGTTCGACAAATCGTTGACTACGGTCGTCTTCATCCATGGTGCCGGCTTCGATCATGCGACCTGGGCCCTGCATACGCGCTGGTTCGCCCATCACGGCTTTGGCGTGCTCGCACCTGATCTGCCAGGTCACGGCCGCTCCGCCGGACCATCGCTCACAAGCATCGCCGAGATGGCCGACTGGACCGCGGCGCTGCTCGATGCGGCCGGAGCTACGAAAGCGCATTTGATCGGCCATTCCATGGGATCGCTGATCTCGCTCGAGACCGCCGCGCGTCACCCCGACAAAGTCTCCGCGCTGAGCCTGATCGGCACGGCTGCAACCATGACTGTCGGCGCGGATCTGTTGAAGGCTGCCGAAGCCAACTCGCAGGACGCCAACGACATGGTCTCGATCTGGGGCCTCGGCTTTAGCGCCGAGCTCGGCGGCAGCCTCGCGCCCGGCCTGTGGATGCATGGCGGCGCACAGGCGGTGCTTCAGGCTTGCGAACCGGGCGTGCTGTTCAGGGATTTGTCGGCCTGCAATGCCTACGCGAATGCACTGACCGCGGCCGCAAGCGTCAAGGTGCCGACGACTGTGATCCTCGGCGAGCGAGACATGATGACACCCGTGAAGGCCGGCAAGGCTCTCGCGGCGGCGATCCCGCATGCCAAGACCGTCGTGGTGCCGGGCGCCGGCCATATGATTATGGCCGAGCGCCCGGATGAACTACTGGCGGCGCTCAGGGGCTAGCTCCCGACTCAGGAGCCCGGCGTCCACTTCCAGGCGATGTCGGAGACGTTGACCGGCTTCGGAATCAGGCCGAGCTTGGCAAAGCGGTCGGCGATGGCCTGCTGCGTCTTGATCACCTCGGCATCGAGCGGCACCACGTTGTAGGTGGATCGATTCACGAAGCGCCTGATGGCCTCGATCTCCACACCCGTTGCCTCCGCCTGCGCCTTCGCCACCTCCTCATGATGGGAATTCGCCCAGCCGCCTTCAGCCGCGAAGGTCGTGTTGAGCTTCGCGACCAGCGAGGGATATCGTTCGACGAAATCGGTGTTGGCGATGTAGAAGGCGTTCGGCTTGTGAACGTCCTTGTCGAAGACCAGAACGCGCGCATTCTCCTTCAATTCGGCGAGCGCGAGATACGGGTCCCAGATCGACCAGGCGTCGACCGAGCCCTTGACGAAGGCTGCTGTCGCGTCCGCCGGCGCGAGCGGCGCCGGAGTGATGTCGGACCAGGACAGGCCGGCCTTCTCGAGCGATGCGACCAGGAGATTATGCGCGCTCGATCCCTTGCCGAAGGCGACGCGCTTGCCTTTGAGATCGGCAATCGTCTTGATCGGTGAGTCCTTCGGCACGACGATGGCCTGATTGTCGCCTTCGGACTTCACGGCCGCGACATAACGGATCCTGGCGCCGCCGGCCTGCGCGAAGATCGGCGGGGTGTCGCCGACAAAGCCGAAATCGACGCTGCCGACATTGATCGCTTCCAGCAGGGGCGGACCGAACTGGAAGTCGATCCACTTGACCTCGATGCCGAGCGGCTTGAATGCGGTTTCGAGCGTCTGCCGTTGGCGCACAGCCGGGAAGAAGCCACCCTTCTGAGTGCCGATGCGGATCTCCGCCGGCTTGTCCTCCGCCCGCACGGGCACAGTGATAGCGGTGGTGAGCAGCAGCGCTGCGGCCAGGAGTTGTCGTCGTGCGATCATGTTGCGGTCCTTTCAGTTGGTGAGGGGTGAAGACTTCACGCGCCGGTTCCGCTCGGAGAACACGGCACGTGCAGCGCGCTCGGCCTCGCGTGCAGAGCGGAATTGACGGCCCTCGAGACTGTCGAACAGACGCTCGGAGGAAAAGAAGCGGAAGCCGCGCTCAGTGCGAGTGACGACGCCGGCGGCGCGATCGTGGATTTCGATGATGTAGGCGTTGGACTTGGCTTGCTGTTGGGCTTGGGACATGACTGCTCATTCGCCGAAGTCTCGGCGTTCCTGTCGTGGACATAGCGATATGGAAGGTTGCTAGAAGACCGTCAGCAACAACAACAGGCGCCTGATGCCGCCGAGAAACAGCGCCGCGTCACGCATTCATGCGTGTCGTTCTGATTGCGCTGCTGATCGGTTCTCATGTGGCGGCTTCGGCTCGAGGAGCAGTTTCGACGCTCCGAATATCGAGCGATCAGCGCCTTTGGTCAATGAAATGGCTATCCAAATTTTGCGGCGGGCGCGCTGAGGCGCTTCTCTCACTGCACGCACTGACAGGCGGATTCATCTCACGCGGGCTGCCTCTTCACCTCGCCCCGCCAGCGGGCGAGGTAGACGAGAGAGCAGCGCTCACCACATCGTCGCGGCAGCGCGTTCCGGCCAGATGCGGTCATACTCCGCGCCGCCGACTTTGTTCTGGCTCATCTCGGCGAGGATTTGGCCCGGCGTCGGCAGCGTCTTCGGATCGATGCGCCTGTCGGGATTCCAGAGGTCGGAGCGGACGATGGCGCGGGCACACTGGAAGTAGATCTCGTCAACGCCCATCACCATGACACTGCGCGGCGCCTTGCCCTCGACCCTGAACGAAGCGAGCAGATTCGTATCGACCGAGAGATGCGCGCGGCCGTTGGCACGGACCGCGTTGCCGGAGCCGGGGATCAGGAACATCAACGACACGCGGGGGTCGCGCACGATGTTGCGCAGCGAATCGACCCGGTTGTTGCCGCGCCGATCCGGCAGCATCAATGTCTTGGGATCGTGAATGCGGACAAAGCCGGGGAGATCGCCGCGCGGCGAGCAGTCGATGCCCTCGGGTCCGATCGTTGCCAGCGCCGCGAAAGGCGCCTTCTCGATGAAGATGCGGTAAAGTGGGGTGACGTGGTCGGCGACCTTGACGGTCGAGGCGTCATTGGTGGCGCCGTAGATGGCTTCGAGTTCCTCGACCGTCTTGATCACCGTCATTCCGCTCTCTCCTGTTCTGCCGGCGATTAATCGTGCCAGCACTCATTCCTGATCACGCGCACAAGCTGACGACTGTGATAGTCCGCGCTGCCCGCGTTGAGGATGGTCAGATCGGCATTGGCCGAGGCATCGTCGACGCTGCGTGTGAGCCGATCGGCGATGTTGCCGTCGCTGTGACGCGCGCGCGCGGCAAGACGCTGCGCCAGCACGTCGGGCGGCGCCGTGATCGCGACCACGGCAACGTTGGCATAGGTCCGGCGCAGCGCGCGGATCACCGTGCGCGAGACGTTGACCACCACGGTGCGGCCCGCGCGGATGTCGTCATTGATCTCCCGCGGCAGCGCATAGGAATGCCCGTGTGCGTCCCAATGCACGGCGAAAACGCCGTGATCGCGCGCACGGGCGAAGTCGTCGGGGCTCACGGCGATGTTGTCCTCGTCGGCGGACGATGCGCGCGTCACGACGCGGCGCGGGAAGACGACGTCGGGATCGTCGACACAGGCCGCCTGCGCGAGCCGCAGCAACGTGTCCTTGCCGGCGCCGCTCGGGCCGACGACGAGCACGAGCCGGCCGGGACCGATCGCGTCCGCCGCGCCCTGCGCCGTCGCGACGGTCTCGCTCATGCGACGCGGCCCCCCTTCACGCCAGACGCTGCGTACCACGGGAACGCTACCGGCGACATGCACGCGGATCAGGTCCGCACGCTTGCCGATCGCGATCTCGCCCCGATCGGTGAGGCCAACCGCATCGGCGGGTGCCTTCGTCACGGTTCGAACGGCGGTCGGCAGGCTGATCGACGGCGCATGCTCGGGCAATTGCAGCGCGCCCAGCAGCAGACTGGACGGGATGTAGTCCGACGACAGGATGTCGAGCAGGCCCTCGCGGGCGAGATCGACCGCGGCGATGTTGCCGGAATGCGAACCGCCGCGCACGACATTGGGCGCGCCCATCAGGATGTCGATGCCGGCATGGTGCAGGCCGCGCGCGGCCTCGATCGTGGTGGGGAACTCCGCCACCGCCACACCGTCACGCACGGCATCCTCAACGTTCTCCTCCGTGGTGTCGTCATGGCTCGCCAGCGGAATCCTGTACTGGTGCGCCAGCGCCACGATCTCGCGCATATTGGTCGCGGCATATTGCTTCTGGTACTCGAAGCGCCTGGCAAAGAGCTCGTCGAGCTCGGCGTCGGTCTTTCCGCCGTTCTTGCCACGGTAATAGTCGCGGAGCTTGCCTTCGTCGCGAAACTGGCGCTGGCCGGGCGTGTGATCCATCAGCGATATCAGCTTGACGTCAGGCCGGTCGATCAGCTCCCTGGCCTCTTCCACCACGCTCGGCATCGGGATTTCGCAGCGCAAATGCAGGAAGTGGTCGGCGCGCAGCAGATTGCCATCCCGCGCAGCCGTGATCGCGGCGGCGAGCACGCCGGCGCGGCCATCGACCTCCTCGGCGCCATCCTCGCGCCAGACCCGGAGCGAATCGAACACAGTGGTGATGCCCGAGGTCGCGAGCTGGCCGTCATAGGAGACGACAGCGGCGACCGGATTCCAGAACACCTTTGGACGCGGCACGTAATGCGCCTCGAGATGATCGGTGTGGAGCTCGATCAGACCCGGCATGATCAGGTCGCCGCCGGCATCCTCCGCTCCTGCGGGCGCCCTGCCCTCGCCGATTTCGGCGATGCGTCCGTCCGCGAGAGCAAGCCAGCCCTGCTCGATCACCCGGTCAGCCAGCACGATCCTGGCGTTGGCGATCACAATGTCCTTCGGCTTCATATCCATGTCCTCAGGCCGCGGCGGCAAAGCTGGTGACGTCGACGATGCGGTCGGCGATCAAATGGCGGATTTCGTCGTCATGGACAATGGCGACCATGGCGACGCCCTGGCGTTTCTTCTCGGCGACCAGCTCGACCACGACGGCGCGGTTGGCGGCGTCCAGCGATGCGGTCGGCTCGTCCAGCAGCAGGATCGGCAGGTCCGGGATGAAGCCGCGCGCGATGTTGACGCGCTGCTGCTCGCCGCCGGAGAACGTCGCGGGCGGCAGCTGCCAAAGCCTCTCGGGAATGTTGAGGCGATGCAACAGCTCACCGGCGCGCGCTTGTGCATCGGCCCGGCTGCGGCCGTTGACGATCAGCGGCCTCGGCGACGACGTCGATGGTCGCAACGCGCGGCACCGCGCGCAGGAACTGGCTGACATAGCCGATGGTGGTCCGACGAACGTTGAGGACCCGCCGCGGCTCGGCGGTGGCGAGATCGATGAGCGAGCCGCGATGCCGGATGCCGATATGGCCGGAATCACAGCGGTAATTGCCGAAGATCATCTTCAGGATCGAGGATTTGCCGGCGCCCGATGGACCTGAGAGCACCACGCATTCACCCCGTTGGACCTGGAAGGTCACGCCGCGCACGACAGGCAGTTCGATGCCGCCTTGCAGGTGCATCGTAAAGGTCTTGCCGGCGTCGGCGATATCGATCATGACGGTCATAGGCAGGCTCTTGTTCGAAGGCTCATGGCGGCAAAATCGAGGAGACAAGGAGCTGGGTGTAGGGCTCGCGCGGATCGTCCAGCACCTGGTCGGTCAGACCTGTTTCGATGACGCTGCCGCCCTTCATCACCATCACGCGATGCGACAACAGCCGCGCAACCGCGAGATCGTGGGTGACAATGACGACGGCGAGATGCAGTTCGGCGACGAGATTGCGCAAGAGATCGAGCAGGCGGGCCTGGACCGACACATCAAGTCCGCCGGTCGGCTCGTCCATGAACACCAGCCGCGGCCCGGTGACGAGGTTGCGCGCGATCTGGAGACGCTGGCGCATGCCGCCGGAATAGGTGCGCGGCGCATCGTCGATGCGCGCGACGTCGATCTCGACACGGGTCAGCCAGTCGGAGGCGGATTGGCGGATCCGGCCGTAATGGTTCCAGCCCACGGCCATCAGCCGCTCGCCGACATTGGCGCCGGCCGAGACTGCCATGCGCAGGCCCTGCGCCGGATCCTGGTGCACAAAACCCCAATCGGTACGGAACAGCAGACGCCGCTCGGCCTCGCCAAGCGCGGCGAGATCGCGCGTGACGCCATCGCGCATGCGATAGGACACCTGCCCGCCGCTGGCGGCGAGCTGACCTGACAGCAGCTGCAGCAGTGTCGACTTCCCCGAACCGGATTCGCCGACGATCGCCAGCACCTCCCCGGGATAGAGCGAGAACGACACGTCGCGGCACGCGGCGATGCGGCCGTAGGATTTGCTGAGGCTATCGGCGATCAGCAGCGGCTGATCAGCTTCGAGCGTATCGAAATCAGCCATTTGCTTTCCCTTGTGCTTTCCCCTGCGCCTTGTCCTTGTAGGGTGCAGCACTCAGGGCACCGTGATGGCCGGCGGCCTGCCGGCCCTCGCAATAGTCGGTGTCCGAGCAGACGAACATGCGGCTGCCCTTGTCGTCGGTGACGATCTCGTCGAGATAGGAATTTTCCGCGCCACATAGCGCACAGGGCGCGTTGAAGCGATAGGGCTCGAACGGGTGGTCCTCGAAATCGAGCGACACCACCTTCGTATAGGGCGGGATCGCGTAGATGCGCTTCTCGCGGCCGGCGCCGAACAATTGCAGCGCCGGGCAATTGTCCATCTTGGGATTGTCGAACTTCGGCGTCGGCGACGGGTCCATCACGTAGCGCGCATTCACCTTCACGGGATAGGCGTAGGCGGTCGCGATGTGACCGAAGCGGGCGATGTCCTCGTAGAGCTTCACATGCATCAACCCGTATTCGGCGAGCGCATGCATGCGCCGTGTCTCGGTCTCGCGCGGCTCGAGGAAGCGTAAGGGCTCCGGGATCGGCACCTGGTAGACCAGAACCTGGTTCGCAAGCAGCGACGCCTCGGGGATGCGATGGCGCGTCTGGATCACCGTCGCCTCTTCGGTCGAAGTCGTCGTCGCGACGCCGGCGGTCTTGGCGAAGAATTTTCGGATCGAGATCGCATTGGTGGTGTCGTCCGAGCCCTGGTCGATCACCTTCAGCACGTCCTGCGGTCCCAGGATCGCGGCCGTCACCTGCACGCCGCCGGTGCCCCAGCCATAGGGCATCGGCATTTCGCGGCTGGCGAACGGCACCTGATAGCCGGGAATCGCGATCGCCTTGAGGATCGCACGGCGGATCATCCGCTTGGTCTGCTCGTCGAGATAGGCGAAATTGTAGGCGGGCGCGTTCATTCCGCGGCCTCCTTCATGGCATCGGCCGCATTGGCTTCGGCAGAAGCTTCGGCGAATTCCTTGCGCAGCTTGCGCAACAGGCCGAGCTCGGATTGGAAGTCGACATAATGCGGCAGCTTCAGATGCTCGACGAAACCGGTCGCCTGGACGTTGTCCGAATGCGACATGATGAATTCTTCATCTTGCGCCGGAGCTCCGACCTCTTCGCCGAGCTCGCGGGCACGCAGCGCGCGGTCGACCAGTGCCATCGACATGGTCTTGCGCTCGCTCTGGCCGAAGGCCAGGCCATAGCCGCGGGTGAAGCACGGCGCTTCGTTCGCCGAGCCCTTGAACTGGTTGACCATCTGGCACTCGGTCAGCTCGATCGAACCGAGCGGCACGGCGAAGCCGACGTCCTCTGCTGCGAATTCGACCTCGACCTCGCCGAAGCGGATCTCACCGGCAAAGGGATGGTTGCGGCCATAGCCACGCTGGGTGGAGTAGCCCATCGCCAGCAGAAAGCCTTCGTCCCCACGCGCTAGATTTTGCAGGCGCAGATCGCGGTCCGCCGGAAAGTTCAGCGGCTCGCGGGTGAGATCACCGACGCTGGCGCCGTCTTCGGCCTGCGGCGAAGTCTCGATCAGCCCGTCACGACCGAGAATGTCGGTCACGCGCGGCGTCGGCGCCGTCGAGGCCTCGGCCAGGGCCGGCGCTTCCGGCACGAAGCCGCCGGCGAGCGAGGGATCGAGCAGGCGATGCGTATAGTCGAAGGTGGGGCCGAGGATCTGACCGCCGGGAATGTCCTTGAAGGTCGACGACACCCGCCGCTGCACCCTCATCGCGCCGGTGTCGACCGGTTCGCTGGCGCCCAAGCGCGGCAAGGTGGCGCGGAAGGCGCGAACCAGGAAGATCGCCTCGATCAGGTCGCCACGGGCCTGCTTGATCGCGAGCGCTGCGAGCTCGCGGTCATAGAGCGAACCTTCGCTCATGACGCGATCGACGGCGAGCCCAAGCTGCTCAGAGATCTGGTCGAGCGTGACTTCCGCAACGCTTTGGTCGCCGCGCCTGGCATTGGCGAGCAGGCGATGAGCGTTCTCGATGGCGCGTTCGCCACCCTTGACTGCGACATACATGCCTCTAGCCTCCCTTGCCCAGGACTCGCGTGGTGCGCGGGATCGCAGCCACGGCATCATCGGCGACCAGAAGCACGTCGATGCCACGCGGAAACAGGGTTTCGTTGCAACGAAGACGTTCGAACAGGTCGGGGGGCTTGATCGTGGCCTGAAGCGTCGCGGCACCGTCAATGCCGGGGCCACGCAGCTCGAAGCCCGGTCCTCGGTCCAGGCTTTCGACCTGGATGATCACCGTGGTCGAACGGTCAGGATATTCGTTGGTGCCGAGCGCGAAGCGCTCGAACGGGGGCAACGCACCGCCGTCACTGATCAGAGCGAACGCCGCGATCGAGGCATCCTGCACCACCGGCGCACCGCTGTGGAACTTGAGCCATTTCAGGACGTCGGGGCTTTCCGCCATCCGAGCATCGAGCCAGAGCGGCGTGTCATGATCGAACAGCGTCAGCGCGATCGCGGCGGTGCCACGCATCATCGTCTCAGGTGTTCCGGCCATCGGCAGGATGCGCTGGACCGAGCCCGGCCGCGCCATCGCATCCATGACCGAGCGAAAGGTCGATTGCGCCGACAAAACCTTGTCGGCGAACCCCGGCGGCAGTTCCGCAATCGTGGTCATGGCCTCACCCTTCACCGCGCACCATGGTGTAGAAATCAACCTTCGTCGCAGCGGTCTCTTCCGCCGCGCGCCTGCGTCTCGTCATAAGCTGCTCGCGCAGCGGCGCGATAACGTCGCGCTCGACGGCCGCGCCAAAATCGCGCGACTGCACCAGCGCGTCGCACAGCGCGATCAGCCGCGCCTTCTCGCCATCGCGCCCGAGCGTGTAGCCGAAGCCGACCTCGCCGCTCGCAAGCCGCACGGCGGCGCGCGACACCGTCGCCTCGCCGAGATTGAACGGCGCGCCATCCCCACCGATCCGGCCGCGCAACATCACCAGGCCGTTCTCCGGCGCGCGTAACTCCTGATGGCCGGGCAAGGAGATCATGCGCAGGCGGGCGGCGATCTCGCCCGCCTCCGCATGCGCCAGCACAGCCATGGCGGCCTGGCGCTGGGCTTGCTGGGTGTTGTGCTGGGTCACCGAATCCACCGACTCTTGTCGAACTCAAGTTGTCTATGATACTAGACAACTTGATACGGAAACGCCATGACCGTTTCGTGACAAACGTGTGATTTTCGGGCTAGGCTGATCGCCGACATGAGCATGCAGGACACCGCCTCTTCAGGCGTCGCGCTGTGGCGCCTCGTTGCCGACGGCATCGAGCGCGGCATCGCCGACGGCCGTCTTGCCATAGGCGACAAGCTGCCGGGCGAGATGGAGATCGCCGAAACCTATCGCGTCAACCGCCACACCGTGCGGCGCGCGCTGGCGGCGCTCGCCGAACGCGGCATCGTGCGTGCCGAGCGCGGCAGCGGAACCTATGTCGAGGCGCAGAAGCTCGCTTATCCCCTGCGCTCGCGCACGCGCTTCTCGGAGATCGTCGGCGCCGACGGCCGCGAGCCGCATGGAAGGATGATCGAGGCGTCGGAGGATGTCGCAACGCGGGAGCTCGCGCGGGAACTCGGATTGAAGACAGGCGCGCCGCTGGTCAGGATCGAAGCCATCCGCCTCGCCGATCGCAGGCCGATCTGCGTCTCCACCACCTGGCTGTCGGCAGAGTGGTTTCCCGACGCCGGCACGGTGTTTGCCGCCACGCGCTCGATGACGAAGATGCTCGAGCATTACGGTATCAGCGACTACCGCCGCGGCGCCACGAGGATCACGGCCGGCATCGTGGACGCGACCGACGCCGCGCGGCTCGATCTGCCGTTGGGGCGGCCGATCCTGGTGGTCGATGCGACGGATCTCGATCTCGGCGGCAAGCCGCTGCTGACCAAGCACTCGCGGTTTGCAGCCGAGCGGGTGGAGTTTCTGGTGGAGCCGTAGGGAAGGCTCAGGCTACGGCCCGCCCAATGATCGCAAAGCGCAGCTTGCCCGAGATGAAATCGATCGCGGCGACTGCGACCAGGATCATCAGGATCAGGAAGGATACCTTCTGCCATTCCAGCACGCGGATCTGCTCGGCGAGCTGGAGGCCGATGCCGCCGGCGCCGACGATGCCGATGATGGTTGCCGAGCGCGTGTTGGACTCGATGAAGTAGAGCACCTGGCCGGCGATGACAGGCAGCACCTGCGGCATCAAACCGAAGCGGATCTCGTGCAGCACGCCGCCGCCGGAGGCACGGATGCCCTCGACCTGCTTCTGGTCGGCGCCTTCGATCGCCTCCGAGAACAGCTTGCCGAAGGCGCCGAAATCCGACACCGCGATCGCGAGCACGCCGGCGAACGGGCCGAGCCCGACGACGTTGATCCAGACCAGCGCCCAGATCAGGGTGTCGACGCCGCGGATCGAATCGAGGAACCGCCGCACCGGGAAGCGGACCATTTCAGGCACGATATTACGCGCCGCAATCAGGCTGACCGGCAGCGCCATCAGTGCGGCCAGCGTGGTGCCGAGCAGCGCGATCGACAGCGTCTCGCCCAGCGCTTTCAGATAAAGCGGCAGCGACGAGCCGGGATCGGGCGGCATCATCATCATGCCGATCCAGCCGAGCTGGCTCAGCCCCGAGATGAAACGCGAGGGCGAGAAATCGAGATCGACCAGGCCGAACACGAAGATCGCTAGCGCAGCGAGCAGCATCATCGGCGTCGCCAGGCGCGACGACGCCGGGCGGTCGAAGACGTCGGGATAGCGCGCGCGGAACTCCGCAGTGTTCACTTCAGGCGGCTTGCTCAATTTCGCGCCTCCCTGCCAAACAGGCGGCCGCGCACCCAGCCGGTGGTGATGTCGATCAGGAAGACCGTGACGATGATGGTGACGAGGATGGCGCTGACATCGGAGTAGTAGAACTTACGGATCGCGACGATCAGCTCCTGCCCGATGCCGCCGGCGCCAACAAAGCCCATGACGGAAGCTTCGCGGACGTTGATCTCGAAGCGCAGCAGCGCGTAGCTGGCATAGCCCGCCGAGACCTGCGGCAGGATCGCAAATCGCATGCAGGAGATCCAGCTCGCGCCGGTGGAGCGGATACCTTCGGCAGGCTTCATGTCCGCATTCTCGACGATCTCCGAGAACAGTTTTCCGAGCGCGCCGGTCGAGTGGATCGCGATCGCCAGCACACCCGCGACCGGACCGAGGCCGAAGGCCATGACGAAGATCAACGCAAACACGATGCCGGGCACCGTGCGCGCGAATTCAAGCAAGCGCCGCACCGTGAAGCGCAGCCAGGCCGCGGGCGAGGTGTTCTCAGCGGACAAGAAATTCAGCGCGAAGGCGAAAACGCTGCCGATCAGCGTGCCGACATAGCTGATCAGCAGCGTCTCGCCGAGCAGTCTCAGCCATTTGTGCCGGCCCCAGAACCACTCGCCAGGATTGGTCCAGACCCGCTCGCCGCTATCGAGGGTCAGGATGCGGTCGAAATAGCTGACGAAGTTGCCGAAATAGCTGAAGAACGTCCGCAAATTCACCTCGGCGCCGATCGAGGCCACAATCAGCGCGACGACGAAGACGGCGAGGCCCGCCAGCAGCCGCAAGCGCTTGCGTGCGACCGCCTTGCGATAGGCGGCGTTGAGGGCGGCGAGCTGCTGCTCGGGAAGGATCGAAACCGCAATCGTCATCGAAGGCACAGATCCAGGACAGACAGATCCATCAAGAAAAGAGCCGGGTCCCTCGACCCGGCTCCAGTACATCGTCCCGACGAGGTCAGGACGCCTTCTTGCGCAGATTGTCGACGAACTTGATCAGCTCGATGGTCTTGTTGTAATCGTCGGTGGCGACCGGCTCCCAGGGCTTGTTCTTGCCGTCGGAGAGCTTCTTGAACGCCTCGGGGTCCTTCGTCGCCGCATCGAGGAAGGCCTTCTTGATCGCGGCCTTCATGTCGTCAGGCAGATCGCTGAGATAGGCATAGGGCGAGTTGATGATGAGGTCGGACTTCACGATGATGCGGAAATCCTCCTTCTTCATCGGCGTGCCGTCGGCCGACTTCACCATGCCCTTGTTGAGCATGCGGGTCAGGTTGGAATCGTCGTCGGCGTTCCACCAGTTGGCGGCGACATCGACGGTTCCTTGCGCGAGCGCGAGAACGGCGTTCTCGTGGCTGCCGGTGAAGACGACCTTGGAGAAATAGGCATCGGGATCGATCCCCATCGCGTTCAGCTTGAAGCGGGGCATGTTGTTGCCGGACGTGGAGTTCGGATCGACCAGCCCGAGGTTCTTGCCCTTGAGATCCTCGATCTTCCGGTACGGCGATTTCGCCAACACGTAGAACACCGAGTAGTAGCCCTTCGAGCCGTCGGAATTGACGTCGATGACGAAGGCGTCGGTCTTCACGCCGGTGAGGCGGGCACGCGCAAAGGAAGCCGGACCGTAATAGCCGATCTGGATGTTGCCGGCGCGCTGGCCCTCGATCAGAGCCGCGTAGTCGTTGGCGACACGCAGTGTGACCTTGATGCCAAGCTCCTTGGACAGATAGCTGATGAAGGGGGCATAGCGCTCGGTCACGCCCGAGCCGTTCTCGGCCGGAATCGCGGCGAAGGTGATCTCCGGATATTTCGTCCTCCAGTCTTCGGCGGAGGCGGATCCGGCAAAGGTCAGCGCGGCTGCGCCGGCGAGAATGAGTCTGCGAGTGATCATGATGTCCTCTTCATGTGATAGGATCGGTTGACGCAAGACTGGCAATAATGGATGCGGCGCAGCTCAGGCAGCCGCGGCCCTTCCGAGCGCCGGGACGCCCTCGGGCGCCGGCGCAGGCGCGCCGCCCATGATTTCGGCGGCTTCGAGATCATAGAGCTCACGCGCGACGAGGTCGGTCAGTGCGGACGGGGCGCCATCGAACACCACCCGCCCCTGCGCCATACCGATCAGGCGGTCGCAATAGCTGCGCGCCAGATCGAGCGAATGCAAATTGCAGATCACGGTGATGCCGAAGTGCTTGTTGATGCGCAGCAGCGCGTCCATGACGATCTTGGTGTTGCGCGGATCGAGCGAGGCGATCGGCTCGTCGGCGAGGATGATGTCCGGCTGCTGCACCAGCGCCCGCGCGATGGCGACGCGCTGCTGCTGGCCGCCGGAGAGCTGGTCGGCGCGCTGGGCGGCGAGCGCGGCGATGTCGAACTGTTCGAGCGCCGACATCGCCAGCGCCTTGTCTTGCTCGGGCCAGACCTGCGATAGCGAGCGCCAGGCCGGCATGGTTGCCAAACGACCCATCAGCACATTGGTCAGCACGTCGAGCCGGCCGACCAGGTTGAACTGCTGGAAGATCATGGCCGAGCGCGCCCGCCACTGCCGCAGCTCCTTGCCACGCAGCGCGGTGACGTCGAGGCCGTCGAACAGGATGCGGCCCTGCGTCGGCGTCACCAGACGGTTGATGGTCCGCAGCAAGGTGGACTTGCCGGCGCCGGAGCGCCCGATCACACCGACGAAGCCGCCGGGCGAGATTTGAAACGAAGCGTCGTCCACCGCGGCTTTTGCGCCGAAGCGGCACGTCAGACCCTCAACCACCAGCATGCAGCGCTCCAGAGTAGCTGGAGCCCACCGCTAGCGCCGGCGGTTGACACTTGTGTGACATGAGCACGACGGTGCGGCGATCCAACACAGCTCATCCCCTGTCATTGTATCGTCATGATGATGTCATCGGGCAGCTCGAAGACGAGCGCCCGCCCTCGAAATTTCGGATACAACATGACCAAGGTGCTTTCGGTCGAGCCGACCATCGATCCTTCGGCGAAACTGCACGAGGTCAGGCTCGGCGCCTACACCGAGGTCGGCGCGCGAACGATCCTGCACGAGGTGGCGATGGGCGATTACTCCTACGTCGTCAACGACGCGCAGATCACCTACACCACGATCGGAAAGTTCTGCTCGATTGCGGCGATGACGCGGATCAATCCCGGCAATCATCCGATGCACCGCGCCACGCAGGCGCATTTCACCTACCGCTCCAGCGCCTACTTTCCCGGCGAGAGCGACGACAGCGAGTTTTTCGAGTGGCGACGCCAGCATCACGTCCATATCGGCCACGACGTCTGGATCGGCCATGGCGCGATCGTGCTGCCGGGCCGCAACATCGGCACCGGCGCGGTCATCGCAGCCGGCGCCATCGTCACCAAGGACGTGCCGGCCTATACCATCGTCGCCGGCAATCCCGCGCGCATCGTCCGCCGCCGGTTCTCGGAAGAGATTGCCGGGCGGCTTGCCAAGCTGGCATGGTGGGACTGGGATCACGACAAATTGCGTGAAGCGCTGCCCGATTTCCGCAAGCTCGCGATTGAAGATTTCCTCGGAGCATACGAAGCAGGGGCAAGTTTCCCTTCCAGCAAACGAAGCGCGGTCGCGTGACAGACATTTTCATCGAGGGTGGCCGGACGCTGATCGGCTCCGAGCTCGCCGAAACTTCCCTCGCAGTTTCAGGAACCGACATCGCGCAGATCGATGCATCCCGCGGCCGGGCACGGCTGGCGATCGATGCGCGCAATCTTCTGGTGCTGCCTGGAATCGTCGATCTGCACGGCGACGCCTTCGAGCGGCAGATGATGCCGCGCGCCGGCGTCGACTTCCCGATCGACGTCGCGCTTGACGACACCGACCGCCAGGTCATCGGTAACGGCATCACAACGGTATTCCACGCCACCACCTGGTCGTGGGAGCCGGGCCTGCGCAGCGGCGACAATGCAAGGCGCCTGCTCGAGGCGATCGAGCGGCAGCGTCCGCGCTTCGCCGCCGATACCCGTTTCCATCTGCGCCACGAGACCTACAATCTCGATGCCGAAGATGAGATCAGCCAGTGGCTCGGAGAGGGCCGCGTCGACCTGTTCGCCTTCAACGACCACATGGACGGGGTCGTGGCCGACATCTCCAATCCACGCAAGCGCAACCGCATGGTGGAACGCACCGGGCTGTCGAGCGAAGACTTCGACAAGCTCGTCACGCATATCGTCTCGCGCGCCGCCGATGTTCCGGCGTCGATCAACCGGCTCGCAGCAGTGGCCCGCGCGGCCGACGTGCGGATGCTCTCGCACGACGATGCGACGCCGGCGATGCGCAAGTCATTTCGCGACATGGGCGTGAAGCTCGCCGAGTTTCCGATCAATGAGGAGACGGCGCGCGAGGCCGCGGCTGCCGGCGACGCCATCGTCTACGGCGCGCCGAATGTCGTGCGCGGCGGCAGCCACACCGGCTGGACCAAGGCGTCCGACATGATCGCGAAGGGCCTCTGCTCGGTGCTGGCCTCCGACTACTACTATCCGGCGCCGCTGCTCGCGGCCTTCCGCCTGGCCGCCGAGGGCGTGCGGCCGCTGACCGAAGCCTGGAAGCTGATCTCGTCGGCACCGGCAGAAGCCACCGGGCTGACCGATCGCGGCACGCTCGCGACAGGCCTTCGTGCCGACATCCTGCTCGTCGACGACAGTGCGCCGTTGCGGCCGCGGCTGGTCGCGGTGATCTCAGCCGGCAAGCTCGTGCATCTCGCCGATGCGACCCGGCTGATCGGCACAGCAGCGGCGCCGCGCGAGACTGTCGTTGCGGCCTAAATTGGCTATGCTCCTGAAATGACAGGTTTCCCCCGCTACGCGATCTATTTTGCCGCCGGCGCAGACAGCGCGCTCTCGCGCTTTGGCGCCGAGCTGCTCGGCTATGATGCCTATACGGGCGAGGAGCCACCCTTTGCCGGCGACGCGTTACGCGTTGCACCTGACTGGCGCGACATCACCGCCGATCCCCGCAGATACGGCTTTCACGGCACGCTCAAGGCGCCGATGGCGCTGGCGGCGGGCAGGACCGAAGCGGAGCTCTCGGCGGCGTGTGCCGCATTTGCCGGCAAGGCCCGGCCGATTCCGGTGATCCGTCCTGTGGTCGGTGCTATCAGTGGCTTCATTGCTGTGATCCCGGCTGAGCCGGTCGATGCGCTTCAAAAGCTTGCCGCCGATTGCGCCCGCGATTTCGATTGCTTCCGTCCACCACTGACGGCGGAAGACCGCGCGCGGCGCAAGCCCGACAGGCTCAGCGAGCGGCAGCGCGACTATCTCGATCGCTGGGGCTATCCCTACGTGATGGAGGAGTTCCGCTTCCACATGACCCTGACGGGGCGGCTGGATGCGGATCGGCGCGGGCCGATCCTGGAGATGTTGCGGGCGCGGTTTGCGGGGCTCGGTCTCGACACGCTCGAGATCGATCGCATCACGCTGTTCAAGCAGGATGACGCGAAGACGAGGTTTCGCGTCATTGGCGAGTGGACGCTGGCGAGCTAGCGCGGCTGCGCGGCATTCTCAATGTCGTCCCGGCAAAGGCCGGGACGACGGCGGAGACTTTGGATTACTTTCCCCAGCGCAGCGCCAACGCGTCGCGCTCCTTGGCGAGTTCGAGCAGTCCTGCCCGCGTCGCGGGATGCAGCGGCTGCAGCGGGTGGCGGACCGCGTCGGACTTGATCACGCCTCCGGCCTGCATCATCGCCTTGCAGGCGATCAGACCGCATTGACGGTTCTCGTAATTGATCAGCGGCAGCCAGCGTTCATAGGCGGTCTTGGCCTTCTCCCGATCGCCCGCGAAATAGGGATCGATGATCTGGCGGATACCGTCGGGATAGCCGCCGCCGGTCATCGCGCCGGTCGCGCCGGCATCGAGATCGGCCATCAGCGTGATCGCCTCCTCGCCGTCCCAGGGACCCTCTATATCCTTGCCGCCGGCCTCGATCAGGCTGCGGAGCTTTGACGCCGCGCCCGGCACCTCGATCTTGAAATAGCGGATATTGGAGAATTCGTGCGCCAACCGTGCCAGCAGCTCGACCGACAGCGGCGTGCCCGCGACCGGCGCGTCCTGGATCATGATCGGGATGTTGATCGCGCCCGAGAGCACCTTGAAGAATTCGACGATGCCCTTTTCAGGCACCCGGAACGTGGCGCCGTGATAGGGCGGCATGACCATGACCATGGCCGCACCGGCGGCCTCGGCCTGCCGGCTCCGCGCCGCGCAAACGGCCGAGCTGAAATGGGTGGTGGTGACGATCACCGGCACGCGGCCGGCGACCTGCTCCAGCACCGCATGCATCACGCTCTCGCGTTCGGCATCGGTCAGCACGAATTGCTCGGAGAAATTGGCGAGGATGCAGATGCCGTTCGAACCGGCATCGATCATGAAATCGATGCAGCGACGCTGGCCCTCGAGATCGAGCTCGCCGCGCTCGTCGAAGATGGTGGGGGCGACCGGAAACACGCCGCGATAGGGGCGCTGGGCCTTGTGGGGGGTGACCGGCATCGAAATTATCTCCCTGTAGTCCCGTCGTTAGAGCTTGGTACCGCTACCATTTACAGGTCGCAGGCAGGCGCGGCAATGCCGATCCGCGTTCCGTCGAGCCGGGAATGGAAGCCTTAAGCGGACTTTACGGCGCCGAGGAAGCCCTCGACCGCGACACGGAGGCGGTCGGCGTCGGCCGACATCTTGGTCACGGATTGGAACAGCACCGTGCCGGCATTGCCGGTCTCCTGGTTGAGCTGGGCCACGCTGCCGATGGTATCGGTGACCTCGCGGGTGCCCTGGGCGGCATGCTGGAAGTTGCGCGAGATCTCGGTTGTGGCCGCGCGCTGCTGTTCGACGGCGGCGGCAATGGCGGTCATCTTTTCGTCGATGCCGCTGATGGCGCCCCCGATCGAACGGATGGCGGCGACCGCCTGACCAGTCGCGCCCTGGATCTCCTCCACCTGGCGCGAGATCTCTTCCGTCGCGGTCGCGGTCTGCGAGGCGAGGCTCTTGACCTCGCCGGCAACCACCGCAAAGCCGCGGCCGGCCTCGCCGGCACGGGCCGCCTCGATCGTGGCGTTCAAGGCGAGCAGATTGGTCTGGCCGGCGATGGCGTGGATCATCTTCACGACTTCGCTGATGCGGCCTGCGGTCTGGTCGAGGATTTCGACGGTGGCATTGGTCTGCTCGACCTGGAACACCGCTTCGCGCGCATCACGTGCGCTGGACTGCACTTGCGCGGAGATCTCGCCGACAGAGGCCGAGAGCTCCTCGGTCGCGGCCGCGATGCTTTCGAGATTGTTGGTGGCCTGCTCGGCGGCGGACGAGACCGCGGAAGTCTGGCTGCTCGATTCCGACACCAACGTGCGCACGTCGGTCGCGGTCGCATCGAGCTCCTTGGCCGATGTCGCGACGCTTTGAATCACCGCCTGCACGGTTTCGTCAAAGCTACGGCACGCCTCGTCGACGGTGCCCGAGCGGGCGAGCTGCATCGCCTGCTGCGATTCGCGTTCCCGGCCAAGACGTTCCGCGGTGGCCGCGCTTTCGCGCAGGCTTTCCAGCGCGGCGGCCATGGTGCCGAACTCGTCGGGATAGCGGGGTTGCGGAACCGACGTTGCGTAGTCGCGCGCGCTGATCCGGGCGATCGCGTCGAGAATGGCGCGCACCGGACGCATCAGGCGATTTCGCACGACATAGACACCGGCGAGCGTCACGGCGAGCGCCAGCAGGAACGCGAGCGACTGCACGATCAGATTGGTCAGCGCCTTGGCCTGGACGGTCTCGGCGCGCGCGATCGACTGGTCGAGCGCCTTGGTCGCGATCCCGACAATGAGCGGGAACGGCGACTGGCACAGCACATTCCAGTCCGCCGCCGCCATCGCCGGCTTGCCGCTGCCGTCGAAATTCTTGGTGAGATCGCCGATCTGCCTGAGCACGCCGTCCGTCTTGCCACGCGCCTCCGTGGCGGCGCTGATCAACTCCGCGGCCACGTCGGGCGAGGCCAACAACTCGTCCATGCCGGACCAGGCGGAAGCGATGGTGCCGTCCCATTGCGCCAGCGCGCGCTTCTGGGCGTCGTCGAGCGGCTTGCTGCTGTTGACGTTCGAGCGCAATGCCGAACAATGGATTCCATAGCGGTCGCGCACCTGCCAGGCGAGACGTCGGACCTGGATCATGCGGGCAATGAAGGGATCGTCCATCCAGGCGCGGTTCGACACCGCGGTGGAGGCGAGATTCGCGGTGTCGATGACCTTGGAGACGGCGTCGTACCAGGAGTTGGTGCGCTCGATCTTGCGTTCGGCACGGGGACGCCTGGCTTCGTCGTAGAACAGCTGGAATTGCGGCGCGGCCTCGCCCCAGCGCTGCTTCAGCGTGCTCGCAAGCTCGTCGCGCCGGACGAAGTTGACACTGGCCATCGCGGCGCTGACGCCATCATAGCCACCCTGCTCCGCCTTCTCGGCCTCGGCAAGCTTGGGACGCGCGTCGTCTTCGCCGAGCAGCGCGCTCTGGGCGTCGCCGCGATTGCTGCGCAGCGCCAGCACGCCATGAAAGATCGCCTTGTCCGCGGCGGCCAGCCTCGCGGTCTCGAGGCTGTCGCTGTAGCGGCCGAAGGCCCCGACCATCTGGATCGCCGTAGAGGCGAGCGCGCCGGCCGCCAGCAGAGCCATCAACACCAGGAGGAGCGAGCTTACCGATTTCTTAAACATGGACATGGGTCGCAAGGGGCCTACTTCACGAGAAGCCACCTTGCACCGCGACATGCGAACGTTCCGTTAAGGCTGAATCAAACGCGGGGAATTCCCGGTTTGCCAGACCCTAACACCGCCTCGACGTCACGAAACCTTCGTGAAGTCAGGCGGCCGACGCTCGGCAAAGGCCGTGAACGCCTCGCGTGCCTCGGCGGTGCGCAGGCGCCGTGCGAACTGCTCGCCCTCCGCCAGCATCTGAGCGACCAGGGCCTCGCCGTTTCGCATGAGTTTCTTGGTCGCAGTGAGCGCACCGGCCGGCTGGCGGGCGAGACGCTGGGCCAACGCAAGCGCCTCGGCGTCGAGCTTGTCCAGCGGCACCACGCGGCTGGCCAGGCCCCATTCCAGCGCCGCCTTGGCCGGCACGGTCTCGCCGAGCGCGAACATCTCGTAGGCGCGGGAATAGCCTATGCGCGCCGGCATCAGCAGGCTCGATGCGGCCTCTGGAACCAGCGCGAGACTGACGAAGGGCGTCGACAACAGTGTATTGTCGGCGAGCACGACGAGATCACAATGCAAGAGCATCGTGGTGCCGATGCCGACGGCGCGGCCCTGCACGGCCGCGACCAGCGGACGGGTGCAACGCGCCAGCGACTGGATGAAGCGGCCGACGTTGCGGCTGCTTTCGGACTTGCCGGTGGCGACGGCTGCAAACTCGCCGACGTCGTTGCCGGCAGTGAACATGTCACCCTCGCCGCGGATCAGCAGCACGCGCGCGGACGGATCGGACTCGGCGGATTCGACGGTGTCGGCAAGCTTGCCGTACATCGCATCCGTCAGCGCGTTCTTCTTGTCGGGGCGCGCCAGCGTGATCGTGAGAACTCCGCCGTTGTTTTCGACGCGCACATGCTCGGTCATCGGTTTCTCCTCTTAGTCCTCTGGATCCCTTGTGGTGTCTCTTGAAATCTCTCTTGGAAACTTGTCTTGAATGCTCCTCAGCCAGCGCGCGACAATTTCGATCTCCGCACCGGTAAATCCCTCCGTCAGCGCGGCGTTGATTGCAGCCGTGTCGGTCTTTGCCTGCGCCAGCACATCGCGGCCCCTTGGCGTCAACCACACCCGCCAGGCACGGCCGTCCTCGCGATCGGCCCTCCGCTCGACCAGTTTTGCCGCAGCACTGCGATCCACCAGGCCGGAGATGCCGGCCGGGCCCATATCCAGTGCCGCCCCGGCTTCGCCCATGAGGACGCCATCCTGCTTGCCGAGGATGAACAGCAGCCCGGCCTGTGCCGGCGTCACTTCGCTCGAGGGCTGTGCCGCCATCCAACGCTGCAGGCGCCGTTGCGCGACGTTCAGCAGATAGATCAGCCGATGATGTCTCGCTGCGGCTATTTTATTTCGCATGCGAAATACATAGCCGGAGCGAATGGGATTGTCAAAACGGAGCCGCTAGGCCGGTTTGGCGCGGCAGCCGTCCAGGAAAAGCGCCGCGCAGGTCTCCACGCGTCGTTCGATCTGCTTGCGTGACGGCAAAGCTGCACCGCCATAGATCGCGGCACGCTGCGGCGCCGACGCGACCATGCCGATCAGCATGCCGGCCGCTTCTTCGGCGTCTCCGATGGCGATGCGCTTGCGCTTGACCTGGAGGCGCAGCCAACCGGCGAGTGTCCTGACGGTGCGGGCGATGCCGTTGGTGTAGAAATTCGCGGCGAGCTCGGGAAATGTAGCGGATTGCTGCAGCACCATGCGCTGCAACGCCACGACCTCGGGGTCGAGCGCGAGATCGGCGCAGGCCATCAGAGCGGCGCGCAAGCCCGTTTCGATATCGACGTCATCGCCGGCCTGGAGATCGACGGCAGAGAGCAGGCGCTCGAGCCTGTCTGCGCACATGGCCTCGAACAGCGCGGCCTTGCCTGGAAAAAGGCGATAGAGCGTCTTGGTCGAGATGCCGGCGCGGCGGGCGAGCTCTTCGGTGCTGGTCGCGGCGTAGCCTTCGACCGCGAAGGTATGCCGCGCCACTTCGAGGACGATTCGCGTCGTCTCCTCGTCGCTGCGCACCGGGGGCCGCCCGCGCGGGCGGCATGCGTTGTCCTGTCTTGCCTCAGCCATGTCTTTACATGATGCCTGTCATTCCATTGACAATTCCAAAGCTAGCCTCATTTTGGAAATCGTCAAGTTTCCTAAATCAGGGGAGCCGGCCATGACCGTCCACACCACCCCATCTGCCGCCGTCCAGACCGCCCTGCCCGCTTCCGCGCTGGAGGGTGTCCTGCCCGGCACACCAGCCGTCGCCACCAGGAAAAAACTCAGTCTTCGCAAGCTATTGCTGATGGGAGCCGCGGTCATCGCAGTCGCCGGTGCGAGCTGGTACGGCTATGATTACTGGACTGTCGGCCAGTACCTCGTCTCGACCGATGACGCCTATGTGAAGGCTGACAACACCACCGTCGCTCCGAAGGTCGGCGGCTATCTCGATCGCGTTCTGGTCGCCGATAACGAGCAAGTGAAGGCCGGTCAGGTGCTGGCCCGGATCGACGACCGCGACTTCAGGGTCGCGCTCGACCAGGCCAAGGCCGATGTGCTGGCGGCGAATGCCACCATATCGAGCAAGGAAGCGCAGATCGAGGTTCAGCAGGCGGTGATCAAGGCGGCGCGAGCCACGCTCGACGTCGATCAGGCCAACCTCACCTTCGCCGCGCAGGACAACAAGCGCTACACCGATCTCGCCGCGACCGGCTCCGGCAGCGTGCAGAACGCGCAGCAGGCGCAATCACGCATTGCCTCCGCGCAGGCGACGCTCGAACGCGACACCGCCAATCTCGCTTCGGCCCTCAAGCAGGTCGACCTGCTCAAGGCCGAGATCGTCCAGGCCAAGGCGGCGGCGGCGCGTGCGGAAGCGGTGCAGCACCAGGCCGAGCTGAACCTCGGCTACACCAGCGTCGTCTCCCCGATCGACGGCGTGGTCGGAAACCGTTCGTTGCGCGTCGGCCAGTTCGTACAGGCAGGCACGCAACTGATGTCGATCGTGCCGGCCGAGGGTGCCTACGTCGTCGCCAATTTCAAGGAAACGCAGCTCACCCACGTGAAATCGGGCCAGGCCGTCGCTATCGAGGTCGACATGTTCCCGGGCCAGATCGTGCACGGCCATGTCGACTCCATCGCGCCCGCCAGCGGCCAGGAATTCGCGCTGCTGCCGCCCGACAACGCGACCGGCAATTTCACCAAGGTGGTGCAACGCATCCCGGTCAAGATCGCGCTCGATGATGAGTACGGGCGCGCCATCGCGCTCCGTCCCGGCATGTCCGTCATCCCGACCATTGCAACTCGTTCGAATACGCAGGCTGCGAAGGCGGCCGATGCGTCAAAGGCAACACTCGTTTCCGGAGGGTCGTGCCATGTCAGACAGCCTCTCACTTTCGATGCAAGCGACCCCGGTCGCGACGCCTAATCACGTCGCCGTCGATTCCAACCGCGCGAGCGTCGCGGTCTGGGTCGCCGTGCTTGCCGCCATGATCGGATCGTTCATGGCGATCCTGAACATCCAGATCACCAACGCCTCGCTGGCCAACATCGAGGGCGGCATCGGCACCGGCGCCGACAACGGCTCCTGGATCTCCACGTCGTACCTGATCGGCGAGATCATCGTGATCCCGCTGACCGACTATCTCAGCCGCGTGTTCACGTTCCGCCGCTACATGCTGGCGAGCGCGAGCCTGTTCGCGGCCTTCTCGGTCGCCTGTGCCTTCACCCACGACCTGCCGTCGATGATCGCGATGCGCGGCCTGCAAGGCTTTGCCGGCGGCGTGCTGATCCCCATGGCGTTCACGCTGGTGTTGACCAGGCTGCCGAAGCCGCAGCAGCCGGTTGGGCTCGCGATCTTCGCGCTATCTGTCACTTTTGCCCCCGCGATCGGCCCGACGATCGGCGGCTATCTCACGGAGAACTACGGCTGGCGCACGATCTTTTTCGTCAACGTGATCCCGACCGCGGTGATGGTGACCGCGCTCTATCTGACGCTCGAGCGGCAGAAGATGCAGCTCGGACTTTTGAAAGAAGGCGACTGGGCCGGCATCGTCACCATGGCGATCGGGCTGTCAGCGCTGCAGGCCGTGCTCGAGGAAGGCAACAAGGACGACTGGTTCTCCTCGCCCTTCATCGTCAAGCTCGCGGTGATCGCCGCCATCAGCCTGACGCTGTTCGTCACCATCGAGCTCACCATCGAAAAGCCGCTGATCCGGCTACGCCTGCTGACGCAACGCAATTTCGGCTTCGGGACGATCGCGATGACGATGGTCGGTTTCGCGCTGTTCGGCTCCGTCTACATCCTGCCGGCCTATCTCGGCCAGGCGCAGGGCTACAATGCGGAGCAGATCGGGAACGTGCTGGCCTGGACCGGCCTGCCGCAGCTGGTGCTGATCCCGCTGATCCCGAAACTGATGCAGCGTTTCGACACACGCCTCATCGCAATCACCGGGCTGCTCATCTTCGCCTATAGCTGCTTCATGAACACGGGCATGTCGGCCGACTATGCCGGCGATCAGCTCTGGATCCCCAACATCGTGCGCGCCGTGGGCCAGGCCATGGTGCTGACGCCGCTGACCTCGGTGCTGACGGGCGGAATCGCACCGCAGGACGCGGCCGCGGCCTCGGGCATCAGCAACATGTTCCGCAATCTCGGCGGCGCCATCGGCACGGCGACGCTTGCCACCATCATCACCAAGCGCGAACAGTTTCACTCCAACATCATCGGCCAGTCCGTCACGCTCGGCCGCGAGGAAGTCCGCGGCCGCGTCGCGCAGATGACGGACTATTTCCTGGCCCATGGCGTGCCCGACCCCAACGCCGCGCGCGAGCAGGCGATCATCGCGCTCGGCAAGACGGTGAAGCGCCAGGCGCTGGTGATGGGCTATTCCGACGCGTTCGCCGTGATCGGCGCAGTGCTGGTGCTCGCCGCGATCGCGGTGCTGCTGACGCGGCGGGTGAAGGCGGCGGGCGCGGGCGGCGCGCACTAGGACCTCGCGGATGGATCGCGGCTTGAGGCGGCCGTCGCGATCGAGGGCCGCTTCCTCGTCCGGTGGCGCACAAGCGACGGCGGCGGGGTAAACCACCCTGCCCCGTCAATCGCTTCAGAACGATCCAAGCGCGCTGCCCAGCGCGATGACAGTCACCAGCGCCACGAGCGACGTCACGATGCCCACCATGACGATGTCAACATAGCTGTCGCGATGCGTCAGGCCGCAGATCGCGAGCAGGCTGACCACCGCACCGTTATGCGGCAGAATATCCAGCGTTCCCGAGCCGATCACCGCGACGCGATGCATCAGAGCAAGATCGATGCCGGTGCGTGCGGCGAGATCCAGATAGGTCTCTCCGAGTGCATCAAGCGCAATGGTCAGGCCGCCCGATGCCGAGCCGGTCAGCGCCGCCAGGATGTTGGTTGCGACCGCGAGCGACACCAGCGGCCCGCCTTCGATCGCGAGCACCCAGTCACGCACGGTTGTGAAGGCCGGCAGCGCGGCCACGACCGCACCAAATCCGACCAGGCTCGCCACACTGAACGCAGGCAGCACCGATGCATTGGCCCCGGCATCCATGGTCTGCCGCAACGCCGGCAGGCGCGCCCGGTTCAGCACGATCGTCGCGACGATGGCGGCGGTCAGGGCGACCACGACCGACCACACGCCTGCGACCGCGGCAAGCGAGGTCCCGCCAAAGCGTTGCTCGGCGAGATAGGAGACATCGAGGCGCGGCAGCACGCCGAGCGACATCGCCAGATTGACGGCGACGACGACGATCAGTGGCAGGATGGCGCTCACGACGGGCGCAGGCTCGCTGCTGCGGCGGCCGTGCTTGAGCTCCGCCGGATCGAACTCGCGTGCCGCGGTGGCGCGCTCGCGGACGAACTCGTCGGATGCGGCGCGCTCGGTCAGATCCTCGCCTTCGTCGCCATAACCCTCGCCGGCGCGCCGCGCCTTGGCTTCCGCGCGATGCAGCCACCACAATCCCGTTCCGAGCATGATGAGAGAGGCGATGATGCCTAGGCCCGGCGCGGCAAACGGTGTCGTGCCGAAGAACGGCATCGGGATCGCATTCTGGATCGAGGGTGTGCCCGGGAGGGCCGACATGGTGAAGGTCGAGGTGCCCAGAACGATCGTGGCCGGAATCAGCCGGCGCGGAATGCCGGCAGCACGAAACAGCGAACGTGCCATCGGCACGATGACGAAGAACGCGACGAACAGGCTGACGCCGCCGTAGGTGACCAGCGCGCCCGCCAGCACCACGGCCAGGATCACGCGCCGCTCGCCGAGATTTTTCGCCATGAAGGCGGCGATCGACCTGACCGCGCCGCTGTCATCCATCAGCTTGCCGAAAACGGCGCCGAGCAGAAAGATCGGAAAGAACTGTGCCAAAAACCCCGCCGCATTCACCATGAAAACCTGCGTCAGGTTCGCCAGCAGCGGCTCACCACCGAACAATGCCGCAACCAGCGCCGCGAAGGGCGCGAGCAGGAGAACGCTCCAGCCGCGAAACGCAAACAGCACGAGCAGACCGAGTCCGACGAGAAGGCCGAGAAGCCCCATGCCTCAGCACTCCGCCAGGAGGACATCGAGATCGGCCGTCGAACGCCGGCCGATGTCGGCGCCATGCTCGGCGAGAAAGGCCTCCGCGGCCATGCGCCCCTCCGCGCGGAGCATCGAGACGAACTCCCATTCCGCGTTGAGCTTCGACGATGCGCCGAATTTCGCAAGCATGTCGCTCTTGATCCGGTGTGTCCGCATCTTGGCCCACCGCGCGCCCTCGCCGCTACCGGGATCGGCGGCCTGCCGCAACAGCGCGATCATGCGCAGCTCCTTCATCAGCGGTGAATTGAAGGAAATCTCGTTGAGACGGTTGAGGATCTCCGCGGCCGTTCGCGGCGGCTCCAGCCGCTCGGTCGGATTGATCTGAACGAGGATCGTATCGTGGGCGTCGCTTTCGCGGACCAGCGGTGTGATGGTCGGGTTGCCGGCAAAGCCGCCATCCCAATACGGTTCACCGTCGATCTCGATGGCGCGGAACATGGTCGGCAGGCAGGCCGATGCCAGCAGCACATCGGCGGTAATCTCGGCGTTGCGGAAGACGCGGCCGCGACCAGTGCGCACCCGCGTCGCGGTGATGAAGAGCAGAATCGGCGAGTGCGCAAGCCGCCCGAAATCGATGCTCTCGGCCAACACGGCGCGCAGCGGGTTGTAGCCCATCGGGTTGAGATCGTAGGGCGACAGCACCCGCGACATCAGGTCGGTGAGGACGTAGAACGGCGACGTATCGAGTGTCCAGCGTCCCATCAACCGGTCGAGTGGCGAGCGCTGCAGCGGACTGAAGGCCGCAGCCCTCGAGACGCGGCGCCAATATTGCGCAAGCGCGTCACGCGCGCCTTCGGCACCGCCCGCCGTCCACCCATCCGCCAGCACCGCAGCATTCATCGCCCCGGCAGAGGTTCCGGAGATCGCTGCTATCGTAAGCCACTTCTCTTCGAGAAGACGATCAAGCACGCCCCAGGAGAAGGCGCCGTGCGAGCCACCGCCCTGAAGCGCAAGATCGATCAGTACGGAATCCCGTTCCATGGCGGGCCCTCACGCAACTGAAGCTCAAATTCCGCGCGATTTCTAACACGCGAGAACGACAGCAGTGTAGCGAGCACCGGCCAGGAGACGCAACCGGAACGTGACGCCTCTAGTGCTCGAATACCAGGCGTGCGCCGATCGTGCCTTCGAGGCTGCGGATCTGCGCCAGCAGCGCGCCCGAGTCCTGGCCGCCGAGATCGGCGTCGAGCACAACGTAACCGAGATCCCCGGCCGTCTCCAGATATTGCGCGGCGATATTGATGTCGCGCTGGAGGAAGACCTCGTTCAACCGGCGCAGCATCCCCGGCACGTTGCGATGGACGTGGCTGAAGCGTACGCCGGAGGGGCGCAGATGCAGCTGCACCTCAGGGAAGTTCACGGCGCCCATGGTCGATCCCGTGATGAAATAATCGACCAGCTTGCGCGCCACCTCGCCGCCGATGCGCTCCTGCGCCTCTTCGGTGGAACCACCGACATGGGGCGTGAGGATGACGTTGTTGATGCCCTGCATCGGGCTCTTGAAGCGCTCCGAGTTGGACGACGGCTCGACCGGAAACACGTCGATGGCGGCACCGGCGATATGACCATCACGCAACGCGCCGGCAAGCGCATCGAGATCCACGACCGTGCCGCGGCTGTTGTTGATCAGGAACGACCCTGATTTCATCGCCCGCAGCTCCTTCTCGCCGATCATACCCGCGGTCTCCGGCGTCTCCGGCACGTGCAGGCTGACCACGTCGCTCTGCGCCAGCAGCTCTTCCAGCTTCTCGACGGGCTCGGTATTGCCGTGGCGGAGCTTGTCGGTGCGATCATAATAGATCACCCGCATGCCCATGGCTTCGGCCAGCGTCGAGAGCTGCGAGCCGATATTGCCGTAGCCGATGATGCCGAGCGTACGGCCGCGCACCTCGCGGCTGCCTGCGGCGGACTTGTCCCAGCCGCCCTCGTGGGCCGACACCGAGCGCGGAAAGATCTGCCGCAGGAGCATCACGATCTCACCAATGACGAGCTCTGCGACGCTGCGCGTGTTGGAGAACGGCGCGTTGAACACGGGAATGCCGCGCTTTCGCGCGGCCAGCAGGTCGACCTGGTTGGTACCGACGCTGAAGCAGCCGACCGCGAGCAGCCCGTCAGCGCCCGCCAGCACATCGTCGGTGATCTGGGTGCGCGAGCGGATGCCGAGCAGCGAGACGCCCTTGAGCGCGTGGCGCAGCGCCTCGCCATCCAGCGCCTTGGTCAGGCGCTCGACATTGGTGAAACCCGCGCTCTTGAACAGGTCCACGGCGCTGTCGTTGACACCTTCAAGCAGCAGCGCCTTCGCGCTCCGCTCAGGGCTTTGGCCTGGGGCTGGCATGGAATCTCCTGAATGGCGGCTTTGCCGCAGCTCATAGACCGCCGACGCCGTACAGCACAATAGGGTTCGGATACGGGGAGAAGATGGCGGCGCCGCTTGGTATCCCACTGGCTCCGTCATCGTTCGAGGGCCGCTGAAAAAGCGGCCACCTCCAGCGACAACGGCTTCGCCGTTGCGCGGGGGTGACGGAATTCAGAGTCAGATCACATAGAACCCGTGCGTGCCGTCGCGGCGGAGCTGGTCGACGAGGCCATATTCCCACTCGAGGTAGGCCTGCATGCCGCGCTCGGCGATATCGGTTCCCTCATAGGGACGACGGTAGCGATGTGCCGGATCGGGCTTCGGCAGGATCAGCGGCGGGCCGACCTCGAGCGTGCCGCCATAGCCGCCTTCGAGCACGTAGACCTCCCAGCCCATCTGCGCGAGCCAGGATGCGGTCATGTCGGCGCGCACGCCCTTGTCGTCGGTCAGGATAATGCGCGCGCCGCGCACCGGCGCGGCCATGTCGGTCTCCTGGACAAGCTGGCCGCCGGGATAGTGGCGGAAGCCCGGCAGATGACCGGCGGCATATTCCTCCGCATCGCGCACGTCGAAACGATAGAGAGTGCGATCGGTATCCACCAGCAGCGCCGACATCTCGCTCGCGCCGATATGACGGACTCCGGCGCGATAGGCGACGTCGCGGGCGTTGGCGGGACCACCCTCGAACGAGCCGATTGCACCGCGCCTGTTGGCACCATGGGCGAGCGGATGCCGCGCCAGCGTCCAGCCGATCGTGCCGTTGCGCAGCGCCCGCACCTTGTTGGGCACGCCGGCATTGATCAGCGACTGGGCGCCGATGATCGACCGGGTACGGCCGGCGCAATTGACGATGATGGTGGTGTCGGGGTCGGGCGCGGCCTGGCCGGCACGCAGCACCAGTTCCGCGCCCGGCACGCTGACCGAGCCGGGAATGTTCATGGTGGCGTATTCGTCGAAGCGGCGGACGTCGAGGATGGCGATGTTGGCCTTGTCGGCGATCAGCTTTGCCACTTCGTCGGCGCTGAACGACGGCGTGTGGCGACGCGCCTCCACCAGTTCGCCAAAGGCTTTGGAGTAGGAATTGACGTCCTCGAACACCTCGTAGCCCGCCGCGCGCCAGCCTTTCAGCCCGCCATCGAGCGCACAGACATTGCTGTAGCCGAGCGCCGCAAGGCGTTCGGCGCCCTCTGCACCCAGTCCCTCGCCGTCATCAAAGAGCACGACCGGCACATCCTTGCGCGGCAGCCGCACCGCCGCCTCGACCGGGATCCGGTCCACGGCCATGTTGGCCGCGAACAGCGGATGCCCGGTTGCGAAGGCCGCCTCGTGCCTGAGATCGAGCAGCGCGATCTCCTCGCGGAGCAGCAGCGCGCGGCGGATATCGGCGGGAGTGACGGTCGAAAGCTTCATGGCGTGAACCCTGACGAGGACAGGCCATGGGCTTTTGAACGATTGCGAGAGGCTTGGCTAGCCACTCCGTCGCATGGAGGCCGTTAGCCTGCCAGCCGCTTCTCGATGATGCCGGCGACCCGCACCGGGGTTTCCAGCATTGAATAATGGCCGGCGTCGTCGATGACCTCGAACGTCACGCGGGGATAGGCGAGCGCAAAGGCATTCCGCAGCGGCTCGCCGCGATAGAACGGGATGTCCAGCGCGCCGGTCACGACATGCAGGGGCGCCGCCAGCCCATGCGTATCGCCGGTGATGGCCGATGACGTGAACATCGTCAGATAGCCGCGCTTGGCCTCGACGGTCGAGGCCTCGCGCGCGATGGTAAGCTTGCGGCGCAACCAGCCGGCGCCGTAGCGGCTGGACGTGCGGGCCGTGATGGCACGCCCGGCCGCCTCGTCCTCGTCGATGACGGCGTTGAGCGCCTTCATCGCGGCCTCGTCGGCGCGAAAGCCGGTGGGCGGCACGGGCGAGAACAATGTCACGCTTTGAAGCCGGCTTCCGGCCTGAAGCGCGACCTTCTGCGCGACCAAGCCGGACATCGAATGTCCGACGAGATGAAAGCGGGTGATCGCAAGCTCGTCAGCGGTACGCAGCACGTCAGCGACGGCCTCATCCAGCGTGTAGCCGCCACTGATGCCGCGGGACCAGCCGTAACCTCTGAGATCCATGAACACGAGGGTGAATCGTACGGGGTCGAGATAGGGCAGCACCGGCTCCCAGTTGACGTGATCGCCGAGCCATTCGTGCAGCACCACACACACCGCGGGGCCGTTGCCGAAGCGGCAATGGCCGAGCCGGCTGGCAGTCGCCAGTTGCGGAGCCGGCCAGACCGATGGCGATGCACGCGCGGTGCCCGAGCCTTGCGCCAAGGCCGGCGTGGTGGCCATGGCGGCAGCGGCCGTCAGGCCCAGGCTTCTCAGAACGTCGCGACGTTGCATGTGTTTCCTCCGCGCCTTCGATTGCGGCCGGCGCTGCCTGACTGATAGCGCGCAGGCCCCGCGCGCGAGAAATTGATTTCTGCAATCGGTTGATTGATAAATCTCATTCTGACTGCCCCCTCGCTGGAGCCTGTCCGGCGCATCGTCCGGAGTCCTCCATGCCGACGACCCTTGATATCGACACCCTGCGGGCGCTGCTTGCCATCGTCGAGCTGAAGAGCTTCTCGCGTGCGGGGGATCAACTGGGACGATCGCAATCCGCGATCAGCCTCCAGATCGCCCGGCTCGAAGCCCTGGTCGGCCATCCCCTGTTGCAACGGGCCCGTGGCCGGGTACTCGGGCCGACGGTGAAAGGCACGGAGCTGATCGCGCATGCGCGAGAGATCATCTCGCTCAACGAGCGCGCGGTCGCGGCGATGCGCCGGCCGGCATCGGGTGAGCGGATCAGGCTCGGCATGCCCGCAGATTTTCTCGAGCGCGACTTCACGTCGGCTGTCGACGAAATCCGCTCACGCTTCCCCAAGGCGAGGCTATCAGTGCACACCGACCTGTCGGCCCGGCTCGCCGAGGACGTCGGTCGCGATTGCCTCGATCTCGCCCTCTACAAGCGTCTGCCCTCGAACGCCGCCGACGCCGCGATCGCGTTCGAACCGATGGCCTGGTTCGGCACGGCCGCACGGTCAGACCGGTCCCGCGATGCTGTTCCGTTGGTCTCCTTCGCGGACGGTTGCGCCTATCGCGGCGAAGCCTTGCGCAGCCTGCACCTGGTCGGGCGCGAATGGACCATCGCCTGTGAGGCGCGCAGCCTCTCTGCGCTGGTCGGCGCCGTCAAGGCCGGCCTCGGCTTTGCCGCCCTGCCCGTCAGGCTCGGCGAGCGCAAGTCGCTGCGGCACGCTAGCGATCTGGCGGACCTGCCGCAGCTCAACGCGGTCGAGCTTGCCCTTGGTGTCGCTCAAAGCTGCAACCTGCCGTTCGCCCGTGCGATCGGCGGCATTATCGCCGAGCGTTGCGCGCTGGCGTGACGGTCGCAGCTTGCGGCGCGACAGGTACAACAATACGCCCGTGATCGCGAACAGCGGCATCAGCGCGGCTGCGATCATGAAGATGAGCCTGCCGGGCCAGCCCAGAACAGCGCCGCGGTGGATATCGAGGACACCAGCAATGGCCCTCTCACCCAGCGTCTTGTCGGCATAGCGCTCCGCGGAGATGACCTCGCCGCTCACAGCATCGATGCGAAACTCATCGCGCATGGACTCGAGTGTGGAGTCCTTTCCCCACGCCCGGATCCGGATCACTGTGCCCGGCCCGGCAGGAAGGGCCAGCTGCGCTTTGGCGAAGCCGTTGGCCTCCTCGCGCCGAAGGGCCGACCACGCGCGGTCGAAGCCGATCGGCTGCGCCGGCTCGGCGCGGCCGGGCGGACGTGGCTGCTTCGGCTGCGTCTTTGCCGCGGCCACATGTGGGCGCGACAGCAGCCAGAGGACGCCGTCCTTGTACGAGTCGAACGAGTACCAAAGCCCGGTCAGGGTCATCGCCAGATAGATGGGCAGGACCCAGGTGCCGATGACGGCGTGCAGCGAGCGATGCAGCCCCCGGCCTCTGAGCCCAAGATCCGGCTTCAGCCACATCTTCAGGCTGCTGGCCCGAAGCGGCCAGCGCAGCACAAAACCCGAGATCAGCATCACGATCAGGCCCAGCGCGGCCACGCCAGTGATCCGGCGGCCCCAGCCCTTGGCATCGCCCGGTATCAGCAGCCAGCGATGCAGCCGGCGCACCGTCGCAAAGAAATCCTCGCCACGCGCCACGCCAAGCACGTGTCCGTCATAGGAGTCGACATAGAACGAGGATGGCCGCGAACCCTGCTCGTCGCGGACGAAGCGGATGTGCACAGCGGTCGACGGATCGCTCGACAACGTGATGGCGGCGACCTTGCCGGCATCCGGCACTGCCTTGAGGCGCGCCACCAGCTCGTCCGGCGTCAGCGCCGGCGTCCTCCGTGTCGCGACCTGCATGATGTCGGCGTTCAGATGCTCGACGATCTCGTCCTCAAAGCTCATGATCGCGCCGGTCAGCGCGATCAGGGAGAGCAACAGGGCGAGCAGGAGACCGGCTATGGAATGAAGCTGGAGCAGCGCGGCCTTGATTGCGGGCCAGACCTTATGCATCGGCGCAGGCCCTCGCGTGGTGGTGTCGCATGACTGTCTAGAACTTCACCGTTGCCGACAGCGAGATACGCCGCCCTTCACCCATCGCGACATTCAATGCGCTGGCGGTGGTGGAGGTGTAGTAGACCTTGTCGAACAGGTTCTTGACGTTGAACTGATAGGCCACTGGCACTTTGTCGACCTTGGTGTCGTAGGTCGCGAAGATGTCCGCGACGGTGTAGGCCGGCAGGAAGAACGTGTTGGCCGTGTCGCCGGGCCGGTCGCTGACATAGTGCGCGCCGCCGCCGAGCCGCAGGCGACCAGGCAACCGGTCGCCGAAATCGTAGACGAGATACAGCGACGCCGTATTCATCGCCGCGTTCAGCAGCTTTGCGTTACCAACGAGAGGATCGTTGATCAGGCGCGCGTCGGTATAGCCGTAGCTACCGATCATGCTCCATTCCTCGGTCAGCCGGCCGCTGACGTCCAGTTCGACACCGCGCGATTGCGCAGCGCCGGAGGCGCGCGCCGCCGACTTGCCGCCGCCGATGTCGTTCAGCACCAACACGTTCTTTTTCTGGATATCGTAGACCGCAAAGCTGCCCGAGAGCCGTTTATTGACGTCGAACTTCAGTCCGGTCTCCCATTGCGTTGCCTCTTCGGGCGCGATGGTTGAATCGACGACGAAGCCGTTGGTGAACGCCGCGATCGTCGACGTTGGCTTCAGCGACTGCGTATAGCTCACATAATAAGAAAGCTCCTCGCTCAGCTTGACGATCACGCCGCCGAGCGGCAGCACCTTGTCGCCCGAGAGGTTGGTGTTGGTGACGAACAGAGGCCGGCCTTTTCCGGCGAGCTGCTCATATTGCATCCAGCGCATGCCGCCGACTGCGGACAGCCAGTTGGTCAGATGGAACGTGTCCTGGGCGAAGAAGCCGCGGGTGCCGAGCTTGTCGGTCTGTTCGCTGTCAACAGGCGAAATAGTGCTGCCCGGTGTGACCAACCCATAAACCGGATTGTAGACATTGAAGCTCGCCGTCGCCTGGCGAATCAGGTCGCGGCGATCGATGGTGCGATACATCGCCTCGCCGCCGAACAGGACCTCGTTGCGGAAGCCACCGACCCACACGTCGCCCTGCATGTAGGAGGTGCCGTAGCTGGCGTTGCTCAGCGAGTTCCGGGTACCGTCATTGCTGCGGGTCTCGACGCCGCTGGCAGTATTGACGCCGGTGATGCGGAGCTGGTTCGCGGTGTAGGTCTCGGTGTTGTAGCTGTAGGCCGCCGAGACCTTCCAGCTATCGTCGAGCTTCTGCTCGATCGAGCCCTGCACGAGCTCCGACGTGCCCCACATGTTGTTGAAGGGCTCGTCGAGCCGCCGTGTCTTCGGGATTGCCAATGGCGCGCCGTTGACGAAGGCGGTGCCGCGGTCGAAGGGATAGATGAACTCGCGATGCTCATAGGTGAGCTGGACCGTTGTGGTCTCGCCGTACCAGGCGACCGACGGGTTCACCAGCATTTCCCGATGGCGGCCGACATTGCGCCAATAATCCTCGCTGACGCCGTAGCCGATGAAGCGATAGGCAAGCCCGCCGTCGCCGATCGGACCGGTGACATCAACGGTACCGTCGGCACCGTTGCGGTTGTTGGCGTAGGTCGAGCCAAGCAGCGTGACCGAGCCGTGCTGGTAGAGCTCCGGACGCTTGCTGATGGTGTTGACGACGCCGCCGGGATCCATGATGCCATAGAGCAGCGATGCCGGCCCCTTCAGCACCTCGACGCTGTCGACAGCCGCGTTCAGGCTCCGACCCTGCACCAGCGGCATGCCGTTGCGCATGATCGAGCCATCCCTATTGTCACCGAAGCCGCGACGGATCACCGCATCCTGGGTGCCTGCGAGTGTATTGGTCTGGGTGATGCCGCTGATGTTGACCAGCGCATCGTCGATATTGCGCGGCAGTTGGTCCTTCAGCACCTGTGCGGGCACGACGTTGACGGATTGCGAGGTGTCGAGCGGCGATGCGCCCGAGCGCAACGTGGACGCGCTCGGCAGCGCGCGATAGCCGAGCCTTGCGGCTTGTTGCGCGGCGGCCTCAGCCGCCGCCCGCTCGGATGGGATTGCGGCTGCGGGCAGCACGGCAACTGAGCTCCGGCGTACAGCCTGGGTGCGGCGTTGAGATTGCCCTGAAGCGCGCGCCGGCTTCGGCCGCTGCGCCGGCGCATCCACAGTCACCGGCGGCAGGGCCGTTTGCGCCTGTGCGATGCCGGTGTTGAAGGGACATTCGGCGAGCAGCAGGACGAGAAGGCCAGCGCGGCCCTTGCCGGCGCGATTTCGACGAGCACCGACCTGATGGTCATCCGCAGAGAGGCATGCACTTTCAATTCACTTCCAGATCACAGCGTTGAAGCCGGCGCATCTACCAGCCGCTGCGATTGAAGAGAACATGGCGGCGACTTGAATCGCTCTAGTGTCGAATCGTTCTAAGAACCTTGATCGCTCGATCGCTGCGACCCGAACTATGGTGGGCCCTGAGCGGGAACCAAGCATTGCAATTGAATGCAGTCGAGATGAGCACGGTTGCCGGATAGATCGGACGCTCATCGTGCGCCCTCGGCGCGACGCCATGTCGCACGAGGACCGCGCGGTGCGTGAGCTTCACGACGCCCAAACCGGCGGATCCGCTCACGTCTTTGTTCAGGTCAACTGCACAGTTCTTCTTTACAGATCAGCTTCATGGATGTCATTCACTCCACCATGACCAGTTCGTCCGACCAACGCCCGTCTCGTCCGCGCGCCGGCGCGCTCGCAGAAGACCTCCATTCGCCGATGGGCAAGCTGAAGCGCGTGAGCGGCCTGCGCGGGGAGCCAATCCGGACCACGTTCGCAAGGGATTGGTGAGCGTGCCGGTCGCGGGCACCTTTCGCTCACTGCGAAACTATAATTACCGCGTCTGGGCTACAGGCGCGCTGGTGTCCAACACGGGAACGTGGATGCAGCGCGCGGCGCAGGACTGGCTCGTTCTCACCGAGCTGACGCGGCACAATGCGTCGGCCGTCGGCGTGGTGATGGCGCTGCAGTTCGGACCGCAACTGCTGCTGATGCCATGGACGGGTTTTGCCGCTGATCATTTCAACCAGCGAAGGTTGCTGGTCGCCACCCAGGCAACGATGGGCGCACTGGCGTTCGTCCTCGGCCTTCTCACGGTCTCCGGCCTGGTGAAGCTCTGGCACGTCTATGTGTTCGCCTTCCTGTTTGGCTGCACTGCGGCCTTCGACGCCCCGGTGCGTCAGACATTCGTGGCCGAGCTCGTCGGCGACGGCGAGCTCTCCAATGCGATCGCCCTGAACTCGACGTCCTTTAACGCCGCGCGGATGGTCGGGCCCGCGGTCGCAGGGATGGTCATCGCTTCGATCGGCACCGGCTGGGCTTTCCTGCTCAACGCTGCATCCTTCATGGCGGTGCTCTGCTCGCTTGCCTTGCTGCGCACCGCGGAGTTGCGCCCGAATGCGCGGGCGCACCGCGCTCCGGGCGGAATGACGGAGGGTTTTCGCTACGTGTGGTCGCGCAACGATCTCCGCGCGATCATGATCATGCTGTTCCTGATCGGCACGTTCGGGCTGAACTTCCCGATCTTCATCTCGACCATGGCAGTCAGCGTCTTCCACACGGATGCGCGCGGATTCGGCCTGTTGTCGTCGACGATGGCGGTCGGCACGATCTCGGGCGCACTCCTGGCTGCCGGCCGTGCGCAGCCGAAATTCGTCTCGCTGCTGTCTGGAGCCGCAACGTTTGGGGCTGGGTGCACGTTGGCCGCGCTCGCGCCCAGCTATTGGCTGTTCGCAGGCACTCTCGTCCTGATCGGCGTGGCGGCGCTCACGGTGACCAACACCTCGAATGCCATGATGCAACTCTCCACCGAGCCGCGGATGAGGGGACGCGTCATGGCGTTGCGACTCGGCGTCGCCCTTGGCGGCACACCGATCGGCGCACCCATTGTCGGATGGGTGGCAGACAATCTCGGTCCGCGCTGGGCGCTCGGCGTCGGTGCTGCGGCCGGGTTTGCGGCCGCGCTCGTCGCGGCTCGGACCATGTCAGCGCGCGCTGCCGACGATCAAGGCAGATGAAACGCGTTCTTACGCTATCGCCGGGCTGGTCAGTTCGTCCAGCTTCGCCTTGAGCGCAGCGCCGTCCGACAGCGCACGCAGCGGCGGGCGTACCCGCAACCAGCCCGCATCACCGGTCTGCGCGGCGAGAATGGCCTTCAGCGTCGTCAGGAAGGATGCCGACTTCACCACGATATCGACGGCGGCCTGCATGCGCGCCTCGACGTCCTTGCCGTCGATGATCGCCTTGACCAGCTCCGGCGTGATGTTGGCCATGCCGCAGATGGTGCCGGCACCTCCGCCGGCGATCGCGCGGGCGATGTCGGTTTCATTGCCGACCGTGATGGCGAGCTCGGGCGCGGCCGCGCGGAACGCCTGAAACTGCTTGAAGTCGCCGCTGGAGTCCTTCAGACCCGCAAGCACCTTGCCGTAACGCTTGCGCAGGTTCGCGGCGACGGTGGTGGGGATCGCGACGCCCGAGATCTGCGGGATATGATAGAGATAGGCGCGCAGGCGGTCGTCGGTTGCACCGTCGATGATCGCAGCAAATGCATCCTCGATGCCCTCGGCCGTGACGCTGCGATCGAAATATGGCGGCAGGATCAGCACGTGGCGCAAGCCAAGGCCGAGCGCGGCGCGCGTCAGTGCGATGCTGTCACTGATGGCGGGGAAGCCGCCGCCAACGCCGATCCGCTCCGCCGGCACGCCGGCCTTGAGCACGGCTTCGATGGTCGCGACCCGTTCGGTGACATTGAACGAGGTGCCCTCGCCCGTGGTGCCGAACAGAACGACGCCGTCTACGCCCTTGCTGAAGAGTTGCTTGGCATGGCCGGCGAGCTTGGCGGAATCCACGCTGCCGTCCGCCGCCAGCGGCGTCGCCGACGCTACCCAGAACCCGCGAATTGCCTCGGTCATAGCACCATCCATCGCTGCGGCTCCCGAATGAGCCTCTGTTCTCCAATAATCCCAGAGAACTTGCCGGGCCTTGTTTTTACTTTACTTTCCATGTTGTACCTTACATACAAGAACGACGCAAATCCTTTCCGTCGTTACGGCGCAAATCCAGAGGAGGTCTCGCATGAACATGGTGACCCCGATCGGACATCCCGGGCCGCTGCTCGCGGCCTTGCGCGACAAGCTCGGCGCGGCCGCCGTGCTCACCGGCAGCGACGTGCCCGCGCGCAATTGTAACGACTGGAGCGCGAGCCTGCCGCAAACCCCACTCGCGGTGATCCGCCCGCTCGATGCGCAGGGCGTTGCTGATGCCATTGCGACCTGTCGGCAGGCACGCCTGCCCTTTGTGCCGCAAGGCGGATTGACCGGGCTCTGCCGCGGCGCTTCGCCCGAAACGGGCTGGGTCGCAATCTCGCTCGAACGCATGACCGGCATCGAGGAGATCGATCGCGCCTCCATGACGATGACGGTGAAATCGGGCACGCCGCTGGAGACGATCCAGAAGGCCGCGGACGAAGCCGGGTTCTTCTTTCCGCTCGATCTCGGCTCGCGCGGCTCCTGCACCATCGGCGGCAATCTCTCCACCAATGCCGGCGGCAATCGCGTCATCCGCTACGGCATGACGCGCGAACTGGTGCTCGGGCTGGAGGTGGTGCTGCCCGACGGCACCATCATCACCAGCCTCAACAAGCTGATGAAGAACAATGCCGGCTACGATCTGAAGCATCTCTTCATCGGCTCGGAAGGCACGCTCGGCATCATCACCCGCGTGGTTCTGAAATTGTTCCCGAAGCCGCGCTCGACCATGGCTGCACTCTGTGCGCTGAAAGACTACGCCGCGGTGATCGACTTGCTCGGCGCTGCGCGCGGCGGGCTCGGTCCGCTGCTGTCGGCCTTCGAGGTGATGTGGCCGGACTATTGGGACGTGATCACCACGCGCGCGGGCGTCAAGCCGCCGGTCGCCGCCGGGAAGGCTCTCTACGTGCTGGTCGAAGCGCAGGGCACCGACGAGAGCGTCGATGCGCCGCGCTTCCAGGCCTGGCTCGAAGAACTGATGGAGCGCGGACTGCTGGCGGACGCAGCGGTGGCGCAATCGCTGGCGCAGACGCAGGCGTTCTGGCGCGTGCGCGACATCTGCGCCGAATTCGGCCAGGTGCTGGGTCCGCACATTTCCTACGATATCGGCCTCGCGGTTGCGCGGATGGACGAGTTCGCGACGCGCTGCAAGGCGGCGTTGGCTGCCGGCATCAAGGGCTGCGAGAGCGTCTATTACGGCCATATCGGTGACGGCAATCTGCACCTCGTCTCCTGGGTCACAGGTCTCCCGGTCGAGCAGCAGCCCAAGGAGGAGATCGACGCGATCATCTACGGACTCGTGCGCGATATGGGCGGCAGCGTCTCCGCCGAGCACGGCATCGGCACGCTGAAAAAGAAATGGCTCGGACACGCCCGCAGCGAGGGCGAGATCGCGCTGATGCGGACGCTGAAGACCGCGCTCGATCCCGATCATCTGCTCAACCCCGGCAAGGTGATCTGAGAGCATCCATGCGCTCGCTGAAGCTCGATGCGCCGAAATCGCTGTCGCAGCGGGTGATGCTGCGGCTGCGGCAGGCTATCATCGAGGGCGAGTTCGCGCTTGGTGCCGCGATCTCAGAGGAGATGGTGGCGAATTCCTTCGGCGTCAGCCGCACGCCGGTGCGCGAGGCCATGGGCCAACTGCAGGCGCAGGGCCTGGTGGTGATCCGGCCGCAGGTCGGCAGCTTCGTATTCACGCCGAGCGCCGAGGACATTACCGCGCTGTGCACCTTCCGTATTGCACTCGAACCCAAGGCGGCCGAGCTCGCCTTTCGCCACGACCGCGACGCCGCGATCACGACGATGAGCGAGGCGATCGCAGCGATGGAGCCGGCGCTCGAGACGCGCGACAACATCGCCTATGGCCGCGCTGACGCCGGCTTTCACGAAGGCCTGTTCGCTCATTGCGGCAATCGCTACCTCGCCGAATCCTATCAGCTCGTCGCGGGCCGCGTCGCCGCGCTGCGCACCAATCTGACCTCGCCGATCGACGTGCGCACCCGATCGTCATTCGACGAACACCGCAAGCTGCTCGATCTGTTCACGCGCGGCGAGTTCGACGCGTTCGAATCGCTGATGACGACGCACATCACCAGATCGGGCGTGGTCTACGCCAAAGCGCTGAAAGTGGACTGAGCGGCTAACGCGCGTCTCTCGATCCCGGCCTGTCCAGAAAATCCAGCGCCGTGTTGATCTGTTCGAGCTGGTGCTCAATCTTGTCGCGGTCCTCGACCGCCTGCGCTTTCTCGAGCTGTTCCACGAGCTTCTGCTTTCGCAACAGCAAGTTCTCTATGACTGTACTCACAGCTCCCCCATCGCCCGAGGCGAACATCGAGGTCATCCAGATGCTGGACGCGGGCGCGCGCAAGCCGGGCTCGGTGCGATCCCTTGGGTCAAATGTTCACGAGGGCGGATGGTTCCTAGGGATGAACCGCGGCACGTCGCGAGGGAACTGTTGCGCAGGCTAGGTCCGGCACCGTCGCGGAACGTTAATCTTTCACGCGTCCGTCGGTTGTATTCGCGCCCCCGGAGCCCTATGCGTAGGCGCCATGGACACCCAGATCATCACCGCCGAAAAGCCCCTGATGGCGCAGGCGCGCCCGCGCAAGCCCGCGCCGTTCCTGCCCATGAGCCGCACCGAAATGGATGCGCTCGGCTGGGATGAATGCGACATCGTGCTGGTAACGGGGGATGCCTATGTCGACCATCCGAGTTTCGGCATGGCGATCATCGGCCGGCTGCTCGAGGCCCAAGGTTTCCGCGTCGGCATCATCTCCCAGCCGGACTGGCAGTCGGCCGAGCCGTTCAAGGCGCTAGGCAGGCCAAGAGTGTTCTTCGGCGTCACCGGCGGCAACATGGATTCCATGGTGAACCGCTACACTGCCGATCGCCGCCTCCGCCATGACGACGCCTATACCGCCGGGGGCGAAGGCGGCAAGCGGCCGGATCGCTGCACCATCGTCTATGCCCAGCGCTGCCGCGAGGCGTTCAAGGACGTGCCGATCGTGCTCGGCGGCATCGAGGCCTCGCTGCGCCGGATCGCGCATTACGACTACTGGTCCGACAAGGTGCGCCGCTCGGTGCTGGCCGACGCCAAGGCGGACCTCTTGCTTTACGGCAATGCCGAACGCGCCGTCGTCGAAGTCGCGCACCGTCTCGCCGCCGGCGAAGCGCCGCGCGAGCTCGACGACATCAGGGGCGTCGCGCTGTTCCGCCGCGTGCCCGAAGGCTACGCCGAGCTGCACGCCGACGATCTCGATTCCGCCGATGAAGGCGCGACGCGCCAGAAGGGCTTGACCGTGATCCGGCTGCCGGCGCTGGAGCAGGTCGAGCAGGACAAGGACGCCTATGCGCGCGCCTCGCGCGTGCTGCACCGTGAAAGCAATCCCGGCAATGCGCGGCCGCTGGTGCAGCGCCACGGCGACCGCGACCTCTGGCTCAACCCGCCGCCGATCCCGCTCACGTCAGAGGAGATGGACGCGGTCTACGATCTGCCCTACGCGCGCGCGCCGCATCCCTCCTATGGCGAGGCAAAAATTCCCGCCTGGGACATGATCAAATTCTCGGTCACGATCATGCGCGGCTGTTTCGGCGGCTGCACCTTCTGCTCGATCACCGAGCACGAAGGCCGCATCATCCAGAACCGCTCGGAAGGTTCGATCCTGCGCGAGATCGAGAAGATCCGCGACAAGACGCCGGGCTTCACCGGCGTGATCTCCGACATCGGCGGCCCCACCGCCAACATGTACCGGATGGCGTGCAAGGACCCGAAGGTCGAGGCCGCGTGCCGCCGGCCGTCCTGCGTCTTCCCCGAGATCTGCCCGAACCTCAACACCTCGCATGACGATCTCATCAGGCTCTATCGCAAGGTGCGCGAGACCAAGGGCATCAAGAAGGTGATGGTGGCCTCGGGCGTGCGCTACGACCTTGCGGTCGAGAGCCCCGAATACATCAAGGAGCTCGTCACCCATCACGTCGGCGGCTACCTGAAGATCGCCCCAGAGCATACCGAGCGCGGCCCGCTGGACAAGATGATGAAGCCGGGCATCGGCGCCTACGACAAATTCAAGCGGATGTTCGACGAGGCCGCGGAACGGGCCGGCAAGAAATATTACCTGATCCCCTATTTCATCGCGGCGCATCCGGGCACGACCGACGAGGACATGATGAACCTCGCGCTCTGGCTGAAGAAGAACCGCTATCGCGCCGATCAGGTGCAGACCTTCCTGCCCTCGCCGATGGCGACCGCGACCGCGATGTACCACACCGGCGTCAATCCGTTGCGCGGGGTGCGCCGCGGCGGCAGCGACAAGGTCGAGGCGATCAAGGGCTTGCGCCAGCGCCGCCTGCACAAGGCCTTCCTGCGCTACCACGACCCCGACAATTGGCCCGTTCTCCGCGAGGCCCTGATCGAGATGGGCCGCCGCGACCTGATCGGCTCGCAGCCCCACCAGTTGGTCCCAGCGCACCAGCCGCCCGGCACCGGCAGGGCCGCCGGCACCAAGCGTCCGCTTCGATCAGGCGGCAAGATGCAGAAGTTCACGACCAAGGGCATCAGGTTGATGAAGTAGCGGGCGAGAGCGATCGATTGGCTGGCGCGCCGCGCAGGAATTCGAAAACAACCCCATGCACAGTAGCCGGGGCGGCCAAACCGAGGGCTCAAGGCACGATGCGGCCCGTCGTCGCGCCCAAGGCGCATTGCCCCGGCGCCCCCACTTCCGAAAATCCGCAAGAGCTCTTGACCCGTCGGGCAAAACAGGCGCATGGTGACATCATCGGGGACGCAGGCTTCCCCGTCGCGCATCGTCCGTCTCACCTGAATGTCAGAAGACGAACCCCTCCCCACCCTCCATAGAATGTCCCCATGAAGAAAATCGGATTTCTGTCCTTCGGACATTGGACACCCTCGCCGCAATCGCAGACGCGTTCGGCGGCAGATACGCTGCTGCAATCGATCGAGCTTGCGGTGGCGGCCGAGCAGTTAGGGGCGGACGGCGCTTATTTCCGCGTGCATCATTTCGCGCGGCAGCTGGCGTCGCCCTTCCCGCTGCTTGCGGCCGTCGGCGCCAGGACCAGCACGATCGAGATCGGCACGGCCGTGATCGACATGCGTTACGAGAACCCGCTCTACATGATCGAGGACGCGGGCTCCGCCGATCTCATCGCCGGCGGGCGACTGCAGCTCGGCATCAGCCGCGGCTCGCCCGAGCAGGTGATCGACGGCTGGCGCTATTTCGGTTATCGCCCGGCCGAAGGCCAGAGCGATGCCGACATGGGCCGGCGTCATGCCGAAGTCTTTCTCGACCTGTTGCGGGGCGAAGGTTTTGCCGAGCCCAATCCTCAGCCGATGTTTCCGAATCCGCCCGGGCGGCTGCGCCTGGAGCCGCATGCGCAGGGCTTGCGTGAGCGCATCTGGTGGGGCGCGGGCTCGAACGCGACCGCGGTGTGGGCAGCCAAGCTCGGCATGAATTTGCAAAGCTCGACGCTGAAGAACGACGAGACCGGCGAAGCTTTTCACGTGCAACAGGCGGCGCAGATCCGCGCCTATCGCGCCGCGTGGAAGGAGGCAGGCTACGCCAGAGAGCCGCGCGTCTCGGTCAGCCGCAGCATCTTCGCGCTGATGAACGATCGCGACCGCGCCTATTTCGGCGGCGAGCGCGGCGGGCAAGACCAGATCGGCTTCATCGACCCGCAGACCCGCGCGATCTTCGGCCGCTCCTATGCGGCGGAGCCGGATGTGCTGATCGATCAGCTCAAGCAGGACGAGGCGATCACCGAAGCCGACACGCTGCTGCTGACGATCCCCAACCAGCTTGGCGTTGATTACTGCGCACATGCGCTCGATGCGATTTTGAAGCACGTCGCGCCGGCGCTGGGGTGGCGCTGACTTGCCAGCGGCTCCGCGCAAAGCTCTTTGGCGTTGCGCTCAATCGATCAAGGGGAGCTGAGGCGCCCGGGGCGTTGGCTCGTACGCGCAATGCCCTTCTGGCCCATGGCCGGTCCCGAGCACGCATGTCCGCTTCCGGGAGATGAACCGATCTTGCTCAAAAGGGGCGACCGACGGCGGCCTTGACCCCCCGACCTTTCAAGTGAGCGGTCGGGGTAACCCTCTTTATCGCTCCGGAACGGAGTGCGCTGGTATTAACCGTTCGCATAGGTTGGCGGCCGACGCTTCCAGAGGAGGACAGCCATGAAGACCGCGCTTGCCGTGTTAGTTGCATCGACTGCTTTGGCATCTCCAGCGATCGCCGACGAAACGCAAATCGAACGAGGAAAATATCTGGTCAATCTTGGCGGATGTCATGATTGCCATACTCCGGGATATTTCCTTGGAAAGCCGGACATGTCGCAATACCTCGGTGGGTCGGATGTCGGCCTGTCTCTTCCGACTGGGGTTTACGTTGGTCGAAATCTTACCCCGGACAAGGAAACCGGTCTGGGAAATTGGACCAAAGAGCAGATCATCGCCGCTTTCTCAACCGGGAAGCGTCCAGATGGCCGAGAGCTGGCACCGATCATGCCGTGGGAGGCTTTCTCGCGTCTGACGGATGCAGACAAGGATGCCATCGCCTCCTATCTCCAGAGCATTCCGGCGGTGAGGCGTGCGGTGCCAGGTCCCTTTAGTCCAAATGAAGCACCGAGCGTATTGACGTTCGTTCTCGTCCCTGGGGAAGTCTTTCCTTCCATGCCGAAGCCGCCAGCGGTCAAATGAACTACGCACGGGTATTGCGCCGCTGCGCAACGCTAGCCGTCACTTGCCTGCTGCGTGCCCACCCTGCGTTCCGCTTGTGAGGCGCTTAGCTCTTTGGCATCAGAATGGCCGCTGTCCGGCTGGGGGACCGAGCTCGGACAGCGCAATTGTGAATCGCTTCACCTGCTTTAATGCCGGCTCAGCCGGAAGCGCGCAGGGTAGCTGTCCGCGCTGAGGCGGAAAGCGGCTCCGGCCCTTTGCAAACTCCCTGCAGGCCCCAGGCAGCCGGAGCCGCTCTCGTTCACCCGCCGAATGCGCCGCCGGCAACCCCGGCCCGCCGGCGTCGCAGCATTGACGGCGTGGAACTTACGTATTTCCAGGCCGTTGTCGCGGCGTGCACCGTTGTGATCGGGATGAGCGATATGATTCGGATGCTTGTGCTTTCCGCACTTTGCGCTTTTTGCATTGTTCCAAATGCAGCTTCCGCAGTTCAGACGAGCACGCAGCACGGTCGGTTGTCAGACTTCAGCTCCCGGCAGCGGTGCGTATGCAGCACATCATTTGGGGCGGTCCGAACGCTCCGGATCAGACACTACCAGCGGATAAGAGCAGCATATTTGATTGGCTATGATCCCCTGCCGTATCGCTATGGCTCGACTTTCGTATTCGAACCGCCCTACCGTTATTATCGACGGTGAGGGCGACAATTCAACGCGAAGCATCGCCGAGCCTCGATGTTGCGGCTAATCGAAGCTGGCGCCCTTGAAGGCGGTGGCGATCGTGACAATCGAGGGGGAGCCGGGAAGAAATAGATGAGCGGCCACGAGACGGCGGCGAACGCCAACATCGTGAAAAGCAGAACGCACCTGAGCCTTAGACCTGGCAGGCTTCCAGCGTCCGCTGCGGTCGGGCCGACCTATCGGCTCCTCAGCGGAAGTCCAGCAGCTTTGCACAACTGGAGGACGGCGCCGTCTCAATGAGGGACGTGTCGCAGGGCCACTGGCGCCGTGGGAAGGCGGCCCTGCCAATTCGTGGGTGCGCCCGTCCTGAATCGAAGAGCAGGTGGGGACGTGCCGGTCCGCCTCTATCCCCAGCGTCGTAGGTTAGATTGGCTATCCGCGATATCGTAAGTTAAATGAGTCAACGTCCCAATCTGCTAAGTTTGGAACGGTCGCTTCCGGTTGTGGATTGGCGCTGATGGACAATTACCGGCAACTTCAACGTGACTGCGAGCGGCAGGCCGCACTCAGTTCCTCCGCCCAGACCAAGAAAACTCTCCGCGAGATGGCGGAGGAGTACCGGAAGATGGCCGACAATATGGAGCGGACAGGGTCCCCGACAGCGAAGCCCAAGGAGTAAGGCCGCCCCAGTCAACAAGCCTCTTTCATTTCAGACCGATGCGGACTCCGCAGCGGGCTCATTGCGGCCCCTGAGCCAGATTGTCGTCGCGTGTGGTCTTGGCGTAAGGCCAATTACAAACGGCAGGGCCCACGTCCACCCTTTTGACCCATAGCGGCTTCCGGCCATGGCGCGAAACTCCGGATTTGTGTAAGCTCAAGCATCGTTCTGACCCACCCGGGGGAGCGAATGCGGCGACGCAGCGGAAGTGAGCATCCGATCAAGGAGCGGCGCGCGAGCGGGCGCAAAGTGCCCAACCCGCCGAGCGCAGCCCCATCCATTGCCGACCTGCAACAGCAACTAGCCGCGCGCACCCGCGAGCTGAAAGAAGCACATGAGCGGGAGGCCCTGATTGCCATCGAAAGCGCGCGTCTCCTGGGCGAACTGCGCCAGCGCACCGATGAACTTGCAGAAGCATTGGAGCAGCGCACGGCAACCTCCGAAGTGCTCCAGATCATCAGTCGTTCCCCGGGCGATCTTCAGCCCGTGTTTGCTGCGATCCTGGAAAACGCCTCACGCATTTGCGAAGCCAAGTTCGGCATCCTGATGCTGGCGGAAGGCGATGCTTTTCGACTGGGCGCGGCCCACAACGCGCCGCAAGCATTCGCCGATTTCATGCTGCGGGCGCCGGTGCGGCCCAGTCCCGCACATAACCTTCGGCCGCGCGACATCAACCAAGCAGGTTGCGCAAACGACAGACATCACCATCGAGCAGCCTTACCTTCAAGGCGACCCTCTGGCGGTGGCAGCCGCCGAGCTCGGCGGCTATCGCACCGTCCTGGCCGTGCCGATGCTCAAGGAGAGCAACATCATCGGTGGGCTGATCTTTTTCCGGCAGGAAGTACGCCCGTTCGACGACAAGCAGATCGCGCTGGTGCGGAATTTTGCTGCTCAAGCCGTCATCGCCATTGAGAATGCGCGGCTGTTGGGCGAGCTGCGCGAGCGTACGGCCGACTTGACTGAATCCTTGCAGCACCAGACCGCCACCGCCGATGTGCTGAAGATCATCAGCCGCTCGACCTTCGACCTCAAGCCCGTGCTGGCAACGGTGGCCCGGACCGCGGCGCAGTTGTGCGAGGCCGAGATGGCGTTCCTCGCGCAGCGCGACGGCGACGTCTTCCGCTACGTCACGGCAGTCGGCTCGACGTCAGAAGCGGCGGCTGATGCCATCAGATTCCAGCAGTACCTCGCTGGTCATCCGGTTTCCGCAGCTCCGGACCGGCGCACGATGACCGGCCGGGTGATGGCGGAACGCGGCGCCGTGCAAATCGCCGACATCACCACCGATCCGGAATACCGATTCCCCGAAACCTTCAGGCTCGCGAAAGTCCGCGCGGTCCTCGGCGTTCCGCTGCTGCGTGACGGCGAGCCGATCGGCCTCATCATGCTGGCACGCCAGCGCCCCGAACGGTTTTCCGAGCGGCACGTCGAGTTGGTGCGAACCTTTGCCGACCAGGCGGTGATCGCGATCGAAAATGTGCGGCTCCTGACCGAGCAGCGCGAAGCGCTCGAGCGACAGACCGCGACCGCCGAAGTGCTGCAAGTCATCAATTCATCGCCGGGCAATCTCGCGCCGGTGTTCAATACCATCCTGCTGAAGGCACATCGCCTCTGCGAGGTCGCTTATGGAAGCCTGCAGGTCTTCGACGGCGATCGGTTCCGGGCCGTCGCGGTGCATGATCTGCCGGAACAATTCGCCGACATCCTGCGGCGGGGCTTTCAAGCATCGGATCATCCCGTAGGCCGGCGCCTGCTCGCCGGAGAGCGCCTGGTGCACCTGACCGACTGCGCGGAAATCGACCATCCGGTGATGCAAGGCGCAGTCGAATTTGCCGGGATTCGCACCGCGCTGTTCGTGCCGCTGCGCCGCCACGAGACGCTTCTGGGAATGATCGTGTGCGGCCGACGCGAAGTCAGGCCCTTCACCGACGACGCGATCGCCATCTTGGAGGGATTTGCCGCACAAGCCGCGATCGCGATCGAGAATGCGCGGCTGTTGGGCGAGTTGCGCGAGCGCCAGGCCGAACTGCGCACCACCTTCGACAACATGGGTGACGCCGTTGCAATGTTCGACGCCACGGGTCGCCTGGCGGCATGGAACTACAATTTGCAGGAGATGCTCGACCTGCCGGAATCGCTGCTTGCCGCACGGCCGCGCTTGGCCGAATTTTTCCACTATCTCGCTGCACGCGGGGAGTTCGGCTCGACCGAACTCGAAACGCAACTGAGCCGCTACCTCGAAGATACGAGGCACGAAATGCGTTACGAGCGGACACGTCCGGACGGTCGCGTCGTCGAGGTGCGCCGCAATCCGGTGCCGGACGGCGGCTTCGTGATGATCTATGCCGACATCACGGAGCGAAAGCGGGCAGAGGAAGCTATTCGCGCGGCACGCGATGCCGCCGAGGCTGCATTGCGTGACTTGCAGGCGGCTCAGGATCGCCTGGTCCAAACCGAAAAGCTCGCCTCACTTGGTCAGCTCACGGCGGGCATCGCGCACGAGATCAAGAACCCGCTCAATTTCGTCAACAACTTCTCGAGCGTATCGATGGAATTGATCGACGAACTGCATGAGGCGCTCGGCCGAGTGACGCTCGACGACAATGCGCGCTCCGAGATTACGGAACTGGCCGACACCCTGCGCACCAATCTGGGCAAGATCGTCCAGCACGGCAAGCGTGCCGATTCCATCGTCAAGAACATGCTGCAGCATTCGCGCCAAGGTTCTGGCGAGCGTCGTCCCGCCGACATCAACGCGATCGTCGAGGAAAGTCTCAACCTCGCCTATCACGGTGCGCGTGCGGAGAAACCGGGCTTCAACATCACGCTCGAGCGATACCTCGACCCCAGCACGGAGAGGATCGATCTCTACCCGCAGGACGTCACGCGCGTGTTCCTCAACCTGATTGCAAACGGCTTCTACGCAGCCACCAAGCGCAAGGAAGGCGCAGGCGACGGTTTCGAGCCAAGGCTCAGCGCGACAACGAGAAATCTCGGCAGCGCCGTTGAAATCCGGTTTCGCGACAACGGCACCGGCATTCCCGCCGAGGTCAAGGAAAACATATTCAACCCATTCTTCACCACCAAGCCGGCCGGCGAAGGAACGGGGCTCGGCCTTTCGATCTGCCATGACATCATCGTAAAGCAGCATGGCGGACGGATCGACGTCGATACCGAGCCTGGCGCCTTTACCGAATTCATCATCACGCTGCCGCGCACCGCGACCGCACCGCTGCAGACCGGAGGCAAGAGTTGAGCGTTTATATCCTGGTCGTGGATGACGAGCCCGACGTGGAAATGCTGTTCCGCCAGCACTTCCGGGGCGATCTGCGGCGCGGCCGTTTTCTCATGGAGTTTGCGCCTTCGGCCTCGGTCGCGCTGCAACGCGCGCTCGAGATTCGCGATGCCACCCTCATCCTGATCCTGTCCGATATCAACATGCCCGGGATGAGCGGGCTGGAGATGCTGCCGATCGTGCGCTCGGCCCGACCCGATGTCCCCGTCATCATGATCACGGCCTATGGCGATGCCGAAACCAAACGCAAGGCGCTGGAGAAAGGCGCGACCGGCCTATTGACCAAACCGATCGATTTCGCGGCGCTCCGCCAGGAGATTGACGCGAGGCTCGAGCAGGCCGCATGACCGACACCATCCCTGCGGTCGATGACGATGTTGCGTTCCGGTTGATGCGGGCCGACGGCTTGCCCGTAATCCGCGAGCGCGGCGGTCCGGGCCGGCAGTCCCTTTGCCGGTGACGGTCAGCCCCCGCTCAAACTGTGGCTGATGCGCGTGACGGCCTCGTCCCATTGCCGCTTCTCGGCCGCTGGATAGTTGATCAGCACGCAATGCACATAGCGGCGCGAGAAGTTGCAGCGGTCGTACCAGATCTTGTCGCGCTTGATGCTGGAGACCACGAAGAAGTCCGGTGCGACCCGCTTGTAGACGATCGCCGACGGCGGGTCCTTCGCAGCGAGGAACGTGGCGGGCGACATGCCGCGGCCTCGGCGAACGGCTTGTATGGTGAGATCGGCGCTGCCATCCGGCGTACGAAATTTCTGACCATATCCGTCGGGCTTCCCGGCCGGTTCAGTGAAGATCGAGACGGGGATGTCGACCGAGGTTCCGGATTCGGGAATGCGATAGGTCGTCCAGGTGTCCGCCTGGGCAGGCACCGCCGACCCGACAGAGAGTGCAATGACAGCGGCGGCCAGCGTCCTCATGTCGGTCTCATCCGTTCCGCGGCGCCAGTTGCAGCTCCAGCAAGGCGACCCTTTGCAAGTTCGCCACATCACGCTCTCCCGCGCCTGCTGTGCGCAGGATGGATTCGGCGAGCGCGGTGACATGCGAGGAATGCACGGGTTCCGGCAGGGTCGCGACCGCGGCTTCCAGGGCGATTGTCATGAGCTCGATCACCTCCGGGGAAAATTCTGCGTTGGCAAAGTTCTTCATGTCGCGAAGCCGGCCGCTCGTACGTGCCGCCAGCCTAACGTCGGGAAAAAGTGGAAGTTCCCGCGGTTCGGCTGCCTAACGCGGTGTTCACGGGATACGTCATCCCGCCTTCACGCTCGCATCGATCAACAGCTTTGCCGCCGCAAGCGCCGACTGCGCCGGGCCGTCTTCGGATTGCTGACCGGTGACGTAGATGCCTTCGATCAGGAGCAGCAGCGCATCGCCGAGCACGTTCGGCTGGCGCGCGCCCATCTGCGCCGCGAGCTCGCGCAGGCGCCTGCGGAAGACCTTCTTGTGGGCTTCGGCGACCTGGCGCGCGGGATTGTCGCGCGAGGGATATTCCACCGCGGCGTTGCTGAGGCCGCAGCCTCGATAGCCCTTGGCGACGGCGCGCGGCGCAAGCTGGCCGATATAGGCGAGCACGTGGTCGCGCGCATTGCTATAGGTCTTGCCCCCGGGGCGTTCGAAGTTCTCCCAGAAGCTCAGATCGTAATCGCGCAAATAGGCGGCGGCGAGATCGTCCTTGGAGGCGAAGCTGCGATAGAGGCTGGGCTTGGTCACGCCGGCGCGGTCCACCACCTCGTCGACGCCGACGGCGCGAATGCCCTCGCGATAGAACAATTCGCTGGCGGAGGCCCTGATCCGGTCGGCGGCCCGGAGCGGCGTGCGTGCGGGCTTTTCGGCGTTTTTCGGCATCTGGCTTTGTTCGTGCTTCGGCATGGCTTGATTTGGCTCGATCTTGGGCTTGACAATGTTACTGACCGGTACGTATTACTACGGCACCCCAATACGTACCGGTAAGTAACATGCCCAATCCTGCTTTTCAACGAGCCCCGGTTCAATCCTCGCCGGTCTCGCGGCGGCCGTTCGGCGCAAAATACGCCTTCGTCGTCGTTGCCGTGATCTTCCTGGCGCTGCTCGCCTCCGCCGGCCTGCGCGCGACGCCGGGCGTGCTGATGCTGCCGCTGCAGAAAGCCTTCGGCTGGGACGTCAGCGTGATCTCGTCGTCGGCCGCCATCGGCATCTTCCTCTATGGCCTTGCCGGTCCCTTTGCCGCGGCCGTGATGCAGCGCTTCGGCATCCGCCGCACCGTGCTCGGGGCGCTCGCGCTGATGTCGGCCGCGACGGCCGCGAGCTATTTCATGACCGCGCCTTGGCAGTTGTTCCTGACCTGGGGACTGCTGTCCGGCATCGGCTCGGGCGCGGTCGCCAACGTGCTCGGCGCCACCATCGTCAATCGCTGGTTCACCACCAATCGCGGCCTCGTCATGGGGTTGCTGACGGCGAGCACCGCGACCGGCACGCTGATCTTCATGCCGGGGCTTGCGAGCCTGGTCGAATGGGGCGGCTGGAGGCCTGTGGTGCTGACGGTGGCGGCATGCTGCGCGGCGCTGATCCCGCTGGTCTATTTTCTGGTGCCGGAGCGCCCCGCCGCGATCGGCCTGCGCTCCTACGGCAGCCCGCACGAGGACCAGCCCGCGGCGCCGGCGCAGGGCAATCCGTTCGTCGCAGCGATCAGCAACTTGTTGCGCGCCGCGAAGACGCCGACCTTCTGGTTCCTGTTCGCGACCTTCTTCATCTGCGGCTTCACCACCAACGGCCTCGTCGGCACCCATCTGATCGCGTTCTGCGGCGACCACGGTATCTTCGAGGTGCAGGCCGCGAGCCTGCTGGCGCTGATGGGGTTCTTCGACCTGTTCGGCACCACGCTGTCGGGCTGGCTCACCGACCGCTTCGATCCGCGCAAGCTCTTGTTCTTCTATTACGGCCTGCGCGGGCTCTCGCTGATCTACCTGCCCTACTCGGATTTCTCCTTCGTCAGCCTGTCGGTGTTCGCGGTGTTCTACGGCCTCGACTGGATCGCGACCGTGCCCCCGACCGTGCGCATCGCCAACGAGGCCTTCGGCGACAAGAATGCGCCGCTGATCTTCGGCTGGGTCGTCGCCGGGCATCAGCTGGGCGCGGCCTGCGCCGCGTTCTTCGCCGGCTTCATGCGCTCGTCGCAGGGCGATTATCTGCAGGCCTTCATGATCGCCGGCGCAACCGGCATCGTCGCGGCCGTGCTGTCGCTGATGATCGGCCGCAAGCCGGTGCAGCCGGCGCTCGCTGCTGCGTGAAAAATGCTGCGCCGGCAGGCCACTCAACACTGACCTTGCCGGCGAAGCTGTCCCCGCCTTTGATTTGAAGATTGATTCCGTTAAGGAATTTGAAATAATATACTGGCGACGCGGGCGGTTCGACGGCTCGTGCAGGAGCTGATTGTTGGCGTCGCGTCCAGCTCCATCTCAATCAACCCCAGCAATCTGTGGCGGCCCGGCGGATGAGCGATTCCCTTCTTGCAACGGTCGGTGACCATTTCTTCATCGGCCTGAAGCCGGCGAGCGTCCTCGATGACCGCGATCGCGCGCTGTTGAGAGATCTCAGGCCCGCGGGCGTCATCCTCTACAAGAGCAATTTCCGTCACGATCTGCCCTATCGGGACTGGCTGTCTGTTCACCGCGACCTGATCGCCGCCATTCGCGACGCCTCGCAGCGCGACAAGCAGTTCATCGCGATCGATCACGAGGGCGGGCGCGTGTGCCGCACGCCAGCGCCAATCACGCGCTTTTCCTATGCGGCCCGCTGGGCCGGCACCGCTGAGCAGGTCGGCGACGCCATGGGCGCCGAGCTTGCCTCGCTCGGCTGCAACCTGAACTTCGCGCCGGTGCTGGACATTCATTCCAATCCCGCCAACCCTGTGATCGGCGAGCGCGCCTTCGGCCGCACCGCCGACGAAGTCATCAAATCGATGCTGCCGTTCACCAGGGCCATGGAACGCCGCGGCGTCCGGGCCTGCGGCAAGCATTTCCCGGGACATGGCGACACCCAGGTGGATTCGCATCACGAATTGCCGGTGCTCGACCTCGACCTCGACCAGATCAAGGCGCGCGAGCTGAAGCCCTTCGCCGCGGCGATCGAGGGCGGCATCGAGATGATGATGACGTCGCACATCCTCTACCGGAAGCTCGACCCCAACGATCCCGTCACGCTGTCGCGCGCGATCACGCAGGGGCTGCTGCGGGAGGCGATGAATTTCCGCGGCGTGATCGTGTCCGACGACGTCGGCATGCGCGCGATGGCGGGCCGGTTAGATGCGCCTGATGCCGGCGCGCGGTTCATGGCTGCCGGCAACGACATGCTGATGATCTGCTCGCATCTGACCGACACCGAACGCGCCCGCTTCCTCGCGCAATCGATCATCAACGGCGTCGATTCCGGCAAGCTCGATCCTGATGTGCTGGAGGCGTCAAGCCGGCGCGTCCGCACCATGCTCGACGGCACCGCGCAGAACGAGGTCACGGAGCTGTCAGGCGAGGTTCTCGCCCGCCATCGTACGGCCGGCACCCAGTTCGAGGCGGCAACCGTCGAGGTCGTCTAGGGATAGCCCGGCTCGTAGCGTCGCCAGCAACGCGGTGAAGACCATCGTCAGAAGCAGGATCGCGACAGTGGCTTCGCGGATGTCGTGAACCTGCCAGCCATACCCCCTGGCATCGACGGCTTCGCCGGTCTGTCCCATGATCCAGGGCACGAGGTGCGTGAGGCCGGCGCCGACATAGAAAAGGATGCCGGTCGCTGGCAACCTGTGGCCAATGCTTGCATCCGGCCGGAGTCCGGTGCGCAGGTAGAGTGCGAAGGCCAGGAAGATCAGCCATGACGTGAAAAGCGAGCCAACAAAGTTGGAGAGAGGAACACCGAATACTCCGCCGCCGTCGTGCCATATCCAGACCCTGGCGATCGTCGCGTTGGGGGCATCCATCACGAGATCCCATTGGGTCATCACGAACGCGGCGACGAGGGGCAGCGCGATCAGGTTGAAAGGGCGATCGAGCTGACGGTCGGCGCCATCAAGCAGAACTGACGCGACCACCCACGAAAAATAGCCCGCCCCGAACCATAGCGGACCGACGATGATCGGAATGAGTCCGACATGCGGCAAGTCCGCGCCGACCTCGAAATGATAGACGCCGAATGGAAAGCCCGTGGCGGCACCGAGGTTTTCCATCGCAAAGGCAATTGCATTGCAAGCAACGAACAGGATCAAGGCGCGCCGCGCGCCATAGGCAAAGGCGGCGTGGACCAGTGCGCAGGCAATGAAAACAGCCGCGAGCGCCTGCGCAAACGGGGTTGGATTCCAGGAAAACCCGATAGCGGTTGCAAGAATGCCGCCGATCGCCAGCCAAAGCGCGATGTCCTGCCGGCTGCGGCCGACATTGCGTGGTGTCATTGCGTGCGATCCGTCAGTTATCGATGGCAGAGAACGGTGCATAGCATGGGTAGCGCCGGGTAAGCAGCGCAAGAAAGGGACCGACGCGGCGGAGTTGCTGCCCGATTGGACGGCTGGATAAGAGGGCCGGTGTCGCGCCTTCCCGTCATTGCGAGCGGAGCGACTACAGAGGGCGCGCGACTGACGAAAGCTTCTCTCACCCGGATCGCACCTCGATGCAATCCTCGCCTCTCCGCGCAAGCGGAGAGGCGAGGATGGCTACGCTACGGCGTCTTGCAGACGAAGTTCGCGGCGTCCTCGCTATCGCCCTGACCCGAATAGGCGGCATAGCTCGGATACGGGCACAGCGGACGCGTGCGGGTCGGGCTCCAGGAGGCCGGCACTTCCTTGTTCGCGGGATTGGCGGAGGCGATGATGCGGTCGGGTGCCTTGCCCTTTTCCACCCAATCGGTCAGCGCGGTGAGCGCATCGAACTTGTCGAGCGCGACGCCGCCGCCGCAATGGGTTTCACCGGGGATGGTGAACAGGCGCGCGATGCCGTCGGCATGACCTTGCAGGTTTTTGTCGAGACGGTCGTACCAGCGGATGGTGTCGTTCACCGAGAACACCGGATCGGCCTGGCCGTGATAGATCAGCATCTTGCCGCCGGCCTTTTGCAGGGCCGCGAGCTTGGGATCGTCGATGTCGGGCGGCGTCATGAAGTCCATGGCCGATTCCGTGAACGTATCGTTCCTGGCGAAGATCTTTGGCGCGTCCTTGTCGAAATCATAGGCCTTGAGCGCATCGATCAGCTTGTCGTTGCTGCCTTCGACCGCCACCGGCGGCGTGGAGAAGATGTAGTTCAAGGATGCGGCGCCCATGGTGGCGATGATCGGATAATTGTTCCAGGGCGCGACCGGGCTCTCGATCTTCCAGGCTCGCCAGTTTCCGGTGCCGATGCCGCCATCGAGAGGCCAGTCGGAATAGAGCGCCTCGCCTTTGGAGTTCTTCGGCCCGGCGAGGCTCATCTTGAGCGCATCGACCTTGGCCTCGGGCAGGCACGCATTGGTCTGGCCCGGCGTGCAAGTCAGGCTCTTGAGATCGAAGGCCTTCTGGCACGCGGCGAGATTGGCGGTCAGACCATCCTTGACGCCGTCGAGCGCGTCGCAGGCTTCCGTGATGCGGGACGCGATGAGCTGCGCGTCCTCCTTCGTAATCGATTTGCGCAGATCCGTATCGGCCTTCAGGAAGGCCTGCACGTCCCAGGCGTGCTGGATCGCAGCCCGCGGCAGATCGAAGCCGGGATTGCCGACAAGAAAGCCATCGTAGTTCTCCGGCATGCGCGAGGCCGCGACCATGGCGTGGCGCCCACCATTGGAGCAACCGGCCATGTAGGAGCGATCAGGCTTGCGGCCGTAATGCAGCGCGATGATCTGCTTCGCCACCGGCGCGAGCGTCATGTCGGCGGCATAGCCATAGTCGCGTCGCGCCTGTGGATCGAGGCCGAAGGCCGCGCCCGCGGCGAGGCCCAACGATTGGTTCGCGGGGTCCGCGCCGGAATGTCCGCTGTCGGAGGACAGCACCGCAAAGCCGCGCGCCAGCGGCACCATGCCGCCCGAGGCAAATCCATCAGGCTTGTCGCCGAGCGCCGGCACGACGATGCCGTCATTGCCGCCGTTCACCTGATGCAGGAAGCGGCCGTTCCATTCGGCCGGCAGGCGAAGCTCGAACTGGATGGCATAGGATTTCCCATCGGCGCCGGTGCGCCTGTTGGCGAGCCCCGTCACGATGCAATGCCGGGCCAGCCCATTCGCGGCCTCCTGCATCTTCGATCCCGTGATCTCGACGCCGGCGATGGCCAGCGACGCGGTGGTGACCTTTGAGCAGGCCTCTCCATCAGCGCGGGCCAGAGCCGTAGATCCCAACAGCGCAACCAGCGCGGCGGTCGATATCAAGCCAGTCTTCACGGCGGGTCCCTCCCATATTAATTATCTTCTATAATTATTACTTCACTCCGCTATTTTGACAAGCGTTCAGAATCTGAAGGCCCGACATGATTCCGCTTATGGAGGTGGGGGGCGCGCGCCGGATGAGGTGAATGACGGGAATAGTGCGCTTTACGCGTGCTCCGCCTGGCGAGCGCCCGCGCAGCGGCCGTATGGCGCGGTCGAGACGCGGCTTTATTCACCGCCTGCGGCCTGCGGTGACAGCCCCACCCCGCTTGCTGCTTGGAAAATCGGCAATTGCGAAATGGCGCGCCCGGAACGATTCGAACGTCCGACCCTCAGATTCGTAGTCTAACCCAGGCCGTTGAACTCGTTCGTAATTGCTGCAAACCGAGCACCAAACCAACATCTATCGATCAATGGGTTAGCGGTACCTTTGCAAACCAAAAATGGACCGCTGAGATCGTTCATTTTGAGACCTGGAACTTTGCAGCCGCGGTGGCTGACATGGAGGCCCCGTATGCCTCCGTCTAGCCCGGAAACGCGGAGCCCGCACACGGGTCGCAACCGTGCACGGGCAAATCGCAAAGACGATATTCAGCACCCGGAAATTACCCCAACTGAATTGCAGGCGCAACGACTTCGTCGGCTCTACGCTTTCACAGCGAGCGCTGCTTATGTCGTCGCTGAGCTCGCCTATGCAGCGGGGGTGCGATGACCGTCCGCCGCATACGACCAATCTTCGCGAGCGATGTCCGCCAGCTCGGCGGCGTCGTCACGATCGCAGCCGGCCGGGATTTCGTCGACGGTGCGACCCACTTCACGGTTCGGCACGTTTCCCGCGGCGGCGATGTCGCCTTCGTCTCGCGGCCGATCGCTGACGAAAATTCCGCTTTCCAGGCCGCAGAGGTTCTTGCCCAGTTCACGGGTTCGGAGGTGCAAAGATGAACGCACCAGGACCCGTTAGCGAAGCTCAGCGCGCATTGAGGAACGTTGCTCGAGACGTGGCAATCGCTCCGCGGGACAATCGGCTGGCCGCGCTCCACACGGCCGCAGCAAACGTGCGCCCGTTCGTTGCAGATGGCTGGCTTAATCCAGCCGTTGTGAAGGACAAGATTTACGAGGTCGCGCAAATGCATGGCCTCGCTGGAGAGCCTGGCAGTGAGCAGGAAGTGGCGATTATGAATATTGCGCGGAGCGCTACCGACCCTCTGTCGGTGGCTCCGGCGGCCGATATCGAGATCCCTGCCCCATGCCTAATCACAGTCACTCCCATGGCATGGAAAGGCACGGAGCCGCCTGCGCAACGCTGGCTGGCTAGTGGCCGTATCCCTTGCGGCGATCTAACTCTGTATTCCGGCAACGGCGGCGCCGGGAAGACGGAGACCGTCGTTCAGTTGCTGGTCTATCTCGCCGCCGGACTTGGCGATTGGCTTGGCTGCGTCATCGAGAATGGATTGGCGCTGTTCCTGTCCTGCGAGGAGCCCGAAGAAAATATCAGGGAGCGCATCGAGCGCATCTGCAAGGATCGCAGCATCGATCCGCATGCAATTCCTGATCTTCACCTCCACTTTCCCGACCTTGAGGAGACATGGCTTGTCACGGTCGACCGCTTCGGCCGTGTGATCAAGACCGCGCTGTTTCTTGCGCTGGAAAGCTGGATCGCCGCGAACAAGCCTCGCCTTGTCGTCATCGATTCCATCGCCGCGGTATTCGACGGCGAGGCTATCGCCCGTCGGCAGGTCCGCGCGTTCTTGGCGATGCTCCGTAAGCTTGCGAGGGACCACGACGTCGCGATCGTGCTGCTCGATCATCCCAGCGTTCGCGGCATGGCGGATGGCAGCGGCACTGCGAACTCGGTGGATTGGCGCAACTCGGTTCGCTCGATGCTCCACCTCTCCGACCCGGATAAGGAGGACCGTGACCTTCGGATGCTCGAGGTGAAAAAGAGCAACTACGGCCGCTCTGGCGAGAAAGTCACGCTTCGCTGGTCTGGGTTGACGTTCACCACGGCCATGGCCGGCGAAGCATCCCCGCACCGAGCTGCGGCTGATCGTGACGTCGACGAGGCCTTTCTCCGGCTGCTCGACCGATTCACTGCACAGGGCCGCACCGTGAGGCCGAGCACCGGCCGCGGCAGCGCACCGGCCGAGATGGCCGACGAACCAGACGCAGGCGGTATCAAGACCGAGGCATTCCGAGCCGCCATGGCCCGCCTATTGACGGCTGGCAGGATCCAGATCGTCGAGAGCGGCCCACCCAGCAGGCGCACCAAGCACATCGCGAGGGCCATTACATGATCTTCGATCGCCCCTTCGATCGGTCTTCGATCGGTTCAAACGCCCATTTGATCGCCTATTCGATCGCCCCTTCGATCGGGTTCGATCGCCCCTTCGATCGGGTGTGTTCGATCCCCCCATACCCCTATGGCGATCGAAGCCGTCCGCCGCGGCCTTGGAGGGCCGCTGACGGCTTCTCTGCCTTGGCCTGGGCAATGCCCAGATCGGCCTCCCGGGATGGCGGTATCTTTTTCCTGTTCAGCATTGGGAGCAGCAACCGCATGGGCAGTCACGCGTACCACGTGCGCGCGCGGCGGAATTTCCCAGAAAATGACAGGAGGCGCAGTTGACGAAGCGAGTTAAGCGGCGGCGGGGTCGGCCGTCGCGCCGAGAAGCGAGCCAATCAGCGCTTGCTGGCGTGGATATCGCAGCCGTCGACCCGACATCCGTTTTGCGCTCAATCGCGGCCGACGAGTCCGCGCCGGCTTCGGCGCGCGTGGCGGCGGCCAAAGCATTGCTGGTAGCGGAGCAGAAAGGCGGCGATCAGCAAAAGGGCGATCAACAGCAGCATGACGTCGTCGCTCGGCGGGCGCTTCGGATCCTTTCAGGAGGTAAGGCATGAACGATGATAGAATCCCAATCGTCGCGCTCCACCGGGGTGTCGGGCTTCACGATGGGCAGTCTCCGCAACGGCTGGACGTGGTGCGACGCGCAATCGATGACGTTTTTGATGTGAGCGATATTGACCGGCTTTTCGAGATCGCTCGCGACGCACACTGGCCGCCGGAAGCCCGGTTGCTGGCTGCGGCGAAGCTTGAGGCGATGGTTGACATCGCTGTCGATGAGCGCGCGGTTCGGCCGCCAGTTGATCTCATGCTCGTGCAGGCCATCGTTGCCGGACTAGATTCAGCAAAGTGGCGGCATCCAAAGTATTTCGCTTCTCTGTTCGATCCGGGTCCGCCACCAGGCGAAACGTGGCCTGAGCGAGATGAGCACTTGCCATGAACGGCATAAGAGTCGGATGGCGGTTTGTTGCCTGTGATCGGCTTCCTGCGGGGACCGGCGCCAACATGCATGTGTTGGCAAATTAAAATTGCGGATTGCTCAAAATGACAACTAGAGGACGTAAGCCTCGGCCGACCCATCTAAGACTCGTGGAGGGGACGTACCGAGCCGATCGGCACGGTGGGCCGAATCGGCTGAAGGCAGCGGCTGCTGGCGAATTCGGTCCGCTGACGCGGCCGACATGTCTGAGGCGTTTCGCCAAAGAAGCATGGGAGCGCTACATCGCGCCGGCATCTTGGCTCGACACGTCACGCGAGCCGGCCGCAATTGCGTTCTGCGAACTTTGGGCAGAGATGCGCGCGGCTCCAGCACGCTTCCAGGCGGCGAAGCACAGCCAAATGCGCGCTTACATGTCCGAGTTAGGCCTCACAGATGAACGAAAGCGCGCCATCGACCCGCCCGAAGACCTCGATGAGTTCTTCGACAGTTGAGTGTGTCACGCGCCATGAGCAACTCCCGCGACCCGCGCCTTGCGGATGCGGTGCGAGATATCATCGACGATGTCCGCCGCAAGCAGCTTGCGCCGGAAGTCGCTCTGTCGCGCGGCGTCGCGCGGCTTGAGCGTATCATCCTGTCTATCGACGACGGCGAGCGAAAATCCGACCGCGACCGGCTAGAGACCGAAAGCGCGCTAGCTAGGATGGAGGCGCTCGGCAACGGCCGCGACGCCGCCATGCTGGTCGCTAGGCAGAGGTTCAGGGACCCACACAAACGCAAGATGGCGGCACAGCGGTATCGCAAAGCGCGGCGACGTGAGCGTCGCAAAGCGTGGCTGCGACCTCGAAAAAAATAACGAGCCCGGTTCGTTCTCCGGAAGTTTCTCGGCCTATGTTCGGCGTATGGCGAAGCACACCGAACCGAACGACCATCATCCGACGACCTCTGCCGGAATCATGCAATTCCTGCGCGGGCTTTCCGAGCGGCAGCGTGCACTTCAGACCGAAGGCGCGCAGAACTATGCCGCTTTTTTGAAGGGCAGCCCGCCACCTCGGCCAGCTACTGACCATGAGCGGCGCGTCGGCGAACACCTCCAGAAATTGATGAACGGCGCTACGCCGGCCCATTTCTTAACGCCAGCGGTCTCCCGTGACGAACAAATCCGCGCCGAGCTCGATGCAATCGCATTTGCCGAACGTCACTGGGCGAAGCAGTTGGATGACGCGCTCGATCGCGAAGCTCAGCAATACGTCGACGAACACGAAGCCGAGTGGCGCGCGTTGTGTCGCGATATCACCCTAACTGCGGTGCGGCTAGAAAGCCTCGAGGTTCGTGCACGCGAGATGCTTGCGCCGATTGTGGGGCGCTTCGGCTTGAAGCTCGCAATGGCGAGCACGGTCGGATCTGGGTTCTCCATCCTGGGCGTCGGCGATCCGCTCTCGGACTACCGCGCCGAAGCTCTACAGCAAGGCATCGTCAGCAACGCGGATATCAAGAAGGCAAGCAATGTACGCTAATCGAGTCAAAGCATTCACGGGACCAGATGCCGAGCAGCGCGCAGAGCGCGTCGGTCACTGGTTCAAGGCTGTGTTGGGTGTCTCAAAGTCGCGCGATTGGTGCGTCGAGAAGGGCATTGGCTTCACCAGGGCCACAAACGAGACCGTGAACTCTATGGGAGGCTTCCTAGCGCCCGTGGATTTCGACGCCGCAATTATTGCGGTGCGCGAAACTGTCGGAGCATTCCGACGGGGAGCGGACAAGCGACCATCTGCGTCCGACGGTCAAGTCAGACCGCGCCGCATCGGTGGCCTCACGGCTAGTTTTGTCGCCGAGGGCGCGACCATTCCGGAAAGTTCGTTCCAACTCGACGCGGTCGAGAGCGCTCTAAAAAAGCTTGCCATTCTAGGCCGTGCTAGTTCGGAACTGTTCGAGGACAGCGCCGCTGATCTCGGCGAGTTTATCACTTCGGAAGTCGGTTACGCGTTCGCCGCGAAGGAAGATGATTGCGGTTTCAACGGCGATGGCACGTCGGCTTTTGCCGGCATCAGTGGCCTTTCGACGAAGCTGGTCGGCATGAAATCCTCGATCGCAGCCGCCGCTGGCCACAATACCTTCGCGACAATTGACGGTACGGACCTCACCAATATGGTGGCGGGTGTTCTCGCAACCGCAATCCCGGGCGCGGCATGGTACACGTCGGCCACGGGTTACGCCCAGGGATTATGCCGTCTTGCCACCAGCGGCGGCGGATATATGGAAACGCGAATCATCGACGGCAAGCTGACGCCCTGCTATCTCGGCTTCCCCGTCGTGTTCAGCAGCAAACTGCCAGATGTTACGACGAGCCTGACTGGAAAAGCGATGCTGTTCTTCGGCGACTTGTCGCAGTCCAGCGTTCTCGTTGAACGACAACAACAGACCATCCTTTCGATTAGCCGGGACCGCGCGCTCGACACCGATCAGGTTCTCGTTCGGGGCACCCAGCGCTGCGACGTCATCAATCATTCCGTTGGTGACGCGAACACACGCGGATCGGTCGCGATGCTCGTGGGGACCGCATGATGAAGAGGCGTTCTAAAGCCGGGAATATGCCGCCCAAGCGGAGGGCGACGTTTGACGGCCCCATTCCGCCTAAAGATCCATCGAATGTGTTCGGCAATGTAAATCCACCGACGCCTTCGATGCCGGATATGCAGGTCGTTCCGCCGCCGAGTGCGCCTGTGCGGCCGGTGTGCAACCCACCTCCTGCTTCGCCGCCTCCACCATTGGTTCCGTGAGGTCTGATCATGCGACGACGACAATACAAGTTGAACTGCAGGCGAAAGGGCCTTGCCGTTCGTATGTCCGACGGATGGTGTGGCCGCATCGACTTTGAAAGTCGCGACACCGTTGTCTGTATCGAGAACGGCAAAGCCCCGAACGACTGGCTTGATGGATATCGCGCGTTCAGTCGCGAGCTGATTGCGAGCGCGACGAAGGAAAAGATCACGGTGAATTGGTCCTCCTCACGTCCGACCATCAATCGTCGGGCCGAGGTCGACGCGTTCCTCGAGCGTGCACGCTTCCGCCGTGAGTGGGACAGCGTGCCGGATGTCCTGCACTAGAGATCCATCGCCAAGCATCAGGACGAAACTGCGGCTGCGGATGTACCAGCCTCGGTAGACCGGGCTGAGCCGGGCGCAAGCTTAGCTCAGCCCGGAGTCACTACATCAACGCCATCCCAGATCAATTGCTTAGCTAACGGAGCACTAGAAAAATGACGCTTCAAGCGCTCGCAAGACCTACGTTTCTCGGTCCTAGTCCAAACTTCAACCCGATCAACGGGCTTGGATCTTTTAGCGCGGGCTTGCTCAATCAAGCTGTGATCTGTATTGGCCAGATTGAAACGTCGGATCAGGGTTCACACACGATCAACACGACCGGTTCTTCATCGATCGGTTGGCGCTCCGATGGCATTACGTTTGCCAGCGGGAGCACCTCGGTTTCAGTCGGGCTAGCTGCTGTCGATACAAGCAATGGTCAACCAGGGCGCGCGGTAAATTCAGCCGGCGTGGTTACGTTTGATGTAGCAGCAGTATACGCTGGCGGCGGTGGCGGAATCACCGACAGCGCCTGGCAGACCAGCGTGCCAACCACTGGATCTAAGACGATCGCCCACGGTGACTTGGTTGCTTTCGCCATTCAGATGACCGCACGTGGCGGGTCAGACATTGTCCGCGTCGATCTGCCCGGTCCAGCTACCGTAGGAACCATGTCGCCTACGGTGACGACGTATAATGGCAGCTCGTACACAGGGCAGGCCGCGTCTATTCCGAATCTCTTCATCACGTTTGCTGACGGGGCCACCGGCTGGTTTCAGGGCGGCGACGTTGCGTCGACCATGAGCGCCAGACTTTGGAACAGCGGCTCAGCAACTAAGGAATATGGGCAGCTATACCAGATGCCTGTGCCGATGAAGATTTTCGGAATGTACGGCTGGGGGTCGTTTAGCAACGACGTGACGCTAAATCTATATACCGACCCACTCGGTACGCCAGTCGCGCAGAAGTCAGCGTCGATCGTCGCAAAAACACTCTCGTCGAATAGCGGCTTTTTCTATCGAATGTTCTCTTCGCCGTACTCCGTTTCAGCGAACCAACCAATCGGTGCGGTGCTGACGCCCGGATCTAGCAATGTGAACGCCTACTACAAGACGGTGGCGAGCGCGAGCCAACGCGTCTCCGATCCGTGGGGCACGAGTGGATATGGCATTAGCCGAGCGTCTGGCGCCTTTGCCAACGCGAATTCAAGTCTCGATCACTATTACGTCGGGCTGCTCGTCAGCGCCTTTGATGACGGAACGTCCTTTGATGACGGAACGTCTGGCGGCGGTGGGGGTGGCGGCGGAAGCGTTGGCTACGTCATCGGGTCCTGAAATTGTCTACGTAGGCGCCACGACATTTGTGGGAGTATGCCGGCGGCCTGTTACCGCAGAACTCCTGGTGGAGAGGGCCTCGGAGAAGAACCATCAGCGGCTCTTGCGGTTGACGTCCAAGCGGGTCTGAGTCGCGCTTCAGACTCAGCGAGAAAATGGTATTGTGCGGTTCGAGCCAAGTGGCCAGGCCAGTACAGGCTTTGGTCGACCGAACGCTAAGCCTTGCGGAGTCGCTGTGAATCATTGCAACTAATTGGGATGCGGCGTATTGTCGCACGACAGAGAACGCAAGGTGAACACGCATATATTTGATATACTAAAGGAATTAGGGTCTCCGCATCGGGCGGGGACGAATCAATGATCGGTTGTGTGTCATGTCGGCTTCAGTAAGCCCGAAGCCTTTAAACGCGACCAAAGCGAGCGTTTGGTCCTATGCCGAACGCGTCGCGCACGCGCTCAACTTTAAGGCGGCAGATCCGGTTGAGCCTGTTGTGGCTCGCTTGGGTGGGCGGATTGAGTACAAGAATCCCTCGTTTCGTGACGTAGGACTTCCAGAGTCGATTGTCGTCCGCTCGCGGAATGATTTCACGATTTTCCTGCCCTCTATGACATCCTCGGTACGTGATCGATTTACGGTCGCGCACGAGCTTGGCCATTTCTTTTTGCATTACCCCCGCGCAGCCGAGGAAGCCCCGGGCGTTCCGATGGTTGCAACGCGTTGGGTGGACGAAAACGATCGCGAGCAACAGCGCGCTGAATGGGAAGCGAATTGGTTTGCGGCAGCGTTTTTGATGCCTGCGCAGATGTTCATTGAGACCATGACTAGGTTCAAGCAGGTTGAAAGAGCCGCCCAAATTTTCGCTGTAAGTGTCCAAGCCGCTGAGGTAAGGGCTAAAAGTTTAGGGTGGTGATACTTGCTGGAATGTCCGAAATACCGGACGAGGGCATTTCTGTCCGTTGACCTGGTTGGCTCAACAGCGTTCAAGGCTGGGGAAGGCAGTAAACCTACCGGCCAAGCCGCTTACCCGAAATGGGTTGATGAAACCCGGAAATTCTACGCTGACTTCCCGCTGCTTCTGCGCGGACGGTACAACCACGTCACCCACGGTGACGAAGATATTCAATCAAACTGGCCCCGCCTATGGAAAACCATTGGCGATGAAATCGTATTCTGTGTTCGCGTCCTATCGCGCAATCATCTGGCTTGCATCGTGCAGGCATTCACCGAGGCTCTGCGAGAGTACGGACATAGATTGGAAGAACGTGGCAAACATCTTGACGTGAAGGGGACGGCGTGGCTCGCGTCCTTTCCCGCGCCAAATGTAACCGTTCCGATTGAGCGAGTTGAGGCATTCGACATCCCGTCTGAAGAAATGGAGCTTGTGGCCGATGAAACTCCGCACAGGTTTGATTTTCTTGGCAAGAATATTGACTGTGGATTTCGCCTCGCGAAGTTCTCTTCCGCTGACAAACTGACGTTGTCGGTAGAACTCGCCTTAGAGCTTTGTGATTCAATCTCCGTGACGGAAATTTTCCGGGGGAGCTTTCATTATCTCGGGCGAGAGGAATTGAAGGGTGTCCTGAACGGACGCCCTTATCCAATAGTAGCCGTATACACCGAACGAAGGGCCGTCCGCAGGCACGTTGTTGACCTGGAGATGGACATCACCATCAACCGAAATATAAAACCGCTGAAATTGGGAGAGTTTCTGCGGAGATTTATGCAAGATGAGGAAATGGATAGCCTTCTTTTAGAGGGTGCTCCTTCCCCGCTTCCGCAGGCATACGTAGATTTCTGCGCGCAGTGGGAGCCGCTCGCGAAGGAAGAGACACAACGGGGCGCAGCAGAGAATGCTGCCGCGGGTCCAGTCGATGGGACGGGTGGCATTCCGCAGAACGTAGAAGACGCGTTCGAAAAGATCGTACAGCCCGTTGAAGGTGTTAGCGCAAGCGGCGCTGCCAGTGGCCTTTCCACCGACGCGAAACCGGATGCTGAAGGGCAGCGTCTGTAGCCATCAAAGTAACTGCTCGCCGTTGCTGATGCGACGGTTGTTTCGCGCCGAGCCATAGCCGGTCGTTCACTGCGAAAGCGCTGAGTTTACGGCCGAATATCGCCTGGCGGGACCCTTCCGAGGCGTTTGGCGATTTCGTCAGCTTGGACGCCATCGTTGAGGTGTGAGCAGAGTATAAGCTTTTTTCCGGCAACCAGGGCCGTGCTGTTGCGCGATCGTTGGACATAGAAATTCGTCGGATCTCGATTCGGAAACGGTAGCCGTTTCGAAACCAAGCCCTCCAGGCGCAAGCCCTAGCGATTACCGGCGCCGGCCGGACCGGGGCCGCGGCGCTCCTGTTCGATCGTCGTGCTGTCGACACCCAACTGACGGCCTTGGGTAACCTGCTGGGGTTCCGGCACCCGGTCGGGATCGATACGCCCGCAGCCGTTGCTGGTGCAGTAGAAGCCCAGGAACTCACGGGGCAGATCACCCCGACCGTCCCTTACCCCGTAGATCCGAACAAAACCCCTGCTTTGCTGGACGATAATGCTCGAGCGGTGAACGACGTGACCATCTGGACCGTAGAAGGTTAGCAGGGTTTCGCCCGGCTGCAGCCCGCGAATGGTAAACGTTCGATCAGTATCCGGCGTAACTTGCGCCACGCCATCGACAGACATCGCGATTCTGCCCACGGGCTCATCGAACATGAATGTGCGAGACTGATCGGCCCGAACCTCGATAGTATCGGTAGAGACGATCTCCTTGGGGGCCTGAGCATTCGCTTGGCCGACGAAAATGGCGGCGCAGACCGCGCAGCCGAGAAATAAACGGCGCATGGCTGATCTCGCTAGTCAGTTTAAATATGAGCCGCCGAGCGTGGGCTCATAGTTGAGGACGATTTCCAAGCCGACCGGAACATCGGCCCAGGCAGACATTGCCTCACGGCCGCCGGGCCTGCGATTGAGCAATCGGCGTAACTCAGATTTGCCGGCAAATGGCGGCTAAGTCTCGCTACTTGGACCCTTGCTCGGATTTCGGAGCACTCGGCGCGTGCGAGGATGTTGGTAGCCCGGCCGCTAGCTCTGCACGAAATCCGGCAATATCTCGCAGTAATTCGTCGCGGTCCGGCCCCTGCGGAAGCTTCCGAGCGGTGGCCTCCAGTAGCCTCACAGCCGTTTCTTCTAGTTCCCGCATGTCGTTGCTGCAACTTATCTGAACAAACCTTCGTATACCCGAGGCTTCCCCGACCTGTGTTACCGTGAAGCGGGTCCTTGGTGCGACACCTCGTCCGCGAGCCTCGCGCCATCCACCTCCGCAGCCCCTGTCGCGTGCACCGGCAGGGGCTGCGATTTGAAAGGCATCTTTCGCCTCATCTGAAAACGGAAACGATCTCGGCAGAACGGTCGAAGCCTCTAACGAGGAACTAGGCCGCTCCAGAGGAGAGTCCTAAAATCCCTCTGCGCGCCCAAAGCAGCGGCCCCGCCAACGCTGTTACACATGGCGGGGCCGCCTGCTCAACGGGCTCTGGGGCTGCCGAGCCCGAACGCCACCAAACTGTACGCCTTTCTGCCATAACGATGATTGCAACAAAGGAGCACTCATTTCGGAGTGTCCTAATCCGCCTCTGCGGGATCATCGACTTCAGAGCCAGTCCGGCGAGACCGCCCGATCAGCAGGCCGAATGTGCCGATGAGCACGAAGATGCCACCCGCGATTATCAGCCAATGTCCGGGCTCCAGCGTCTGCAGCAGCCCGGTAAGCTCGCTCATTCCTTTCGGACACCGACACGCCCTTAGAGCTTTTTGGCTTTTTGCAGCAGCCGCAATGTGCGAACGGATGAGAAGATTACTTTCGGTATTTGAGGGAGCCACTGCGACTGGTTCCGCCAGAAAACTAGGATGCAGAAAGGCGCCATTTCCCTGTTGTCTTCATCGAAGAGCTCACCGCGTCTAAAAATGATAGGAAATTGGCTCTCCTCTTCAGTGCGCAACAGCGCCACGAATGAATCGCCAATTGCAGCCTTGGCGATCGATCGGATTGAATCGTCTTCAGAAACCCCAACGCCTGCGGGGAGGCATTTTATTTTTCTGATCGTAACGTCCGACTTGGACATGTTCTTGAAGTGAAGGTTTCGGCTGCCATACTCCGATGGACTGATCCAGACCAGCGGGCGCTCGGAGAACAGCCGGTCCCACGCGGTGACAGAAAAAGACAGCAATCCGCCAATCGAGCCCAACTGTATCAGCCATTGCGGTAGGGTCATTTCGCCTTCCGTCCGATCTCGACCATCGCAGCCGACATCCGAGCCATTGTATCCGCCGCTTTCTTTAGAGCGCCCGGGTCAAGCTTCGTCCCCTTCGTCGTGCTGGCCGCTAGACCGATCTCGACGAGCTGGCGGATGGCCGTCGCGAGTTTGGGACTGTCCGGCTGATCTTTCGCCCAAGCCCTGATCTCGACCTGCAATTCCTTTGGCATTCGGACGCCAACCAGCGGCGCGGTGCCAGTGGCTGGCCGGCCGCGTCCAATTTTACGATTATCTTTTATTGACTTCGCCATGATTAAAAGATTATCTTAAAAGCAAGCCGAGGGGAAGGGTTCAGCTTCCTCCTCGGCTCTAACCCACAACACGGGAGTGATCGTGATGCAGGCTAATTCGAAAACTACCACGCGCAGGCAATTCGCAACATGGCTGGCGGCGGCTACGGCGGGCGCTGGGGCGGGTGCGGTGGCCATACCCGCAACCTCGCTCGCCGCGGCGCCGGGCGACGACAGCGCACTACTGCGGCTTGAGGAGGAGGTCTTCAAGCATTGGCATGCCGCTAACGCCCACAACGACGAAATCGCGCGGCTTAGCGAGTCGCGCAGCGATGTGCACAGACGCCTGATCGAGGAAGCGTCGGCGGCAGGCCGAGACCTCGATGAGCGCGAGCGGTGGCTCCAATACTACGCCACCCCGGAGGGCCAAGAACTCGATCGGCTGGTGACACTGAGCGATCAGAACTGGTCGGCGATGTTCGGGCTTGTCGAGAAGATGTGGGACATTCCCGCGCATGCCGAGGCCGGCCGAAAGGCAAAAGCGTGGGTCCTAATCGCCTGCGTGATGGACTGGCGAGATCGGGACGAGGAGATGGATTGGCGCCCACTGATGGCTCGCCAATTGCTGATCGACCTCGTTGGCGGGGACGCGGCGGCATCGATGCGGGACCAGTTCGCCTGAGTGCCAACCTTCTTCCGCGCAGGAAGAAGGTCTTGGTCAGCTTGTCCAATCTTCGGACAAGCGATGGGACGTAGCATTGCCATATGGGCCCATCGGCTCTTCCGCCGGTGGGCTTTTTATCCGCGAATCACATTTGCCTTAAGTTTGACGTCCGTTCACCCACCAGCTCGATGCACCCGTCAATATTTCTGAAGTCGGAACAGGCCCATCTAAGTCATTGTTTTCGCGAGCTTCGAAAAAGTATCGCCGGTTAGGAGTGTGGATAACCCAGGAGCTTGGCCGACCCTTTTCTTCGCGGCAGGGCATATAGGCTCATACGTCCAATTAGATGCCGCCTGATCTACTCAGATATAGCGAGAGGAAAGAGCGATGAACGAACCGCAAGCTTTTAAGACCCTCCTAGTTCGCCTGCCATCTGACGTGAAGGCGTGGCTCGAGCGCGAGGCCGCATACAACCTCAGTTCGCAGACGTCCGAAATCGTCCGCTCAGTTAGGCATCGTATGGAAGCCGAGCGGCACGCGCCCACGACGGCACCGGAGGTTGCGTGATGAAGCATCTCGAAACTGACATCCGGGTCCATCAACGACTCGCCGAAGCTGTGCTTAGCAAAATGGACGAGCAGGCCGTGAAGCGTGTTCTTCGGCCAGACCAGCTAAAGCGGATGAAGAAATGGATCAAGAAGCAGAATCCATCTTTGACGCAGATCGAAGCAATTAGTCGTCTCGTCGACATGGGCCTAGACGCTGAATCCCGAGCGAAGGGTTTGAACACAGCGAGGCGAACCTAGGTGTCTCGATCGGAAGAGTATTTTCAAACAGGAATAAAAAAGCGGGGGCGGGGCATGGCTCAAGCCTCGCTCGACCTGATCGGGGCTATGCGCAACATTGCCGAGGCGGTTCAGCCGGTCACGGGACGCGGTATCGGCTATAAGCTGTTCACGGCTGGCCTGATACCCTCGATGTCAACCAACGACATGCAGAAGGTCTATCGCCTGCTGCGGATCGCCCGCGAGCAGAACGCCATCCCGTGGGAGTGGATTGTCGACGAGACGCGCGAGCTGGAGCGGGTTTCGACCTGGAGTGATACCGCCCAATACGCGCGCGCGGTGGCCAGATCCTATCGCCGCGATTTTTGGGATCAGCAGCCATACCGTGTCGAGGTTTGGAGTGAGAAGGGCACCATCCGCGGCGTGCTGAAGCCGGTCCTAGACAATTACGCTGTCGGCTTTCGAGTCATGCATGGATTTACCAGCGCCACCAACGTCAACGACGTCGCCCAGGACGACGACGGCCGCGAGCTGGTCGTGCTTTACGTCGGCGACTTCGATCCTAGCGGCCTGTACATGTCGGAGTGCGACCTACCGCGGCGGCTCATCGGCTACGGCGGTGAGCACATCAGATTCAAGCGCATTGCGCTAACGCCGTCCCAGACGCTGGGTCTGCCGTCATTTCCAGCCACCGACAAACGCAAGGACCCGCGGCATAGCTGGTTCGTCGGTAGCTCCGGCGACCATTGCTGGGAGCTTGACGCGATGGACCCGCGCGACCTGCGTGAATGCGTCGAACGCCATATTGAGGAACTGATTGAGCCGGTCGCATGGAAGCGCTGCGAGGTCGTGAACGCGGCCGAACTGGAGTCGCTGCAAACAATCCTGTCGAATTGGAAGGGTGCCTGATGTCAAGGCGCCCCGCTATCACTCAGGCCGCAATCATCCGGACGCTCAAGGCGTTTCAGGCCGCAGGTGTCGGCACTCGGAAGATCGAGATAGACCATGTCGCAGGCAAGGTGGTGGTTATTCCTGGTGGCGTGGTCGATCTTGAGCCGGAGAAGACTGCGCTAGATGCGTGGAGGGCTAGCCGTGGTAAGAGCTAAAATACAGGGCGTTTTCCCGACATATAAGAACCTGAAAGACGGCACGCGCAAAAGGTATTGGTATCACCGCGCCACGGGCAAACCTCTCCGCGGAGAGCCAGGTTCTCCTGATTTCATCGCGGACTACGCCGCGGCTGAGAAGCTTATCCGCGATCGCCACAGCGGCACGTTCAACGGACTGGTTAGATCCTACACAACGTCCGTCGAATTCGAGCAGAAGCTCGCGCCCTCGACTCAGGCCGAATACAAGCGAATGTTGACAAAAGCGGAGAGCGAGTTCGGCACGATGCCGAACACTGCACTCGATGATCCGCGCGTCCGCAAAGATCTATTGGACTGGCGCGAGAAGATTGCGCGCGATTCGGGGCAACGCGAAGCCGACAACCGGCTTTCTGCAATATCGGCGATGCTCACATGGTGCGTCGATCGTGGAACGATAACCGCTAATCACATTCGAGGCTTCAAGCGGCTCTATCACGCCGATCGCTCTGAGGTCATTTGGCTGCCTGAGCACATTGCCGCCTTTATGAAGGTGGCGCCCATCGAGATGCAGCGCGCGTTGATCCTTGCCCTCCATACAGGTCAGCGCGAGGGCGATCTGCTGCGCCTGCCGTGGTCGGCCTATAAGGGCGACTATATCGAGTTGCGCCAGGGCAAGGCGCGTCGTCACGGTAAGCAGGCGCCACTGATACAGATCCCATGTACGGCCGCGCTGCGCCGGATGCTCGACGGCATGGAGCGGGCCTCGCCGTTGATCCTCACGACAAAGACGGGGCAATCATTCAAGGCGCGTTATTTTGCCGCGATGTGGGACAAGGCCATGACCAAGGCCGGCCTGCAGACTGTAGCGCTGCCGGGATTGGACCAGCCTGTTGAACTCCACTTCCACGACCTGCGCGGAACCGCCGTCACGCTATTGTCGGAGGCTGACTGCACTCATCAGCAGATCGCGACCATCACGGGCCACAGCCTAAAGACGGTGCACCTAATTTTGGAGCGCTACCTCGCTAGGACGCGCGGTCTCGCTGAGCAGGCGATATTCAATTTCGAGAACAGCCCCCGAACAAAGTTTGCAAACCAGCTGCAAACCAGCACCGCCAAGGCATCAGGCAGAAAGAGAAAACATGATACCCATCAATAGCGTAGATGGCGCGCCCGGAACGATTCGAACGTCCGACCCTCAGATTCGTAGTCTGATGCTCTATCCAGCTGAGCTACGGGCGCGTTTTTCGCTGACAGTGCGGGCTGGGCCCGCAGGCAGCCTCCGGACAGCGCCGGAGGGGTGCGAAAGAGCGCTCTGACTAACCGCTCTTGCCGGCGTTGGCAAGGTCCGGGAGGGGGAGATTTTGCAGAGAGATGACGGTTTTTGGATCGGCCTCTGGCCGACTACGCCCGCGCCCGCTCGTTGCGGATGGAGAGGAGTTCCACGGGGCGGTCGGGGATGACGATCCGGAAGGTGGCGCCGATGGTGCCTTCGACCAGGTGGATGTCGCCACCATGGGCGCGCACCAGCTCGGCGGCGATGGCGAGGCCGAGCCCGCTGCCGCCGGGACGGCCGGAGGTCTGGAACGCCTCGAACAGGTGCTCGCGGGTCTTCTGGGGCACGCCCGGGCCGGTATCGGAGACTTCCAGGATGGCAACCGCGCCTTCGCGCTTTCCGGTGATCCGGATCTGCTGCGGACCACCGTCGCCGGAGGCATGACTCTCCAGCGCCTGGGCGGCATTGCGCACGAGGTTGAGCAGCACGCGAAACAGCTGGTCGGGATCGGCGTCGACCGCGAGGCCGCGCTCGATCGCGGCGACCCAGGCGATCGTTGCGTCATTGGCAAGACCCGCGGTCTCGCGCACCTCGAGCACGACAGGCTCGACCAGCATCATGCGGCGATCGGGCGCGGCCTCCTGGGCGCGGCCGTAGGACAGCGTCGACTGGCAGAAGGCAATGGCGCGCTCGAGCGAACGCACCAGCTTCGGCGCAAAACGCTGCACCCTGGGATCAGGCACGCTGGCGAGCTGGTCCGACAGCAGCTGCGCCGAGGCCAGCAGATTGCGCAGATCGTGATTGATCTTGGAGACGGCGAGGCCGAGCGCGGCGAGCCGGCTCTTCTGATGCAGCATCGACATCAGGTCGCGCTGCATGTCCGACAGTTCGCGCTCGGCGACGCCGATCTCGTCGCTGCGCTGGCTCGGCACGATGATCCGCGCCGAGCTTTCGGGGTTTTCGTGGAAGCCCACCAGGCTCGCGGTCAGCCGCCGCATCGGCCGCACGAAGAGATAATGAAGTGCGAGATAGACGAGGCCGGCGGTCAGGACGCCGATGATCAGCGCGACCACCACGACGTTGCGGGAAAAGCGGTACATCGACTGCCGCAAAGGCTGCTCGTCGGTGACGATCTCGATGAACTGGGCGTCGCCGACGCCGGGGCCGACGATGCGGATCGGCTGGTTGCCGGTCTCCAGCATCATCTGGAACGAGCCGGTGATGGCCTGCCACACCGTCAGGTCACGCAAATCGACGTCGTGCTCGATCGTCGCCGGCAGATTGTCGCTGGCGAGCAGGCGGCGCTGCTGGCCCATCTTGATTGCGACCGCGCGCGCATTGATGCTCTTCAGGATCTGCCGCGACAGCGAATCCGGCACCATGCCGAGCGGCGCCGCATCGAGCACCAGCGCCGCCGTGTTGGCCGCGGCGACGCGGTCGTTGAGCCGGTTGACCCAGAAGTTCGCGATCGCAGGCACGTAGAGCAGGACGGCCGCGATCATCACCAGGGGGACGGTCAGCAGCAACAGCTTGCCTGACAGCCCAAGCCCGCCCGGGCCACGGGACCGCATCGCCGAATCCGGCTGGTCCGCTGGCCGATCCAGATCTTGGTCCAGAGCTTGCTCCAGATCCTGGGTCCGCTGCTGAAGGTCCGTCGCTGCCACGGAATTCGCCCCTGCTGGCATTGGCTGGTGGAGGATGCGACCCGCCCGGGGGCCGGTCAAATTACGGATCGCTAATCTGCCGAGGTGGGATGTAGGCGCTGATCCGGCTATCCGCCACCTCAAGAGTTAAAAACCCCAACGAAACAGTGATATTCAACGGAACCGGGCGATCTTGCGGCGTTGACGAAAACAAGACGCTCGCTTATAAGCCGCGCAAATTGTCCGCGATGACCCGGTGCGACACCGGGAGCGGCTCTTCTGGGGCCGGAAATGGCTCGTTTGGGGCCGCATCTTCCGGACTTTATCATCAATTCTACAGGCACATTGCCCGGTCAGCGGAGAAAAACCCGTGAAGCGGACTTATCAACCCAGCAAACTGGTGCGCAAGCGCCGTCACGGCTTCCGTGCTCGTCTCGCGACTGCCGGCGGCCGCAAGGTTCTCGCCGCCCGCCGCGCCCGCGGCCGCAAGCGTCTGAGCGCCTGAGCCGGACCCCCTTTCCCGGGATTTCATCATGGATCGGCTGAGGCAGCGAGCGGATTTCCTCGCCGTTGCCAATGGCGCGCGGGTGAATAGTCCCGCGTTCGTCCTGCAAAGCCTTGACCGACAAAGCCTTGACCGCGACGATCTTGGCCCCGTCAGGATCGGCTTCACCGTTACCAAAAAGAACGGCAACGCCCCCGAGCGCAATCGCATCCGGCGCCGGCTTCGCGAATTGGTGAAGCGGCTCGATCCGGTATCGATGCATCCCCATCATGATTACGTGCTAGTCGGCCGCAGGGACGCGCTTTCGCGCGACTTCACGACCATGCTCGACGATCTGCGCATGGCGTTCGCGAAACCCGCGCGGCATACGCAAAAACGACGCGGCCCAAGAACCGACGGTCCAGCTCCCGCGACCAGCCGCAAACCGGATTGATGACGAGACAATAGTGATGACCGACAATCGCAATACCATCCTCGCCGTCATTCTGTCCGGCCTGGTGCTGATCGCCTGGCAGTACTTCTACAACGTGCCGGCGATGGAGAAGCAGCGCGCCCAGCAACAGGCGCAGGCCGAGCTGCAGAAGGCCAATCCGCAACCGACGGCCTCCGCGACGCCGGGCGCCACGCCGCAGGCCGGCAGCACGACGACGCCGACCACCGCGCCGGGCGCAAACCAGCCGGCCCAGCCGGTCGTGGCCCGCGAGGCCGCAATTGCCGCCAGCCCCCGCGTCAAGATCGATACGCCGCGTCTCGCCGGCAGCATTTCGCTGAAGGGCGGCCGCATCGACGACCTCGCGCTGCTGCAATTCCGCGAGACCGTCGATCCGCAGTCGCCGCCGATCATTCTCTATTCGCCCTCCGGCACGGCAGAGCCCTATTACGCCGAGTTCGGCTGGGTGGCCGCGACGGGCGTGACGTCGAAGATGCCCGATGCCCAGACCGTCTGGCAGCAGGACGGCAGCGGCAGCCTGACGCCGACGACCCCTGTCGTGCTGAAGTGGGACAATGGCGAAGGTCTCAGCTTCCGCCGCACCATCTCGGTTGACGACCATTATCTCTTCAGCATCAAGGACGACGTGAGCAATGTCGGCAACGCGCCGGTGACGCTCTATCCGTTCGCCCTGATCTCCCGTCACGGCACGCCGCAGGTCTCCGGCTACTACATCCTGCATGAAGGCCTGATCGGCTATCTCGATGGCTTGCAGGAATACGCCTACAAGAAGATCGACGAGGCCAAGTCGGTCAGCTTCAAGGCGACCAATGGCTGGCTCGGCATGACCGACAAGTACTGGGCCTCGGCGCTGCTGCCCGACACCAGTGCGCAGCTCCAGGCGAAGTTCTCCTCGAACCTCACCGGCAACGTCCACACCTACCAGACCGACTATCTGCTCGACCCCGTCACGGTCGCGATCGGCGGCACCGCGACCGCAAATGCGCGGCTGTTCGCCGGTGCCAAGGAAGCCGGCGTCGTCGGCGTGTTCCCGTTCGCGGGGCTCGGCGGCTACAACAAGGCGCTCGGCCTCAATCATTTCGATCTTCTGATCGACTGGGGCTGGTTCTACTTCATCACCAAGCCGATGTTCCTCGGCCTCGACTTCTTCTACCGCTTCTTCGGCAATTTCGGCATCTCGATCCTGCTCGTGACTGTCATCGTGAAGCTGCTGTTCTTCCCGCTGGCAAACAAGTCCTACGCCTCGATGGCGAAGATGAAGTCGGTCCAGCCGCAGCTTCAGGCGCTGAAAGAGCGCTACCCCGACGACAAGGTGAAGCAGCAGCAGGAGATGATGGAGATCTACAAGAAGGAGAAGATCAATCCGGTCGCCGGCTGTCTTCCCGTGGTGATCCAGATCCCTGTGTTCTTCTCGCTCTACAAGGTGCTGTTCGTCACCATCGAAATGCGGCACGCGCCGTTCTTCGGCTGGATCAAGGACCTCTCCTCACCCGATCCGACCAATCTGTTCACGCTGTTCGGCCTGCTGCACTACGATCCGACCGCGCTGCCGCTGTTCGGGCACTATCTGCATCTCGGCATCTGGCCCCTCATCATGGGCGTCACGATGTGGTTCCAGATGAAGCTGAACCCAACGCCGCCGGATCCGACGCAGCAGGTCATCTTCAACTGGATGCCGGTGATCTTCACCTTCATGCTGGCGGGCTTCCCCGCTGGGCTGGTGATCTACTGGGCCTGGAACAACACGCTCTCCGTGCTCCAGCAGAGCTTCATCATGCGTCGCAATGGGGTGAAGGTGGAGTTGTTCGACAATCTGAAGGCGACGTTCGCGAGGAAGGCGACGTAGCCGTCATTGCGCGCGCCTCGCTTCCGCCTTGGCTGTTCGAGCTACGGCGGACAAGTCGCTCGCAATGACGCGGGGAAACAGCGAGCCTTCGCATGACCGACGACAAAGATGCGAAGCTGATCGAAACCGGGCGCAAGCTGTTCGCGCGCGACTGGCAGTTCATCTGGGCTTCGCCCTCGATCCAGACGCTGCCGCCGATGGCAGGGCTGGAGATCGCCTTCGCCGGACGCTCCAATGTCGGCAAATCGAGCCTGATCAACGCGCTGACGGGGCGTAACGCGCTGGCGCGCACCTCGCATACGCCCGGGCGCACGCAGGAGCTGATCTTCTTCGAGGTTCCAGGGAAGACCGACCTGCGGCTCGTCGACATGCCCGGCTATGGCTATGCCAAGGCACCGAAGAGCCAGGTCGCGTCCTGGACCGAGCTGATCCACACGTTCCTGCTCGGCCGCGCCTCGCTCGCGCGCGTCTATGTGCTGATCGATGCGCGGCATGGACTGAAGGACGTCGATCTCGAAGTCCTCAAGACGCTCGACCGCTCCGCCGTCAGCTACCAGGTCGTGCTGACCAAGGCCGACCAGGTGAAGGCCTCCGAACTCCAGTCCTGCATCACGGAGACGGAAGCCGCGCTCGCGAAACATCCGGCTGCGTTCCCGAACGTGATCGCGACCTCGTCGCGCTCATCGACCGGCATGGCGGAGCTGCGCGCCGCGATGGCGAAGCTGCTGGAAGAGCGGACCAAGTGATGGCGCGCCTGCTGATCGCGCTCGCCGGCTTGATGGGCGCCGCCGGCGTCGCGCTGGCCGCCGCCGCCGCCCACGGCGCGGACGCCGGCCGGCTTGCCTCGGCCAGCGCCATGCTGCTGTTTCATGCAACTGCCATATTGGCCGTGACAGCCTTGCTCGCGCGCGGCCTTCTGCACGGCGGAATTGGCCTGATCGCCGCATTCGGCTTCGTCATCGGCGCGGCGTTGTTCGCGGGCGACCTCACCTTGCGGCAATATGCCGGCCATCAGCTGTTTCCGATGGCTGCACCGTCAGGCGGAACGCTGATGATCTTGAGCTGGCTGGCGGTGATGCTGGCGGCGGTGGTGCCTGCGCGCTGATCCGTAACGGCGGCATGCCAACCCCACTTTGCGCCTCGCCCGCCAATCAGATAGAACGCGAACCCGCGTTTGTCCCGCCAGCGAGATCCGCCTCATGACCGAAATCTCCCCGCTCGACCAGGCCCGCATCCTGTCCGAAGCGCTGCCGCACATGCAGCAGTACGACGAAGAAACCATCGTCATCAAATATGGCGGCCATGCCATGGGCGACGAGGAGACCGCGAAGAACTTTGCGCGCGACATCGTGCTGCTGGAGCAGACTGCGATCAATCCGGTGGTCGTGCACGGCGGCGGGCCGCAGATCGCGACCATGCTCAAGCGCCTCGGCATCGTCTCGGAATTCGCAGCCGGCCTGCGCATCACCGACGCCGCGACCATCGAGATCGTCGAGATGGTGCTGGCAGGCTCCGTCAACAAGCAGATCGTCGGCTACATCAACGAAGCCGGCGGCAAGGCCGTGGGTCTCTCCGGCAAGGACGGCAACATGGTGAAGGCGACGAAGACGACGCGCACCATCATCGACCCGGACTCGCATATCGAGAAGGCCGTCGATCTCGGCTTCGTCGGCGACCCCGAGAAGGTCGATCTGACGCTGCTCAACCAGCTGATCGGCTACGAACTGATCCCGGTACTGGCGCCGCTCGCGACCTCGAAAGAGGGCCAGACGCTGAACATCAACGCCGACACGTTTGCCGGCGCTGTCGCCGGCGCGCTCAAGGCGAAACGCCTGTTGCTGCTCACCGACGTGCCCGGCGTGCTCGACAAGTCGAAAAAGCTGATCCCGCAGCTCTCGGTGAAGGACGCGCGCAAGCTGATTGCCGACGGCACCATTTCCGGCGGCATGATCCCGAAGGTCGAGACCTGCATCTACGCGCTCGAGCAGGGCGTCGAGGGCGTCGTCATCATCGACGGCAAGATGCAGCACGCCGTGCTGCTCGAGCTCTTCACCAACACGGGCACGGGAACGCTGATCCACAAGTGAAGCGGGAGCGGACAGGAACGGAGCCGGGAGAGCGGCGCGCGCGCCGCTCTGCCCTCGCGCGCTTCCTCATGACGCTGCCGGCCGCGGCGGTGTCGTTCGTCTTCTCCTCCGCACCGGCCGTTGCCGATCTCAAGATCTGCAACCGCATGTCCTATGTGGTCGAGGCCGCGATCGGCATCGACGACAGGGCGGCCACCGCGACGCGGGGCTGGTTCAGGATCGATCCCGCGACCTGCCGCGTGGTGGTGCAGGGAACGCTCACCGCCGACCGCATCCTCCTCAATGCCCGCGCGCTCGGCATCTATGGCGCGTCTCCCATCCCGCAGAACGGCAGCGACATGCTGTGCGTGGCGCCGGACAATTTCGTCATCGCCGCGGCGCGCCAGTGCCGCAGCGGCCAGACGCAAGCACCCTTTACCCAGATCACCCCGACGACAGGCGACGACGGCAATCTCGTCGCCTATCTCGCCGAGGATTCCGAATATGACGACGAACAGGCGCGGCTTGCCGGCATCCAGCGGCTGCTGGTGATCGCGGGCTACGATATCGGCGCGATCGACGGCGTCGATGGACCGAAGACGCAGGCCGCCCTCGCAGCCTTCCTGAAGAGCCGCGGATTGTCCCCGGACGTGGTCTCCTCGCCGAATCTCTTCAAGACCATGGTCGAAGCCGCGCAGACGCCGTCCCCGAGTGGTCTCACCTGGTGCAACGACACGCCGCACAAGGTGATGGCAGCGGTCGCCACCGACGACGGCAAGGCGGTGACGAGCCGCGGCTGGTATCGCATCGACCCCAAAACGTGCCTGCATCCCGACGTGACCGGGCAGCCGAAGCAGATCTTCAGCTTCGCGGAAGCCGTCGACGGCGACAACCGCGCCATCAAGCTGAAGGACAGGCCGCTGAACTGGGGCGGCGACAAGCAGCTCTGCACCCGCGAGACCAAGTTCGAGACCGTCGAGCAGACCGATTGCGGCGCGCGCGGATTTGCAGCGACCGGATTCGGCGCCGTGGACATGTCGAGCGGCGGCAAGACGTTGCGCTTTGCGTTGCCGTGATCGAGAGAATTTTGATGAAATCGCCCCGCGCCTTTGCCCATGTCGACACCTGGGTGTTCGACCTCGACAACACGCTCTACCCGCATCACGTCAACCTGTGGCAGCAGGTCGATGCCAGAATCGGCGAGTTCGTCTGCAACTGGCTGAACGTCACGCCGGAACAAGCGCGCAAGATCCAGAAGGATTATTACCGCCGCTTCGGCACCACCATGCGCGGCATGATGACCCTGCATGGCGTGCGCGCCGACGACTATCTGGCTTACGTCCACAAGATCGATCATTCGCCGCTGGAGCCGAACCCGGCGCTCGGGGCGGCCATCGCAAAGCTGCCGGGCCGCAAGCTGATCCTGACCAACGGCTCGGTCGACCATGTTGATGCGGTGCTGGCGCGGCTCGGCCTCGGTTCGCATTTCGACGGCGTGTTCGACATCATCGCCGCCGAATTCGAGCCCAAGCCGGCGGCGCAGACCTATCAGAAATTCCTCAGCCACCATGCGGTCGACCCGACCAGATCAGCCATGTTCGAAGATCTCGCCCGCAACCTCACCGTCCCGCATGACCTCGGCATGACCACGGTGCTGGTGGTGCCTGACGGCACCAAGGAAGTGGTACGCGAGGACTGGGAGCTGGAAGGCCGCGATGCCGCCCATGTGGACTATGTCACGGATGATCTGGCGGCGTTTTTGGCCGGGCTGTCTCGCTAGAGTCGTAGCCCGGGACGGTGGTGGAGTATGCCTTGACTTCGCCCCTCCAAATCCCGAAAAAGCCCCCAATCCATCAAAATTCCCGATACCTAGAGGAAATCCCGATGTCCTTGTCCGCCCTGGAGTCCACGATCAACAGCGCCTTCGACGCGCGTGAGACCATCTCGACCTCGACCAAGGGCGAAGTCCGCGAGGCCGTGACCCAGGCGCTGGAGACACTGGACAAGGGCGAGGCCCGCGTCGCCGAGCGCGGCGCCGACGGCAAGTGGAAGGTCAACCAGTGGCTGAAGAAGGCCGTGCTGCTGTCCTTCCGTCTCAACGACATGGACGTCATTCCCGGCGGCCCGGGCCAGGCCAACTGGTGGGACAAGGTGCCCTCGAAGTTCGAAGGCTGGGGCCCGAACCGTTTTCGCGACGCCGGTTTTCGCGCGGTGCCGGGCGCGGTGGTGCGCCGCTCCGCCTTCATCGCCAAGAACGTGGTGCTGATGCCGTCCTTCGTCAATCTCGGCGCCTACGTCGATGAGAGCACCATGGTCGACACCTGGGCCACCGTCGGCTCCTGCGCGCAGATCGGCAAGCGGGTGCATATCTCCGGCGGCGCCGGCATCGGCGGCGTGCTCGAGCCGCTCCAGGCCGAGCCCGTGATCATCGAGGACGATTGCTTCATCGGCGCGCGCAGCGAGGTCGCCGAGGGCGTCATCGTGCGCAAGGGCGCCGTGCTGTCGATGGGCGTGTTCCTCGGCGCCTCGACCAAGATCGTCGATCGCGAGACCGGCGAGATCTTCATGGGGGAGGTGCCCGAGTATTCAGTGGTGGTCCCCGGCGCGCTGCCCGGCAAGCCCATGAAGAACGGCCAGATCGGCCCGAGCACCGCCTGCGCCGTGATCGTCAAGCGCGTCGACGAGCGCACGCGGTCGAAGACCAGCATCAACGAGCTGCTGCGGGATTAAGGCGGCACATGACCGATGCCCTCTCCATTGCCCGCGACCTCATCCGCTGCCCCTCGGTAACCCCTCAAGACGCCGGCGCACTCGGCGTGCTTGAAAGGGTGCTGAACGCTGCAGGCTTCACCTGTCACCGCGTGACCTTCAGCGAGGACGGGACCGCCGATATCGACAATCTCTATGCGCGGATCGGTGCTGAAGGGCCGCACATCACCTTTGCGGGCCATACCGACGTGGTGCCGCCCGGCGACGAGAGCGCCTGGAGCGTCGGCGCATTCTCCGGCGAGGTGAAGGACGGTTTTCTGCACGGCCGCGGCGCGGTCGACATGAAGGGCGGCATCGCCTGCTCGGTCGCCGCCGTACTGGAGCATCTCGCCGCGAACGGCGGCAAGCCACGCCCGGACGGCAAGGGTTCGATCTCGTTCCTGATCACCGGCGACGAGGAAGACGTTTCCATCAACGGCACGATCAAGCTGCTGAAATGGGCTGCCGAGCGCGGCGAGACGTTCGACCATTGCGTGCTCGGCGAGCCCTCCAATGTCGAGACGCTGGGCGATACCATCAAGGTCGGCCGCCGCGGTTCGCAATCCGGCACGCTTTATGTCGACGGCGTGCAGGGCCACGTCGCCTATCCGCACCGCGCGGCCAATCCGGTCCCGGACATCTCGCGCCTGATCGTGGCAATCAGCGACGAGCCGCTCGACAATGGCAGCGCGCAATTCCAGGCCTCCAATCTCGAATTCGTCTCGGTCGACGTCGGCAACAAGGCCTTCAACGTCATCCCCGGCGAGGCCCGCGCCAGATTCAACATCCGTTACAACGACAACCATACGCAGGCATCCTTGCGCGAGCTGGTCGAGTCGCGTCTCGCCAAAGCCTGCGGCAACCGCATCAAGGCTCGCATCGTCTGGGAGCCATCGAACTCCAACGTGTTCGTGACCAAGCCGGGGCCGTTCACCGATCTCGCCGTGTCCGCGATCGAAGAGGTGACGGGCCGCAAACCGGAGCTGTCGACATCAGGCGGCACCTCCGATGCGCGCTTCATCTCGAGCTATTGCCCGGTGATCGAGTTCGGCCTGGTCGGCCAGACCATGCACCAGGTCAACGAACGCGTGCCGGTGACGGACCTGGAGAACCTGACCAAGGTCTATCGCGGGATTTTGACGCGGTATTTTGGCTAAGAGACCACTATCGCCAAACCCTCCGCCGTCATGTCCGGGCTTGTCCCGCCTGCCCGGCCGCCATGACGCCGGGGCGTCATCACGCTCTAATAATCCACCTTCATCAGATACAGCCCCTCGGGCGGAGCGACGATGCCGCAGGCAGAGCGGTTGCGCGCCGCGAGCGCTGCGGAGAGATCGTCGGCGCTCCAGCGGCCCTCGCCGACCCAGACCAGCGATCCCACCATCGAGCGCACCTGGCTGTGCAGGAACGATCGCGCCGAGGTGACGATGATGATCTCGCGGTCGTCGCGCAGCACGTCGAGCTGGTCGAGCGTCTTCTCCGGCGATTTGGCCTGGCACTCGGTGTCGCGAAACGTCGTGAAATCGTGCTTGCCGAGCAGGCGTTGGGCGGCCGCATGCATCGCTTCAGAGTCGAGCCGGCGCGGCACGCGCCAGGCATGGCCGGCATCGAGCGCGAGATTGGCGCGGGTGTTGATGATGCGATAGCGATAGTGACGCTTCACGGCCGAGAAGCGCGCCTCGAACGTGTCAGGGACGATCTCGGCTTCGAGCACCGCCACCGGATGCGGGCGCAGATGCGCATTGAGGCCATCGCGAAAACGGCCCTGCGGAAACTGCTTGTCGATATCGACATGCGCAACCTGGCCACGCGCGTGCACGCCCGCATCGGTGCGGCCGGCGCCATGCACCCGCACATCCGCGCCGGTCATCGCCTTCACCGCGGCTTCCAGCGCGCCCTGCACCGACGGCAGCGTGTCCTGCACCTGCCAGCCGAAGAACGGCGCGCCGTCATATTCGAGGGTGAGCTTGTAGCGGGGCATCAGCAGAGCCGCATCGGCGGCTCGACCTTCACGCCGCGTAAAAAGTCCGCCGCTTGCATCCGGCCTTTGCCCTCGCGCTGCAGCTCGAGGATGCGGATCGCGCCCTCGCCGCAGGCGATCGTGAGTTTGGCGTCGAGCACCTCGCCCGGCGCGCCGGAGCCCTTGGCAAGCTCACAACGCAGGATTTTGATTCGCGCATTCTCGCTGACGCCGGCAAGCTCCGCCCAGGCACCGGGAAACGGCGACAGACCGTGGATGTGGCGCAGCACGGCGTGCGCAGGCTTTGTCCAGTCGATCCGGGCCTCGGCCTTGTCGATCTTGGCGGCGTAAGTGACGCCCTCTTCGCTCTGCTTTTTCAGCTGGAGGCCGCCGCGGTCAAGGGCGGCCATGGCGCGCACCATCAGATCGGCGCCCAGCCGGGAAAGGCGATCATGCAGATCCAGCGCAGTCATGTTGTCTGAAATCGCGAGACGCTCGGCCATGGCGACATCGCCGGTATCGAGGCCGACATCCATCTTCATCACCATCACGCCGCTCTCGGCATCGCCGGCCATGATCGCGCGGTTGATCGGCGCGGCGCCGCGCCAGCGCGGCAGCAGCGAGGCGTGAAGGTTGTAACAGCCGAGCTTCGGCGCATCGAGGATCGCCTGCGGCAGGATCATGCCATAGGCGACGACGACGGCGGCGTCGGCGTCAAAGGCGCTGAATTCGTCCAGCGCTTCCTGGGTCTTCAACGTCCTCGGTGTCAGCACCGGCACACCGAGTTTTCGCGCGGCCTCTTCAACGGGCGTCGGCTGCAATTGCAGCCCGCGCCGGCCGCCCGGCTTCGGCGCGCGCGTATAGACGGCCACGATCTCGTGGCCATGCGCGACCAGTTCGAGCAGCGTCGGCACGGAGAAATCGGGCGTGCCCATGAAAATCAGGCGAAGGGGCATGACAGGGACTCTGTACGTTCCCTCCCCAGTGGGGGAAGGCTAGGGAGGGGGGTGCCACACGACGCGCTCTCACGACGAGAGTGCGGACTGGTTCTTCTTCCCCGTTAGACCATTTCCTCGGCTACCCCTCTCCCCCGCCCTCCCCCACAAGGGGGGAGGGAGCCCAGGGGAGTGTGGCGCAGCACCAAAAACTCTACTCCGCGCGCTTGGCGGCTTTCTCGAACTTCTTCATCACGCGGTCGCGCTTGAGCTTCGAGAGATAGTCGACGAACAGCACGCCATTGAGATGGTCGATTTCGTGCTGGATGCAGGTGGCGTAGAGGCCTTCGGCGTCCTCCTCGTGCAGCTTGCCGTCGAGGTCCGTGAAGCGCACACGCACTTTCGCGGGACGTTCGACCTCCTCGTAATATTCGGGAATCGACAGGCAACCTTCCTCGTAGACCGACAGGTCTTCAGACGAGGCGATGATCTCCGGATTGATGAAGACGCGCGGCTCCGGCTTGGTCTCCCCGTCCTGGTTGGGCTTGGCGAGATCCATCGTGATCAGCCGCAGCGGTTGCGCGATCTGGATCGCCGCCAAGCCAATGCCGGGCGCGTCATACATCGTCTCGAACATGTCGTCGGCAAGCTTGCGGATCTCCGCCGTGACCTTCTCGATCGGCTTGGAGACCAGACGCAGCTGCTTGTCGGGCAGGATGATGATTTCTCTGAGGGCCATGCCGGGCGATTTAAGCCGCGCGCGACATCGGGTCAATGCGGCCGGGAACGCGTTAACCCTCCGCTAACCATAAACTTCACCTTTGGTTAACCATAAAAAATGAGGGATCGATCAACGTAAATGTTCGCTATTCGTTCGTGGCCCGTGGCGAATCGGCTAGAAGGACAGGCATGAACGAGATCATTTTCATGCTGGGCGACTGGCCGGTGCGCGGGTTCGATGCGCTGATCGGCTTCGGCACCCTCGTCCTCATCCTGCTGGTGGTGATTGCCGTCGTGGTCGCCAGATCCGGGCGTCGCGGCGCGGAACTGGCGATGGCGGGGGCGATCCGGGCCGACGAGCTCGAGGAGCGGCTCGCCCAGGTGCTGCACGCCCAAGCTGAGGCCTCCGGCCGGGTCGACGCCATGACGGAGGCGCTGGCTGGACGCCAGGCCGAGATGGCGCGGGCCGTCAACGAGCGGCTGGATTCGGTGACCCATCGCGTCGGCCAGTCGATGGAACACTCGACCCGCAACACCATGGAGAGCCTGCGCGCGCTGCACGAGCGGCTCGGCATCATCGACAGCGCGCACAAGAACCTCACCGACCTGACCACGCAGGTGACGACCTTGCGCGACGTGCTCGCCAACAAGCAGTCGCGCGGCGCCTTCGGCCAGGCGCGGATGGAGGCGATCGTCCAGGACGGCCTGCCGAAGGGCGCTTACGAGTTCCAGTTCACGCTCTCGACGGGAAAACGGCCCGACTGCGTCGTCTTCCTGCCCGACCAGCGCCCGCTCTGCATCGACGCGAAATTCCCGCTGGAAGCGATGACCGCGCTGCACGACGCCCGCACCGACGAGGAGCGACGCACTGCCACGCAGCGGCTGCGCGGCGACGTGATGAAACATGTCAGCGACATCGCCGAAAAATACCTCGTCCCCGGCGAGACCCAGGAGATGGCGCTGATGTTCGTGCCGTCGGAATCGGTCTACGCCGAGATCCATGACGGCTTCGACGACGTGATCCAGAAGGCCTATCGCGCCAAGGTCGTGCTGGTCTCGCCCTCGCTGCTGATGCTCGCGATCCAGGTGATGCAGCAGATCATGAAGGACGCGCGGATGCGCGATGCCGCCGACCAGATCCAGACCGAGGTGATCAAGCTCGGCGACGATCTCGGTCGCCTGCGCGACCGCGTGCTGAAGCTGCAGAAGCATTTTGCCGACGCCAACGAGGACGTCCGCCAGATCCTGATCTCCGCCGACAAGATCGAAAAGCGGGCGGGACGGATCGAGGAACTCGATTTCAGCAAGAGCGATGCGCCGGCGGAGGGCCCGCGGCTGGTGGCGACGGGCGCTGGCGAGCTGTTTCCGCGGAAGCTCCAGGCGGGGGAGTGACCTCGGGGCACACTGTCATGCCCCGCCAAGGCGGGGTATCCAGTACGCCGTGACGGTCATTGTTGAGCCGAGGTGCTGGTGACTACTGGATCGTCCGCCTTCGCGGACGATGACAGCGGAGAAGGCGACGACACCTCGTTTGTGGCCGGCGGCAACGACAGTCCCTCGCGCCCCCAGAATCTGCTAACACCTCCCCATGACCGCACCCGACGCGACGTCCCCCGCCGGCACCGATGCCCCTGCGACTTCATGGCGCGACAGCCTCGCCGTGTACCTGCAACCGCGGGTGCTGATCGTGCTGTTCCTCGGCTTTTCGTCGGGGCTGCCGCTGGCGCTGTCGGGCTCGACGCTGCTGGTGTGGATGCGCGAGGCTGGCGTCGATCTCAAGACCATCGGGCTGTTTGCGCTGGTCGGCACGCCCTACACGCTGAAGTTCCTGTGGGCGCCGCTGGTGGATGCGCTGCATGTGCCGCTGTTCACGCAAGCCTTCGGGCGGCGGCGCGGTTGGTTGCTGTTCTCGCAGATATTGTTGATCGTGGCGATTCTGCTGCTGGCGATGACCGATCCTGCAAGCTCGCCATTCTTCGTCGCGCTTGGCGCGCTGCTGGTGGCGACGACGTCGTCGACGCAGGACATCGTGGTCGACGCCTTCCGCGTCGAGAGCCTGCCTGAAAGCGAACAGGCGGCCGGCATGGCGGCCTATGTCGCCGCCTATCGCATCGGCATGCTGGTCTCGACCGCCGGCGCGCTGTTCATCGTGTCCGGCTTCGAAGGGACCGGCATTCCCCGCGCATCGGCGTGGATGTGGGGCTATGTGGTGATGGCGGCGATGGTGCTGATCGGGACCATCACGGCTCTCGCCGCGACCGAGCCCGAAAAATCAGTGCAGGCGGAAGCCGCAACGCACGAAGAAACCGCGTTCACGCGCGTGCTGCACGCGGCGATCGGTGCCTTCTCCGAATTCCTGTCGCGCAAGGACGCGCTCGCCGCGCTTGCCTTCGTCGTGCTGTTCAAGTTCACCGACGCGTTCTCCGGCACCATGACCGCGCCGTTCGTGATCGACCTCGGCTTCACCCGCAATGACTATGCGGCAATCGTGAAAGGCGTCGGCCTCGCTGCAACCCTGATCGGCGGCTTTGCCGGCGGCTTTGTCGCGCGGCGTTACTCGCTGGCGACCTCGCTCTGGATCGGCGGTGTGGTGCAGGCGCTGGCCAACCTGACCTTCTCCTGGCTTGCCGTGGTCGGCACCAATCAATGGGCGCTGGCGCTCGCGATCTGCGCGGAGAATTTCACCAGCGCCATCGGCACGGTGATCTTCGTCGCCTATCTTTCGGCGCTGTGCCAGAACCCGCTGCACACGGCGACGCAATATGCGCTGCTCACCGCGCTCGCGGCGGTGGGGCGGACCTATCTGTCGTCGGGCGCCGGCTTCGTGGCTGACACCACCGGCTGGCCGCTGTTCTTCCTGATCTGCGTGCTGGTGGCGATCCCGAGCCTGGTGCTGCTGACGTACTTGCAGAAGCGCGGGCATTTCGAGACGCTGGGGCCGGTAACGGTGTAGGCCCGCCTTCTCGCCGTCGTCATTGCGCGCGCAGCGAAGCAATCCAGAAACTTTCCGCGGAAACACTCTGGATTGCTTCGTCGCAAGAGCTCCTCGCCATGACGACGGCGAGAGCTGTCGCGCTCCCTACTTCTTCACCAGGCTCCACTTCGTCACGACGGCCTCGCTCATCTGGCCGGGATCGCTGGCGCAGGCGATTTCATCGACCTTGACCGAGATCTCCTTGCCGACGAACGATTTCAGCTGCGAGGCCTGCGCGTCGCTGGAGGTGACGAGCTGGAACGTCTCCGGCCCCGTCTCGAGATCGCACAGCCCGCTCGGCGCCGGCAGGCGGCGCGGCTCGGAGGTGATCTGGTACATCGCAACCCGCTTGCCGGCGTTCTTGACGTCGCGAATCTTCATGGCGTTCAGCTCGCCCGAGAGCACCTCGCCGGTGCTGATCGGCCTGCCGGGCTTTGAAGCCGGCGTCGCCTCATCGTCCTGCTGCGCAGAGACGGCCGGTGTGACGACCAGCAGCATCGTCGCGAGCAAAGCCAGGCGTGTGGCGAAAAGTTTCGTCATGTCGTCCGTTCCGTAAGTCTGGATGGCTAGAACAGGGTCCGCTGCCGCATGGCGGCCGATAGCGTACCCTCATCGAGATAATCAAGCTCGCCCCCGACGGGCACACCATGGGCGAGCCGGGTCACTTTGACGTTGGCGTCCTGAAGCAGGTCGGTGATGTAGTGCGCCGTGGTCTGGCCGTCGACTGTGGCATTCAGCGCCAGAATGACCTCGTGAACCTCGGCGGCATGGGCACGCGCGACCAGCGCATCGATGGTGAGGTCCTGCGGACCGACGCCGTCGAGCGGCGACAGCGTCGCGCCCAGCACGTGGTAGCGTCCTTGGGTCGCATTGGCCCGCTCCAGCGCCCAGAGATCGGCGACGTCGGCAACCACGACGATGATCGCCGGATCACGCTTGGGGTCAGTGCAGACGGTACAGGGATTCTGCGTGTCGATGTTGCCGCAGGTCTTGCAGACCTGGACCTTGTCGAGCGCGACCTGCAAGGCTGACGACAGCGGCATCATCAGCGCTTCGCGCTTCTTGATCAGATGCAGCGCCGCGCGCCGCGCGGAGCGCGGGCCCAAACCCGGCAGCCGTGCGAGAAGCTGGACCAGCCGCTCGATTTCAGGACCGGCAACCGCGCCCATCTTACTGGCCGAACAGCCCCGGCGGCAGGCCGAGCCCGCCGGTGAGCGACTGCATCTTCTCCTGCATCGCGGTCTCCGCCTTGCGGCGGGCATCACCGAGCGCGGTGACGAGCAGGTCCTCCAGCACCTCGCGCTCCTCGGGCTTCATCAGCGAAGGATCGATCTTGATGCCCTTGACGTCCATCTTCGCAGTCATGCGCACGGCGACGAGGCCGCCGCCGGAGATGCCTTCGACCTCTACGTTGGCGAGAGATTCCTGCATCTCCTGCATCTTGGATTGCAGCTGCGCCGCCTGCTTCATCATGCCGAGAAAGTCAGCCATGGGTGTCCGTCCTTGGAAAGAGTGGCTAAAGCGCGATTAAACGCGCTTTAGCATTTTGTTCGAGCATGATCCTATCGGAAAACCGCTGCACAGTTTTCCGGATCATGGCTCTAGAGATCGTCGTCGGCGTCGGAACCGTCGAGCGGATCGTCAGAGCCGTAGTCGGCATTAATATTGGAGTCCGGCGCCTCGGGGGCAAGCCTGCGGACCTCGACGACCTTTGCACCGGGGAAGCGCGATAGCACCTCCTGCACGCGCGGATCGGCCTCGGCGGTGCGCGCATGCTCCTGCTTGGCCGCCTGATTCATCGAGCGCAGCGTCGGCTGACCCTGCTCGTTGGACACGATGATGGTCCAGCGTCGGCCGGTCCACATTTCGAATTTTCGCGCCAATTCGGTGATCATGGTCTTTGAGGCGTTCGGCTCGAGCGCGATTTCGAGCCGGCCCTCCTCAAAACGAACGAGGCGCATGTCGCCTTCGAGCGCGGCCTTGGTCATGACGTCGCGCTTCTGGCTGGCGAGCGCGACGAGCTGGGTGAAGCTCGTGATGCGCAATTGAGGCGCAGCCGCTTGCGGATCCGGCGCAGGCGCCGCCATCTGTGGCCGCGCCGCACCGCCGAATGCGGAGGGCGACGATGTCGGCATGCGAACCGGCGGGGCTGAGACAACCGGCGCCGCGGAGGCCATCGGAGCCGCCGGCGCACCGCTACCCGCGGCACCCCCGGCGTTCACCACCGGCGAGCTGCCACCGTTCTGCTCCAGCATCCGGATCGCTTCATCAGGCGTCGGAAGATCAGCGACATAGGCGATGCGCACCAGCACCATCTCGGCGGCCGCCGCAGGCCGCGTGGCGGCCTGCACCTCGGTGATGCCCTTGAGCAGCATCTGCCACATCCGCGACAGCACGCGCATCGAGATCTTCGAGGCGAAATCCTTCGCGCGCACCCGCTCGGTCTCGCCATAGGCGACATTGTCCGCGGTCGCCGGCACGATCTTCACGCGGGTGACGAAATTGACGAATTCGGCGAGGTCCGACAGCACCACGATCGGATCGGCGCCGACATCATACTGGTCGCGGAATTCCCTGAAGGCGGCTGCGATGTCGCCGCGCGCCAGCGAATCGAAGAGATCGATGACGCGGGTGCGGTCGGCAAGCCCCAGCATCTGCCTGACCGCATCGGCTTTCACGGCGCCGGCCGCATGCGCAATGGCCTGGTCGAGCAGCGACAGCGAATCGCGCACCGAGCCTTCGGCGGCGCGCGCGATGATGCCGAGCGCTTCCGGCTCGATCTCGACGTTTTCCTTTGCGGCGATGTTGGCGAGGTGCTTCATCAGCACGTCGGCCTCGACACGACGCAGGTCGAAGCGCTGGCAGCGCGACAGCACGGTGACCGGAACCTTGCGGATCTCGGTCGTGGCGAACACGAACTTGGCGTGCTCCGGCGGTTCCTCCAGCGTCTTCAGGAACGCGTTGAACGCCGCCGTCGACAGCATGTGGACTTCGTCGATGATGTAGACCTTGTAGCGGGCGCTGGCCGGCGCGTAGCGCACGCTGTCATTGATCTGACGGACGTCGTCGACGCCGGTGTGCGATGCCGCGTCCATCTCCAGCACATCCATGTGCCGGCTTTCCATGATCGCCTGGCAATGCACGCCAAGCGTCGGCATGTGGATGGTCGGCCCCTTTACCGAACCGTCCGGCATCTCGTAGTTGAGCGCACGGGCAAGAATACGCGCGGTGGTGGTCTTGCCGACGCCCCGGACGCCGGTGAGGATCCAGGCCTGTGGAATCCGCCCGGTCTCGAACGCATTGGAGACGGTGCGGACCACGGCTTCCTGGCCGATCAGATCGTCGAAGCTTGAAGGGCGGTATTTGCGTGCCAGGACCCGGTAAGGCGCGTTGGCGGCCTGGCCGGCGCTGTCAGGGTTCGGAGGGGCGCCAGCGTCGGTCATCGGTCGATCCGCAATGAAATGTCTCTCACCGGCTTTTGCGGAAAGGAGCGCGCAGGCGGGGCACCCCCGCCGGCGCAATTGCTCGAAAAAACAGGTAGGAGACTGACGAGCGACCCGATCCGGACCTCGTTAGGGCTGCTTCCTTCCGGACCTGACCCGGTTGGCGAGTGGCTCGTCCACCGCCAATCTCCCGGTCCCTATTTGGAGCCAAAAGGACCGGAACGCAAGCGGGTATCACATTGTCCAGCTTGATCTTGCCCAGCATCCGGGCAATTCCGGGTCTGCCCAGCCGATAGGCTGTGCTTTCGCGGGCTCCGCCGCCTTGCTAAGAACCCTGCCGGAACTCCACCCAACCAGAAAAGCGATTGACCCCAATGGTTACACGTCGTGATGTTGCATCGATTGTCGGACTCGGCGCCATCGGCGCGGCAACCGCCGGCGCGCTGGCCTCGAAGGCCGTGGCCCAGGCGGCCGATCCCAACGAATCGACCTTTGCCCGCATCCGCCGCACCAAGAAGATGCGGATCGGCGCGGTCGGCGGCGGCGCGCCCTATTACATGAAGGATCTTTCCAGCGGCCAGTGGAAGGGTTTTTACGTCGACATCGCCAAGGCGCTCGCCGACGACATGGAGGCCGAGCTCGAAATCACCGAAACAACCTGGGGCAATTCGGTGCTCGATCTGCAGTCCAACAAGATCGACATCTTCTTCGGCCTGAATCCGACCCCGAAGCGCGCGCTGGTGGTCGACTTCTCGGTGCCTGTGTTCAACAACGCCTTCGGCATCCTCTGCAAGAAGGACTTCAAGCCCAAGACCTGGGCCGAGTTGAACTCGCCTGACGTCAAGATCGCGGTCGACCAGGGCTCGTCGCACGACCAGGTCGTCAGCCGCCTGACGCCGAAGGCGCAGATCTCACGCCTCAAGACCGCCGACGATGCCACCGCCGCGCTGCAGACCGGCCGCGTCGACGCGCAGTGCCTGATCACCATGCTGTCGCTGACGGTCCTGAAGAAGAACCCGTCCCTCGGCCAGTTCGTGCTGCCGACGCCGATCTTCGCGACAACCTCGAATGCCGGCTTCCGCCGCGAGAACGACAAGACCTTCCGCGACTACGTCAACACCTGGATCGACTTCAACAAGGGCCTCGGCTTCATCCGCAACGCCATCATCACCAACATGGAGCTGGTGGGCGTGACCGAAGCGGACATTCCGCCGGGCGTTTCGTTGTAAGGTGATTGAGCGTCGCGGCATCGGCATCCTCGCTGCGCTCCCTCTCCCGCTTGCGGGAGAGGGTCGGGGTGAGGGTGTCTCCGCTGGCAAGACTCCCCCGGAGGAAAGAGCCCTCACCCGCATCGCATCTTCGATGCGATGCGACCTCTCCCGCAAGCGGGAGAGGTGAAGCAAGAGAACACGCATGTATCAGTGGGACTTCGGCATCCTCTGGAGCTATCGCTGGCTCTTTCTCGACGGCCTCGGCGTCACCGTCGGCTTCACCGTGGTGATCGTGCTGCTCGGGCTCGTCTTCGGCCTGCTCGGCGCGTTCGGCGCCCTGTCGCGCTTCAAGCCGCTGCGTCTCGTCGCCCTCAGCTTCATCGAAGCGTTCCGCTGCACGCCGATCCTGGTGCAGCTGATCTGGTTCTATTACGCGCTGCCGATCCTCGCCGGCGTCGAGATGACGCCGATCACGGCCTCCGCGCTGGCGCTCTCGCTCTATGGCGGCTCGTTCTATTCTGAGATCATCCGCGGCGGCATCATCTCGATCGACAAGGGCCAATCGGAAGCCGGCGCCGCGCTGGGCATGACGCCGGGCCAGAGCATGCGCCGCATCGTGCTGCCGCAGGCGATCAAGCGCATGATTCCCGCGCTGATGAACCAGTCGATCATCCAGTTCAAGAACACCTCGCTGGTCTCGGTGCTCGCGGTGCCTGACCTCGTCTACCAGAGCCAGGTCGCGGCCCATGACAGCTACCGGCCGCTGGAGACCTACACCGCGGTCGCGGTCGCCTACGCTGCGATCCTGATTCCGCTCACCATCATCGTCCGCCGCGGCGAGAAGCGACTGGCGGTCAGCGAATGAGCGAGACGCAAAACATCGAGATCCGTGGCCTGCGCAAGAGCTTCGGCAGCAACGAGGTCCTGAAGAACATCAACCTCGACGTGGCCAAGGGCGGCGTGGTCGCGCTGATCGGGCCCTCGGGCTCGGGCAAGTCGACGCTTCTCCGCTGCATCAATCTTCTGGTGGTGCCCGACGGCGGCAGCGTCCGGGTCGGCGATACCAGTTTTTCATTCGGCGCAGGCACAAAGCTGCCCGATGTGAAGACACTCGCAAAATTCCGCGCCACCACCGGCATGGTGTTCCAGCACTTCAATCTGTTTCCGCACATGACGACGCTCGAGAACGTGATGGAGGGCCCCGTCACGGTGCGGCGCATGGCCAAGGCGGCCGCCGCGAAGCTTGCGCGCGCGCAACTCGCCAAGGTCGGCCTTGCCGAGAAGGCGGACCAGTATCCGGCGACGCTCTCCGGTGGCCAGAAGCAGCGCGTCGCGATCGCGCGCGCGCTGGCGATGGAGCCCGACGTGATGCTGTTCGACGAGGCGACCTCCGCGCTCGATCCCGAGCTCGTCGGCGAGGTGCTGAACGTGATCCAGCAGCTGGCCTCCGAAGGCATGACCATGGTGATCGTCACTCACGAGATCGCCTTTGCCCGCGAGGTCGCCGACCGCCTGATCTTCATGCGCGACGGTGTGGTCGTCGAGGAAGGGCCGGCGCGGCAAGTGATCGACAATCCGCAGCAGGCCGCGACGCGCGCCTTCCTCAGTCATTTCCACCGCACCGGCGCGCTGCCGCCGGCCAACGCGACACCGTGATGCCAGATATCGAACGCGCCTATCTCGTCACCGGTGCCGCCAGCGGCATCGGTCGCGCCACCGCAAAGCTGCTGGCGGCACCGGGCACGGCTCTGCTGCTCCACACGCGCTTGAATGCAGAAGGTCTCGATGCCACCGCTGCGGAAGCCGAAGCGACGGGCGCTGTCGTCGAACAGTGCCTCGGCGATCTCGCTGAGCAAGCAGCCGTCACCGATGCCATCGCCGCCACCGAACGCCTCTTCGGCCGACTGGACGGATTGATCCTTGTCGGCGGCCACGCCCGCCGTGGCAGCGCCGTCGGCACGCCGGCGGATCAGTTTCGTCAGGCGATGGATGAATCGGCGCTGGCGTTCACGCGAATGGTCGAGGCCGCGCTTCCGCTGCTGCGTGCGGGGCAAGACGCGCGCATCGTCGCGGTGTCATCCTTCGTCGCGCATGCGATCCGGCCCGAATTTGCGCCGTTCGCAGCGACCGCCGCGAGCCGCTCCGCGCTGGAAGCGCTGGTGCGGCTCACCGCCGTCGAGCTCGCGAAAGACGCGATCACCGTCAACGCGGTTGCACCGGGCCTGATCGTCAAGGACAAGCCGAGCGAGAGCCGGCTGTCGCCCGAGCAGATCGCGGCGACCGAGGCGCTGATCCCGATGCGCCGCCGCGGACGACCGCAGGAAGTCGCCGAGATCATCGCCTTCCTGGCGTCCCCGAAAGCATCCTACGTCACCGGCCAGGTCTGGCACGTCGATGGAGGCCTGACATGACCGAAGCGACCATCGAACGCATCAGGCTGTTCCTGATCGAGAGCCCGATCAGGATGGCGCGCCTGCAAGGTGTCGGCAACGTCAAGGGCACCGTGAAGCGCGTGCTGATCGAACTGACCTCGAGCGACGGCGTGACCGGCTGGGGCGAGGCGGCACCTTGGGAGGTGTTCACGGGAACTGCTGAAGCGGCGTTCTCCGCCCTCGACATCTACTTGAGGCCCATCCTGCGCGGAAAATCCGTGCGTCGTATCCGCGCGCTGATGGCGGAGCTCGACCGCGCATTGGTCGGCCATGGGGAGGCCAAGGTCGCAATCGAGATGGCAATGCTCGACATCGTCGGCAAGGCGTCGGGGCTGTCGGTTGCCGATCTCCTCGGCGGCCGCGTGCGCGACACGATACCGCTGTCGTTCTCGATCGCCGACCCCGATTTCGCTGCCGACCTCGAACGCATGCGGAAAATGGTTCCGGACGGCAACGTCATCTACAAAGTCAAGACCGGCGTGAAGCCGCATCGCGAGGATCTCGATCATCTCGAAGCGATCCGGAAAGAATTCGGCGACAAGGTCGATCTGCGCGTCGACTACAACCAGGCCCTGGCGCCGTTCGGCGCGATCAAGATCCTGCGCGACGTCGAGGAGTTCGCGCCGACCTTCATCGAGCAGCCGGTCCCGCGCAAATTTCTCGATGTGATGGCGCAGCTCACCGCGGCGTTGGAAACGCCCGTGCTTGCCGACGAAAGCTGCTTCGATCGCCGCGACATGATGGAGGTGGTGCGCCGCGAGGCGGCCGATGCCGTCTCGATCAAGCTGATGAAGGCTGGCAGCCTGTTCGAGGCGCAGGCGATCATGGCGGTCGCCGACATCGCCGGCCTGCCCGGCTATGGCGGCACGCTGTGGGAGGGCGGCATCGGCCTTGCCGCCGGTACGCAGCTGATCGCAGCGACGCCGGGCATCTCGCTCGGCTGCGAGTTCTATATGCCGCATCACGTGCTGACCGAGGACGTGCTCGAGGAACGCGTCGCCAACCGCGCGGGTCACGTCGTCGTGCCGGATGGACCCGGACTCGGGATTCGCGTGAGCGAAGCCTCCATTCGCGCCAATGCGCGGGTGTTGGGAGAGGCCTAGGTTCGCCGGAACGACAACTTGAGCATAAGGCCCCTGCGCAGCCCGATCCTTCCCCTACCGGAATCGGTATCGTATGGTTGGACCCAAGACGCCCGCCTCCCGCCGGGCCATCCGGAAACCTCCATGTCCGATCCCGCCTGGTCGCTGCACTCCCGCCTGAAAGAGGACACCATCGACATCGGCGATTTGCCGCTGTCGAAAGTGCTTGTCATCAAGGACGCGCATTATCCCTGGCTGCTGCTGGTGCCGCGGCGCGCAGATGCGATCGAGATCATCGATCTCGACGAGGTACAACAGGCGCAATTGATGACGGAAATCTCCCGCGTCTCGCGCGCGCTGAAAGAGATCACCAAATGCGACAAGCTCAATGTCGCAGCGCTCGGCAACCTGGTGCCGCAGCTTCACGTCCACATCATCGCACGCCGCACCGGCGACGCCGCCTGGCCGCGGCCGGTGTGGGGCGTGATGCCCCCCTTGGCGCATGACGCCACCGAGGTGCAGAATTTCATCAGCGCGCTTCGCCGAAAAATCTGGTTGGGTTGAAAGAACAATAAATGTCAGCATTCGACTCCTTCCCGCTTGGACAACCGGCCTTCGTCAGCAACATCCTCGATCGCGCCGCGCATCTGCGCCGCGACGACGAAAAACTGTTCGCGATGGAGCAGAAGCCGTCGTCGCGCGCCTATGTCGTCTACCGCGACTCGCTGCTGGTGAAGCGCGACGGCGACAAGGCCCGCGCACTGCTCTCGATCGAGGAGGCGCTGAAGTGCGGCGCCAATCCCGGCACGATCTTTCTGGGCTTGCGCGACGGTGCCGCGATCTTCGGCATGGGCCTCGCGCAGGCTGCGGCCGAAAAGCTTGTCGGACGCGAGGATTACACCGTCACCGAGCTGCGCGGCATGGCGATGCAGGGCGCGATCCCGCCCGAGGAACTGTCGGCGATCGCGATGGCGAAGTCGATGGTCGGCTGGCACCAGCGCCACGGCTATTGCGCCAATTGCGGCACGCGCAGCGCGATGAAGGAAGGCGGTTGGAAGCGCGAGTGCCCGGCGTGCAAGGCCGAGCATTTTCCGCGCACCGACCCGGTCGTGATCATGCACGTCTCCTCCGGTGACAAATGCCTGCTCGGCCGCCAGAAGCAGTTTCCGCCGGGCATGTATTCCTGCCTCGCGGGCTTCGTCGAAGCCGCCGAGACCATCGAGGACGCGGTCCGCCGCGAGATCCTGGAAGAGTCAGGCATTCGCTGCAGCGACGTGCAGTATTACATGACGCAGCCTTGGCCTTATCCGTCGTCGCTGATGATCGGCTGCAGCGCGCGGGCGCTGAACGAAGACATCGTCGTCGACCATTCCGAGCTCGAGGACGCCCGCTGGTTCACGCGCGAGGAAGCCGCGCTGATGCTGACGCGAACCCATCCCGACGGCCTCGCCGGACCTCACCCGTTTGCAATCGCGCATCATCTGCTCGGCCGTTGGGTGCACGACAAGAGCTAGGAGCGCCGATGGCTGCATCAGGGATCGCGCCCCGCATCCTGTGCATCGGCATTCCCGTGCGCGACCTCAGCTTTCGGGTCGAGGCCGTGCCGGACCGCGGAAGCAAGGCCAACGCGACGCACCTCGCCGAGATCTGCGGCGGCAACGCGCTCAATGCCGCGATCGCGATGGCGCGGCTCGGCGGCCGCGTCGCGTTTGCAGGGCCGATGGGCGATGCGCGGGAGACATCGAGCAGCTTCATTCTCGAGCGAATGACCAGCGAGGGCATCGAGACCGCGCACATCGTGCGCATATCCGGTACGGCCACACCCGTCTCCGCGATCATCATCGACGCATCAGGCGAACGGACGCTGACGATCTATCGCGATCCAGCGCTGTGGAGCGTGAAGCTGCCTGAGGCGGACGAACTCCTCGCCGATTGTGGGGCTGTCCTGGTCGAGAGCCGCTGCGGCACCTTCTGCATCGATGTCTGCACCGAGGCGCGCCGGCGCGGCATTCCCGTCATCGTCAGCGTCGATCGCGCGATGGCGCTCACCGACGGCCTGCTCACGGCTGCTTCGCATCTGCTGTTTGCCAGCGAGCAGGTGCAGGAGACCGCAGGAATCGCCGACGACGGCGAGGCGTTGAAGCGCCTGGCCAAGCTGACGCCCGCCTTCCTCGCCGCAACCCGCGGCCCGCGCGGCACGATCTGGCTGAGCGAGGCCGATACGCTGGAGGAGACGCCTGCGTTTCCGATCGCGGCCGTGGATACCCTTGGCGCAGGCGACGTCTTCCATGGCGCCTTCACGCTCCGGCTCGCCGAGGGCGGGGCCCTCAGGGACGCGCTGCGATTCGCCGCGGCTGCCGCAGCTCTGAAATGCACCCGCCATGGCGGCGGTCTGGCCGCTCCGCAACGCGTTGAAGTTGAAGAGCTTTTGCGCGACCACCGACAGCGCACGCATGGCCGGCCGACACGATTATAGACTTGCAATAGAAGGATTTTCTCTATATCAGGGAAATTGACCCCTGAAATGGAACAAAGTTCTTCAAATGACTGACCTCGCTGTCCAGGTCCCCGAGACCAGCCGCCGCCTCGACGCCATCGACCGCAAGATCCTGATGGTGCTCCAGGAGGATGCCTCCCTGTCCGTCGCCGAGATCGGCGACCGCGTCGGCCTGTCCTCGACCCCCTGCTGGAAGCGCATCCAGCGCCTGGAGGCTGATGGCGTGATCCTGAAGCGGGTGGCGCTGGTCGATCAGAACAAGATCGGGCTCGGCATCTCCGTGTTCGTCTCGGTGGAGAGCTCCGATCATTCCGACGCCTGGCTGAAGAAGTTCGCCGAAGCGGTCAGCGCCATGCCCGAGGTGATGGAATTCTACCGCATGGCGGGCGACGTCGACTACATGCTGCGCGTCGTGGTCGCCGACATGCAGGCCTATGACGTGTTCTACAAGAAGCTGATCGCCGCCGTGCCGCTGAAGAACGTCACCTCGCGCTTCGCGATGGAGAAGATCAAGTCGGTCACGGCGTTGCCGATCCCGGCCGTGGTGGCGGCGTAGCTTTCAGAGCTCACCACACGAAAACTGTCATCGCCCGGCCTGACCGGGCGATGCAGTCCGCCGTGACTCTCCGTATCCAACGACCGCCTCTGGAATACTGGATCACCCGCTTTCGCGGGTGATGACAGCAGCGAATGCGGCAGGCGCGAGCGCCGCGGCCAAACCTCAAATCTTCTGATTGTACTCGCCAACTTCCGGATGGGTGCGCAGCACGCTGTTCACCATCTCGAACATGTCGTGCATGCGCTGCTCGGAGACCGGGCTCTCGACCACGACCACGAGCTCGGGCTTGTTCGAGGACGCGCGCACCAGGCCCCAGCTGCCGTCCTCGACGGTGACCCGCACGCCGTTGACCGTGACGAGATCGCGGATCGCCTGATCGCCGATCTTGGCGCCCTTCGCCTGCAAGTCCTCGAAGTGCTTCACCACCTTGTCGATGACGCCGTATTTCACCTCGTCGGCGCAATGCGGCGACATGGTCGGGGACGACCAGGTTTTTGGCAGTGCGTTCTTGAGGTCGGCCATCGACTTGCCGGGCGCGCGATCGAGCATGTCGCAGACCGCGATTGCCGAAACGAGACCGTCGTCATAGCCGCGGCCATAGGGCTTGTTGAAGAAGAAATGGCCTGATTTCTCGAAGCCTGCGAGCGCGCCGGTCTCGTTGGTGCGGCGCTTCATGTAGGAATGGCCGGTCTTCCAATAGGCGGTCTTTGCGCCTTGCTTCTGCAGCACTGGATCGGTGACGAACAGTCCGGTCGACTTGACGTCGACGATGAACTGCGCGTCCTTGTGAATCGCCGACATGTCGCGCGCCAGCATCACGCCGACCTTGTCGGCAAAGATCTCCTCGCCGGTGTTGTCGACCACGCCGCAGCGATCGCCGTCACCGTCGAAGCCGAGCCCGACATCGGCCTTGTGATGCAGCACGGCGTCGCGGATCGCGTGCAGCATCTCCATGTCCTCGGGATTGGGATTGTATTTCGGGAAGGTGTGGTCGAGCTCGGTGTCGAGCGGGATCACCTCGCAGCCGATCGCCTCCAGCACCTGCGGCGCAAACGCGCCCGCCGTGCCGTTGCCGCAGGCCGCGACGACCTTCAGCTTGCGCTTGAGCTTCGGACGATGGGTAAGGTCGGCGATGTAGCGCGCCGGATAATTCTCGTGGAACTGGTAGGAGCCACCGTCCCGGTTCTTGAATTCGGCGTTCAGCACGATCTCCTTGAGCCGCGTCATCTCGTCGGGACCGAAGGTCAGCGGGCGATTGGCGCCCATCTTCACGCCGGTCCAGCCGTTGTCATTGTGCGAGGCGGTCACCATCGCGACAGCAGGCACGTCGAGATCGAATTGCGCGAAATAGGCCATCGGCGTCACCGCGAGCCCGATGTCATGGACCTTGCACCCCGCAGCCATCAGGCCGGAAATCAGCGCATATTTGATCGAGGCAGAATAGCCGCGGAAATCGTGGCCGGTGACGATCTCCCTGGGGACACCGAGCTCGGCGATCAGCGCGCCCAACCCCATGCCGAGCGCCTGGACCCCCATCAGGTTGATTTCCTTCTGGAACAGCCAGCGCGCGTCATATTCGCGAAAGCCGGTGGGCTTCACCATCGGCTCGGATTCGAAGGCGTAGGTGTTGGGCATCAACACGGATTTCGGCTTGGGAAACATTGAGACGGTCTCGTTCACTGGCGGAAGGAATATACCGCAGGGCCAGCGAATGCGCAGGCCGAGCGGAAGGCGGGAGTGGCGGCTTATGGCTGGCAATTGCGGCGGTTTGGTAACGGAGAAACCTTACTCGGCGCGGCTCGGAGCGCGCAAAAGCTTCGGCAAAGTTCTCGGCCACGATCGACCCGCTCCATCGCGGATGCGCAGTTCATGCCCGCAACTCGCGGTCTGGTTTTGACATCAACCGGCCGCAACGCGCTTATCCACTCCGGATTACTCCGTCTCGCCCGGTGAACATTCCACAATCGCCATGGCGCAAGATGCGGCCTGCCTGATCAAATCCGAGCGTTGATTCAATCCTGTCTCGCGCTCTCTCCACGACATGACGCGTAGGTGACAAAGCATGCGCACGGCCTCGATCCTGGCTGCGATTGCGGCCGGCATGATCGCGTCGATCTGCCAAATGACGGACGCTCAACCGGCAAACGAGAGGTTGTCGGACCTGCCGATCAGTCCTGCGCCGACGACTCTGCACCTCAGGTTTGGCGATCCGACGCTTCCGCCGATGACGCATACGATGTTCTGTCTGCAGTACCCGGACGAATGCCACCCCCGCCAGCTGTTTCGTAGCGGCCCGGTTCACTTGACCGAGGCACGATGGAAAGAATTGAATGAGGTCAACGAGACCGTGAACAATGCCATCATCCCGGAATCGAACGAGCTGGGTCTGGCAGCGGAAGTCTGGCTCATCGATCCCAAGCGCGGCGACTGCAACGACTACGCCGTCAGCAAGCGCCACAGGCTTTCGAGCCGAGGCTGGCCCCAGCAGGCGCTTCTGCTCGCCGAGGTCGTGACCTTCCGAGACAAGCATCACTTGGTTCTGGTCGTTCGCACGGAACGCGGAGACCTGGTGCTGGATAGTTTGAGTCCGCAGATCGTATCCTGGACGCGTACACCCTACCGGTGGTTTCGAATTCAATCGCCGAGCAACCCGCGATATTGGAACATCGTCGCTCCGCGCACCGTGTAGGGCTCCGCGTCCGGCTCGACCGAGGCGCTCGCCTACTGTTCCAGCACCATCTGGCCGTTGGCGTATTCGAAGCGCCTCAGCTTGGACAGGAAGGAGAGCCCGAGCAAATTCTCCGACAGCGCCCCGTCCGGCAGCACCATGGCATCGACGTCGCGAACGATGAGGCCGCCGACGTCGAGCATGGCGATGCGGGTGCGCGCGGCCTTGATGGTGCCGTTGGCGGTGGTGACGTTCGCGTTGTAATCGCCGCGCGACGGCCGCAGGCCGAAGCGAGCAGCCGAGGTCTCGTTCAGCGCCACCACGGAAGCGCCGGTGTCGATCATGAAGCCGATGCGCTGACCGTCGATGCGGCCTTCGGTCTGGAAATGACCGCGGCCGTCACGGGGGATGTTGACGCTGCGGCCGCCGGCCGGCGCAGCCGTCGCAGCCGTCGCGAGCGCGACTGTGGTGCGCGGCACCGAGGTGGCGGACGCGGAGCTCATCTTGTCCGCCATCTGCGCCATGAATGTACCGAGGCCGATCATCACGACCGCGAAGATCACTACGTTACGCATCACACCACTTCCGAGCCGGAAAGCCCGATTTCACCACGCGGCAGGCTCGTCCGCGAGCGAAGCCGCGGCAGGGCCGGTGCTATTTTGACGAAAAGGATGAGCGTACGGTTAATGCGCGGCGGTGCTGTCTCAGGTGCCGCGCGGCTTCGCCCGCCGGGTGGGCAGCGCGTTCGCGGGATCGTCCGGCCAGGGGTGGCGCGGATAGCGCCCGCGCAGGTCGGAGCGCACGGCGGCGTAGCTGCCGCGCCAGAAGCCGGGCAGATCGCGTGTCACCTGTACAGGACGCTGTGCCGGCGACAGCAGTTCCAGAACGAGCGGCACCTTGCCGCCCGCGATCGATGGATGGGTGCCGAGGCCGAACAGTTCCTGGAGCCGCACCGCGATGGTCGGCCCCTGCTCGGCCTCATAGTCGATCGCGAGCATCGTCCCGGTCGGTGCCTCGAAATGGGTAGGCGCCTCGCGTTCGAGCCGCGCGCGCAGCTCCCAGGGCAACAGCGCCATCACTGCCTCCGAGAGGTCGCCGGCGGAGACGTCCTTGAGCGCCGTCTTGTCATGAAGCGCAGGGACCAGCCAGTCGTCGCGCCTCGCAATCAGGGCGTCGTCGGACAGATCTGGCCAGCTCCCGCCTTCGGCCTTGCGCAGGAACATCACGCGGTCGCGCCATTGGAGGGCGGCTTTCGACCAGGGCAACCGGTCGAGGCCGGCGGCGATCAGGCCGTCGGCGAGGATGCGGGCCGTCGTCTCGGACGGCGTGAGCATGAGGGGCGCCTCAGACAACGTGATGGCATGCAGCGCGCGTTTGCGGCGCGCGCGCAGCGCCATCGCGCCGCGATCAAAGGAAACCTCGTCCGAGGTTTCGATGTGCTCGGCGAAATGACCTTCGATGTCGCCCTCGCTGATCGGCGCGGCAAGGAGGATGCGCCCGCTCGCCGCCGCGCCCGTCATCTCGGCCACCGCAACATAAGGCGCACGCGCCAGCGAAGACGTCTGCTCGACGACCGCGCCGCGGCCGTTGGCCAGCACGAAGCTGCCGTTGCCGCGATTGCGGGCAACACGGTCGGGGAAGGCGTAGGCGAGCATGATGCCCGTTCGCAAGTCGCCCTGCCCCGGCATCACCTTCTCGAATGACGCGACTTGCGAGGCCCAGCGCCGTGCGAGGTCGCGGGCGCTGGTGGCACGGGGTGAGCGGTCGCGGCGGAATTGATCGAGACGGTGATCGAGATCGACGCTGTCGCCGCCGAGCCCGCGCTCGGTGAGGATGGCGGCGATTTCGGCCGCAGCCTCCCCGCCACCGGCGCGATGCGAATCCACGATCATGCGCGCGAGCCGCGGCGGCAGCGCCAGCGCGCGCAGGCTCTTGCCTTCCGCCGTGATACGGCCATCGGCATCGAGCGCGTTGAGCTCGGCAAGCAGGCTCTTTGCCTCTTTCAGCGCGGGCTGAGGCGGCGGATCGAGAAATGACAAGGCGGCCGGATCGCTCACGCCCCATTGCGCGAGATCGAGCACGAGCGATGACAGGTCAGCGCTGAGAATTTCAGGCTGGGTGTAGGGCGCTAGTGAGGCGGTCTGCGGCTCGTCCCAGAGCCGGTAGCACACGCCGGGCTCGGTGCGGCCGGCGCGGCCGCGGCGCTGATCCACCGCGGCACGCGAAGCGCGCACGGTCTCGAGCCGGGTCAGGCCGATGTCGGGCTCGTAGCGCGGCACGCGGGCGAGCCCGGAATCGACCACGATGCGGACGCCCTCAATTGTGAGCGAGGTCTCTGCAATCGAGGTCGCCAGCACGACCTTGCGCATGCCTTTCGGTGCGGGCGAGATGGCGCGATCCTGCACGGCGGCATCGAGCGCACCGAACAGCGGCACGATCTCGATGGAGGCATCCTGCACGCGCTCGCCGAGCAAATTCTGGGTCCGGCGGATCTCGGCGGCGCCCGGCAGGAAGGCCAGCACCGAGCCGCTGTCGGCACGCAGCGCCGAGGCAATCGCATCGGCCATCTGCCGCTCGATCGGCACATCAGCCTTACGGCCGAGATAACGGGTCTCGACTGGAAAGGCGCGCCCCTCACTCTCGACGATCGACGCCTCGCCAAGCAGCTTTGCGACGCGCGCGCCGTCCAGTGTTGCCGACATCACGAGGATGCGGAGATCTTCGCGCAAGCCGAGTTGCGCATCGCGCGCCAGCGCCAGGCCCATGTCGGCGTCGAGTGAACGCTCGTGGAATTCGTCGAACAGGATGGCGGCGACGCCTGAGAGCTCGGGATCGTCGAGAATCTGGCGGGTGAAAATGCCTTCGGTCACGACCTCGATGCGCGTGGCGCGTGAGATCTTCGAGCCGAAGCGGACGCGGTAGCCCACGGTTTCGCCGGCGCGCTCGCCCAGCGACTTGGCCATCCGGTCCGCGCTGGCGCGCGCGGCGATGCGCCGCGGCTCCAGCACGATGATCTTCTTGCCGATAGCCCAGGGCGCATCGAGCAGTGCCAACGGCACCCGCGTGGTCTTGCCCGCGCCGGGGGGAGCCACCAACACGGCCGCGTTGTGCGCCTCCAGCGCGCGCGCGAGGTCGCCGAGCACGGCATCGATCGGGAGCGGCGTGTCGAAATTGCGGGGCAAGATTCTATCCGTTCGTCATGCCCGGCCAAAAGCGCGAAGCGCGTCTTCGCACAATGTCGAGCATCCACGTCGTCTGACCCGCCTAGAAAACAGACGTGGATGGCCGGGACAAGCCCGGCCACGACGGAATTGTGCACGATGGTGGAACGTCAGCCGTGTGCCGGCGGGCGCCCAACGCTCTCATAGACGAAGCCGGCCGCAGCCATTTCCTCGGGACGGTAGATGTTGCGCAGATCGACAATGACGGGCTGCACCATGGTTGCCTTCAGCCGGTCCAGATCGAGCGCGCGGAACTGGGTCCACTCGGTAACCACGACCAGCGCGTCGGCGCCCTCGGCGCAAGAATAGGCATCCTCGCAATAGGTGATGCTGGGCAGCTCGCTTTTGGCCTGCTCCATGCCGACGGGATCGAACGCCTTCACCTTCGCGCCCATGTCGAGCAGGCCGGTGACCAGCGGGATCGACGGCGCATCGCGCATGTCGTCGGTGTCGGGCTTGAAGGTGAGGCCGAGCACCGCGATGGTCTTTCCGCGCAAGGAGCCGCCGAGCGCCTGGCTCACTTTTCGCGCCATCGCGCGCTTGCGGTTCTCGTTCACGGCCAGTACGGATTCGACGATGCGCAAGGACACGTCGTAGTCCTGCGCGATCTTGATCAGCGCCTTGGTGTCCTTCGGGAAACATGAGCCGCCGAAGCCGGGACCGGCGTGCAGGAACTTGGTGCCGATCCGGTTGTCCAGCCCAATGCCGCGGGCGACCTCCTGCACGTTGGCGCCGACTCTTTCGGAGAGATCGGCGATCTCGTTGATGAAGGTGATCTTGGTCGCGAGGAACGCGTTGGCGGCGTATTTGATCATCTCGGCGGTGCGGCGCGCGGTGAACATCAGCGGCGCCTGGTTCAGCGACAGCGGGCGGTAGATGTCGCCCATCACCTTGCGGCCGCGCTCGTCGGAGGTGCCGACGACGACGCGGTCAGGGAATTTGAAATCACGGATCGCCGCGCCCTCGCGCAGAAATTCCGGGTTCGAGGCAACGACCACATCGGCCCCGGGATTGGCTTCGCGGATAATGCGCTCAACCTCGTCGCCGGTCCCGACAGGCACGGTCGACTTCGTCACCACGACGGTGAAGCCGGACAGCGACTGTGCGATCTCCTTCGCGGCGGCGTAGACATAGGAGAGATCGGCGTGACCGTCCCCGCGGCGCGAGGGCGTGCCGACCGCGATGAACACGGCATCGGCATCAGCCACCGGCTTCGACAAATCCGTCGTGAAGTCGAGGCGCTTGGCCTTCACATTCGTGGCGACCAATTCGTCGAGGCCAGGCTCGTAGATCGGTATCTCGCCGCGATGGAGCGCCGCGATCTTCTTCTCGTCCTTGTCGACGCAGGTGACGTCGTGACCGAAATCCGCAAAGCAGGCGCCGGACACCAGTCCGACATAGCCCGTGCCGATCATCGCGATGCGCATGAAAATCCCTGTTCTAGCTTGGTTAACGAAACCCAATCCAGGAGCGGTTTAGCATTTTCCCGTCGGGAAGGAAGAGCCCGCGCTCAGAAACCGGCACGGGATTTGTATCGGTAAAGAAGTCGGAAACCACTGGGGCCCACACTGCCCCACAACCGTACATACCGGGCGGAACACGCCTCGAAAAGAGACATATGACAGCATCGGACACGTCAGCTGCCAGCGGGGGGCTTTTCAAAGCCTCCGCTGCCGCGCGTGTCGATTGGGTCGACTATGCCAAGGGCATCTGCATCGTCATGGTGGTGACGATGCATTCGGTGCTGGGGGTCGAGCTTGCCGCCGGCAAGACCGGTTTCATGCATGTTCTGGTGGCCTTCGCAAAGCCGTTCCGGATGCCGGACTTCTTCCTGATTTCCGGCCTGTTCCTGCCGCTGGTGATCGATCGGGACTGGCGAACCTATCTCGACCGCAAGGTGGTGCATTTCGCTTATTTTTATGTCGTCTGGGTGACAATCCAGTTCGGCTTCAAGGCGCCCGCCTTCGCCGCTGAAACCGGGTGGCGCGAGGTCGGCCTCTTGTATCTCGAATCCTTCATCGAGCCGTTCGGCACGCTCTGGTTCATCTACCTGTTGCCGGTCTTCTTCATCGTCACGAAAGTGACACGCCAATTCCCGCCGCTCGCGATCTGGCTGGCCGCTGCCGCGCTGGAGACGGCCCGCGTCACGACCGGCTGGACCGCGATCGACGAATTCTGCGCGCGCTTCGTCTATTTCTATTCCGGTTATCTGTTCGCGCCTCACGTGTTTGCACTGTCGGATCGCGCCAGGAAGCATCCCGCGCTTGCGCTTGCATCACTCGCGACGTGGGCGCTGGTCGATGCCGGCCTCGTCCTATCAGGCGCCAGCGAATGGAAGATCGTCTCGCTCATGCTCGGCTTTGCCGGTGCCTGCGCAATCATCGCGATCGGCACGCTGCTGGCACGCGCGCATTGGTGCAATTTCCTCCGCTTTTTCGGCGAGCATTCAATCGTGATCTATCTCGCCTTCTTCCTGCCGATGGCGGCGACGCGGACGCTGCTGCTGCACAGCGGCATCATCGCCGACATCGGCACGGTGTCGCTGATCGTCACGGTTCTCGGCGTGCTGGGATCGCTCGCGATCTGGCAGGCCGCGCTGCGGCTGCACGCGGACTTCCTGTTCGAGCGCCCGGATGCATTCCGGATCGCCCCGCGCAAAGCCGGCGCGGTGTTGCAGGCCGCCGAATAGACCGCTCACGGTCGGAGATACAGGGCTCCGGTCGTCCGGCCGGCTTCCAGGTCGGCCTGCGCCAGCGCGGCGTCCCGCAGGCTGTAGGCCGTCCCGCTCACCTGCAGCACACCGTCGGTCATCGCGGCCAGCACACGCCCGGCGGAACGGCCGTATGCCTCGGCATCGTTCATGTGGGCCATGACGCTCGGCCGCGCCAGCATCAGACTGCGCCGCGGCCCGAGATCATGGACATTGAGTGATGGGATCGGCCCGGCGGACTGACCAATGCTCGCAACGACGCCGAATGGCCGCACGCAGCCAAGCGTCTTCTGCAACGTCGTCCCGCCGACCCCGTCATAGGCGACATCGACGCCACGTCCGGCCGTGAGATCGGCGACGGCTGCGGCGAAATCGGCGTCGCGCCCGACGATCAGGTGAGAGGCCCCGGCAGCGCGGGCAATTTCGACCTTCGCCGGCGAGCCGACCGTTCCGATCACGACCGCCCCGAGCGCACTGGCCCAGCGTGTCAGCACCTGACCGAGCCCGCCGGCTGCGCTATGCACGAGGATCGTCGTAGCCCGGCCGACGGGGAAAATGCGCGTGAGCAACATGTCGGCTGTAATGCCCTTGACGAACGCCGCGGCAACCGCCTCATCCGGCAAGCTCGCCGGAAGCTTCACGCAGCGCCAGGCCGGCAGGTTGCGTTCGGAGGCATAGGCGCCAACCGGTGCGCCCGCGTAGGCGACGCGGTCCCCGGGCTCGAAGCCGGTCACCTCGGTACCAACAGCCGCAACGACGCCGACCGCCTCGACGCCGGGAATCCGCTCGGGCGGGAGCGCATAGAGACCGATGCGCTGATAGATGTCGATGGAATTGACGCCGATCGCGGTCTGCCGCAGCCGGATTTCGCCGCGCCCCGGCGGCGGCAGATCGGCGCTCGCCAGTTCGAGCTGCTCGACGCCGCCGGGCGCCTTCAATCTCACGATCACGGCCATGTCCGAGTCCTCCTGTCGATGACGGAAGGACTATGGGACCCCGCGCGAATCTGCGAAACTGCTCAATACTGAGATCACGTTGTGAGAATTTGCACAGATGGACTGGAGCGACCTGCAGCACTTCCTGGCGCTCGCACGCGAGGGCACCTTGTCTGCCGCGGCGAGGAGCCTCGACGTCGACCATGTGACCGTGGCGCGCCGCGTCGCTGCCCTGGAAGCCTCCACGTCGCTCAAGCTCGTGGACCGCAGGCCGCGCAGCTACGAGCTCACCGAAGACGGCAAGCGGCTTGCCGAGATCGGCGCACCGATGGCCGAGACGGCGTTTGCGGTGGAGCGCGCCGCATTGGCCTCGAAATCCGAGATCGGCGGCGAGATCACGATCAGCGCGCCGCCGTCGCTCGCCAACCTCCTGATCGCGCCGCGGCTGGTGCGGCTGCGACAGCAGCATCCGGGCATCAGGATCAAGCTGATCGGCGAGAAGCGCACGGCCTCACTCAATCGCCGCGAGGCTGATCTGGCGCTTCGGCTGTCGCGGCCGACGGAGCCGGGATTGGTTGCCCGCAAGGTCGGCTATTTCGAGTTCGCCCTCTACGGCTCGCCCGACTATCTGAAGGCCACGCCCGCGCATGCTTTCGCTTTCGTCGCCTACGATTCCAGCATGGACGAGGTTCCGCAACAGCGATGGCTGATGCGCTTCGCCGGCACGCGCGAGATCGTGCTTCGCACCAACGATCTGGAGAACCAGGCCGCTGCCGCCAGGACCGGAATTGGGCTCGCGGCGTTGCCAAAATTCCTTGGCGAGCCCGACCCACGGCTGGAACGTCATGACGTCGCTGGGCGCCCCGTCGGGCGCGAGATCTGGCTGGTCCTGCATCGCGACCTGCGCCGTACGCCCGCGATACGCGCGGTCGCAAGTTTCATCGAAAGCTGCCTGGCCTGATCTCACAGCCTTTGCCGGCCGCATGATTTGTCTGTGCGAGTCGGCAAAATTGCTAGATGCCGAGGCTGTCTTTTGCCGCAAAAATTCATACATTGCGGCCATGCCAAAAACCTCTTCGAAGATATCAGCCAAAGCCGACACCAAGCCCGCTGCCGCGACAGCTGCTGCCAAACCGGTCGCAGCCAAGGCGGCTGGAAAAGGCGACCACGTCTTCCTGGTCGACGGTTCCTCCTACATTTTCCGCGCCTATCACGCGCTGCCGCCGCTGAACCGCAAGTCGGACGGGCTGCAGGTCAATGCCGTGCTCGGTTTCTGCAACATGCTGTGGAAGCTGCTCCGCGACATGCCCGAGGACAACCGTCCGACGCATCTGGCGATCGTCTTCGACAAGTCGGAGGTCACCTTCCGCAACAAGATCTATCCCGACTACAAGGCGCACCGGCCGCCGGCGCCCGATGACCTGATCCCGCAATTTTCGTTGATCCGCGAAGCCGTCCGCGCCTTCGACCTGCCCTGCCTGGAACAGGTCGGCTACGAAGCCGACGATCTGATCGCAACCTATGTGCGCCAGGCCTGCGAGCGCGGCGCGAGCGCAACCATCGTGTCCTCCGACAAGGACCTGATGCAGCTCGTGACCGATTGCGTCACCATGTACGACACCATGAAGGATCGCCGCATCGGCATTCCCGAGGTGATCGAGAAGTTCGGCGTGCCGCCGGAGAAGGTCGTCGAGGTGCAGGCGCTGGCCGGCGATTCCACCGACAACGTGCCCGGCGTTCCCGGCATCGGCATAAAGACCGCCGCGCAGCTGATCGTCGAATATGGCGATCTTGAACAGCTCCTGTTCCGTGCCTCCGAGATCAAGCAGCCGAAACGGCGCGAGGCGCTGATCGAGAATGCCGAGAAGGCGCGGATCTCACGCCAGCTCGTGCTGCTCGACGACAAGGTCGATCTGGAGGTGCCGCTGGACGATCTCGCCGTTCACGAGCCCGACGCGCGCAAGCTGGTCGCCTTCCTGAAGGCGATGGAATTCACCACGCTGACGCGCCGGGTCGCCGACTATTCGCAGATCGACCTCGCCAGCGTCGATGCCGATCCCGGCTATGCGAGCGGTGCCAGCGTGTTCTCGCCGCTGCCGCCCTCGGACGTCGTGCCCGCCCCGGGGGCCGGCACTCCGGCGCAGGCCCGGCCGAGCGAGCGCAACACGTCGGCGGGCAAGGAGGACAAGGCGGCGAGTCCGAAGGGCGCGCCGATTTCGCTCGCGGTTGCGCGCGAGGAGGCGCTGCGCAAGCTGCCGGTCGACCGCAGCAAGTACCAGGCGATCAAATCGGTCACAGAGCTCAACGCCTTCATCAGCCGCATTCACGACGCCGGCCATGTCGCAATCGAGACGAGAGGAAACTCGATCGATCCGATGCAGGCTGATCTCTGCGGCATCGCGCTGGCCCTGGCGCCGAACGAGGCCTGCTACGTACCGCTCGCGCACAAGCAGTCCGGCGGCGGCGCCGGCCTGTTCGACGCCGGCCTTGCGCCGGACCAGGTCAAGCATTCCGACGCCATCGAAGCGCTGAGGCCAGTGCTGGAATCGGCGGGCATTCTCAAGATCGGTTTCGACGTCAAGTTCACTGCCGTGATGCTGGCGCAGCACGGCATCACCTTGCGCAACACCGACGATGCACAGCTGATCTCCTACGTGCTCGACGCCGGCCGCGGCTCGCATGCGATCGAATCGCTCTCGGAGCGCTGGTTCGGCCACGCCATGCTGAAGGAGAGCGAGTTGCTCGGCAGCGGCAAGGGCAAGATCACCTTCGACCAGGTGCCGATCGACAAGGCAGCGCCGCTGTCCGCCGAGGGCGCCGACATGGCCTTGCGGGTCTGGCGCGTGCTGAAGCCGCGACTCGTCGCCGAGCACATGACCACCGTCTACGAGACACTCGAGCGTCCGCTGGTGTCGGTGCTCGCGCGCATGGAACGGCGCGGCATCTCGATCGACCGGCAGGTGTTGTCGCGGCTATCCGGCGACTTCGCCCAGACCGCGGCGCGCGTCGAAGCCGAAATCCAGCAGATCGCGGGCGAGCCGGTCAATGTCGGCAGCCCCAAGCAGATCGGCGACATCCTGTTCGGCAAGATGGGCCTGCCAGGCGGCACCAGGACCAAGACCGGCGCGTGGTCGACCACCGCGCAGGTGCTCGACGAGCTGGCCGAGCAGGGCCATGATTTTCCGCGCAAGATTCTGGAGTGGCGCCAGGTCTCCAAGCTGAAATCGACCTACACCGACGCACTGCCGACCTATGTCAACCCACAGACCCATCGCGTGCACACGACCTACGCACTGGCCGCGACCACGACGGGCCGGCTGTCCTCGAACGAGCCGAACTTGCAGAACATTCCGGTGCGCACCGAGGACGGCCGAAAGATCCGGCGCGCCTTCATCGCGACGCCGGGCCACAAGCTCGTCTCGGCCGACTATTCGCAGATCGAGCTGCGGCTGCTGGCCGAAATCGCCGACATCCCCGTGCTGAAACAGGCGTTCAAGGACGGCCTCGACATTCACGCGATGACCGCGTCGGAAATGTTCGGCGTTCCGATCAAGGGCATGCCGAGCGAAATCCGCCGCCGCGCCAAGGCGATCAATTTCGGCATCATCTACGGCATCTCGGCGTTCGGCCTCGCCAACCAGCTCGGCATCGCGCGCGAAGAGGCGTCGGCCTACATCAAGAAATACTTCGAGCGCTTCCCCGGGATTCGCGCCTATATGGACGAGACGCGAGATTTCTGCCGGAACCACGGCTATGTCACCACGCTGTTCGGCCGCAAGTGCCACTACCCCGACATCAAGGCCTCCAACGCCTCGGTGCGCGCCTTCAACGAGCGCGCCGCGATCAACGCGCGGCTGCAAGGCACCGCCGCCGACATCATCCGGCGCGCGATGACGCGGGTGGAGGATGCGTTGGCGCAGAAGAAGCTCTCGGCGCGGATGCTCCTGCAGGTGCATGACGAATTGATCTTCGAGGTGCCCGACGCCGAGGTCGAGGCGACGTTGCCCGTCGTGCAACACGTGATGCAGGACGCACCGTTCCCGGCCGTGCTGCTGTCGGTGCCGTTGCATGTCGATGCGCGCGCGGCGAACAATTGGGACGAGGCGCATTAGGGCCGTCCCGATGAAAATCGCCGCCATGTCCGGCAGCCTGCGCGCGGGTTCGAGCAACACAGCCGTGTTGCGCGCAGCGGCCCGGCTCGCGCCGGATGGTGTCGAGGTGATCCAGTTCGAAGGGATTGCAGGCCTGCCTTTCTTCAATCCGGATCTCGATGGCGACAACGTGCCTGCACCGGTCGGCGCAATGCGCGAGATGATCGGCGGCGTCGACGGGCTCCTGATCTCGAGCCCTGAATATAACCGCGGCGTCGCTGGCGTGTTGAAGAATGCGCTCGATTGGCTTGTCGGCAGCCACCAATTTCCTGATAAGCCCGTCGCGCTGATCAACACGTCGCCGCGTGCGACACACGCGCTGGCCGCCCTGACGCTGACGCTCGAGACGATGTCGGCCCGGCTCGCCACGGACGCCTGCCTGACGTTGCCGCTGCTCGGCGGAGCCTGGGACGAGCACAGCATCGCCGCTGATCCCGCCCTCGCAGAACCGTTGCGCGTGGCGATGGAGCGTTTTGCGGCCTTCATCAACACCGCGCGGGCCTAGGCGTCGGACCAAACGAATTGTCCTCCGTGCAATTGCGCGATGGCGTCGCATCGCCGTGCATATTAAAACCAGCGCCGCTCCCGCACCGGTTGGATCATGCCCCACACCTCAGCCTTGCTCGGCTTCGCCTTCGTCTGCCTCGGTCTCGTGCTCACGCCGGGACCGAACATGATCTATCTGATCTCGCGCTCGATCACGCAGGGGCCGGCGGCCGGGATCGTTTCGCTCGGTGGCGTCGCGCTGGGCTTCGTGTTCTACATGCTGTGCGCGGCGTTCGGCATCACGGCGCTGCTGCTTGCGATTCCCTTCGCCTATGACGCGCTGCGCTTTGCCGGCGCCGGCTACATGCTCTGGCTCGCCTGGCAGGCGGTGAAGCCGGGCGGTCGCTCGCCGTTCCAGGTAAAGCAGCTCGCGATCGACAGCCCGCCCAAATTGTTCGCGATGGGGCTCGTCACCAATCTGCTCAACCCGAAGATCGCGATGCTGTATCTGGCGCTGTTGCCACAGTTCATCGATCCCGCCGCCGGCAGCGTGCTGGCGCAGTCGGTGGTGCTGGGCGCGATCCAGATCGCGATCAGCGTCAGCGTCAATGCGATCATCGCGCTGGCGGCCGGATCGATCGCGCTGTTCCTGGCGAGCCGGCCAAGCTGGATGCTGGTGCAGCGCTGGCTGATGGGCACAGTGCTGGCCGGGCTTGCGGTGCGGATGGCGGTCGAAGCGCGGAAGGCGTGAGCTTTCCCACCCTCCCCTTGAGGGGAGGGTAAGAGAAGATCAATCCAGCTTCGCGTCCATGCCCCGCTTCACGGCCGGGCGCGCCATCAGGGCGTCGTACCAGCGCCTGACGTTGGGGAAGTCGGCGAGCTCGACCTTGTGGCGGGGATGCCGCCAAGCCCAGCCCAGAATGGCGAAATCGGCGACCGAGAGATCGCCGGCGACGAAATCGCGCCCGTCCAGGCGACGGTCCAGAACGCCATAGAGCCGGCGCGTCTCGGCCATGTAGCGCTTCAAGCCGTAGGCGCGGTCCTGCTCGTTCTCCAGCGCGATGAAATGATGCACCTGGCCCGGGATCGGGCCGAAGCCGCCCATCTGCCACATCAGCCATTCATAGACGGGGATACGCGCACCGAGCGATTTGGGCAGGAATTTGCCGGTCTTTTCGCCGAGATAGAGCAGGATCGCGCCTGATTCAAAGATGCTGACCGGCTTGCCGTCCGGGCCCTCGGGGTCGACGATCGCAGGGATCTTGTTGTTGGGGGAGAGCTTGAGGAACCCCGGCGCCATCTGCTCGCCCTTGGTGATGTTCACCGGGACCACCTTGTAGGGCAGTCCCATTTCCTCCAGCGCGACCGAAATTTTGCGGCCGTTCGGCGTGTTCCAGGTGTGCAGCTCGATGATCATTGGCCTGTTTTCCTTCCCGGGATACCAGGCATCCACCTACCCCAGATAGTTGCACAGCCACAACCGGCGGACCGGGATGGCCGATCCCTGTTGACGGGGGCGCCCCCCTCTGGAATGTCACGGCCGTCGCGGATAAATTCCGCCACTTCTGAAAACCCCGTTCGAGGGACCCCCGTGTCGAAATCTGCCTCCCGCGCCCGCCTGTTCGAAATCATCCGCCGCCGTTCCTTCGGCCGGGGCGAGGTGACGCTCGCATCGGGCCGCAAGAGCGATTTCTACTTCAACCTCAAGCCGACCATGCTCGACCCCGAGGGCGCAACGCTGCTCGCCGAGCTGACCTATGAGACGCTGAAGGACGACAATCTCGATTTCATTGGCGGGCTCGAGATGGGCGCAGTGCCGCTCGCCGGCGCGCTGGCGCAGATCTCCTGGATCAAGGGCCATCCGATCGCGGCCTTCTTCGTGCGCAAGAAGCCGAAGGAGCACGGTGCCAGGCTCGCGATCGAAGGTCTGCCGAAAGGCGAGACGCTCGACGGCAAGCGCGTCGTGATCGTCGAGGATGTCACCACGACAGGCGGCTCGGCGATGAAGGCCGTGGAATCCGTGCGCGAGACCGGCGCGGAAGTCGTGCTGGTGCTGACCATGGTCGACCGCGAGGAAGGTGCTACCGACACATTTGGCGCGGCCGGCCTGCCGTTCCGCTCGCTGTACAAGGCCTCGGAATTCCTGAAGGCGTGATCTCTCCTCTCCCCGCAAGCGGAGCGAGCTGGAGCAACTCCTCGTTTACCATCCCGCTTTATGGTAAATCATGTGCCGAAACCCCAGAGGTTCCGGCCAGGTCAGTAGCGTCGGGTGGAGTAAGCGTTGCGTACGAATGTGTCCCATGCGCGCCTGCGGCGTTGCGCGATGCTGATGGCCGCCACCCTTGCAGCACCGCTGCTTGCGAGCCCGGCCCCGGTTGCGGCCGAAGGCCTGTTCGACTTCTTCTTCGGCGGCGCCCAACAGCGGCCGCAACGGGATATTCCGCAACCGTCGAGCTCCTTCGTCGATCCGTTCGGCAATCAGCAGAATCCGGCCACTCAGCCGACGACACGCTCGGCGTCGGCTGGCGGTTCGGGCCCGGCCTTCTGCGTGCGCAGCTGCGACGGCAAATATTTTCCGCTGATGCGCGGCCTCGCCTCGCCGGCGCAGATGTGTCAGGCCTTCTGTCCCGCCAGCACCACGAAAGTGTTTTTCGGCTCCTCGATCGATTACGCTTACAGCCAGACCGGCGAGCGCTACGCCGACAGCGAAAACGCCTTCGCCTATCGCAAGGCGCTGCGCGCGGACTGCACCTGCAACGGCCGCGAGCCGGCAGGCCTCGCTCCGGTCGATCTGACGCTGGATGGCTCGCTGAAGGCCGGCGACGTCATCGCCACCAGCGATGGCCTCGTCGCCTATACGGGCGTTCGTCTCGGCAATGACCAGACCGCCGAGTTCACCCCGGTGGCCTCCTATCCCGGCCTCACCGCGCAGGTCCGCGCCCGACTCGGGGAAATGAAGGTGGCGCCGGTGCGCGCGGAGACAGTGGCAGCCGATGCCCCGGCGGCCGAGATCGTGCGCGAGGCATTGCCTGATGTGACTGATGTGCCGAAGACGACGGCGAAGTCGGCGAAGCGAGCAGGATTGGATTAGGGTCCGGACCGTATCCAAGTCGTCATTGCTTCGCGCTTGGGCGCAAAATTGCTTCGCATTTTTGTCGCGAGCTCCTCGCAATGACAGTGGATGCGGCCCTATCTTCCGATAATCACTCCGATCACGTTCGGCGCCGCCAGATACTTCTCCTCGATCGCCGCACGCGCGGCGGCACGGTTGTCAGGCGTCAGCAGGCCGCGCTTCTCGGCCAGGATCATCCAGCAGAAACCCCACCAATCGGTCAGCAGGCCGGTCTCGCCGACGAGGTCATAGCCCTGCTCGGCCGCGAAGATGCGCGCATGCGCTTCGTCAAGCGTGTCGAGGAAGTGGTGATCCTCGGCCGCGAACAGATCGTCGCTGATGTCGTCGATGGTGTAGCCCCAGATCGACTGGCACACCGCGTTGAACTCGCGGTCGAACTGGTCGTCATCGACGGCATAGCGCCGCGCCGCCTGATGCAGCCGTGACAGCGACCGCGCGAAATCGGCGATCCGGGTGAGGGCAAATTGATCGAAGGCAATGGTGGACATGTAGTCCTCGCGACTGACGTCAGACCCTAGATGTTGTGTCGGCAAGGTGCCGAATCACAATGATATATCAAAGACTTGCTAAATTGTTCTTAATTTGTTCCGGATGCGCCGCTGACGATTGGGCTCGTCGTCCCGGCTTTCCCCGGCGGTAGCTGAATCGGTACCCGATCCGGCACCGAATCAGCGTTCCTCCGTGCTGGCCCGGGTTCCCAAAGCGGCCCGTTCTTTGCATAATTTTACGGCAGCGCAGTGCCCTTGCCGGACCAGCGATGGTTCCGGTTCGGGAGAAATACGCGTAGGTGTTAATGGTGTTTCTGTCGACCAGGAAGTGACGGCTTTGCAAGATCAATCGTTCCAACCCAACGTCCCCGCCCCCGGTCAGCCTATCGACGAACTCGCGCTGTCGGAGATCAAGGGCGCGATCCTGGCGAAGCTGCGCCTTGCCATCGGCAAGGATGCGGGCATGGCGACCAAGCACGACTGGTACCAGGCCGCAGCGCTGGCGCTGCGCGATCGCATCGTGCATCGCTGGCTCTCGGCCGAAAAGCGCAGCTACGACGCCGGCCGCAAGCGCGTCTATTATCTCTCGCTCGAATTCCTGATCGGCCGCCTCTTCACCGATGCGCTCAACAATATGGGCCTTCTCAAGATCTTCGATGTGGCGCTCGGCGATCTCGGCGTGTCGCTGCCTGAGTTGCGCAAATGCGAACCCGATGCGGCGCTCGGCAATGGCGGCCTCGGGCGGCTCGCCGCCTGTTTCATGGAAAGCATGGCGACGCTGCAGATCCCCGCGATCGGCTACGGCATCCGTTACGATTACGGCCTGTTCCGACAGATCATCAATCAGGGCTGGCAGCAGGAATATCCGGACGAATGGCTCGGCTTCGGCAACCCCTGGGAACTGCAGCGCCCCGAGGTGATCTACGACGTCAATTTCGGCGGCAGCGTCGAGCATGTCGACGACAGGGGTCGCGACCGCGCGCTCTGGCACGCGAGCGAGACGGTGCAGGCGATCGCCTATGATACGCCGATCGTCGGCTGGCGCGGCCAGCACGTCAACGCGTTGCGGCTGTGGTCGGCGCGCTCGCCCGATCCGTTGAAGCTCGATGCCTTCAACTCGGGCGATTATGTCAGCGCCAGCGCGGAGCAGTCGCGCGCGGAAGCGATCTGCAAATTCCTCTATCCGAACGACGAGAGCCCGGCGGGTCGCGAGCTGCGGCTGCGCCAGGAATACTTCTTCGTCTCCGCCTCGCTGCAGGATCTGATCAAGCGGCATCTCGCCTCCGACGGCCAGCTGCGCAGCCTGTCGTCCAAGGTCGCGGTGCAGCTCAACGACACACACCCGAGCCTCGCCGTCACCGAGTTGATGCGCATCCTCGTCGATCTCCACAATTTCCGCTGGGACGAGGCCTGGAAGATCACCGTCGCCACGCTCTCCTACACCAACCACACGCTGCTGCCGGAAGCACTCGAGACCTGGCCGGTCGAGCTGTTCGAGCGGCTGTTGCCGCGCCATCTCGAGATCATCTATCGCATCAACGTCCAGCATCTGGCGCTGGCCGAAGCGCGCGCTCCCGGCGACATCGACTTCCGGGCCTCTGTCTCGCTGATCGACGAAAAGAGCGGGCGTCGCGTCCGCATGGGCCAGCTCGCCTTCGTCGGCTCGCACCGCATCAACGGCGTCTCGGCGATGCATTCGGATTTGATGCGCGAGACCGTGTTCCACGATCTCAACCATCTCTATCCCGGCCGCATCACCAACAAGACCAACGGCATTACCTTCCGCCGCTGGCTGATGCTGGCGAATCCGAAGCTCACCGATCTGCTGCGTGAGACTTGCGGCGAAGCCGTGCTCGACGATCCGACCCGGCTCTCGCTGATCGAGGCGCGGGCCAGCGACGTCGAATTCCAGAAAAAGTTCCGGAGCGTCAAGCTGCACAACAAGACGGCGCTGGCGCGCCTGATCGGCGAGCGGCTCGGCATCAAGGTCGACCCGACCGCGCTGTTCGACGTGCAGATCAAGCGCATCCACGAATACAAGCGCCAGTTGCTCAACATCATCGAGACCGTCGCGCTGTACCAGTCGATCAAGGATGACCCGAATGGCAATTGGGTGCCGCGGGTGAAGATTTTTGCCGGCAAGGCGGCTGCGAGCTATCGCTACGCCAAGCTCATCATCAAGCTGATCAACGACGTCGCCGAAATCGTCAACAACGATCCCGCGATCGGCGGCAAGCTCAAGGTCGTCTTCCTGCCCGACTACAATGTCAGCCTTGCCGAAGTGATCATCCCCGCAGCCGACGTGTCGGAGCAGATCTCGACGGCCGGCATGGAAGCATCCGGCACCGGCAACATGAAGCTGGCGCTCAACGGCGCCATCACCATCGGCACGCTCGATGGCGCCAACATCGAGATCCGCGACCAGGTCGGCGTGGAGAACATCGCGATCTTCGGCATGGAAGCCGGCGACGTGATGATCCGGCGCAAGCAGGGGCTGGACGCCTCCGACGTGATCCGCAATTCGCCGAAGCTGCAGCGCGCCATCAATGCGATCGGAACCGGCGAGTTCTCGCCCGGCGATCCGGGCCGCTTCGAATCGATCGCGCACGCGCTGCGCTATCTCGACCATTACATGGTCAGCGCCGATTTCGATTCCTATTACGAGGCGCAGCGCGCGGTCGATGCGCGCTGGCTGGTCTCACCGGCCTGGACCCGCGCCTCGATCCTCAACGTCGCCCGCATGGCGTGGTTCTCGTCCGACCGCACCATCCGCGAATATGCCGAAGAGATCTGGAACGTGCCGGTCAATCCGGCGGCGCCACCGTTTCAGATGGCAGAGACCATGCGGGACGCGGCGAGCTGATTTTTCCGCAGCGTGAAATCGGCTACCCCGCAGGTAATTGCACGGACCGGCGGCGGACGTGATATGACGTCCGTCATCGAACGCCGGACATGATCATGCACGCCAAGCTCCCGCACCCCTTCGACGACGCCACGCGCATCACCGCCGGTGACTCACGTTGGCAAGGGCGAACGAGCGACGACTACTGGGCCTTTGTCGGCCCGTTCGGTGGTGTCACGGCCGCGACCATCCTGCGCGCGCTGATCGAACACCCGCAACGCGCCGGCGATCCGCTGGCGCTGACGGTCAATTATTGCGCGCCGATCGCCAGGGGTCCGTTCGATCTCGACCTGCGACTGGTGAAGGGCAACCGCTCCAGCCAGCACTGGAGCGTCGAACTGTCGCAGGACGGCGGCGAGGTCGCGACACTCGCCACCGCCGTGTTCGCCGAGCGCCGCCCCTCATGGGAGCACAGGGTGGCAAAGGCCCCGGATGCAAAGCCGTTCGAGCAGACGCTGCCGTTCCCGAACATCCAGGCGTCCTGGGCCAACCAGTATGAATTCCGCTTCGTCGAGGGCGAGATGCGCCTCGGGCCGCCGCAGGCCGAGCTCGCCAGCACCTATTCGAAAATCTGGATTGCGGATCGCGAGCCGCGCAAGCTCGACATGCTCTCGCTGATGTCGATGTCGGACGCCTTCTTCGGCCGCATCTTCCACGCACGACGCGAACTGGTGCCGTTCGGCACAGTGTCGCTGACGACCTATTTCCACACCGATGCCGAAGAGCTCGCGGCCGAGGACATCACGCGCGTGCTCGCGACGGCTGATTCGAAGATCATGCACAAGAGCTACGCCGACCAGAACGCCGAGCTGTGGTCGCCGGACGGACGGCTGCTCGCGACGAGCACGCAGATGGCGTATTTCAAGGCCTGACTGTCTTACCCTCTCCCACAAGGGGGGAAGGAAGAGCGCACAAAACAAAAAGAGCGGCCTCTCGGCCGCCCCTTTTGCATTGAAGACAGGGCAATCACTCCGCCGCGAGCTTCACGTCCGGCGCCGCCGCACGCACCTCGGCGTCGACCTGGGCTTCGAACTTGGCAAAGTTCTTCTGGAACATGCCGACCAGGCGACGCGCGGTCTTGTCGAACTCGTCCTTGTCCTTCCAGGTGTTGACCGGGTTGAGGATCTCGCTCGGCACGCCCGGCAGCGCGTTCGGGACTGCGAAGCCGAAATATTTGTCGGTGCGGAATTCGACGTTGCGCAGCGAGCCGTCGAGCGCGGCGGTCAGCAGCGCGCGCGTCACCTTGATCGGCATGCGCGAACCCGTGCCGTACTTGCCGCCGGTCCAGCCGGTGTTGACCAGCCAGCAGTCGACATTGTGCTGGGCGATCAGGTCGCGCAGCATGTTGCCGTAGACGGATGGATCGAGCGGCAGGAAGGGCGAGCCGAAGCAGGTCGAGAATTCCGGTTGCGGCTCATTGCCGAGACCGCGCTCGGTGCCGGCGACCTTCGCGGTGTAGCCGGACAGGAAGTGATACATCGCCTGCGCCGGTGAGAGCTTGGCGATCGGCGGCAGCACGCCGAAGGCGTCGGCGGCAAGCATCACCACGTTCCTGGGCTGCGGCGCGCGGCCAGTGCGCGAAGCGTTCGGGATGAACTCGAGTGGATAGGCCGAGCGCGTGTTCTCGGTCTTGGAGCCGTTGTCGAAGTCGACCACACGGGTGTCTTCGTCGAGCACGCAGTTCTCGAGCACCGCACCGAATCGCGTCGACGCGGCGTAAATCTCGGGCTCGGCTTCCCGCGAGAGCTTGATGCACTTGGCGTAGCAGCCGCCTTCGAAGTTGAACACGCCATTCGGACCCCAGCCGTGCTCGTCGTCACCGATCAGCGTGCGGTTCGGATCGGCCGAGAGCGTGGTCTTGCCGGTGCCTGACAGTCCGAAGAAGATCGCGGTGTCGCCATTGGCGCCGACGTTCGCCGAGCAGTGCATCGGCATCACGCCGCGCTCGGGCAGGTAATAGTTCAGCGTGGTAAAGACCGACTTCTTCATCTCGCCGGCATAATAAGAACCGCCGATCAGCACGATCTTGCGGGCGAAATCGATGGCGACGACGTTCTCCGAGCGGCAGCCGTGACGCTTGGGATCGGCTCGGAAGCTCGGCATGTCGACGATGGTAAGCTCCGGCACGAAGGTCGAGAGCTCGATCGCCTCCGGGCGGATCAGCAGCGTGCGGATGAACAGCGAGTGCCAGGCGAGCTCGGTGAAGACGCGCGTCTTGATGCGATAGGACGGATCGGCGCCACCATAGAGATCCTGCGCGAACAGGCGCTTGCCTTCGGCATGCTTGAGGAAGTCCTGATAGAGCGTTTCGAACTGCTCTGCAGTGATCGACTGATTGCCGGCCCACCACATCTTCTTGTCGGTGGTGGCGTCACGCACCGTGAACTTGTCCTTCGGGCTGCGGCCGGTGAATTCACCGGTGTCGGCGCAGAGCGAACCATCTGCAGAGAGCACCGCCTCGCCTGCAGAGAGCGAATACTGATACAGTTGCGGCGCGCCGAGGTTCCAGTGAACTTGCTTGAGATTCTTTAAGCCGAATTTGTCGGCGCCGAAGGCACCGTTGCGCACGCCCGTCTCTTGCACGAAAAATCCTCCTAGAAACCCGCGACACATGGCGCCACCAAGCACCAGCGCCTCGCAGTCAACCGTGAATTACAGGCCGGCCGGCCTCGGCTGGACGACCTAATACTGATGAACGCTGGCGTTGCCAAGCTGATCCAGCAGGATTTGGTTTATTCAACGAGGGCGCCAAACGTCGCGCATGTCCGCACCGAGCAGGTCATGCTAAAATCATCGATGATCGCGCAACCAAATGGCTTTTTCGGTGTTGCTCGATGTTTTGCGACGCACAATCACAGCTCAGCGCTATCGGACCGCACCTTCGCCGATGAGTGCGAATGGCCCCCATATCGCAGGATACGCATGGCGCGGCGAGGAGGTGTCATCAACATACGCCAGCATCGCGCGCCGAAGAGCTTCGGCTCTCCCGATTTCTGGTTCGTTTTCGAGCAAATCGAAAGTCGAGGTGGTCAAGCGGGTGGCAGCTTCCGAATCCACTGCCCAATGCGAAACCAGCAGCGCACGTGCGCCGGCGTAGAAGAAGCCACGCGCCAATCCCGACAACGCCTCGGCGCCCGGCTTGTCGCCGGCAATCGTGTTGCAGGCCGGCAGCACCACCCAATCTGCATTGAGCTTGAGCTGCGCGACCTCACTCGCCGTGAGCAGACCGTCGTCGAGCTCGGACGGTTGATCTGGAATCGAAAGCGGCGTGACGGTTCGCCCACACCCTTGACACCACCCGCAACGAGTCCGTGGGTTGCAAAGTAGATGATGCTGTTTTGAGCAAGCGGTGCGCGCTTGAGCGTCGTTTCGCTGGCGTCACGACCGAGATGAATGTCGGCGGTGGGCACGCCGACGTCTTTCGCCACGGCGTTCAGCTCGTCCGCGGTGTCGGGCAGTTGCGGCAGCGCCTGCGCCAGCCGCGCGCGATCTACGCCCGCGCCGCGCCAAAACTCGGTACAGGCTGACGTCGCGACGCTTCGCGCGGCAATCTTGCCCCGTGGTGCGCGAGGATCAGCAGACTCGTTGGCGACCGCCGCGAGCGCCCCGTCCAGCGCCTTGTCTTGTGTCAGCAGCGATTGCTGACCCGCCGCAAACAGGATCGGCAGCACGACGCACAGGCGGGCGCGACCACTCGCAAGCGGCCCCCGCGTCGCGACCGAAGTCACGATCAAGCTGGCCGAGATTGTTCAGGAGCGTCGCGACCGCAGGATGCTCGGGACCGCCGACCTTCTGAAATATCGCGATCGCGCGCTGAAACAGCGGCTCGGCCTCCGCGAACCGCTCCTTGCTTCACATAGAGCATGGCGAGATTATTCAGCGACTGGCCGACATCGGGATGCTCACGCGACAACACCCTCTCGCGGATCGCAAGCGCGCGCTTGAACAGCGGTTCGGCATCCGCAAAGCGGCCCTGCCGCTGATCAAGCGCGGCCCCTCTCGCTGCCAACCTCACACGTTCTCGATCTTGGGTCGCTGCGATCGGGGGCGGCGTTCAACGTGACGGAGCTAGTCGGGCTTCTGGTCGATCTTGGTGCGCGCTTCGCCGGCCAGCCGGACAAGCATCTTGCGCAGCGCGGTGCCGGTGGTGACCCGCTCCGGAAAATCCAGCCGCAGCGCGGTCTGACCGTCCTGCATGTCGAGACCTTCGGGGTCGCAGCCGGTGCAGCGCCAGTCACCTTCAGCCGCGCCAAGAAGCTTCGTTGCGTAAAGGCTCAGGGCGTCACGGTGGTCGGCATTCATGTGCGCGACCGCCCCTTCCTCCGCGACCAGCAGGTCCTCGGCACCGGTGAGGTCGACGAGGAATTGTTCCGGCCTCAGATCGACGATCCGGCCAAAGCCTGCGACCAGATGGATTCCCGTTAGGCGAATCCGAAAGAACGAGAAATCCTCAAACGAGACAAAGGCTTCCGCCGACGGATGGGCATTCAGATACCGCCGCTGGAGCAGATCTTTCTCAGTCTCGGCCTGCTCGGCCCGGCCGGACAGCATGATCCGGGCGCCTTGCAGTGGATCGCCGGTGGCGCGCTCATCAAGCATCAGGGAAACCCTGTTATCTGCGAGAATGTTTTTGGTATGAACGGCCAGCCGAGAGATCAGCAGGATCGGCGAGCCGTCGGGATGGCTCGCTAGATTGACCAGGGAACAATAGGGGTCGCCGCTGCCGGGCATCAGCGTCGCGAGCGCCCCCTGCCGCGAGCGCCGCAGCAGCGATTTGGCGAGCTTTTGAGGAGCGAAATCGGGGGTCGGTTGCATTGGCTTTCTCAGCTCAGGTGGTTGCAAGGCGGGCCTTTTTTCGGGTAAACCCGAGCCCGGTTATGGGTCGACATGCGGCGAATCTGCCGCGTGTCGTGGAACTTGGTCACACTTCAGCCCAGCTTGCATTGCTCGGTGACCCGGTTCGAACGCCAGTTCGGCACCCATGTATGCGGCGCATCACTGGATTGCTCGCCGTTTTAAGCCACGACCCAAACGGAAAGCAGAAAGCAGAGGCTCATGCCCACAATCGCTTTGGTCGACGACGACCGCAACATTCTCACCTCCGTCTCGATCGCGCTGGAAGCCGAAGGCTACCGCATCATGACTTACACCGACGGCGCCTCTGCGCTCGACGGTTTCCGCACCACCCAGCCCGATCTCGCCATCCTGGACATCAAGATGCCGCGCATGGACGGCATGGAGACGCTTCGCCGCCTCAGGCAGAAGTCCGATCTGCCGGTGATCTTCCTCACCTCCAAGGACGAAGAGATCGACGAGCTGTTCGGCCTCAAGATGGGCGCTGACGATTTCATCCGCAAACCGTTCTCGCAGCGCCTGTTGGTCGAACGCGTCAAGGCGGTGTTGCGCCGCTCGGCGCCGAAGGATCCGACCGTCGCACCGAAGGAGAACGATGCCAAGGCGCTCGATCGCGGCCTGCTGCGCATGGATCCGGAACGGCACACCTGCACCTGGAAGAACGAGCCGGTGACGCTGACGGTCACCGAATTTCTGATCCTGCAGGCACTGGCGACCCGGCCCGGCGTGGTCAAGAGCCGCAACGCACTGATGGACGCCGCCTATGACGACCAGGTCTATGTCGACGACCGCACCATCGACAGCCACATCAAGCGGCTGCGCAAGAAGTTCAAGGTGGTCGACAACGATTTCGAGATGATCGAGACGCTCTACGGCGTCGGCTACCGCTTCAAGGAAGCCTGAGGCGGCTGCCGCCTTCCCAGCAGATGAGGGCTGCGCCGGTTCTGATTTCATCAGAACCGGGCATGCCCTGAAGCGCAATCGCGCTTCAGGCTATTGTTTGAGCATGATCTTTCGGAAAACCGCTGCACAGTTTTCCGGATCATGCTCTAGGATGCAAGGACCGTCGCACGAGCTGTCCTAACGCGGGCGTAAGCATTGCTGGACCGAACGCAGCCTGACCAGAGTTCGAACGCCGAGGACATCGCATCCCACGGCGCCCCGGATCATGACGACAAGCCCGTTGTGAACGGCTGGGGGCCGTTGAATTGGCTCAAGCGCGCCGGGCAGTTCTTCTTCGCGCTGTCCTTCTCGAGCCTGACCCGCCGCATCGTCTCTCTCAACCTCGCCGGCCTCGTGGCGCTGGTGGCGAGCATCCTTTACCTGTCGCAGTTCCGCGCCGGCCTGATCGATGCGCGCGCACAGAGCCTGCTGGTGCAGGCCGAGATCATCGCCGGCGCCATCGGCGCGTCGGCAACGGTGCAGACAAACGCAATCACCGTCGACCCTGAGCGGCTGCTCGACCTGAAATTGGGCGAAAGCTACGGCGGAATGGATGATTCGCTGGATTTTCCGATCAATCCCGAGCGCGTGGCGCCGGTCTTGAGCACGCTGATCTCGCCGACAAAGACCCGCGCGCGGATTTTCGATCCCAACGGCACTGTGCTGCTCGACAGCCGCGATCTCGATACTGTGCGGGGCATTCCACTGCCGCCGCTGTCGGACAAGCCGGGGCTGCTCGAACGCGCGATGGTCGCAGTGCGCACCTGGCTCAATCGCGGCGACCTGCCGCTCTATCGCGAGCTCGGGCGCGAAAACGGCAATGGCTATGTGGAAGTAGCCGATGCGCTCCAGGGCCAGAAACGCTCGATGGTGCGGGTCAATTCGCGCGGTGAGGTGATCGTCTCGGTCGCGGTCCCCGTGCAGCGCTCACGCGCCATCCATGGCGCGCTGATGCTGTCGACGCAGGGTGACGAAATCGATCAGATGGTCACAGCCGAGCGCCTGGCGATCCTTAAAGTGGGCGGCGTCGCGGCCGCCGTCATGATCATGCTGTCGCTGCTGCTCGCCAGCACGATCGCCGGTCCGGTGCGCCGGCTCGCCGACAGCGCCGAGCGCGTCCGCCGCCGCATCAAGTCCCGCGTCGAGATACCTGACTTCACCCGCCGCCGCGACGAGATCGGCCACCTCTCCGGCGCGCTGCGCGACATGACCAATGCGCTCTACAAGCGGATCGAGGCGATCGAGATGTTCGCCGCCGACGTCGCTCATGAACTGAAGAATCCGCTGACCTCGCTGCGCTCCGCGGTCGAAACGATGCCGCTGGCGCGCAACGAGAGCAGTCGCGCTCGACTGCTCGAGGTGATCGAGCACGACGTCAAGCGGCTCGATCGCCTGATCTCCGATATTTCCGACGCGAGCCGGCTCGATGCCGAGCTGCAACGGCAGGACGCGATCCCGGTCGATCTCAGGCGGCTGCTCGGCACGCTGGTCGCGGTTGCCAATGAAACGAAGCTCGGCCACGACGTCGCGGTCGAGGCCCGCTTCGAAGGCCGCAGCCCGACCGATACGTTCGCGGTCACGGGCCATGATTCGCGACTCGGGCAGGTGGTTTCCAACCTGCTCTCCAATGCGCAATCGTTCTCGGAAGCCGGCAGCAAGGTGCGCCTGACCTGCCGCCGTGTGCGAGGCGAGATCGAGATCGTGGTCGACGACGACGGCCCCGGCATCCGCGACGATGCGCTGGAACGCATCTTCGAGCGCTTCTACACCGACCGGCCGCACCAGGGCTTCGGCCAGAACTCCGGCCTCGGACTATCGATCTCCAAACAGATCGTGGACGCCCACGGCGGCCGCATCTGGGCCGAGAATCGCGCCGGTCCCACCGACGAAGACGGGGCGCCGACCGTTGCCGGCGCGCGCTTCGTGGTGAGGCTGCCGGCGCTATGAGCCAAGGCACCTTGAACGAAGTCGGCCCGAGCGTGCACGCCTCCGCGGTCAAGGTCGGGCCCATGGCGGTGCTGATCCGCGGGCCCTCGGGCGCAGGTAAGTCGCGCCTTGCCTTCGATTTGATCATCGCGGGGCGCGCGGGCGTGGTCGAAAGCGCCGTTTTGGTCGGCGACGACCGTGTCCATCTGGCGACAGTCGGCAAGGAAATTGAGGTCCGTCCCGCCCCCGCGCTGGCCGGCTTGATCGAAATCCGGGGACTGGGAATCCGCCGCTGCGACTTTGCGGAGCATGCGACGGTCGGCCTCGTGGTCGATCTCGACGCATCCGACGTCGAGCGCCTGCCTGCGGCCGAAGCGCTGAAAACCACCATTTTCGGTGTCGAAATACCGCGAATCCCTGTTGGCCGCGGCTATTCGCCCGTGCCGCTGGTTGTCGCGGCCTTAACCACTACCAAGAGTTAACCTTCTGCTAAGCCCCCAGCCGATTGTTTGAAGGGAAATGGTAACCATATGAACCCCACACTCGCGACCGAGTAGACCGGCGCACCTCCCCTCATCGATCCGTCTAGATTCAGGGAGATACGCAACATCCCCTCTTGCGCGAGGGCTCTGGATGGTCAAAGTGGCGCGTTCGTGCGGCGCACCAAAAGCGCCCGCGGGAGTTTTCCGATGATTGGTCTAGTACTTGTGACCCACGGGCGCCTTGCCGACGAATTCAAGGCAGCGCTTGAACACGTCATGGGCCCACAAAAGCAAATCGAAGCGATTACGATCGGCGCCGAAGATGATTCCGATCTCTGCCGAAGCGACATTATCGAAGCGGTTAACCGCGTCGATTCCGGCGACGGCGTTGCGATCCTCACCGACATGTTCGGCGGCACGCCATCGAACCTCGCAATTTCCTGCATGAGCCGGCCCAAGGTCGAAGTGCTCGCGGGCATCAACCTGCCCATGCTGGTGAAGCTCGCCAAGGTCCGCGAGGAGCGTCCGCTGCCGGACGCGATCGCGATGGCCCAGGAAGCCGGCCGCAAATACGTCACCATCGCCAGCCGGGTGCTCGCCGGCAAATGAGTGACGACGTGCCACAAGCGGGGACGGGCGTGCCCGCGGGCGCGATTTCCAAAGAGCTCCTGATCATCAACAAACGAGGCCTGCACGCCCGCGCCTCCGCGAAGTTCGTCCAGGCGGTGGAGCGCTTCAGCGCGCAGGTGTGGGTGACGCGCGGCGGCGAAACCGTCGGAGGCACCTCGATCATGGGCCTGATGATGTTAGCTGCGGGACCGGGCACGACCATCACGGTCGCCGCTGCGGGCGCTGACGCCGAGGCCGCGCTTGCGGCGATCACCGAGCTCGTTGAAAGCAAGTTCAACGAGGAAGGCGTTTAGGCTGCTCGATCACTTCGCCGGTGGCGCGATATAGATGTTCCACGTCATCGACGGACCGGCCTTGCCATGGGTGAAGCGGCGCGTCGTCATCACCATGCGCTCGGCCTTCGGCGCAATCTCCGACACCCATTTTTCGAATGCAGGCAGACGACCGTCGGTCGGATCGAACACGCCAATGAAGCCATGTTTCTTGACTTCATCAAGCGACGTCAGCCCGGAGGACCAGGCCTCGTTCGGGATGAACGCAACCGGATGGTCGGGGCTGTAGAACACCATCGGCTGGATTGATTCCATGGTGCCGGCGACGATCGCCCAGCGCGAGGCGAAGCGCGAATGCCAGGCTTGCGTCAGCTCGCGCGCGAGCTCGGAGCGCGCGCCATAGGTCGCCGTGTTGTCCGCATTCAGCGCCATCTCGCGCGCCGCGATCCACGGCGAAGCGAAAAGCGTCGCGACGCTGAGCACGAGCCAGATCGCTACGATGTTGAACAGCACGGCCCTCTGCACCCGCAATGCCGGTATCGCGACCAGCGCGAGCGGCACCAGGAAGAACAGCGAGATGCCCCAATCGGTCTTGATGTAGATGCCGAAGGCCAGTGCGCCGAGCGGCGGCCCGGCCGCGACGATGACCTGGATGAGCCAGACGTTCAGCGCCTGCGAGACATTGACGCCCGCATTGCCCCCCCGTGCCCAAGCCCGCGTGACGATACGCAGCGGTGCGCGCACAAGCAGCGTCGGCCACGGCCGCACCAGCGCCATAGCGAGCGCGGCAAGCGCCACCGGCAACGCCAGCAGCGCGGCGTTGTGCAGGACATAGCCGAACACGAGCTGATGCACGAGGCCGACATCCTCGATGCTGTAGGTGTCGCCGGCATAGGTCAGCGGCACGAAATGCGCATCCGCAAGCCAGACGATGTGCGGGATCATCGCCGCCAGCATCGTCGCGATCGCGACCCAGGGCGCCGGCGACAGCAGGAAACGCATCCGTTGCGGATGGATCAGCGCGGCAAGGCCGATGGCGCCGATCATCGTCAGCACCCAATATTTGGTCATCAGCGCCAGCGCGCCGGCGAGGCCGAGCCAGATTCCGGACTGCCAGCTCCGCTTCTCGAAAGCATTCAGATAAGCGAGCACGACCAGCGGCAGGGTGACGAGCTGCAGCAGATCGGGATTGTACTTGAACCCCTTGAAATTGAAGATCGGGTAGAGCGCGACCATCACCACGACCAGGAACGCGCGGCGCGGATCCACCACGCGCAGCGCGATCAGCCAGCAGATCACCATACCGACACTGGCCGTCGCCATCGCGAGCGCATAGGTCGCCCAGTCGGTGGCGGGGAAGACCATGAACCAGAGCCCGGCGATCCAGCCGGACAGCGGCGGATGCTTGCCGTAGCCCCACAGGAATTTCTGGCCCCAGCCCCAGGCTTCTGCGACGTCCATGTGAACGTCCTGCGCGGTCTTGAGATTGATCAGGATGAAGGTCCAGATCACCGCATGCAGGATCGCGAATTCGATCACCAGCCAGAGCCGGACCGAGGGGTGGGTCGCGGAGGCAACCAGCCAGGCCGGGAAACGGTCAAACCTGAAGCGGGTCTTCGCGCGCGCCCGGGCGGAGGGGATCGAGGTCGTTGACATGAGCCTGGACATGGGCGCTTGCGTAGCGCGTTTTGGCCTCGCTTGGAATCAGCTTGGCGTGAAGAAAGACCCTGAAAATACAGCAATATGGTTGCCGCACGGGGATGTGAGTGGTATCCCGCGCCCATGACGACCGTCCCCATTTCCAACATCCGCAATTTCTCCATCGTCGCCCATATCGACCATGGCAAATCGACGCTGGCCGACCGTCTGATCCAGATGACCGGCGGCCTCTCCGACCGCGAAATGGCGGGCAAGGAGCAGGTGCTCGATTCCATGGACATCGAGCGCGAGCGCGGCATCACCATCAAGGCGCAGACCGTGCGCCTCGCCTACCGCGCCAAGGACGGCAAGGATTACGTGTTCAACCTGATGGACACGCCCGGCCATGTCGACTTCGCTTACGAGGTCTCGCGGTCGCTGGCAGCGTGCGAAGGTTCCCTGCTGGTGGTCGACGCCAGTCAGGGCGTCGAGGCGCAGACGCTCGCCAATGTCTACCAAGCGCTCGACAACAATCACGAGATCGTGCCGGTCCTGAACAAGGTCGATCTTCCCGCCGCAGAGCCGGAGAAGGTCAAGCAGCAGATCGAGGACGTCATCGGCATCGACGCCTCCGACGCGGTGATGATCTCGGCCAAGACCGGCCTCGGCATTCCCGATGTGCTGGAAGCCATCGTCACCCGCCTGCCGCCGCCGAAGGGCGATCGCGATGCGACCTTGAAGGCGCTGCTGGTCGACAGCTGGTATGACGTCTATCTCGGCGTCGTCGTGCTGATCCGCGTCGTCGACGGCGTCATGAAGAAGGGCAGCCGCGTCCGCATGATGGGCACGGGGGCGGCCTATGACATCGAGCGCGTCGGCTTCTTCACGCCGAAGATGCAGCAGGTCGACGAGCTCGGCCCCGGCGAGATCGGCTTCATCACCGCCGCGATCAAGGAAGTCGCCGACACCCGGGTCGGTGACACCATTACCGATGACAGGAAGCCGGTCAGCGAGATGCTGCCGGGCTTCAAGCCGGCGATCCCCGTGGTGTTCTGCGGCCTGTTCCCGGTCGATGCGGACGACTTCGAGACGCTGCGCGCCGCGATGGGCAAGCTGCGCCTCAACGACGCCAGCTTCTCCTTCGAGATGGAGACGTCGGCCGCGCTCGGCTTCGGCTTCCGCTGCGGCTTCCTCGGGTTGCTCCACCTCGAGATCATCCAGGAGCGGCTGTCGCGCGAATTCGATCTCAATCTGATCGCGACCGCCCCGAGCGTCATCTACAAGATGAAGCTGACCGACGGCAGCGAGCTCGAGATCCACAATCCCGTCGACATGCCCGACGTCGTCAAGATCGAGGAGATCCAGGAACCCTGGATCGAAGCCACGATCCTCACCCCCGACGAATATCTCGGCAGCGTGCTGAAGCTGTGCCAGGACCGCCGCGGCGCGCAGAAGGAGCTCACTTACGTCGGCGCCCGCGCCATGGTGAAATACGATCTGCCGCTCAACGAGGTGGTGTTCGATTTCTACGATCGCCTGAAGTCGGTGTCGAAGGGCTACGCCTCGTTCGACTATCATCTCACCGACTACAAGCCGGCCGATCTCGTCAAGATGCAGATCCTGGTCAACGCCGAGCCGGTCGATGCGCTCTCGATGCTGGTGCATCGCACCCGCGCCGAGGGGCGCGGCCGCGCCATGGTCGAGAAGATGAAGGAGCTGATCCCGCCGCACATGTTCCAGATCCCCATTCAGGCGGCGATCGGCGGCAAGGTGATCGCGCGCGAGACGGTCCGCGCGCTGCGCAAGGACGTGACCGCGAAGTGCTACGGCGGCGACATCACGCGTAAACGGAAACTTCTGGAAAAGCAGAAGGAAGGCAAGAAGAAGATGCGGCAGTTCGGCAAGGTCGACATCCCGCAGGAAGCCTTCATTGCCGCGCTGAAGGTCGATAGCTGAGGTGATCAGGTGCGGCCCGGGACGTCAGGCCGGATAACGCAAATCTCGAAAACAACCCCATGCACCGTAGCCGCCCTTTGCTGGCGGCATCCGGTTTCGTATTTTACGAATATCGTTTGACTCGTCGGGCAAAACAGGCGCATGATGGCATCATGCCAGCGCTGCAACCTCCAGGCGACGATGTCTGATCACCCGTAGATCTACGGCAGGCGAGTTTGCAATCGCAGCAGTTGTGCGCGGAACGCGATTTGAAGGTGTAACGAAGCCGAGGCGCGCTTCGAGGCTGAAAATTAGTTCAGGATCATAACCGTGATGACTCCGACGCAAAAAAAGAAAATAGGCTCTCATCAACAAGAATAAATGGTGGGAGGAGTACATGGATACTGCGGGTCGCCTGCGCGCGATGGCAGTGTTGTGCCGTCAGACAGCCGCGCGCCATCCTGATCGCAGTTGGAAACTGCTGGCCGAAGCGGAGTATTGGGACCATTTGGCCAATGATGCGGCGCTCGATCATTTTGACCAATGCTCGGTTTGCTCACCGCTTCCTGGAGAGCACAGTATCACTCAACCCGCGGAGTGACTGCGAAACAAAACAGTTTGTTAGCTTCTGTGTGGCTAACTTGATGAGTGCCGTTCACCGCCGATTGCGGCACATTGGAATGGGAATGCCGGCCCCGGCTGTTTACCCCATCCTGCGGCTGGGGCCGTTTTGAACTCTCACAGCATCGTTCAAACCCGGTCCACGACCATGCTTAGAGGCATCGCCATAGCGCTATTCGGAATGGGCATCTTCTCGCAGCTTGATCGAGCGCTCTTCTATGGCCGCAATACCGAAGCCGCGCTCCGGCTCATGCGGGACATCGGCCGAGGCTTCGGGCTGTAGGACACCGTCCGCACGCCTCGCCAAGGCCCCAGCGCCTGCATAACGAAAGCCGCAGATAATCAAGTAACCGACCAGGGCAAGGGCGGCCTCGGCGGTTCGCGACGCTCCGAAGAGCGATGTCAGGTTGCGGCCCTTCGCTGTCCTTCGTCTAGAAAGCGCTCGGACGTCGGCTTTCCGGCCGGGCGGCAAACTCGTACTCCAAGATCAGACGACGCGATAGGAACCAAACCAGGGCGCGCCTCTTGGTCGCAAAAGGAATTGCGACATGAGAGCCTCCCGCTTTGCCCTTGTCATTGCCGTTTGCCTGCCCTGTGCGGCCTTCGCCCAAAGTGGTGGTGGTGGTGGCGGCAGCGGGGGCGGTAGCGGCGGATCGGGAGGCGGTGGCGCAACTGGAGGCGCCACATCAACCGGCGGCAGTGCGCCATCTGGTGCCGCTGGCACCCCAGCGGCATCGGCTCCCGCAGGCGCCATCGGCGCGGCCACCGGTCCCGGTGTAAGTTCTAGTCCTACCGCCAACTCGCCCAGCGCTGCGAACGGCAGTTCGGGCAACCTGAATACTTCCGCCCCCCGCCAATCCGGAGGGACCCAGGGAACGGTCGAAAGCAGTGGTTCAACCACGCGTGGACAGGCGCCCGGTACCAACGCGGCGGGTACTGCGGCATCCGCGGGGTCTCCTGGCGTCAGCGCTCGAGGTACCGCGCCTGCCGGCGGCATTGGCCGGCCCGCAACCACGAACGAGCAGGACAGCGACGCGAAGATAGATCAGGAGAACAACAAGGCCGACCGAACGGTCGGTAAGATCTGCAAAGACTGCTGATTCCGGCGCTCCTCACCAGAGCGCTGATTTTTCGCCGCTCGACGCAAAGGATCCTTTGCGGACGAGCGCAGTGTCCAGCTCGCTCCGATGACAAGACGGAAGTCTGGTGGGTTTCGCTTTCGCTCTGCCCATCCCAGGCGCTACGCGCTCTCAATAGGGGCTGAGCACACTTTCGAGAAATCGCTCCTTTTCGCCCGGGGCGTAGCCCTGCGAAGCGCCATAATATGGTTCGCTGTAGCTTCGGCCATATGGTGCGGACCGATAGTACGGGCGCGGCGCGTAGGCAAAACCCGCGCCCGGACCTGATGGGTACATGTGATGATGGGGACGAACCACCGCGTGCCGGCGGTGCCCATCATGCATGGCTGCCGCGTTCGCGACACCGCACAGGCTGATCAAAACGCTCAAGGCCAGAATCGAACGCATCCGCTTACTCCTCCAAGGCTTCGCCCCGCCTGCTCAATTATTGCCCTGATACGGCGTTCCAAAGACATCGCGGCTTCTTGCGCCCATACGTCGGTTTCCGCTGGTATGTCAGCAGCGGCGCTTCATGGCGCCTTGTCGGGCGGGCCGCGCATCTGTTAAATTCGGCGCATATTCAGTTCATTTTCCGGCCGTTTCGAATTTTGGATTCCGATCATGTTCGTCACCGTCGTTGCCGTGTTATGTCACCTCTCCGCGCAAGACTGTACTGAGGTGGTCGTCACGAATTCCGCGTTGGACCAGAGCGTCACCTTGCAGGGCTGCATGCTCGGCCAAGCGAGCCTGGCGCAATGGAAGACCGCTCACCCCATCTACGGGTCCGACGACTGGCACATCGATCGCTACAAATGCGTGGCGGGGTCATACGTCGCCAAGGCCCGGATATGATTCACCCTGCGAGTTGCTATGTGATCGTTCAGGAGGGGAAAGCCGGGGCAGCTGCAACGCCTCGGACCTTTGCGGTAGCGAAACTGCGATGATCCACTGCTTGAAAGCGTTGAAGAACCGATCATTGCGCCGCACGGGGCGGCGGACGAGGTAAATCCCCTCGCCAAGCGTGATCGGCGGCCCGAGCAGCCGTAGCCTTCCGCTCGAAAGGTGCGCGCCGACATAGGCCATGTCGATCATCGCGGCACCGCCGCCAGCAAGCGCCATCTCAAGGGCTTGCGCACGAGACTCGACGATGATGCCGCCTTCGCTCGGCTTCCCCGCTCGCCGGCATGCCGTCCACCAAAGGGACCAGTCGCGGAAGCGAGAGCGGGCGCGGATGATGGAAGAGCCTTCAAGAGTGTGGTCGACGCCGGGCGCTGCGACCGGAGCCAAGGTCTCGTGAAACAGCAGGGTCGCGGTCAACCCGGGCCAATGTCCCAACCCATAACGGATTGCGCAATCGAAATCCTCGGCCTGCAGATCAACGACCCTTCGCGTCGTCGTCAGTGCGAGCTCGATATCGGGATGCAAGTTGCGGAACTCCGGAAGCCGCGGCAGAAGCCAATGCGATGCCAACGTCGCGACCGTGCTGATGCGCAACTGGCTGCGTCGTCGGCGGATCGGTTCGATGGCGGCCTCGATGCGCTCGAGTGCATCGCCCATCACCAAAAGGAGGGCCTCGGCATCATCGGTCGGCCCGACAAGACGCCCCTGCTTCTGGACGAGGGAAATGCCCAGCTGGTGCTCGAGATCTGCGATGCGATGTGACAGCGCCGAACGGCTGACGCCAAGAGATTCTGCCGCTGCCGTGAGACTGCCGGTCTGGGAAAGCAGAGAAAGCGCCTGCAGGCCTTTGAGCGATGGGAGCATGCCTGAATCATCCCAAGCCGTGAGATTGCGTGAGATTATCTCACCCTTTTGCTGCCTCGCAAACTGCTATCGAAGGGCCGGGGAACCGTCGACGATGTGGAGCTATCTCCGATGAGAAATATGTTTCGGCAACTTGCCGCTTATAACGCCTGGGCCAATGCCCGCCTTTACGAAGAAGCACTGGCGCTGCCGGACGAGCTCTATCGAGCCAATGTCGGCGTGTTCTTCCAGAGCCTTCACGGGACGCTCAATCACATCCTTCTCACGGACAGGCTTTGGCTGACCCGACTGACAGGCCTCGGCGAACAGCCGAAGCGTCTCGACGGAATTCTTTATGGCGACCGATTGGAGCTCGCGCGCGCCCGCCTCGCGGAAGACTCGCGTCTCGTCGCCGTGGTCAGCGGCTACGACGAAGCGACGCTTGCGCGCCCGCACGCCTACCAGACGACCTCCGGAAAGCCACAAGAGCAACCGCTCTCGGATATCTTGATGCATCTTTTCAATCATCAGACGCATCATCGCGGTCAGGCGCACGCATGCCTGTCAATCGTGACCAAGCAGGAGCCGCCACCGCTCGATCTGTTGCTGTTCCAGCGAGGACTGCCACCTCCCAATCTGGCCGAACAGCTGGGCGGGTCCGCGGCGGCACGCCCCTGACATGGGCGAGCATGAACGCGTCGTTAACCGGTGCGCCACCACGATATCCGCGATCTTCACCGGATCCGACCGATGCACACGCTCGCCATGGCCGTTGCATACGGCCTCTATCTCGTCATCCTGATCGGAGCGATCGGGCTCGCGGTCGTCGCCGTGTTCTGGCTGCCCGATCGGCTGCTTGGATTCAGGCGAGTCGAAGGGCTCGTGGTGGTGCCGCTGGCGACCATCGCGATCTGGCTGCTTCTGTCCCATGGGGCGGTGCCGATCCCCGGCATCCTGATCGTCAGCCCGCATAAGCTTCTGGCGGGACTGGCGCTCACCTGCGGATTGATCTGGTGCTTTGTCGAAGACAACTGGCTGTGACGTCTGCGTGCTGAGCTCAATGGACGAGCAAGTCCCTTGGCTCACTCATCCCAATGACCTTTGCGCAATTGCCGCACCGGTAGAGGCGCACCGCTCGCGCCCTGAACTGCGGCTGAGCAATCTCGGTCCTGAATATCGCGGGCATCCTGCAATCGTCGCAGGAGGGGTGCGGTCTGACCGTTACGGTCGGCGGATCGACATCAGCATGCACCGGAGCATGAAGGTGATTCGGCTGAAAGCCTATGTCGTGGGTTAGTATCGGCGCGGAAACCCTCACGTCTGGCCGAAAATGCAGCGCCATCGCGAGCGGGCGGCTCGAAGGATGAGCCCACGCTCGAATACGAGCCTGCCTCAGGCCGCCACGTTCGCGAGGAAGCGGTCCACGGACGCGCGGAGCTGCGTTGCCTGACTGGAGAGGTCGTGCGCGGTCGCGAGCACCATCCCGGCCGAGCGGCTGGCATTATCGGTTGCCTCAGCCGTGCCCGCGATGCTGCGCGCAACCAACGCGGTGCCGTCAGCAGCCTGGCCGATGCTGCGGGAAATCTCGCCCGTCGCGGCGTTCTGCTGGCCGACCGCGGCGGCGATTCGGCCCGTGAAGCTGTCGATGTCGCCGATGACCAGGGCAATCGCACCGACATTGTCGACGGCCTGGCGCGTGGCTGATTGTACCTCCGCGATCTGCGAGGAAATCTCCTCGGTCGCTTTCGCGGTCTGGGTCGCGAGAGCCTTCACCTCCGAGGCGACGACGGCAAAGCCGCGACCCGCTTCTCCGGCCCGCGCCGCTTCGATCGTGGCGTTGAGAGCGAGGAGATTGGTCTGTCCCGCGATGGTCCTGATAAATCCGACCACCTCGTCGATCTGCTGCGCCGAGGCCGCGAGCCTGCCAATGGTCTGACTGGCGGCCTCCGCCATTTCGGAGGCACGGTTCACGATGGTGGTGGCTTCGGCAAGTTGCGAGGTGATCGCCTGCACGGACTCGCCGAGCTGGCTCGCGGCACTGGCGACCGTCTGCACGTTGGCCGAGGTCTCCTGCGCCGTCGACGCAGCCTCGGTCGATTGCGTTCCGGCCGTGCGCGCGGTGGAAGCGAGGTTCTGCGCGGTGTCCGTGAGCTCGCCGGTCATGCGGTCGGTATTGCTCAGCACCGCGCTGAAGGCGGAGCGGAACGCATCGATTTCGGATTCCAGGCGCTGGCGGCGGCTGGCCTGCGCCGCACCGCTCTCGTCCTTGGCTGCGATCAACGCGAGATCCTCCTCGGCGCGGGCCTTGAGGCTGGCCTGCATGACGGCAAGCGATTTCAGCAGCCGCCCGAGCTCGTCGCGGCGGCGCACCGAGATGTCGTCGCCGAAATTACCGGCGGCAACGCGTTCGGCGACGCGCACCGCCGCCGAGATCGGCCGGCTCATGGAATAGGAGAACGCCAGCGCGATGGCCAATCCGATCGCGACCGTCGCCAGTGCAACGAAAAGCATGGTGGTGCGGGCCTGCTGCACGGCTGCTTCCGCCGAAATGCGGTACTCGTAGCCGTAGGCGGCGACCAGTTCGACGAGATCGTCGATCGACGCGATCAGCTTGTTCTCCTGCTGGGCCAGCGTGAAGCTCGTCGGAATTTCGGTCACGCCGCCGGGCGACGGCTTGAGCAGCTTCAGCGCGGCCGTCGACCACGCCTTGAGCTCGCTCTCCACCTTCTCGCGTGCGGCTGCAACGGCGGGCGAAGGCACCCGCTCGCGTACCACGTCGAGATCCTCGAAGCTGCCGTGGACCAGGCTCTCGAATTTTCCGACCATGTCACTCGAAGCGCCCGCGACGAGGCTGCGCTGCAGCACCAGCCGCGCCTCGTGCAGCGCAGCGTGCGCCGAACGCGCATGGTTGATGCCCATCAGCGGCCCGTCGTACATTTTGACCACCGCGTCGCCGGAATTGCCGATGGTGCGAATGCCGTAGAATGCAATCGCGCAGGCGAGCAGGACGACGACGCTGAAGGCACCGAAGATCTTGTAACGTATCGACATCATCAAACTCCGGTGCCTGGCGGCCTGTTAGTCCGTCACCTTGACCATCATCTTCATGCGAGGATGAATGGCGCAGATCACCTGCACGTCGCCGGCTTCCTTGAAGGTGACGTCGGTCGAGGTGCCGGGCGCCTGCGAACCCAGGTTGAATTCGTTGCCCTTGCTGGCCGACATGATGTTGTGCGGCACGGTGTCGTCGTTGAGGAAGGTGACCGCATCGCCTTTCCTGACCGAGATGCTCTCGGACGAGAAGGCGCGGCCTTGCTGGTGAATCACTTCGGTGGCGGCGTAAGCCCCGACCGAAAACCCGCAGATGATGACGGCCGTGAGCGTAGCGAGTGTGCGCATGAGATTATCCTTTGATGTCGCTGGCTAGCGGGGAAGGACCGGCACCGCGGTCGGGCTGAGATCGCTGGAGAGCGTTTTTAGAAACGCGACGAGATCGGTCTTATCCTGGGCGGTCAGCTCGAGCGGCCGCATCAGATCCGAACGGCTCGGGCGATCGACGCCGCCATGATCGTAGTGATCGATCACCTGCTCGAGTGTGGCGAGCGAGCCGTCATGCATATAGGGGCTGCGGCGGCTGATCTCGCGCAGGCCTGGCGTCTTGAAGGCGTGCTGCATCTTGATGACGGCCGGCAGATATTCGCCGCGGCCGACGTCCTTGCTGGGCAGGCCGATGTCCTGAAAGCCCTCGTTGGTGAAGTTCCACCCTTCGTGGCAGGCGGCGCATTGCGCCTTGCCGTTGAACAGCTCGAAGCCGCGCTTGGCCTCGGTGGAGATTGCCTTCTCGTCGCCCTCGATCCAGGCATCGAACGGCGCGTGCTCGGAAACGACCGTGCGTTCATAGGTGGCGATCGCCCGGGCGAGCGTCCTGCTCGTCATGGCTTCGCCGGGGAATGCCGCGTCGAACATCGGCTTGTACTCTCGTATGGCTGCGAGGCGCTCCATCAACTGGTCGAGCTTCATGTTCATCTCGCCGGACGACTGAATCGGGCCGAGCGCCTGATCTTCGAGCGTCGGCAAGCGTCCGTCCCACATGAAGATGTCGCTCCATGCGGCGTTGACGATGGTCGGCGAGTGACGGCCGAGCTTCGCCATGCCGTGGCCGACGCCGACCGCGAGCCCGTCTCCCCAGCCGAAGCCCGGGCTATGGCAACTGGCGCAAGACTGCGCCGAGGTCACCGACAGGCGGGTATCGAAATAGAGCTTCTTGCCCAGCGCCGCCTTCTCAGGCGTGTAGGGATTGTCCTTGGGGAACGGGATCGTTGCCGGCCGCCGATATTGCGCCTTCAACGCGTCGACACTGCTCGGGGCCTTCTGGGTGACCTCGACCTTGCGGCTCTCGCCGACGACGGCGGCGGCATGGCCCGTTGTGCCGAGACTGAAAACGCCAAGTCCAGCCGCCGCGATCGCGCAAACGAGGACGGCCGAACGACAGGAGCCTGATATCGACATGAAACATCCAAAGCGATGTCATTTGCGACACCGGCAAAAGTTCGAGACGATCAAACAATGGAACGCGTGATTAATTTGGAGGCAAACCGTTAAGTTATGTTTTCCCGATGGCGCGATGCGCCCGCGGATTTCGGTAATTCGGCAATCATGGGATGCGGGAAAAACAGGCAGCAGCGGAGGGTTGCGCGCAAGTTCGAATTCGGGAACAAACGCGACGACGCATGCCGGCCGAACGTCATCTGCAGCTCCGATTTTCTTCCGGTTCGAGCCGAAGCACCTAACAAAGGTTAGCTACGCGCGACTGTGTGCCGCCCTAGGCTGTCGTGATGAAGAACATGCAGCGATTCGGCTGGGGAACTCCTGGCAACACCGGCCACCGCCTGATCACGGTGGCGGCCACGCACAGCGTCCGTCTCCCTGCGGTCTAGATGAGCGAGATGTCCGGTCCACGCGACGGCTCCTCGCAGAGCAGCTACCCATTGTTGAAGAAATGGACGGCGGAGGAGCACGAAAGGCTGAAGCAGCTGGCCGCCGCCGGTATCCGACCAGGTGAGATCGCGAAGCTGTTGAAGCGTACCGAGGCCGCCGTCCGAATACGGGCCTGGCAGCACGGCATCGCGCTGCGTATCACCACGAAGAAGCGCGGCAAGCCCCCGGGTTAGCACGCTACGCGGTGACGGTCCGCCGCCCCGTTGCGATCGAGGGCTTCAGAGAGATGCCCGCGGCGCGCGAACGGCGCATTAGGTTGGTTGTTCGCGCCGTTGCGGAGTCCGGACGCAGGCAGCGCGGTTGAGCCATCGCGCGCCGCTCCGATGCGTCATCCTCACCCGATCGCAAAGTCCGCCGCGGTCTCCGCATGAATCGCCGTGGTATCGAATGTCTCGACCGACGTATCGGCAGCGCCGACCAGCATCGTGATCTCGGTGCAGCCGAGGATGATGCAATCCGCGCCACGCCCGACCAGGGCGGCCATCACATCCTGATAGCGGCGGCGCGAAGCCTCGGCCACGACGCCAAGGCACAGCTCGTCGTAGATGATCCGGTTCACGTCGGCCCGCGCGTCCGCGTCGGGAGTCAGGACGTCGAGATCATGCGCGCGCAACCGGTCGATGTAGAACTCTTCCTCCATCGTGAAGATGGTGCCGAGCAGCCCGACCCGCCGGTATCCCTTCGCCCGTATGCGCTGCGCGGTCGCATCGCCGATGTGGATGAACGGGATCGTCAGCTTGGAGATGATCTCGGGCGCCAGCTTGTGCATCGTGTTCGTGCACAGCACGATCGCGCGCGCGCCTGCGTTTTCGAGGCGCTGCGCAACCTTCGCCAGATCAGCCGCCGCCTCCGCCCAGCGGCCGGCATATTGCATCTCCTTGATCTCCTGAAAGTCGTAGGAATACATCAGCACCGGCGCCGAATGCAGCTTGCCCATGCGGTCGCGGACGCGTTCGTTGATGAGCTTGTAGTAGAGCGCAGTGCTCTCCCAGCTCATGCCGCCGATCAGCCCGATGGTACGCATCGCCGCGCCTTTCGAAATCAGGATTTGTCCGGATCGTAGACGAAGACGCCGTCGCCCGCCATCGCGACAGGGCACCTCGATTGCGATCTGCTGGGTTGAACCCGTTCCGGTCCGGGCGACACTATCTCCTGCAGAGTGGACGGTCTCGCCCTCCATGGGCGATTACGGGGGAGCATCTCGCATGCGACGACGAAACTGGCGATTGATTGCGGTGGGCACGGTGATGCTGGTGCTGGCCCTGCTGTTCTTCCTGTCGATGCGTGACATGACGCTGTGGTCCAATGATCCGGTCGCACTGATGCGCACGGTCGGAGAGGTCTCGGGCGCCGTCGGCGGCATCAGTCTCGTCATGATCGTGTTAGGCCTGATCGGTCGCAAGGCATCGGTCTGAGTTCAGCGTTAACGATGTTTAACGGTTCCGGCCTCAACGGAGATCGCTTCGAGGTTTCTTAAAATTTGCTGGCTACCTCTTCCGGTCATCGTGATCCGGAGAAAGATATGGGCAAGCGGGCCAAACGTGGAAAGGCGGAGACACTCGCATTGCCGATGGCCGGGAGAGTTGCGATTGGCGCCGTGGCCGTCGCCGCCTTGGGGTATGGCTTGTGGTCTCGCCCGGCGACCGTTCAGCCGGTCCGGAAGCCGTCCGTGCACGAGGCCCAGGCATCATCATCTCCGGTTTACGTGGCAACTCCGGTTCACGCATCGGCTCCGGCTCCGGCTCCGGTTCAGACCCCGGCACCGCTGGTCGAACCACCCAAAGCCGCTGACGGTCCCGGCGCATTCGTTCGGCAGGTGGTTGACTACGCCAGTCACCAGACGCCGGGCACCGTGATCATCGACACCAAGAACACATTCCTTTATTTCGTTCTGAACGACACCCAAGCGATGCGCTACGGCATCGGCGTCGGCCGCGAAGGCTTCGCATGGTCCGGCGAACAGACGGTGGCCCGTAAAACGGAATGGCCGGACTGGCGGCCGCCTGCAGAGATGCTCGTGCGTCAGCCTTATCTGCCGCGCTTCATGGCAGGCGGTCCCACCAACCCGCTCGGCGCCCGGGCGATGTATCTCGGCGACACCGAATATAGAATTCACGGCACCAACAAGCCCGATACGATCGGGAAGCGGGTTTCGTCGGGCTGCATCCGCCTGACCAACGACGACGTCGCGGATCTCTATGAGCGGGTGAAGGTCGGGGCCAAAGTGATCGTGCTTCCGGCAAATGCGGCCCATCGCCCATCCCAGGGAGCGCCCGACGCCGCCTCCCGATCGCCGGACCCCGCCGCGCCCTCGAGCCGTCCCGCGGCAACCAACGCGCAGATACTGTCATCCGGACCGAGGATCGCCGAGGTCCAGTAGCCCGGTCCTCTGCCCCCGGAAGCCGACCGCCCCTTGGCCCGACCGACGCAGAAGACCCACAGCCGACGTCGACCGCTCCAAAATCCCGCGGTGCAGCGTGAGTTTGGGGCAAATGCTAGTAATAAGGAACTCTCTTGCTCGGGCGGTGTCACGCACTGCCGGGCCCGTGCCACCAAGTGGGAGATCCGTCATGAGAACTCTACTCGCGAGTGCCGGTCTTGCGCTGTTGTTGGCCTTGGCAACGGAGCCAAGCGTCAGCGCGCAGGAGACCCCTGAATGGATGAAACAGACACTTCCTGAGCAGGCACTGAAGCCGCATTGGGACGAACAGCTGGCCGTGATGAATCCCAACGGAGCTTTGGACGGAAAAACGAAGCACCTCATTGGCCTCGCCGTGGCAGCACAGATTCCTTGTGCATATTGCGTTTACGGTCACACCAAATTGGCAAAAGCCGCTGGTGCGACCGATGCTCAGATAAAGGAGGCCATTGCAACCGCCGCGCTCGTCCGTTTCAACAGCACTATGCTGCAGGGCTCGGACGGCGGCCGCGATGCCGACTCGGTCTTCACTTTGAAATGAGTGAGGCCGCCGAGGTGAAGGCGGCCTCCTTTTCACGTTCGTCCAAAAGCTTCCCGTGTCGCATTGAATACAGCCTCTTCGCCGCCGGGATCGGCGTTGCCATGATCGCCGCTGTGAATGGCCTCGGATCGCAAGTTTAGGCGACATTCGGCAGTGTAGACCGCGATGGAGCAAGACGGCCGCTCATTGGCTCGCGACTACGAAAGACCGGGCATGTGCCCGGCCCGTCGTGAGTCCGCCGGCTCTTGCCCCATCCCCTCCCCTGCGCCCTTACGACTTCTTCTGCTTCGCTTCCACGTAGCGCGCAAAACTGTCGAGGATCGCCTGCCAGCCGCCTTGCTGCTGCTCGACCGAGTACGTCTGCTCGCCATCGAACACGACGCGGACCACGACGCCGCTCGCGCCCGGGACGAAGTCGACTTCGGCCTTGCGATCGCCGAAGGCATATTCGATCCGCTTGTGCTCGATGATCTTCGTGTAGGTGCCGGCGAAATCAAAGCCCATGCTGCCGTCCTTGGCCTCCATGCGCGACGAGAAGGCGCCGCCTTCGCGCAGATCGACCGCTGCCTTGGTCGTGTGCCAGTCGTCCGACGCGGCGTTCCACTTCACGATGTCGGCGGGCGTCGTATAGGCTCGCCAGACTTGATCGATGGGAGCGGCGACGCTGGTTTCGACGGTGATCCTCATGGGTATTGCTCCAGTTCGATTTCGACGGATCGAGATGACATCACTTCACCTCTGCGGGGACCATCCACCGCACATCAGAGGAGATGTCCACCCAAGGACGATCGAGACCAGTCCATGCCGACATGAGGACGCGCCGTCAATGTGGATCGCAGGCGCAGCTGGATTGATCATCGCCTATCTGCTCGGCTCGATCCCCACGGGCTATCTCGCAGGCAAACTGCTCGAAGGCATCGACATCCGTGAGCACGGCTCCAGATCCACCGGCGCCACCAATGTGCACGCAGCGGAGCCTGCCTCGTCGCCTCCTGGCCGCGCTTGATCGCTTCCGCGAAATGGCCCACCATCGCCGCGCTTACCGCTCACGGCAGAATGGGCGAGGAAAGGCTGACATGGACGCAACTCCGGGGTTTGGCCTGGTCGAACGTGCGCGGGCGATTGCGCCACTGATTGCCGATGAGGCCGACGAGATCGAGCGGACGCGACGGCTGACGCCCGGTGTCGTGGCCGCGCTGATCGGGAACGGGCTCTATCGCGCGCTGCTGCCGCGGAGCCTGGGCGGATCAGAGGCGCCGCCGGAGATTTTCATGCAGATTCTGGAGGAGATCGCGAAGGCCGATGCGTCCACGGCCTGGTGTCTCGGCCAATGCAGCGTCTGCGCGATGATCGCGGCCGCGCTCGACCACGACACCGCGCGCGAGATCTTCAACACCGCGCCCGGCATCCTCGCCTGGGGCGCGGTGGCGCATGAGGCGCGCGCGGTCGAGGGCGGCTACCGCGTCACCGGGCGATGGGATTTTGCCTCGGGCTCGCGGCAGGCGAGCTGGCTCGGGGCGCATGTCCGCATCGTCAATGCCGACGGCACGGGGCGCAAGGCGGCCGATGGTTCGCCGGAGCTGCGCACCATCCTGTTCCCGCTTGCGCGTGCGGTGCTGCACGACGTCTGGCAGGCGATCGGGCTGGCCGGCACCGGCACCGATTCCTACGAGGTGAAAGACCTCTTCATCCCCGATCGCTTCGCCGTGTTCCGCGACGTGCCGAGCGCCTTGCGCGAGCCGGGCCCGCTCTACCGGCTTCCCACCGGCTCGGCCTTCAGCCTCGGCTTTGCCGCGGTCTCGCTCGGCGTCGCGCGCGCGACGCTGGATGCGGCGATCGCATTGGCGCGCGCCAAGCATCAGTCGCTGGCGACCAGCGCGATGCGCGACAACGGGGCGGTCCAGGGCCTGATCGGCCGCACCGAAGGCGATTTGCGCGCCGCCCGCGCCTATCTCTATGCGACGGCGAACGCGATGTGGAGCGACCTCTCAATAACGGGCACGTTCGGCACCGCCCATCGCAGCGCCATCAGGCTCGCCGCGACCTGGACCATCCAGCGATCGGCTGACGTGGTCGACACCGCCTATCGCATGGCCGGAGCCACCGCCGTCTTCCGCAGCAATCCGTTCGAGCGACGGTTTCGCGACATGCACGCCATCACCCAGCAGATCCAGGCGCGCGACACCCATTTTGAGGATGTCGGGAAGATGATTTTGGCGGAAAGCCGATGATGCCGGAGTTCACGAACGGTCGGGATCGCAACCTGTTCTGGCGACGGATTATGTCGCGACGGTTTCGGGTCGATCAGGTCAGGATCTCCGGTCGGGAACGCGGCCGGGTGAAGCGCCGCATCGTTCAGTGACCCTGAGATGGCATTGGGGTATAATCGCGTTCGCATGAGTCCCCGCCGCATCGCCCCTCTCCTGTTTGTCATGACGCTCCTGACCGCCAGCGGCGCGCTGGCCCAGGACAAGGGCAGCGTGAACCCAAAGCCGTTGCCGCCGCTGGCCAACCCCAATGATCCCAGGATCGGCGCCAAGGAGCTGTTCGCACGAAAACTGCTGCCGTCGAAGGGGCCGGCCCATGTCATCGGCTCCTATGTGAAGGGCTGCATCGGCGGCGCCCAGCAGATGCCGCTCAATGGCGAGAACTGGCAGGTGATGCGGCTGTCGCGCAACCGCAATTGGGGCCACCCTGACATGATCGCGCTGATCAAGCGCCTGGCCGCCAAGGCGCACAAGGACGCGGGTTGGCCGGGCATCCTGGTCGGCGATATCGGCCAGCCACGCGGCGGCCCTGCGCTGTCAGGCCATGCCAGCCACCAGATCGGGCTGGATGCCGATATCTGGCTGACGCCGATGCCGGACCATCGCCTCTCGCGGGAGGAGCGCGAGGAGATGTCGGCGGTGATGATGGTGCGCGAAGACCGGCTCGACGTCGATCCCCGGGTCTTCACGCCTGCCCACGTGCTGGTGCTGCGCGACGCCGCGCAGGAGCCGGCGGTGCAGCGCATCTTCGTCAATCCCGCGATCAAGAAGGCGCTGTGCCGCGAGGCCAAGGGCGACCGCTCCTGGCTATCGAAGATCCGGCCCTGGTGGGGCCATGACTATCATTTCCACATCCGCATGCGCTGCCCGGCAGGCGCCAGCGATTGCCAGGGCCAGCCGTCGCAATCCGAGGACGAAGGCTGCAAGCCCTCTGATTTCGCCTACTGGTTCAGCGAGGGCGTGCTGCACCCGAAGCCGCCGCCGGAGCCGCCCAAACCGAAGCCGCCGATGACGCTGGCTCAGATGCCGGCGGCCTGCAAAGCCGTGCTGCACGCGCCCGATGCGAAGCCTTAACGCACGTGGATGGGTGGGCTGTCGCCACGCAGCCGTCGTCCCGGACAAGCGTAAGCGCAGATCCGGGATGACGAACTGGAGAGTTGGTCCGTTGCCTCGACTGCGCTAGGATCACCCCGTCGCGTGGCCGTAAGCCCGCCTCATTCCGGGATGCGCATCCCGTTCGCCAACGAAACCTGATTGCTACAGGACCGCGCCCAGGCGCGGCCAACGATGAGACTTGACATCCGCGTCCTTGCCGTCCTTGCCGGGCTCTCGATCAGCGCGACCTCCGCCTTCGCCGCGGAAGAGCCCAGCGGCTGCGACAAGTTCAAATGGCCGATCGAGCGCGACCGGGCCGCACTGACCGCGCCTGACCGTGCCAAGCTGGCCTCGGGGGCCGAGCAGGCCGCGCTGCCGTCATCGGCCATCACGCTGGACCTGGTCGCGCCTGCCGAGGCCAAGCTGCCCTCGCCGCCGGAGCGGGCGCCGAAGGACGGCACCTTTGCCGGCTTCACCAGCGTCAAGACCGCGAAGCCCGGGCTCTACACGATCAGCCTGTCCTCGGGCGCCTGGGTCGATCTGGTCCAGGACGGACAATTCCTCAAGCCTGTCGCCTTCAGCGGCGCCACCGACTGTGACGGCATCCGCAAGACCATGAAATACCAGCTCTCGGACAAGCCGTTCGTGCTTCAGGTCAGCGGCGCCAAGGACAGTTCGATGTCGATTTCGATCCTGCCCGCGCAATAAATTAGACAAACGGTCGCCTTTGACCCGAGGGCTCAGCCTGCTATCTTCGCAGCTGCGATATCTCCGCCGGCCGTAAGCCGTTGCGGGGAGACCCGGAACGGCGCTTCCGTCATCGCGACCTGAACTCACCCAACGCCAGATTTGCGCGTACATTTGCGCGCGCGGCCCTCGCACGGAGCGCCATCCATGTATCGACTCGCCGGACTGTTCACTGCCTTCGTGATGCTCGCAGGCACGACCCTCTCGCCGGCCGGCGCCGAGGACAGGACCATCACGGTTTTCGCCGCGGCGTCCATGAAGAACGCACTCGACGAGGTCGATGCCGCCTACACCGCCAAAACAGGCGTCAAGATCACGGCGAGCTATGCCGCGAGCTCGGTTCTGGCAAAACAGATCGAGCAGGGCGCACCGGCCGACGTGTTCGTCTCCGCCGACACCGACTGGATGGACTACGCGGTTTCCAGGAAGACCATCGACGCACCTTCCAGAGTCAACCTGCTCGGCAACAGCATCGTGCTGATCGCGCCGAAGGATTCCGGGATCGACAACGTCACGATCGCGCAAGGCTTCGACCTCGCCAAGCTTGCCGGCGACGGCAAGATCGCCACCGGCGACGTGAAGTCGGTCCCGGTTGGGAAATATGCCAAGGCGGCACTCGACAAGCTCGGCGCCTGGCAGGCCGCCGAGCCGAAATTCGCCATGGCCGAGAGCGTGCGTGCCGCTCTGACCCTGGTCGCGCGCGGCGAAGCCAATCTCGGCATCGTCTATTCCACCGATGCCAAGGTCGAGCCCGGCGTGAAGATCGTCGGCACCTTCCCGGCGGATTCGCATCCCGCGATCATCTATCCCGTCGCGGCGACCACGACGGCGAAGCGCGAGACCAGCGATTATCTCGCCTTCCTGCGCACCTCGACAGCGAAGGCCATTCTGGAAAAGTACGGCTTCAAATTTTTGATCAGCCCGACCACCTGATTTTCGTGCTCGACATCTCTCCCGCCGAATGGACGGCGATCCTGCTCTCGCTCAGGGTCGCAATCATCGCGACGCTGGTGGCAACGCCGTTCGGCATCGCGCTGGCGTGGCTGCTTGCCCGAAGGGATTTTTGGGGCAAGTCGGTGTTGGATGCCGTCGTGCATCTGCCTCTGGTGCTGCCGCCCGTCGTCACGGGCTATCTGCTGCTTCTCACCTTCGGCCGCCGCGGCCTCGTCGGTGGCTTTCTCGCCGATCATCTGGGCATCGTCTTCGCCTTCCGCTGGACCGGCGCGGCGCTCGCCTGCGGCGTGATGTCGTTTCCGCTGCTGGTGCGGCCGATGCGGCTGTCGATCGAGGCGATCGACCGCAGGCTGGAGCAGGCCGCCGAGACGCTTGGCGCCGCGCCTTCCAAGGTGTTCTTCACGGTGACGTTGCCGCTGGCGCTGCCGGGCGTGCTCGCCGGCATGGTGCTGGGCTTTGCCAAGGCGATCGGCGAGTTCGGCGCCACCATCACCTTCGTCTCCAACATCCCCGGCGAGACCCAGACGATCTCGTCCGCGATCTATTCGTTGATCCAGACACCTGATGGCGACGCCGCCGCGGGGCGGCTCGTGATCGTCTCCGTTGTGCTCGCACTCGGTGCGCTCATCGCCGCCGAATGGTTCGCTCGCCGCGCCACGGCGCGCCTGCACGGAAATTGACCATGCTGCGCGTCGATGTCGAAAAACAGCTTGGCGAGTTTTCGCTCTCGGCGTCTTTCTCGAGCGAAGGCCGCGTCACCGGCCTGTTCGGTGCCTCCGGCGCCGGCAAGAGCTCGCTGATCAACATGATCGCAGGGCTGCTGCGGCCCGACCGCGGCACCATCGTCATCGACGGCGAGACGCTCGACGACTCCATGTCGGGCATTCATGTGCCGACCTGGCGCCGCCGCATCGGTTACGTGTTCCAGGATGCGCGGCTGTTTCCGCATCTCAACGTCGCGCAGAATCTCGATTACGGCCGGCGGATGAACCGGCTCGCGCCCGATCGGGCGCAGCACGCGCGCGTGATCGAGCTGCTCGATATCGGCACGCTGCTCGACCGTCGCCCCGGAAAGCTGTCGGGGGGCGAACGCCAGCGCGTCGCGCTCGGCCGCGCGCTGTTGTCGAAGCCGCGCTTGCTGCTGCTCGACGAGCCGCTCGGCGCGCTCGATGAAGCCCGCAAGCTCGAGATATTGCCATACCTGGTGCGCTTGCGCGACGAGGCCAATGTCCCCATGGTCTATGTCAGCCACGATGTCGCCGAACTGCGCCAGCTCGCGACGCAGATCGTGATGCTGAGGCAGGGACGCGTGACATCGTTCGGCGGGGTGAAGGTGCTGACGTGAGGCCTTTCCCGTCATTGCGAGGGGGTCCGGCGCAAAGATTCCGGATTTCTTGCATCGGCGCGAAATTGCTACGCAATTTTGTGCGAGCATCCTCGCAATGACGAGCTATGGCTACCAGCCGCGATCGACGTTGCGCACGTCGCCGGTTCGAGCATCGACATCGACCTCCATCCAGCGGCCGGTGCGGTCGCGGCCCTCGATCTGCCATTCATCGCCCGCGAACTCGGTGTGCGAAATGGTCATCACGCCGATATCGGTTGCGACATCGAGCGCGGCCTGCATCGAGATCTGATCGCCCGTGTCATAGGCCATCGCCGGTGCGGCCGCTCCCAAGCTGATTGCCACGATGGCGGGCAAGATGAATTTACGCATGGGTTGCTCCTGTAGATGCGTTGACCGTTACGCGGCTAAGAACTGACAACGCCGCGGAGCGTTCCGGAACCGGGATCACGAAGCCGCGCAAATCTTCGGCTGATGCGGCGATTTGGTGGCGGTTGTCTGGCGGGCGACATACCGTTCCCGCGAGTCACGACGCCGTCGTTGGGACATGGCGCGTCAGCAAACAGCGTCATTGCGAGCGCGGCGGAGCAATCCAGAGTCCCTTCCCGGAAACATTCTGGATTGCTTCGTCGCATCCGCGCAAAATTGCTACGCAATTTTGTCGCTGGGCTCCCCGCAATGACCAGTTCTGGGCTAGCTGCGCCCGCCAAACTGCGGACGGTGGTCCTGGATTTGGTCAGGACAACGGCACCGTCAGACCCCCGCCACCGAGGTCCACAGCTCCGCGAGCTTGCGTCGCAGCGCCTGGCTGCGGGTCAGCGGCGCGGGCGTTTCGTCCTCTTCCGGCAGACGCAGGCCGACGACGTTGACGCGGCCGCCGGAGATGCTGCGCGCGACCAGCACGATCTCATCCAGCGCAAGCTCGGCGCCTTCCTTCGGCGCGCGGTCGAGATGGACGTCGAAATAATCGGCCAGCGTGAGCGTGCCTTCATCGTCGCTGACCTTCACGCCGTAGATCCCGGCGAGCTCGGCGAGCGTGTGCTCGCCCGATACCATGAAGTCGCCGAGCAGGTGCGGATCGGGCGCGGTGCTCGGCTGCATGTCGACGAAGAAACGATCGAGCGCCTCGGCCTTTTCCGGCGGCGCCAGCAAATAGATGTAGTCGCCGGGCGCGATCGGCTCGGCTTCGACGGGCGTCAAGATGCTTTCCTTGCGGATCACCAGCGTCGGCTTGGACCAGGACGGGATCAGCCCGCGGCGGAAATAGAGGCTCTTCGGCCGCACCGGATAGCCGACCAGCTGCTGCTCGAGCTGCCCGGGCAGATCCAGTTCGACGCGACGCGGCCCACGCTCGGCGCGCGGCAGCGCCACGTGCAGTTTTCGCGCGGCCGGTGCCAAGGTCCAGCCTTGCAGCAGCAGCGAGATGATCACGACGACGAAGGCGACGTCGAAATAGAGATAGGCTTTCGACAGGCCGACCAGCATCGGGATCGACGCCAGGAAGATCGCGACCGCGCCGCGCAGGCCGGTCCAGGCGATGAAGATCTTTTCGCGCCAGTTGAAGCGGAACGGCGCCAGACAGACGAACACCGCGATCGGCCGCGCCACCAGCATCAGCACCAGCGAGACGGCAACCGCCGGCAGCACGCTGGAGCCGAGCCGGCTCGGTGACACCAGCAGGCCCAGCAGCACGAACATCACGATCTGCGCAAGCCAGGTCGCGGCGTCGAGAAACGCCACCACCGAATTATGCGCGCGCGTCGGCCGGTTGCCGATGATGATGCCGGCGAGATACACCGCAAGAAATCCGGAGGCATGCATGATCTGCGAGCCGCCGAAGATCACGAGCGCAGCCGTGGTGACGAAAGGCGCGTGCAGGCCCTGTGGCAGCGCGACCTTGTTGAGGCCGATGACGACGAGACGTCCACCGATCACGCCGACGACGGCGCCGAGCACCGCCTCCTGGAAGAACTCCATCACCACATGGCCTGGTGTGCTCGAGCCCAGCGAGATGTACTCGACCAGCATGAGCGTGAGGAAGATCGCGAACGGATCGTTGGTGCCGGATTCCGCTTCCAGGGTCGCGCCGACGCGCGGGCGCAGGCGCAGGCCCTGGGTGTGCACCAGCAGGAACACCGCGGCCGCGTCGGTCGAGGCGACGACAGCGCCGACCAGCAGCGACTCCGCCCAGTTGAGATCGAGCGCGAATTTCGCGAACGGTGCCGTGATCAACGCGGTCAGCAACACGCCGACGGTCGCGAGCACCATCGAAGGCGCGAGTACGGTGCGAATGCTGGCAAAGCGCGTCTTCAGCCCGCCGTCGAACAGGATCAGGGCCAGCGCCACCGAGCCGACCAGATAGGTGGTGCCGACATCGTTGAACTGGAGCCGGCCGGGGCCGGCATCGCCGGCGAGCATGCCGATGGCAAGGAAGACGAGCAGCAACGGCGCACCGAAGCGCAGCGCGAGCAGGCTCGACAGGATACCGGCCATGACGAGGACGGCGCCGAGCAAAATGGCGATGCTGAAGGAGTCGAGGGAGGCCATCCACCTTCCGGGTACAAATCGCTGGACTTGCATCCTTATCGTCGCCACACGGGCGCGCCAACCCATTTTCTCCGGCGCGCGGCAATCTGCCCGTATTTTACGGCCTTAACGCGCTTCACTTCACGGTGTATCGGTGGCCCGGTCGCGGCCTTTGTGGGATTCTGCGGCACTTCCGAATCAACCCGCCCGACCGCTTCCCAGAGACCATCAGATGGACATGGACCTCAAAGACCTCATGGAGTTCGTGCAGACGACTGCGCGCAGCGTCGGGGCGGAAATCTCCTCGCCCTGGTTCTACCTGCAGTTCGGGCTCATTCTGGCGGCGGCGGGGATCGCCTATGCGGCGGAAGCCACGGCGCACAGCCGCGTCGACCTGACCTCGCTCGCCATGCGCTGGCCGCTGCCGCTTCGCCGCTTCGTCCACGTGATGGCCGCCAGCGCCTCGACAGCCGTGTTCACCCTGCTCGTGATCGTCTCCCGCATCGTGATGTATCACGCGACCTGGCCGAGCCGTAGCTATCTCCTGATGGTCGCCGCCAAGCTGGGTCTGGCATGGCTCGCGATCCGGCTCGTGACCTCGGTGCTGCGCAATGCCTTCATCGTCAAGCTGGTGTCGGTTGCCGCTTGGTTCTTCGCCGCGCTGTCCATCCTCGGCCAGCTCGACGCCACGGTCGAGCTGCTCGACTCCTATGCCATCGTGCTCGGCGGTCTGCGGCTGACGCCGCTGCTGGTGATCAAGGCCGGCGCCCTGCTGATCATCGCGCTCTGGCTCACCAACATCGCCAGCAATTTCGCCGAGAGCAAGATCAACTCGGCGGCCGATCTGACGCCGTCGGTGCAGGTGCTGCTGATCAAGATCATCCGCATCGGGCTTCTTGCCGTCGCGATCGTGATCGCGCTCGGCGCGGTCGGAATCGACCTCTCGGCGCTTGCGGTATTCTCCGGTGCAGTCGGCGTCGGTATCGGTATCGGCCTGCAGAAGATCGTCGCCAACTTCATCTCCGGCATCATCCTGCTCGCCGACAAATCGGTGAAGCCGGGCGATCTCGTCACCATCGGCGACAACACCGGCCGCATCAGCGCGATGAAGACGCGCTACATTTCCGTCGCCGCCGGCGACGGCCGCGAATTCCTGATCCCGAACGAGGACCTGGTGACGCAGAAGGTCGTCAACTGGACCTATACCGACAAGAACACGCTGGTGAAGATCACCTTCGGCACCAACTATGACGCCGATCCCCGGCTGGTCTGCAGGCTAGCCATCGATACTGCGGCGGCCCATCCACGCGCGCAGAAGGCCAAGCCGCCGAACTGCATCCTGACCGAGTTCGCCGAAGCCGGCATGAAGTTCTCGCTGACGCTCTGGCTCGCAGACCCCGACGGCATGGACAACGTCAAGAGCGACGTGATGCTGGCGCTGTGGGACGCCTTCAAGCGTGAGGGCATCCGGGTTCCCTATCCTGTCCGCGAAATCCGGGTCCGCGGCGGCGCGCTGCCGGTCGAAACCACCGTAGAAGTCCCGAATTGAGACCGCTTTCGGACGCATGACGGGCAGGATTCTTGTTTTGACGCGTTTTCTTCACGCGAACCGGCAGCCACTTCGCTCGAAAACGCCATGGCTGCTTGCACGAGAGCCCGCAATCATTAAATTGGGGCCTGAATTCAAGCCCTTCCGCCGCCCCCAGAAGACAAGACACGCATGAGCTACGTCGAAGCCACCGATACCTCCCTGCGCAAGACCGGACAGATCAAGCTGCATGGGCCGAACGCCTTTGCCGGCATGCGCAAGGCGGGTGCTTTGGTGGCAAAGTGTCTCGACGAGCTCACTGACATCGTCGGCCCGGGCGTGCCGACCGATCGCATCGACCAGTTCGTCCGCGAGTTCGCCTTCAGCCATGGCGCCTATCCGGCGACGCTGATGTATCGCGGCTACCGCTACTCGACCTGCACGTCGCTCAATCACGTGGTCTGCCACGGCATGCCCGGCGACCGTCCGTTGAAGGAGGGCGATATCGTCAACATCGACGTCACCTTCATCGTCGATGGCTGGTACGGCGATTCCAGCCGGATGTATGCGGTCGGCCCGATCGCGCGCAAGGCCGAGCGGCTGATCGAGGTGACCTATGAGGCGATGATGCGCGGCATCGCCGCGGTGAAGCCCGGCGCCACCACCGGCGACATCGGCCACGCCATCCAGAGCTTCGTCGAGCCGCAGGGCATGAGCGTGGTGCGCGATTTCTGCGGCCATGGCCTGGGGCGCATGTTCCACGACGAGCCCAACATCATCCATATCGGCCGGCCCGGCGAAGGCGTGCAGCTCAAGCCCGGCATGTTCTTCACCATCGAGCCGATGATCAACCTCGGCAAGCCGCATGTGAAGATCCTGTCCGACGGCTGGACCGCGGTGACCCGCGACCGCTCCCTGTCGGCGCAGTTCGAGCACTCCGTCGGCGTGACCTCGACGGGCGTCGAGATCTTCACGCTGTCGGAGCGGCACGGCGAGAGGCAGATCGGGTGATGGCCCGCCGCCCCGGCGTCATTCCAGCGTGAACAGCTCCGCGCCTTCGATCGCGTAATGCGCGAACAGAAAATCCCTGATGTTGACGATGCTGCCGTTGTCCCAGTCGAGCAGGACGAAGTAGCGCGGCGGACCTGACGGATCCTGCGGGTCGAACGCGATGATGGCGGGGCGGCGGTCGACAAAGCCGGGCACGAAGCGCCAGGGGCTGGTCTGCTCATAGCGATGGAAATATTCGCTGACGTCGCGGCGGCCGGTTCGACGGGTCCGGTTGACCATCTCCAGGCATACGTCGTCGGCCAGCATGTCGCGCAAGGCATCGAAATCGCGCGCGTTGAAGCGCTCGACATAATGCATCAGGCGGACGCGTTCAGCGGCTTCCAGCTCGGGAGGCCTGATGTCGTCGGTTTCAGCCGCGAGTTCGCGAAGCCGGGTACGGCCGCGTTGCAGCGCGCCCTTGGTGGCCGGGACGCTGCTGCCCATGATGGCGCAGACCTCGTCGACGGAATAGCCCAGCACGTCGCGCAGGATCACGGCGCCCCGCTGCGCCACGGGCAGGCGCATGAACGTCCCGAGGCTTGCGGCCACGATCTCACGTTCGGTCACGACGCTGGTCGGAGCGGGGATCATGTCCAGATCTTCATCGGTGTGGACCGCGTTGTAGCGGGCGCGCCGGCGCAGGAAATCCAGCGCCGCGTTGTGGGCGATGCGAAAAAGCCAGCCTTCCGGATTATCGAGCGTTCCGATTCGCGGCGCCGCCTCGAAGGCTTTGAGCAGCGCCTCCTGGAGCACATCCTCGCCGTCGATGACCGAGCCCGTCATGCGCGCGCAATAGCGATGCAGTTGCGGCCGCATCTCCACCGCAAGACGCTCGAGAGCCTGCTGGGCGGTCTGGCGGACCGCCCCTATTCCATTGCTCGCATCGTCTGCCAAGCAAATCCCCCGTCATCTGTCAGCGTGATACGTCAATCCGGATCGGGGCGCCACACGCCGAAGGTCAGGCATGATTGACCTCGACGACCTCGCACAGGATCGTCTCGGCTTTGGCGATCGCGGCAAGACGTTGGACGTAGGGCGCGAATTTCGGATCCTTGCGGAAATTCTCGATATCCGCAGCGCTGCGCCATTGCGAGTAGTTGATGGCGCGGCCACCCTCCTTGCCGGCGTGGACGCTGGACGAGATGAAGCCGGGCTGCCTGCTGAAGAAGGCCTCGGTGCCCTCCTTCAGGAGCAGGACCAGCTTCTGCTGGTTGTCGGGCTCGACCGTGAAGACGTTGACGAGGGTCGTGACGTCGCTTCCGGTGCGAATGGTGGCTTCCATGTTCGAACTCCTGTTGTGGCCAAAGGACGGGTCGATTTGAGCGGCGAACAGTGCCCCGGCACCGAGCCCGGTGGCAACGACCGCACGACGCGATGGCGTGGCTTTGATCTCTGACATCAATATTCTCCTTTGCGAAAACCCTGCCGGCCGCTCGTCGAGGCCCACAGCGCAGAGACGAACGAGGCGGTGAAAAGGAAACGGTCGGCGCGGATTTTTTTCGTTCGGCCGCTTTGCCCATGGACGCACCGCGAATTTCGTTCGGGATGGTGTCGAAACCGCCCTCCAGCCCGGTATGGGTGAAGGCGACGACGGTGAGCTTCGCTGGCCTCGCCGGTTCCGGGGCAAAACGGGGTTGCCGGCCCCGTCGCAATTGGCGGTTGCAAAAGCCGGAATCCACAGCGATGCTGGCGGACGATGCCTGCCAAGCCCGACGCCGACGACAGCACGCCCGAAAATGCGCCGCATTATCTCGGCCATCGCGAACGGCTGCGCGAGCGCTTCTACAGCGCGGGCGCGGATGCGCTCAGCGACTACGAGCTGCTGGAGATGGCACTGTTTCCGGCGCTGCCGCGGCGCGACACCAAGCCGTTGGCGAAGCTGCTGATCAAGGTGTTCGGCTCGTTCGCCGAGGTCGTGCATGCGCCGGTGGCTCGCTTGCGCGAGGTCGATGGCGTCGGCGAAGCCGCGATCAACCAGCTCAAGCTGATCGCTGCCGCCGCGCACCGCGTCGCCAAGGGCGAGGTCAACGGCCGCAACGCGCTGTCGTCCTGGAACGAGGTGATCGCCTATTGCCGCAGCAGCATGGCCTTCGCCGACAAGGAGCAGTTTCGCCTGCTCTTCCTCGACAAGCGCAACCAGCTGATCGCCGATGAGGTGCAGCAGACCGGCACCGTGGACCACACCCCGGTCTATCCGCGCGAGGTGATCAAGCGCGCGCTGGAGCTCTCGGCGACCGCACTGATCCTGGTGCACAACCATCCCAGCGGCGATCCCTCGCCCTCGCAAGCCGACATCCAGATGACCAAGGCGATCATCGACATCGCCAGGCCGCTGGGGATTGCCGTGCACGACCACATCATCGTGGGCAGGAGCGGGCATGCGAGTTTGAAGGGGATGCGGCTGATCTGAAACCTCAAATCAGATGGCGCGACCCAGATGGCGCGTCATGGTCGCTTCATCGACCTCGCCGGAGCCGCTGCGCCAGATCATGCCGGAGGTCCCGGCTGGACGAAGCTGACTGCGCGGGCCGTGCCCGCGCCGGTTGGCTGCTCAGTAGCAGTATCGCGGATCGACCGGCACGTAACGGCCGTCCCGGCGCTGCATGTAGCAGCCGCGCTGATAGGCGTAATAGCCGGAGCGGCGCCGCTCGCCTTCGGAGGCGATCGCAGCCCCGGTGCCGGCGCCGACGACCGCACCAATGGCCGCGCCACGGCCACCGCCAAGCGCGCCACCCAAAATCGCTCCGCCCACGCCGCCGATGATGGCGCCGCCGACGGCGTCCTGCGCCACGGCATCATGGACCGGGACGGCCATCGCGACCGCGAAACACGCTGCAATTCCAAGGCGTCGAAGCATTCCGAATCCTCCCGACCGACGGCGCAGTCATAGCGTTTCGAGCGCCCCCGGGCCAGAACAATCGTCTTGGCCCGGCGCGCCCAAGGCGGGCCTGTCGCGACAAGCATCCGATGATTGCGTCTCAAACCGACGGCACTCGGCTGCACTCCCGGAATGATCGCAATCGGGGCTCTTTACTTGAGCGTGACCTTTTCGGAAAACCGCTTCACACTTTTCCGGATCATGCTCTAGATATTCTGGGCGTCGAGCGCCGCGGCACGGCGCTGCATCAGCGCGCGTTCGCGCCCATTGGTCGCCAGATGCGCGGCGGCTTCGAAGGCCTGCCGCGCCTCTGCGATGCGTCCGAGCTTCTGCAGAAGGTCGCCGCGAACCGCCGGCAGATGGTGATAGGCCGCCAGCGCCGGCGCACCGGCGACCGCGTCCAGCACGTCAAGTCCGGCCTGCGGCCCCTCGGCCATGCCGACCGCCACCGCCCGATTGAGCTCGATGACCGGTGAGCGCACCAATTTCGCCAATTCGTCGTAAAGCTGCGCGATGCGCTGCCAGTCGGTCGCTGCAGCGGTCTCCGCCCTGGCGTGACATGCCGCGATCGCGGCCTGGAGCGCGTAGAATCCCCTGGAGCCGCCGAGCTCGCCGGCACGTTCGAGTGAACGCAGGCCGCGGCGGATCTGCAACCAGTCCCAGAGCGTGCGATCCTGGTCTATCAGCAGAATGGGATCACCATTCGCATCGGTGCGCGCGCGGGCCCGTGCCGCATTCAGATCCATCAATGCGAGGAGGCCGTGAACCTCGGGCTCATCAGGCGCCAGGCCCGCGAGCACACGGCCCACGCGCAACGCCTCCTCGCAAAGCCGCGGCCGCAGCCATTCCTCGCCGCGCGCCGCGAGATAGCCCTCGTTGAAAATCAGATAGACGACCTCCAGCACCGAGGCGAGACGCTCTGACAGAGCCTCGCCGCCCGGCGTCTCATAGGCGAGGCCGGAATTCGACAGCGTGCGCTTGGCGCGGACGATGCGCTGGGAGATGGTGGCCTCAGGCACGAGATAGGCGCGCGCGATCTCGGACGTGGTCAAGCCGCAGATCATGCGCAGCGCCAGCGCCGAACGCGCCTCTCGCGACAGGATCGGATGACATGCAGTGAAGACCAGCCGCAGCAATTCATCGCCGATGTCGTCGTCGAGCGCGGCATCGAAATCCGGCACCGTCTCCTGCTCCTGCAACATGTCCCGCGCCAGCATGTCGTGCTTCTCGCCGAGCATCCTGCCGCGGCGCAAATGATCCAGCGCACGGCGCCTCGCGGTCGTCATCAGCCATGCCCCGGGATTGTCGGGCACGCCGATGCCGGGCCACGCTTCCAGCGCCGCCACCAGCGCATCCTGGGTCAGCTCTTCCGCCAGCGGCACGTCGCGCAGCATCCGCGACAGCGTCGCGATCAGCCGCGGCTGCACGACGCGCCAGGTTGCGTGAATCGTGTCACGGACGGTTTGATCGATGTCGGCGGCCGTCATCGCCGCCGACCGTGACGCGCGTTGCTGGGCATCAGGCGTGCGCGGCTACCCCTGCGCGCGAATCGACCTCGCAGGCGCCATCGACGCCCGGCGTGGCGAAGGCCCGTAGCTCGCAGGTACCGTCCCAGCCCGGCATGTGATCGAGGTGCAACTGCATGAATTCCTTGGCCATGGCGAGCGCCTCCGCCTTGTCGCGCAGCTCGAAAATGGCATAGCCGCCGACGACTTCCTTGGCCTCGATGAAGGGACCATCGATGACGCTGAGCTCGCCGTCGACGATCCGCACGCGGGCACCGGTCGCAAGCGGCATCAATCCGCCATTGTCGATCATCCGGCCGGCCTTGATTTCCCGCTCGGATATTTTCTGCATGGCCTCCATCAGCGCCGGAGACGGGCCTTTCATGGGCTGGCTGGAGGTGACGATGTACATGAAGCGCATGCAAAACTCCTGGATCAGGCGAGACTCTGCCGGTTCGGCCGCGATCAGCTCGCTACAAGAGATGACGATCCGGCAGGGACCGGATCGACATGGCGGCAAGAAAAATTGGCGGCAAGAAAAATTGGCGGCAAGAAAAATCGGGCAGCAAGACAAATTGCAGGAACGGAGAGGTGCCTATTGGCGCAGCATGATCAGGGGATCGGCGGTATCGGGAACCCGGCGCCATTGCGCATTGTCGTCAGCCTCGAACTGCCAGACCTCGCCTGATTTCGACATCAGGATGATCTGGCCGCGCTCGAGACGCCATTGCGTCGGGTTGAACTGGGCGATCGCCGCATCGCATTTCGGCTTGAGGAAGACCTGGAAATTGTCCTGATCGGCTTCCGTGTTGGTCAGCGTCAGCCCGCAGATCGGCTGGCCGTTGCCGCGCACCATCGCCCAGTCGCCGATCATCTGGTCCATCGACTTGGCCATCGAGCGCGCGGCAGCGAGGTCCTGCAGGATGTAGACGCCCTCGCCCTGCCGCAGGCCCTCGAAAATGCCGGCCTCGACCTCGGTGAAGTCGATCACGGATTCGCCCGATGCATCCTGCAAGCGGACGATGTCGAGGCCCTTGATGCTCCAGGCGACGATGTCCTTGGTGAAGGGCAGCGCGGTCTTGCAGGCCGGCTCCAGCTCCAACTTGAAGCCCTGCGCCACGGGATCGCCCTTGATCGTGACGACGCAGGTCTTGCTGCGCTCCGTGGTCGAAAGCTCCCACTGCCCGATCATTTCCTTCTTCAGGGCCTTGGCATCCTGCGCATGTGCGATGCAGAGCGAGGCCAAAGGGGCCACGACGGCGAATGCAATGACCCGAAGAACCGACATCAGCGCCCCTTGAACGGCGTTTCGACGACCGGCGTCAACGGCGCCTTGCCGGAGAACCACGACTTGAGGTTGTCGATCACGAGCTGGTCCATCGCATTGCGCGTCACCACAGAGGCCGAGCCGATATGCGGCAGCAGCACGACGTTCTGCATGGTCTTGAGCTCATCAGGCACGTTGGGCTCGGCCGCGAACACGTCGAGGCCGGCGGCGAGGATGGCACCCGATTTCAGCGCCTGGACCAGCGCCTGTTCGTCCACCACCGAGCCGCGCGCGACGTTGACCAGCACGCCGCGCGGGCCGAGCGCCTTCAGCACTTCCGCATTGATCATCTTTTCCGTAGCAGCGCCGCCAGGCACGATCACCATCAACGTGTCGACCGCCTTCGCCATCTCGATCAGATCAGGATAATGCTCGTAGGAGACCTCCTTGGACGGATTGCGGGAATGATAGACCACCGGCACCAGCGAGGCATCGAGCCGGCGCGCGATGGCCTGGCCGATCCGCCCCATGCCGACGATGCCGACCTTGCGGTCGCGCAACGAGCCGACGCTGAGCGGATAGTTCTGGCTCTGCCAGAGGCCCGAGCGCACGTAGCGGTCGGCCTTGATGAATTCGCGCACGGTGGCGATCAGCAGGCCCATCGCGACGTCGGCGACCTCCTCGGTCAGCACGTCAGGCGTGTTGGTGACGATGATGTTGTGCTCGGCAGCGTATTTGGCGTCGATATGGTCGTAGCCGACGCCGAAGCTTGCCACCATCTCGATCTTGGGCAGCTGCGACAGCGAATCCTTGTCGGCGCGGACGGTGTGATAGGTCACCGCGACACCGCGGATCCTGTCGCGGATCGCCGGCGTCAGCCGCTCCAGGTCGCCGCGTGTCTCGGCCTTGTGAACGACGAACTGATCGGAAAACCCGTTCTCGAGGATCGGCCGCACCGGCCCATAGATCAGAAGGTCGATCTTGTCGGACGAAATCGAACCGGTAGACATCAGGCTTCCTTTCCAAGCGCGCTCTCGTGCCAGCGCCGTAAAACGAGGTGGGAAACTAGCGCCAGCACCCCATAGATGACAATCCCGGCCAACGACAACAAAAGCAGCGCTGCGAACATGCGGGGTATGTTCAATCGATAGCCCGACTCGGCGATCCTGTAGGCAAGGCCGGAGCCCGCACCTGCAGTTCCCGCGGCGATCTCGGCCACCACCGCGCCGATCAGCGAGAGCCCGCCGGCAATGCGCAGCCCGCCCAGGATATAGGGCAGCGCCGCCGGCAATTTCAGAAAGCGCAGCGTTTGCGGCGGCGAGGCGCCGTAAAGCCGGAACAGGCCGGCGAGATTGCGGTCGACCGAATTCAACCCGAGCGTGGTGTTCGACAGCACCGGGAAGAAGGCGACGATGAAGGCGCAAACGACAACCGCCGTCTGCTGCTCCAGATAAATCAGGAGTAACGGCGCGATCGCGATGACGGGTGTCACCTGGAGCACGACGGCATAGGGGAACAACGAATATTCGACCCATTTCGACTGGTTGAACAGCAACGCCAGCGCAACGCCGCCGATGCCCGCAGCGATGAAGCCTTCGAGCGTCGTCAACAGCGTGACGGCGAGCGATTGCGACAGCACCGCCCAGTCCTTGATCAAGGTCAGGAAAACGAGCGACGGCGCCGGCAGGACGTAAGGCGGGATATCCCTGATGCGAACCACGAGCTCCCACGCCGCGACGCCGGCGGCGAATACGGCGATCGGAAGTACGAAGCGCATCGCGGCTTGCCCGCCTGATGGCTTTGCGGGAATGGCGGCTTGCGCGTTCATAGCATCGACTGTCCCTGATACGACGGCGCCAGCGCGGCCGAGACTTTCCGGCAATAATCGGAATAGGCCGCCGAGGTGCGAAACTCCTCGCTGCGCGGTTCGACGGTCTCGATGCGGATGTCCGCCTGGATGCGGCCCGGCCGCGCCGTCATGACCACGACGCGCTGCGAGAGATAGACGGATTCGAACACCGAATGGGTGACGAAGATGATGGTCTTGCCAAGGCTGCGCCATAACGCGAGCAGATCATTGTTGAGGCGGAAGCGCGTGATCTCGTCGAGCGCCGCGAACGGCTCATCCATGAGAAGAATGTCTGGATCGGTGACGAGCGCGCGCGCGAGCGACACCCGCATCTTCATGCCGCCGGACAATTCGCGCGGGACGGCGTCGGCGAAATCGGCAAGCCCGACGCTCGCCAGCGCAGCGTCGGCCCGCGCCCGCCCTTCGGGATTCGAGACGCCGCCAAGCCTAAGCGGCAGCCGGACGTTCTCGCGCACGCTGGTCCAGGGCATCAGGGTCGGCTCCTGAAACACGAAGCCGATGCCATGGCCGGGCTGCGGCGGGCCTTCATGGCGCGACATTCGTACCGTGCCCGATGACTGCGCAGTGAGACCCGCAATCAGCCTCAACACCGTCGACTTGCCGCAGCCGGAGGGTCCGAGCAGCGAGATGAACTCGCCCTTGCGCACGGCGAGATCGAGCGGACCGAGCGCCATGACGCCGTTGTCATAGACCTTCGTCACGCCGCGCAGGCTGACGGCGAGCGCCGTCAGGCTCGCCTCGACGCCTGACGAAGGTTTGGGTGACGACATCAACGCTCGCGTTACGGCTTGGCGGGGCGCAGCTCGACCCCGACGCCCTTGTTGACGAAACGCAGGGTGTAGGACTTGCGGAAGTCGAGATCGCCTTTGACGACGCCCGCCTTCACCATCTTGTTGAAGAAGGAGGTGTAGCGGTCGTCGCTCATCGCGCCGATGCCGGCGTTCAGGCTGTCGCCGGAATCGACGATGCCGTATTCCTTCATCTTGGCGACGGAATAAGCGAGCAGATCGTCGGTCATCTCCGGGTTGAGCTTCTTGATCATGGCGTTGCCGGCGGAATTATCGCCGTAGATGTAATTGTACCAGCCGACGATCGAGGCATCGACGAAGCGCTGCACCATATCAGGCTTCTTCTCGACCACGTCGCGGCGGGTCTCGATCAAGGTCGAATAGGTGTTGAAGCCGGCATCGGCGAGCAGGATCACGTTCGGTTTGAAGCCGGCGGCCTTCTCGACCGCAAACGGCTCTGACGTCACATAGCCCTGCATCGCGCTCCTGGGATTGGCGATGAAGGGCTGCGGGTTGAAATTGTAGGGACGGACGTTCTTCTCGCTGAAGCCGTATTCGGACTTCAGCCATTGGAAGTAGCTGCTCATGCCCTCCTTGGAGACGAACAGCGTCAGCGGCTTGAGGTCCTGGATCCTGGTGACCTTCGCGTCCGGCTGCGACAGCAGCACTTGCGGATCCTTCTGGAACATCGCAGCGATCGTCACCACGGGGACGTTGTTGGCGACCGCGTCGAACGACATCAGCGTGTTCGCGGCCATGAAGAAATCGATCTTCCCGGCGATCAGCAGCATCCGGTTGTTCTCGTTCGGTCCGCCCGGAACGATGGAGACGTCGAGCCCGTACTTCTTGTAGGTGCCATCGGCGACCGCCTGGAAGAAACCACCATGCTCGGCCTCGGCGACCCAATTGGTGCCGAAGCTGACCTTGTCCAGGGTCTCGCTGCGCGCCGGCAGGACCGATACGACAGTGGCCAGCAAGCCCGCCGTTAACGCTCGCCGCAGGTGGGAGGGGCTCATGAATGCACTCCGTCGATCGTGTCTGGCCGATGTGAAAGCAACGCGATAGAACCGCAAGGGGACGCTGGCCGGCCGGGCCCGCGTCCCCTGATACCCCAAACTACGTGACAAATCCGGGCAAAGAAACCTCGATGACGCCTTCCCGCGACTGGACGGAGATCCGCTGGGCCGATGCCAGCCGCACGGATATTTCGCGTTGGATCGCGGTGCTGCCGCTGGCGGCAACCGAGCAGCATGGCCCGCATCTGCCTGTTGAGACCGACGTGCTGATTGCCGAGGCCTATCTTGCGCGCGTGCGGGAGGTGCTGCCTGCGACCGCCCCCGTGACATTCCTGCCCGTTGAACCCGTCGGCATCTCCACCGAGCATATCGATTATCCGGGCACGCAAACGCTGCCGACAGAGGTGGCGCTGAAGCGATGGACAGGGATCGGGGAGGAGGTTGCTCGACGCGGCGTGAAAAAGCTCGTCATCATCACCAGCCATGGCGGCAACAGCGCGGCGATGATGCTGGTGGCGCAGGATCTTCGCGCGCATCGAAAACTATTCGTGGTGACGACGTCGTGGTCGCGGCTGTCGGGTGCGGACAAACTGTTCCCGGCAGATGAAGTGCGCCACGGCATTCACGGCGGCGCGGTCGAGACCTCGATCATGCTGTCGCGCTATCCAGACCAGGTGCGCGCCCATGCGATCGCGGATTTTCCCGCGAGCAGCATCGCGATGGAAAAACAATATCGCTGGCTGTCGACGCAGCGGCCTGCGCCGTTTGCCTGGCAGGCGCAGGATCTCAACGCCAGCGGCGCCGTCGGCAATGCGACTCTGGCCGTGGCCGAGAAAGGCGAACAGCTCCTCGACCAGGGCGCGCGCGCGTTTTGCGAGCTGCTTGACGAGGTCGATAACTTCGACGTGACCAGGCTCGCCAAGGGTCCTCTCGGCTAACTCATATCCAGCTGTAATCATTCGACAATTGGCAAAGTCCGGAACCGCCTGAGGCGGCTTCGAACCTGATACGGCAAGGCTCCGTCCAACTGGGCACGCGGACCACAACGGACCGCCTTCAACCCGGATGGAGTTTCAGATGTCGATCAAGACCAGAATTGCCGCACTCGCGCTCGCTGCCCTCGCCGTGACCGGCAGCATCGCCGCCACCACGTCGCAGGCCGAAGCCAAGCCGCTCGGCTGGGGCTGGGGTGTCGGCGCCGGCATCGCCACCGCCGCCATTGTCGGCACCGCGATCGCCGCCAGCAACGAACCCTATTACTACGGCTATCACCGCTGCGGCTGGGTCGCCCAGTACAACGGCTTCGGCCAGTACGTCGGCCGCGTTCGTACTTGCTACTGATCTGAGTATTTGAGGCCGATCTGACGTGGATCCTGCGTCCGACACGGGCGCCTCATCCACCCCGTGTCGCGCCCCGACCCCGCCCGGCTGTCCCCCCGGGCGGGGTCATCCTTTTTCGATGTCCGGGAATTTGTTGCAGTCCCGTCACACAATGATGCGAACCATCCTACGCGACATCGCGCATTAGTTGCTATTGCGAATTATTAGCAATAAGCTTCGCAACAAGCGCAGGGACTTGGCACGATCCTGGGGTGAAATCGCACCGGTGCGAGCTCATCTCGTCAGGTCGCGTAAACGGCCAAGACCCTGATGACAGCATCGCCGCGAATTGGCAGGGATGTCGGGCGGGGCGGTTGGGGCACGGTCGCGACTTGGGGGCGCAGGTTTTGACGTTGAGAGGTCACCGTTACAGGTCTTTGCGGACGGCGGCGGCGATGGCTTCGGGCGTGCTGGCTTTGCCGGCTGCCAGCCTCGCCGCCGACCTGCCGCTGAAGGCGCGCGCCGCGAAAACCGTCTACGACTGGACCGGCTTCTATGTCGGCGGTCATGTCGCCTACGGCGACGCGAGCTTCGGGCCCGGCTCCAATCCCCTGCCCGAGCAGGGTGCGCTGCTGCCTCATAGCGCGACCGGATTCAGCGGCGGCTACCAGCTGGGCTACAACCGGCAACTTTCCAATCGCGTGGTGCTCGGCATCGAGGCGGATGCGACGTTCACAAGCCCGACGGATGGTCCGGCACTGGCGCGTTCACCGGTGCCGTTCAACACCACGATGGACTATGTCGGCACCGTGCGTGGCCGCGCCGGCTATGCCTTCGACCGCTTCATGCCCTACGTCACCGGCGGCGTTGCCTGGGGCCACACGCACATCAACGTCAACGACACCGACGGTGTCACGCCGCTCTTCCCGGTCGGTCACTACCAGGCCGGATGGACTGCGGGCCTCGGTCTCGAATACGCCGTCAGCGGCAACTGGACCGCCAAGGCGGAATACGAATATGTGGACCTCTCGCGCAAAACTTACGACCTCAGCGGCTTCGGTCTCGGCACCGTCAACGTCGATCCGCGCATTCACCTGTTCAAGCTCGGCCTGAACTATCAGTTCGGCGATACGCCGTGGATGCCGACGGCCGGCAAGCCCAAGCTTCCGGAATCCGACGACTGGAACGTCCACGCGCAGACGACCGTGCTGCCGCAAGGCTATGGGCCGATTCATTCGCCCTATGCGAGCCCGCAGAGCCTGCCGGGCGGCGGCCAATTCCAGGAGACCTGGACGACCACGGCCTTCCTTGGCGCGCGGCTCTGGGACGGCGGCGAATTCTATTTCAACCCCGAGCTCGCGCAGGGCTTTGGTCTCAACGGCACGCTCGGCCTCGCCGGCTTCTCCAATGGCGAAGCGCAGAAGGCCGGCGCGGCATTCCCCAAGATCCGCGCGCAGCGCTACTACCTCAAGCAGACCTTCGGGCTCGGCGGCGAGCAGGAAACGGTCGAGGACGGGCCGAACCAGCTTGCCGGCAAGCACGATGTCGACCGCGTCACCTTGATCGTCGGCCGCTTCGCCGTCGGCGATTTCTTCGACGGCAATTCTTATGCGAAAGACCCGCGCGCCGACTTCATGAACTGGGCGATGTGGTCGTCAGGAGCCTACGACTTCCCGGCCGACCTGCCCGGCTATACCCGCGGCGCGGTGGTCGAGCTCAACCGCAAGGATTGGGCCATCCGCGCCGGCCTGTTCCAGGTGCCGTCCGCGCCCAACAGCGACGTGCTGACGTTCAAGACCGGCGGCTCGGTCGTCGAGTTCGAGGAGCGTCATACGATCCTCGAGCAGCCCGGCAAATTGCGCGTCGGCGTCTTCGCCAACAGCGGCAATACCGCCAACTACCGCGAGGTCCTCGATCTGGCGGCAGCGAACCCGGGACTCGATATCAACGCGATTGCCAACGCAGATCAGCGCGACCGGCTCAAATACGGATTCTACGTCAATCTCGAGCAGCAGATCGTCAAGGACGTCGGACTGTTCGCGCGGGCGAGCTGGAACGACGGACAGAACCAGATCCTGTCCTTCACCGACATCGACCGCAGCCTGTCGGGCGGTTTGTCGATCAAGGGCAGAAGCTGGGGACGTGCCGACGACACGATCGGCATCGGCGGTGCCATCAACGGCCTGTCATCCGCACATCGCGACTTCCTCGCGGCGGGCGGCACCGGTCTGTTGATCGGCGACGGCCGGCTCAACTACAGCCCCGAACGCATCCTCGAGGCCTACTACAATTATCAGGTGATCAAGGGCGTGACGATGACCGCCGACTATCAATTGATCACAAACCCGGCCTATAACGCCGATCGCGGGCCGGTCTCGATCTTCTCGGGCCGGCTCCACGCCGAGTTTTAGCCCCAGGATTGTTGCCCAGAGGCGGGCCCATGAAGCCGAGAGATATCCGCACGGCCGCGCTCGGCCGGGCGCTGCGCCCCAATATCTGGGATGTGGTCGCACTCATCCTCGTGATCGGCGCCATGGTACTGATCGTCTATGGCGGCGAACAGACCACCGCGCCGCTGTCCGAGCTTGAGCGCACGCCTGTTTCGCTCGATCCGGCGAACCTGCCGCTCTACGCGCTGCGCACGGTGCTGCGCATGCTGCTTGCGATCGTCTGCTCGACGGTCTTCACCTTCATCTACGCGGCGATCGCGGCCAAGAGCCGGCGCGCGGAGATGGTCATGATCCCGGTGCTGGACATCCTCCAGTCCGTGCCGATCCTGGGCTTCCTGACCTTCACCGTCGTCTTCTTCATGAATCTATTTCCGAGCCAGGTGCTCGGCGCTGAACTAGCCTCGGTGTTCGCGATCTTCACGAGCCAGGCCTGGAACATGACGTTCAGCATGTACCAGTCGATGCGCAACGTACCGAAGGACCTGGAAGAGGCCACGCAGAGCTTTCATCTGTCCGGGTGGCAGCGCTTCTGGCGCCTTGACGTGCCCTTCGCGATGCCGGGACTGATCTGGAATGCGATGATGTCGATGTCGGGCGGCTGGTTCTTCGTCGTCGCATCGGAGGCGATCACCGTCGGCAATACCACCGTGACCCTGCCGGGCGTCGGATCCTATGTCGCGCTCGCGATCCAGCAGCGCGATTTGCCGGCGATCTTCTACGCGATCCTGGCGATGCTGCTCGTCATCATCGCCTATGATCAATTGCTGTTCCGCCCCATCATCGCCTGGGCCGACAAATTCCGCTTTGAGCAGACCGCGTCTGGCGAGCCACCCACCTCCTGGATGCTGGACCTGTTTCGCCGGACCCGCGCTCTGCGTGCGGTGACGCTGCCCTTCTCCGCCATCAATCGCTTCGTTTCGAATTTGCGCATCTCGCTGCCCAGACCGGCGGGATCGACGAAGAGCAAAAGCCAGCCGTCTCGACTGATCGACGGGCTCTGGCTTGCCGTCATCCTCGCCGGCACGGCCTACGCGGCGTGGCTGACCTACCGCTATCTTTCGGCCAGTCTTGGCCTCGGCGACGTGCTCGTCGTGATCCGCGACGGCCTGATAACCCTGCTGCGCGTCGTTGTCCTGATCAGCCTTGCGACCTTGATCTGGGTGCCGATCGGCGTCTGGATCGGCTTGCGTCCGAAACTGGCCGAGCGCATCCAACCATTGGCACAATTTCTCGCCGCGTTTCCCGCCAACCTTGCCTTTCCGGTCTTCGTCGTTGCCATCGTCAGCTTCAAGCTCAACCCGAACGTCTGGCTGAGCCCACTGATGATCCTGGGCACGCAATGGTACATCCTGTTCAACGTCATCGCCGGCGCCAGCGCTTTTCCGAGCGATCTGCGCGAGGCCGCGAGCAGCCTTCATCTCGGCGGCTGGCGCTGGTGGCTGAAGGTGATCCTGCCAGGCATCTTCCCTTATTACGTCACCGGCGCGATCACCGCTTCCGGCGGGTCCTGGAACGCATCGATCGTCGCCGAAGTCGCCAGCTGGGGCGACACGCATCTGAACGCCAGCGGGCTCGGCGCTTATATTGCATCTGCGACTGAAGCGGGCGATTTCCCGCGTGTCGTTCTCGGGATAGCCGCGATGTGCATCCTGGTGACGTTGTTCAATCGTCTGGTCTGGCGACCGCTCTACGCCTTCGGCGAGCGCCGCCTGCGGCTCGGCTGACGAGGAGTTCATCATGCTCGATCACCCCCCTGCGCTCATCGACATCCGCGGTGTCTGCCGGTCTTTTCCGAAGGGCAGCGGCGAGCAGCTGCTGGTTCTGGAGAAGGTCGACCTGACGATCCGCTCCGGCGAGATCGTCGGCCTGCTCGGCCGCTCGGGCTCCGGCAAATCCACGCTGCTGCGGATCATCGCCGGCCTGATCGCTCCGTCCACGGGACAGGCGACCTGCCGGGGCGAGATCATCGCCGGACCGCCGAACGGCGTCGCCATGGTGTTCCAGTCGTTCGCGCTGTTTCCCTGGCTGACGGTGCTGCAAAACGTCGAGCTTGGGCTGGAGGCGCTTGGCGTCGATGCTGCCGAACGGCGCAAGCGCGCGCTGGCGGCGATCGACCTGATCGGCCTCGACGGATTCGAGTCGGCCTTTCCCAAGGAATTGTCGGGCGGCATGCGTCAGCGCGTCGGCTTTGCCCGTGCGCTGGTCGTGCATCCGGATCTGCTCCTGATGGACGAACCATTCTCGGCGCTCGACGTGCTCACCGCCGAAACGCTGCGTACCGACCTGATCGATCTCTGGGTGGAAGGGCGCCTGCCGATCAAATCGATCCTCATGGTGACACACAACATCGAGGAGGCGGTCCTGATGTGCGACCGCATCCTGGTGTTTTCGTCGAACCCGGGACGAGTCGCCGTGGAGATCAAGGTCGAGCTCGCGCATCCGCGTAAGCGGCTTGATCCGCATTTCCGCCAGCTCGTCGACAGCATTTATGCCCGCATGACCCAGCGCGCCGAACCCAAGGCGCCGACAATCGAAGGCATCCCCGGCACCGGCGTCGGCATGGCCCTGCACCATGTATCGTCCAACGTCCTGTCCGGCCTGATCGAGACGTTGGCGGGCGCGCCCTACAACGGACATGCCGACCTGCCGGTGCTGGCGAGCCAGCTTCGGCTCGAGGCCGACGAAATCCTTCATCTCGGCGAGTCGCTGCAATTGCTGCGCTTCGCCCAGCTCAGCGAAGGCGATTTGATGCTCACCGACGCGGGCAAGCGCTTCGCCCATCTCGAGACCGACGCGCGCAAGACGCTGTTCGCCGAGCATCTCGTCACCTATGTGCCGGTGATGGGATTGATCCGTCGCGTGCTCGACGAACGGCCCTCGCATACCGCGCCCGCGGCCCGGTTCCGCAACGAGCTCGAAGACTACATGTCGGAGGATTATGCCGACGAGACGCTGAAGACGGTGGTGTCGTGGGGGCGCTATGCCGAGCTGTTCGCCTATGACGAGCAGTCGGAGACATTCAGCCTCGAAAACCCCGGCGAAAGCTCCTGAGCCCACCTGCGACAATTTCGCCGGAACCGGGCAGGCGCGCTTCGGATTCATATATAACGGGCTTGGTCCGGTCGACCTGATGTCCCCTCTCCCCTGCGCGCAATGTTGTCTGTCGAACTCATCATCGTCGTCGTCCTGATCGTCATCAACGGCCTGCTCTCCATGTCGGAGCTGGCCGTGGTCTCATCGCGCCCGGCGCGGTTGTCGCTGCTCGCGGCCAAGGGCGTGCGCGGTGCCGAGCGCGCACTGACATTGGCTGCGGACCCCGGAAAGTTCCTTTCGACCGTGCAGATCGGGATCACGCTGGTCGGCGTGCTCTCCGGCGCCTTCTCCGGCGCGACGCTCGGACAGCGGCTGACACAATGGCTGCTCGAGCTCGGCCTGTCCCCGGGCATTGCCGATATCGTCGGCGTCGGCATCGTCGTCACCATCATCACCTATGCGACCCTGATCGTCGGCGAACTGGTGCCGAAGCAGGTCGCGCTCCGCGACCCCGAAAGCATCGCGGTCAAGGTCGCGCCGGCGATGCACGTGCTGGCGCGGGTCTCGCTCCCGCTGGTGTTCCTGCTCGACATCTCCGGCAAGCTGATCCTGAAGCTGCTCGGCCGCGGCGGCAAGGCCGAGGAGAAGGTGTCGGAGGACGAGATCCATCATCTCGTCAGCGAGGCCGAGAGCGCGGGCGTGCTCGAGCCCGGCGAGAAGGAGATGATCGCCGGCGTGATGCGGCTTGGCGACCGCCCGGTGGGCGCGGTGATGACGCCGCGCACGGAGGTCGACGAGATCGACCTGAACGACGATCGGGCAGCGATCCAGACGATGATCGCCAAGAGTCCGCATTCGCGCTTCCCCGTTTGCGACGGCGATCGCGACAAGCCGATCGGCGTGCTCCAGGCCAAAGATCTGCTGATTGCCTACATGCGCGAGCGTGCGCCCGATCTGCGAGCGCTCGTGCGCGAGACCCCGATCATCCCGGCGTCGGCGGATGCGCGCGACGTGCTCGCGATCCTGAAGGCGGCGCCCGTGCATATCGGCCTCGTCCATGACGAGTACGGCGCGTTCGAAGGCGTGGTGACGGCAGCGGATATTCTGGAGTCGATCGTCGGCGCCTTCCACTCCGAGGAAGGGCCGCCGGAGCCCGCCTATGTCAGGCGCGCGGACGGCTCGCTGCTCGTCTCCGGCTGGATGCCGGTCGACGAGTTCGGCGACCTGCTCGGCGTCGAGCTGCCGCCCCATCACCGTTACAACACGGTGGCTGGCCTCGTGCTGCAGCAGTTCACCGTGCTGCCCGACGTCGGCGACGCATTCGAGTTCGCCGGCTGGCAAATCGAGGTGGTCGATCTCGACGGCAGGAGGATCGACAAGATTTTGGCGAGCCGGGTGAATGAGCTGGAGACGGGGTAAGCGAGCTCGCGCCGCCTCACCCGAACTTCACGCCGATCCGCTTTTAAGGTGCAGCCGGCTCGCGTCTGGTTGACGTCGGGATCGGGCGGTTTCATGCGGTGGACTATCCTCCCTCAGAGCGCCGGCTGAAACGACGACGCCTGCGCCATCCGCCAGGCGTCGCGGAACCGCGGGTCTTCGGTGCCTTCGAGCAGTTCGCCCGGGCGGAGCGCCGGATAAAGCTGGGCGAAGGACCGCACGTCTGTCGTCGAGGTGCGCTGGGTGAAATGGATCGGGCGTAATTGCTGCGGATGCTCCAGGCCGGCCGCGGCGATCAGCTCGGTCAGCGAATGCAGCGTGGCGTGGTGATAATTGTGCACGCGGTCGATCTTCAGCGGTACGTAGAGCGCGCGCGCCCGCGTCGGATCCTGGGTCGCGACCCCGGTCGGACAACGGTCGGTGTGGCAGCTCAGCGACTGGATACAGCCGAGCGAGAACATGAAGCCGCGCGCCGAATTGCAATAGTCGGCACCGATCGCCATGGCGCGCGCCATGTCGAAGGCGGTCGCGATCTTGCCTGACGCGCCGATCTTGATGCGGTCGCGCGCATTGATGCCGACAAGCGCGTTGTGGACGAAATTGACGCCCTCGCGCATCGGCATGCCCAGATGGTCCATGAATTCCAGCGGCGCCGCTCCGGTGCCGCCTTCATTGCCGTCGACGACGATGAAGTCGGGATAGATCCCGGTCTGAAGCATCGCCTTGCAGATCGCCAGAAACTCCCAGGGATGGCCGATGCAGAGCTTGAAGCCCGCCGGCTTGCCCCCGGAGAGCCTCCGCATCTCGGCAATGAACTCCATCATGCCCGATGGCGTGGAGAAGGCACGATGCGAGGCCGGCGAGATGCAATCCTCGCCCATCGCTACGCCGCGGATCTTGGAGATTTCTTCCGAGACCTTCGCCGCCGGCAGCACGCCGCCATGGCCGGGCTTGGCGCCCTGGCTGATCTTGAGCTCCACCATCTTGATCTGGTCCTGGCTCGCGACGCGCGCGAATGCATCCGGATCGAAGGTGCCGTCGCGATGACGGCAGCCGAAATAGCCGGAGCCGATCTCCCAGATGATGTCGCCCCCCATCTCGGCGTGATAGGGGCTGAAGCCGCCCTCGCCGGTGTCGTGGGCGAAGCCGCCCTTCTTCGCGCCGGCATTCAGCGCTCGTACCGCATTCGGGCTGAGCGCGCCGAAGCTCATCGCCGAGATGTTGAAGACCGATGCCGAATAGGGCTTTGCGCAATCCGGCCCGCCGATCGTGACGCGAAACTTCTCCTCGGCATGCGCCTTCGGCGACACCGAGTGATGCATCCACTCGTACCCCTGGCGATAGACGTCCTCCTGCGTCCCGAACGGACGCTTGTCGAGCTGCATCTTGGCGCGCTGATAGACCACCGCGCGAATGTCGCGCGAGAACGGCATGCCGTCTTTTTCGCTCTCGAAGAAATACTGCCGCATCTCCGGCCGGATTTCTTCCAGCAGGAAGCGGATGTGCGCCGAGATCGGATAGTTGCGCAGAACCGCATGGCCCTTCTGCATGAGGTCGCGGACGCCGAGCAGCGTCAGGGCGCCGAAGATCGCGATCGGGACCAGCAGGATGTCGAAGATCCGGCGGTCCGCGATGGCGATCCCGATCAACAGCGCGGTGACCACCGCGCAGATCGTCAGGATGATGAAGCGAGGCGAGAATGGAAGCAGCAGGGTTTCCATGATCCCCTCTTGCGCCAGCGGCAGGCGCTTGGGTGAGGGGGAGTTGGACGCTTCCTGCGTGTTGTTGTCGGCCACGATTCCCATCCTCTCGCCAGCATGAGGCGATACGATACGCCTACCCCTGTCATACGGATATGACGTAGCGCTTGTTTCAGGCTAGCGAATTCGGCCGGGACAAATCAATCAGCCCGATGGGCGGGCCTTTTGCAGTGCAGCAGGACCGGGACGGGGAGGGCTACGCGGTCGTCCCGGCGAAAGCCAGGACGACGCGGAGAGGACCAGGCGTGGCCTAGCGCTCGACGAACGCCTTCTCGATCACGAAATGGCCAGGCTTGTTGCCGCTTCCTTCGACGAAGTCGCGACCTTCGAACATCACCTTCAGCTCTTCCAGCATCGCCGGGCTGCCGCACATCATGATGCGGTCGGTCTCGATGTCGAGCGGGCCCTGCCCAATGTCGTTGAAGATCTGCTCGGAGCTGATGAGGTCGGTGATGCGGCCGCGGTTGCGGAACGGCTCGCGGGTCACGGTCGGATAGTAGATCAGCTTGTCCGCGAGCAGCTCGCCGAACAGCTCGTCCTCGCGCAAACTCGCCACGAGCTTCTCGCCATAAGCGAGCTCGGAGACCTGGCGGCAGCCGTGCACCAGCACGATGCTCTCGAACTGATCATAGACCTCGGGGTCCTTGATCAGGCTGGCGAACGGCGCAAGGCCCGTGCCCGTCGAGAGCAGCATCAGACGCTTGCCGGGGATGAGATTGTCGGTGATCAGCGTGCCGGTCGCCTTGCGGCCGACCAGGATGGTGTCGCCTTCCTTGATCTTCTGCAGGCGCGAGGTCAGCGGACCGTCCTGCACCTTGATCGAGAAGAACTCGAGCTCTTCCTCGTGATTGGCACTGGCCATGCTGTAGGCGCGCAACAGCGGACGGCCGTCGACCTCGAGGCCGATCATCGCGAACTGGCCGTTCTGGAAGCGGAAGCCGGTGTCGCGCGTCGCGCGGAAGCTGAACAACGTGTCGGTCCAGTGCTGGACGGAAACAACTTTCTCTCGGTAAAACGCGCTCATGATTTTCGATATTCCGAATGACTGCGGTTTTAGGGCAAAAGCGTTGCCCGGCCCCGAGAACGGGGCGGACACCATTGCCATGGCGGAGGATTTCGCGTGTTTGATCTACGCCATCGAGACCAATAATCAACCTCGTTCCGGGTGCAATTGATGCCGCGCCATCATGCATTTGCGGCGGAATTGGTCACAGCATTAACGGATCTGCTGTCGGGGGCGCGCAGAGGGCAATTTCTTTTCCCTTGCGGGTGCAATTGCAGCACTTAATTTCCATCACGCTCGCGAGAATTTCATTAAGAATAGCTCTGATTTTCACCCGGCTTGGCGCCATTTCCCGCATTTCCGCGGCTTTTGGCGCCTGGGACGACGACGACATGGCAACCAGCGAGCGGATCTTCGTCCAGGCCATCAAGGCCTATGGTGCGCGCCACGGCATCGACGTCGATGTCCGCGCCGGCGGCTGGCTGATCGCGATGCGTCGCGGCGAGACCCGCCGCTTCGCCTTCGGCTATGACATCGGCCTCAACAGCGCGATTGCACACCGCCTCGCCAACGACAAATCGGCGACAGCAGAGGCGCTGTGGCTTGAGGGCGTGTCCTCAATTCCGCATCACCTCTTCCTCAACCCGAAGCTGGGCAAGGATGTTGTCGGGCCTGACTGGCGAAATGCAATGCTTGAGCTGCTCCGCGCCCACCCACAGGGCGTGGTCGTGAAGCCGAATGAAGGAACATCGGGGCGCTCAGTGTTCAAGGTCACGACGGAGGCCGAACTCGACCACGCTGCGAGCGAGGTTTTTTCGATGAGCGTCGGCCTCGTGATCTCGCCCTACGTCGCGATTGCGGAAGAGATCCGTGTGATCCTGCTCGGTGATGTGCCCCTCGTGGTGTACAGCAAGCAGCGTGGTGCGGATTGGCGGCACAACCTCGATGCCGGCGCAAAGCCGGTGTTGCTGGAGGATGGCGAGGTTCGAACCGCGTGCGTGAAGCTCGCGATCGATGCCGCGCGCTCCATCGGCATCACCTTTGCGTCAATCGACGTCGTGCGTGTGGACGGCTCCTGGCGCGTGCTGGAAATCAATTCCGGCGTGATGATGGAGGCGCTGGGCAAGCTGCATCCAGAGCTTGTGCAGGCGACGTATGATGCGGCGCTGGATCGGGTGTTTGGGGGAAGCTAGCGACCGCGGGGCCCTTCCCCTCCCCTGGAGGGCAAGGAAGACTGTGGCTAATTATTCGCGCTCGCGGAATCGTCCATCGCCTTGAACGCTTCCTCGAGCTGCAGCGAGATCGGCACGTTCATTTTCTCGCCGGTGGGCATGCGCGCGATGAACCATTTGTTGTAGAGCGGCACGAGATCGTGGTTGGATCCGAGCTTGCGGAATGTGCGCTCGACCACGGCGGCGAGCTGCGGCTCGCCCTTGCGGAACATGATGCCGTAGGGGTCGTAGGACAAATAGTCGCCGGTGACGCGGAACTTGTCCTGCGACTTGTGGCGCACGATCAGGCCCGAGAGCAGGATGTCGTCGGTCGCGAACGCATCGGCCTTGCCGTCGGCGAGCATCTGATATGACTGCTCGTGATCGGCGCCGACGACGATGTTCAGCCCCAGCGCGGACTTCTTCTCGGCCGCCCGGATCGCCTGCTCGTTGGTGGTGCCCTTGGTCACCACGATGGTCTTGCCCTTCAGATCGGTCAGCTGTTGGACGCTGGAGGCCTTCGGCACCATCAGCTTGGTGCCGGCCACGAACATCAGCGGCGAGAAGGCGACGCGCCTGCCGCGCTCGGAATTGGCGGTGGTCGACCCGCATTCCAGATCGATCTTGTTCTGGAGCACCGCATCGATGCGATCATCCGAGGTGACCTTGACGTACTCGATCTTCAGATCGGGGTCGTCGACCTCGACCCCGATCTCCTCGACGATGGCCTCGCACAATTCGAGGCTATAGCCGATCGGCCGGCCCGCCTGGTCGAGGAAGGAGAACGGCGGCGAGCTTTCGCGATAGCCGAGCCGCACGGTATGCGCATTCTTGATGGCAAGCAGCGTCGGGCTAAGCCCTTCGCTGCCGCCGGTCTGGGCGGAGGCTGCCGTCAGCAGGCAGGCCGCCAGCAACAGGCCGCTCGAAATCGCCGTCAAAGGGCGCATGACGCACTCCCGTCAGTGGCCGGCCATCGCAGGCACTTCGCCCGGCACCATGTCGCCGGGTACGGCATCGCCTGGTCCCATCGCGTGCTCGGGCCCGAGCTCGCCTTCCCACTTCGCAACCACCGAGGTTGCCAGCGTGTTGCCGATCACATTGGTGGCGCTGCGACCCATGTCGAGGAAGGTGTCGATGCCCATGATCATCAACAGGCCCGCTTCGGGAATGTTGAACTGCGACAGCGTCGAGGCGATCACGACGAGGGAGGCACGCGGCACGCCGGCAACGCCCTTCGACGTGATCATCAGGGTCGCCAGCATCGCGAGCTGCGTGCCGAGCGGCATGTCGATGTGGTAGCTCTGCGCAATGAAGATACTGGCGAAAGTGCAGTACATCATCGTGCCGTCGAGGTTGAACGAATAGCCGAGCGGCAGCACGAAGCTCGAGATCCGCGACGAGGCGCCGAAGCGGTTGAGGCCTTCGAGCGTCTTCGGGTAGGCCGCTTCCGAGCTCGCCGTGGAGAACGCGATCATCAGCGGCTCACGGATCAGTCTCAGGAGATGGCTGTAGCGCGGCCCGATCACGATGAAGCCGACGATCACCAGGATACCCCAGAGCAGGAAGAGCGAAAGATAGAAACCGCCCATGAATACGATGAGCTTCCAGAGCACCAGCAGACCGTTCTTGGCGACGGTCGCCGTGATCGCAGCCCACACCGCGAACGGCGCGAACATCATCACATAGCTCGTCACCTTCAGCATGATGTGGCCGAGATCGTCGATCAGGGACAGGATCTGCTTGGAGCGCTCCGGCAGCGCGCCCATCGCCACCGAGAAGAACACGGCGAAGATCACGATCTGGAGGATCTCGTTCTGCGCCATCGCGTCCGCGATCGAGGTCGGGATCAGATGGGTCAGGAATTTTTCGATCGAGAAGGCGGACACCGGCAGGCCGGTCGATTGCGCCTTGTCCGGCAGCGTACCGGGAAAATTCGCGCCGGGCTGAAGCAGGTTGACCATGATGAGGCCGAGCATCAGCGAGACAAAGGACGCGCTGACGAACCAGCCCATGGTCTTGGCGAAAATACGCCCGAGCTTCGCGCCCGAACCCATATGGGCGATGCCGCCGACCAGGGTCGCAAACACCAGCGGCGCGATGATCATCTTGATCAGGCGCAGGAAGATCACGGCGATCAGGTTGATGGAGGCGGCCCAGTCGCCGCGCGTCTCCGGCATGAAATTGTAGATCGCCGAGCCCATGATGATGCCGAGCACCATCGCCGCCAAAATGTATTGCGTAAACCTGTTCGACATTGACAATCCCCACTGCTCCGGCCGCTTCATGATGTCGCAGATATGACAGCGACGCAACACGCTTTGCGTGCGGCCGATCGAGGTCGATGTTCCGGTTGCGAAACCGAGCGCGCCGATCTAGCTTTCATGCAGCGCACAACGGATGCGGCCTGCATGTTTTGTTTGCGGCAAGTGCATCAATAATCGTCAAACAATCAAAAGGGGGAACGCCATGACCGGAAGCGTCAATCGCCAAATTCTTCTGGTGGAGAAGCCCAGCGGCAAGCTCGGTCTCGAGCACTTCAAGATGGTCGAGGGCGCGAGGCCCGAGCCGAAGGATGGCGAGGCCTTGCTGCGCGTGCGCTACATCTCGCTCGATGCCGCCAACCGCGCCTGGATGCACGGCGCAACCTATCGCTCGGCCGTCGAAGCCAACAGCGTGATGGCCGGCGGTGCCATTGCCGAGGTCGTGAGCTCGAAGGCCGAGGGGCTTGCGGCCGGCGACATCGTGTTCGGCGACACCGGCTGGCAGGAATTTGCCGCAGTCGCGGCAAAGCATTTGACGAAAATGCCGAAGCTCGAGCCGATGACGCATCTGCTCAGCGTGTTCGGCATCGCCGGCCTCACCGCCTATTTCGGCCTGCTCGAGATCGGCAAGCCCAGGGAAGGCGAGACCGTCGTGGTCTCGGCCGCCGCGGGCTCGGTCGGCTCGATCGTCGGACAGATTGCCAGGATCAAGGGATGCCGCGTCATCGGCATCGCCGGCGGAGCGGACAAGTGCCATTGGCTGACATCCGAGCTCGGATTCGATGCGGCGGTCGACTACAAGGACGGCGCGGTGTTCAAGGCACTGCGCGCGGCCGCGCCAAAGGGCATCGACGTCTATTTCGACAATGTCGGCGGCGACATTCTCGAAGCCTGCATTCCACAGATGAACAATTACGGCCGCATCGCCTGCTGCGGTGCGATCTCGCAGTATGACGGCGCGCCTTCCGCGCACGGCCCGCGCGGCGTGCCCGGCCTGATCGTGGTGAAGCGGCTCGTGATGCAGGGCTTCATCGTGATGGACTACATGACGGAGAGCGGGCGTGCGCTCGCCGACCTCCAGGCCTGGGTCAAATCAGGCAGGCTGAAGGTACAGGAAGACGTCATCGACGGCTTGCAGAACACGCCGCAGGCGCTGATCGGATTGCTCGCCGGCGAAAACCGCGGCAAGCGGATGGTGAAGCTGTGACGACGTAGTTACGTCGCAATTAAACTGATAATATTTGCTCGCGGTGGCGGCCAATGCGGCCAAGATATACGCGCGGCATCGCCCGCGATGATTGTTTGCATCAGTTTTAATGAGCGTCGGCGTTGCCGGCAGGGCAGGAATTGATCCAAATGTTCAACGTCTTGAAACATGCATCAACGCGTCGCGCGTTGTTCGCCGCAGCACTCTTCGCATCTGCAACAAGCGCATTCGCGCAAGCGCCGACCGAGGCACAGAAGAGTGCCATCCGCTCCGCATGCCGCTCGGATTTCATCGCGCATTGCTCGAGCGTAACGCCTGGCGGCGTGGAAGCGTATCAATGCCTCCAAAGCCACATGTCGAGCCTGTCAGCGGGCTGCCAGACCGCGGTTCGTGCGGTTGAGCCGGCGGCTGCGCCGAAGACCGAAGCTGCGCCGGCGAAGTCCGAACCGACCAAATCTGAACCGGCCAAATCCGAACCGGCAGAAACTGAGGCGGCCCCCGCCGCCGAACCCGCGGCGAGGCCGGCGGCAGAAGCCGCTCCGAAGGCTGCCGCAGCCAAGAAGCCAGGCAGCGCGCAAATTGCCGCGGTCAAGAGCGCGTGCCGCGCGGATTACCCCAAGGTTTGCGCCAGCGTCCCGCCGGGCGGCGCCCCCGCGCTGGAATGTCTCGAGAGGAACAAGGCCAAGGTATCGCCGGCTTGCGAGAAGGCCGTGGCCGCTGTGGCCGGCGGCAGTGCCGCAGCGACAACAGCAGCACCGGCGACTGGTGCTGCAGCACCGGCGGCCGCGCCAGCTGCGATCGTTCTGCGCCCGTTGCGGCCGCGCGAGGAGTTGTTCGTCATCCGCTCTGCCTGCGGCGCAGACATCCGCTCGCTCTGCGCGGGTGTCCAGCCCGGTGGTGGACGCGTGGTGCAGTGTATCGCCGGCAATGCGGCATCGCTGTCGCCCGCCTGCAAGGACGTGCTTGCACCATTCGCGGCGCGATAGGCGCCGCGTGCTGTTGAATTTTCCTGCGCCCGCGATGATCAATCTTCTGCCGATCAGCGATTTCAGTGACGACAAGACCGGGAGGAAGACATGCGTTCAGTCCCGCTTATCGGTTCCGCGCTGCTCGCCTTGGTGGCAACCATGACGTTCGAACCATCCGACGCCAACGCGGTGGTGTGCGCCCGCGGCGTCTACCGCGCCGGTTGCGCCGGAGCGCGAGGTGCGGTCGTGGTCCGCCATCCTGCGGTCCGTTGTACCAGAGTGCTGGTGAACGGCGTCTACGTGAAGCGCTGCGTCTGAGGCACGGGTGGTCAAGCCGACATGGTTTGGCTATGATTCGTAACTGACGATTTCGGGCATGCGCATGACGGGTGCCCGCAGTGGTGTTGCGGTGCGCTACGCCTGCGGATGGTTCCGCCGGCGTAGGCGACCGCAGCTGATGAGATGAGTCTGCCCTGAGATAGTAAGTATACTGTCAATTCAGGAGGATGACTTTGCGGATCGGCGTGATTGGCGGGGGCCCCGGCGGCCTCTACTTTGCCTATCTCTGGAAGAAGCGTCACCCCGAGGATCAAGTCGACCTGTTCGAACAGAACCCGGCCGACGCGACCTGGGGCTTTGGCGTGGTGTTTTCCGATCAGGCTTTGGAGTTCCTGCGCGCCGACGACCCCGAGACCGTTGATGCGATCGCGCCGCATATGGAGAGCTGGGAAAACATCACGCTGAACCACGGCGGCGACAGCGTCGTCATTGACGGTGTCGGTTTCTCCTCGATCGGACGGCTCGAGCTCCTGCAGTTCCTGCAGCAGCGTGCGCTCGATGCCGGCGTGACCCCCCGCTTCGACACCCAGATCCAGGCGATCGACCAGCTCAACGGCCACGACCTGATCGTCGCCGCCGACGGGTTGAACTCGCTGGTGCGCCGCGCCTATGAAGGCGATTTCGGCACCTCGCTGTCCTATTCGTCCAACAAGTTCGTGTGGTACGGCACCTCGAAGCGCTTCGACACGCTGTCCCAGACCTTCGTGAAGACCGATCGCGGCGCCTTCAACGCCCATCACTACCGCTATTCGCCGACGATGAGCACGTTCTTGGTCGAGTGCGACCATGCTACGTGGCAGGCCTATGGCTTCGCCTACAAGGACGTCGAGCAGTCCAAGGGCGTCTGCGAGGAGGTGTTTGCCGACACGCTCGGCGGCCATTGTCTGGTCTCGAATAAATCGGTGTGGCGTAATTTCCCCTGGGTCTGGAACGAGCACTGGTCGTTCAAGAACATCGTGCTGATCGGGGACGCGCTGCACTCGGCGCATTTCTCGATCGGTTCGGGGACGCGGCTCGCGATCGAGGACGCGATCGCGCTGGTCAAGGCGCTGGAATCGGATGCCCATCTGTCGACCGCGCTGCATCGCTATCAAGCGGCCCGCAAGCCGGTGGTGCAGAAGCTCGTCAATGCCGCGCGCACCAGCGCGTTCTGGTACGAGCACTTCGCCCAGCACATGCAGCTCGACCTGCTCGACTTCGCCTATAGCTACATCACCCGCTCCGGCCGCATCGATGATTCCCGGCTGCGTGCGATGTCGCCGGCCTTCATGGCCCGCTACGAGGCCGGCAAGAACGGCGGCGGAGAAGCGCTCGGTGAGGCCTCGGCATGAGCCAGAGCCGGTCATCCGGCGACCTCACCCCGCCTTGCCCAAATGCTCCAGCGCATCCTGGGCCCGCAGCGGCACGCGCGAGGCCTCGTTGTTGAGATCGACGAGCCGCGACATCAACCGCATCAGCGCCTTGCGCTCGGCGGGCTTGAGCGGGTCCAGCATCCTCGCCTGGGCGCGGTCGACGGCGGGGATGATCTCGCGCAGGGTCGCGGTTCCTTGCCTGGTCAGGTAGAGCAGCTTGATCCGCTTGTCCTCCGCGGCCGGCTTACGCTCGACAAAATCCTTGGCCTGGAGCCGCTCGATCACGCTGCCGAGGGTGGAGCGGTCGAAGGCGATCACGGCAGACAGTCGTGTCGCATCGATGCCGGGATGGGTGTGGATCGCAACCAACGCCGCATATTGCACCGGCGTGAGGTCGAACGCCTTGCACTCCTCCATGAAGATCGAGACCGCGATCTGCTGCATGCGCCGGAACAGATAACCGGGCGCGGCATAGATCGCGTCTATTGTGATCGAAGGAAGCGCCTTACTCGGCATCGGGCTGCTTCTCCGGCGCGGCATTGGAGAAGGCCGGCAGCGCCTTGGCCGCGGCTTCCGCCTTCAGCAGGCGCGGATAGGCCGAGACGTCGACGCCGAAGCGGCGCGCATTGGCAAGCTGCGGCACCAGACAGAGATCGGCGAGCGTCGGCGCGTCGCCGAAGCAGAACGGGCCCGGCCCGTCCTTGATCAATGTCTCGCAGGCCGACAGGCCCTCGCGATTGACCCAGGCAGCCCAGTCCTGAACCTTCTCCTCGGCGAGGCCGAGCTCGCGCAGCCGCGCCAGCACTTTCAGATTTTGCACGGGATGGGTGTCACAGGCGATCGCCAATGCGAACGCCCGCACCTTGGCGCGTTGCAGCGAATCCTTCGGCAACAGCGGCGGATTGGGGTGGGTCTCATCGAGCCATTCGATGATCGCGACCGATTGGGTCAGCACCGCGCCGGCATCGTTCTCCAGCGCCGGCACCAGGCCTTGCGGGTTGATGGCGAGATAAGCAGGCGCGCATTGCTCGCCCTTTCGTAGATGATGCGGCAGGTGCTCGGCGCCGAGACCCTTGAGATTGAGCGCGATCCGGACGCGATAGGCGGCACTGGAGCGGAAATAGCCGTGCAGCTTCATCGGAACCCTCCCTGTTGCTTTGTCGTTCCGGCGCGATGCGTCAGCATCGAACCCGGACTGTCGAGATTCCGGGTTCGCCCTTCGGGCGCCCCGGAATGACGTTCCCATGCATTGACGCTACCCAGATCGTCAGTATACTGTCAATCAACAAAACGAACGGGAGGCTCATATGGAAGCCGTGACCAGGACGCCGGAACGCGAGGCGTTCTACAAGAAGATCGACGGCGAGAATCTCACCGCGCTCTGGACAGTGATGAGCGACCTGATCACACCGGAGCCAAGGAGCGCCTGCCGGCCGCATCTGTGGAAATTCGACATCATCCGCGACTACATGACCGAGGCCGGCAAGCTGATCACGGCGAAAGAAGCCGAGCGGCGCGTGCTGGTGCTCGAGAATCCCGGCTTGCGCGGTCAGTCCAAGATCACGACTTCGCTCTATGCGGGCGTGCAGATGGTGGTGCCGGGCGACGTCGCCCCCGCCCATCGCCACAGCCAGTCGGCACTGCGCTTCGTGCTCGAAGGCAGGGGGGCCCACACCGCCGTAGACGGCGAGCGCACTGCGATGGAGCAAGGCGACTTCATCATCACGCCGTCGATGACCTGGCACGATCACTCCAACGAAACCGATGAGCCGATGTTCTGGCTCGACGGACTCGACATTCCCCTGGTGCAGTTCTTCGACTGCTCCTTCGCGGAGGGCTCGAAAGAGGACCAGCAGAAAATCACAAAGCCCGCCGGCGCCAGCTTTGCCCGCTATGGCCATAATCTGCTCCCGGTCGACGTGAAGCGGTCATCGAAGACCTCGCCGATCTTCAGCTACCCCTACGCCTACACCCGCGAGGCGCTGGAGAAAGCCAGGACGAGCCAGGAGTGGGACGCCTGCCACGGGCTGAAGCTCAAATTCAGCAACCCCGAGACCGGCGATTTCGCGATGCCCACCATCGGCACGTTCATCCAGCTGCTGCCGAAGGCATTCAAGACCGCGCGCTATCGCGCGACCGATGCGACCGTATTCTGCCCGATCGAGGGCCGTGGCCGCAGCCGCATCGGTGACGCCGTTTTCGAATGGGGGCCGCGCGATCTGTTCGTGGTGCCGAGCTGGCACTGGGTGACGCACGAGGCGGATGACGACGCCGTGCTGTTCAGCTTCTCGGATCGGCCGGTGCAGCAGAAGCTGGATCTGTTTCGCGAGGATCGCGGCAACGCGTGAGGGGCCCGTGGCGTGGGCTCGTTGGGTGGATGAGCCGAAGGCGTAATCCACCACGGTCCCTCCGCGTCGAAGGAAGTGGTGGGTTACGCTTCGCTGCCCCACCCTACGGCAGCGGTGAGTTTGGCTACCGCCAGTGCAACAACCGCGTCTCGAGCCAGCCGATCACCTTCCCCACCACCAGTCCGAACACCGACAGGATCACAACGCCTGCGAGCAGCTGATCGGTCTGCATCAGATTGCCGGCCTGGAGCACGAAGGCGCCGATGCCGTATTGCGCGCCGATCATCTCGGCACTGACGACAAGCAGCAGCGCAACAGAAGCCGTGATGCGGAAGCCGGCGAGGATCGCCGGCAGCGCGCCGGGCCAGACCACCTTGCGGACGATGGTCGCGAAGGGGACGTTGAAACTCTGCGCCATGCGGATCAGGTTGCGCGGCACGGCGTCGACGCCGCTATAGACCGAGATCGCGGTCGAGAAGAACACCCCGAGCGCTATGGTCGCGATCTTCGGCTCTTCGCCGATGCCGAGCCAGAGGATCAGAAGCGGCAGCAGTGCGATCTTCGGGATCGGGAACAGCGCCGAGATGAAGGTGATGCCGACGCTACGCGCGAGCCTGGACAGGCCGATGGCAAAGCCGACGACGACGCCGGCCGCGGTGCCGAGCAGCCAGCCGACGCCGATGCGCAGCAGCGAGGCCGAGAGATGCTGCCAGAGCGCACCGGACATCGCGAGCTCGTAAATCGCGCGCACGATCGCCGAGGGTGCCGGCAGGAACAAGGGATTGACGATACCGGCGCTGCCGGCGGCCTGCCAGATCGCGATGACCAGTGCGAGCGCGATCCAACCACCAAAACGGCTGGACGCCGGCACGAAGCCCGCGCCGCGAAAGCGGACGCGCCGCGTCGTGTCGTCCTTGGCCGATGTATCAGTCGCGCGATCAAGCATGCTGGACCTCGCGCTCGGCATCGATCGCCTCGTTGCGGATCAGCGACCAGATCTGGTTCTGCAGCGCCAGCAGCTTCTCCCGCGCGGCAGTCTCGCCGCGCTCAGCGCGCGTCATCGGTACCGTCACGACCTCGCGAATGCGACCCGGCCGCCGGGACAGCACCACGATGCGATCGGCCAGCCGCGCGGCCTCTTCGAGATTGTGCGTGACATAGGCCGCGCCCATGCCGCCGTCGGCGAGCAGCCGGACGAAATCTTCCATCAAGAGCTCGCGCGTCTGCGAATCCAACGCCGAGAGCGGCTCGTCCATCAACAGAATCGCCGGCTTCACCGCCAGCGCACGCGAAATGCCGACGCGCTGACGCATGCCGCCGGAAAGCTGCTTTGGATAGGTCTTGCGGAAATCGGCCAGACCGGTGCGGCGCAGGGCGTCTTCGACCAGCGCGCGGCGCTGCATGGCCGAAAGCCGGGTGTGCAGCAACGGGAATTCGACGTTCTCCTCCACCGTCGCCCAGGGCAGCAGCGCAAAATCCTGGAACACGAAGGTCAACGGATTGAGACTGTCCGCCGGCGGCGCCCCACGCAACTCGGGCGCGCCCGAGGTCGGCTGCAGCAACCCGCCGAGGATCGACAGCAGCGTGCTCTTGCCGCAGCCGGATGGACCCACGATCGCCACCACCTCGCCGGCGCCCACCGTGAAGGAGATGTCGTCGAGCACGGCGAGATCGCCGAAATGATGGGAGATCCGGTTGGCGATCAGGTCCACGAGCTGCTCTTTCAATCCGCCTTCACGTAATCCTTGGCGATGATCGCATCGGCGTCAAAGCCCTTGTCGACGAAACCCTGCTCCTGGAGCCATTTGATCTGGTTGTCGACGTTCTTGACGTCGAGCTTGCCGTCGGGATCGATATAGGCGCAGTTCCCGACCACCTGCTCGACCGGCAGGTTGGTGTATTTCGCGATGATCTCCAGCAGCGGTTTTGTCCGGTCGTTGATCGGCGCAACGCCGTCCTTCATCGAAGCGAGGATCACATCGTGATATTCGCGGTCGGCTTTCGCGAGGACGCCAAGGAATTTCGTCACCAGCGCCTTGTTGGTCAGCGTCTTCGGCGAAGCGAAGACCGCGCCGAGCTGCCAGGGAGTCTCGTCGCCGACCCAGCCCAAAAACTTCGCACCGCCCTCGTCCATCAGCTTTCGCGCGGTGGAGATCGGGAGCAGCGCCGCATCGACGGTCTCTCCCTTCAGCGCCGCGGCTGCGTTGGACAACGACTGCAACGGCACGATCTTCACGTCGGAAAGCTTGAAACCGTATTTGTCCGCGAGCAGGCCGAGCGAATAATGGAAGGATGACCCGACCTGCGTGACCGCGATGCGCTTGCCGGCGAGGTCCTTCGGCGTTTTCAGTCCGGCGGCATAGGCGTTGTTGCTGGCGAAATAGCCGATCAGGGGATAGCCTGATGTCTCGCGGCTCATGCCGCCGATCACCTTCAGCACGCCCTTGCCGGCGAGATTGTAGAGCCCGGCCGTGAAGGCGGTGACGCCGAAATCGACATCGCCCGAGGTGGTGGCGACCGCGATCGGCTGCGCCGCGTCGAAGAATTTCAGGTCGACATCGAGGCCGGCCTCGCGGAAATAGCCCTTGTCCTGCGCAATGAAGACGGGCGCGGAGGATGACAGGCGGAGCACGCCGATCTTGGCCTTCAGTGCGTCCTCGGCCTGGGCCGTGCCCATCGCCATCATAGCCAAAAGGCTAAGTGCCGCGACCCGCGCAATCCCGATCATCCCGCTTCCTCCAATGGTTCTTCTTGCAGTTCATTACAGGCCTTTCGGCACGGGCTGATCCCGCCCGATGAAGGCGCCCTGTTGTTTCAACCTTTCCTGCAATTTTTCAATGGGGATTTCGCGTGGAATCCGGTTTCCGGAGAGCGCGAGCGCGGCTGCGGAACCCGCGGCTTCCCCCATCGCGAAACAGGCACCGGAGACGCGCGCCGCAGATTGACCCTCATGGGTCATCGAGGCACAGCGGCCCGCGACCAGGAGGTTGTCGACGCCCTCGGGCACCAGCATCCGGTACGGCAGCTCGTTATAGCCGCGCGATTCCGGGATCGGCGGGAAGGTGAAGATGACATCACCGGCGACATGGGCTTCGATCGGCCAGCCATTGACGCCGATCGAGTCTTCGAAGGAGGCACAGCCGAGCACATCCCTGCCGCTGAGCTGGTAGCCGCCCTTGATGCGCCGGGTCTCGCGGATGCCGAGCTGCGGCGGCAAATCGACGATATAGGACTTTTCGAAGCCCGGCACCGTGCGCAGGAACTCGAAGGCGGCGAGCGCCTGCTTGCGGCCTTCGATCTCGCCGCGGGTGAGATCGTCAGGCTCGACGCCGTTGATGGCATGGCCGTCCTCTCGCGCGACTTGCGTGAAATTCACCCGCCACTCGATGCCGGATTTTTGCGGCCGCACGATCGCGCTCTTGCGCGGGAATTTGTGGGTGCCGGCGGCCGTGGCTTGTTCCATCAATTGCGGGATCGTCCGCCAGGCATCGCCCGCCCTTGCAGGGTCGATGCCGTTGAGGCGCAACATCATCGACGGGAACATTGGATGACCGTGCTCGTCGCCGATCTCGAACGGCGCACCGGCCCAGACGGCGAGATCGCCGTCGCCGGAGCAATCGATGAATATCTCCGACCGCACCGCCTGGCGGCCGGCCTTGGTCTCGACCATCAGCGCGTCGATGCGGCTGTTATCGCCCATCACGACGCCGGCGCCGAGGGCGTGGAAGAGGATGTGCACCTTGTGGCTGGCGAGCAGCTCGTCGGCTGCGATCTTGTACGCCGCAGTGTCATAGGCCTGGGCGAACACCTTGCCGAGGATCAGATGCGGCGCGTTGAGGCCGTCGAGATGATCGATCCGGGCCAGCAGATCGGACGCCATGCCCTGCACCAGCCTGACGGCTTCGCCATGGACATTGCCGTGCAGGCCGCAGAAATTGGTGACGCCGGCCGCGGTGCCCATGCCGCCGAGGAAGCCGTAGCGCTCGATCAGCAGCGTCTTGCGCCCGGCGCGCGCGGCCGAGGCGGCAGCGACGATACCGGCCGGGCCGCCGCCGAGCACGACGACCTCGTATTCGCCGTAGAGCGGCACTTGCCGTGCCGGTTCGTTGATCGTCGTGGCCCGCATGGCGCGTCCTTCCCAAAATCCTTTGCTTGGAGGCGACTATGAATTAACGCGCGGCAGGCTACAATCCACCAAAATATGCGATCAGCTTTCGCGAATCGAGAAAGGTCGACATGGACATCCTCGTGAACCTCCAGGCCTTCCTCGCCACCGCCGACGCAGCCGGATTCTCCGCCGCCGCGCGAAAACTCGATGTCTCGACCTCGGTCGTGGCCAAGCGCGTCACGCAGCTGGAGGCGCGGATCGGTACGCCGCTGTTTCATCGCTCGACCCGGCAATTGCGGCTGACGGAGGCCGGACAGCGCTACGTGCATCGCGCCCGCGGCGTCGTCACTGACGCCACCGACCTGCTCTCACGCATGGGCGAGAAGGGCCACGATCTCGTCGATCACCTCCGCATCAAGGCGCCGACCTCGCTGACGGTGGCGCGGCTTGCGGACGCCTTCAGCGCATTCCAGACGCAAAATCCACGGCTGAAGCTCGAGATCGTGCTGATCGACCGTCCGGTCGATCCCGTCACCGAGGGTTTCGACATCGCGATCGGCGCCTTCCCGCATTCCTTCGGCGGCGTGGTCGACGAGCCGCTGGTTCCGTTGAAGCGCCTGCTCTGCGCCTCGCCGGCTTATCTGAGGCAGCACGGCACGCCAAAGCATCCGCGCGATCTCGTCCAGCATCGCTGCCTCAGCTTCATGCCGACGGGCCCCGAATGGGTCTTTGACGGGCCGCGCGGCCGCATCAGCATCCAGGTCAGCCCCCTGCTCTCCTCCAACGAGGGCCATGTGCTGGTGCGCAGCGCGATCGCCGGCAACGGCATCACGCTGATTTCGCACTATCTCGTTGCGGACTCGTTGCGCGACGGCACGCTGAGACCGGTGCTCCGCGACTTTCCGATCCCGGAATTGTGGGTGAAGGCGGCTATCCCCGAACGCCGGCGCAATGCGGCCGCGGTGCAGGCGCTGCTGACCTTGCTGAAGGCGTCACTCGCGCCGTCGCTGTGAATTGCGGCGCTGTTAGCCGAGCTGCTGAGACTCAGCCCTTCCCGCCGCCCCACTTCGCCGCGCGCTTCTCGGCAAAGGACGCCAGCCCCTCCGCTGCTTCCGCGCTCTGGCGCTTGAGCGAATGCAGCTGGAGGAGCCGGGCGTAGGTCGCATCATCCACCGCCATTCCACCGAACGAGCTCTCCAGTGCGAGCCGCTTGGTCTCGGCCATCGCCTCGGGGCCGTTGGCGAGCAGCTGCTCGACCACCTTGCTGCCTGCGGCGTCGAGATCGGCGAGCGGCACCACCTCATGGACCAGGCCGATGCGGCGGGCGTCGTCGGCGCCGAAGCGTTCACCTGTCAGCGCGTAACGGCGGACTTGCCGTACACTGATGGCATCGCAGAGCTGGGGGATGATGATCGCGGCGGTCAGGCCCCAGCGCACCTCGGTGATGGAGAACAGCGCGTTGTCGGCCGCAATCACCACATCGCAGGCCGCAATCACGCCGGTGCCGCCACCGAAGCAGCCGCCCTGCACCAGCGCCAGCGTCGGGATCGGCAAGGTGTTGAGCCGTTGCACGGCTTCGAACGTCGCCCGCGACGCCGACTGGTTGGCCTCAGGCGATTGCGGCCGCACGCCGTTGATCCATTTCAAGTCGGCGCCGGCCTGGAAGTGCTTGCCGTTGCCCCTGAGCACGACGACGCGCAAGTTCGGCTTCTTGGCCAGCTCGTCCATGGCCGCGAGCACGCCCGCGATCAGCGCGCCGTCATAGGCGTTGTTGACCTCCGGGCGATTCAACGTGACGGTCGCGACCCCACGTTCATCAAGGCTCCACAGGACGGGGCTGGCAGTCATCGGCGATCTCCGGTCATTCTGACGGCGCATAATGGACGAGGCAATGCGTCTTGATCCATATCTTTCCAGCGTGGGCGGCCGCGCCCATCGCATGGCGGCTTGTGTCATGCTGCCGCCAGGCGACACCTAGGGATCAGGGACCAGACACCACATGCGCATCTGCATTTTCGGCGCGGGCGCCGTCGGCAGCCATCTCGCGGTCCGGCTGGCGCGCGCCGGCCATGAAGTCAGTTGCGTGATGCGGGGCGCGCATCTGGAGGCAGTCCGCGCCAATGGTATCAAGCTGCGCGTCGGCGATTCCGAGGTCGGCGTCAAGGTGAACGCCACTGGCGATCCGGCCCAGCTCGGCCAGCAGGACGTCGTGGTCTCGACGCTGAAAGCGACCGCGCTGACCGGGCTGGTCTCCAGCATCAAGCCGCTGCTGCACGACGAGACCGCGATCGTGTTCGCGCAAAATGGCATTCCCTGGTGGTATGGGATCGGCCTGCCGCCGCGACATCCGACGCCGCCGGATATTTCCTTCCTCGATCCAGGAGGGCGCCTGCGTGCTTGCATCCCGAAAGAGCGAATCATCGGCGGCGTGATCTTCTCCTCCAACGAGATCGTCGCGCCCGGCGTGGTGCAGAACCTGACGCCGGATCGCAATCGCCTCCTGATCGGCGAATGCGACGACCGCAATTGCGAGCGCATCACGAAACTGCGCGGCGTCTTCAACGACGCGCGGCTGGAATCGCCGCCGGTGGCCGAGATCCGCGAGGCAATCTGGTCAAAGCTGCTGACCAACATGTCGCTGTCGGTGCTGTGCCTGCTGACAGGCCAGACCGCGCGCGGCGTGCGCGACGATCCCGCCTTCTCCGAGCTCATCCCGCGGATGTTGAATGAGGCCAACGACATCGCGCAGCACTTCATCCCCGAAGTCAAGCGCGTGACACGCAGTGGTCCCGCGCCCAACCACAAGCCATCGCTGCTGCAGGATTACGAGCGCGGCCGCGCCATGGAGATCGACGTGCTGGTCAAGGCGCCGGCCGCTTTCGCGCGAACCGCCGGCCTGTCTACTCCAACGCTCGACCTGATTGCCGCGCTCGCGATTCAGAAGGCGCGGGACAAGGGGCTTTACTCCGCCTGAACCTCAGCCGAGTTCATCGATCCATGCCGCGAGCCTATCGAGCGCTTCTGCGAGCGCCTCCTCGTTGGTGCGGCCGGACTTCTTCAGCACCGCGAAGGAATGATCGCCGCCTTCGATCTCATGCAGGGTCGCCGTCGCTCCGAGTGCCGCGACGACGGGCCTCAGCAGGCCGAGGTCGGCCAGTCCGTCGCGCGTTCCCTGGAGAAACAACATGGGAACGGCGACGCCTTGAAGGTGCTCGGCGCGCTCGGTCGATGGCTTCTTGTCGGCATGCAGGGGAAAGCCGAGGAAGGCGAGGCCCTTTACGCCGGGCAGCGCGGCCTTGGCCTGCGCCTGCGACGTCATCCGTCCACCGAACGACTTGCCGCCCGCGACGAGCTTCACACCCGGGCAAAGTCGCGTCGCCTCCTCCACTGCCGCGCGGATGGTGGCGTGCGCGACAACAGGCTGGTCGGGACGGCCCTGCTTGTTTTCCATGTAGGGAAAGTTGAAGCGGAACGTCGCGATCCCGCGCTTCGCAAGCCCCTCAGCAATCTTGTCCATGGATGGATGCCGCATCCCCGCGCCGGCGCCATGCGCCAGGATGCAGCAGGCGCGCGCATCGGCCGGCACCATCAGAATCGCGGAGACTGCACCGATGCGTTCAATGTCGAGCCTGAGCTCGCGCGTGCTGACGGTCATTTCCCGGCGTTCCGATTGCTGCTGGCCCGCCTAGATTCATCGAGCCGCGCGGAAACGCAAGTGTTCAGGCGGTATTCCGCGCATCCCGTGGCCACAGATAGTTCAGCACCTGAACCAGCATGCGCATGATTTCGCGTCGGCCGGCCTCGTCATTGCCAGCGCCGAACTTTCCTTCGAGCGCGAGCTTGGCGAAACCATGAACGGTCGACCAGGCGGCCGCCGCGGCGGTCCCGGTCTGCTTCGGCGTACCGCCGGCGAGCTCCGCGACGACGCGCTCGAATTCGCGGCCTGCAGCCTTGATTGCGGCTCTGAGCCGCTCGTCGTCCGCAACGAGACGCTTGTTGGCGAACATCATCTGGAAGCGTCCCGGATGGGTCAGCGCGAATTCGACATAGGCAAGTCCCTGCGCATGCAGCCTGTCGCGCGCGTTCCGCTTGCCGGACGCGGCCTGAAGCAGCGCGGCGGCCAGCGCCTCATAGCCGCGGATCGCGACCTCGGTGAGCAGCCCTTGCGCATTGCCGAAATGGTGCGACGGGGCGGCCGGTGACACGCCCGCCCGCCGCGCTGCTTCGCGCAGCGTGAATCCGTCGGCGCCGTGCTCGGCCAGGATCGCTTCGCTCGCGGCGATCAGCGCCTCCTGGAGTTCGCCGTGATGGTAGCCGGTATCCGACTTGCCTGGGGCCTTGCCCTTCGGATTGCCGCGCGCGATGGCTTTCTTCATGTAACTTGACACTGTTTAGATTGAGGCCTAATGATCTTAACACCGTTAAGATCGAGAACCGGAGGATTCGCAATGACCGAAACGGAGCATAGCACCGCAACCTCTCCGGTGAAACGGCGCCATCTGGTCGCCGGCGCCGCACTCGGCATGCTGGCGAGCGCGATCGGCGGTCTCGCCGGCGGTGTGGCGCTCGGCCAGGGCGCCGCGCTGCCGCGGCAAAAGCCGAGCGGCCGGCAACGCTTCACGGATAAGGTCATCGTCGTGACCGGCGGCACTTCCGGCATCGGCCGCGCCGCCACGCTGATGTTCGCCGCCGAGGGCGGGCGCGTCGTTTTCTGCGGACGCAATGTCGAACGCGGCCAGCAGGTGGAAGCAGAGGCGAGAGCCGCAGGCGGCCAGGCGACGTTCATGCGCGCCGACGTCCGCGACGAGGCCGACGTCAGGGCGCTGGTCGACGAGACCATCGGCCTGTACGGCGGCCTCGACGTCGCCTTCAACAATGCCGGCATCTCCATCGAAAAGCCCCTGCATCAATTGAGCGCAACGGAGTTCGACGACGTCATCGGCACCGACTTGCGCGGCGTGTTCCTGTCGATGAAGTACCAGATCCCGCATATGTTGCAGAAAGGCGGATCGATCGTCGTCACCTCGTCGTCCAACGCCATCGCCACCTCGCCCAACCGCTCCGCCTATTCTGCGGCCAAGCGCGGCCTCGTCGGCTTGGTCCAGGCTGCAGCGCTGGAATATGCCCAACACGGCATCCGCATCAACACGCTGATCCCGGGCACGACCGATACGCCCTTCATCCGCCGTCTCGCCGGCATGGAGAGCCTGCCGGACGCAGCCTGGCACGTGGCCATCGCGCAATGGGCCAAGTCGCATGTTCCGGGTCTGCAACGCGTTGCAACGGCGGAGGAGATCGCGGCCTTCGCGCTCGTGCTCGCCTCGGACGATCATCCCTATACGACTGGCGGCCAATTCGTCATCGACGGCGGCAAGACCGCGCAGGCCGGATAACGGCGGGGCCAGCAGCCGGAAAACGCAATTATCGGCACCCGGGCTTGGCGTACCACGACGGGCGGGCTTGCGCCCGCCTTGGCCGTCGTGGCACGCGTGATATGCGCGCCGTTGACGAGAAGATCGACCGAGGTGACCATGTCCTATCGCTCCTCCTGGATGACCGAAGAGCTCGACGTCTTCCGCGACCAGTTCCGGAAATATCTCGCCAAGGATCTGGCGCCGCATGCCGAAAAATGGCGCGAGCAGAAGATGGTGGACCGCTTCGCCTGGCGCGGGCTCGGTGAGATGGGTGCGCTGCTGGCGAGCGTGCCGGAGGAATATGGCGGACTGGGCGCGACCTTCGCCTACGACGCCGCCGTGCTTGATGACCTCGAAAGCACGGTGCCGGAACTGACGACCGGCGTCTCCGTGCACAGCGCCATCGTCGCGCATTACATCCTCAATTACGGCTCGGAGGAGCAGAAGAAGCGCTGGCTGCCGAAGATGGCCTCCGGCGAGATGGTCGGCGCGGTCGCCATGACCGAGCCCGGCACCGGTTCGGACCTGCAGGCGGTGAAGACCACCGCCAAGAAGCAGGGCAATTCCTACGTCATCAACGGCCAGAAGACGTTCATCACCAACGGCCAGGCTGCCGATCTCGTCATCGTGGTCGCGCGCACCGGTGATGCCGGCGCCAAGGGCATTTCGCTGATCGTAGTCGAGACCAACGGCGCCGAGGGTTACAAGCGCGGGCGCAACCTCGACAAGATCGGCCTGCACGCCTCCGACACGTCAGAGCTGTTCTTCGACGACGTGACCGTGCCGCCGGAAAACCTGCTCGGCAAGGAGGAGGGCCAGGGCTTTGTCCAGCTGATGCAGCAGCTGCCGCAGGAGCGCCTCGCGCTCGCGGTCGGGGCCGTGGCCTCGATGGAGCGCGCGGTCAGGCTCACCACCGAGTACACCAAGGAGCGGAAGGCGTTCGGCAAACCGCTGATGGATTTCCAGAACACTGCCTTCACGCTCGCCGAACGCAAGACCGAAGCGATGATCGCCCGCGTCTTCGTCGACTGGTGCATCGAGCGCCTGGTCGCCGGCGACCTCGACACCGTCACCGCGTCGATGGCGAAATACTGGTGCTCGGAGAAGCAGGTGCAGACTGCCGACGAATGCCTGCAGCTGTTCGGCGGCTACGGCTACATGCAGGAATATCCGATCTCGCGCATCTTCATCGATTCCCGGATCCAGAAGATCTATGGCGGCACCAACGAGATCATGAAGCTGTTGATCGCGAGATCGCTCTAATCGACGCTACCGCGCCCGCCAATCACGCGGCCGGCAGCCGAAGCGCTGCTTGAAGCGCCGCGTGAAATGGGACAGGTCCGAAAAGCCCCAGTCGAACGCAATGGCGCCGATCGCGCTGTCCACCATCGCGGGATCCGCGAGATCCCTGGCGATGCCGTCGAGGCGGCGGTCGATCACATAGTCGGTGAAGCCGGAGCCCGATCGCGCCAGCAGCTTGTGCACATAGCGTTCGCTGATGCCGACGGCTTCGGCGACATCGGCCACGCTGAGGCCGGGCTCGCGCAGCCTGCGGTGAATCGCGCGTTTCAGCGCCAGCATGGTCGCATCAGTCAGGCTCTCGGCCTCCGCGGTGTGCGACCGGCTCTGCCGCGACAGGCTGATGGCGACCAGCTCGATCAGCGCCCGGAACAGATGCACGCCCTCGTGCTCGGTCATGCGCAGCGCACCATCGCTGAGCGTGCGCGCCGTTTCGACGATGAGGTGACCGACAAAGGGATCGTCGGAGAGGCGGGCTGCCGTGACGTCGAACGAGGCCGGCAAGCGCTCGCGCAAGGCCTCCGCCGGCACCCAGAACGAGGCCACCTTCAATTGCGGACCACGGTCGTGCAGGAGCGCGAATTGCCGATCGCTGTCGAAGATGCCGACCTGTCCTGATGACAGGCTGATCTCGCGGTCGTCCTGCCTGATGCGGCACCGGCCGGCCAGCTTCAGGTTGAGATAGAAGCAGCTGCGATCAGACGCCGCAATGTCGGCCGCGGAGCGGCGCACCACATGCTCGGGAAAGCTGACGCGGTTGATCGCGGCATCGCCGAGACGGATGTGCTCGACGGCGGCCGGAAAGCCCGAGACGACCGCCGGCTCCGGCGTGAGCTTCATGAAGGCCTGGCAGATCGCCTCACGGTAATAGGCGAATTGCTCACCCGGTCTGATCTCCGCGGTATCCCAGGCCGCTCGGCGGGACGGAGCGGCGCGCGCGACTTTCTGCATCGGTTCACTCCGAGACCAATCCGGTTCACTTCCAGCCAAGCGCGAAATCCGTTGCCGGTCCAGATTGGGCCGGACGGCCACACGCCTTAACAACGATCTAACCACACCCCCGGGAGGAGCCACAACATGTCGACCTACGTTCTCGTCCATGGTGCCTGGCACACCGGTGCCGAGTTCGAGCCGGTCGCGGCCCCGATCCGCGCCCATGGCCATCAGGTCCACACGCCGACGATCAAAGGCAACCGCCCAGGGGACGCCAAGACGACCAGGCTGAAGGAAGCGATCCAGTCGATCGTGGACTATCTCGCCGAGAACAACCTCAAGGACGTCATCCTGCTTGGCCATTCCTATGGCGGCATGGTCATCACCGGTGTCGCCGACCTCGCGCCCGAACGCATCCGCCGCCTGGTCTATTGGAACGCCTTCGTGCCCGACAACGGCGAGAGCCTCAATGACATGGTGCCGCCGCACTATGTCGGGCTGTTCGATGCGATCGCGGCCGAGCGCGGCGATGGCTCGGTGGTGCTGCCTTTCCCGATCTGGCGCGAGGCTTTCATCAACGATGCCGACCCCGAGCTTGCGCAGAAGGCCTATGACGTTCTCAATCCGCACCCGCTCGCAACCTTCAGCGACAAGATCGCGCTGAAGAGCAACCCGGCCGAGATGCCGCTGGCAAAGTCCTACATCAACTGCACCGAGGACACCGCGCTGCCGCACAGCCATGGTTGGCATCCGCGGCTATCGGAAAAGCTCGGCCTGTTCCGCCTCGTGCAGGTGCGGGGCAGCCACGAGCTGTGCTTCTCCGATCCGGCGCGCCTCGCCAAGGCGATCATGGAGGCGGGACGCGACTAAAGCGCGATGAGATTGGGATGAATCCCCATCGCGCTTTAGATTGGTGTTTGAGCATGACCTTTGCGGAAAACCGCTGCACATTCGTCCGGATCATGCTCTAGCGCGCGCTATTTCATCCGCTTGTCAGCGGCGATGAAGTCGATGAAGGTCCGCACCTTCGCGGAGAGATATTTGCGGCTGGGATAGACCGCAAACAGCTTTACGGACCCGATGTGCTCGGGCAAAACGTGCTCGAGCCGTCCGGCGGCGATGTCCTCGGCCACCAGCCATTTCGGCAGGATCGCAAGGCCCATGCCTTCCAGAGCCGCCGCATGCAGCAGCGTTTCGTTGGCGCTGCGCAGCACCGGATTGAGCTTGACGGTCTCGGGACCCTGCTCGCCGGTGTAGGAGAAGCTTTCGCCGGGATAGAGCGCGTAGTGCAACAGGGCCTGGCCGGCGAGATCGGCGAAGGTCGCCGGGCGGCCCGCGCGTTTGAGGAAGGCGGGAGCGGCCACTATGTGGAACGGGACGCGCGTGATGGGACGCGCGATCAGCGCTTCGTCGGGCTCGCCGGTCGCGCGCAAGGCGAGATCGAATCCCTCCTCGACCAGGTTGACCAGCCGTCCGCTGAGATCGACGTCGAGGCGCACCTCCGGATAACGCGCCTGGTAGTCCGCCAGCACGCCCACGAAGATCGTGTTGGCCATCCACACCGGCGCAGTCAGCCGCAGGGTGCCGCGCGGAACGACGGTCGCCTTGCTGACGGCGGCTTCGACCTCGTCGAGCGAATCCAGCATCTGGCGCGTCTGCTCGAAGTAGAGCGTGCCGCTCTCGCTCAGGCTGACGCGGCGGCTGGTCCTGTTGAGCAGCCGCGTGCCCAGCCGCTTCTCGAGCTGCATCACGTGCTTGCTCGCCATGGCGGGCGAGATGCGCAGGCGCTCGGCCGCGGCCGCAAAGCTCTTCAGCTCCGCGACGAGGCAAAACACCCGCATGCTGATCAGCGTATCCATCAGATCATCAACAACCAGGAAACAAACTAATCCCGGAACCGATAATGATCAAAAATGGAGAAACTATCAAATGGTGGCAACCCTCACATTTTGGAGCACCACCATGTCCGCCACCACCTTCGCGACCGCTACCCCCGGGCGCGCCCTTCGCATCGGCCTCTGGGCTGCACAGGCTCTCGTTGCCTTCGTCTTCATCTCGGCAGGGCTATACAAGCTGCTGACCCCCATTCCGCAGCTTGCCGCGGCGATGCCCTTTGCCGGCCAGTATTCCGAAACCTTCGTTCGTTCGATCGCGCTGGTCGATCTCGCCGGCGGGATCGGCATCCTGCTGCCGGCCCTGACGCGGATCCTGCCGCGGCTGACCGTGCTGGCCGCGCTGGGCTGTTCGGTCCTGCAAGTGTTTGCACTGGTCTTTCACCTCTCGCGCGGCGAGGCCGAGGTGACGCCGCTCAACGCTGTCCTGCTCGCGCTCAGCCTGTTCGTGCTGTGGGGGCGCAACAGCAAGGCGCCGATCACGCCCCGGTTCTAACCGGCAGGCTGCTGCCATGATCTCTGGCAACGGATGGTCCCGCAGGGGCCTGCTCGCAGGCGCGTCGATCCTCACGGCCTGCGGCGCCGCCGCGGCCAAGGAGGATCGTCCCGCCGATGGCGTCGTGATCCTGGTCGACAGCAACGAGCCTTATGTCATGGGACACGCGATCAGCTACTCGGCCAATCTCGCAAAACACTTTGCCGACAAGGGCGCGCGGCTGCTGGTCGAGGTCGTCGCCAATGGCAAGGGCATCGACGTCTTCAGGGCGGACAAGACCCCGCTGGTCGAGCCGCTGGCAACGTTGCGCCAGTCGCTGCCTGATCTCACTTATAGCATGTGCGCTTCATCGAAGGCGATTGCGGAAGCCAAGGAGCAGGTCTCGATCGCGCTGATTCCGGGCGCGAATCTCGTGCCGTTCGGTATCGGACGCGTCGTTGATCTGCAACTCAGGGGCTGGGCCTATATCCATGCGTGAGAGGCCTTGCACATTGTCGCGGCGATCGCTTCTGATCGCCGCGCCGGCCTGTCTCGCTGTGCTGCGCACGGCTCGTGCGCAGCACGACTGGCCGCCGGTGTTCGAAGCCGGCCGCAGCCAGTTCACGGTGGTGCGGCCGCGCGCCGCGATGCCACCGCTGCGGCTTCAGGACCTGCATGGAAAAGACGTGGTGGTGACGGCGAAGCCGGGTCGCATCACCCTCGTCAATTTCTGGGCGACGTGGTGCGCGGCCTGCCGGCTCGATCTCCCTGTGCTGGCAAGCCTCGCGGGATCGCAACGCGACCAACTGGATGTCATTGCCGTCTGCACCGACACGAAGGACTTGCGAAAGATCACCGCGTTCCTCGACGGTCTCGCCGCGAAAAACCTCGGCTGCTACATCGATGCCTATGGAGCAGCGGCGCAAGCGTCGAGGGAGATGCTTCCCCTCCTCGGCATGCCCATCACCTATCTCGTCGGGACGAGCGGCCATCTCGAGGGCTACATCGCTGGCGCCCCCGACTGGCTTTCACCGGCAGGCGCGCGTCTCCTGCGATTCTATCGCGAGCAGGGATAACCTCGATCAGTTCGGATGCCACCAGCGGCCGCCGATGACGACACCCTCCGAGACGATCTTCCTGTCGCCGATCAGATGCTCGCCGACGACGTCCTCATAATCGAACTGGCCTTGTTTTACCGAGATCAGCGTCGCATCGCCGACGCTGCCCGGCTTGAGGCTACCGAGCTCCGGCCGCCGCAGCGCCATCGCGGCGTTCTCCGTCGAGGCTGCGATCACATCCGACAGCGACATGCCCATGCAGAGGAATTTCGACATCGTTGTCACCTGGTCGAAGGCCGGGCCGTCGATGCAGAGCTGGTGGATGTCGGAGGAGATGGTATCCGGATGGAAGCCGTTGGCCAGCATGGCGCGCGCGGTCTTGAACGCGAACGAGCCTTTGCCGTGACCGATGTCGAACAGCACGCCGCGCTCGCGTGCGTCCAGCACAGCCTGCTTCACCGTACCCTGCGCGGTGGCCGGCGAATTCGGAAAGGGACGGAACGCATGGGTCAGCACGTCGCCCGGCCGCAGGCGCGCCAGCACCTCTTCATAGGTCGGCGGCGGATGGTCGATATGTGCCATCAGGGGCATGCCGACCTCATCGGCAACCTGAAGCGCGATATCGAGCGGCACGGCGCCCGAGGTGCCCGAGGAGTGCAGCCCGACCCGCACCTTGATGCCGACGATGATGTCGCGGTTGGCGTCCGCCACCCTGGCCGCTTCGATCGGATTCATCAGCCGCAATTCCTCGCTCTCGCCGACCATGATCCGGTGCGAGAAGCCGAAAATGCCGGCATGGGAAACGTGCAGATAAGCGAGGATGCGGACCTGGCTCCGCTCGATCACGTGCTTGCGAAAGCCGGCGAAATTGCCGGGGCCGGCGCTGCCGGTGTCGACAGAAGTGGTGACGCCGGAGGCGCGGCAGAATTCCTCGGCATCGATGCCCAGCGAGGTGCCGCCCCAATAAACATGGGTGTGGAGATCGATCAGCCCAGGCGTCACGATGAACTGCGAGACGTCACGGACCTCGGTGCCGGCATCCACCTTGAGTCCGGCGCCGATCGCAGCCACCTTGCCTCCGGAAAATGCCACATCGGTCACGGCGTCGAGCTTCTGCGAGGGGTCGACGACCCGTCCGCCGCGCAGGATCAAATCGAAGGGCATCATCGTCTCCGGGCATCAGCAACGCTTGGACCGGGCCGGAAGCTGCGCTTCCAGCCCGGCCGCATGTGTTAGCAATTTTCACGCTGACGAAGCAAATCAACCGAGCTCAATGCCGATTGCGCCTGCGGGCCGCCTTCGGCGCCTCTTTCAGCCGCTCCGGCGCATCCCATCGAATCCATCATCATCGACTTCACAGGGGCCGCTGCTCAATTGCTCCGGGGCGCTGCAGTTACAACAATTGCGACCGCACCGACTCCGCCCCCCCGCGCAACAGCGGCAGGAATCGATCGATCAACTCCTGCACCGGCACGCGGTCGACATGGGCGCCCATGTTGATGGCGGCGACGATCACGTCGTCGTAGCGGCGCACCGGCACCGAAATCGAGCGGAAATGCGGTTCGGCCTCGCGATCGACCAGCGAATAGTTTTGCGCGCGGTCGGCCGCGACAAGCGCCAGCAGCCTCTTCGGATCAGTCACCGTCTGCGGCGTCAGCGCCTCGCGCTTCATCGCCTCGAGGCGCGCGAGACACGCGACATCATCGAGCTCGCCCAGCATGGCGCGGCCGACGGAGGTGCAGAACGCCGGCAGACGATAGCCGATCTCCAGACCGCCGGAGAACATCCGCGCCGGACTGCTGCGGGCGATGAACACCACTTCGTCGCCGTCGAGCACCGCAAGCGAGGAGATTTCGTTCGCCGCCGTCGCGACGCGATCGAGCACCGGCTGCAGCACCGTGACGAGCTGGTTGGAGCGCAGATAGGACGCCGCCAGCGTCAGCACATGCGGCGTCAGCGTGAAGAGCTTGCCGTCGCCGGCAACAAAGCCGCCGCGCTGGAGCGTGAACAGCATGCGCCGCGCGGTGGCCCGCGGCAGGTCGGCAGCGCGGGCAAGATCGCTCAGCGTCATCGGGCCGGCGTGGGTGCCGAAGCATTGCAGCAGGCGCAGGCCGCGATCGAGCGCCTCGACGAAATCCGTCGCGCGCTCGTCAGTCTCGCTACGCTTCAGCTTGGGCATGGCTTCCGGATAGTCCTGCAAAATAGTGCTTGCTGCCGATCCAAGGCATGTCATAATTCGCCCATTCGTTCAATAGGCGAACAATCGCCACTCCACAAGGGATGCACCCGCCATGATGAGCCAGGAGCAGAACGACCTGATCACGCGCACCGGTCCGAAGGATCCGTGCGGAAAGCTGATGCGGAGCTATTGGCAGCCGGCGGCGCTGGTCGATGAGCTCGAGGGCCAGCGGCCGATCCGCCCCGTCAAGCTGCTCGGCGAAAACCTGGTGCTGTTCCGCGACGAGACCGGGCGCTACGGCCTGATCGACCGCCACTGCGCCCATCGCGGCGCCGACCTCGCCTTCGGGCGGCTCGAGCATGGCGGCCTGCGCTGCGCCTTTCATGGCTGGCTGTTCGACGCGACTGGCCAGTGCATCGAGACGCCGGCCGAGCCCAGGGATTCAAAGCTCTGCCAGAACATCCGCCAGCGCTCCTATCCGGTGGTGGAGAAGAGCGGCATCCTGTGGGCCTGGCTGGGCGAAGGCGAGCCGCCGGCATTTCCGGAGCTCGACTGCTTCGTCGCACCCGGCACCCATACGTTCGCATTCAAGGGCCACATGGCCTGCAACTGGCTGCAGGCGCTCGAGGTCGGCATCGATCCCGCGCACGCCTCCTATCTGCACCGCTTCTTCCAGGACGAGGACACCTCGACCGCCTATGGCAAGCAATTCCGCGGCGCCTCCGCGGGAAGCGATTTGCCGATGACGAAGATCCTGCGCGAATATGACCGCCCCATCATCAACGTCGAGCACACCGAGTATGGGCTCCGGCTGATCGCGCTGCGCGAGATCGACGAGGAGCGCACGCATGTGCGCGTCACCAACCAGCTGTTTCCGCACGGCTTCGTCATTCCCATGAGCACGGAGATGACGATCACGCAGTGGCATGTGCCTGTCGATGACGAGAACTGCTACTGGTACGCGATCTTCACCAGCTATGCGAACCCTGTCGACAAGAAGAAAATGCGCGACCAGCGGCTCGAACTCTATGAGCTGCCGGATTACGTCTCGCGGAAGAATCGCAGCAACGAATACGGCTTCGATCCGCACGAGCAGCAGACCGCGACCTATACCGGGATGGGCAGCGACATCAACGTCCACGACCAGTGGGCGGTGGAATCGATGGGCGCGATCCAGGACCGCACCAAGGAGCATCTCGGCACCAGCGACAAGGCGATCGTGCAGTATCGCCGCCTGCTGCGGCAGGAGATCGAGAAGGTCGGAGGCGGCGAGAAGCCGATGCTGTTCCTGGATGAGGCCAACGCACGCAGCATTCAGGGACCGGCGACGATGGACGGCATCGGGCCGACGCGTGGCTGGGAGACCTACTGGATGGAAATCGACGTCAAGCGCCGCCGCGGCGCGCCATGGACTGCGCCGGTGCCGAAGGAAAGCGAAGGCCAGGTGCATCGGCTGACGGCGGCGGAGTGAGGTCTATCCGCGTCATTGCGAGCGCAGGAGAATGTGGCGCATGCTCGCGCCTCACGACTGGAGGAATTGCAACGTGACTTTCGTCGCGCGTCACGCGCTGTGGTCGGATGAGCAGAAGGACGCTGCAGCGCGCATGCGCCGCATCGTCGAGGAGCAGAACCTCGAAGTCATCCGCCTCGCCTTCCCCGATCAGCACGGCATTTTGCGGGGCAAGACCATTATTGCCTCGGAAGCCCTCGCCTCGCTGGAGAGCGGCTGCTCCATCACCACGACGATGCTCGCCAAGGACACCTCGCACCGCACGGTTTTTCCGGTGTTCACGTCAGGCGGCGGCTTCGGCATGAAGGAAATGGAAGGCGCGGCCGATGTGCTGATGGTCGCCGACCCCACCACGTTTCGCGTGCTGCCATGGGCGCCGGCGACGGGCTGGGTGTTATGCGACCTCCATTTCAATGACGGCCGTCCCGTTCCGTTCGCGACGCGCGGGCTTTATCGCAAGGTCCTCGACGAGCTCGGCCGCCGCGGGCATGATTTCGTCGCGGGGCTCGAGGTCGAATTCCACATTTTCAGGCTCGACGACCCGCATATGCGCGCGGAGGACGCCGGACAGCCCGGCACGCCGCCCTCGGTGAGCCTGCTCTCCCACGGCTATCAATACCTCACCGAACAGCGCTTCGATCAGATGGAGCCGGTGCTGGAGATCCTGCGCCGTGACATCGTCGCGCTCGGTCTGCCGTTGCGCTCCGTCGAAGTCGAGTTCGGGCCGAGCCAATGTGAGTTCACCTTCGCGCCGAAGAAGGGCCTGGAGCCCGCCGACAACATGGTGCTGTTCCGCAGCGCCGTGAAGCAGATTGCGCGCCGGCACGGCTGTCACGCCACCTTCATGTGCCGGCCGAAACTGCCGAATTTGTTTGCGAGCGGCTGGCACCTGCACCAGTCGGTGGTCTCGCGCGCGAGCGGCGAAAACCTGTTCATGGCGAAGGACGGCGGAGAGGCGCTCAGCGCGTTCGGCAAGGCGTTTCTCGCCGGCCTGCTCGATCACGCCCGCGCCGCCACCGTATTCACGACGCCGACCATCAACGGCTACAAGCGTTACCGCTCCTATTCGCTGGCGCCGGACCGGGCGATCTGGGGCCGCGACAACAGGGGCGTGATGATCCGCGTGCTGGGCGGCGCGAACGATGCCGCCACACGCCTGGAAAACCGCGTCGGCGAGCCCGCGGCCAATCCCTATCTCTACATGGCCTCGCAAATTCTCGCCGGCCTCGACGGCGTGGACCGCAAGCTCGATCCGGGCCCCTCGGCCGACACGCCCTACGAGACCAAGGCGCCGTCGTTGCCGAAGTCCCTGCGGGATGCGGTCAGCGCGCTGAAGGACGATCCGTTCTTCCGCGAAAAATTCGGCACGGAGTTCGTCGACTATTACACCCACATCAAGAACGCCGAGATCGACCGCTTCCTGGCGGAGGTGACCGACTGGGAGCATCGCGAATATTTCGAGGTGTTTTGAGCTGCGCTCTCGCTTCCGTCATTGCGAGGAGCTGAGCGACGAAGCAATCCAGGATCCCTCCCCAGAGAAATTCTGGATTGCTTCGCTGCGCTCGCAATGACGTGGAGAATGCGTCGGCTCAAATACCCAGATATTTATGCTGCAGATCCGGCTCAGCCATCAGCTGGTCCGATGTCCCGCTCCACACCGTCTTGCCGCGCTCGATGATGTAATGGCGGTCGCAGATGCGGGCGAGGTGATCGACGTTCTTGTCGACGACCAGGATCGACTGGCCCCGGCGCTTCAGCATCGACAGGCAGTTCCAGATCTCCTCGCGGATCAGCGGCGCAAGTCCTTCGGTCGCTTCATCCAGGATCAGGAGTTTTGGGTTCGTCATCAGCGCACGGCCGATGGCGAGCATCTGCTGTTCACCGCCGGAGAGTTGGTTGCCCATGTTGGCGGCGCGTTCGGCGAGCCGTGGAAACAGCACGTAGATCGCAGCGAGCGTCCAGGGATTGGCGCTGCCAAAGCGATCGGCGGCGGCGGCAACGAGATTCTCGCGCACCGTGAGGTTCGGAAAGATCTGGCGACCCTCGGGCACGAGGCCGATGCCAAGCTTGGCGATGCGGTACGAAGGCAGCTGCCGCACCTCCGCACCCGCAAAGCGGATGCTGCCCGATCGCGCCGGCGTCAGGCCCATGATCGAGCGGATCGTCGTGGTCTTGCCCATGCCGTTGCGGCCCATCAGCGAAACCATCTCGCCCGGCTTGATCGACAGCGACAGGCCGAACAGCACCTGGCTGAGGCCATAGCAGGTCTCGATGCCGTCGACCTCGAGCAGCGTATCAGCCATGGCGCGTCACCACGTGCTGGTCGCCGAGATAGGCGCGCTTGACGTCCTCGTTGGCGCGGATGGCGGCGGGATCGCCGGAGGCGATGACACGGCCATAGACCAGCACCGAGATGCGGTCGGCCAGCGCGAACACCGCCGGCATGTCGTGTTCCACCAGCACGATCGAGACCTCTTTGCGCAGCTCCTGGAGCAGCTTCACCATGCCCTGGGATTCGGTGACGCCGAGACCTGCCATAGGCTCGTCCAGCAGCAGCAGTTTTGGCTTGCTCGCCAGCGCGACCGCGAGCTCGATCTGACGGCGCTCGCCATGGCTGAGCCTGCTCACCACGACGTCGGCGCGATCGAGCAGGCCGACACGATCGAGCGCCGCACGGGCGGCATCGCGCAAACCCCTTTCCTTGCGTGCATCGGCGAAGAAGCGGAACGAGTGGCCGGCATGCGCTTGCGCGGCCAGCGCGACGTTGTCTGCGGCAGTGAAGTCGAGCAGCAGCGAGGTGATCTGGAACGAACGCGCGAGACCCAACGCGCAGCGGCGATAGGCCGGCAGATAGGTGATGTCGCGGCCCCCGAGCGAGACGCTGCCTGAATGCGGCTCGAGGTGTCCGGTGAGCTGACTGATCAGTGTGGTCTTGCCGGCGCCGTTCGGCCCGATGATGGCGTGCAGTTCGCCTGCCGCGACGTCGAGCGAGACGTTGTCGGTTGCGGTAATGCCGCCGAAGCGGCGCACCAGCTTTTCGACGCGGAGCAGCGGTTCAGCCACGATTGAGCCTCCCCAGCAGACCCATGATACCGCCGCGGCCGAACAGCACGATCAACAGCAGCAGCGGGCCCATGATCAGCGCCCAATATTCGGTAATCTGCGACAGGAACTCTTCCAGCAGGAGATAGATCACCGCCCCCACCACAGGGCCGAACAGCGTGCCCATGCCGCCCAGGATCACCATCACCATGAGATCGCCGGAGCGCGTCCAGTACATCACGGCCGGACTGACGAAATCGGTGTTGTTGGCGAGCAGCGCGCCGGCGAGGCCGCACATCGTGCCCGAGATGACGAAGCAGACGAGTTGATAGCGTTTTGCCGGGAAGCCGATCGCCTGCATGCGCTGCTCGTTGGAGCGCAGCCCCTGCACGACGAGGCCGAAGCGCGAATTGACGATGCGCCAGATCAGGAAGATCACGCCGAACAGGCAGGCGAGGCAGAGATAATAGAACTGCGTGCGGTTCGACAGGTTGACCAGGCCGGAGAAATCGCTGCGCTTGTAGACGGTGAGGCCATCATCGCCGCCGTAGCGCGCGAGCCCCGAGGCGACGTAATAGGCCATCTGGGCGAAGGCCAGCGTGATCATGATGAAGTAGACGCCGCGCGTTCGCAGCGACAGCGCGCCGATCACCAGCGCATAGACGGCGGATGCCGCCAGCGCGACCGGAAACTGGATGAAGCCGCTTCCAACACCTTCCTGCGCGAGCATGCCGACCGCGTAGCCGCCGATGCCGAGATAGGCGGCGTGGCCGAAGCTCATCATGCCGCCGAAGCCCATGATGAGGTTGAGGCTGGCGGCCGCCAGCGCCAGGATGACGATGCGCGTGAACAGCGTCAGGATGAAGATGTTGCCGGACAGATACGAATAGAGCGGCAGCAGCAGGAGGCCCGCCAGCATCAGGGCCGTGACGGCCTTGCTCACCGAGAAGCCCTTCATCGACGGTTGGCCGGAAACAGCCCCTCCGGCCGCACCACCAGCACCATCGCCATCAGCAGATAGATCAGCATGGAGGACAGCGCAGGCGCGGCGGTGGAGGCAGCCGCGCCGCTCAGCACCTGCCGCAACAGATTGGGCAGGAACGCGCGGCCGAGCGTATCGATCATGCCGACGAAGATCGCGGCGAGGAATGCGCCGCGGATCGAGCCGATGCCGCCGATCACGATGATGACGAAGGCAAGGATCAGGATGTTCTCGCCCATGCCGATCTGCACGGTGAGGATCGGCGCCTGCATCAGCCCGGCGAGGCCGGCGAGCGCGGCGCCCAGGCCGAACACCAGCGTGTAGAGCAGCTTGATGTTGATGCCGAGCGCGCCGATCATCTCGCGGCTGGAGGCACCGGCGCGGATCAGCATGCCGATGCGCGTGCGCATCACGCCGAGATAGAGCAGCAGCGCAACCAGCAGCGCGACCACGATGATGGCGAGGCGGTAGGCGGGATAGTGAATGCCTGGCAGGATCGGCACCGGCACGGTGAGCCAGGCCGGCAGTGGCAGCGCGAGGCCCGCCGGCCCCCAGATCAGCCGTACGGCTTCATTGAAGAACAGGATCAATCCGAAGGTTGCGAGCACATGGTCGAGATGATCGCGCCCGTAGAGATGCCGCAGCGCACTCACCTCGAGAACGATGCCGAGCGCCAGCGTCGCCCCTAACGCCAGCAGCGCCCCCAGCAGGAAGCTCCCGGTCCAGGCCGCGAAGGTCGCGGCGAAATAGGCGCCCATCATGTAGAGCGAGCCGTGCGCCAGGTTGACGAGATCCATGATCCCGAACACCAGCGTCAGGCCGGCGGCGAGCAGGAACAGCAGCAGGCCGAACTGCAATCCGTTCAAGAACTGTTCGACGACGAGCAGCATCAACGCTCTTTCAGGAGCACGCAGACGTGCGCCGATGTTCGAACACAGTCGCCATCAGTGAAAGAGCTCCCCCTGCCTCTTCAAGGCAGAAAAATGGGTAATGGCAGTATCGTTCCGAAGCAAGAGCGATTCCACACCAGACATGCACTTTGTTGCATGCCGGTGCATGCGACCAGAGCCGGTCATGCAAGGAGGCCGCCGCGCTGGATGGGGCAGCCTGCCGCACCCAAGCGAAAACCCTCCCCGTTGCCGGGAAGAGGGAGCTGTTGAGGCCGGGATGAGGAAGCGACGTCTAATGTGACGTGATGTGACGGGGAAGATCGTTCGGCTCGTTGAGCTCGCTGTTGGCGGTCGAGGCCTCCAGCGCGGCCATCCGGAACAAATAGGCGAGCGTCACCAATCCGGCATCGTCCGCCATCTGCGCGAGTTCGAGCGCCATGTCCGACATGTAGCCGAGATTTTCGTCCTTGGTCTGCGCCATGATCTGGCCGTCTCGCATCATGTTCGACATGTCAGGCGGTCTTTCGTTGCGCGGCAGCGAGGCCGCAGGTGTTGGCACGGGCGATGCAATCGAGACGCGGTCCGTCCTGGCGCACGATCGAAGCCACGCCGATGCGATCATGCAGGGCATCGAGCGTCTGCCGGCGAATGTCGATTGTGGCGGCCATGGTCCACGCGTTTTCCACCAGCGCCGGCAGGCCGAGCGGAGTCACGACGAAGCCGGCCTCCTGGAAGCGCGGCAACCACCAAGTTTCCATGATCGCGCTGATCTGCGCAATTCCCTGGCCGAGGCAGAACTCCTGCACTGCCGCCATCAGCTGCAGGTTAAGAGCGCCGTCACGGCGATCACGTACGACGAAGTAGCGCGACCATTCCCAGATCAGTGGATCGGCAGGGCAGCCGCGAACCGCAGCCAGATGCGGGAAGACCTCGCTCATCATCGACGGTTTGGTGGTCGGGTAGAGCCGGTGACCGCCAATTACGCGGCGCCCCTCCAGCGCAAGCAGATAGACGGTGTCCTCGTTGTCATAGGAGTCGATCTCGCGACCATCGGGCCTGCGGAGGGTTTCCCAGTGCCGTTCCTCGACGAAGATGTCGTGGCGCAGCCGGAAATGCTGTTCGAGTACGTCTTCGTACAGGTGGCGATTGACTGCGGAAATTGCGTGAATCATGAAAACCCCCATCCAGCCTCAATGGAGGTAGCCTCCTCAAAAAGGCGCGAAGTCGATATTGGGAAATTTCCCAGTACGTCGCTTAGGGATTGATGATCTTGTGGCGAATCGCCAGCACAACCGCATGCGTGCGGTTGACGGCGCCGAGCTTGCGCGCCGCAGTTGCAAGATGTTCCTCGGCAGTTCGCTGCGTGATGTGCAGGATCTGGCCGATTTCCCAGGCCGACTTGCCCTGCGAGGCCCAGAGCATCACCTCACGCTCGCGTGGGGTGAGGCGCGCCGAGGGATGCGGCGCCGGTTCGAGCAGACGGCGAATATGGTCGAAGCCATACATCGCCATCAGGTGCAGCGCCGGCTTGCTTCGCGCGTTGAGATCGAGATGCACGCCGCCGAGCGAAACGCCGGCCGCATAACCGGTGAGGCTGTGGATCGGCACGATGAAGCCGCGCGACATGCGAAAATCGGTGGCGCGATTCATCACCTCGGCCGCATCCGGCTCGAGGTCGGCATCATAGGGCGCTTCCGACCATTCAAACGGATTGACCGATTGTCGGCACAACCGCAGCACAGGGTCGGCACGGTCGTAGTTGTTCTGAGTGTAGAGACTGAACCATTCCGCCGGCCAGCGCTTGGCGAGCACCATCTGTGCAAACCGCTGGTCGGGATTCGGCAATCCCGTCACGATGATGGTTTCGAAGCCGAAGCGACCGAACGCCGCTTCGAGCGCATTCATGGCGGCCGGAACCCTGTCATAGGCTCCCAGCCCTTCGATGAAGTCCAGCGCTTCGCGGCCATAATCCACGACGGACATTTGTGCATTCCCTGCCACTCGCGGCTCGATATAGCACGTCTTAGGGGGGTGCCTCAATTCACTGCCCTCTGTAATTCCCCGGTGTGGCGCTGGCATCGAAGATTTAATCTACTTGTGGAGGAACTAACGTCCAGTTACGCCTAAGGCGTCAAGAGCGAGAAGCTACGATGGAAGACGAGAACATCGCCCTCAACAGCGTGCTCGGCCTGGAATTGAACCGCGTGTTTTTCGCCGTCCGCGATATCGCGAACAAGCAGAAAATCATCGAGTACGCGCGCGACGTGCTGCAAAGCGAGCGTGCGGAGCGGCCCGGCAGCGTTTCGCCGGAAGGGCCTTGTAGCTGAGACCCAGGCTGCGGCAGACGGCCCGATGCAATGGACCGCCCGACGATGCCCTTCCCTGTGAACGCGCCGATTTTGGTCGAAACACCCCCGCCGCGAAACCTCTCGCCCTGCTCCGCCCCAGCCTCACTTTGCCGCTGGATGACATCCCGGCTCTCGTGAGATGATCGTCGCCACGAGCTCTCTCGGATGCCAAGACCATGATGACGCTGCGCCAGGTTGAAGTGATCCGTGCCGTGATGGTGACGGGCACCATTGGCGGCGCGGCGAAACTGTTGAACGTGTCGGCGCCGGGGATCAGCCGGCTGGTCAAATACACCGAGCGCTCGCTCGGCATCCGCTTCTTCCAGCGCCGGAACGGCCGCTACTTCCCGACGCCGGAAGCCGAGAACATCTTTGAGCAGATCAACGGCGTCTACAAGAAGGTCGACGACCTCTCCGAGCTCATCTCCAAGATCGGCCGCGGCGGATTGTCGGAATTGCGCATCGGCTCGGTGCCGAGCATCTCGCAGGTGATGGTGCCCCGCGCGATCGAACGCGTGCGCCGCCGCTATCCTGATTTGGGCATCGACATCAACATCCTGAAGCTCGAGGAAGCAATCGACTATCTCATGCTCGGCCGCGGCGAGTGCGTCGCCATGAGCTACCGGCTGGACCATTCCGGGCTCGACTTCATGCCGCTCGCTTCGGGCGAGCTCTATTGCGTCGTGCCGCCGGGCCACGAGTTGGCGGGGCGCAAGCAGGTCTCGGCTGCCGAGATCACCCGCTACCCTCTGATCGGCATCGATCCCAACGACCCTTACGGCCGGATCATGGCCGAGATGTTTGCCCGCCACCGGCTCGACTACAACATCACCATCCGGGCGCGGTTCGGCACCACGGTCTGCGCGCTGGTGAAAGCGGGGCTAGGCATCGCCATCATCGACCAGTTCACGGTGGCGCATGGCGGCTATCCCGGGGTCGAGCTGTTGAAGATCACCGAGCCGACCCGTTTCGAGACCTATATCGCGGTCAAGCGCGGCGCGCCGCTGTCGCTCCATGTCGAACATTTCATCGAGTCCCTGCGCGCCGAGATGCGCGCCGTCGAGCCGTCCCGCGGCAACGGCAAGGCCGCGGCCGCGCGGACCCGGAAGAAATAACATTATGTTAGGCTTGCGGGACGAAAGGGTAATTGAGTCAGGCAGGAGATTGACTATCGTTCCTGTTGGAATTGCGCGGATTTTCCCGCTAATGGCCTGACATCAACGCGCCCCGAAGAGACGACCAAGAGACCATAACGGATCATGTCTAACCGCGGACCTGCCGCCTCCCAAAAGCTCCTGACCGGCCTGATCGGCGCGCCGATCGCCCATTCCGCCTCCCCCGCGATGCATGAGCGCGCAGCCGAGGCACTGGGCCTGCGCGGCCACTACCAGCTCATTGAGGTCGCGGGCGCCGACACGGCCGGGCTCAGCATGATGCTGGAGGGCGTGCGGCGGCTCGGCTTTGCCGGCGTCAACGTCACCTTCCCCTACAAGGAGGCCGTCGTGCCGCTGCTCGACGAGCTGGCGCCGGGCGCGGCCGCCATGGGCGCGGTCAATACCGTGGTCGTCAAGGACGGGCGGCTGATCGGCCACAACACCGACACCACGGGCTTTGCACATGCCGTTCAGCCCCTGCTGGCCCCTTCCGGAAATGCGGTGGCCGTCATCGGCACCGGTGGCGTCGGCAAAGCGATTGCGTTTGCGCTGGCGAGCCTGAAGGTCGCCGACCTCCGCATCTTCGACAGCGAATCGGCGCGAGCCGAGAAGCTTGCCACCCTGCTGGCCGAGCACGGTGGCGCACGGGTGGCCCGAAGCGTCGAGGACGCGCTCGATGGTGCGACCGGGCTTATCAACGGAACGCCGGTCGGCATGCTGCCGAACCGCAACACACCGGTGCCCGCGGTGCTGCTCCGAGCCGATCTGTGGGTCGCCGATGCCGTCTATTCGCCGCTGATCACGCCGCTTCTTGCCGCAGCGCGAGAGAAGGGTGCCCGGATCATGACCGGGCGGGAGCTTGCGATCTACCAGGCTGCCGACGCCTTCGAACTGTTCACGGGCCTCACCCCCTCGACCGAAGTCATGGGAGAGGCTTTTGATGCCGTGATGGCGGCACGTAGCGCCGCCTATCGGGCAGCTTGAGGCGGATGGTCGACGAGGCCGCCTCCATCCTGAACGATCCGAGGATCGGCCAGCTCTTCGTCGGTGGCGTCATGGAGGAGAACGCAGCATGAGCCCGCGAAAGCGCATTGCGGTCGCCGGCGCCGGCTTGATCGGCCGCCGCCACATAGAACTGATCGAGGCCTCGCAAGACTGCGTGCTGGCCGGCATTGCCGATCCCTCACCCGCTGCGACCGATCATGCGCGGGCGCGCAACGTGCCATGCTACACAGATCACCGCGCATTGCTGGCGCAGGAACAACCCGACGGTCTGATCATTGCTTCCCCGAACGCCCTGCATCTCCAGATGGCCCTCGACTGCGCCGAGGCCGGCGTGCCGGCGTTGATCGAGAAGCCGGTGACCGACACCGTCGCTGCCGCGCAACGTCTGTGCGCAGCCGTCAAACGGACCGGCGTGCCGATGCTGGTCGGCCATCACCGCCGGCACAATCCCATCATCAAGGCCGCTCGCGAAACGGTGGCAGACGGCAAGCTCGGCCAACTCACGGCCGTGGTCGGGTTGTGGCTGCTGAAAAAGCCCGACGAATATTTTGATGTGGCGTGGCGACGCGAGCACGGTGGCGGCCCGCTGCTCATCAACCTCATCCACGACATCGACAATCTCCGCTTCATCTGCGGCGAAATCAGCGAAGTGCAGGCATTGACGTCGAACAAGGTTCGCGGCTTTGCCGTCGAGGACACCGCTGCATTGCTGCTGCGCTTTGCCAATGACGCACTGGGAACGGTGACCGTGTCGGATGCGACGCCGGCGCCGTGGAGCTGGGAGCTCGCGTCCGGCGAGAACGCTGCATACCCGAAGCAAGACCAGCCCTGCTACATCTTCTCCGGAACCGCGGGTTCGCTGTCGGTGCCCAATATGGAGCTGTGGACCTATGCGCAGCAGCCCGGCTGGTACGCGCCGCTGTCGCGCGCGACGATCGCGCCCGCCGCATTCGATCCCCTGGCCGAGCAACTCCGGCATTTCTGCGCGGTGATCGCGGGTCGCGAACAGCCCTTGATCTCGGTGCAAGACGCGATGGCCACGCTCGCCGTCGTCGAATCCGTCGGCGAAGCCGCGCGCACGGGTCAAAAAATATCGCCGGGCCACATCATGGAGCAGGCCGCATGAACAAGCGCTCGATCGCAACCGTTTCCCTTTCAGGCGCCCTCGACGAAAAGCTGCGTGCCATCGCATCCGCCGGGTTCGAGGCGGTCGAGATCTTCGAGAACGATTTGCTGTCGTTCGGAGCGAGGCCGCGCGAGATCGCAAAACTCTGCAAGGACCTCAATCTCGAGATCTGCGCGTTCCAGCCGTTCCGCGACTTCGAAGGCATGCCGGAGCCGCAGCGCTCGCGCAATTTCGCCCGTGCCGAACGCAAGTTCGACCTGATGCAGGAGCTCGGCACCGATTTGCTGCTGATCTGTTCGAACGTCTCGCCTGCCTCGCTCGGCGGCATCGACCGCGCCGCGGATGATTTTCGCGAGCTCGGCGACCACGCCGCCAGGCGGGGCTTGCGCATCGGCTACGAGGCGCTGGCCTGGGGCCGGCACGTCAACGATTATCGGGACGCTTGGGAGATCGTGCGGCGCGCCGATCATCCCGCGATCGGCGTCATCCTCGACTCTTTTCACGCGCTGGCGCCCGGCTTCCCGGTACGGCCGATGGCCTCGATCCCCGGTGACAAGATCTTTCTGGTCCAGCTCGCCGACGCGCCGAAGCTCGAACTCGACGTTTTGTCTTGGAGCCGACACTTTCGCTCCTTCCCGGGCCAGGGTGATCTGCCGGTCAGCGAGTTCATGCAGGCGATTGCCGCGACCGGTTATTCCGGTCCGTGGTCGCTGGAGATTTTCAACGACCAATTCCGCGCCGGCTCGGCCGGGCAGACCGCGGTCGACGGCCTGCGCTCGCTGATCCTGTTACAGGACCAACTCGCCCCGCATTGGCCCAGGCTCGTCGGCGAGCCCTTGGCGCCGAAGGCGAAAAGCAGCGGTACGGGCTTCATCGAGTTCGCCGTCAACGAGAACAAGGCCGGCGAGCTCGCGCATTTGTTGTCACAGCTCGGCTTCCGCAAAAGCGGCAAGCACCGCAGCAAGGCTGTGGAGCGCTGGTCCCAGGGCAAGGTCGAGCTCGTGATCAACTCCGAGACCGACGGCTTTGCGCATTCGCATTATGTCACGCACGGCCCCGGCGTCTGCGCCATCGCGCTCGACGTCGACAATGCCGGCCTTGCCATGCAGCGCGCCGAGACCCTGAAAGCGCGCACCTTCTATCAGCCGGTCGGGCCGGGCGAGCTGGAGATCCCCGCGATCCACGGCGTCGGCGGCAGTCTGCTCTATTTCCTCGACCAGGCCGGCAAGAACTGGGACACGGATTTCGAACCCGTCGCGGGCGACGCAGGTGCGGATGCGCTGCTCGCGGTCGATCACATCGCGCAGTCGATGCCCTATGACGAGATGCTGTCCTGGCTGTTGTTCTATACCGGCATCCTGGACCTCGCGCGGCTGCCGCAGATGGAGATCGCGGACCCCCGCGGCCTCGTGCAGAGTCAGGCCCTCGTCAATGGCGACCAGAGCCTGCGCTTCGTCGTCAACGGGTCCTCCGCCAACCGCACGCTGCCGGCGCGCTTCATCTCGGAGTTTTTCGGCTCAGGCGTGCAACACGTCGCCTTTGCGTGCGAGGACATCTTCGCCGCCGTCGCAGCCATGCGCGCCCGCGGCGCGGGCTTCCTGGATATTCCTGATAACTACTACGACGACATCGAAGCCAAATACGACCTTGCCCCGGATGTCATGGCCAAGCTCCGCGCCAACCACATCCTCTATGACCGCGAGGGCGACGGCGAATTCTTCCAGGTCTACACCCACATCTTCGACGAGCGCTTCTTCTTCGAGATCGTCGAGCGGCGGAACTATCAGGGCTTTGGTGCGGCCAATGCCGGCATCAGGCTCGCCGCGCAGGCGCGCGAGGTGCGGCCCGCGAGCATACCGCGGCTGTAGGTTCCATCCAACCGCCATTGCGAGGAGCGTCGCGACGAAGCATGACGGAAAAGACAGCGCGGTGAACTCCTCTCCTCGCATCCGCCTTCCGATCCGGCGGGACAAGTGCGGGGAGAGGTGGGGACCTCATTTCATCGGGCACTTGTCGTGGAAGCGGTCCTGATCAGCAGTGACGATGGTGGCGACGGTCTTCAGCGAAAGCTCGCCGCCTGCACCCTTCACCACGTCCTGGAGATAGAAGTTCTGGATCGGGATGTGGTTGTTGCCGTATTTGAACGCGCCGCGCAGTGACTTGAAGTTGGCCTTCTCCATCTCGGCCTTCATCGCTTCCTTCTTGGAGGTGTCGCCGCCGACGGCGATCACCGCGCTGTTGATGAGCTGCGCCGCGTCATAGGCCTGCGCGCCGTAATAGCTCGGCCGGGCGCCGGGATATTTCGCGCGGTAGTCGGCGACGAACTTCTTGTTCTGCTCGTTCGGGAGATCGTTCACCCATTCCTGCGCACCGGGCACACCGAACGCATTCTCCTTTTGTAACGGCAACGTCGTCTCGTCGACGGTGAAGGCGGTGTAGAGCGGCATCGTGCTCTTCATGCCGGCCTGGACGTATTGATTGAGGAACTGCGCGCCGGCCGCACCGGGATAGAACACGAAGATCGATTCGGCGCCGGAGGCGCGGGCTTTCGCCAGCTCCGCCGAGAAATCGAGCTGGCTCGGCCAGACCGTGTATTCCTCACCCTTGATCTCGCCCTTGAACGTGCTCTTCAGGCCGGCCAGCATATCCTTGCCGGCGGCGTAGTTCGGACCAATCAGGAACACGCTCTTGACGCCGTTCGCATTCATGTAGAGGCCCATGGCGGCCGGCGTCTGGTCGTTCTGCCAGGAGGTCGAGAACACGTATTTCGAACACAGCTCGCCCGCGAGCTGCGACGGGCCGGCATTGGCCGAGATCATGAAGGTCTCCGAATCCACCGCGGTCTTGAGCGAGGCGAGCAGCACGTTCGACCAGATGTAGCCGACCAGGAAATCGACCTTGTCGGACTGCACCAGCTTCTCGGTCTTCTGCTTGCCGACATCGGGCTTCTGGCCGTCGTCCTCGTAGATCACCTCGACCGGCTTGCCGCCCATCTTGCGACCCATGTGGTCCAGCGCGAGCTCGAACGAATTGCGCATGTCGTTGCCGATCACGGCGGTCGGGCCGCTGAAAGTCGAGACGAAGCCGATCTTGATGGTGTCGCCGGCGAATGCCTGATTCGCCAGCACAAGCGCCGCCGCGCCCGCCAGCCAGAATGCCGTCCTCATAGCCACTCCCCTCCTTATTATCGATCCCGGAAACGGGGTGATCGCCGCCTTCGGGTCTGTCTCGATTGAACGCAAAATCTGTCGCGCGGCCAAATGGGTCGGCGCCGGCTCCTGCACCATATTTCGCCCTAAACGGAGATGGCAAGAAATATAATTCTACTCACTTCGGCCAACGCCACTCCGAGGCTGCGGCGCTTTTCCGCGCCTGATCGATGCCTCGCCCCTATTCCCTGATTGATGACGACTATTGGACCGCGGCACCCAATCCGCACTTAAATGCAGGACAGTGAGCAGCGAGATTCGAGGGTGCATCATGGCCACAACTCCCCATCGCGTCGTCATCGTCGGTGCCGGCTTCGGCGGGCTGGAGACGACCTACCGGCTTGCGGGCGCGCCGGTCGAAATTACGCTCATCGACCGCCGCAACCATCATCTGTTTCAGCCGCTGCTTTACCAGGTCGCGACCGCATCGCTTTCGCCCAGCGAGATCGCCTGGCCCGTGCGCCATCTCATGCGCCACAGGCGCGAGGTGACGACGCTGTTTGCCACAGTCAACGGCGTCGATGCCGACAGGCGCTGCGTGCTGATCGACGACGGCAGCGAGGTGCCCTACGACACCCTGGTGCTCGCCACCGGCGCGCGTCACGCCTATTTCGGCCATGATGAGTGGGAGACATGGGCACCGGGACTGAAGACGCTGGAAGACGCGACCACGCTGCGCCGTCACATCCTGGTGGCGTTCGAGCGCGCCGAGCGCGAGACCGATCCGGCGAAGCGCGCCGCGAGACTGACTTTTGTCATCGTCGGCGCCGGTCCTACAGGCGTTGAGCTCGCGGGCACCATCGCCGAGATGGCGCATCACACGCTGCCCGATGATTTTCGCAACATCGATACGACCAAGGCCCGCGTCGTGCTGATCGAGGCTGGCCCCCGCGTGCTCGCGGGCTTTCCCGACGACCTCTCCGCCTATGCCCAGGCCTCGCTCGAAAAGATCGGTGTCGAGGTCGTACTCGGGCAGGCCGTCACCGAAATCAACCGTGAAGGCGTCGTCTTCGGCGGCAGGCTGCTTGAGGCGAAGACGCGGATCTGGGCCGCCGGCGTGCGCGCTTCACCCGCCGCCGAATGGCTGGGCGCACCGGCCGATCGTGCCGGGCGCGCGCAGGTCGAGAACGATCTCACCATCCCCGGCCACCCCGAGATATTTGCAATCGGCGACACCATCAACATCAATGCCTGGGAGGGCAAGCCGGTGCCCGGGATCGCGCCGGCTGCCAAGCAGCAGGGCAAGCATGTCGCCGAAACGATCAAGGCCCGCCTGCGCGGCGAGAGCAAGGGTGCGTTCCGCTACAAGCACGCCGGCAGCCTCGCCCAGATCGGCAAGCGGCTCGCCGTGATCGATTTCGGCAAGGTCAAATTGCGCGGCGCCATCGCATGGTGGATCTGGGGCATCGCCCACATCTACTTCCTGATCGGCCTGCGTCATCGGCTCAGCGTCGCGCTGAGCTGGCTGTGGATTTACGCCCGCGACCAACGCGCGGCGCGGCTGATCACGCAAGGGAGCAGCAAGGTGGTGGGCTAGACGTCAAGGCCCCGATCAAAAACATTGCGCCGGAGGCTATCACTTGCAGATCAAGAGCGTGGAGAGTCCGAGGAATCCCGGTGATGATGCCAGCGAGTTTGTGTCGACGGCGCGGGGAATTGCGGATGCTGCGGAGGTAATGCCGCGAGGGCATGATCAGCGCCCGCAATTGCAATCGCGTCGCCCGCCGTGTCAGGCGGGCGTGATCGTCACCGGCAGGCTGTCGAGCCCGCGCAGCGTGTTGTTGAAGCGGCGCTTCGGTTCGCCCGTGATCTCGATCCTGGCGATACGGCGGGCCAGCGCCGAGAGCATCGTCTCGCCTTCGAGCCTCGCCACGAGCTGGCCCACGCACATATGAATGCCGGAGCCGTAGCCGACATGGCCGGAGGTGCGCCGCGTGATGTCATAACTGTCAGGCTTGTCCCAACGCCTGGGATCGCGGTTGGCGGCGGCGAGGAACATCAGAACCTTCTCGCCTTCGCCGATGCTCGCACCTGACAGTTCGACCTTACGCGTCGTGGTACGGAAGAAGGTCTGCACCGGGCTTTCGAACCGCACGGCCTCCTCGAATGCATTGCGCGCAAGCGTGAGATCGCCGCGAAGGCGCTGCCACTGATCGGGGAAGCGCGCGAGGCAATAGACCGCGGCGCCGATGCCGTTGACGGTCGTGTCGAGGCCGGCCGATAAGAGCGAGCGCACCAGCAGCGGCGCTTCACTGGCCGTGATCGCGCCCTCGTCGACATGGGCATGAATGCAGGCGCCGATGCCGCCCGGCGTCAGGTTGTCGCGCTGGCACTGGTCGGTGACGTAAGCCTGGTGCGGCGCCGAGCGCGCGATCGCGCCCTGGCGCAGCCGGTTCGGCGGACCGAAGGCGTTGAACACCAGGCTCGCATAGGGAATGAGATGCTCGCGCCCCTCAGGCTTCAGACCGAGCGCATCGGGGAAGATCGCGAGTGGATAGGCCTCGGCGAGATCTGCGATCGCATCGAAGCTGCGTTTTTCAAGGAGCACGTCCACGCGCTTCTCGGCCGCCGCGGCAAAGCGGTCGCGCAGTCCCTTCATCACCGTCGGCGACAGCACCTTTGACAACACGGCCCGGGTGCGGGTGTGCTCGGGTGGATCGGCCTCGAGGATCAGGCTCGGCGGTCGCCACGGCGCCTCCTTCTTGAAGTCGCTCAGGCCGACGCCGCGGCTCGAGCAGAACGTCGCGGGATCGTTCAGCACGGCATGGACCTCGGCATAGCGCGCCACGCCATGGAGCTTCCATTTGTCGAGATAGACGACGGGCGCGGTCTCGCGCAGCAACTCATGTGTGGGATAGGGGTCGGCAAAAAAGTTCATGTCGAAGGGATCGACGTCGAGATGCGGGACGCCTGATGCGGTCGAGGCGGGTGGGCTCATAAGTGTTCTCTCTCATTTTGATCTTGTGAAAGGGCGGCGCTTGCACTTAGGTCATGAGCAGCGCCGCGAGACAGAACCCGACATGCCGCCTTCGACCCGATTCCGCCAAAAGCCTGCGCCCGCCGACGTCGGGCCGACGCTCGATCTCGATCGGTACGTTCCGGCCTTCATCACCTTCATTGCCAACAAGCTTTCGAACAGCGCGACCGCGCTCTACCAGCGGCAGTTCGGCGTCAACGTCACGGAATGGCGGATCATGTCGCTGCTGGCGATCGAGCCCGGTATTCCCGCTTCGCGCATCTGCCACGTCATCGGCTTCGACAAGGGCCCGGTGAGCCGGACCCTGGCCGGCCTCGAGAAGCGCGGCCATGTGTCGATCCGGCCCGATCCGAACGACGGCCGCACCCATTCGATCTCGTTGACGGCGAAGGGCCGGACCACCCATGACAAGGTGATCGCCGCCGCCTTCGAGCGCGAACGCCGGTTGTTGTCTTGCCTGAACAAGGACGAGCGCGAGGTATTGATCGACCTGCTGCGCCGGCTGCACGAAAATCTCGGCGCGGTGACGGGCAGCAGCGACGCCTGACGGAATCCGCGACAGGCGCGATCCGGCATCACTTCCAGACATCCGGCGGCATTTGCCCGCAGCACGCTTTCTGCCGAGCATCGTCTCCTCCGATCCGTCGCGGCGGTTTGTCCGCCGTCATTCCTGACCGAAACGGTTCGCACAAATTAGTTGCTTAGGCAACAAAAGAATCCTGCGAGATATTGCGGCAGAATGGCTGGCATATTTGGGGCCGCGTGTCCCGCGGACGCGCTGCAGCGTGCAACGCTGCTGCGCAGAGCCGGGGCACGAGAGAGCAATACCATGCGATGAACTCAGGCGGTGCAGCCGATCCACACTCAGGCAGCGCAGCCAATCCACTCCACCGATGCATCATCATTCAGCCGCGCCACCACTTCCGCCCGCCGCGTCAGCACGGCGCGCTGGTTGACGTAGCCCTTGTCGGTGATCTCGCCACCATCCACCGACGGCGGCTCGGCGAGCAGCAGCGCGCGCGTGGCGTGGCCGGAGGAATTGGTGCCCTGCTGCTTCAGTCTTGCCAGACCCTGTGCAATCGCGGACCGCACCTTGTCATGCGCAAGCACATCGCTCACGCTTGCCGAGACAGGCAGGCCGGCACGCGCACGGCAGGCGACGACGTTCGGGAACACCAGAAACCGCACCTCATCGCCGCCATGGCCGGTCACAACGATATCTTGTGCGAGCGGCGCAAGCGCTGCGATGCCGGCGACGCGCAGCGTGCCGACGCTGACCCAAGTGCCGGAATTGAGCTTGAAGTCTTCCGCGACGCGCCCGTCGAAGAACAGGCCGCGCTCCGGCCGCTCGGCGTCGGCGAACTTCACGGCGTCGCCGATGATATAAAAACCCTCTTCGTCAAAGGCCTGCCTGGTCAACTCCGGCGCCTTCCAATAGCCGGGTGTGACATTGGGACCCGCGCACCCGCACCTCCAGCTTGCCACCCGAGGCGGTGAGCTTCAATTCCGTGCCGGGTATGGGCACGCCGATGTTGCCGGAGCGCTCCGCGAGAAAATGGCAGTCGGTCGCCAGCGGCGAGGTCTCGGTCGAACCCCAGGCCGAAACCATCGGCATGGCATGACCGATGGTTTTGATCGACAGCTCTTCCAGCGCATCCCAGAGATTCTGCGGCAGTGCGGCGCCGGCGTAGAAGGCGAATTTCACCTCGCTGAAGAAACGACGGCGCAGTTCTTCGTCGTCGCGCAGCGCCGCGATCAGCATATCGAAACCGCGCGGCACGTTGAAATAGACCGTCGGCATCACGCTTTTCAGATTGGCGAGCGATGTCGCAAAGAGGCCGGGGGCGGGCTTGCCGCCATCGATGTAGAGCGAGCCGCCATTGCGCAGCACGAGATTGAAATTGTGGTTGGCCCCGAAGGTGTGGCTCCAGGGCAGCCAGTCGAGGATGACGAGATCGTCGCCGCTCTGTCCAAGAAATGTCCAGGTCTGTGCCTTTGCCTGCTGGCTCGAGGTCAGCATGCGCTGCGTGTTGATGACCGCCTTCGGCGTGCCTGTTGAGCCCGAGGTGAACAGGAATTTTGCGATTGTATCAGGCGTCACCGCCGCAAAGGCCTCTGCGACCTCGGGCGTCTCGGCCGTTGCCGCGATGACGCGGAACGCAAGCGCATCGGCATCGCCGGCGACGCCGCTGATAATCTGTGCCTTGTGCAGCGGTTTTATCGCAGCGAGTGCCGCCGCAAACGGCTTGGTGCCGGAAACATAGATCGCGCCGGGCTCAAGCAGCGAGATCATGCTTTTCAGCTTGTCGAAATCTTTCGACATCAGCGAATAGGCCGGCGAGATCGCGGCCGAGGGCACGCCGACATGCTGGGCGGCGAGCGCCAGCAGCGCGTGATCGATGCTATTGTCGGAGAGAATGACGACGGGGCGCTGGGCGCTGAGCCCTTGCGCCAGGATCCACGACGCCACCGCACGCACCCGCCGCAGGGCCCCCGCGTAAGTCACGGTGGCCCAGGGCGTCTCGCCGCTGTCGCGCTCGGCGAGAAAAATCTTGTCCGGCGTCTGCCGCGCAAAATGCTCCAGCCAGTCGCCGATGCAGCGCGCGCTCTCGCGCAGGGGCTCCGGCGAGCGCAGCACGATGCTGCCGTCGGCGCGATGCGCGGCGACCGTTTTTGACGCTGCGAACAGGCTCGAAGGATCACCGGGTGGGGCTGACGTCATGGTTTCCTCCTCGCCCCTGTCAGGGATCGGTCACAGCCTCGTTTCGGGCTGCCTTGGCCACAAGGTTGAGCATGACAATTGTTGTCGTCAACAACAATCTTCCACTGAAGCCGCCGGAGCGCTAAGGTGGCGTGGCAGGAGACGCGATGTGACAGCCAGCGCAACCCGGACTTCTCTCCGCAAACGCGGCGGCTACGGCGCGGCGCGGCCGATCGACGCGGACGGGATCGGCCTCGATGCATTGGTCGGCCATGCCGGTTATGCGGTGCGGCGCTTCCAGATCTGGATCTTTCAGGATTTCATCAAGACGCTCGGCGACGCCGGCATCCGGCCGACGCAGTACTCGGTGCTCACCGTTGTCGGCGCCAATCCCGGCCTGTCGCAGATGGCGGTGGCCAACCGGCTTGGTATCGAGCGCGCTCGGCTGGTCCGTCTGCTCGACGGCCTCGAGGAACGCAAGCTGTTGAAGCGAATCAAGTCGAAATCAGATCGGCGCTCCCACGCGCTCCACCTCACAGCGCAGGGCAACGCGGCGCTGGCCACATTGAAGCGGCTCGCCGCCGAGCACGAGCGGCACGTCGAGGAGAAGATCGGCAAGGCGAACCGGGAGCGGCTGCTTCAGATGCTTGCTGGCTTCACCTGATCGGGACTGCCCAATATTTGCGCAAGTGCCCTGCATAGGGCGTTTGCGGGACGGCTTCCCGCGCATCAGCCCATCCGTCAAGCCTATGATCTCACGACGATATCTGGAACGACTGCACCGCCCGGATAATGTACACAATGGCACATCGCTTGCTTCAATCCGGGTGAGACCAGTTGCCGGAGTTTTGTCGCCATGGGGGCTGAACAGCCTGAAACGATCGCCGCGATCGTGGCCGCGCATCGCGCGGGCACCATCACGCCGGCGCAGACGATCGCGCGAACCTATCAGCGCATCCGCGACCACAACGATCCCGCTGTTTTCATCAGCCTGCGCGACGAGAAGGACGCGATCGCGGAAGCCGAAAAGCTTGCCGCCGAGGACCCCGCCAGCTTGCCGCTCTACGGCGTGCCGGTCGCGGTGAAGGACAACATCGACGCGCTGGGATTTCCGACCACGGCGGCCTGCCCGGCGTTCTCTTACACGCCGGCGCAGGACTCGACCGCCGTAGAGCGGCTGCGGGCAGCGGGCGCGATCATCATCGGCAAGACCAATCTGGACCAGTTCGCAACCGGCCTCGTCGGCGTGCGATCACCCTACGGCATTCCCAGGAATTCGATCCGCGAGGATCTGATTCCCGGCGGATCGAGCTCAGGCTCGGCGGTCGCGGTCGGCGCAGGGCTCGTGCCGCTGGCGCTTGGCACCGACACGGCCGGCAGCGGGCGCGTGCCGGCGATGTTCAACAACATCGTCGGACTGAAGCCGAGCCTCGGCATGATCTCGACTGCTGGCCTGGTGCCGGCCTGCCGAACGCTGGACTGCATCTCGGTGTTCGCGCTGACGGTGGATGACGCGGCGCTCGCGCTGTCGGTCATGGCCGGACCTGACCAGGCCGATCCGTTCTCGCGCGACCGGCCGCTTCAGGCGCTCACACGCTTTCCAGCGAATTTGCGGCTGGGCGTGCCGCGGAATGGGCAGTTGATCTTCTTCGGCGACACGAAATCGGAAGCTGCTTACGGCGAAGCCCTCAAGCGCTGGACGGCTCTCGGTGCCGCGCTGGTCGAATTCGATCTCGAGCCGTTCTACGAGACGGCACGGCTGCTCTATGAGGGGCCCTGGGTTGCCGAGCGGTATCTCGTGATCAAGAATCTGCTGGCTTCGGCACCCGATGCTATTCATCCAGTGACACGAGAGATCACTGCCGCCGGCGCGCGGCTCACGGCAGCGGACACTTTCTCCGCGCTCTACCGCCTGCAGGGCCTACGCAAGATCGCCGAGCGCACGTTTGCAAACATCGACGCGCTGGTGCTGCCGACGGCGCCGACGCCCTACACGACCGCGCAGGTGCTGGCCAATCCGATCGAGCTCAACAGCCGGCTCGGCACCTACACCAATTTTGTCAATCTGCTCGACCTCTGCGGTCTCGCCGTGCCGGCCGCAATGCGTGCGGACGGCATTCCGTTCGGGATCACGCTGCTCGCGCCGGCCGGATGCGATGCGCTGCTTGCGAGCATCGGCCGCGTGTTCCATGCGGATACGAAGCTGACGGTTGGCGCGAAGGGCGCGGCGCAAGCGCCGCTCGCCCCTTTGCCGGGTGGTAGCGACGACGGGATTCCGATTGCGGTGGTCGGCGCGCATCTCTCCGGCATGGCGCTCAACGGCGAACTGAAGGCGCTGAATGCAAAGCTTGTCGAGGCGTCGGAGACTGCGCCGGACTACAAGCTCTACGCACTCGAGACCACGCCGCCGAAGCCCGGCATGCTGCGCGTCGGGGCTGGAAAAGGCGCATCGATCGAGCTGGAGATCTGGTCGCTGTCACCGTCCGCGTTCGGCAAGTTCGTCAACGCGATTCCCGCGCCGATGGCGATCGGTACGATCAGGCTGGCGGATGGCCGCACCGTCAAGGGGTTTCTCGTCGAGCCGGAGGTATTGGGCGAGGCGCGGGATATCACCGCGTTTGGGGGATGGCGGAAGTTCATGGCGGAGGCCGCGACGGCGTAGAGCCTACACCGACACTGCGTAAATCTCGTACTCCCCGCGCACGAGTTCGATATGGGCGCGCATCGCGGCGGCGGCGCCCTGCTTGTCGCCGCGCATGATGGCGACGACGACACGGTCGTGCTCGGCTTGAGATTTTGCCAATCGGCCGAGATTGCGGAACTGGGCGCGGCGGAACGGCTGCACCCGAACTCGCGTCGCCAGCGTGATCTCGGCGATATAGCCGTTCTGCGATCCGGCATAGATCGCGTTGTGGAAACGCTCGTTGACCTCGTGAAAGCGGTCGGGATTGCCGGCGTAGCTGAGAACGCGCAGCTCTTCGTGGATGGCCTCCAGGCCGTGACGCTCGGCGGCCGACATGCGCTCCGCGGCGAGGCCGGCACACAGTGCCTCCAGCTCGGCCATCGCGTCGAACATGCTCGTCAGCCGCTCGATCGAGGGTTGCGCGACGACCGCGCCGCGATGCGGCCGCGCCTCGACCAGGCCGCTTGCGACCAGCTGACGCAAGGCTTCGCGCACCGGCGTGCGCGAGACGCTGAAGCGTCGCGCGATGTCGGTTTCGTCCAGCGGCGCGCCCGGTGCCAAGGTTCCGCGCACGATCTCGTCGGCAAGCTGGAGGCGGATTTCTTCGGCGCGCGTGACCTTCAGCACCGATGGCGAGGCCCGGTCGACCCGCGGCACCACCGGTTCGGCCGGCAGTATCCCGGGCGGAAAATCGTCAAGCGTCATACGGTCAGGTCTCTTTCGACTCGTCGATGATGCTGACATGGGCAGCGACGACGCGCCAGCCCTCAGGGAAACGAATCCAGGTCTGCATCTGCCGCCCGACCTTGCCGGGAGCCGTGTCGCGATAGAACAGGGTGGAGGCGACCGCCGTGTCGCGGCCATAGCTCGAGATCACCGTCTTGGCGGTGCGACGGTTGAGACCAACCGGCGAGCGGCCGGCGCGGAAGCCGGAGATCGCCTCATAGCCGTAGAGGTTCTCGCCGATGCCGTAGCGCAGCGTACGAGGATCATTGCGGAAGAGTTCGCCGAGCACGACAACGTCGTTGCTGACGAGGGCCTGCTCATAGCGCTCGAATGCGGCTTTGACTTCCGCGATCACGTCGGGGAGATCGATCTCCATCTCAAATTCCTCTTGGGTCGGGCGCTGCGACGACACCCATCTTCTCCAATGCGTACGCGACGCGGAGCGCAATGTCCTCGCGCCAGGGCGCACAGATGATCTGCACGCCGATCGGCAATGGCTCGAGCGGCACCGGCACCGCAACCACGGGCAGGCCGATGAACGAGATCGGCTGGGTATGGATGCCGATATTGGCGCGCACTGGCAGTTCGACGCCGTCCAGATTGAAATTGACCTGACCAAGCTTCGGCGCGGTGCAGGGTGTGGCCGGTGCGATCAGCACGTCGACGGATCTGAAAATCTCCGCGAATTGCGCGCGATACCAGCGACGGAATTTTTGCGCGCGATCGACCAGCGGCGCGGGCACCATCGCGCCGGCGATCAGGCGGTCACGCACGGCCGGATCGAAATCGTTGGGACGCTTGCGCAGGCGATCGAGATGCAGCGAGGCGCCCTCGGTGGTGGTGATGACATAGGCCGCGGCCCGGGCACGCGCGGCTTCGGGCACGTCCACGACCTCTGTCGCGCCAAGCGCTTTGGCAACGCGGCTGACGGCTTCGACGGCTTCCGGAAATACATTCTTCTGGAAGTATCCGCCGGCGATTGCGATGCGTAAATCCGAGATCGGATTGGCAAGCAGCGGCAATGTCGGCTCCAAACCACGCGTGGTGCAGGCGTCATCGTCCGCATCCGGGCCCTGCATCGCATCATAGGCAAGCGCGAGATCGGTGACATCGCGTGCGAACGGGCCGAGATGATCGAGGCTCGCCACGAACGGGAACGAGCGCGCCCGCGACAGGCGGCCATAAGTCGGCTTCAGGCCAAAGATGCCGCAGAAAGACGACGGCACGCGGATCGAGCCATTGGTGTCCGAACCGAGCGCGATCGGCACCAGCGCGCCGCCGACCGCGCTACCCGAACCGCCGGAGGAGCCGCCGCTCATCCGCGTGGTGTCATGCGGATTGCGCGAGGGACCGTCGTGGATGTTCTCGCCGGTGAAGTCATAGGCATATTCGCCCATGTTGAGCGCGCCGACGAGAACGGCGCCGGCGGCTTCCATGCGCTCGATCAGCGCGGCATCGCGTGTCGCCGGCGCGAGGTCGCGGTTGATCTTCGAGCCGGCTCGCGTGGGCAGGCCCGCGACGTCGAACAGATTCTTCACGGCGAAGGGGACGCCGGCGAGCGGGCCGACTGTCTTGCCGGCCGCAATGTCGGCGTCGATGGCGCGTGCTTTCGCACGGGCGCGATCGGCGGTGACGTCGGTGAAGGAGTTGAGGGTAGTGTCGTGCTGCTTGATGCGCGCAAGAGCGGCTTCAGTGGCGTCGAGCGCGGTCATCTTGCCGCCGGCGACCGAACTTGCGATTCCCGCGGCCGTCATCTGTGGATTGGTGGTCATGGCAGCATCAGGCCGTGAAGATAGGCGCGGGCTCGGTCTCGTCCGGCAGCGCGAATTCGTCGACCAGGCGACCAAGCCGCAGCGACACTTCGAGATTGGCACGCACAGCGGGCCGCCAGGCCTCTTCCACCGGCAGCGCCAGCGCTTTCGATACGGCGTCGATATAGTCGTCCAGCGGCTCGGCCATCACGCTCCCAAACAATCAGTGCACCGGCAACGGCGGATGCGGGATCGCCGTCAGCAGCTCCTTGGTGTAGTCATCCTGCGGATCGCTCAAGACCTTCTCGGAAGCGCCTTGCTCGACGATCCGCCCCGCCCGCATCACAATGACACGATCGCACAACAAGCGCACTACATTCAAATCATGAGAGACGAACAGATAGCTCATACCTAGCCGCGCTTTGAGATCCTGAAGCAGGTTCAGGACAACCGCCTGCACCGAGACGTCCAGGGCCGCGGTCGGCTCGTCCAGGATGACCAGCTTGGGATGCAGCGCGATCGCGCGGGCGATGCCGACGCGGGCCTTCTGGCCGCCGGAGAGCTGGTGTGGGAAGCGATCCAGCAGATCGTGCGGCAGGCCGACCATGGTCGCAAGCTCCTCGCAGCGAGCACGAAGCGCATCGCGGCCCCTGCTGTCGCCGAGTTGCATGATGGGGTCCGCGATGGCGCGCGCCGCGGTGAAGCGCGGGTTGAGGCTGTCGGTCGGATCCTGGAACACCATCTGGATGCGGCTGCGCTGCGGCAGCCGGGCAAAGGCTGATGGCGCGATGCCGGAGATGTCCTCACCGTCGAACTGGATCAGGCCCGAGGTCTGGTCGAGCAGCCGCATCACCATCATCGACGTGGTCGATTTGCCGCAGCCGGATTCGCCGACCAGGCCGACGCTCTCGCCGGCGCGCATCGAGAAGCTGATCCCGTCGACCGCGCGGAACATGTCGGGCTCGAGGCGCGGCTTGCGGCCGAACAGCTTTCCGAGCGTCGCGGTGGCGCCCTGGCGGGGATATTCCTTGACGAGCTTTTCGATGAGCAGGAGGGGCTTGAGAGTCTCGTCACCCCCGGGCTTGACCGGGGGGTCCATCGATCGAGATGAGTCTTGCGAAGCGTGATGGATGGCCGGGTCGAGCCCGGGCATGACAGTCGCGCCCTCTTCCACGGGCAGCAGATCCCGCAAGCTCACGCCGAGCCGCGGCGTCGCGCGCATCAGCTTCCTGGTGTAGGGGTGCTGCGGGCTCGCGAAGATGTCGGCGGCCTTGGCAGTCTCGACGACTCGGCCCTTCTCCATGACGACCACGCGGTCGCAATAGGCGGCGGCGAGGCCGAGATCGTGGGTGATCAGGATGGTCGACATCGCGCGGCGCTTTGTGAGCTCGACGATCAAATCCATCACCGCCTTCTGCGTCGTCACGTCGAGACCCGTCGTCGGCTCGTCCGCGATCAAGAGCTGCGGATTGCAGGCGAGCGCGAGCGCGATGACGACGCGCTGGCACATGCCGCCTGACAGCTCGAACGGATAAGCGTGATAGCGCTCGCGCGGCCGGGCGATCTTGACCTGCTCCAGCGCCTCGATCGCCTTTTCGCCGTGGTCCGAAACCATCGCCTGCTGCACATGGGTGCGCAGCACATCCTCGATCTGAGCGCCGACCTTGCGGATCGGGTTCAACGCGGCACGCGGGTTCTGGAAGATCATCGAGACTTCGCGGCCGCGCAAATCGCGCATCTGGCCTTCGCTCGCCGCCTTGACGTCGATGCCCGAGAACATCACCGAGCCCTCGGCGATCCGCCCCGCGCGGTCGAGGATGCGCATCACCGCATAGGACGTCACCGACTTGCCGGAGCCTGATTCGCCGACGATCGCGAGCGTCTCCCCCTTGGCGACGGAGATGTTGACGTGCTGCACGGCCTTGACGATGCCGCGGCGGGTGGTGAATTCGACGGTGAGATCCTGGACGTCGAGCAGCGGTTGGGCGGTCATGGACGGCTCACGTTGCTCAAGATATCGAAAACAACCCCATGCACCGTAGAACGAACGTTGGAATCATTGGAGAATTTCTGCCAGACCATCACGTCCTCCGCTGGGGGTCGACGATGTCGCGCAGGCCGTCGCCGAGGAGGTTGAAGCAGAACACGGCGGTCATCAGCGCAAGGCCGGGGAACAGCGCGATCCACCACTCGCCTGACACCATGAAGCCCGCGCCTTCCGCGACCATGATGCCCCATTCGGCGGTCGGCGGGCGAACACCGAGGCCGATGAAGGAGAGACCCGCGGCGTTGAGGATGGCATAGCCCATGGTCAGCGACATCTGCACGATCATGATCGGCATGATGTTCGGCAGGATGTGCACCAGAAGAACTCGGAACTCGCCGTTGCCGGAGAGGCGCGCCGCCTGCACGAAACCGGCATTGCGACGGACGTTCGCCTCCGCGCGGGCGACGCGGGCATAGAGCGGGAAGTTCACGATGGCGGTCGCGAGGATGATGTTCTGAACCGTGTTGCCGAGCGCGGCAACGATGCCCATGGCCAGCACGAACAGCGGGAAGGCCATGATGGTATCGGCGATGCGGCCGACGATGCGGTCGGTCCAGCCGCCGAAATAGCCGGCCGCGATGCCGGCGAGCCCGCCCATCAAAAACACCAGCACGACCGAAGCGACCGCAATGAACGTATCGAGCCGCGTCGCCACCACGACACGGCTGAAAATGTCCCGGCCAAGCTGGTCGGTGCCGAACCAGTGCGCGGCCGATGGCGGTTTCAGCGCCGCGGCGGTGTCGGAGGCCAGCGGATCGTAGGGCACCACCGAGGGGCCGAAGATCGCGGCGATCAGGATCAGGATCAGCAGAGCGAAAGCGAAGCCCGTGACCTTGTTCTCGCTCAGGACGTAGCGGGTCTGTTCGAGGACGGCACCAAGCCCCGAGGTCCGCGCAGGGCCGACGGGTTCGACAGCAGGCGCAACGGAGCTCATTGTTTCACTCCTGGAGCTTCATGACTTTGGGTCGCGAGCCGGGAGTTGGCTTCACCTCTCCCGTCTCGCCAACCCTCCCCCGCAAGCGGGGGAGGGAGCGCACCGCTCGCGTGACTCGCATCGACCGCGATCATGATGCGCTAACCCTCCAGCCGCACGCGCGGATCGATCACGCCGTACAAGATGTCGATCACGAGATTGAGCAGCACGTACATGACCGCCATGGTGAGGACGAAACCCTGGACCGGCGCGAAGTCCGACGAGATCAGCGCTTCCACCGCGTAGGAGCCGATGCCGGGCCAGGCGAACACCTTTTCCACCAGCACGTTGGCGCCAAGCAGGAACGAGAACACCATGCTGAGCGTGGTGACGACGGGAAGCATCGCATTGCGGAAGGCATAGGTGACGATGACTGTCGACGGTGCCAGGCCGCTGGCGCGCGCGGTGCGAACGAATTCGGATGCGAGCACCGCGAGCATGGAGGCGCGCGTCATGCGCGCGATCGGCGCCAGCGAGAAGATCGCGAGCGTCGTCGCAGGGAGGATGAGCTGGCCCAGCGCCGAGCGAAACGCCTCGAAGTCGCGGGCGATCAGGGTGTCGACCAGATAGAAGCCGGTGACAGTCGGCGGTGCGCTGTAGAACACGTCCAAGCGGCCGAGGGGTGCCGGCGACCAGCCGAGCCGGAAGTAGAAGACATAGACCAGCACGAGACCGGTGAAGAACACCGGCAGCGAGACGCCCGCTGTCGTCGTCACCCGGCAGAGATGGTCGATCCACGATCCCGGCCGTGTTGCGGCCAATACGCCGAGCGGAATGGCGATCGCGACGGAAACGATCAGGCCGAGCAGCGTCAGCTCGGCGGAGGCCGGCAGGCGGTTGCGAATTTCGGCTGCGACCGGCTGCCCCGTCGTCAGCGAGTTGCCGAAATCGCCATGGGCGAGATCGTTGGTGTAGCGGAAGAACTGCTCGATCAACGGCTTGTCGAGGCCGAGCTTTTTGCGAATCTGCTCGACGGCTTCCTTGGTCGCTGCGGGACCGGCAAAATAAGCGGCGGGATCACCCGGCAGCGCGCGCGTCAGCAGGAAGGTGACGATGACGACGCCGATCAGCGAGGGAATCGCAAACATCAGGCGCTTGCCGATCATGGTGAGCATGGGGCTCGCTCCGCTCGCGCGAATGGTGAATAGCGAGTGGCGAATGGCTTACTCATGGCCGACAATCCGCATTCGCTACCCCCTATTCGCTAGTCGCCACTCACCCCTTCGCCATCGCGCGATAGTCCAGTCTGCGGTGAAACCAGTACTGGTAGCCGCTGATGTTCTTCTGCATCGCGACGTTGACGAAGGGCTGGTACAGCGGGATGCGCGGGATGTCGGTGTAGGCGAGGTCAACGAAACCCTTGACGTCGGCATCGTAGGCGGCTGTGTCGCCGCTGGCGGCAGCGGTGCGCGCGCCGTCGATCAGCCTGTCCATCTCCGCCGACTTGTAGCTCATGGTGTTGAAGACGGAATTGTTGCCGTGATAGCACCAGTAGAAGAAGTATTCGGGGTAATCGAGCCAGCCCGAGAACACGTTGGTGAAGAGCGGCATCTCCTTCTTGTTGAGCTCGGTACGCCAGTTGGCGCCCGGCACCTTGTTGATGATGGTCTTGATGCCGATCTGGGCGAGGCTCTCCTGCACCAGCACGCAGAGCGGCTCGTTGACACCGGCGAAATTCAGGTCGAACGAGATCGTGGTCTCGAAGCCGCCGGCGAGGCCTGCTTCCGCCATCAGCGCCTTCGCCTTCTCGATGTCGGTGTTGTATTTGTGCGGCTGCGGCCAGGCGACTTCGGTCGGCTTGTCCTTCGCGGCACCGAACATCGGATTCGCCAGCCCGAACATCACGGCGTCCATGATCTTCTGGTAGGGCAGCGCATAGGCGACGGCCTGACGGACCTTGGGATTGTCGAACGGCGGCCTGGTGACGTTCATGCCGATATATTGGATGCCGTTGGAGAACGGCAGCGACACCACGTTGAGCTTGCCGTTGGCCTTCATCTCCTGAAAATCCTTGTTCGGAAGTTCGTAGGAAATGTCGGCGTCGCCGCGCTCCAGGAGCGCGCGGCGGTTGCCGGCCTGGGGCACCATGCGCCAGATCACGCGCTTGATCTTCGGCAGCGGACCGCACACCCAGTCGTCGTTGCGCTCCATGATCACTTCGGTGCCGGCGGTCCACTTCGTCACCTTGTAGGCGCCGGAGCCCGCGGTCTGCTGCTTGGTGAACTCCAGACCCCAGGGGTCCTTCTCGCTTGAATTCTTCTTCACCAGCTCGGAGTTGACGATGCAGGGCACGATCACGGCGAGATCGGGGACCGTCAGCCTGTCCTTCTTCAGGAAGTCGACGCGCACGGTATAGTCGTCGATCACGACGAACTGCTCGGGCTTGGTCAGCGATCCCGCGCTCATCTGGAAGGTCGGGAAGCCGCCGACGCTGACCGCGCGGTCGAGCGACCATTTCACGTCCTTGGCAGTCACCGGCGCGCCATCGTGGAATTTCGCATTCTTGCGCAGCTTGAACGTGACCGACATGTCGTCGATCCTGAAGTCTTCGGCCAATTCGCCCTTGAACTTGTCGCGGTCGTAATAGGGCACGCCGCCGGGACCGGTCTTCATCTCATGGCTGATCAGGCGGTCGTAGCAATTCCAGGACACCTCGTAGCCCGGCACGTTGGTGCCGACGCCGTGGATGTCGAGATTGTTGGGGCCGCCCTCCGAGACGATCAGCAGCGTCTCCGAGCGCGCATCGGCATGGGCCGGGGAGATGATGTGGGGGGCGGCCGGTAGCGCCGCGCCGAGGGCCAATCCGGACACGGATTTCAGGAAATCGCGGCGCTGCATGAGCCTGCTCCAACGCGGATGCTTCTGGTTGGAACAGGACTCGCAAGGTTCGTGCCAAGGGTTAGCGAGGGATTAATACCTTGATATCACGCGTTTATATCCGAGACCGGCGGATGCATCGTCAGCGCTCGAGCTGCGCGCATTGCATACAAAGATACGTATTTGCTCAAATAGTAGGCCAATCTCGATTTGGCCTATTTGGGAGGCGCAGCACGCCATCACGCCCAGATCAGCTCCTGCAGCTCGATCAGATCGTTCGCCTGCTGCTGCCAGCCCTCGATGCAGATGTGGCTGTTGAGGTCGCTGGCCTGGTGCAGCAGCATCAGAGCCATCAGGCGCCGCTTCAGCGCGAAATCGGGATTGGGATAGCCGAAGCCTTCGAGCAGGCTGCGCACCCTGCCCGGCCGGCCCGCCGCCATGAAGGCGCTGGGGCCGAGCAGATCGTAGTCGCGCCAGCCGGCCCGGACGTCGCCGAAGTCGAACAGGCCGGCAAGCGACCAGTTGCCGCCATCGCAGGCGAGCAGAAAATTCTCGGGAATGTATTCGCCGATCAGGATCACCGGCGGGGCGTCCATCGGGATCAACGTCGCGGCGTCGCGCAGGAGATCGTCGAGGCCTTCAAGGAATTTCGGCGCGAGGCCAAGACGCCTGTGCCGCGCCCTGCAGCCCCGCATCTGCGCGCGCATGAACGCATCCCAGCGCGGCTCGATCTCGGCGATCGGGCCGAGCGGCACGCGCTGCACGGCGGCGATGGTCTCGCCGATCTGTCCCAGCACGCGCTCCTTCTGCGCCTCCGGCAATGAGGGCCAGGCCTCCGAGCCGAGCGTGCCTGCCAACCGCGTGATGATCAGATAGGGCCAGCCGTCGCGCTCACCGTCTGCGACGATCTCGGGGATCGGCAAATGAAGCCGGCCCGCGAGCTGCGTCAGCGAGCCGCGCTCGGCGACGAATTGCGCGCGCAATAGCGGCGGGAAGATCTTCAGGATCAGTTTGTCGTTGAGTCCGACCACGAGATTGGTGCCGGTCGAGAACACGTGCGGCGCGCTGGTATCCAGGCCGTGGCTACGAGCGATGTCGAGGGCGATCGGCAACCATTGCTGGGGGCCGGAGCGCCAGGTGCGAAAGGCCAGCGTGTCGGCGAAGGCCGGCAAGTTTTGCGATGGCGCGATGGTCATCGGTGCAAACCAAGCAGACGATGCACTTCTCCCGCTTGCGGGAGAGGTCGCGCCGAAGGCGCGGGTGAGGGCTCTTTCCACTGGGGGGTTCTCGCAACCGGAGAGACGCCCAGCCCAGCCCTCCCCCGCAAGCGGGAGAGGGGGCGCACCTTATCTGCGGCGACGGAGGGGCCCAATCTGAAATTCCTACTGCTCCGGGCTGGCGCGCTCGAACTGGCGCAGCAGCTTGTTGCCGCGTTCGACCGCGGCATCGAGGGCGGCCTGCGCGCTCTTCTGGCCGGAGAAGGCCTGCTCCAGCTCCTCTTCGATCGTGCCGCGGATCAGGTTGAAGGAGCCGAGCCGGATGCCCTTCGAATTCTCCGTCGGCGGATGCAGCGTGATCTCCTCGAACGAGATCGCCGAGCCCGGATTACGCTCGTAGAAGCCCTGTGCGCGGGTCACCTCGAAGGCGGCGCGGGTGATCGGCAAATAGCCGGTGTTCTGATGCCAGGCGGCCTGCACGCCGGGCTGCGACAGATACGCGAAGAATCGCGCCACGCCCTTGTATTCCTCGCGCGGCCGGTCGCGCAGCACCCACAGCGTGGCGCCGCCGATGATGGAGTTCTGCGGCGCGCCCTTCACGTCGGGCCAATACGGCATCATGCCGTAGCCGATCTCGAATTTCGAATTCGCCTTGATATCGGCGCGCGTCGCCGAGGATCCGATGAAGATGCCGCATTCGCCGTTCTGGAAGCGCGGCTCGGCGGCCTGGCCGCGGCCGCCATAGTCGAACAGCTTTGTCTTCTGCCATTCGGCGAGCTGGGCAATGTGCTTGACCACGGCCGGATTGTTGATGGTCAGCTCGGCATCAAGGCCCGCAAAGCCGTTGGCCCGGGTCGCAAGCGGCAGATTGTGAAACGCCGAAAAATTCTCGACATGAATCCACGATGGCCACGACGTGGTGAACCCGCAGACAGCGCCGTGCTCGCGCAGGCGCCTTGCAACGGCGCCGAGTTCGGGCCAGGTTTTCGGCGGCGTCTCCGGATCGAGCCCGGCATCGCGAAACATGGTCTTGTTGTAATAGAGGATCGGCGTCGACGAGTTGAACGGCAAGGACAACAGATTGCCCGAAGCATCGCTGTAGTAGCCGGAGACCGCCGGAAGGTAATCGTCGATCGAGAACGGCTCGCCCATGTCCCGCATCATGCTGTACACCGGGTAGATCGCCCCCTTGGCGGCGGTCATCGTCGCGGTGGCGACCTCGTTGACCTGGACGATCGCGGGCTGGCTGCGCGAGCGGAAGGCGAAGATCGCGGCCGTCACCGTCTCGGTGTAATTGCCCTTGTAAGCAGGCAGGACGCGATAATCCGACTGCGAGGCATTGAAGTCGGAGGCGAGCTTCTCGACCTGCTTGCCGAGCTCGCCCGACATCGCATGCCACCAGGCGATATCGGTTTTGGCGCGCGCCTCGCAGCTCCATGCGAGGGCCATGATGGCGGCGGCGACCTGCGATAGACGCAATGCTGAAGTCACGATGGCTTTTCCCGGATCAAGCAGCAAAAGGCGACCAAACCCTGCTTAAGGCGCGGCACAGGTCGTTTCAACCGGGAAGAAGAGCCCGTCGCGCTGCACAATAGCCCGGCGGGATGGCCTTCTCTTTACCATCTGCTAGATTGCATTGAACCATTCGGTCTCGCCATAGACTCCATCTCCGAGGGGTTGAGTGTGCCAGTGTTAAACCGTGCCGAACCCACACGGACCGGGGTGATCTTCGTCGCATTTCTGCTCGCCACGTTCGCGATGGGCGTGTGCGCGACGGATGCTGCTGCGCGCGAATTCCGCGCCGCCGATACCCAGACCGAGGATTACCCGACCGTCCAGGCTCTACGCTACATGAGCGTCCTGATCTCTGAGCGCACCGGCGGCCGGCACGAGATCAAGGTGTTTCACTCCCGCCAGCTCGGCGAGGAGAAGGAGACCATCGAGCAGACCCGCGCCGGTGCGATCGATCTCAACCGTACCAACGTGGCGCTGATCGGCAACTTCGTCCCGGCGATGAACGTGCTCGCCATGCCGTTCCTGTTCCGGTCCATCGAGCACATGCAGAAGGTGCTGGACGGTCCGATCGGCAGGGAGATCCTCGACAGCTTCGAACCTTATGGCTTCGTCGGGCTCGCCTTTTACGATTCCGGGGCACGCTCGATCTACAACAGCGTCCGTCCGGTCAAGAGCATCGCCGATCTCAAGGGATTGCGGATCCGGGTGCAGCAATCGGAGTTGATGAGCCAGATGATCCGCTCGCTCGGCGCCGAGCCGGTCGAATTGCCCTACGGCCAGGTGCTGACGGGGCTCGCGACCCACCTGATCGACGGCGCCGAAAACAACTGGCCGTCCTTCGTGACCACGGACCATTACAAATATGCCGGCTACTACACCCTCACCGAGCATACGATGAGCCCGGAGGTGCTGGTGATCTCGCTCAAGGCCTGGCGCAGCCTGTCGGCCGAAGACCAGACGATTTTCAGGGAGGCCGCGGCGCGCTCGAGCCTGTTCATGCGCGAGAAATGGCGCGACCTCGAGGAGCGATCGCAGCGCAGGGCCGAGGCCGCCGGCATCACCGTGATCAAGACGATCGACCGCAAGCCGTTCGAGGACGCGATGGCGCCCGTATACGCCAAGGCCGCGCAGGACCCCGCCACGGCCGCGCTGCTCGAACGCATTCGCAAGGTGGAGTGAGGCCGCTTGATCGCGCCCGGCACCAGCGAGAGCGCAGAGCGGCCGCCCGGCCCGATCGGACGGCTGCGAGCCCGGCTCGTCGGCGTGCTGCGCGCGGTGCCGATCCGCTGGCGCATCCTCTCCATCGCGGCGCTGAACTCGGCCGTCGTGATCGTGCTGGTGGCAATGATCTGGAACGGCGCGCAGGTGCTGGGCTCGGCCTGGGATGACGTGCGCCAGGTGCGCCAATCGGACCGGGTCCTGGCGCTGCTCGAAAGCGAGACCGGACGGCTGCAGAACCTGATCCACCGCTACATCAACCAGCCGAGCCCGGAGCTGTTCGCCGAGATCCTGCTGCTGCGCGAGGCCGTGCTCGGCACGCTGACGGACCGCGCCGCCAAGGACCCGATGCTGTCAGGCTCGGTCGAGGAGCTGGAGCGCACCACCGACCGCTTCCTCAACGGCTTCGGCGAGCTGCGCACCGTGCAGGCCACCATCGCCAAGACCTATGAAGAGCAGGTGCAGGGGCCGGCCAGGGACATGGCGGGTCTTTACTCCATCATCGAGGGCGCCACCGGCCATCGCGATGCGCTGATCTGGCCCTCGCTGGGCAAGTCGCGCGAGGCCTTCACGGCGATGCTGGTCGCAGCCAATTCCTATTATTTGTCGCTGTCGCCGGGTGCGGCCGAGGAAGCGCGGCGCAACACCGAGACGATCGAGAAGACCATTCCCGTCATGATCGATCTGGCCGACAACGATCTCCAGAAGATGGCGCTGCAGAAGCTTTCGACCCGCACGACGGCGCTGCGCCAGGGCTTCGCAAGGCTCAGCGAGCAATTGACCAACCGCACCGACTTGCTGCGCAACACCATCGATGCCAGCCAGGCCGAGGCGATCGGCGCCATCGACGATCTCTCGACCAAGATGCGCCAGCGCGAGCAGAAGGCGCAGGAGACGTTTGATCGTACGCTCGCCGACATTTCACGGCGCGTGCTGTCGATCGCGGTGATCTTTCTCGGCATCATCCTCAGCGCCGGCGTGCTGATCGCGCTGTCGATCCGGCTGCCGCTGCAGCAGATCATGGCGGCGATGCGCGCGATCGCGCTCGGCGATCTCGGCCGGGAGGTGCAGGGCACCAAGGCACGCGACGAGGTCGGCGCGATGGCGCGCGCGGTGGAGGTGTTCCGCGAGAACGCGATCGCGAAACGGCAGACCGAGGACGAGCTGCGGGCCTCGAAGGAAAAGGCCGAGAGCGCGCTGCTCGAGCTCAATGCCGCACAGCAGAACCTGATCGATGCCGAACGGCTCGCAGCACTCGGCGGCCTCGTCGCCGGCGTCGCGCACGAGGTCAACAACCCAATCGGCATCAGCCTGACGGTCGCCTCGAGTTTTGCGAGGCGCAGCGAGATCTTCGAGGCCCAGCTCAGGGGCGACGGCGGGCTTCGCCGCTCGCAGCTCGAGGAGTTCGTGCAATCCTCGCGCGATGCCTCGCAGCAGCTCGTCGCCAACCTCACGCGCGCCGGCGAGCTGATCCAGTCGTTCAAGCAGGTCGCGGTCGACCGCTCCCACGCCGAGCGGCGGCAATTCTCGCTGAGCGAAGCCACCGACCAGATCATCGCGAGCCTGCGCCCGGTGCTCAAGCGCTCGCCGATCACGCTCGATGTCGACGTGCCCGAGGGGCTGTTGCTCGACGGCTACCCCGGCTCCTATGGCCAGATCCTCACCAATCTGTTCCTCAACGCCGCCAACCATGCCTTTGCCGACGGCCGCGCCGGCACCATCACGGTCTCCGCCCGCCCCCGCGGCACCGACGATATCGAGATCAGCTTCGCCGACGACGGGGCCGGCATGACCCCTGACGTGCAGCGCCAGGCCTTTGACCCATTCTTTACCACGAGGCGCAATGAAGGTGGCACGGGACTGGGCCTGCATATCGTCTATAACCTCGTCACCCAGCAGCTCGGCGGACGGATGATGCTGGAATCCAAGCTGGGACAAGGCACTACTTTTCGCATTATCATGCCGCGGATCGCCAAGGGCGGCGCGCAAAACACAGAAACTGACGGGACTTCTCAATGGCCGAACAGGACGATGTCCTCCACCTGATCGACGACACCGGTACCGCGCCGGAGGATATGGACGCCCGGAAATGGAAGATCGCGGTCATCGACGACGATCCGGCCGTGCATGACGGCACCCGCTTTGCGCTGTCCGATTACAGCCTGAACGGCCAGAGCCTGGAGATCCTCTCCGCCCATTCCGCGGCGGAAGGCCGCAAGCTGATGGCCGAGCACAGCGACATCGCCGCGGTGCTGCTCGACGTCATCATGGAGACCGACGTCGCAGGCCTCGAGCTGGTCGAATACATCCGCAACGTGCTCAAGAACGAGACCGTGCGCATCATCCTGCGCACCGGCCAGCCCGGCCAGGCGCCGGAGCGGCGCGTGATCGTGCAGTACGACATCAACGACTACAAGGCCAAGACCGAGCTCACCGCCGACAAGCTGTTCACCTCGCTGACCGCGGCGCTGCGCTCCTACCAGCAGCTCGAGCGCATGGTGCAGACGCGGCGCGGGCTCGAGATCATCATCGACGCGGCCTCGACGCTGTACGACTTCAAGTCGATGCAGCGGCTCGCGGAGGGCGTGCTGACCCAGCTCGCCTCGCTGCTCAACGTCGATTGCGCGGGCATACTGGTTTTGCGCGACAATGGCGGCGTCGACCCTGAACTCTCGGTGCTCGCGGGCAGCGGCTGTTACAGCCGCTTCATCGGCACCACCTCCTCGAAGGCGCTCGACCCGGATTTGCGCCAGCTGGTGGAGGACGCGTTCCAGCGCCGCAAGAACGAATTCGCCGACCACCGCAGCGTGATCTATTTGCGCACCGGATCCGGCCGCGAGGTCGTGGTGCTGCTGCAGTCGGAGCGCGATCTGTCCGAGACCGACCGCTCGCTGGTCGAGATATTCTCCTCCAGGCTCTCGATCGCGTTCGACAACGTCATCCTCTACCAGCAGCTCCAGGCCGCCAACGCGCAGCTGGAAGACCGCGTCGCCCAACGCACCCGCGCGCTGATGCAGGCCAACCGCCGTCTCTCGGCGCAATGGTTGCGGCTGCAGCGCGCCAACGGCTTCAAGAACGAGATCCTGGGCACCGTCGCGCACGATTTGAAGAACCCGCTCGGCGTCATTCTCGGTCGCACCGAGATGCTGAAGGAGCTGATCTCGACCGGCGCCTCGTCTTCGGGGGTGGTCGCCCAGGTCGACCACATCCGCGACGCCACCAAGCGCCTGACCACGATGGTCGACCATCTGATCTCGGATGCGATGGCCGATGCCTTCGACATCACCATCCGCCGCGAGCCGGTCGACGTCGCGGCCCTGGTGAAGGAGGTCGCCGAGGCCAACCAGCCGCTCGCGGTCAACAAGCAGCAGACGATCAGCGTCACCGCGCCGGCCAATATCGTCACCATGTGCGACACCGACCGCATCCGCGAGGCGATCGACAACCTCATCAGCAACGCCATCAAATACTCGCCGATTTCAGGCAAGATCGGCGTCGTGGTCAGCCATGAGGGCAGCGACACCATCATCCGCGTCAACGACGAGGGCGCCGGCCTCTCGCCCGAAGACCTCGGCCGGCTGTTCGGCCGGTTTCAGCGGCTATCCGCAAAACCGACGGCAGGTGAGAGCTCGACCGGGCTTGGGTTGTCCATCGTCAAGCGTATTATCGACATGCACGGCGGCGAGGTAACCGCCGAGAGCGACGGTCCGGGCAAGGGCTCGACCTTCACCATCACCCTGCCCGCGACCGAGATGCCGTGATTTGCGTCCTGAGATCTGCAAGAATCTGAAGTGACATGACACAAAGCCAGCACATCATGATCGTCGACGATGAGGCCCCCGCCCGCGAGATGGTCGGTGATTACCTCAAGATGCACGGCTTCACCGTGACGCTGTGCGACGGAGGCAAGAGCTTGCGCGCCGCGATCGACGGCAGCATGCCCGATCTCGTCGTGCTCGACCTCAACATGCCCGAGGAAGACGGTCTCTCGATCATCCGCGACCTCAAGAGCCGCATCAACGTCCCCGTCATCATGCTCACGGCGACCGCGAGCCCGATCGACCGCGTGGTCGGCCTCGAGCTCGGCGCCGACGATTACGTCGCAAAGCCCTGCGAGCTGCGCGAGTTGATGGCGCGAATCCGCTCGGTGCTGCGCCGGAGCACGCCGGCGAAATCAGCAGCCAGCGACGCCGGGCCAGCGAAATCCGACAAGGATCAATTGGTACGCTTCGGCACCAAATGGCTCGACCTCGAAGCCCAGGCGCTGCGCGACGACGAGGGCAACGAGCATCCGCTGACCGCGTCCGAATTCGGGCTGCTGAAAGTGTTCGCCGCCAATCCGAAGCGCGTGCTGTCGCGCGAGCGCCTCCTCGAATTGGCCAATGCGCGCGACGCCGAAGCCTTCGACCGCGCCGTGGACCTGCGCATCATGCGCATCCGCCGCAAGATCGAGCCCGACCCCACCAAGCCCGCCGTGATCCGCACCATCCGCGGCGGCGGCTATCTGTTCTCACCCGCGGGCGAGAAGACGTAAAGCGCGTCGCCCACGCGCGGTGGTGTTCGGCGCGACCAAACGCAAGCCCCGGAAATCGGTTCCGCCCAGTCCAAATCAGCGACACCGTAATATCCACACATTGAAATCACACGCCTTTTTGGTCCGAATGTTTCGTCGCGGCGTGAGTGACGAAACAATTTGGCCGCGCACGAAACCATTTTCCTCTTGTCGTGCAGACGTCCCGAAACCTTGGCTCATTAACACTTTGATCCAAGGAAACGCCGCTCGGTTGCGGCGCACCGGGGAGCCAAGTCATGCCGAACGTCATCGCCATCAACGCCCAGGCCAATCAGAGCATCATTGCCGCTCAGGCGACTTCGGACGACATGCTTCTGGAGAGCATTGCCGACGGCAACCGGACGTCGATGCACATCCTTTATTGCCGGCACAATGTGCGGGTCTATCGGTTCATCCTGCGCATCGTGCGTGACGCCACCACCGCGGAAGACCTGGTCAGCCAGGTCTTCCTGGACGTGTGGAGGACCGCCGGCCAGTTCCAGGGCCGCTCGCAGGTCTCGACCTGGCTGCTCTCGATCGCCCGCTTCAAGGCCCTGACCGCGATGCGCCAGCGCCGCTTCGAGGACATCGACCAGGAAGACGTACGCGAGATTCCGGATGGATCGGATACGCCCGAGGCGTCGCTCGACCGCAGCGATACCAGCGCGATCCTGCGCGCCTGCGTGCAGAAATTGTCACCCGCACATCGCGAGATCATAACTCTGATCTACTACCACGAGAAATCGGTGGAGGAGGTCGGGCAGATCATCGGCATCCCCCAGAGCACGGTGAAGACCCGGATGTTCTACGCCCGCAAGCAACTCGCCGATCTGCTTAAGGGTTGCGGGGTCGACCGTTTCGCGGCTTAAGTCTAATGATTTCAATGGGATGGGGCGTAACTGGCGGCCTGTCCCGAGGCACCAAAAGTTACCGCCGACGAAACAAATGAAACAAAGCACAACATCAGGCGGAAAAACATCCACCCTATAAAGCTCGCATACGGTTTCGTTAAGCCTCCCAAGACCTCCAGCGACCCGGACGGGATGCCCCCCTTCCGGGTCGTTTCATGTTTGAGGTGGCCCTCCCCGTCACGACCGCGTGACGGCGCGTAACGACCGGGACCTCCATCCCGAACTGCCCTCGTGACCTCATTCGCGAGTGCCCCATGATCGAGCTTCTCTTCGCTATCCTTGCCGGCATCCTCACCATTGCCGCGCCGTGCACGCTGCCGATGCTGCCGATCCTGCTCGGCGCCTCGATCGGGCGAAGCTCGCAGTTGCGGCCGGCGATGATCGCGCTCGGCTTCGTCGTTTCCTTCTCCGCGGTCGCGCTGCTGCTTGGCGCGCTGACGCGAATCTTCGATTTCGATCCGAATGTGCTGCGCGAGGCGGCTGCCGTCCTGCTGCTCGGCTTCGGCCTGTTGATGCTGTGGCCGGCGCCGTTCGAATGGCTGTCGATCCGGCTCAATGGCTGGCTCAATCTCGGCACGACGAGCGGCGTGCAGCGCGAGGGCGCGCTCGGCGGCCTCATGCTCGGCACCACGCTCGGCCTGGTCTGGACGCCCTGCGCCGGCCCCGTGCTCGGCTCGATCCTGACGCTGGTCGCGACGTCGAAGAATCTGGCCTGGGCCGGCACGCTGCTGGTCGCCTATGCGATCGGCGCGGCAGTTCCGATGCTGGCGATCGCCTATGGCGGGCAGGCCGCGACCACGCGCGTGCGCAGCCTCGCCCGCGTCTCGCCGCGGCTGCAGCAGGGCTTTGGGGTGGTCGTGATCGCCTTCGCGCTCGCCGCCTACTTCCAGTACGACACGCTGATCGTGGCGTGGCTCACCGGCTTCTACCCCACCGGCCAGATCGGCCTGTGATCCCTCCCCTCTCAACGGAGAACAAGTCCATGACCTTCAAGCTGCTCACTGTGGGCGCCGCGTTGATCGGCATCGCCGTCGCCGGTGCGGTGATTCCCGGCATCTGCGACGAGGCCACGCAAGCGGCGCCGGTCAAGGTCGCGGCGGCAAACCAGACTGCGACCGCGCCTGATTTCACCGGCATCAGCAACTGGTTCAACTCGAAGCCGCTCAACATCGCCGATCTCCGCGGCAAGGTCGTGCTGGTCGATTTCTGGACCTATGGCTGCGTCAATTGCGTCAATACGCTGCCGCACGTCACCGATCTCTACGCCAAGTACAAGGACAAGGGCCTCGTCGTGGTCGGCGTGCACACGCCGGAATTCCCGTTCGAACGCTCCGCCTCCAATGTGCAGGCCGCGCTGAAGCGCCACGGCATCACCTATCCGGTGGCGCAGGACAATGATTCCAAAACCTGGAACGCCTACAACAACCAATATTGGCCGGCGCAATACGTCATCGACCAGACCGGCAGGATCGTGTTCCAGCACGCGGGCGAAGGCCGCTACGACGAGATCGACCGCACGGTCGCCAAGCTGCTGAACGCCGAGAGTTGATGCCGCCCCCGGCGGCGTTGTGCTTGACTCCACGGACCCGTCCGTGGAGTTTCGCGAACCTCGAAAACAGCCGCCGCAATGGACGACGCGACCATCAGCAACGACATCCGCCTTCGCGAAGGCTCCTCGATCGCGCAGCGGCTGGTCGTGGCCGGCTCTGCAGCGGCGGTCGCGCTCTGCTTCACGCCCGGCCTGTTCACGCACGACATCCTCGAAGTGACGATCTCCCTGGTCGCCCTGCTGGCAGGCGCCGCCTTCGTTGGCGTGGTCATGCTGATGCCGGCGGTGGTGTGGATCATCACGCCGGATGAGATCCTGATCGGACGGCAGCGTCCGTTCGGGACGCTCCAGACCAGAATCGTCGGGAAGGACGACATCCTCGGACTACGGGTTGCCGGCAGCAAAGCCGCAAAAGCCCGCTTCCAGCTGGCCTTCACCCTGGCCTCGGGCGAACGCCTGATCTCCCCACCCCTCTCCGACGTCACCCATGTTCGTGACACGGTCACGCGGATTGCCGCTCAGTTCGACGTTCATGATGTCGAGGCGCCGGTCAATCCGCTCGACGCCAGCAATCCCGAAATGCGTCTCGGCGATCCCGTCGAGCCGTTTTCGCAGCGAGACATCGGGATCGCTGCCTTGATCGTCGTCGCGCTGAGCGTCGCACCCTATGCTTACAAGCTCTGGCGCGGCTTGCAGCCCCAATGGATCGACTACATGCTGCTGCCGCTCGGCGTGGTCGCGGCGTTCGGCGTCTACCGATTTGCCAATCTCTTGACCGGGGCGCTCTGGATCATCCGCGAGGGCGACATTCAGGTCGAACGCCTCTGGGGCAACGGCCAGCCGCGCGTGGACCGGATCGAAGGCCCCCAGGTAAAGGCGATCACGGTCGAGCGCCGCGGCCGGTCCGAGGACGAGCACTGCATCGTGGTGATCCGGTCGCTGTCCGGAAAGCGCTTTCGCAGTCCCCGTATCGGCTCGCGCAACGAGGCCCGCGCCGTGGGTGCCGAGATCGTCCGGCGGCTCGGGGTCGGGGCGGAGGCAAGTCAGATCTAGCCTTTGGCGACGTCGACCTCACCGCTGGCTCGGTCTGAGTCTCTCCCGCTTGCGGGAGAGGTCGCGGAGCGAAGCGACGCCGGTGAGGGTTCTATCCTCTTGGGGAGTCTCCCTGGAGGAGACACCCTCTCCCCAACCCTCTCCCGCAGCGGGAGAGGGGCGCGCACCGAGCCCAGCCTTGGCTTTTCGCGCCAGCCCAGCCTGTTCATGGCGTTGATTCACGTCAAAAAACCAAAGCATTCTCATGACATACCAACCGGGCGCGCCTTGAACTTGCCACGAAGCTGCCCCTGAGTTCAGATGGTTCCTATCGATTTGCGCCGTGGCAGCGGGGAGAGCTATGACATGACGGATTTTCGTCGCCTGACGGGGACCTGGTTGGTTGCGATGGGGCTGATCCTGTCCGCATCGCACGCGTTCGCCCAGCAGCCTGACCGGGGCGACGAGCCCGGCCTGATCGCCGATGACAGCTACCAGCTCGATCCGGAATGGCAGAAGCAGGTCGTCTACTACCGCACCACCGAAGCGCCGGGCACCATCATCATCTCGACCTCCGAGCGTCACCTCTATCTGGTGCAGCCCGGCGGGCGCGCGATCCGCTACGGCATCGGCGTCGGCCGCGACGGCTTCCAGTGGCAGGGCCTGGTGCAGATCACCAACAAGAAGGAATGGCCGGACTGGACGCCGCCGCCGGAGATGATCCAACGCCAGCCCTATCTGCCGCGCTTCATGGCCGGCGGCCCCGGCAATCCGCTCGGCGCCCGCGCCATGTATCTGGGCACCACGGTCTACCGCATCCATGGCACCAACCGTCCTGACACGATCGGCACCAAGGTATCCTCGGGCTGCTTCCGTCTGGTCAACAATGACGTCGCCGATCTCTACGATCGGGTCCCTGTTGGCACCAAGGTGGTCATCCGGCAGAAGCCTGAGCTCTGAGCCTGTCATCCCAGCATGATATGCTCCGGATCATGCTTCCCGCCTTCGCGACACCTTCCTTTTTTCTTCCCGTTCTTTTCGAGAGAGCAACATGATGCGCACATTTCGAGGCGGCCTGCTGATCGGGCTCGCGGTCGCCGTGCTGGTCGCCGCCTTGGCCATCACTTACGAATTCTATGACACCCGCACGCTGAAGCGCACGGTGCGTCGCGGCGAAGTGCTGTGCGGCGTCAACAAGGGCCTGCCGGGCTTCTCGATTCCCGACGACAAGGGCAACTGGACCGGCTTCGACGTCGATTTCTGCCGCGCCGTGGCCTCCGCCATCTTCGACGATCCGAGCAAGGCCAAGTTCGTTCCGCTCGACGCCAGCGAGCGCTTCAAGGAATTGCAGAGCCGCAAGGTCGACATCCTGTCGCGCAACTCGACGTGGAGCATGTCGCGCGAGCTCGACTACGACCTCTACTTCCCTGCTGTCGCCTATTACGATGGCGAAGGCTTCATGGTGCCGCGGTCGCGCAACAAGGAGACGTCGCTCGATCTCGCCGACAGCAAGGTCTGCGTGCAATCAGGCACCACGACGTTGCTCAACCTCGCCGACTACTTCAAGGCCAACAACATGAAGTATGAGCTGATGAAGTTCGACAAGCTTGACGACGTGGTGAAGGCCTACGACACCGGCAAGTGCGACACGCTCACCGCCGACGTGTCCCAGCTCTATGCGCTCAGGCTGAACATGTCCAAGCCCGGTGACCACATGATCCTGCCCGACATGATCTCCAAGGAGCCGCTCGCCCCCGTGGTGCGCCAGCGCGACGACGACTGGATGATGATCGTGAAGTGGACGCTTTACGCGATGATCAACGCCGAAGAGCTCGGCGTCACCTCGCAGAATATCGACGAAGCGCTGAAGTCGAAGAAGCCGGAAGTGATGCGACTGGTCGGCACCGAGGGCAATTACGGCGAAGAGCTCGGCCTCACCAAGGACTGGGCCGTGCGCATCATCCGCCACGTCGGCAATTACGGCGAGATGTACGAGCGCAATATCGGCGAGAAGTCGCTGCTGAAGATCCCGCGCGGCATGAACCAGCTCTGGAATGCCGGTGGTGTGCAGTATGCGCCGCCGATGCGGTAGGGCAGTCTATCGGCCGTCAGTGCGAGGAGCGAAGCGACGAATCACCCGGACTGCCCACGCGGAAGATTCTGGATTGCTTCGCTCCGCTCGCAATGACGACGCGGGGCAAGCGCCTTCCACACATTCCATGGCATCGCCCGGCTTGACCGGGCGATGCAGTATTCCGAGACGTCAATCGTATGTCGAGGCGCCGCGGCGTACTGGATCGCCCGCCTGCGCGGGCGACGACACCGGAGATGAGGCGCGCACCTCGCGCCTCCGTTTGCCTCAATACCCCCGCGCCCGCGCCAGCTGCTCGGTGTGGTAGTTCGCGTCGCCGAACAGCTCCTCGCAGACCCGCGCGCGCTTCATGAAGAAGCCGATGTCGAACTGGTCGGTCATGCCCATGCCGCCGTGCATCTGCACGCCTTCCTGCACCGCGCGGGTGGCGGTGGTGCCGGCGCGGGCTTTTGCCACCGCGACGGCTGAAGCGGCCTTGGCGACATCGGCGTCCAACGCCTGCAGCGCCTTCATGGTCGCGGCGCGGGTGATCTCGATGTCGATGTAGAGCTGCGCAGCGCGGTGCTGCAGCGCCTGGAATTCGCCGATCAGCTTGCCGAACTGCTTTCTGTTCTTGAGGTACTCGACGGTGCGGTTGAACACCTCATCGCTCAACCCCACCATCTCAGCGGCGAGCGCACCGCGGCCGATGTCGAGCATGCCGTCAAGCAGGGCGGCGCCCTGATCGACTTCGCCGAGAACGCTGTCGGCGTTGACCTCGACATTGGCGAGCTCGATCCGCGCCGCATTGTGCGCGTCGACCATGATGGTGCGCTCGACCGACACACCCTTGGCTTTCGGATTGACCAGGAACAGGGTCAACCCGTCGCGCTCGCCGGCCGATCCGGCCGTGCGCGCGGCAACGATGAAGAGATCGGCGACGTGGCCGTCAACCACCAGCGCCTTGGCACCGGACAGCTTGAAACCGTTGCCGGCCCGCACGGCCTGCAAGTTCGTCTGCAGCGGGCGATGCTTGGCGCCTTCGTCGATCGCAAGCGTCGCGAGCAGCGAGCCGTTGGAAACCTTCGGCAGATATTCCGACTTCTGCGCGGCATTGCCGCCGCGGTTCAGGGCCGAGGCCGCGACCACCGAGGTGGCGAGGAAGGGTGACGGCATCAGGGTGCGGCCGATCTCCTCCATGATGATTCCGGCCTCCATGAAGCCGAGACCGCTGCCACCGAATTCTTCCGGCACGAGCAAGCCGGCAAAGCCCATCTCGGCGAAGGAATGCCACAGCTCCTTCGAGAAGCCGGTGGGATCTTTGGAATCGCGCAAGCTGCGCAGGTGCGACACCGGCGCCTTGTCGCTGATCAGCCCGCGCGCGCTGTCGCGGAGCATCGATTGTTCTTCGGTGAGGACGAGGGCCATGGGTGTGTTTCCGATTCGAAATCTAGACATTCTCCGTCATTCCGGGATGGCCCGAAGGGCCAGGCCCGGAATCCATAACCACGATCGGGAGTATGGATTCCGGGCTCGCGCATTGCGCGCCCCGGAACGAGGTGTGGTGAGAGCGTGGCTTACGCCCCCGGCAAATCCAGGATGCGCTTGGCGACGATGCCGAGCATGACCTCGGACGTGCCGCCCTCGATCGAGTTGGCCTTGGTGCGCAGCCAGGCGCGCGGGCGGGCGCCCTGCCGCGAGCGCTCGCTCTCCCATTCCAGCGCATCGACGCCGCCGGCCGACATCAGGATCTCATAGCGGCGCTTGTTGAGCTCCGTGCCGTAATATTTCATCGCCGAGGAGAACGCCGGATGCGCCTGCCCCGCCTTGGCGAGATCGACTGCACGCTCGGCGCAAGCCGCGAGCGCGGCTTCATCGACGTCAAACGTCGCGATCTGGCCGCGCAGCATGGAATCGTCGAGCCGCCCCAGCGCATCGGAGCCGACGGAATCCGCGGCGATCTGACCGAGCGGACGGCCGACGCCACGTTCGCCCATGCCTGAAATCATCGCGCGCTCGTGCTGCAGCAGATATTTGGCGACGTCCCAACCGCGGTTGACGGTGCCGACCACATGCGATTTCGGCACGCGGACGCCGTCGAAGAAGGTTTCGCAGAACGGCGAATAGCCTGAGATCAGCAGGATCGGCTTGGTGGTGACGCCCTTCGAGGTCATGTCGAACAGGATGAAGCTGATGCCGTCGTGCTTCTTCGCCGTGGGATCGGTGCGGACGAGGCAGAAGATCCAGTCGGCGTAGTTGGCGTAGGAGGTCCAGATTTTCGAGCCCGTGATGACGAAATCGTCGCCGTCGCTTTCGGCGCGGGTCTGCAGCGAGGCCAGATCGGAGCCGGCGTTCGGCTCGGAATATCCCTGGCACCAGCGGATTAGGCCCGCCGCGATTTTTGGCAGATGCTCTTTCTTCTGCGCCTCGTTGCCGTATTTCAACAGCGCCGGCCCGAGCATCCAGATGCCGAAACTCGACAGCGGCGGACGCGCGCCGATCCTGGCCATCTCGGAACGCAGCACCTTGTGCTCGGCGGGGCTGAGACCACCACCGCCATATTCCCTGGGCCAATCAGGCACAGTCCAGCCCTTGTCGCGCATCCGCTCGAACCAGATGCGCTGCGGCTCGGAGGAGAATTTTGCGTTGCGCCCGCCCCAGAACACATCGGTGTCCGCAGTGGCGGGCTTGCGCATTTCCGGCGGGCAATTGGCTTCCAGCCAAGCCCGCGTCTCCTTGCGGAATTGTTCGAGATCGGCGGCTTCAGTCTCGCTCATGGTCGTTTCCATCAGTCAGATCGGATTTGTTGGGCGCGACTCTGGGCCATCGCACCGTGGAATTCAACCTCTTCCGCAGCCCGCATTCAGCTATAGTGGCGCTTGAAAACAAAGAGGAAACGACAATGCGCCTGAAACTTCTTTCGCCTGGCGAAATGAGTGAGAGCCAGCGGCAGACCTATGAGGAGTCGATTGCCGGCAAACGCGGCAAGCCACCGGCGCCGATGATGGCCTGGCTCAACAGCCCCGACATGGCCCGTCACGCCACGAGACTCGGCGAGGTGCTGCGCTATGACACGATGTTTCCGGCAAAGCTGTCGGAGATCGCGATCCTGGTCACGGCGCGGCACTGGACCGCGCATTACGAATGGTATGCGCATAAGCGCCTCGCGCTCGCGGCCGGCATGGAGGCTGAAATCATCGATGCGATCCGCGATCGCCGCACGCCCGAGTTTGACGATCCCAAGGGGAAGATGATCTACGATCTCGCGAAGTCGCTGCACGAGGGGCACGGCGTCGAGAAGGGCCTCTATGACGCAGCCGTTGCATTGCTGAGCGAGCGCGGCGTGGTCGAGGTGATCGGCCTGTGCGGCTATTACACCATGGTGTCGATGACGCTGAATGCTTTTGAGTTCGAGCTGCCCGAAGGCGAGGTGCCGGAGCTTTCGTAGCTCCGGCCCCGATGCGCAATTGCGCATCAGGAAACGCTGGGTTTCGGGATCAGCCAGTGGCGCTGCCCCGGAGCCCGCCTTATGTGGAGTTCATCAGGGAGCACCACCATGTCGGACAACAAAGCCGTCGCCGCCGGCACGAGGATCGGCCACGTCCACCTCAAGGTCGCCGATCTCGATCGCGCGCTCGGCTTCTATTGCGGCGTACTCGGCTTCGAGCTGATGCAGCGGATGGGCTCCGGCGCGGCCTTCATCTCGGCCGGGGGCTATCATCACCACATCGGGCTCAACACCTGGGAGAGCAAGGGCGGCTCGCCGCCGCCGCCAGGCACGACCGGGCTGTTTCACACCGCGATCCTCTATCCGACCCGGCCGGCGCTCGGGGATGCGCTGCATCGCGTGCTCTCGGCCGGCATTGCGCTGGATGGCGCCAGCGACCACGGCGTCAGCGAAGCGCTTTATCTGCGCGATCCGGACCAGAACGGCGTGGAGCTGTATTGGGACAAGCCGCGGGAGCAATGGCCGCTCGGGCCGGATGGGAAGCTCGCGATGTTCACGAAGCGGCTGGATGTGGAGGCGTTGCTGAGACAGCGGGAGACGTAAACTCCACTCTCTCCCCGTCATTGCGAGCGAAGCGAAGCAATCCAGGCCGTCTCCGCGGAAACAGTCTGGATTGCTTCGTCGCTTCAGCGCAAAATTGCTTCGCAATTTTGTCGCGAGCTCCTCGCAATGACGGAGTGCGTGGAGACATCGCTGCGTCCCTACGCAGCCCTTGACCGCGACTTCCCCCGCACCATGATCAGCGCCGCCGCGGCCACCTCCAGCGCGATGCAGAGATAGAACGGCAACGCGTAGCTCCCGGACCAATCCCGCAAGGCCCCGACGACACCGGGGCCGAACGCATAGGTCACCTGGTTGATCGCCGTGTTGAGGCTGATCAGCACGCCGAACGAGGCAGAATCGAACTCCTGCTGCACGATCAGCGACGGCAAGGTGATGAGATTGCCGACCGAGAAGCCGAACACCGCGCAGGCCGCGATCAGCACATAGTCATTGTGCAGGTTGATGACCACGCACAGCGCGGCGGCCTGGCTCAGGAATGACAGGGCGGAAGCAAGCCGCTGGTTGAGGCGGTCGATCACCATCGAGAACAGCACCCGGCCGATCACCGCCATCGCGGTGAGCACCGCAACCGCTGCGGCGGCGCGCTCACGGCCGATCACGGGATCGAGGAACGCGATCAAGTGCACGATGAAGCCGACCTGCGCGAACAGCACCAGCGCGAAGGCAATCGTCACCGTGAGGAAGCCGACGTCACGCAGTGCATTGCCGCGGATCTGCGCCGATGATTGCGGCTTTGCTTTCGTCGCCCCATGCCAGCCATGAAGATCGGGCGGGCGGCCCACGACCATCAGGATCACCGGCACCAGCAGCACCAGCATGGCGCCCGCGGCCGCGTACATCGCGTTGGCAAACCCGACATGGCCGATCATGTTCACCAGCAGCGGCACGCCGACGATGCCGCCGAAACTGGCGCCGTTCAACGCCAGGCTGATCGCCATGCCGCGCTTCTGATCGAACCACAGGCTGATCGTGTTGGTGATCATGGCGAGACTGGTGCCCGCCCAGCCGAAGGCGAGCACGGCATCCGCGAGATAGAGCTGCCAGGGCTCGCGCACCGCGCCGATCGCGACGCCAGCTGCCGCCATCGCCACCGTGCCTGATATCAGGCACAGTTTTGGACCATATTTCCGGACGGCTTCGCCGACGAAGACCACCAGCAGCGCGCCGAACAGATAGAAGAACGTCGTGCCGGACGAGACCAGCGAGGCCGGCCAGCCCCGTGCGCGCTGGAGCTCGGCGACATAGACGCTCTGGCCGTAGAAGCCGAGGCCCCAGCCGAAGGTCGCGAGCAGGAAGCAAACGGCGACGATGCGCCAGCCTTCGTAACGGAGCGAGGATTCGTCGATCGACGTGGTGGAGCGGGGATTGTCGAGCATTTGCGCTTTGTCCTTCTTTTCCCCCGCGAGCGCCTTCACGCTCGCCTGTTCATGACGAGCATCATGTAACAACCCGACTTCCGAAAATCACTTCGACCGCGATCGAACCATCAACGCTGCTGACAGCCTGCCGCCAATTCAAATCGCGTCCGGGAACTCGCCCATCGCTGCTGCGAGCCGCGCCCTGCGGCGGCGGGCCCAGGACGCGAGCGAGAGCGCGACGAGGCCGACGGCAACAGGCGGGAACACCACCATGTTCACCGCGGACCAGCCGTAATTCGCAAGCAGCTGCCCCGATGAGAACGAGCCGATCGCCATCATGCCGAAAACCAGGAAATCGTTGAAAGCCTGCACCTTGTTGCGCTCCTGCGGCCGGTGCGTCTCCAGCACCAGCGCGGAGGCGCCGATGAAAGAGAAATTCCACCCCATCCCGAGCACGATCAGCGTCGCCCAGAAATGCATCGCGGTGATGCCGGAGAGACCGATGGCGGCGGCGCCTGCTTCCAGCAGCAATCCGGCGGCAACGATTCTGGGTGCGCCGAAGCGGGCGATCAGCGTGCCGGTGAAGAAACTCGGCCCGTACATCGCGACGATGTGCCATTGAATGCCGAAATTGGAATCGAAGAGGCTTAAGCCGCAGATCTTCATGGCGAGCGGCGCCGAGGTCATCACAAGGTTCATCATGGGATAGGCGATGACACCGCAGAGCGCGGCCGCGATGAAGCGCGGCTGGGTCACGATGGTCAGCAGCGGCCGGCCACCATGCAGATCCGCCGGCGCCGGCTTCGGCATATCGACGCCGGCGACGATGCCCATCGCTACAAGCGCAACCACGGCCTGGACCAGGAAGCTGAAGGCGAACAGATAGGGCGACCAGATGTTCATGGTCCACTGCACGAGCTGCGGACCGAGCACCCCGGCGAACACGCCGCCCGCCATCACCCACGACACGGCTTTCGGCCGGTAGGCCGAGCTGGCGCCGTCGGCGGCCGCAAAGCGATAGGATTGCGCTACGGAGCCGTAGAGGCCGCCGAGGAACGTCGCCAGACAAAACAGTGCGAAGGATGCGTGCAGGATCGCAAACGAGCCGATCATGCCGGTGAGCGCACCGAGGCCGGTGCCGATGACGAAGGCCCAGCGGCGGCCGAAGCGGCGCGAGATCGCGCCTGTCGGCAGCGTGCCGGCCGCGAGCCCGACGACGTACATCGACAACGGCACGGTCGCGAGCGACATGTCGGGCGCCAGCGTAGCGCCGACGATCGAACCGGTGGCGAAGATCACGGCCGAATTGGCACCCGTCAGCGCCTGCGCGGCGGCAAGACGCACCACATTGGCACGCACGCGAGCGTCCTCGGCGATCTCATCGGCTGCAGTCACGTCGATCATCGGCATTTCCGCCCGGAAGGGCCTTGTTGATTCCCGGCACTATGGAGGGGCCGAAAGGGCCGGGCAACCGGCGCAAACGGGCGCAGGCCATGCCTCCGACGCAATCGGGCCGATGATAGCGGCCCCCGCTCTTGACGGCTTGCGCTCGATCAAATCCTATCCCGCCGCCTTTCAGGGAGTTACGTTCATGTCCATCGACGACCGGCCTGCGCTCGATGCTCCCGACGACGACCCCTGGCTCTGGCTGGAGGAGATCGAAGGCGCCCGCGCGCTCGATTTCGTCGAACGGCAGAACCTGATGACGCTGGACACATTCGGCGGCGCGGCGTTCGCGCGTGACCGTGATATCCTCGCGGCGATCTTCGACCGTCCCGACAATATTCCCGACGTGCGGCGGCGCGGCGGCCGGCTCTACAATCTCTGGAAGGACGCTGACCATCCGCGTGGTCTGTGGCGGCGGACCACGCTGGATGATTTTCGCAAGGCCAGGCCTTCCTGGGAGATCCTGCTCGACGTCGACCAGCTCGCCGCGACGGAAGGCGAGGACTGGCTGATCAGCTGGGTATCGTCGCGGCCCGGAGCTGCGCGGGTCATCCTGAGCCTGTCGCGGGGCGGCAGCGATGCCGTGACATTGCGTGAGTTCGACACCGAGACGAAGAATTTTGTGGCGGACGGATTCTTTCTGCCGGAAGCCAAGGGCAGCGCTGAATGGGTCGATGCCGACACGCTGCTGCTGTCGAGCGCGCTTGGCGACGGCATGGCCACGACCTCGGGCTATGCAAGGACCGTGCGGCTGTGGCGCCGGGGAACCAGCGTCGAGCAGGCGCCGGTGGTGTTCGAGACGACGCCCGACCACATGCGGGTGTACAGCTATGTCGACGACACCGTGCAGCCCCAACGCATCTGGTTCATCGACCAGTCCGACTTCTTCAATTTCCGCAGCTCGATCGGCACCACATCAGGCGCGACCACCAGGCTCGATCTGCCCAGCAACGTCTGGATGCAGGTTCATGGGGACTGGCTCTCGATCAAGCCGCGGGAAACCTGGTCGGTCGCGGGGCATCGCTATGAAGCCGATGCCATGCTCGGCATTTCGCTCCCTGCATTCCTGGCTGGCAGCCGCGACTTCGCGGTGCTGTTCGAGCCGGGGCCGCGACGCGCGTTGCAGGGTTTCTCCTGGAGCGACGGCAAGCTCCTGCTTTCCATTCTCGACGAGCTGCGGCCGATCCACGAGATCTGCACGCCATCACCGAACGGCTGGTCTCGGCAGACACTGCCTGGGCTCCCCGACATCGGCGTGGTCGAGGTCTGGAGCCTCGATGCGCACCAGTCCGAGAGCAATGGCGACCTGCTCGCCAATGTGCAGGACCCGCTCACGCCGCCATCGCTGCTGTTGATCGAGCGCGGCGTCGAGAGTCCTGTTGTATTGAAGCAGGCGCCCAAGATCTTCAATGCCGACGACCTCGTGGTCACGCAACACGAGGCGATCTCCGTTGACGGCGAGCGCATTCCCTATGTGCAGACCGGACCCGCCGGCGTGTCAGGGGATGCGCCTGTTTACATGAGCGCCTATGGCGGCTTCGGGCTCGCCGTGAAGCCGCAATACAATTCCGCGCTCGGCAAGCTCTGGCTGGAGCGCGGCGGCACGACCGTACAGGCGAATCTGCGCGGCGGCGGCGAGTTCGGCACGCGCTGGCACGATGCCGGCCGTTACGCCGGCAAGAAGCTGTCGCACGACGACTTCGCGGCGGTCGCAGCCGACCTCGTCCGTCGCGGCGTGACCAGGCCGAAGCGCATCGCAGCCCAGGGCGGATCGAACGGCGGCATCCTCATCACCAACATGCTGGTGCGATACCCCGAGCGTTTCGGCGCGCTGTTCTGCACCATTCCGCTGATCGACATGCGCCGCTACACCAAGCTGCTTGCGGGCGCGAGCTGGATTGCAGAATACGGCGACCCCGACAAGCCGGAAGAGTGGGAATGGCTCAAGACCTATTCGGCCTATCACAACGCAAGGCCCGGCCAGCCCTATCCGCCGATCCTGATCGCCACCACGCGGCGCGACGACCGCGTCCATCCCGGCCACGCGCGCAAGATGGCGGCCAAGCTGCGGGCGATGGGCTATGAGGCCTGGTTCTACGAGCCTGAAGCCGGCGGCCACGGCTACGGCAAGGACAACAAGGAGCGCGCCGGTTTCCAGGTGCTCGGGTTTCAGTTTCTGAAGGAGAAGATAGGGTGGAAGGAGGGTGAGGCCTGATGGCCTCACCCGCGCGCGAACACCAGCGTCAGATTGTTCGCGGGCATCTCGATCGCATCGACGAGACGAAGACCCACGCCGCGCGCGAGTGTCTCGACATCGCCGACGTCGCGCACGCCCCAATCGGAATTGCCTTCGCGCAGCGAGGTGTCGAACACGGCGTTGCTCAGGGCCGTGTGCTTGCCGTCGCGCTTGAACGGGCCGTAGAGGAACAGCTGGCCATCGGCGCGCAGATAGCGGCCGGCGCCGGCGAACAGGCCTTCGGCCACGCTCCAGGGCGCAATATGAATGACATTGGCGCAGAACACCGCGGCAAGGTTGTTCGGCCCCTGCCCGTTCTTCATCTCCGGGCACCAGTCCGGATCGGAGAGATCGATCCGCAGCGGCGAACGGATGTTGGGCAGGCCCGAATGCAGGCGCCAGGCCTCGATGCTCTTCACGTGGCGCTGGTTGAGGTCGCTCGGCCACCAGACGAGACCCGGCGTATGGCGGGCGAAATGGACCACGTGCTGGCCGGTTCCACTGCCGACCTCGACCACGTCGCCCGTCCGCCCGGCGAGATGCTTGTCGAGCGCTGCCCAGAGCGGCCCGTGATTGCGATGGAAAGCCGGCGCATCGAGCCGGCCGTCGGATTCGACCCTGCCGCCGTCCCTGCCAAATTCAACGACATATTCAGCCAAATGGTGTCCCCGGAAATGAGAAAGCAGACCAAAACGCAACAAGGGCCAAACGCCCCGGACCTTGCCTGACAAGGCCGGCTTGATGAACGATCCTTCACTTCAGTTGCAATGCGGAAGATATTAACGCCATTTTGCGGCCTGCATAGTCTTGATTGTCAGGGCATGTCCTTTGTGCTTTTGAACATTATCTTTTCCGGACGTCATAAGCCTCGGAACGACGCCTTGACCGCCTTTCCTCACAAGCCCGCCCTGCTCCTCGCGCTGGTCGTGCTCACGGGCCTCGCCGCGCGCCCGGCGTGCGCGCAATCCACCGTCGCCGAGGGTGAGAAGCTCGCCTTCGACCGCGGCAAGGGCAATTGCCTGACCTGCCATGTCATCAAGGGCGGCGATTTGCCGGGCACGATCGGGCCCGAGCTGAAAGACCTCAAGGCCAAGTATCCCGACCGCAACGATCTGGTCGCGATCCTGATCGACGAGACCAAGCGCAACCCGCAGACCATGATGCCGCCGTTCGGTCGCAACCGGATTCTGACCGAACGGGAGATCAACGCGATCGTTGATTTCCTGCAAACGCTGTAACGGTGGGCAAGGAGACCTTTGATGACCACGACCACCGGCCCTCACGCGACGCGGCGCCTGATCCTTCAGGGCACAGCCTCGGTCGTGCTGTTCGGCCTCGGCAATCTCGCATTCGCGCCGGCGCGCGCCGCGGCCAATGACAAATACCCGGACGCCGCGTTCAAGCAAAAGAGCGAGGCCGACGCGATCAAGGCGCTCTACGGCAAGACCGCGGAGCCCTCCGACAAGGTCAAGCTCGATGCGCCCGAGATCGCCGAGAACGGCGCGGTGGTGCCGATCTCGGTGACGACGACGCTGGACAAGGTCACCTCGATCTCGTTCTTCGTCGCCGAAAACCCGAACGCGCTCGCGGCGAGCTACAGGATTCCCGACGGTACGATGCCCAGCATCGCCAATCGCCTGAAGATGGCCAAGACCACCAGCGTGGTCGCGATCGTCGAGGCCGACGGCAAGCTCTTCAGCGCGACCAGGGAAGTCAAAGTCACCGTCGGTGGCTGCGGCGGCTAGGAGAATCGAGATGGCATCCAGCATTCGCGTCCGCGCCACCGCCAACGGCGATATCACCGAGGTGCAGGCGCTGATCCAGCACCCCATGGATTCCGGCTTCGTCAAGGACGCCAGGGGCGAGCTGATCCCGCCGCATTTCATCCAGGAGCTGAAGTTCGCCTGTAACGGCAAGGAGGTCTTCGTCGCCGATTGGGGCCCGGCCGTCTCCAAGGACCCTTACGTCAAGTTCAGCTTCAAGGGCGGCAAGAAGGGCGACGACCTCAAGATCTCCTGGACCGACAACAAGGGCGGCTCCGACGAGATCACCGCGAAGATCACGTGATGAAAGCCGGCATCTCCCTCCTGCGTGGTTCGTTGGGTGCCGCGTTCGTCGCGTTTGCGCTCGCCGTTCCCCGCGTGAGCGCCGCCGACAAGGTCGATCCCGCGGCTGACGCCAAGGCGTTCCAGAACTTCTTCTTCAAGAAGTTTCCCGATGTGAAGCACGACGATTTCGTCAACGGTCCTTATTCCATGAACGAGGACATGAAGCGGCAGTGGCAGGAGAAGGAAGAATTCCCGCCTTACGAGTTCTCGCTCGACGCCGGCAAGGAGATGTTTGCGACGCCGTTCAAGAACGGCAAGACCTACGCCGACTGCTTCCCGAACGGCGGCATCGGCATTCGCCAGAACTATCCTTATTTCGACACGAAGGAAGGCAAGGTCGTCACGCTGGAGCTCGCGCTCAACCGCTGCCGCGAGGCCAATGGCGAAGCGCCCTACTCCTACGTCAAGGACGAGATGGCCTCGCTCACCGCGTACATGGCCTTCACCTCGCGCGGCAAGCCGATGGACATCAGGATCCCCGACGATCCCCGCGCGCTCGAAGCGTTCGAGAACGGCAAGCGCTATTTCTACACCCGCCGCGGCCAGCTGAATTTCTCCTGTGCGAGCTGCCATGTCCAAAGCCCGGGCGAGCGCATCCGCGCCGAGATCCTGGCGCCGGCACTCGGAATCCTGAACGCGATGCCGATCTATCGCTCCGAATGGAGCGGCATGGGCACCATCAGCCGCCGCTTCATCACCTGCAACAGCCAGACCCGCGCGGTTCCGCTGGAGCCGCAGGCGGACGAATATCGCGACGTCGAATATTTCCTGTCCTACGTCGCCAACGGCCTGCCGATCTCAGGCCCGGGAGCGCGGCCATGAAGCGGTCACTTGTCTTGGCGATGTTGGTTCTCTCGAGCCTCGCGCCTTCAGCGCGCGCGGCAAATGAAGCAGACTACAAGGCTGCCTATGCCGCCGCGGAGGCAGCCTCCAAGGAGGCGTCAGGGATGCGCAACCAGTGGACCACGACCGTCTCGACGCTGGCGGCTGCCAAGAAGGCGGGCGATGGCGGCGATTTCGACGGCGCCGTGGCTGCGGCAAAAGAAGCCGAAGCGCTGGCGAAGGCGTCGATTGTCCAGGCGAGCTCCGAAAAAGAAGCCTGGAAGGCAATGGAAATCCGCTAGACTAGCGCCCAGTGGAACTGCCGAGAACCGGCGCGGAGAATGTGTGATGGCGATCCGCCGCCGCGATTTCCTGAAGAGTACAGCCGCTGTCGCCACCTCGCTCGGCCTGCCGTGGCGTGCGCACGGTGCTGAAGCCGCCAGCATCTACGACATCGAGCGCTTCGGCAACGCGCGGATCCTGCACACCACCGACACCCATGCGCAGCTCAACCCGGTCTATTTCCGCGAGCCCAGCGTCAATATCGGCGTCGGCGAGATGTCGGGACGGCCGCCGCATCTGGTCGCGCGCGCGTTCCTGGAGCGCTTCGGCATCCGGCCCGACAGTGCCGATGCCTATGCTTTCACCTCCATCGAGTTCGAGAAGTCTGCCGGCCGGTTCGGCAAGCTCGGTGGCTTCGCCCATCTGAAGACACTGATCGACCGTCTGCGCGCCGATGTCGGCGACAAGCGTGCCATGCTGGTCGACGGTGGCGACCTCTGGCAGGGCACGGGGCTTGCCAACATCATGCAGGGCCGCGACATGGTGGAGGTCGCCAATCTGCTCGGCATCGAGGCCATGACCGGGCATTGGGAATTCACCTATGGCGAGCAGGCGCTGCGCGACAATCTCGAGCACTTCAAGGGCGAGTTCCTCGCGCAGAACGTCTTCCTGACCGAGGAAGCCGCGTTCAACGACGCCCCCGCCTTCGACAAGGCTAGCGGGCGCGTGTTCAAGCCGTCGATCATCAAAGAGCTCAGTGGCCATCGCGTCGCGGTGATCGGCCAGGCTTTCCCTTACGTGCCGATCGCGCATCCCAAGCGGTTCACGCCGGACTGGACCTTCGGCATCCGCGAGGAGGAGCTGCAGAAGCATGTCGACGCGTTGCGCGGCACCGACAAGGTCGACGCGGTGATCCTGCTGTCGCACAACGGCATGGACGTCGACCTCAAGCTTGCAACCCGCGTCACCGGCATCGACGTCATTCTCGGCGGCCACACCCATGACGCCGTGCCGCAGCCCGTCCCGATGAAGAACGCCGGCGGCACGACGCTCGTCACCAATGCCGGCTCGAACGGAAAATTCCTGGGTGTGCTCGATCTCGCACTCGACAAGGGCAAGGTCAGCGACGTCAGATATCATCTGCTGCCTGTCTATTCCGAGCTGCTGAAGCCCGATCCCGCCATGGCCGAGTTGATCGGAAAGCTGCGCGCGCCAGTTGTGACCGACTGGTCCGAGAAGATCGCAACGCCCGACCGCCTGCTCTATCGCCGCGACAATTTCGCCGGCCCTGTCGACGAGTTGATCTGCACTGCGTTGCGCACTGAGCTCAACGCCGAGATCGCCCTGTCGCCGGGCTTCCGCTGGGGCCTCACCGCCTTGTCCGGCCAGCCCATCACCATGGAAGATGTGCTCGCGGAAACCGCGATCACCTATCCCGACACTTACGTGCAGGAGATGACCGGCGCGCAAATCAAGGATGTGCTGGAAGACGTCTGCGACAATCTCTTTAATACCGATCCCTATCATCAGCAGGGCGGCGACATGGTCCGCGCGGGCGGACTGAGCTACACCTGCGCGCCTGCGAACAGCATGGGCAGCCGCATCTCCGAACTCAAGCTCGACAACGGCAGGGCGATCTCGGCAAGCCGTCACTACAAGGTCGCGGGCTGGGCCTCGGTGAACGGCCAGCAGGGCGCGCCGGTGTGGGACGTCGTCGGCAGATATCTGCGATCGGGCCGGATGTTTCAGGAGCGCCTCGGCGCCGGCGTCACGCTGAAGGGTGTGGACGGCAACCCGGGCATTGCAGGATAGGATATGCGCTCGCAAGTCTTTCGCACGATGCTGCTGGCGCTGCTCGCCTGGGCGGCGGCGCCTCTCGCGTTCGCGCAGCAGGCGGCGCTCCAGGACAAACCGTTCGCCGAGCACAAGATCGTGCTGCAGCTCTCCGACGGCGATGCCAGGAAGCAGGCGCTGGTGCTCAGCGTCGCCAACAATCTCCTGAAGGCCTATGACCCCGACAAGATCGCGGTGGAGGTCGTCGCCTTCGGTCCCGGCATCGATCTGCTGCTGTCGGGCAACGAGCGTCGCAAGCAGGTCGAAAGCCTGATCGCACAGGGCGTGCGCTTCGACATCTGCCTCAACACAGTGGATACGGTCGAGCGCGAGACGGGAAAAAGGCCTGAGTTCATTCCGGGGGCGACACCGGTGCAGGTCGGCGTGGGGCAGATCCTGTTTCTGGCGGAGAACGGGTACACATTGGTCAGGCCGTAGCCCCTTCTGCCGCATCACACGCCGCCGTCGTCCCTGCGCCGCAATAAAAATTTTCTAAAATCTCTTCTCTCCGCAGTGAATTACTTCTCCTGTAGCCCTCCGACGTAGTAGAATCCTCGAAACCACTGCACGCCGGGGTTCTGCCATGATCTTCCGCCAGCTCTTCGACAGCGTTTCAGGCACCTACAGCTACATCCTTGCCAGCCGCCCCGGCGGCGAGGCGCTGATCCTCGATCCCGTGCTGGAGAAGGTCGACCGCTACTGCCAGCTGCTGCGCGAGCTCGACCTCAAGCTGGTCAAGGCCGTCGACACGCATCTGCATGCCGACCACGTCACCGGGCTAGGCGAGCTGCGCAACCGCACCCATTGCATGACGGTGATGGGCGACCAGACCAAGGCCGACGTGGTGGCGATGCGGGTCGCCGACGGCGACAAGGTGACCATCGAGGGCCTCTCGCTCGACGTGATGTATACGCCGGGCCACACCGACGATTCCTATTCCTACCTGATGGGCGACCGCGTCTTCACCGGCGACACGCTCTTGATCCGCGGCACCGGACGCACCGATTTCCAGAACGGTTCTTCGCGCGCACAATACGAGTCAATTTTCAACCGGCTGCTCAAGCTGCCTGATGAGACGATGGTGTTCCCGGCGCATGACTACAAGGGCGACACGGTCTCCACCATCGGCGAGGAGAAGCGCTACAATCCGCGGCTCCAGGTCCGCTCGGTCGACGAATATATCGAGCTGATGGCGAATTTGAAGCTGCCCAATCCGAAGATGATGGATGTGGCGGTGCCGGCCAACATGCATGTCGGCCTGCATCAGGAAGAGCTGGAGAAGGAGGGCCGTGCGCTCAGCGCGGTCGACGCGATCCGCATTCTCGGCCGGCCCGACATGCTGCTGGTGGATCTGCGCGAGACCAATGAGCGAATGAAACACGGCATGCTCGAAGGCGCCCTGCACACGCCCTATCCGAGCGTCGAGGAAAGCCTCAAGCCGGGCGGCATGCTGCGCGAGGTCGCAGCCGCCACCGGTCGCCGCGTTGTGTTCTTCTGCGCCTTTGGCGAGCGCTCGGCGATGGCTGTTGCCGCCGCCAAGGAGGCCGGGCTCAGCAATACAGCGCATATCGCCGGCGGCATCGATGCCTGGAAAAAGGCGGGCGGGCCGGTGGTGCACTGAAGGCTTGAGATAAGTCAGGAAGCGCACCTGTTTTCAGACTAGAAGCGGATGATGCATCACCGTCCGAGACCAGCCATGGCCAAGATCGGAAGCAAGATCGGAAGCAAGACCGTCGAGCCGAGCGAACCGCCGAAGACGAAGAGCGCGGCCGACAAGGCGAAGAAGCCCCAGCCGCCACCCGACACCGACGACGATTATGAAGATGGCGACATCGCCACGCCGAAGCGTGATCGCTATGGGCCTGATGACGAGCCGTTGTGAGGGGATGAGGTGTTGAGAGGGTGATCTTGCCACACGAACCGTACGTTCCCTCCCCCCTTGTGGGGGAGGGAGCGCAGTTGTGCTACGCGGCTCTATCGAGCCCTTATTGATGGCCTCGCGCCCGCCCGCGCTACCTGCCATGCGCCTGCGTTCATGGACAAATAAGCTGCCTGGTCGATATTTTGCCTTTCCCTCGGAGGCAAAACGGAACTGCAATGGTCGACGTTCTCGCCGCACCGCAACAAGGCAAGGCGGACAGCGCGCTGCGCACGCTGACCGGGATCTCGATCGCGCATTGGGTCAGCCATTTCCATCTGCTGGTCCTGCCGATGCTGTTCCCGTTCCTCAAAGATCAGCTCGGCGTCGGCTATGTCGAACTCGGCTTCGCGCTGACCGTGTCGGCGGTCGTCTCCGGTCTGACGCAGGCGCCGACCGGCTATCTCGTCGACCATTTCGGCGCGCGCAAGATCCTGCTCGGCGGACTGACGCTCGGCGGTCTCGCGCTGATCATGCTCGGCCTGCATCTCAGCTACGCATCGCTGATCGCCTGCGGCGTGCTGCTCGGTCTCGCCAACAGCGTCTATCATCCCGCCGATTACGCCATCCTCGCCGAGCATATGGACGAGGCGCGGATGGGTCGCGCCTTCTCGGTCCACACCTTTGCCGGCTATTTTGGTGGCGCCGTCGCGCCGGCGATCGTCGCGGCCCTCGTCACACTGTCCGGCGGGACAGGTGCCCTCCTTGCGTCGGGTGCGATCGGCGTGCTGGTCGCGCTGCTGCTGGTGGCGATGAGCATTCCGGATGCCGGCGCGCACAAGGCCAAGCCTGAACACGCAAACGCACCGAAACAGCCCGTCATCACGCCGGCACTGATGACGCTGACCGCACTGTTCATGCTGCTGAGCCTGTCGGTGGCCGGCATCAATAATTTCGGCGTGGTCGCGCTGATGAGCGGCTACGGCGCAACCTACTCCGCCGCCAACGTCGCGCTGACGGCGTTCCTCGGCTCAAGCGCTGTGGGCGTCCTCGCGGGCGGGTTCCTCGCCGACCATACCGAGCGCCACGGTTATGTCGCCGCTGCCTGCTTTGCTGCGAATGCCGCGATCGTGCTGCTGATCGCGGTGGTCGCGCTGCCGGGCTGGGTCTTGACCGGCACGATGGCGACCGCAGGCTTCCTCTCCGGCGTGATCGCGCCGTCGCGGGACATGCTGGTGCGCAATGCGGCGCCTCCCGGTGCCGCCGGGCGTGCCTTCGGCATCGTCTCCACCGGCTTCAATCTCGGCGGCATCGTCTCGCCGCTGCTGTTCGGCTGGATCATGGACCAGAGCGCACCGCATTGGGTGTTCGGCGCCTCCGTGATCTTCATGGTCGCGACCGTGGTGCTGTCGCCGCGCACGGAACGGAAGCCGCAGGCCAAGGCTGCGTAACCAGGAATTCAACTGTCGTCCCGGCCAAGGCGGGGACGACAGCCGCGTTTGGTCAGTTGTCAGCCAAACCTTACGTCGGCGACACCACGCCCTTCAGCCCGGCTTGCCGCGGAGCCGCGCTGCGCGTGAGGCGGGCCTTTTCGGTGTTCGGCCAGAGCAGCAGCAGGCCGACGACGCCGGAGCCTATCATCACCAGTGCATTGATGGTGTAGCCGGTCATGTAGCCGTCCAGAATGCTGCCGGCGCGTTGGATCACGCTTCCCATCACCATCGGCGCGATGATGCCCGAGAGCGTGTAGAGCGCACCGTAGATCGCGATGACCGCGCCGCGCTGCGAGGCTGGCGTGAACTCGCCGAGCATCGGCGGGCAGACGACGTAGATCGCGCCGCACAGGCCCGCGCCCACCACGAGCAGCGCGATCTGAAGACCAGCGCCCGAGGCATGCGGCATCGTCGCCAGGATCAGGCCGCCGAGGACCAGCGGTGCCGAGCCGAGCACGCCGCGCGAAATGCGCGTGCTGTAGCCCCGCGCTGTCATCACCTGCGAGATCCAGCCCGTCAAGATCACGACGGTGGCGCCGAATATCCAGGGCAGGATCGAGATGAAGCCGGCCTGCTGCTGCGAGAAGCCGAGCCCCGTGACGATGAACGCGGTGAACCAGGTGAGTCCGAGCGAGAGCGCCCAATAGGCGCCGAAAGTCGCGATCACGCAGCCGAGAAAGGTGCGCGAGGTCAGCAACTGGACGTAGGGAATCTTCGGCTCGGTGGCAGCGAGCGCCTGCGTGTCCTCGAGCGGGCCTTCCTTGCCGAAGGCCAGCCAGGCGCAGACCCAGATCAGGCCCGTCACGCCGAGCGCGCCGAAGGCGTAGTGCCAGGAGTGATTGACGATGACCCAGTTCAGCGCCGGCACGGCGAGGATGACGCCGAAGGCCGAGCCCTGCGACAGGATCGCGGTGGGCAGCGTGCGCTTTTCGTCCGGGAACCATTTGTAGATCGCGTGCGCGGCCACCGAGAATGCCGGGCCTTCGCCTGCGCCCAGCACGACGCGGCAGACCAGCAGCGTGGTGAAGGAGACGGTGCCGACCATTGGAAACTGCGCCAGTGCCCAAATCACCGCGAGGGTCAGCAGCACATATCGCGTCGGCACCTTGTTGACGACGAAGCCGACCACGATGGCCGAGATCGAGAACAGGAAGAAGAACGAGGAGCCGAGCAAGCCGAATTGCTCGGGCTCGAGCTTCAGATCGGTCATGATCGGCACGCCGGCGAGGCCGACGACGATCTTGTCGGCGAAATTCACGACCATGAAGAGAAAGAGGAGAAAAGTGACGGTCCAGGCGCCCTTCGGCGTTGCCATGGATGCCTCTGCCGTCTTAGCCGCCGCCGACGGCGTTGCCTGAGCGCTCATAGTTCTCCCCACATGTCATTTTTCGGCACTTTTTGCATGGCCGTCCTGGGAGCTAACAACGGCTTGAACGGCAACGCAACCCCGGTATTTCCGCAGCAAGTGTGCTACGCAGCATTGAGTTCATTCCGTCCGGCGCATTAATCTTGCTCAGCATCCGAAACCTCTCCAAAAGCTTCACCTCGGCCGGCGAGCTGGTCCATGTGCTGCGCGGCGTCGACCTCGATCTCAGGCCCGGCGAACGCGTCGCGCTCACGGGCGAATCCGGCAGCGGCAAGAGCACGCTGCTGCACCTGATCGCCGGGCTCGATGCCGCCGACGGTGGCGCGATCCGGCTCGGGGATTCCGAGGTCACGGGCCTCTCCGACGCCGGGCGCGCCGAGCTGCGCCGCGACAGGATCGGGCTGGTGTTCCAGCAGTTCAACCTGATCCCGAGCCTGTCGGTGGCGGACAACCTCGCCTTCCAGGCGCGCATCGCCGGCCGGCATGATGCAGCCTGGACCAGGGAGCTGGTCGAACGCCTCGGGCTGGGCGGCCTGCTCAAGCGTTATCCCGAGCAATTGTCCGGCGGCCAGCAGCAGCGCGTCGCAATCGGGCGGGCGCTGGCGACAAAACCATCGCTGCTGCTTGCGGACGAGCCGACCGGCAATCTGGATGAAGCCACCGCCGAGGACGTGCTGGCGCTGACACGCGATCTCGTCGCGCGCACCGGCTGCGGCTTCCTGATGGTGACGCACAGCCTGCATCTGGCCGGCACGCTCGACCGGCACGTCGTCCTCCATGCGGGACGAATCGCATGAGGCGCGCGCTGTGGGTGCTCGCGGTGCTGCTCAGCCATTGGCGGCGGCACAGGATGCAGTTCGCGACGCTGCTGATCGGCTTGATCGCCGCAACGGCACTGTGGAGCGGGGTGCAGGCGATCAACCAGCAGGCCCGCACCGCCTATGATCGCGCGGCCGCGACGTTTGGCGGCGTCCGCACCGCCACGCTGGTCGCGCCCAATGCGGCGACGTTCCCACAGGACTTGTTCATCAAACTCCGTCGCGCGGGCTGGCCGGTTTCGCCGGTGCTGGAAGGCCGGGTTCAGATCAATGGACGTTCGATGCGGCTGCTCGGCATCGAGCCGGTGACGCTGCCCGCCGATGTCGGCAACGCACCGCGCCTCGGTGCGGGGGATTTGAGTCGTTTCGTGGCCGCACCCGGCCAGACGCTGGTGGCGCGGGAGACGCTGGGCGATCTGCACGAGGACGAAGGCGCGATGCCATCGACCAGCGGCGGGGCAAAGTTGCCGCCGCTGCATGTGCTGCCTCAGCTCGTGCCTGATGTGCTGGTGGTTGATATCGGGGTCGCGCAGCGGCTTTTGAACAAGCCGGACCAGGTCTCACGCCTGCTGATCGGGAAGCCGAAGGGCAAGCCCGCACCGCTGCAAAGCGTCGTCGGCGATCGACTGCAGCGCGTCGAGCCGAGCGCCGAGACCGAGCTGGAGCGCCTCACCGACAGTTTCCATCTCAATCTCACCGCCTTCGGCCTGCTGTCGTTCTTCGTCGGCCTCTTCATCGTCAACTCGGCCGTCGGCCTCGCCTTCGAGCAACGGCTGCCGATGCTGCGAACCCTGCGCGCCTGCGGCGCCTCGGCGCGGCTCGTCAACAGCGTGCTGGTGCTGGAGCTGGTGGCGCTGGCGCTGGTCGCGGGGCTGATCGGACTCGTCTGCGGTTACTTCATCGCGGCTGCGCTCCTGCCTGATGTCGCAGCCTCCCTGCGCGGACTCTATGGCGCGCAGATTCCAGGGCAGCTGTCGCTTCAGCCCGAATGGTGGCTCGCCGGGATCGGCATCAGCGTGGCGGGTGCGATCGTGGCGGCCGCGACCAGCCTGATCAAGGCGGTCAGGATGCCGGTGCTCGCGACCGCGCAGCCGCGGGCCTGGCAGCAACGACAGCGCCGCTGGTTGGTGCTGCAGAGCCTCGCCGCTTGTGCCGTGTTCGCCGCCGCGCTGTTGCTGCTCCAGTACGGCCAATCGCTGATCGCTGGTTTTGGCCTGCTGGCCGCGCTGATGCTCGGTGCGGCGCTGATCCTGCCGGCCTTCCTCGAGATGCTGCTGCTCGCTGGCCAGCGTCTTGCGCGCGGACCTTTGGCGTTGTGGTTCTGGGCCGACAGCCGGCAGCAGCTCTCCGGCTTGTCGCTGGCGCTGATGGCGCTGCTGCTCGCGCTTTCAGTCAATGTCGGGGTGTCCACCATGGTGGAAACGTTCAGCCGCACCTTTGTCGGCTGGCTCGACGGCCGGCTCGCCGCCGACGTCTACATCAGCGCCGCCGACAATGCGCAAGCGATCGCGGTCCGCAACTGGCTCAAGGACCGCAGCGAGGTCCAGGCGATCCTGTCGGGCGGACGCGCGGAGACGCTGGTCGAGGGGCAGCCGGTGGAGCTGCTCGGCCTGCCCGATCACCCGCTCTATCGCGAGCGCTGGCCGCTGCTGGAAAGCGCGCCGCACGCCTGGGAGCAACTCGTGCCCGGCAATGCCGCCTTCATCAGCGAGCAGCTGAGCCGTCGCCTCAATGTCCGCGTCGGCGACGTCATCGAGGTGCCGGCGCCTGAGGGGACCTGGGAGCTCGACATTGTCGGCATCTATGCCGATTACGGCAATCCCAAGGGGCAGCTGGCGGTGAATGTCGCGGCGCTGATCCGGCAATTTCCACAGACACCGCAAACGCGGATCGGGCTGATTGTCCCGCGCGACAAGGTCCCCGGATTGATCGCGGCCTTGCAAAAGCAGTTCGCGCTCGACGACCGCGCCGTGGCCGACCAGGCCACGGTGAAGGCGGAATCGATCCGCATCTTCAACCGCACCTTTGCCGTGACGTCGGCGCTGAATGCGTTCACGCTCGGCGTCGCCGGCATCGCACTGCTGACCAGCCTCTTGACGCTCGCGAACTCACGGCTGCCGCAGCTTGCGCCGCTCTGGGCGATCGGCATGACCCGGCCACGCCTTGCGGCGATCGAGCTGACCAAGACGCTCTCGGTCGCGCTGTTCACCTCGCTGCTGGCGGTGCCGCTCGGGCTGCTGGTGGCGTGGTGCCTGATCGCGATCGTCAACGTGAAGGCGTTCGGCTGGCGGCTGCCGTTCCATGTGTTTCCGCTGCAATTGGCCGAGCTGATCGCGGTCGCGCTGGTCGCATCGTCGTTCGCCGCGCTGCTGCCCGTCTTGCGATTGGCAAGGATGCAGCCGGCGAGCCTCGTCAAGGTGTTTGCCAATGAGCGCTGACAAACTCTCGCGCCGCGCGCTTGCCGGCGGCATCGCCGCGCTGGCTTTCGCGCGCCGCGCCAGCGCGCAAGGTTATGCCGGGCTCGGCGAGACCGCCGACGGCTTTGCGATAGTCACACCCGGAAGGACGTTCACCTTCCCTGGCGATCACGGGCCGCATCCGGATTATCGCATCGAGTGGTGGTATCTGACGGCGAACCTGGTCGACAGCAATGGCGCTGCCTGCGGGCTGCAATGGACATTATTCCGCCAGGCAGAAAAGCCGGGACCACAAGCCGAAGGCTGGGCCAATCAGCAGATATGGATGGCGCATGCCGCGGTGACTCGCGCCGACACCCATCGTTTCAACGAGCTGTTTTCGCGCGGCGGCATCGGGCAGGCCGGCGTCGAGGCCAAGCCGTTCGCGGCATGGATCGACGATTGGGAGATGAAGGGGACCGAGCGTACCGACGATCGGACCTTGGCGCCGGTGACGCTGAAAGCCTCCGGCACCGACTTCGGCTATGCGCTGACGCTGGACGCCGATCGTCCCGTCGTCTTGCAGGGTGACGGCGGATACAGCCGCAAGTCGGAGCGCGGGCAGGCGTCCTACTATTACAGCCAGCCTTTCTACCGCGCGCGGGGCACGCTCACCATCGACGACGTCCAGGTCGAGGTCTCAGGCCAGGCCTGGATGGACCGCGAATGGAGCAGCCAGCCGCTCGACGCCGACCAGACCGGCTGGGACTGGCTGTCGCTGCATCTGGCGTCGGGCGACAAGCTGATGCTGTACCGGCTGCGCCAGAAAGACGGGCACGATTATCCGTTCGGCAACTGGATCAGCGCCTCAGGCAGCACGCAGATGATTGCGGGCAGCGACATCCGGATGACCCCGAAAGCGACGGCCGAGGTCGCCGGCCGCAAGCTGCCGCTGGAGTGGCAGATCGCGATCCCCTCGCGATCCCTCTCGATCACCTGCAAGCCGCTCAATCCCGGGGCGTGGATGGGGACCGGCTTTTCCTATTGGGAGGGACCGATCAGCTTCGCCGGCACGCATGATGGCGTTGGCTATCTCGAGCTGACCGGGTATTGAAGCGCGGTCTTTCTGGGGAACGCGCGATGTACCATTTCACCGCCCTCGTCACGCTGCTGGCGCTTGCATTTTATTTCTTCACCTGCATCAACGTCTCGCGGTCGCGGGCCCGGACCGGCATCAAGGTGCCGGCGATGTCGGGCCATCCCGACTTCGAGCGCGCCTTCCGCATTCAGATGAACACGCTGGAATGGATGCCGATCTTCCTGCCGTCGCTGTGGCTGTTCGCGATCTATATCGGCGATGCCATCGCGGCCGGCATCGGCGCGGTCTGGATCATCGGCCGCATCGTCTATTTCGTCGGCTACTCGCGGGCCGCCGCCAAGCGCGGTCCGGGCTTTGCGATCCAGGCCATCGCTGCCATTGCGCTGTGGGCGGGAGCGTTGGGTGCGGTGGTGCACCGGCTGGTGTGAGGATTGCCTCATAAACAAAATGCCGCGCGTGAGCGCGGCATTCGCATTGAGGAATGACGAGACCGTCACTTCGTCAGCGGGCACCCGCTGTCCTTGGCGCTCGAGAAGGCCTGGTCGCCGGGAACGACGGCGAGCTGCTTGTAGTAGTCCCACGGCTTCTTCGATTCCGAGGGCTTCTTGACCTCGAACAGATACATGTCATGGACCATGCGGCCGTTCTCGAGCACCTTGCCCTTGGCGAAGGCGTCGTCGACCGGCAGCTCCTTGAGCTTCCTGGCCACTGCCTCGGAGTCCTTGGTGCCCGCGGCCTTCACGGCCTTCAGATAGCTCAGCGTCGCCGAATAGGTGCCGGCGTGGATCATGCTCGGCATCCGCCCGGTGCGCTTGAAGAAGCGCTCGGAGAAGGCCCGCGTCGTGTCGTTTTGATCCCAATAGAAGCCTTCGGTCAGGACCAGGCCCTGCGCCGCCTGGAGCCCCAGACCGTTTACCTCGGCAAGCGTCATCAAGAGGCCGGCGAGTTTCTGGCCACCCTGCACGATGCCGAATTCGGCCGCCTGCTTGATCGAGTTGGTGGTGTCCTGGCCGGCATTGGCGAGGCCGACGATCTTCGCCTTGGAGCTCTGCGCCTGCAGCAGGAAGGAGGAGAAGTCCGACGAGTTGAGCGGCACGCGGACCGAGCCCAGCACCTTGCCGCCGCTGGCCGTGACGATCTCGCTGGTGTCCTTTTCCAGCGCGTAGCCGAACGCGTAATCGGCGGTGAGGAAGAACCAGGTATCACCACCGGTCTTGGTCAACGCACCGCCGGTGCCGACTGCGAGTGCATGGGTGTCGAAAGCCCAGTGGAAGCCGTAGGGCACGCAGGCACTGCCGGTGATGGCCGACGTCGCCGCGCCGACGACGATGTCGATCTTCTTCTTTTCCTTCGACAGCTCCTGCACGGCGAGCGCGACCGACGAGGTGGTCAGCTCCGTGATCATGTCGACATTCTCGGCGTCATACCAGCGCCGCGCAATGGAGGTGGCCAAATCCGGCTTGTTCTGGTGATCGGCGGTCACCATCTCGATCTTGTGGCCGAGCACCTCGCCGCCAAAATCCTCGATCGCCATCTTCGCGGCTTCGACGGAGTATTTGCCGCCATAGTCGGCGTAGACGCCGGACTGATCGTTGAGGATGCCGATCTTGACGGCTTGTCCCGTTCCTTGCGCGGAGGCGGGCGCGGCCAGCAGCAAAGCCGACGCAGCGACAGCGGCCAAAAGGACTGATTTCATCTGTTATCTCCCAGCATTGTTCTGTTTTGAAATCGCGCGGAGTGTAGTGAAGACGACGGCCCGTGCCCATGGGTATCGCGAATACCTCAAGATGACGAGATCGCCCCCTTCTCGTTGCGCCCGTCCGCCAGGTTCCGCACCACCACATAGAAGATCGGGGTGAACAGGAGGCCGAACAGCGTGACGCCGATCATGCCGAAGAAGACGGCGACGCCGACGGCCTGACGCATCTCGGAGCCGGAGCCGGACGAGATCACCAGCGGCAGCACGCCGAGGATGAAGGCGAAGGACGTCATCAGGATCGGCCGCAACCGCAGCCGGCAGGCTTCGATCACGGCCTCCAGCCGCGGTTTGCCTTCCTTCTCGATATCGCGTGCGAACTCGACAATCAGGATGGCGTTTTTTGCCGCCAGGCCCACCAGCACGACGAAGCCGATCTGGGTGAGGATGTTGACGTCCTGGCCCATGATGCGGACGCCGATGGTGGCGGCGAGCAGGCACATCGGCACGATCAGGATCACCGCGAACGGCAGGGTCCAGCTGCCATATTGCGCGGCGAGCACGAGATAGACGAACAGCACGCAGATCGGGAACACGTAGAGGCCGGCATTGCCGCCGGTGATCTGCTGATAGGACAGGTCCGTCCACTCGAAGGAGAAGCCGCTCGGCAAGGTCTCGTCGGCGAGCTTCTTGATGGTGTTGAGCGCGGTGGTCGAGCTCACGCCCGGCGCCGGCTCGCCCTGCAATTCGGACGCCGCATAGAGATTGTAGCGCGCGACGCGGTCGGGGCCCGAGACATCCCTGAAGTCGACCACGCTGCCGAGCATCACCATGTCGCCCGAGGCATTGCGCGTGCGCAGCCGCGCGAGATCGGCAGGCTCTTTGCGGAACGGGAAATCCGCCTGAGCGGTGACGTGATAGGTTCGGCCGAACAGGTTGAAGTCGTTGACATAGGTCGATCCGAAATAGGTCTGGATCGTGTCGTTGATGTTCGCAATCGGCACTCCGAGCTTTTGCGCCTTGGTACGATCGATGTCGACGAACAGCTGCGGCGTACTGGCCGAGAACGGCGAGAACACCGTGGGCCCGAGGAGCGCCGGGGATTTGCGCGCGGCGGCGACGAGCTCGTCGGTTGCAGACGCCAGCAGCTCGGGCCCGCGGCCCTGCCGATCCTGGATGCGGATGGCGAAGCCGCCGCCGGTGCCGATGCCGGGCACGGCCGGCGGCGGGATCACGATGATGAAGGCGCCCTGGATCGCGGCGAGGCGCTTGCGCAGCTCCGCCGTGATGGCATTCGCCGTCAGTCCCTTCTTGATACGCGCCTCGGGTTCATCGAACACCGGAAACAGCGCGGCGGCATTGCCCGCCTGCGTGCGCGTGGCGCCGGAGAAGCCGGCGAATGCGGCGACACGGATGATACCCGGCGTATCCAGCGAGATCCGCTCGATCTCACGCACGATCTCGGTGGTCCGCGCCAGCGACGCCGCCCCCGGCAATTGCACCGAGATGATGACGTAGCCGCGGTCCTGCGCGGGGATGAAGCCCTGCGACGTCGTCCCGATCAGCCAGCCTGCGCTGCCGATCAACACGACATAGATCAGCAGCATCACCACCGCGTGCCGGATCACGAAATTGGCGACGCCGGCATAGCCGTGCGCCAATCGGTCGAACACGCGGTTGAAGGCGGCGGTGAAGGTACCCCAGGCGCGTGCGACCAGATTCCAGGCGGCTGGCGGCCGTTTCTCCTCGTGCGGGACGAGTATCTGCGAGGCCAGCGCCGGCGACAGCGTCAGGGAGCAGAAACAGGAGATCGCAGTCGCAACCGCAATGGTGACGGCAAATTGCTGGAAGAACTGCCCGGAGATGCCGCCGAGGAACGCCGTCGGCACGAACACCGCGCACAGCACGAGCGCGATCGAGACCAGCGCGCCGCCGACCTCTTCCATGGTCTTCAACGCCGCGTCGCGCCGGCTGAGGCCGTGCTCGAGATGCCGCTCGACATTCTCGACCACGACGATGGCGTCGTCGACGACGATGCCGACCGCGAGCACGAGGCCGAACAGCGTGAGGTTGTTGATGGAAAAGCCCAGTGCAGCCATCACCGCGAAGGTGCCGACCAGCGAGACCGGGATCGCGATGATGGGGATGATCGCAGGCCGCCAGCCCTGCAAGAACACCAGCACGACGACGACCACGAGCAGCATCGCCTCGTAGATGGTCTTGATCAGCTCGTGGACCGACTGTGCGATGAACTCGGTCGGGTTGTAGCCGATGTTGTAGTCGAGGCCCTTCGGGAAGCTCGTCTTGAGCTTCTCCATCGTGTCCGAGATGCTCTTTGCCGTCGCGAGCGCGTTCGACCCCGGCCGCTGCGTCACCAGCATGGCGACTGCGGATTTGCGCAGCAGGAAGCTGTTGGTGGAATAAGCGAGCGCGCCGAGCTCGATGCGGGCGACGTCGCGCAAACGCACGGTGCGGCCGTCGGAGCCGGCCTTGATCAGGATGTCCTCGAACTGTTTCTTGTCTTTCAACCTCCCCGTAAAGACGAGGTTGGGCTGGAAGGCGCGGTCGGCGATCGGCGGCTCGGCGATCTGGCCGCCGGCGATTTGCACGTTCTGGGCACGGATCGCGGCCAGCACCTCGGTCGAGGTCAGGCCGAGATTGGCGATGCGGTCAGGATCGAGCCACAGCCGCATCGAATAGTCGCGCGCGCCGAAGATCTGGATGTCGCCGACGCCGTCGATGCGCAGCAGCTGGTCGCGGACCTGCAGCAGCGCGTAGTTGGATATATAGAGTTGGTCGAACGTGTCGTCCGGCGACAACATGAACACGACCATCAGGATGTCGGGCGAGTTCTTGCGGGTGACGACGCCGTTGCGCTGGACCTCGTCCGGCAGCTGCGGCTGTGCGATCGCAACGCGGTTCTGCACCAGCACCTGGGCCTTATCCAGGTCGGTGCCGAGCTTGAAGGTGACGGTGATCGTGAGCTGGCCGTTCGAGGTCGCCTGGCTGTAGAGATACAGCATGTCCTCGACGCCGTTGATCTGCTGCTCGATCGGAGCGGCGACGGTGTCGGACACGGTTTGCGCCGAGGCGCCCGGATATTGCGTGGTGACGACGACGGTTGGAGGCACCACTTGCGGATATTCGGAGATCGGCAGCGTCGAGTAAGCGAGCGTACCGACGATCAGCAGCACGATCGACAGCACCATCGCGAGGATGGGCTGGTTGATGGACAGACGACCAAGATTCATGACTTGTCACCAGCCTTGCCACCGGCCGGCGCTGGCGCGGGAGACGGGGCGACCTTGGCGCCGACGCGGGCCCGCTGGATGCCGTTGACGATGACGCGGTCCTCGGCCTTCAGCCCTTCGCGGATCACGCGGAGGCCCTCGTCGAGCGGCCCCAGCACCACGGGCCGCGCCTCGACGGTGTCATCAGGCTTCACCACGAACACGATCTTGCGCGACTGGTCGGTCGCGACCGCGGCATCCGGGATCAAGAGCGCCTCGTAAGGTGCGCTGCCGATCAGGCGGACGCGGCCAAACTGGCCGGGCAGGATCGACAGATCGGTGTTCTTGACGACGGCGCGGCTCCGCAGCGTTCCCGTGGAGACATCGAGGCGGTTGTCGAGGAAGTTGATGGAGCCGTCATGCGACGGCTTCGTTTCGCCGGCGAGCGTGACCTGCACAGGGTTCGCTGTGTCGCGCGAGCTTGGGCGCTTACCCTCGAACCACAGCTTGCTGTATTTGATGAAGGTCGTCTCATCCATGTCGAAATAGATGTAGATCGGATCCATCGTCACGATCGAGGTCAGCAAGGTGGAGGAGCCGGCGTCGCTGCCCTGCACGAGATTGCCCGGACTGACGAGATGGCGGCTGACACGGCCGGTGATCGGCGCGGTCACATGGGTGAACTCGATGTTGAGCTTGGCGGCCTTCAGTGCACCCTCGGCCTGGGTCTCGGCGGCGTGCGCGGCCTGCAAAGCCTGGCGGCGTTGGTCGACGGCCTGCTCGGAGACCGCGCTGGTCTGCACCAGGTTCAAGCCGCGATCGAGCTCCCGCTTGGCGAGCTCCACCTTGGCGCGGGCGTCGGAGAGCTGGCCGTCCGCCTGCTCGGCCACGGCCTCGAACGGGCGGGGATCGATCACATAGAGCAGATCGCCCTGATGCACGATCGCGCCGTCCTGGAATTCGACGGAGTTGACGAAGCCACCGACGCGGGGGCGCACCTGCACCTCCTCGACCGCCTCGAAGCGGCCGGTGTACTCGTCCCAATCGGTGACGGTGCGCTTGACCGGCTGGGCGACGGTAACAGGCGGAGGCGGCGGCGCGGCCGCTTGCGAGGCCGGCTGGCCGCAGCCGCTGAGCGCGAAGGCGGCGGCGAGGAGGCAAGCTACCGCGGGGTGCCTCGGTTGAACGAAATCGTGCTGTTTGACAAGTCGCTCGCTTCCGTCCGGTCCGGTCATCCGAAGTCCTCGCCTCAAAAGCCGCGGAAAAGGCAGGGTACGCCTTTACCCGCGGGCGTTCCAACATGGTTGGAGTTGATGAACTCTTCAAGACCAAAGGATGCGCAGGGACTGGAACGGTGCCCTGGCCGGATGGCGGGTTGACACGAAGAGAGGGGCGACGGCGGCGATCGGTCAACGTTAGGTTGGCAATGGCGCAGCGGCATTCACGACCGTCCCCTGGAGGGGGTAAGAAGGAGCCAGCGTCTTCGCACATGACGGGCGGCGGGTGCTCAGCTAGATTAGTCCTTACAAAACGAGACGAATTGTCCGGGGAGGACAGGCGTGCATCAGGGACGTGTCGTCTACGGTGCGATCGAGGAGGTCGTGTTCGGCCATCCGGCGGCTGACGCGATCGTCGCGCAAATGGACCGGCTGGGAACACGGCGTGCCTTCCTGATGGTCTCGGGCACCCTGAACCGCGAGACCGACGAAATCGCAAAGATCGTCCAGGCACTCGGGCCGCGCTGCGCCGGGCTGTTCGATGCGATGCCGCCCCACACCCCGCGCGAAGCGGTGATCGCCGCCACCAATGCCGCGCGCGGGGCGGGCGCCGATCTGATCGTGACCGTGGGCGGCGGCTCGATCACCGACGGCGCCAAGGCGGTGCAGCTCTGCCTTGCCAATGGCATCGACACGATCGAAGGCATCGACCGCATCCGCGTGCACAGGGGCGTCACACCAGAGATGACAGCGCCGAATGTGCGTCAGATCAGCGTGCCGACCACGATCGCCGGCGGCGAGTTCTCATCGATCGCTGGCGTGACCGACGGCAGAACGCATGTGAAGCAGATGCTGCGGCATCCGCTCACGGTGCCGCGCGCCACCATCCTCGATCCTGCCATCACAATGCACACGCCGGAATGGCTGTTTCTGTCCACCGGCATCCGCGCCGTCGATCATTGCGTCGAGGCGATCTGCTCGCACGAGACCCACCCTTATGCCGACGCGCAATCGGTGAAAGGGCTCGCGATGCTCGCGGACGCGCTGCCGCGGGTGAAGGCCGACCCCACCGATCTCGACGCGCGCATGGATGCCCAGATCGGCACCTGGCTGTCCATGGGCGCGCTCGCGGCCGGCGTGCCGATGGGGGCGAGCCACGGCATCGGCTATGTGCTCGGTGCCGCCTTCGGCGTGCCGCACGGCTACACCTCCTGCATCATGCTGCCGGCGGTGATGCGCTGGAATGCCAGCGCCAACGCCGAGCGCCAGATGATCGCCGCCGCCGCGATGGGTTTCCCCGGGCACAATGCCGCCGACGTGCTCGATGCCTTCATCCGCTCGCTCGGCATGCCGCGCAGGCTCGCCGAAATGCGCGTCTCTCCGGAGCATTTCGACGTCATCGCGGAACAGGCGATGCGCACGAACTGGATCCCGCACAATCCGCGCAAGATCGAGAGCCCGGCCGAGGTGCGTGAAATCCTCGATCTCGCCGCATGATGTCAAACCCGGAGCTCTGATGTACCCAGGCCTGCATGCCCGCCTGCGCCCGCTCGAGCCCGCCTTCATCATGGCGGCAACCGGCGAGGCCGTCACCTATCGCGAGCTCGATGCACGCAGCAACCGGCTGGCCCACCTGTTCCGGAAGCACGGATTGAAGCGGCTCGACCACTACTCGATCTTCATGGAGAACAATTCGCGCTATCTCGAAGCCTGCAGCGCGGGCGAGCGCTCGGGGCTCTACTACACCTGCATCAACTCCTTCCTGACTGCGGGCGAGCTCACTTATCTCCTGGTCAACAGCCAGTCGAAGATCTTGATCACGTCCGCTGCAAAGCTCGACATTGCGCGCGAGGCGATCCAGGCCTGCCCTGATATCAAGCTCTGCATCGTCGCCGACGGACCGGGCGAGAATGACCGGATCGTGGGACTTGCCGATGTCACCGCCGGTCTGCCGAGGACGCCGATTGCGGACGAATGGCTCGGCACCGCCATGCTCTATTCGTCGGGCACGACGGGACGGCCGAAAGGCATTTTGCGGCCGCTGCCGGAGGAGGCACCGAAGCACAATCTGCCGCTGTTCGATTTCCTGACAAAACTTTGGCACTACCGCGAAGGCATGGTCTATCTGTCGCCCGCCCCGCTGTATCACTCGGCGCCGCAAGCTGCGGTCAATCTCACCATCCGCATGGGAGGTACCGCGATTATCATGGAGACGTTCGATCCCGAGCGTTACCTTCAACTCGTCCAGCAATGGGGCATCACGCACACGCAGCTGGTGCCGACGATGTTCTCGCGCTTGCTGAAGCTGCCGGAGGAGGCGCGCCGCCGCTACGACCTGTCATCGCTCGAGATCGCGATCCATGCCGCAGCGCCCTGCCCGGCGCTGGTCAAGGACGACATGATCAGATGGTGGGGGCCGATCATCCACGAATATTACGGCGCTACGGAAGGCCTCGGCTTCACGGCCTGCAACAGCGAGGAATGGCTCAGCCATCGCGGCACCGTCGGCAAGGTGCTGCTGGGCGATCTCCACATTCTCGACGAGAACATGCAGCCCTGTCCGACCGGCACGCCGGGCCAGGTCTGGTTCAAGACCGGATCGCCGTTCGAATATTTCAACGACCCCGACAAAACCAGGGAGGCCCGCTCGGCCGACGGCAGTATGAGCACGGTCGGCGATGTCGGCTATGTCGACCACGACAATTTCCTGTATCTCACCGACCGCGCCACCTTCATGATCATCTCCGGCGGCGTGAACATCTATCCGCAGGAGTGCGAGAACCTGCTGATCACCCATCCCAAGGTCGCTGACGCCGCCGTGTTCGGCGTGCCGAACGCCGATCTCGGCGAGGAGGTGAAGGCGGTGGTGCAGCCAATGCCGGGCGTGATGCCCGATGACGCGCTCGCCACGGAGCTGATCGCCTTCTGCGGAGCGTCGCTGTCGCGGCAGAAGGTGCCGCGCTCGGTCGATTTCGAGAAGGAATTGCCGCGGCTGCCGACGGGAAAGCTCTACAAGAGGCTGCTGCGGGACCGGTATTGGGGCAACAAGACGTCGCGGATTGTGTGAGCCTTCTTCGCCTCTCCCCGCGTGCAGGGAGAGGCCGGAATGCGCGCCTTGAGCGCGATTGGGTGAGGGGGAACCTCCGCGTGTCCGACTGTTGTTGTCATCGCCCCACCCCGACCCTCTCCTCGCAAGCGGGGCGAGGGAGCGAACCGTCATCCCAATTGCCAAGCCTCTAAAACGCCTTGGCCGGTTGCTTCCCTCCACGCGCCTCGGCTATCGTGAGGTCAAACAGGCCACTAATGGCCGGTGTCCAGGGAGGACGAGGATGCGGAGCGTGTGGGCGCTTGCCGCGACGGCGGCGCTATCTTTGCTGGCGTTTTCGACCATGACATTCGCAGCCGAGCCCAAGCAGGGCGGCATCCTGCGGATATATCACCGTGACAGCCCGGCGAACGCGTCCATCCTCGAGGGTGCGACCTATTCGGTCAACGTGCCCTTCATGGGGGTCTTCAACAATCTCGTCATCTATGATCAGCACATCGCGCAGAACAGCCCTGATACCCTCAGACCGGAGCTGGCCGAAAGCTGGTCATGGAGCAGCGACAACAAGAAATTGACGTTCAAGCTCCGACAGGGAGTCAAATGGCATGACGGCAAGCCGTTCACGTCGGCTGACGTCAAGTGCACGTTCGATCTCCTGATGGGCAAATCGCAGCAGAAGCTGCGGCAGAATCCGCGCAAAGCCTGGTACAGCGAGGTCAACGACGTCACGCCCAACGGCGATTTCGAGGTTTCCTTCGACCTGAAGCGGCCGCAGCCCTCGCTGCTGGCGATGCTCGCTTCCGGTTATACGCCGATCTATCCCTGTCACGTCTCGCCGGCGGACATGCGCACCCATCCGATCGGAACCGGGCCGTACAAATTCCTCGAGTTCAAGGCCAATGAATCCATCAAGCTGACGCGAAATCCGGACTACTGGAAGAAGGGTCTGCCCTATGTCGACGGCATCGAGTACACGATCATCCCGAACCGCTCGACCGCGATCCTCGCCTTCGTCGCCGGAAAGTTCGATATGACTTTTCCGACCCATATCACCATCCCGCTCCTGAAGGACATCAAGTCGCAGGCGCCGAACGCGGTCTGCGTCGTCGAGCCGACCAACGTCTCGACCAACATCATCGTCAATTCGAGCTCCCCACCATTCGACAACATCGATATCCGCCGCGCGATGTCGTTGGCGCTCGATCGCAAGGCGTTCATCGACATCCTGTTCGAAGGCCAGGCTGACATCGGCGGCACCATGCTGCCGCCGCCGCAAGGCATCTGGGGCATGCCCAAGGACAAGCTCGAGACGATTCCGGGCTACGGCCCGGACGTGAATGCGAATCGCGAGGAAGCGAAGAAGCTGATGCAGAAGGCGGGCTATGGCCCCGACAAGCATCTCGCCGTGAAGGTTTCGACGCGCAATCTCGCGGAATATCGCGATCCCGCGGTGATCCTGATCGACCAGCTCAAGAGCATCTATATCGACGGCGAACTCGACGTCGTGGAGACCGCAAACTGGTTCCCGAAAGTGGCGCGCAAGGACTACATGCTCGGTCTCAATTTGACCGGCAATTCCGTCGACGATCCCGACCAGTCCTTCTACGAGAACTATTCCTGCGGCTCGGAGCGGAACTACACCAACTATTGCAACAAGCAGATCGAGAAGCTCTTCGACGTGCAGTCGCAGGAGATCGACATCAACAAGCGCAAGCAATTGGTCTGGGACATCGACAGGAAGCTGCAGGAGGATGTCGCCCGTCCGATCATCTTCCATGCGCGGGCCGGCACCTGCTGGCAGCCCTATGTCAAGGGGATCACGATCATGTCGAACAGCTCCTATAACGGCTTTCGCTTCGAGGATGTGTGGCTCGACAAGTAGCATGTCAGGCTGAAGGCGGTTTTGGTTTGAGCATGATCTTGTCGGAAAACCGCGACGCACTTTACGCTAACCTCTAGCAGCGGCTCGCGGAGGGCGAAGGATGTTTGCCTATCTGGTGCGGCGCCTGTTCCTAATGCTCGTGACCCTGTTCGGGATCTCGGTCGTCATCTTCTTCCTGTTGCGCATCGTTCCCGGCAACATCGTCGACATCCTGTTTGCCGCGGCCGGCTACGTCGATCCGGCCGACAAGGTTGATCTCGAGAAGCAGCTCGGCATCGACCAGCCGCTGGTGATGCAATATCTGCACTGGATCAGCGGCCTGTTGCACGGCGATCTCGGTTACTCCTATGTCTCCGAGAAGCCGGCGCTCCAGGAGATCCTGCCGCGGATCCCGATCACGGCGCGGCTCGCTGGTCTTGCGCTGCTGTTCTCGGCTTCGATCGGCATTCCCCTGGGCGTCATCAGCGCGGTCAAGCAAGGCACGCGGCTCGATTATGCGCTGCGCGTGGTGAGTCTGAGCGGATTGTCGCTGCCCTCGTTCTGGCTCGGTCTGCTCATTCTCACCGCCGCGGTGGCGATGTTCGGCGAGATCCCGATCTTCAATCCGAATCCGCGGACCTGGCTCGAGGCGTTCGCGACATACGCGGTGCCCGCGGCCGCCGTGGGCTTCCGCAGCGCGGCGCTGACCATGCGCATCACCCGCTCGTCGATGCTGGAGGTGCTGCGGCAGGACTATATCCGCACCGCGCGTGCCAAAGGTGCGTCCGATGCCGCCGTGAACTATCATCACGCGCTGAAGAACGCGATCCTGCCCGTCATCACCGTGATTGGCATCGAGGCGGCGTTCCTGATCGGCGGCCTGATCGTCACGGAGACCGTGTTCAACATTCCCGGCGTCGCGCGCTTCCTGGTCGAGGCGATTCGCTGGCGCGATTATCCGATCGTGCAGAACCTCGTGATGCTGATTGCCGTCGTGGTGGTGAGCGCCAATTTCATCGTCGACATGCTGTACGCGGTATTCGATCCCCGCATAAGATATACGGATTGATTCATGATTGTTGTTCACGAGGCGTGCGCAGTCCCCTTCACCTCGCCCCGGTTGCGGGGAGAGGTCGGATTGCGCCGCAATCCGGGTGAGGGGGAGTCTCCGCGAGTCCGACTCCCACCTCCCCCTCGGAGCGCCCCCCTCACCCCAACCCTCTCCCCGCAAGCGGGGAGAGGGAGAAGATAGAGCTTGCATGGCCGCAATCGACTACGATGTTGAACTCCGGCGTGCCGGCGCGCATGCGACCGGCGGCTGGCCGCGGGTGCTGTTCCTGGCACAGCGGCACGTGCTGGGCGCGGCGGGACTCTTCATCATGACGCTGTTCGTGCTGACGGCCATCTTCGCCGATTTCATCGCGCGCTACGATCCCCTGAGCGTCGATTCCGCCCACGCGCTGATGCGTCCGAGTCTCGCGCACTGGATGGGCACGGACTCGTTCGGCCGCGACGTGTTCAGCCGCATCATCCATGGCGCGCGAATTTCGCTCGCGGTCGGGATCGGCTCGACCGCGCTTGGCGGCACGATCGGGGTCATGGTCGGCCTCACCTCCGGCTACCTCTCGGGCTGGGTCGACCTCGTGTTCCAGCGCGTGTCCGATATCCTGCAGGCACTGCCGCTGCTGGTGCTGGCCCTGATCATGACGGCGGCACTCGGTCCGTCGCTGCCGAACGTCATCCTCGCCATTGCCATTCCGCTGATCCCGACCGTTTCGCGCGTCACCCGCGCCAACACCCTGGCGCTACGGGAGCTGCCGTTCGTGGAAGCCGCGAAATCGATCGGCATGAGCGAGGTACGTATCGCGCTTCGTCACGTGCTGCCGAACACGCTGGCGCCGCTGATCGTGCTCGCGACCGCCCAGCTCGGCTCGACCATTCTGACCGAGGCCTCGCTCTCTTTTCTGGGTCTCGGCATTCCCGAGCCCTATCCATCCTGGGGCCGCATGCTGTCGGAATCCGCCGCCGAATATGTCCGGACCGCGCCGTGGCTCGTGATCTTCCCGGGCATCGCGATCAGCCTCGCGGTGTTCGGAGCAAACCTGTTCGGTGACGCGCTGCGTGACATCCTCGATCCCCGGCAGCGCGGCTGATGGCTGATACCTCCAAAATCGTGCTCGATGTGAAGAACCTGAAGACGGTGTTCTTCACCAACTCCGGTCTTTTCAAAGCGGTCGACGACGTCTCCTTCACCGTAAGCCGTGGCGAGACGCTCGCCATCGTCGGCGAATCCGGCTGCGGCAAGAGCGTCACTGCGCTGTCAATGATGCGGCTGGTGCCCGATCCTCCCGGGCGCATCGTCGGCGGCTCCGTCACGCTCGAAGGCACCGATCTGCTGGCGCTTGACGAGGCGGAGATGCGCAAGGTCCGGGGCAATCGCATGTCCATGATCTTCCAGGAGCCGATGACATCGCTCAATCCCGTCATGCGGATCGGCGACCAGATCGTGGAGGCGGTGCGGCTGCACCGGAACATCTCGTCGAAAGAAGCCCGACACATTGCCGTCGAGATGCTGCGGCTGGTGCGCATTCCCGAGCCGGCGCGGCGTGCGCAGGAGTATCCCCACCAGCTCTCCGGCGGCATGCGCCAGCGCGCCATGATCGCGATGGCGCTGGCGTGCCGGCCGGCGCTCTTGATCGCGGACGAGCCGACCACCGCGCTCGACGTCACCATCCAGGCGCAGATCCTGGCGCTGATCCTCGATCTCCAGAAGGAGCTCGGCACCGGCCTCGTCCTGATCACCCATGATCTCGGCGTCGTCGCGCAGACCGCGCAGCGTGTGATCGTGATGTATGCGGGACGAAAAGTCGAGGAAGCCGGCGTCGAGGCGCTGTTCGCCGCGCCGAAGCATCCCTATACGCGCGGTCTGATGGCCTCGATCCCCGCGGTGCCGGCATCAGGCGTCGCCGCACAGGAGCGGCTGAACGAAATTCCGGGCACGGTGCCATCGCTGGTGCGGCTGCCGAAGGGCTGTGCCTTCGCGCCCCGCTGCAAGCTCGCCATCAAGCGCTGCGAGGAATATCCACCGCTGATGGATTGGGGCGGCGGCCACCTCGCCGCCTGCTGGCGCGCGGCCGATGTGGCGGAGGTGGCATGACTGAAGTGCTGCTCGAAGTTACCGATCTCAAGAAGCATTATCCCGTGCGCGCCGGCGTGCTGCGCCGGCAGGTGGGCACCGTGCATTCCGTCGACGGCGTCTCGTTCTCGCTTGGCGCGGGCGAGACGCTCGGTCTCGTCGGCGAATCCGGCTGCGGCAAGTCGACGGTGGCGCGCAGCGTGCTACGGCTGGTCGAGCCGACGTCCGGCAAGATCCGCCTCGGCGGCGAGGACATCACGCATCTGTCCAAGAGCGCGCTGCGCCCGCATCGCCGCTCGATGCAGATCGTCTTCCAGGATCCGTTTGCCTCGCTCAATCCGCGCATGACCGCGGGCGACATCGTCGGCGAGCCGCTGGCCGTGCATGGTCTTGCCACCGGCAGGGCGCTGGAGGTGCGCGTCGCAAAGCTGTTCGAGCAGGTGGGCTTGCGGCCCGACCAGATGCGCAACTTTCCGCATCAATTTTCCGGCGGCCAGCGCCAGCGCATCTGCATCGCGCGGGCACTGGCACTGGAGCCGCGGCTGATCGTCTGCGACGAGCCGGTGTCAGCGCTCGACGTCTCGATCCAGGCGCAGGTGATCAACCTGCTGGTCGATTTGCAGCGTGAACACGGCTTCTCCTATCTCTTCATCGCGCACGACCTCGCGGTGGTGGCCCATATCAGCCACCGCGTCGCGGTGATGTATCTCGGCCGCATCGTCGAGATCGCCGGCAAGGACGAGCTGTTCGGCAATCCGCGCCATCCCTACACACAGGCGCTTCTCGCCTCGGTGCCGATCGCCAATCCGCTCGCGAAAAAGCTCGCGCCGCTGGTCGACGGCGACGTGCCGAGCCCGGTCAATCCACCGCCCGGCTGCGCCTTTCACACGCGCTGCCGGTTTGCGATGGAGCGATGCAGGACCGAGCGGCCGGCGCTGAAGGATACGGGCGACCAGCATGAGGTGGCGTGCCTGCTCAACGAGGGGATGGGACGGAGCGGGTAGCCCTTGCTCTCGCTCCCGGCGATGACGACGACAGCCGCTACCCCGCCCCAATCTCCGCCACGATCCTGCCCGTCGTGACCTGCTCGCCCTCGGCGACCTCGATCGCGGCGACCACGCCGTCGATGCCGGCCTTGTGGACGTGCTCCATCTTCATCGCTTCCAGCGTCAACACCGGCTGGCCTGATGTGACGCGATCACCCGGCTTGACCAGCACCGCAACGACGCGACCATTCATGGCCGCGCGGACTTTGCCGTCGCCGCCGTTGCCTGCCGCGGCCTTCGGTGGGGCGAGGGTGAGGTCGGTGGCCGCGAGCGCGATGCCGCGGTGCTGGAGATAGAGCCTGTCGCCATCGCGCAGGAATTTTACGCTGTCCGTGACGCCGTCGCGGCGGAAGCGGACGGCATCGGGATCGACGTGCTCGATCTCGAACTTGTCCTCTCGGCTGTCGGTGGCGACGGTGTAGCTGCCATCGCGCTCGCGGGTGATTTCGAGCTCGACCGCATGGCCGGCGATTTCGATTTTCGCGGGCAGAGGAAACGTTGCCGACAGGCTCCGGCCACGCCGCCATGACGGTGCGCGCGGATTGGTAACGTAGAGCAGCAGGCCCGCGAGCGCGGTATCGAATGCAGCATTCTCCGGCCGCAGCAGCTGGTCGCGATGCGCGCCGATGAAGGCCGTCGTCGCCTCGCCCCTGGCAAAGCCGGGATGGCGCAGACACGTCAGCAGAAATGCCTGATTGGTCGTGACGCCAAGCGCGGTGAGTTGCTCCAGGACGACGATCAGCCGCCCCCTCGCCTCCTCGCGCGTGGCGCCCTGGCTGATGATCTTGGCGATCATGGAATCGTAGAATAGCGGAATCTCCGAGCCCGATTGCAGCGCGTGCTCGACGCGGATGCCATCGGGTACCTGCCAGCGCGTCATGCGGCCGGACTGCGGCATGAAATCCTGCGCGGCATCTTCCGAGCAGAGCCGCACCTCGATGGCGTGACCGGACAATTTGATGTCCTGCTGCTTCACCGGCAGGGGCTCGCCGCGCGCAACGCGCAATTGCAGCTCGACGAGGTCGAGCCCGGTAATCGCCTCGGTGACGGGATGCTCGACCTGAAGACGCGTGTTCATCTCCATGAAGTAGAATTCGCCGCTCTCATCGAGCAGGAATTCCAGCGTGCCCGCGCCCTCATAACGCAGCGCCTTGACCGCAGCGACGGCGACTTCGCCCATCTTCGCGCGCAGCTCCGGCGTCACGGCCGGCGACGGCGCCTCCTCGATCAGCTTCTGGTGCCGCCGCTGCACCGAGCAATCGCGCTCACCGAGATGGATGGCGTTGCCATGGACGTCGCCGAACACCTGAATCTCGATATGGCGCGGATTCTCGATGGCGCGTTCGAGGATCACGGTCGGATCGCCGAATGCGGCTTTGGCTTCTGACCGCGCGCTGCGCAACGCATCAGGGAACGATGCGGCATCAGTCACGAGCCGCATGCCGCGACCGCCGCCGCCCGCGACCGCCTTGATCATCACGGGAAAGCCGATCTTCCCGGCTTCCGCGAGCATGACCTCGTCGCTCTGGTCGGCGCCCTGATAGCCGGGCACGACAGGCACGCCGGCCTTCTTCATGATCTCCTTGGCGCCGGCCTTGTTGCCCATCGCCGCGATCGCCTGCGGCGATGGGCCGATGAAGACGAGCCCGGCGTCCTTGCAGGCTTGTGCGAAGTCCTCATTCTCGGCGAGGAAACCATAGCCGGGATGAACGGCATCCGCGCCGCTGGCCCTGGCAGCTGCGATGATCGCGGAGATGTTGAGATAGGATTGCGCCGGCAAGGCTTCACCGATCCGCACGGCCTGATCAGCCCGCTGGACGTGGAGCGCATCACGATCGGCATCCGAATAGACGGCGACAACGCCGAGGCCCAGCCGCCGCGCGCTACGCATCACGCGCAGCGCGATCTCGCCGCGATTGGCGACCAGGACCCTGTGGAACGGCCGGTGCGGCACTGATCCGTTCCTCATGGCCGCGCCACCGAAAACTGCATGCGTTGGGGCGCGCGACGATCGCCCTCGCGGCAGATGGCCAGCACCTCGGACAAGACCGCGCGGGTGTCGCGCGGATCGATCACACCATCGTCGAGCACGCGCGCGCTGGTCGAGAACACGTCCATCTGGCCGTCGAACACGCCGACGATCTCGGCCTTCATGGCATCCAGCTTGTCCTTCCCGATCGGCTTGCCGCGGCGCGCCGCCGCCGCCTCGGTCACGATCGCCATGGTTTCCGCGGCCTGCTCGCCGCCCATCACGGCGGTCTTGGCGTTGGGCCAGGAGAAGCAGAAGCGTGGATGGAAGCCACGGCCGCACATGCCGTAATTGCCGGCGCCGAACGACGCCCCGCAATAGATCGTGATCTGCGGCACCGTCGCCGAGGTCACCGCCTGGATCATCTTCGAGCCGTGCTTGATCATGCCGGCTTCTTCATAGGCCTTGCCGACCATGTAGCCGGTGGTGTTGTTGAGATAGAGGATCGGCGTGCGGGTTTGGCAGCAAGCCTGGATGAAATGCGTCGCCTTGTTGGCGCCGGCAGGATCGAGCGGACCGTTGTTGGTGATGATGCCGATGGCATGGCCCTCGAGGCGGGCATGGCCGCAGACGGTGGCCGGACCGTAATTCGAGGCCATCTCGGTGAAATCGGAATCGTCGATGATGCGGGCGATCACCTGCTTCATGTCGACGGTGCGCTTGTGATCCATCGGCATGATGCCGAGCAGCTCGTCCTGATCGTAGCGCGGCGGCTCGAACTCTCGAGCCGCCCGGCCCGGCCGCTCCCATTCCAGCGCCGCCATGATCTCGCGCGCGATGCGCAGGGCGTCGCGGTCGTCCTCGGCGAGATAGTCGCCGAGGCCGGAGATTTGCGTATGCATCTCGGCGCCGCCGAGCTCCTCCTCGGTGGCGATCTCGCCGGTTGCAGCCTTCAACAGCGGCGGCCCGGCCAAAAAGGCGCGCGTACGCCCGCGGACCATGACGATGTAGTCGGACAGGCCCGTCTGGTAGGCGCCGCCGGCGGTGGACGAACCGTGCGTGACGGTGACGACGGGCAGGCCTGCGGCCGAGAGCCGCGCAAGGTTGCGAAAAATATTGCCGCCGCGGACGAAGTCCTCGACGCGGTAGCGCAGGAGATTGGCGCCGGCGCTTTCGACGAGCTGGACGTAAGGCAGCTTGTTCTCCAGCGCCAGTTCCTGCACCCGCAGTGTCTTGTCGAGGCCGTAGGGCTGGAGTGCACCGGCATCGATGCCGGAATCGCTGGCGCTGACCATACAGCGGATGCCTGAGATGAAGCCGATACCGGCGATGACACCGCCGCCCGGCACGCTCTTGCTCGTATCGGGCACATCGAACATATAGCCGGCGAGTGTCGAGAGCTCGATGAAGGGCGCGCCGGGGTCGAGCACCAGCGCGACCCGCTCGCGCGGCAAGAGCTGGCCGCGTTTGTGGAAGCGATCCTTTGCCGCGGCCGACGCGGCACGCGTGCGCGCTTCCAGCGAGCGCATGCGATCGATCAGCGCGAGCATGCCGTCGCGGTTTGCGCGGTAGGCGGCGCTGCCGGTGGAAATGGTGTTTTCGAGAATGGACATGATTCTTTCCTACCCGTCATTGCGAGGAGCCCGCGACAGAATTGCGAAGCAATTTTGCGCTGGCGACGAAGCAATCCAGTCTGTTTCCGCGGATGCACTCTGGATTGTTTCGCTTCGCTCGATATGACGGCTGGGGCTATCTGTTCGTCCCAAAGATCTTCCGCGCCTCGGCGGGGCTCGCGACCTCGCGGCCGGGCGCGGCGGGCGCAAGCCGCAATGGCCTCGATCAGTTGGCCGTTTGATGTCACCTTCTTGCCGTCGGCGAGATAGAAGGCGTCCTCGAGACCGGTGCGCAAGTGACCGCCGAGCTCGGCGCAGCGCTGGTGCAGCGGCCAGATCTCCTCGCGGCCGATCGCCGTGACCTGGAATTGCGCCTCGGGGCGCTTCAGCTTGATCAGGATCGGCAGCAGCTCCGGATCCGAAGGCATTCCCGACGCGACACCCATCACGAAGTTATATTCGAGCGGGCCCTTGTACATGCCGACCTGGGTATACATGCCGACGCAGCGCACGATGCCGACGTCGAAGCACTCGAACTCGGGAATGGTGCCGACTTCGTCCATGACGTCGAGATAGTCCTTCACCTTCTCGACCGCGTTGTCGAACATCATCGGAGGCCAGGCCCAACTGTTGTCGGCCTTGACCTTCAGATAGTTGAGCGAGCCCGCGTTGCAGGCGGCGATCTCCGGCCTGGTTTCGCGGATGCAATCCAGGGCGCCGCTGTAGTTCGGGCCAGAAACACCCGAGGTGTGGTTGATGATGACGCCGGGACAGGCTTCACGGATCGCCTGCTGGATTTCCTTGCTGACGCTCACCTCCCAGGACGGCAGATGGCCCTTGCCCGGCGCCTGCTGGCGCAGATGGATGTGCATGATGGAGGCGCCGGCATCGAACGCAGCCTTTGCCTCGCGCGCCATCTGCTCGGGCGTGACAGGGACGTTGTGCTGTTTGGGGTCGGTGAGCACGCCGTTCAGCGCGCAGGTGATGACGGCCTTGTCGCTCATGCCACAGCTATCTCGCACGTTGAGAATTCAACGATGCAATCATGTGATGCAGGGCATGCAGCTTCTTGCGCGGAGAAGCTGACAAACGAGATGCCGTAGGGTGGGTTAGCCGAAGGCGTAACCCACCCTACGAAGCGATATCGAGCCGCACGGTCTCGGTGCTGCGATAGATCGCAAGATCGCGCGAGCCGACGAAGATCGCGCGCGGCTTCAATCCGTAGAAGCGGCGGATCGAGTGGCTGAAATGGGTGCTATCGGGGTAGCCGATGTCCTGCGCGAGATGAGCGAGGTTGAGGTCCTGGTTGGCGAAGTGCAGCAGATGCCGCGCGCGCTTCCAGGCGCGGAAGGAGCGGAACGAGATGCCGGTCTCCTCCTTGAAGAGATGCAGGAAGCGCGAGGTCGAAAGGCCCGCCTCGGCCGCGCAGGTATCCGCGGTGACAGGCTCACCGGAGAAGCGTTCGATGCGGGCAACGGCGCGCGTGACGCGCGGGTCGAGCACGCGGCGCGGCAGTGCTTCGCCAAAGCACATCTCGTCGAATTCAGCGGTGGTGATGTCGCCATAGCGGCGCTGCCGCAGCAGCGCATAGGCGGCGAGGATTTTTCTGGCGTACGCAGCGCGATCCGGCCCCATCAGCCGCCGGGCCAAGGCCTCCAGCACGCCATCTGGCATGCTTTCCGGCTCGAGCGTCACGCTGATTGCGGTGCGGTAGTCGCCGGCGATGGAATGCCGCTGGTTCGGCAGGGTGACGAACAGCTCCGCGGAGGCGAGGACGTCGTCGATGGTGAGATGCAGGCTACCCTTCACCGCCACGTAGACGTGGCAGCAGCCCGGGGTCCGCTTGCGAGGCCTGCCGAGCAAACCGGCATAGAACACCCGCTCCGGCGTGATCAGCATCAGATGGTCGGATTCGCGACCCGTGTCTTCCATTGCGTATCCTCCTCGCGCGGCTCTTTGGCCGCTGCGGACGGAGGTCAGCTTAGCGGAAATTTGGGCGCTGTCACGGCGGGTAGCGCTGTCATGGCGCGCAAAAGATTACCATTCCGGTACGACGATCGGTCTTCCCGGAACCGCGCGGAGATCGTAGTCCCGCCGTGCGGAATGTTTACGGTCTCACGCGCGGCGCAACATTCTGTTCGGCGCCGGCCTTCTGCTCGGCAGCCACAGCGCGCTTGAACCCGTCGCGCTGCTGCAGGCGCGCCCAATAGGCTGCGACATTCGGTCCAAAATCCTTGGCGAGTCCAATGGTGTGGGCGAGGCGGAGCGCGTAACCGACGACAATGTCAGCGGCGGTGAAGCGGCCCGCGCACAAGGTTTCGGCATTGGCGGTCGCTGCCTCGACGGCGCGCAGCCGCCCCAGGAACCACTTTGCATAGTCGGTGGCGACCTGCGGATTGCGGCGCTCCTCCGGCTCGAGCTGGCTGTAGCGAAGCACCAGCGTTTGCGGGAAGGTCAACGTCGCGTCGCTGAAATACATCCAGTTCAGGAAAGCGCCATAGGCGGGATCTTCGGGGTTGACCATCAGCGGTGTCGGCCCGTGCTTGACGCCGAGATAATGGCAGATGCCCGATGACTCCGTCATCCTGGTTTCGCCGTCGACCATGAACGGAATCGTGCCCAATGGATTGAGCGCGAGATAGTCCTTGGCGAAGACGCGGGGCGGGAACGGCAGCATCTTCAGCTCATAGGGCAGCCCCATCTCCTCCAGCATCCAGAGCGGACGGAACGAGCGCGCGGCGTCGCAATGATAGAGCGTGATCATCATGCCTTCCCTTTACTACCTGGCAACGTGCCCATCATCTTGCACAGGACCATCAGCATGACCTCGTCGGCGCCGCCGCCGATCGAGGTCAGGCGGCTGTCGCGATAGGCGCGGCTGACCGGCGTCTCGTTGGTAAAGCCCATTCCGCCCCAATATTGCAAGCAGGCGTCGGTGAGCTCGCGGCCGAGCCGGCCGGCCTTGAGCTTGGCCATGGTCGCAAGCCGCGTCACGTCCTCACCGGCGACCAGCTGCTCGGCGGCGCGATAGATCAGCGCGCGCAAGAGCTCCACCTCGGTCTGCATCTCCGCGAGCTTGAAGTGGACGATTTGGTTGTCGAGGATGCTCTGGCCGAAGGCTTTGCGGTTGCGGGTGTATTCGATGGTCTGATCGATGATGTATTCGTGCGCCTTGAGGCAGGCGGCCGCACCCCAGAGCCGTTCCTCCTGGAACTGGATCATCTGGTACGTAAAGCCCTTGCCCTCTTCGCCGATCCGGTTGCGCTTGGGCACGCGGACATTGTCGAAGAAGATCTGCGCGGTGTCGGAGGAGCGCATGCCCAGCTTGTCGAGCTTTCGGGCCACGGTGACGCCCTTGCTCTTCATGGGCACGCAAATCAGGGATTTGTTGCGGTGAACCGGGCCATCGCCGGTATTGGCGAGCAGGCAGATCCAGTCGGCCTGGGTGCCATTGGTGATCCACATCTTGCCGCCGGTGATGAGGTAGTCGTCGCCGTCGGAGCGCGCCTGGGTCTTGATGGAGGCGACGTCCGAGCCCGCGCCCGGCTCGGAGACGCCGATGCAGGCGACGTAATCGCCTGCTATCGACGGGCTGAGGAATTCGCGCCGCACCTCGTCGGAGCCGAATCGGGCCAGCGCCGGCGTTGCCATGTCGGTCTGCACCCCGATCGCCATCGGCACGCCGCCGCAAGTGATGGCCCCTAGTTCCTCCGCCATCATCAGCGCGTAGGAATAGTCGAGGCCGCAGCCGCCGAACTCCACCGGCTTGTTCAGGCCGAGGAAGCCGAGACTGCCCATCTTCTTGAACAGCGCATGCGCCGGAAAGATGTCGGCCTTCTCCCATTCATCGACATGCGGATTGATCTCGTTGGCTATGAATTTTTGCAGGGAGCGACGGATCTCGTCGTGGTCGGCGGTGAATAGCATTCTTTCAGCCTCGTCCTTCACAGCCCCATCTGCCTCGAGGCCAGATCCTTCATGATCTCCTCGGTGCCGCCGCCGATGGCGTTGACCTTGACCTCGCGGTAGATGCGCTCCGCCTTGATGCCGCGCATGAAGCCAGCGCCGCCAAAGATCTGGACGGCTTCCGAGGCGCAGAACGCCATGGTCTGGGTTGCCTGGTTCTTCATCATGCAGATTTCCGCGACCGGGCTCTCGCCCTGCTCCAGCCGCCAGGCCAGCATCTCCAGCATCGCCTGCGACGCCGCGACCTTCTGCGCCATGTCGACGATCTTGTGCCTGATGACCTGATGCTGGGCCAGCGGCTTGCCGAACGTCTTGCGCTCCTTGGAATAGGCGATCGCCTCATCGAGACAGACGCGCGCGAAGGCGGTGCAGCCTGCGGCCATGCCCATGCGCTCGCTGTTGAAATTTTGCATGATGATCTTGAAGCCCTGGCCCTCCTCACCGATCAAGTTCTCGGCCGGCACGCGGCACTCATCGAAATGCAATGTCGCGGTATCGGACGCCCACCAGCCCATCTTCTTCAGTTTCGTGCGTGACAGGCCGGGCGTATCGCCCTCGATCAGGAGCAGGCTGACGCCACCGGCGCCCTCGCCGCCGGTCCGCACGGCAACGGTCAGATAGTCGGCACGGACGCCTGATGTGATGAAGGTTTTTTCGCCACTCACGACGTAGTGATTGCCGTCGCGCCGCGCCTTGGTGCGCAAGCTCGCGACGTCAGAGCCGCCGCCGGGCTCGGTGATCGCGAGCGCGGAGATCTTCTTGCCCGAGAGCACCTGCGGCAGCACGCGCGCCTTCACCTCCGGCCGCGCTGCGCGTGCGATCGGCGGCGAACCGATGGTGTGGCTCATCAGGCTGGCGCTGACGCCCCCGGCCCCGGCCCGCGCCAACTCCTGGGTCGCGACGATCCTCATGAACTGGTCGGCAAGGATCCCGCCATACTCCTCGGGGAATCCGAGCCCCAACAGACCGATCTCTGCCGCCTTGCGGTAGAGCGCGCGGGGGAATTCGCCGGCTTCGTCCCATTCATGGGCGAACGGGGTGATCTCCTTGTCGACGAAGCGGCGCATGACGTCGCGGAAGGCATCGTGCTCGGCGGTATAGAACGGGCTCTTCATGGCTTGCGCCTTCGGCGATTCCGGTCGTTGCACCATGGCCGGAACATTCGCGGGCCACTTGCGCGGAGTGGCTGACCCGAAAGGCCTGCCGGTGCAGGTCCTCGCCTAGCAACTCAACGCAAGAGGTTTTCGTCCCTCGCAGGCCAACTCCAAACAAAAAAGACTACTGCACAAAAACTCCCGGCTGGCCTCCCAGGCCACGCCGGGCATGGTGCACAGCACTCAAAAAATTCAGGCGGCAAACACCGCCGAGGGAGGGATTGTTGGCCGTTCGTTACTACGACTGGATCGCCCATCATGCCCGTCGCGCGCCCTCCAAGATCGCGGCCGTCGATCTCGCGAGCGAGCGCCGCTTCACCTATGCGCAGTTCGACGCCCGCGTCTCACGCCTCGCCTCGTTCTTCCGTCATACGCTGAAGGTTTCGCGCGGCGACCGCGTCGCCGTGCTGGCGCTGAACACGACCGATACGCTGGAGGTGCAATTCGCCTGCGGACGCGTGGGCGCCGTGTTCGTGCCGCTGAACACCCGCCTCACCATTCCGGAGCTTCAGTTCATCACCGGCGATTGTGCGCCGAAGGTGATGATTCACGATGCCGATCTCGCCGAGACGGCGATCACCGTAGCAAAGCTCTGCAACGTCGCGACCAGCCTGCTGCTCGGTGCCGACGGCACCTATGAGGCCGGCATCGCCGGGGCCAAGCTGCTCGACCGCACCGAGCAGGTCACGCTCGATGATATCTCGACCATCATGTACACGTCGGGCACGACGGGACATCCGAAGGGCGCGACCATCACCCACGGCATGACCTTCTGGAATTGCGTCAATCTCGGCGGCCCCGCCTGCATCGGGCCGGCATCGGTGTTGCTCACCGTGCTGCCGCTGTTTCATACCGGCGGGCTGAACTGCTATACCAACCCGGTGCTGCATGCCGGCGGCACCGTGATGATCATGCGCGCCTTCGATCCCGGCACCGCGCTCGGCCTGATCAACGATCCCGCGCAGGGCATCAATGTGTTCTTCGGCGTGCCTGCGATCTACCAATTCATGGCGCAGCATCCGGCCTTCGCGACCACCGATCTCAGCCGATTGATCGTCTGCGGCGTCGGCGGCGCGCCGATGCCGGTGCCGCTGTTGAAAACATGGGAGGAGCGCGGCGTCGCGCTCCAGCAGGGCTATGGCATGACCGAGACCTCGCCGGCCGTGCTGGTGCTCGACCGCGAGGACGCAGCGCGGAAAGCGGGCTCTGCCGGCAAGCCGGTCCTGCACACCGAGGTGCGCATCGTCCGCCCCGACGGCAGCGATGCCGAGGTCGGCGAGCTCGGAGAGCTCTGGGTCAAAGGGCCGAACATCACGCCGGGCTACTGGAACAGGCCGGAGGCGAACGAGACATCCTTCACCGATGGCTGGCTGCACACGGGCGATGCGACGCGCGTGGATGAGGAGGGCTTCTACTATATCGTCGACCGCTGGAAGGACATGTACATCTCCGGCGGCGAGAACGTCTATCCAGCCGAGGTCGAGAACGTCCTGCACCAGCTCAGCGCGATTGCGGAAGCGGCGGTGATCGGCATCCCTGATACGCAATGGGGCGAGGTCGGCCTCGCCATCGTCGCGACCAAAAAAGGCCAGCGGCTGACGGAAGCTGACGTCTTCGCGCACTGCGCCGCCAATCTCGCACGCTTCAAATGCCCGCGCCAGGTTCGTTTCGTCGATGCGCTGCCCCGCAACGCCACCGGCAAGATCCACAAGCCGACCTTGCGCAAGCAATTCTCCGTTGCTTCCGAAGTGGACAAGAAAGTCGCCAATGCCTGATCGAAGCGCTCCTCTCGGGCGCATTTGTTTTTCGACGTGCCTGCTCCAATCCAGACGAACCGCAAGGAATTTTCATGAACAGGAAACTCTCCCTGCTTGCCGCAGCAACCGCGTTGACGCTGCTCACGACCCAGGGTGCCTTCGCGCAGAAGGCGTACGACACCGGGGTCACCGACACCGAGATCAAGATCGGCAATGTCGAGGCCTATTCCGGCCCGGCCTCCGCCTACGGCATCATCGGCAAGACCGAAGACGCCTATTTCAAGATGATCAACGACCAGGGCGGCATCAACGGCCGCAAGATCAACTTCATCTCCTACGATGACGGCTACTCGCCGCCGAAGACGGTGGAACAGATCCGCAAGCTGATCGAGAGCGATGAGGTATTTCTTGTCTTCAACGCGCTGGGCACGCCGACCCAGACCGCCGTGCAGAAATACCAAAATGCCAAGAAGGTGCCGCAGCTCTTCCTCGCCACCGGCGCCAGCAAGTGGAATGATCCGAAGAATTTCCCCTGGACGATGGGCTTCCAGCCGAGCTACCGGGTCGAGGCGCGGATCTTCGCCAAATACATCCTGAAGGAGAAGCCGGACGCAAAGGTTGCGATCTTTTACGCCAACGACGATTTCGGCAAGGATTACCTCGCCGGCATCAAGGACGTGTTCGGCGACAAGGCCTCGAAGCTGATCGTGGCCGAAGAGAGCTATGAGACGTCGGAGCCCTCGATCGACGCCCATATCGTCAAACTCAAGGACACCGGCGCCGATGTCTTCGTGAACATTGCGACCCCGAAATTTGCCGCTCAAGCCATCAAGAAGATCGCCGAGCTCGGCTGGAAACCGATGCATTTGATGACCGACGTCTCGGTTTCGATCGGCGCGGTGATGAAGCCCGCCGGGCTCGAGGCCTCGGAGGGCGTGCTGTCGGCCGGTTACCTCAAGGATGCGTCCGATCCGCAGTGGAAGGACGATGCCGGCATGAAGAAGTTCATGGCTTTCATCGAGAAGTACATGCCGGGCGCGAACATCTCGGACGCCAATCTGGTCTACGGCTATGCCGCAGCCCAGACCATGGTGCAGGTGCTGAAGCAGGCAGGGGACAATCTGACCCGCGAGAACGTGATGAAGCAGGCCGCCAGCCTGAAGGACTTCACCCCCGACACGCTGATCCCGGGGATTACGATCAACACCTCGGCCACCGACTTCGCGCCGATCGAGCAGCTCAAAATGTGGCGGTTCAAGAGCGGCCAGTGGGAGCTGTTCGGCCCCATCATCAGCGCCGAGCCGAGCGGCTAGTTTCGGCCGGAGGCAACTGACACAGGATAGCGGTCGACAGGCCGCTATCTTTTCATGCGTCAGCCGGCGAGATCAAGCCGGCAGGAAAAGCGCAAAGGAGTCGTCGACGGTACGCCGAAGATGATCTCGATACAGCTTGTAGTTCGCGTGGTCCTGTGAGATCCGGCCCACAGCCGGATCGGCGATAATTCGTGCCGGTACATAGGCGATCGGCGCCGCGACCGGCGTCAGTTGCGAGCCGGCGCCGGCGCGTAGCGTCGAAATGATGCCATACATCGCGCCTGATACGGTCGGCCGCGACACCGTGATCACGCGGTGCTGGCCATGCTTGTTGATGACAAGATAGATGAAGCCGGACTGGTGCGGCACGGCAACTTCACCCGTGTGCTCATAGGCCGTATCCGTCCGCTCGCCTTCGCGGAAAACCAGCGACGAGACCTTCGGCTCCCAGACGATCTCGGTGCGGTAGGCAAAAATCGCATCCTTGTCGCCAAACGACGGACGTAGCGTGATGTAGACGCCCTCGATCCAGGTCACCGCACGATGCGAATAAGAGCCGAGACTGTCGGGCGCGACATCGCTACCAACAGCGGGCGCCGGCGCAACGATGCTCTTGCGCAAGGACACGCCCAGCGCCTGCTCCAGCCGGACGGTGGTGGCCAGCGTGAACGGGCGGCGGCCGCCGAGCGCCTTCTCGAGCGTCGACAGGCTGAGCTTGGCCTGCTCGGCCAGCGCCTGCCGCGAAATCCGGCGTCTGGCGATTTCCTCGCGGATCGTCTCCGCGACCTCCCGGCTCTGCTCGTCCGAAAGCTGCCTGTCGGAGAGCTTGTCTTGCGTCTGCATCGTTAACCCCGCTCCACGCCCGCTACTGTAGCAGGGCGGACCAATCAGCACAAAACCGGACATGACCGCCAAAGCGGCGGCCCGGGGAGGCCAACCGCGGCGGAACATTGCCGATCATTCTGCTCGCGAAATCGCCCCCGCCCGACCGATGCTCAGCGACGTCCAACACCGTTCGGGAGCAAGCCAAATGGACACTTACGACACAGTCGACAGCGACGACCACCCAGACGAGCGCCCTTGGCTCAACAGGTTGATCAAGATCGGACTTTTCCTTCTGGCGCAAAGCATTGCCGTGCTCCTGGTCAGTTTCGTCGCCCTGCTGGTGAGCTTCGAGACCTCCTGGTCGGCGACGACAGAGCAAGCGAGCCTGCTCCAGCCCGGCGACGCCAATTCCGGCACCCTCCTGCTACGGAAGGACGGCATCACGACCGAAGCCATCCGCCTCCGGACCGATTTCGACATCACGGTCTCAGGCCCGACGCTGCGCACGCGCGTCACGCAGGTCTTTCGTAATCCGAGCAAGGCTTGGGTCGAGGCGACCTATGTCTATCCGCTCGCCGGTGACGGTGCCGTCGATACGCTGAAGATGATCGTTGGCGGCCGCGTCATCGTCGGCGACATCAAGGAGCGTCAGCAGGCCCGCGTGATCTACCAGCAGGCGCGCCGCAGCGGACAGAAGGCGGCGCTGACCGAGCAGGAACGGCCCAACATCTTCACCAATTCGGTCGCCAATATCGGTCCGGGCGAAACCGTCCTGGTGCAGATCGAATATCAGGAGCCTGTCCATCAATCCGGCAGCGAATATTCGCTGCGTGTGCCGCTCGTCGTCGGGCCGCGCTACAATCCGGCGCCGATCGTTCAGAGCGTCGACTTCGGCAAGGACGGCTCCGGCTGGGGCTCGACCAGTTCGGACCCGGTGCCCGACCGTGACCGCATCTCGCCGCCGGTTGTCGATCCCGCGAATAACGCGCCGGTCAATCCGACCAGCATCACGGTGCACCTGAAAGCCGGCTTCGCGCTCGGCGAGGTGAAGAGCCACCATCACGATGTCGAGATCGAGAGCCCTGATAACACCACGCGCGTGGTGACGCTTGCCGACGGCGCCGTGCCCGCCGACCGCGATTTTGAGCTGACCTGGAAGCCCGCTGCCGAGAAGGCGCCGTCGGTCGGGCTGTTCCGCGAACATGTCGGCGATGCCGATTACCTGCTTGCCTTCGTCACGCCGCCGGCCGCGGAGCAAGCGACGCAAAAGCCGCTGCCGCGCGAAGTGGTGTTCGTGATCGACAATTCCGGCTCGATGGGCGGCACCTCGATCGAGCAGGCCAAGGCGAGCCTGCTCTATGCGCTGGGCCGCCTCCAGCCGGACGACCGCTTCAACGTGATCCGTTTCGACGACACCATGGACGTGTTGTTTCCGGCCTCGGTTGCGGCCGACGCCGCGCATGTCGGTGCAGCGACCTCGTTCGTCAGCGCACTGCAGGCGCGCGGCGGCACCGAGATGGTGCCTGCGATGCGCGCGGCGCTGACCGACAGGCTCGGCGACATCAACATGGTTCGCCAGATCGTTTTCCTGACCGACGGCGCGATCGGCAACGAGCAGCAATTGTTCGAGACGATCACGGCCATGCGCGGCCGCTCGCGAATCTTCATGGTCGGCATCGGCTCCGCGCCGAACACCTATCTGATGACGCGCGCTTCCGAACTCGGCCGCGGCGCCTTCACCCATATCGGGTCCGTCGAGCAGGTCGAGGAGCGCATGCGCGGCCTGTTCGCCAGGCTGGAGAATCCCGCCGTCACCGGCCTCACCGCAAAGTTCTCTCAGGCCCAAGCCGACATCACGCCCGCGATCATTCCGGACGTCTATCGCGACGAGCCGCTCGTGCTGGCGGCGAAGCTCGACAAGCTCGCGGGCTCGCTGGAGATCAAGGGGCGCGTCGGCGACCGCCCGTGGTCCGTGACGCTCCCGCTGCAAAATGCCGCCGAAGGCAAGGGCCTGTCGAAGCTCTGGGCGAGGCGCAAGGTCAGCGATGCCGAAGTGGCGCGGACGCTTCGCGAGATGACGCCTGAGGATACCGACAAGACGATCCTTGCCCTGGCGCTCGAGCATCAGATCGTCACGCGGCTGACCAGTCTCGTCGCTGTCGACAAAACGCCGAGCCGCCCCGAAGGCGCGCCGCTCGAGCTCAGCGAGCTGCCGGTCAACCTGCCTGCCGGCTGGGATTTCGCGAAAGTGCTTGGCGAACGGCCGCAGCCGACGCAATTGCGCGAACGCCACGCCGATGCGGGCCAACCTGCCGCAAGGCGACCGGCACCGGTCACATCGGATGCGATCCGCCTGCCCAAGTCCGCGACCTCGGCCGGGCTGAAGATGATCGCAGGCCTGATCATGATCGTGCTCGCCTTGCTCCTGTTCCTGTTCAACCGGCGTCAGAGCTTGCTCGCTGGCGCCGCTTGAGAGAGGAGTCCCCCGAACTCCTCTTCCTTTGCGCGCGCGGCTGCCCGTCCCGAACTCAACGGCCGCGCGCGTATTTTTTCTGCTGTCACTGCGAGCGCAGCGAAGCAATGACCGTGGTGGAAGTAATGCCCCGCTTCATCTCGCCCCTCATCCTCGCGCTGATCGGCGCCATCCTGTTCGGCAACGGCGCCTACATTCACGCCAAGGCCTGGCTTGCACAGGTGCTGCTGCAACGTGCGTTCGACAGCAGCATTGCGATCGGCCGACCGGTCAAACCGTGGTCGTGGGCCGACACATGGCCGGTGGCAAGGATCGAGGTGCAGCGGATCGGCGCCAGTGCCATCGTTCTGGAAGGCACAAGCGGCCAGGCGCTCGCCTTCGGGCCCGGGCACATCAGCGAGACGGTTGACGCCGGCGAGCGTGGCGTCGCCGTGTATGCGGCTCATCGCGATACCCACTTCCGCTTCTTGCGCAGGGTTGCCATTGGCGACGTGATCGACGTCACGCGCAGTGACGGCAAACGCTTTCGTTATCGCGCGGATTCCATGGCGGTCGTCCATTTCGACGCATCGGGCATCGATCCCGCGACTCAAGGCTTCGAGCTGGTGCTTGCGACTTGCTGGCCGTTTGACGCGGTCACGCCAGGCCTCGAACGCTACCTGCTGCATGCCACCTTGATCGGAGAACGTGAATAGCTGTCCGCAATCGGTCGCTCCGGTATCGATTCAGCGTTCACAACATTGCAGCCCACCGCTCATTCCGCCGTGCGGCATGCAGCGCTGCTGGTTGCCACTCCACGCAACTCCCCATACGATCAAGTGACACGCCGCCAAAAAGAACAACCGATCAAAAAGAACAACAGAAGAGGTCATGCCATGGAAGCTCGGGTCTCTGCCGCGTCGGGTCCTGCCCACCCATGGTCTCCCTCGCCCGATGCCAGCGACGTCGTCAAAGGCATCCACGCCATGCTGCATCCCCGCAATATCGTCCTGGTGGGCGCGACCGACAAGCCGGGCAATTACGCCGAGCGCATCTGGAACAATCTTGTCAAATACGGCTTCGAGGGCGGTCTCTATCCGCTCAATGCCAAGCGCGAGACCATCTGGAACGTGCCCTGCTACAAGGATTTTGCGAGCCTCCCCGAAAAGCCTGATCACGTTTTGGTGCTGGTGCCCGCACGCTTTGCCGTACAGGTGATCCGCGACGCCGCCGCAGCCGGTGCGCGGTCCGCCACCATCGTCACCTCGGGCTTCAGCGAGCTGCAGGACGAGGAGAGCCAGAAGCTCGCCGTCGAGCTGCGACGGGCGGTGCGCGAGACCGGGCTCGCCGTCACCGGCCCGAACTGCCTGGGCAATTTGAGCGCCGGTGAAAAGCTCTTCACCAATATCGACGACCGAATCGTCACCATGGAACAAGGCCCCGTGGCGATTGCCGGGCAATCCGGTGCCATCGTGATGGCGATCCGTCAGGCGCTGGAAGATCGCGGCGTCGGCGTCGGCTACATGGTGACAACCGGCAACGAGGCCGGGCTGGAGACGCCGGACCTGATGCGCTATTTCGCCGAGGATCCGAGCATCAAGGTGATCGTGGTCTATCTCGAAGGCGTGCGCAACACCAAGGCGTTTCGCGACGCCTGCAAGGCTGCGCGCGCCGCAAGCAAGCCGGTGATAGCGCTCAAGCTCGGATCGTCAGAGGGTGGGCGCGCCGCCGCGATGGCCCATACCGGCGCGCTTGCGGGCTCGATCGAGACATTCGATGCGATAGCAACCCGCGAAGGCGTGATCCGCGTGAGCGGGCTCGACGAGCTGATCGAGACTACGGAATGCTTCGTCCTCGCCTCTGTCCCCAGGGGCGACCGGCTTGCGGCAGTCACGCTATCAGGCGGCAAGCGCGGCATGCTGCTGGACGCCTTCTATGCCGAAGGCCTGAATTTTGCGCCGCTGAGCCCTCATGTCAGCAGCGAGCTGGCAAAGATGCTGGGTCCCGGCTCGATCATCGGCAATCCGCTCGATGCCGGCTTTGCCGCGGTGGTCGATCCCTCCGTCTACATGAAGTCGATCAAGCTGATGATCGACGACCCCGATATCGACATCGTCATTGTCGACGCCGAGTTTCCCAAGACGCCGCACGAGCAGCGCGAGCGCAATTTGCGCATCGTCAACGACATGGCGAGCCGTGCTTCAAAACCCGTGATCTATATCAGCGCGATGTCGATCGGCTTCACCGAGTTCACCAAAGGCTTGCGCAAATCGCTGCCGCATCTCGTCGTGATGCAGGGCATGGACCGCGCGGTGACCGCGATCAAATCGCTGCTCGCCTATGCGAAGCTGCGCAAGGAAATCCCCGACATCGTCTCGAGCTCGAAGCCCGCCGCGCGCGCCGTGCTTGAGAAGGCACTGAAATCCGCGAGTGGCGCCGCGCTCGACGAGGTCGCCTCGAAGAAGCTGCTGAAAGCCTACGGTATCCCGGTCTCCAAGGAGGGAATCGCGCAGACGGCGGCGGAGGCCGTGAAGATCGCCAGGCAGATCGGCTTCCCGGTCGTCGCCAAGGTCGTCAGCGCCGAGATCCTGCACAAATCCGACATCGGCGGCGTGGTGCTGAACCTCACCAGTGCGGCCGAGGTGAAGAAGGCGTTTGCCGACATCATCGCGCGGGTGAAGAAGCTGAAGGGCAAGCCTGATCTCGACGGCATCCTGATCGCGCAGCAGGTCAAGGCCGACCTCGAGCTCGTGGTCGGCGCCTCGCTCGATGCCGAGATGGGACCCGTCGTGCTGTTCGGCACCGGCGGCATCGATATCGAGCTGATGAAGGACGTGGCATTGGCGGGCGCACCGCTGGACGAGGCCGAGGCGCGGCTCCTGATCGGCCGCACCAAGGCCGGCACCAAGATGCGCGGCTATCGCGGCAAGCCGGCATTGCACGAGGCGTCCGCCGTGAAGGCGCTGGTCGGGCTCTCCAATTTGATTGCGGACGCCGGCGACCGGATCGCGTCAATCGACGTCAATCCGTTCCTGATCAATGCCAGGACGGGTGTCGCTGTCGATGCGCTGATCGTGTTGAACAATGCCGCCGCCAAACGCGCCGCCAAGCATTGATGTGGCACGGGGGCGGATTAGCGCGGCGTAATCCGCCAACTGAAACTGATTGAGACGACGGCGGGTCACGCTCCGCTAAGCCGCCCTGCGTACCATCGGGCCTGCTTCCAACTTCCCGGCTTTGGTCGTAGAGTCACCCGCATGGCACGCGCAAGCAATCTGGTGATCGGCACGGCGACGCTGACGGTGATCGCCGTCGCGTTCGGCGGCCTACTCGGCGTGCAGAAATGGCGCGCCAGCCAGAGCCGCAGCCAGTTGCGCGTCGTTTTCGAAGGTGGTTCCGCGAGCGGCCTGCGCAGCGGCGGCCCGGTTGATTTCGACGGCGTGCCGGCTGGCCAGATCCTCTCGATCAAGCTGGAGAGTCCGCGCAAGGTCGTGGCGCTGGTGTCGCTCGACAACGCCGCGCCGCTGCGCAAGGACACAGTGGCCGGCATCGAGTTCCAGGGCCTCACCGGCGTCGCCGCGGTCTCGCTGATCGGCGGTGCCCCCTCCGCGCCGCCGGTGCCGCTCGATGCCGACGGCATCCCCGTACTGATCGCCGATCTCAGCGACGCCGAATCCATCGTCGATACGCTGCACAGCGTCGATCGCGCGATCGTCAGCAATGCGCCCGCGATCAAGGATGGCCTGCGCACGTTCGAGGATCATACCGCCGATCTCAGGGGCAGGGGTGACGAGATCGACACGGTGATGCTCAAGGTCGACGATGCATTTGCCGGTTTCGACAAGGCCGTCGCCAAGATCGAGGGCGCGGTGCCCGGCTTCATCGATGGCAAGACCGACGAGTTGTTCGAAAAACTGAAGGGGCTGCACGAGCTCGCCGACACCATGAAGAAGAAATCCGCGAGCTTCCTCGAAGACACAAGGCGTTCGCTGCTCGACCTCAGCGAGGCCGCCAACAAGATGAGCGGCATGCCTGCAGCCGCCGTCGCTCCGCGCCCACCGCGCAAGCCGGCCCAGCAGAAGCGTTAGAGCCCACCAATTGTAGCGCACGACGCCCCTTGCCGGCATTGGAGCGCGTGACGTTCGAAAACCTCACCCGTACACAAACGCCTTGTCATCCAGATCCGTCTTCGGGATTTCGTCCTTCTCGGTCCAGTAATCCTGACTGTGTTGCCATTCCGGCTTGTCGCCGCGCCTGGGCAGCAAGTTCATGTTGCGCATGATGTAGCCGGGGTTGAAGTTTTCCGGATCGATCCAGGGCAGGATCGGCATGTTGTGGTCTTCGGCACGCAAGGACACCTCGACCTTCTTCTTGCCCTTCGCCTTCATGTGGCCGAGCAGGCGGCAAACGAAATCCGCGACGAGATCGACGCGCAAGGTCCAGCTGGCGCGGAAATAGCCGAACACCCAGGCCATGTTCGGCACGCCCGTGAACATCATGCCGCGATAGGTGACCGTTTCGCCGAAAGCGAGCGGCTTGCCGTCAATCTCGAAGGCAATATCGCCGAGCGCCGAGAGATTGAAGCCCGTTGCAGTGATGATGACGTCGGCCTCCAGCAGCCGGCCCGATTTCAGCTGGATGCCGTTCTCGACGAAACATTCGATCTCGTCCGTGACGACGGAGGCCTTGCCACTGGCAATGCCTTTGAACAGATCGGCATCCGGCACGAAGGCGATGCGCTGACGCCACGGCCGGTAGCTCGGCGTGAAGTGCGTCTCGACGTCGTAGTCAGGACCGAGCACGGCGCTGATCTGGCCGATCAGTTCCTTCTTCACCTCCTCCGGCTTGGACAGGCAGAGCTTGGTGAACGCATCCTGCTCGAACAGAATCTTGCGGCGGACGATTTCGTGGATCCAGGCTTCGTCGACCTGGAGCCGGCGCAGTTCCTCCGCGATCTCGATGGCGTTGCGCCCCAGGCGGAAATAGGTCGGCGAGCGCTGCAGCATGGTGACATGCGCGCATTTGTCCGCGATATTCGGCACCAGCGTCGCCGCGGTGGCGCCTGAGCCGATAACGACGATCTTCTTGTCCTCGAGATCGATGTCGTCAGGCCAGGTCTGCGGATGGACGATGGGGCCCTTGAACCGGTCCGTGCCTTTCCATTCCGGCGTGTAGCCTTCCGAATGGCGATAATAGCCCTGGCACATCCAGAGAAAGTTCGCGGTAAAGGTCTTTGCCTCGCCTGTGTCGGTCGTCACCGCCTCGATGGTCCAGAGATTCTGCTCGCTGGACCAGTTCGCCGAGACGATCTTGTGCTTGTAGCGGATGTGGCGGGCGATATCGTTGTCGTCGATCACCTCGTTCATATAAGCGAGGATCTCCTCGGCCGTCGCGATCGGCGGCCCGACCCAAGGCTTGAAGCTGTAGCCGAAGGTATGGAGATCGCTGTCCGATCGAATGCCGGGATAGCGATGCGTGCTCCAGGTGCCGCCGAAGGTCGCCTGCGTCTCCAGGATGACGTAGCTCGTGCCCGGAAGCTGCTTGCTGACGTGATAGGCGCTGCCGATGCCGGAAATTCCGGCACCGACGATCAGCACGTCGAAATGTTCTGAAGCCTGTTTAGCCGAGGCGTGATTGCGAACAGCGACATTCATTGTTGATTCTATGCCTTGTCTTGGTCAGGCCGCCTTGATGGCGGCGCGTTTCCTCTGCGACGGGCAGGGTCACCCATCGCGCTTCCCTTGCAAAATGACATAGATCAAGTCGCGATCAAACTACAACGCCGCGCCCCAGCTCCGCGCCGTCTGCAAGATCCAGTCGCGATAGAGCGTCAACGGCGTGACGCCGGTCAGCCCGCCACAGCCGGCGGCGCCATTCGGCCCCGTCGACCAGCTGATGACCCCAACAAGCACGGCACGATCAGGCTTGTCCTCGAACACGGGGCCACCGGAATCGCCGGTGCAGGCGCCAATTCCGTCGCGAACGCCGTTGGTTACGGGATCGACCAGGCGAATCTGGAACGTGCCGGGCTGGCCGGTGGCAACAAGGCCGGCAACGCGAATTGCGCCACCGCTCTTGCCATCGCCGCGCATGGTGACGCCGATCCCGGCGATGGTGAAACGGCTGCCGACCTGGATTGGAATATTCGGCATTCCGACCGGCACCGTCGATTTTCCCTTGAGTGGAATTTCAAGTTGCAGCAATGCCACGTCTGCCGTGGCACGATGCGCCAGCATCGCCTGCATGTTGAAGTTCGGATGGATCGCGACCGTGCGAACGTTCAGCAATTGGGGCTGACCGTCGGCGCCGCGATCCACGATCTTGTAGTCCGCGCCGGGCTGCACACAGTGGGCGACCGTCAGCACAAGCTTCGGCGCAATCAGGGTGCCCGTGCAGAAATTGCCGCGCGAGCCGACGATGGTGACGACGGCACGCGCAACACCTTCGGTTTGCGGCGTCCCGCCGCCGACGATGGCATGAGCGGGCATCGTGAGCAGCAGCGCGGCTGCGAGGAGAGTGACGACCTTCTTCATGGGAACATGCTCTGGCATCGGCAGGACTGGCCCTTGCCGATAGCGCATGCTAGCCCTCCTGGAAAGCAATTGACGAGGGCAGAATTGGTGGCGATCGAGGCTGTGATCTTTGATTTTGGCGGCGTGCTGACGAGTTCGCCGTTCGAGGCATTCTCGCGATTCGAAACAGAGCGCGGTCTGCCGGCCGACATCATCCGACGCACCAACGCGGCCAATCATCTGGAAAATGCCTGGGCCAAATTTGAGCGCGCCGAGGTCGATATCGAGACATTCGACAAACTGTTCGCGGCGGAATCACTCGCCCTCGGGGCGGAAGTTCGCGGCCGCGAGGTGCTGCCGCTGCTGCAGGGCGATCTGCGCCCCGAGATGGTCGAAGCGCTGAAGCGCATCAAGGCGCAATTCAAGACCGGCTGTATCACCAACAATCTGCCGGCCAATGCCATCGGCAGCATGACCGGACGCTCGCTCTACGTTGCCGAGGTTATGGTGCTGTTCGATCACGTCATCGAATCCGCCAAGATCGGCCTGCGCAAACCGGATCCGCGGATTTACCAGCTGATGGTCGAGACGTTGAAGGTCGATCCGAAGAACTGCGTTTATCTGGACGATCTTGGCGTGAACCTGAAGCCGGCGCGCGAGATGGGCATGACCACGATCAAGGTCACCAGCGGCACGCAGGCGATCGCCGAGCTGGAGGCCGCAACGGGGCTTATGCTGGGGTAGTCTATCATTCTCGTCATTTGCGAGGAGCGAAGCGACGAAGCAATGATGGCGCGTGGCGACCTCGCCTCGCGCGAACCCCTATTCCGCCGCGGCGGCGATGCGCTCTGGGAACGCAGCTGCGAGCGAGGCGCGATCCGGCTTGAGCACCCCCCGTTCGGTTATGAGGCCGGTGACGAGCCGCGCCGGTGTCACGTCAAACGCATAGTTCGCGACCGGTGAGCCCTCGGGCACGATCCGCACAGTCTCAAGCCTTCCATCCACGGTGCGGCCAGTCATGTCGGTCACTTCGGTGCCGCTGCGCTGCTCGATCGGGATGTCGCGGATGCCGTCGTCAACCGCGAAATCGATTGTCGGCGACGGCAATGCGACATAGAACGGCACGCCATTGTCGTGCGCGGCGAGCGCCTTCAGATAGGTGCCGATCTTGTTGCAGACGTCGCCATTGGCGGCGACGCGGTCGGTGCCGACGATGGCGAGATCGACCATGCCGTGCTGCATCAGGTGCCCTCCGGTATTGTCTGGGATTACCGTGTGCGGCACGCCGTGATGGCCGAGCTCCCACGCCGTGAGCGAGGCTCCCTGGTTGCGCGGCCGGGTTTCGTCGACCCAGACATGGATCTTGATGCCGCGCTCATGTGCGAGATAGATCGGCGCGGTCGCGGTGCCCCAGTCGACGGTGGCGAGCCAGCCGGCGTTGCAATGGGTCAGCACGTTGACCGTCTCGCCCGGCTTCTTCTTGGCCACCATCGCATCGATCAGCGCAAGGCCGTTGGCAGCGATGCCGCGGTTGATCTCGACGTCCTGTTCCACGATCTCGTCGGCGCGGGCATACGCCGCTTCCGCCCGTTCGACCGGATCGATCGGCGCGAGCGCCGTGCGCATCTCGTCCAGCGCCCATTTCAGGTTGATCGCCGTCGGCCGCGCCACGACCAGCGTGTCATAGGCGCGTTTCAAGCCGGCATCGGAGGCGTCCTCGCGCATAGCGAGCGCCATGCCATAGGCCGCGGTCGCGCCGATCAGCGGTGCACCGCGAACCAGCATATCCCGTATCGCGACCGCCGCGTCCTCACACGAAGTCAGGCGCGCGACGACGAAGTCGTGCGGCAGCCGGCGTTGGTCGATGGCGCCCACCGACCAGCCGTCACGCTCGCGCCAGATGCTGCGGAAATGCTTGCCGTCGACCTTCATGGCCTTCTGCCTCTCACTTCAACCGCGCAGGATGCGCCCGGCTACCGCGTCGAGTTTCTTCAGGAGTTCGGGATCGCGCGCCTCCGGCGCCGTGATCAGCGCGGTGTCGAGCGCGCGGTCCGAGCCGATCGGGCACAGCTCATGCTCGCGCGGGAAATCCCTGGCGAGTCGCGCCACGAGTGATTTCGCCTTGTCGGCGTTCGACGTCAGCACGCGGATGATGTCCTGCACGGTGACGGCGTCGTGATCGGGATGCCAGCAGTCGAAATCCGTCACCATCGCGACGGTCGCATAGCAGATCTCCGCCTCGCGGGCGAGCTTCGCCTCGGGCATGTTGGTCATGCCGATCACGGAATAGCCTGATGTCTTGTAGGTCATGCTCTCCGCATAGGTGGAGAATTGTGGCCCCTCCATGCAGACATAGGTGCCGCCGCGCGCGATCGCTATGCCCTCGGCCTCGGCGGCCGCAGCAAGGTGAATCCGCAGCCGCGGCGAAACCGGATGCGCCATCGAGACATGCGCAACGCAGCCCTTGCCGAAGAACGAGCTTTCGCGCTTGTAGGTGCGGTCGACGAACTGGTCGACGAGCACGAAGGTGCCGGGCGGCAGCTCCTCCTTGAAGGAGCCGCAGGCCGAGAGCGAGATCAGGTCGGTGACGCCGGCCCGCTTCAGCACGTCGATATTGGCGCGATAGTTGATGTCGGAGGGCGACAGCCGGTGGCCCTTGTCGTGTCGCGGCAGGAACACGATCGGCAGGCCTGCAATGGTGCCGCGCCGCACGGGTGCCGACGGGTCGCCCCAGGGGCTCTTGATCACCTCTTCGTGCGCGCCCTCGAGACCCGGCAAATCGTAGATGCCGGAGCCGCCGATGATGCCCAATACCGCCTGCGTCATGCCTGCTCCACCCTGTCCGCCTCGCGCGACATGGTTAAGCTATGCCAGTTTTGGGACGGATTTGGAACGGGGTGATGGCAAGGCGGCGATGTCGACACTGTGAGATGTGACCGGCCTCGACCGCGCATCGGTGCCGTCCGGCGAAGGCCGGGATCAAGACCGCGAATCGTTGGCCGGTGCCCTTAGTCCCGAACGACCAGCCTTGGCAAACTCCCCCTGGGGGTTATGGGTCCCGGCGTTCGCCGGAACGACAGCGGACGTTAAGCCGCCTTTGCCAGCTTCAGCTGGGTTGCGACCATGCGCTCCAGCGTCGCGACGGACTGGAAGTTCTCCGGCGTGATCTCGGTTTGCGGAATCGTGAAGTCGAACTCGGCTTCGACACCCAGCATCAGATTGACCATGTCCATCGAGGTCAGGCCGGCGTCGACGAGCTTCGTCGACGGTGCGACGTCCGCGGTGAGCGAGTTCTGCTCGAGGATATCTTTCACCAGCTTGATGATGCGGTTACGCACGTCAGTGTCGAAGGCCTGCATGGTTAAGTTCCCGTCTGTCCATCATAGGTCGAACCGGTCGCCCGGTACGATGGGCGCGACGGGCCGATCTCACAATGGGCGCCACCATTACTTCGCGTTTCTTAGTAAACGATGCCTCAGATCGTCTGGAATCCCGGCCTCTTCCGGATCCCTAACGCGACCGCTGAAAATTTCATCCTGCAAACAACCGGACCTTAACTGTTCATTCTGAATTGCAGTTCGTTTACCCTCTATTTGATCGACGAATTTGAATTAAATCCGTAGCCTCATCTCACAAGCAAAGAAGGTCGGAGCATCGCTGATACGCCGTCGCGAATGATGGCGGCGATCCATCACGACGCAACGGAGGCGGACGAGCATGAACGTGCGTGAAGCAGTCCTCACTGTCGACGAAGCGCAGCCGAGCCCTCTCGGGCAGGGCCCGTCATTGATCGAGCGGGCAGCGCGCACCGCGAGCGTGGCTGCGGCCGACGCCGACGGAGTGGATCGCGACGCCCGTTTCCCCCACAAGGCATTCGACGCGGCGCGTGAACAAGAGCTGCTCGGCGTCATGATCCCGGTCGAATTCGGTGGCTTCGGCGCATCGATCTACGACGTCACCGACATCTGCTACACGCTCGGGCGCGCCTGCGCGTCGACCGCGATGATCTACGCGATGCACCAGACCAAGGTCGCCTGCGTCGTCAGGCACGGCCATGGCATTCCCTGGATGGAAACCATGATGCGGCGGGTCGCCCGCGACCAGTGGCTGCTCGCCTCCTCCACCACTGAAGGCCAGAACGGCGGCAACATCCGCGCCAGCGCCGCCGCCGTCGACGTCGCCGGCGACACCGTTTCGCTGCTGCGCGACGCCACCGTGATTTCCTACGGGGCCCAAGCCGACGGCCTCGTCACCATCGCCCGCCGCGCCACCGAGGCGGCCGCCTCCGACCAGGTGCTGCTGGCGCTCGCCAAGGACGATTATTCGCTGAAGCAGACGCTGGGATGGGAAACGCTCGGCATGCGCGGGACCTGCTCGACCGGATTCGAGCTGAAGGTCGATTGCCCCGCCGACCGCGTCTTCCCGGAAGCCTATGACAAGATCCACGCGCAGACCATGACACCGTTCGCGCATCTGTGCTGGTCGTCGGCCTGGGCCGGCATTGCCGCCGCCTCGGTCACGCGTGCGCAGGCGTTCGTCCGCAAGGCCGCCCGTAGCTCCGGCGGTCAGATGCCGCCGGCGGCCGCGCATTTCACCGCCGCAAAAATGTCGCTGGCGAAGCTGCGTGCACTGATTGCCGCAAACGTCGATGCCTTCGCCCGGGTCGAACATGATGAGCGCGCGCTCGGGTCGCTCGACTTCCAGTCCTCCATCACGCTGCTGAAGGTGCAGGCCTCCGAGCTCGCCGTCGAGACAGTGATGCATGCGATGCGCACGGCGGGTCTTTCCGGCTACCGCAATGACGGCGAGTTCACCATGGGCCGCCATCTGCGCGACGTGCTGTCCTCGCCGATCATGATCAACAATGACCGCATTCTGGCCAACGCCGGCACCGCCACCCTGATGAGCGGCGTGCCGGCAAGCCTTCGTGACTAAATCAACAAGAACAATCTTCAGATAGCAGGACATCCGGCCCATGAACATCGCAGTCCTCCCCGATTCACCCGAAACGGCCCCTCAGGTCGTCGATCCGCTCGATCATCTCGCCGACAAGCTGTTCCACCGCATGGGTGCGGACGGCGTTTACGCGCGCACTGCGCTCTATGAGGGTGTCGTCGAGAAGCTCGCCGCGCTGATCACGAGCAATCGCGAGGCCGGCACGGAGGTGATGCGCTTCCCGCCGGTGATGAGCCGCGCGCAGCTGGAAAAGTCCGGCTACCTCAAGAGCTTTCCGAACCTGCTCGGCTGCGTCTGCGGCTTGCACGGCACCGAACGCGAGATCAACGCCGCGGTGAGCCGCTTCGACGCCGGCGGCGATTGGACCAGTTCGCTCTCGCCGGCCGATCTCGTGCTATCGCCCGCCGCCTGCTATCCCGTCTATCCGATCGCGGCGAGCCGCGGCCAGTTGCCGAAAGGCGGCCTGCGCTTCGACGTCGCTGCCGACTGCTTCCGCCGCGAGCCGTCAAAGCATCTCGACCGCCTGCAATCGTTTCGGATGCGCGAATATGTCTGCATCGGGACCCCCGACGACGTCGCCGATTTCCGCGAGCGCTGGATGGTGCGCGCCCAGGCGATCGCGACCGACCTCGGCCTGACCTTCCGCGTCGACTATGCGAGCGATCCCTTCTTCGGCCGCGTCGGTCAGATGAAGGCGGTGAGCCAGAAGCAGCAGCAGCTCAAGTTCGAGCTGCTGATCCCGCTGCGCTCGGAAGAGCAGCCGACCGCCTGCATGAGCTTCAACTATCACCGCGAGCACTTCGGCACGACCTGGGGCATCCGGGACGCCAATGGCGAGCCGGCGCACACCGGCTGCGTCGCGTTCGGCATGGATCGCCTGGCCGTCGCGATGTTCCATACCCACGGCGCCGATCTCTCCGCGTGGCCCGGCAAAGTGCGGGACATCATGGGCATGCAGCCGCTCGCTCCGGCGGACGCCCACGGCGAAGGCTGGCGCTGAGTGAGAGGCCGACCATTTCCACGGGCAAAACGAGCGTGATCCACACCAAGGTCCGATGTCGCGAGATCACCGAGTCCGATGTTGAAGCCATCGCGGACTTGCTGACGCGCGGCTTCGTCGGCCGCTCGCGGGATTACTGGATCCAGGGCCTGCGACGGCAAGCGTTCCGGCCGGTGCCGGACGGCTATCCGCGCTTCGGCTACATGCTGGACAACGACGGCGAGCCGGTGGGCGTGCTGTTGCTGATCTACACCACGCGCGGGCATGGCGAGGAGACCGCCATCCAGTGCAACCTTTCGAGCTGGTATGTCGAGCCGGCCTATCGCAACTACGCGCCGCTGCTGACCAAGATCGCGCAGCGGCACAAGCACGTCACCTACCTCAACATCAGCCCGGCGCCGTGGACCTGGCCGATCGTGGAGACACAGGGCTTTCGCGCTTATTGCCGCGGCATCTTCATCTCGGTGCCGGCGCTGTCGCGGGCGCCGCGCTGGAGCAAGATCGAGGTCATCTCCCAGCACGCCAAGACGATCGAGGGACTTTCCGAGGCTGAGACGGAACTGCTGACACGGCATGCGCGCTACAACTGCCTCAGCCTGATCTGCCGCACGCCGAAGGGCGTGTTCCCCTTCATCTTGCAACCGGTGCGTATCCGGCGCGGTTTCATCGCACCCCCGGTGATGCAGCTGATCTATTGCCGCAGCGCGGCCGAATACGCCGCCTGCGCCGGCCGCATCGGCCGGCTGCTGCTGAGGCTCGGCAAGATCCTGGTGCTCGCCGATTCCAACGAGCCGATCCGCGGCCTTGTCGGCATTTATACCGAGCGACGCGGCCGCAAATATTTCAAGGGCCCGCACCGCCCGCGATTGGCCGATCTCACCGATACGGAACTCGTGCTTTACGGGCCATAGGCGCGGTTCTCGTTGATGTCCTCGAAAACAACCCCATGCACAGTAGAACGGGCGTTGATTTCAAAGGAGAAATTCGTCGCATCCGCCGCGAGATGGTGGACCCGGCGCAAGGGCGCCTTTGCCCACCCGACGGCACCTCACCCCGCCGCGGGTAGTGCGCTGTCCGATGTCGCGCTCCACGGCCGTTCGGCTGACGCCAATCCGATGAGCCGGCCCTGGATGTAGTCGCAACCCCAGTCGCGCAGCATGTTCGCGGCCTCCTCGTCCTGCACCCATTCGGCGACGGTCTTGATGTCGAGGCGGCGGGCGAGATCGATCAGGGTTTGCACGAAGGCACGGTCGTCGGCGGAATGGGTGATGTTCTGCACGAAGGCGCCGTCGATCTTGACGATGTCCACGCCGAGCTTGCGCAAATTGCGGAACGAGGTGTAGCCGGCGCCGAAATCGTCGATGGCGATGCGGCTGCCGAAATTCTTCAGGCGGCCGACGAAGGCGCGGACATCGTCGATGTCCTGGATCGCGACCGTCTCGGTGATCTCCACGATCAACCGCTCGGCCACGCCGGGATGGGCGCGCATCAGCGATTCGATCCCGGCCCACCAATCGGGATCCATCGTGGTATCGGGCGAAATATTCAGGCTGAGCCTGACATCCGGCGCAGCCGCGAGCTCGGCGACCACGAGCTCGAGCACGCGGTGATCGACGAGCCGGATCAGGCCGAGCCGCTCGGCCACCGGCACGATGTCGGGCGCGAGCAGCACCTGCCCGTCGCCCTGGTCCATGCGCACCAGGCATTCGTGGAACGCGCCCTCGCGCGAGGCGGCCGACACCACCGGTTCATAGGCGAGCTTGATGCGGCGTTCGTTCAGCGCGGTGACGATCTCGTCGGTGACACGGATGTTGACGCGGCGCTGCGCATCGCGCGCGGCGTCCGGGCGCCATGCCGCGAACGAACCGGCGCGGCGGCGCTTGGCGGCATCCAGCGTCTCATGGGCGCGGTTGACCGCCTCGCCGGCATTGCGGGCATAGCGCGGCAGGCTGACCGCGCCGATCGACGCGGTGACCGAAACCGGTCCCGATTTGGTCGGCACCACCTCGTCACGGATGCCGGCGAGAAATCGCTCGGCGGCAACGTTCATGTCGTCGACGGTGCAGTTCTTCAGGATCAGGCCGAACTTGTTGCCGGAGAAACGGCCGAGCACGTCACCGCCACGCAGGCGCGCGCGAATGCGCCTGGCGATATCGAGGATCACGGCATCGGCAACGTCGAAGCCGAAAGCATCGTTGACGCGGGCAAGGTGATCGATGCCGACCAGCATGAAGGCCGCGGTCGAGCGGAAGCGGGTCGTCTCCTCGATCGCTTCGGCCAGCGCCGCGAGCAGATGGGAGCGGTTGAGCTCGCCGGTCAGCGGATCGAGCCGCGCAAGCTTGGTCAGTTCCTCGTCGCGCGCGTGCCGCTCATTGTTGATGCGGACGGAGCCGATCGCACGCGTTGGGCGGCCGTCGGCACCGGCGAACCAGCGGCCGGTCTCCTCGATCCAGACCACGGGATCGGACGCGCTCAGGCGCACGCCATATTCGATCCGGTAGGGCGTGCCCTCGGCGCCATGCACGGCGGAGGTTTGCGTCAGCGCGGCGCTCCGCAGCGTCTGCGCGGGCTCGATCAGCTTGGCGAACTCGGCGCCGGTCGCGAGCCGCTCGGCCGGGATGCCGGGGAAGATGGCGCCGGCCTGCTCGCCCCAGACGATGGCATCGCTGGCGATATCCCAGACGAAGACCGCCTGGCCGAGGGCGGCCAGGATCTCGGAGGCTTGCGGCAATGCTGGGGTCAAAAGCGCCTCGTTTCGGGACAGCGGGGAGTCCTGGGCCGGCACAGGATACGGCCAGATTCGTCGTCCAACCTAGGCAAAGTTCATAAACAATTTGGAAACCACGTTCCCGAGGCCCTGGGAACGGAATAGGCTCGGCCGGCATAGGCCTTGCGAGACCATCACATGCACCGGCGCCAGCGTCCCGAAATGCGCCAGTTCAACCGGATCAGCGGTGTGGCGATGGTGAATGCGGACCAGATCGAAGAAACAACGCGGGAAGCAAGTACCGCGCTGGTCCCGCTGACGCCGGTTTTGCAGTGGGTCCGCAAAATGCCGCTGACGCGACCCGATCCTAGCTTCGTCACCCAGCTGATCGCCAACGCCGAGCACCTGCCGCAGGCGAGCCGGCTGCGGCGCGGCTCCTCCGAGGACGCGCGCATGGCCTATGGCAGCAAGCGCCCGCTGCCCAGCGTCAGCGCACGTACGCGCCAGGTGGCTTGAGCAAGCGAGGCCTTCTCCCCTTCACCTCTGCCCGTAAGAGCGGGGCCGGGGAGCACACTGGCCCTGCCGCAAGATCAGCGCGGCTCTTCGGGCGAGGGCGGCGTGCCGTTGCCCGGCTGCAAATGCGGCGAGGGAATTTCCGGCGACGGGACGATGCCCGGCTTGGGCGCGGGGTGATCCATCAAAACGGATTCCGCAACCGATTGGGCCGAGGGCGCTGGCGGCCGTTCGGGCTGCGGCGCGGACACCGGATCGAGCTTCGGCTCGAACGCCGTCGCCGGCGGCGGCGCCTCGACCTGGCGCTTCGTCTTGCGCGGCACCGCGACGGTCTCGGCGGCGACATAGGCGATGCGCCGGCGCGCGCGCTGGGCGATGCCGCCGAGGAAATCGGCCATCGCCAGCAGCACCAGCAGGAAGTAGGTGGAGTTGCCGAATTTAGGCCACATCACGAATTCGGCCGCGGCCGCGCCGAAGATGATCAGCGACAGCAGATGATCCATCAGGAATTTGGCGCCGGGCCGCGCGCCCTTGACCACTTCGAGCAGCAGCAGCAACACGCCGAGCGCCAGCAGCAGATCAGCCAGGGTAACCGGCCAGGTCTCGCCCGTGATCATCGGCACCTTGAACAGCACGTCCGAAAAGGACACGCTGGGCATCAGGAAGGCGATGATATTGTACACCGCGAGCGGAATCAGGAGCAGCGGGAAACCGACCATCGGCAAATCGCCTTCTCGATCAAGATGTCCAGGCAGGACAATGCGGCGGCGAAGCATTGGCTCCGCCGCCGTCACTGTCATATCTCATGGGTTGGCCGAAATCAGGCAGGTGAAATCATTCTGCCCGGAGAAAGGTCCTAAACTTCAGGACTCTTTCTTCTTCAGGACCTGACGGCCCTTGTACATGCCGGTCTTGAGGTCGAGATGGTGCGGACGACGGAGCTCGCCGGAGTCCTTGTCTTCCACATAGGTCGGCTTCTTGATGGCGTCTGCCGAGCGGCGCATGCCACGGCGCGACGGCGAGGTTTTTCTTCTCGGAACGGCCATTTCAGTATCCTCTAGGGATTGGTGTTCATCCGGGCATCGTCCGCGGAGGGACGGCTCAGCACCCGCAAATACGAGGCGAGCTGAATGCCGATCAAGGCCGGGCTTATAGAGGAAGGCTGGCCGTAAAGCTAGGGTTCTGGAACGGAAAATGCGCCCGGAAATGGCCCGAAATCAGCGATTTTCCCGCCAGCAGGTCAAAAGCGAGGAGGCTTGCGCCCTCGCCACATAGGTCCCGGCCAGCCGACGAACGCCAGGCCCCGGGGTCCGGGCGCTGCGCTTGACCGGATTCGGCAGGATCGAGGCCAAAAGCGCCGCTTCCCGCGGGGAGAGGCTCGCGGCCGACTTGCCGAAGGCATACGCGCTCCCCGTCTCCGCTCCGAACTGGCCCTGGGGGCCGAGCTCCGCGATGTTGAGGTAAATTTCCAGGATCCGGTGCTTGGGCAGGACGAGGTCGATCCAGAGCGCCAGCGGAAATTCCAGCGCCTTGCGAACGAAATCCCGGCCCTGCCAGAGGAACAGGTTCTTTGCCACCTGCTGGGTGATGGTGGAGGCCCCACGGAACGGCGTACCGTCCTCCTGAGCGTCGTCGATCGCCTCGCGCAGCGCCCCCCAATCGATGCCGTGATGCTTGCAGAAATGGGCGTCCTCGGCCGCCACCACCGAGCGCGGCAAATAGGGCGACATCGCCGCCAGATCCATCCATTCCCGATGCATCGGCGCGCCCGTCAGCGAGCGCCAGGCCATCAGCGTCGAAACCGGACGACCGCTGCGGTAGAACGGCGCGACCACGTAGGGTGCGAGAGCCACGACCGCCAGCGCTACCAGCAGGATTTTGACGATGCGCAAATCGACCTTTCCGGCGGGAAATCAAACGCGGCCACGGATCCCGGCATTAAGTCTGTGATAATTCGGGCGTTTTCCAGCACTTTTTAGGCCTTCCAAACGATTGACTGGGGCGGGCGCATAAAGGATTGTCCGGCCGAATTTTAGTCCTGGAGCCTTTCTTGATGACCGGCACGTCCCCGTCCGATTTCGCCAAGCGTCTGGACAAGACCGCTGACGACACCGAGGCCTTGCTCGCTCGCCTGCTGTCGGACGACATCCTGCACGATGAGATCGCGCGCCCCAAGCGACTGATGGACGCAATGCGTTATTCGAGCCTCGGCGGCGGCAAGCGCCTGCGGCCGTTCCTGGTGGTCGAGAGCGCCGCCGTGTTCGGCGTTCCCCGCGAGGCCGCGCTGCTGGTCGGCGCCGCGCTTGAATGCATCCACTGCTATTCGCTGATCCATGACGATCTGCCGGCGATGGACAATTCGGACCTGCGCCGCGGCCGCCCCACCCTGCACAAGCAGACCGACGACGCCACCGCGATCCTCGCCGGCGATGGCCTGCTGACGATCGCCTTCGACATCATCACCCGCGACGAGGTCCATCGCGACGCCAATGTGCGGCTGCTCTTGACCCGCGCGCTGGCCCGCTGCGCCGGCATCGGCGGCATGGTCGGCGGTCAGATCCTCGATCTGGCCGGCGAAGGCCGCTTCGGCGGCAACGAGCCGATCGACGTCGCCCGCATTCAGCAGATGAAGACCGGCGCGCTGCTGCGCTACGGCTGCATCGCCGGCGCGCTCCTCGGCCAGGCCTCGAAGGCGGAATATCAGGCGCTCGACGATTACGGCCGCGCGCTCGGCGAAGCCTTCCAGATCGCCGACGACCTGCTCGATGTGGAAGGCGATGCGGCCGCGCTCGGAAAGCCGGCCGGCGCCGATGCTGCACTCGGCAAGACCACTTTCGTCACCCAGCTCGGCATCGAAGGCGCCAAGCAGCGGGTGCGCGATCTGCTCGCGCGCGCCGACAGCGCAGTCTCGATCTTCGGCGACCGCGCCGCCGTGTTGCAAGCCGCTGCGCGGTTTGTGGCTGAACGCAAGAACTGACGCGTTCATGGCGACCGAGGGCAAAGAAGATCCCGTCCTCGCCCGCTTCCGCCAGATGTCGCGGCCGATGCGGCTGGTTTACTCGCGGCCGCGGACCTTCATCTCGCTCGGCGTCGGAATCCTCGTCTGCCTGCTCATGCCCGGCTCGTACCGGTTGGTGACTCGGCTGCTGTTCGGCTGGGATGCGCTGATCGCGGCCTATCTCGTGCTGGTTTACACGATGATGCTGTGCAACGACCACCAGCACATTCGCCGTGCGGCCGCGATGCAGGACGACGGCCGCTTCGTGATCCTGCTGGTGACGGCGACCGGTGCCTTCGCGAGCATTGCCGCGATCGTCTATGAGCTCGGCACGCCCCACCGCGGCGCGATGGAACTGACCGTTGCCATCACCACGATCGCGCTGTCCTGGGCCGCCGTGCACACGACCTTTGCGTTGCATTACGCCCATGACTATTACCGTCCGCCGTCCGGCGGATTGCAGTTCCCGAGCGGCGACAAGGAAGACCACGCCGACTATTGGGACTTCGTCTATTTCTCGTTCGTGATCGGCATGACCGCTCAGGTCTCGGATGTCGGCATCACCGACAAGACCATCCGCCGCACGGCCACGGCGCACGGCATCGTGTCTTTCATCTACAACACCGCGCTGCTGGCGCTGACGGTGAACATCGCGGCGAGCGCGATCTCGACTTGACCGCCGTCCGTACCGTCGCGCAGGACGGCGTTGACGCAGTGCCCCCTAATTGCACACCTCGACATTTGCGTCATTGTGGGGGCCGCCACCGCCGCGATATTCGAGATGACAGCCACGCGAGACCGGACGGCAGCCGAGGGTGTTGCAGAAAATCTGACCGCTGCCCGTGCCGCGGCCAGCGCCGGCGGCAGCGGCAATGCCCGCAGCGGCGCCGTGGCCGCCCTCCGCTCCGGCAACCGCACCGCCGGGCTGGCGACGCTGTCTTGCCGGACGCTCGTCCCGATCGTCGCGCTTGGCGGTTGCGGGCTTTGCGTCGCGCTTCCTGGCACACTCATTGTCGTCGTTCAGCACATAGCCGTCGCCACAAACGATCCTGGTGCATTTGTCGCCGTCGGACTTGAAACCGTGATCGCAGACCAGCGGGCAGACGCGCGACTGCCTTGACTTGATCGTGTCGAGCGCATCGGTGCTCGCCACCTTCACGTCGAGCTTGGTGCCGGCATAGCGATTGAACTGCGACAGCGACCGCTGCGAGGACGTGTTCCAGTTGCCATCGGCCTGGCCTGAGAAGCAACCGACGCGACCGAGCTCGGTCTGAACTGCGCGGCTGAGATCGGCCGGCGCGCTTGCTGGCGTCAACGCGGCGACATCGGTGCCGGAGAGGCTCGCCGAGCTGGCAGGCGCAGCGCCCGGCGCCGAGGCGGCGAGATTGACGCGCTGCTGCTCGGCAGCCGCAGCCTGCTGCTGCGCCTGCTCCTTGGCTTTCTGCGCGGCAAGCTGGGCCTGCTCGGCCGCCTTCGCATCGGCCGCAGCCTTGGTCTGCGCATCCTTCTGCGCGCCGAGCGCGGCGAGACGGTCGCGCTCGGCCTCCGCCTGTTTCGCCTTCTCGATCGCGACAGCGTGAACCTGCTCGGCCTCGATCTTGTCGAGCTGGAGCTTGGCGAGGCTCGCGTAGAACCCATCAGGGTGCTGGGCCAGGAAGGCTTCCCACGCCGGCTTGTTGCCGATTTGAAGCGCCAGTTCGTAGTCGCGGCGCATATCGGCTTGCGGATTGATCGCAGGTGCGGGCGCCGCCGCGGCCTTGACTGCCACCAACGGCACGTCTTCGCCGCCGAGCGAGCCGTAGACGAACGGCTCCTGCTTGTTGTTGGTGATCTTCAAGACGTCGTCGCGCACGAAGCCGAAGGCGCGGCGGACATCGAGGCCCGGCGTCGTCAGATGCTTCGACAGCGCAACCGTGAATGGGCTATTGCTGCCGTCACCGTCCTGCGCGGTGGAGCCGGCCTTGGCCGAATAGGCGATCAGGGTGTTGGGGCTGCCCGGCTCGACCTGCGCCAGGCCCCGCCCGATGCCGCGCGAGGCGATCGTGCGTTTCATGGCCTTGCCGAAGGGATTGTCACGGCAGGCGTCGAGGATCACCAGACGAAGCTGCTTGGCCGGCTCGATCGCGACAAGGATGCGGTCGAGCGACAACGCTTCGTCATACACGTCGGTGTCGCGTTCGAGCTTGGCGTCGACCGGAATCAGATAGTTGGCGCCGTCGACCTCGATGCCGTGGCCCGCGTAATAGACGACGGCGATATCGGCATCACGTGCAGAGTCGGCGAATTCGCGCAGCACGCGCCGCGTATCGAGCGCCGTCAGGTCGTGGCGGGAATCGACGACATCGAAGCCGGCATCCTTCAGCGTCGTCGCCATCACCGCACCGTCATTGACGGGGTTGGCGAGCGAGGGAGCGTGCTGATAGTCCGAGTTGGCGAGCACCAGCGCGACGCGCTTTCCGGCGAAGGCTGGCCCGGCGGCAAACATCAGCGCGACAGCGAGGAGCAATGGTCTGAACAAATTGCGCATGACGAGACTTCCAAATCCGGAGCAGTTCACACCCTCCGGGACGACCTTAGCAAGCTCCGCCATCCGCGCTTGTGATGGGGGTCACGAAGACGGCACCCTGGCAGGTTGAGGAGCCCCTTTTGTTAGTCGCGCCAGCGCGTTGGCGGTTCGCCGCCGAATCGGCGCGGGCCGGCTTCCCTAACCGTCCCCGATATGGCCCCGATACTGCGGCAGATTGTCCGTGATCTCGTGCCATGGCGCCTTGGAGCCGACGAAAATATGGGCGCTCGGGCGGATCGAGGGGGCGTCGACCAGGGTTCCCAAGGTGACATGGATCCATTGTCCTTCGCGAACCCGGGAATAAAGCAGCGAGCCGCAACGGGCGCAGTGCGCGTCATGGGTGGTGTCGTCCCCGTAGATCATCCGCTGGTCTTCACCCCCGATGAGGCGGAGCTGGCCGTACGCGATGCCGGCGAACGGCTTGAAGGCGGAACCGGTGGTGCGGCGGCAATTCGAGCAGTGGCAGTTCAATGCATAGGAAAACGCGTCCGCCACCTCGTAGCGGACGGCGCGGCAAAAGCATTCGCCGGCAAGGATACGAGCGTTCCGATGTTGTGAACCGGTCATGATGCCCTCGCGAAAATGGCAGAAGACAGCCATAGCGCGATTTGACGTGTACGACTAAGTTTCCGCGCAGCCATCATGCGAAAGGATGACCCATGAGCGAGAACCGGTCCAGCGTCGAAGCCGTCGTGCAATCCTATTTCGACGGGCTCTACGAGGGTGACGCCGACAAGCTCGGAGCCGTCTTTCATCCGTCCGCCGATCTGCGCTGGGTGGAAAACGGCGAGCTGAAGATCCTGACCGTGCCGGACTGGCTTGCCTGGGTCCGCAAACGTCCCTCCGCCAAGGCCGAAGGCAAGCCGCGCGAGGATTTCATCGTCACGATCGACCGCTCGGACGACAAGACCGCCTTCATCAAGGTCAAATGCCAGCTGCCGCCGCGGTTCTTCACGGATTATCTGGTGGCGATGAAACTCGCCGGCGGCTGGCAGATCGTGTCGAAATCGTATCGGTATGATCTGAAGGAATGAGGGGCCGCTGCCCGAATCGAGCCCACTCGTCCCTCACTCTCCGTCATTGCGGGTCGAAGCAATCCAGTATCCCGTCCCGGAGACAGCCTGGATTGCTTCGCTGCGCTCGCAATGACGGTGCGGATGACGCATCCGCACCTCACCTCCTTCCCCCCGAAAGTCACCCATGAATCTCGATCGTCGTTCCCTGCTCGCCTCGCTGTGCTGGATGGCCGCCTCTCCCGCATTTGCAGCTGACGCGCCGCAAGATCTCGAATCCTATGAGCGCGAGAGCGGCGGCCGGATCGGGGTCTATGCGGAGAATCTCGTCACCGGCGCGAAGCTCGCCTGGCGCGCGGACGAGCGCTTCGTGATGTGCTCGACGTTCAAGGCATCGCTCGCGGCGTGCGTGCTGGCGCGGGTGGATCGCCGCGAGGAGAAGCTCGCCGCAACGATCTCCTACGGCAAGGCCGATCTCCTGGAGTACGCACCGGTCGCGAAACAGAACCTCTCGGCCGGCGCGATGTCGGTGGCCGACATGTGCAAGGCGAGCGTCGAGCTCAGCGACAACACCTGCGCCAATTTGTTGCTGGCGCGGATCGGCGGCCCCGCCGCGCTCACCGCGTTCTGGCGCTCGATCGGCGATACCACATCGCGGCTCGACCATAATGAACCCGAGCTCAACCGCTCGCCGCCCGGCGATGTCAGGGACACCACGACGCCGGCGGCGATGGCTGGGAATCTCAAGCGGCTGGTGACAGGCGAGGCGCTGTCGGCGGCCTCAAGAGCCCAACTCACCGAATGGATGGTGGGTTGCAAGACCGGCGCGAACCGGCTGCGCGGCGGTCTGCCGGCAGGCTGGACGATCGGCGACAAGACGGGCAACAACGGCAAGGACGCATCGGGCGATATCGCGGTCGCCTGGCCTAAACCCGGTGCACCGATCCTGATCACCGCCTACACCCAGGGCGGCACACCTGATGCGGCGCAGCTCGAGGCCGTATTCGCGCGGATCGGGCGCATGGTGGCCGAGCGGCTGGTGTAAGCCGTCTGCATTGACCTCTTGGCCGCTTCCGGGCCAAGACAGGTCATGATCGCAGCGAAATTCCAGACCTTCCTCATCCTGCTTGCGGTGCTGGCAGGCACGGCGCTGGTCGCACGCCGCTTCAACATGGCACCTGCCATTCTGCTGATGCTTTCCGGCGTCGGCCTGGCTTTCGTGCCGGGCATGCCGCCGGTGGAGCTGCCGCCGGAGCTGGTGCTGCTGATGGTGCTGCCGCCGCTGATCTACTCGGCGAGCGTCGCGATGAGCTGGCGCGAGTTCAGGAACAATCTGCGCCCCATCGTGCTGCTCGCGGTCGGCGCGGTCATCTTCACTGCGGCCATGGTCGCAACCGCGACCCATTATCTGATCGGCCTGCCCTGGGACGTCGGCTTCCTGTTGGGCGCGATCGTCGCGCCGCCCGACGTGGTGGCGCCGCTCGCGATCGCGCGCCGCCTGAACATGCCGCGCCGCCTCCTGGTCATCCTCGAGGGCGAAGGGCTCGCCAACGACGCCACGGCACTGATCCTCTACCGCTTCGCGCTCGCAGCGATCATGGTCGGACATTTCTCGTTGCCGCTGGCGGCCGGTGAATTTTCCCTGATCGTCGCGGGCGAAATCGCCTTCGGCATCGGCGTCGGCTGGCTGTCCCTGCGCTTCCGCAAATGGTCTGGGGATCCGCAGGTCGAGCTGACGCTGTCGCTGATCACGCCTTACGTCTCCTATTGGCTGCCGGAGCATGTCGGCGGCTCCGGCGTGATCGCGACCGTTGCCTGCGGCCTTTATGTCAGCTGGAACGGGCCGCTGCTGATATCGGCGTCGACGCGGCTGCAAGGCATCTTCTTCTGGGATCTCATCATCTATCTGATCGAGGGCTTGCTGTTCCTGCTCACCGGCTTCCAGATGCGGGCGCTGTACGAGAAATCGAAGGCGTTCCCGCTCGACGACATCATGATCGCGACCGCCTTGGTCATGGCCATCATCGTCCTGGCGCGCTTCGCCTGGCTGTATCCCGCGACCTATCTGCCGCGAATGCTCTCGAAGTCGCTGCGAATGCGGGATCCATCGCCGCCCTGGCAATGGCCGTTCGCGCTCGCGTTCACCGGCGTGCGCGGCGCGGTGTCGCTGGCAGCCGCGCTGGCATTGCCGTTCACGCTGCCTGGGGGCGACGCCTTCCCCTATCGCGACCTGATCCTGTTCGTCGCCTTCGGCGTCATCTTCATCACGCTGATCGGCGTCGGCCTGACGCTGCCGCCGGTGGTGCGCTGGCTCGGCATCGCGCAAGCCGGCCGCGTTGAGCACGTCGCCGAACACGAGGCCGAGATCGCGGCACGGCGCCAGGCGCTGGACGCCGCGCTGAAATCGCTCGATGCCTTGACCGAGGAGAAGGAGGTCTCCGACGAGGTGATGCGGCTCCTGCGCGCCCGCCACGAAATCCGCCTCAACCAGCTTCCCGATTCACTGGATCCCGCCCACCACGACGTCTCCGCCGCCGGCACCGCGTTGACCCGCGAGTTGATCGAAGCCGAGCGCAAATTCATCCATGATCTCCTGCGCGACGGCCGGATCACCGACGAAACGCGGCGGAGGATCGAGCGCGATCTCGATCTGGAAGAGGCGAGCCTGGCGAACCGGGAGTATCGTGGCGGGCCGCTATAGCGGCTTTCTCGCCATTGCGGGCAGCCCGCGACAAAATCGCGAAGCAATTTTGCGCTGGCGACGAAGCAATCCAGACTGTCTCCGTGGAAAGATTCTGGATTGCTTCGCTGCGTTCGCAATGACCGGTGACGGTCTACCGACGCTCGCAATACGTCCGCATCGCCGCCACCACGGCCGTCGCGATCAACTCCTGCCGCTCCGGCGAGTTCATCGCCATCTCCTCGTCGCGGTTGATGATGGAGCCGGCTTCCAGCAGGACCGCGGCGCTCCGGGTCTGCGACAGCACGACAAGGCGGTCGTAGCGGTAGACGCCGACATCCTTGTCGAGCAATGGGTGGCGGTAATGGCCCATCAACGGCAGGGCGTACTGGGTGGCGTAGTGCAGGCCCTTGTCCTTCAGCTCCCGGCCCAGCAGCCTGGCGAAGAGCAGGCTGGCGGCGAAGTGCGGATTGCGCTCGGACACGAACAGCGAGTGACCGCTGAAGCGGTCGCTGAAATAGCTCTTCGCGCCCTCGAACTCCCAAGGCTCGAGCATCTTGTCCGGCACGGAATCGTGGTGAATCGAGAGAAAGAAATCAGCATGCGCGGCGTTGGCGGTGCCGACGCGCTTGAGCAGGCTTGCGCGCGCGTTGCCCTCGGTCACCAGCACCCGGGTCGCGGCGAAGCCTGCCGAGGTCAAGCGCTCCCCGATCAGCCGCGCCAAATGCAGGTTGAAGCCGAATTCCACATCGTTGCGCGCGCTGGTCGCGCCTTGCGAGTCCGAGGTGTGTCCGACATCGAGAATGATCTTGAATTTGCGCGGATCGCATGTCTTCGGCGCAGGCGGCTTGATCGACGAGGGTCTGGGCTTTGCTCTCGCGGCCTTGCGCGCCGCGACCGCTTCGCCATGGTGACCTGGCAAGACCAATAGCGGGATCAGCGACACAGCAAGAGCGGCGGTGATGCGCCACGCATTTTTCACACCGGCCCTTCCCCCTTCACCGTCACGCGCGCCCCCGAGCGGGTCCGCGTTCTGATCGGGAATTATCGTAGCAATGTAGGGCGGGTTAGCGAAGCGTAACCGGCCACTTCGCTCGGGCAAAAAATAGGGCGGATTAGCTGCGCCAATCCGCCCTACAATTTCGATGTCGAACGACGCTTACTCCGCCGCAGTGACCGGCGCCTTGGCGCCCTGGCCGTAGCGCTGGTCGATGTAGTCGATCACCAGTGCCTTGAAGTCGGCCGAGATGGTCGGGCCGCGCAGCGTGCGGAACTTCTTGCCGTCGACGAAAACAGGCGCGGCCGGCGCTTCGCCGGTGCCGGGCAAGGAGATGCCGATATTGGCGTGCTTGGATTCGCCGGGGCCGTTGACGATGCAGCCCATCACCGCGACGTTGAGCTCTTCGACACCAGGATATTTGCTCTTCCAGTTCGGCATCTCGTCGCGGATGAAATCCTGGATCGAGCGCGCCAGCTCCTGGAACGTGGTCGATGTGGTGCGGCCGCAACCGGGGCACGCTGCAACCAGCGGCACGAAGGTGCGGAAGCCCATGGTCTGCAACAGCTCCTGGCCGACCTGCACCTCGCGGGTGCGATCGCCGCCGGGCTCCGGCGTCAGCGAGATGCGGATGGTGTCGCCGATGCCCTGCTGCAGCAGGATTCCGAGTGCGGCCGAGGACGCCACGATGCCCTTCGAGCCCATGCCGGCTTCGGTGAGGCCGAGATGGATGGCGTAATCGGAACGGCTGGCGAGATCCTGATAGACCGCGATCAGATCCTGCACCGCCGAGACCTTGGCGGAGAGGATGATGCGATCCTTGGGCATGCCGAGCTCTTCGGCGCGCGCGGCCGACAGCAGGGCCGACTGCACCATCGCCTCGCGCGTCACCGCGCGCACGTCGCGCGGATTGGCGGACGCGGCGTTCTCATCCATCAGCCTGGTCAGCAGTTCCTGGTCGAGCGAGCCCCAATTGGCGCCGATGCGCACCGGCTTGCCGTTCTTGTTCGCGATCTCGATGATGTCGGCGAACTGGGTGTCGCGCTTGTCCTTGAAGCCGACATTGCCGGGATTGATGCGGTACTTCGCCAGCGCTTCGGCGCAGGCCGGATAGGCCGCGAGCAGCTTGTGGCCGATATAGTGGAAGTCGCCGATCAGCGGCGTGGTGATGCCACGCTTGGCGAGGCCGTCGCGGATATGCGGGACGGCGGCCGCCGCCTCTTCGCGATCCACGGTGATGCGGACCATTTCGGAGCCGGCGCGCGCGAGCGCTGCGACCTGGGCGATGGTGCCGTCGATGTCGGCGGTGTCGGTATTGGTCATCGACTGGACGACGATCGGCGCGCCGCCGCCCACGCTGACGTTGCCGACCTTGACCTGGGTGGTCTTGTGCCGGGGCGCGGGGCCTGCGAGGTCGGAATCGATGGTGTTCTCGAGCTTGTTCATGGGGTCCAAATATCAGGTTTTGGTGACGTTCAGCAATGCATCAGCCGGCGCCGCGGCCGTTTGGCTCGGACGGTTAACCAGAAAAAGTCCAGCAATTACAAGGACGGCTGCCGCCCCAAAGGCCAGACTCAGGCTGTCGTGCATGATGAAATAGCTACCCACCACGCCAAACAAAGGGGTGATGAAGGTAAAAGCCGACAATTTGCTGGCCGAATAGGCCTTCACCAGCGCGAACCAAAGCGTGAACGTGGTTCCGACCACCCAGACAGCCTGAAAGGCCATCAAGGCGAACGACAGCGGCGACGGGGTGTGGCTGATGGTTTCCCCTGATAACAGGGCGGCGGTGCCGAGGATCGGGATCGAGGTTGCGACCTGATAGCCGAGCGCCTTCTCCGGCGCGGCGAAACGCAACCGCGTGCCCTTGGCGACGAGCGTGGTCGCGGCCCACAGCGATGCACCGCCGACGATCATGAGATCGCCGAGCAGCACATGTGAATCCACATTGGCCTGCGGGACGCCGATCGCGAGCGCGACGCCGGCAAAGCTCACGGCCAGTCCCAACCACTGCGTGCTGCCAAGGCGCTCGCCGAGCATCTGGTAGGAGCCGAGCGCGACGAAGAAGGGCGCGGTGTAGAGGAACACGACCGCGCGCGAGGCCGTGGTGAGGCGCAGGCCCTGGAAGATCAGCACGAACTCGAGGCCGAACATCAACCCGGCGATCAGGCCCGGCTTCCACGTGCCGTCATTCTCGAAAAATTTGACGCCCCGAAATGTACCGATGAGGAACAGCACCGGCAACGCGACCGTCGAGCGAATCATCGCCTGCAGCATCGGCGGGATATCGGGCAACACCAGCTTCACCGCAATCTGGTTGAAGCCCCAGGTCAGACATAGCATGAGCATCAGGGCGATGGCGCCGGCACTCAGCGGGCGCGCGGCGGACGGAATGGCTTGGAGTGGGGGCATGTCTTCCTGAGTCCCGGCTTGCGCCGTTGTTGCTTTAAGATGCTTTCTGACAATGAGTGCAGACGCCCGTGATCTCCACCACGGACAGCTTTGGTGCAAAGCCCGAGGCGCGCGCTGCGGCGTTGAGATCCCCGGCAAAGGATCCTGACGGGATTTCGCCGACGAGGCCGCAGCGCTCGCAGATCAGGAACGCCACCGCCGAGGTCGCGTCGTGGTCGTGGGCAGCGCAGGCGAGATAGGCGTTGCGGCTCTCGATGCGGTGCACGAGGCCGTTCGCCATCAAAAAATCGAGCGCGCGATAGACGGTGATGGGCGCCGGCCGCGGCATCGACTTGGCCAGTTCGTCGATCACCTCATAGGCGCCGAGCGGGCGATGGCTGGAGAGCAGCGCGCCCAGCACCTGGCGGCGGATCGGCGTGAATTTCTGCGCGCGGGCGTCGCAAACCGCCTCCGCATGCGCCAGCGCGTCCGCGGTGCAGCGGCCGTGATCGTGGTCGGGCGTCGGAAATGCCGGCTTTGCGAGGGTCATTCGACCGGGGTTCTAGCATTTCGGCCAGGGAACCCAAAGCACGACCGCCACGATGGCGGTCAGCCATGCTTTTGCCGCGGGACAGCATCGCATCTACCTGCCATGAAATAATCATAAGCTAGCTTATTATATCCAAGCTTATTGGAGACCAAGCTTATGACCCGCGGGTCTGTCGACCAGAACTTCCTGTTCACGCTCGGCGAGCTCTACCGCCTCTTGCGCGTCTATGCCGACAAGGAGGCCTCGCGTTTCGGCATCACCCGCGCGCAATGGGCTGTGCTGGCCAAAGTCGAGCGCAGCGAGGGCATGAAGCAGTCGGAACTCGCCGAGTTGCTGGAGATGCAGCCCATCACGCTGACGCGGCTGATCGACAAGCTCTGTGACAGCGACTGGATCGAGCGTCGCAACGACGCCACCGACCGTCGGGTCAAGCGCCTCTACCTGAAGAAGGCCGGCCGGGCGCTGCTTGGCAAGATGAGCGGCCTCAAATCCGAGCTGACCGCCAACGCGCTCGACGGCATCAGCCCCGCGGACGCCCATCGTCTCCTCACCCAACTCGAAACCATCAAAGAAAACGTGCGAACCGCGATCCAGACATCAGGCGCGGAACAAGCGCGTAAGGAGCAGCGCTATGGCTGAACAAGTCCTCAAATTCCAGCCCGAGCAGAAAATCGACGGCGGCAAACCCAGCAAGAAGGCCGGAACCGATCCGCGCCGTCGCTTCGTCGCCGGGCTGCGCCGTCATCGTCGCTTTTTGCTGATGGTGGTGCTGCCGATCGTGGCCCTGATCGCAGGCCTGACCTTCTATCTCAATGGCGGCCGCTATGTCGGCACCGACGACGCCTATGTCGGCGCGCAGAAGGTGCTGGTGACGCCCGACATATCGGGCAAGATCGTAAAGGTCGTCGTGAAGGAGGGCGAGCTCGTCAGGCAGGGCGACGAGCTGTTCGACATCGACCCGGTCCCGTTCCAGCTCGCCGTGGACGAGGCGAAGGCCCAGCTGATGCAGGCCAAGTCGACCTATGACAATCTCGTCGCCAACATCAAGATCTATGGCGACATGCTCGATCTCGCCCAGAAGGGCGTCGACCTGAAGCAGCGCGACGTCGAGCGCAAGCAGGCGCTGGTGAAGAACAATTACGGCTCCCAGCTCGATCTCGACAACGCCTCGAACGCGCTGGTCACGTCGGGCTCGATCGCACAATACGTCAAGCAGCAGATTTCGACCGCCAAGACCCAGCTGCTCGGCGACCCTGACCTGCCCCTGGAAAAATTCCCGGCCTACGCCCAGGCCAAGTCCAAGCTCGAGAATGCCCAGCGCAATCTCGACCATGCCGTGGTGCGGGCGTCGATGGATGGCGTTGCGACCCAGGTGGACCAGATCCAGCTCGGCCGCTACGTCGCCGCCGGCACGCCGGTGTTTTCCATCATCGACGTCGCCCATCCCTGGGTCGATGCCAATCCGAAGGAGAGCGATCTCACCTACGTCACCGCGGGACAGCCTGTCACCCTCGAGGTCGACGCGTTCCCGAACCACGTCTTCAGGGGCAAGATCGGTTCGCTCTCGCCCGGCACCGGCGCGCAATTCGCGATCCTGCCGCCGCAGAATGCCACCGGCAATTTCGTCAAGGTGGTGCAGCGCGTCCCGATCCGGATCTATTTCGACGAGAGCGACGACTACGTGAAGAAGCTGAAGGCCGGCATGAGCGTCTATGCCACCATCGACACCGGCCATCGCCGCTCGCTCGCCGGGCTGCTCGGCCTGTCGGCGAACGCAAGCCAAGACAAAGAGCAGGACTGATCCGATGTCCGGTCCCAATGCCAGCCTGATGGTCCCCGGCCTGCGCCGGAACATGGTGACGATCTGCGCCATGACGGCGACCATCATGCAGGCGCTGGACACGACCATCGCCAACGTCGCGCTGCCCTACATGCAAGGCACGCTGTCGGCCTCGCAGGACCAGATCAACTGGGTGCTGACCTCCTACATCGTCGCCGCCGCCATCATGACGGCGCCGGTGGGCTGGATCTCCAATCGCTTCGGCCGCAAGCGCATCTTCATCATTTGCGCGGCCGGCTTTACACTCGCATCCGTGCTGTGCGGGTTGGCGCAGGACATCAACCAGATGGTGCTGTTCCGCCTGCTGCAAGGCGTGTTCGGCGCGGCGCTGGTACCACTGTCGCAGTCCGTCATGCTGGACTATTACACGCTCCAGGAACGCGCCACGGCGATGTCGATCTGGGGCATGGGCGTGATGATGGGGCCGATCATGGGGCCTTCACTCGGCGCCTGGCTGACCGAGACCTATTCCTGGCACTGGGTGTTCTTCGTCAATTTGCCGTTCGGCGTCGTCACCGTGCTCGGGCTCGGCATCTTCATGGACGAGACCGACAAGAATCTCAGCCTGAAGTTCGACTGGTTCGGCTTTGGCGCGCTGGCGATTGCGATCGGCGCGCTTCAACTCGCGCTCGACCGCGGCGAGCAACTCGACTGGTTCGAGTCGGCCGAGATCGTGACCGAGTTCATCGTCTCGGGTATCGCCTTCTATTACTTCTTCGCGCACTCCTTGACGACCTCGCGGCCCTTCATCCAGTTCGCGCTGTTTCGGGATCGCAACTTCCTGACCGGCTGCATCTTCATGACCGTGATGGGCCTGGTGCTGTACTCGACCATGGCACTGGCCTCGCCTTACCTCCAAAACGTCATAGGCTATCCCATCATGACCGCCGGCGGCCTGCTTGCGAGCCGCGGCTTCGGCACTTTCTTCGCCATGATGATGGTCGGCCGCATCATGCGCTACATCGAGGCCCGTACGCTGATCATCTGCGGCCTGACGCTGACCGCCGCCTCCCTGTTCCAGATGACCGGCTGGACCGACCAGACCCAGGTGCCGGAGATCGTCGTCGTCAGCGTGATCCAGGGCTTTGGCTTCGGACTCGTCTTCGTTCCGCTCTCGACCGTGGCGTTCCTGACGCTGCCGAACCATCTGCGCACCGACGGCACCTCGATGCTGACGTTGATGCGTAACGTCGCCAGCTCTGTCGGCATCTCCGTCGTCATCGCCCAGCTGACGCAGGGCACGCGCAGGACCTATGCGATCCTCTCGGAGTCCATCAACCCGTTCAACCATGCGCTGCAGATGCCGAACGTGCGGAGCATGATCGACCTCTCCACCGATGCCGGCCGCGCCATGGCCGACCGCATGGTCAGCATCCAGTCGCAGATCATCGCGTTTGCGCGCGACTACCAGCTCGTGATGTTCTTCATCCTCTGCACCATCCCGCTGGCGCTGATGATCGGTTCGACCAAGGCGTCCTTGCGCAAGCAGGCGGCGGGGCCGGAACATGCGGTGATGGAGTAAAGGGCGCGGCTCGAGCCTTGTCGTCGTTGCGAGCGCAGCGAAGCAATCCAGACCTTCTCCGCAGCAGCAGTCTGGATTGCGGCACGCGCGCCGCCCCTACAGCAGCTCCTCGCACCCCAAATCCTCGACCGCCATCATCACCCGCTCCAGATTGTTCCACCAGATCCCCGGCGGGATGTTGATGGCCCATTGCCAGACCGGCTTGGTGATGTGCCAGAGCACCGACCAGCGGTAATCCTGATCGAGCGCGCCGCGCGTGTAGCCGGCCACGCCATGTGCGAGCAGCGTCTCGTGGTAGCGATTGAGCAGCGGCCGCTCGAGCGCCTGCCGGCGCTCCGGATACCATTGGATCGCCATCATGTAAGCGAGGTCGTGGGTGGGCACATTGATGCCCCACAGGTCGAAATCGAAGATACGCACGGTGTCGGCGACGTCCGCGCGCGGCAGCAGGAAATTCCAGGTATGCGCGTCGCCATGGACAATGCTGACGTGGCGGTGCGAATGATAGCGCTGCGACAGCCGTGCTGACTGTTCGATGAGACGGCGATAAAGGATGCGCCGTTCCTCACTCAAGCGATCGCCGAGCTCGTCGGCGAAGCGATCGTAATGCCCGGCGAAGGTCTCCAAATGCGCTGCGCTGTCCTCGGCGCTCGCCCAGGTGCCGACGGTCTCGCCGAGGCGAGGATGATTCCACCATGCCGCATGCATGCGCGCCAACGTCGTGACGATGGCCATCGACTGATCTCGCGAAGGTGGCACCGTCGGGACAGTCGCGAGTTCATGACTGTCGGTGAGATCTTCGAGCAGGAGATGCCATTTCCCGCTCTCCGCATTGAAATGCCCGTCGAAGCAGCGCGGCACGAATCCCGGCGGCATGTTCGGGGCGAGCTGCGTGTAAAAGGCGACTTCGTGCTCGCCGCGATCCGCAAGCGTCCGAGCGAAGCCAGCTTGCGCCATCTTCAGAACCAGGGTCTGCGGCGAACCGGCGGACTCCCCGACATAGCGCAGACCAAGCCTGGTGATGTGCGAGACCACGGTGTCGCGCTCATGCAGCACCTTGACCTCACGCACCGCGCCCGCGTCCAGCGCGCCGGCCTTGCGCAGCGCAGCCGTCAGGTAACCGGGCTCAGCGACCGCCGGCAATTGTGAGGATGTCATGAGTCGCGCCCCCCGGTGCCGCGCACATTCTGCACGATCACCCAGGGAAGCGCTACACCCTCTGTTTGCGTCCCGGACAGGCGAAGCGCAGATCCGGGACCCCATCACGGCAGCATAGTTTGGCGAAGGCAGGCCATGACTCTCGCGCAACAATGACTGCTGCGGCCCGGCCTTCACCGGGACAGCGCGTCAGATGTCGAAGAACACCGTCTCGTTGTCGCCCTGCAAGCGCAGGTCGAGCTTGTAGACGGCCTTGCCGGTCTCGCGCACCGCAGTCAGCGTGGCGCGGCGATCGGCTGGAACCAGCGCCAGCACGGGATCGGCGGCGTTGCCGGCCTCGTCGCTGAAATAGATGCGGGTATAGAGGTGCCGCAGCATGCCGCGCGCGAACACGGCCAGAACGATGTGCGGCGCCTGCGGCTTACCGTCAGGATCGGGCACGACGCCCGGCTTGATGGTGTCGAAGGAATAATTGCCGTCCTTGTCGGTGCCGCAGCGGGCGAAGCCGCGGAAGCTGGCGTTCGGCAGCGCGCGCTTGTCCTGCGGATCGGCGTAGCGGCCCTGCGCGTCCGCCTGCCAGATCTCCAGCATGGCGTCGGGCACCGTGGCGCCGTCGCCATCGAGCACCCGGCCCTCGATACGAACGCGGTCACCGGAGACGTCTGCAGTCAGCGTCGAGTTGGTGAAGGCGTCGTTCCAGGAATATTCGCCGGTCGGCGTCAGGCCGTATTTGAAGAACGGGCCGACGGTTTGCGACGGCGTGATCCCGTCGGGCTTCACAGAATCCTGCACGTTAGTGGTTCTCCATGGGGGTGGCGTTCTTGCCGCGCAGCACGATGTCGAAGCGATAGCACAGCGCCCATTCGGGCTTGGTATTCTCCAGGTCGAACGACGAGACCATGCGCATCCGCGCCTTCTCGTCCGGCACCGAATTGAAGATCGGATCGAACGGGAACAGCGGATCTCCAGGGAAATACATCTGCGTCACCAGGCGGCTGACAAAGGAATGGCCGAACACCGAGAGGTGGATATGGGCAGGGCGCCAGGCATTGTGGTGATTGCCCCAGGGATAGGCGCCCGGCTTGATGCTGACGAAGCGGTAATAGCCTGACGCATCGCTCACGGTGCGGCCCGCGCCGGTGAAGTTGGGATCGAGCGGCGCCGGATGCTGGTCGCGGACATGGACGTAGCGGCCACAGGCGTTGGCCTGCCAGATCTCCACCAGAGAATCGGGTACACCGCGGCCGTCCTCGTCGCGGACATGGCCATGCACGATGATGCGCTCGCCGAGCGGTTCGCCCTTGTGCTGGGTGGTGAGGTCGCCGTCGCCTTCGCGCACGGTCTCGTGGCCATAGACCGGGCCGGTGAGTTCCGACAGCGTGTGGCGCATCGGGATCAAGGGCTTGCTCGGTGCGCGCTTGATCGAGCTCTTGTACTCGGGCGACAGCGGCAGCGGATGGGCCTTGTTGCTGCCTGTGGGATAGATGAATGTCATTGGCGAACTCCTCCCCGGCCATTCTGGGCCAGCCGAACCAGATTTGCGCCAATCATTATAGGATATAACTAATTTGGGGAAGCGGGTTCAGCGCCTTCCCGAACCCGGCATTCGGCCGGCATCCTATTTGATCGGCGCACGCGGCAACACGGCTTCCCCGGCCTCGAGCCGGTAGGTGTGGTCGAGCGAATACCAGGGCGTTGCGACATCAGGCGCGGTCGGATGCGGCGTCTCGTGACGCACGAATTTGCCGATCAGCGCTTGTGTCACGCCGAACTGCACGTCGCTGTCGATATGGGGGTCGTTGGGATCGTAGACCTGCGAGATCAGCACTTTGAAGCCCGGCTTGAAGATCAGGGCATGCAGGTGCGCGGGACGATAAGGGTGCCGGCTCTGCGCCTCGAGCAGGCGGCCGACCACGCCATCGGTCGGAATGGGGTAGCCGATCATCATCACAGAGCGGAAGGCGAAGCGGCCATCCTGGTCGGTCGTGAACTTGCCGCGCAGGTTCATGTCGGCCTGCTCGGGATCCTGGTTCTCGTAGAGGCCAACCGGCGAGGCGTGCCAGACGTCGACCTCCGCACCGGCGACCGCACGGCCGTCCCTGTCAACGACGCGGCCGCTGACGAACAGCGGCGCGCCCGGGGTTTCGGAGCGGACGATCGATCCGCCGTTCTCAACCCGCGGCGAGTTCAACCGCCAGAACGGGCCGAGCAGCGACTGGTCGGTTTCGGTGTTGCCCTGATCGCCGTTGTTGAGCAGGCACACCAGCGGCGAGACACCGAGCGAGCCCGCCATCAGCACGACTTCGTTATGCGTGTCGGTGGTCAGCTTGCCGAGCTCGGCGATGATGGCGGTGGCGTCGCGGAATTCCTTCTCGGTCAGCCTGACGTCACGCACGAAGCCGTGCAGGTGCTTGACCAGCGAGACCATGATTTGACGCATCCGCGGATCGGACGTCCGCTCCATCACCGCAAGAGCGGCGGTCGTGACGTCCTGCTCGCGTTCGATGATCATGCTCGCCTCTCACCAGGACTCCTCACCTCTCCCCGCGTGCGGGGGAGAGGCGAGGAAAGAGTTCAATTCACCTTCTCGATTGCGACGGCGACGCCCTGGCCAACGCCGACGCACATCGTGGCGAGCGCGAGCTTGCCGCCGCGCTTTTCCATGCCGTGCACGGCGGTGAGCGCGAGGCGCGCGCCGCTCATGCCGAGCGGATGGCCGAGCGCGATGGCACCGCCATGCGGATTGACGAAATCGGCATCATCGGCGACGCCAAGCTGGCGCATGCAGGCGATGCCCTGCGAAGCGAACGCTTCGTTGAGCTCGATCAGATCGAAATCGGTGATCTTCTTGCCCAGCCGTTCCATCAGCTTGCGGGTCGCGGGCACGGGGCCGATGCCCATGATGCGCGGCGGCACGCCGGCCGAGGCGAGGCCGAGGATACGCGCGCGGGGCGTCAGACCATGCTTCTTCACGGCAGCTTCGGAGGCGAGGATCATCGCGGCGGCGCCGTCATTGACGCCGGAGGCGTTGCCGGCCGTGACCGTGCCGGGATTGCGCACGATCGGCTTCAGTTTCGCCAGACCTTCCAGCGTAGTCTCGGGACGCGGATGCTCGTCCTTGTCAACAGTGGTCGGGCCGGCCTTGCCACCGGGAATGGTGATCGGGGTGATCTCTTCCGCGAAATAGCCAGCAGCAATCGCCTTCCCCGCTCGCTGCTGCGAGCGGATTGCGAAGGCGTCCTGGTCGGCGCGCGAGACCTGGAATTCCTCGGCGACGTTCTCGCCGGTCTCCGGCATCGCATCGACGCCATACTGCGCCTTCAGCAGCGGATTGATGAAGCGCCATCCGATGGTGGTGTCGAAGATCTCGGCGGAGCGCGAGAACGCTTCCTGCGCCTTGCCCATCACGAAAGGCGCGCGGGTCATGGATTCAACGCCGCCGGCAATCGCAAGCTCGACCTCGCCCGACCGAATGGCGCGGCCCGCGGCACCGACCGCATCGAGGCCGGAGGCGCAGAGCCGGTTCAGCGTCTGGCCTGGAACCGAGTCCGGAAGCCCGGCAAGCAGCAGCGCCATGCGCGCGACGTTGCGGTTGTCCTCGCCGGCCTGGTTGGCGCAGCCGAAGAAGACTTCGTCGACCTGTGCCCAATCGAGATTGGGGTGCTTGGCCATCAGCGTCCTGATCGGGGCCGCGGCGAGGTCATCGGCGCGCACCTTGGCGAGCGAGCCGCCGAAACGGCCGATCGGGGTCCGCACGGCATCGCAGATAAAGACGTCACGCATCGCTGTTCTCCCTGAATGCCGCGGTTCGGCCAGAATTCCTTGATGTCGGCGGAGTTTTAGGAGGGCGCCCGCGGCAGGTCAATTGACCGTTTTCTGCGTCTTCCCCGGGGTGCGCACGCCGGCAACGCATGCCGCGGTGCGGACAACGTGGAAAACCTCCCCTCGCAGGCCAAAGCCATAGGAGCAGGAGGCGAAATTTTGTAGGTTGCGCCGCTCATGACAGTCCAACAGCCGATACCCCTACCGCCGCCCGACGACGTTCCCGCGCAGCCAGCGGAAGCCGCCCCGCGCGTCACGCCGATGATGGAACAGTACCTCGAGATCAAGGCGGCACATCAGGGTCTGCTGCTGTTCTACCGGATGGGCGATTTCTACGAGCTGTTCTTCGAGGATGCCGAGATCGCCTCGAAAACACTCGGCATCGTCTTGACCAAGCGCGGCAAGCATCAGGGCAACGACATCCCGATGTGCGGCGTACCGGTCGAGCGCTCCGAGGATTATCTGCACCGCCTGATCAGCGCCGGCCACCGGGTCGCGGTGTGCGAGCAGACCGAGGATCCCGCCGCCGCCAAAGCGCGCGGCAACAAGAGCGTCGTGCGCCGCGGCGTGGTGCGGCTGGTGACCCCGGGCACGCTCACCGAGGACACGCTGCTCGACGCGCGCGCCAACAATTACCTGCTGGCGATCGCGCGGGCGCGCTCGTCCACCGGCGGCGATCGCTTCGGCCTTGCCTGGATCGACATCTCCACCGCCGAATTCGCGGTCACCGAAGTTTCGGGCGGCGAGCTCGCCGCGACACTGGCGCGCATCAATCCGAACGAAGCCATCGTTAGCGACGCTCTTTATAGCGATAGCGAACTCGGACAGACCTTGCGTGAGCTGCCGGCGGTGACCCCGGTGACCCGCGACGTCTTCGATGGGGCCACAGCCGAAAAGCGCCTCTGCGATTACTTTGCCGTCGCGACCATGGACGGGCTGGCGCAGCTGTCGCGGCTGGAAGCCACGGCTGCCGCCGCCGCGGTCACCTATGTCGACCGCACCCAGGTCGGCAAGCATCCGCCGCTGTCGCCGCCCGCGCGCGAAGCCTCGGGCGCGACCATGGCGATCGATCCGGCCACCCGCGCCAATCTCGAGCTGACACGGACGCTCGCGGGCGAACGCCGCGGCTCGCTGCTCGATGCGATCGACTGTACCGTGACCTCGGCCGGCTCGCGCCTGCTGGCGCAGCGGCTGGCGGCGCCTTTGACCGACGCGCCGGCGATCGCGCGGCGGCTCGATGCCGTCAGCGCTTTCGTCGCTGACGCAGCCACGCGCGAAGACATCCGCAGCATCCTGCGCGGCGCGCCTGACATGTCGCGGGCACTGGCCCGTCTCTCGGTCGGCCGCGGCGGACCGCGTGATCTTGCCGGCCTGCGCGATGGCATCCTCGCCGCCGACCAGGTGCTGGCGCGGTTGTCCGAGCTCGACCAGCCGCCGCAGGAGATCGCCGTGGTGATGGCCGCTTTGCAGCGGCCTTCGCGCGAGCTCGCCGCCGAGTTCGCCCGCGCGCTCGACGAACAATTGCCGCTGATCAAGCGGGACGGCGGTTTCGTTCGTGCCGGCTACGAGCCGGCGCTCGACGAAGCGCGCAACCTGCGCGATGCCTCGCGCCTGGTCGTGGCCTCGATGCAGGCGCGCTACGCCGACGACACCGGCGTCAAGGGCCTCAAGATCCGCCACAACAACGTGCTCGGTTATTTCGTCGAGGTCACCGCGCAGCATGGCGACAAGCTGATGTCGGCGCCGCTGAACGCGACCTTCATCCATCGCCAGACGCTGGCGGGCCAGGTGCGCTTCACGACCTCCGAGCTTGGTGAGATCGAGGCCAAGATCGCCAATGCCGGTGATCGCGCGCTCAACCTCGAGCTCGAGATCTTCGAGCGGCTCTGCGCCAGGGCGCTCGAGATCAGCGACGATTTGCGCGCGGCGGCGCAAGGCTTTGCGCTGCTCGATGTGGCGACCTCGCTGGCCAAGCTCGCCGTCGACGAGCACTATGTGCGGCCCGAGGTCGATGGCTCGCTCGGCTTTGCCATCGAGGCCGGCCGCCATCCCGTGGTCGAGCAGGCCTTGAAGCGTAACGGCGAGCCGTTCATCGCCAATGCCTGCGATCTCTCGCCCACGCCAGCGCAAAAGTCCGGCCAGCTCTGGCTGCTCACCGGTCCGAACATGGCGGGTAAATCGACCTTCCTGCGCCAGAACGCGCTGATTGCGCTGCTCGCGCAGATCGGCAGTTTCGTACCGGCGACGCGCGCGCGGATCGGCATCATCGACCGCCTGTTCTCGCGCGTCGGCGCCGCCGATGATCTCGCGCGCGGCCGCTCCACCTTCATGGTGGAGATGGTCGAAACCGCCGCGATCCTCAACCAGGCCGGTGAACGCGCGCTTGTCATCCTCGATGAGATCGGCCGCGGCACCGCGACTTTCGACGGCCTTTCCATCGCCTGGGCCGCGATCGAGCATCTGCACGAGAGCAACCGCTGCCGCACGCTGTTCGCAACGCATTATCACGAGCTGACCGCGCTCTCGACCAAGCTGCCGCGCATGTTCAACGCGACGGTCCGGGTGAAGGAGTGGCAAGGCAATGTCGTATTCCTGCACGAGGTGCTGCCGGGCTCGGCCGACCGCTCCTACGGCATCCAGGTCGCCAAGCTCGCCGGCCTGCCGCCGGCCGTGATCACGCGCGCCAAATCCGTACTGGCAAAGCTGGAGGCACAGGACCGCGGCCAGACCGCCCGGGCGCTTGCCGACGATCTGCCGCTGTTCGCCGTCCCCTCGCGCGCGGCCGCCGAAGCCGCGCCGCCGACCGAGGCCGAGCTGCTGATGGACGCGGTGAAGGCGCTGCACCCCGACGAGATGTCGCCGCGCGAGGCGCTTGATGCGCTGTATGCGTTGAAGGCCAAGCTGCCGAAGCAGTGACTGGGCCGGTTACGCTCTTGCCGTGATCGCCGCGGCCTCTGCGGCGGCACGCTGCATGCTGGTCGACATCTCGTTGGTGACCGTGCTCTGCTCCTCGATGGCAGCCGCGGTGGAGGTGACGTATTCGCTGACGTTGTTGATCGCCTGCTTGATCGAGCCGAGCGCGCCGACGACATCGCCCGAGATGCCGTTGAGACTGCCGATCTCCTGGGCGATCTTGTCGGTCGCCTGCTTGGCCTGGTTGGCGAGGCTCTTCACTTCGGATGCCACAACGGCAAAGCCGCGACCGGCTTCACCGGCACGGGCCGACTCGATCGTGGCATTGAGTGCGAGCAGGTTGATTTGACCGGTGATGCTGTTGATCATCTCGACGATGCCGCTCATCGCCTGCGCCGCTTCGGTGAGGCGCTGAGCCTGAGCATCGGCGGCGGCGACCTGGTCCACGGCGCTCATCGCGGTTTCGCGCGACTTGGTCATCGCCTCGGAAATCTCGCGCACCGAGGCATTGAGCTCTTCCGAGCCGGCGGCGACCGATTCCATCATGCCGCGGACGCGCTCGTTGCCCATGCGAACCAGCACCTGCTTGGTGGTGTCGGTGGCATATTTCACCACCTTGAACGGCTTGCCGTTGAGATCGATGATCGGATTGTAGGAGGCCTGGATGTAGATCTCCTTGCCGCCCTTGCCGATCCGCTTGTATTCGGCCGCCTGGTACTGGCCGCGGTTGAGTGCGGTCCAGAACTCGCGATAGGCGGGGCCGTCGCGCTCGCCGGGCTCGACGAACATGCTGTGATGCTTGCCTTTGATCTCCGCCAGCGAATAGCCGACCGTGTGCAGGAAGTTCTCGTTGGCGGTGATGATCGTGCCGTCCATGTTGAACTCGATCACGGCCTGGGCCTTGTCGATCGCCGAGATCTGACCCGCCAGATCGGCATTCTTCAGCTTCTCCGCGGTGACGTCGGTTGCAAACTTGACGACGCCATAGGGCTTGCCGTTCTCGTCGAGCAGCGGATTGTAGGAAGCGAGAATCCACACTTCCCTGCCGCCCTTGGCGATTCGCTTGAATTCGCCGGTCTGGTAGTCGCCGCGGTTGAGCGCGGCCCAGAATTCGCGATAGGCCGTGCCGTTGCGGTCGGCCTCGGCCACGAAAAGGCCGTGATGCCTGCCCTGGATCTCGGCAGGCGAATAGCCGAGCGCCTTGCAGAAATTTTCGTTGGCGGAGACGATGGTGCCGTCGAGCTTGAACTCGATGACGGCCTGGGCACGGCTGATGGCGGCGATCTTCGATGCGTCCGTCATGCTCCGGATCTTCTTCGCGGTGATGTCGGTCGCAATCTTGGCAACCATCACAGTCTTGCCATCGCCGTCGAGCACCGGATTGTAGGATGCTTCGATCCAGACCTCGCGACCGTCCTTCGCGATCCGCTTGAATTCGCGTGCCTGATACTCGCCACGGTTCAATGCAGCCCAGAACGCCTTGTACTCGGCGTTGTCGCGCTGCCCGACGGGCACGAACATCGAGTGATGCCTGCCCTGGATTTCGTCGAGCCGATAACCTAGTGCGTCGAGAAAGTTCTTGTTGGCGGTGATGATGGTGCCGTCAAGCTTGAATTCGATCATCGCCTGCGAACGGCCGATGGCGTCGAGCCGCGCCTGTGCATCAGCATGGGACTTGCGCCCGAACATCCAAATATCTCCTCGTTGAGAAATCGTCTCGCACCACGGGGCGGCATCGCCCTCGCGCTCGAGAGTTTTCGACTCGTCCTAAACTCACGGTGCACCGGTCGAACTGGCCCACGTTCAAGGTTGGGTGCCTCGACAGCTGAAGCGTACATTTACGGGCAAGTCACAAAGATTAAATTAACGATGGCAGCGGGATCGCGCAGCCGAACACCGCAGAACTACGCGGCTGATCACCGCAAAATATCGGGACCGGATGCTTGCGCTTGAAGGCGCCGAGTTCTGCGTCCATTCCACCACAGTGTCAGGTTCCACGTCACGCAAGTTGCAAGCGCAAGCAGGAGGCCTACCGCCGATCCAAAGTTCACCACTGCGACGTGCATCACCGCAATCGCCATGCCGAATCCGAGCAGGCCCCAGGCGGAATTGGCGAGCACGGCAGCGGTCGGAGGGCCGCCGATGCGGGGATGCAGGATCACCATCATGCTGGTGAAGACGATCGGGTAGAGCGCGATGACTCCGGAGACGCGAGGGCCGACCCAGCCCGAAGTCGAGACGACGATCGCAACCAGCGTTGCGACCAGCGCGGCGCGGAACGGGATGTCGTACCAGCGGCGGGTCACCAGCGGCATCTTCACATGCCGGTACCGTGCGAGCAGCGGAATGCAGACGCCGAAGGCCACCAGGTTGACGGCGAGCCCAGCCGTCAACGTCCAGTCGAACAGACGGATGATCGACGCCAGCACGATCCATACCGCTACCGCGCTCCCGACACTCACGGCAAAGCTATGCCGCTGCGCCAGCACGACGTAGGTCAGCCCCAGGAAAATCGTCGCGGCGTTGATCGGCAGGCTCGACAGCGCCCCCTGCGCAATGAAAGCGGCGTCATGGTCGATCGCGAGGAAGACATAAGACGGCCCCGCCGAGATCGGCAGCGTCGCCACCAGTGCCCCGATCACCGGGCCGGAGCGCTCGGTGATGATGGACGCCGACACCACGAAGGCGGCCGCAACCGCCATGCGCAGCACGAGGAAGAGGATGTAGGAGAGTTCGGCCGGCATTTTTTCTTCTTGCCCGCCCCGTCGAGGGGGAAGGCGGCACTACATCCGCTGCATCGAGACCGAAACCTTCGGGCCGTTCTTGATGGTCTGATAGACCACACAATAGCGCTCGGTGAGTTTCAGCAGGAGGTCGAGCTTGTCCTGCGGCGCCGGCGTATCGACCTCGAAGCGCAGGCGGATCTCGGCGAAGCCGACCGGAGTCTCCTTGTCGACGCCGAGCGTGCCGCGGAAATCGAGATCGCCCTCGGCATAGACGTTCCCGGTGGTCAGCGGCACCTCGATCGCAGTCGCGACCGATTTCAGCGTGACGCCGGCGCAGGCGACCAACGCCTCGAGCAGCATGTCGCCGGAGCAGAGTTCGAGGCCGGAGCCGCCGGTGGCGGGATGCAGACCAGCCATCGCGATGGCGCGGCCGGTCTCGACCTTGCAGGCGATGCCTTCGCTGTCGGTCGAGCCCTTGGCCTTCAGCGTGATCATCGCGGTCCTGGGATCGGTCTTGTAACGCTCCTTGATCGGGGCCTGCATCTGGCGCAGTTCTGCGGCGTCCATCTTGTTCTCTCCCGGAAAAATCGCTCTCGATGTACCGGCTCAGAGCGAAAATGTCACCACCACATGGCCTGACCGGGACCCTGGGTTGCGTCACGGTCGGGCACGTTGCGGTCGAGCGAACGGTCGAGTGACGTCAGCACACTGCGCTTGAAATTCTCGAACAGCGGCGAATTGCGGTCGCGCGGCCGGCCCAGATTGATCTCGATCTGGTCGAACAGGCGCCCCGGCCTGGGCCGCATCACCAGCACGCGGTCGGCCAGCACCACGGCCTCGTCGACGTCGTGTGTGACGAGGATCAAGGTCGGGCGCGTGTCGGCCCAGAGGTCGAGCAGATGATCCTGAAGGTCGCGCCGCGTGAAGGCATCGAGCGCCGAGAACGGCTCGTCGAGCAGGAGCACCTCCGGCTGCGGCACCAGCGCGCGGGCGATTGCGACGCGCTGCGCCTGTCCGCCGGAGAGCTCACGCGGCCAGGCCTGCGCCTTGTCAGCAAGGCCAACGCGTTCGAGAGCGCGCGCCACCTTCTCGCGCCGCTCGGCCGCCGGGACATCGGCGAGTCCAAAAGCGATATTGTCGGCGACGCTGAGCCAGGGGAGGAGCCGTGGCTCCTGAAAGATGATGCCGATCTTGGCATGTGGCGAACTGATCGCCTCGTCGTCGAGCGTCACCGTGCCCGAACTCGCGCGATCGAGGCCGGCGATGGCGCGGAGCAACGTCGACTTGCCGCAGCCGGAGCCGCCGATGATGGCGAGGATCTCGCCCTGCTTGACGTCGGCGGAGAAGCGCGCCAGCGCCTGCACGCCATTGGGATAAGTCTTGCTGACCCGATCGAGCGCCAGCATTGCCTCAAGCTCCCTTCGTGCGGCCGAACGCGTCCTGCCAGCGCAGGAACGGCGCGGCCGCGACCTCGATCAGCCAGTCAGTGAGCTTGCCGAGGATGGCGAAGATCACGATCGCGGCCATGATCTGCGCGGGCTTGCCGAGCTGCTGGCCGTCGAGCAGCAGATAGCCGAGGCCTTCGGAAGCGCCGATCAGTTCGGCCGCGACGACGAACATCCAGCCCAGACCGAGACCGACGCGCAAGGACACGACATAGGCCGGTAGCACGGCGGGCAGCAGGATGCGGCGGATCATGGCCGGGCCGGAGAGCCGGAACACGCGTCCGACCTCGAATATCTTGCGATCGACCGAGAGGATCGCGCCCATCACACCGAGATAGACAGGGAAGAACACGCCGACCGCGATCAGCGCGATCTTGGACGTCTCGAAAATGCCGAGCCAGAGGATGAACAGCGGCACCCAGGCGAGCGAAGGAATCGCGCGCAGCGCCTGCACGGTGGGGTCGAGCAGGCGCCGCGCCAGCGACCAATAGCCGGAGATGGCACCAAGCAGCGTACCCGCGACCACGCCGAAGGCGAAGCCGAGGCCGACGCGCCACAGCGTCGCGGCGATGTGGTGGATCAACTCGCCGGAACGAGCGAGATCGGCGATGGTGGCAAGGACGCGCGAGGGCGGCGGCACCAGGCGGCCGTTGGACCAACCGAACCAGACCACGAGCTCCCAGCCAACTGCCAGCAGAAATGGCAGCAACAGCCCCAGCATCGGCCGCGCATACCGCGACAGCCGCGAGGACGCGGCGACGTTTTCGGCTGGTTCCGAAGACTGTTGCAGGACGGGCGCGTCGGAGATCATGGCAGGTAGGAAGCGCGTCCGGGGCGGGAATGCAAGGAGCCTCTTACCCTCCCCTGGAAAGGAAGAGAGATCAATTCGCCGGCAGCGGAACCTGGTCGTCGATCAGGGCATCCAGCGTCGCCTTCACGTCGACCTTGGCATCGACGACGCCGGCCTGCTGGAGCGCGAGGCCGGCCGCGAGAATCGACTCGCGCTGGGACGCGCCGATGCGGCTGTGGGTGAGCTCGGTGCGTTCCTTGAGCTGCTTGTCAACGACCGCATCGGGCAGCTTGGTCACCGCGATGAAGGTCTTCTTCAGCTCGTCGTAATTCGCCAGCGAATACTTTCGCGCGTCCTCATACGCCGCGAGCACGCGGCGGGCGGCGTCGGGATAGTCCTTCAGGAACTGCTCGCGCACGTTGAGGATGCCCCAGGTGTTGGCATCGGCCTTGCGATAGAACAGCTTCGCGCCCTCCTCGACCTCGGCCTGCGCCATCATCGGATCAAGACCGGCCCACGCATCGACGTCGCCGCGGATGAGCGCGGTCTTGCCGTCGGCGTGCTGCAACAGCACCGGCGTGATGTCCTTTTCAGTGAGACCGGCACTGAGCAGGGCGCGCACCAGGAAGATGTGCGGATCGGTGCCGCGCGTCACTGCGACCCGCTTGCCCTTCAGGTCAGCGACGCTGGTAATCTTGGAGTCCTTGCCCGTGACCAGCGCCGTCCATTCCGGACGCGAATAGACATAGATCGACCTGATCGGGTTGCCGTTGATGCGCGCGACCAGCGCGGCTGAACCGGCGGTCGAGCCGAAATCGATGGAGCCGGCATTGAGGAATTCGAGCGCCTTGTTGGAGCCCGCGGACTGCACCCAGGTGATGGCGATGCCGTCTTTGGCGAACTCCTTCTCCAGCAGCCCCTTCTGCTTCAGGACCATCGACACTGGATTGTAAGTCGCCCAATCGATGCGGATCTCCTTGAGCGGATCAGCAGCCCGAGCCGCGGCGGTCATGGCGAGGGCCGCGGCTCCCGCCAGAAGAATGCGTCGTGTCACGTTGCTCATGCCCAAACTCCTTCAGAATTTCTTTGCTTTTCAATGAGTTATATCTGGAGGTCAACGGGAAAATCAGCCCCTTGAAAGCGCGCGACCCGAGAACAATTTTGCCCGAGGACCGACCTTTCCAGCATGGAACGACTATTGCCTGAGAATGGCTGATGACAGCGCCTGTCACCTCTTATATCGGGTGAGACATGGATAGCGTTGCGACCGAGCCCAAGCCACAGGTGGATGATCGTTTCGATACCGCGCGGATCACCGCCGCGATCGATGCGCTTGCCGAAAAGTACCAGGGGCGCGAGGACGCGTTCCGCACCGCGACCGCGCAACTGCTCAAGAGCGAGCTGCTCGCGGCACGCGCCGCAGCGCAGGCGATCCTCCTGAAGGACCGCCATGGCCGCCGCTGCGCCGAGCGACTCTGCCACGTGCAGGACGAGATCATCCGCATCCTCTATTCGGCCGCGACCCGACATCTCTATCTCTCGCCGATCCCGACCGGGGCGGAGCGCATGGCGGTGGTCGCGACCGGCGGCTATGGCCGCGGCCTGATGGCTCCCGAGTCCGATATCGATCTGTTGTTCATCCTGCCCTACAAGCAGACCGCCTGGGGCGAGCAGGTCGCCGAAGCCATTCTCTATTGCCTCTGGGACATGGGATTGAAGGTCGGCCACGCCACGCGCTCGGTCGATGAATCGATCCGGCAGGCGCGCGGCGACATGACCATCCGCACCGCCATCCTGGAGACGCGCTTTCTCACCGGCGACCAGCCGCTTTATGACGAGCTGGTCGCGCGCTTCGACAAGGAAGTGGTGCAAGGTACCGCGTCCGAATTCGTCACCGCAAAGCTTGCCGAGCGCGAAGAACGTCACCGCCGCGGCGGCCAGTCGCGCTATCTGGTCGAGCCCAACGTCAAGGACGGCAAGGGCGCGCTTCGCGACCTGCACACCTTGTTCTGGATCGCGAAATACGTCTATCGCGTCCACGATACCGACGAGCTGGTCGAGCGCGGCGTATTCGACGCGCAGGAGTATCGCAGCTTCCGCCGCTGCGCCGATTTCCTCTGGTCGGTGCGCTGCAATCTGCATTTCTACTCCGGCCGGGCCGAAGAGCGCCTTTCCTTCGACCTGCAGCGCGAGATCGCCGTCAGGCTCGGCTACACCTCGCATCCCGGCATGCAGGACGTCGAGCGCTTCATGAAGCACTACTTCCTCGTCGCCAAGGAAGTCGGCAACCTCACCGCCATCCTCTGCGCCAAGCTCGAGGACCAGCAGGCCAAGCCCGCACCGGTGCTGAGCCGGATGATGGCGCGCCTGCGCCCGACGCCGGCAAAGCGGCGCGTCCCCGACAGCGACGACTTCATCGTCGACAACAACCGCATCAACGTCGCCGCGCCCGACGTCTTCAAGCACGATCCCGTCAACCTGATCCGCATCTTCCGTCTCGCGCAGAAGAACAACCTCGCCTTCCATCCCGATGCAATGCGCGACGTGACGCGCTCGCTCGGGCTGATCAACGCGCAGATGCGCGAGAATCCCGAGGCCAACCGGCTGTTCATGGAGATCCTGACCTCCGACAACGCCGAGATCGTGCTGCGCCGGATGAACGAGACCGGCGTGCTCGGTCATTTCATCCGCGCCTTCGGCAAGATCGTCTCGATGATGCAATTCAACATGTATCATCACTACACCGTCGACGAGCATCTGATCCGCTGCGTCGGTTTCCTCCAGGACATCGAGCGCGGCGGCTTCGAGGAGTTCACGCTCGCCAGCGATCTGATGCGCAAAATTCGCCCCGAGCATCGCGCGGTGATCTACATCACGACGCTGCTGCACGACATCGCCAAGGGCCGGCCCGAAGATCACTCGATCGCGGGCGCCAAGGTCGCGCGCCGGCTGTGCCCGCGGCTCGGCTTCAGCGCGGCGGACACGGAGCTCGTGGCCTGGCTGATCGAGGAGCACCTGACGATGTCGACGGTCGCGCAATCGCGCGACCTCTCCGACCGCAAGACCATCGAGAACTTTGCTGCCGTGGTGCAGTCGGTCGAGCAGATGAAGCTGCTCACCATCCTGACCACCGCAGATATCCGCGGCGTCGGTCCGGGCGTCTGGAACGGCTGGAAGGCGCAGCTGCTGCGTTCGCTGTATTACGAGACGGAACCGGTGCTGACCGGCGGCTTCTCGGAGGTCGACCGCGGCAAGCGCCTCACGGCTGCCTACGCCGAATTCCGGAACGCCTTCGCCGAATGGCCGGCGGACGAGCTCGACGCCTATATCGGCCGGCACTATCCGGCCTATTGGCTCAAGGTCGAGCTGCCGCGCAAGATCCGCCACGCGCGCTTCGTACGTTCGAGCGAACAGGCCGGCCACAAGCTCGCGATCAATGTCGGCTTCGACGAAGTGCGTGGCGTCACCGAGCTCACGATCTTCGCCGCCGACCATCCCTGGCTGCTGTCGATCATTGCGGGCGCCTGCGCCTCGGCCGGCGCCAACATCGTCGACGCCCAGATCTACACCACGACCGACGGCCGCGCGCTGGACACGATCTCGATCTCCAGGGAATACGACCGGGACGAGGACGAGGGAAGGCGCGCCACGCGCATCGGCGAGATGATCGAGGATGTGCTCGAAGGCAAGCTGCGCCTGCCGGAAGTGGTGGCGCGGCGTACCGTGCGCAGCAAGGCAAAGCCCTTCGTGATCGAGCCTGAGGTGACCATCAACAACCAATGGTCCGATCGCTACACCGTGATCGAGGTCTCCGGCCTCGATCGACCCGGCCTGCTCTACGAGCTGACCACGGCGATCTCCAAGCTGAACCTCAACATCGCCTCAGCCCATGTCGCGACCTTCGGCGAGCGTGCCCGCGACGTGTTCTACGTCACGGACCTCTTGGGCGCGCAGATCAACGCGCCGACCCGCCAGGCCGCGATCAAGAGCGCGCTGACCCACGTGATGGCGGGTGACAAGGCGGTTCAGCCGGCGGCGTAGGCTGCGTATCTTTCTCCACTCGTCGCCGGATGGCGCCCCGGCCGGTGGATATGGATTCCGGGCTCGCGCTTCGCGCACCCCGGAACGACGAAGAGATGTTGGTGCGCTATCGGCTCAGACTTCCACCCCTTCATGCCGCAACAGCCAGCGTTTGCGCTCGAGACCGCCGCCATATTTCACCAACGAGCCATCAGCGCCGATCAGCCGATGGCAGGGCAGCACCACGCTGATCGGATTGGAGCCGTTGGCGTGGCCGACCGCCCTGATAGCCTTGGGCATTTCGATCTTCGCCGCAAGCGCCCCGTAGCTCATCGTCGTGCCTACAGGGATCTTCGCGAGTGCGGTCCAGACCTTTTGCTGGAATGGCGTGCCGGAGATGCGCCATTCGACGCGCAGGAGCTGACCGAGATCACCCTCGAAGTAAGCTGACAGCGCGGTCTTCATGTCGGTCGGCGCAGGTCGATCAAGCAGGTTCACGGCGCCATGATGCAGGCGCAACAGCTCGCGCATGCGGTGCTCGTGGTCATCCCAGTCGAGCGCACGCAACGCGCCTGCGCTATCGGTGACGAGCAGCGCGATCCCGATCGGCGTCACCAGCCGGTCGAGGCCGAAGCTTTCAGGGGTTTTGGTCGAGCGAGCGGCCATCGCGACACCATTGCAGCGAAACACGTTTCGCACTTGCCACGCCTGATATGCTAAGGTCCACCCGAAAGCTGACGCTTTTGGGGGAGCTCAACTTGGTTCTGGTCGCGAATTGTCTGGTGGCGCTTGTCGCCGCGCTGCACGCCTATTTCTTGCTCCTGGAGATGTTCCTTTGGGACAAGCCGCTTGGCCTGAAGACATTCCGCAATACGCCTGACAAGGCCGCGATCACCAAAGTGCTGGCCGCCAATCAGGGGCTCTATAACGGCTTCCTCGCCGCCGGCCTGATCTGGGGCGTTGTCCACGGCAACCCGGCCTTCGCATTCCAGATCAAGCTGTTCTTCCTCGCCTGTGTGATCGTGGCCGGCGCTTATGGTGCGGCGACCGTCAGTCCGCGCATCTTGATCGTGCAGGCGCTGCCGGCGGCGATCGCACTGGCCGCCTTGTTCTTGGCCTGAACCTGAACTCTCGGCCCAAGCCCTGAGACGGCGCAACGCCGCGATCCCCGGGCGCGGCCTGCCCGTCCGCCACACGCTTCGGCAGCGATAGCGACCGTTGTAACCAGCGGGAAAAGACCGTCGGCCGGAAATTCCGCCAGGAGGAACAAGTTAATTGAGCCATCGAATGACCGTCCGATTGATGTGTCCCACCCTACGAACGGTCAGCGCTTCCCCACCTTGCCTTGCAGCAGGCACTCTTCCACACTCTCCCCCAGCGATGGCGTCGGAGGCACAGTGCGCCCGGCAGACCGTCTGCAATAACAAGCTGAGGGAATCGCGAATGAGGAACGGAATCCTGCATCTGGCCACGGCAGCGTCGCTGACCCTGGCGCTATCGGTCTCCGCTGCCAATGCCCAGAAGAAATACGATCCTGGCGCCAGCGACACCGAGATCAAGATCGGACAGACCATGCCGTTCTCGGGACCGGCGTCGGCCTATTCGTCGATCGGCAAGACCCAGGCCGCCTATTTCAAGATGATCAACGACCAGGGCGGCATCAACGGCCGAAAGATCAATCTGATCCAGTATGACGATGCCTATTCGCCGCCGAAGGCGGTGGAGCAGATCCGCAAGCTGGTCGAGAGCGACGGGGTGCTCCTGACCTTCCAGATCATCGGCACGCCCGTGAACGCGGCCGTGCAGAAATATCTCAATTCCAAGAAGGTGCCCCAGCTGTTTGCGGCGACCGGTGCCTCCAGGTTCACCGATCCGAAGAACTTCCCCTGGACCATGGGATTCAACCCGAACTACTTCGTCGAAGGCCGTATCTACGGTCAGTACATTCTGAAGGAGCATCCGGACGCCAAGATCGGCGTGCTCTATCAGAACGACGACCTCGGCAAGGACTATCTGAATGGCCTCAAGGCCGGCCTCGGCGACAAGGCCGCCAAGATGATCGTGACCGAGGCGTCCTACGAGGTCTCTGACCCCACGGTCGATTCGCAGATCCTCAAGATCAAGGATGCCGGCGCCGATCTGTTCTTCAGCGCGACAACGCCGAAGCAGGCTGCGCAGGCGATCAAGAAGATCGCTGAAATGGGCTGGCATCCGACCCAGATCGTCGACATTAACGCCACCTCGGTCGGCGCCGTGCTGAAGCCGGCGGGCCTTGATGCCGCCAAGGGCCTGATCAGCGTCAACTACGGCAAGGAACCACTCGATCCGACCTGGAAGGACGATCCGGGCCTGAAGAAGTATTTCGACTTCATGGCGAAGTACTATCCCGATGGCGACAAGGACTCGAACTTCAACACCTACGGCTACAGCACCGCGCAGTTGCTGGTGCATGTGCTGCAGCAGTGCGGCGACGACCTGACCCGCGAGAACGTGATGAAGCAGGCCACTTCACTGAAGGACTTTGCGACCGACACCGCGTTGCCCGGCATCAAGGCCAACACCTCGCCGACCGACTATCGCGTCAACAAGCAGCTTCAGATGATGAAGTTCAATGGCGAGCGGTGGGAGCTGTTCGGCCCGATTCTGGAGGATTCGAGTCCGGCGGGTTAGTTCTCGAAAACATTGCCACAACGACGTCATGCCCGGGCTTGCCCCGGGCATCCACGTTTTGGAGGCGGGAGAAGGCTGCATGCCCCGGGTCAAGCCCGGCCATGACGAGACTCAGGTCGGTATCTCTCCAAAATTCTTTCCAACCGGCAGCACGGAGTGGCGGATCAGCCGGGAGTCTTCCACCGCAGCCTGGCGGTGCTTTACTGCCTCGCGGTAGACAGGGTCGCGGATCATCTCGACGAAGGCGGCGACGCCGGGATATTCGGCGATGAAGCAGTGGTCCCAGCGCTCGTCTTGCGGTCCGATCAGCATCAGCTCGAACCGGCCTTGCCAGACGATGCGGCCGCCGAGGCGCGTGAACACCGGGCCGCTCTCGCGGCCATAGGCCGCATAGGCTTCCGCGCCGCTCGCCTTTCTGCCATCGGGATAGGCCGCCTCCTTGCGCAGCCGCACCAGGTTCAGCATGTGGATCGGGCCGGGGCGGTCGTTGTCCCGAAATTGCGCAAAGATTTCCTTGGTCGGATCGACGTGGCCCATGCGTGTTCCCTCTTCTTTGTGGCTGCGATCCTAGCTGCGCGGCAGAACCAGCGGAACTGCGGCCGGGGAATGCCTCATCTCCTAACCAGACATTAAGCACGGGGTAACCGGGCCTTAAACAGCGGTCGCTAGCGTGGGAGCGGGGCGGGGTGACCGGGCGTTTTGCGTATGGGGTCGGCAAAGAAAAAGGGGGGGCGGAAGGAGCCGTTGTTCGGCCTGCCCGCGGCGCTCGCCGATCTGCGCCTCACGGCGGCCGACCGCATTCCCGACGCCGGCGACGACAAGCCGAAAAAGCCCAACAAGCGCAAAAGCGAACCTGCCGACGACGAGCCGCCGCGCGAGCGCAAGGCACCGGCCAAAAACAGCGGCGGGAAGCGCCGCTCGAAATCATCCATCAGCGCGGGCCTCGGGCGCCTGGTTTATTGGGGCGTCGTGCTGAGCCTGTGGGGCGTGATCGCCGTGATCGGCGTCGTGATCTGGGTCGGCGCGCACCTGCCGCCGATCCAGTCGCTTGAAATTCCCAAACGCCCGCCGACCATCCAGATCGTTGGCATGGACGGCAGCCTGCTCGCGCAGCGCGGCGAGATGGCCGGCGCCAACGTGTCGCTGAAGGACCTGCCGCCCTATCTGCCGAAGGCGTTCATCGCGATCGAGGACCGCCGCTTCTACTCGCATTTCGGCGTCGACCCCGTCGGCATCCTGCGCGCGCTCGTCACCAACGTGCTCCATCGCGGCGTCTCGCAGGGCGGCTCGACGCTGACGCAGCAGCTCGCCAAGAACCTGTTCCTGACCCAGGAGCGCACCGTGCAGCGCAAGCTGCAGGAGGCGGAGCTCGCGATCTGGCTCGAGCGCAAGCACTCCAAGAACGAGATCCTGGAGCTCTATCTCAATCGCGTCTATTTCGGCTCCGGCGCCTACGGCGTCGAGGCCGCCGCGCAGAAATATTTCGGCAAGCCGGCGAAGAACGTCACGATCGCGGAAGCCGCGATGCTGGCGGGCCTGGTCAAATCGCCGTCCCGCCTGGCGCCGAACCGCAATCCGGAAGGCGCGGAAGCGCGCGCAAAGGTCGTGCTCGCGGCGATGGCGGACGCCAACTTCATCACCGAAGCGCAGGCCCAGGCCTCGATCGGCCATCCCTCCTACAATGTGAAACCTGTCGGCGCCGGCACCGTCAATTACATCGCCGACTGGATCGGCGAGGTGCTGGACGATCTGGTCGGCCAGATCGACGACAGCATCAAGGTCGAGACCACGATCGATCCGAAGCTCCAGGCCGTGGCGGAGAGCGCCATCATCGACGAGCTTGCGGCCAAGAGCGTGAAGTTCAATGTCAGCCAGGGCGCGCTGGTGGCCATGACGCCCGACGGGGCGGTGCGCGCAATGGTCGGCGGGCGGAACTATTCCGAGAGCCAGTACAATCGGGCGGTCAACGCCAAGCGCCAGCCGGGCTCCTCGTTCAAGCCGTTCGTCTATCTGACGGCGATGGAGCAGGGCCTGACGCCCGACACCATCCGCCAGGACGCGCCGATCGAGGTCAAGGGCTGGAAGCCCGAGAACTACACGCATGAATATTTCGGCCCGGTGACGCTGACGCAGGCTCTGGCGATGTCGCTCAACACCGTTGCCATCCGCCTCGGCCTCGAGGTCGGGCCGAAGAACGTGGTGCGCACCGCGCACCGGCTCGGCATATCCTCGAAGCTCGAGCCCAACGCCTCGATCGCGCTCGGCACCTCCGAAGTCTCCGTGCTCGAGCTGGTCGGCGCCTATGCGCCGTTCGCCAATGGCGGCTTTGCGGCGGTGCCGCATGTCGTGACGCGGATCAAGACGCTCGACGGCAAGCTGCTCTACATGCGGCCTGCCGACGAGCACAGCCAGGTGATCGAGCCTCGTTACGTCGGCATGATGAACACGATGATGCGGGAGACGCTGATCTCGGGCACGGCGAAGAAGGCCGAGATCCCGGGCTGGCAGGCGGCCGGCAAGACCGGCACCAGCCAGGATTACCGCGACGCCTGGTTCATCGGCTACACCGCGAACCTCGTCACCGGCGTCTGGCTCGGCAACGACGACAACTCGCCGACCAAGAAGACCACCGGCGGCGGCCTTCCGGTCGAAGTCTGGACCCGCTTCATGCGCGCCGCGCACGAGGGCGTGCAGGGGGTGGCCCTGCCGAACCCGCAAAGCAATTGGGGGCCGTCGAACCTCGTGCAGGTCTCCTCGCAGGTGTCGCCGCCGATACAGGCAGCGGCCGCGCCCGGATATTCACCTGGACCTGCACCGGCGCCGGTCGGCACGAGCGGCTATCGCGCGCCGCCGCTGCCGACGCGCACCAATGTCAATGCACGGCCGGAAGCGGCTGCCGGGCTTGATGGCTGGCTGATGGACCGGCTGTTTGGTGGAAATCGATAGGCCCTAAAACAAAACGCGAAAACAACCCCATGCACAGTAGGCGGGGTTATCGAATCGCTCACCTCGACGGCAGCTCTCCGTTGCGATAGATTGCCGCAGGGTGAACCGATGCGCCGACGGCTGAAGAACTTTCTACCTATAGTCCTGATTGCCCTGTTGGTGCAGATCTTTGCGCCGATCGGCGCGTGCTGGGCGGCGAGCTTTACGGCCTCCGATCCAGTTGCAGACGCGATCATCTGCCACGGTGGTCCGACAGACGGGGCCGGGCAGGACGATCAGACTGGCCACCGCGCGCACGATGGCTGCTGCGCTGCTTGCAGCGTGCTCCAGACCGGCGCGCCGATCGACACCCCACAGATATCAAGCGCGATCGTGATCGATCGCCCGACGAGCCAGGTCGCCTGGCAGGATTTCGCGCTGGGCGCTTCCGGTTCGAGAACAGCTTCCGAGGCCCAGGCGCGTGCACCGCCGTTTCTGCCGTAAAGCCGCGCGGCCACTGGCCGCTGAGACCTTTACGCATCAACGCTTGCGGAGATTCCCATGCTTATCCGTTATGCGCGTGCAGCCTTGCCAGGGCTCGCCATCGCGCTCGTTCCCCTTTCTGGAAGCACCGCCCACGAGATCGTCGGCAATCGCTTCTTTCCGGCCACGCTGACCATCGACGATCCCGGCGTCAATGACGAGCTGGCGCTACCGACCGTCGACAGCTTCCACACCGGCGACGTTCCGCCGGTCAGGCAGCGCGACGTGTCCAGCGAGTTCGCCAAACGGATCACCGAGGATTTCGCGATATCGTTTGGCACGACCTACACCTTCCTTGGTCCGATCGATCCGACGGTGCCCGGAGCCAACGGCTTCCAGAATCTCGACACCACGTTCAAGTATCGGGTGTTCAAGAACGCCGACCATGAGTTCGTGCTGTCGGCTGGGCTCAGCGTGGAATGGGGCGGGACCGGGTCTTCGACCGTCGGCGCGGAGCCGTTCAATCACTACGTGCCGAACATCTATTTCGGCAAAGGGCTCGGCGATCTGCCGGACACGCTGTCCTGGATCAGACCGGTCGCGATCACCGGTCAGGTGGGCTATTCGATTCCGGCCAGAAACTTCACGACGACCTTTGGCATCGATCCCGACACCGGTTTTCAGACCATGGATACCGAGTTCCACCCGCGAGTGCTGAACTGGGGCGGGAGCATTCAATACAGCATGCCCTATCTGAAATCCGCCGTGGTTGATCTCGGCCTGCCGGATTTCCTTAATCACCTGATCCCGCTGGTCGAGGCCAACTTGCAGACGCCGGTCGCGAACACCTTGACTTCGGGAAGGTTGACGACGGGCACCATCAATCCCGGGGTGATCTGGGCCGGCACCTATTTCCAGTTCGGCATCGAGGCGCTGATCCCGATCAACCGGCAGAGCGGCAGCAATGTCGGCGTCATCGCGCAACTGCACTACTACCTCGACGACATCGACCCGCATGGGATCGGTAAGCCGCTGTTCGGCAGCGCGGTCCAGCCCGCCAGCCCGTTTCCGAGGTAATTGACCATGCAACGCTCATCTTTGATTGGAATCACTCCGCTCTTGCTTGTGCTGGCAACCAGCGCCGCGCAGGCGCATGCCTTTCTGGACCACGCCGAACCGCGCGTCGGAAACAAGGTCGCAAGCCCCCCGCGAGAGGTGACCCTCTGGTTCACCCAGAAGCTGGAGCCCGCCTTCTCGAGCGTCACTGTGACGAATGCGGCCGGTGAGCGCGTCGACAGCGGGAAACCCCGCGTTAGCGGCGAGCAGATGTCAATCTCGCTGCGTGCCGGGGGTGCAGGAACCTATCGCGTGAACTGGCATGTGCTTTCCGTGGATACGCACACCACAGAGGGCAACTTCACCTTCCAGGTCGGCCAGTAACGCCAGCGGGAAATTCGATGAGTTGGTTCGAGGCGGGGATTGACGGTCCGATGGTGGTCACCCGTGCAATCCATTTCGCCGCGTCGGCGATAACGGCCGGCGTGGTGATGTTTCGTGCCTTCGTCGTCGAACCTGCACTACGGTCGTCACCGGCTGGCCATACCATGGTCCGAGCCCGCATCGCGGCGCTCACTTGGACAGGGCTCGCTGTCACAGTCGTGACCGGTCTCGTTTGGTTTGTCCTTCAGGCCATGTCGATGACGGGCCTTGCCGGCGCAGACGCGTTGAGATCGGGCGCGATGCTCACCGTCGCCACGGAGACCCAATTCGGATTGGTCTCGGAAGTCCGCGCCATGCTGGCGCTCCTGCTGGCGGCCTCGCTGGTGGTCAACCAGTTTGTCCTGTCGCGTTTGCTTGCGATCCTGGCTGCGTTGGGGCTGGTCGGGGCCATCGCCTGGACCGGGCACGCCGGCTCGACGCCGGGAGAATTAGGGAGTCTGCACCTCACCGCCGACGTGCTGCATCTGGTCGCCGCCTCGGCCTGGATCGGAGGCCTGTCTGGCCTTTCAATTCTGTTCGCAGTCGGGCGGGCGCCGTTCGGCTTCCGAGTGGGGACCCGTGCAACTTGACGCCGTTGGCAGGTTTTCAATCCTCGGCATGATCAGCGTCGCTGCCTTGATCTCATCGGGAATCGTGAATGCGTGGGTTCTCGTCGGATCGTTCCACGCTTTGCTCGTGACCGACTATGGACAATTGCTGCTCCTCAAGATCGCGGTCTTCGTGCTCATGGTCGGCCTGGCCGTAGTCAACCGGTTCTGGCTGATGCCTCAGCTCGCATCGGTCACGAAGACCGAGCCGCATACCAACGCGCTTGCGGCGCTCACACGCAACACGCTCATCGAGAGCGCGTTAGGATTTGCGATCTTTGCCGTGATCGGAGTGCTGGGCACGCTGCATCCGGCCATCCACTTGGTGAAGTGAACATCACCGGCTGCGCCAAATAGTCGGTTCTCCGCGAAGGTCCTGTATTGGCCCATCGCTGGATATTGCGATGCCGCACGAGCTTCGTCGTGACGGGCAAAGCGGACGTAGCCTTCGTCGCATCAGGCCGCTGGGTTTATGGGTAGAGGGCCTAATCCTCGACCCCGTACCGGTGCAGGTCATTGCCGTACGTGTCGAGCCACTTCTTGGCGCGCTCCATCGACGGACAGATCTTGCCGCAGACACGCCAGAAGCGGGCGGAGTGGTTCATCTCGACGAGATGGGCGACCTCATGCGCGGCGAGATAGTCGAGCACGTAGGGTGGGGCGAGGATCAGGCGCCAGGAGAACGACAGTGAGCCGGCCGAGGTGCAGGAGCCCCAGCGGCTCGACTGATCGCGGATCGAGAGCCGTTTCACCTTGACGCCGAGCTCGGCGGCATGGGTCTCCGCCGAACGCTGCAGATCCTTGCGCGCCTCGCGCTTGAGGAAGTCGCTGATGCGGCGATCGACATGCTCGAGACCGCCGGCGACGCAGACAATGCGTTCGCCGCTGTCGCGAATTTCGGTCCACACGGTGCCGCGGCTGCCTGCGCGATGCACGATGCGATGGGAAACGCCGCGGAGCGGTATCACTGTGCCAGGCTGGAACGGCGCCGCCTTCGGCAAACGACCGAGACGTGCCGCGATCCACGCACCGTGACGCTGCGCGAAGTCCTTGGCTTCAGCGAGCGTGCCTCGGGGTGGGATGGTGAGGATGGCTTCGCGATCACTCGGATGAATTCTGAGCGTGTAACGCCGCGCACGGCGATGCCTGCGCAGCCTTATCGCAAAGAATTGCGATCCATGGGTGATGACGAGGGTCTTCGGTTCGTGAGGCCGACGGTAGAGGAGCGCGCGAGTGGCCATGTCTGTCAGTCCAGGGAGCAGGAGATCGCCCGGATTCTGCCATAACCGCCGCCAGGGAAAGTGCTCGGCGCAAAAACAAATCATTTGCCCAATATACAGGGGTTCTACAGTCCGGAGACCCTACAGACTGGGGTTGGAACCGGCTTTTTTCTCCCCCGCCGGATGCATGCGGCGCCCGCAAGGGGTGAGGATTGACTCACTCCTACATCGCTACCTAAATACCGCGAATCTGGCGGAAACCTGACCCTCCCGGAGCCGCCGAGAGGACCCCTGATTTCGACGGGAAAGCCGAAATCAGAGCTTATTCCGCCGCAAGCGCCTGCAATGAAGTCGGATTCGCAGCCGAGACCATGAAGTCGTGAATCCGCGGCACGATCTCCGACTTGAAGCGCGAGCCGTTGAACACGCCATAGTGTCCAACACCCTTCTGGACGTAATGAACGCGGCGATGATCGGGTATGGAGCTGCACAATCCGTGCGTTGCTTCAGTCTGACCGAGGCCGGAGATGTCGTCGTTCTCGCCCTCCACCGTCATCAACGCGACGCGCGTGATCTTGGAAGGATCGACGCGAGTTCCACGATGCATCATCTCGCCCTTCGGCAACGAGTGCTTCACGAAAACGGTGTCGACCGTCTGCAGATAATATTCGGCCGAGAGATCCATGACCGCGAGGTATTCGTCATAGAACTCGCGATGCTTGTCGACGAGGTCGCCGTCGCCCTTCACCAGATTGGCAAAGAGCTGCTTGTGGGCGTCCATGTGCCGGTCGAGATTCATGCTGATGAACCCGTTCAGCTGCAGGAAACCCGGATAGACGTCGCGCATCATGCCCGGATGCGGAAACGGCACCTTGGTGATGACGTGATTGCGGAACCAATCGATGCCGCGCTGCTGGGCAAGATTGTTCACTGCGGTCGGATTGCGTCGGGTGTCGATCGGACCACCCATCAGCGTCATCGAGGTCGGCACGAAGGGATCGCGCCGCGCTTCCATGATCGAGACGGCGGCGACGACGGGGACGGAGGGCTGGCACACCGCCATGACATGGGTGTTGCCGCCCAGCACATGCAGCATCTCGATCACGTAGTCGATGTAGTCGTCGAGATCGAAGCGGCCTTCGCTCAAGGGCACCATGCGGGCATCGGCCCAGTCGGTGATGTAGACCTCATGCGCCGGCAGGAAGGCCTCGACCGTGCCACGCAGCAGCGTCGCGTAGTGACCGGACATCGGCGCCACGATCAGCACCCGCGGCTGCGGACTGCGCAAGGGGCGGGCGAATTTGCGATCGAAGTAGAGCAATCGGCAGAACGGCTTTTCCCAGACCGAGCGAACCTCGACGGGGACGCGGGTGCCGTTGACGTCGGTGTCGTCGAGGCCCCATTCCGGCTTGCCGTAGCGGCGCGTGGTGCGCTCGAACAATTCGCAGGCCGCGGCCACCGACTTGCCGACCTCGGTGCGCGCCCAGGGATTCAGCGGATTCTGAAACAGAAGCTTGGTCGCATCGGTTACCGCACGTGCCGGATTGAGAGAGGCCTGCGCCATCTCGTACATCCAGTACATCGGCGTGGTCAGGACCGGGCTGCCTTCTGCTGCCAGGGGCGGCGCGCCGCCAAACTCACCAATCGGCATGATAAAATCCTCTTCGCATCGCAGCATACTGCCGAATGCGCAATATTGCGTCAATGCATGGTTCCGTACATCTACGGGGGCGAAGCGACCAAATCGAACTAAATCCACGGGAAAGTGAGGTTATTCGCCACCCGACAACAGCGAGCCGTGTTTCCTGGCGCTGCGCAACAGGGCAAGGAATGCCCCGAAAGAAGCCACCAGAAGACCTGCGTTGATGGCCAACGCTTCAAGCATCAAATCGGTCCGAAAAGTGTTCTCGATCAGGAGCGCGCGCATCCCCTCGAACACGTAAGTCGGCGGCAGCGACCAGGCGACGTATTGCAACCAGCCGGGCAGCACGCTGACCGGATAATAGATGCAGGCGAGCGGCATGATTCCGAACATCAATGTCCAGACGATGCTTTCGGCGCCCAGGCCATTCCGCAGCACCAGCCCCGAGACGAAGATGCCGACCGACCAGCTGGTGAAGATCAGATTGCAGAAGAAGGCGATCAGCGGCAGGCCGAGGCTGTAGACATTGAAGTGAAAGAAGATCAGCGCGAGCAGCGTCATCGGGATGACGCCGATCGCGAGCCGGATCAGGCTCATCGCCATCAGCGAGAGCAGAAACTCGATCGGCTTCAGCGGGCTCATCATGAGGTTGCCGAGGTTGCGCGCCCACATCTCCTCCAGGAACGAGATGGAAAAGCCGAGCTGGCCGCGGAACAGAATGTCCCAGAGAATGACGGCCCCGATCAGCGTGCCACCGGCGCGCGCGAAGAAATTGGCGTTCTGCGCGATGTAGAGCTGCAGGAAGCCCCAGGTGATGATCTGGAGCGCCGGCCAGTACAGCAGCTCGAGCAGCCGCGGCCAGGACGACATCAGCAGATACCAGTAGCGCAGGATCATCGCGCCGATGCGCTGCACGGAAATACCGCCGTGGAGGGACAGTTCGCTCATCTCGCCCCCTCCTTTGCGCCGTTCACCCGCCCGCGCGCGACGTCCAGGAACACCTCTTCCAGCGTGGTGCGGTTGTAACGGGCCATGATGGCATCAGGCGTATCATCGTCCTCGATGCGACCGCGCTTCATGATGATGACGCGGTCACAGAGCCGCTCGACCTCGAGCATGTTGTGCGAGGCCAAGAGGATGGTGGCGTTGTTGTCCTTGCGGTAGCGCTCCAGATGGCCACGGACCCAGTCGGCCGTATCGGGGTCGAGCGAGGCGGTCGGCTCGTCCAGCAGCAACAGTTCGGGCTGGTTGATCAGCGCCTTCGCCAGCGCGACGCGGGTCTTCTGTCCGGCCGAGAGCTTGCCGTTGGCGCGGTCGATGAAGTCGTTGAGATCGAGGTCGTCGGCCAGCTTCGTGATGCGATCGGCGAGGTGCCTGACCGCATAAAGCTTGCCGAAAATCGTGAGGTTCTGGCGCACCGTCAGCCGCATCGGCATGTCGACATAGGGGCTTTCGAAATTCATCCGCCCCAGCACGGCCGCGCTGTCCTCCGGCATCCGATGCCCGAGCACGCGGACGCGGCCGGAGGTCGGCAGCACCAGCCCCATGATCATCGCGATGGTGGTGGTCTTGCCGGCGCCGTTGCCGCCGAGCAACCCGGTGATGCTGCCGCGGGGCAGCGAAAAGGAGATACCGTCCACCGCGCGGGTCTGCTTGTAGACCTTGACGAGGCGATCGACCGCGATGGCCGCGGACGAAATGTCATCCGCGACAGTCGGCGGGCTTGAAGCGTTGTCATTCCCGGTCATGCTGGAGGCGTTCTTCCGCCATTGCGCGGTGGAGCGCAAGACTTGACGTCCGAGACTTCCGTTCCGTGGACTGCACGGTGATCGCCTATGGATTTCACGACTCTTCGGGCTTGCTCCGCCTCTCCCGCTTGCGGGAGAGGCCGACGTGCTCGCAGAGCACGGCGGGTGAGCCACGCGGGGACATCCTCCGCAATCCCGATGCGGAGACACCCCATTCCAACCCTGCCCCGCAAGCGGGAGAGGGAGCCGGCCGCCGATGCCGCCATATGATGCACACCATATGCGATCGCACTGGCATGGACATGGGACAAGCGTGTTTGTGATCGGACACGTACATCGCTAGATTGACCGTGATGACCGAGACCGCTGCTTCCGACTTCCGTCCTTCGCAACGTCACATCCGCCTGGACACCATCCTGCGACTGCGCTGGCTCGCGGTGCTGGGCCAGCTCGCCGCAATCTTCATCGTGGCGCAGGGGCTGGAGTTCGAGGTCGAGATCGTCCCCTGTGTCAGCATCATCGGCCTGTCGGCCATGCTCAATTTGGTGCTCCAGACCGCGATCAATCCGATGCGGCGGCTGGAGCCGATCCATGCGGCCGCGCTGCTGGCGCTGAACATCCTGGAACTGGCGGGCCTGCTGTTCTTCACCGGCGGATTGCAGAACCCGTTCTCGTTCCTGTTCCTTGCGCCGGTCTTGATCTCGGCTACCGCGCTGCCGGCCCGGCTCACTTTCGCCCTCGGCCTTCTGGCCGTGGCCTGCGCCTCGATCCTGTTCTTCTTTCATTTCCCGCTGCCCTGGGACTCCGAAGATCCCGTGGTGCTGCCGCCGATCTATCTCCTTGGCGTCTGGCTTTCGATCGTGCTCGCGATCGGCGTCACCAGCCTCTACTCGTTCCAGGTGACCGAGGAGGCGCGCAAGCTCGCCGACGCGCTCGCCGCGACCGAGCTGGTGCTGACGCGCGAGCAGCATCTGACCCAGCTCGACGGTCTCGCCGCCGCCGCCGCGCATGAGCTCGGCACGCCGCTCGCCACCATCTTCCTGATCTCGCGCGAGCTCGAGAAGACGGTGAAGGACCCGAGCTTTGCCGCTGATCTCAAGACCCTGCGCGAACAGACGCAACGTTGCCGCGACATATTGAGCAAGATCACGCAGCTCTCCTCGGCCGGCGCGCCGTTCGACCGCATGAAATTGTCCGAGCTGATCGAGGAGGTGGTGGCGCCGCACCGCGATTTCGGCGTCGACATCAAGGTCCGGATCGCGGTGGCCGCCGCGACCGAGCCGGTCGGATCGCGCAATCCCGCGGTGCTCTACGGTGTCGGCAACATCGTCGAGAATGCCGTCGATTTCGCGCATACCACGGTCGAAGTGAATGCGTGGTGGAACAACGACACCATCGAGATCATGATTTCCGATGACGGCCCGGGCATTCCGCCCGATCTCATGAACCGCATCGGCGAGCCTTACCTGTCGCGGCGCCGCACCCAGGATGCCGGCGGCGGCCTCGGGCTCGGCGTGTTCATTGCCCGCACACTGCTCGAACGCACCGGCGCCAAGGTCTCGTTTACCAACAGGACCTTTCCGGACCACGGTGCAGTGGTCCAGATCGCGTGGCCGCGCCGGCGTTTTGAGGCTATCGAGAGCCTCGAGGAAACAATAGGATAGGCCGCGACCTTGCGTCGCATGCGAGGCCCGGTCGACTATTGGCGGCCTTGGCACCGCCTGATTGCGACGCCATATGGAGATGCGCAGGAGAGAGGACAAAACCTTGAACGCCATCACTGAGCTGAACGAACAGACCGACCGCTCGCTTCTCATCGTGGAAGACGACAAGCCGTTTCTGGAGCGCCTGTCGCGCGCCATGGAGACACGCGGCTTTGCGGTGACGTCATGTGACACGGTCTCGGATGGTCTGGCGCAGATCGGCAAGTCCGCACCCGCCTACGCCGTGGTCGATCTCAGGCTCGGCGACGGCAACGGGCTCGATGTCGTCTCCGCGCTGAAGAAGAAGCGCCCCGAGGCCCGCGCCATCGTGCTGACGGGTTATGGCAACATTGCCACCGCCGTCACTGCAGTGAAGATGGGGGCGATCGATTATCTCTCGAAGCCCGCGGATGCCGACGACGTCGTCGCCGCGCTGCTCTCGACCAGCGATGAAAAATCGGAGCCGCCGGCAAATCCGATGTCCGCCGACCGCGTGCGCTGGGAACACATCCAGCGCATCTACGAGATGTGCAACCGCAACGTCTCGGAAACCGCGCGCCGCCTCAACATGCACCGGCGGACGTTGCAGCGAATTCTGGCCAAGCGCGCGCCGAGGTAACGGGTTTCGTAGGGTGGGTTAGCGAAGCGTAACCCACCTCTTTCATATCCTCGGTCGCGAAAGTGGTGGGTTACGCCTTCGGCCAACCCACCCTACGGCAGCTGCGTTTGCGGCGCCGCTATTCCCAGAAATCCGCGTGGCCCTGCGGATCGACCAGTCGATTGATCCGCAAGGCCGCTGCCATCGCAAACCGCACCGTCATCTGCTTGCGCGTTGCAGCTGCGATCTTGTGCTCGGGCGCCTCGCAATGCAGATGCGCGCCATAGGCATCCGCGATGATCAGGCCGGTGTCCTGAGGAAAAATCTCGCAGGGCAGATCCTGCGTGAAGGCGAAGAACAGGCGGTCGCAATGGGCGCGGTATGCGTGCCATTTCTGGTCGGCGCGCAAATCCTCGACCGATGATTTGATCTCGACGATCCAGATCTCGCCGCGCTCGTTCAAGGCCACCAGATCGGCGCGCCGGCCAGACGGCAACGGCAATTCGCTGATGCAGGAAAACCCGAGCGAACGCAACAGCCGCGCCGTGCCGCGCGCGATCGCGAGCGCCGTTTCTGATTGACGACGATCCGGCGGCGGCACGAGGGCGATGTTGCGGGCGGGGTTGTCCATTGGGGGAAAGTAGCCGATTCCCCCCTCAATGTCGTCCCGGCGCAAGCCAGGACGAGGGAATGCGGAACCGCGTTGGTGCCCAAAACTTATCACGCAGCCGCCGCACCTCGGCGGAACCACCGAGGCTGCGACCCATGATCGACGATCTCTGGTACAAGAACGCCATCATCTATTGCCTCTCCGTCGGCACCTATATGGATGCCAATGGCGACGGCATCGGTGACTTCAAGGGCCTGCAGCGCCGGCTCGATTACCTGCACGGGCTCGGCATCACCACGATCTGGCTGATGCCGTTCCAGACCTCGCCCGGCCGTGATGACGGCTACGACATCGCCGATTATTACAGCGTCGATTCCCGCTATGGCACGCTCGGCGATTTCGTCGAGTTCGCGCAAGGCTGCAAGCAACGCGGCATCCGCGTCATCATCGACCTCGTCGTCAACCACACCTCCGATCAGCATCACTGGTTCAAGGAAGCGCGGCGCGACCGGAATTCGCCCTACCGCGACTGGTACGTCTGGTCGGACAAGAAGCCTGCGAACGCCAACAAGGGCATGGTGTTTCCCGGCGTGCAGAAATCCACCTGGACACGCGACAAGGAAGCAGGCGCCTACTACTTCCATCGCTTCTACGATTTCCAGCCTGATCTCAACACTGCCAACCCGCAAGTGCAGGCGGAGCTTCTGAAGATCATGGGCTTCTGGATCCAGCTCGGCGTCTCAGGCTTCCGCATGGACGCCGTGCCCTTCGTGATCGCGACCAAGGGCGCGAAGGTGAAGACGCCGGTCGAGCAATACGACATGCTGCGCACCTTCCGCGAATTCCTGCAATGGCGCGAGGGCGACGCCATCATCCTGGCCGAAGCCAATGTGCTGCCCGGTACCGACATGGAGTATTTCGGCAGGGACGCCGACCGCATGCACATGATGTTCAACTTCCACGTCAACCAGCACTTGTTCTATGCGCTGGCCTCCGCCGATTCGCGGCCGCTGGCGAAGGCGCTGAAAGCGACCAAGCCGCGGCCCGCCTCCGCGCAATGGGGCCTGTTCCTGCGCAATCACGATGAGCTCGATCTCGGACGGCTCACCAGGGCGCAGCGCGACTGCGTGTTCAAGGCGTTCGGCCCCGACAAGGACATGCAGCTTTACGATCGCGGCATCCGCCGCCGGCTCGCGCCGATGCTCGGCGGCGATCGCCGGCGGCTCGAGCTTGCCTACAGCCTGATGTGCACGCTGCCGGGAACACCCGTGATCCGCTATGGCGACGAGATCGCGATGGGCGACGATCTCTCGCTGCCGGAGCGCAATTGCGCGCGCACGCCGATGCAATGGTCGACCGAGCCGCATGGCGGCTTCACCAAGAGCGACAAGCCGGCGACCCACGTCATCGACAAGGGGCCGTACGGCTACCCGCACGTCAATGTCGCCAAGCAGCGGCGCGATCCCAACTCCATGCTGAACTGGACCGAGCGCATCATCCGCATGCGCAAGGAGGTGCCGGAAATCGGTTGGGGCGATTTCACGGTGATCCCGGCACGCGACCCCGCCGTGTTCATCATCCGCTATGACTGGCGCAACAATTCCGTGCTGTTCGTGCACAATCTCGACGAGAAGCCGCGCGAGATCGCGTTCTCGGTGGGTCTGCCCGGCGGCGCCGGCAAGGACCTGATCAATTTGCTCGCCGAAGACCACAGCCATGCCGACAAACGCGGCCGGCACCGCGTCGTGCTGGAGCCCTATGGCTATCGCTGGTACCGCGTCGGCGGGCTGGATTATCTGCTGAAGCGGAGCGATGTGGACGGAAAGAGAGTGAACGGGCGCCGGAGGTAGCACTACAAGCCGCTGTCATCCCCGCGAAACGCGGGGATAGGGAGGAATTTGGGGCGGCCGGCAACTCCGACTCCTCGCCAGGCTTCTCCCTGTGGGTATGGATCCCCGATCTGCGCTTCGCTCGTCCGGGACGACAGTGGAGAATGACGCTGGCACCGTACTCCCTCGTTCAGCTTGGCGGCACCACCACCACGCCCTCATTGCCCCGCAAATCCAGCACGCCTTCCAGCCGCTCGCCCTCACGATCGAGGAACGTCGAGAGCAAAATCTCGCTGCCGAGGCTGATGGCGCTGGTAGTGACTGCGATCGGCTCGGGGCCGAGATTGAGCACGACAATGAGCGCCCTGCCCTCGGCTTCGCGGCGATAGATCAACAGATCGCCTTGCGCGGCGATCGGATAATAGCTGCCGGCGACCAGCGGCGCCGAGCTCTTGCGCAGCGCGATCAGCCGCTTGTAGAGACTGAGGATCGAGCGCGTATCGGCCTCGAGATTGACGACGTTCTCGTGAACATGATCCTCCGGCAGCGGCAGCCACGGCTTCACGTCCGAGAAGCCGGCGAACTGCGACGCATCCCACTGCATCGGCGTGCGGCAGCCATCGCGGCCGACGCCGATGCCGGGCACGTTCTTCTCGAAGGGGTCGCGAACATCCTCCGGAGCGATCGCGAGCTGATGCATGCCGATCTCGTCGCCGTAATAAAGCGTCGGCGTGCCGCGCAGGGTCAGCAGCAGCATGGCGGCGATGCGGGCCTGCTCGGGCCCGACACGGCTGGCGACGCGCGGGCGATCGTGGTTGCCGAGCACCCAGTTCGGCCAGGCGCCTTTGGGCAGCGCCTTCTCATACTCCTCGATGATCTTCTCGATCGAACGCGCGCTCCAGAAGGTCGAGAGCAGTGCGAAATTGAACGGCATCTGCGCGCCGGTGAGATCGTTGCCGTAATAGGCCATCAGGCGGTGCAGCGGCAGATAAATCTCGCCGATCAGCACGCGCGCGGCATAGGCATCCGTGACGCGCCGCATCTCGGCGATGACATCGTGCACCTCCGGCTGGTCGGTGGAATATTGCGTGAGAATCTTTTCGTTCGGCGGCCGGCCCTCGACATATCGCGGGTTCGGCGGATTATCGCGGAATTCCGCGTCCTTGATCAGATGCCAGATCACATCGACGCGAAAGCCGTCGACGCCCTTCTCCAGCCAGAACCGCATCACGTCGTAAATCGCGGCGCGAACTCGCGGGTTGCGCCAGTTCAGGTCGGGCTGCTGGGCGAGGAAGGCGTGGTAATAATATTGGCCCGTCGCCTCATCGAACTGCCACGCGCTGCCGCCGAACTCGGACAGCCAGTTGTTCGGCACGCCGCCACCGGGCGCCGGATCGCGCCAGATGTACCAGTCGCGTTTGGGATTATCGCGCGAGCCGCGGCTCTCGACGAACCAGGGGTGCCGGTCGGAGGTGTGGTTCGGCACGAGGTCGAGGATCAGCTTCAGACCATTGTCATGCGCGGCTGCGAGCAGCGCATCGAAATCCGCCATGGTGCCGAACAGCGGCTCGATGCCGGTATAGTCGGAAATGTCGTAGCCGAAATCGGCCATCGGCGACGGAAAGATCGGCGACAGCCAGATCGCGTCGACGCCGAGCGATTTCACGTAAGGCAATCGACGCAGGATGCCGGCGAGATCGCCGACGCCGTCGCCATCACTGTCCTGAAACGAGCGCGGATAGATCTGATAAAAGATGCCATCGCGCCACCAGATATCGCTGCCCTGTGCCATGCCGGAAAGACCATCCAAATCTGCGTCTCGCGCGGGAGAACGCGGCAGCAACGCCCCGGTTCAAACTGGCAAGCGAATTGGGACGGCCGTGTGACCTTCCCGGCTTCTGTTCCGAATGGTCCCCCACCACTATTTTGCTTGGCGGCGCAGCAAAAATCGGCATTGTGCGGCCATGACCGAGCAAAATGACACCCGACAGGCCAAGGCCGGCGCAATCATCGTCCCCGTGACGCTGTTCGAGCAGAACTGCACCATCATCTGGGACGAACCCGGCAAGAAGGCCGTGGTCATCGATCCCGGCGGCGACGTGCCGAAGATCCTCGAGGCGATCAAGCAGACCGGCGTCAGCGTGGAGAAGATCTGGCTGACCCACGGCCATATCGACCATGTCGGCGGCGCGGCGGAATTGCGCGATGCGCTGAAGGTGCCGATCGAAGGCCCGCATGCCGCGGACAAGTTTCTGCTGGATAACGTGGTCGAGAGCGGCGCGCGCTTCGGCATGACCGGCGTGCGCAATTTCGCGCCGGACCGCTGGCTCAGCGAAGGCGACAGCGTGTCGATCGGCGGCCTGACATTCGATGTTTTGCATTGCCCGGGCCATTCGCCGGGCAGCGTGGTGTTCTTCAACAAGGCTCTGCGCTTTGCCCATGTCGGCGACGTGCTGTTCGCCGGCTCGGTCGGACGTACCGATCTGCCCGGCGGCAATCACGCCACGTTGATCAACTCGATCAAGACCAAGCTGCTGCCGCTCGGCGACGATGTCGGCTTCATCTGCGGCCACGGCGCCGGCTCGAACATCGGCCAGGAGCGGATGACCAATCCGTTCATCACCGGCGAGATGTGAGCAACCGGCGCGCTACTTCATCAAGCCCGCGGCCGTGAGCGCGCGCGTGATGATCTGGCCGAGATCGAAGCCGCGCCCCTGGTCGCGCGTCGCCTCGGCCTTCTCTTCGGCGACTTTCACACGGATGGTGCGGGCGAGATGCGGGGCGGCCGAGCGTGCGGGCGCAGGCATTGCGTCCGCCTTCTTCGCGTCCTGAATCCAACCGGTGAGACCGAAGAACTTTGCGATGTGATAGGATGAGGAGATGCCGGCCTCGATCAGGAACGCACCTTCGACGCCGTAGCGCTGGTCGTTGTCGGCAAGCCCAAGCGGCGTGCCGTGGGCCATGCCGGTGATGGCGTAGGACTCGACCAGCGTCTCGCCGTCCTTGTTCCACCAGGACTGGCGCGGATAGCCGTCGACATTGGTCTCGGCCATCGGCGTGATCGGCAGGTCGTGCAAGTCGAGCCATTGCTTGACGATCTCGTTGGCATTGCCGGGATTGACGGTGCGATCGGCGCTGCCATGCCACACCGAGATCTTCGGCCAGGGCCCGCGATGGTTGGAGGCCCGCCGCACCAAGTCGCCGAGCTCTCGCTCGGGTCGCTCAGGCGAATGGAACATGCCGTCGAGCGCCTCGCGCAGATTCGAGGCGATACCATACGGCAATCCAGCGATGACCGCGCCGGCGGCGAATAGTTCCGGGTAGGTCGCAAGCATCACCGAGGTCATGCCGCCGCCGGCGGAGAGGCCGGTGATGAAGATGCGCCGGGGATCGATGCGCTGCGTCGCGACCATATGCGCGATCATCTCGCGGATCGAACGCGCCTCGCCGCTGTCGCGTGCGGTGTCCTCGGGATTGAACCAGTTGAAGCAGGTGTTGCCGTTGTTGATACGCTGCTGCTCGGGCATCACAAGCGCAAAGCCATAGTGACGCGCGAGCGTCGACCAGCCCGCACCGAGATCGTAAGACGCCGCCGTCTGGCCGCAGCCATGCAGCACGACGACGAGCGCGTGCGGCTTCTGCAATTGCGCCGGCACGAACGCGAACATGCGCAGGTCGCCTGGATTGTCGCCGAAGCCGGTCACTTCTTCCAGCGGGCTGGAGCTGCCGGCGCCTGCGCCGAAATCAGGCAGGCGCAGACCGTCCAACCTCGGCAGACGTCTCAAGAAGTCGACATTGCGGGCAAGCGACACGGCAAATTCCTGGTGGGCAGCTTTCAACGTTTACCCAGACCAGATAGTTGCTGCGGTGCAAAATGAAAAGCCCGTGTGCTGTCGCTCAATCCGGAAACGCGCCGAATCCCGCAGGAATCCGCAGGTATTAACCTTAGCGCCTCAACTTCGTGCACATGCGCGGCGCATCCACGTCAGGAATGCGGCTGACGTCATGATTAACGCGGCAAATAGAATGAGCGAGACGAGGAAAGCTGCACGCGCTGATTGCAGCGCTTCGATCGCGAAGAACACCGCGCCGATTGCGGCCACTCCGGCCGCATTTCCGATCTGCGCAATGGTGCCGTACAGACCGGACGCCGAGCCTGCCGCGACAGGCTTGACGGTCGAGAGCACCGCGCCTGACAGCGGCGCCATCACGAGGCCCTGACCGTAGCCGAAGATGATCATGATGAGCGCGAGCAGGACCGGGGCCGGAGCATTGATGGAGCCCGCAACAAGCGCAAGCGCGGCGAGGCCTGCGATCTGCAACGCGCAGCCTTCGATCAGGACCTTGGTGCCGCGATGCTTCGACCGCGCGCCGCTGTGGCGCGAGGCCACGACGAAAGCGAGCGCGAGCGGAATGAATGCGAGGCCCGCGGCAAGCGGCGCAATCTTCAGGCCACGCTGCATGAAGAGCGTCATCACCAGATAGAACGACAGATTGGCGACGAAGAAGAAGAACGCGGCGCCCAGGCCGCGCAGGAAAGGGGCATCCGCCAGCAGCGTCAGATCGATCAGCGGCATGCCGCCGGCGCGGGCAACCGCGTGCTCAAGCTTGATGAAGACAAACAGGATCCCGCCGCCGATCGCCATCACCGCCCACAGCCACCACGCCCAGCCGACATCGTGGCCGAACAGCAGCGGCCCGATCAGGCACAGCAATCCTGCGAACAGCACCACGCTGCCGCGGATGTCGAGCCTTGTACCAGCGCGGCGCGGCACCGACGGCATGATCCACCAGGAGGCCGCGGCGATGACGACGCCACAGGGCACGTTGACGAAAAACACCGAGCACCAGCCGGTATGCGCAAGATCGATCGTGACCAGCAGGCCGCCGAGCAGGAAGCCGGCGGCGCCGGCGAGCCCGAGCGCGATGCCGTAGATGCCGAAGGCGCGGCTGCGCGACTCGTCGGTGAACAAGAGATGCAGCGTCGCCAGCACCTGCGGCACCATCAGCGCCGCGGTCGCGCCCTGCGCCAGCCGGGCGATGATCAGCTCCGTGCCTGAAAGCGCCAGCCCGCACCACAACGAGGTCGCGGCCGAAACCGAGCACACCAGCGAGAAACACGCTCTTCGTGCCATGGATATCGCCGAGGCGACCGCCGGTGACGACCAGCGTCGCATAGGCGATCAGATAGATCGCGATGACCGATTCGATCTGCGCCGGCGTGGCACGAAGATCCACGGCGATGGTCGGGATCGCGACGTTGACGACGAAGGCGTCGACGCCGAACATGAATTGCGCGGCGACGACGATCGCCAGCACCCACCAACGGCGGGTCGTATCGACGGGCTTCGTGACGGTCTGATGCATTTCGCGCGGCCCCGGTATGATGGCCGCCCGATCATTCCAGACCGCGCACGGTGTCGCGATTACCTCTGAGGTAGGACATGCCCGCATTCCGCTGCGCGGGACATCGCGCGATTGCGTTCGCGTGCGCCACCAACTAGCCTTTGCCTCAACAAACAGAAAAGACAGCCGGAGACAACGCCATGGCGCGCCTGAAATTTGGAGCTTTCCTCGCCCCGCATCACCCGATCGGGGAACATCCGATGCTCCAGTTCCGGCGCGATCTCGACCTGGTCGAGCAATTGGATGCGCTCGGCTATGACGAGTTCTGGTGCGGCGAGCATCATTCCTCCGGCTGGGAGATGATCGCCTCGCCGGAGATGTTTCTGGCTGCGGCGGGCGAGCGCACCAAGCGGATCAAGCTCGGCACCGGCGTGGTGTCGCTGCCCTATCATCATCCCTTCAACGTGGCGCAGCGCATGGTGCAACTCGACCACATGACCGGCGGCCGCGCCATTTTCGGCTCCGGCCCGGGGGCGCTCGCGTCGGACGCGCACACGCTCGGCATCGACCCGATGACGCAGCGCGACCGCCAGGACGAGGCGATCGGCGTGATCCGCCGCCTGTTCAACGGCGAACGCGTCACCGCCAGGAGCGACTGGTTCACGATGAACGACGCGGCGCTCCAGATCCTGCCGTTGCAGGAAGACATGCCGTTCGTGGTGGCCTCGCAGATCTCGCCGTCAGGCATGACCCTGGCGGGCAAATACGGCATCGGCATCATCTCGCTGGGCTCGACGACGACGCAGGGGCTGATGTCGTTGCAACAGCAATGGCAATTCGCCGAGGACTCCGCCAGGAAGCACGGTACCACGGTCAGCCGAGCCGACTGGCGCGTGCTGCTCGCTTTCCATATCGCCGAGAGCCGCGAACAGGCGCGCAAGGAGGCCGGCGCCGGCCTCATGCGCTGGCACAATGAATATAACGTCGGCACGCTGCAACGGCCGGGCCTCACCGCATTCTCCTCGCCCGACGAGGCCGTGGACAAGACCGCCTTCGTCGAGGACGCCGCGTCCACCATCGGCACGCCCGACGATCTCGTCAAAACCATCAAGCACGTGATGGAGGTGTCGGGCGGTGTCGGTGCCATCATCGGCTTCGTGCACGACTGGGCCAATCCCGAAGCCACCCGCCGGAGCTGGGATATGGTCGCCCGGTACGTCGTGCCGGAGATCAACGGCTATATCGACGGCTTGCGCAGATCGCAAAAATTCGTGATCGAGAATCGTGCCATCTTCGAGCGTGCGGGGCAGGCCGTGATGGCCAAGATCATGCAGAACGAAAAGGCCGCCGAGGCACTCAAAGTGACCGGCCCCGGCCGCGTCGCCATTCCCGCCGTCAATGCGCCGGATCTGCAGACGGAAGCGGCGAAGCGATAGGCCGGTTTCCGCCGTGTGTACTCCGCGCAAGGCGACCCGAATTGTGCTATGTAGGCACGGCCAACGGGAGCAATCGTCATGTCCATGCAGAATGTGGCCGCACCTGCGCTCGCCTACACGGCGCCCAAACGCAACGAGCTGACACACATTCCCGGCGACGAGGGCTGGCCCATCATCGGCAAGACCTTCCAGGTGCTCGCCGATCCCAAGGGACACGTCGAGGCGAACGGCGCCAAATACGGGCCTGTCTACCGCACTCATATCTTCGGCGAGACCAATGTCGTGCTGCTTGGCCCGGAGGCCAACGAGCTCGTGCTGTTCGACCAGCAGAAGTTGTTCTCGTCGACCCATGGCTGGAACAAGGTGCTCGGCCTGCTGTTTCCGCGCGGGTTGATGCTGCTCGACTTCGACGAGCACCGGCTGCACCGCAAGGCGCTCTCGGTCGCGTTCAAGTCAGGACCGATGAAGTCCTATCTGAGCGACCTTGATCGCGGCATCTCCGCGCGCGTCGCGCAGTGGAAGGCCAAGCCTGGCGAGATGCAGCTCTATCCCGCGATGAAGCAGCTCACGCTCGATCTCGCGGCTGCGTCTTTCCTCGGCGCCGACATCGGACCCGAGGTCGACGAGATCAACCGCGCCTTCGTCGACATGGTGGCCGCCGCCGTCGCGCCGGTCCGCAGGCCCCTGCCGGGCACGCAGATGGCAGCCGGCGTGCGGGGGCGCAAGCGCATCGTCGCCTATTTCCGCGAGCAGATTCCACTGCGCCGTGGCAACCATGGTGGCGACGATCTGTTCTCGCATCTGTGCCGCGCCACCCACGAGGATGGCGCATTATTGTCCGAGCAGGACATCATCGACCATATGAGCTTCCTGATGATGGCGGCGCACGACACGCTGACCTCGTCGCTGACGTCCTTCATCGGCGAGCTCGCCGCCAATCCGCAGTGGCAGACCAGGCTGCGCGACGAGGTTGTTGCGCTTGGGCTTGCCCCGGACGCGCCGACCAGCTTCGACGATTTCGACAAAATGCCGCTGTCGGAGATGGCCTTCAGGGAGGCGCTGCGGATCAAGCCGCCGGTGCCCTCGATGCCGCGCCGCGCGATGCGCGATTTCACCTTCAAGGGATTTACGATTCCCGGCGGCACCGCGGTCGGCATCAACCCGCTCTACACGCATCATATGAGGGACATCTGGCCGGAGCCTGACAGGTTCGATCCCTTGCGCTTCACCGAGGAGGCCCAGCGCAACCGTCACCGCTTCGCCTGGGTGCCGTTCGGCGGCGGCGCGCATATGTGCCTCGGCCTGCACTTCGCCTATATGCAGGCGAAATGTTTTGCCCGGCACGTCCTGCAGAACATCGAGGTGTCGCTCGAGCCTGGCTACAAGCCGGACTGGCAGATGTGGCCTATCCCGAAGCCGCGGGACGGGCTCAAAGTGCGGGTGAAGGCGGTTTAACGCTCGGCTCTCGTGTCCCGGGCGCGCCGCAGCTCGTAGCGCTGCTGCTGGCTCCAGTTGCGCCGGCCAGCGATCACAATTTTGGCACCTTCGGCAACGAAGACTTCCGCCATGGGGAAGCTGATCGAGGAATTCCGCAGGGGCTGGCAGGGCGCAGCGCCGCCATCGCTCGGCCTGAGCATCACCTTTGCGGTGGCGTGCCTGCTGCTCGCGACCCTGGCGCGCTGGGGCCTCGCGCATGTGCGCCCCGACGTCTTCTTCTCACCGTACTTTCCGGCCGTGTTCTTTGCTGCCGCCTTCGGCGGCCTGCGGATCGGTGTCGTGACGGCGCTGGTCGGCGGCGTGCTCGGCGTCGTCGTGAATTTCGGCGATGCCTATGCCGATCGCGCGCGCTTCGCGCTGCTGACACTCTATTGGGGCGTGTCCGCGCTGACGATCTGGGGCGTCGAGCACTATCGCACCATCCTGGCCGAGCAGCGCCGGATCTCCAGACGCCTGATCGAGGAGGAAGATTATCGCAAGGTGCTGGTCGAGGAGTTGCAGCACCGGTTGAAAAACAAGCTGTCGACCGTGCATGCCGTGCTGCACCAGGTGCTGCACGATGAGCCTCAGGTCTGGGCCCGGATCGACCCGCGGCTCCGCTCGCTGGCGGCAACCGACGACCTGATCTCACAAGTCGACAAGGCCGGCTGCGACATCCGCGACCTCCTGATCTCGGAGCTCGGCCCTTACGGCCATGTCCGCTTCACCCTCAATGGCGAGCGGCTGTTCCTGCCGCCGAAGCTTGCGGTGACGCTGTCATTGATGTTTCACGAACTCGCCACCAATGCCGGCAAATACGGCGCGTTCTCCTCGCCGCGCGGATTGTTGCAGGTATCGTGGACGGTCAGCGACGATCGCCTCACCATCACCTGGGATGAAACCGAAGGACCGACCATCGGTGAGATCTCGGCGCCCGGCTTCGGCACCAAGCTCCTGAAATCGGCGCTCTCGGCCTTCGACGGCAAGACCGAGGTTTCCTATTTGAAGACCGGACTGCATTGCATCATGCAGTGCCGCATTCCCCGGAATGGGTGACGGTGGTTCACCTCTCCTCGGTGGGGGAAAGGTTGTCGACAAGCCATCTCGCGACTGGTTGCCAGAAACGAAACAGGTCCGCGCAGTCCGCGCACGCTTGCGCATGCGCTGTTGACCTTCTGTTAATGACGATCGGCGGGGCGCCTGGGATCATCGCAGGTTTCTCGCAAAACACCCCCGTATTTCTGCGGACCCCTTAACCAAAGCTAAGAGGGAACTGCGCATGATCGCGCCCATTGCGGACGCGCGCTGAACAACAAGATTCATGGCTTCTATGAACGACAATGCATATAGCGGCGCGAATGAAGCCGAACTCGGATTTCTCAAGGAAATCGTTAGAATGCTGCCTGCCGGCCTGACCGTGCAGGACGCGCAGGGCAAGCTTCTCCTGATCAACGATGTCGCCGCCGCCCAGCTCGGCATGGACGGCAGCCGCCCGTCGCCGGATCTCACACGACGCCGCGAAGCCTGCGAGCGCGCGTTCAAGGCGGGACAGCCTGTCGTCTCCGAGGAAGCGCTCCAGGACGGCGCCGCGCGTCAGGTGCTGCTGACCACCCATCGGCCGGTCCAGCTCGCCGGCCGCGAGCTCCTGATCTCGGCCTCTGCCGATATCACCGAGCAGAAGAATTTCGAGGACCAGCTGTTCCGCTCGGCCTATTTCGACGAGCTGACCGGCCTGCCCTCGCGACGCGTCATCGAGCATCGCGCCTCGAGCCTGCTCTCCCGCGGTCGCGGCGATGACCGTTTTGCCCTCGCCTTTCTCGACGTCGACAATTTCAAGCACATCAACGACTATTACGGCCATGCCGTCGGCGACGCGCTGCTGGTCGAGCTGTCGAAGCGTCTCGGGCGCGACCTGCGCGAGTCCGACATGCTGTCGCGCATCTCCGGCGACGAATTCCTGTTGCTGCTCTCCCCGATCCAGAGCCAGGAGGAAGTCGCCGAATTCATGCAATCGACGCTGGAGCGGCTGACCGCACCGTTCTTCATAGGCAATTCGGAAGTGTTCGCCTCGACCTCCGTCGGCGTCAGCCTCTTTCCCGACCATGGAAGCAGCTTCGAGACGCTGCGCCAGAACGCCGACATCGCGATGTACCGCATCAAGAACAATGGCAAGGGATCCGCGGCCTTCTTCGATTCCAGCATGGAGCGCGAGGCGCTCGCGCGGATGAAGATCGAGCAGTCGCTGCGGCAGGCCATCCTCGAGAAGCGTTTCTGCTGCGCCTTTCAGTCCAAGGTCGACATCCGTACCCAGAAAGTAAAGGGTATCGAGGCGCTGGTACGCCTGCGCGACGACGAGGGCGTGATCCAGGCACCGGGTTCGTTCATCAACCTGGCGGTCGAGCTCGGGCTGATCGACGAGCTGACCCATCTCGTGCTGGCTGAGATCGTCAAGTCGATCGACCTGATCAACGACACCTTTGGCGCGGACGCGACCATCAGCATCAATGTCGCCGCCAAGCAGGCCGGCAATCCCGAATTCATGCACGATTTTGCGCGGGCGCTGGAGAACACCGGCTTTCCACAGAGATTCATGATCGAGGTGACGGAAGACGCCTTCGTCGCCAAGAATCATTTCCAGGACGAGATCCTGCCGATATTCCGCAAGCTCGGCGTCGGCATCTCCATCGACGATTTCGGCACCGGCTATTCGTCGTTGTCGGCGCTCGCCGACATCACTGCCGACGAGATCAAGATCGATCGCTCCTTCATCACCGACATCCATAAGCGGCCGCGCAGCCAGGGCATTTTGCGCGCGATCGAATCCCTGAGCGAGGCGCTTGGCATGACCGTGATCGCCGAAGGCCTGGAATCCTACGAGGAGCTCGCCTATCTCCAGGCAGCGACCAAGATCCGCTACGCGCAGGGCTATTATTTCGCTCGCCCGATCTTCCTCGAAGAGCTGAAGCTCGCCACCCCCGCCTCCAGCGAATCCCGCGCCAGCGTGTCCGCCCGCCCGATGCAGCAGAACCGACAGGGCTATTCGCGGGCGAGCGGGTATCGGCGGTAGGGGCGCGGCGGCGCGGCACCCACCGCTGTCATCCCGGGGCGCGCAAAGCGCGAACCCGGGATCCATCACCACAGGCAGCAGTTGCGGTGCGAGATGCCCAATCCGAGTCGTCGTCAAACGACTCCCCGTGGGTATGGGTCCCGGGTTCGCTTCGCGCCCCGGAACGACAGCATTCTCTGATCTCGCTCACCTGCCATTTCCCCTTTGAAATCACAGCCCTTTTGGTAATACACAGGCGGACCTCCCGAGGCACGTCATGGCCCACATCTCCCCCGACGTCAGCGATCCCGCCTATGTCCGCGCGCGGGCGATGGTGACGCTGTTCGAGCGGCTGGAGCATCTGTGCGAGGGCGCGATCGCCATCGATCGCGGCGGACGCGTGATCTATGTCAACGAGAAGTACCTCGCTTCGCTCGGGCTCAAGCACACCTCCGAGGCGATGGGGCGGCCGATCGAGGAGGTCATTCCGAACAGCATGATGCGGAAGGTCGTCGAAACCGGCGAGCCGATCCTGCTCGACATCATGGAGCTCGGCGGCGAGCAGCTGGTCGTGACGCGCATGCCGATCGAGGACGAGAGGCGCAACGTCATCGGAGCGATCGGCTTCGTGCTGTATGACCGTCTCGAAAGCCTCAAGCCATTGCTTGCGCGCGTCGCCCGGCTCGAGAGCGATTTGCGGCTGGCGCGGCGGCAATTGTCCAACGCCCGCGCCGCGCGCTTCACCTTCGCCGACTTCGTCGGCAGGACCCCTGGAATCGCGCAGGCCAAGGAGCTCGCAGGCCGCGCCGCCCGGCAAAACGTCACCGTCCTGCTCACCGGCGAGACCGGGACGGGCAAGGAGATGCTGGCGCAGGCCATTCACAATGCCTCCTCCCGCGCCGAGAAGCCGTTCGTCAGTGTCAACGTCGCCGCGATCCCCGACACGCTCATCGAATCGGAATTTTTCGGCACCGCGCCGGGCGCCTATACCGGCGCCGATCGCAAGGGGCGCGAAGGGAAATTCCGGATTGCCGACGGCGGAACCCTGTTTCTCGACGAGATCGGCGAGATGCCGTTGCAATTGCAGGCCAAGCTGCTGCGTGTTCTGCAGGAGCGCGAGATCGAGCCGCTCGGATCGGACAAGATCTCGAAGGTTGATGTACGCGTGGTCGCCGCCACCAATGTCGATCTACGCAAGCGCGTCAGCGACGGCACCTTTCGGCCCGACCTCTATTACCGCCTCAACGTGCTCTCGATCGACCTGCCGCCCCTGCGCGACTGCCTTGACGATCTCCCCGATATCAGCGCCCGGCTGCTCGAGGATATCAGCGCCTCCGGTAATCATGTCAGCGCCAAGATCACTCCGAGCGCGCTGTCCGTGCTTGCCCGCTACGATTGGCCCGGCAATGTCCGCGAGCTTCGCAACGTTCTGGAACGCGCTCTGATCCTGAGCGATTCCGGGCGGCTGAGCGGTGACGATTTCGCCCGTATCCTCCCCGTCGGCACGGATGCGAGGCCGGCTGCGACCGCGCGGGCCGCCGGCCTCGTGCTGCCCTATGCCGAGGCGGAGGCGGAGTTCGAGAAGCAAACGCTCGAGCAGGCGCTTGCCGCCAGTAACGGTCAGATCTCCGAAGCCGCCAAGCTGCTCCAGATCTCGCGCGCGACCTTCTACAAGAAGCTCGCCAAGTTGGGCCTCGCCTCGGGGCCCGCGTCCGTCTGAGTTTCAACAGGAAGTGGTCATGCCCGGGCTTGTCCCGGGCATCCACGTTCTTTGTGCGGCGTGGCAAGACGAGGATGGCCGGGACATAGGCGAGCGGAAGCGACGCCGTCCTTCAGACCGCTAAGCCCGGCCATGACGATGTTGCGGATTCAATGCCCCAAGCTCCCGCCCCATATGCGATCCCCCTGGTCTGAGTTTCGAGACGGAGACTGTCCGGAGTCTCAGACTCCGGACATGCTGTTCAGCGCTCGTTCCTGGCGCGAGAGCAGGAATTGCCGGGATTTCAGCCAGTTTGCTCAACGGTGTCGCATCTGGCGCGGCCCTTGCTTTTCGCTTTGCACAATGACGCATGACGCACATGCGCATTCGCAAACAGGGAGGACGCCAGATGAGTGGAGCGATCACCGTCAATGAACTCGGGGCCAAGCAGCCGTCGCATGTCACGGTCGCAACTGCGAGCCTGATCGGCACGGCCATCGAGTGGTACGACTTCTTTCTCTACGGCACCGCGGCGGCGCTGATCTTCAACAAGCTGTTCTTTCCGACCTTCGATCCCATGATCGGCACGCTGCTGGCGTTCGCGACCTACGCGCTCGGCTTCATCGCACGCCCGCTCGGCGGGGTCGTGTTCGGCCACTACGGCGACAAGATCGGCCGCAAGACCATGCTGTATCTCACGCTGCTGATCATGGGCGCGGCGACGGCGGCGATCGGATTCCTGCCGACCTACGATACCGCCGGCATCTGGGCCGCGGTCCTGCTCGTGACCTGCCGCCTGGTCCAGGGTTTTGGCCTCGGCGGCGAATGGGGCGGCGCCGTGCTGATGGCGGTCGAGCACGCCCCCGAGGACAAGAAGGGCTTCTACGGCAGCTGGCCGCAGCTGGGGGCTCCACTCGGCCTCGTGCTCGGCACGCTGGTGTTCACGGTGGTGTCCTCGACACTGAGCGACGCGCAGCTCTTCGCCTGGGGTTGGCGCATCCCGTTCCTGGTCTCGATCGCGCTGGTGCTGGTCGGCCTCTGGATCCGCTTCACCATCGCGGAATCGCCGGAGTTCCAGAAGGTCAAGGACACCAAGCAGGAGGTGAAGATGCCGATCCTCGAGGCTCTCAGGATGTATCCCAAGAACATCCTGCTCGCGATGGGCGCCCGCTTTGCCGAGAACGGCTTCTTCTACATCTACGCGACGTTCGTGCTCGCCTTTGCGACGCAATCGCTCGGCATGAACAAGCAGGACATGCTGAACGGCGTCCTGATCGCGGCTGCGATCGAGACCTTCACGATCCCGGCTTTCGGCGCGCTGTCCGACAAGGTCGGGCGGCGGCCGATCTATATTTTCGGCGCGGTGTTCTCCGCACTGATGTCGTTCCCGTTGTTCATGCTGCTGTCGACCAGGAACCCGCAACTCGCCTGGATCGCAATCGTGCTCGGCCTCGCCATCGGGCATGCCGCGATGTATGGCCCCCAGGCGAGCTTCCTGTCGGAGCTGTTCGGCACCAAGGTGCGCTATAGCGGCGTCTCGCTCGGCTACAACCTCGCCTCGATCTTCGCCGGCGCGCTGTCGCCGCTGATCGCGACGGGCCTGATGACGGCCTACGCGCCGGCGACCTGGCCGATCTCGCTCTATATGATCGCGCTCGCGATCATCACTGTAGTCTCGGTCTATTTCGCCACCGAAACCCGCAAGGTCGGCTAGTTTCGAACGAGCCGATCGCAAATGATGGAGCGGCCGCCGCAAGGCCGCTCCTGATGAGACCAACATGGGAGGACACGCCGTGAGCCAGCACCCAGCCTTGGCTTACCTGCCCAATTCCGAAAAGGGCAAGATCGTCACGGCCGCCGAGGCCGTGATGCTGATCCGCGACGGCGACACGGTCGCCACCGGCGGCTTCGTCGGCATCGGCTTTGCCGAGGAGATCGCGGTGGCGCTGGAGGAGCTCTATCTCTCCAACGAGGGCGATGCGCCCTACACGCAGGGCAAGCCGCGCAATCTGACGCTGGTCTACGCCGCGGGCCAGGGCGACGGCAAGCATCGCGGCCTCAACCATTTCGCCCATGAAGGCCTGGTCCGCCGGGTGATCGGCGGGCATTGGGGCCTTGCCCCGAAGCTGCAGCAGCTCGCGATCGCCAACCAGATCGAGGCCTACAATCTGCCGCAGGGCGTGATCACGCACCTGTTCCGCGACATCGCGGCCCACCGGCCCGGTCATATCACCCGCGTCGGCATCGGCACCTTCGTCGACCCCAGGCATGGCGGCGGCAAGCTGAATGCGCGCACCACCGAGGACATGGTGGAACTGATGACGCTGCGCGGGGAGGAATGTCTGCTCTATCGGACCTTCCCGATCAATGTCGGGATCATCCGCGCCACCACAGGCGATCCCGATGGTAACCTCACCATGGAGAAGGAAGCGCTGACGCTGGAAGCGCTGGCAATCGCCATGGCCGCGCACAATTCCGGCGGCATCGTCATCGCCCAGGTCGAGCGTGTCGCGGAGAGCGGCAGCCTCAATCCGCGTCAGGTCAAGATTCCCGGCGTGCTGGTCGACTGCGTCGTCGTGGCCAAGCCCGAGCATCACTGGCAGACCTTTGGCACGCAGTATAATCCGGCTTATTCCAGCGAGATCCGAGTGCGCGCGGCATCGCTGCCTGACATGCCGCTGAGCGAGCGCAAGATCATCGCGCGCCGCGCGGCCTTCGAGCTGAAGGCCAATAGCGTCGTCAATCTCGGCATCGGCATGCCCGAAGGGATCGCCTCCGTCGCCAACGAAGAGCGCATCATCGACCTGATCACGCTGACCGCGGAGCCCGGCGTGATCGGCGGCATTCCCGCGAGCGGCATCGATTTCGGCGCGGCGATCAATACCCAGGCCGTGATCGACCAGCCCTATCAGTTCGATTTCTATGACGGCGGCGGGCTGGATGCGGCCTTCCTCGGGCTCGCCCAGGTCGATCGCACCGGCAATCTCAATGTCAGCAAGTTCGGGCCGAAGCTGGCGGGCGCCGGCGGTTTCATCAACATCAGCCAGAATGCCAAGGAGGTCGTGTTCGTCGGCACCTTTGCCGCCGGCAGGCAGCGCATCGCCGTCAACGACGGGCAGCTCACCATTATCGAAGAGGCGAAGTCGCGCAAATTCGTCGATCACGTCGAGCACGTGACCTTCAGCGGCCCGTTTGCTGCCGCGCGCGGGCAGCGCGTGCTCTACGTCACCGAGCGCTGCGTCTTCACGCTGCGGCCCGACGGGCTCGAGCTCACCGAAGTCGCGCCCGGCATCGACATCGGGCGCGACATCCTGCGCCTGATGGATTTCACGCCGCTGATCCCGCGCGAACCGGGCCTGATGGATGCGCGCATCTTCCGCGACGGCCCCATGGACCTGCGCGAACGGTTGCTGACCATCCCGCTCGACCAGCGCTTCACGCTCGATGCGGACCAGAACCTGTTCTTCATCAACCTCGAGCGCTATCCCTTGCGCAGCAACGCCGAGATCGACGAGATCGGGCGGATTGTCGCGGCGAGGCTCGGCCCGCTCGGCCGCAAGGTTTACGCCATCGTCAATTATGACAACTTTTCCATTCTGCCGGAGCTGCTGGACGACTATTCAGCCATGGTGCGCAGCCTGGTCGACCGGTTCTATTCCGGCGTGTCGCGCTACACGACCTCGGGCTTCCTCCGCATCAAGCTTGGCGAGGCGCTCGAACGGCGTGGCGTCGCGCCGCATATTTTCGAAAGCGCTGAAGAGGCGCAGTCGAATTGGCGCCAGATCCAAGGCGCCGCCTCCGCTACCGACGCGCAACACGCGCCGTGGCTGGCTCAAAAATGATGCGGCCGCCGCATGCACAACATCGGCCGGAAGGTCGAATTGCAATGTTCGTCAGGCTGTGCAAATCGCTATTGCCCAGAAAATCCGAGACAGGAGGGACCATCGTGCGCCGATCACTCATCATAACAACAACCCTTATCGCCGCCGCCGCGGTTACCTCGGCGCGCGCCGACGACCTCAAGATCGGGCTGATCTACGGCAAGACCGGTCCGCTCGAGGCCTACGCCAAGCAGACCGAAACCGGCCTGCAGATGGGCTTCGAATACGCCACCAAGGGCACCATGACGATCGACGGTCGCAAGATCGTCATCATCACCAAGGACGACCAGGGCAAGCCGGACCTTGCGAAGACGGCGCTCGCCGAAGCCTATCAGGATGACAAGGTCGATATCGCGGTTGGCACGACCTCATCGGCCGCGGCGCTGGCGATGCTTCCGGTCGCGGAAGAGAACAAGAAGATCCTGGTCGTAGAGCCTGCGGTCGCGGACCAGATTACCGGCGATAAGTGGAATCGCTACATCTTCCGCACAGCGCGCAATTCCTCGCAGGACGCGATCTCGAACGCCGTCGCGATCGGCAAGCAGGGCGTCACCGTAGCGACGCTGGCGCAGGACTACGCCTTCGGCCGCGACGGCGTCGCCGCCTTCAAGGAGGCGCTGGCCAAGACCGGCGCGACACTCGCCGCCGAGGAATATGCCCCGGCCAACACCACAGACTTCACCGCGGTCGGCCAGCGTCTGTTTGATGAGTTGAAGGACAAGCCGGGCCGCAAGGTGATCTGGGTGATCTGGGCCGGCGCCGGCAATCCGCTGGCGAAACTCCAGGACATGGACCCGAAGCGCTACGGCATCGAGCTCTCCACCGGCGGCAACATCCTGCCGGCGCTCGCGGCCTATAAGAGCCTGCCGGGCATGGAGGGCGCGACGTATTACTACTACGACATCCCGAAGAACCCGGTGAACGACTGGCTCGTCGCCGAGCACCAGAAGCGCTTCAACGCCCCGCCTGATTTCTTCACCGCGGGCGGCTTTGCGGCTGCGATGTCCATCGTCACTGCGGTCAGCAAGGCCAAATCGACCGACACCGAGAAGCTGATTTCGACGATGGAAGGCATGGAGTTCGACACGCCGAAGGGCAAGATGGTGTTCCGCAAAGAGGACCATCAGGCGCTGCAGAGCATGTATCACTTCAAGGTCAAGGTCGATCCGAACGTTGCCTGGGCCATCCTCGAGCCGGTCCGCGAGCTGAAGATCGAGGACATGGACGTTCCGATCCGCAACAAGCGGTGAGCTGTCCACCTCTCCCATAGGCAGAGGTCGGCGCGAAGCGCCGGGTGAGGGATACCGCCCTCTCGTGGGACCTGAGCCCCCTCACCCGATTTTGCTGCGCAAACCGACCTCTCCCCGTTGGGAGAGGTGTCACAACCAGCGACGAATTTGGCTTCAATGACGCTCTCCCTCGAAACCCGCGACCTCACCATCCGCTTCGGCGGGCATGTCGCGGTCAACAACGTCAGCTGTACGTTCCGTCCGGGCGAGCTCACGGCTATCGTCGGGCCGAACGGCGCGGGCAAGACAACCTATTTCAACTTGATCTCGGGCCAACTGCGCGCCTCCGCTGGCCACATCCTGTTCGATGGCACCGACATCACGCAGCACTCCGCGCCGCTGCGGACCCGTGCGGGTCTCGGGCGTGCGTTCCAGCTGACAAATCTGTTTCCGAACCTGACCGTCGAGGAGAACGTGCGTCTCGCGGTGCAGGCTGCAAGCGGCACCCACTACGACATGCTGCGGCCCTGGATGGTCCGCCGCGATCTGATCGCGCGCGCCGATGCCATCCTCGACCAGGTCGCGCTCGGCAATCGCCGCGGTGTGGCCGCGACGGCCTTGTCGCATGGCGACCAGCGCAAGCTCGAGGTCGCGCTGATGATCGCGCTGGAGCCCAAAGCCTTCATGTTCGACGAGCCGACCGCGGGCATGAGCATCGACGAGGTGCCCGTCGTCCTGAACCTGATCGCGCAGCTCAAGCAGGACAAGAGCAAGATCATCCTGCTGGTCGAGCACAAGATGGACGTGGTGCGCTCGCTCGCCGACCGCATCATCGTGCTGCATAACGGGCAGCTTGTGGCCGACGGGCCGCCGGCGGACGTCATCGCTTCGTTGATCGTGCAGGAAGCGTATCTCGGCGTTGCTCCCAAGAGTTCTGCAGAGGGTGCGGCATGAGGGACCTCCTGAAACTCGCCGGCGTGCACACCCATATCGGCCGCTACCACATTCTCCAGGGCCTCGACTTCGCGGTGCCCGAGGGGCAGGTCACGATGCTGCTTGGCCGCAACGGCGCCGGCAAAACCACGACGCTCCGCACCATCATGGGCCTGTGGCAGGCCTCCTCGGGCGAGATCACGATGAGCGGTGAGCGCATCGAGAGCCGCGCCACGCCCGACATCGCACGGCTCGGCGTCGGCTACGTGCCCGAGAGCATGGCGGTGTTCTCCGATCTGACCGTCAAGGAAAACCTCGTCCTCGCCGCCCGCGACGCAGAGATGGATGACAAGCAGCTGGAGTGGATCTTCGGCTTCTTCCCGGCGCTGCGCCGGTTCTGGCTGTCGCGGGCCGGAAGCCTCTCGGGCGGACAGAAGCAGATGCTGTCGATCGCACGCGCGATCATAGAGCCGCGCAAGCTGCTGCTGATCGACGAACCGACCAAGGGGCTGGCGCCCGCCATCGTCATGGCGCTGATCGAGTGCCTGAAGGAGATCAAGCGCAACGGCGCGACCATTCTCCTCGTCGAACAGAATTTCTTTGCCGCCCGCGAGCTCGGCGACGGCGTGCTGGTCATGGACAACGGCACCATCGTCCATCGCGGCGAGATGGCGGCGCTCGCCGCTGACGTGCAGCTGCAGGAGCGGCTGCTCGGCCTGAGCCTGGAGGCACATCAATGAATGAACTCACGGCATCAGATCCGCTGCCGAAACCGAAGCGCGACATCGCGCCGATCCTGCTGCCGGTCGCGCTCGCGCTCCTCATCATCCCGCTGGTCGGCTCGCCCTCGACCTGGCTGACGCTGACCGCCGCAAGCCTCGCGATGGGCATGATGATCTTCATCATGGCCTCAGGGCTGACGCTGGTGTTCGGCCTGATGGACGTGCTGAACTTCGGTCACGGCGCCTTCATCGCGGTCGGCGCCTATGTTGCGACGCTGGTGTTCGCGCCGTTCGTGGCCTCGGTGCAGGCGGATTCGCTGTGGGTGAACCTGGCGGTGCTGGCGCCGGCGGCGCTGCTGTCGATGGCGGTGTCAGGCGCGCTCGGCCTGGTCGTCGAGCGCGTGCTGATCCTGCCGGTCTACGGCCAGCATCTGAAGCAGATCCTGATGACCACGGGCGGGCTGATTGTCGCCGAGCAGACGCTCTATGCGCTGTGGGGGCCGCAGATCATCCCGATGCCGCTGCCGGCGTCGCTGCGCGGCTCTTTCATCCTGGGCGACGTCGCGATCGCAAAGTACCGCGTGCTGGCGATGCTGATCGGGCTCGCGGTCTTCCTCGCGATCCAGCTGGTGCTCAATCGCACCAAGCTCGGGCTTCTGATCCGCGCCGGCGTCGAGAACCGCGAGATGGTCGAGGCGCTCGGCTATCGCATCCGGCGGCTGTTCCTCGGCGTGTTCATGACCGGCTCGGCGCTCGCCGGCCTCGGCGGCGTGATGTGGGCGCTCTATCGCGAGCAGGTCCATGCCTCCATGAGCGACGAGCTGACGGTCCTGATCTTCGTCGTCGTCATCATCGGCGGCCTCGGCTCGATCGGCGGCTGCTTCATCGGCGCGATCCTGGTGGCGATGGTCGCCAACTATGGCGGCTTCCTGGTGCCGAAACTCGCCCTCGTCTCGAACATTCTGCTGATGGTCGGCATCCTGATGTGGCGCCCGCGCGGCCTCTATGCGGTGACCAGCCGATGATGATCCTGTCGGGCGATCCGCCGCGCAGCCGCGTTCTTACACTCGTTCTCGTCGTCATCATCCTGGCGCTGGCTGCGACGCCGTTCCTGTTTCCGGGGGCCAAGGCACTGAACGTCGCGGCCAAGATCTGCGTGTTCGCAGCGCTTGTGGCCTCTTACGACCTGCTGCTCGGTTACACCGGCACGGTCTCGTTCGCCCATACCATGTTCTACGGCATCGGCAGTTACGCGATCGCGATCGCGCTGTACGGCATGGGCCCGAGCTGGGCCGCCGTCGCAACCGGGATCGTCGTCGGCCTGCCGCTGGCCGCGCTGCTTGCGCTGGCCATCGGCCTGTTCTCGCTGCGGGTGGCCGCGATCTTTTTTGCCATGATCACGCTCGCGGTCGCCTCCGCCTTTCAGGTGCTGGCCTCGCAGCTGTCCTGGCTCACCGGCGGCGAGGACGGGCGCAGCTTCCAGCTGCCCGAGCTGCTGCGCCCCGGCACGGTGCTGATCCCCAAAAGCGCCTTCGGCTTCGAGATCAACGGCCGCATCCTGACCTTCTATCTGGTGTTCGCCGTCTCGGCCTTGATGATCCTTGCGCTGTTGCGTGTGGTGAACTCGCCGTTCGGTCGGGTGCTGCAGGCGATCCGCGAGAACCGCTTTCGAGCCGAGGCCCTCGGCTTCCGCACGGTGTTCCACCTGACCTACGCAAACTGTCTCGCGGCCCTGGTCGCCGCCAGCGCCGGCATCCTGAATGCGCTGTGGCTGCGCTATGCCGGTCCGGACACCTCACTCAGCTTCTCCATCATGCTGGACATCCTGCTGATGGTGGTGATCGGCGGCATGGGCACGATCTACGGCGCGATCATCGGCGCCACCATCTTCATCCTCGCCCAGAACTACCTGCAGTCGCTGATGGGCGCCGCCTCGAAAGCGGCGTCCGAAGCCGGCCTGCCGCTGCTGCCGGGGCTGCTGCACCCGGACCGCTGGCTGCTCTGGCTCGGGCTGCTGTTCATCGCCAGCGTCTATTTCTTCCCCACCGGCGTGGTCGGACGGCTGCGCCGCGGCGGCAGCGCCAAGCAGCCGGCCGCTTCCCATTAAGCGTCGATTCACGATGCAATGCAGCGATGGTCCGGATAATCGCGCAATCACCAGGCGATTGCCGCCTGGCTTGGTTCCGAGGCGACAACCGGATTAATCCTTAGCTAACTGGTTTTCCTAAGCCTTACGCCATTTGTGCGGTGTATTTCTGTCCCTCAGGGGGGAGGAGATGCGCAACGTATTTTCCGAGACGGCAGCCCGACTGGCGCAAGCCGCGAAGGCTAGCTGGGACGCTGCCTTGCGGCGTGGCCCGGTGCTATGGCTGACTCTGTCAGGCATGCTTCTCGTCGCCGGGATCTTCGCGGCGACCGCGATGGCAGTCGGCGACTTCCGTGAACGCGCGCTCGTCAACAACGAGCGCGAGCTGGAAAACACGATCCTCCTGCTGACCCGTCACTTCGACCAGCAGTTCGAGGATTCGGAGTCCGTCGCCGCCGACCTGATCGCGCAGATGAACCTGGCGGGCATCACCTCGCCCGAGATGTTCCGCGAACGCATGACGAGCGACGACGCACATCGCATGCTCGCGAACAAGGTCAGTGCCGTGAACTATCTCGGCGACATCGCGATCTATGACATCAACGGCGACATCATCAACTGGTCGCGAAACGAGCCGCTGCCCAAGATCAACATCTCGTCGCGAGCCTACTTCCAAACCTTCAAATCCAATCCCCAGTCCGAGCCGGTGCTGCTGGAAACCGTGAAGAGCTTTCTCCTCGGCAAATGGACCACTGTGGTTGCGCGCCGCCTGACCAATCCGGCGGGCGAACTCGTCGGGGTCATGGTGCGGCGAATCGATCCGGGCAGCTATCAGAAATATTTCTCATCGCTGGCGCTCGGAGACGGCGCTGCCATCTCGCTGTACGACCGTGGCGGCATGATGCTGGCCCGCCATCCCTACGCCGAGGAGCTCGTCGGCAAGAGCTACGCCAGCGGACCGCTGCTGCAAAAGATCGTTGCAGAGGGTGGTCGGCAGACCCTGCGGATCGAGAAGAGTCCGACGGATGGTCAGGGGCGCCTCGGTGCAGGGGCGCGGCTCCAGCATTTCCCGATCATCATCATCGCAACCAATACGATGGAATCGGCGCTTGCGGATTGGCGCGAGCAAACGCGGTTCATGGTCACAACCGCGACGCTTTCAGCGGCCGTGATCGCGCTGATCCTGTTCCTGATCATCCGCCAGATCAACCGGCAGAACCGCGAGGCCCAGCAGAGGCTGGAGGCCGAACGCCTGCGGCTCGACACCGCGCTCAACAATATGTCGCAAGGGCTGATCCTGCACGACGCCGACGGATATATCGTCACCTGCAATCGCCGCTATGTGGAGATGTTCGGGCTTTCCCATGATGTCATCAAGCCCGGCTGTCACATCCAACAGGCGATGTACCATCGCCAGGAGCGCAACGCGTTCAGCGGCAACGTCGAAGAGTTTTGCGCCGACGTCCTGAGGGAAGTCGCCGAAGGCAAGGTCGCCGTAAAAACACATGAACTCCCGAACGGCCGCGCCTTCCAGGTCATCAACACCCCGCTCGCGCAGGGCGGATGGGTCGCCACGATCGAGGAGATCACCGAGCGGCGCAATCTGGAGCAGGAGCGCGACCGCAACTACACGTTCCTCCGCGAGATCGTCGATCATATCCCCTCGCAGATTACGGTGAAGGACGCCCGAACACGCCAATATTTGCTGATCAACCGCACGGCGGAAGAGCAGTTCGGCCAATCGCGCGAAACCGTGGTCGGCAAAACTCCCTTCGACATCTATCCGGGTGACATCGCAAGGGAAGTCACTGAAGACGACAGCAGGGCGTTGCAGATGACCGAGGGCTTGTTCAGGGACGAACATGCCTGGACGAGCCTGACCATGGGACCGCGCTACATCACCTCGACCCGGATCGGTATCCGCGACACGTCCGGCGAGCCGCGCTACCTCATCAACGTCGTCGAGGATGTCACCGAGCGCCGGCGCGCCCATGACAAGATCGCGCATTTGGCGCATTACGACGCGCTGACCGACCTGCCGAACCGCACGCTGTTCCGCGAGCAGATCGAGCGGGAGCTGGCAAAGGTCGCGGACGGCGAGCGGTTCGCACTGCTCTATATCGACGTCGACGAATTCAAGGGCATCAACGATTCGCTTGGCCACCATGTCGGCGACGAGCTCCTGAAGGCCATCGCCGGCCGCATCCGAGCTTGTCTCAAGTCCGGCGATCTGATCGCGCGGCTCGGCGGCGACGAGTTTGCGGTGATCCAGACGGGAATCGAAACGGCCGCTGACGCGCTGTCTTTCGTGACAATTATCCATGAGGCGATCCGCCGCCCCTATCCTTGCCTCGGCCACCAGCTCTCCACCGATGCCAGCATCGGCATCGCGCTGGCGCCGCAGGACGGCGCCGACCTTGACCAGCTCATCAAGAACGCCGATCTCGCGATGTACGGCGCCAAGGCCGGAGGGCGGCGCACCCACCGGTTCTTCGTGCCCGAGATGGATGCGAGCGCCAAGGCCCGCCTCACGCTGGAGCAGGATTTGCGCCAGGCGCTGGTCGAGGGCGGCTTCGAGATTCACTACCAGCCGCTGGTCAACCTGCACTCGGGCGCGGTCACCGGCTGCGAGGCGTTGCTGCGCTGGCGCCATCCCGAGCGCGGGATGATCTCGCCGGCCGAGTTCATTCCGATCGCGGAGGATACCGGCCTGATCAACGAACTCGGCGACTGGGTGCTGCGCACTGCCTGCAACGAGGCCGCGACCTGGCCGGCGCATGTGCGCGTCGCGGTCAACGTCTCGCCGGTGCAGCTCAAATGCGACACGCTGGCGCTGCGGATCGCGGGCGCACTCGCCGCCTCCGGCCTCGCGCCGCACCGGCTCGAGATCGAGATCACCGAGGCCGTTCTGATCCGCGACGACGAGGCAGCGCTCTCGATCCTGCATCAGCTCCGCTCGATCGGCGTGCGCATCGCGCTTGACGATTTCGGCACCGGCTATTCCTCGCTGAGCTATCTGAAGCGCTTCCCGTTCGACAAGATCAAGATCGACCGCTGCTTCGTCGCCGACATTGCCGATCCCGGCGGATCGCCCGTGATCGTGCAGGCGGTGGTGAACATCGCCTCCGCCAGCAACATGACGACGGTTGCCGAAGGCGTCGAGACCGAAGCCCAGCGCGAAATGCTGCGCGGGCTCGGCTGCACGGAGATGCAGGGCTATCTCTTCAGCAGACCCAGGCCTGCGATCGAGGTGCGCGGGTTGTTCGGCCCTGATGATTGCATGCTTGTCGCGGCGGTGGCCTGAGATGACAAAATCTTCCAAAATCGTCGGCGTCGCCGATTCCTACGCCGTGCGCCTGATGCAGCATCTGGTGGTGCCGACCTTCGTGATCGACCCCAAGCGTCGCGTCGTGATCTGGAACAGGGCTTGCGAGCGGCTGACGGGCGTTGCCGCTTCCGAGGTGATCGGCACCACCAAGCACTGGCAGGCCTTCTACGAGACCAAGCGCCCTTGCCTTGCCGACCTCGTGGCGCAAGACCGCCCCGAACAACTGCCGGAGTTCTATTCGGAATACACCGCACGCGGCCACAACGGGCTCGGCTTTTCCGCGGAGAACTGGTGTGTGATGCCGAAGCTCGGCAGCCAGCTCTATCTCGCGATCGACGCGGGTCCCATCCATGACGAGGCCGGCAATCTCATCGCCGTGGTGGAGACGCTGCGCGACCTCACCGACCAGAAGCGCGCCGAGATGGCGTTGAAGGAGCTCGCGACCAAGGACGGGCTCACTGGGCTATCGAACCGCCGCTCGTTCGACCAGATGCTGTTGACCGCATGGGCGCGCGCGCAGCGAACGCAGAGGCCGCTGGCGCTGCTGTTCGTCGACGTCGACCATTTCAAGCTGTTCAACGACGAGCACGGCCACCAGAGCGGCGACGAATGCCTGCGCGAGGTCGCGCGCGTCGTCAGCCGCCATGCCGTGCGCCCGCTCGATCTCGCCAGCCGCTATGGTGGTGAGGAATTTGCGCTGATCCTGCCCGAGACGGGCTGCGACGATGCCTGCGTCATCGCCGAGGAGATCCGCCGGGCGGTCATGGCCTTGCGGATCAGCCATGGCGCCCACGGGGCCGGCGAGCATGTCACCCTGAGTGTCGGCGTCGCCAGTCACGTCCCCGGCGAGGTCGACGGCGCCCCTGACCAGCTGCTCGGTGCGGCCGACCAGGCGCTCTATGCGGCCAAGCGGCTCGGCCGCAACCGAGTCGTCTGCTCCGAGCGGGTGCTGGCCGAATTTGCCGGCCTGGGGCGGGACAATATGCCTGACAGCAGTCAAGTTCCTGGCCTGGTCCCGCGCAAATCGGCCTGAACCGCAGCGATTGTCGCGGCAAGACCGGTTGCCCACCTCCCGCCATTAGGCTAAATGAGGCCTCGTTGCACCCGTAGCTCAGCTGGATAGAGCGTTGCCCTCCGAAGGCAAAGGTCACACGTTCGAATCGTGTCGGGTGCGCCATTTCATCCCACTGCAACCTCGATCTTTTGACCGGCATCGTGCACCGCCGGCGTGACGGACGCAGGCTCAGCACCATCCCCGGGCGGGCCGATCAGGCAGGCAAGCCGATCGCGCCACGTGGGTGAGCGCCAGAGATCGCGAGCCAGTGCCGCCCATTCGTGAAACGCGATGACGACTGGATTGTTGGAGCGCAGCGGCTTCACCAGGCCGTAGTGACACGGCAGGTCGTCGCGCTCGGCGACGAAGGTCCCGAACATCCGGTCGAACACGATGAAGATGCCGCCGTAATTGCGATCGAGATACTCGGCGTTGCAGGCGTGGTGCACGCGATGATGCGACGGCGTGTTGAGCACATATTCCAGCCAGCCGAGTTTCGGAATCCACTCCGCGTGCAGCCAGAACTGGTACAGCAGGTTGATGCCGGCGGCGATGAACACCGGGCCTGGCGCGAAGCCGAGCCAGATCATCGGCACGTAGAAGATCGCCGCACCGGTCAGTTTTCCGGTCCAGCCAAAGCGGTAGGCGGCCGCCAGGTTGAACTCGTTCGAGGAATGGTGGATCGCATGCGTCGCCCAGAACCAGCGAACACGGTGGCTGGCGCGGTGGAACCAGTAATAGGAGAAGTCCTGCGCGATCACGAGCACGATCACCGACAGCGCCCCGTCGAGCGGGACGGTGAACAGCCGGTGGCGCCAGGCCAGATCGACCAGCGGCTGAGCGATACTGAGCGGCAGCAGCGTGTAAACCAGATATTGCCGGCCAAGAGCGTCGGCCAGCGAGGCCCCATAGGCGCGCCAATTGTAGTCCCGCCGCATCACCAGCGCCAGGACGAGCCCCTCCAGCGTCGCGATCGCGATCACGGCGGGAAGGGAGAATTGCAACACTTGGATCAATAGCTTCATGGCAATCTCACATCGGCGGGCTGCCCGCCTGCAGGACAGTGGATTGCACGAGGACAGCGCGCCGGCGCGCCGAAACCTGAAAGACGACTGGCCGATTCCTGCAATAGGCCAGTCAAAATCGGGAAACGGCTAGGTTTCGGCACCGGTCGCGCCGGCAGCACGGGCCCGCCGATACTCGGACGGCGTCACGCCGGTATGCGCCTTGAAGGCGCGATTGAACGGTCCGATCGAGCCGAAGCCGGCATCGAGCGCAATGGTCAGGATCGGCACGGCGGCTTGCGCAGGATCGCCCAGCGCGGCTTCGGCCTCCGCCAAGCGATAGCCGTTGACGAAGGCGCTGAAGTTGCGATGGCCGAGCTGACGGTTGATCAGATGACGCAGCCGGTATTCCGGAATGTCGAGCTTTTGTGACAGTGTTGCGATGCTCAAATCCGGCTCACGAAAGACCTTGTCGCGGTCGAGCAGGCGGCGGAGCGCGGCGAGCTCGGCCGCATCGGGCTCGATGGCGACTGCCGCCGACGGCGGATCTCGCGGGATCGCGACCGGCTCGCTTGCCAGCGTCCTAGCCAGCACCGGCGCAGGAACCAGCGATGTCTCGGCCGAAGCCAGCGTACCCAGCACGGCGAACAGAAAAATCAGCGCCGTCAGGCCGGCCGCGTTGGCGAGGCTGACCGATGCCGCCGAAAGACCCCCGGGCCAAAGCCAATCCGAGCCGATAGTGAACAGCGAGTAGAGCGCGGTGACCATTGCGTACCAGACGCGGAGCCGTCGCCTGTTCTCCACGAGATCAGTCGCGCGCCCCGACAGCACGCTCCAGATTCCGAGCAGCAAAAGGGACACCGACAGACAGCTGCGCGCCACATCGACAGACATCGGATGTCTGGACATGTCGATCAGCGCGAACCCCATCAACGCGAGCCCGCCGAGCCAATGGTACCATCGCAGGCGAAAATCATCGACGAAGATGGCGCTCATCGCAATCCAGAACGCCGCCGGCATGCCGGCATTGACGAGATGAACCGACATGCGCAGCGGCAGAGCCAGCACACCGAAGCCCGGCGCCGAATCGACGATATAGGCCGCGATGGTCAAAGCCAGAAATGCGGAATAGCGGCTGATGGGATTACGCCGCGCATCGCGCGCGGCCACCACTACGCGGAAAAGCAGAATGACGACTGCTCCTCCTCGCAGCGCGGCTTCCAGGGTCGACATGCGTTTCAGCGGTCCTGATGAGAGCGTCTTGGAGGAGAAGAAGGCGGTCAGCCGGCATGGGCTTGGTGGTGATCCCCAGGGGTTCTGACACGAATCTCAGTCTTTGCGCGCGGCTCCTACTTTCCTTTGAGCGCGAGCGCGCTGGTCAGGTCTCCGAGCGGCTTCTGATCGTGAGCGGCAATCGCCGCATCGCGCACGGTGATGCCGTGCAGGGTCGGCAGCTCGAAGCGGCGCGTGATGAAGCGCAGGATCGAGGTCGTGTCCATCGCCGTGTGGTCGACATAGCCGTGGCGCGCATAGGGGGAGATGATGATGGCGGGGACGCGGGAGCCAGGGCCCCAGCGGTCGCCCTTCGGCGGCGCGACGTGATCCCACAGGCCGCCGTTCTCGTCATAGGTCACGACGACAAGCATATGCTGCCACTGCGGGCTCTTCTCGAGATGTGCGATCACGTCGGCGATATGCGTGTCGCCGGCCTGGATATCGGCATAGCCCGAATGCTCATTGAGGTCGCCCTGCGGCTTGTAGAAGCTGACCTGCGGCAGCTTGCCGTCGTCGATCGCCTTGATGAACTCGGTACCCCCAAGGCCACCGTCGAGCAGATGCTCGGCACGTGCCGCGGTGCCGGGCGCGAAGCTGGCGTAATAGTTCAGGGCCTGGTGGTGATACTGGAAGTTCGGGACCGGTGAATTGTTGCCATGCTCCAGCACGTCCTGCCAGGCGCCGCCGTACCAGGCCCAGCTGACGCGCTTGAGACTGAGCAAATCGCCGATCGTCGGCTCGGTCTGCGGCGGCAACGTCGTCGGCTTCATCGGATCCGCATAAGCCTTGTCGCCATCCTTCGCGGGTTCGTTGCCGCTCGGCTGAAAGGGCGGCTGCATGGTATTCACGGCATAGAAATCGGGGGTGAGATTGCCGTCGCTGACGTATTTTGGGATGCCATCCATGGCCGATTTCGGCGAGTTGGCGGCCTCCTTCAACGTCACGCCGTCAGCTTCCACAACGGAGATCGACGGCTTGGCCGGGCTCATGTCGGCCTTGGGAAAGGTGGGGACGCAGGCGCAGACCAGCCATTGGTGGTTCAGGAAAGAGCCGCCGAACGCTCCCATGAAGAAATTGTCGGCCAGCGTATATTTCTCGGCAACCTTCCACATCGCCTGCTTCGATCCGTCCCACAGGCTCATCACCAGCGCACCGGAGTCGGCGTGGGCGACGAACTTGTCGTTGCGCCCTCCATCGATCTGCATCTGATTCTGGTAGAAGCGGTGCCAGAGGTCGTGCGTGATGGTGCCGTAGCCGAGCTTGAAGCCCTTCGGATCGTCCAGATAGAAGGGGCGATTGGGCAGATGCTCGGTCTGCGCCTCGGTCACCGGCGGCGTCACACCCTTGGCGGTCAGGCCGCCCCAGACCGGCGGCAATTCGCGGAACGGCTTGCCGTCGCGATCGCGCTGCGTCGTCGTCCGGGCGGACGCGTTCGCAACACCGTTCGCGCCCGGGAAATTGCCATAGAGATTGTCGAAGCTGCGGTTCTCGGCAAAAATCACCACCACCGTATCGATCAGCGTCAGATCGTCGGGAGCATCCTTCCTGGCGGCGGGAGCGTTCCCCGCCGCGAGCGCCGGATCGAACGCACCGATGACCAAACTCGATGCACAAAGGACAATCGCCGATTTCGCCCGCATTCAAAGCCCCCCTGTCTCACCTGATTGATGCTCTCGTTCCATTCGTCATAGCGTGGACGCCCCTCGAAAGCACGGTTTAATCGTCATGACGATGCCTCGCCATAGGCACGGTTGCAACATGCGGATGACGCACTGGGTTTTGGTATCGGTGATTGTCCTCACCGCTTTCGCCCTCGGTCCCGGCAAGGCCCGTGCGGAGATGTCGCGCGCCGAGGCGCGCCGGCAGGCCGAGCGACTCGGCGCGCTCGGTCGGGCCCTGTTTTTCGATCCCTCGCTCTCGCCGTCGGGGAAGCTTGCATGCTCGTCCTGCCACGATCCCGCCCACGGCTTCGGACCGGCCAATTCACGCGCGGTGCAGATGGGCGGTGGCGACCTGCAGCAACCGGGGATGCGAGCCGTCCCCTCCCTGAAATACCTGCAAGCGGTGCCGCCTTTCACCGAACATTTCCACGATTCCGAGGACGAGGCCGACGAAAGCATCGACAACGGCCCGACCGGAGGCCTGACCTGGGATGGACGGGTCGACCGTGGCGCCGATCAGGCGGCAATTCCGCTGCTCTCGAGCTTTGAGATGGGCAATCGGGACGCGTTCGAGGTGGCGCGCCGGGTGCTCGCTGCCGGCCACGGCAAGGAGATCGCGGCCATCGCCGGATCCAAGGCAGCTGCCGATCCTGCCACCGTGTACAGGATCGCGCTCAAGGCGCTCGAAGTCTACCAGCAGGATTACCGGACCTTTTATCCCTATTCGAGCAAATATGACGCGGTGCTGGCCGGCGAGGCCGAGCTTGCGCCTGCGGAAGCGCGGGGGCTCGAGCTGTTCAACGCGCCGAACAAGGGCAATTGCGCCTCCTGCCATATCAGCAAACGGGGCAATGACGGCACCCCGCCCCAGTTCACCGATTACGGACTGATCGCGCTCGGCGTGCCGCGCAATCGCGACATTCCCGCCAACAAGGACCCGGCCTATTTCGACCTCGGCCTGTGCGGGCCGCTGCGCAACGATTTCCTGAAGCGCGAGGATTATTGCGGCCTGTTCCGGACGCCGACACTGCGAAATGTCGCGCTTCGCCAAAGCTTCTTTCACAACGGCTCCGTGCACTCCCTGCGCGACGCCGTGCGGTTCTATGTCGAACGCGAGACGCGGCCGGAGCTTTGGTATCCGCGCAAGGCGAACGGCAGCGTCGATAAATATGATGATCTGCCCGAACGGCCCAAGGCCAATGTCAACATGGATGCGCCGTTTGACCGCAGGGCCGGTGATGCACCCGCCTTGACTGCGGTCGAGATCGACGACGTCGTCGCCTTTCTCGGCACGCTGTCCGACGGATATCAACCGGCGAAGTGAAGGGCTCAGGGCCTGCGGCCTCAAGCCGATTTGTCGGGCAACCCGAGCAGGCTTGCGACCACCTCGGCACCCTTGCCCGAAGCGGAGATGTCTCCCTTGTCCCCGACTTCCACGACGGCGCCATTGGAGAAGCTGAGCGACCAGCCATCATCGGCGCCGTTCCGGCGCCGGTCGGTCAGTTCGATCCCGGCTGCGGAAATCACGGCAGTAGCCTTGTCGACGTCCATGATCGTCACCTCCTGCAAGTCGCTTCGATCATTTTGGGTGATGCACCCACATCGAAGAGCCTAAACTGCTTAGGCCGTTCTGCACAGGGGCGGATCGGACATCAGCGGCTCACCGCACGTCTGATCGAGCCACCCTTCGTCGCCCGAAGGGTGGTCTTGCTTGGCGCGGCCCAGTCAGTGCCTGACGTGCTCGAACACGACGATCACGCCGGTCGGCTCCGGTTCGTGCGCCATCAAGCGGGTCAGATCGGCATCACTCCAGTCGGCGAGGCTGACGACTTCGCCGGTCTCGCGCTCCGCGCCGAGCGACGGGGTCGGCTCGAGAACTTTCAGGCCCATCTCGTCGACGAAGAAGGTGTGGTCGCCGAACATGCTGTTGAGCTGGGGAATGGCGGGATGCTCATCGGGCAGCACCTGGGCGCCGAGCTGGTTGACGGTCTGCTTCACCTGTTCGGATGTGAGCTTCATGAGCTGCTCCGTTCTGTCTGTTCATGGAACTGAGCGGGCGCCTGTACCGCCTGGCTCAAACTCCCGAACGGGTGCTGCGCACAAATGTTCCTGCGAAAGTCAATTCGTGATCGCGCGCTTCATCTGCCGCGCGGACGGCGCAGGATCGCCACACGATGCCCACGATCCGCCCGATCATGCGTGACTTCGCCGTGAACTAGTGCTCGATCCTGTTCTCGCCAACCGAGAGGGCGCAGATGCGTGACAGATAGGTGTAGGGCAGACCGGTCTCCTCGGCCCAGGCATTGAACTGCGCCTGCACCTTTGCGAGATCGCCCTTCGACTTGACCTCTTCGGCGATGTCGAGACCGGCATCGCGCAAGCAAGCGACGACATCCCGCGATGTCACAAAACCGTCCCAGCCGACGAAACGCAGCAGCATCTGGCCGGTGTTGCCGCCGAGTCGGGAGCCGCGCTTGCCGAGCAGATCGAGCAGGCCGATCTGGTTGGAGGGCGGCCATTTCGCCAGGAACTTGCCGAAGCTGCCGTGCTCTGTCGCGATCTCCTGCACGAAGGCTGCATTGTCGCGCACCGACATGATCTTGGCGCCATTGCGCACGATCCGCGCGTCGCGCAGCAGGGCTTCCCAATAATCCTCTGGCTGGAAGCTGAGCTTGCCCGGCTGGAAACGCAGGAACGCGTCTTCGAAACCGTCCCATTTCGCCTCGATCACGTTCCAGGCAAAGCCTGCGCAAAACACCCGCCGCGTCATCTCGGCGAGAATGCGGTCGTCGCCGAGTCTTGCCAGACCCTTCAGGCCGGGCTTGTCAGGCATCAGCTTCTCGAGCGCCTTGGGCCCGCCCTTGCGCTTCTCTGCGCGGGCACGAATGGTTTTGAAGGACGTCATGCGATCACTCACGAATGGTGGTGCTCCACGACATCAGAATTCAGCGATGCGGTCCAGCCTCACGCCCGCGAGAGCGACGGCACCTCCTTTGGCATGATGGCCTTGAGGCCGCCGAAGCGGCGCTCGCGGCCGTGGAAGGAGGCCAGCGCAGCGGCGAGATCACTTGCATCGAATTCCGGCCACATCCGGTCGGTGAAATGCAGCTCGGCATAGGCGCCTTCCCAGAGCAGGAAGTCCGACAGGCGCTTCTCGCCCGAGGTACGGATGATGAGATCGACGTCGCGCAAGCCTGCCTCGCCGGTGACGAGCTGTGAGAAGGCTTCGCGGGTCAGGCTGGTCAGCGCAGCCGCCTTCGCCGCCGCATTCAGGATGGCGTCGCGCGCGGAATAGTCGACGGCGATGCGCAGATTCAGCGTGGTGCCGTGGGCGGTGGCCCCCTCCGCGCGCGCGATGGCATTGGCGATACCATCCGGCAGCCGGTCGCGGCGGCCGATGACGTTGAGGCGGACACCGTTCTTCGCGAGGCTCTGCACCTCATTGGCGAGATAGAAGCGAAGCAGCGTCATCAGCGCGGCGACCTCGGCCTTGGGCCGGCGCCAATTGTCGGTCGAGAACGCATAGAGCGTCAGCGTGCCGATGCCCTGCTTGGGCGCGGCCTCGACGATTCGCCGAATCGTCTCCACCCCGGCCTCGTGGCCGCGCACGCGCGACAGACCGCGCCGCGTCGCCCATCGCCCGTTGCCGTCCATGATGATGCCGACATGAAGTTTTTCGTTGTGGCACGTGATCTCACTTTGCATCGCAAAGTCTCCAGTCAAAAATGGGGGACAGGTCAGGTCGGGAGAATGCCGAGACGGCCGAGCGGCGAGGCTTCGCGGCCCGCAGCCTTGGCGGCGTCGCGGACCAGCCGCTCGAGCACCGCGAGATAGTCGAGGAAGCGGCGCCGGCCGGTCTTGGTCAGACGGCAGGTGGTGTGCGGGCGATTTCCTTCATAGCCCTTCGTGACCTCGACGAGGCCAGCCTCCTGGAGCACCGCGAGGTGCCGGCTGAGATTGCCGTCGGTAAGGCCGCAGAGCTGTTTCAGGTCGGCGAACGCAAGCCCCTTCGGGTGAGCCATCAACGAGGTCAGAAGCCCAAGCCTCGCCTTCTCGTGGATCACACGGTCGAGCCCCTCATAAGAGAACGGCGCACTGTCACTCTTCGACATCATTGTCTCCGGACGCGAAATACAGAATCGCCGCCATGACCGATTGGCCGATGACGAAGGGCAGGCCCATGGTCCAAGGCGACAGCATGTGGGTCCGGCTCGCAAGCGCCACGACCACGAAACCCGAGATGAAGTACCAGGCCCCGGCGAATGCCACGCTGCGCGGCAGCCAACGGACAGAGGCGAAGATGCCGAGCGACACCAGGATCTGCCATAGCCCCGGGAGCAGCCACAGCGTCTCCGCGGCGAACTTCCACATCACCACCGCAAGCAGGACACCCGCGACGCCCGCGGGCAGGAACTGCTCGACGGCCTGATGGATCATGGCGTCGGCGAGACCCGAATGATGGCGGCGCGAGCGCGCGCGCATCTCGATCCAGATGATCAGGCCGGACAACGCAGCCGCGATGAACCAGCCGAAGAAGAAGCCGAGCGGCTCGCCGGTGGGATCGCGGAGCAGCCAGAATTGCAGGATGGCGGTGACAAGCGCCACAGCTCCGGTCGCCGCCATCGTGGCCGGACCATAGCCGCGGAACGCCGTGCCGGCCGCAATCTGGCTGCGGATCGCCACGATGTCGGCCAGTGCCTTGTCGAGATCGCGCATTGGCAACGCCAAAACTCCGCTCCACCCACGCCCCGCGGACCGGCTTTTCCGATCACTTTGTAATGCAAAGTATACCGCTTCACAAAGTTAAAGGCAAGTCCGAAAGTCCCCGGCAGGTCCCGGGCGCCTTCAACAACTGTTGGTTGCACAACACGCGAGCACGCAGGTAAGATGAGGTCAAAGCATTTCGGGGGAAGTTATGCGGTTGACATCGTTTGTTGCTGCGGCGCTGTTGCAGCTTGGTTTTGCGGGGTTGGCACACGCGGCGGGACCGTTCGGCTCAGTCAATGTCGGCAACTGGATCGGAGGCGCCTTCAGCAACGATCAGACCGGCGCCTTCTCTCATTGCGCCGCAACGACGCCGTATGCGAGCGGTGTCAGCCTGGTCGTGAGCCAAAATGCCGCCGGCACATGGTCGCTCGCCTTTGCGAGCCCCAATTATCACTTCAACAAGGGCGAGAGTGCCGCGATCGACGTGACCTTTGACGGGCAGGAGCAAGCCAGGCTGTACGCCACGGCCTACCAGCCCAACATGCTCACTGCCATTTTGCCGCCGAATGTCGTGCGTGCGTTCCAGAAAGCGAGCCTGATGGTGGCGACGGCCGGCAGCGCCGTTCTGAATTTTAACCTCACCTCGACCGGACCGGTGATCGCTGCATTGGCCAATTGCGTGACCAAGGTGAAGGCCGACGGCCTCGACAAGGCCGGCGACTTCACCAAGGGTGCCGCCAAGCCGGCCGTCACGGCGGACAAGCAGGCGTCACCGGCGGCGGGCAAGCCCGCCAAAGGCACCAAGAGCAGTTCCGGATTTGGCACCGGCTTCGTGGTCAGCGCGAGCGGCCACATCGTCACCAACAACCACGTGATCGAAGGTTGCAGCGAGCTCAAAGGAAATCTCACTGGCCAGGCAGCGATGTTATTGCGCGTGGTGTCTGCCGACGTGAACAACGATCTCGCTCTTTTGCAGGCGCCGTCGACGGCGACATTCAACGAGTATGCCCGGATCCGTGACCGCTCCTTCCGCTCCGGCGACTCTGTCGTTGCAATCGGCTTTCCCTATCACGGCTTGCTCACGTCCGACTTCACCGTGACGACCGGGATCGTGAGCTCGCTCAGCGGCATGCGCAACGACACGCGATTCCTGCAAATCAGCGCACCGGTGCAGCCCGGCAACAGCGGCGGCCCGCTGTTCGACACCAGCGGTCAGATCGTTGGCGTGGTCACCGGCAAGCTCCCCGGATTGCGCATTGCCGCGCTGACAGGCGACATCCCCGAGAACATCAACTTCGCGATCAAGACCGGCGCGCTGCGCGACTTCCTCGACAATTCGGTGGTGCCATACCAGACGGCCGAGCCGAAGGGCGAGCTCAAAACCACCGAGATCGCCGGCAACGCCCGCGCCTATACGATGCTGATCTCGTGCAAAGGCACGGAAGAGGCCGACGCGAAGAAGTAGCCGCCGTCACCCGTGGCAGCACGCGCTGTTTGCCTGCGACTCGTATTGGTCGCGCAGGCGGACCCAGTCCATCGGATAGGGCAGGCCTTCCTCGTGTCGGCCGAGCGGAGTGAGGTCGAGATATTGATAAGCCGCGTTCATCATGTCGAGGCCCCGGGCGAAGCAGGAATAGGTGTGAAAGATCTCGCCTGCCTCGTCGCGAAAGAACACGCTGATGCCGGGCAGCTCCGGGCCGTAGAACGGCGTGGTGCCGAAATTGTATTTCGGCACGCCCCGATCAATCTGCTCGCGCGTGAACGAGACTTCGTAATCGTAGTTGAAGTCGTTGCGGCCTGACGACACCCAATCGAAACTCCAGCCCATCCGTTTTTTGAACGCCTCGAGCTTCGAGACCGGGGCCAGCGAGATCGCGACCATGGTGGTGTCGCGCGCCGCCAGATGCGGCACCATGCGCTCGAAGCCATCGGCCCAGAACGAGCAGCTCTTGCAGGCAGCTTCCCAGTCCGGCGCGAACATCACATGCTGAACCACGAGCTGCGGGCGGCCCTTGAAGAGGTCAGCCAACGTCGCCTGGCCGTCCGGCGCGTCGAAGATGTAGCTCTTGTCAACCTTCACCCAGGGTAATGCGCGGCGCTCCTCGGCGAGGCGCTCGCGTGCCTGTGAAAACTCCTTCTCGCGCGCCAGATGGACCTTGCGAGCCGCGACCCATTGCTCGCGCGAGACGATCTGATGTTGCTGCATGATATCCTCCTCTGTCCGGATCAGCCGATGAAGGCGTCGAGCTTGTCGAAGAACGAGTCCCAGCCACGCCGATGGTTGTCGCGTGCAGTTTCGTCGAAGAACTGAGCGTGATGAAAAATCATCAGCGTGCCGGCACTGTCGGGCTTCAGCGTGATCGTCACCAACGATTCGCGCTCCGGTGTCGAATGCCAGGCCCAGGTGAAGACCAACCGCTCATTCGGTACGACCTCACGGTAGAGGCCGCCCGCCTCGAAATATTCGCCGTCGTCGCGCGTGAACGAGATGCGGTAGCGGCCGCCGGCGCGGACGTCGAGTTCGGCGTTCAGCGTCGCCGGCTTCATGCTCGGCGGCCCGAACCATTGCACTAGCTGCGCGGCTTGCGTCCAGGCGGCGAAGACCTTTTCCGGCCGCGCGCGGAGCCGGCGTGTGAGCGTGAGGCTTGGGCCTTCGTTTGCGCGTCCGGCGACGTTGGCGACGGCGTTGACCATGGTTTGTCCTCCACAAAGGCGGCAAGGCGGTCGAAACTCTCGGTCCAGAATTGGGCATAGCGATTGAGCCAGTCCATCGCCTGCTCCATCGGCTGCGCGGTGAGCCGGCAGGAAACCGTGCGCCCGGTCTTCTCCCGCACGATCAGGCCTGCATCCGTCAACACGTCGAGGTGCTTCATGATCGCCGGCAGCGAGATCGAGAAGGGCGCGGCCAGCTCGCTCACGGACAGACTATCCTTTTCGCCGAGGCGGGCCAGCAATGCGCGCCGCGTCGGATCCGACAATGCCGCAAAGGTGCGATCGAGCGTCTCGTCTTGATACTTAACCATAAGGTTTAGTATAGGCGCTGACCTCAGCCCGTCAAGCAGGAACTCGCGCAACAGGAAAGCCCCGCCTTGCGGCGGGGCTCAATTCCCGGTCGATCTAGGAAACGCTACTCGACCTTGAGGCCGGCGAACTCGACGACTTTCTTCCACTTGGCGGTCTCCGCCTCGATCTGCTGGCCGAACCCCTCCGGCGTCAAGACGAGCGGATCGCCGCCAAGCTCGACCAGGCGCTTGGTCATGTCGGGCTCCTTCAAGATCGTGTTGATCTCGTCGTTGAGCTTGGCGATCACGTCCTTGGGCATGTTCTTCGGCGCGCCCATGCCGAACAGCGCGCTTGCCTCATAATCCTTCACGGTCTCGCCGATCGCCGGCACGTCGGGAAGCTGTGGCGAGCGCTGCGCGGTGGTGACGCCGAGCGCGCGCAGCGAACCGGAGCGGATGTGCTGGATGATCGATGGCATGTTGTCGAAGATCACCTGCACCTGTCCGCCGAGCATGTCGGTGATCGCGGGCGCCGCGCCGCGATAGGGCACGTGCTGCATCTTGCAGCCGGTCATCGCCATGAACATTTCGCCGGACAGATGCACCGAGGTGCCGTTGCCGGAAGAGGCCATGTTCACTTTGCCGGGGTTGGCTTTCACGTAATCGATGAACTCGGCAACGGTCTTGGCAGGCACGTCCTTGTTGACGGTCATCACGTTCGGCACGCGCTGGAAGGCGGCGATCGGCGCGATGTCGCGAACGAAGTTGAATTTGAGATTGGTATAGAGCGTCGAGTTGATGTAGTTCGCCGGATTGACCAGCAGCACGGTGTAGCCGTCTGGCTCGGCATTCACGACGGATTCGGTGCCGATGTTGTTGCCGGCGCCCGGCTTGTTCTCGATCACGAATTGCTGGCCGAGCCGCTCCGACAGCCGCTGGCCGATCAGGCGGGCGAGAATGTCGGTTGCACCGCCGGGCGGATAGCCGACCACGAACTTCACCGGCCGGGACGGATAATCCGCCGCGAAGGCTTTCGACAGCGGGCTGGCTGCAAGCGGCGTGGCGGCGAGCAGGCCGAGCGCGGAACGGCGGGTGATCATCTCGAGGGTTCTCCCAAGTGTTGTTCTTGATAGCGGCGTCGGCGGCGTTGTAACAAAGCCCGCTATGCACCGGAAGTCCGCAAGCGCTGGCGAGCGGCAAAGCGCCGCGGATGTCGCTCCAGCTCGTCAACAGAAGATCGATGTCCGGCCGCGCGACGCCGGCGTCGGAGGATTAGCGTCGCTGGCGACGGCGGCGAAGGCGGAACTCAGGAAGCCGGTCGAGTGACGGCAGCCGGATCAGAACGATCCCAGCGCCACCGGCCGGAACGCCTGCAGCAGCTGTTGGTCCAGCTTGCCGCCCATGCCTTCCATCATCGTGAAAGCACGCGAGTGCGTGAACGGCATGCGGTAGGCGCGCTTCTCGACCAGAGCCGCATAGATGTCGACGATCGTCGTCAGGCGCACGATGTCGCTGATCTGGTTCGACGACAGCGCGTTGGGGTAGCCGGAGCCGTCGAGGAATTCATGGTGATGCAAGACGACGTCGAGCATCTCCGGCGGGAAGCCGCCTTGGGCTGCGAGCGCGTCATAGCCGCGGCGCGGATGCTGTCGAACCTCGGCCATCTCCTCGTCGGTGAGCTTGCCGGCCTTGTCGAGCAAATGAGAGGGAACGAAGGCCTTGCCGACATCGTGCAGCAGCGCGGCGCGGGTCAGCCGGCGCTGGTCGTCCTCGCGCATGCCGAGGTGCTGCGCGAAGGCGACCGCAAAGCCGGTGACGAACAGGCAGTGCCGGTAACTGCCGACATGATGGCAGCCGACGGTGGTGAGCCATTCGCGCAGCGAGGAGTGCTTGATCGCCTTCAGGATCTTGTTCTCGGCGGCGATGACGTCGTCGAACGTCAAGGGGATGCCGAGCGGCAGCTTCTCGAACATCTTCTTCAGCACCGTATGCGCCGCCTCGACGCCGCGGTTGAGCGTCTTGCCGCGATCGGTCGCGTCATAGGTCGCGGTATCGGGGAATGCAGCGCGGATGCGCTGGAGGATGTCTTCCGGCTGCAGCGGTCGCGAGATGGTGTCGGTGGCGCCCAGCGCCCAGGCCTGCATGGTGCCGTGGTGCAGGGCGTCCGCCAGCACGAACAGCCGCGGCATGGAACGATAGGCGTCGCCCCGCAGCTTGTTGCGCACCCGCTGCACGCTCTCGGGCGAGCGCAGGTTGATGTCGACCACGAGGCCGGAGAGCGCGCGTGACGGCTGCTCGGGGATCTCCTGCGTCGAGACCGTCGCGACGTCGCCGACCGCCTTCAAGATGCTGGCGAGCTCGCTGCTCTGGTCGCTGCGATCCGAAGCCAGCAGAAGCTGGCGTGTGGTGGCGGATTTGGCTGGCGCGTTCATGGCTTCCCCAAAAGCACGGGAGGGTATTTGGCATCAGCCTAAGCCGGATCAGGTTCTCCGGCCCTTAAGAGGCATGCTCAACGGAGGCTGCCGGAATTCCACGCAATTTTACGGATCGCCTCCCCACGAACGCGAAAACAACCCCATGCGCAGTAGAACGGCCCTTGAAAACACTGGCTTTTTCGCAACAAAAATCCGCCGGAGGTCGCCCTCCGGCGGATCGTTCTTGGTGCGGCAGGACGCCCCGCCTTACGCCTTCATCGCCCCCTTCACGGCCTCCGCCGTGATCGGCAGCGCGCGGACGCGGGCGCCGGAGGCATTGAAGATGGCGTTGCCGATGGCGGGCGCGACGACCGTCACCGCCGGCTCGCCGACGCCGGTGGCCTTCTCGCCATTGGCGATCACGGCGACCGCGACCTCCGGCATCTGGCTCATGCGCAAGGGCGTGTAGCTATCGAAATTGGTCTGCTCGATGCCGCCGTCCTTCAGCGTCGCCTTCTCGTACAAGGCCAGCGACAGGCCCCACAGCGCCGCACCCTCGACCTGGGCGCGGATGTTGTCGGGATGCACCTGCGTGCCGACATCGGTTGCGACCGTGAGCTTCTTCACGGTCACCTCGCCTGAGGGCGCGACAGCAACATGCGCGACGCAAGCGGTCCAGCTTGCGGTCGCACGTTCCTGTGACGACACGCAGGCAACGCCCATGCCCTCACCCTTCGGCAGCTTCTTGGTGCCGTAGCCTGCAAGGCCCATCGCGGCGAGCAGCGTGTTGCGCAACCGCTGCGCGCCGCCGTCGTTCTTGCCCGCGCCGTCGAGCAGCGAGATGCGATACTGCGCCGGATCCTTGCCGGCCGCGACCGCGATCTCGTCGATCATGCTCTCGACCGCCCAGAAGGTCCAACCCGGCGCCACCGAGCGGAGCTGGCCCGACGGAGTGGCGTTGTGCGCCATCTCGTTCTTGATCGCGCGCACATTGTGGTTCGGCACGGTGTAGAAGAAGTCCGAACCGTTCACGGTGAACGCGTCGAGCGGGCCCTTCTTGTCGACCGAAGGCGACAGGAAGTCGGGGATGCCCCAGCGCTGGGTCGGCCACGCCGAGACGACGTCGTGGCTGAGCGCGACGAGCTTGCCGTCGCCGTCAATGCCGGCCTTCACTTTCTGGTAGGTGAGCGGACGCGAGAAATCCATCGTCATGTCGTTCTCGCGCGTGTAGATCACCTTCACCGGCTTGCCGACGGCCTTGGCCGCCTGCACTGCCGGCACCATCATGTCGGCATCTAGCCTGCGGCCGAAACCGCCGCCGAGCCACATCTGGTGCATCACCACGAACTTCGGATCGATCCCGGCAGCACCCGCCGCAATCGCGCCGGAGCGCGTCGCGAACTGATTGCCGGAATAGATGTGCAGGATGTCGCCCTTGAACTCCGCAGTGGCGTTCATCGGCTCCATCGGCGCATGGATGTTGATGCTGGTGGTGTATTCCGCCTCAAGCACCTTCGCCGCCGTGCCGAGCGCGGCGCCGACATCGCCATCCTTGACGAAGAACTGGCCGGAATCGTCGAGGCCCTGAAGCCGCTTGGCCTCATCGAGCAGCGACTCGCTCGACAGCTTTGCATTCGGCCCGCCGTCATAGCTGACCTTCAGCGCTGCCGCGGCCTTCTTCGCGTTGGCATAGGTATTGGCGATCGCAACGACCCAGCCCGTCGTGGTCTGGGTCTTGTCGTCGAGGGTGACGGCCTTGATGAAGCCCGGCACCTTCTTCGCATTGCTGTCATCGACCGATTTCACCGTGGCGCCATAGCGCACCGGCGGCGTCACCACCGCGCCATAGACCATGCCCGGGATCATCACGTCGATGCCGTATTTGGCCGTGCCGTTGGTCTTGGAGGGGATGTCGAGCTGCGGCACCGACACACCGATCATGGTGTATTGATCCGGCGTCTTCAGCTTGATCGCCTTCAGCTCGTCGGGCGTGAAGGTTTTCGTTGCCTTGCCGCTCCTGACGACATCGGCGAACGACATCTGCTTCTTCGACTTGGCATGCGAGATCACGGAATCCCGCACCACGAGCTCGGAAGCCGGCACGCCCATCGCAGTGGCCGCGCCTTCCGTCAACGCCATGCGTCCGGCCGCACCCGCCCGGCTCATCGCGTCGAAGTTCATCATGGTCGACCAGCTGCCGCCGGTGATCTGCGCCCCGAGGACCGGATCGTTGAACTTCGGATCGTTGGAGGCGAGATTGACCCGCATGTCACTCCACTTCGCACCCAGCTCCTCGCAGACGATCTGCGCCATGGTGGAGGCGATGTGCTGGCCCATGTCGGCCTTGCCGCAGGTCACGGTGACCAGGCCATCGGGCGAGATCGCATACCAGACGCTCGGCTCGAAATTGGCCGGCGCCGCGGCGAGCGCTTCACCAATGCCGGGCACGCCGGCATAGCCGAGCACGAGGCCGGCGGCGGCGGTGCCGACCAGGAAGGAGCGGCGGCTGAGCTCCGTCGTCTCGGCTGTGATGGTCTTCACGTGCTCGTTCATGTGGGCCTCCGCTCGTTGCCGGCGGCGGATGCGGTGCGCATCTCGGTGGCGGCGCGCATGATTGCCTTCTGGATCCGCGAATAGGTCATGCAACGGCAGAGATTGCCGTCCATATGCGCCACGACCTCTTCCTTGGTCGGATTGGCGTTCTTCGCCAGCAGCGAAGCCGCCTGCATGATCTGCCCGGACTGGCAATAGCCGCATTGCGGCACCTGCTCGGCGATCCATGCCTTCTGCAGGGGATGGTCACCCTTGGCGGAGAGGCCTTCGATGGTGGTGATCTTCTTGCCGGCGACGTCGCCGACCATGGTCTGGCACGACCGTACGGCCTCGCCGTTGACGTGCACGGTGCAGGCACCGCACAGGCCGGCACCGCAGCCGAATTTCGTGCCGGTCATCTGCAATTGTTCGCGGATGGCCCAAAGGAGCGGCGTGTCGTTTGCCGCGTCCACGGACATACTCCGCCCGTTGATCGTGAGCGTTGGCATAGGCGTCTTCCCCTGCCGGTGCAATGAAGCCGCTTACGGCGGCGACTTGAATGGCGGACGCCCACCGGGCTGGCCTCCGCCTTGCGCGGAACAATGATCGGGTTCGTGCGCGGAGGCAAATGCAATTTGGAATCGATCGAAACAATGTCGGCACTCGCTTGTTGTGCGTTGCGACAACGGCGCTGACGTTAGCGACTGGACACAAACAGGCAGCGTGGCGAGACATGCATCCATCGCAACCGTGACGGTTTCCTCCAAGTAACCTTGCGACCAACCGGTTGAACAGGTGGCGCATAGACCGAACACGTCCGGTAGATCACGCTGGTCCCTGATCGCAATATCCAGAGGATACCATTGAGGACACGACGGTCGTTTACCAGAGGAGCGCCACGCGGCTTGTTCGGCAGCCTCGGCCTGATCGCGGTCAATCACGGCCCGCGAGTTCTTCGCACTGCTCGAATCTCCAGTTTTGGAATTTTGCGGAACGAACATCCGGCCAGGGCAAATCAAGAAAGCACTCAAACTTGATGCACCGGATTACGCCGGACAATACTTCGCGGCTGGCGCGCCCTTCATTTCCTGATAACTTTGGCCGCACAAGTGCATTTGCGAGATCTTGCTACTCTTGAACCGGAGCTGGCATGTGGATGCGCTACACACGGTCTTTGCCGGTTTCAGCCGCAGCCCTGCTGCTCTTGCCTGCCTGCCATTCACCAGCATCCGCTTTCGGCGCTCTGGCAAGTCGGGACCCTCCCTGGAGCTCGGAACGTATCGATCGTTTGCCGCCCGAGATTCGAACCGCCGTCACGCGCATGTGCGGGAATGAGACGCGCGCCGCCCACTATTTTGCGACGTTCTTGGACAATTCACGGATCATAAAGCTGCACTTCGAATATCTGCAGTGCGATGAAGCGCGGGTTTGCAGGACCAGCAATTGCCTGCGGCAAGTATACATCTCAAGCGGCGGTCGTTACCGGCTCCAGCGAAGCTACTACGGCGGTGACTGAATGCCATTGGTTCTGACATCTCGTCGGAGCGCGAGCATATTGGCCAGCCAGCCCCGCAGAACAGCTCAGTGATGGAAGCTGATCGGGACGTTGTAAGTCTCGAGGTCGCCCGGCTTTTCGGACGGAAAGGCTGGGAAAGGACTGGCTCGACGGAGGATCGCGAGGGCCTCCTGGTCGAGCACTTTGTGGCCCGACGATTTCGTTACCTCGCTTCGCGTCACGTCACCCTTGCGGTTCAGCACGAAGCGAACAACGACCGTGCCCACCTCACCGCGTGCCGCAGCGGGATAGCGTTTGAAGCGTTCCAGATGACCGGCAACGAGAGCATCAAAGCGGTTCGAAGCGGCTTGCGTAAACTGGCCGACCCGCTCGCTGTTCGGCGGCGCGCGGGTTTCCGGGGCGGGCGGCGGCGCTTCCGGCTTGGGCTCCTCGACCCGCTTGGGCTCGGATTTCGGCAGCGTCACGTCAGCTTGTTGTTGCGGCGGCGGTGGCACCTCCTGCTCGATCTTCTGCTCCTCGGGCTTGGGCGGCTGCCTTGGCGCTTCCTCGGCCTGCTGCATGGCGGGTCCGACCGCCAGATCCTGCGTCTGAACCTGGGGCGAAGAGGCCTCCATCGGCGCAAGCGAGACGGCGATGGCCGGAATGATCGTAGGCGGGGCCGGCCGACGCGCGTACCACAGCGCGATCGAGGCAAGGATCGCCACATGCGCAGCCACAACGATGCACGCCGCCAGGGTCCAGCGCGAAATTCCCCGCTTGTCCGGCAAGTGTAGTGCGAATGCGTTCATGGTTTCTGCGCCGGCGTCTCCAGTCCGACCAGCGCCAGCTTGAGATAGCCGACGTCGCGCAGAACGTTCATGATCCCCATCAGTTCGCCGTAACTGAGCGCCTTGTCGCCGCGGATGAAGATCGTCTCATCCTTGTGCGCGCCGGTCGCCGTGTCGAGCGTGGTCGCGAGCTCATCGCGCGATGCGGTGACGTCGCCGACGGCGATCGTCCCATCCGACTTGATGGTTACGAACACCGGCTTGTCCGGGCGCGGCTGCTCGGGAGCGGTGCTGGCCGGCAGATTGACGCCGATGTCGACGGTTGCGAGCGGCGCAGCCACCATGAAGATGATGAGCAGCACCAGGATGACGTCGATGAACGGCGTGACGTTGATCTCGTGCTGGATCTCGAGATCTTCGCTGGCCTTGGAACCGAGTCGAATGGCCATGGCCTACTCCGCCGCCCGGAACCGCATCGACGCCGGGGCATTCGCACTGCGGCTGATCATGAGAAGAAGCTGCGCCGAGGCATCGCCGAGCAATACCTTGTAGCCGCTGATCACCCGCGCAAGATGGTTGTAGATGACGACCGCGGGGATCGCCGCGACCAGGCCGACCGCCGTGGTCAGCAGCGCCTCGGCAATGCCGGGCGCGACCACGGCGAGATTGGTGGTATGGGCCTCGGAAATGCCGATGAAGGAGTTCATGATTCCCCATACAGTGCCGAACAGGCCGACGAAGGGCGCCGTGGCGCCAATGGTCCCCAGGATGCCGACGCCATGCGACACTTGCCGGGTCATTGCCGCCTCGACGCGCTCCAATCGCAAGGCGACACGCTCCTTGAGCCCGTCATCGACGATGAAGCCGGAAAGTTCGGCCTCGCGCGCTGTGGAAAGCACGAGCTGCGCCACGGCATCCCGTGCGCCCTCGCAGTCCCGAAGCGCCTCCGACAATTGCGGGCCGCTTTCCAGCATCTTCAGCCGTCGCCGCACGCGCCTGGCTGCCAAGCGCAGCTCGATGGTCTTGGCGAGCCAAATCGTCCAGGTCACGAGCGAGGCAAAGGCGAGCCCGATCATCACCGCTTTCACGACAATGTCGGCATTCACAAACATGCCCCATGGCGACAAATTTCGCGGCAACAGCGGATTTGGGGCGTCACTCTGGGCCAGCGCAGCGGTGGACGTCGCCAGCAACGCGACGAGGGCACTTGCAGGCGCGAGCAGCCGTGCCAGGCCGTGGGCTGCGGTCCGTAATTTGCGATCGGTGTGACGCATCTGGTTCTCGTCTCTATCGTAGTTTCGCATCGCTTCGCTCAAAGCTTCTGGGACATGCCGAAGAAGAAGCCGCGGCGCGGCCCGAATTGCGGGGCGAACACGCCGATGCCGGATCCGTCCCGGATTTCGTAAACCGTGTCGAACAGGTTGACGACGTCGAAGCGCAACGTCGTCGGCTTCTTGTCGTCGAACCATTTGAATTCGTGCGAGACGCCGAGATTCACCTGCGAATACCATGGAAGCGACGAGGTGTTGGCGAAACCGCTGCGCAGGCCACTGCCGTAGAGCACGTCCATCGAAAGACGAGTGCCATTGTCCCACTTGTACGATGCGCCCGCCGACCCCGAGACCCACTGGGAGTGATCGGTGTAGACGTAGTGACTGGCGATATAGGCAAGCTCGTCGGCACCGAACAAGAACTGGTTCGACACGACGTTGGTCGCAATTTGTCGCGCATAAGCGATGTTGGCATAGGCGCGGAAATGCGTGTCGCTGTATTTCGCCGAAAGCTCGACACCGTAATTGTCGCCCTTTTCGTAGTTGAACGCGGTCAGCACGTAGGCGGCGCCGAACTGCCCATCATCCAGCAGGTCCCTCGCCATCTTGTAGTAGCCGTCCACGCCGACTTCGAGACCCGGCAAGAGCTTCTGCGTGACACCGACGTCGAAATAATGCGAACGCTCGGGGCGAACCGGATCGGCGAGGTTCACCTCCGGCTGCTGCGTGGTGTTTTGCACCAGGCCGAGGTTGGTCGGTGCCGCCAGCACGAGCTGTGGCGGCGTGAAATACCTGGCATAGCCGGCGTGGAACACCGTGCCGTCCCACGGGGTATAGCTCATGCTGATGCGCGGGCTGAGCTGGTTCGCATCCGTGTACTGCATCATCTGATCGAACCGCAGCCCGTAGTTCAGAGTGATCCGGTTCGTCACCTTCCATTCGTCGCCAATGTAGGTTCCGAAGAGAAAACCGGTCTTGCTGCTTTGATCGAGCACGTTGAAGGGAGCATCGAACGGCGCCCCGGTCACGTCGAGGGGGAGCAGAACCGACCCGTTGCTCACGAACGCATTCTCGGCGCTGACCGTGAAGCCTGCGTGCAATGTATGAGCGTCCGAGACGCGGTAAGCCGCATCGGTCTGAACGCCGTGGGTGAGGCTGCTACGGTAGACATCCGACGCCACGCCATTGAAGACGAGATCGCCCATGACATCCGGCACGAAATGGACGCTGCTGTAGCGGTTGAAATAGGATGTCTGCAGATCCAGCCCGTTGCTGGAGTATTGCAGCGCCAGCACGTTGAATGAATTGAACTCGCGCTGGTTCTCGTTGAGATTGGCGGAATTGAAGTCGGACACGCCAAAGGCCGTGTACTGAGGCGTCTGGCTGGGATTATTGGGAATCTGGAAGCGACTGTTGGAGACACCGCCCATGTAGACGATCCGAGTGGTGGGATCGACGACAGTGGAGAGGTAGGCAAACCCCTTGCCCTGGTCGGTATGATCGTGGATCGCGTTGTTGGAGGGGGTCGGATTTTCCAGGCCGAGATTGCTGCCGAAGTAGCGCCCGGAGACGAAATATCGGGTGTTGCCGACCGTACCACCCCATTCGGCATAGGGCGTGATGGTCTCGTGGCTGCCGCCATAAATGCCGACCTTGCCGGTGTTGTCGAAGGCGCTCGACTTGGTCTGGATGTCGACCACGCCTGCGGTGCGCAGGCCGTATTGTGCCGGCAGCGCGCCGGTGATCAGTGCGAGATTGCCGACAATCCCGGTGTCGAGAATCTGGCCGAATGCACCGACGCCGTCGGGCAGCATGATGCCATTGATTCGATATTGAACATTGGCGTGCTCGTTGCGGACATGCAGATCGCCGCCGGCCGCGGAGTCCTGACTGACGCCGGGTGCCTGCAGCAACACGCGATCGAGCGAGGTATTCTCGCCTTGCGGCAGAGCCTCAATGGCCTGCTGCGTCATCTGGTAGGGGCTCGTAGCGGTCGGCGCCACAATGGTCTGGCGAGCTGCATCGAAATGCTGGTTCTGCTCGGTGACGACCTGAGCCTGCGTCGGCGCCGGCGGCTGGCTCCTGACGACAACCTGCGGAGTCGGCGGCTTGGGCGCCCGGCGCCGTTCGACCGGGGCGGCGACGCGCACCTCCGGCAAAGGCTTGCCGGTTTCCGCCTGCTCAGGTGCAGCCGGCGGAGGGGTGGCACTCTGCTGCGGCGTCTCCTGCGGCGCAGGGGTAGCGGCGGGCGCAGGGATTGCGTTCGACGGTTGCGGCTCCGCTGTGGCGGCTGGTTGAGGCGCCCTGTCTTGTGCCGGCGCTGCCGTGCCAGCAAGGGCGAGCAAGCTCAATGATGATACAGAGACCAGCGCTTTTCGGCGCTTCGACGTAAACTGAAGACCCATGACGGCCTGACCAGATCTGCGCTTGAATTGCTACAAATGCCGTGCGGCCATCCCGAAAGGGAAAGGAGCTTGACCACTCGTGGTGGCGGGGCTCCGCACGCAGCGGCATAGCGGGCAAGAGGGTCAGGAAACGGGAGGACCGCGCGACTGGAATGGCGAGCGATGAAGCGCAATGACGCGGCGAATGGGCGTCGCTCTGCGATCAACAGCGGTCTCGTCAAACTTCAGCAGGATTGCGGGCGGCGTCGGGGCCAAAGCGTTGGCCAGCGCAGCGGTCGCCACGCAAATCGGGCATAGATGGTCGGGGTGGGAGTCGCTGGAATGCCCCTGGGCCTTACCGTTGTCGGAGAGAGTAAGAGCGCCCACGATGGAACTGCGCTCCGACGCATTGCCCACGTGAACATGCCCAAAGGACAGCGCAAAGTTCACGGCAAGCGCGAAAAGCGCAAGCCATGAACCCAGTCTGGCACTATCCCGAAACCAGCGCATTTTGAGCGAGTTCTCATCCGCGCGGCGCCATCGCCGCGAGGACTTATCGTAGCCCATCGAAACCCGTCTTGAAAGGGCAAGGGATTTTCGAGAATCGGGCCTGGATGGCCGGCTCGGGGCGCCCGTTGACATGCAAATGTCCGAATGTGGCTCTGCGCGGCATATTGAACGGCCGCGCGGAGTTCGATCGCTAATTCGGACGCATTCGTAGCCTCACGCCGCAGGATTGTGGCTACACTGTCCAGAACAGGAAGGGTGGAGACATGCCAAGGATCAACCGCGACGGCGTCGGCATTTATTACGAGGTTCACGGCGAGGGGCCGCCGCTGCTGCTCACGCACGGCTATTCCTCCACCTCCGCGATGTGGCACGGCCAGATCGAGGCGCTCGCGCGCGACCACAGCCTTATCCTGTGGGACATGCGCGGCCACGGACAGTCCGACTACCCCGATGATCCCAAAGCCTATAGCGAAGCACTCACCGTCGGCGACATCGCGGCGATCCTCGATGCTGTCGGCGCCACCAGCGCCATCATCGGCGGGCTGTCGCTCGGCGGCTACATGTCGCTTGCGTTCTACCCCGCCCATCCGACACGCACGCGTGCGCTGCTGATCATCGACACTGGGCCCGGCTTCAAGAAGGACGAGCCGCGCGAGGCCTGGAATGCGCGGGCGCTCGCCACGGCCGACAAGCTCGACCAGGAAGGACTCGCCGTGCTGAAAGCGGCAACGCGCGAGCGCGCCACCGCCAGCCATCGCGACGCCAAGGGACTGGCGCTCGCCGCGCGCGGCATGCTGACCCAGCGCGATGCCAAGGTCATGGAGTTGCTGCCCGAGATCAAGGTGCCGTCGTTGATCGTGGTCGGCGCCGACGACACGCCGTTCCTGGCGGCGTCGGATTACATGGCAGCCAAGATCCCCGGCGCACAAAAGGTCGTGATCCCCGCGGCCGGACACGCCGTCAATATCGATCAGCCCAAGGCTTTTGTTGACGCCGTGGTGCCTTTCCTGAAGAACTTGCCGGCGTAGGCGGCGAACGGGGATCAAGACGATGAGGCGGACAATCTTGGCTGCGGGCGCAGCGCTTCTCTCGGTGGCAGCGTCGGTGCAGGCCGAACCGTTCGGCACGGCGCCGCTGCGCCGTCCCTTCGTCGAGACCCTGTCGAACAACACGCCGCTTGCGTTCGGGATGGACGCGGACCAGACCGCGCACGCCCTCGGACAGCCCCTGCAATATGTCCGCGGACGCCGCGGCAACGAGATCTATCTGGCGCTTCGCGAACTCGGCGGCAGCGGCCTGTTGCCGTCCCGCAACCGCCTGTTCCTGCAATTCCGTCACGGCCGGCTGGCAGGATGGAAAGAGGATTACGGCGACAACTGGATGTGGGAGTGAGCGCGCAAACGCGACCCCCTGCATGGACGATCAACAAAGAAGGACAACCCGCGTGGGACAAGACATTAAACTGACGGCGTCGGACAACTTCCAGCTTGGCGCCTATCGCGCCGATCCCGCAGGCCACCCGAAGGGTGCCGTGGTGGTGATCCAGGAGATTTTCGGCGTCAATCACCACATCCGCTCGGTCTGCGACCGCCTCGCCGGCGAAGGCTATGTCGCGATCGCGCCGTCGATCTTCGACCGGACGTCGCCGGGCTTCCAGTCCGGCTATACGCCCGATGAGATCGCGGAAGCGCGCAAATTCGTCGCCAATCCCGACTGGGCGGCGATGCTGCGCGACACCCAGGCCGCGATCGACGCAGTGAAAAGCACAGGCCCGGTCGGCATCATCGGCTTCTGCCTCGGCGGCAGCATCGCCTTTGTCGCGGCGACGCGGCTGAACGGCCTGAAGGCCGCGATCGGCTATTACGGCGGCGCCGTCGTGCGCTTTGCGGATGAGACCCCGAAGGTGCCGACGCAACTGCATTTCGGCGAGAAGGATCAGGGCATCCCGCTCACCGACGTCGAGACCGTCAAGACGAAGCGGCCCGACGTCGAAGTGTTTACCTATCCGGGCGCGCAGCATGGCTTCCATTGCGACGAGCGGCCGAGCTACGACAAGGCGAGTTCCGACATCGCCTGGCCGCGCAGCATGGCGTTCTTTGCCAAGCATTTGAAGTGACGCCACAGGCGTCATCCCGCGAGCGGAAATCGGGTGGCTGCATCACGGCGCGCGGCGATAGAGCTGGCTGACCAGGCCAGTTCACGCCGAGAGATCGTCATGCAGCAGCCCAACACCAACCTCGTCATCCGCAACCCGTTCGGCACCATGGACGTGCCTGATCCCGGCGACGCCGAAGTCATGCACTACGCGGTATCAGCTGCGTTGGCCGGCGATGCCGACGACGTCAATGCGGCGCATTGGGCATCCCTTCCGGCGCTGTCCGACCCGCTCGAGGGCACCTGGGCGAGCCGCTGGAACGGCGGTGCCGATCCGACCATTGCCGGCGATACGCCGGAGAGATGGAAGCAGGGCCGCGCGGAGGTCCGTGTCGTCGGCGAAAGGATCTATCTGCGCTTCGATTGGGACGAGGGCCGACGCCACGGACTGATCGATGCCGTGCGCGACGGCGGCACTGGCCTGATCGGGAAATACATCAACCTGACCAATCCCGCGATCGTCAGGCCATGGATCGGTCTCGTGGTCGACGCCACGCGCATTGACGGCTGCTTTCCGAACGGCCGGCTTGATTTCAGACGCTGAACGAGGCGCGGCAAGCGTCTAGAACCAGCGCTCGCCCACGAACACGGTGTCGCCGGGGCTGACGGGCGTGCCGAGCGGCACGACAGCGCGCATGGCGCCACCGGCTTCGGTGTGAGTCACGGTGACCACGTCGCGCTTGGCGCGCGGCGAGAAGCCGCCGGCGATCGCGACCGCGCTCTCGACCGTCATGTTGGGCACGTAAGGATATTGGCCGGGCGCTGCGACCTCGCCGAGAATGAAGAACGGGCGATAGGACTCGATCTCCACGGCGACCGACGGCTCGCGGATATAGCCGTTGCGCAGGCGCGCGGCGATTTCACCGGCGAGCCCCGCCGTGGTGCGGCCACGCGCCGGCACCGCGCCGATCAGCGGCATGGTGATGGAACCGCCGGCATCGATGGCGTAGCTGTTGGTGAGACCTTCCTGGCCGTAGACCACCACGCGCAGCTTGTCGCCGGCATCGAGATGATAGGAGGCGTCGTAGCGCACGGGTGCAGCGACCATCGGCGCGGCATAAGCGACCGGCACCGGCGCGGGACCCGCGGCAAAGGAGCTGGCGAGCGCATCGATGGCGCCGCCGCCATTGTTGGCAACCACGGCCGGCTGCGGCGCGCTGTAGGGCTGGCCGTAAGCCATGGTGTCGAGATCGGGACGGGGCTGCATGTACGCGACGGAGCCGGTTGTCTGCATGCAGCCGCCCAGGTTCAGCGCGGCGGACGCTGCCAAGATCGACCATCGAAACGCGCGTGCAACCGGCACCGGACCATCCCTACCGACGAGACGGCTCCAGTGATGCACCGGTTATGGTTAATAAAGGGTTGAAGGGCAGACCGCGGCCGCACCCTCCATGGGAGGGTAAGCACGACGTCGCTTCGACGACTTGCAATTACGCGCTCACGCCCACGCCGATGGGACACGACACGCCGGTGCCGCCAAGGCCGCAATAGCCGGCGGGATTCTTCGCCAGATATTGCTGGTGGTAGTCCTCGGCGAAATAGAACGGACCCGCGGGCGCGATCTCGGTGGTGATGGCGCCGAGGCCCTTTGCGGCGAGCGCTTTCTGATAGAGCGCCTTGGATTCGTCAGCCGCCTTCTTCTGTGCACCGGAATAGGTGTAGATCGCACTTCGGTATTGCGTGCCGACGTCGTTGCCCTGGCGCATGCCCTGCGTCGGGTTGTGGTTCTCCCAGAACGTCTTCAGCAGCTTCTCGTAGGAAATCTTCTTCGGATCGAACACGACCAGCACCACTTCGGTGTGGCCGGTGCGGCCCGAGCAGGTCTCTTCATAGGTCGGGTTCGGCGTATGACCGCCGGCATAGCCGACGGCAGTGGTATGGATCCCCTCGCCAAGCTCCCAGAATTTCCGTTCGGCGCCCCAGAAGCAGCCGAGCCCGAACACGGCCTGCTCAAGGCCATCGGGGTAAGGCGGCTGCAACTTGCTGCCGTTGACGAAATGGAAGCTCGCAGTCGGAATCGGCTGCGTTCGGCCGGGCAGCGCGTCGGCCGCGCTCGGCAACGTGGTGGACTTGCGCATGAACAGCATGATTGGATCTCCGAGAAACGAGTTGGCGCGCGCCTGAACCAGGTGTTCAGGCGGCGCGCTCGCGATCGAGTGGGAATATAGGTCTCTACGGAGGAAGCGGCAGTCTTGTTACGTCGCCATTCGCGAGATCAATCCCGGCGGGAATTGAAGAGATCAATCCCGGCGGGAATTGAGCAGATCAATCCCGGGAATAGCCGATCAGCGGCTTGCGCGGCCGGAACACGATCATCAACACGATGCCGAGAATGCCCAGAACGGCGAAAACCGGCTGGTCGAGCACCAGGCGGATCACCGAGGTCCAGAGCCAGGGCGCCTTGGCCTCGACCCAGGTCCGGAAGGCGGATTGGCTGGCCTGGTTGATGTCGTTCCAGAACTGGCCGAACCGGGTGAAGCGCAGGGTCTGGTCGGCCACCCAGCGGGCGCCGTCATAGACCACGAAGAAGAACCCGCAGGCCAGCAGCAACAAGCCAATCAGACGGAAAAAGCCGCGGATCATGCCTCACCCTATATGCCCGTCCGACCGGACGAGCCCTTGGAAATGCCGTCAGCCAATAGCCGGGAGACGCCAGAAATTCAACCTCATCAGGGCGTTACGGCCGCCCTTGGCACGCCCTCGGACCTGCTTTTCCAGCCCCTAAAACGTTGACGGTGCCAAAGACGCCCTCTATAAGGGCGCCAACTGGCGGTGGGCGCAATCCTGCCGCCGCTGTTCTTTGAGCAGTTGCAGGCTCTTTTGAGCCTCAGAGATGGCCGCAAAGCCATCGCTCATGTTCCGGGGACGGCCCAGCAACCGAACACCCTAAATCCGAGCGTCGATTCCGCGGTCAAGCTGCCGGCGCTATCAGACCAAGACGCGACCGGTACCCGCAAAGGACATTGAGACCATGGCCAACACCACCTCCGCCAAGAAAGCGACGCGCAAGATCGCCCGCCGCACCGCTGTCAACAAGTCGCGCCGCACCCAGATGCGCGGCGCCGTGCGTAACGTCGAGGAAGCGATCAAGACCGGCGATCGCGCCGCCGCCGTCAAGGCGCTCGCCAGTGCCGAGCCCGCGCTGATGCGTGCTGCCCAGCGCAACATCATTCACAAGAACAACGCCAGCCGCAAAGTCTCGCGCCTCACGGCGCAGATCGCCAAGCTCGCGAAGTAAATTCGCGAAGCAAGTTGTTCGCGCGAAGCCGATCTTCATTCGATCGGTTGATGCGAACATCGCGTTCGGCAATCAGCCCGGCTTCGCGCCGGGCTTTTTGTTGCCTGTCACAATTCACGGCTTCTGTCTTTTCGCCAACACGTCATTCCCTCGAAGACTCCTCTCGTCTCCGCCGAGCGGTATCCGTATTTTACCTGTTGCTGTTTTTGCAACACCGGAAACTTCTCATCGCGGTGCAAAAAACCCCTGCGGGGCGGCCTCAAAGTTGAATTCATGCGCGCGCGGTTCTGCACACCGTAGTTTCACCGGATCAGCTTTCGCGCTCGGGTTACCCTTCCAAACGAGACTCAAAAAACGATGGCTCGCTAATCACTTATCGACATAGCAGCGACAAGCATTTGGAAAATTCGCGCGCGCGGCGCGTGCGTGACGATTTTGTAAAAATTTTTTGGCGTGAGGGGAGTCGTTGTCACACGATGCGTGCGATTTTCGATTCTGTGCACGAATCCAAAAACTTGGTCTCAAGCCTGTGAACAACTCGTGCGCGACGTTAACGCTGGTCAAGTTTTTTGACGCCTCAAGTGTGAATCAATTTCGTTGCGAGTCTTTCCGCTTAGTGTATTCCTTAAGTCGTTCGCGGCGCCCACGATCTTGAGACCAGCGCGGTTTAAGAAACGAGGCGAGCGTGCAAATCGGCGGCGGTGTGCACGTAGGCGACGCTTCAACAAGCGATTGTCGGATCAAACCCATAGGAATATGGGAACGGTAGCTCTTTGTCTTGATGTCTCCAAGCGAGATCCTGGTGATCCCGCTCGCGCCTTGTGCAGAAGAGACACATTGGGGCTGCCCCGACACGCGTGATGGCGAAGCCGAACGGACAACGTGTGCAGACGGGCAGGACATCCGCGACTGGAGTACGGCGCGGGAGTTCTTTTACGCAGGACCTTGCCGTGAGCAATCACGGCAGGACGGGGAGGTATCATGTCCTACGGACTCAACGCGGTGTTGACTGAAGTATCATCGTCCAACGGTGCCGTTTCCAATCCGTCCTGCGATCATCCCCCCATTTGTGAGAGCGCGCACAGTACGCGCTGACCTCGCGACCCCTCCATCCCTGACATCGCTGATCTGACCGACGGCGTTCCCGCCGGATCGTTGAGCTATGCCTGAGGATGGACTCGCTCGAGGTCGCGTCACCGCAGAGGTCCTCTTGGGAACTCTGGGTGGCGTCCACCACGCAACCTTATCTCTCAAGAAAAGTTTTCAAATGATGACGACATCGGAACAGGATCGCTGGTCGCGCGTGAAGAATCGCCTGCGCACGAACGTTGGCGAAGACGTCTATACGAGCTGGTTTGCGCGCATGGATCTCGAGGGCGTGCAGGATGAGAGCGTGCGGCTCTCGGTGCCCACCCGCTTCCTGAAGAGCTGGATCCAGGCCCATTATGCCGAGCGCGTGCTGTCGTGCTGGCAGGCCGAGATGCCGGAAGTGCATCGCATCGATCTCACCGTTCGCTCCGCCGTGCGCCCCGTGGTGCAGCCGAAGGAAGCGCCGGCCCCCGTCGAGATGCGCCGCGCGCCTGCGCCGGAGCTGCGTTCGACCGCGACCGCGCCGGTGTCCGCCAATCACGATGCGCTCGGCGGCTCGCCGCTCGATCCGCGCCTGACGTTTGCAAGCTTCGTCGTCGGCCGCTCCAACACGCTGGCGCATGCCGCCGCACGTCAGGTCGCCGAAGGTCGGCGCGGCGATCCCGTGATGTTCAACCCGCTCTACATTCATGCGGGCGTCGGCCTCGGCAAGACGCATCTGCTGCAGGCGGTGACCTGGGCCGGCAATTCCGGCAACGAGCGCAAGGTGCTCTATCTCACCGCGGAAAAATTCATGTACGGCTTCGTCGCTGCGCTGAAGACGCAGACGGCGCTGGCCTTCAAGGAAGCGCTGCGCGGCATCGACGTGCTCGTGATCGACGACCTGCAGTTCCTGCAGGGCAAGTCGACGCAGGCCGAGTTCTGCCACACGCTGAATGCGCTGATCGATGCCGGGCGCCAGGTCGTGATCGCGGCCGACCGTCCGCCGTCCGATCTCGAAAGCCTGGACGATCGCGTCCGCTCGCGCCTCGCCGGCGGCCTCGTGGTCGAGATGGGCTCGCTCGGCGAGGAGCTGCGCCACGGCATTCTCCAGTCGCGCGTCGCAGCCGCCCGCACTCACCATGCGACGTTCGAAGTGCCCGAGGAGGTGCTGACCTATCTGGCGCGCGCCATCACGCATAACGGCCGCGACCTCGAAGGCGCGATCAACCGCCTCTTGGCGCATTCGAAGCTCAACAACCGGCCGGTGACGCTGGAAATGGCCGAGCACGAGGTGCGCGACCTGATCCGCCCCTCGGAGCCGAAGCGGATCAAGATCGAGGACATCCAGCGCGTGGTGGCGCGGCAGTATAACGTCAGCCGCTCCGACTTGCTGTCGTCGCGCCGGACCGCGAATGTGGTGCGGCCGCGCCAGGTGGCGATGTACCTCGCCAAGACGCTGACCCTGCGCTCGCTGCCGGAGATCGGCCGCCGCTTCGGTGGCCGCGACCACACCACCGTGCTGCACGCCGTCCGCAAGATCGAGGCGCTGGTTTCCAAGGACAACGCGCTGTCCGAGGAGGTCGAGTCGCTCAAGCGCCAGCTGCAGGAATAAACGGCCGAGGAATAAACGCCTAAGGCTCCCGCCAATCTGCCGCCGCTCCGGCCACGCCGGGGCGGCGGTGGTGTTTTTGGCTGTAAATCGTGGGGAACCAGCCCCCAATCCCTTGAAACGGATGGCTTTCCGCGCCACTTTACGCGGCCCCGACGGCTTTTCGATCCTCTCCGCGATGATCCAGCTTTTGGGGCCTTCGGTGCCGTGGCGCGCTCTCCTCCGCCCGGCTTTTTCATCTTTGGGGATCGGGCGAGTAGTGCAATGAAGGTTACGGTCGAACGCGCGCAACTCCTGAAATCGCTGGGCCATGTCCACCGCGTGGTGGAGCGCCGCAACACGATTCCGATCCTGGGCAACGTGCTGGTCCGCGCCGAGAACGCGAAATTGTCGCTGAAGGCGACCGACCTCGACCTCGAGGTGACGGAGACGTTTGCAGCGGAAACCGCGACCGCCGGCTCCACCACCGTGCCGGCGCACATGTTCTACGACATCGTGCGCAAGTTGCCTGACGGCTCGCAGATCGTGCTGGAGGCCGACGGCGACCGCGCGGTGCTGGCGATCCGCGCTGGCCGCTCGCGCTTCACGCTGCAGACCCTGCCGGAGAATGATTTCCCCGATCTCGCCGCCGGCGACCTCTCGCACTCGTTCAGCCTCGCCGCCAAGGACGTCAAGCGGCTGATCGACCGCACCCAGTTCGCGATCTCCACCGAGGAGACGCGCTATTACCTCAACGGCATCTATCTGCATGCCGCCGGCACGGCGAAGGCCGCGACCCTGCGCGGCGTCGCCACCGACGGCCACCGCCTCGCCCAGCTCGACCTGGTGCAGCCCAAGGGCGCCGAAGGCATGCCCGGCGTGATCGTGCCGCGCAAGACCGTCGGCGAGGTGCAGCGCCTGATCGAGGACACCGAAGCCGAAATGACGATCGAGCTGTCGCAGGCCAAGATCCGCTTCACGATCGGCAATGTGGTGCTGACCTCCAAGCTGATCGACGGCACCTTCCCCGACTACGGCCGCGTCATCCCGCAGGGCAATGACAAGGAGCTCGTCGTCGACAAGAAGGATTTCGAGAACGCGGTCGACCGCGTCTCCACCATCTCCAGCGAGCGCGGCCGCGCGGTGAAATTGTCGCTGTCGCCAGGCAAGCTGGTGCTGTCGGTGACCAATCCGGATTCCGGCAGCGCCACCGAAGAGATCGAGGTCGAGTACGCCTCCGACGCGCTCGATATCGGCTTCAACTCCCGTTACCTCCTCGACATCGCCGCCCAGATCGAAGGCGACGTCGCAGTGCTCCGCCTCGCCGACCCCGGCTCGCCGACCCTGGTGCAGGACAAGGACGACAAGAGCGCATTGTATGTGCTGATGCCGATGCGGGTCTGAGGGGGGGTGGTCCCTCGCCAGATCCACACCATCGGCCGACCGCCAAGCATCTTCGCCAATTCGCGAAGAACATGCGGCACGAGCCGACAGGTGCGGAAGCAGCTATGTGGCGTCTGCCGGGGGATCGTCGGCTATCCGCCTCCAAGTTTCGCCGACAAGTTCCGATCGAGAATTACGTTCTTGATTTCGTCTGTTTCGACGAGCGCCTCGTGATCGAGTTCGACGGCAGTCAGCATGCGGAATCGCAACGCAGCTCGGCATGCCGTACTTTTCGGTGAGGATTTCTCAATCGCCCGCTATTGGAACAACGACGTGTTGCAGCAACCCGCTTCCGTGTTGGAGGACATTCCTGCAAAGCTTGCCGGGCGGTAAGATACCCCTCGCCCGTCGCCTCACTACGTGAGGCGCCACCCTCCCCCACAAGGGGGGAGAAAAGCAAAGCCCGGCAATGACGAGCCAACATGACCCCCTCCCGCATCCATCGCCTGACGTTGACGCATTTTCGCAATTATCGGGCGGCGGGGCTCGAGACGGCGGCTGACATGGTGGCGCTGGTCGGGCCGAATGGGGCAGGCAAGACCAATTGCATCGAGGCGATCTCGTTCCTGTCGCCGGGACGCGGCTTGCGGCGCGCCACGCTGGAGGATGTCGCCGACAACCAGGGCGATGGCTCCTGGGCCGTGTCGGCTCAGGTCGAGGGCGCGCTGGGGCTGGCCACGCTCGGCACCGGCCTCGAGCCGCCGCGCGCAGATGCCGCGATGAGCCGGCGCTGCCGCATCGACCGCGAACCGGTCAATTCCGCCTCCGCCTTCGGCGACCACATCCGCATGGTGTGGCTGACGCCGGCGATGGACGGCCTGTTCATGGGCGCCGCGTCCGAGCGGCGGCGCTTCTTCGACCGCCTGGTGCTCGCGATCGACGTCGAGCACTCCAGCCGCATCAACGCGCTGGAACGTTCGCTGCGCTCGCGCAACCGCCTGCTCGAGACGCGCAATTACGACGACCATTGGTGTGACGCGATCGAGCGCGAGACCGCCGAGCTCGCCGTCGCGGTCGCAGCAACACGCGGCCAGACCGCAGCGCGCCTCACCGGCATGCTGAATACGCGCGCGCAAGCCTCTGTCTTTCCCTCCGCGCAAATCGCACTCGACGGCTGGATGGAGAATGCGCTGCTGAGCGAGACTGCGACCTCGGTCGAGGACCGCTACCGCCAGATCCTGCGCGACAACCGCCCGCGCGATGCGATCGCCGGCCGCACCACCGACGGCCCGCATCTCACCGATCTTCAGGTGATTTACGCGCCGAAAAGCATGCCCGCGCGCGACGCCTCAACCGGCGAGCAGAAGGCGCTGCTGATCGGGCTGGTGCTGGCGCACGCGACGCTGGTTGCCGAGATGACCGGCATCGTGCCGCTGCTCTTGCTCGACGAGGTCGTCGCCCATCTCGATCCCAACAGGCGCGCCGCGCTGTTCGACGAGCTGCGCAAGCTCGGCGCGCAGGTGTGGCTGACCGGCGCGGATCCGGCTGCGTTTGCCGAGATCGGCGCAGGCGGCGAAGTCTTTGACGTCGAGAGCGGACGCGTTTCCGCGCGGCGATAGCCTGATGCCTTGAACCCCGCTTATTCGGGCCGCGACTAGGACTTTGAGGCCGCTGCCTACGGTGTGGCAGCCGTTGCAATCGCGCGATCGACACGCGCGATATCCCTGGAGAAGAACCATGATGACGGTCAGGCCCGGGACCAAGGTCCCGGCGCGATGGCGGCTGTTCGTGTGCGGCCTCGCTCTGCTCGCGTGCAGCCTCGCCGCGGCAACCACGACCGGATGGATGCCGCATCTGCCGCCGCTGTTCTCGTCCGAGCTCGCGCCGGATCCCGATGCCGCGTTACCCGCGCCGACGAGGACCAGCTATCGCGAGATCGGCACCACAAAGATGCTCGGCAGCGCGACTCCGCTGCGCACCAAGCTCACGGCCCGCATCCCCGCAGGACTTGACGAGGTGCTCGCGTTCTACCGCAGCGAGCTCGGCAAGCTCGGCTGGCAGGAGCAGCACGATGACGCCGTGATCGCCAGCGATCACGTCAGGCTCGCCTTCGTCACGCCGCTGGGACCGGCGGCGCTGGAGCTGGACCGCAAGGAGAGCAGCACCCTGGTCAATCTGGTGCAGCGAAACAAGGAGGCTGCCGCCATGGCGCATGTGATGCCGACGCCCGGCCGCGCGGCGCTGATGTTCACCAATCTCGGCGACAAGGAGGCCGTGCTCACGCTCGACAACCACACCGTCACGCTTCCGCCTCGTGCCGGCAGGGAGCGCCCCGAGGCGCCGCTGTTCAACATGCCGCCGGGCAAATATTCATACGCGTTGAAGGTCGACGGCCGCTCGAACCGCGACACGACGATCGAGCTCGCGGCCGGCGATGCCTGGGAAGTCACGGTCGGTCCCGAAGGCGATTTGTGGTCGCCGCTCCAGCTCTATTGAACCTGCGCCGTTCCCGCCGCGACCAGCTGTCTGGGCCGGGCATGGCGACCGGTACCATCACAGTGGCCGCAGGCGAGGCTTGGTCCCTCAGATTGGGGGAGGACGACAGGAAGCCTGATCAGATCTCCTGAACCAGAGGACCGTTCCCCGCGCCAAGGCGCCTCGGAACAGGCCTCCGGACCCCGTACAAATCCACGCCTTCCAAGGACCGAAAACGGGGTCTCGAATCGGGCTTTTGGCGAGGCTCGGAATCGGCCTTCGCGGGCCTTGAAACCGGGCCCAAAAACCCTATCTGCTCAAAGGGTTGCCGGGAGATACTTTGCGCTAGGCGCAAGCCCTCTTTCATGGCACAAATAGCTTCCAAATCAGCGCCTTTTGCGCCGCTGATTCGGGCGACATTTCGAAGGCCTCTCATGACAGAACCTGCTCGGCAGCCTGCTGCCGAAAACGAGCCCTCCACCGCGAGCGAATACGGCGCGGAATCAATCCGCGTGCTCAAAGGGCTCGATGCCGTCCGCAAGCGTCCCGGCATGTATATCGGCGACACCGATGACGGCTCGGGCCTGCACCACATGGTGTACGAAGTCGTCGACAACGCGATTGACGAGGCGTTGGCGGGCCACGCCACGCGCGTTGACGTGATCCTCAATGCCGACAATTCCGTCACCGTGCGTGACGATGGCCGCGGCATTCCGGTCGACATCCACAAGGGCGAAGGCATCTCGGCGGCCGAGGTCATCATGACCCAGCTGCACGCCGGCGGAAAGTTCGACCAGAACTCCTACAAGGTGTCCGGCGGCCTGCACGGCGTCGGCGTCTCCGTCGTCAACGCGCTGTCGAGCAAGCTTGGCCTGCGGATCTGGCGCGACGACAAGGAGCACTACATCGAGTTCGCCCATGGCGATGCGGTCGCGCCGCTGAAGGTGGTCGGTGATGCGCCGGGCCGGCGCGGCACCGAGGTGACGTTCCTCGCCTCGCTCGAAACCTTCAAGAACGTCGAATATGATTTCGCCACGCTCGAGCACCGGCTGCGCGAACTCGCCTTCCTCAATTCCGGCGTCAACATCGCCCTCTCCGACATGCGTCATGCGGTCGAGAAGCGCGAGGAGATGTACTATTCCGGCGGCGTCGAGGAGTTCGTCAAATATCTCGACCGCAACAAGAAGGCCCTGGTGCCCACGCCGATCATGGTGCGTTCGGAGGCCAACGGCATCGGCGTCGAGGCCGCACTGTGGTGGAACGACAGCTACCATGAGAACGTGCTGTGCTTCACCAACAACATCCCGCAGCGTGACGGCGGCACTCATCTCGCCGGTTTCCGCGGCGCGCTGACGCGCCAGGTCAACGGCTATGCCGAGGCCAATGCCAAGAAGGAAAAGATCGCGCTCACCGGCGACGACTGCCGCGAAGGCCTCACGGCCGTGCTGTCGGTGAAGGTGCCCGATCCGAAGTTCTCGTCGCAGACCAAGGACAAGCTGGTGTCCTCGGAAGTGCGTCCCGTGGTCGAGAACGTCCTCAACGAGGCGCTCCAGGCCTGGTTCGAGGAGCACCCGTCCGAGGCCAAGATGATCGTCGGCAAGGTGATCCAGGCCGCCGCGGCCCGCGAGGCCGCGCGAAAGGCGCGCGAATTGACGCGCAAAAGCCCGCTCTCGGTCTCCTCGCTGCCCGGCAAGCTTGCCGACTGCCAGGAAAAGGACCCGGCCAAATCAGAGCTCTTCATCGTCGAGGGTGACTCGGCAGGCGGCAGCGCCAAGCAGGGCCGCAACCGCGAATTCCAGGCCGTCTTGCCGCTGCGCGGCAAGATCCTCAACGTGGAACGCGTTCGTCCCGACAAGATGCTGTCGTCCGAACAGATCGGCACGCTGATCACCGCACTCGGCACCGGCATCAGCGACGAGTTCTCGATCGAGAAGCTGCGCTACCACAAGATCATCGTGATGACCGACGCCGACGTCGACGGCGCCCATATCCGCACGCTCCTGCTCACCTTCTTCTACCGGCAGATGCGCGACATCATCGACGGCGGCTATCTCTATATCGCCCAGCCGCCGCTCTATAAGGTCAGCAAAGGCAAGTCCGAGCAGTATCTGAAGGACGAGCGCGCGCTGGAGGATTATCTGATCGACGCCGGCCTCGACGACTGCATCTACGTTCCCGGGAGCGGCGGCGACCGCTCGGGACGCGACCTGCGTCAGCTGGTCGACGATGCCCGCGTGGTCCGCAGCATCCTGCGCAACCTCCACAGCCGCTATAACCGCAAGGTTGTCGAGCAGGCTGCCATCACGGGCGTGCTCAACAAGCAGGTCTACGGCAACCCCGAGAACGCCACGGCCGCGGCGCAATACATCGCGACCCGGCTGGACAGCCAGGCCGAGGAGGTCGAGCGCGGCTGGGTCGGGCAGTTCGTCGAGGGCCAGGGCTTCGTGTTCGAGCGCACCGTGCGCGGCGTCAAGGAAGCAGCCGTGATCGACGACGCCCTGCTCGGCTCGGCCGAAGCCCGCAAGCTCGACGAATACGCGCCCAAACTCCAGGACGTCTACGCTCGCTCCGGCAAGCTGCGCCGCAAGGACAGCGAGCATGTGGTGCACGGCCCAACCGATCTGTTCGAGGCGGTCACCGAAGCCGGCCGCAAGGGCATCACGCTGCAGCGCTACAAAGGCCTGGGCGAGATGAACCCGGAACAGCTCTGGGAGACCACGCTCGACACCGACGTGCGCTCGCTGCTGCAGGTGAAGGTCAAGGAGGTCGACGAGGCCGACGACATCTTCACCAAGCTGATGGGCGACGTGGTCGAACCGCGCCGCGACTTCATCCAGGAACATTCGCTCAGCGCGACGATCGACATTTGAGGCTTGCTTGGCCTCTCCCGCTTGCGGGAGAGGCGAAGCGCTCGGCAGCGCAATTGCGCGCCTGAGCGCGGCGGGTGAGGGTTCTTTCCTCCCGGGAATTGTCCCATTGCGGAGACACCCTCTCCCCGGCCCACTCCCGCAAGCGGGAGAGGGAGCCGCACCGTCGCCGTTGCAACCATCACGCTCGAATTGATACCCCGATCAATTCGCTATAGTTTCCGCCTCCAAAGCAGCCCGCCCCACCACACCAGGACGGAGAGATCCACGTGGCGCCCATCCAATACATCGTCGAGGGCGGTCACCGGCTCTCGGGCTCGATCGAGCCGGCCGGCAACAAGAATTCGGCGCTGCCGATCATCGCGGCCGCGCTGCTCACCGAGCATCCGGTGACGCTTCAGAACGTGCCGCGGATTCGCGACACGGAGACGCTGGTCGAGTTGATCCGCTCGGTTGGTGCATCCGCGGAATGGACGGAGCGCAACACGCTTCACATCCACGCCAAGAGCATCCGCGCCGCCGATCTCGATCCCGAGCTCTGCGTCCGCATCCGCGCCTCGATCCTGCTTGCCGGCCCCCTGCTCGCGCGCTGCGGCGAGGTGATGCTGCCGCCGCCGGGCGGCGACGTCATCGGCCGGCGTCGGCTCGACACCCACGTGCTCGCACTGGAACAGCTCGGGGCCAAGGTCACCGCAACCGACCGGCTCGAATTCCGCGCGCCAAAACTCACGGGCGCCGACGTGTTCCTGGACGAGCCGAGCGTCACCGCGACCGAGAACGCGCTGATCGCCGCCGTTGCGGCCAACGGCGTCACTTATCTTCGCAACGCGGCTTCCGAACCGCATGTGCAGGACCTCGCCAATTTCCTGGTCGCGCTCGGCGCGAAGATCGAGGGTATCGGCACCAACACCATGGTGATCCACGGTCCGGCGACGCTGGGGGAAGCAAGCTATTCGATCCAGCCGGACCATATCGAGGTGGGCTCGCTGATCGGACTTGCCGCCGTGACGCGCTCGCCACTTCGGATCGTCCGCGCCGGCGTCGAGCATCTGCGTTCGATCCGCATGGGTTTCGAGCGGCTCGGCATCGTCTGCCGCGTCGAGGGCGACGATCTCATCGTGCCGTCGAACCAGACGCTGAAGATCCAGGACGATTTCGGCGGCCACGTGCCGAAGCTCGAGGACCAGCCCTGGCCGGCCTTCCCCGCCGATTTGATGTCGATCGCGATCGTGACCGCCACGCAATGCGAGGGCGTGATCCTGATGTTCGAGAAGATGTTCGAGTCCAGGATGTTCTTCGTCGACAAGCTGATCGGCATGGGCGCGCGCATCGTGCTCTGCGATCCGCATCGCGCCATCATCGCCGGGCCCAGCCGGCTGCACGGCGCAACGCTGAGCTCGCCCGACATCCGCGCGGGCATGGCGATGCTGCTCGCAGCCGCGTGCGCCGAGGGCACCTCCACCATCAACAACGCCGACCAGATCGAACGCGGCTACGAGCGCATCGACGAACGGCTGAACGCGCTCGGCGCGAAGATCCGGCGCGTCCCGGAACGCAAGGGCTGAGCGCTTTCTTGCTTCTCCCCTCGTGGGAGAAGGTCGAAAGCTGAGCCATGTTTTCGACGCCTGGTCGTGCTATCTCAACCCGCCATGCTCGACAGCGTCCAATCACAACAGCCGCCGCAAGCCGGCGTGCACAGCAGCCATCTCGCGCAGGAATTCGTCGAGACGCTGCGGCTGGCCGTGCCGATGATGCTGACGCAGCTCGGGCAGATCGCGATGATCACGAGCGATCTCGTGCTGATCGGAAGGCTCGGCGAGGATTCGGTGGCGGCTGCGGCACTTGCGCACACCGTCTATTTCGTCAGCTTCACCTTCGGGCTTGGATTGATGGCCGCGGTGTCGCCGCTGGCGGCCCAGGCGTTCGGCGCCGGTGACGGCAGACGCATCCGCCTCTCCTTGCGCGTCGGCCTCTGGGCGGCGTTGCTGATCTCGCTGCCTATGATGGCCTCGCCACTCTATGGCGAGCACATCCTGACGGCGCTCGGACAGGCGCCGCATTCGGCCGCGCTCGCACAGCGCTACCTGAATGGCCTCGCCTGGGGCATCGCGCCGGCGCTCGGCTTCATCGCGATCCGCAGCATGATGAGCGCGGTGAACCGGCCGCAGGCGCCGCTGTGGATCACGCTCGCGGCGATCCCCGCGAATTTCGCGCTGGTCTATTGCCTGATCCATGGCCTGTTCGGCCTGCCGGAGCTCGGCCTGTTCGGCGCGGGGCTTGCGACCACGCTGGTCAATCTGGGCACCTTCGTGGCCGCGCTCGCCATCGCCGCCTGGCGCAAGCCGTTCGCAAACTATCATCCGCTCGCGCATCTGTGGCGGATCGACTGGCCCTTGATGCGCCGGCTGATCGTGATCGGGGCGCCGATCTCGTTTTCACTGCTGCTGGAATACGGCCTATTCTCTTCGGCGGCGCTGTTGACGGGACTGATCTCGACCACCGCGCTTGCCGCGCACCAGATCGCGCTCCAGGTCACGGCCGTGCTGTTCATGGTCCCGCTCGGCATCGGCATGGCTGCAACCGTTCGGGTCGGCCACGCGTTCGGCCGCAACGAGCCGGCCGGCGTCCGACGCGCGGGCCTCGTCGCAGCGGTGCTCGGCATCACGTTCGTCGCAGGCCTGACGATCGCCATCATCCTCGGCCGCTATGAAATCGGCCGGCTGTTCCTCGGCAGCAGCGAGGCCAGCGCGCCGACGGTCGCGTTGACCGCAACGCTGCTCCTGGTCGGCGCAACCTTCTTCGTGGCCGATGCGCTCCAGACCATCATGGGCGGCGCGCTGCGCGGCATCAATGACACAACGATGACGCTGGTGTTCGCGGCGATCGGATATTGGTGCGTCGGTTTCCCGATCGCCTGGATGCTTGCCTTCCATGCCGACCTTGGCGCGGTCGGCGTCTGGATCGGACTGTCGATCGGATCGTTCGTTTATGCCGGACTCCTGATCTTGCGTTTCCGGACGCTGACGCGCAAGATCGCGGGATGACGGGCCCTGTTCGCGAAATCACGCCTGATGTCGAGGCCGGCACCGTGCTGGCAGGCGCGCAATTCATCGACGCGTTTCGCGTCGATATCGGCAAAGCGGCGGTGAACGCCCGCGAAGCCTGCACGAGGATGGTCCTGAACGGGCCGCGCTGGGTCGATGCGCTGGTGCGGCTGCGCAACGTTCTCGTGACGCCGTTCGGGCTCAAGACATCGGGCGAAGGCGCGCCGGCGCCCGGCGGCGTTATCGGCCTGTTTCCGGTGTTGAGCGAGACACCGGAGCGGCTGATCGCCGGCTTCGATGATTCTCACCTCGATTTCCGCATTGTGGTCGACGTGGCCGGGAATGCAGCGAGCCGCCAGGTCACGTTGACCACCCTGGTGAAAACAAACAATCTGCTCGGCCGGATCTATCTCGCGCTGATCACCCCGTTCCACAAGCTCGTGGCCCGCGGCATGATGGCGAGGATCGAGCAGCCGGCGCGATGAGCCGGCTTCTTTGCTGCCGCTAACTCACTTCGCGACCTTCACCGGCCCATCCGCCGCGGCTTCCGACCATTCGCCGACGACGCGATCGAGATCGCACAGGTTCTGGTGCATCTGCTCCAGCGAGAAACCGAGTGCGAAAAAGCGCTCCGCGGTCTCGGCGGGCTGGCCGCGGATCAGGCCGTCCCGGCGCACGTCCGCAACCGCCTCGGAATAATGCCGGAGCGCGAGATGCACGGGATGGATCGGCGGCGCGCCGGCGCCCTCGCGGATGGCTTCGGCGGCCGATTTCAGGAACCGTACGATCGCCGCGCTGACTTCCGCCAGCGGCGCGGCGAGCCTGACCTGCACCTCGACCGGCAGCGGCACCACGGTGGCGCGGCCGATCATCACCACGTCATGGCGTAGCCGCAGGATCGTGCGCAGCAAGGGACCGGTATCAGGGCCGCTCGACAGCCGCGCCGAACGCTCGCGCTCGGCCTCGGTACCGATCGCATTCATGCCCACCATGGCGGTGCCGATGCCGTCCTGGATCCGGTGCAGCGCATCGTTGTCGCGGCCCCGCGTGAGGCCAGCAAGCAATTCGTTGAAAGCCTCCGCGATCAGTTCGAGCAGCTTCGCCGCGCTGGCGCGGATCTGCCTGACGGCGCGCGAGGGCAGTACCAGGAACGAGACCAGCAGTCCGGTGATGGCGCCGACGCCGACCTCGCAGACGCGATCGATCGCCGACGCCATGGGATCGGCATGATGCATGGTCGGAACCAGCAGCACGATCACGGCGGTCACGGTGGCGGTGCTCAGGTTCGGATAGATCGCAGCGACGAAGGCGAGCGGCGCGACGGCCAGCACCAGCAGCCCGAGCAGGCCCGCTTCGCTGGAGTAGGAAAGCGTGATCGCGATGGTGCCGCCATAGATGGCGCCGCCGATCGTGCCGAGCATGTAGTCGCGCGTCGCCTTCAGCGAGCGGCCGACGCTCATCTGGGTCACGATCAGCGAGGTCAGCACCGCCCAGAGCGGCAGCAACAGATGCAGCGCGGTTGCGATCGCATAGGCCGCCACCGCCGCGACCGTGACCCGGATCGCCAGCCCCAATTGTGTTCGCCGCGACCGGATCCGGTCGACCAGCTCCTTTGCGCCTGCCATCGTCTGATGTCCCGATCCTCTCCAAAGCCAGCCGAAAGCATAGCTGATGCCCGCAGCCCCGAGGCCGCTTGAAAGGCAAAATCACCCCGCCTAACTTGCCGGCCAAAACGAGGAAACACGATGGCCCACGAAACCGCAACGCTCGCAACGTATGTCGCCAACCTGAAATTCGCCGATATTCCGGCGGAGGTGCTGGAGCGCGCCAAGGTGCTGACGCTGGATTTCCTGGGCAGCGCCATCCGCGCGAGGAGCGAAGCCGAATCCACGCCTTCGCTGCTGAAGATGCTGGAAGCGCTCGCGCTCGACACCAAGGGCGACTCCACCGTGTTCGGCGACAGCAAGACCTGGACGCCGGCGATCGCCGCCCTGCTCAATGGCGCGCTCGGCCATTCCCTCGATTTCGACGACACGCATGCGGATTCCTCGCTGCATCCGAGCGCACCGGTGGTTCCAGCCGCCTTCGCCGTCGGCGAGATGGTCGGCGCCTCCGGCCGCGATGTGCTGACGGCTGTCGTCGCGGGCTATGAGGTCTGCTGCCGGCTCGGCAATGCGCTGGATCCGACCTCGCATTATGCGCGCGGCTTCCATCCGACCGCGACCGCCGGCACCTATGGCGCCGCCGCGGCGGCGGCAAAATTGTTTGCCCTCTCGGAGGCGCAGATCATCGCCGCCTTCGGCGTTGCCGGCAGTCAGGCCGCGGGCTCGCTGCAATTCCTCGTCAACGGCGCCTGGAACAAGCGCTACCAGGTCGGCGCCGCCGCGATGAACGGCGTGATCGCAGCGACGCTGGCGCGCAATGATTTCGTCGGCGCGACGGAATCGGTCGAAGGCAAGCACGGCCTGCTCGCCGGCTACACCGACGACGCGCATCCCGACAAGGCGGTGGCCGGGCTCGGCGACACCTACGAGACCATGAAGATCGGGGTGAAGCCCTATCCGAGCTGCCGCTACACCCATGCCGCGATCGACGCGCTGATCGCGATGCGGCGCGAGCACAATCTGACGCCCGACCAGGTCAAGCGGGTCGAGATCGGCCTGCACCGCAACGGCATCACCCTGACCGGCGATGCCGCGACCAAGCGGCATCCGACCTCGATCGTCGGCGGCCAGTTCTCGATGTTCTTCACCGGCGCGCTCGCACTCGACCAGGGCTCGTTCGGCTGGGACGATTACAGGCGCTTGGGCGATGCTGCCATCGACGCCCTCGCCGACAGGTTCGACGTCGTGCAGGACGACCGGTTAGAGATTGGCCGCACGCATCCTTTCGGCGCGCGCGTCAGCATCACGACTGATGACGGCGTGCACGAGCGGCTCTATGCCGATCCCTCCGGCGAGCCGACCTCTTTCCCCGATGCGCAGACGATGCAGCAGAAATTTCTGACGCTGGCGCGGCCGGTGCTGAATGCGCGGGCCGACAAGTTCGCCGACGCGATCATGACGCTGGAGCGTTTCGATCGCGTGGCGAAGGCGACGGAGCTGGGGCGGCAGTAGAGGCCTAATTCACGTCCGCCAGCTTCGCCTTCTCGCGCGTTGTCGCCACGACCTCGCGCACGAGATCGAACACGCCGTCCGCATCCGGCGGGAAGTTCGGCGAACGGCCGAGGCGCACGATCACCAGCTGCTCCGACGGAATCACGATCGTGTATTGCCCGATCGTGCCCTTGGCAAAGAACGCATCGCGCGGCCAGCCGTGCTCCAGCCGAAACTTCGCGCCAAAGCTGTTGCCCTGATTGGTCCAGAAACCGGCCCCGATGCCGACCCACGCATTTGGCGTGGCTGAAGCCGAGTAGTTCACCCATCCCTCCGGCAGGATCCGCTTGCCGCCAACGACGCCGTCGTTCAGGTAGAGCTGGCCGAAGCGGGCCCAGTCGCGCGCGGAGGCCATCATCTCGCCGGAGCCCTCGATCGTGCCCGAAGCATCGAGCTGAAGCGTGACATGGTGCATGCCGAGCGGCGCGAACAATTCGCGACGCGCGAAGGCCAGCGCATCGGCCGGCTTGCCGCCGGCGGCGCGACGGATCAGATCCGCGAGAATGATGCTGTTGCCGTCGTGATAATTCCACGCCGTGCCCGGTGCCGTCGCAAGCGACGCACGCTCGGCAAAGCTCGCCATATCGTCCTCGGCGTATTTCATGGTGTTGACAGGCTCGAGCACCGAGCCCAGCGAGGCCTGCAACGAGCTTCCAAGCGCAATGCCGGCGGTATGCCGCAGCAATTGGTCGACGGTGATGGCATGACGCGGATCATCAGGATTTTGCCAGGCGGCGACGGGCGCGGGCCCATCGAGCTTCACCTTGCCCTGGCGCACCAGGATGCCTGTCAACGCCGAGGTCACCGACTTGGTCATGGAGAAGCCGAGCAGCTGCGTCTGCGGGCCGATGCCGTCGGCATAGCGCTCGGCAATGATGCGGCCATTCTTCATGACGACAATCGCGCGGGTACGGCGATAAGGCGGCTGGGTTGGCTCGGCGAAGGCGCGGTCGAGCGCCGCCGACAAGCCCTTGCTTTGCGGCGTCACAAGTCCCGGACCGGCGATCTCGGGCAGCAATGCCGGCTGCTTGTCGTCAGGCGGCAGCGCGACGTCGGCGATCCCCTGGCCGTGCTCGAGCGTGCAGCCGAGCCCCTCGCGATAGACGGCATGGCTGCGGCCGATGCCGAACAACGTCACCGTGACGTCCTTGCGGGCGCGATCGATCCGGAGATTCATCGCCCAGGTGAGCAGATCGGCACCCGGCATCGCATCGGTGGTCTCGGCAAGGTCGCGCTTGGGATCGAGCCCGGAGACGAACGTCTCCGAGCAGAGCGTATGCGCGATGAAGCCGGTGGCAATCTTGGGCACGTCACGCGCCCGCGCCGCGCCGAGCGCGAGGCCGGCACAGGCGATGGCGGTCGTAGCGAGCATGATCTTACGGCGACGGGTCACGGGCTTTCTCCAGCTGCGGGGCGAGTGCGGGAGAGCAGGCCGGAAGCGGGCGACACGCGCTCGCCGGATTTGGAAAATGACCTGGTTGAAACTGGTCGAGGCTGGCCGATTCTGGAATTCTTCTGTGATTTCAAAGGGCTAAATATCTAGGCCGCATCGACCTTGAGGCGCCGGTATTCCGTCGGCGTCACGCCCGTGACCGCCTTGAAGGCGCGATTGAAAGGGCCAAGGGACTGGAAGCCGGCGTCCATCGCAATGGTGATGACGGGAACCTCGGCCTGAGAGGGATCAGCGAGCGCGGTCTTGGCTTCCTCGATCCGGTGGTTGTTGAGGAAGACATTGAAGTTGCGATAGCCGAGCCGCTGGTTGATCAACCGCCGGAGCCGGTATTCCGGAATTTTCAGCCGGGTGGCCAGGGCGCCGATGGTGATGTTCTCCTGACGATAGATCCGCTCGTCCGCCATCAGCCGCATCAGGGCTTCGATGAGCTTTTGATCGGCGGAATCATCGGTCGCGGGCCGACTGAAAACATGGGGTGGCGCGGGCTCCGCCTCGGCCGGAAACAAATCCGTCCCGTCGATGCGCATCACGGCATAGACGATCGCCGCGACGGTGCAGGCCAGCACGCCAGCATTGATGGTTTCGGCTGCAGCCCCGACGTGGTGGCCGGCGGTGGCGATCTGGAGCACCGCGTTCAGCCCGCCATAGAGTGCGATGGCGCAGACGATGAAAACGCGAACGCGGCGGCGGCGCTCGACCAGATCGGCCGGCCAGGACGCGATCATCTGCCCGACCGCAAGCGCGATGAAGCCGAGCGAGATCAGATTGACCACTGTCACCGAGAACCGCACATGGCCGCTGGGTGCAATCCAGACGCAGCCCGCGAAGCTGAAACCCGCTACCAGCGCCCAGATCAGGCCGTGCCACCAGCGCAGGCGAAACTCGTCGTGGAACAGGGCGCGGGTGAACAGCCAGAACACCACGATGGTGCCGGTCGATATTGCGACCAGCGGCGCATGCCAGAGCGGGATCGGCGACGTGACATCCAGCGAATAGCTTACAACATGCGCGACCGAGCTCAGCGCGAAGGCCGCACCCAGGCGGGCCGCCGGCACGTTGCGAAAATCCTGCAGCAGCGACGCCGCCAGCACCAGCAGCAGCGCGACGCTGGCGGCGCGAAAGGCAAGGTCGAGGGCGGCGAGGGACATCGAAGACTGCGCGAGTGGGTTTGAGCGGACCGAACATCGTCCGTCAGAACAATTTTTTCAAGCACCCGGGCGCTGTCAGGGTTAGCGGCGCCTCATCACGCGCCTGCGATGGTCTGTCAGGACGACGGCGATGCGAAATCCTGCTACGATCGGACCCACCAATAAAGAAGGAGCCCACCATGAGCTGGCAGCCCTCCAACGATCCCGTGCTCGGCGATCCCATGTCCTGCGATGCGCTCGATCTCGTCATCGTGCCGCGCACCCGCGATCTCGGCGACGGATTCGTCGTCCGCCGCGCGCTGCCGCACGGCAGGCGGCAGATGGTCGGGCCGTTCATCTTCTTCGATCATTTCGGCCCGGTGCAGTTCGTCTCCGGCAAGGGCATGGACGTGCGGCCGCATCCGCATATCGGGCTCGCCACCGTCACCTATCTGTTCGACGGCTCGATCATGCATCGCGACAGCGAGGGCAACGTGCAGGAGATCGCGCCGGGCGCGATGAATTTGATGACCGCGGGCCGCGGCATCGCGCATTCCGAGCGCACCCCGGATGCGCAACGCGCCTCGGGCCAGCAGATGCTCGGCCTGCAAAGCTGGATCGCGCTGCCTGAAGCCTCCGAAGAGATCGATCCCTCATTCCAGCATTATGCGGCGGGCGATCTGCCGATGATCTCCGAGCGCGACTTCACCGCGCGGGTGATTGCCGGCTCCGCCTTCGGCATCACCTCGCCGGTCAAGATGGTCTCGCCCTGGTTCTACACCGAGGTCACCGCCGCCGCCGGCGCGAGCGTGCCGCTCGACCCCGACCACGAGGAGCGCGCGATCTATGTGGTCGACGGCGAGGTCGAGATCGCGAACGAACGTTACGAGGGGCCGCGGCTGCTGATCTTCCGCCCCGGCGACCGCATCACCGTGAAGGCGCTGAAGGCGACGCGGATGATGTTTCTCGGCGGCGATGCCCTGGAGGGCCCGCGCCACATCTGGTGGAATTTCGTCTCCTCCAGCAAGGAGCGGATCGAGCAGGCCAAGCAGGACTGGAAAACCGGCCGCTTCGCGGCGGTTCCGCAGGAACATGAGTTCATTCCGCTGCCGGAATAGGCTAATCCGGTTTTCGGCCGTGCCATCGGGTGCGGCCGGATATCCTTTCCGAAAGCTCTGCCGATGACCACGATGCTCTCCAGCGACCTGCCCCTGACCAAGATCGGCCGCGGCAAGGTGCGCGATGTCTACGCCGTCGACGACGACCGCCTGCTGCTCCTCACCACCGATCGCATCAGCGCCTTCGACGTCGTGATGGGCGAGACCATCCCGATGAAGGGCGCAGTGCTGACCCAGATCAGTGCATACTGGTTCAATAAGCTCGAAGGCATCGTGCCGCATCACATGATCAGCGCCGACACCGACGAGATCATCGCGGCCGTCCCGGCGCTCAAAGCCCATCGCAACGAAATCCTCGGCCGTGCCATGCTGTCGCGCCGCACCACCGTATTCCCGATCGAATGCGTGATCCGCGGCTATCTCTCCGGTTCGGCCTGGAAGGAATATGCGGCGAGTGGAACGCTGGCCGGCGAGACGCTGAAACCCGGCCTCGTCGAGAGCGAGAAGCTCGACCCTTCGATCTTCAGCCCGGCGACCAAGGCGGAGACCGGGCATGACGAGAACATCACCATCGCGAAGATGCGCCAGGTCGTCGGCGATGACGTCGCCACCACGCTCGAAAGCATGACGCGTGCGATCTACACGCTCGGCGAGGAGCTGGCGCGCGAGCAAGGCATCATCATCGCCGACACCAAGTTCGAGTTCGGCCGCGACAAGGACGGCCGCATCATCCTGATCGACGAAGTGATGACGCCGGACTCGTCGCGCTTCTGGGCCGTCGATGCCTATAAACCCGGCCGGCCGCAAGCGAGCTTCGACAAGCAACCCTTGCGCGACTATCTCGACGTCGAGCGCCGCGCCGGCCGCTGGAACGGCGACGCGCCGCCGCCGCCATTACCGGCGAGCGTGGTGGACGCCACCAGCAAGCGGTACCTGGAAGCGTATCGGCGGGTGACGGGTCGCGAACTCAAGATCTAGGCTCGCATTGCCTCTCGCTCCGTCGTTGCGAGCGAAGCGGAGAAATCCAGGATCTTACCTCGGAGACGGTCTGGTTAATTCGCAACGGCGTGGGAAGAGCCCTGTCGTCGTCCTGGACAAGCGAAGCGCATATCCGGACCCACCCATCCAGGCCGAGGTCGCCAGCGTGCTCTATGTCTGAACACGGATCAGTTCGATGCGATCTGAGAAAAGCCCCCACGCTCAGCCACAAGCTGCTGATTTCGGCTGACCTTTGCGAACCTGACAATCGCGGCGGCCGTGACGGCTTGTGCCGATAAAGCCTCTGATAGGGCAATTGGCGTGACCCATTGCGCCGCCCTTGGGACAATAGCTCCTGGCCCCGCTTTCCAATATGATCCGGTGTGCCATTGGCACTCGAGCACGACCGGGCGTGCCTCCAATGAACCTTTGCTTGTCAGAATTGCAAGTGCGGCCGCCTGCGCCGAAGGCAAATGGCTTCGGTTGCCGTCGCTCCTGAACCAGCGCGAAGAAGACCGCCAGGGACCGCGCAACGGCCCCTGGACATCGGAAGCGTATTTGGAAGACAGCAATGGAGACGAAACATGACACGTACACGTGCGACAAGAATTGCAATAGCAGTCTCGACGTTCACCTGCGCGGCGCTGTTCTCCTTCGGCTGGTCCGGGGAGCGCGGCATCTCGGTATCGGTCGACAGCGCACAGGCGCGCGTCGGTCGCCCGCTGACTCCCGTGAGCGTTGCCGGCGTGGCGCGTCGACAGGCGCGGCGAGCCGCGTACGGATACGGTGCCGCCGCAGTCGGGGCGGGCGCCGTAGCCGCTGGCACGGCCGCCGCGATGGCCGCGACGTCACCGGGATGGGGGACCGGCCCCTACACGGGCACGGACTATTATGCGAATAGCGGTCCCTACGCCTCTTACGCCTACTCGCCGGACGAATGGCGCAGGCGAAACGGCATGGTCTGCGAACCCGGGACGATAACCAAGATGGACGACGGCCACATGTATCGCTGTCAGTAAAGGCACAAACGAGAGGAGCAGGAGGCGGCTTTCGGGCCGCCTCCCGCCGATTTAAACCCCCGCCATCATCACGTATTTGATCTCGACATATTCTTCCATGCCGTGGCGCGAGCCTTCGCGCCCGAGACCGCTTTCCTTGACGCCGCCGAAGGGCGCGACTTCCGTCGTGATCAGGCCGGTGTTGACGCCGACCATGCCTGACTCCAGCGCTTCGGCGACGCGCCAGACGCGGCCGATATCACGGGAGTAGAAGTAGGACGCGAGGCCGAACGGCGAAGCATTGCACATCGCGATCACGTCCGCTTCGTCCTTGAATCGGATCACCGGCGCCAGCGGGCCGAAGGTTTCTTCCTGCGATACCAGCGAGTCGGGCTTCACATCAGCCAGCACGGTCGGCTCGAAGAAGGACCGCCCGAGCTCGCTGCGCTTGCCGCCGGTCACGACCTTGGCGCCGCGCTTGACGGCATCCGCAATGTGGCGCTCGACCTTGTCGATTGCCTTCATGTTGATCAGCGGGCCTTGCGTGACACCGGCTTCCGTGCCGTCGCCGATCTTCATCGCCGCGACCTTTGCGGACAGTTTCTTGACGAACTCGTCGTAGATCTTGTCCTGGGCGTAGATGCGATTGGCGCAGACGCAGGTCTGGCCCATGTTGCGGTATTTCGAGACGATCGCGCCCTCGACCGCGGCGTCGATGTCGGCATCGTCGAACACCACGAACGGCGCATTGCCGCCGAGCTCGAGGCCGAGCCGCTTCACACCGACGGAAGCCTGCCGGTAGAGGATCTTGCCGACGGCGGTCGAGCCGGTGAAGCCGACGAAGCGCACTGCCGGATGCTCGCACAGCACCTTGCCGATCGGCGGAGCGTCGCCCGTGATGATGTTGAGCACGCCCTTCGGGACACCGGCTCTCTCGGCGAGCACGGCCAGCGCCAGCGCCGACAGCGGCGTCTCGTTGGCAGGCTTCAGCACCACGGTGCAGCCCGCAGCGAGCGCGGGCGAGACCTTGCGCGTGATCATCGAGTTCGGGAAATTCCACGGCGTGATGGCGCCGCAGACGCCGATCGGCTGCTTGATCGCGAGCAGCCGTGCATCGGGGCGCTGCGTCGGAATGGTCTCGCCATAGACGCGCCTCGCTTCCTCGGCGAAGAACTCGATATAGGCGGCGCCGATATCGACCTCGCCGAGCGCCTCGGACAGCGGCTTGCCCTGCTCGGAGGTGAGGATCAGCGCGAGGTCCTCGCGGCTGGCGACGATCAGCTCGAACCATTTGCGCAGAATGTTGGAGCGCTGCTTGGCGGTATGCCTGGCCCAAGCGGGAAAGGCGCGCTGGGCGGCTTCGACCGCCTTGGTCGTCTCGTCCGCGCCAAGCTGCGGAACTTTCGCGATCTCGACACCGGTCGCGGGATTATTCACGGCAAACACGGGCGTCCCGACCCAGGCTCCGTCGATGTAGCAGGCCTCCTTCAGCAGCGACGGGTCCTTCAACCGGTCACGCAGGGTGGCTGTGGCATGCTGGGCGCGTGCGGCGGTCGGCGTCATGGCGTACTCCTCGGACGATCAGGATCGGCCCGGAATATAGGGACATCGGGTGCACAATGCAGGGTCCCGCAACGCACATCTGCTGAGAGTAAAAATGGCAGCGCTGCCTCTTGCCTCTCCCCGCTGGGCATTGCGGACGCGTGAGCAAATGCCAGCAGCAACTACGCTGCGCCGTTCAGATAGGTCTCGCGCCGGCCGATCATGCGCTCGGCGGCCGCCTTGGCACCGGCCTTCGAGGAGGTCGCGCAGGTCCGGTATTCGAGATCAGGCGCGTCGGAGGTATCGCGGCGGCCGAACCAGGACTTCGATCCCACCGGCAGCAGCGCCAGCGATTGCGCCAGATTGTCGACCGCGCCGAACGAATAAAGCGCACCGGTGCCTGCGATGCGGACCTCGTAAATACCGGGCGAGATCGGCGCTTCCAGATTGTCGCCCCGTCCGGGACGGGGATAGCGCTTCCATTCGCTCCAAGTCGAAATCATCTCAGGTCCCCCGCGGCCGCCAGGCGGTCGCCAAATTTGCTTCAAGTCTTAACGTCAGCCGCCGATCGGGCCATCAGCTGAACGCCGCATCGCACAAAACGTTTCAAGTGCTTCAAACACCCGAAACATACCGCCTGAGCCCATCCAAGGTCATGGTGAGCTGCAGCGATCCACCGCAGATTGTGGAGAAGTGTTGCAGATCAGTCGTCCCGCGCGGAGCGCAGGCGGTCAAGTCACGACATCGCGACCGCAGGATGCATATCGCCACGCTTGCCGCGCAGCGGATGCGGGAGGACAATCGATCACTTCCAACGATAATCAAACCGGAGGAAACGCGATGCAAAGCAAAGCTGAGATCGATCAGATTCTGAGCAAGGCAAGCGACGCCAAGGACATTCCCGGCGTTGTTGCGATCGCCGCCAGCGGCAGCGATGTTCTGTATCAGGGCGCGTTCGGCAAGCGCGATCTATCCAAGCCCGATGCGATGACAATGGACAGCGTATTCTGGATCGCCTCGATGACGAAGGCGGTGACATCGGCCGGCGCGATGCAGCTGGTCGAGCAGGGCAAGCTGTCGCTCGATGCGCCGATCGGTTCGCTGCTGCCCGATCTCGCCAACCCGCAGGTGCTGGAAGGTTTTGACGCCAAGGGTGAGCCGAAACTGCGGCCGGCGAAAAGCGCGATCACGCTGCGCCAGCTCATGACCCACACCGCCGGCTTCGCCTACAACGTGTGGAACGGCGACTGCGCGCAATATCTGGAGAAGACCGGAACCCCGAACATCTTTTCCTGCCAGAACGTCGCGCTGAAGACTCCGATCATGTCCGACCCCGGAACGCGCTGGGAATATGGCATCAACATCGACTTCGTCGGCAAGGCGATTGAGGCCGTGAGCGGCAAACGTCTCGATGCCTACTTGCGCGACAACATCTTCACGCCGCTCGCCATGAACGACACCGCGTTCAAGATCACCGAGGACATGCGCAAGCGGCTGGTCGCCACGCATGCGCGCGGCGAGGATGGATCGTTGACACCGATCCCGTTCGAGATCGAGCAGAACCCGGAATTCCACATGGGCGGTGGCGGCCTTTACAGCACGGCCGGCGACTACATCAAGTTTACCCAGATGATCCTCAACCAGGGCCGCGGCAGCGGCAACCAGCTGCTGAAGCCCGAGACGGTCGCGCTGATGCGCCAGAACCACATCGGCGATCTCACCATCGGCAAGATGACCACCGTGGCGCCCATGTACACCAACGACGTCGATCTCTTCCCCGACATCGTGAAGAAGTGGGGACTGTCCTTTCTGATCAATACGGCCAAGACGCCGGAGGGCCGCAGTGCCGGCAGCCTCGCGTGGGCTGGTCTCGCCAACACTTATTTCTGGATCGACCCGGAGCGCGATGTTTCCGGCGTGATCCTGATGCAGGTGTTGCCGTTCGTCGATGCAAAATGCTTACAGGCGTTCGCGGGATTCGAGCGAGGCGTCTATGCCGGGCTCGATGCGGGCAGCGGCAAGAAGGCGGCCTAACCCCTTAGTATGAGGCGCGCGGCGTCGCGCGCCTTCCCGGCAAGGGATAACCTCGTGCCCGAAGGCCATCGGCTCCAGGGCACGGGGCAATGATTCGAGGAGGCGAACTTGGTCAACGATCTTGCAGGCAAAGCCGACAGCTACGTTTGCGGCATCTCGGACACGCCGCTGCTCGGCGACACCATCGGCCGCAGTCTCGACCATGCGGTGCGGCGCTGGGGCAGCCGCGAGGCGCTGGTCGCGCCCGGCCACGGCGTGCGCTGGACCTGGACGGAATTCGCCGAACGTGTCGACGCGCTCGCCGCAGGCTTTCTCGCGCTCGGCCTGGAACGCGGCGAACGCATCGGCATCTGGTCGCTGAACCGTCCGGAATGGACGCTCACTCAATTTGCCGCTGCCAAGGCCGGCCTGATCCTGGTGACGATCAATCCCGCCTATCGGCTCAGCGAGCTGGAATTCGCGCTGAAGAAAGTCGGCTGCGCTGCGATCGTGACCGCGACGGCGTTCAAGACCAGCCAATATATGGAGATGCTCAACACGCTGCTGCCGGAGCTCGCGAGCGCCAGGCCCGGGCAGTTGCAGGCGGCGCGGCTGCCGGCGCTGCGGATGGTGATCCAGATCGGCGGACCTTCGGCGCCCGGGACTGTCGCCTTCGAGGACGTCGCGCGCATGGGCGGCACGAAGCATCGCGAGCAGCTCGCCGCGCTCGGCGCGGCGCTTCAGTTCGACGATCCCGTCAACATCCAGTTCACGAGCGGCACCACGGGATCACCGAAGGGCGTGACGCTGACCCACCACAATATCCTCAACAACGGTTATTTCACGGGACGTGCGATGCGGCTGACCGAACGGGATCGCATCTGCATTCCCGTGCCGCTCTACCATTGCTTCGGCATGGTGATGGGTAACCTCGCCTCCGTCACGCTGGGCGCGACCATGGTCTATCCCGGCGAAGGCTTTGATCCGCTGGCGACGCTGCGCGCGATCGAGCAGGAGAAATGCACGACGCTGTACGGCGTGCCGACGATGTTCATCGCGGAGCTCGATCATCCCGAGTTCAAGAATTTCAATTTGAGATCGCTGCGCACCGGCATCATGGCCGGCGCGCCCTGCCCGATCGAGGTGATGAAGCGCGTCAATACCGAGATGAACATGGGCGAGGTCACCATCGCCTATGGCATGACCGAGACCAGCCCGGTCAGCTTCCAGAGCGCGACGGACGACCCGCTGGAACGGCGCGTCTCCACCGTCGGGCGAATTCATCCGCATGTCGAGGTGAAGATCGTCGATCTCGAAGGCAGGATCGTCAAGCGCGGCGAACGCGGCGAGCTCTGCACCCGGGGTTACAGCGTCATGCTTGGCTATTGGGAGGAGAAGGAAAAGACCGGCGATGTGCTGGATGCCAATGGCTGGATGCACACCGGAGACCTCGCCACCATCGATGACGAGGGCTATTGCAACATCGTCGGCCGCATCAAGGACCTGGTGATCCGCGGCGGCGAGAACCTCTATCCGCGCGAGATCGAGGAGTTTCTGTACCGTCATCCCAAAGTCCAGGACGTGCAGATCTTCGGCGTGGCTGACAGCCGCTACGGCGAGGAGCTCTGCGCCTGGATCCGCGTCAGGCCGGGCGAGACGCTGACCGCGGAGGAGGTCCGTGCTTTCTGCGATGGCCAGATCGCCCACAACAAGATCCCGCGCTATGTGGAATTCGTCGACGAATTTCCGATGACCGTGACCGGCAAGATCCAGAAATTCGTGATGCGGGATGCGGTGGAGCAGCGGCTGGGGCTGAAGGCCGCGAAGACGGCGTGAGGTGGTACGCACACCTGACGCCGCATCGTCGTTGCGAGCGTAGCGAAGCAATCCAGCCTGCCCCGCAGAGACAGTCTGGATTGCTTCGTCGCTTCAGCGCAAAATTGCTTTGCAATTTTGTCGCGAGCTCCTCGCAATGACGAGGAGAGAGACGCGCGCTAGACCGTCAGTCCGCGCTGCTGCGCCAGCTGTTTCAGGGAAACCTGCGGACGCGCGCCGATGTGCTGGATGACTTCGGCGGCCGCAAGTGCGCCAAGCTCGCCGCACTGCTTGTGCGAGAGATCGCGCGAGAGGCCGTACAGGAAGCCGGCGGCGAACAGATCGCCGGCGCCGGTGGTGTCAACCAGCTCCGTGATCGGCGAAGCGGGTGCTGCGACAGCATCCGTCGGCGTCACGACCACGCAGCCCTTCTCGCTGCGGGTGACCACGCCGAGCTTGACGTCGTTGCGCAGCTGCTTGAGCGCGGTGTCGAAATCGGAGGTCTCGTAGAGCGAGTGCAGCTCGGACTCGTTGGCGAACACGATGTCGGCGGTGCCGCCCCGCATCAGCCCCAGGAATTCGTCGCGATAACGGCCGACGCAAAAGGAGTCCGACAGCGTCAGCGCCACCTTGCGGCCGGCCTCGTGGGCAATTTTTGAGGCCTTGAGGAAGGCTTCCTTGGCGCCCGGCGGATCCCAGAGATAGCCTTCGAGATAGACGATCTTGGCGGAAGCGATCTCGGCCGCATCGATATCGGCCGGCGACAGATCCTGCGCCGCGCCGAGATAGGTGTTCATGGTGCGCTCGCCATCACCGGTGACCAGGATGTAGGAGCAGCCGGTGGCGGGGCCGTCCTTCGCGGCCGGCGTATTGAAGGCGACGCCCGAAGCGCGGATGTCGTGGACATAGAGCTTGCCGATCTGGTCGTCCTTGACCTTGCCGACATAGGCGGCACGTGCGCCGAGGCTGCCGATGCCGACGATGGTGTTGGCGGCCGAGCCGCCGGAGACTTCCGTCGCCGGGCCCATGTCGGCATAGATCGCGGCGGCCCTGGCCTCGTCGATCAGGGACATGCTGCCCTTGGTCATGCCGTGCTTGGCGAGAAAAGCCTCGTCGGTCCGGACCAGCACGTCGAACAGCGCGTTGCCGATGCCGAGAACGTCATATTTCGCGTCAGCCATTCACCTTGATCCTGTTTGCCGGATTGCGGACCCCACGGAAATCCGCTTCCTGTCGGCCTGAAATCTGGCTCGCGGCCTATCACGACCGGGCCGCCACGGGCAAGCAACGAGCGTTGTCTTTTGACGCGTTTTCTTCACGCGAGCCGGAGACCACTTCGCTCGAAAACGCTATGGTATATCCACGCAATGATCCGCTCCTTCCTGACCGTCTCGACGGGAACACTGGCATCGCGGCTGCTGGGCTTTGCCCGCGATTCCCTGATCGCGGCGCTGCTCGGCACCGGCGTCGTGGCGGACGCCTTTTTGGCCGCCTTCCAGCTCGTCAACGTGGTGCGGCGGCTGCTGAGCGAAGGGGCGTTGAATGCGGCCCTGATCCCGGCCTGGCTGCGCGTCCGGGAGCGCGACGGCGAAGAGGCTGCGTCTGCCTTCGCCGGACGCGTGCTCGGCACGGTCAGCGTGGTTCTGATCGTGATCTCGATCGGCATTGCGCTTGTGATGCCCGTGATCATCATGGTCATCGCGCCGGGCTTCGTCGGCAGCGCCTCGCTCGATCTCGCCGTCCAGAACGGGCGGCTGATGCTGCCTTATCTCGCCTTTGCCGGCCCGGTCACGGTTCTGATGGGGCTGCTGAACGCGCAGGGGAGATTTGCGCTCACGGCGTTCTCGCCGCTGCTGTTCAACATCGCGCTGATCGGGACAATCGCGACGCTGCTTGCCTGGCACGCCGATGCGTCCTTGGCGGCATGGACGCTGGCGGCGACCGTCGGAATTGCCGGCCTGCTGCAGCTCCTGATGCTGCTGTCGCAGCGAAGCGCGCAACTTGCGACGCCGTTGCGCGTGAGTTTCGGCGAGGAGATGCGCGGCTTCTTCGCCAAGGCGATCCCCGGCATGATCGCAAGCTCCGGCCCGCAATGGCTGATGGTATCAGGCGCGATCATCGCCTCGGCCACGCCATCCGCCGTCTCCTGGCTCTATTTCGCCAACCGTCTGATCGAGCTGCCGCTCGGCATTGTCGGCGTCGCCATGGGCACGGTGCTGGTGCCGGAATTGACGCGCGCGGTGGGGAGCGCCGACCGCGCGGCCGTCGCGCATGCGGAATCGCGCGCACTGGAACTCGCAGCCGGGCTCGCACTGCCCGCTACGCTCGGCCTCGCCGTGCTGGCCGAACCGATCGTGCGGCTGTTGTTCGAGCATGGCGCCTTCGGCGCGGAGGACAGCGCGGCGACCTCACGCGCGCTGATCTGGCTGGCGCTGGGTCTGCCGGCGCACGTGCTGATCAAGGCGCTGTCGCCCGCCTTCTTTGCCCGCGGCGACACGATCGCGCCGCTGCTCGCAACCGCCAAAGGCCTGGTGGCGGCGATCGCGCTCGCCGTCGTGCTCGGGCATTTCTTCGGCGCGAGCGGGATCGCCGCGAGCATCGCCGCCGGCGCCTGGAGCAGCGCCGTCTCGCTGCTCCGGAAAGGCACCAGCGAATTCGGCTTCTCAGTCGATGCCGACGCCCGCGAGCGGTTGCCGCGAATCGTGCTTGCCGCAGCCACCATGGGTGCCCTGCTCTGGCTGACCACGGGGCTGATACCCTCAGAGACCCACCGCCTCGCCCGCTTCATCGTGCTGGTCCTGCAGATCGCGGCCGGGCTCACCGTCTATGGCCTGCTCCTGCAAATCCTTGGCGCCGCCTCCCTGCGCGCGGCGGTCAACGCCCTGAAACGGCCCACTTAGCGAATTGCCCTTGACGGGGCAGCGCCGCTGTTGGAAACGACGGCCGACCACCTATGGGAAGGCGTGCCATGCCATTCGTTGAACGGGTTTTTTCGGGCGTCCAGCCGACGGGCAATCTGCATCTCGGCAATTACCTCGGCGCGATCGTCAACTTCGTAAAGATGCAGGAAACCCACAACTGCATTTATTGCGTCGTCGACATGCACGCGATCACGCAGGGCGTGGACGTCTGGGGCGGGCCGACCGAGCTCGCCCGTGTTACCCGGGAGGTGACCGCTGCGTTCATCGCCAGCGGCATCGACCCGAAGAAGCACATCGTGTTCAACCAGAGTCAGGTTGCGGGCCATGCCGAGCTTACCTGGATCTTCAACTGCGTCGCGCGCCTCGGCTGGCTGAACCGCATGACCCAGTTCAAGGAGAAGGCCGGCAAGGATCGCGAGAACGTTTCCGTCGGGCTCTACGACTACCCCGTGCTGATGGCTGCCGACATCCTGCTTTACCGCGCCACTCACGTTCCTGTTGGCGAGGACCAGAAGCAGCATCTCGAGCTCTCGCGCGACATCGCGCAGAAGTTCAACAATGATTTCGGCGACTCGATCCGTAGCCACGGCGCCAGTGATGGCCTGTTCTTCCCGCTGCCGGAACCCTTCATCACGGGACCGGCGACGCGGGTGATGAGCCTGCGCGACGGCACCAAGAAAATGTCGAAGTCGGATCCATCCGACAATTCGCGCATCAACCTGACCGACGACGCCGACACCATCGCGCAGAAGATCCGCAAGGCGAAGACCGATCCGGAGCCGCTGCCCTCAGAGGAAAAGGGCCTGGAAGCGCGCCCCGAAGCGGACAATCTCGTCGGCATTTTCGCCGCGCTCGCCAATCGCTCCAAGGCGGACGTGCTGCGCGAATTCGGCGGCGGTCAGTTCTCCAGCTTCAAGAACGCGCTGGCGGAGCTGTGCGTCACCAAGCTCGCACCGATCGCCGGCGAGATGAAGCGCCTGGTCTCCGACCCCGGCCACATCGACACCATCCTGAACGACGGTTCCGACCGTGCCCGCGCCATCGCCGAGGAGACCATGAACCTCTCCAAGGACATCGTCGGCTTCATCCGCCGACGCTGAGGACTCCATAACCTGCTGAAATCCTTGGGCGAACCTCGATTCGCCCCTTGATCGTGCGTTCCCCGTCGCCATCTGCTACTGGATGGAGCACGCGCCGGCCTTGAACCGGCGACGTCTGGAGAAAGCCATGTTCATTCAAACCGAAGCGACCCCCAATCCCGCCACGCTGAAGTTCATTCCGGGCCGCGCCGTGTCCGACGGCAGCCCGATGGAGTTTTCGAGCCGCGAAGCCGCAACGCGTTCGCCGCTCGCGGAAAAGCTGTTCGATGTGCCCGGGGTCACCGGGGTGTTCTATGGATCCGACTTCATCACCGTGACCAAGGCTGATGGTGAATGGCAGCAGCTCAAGCCCGCGATCCTGGGTGCCATCATGGAGCACTACATGTCCGGCGCGCCGCTGCTCGCCGGCGGCGAAGCGCAGGGCGACACCGATCTCGACGACGAAGACGAGTTCTTCGACGAGGCCGACGCCGAGACGGTCGACATGATCAAGGACCTGATCGAGACGCGGGTGCGGCCGGCCGTCGCCAATGACGGCGGCGACATCACCTTCCGCGGCTTCAAGGACGGGATCGTCTATCTCAACATGAAGGGCGCCTGCTCCGGCTGTCCGTCATCGACCGCGACGCTCCAGCACGGCATCCAGAATCTGCTGAAGCACTTCGTGCCCGACGTGGTCGAAGTCCGGCCGATGTAACCAGTGGGCGAATGGTGAGTAGCGAATGGCGAATGGCATTCCGATCGGCTAGACTATTCGCCATTCGCCATCAGCCATTCGCTTTTTCATGTTGATTCTTGCCATCGATACCGCGCTGGAGGCATGCGCGGCGGCCGTGCTTGATACCGACGCCGGCGAGCTCCTTGCGCGGGAGCAATCGCTCATGAAGCGCGGCCATGCCGAGGCCCTGATGCCGATGATCGCGCGCGTCATGCAGTCGGCCGATCTCACTTTCACGTCGCTCGACCGCATCGCGGTCACCGTCGGCCCTGGCAGCTTTACCGGCCTGAGGGTCGGGATCTCGGCGGCCCGCGGTCTCGCGCTTGCGGCCAAGCGCCCGGCCGTCGGGCTGACGACCTTGTCGGCCTTTGCGGCCCCCATCGTCGGCCGGAGCGGACCCGCGCCGGTGATCTCGGCGATCGATGCGCGGCATGATCACGTCTATTTCCAGATCGTCGGCGGCGACGGCAGTCTGCTGGTGCGGCCGAGCGTTGCTGCCATCGACGAGGCGATCGCCGCTTCGCAATTCGGCGCGCCGCATCTGGTCGGCAACGCCGCCAAGATTCTCGCCGATCGCTGGCCGGCGGATGCGCCGCGACCCGTCGCGGTCGACGCGCAGCCCGCGCCCGACGTCAGCTGGGTGGCATGGCTCGGCGCCGCGGCGAATCCGGACACGACTCCGGCACGGCCGTTCTATCTGAAGGCGCCCGACGCAAAGCCGGCGGCCCAACCGCTGTTCGCAGCTCCAGCCGCCACCTCATGATGAAATGGCTGTCTGAATGGTGGCGCGGCGGCACGGCCGCCGTCGAGCCCGCGTCGGCGCGCGACGCGCAGCGGCTGGCGCAGCTTCACGGCGCCTCTTTTGCGCAGGGCTGGGGCGAAAGCGAATTCGAGGCCATGCTGAGCGAACGCAACACGCTCGTTCATCGCTTGCGCCTGGGGCGCAGGATCATCGGCTTTGCGGTGTCGCGGATCGGCGCGGACGAAGCCGAGATCCTCTCCGTCGCGGTCGACCCGTCCCATCGCGGCCGCGGCCTCTCCCGCACCCTGCTGATGACCCATCTCGGTCACCTTGCAGGACGCGGGGTGCGAACGATATTTCTGGAAGTCGAAGAGAACAACCAGCCGGCGCGACGGCTCTATGACAAGGGCGGATTCGTGGTGGTCGGCCGCCGCGAACGCTACTATAAGCAGGCCAACGGGGAACAATTGAACGCGCTTCTGATGCGACGTGACTTGTCGTAACATCGGTGGCGGACAGCGCCCCGTCAGGCGGACACGATATGACTGGACTTAAACCTTCTTCCGCATCCAAGGCCACAGGCATCGAGGCGCGTTGTGCCGCCACCGGCATGCGAATGACCGAGCAGCGCCGCGTCATCGCCCGCGTGCTTGCGGAAGCAGTCGATCACCCTGACGTCGAGGAATTGTACCGGCGCTGCGTCGCGGTCGACGACAAGATCTCGATCTCGACGGTCTATCGCACGGTCAAGCTGTTCGAAGATGCCGGCATCATCGAACGCCACGATTTCCGCGAGGGCCGCGCGCGCTACGAGACAATGCGCGACAGCCATCACGACCATCTCATCAATCTGCGCGACGGCAAGGTGATCGAGTTCACCTCCGAAGAGATCGAGAAACTTCAGGCCGAGATCGCCCGCAAGCTCGGCTACAAGCTGGTTGATCACCGGCTCGAGCTCTATTGCGTCCCGCTCGACGACGACAAGCCGACGTCCTAAGCCTCGTGCCGATAGATCTCATCATCTTCGATTGCGACGGCGTGCTCGTGGACAGCGAAGTCATCTCCTGTCGCGCACATGCGGAGGTGCTGACCCGGCATGGTTATCCGATCACCTCCGAGCAGGTGTTGGTGCGCTTCCTCGGTGTCTCCGAGAAAGACGCGCGGCGGATAGTCGAGCAGGAAATCGGTCGCGATCTTCCCGATGATCTGGAACAACAGGTAAATGCTGCCACGCTGCAGTGTTACGCGAGCGATCTGCAACCGATCACCCATGTGGCCGCGGCGATCGGCGCAATCGTTTTACCCAAATGCGTTGCATCGAGCAGCACACCAAACAAGATCCTTCACGGCTTGACCTGTGCCGGGCTGCACGACCTGCTCGCTCCGCACATCTTTTCGGCAAGCCAGGTCGCACGCGGCAAGCCCGCACCCGATCTGTTCCTGTTTGCCGCTGGCCAGATGAAAGCCGCACCGGAACGGTGCCTCGTGATCGAGGACAGCGTCCCCGGAGTGACAGGCGCGCACGCAGCCGGAATGACGGTGCTCGGCTTTCACGGAGGCAGCCACTGCCCGCCGGGTCACCCCGAAAGGCTGCGCGCCGCGGGGGCAGCCGTGACGTTCGACGACATGCGGCAATTACCCGAGCTGGTCCGACGGGCCGGAGCGGGCGCCCTGGCGGGGTAAACGTCGCGGTCATTCCCGGGCAATGCGTAGCATTGCGCCCGGAATCTCGCCGAAAACCTTCCGATTCCGGGTTCGCTCGGGCTGCGGGCGCCCCGGAATGACCTTATGACCCCCAATCGCTGGATTTTCGGCCCCTCAGCCTATATTTGAGAGCCGTCCTCCACCTCACCTCCGGGTTCCATGACGCCGCCGCGCAAGCTGCACATCAAATCATATGGTTGCCAGATGAACGTCTACGATGCCCAGCGCATGGTGGATACGCTGGCGCCGGAAGGATTCGTGGAGACTGCCAGCGCCGAAGACGCCGATCTCGTCATCCTCAACACCTGCCACATCCGGGAGAAGGCCTCCGAAAAGGTCTATTCCGAGCTCGGCCGCCTGCGCGTCGCCAAGGACGGGGCCGCGCGCGAGGGCCGCGCCATGCAGATCGCCGTGGCGGGCTGCGTGGCGCAGGCCGAGGGCGAGGAGATCGTGCGGCGCGCGCCCACAGTCGACGTCGTGGTGGGACCGCAGAGCTACCATCATCTGCCGGAACTGCTGAAGCGCGCCGGCCATGAAGGCCGCGCGATCGAGACCGAATTTCCCGCCGCCGACAAGTTCGGCTTCCTTGCGCAGCCCAAGCCCGATGCGATCCGCGCGCGCGGCATTTCCGCTTTTGTCACGGTGCAGGAAGGCTGCGACAAATTCTGCACCTTCTGCGTCGTGCCCTACACGCGCGGAGCCGAGGTCTCGCGCCCCGTCGCGAAGATCGTGGACGACGTGAAGCGGCTTGCCGACAACGGCGTGCGCGAACTCACGCTGATCGGGCAGAACGTCAACGCCTATCACGGCGATGGACCAGACGGGAAAACCTGGGGCTTGGGCAAGCTGCTGGAGCACCTGGCCAAAATTCCCGGCATCGCGCGGCTGCGCTACTCGACCAGCCATCCCCGCGACGTCGATGACAGTTTGATTGCAGCCCATCGCGATCTCGAGGCCCTGATGCCGTTCGTGCATCTGCCGGTGCAGTCGGGGTCGGATCGGATTCTCGCCGCCATGAACCGGAAACATACCGCCGATGATTATCGCGAGGTGATCGACCGTTTCCGGTCCGCTCGCCAAGACATTGCTTTTTCATCGGATTTTATCGTCGGCTTCCCCGGCGAGAGCGAGCAAGATTTTCTGGCCACCCTCGCGCTTGTCTCGCAAATCGGCTACGCTGCGGCGTATTCGTTCAAATACTCCGCCCGGCCGGGAACGCCGGCGGCGGATATGCAGGAGACGGTGTCCCCCGCCGAGATGGACCAGCGATTGGAGCGGCTCCAGGAAGTGATCGACAGCCAGCAATCGGCCTTCAACAAGGCTGCGATTGGCTCAACGGTCGACGTGCTGTTCGAACGCCCGGCGCGCAAGGACGGCCAGATCGTCGGCCGCACCGCCTTCCTCCAGCCCGCACACGTCATGGCCTCTCCCGACATCATCGGCAAAATCCTGCCTGTCAGGATCGACAGTCTCGAGCGTTACAGTTTCCTCGGCGAGCTCGCCACGCCACGCGGTGCGCGCGAGCCCGCTTTATCATCCATCGCCACGGGAGCCTGAACCCTTGCCCAAAAGCGCATCGGATTCGTCTTCTATCGCTCCCAGCCGCAAGTTTGATCGCGACATGCAAGTTCCGCCCGAGACCCAGGTCGTCATCGACTTCGACGACAATCGCGCCGCATCCGCGCTGGTCGGGCCTTATGGCCAGAACCTGGCGCAGATCGAGCGGCGGCTCGGCGTCGTCGTGGACTCCAAGGGCAACCACATCACCATCGGCGGCACCCGTGACGGCTGCGACGCGGCACGGCGCGTGCTGGAGACGCTCTACGCGCACGCGGTGAAGGGGCAGGATGTCGACCAGGGCGAGGTCGAAGGCGCGATCCGTGCCGTGATCGCGCAAGGGTCGCTGTTCGAGTTCGACGCCAAATCGGCCAAATCGGCCTTCGACAGCATCAACTTGCGCAAGCGCCCGGTGCGTGCGCGCACGGCTGCGCAGGATTCCTACATCCGCGCGCTGAAGCGCCATGAGCTGGTGTTCGGCATCGGCCCGGCCGGCACCGGCAAGACCTGGCTCGCGGTCGCGCATGCCGCGCAATTGTTCGAGCGCAAGGAAGTCGACAAGATCATCCTGTCGCGTCCGGCGGTCGAAGCCGGCGAACGGCTCGGCTTCCTGCCCGGCGACCTCCGCGAGAAGGTGGATCCTTATCTGCGTCCGATCTACGACGCGCTTTACGACCTCATGGACGCGCGCATCGTCGAGCGCGCGCTGCAGACCGGCGAGATCGAGATCGCGCCGCTCGCCTTCATGCGCGGCCGCACCCTGACCAATGCCGCGATCATCCTCGATGAAGCGCAGAACACGACATCGATGCAGATGAAGATGTTCCTGACCCGTCTCGGCGAGAACAGCCGCATGATCGTGACGGGCGATCCCTCGCAGATCGACCTGCCGAATGGCCAGACCTCGGGTCTGGCCGAGGCGACCAGGCTGTTGAGCGGCGTCGAGGGCATTGCGCAAGTTCATTTCAAGGCCGAGGACGTGATCCGCCACGAGCTCGTGGCGAGAATCGTCGCCGCCTATGAAGGGTCGCCGCAGCGGGCGCCGGCCGGCAACAAATCCTGACGTGACAACATCAGGACCAAGCGGGCGCTGACACTGCGCCTTATCGTTCCGAACAAAGCCATGTCACATCCCAACCTTCCCACCACAGAGGTCCTCGTCGTCGCCGATTGCTGGCAAAGCGAGCCTGACGCCGAAGCCGTGATCCAGCGTGCCGTTGCAGCCGCCGCCGAATCTGTCGGCGAAGACGTCGCCGAGGCAGAAGTGGCCGTGATGCTGACCGATGATGCCGGCATCCGCACCCTCAACAACAATTGGCGCGGCATGGACAAGCCGACCAATGTGCTGTCGTTTCCCGCGCTGCAGCCCGAAGGCGAGTGGAAGCCGGGCGATGCGCCGCGCATGCTTGGCGACATCGCGATCGCCTACGAGACCATGCGGCGCGAGGCGGACGAGGAACACAAGCCGTTCGATCATCATTTGAGCCATCTCGCGGTGCACGGTTTCCTGCACTTGATCGGCTACGATCACGAGAACGACGACGACGCGGAGGAGATGGAAGCGCTCGAAACCGCGATCCTGGCGCATCTCGGCATTCCCGATCCCTATGCGGACCGCGCGGGGACGCACTGAGATGCCGGATTCCGAGCCTATTCACGATAATCCGCGCAACACGGCCAACCTGCCGGCCGTGGTGGCGCCGGGCGAGGTCATGCGCCCGACGGCGGACGGCTGGCTGCTTCGCGCCATCCGCTCGCTGTTCGGCTGGAAGGCGGGCTCGGTGCGCGACGATCTCCAGGTCGTGCTCGACGCGTCGACGCCCGATGACACCGGCTTCTCCGCGGTCGAGCGCACCATGCTGCGCAACATCCTCGGCCTGCACGAGCGCCGCATCGCAGACGTCATGGTGCATCGCGCCGACATCATCGCAGTGAAGCGCGACATCCCGCTCGGCGAGTTGATGGACCGCTTCGAGAGCGCAGGCCATTCGCGCCTCGTCGTCTACAATGAAACGCTCGACGATCCCGTCGGCATCGTTCACATCCGCGATTTGCTCGCCTTCATGACGGCGCGCGCGCGTGTGTCGGAGGCTACCAAGACCAAACGCAAGAAGCCGCTGCCGGCCGGGCTCGATTTGCGCGCCGTCGATCTCGCGCTGCCGCTGCAGGACGCGCGCATCATCCGCAAGCTGCTCTATGTGCCGCCGTCGATGCGGGCGATCGACCTGCTCGCGCAGATGCAGGCCACGCGCATTCACCTGGCGCTGGTCGTCGACGAATATGGCGGCAGCGACGGCCTGGTTTCGCTCGAGGACATCGTCGAGCAGATCGTCGGCGAGATCGACGACGAGCACGACAGCGACGAGCCGCCGTCGATCGTCCGCCTGGGCGACAACGCCTTCATTGCGGACGCCCGCGCCAGCCTCGACGACGTCCGCACCGTGATCGGCGAAGACTTCGTCACCGGCGAGGCCGGCGAGGAGGTGGAGACGCTCGGCGGCTATCTCGTCAGCTTCGTCGGCCGCCTGCCGGTGCGCGGCGAGGTGATCTCGGGCCCCGGCAATTACGAGGTCGAAGTGCTGGATGCCGATCCGCGCCGCGTCAAGCGGCTGCGCATCTCGACACGGAGGGAACGTCCCGCCCCGCGCACCCAGCGCGAGAGAAGCCGCCGCGAGGCCGCGCCGGATAGCGGCCAGCCGTCGGCCGGCGACACGCCGGCCCCGCCGCCCGGCGAGGGGACCGGTTCGCAGTGAACGCGTTCCAGCGATTTCGGCAGATCGCGCTAGCCATCATCCTGACCTGGGGATGGAAGCGCGCGCTCCTGGCGATGGCGTGTGGCGCGTTATCCGTTCTCGCGCTCGCACCGTTCAATGCGTGGCCCGTGCTGTTCATCACCTTCCCCGTGATGGTCTGGCTGATCGACGGCGCCGGCGCGGGGCGCTATGGCGGCGTCCCCGCTGCGGCGCTGACCGGCTACTGGTTCGGGCTCGGTTATTTCGTCCCTGGCCTGTACTGGATCGGCAAGGCTTTCTTCGTCGAGGCGGACGTGTTCGCCTGGCTGACGCCGTTCGCCGTGCTGGGCCTGCCCGCCTATCTCTCGATATTCACTGCGATCGGCTTCGGGCTGGCCCGCCTGCTCTGGACCAGGGACGCCACCCGCATTCTCGCGCTCGCCGCGAGCCTCACCATCGGCGAATGGTTGCGCGGGCACGTGCTCACGGGCTTTCCCTGGAACGCCTTCGGCTATGCGCTGTCGGAGCCGCTGCCGCTGGCGCAGACGGCGTCCCTGATCGGCCAATGGGGCATGACGTTCCTCACGATTGCGATCTTCTCGGCGCCGGCGGTGCTGATCGACCGCACGCGCAATCGGAGCCTGCCCTGGCGCGTGCCGGCCGCTGCGCTCGCCCTGCTTGTCGTCATGGGCATCTTCGGCGCGATCCGCCTGTCGCTGCATCCGACCACGATGGTCGCCGGCACCAGGCTGCGCCTGATGCAGCCGGACCTGCAGCAGGATGCGAAGTTCAACTACTCCGCCAAGGCGGAGGTGATGAAGAAATACCTCGCGCTGTCGGACCGCGCATCTGGCCCCCAATCGACCGGTGTGCGCGATGCCACCATCCTGATCTGGCCGGAATCCGCCTTTCCGTTCTTCCTGACCCGCGAAGCCGACGCGATGGCCGAGATCGCCGAGCTGCTGCCCAAGGGCACGGTGCTGATCACCGGATCGGTGCGTGCGCCCGATCTGCCACCGGGCAGGCCGATCACGCGCGCCTACAATTCGATCTATCTGATCGACCATGACGGCAGCGTGCTCGCCGTCTACGACAAGCTGCATCTGGTTCCGTTCGGCGAATATCTCCCGTTCCAGGACACGATGGAGAAGCTTGGCTTCGAGCAATTGACGCGGGTCCGTGGCGGATTCATTCCCGGTACGGTGCGGCACGTGCTGCCGGTGCCGGGCGCACCGCCCGCGCTGCCGCTGATTTGCTACGAGGCGATCTTCCCCGATGAGGTCGGCACGCGTGACGAGCGCCCGGGCTGGATGGTGAACCTCACCAATGACGGCTGGTTCGGCATCTCGACCGGTCCGTACCAGCATCTGGAGCAGGCGCGGATGCGCGCCGTCGAGCTTGGACTGCCGCTGGTCCGCTCGGCCAACACCGGCATCTCGGCAGTGATCGATCCGGTGGGACGCACGGTGGCCAGCCTCGGCCTCGGGGTCGAGGGCATTTTGGATGCAAATCTGCCCACGGCAATCCCGCCCACGATCTATGCGAGGATCGGCGACATCCCCGCAGCCATGCTTGTCGCACTGGCCGTCATTCTGGCGGTGCGACGACGTTTCGCCAAACGGCTCCCCTGATCACACCGAGATCGGCGCAGCGGCCGGAATCCCTTGAGAACGGCAGTCCCACGGTTGACAGACTGCACGGCGGCTCCCCATTCTGCACCGGCTGCACAAGTCAGCGGTGCATTGCTAAATTTCTCCGCAATGTTTCCCCAATCAGGGTGAAGTTTTGACGTCGCTGTCGCCTGAGGCAAACGTTTTGATTGCGCCGAGGGTGGTGTTTGGAGGGCTGAGGACATGTCGAAAGCGCCCAACCCTGTTGACAAATATGTCGGCAGTCGCGTGCGTATGCGCCGCATCATGTTGGGCATGAGTCAGGAAAAGCTCGGTGAAGCTTTGGGCCTGACCTTCCAGCAGATTCAGAAGTACGAGAAAGGCACCAACCGCGTCGGCGCCAGCCGCATCCAGCAGATTGCGGAGATTCTGCAGGTGCCGGTGTCGTTCCTGTTCGAGGGCGGACCGAGCGGCGTCGCCGGACCGGACGGTTTCGCCGAAGGTGCTTCGCCCTCCTATGTCTCGGACTTCCTCGCGACCTCAGAAGGGCTCGCACTGACCAAGGCGTTCACCCGAATCACCGATTCGAAGCTGCGCCGTTCGATCGTCGATCTCGTCGAGCAGATTGCCGCCCGCGAAGGCCCGGACAAGCGCTGACGCTGTTTCATTCCGATTTGAGGCTGCGCCAAATCTGGCCTATGTCGTCACTTGCGGATGCGCTTTGCGCCGCCTCCGCTTAAGTGATGCGATTCGAAGGCACAGAGACCTCCATGGCGAACTCCAATCCGTTCGATTCCCAAACTATCCTCGCTGGTATCCGCCGCTGGGTGGAGATCGAGACGCCGACCGAAGTGCCAGAGCAGGTCAACAAGCTGACCTCCGTGGTTGCCGATCATTATCGCGATCTGCCCGTGACGCTCGAACGCGTCGCCGGCGTCGATGGCTGCGGCGATCATCTCCTGGTGCGGTCGACCTGGGGTCAGGACCGGCCTGGTATCCTGGTGCTCAGCCATCTCGATACCGTGCATCCCATGGGCTTCATTGCGCGCCTGCCTTTCAAGATCGAAGGCGACAGCGCGTTCGGCCCGGGGATCTACGACATGAAGGGCGGCGCCTACATCGCCTATCACGCCTTTCGCGAGCTTTGCGCTGCACCCGAGCGGCCACCGCTCGGCATCACCCATTTGTTCACGTCCGACGAAGAGATCGGCAGCCCCACCTCGCGCGCGATCATCGAGCAGGAGGGGCGCAAGGCCAAATACGTGCTGGTGACGGAGCCGGCGCGCGACGGCGGCAAGATCGTCACCGGGCGCAAGGGCGTTGGACGATTCGAGGTGTTCATCAAAGGCGTGCCGGCGCATGCCGGCTCCCGCCCGGAAGACGGCCGCAGCGCCATCCGCGAGCTCGCCAATGTCATCCAGACGCTGGAAGGGATGAACGACCTGAAGCGCGGCGTCACCGTCAATGTCGGCGTGGTGCGCGGCGGCACGCGGCCCAACGTGACGCCGGAAGAGGCCTATGCCGAAGTCGATCTGCGCGTGCCTGGCATCGGCGACGCGGAGGAATTCGTCGGAAAGATTCTGGGGCTGACGTCGAAAACCGCCGGCGTCACCGTCACCGTCACCGGCGAGCTCAACCGCCCGCCTTACGAGAAGGGCAATGCGGGCGCCGCGCTGTTTGAGCATGCGAAAACGCTCGCCGCGGAGATCGGCTTCGAGCTGATCGACACCCGCACTGGCGGCGGCTCCGACGGCAATTTCACGGCGCCGCACACCGCCACCCTCGACGGGCTCGGCGTCGACGGCAAGGGCGCACACACCCATTATGAGCAGATCTACGTTTCATCGCTCGAGCCGCGCGCACGGCTGCTCTATCGCCTGTACCAGACGCTGCGATGAGCGAACGCAAATCAGATCCCGATCGCGCGGACGGCGAGCGCGCCTTCTTCGGACGGCGCAAGGGCCACAAGCTCAGGCAGCACCAGGCCGAGCTGGTCGACGGTCTGCTGCCGCATCTCGCGCTCGACATCACGAGCGAGAAGCCGGCGACCGCCGCCGATATTTTCGACCCCGCAGTGCAAGATGTCCGGCTCGAGATCGGCTTCGGGGGCGGCGAGCATCTCGCGGCGGAGGCGCAGAGCTTCCCCACGACCGGCTTCATCGGCTGCGAGCCCTATGTCAACGGCATGGCAAAGATTCTCGCGCAGATCGAGGCCGCGAACATCGCCAACATCCGCCTGTTCGCGGGCGACGCCGCCGAACTGCTGGCCTGGCTGCCTGATGCCTCGCTGTCGCGGATCGATCTGATCCATCCCGATCCCTGGCCGAAGCGGCGGCACTGGAAGCGGCGCTTCGTCCAGGACAGAACGATCGCCGCCATGGCGCGCGTGCTCAAGGCGGGCGGTGAATTCCGCTTCGTCTGCGATATCGACGATTACTGCGCCTGGACGCTGTCGCATCTCGCGCGCGCGCCGGATTTCCTGTGGCTTGCGGAACGCGCCGATGATTTCCGTCAGCCCTGGCCCGGCTACACCATGACACGCTATGGCCGAAAAGCCGCGCGCGAGGGCCGCAAGGCGGCTTATCTACGCTTTCGCAGGCGCTGAAGCGCGATGAGATCGGGCCGAATCGTCATCGCGCGTTAGCTGCTTGTTGCAGCATGATCTCTTCGGAAAACCGCTTCACACTTTTCCGGATCATGCTCTAGATCGTCTGCCGGTTGCGCCAGAAATTCACGACGCGCTCGGCCGTGGTCGGCATCAAGCGGGTGAAGTTCACACGCGCCTGCTCGAGATCGGCATCGGCCGGCGTGCGATTCGGGCCATTCCACATCAGGATGAGCGCGCGCACCGTGGGCCAGCCGAGGTTCAGCAACCGCCCCAGGATCAGGATCGGGTCGTAGCGATCGCCCGAGATCAAACGGTCAAGGATCGGGAGCCTGACGCCTGACATCGCCGAGAGCGTTGCGACCGATTCCTCGTATTTGTGCGCCTTGGCGAATCCGAGCAGCGCGCTCTCGCCGAGATGGCCGCCGCGATGCAGGCCAAGCACGGTGCGTTGTGCGGCCGAGAAATCGCGCCGCGGGCCGTCCGTCAGTGCGGCTTCCTCGATCGCGATCATGGCGCGCTTGATCTCGGCCTGGCGCACCGGATTGGCCACGGTGGAGAGCCGGCGGCGAATGACGTCGAGCGTGCCGTCCAGAAGCTTCTTGAGATGCTCGCCAGAGAGATCCTTGCGCTGGCCGATCTTGAGCGTCAACACGCCGTCCTGGCTGGCGCGCTTGATCAATTCCGAATAACCGCCGGCTGAGAACGTCGCACCGGCATTGCCGGCGGCCCGGCGTACGACGTCACGATCGCCGCGTTCGACCAGCACGTCGGTGACCTCGGCCGACAGCGTCGGCCGCTCGGTCATCGCGAGCAAATGGCCCTGGCCCTTCAGCCGGGCAATCTCGACGAGTGCGGCGTCGTCGAGCACGGGCGAGCGGCGTAACACCGGCGCCGCCACCATGATCTCGTTTTCGCGGGCGAGCTGGCGGACAAGATGAGGCGGTGCATTGTCCAGCAGCGAGAAACGCTCGGCGAGATCGACGCGCGAGGCAAGCTCCGCATGCGGCACGAGATCGATCAGGAGATTGTCGAACAGATCGATCAGCTCGGGACGGAGCCTCGCGGCGTCCTGAAAGAACAGCGCCGCGATGGCGCTCGCGATCTCGCCGCGACGCCGTGGATCGCCGCGTCTGACGATATCGTCCAGTCCGGGAATGAGTGACGTGGCAACGGTCATGAAACGCAACTCGAATCTGGCACGCCGTGGGCGCGCCATGCCTCGAGCCGCCCCACGAGCGTGGAATTTAGGCCCGCTTTGTGAACGAAGCGTTGCTCCTCGGGGCGCCTGTCGGCGCACCCAGGGGGCGCCGACTGAGGTGCAAAAAGCGCGCATCGGCCTGCGAGGGGGCCTTGTCCGGGCCGGCGGAAAGAGCTATATCAGCGCCAATTCATCTTCTCATACGATCCGCGTAGTGAGAGTGGGCCCGAAAGGACCCGCTCTTTTTTATTACCTGAACGCGGCGTGGCGGAAGAGACGGCCCGATGCAGTCGGGAAAGTTCCGAAGCGGCCATGCAGTCTTAATCAAGCCTTAACCCAAGCTCTAACCAACGCGCGCCTTGACCCCTGATATGACCGAACCGACCGCAGGTTCCACCGATGCCGAGTTGCTGGCCGAGCCGAGGCTCGTGGTCGAGCCGGGCGTGGCGGCACGGGTGTCGGCGGTCGCAGGCCCGGTGCTCGAGGGCATGGGCTACCGCCTCGTGCGGATCCGCATCTCCGGCGAGGCTGGCTGTACCGTGCAGATCATGGCCGAGCGGCCGGACGGCTCGATGCAGCTCGAGGATTGCGAGGCGATCTCGCGGGCCCTGTCACCCGTGCTCGACGTCGCCGATCCCATCGACCGCGCCTACCGGCTGGAAATCTCCTCCCCCGGGATCGACCGTCCGCTGGTGCGCCGCTCTGATTTCGAGCGCTATTCCGGGCATCTGGTGAAGGTCGAAATGGCCGTCGCCCATGAAGGCCGCAAGCGGTTCCGTGGCACGCTTGGCGCCGTCGAAGGCGACCGCGTGCACCTGCATCGCGATGACGCCAAGGCGACCGACAACGCCGATGTGCTGCTGACGATGGAAGATATCGGCGAGGCACGGCTGGTGCTGACTGATGAGCTGATCGCGGAATCCATGCGCCGCGGCAAGGCCGAGGAGCGCCGGATGCGCCGGGATCTCGGTATCGAGCCGCCGCAGGCGCCCCACGCCGAGATCAGCGCGAAGACCACCAGGAACACCAGGCCGCAAAAGCAGAAGAAGCCGGCCCCGACCAATACGAAGAAACATCGCCTTGCCGCCGAACGCGCGCGGCGCGGCGAGATCGAGCCTGACGAAGGAGACTAGCCATGGCAGTCAGCGCCAATCGACTTGAATTGCTCCAGATCGCCGACGCCGTCGCTCGCGAAAAATCGATCGATCGCGGCATCGTCATTGCGGCGATGGAAGATGCCATCGCCAAGGCAGCGCGCGCCCGTTACGGCAGCGAGACGGACGTTCACGCAGAGATCGATCCGAAGAAGGGCGAGCTGCGGCTGTCGCGGCACATGCTGGTGGTCGACAAGGTCGAAAACCATTCCAACCAGATTTCGCTGGTCGACGCGCAGCGTGCCAACCCCGGCGCCCAGGTCGGCGACACCATCGCCGACACCCTGCCGCCGCTGGAATACGGCCGCATCGCCGCGCAGTCGGCCAAACAGGTGATCGTGCAGAAGGTGCGCGAGGCCGAGCGCGACCGGCAATATCAGGAATTCAAGGACCGCATCGGCGACATCGTCAATGGCGTCGTCAAGCGCGTCGAGTATGGCAGCGTGATCGTCGATCTCGGCCGCGGCGAGGCGATCATCCGCCGCGACGAGATGCTGCCGCGCGAAGTGTTCCGCAATGGCGACCGCGTCCGCGCCTATATCTTCGATGTCCGCCGCGAGACCCGCGGCCCGCAGATCTTCCTCTCCCGCACCCATCCGCAGTTCATGGCGAAACTGTTCGCGCAGGAGGTGCCTGAGATCTACGACGGTATCGTCGAGATCAAGGCGGTGGCCCGCGATCCGGGCTCGCGCGCGAAAATCGGCGTGATTTCCCGCGATTCCTCGGTCGATCCGGTCGGCGCCTGCGTCGGTATGCGCGGCTCGCGCGTGCAGGCCGTGGTGAACGAATTGCAGGGCGAGAAGATCGACATCATCCCCTGGTCGCCGGACATCGCGACCTTCGTGGTCAACGCGCTGGCGCCGGCCGAGGTCTCCAAGGTCGTCATCGACGAGGACCGCGAGCGCATCGAGGTCGTGGTGCCCGACACCAACAACCAGCTCTCGCTGGCGATCGGCCGCCGCGGCCAGAACGTGCGTCTGGCCTCGCAGCTGACCGGCTGGGATATCGACATCCTGACCGAGCAGGAGGAATCGGAGCGCCGCCAGGCCGACTTCGAGAACTCCACCCGCGTCTTCATGGAATCGCTCAATGTCGACGAGGTGGTCGGCCAGCTGCTCGCCTCCGAAGGCTTCACCTCGGTCGAGGAACTCGCGATGGTGGACCTCAAGGAACTCGCGGGTATCGAGGGTTTTGACGAGGAGACCGCGCAGGAACTGCAGAGCCGCGCCCGCGAATATCTCGATCAGCAGGAAGCCGAGATCGAGGCCAAGCGCAAGGAACTCGGCGTCGAGGACGCCGTCAAGGACGTGCCCGGCGTGACCTCGAAGATGCTGGTGAAGTTCGGTGAGAACGACATCAAGACGGTCGAAGACCTCGCAGGCTGCGCCACCGACGATCTGGTCGGCTGGACCGAGCGCAAGGAAGGCGGCGAGCAGGCCAAGTTTGCCGGCGCGCTCGACGGCCTCGGCATCTCCCGCGACGACGCGGAAGCCATGATCATGCAGGCCCGCGTCAAGGCCGGCTGGATCACCGAGGCTGACCTCGCCAAGCCGGCCCAAGAGGCTGACGCCGCCGAAGATCAGCCGGCTTAAGGACGAAGGAGAATGTCGCCCGGATGCTTGCCAGCACTGACAACGAACTTGACCATGGACCGCGGGCCGAAAGGTCCGCGACCATGCGCATGTGCGCGGTCAGCCGCGAAGTCCGGCCGATCGACGAGCTCATCCGCTTCGTCGTATCGCCCACCGGGGATATAGTTCCCGATCTCAAGCGCAAGCTGCCCGGACGGGGCATGTGGGTCACGGCGTCGCGGCAAGTGGTTGCGGAAGCGGTCCGGCGTCACCAATTTACCAAAGCCTTCAAACGCGACCTGCGCGTTTCTCCGACGCTTCCCGCCGACATCGAGGCGCTCCTGGTCCAGAGCGTGACCGAAGCCCTTGGGATCGCCGCCAAGGCGAGGCAGATCGTCGCCGGTTTCGGCAAGGTCGAAAGCGCCTTGCGGGAAGGCACGGCCGAGGTCCTGATCCATGCCAGCGACGGGGCCGGGGACGGAATCCGCAAGTTGGACATGCTGGCGCGGCAAAAAGCCGGAAATGACGGGGTCCAGCCCTCGATTCCGGTCATCACCGCATTGAAATCTGAAGAATTGGATTTGGCACTTACCCGGTCAAATGTGATACATGCTGCCCTGCTCGCAGGCCCGGCGAGCAAGTCATTCCTGTCGCGTAGCCAGATGCTGGTCCGATACCGGATGGCGGACGCTGACAAGACTGCCGAAAAGCCCGGCCAGGATTTCTGAGAGACACGACGACCCGATAGGACGGTGCGGCAACGCACAACACTGAATAAATCAGGATTAGGACTGCTGAATGGTTGATACCAAGACCCCAGACGACAAGAAGCTGAGCGTTCCGAGCAAGACGTTATCGCTCAAGCCGCGCGTCGAAACGGGCACTGTGCGCCAGAGCTTCAGCCATGGCCGCAGCAAGCAGGTCGTGGTCGAGAAGCGCGGCAAGCGCCGTATCGACGGCAGCCCGGAGCCGCAGGCGCCCGCGGCTGTCGCGAAGCCGGCGCCGGCCGCGCCGACACCCGCTCCCGCGCGCCCGGCTCCGCCCCGCAACTCCGGCTCCGGCGTCGTGCTCCGAACGCTGACCGAGGACGAACGCTCCGCCCGCGCCAGTGCGCTGGCCGATGCCAAGGTGCGCGAAATCGAAGAGCGTCGCCAGGCCGAGGAAGAGGCGCAGCGCCGCGCCGTCCGCGAGGCCGCCGAGCGCGCCGAGCGCGAAGCCGCTGAATCGCGCCGCAAGGCCGAGGAAGAGCGCCACCGTCACGAGGACGAAGCCAAGCGCAAGGCCGAGACAGAAGCCAAGAAGCGCTTTGGCGAAGGCGAGCAGCCGGCATCGGCCGCGCGTCCTGCGGCAGCCGCCCCGGCAACCCCCAGCGCTCCGCGCCCCGCGCCGACCACCACCCGACCCGGCGCGACGACCACCGCCCGTCCGGCAACCACCCCCGCGAGGCCGGGAGGCCCTGTGGGTCGCACGCCGGCCGTCGCAGCCGGACCGGACGAGGACGATGGTCCGCGCCAGATCCGCCGTGGCCCCGGCGGCGCCGCACGTCCCGTGGTCGCCCCCAAGCCCACGCACAAGCCCGGCCCGCAAAAGGAACGCGGCCGCCTCACGGTCGTGACCGCGCTCAATGCCGACGAGGTCCGCGAGCGTTCGATCGCCTCGTTCCGCCGCCGCACCCAGCGCCTGAAGGGTCATGCCGCGAACGAGCCGAAGGAAAAGCTCGTCCGCGAGGTGGTCATCCCGGAAGCGATCACCATCCAGGAACTCGCCAACCGCATGTCCGAACGCGCGGTCGACGTCATCCGCATGCTGATGAAGCAAGGCGCGATGCACAAGATCACCGACGTGATCGATGCCGATACCGCGCAACTGATCGCCGAAGAGCTCGGCCACACCGTCAAGCGCGTCGCCGCGTCGGACGTTGAAGAAGGCCTGTTCGACGCCGTCGACGATTCCACCGACACCGAGACGCGTTCGCCCGTGGTGACGGTGATGGGTCACGTCGACCACGGCAAGACCTCGCTGCTCGACGCGCTCCGCCATGCCAACGTTGTCTCCGGCGAAGCCGGCGGCATCACCCAGCATATCGGCGCCTATCAGGTGCTGTCGCCCGAAAGCGGCAAGAAGATCACCTTCATCGACACGCCCGGCCACGCCGCGTTCACCGCGATGCGCGCCCGCGGCGCCAAGGTCACCGACATCGTCGTGCTGGTGGTTGCGGCCGATGACGGCGTCATGCCGCAGACCGTCGAGGCCATCAACCACGCCAAGGCGGCCCGCGTGCCCATCATTGTTGCCATCAACAAGATCGACAAGCCCGACGCCAAGCCCGAGCGCGTGCGCACCGAGCTGCTCCAGCACGAGGTGCAGGTGGAATCCTTCGGCGGCGACGTCGTCGACGTCGAAGTGTCCGCCAAGAACAAGACCAATCTCGACAAGCTGCTCGAGATGATCGCGCTGCAGGCCGACATCCTCGAGCTGAAGACCAATTCGGAGCGTCCGGCCGAAGGTACCGTGATCGAGGCCAAGCTCGACCGCGGCCGTGGTCCGGTTGCGACCGTGCTGGTCCAGCGCGGCACGCTCCGCGTCGGCGACATCATCGTCGCCGGTGCCGAGATGGGCCGCGTCCGCGCGCTGATCTCGGATCAGGGCGAGACGGTGCAGGAAGCCGGTCCCTCGGTGCCGGTCGAGGTGCTCGGCTTCAACGGTCCGCCGGAAGCCGGCGATCGTCTCGCGGTGGTCGAGAACGAAGCCCGCGCTCGTCAGGTCACCAGCTACCGCGCGCACCAGAAGCGCGAGAACGCGGCTGCCTCGATCTCCGGCATGCGCGGCTCGCTCGAGCAGATGATGTCGCAGCTGAAGACGGCGGGCCGCAAGGAATTCCCGTTGATCATCAAGGCCGACGTGCAGGGCTCGCTGGAAGCGATCCTCGGCTCGCTGGAGAAGCTCGGCACCGACGAGGTCGCTGCCCGCATCCTGCATGCCGGCGTCGGCGGCATCTCGGAATCCGACGTGACGCTCGCGGAGGGCTTCAACGCCGCGATCATCGGCTTCTCGGTTCGTGCCAACAAGGAGGCGGCGGCCGCCGCCAAGCGCAACGGCATCGAGATCCGTTACTACAACATCATCTACGACCTCGTGGACGACGTGAAGAAGGCGATGAGCGGTCTGCTCGCGCCGACCTTGCGCGAAACCATGCTGGGCAATGCCTCGATTCTGGAGATCTTCAACATCTCCAAGGTCGGCAAGGTGGCCGGCTGTCGCGTCACCGACGGCACCGTGGAACGCGGCGCCAATGTGCGCCTGATCCGCGACAACGTCGTCGTGCACGAAGGCAAGCTGTCGACGCTGAAGCGCTTCAAGGACGAAGTGAAGGAAGTCCAGTCCGGTCAGGAATGCGGCATGGCCTTCGAGAACTACCACGACATGCGCGCAGGCGATGTCATCGAGTGTTATCGCGTGGAGACGATCCAGCGCTCCCTGTAAGTCCAAATCTTACCGAAGCGTCCGGATCTTTTTGAGCTGAAATTGCGGGAGTGCGATGGCCGGATTTTATCCGGCCATCCGCGCCTCATTCGTTTCACAGGACAAACGACAATGCTCGTGTCCCAACGCGGGCACGACGAGGTGATTTTCGACCATGCCGCGCCATCATCAGAAAAAGACTTCCGCGCCCGGCGGCTCGCAGCGTCAGCTGCGCGTCGGCGAGCAGGTTCGCCACGCGATAGCCGAGATTCTGGCGCAAGGCAGCGTGCATGATGCGGACCTCGAAGGTCACATCATCACCGTGCCGGAGGTGCGGATGTCGCCTGATTTGAAGCTCGCGACAATCTACGTGATGCCGCTTGGTGGCCGCGACACCGAGCTCGTCATCGCTGCGCTCGAGCGCAACAAGAAATTCCTGCGCGGCGAAGTCGCGCGGCGCGTTAACCTGAAATTTGCACCTGACATTCGCTTCCGCGTCGACGAGCGATTCGACGAAGCGGAACGGATCGAGAAGCTTTTGCGAACACCTGCGGTGCAGAAGGACTTGGACAAGAATCCGGAACAGGATCCGGAGACGGATCGGGAAGAAGAGCAATGATGATGGACCCCGCTCACGGCGCGATCGACAGCGACGAGGCCGATACGCGCGACCTGCAGCGAAATAATTTTGCAGATGCCGGGGGCAATGCTCAACCGCATCACGAGACGCGTCGCGTCAACAACGATCCGCGCGCGGGCAAGCCGAAGGGCAATCAGCCGCGCCGCGACCGGCGCGACGTGCACGGCTGGGTCGTGCTCGACAAGCCGATCGGGATGACCTCGACGCAGGCCGTTGCCGTGCTCAAGCGCCTGTTCAACGCCAAGCGCGCTGGCCATGCCGGCACGCTCGATCCGCTCGCATCAGGTGGCCTGCCGATCGCGCTCGGCGAAGCCACCAAGACTGTTCCCTTCGTCATGGACGGCCGCAAGCGCTACCGTTTCACCGTGTGCTGGGGCGAGGAGCGCGATACCGACGATACCGAGGGCCAGGTCACCGCAACATCGGACCAGCGCCCGAGCCGTGAGGCCATCCTCGCCCTGCTGCCTCGATTTACCGGTGTGGTCGAGCAGGTTCCGCCGCGCTATTCGGCGATCAAGGTCCAGGGCGAGCGGGCCTATGATCTCGCCCGTGACGGCGAGGTGGTGGAGCTGGCTGCGCGTCCGGTCGAAATTCACCATTTAACCCTTGTAGATCAACCAGATAACGATCGAGCTGTATTCGAGGCCGAGTGCGGCAAGGGGACTTATGTCCGCGCGCTGGCCCGCGATATGGGCCGGATTCTTGGCAGTTTCGGCCATATCTGCGCGCTCAGGCGAACCCTGGTCGGCCCGTTTGACGAAAATGACATGATTCCGCTGGATCAGTTGGAGGCTTTGTGCGATAGAGCCGCGTCCGGTGAGGGAAACCTCGCCGACGCGCTGATGCCTGTTGAGACCGCGCTGGACGACATCCCGGCACTGGCCGTCACTCGGGCTGATGCGGCAAGGCTCCATCGGGGCCAAGCCGTTTTGTTGCGCGGACGGGATGCGCCCACAAGTAGCGGCACAGTCTATGTCACGGTGGCAGGCCGTCTTTTGGCGCTTGCCGAAGTTGGCAATGGCGAAATCATCCCCAAGCGTGTGTTCAACCTGACCGGCTTGACTGCCTCAACCGGTCGCAACGAGAGAAATTGACGATGTCGATTGCCGCAGAACGCAAAGCGGAAGTCATCAAGACGAATGCCACCAAGGCCGGCGACACCGGCTCGCCGGAGGTTCAGGTCGCGATCCTGTCGGAACGCATCAACAACCTGACCAACCACTTCAAGACCCACGTGAAGGACAACCATTCGCGTCGTGGCCTCCTGAAGCTGGTCTCGACCCGCCGTTCGCTCCTCGACTACCTGAAGAAGCGGGACGAGGCGCGGTACAAGGCGCTGCTCGAGAAGCACAACATTCGTCGTTAAGAGTTCTTGCGCGCGCCACCGGCGCGCGTTTTAGCGCGTGGTTTCGAGCGAAAGCGCTTGTTTTAAGGTTTTTGATCGAGGCTCACGCGTGCGTCCGGTGCGGGCCAATGAGGCTCCGCATCCGGGGCATGATCAGCGAAGACCGCGGTTCGGTGTTCGTGAACGTGCCGACTGACAGTCCAGCAGCAATCCGGCGGCTGGGCGCAACGGGCAAGGTGCCCGTATGACCCGAAAGGATGGACGCCATCCGACATCCAAAAACCATGGCAGGATCGCAGGACGCTGATCGCCCGCTCCGATCAGCGTCCTGCAATCTTGACATGGTTTTTGTTTTTCGAGCCGTCCCTTCTTTCGAGAACCCATGAAAGAAGACCTCTATGTTCAATAAGCATTCAGTCGAGATCGACTGGGGCGGACGCCCACTGAAGCTCGAAACCGGCAAGATCGCACGCCAGGCCGACGGCGCCGTCATCGCCACCTATGGCGAGACCGTGGTGCTCGCCACCGTCGTTGCGGCGAAGGCGCCGCGTGAAGGCGTCGACTTCCTGCCGCTGACCGTCGATTACCAGGAAAAGACCTACGCAGCTGGCCGCATTCCCGGCGGCTATTTCAAGCGCGAGGGCCGACCGACCGAGAAGGAGACGCTGGTCTCCCGCCTGATCGACCGTCCGATCCGTCCGCTGTTCGTCGACGGCTGGCGCAACGAGACCCAGGTGATCGCCACCGTGCTGTCGCACGACATGGAGAACGATCCCGACATCGTCGCGCTGGTGGCTTCCTCGGCCGCGCTGACACTGTCGGGCGCGCCGTTCAAGGGCCCGATCGGCGCCGCCCGCGTCGGCTTCGCCAACGACGAGTTCATCCTCAACCCGACGCTCGACGAGATGGTCGACACCCAGCTCGACCTCGTCGTCGCCGGCACCGCCGACGCCGTGCTGATGGTGGAATCGGAAGCCAAGGAGCTGAACGAAGACATCATGCTCGGCGCCGTGATGTTCGGTCACCGCCACTTCCAGCCGGTCATCAAGGCGATCATCGAGCTCGCCGAGAAGGCCGCCAAGGAGCCGCGCGAGGTCACCGTCATCGACAATTCCGCGCTCGAGAAGGAAATGCTCGGCCTCGTCGAGCAGGAGCTGCGCTCCGCCTACGCCATTCCGGTCAAGCAGGATCGCTACGCGGCGGTCGGCAAGGTCAAGGAAAAGGTGATCGCCCACTACTTCCCCGAAGGGCAGGAGCCGAAATACGACAAGCTGCGCATCAGCGCCGTGTTCAAGGAGCTCGAGGCGAAGATCGTTCGCTGGAACATCCTCGACACCGGCAAGCGCATCGACGGACGTGACTCGAAGACCGTGCGCAACATCGTCGCCGAAGTCGGCGTGCTGCCCCGCGCCCACGGCTCGGCGCTGTTCACCCGCGGCGAGACCCAGGCGATGGTCGTGACCACGCTCGGCACCGGCGAGGACGAGCAGTACATCGACGCGCTGTCGGGAACGTACAAAGAGACGTTCCTGCTGCACTACAACTTCCCTCCCTACTCGGTCGGTGAGACCGGTCGCCTCGGCGGCACCAAGCGCCGCGAGATCGGCCACGGCAAGCTCGCCTGGCGCGCGATCCACCCCGTGCTGCCGCCGCATCACGAATTCCCCTACACCACGCGGGTGGTGTCGGAGATCACCGAATCGAACGGCTCGTCCTCGATGGCTTCGGTCTGCGGCGCCTCGCTCGCGCTGATGGATGCCGGTGTGCCGTTGAAGCGGCCGACCGCGGGCATCGCGATGGGCCTGATCCTCGAAGACAAGCGCTACGCGGTTCTCTCCGACATCCTCGGCGACGAGGATCATCTCGGCGACATGGACTTCAAGGTCGCGGGTACCGAACAGGGTATCACCTCGCTCCAGATGGACATCAAGATCGAGGGCATCACCGAGGAGATCATGAAGGTCGCGCTGGCCCAGGCCAAGGATGGTCGTATCCACATCCTCGGCGAGATGGCCAAGGCGCTCACCAACGCCCGCGCCGAACTCGGCGAATACGCGCCGCGCATCGAGACCTTCAAGATCGCCACCGACAAGATCCGCGAAGTGATCGGCACCGGCGGCAAGGTGATCCGCGAGATCGTCGAGAAGACCGGCGCCAAGGTCAACATCGAGGACGACGGCACCGTGAAGGTCGCCTCCTCCGACGGCGAAGCGATGAAGGCTGCGATCAAGTGGATCAAGTCGATCGCTTCCGATCCGGAAGTCGGCCAGATCTATGACGGCACCGTCGTCAAGGTCATGGAGTTCGGCGCCTTCGTGAACTTCTTCGGCTCCAAGGACGGTCTCGTCCACATCAGCCAGCTCGCGGCCAACCGGGTGCAGAAGACCTCCGACGTCGTCAAGGAAGGCGACAAGGTCAAGGTCAAGCTGCTCGGCTTCGACGATCGCGGCAAGACCCGCCTCTCGATGAAGGTCGTCGACCAGACCACCGGCGAAGACCTCGAAGGCAAGGACAGGGGCGGCGAGGGCGAGAAGGCCCCGCGCGAAGCGGCCGGCGAGTAGTCGCTCAAAGCCAACTCAGAAGCACGAAGGGCGGCCGAGAGGCCGCCCTTTTTGTTTGTGTTCGCTGAGAGAGCTTTGCTCCCTCTCCCGCTTGCGGGAGAGGGTCGGGGAGAGGGTTTCTCCGCGGAGCGATTCCCGATGAGGAAAGAAACCTCACCCGCCGCGCTTCGCGCGTCGACCTCTCCCGCACGCGGGAGAGGTGGAGCAACACCTCACGCCGCGAGGTCGAAGCGGTCGAGGTTCATCACCTTGGTCCAGGCCTTGGCGAAGTCCTGCACGAACTGCTGCTTGGCATCCGACGAGGCATAGACCTCGGCGAAGGCGCGGAGCTGCGAGTGCGAGCCGAAGATCAGATCGGCGCGCGAGCCGGTCCATTTCACCGCATTGGTCTTGCGGTCGCGGCCCTCATAGGAGCCGTCGGCAACAGGTGTCCACGCCGTGCCCATGTCGAGCAGGTTGACGAAATAGTCGTTGGACAGCGTGCCGACCTTGGAGGTGAAGACGCCGTGCTTCGACCCGTTCGCATTGGCACCGAGCACGCGCAGGCCGCCGACGAGCACCGTCAGCTCGGGACCGGTGAGCTTGAGAAGCTGCGCGCGATCGACGAGTGCTTCCTCTTCCCGCATGAACTGATGCTTCTTGCCGACATAGTTGCGGAAGCCGTCAGCCCGCGGCTCCAGCGGCGCGAAGGAGGCGGCGTCAGTCTGCTCCTGCGACGCATCCATGCGGCCCGGCGTGAAGCCGACTTTCACGTCGACGCCGGCATCCTTGGCGGCCTTCTCGACCGCGGCAGAACCGCCGAGCACGATCAGGTCGGCGATCGAGACCTTCTTGGCGCCTGAAGAGGCGTTGAAGTCCTTCTGGATCGCTTCGAGCTTGCCGAGCACCTTGGCGAGCTGGGCCGGCTGGTTGACCTCCCAGTCCTTTTGCGGGGCAAGGCGGATACGCGCACCGTTGGCGCCGCCGCGCTTGTCCGAACCACGGAACGTCGAGGCCGACGCCCAGGCGGTCGACACCAGCTCGGGCACCGAGAGGCCCGAACCCAGGATCTTGCTCTTGAGCGACGCGATGTCCTGATCGGAGACCAGCTCGTGATCGACCTTCGGGATCGGATCCTGCCAGATCAGCGTCTCCTTCGGCACCAGCGGGCCGAGGTAGCGTTGGACCGGACCCATGTCGCGGTGGGTCAGCTTGAACCAGGCGCGGGCGAACGCGTCCGCGAACTGGTCGGGGTTTTCGAGGAAGCGGCGCGAGATCTTCTCATAGGCCGGATCGAACCGTAGCGAGAGGTCGGTGGTCAGCATCGTCGGGCGATGCTTCTTCGACTTGTCGAACGGATCCGGAATGATCGCCTCGGCACCCTTGGCCACCCATTGGTTCGCACCACCGGGGCTCTTGGTCAGCTCCCATTCGTACTTGAACAGGTTCTCGAAGAAGTTGTTGCTCCACTTCGTCGGCGTCGTCGTCCAGGTCACTTCGAGACCGCTGGTGATGGAATCGCCGGCGAGGCCCGAAGCATGCTTGCTCTTCCAGCCGAGGCCCTGATCTTCCAGCGCGCCGGCTTCCGGCTCGGGTCCGACCAGCGAGGGATCACCCGCGCCATGGGTCTTGCCGAAGGTGTGGCCGCCGGCGATCAGCGCGACGGTTTCCTCGTCGTTCATCGCCATGCGGAAGAAGGTCTCGCGGATGTCCTTGGCCGCGGCGACCGGATCCGGCTTGCCGTTCGGGCCCTCCGGATTGACGTAAATGAGACCCATCTGCACGGCGCCGAGCGGTTCGGCGAGCTGGCGTTCGCCGCTGTAGCGCTCATCGCCAAGCCAGGTGCCTTCCGGACCCCAATAGAGCTCTTCCGGCTCCCAGACGTCGGCACGGCCACCGGCGAAGCCAAAGGTCTTGAAGCCCATCGATTCCAGCGCGACGTTGCCGGCCAGCACCATCAGGTCGGCCCAGGAAATCTTGCGGCCGTATTTCTGCTTAATCGGCCAGAGCAGCCGGCGCGCCTTGTCGAGGTTGGCATTGTCGGGCCAGGAGTTGAGCGGCGCGAAACGCTGCTGACCGGCACCGGCGCCGCCGCGGCCGTCGGTGATGCGATAGGTCCCCGCGCTGTGCCAGGCCATGCGGATCATCAGGCCGCCGTAATGACCGAAATCGGCGGGCCACCATTCCTGCGAATCCGTCATCAGGGCGGTGAGGTCCTTGATGACCGCGTTCAGGTCGAGCGTCTTGAATTCCTTGGCATAGTCGAATTCCTTGCCCATCGGATCGGACAGGCTGGAATTCTTGTGCAGCATCTCGATGCTGAGATTGGTGGGCCACCAGTCGCGGTTTGCTGGCACGCGTTTGCCGCCCGAAAACGGGCACTTCGAAGTGTCGTCCATGAATACCTCCTCTGGTGCGCCGCATCAGCGCCATTGACCAGGTCGAACCACTCTAGGCGCCGCCTTCGATCAGGGGAAGTTGACTTTAATGATCGCTGCGATAGGTTTTTCTGATGATCAATCTGACGCTGCGCCAGCTGCGATATTTCGACGCATTGGCGCGCCATGGCCATTTCGGCCGCGCCGCGGAGGCTTGTTCCATCTCGCAGCCGGCGCTGTCGATGCAGATCAAGGAATTGGAGGAGGCGCTCGGCGGGCTGCTGCTGGAGCGCAGCGCGCGCCAGGTGGCGCTGACCCGGTTCGGCGAGGAGCTCGCCCAGCGCGTCCGCGATATCCTGCGCTCGGTCGATGAGCTCGGCGACTTTGCCCGCGCCTCGCAGGACCGTTTTGCGGGCCGGCTGCGCATCGGCATGATCCCGACCATCGCGCCGTATCTCCTGCCCAAGATCACCAAGAACCTCACGCGCATGCATCCGGAGCTCGACATCCGGGTGCGCGAGACCATGACGCCGCGGCTGATCCAGGAACTGTTGGAAGGCCGGCTCGATACCGCGATCGTCGCGCTGCCGGTCTCCGAACCCTCGCTCACCGAGGTCGCCCTGTTCGAGGAGAAATTCCTGCTGGTGCGGCCGGGCACGGATGCCGGCACGCCGGCGCCATCACGCGAGATGATGCGTGAGATGCGGCTGTTGCTGCTCGAAGAAGGCCATTGCTTCCGCGACCAGGCGCTGTCGTTCTGCAACATGCAGTCGGCGCCGCCGCGCGAGATGCTGGATGCGAATTCGCTGTCGACGCTGGTCCAGATGGTCAGCGCCGGCATCGGCGTTACGCTTATTCCCGAGATGGCGGTGTCGGTGGAGACGCGATCGGCCTCGGTCTCGCTGTCGCGCTTCCGCGACCCCGAACCGTCGCGCACCATCGGCATGGTCTGGCGCAAGACTAGCCCGCTGGCCCGCCAGCTGCTGCAAATCTCCGAAGTCGTATGCCTGTCGGCCGGCAAGGCACGCCCGCGCCACGCCGTGCGCAGCCAGAAGGGTTGAGAGACCACGATGTCGGATCCGATCATCCGCGCCGCCCGCAGTGAGGAATATGACGAGATCGGCCGCGTCTGGATGGAAAGCTGGGTCTCGACCGGGCTCGCCGAGGCCAGCCAATTCCTGCTGGCCAATTTGCGTGCGCGCATCCGGCGCGAGATCGAAAACGGCTGGAGCCTGTTCGTCGCCGACGATCACGGCACCATCGCCGCGATGCTCGCGCTGCATCTGCCGAAGCTCTATCTCGACATGCTGTTCGTCGGGCCGGTCTATCAGGGACAATCGCTCGGACGAAAACTGCTTGCCTTCACGCGCACGCAATTGCCCGACGAGATGTATCTGCGCTGCGTCCGCGAGAACGAAAAGGCCTGGCGCTGGTACGAGCGCGAAGGCTTTGTGTTCGAGAAGGAAGAGGTCGAGCCGTCGAACGGGTTCATGATGAAGTGCTACCGGTGGAAGAGGAAAGGCCCGCTCCCATGATCAAGCTCTATTGGTCGCCCCGCTCGCGTTCGTTCTCGACGCTCTGGCTGATGGAAGAGAGCGGCCTGCCCTACGAGCGGGTGCTGACCGACATTTCGACGGGTGCGCAGAAGGCCCCGGATTATTTGAAGGTCAATCCGATGGGCAAGGTGCCGGCGCTCGCCGACGGCGAAGCCGCGCTTGGCGAGGCCGCCGCGATCTGCGCCTATATCGCCGACCGTTACCCCGAGACGAAGCTCGCGCCCGCAATCACCGATCCGCGCCGCGCGCGCTATCTGCAATGGCTGTTCTTCTCGCCCAGCTGCATCGAGCCGGCGATCATCCAGATCTTCACCAAGATCGAGGTGCCGACCTCGACTGCGGCCTGGGGCAGTGCGACGCAAGTGTTCGATGTCCTGGAGGCCGCGCTCGAAAAGGGGCCGTGGATTCTCGGAGAGGAATTTTCCGCCGCCGACGTCACGATCGGATCGGGGCTGAATTTCGCGGTGCGCCTGTTCAAGATGGTGCCGACGCGGCCGGCCTTCGACGCCTATATCGCGCGTTGCATGGCGCGGCCCGCCTTCCAGCGCGCGGAGACGATCGCGGCGGGTTAACCTTCCGCCTTCAAATCGTCCGGCCGCGGCATCAGCACGATGTTGTAGCCGGAATCGACATAATGGATCTCGCCGGTCACGCCGCCCGAGAGATCAGACAGCAGATACAGCGCCGAGCCGCCGAGTTCGTCGAGCGTGACGCCGCGGCGCAGCGGCGAATGCTTCTGCATGAACGCGAACATCGCGCGCGCTTCGCCGATGCCGGAACCGGCGAGCGTACGGATGGGGCCCGCGGAGATCGCGTTGACGCGGATGCCGCGGGGCCCGAAATCGGAGGCCAGATAGCGCACCGACGCTTCCAGCGCCGCCTTGGCCACGCCCATGACGTTGTAATTCGGCATCGAGCGTTCCGAGGCGCCGAAGGTCAGCGTGATCATGCTGCCGCCGTCCGTCATCAGCTCGGCCGCGCGCTTTGCGACCTCCGTGAACGAGAAGCAGGAGATCACCATGGTGCGCGAGAAATTCTCGCGGCTGGTGTCGGCGTAGCGACCCTTCAGCTCGTTCTTGTCTGCAAAGCCGATGGCGTGGATGACGAAATCGAGCTTGCCCCATTTTTCACGCAAGACGTCGAACGTCGCATCGACGCCGGCAATGTCCTCGACGTCACAAGGCAGCACCAATTCCACGCCGAGCGATTCCGCGAGCGGCTTGACGCGCTTGCCGAGGGCCTCGCCCTGGAAGGTGAAGGCAAGCTCGGCGCCGTGAGCATGCAGCGTCTTCGCCATGCCCCAGGCGATCGAATGATCATTGGCGATGCCCATGACCAGACCGCGCTTGCCTTTCATCAAACCTTCCATCTCGGGATCACCTCCGCTTTCGGCATGCCCAAGCAGAAGCGCGAAGACGCGCTTCGCGCTTTTGCCGGCTATGACGAGAAAATCTACGATGCGACAACGACGCCGTCACACGTCCATCCGGCTGAACACCAGCGTGGCGTTGGTGCCGCCGAAGCCGAACGAGTTCGACAGAACGGTGCCAATCTTGACGTTGTCGATGCGCTTGCGCACGATCGGCATGTCCGCGAACACGGGATCGAGCTCCTGGATGTGCGCGCTCTCGCAGATGAAGCCGTTGTTCATCATCAGCAGGGAGTATATGGCCTCCTGCACGCCGGTGGCGCCCAGCGAGTGGCCGGTCAGCGCCTTGGTCGCCGAGATCGGCGGACACTTTTCGCCGGCGCCGAATACCCGACGCAACGCGTCGATCTCAGGCGGATCGCCGGCCGGCGTCGAGGTGGCGTGCGGATTGATGTAGTCGACCTTGGTCTTCACCGTCGACATCGCCATGCGCATGCAGCGCTCGGCGCCTTCGCCCGACGGCGCGACCATGTCGTAGCCGTCCGAGGTCGCGCCATAGCCGACGATCTCGCCGTAGATGCGTGCGCCGCGCGCCTTGGCATGCTCGAACTCTTCCAGCACCAGCACCCCGGCGCCGCCGGCAATGACGAAGCCGTCGCGGTTGAGGTCGTAGGGACGCGAGGCGGTGGCGGGCGTGTCGTTATACTTCGAGGACATCGCGCCCATGGCGTCGAACAGCACCGACAGCGACCAGTCGAGCTCTTCGCACCCGCCGGCGAAGATCACGTCCTGCTTGCCGATCTGGATCGTTTCATAGGCGTTGCCGACGCAATGGTTCGACGTCGCACAGGCCGAGGAGATCGAATAGTTCACGCCCTTGATCTTGAACCAGGTCGCGAGCGTCGCCGACGCGGTGGACGACATCGCCTTCGGCACGGCAAAGGGACCGACGCGCTTCGGCCCCTTGGTGCGGGTGATGTCAGCGGCTTCGACGATGGTGCGCGCCGAAGGGCCACCGGAACCCATGATGATGCCGGTGCGGATGTTGGAGACCTCGTCGGGCGACAGACCGGAGTCCTGAATCGCCTGCTCCATCGCGACATGATTCCACGCGGCGCCCTGACCGAGGAAGCGCATCGCGCGGCGGTCGACCACTGTCGAGGGATCGAGCGTCGGCGCACCTTGCACCTGCGAACGGAAGCCAAGCTCGGCATATTTCTCGGCTCGTGAAATCCCGGACTTCGCCTCGTGAAGGCTCGCAAGCACTTCCTGGGTGTTGTTTCCGATCGACGAGACGATACCCATCCCGGTGACCACAACCCGCCTCATGACACCCTCGCCTCTATCGTTGTCTTCTTGGTGATGCGCGTTAGCCCAGGCTCGTGCCCTGCTTGAACAGGCCGACCTTCAGATCCTTCGCGCGATAAATAATCTGGTCATCGACCGAAAGCCATCCATCGGCGATGCCGAGCACGAGCTTTGAGCGCATCACGCGCTTGATATCGACGTTGTACACAACCTTGCGGGCCTCAGGCAGCACCTGGCCGCTGAACTTTAATTCGTTCAAACCGAGTGCACGGCCTCGACCTTCGCCTCCGGTCCAGCCCAGATAGAATCCGACCATTTGCCACAACGCATCGAGGCCGAGGCAGCCGGGCATGACGGGATCGTTCTTGAAGTGGCAGCCGAAGAACCAGAGGTCGGGTTTCACGTCGAGCTCGGCGCGCACCACGCCCTTGCCGAACTCGCCGCCATTGTCGTTGATTTCCGTGATGCGGTCGAACATGAGCATCGGCGGCAGCGGCAGCTGAGCATTGCCCGGCCCGAACATCTCGCCGCGAGCACACGCCAGCAAATCCTCGTAGTCGTAACCGTTGCGCCTGTTCAGCATGCGGAAGCCTCTGTTCTAACCCCGATCGCGTGGCGTTTCTGGCAAAATGAGCCCCGTGCTGCCTGGAGGCAACACCAATTGCCGAGGCGCCAGTCCCGAGAGCCGGATCGACCGGTGGCCGGACACCCAATACCTGGCTGCGCCAAATCGGTTAGGCGGAACCGCGCGCTCTCTAACACAGGCCTTTTCGGGTAGCAAAGCCGTCCCATGAAGGTAGAATGACGGCAGGTACGAGCGGTTCCCCTCGGGTTAGAACCGCTCTAGTTGCGAGAAACTTGCATCTGCATCTATCTGTCCATATATTGCGGACAGATAGTGTTCACGCGTGCCCGAATTCTGGAAATGAGCGAAAACAACGCGATCCATCACGACGAAGACGCCCATGCGGCCCTTCTGGCGGGCCGTCAGCCGGCCCTGACCGGCTGCCCCTGGCACGACGTCAATGAAATGCTGCAGTCTGCCGGCCTGCGCCCGACGCGCCAGCGCATGGCTTTGGGCTGGCTGCTGTTCGGCAAGGGTGCACGCCACCTCACGGCTGAAATGCTCTACGAGGAAGCGACGCTGGCCAAGGTCCCGGTCTCGCTCGCGACCGTCTACAACACCCTGAACCAGCTGACCGATGCCGGCCTGCTGCGCCAGGTCAGTGTCGATGGCACCAAGACCTATTTCGACACCAACGTCACCACCCACCACCATTACTACCTCGAGAACAGCCATGAGCTGGTCGATATCGAGGATCCGCATCTCGCGCTGTCCAAGATGCCGGAGGTGCCTGATGGTTACGAGATCGCGCGTATCGACATGGTCGTCCGCCTGCGCAAGAAGCGCTGAGATTCGCCGAAATCTGAGATCGTGATGGCCGGACCAAAGCGGTCCGAAGGACGAGCTGCGCTCGCCCATGCCCGGCCATTGTCGTTTCAGGCCGTCAATTCACCTGCTCGTCCGCATAGACGCCCCACAGGCGCTCCTGCTGGATCCAGCCGTCAAAGCCGTTGCCGGTGACGTGGCACCAGCTGGTGGTGCACTTTTTCACCTGCGTGACGACGCCGGCCTGGAGCTTTGCGGCCACTGCACTGTCAGTATCGGCGCGGTCATAGATCGGCGCGAGCTCGTCCTTGTGCTTCATGGTGACGACCGCAGTGCGGCGGCCCGACAGCAGCGAATGATAGACCCAGCCTTCGGCACCTTCGGAATCGCGCACCCGGCGCCAGTTCTCGAACTCGGCGGTAATTTCGACCGGCAGGCCTGCGCGGGTATAGACCCACGCCACGTCATTGTCCTTGGTTGGACCGGCCCGGACATTCACGTGATCCGATTTGAGGCTGACATAGCGCGGCACCGGCAGGCCGCTGGCGGTCTGGGGCGTCGCGGCGTCCTTCGCCGAATGCCCGGGGCCGACCGAGGCGCTCCACCAGGTGCAAACGAGCGCCATCACCGAACAAAAACGCCCCAACGCCATCAACCTGTCTCCCGTCGAGGAACCGGCTAAACCAGGTCCTCACCCCGAATTCCAAAACCTGCCGCGCAATTCCCTCCCGCCCACGCGGGTGTTCCCTAAGCCAACTTGTCTTGGCCCGGCCTTCTGCTAGAGAGGACGGACATCTGAACAACCAGTTTGCCCCGATTTTCCCGCCGGAAAGTAGGGGACAGCTTGAAGGAAACGCCGGGGACGACACGGCCAAGACAGTGTCGAACAACCGGGTTAATGAGGCCTCAACGGCCGGCCTTTGGCGACAGAGGCGGCCTGCAACGCCTCATGAGGGCAGGACATGTCGGTGAAGAAAAAGCCCCTCGTCGTGGTGACGCGCAAGCTGCCGGACTCGATCGAGACCCGGATGCGCGAGCTGTTCGACGCACGCATCAATCTCGACGACACACCAATGTCGGCCGAGCAGATCGCCGAAGCCGCACGCACCGCCGACATCCTGGTTCCGACTGTTACCGACCACATCGGCGCCGAGATCGTCAATCAACCCGACTGCAAGCTCCGCCTCATCGCCAATTTCGGCAACGGCGTGGACAATATCGACGTCGAGGCCGCGCATGCTCGCGGCATCACCGTCACCAACACGCCGAAAGTCCTGACCGAAGACACGGCCGACATGACCATGGCGCTGATCCTGGCCGTGCCGCGCCGGATGATCGAAGGCGCCATGGTGCTGACGGAGGGAAAACCCTGGGCCGGATGGTCGCCGACCTGGATGCTCGGCCACCGCATCGGCGGCAAACGCCTCGGCATCATCGGCATGGGCCGCATCGGCCAGGCGGTCGCGCGCCGCGCCCGCGCCTTCGGCCTGCAGATCCACTATCATAACCGCCGTCCCGTGGCGCCCGTCATCGCCGAAGAGCTTGGGGCGACCTACTGGGAAAGCCTCGACCAGATGCTGGCGCGGATGGACATCATCTCGGTGAACTGTCCGCACACGCCGGCGACCTATCATCTGCTCTCGGCGCGTCGGCTGAAGCTGATCCGGAAAGACGCCTACATCGTCAACACGGCGCGCGGCGGCGTGACGGACGAAGACACGCTGATCAAGCTGATCGAAGGCGGCGAGATCGGCGGTGCCGGCCTCGACGTCTACGAGCACGAGCCTGCGGTCAACCCAAAGCTGGTGCGGCTTGCGAAAGCCGGCAAGGTGACGCTGATGCCGCACATGGGCTCGGCCACGATCGAAGGCCGCGTCGAGATGGGCGAGAAAGTGATCATCAACATCCGCACCTTCCTCGACGCCCACAAGCCGCCGGATCGCGTGCTGCCGAGCATGCTCTGAGGGTGCGCAAAGACCTGTCGCGCTCAGGTGCGATGGGCCGTGAGATCTGACATCACGGGCCCATCGCCATTGAGCGGATTGGCCGGATCGCGCGCATAGCGGAGCGTCTCGAAGCGCATCGCGCGCGCGTCGATCATCAGGAGGCGGCCGACCAGGCCGTCGCCGAAACCGACGATCTCGCGGATCGCCTCCAGCGCCATCATCGATCCCATCACGCCGGCAAGCGCGCCCATGACGCCGGCCTCCGCGCAGGCCGGCACGGCACCCGGCGGCGGCGCTTCCGGAAACAGGCAACGATAGGTCGGATTGAATTCGCCCTGTTCGTCCTTTTCATGCGCACGGATGGTGGTGAGTGAACCATCGAAGGTGCCGAGCGCCGCCGTGATCAGCGGCCGTTTCGCGAAGAAGCAGGCGTCGGAGGCCAGATAGCGCGTCGAGAAATTGTCGGACCCATCGAGCACGAGATCGTAGTCGCCGATCAGGCTCAGCGCATTGTCGGCATTGAGCCAGGTGGCGTGGCCGACGAAGCGGACATGCGGATTGAGCGCCGCGATCCGCTCGGCCGCGCTCTCGACCTTGTGCCGGCCGATATCGGGCGTGGTGTGGATCACCTGGCGCTGAAGATTGGAGAGCGACACCACGTCGTCATCGACCACGCCGAGTGTTCCGACGCCGGCGGCCGCCAGATACATCAGAGCAGGCGCGCCGAGCCCGCCGGCGCCGATCACCAGCACCGAGGCCCGCTTCAGCGCGGCCTGGCCGGGGCCGCCGACATCGCGCAGCACGATATGGCGGGCATAGCGTTCGAGTTCGTCCGGGCTCAGCACCTTCTCTTACTCCTGAACCACCCCAACATTGTTCGCGACCAACGAGATGTGCTTCAATCGCAGCGCGTTCAATGGGCCGACTGGATTTGTCATGAGATCGATGCTTGCGGCAACACTGATGTTGGCATCTGCCACAGGCGCCAGCGCCCAGATGACGGCGCCACAGATCCCCGGCACCAGGCCGAAGGTCGTCCAGACCGTTCCGATCAAGCCGCCCGCCCTGCAAACGCCGTCGGAAACGGCCGACGCGATGGCGCAGGCCGAGCGGCTGTCGCTGCAATCCGACCTCGCCTGGGTCGGCGAATATAACGGCGCCATTACTGGCGATGTCAGCTCGCGCATGGTCGACGCCATCAAGGAGTACCAGAAGGCCAAGGGCGGCAAGCCGACCGGCGTGCTCAATCCGCAGGAGCGCGCGGCGCTCGCCGAAACGGCGCGGCGCAAGCAGGACAGCGTCGGCTGGAAAATCGTGACAGAGATGACGAGCGGCGCGCGGCTCGGCATCCCCTCCAAACTGGTGCCGCAGCAGGTCACCGACGCCAACGGCTCGAAATGGACCGCGCCGACCGGCACGGTGCAGGTGCTGCTGAGCCGCCACAAGGAGGCGAACCCGTCCACGGCAAAGCTCGCCGAAACCGAGAAGAAGGAGCCGGCCGGTCGCAAGGTCGATTACACCGTGGTGAAGCCCGACTTCTTCGTGCTGTCGGGCTTGCAGGGCCTGAAGAAGTTTTATGTGCGCGGCACCTTCAAGGGCGACGAAGTCCGCATCATGACGATCCTGTACGACCAGGCGACCGAGAACACGGTCGAGCCGGTCGTGATCGCGATGTCGAGCGCGTTCAATGCGTTTCCATCGGGCCCACAAGCCGGACCGCCGCCACGCAAGACCGTCGAATACGGCACCGGCGTCGTCGTCAGCGACGACGGCGCGATTCTGGCGGATCGTCTCGTCACCGATTCCTGTCTCGCCATCACCATCGGCGGCTACGGCAATGCCGACCGCATCGCCGAGGACAAGGAGCACGATCTCGCGCTGCTGCACATCTATGGCGCCCGCCGCCTGACGCCGCTCAGCCTCGCCGGCGGCGCGGCGAAGACCGTTGTCGATGTCGTCGGCATCGCCGATCCGCAAAACCAAGGCGGCGCAGCCGGCGTGTCGAGCATCACAAGCGCGCTGGCGCAGGTGACATCCAGCGATTCCGCGCTGTCTCCACCGCCGGCCGTCGGCTTCTCCGGCAGCCCGGCCATTGACGGCGACGGCAAGTTCGCCGGCGTCGCGCTGTTGAAGCCGGCGATGGTCGCAGGTCCTGCGACCGCCGCGCCCGCGTCACAAGCGGTGATGGTGTCCGCGGACACGGTGCGCGATTTCCTGAAGGCGAACGCGGTCACCGCAAACGGCACCTCGACGGATACAAAGGCCGCCGTGGTGCGCGTCATCTGCGTGCGAAAGTAGGTTGAGCGCCACCACAGGCGCAATTACCGGTCCAGTATTGGTACGGATTAGCCGGCATTCCCGATTCTGCCATCATCGTATCAGTTGATTCGGACATCCGCGGTCCCCTTTGGATCGGGCAGGGCACGTCCTGAGCGAGAAGAGCTCAGCATCGAAATTCGATGCACGTTCGCGTGGCGTTACCCTTTTAAGACCCAAGCACTCCAAAGGATTCGATTTTCCATGCACACGATCGTACTGGCCACCCAAAAGGGTGGTAGCGGCAAGAGCACGCTTGCCATCGGCCTTGCGCTGGCGGCCAAGCAGGCCGGCTTCACCGTCCGCCTGATCGAGACCGATCCGCAGGGCACCCTCTCCAGCTGGCAGCGCCGCCGCAACAATGACGATGTCGTCGTCGAGCCGGTTTATCACGCCGCCGATTTCGCACCGCGGCTGAAGATGCTGGCCGAAAGTGGCCTGCAGCTCGCGATCGTCGACACCGCGGCCGGCCTTTCCGCCGCGACCACCGCCGCGATCCGCCATTCCGATCTCTGCCTCATCCCGGCACGCCCGAGCGTCGCCGACATCGAGGCGACCGTCTCCACCGTCAGCGTCGCGCGCGCCTGGAGGCGCCCCTTCAGCTTCGTGCTGAACCAGACGCCGATCCGCGGCCAGCGCATCGACAACGCCGCCAACACGCTCGCCGAGGAAGCCGCGCTCGATCTCACTGAGGTGCTCGCACGCCCGCTGATCGCGATGCGCAACGACCACCAGGACTCGCTCGCCTCCGGCCTCGCCGTCAGCGAGTTCGCGCCGAACGGCAAGTCGACCGAGGAGATCCGCGGCCTGTGGCGCTGGATCGAGGCGCGCCTCGATCTTTCCGCCGGCCATCTCCCGATCGATCAGGGTCTGTCGGCGGCCGGCGGAATGCTGCATGCGGCCGGCGAGCTTTCGGCCGACGAGACCAGCGTTCTTCCCTCCTGAACGGGGCGATCGCTCTGGCCGGGAGAGGGCTCTTCGCTGTCCGGTGAACGCCTGGGCGACGAAGCCATCCGGCCGGCAGCCCGGCCGGATCGCTTCGCTTCGCGTTTTTTGAAAACAACCCCATGCACAGTAGACGCGCTTCCGAGCCATGGCGGCCGGTGGCGACATGCAGGCATTTGTCTCCTCGTGCGAAAACGGCCGTGCGACGAAGACGGCTTCGTTCATGTCGAATTTCGTCCAGCTCTGGGCCGGGCCTCACACCCTGCCGCGCAACCAAGCCTCACGCCGCACGATCCAACGCTCGGATCTCGACTGTCCGCCGTGATGCGGCAGCTCGATGAAGCCGACGAACTCCGCGCCGGTCTTCTGCTTGACCCGGCGCGAGGCTTGGTTGGTGGCGGCGTTGCAGACGTAGAAATGATCGAGGCCGAGGGTGAGGAAGGCGAAATCGTTCACCGCGGCGATCGCCTCCGTCATCAAGCCGCGCCGCCAGTAGGGCTCGGCCAGCCAGAAGCCGCGATTGCCTTTCAACCCTTCGGCGTCGGGCCGCAGGTGTATGTTGCCGATCGCCTCGCCGTCGCCGCCCTTCAACACCAGCACCCAGAGATGAATCTCCTCGCCGGCCGAGACCTTGTCGAGCTGCAGCTTGATGAAGGCCTTCGCCCCGTCAGCTGGGTAAGGCCAGGGCACGACGGTCGAGAGATGCCGGATGATGTTCCAATTGTCGAAATGGCGCTGGATCGCAGGCGCGTCGGACGACGCGAGCGGACGCAGGATCAGCCGTTCGGTCTCGAGCTGCGGCGTCTGCATGGCCTGCTACTTCTGACACTTCGAACACCAGAAGGTCGACCGGCCGTTCTGGGTGAACCGCTTGATCGTGCCGCCGCAGCGCGGCGTGGTGCATGTCTCGCCCTCGCGGTCATAGACCTTGAAGGAATGCTGGAAATAGCCGAGCTCGCCCGAGGTCTGGCGGTGGTCGCGCAGTGACGAGCCGCCGGCCTTGATCGCATCGTTCAGCACGGTGTGGATGGCGCCGACCAGTCGCTCGGCATGATCCGTCGGCTCGCCCCCGGCAACGCCCTTGCGTTGTCCGGCCCTGGTCGACAGCGTCGCGGCGATCCGGCGCGGCGACAGATGCGAGCGGTGCAGGGCTTCGCAGACATAGATGTTGCCGAGGCCCGCGACGACGCGCTGGTCGAGCAGTGCTGCCTTCAGGCTGGTGGCCTTGTCCCGGCAGGCGCGCGCCAGCATCGCCGCGTCGAATTCGTTGCCGAGCGGCTCGGGGCCGAGCCCGCGCAACAGCGGCTCTTGCTCGAGCGCATTGCGCGCGATCACTTTCATGTAACCGAAGCGGCGCGGATCGTTGAAAATAATGTCGGCGCCCGAGGACATCCGAAACAGCACGTGGTCGTGCGCGGAGTCTTTGCCCCTCGGATAGTGAAACTCGCCTGATACGGCCTCGTTGTCGGGCTTGATGACGCGAAACGAGCCCGACATGCCCAGATGCATCAGCAGCACGTCGCCGGAGGCGAGATCGGCCATGAGATATTTTGCGCGGCGGCCGAGCCCCGTGACGATCTGTCCCTGGAGCCGGGCGACGAAATCGGACTGGAACGGAAAGCGAAGATCCGGCCGGCGGGCCTCGGCCGCCACGATCTTCGCGCCCTCCATGACCGGCTGAAGGCCGCGGCGAACGGTTTCGACTTCGGGCAATTCAGGCATGGTCAGGCATTCACCTTATGAGGGCGGTGTGATAGCGCCATTGCGGCGGGCGGGCTATGGTCCGCCCAGTGGAGTAGACTAATGGATCGGCCGGGCGAAACCACGCATTTTGGCTTCAAGGACGTTCCCCTGGGGGACAAGCAGACGCTGGTAAACGATGTGTTTCACAGCGTGGCGTCCCGCTATGATTTGATGAACGATTTGATGTCCGGCGGCCTGCACCGGGTCTGGAAGGACATCATGATCAACACGCTGGCCCCGCCCCGCGGCGACCGGGCTTTTGCGTTGCTCGACGTCGCCGGCGGCACCGGCGACATCTCGTTCCGCGCCGCCAAGGCGGCAGGCTCGGGCTTCCACGCCACCGTCTGCGACATCAATTCCGACATGCTGGCGGTGGGCCGCGAGCGTGCCGCCAAGCGCCATCTCGAGACGCAGGTCGATTTCGTCGAAGGCAATGCCGAAGCGCTCGCCTTCGCCGACCGCAGCTTTGACGCATATACGATCGCTTTCGGCATTCGCAACGTCCCTCAAATCGACAAGGCGCTGCGGGAGGCCTATCGCGTGCTCAAGCCCGGGAGCCGCTTCCTGTGCCTGGAATTCTCCACTGTGGAGATGCCCGGCCTCGACAAGCTCTATGATCTGTTCTCGTTCAAGGTGATCCCGCCGCTCGGCCGCATGGTCACGGGCGATGCCGAATCCTACCGATATCTCGTCGAATCGATCCGCAAGTTTCCGAAGCCGAACGCCTTCGCCGACATGATCCGCGCCGCCGGCTTCTCGCGCGTGAGCTTTCAAACCCTGACCGGCGGCATCGTCGCACTGCATTCGGGCTGGCGTTTGTGATCTCTGCCATCACCCACATTTCGCGCCTGATCCGCGCCGCGTTCGTTTTTGCGCGCGAAGGCGTGTTCGGCTCCGTCGACCCGAGCCTGGTGCCGCCGCCCGGCCAGCTTGCGCTGAAGCTTGCGCGCCTCGTCGAGCGGCGCGGTCCGAAGCATGGTCCGCGGCTGTCGCGCGCCCTGACCCGGATGGGCCCGGCCTATCTCAAGCTCGGGCAATTCCTGGCGACGCGACCCGACGTCGTCGGCGTCGTGATGGCGCATGATCTCGAAAGCCTGCAAGACCGCCTGCCGCCGTTTTCGCAAGCGGAAGCCGAAGCCGCCATCGCAACGTCGCTGGAACGGCCGCTGAACGATGTCTTCGTCAGTCTCAGTGCGCCCGTAGCGGCCGCGTCGATCGCACAGGTGCATCGTGGCGAGGTGATGCGCGACGGCATCCGCAAGCCTGTCGCGGTCAAGGTGCTCAGGCCGAACGTGTCCGCCCGCTTCCGCCGCGATCTCTCCGATTTCTTCTATGTCGCGCACAAGGCCGAGGCTTATTCCGCCGAGGCGCGGCGGCTGCGGCTCGTCGAGGTCATCAACACCATGTCGCGCTCGGTCGCGATGGAGATGGACCTGCGCCTCGAAGCTGCCGCGCTGTCGGAGATGGCGGAGAACACGCGCGACGATCCTGATTTCCGCGTGCCCGAGGTCGACTGGGATCGCACCACGCACAACGTGCTGACGATGGAGTGGATCGACGGCATCGCGCTGAACGATCACAAGCGCCTGGAAGAAGCACAGGTCGATCTGCCCGATCTCGGCCGCAAGGTGATCCAGAGTTTCCTGCGCCACGCGCTGCGCGACGGCTTCTTCCACGCCGACATGCATCCGGGCAATCTGTTCCTGGACGACGCCGGCCGCCTCGTGGCGGTCGATTTCGGCATCATGGGCCGGCTCGGCATGAAGGAGCGACGCTTCCTCGCTGAAATCCTGCTGGGCTTCATCACCCGCGACTATCGCCGCGTCGCCGAAGTGCATTTCGAGGCGGGCTACGTCCCCTCGCATCACTCGGTCGAAAACTTCGCGCAGGCCATCCGCGCCATCGGCGAGCCCATTCACAACCGCACCGCCGAGGAAATCTCGATGGCGCGGCTATTGACGCTGCTGCTCGAGGTCACCGGCCTGTTCGACATGACGACGCGGCCCGAGCTGATCCTGCTGCAGAAGACCATGGTGGTGGTCGAAGGCGTGGCGCGTGGCTTCGATCCCAGGCTCGACATCTGGAAGGTCGCCGATCCCGTGGTGCGCGAATGGATCGAGCGCAATCTCGGACCTGTTGGCCGCGTGCAGGGCGCGCTCGCCGGCGGTGGCGATCTCGCCAAGGTGCTGATGCGCCTGCCCGATATCGCGCAGCGCTCGGTCGCGGTGCTCGAGCAGCTCGAGACCATGACGCGGGAAGGGTTAAGGCTCTCGCCGGAGAGCATCGCCGCGATGGGGCGCAGCGAGGGCCGCAAGAACCGCTGGCGCACCGTGGCGGTCTGGATCATCGCCGTGACCTTCATCGGCATCCTGATCGCTGTCCGGAATCTATGACGCCAAAAGCTTGATTGCACTGCAAGCATGTCAGTGATAGCATCGCTATCATTCCGTGCTGGAGGGCGCCATGGCAAGCCTGACCATCCGCAAGCTCGACGACGCCGTCAAAACCTATTTGCGGCTGCGCTCGGCCAGGAACCACAGGTCGGTCGAGGAAGAAGTCCGGGTCATCCTCAGGGAGCTGATCGAGGGCCGCGAGCAGGCGCTGACGCCGTTCGCGGTGCCGCCCGAGGCATCGCCTGCTCCTGCGACCCTACGCCCAGGCGCCGTCCCCGAGGCCAGCATCACACTGATCATCGGCGGCGGCATTGCGGCTTTCAAGTCGCTCGACCTGATCCGCAGGCTGAAGGAGCGGCGGATCGAGGTGCGCTGCGTGCTGACCAAGGCCGCCGCGCAGTTCGTGACGCCGCTCTCGGTCAGCGCCCTCTCCCATGAGCGCGTCTACACCGATCTGTTCGATCCCCAGAGCGAGTTCGACGCCGGCCATATCCGCCTCGCACGCGACTGCGATCTGATCGTGGTGGCGCCTGCCACCGCCGATCTGATGGCGAAGATGGCGAACGGCCATGCCGATGATCTCGCCAGCGCGATCCTGCTCGCGACCAACCGCAAGGTGCTGCTGGCGCCGGCGATGAACCCGCTGATGTGGAACAATGCCGCGACCCGCCGCAACCTCGCACAGCTGCAGCGCGACGGCGTTCTGCTGATCGGGCCGAACTCCGGCGAGATGGCCGAGGCAGGCGAGGCCGGAATCGGACGCATGTCCGAGGCGATCGAGATCGCCAATGCGGCCGAGAAACTGCTGCGGCCGCCGGTGCCGCGCCCGCTCGCCGGCAAGCGTGTTCTGATCACCGCAGGCCCGACCCACGAGCCGATCGATCCGGTGCGCTACATCGCCAACCGCTCCTCGGGCAAGCAGGGTTTTGCCATTGCCGCCGCAGCACAAGCCGCGGGCGCCGAAGTGATCCTGGTGAGTGGCCCGGTGGATCTCGACGATCCCGCCGGCGTCAAGGTCAAGCGCGTCGAATCCGCGCGGCAGATGCTGGAGCAGGTGCAGGCAGCGCTTCCCGCCGACATCGCCATCTTCGCCGCCGCGGTCGCGGACTGGCGCGTCGCCAATGAGGGCGAGCAGAAGCTGAAGAAGACGTCGGCCGGCATGCCGCCGCTTCAGCTGGTCGAGAACCCCGACATCCTCGCGACGATCTCGAAGCTCGCGGAGAAGCGCCCGCCCCTGGTGATCGGCTTTGCCGCCGAGACCGAGCACCTCATCGACAACGCGAAGTCAAAACTCGCGCGCAAGGGCTGCGACTGGATCGTCGCCAACGACGTCTCGCCCGCGTCAGGCGTGATGGGCGGCGACCGCAACACCGTGCACCTCATCAGCAAGAATGCTGAGAACAACGGCGAGATCACAGTTGATTCCTGGCCTGTCATGACCAAGGAACAGGTCGCCATCGAACTGGTCGCGCATATCGCCGAAAGCGTGACCGACAAATCCGCCGACAAACCCTTGGAGCCTGCCTCTTGAGCAGCAAAGTCACGGTCGAACTGCAGCGCCTGCCCCACGCCGAAGGCCTGCCGCTGCCGGCTTATCAAACAGCCGAAGCCGCCGGCCTCGATTTGATGGCGGCGGTGCCGGAGGGCGAGCCGATGACGCTTGCAGCAGGCCAGCATGCGCTGGTGCCGACGGGGCTGGCAATCGCGTTGCCGCCGGGACACGAGGCCCAGGTGCGGCCGCGCTCGGGACTTGCCGCCAAGCACGGCGTCACGGTGCTGAACTCCCCGGGCACCGTCGACGCCGACTACCGCGGCGAGATCAAGGTGATCCTGATCAATCACGGCCCCTCGCCCTTCGTGATCAAGCGCGGCGAGCGCATCGCGCAGATGGTGATCGCGCCGGTGCTGCAGGCCGCGCTGGTTCCGGTGGCGACGCTGTCCTCGACCGATCGCGGCGCCGGCGGGTTCGGCTCGACGGGGCGATAGCGCGGACAGACGTCGCGTCGAATCGATCCACAGCGGCGCTCTTTCCGTTCCCTCCCCCCTTGTGGGGGCAGGGAACGCACCGGTGTTGGAGCGCGATCGAGTCTCGTCCGTCAGCAGCTGACGCGCCTTCTCACCCGCAGAACGACTGTGACGGGAACCCCGCGCTCCGCATTTTTTTGGGACCGCGTTTGCGTTCACGATCTGGACTCTTACCGGTGGAGTCGCGGTGAGGGTATTGTCGTTTGATTCGCGCGCGACGGGGGTCGCCGCGCGCGTCAATTCGTGCGGTCTTGGGGCAACTATGTCAGGCGTGATCGTGTCGATGCGTCGGACGCTGCTGTCGTGCACATCCTTGGCGCGGAACAGCTTGTTGGGAGGCGCTCTCGCAGCGCTACTGCCGGCTGAGCCGGCTGATGCCGCCGACCTCGTCGACACACTCTCGATATTGCTGGATTTCAACCGGCAGGAACTCGCGGTGCTGGCCACCGCGCTGGCTCTGCTCGGCTTCACGGTCGTGGCCGCGATCCTCTTGATGCGCACGCGGGTCCGTACCGCGAAGAACGAAGCGGCGCTGCTCGGGCGAATCAGGGAACTTCAGCTGCAGGCGGACCGCTTTGGTGCGCTGCTGTTTGCCGAACCGCAGATCCTGATCTCCTGGCCCGCCGGCGACGATCGCGCGCAGATCTCGGGTGACATCTCCATGGTGCTGCCGCGCGATTCGTCGCCGCAGCGCGTGCTTGCCTTCGGAACCTGGCTGCCGCCGGAACCGGCGCTGCAGATGGATCACGCCGTCGATGGCTTGCGCGAACGCGGCGACGGCTTCCAGCTCACGCTGAGCACGGCCAACGGCCATACGCTGGAAGCGCTCGGCCGCGCCATCGGCGGCCAGGCCATTGTCCGGATCCGCGAACTCTCCGGCTTGCGGCGCGATCTGGCTGAAACCAATCTGCGCTACAGGGCGCTTTCCGACGAAACCGAGATGCTGCGCGGCTTCGCTTCTGCCGCGCCGTGGCCGATCTGGGCCAAGGGCGAGAACGGCGCGCTGACTTTTGCCAATCCGGCCTATGTGCGCGCCACGGAAGCGACCAGCATCATCGATGCCCAGGAGCGCAAGCTCGAGCTGCTCGACAGCGCCGACCGCGCCGCCATGGAACGCAGCCTGAAGGACACCGCGGGCTTCACCTCGCGCCTGCCGATCGTGACCGGCGGCGAGCGGCGCATGTACGACGTACGCGCCGTCAATGTCGGCAACGGCAGTGTCGGCGTCGCGATCGACGCCAGCGAGGCGGATGCGCTGAGCGCCGCGCTGGTGCGGATGGCGGAGGCGCATCGCCGCACGCTCGACCAGCTCTCCTCAGGTGTGGCCGTGTTCGACGGCCAGCGGCGCCTCGCCTTCTACAACGATTCCTACCGGCGGCTGTGGGACCTCGACCGCAGCTTCCTCGACGCCAATCCAGACGATTCCAGCGTGCTCGACCAGCTTCGCGCCGCGCGCAAATTGCCGGAGCAGCCGGACTTCCGCGCCTGGAAGGCCAAGCTGCACGAGGCCTACCGTGCCGTCGAGGCCGCCAAGGACACCTGGTACCTGCCCGACGGCCGCGCCCTCTCCGTCGTCACCACGCCGAACCCCGAAGGCGGCGTCACCTATCTGTTCGACGACGTCACCGCGAGCCTCGAGCTCGCCCGCCGCTTCGACGGCATGATCCGGGTCCAGCGCGAGACGCTGGACAGCCTCGCCGAGGGTGTCGCCGTGTTCGGCAGCAACGGCAGGGCGCAGCTGTTCAATCCGGCCTTCCTGCGGATGTGGAAGCTGTCCAACGATTCGATGCGCGAGCAGCCGCATATCCAGACGGTCGAAGGCTGGTGTCATCAGCTGTTCGACGACCCGGTGGTCTGGCGCCAGATCCGCGAGGCCATCACCTCGATCGAGAACCGCGCCGACGTGCCGCTGAAGCTCGAGCGCAAGGATGGCAGCGTGCTCGACGGCATGATCCGTCCGCTGCATGACGGCGCGACCATGCTGACCTTCCTCGACATCACCGACACCGAGAATGTCGAGCGCGCGCTACGCGAGCGCAACGAGGCGCTGGAGACGGCCGACCAGATGAAGGTGGATTTCGTCCATCACGTCTCCTACGAGCTGCGCTCCCCGCTCACCACCATCATCGGCTTCGCGCATTTCCTCAGCGACCCCTCGACCGGACCGCTGACGCCGAAGCAGGCCGAATATCTCGACTACGTCACCAAATCGACCAATGCGCTGCTGGCGCTGACCAACAACATCCTCGATCTCGCCACCATCGATGCCGGCGCGATGAAGCTGGAGCTAGGCCCGGTCGACGTCAGCAAGACCATCGAGCTCGCCGCCGAAGGCATCCAGGACCGCCTCGCCACCGACCGCATCCGCCTCAAGGTCGAGATCGCCCCCGATGTCGGCAGCTTCGTCGGCGACGAGAAGCGCGTGGTGCAGGTGCTCTATAACCTGCTTGCGAATGCCGTCGGCTTCTCGCCGCAGGATTCCACCGTCGGGATCAGCGCGCGCCGCACCGCGCGCAGCGTGGTCTTCATTGTGACAGATTCCGGACCTGGAATACCCGCCGACATGAAGGACAAGGTGTTCAACTGGTTCGAAAGCCGCTCCCAGGGCTCGCGTCATCGCGGCGCCGGGCTCGGATTGTCGCTCGTGCGCTCCTTCGTCGAGCTGCATGGCGGCAAGGTGCAGGTGGATTCGGCCGTCGGCAAGGGCACGGTCGTGATCTGCGACTTCCCGACCGACCAGGCGGCGCACCGCGACGCCGCCGAATGAGCGAACCGGCCACATTCTCCGTCGCGCTTGTCGACGAGACGGCCACCGCGCAATTGATGGCCGATCTCGCGCTGCTGGTCGGGCCGGGCGATACCATCACGCTGACGGGTGATCTCGGCGCCGGCAAGACCGCCGCGGCCCGTAGCCTGATCCGCTATCTCGCCGGCGACGACGAGCTGGAAGTGCCGAGCCCGACCTTCACGCTGGTGCAGAGTTACGAGCTGCCGGCCTTTCCCGTGATGCATGCCGATCTCTATCGCGTCGAGGACGAGAGCGAGCTGGAGGAGATCGGGCTCTCGCCGTTGCCGGAGGCGACGCTGGCGCTGATCGAATGGCCCGAGCGCGCCCCGTCGGCGATGCCCGCCGACCGCATCGATATCGCGCTGACGCATCGCCCGGCGCTGGGCGCGAATGCGCGGGCCGCCGACATCACCGGCCATGGCAGGGCCGCTGTCGCCATCGCGCGGCTGAAGGCGTTACGCGAATTCCTCGACTTCTCGGGTTACTCGGATGCGACGCGCAAGCGCATGCCCGGCGACGCCTCGACACGCTCCTATGCGCGGCTGATCCGCGACGATGGCGTCGTCATCCTGATGAACTCGCCGCAACGCCCCGATGGCGCGGCGATCTACAACGGAAAGTCCTACAGCGCCGCGGTGCACCTTGCCGAGAACGTCAAGTCCTTCGTCGCCATCGACGAAGGCTTGCGCGCGGCGGGAATCTCGGCGCCCGAGATCCATCATTGCGACCTCGAGCACGGCTTTCTGATCTCGGAAGATTTCGGCAGCGAAGGCGTGATCGAAGGCGATCCGCCGCGCCCGATCGCCGAGCGCTACCAAGCCGCAACCGACGTGCTGGCCGTGCTGCACGGCAAGACTCTGCCGGAGACGCTGCCCGTGGACGGGCAGACCTACACCATTCCCGCCTTCGACACCGAGGCGCTGCTGATCGAGATCGGCTTGATGCCGGAATGGTACCTGCCCGACCGCAACGCGCCCCTGAGCGACGAGACGCGCGCGGAATTTTTTGCGATGTGGCGCGAGCTCTTGAAGAAGCCGCTGGCCGCGCCGAAGACCTGGATCATCCGCGACTATCACTCGCCGAATCTGATCTGGCTTGCCGATCGTAGCGGCGTGGCGCGTGTCGGCGTGATCGACTTCCAGGACACCGTGCTCGGGCCGCACGCCTATGACGTGGTGTCGCTGCTGCAGGATGCACGCATCGACGTGCCTGAGACCCTCGAGCTGACGCTGCTGTCGCGCTACATCAAGGCGCGCCGGGCAGGCGATGCGAGCTTCGATCCGGCCGGCTTTGCCGAGCTCTATGCCATCATGTCGGCGCAGCGCAACACACGCCTGCTCGGCACCTTCGCCCGGCTCAATCGCCGCGACGGCAAGCCGCATTATCTGCGTCACCAGCCGCGGATCTGGACCTATCTCCAGCGCTCCCTGGCGCATCCGGCGCTCGAACATTTGCGCGACTGGTATCTCGCCAACGTCCCGCCGCCGCGATCCTGAGTGGGAGCGGTTTACCGGCTGTTAGCCATCACACCGGTATCATCGCCGGCGGGCAGCCGGACAAATACGGGGCTGGAGCAAGGGCGGATGGCGGTCAAGACGGACCAGCGCGGGAACAGCCGGGTTGTTTTCGAACGCGGGATTTCGGCCCAGATGATGGGCATTGACGGCACATGGCGGCGCGAATGCACCATGGAGGACGTCTCCGAGACCGGCGCCAAGCTGACCATCGACGGTTCGGTCGAAGGCCTGCACCTGAAGGAATTTTTCCTGCTGCTGTCGTCCACCGGGTTGGCGTACCGGCGCTGCGAACTGGCCTGGGTGAATGGCGACCAGATCGGCGTCAATTTCCTCAAGCCGGGTGACAGGAAGAAAACGGCGCGTTCCACAGCCGTCGAGGCGTGAGGGCAACACACGTCGTACAACCGTTACGGCGGGCGGCTAAGGCGGTCGAGAGGCGGTGCGGCCCATCCGTGATCGTGCTAGGGTTGCTGCGAACGCGAATTCAGAGGTTTCGAGAAAGCTTTAGGATGTCCGTCAAACCGACCAAAGCCATGGTGCTCGCCGCAGGGTTCGGCCTGCGCATGCGGCCGCTGACGGACAAAATGCCGAAGCCGATGGTGCCGGTGGCCGGCCAGCCGCTGCTCGACCACGTGCTCGACAAGCTCGGTCGCGCCGGCGTCACGGAGGCGGTCGTCAATGTGCACTATCTGCCCGACCAGATCATCAATCACACCGCAACACGCCAGCATCCGCGCGTGACAATCTCGGACGAGCGCGACCAGGTGCTCGGCACCGGCGGCGGCGTCGTCAAGGCGCTGCCGCTGCTCGGCGATGCGCCGTTCTTCCACGTCAATTCCGACACGCTGTGGATCGACGGCGTGCGCTCCAATCTGACGCGGCTCGCGGAAAATTTCGATCCCGCACGCATGGACATCCTGCTGCTGATGGCGCCGACCGCGACCAGCATCGGCTATAGCGGCCGCGGCGATTACGGCATGCTGCCCGACGGCGCCTTGCGCAAGCGCAAGGAAAAAGAGATCGTTCCGTTCGTCTATGCGGGCGCGGCCATCCTGTCGCCGACGATCTTCGACGGCGCACCGCAAGGCGAGTTCTCGCTGACCAAGATGTTCGACCGCGCCAATGAGCAGGAGCGCCTGTTCGGCCTCCGCCTCGACGGCGTCTGGATGCATGTCGGCACGCCCGATGCGGTGCATGCCGCGGAAGAGGCGTTTTTGGAGAGCGTGGCGTAGGGCAGCGAACAGCGGGGACGATTTCATCCCCACCCATGACCATTCGAGCGCGCCTGCCTATATTGCCCTGATCCCCGAATCAGGCGGCCCATGCGCGTCTTCAGCGTTCCCCTTTCAGTTCCCTTCCTGCGCACGATCGTCGCAAGCCTGCTCGACGGCCGGCTGGTCGAGGGATTCGAGGCGCGCAAGGAACCGGCGCGGCTGGCGGATGCCACGCTCTACCTGCCGACGCGGCGCGCCATGCGCGTCGTCCGCGAGATATTTCTCGACGAGATGGCGGCGGATGCCGTGGTGCTGCCGCGCATCGTGGCGCTCGGCGACATCGACGAGGACGAGCTCGCTTTCGCGGACGAGGGCGAACAGTTTTCCGGTGCAACGCCGCTCGACATTCCGCCGCGGCTCGGCGAGCTCGAACGGCGGCTGACCTTGGCGCAGCTGGTCGCGGCGTGGGCCAAGGGCCCGGTGCTGGCGCCATTGGTGGTCGGCGGCCCCGCCTCGACGCTGGCGCTGGCCGGCGACCTCGCCCGTCTGATCGACGACATGGTGACGCGCGGCGTCGAATGGAGCAAGCTCCGAGGACTGGTGCCAGATCAGCTCGATCAATATTGGCAGCATTCACTCCAGTTCTTGAACATTGCCAGCGAGACATGGCCGAACCATCTCGCCGAGATCAACCGGATCGAGCCCGCGGCACGGCGCGACCTGCTGATCGCGGCGGAAGCGAAGCGCCTCACCGCGCATCTCCACGGGCCCGTGATCGCGGCAGGCTCGACCGGCTCGATGCCGGCTACCGCAAAATTCCTCCACGCGGTGGCCTCCCTGCCGCATGGCGCGGTGGTGCTGCCGGGCCTGGACACCGATCTCGACGAGGATTCCTGGCGCAGCATCGGGGGGGTGCGCGATTCGCTCGGCAAGTTCGCGGAGCATCCGGCGTCGAACCATCCGCAATACGCCATGCATGCGCTGCTGGATCGTCTCGGCATCAAGCGCGGCGATGTCGAGATTCTCCAGCCGCCCGCCGAAGGCGGCCGCGACCTGCTCGCATCCGAATCGATGCGGCCGTCGGCGAAGACCGAAGTCTGGCACGACCGGCTCAAGCGACCGGATGTCGCTGCAAGGATAACGGGCGGGATGAAAAATCTCGCGGTGGTCGAAGCACCAAACCCTGAAATGGAAGCGCTCGCGATCGCCATTGCCATGCGCGAGGCGCGGCATCTCGACAAATCGGCGGCGCTGGTGACGCCCGACCGCGCGCTGGCGCGACGGGTGATGGCCGCGCTGACGAGATGGAATCTCGCATTTGATGATTCCGGCGGCGACGTGCTGATGGAAACCGCCGCCGGTGTGTTTGCTCGCCTCGCAGCGGAAGCCGCAACCAAGGGGCTGGAGCCGCCGACGCTGCTGGCGATCCTGAAACATCCGTTGTGCCGGCTCGGCCGCGCACGCGGTGCATGGAAGGCCGCGATCGAAGACCTCGAGCTTGCGGTGTTGCGCGGTACACGCCCTCCCGCGGGCACCGGCGGTCTTTTGCGGGAATTCAATCGCTTTCGTGAAGAACTGACGAAGCTGGGGCGCGGCGAAGCCTCCGCGCTGCACAAGGCGGAGCCGCGCGCACGTCTCGGGGCCGAGGATCTCGACCGCGTCCAGGCGCTGATCGACGCGTTACGGCAGGCCTTGGCGCCGATCGAGAGCCTCGCATCACCAAAACCGTTCGACTTCGCCGAGCTCGCGCACCGGCATCGCGAGATCATGATCGAGCTGTCGCGCGACGAACAGGGCATTCCGCTCGCCTTCGAGGAGCGCGAAGGCCTCGCCCTCGCCGGCGCCTTCGACGATCTCCTGCGCGGCGGCACGACCAGCGGGCTCATGGTGACGTTGCCTGATTATGCCGAGACGTTCCAGACCGCGTTCAGTGATCGCGCGGTGCGGCGACGCGACAAGCCCGGCGCGCGCCTGCAGATCTATGGCCCGCTGGAATCGCGCCTGATGCAGGCCGACCGCATCATCATCGGCGGCCTGATCGAGGGCGTCTGGCCGCCGGCGCCGCGCATCGACCCCTGGCTGAGCCGGCCGATGCGGCACGAGCTCGGCCTCGACCTGCCGGAGCGCCGCATCGGCCTCTCCGCCCACGACTTTGCGCAGCTGCTCGGCGGCGACGAGGTGATCCTCACGCATTCCGCCAAGGCCGGCGGCGCGCCGGCGGTGGCCTCGCGCTTCCTGCATCGGCTGGAGGCGGTCGCCGGCGACGAGCTCTGGAAAGCGGCTGTCCGCGCCGGCGAAAAATACGTGCAATTCGCGGCCGCGCTGGACCAGCCCGCCGAGGTCAAGCCGATCAAGCAGCCCGAGCCGCGCCCGCCGCGCGCCACCCGGCCACTGAGAATGTCGGTGACCGCGATCGAGGACTGGCTGCGCGATCCCTACACGATCTACGCCAAGCACATCCTGCGGCTCGATGCGCTCGATCCCGTCGACATGCCGCTGTCGGCGGCGGACCGCGGCTCCGCGATCCACGAGGCGCTCGGTGAGTTCACCGAGACTTTCGCCGCACATCTGCCTCCCGATCCCGCCCGCGTGCTGCGCGCGATCGGCGAGAAGCATTTTGCGCCGCTGATGGAGCGGCCCGAAGCGCGCGCGCTGTGGTGGCCGCGCTTCCAGCGGATCGCGCACTGGTTCGCCGAATGGGAGACCGCGCGCCGCGACGCGATCGAGGCGATCACGGCGGAGACCCGCGGCGAGATCTCGATCCCGCTCGATCACGGGCGCAGCTTCCGCCTCTCCGCCCGCGCCGACCGGATCGAGCGGCGCCAGGGCGGCGGCTACGCCATTCTCGATTACAAGACCGGCCAGCCGCCGACCGGCAAGCAGGTCCGCATGGGCCTGTCGCCACAGCTGACGCTGGAAGCCGCGATCCTGCGCGAGGGCGGCTTTCCCGGCATCGATGCCGGCGCGTCGGTGAGCCAGCTCGTCTATGTCCGCCTGAGCGGCAACAATCCACCGGGCGAGGAACGCATCCTCGAGCTCAAATACAAGCAAGGCGATGAGCCGCAGCCGCCGGACACCGCAGCCGCCGAAGCGCGGGCCAAGCTCGAGGCGCTGATCCGCGCCTTCGAGGACGAGAACCAGCCCTACACGTCGCTGAACCTGCCGATGTGGACCAACCGCTACGGCGCCTATGACGATCTCGCCCGGATCAAGGAATGGTCCGCGGCCGGCGGTCTGGGGATCGAGGAATGGTGAAGCTGCCCCGTCCCATCCCCGACGAGGTGCGCGCGCGGCAGCAGCGTGCGTCCGATCCGACCGCGTCGGCCTTCGTGTCGGCCAATGCGGGCTCGGGCAAGACCCATGTGCTGGTGCAGCGGGTGATCCGTCTGCTGCTGTCCGGCGTGCCACCGGAAAAGATCCTCTGCATCACCTTCACCAAGGCAGCCGCCGCCAACATGGCCGAGCGCGTGTTCACCACGCTTGGCCATTGGGTCACGCTTGACGACACCGGACTCGATGCCGCGATCCGCGCCGTCGGCATCTCGCATCCCAATGCAAAGCTGCGCCGCGATGCGCGAAAGCTGTTCGCCTGCGCGCTGGAGACGCCGGGCGGCCTGAAGGTGCAGACCATCCACGCGCTGTGCACCCGCTTGCTCCAGCAGTTCCCGTTCGAGGCCAATGTGCCGGCGCGGTTCGCCGTGATGGACGACCGCGACCAGTCCGAGATGATGGAGCGCGCCAATCTGAAGGTATTGCTGGAGGCCGCGCGCGATCCGGACAGCGTCACCGGCCGCGCGCTGCTGACCGCGATGGCGAGCGCCGCCGACGTGACGTTCAAGGAGGTCGTGCGCGAAGCGTGCCTGAGCCGCGACCATTTCATGGCCTGGACCGATGAAGCCGGCAACGCAGGCGCGGCAGCCGAGCAGATGGCGGCCGTGCTGGGCGTCGATGCGGGCGACCGCATCGACGATGTGGAGGCCGAGATTCTCGACGGCCCTTATTTGCCGCGCTCGCGCTGGGACGACATCGCCTTTGCGCTGGAGGACGGCAGCAAGTCCGACAACGACCAGGCGAGCCGGCTCCGCGAGGCAAAAGCGTTTTCCGGCGCGGCGCAGGTCGACGCTTACCTCGGCGTCTTCCTCACCGACGAAAAGCTGCCGCGCAAGGCCGTCCTGACCAAGAAGTTCGGCGAGCACAATCCGTCCGTCGCGCGCCTGTTCGACAATGAGGCATCGCGCCTCTGTGGACTGGTCGAGAAGCGCCGCGCGGTGACCATGCGCGACCGCACCGCCGCGCTGCTGCATATCGCGACCGCCGCCGCCGCAAACTACCGGCGCGAGAAGCTGGAACGCGGCCTGCTCGACTATGACGACCTCATCGACAAGACGCTGGCGATGCTGAACCGCATCTCCTCGGGCTGGGTGCATTACAAGCTCGACCGCGGCGTCGATCACGTCCTGATCGACGAGGCGCAGGACACCAGCCCGCGGCAATGGGACATCGTCGCGCACATCATCTCGGAATTCACGACCGGAGAAGGCGCCCGCGAGGGACTGAACCGCACCGTGTTCGCCGTCGGCGACGAGAAGCAGTCGATCTTCTCGTTCCAGGGCGCGGCGCCCCACGAGTTCGATGCGCGCCGGCGCGAGTTGCACCGCAAGTTCACCGCGGCCGGGCTGAAATTCGATCCGGTTGCCTTCACCTATTCCTTCCGCTCGGGCGCGGCGATCCTGCACTCGGTCGACCACGTCTTCCGCGAGCCCGCGATCTACAAGAGCATTCATTCCGTCGAGATCGGCCATCCCCTGCACAATGCGCTCGCCGATGCCGGCCCCAGTGTGATCGAGCTTTGGGACCTCGCCGAAGCCGACGACCGGCAGGAGATCGAGGGTTGGCGCGCGCCGTTCGACGGCGTCGCCGTCACCAGTCCCGAAGTAAAACTCGCGCGCCGCATCCAGGCCGAGATCAAGCGGCTGGTCGAGAGCGGCACGCTGACCGGGCACGAAGGCGAACGCCGCCCCCTGCGCTACGGTGACATGCTGATCCTGGTGCGCCGGCGCGGCAATGCCTTCGACGCGGTGATCCAGGCACTGAAGCACGCCGGCGTCCCCGTCGCCGGTGCCGACCGGCTGAAGCTGACCGAACACATCGCGATCATCGATCTGATGAACCTCGCCGACGCGCTGCTGCTGCCGCAAGACGACCTCGCACTGGCGGTGGCGCTGAAGAGCCCGCTGTTCGGTCTCGATGACGACGATCTCTTTACGCTTGCCCATGACCGCAAGGGATCGCTGCGCCGGGCGCTCGGCGAACACGCCGCGGACAACGAAAAATTCACGGCCGTGCTGCGGCGCCTGGAAGCTTGCGAGATTCGCGCACGCGAGGAGACGCCGTTCGCGTTCTATGCGTGGCTGCTCGGCGGCGATGGCGGTCGCGCGCGCATCCTGCGCCGGCTCGGCCACGAGGCCAATGACGCGCTCGACGAGTTTCTGGAGCTGGCGCTGAATTGCGAGCGCAAGGCACCGGCCTCGCTGCAGGGCTTCATGGCCTGGCTGCGTTCGGCCGACACCGAGGTGAAGCGCGACATGGAGATTTCGCGCGACGAGGTGCGCGTGATGACCGTGCACGGCGCCAAGGGCCTGGAAGCTTCCGTCGTGTTCATGGTCGACACCACATCGTCGCCCGCGGACTCGCAGCGTGTCAGGCTGATCCACGTGCCGCGCGGCAATGGCGGCGAAGTCGTGGTCTGGGCCGGGCGCAAGGCTGATGATCCCAAGCCGGTCGCCGACGCGCGCAGGGCGATGCTGGAGGAGACCGAGGATGAATATCGCCGCCTGCTCTATGTCGCGATGACGCGCGCGGCCGACCGGCTGATCGTCGGCGGCTGCCTGCCGGGCAACATGCGCTCGGTCCGCAAGCTGAGCTGGTATGACCTCATCGACACCGGGCTATCAGGCTCCGGCCTGGACAAGCAGACGATCGAGACGCCGCTCGGCAAGGTGACCCGCTTCACCCGGCCGGAAGATGTCGCTGCGCTCGGCACGCCGGCAACTTCCGTCGACCACACGGTCACGCTGCCGGATTGGCTGCGGACACCGGTGGCGCAGGAGACGGTCGACGACGATCCGGTGCGCCCGTCCGGCCAGCCGGCCGAGGAAGGCCGCAGCGTGCGATCGGGCGAATCGGTGCAGTCGCGCGCGCTGGCGCTGCAGCGCGGCACGCTCGTTCACCGGTTGCTGCAGTCCCTCCCTGATATCGCCATTGAGCGGCGGCGTGCGGCCGCGCTCGGCTTTATGAGCCGCAATGCCGCCGCATGGCCGGAGGCCGATCGTGCCGCGCTGGCCGACAAGGTGCTCGCCCTGATCGCCGAGCCGCGCTTCGCAGCCGTCTTTGCCGCCGGCAGCCGGGCGGAGGCCGCCATCGTCGGCCGGCTGGAGCGGCCGGGCCGCGCCCCGGCGCTGGTGTCGGGACAGATCGACCGGCTGGTGGTGACGCCGGACGAGGTTCTGATCGTCGATTTCAAGACCAACCAGACCGCGCCGAAGAGCGCGGCCGAGGCGCCCGCTGCTTATGTCAGGCAGCTTGCGCTGTACCGGGCGGTGCTGTCGCGGCTTTATCCCCAAAAGACCATCCGTGCCGTCCTGCTCTGGACAGAGGCCCTTGAATATATGGAGATTTCTGCCCCCGCGCTGGACGCGGCGCTGGCATCCCTTCATCTCGGTGTGAGCGTCCTTGACCCGGCAAGGGGCCGTTCATAGGTTGACGGCATGATCCCGGGCGCGATTCCCATGCGCCGATTCTTTCAAGCGAGTGAGGTACTCCAATGGCCGTTGGCAAGGTTTCTGACACCGATTTCGAAGCCGAAGTGCTCAAGGCGAACGGCCCGGTCGTCGTCGATTTCTGGGCCGAATGGTGCGGCCCCTGCCGCATGATCGCACCCGCGCTCGACGAGATCGCCGGCGCGATGGGCGACAAGGTCAAGATCGTGAAGCTCAACGTCGACGAGAGCCCGAAGACCGCGTCGAAATACGGCGTGATGTCGATCCCGACCCTGATGATCTTCAAGGGCGGCGAGATGGCCTCCCGCCAGGTCGGCGCCGCACCGAAGGCGAAGCTTCAACAGTGGATCACCTCGGCGGTCTGATCCACGCGGCGCGACGAAGTGTTCTGAACGGCCGGCTCATCGCCGGCCGTTTTGCTTTGCTCTACTCGATCCAGCCCGTCGCCAGCGCGTTCGCGAGCTCCGGCTGATTGTTGCTGCGTGCCAGCGCGGCCATCGTCTCGTGATCATAGGCGACGTTGCGGAACGTGACCTGCCAATTGCCATTCGTCAGCTCCAGAATCGCATAGCGCGCGTGCGGCGTGCCGGCCTCGACGACATGCGGAAACGGATGCGTGTCGCGATAGCCGGGGCTGCCGACACTGCCGGGATTGACGATCATGCGGCCATCGCGAAGCCTCACGGCGCGGGCGAGGTGCGTATGGGCGCAGAGGATCAGCGATTGCGTGATGCCTTGCGCGAACTGCTCGATCCGGCCCGGCGGCGATAGCGCGACCGTGCCGTCAGGGTGCACCGTCTCGAGCCAATAGACCTCATCATCCCCGGGCGTCGCGTGACAGAGAAAGACCTCGTCACGGAACACACGCGTCATCGGCTGCGCACGCAGCCAGTCGAGCTGCGTCGCATTGAGCTGCGCATGCGCTGGGCGATCCCAGGAGCCCATCTTCTCCGGTGGGCGATCGAGCAGATAGCGATCGTGATTGCCGAGCACATGCATGGTGTCGAGCGGCATCAGGATCTCGATGGTGCGCCGCGCGTCGAGCGGGCCGCTCAGCATGTCGCCGAGATTGACGATGTCGGAGATGCCGAGTGCGCGGATGTCTGATAGCACCGCCTCCAGCGCGAGATAGTTTCCGTGGACGTCGGCAATCGCGGCAAAGCGCATTGTTGCTCTCCCCCTCTCGTGCCCCTGATGCGGCGCAGCACGCAGTAATGCGCCGCAGAGCAGGGGCCCATGCGGCTTCCGGGTCCCGGCTCGCGCTTTGCGCGTCCGGGACACGCGAGTCATGCAGGAGGCGTGCCGTTGAGACCCAAAACGTGGCCGGCGAGATAGAGCGAGCCAGTTATGAGGATGCGCGGCGGCACCTCGTAGGCGAGCTTCGACAATGCGCGCAGTGCGGCCTCGATGCCGGGCGCGATCTCGACGCGCATGCCGAGGCTGCGCACGGCATCCGCAAGGCGGTCCACCGGCATCGCGTTTTCGGCATCCGGAATCGGCACGGCGATGATGTGACGGGTGAGACCTGCGAAATTGGCGAGAAACGCCTGCGCGTCCTTATTGGCCATCATGCCCGCGATCACGACCAGCGGTCGCGACACCCGCTCCTCGAGATCGCCGAGCGCGGCGGCTGCGACGCGGCCGCCTTCGGCATTGTGCCCACCATCGAGCCAGATTTCGCTGCCTTGCGGACCGAGAGCGAGCAGCTCACCGGAAGTGAGGCGCTGCATCCGCGCCGGCCATTCGGCGCCGACGATGCCGGCTTCGAAGGCAGCCTGATTGACCCGGAACGCCTTGACCGCGCGCAGCGTCGCGATCGCAAGGCCGGCATTGTCGAACTGATGGCGGCCGAACAAGCGCGGCGCGGCGAGATCCATCAGGCCATGCTCGTCTGAATAGACCAGACGCCCATGCTCGACATTGACGTGCCAGCTTTCGTTTGCGGTAAACAGCGGGGCTCGCATCTGCTTGGCCTGCGCCTCGATAACAGCCATCGCCTCTGGCGACTGCTCGGCGCAAATCACGGGCACGCCGCGCTTGATGATTGCGGCCTTCTCGGTGGCGATCGACGCCAGCGTGGCGCCGAGGAAATCCATGTGGTCCATGCTGACAGGCGTGATCACGCAGGCCGCAGGCATATCGACCACATTGGTCGAATCGAGCCGGCCGCCGAGGCCGACTTCGAGCAGAACCGCATCGGCAGGATTTTGCGCGAACAAGAGGAACGCCGCCGCGGTCTTGAGTTCGAACAGTGTCGCGGGCTCGCCGGCATTGACGCGCTCGACCTCTTCAAGCGCCGCGCGCAATTCATCGTCGGAGACGAGCACGCCGCCGCCGGCGCGGCCGAGCCGGAAACATTCGTTGATCCGGACCAGATAGGGCGAGGTGTAGGCGTGGACGCGCAGGCCAGCGGCCTCCAGCGTCGCGCGCAGATAGGCCACCGTCGAGCCCTTGCCGTTGGTGCCGGCGACATGGATCACCGGCGGCAGCTTGCGTTCGGGCTGGCTGAGCCGCTCGAGCAGGCGGTACATCCGCTCCAGCCCGAGATCAATGCGCTTGTGATGCAAGGCCGACAACCGCCCGATCACCTCATCGAGCGACTGCCTTGTGCTGTCCGAGGTCGCGTTCACGCGTGGGGCGCAGCCGGCGCCGTCTCAGCCGCCGAGACGCTCTGCGCGGGGCTGACGACAGGCTGCGTCGGCCTGGACGCGTTCTCATGCGCCGGCGCCCTGGTCAGCAGGCGGCAAAGTCGCGCCAGGGTCGGACGCAGTTCATGGCGATGCACGACCATGTCGACCATGCCGTGCTCTTTGAGATACTCGGCACGCTGGAAACCCTCGGGGAGCTTCTCGCGGATGGTCTGCTCGATCACGCGCGCGCCGGCAAAACCGATCAGCGCGCCGGGCTCGGCGATCTGCACGTCGCCCAGCATCGCATAGGACGCCGTGACGCCGCCCGTGGTCGGATTGGTCAGCACGACGATGTAGGGCTGCTTGGCTTCGCGCAGCATCTGCACGGCAACCGTGGTGCGCGGCATCTGCATCAGCGACAGGATGCCTTCCTGCATGCGCGCACCACCTGAGGCGGCGAACACGATGAAGGGCGACTTCTTCTCGACCGCAAGCTCGAGACCGCGCACGAGGGCCTCGCCTGCGGCCATGCCGAGCGAGCCGCCCATGAAATCGAAATCCTGCACGGCGACGACGACACCAGCGCCTTCGAGCTTGCCGTAGCCAACCTTGACCGCATCGTTCAGATTGGTGCGGGCACGCGCATCCTTGATGCGATCAACGTACTTCTTCTCGTCGCGAAATTTGAGCGGATCCGGCGTGACATCGGGCAAGGCCACGTCGAACCAGGTCTCGTTGTCGAAGATCGACTTCAGCCGCGCCACCGCGCCCATGCGCATGTGGTAGTTCGAGCCGGGGATGACGAACTGGTTGGCCTCGACGTCCTTGTAGAACACGAGCTGTCCGGAATCCGGGCACTTGATCCACAAATTCTCCGGCGTCTCCCGCCGCAGCATGTTGCGGATCTTCGGCCGCACCACATTGGTAAGCCAGTTCATGGTTTGCTCCGATGTGCTGACCCGCTGGGGGGCCGCCTGAAGAGATATATGGCGGCCGGGCTGCTACCCGGCAAGCCGCCGTGTCGTCCGCGTTAGAGCATGATCCGGAAAAGTGTGAAGCGGTTTTCCGACAAGATCATGCTCAACTAAAGAGCTAAAGCGGAATTATGGCCTATTCGGCCGCCTGTTTCGCAGCCCTCACGCCCTGGGCCAGGGCCGCCGTCAGCTCAGCCACCGCGTTAACGGTTTTGGCGGTCGCCCGCCCTTCCGCATCGAGACTGTTGTTGAGCGCATCGACCAGCGCGGTGCCGACCACCGAGCCATCGGCCTTCTCGGCAATGGCGCGCGCCGCCTCCGGCGTGCGGATACCAAAACCAACGCAGATCGGCAGCTTGGTATGCTGCTTGATGCGGGCGACGGCTTGGCCGACGGTATTCGAGTCCGCCGCCGCTGCACCAGTGATGCCGGCGATGGAGACGTAATAGACAAATCCCGATGTGTTCGCGAGCACCGCAGGCAGGCGCTTGTCGTCGGTGGTCGGGGTCGCCAATCGAATGAAGTTCAGCCCCGCCTTCAGCGCGGGAATGCAGAGCTCATCGTCTTCCTCAGGCGGCAAATCGACGATGATGAGGCCGTCAACGCCTGATGCGTTCGCATCAGCCAAAAACTTGTCGACGCCGTAAATGTAGATCGGATTGTAATACCCCATCAACACCAGCGGCGTGATGTTGTCCTCCTTGCGGAAGTCGCGCACGAGATCGAGCGTCTTCTTCAGCGTCATGCCGACCTTGAGCGCGCGAAGTCCGGCAGCCTGGATCGACGGACCATCCGCCATCGGATCGGTGAAGGGAATGCCGAGCTCGATGATTTCGGCGCCCGATTTCGAGAGCGCCTTGACGATCTCGAGCGACGTCGCGGGATCGGGATCGCCGGCCATCACATAGGTGACGAAGGCCGCGCGGCCCTGCTTTTTAAGCTCGGCGAAGCGGGTGTCGATACGCGTGGTCATGTTTTTCGCGGCCGCTGTGCTAATACCTCTCCCCGCCGGGGAGAGGTCGGCTGCGAAGCAGCCGGGTGAGGGGGATGGAAAGATTCAAGTCTAGAGCGCGAAGGCTCCGCGAGTCGCAGACGAGCGCGGAAGCAAAGCTTTGGCAGGCGCTCCGCAACCGGCAGCTCGCCCGGTGGAAGTTTCGCCGCCAGCATCCGGTCGACCGGTACGTCGTCGATCTCGCGGCCCTCGACGGAAAGCTCATCATTGAGGTCGACGGCGTAACGCATTCCAGCCCGTCCGAGATCGAGCGCGATGAAGCCGGGACCAAAGTGCTTGAGGCCTGCGGCTTCCTCGTCATTCGCGTCTCGAACACGGATGTGTACGAAAATATTGAGGGCGTCCTCGAGCTCATCCAGACATCGCGAAGGTTCGAATGAGCGGAAAGACCCCTCACCCGGCTGCTTCGCAGCCGACCTCTCCCCGACGGGGAGAGGTGAAGAAGGCGCGACACACTCCTCACTTGCTCTTGCCCTTCAGGATGTCGCCGACCTGGGGGACGTCCTTGTCGCCGCGGCCGGAGAGATTGACGACCATCAGGTGGTCTTTCGGCCGCTTCGGCGCGAGCTCCATCACCTTGGCAATGGCGTGGGCGGGCTCGAGCGCGGGAATGATGCCTTCGAGCTTCGAGAGCAGCTGGAATGCGGCGAGCGCTTCGTCATCGGTCGCGGAGAGATAATTGACGCGGCCGACCTCATGCAGCCAGGAATGCTCGGGGCCGATGCCGGGATAGTCGAGGCCGGCCGAGATCGAATGGGCGTCCTGGATCTGGCCGTCGGCATCCATCAGCAAATAGGTGCGGTTGCCATGGAGCACGCCGGGGCGGCCGCCCGCGATCGAGGCTGCATGCAGCTGCGTGAGCCCGTGGCCCGCGGCTTCGACGCCGAAGATCTCGACGGAGGGATCGTCGAGGAACGGGTGGAACAGGCCCATGGCGTTCGAGCCGCCGCCGATGCAGGCGACCAGCGAATCCGGCAGGCGGCCCTCGGTCTCCTGCATCTGCGTCTTGGTCTCGTTGCCGATGATCGACTGGAAGTCGCGGACCAGGGTCGGATAGGGATGCGGACCCGCCACCGTGCCGATGCAATAGAAGGTGTTGTGCACGTTGGTGACCCAGTCGCGCAGCGCCTCGTTCATCGCGTCCTTCAGCGTGCGCGTGCCCGACTGCACCGGGACCACCGTCGCGCCCAGCATCTCCATGCGGATGACGTTGGGCTGCTGCCGCTCGACGTCGACGGCGCCCATGTAGACGACGCATTCGAGACCGAAGCGCGCGCACAGCGTCGCAGTGGCGACACCGTGCTGGCCGGCGCCTGTTTCGGCGATGATGCGCTTCTTGCCCATGCGTCGCGCCAGCATGATCTGGCCGAGTACATTGTTCACCTTGTGCGAGCCGGTGTGGTTGAGCTCTTCGCGCTTGAGGTAAATCTTGGCGCCGCCGAGATGCTCGGTCAGGCGTTCGGCGAAATAGAGCGGCGAGGGCCGGCCGACATAGTTCTTGAGATAGCCGTTCATCTCGGCCTGGAACGCCGGGTCGGCCTTGGCCGCGGTGTAGGCCTTCTCCAGATCGAGGATCAGCGGCATCAGGGTTTCGGCGACGAAGCGTCCGCCGAAGATGCCGAAATGGCCGCGCTCGTCGGGGCCGCTGCGGTAGGAATTTGGTTTGGCGATGTTCATCGAACGCTCAACTCTTGGGTGGCGCGCGCGGCGCGAATGAAGGCCTTGATCAGCTCCGGATCCTTGACGCCCGGGGCGCTCTCGATGCCGGAGGACACGTCGACGCCGCCGGCGCGCGTGACGCGGACGGCTTCCGCAACGTTGTCGGCGTGAAGCCCGCCCGAAACCATGTAGGGCAGTTTCAGATCGAGATTTTCCAGCAGGTGCCAGTCGAAGGGGGCGCCCAATCCGCCGGGACGAGTTGCGTCTTTCGGCGCGCGCGCGTCGAACAGGAGACGGTCGGCGAGTGCGGCGTAGCCAGGCAGCACGGCGAGATCGGAGGCTGATGCGACCGGCACGGCCTTCATCACCGGACGGCCGAACCTCTGCTTGATGTCGCGCAGCCGCGCCACGCTCTCCTGCCCGTGAAGCTGGAAGATGTCGGGCGACAGCGCGTCCATGATGTTGTCGAGCGTGGCATCGTCGGCGTCGACGGTGAGCGCCACTTTGTGCGCGCGTCCCTTCACCTGGCGGCCGAGCTCACGCCCCGTCTCCAGCGATACATGCCGAGGCGACGGCGGAAAGAACACGAACCCCACCATGTCGGCACCCGCGTCGAGCGCCGTTTCGAGCGTCTCCGACGTGGACAGGCCGCAGATCTTGACGAGCAGGGACATGGTCTCAATGCAAATGGAGGCCGCAAATGGCGGCCAGGAAACGGGCTTTTCGGTTGGGGCCGCTTCTACAACGTCGCGCGCTGCTTGTCTCGCCCGACAGGCCCATAAAGGCCCATCCCGGAGGGTACCGGGAGACGCTGGGCCTCGGGCTTGGCCGGGGCCGCCTGGGCCCGCAGATCGGCCAGTTCGACCCGGGCAGCCCTGGCATCCGCCTCATGCCGGCGCGCAGCGCGCCGCCAGTGCCGCTGGCCGAACCAGACGGCACAGCCGCCGACGATGACACCCAAGGCAGCCACCACGATCAGGAGGAGGAACAACGGGATGGTGCGCGACAAGGCCGGATCAGCCGCCATGAAGGGATCAAACGAGACCGTGACGTCATGCCTGTTGGCGACTGCAAAGGTCACCAGGATCAGGGCCAGCGGAATCACGATCAGCGCGGTCAGGAACTTTCGCATCGCGAGCGCTCGTCTTGAATCAAGCTTGCTGCCGCATCTTGCGGCCATCAGGTAAAGCCCGGACGGCAGCGTTAGTCCGGGGCGCCCGGATCCGGATGGTCCCGGTTGAGGCGCTCGCGCATTTCCTTGCCGGTCTTGAAGAACGGAACGCTCTTCTGATCGACGGGGACATGGGCGCCGGTGCGTGGATTGCGGCCGGCGCGCGCGGGGCGGTGCTTGACCGAGAAAGCGCCGAAGCCGCGCAACTCGACGCGGTCGCCGCGCGCGAGTGCCGCTACGATCTCCTCGAGAATCGCATTCACAATGTTCTCGACATCCCGCTGGTACAGATGCGGGTTGTGCTCGGCGATACGCTGAACAAGTTCGGATTTGATCATCGAGAGATAGGACCCGGAAGCGTGCGGATGACCATTTCCGTGAAAATGCCTTGATCTGTCAAGTCGCTAAATGAACGCCCGGCGTCGTGAAAATGCGTGACAAATGCCGAAAAAGCAGGCTGCACGGCCACCCGCTGAACGGGAAAAAGGTCGCGAGCTCGCGCGGTTCCAAATTTTTCGGTCAGTTCGACGCGGCCGGCTGCCACAAAGCCAGCATTCCATCCAGCCCGGCGCGATCGACCGCCTGCGCAACGCCGGTTTGCTCGATCTGATGCGCAATCGCACTGAATCCAAGCGCTTCCAGCGTCACTGAGGCCGCCGCCTTGATGAAGGGCAGGTCGCCAAAGCGCGGCTCGAGCTTGTAGTCGCGCACGGAAAGACCCTTCTTGACGCCCTTCTGTTCCTCGAGCCAGGTCACCGCGGTTTTCTCGTCGCCGAGCTGATCGATCAGCTTGAGATCGATCGCCTGGCGGCCGGTGAAGACGCGGCCGTCGACCACTTTTTCGAGCTGCGTGTCATCCATGCCACGGCGCTGCTTCACCAGATCCTTGAACCAGGCATAGGAATCCTTCACCAGCGCATCCAGCGCGGCCCGGGCTTCCGGGCTGGTCGGCTCATATCCGTTGGGCGCGGCCTTCAGCGGCGTGGACTTCACCTCCTCGACCTTGACGCCGATCGTCTTCAACAGCTCGCTGAAATTGGGGAACTGGAACAGCACGCCGATCGAGCCCACCAGCGAGCTCTGCTGGGCGATGATGTGGTCGCTCGCGATCGCGGTGATGTAGCCGCCGGACGCGGCAAGGCCTTCGACCACGACGACCAGCGGCTTCTTCGCCTTCAGCCGCGTCAGCGAGTCGTAGAGCTGCTCGGAGCCGGCGGTGGTGCCGCCAGGCGAATTGACGTGAACGATGACGGCCGCGGCCTGCGAATTCTCCAGCCGCTCCAGCGCCCGCGTACGTTCGGCATCGCTGCGGATCAGGCCGTCGATCTGCACACGGGCGATGGCGCCAGCGGAGGCGAAGGTACCGCGCGCACCTGGCGTCGCGACCAGCGCAAAAGCCGCGACCGCAGCGATCGCGATCAGCGCGGCCACGACGCGCCAGAACGTCAGCTTGCGGCGAATCCTGCGGCGATCGACGATGATGTCCGAATCGAGCGACATCGAGATATCTCCAGGTGAAGGGACCGCTTGGGTCGTGCCGTCACGACGTGACCAACGCTCGTCTGGATACACCAATTGCGGCGCAATTTGAAGAAAACAAGGCCCCGCGCAGCCCCTTGCGAGCCGCAACAAAAAAGCCCCGGCGCAGGCCGGGGCTTTGATGTCGGCAAAACGTGCGTTTCGCTTACTTGTTGTCGCGGTTCTTGAGCGCGGTGCCCAGGATATCGCCGAGCGTAGCTCCGGAATCGGAGGAGCCGTACTGCGCGATGGCTTCCTTCTCTTCGGCGACTTCGAGCGCCTTGATCGACACCTGGACCTTGCGGGCCTTCTTGTCGAACTGGATCACGCGGGCATCGACCTTCTCGCCGACGGCAAAGCGTTCGGCGCGCTGGTCGTTGCGGTCACGCGCGAGCTCCGAGCGCTTGACGAAGGTGGTGAAATCGGTACCGGCGATCTTCACCTCGATACCGCTTTCCTTCACCTCGAGCACTTCGCAGGTCACGACCGCGCCCTTCTTGACATCGCCCGGCTCGGCGAAGGGGTCGCCTTCGAGCTGCTTGATGCCGAGCGAGATACGCTCCTTCTCGACGTCCACATCGAGCACCACGGCCTTCACCATGTCGCCCTTCTTGTAGTTGTCGATCACCTGCTCGCCCGGAAGCTTCCAGTCGAGGTCGGAGAGGTGGACCATGCCGTCGACGTCGCCCTCGAGGCCCAGGAACAGACCGAACTCGGTCTTGTTCTTGACTTCGCCCTCGACCACCGAACCGGTCGGGTGCCCTTCGACGAAGACCTCCCACGGGTTGCGCATGGTCTGCTTGAGGCCGAGCGAGATGCGGCGCTTGACGGAATCGACTTCCAGCACCTGCACGTCGACTTCCTGCGAGGTCGACACGATCTTGCCGGGGTGCATGTTCTTCTTGGTCCACGACATCTCGGAGACGTGGATCAGGCCTTCGATGCCCGGCTCGAGCTCAACGAACGCACCGTAGTCGGTGATGTTGGTGACACGGCCGGTGAAGCGGGCACCCAGCGGGTACTTGGCTTCGATGCCCTGCCACGGATCGTCCAGCAGCTGCTTCATGCCCAGCGAGATGCGGTGCGTCTCGTGGTTGATCTTGATGATCTTGACCTTCACGGTCTGGCCGATCGAGAGCACCTCGGTCGGGTGGTTGACGCGGCGCCACGCGATGTCGGTGACGTGCAGCAGGCCGTCGATGCCGCCGAGATCAACGAACGCACCGTAATCGGTGATGTTCTTGACCACGCCGTCGATGACCTGACCCTCTTCCAGATTCTGCACCAGCTCCTGACGCTGCTCGGCGCGGGTCTCTTCGAGAACCGTACGGCGGGAAACGACGATGTTGCCGCGGCGACGGTCCATCTTGAGGATCTGGAACGGCTGCGCGTTGTTCATCAGCGGCGCAACGTCGCGGATCGGACGGATGTCGACCTGCGAACGCGGCAGGAAGGCCACGGCACCGTCGAGGTCGACCGTGAAGCCGCCCTTGACCTGGTTGAAGATGACGCCCGTGACCTTCTCGTTGTTCTGGAAGGCCTTCTCCAGCTTGCCCCAGCTCTCTTCGCGGCGCGCCTTGTCGCGCGACAGCACGGCTTCGCCGAGCGCGTTTTCGATGCGGTCGAGGAACACTTCGACCTCGTCGCCAACCTTGATCTCGCTGTCACGGCCGGGGCCGGAAAATTCGCGCAGCGCAACGCGGCCTTCGGTCTTCAGGCCGACGTCGATGACGGCCATGTCCTTTTCAATTGCAACCACCTTGCCCTTGACGACGGAGCTCTCCTGCAGGTTGCCACCTGCGAAGGACTCGTCGAGCATCGCGGCGAAATCGTCACGCGACGGGCTATAGGTATCAGCGGAAGTCGAAGCCATTTGTTCTCCAGTTGCGGATGTCTTGCCGGCCGTTGGGTTCATGGGCGTATCGCGCGCGCAGTGTCGGAAGGTCCGCAAGACCTTCGAGCGACCGCTCGCTGCTCGATCTTGCGACCGAAACAGCGGAAGCGGGCCGGCTGGGCCCGCACGTTCGATACGTTGAAATCTGTCGTCCGGAACCTGGATCGCGTCGGCCCCAAAACAGGGACCGAGAGTATCGACCTTAAAGAGCGGGAGCGGGCACTTCCTCCAATGACGGCAGCGGCTTAACCCCGCAACCGGCCCGCTCGGACGGCCTCGATAATGTCGATGGCGGCCCGGACGCCGCCTTCTATATCCAGTTGGGAGTTATCTAGCAAGTAAGCATCCGCGGCCGGCTTCAAAGGCGCTATCGGCCGATTCTTGTCCCGTTCGTCGCGCTGAATGATGTCGGCGAGCACGGCCGCCTCATCCGCCTCCTCACCCCGCGCCTTGGCCTCCATGGTGCGGCGGCGGGCACGCACCTTGGGATCGGCCACGACGAAGATCTTCACGTCGGCATGGGGACAGATCACCGTTCCAATGTCCCGGCCATCAAGCACGGCGCCCGGCGGATCGGCGGCGAATTGCCGCTGGAAATTGAGCAGGACCTCGCGGACCCGTGGGATCGCCGAGACGATCGAAGCGCCCTCGCCGGCTGCTTGCGTCTTCAGCGCGGGATTGCCGAATTTTTCCGGGTCGAGTTCCAGCGCAGCCGCGACCGCCGCCGCCTCGTCCCGGAGATCCTGGCCGGACTGCATCAATTCGTACGCGACGGCGCGATAGATGACGCCGGTATCGAGATGACGATAGCCGTAATGATGGGCCAGGCGCTTGCCGAGCGTGCCCTTGCCCGAGGCCGCGGGTCCGTCGATGGCGATGATCATGAGAACTCGGCCCCAAGCGAACGCATCATCGGAATGAAATCCGGGAAGCTGGTGGCGATGAAGGCGGTGTCGTCGACCGTCACCGGCCGGTCGGAGGCGCAGCCCATCACCAGCGCGGACATCGCGATGCGATGGTCCATATGCGTGGCGACGGTGCCGCCACCAGGCACATGGCCGCGGCCTTCGACGATCAGATCGTCGCCGGAGATCGTCACCTTCACACCATTGACGCGAAGCATGTCGGCGGTGGCTTCGAGACGGTCGGATTCCTTGACGCGCAGCTCCTGCAGGCCGCGCATGATGGTCGTGCCTTCGGCAAAGGACGCCGCAACGGCCAGCACCAGATATTCGTCGATCATCGACGGCGCGCGCTCCGGCGGCACGTCGACGCCGCGCAGCTTCGAGGCGCGCACGCGCAAGCGCGCCATCGGCTCGCCGGCGTCGCCACGCACTTCGCTTTCCTCGATGGAGGCGCCCATTTCACGCAGCGTCGTGAAAAGGCCGGTCCGCAACGGATTGGTCATGACGTCTGAGAGGACGACATCTGAGCCTTCGACGATCAGCGCCGCGACGATGGGAAATGCCGCAGATGAGGGATCAGCCGGCACGATGACGGTGGCGCCATGCAGTTCGGGCTGACCCGCCAGCGTGATGCGCCGCCCGTGCTGGCCTTCCCGGACCGAGGTGATGTCAGCGCCAAAATGTTTCAGCATCAGTTCGGTGTGGTCGCGGCTGGCCTCGCTCTCGATCACGGTCGTGGTGCCCGGCGCGGCGAGGCCCGCCAGCAGCACCGCCGACTTGATCTGGGCCGAGGCAACCGGGGTCTTGTAGCTGATCGGCAACGGATCGCGCGCGCCCTGCACGGTCAGCGGCAGCCGGCCGCCCTCGCCGCCGGACACGACCCTGGCGCCCATCTTCTCGAGCGGATCGAGGATCCGGCGCATCGGTCGGCTGCGCAGCGAGGCATCGCCGTCGAACACGGCCGAGATCGGGCAGCCGGCGACGGCGCCCATGACCAACCGGCAGCCGGTGCCCGAATTGCCGAAATCTAGCGCTGCCTTGGGCTGGGCAAAGCCGCCGACACCGACGCCCTGGACCCTCCAGGCGAAATCGCCGGTGCGCTCGACCTTGGCGCCGAGGGCCTGCATGGATTTGGCGGTGTTGAGGACGTCCTCGCCCTCGAGCAGGCCGGTAATCCGGGTCTCGCCGACCGCGAGCGCGCCCAGGATCAGGGCACGGTGGGAGATCGACTTGTCCCCAGGCACCCGTACTTTTCCGGTCAGGGGACCGCTTGAGCGCGATTTGAGCGGCGCCAGCTTGTCGGAATGGGTCAAGATTGTGTCCTTGGATACGCCTGATAGCGGCTGCGGGCAGGTACCACATGCCCTCCCCGCCGTCACGAGCATGTCTTTCTCTCGTAATGCGCTATTGACAGCGGGCCGCCAACTAGCCAAGTGAAGCACCGCTTTTCAGACATTCCCAGGATTCCTCTGCCGTGGCCAAGTCCGAACTCGGAACCAAACGTATTTGCCCGACCACGGGCAAGAAGTTCTACGACCTGAACAAGAATCCGGTGATCTCGCCCTATACCGGCGAGGTGGTGCCGATCGCGCCCCTTGCGCCCGCCCGCGCCGGACGCGGCGCCGAGGCCCGCCACGCAGCCGCCGCGGACGCCACGCCGGAGCCGGCCGAGGTCGAAGAGGTCTCGCTCGAGGAGGCCGATGCCGAGGAGAACACCGGCAAGGTGAAGGCTGTCGTCCCCGAATCCGAGGACGATATCGAGGTCGACGATACGCTCGACGACGACGATGACGATGATTCGACCTTCATTGCCGACGAAGAAGAGGGCGATGAGGACGTGACCGACATCATTGGTGACGTCGGAGGTGATGAAGAGACTTGAGATCAGCCCTGATCTGTGAAAAAGGGTGCACCGCGCGAGTCGCTTGGACGGCTCGACGGCCGGGACGGATCCCCCCAGGATCGTCCCATCTGGACTAAAGGGGCCATAGCTCAGCTGGGAGAGCGCTTGCATGGCATGCAAGAGGTCGGCGGTTCGATCCCGCCTGGCTCCACCACGCTTCGCCCTTCGGGTTACGCGTGGCGCAGCCACGAGGAGCCTGAAGGGCGAAGACGGGCTGTTTCAGCTTCTATTTTCCTTGCGGCTCTGCTAGCCCCCTACTCCCCAATCACCGCATTCAACCGGTCCCTTAAGGCCACGATCTCGTCCTTCATCGCGACCAGTTCCGACACCGAGCAATCCGACGCCGCCAGGATCGACTGCGGCACGCTGCGCGCCTTGTCTTTCAGCGCATGGCCTTGCGGAGTCAGCGCGATGAGCACCTGACGCTCGTCCTCGCTGCTTCGCGTTCGCTTGACCAGATGGGCTGCTTCCAGCCGCTTCAAGAGCGGCGTCAGCGTGCCGGAATCCAGAAACAGCTTTTCACCGATGTCCTTGAGCGGGACGTCATCGCGCTCCCACAGCACCAGCATCACCAGATATTGCGGATAGGTCAGTCCGAGGCGGTCGAGCAGCGGCTTGTAGACGCGATTGAAGGCATGCGCGGCCGAATAGACCGCGAAGCAGATCTGGTTGTCGAGGCGTTGCGGATCGAGGGTCGATGATTTCCGGGCCATGCAGAATCTCGCGAGACTGACCCGCATTGTGGGGCCGGGCCGGCGGACATTCAATTGCAAACAATTAAATGTGAGGCATGCGAATATAGATTGCGCACTATCTAATTGTTTGCAATATACATCGCACGCCAACCCGAACATCCCAAGGAAGACGAAAATGTCCGTGAACGTGCTCTACAAGACCAGCGCAAAAGCCACCGGCGGCCGCGACGGCCATGCCGCGACCCTCGATGGCGCACTCGACGTCAAGCTCACCACGCCGAAGGAACTCGGCGGTGGCGGCGGCGCCGGCAACAATCCCGAGCAGCTGTTTGCGGCCGGCTATGCCGCCTGCTTCATCGGCGCGATGAAGTTTGTGTCGTCGCAGGGTGGCCCGAAGGTTCCCGCCGACGCCTCCGTGACCTCGACCGTCGGCATCGGCCCGCGCTCGGCCGGCGGCTTCGGCCTGGACATCGATCTGGCCGTCTCGCTGCCGGGCCTGTCCCGCGCGGACGCCGAGGCGCTGGTCGAGAAGGCGCATCAGGTGTGCCCGTATTCCAACGCGACGCGCGGCAATGTCGACGTCCGCCTGACGGTCGTCTGATCCGACGGTGGAATGGCTGGCCCGGGATCCCCGCGCGAGGTCCCTTGGGCCGGCCGCTTCCGCCCGTTTTTGCCGTGCCGCGGGATGCGGCGCGCGCGTGCATATCCCCCTCCGCAGCGAGGCATTGCTGGGGCGCACGAACCTCGCTAGGCCTGTGGCCAACATCGACACAGGGGATGTGAAGGCATGACTGAAGCCGTTTTGGGCGCAATGAGCGGACTGCGCGTCGTCGATCTCACGCGCGTGCTCGGCGGCCCCTACTGCACCCAGATCCTCGCCGACCATGGCGCCGACGTCATCAAGGTCGAGCCGCCCGCAGGCGACGAGGTGCGCGACTGGGGCCCTCCCTTCCACGAGGAGGACGCCGCTTATTTCGTCGGCATTAACAGAAACAAGCGCTCGATCGGCCTCGACCTCGCCTCCGAAGGTGGCCGCGTCGTGCTGCTCAGGATGCTGGAGACGGCCGACGTCCTGATCGAGAATTTCAAGCCGGGCACGCTGGAGAAATGGGGCATCGGCAACGATGTGCTCAGCCAGAAATTCCCGCGCCTCGTGCATTGCCGGATCTGCGGCTTCGGCGCCGACGGCCCGCGCGGCGGCAATCCCGGCTATGATGCCATCATCCAGGCCATGACCGGCATGATCGCCGCCACCGGCTCGCAAGAGAGCGGCCCGATGCGGATCGGCGTGCCCTTGGTCGACATCACCACCGGGCTCTATGCCGCAATCGGCATCCTGATGGCGCTGTCGGAGCGGCAGCGCTCGGGCAAAGGCCAGTTCCTGGAGACGACGCTGTACGAAACGGGCCTTGCCATCATGCATCCGCACACCGCGAATTATTTCATGCATGGCAAGCCGCCCTCGCTCACGGGCAACGAGCATCCCAACCTCGTGCCTTACGCGATCTTCCCGACCAAGACCGACGACATCTTCATCGGCGTCGGCAATGACGGCACGTTCCGCAAGCTCTGTAAGGAGATCGGCAAGGTGGAGCTCGGCACCGATCCGCGCTTCGCCCGCAACAAGGACCGCATCGCCAATCGCGAGGCGCTGCGCGCCGAGCTTGCCGCCGTGTTCAGCCAGCACGAGGCCGAGCCGCTGTGCAATCGCCTGCTCGCGGCCGGCCTGCCCGCGGGTCCCGTGCAGAGGATCGACCAGGCGTTGACCAACCCGCACACGATCGCGCGCGGCGATGTCATCGAGAAGGACTGGTACAAGGGCGTGGCTTCGCCGATCCGGCTCGATCGCAGCAAGCCGAGCCTGCGCCGCCTGCCGCCGAAATTCAGCGAGCACGCCCGGGAGGTGCTGGCCGAGTTCGGCTACTCAAAGGCAGAGATCGGCGCGATGGTCGAGAAGGGCACGGTCTGCGGGTCCGAGCGCAAGCGCTGAGTGGTGCGCTCCCTCTCCCGCGCGCGGGAGAGGGTCTCGCCGCAGCGGGACATTCCCTTGAGGAGAAAGCCCTCACCCAGCGCTTCGCACCGACCTCTCCCGCAAGCGGGAGAGGTTTTCGAGCTGCTCGATTTCGACTCACGTCATCCAATGCCGCAGTGCGGCGCATGCACGCATGTGCACTGCGAACGGAGGAGGCTGCCCATCCGCCTCTTCGCCTATTTGATGGCTTCCCTTCTGCAGCGCTTGCCGCTTTCGTTTCGGCCGCTTACACAGTCATGTGAACGTCATGTGGCGCTGCTAGCGCAAGCGCTTGTTTTTGACGCCTGAGGGAGGTTTTCTAGATGGCTCTTCGACATTTTGGAGCGGCTGCCGCATTTGCAGTCACGGTTGGCATGGGCGTCTCGCCGGCGCTTGCCGTCACTGAAATCCAGTGGTGGCACGCCATGACCGGCGCGAACAACGACGTCATCGTCAAGCTCGCCAATGACTTCAATGCATCGCAGAGCGACTACAAGGTCATCCCGACGTACAAGGGCAGCTACCCTGATACGATGAACGCCGGCATCGCGGCATTCCGCGCGGGCAACGCCCCGCACATCATGCAGGTGTTCGAAGTCGGCACCGCGACCATGATGGCTGCGACCGGTGCAGTGAAGCCGGTCTACAAGCTGATGGCCGACGCCGGCGAGAAATTCGATCCCAAGATCTACCTGCCGGCGATCACCGGCTACTACTCGACCTCGAAGGGCGAGATGCTGTCATTCCCCTTCAACTCGTCGTCGACAGTCATGTGGGTCAACCTGGACGAACTCAAGAAGGCCAATGTCGAGATCCCGAAGACCTGGCCTGAGACCTTCGAGGCGGCCAAGAAGCTGCACGACAACGGCCATCCGACCTGCGGGTTCTCGAACGCGTGGGTCACCTGGGTCAATCTCGAGCAGCTGTCGGCCTGGCACAACGTGCCGCTCGCCAGCAAGGCCAATGGCCTTGACGGCTTCGACACCGTGCTGAAGTTCAACGGGCCGGTCCAGATCAGGCATCTGGAGAAACTGATCGAGCTGCAGAAGGACAAGACCTATGACTATGCCGGGCGCACCAACACCGGCGAAGGCCGCTTCACCTCCGGCGAGTGCCCGATCTTCCTGAGCTCCTCGTCCTTGTTCGCCAACATCAAGGCGCAGGCCAAGTTCAACTTCACGGCCGCGCCGATGCCCTATTATCTCGACGTCAAGGACGCACCGCAGAACTCCATCATCGGCGGCGCTTCGCTCTGGATCATGGGCGGCAAATCGGCCGACGAATACAAGGGCGTGGCGAAATTCCTGACCTTCCTGTCGGACACCGATCGCCAGGTCTGGATACACAAGGCCTCGGGCTATCTCCCGATCACCAAGGCGGCCTATGAGAAGGCCAAGGCCGAAGGTTTCTACAAGGACCAGCCCTATCTCGAGACGCCGCTGCTCGAGCTGACCAACAAGGAGCCGACCGAGAACTCCCGCGGCCTGCGGCTCGGCAACATGGTGCAGCTTCGCGATGTCTGGGCGGAAGAGATCGAGCAGGCGCTCGCCGGCAAGAAGACCGCCAAGCAGGCGCTGGACGCCGCCGTCGAGCGCGGCAACACGATGCTGCGCCAGTTCGAAAAGACCGCCGTCAAGTGAGGCGATGAGTGGCGGGCCGGGACGCCGGCCTGCCACTCGGCTCAGATCATGCAAAAGCAAGCCATTTTCAAATCAAAGCTATTGCCCTACGTGCTGGTTGCCCCGCAACTCGCCGTCGTCCTGATTTTCTTCTATTGGCCGGCGCTGCAAGCGGTAATGCAGTCCTTCCTGCTGCAGGATGCCTTCGGTCTATCAACGAGCTTCGTCTGGTTCGATAATTACATCGAGCTGTTCAAGGACCCCGCCTATTTCGAGTCCATCGTCCGGACCTTCTTCTTCTCGTTCGCGATCGCGGTGTCGTCGCTGTCGTTTGCGCTGCTGCTCGCCGTCATGGCGGACAAGCCGCTGCGCGGTGTGATGCTCTACCGCACGCTGCTCATCTGGCCCTACGCGGTGGCGCCGCCGGTCGTCGGCGTGCTCTGGATCTTCATGCTGCATCCCTCGCTCGGCGTGATCTCGCGTTATCTGCGCGCCGCCGGGATTGACTGGAATCCGCTCCTCGACGGCAATCAGGCTGCGGCGCTAATCATCGTCGCCGCGGCCTGGAAGCAGATCTCCTATAATTTCCTGTTCTTCCTCGCCGGGCTGCAGGCCATCCCGAAGAGCGTGTTCGAGGCCGCCGCAATCGACGGTGCGCGCCCGATGCGGCGGTTCTGGACCGTGACATTTCCGCTGCTGTCGCCAACCATCTTCTTCCTGCTCGTCGTCAACATCGTCTACGCCTTCTTCGACACCTTCGGCATCATCGACACCATGACCCGCGGCGGCCCCGGCACGTCGACGGTGACGCTGGTCTACAAGGTCTACTCCGACGGCCTGCTCGGCGGAAATCTCGGCAGCTCGGCGGCCCAATCGGTGATCCTGATGATCCTGGTCATCGTGCTCACGGGAATCCAGTTCCGCTTCGTCGAACGCAAGGTGACCTACTGATGGTCGAGCAGGAGGGCTTTCGACGCTACGTCGCTCACGTCATCCTCTGGATCGGGATCGCGATCGTCGCATTCCCCGTGTACATCGCGATCGTCGCCTCGACCCAGGACAACGCGCTGATCGCCAACGGGCAGATGTCGCTGCTGCCCGGCGGCCATTTCTTCGAGGTGTACTACCAAACCATCTTCGTCGGCACGAGCGGCTCGACCCGCGAGCCCGTGGCCAACATGATGCTGAACTCGCTGATCATGGCGCTCCTGATCGCGGTCGGCAAGATCGCGATCTCGATCATCTCGGCCTATGCGATCGTCTATTTCCGCTTCCCGTTCCGGATGGCGATCTTCTGGATTATATTCATCACGCTGATGCTGCCGGTCGAGGTGCGTATCTATCCGACCTACAAGATCGTCGCGGACCTGCACATGCTCGACAGCTATGCGGGCCTCGCGCTGCCGCTGATCGCGTCGGCGACGGCGACGCTGCTGTTTCGCCAGTTCTTCATGACCGTGCCGGATGAATTGCTGGAGGCCTCGCGCATCGACGGCGCCGGACCGCTGCGCTTCTTCTGGGATACGCTGCTGCCGCTGTCGCGCACCAACATGGCGGCACTGTTCGTGATCCTCTTCATCCTCGGCTGGAACCAATATCTCTGGCCGCTGCTGATCACCACGCGCGACGACATGCAGACCATTCAGGTCGGCATTCGCAAGATGATCACCACCACCGATGCGCTGACCGAATGGCCGATCGTGATGGCGACCGCCGTGCTGGCCATGCTGCCGCCGGTGTTCGTCGTCGTCGCCATGCAGAAATTGTTCGTGCGCGGTCTGGTCGAGACGGAAAAGTGAGGAGGCGAGTGGTGAGTAGCGAATGGCGAATGGAAAGCCCTTTGAGCGCTCTCGCATACGCAACTTCCCTGTTCGCCACTCCCCATTCGCTATTCGCTGGAAAAACCCATGGCTAACGTCACCCTGCGCAACGTCCGCAAGACCTACACCGGCGGCTTCGAGGCGATCAAAGGCGTCAACGTCGAGGTCGGCGACGGCCAGTTCTGCGTGCTGGTCGGTCCCTCCGGCTGCGGCAAGTCGACGCTGCTCCGCATGGTCGCGGGGCTCGAGACCATCACCGGCGGCGAGATCGACATCGGTGGCCGTATCGTCAACCAGGTCGAGCCCGCCGACCGCGACATCGCGATGGTGTTCCAGAACTACGCGCTCTATCCGCACATGAGCGTGTTCAACAACATGGCTTACGGCCTGCGCAACCGCGGCATGAAGGAGGCCGAGGTCAAGGCTCGCGTCGAGGAAGCCGCGCGCGTGCTCGAGCTCGCACCGATGCTGGACCGCAAGCCGCGCCAGCTCTCCGGCGGCCAGCGCCAGCGCGTCGCCATGGGCCGCGCCATCGTGCGTCAGCCCAAAGTGTTCCTGTTCGACGAGCCGCTGTCGAACCTCGACGCCAAGCTGCGCATCGCGATGCGCGTCGAGATCCGCAAATTGCAGCGCCGGCTCAACACGACGTCGATCTACGTCACCCATGACCAGCTCGAGGCGATGACGCTCGCCGACGTTCTCGTCGTGATGAATGGCGGCCAGGTCGAGCAGGTCGGCAATCCCCTCGCGATCTACGAGAAGCCGGCCACGACCTTCGTCGCCTCGTTCATCGGCGCGCCGCCGATGAATCTGATGTCGGCGCGAGCGGACGAGATCAAGTCGCAGCTCGGCAATGCGGGGGACGCCGGCATTCTCGGCATCCGTCCCGAAGACTTCGTCATCACCGACCAGACACCATCAGGCGGCGTTGCGCTGCCGCTGGCGGTGGAAGCGATCGAGCGTGTCGGCGCCGAGACCTTCGTTTACGGCTCACGCGCGCAGGACGCGCAGCGCGTCGCCGCCACTCCGGGCGAACTGCCGCCCGGTGACATCATCGTCCGCATTCCCGGAACCGAGGCGCCCGCCATCGGCCAGAAGATCCGTGTCGCCGCAGTCCGCTCCAAGCTGCATTTGTTCAGCGGCGACGGGCGGAAGCGGATCGAGGCCTGACCGGTTCCGAAAGGTCCTGCAGCCCAGGCCGCGAAAACAACCCCATGCACAGGAAAGCGGGCTCTGTTTTCATTGGGAAAAATTGCCCGGAAAATTCACCATGGCAACGCGACCCGCAAGAAGTGAATCCACAGCCCTGGGCTAGCTGCTTGAACCCCCACCGCGATATGCCCATATTGCTGACCAAGGGGCGCCACCGCGGGCCCCGACACACCAAAGTCGCTTCGAGAGGACTTTGTAAACTATGTCTCGTGTTCCAACGCTTTCCAGTCCGTTCCTTCTGGGCTTCGACGAAATCGAGCGCGTGCTCGATCGCGTCGTCAAGGGCGCCGACGGTTACCCTCCCTACAATATCGAGAGGTGTGAGCGATCGGACGGCCAGCCCGAGCGGTTGCGCATCACGCTGGCGGTCGCCGGATTCACCCGCGACCAACTCGATGTAACCATTGAGGAAAACCAGCTCGTGATTCGCGGGCGGCAGCAGGACGACAAGACCCGGCAATACATCCATCGCGGCATCGCCGCGCGCCACTTCCAGCGCACCTTCGTGCTGGCGGAGGGGATGCTGGTGCTGGGTGCGGATCTGAAGAACGGGTTGTTGTCGGTCGACCTGGCCCGGCCTGAACCGGAGAGGATCGTTAAGACAATCGCTATCAATGAGCACGAATAATGGAACGAGTAGCGGACTCGACCGCTTAGTTTTCCTGAAGGAGTCGAGACCATGAGTGAAGGTCAAGTTGTGTTCGAATATGAAGCCAGGAACGCCTCGCCCGAGACGCTGGCGAACCTCGGCGAAGGCCACATCGCCTATGTGAAGCAGATCCGCTCCGAGGATGTGCCCGGCCTGTTCCCCGAAGCCCCGAAGATCGCGCCCGGCCTCAAGCTGTTCGCACTCCATGCCGCCGACGGCACGCCGATCATGCTGACCGACAGCCGCGAAGCCGCCATCGCCAACGCCTGGAGCAACGAGCTGCAAGCCGTCAGCGTGCACTGAGCGCTACAAGCGTCGCACGAAGAGAGTTTCAAGCGGGCACGCCTTCCACCGAAGGCGTGCCCGTCTTCATTTGAGAGATGATGTTCCGCACCTTTGCTGATGGGCCCCGCCCTGGCTGACGAAGGCGATGCCAGCCATCTCGTCCTCGTCTCGCCCAATCCCGAGCCGCACGCAACCGGCCAGCGGAACGCGGGGAGCACCGCTTCGATTCGGGGCGGCCTCGGCTCATGCGCGCACGAGACCGTCATCGGTCCGTGATTTGACATTTCATTCACGTTCGTCAAATCTGACAAAATGCAGGCCAAGGCTCCTCCCAAGACCCCTCCCCAGGACCGTATCCTCGACGCCGCCATGCGCGTGTTCCGGCGCCACGGTTTCCGCCGTTCCTCGATCGAGCAGGCGGCGGAGGAAGCCGGACTGACGCGGCAGGCGCTCTATCATCACTTCGCCTCCAAGGAGGCGCTGTTTCGCGCCGTGCTCGAGCGCCTCTACGAGCAGGGACTCGCTGCGGAAATCGCGGCAGCAAAGGCGGCGGAAGAAGCCGGCCTCGAGCTTGCCGACATCCTGGTCGCCGAGATCGGCGCGCGGATGCAGTCGCTGCTCGCCTCCCTCAAGGACTCGCCCCACATCGAGGAGCTGTTTTCCGAGCACCTCGCGCAGGCGCGCGACCTCTACCAGAGCTACGCCAGCCGTTTCGCCGACGAGATCGCAACCACGATCGCGCGGGTGTGCCGCAAGCGAAAGCTCGCGCTCGAAAGCGGCATCACGGTGCGCGAGCTCGCGCGCTGCGTCGAGATGGCGATCCACGGCACCAAATCCGCTTTCCCTGCCATGCAGCCGGTCGACGCGTTCCTGAAACAGCTCGAGACCATGCTGCGCATGCTGATCGCCGGCGCGATGGCGCTGCCTGCGAAGAAGTCCCCACGCAAAACGGGAGTTCGGAAATGACCACCACGACCGTCAATGGAACGCCCCTGGTGCTGCCCGACGATCCGGAGGCGCTGTTGATCGACGTGATCCGCGACGGCGGCCTCACCGGCACCAAGCTCGTGTGCGGCTCCGGCGTCTGCGGCGCCTGCACCGTGCTGCTCGACGGCATGCCGGTCGTGAGCTGCCTGTTGCCGGCGCAGGCGGCCGCCGGCAAATCGCTGACGACCATCGAGGGGGTCGGAGCAACCGGATTGCATCCGGTGCAGAAGGCGTTCATGGCGCACGACGCCCTGCAATGCGGCTTCTGCACGCCGGGCTTTGTCGTCGAAGCCACCGCCTTCCACGACAGCTGGCGCGCGGCCAAGGGCACGGCGACGCCCTCGCGCGAGGAAATCGCCGCCGCGCTCTCGGGACATCTCTGCCGTTGCGGCGCCTATGAAGGCATCTATCGCGCCGTCGCCGAAGCATGCGCGGGCCGCTTCGACGGCAACGATCCGGTCGCGCCGCGGCTCGAAGCCCGCGACAAGGTGACGGGGCTGGCCCGCTACACCGTCGACATCCACCATGACGGCCAGCTCGAAGGCGTCATCCTGCGCGCGCACGTCGCGCATGCGAGGATCACCGGGCTCGATCTGGCGCCGGCGCGCACTATTCCCGGTGTTGCCGCGGTCGTTCCGCTGCTCGACGATGACAACATGATCCGGTTCGTCGGCGCGCCGATCGCAGCCGTCGCGGCCAGGGATCGCCGCACCGCACTGAAGGCAATCGCCGCGATCACCTTCAGGCCCGAGCCATTACCGGCGGTGATCGGGCTCGAGGCAGCGCGACGCGACGATGCGCCCGTGGTGTTCGAAAAGCAGGACCGCAAGCGTGCCGGCAACGTCTCCGAGGGCGCCGGCGGCGCTCCGGTGTCGTGGAAGGGCAATGTCCGCGGGCCTTCGGCGCCGTTCTCGCAGAAAGCCAGGCAGGCCAGGCACTGGCTTGACGAGGCGCGGGCGCAACGCAATCCGCTGCTGGTCGAGGAAACCTTCCGCGTCTCGACGCAACAGCACGCCAGCCTCGAACCCCATGCCGCCGTGGCCAGGTTCGATGGCGATCAACTCACCGTGCACATCTCGACCCAGGCCATTCACGAGAGCATGGAGAAGATCGCCAAGCGCTATGGCCTGCCGCACGACAAGGTGCGTGTGATCGCCGATCATGTCGGCGGCGGGTTCGGCTCCAAGGGCAGCGTTGGGCTGGAGACCATCGCCGCGATCGAGCTTGCGCGCGCCGCGAAGGCGCCGGTGCGTGTCGCCTTCGATCGTGAAGAGGAGCTTTCCGTTACAGGCTATCGTCCGGCCGCCGAGCTGAAGCTGTCCTTGCTGCCTTCGGCGGAAGGCCGCCTCAAGGCGCTGTCGCTCACCGCCCATGCCGATACCGGAGCCGCCGTGAACTCGATGATCGCCGGCCTGGCCCGGCTGATCTATCCAGCCCAGGCAAAAGAGCTCGTCGACTTCGACGTGCTCAGCAACCTGCCGCCGGGCGCGCCGTTCCGCGGCCCCGGGGGTCCGCCGATGTCGTTTGCGCTGGAGCAGGCGGTCGACGAGGCGGCGCTGCGCATGAAGGTCGATCCGATCCAGTTGCGCAAGCGTTGGGATACCGACCCCAACCGCCAGCGACTGTACGACTGGGCCGCCGGCCTCGACGTCTGGAAGAACCGCAAGCCGGCCGGCTCGCAAGAAGGCCGCTACCGGCGCGGCGTCGGCGTCGCCACCGGCTACTGGCTCTATCTCTGGCAGACCGGCTCCTCGGTCGAGCTCGCGGTCAAGGGCGGCCGCATCGTCGCAAGCTGCGCGGTCCAGGATATCGGCACGGGCACGCGCAGCGTGATCGCGAACACCGTCGCGAAGGCGTTCGATCTCGAGCCGCAGGATGTGGACGTTCGCATCGGCCGCTCGAACCTGCCGCGAGGGCCGGGGTCCGGCGGCAGCCGCGTCACCGCCTCGGTGGTGCCGCCGACCCTGCTCGCGATCGACAGGCTGAAAGCGGAAATCAAGCGCACCGCCTCGCGCACACCTGCTCCGGGCTCGAACGCGCCGTGGCGCGAGATGATCGCGGCGTCTCCTGACATCGCGGTGTCGGCGAGACGCCAGGAGGACGGCAAGCCGCCGCCCGGCGTCAGGCCCGCTCTGCACGAGGTGGGCATCTTGGGCCGGGTGTTCGGTTGGGTGCTGCGCCTGATGAACCACATGGTGGTCGGCGCCGGCGTGCCGAGCTCGGTGCAGGTAATGGAGGTCGAGGTCGATACCTGGCTCGGCCATGTGCGCGTGCTCAACGCCTATACGGGCCTCGCGATCGGCAAGCTCGCCGCGCCCATGCTGGCGCGAAGCCAGGCCGCAGGCGCCGTGATCCAGGGCATCGGCTACGCACTCTATGAGGCGCGGGAGACCGATCCTTCGAGCGGCCACATCCTGAGCAGCAGCATGGAGGATTACCGCATTCCGGGCATCGGCGACATGCCGAAACTGGAGGTGCATTTCGACGAGGCCGGTTTCGAGCACGTGCCGGGCGGCAGCGTCGGCATCGGCGAAGTCGCCACCGTGCCGACCTCGCCCGCGATCGCCAACGCCATCCGCGATGCGATCGGCGTGAGACTGACCGAAATTCCGTTCCGGCCCGATCGCCTGCTGGCCGCGCTGAAAGGGAGGGATGCAGCATGAGTGTCGCCGTCACGAGCGCCGAGCCCACGCCTGAATTCCGCGCCGGAGGCACCGACTTCAGCGAACGCCGCCGCAGCGGCGTGTCGCAGGGCATGCTGATCGATATCTCGGCCAGCGGCTCCAGGGCGATTACCTGGGACGCCGGCGGATCAGCCCAGATCGGCGCGCTTGCCACCATCGCCACGATCGCGTCGGACGCGCGCATCGCCGCCGGCTATCCCGGCATTGCGGCGAGCGCGCGAGGCCTCGCCACGCCACAGGTGCGCCAAGTTGCAACGCTCGGCGGCAACCTCGCGCAGCGTTCGCGCTGCTGGTATTTCCGCCGGGCCGACATCGATTGCTTGAAGAAAAGCGGTAGCACCTGCCCTGCCCGGTCTGGCAATCATCTCTACGGCGTCGCCTTCGATCTCGGGCCTTGTGTCGCGCCGCATCCCTCCACCATGGCGGCGGCTCTGCTCGCCTATGATGCGACCATCGTGACGGACCGGCGCAGCGGATTGACCATTGCAGGCCTGCTCGGCGATGGCTCGGTCTCGCACGCCGATCATGCACTCGCAGCGGGCGAGATGATCAAGAGCATTGCGCTTGCGGCTCCGGTTCAGGGCGAGCGCGCTTCCTACAGGCGCGCGATCAGCCGGACCTCTGCGGAATGGCCGCTGGTGGAACTCTGCGCCCGCGTCGTGATCGCCGACGGCAGCTTCCGGCTCGTGCGGCTCGCTGCCGGTGGTGTTGCGCCCGTGCCGCTTCGGCTCACCGCCGCGGAAGTCGCGCTTCACGGCAAGATCGCCAATGCGGCATCGATCGCGGAAGCGGCGACAGCGGCGACCTCGGCGGCCAAACCATTGCCGATGACGGGCTACAAGCTCGATCTTCTGCAAGGGCTGCTGCGCGACGTGCTGGAGCGGCTTTTGGATTAGCTGGTCGCGCGACCCGCCATCCGCGCACGAATGTCCGGCTTCAGCACCTTGCCGACCTTGGAGCGCGGCAGATCGTCCCAGATCTCGATCTGCTTCGGTGTCTTGACGCTGCCGATCTGCTGCTTGACGAAGGCCGCCAGTGCCGTCGCATCGACGCTCTGGCCGGCGCGGGGCTGCACCACCGCGACGATCCGCTCGCCCCATTTCTCGTCCGGCAGGCCGATCACGGCGCAATCCTGCACCGCCTCGTGCGCGCGCAATGCGTTTTCAACCTCGATCGAATAGACGTTGAACCCGCCGGTGATGATCATGTCCTTGGCGCGGTCGACGATGTAGAGGTAGCCGTCACCGTCGATGTAGCCGACGTCGCCGGTATGGTGCCATCCGTGCGCAGATGCTTCGGCGGTCGCTTGCGGGTTCCTGTAATAGCCCTCCATCACCAGCGACCCGCGCACCACGATCTCGCCGCGTGTGCCAGATGGCAGCAGATGACCCTCGCCATCCATGATGCCGGCCTGCACCAGCGGGCTGATCCGCCCGGCCGACGCCAGTCGGTCCGTCGCGATCGTGCCGTCTGGATTGTAATGCTCGTCGGGCGCCATCATCGAAATCATCATCGGGGCTTCGGTCTGACCGAACAACTGCGCCATCGGCCCGATGCGTCGAAGCGCCTCCGCAAGCCGCGTGGCCGAGATCGGCGCCGCGCCGTACCAGAAGCATTGCAGCGATTCGAGGTTGGCGGAATCGAGTCCGGGATGATCGAGCAGCATGTAGATCACGGTCGGCGGCAGGAAGGTGTGGGTGACGCCATGGCGCTCGATCAGAGCGAGGAATTCGGCGATGTCGGGGTGATGCATGATCACGATGCGGCCGCCGAGCGTCATGATCGGGAAGCACAGCACGCCGGCGGCGTGCGTCAGCGGCGCCAATGCGAGGTAGACCGGGCGGCCCTTGAAGGGGTAGCCGATCAGCGTCAGGGCCGTCATGGCCTCGATGTTACGGCCCGACAGCATGACGCCCTTGGGCTTGCCGGTGGTTCCGCCGGTGCCCGGGATCATCGCGAGGTCGTCGACCGGCGCCCGCTGGTAGTCGTCGTCCGAAACGTTGCGGAGCCAGGTGTCGCAGGAAGATGCAAACGGCAGCTCGGCATCGAGGCAGACGAGCACGCGCAGCTTCGGCAGGTCGGACCGGACCGCCTCGACCATCGGAGCGAAGCTCGAATGAAACAGCAGTGCGGAGCAGTCGAATTGATCGAGTATGAATTTGTTCTCGGCCGCCTCGTTGCGCGGATTGATCGGGCACCAGACCGCACCGGCGCGCGAAATGCCGAACACGCAGGCGAAGGCCAGCGGGTCGTTGCCAGCGAGGATCGCAACCTTCTCGCCCGCCGCGAGGCCCGATGCTGCAAGTCCGCGCGCGACGCGGTAGCTCAAGCGTTGCACGTCGCGATAGCTGAGATCGCGTCCGTCCATGGTGAGGCACGGCGCGTCGGGGCCCAGCGAGGCACCTTTATCGAGGTAATCGATGAAGCGCATGGTCGAATCCTGCAGACGGAAGCGGGTGACGCAGAGAACCGCGCCACCCGCGATTTGGCTAATCGTGCACAGTCAGGACAGGCTTGCTGACCAGCCCGAAACTGCGCAATTGCCCGAGCAGCTCGTGGTGGCCGAATGCCTGACAGGCGGAGGCGAAGCCGACGCGCCTCGGCGGTTGCTGCAGCAGATGCGCGGCGGCATAGGCCTGCAGCATGCCGGTTTGCTTGTAGTTGCTGTTGCCGTTGATGACACAGTGCGCACGGCCGAGCGGGCCGGAGGCATGCACCGAATCCAACGACTTGTTGACGCGCGGGTTCTCGCGCGGCGGCATGGTGTTCATGACGCCCGCAGCGGTCTGCGCCAGCGCGGCGTAGCGATCGTCGGGTTTCATGTCCTTGGTCGCCTCCAGCGCGGCGGCGACGATCTGTGGCACCCCCAGCATCAGCGCGCGGTTGAACACGCCGCCCAACACCTTGACGTTGGCCACGCGGGGATCACGCTTGAACCACACCGGGTGCGAGGTGCCGCCCCAGGGGAGTGCCAGCGCCAGTTCGTGCTGGCCGGGGATGACGAGGTTGGTGAGGCCGGCATCAGGCTGATGCTCGACGTATTTGTTTTGCTCAAGGTAGTAGGCCTTGGCCATCGCCGCATTGACCAGGATGGTCTGCGTCGAGGCGATGGTCGGGCTGCCGCCCCAGAACACGGCGATATCGAGCGTATCGAGGCCTGGCGTCTCCAGGCACAGCTGGGCTGCGATTTCGCCGGTGGTGTACATCTGCGCGATGCCGGGCGCCAGCAGCAGGCCGGCATTGGCGAACTTCGTGCCCCACTCCTGTTCGAGCGTGATCAGCCAGTCCTGCTCGCCTGTCGTGTCGGTGTAGTGGCATCGGGAAGCCCAGCAGGCTTGCACCACCTCGCCGCCGAACCTGGCGAAGGGGCCGACCGTGTTGAGCACCACCGAGGCGCCGTTGAACAATTCCGTCAGCGCGCCTACGGTATGCGGCACTTCCACCACCTCGTAGTCGGCGGTCTCGATGCCGGCCACATTCGCCTTCATTGCAGCGTTGAGCTTCTCGGCGCTGCGGCCGGCGGCGACGAAGGGGATGTTGTACTCGCGCAAGTATTCGCAGACGAGACGGCCGGTGTAGCCGGAAGCGCCATAGACGATGACGGGCTTCTTCGCACTCATTGTGTTCCTCCGAAATTCTCGTTGTGAAGATGTTTGCTACATGCCCATGCCGCCATCGACCGGCAGTCCGATGCCGGTGATGAAACGCGCCTCGTTCGAGCACAGGAACACCGCGGCATCGGCGATGTCGCCGACCTCCGCGAGCTTGCCGAGAGGCGTCTGCTCCACCACTGAGCCGACCGCGGCGTTGACGTCGGCGGCGAGACCGATCTTGACGATGTCGTTCGCCAGCTGCAGGCCCATGTCGGTCGGTATCAAGCCGGGATAGATGCAGTTGACGCGCACGCCGTAACCGAGCTTGCCGGCTTCCATCGCTCCGACCCGCGTCATGCGATCAACCGCGGACTTCGTGGCGGAATAGACCGCGATGCTCGGGAAGGCGATCGTGGCGGCGACAGAGGCGATGTTAACGACCGCGCCGCCCTTGCCCGCCGGTCCGCCCGGCCGCATCGCGCGGAAAGCGTGCTTCATGCCGAGTACGGTGCCGACGATGTTGACGTCGCACATCCGGCGTGCGTCCTCGGCCTTGACCTCGCTGACGAGGGCGGTGATCTCGATCCCGGCATTGTTGATGAGGATGTCGTAGCCGCCGAGGGTTGCGACGGTCTTGGCAACCGCCCGCTCCCATTGGGCGTCATCGGCGACGTCAAGCTGGGCGAATCCGGTCGTGACGCCTGCTTCCTTCGCGATTGCGCTTGCGGTCGCACTGCCGGCATCCTCGAGGATATCGGCGATCATGACCGCGGCGCCGGCGCGCGCCAACGCCTGCGCGATCGCCGCGCCGATGCCTCGGGCACCGCCGGTGACCAGGGCTTTCCTGCCTGCAAGACTCTTCCCACTCATGACGCACTCCTCCGTTGCTGGTGATCGATTCGGGCTGCGCCAACAGGCGCGCCAGGTCGATGGGCGCAGGGCCTTCGGCCGCACCCAGCGAAGCGTTCCTCCATGACCGGACGTCTTGACGACTGTCCAAATTCTTGAAGCGGAACCTCCGCCAGAAACTTGACACTTGTCAAGAACGAATTTGACAGTCGTCAAAGAAGATGGTTGTGAGGGGATGGAGTTGTCAGGCGGTCGAGCCGGCATAAGTCGTTGAAAGAATGGGACTGGGGAAGGAACCAGATGGCGCGGCAGGTGACGGGCGCGGCCCGGCGTGTGGCTGAAGCGGCCGAGGTGCTGCGCGACGAGAAGTTCAACGCACGGCGCATCGAGCTCGCCGAAGCCGCGCTCGAAACGCTTGGAGAGCTCGGCTTCGCACGCACCAGCCTGCGCGAGATCGCGCAGAACTCGGCGTTCACGCACGGCGTGTTCCACTATTATTTCAGCGACAAGCTGGACCTGATCTGCTGCTGCGTCCGCCACTACAAGGCGAAGTGCGTGACCCGATATGACGAGGTCGTCGCAACAGCGACGAGCCGCGACGAATTGACGGAAGGTTTCCTCGCCAAGCTTGCGGCCACGCTGCAGAACGAAGCCCGCATGCACCGGCTTTGGTACGATTTGCGTTCGCAGGCGATGTTCGAGGCGGCGTTTCGCAAGGACGTGCTCGAGATCGACAAGAACCTGGAGGCGATGATCTGGCGCATCGCATCGCGCTACGCCGAGCTCGGCGGCAAGCGACCAGTGTCGTCGCCCGCCGCCCTCTATGCGCTGTTCGACGGTCTATTCCAGAGTGCGCTGCTCAAGCATCTCGCGGCCGACAAGACGGCGATTCCCGAACTGCTCGACGAAGTCCGGCGCCTGCTGCCGACGGTGTGCTGACGCGCGCAGGCGGCGCCTGCGCTCCGCAATGACGGAGTGCGAGGCGGGAGCTCGCGCCCACTCCCGCATCACTTCAGAAACCCAAGCCCTTCGCGCGCGGTGTCGTTGGCCCATTTGTCGTTCGGCGGCAGCGCGAGCACGCTGTTGAAATCCTCGCGCGCATGTTTGCGGTCGGACAGCGTCATATAGAGGAGGGCGCGATTGACCAGGGCGATCCGGTTTGCAGGATCCAGCCGCAGCGCCTCCGCATAGTCGGCGAGCGCGCGGGTGTTGTCTCCGAGATCGCGATACGTGCTTGCGCGGTTTTGCCAGGCCATCGAATTTCCCGGCTGAAGCCGGATGCCTTGATCCATGTCGGCGATGGCGCGACGATCATCGCCCTTCTTGCGCCAGGCCGCGGCGCGGACGAAATATGCCTTTTCGAAAGTCGGGCTGAACCTGATGACGTCATCAAGCTCCCTGATGACGTTCTCGGTATCGCCCTTTTTGAGGAGGACGGTGGCCCGGCAATAGTGGCCGCCGGCGCTGTTGGGCTCCAGGCGAACCGCGGTATCGCAATCGTCGAGACTGGCGTCGATCTCGCCCCTGTTGAAACGGATCAGGCTCCGCAGCTCGTAGGGCCAGGCGGCAGCAGGGTTACGACGCATCGCCTCCTCGTAATCGGCGACGGCATGGTCGTTATCGTCCTTCGCGGCATACGATTCGCCCCGGCTTATGAGGGCAAGATACGCCTGCGCGGGATTGCGCTCGATCGCCTCGGTGAGATGCGTGATCGCCAGATCGAATTCGCGCCTGTTGTAATATTCGATACCGCGCCAGGTGTAAGGCGGTCCGTAGCTCGGATCGAGGCGAATGGCCTCGTTGAAATCGGCCAGCGCGCGATCGCGGTCGCCTTTGACGGAGTAAGCGCGCCCGCGGCACTGGTAGGCCCGCGCGAAATTCGGATCCAGCCGGATCGCCGCACTGCAATCCTCGAAGGCATGGTCCCTGTCGCGCTTGCCGAAATAGGCTTCGCCGCGCTTCTCATAAGCCGCGGCATTGTCCTGGTCGGCCGCGATGATTCCGGATGTTTCCGCGATGATGCGATCGTTCGACGCCTCGTCGGCACGGGCCATGCTCGTCACGACCATCGTGACGGTGCAAAGCACAGCGAAGACGCGCACTGTCGAACCGCATCTCATGACTCAAGATCTCCGCATCGAATCCATGCCGTTCGCAGGATGCGGGTCCGCACGAGGAGAAGCCTCGCGGACCGCTTCGCGGCCCCGCCGTGACATAAGTCGCTGGTGCCGGGGCTTACGTTCGATGTAGAAGGGAGAGATCAGGCCGCGCTGGCCGGCGGCAGGGCCAGCACCGAATAGATCGCCTGGGCGTCGCGCGAGGCGCGGAGCTTCTTGGCGATGTCCTGGTCGCGCAGCAGGCGGGCGATGCGGGCCAGCGCCTTCAAATGATCGGCGCCGGCGCCTTCAGGGGCGAGCAGCAGGAAGACGAGATCGACCGGCTGGCCGTCCATCGCCTCGAAATCGATCGGGCGATCGAGGCGGGCGAACAGGCCGAAGATCTTCTCGAGCTTGGGCAGCTTGCCGTGGGGAATGGCGACGCCGTAGCCGACCGCGGTGGTGCCGAGCTTCTCGCGCTGGAGCAGCACCTCGAACACCGAGCGTTCGTTTTGTCCGGTCAGCTCGGCAGCCTTGGCCGCGAGCTCTTGCAGCGCCTGCTTCTTGCTGTTGACCTTCAATGCCGGGAGAATCGCCTCGGGTGCGACCAGATCGGTAATCGGCATGGAAGGTTTCCGAGGTGAGTTAAACCGTCAGGTTCCGAATTGGCCGCCTCGATTGAACCGAGCCCGGCCGGCGTCAAGAAGGTGAAGCAGGAGGGGGACTTAGCCCCGATCCTGATGTGGGGCGCTTCTACTCCAACGCAATCCCGGTGCCAACTCCCGCGTGCGGCTTTGCCCCCGTCATTGTTAAGGCCTGTGGTTGATACGGGAGTGCCCTTTCGCCGGTCTAGCCGCCCGATTTGTCACCCGGCGGATCAATCCAGCCAACATTGCCGTCGGCCCGGCGATAAATGATGTTCACCCGGCCCGAGGAACCATGCTGGAATACCAGACAGGGCGCCCCACTGAGGTCGAGTTCCATGACTGCCTCGCTGACCGAGAGCCGCTTCAGCGATGTCGTGGCCTCGGCGATGATCACGGGGTTGTAGCCGGTGATTTCGTCCTCGTCGTCGCCTTCGCCCGGCGCCTCCAGGACGTAAGCCGTGGCATCCAGCGCGGCCAGCGCCGCGGAGGCGACATGGGCCTTGCGGGCCGAGCGGTCCTTGAGCCGGCTCTTGTAGCGCTTGAGCCGCTTCTCGATCATGATCAGCGCCTGGTCGGCACTGGCATAGGCGTCCTGCGCGTTCGAATCGGCCTCCAGCGTAATTCCGGAATCGAGATGCAGCGCACAGTCGGTGCGGAAGCCGAAGCCGTCCTTGCTGAGCGTGATGTGGCCGGAATAATTGCCGTCGAAATATTTACGCAGGACCTCTTCCGTCCGATCGGTGACGCGGCCGCGAAGGGCCTCGCCGACGCTAACGCTCTTGCCCGAGATCCGAAGAGTCATGTGATGCCTCGCTTGGTTCAATCGGCCAGCTCCGATGACGCGGCATCGGAGCTGGGGTCGTTCCCCTGCGCATGATCTCCCCGCAGACGCCTACGGCGTTTGTCGGCAGGGAAAACCGCTGTACACCTTTCCGGATCATGCGCGTGCTTGGATCGGTCGCGATGGGAGAATGAGAGTAGCGCGATTCTGTGCCAGCGCAATCAGGCCGGTTCGGTGTTGCGAGAGCGATCGGACATCGGGGTGGAAAGGACGTTACCAAGAGCGCTCTGCTTGTCGCGACGGCGTTGCACCGAGGACGGAATGCGCATGGCTTCGCGGTACTTCGCGACCGTGCGGCGGGCAATATCAATGCCCGAGGCGCGCAATCGTTCCACGATGGTATCATCCGACAGGATCGCGGACGGCTCTTCCGAATCGATCAGCTGCTTGATGTGGTGACGCACGGCCTCGGCCGAGTGCGCCTCCCCGCCGTCGGCGGACGCGATCGAGGCCGTGAAGAAATATTTCAACTCGAATGTGCCGCGATTTGTCGCCATGTATTTGTTGGCGGTGACGCGCGACACCGTGGATTCATGCATCTGGATGGCGTCGGCGACGGCTTTCAGATTCAGCGGCCGCAGATGCGCGACACCGTGGGTGAAGAAGCCGTCCTGCTGGCGCACGATCTCGGTCGCGACTTTCAGGATGGTGCGGGCGCGCTGGTCGAGCGCGCGCACCAGCCAGGTCGCGTTCTGCAGCGCGTCGGTGAAATACGACTTGTCGCCGTCCTTGCCGATCTTCTTCGACAGCTCGGAATAGTAGGTCTGGTTCACCAGCACGCGCGGCAGGGTGTCGCTGTTGAGCTCGACATGCCAGCCGCCGTCAGGACCCGGCCGGACATAGACGTCGGGCACCACGGTCTGAAGCCGCGCCGAGCCGAACTTCATGCCGGGCTTGGGATTGAGGCGCCTGATCTCGCCGATCATGTCGGCGATGTCCTCGTCGTCGACGCCGCAGAGCTTGCGCAAGGCGGCGATGTCGCGCTTGGCGAGGAGATCGAGATGCTCGACGAGGGCCTGCATCGCGGGATCGTAGCGGTCGAGCTCGCGGAGCTGGATCGCCAGGCATTCGCTCAAATTGCGCGCGCAGACGCCGGGCGGATCGAATTTCTGCAGCACGGCAAGGACGCCCTCGACGTCCTCTTGCGTTGCGCCAAGCCGCTCGGCGGCCTGGCCGAGATCGGGCGGCAGATAGCCGGCCTCGTCGACGAGGTCGATCAGATACTGCCCGATCATGCGCTGCGCCGCGCCTGTGAAGGCGACCGAGAGCTGCTCGGCAAGGTGGTCGGACAGCGTCATCTCGGCCGCGACGAAAGCCTCGAGATTGTAGTCCTCGTCACCCGAGGCGCCGCCGCCCCACTCGGTATAGGTCGTCGGCGCGACGTCCTGGGCGTTGCGTGCCGCCGCCTCGGCGGGCTCCTCGGAGAACACGTTGTCCAGGCCCGTATCCAGGGTCTGCTCGATCTCGGCGCGGGTGCCGAGATCCTTGCTCATCCATTCTTCCTGGCCGGGTTCGAAGGCGTCGCCGCCACCGCCGAAGCCGTCGTCGCCGCCGAGACCGTCTCCCTGGCTGCCTGATTCGTCGCCATCGGTGTCGCTGAACCGGGCGGCCTCGGCCGCGGCGTCGCCGCCGGGAGCCTCGTCATTGGCCCGCTCCAGCAGGGGATTACGCTCGAGCTCCTCCTCCACGAAGGTCGTGAGATCGAGATTGGACAATTGCAGCAGCTTGATCGCCTGCATCAACTGCGGCGTCATGACCAGCGACTGCGATTGCCGGAACTCTAATCTCTGCGAAAGCGCCATCTAACAAGAACCGTTCCCAAAATTGGTCCGATTCTTGCTTATCTTAGTCCCGGCCCGATGTACACGCCTTGACGAGACGGAAAAAACGGCTAGAGGCGGAATTCCTCGCCAAGGTAAAGCCGGCGAACATCGGGATCCGCGACGATCTCGTCCGGGCTTCCCTCGGTCAGGATCTCACCGGCATAGACGATATAGGCGCGATCGGTGAGGCCGAGCGTCTCGCGCACATTGTGGTCGGTGATCAGCACGCCGATGCCGCGATTGGTGAGGTGGCGGACGAGGTCCTGAATGTCGCCGACCGCGATCGGATCGATGCCGGCGAAGGGCTCGTCGAGCAGCATGTAGTTCGGACGCGTGGCCAGCGCGCGCGCGATCTCGACGCGGCGACGCTCACCGCCGGACAATGCGATCGACGGCGATTTCCGCAGGCGCGTGATGTTGAATTCGTCGAGCAGCGCGTCGAGCTGCTGCTCGCGTTCCTTGCGCGAGGGCTCGACCACTTCGAGCACGGCACGGATGTTCTGCTCGACGGTGAGGCCGCGAAAGATCGAGGCTTCCTGCGGCAGGTAGCCGATGCCGAGGCGCGCGCGCTGATACATCGGCAGCTTGGTGACGTCGTGGCCGTCGAGCTCGATCGCGCCGCGATCGGCCTTGATCAGGCCTGTGATCATGTAGAACACGGTGGTCTTGCCGGCGCCGTTCGGGCCGAGCAGGCCGACCGCTTCGCCGCGCCGGACATAAATGCTGACGCCGCGCACGACCTGGCGGCTGCCGAAACTCTTTTCCACGCTATGCACAGCCAGGAAGCCCGGCCGCCGCAACAGCTGCGGTCCGCCCGTGCCGTTGGACTGGGCGGCGGGCCTGCTGGCCTTAAGCGGTTGAGCAACCGCTGGCCGCGGCCGCGGCGGAGCCTCGAGGCCATAGGGGTCCGAGGCCTGAATGGGCTGGTCACGGGCAAGCGGCGGCGCATCCCTGACAGGACTCGCCACCAGCCCGCCGATGCTGTCCCCGAGCGCCGTGATGTCCCGACGGGCGAATCCCCGCGGGCCGCGCTTGGCGGGGCGACGACGGAACATGCTGAACAGATCGACCATCCCCGCCTTCCAGCCTTCTACGGATTCTGCGCGACATTCACGCAATCTGCCACGCCAGCAATTCGATTCGCCGACGCAGCGTGAGTGAAGGGATGTCTCATGCCCAGTGAAACACGCCCGAAAAGCGGCCGACCCCGCTTCGAAAGCCCTGCGCGCTAGATACAGCCTCACCGGGCACGCTTCAACCTCGGATCATCAGCATCAGCGACAAGTGATTGAATTCACTTCTGTTTACTTCCACCGGGCAGTTGCAGAGGCGAACCCGCGCCCGGAGCCACGGGCGTTCCGCATTTGCCGTTCCCGCCGCCCTGGGACTGGATGAACAGGCCCTGCACCTTGCCGCTGTCGGATTCCACCCGCGAAACGCCGGTGGTCATGTCGACCATGAGGCGGTCGCCGCGCAACACGTTCTGGCATTGGGTCAGAACCACCTGGCCCCCGGACCCACCCAGCATGGTGATGAGGTTGGTCTTGGTGTCGAACACGGCGGTCTCGCCGGTCACCACCTGGTCCTTCTGGGTGACGACGACATTGCCGCGCGCTTCCAGCCGCTTGATCGACGAGGCGCCGCCGGGGCCCGGCGCCGCCGCCTGCATCGGCGGCGCGCTCTTCTGACCCTTGGCCGGCGCCGCGGTTGGAGCCGTCTGCGGCGGGGCCTGCTTGTCGCCAGAGGATTCGTAGAACACCACCAGCGTCTTCGAGGTCATGGTGGTGTCGCCCTGCACGACCTTCACATTGCCCGAGAAGGTGGCTTCCTTCTTCTTGTCGCGCATCTCGAGCGAGGCGGCCTCGATCTGGATCGGCTGATCGCGATTCTGCGAAAAGCCCTGCATCGCATTGGGCACGCCTTGCATCGTGCTTTGCGCGACGGCACCCGCCGTGATCAGCGCGGCGCCGGCAAGCGCCATCGCCGCGACGATGGCGTGACGCCTGGTGTCGTGACGCGAAGAAAAATGAGTCATCAAAATCATCTTGCGTTGCCGGACTTGCTCCGGGATTTCGCCGGTGGTGGCGGGGGCGGCTCGACCGGCGCGGGAGCGGGCTCATCCGTGCTGATCTTGTCCAGATGCATCACGACATTGCCTTCGAAACGAACGACCTCACCGCCTCCGGTGATCCGCAGCCTGTCCGCGGTCAGCGTGCCGTTGGTCAATTTGACGTCGACATGCTCATCCGAGGAAACCGTGCCCTTGTTCATGTCGACAAAGGCCGAGTTCAGCCGCGCCTCATAACCGGTGGAGGTGCGCAGGAAGATGTCCTTGTGCAGATCGAGCTGCTGCTGCTTGTTGTCGAAGCGGCCGGTGCGGGCATCGAGGAACACCGTCGATTGATCTTCCATCAGCACCTTGGCGCGCAGGGCGTTGAGATCGACATGGTCGGGGTCGGTGATGTCCTGTGTGGCGGTTTTGGCCCAGAGCTCGTAGGGCCGCTGATCCGGGGTGAAACCGGAAAGGTGCGGCGTTTCCATCGTGATCTTGGTCCCGGTCACCACCATGTTTCCGGAATCGACCTTCACGGGGATCATGGTGAAGGGGTTGAGGAAGGTCGAGACCGCGACGATCGAGGCCATGGCCAGAACCACCGTCGCCGGCACCGCGATGCGCAGAATCCGCACCAGGCGGCTGTGGCGCGCCGCCTGGGCAAACTTCGCCGCGAGCGCGGCGTCGTAGATGGGAAACTGGGCCGAGTTCACCGCTGCTCCGGGGGCATCGCTTGCCTGGTCAGATGGCTCCAATCGCGGGCGCCCCATTGTACCCGCGACCTCAGGAATATGCAGCCTGCGACTGGCCGCAGGAAAGTGTCCGAAACGGGGCGGCGGCCCGGGTCATGCTCCGCGTCAACGGCTCAGGAATGCGCGAAAATGTCCTCTTCCTCCCAGCCCTGCAGGTCGAGCAGGGCGCGGGTCGGCAGGAAGTCGAAACAGGCCTTGGCCAGCTGGGTGCGGCCCTCCCGGACCAGCATCGCGTCGAGCCGCTCACGCAGGGCATGCAGGTGCAGCACGTCGGAGGCGGCGTAAGCGAGCTGCGGCTCGGTCAGGCTGTCGGACCCCCAATCGCTGGATTGCTGCTGCTTGGAGAGGTCGACATTGAGCACCTCGCGCACGAGGTCCTTGAGGCCGTGGCGATCGGTATAGGTGCGAGTCAGGCGGGAGGCGATCTTGGTGCAGTAGATCGGCCCGGTCATGACACCGAAGCTCTGGTACAGCACAGCGACATCGAAGCGGGCGAAATGGAAGATTTTCGTGATGCCGGGGTTGGCCAGCAGCGCCTTCAGGTTCGGCGCATCGATGTGACCCTTGGGGATCTGCACCACGTCGGCGCTGCCGTCGCCGGGCGAAAGCTGGACCACGCAGAGCCGGTCGCGGTGCGGGTTCAACCCCATGGTTTCGGTGTCGATCGCCACCGCGCCGGTGTAGCGGGAGAGGTCAGGCAGGTCGCCGCGATGCAGGCGTACGGTCATGGCGTTTCAAACCCTCAGTCGAATCGGTCGCGTCGGTATCGTAAGCTCTTCGGATGGTCCGCGATTTAGCCCCTGGGGGGGGACCTGCGCAAGCAGCGATGGCTCAGATCGCCGCAAGCATGATGCAGACCATCGCCGCAACCGTGGTGCGGCTGGCGCCGTCGCGGAAGGCGTAGATGATGGGGTCGTCGGGCATCTCGCGGCGATGCGCGATCATCAGGGCCCGGCCGAACCAGTAGAGCAGCAGCGGCGCGAGCAGCCACAGCAGCCATGGGCGGCTGTAGAGCGGCGTCACCGCCGTGGACGAGACGTAGAGCGCAAACACCGTCACGGCATTCATGGCGCTCGCCGCCGCCATCGCGGCGATGATGTGGAGGTCGCTGATGCGGTAGTCGCGGTTGGAGGGAGCGGCGAGGCCTTCGCCCTGGCGCAGGCTGAGCTCGCTGAAGCGCTTGATCAACGCGAGCGAGGTGAACACGAACAGCGAGAACACCATCAGCCATTCCGACAGCATGACGCCGGCCGCGACCGCGCCGGCGACGATGCGCAGGCAATAGAGGCCGGCGAGCGTGACGACGTCGACCAGCATCTTGCGCTTGAGCACCAGCGAATAGGCGATGGTGGTGAGGAGATAGGCGACGAGCACGCCGAGGAACGTCGAGGAGATGCAAAGACTGGCCCCGAAGGCGAACAGCCACAGCACCGGGATCGCCGCCAGCGCCGACGAGATCGGCAACGTCCCCGCGGCCAGCGCGCGGTGGCGCTTGGTCGGATGCTGGCGATCGGCGGCGAGATCGAGCAGATCGTTCATCAGATAGGCGCCCGACGCACAGGCCGAGAACGCCAGGAATGCCAGCAAGGTGGCGCCGAGTGTCGCGATGTTCACCTGATGCGCGGTGAGAACGGGCACGAACACCAGCGTGTTCTTGGCGTATTGATAGAGGCGCAGCGCTTTCGCCCAGGTGCGAAGACTGGCGCGATCACGATCGACGTGGTCGATGCGCTCGACCGCAGCGCGGTCGAACGGCAGATTGTCGCCGGCGGCAAGATCAGCAGGGGTCACGACCCCGTCGAAGCCGAGATGCGCCGAAATGCCGGCGGCCTGATCGGGGAAGCGGCCCGCGACCAGATAAATCTTCGCGCCCCGCGCCCGCGCCGCCAGCGCCCGGTTCAGCACATCGGCGTCATAGGGCAGATGGGCGTGGTCGAGCTTCGCGCTTGACAGAACCTCCGCGAGAACAGCCACGCCCGGACGTCCGCGCGCGCCGAAGCGCGCCAGCATGCGGGCAGGGGCCGAGAACAGCGCCTCCATCAGCAAGTCCGAGCGCAGCAGGGCGCCTTCGAGATCGATCACGAGCGTGCGAGCCGGCGGCGGGACAGAATCCGGCGCGGCCTCACTTCGATCGTACTGCCAGGCTGGCTGCTCCATCCGAAAACGCTCTGACTTGCCGCGACACGGCCGGCCCAGGGACTGGGGGAGGAAGCGGGAAAAGGACGGCCGCGAGCCTAGGCGGCATTGGCTAAAAGCGGCTTAATTCGGCCGGCGGGGAAGCCCGTGGCCGGCTGTTGCACGGATCCCACAATCCGGAGCGCACGGAATATACCAGCGGAACATGAGGCGCGTGCCGGTGGTAATCGGCGGCGGGCACCCCATCTGAGCCCAGCTTCCCACCACAGCCTCAGGTGCCATGACAGACCAGACGCTCGCCGCGCCGATCGACGATCAGCAGGAACGCCAGCGCGGCTTTACGCGCTACCAGTCGCTTCTCGTGGCGCTGCTCGCGTTCGCGCAGTTCACCATCATCCTCGACTTCATCATCATGTCGCCGCTCGGCGCCATCATGATGCCCTCGCTCGACATCACGGCCGGGCAATTCGGCGTCGCGGTGTCGGCCTACGCGTTCAGCGCAGGATTGTCGGGCATCCTGGCCGCCGGCTTTGCCGATCGCTTCGACCGCAAGCGCCTGCTGCTGTTCTTCTATGTCGGCTTCACGGTCGGCACCGCGCTCTGCGCATTCGCGCAAAATTACCACGTGCTGCTGCTCGGCCGCATCGTGACCGGCTTGTTCGGCGGCGTGATCGGCTCGATCGTGCTCGCCATCGTCACCGATCTGTTCGCGCTGCATTTGCGCGGCCGTGTGATGGGTTTCGTCCAGACCGCCTTTGCGGCGAGCCAGGTGCTTGGCGTGCCGGCGGGGCTGTTTCTCGCCAACCACTGGAGCTGGCATGTCTGCTTCTTTGCCATCGTCGGCCTGTCGATCCTGGCGATCGCCATCATCGCCTTCGCCATGGAGCCGGTCGACGCGCATCTGAAGCTGAAGCAGGACCAAAATCCGTTCCACCATCTGGCCGCCACCATCTTCGAGCCGCGCTACACGCTGGCTTTCTCGGTCACGACATTGCTGGCGACCGGCGGCTACATGCTGATGCCGTTCTCCAGCGCCTTCACCGTGAACAATGTCGGCATCGACATCGTGCATCTGCCGACGATCTATCTGGTTTCCGGCCTGTTCAGCATCGTCACGGGCCCGATGGTCGGCCGCGCCAGCGACGCCTTCGGCAAATACCCGACCTTCGTGTTCGGCTGCGTGATGACCGTCCTGATGGTCCTGATCTACACCCATCTCGGCCATGTCTCGCTGGTGACCGCGATCGCCGTCAACGTGCTGCTGTTCGTCGGTATCTTCTCGCGCATGATCCCGTCGCAGGCGCTGATGTCGGCGATCCCCGACCAGAGCCAGCGCGGCTCGTTCAGCGCGGTCAGCGCCTCGCTGCAACAGCTCTCCGGCGGCCTCGGCTCGGTGCTCGCGGCCGCGATCATCTCGCAGCAACCCGACGGCTCTCTGCTGCATTTCGAGCGGATCGGATACGTCGTCGTCATGACCAATGTTATCACGCTGGTCGCGATGTATTTCGTGCAGAAATCGGTGGCGGAGAGAACGGGGAAGCGGGTGGTGTGAGAGCCGGTCCCCCGCGTGGCGGCGATGTCGATATCGCCGTCCGGCCAGCTCCGATGATTGGAAGCAGCTCGATGGGGACCGAATCCGGTGTCCCTCACGACGATGGCTCCGGAGACATCGCAGACGATACGCTCCCGTCCGAGGCCACTGTTATTGCAGGGCCGAGAAGCTCGTGGGGCTCATGAAGGAGCTCGAGATATTCGCGAGGATCGGCCCGTCGACCTCCGAGGTAGCGGCGACCTCCTGCCATTCGGGGTCCGCCACGAAGGCACCCCACAGACGCTCCCGCTCCGCGAGCGAGTCCCAGACAAGGATGTAGACGAGATCAAGGTGTGACGGTCCGACCGTGGTCCGCCAAAAGCCAAGCTGGCGAATGCCCAGCCGCTGCCAAATCTTCAGTGTCCGCGTCTCAAAACGCTTCAGCAGTGCCGGCATCCGGTCCGGCAGGGTGCGATAGGTGCGCAACTCGTAGATCATCTTCCATCCTCGCTCGGTTCAAGCCTGATCCGAATTACGCCGATTGCGACTGGCATATTTGCCAAACTTCTCGTATTTCCTGCCAATGCTCACACCGGCCTCGGCAACCCCTCGGCATATTGTCTTTCTGGCGTTTGAGCGCTTCCAAGTGCTCGATCTCGCCGGCCCGATGCAGGTGTTCCTTTCGGCGAGCGAACATGCGCGGGATGCCGCAACAGGGCTGCCGATCGATTACCGGGTCTCCGTCGTGTCGTCCGGTCCCACTCGGGTGCAGGGCTCCTTGTCACTTTCGATCGATGCTGAGCCTTTGCCGCCCGCGTTGATGCCCAGAACGACGGTTATGGTGGTCGGAGGAAAGGGCGTTGAAGCCGCGTCGCAGGACCTCCTCCTGATCGACTGGTTGCGGAGCCACATGGACGAGGCGGAGCGGATCTGCTCCGTGTGCAACGGTGCACGCGTGCTTGCGCGGGCCGGGCTGCTTGCGGGCAAGCGAGCGACAACGCATTGGGCCGATTGCGACAAGCTCCAACGGAACTTCCACGATGTCACCATCGACCGCGATGCCATCTATGTGCGCGACGGCAAAATCTGGAGTTCCGCAGGCGTAAGCGCCGGCATCGACCTCGCGCTCGCGCTCGTCGCTGACGATCACGGCGAAGCAGCCGCCGCAGTCACGGCCAAGTGGATGGTCCTCTACGTCAAGCGACCCGGCAACCAGTCGCAATTCAGCGAATTCATCGAGACCATTGACCACGAAAAGGCGGGAGCCTTTGCGAAGCTTCACCAGTGGATCTTGGGCAATATCAGCCGCGACCTGAGCGTTCCCGTGCTTGCGGCGCAGGCGGGCATGAGCGAGCGAACATTCGCACGCAAATATCGAACGCTGATCGGTGTGCCGCCCGCCGAGACGGTCAAACGGCTTCGTGCCGATACGGCACGTCACCATCTTCGGACCTCGACTTTGCCGCTCAAGACGGTTGCGGCCAGATGCGGCTTCGGGTCAGTCGAGCAGATGAATCGGGTTCATCTGAAATTCTACGGTCTGACCTCGCGTACATTACGTGACATCGGATAGTCGACCCTCAGGCGCTGCCGGGTCAGGACCCAGTTGCATCAAAAGATGCCGCGCGTTGCCATCGTCTCGAGCCCCTTTGGCGAGCGGAATCCTGATCCTCACGGACCCGTCGAGACCAATGTTGCGATCGCCGCGGCAATGAAAGAGGGGCGGCTTACGAAGCGCAAATCGATTCCTGGATTGATACCGCAACATTGTTGCGCATCGGGCGCATTGGCACTGCCGACGGAGCCCCGCTGCCGACCTTGGGACTGCGCCCCAAGGGACAAATGGTGCCCAGGAAAGGATTGGGCGTTTCGCGACCGCGGACCTTGAAATTACTCAGGTTTTCGAACCGTCGAGGCCGCGTTGTGTACCAGTGACGTGTCCGAGTCAATCGCCCTCAGCAGTTGTCATCGTCCAGCGGTGCAGGAGCCGACATCAGATGGCAACAGGATCGGCTCGCTCAGTCGAGAATGACCCATCATGGACTTGAGGAAGGTGGGGCGGGGAGCAATCCTCGTCCCTACGCGGAATAGGAACGATCTATTCCGCGTCGCCTTTTGCAGTGATGGATGATCTGCTCAAGCGGGCCGACCGGGCTATTGAGGACGGCTATCGCGTCAAGGAAGAGGCGATAGAGCACCTAATACGAGCCAGAAGGGCGGCCCGTGAGGTGAGAGCAACTATCGTTCGCGCCGCAAGCACTAGATCTCATTATCGTCATCTTGGGCCGGAAAACCCTGAAAGGCAGGGCGCTTTTCAGGAAAATCCTGCGGATACCCCATCTTCCGATCAGCGGGAGTGAAGCGCACCGCTCGTCTTGCGGCAATCTGTTCCAGCAGGCGCTTGTGCGATGCAGAAATAGCGTCCGCTAATTGCTTGGAGCGCAGGATAGCGGCTTGGGCACGTGCGAAGAGTGTCTCACCATCTTGTGCCATGGCGGATAACGTTGGAAGGGGGGTGCCGTTCCGGCGAAGGCGCCGCAAGAGAGCAGCCCCATCCGCCTCTGGTCTAGAGGGTACCGGTTCCAGTAGAATGCCTTCGCAAACGGCGGTTCCGCGTCCCGTTAACAGGGAGACGGGTCACGCTCCCGCCTGTCGGGAGCATCGCTATGTTGCCCGCTGTCCGCATTTTCCGTCTTTCCCAATTCGAGAAAGAGCTAGAGGCGCGTCATTTGGCTTTGGCGCGGGCGGCCATCGTTCTGGGCCGCAAGGTGCTTTGTGATAATCCTCGACCCAAAATCCCGAAGATCACCCAGCATGAGATCAAAAAACCATCGCCTCAGCACTACAGCTTTGAGATGCAAACAGCGGCCAGCATAAAGAGGAAGGCTGCAGGCGAGCGGCGATTTCTTGAGAGGCAACATTTATCTGTTGCCGATAAACACGTAGCAAAAGCTGAACGTGTGGTCAGGGAGCAAGTGGCCTTGATCGCGAGCTTGCGTTGCAACGGGCAAGACACGAAGCTTGCAGAGGAGACCATGAGAGTCTTCGAGGCCAATCTTCAGGTCATGCGCGAGCACCGCGAACTGATCATCGGGGCCATCGAGGAGGCTGACGACAGCCGCTAAGGCAGCCGTCGATTGGAAACGGGCCGCGTCGTTTCCGATGTAGGGGTAAACCGGACCCCGACGGAACGGGCGCAAACCGTCGTGATTAACCGCAAGCGGATATCCGACCAATCTGGAAATGTTCGCTTCCCTGATTCTAGGAACGGTCAACCGGCCTTATCGTTGCTCGGCATGATGACGCCGCAAGACTATGACTCGCAGCCAAGTACGAGAGGCTGGCGGAAGCGGCGCGTGATCAATATTCGCGTTACCAACTCGAAATGCTCGCCAAGAGCTACATGGTCCTTGCCAAGAGCACTGCGGTGCTAGACTGTTCCACCAAAGCGCTTGAGGCAATAGAGAAAGCCATGAAGAAGTAAGGCCTCCTCAATTGGCGGCCACGCTCCTGTTAGGCCATGTCGCCACTTGGCTCATCGCATCGATCTTGGCGCGTCCGCTGTTGCGCCGGTCCTGTGGGTCGAGCGGACATGATCGACCATTAATACAAACCTCATCCCCTTGCGAACCTGCGCGAGGTAGAAGCCACATGCCGTTCGTAGACTGCCTACGATTGGCAACCATCAACACGATGAAGCGACGGGGGCGCAAGACGTCCTCAAGACATTAACCGGCCAACCGAACACGCTCCTCGGGCGCATCGGCGCAGACCCTTTGCCGTTGATGACGGTGCGGGAATGGTGGTTCGAGATGGACGAGCCGATGGAGACACTGATCGATCCTCAGGCCGCGTCCGCGCAGGACGAATAGGAGCCGATCAGGGTGTGCTCGACGGAGGGCATCGCTAGCGGGCCGCGACGAACGAGGGGACCGCATTCCCGGCGTGGCTGCTCGGGAGGTTCTATCCGTTCAATCCGTGAGCATTGGCGAAAGTCGTGAAGGGCTGAGGACGCGATTGGAGAGTCACCAGTGCGTCTCCTGCTTGCCCGCCGGGGGTCCCCAGCGACCCTCGCGGAGGCGCGTCAGCGACTCTCTCTGGTCCGACAGGATGGCAACAAATTGGGTTGCCCATTGGGGAATAGAACGCCTCCCGCCGCAGGCCATGCGGCGAGCCTTACCACCATCAGGGCTGACGTTCTGAAGTCCTCAATCACCACCAATCCACCGCGCCCCCGCAGGCGCCCGTGGCTGATGTTTTCAGCCGTTCAGGACGGGCCACCTCTGGGAGCGCTTCAAGCATCCCTGAACATGCGAAAGAACAACACACAACAGAACTCTTCAAATGAACCGACCGGAGCCGGGAAGGTCGCTCCGCGGAACACCGACAAGATCACCGCAGCGCCCCCGAAGTACGATTTCGAGAGCGAGGAAGTGGCTTCCAAACCAAATCCCATCGTCGTGGTCCCGATTACTGGCATCGCGACACGAGCTGATTGGCAGGTGCGTGATCAGATCAACGGCGCACTCGTGAGGGACTACGTCACCCACTACGTGCACGGTGCGAACATGACCCCGCTTCGGCTTGCAGACGTGGGTGGAGTGCTCGTCCTCATCGACGGATGGCACCGGCTCTTGGCTCAGAAGCAACTCGGCCGCGATGTCGTAGAGGCGACTATCGAGGAGCTGAACGAAGCGGACGCCCAGTGGCAAGCCGCGATGGCGAACACCCGCAACGGCGCACGGCTGACCCGTCAGAGTGAGAAGCGCAGGGTCTTCGAGCTATACATGCGACAAGGGCGCAATCGCGTTGGTCGGCGCGGCTTGAAGTCTTACCGAGAGATCGCGAGAGACCTCGGGGGGCTCGCGTCGAAGTCTTCCATCGAGAACTGGATGAAGAAGGCATTCCCGAAGATCGCAGCCAAGATGCGGTCAGGGCGCGACGACAACGCTGGAGCATCAGAGCCCACGAGGGCCACCAGCCCCGCTGAGGAACGCGTTCGGGAGGCCCTTACGCTGGCCCTTGCGGAAGCCCGAGGGGTCCACTGTTGGGGGAAGCGGAGGGCACTCGCTCATGAGTTTGCCAAAGCGCTGCTGGAGCCTGCCAAGCCGCAGGCCGCCACAGAAGCAATTGAAATCAATGATGATTTCTAAAAGCTGTCCAGATTGGACGCTCTATCAGCCAGAACCGGTGTTACAGCCTTGAATACAAACGGCAATTCGACCGCTATCCCCGCAACGATGTTGCCCGGTACCGTGATCCAAGCTGAGCTGGATGGCCAGCCGGTCGTCCTCGTCGGGACCGTCCCCACCGGCTACACCGTCGTGCTCTGCCCCACGGGCTGGGCCGCCCTCCAACGCTGGAAGCTGACAAGTCTCAGGGTTGCTCGGGGGACCCTCTACGCTGCTGGCAAGGGACCAGGGACGGGCTTCGCAGCGGCGCGCTTCCTGCTCGGTAGCTCAGGCAACCATGTAGTTCGCCACCGCAACGGCAACCCGTTCGACATCAGGCTTGCGAACATCGTCGCGATCTCACGCGCCCTCATCAGGCAAGCAGCTATCGAGACGGCGCGGGGGCCAGGATACACGAACCCCGACGTTCGGTGGGGCGATGGTCGCTGTCATGGAGGCGTGCCGCTGAAGACCCCCAGCGCCCGGCAGCGCATCGCGCAAGCCCTCGCGCCACCAGAACCCGGATAGTTGAGCAGAAAACTGTGAAGCCCCCACTCGACCCCATCTTGTGGCGGGCTTCCCCCCATGGGGGTCATGCTCAGGTGACCTGCGGGATTGCGGAGCTTCGTCTGAGGCAATGCGCTTCGGTCTAACCCTTGGGAGGTTGGAGGCCCGACGAGTTCAACCATTCAGTCAAGTGTACTGTGATCTCGACTTGGCGAGCCTTGCGGATCAAACGCTCTCGCTCGCCGGGTGCGGCGTGCTCGGCCTGTTGGCGCATGCGCTCCGCTTCGTCTGCGAGCCGCTCTTCCAATGTTCTGCTCTGCTTGACACGACGCCGTCTCTGCATGGCGTAGCACCCTTGCTTGTGCAGGCGGGAGCGCGATCAGTCCCTCAGCCACCGACGCCCAAACGGTCGCTGCCGGTGACTATCAACAATTCCCGCCTGAACCGCTCGGTTCCAGTTGTGGACCCGAATCGTCGGTCCGTAAGGGTATGCCCCTGCGGACAAGCGAGGCAGCCTCGAACTAGCGTCCGTTAGGGTTGACTTGGGTCAACGGACACGATACACAACGGACATAACCCTAACGGACACAAGGGGCGTTCATGGCCACGATCTTCTACGCGCGAGTTTCCACCACCGACCAGACCGTCGAACATCAGCGGACAGGGGCGGAGGCCGCAGGCTTCAAGATCGACCGCGTCGTCGCGGACCATGGCGTCTCGGGGATAAGCACTCGTCTCGCGGAGCGTCCTGAAGGCAAGCGGCTATTCGACATCCTGCGCAGCGGGGACACTCTCGTCGTTCGCTGGATCGACCGCCTCGGGCGCAACTACGGGGACGTGTGCGACACAATCAGGGAATTCATGCGGCGGGGCGTCGTGATCCGCACGGTGATCAACGGGCTCACCTTCGACGGCGCAACGAAGGACCCCATGCAGCAGGCCGTGAGGGATGCGCTCATTGCCTTCATGGCCGCTACCGCACAGGCCAATGCCGAGGCCATCAAAGAAGCGCAACGCGGCGGCATTGCTCTCGCCAAGGCGACAGCGGGTGAGACGAAGTACCGGGGGCGGAAGCCGACATTCGACAAAGACCAGCTCGAAGTGGTCCGCAACATGCTGGAGCAGTCGGCAGGCGTCGGGCAGATTGCCGCTGCGACGGGCCTGAGCCGACAGACGATCTATCGCATCAAGGAGGACCCGGCCGGAGCCGAAGCGGCGCTGAGGAGTTGGGCTGCTTAGGCGGCCAACTCTAAGCGCATCTTCCCGACGCTATCAGTGTTTTTTTGCATCTGCTCACTAAGCGGCGTAATGGGGCGTTTACTCTTGCTAAACCAAGATGAGCCCGGAACTGGGGTGATTTGGATGACGACACTCTACACCATTGGCTACGAAGGCACCGACATTGACCGCTTCGTCGCCACGCTGAAGAGCGTCAAGGTGCAGCTCTTGGCGGATGTCCGCGCCGTGCCGATCTCCCGGAAGAAGGGGTTCTCGAAGAACAAGCTCCGCGACCGGCTTGAGCGAGAGGGCATTCGGTACGTCCACCTCTCAGCGCTTGGCGACCCGAAGCCCGGCCGGGATGCTGCACGGGCGGGCCACTTCGATCGGTTCCGGAAAATCTATGGCAAGCACCTCGCCCAGAGCGAGCCGCAGCAAAGCCTCCAAGAGCTGGCCAAGCTGGTTGACGAGCAGAGCACCTGTTTGATGTGCTTTGAACGCGATCCCAGTGAATGCCACAGGTTGATGGTTGCATCGGCACTACCGACTCAGGTCTCTATGTTCCACCTCTTTGGTGATGAACCTGATCGCTATGCCCGTAACGCCGCAAAGCTCCCGCGCAGTCGTTCTGGTCAAGGCGCTGCCGCAGCCCAGCAGAACCTACGGGGAAACTGTCTGCTGCGCTGGCGTGACCGCTGACGGTCAATGGAAGCGGCTCTTCCCGGTACGCTTTCGACACCTTCGGGGCGACAGCAGCTTCTCCCGGTGGAATTGGGTCAAGTTCTCCTATCGACCGCCCACACGAGACAAGCGGGGCGAGAGCTGTCACGTCTACGAGGACAGCATCACCATCGACGGCCAATTGCCACAGGACGAGCGGACGCGATTGCTCACGCCGCTCATCACCGGCTCGGCCAAGGAGGCGATGGCCCTCGGAAGATCGCTAACCCTCATTCGCCCTCGAAACACGAAGTTCATCGCGAAACGTAAGTCAGCAGCCGACCTCGCGGAGGAGCGGGAAGCATTCAAACTCGCCGCACGGCAAACATCGATCTTCGATAAGGAGCTGGCAGAACTCGAGCCGTCGCCATTCGATTTTAGGTTTGAGTTCGACGACAGCGACGGTCACCACAACTACCAGAACGGAGACTGGGAAACCCATGCGATGTTCTGGCGCTGGCAAGCCGAGTACGGCGAGGCAGGAGCGCTGGACCGCATGCGAGCCGTCTATGACGAACAGTATCCCAGCAAAGGCATGGCCTTCGCGCTCGGCAACCAAGCGAAGAGGCCACAGACTTGGCAGTTGCTGGGCGTCATTCGGTTGGACGAGATGACCCAGCCTGATCTCTTCGGTTAGTCAGGCTGCCGCAGACACCCCTTCCACACCGTACCGGGGCAGCTTGCAGACCTCGACATACAGCCCCGCAGGATCACCGTAGACCCGCTCGTCCACGCTCTCGCCAGCATGGCCCGTGATCATGCGGCGCTTTTCCTGATCCAGCCCGTGCTTGCGGCTCTTCGTGATGAAGCGATGCCGCCAGCCGTGGTTTGGCGCAACACGCTTATCGGCGACGATGGCCCGGACAAACTCCGCAAGACGGTTCTTCAGGGCTCGCAACTTGCCCTTCATTTCCCCGTCTTTCGCGACGGTCAGGAACAGGTAGCCTTTGGCCGATGACGTAGCGAAGTCGATGAAGCCCATTTCCACCAGATGCGGGTGCAGCGGCACCTCGCGGGCTTCCTTGTTCTTCACCGGGCCAGCCTCTGGCGTGATCGTCGCGACGTAGTGATCACCCTCGCGGCGAACGTCTTCGCGCCGGAGCTGAGCCACCTCGCCAATCCGAGCGCCGCTGTAAGCGCACAGCCAAGGAAGCCACCGCTTTGCCGCAGCAGTCTTTGCGTGCTCTTGCGCAGCCCCACTGTACCCCAGCGCGGCCTTTAGGATCGCTTCGGCTTCACCGTCCGTGAACCCCTTGCCCCGCTCCCGCACCTTCTTGCCAATCTTCAGCGTCACGCCTTGCGCCGGGTTGCTTGGCAGCTTGTGGTTCCGAACGCCCCAACCGAACACCGACTTCATGGCGGACAGGTCCACGTCCTTTACAGTCTTTGGGGAGCGACCATCTGCAAGCCGCTTGTCCTTCCACCGGACCACGTCGTGCGGTGTTATGCGGGTTGCGTCGTCGTGCTCAATAAAAGCCACGAAGCGCGTGAGCACCGATTTGTACTCACTGATCGTCTTGTCCGTGACACCAGCCGCTCGGCTTTCCAGCTCCCAGCCCGCCAGCAGCTCAGCAACAGGAACCGCAGCGCTGCCCTTAGGTGCGTCAAGCTGTAGCGTCGGAAACCTGTTTGCTCCATCGTCGGGTGCGTAGTTGCCCTCCGCGCGTCCTTTCATAACCCCGGCGATCTCCGCCCCCACCTTGAGCATCTCGCGGGTTAGGGCAGCCTTGGTATCCTCATCGACGTTCAAAGCGTGTCGGGCAAGGTGCTCTTCGACGAAGGGGGCGGCTTCCCGCATTCGGGTCGCCTCATCCCAGCCCGCTGACAATTCGAGGAGCCTCGCCCAGATGCCTGCCGGGCCGGGTTCTTCGTCGAACCTCGCGATTGCTCGCCGCCGGAAGTCTCCAGCCAGAGCGATCACTTGCTTGTGGCTCAAGCGGCGGGGACCATCCCGCAACGAGCGCCACACGTCGTCGAGGTAGGCGAGCGCCTTCGCCTGCCGCGCCTTGGCCTCCCGAGGGTCGTGTGTGCGCAGCGACACCTTGATCGTGCCGGTACCACCGACCTTCACCGTCGCCGTCTCATCCCCCACGGGAACGCACAGCACCAAGCCCACTGCCTTATCGGTCAGGTCAGCGGGGACGCGCTTTCGGAGGTAATGAACGGAGGAGCCGTCGCGGCGGATAGGAGAGGCCATTCGCAGAAGCATGTGTACCGTCTCTGTGTACCAGTTGAGACGGTCGATCACCCTTGAGTATCAGGGACTTCAGCGAAATCAACAACATCGCGGAGCGATGGTGCCCAGGAAAGGACTCGAACCTTCACGGCCGTTAAGCCACTGGCACCTGAAGCCAGCGCGTCTACCAATTCCACCACCTGGGCATGCCGTTGGGGCACGGAGGCGGTTACTACGGTTCGGTGACGCCGTTGTCAATTCATGGTTCGGGATGCCGATTGCGCATCGCACACCACCCCGATACAAGCCTGATATCTCGCACTCTTCCGCAGGAATGGACCTCCATGGCATCGAATCTGGAAACTCTCGTCACGGTTTTCGGCGGATCGGGGTTTTTGGGCCGGAATGTCGTCCGCGCGCTGTGCCGGCGGGATTACCGTATCAGGGTCGCGGTGCGGCGGCCGGAACTGGCCGGATACCTCCAGCCCTCGGGCAAGGTCGGCCAGGTCCACACCGTGCAGGCCAATCTGCGCTATCCGGCGTCGGTCGAGGCGGCGGTGCGTGATTCGCAGGTCGTGATCAACCTCGTCGGCATCCTCACTGAAGGCGGCGCCCAGACCTTCGACGCCGTCCAGGCCAAGGGCGCCGAGACCGTCGCCAAGGCGGCGGCGGCCGTGGGCGCCGGCCTGATCCATGTCTCGGCGCTCGGCGCCGATGCCGAATCGCCGTCGCGCTATGCCAAGGCCAAGGCGGCCGGTGAAGCCGCGGTGAGCGCGGCAGTGCCGTCGGCCACGATTGTCCGCCCCTCGGTGATGTTCGGTCCCGAGGACCAGTTCACCAACCGCTTTGCGGCGCTGGCGCGGATGTCGCCGGTGCTCCCGCTGATCGGCGGCGCGACCAAGATGCAGCCGGTCTATGTAGGCGACGTCGCCACCGCGATTGCCGACGCCGTCGACGGCAAGGCCAGGGCGGGTGCGACCTACGAGCTCGGCGGTCCTGAGGTGCTGACGGTGCGCGAGATCATCGAGGCCATCGTCGCGATCGCCGAGCGCAAGCCGACGCTGGTGCCGTTGTCGTTTGGCCTTGCGCGCCTCAAGGCCGCCTTCCTGCAATTCGCGCCTGGTGCCTTCAAGCTGACGCCGGACCAGGTCACGCTGCTCGAGCGCGACAATGTCGTCTCGGAAGCCGCGAAGGCCGCCGGCCTGACGCTGGAAGGCCTCGGCATCGCGGCGGATTCGCTGGAAGCGATCGCCCCGCAATATCTCTGGCGTTTCCGCCCGCAGGGCCAGTTCCAGCGCATGGGCGTGTGAGTCGGTTTCATCTCTCCCGAGTCCCTCCCCGCAAGCGGGAGAGGGAGCGTCAGTCGGCGACAGCTCAAAACTTCAGCTTCTTGAACACCGCCTCAGGCAGCGTCTTGATGATGAGCATCACGAGACGCCATTTGCTACTGACATAAACGACGTCGGTCTTCTTCTCGACCGCGTTCAGGATCGCATCGCCGACGACAGGCGCATCGACGGTCAACGGGCCGATCAGCTTCATACCCTCAGTCATTTTCGTGCGGACGAAACCGGGCTTCACCGTGACGACGTGCACGGCGCTGCGGCTGCAACGGGCGCGCAGGCCCGAGAGGAAGGCGGAGAAACCGGCCTTGGCCGAGCCGTAGACATAGTTCGAGGCGCGGCCGCGATCGCCGGCGACCGAGGACACGCCGACGATGGTGCCATTGCCGCGAGCTAAGAACCTTTCGGCGAACAGGCCGAGGATCAGCGATGGTCCTTCATAGTTCGAGCGCATGATCGTGGTGGCGTGCCCAAGATCGCTCTCGGCATTTTGCTGCACACCCAGAAGGCCGACGGTCGAAATGACGACGTCAGGCAGCGCGGGAAGGCTTGCGACAAAGCCATCGAACGAAGCGGCGTCGAGCACGTCGAATTTGAAGAGGCCGGCTTCGATATTGTAGCGCGCGCGCAGATCTGCGGCGTCAGGCTCAAGCGCCGCGACGTCGCGGCCGGCGAGACCGACGTCGTAACCCGCCTTGGCAAAGGCGCGCGCCGCGGCGCGACCAATGTCGGAGGAGCCACCGAGCACCAGAACTGACCTGCGTGATGTCACGGCCTAACCTCATCGAACAGACGCTGTGAAAGCTTGGAGCGGATGTTTCCGGCGGGATCGAGCGCTTTGCGGATCGCCTTGAAGCGCGACAGCGCGGGGTAGCCGGCCTCGAACGTCGCACGCGACTGCCGCGCGTCCTTGGCGAGATAGAGCCGGCCGCCGGCGGCGACAACGAGACGATCGATCTCGTCGAGGAAACTGAGGATGTCGCCGTTGACCGGGAAATCCAGCGCCAGCGTGTAGCCGGGCAGCGGAAACGACAGCAGGCCGTCGCCATGCCCGAGCTTTTTCAGCACCGCGAGGAACGACGCATCGCCGCGCTTGGAGACGCGATCGAGGATATCGCCGAGCACGCCGCGCGCGCCGGCTTCCGGGATCACGCATTGATGCTGGAGGAAGCCGCGCCGGCCATAGATGCGATTCCAGTCGGCGACGCTGTCGAGCGGAAAGAAATATGGATAGAGCGAGACCAAATGGTCGCTGCCTGCACGTCGCGCGCCCATGCGGTAATAGAGCTCGTTGAAGGCGCGGACGGTGACGCGGTTGAGCGCCATCACGGGCAGGTCGATCGGCACGGCGAGCCCAGGCTTCTTGCCAAGGGCAAAACGATCCGCGCCTTCGGCAAGCTCATCGGCGCTTGCGTGCTCACCGAGATAGATCAGCGAGCGCCCGAGATCGCGCCCGCGCGCCACGCAATCGATCCACGCCACCGAATAGGTCGCAGACTCGCTCGCCTCGAGCGCGCGCATCGCGGCATCGAGATCGGATGCGGAAACCACTTGCTCGCGGATCCAGCCGGTCTCGACACGGCGCAGCCGCATCGTGGCTTCGAGGATCACGCCGGTGAGGCCCATGCCGCCCACCGTCGCGAAGAAGGCATCGGGATTTTGCTCGCGCGAGACTTCAATGGTCTCGCCCGCACCCGTGCGCAGCAGGATACTGTCGACATAGCGGCCGAAACCGCCTTCGCCATGATGGTTCTTGCCGTGCACGTCGGCGGCGATGGCGCCGCCCACCGATACGAACCGCGTACCGGGCACGACGAAGGGCAGGAAGCCGCGCGGGCCAAAAGTATCGATCAGGTCGGACAGCAGCACGCCGGCCTCCAGGCGGATGCGGCCGGTCGCCGGATCGAACCACCTGATCCTGTCGAACCCGGTCATGCCGATGGTCCTGACCGTGCCGATCGCGGCATCGCCATAGGCGCGGCCGTTGCCGCGCGCCACCGAGCCGGCGACGACGGCGTCCGCCACCGCCTCGAACGAGCGCGGCCGCAGCACTTCGGTATCGACGACCGGGAAGCGCCCCCAGCCGCTGACAGTCGTCATCGTTCAGCTCCACCTGCGGGCCGCCCCGCTCCCGGAAACTGACTAGCGGCGAAAAGCTGATATTGCGTTGAGGCCCGTCGGCAACTTGCCGGGAACTTAATGGCCGAGCGCCAGCGCGATCAGTCCCAGGGTGCCGACGATGACGCGCCACCAGGCGAACACCACGAAGCCGTGGCGGGTGACGTATTCCAGGAACGTCTTCACCACGATGATCGCCGTGACGAACGACACCACGAAGCCGATCGCGACGATGCCCATGTGGTCCATCGTCATCTCGGCGCGGCTCTTGTAGAAATCATAGGCGAACGCACCGATCATGGTGGGGATGGCCAGGAAAAACGAGAACTCCGCCGCCGCGCGCTTGTCGGCGCCCAAAAACATCGCTGCGACGATGCTGGCACCGGAACGCGAAACGCCCGGAATCATCGCAATGCACTGCGCGATGCCGATATAGAGGTACATCAGCAGCGGAAATCGCGTGGCATCATACTCGCGCGCCTTGAGCTCGATCCGGTCGACCCACAACAGGATGGCGCCTCCGACGATCAGCGAGAAGCACACGACCCACGGATTGAACAGCAGGCTCTTGATATACTTGCCGGCGAGGAGGCCGACGACGACAGCCGGCAGGAATGCCACCAGCAGACCGACCACGAAACGGCGCGCATAGGCATCGCCCGTGAACATGCCGATCGCGACGTCCCACAGCTTCTTGAAGTACAGCACGACGATCGCGAGAATCGCGCCGAGCTGGATCAGGACGGTAAACGAATCCCAGAATGCGCCCTCGCCGAGGCCGAAGAAGCGCTCCGCAAGCAGCAAATGGCCGGTCGAGGACACGGGAAGGAACTCGGTCACACCCTCGATGATGCCGAGGATCACTGCCCGTATTGCGTCTGACATATTTACGGTCCATTTCCGCTGGAAAAGCGGGGCTCTTCTCGCCTATTCGCCTCTCGCTCGCAATCGCAAAATGCGCTATCGCGCCCTTGCCGCGCGGTTTTGAAAGACTACTGTGGCGCCGCACAAACATTGATGGATTCTTAAGCACCATCAAATAGTCAAAGGCTTCATGTTTACGCTGTTTCATCATCCGTTCTGTCCACATTCGCGCTTCATTCGCCTGATCGCGGGCGAATACGGGCTCGAGCTGAAACTGGTCGAGGAACGCAGCTGGGAACGGCGCGAGGCATTTCTGCTGCTCAATGCGGCCGGCACCACGCCCGTTCTGCTGGACGACGAGCAGCCGCCGATCCCGGGTGCGGCCATCATCGCCGAATATGTCGACGAAGCCTATGGGGCCGGAATGGGACCCAAGCGCCTGATGCCTGAGACGATCGGTGAGCGCGTCGAGGTGCGCCGGCTGATGACCTGGTTCAACGAAAAGTTCTTCGAGGAAGTCTCGCATCCGCTCGTGACCGAGCGCATCTACAAGCGCTTCATGAGCGAGGAGAATGGCGGCGGCCCGCCTTCGGCGGACGTGATGCGCGCCGCCAAGGCCAACGTGCGCTATCATCTGGCCTATATCGGCTGGCTGGCGCAGACGCGCAACTTCCTCGCCGGCGACCGGCTCACTTACGCGGATCTCGCCGCCGCGGCGCATCTTTCGGCGATCGACTATCTGGGCGACGTGCCATGGAGCGAGGACGACGCGGCAAAGGCGTGGTACGCGCGGGTGAAATCCCGCCCGTCGTTCCGCCCGCTGCTGAGCGAATGGCTGGCGGGCGTGCCGGCGTCGCGGACCTACGTGGACCTGGATTTCTGAACTCCGATCCGACTGAACTGAAGGCGGCGCTCGCGCGCGAAGCGCACGCGCTCGGCTTCGACTGCATTGGCGTCACCGAGCCCGGCACGATCGACAAGGCCGGCGCGAACTTCCTCGAATTCATCGCCTCGGGCGGCCATGGCGACATGGACTGGCTCGCGAACCAGCCGGAGCGCCGCGTCGATCCGCGCGGGCTGTGGGCGGACGTGCGCAGCGTCATCATGCTCGGCGTCAATTACGGACCCGACCAGGATCCGCTCGCGATCCTGCAACAGCGCACGCGTGGGGCGATCTCGGTCTATGCGAGGGGCGACGACTATCACGACCTCATCAAGAAGCGGCTCAAGGCACTGGCGCGGTGGCTGGTTGCGATCGCGCCGAGCGAAGTGAAGGTGTTCGTCGACACAGCGGCGGTGATGGAGAAGCCGCTGGCGCAGACCGCGCATCTGGGCTGGCAGGGCAAGCACACCAATCTCGTTTCGCGCGAATTCGGCTCATGGCTGTTCCTCGGCGCGATCTACACCACGCTCGAGCTGCCGCGCGATCCCGCCGAGATCGATCATTGCGGCTCGTGCCGGGCCTGTCTCGAGATCTGCCCGACCGCGGCATTTCCCGCGCCGTACAAGCTCGATGCGCGGCGCTGCATCTCCTATCTCACCATCGAGAACAAGGGACCGATCCCGCCGGAATTCCGCAAGGCCATCGGCAACCGTATCTATGGCTGCGATGATTGCCTCGCCGCGTGTCCCTGGAACAAGTTTGCGCAGGAGGGACGCGAGGCCAAACTCGCTGCGCGTGATGAATTGCGTGCGCCTGGTCTGGCCGAGCTTTCGCGGCTCGACGATGCCGCATTTCGCGCGCTGTTCACGAAATCACCCGTGAAGCGGATTGGCCGAGACCGCTTTGTGCGGAATGTGCTGATCGCGATCGGCAATTCCGGCGAGGCCGCACTGGCGGAGGCAGCGCGGCGATTGCTTGACGATGTGAGCCCGCTGGTGCGCGGGGCTGCGGTGTGGGCGCTGGCGCAGTTGCTGCCTCGAGATGAGCTCGAAGCGATGAAGGGAGCTGCATTGAGCAACGAGCACGATGAGAACGTTCGTCTGGAGTGGCAAGCCGCGTCCTAGCTCTCGCGCTCGCCGCCCTTGATTTCCCCACCCATTCCCGCAAAGTCGCCGATCATGACAACAAGCATCCCTTTCTTCACCCGCGACGGCGATACATTCCATCCGACGGAAGTGGCCAATGGCCCCTGGGATCCGAAATCGCTGCACGGCCGCGTCATCATCGGCCTGCTCGGCTTTGCCATCGAGGAGCGCCATTCGGGCCCAGAATTCGTGCCGGCGCGGCTGACAGTCGACATGTTTCGGCTGCCGACCATCGACAAGCCGATCCAAGTGACGACCCGGCTGGTGCGAGACGGCCTGCGCATCCGCGTTGTGGAAGCCGAGTTTGTCTCCGGCGGCGTCAGAATGGCGCGTGCTTCGTGCCAGCTGTTGCGGCGGACGCAAAATCCTGACGGCAATGTCTGGTCGCCGCCGAACTGGGACGTGCCGAAGCCATCGGAGATTCCAAAGCCGACCGATCCCCGGCTCGGCATGAACGGCAAATGGACGACGCGACCCATCGTCGGCCATATGGGCTCGCTCGGGCCGCGGCGACTTTGGATGAGTGATGTGCGCGAGCTCGTTGCAGGCGTGCGGATGACGCCGTTCGTCCACGTCGCCACAGGTGCCGATTTCGCAAGCCCATTTGCCAATGCCGGCGACAAGGGGCTCGGCTATATCAACAGCGACGTGACGATCTATCTGCACCGATTGCCGGTGACGAACTGGATCGGTTTCGACGTGGTCAACCATCAAGCCACGGATGGCGTCGCGATCGGCGAATGCTGGCTTTACGACGAGAAGGGCCCGATCGGCACCGCGACCGTCGCCGCGCTGGCGCAACGCAAGCCGATGGCGAAACCACCGCCGCCTTAGCTGGAGTCACAGACATCAGCAGTTTGCTCCGCTGCGCTCCCTCTCCCTTGATGTCCCATCGGAAATCCGTGGCCGTGCGACAAACCAACGTCGATCATCGCTCCCGCAAGGAGAGAAGGAAGAGAACAATCACCCGATCTCCGCCACTGCGGCAAGAATGCGCGTGATGTCTTGCGGACGAGACAGGCGATGGTCGCCGTCCTGGATCAGCGTGAGCACGACGTCGTCAGCCGGCAGCCGATGCGTCAGCGCAAATGCATGCTGCCACGGGACGTCAGGGTCCTGGGCACCCTGCAGGATGCGGACGGGACAACCGAGATCGATGGCGCTGCCGAGCACGAGATGGTTGCGGCCCTCCTCGATGAGCTTGCGTGTGATCGGATACGGCGTGCCGTCGCCATATTCGGATGGCCTGAGCCAAAAGCCCTTGGTTTCGATTTCCTTCTTCACCGCGGGCGAGAAGGTCTTCCACATCAGCTCTTCCGTGAAGTCGGGCGCCGGCGCGATCAGCACGAGGCCCGCGAGCGAGGCCTTGGCTTGCGCTTTCTCCTGACGCTTCCTGATCTCGCGCGCCAGCAGCAGCGCCATCCAGCCACCCATGGAGGAGCCGATCAGGATTTGCGGACCGGCGCAGAACCGCTCGAACACCGCGACGCTGTCCTCGAGCCAGCTGCCGATGGTTCCATCGGCGAATTCGCCGCTGGATTCGCCGTGCCCGGAATAGTCGAACCTGACGGCGGCACGCCCATGCTCTGCGGCCCAGGCATCCAGCGCCACTGCCTTGCCGCCCTGCATGTCCGACTTGAAACCGCCGAGCCAGATCACGCCGGGACCTTGGCCAGATCCTTGACCCGTACGGTGGCGCACCGCGATCCTGCGCGCGGACGCGCCCTCACCCACCTCGATGAAGTCGAGCACGGCATCGGGAATTGCTGTGGTCATGGAACGTTTACTCCGGCTGTGCGGTTTGAGCTGTTCGGGCGCGTTCGCGAAGCAACCCAATATTGCTATTGTCCCTTTGGGACGCTTGCGGAACAGGGGCAAGGTGTCTATGTCGTGCACCGTGCCGAAAAGCGTGGCCAAAATGCCTCGCATTTGAGGGTTTTTCGCTGCTCGCAACGGCGACTTGCTTGCCGCCATCAGCATCTTCCTGCAAAATAGCCGCTTCCTTTCACAATGTTGGAGAACCACCCATTCGCCGTCCCAATAGAGCCCCGCCCGTTGCCAGCAAAGATGGGCCGCGCATCAATGATGATATTCGCAACGCGCAGATCCAGCTGATCGATCAGGCCGGTGAGAACAAAGGCATCATCGAGACCATGCTTGCCATCAAGATGGCCCAGGAAGCCGGCATGGATCTGGTTGAGATTTCGCCAAATGTCAGCCCTCCCGTCTGCAAGATCATGGACTACGGGAAGTACAAGTATTCCGCCCAGAAGAAAGCCGCCGAGGCCCGCAAGCGTCAGAAGACGGTCGAGATCAAGGAGATCAAGCTCCGCCCGATGATCGACGACCACGACTACGACGTGAAGATGCGCGCGATGCTGCGGTTCTTCGAAGAAGGCGACAAGGTCAAGATCACCCTGCGCTATCGCGGCCGCGAAATGGCGCACCAGGAAATCGGCACCAAGCTGCTGGACAAGATCAAGACCGACGTCGCGGAGCTCGCCAAGGTCGAGCAGGACGCCCGGTTCGAAGGCCGCCAGGTCGTCATGGTGCTGGCGCCGCGCTGAGCGCAGCTTTTCAAGGCCGAGAATTCAACGGCCCGTCCGGATTGTCCGGCGGGCCGTTTGTGTTTTCAGGCTCGCGAAGCCTGCCAAGTGCCGCTGCATTGGTCGCCGGAGATGACCCCTCTCCAGTATCCCGCCCCGGCTGCGCCGCCGAGACGGCCGCCGCCGGTGGCATGGGAGGCGCCGACCGACACCGCGACCGCGACGGCGCCGCCGCGATTGACCGTGCCGGAGACCCGGCCGCCGCCGGCGGAGGACACGCGGCTGCCCGTGACGGTGAAGGGGACGCTATAGCCCGAGCTGCAGGCGCCGCGGGTGGTGGCGAAAGTGACATTCCAGACGCCGTCATAGCCGCCGATGCGGGCATCGGCGGTCGAGGGAATAACGGCCGCGGCAACCACGGCGAACAACGCGAGGTGGCGGGGATTGACCACAACAGACAAAATCGATTGAGAAAAATGGGCCATTTTGGTCCTGCTCCGGACGGGACGGCGTGAATAATGGGTAACTCCAAATAGTCGGCGCGGCGGTTCCCGCGGTTCATCGTTGCCATCCGGCCTTTCCTCTGTCATAAGCCCAGCCTTCATCGCCCGGCTGATTAAGGGCTGCCGTGGCGGTGTTTCGTGCGGGTTATGCGCTTATTCGCAAAACCTGAGCACAATCAACGCTCTAACGAGCATTTTTGACGGCCAACCGCCTTTGCGGGCGGAATTCTGTGGCCATTAGGAGAGCCAAATGCCCAAGCTGAAGACCAAATCGGGCGCTAAAAAGCGCTTCAAGGTGACTGCCACCGGCAAAGTGATGTTCGCCCATCGCAGCAAGCGTCACGGCATGATCAAGCGGACGAAGAAGCAGATCCGTCAGCTTCGCGGCACCGCTGTGCTGTTCAAGACCGACGGCGACAACGTCAAGAAGTACTTCTTGCCGAACGCCTGATCGCGTCCAAGATCGTCGAAGATCATTGCCATCTGCGCCGCGTTAATGCGCGGCGATCCGAAAAACCAAGTCATCTCTGAAGGATTTCGTCATGTCTCGCGTCAAACGCGGTGTGACCGCCCACGCCAAGCACAAGAAAGTCTACAAGGCCGCCAAGGGCTTCTACGGCCGCCGCAAGAACACCATCCGCGCCGCCAAGCCGGCCGTCGAGAAGGCCCAGCAGTACGCCTTCCGCGACCGCAAGCGTAAGAAGCGCACCTTCCGCGCGCTCTGGATCCAGCGTCTCAACGCCGCTGTCCGTCCGTTCGGCCTGACCTACAGCCGATTTATCGACGGTCTCGCCAAGTCGGGCATCACCGTGGACCGCAAGGTGCTCTCGGATCTCGCGATCCACGAGCCCGCATCGTTCCAGCTGATCGCCGAGAAGGCCAAGGCCGCTCTCGCGGCCTGATAGCGCCAGCGCTAGCGGGCGTTCGCGCCCGCAGCCTTCAGCGCGCGTTGCGAGTAACGCTGGGCCACCTCCGCCCGGCAGAATGCCGTAAACGAGAGATACATGGTGCCGGACTTGTTCCGGTACTTGATGTCGCATGCGTGCATCTCGCCTTTGTACGCCTGGGTCTGCGCAGCACTGAGGCCAGGCTTGAAGTCCGCCTCGCATTTCTTTTCGACGGCGGCACCGAGCTGAACATCGCCGCTCGCCGTCAGTTCGCAATCCCTAAAGACCTTCATCGCGCTTTCGCAGCTCTTCTGGCTGCTGATGGTGTCCGCGACCTCGTCCAGCGTCATGGATTTGTCCATGCAGACCATGGCGCGCGCAGGCGTGGCGGCGACGGACAGAACGATGGCCAGGGCAGCCAGATCGCGTTTCGAAAGCATCGCAGGTCTCCTCTTGATCCTCCCTTGGTGCCGGGCCCCCGCGCGAGGTTCAACCCAGCCGTTCGAGGTGCCGAAATGACCGGCTTTTTGCTTGACGTTACGGCCTTCGGGCGGCGACAACCCAGCCGAATTTGGAGCCAAGGATTTGCCTGTGTCCGACCTCGCAACACTTGAAACGTCCATCCTCGACCAGATCGCCGCCGCGGGCGACGAAGCCGCCCTTGAAGCCGTACGCGTCGCAGCCCTCGGCAAGAAGGGCTCGATCTCGGCGCTGCTCGCCACGCTCGGCAAGATGTCGCCCGACGAACGCAAGACGCAAGGCGCGGCGATCAACCAGGCCAAGGACAAGGTCACCGAGGCGCTCGCCGCACGGCGTGACGTGCTGAAGTCGGCAGCGCTCGATGCGCGGCTGGCCTCCGAGACCGTCGACGTCACCCTGCCGCTGCGCGATGCGCAGGCCGAGGCCGGCCGCATCCATCCGCTCAGCCAGGTCTGGGACGAGCTGACCACCATCTTCGCCGACATGGGTTTCTCGGTCGCCGAAGGTCCAGACATCGAGACCGATGATTACAACTTCACCAAGCTGAATTTCCCCGAAGGTCATCCGGCGCGCGAGATGCACGACACGTTCTTCTTCCATCCCAAGGAGGACGGCTCGCGCATGCTGTTGCGCACTCACACCTCGCCGGTGCAGGTGCGCACCATGCTGACCCAGAAGCCGCCGATCCGCGTGATCTGCCCGGGCCGCACCTATCGCATCGATTCGGACGCGACCCACACGCCGCAATTCCACCAGGTCGAAGGCCTCGTGATCGACAAGGGTTCGCATCTCGGCCACCTCAAATGGATCCTGCACGAGTTCTGCAAGGCGTTCTTCGAGGTCGACCACCTCAACATGCGCTTCCGCCCGTCGTTCTTCCCGTTCACCGAGCCGTCGCTGGAAGTCGACCTGCAGTGCCGCCGCGACAAGAACGAGATCCGCTTCGGCGAAGGCGAGGACTGGATGGAGATCCTCGGTTGCGGCATGGTGCATCCGAACGTGCTGCGCGCCTGCGGCATCGATCCCGACGTGTACCAGGGCTTCGCCTGGGGCATGGGCATCGACCGCATCGCCATGCTGAAATACGGCATCGCCGATCTGCGCCAGCTGTTCGACAGCGACGTCCGCTGGCTCGACCACTACGGCTTCAAGCCGCTGGAGGTGCCGACGCTGGCGGGAGGGCTGAGCTCGTGACGCTCGCTCTCACGCAGATTCTCTCCGTTCCCTTCGCGGAGACAGCCCTCTCCCTGACCCTCCCCCGCAAGCGGGGGAGGGAACGGATGGAGCGAGGGCGTGGCCTCTGTTTCATGGGTACACATTCTCTGCCCGCTCGACAGGTCGAGCTCCCTCCCCCGCGTGCGGGGGAGGGTTGGGGAGAGGGTTTCTCCGCAATGGGGCTGCCAATGGTCGATCCCAAGCACCCGGACTGGAAAGTGTCGGCCAAACTGCGCGCCAACGCACGTGCGCTCAGAAGCAACTCGACTGACGCAGAGCGCATCCTGTGGTCAGAGCTGCGCGGCAACCGGCTGAATGGCGCGCGCTTCCGCCGCCAAGTGCCAATCGAGCGCTACGTCGCCGATTTCATCTGCCACGCGGCCAAGCTCGTCATCGAGCTCGATGGCGGCCAACACTTCTCGGATGAAGGCGAGCGCGCCGACGCTCGTCGCTCAGCGGCGATCGAGGCGAAGGGATTCAAAGTAATCCGCTTCAGCAATCTCGACATCACGACCAATTGTGGCGGCGTTCTCGAAACCATCGCGACTACCATCGCGGAGAGAGCCCCCACCCCAGCCCTCCCCCGCAAGCGGGAGAGGGAGCAGACCGTCTCCGTGGGGAAAAAAAAGCCATGAAATTCACCCTCTCCTGGCTGAAGGATCATCTCGACACCGACGCGCCGCTGGAAAAGCTGGCCGACAAGCTCACCATGATCGGGCTCGAGGTCGAGAGCATCGAGGACAAGGCGAAGGTGCTGAAGCCGTTCACCATTGCGAAGGTGATCTCGGCCGAGCAGCATCCCAACGCCGATCGCCTGCGCGTCTGCATGGTCGACACCGGGGACGGCGGCGCGCCGGTTCAGGTCGTGTGCGGGGCGCCGAATGCGCGCGCCGGCCTCGTCAGCGTGTTCTCGGCGCCCGGCACCTACATTCCCGGCAAGGACATCACGCTCGGCGTCGGCACCATCAGAGGCGTCGAGAGCCGCGGCATGCTGTGCTCGGCGGCCGAGCTGCAGATTTCCAACGACCATGACGGCATCATGGAGTTGCCGGCAGACGCGCCGGTCGGCGCGGGTTACGCCGAATGGGCCGCGCTCGGCGATCCCGTGATCGAGATCAACCTCACGCCGAACCGACAGGACTGCACCGGCGTACACGGCATCGCCCGCGATCTCGCAGCTGCCGACATGGGCAAGTTCAAAGATCCCTCGATCAAGCCGGTCAAGGGCGAATTCCCCTGCCCGGTGAAGGTCACGGTCGAGGATGCCGCGCTGTGTCCGGGGTTCGCGCTGCGCCTCGTGCGCGGCGTCAAGAACGGCCCGTCACCGCAATGGCTGCAGAAGCGGCTGACCGCGATCGGGCTGCGTCCGATCAACGCGCTGGTCGACATCACCAATTTCATGACCTACGACCGCGCGCGCCCGCTGCACGTGTTCGACGCCAAGAAGGTCGCGGGCAATCTGGTGGTGCGCCGCGCCCGCGCGGGCGAGGCGCTGCTCGCGCTCGACGGCCGCGCCTACAATCTCGATCCGTCGATCTGCGTGATCGCGGATGAGCAGGGCGTCGAATCCCTTGCCGGCATCATGGGCGGCGAAGCCTCGGGCTGCGATGAGAACACCACCGACGTGCTGATCGAATCGGCGCTGTGGAACGAGATCAACGTCGCCCAGACCGGCCGCAAGCTCGGCATCAATTCGGACGCGCGCTATCGCTTCGAGCGCGGCGTCGATCCGGCATTCATGGTGCCCGGGCTCGAGCTTGCCACCAAGATGGTGATGGAGCTGTGCGGCGGCACGCCGTCGGAGAACGTCGTGGTCGGCAACGCCTTTGGCGACGACCGCATCATCGACTTCCCGCTCACCGAGGTGAAGCGCCTCTCCGGCATCGAGGTGCCGCAGGTCGAGATGAAGCTCATCCTGAGCCGGCTCGGCTTCATGATGGCCGGTCCGGGCCCGGTGGTGAAGGTCGCGGTGCCGTCATGGCGCACCGACGTGCACGGCAAGGCCGATATCGTCGAGGAAGTCGTCCGCATCTACGGCGTCGACAAGGTGCCGATGACGCCGTTCGAGCGCGGCGAGGACGCGCGCAAATCGGTGCTGACGCCGCTTCAGCTTCGCACCCGTCGCGCAAGGCGGGCGCTGGCGAGCCGTGGCATGATCGAGGCGGTGACGTGGTCGTTCATCACCAAGCCGGCGGCACAATTGTTCGGCGGCGGCCAGCGCGAGCTCGAAGTCGCGAACCCGATCGCCGCCGACCTCTCCGACATGCGCCCAAGCCTGTTGCCGGGACTGGTCGCAGCCGCGCAGGTCAATGCCGATCGCGGCTATGGCGACGTCATGCTGTTCGAGGTGGGACAGGTGTTCAGGGGTGACCGCCCGCAAGACCAGTTCGTGGCGGCGAGCGGTGTGCGCCGGGGCCTCGCTTCGTCGGACGGGCTGGGGCGGCACTGGTCGGGCTCGGCGCAAGCCGATGTGTTCGACGCCAAGGCCGATGCGCTCGCGGTGCTGGCCGCAGCCGGCGCGCCGATGCAGGCTCTGCAAATCGTCGCCGGCGGTCCAGCCTGGCTGCATCCCGGCCGTTCCGGCACGATCCAGATCGGACCACAGAACGTGCTCGGCCATTTCGGCCAGATGCATCCGCGCGCGCTGGAAGCGCTCGGCGCCGACGGCCCCCTTGTCGTGTTCGAGGTGATCCTCGACCGGATTCCGGAGGCGAAAAAGAAGCCGACACGCGCCAAGCCGCTCATCGAGCTGTCGGCGTTCCAGCCTGTGTCGCGCGACTTCGCCTTCATCGTCGACCGCGCTGTGAAGGCCGGCGACATCGTGCGCGCCGCGCAAGGCGTCGACAAGAAGCTGATCACCGGCGTCATTGTGTTCGACGTCTATGAGGGCAAGGGCATCGACGACGGCAAGAAGTCGATCGGCATCGCGGTGACGATCCAGCCGCGCGAGAAGACGCTGACCGACCAGGAGATCGAGGCCGTGGCCGCGAAGATCGTGGCCGAGGTCACGAAGAAGACCGGCGGCACGTTGAGAGCATGACGCCGAAAAGCGTGACGCGGTTTTCGGGCCGCGTCATGCTCCGCCATGATCCCGGTGAGCCATTGCAAGGCGAGCTGGAAACGACGAGACTTCGCAACACTATTGCTCCGGAGTATGAGCCCCGGCCTGCGCCGGGACGGCGGCGGAGTTTGTGCGGCTTTTGCTGCCTCTGTCCTACCGCCGCGGCGCGCGACGCTTCTTCGTCGATTGCGTCGGCACGTCGGCCGGCTCGGCCTTGAGCGCACCGATCTTGCGGAGCGCGGCGTCCGCGGCGCGCTCGCCGCTGTCCCAGGCGCCGTCGACGGTGCCCCACAGCGTCTCATGCGTGGCTTCGCCGGCGAGGAACAGATTGCCGATCGGCTCGGTCAAAATCTTTCGCGAGAGTTGGCCGCCGGGTGACGCCGCCGACATCGCACCCATGACGTAGGGGGAGGCGTTCCAGCGCGTCGCCGCGGTCTTCTGCACGGCGGCCGCCGCCTCGCTGCCAAACAGCTTCGTGATCCACTCCTTGGCGAAGGCGGCCATCGCCTTGTCGCCCTGCTCCGAGAGGTCGCGTCCGAACGAGCCGCCGACGTCGATCGAGCACAGCGAGGATCCGCCGATATTGGCGAACATCAGCGCGGTGCGCGTCGAATTGCTCTGCTCGATCAGGATATCGTCGCGCGACAGCCCGAGCGGATTGCCCGGCAGATGCAGCACGATGTGATCGTAGCTGCCAAGACCGAGCTTGGAGGCCGCATCCAGCGTGCGCTTGGGAATGTCAGGCGCGAATTTGATCGCGCCTGACGTGAGCACATTGGTGGAGACCGTGATGATGGCGGCGCGCGCGGCGATCTTGCCGGCTTGCGTTTCCACGCTGACGTCGCGGTTGCTCCAGAGAATCCGGCTTGCCGGCGTCGACAGCACTGCTGGCACCTGCTCGCCGAGCCTGGCGATCAGGGTGCCAAGACCCTGGCGGCAGGCGATCGGGGCATTGCGGTCCTGCGCACGCGCCTTGTCGATCGCCGACAGCTCCTTCAGGTCCTTGCCGGCAAAGCTTGCGCCGAGCACAAACTCCGCAGCCCCTGCCCAATCGCCGAGATCTTTCGGCAGCACCGCAGCGCAGGAGGTATCGAGCTTGCCGCGCGAAGCCTCGTCGATGGCCCTGTTGGCGCGCACCAGCGCCGCGAGAAACTCCTCGGTCTCGCCGGCCCGCGCATTGCGGCGGCCGATGCGCATCTTCTGGCCCGACGGCGCAGGCGACACATCGAGCCCCGCGCCGCGCGCCAGCCGGATCATCGGGTTGCTATCAGGATTGTGCATCCAGCGTGCGCCCCGATCGAACGGCACGTCGAAGGTCATGCTGTCGGTGATGCAGCGGCCGCCCATCTGCGAGTTTGCCTCCACCACCACGACCCTGCGATTGGCCGCCATGATACGCCGCGCTGCAGCGATGCCGGCCGCTCCCGCACCGATCACGACAATGTCAGCCTCGCGCGGCAAGGGCGCGGCCGTTGCGCGCAGGACCGGCGCCGCAGCAAGAGCCGCCGACACCGAGAGGAAGCCGCGGCGCGTGATTGTCATGTCATGGTTTCCGGAGACTTGCGGCGGATGGGAACAGCCCCAGAACCTTGCCGCATCTGATGTTGCGCAGCAACCGTCATGGTGAATCAATCGTGCTTGACCTCACGGAGCCATGAACCGAATTGCAACAGGTTGTGACCATGATACAGATGGAAAAAAGATGGCCAGAAAGGCCCCGGGGGAGTTCATGGGGACGGTCCTAGATTCAGTCGGCAAGGTGATAGCCGCGTACCTCTCGAAAGAGGTGCCGGGCTATGAGCCGTTCACGCCGAGCGACCCCGAGCATTTGCGCGGCGTGATCCAGCCCGGCGACGTCATGCTGGTCGAGGGTAACAACCGTATCTCCGGCATCATCAAATATCTGACGCAGTCGACCTGGTCGCATGCGGCGCTCTATGTCGGCCCCATCGAGGGCGCGGTCGAGCACGACGGCGAGCCGCATGTGCTGATCGAGGCCAATATCGGCGAGGGCGTCACCTCTGCGCCCCTTTCCAAATATTTCCCGTATCACACTCGCCTCTGCCGTCCGGTCGGACTGTCCTATGAGGACCGCACCACGGTGTGCCGCTATGCGATCAACCGCATCGGGTTCGGCTACGATACCAAAAACATCATCGATCTGATGCGCTTCCTGATCCCGCTGCCGGTGCCGCAGCGCTGGCGGCGGCGCATGATCGCGATCGGCTCCGGCGATCCAACCAAGATCATCTGCTCGGCGCTGATCGCACAGGCCTTCGATGCGGTGCGCTACCCGATCCTGCCGAAGATCACCAAGGCCGGCAGCCGCGCCGCCCGCCGCGAGATCCTGCACATCCGCGATTCCTCGCTCTACATGCCCCGCGACTTCGACATCTCGCCCTATTTCGAAGTCGTCAAACCCACCATCGTGCACGGCTTCGACTACACGGCCCTGCACTGGGCCGACAAGCAAAAGCCGCTCGAGGAGGTAGCGGGCTCATTCGGTGTGTTTCCAGAAACGGTCCGTTCGCCGCCGCTCGTTCCTGAAGCGGCTGACGAAGAAGCGCCGGCTGAAGTTCCGGCTGAGCAAGTGAGCGGGGAGGCTGTGGAACCTGGCTCAGAGCAGTTCGCGTTGCTGAAAAAGCTCGCGATGTACCGGCCACGGCGCCGGGGACGTGCACGAGAGCGGGCGGCTTAGCTCCACTGTCGTCTGCGTTCGCAGGGACGACAGCGCTGAATGTTGCGCGATCGCGCATCAGCAACCGTTATTGCAATGGCGGCGGCGAGAACCGCGCCCTACCGCTCCGCCCGCCCGATCACCGCCATCAACTCCGCGATCTTTTCCCGTTGATCGGCCTTGTCGCCGCTCGCAATCGCGTGCTCGACGCAATGGGCGACGTGGTCCTTCAAAACCTCTTCCTCGACCCGCCGCAGTGCGGCGCGCACGGCCGATATCTGCGTGACGATGTCGATGCAGTAGCGGTCCTCCTCGACCATTTTCTGGAGGCCGCGAACCTGGCCCTCGATCCGGCCGAGGCGTTTTCCGACGGATGCCTTGATGTCCTTGCGCATGCGGCCTATATACCCCTACCGGGTATGGGTTACAAGGCCGGAGTGCAGGAATGAACGACGCGAACCACACACACCACAATGGGAAGACGCAGTCCGGATGCGGTTGTTCCGCGAATTCAGTGGTTCCCGGGCCGGCCGCCTCGTCCTGCTGCGGCGGAGATGGCGATCGCGCCGACCATGCCCATCATGATGTTCATGACCACAACGCGACCGCGACAAAGGTCCTCGACCCCGTCTGCGGCATGACGGTCGATCCCGCGACCTCCAAGCACCGCCTCACACATCACGGCGAGACCTTCCATTTCTGCTCGGCCGGGTGCCGCACCAAATTCGCGGCCGACCCCGCAAAGTATCTCGCCAGGGAGAAAGCATCCGAGCCGGAGATGCCGGAGGGCACCATCTACACCTGTCCGATGCATCCGGAGATCCGCCAGGTTGGACCCGGCAGCTGTCCGATCTGCGGGATGGCGCTCGAGCCTGATGTGGTGAGCCTCGAAACCGGACCGAATCCGGAACTGGCGGACATGACGCGCCGGTTCTGGATTGGCGGCGCGTTGGCACTGCCGCCTGTTGTGCTGGAGATGGGCGGCCATCTCGCAGGTCCGCACAACTGGATCGACCCTGTCATGTCGAACTGGATCCAGCTCGCCTTTGCGACGCCCGTGGTGCTCTGGGCCGGCTGGCCGTTCCTGGCGCGCGGCTGGCAATCGCTGCGCACGCGCAACCTCAACATGTTCACGCTGATCGCGATGGGCACCGGCGTTGCCTATGTCTACAGCCTGATCGGCACCACGGCGCCGCAGCTTTTCCCGGCAACCTTCCGCGGCCATGAGGGCGCTGTCGCCGTCTATTTCGAAGCGGCCGCCGTCATCACCGTGCTGGTGCTATTGGGCCAGGTGCTGGAGCTCCGCGCTCGCGACGCTACGTCGGGCGCCATCAAGGCGCTGTTGCAGCTTGCGCCAAAAACGGCGCGGCGCGTCGATGCCGATGGTAACGAGCGCGAGGTGGACATCGACGCGCTGCGTCCCGGCGATCGGTTGCGCGTTCGTCCGGGCGAAAAGGTGCCGGTCGACGGCGTCATTCTCGAGGGGCGCTCCTCGCTCGATGAATCACTCGTCACAGGCGAATCCATGCCTGTCACCAAAGAGCCAGGCGCCAAGGTCATCGCCGGCACGTTGAACCAGTCCGGCAGCTTCATCATGCGCGCCGACAAGGTCGGGCGCGAGACGCTGCTGTCGCAGATCGTGCAGATGGTCGCGGATGCGCAGCGCTCGCGCGCGCCGATTCAGCGGCTGGCCGACCAGGTTGCGGGCTGGTTCGTGCCGACGGTGATCGCTGTCGCCATCGCCGCCTTTGCCGCCTGGGCCTGGCTCGGGCCGGAGCCGCGGCTCGCCTTCGGCCTCGTCGCCGCCGTCAGCGTCCTCATCATCGCCTGCCCCTGCGCGTTGGGCCTGGCGACCCCGATGTCGATCATGGTGGGCGTCGGCCGCGGCGCGCAGGCAGGCGTGCTGATCAAGAACGCCGAAGCGCTGGAGCGGATGGAGAAGATCGACACGCTGGTGGTCGACAAAACGGGGACGCTGACCGAAGGCAAGCCACGGGTCGTCGCGATCGTGCCGGCACCAGGCTTTGCCGAAGACGCCATCCTTCGGCTTGCAGCCAGCGTCGAGCGCGCCAGCGAACATCCGCTCGCCGATGCCATCGTGCGCGCCGCAAAGGAGAAGCAGCTTGCATTGGGCCGCGTCGAACATTTCGATTCGCCGACGGGCAAGGGCGCCACGGGCAATGTCGATGGCAAGAGCATCGTCCTCGGCAACGCCAAATATCTGACGTCGATCGGCATCGAGACCAAGGCGCTCGACAGTGAAGCCGAACGCCTGCGTGGCGACGGCGCGACCGTGATCAACATGGCAATCGACGGCGCACCTGCCGGCCTGTTTGCGATCGCGGATCCGGTCAAGGCCTCGACCCCGGAAGCGCTGAAGGCGCTCGCCGCCGAGGGCATCAAGGTGATCATGCTCACCGGCGACAACCGCACCACCGCGCAAGCCGTGGCACGGCGGCTCGGCATTGCCGATGTCGAGGCCGAAGTGCTACCGGACCAGAAGAGCGCCGTGGTGACGAAGCTGCAGAAGGCCGGCCGCAGCGTGGCGATGGCCGGCGACGGCGTCAACGATGCGCCGGCGCTGGCTGCGGCCGAGGTCGGCATTGCCATGGGCACCGGCACCGACGTGGCGATGGAAAGCGCCGGCGTCACCCTGCTGAAGGGCGATCTCACCGGGATCGTGCGTGCGCGAAAACTGTCACAGGCGACGATGAGCAATATCAGGCAGAACCTGTTCTTCGCCTTCATCTACAACGCCGCCGGCATTCCTGTTGCCGCCGGTATCCTCTACCCGGCCTTCGGCGTGCTGCTGTCGCCGATCATCGCGGCAGCGGCGATGGCGCTGTCCTCGGTGAGCGTGGTCGGCAATGCGCTGAGGCTGCGTGCGACGCGGCTGTGAGAACGTCAAAATCCGTGTAGAACGGGTCCATTCGGCAGCCGGCGGAGAGGACCCGATGCAGCGGATTACGATCACGATCGAGGACGATTTGCTGGCGGAGATCGATGCCGCGGCCGAGGCGCGCGGCTACCAGAACCGCAGCGAGATCATCCGCGATCTCGCGCGCGCCGGGCTGCAGCAAGCGAGCGAGGACGCGGCGCAGAGCGGCCCCTGCGTTGCAGGCCTCGTCTATGTCTACGACCACGCCGCGCGGGATCTCTCAAAGCGTCTGGTGCAGGAATTCCACGGCCATCACGACCTCGCGCTCGCGACGCTGCACGTCCATCTCGACGACTCCAATTGCATGGAGATGACGGCCCTGCGCGGCGACGCCGCCGAGGTCAGGCACTTCGCCGATCACATCATCGCGGAGCGTGGCGTGCGCTATGGGCGTGTGGTGATGATCCCGACGGGCGAAGGGAAGCCGGCCAGGATGAGGAAGCACGCGCATCGGCATGAATAGGCCCTCTCCCTCTCCGCGCGTGCGGGGAGAGGCCAAGGAGGGCTCCTCTGGCCGGCCGGCGAGAGACGTTTGTCAAAGATCAATTGGCAGAGACGATACACGCCGCAGTTTGGGCAAGTCAGCGTCCCTTGCCGAAACAGCCCTGGGTGTCTACCTCTCGCTGGTGATTTCGTGAGAGGTTCCCATGCTGGATGCCGCCGTCAAGGCGCTGTCGCAAATGATGTCGCCGCCGATGCGCTCGATCCTGTGGCGATCGATCGGGCTGGCGCTGGTGCTGATCACAGTGCTGGCGATCGGACTGCAGCGGCTGCTGAGCTGGTTCGCGACCTACGGCGAGGTGTGGCTCGAGGGCCTGCTCGGGCCGGGGTGGCATTCGTCCCTGGAGGTGCTGGCCTGGATCATCTCGATCGCGGCCGGCTTCGGCGTCGTGTTCGGCAGCGTATTCCTGATGCCGGCGATCACTTCGCTGGTCGCGAGCTTTTTCGTCGACGACGTCGCCGATATCGTCGAGAGAGAACATTATCCCGCCGAGCGGCCGGGCATGGCGCTGCCGTTCAATCAGGCCATCCTCGAAGGCATCAAGACCGCATTGTTGACCATTGTGGTCTATCTCGTCGCGTTGCCGCTGGTGTTTCTGGCCGGCGCCGGCTTCCTGATCTTCTTCCTCGCCGCAGCCTGGCTGCTGGGACGCGAATATTTCGAGCTCGCTGCGATGCGCTTCCGCTCGCCGGAGGATGCCAAGGCGATGCGCCGCGACAATGCCGCGACCATCTTCACCGCCGGCCTCTTCATTGCGGCCTTCGTCTCGATCCCGGTCGTGAACCTGGCAACGCCGATCTTCGGCATGGCCTTCATGGTCCACATGCACAAGCGGCTATCAGGACCGCGGCCGGGGCTGATCGAGCCCGCGCGGCAGATGCGGTGACGGCGCGCTCTCTCTTCCCGCTCGCGGGGAGAGGCCACCGCCATCACACCGTCTTCTCCGGCCACCGGCAGAGATCGTTGATCAGGCAAACCTCGCAACGCGGCTTGCGCGCGAGACACGTATAGCGACCGTGCAAGATCAGCCAATGATGGGCGTGCAGCATGAACTCGGCCGGAACCACCTTTTCGAGACCGAGCTCGACCTCGAGCGGCGTCTTGCCCGGCGCAAGGGCAGTGCGGTTGCCGACGCGGAAAACATGCGTGTCGACCGCCATGGTGTGCTCGCCGAAGGCCATGTTGAGCACGACATTGGCGGTCTTGCGTCCCGCGCCCGGCAGCGACTCGATCTCGGCGCGCGTGCGCGGCACCTCGCCCCCGAAATCGCTGATCAACTTGGCCGATAGCGCGATGACGTTCTTCGCCTTGGTGCGGTAGAGACCGATGGTCCTGATGTAGTCGCGCAGACGTTCTTCGCCGAGGTCGAGCATCTTCTGCGGGGTGTCGGCGATTTTGAACAATTCGCGTGTCGCCTTGTTGACTCCGGCGTCGGTCGCCTGTGCAGACAACACCACGGCGACCAGCAGCGTGAACGGATTGACGTGCTCGAGCTCGCCTTTCGGCTCGGGATTGGCTTTGCGGAAACGGCTGAAGACCTCGTGGATCTCCGCCGGTGTCCAGGGTTTTATCGCCCTGGACGATTTGCTGGCCGTGGCCGATTTCTTCGTGGGCTTCGGCTTCGCGGTAGCCGATTTTGCCTTTTTCTTCGGCAGCGCCACTTTGCCCGGGGCCGGCTTGCGGGTGATTTTCGTCATGATCGGGATATACTGAGGGACGATGAGCACAGGCAACCAAATTGAGCGCGCAGACTCTGAAGGTCATGACGTGCAGATATTCTCTGCGCTGCTGACGCCGCACCGCTCCCTGAACCGCACCGGCTTCCTGGCCGTGATGCTGTTCCTGAGCGTCGTCAGCTTCGTCACCGGAATTGTCTTCCTGATGAAGGGTGCCTGGCCGGTGTTCGGCTTTTTCGGCCTCGACGTGCTCGTGGTCTGGTGGGCTTTCAAGGCCAATTTCCGCAGCGCGCGGGCGCGCGAGGAGATCACGGTCACGACGTCGGAGTTGCGGGTGCGGCGGGTCAGCCATCGCGGTCAGGTCGCCGAATGGACCTTCAATCCGCTCTGGGTTCGCCTCGACATGGAGGTGGACGAGGACTTTGGTATCGAGCATCTCTATCTGATCTCGCGCGGCCGCCAGATCCAGATTGCAAGGTTCCTCGGACCTGATGAAAAGGCAAGCTTTTACAAAGGCTTGATCGAAGCATTGAACGCCGCCAAGCGCGGCCCGACCTACAATCCGGTGGCTTGAACGCAGTCAGAAATCGGGTGGTTTCGACGCCTCGCCGCGCCTACATTTCCGGTCATGATGACACTCGCCATACATGACCAGCGCCTGGCAAAGCCGGGCACCCAGAACGCCGCGCTACGCGATTATGATTCCGTGCGCCGGGCGATCGCGTTCATCTCGGAGAACTGGCGCGCGCAGCCGACCATCGAGGCGATGGCGGATGCGGCCGGCGTCACGCCGGATGAGCTGCACCATCTGTTCCGCCGCTGGGCCTCGATCACGCCCAAGGCCTTTATGCAGGCGCTGACGCTCGACCACGCCAAGGGCCTGCTGCGCGACTCCGCAAGCATCCTCGACGCGGCACTCGACTCAGGGCTGTCGGGTCCCGGCCGGCTGCACGATCTCTTCGTCACGCACGAAGCGATGTCGCCGGGCGAATGGAAGAACGGCGGCGCGGGGCTGACGCTTCGCTATGGCTTCCATCCCTCGCCATTCGGCACGGCGATCGTGATCGCGACTGATCGCGGGCTGTCGGGTCTCGCTTTCGCCGATCACGGCGAGGAGAAAATCGCGCTCGCCGACATGATGCGGCGCTGGCCGAACGCAACCTATGTCGAGGACCACGAGGGCACCGCGCCGCTCGCGGCACGCATCTTCGACACAAAACTGTGGCGCCCCGACCAGCCGCTGCGCGTGGTGATGATCGGCACCGATTTCGAGGTGCGGGTGTGGGAGACGCTGTTGAAGATTCCAATGGGCCGCGCGGTGTCGTATTCCGACATCGCCTGCAACATCAACAGGCCCAAGGCGTCGCGCGCCGTTGGTGCCGCGGTCGGCAAGAACCCGGTCTCGTTCGTCGTGCCCTGCCATCGCGCGCTCGGCAAGAGCGGCACGCTCACCGGTTATCACTGGGGCATCACGCGGAAACAGGCGATGCTGGGCTGGGAAGCCGGGCAGCTGGGGCTGCAGTAGCTCCGCTGCCGTAGGGTGGGTTAGCGTCAGCGTAACCCATCCTCCAATTTTGCGCCTGCGGCGAAACCTAGCCCGCCAGATCCAGCTTCGACGCCACGGTCGAATCCGCGTTGAGCCGATAGATGATTGGCACGCCCGTCGCGAGCTCGCGCTTCAGGATGCCTTCGGGCGACAGCTTCTCCAACACCATGATCAGCGCACGCAGCGAATTGCCGTGTGCGGCGACCAGGGTGCGCTTGCCGTTGAGCACGCCGGGCAGGATTTCCTGCACGTAATAAGGCAGCGCGCGGGCCAGCGTGTCCTTCAGGCTTTCACCGCCGGGCGGCGGCACGTCGTAGGAGCGGCGCCAGATCAGCACTTGCTCCTCGCCCCATTTCTTGCGGGCGTCGTCCTTGTTGAGGCCGGAGAGATCGCCGTAGTCGCGCTCGTTCAGCGCGAGGTTCTTCGAAGTCGGCAGGTCCCTTTGGCCGAGCTCGCCGAGAATGAGATCGAGCGTGTGCTGCGCGCGCCTCAGCACCGAGGTGTAGGCGACGTCGAAGACGAGGCCCTCCGCCTTCAATTTGCGGCCGGCCTCCGAGGCTTCCTTCATGCCCAGCTCGGTGAGATCAGGATCCTTCCAGCCGGTGAACAGGTTCTTGAGATTCCATTCGCTCTGGCCGTGCCGCACGAGCACGAGAAGACGTTCGCTCATTGACTGCTTCCGTTCGGGTTATCGGTTAGATGTCCGCGAGGCCGAGCACGTCGGCCATGGAGTAGTGCCCCGGCTTCTTGCCATGCGCCCACAGCGCCGCCTTCAGCGCGCCGTGCGCGAACAGAATGCGGTCTTCGGCGAGATGGGACAGGGTCAGCCGCTCGAACGGGCCGAGGAAGGTGACGCTGTGCTCGCCGGCGACGGTGCCGCCGCGCAGGGAGGCAAAGCCGATGGCCCCCGGCTTGCGCGCGCCGGTGATGCCGTCGCGGCCGCGTTCAGAATGCTCTTCGTCGAGCGGGATGCCGCGACCGGCCGCTGCCGCCTGGCCCAACATCAGCGCGGTGCCGGAGGGCGCATCGACCTTCATACGGTGATGGGATTCGACGATCTCGATGTCAAAGCTCTGGTCGAGCGCCTTGGCGACGCGCTTGACCACGGCGGCGAGGAGATTGACGCCCAGGCTCATATTGCCCGACTGTACCACGACCGCGCGGTTGGTGACGCTCTTGATCACGGCATTGTCCGAGGCCGAAAGCCCGGTGGTGCCGACGACGTGGACCAGCCCGCGCTCGGCCGCGATCGCGACATTGGCGATGGTTGCGGCCGGCACAGTGAAATCCAGGATGCCGTCGGCGTCCTTGGACATCGCCCAGAGGTCGGCGGACAATTTGATGCCGTTTTCAGGCAGACCGGCGAGCACGCCGGCATCCTTGCCTAAGAGCTCCGAGCCCGGCGCCTCCAGCGCGCCAGCCAGCACCGCGCCTTTGCTGTCGGCAATCGCCCGCACCAGGGCGCGGCCCATCCGGCCACCGGCTCCGGCAACAATCAAGCGCATGTCTGACATGGTGTGATCCTCTCAGCGCCGTTGTAGCGGCGGGATGCAGTTCCGGCAACCGAGGCCCCATGAGCCCGCGGCATGCTCCTCTCCAGGGGGGCGGCAAGAGAGGACGCCTCAACCGTCCGACGGCTGCGGTCCGTCGTAACCTTCGATGATGATGAGGTCGGCGATCGAGTGCGGCTGCCGCACCTTGATGTTGGCCTGGTATTCCGGCGAGTTGTAGCACGCGATGGCGGTCTGATAGTCCGGAAATTCGATTACGACGTTGCGGGTGCGGCTGGCGCCTTCCACAGTGGTGAACTTGCCCGCGCGGACGACGAAGCGGCCGCCCCATTTCTTGAAGATCGGACCGTTGGCCACAGCGTAGGGCTTGTAGCCCTCGTCATTGCTCACGTCGACGCGACCGATCCAGTAGCCTTTTGCCATCGTTCTTCTCCCTGGTTGTTGGTGGTTCTATTTGAGCATGATCTCCGCGCAAACGCGTTCCGCGTTTGTCGCGAGAAAAAACCGCTTCACACTGTTGCGGATCATGCTTCGAGTGCCTGCGCGATCTCGGCCTGGATGGCTTCCGCGACCGCCTTCGGATCGGCGGCTTCCACCACCGGCCGGCCGACGACGAGATAATCCGCGCCCGCGGCGATTGCACGGCCCGGCGTCATGATGCGCTTCTGGTCCCCGGCGGCCGATCCTGCCGGACGAATGCCTGGCGTGACGAGATGCATCTTGCGTCCGACGATCTTGCGCAAGGCTACCGCCTCCTCGGGCGACGATACCAGGCCATCGATGCCGAGCGTCTGTGCCTGCCTCGCGCGCGCTTCGACGAGCTCGGAGACGCCGAGCCGGAACCCGGCGGCGTGCAGATCGTCCTGATTGTACGAGGTCAGCACCGTAACGGCGAGAAGCTTCAGCTTCGAGGAGCCGCGGCCCTCGACGGCGCCCTTCATGGTCTGCGGATAGGCATGCACGGTGAGGAAGGTTGCGCCCAGCCTGGTGATGCTTTCGACGCCTTGCGCCACCGTGTTGCCGATGTCGTGCAGCTTGAGATCGAGAAAGACCTTCTTGCCCTTGTCGGCAAGCCTGGCGACCAGCGGCAAGCCGCCGGCATAAGCGAGCCGATAGCCGATCTTGTAGAAGGTGACGCTGTCGCCGAGCCCGGCGATCATCGCCTCCGCGGCCTCGACGCTGGGCAGATCGAGCGCGACGATCAGACGGTCCTTGGGGGCGATTTCGGCGGGCGTCATGTCACCTCACATCATGCGTTGGGAAATGTCGATCAACTGCCGCACCATCTCCTTCAGCCCGTCGCTATCGGTCTGGCTCTTGAGCCTGTCCATATCGTCGTAGGCCTGGTCGGCAAAGGCGAGCGTGAATTGGCTGGCGATCACATTGGCCTGGCAGGACGTCAGGATCAGCCGCAATGCCTGAAGCGCACGGGCGGCACCTAACCGGCTCTGCGAAGCACCGGCGAGTGCGAAGGCGCGGTTGCGGAAGACATCGCCGCGCGCCTCGTGCAGATCGTGCACGCGGCTCACCCAGTCGATCGCGTTCTTCAGCAGCGGCGGCACCGAGGCGTTGTATTCGGGCGAAACGATCAGCACGCCATGATGTGCGCCGATCATGCGCTTGAGATTGATGGCGTGCTTCGGGATGCCTGACTTGGCCTGGAGATCGCCGTCATAGATCGGCAGCGGAAAATCGGCGAGCGAGATGCGGGTGATGTCGACACCGGCCTGGGCGAACTCATAGGCGGCGACCGCCGCCAGCTTCGCATTGTGCGAGCCGGTGCGCAGCGAGCCGGGAATGACCAGGATTTTCGGTGCGGACATCCGCTTCCATACGTTCGGCGAAACAAGCCCGCCGCGCAGAGAAGAAAGCCGGCGGAATTAGTCCTTGCGATACACCCAGACGCGGGCCGGCGGAAGGTTCATCCAGATCCGTTCCGAAGCCTCTGTGGACACGCCGGGCAGCGATTTCGGGATCGGCGGCACCACCGCATAGGTGAACTGGACGAAGGGCGCGCCGGGCGCCAGCGCCATGAAGGAATCGCGAATGAGCCGCAGCCGGGTCAGCATCGGTTTTGTGACCAGCGGCAGGCCGGAGACAACGGCCGAGGCCGGCGCGCTCAGAACGTTCCAGAGCGTGTCGCGCAGGCGATAGGCGTCGCCCTGCACCACAGTCGCCTGCGGATAGCGGTCGCGCAGCAGCGCGCAGAAGCCGGGATTGTATTCGACGAGCACCAGACGCTTCTGGTCGACGCCGCGCTCGACCAGGGCCGAGGTGATGGCGCCGGTGCCGGGCCCGAGCTCGACCACCGGAGCGTCGGAATCGACATCGACATAGTGAGCCATGGTCCGGGCCAGCAGCTTGCCCGACGGCATCACCGCGCCCATGTGGAGGGGCTTTTCGATCCACGATCTGAGAAAGCGCACCTCGTCATCTAGACGGGGCTTCTTCAACGCACGCGCGGACGATGGCAATGGCATGTCAGGACCGGACGGGACCGCGTGACAGCGGCGTGTCAGAAAAAGGTCATAAAGACGTATAGGCCGAAGCCGATACGGTCAAGCCGGCTCAGTTCGCCCGATTGCCGAAGAAATCCTTGACCTTGGCGAAGAAGCCCTCGGATTCCGGCTGGGTGTTGCCGGAGGAGAGCTTTTCGAACTCGACCAGCAATTCCTGCTGCTTCTTGGTGAGGTTCTGGGGGGTCTCGACCACGACCTGAACGTACATGTCGCCCATCTGGCGGGAGCGCAGGACCGGCATGCCTTTTGATGCAATGCGGAATCGACGGGCGGACTGGGTTCCGGCAGGCACCTTCACCTTGGCCTTGGTCTGGTCGATGGTCGGCACCTCGAATTCGCCGCCGAGCGCCGCTGTCACCATCGAGATCGGCACCCGGCAATGCAGATCGGCGCCGTCGCGCTGGAAGAACTGGTGCTGGGCCAGCGACAGGAAGATGTAGAGATCGCCGGGCGGGCCGCCGCGGACGCCGGCTTCGCCTTCGCCGGCGAGCCTGATCCTGGTGCCGTCCTCGACGCCTTGCGGGATATTGACCGACAGCGTGCGCTCGCGGGTGACGCGGCCCTGGCCCGAGCAGGACGGGCAGGCGTCCTCGATCATCTGGCCGCGGCCCTGGCAGGCGGGGCAGGTGCGTTCGAGGGTGAAGAAGCCTTGCGACTGTCGCACGCGGCCGGCGCCGCCGCAGGTCGAGCAGGCCTTCGGCTTGGTGCCGGCCTTGGCGCCGATGCCCGAGCAGGCCTCGCAGGTGACGGAGACCGGAATCTCGATCTGCGCGGTCTTGCCGGCAAAAGCTTCCTCGAGGGTGATTTCCATGTTGTAGCGCAGGTCGGCGCCACGCTCGCGGCCGCCGCGGCCCCGCTGGCCGGCCATGCCAAACAGATCTTCGAAAATATCGGAGAAGGAGGAGGCGAAGCCCGCACCGAAGCCGGCGCCACCGCCGCCGGGACCGCCCTGCTCGAACGCGGCATGGCCGAAGCGGTCGTAGGCCGCGCGCTTGTCCTTGTCCTTCAGGACCTCGTAGGCCTCGTTGATCTCCTTGAACTTGACCTCGCTGGTCTCGTCCCCGGGATTGCGGTCCGGATGAAACTTCATCGCCAGCTTGCGGAACGACGATTTCAGTTTGCTCTCGTCGGCCGTGCGTTCGACTTCGAGGGTTTCGTAGTAGCAGCGCTTGGTGGACGTGGACATGTCTGACTCAGGTCTATCCGATCGCGATTCAAGTCGGAGCGAAACGACGTCGCCACGCGACGATATGGGCGGCCTTCCGCGTCGTGGCAGCGGACCGCATGGGAGCGTTGAGCATAAGTGCTGGGAATTGATTGATCGTAACGGGCGCATCGCCCGTCTGCCCCGACACGAAAGCCTCCCCCCTTAGGGGGGAGGCCGACGTAGCGTGTGGGGTCCAAGCCGTCCGCATCATACCCTCTCGGGCTTTAAGCGGACTTCTTGTTGTTCTTGTCGTCGTCGACTTCGGTGAATTCCGCGTCGACAACGTCGTCCTTCGCAGCGTCCTTGGCCGCATCGGCCTCAGCCTGCTGCTTGTACATGGCTTCGCCGAGCTTCATCGAGGCCTGCGCCAGCGTGTTGGTCTTGGCCTTGATCGCCTCGGCATCGCTGCCCTTCAGCGCTTCCTTAAGGTCGCTGACGGCGTCCTCGATGGCGCGGCGCTCGGTCTCGGCGACCTTCGAACCGTGCTCGGCCAGCGCCTTCTCGGTGGAGTGCACCAGCGCATCGGCATGGTTCTTGGCGTCGACCGCCTCGCGGCGCTGCTTGTCGGCCGCGGCATTGGCCTCGGCGTCCTTGACCATCTTGTCGATGTCGGCTTCCGAAAGCCCGCCGGAGGCCTGGATGCGGATCTGCTGCTCCTTGCCCGTGGCTTTGTCCTTGGCCGAGACGTTGACGATACCGTTGGCGTCGATGTCGAAGGTCACCTCGATCTGCGGCATGCCGCGCGGCGCCGGCGGGATGCCCATCAGGTCGAACTGGCCGAGCATCTTGTTGTCGGCCGCCATTTCACGCTCGCCCTGGAAGACGCGGATGGTGACCGCGTTCTGGTTGTCCTCGGCGGTCGAGAACACCTGGCTCTTCTTGGTCGGGATCGTGGTGTTGCGGTCGATGATGCGGGTGAACACGCCGCCCAGCGTCTCGATGCCCAGCGACAGCGGGGTCACGTCCAGCAGCAGCACGTCCTTGACGTCGCCCTGGAGCACGCCGGCCTGGATCGCGGCACCGATCGCCACGACTTCGTCCGGGTTGACGCCCTTGTGCGGCTCCTTGCCGAACAGCTGCTTCACGACCTCCTGGACCTTCGGCATGCGCGACATGCCGCCGACCAGCACGACTTCGCCGATCTCACCGGCGGTGACGCCGGCGTCCTTGAGCGCCTTGCGGCAGGGCTCGACGGTCTTCTGGACCAGGTCGTCCACCAGCGCCTCGAACTTGGCGCGGGTGAGCTTCATCGTCAGATGCTTCGGACCGGTCTGGTCCGCGGTGATGAAGGGCAGGTTGATCTCGGTCTGCGTCGTCGACGACAGCTCGATCTTGGCCTTTTCAGCGGCTTCCTTCAGGCGCTGCAACGCGAGCTTGTCGTTGCGCAGGTTGATGCCCTGCTCCTTCTGGAACTCGTCGGCGAGATAGCCGACCAGCCGCATGTCGAAATCTTCGCCGCCGAGGAAGGTGTCGCCGTTGGTCGACTTCACCTCGAACACGCCGTCGCCGATTTCGAGAATGGAGATATCGAACGTGCCGCCGCCGAGATCGTACACGGCGATCGTGCCGGCCTTGGTCTTGTCGAGGCCATAGGCCAGCGCGGCCGCGGTCGGCTCGTTGATGATGCGCAGCACCTCAAGGCCCGCGATCTTGCCGGCGTCCTTGGTCGCCTGGCGCTGGGCGTCGTTGAAGTAAGCGGGAACGGTGATGACCGCCTGGTCGACCTTCTGGCCGAGATGGGCTTCCGCGGTCTCCTTCATCTTCTGCAAGATGAACGCAGAGACCTGCGAGGGCGAGTAGGTCTGGCCGTCGGCCTCGACCCAGGCGTCGCCGTTCGAAGCCTTCACGATCTTGTACGGAACGAGCTTCTTGTCCTTCTCGACCATCGGGTCGTCGTAGCGGCGGCCGATGAGGCGCTTCACCGCGAAGAACGTACGCTCTGGATTGGTCACGGCCTGGCGCTTGGCGGGCTGGCCGACGAGGCGCTCACCGTCATCAGTCACGGCGACGATCGAAGGCGTCGTGCGCATGCCTTCGGAATTCTCGATAACTTTGGCGTTCTTGCCGTCCATCACGGCGACGCACGAATTCGTGGTGCCGAGGTCGATCCCAATGACCTTTCCCATGGTCCTGATATCCTTCTTTTTGCGGCAGGTTGGCTGGGCCCAGAAGGCACCCGAACCGAAACCCCCTAAGATCAAACATTCGCGATATTGCGATGGTTGAGGCTCATATAGGAGGGGGGGAGGAGCCCGCAAGGACCGAACGCAAGTTTGGACCGTGAAAACATTGGGTTTTGGAAGATCATATCCGGGCTTCACCGCCCTTGCGGGTGAGGATTTGTTAACAGGTTCAGTGCTCAGGCCGTCTCCGCTGCCGTGATCGGCCCGGCCCTGTTGCCGGCGCACCAAACCCGCTAAAAGGCGGACCGGCCGGACGGCCTCGTCACGGGGCCGCTTCGCGCGACAACGCGGCCAACGGCCGACCATCGTACGGCCTCAATATGAACCAATCAGAGTGCCCATGAAGCTGATCCGCCCCCTCGCCGCGCTCGCCCTTATCGTTGTCTCCGCGCTTCCGGCGCTTGCTGCCGACGCCGTGTATCCGCCGGGTCTGCGTCTCGGCATGGTGCCGCTGGTCGGGCTGAGCAAGGCCAAGACCTTCCCGGGCTTCGAGAACGAGGACGGCAGCGTCAAGGTGCTGGTCACCGAACTGCCGCCGGCGGCCTATAACGAGGTTGCAACGGCCTTCAACGCCAATCCGGGCGGCGTCAACGGCGTCAAGCCGGAGAAGATCGAGACATCGGCGGGCCTTGCCTATTTTACCACCGAGAGCGGCAAGGCCGGGGACACGCTGGTGAAGCGCTATTCGATGATCGTGCCGGGCACTGGCTTCTCCGGCTATGTCGCGGTGCAGGTCCCGGAGAACGCCTCGAAGATCTACACCGACGAGGCGGTGCGGCAGATGTTTGCGACCGCCACCCTGCGCAAGGAGGTGTCGGCTGACGAGCAGCTCGGGCTGATGCCGTTCAAGATCACCGATCTCGCCGGCTTCAAGGACATCCGCACGCTGGTGCCGGGCTCGAGCATCATCCTGGCCGACGGTGACGAGAGCGCGGGCTATGAATCGAAGCCGTTCATGATCCTCGGCCTGATCGGCGCCACTCCGCAAGCCGCCGACGACCGCGCCCGCTTCGCCCAGGAGGCCGCACTCCAGATCCCCGGCCTGCGCGAGTCCCGTGTCACCATGTCCGAGCCGATTCGCATCAACAGCCAGCCCGGCTTTGAGACCCGGATCGACGGCGTCAGCGGCAAGGACAAGACCCCGGTCACGGTCGTGCAATGGATCCGGTTCGGCGGCGGCACCTCGCTGCGCATCATCGCCAGCGCTCCGCGCGACCAGTGGTCCGACGCCTTCACCCGCTTCCGCGCCGTCCGCGACGGCATCCAGCCGAAGGGGTAGCGCCCATCCCCTCACCAGGGCCGGCTGCATTTTCGGGCTTTCGTTTGTACACGAACGGAACTAGGCTTCCCTCCACCGGATCAACCTTGAGGGAGGCGGACGATGATTAATCGACGACAGATCTTGGCCGCGCTGGGGACCACCACACTCGCGAGCCTCGCGCCATCGGCACTTTTCGCAGCAGCCTCGATCAAGCCGGACGATGCATCCGCGCTGCTCGTGATCGATGTGCAGAACTGCTTCCTGCCGGGCGGCAGCCTCGCGGTGAAGGAAGGCGAGCAGGTCGTGCCTGTGATCAACAAGATGGCCAAAGCATTTTCGAACGTGGTGATGACGCAGGACTGGCACACGCCCGGCCACGTCTCGTTCGCGTCAGCGCATTCCGGCAAGAAGCCGTTCGAGACCATCGACCTGCCCTATGGCAAGCAGGTGCTGTGGCCCGACCATTGCGTGCAGGGCACCGATGGCGCCTCGCTGTCGAAAGACCTCTCGATCCCGCAGGCCGAGCTCATCATCCGCAAGGGCTTCCACAAGGATGTCGACAGCTATTCGGCCTTCGTCGAAGCCGACGGCAAGACAACGACGGGGCTCGCCGCCTATCTGAAGTCCCGCAAGATCAAGCGCGTCTTTGTCGCGGGCCTCGCCACGGACTTCTGCGTCGCCTGGACTGCGCTCGATGCGCGCAAGGCTGGTTTTTGAAGTCTACGTCGTGGAAGACGCCTGCCGCGGCATCGACAATCAGGGCTCGCTCGCGAAGGCCTGGGTCGACATGGCCAAGGCCGGCGTGAAGCGGATTCAGTCCGCGGATATCGCGGTGAGCGCATAAAGCGCTCACCTCTGCCAGACCTTGAGGAAGAGGAGGAGACGCGCGCGAGCGCGCTCCTCGATATCGTTCAGTTCGCTTCGTTGCTGTTCGCCGCGGGCGCGGGCTTTGCGCCGCCCTTGGCGACGCCGACCAGCGCCGGACGCAGCACGCGCTCGCCGATGGTGTAGCCGGCCTGCATGACCTGCACGACGGTGCCCGCGGGCACCGATGCGTCAGGCACCTCGTACATCGCCTGATGGAAGTTCGGGTCGAACTTCTGGCCCTGCGGATCGAGCTTCTTCACGCCGTGCTTTTCCAGCGCATTGAGCAGCGAGCGCTCGGTGAGCTCGACGCCCTCGATCAGCGCGATCAGGCCGGGATCGGCCGCAGCACGCGCTTCGGACGGAACGGCATCGAGCGCGCGCTGGAGATTGTCGGCGATGTCGAGCACGTCGCGGGCAAAGCCGGTGATGCCGTAGAGCTTGGCGTCGGCGACCTCCTTGGCGGTGCGCTTGCGCAGGTTCTCCATCTCGGCCAGCGTCCGCAGCATGCGGTCGCGCGCCTCGGCAGCTTCCTTTTGCAACGTTTCGACCGAGCCGGGCTCGGGATCGTCGGGCATGATGTAGGGCTTTGACACCACGGGTTCGCCGGTCGGCGCGGCCGTGTCTTCGGGTTGCCGGGTGGGATCGGTCATCGGCTGCTTCTCGAACTCGTCTCAAGGGGAGGTTTGCTGGCCCGGATATCGTGCTTCGGACGCCGAAAATCAAGCGCCCGTGATCGGCTCAATGCCGGTCAGCCCGCCCAGCAGGCGGCTGACGATGCGGGCGGCATAGTCCACGGTCGGGATCACACGGGCATAGTTCAGCCGTGTGGGCCCGATGACGCCCAAAACGCCGACGATGTGGCCGGCGGCATCCCGATAGGGCGAGATGATGGTGGAGGAGCCGGACAGCGAAAACAGCTTGTTCTCGCTGCCGATGAAGATTCTGACGCCTTCGGCGGTTTCCGCGCGCCCCAACAGGTCGATCACGCCGCGCTTGGTCTCGAGATCCTCGAACAACAGCCTGACACGCTCGAGATCCTCGAGCGCGTGCAGATCTTCCAGCAGATTGGCGTGCCCGCGCACGATGAGCTGGCGGTCCTCGTTCTCGCCGCCCGACCAGCTCGCGATCCCGGCCGAGATCACCTTTTGCGTCAATTGATCGAGCTCGGCGCGGGCCTCGCCGAGCGCGGTTTCCAGCTCCAGCCGCGCCTCGGCGAGCGTCCGCCCGCGAATCCGCGCATTGAGGAAATTGCCGGCTTCCGTGATGGCCGAGGAGGGAACCCCCGGCGGCAGCGCCAGCACACGGTTTTCGACCTGGCCGTCCTCTCCGACCAGGATGACCAGCGCCTTCTCGGGTTCCAGCCGGACGAATTCGATGTGCTTGAGCCGCGCATTGGACTTCGGCGTCAGCACCACCGCCGCGGCGCGCGTCAGGCCGGAGAGCCGGGTCAACGCCTGATCCAGCGCCGCCTCCACCGATTGGGCGTGGCCGACGGTGGCGAGCTGGCTCTGGATCGATTGCCGCTCGGACTCGTTGAGATCGCCGACCTGCATCAGGGCGTCGACGAAGAAGCGCAGGCCGAGTTCCGTCGGCAGCCGGCCGGCGGAGGTATGCGGAGCGTAGATCAGACCGAGCTGTTCCAGATCGGCCATGACGTTGCGCACGGAAGCCGGCGACAGCGGCATCGCGATCAGGCGCGAGATGTTGCGCGAGCCCACCGGCTCACCGGTCGCGAGGTAACTTTCGACGATTTGACGAAAGATGTCGCGGGAACGCTCGTTGAGCTGGGCGAGGCCTGCGCGCGGCGCGATCAGATGGATCGGATCGTGATGGGCCACAGACGTTAACTCCTGTCAGTTCCTCGTAATTTGTCCATCCCGGGCGCGTCTGACAAGCGTGGCGTTTGCGGGGCAGATATCAGGGGCGAAAAAGCCTTGCTGCCCACCCTCACCCCACCTACAAGCACCGCGAACAGCCTGACCTTGCGAGTTTTGGAGGATTTCCCATGCGGCCAAGCCGCCGTGCGCCCGACGAATTGCGCCCCGTGACGCTTGAGCGTGGCGTGGTCAAATATGCGGAAGGCTCCTGCCTCGTGAAATTCGGCGACACCCACGTGCTTGTGACCGCCACGCTGGAAGACCGCCTGCCGCCGTGGCTGAAGGGCCAGGGTCGCGGCTGGGTCACCGCCGAATACGGCATGCTGCCGCGTGCGACCTCGGAACGCACCCGCCGCGAGGCCTCGGCCGGCAAGCAGAGCGGCCGCACCGTCGAGATCCAGCGCCTGATCGGCCGCTCCCTGCGCACCATCGTCGATCTCGAAGCGCTCGGCGAGCGCCAGATCACCGTCGATTGCGACGTGCTCCAGGCCGACGGCGGCACCCGCACCGCCTCGATCACCGGGGCCTGGGTCGCGCTCGCCGACTGCATCAACTGGATGAAGTCGCGCAACATGATCAAGGCCAACGTGATGCGCGACAACGTCGCCGCGATCTCATGCGGCATCTACAAGGGCACGCCGGTGCTCGATCTCGACTATGCCGAGGACTCGGCAGCCGAAACCGACGCCAATTTCGTCATGACCGGTGACGGCCGCATCATCGAGGTGCAGGGCACTGCGGAACGCGAGCCGTTTACGCAGGACGAGTTCCTGGCGCTGATCGCATTGGCGCAAAAAGGCATCGCGCGTCTGGTGGACTTGCAGAAACTGGCTGTCGCGTAGTCAATAGCCCCATGCACCGCCGAATCACCGGAAAGCTCGTCATCGCGACCCACAATCCCGGCAAGCTCGCCGAGATGAAAGAGCTGCTCGCGCCTCACGGCATCGAGGTGGTGTCGGCCGGCGAACTCGGCCTTGGCGAGCCTGACGAGACCGGCAGCGATTTCCGCAGCAACGCCGCGATCAAGGCAATCGCGGCCGCGCAGGCGACCAAGCTACCGGCTTTTGCCGATGATTCCGGAATCGTCGTCGACGCGCTCGACGGCGCGCCCGGCATCTACAGCGCACGCTGGGCCGGTCCGTCCAAGGACTTTGCCGCCGCCATGGCGCAGATCGAGCGCCTGCTGCAGGAGCGCGGCGCCACCACGCCGGACAAGCGCAAAGCGCATTTCGTCTCGGCGCTCTGCGTCGCCTGGCCCGACGATCATCTCGAACAGGTCGAGGCGCGCGTCGACGGCACGCTGGTGTGGCCACCCCGCGGCACCGCCGGCTTCGGCTACGATCCGATGTTCCTGCCCGACGGATACGACCGCACCTTCGGTGAGATGACCAGCATCGAGAAGCATGGCCTGCCGCCGCTCGGCCTCGGCCTGTCGCACCGCGCCCGGGCCTTCGTGAAACTGGCGGAGATCTGCCTTGAGCCGCGCTGATAAAGATGCGTTCGGCGTCTACGTGCACTGGCCGTTCTGCCTGTCGAAGTGTCCCTATTGCGACTTCAACAGCCACGTCCGCCACGCCGCCATCGACGAGGCGCGTTTTGCGGCCGCCTTCGCGCGCGAGATCGAAACGACTGCGCAGCGCTCGCCCGGTCGCGAAGTCAGCTCGATCTTCCTCGGCGGAGGCACACCATCGCTCATGCAGCCCGCCACCGTCGGCGCGGTGCTCGATGCGATCGGCAAGCACTGGCGCGTTGCCAACGACGTCGAAGTGACGCTGGAAGCAAACCCGACCAGCGTCGAGGCCACGCGCTTCGCCGGCTATCGCGCTGCCGGTGTCAATCGAGTCTCGCTCGGCGTGCAGGCGCTCGACGATGCCTCGTTGAAAGCGCTCGGCCGCATGCACAGTGCGCGCGAGGCACTCGACGCCGTCGCCATCGCGCGCCGCTCGTTCGATCGCTATTCGTTCGACCTGATCTACGCCCGTCCCGACCAGACCCCGGCGATGTGGGCGGACGAGCTGCGCCTTGCGATCGATGAAGCGGCCGAGCATCTGTCGCTCTACCAATTGACGATCGAGGAAGGCACGCCGTTCTTCGGCCTGCACCAGGCGGGCAAATTGAAGACGCCGGACGAAGTGGTCGCGCGCGCGCTCTACGACGTGACGCAGGAGACCTGCGACAAGCTCGGCCTGCCCGCCTACGAGATCTCAAATCACGCGCGACGCGGCGCCGAGTGCCGGCACAATCTGGTGTACTGGCGCGGTGAGGAATATGCCGGCATCGGTCCCGGCGCCCATGGCCGCCTCGACATCGACGGCATCAGGCACGCCACCGCCACCGAGAAGCGTCCCGAAGCCTGGCTGATGCGGGTCGAGAGCAACGGCGATGGAATCGTCACCGACGATCTCCTCAACAGCGAGGAGCGGGCCGACGAATTCTTGCTGATGGGATTGCGCCTGGCCGAAGGCATCGACCCCGAGCGCTACAAGGCCTTGTCCGGCCGTCCGCTCGATCCCAGACGTATCGCGCTGCTGCGTGAGGAAGGCGCGATCACGGTCGATGCGGCGGGACGGTTGCGGGTGACGAGCAGCGGTTTTCCGGTGCTGGACGCCGTGGTCGCGGATCTCGCGGCGTAGGACTACGCCCCAAAACTCTTCGGCGAGCCCGCGACCGCGACACCGCCGCCCGTCGTCACCTTCATCACCGCAAGGCCGCGCTCATTGGTGCCATCCGCACGGAACCGGAACAGGCCATCGATGCCCGCGAAACCAGATGGATTCGTGAGCACGTCGGCCGAGAAGCGCGTCGTACCCTGCGTGCGCGCAAGCGCTGCGACAAGCGCGACGGCATCATAGGCGAGCGTCGCGGTGCGGATCGGCTCGGCGCCATATTTGGTGCGGTAGCGGCCGGAGAACGCGCGGAAGCCGGCCGGATCCGGCGCGGCATAGAGGCCGCCCTGCAGCGCCGGACTCGCATAGACGCGCGGGCTGTCCCACAGGCCGGTCCCGAGCAGCTGGATGTTGCGCAGATTCGCGCCCGCTGCGGTCATCGCGTCTGCGACCGAAACGACGGCATCGCCGTCATCGGCAATGAACAATGCGTCCGCGCTGCCGAGCTGCTGTGCCACGTTGCGCGCCGGCGTGGCTCGATCGGCGCCGTATCTTTCGAACGCGACGACACGCCCACCGCGCCTGGGCACCGCGGCCTTCACCGCGGCTTCGACGACATTGCCATAGGCATTGTCGGGCACGAGCACGGCAACGGCGCGTTTTCCGATGCCGGCGGAATATTCGATGATGCGGTTGACGTCGGACTCCGGCAGGAAGCTCAGGAGGTAGACGCCGCGGCCGGCGATGCTGGAATCGGTGGAGAACGCCATCACCGAGATGCCGCGCGCGCGCGCGACCTGCGCCACCGCCGGCACCGACTGCGCGAACAGCGGCCCCAGGATGATCTCGGCACCTTCCTCGACCGCCTGCTGCGCACCGGCTTGCGCGCCCTGCGGGCTGCCATTGTCGTCCTTGATCAGGAGCTGGATATTCGGGTTCTGAAACTCGGCCAGCGCCATCTCGGCGGCGTTGCGCATGGATTGCGCCGCAAGCCCGGCATTGCCCGCGGCCGAGAGCGGCAGGATCACCCCGACCTTCACGCCGCCGGTGCCCGCGGTCGTCGCCTGCTGTGGCGGACCGGCCGGCTGGGCCGGAGGCGGCGAGGAGCTGGAGAACGGGCTGGAAAACTGGCTGAGGCTCTGCTGCACGCCGGCGCAGGCCGAGAGCAAGGGCGTGCCGAGCAGCAGGCCAAGCGTACTCCGCCGGGTCGCCCCTGGCATCAGGGGCCCCTGAACGGGAGACTTCGGATCACGCGGGCCCACCATGGCAGCTTCTCTTCTGACCGGCCGCAGGCGGCCCGTCACTTCACTCTTGTCCGCAACACAAGCCGCGGATTCAGGCATGTTGTCCACAAATAGTTAACCAAAACAAAAGGATAATGACCGCTTAACGCGGCTGCCCTTCGTTCCGGCCAGCTGTTTGCCGTCCGTCACGCAGCATCAAGGCGCGGTTTCCGCCGCGAATATGGCGCTGACGCTTCATTCCCCCTCGAATGTGATGCCGGATGGATCACATTCCAGTCCCTCTCCCAATATGATCTTTTTCCGGGGACTGGTTCCCAGCCACCGGGATCATGCCTAAGTTCGATTCATTATGCGCGCAAAGCCGGCTCCGATAAATACGACTGAAGCTGCGGACACCGCCTCGCGCGGTTTCTCCATCGACGCCCATCGGCTGACAGCTCCGAAGCCGGCGGCCGGCCTCTATCTGGTCGCGACCCCCATCGGCAATCTCGGCGACATCACCTTGCGGGCGCTCCAGACGCTGGCCGGGGTCGACGTCATCGCCTGCGAGGACACCCGCATCACGCGGCGCCTGACCGAGCGTTACGACATCTCTGCGCAGCTCAAGCCGTATCACGAGCATAATGCCGAGGCTGCGCGGCCGAAGATCCTGGAGGCACTCGCGGCAGGCGGCTCGGTCGCGCTGGTGTCGGACGCCGGGACGCCGCTGATCTCCGACCCCGGTTACAAGCTGGTGCGCGAGGTCTGTGCCGCCGGCCACGCGGTCTTTGCGCTGCCCGGCCCTTCGTCGGTGCTGGCGGCGCTGTCGGTTGCGGCGCTGCCGACCAACCGTTTTTTCTTCGAGGGCTTTCTACCCGCCAAATCGGCCGCGCGAAAATCGCGCCTGGCCGAGCTCGCGCACATCGATGCCACGCTGGTGATGTTCGAATCCGGCAATCGCGTGCAGGACACGCTTGCCGAGCTCGCCGAGATCATGGGGACGCGCGAAGCCGCGATTTGCCGCGAGCTGACGAAATTGCACGAGGAGATTTCGCGGGCGACGCTGAGTGAGCTCGCGGGCGAAGCCGACGCGCTGGAGACGCGCGGCGAATTCGTGCTGGTGATCGCACCGCCCGCGGCCGACGCCGACGTGCTGACATCAGATGCACTGGACGATCTCCTGCGCGCGCAGCTCGCCACGAACAGCGTCAAGGACGCCGTCGCGCATGCCGTCGCGCTTTCTGGGCGGCCCCGCCGCGAGATCTATGCCCGCGCGCTCGAACTCGCCAAGAGTCCGCACGAGGATTTGCGGGGCGGCGATGGCGAAGACTAGGGGCGTCGCAGAACCCAAACCGGAGCCAAAGGTCGCCTCGCCCGAGCGTGTCGCCGCGTTCCGCACCGGCATCTCGGCCGAGAGCCGCGCCGCCGCCTTTCTCGTGGCCAAGGGTTACCGCATCCTCGCCAAACGCTACCGCACGGCGCATGGCGAGATCGACCTCGTGGCGCGCCGCCGCAACCTGATCGCCTTCGTCGAGGTCAAGGCGCGCGCCAGCCTCGACGAGGCCGCCTATGCGGTCACGCCACGCCAGCAGCAGCGCATCATCGATGCCGCGCAGGGCTGGCTCGCAGCGCATCCCGAGCATGCGGAATTCGAGTTGCGATTCGACGCCATGCTGATTGCGCCGCGGTCACTTCCACGCCATGTGTTGGCGGCATTCGACGCCTCGACCTGAAAGGCAGCCCATGAAACTGAACGTCGCCGTCCAGATGGACCCCATCGCCCGCATCAACATCAAGGGCGATTCCACCTTCGCGCTGCTCCTGGAGGCGCAGAAGCGCGGCCACGGCCTGTCCTATTATACGCCCGACAAGCTCTCGATGGTCGGCGAGGAGATCGTCGCGCCGGTGCAGCTGCTGACGGTGCGCGACGAGCCCGGCAATCATTTCACCCTCGGTGAGCCCAGGCGCGAAGCGCTCAACGGCTTCGACGTCGTCCTGCTGCGGCAGGATCCGCCGTTCGACCTCGCCTATATCACTTCGACGCATCTGCTCGAACGCATTCACCCAAAGACGCTGGTGGTCAACGATCCCGCCGCGGTGCGAAACGCGCCCGAAAAACTGTTCGTGATGAACTTTCCGCAGCTGATGCCGCCGACTTTGATCTCGCGCGACTTAGATGAGATCAACGCGTTCCGCGACAAATACGGTGCCGTGGTGATGAAGCCGCTGCACGGCCATGGCGGCGCCGCGGTGTTCCGGGTGATGCCGCAAGACATGAACTTCGGCTCGCTGTTCGACATGTTCTCGGTGACGTTCAAAGAGTCCTGGGTGATTCAGCAGTTCATTCCCGAGGTGAAGCTCGGCGACAAGCGCATCATCCTGGTCAATGGCGAGTTCGCAGGCGCCGTGAACCGCGTGCCGGCGGCCGACGATCTCCGCTCCAACATGGTGCGCGGCGGCGCCGCCAAGGAGACAGAGCTGACGCCGCGCGAACGCGAGATCTGCGCCACCGTCGGCCCGGCGCTGCGCGAGCGCGGCCTCCTGTTCGTCGGGATCGACGTCATCAACGGCAATCTCACCGAGATCAACGTGACGTCGCCGACCGGCATTCGCGCCATCGCACGCCTTGGCGGCCCCGACGTTGCGGCGAAAATCTGGGACGTGATCGAGCAGAAGCGGACGAGGTAGTTCCGCAATGATGGCGTTGGGGAGCCTCGTCTCTCTCTCCACGTCGTCCCGGACGCGCGCAGTCTTCGCCGGGACGACACTGATGTTGATGCGCGCTGCTTCCATCTCGCGACGCACCTCCTTTACTAACCACCCATTCACCATGACGCTCCCGCGCTTCCTCCGAAGGTCGTAGTGCGCCTGCGTGAATCTACGGGGCCACTGACCGACCGGGATAACGCGGCATTCACCATCCGCCCAAAACCCGCACCGTCACAGGGCATCACACTCGGCCTCGCAACACCCCTTATACTTTTACTCCCTACTCATCGACGCGGGGGAACACGCTACGTGCGGTTCGAGTGCCCCGCGTGAGAGTAGAAGCGTATGAACACCGCACGCATTGTCGTTCTCGTCATCGCGCTGAGCGCCGGCGGCGTCGCTGCGTATCTGGCGAGCAGCTACGACAACAAGCCCGCGCCGGTCGCCCCGGTGGCCGAGAAGCTGCCGACGACCGAGGTGCTCGTCGCCAAATCCGACATCCAGCTCGGCCAGGCCGTGAAGGCCGAGGATCTGCAATGGCAGACCTGGCCGCAAGCGACCGCCAGCAGCGCCTTCGTCCGGCGCGACAGCAGGCCCAACGCACAAACCGAGATCGCCGGGTCGATCGCGCGCGTGCCGTTGATGCAGGGCGAGCCGATCCGCGAGCAGAAGCTGGTGAGGGCGGACGGCTCCGGCTTCATGGCCGCGATCCTGCCCTCGGGCATGCGGGCCGTATCCACCGAGATCTCGGCAGAGACCGCCGCCGGCGGCTTCATCCTGCCAAACGACCGCGTCGACGTCGTGCTGACGCGCCGCCTGAAGAACCCCGACACCAGCGGTGCGACCGGCGGCAATGACCTGATCCTGTCGGAGGTCGTCCTGTCCAATATCCGCGTGCTCGCGATCGACCAGGCGCCGAAGGAAAAGGACGGCCAGACCGCCGTGATCGGCAAGACCGTCACGCTGGAGCTGAAGCCCGAGCAGGTCGCCACGCTGTCGGCCTCGCGCCAGGGCGGAACTTTGACGCTCGCACTGCGCAGCATCGCCGATGCCAGCGCCACCGACGGCGCGCCCGAAGACCAGGCGCTCAAGCAGCGTCAGAGCGGCGTCAACGTGATCCGCTACGGCGTGCAGACGCGACAACTAACGTCACAGAAGTGATGGAGACATGATGAATTACGGGGATTATCGGATGGGCCTGCGCATTCGGGGGAAGCGCGCTGGCTCGTTCTGGGCAGGGGCGATGATGATGCTGGGGCTGGTCGCAGGCCCCGATCTCGTCCGCGCCGCGGATGCGCCGGTCGGAGACCAGGCGCCGATGCAGGCGCCGGACCTCGGCGTGGCGCCGGCCGCGACCGTCGCGCCCGCACGGACGCGTTCGCTGTCGCTTGGAATCGGCAAATCTGTGGTCATCGACCTGCCGCGCGAGGTCAAGGACGTGCTGGTGGCTGATCCCAAGATCGCCAATGCGGTGATCCGGTCGTCGCAGCGCGCCTACATCATCGGCGGACAGGTCGGCCAGACCAACGTGGTGTTCTTCAGCGCCGACGGCCAGCAGGTCGCCTCCTACGACATCGCGGTGAAGCGCGATCTCAACGGCATGCGGGCGGCGCTGCACCAGTCGCTGCCGGGGGTGCAGATCGAAGGCGTCGGCGACAGCGTGATGCTGACCGGTTCGGTGTCGAGCCCGGTCGAGGCCCAGCAGGCCGGCGACGTCGCCGCGAAGCTCGTCGGCGGCAGCGACAAGGTCGTCAACAACATCGTGGTCCGTGGCCGCGACCAGGTCATGCTGAAAGTCGTCGTCGGCGAAGTCCGCCGCGACATCGTCAAGCAATTGGGCGTCGACCTCAGCGCCAGCCTGAATGCCGGCACCGCGGTGGTGAACTTCAACAATTCCAACCCGTTCACTGCCAGCGGCGGACCGCTGGTCGGCAGCAACGGCCTCGGCGTCACAGGGCTTGCCAAGGGCGTCGCCACGGTCAACGCCACGATGCGCGCGATGGAGAGCGCGGGCGTGATGCGGACGCTGGCCGAGCCGAGCCTGACCGCGATCTCGGGTGAGTCAGCGACTTTCATCGCCGGTGGCGAATTCCCGATCCCCGGCGGCTACGCCTGCGATCCGGCCACGCATGTCTGCACCACCCAGATCACCTACAAGAAGTTCGGCATCTCCCTGAACTTCACGCCGGTGGTGCTCAGTGAGGGCCGCATCAGCCTGCGCGTGATGACCGAGGTTTCGGAGCTGTCGAGCCAGAACGCGATCACGGTGTCGCAGGCGCTGTCCGCGAATTCGACCAACTCGATCACCATTCCCTCGGTCCAGACCCGCCGCGCCGAGACCACGCTGGAAATTCCCTCCGGTGGTTCGATGGCAATGGCCGGCCTGATCCAGCAGCAGACCAAGCAGGCCGTCAACGGCCTGCCCGGCGTCGACCAGATCCCGATCCTCGGCGCGCTGTTCCGCAGCCAGGACTTCGTCAACAACGAGACCGAGCTGATGGTGATCGTGACCCCCTATGTGGTGCGCGCGGTCGCCCAGAAGGAATTGTCGCGGCCCGACGACGGGTTCGCACCCTCTTCGGATGCGCAGTCGGCGCTGCTCGGCCGCATGAACCGCCTCTACGGCATCGCGCGCCGCGTCGATCCGATCGACGGCATCAGCGGCGATTTCGGCTTCATCATCGACTGACACGAACGAACGGTTTGGGGACCGGGATAGCGGTAGGGGGGGACCAGGCGATGACGAAGACGACAGAAGATCGATTTCGCAAGTCGCGCATCGCGCTCGCGCTGACCGGGCTTTCCGTCATGCTGGGAGCCTGCAACACCACCGGCGACGTCGTCACCACGCAGACGGTGCCGACCGATTACCGCATGCGCCACCCGATCGCGGTGCAGGAAGGCACGCGCTCGATCGTGATCTTCGTCGGCAAGGCGAGAGGCGGTCTTTCGGCCCCGCAAGCCGCGGACGTGATGGGCATCGCCCGCGACTGGGTGCGCGAAGGCACCGGCTCCGTCGTCGTCGACGTGCCCATCGACACCGCGAATTCGCGCGCAGCAGCAGCGACTTATCACGAGATCCGTGCCGTGCTCGGCAGTGGCGGCGTGCCGTCGCGCGCCATCGTCCAGCATCCCTATCGCCCCGAAGATCCCGGCCTGTTGCCGACCATCCGGCTGAGCTATTCCAAGATCACTGCGGTCGCCGGCCCCTGCGGGCTGTGGCCCGAGGACATGGGACCGTCGATCGTCGATCCCGGCTACAACGAGAACAGGCCCTACTTCAATCTCGGCTGCGCCACCCAGCGCAATCTCGCCGCGATGATCGACAACCCCGCCGACCTCGAGCAGCCGCGCGCGGAGACGCCCGCTTACACCGCGCGGCGCGACATCGCCTTCGACCGCTACCGCAAGGGCAACGCGACCGCGACCACCTATCCCGAGGCCGACAAGGCCAAACTCAGCGATACAGGCAAATGACTGGGATTCACGACGACGAGGCGGACGATCCGCAGCGCCCCGACGAACACATTGCGCCGGTTCCCCGCATCTCGGTGCAGGCCTTTTGCGAGACCGAGCAGACGCTCGCCGCGATCACCGCGGCCGGGCAGGACCGCCGTCTCGCCAAGGCGCATCTCACCGCCAGGAGCGGCGGTCTGGCCGCAGCCATCGACGTCTATGACACGATGCCGACACCGAACGTCATCGTGATCGAATCCGACGGCACGCGCGACATTCTCGAAGGCCTCGACGACCTCGCCGGCGTCTGCGATCCCGGCACGCGCGTGGTCGTGATCGGCAATCCCAACGACACCGCGCCCTATCGCGAGCTGGTGCGTCGCGGCGTCAACGACTACGTGATCGGACCGGTCCAGACCATCGACGTGGTGCGCTCGATCTGCAGCCTGTTCTCGGCTTCCGAGGCCATCATCACCGGCCGCATCATCGCGGTGGTCGGCGCCAAGGGTGGCGTCGGCGCTTCGACGGTCGCGCACAATGTGGCCTGGACCATCGCGCGCGATCTGGCGCTCGATTCCGTCGTGATCGATCTCGACCTCGCCTTCGGTACCGCCGGTCTCGACTACAACCAGGATCCGGCGCAGGGCATCGCCAACGCGGTGCTGTCGCAGGACCGGCCGGATACGGCGCTGATCGAGCGTCTGCTCGCCAAATGCACCGAGCGCCTCAGCCTCCTTGCCGCACCCGCCACCCTTGACCGCGTCTATGATTTCGGCGCCGAAGCGTTCGACGCGATCTTCGACACCTTGCGCATGACGACGCCATGCATCGTGCTCGACGTGCCGCACCAATGGTCGGCCTGGACCAAGCGCGCCCTGGTCAACGCCGACGACATCGTCATCGTGGCCGAGCCTGACCTCGCAAACCTGCGCAACACCAAGAACATGCTGACCGTGCTCAAGGCGGCGCGGCCGAACGACCGGCCCCCGCTCTATTGCATCAACCAGGTCGGCATGCACAAGCGGGCCGAGATCGACGTCAAATCCTTCGCCAAGACGATGGAGGGGCAGCCGCTCGCGGTGATCCCGTTCGATTCGAAGCTGTTCTCGACCGCTGCGAATAACGGCCAGATGATCGCGGAGGTCTCCAGGAGCCACCGCACCACCGAGCTGTTCCAGACCATGGCCAACCGGCTCGCCGGGCGCGGCGAGGTGAAGAAGCCGAAGCGTTCGCTGCTCGGACCGCTCCTGAAGAAGCTGAAGGGCAAGAGCGGACGCGCATCAGCGCCGCATCGCAAGGCGTCGTAAAGCACGGGAGCGTTTTCGAGCGAACAAAAGCGGCGGAGATCATTTCTCCGCGTGCTGCTGCTGCTTCTTCGACAGCAACTGACGCAGCGCCGTGACCTTTGCCGCGGCCTGGTCCGGCGGCAGATCGGCCTTCACGATGGTCTCGGCCTCCGTCTGCTTGCCCTCCAGCCCCAGCACCAGCGCGAGATTGGCCCGCACGCGGGGATTGGCCGGATCGCGCTGATAGGCGCGGCGCATGGTTTCCTCGGCGCGCGGCAGGTTGTTCTGGAGCATGTAGGACAGGCCGAGATTGGACAGCACCGACGGTTCGTCCGGCACGATCTTCAGCGCGCTTGCGTAATATTGCTGCGCTTCCTCGTTGCGGCCGAGCTGATCAAGCACGGCGCCCTGAGCCGACAGGATATGCCAGTCGGGATCTTCGGGCGTATGCGCGCGGCCCAGCACGTCAAACGCCTGCTGGAAATTGCCGTTGTCGGCGAGCGCGCGGCCGTAGCCGGCGAGCAGCGCCTTGTTGCTGGGATGGAGAAGGACGGCCTGCTCCATGACCGCCGCCGCCTGGGCCCGCTGGCCGGTCTCGCGCAGCGCCTTGCCGTAGTCGAGCGCAACGTTGGGATCGCCGGGATTGGCACGATAGCGCTCGCGCAGGGCGTTCATATCGGGCTTGGCGTCGGCCGTGGCGACAGGCTCGGACCGGCCGCCGAGCGCGCCGGTCACGTCCTCCAGGCCTGTGGTCTGGCAGCCACCGAGGGCAAGCACCGCGAGCGCGGGCAGCAGGAATCTCGCCGGGGAAGAGGCAAGGGACGAACGCTTGGACATACTCTGATCACCGCGGCGGACTGATCAGAGATGCTTTGCCGATTAACCCTAAAGTCCGGTTAAGGACGCGCCCCTGTTGGGCTCAGTCGGTAAATTCCGCACCGAATTCGCAACCGATGCGCCAGCGCAGGCGGCACTGACGGGAATAATCCGGCGCGAAGATGATGGTGAATTGCGGCGGCACCTCGATGAATTCCGCCACGACCTTCACACCTCCGTCCGAGATGTCAGTGATCGTGCAGTCCCGTGGCAGCGAGCCGGCGCCAAAATGGATCTTGGCAAGCCTGGTGCACACCCGTCGTTCGCTTCTCCGGCGATTTGCAAGCATTTGAATTGTTCACCCGTTGGATCACGGCCCATCCCGCAGGCTCAGGAGTATCGGACATTCGTTGGAATGTGCTGAGGAGAGCCGCTCGCATTCGAGGCGTAGTGTCTGGAGCCTGTTTACGACCGGTTAGGGATCGGCGCCGCCCGCCGTTCCCGTATTGTTCTTGCCAGGATCGTCGGGCTCTGCTACCCCAAGCTGTGCGAGGGGGCAGCGTATGGTCCAGCGGGTTTCGACAGTCGCCTTTGAAGGGATCGAGGCCCGCGCGGTCGACGTGCAGGTGCAGGTCGCGCCCGGCCTGCCCGCGTTCGCCATTGTCGGTCTTCCGGACAAGGCGGTGTCGGAGGCGCGCGAGCGGGTTCGCTCGGCGCTGATCGCCTCGGGGCTGGCGCTGCCGGCGCGACGGATCACCGTCAATCTCGCGCCTGCCGACGTCCCGAAGGAAGGCAGCCATTACGACCTGCCGATTGCACTGGGCCTGATGGCGGCGATCGGCGCGATCCCGCCGGATGCGCTGACCGGTTTCACCGTGCTTGGCGAGCTCGGCCTCGACGGGTCGATCGCGCCTGTGGCCGGTGTTCTGCCCGCTGCGATCGGGGCCAATGTGCGCGAGGAGGGCTTGATTTGTCCCGCGGCCTGCGGATCGGAGGCCGCGTGGGCGAGCCCTGACATCCAGATCGTCGCCGCACATTCGCTGATCCAGATCGCCAACCATTTCAAGGGCACCCAGGTGCTGTCGCGGCCGGTGCCGAAAGTGCATGAAGCGGCAAGCTCGCCGCTCGATCTGCGCGACATCAAGGGCCAGGAGAGCGCCAAGCGGGCGCTGGAGATCGCAGCTGCCGGCGGGCATCATTTGCTCAGGTGATTTCGTCAATGGGAAACCCTGGGAAATTTACGGGTCCCTTTCTACGTATGGGGCCCCCTCCTCGATTATCCCCACCCCTCGGCTTCAAATTTTGGAGCTAAAGGGCCTCTGCCATCCGCCCAACTCGCACCAGCGGGGCAGTCGCACCAAATTGGATGGCAGCTTTATTGGCTGCCCGACGACTTTGGGGCTGTAGGGCTTTTCGCCCTTGCCGAGCTTCAGCTCCTATTCTTTTCGTGTGCTAACATCCATCGCGAGGGCACGTTCTGGGGGCACAATGAGCTACGAGGTGTTGACCATTATTGTGGTGATAAACGCTATTGCCACCCTTTCGTTATGGCGGTTGGTGGCGAGCAAATCCCACCGAGGCCCTCGGCTAAAGAAGAAGGCGGCTGCCGCGCTATGGCGCAGCGATCCCATCGTCCCCAAGCACGATCCGCCAGAGGCCGCCGGAGGCGATTTCTCGTTAATGGTTCGCGATGGCGACCGGCTCTTCTTTGCTGACTTCATGGAGTTCGCGAACGTCGTGAACCGATGGCTGGCAAATGAGTTCGTCGCCAGCCGCTTTCGCCTACAAGACTTGCCGGAGGGGTGTGTCAGCCTAGGCGTTAATCACTCCGACGGTCCCACGTTCGGGCGGTGTTTCGCAATTTTCTTCAACCAAACCCGCGTCGGCAGGCTGGAAATTTCACCCCGCTACAACTACACGGACGCACTTCCCGAAGTGCACACAAATGTGGAGATCGATTGGGCGCGCTTCTTGGGCTTCTCCGCACTTGCCGGATTTCTCTCAACCCTCGCTTGGTATCTCACCACGGGCGATCCCAACAATGACGATTACAAGAATGCGCAGATGAGCATCAACTCCGCGCTCATGATGACGCTGTGGGAAAACTATCGCGTTTCAGAGTTCGACGAAGCGGTTGACCGAACTGACGAATGGGGCGAGTTTAGTTTGGGCTTCGGTGGCACGGCGTCGTGCTACATGCAGCGCAGGTCGCGCGGGTAATCACTCGCTTAGGGGCTGAAGGGCCAGCGTCCCAAGGTGCGCGCTTCATCGCCCTCGCGCCGGGGCCCCCTTTGGGCTACGGCCCCTTGGCGGTCTTTTTTGGAGCCCCTAAAGCCTTGGGCCTCTGCCTGATTGAACAGGGCGGTGTGGTTCGCTGAGGTCACGTACGCCACTTTGGCCTAACTATCCTGTGGATCGTTCTGCTGGTCCTCAAGGATTTCAAAGAGTTCTGCTTGAGCGCTACCGATTGTTATGTGGCACCAAATCAGCGTACGATAATTTTACCTGACGGGCCGTCCTTGGAAAAGGAAGGGGGTCACCCGGTGGCGACCAGATGACCCCAAACGGCTCCGTTAAGGAACCTCCTACTAGAAGCTGCTGGAGTCCTTCCCTGCCTTATCGGCTCGGGAGGCTCCGGCAGTGTGCACGCACGTACTCCACTTTGCCGAACCGAATGCGGACATACTCGCACACGGCCACCGGCTGGTGGATCGGACACGACGCTGGACGGGCCATTGCTGTGATCCCGTGGAGACTGGGCTCCACTTCCCCGGGCCGCACGACAGCGCCCCGTTCACAGCGCTCTCGTCTCCGGTGGGGAGGATCACTCCCGACTGAGTCGTTTCCGACCTGTTCTGTTTACCACCCTCCTTTGGATTCGCTGGCGCCACGCCCTCGGTTATCCCCTATATTGGCATGTCGAGTCTTTTTGTTCCTGATTTGTTCGTGTCCGGTTAGTGTCCTAAGTTAACTTTGGACTCGCAACTTCCCCGAGAGAGGCGCATTGTATTCGCATCACCGCCCGGAACGTGGCTACTTTCGGTGACTGAGAGACTGATTGCGCTCCCGCCTACTCAAAATGGGAGCACGGCTATGCCGATATCGCGATTGCTCGGAGACGTTCAACTTACTCCACAACAGAAGCATGTCTTGGATGTCGCGTTCAGGCACGCCATCCAGAAAATTGGCTTGGTAGACCGGGACGACCCACTTTGCGCTCTCGTGGCAAGGAAAATGGTCGATCTTCAGCGACAAGGCGTCACTGATGCCATTGCCCTGACTGAGCTTACGATCCGAGAAGTCAGCCCCACAAGAGCGTGAAGTCGCCTAGGGGCCCTGCGGACTCCCTCGGGAGCAAATCCGACCTAACCGCTTGTGGGACCCCCCTGGCATTAAGCGTATCCACGGGCTCCCTAGGGGCCACAGGGAGGGGTTTGGCAGGGCAGTTTACGCTCCGCCTAAAGCTCGATCATCAGCCGTGTGTACATATACGACCGAATCGGTCCTATTTTGGCTAAGATATTGCTTTTGTTTCAGAAATCTCCTGATATTCCCGCCAGTGCCCACGTTCCAACGGTGCAAATTGCACTCCTAGTATTTGCACGCCTAAAAGGGGTCGTTGTCTGGCATGGCAATGCGGGCTGCTAGTTCCTCAATCTCATCCGAGTAGTCACCGGCCCATTGTTCCATTAGTGCTGCCGGGAGGCCCCCGTCGAGCATTTGCAAGGCCAGCGCCGTGACCTCCATGTCCTTCAAGATCCCTGCGGCCACGTTGGTCCTCTGGATCAGGTCCACCATTTCTTGCGCCTTCCGCTGCTTCCATGTCTCCCGTTCTTCATCAGTGAACGCCGCTGCCGTTTTCCCTTGGCATACGTCTCTCGCCTGAGCCCACGTCAGCTCCATGGGGTCAACGGGCTCCTTCCCGGCTGCCTTCGCTGCCGCTGCTAACGCTGCTGGTAGCTCCTTCCAAGCCGCCTTCATGTACTTCACTTGCCGCAGCGATACGGCTGTACGGTCAGCAATCTCCTGTGCAGTAAGTCCCCCGAGGTTCTCTTTCACTATCTGCCAAGCGGCATCGCTCTTGGCCTTGGTCGTCATCGGAAGCTTGTCTCTAACGTTGCAGGAGAGCGCCAGCAGTCGCGCCGTAGTTAGGTCCCCCGGAAAGACCCTGACTGGTATTCTCTTGGTCCACTCTGCGGTGTCGTAAGCCGCTAGGCGGTGGTGCCCATCAATGACGTAGAAGCGCTGCCCTACGGGTAGGACTAACAGGTGCGGCAGTGGCTTGCCCTGTTCTTTGATCGCCTTGGCTAGCCGGTGGATGTGATTACGGCGGTCCCATTGATCGCTATCCCTCCACTGGAACACCCGCTCGGCAACATGGATGTCCCCACGCGCCACGGTGCGCTCAGCGGGCTCAACGGTGGCGGGCCCTGCCTGCTCAATATCGGCTTGGAGTTGCTTGGCCGTCTTCCTGCTGTCGCTCGGCTCCCTGATGTCTGCAATGCGGATGCGGCGTCTTCCAATGGTGGTTTCCCACGGGTCGTTGTTCTTTTTGGTCTTGGTGTTTTGCTGCTTCATTCCGCGCCTTCTCGCCCATGCTCTTCAAATCTGATTAGTGCCGGTGGCCGCACCGAAGCTCATCGGGCACGGTCGGCGTTGGTGTTAGCTACTAGCTATTGCTCCGGCGCCTCTCCAATCTGATTGGCGTCCCAGTCAAACCGGCTGGTGATGAACGCCACTTCCTGCGCCTTGTCGGCATGGTGCCATTGTATCTCCAAGGCTCCCTCGGCAGGCCGTATGACCATCTTGCGTACCGCGCCCCGCAGCGCCTTGTTGGCCTCCTCGGTGTCTATCGTCCCCCCTGTGAACGCCTTCTCGACTGTTGCCAGCCGTAGCTTGACGTTGGTGCTGGTCACGGTGTTCCGCCGCTCCAGCATCTTGCGGAGGCTCTCTGTTGTCTCCTCAAGCTCCTGTTCAGCCGCGTTCAGGGCCTGCTTCGCCACCCTGCTCTTATCGGTGATAGTCAGCTCCAATAGCTCGCGTGCCCTGTCCTGGCCTGCATCAATCGCCGCACGCAGCTGCCCAATCTTCTCATCCATCTCTGCGGTGTCATTGCCCCGGGGAGCTCCCTCCAAGACTTGGTAAATTACCCGGCGCATCTCCCCCTCGGCATCGCGGTACGGGACGCTTTCGTATTTGCATGTGCCTGACTTCGCGTGCGCAGCCGAGCACACGAGATAGACATGCTGCCCTTTGTTGACCCGGGTTACAGTGCCGCCGCAGTACCTGCATTTGAGCACGCCGGCAAAAATGGACCGCACCGGGGCGTTGGTGTTCTTGCCTCTTGCCCCGGTGGTGCTCATGCGGGCATTCACCCGCTCGAACAGTTCGCGGTCTACGGCGGCAGGGAAGCGGTGCAGGATAGGCTGTTGCGGTGTCCGTTCCTTGGTTCGCTTGCCCTCAATCTTTCGCACCGTGTGGGGCACAAAGACCCCAATGGCCGCCTTGTTGGTTAGGAGCTTGCGGATATAGGATCGATGCCAGTATCTACCCTTCCACCCGCCGGCACCCCATGTGTCCACCCCGGCCTCATTGAGTTGTGCTGCAATGCTGTGGGCCCCTTCGCCGTCGTCGGCCAATTCAAACATCCAGCGCAGCCGTTCCGCTCTGTCCTCGATAAGCTCATAGGCCGTTGTCTCATCACTCCACCGTATCCACGCGGGGAGCCGCTTGGTGTACGGCTTGCTGAGCTTCTGCTCACTGGCAAAGACGCGGCGTTTCTCGGCATACTTCTCCGCGACCCTCATACCCTTCACTGCGCTCTCTTGGTTGCCGCGTGCGAAAGAGAGTACCATTGCGATGAGGTGCATCAGGCCGTCTTGGCTGCGCAGTGTCTCCATGTTGTATTCGCGCCCAAGCCCGCCGTTGTCCGACAGATCAACCACGGTGATGCCCGCGCGGATAATCTTCTGCATCTCGAATGAAGCGTCCGCCGCTGGCTCACGGCTCAACCTGTCAAGGCTCTCGACGAGCAGCCATGAGCCTTTCGGTACACTGCCCTCCTCCACCGCCTTGAGGAACGCGCCAAGGTTTCCAACGTCCCTGTTGGCACCTGTGTACGCGGATACGCCTCGGTCGGTGAGGTTCAATTCGGTGTCGAGAGGGACACCCACGCGGTCAGCCCACGCCTGCGCTATAGCGGTCTGTCGCCGCAGGCTGTCTCCCTTCTCTTGAGCTGGCGTAGAGAAGCGTTTGTAGCTGTAGGCTTTGGGTTGCCGCTTGACGTCCGGCAGGAGCGCCTGACCGGCTGCGGGCATTGGGATGTGCTTCATACTAGTATTCGTCCCCAGAATTGGGTGATGCGTTTAATTGGTCATTGGGACGATCACATGCTGATGATCGGCGCGCCCGGTGCCGGCAAATCGATGCTCGCGGCGCGGCTGCCCTCGATCCTGCCGCCGCTGTCGCCGGGCGAGTTGCTCGAGGTCTCGATGATCGCCTCCGTCGCCGGCGAGATCGAAGGCGGCGCCCTGACGTCGCGGCGGCCGTTCCGCTCGCCGCATCATTCCGCCAGCATGGCGGCGCTGACCGGCGGCGGCGCGCGCGCAAGGCCCGGCGAGATCTCGCTGGCGCATCAGGGCGTGCTGTTCCTCGATGAGCTGCCCGAGTTCGATCCGCGCGTACTGGATTCGCTGCGCCAGCCGCTGGAGAACGGCGAAGTCTCGGTCTCGCGCGCCAATCACCGCGTCACCTACCCTGCCCGCTTCATGCTGGTCGCGGCGATGAATCCCTGCCGCTGCGGCAATGCGTTCGAGCCGGGCTATGCCTGCAAGCGCGGCCGCGTCGATCGCTGCACCGGCGATTACCAGGCCCGCATCTCCGGCCCGCTGATGGATCGGATCGATCTGCGCATCGAGGTCCCGGCCGTCACCGCCGCCGATCTGATCCTGCCGCCGCCGGCGGAAGGCTCGGCCGAGGTCGCGGCGCGCGTGGCGGCGGCGCGCGACATCCAGCGCGCACGCTATGCCGAAGCCGGCCTGCCCAAGGTGCGCACCAATGCCGAGGCACCGGCCGCGGTGCTCGAAGACATCGCCAAACCGGACGCGCAGGGTCAAAAGCTGTTGCGCGATGCTGCCGATACCATGCGGCTGTCGGCGCGCGGCTATCACCGCGTGCTGCGGGTGGCGCGCACGCTTGCCGATCTCGACAACGCTGACAAGATCGGCCGGCTGCATCTGGCCGAGGCGCTGTCCTACCGCGCACTCGCGGAGGATGTGCGCCAGCCGGCGTGATCATCCCGCGCGTCAACCCGGCGGTAACGAGTTTCCTTTACGATCTGCAAACCATGAGGCCCAAACGTTCCTGTAAGGGCCCGGCGAGTAGCGTGTCATGTTGCGTTTCAAGATCCTGGCCTCGGTGGTTCCCCTGCTGGCGGCTGCGGTATTCGCCCGCAACGAGATCGGATCGATCTCGCACCCTTGCGTCGCCGTCGGCGATACCTCCGTCGAGCTCACCTCCTTGTTCTGGACCGCCGGCGTCCAGATCGCCTTCACCGACGATCCCGCGCAGGCGACGGTGCGGGTGCAGATCACCGACGACGCCGACGCGGCCGACTTTGCCGTCGTCGACGATGGCGAAAGCGATGAGCCCGGCGCCTGCCAGGGCAATCCGTCCACGCAGCTGGTCGCCATAGCAGGGCAAGGCGGCGGCAACCGCCCCACGATCTATCTCGGCAGCGAAGGCCCGGCCGATTACCGCATCTATGTGCGCTCGAAGACGTTCTCGCAGAGGGAAGCCGCAGCCTTGATCGTCGGGGCCCGCGGCGGCCACCACCATCTCCAGGCCGCTTCGCTCTAAGAGACGTTAACACCTCGTCAACCCTGTTTCGAGGCGACCCCAAAGCCTCAAGCTGTTCGCAAGGTGGTCAAGACATCGTCGCGCATGGCGGTTGCGGGTTTCGGACAAGGGTCGGTGGCGATGGGTCGGACGTTCCGGATCAAGGTGCACATGCGCCGCTTCAGGCGACAGCATCCGCGCGTCGCCTTCGCGATCCGCTCCTTCATGATCTTCTCGGCGACGTTCGGCGGTGCCTACGGCTTCGTCACCGGCAGCCGCTCGGAAAATTCCGGCTACGATCCCAATACTTTCGCGATCGGTGCGAGCTTCCTGTTCGCACTGGCCTGCCTTGGCCTTGCCACGCTCAGCATGCGGCTGCGCTTCGTCAACAAGCGCATGCGCAAGCTCGCGGCCCATAACGAGGCACTGATCGACCGAAATTGGGAGCTGAAGGAAGCCGAAGAACGCGCGCGCAGCCTGTTCGAGCAGCAGGGCGATCTCATCGTGCTGCGCGACGATCAGGGCCGCATCACCTTCGCCAACGACGCCTATTGCGCGCTGACCGGACAGGCGCGCAGCGCGCTGGTGGGCACGCGGTTCGACTTCGACGTGCTGGAGCAGGGCGACAGCGCGCGCGAGAGCAACGGCACGCGCATCCATGACCAGAGGATCTCGACCCCGCTCGGCGCCCGCTGGATCGCCTGGCGCGAAGGCTTTGTGCGTCTCGATGCCGGCCAGCCCGCCGAATTGCAGAGCGTCGGCCGCGACGTCACCGATCGCACCGAGACCGAACGCGCGCTGGCCGACGCCCGCGACCAGGCCGACGCCGCCAACCGTGCCAAATCGCGCTTCCTCGCAATGGCCTCGCACGAGATCCGCACACCTCTCAACGGCATCATCGGCATGAGCGGCCTCTTGCTCGACACCAATCTGACGCCGGAGCAGGCGACTTACGCCCGCGCCGTGAAGACATCAGGCGAAGCGCTGATGGCGCTGATCGAGGAGCTGCTCGACTATTCCAAGATCGAAGCCGGCAAGCTCGATCTCGAGCAGCGCGCGTTTGCGCTTTCGACCCTGATCGAAGAGGTCACCGAATTGCTGGCGCCGCGCGCGCAGGCGAAGAACCTCGAGATCGCGGCTTACGTCGACGAGCGACTGCCGCTCGAGGTCACCGGCGATGCCGCACGGCTGCGCCAGGTGCTGCTCAACCTCGCCGGCAATGCGATCAAGTTCACCGCATCAGGCGGCGTCGCACTGATCGTCGAGCCAGGCATCCGGCCGAACGAGATCAGCCTCCTGGTCCGCGACACCGGCATCGGGATCGCGCCGGAAGCGCAGTCGCGTATCTTCCGCGAGTTCGAACAGGCCGACGACCGCGTCTCCCGCACCTATGGCGGCACCGGGTTGGGCCTTGCCATCAGCGAGCGCATCGTCAAGCGCATGGGCGGCCGCATCACCCTGGAGAGCGAACCCGGCAAAGGCTCGACCTTCGAGGTCGCGGTTCCACTCGCGCCCTCGCAAGCCGACGCCGGACGGACCGCGTTTCCGAACCCGGACCTCACCGGCAAGTCGATCCTGCTGGTGGCCGACGGCATCGAGGCGTCGCTGATCGCGCGGCGGCTGGAACGCTGGGGCGGCCAGACCTGCCTGGTGACGGATGCGGCGGTGGCCGAAGCGCTGCTGCCGGAGCGCTCGTGGCATGCTGTACTGGTTGACCGCGCGCTCGGCCCTGATGTGGCCGATCGCCTCGGCGAGGCCGCCCGCGCCCATGCGGCGCAGCGGCTGGTGCTGCTGACGCCGAGCTCGCGCCACGACAAGCTCTCGCCTGATTTCACCGGCTTCCTGGTGAAGCCGCTGCGTGCAGCCTCGCTCGCCGCACGTCTCGCGCTGACACCGGACGTCGCCTCGCCCGACCTCGCGCCGGAGCCGGTCGAGCCGGCGCCTGGCAGAATGCCGGCTGGCGGCCTGTCGATCCTGGTCGCCGAGGACAACGAGATCAATGCGATGCTGATGCGGTCGCTGCTGACCAAGCTCGGTCACCAAGTCGCCATCGCGGTTCATGGCGAGGCCGCCCTGGAATCCTGGCTGGCGGCCAACTCTGCCGGCAGCCCCTATGATCTGGTCTTGATGGACATCCAGATGCCGCAGCTCGACGGCATCGAGGCAACCAAGCGCATCCGCGCGCACGAGGCTGCGACCGGCCGCCACCACACACCGGTCCTCGCCCTCACCGCGAACACGCTGGCGGAAGATCGCTCCGCCTGCTTCGAGGCGGGCATGAACGGATTTCTGATCAAGCCGCTCGATCGCGAGAAGCTGAACGAGGCGCTGGCCGGGCTGGCTCGGACGCGGCAGTTGGCGGTGTAGCTGGGATCGACAGTGCCATTAAAGCGCGATGAGATCGGGTCGAATCGTCATCGCGCTTCAGCTCCTTGTTTGAGCACGATCTTTTCGGAAAACCGCTTCACACTTTTCCGGATCATGCTCTAGGCTAAGCGGCAAGAAACCGCGGTGCCGAAAGCCTGTCAGGCGACGGTCTGGTGCCCTTGAACACGGTATCTGCCTGCGCCGCGCGCTTGCAATGGGGGCACACGAAAAGATGGGCGATCACAGGGGTGGGTTCGTCGGCCAGGAGTTCTGAGCGGTACCATCTCATTTCGATATGGCAGTCCGGGCACGTCGGTGCTTCGAGCTGTTCCGCTGCGCTTCTGAGACGATCAACCATGGAGGCCCTCGCGTTTTCGGAACCATAGCTGAATACCCTTCGTCGGTCGGTAACAAAAGATACTCGGCCCGAAATTTCAAGGGCCGCGGCCACCGCGCCTACAGCCTTCTCAACGCCACGCTTTCCACCGCGTGATCCGCGCCCTTCTTCAGGATCAGCGTCGCGCGGGGACGGGTCGGCAAGATGTTGTCCTCGAGATTGGCAAGGTTGGTGCGCTCCCAGATTGCAGTCGCGGTCGCGGTGGCCTCTTCGTCCGACAGCAGCGCATAACGGTTGAAGTAGGACTTTGGGTTGGTGAACGCGGTGTCGCGCAGTGCCAGGAACCGCTTGATGTACCAGCGCCGCAGCGCCGCCTCGTCGGCGTCGATATAGACCGAGAAGTCGAAGAAGTCGGAAACCACAGGCACCGCCTTGCCGTCGCGCGGCAGCTTGCCGGTTTGCAGCACGTTGACGCCCTCGACGATCAGGATGTCGGGCTGGTCGATCTCCGCCCATTCGTTCGGCACGATGTCGTAGGTCAAATGCGAATAGACCGGCGAGCGCACGTGGCGCCGGCCCGACTTGATGTCGGACAGGAAGTTGAGCAGCAGCGGCAGGTCGTAGCTCTCGGGAAAACCCTTCTTCTGCAGGATGCCTTGCTGCTCCAGCAGAGCCTTCGGGTAGAGGAATCCGTCGGTGGTGATCAGCTCGACCTTCGGCCGCGGCGACCATCGCGCCAGCAGCGCCTGGAGCACGCGAGCGGTGGTGGACTTTCCAACGGCGACCGAGCCGGCGACGCCGATGATGTAGGGCACCTTGCGGTCGCGGATGTCGAGAAACTGGCGTTCGGCGTAATACAGGCGCTGCATCGCATCGACATAGATCGAGAGCAGGCGCGACAGTGGAAGATAGATGTCCTCGACCTCCTTGAGATCGAGGCGATCATGCAGCGAACGCAGCCGGTCGAACTCGCCCGGCTCCAGCGTCATCGGCGTGTCGTCGCGCAGTCGCGCCCACTGCTCGCGCGTATAGATGCGGTATGGATTATACTGCTGCTCCGGTGCGCGGATATCCATGACGCGATCTCTCCACCTCGGCTAGTTGCCGTTTTTACGCGACGCCTTTTCTTCCAACCCGGACATGTTCGTCCGCTTGTCCAGCGCGGCTTCGACCTCTTCCAGCTTTACGCCGCGCGCCTTGAGCAGCACAAGAAAATGGTAGAGCAGGTCGGCACTCTCCGCGATCAGATGCGCGCGATCGTTTTCGACTGCTGCGATCACGGTTTCGACTGCTTCCTCACCGAACTTCTTGGCGCAATGTTCGGCGCCCTTGTCGGAGAAGCTTGCGGGTGTATGAGCCTTCGCCACCGGAGGCCGCGCGGGCCTCGATGGTGACGGCGAGATCGTGGATCGTGAAACGCGGCATACTGAACACTCGAAACGCCGTCTGGCCGGTTGGGCCAGTCCCCGCGGATGATGTAGCACTTTTATGACCTGGAGTCGTCAGGCATCCAGGCGCATGGGTAGTCCGCGCCGGGCCATATGCTCCTTGGCTTCACGAATGGTGAATTCCCCGAAGTGGAAGATCGAGGCGGCCAGCACGGCGGTGGCGCGTCCGTCGCGGATTCCGTCGACGAGATGGTCGAGATTGCCGACGCCGCCCGAGGCGATCACGGGAACGGGAACACTGTCGGCGATCGCCCGGGTCAGCGGAATGTCAAAGCCCTGCCTTGTGCCGTCACGGTCCATCGAGGTGAGCAGAATTTCACCCGCGCCGAGCGCGACCACTTCCTGGGCATATTCGATGGCGTCGATGCCGGTCGCGTTGCGGCCACCATGGGTGAAGATCTCCCAGCGCTCGGAGCCGCCCGGGCGCTTCACCCGCTTGGCATCGATCGCGACCACGACACATTGCCCGCCGAACTTTTCGGCGGCTTCCTTGACGAACTCACGCCGCGACACCGCGGCGCTGTTGATCGAGACCTTGTCGGCGCCCGCGCGCAGCAGCGTCTTGATGTCGTTGACCTCACGCACGCCGCCGCCGACGGTCACAGGCATGAAGCAGGCCTCCGCCGTGCGCCGGACCACGTCCAGCATGATGCCGCGGTTCTCGTGGGTCGCGGTGATATCGAGGAAGGTCAGCTCGTCGGCGCCAGCGGCGTCATAGGCGATCGCGGCCTCCACGGGATCGCCGGCGTCCCTGAGGTCGACGAAATTGACGCCCTTGACGACGCGGCCGTCCTTGACGTCGAGGCAGGGGATCACGCGCACCTTGAACATGTGTCAGCTCCTGCGCGCGTCGCGGATCAAGGCGAGGGCGGCGGCGGGATCGAGCCGGCCGTCATAGAGCGCGCGGCCGGCAATCGCGCCGGCGAGCTTTTTCGCGCGCGGCGTCAGCATCGCCTTGACGTCCTCGATCGAGGCGAGGCCGCCGGAGGCGATCACGGGGATCGAGATGCTGTCTGCCAGCGCAATCGTCGCGTCCAGGTTCAGGCCCTTGAGCAGGCCGTCGCGGGCGATATCGGTGAAGACGATGGCGGCAACACCGGCATCCTCGAAGCGCTGCGCGATCTCCAGCACCGTCACCTGCGAGGTCTCGGCCCAGCCTTCGACGGCGACCTTGCCGTCGCGCGCATCGAGGCCAACGGCGACACGGCCTGGGAATTTCTTGGCTGCAGCCTTGACCAGTTCAGGATCGCGCACCGCCGCCGTGCCGATGATGACGCGCGTGATGCCCTTCGCCAGCCAGGCCTCGACGGTCGCGAGATCGCGAATGCCGCCGCCGAGCTGCACCGGAATCTTGATCGTCTTCAGCATCGCCTCGACTGCCTGCGCATTGACCGGCTTGCCGGCGAAGGCGCCGTCGAGATCGACGACGTGGAGATACTCAAAGCCCTGCGCGACGAAACTCTGCGCCTGGGCGCCGGGATCGAGATTGAACACGGTCGCGCGCGCCATGTCGCCTTGCTCGAGGCGCACGCACTGGCCGTTCTTGAGGTCGATGGCAGGGAAGAGAATCACGGTTTCCATCGCAAAAAGTTCGAGATCAGGGCCAGGCCAAAACGCTGGCTCTTCTCGGGGTGAAACTGCGTGCCGATCGCGGTGTCCTTCGCGACGATCGCGGTGACGGGACCACCATAATCGGCGCGCGCGAGCACGTCCGCCTCGTTGGCGGCGTTGAGGTGGTAGGAGTGCACGAAGTAAGCGTGCTGGCCCTTGGGGCCGAGCGGCAGCTTGTTCAGCACCGGATGTTCTTGCAGCACGTCGAGCGTGTTCCAGCCCATGTGCGGGATTTTCAGGCTTTCATCGCGCGGCGTGATCTTCTCGACGTCGCCGCCGATCCAATTGAGGCCTTCGGTGACGACATGCTCTTTGCCGCGGCTTGCCATCAGCTGCATGCCGACGCAGATGCCGAAGAACGGCCGTGCCTTGACGCGCACGGCTTCCGTGATCGCCTCGACCATGCCGTTGACCGCATCGAGCCCGCGCCGGCAATCGGCAAAGGCGCCGACGCCCGGCAGCACCAGACGATCGGCTTCATAGGCCTGATCGGGATCGCTGGTGACGAAAACCTTCTGCGGATTTTCGAGGCTGCGCGCGGCACGCTCGAATGCCTTGGCGGCGGAATGCAGATTCCCGGAACCGTAATCGATGATGGCGACGCTCATCTTGACCCTCCCGGTTCTGGAAACAATCCTATGATGCCGCCGGCCGGCATCGGAGGCGGGCTGGAAAATGGCTGGCCCGGCACGTTCCGGGTCGGCGGCGGGCCGCCGCGGTCGACGGCCCATCGATCATGGACGATGCCGCGCTGTGACTTGCTCCAGCGCTCGAAGAAGCGACGCTCGGCGGTGTCCTCATCGTCGGCGACCACGACGTCGAGTTGCCGCCAATTGCCGCGCGACAACGTCCAGCGGCGCAGGCTCGAGGCCTCGAAGCCCATCAGCAGTGCGACGATGATGTTGGCAAAGAAGATCGAGCGGCGGCCGACACCGAGGCTGGATAGCCCGGCATCGAACGCGGCGAGACACACGATCCAGCCGATCAGGGCCAGCCAAAGCCTGTTCCAGAGCAGCCAGATCGGACCGAACACCATCGCCCAGAAATGGAATCCGTCGCGCACGAACACGAATTTGTCGGTCGCGCGCAGATCGACCCCGCCTGGGGTGGGAGCGTGAACTGTGTAGACAGGCATTTTCGATGCCCCGTGCTCGAGAATTCAACTCAATGCCGCCGGCAGCGCGTGGCCGCCGAGACGGCGATGTCAGCCGCCGAGCGAGCCCTTGGTGGACGGGATTTCGCCCGCCGTCCTGGGATCGATCGCAACCGCGGTGCGCAGCGCCCGCGCCAGGCCCTTGAAGCAGGACTCGGCGATATGGTGGCTGTTATCGCCATATAGGGTCTCGACGTGCAGAGTCACGCCGGCGTTGATGGCGAAGGCCTGGAACCACTCGCGCACCAGTTCGGTGTCGAACTGACCGATCGTGTCGCGGGGGAAGTCAGCCCTGAACACCAGGAACGGGCGGCCCGAAATGTCGATGACCACACGCGTCAGCGTCTCGTCCATGGGCATGTGCACGCCGGCATAGCGGGTGATGCCCGCCATGTTGCCGAGCGCCTGCTTGATCGCCTGGCCGAGCGCGATGCCGGTGTCTTCGGTGGTATGGTGATAATCAATGTGCAGATCGCCCACCGCCTTGACCGTGAGGTCGATGCGGGAATGGCGGGCGAGGAGATCGAGCATATGGTCGAAAAAGCCGATGCCGGTCGCGATATTGGCCACGCCGGAGCCATCGAGGTTCACGCTGACCTCGATGTCGGTTTCCTTGGTCTTGCGCTTGATCGTCGCGGTGCGCATTGAAAGCTGGCTTTCATCCTAGCTTGGGAGCCGAAAACGCCAGTCTCTTAACAGCCAAATGACGCCTTCGCTACTGCGGGAACGGCTGACCGGGCCTCTACTTCTGCCTATGGTGAGCGAATTCGGCCCGGAACGGCCGTTGTGCGCCTGTTGTCCCCTCGGCCATGACCGCCTAAATCAGCCAGGACAATGAGGGTTATGATGCAAGATTCGCAGAACAGCTCGCCGGTCTGGCACGGCACCACGATTTTGACGGTCCGCAAGGGCGGCAAGGTCGTGGTCGGCGGCGACGGCCAGGTCTCGATCGGCCAGACCGTGATCAAGTCCAATGCCAAAAAGGTCCGGAAACTCGGCAAGGGCGACGTCATCGGTGGCTTTGCCGGCGCCACCGCCGACGCCTTCACCCTGTTCGAGCGGCTCGAGAGCAAGCTCGAGCAATATCCGGGACAATTGACCCGGGCCGCGGTCGAGCTGGCCAAGGACTGGCGCACCGACCGCTACCTGCGCCGGCTCGAGGCCATGATGATCGTGGCCGACAAGGACGTCTCCCTGGTGCTGACAGGCACCGGCGACGTGCTCGAGCCCGAGGCCGGCGTGATGGCGATCGGCTCCGGCGGCAATTACGCGCTGGCCGCGGCCCGCGCCCTTGTCGACACCGACAAGGACGCCGAGGCCATCGTCCGCCGCTCCCTCGACATCGCCGCCGATATCTGCGTCTACACCAACCGCAACGTCACCATCGAAGCGCTGACGGCCGGTTGAAGGATCCATCGATGGATGAACAGCGTAGCGGCGCGCTCGGTCTAAGCTCTCCCGCTTGCGGGGGAGGTCGCGCCGAAGGCGCGGGTGGGGGCTCTCGCCTCTTGGCGGCCCTCGCGAGCGGAGACACCCTCTCTCCAACCCTCTCCCGCAAGCGGGAGAGGGAGCGCACCGCTCTTTGGGCATGATCCTCGCGCCCGCCAGCACCAGGACGGCGATCCCCGCGGCCTACTGGGTCGGAATCGCGCTGTTGCTGCTGGCGCTGCAGGCCTCGATCCTGTTCGCGATGGGCCGGGTGCCGATCTGCACCTGCGGCTACGTCAAGTTGTGGCACGGCGTGGTGAACAGTTCGGAGAACTCCCAGCACTTCGCCGACTGGTACAGTTTTTCGCACGTCCTCCACGGCTTCCTGTTCTATGGACTGACGTGGCTCTTGTTGTCGCGGCGGCTCGGCCGGCCCGCACGGCTGATCATCGCGATGCTGATCGAGGGCGCCTGGGAGATCGTCGAGAATTCGCCTGTGATCATCGAACGCTACCGCGCCGGTACGATCTCGCTGGATTATTACGGCGACAGCATCGTCAATTCGGTCTCGGACACGCTGTTCATGGTGCTGGGGTTCCTCACCGCACGCGTGCTGCCCGTCACGGCGACCGTCGCGCTCGGGCTTGCCTTCGAGATCATGCTGGCGCTGCATATTCGCGACAATCTGACGCTCAACGTCCTGATGCTCATTCATCCGGTCGAGGCCGTGAAGCAATGGCAATCCGGTCCGCCGATCATTTGACAGTCAAAAAAGCGGCTTGTCCCCGCCGGTTTCCAATCCTAGCTAGGGTCCCATGACAGACTTCTCCCCCCGCGAAATCGTTTCCGAACTCGACCGTTTCATCGTCGGCCAGACCGACGCCAAGCGCGCCGTCTCGATCGCGCTGCGCAACCGCTGGCGCAGGCAGCAGCTCACGGGCTCGCTGCGCGAGGAAGTGCTGCCGAAGAACATCCTGATGATCGGGCCGACCGGCGTCGGCAAAACGGAGATCGCGCGACGGCTTGCCAAGCTCGCGAATGCGCCATTCCTGAAGGTCGAGGCGACCAAGTTCACCGAGGTCGGCTATGTCGGACGCGACGTCGAGCAGATCGTGCGCGACCTCGTCGAGGTTGCGATTGCCCAGGTGCGCGAACGCAAGCGCAAGGACGTGCAGGCCCGCGCCCAGCTCGCAGCCGAAGAGCGCGTGCTCGATGCGCTGGTCGGCGCCAATGCCAGCTCGGCCACCCGGGAATCCTTCCGCAAGAAGCTGCGCGCCGGCGAGCTCAACGACAAGGAAATCGAGATCGAAACGCAGTCGTCAGGCGGCGGCATGCCGATGTTCGAGATCCCGGGCATGCCGGGCGCGCAGATGGGCGCGATCTCGATCGGCGACATCTTCGGCAAGCTGGGCGGCCGCAGCAAGACGCGGCGGCTGACGGTCGAGGGTTCGCACGAGATCCTCGTCAACGAGGAATCCGACAAGCTGCTGGACACCGATCAGCTGACGCTGGAGGCGATCAGCGCGGTCGAGAACAACGGCATCGTCTTCCTCGACGAGATCGACAAGATCTGCGCCCGTGAAGGCCGCGCCGCCGGCGATGTCTCGCGCGAAGGCGTGCAGCGCGATCTCTTGCCCCTCATCGAAGGCACCACGGTGTCGACGAAGCATGGCGCGGTGAAGACCGACCACATCCTGTTCATTGCCTCTGGCGCCTTCCACGTCGCCAAGCCGTCCGACCTGCTGCCGGAATTGCAGGGCCGCCTGCCGATCCGCGTCGAGCTGCAGGCGCTGACTCGCGACGACATGCGTCGCATCCTGACCGAGCCCGAGGCCTCGCTGATCAAGCAATATGTCGCCTTGATGCATACCGAGGGCGTGACGCTCGACATCACCGACAGCGCCATCGACGCGCTCGCCGACGTCGCCGTCGCCGTCAATTCCACCGTCGAGAACATCGGCGCAAGGCGGCTGCAGACGGTCATGGAGCGGGTGCTGGACGAGATCTCCTTCACTGCCCCCGACCGCAACGGCGAGACCGTTCGGGTCGATGCCGATTTCGTGCAGAAACACGTCGGCGACCTCGCCAAGAACGCCGATCTGAGCCGGTTCATTTTGTAAATCCGGGCCAGTCCAGCTATCAATCCCACTGTCGTCCCTGGCCTGGTGCGAAATTGCACACCAGGCCAGAGACGACGGCGGAGTTCGACCCGCCGCGGGTGCCACGTGATCGCTGACCTCAAGAAAAATCCCTGGCGGCTGCTGCTCGCGATCAACGCGGCGGTGATCGTCGGCGTGTTCATCCACAAGGTGAAGCTGCCGCCTTACGTCCCCTATATCCATCTGCTCGTCGACTACCATTTCGGCTTCATCAAGCGCGCGCTGATCGGAGCGATCGTCGCGCTGTTTACGGACAAGGTGCCGGTCTGGCTGGTATTCGCGATTTCAGGCGCGGCGTGGCTGGTGACGCTGGGACTCTATCTCAGGCTGTTCCAGAAGACGTTCGGCTTCACCGCCAAGACGCTGCCGCTCTTCGTCTTCATCGCGGGCTCGCCGTACTTTCTCAAGAACTTCATGCACACGCTCGGGCATTTCGACATCTATGGCTGCCTGCTGGCGCTCGTCCTGCTGCTGATGCCGGCGCGGTCACTGCTGTTCGTGGCGACGGCGGCGCTGTTCTCGATCATCCTCGTCCTGATCCACCACATCCATCTGCTGATGTATGTGCCGACGATCATCACCATCGTCGTGATCAGGCACTACCTGACCTACGGCTGCAACCGGACCAACATCGGGTTTGGCGTCGTGGCCGTCGTCGCCGTTTCCGCGCTGTTCTTCGCGGCCCAGTTCCTCGGAACGATGCCGATCCCCGAAGCGGATTTCGTGGCCTATCTGAAGACCCGGATGGTCGATCCCTCGCGCACCGATCTGCTGCAATTCGCCTATATCTGGTACCAGCCGCTCTCGAAGGAGATTTCCGACACCTGGGCCTGGCTGCCGCATAACAGCCTCGGCATTCCCGTGTTCGCGCTGCTGATCTGGCTGCACACGCCGCTGTGGCGCTATTTGTCCGATCTGATCCGCGCACTGGCGAGCGATCTGCACCGACGCCTGATCGTCGCGGCGCTGATCGGCGTCAGCCTTGGCTATGTCGTGATGTTCGCGATGGTGTTCGACTATTCGCGCTGGATGTCGAGCTGGGCGGTCTGCATGGTCCTGATCCTGCACGCTGTGAAGATGCTGCCGGCGAAGCACGAGACGCCGCTGATACCGGCCGAGGACAAGAAGACCAATATTTTCGGCCTGATCATCACGCTGATCCCGCGCGTCGGCATCGTCCGGCCGTTTTAGGAGTCATAAGTAGCCACATAGGCGGTGCGCCCCCTCTCCCGCCTGCGGGGAGCGGCAAGAGGAGCCCCGGGGCTCGCTCGTTTCCACTAAAATCGCGCCCGCCTGATCCGCACATACAGCGCACCCTCGCCGCCATGGCCGATTGCAGCCTCTTCAAACCCGACCACGAAGGCACGAAATTCCGGCAGGCTCAGCCATTCCGGCACCTGGCGGCGGAGCACGCCGCTTTCACCGCCGCTGCGGCCCTTGCCGGTGATGACGAGCACGAAGGTCAGGCCATCGTGATGGGCGCGATGAAGGAAGCCGGTCAGGGCGCGATGAGCGCGCATCTGAGTCATGCCGTGCAAATCGAGCCGTGCCTCGATCTCGCTGCGGCCGCGCGACAGCTTCGTCCGTTCGCGCTTGCCGAGCGGGGCGAGCGGCGGCATCGCCGGCTTCGATGGACGCAGCGCGGGCGGAGCAGCCGACAGCCGCGGCGACAGCGCGGGCTTGGCAGCCGGCGATACCGGCGACGGCTCGGCGCGCGGCGCGGCGTGCAGCTTCGTCGCGCGATGTTTCCGCAGCGGCTTGACCTGCCTTGCCACGAGCTCCCACAGCTCGCGATCTTCCTCGGTGAGCACACGACGGCGTGGGGGACGCGGCTCCAGCACGGGCGGACGGGACGATCGCTTCATTGCTGGGAACGGTTTTTCATATGCCTGCGCGGTTCGCGGGCAGGTTCTATCACAGGACGCGGCGACGGCAGCGGCACCGGGCCGGCAATGGCCACGGTCTCGTCTTTGACCGGCGTTGAAACGGCCGGCTGAGGAAACAGTTTTGCGATCTTCTCCGACGGCCGCGGATCCGGCACCGGCAGCCGCGCAGCGCGCAAATTCGGATCGAGGCTCTTCGGCACCAGCATCACGAAATGCATGGGGTGCCGCAGTCGGCCCGAGACGCGGCCGGCGTCAGCGCCCGCGCCGAAATAGAGATCCGCGCGGGCGGGACCGATGATCGCCGAGCCGGTGTCCTGCGCGATCATCAGTCGATGGAACGGCGTCTTGGCGCGATCGGACTCGAGCGGCAGCTCGCCCTCGATGAAGAACGGCGTGCCATAGACATGCAGCGACTTGTCGACCGCAATCGAACGGCCGGCCGTCAGCGGGATGCCCTGCGCGCCGACCGCCTCGTCCTTGTCGGACAGGTTGACCTCGTGGAAGAAGATGTAGGAGCGGTTCTGGCGCCGCAGCTCCTTGGCACCATCAGGGTTCTGCGCCATCCATTCCCTGATCTTCTGCATCGACATCTCTTCCTTCGGAATGATGCCGCGCTCGATCAGGATGCGTCCCACGGCCGTGTAGGGATAGCCGTTGTAGGAATCGTAATTGAGCCTGATGCTGCTGCCGTCGTCGAACTTGATCCGCGCCGAGCCCTGGATCTGGGCAAACAGCAGATCGGTCGGGTCCTTCAGCCAGGCGATCTCCAGCCCGCGACCGGCGATCTTGCCGTCCTCGATCTCCCCACGGTCGTAGTAGGGCACCAGCTTGCGGCGACCGATCTTGCGATAGACCGGTCCCTTGTTGGGCAGGCTGACGGAGGCCTGGTTGAAGCCGCGCACGAACAGGTTCGAGGGACGACGATAGACCGGAACGTTGTAAACGTCGGTCTGGGTGCGCGAACCGTCCAGCACCGGCTCGTAATAGCCGGTGACGAAGCCGTCGGGCTCGCCGAGCCGCGAGATGCGCAGCGGCGAAAAGTTTGCCTCGAAAAAGCTCTTTGCGGCCGCGTCGTCGGTCGGCTCGCGTGACTTGTCGAGCGACTTGGCGGCTCGGCAGGGTTCAATCAGCGAGCCGGCCAAGGCTTTCGGCTCGGGCGGAGCGGTCTGCGCATTGATCGAATGGCAGCTGGCGCGGAAAGTCTTGTAGGCGGCGAGATGATCGTCATCGCCCCAGCCCTTCACGTCGGCCCAGGCCACCGGCAGATATTGCGCGCCGGGAATTTCGAACGGGAGAGGGAGCTGCGGATAGGGCAAGGCGCGCGGAGGGATCGCGGCCACTTCGGGAACGTGACGGTAATGGCTGCGGTAGTGGCGCCGTGCAGCCTCGGCGCCAAGCGAAAACGAAGCCAGCACGACGAGACCTGCGCAAAGGGCGGTCGCGCTGGTCTTCAGGAAGGTCCTAGTTCGCGCTTCCGGTGCCAACCAGCTTCCAGTTCGGATCGCGAGAGGTGGTGTCGCGGGCGAAAGTCCAGATGTCGGTGATATCGGCGACCTTGTCGGCGTTGCCGTCGACGATGTTGCCGACCTTATCGCGGGTCACCGAAATCATCTGCGACACGAAGCGCACGGTGAGCTGGGCCGTACGGTCGCGCAGTTCGGCGCCGACGAGCTCGGCCTTGTCGATCGAGACGAAACGCGTCTCGGTCTTCTGATCGTTCTTCTCGCGTTCCCTGATGGCTGCGTCGAAGCTCTCATAGACCTCCGAAGACAAGAGGTCGCGCAGCGCGCGGCGATCACCATTGGCAAAGGCCAGCACGATCATCTCGTAAGCGCCACGGGCGCCCGAGATGAAATGGCGCGGGTCGAAAGTGGAATCCCTGTCGACGATGGCGTCGAGGCCTTGGGCCAGCGCGGTCCCTGGCTCGGCGAGGCCCTTCCAACGGTCGGAGGGCGGGGCGGGCTCGGCGGTCGGCGGCAGCGGAGACTGGTCGATTACCTTGCCCGGCATGGTCACGACGTTCTTGTCGGGGGCACCACCCAGCGCATTGCGGGCCGTGCGATCGAACGGCGGCCGCTCATTGCCGGTTCGTTGGCCCAACACGCTACGCAGTCGCAGGAAGATAAAGACCGCCAGCGCAAGAAAGATGATGGTGTAGATGTCCACGTCGTATCGCTTTCTGGTCTTTACTCAGGTCTTCTCTGGGGTCGCTGCCGGAAAAATCAATCCGGCCAGTAGACCGTTCCATACCGGAACGGCAAGATGACATCACCCTTTTAGGCCCGCGCGTCACGTCCGCCCGATGTAGGCACGAAATCTGGCCCGGCCAATGGCGCCTTTTGGCACAGTGCGAAGTGTAGCGCGTTTTATGCTCGAGGGGAAACCCGATCCTAGGCGGAAATCGCGCATCTTCAAGCGTTTAACGTCCGATTTCGTGTCCGGGGCAGGTCAGATGTCGCAATTGCGGGCGCGGCCCCGATCGAGGCTTTGGAGCCGTTCGTCCTTGTGGAATGAGGCGGGCCTATGTTAGCCAACCGCCGCGAAATTCAGCCCAAATCGGGTAAGGAGACACTTTGATGACCAACGGTAACGGCACGCCTCCCGACGCGGCCCAGGCTCCCCAGCTCAACGTGCTGGCGCAATATACCAAGGACCTCTCGTTCGAAAATCCGAACGCGCCGAGCTCGCTCCAGCAGCAGAGCCAGCCGCCCCAGATCAACATCCAGATCAATGTCAACGCCAGCAACCTCAGCGAAACCGAGTTCGAGGTGACGCTGGCGGTCGAGGGCAAGGCCGAAACCGCGGGCAAGGTGATGTTCTCGTTCGAGCTCGCCTATGCCGGCGTGTTCCGCATTGCCAATGTGCCGAAGGAGAACCTGCACCCGCTGGTCATGATCGAGTGCCCGCGACTGCTGTTCCCGTTCGCCCGCGAAATCATCGCAACGGCGGTGCGCGACGGCGGGTTCCCGCCGCTGATGCTGGACCCGGTGGACTTCGTCGGTCTGTATCGCCAGAACATGGAACGGCAAATGGCCGCCGGTGGCCAGGTCGGCCAGGCCTAACCAGCAGGCGTGGCAGCTGGAGCGGGCAAAAACTCGTTCCAGATCGCCTTTTCGCCCATCGTCGCGATGAAGGCCCGATGGGCCTCGCGCTCGGCGTCTGACACCCGCGGCGCAAGCGGCACGGGCCGCTGCCGCCGCGGTGTATCGCTGCCGGCATTCACGCGAATCTCCTGGGCTTCCGATGCCAGCAGGAGCTGCGACTGCCGCGCCCCGACCAGATCAACATAGACTTCCGCCAGCAGCTCGGAATCGAGCAGCGCGCCGTGCTTGGTGCGGTGCGAATTGTCGATCGAATAGCGCGAGCAGAGATCGTCGAGCCGGTTCGACACGCCCGGATGCTTGCGGCGCGCCAGCAGCAGCGTATCGACCAGCCGCTCACGCGGGATCGCGGCGCGCTTGATCCGGTCGAGCTCGGCATTGATGAAGCTGATGTCGAAGGAGGCGTTGTGGATCACCAGCGGCGCGTCGCCGATGAAGGCCAGAAAATCGTCGACCACCTCGTGGAACAGCGGCTTGGTCGAGAGAAATTCGGCCGACAGCCCGTGCACCGCGAAGGCTTCCGCCGGCATGTCACGCTCGGGATTGATATAGACGTGATAGGTCTGTCCCGTCGGCATGCGATTGAAAATCTCGACGCAGCCGATTTCGACCAGGCGATCACCGCGCAACGGATCGAGGCCGGTGGTTTCGGTATCGAGAACGATTTCACGCATGTTCTAAGAGATCTGAGATGCCGGTGTGGACAGCGAATCAGGCTCGCCGCTGCGGCATCTTAACGACCTCGGTCAGGATGTGCGTGATTTGCGCGCGCACCGGCTCAAGTCCGTGTGAGGTATCCACCACGAAATCAGCCCGCTTGCGCTTTTCGGCGTCGGGCATCTGCTTGGCTATGATGGCATCGAGCTTGGCCTCGTCCATGGTTCCGCGCGCCAGCACGCGCTCGCGCTGCAGTTCGGGCGAGGTCGAGACCACAACGACCGCGTCGACCCGTTTCTCGCCGCCGGTCTCGAACAGCAAGGGAATATCCAGGACCACCACCGGCGCCCTGGCGGCTTCCGCGTCAGCAAAGAATTTTTGCCGGGAGGCGCCGAGCATCGGATGGACGATCTGTTCCAGCTGCTTGATCGCGGCGGGATCATGAACGACGCGCGCGGACAGTTTGGGCCGGTCGACCTTGCCGTTCGCGGTGGTGCCGGGGAAGGCGGCCTCGATGGCGGGCGCGGCCTCGCCTTGATAGAGTTGATGGACGGCCGCATCGGCGTCGTAGACGGGAACGCCGGCCTCCGCGAACAATTTCGCGGTGGTGGATTTGCCCATCCCGATCGAGCCGGTCAGTCCGAGAATCCGCATCGGCGCAAAACCATCCCTGTCAGTCACACCGCAATTAGCTGTTCGCGCCGCAGGAACGCAAGCAGCGCCAGCAGCGGCAGGCCCAGAACGGTGAAATGGTCCCCCTCGATGCGCTCGAACAGATGGATGCCGAGACCTTCGAGCTGATAAGCGCCGACGCTCGTGGTGACGGCGTCGCCTGCGGCATCGAGATAGGCTGACAGCTCAGCGTCGGACATTGACCGCATGGTCATGCGTGCGACCGAGACATCCTCGAAGACGATCCTGCCGTCATGTGCGACGGCGACGGCGGAATTCAGCTCGTGCGTGTTACCGGAGAGATCGTGCAATTGCGCCAACGCCTGTGCGCGGCCGGCGGGCTTGTTGAAGAGACGATCCCCCAGCGCCAGGGTCTGGTCGGCACCGATCACATGGCTTCCGGGACGATGGACTGAGACCGCGTTTGCCTTCTCGCGTGCCAGCAGCAGGGCAATCTCGCGCGGATTCGAAAGTTTTGACGCGGCCTGAATGCCGCGTTCGTCGACATCAGCCGTCACCGCCTCGAAGTCGAGCCCGGCGTTCGCCAGCAGCATTTTGCGCGCGCTGCTCTGCGAGGCCAGGATCAACGGAGTTTTGCCGCGCCACAAAGCCATCTCGAACGCTATTCCGAGGGCCGGTTGCGCTGGCGATCGCTATAGAGCTTCATGATAGCGGCTGCGGTTTCCTCGATCGAACGCCGCGTCACGTCCAGCAACGGCCAATCGTGCTTGGCGCTCAGCTTGCGCGCAAAGGCGACCTCCTCGGTGACCGACTGCCTGTCGGTATAGCTGTCGCTGCCGGATCCCGATTCGGCGCCCATGGAGAGCAGGCGGTTCTGACGAATCTGGATCAAACGCTCCGGCGTCGCGTGCAGGCTCACCACCAGCGGCCGGGTCAGCGTCTCCAGTTGCGGCGGAACGGGAATGCCGGGAACAAGCGGCACGTTGGCCGTGCGGATGCCGCGGTTGGCGAGATAGATCGACGTCGGCGTCTTGGAGGTGCGGGACACACCGACCAGGACGACGTCGGCTTCCTCGAGCCCTTCGACGTGCTGGCCGTCATCGTGGATCATCGTGTAGTTCAGCGCGTCGATGCGCTTGAAATATTCGGCATTGAGCACGTGCTGCGCACCGACGCGACCGGTGGTCGCGGCGCCGAGATAGGCTTCGAACAATTGCATGACCGGGCCGATGATCGAGAGGCTCGGCACGTTGATCGCCTTGCACTTGTCCTCGAGCCTGGAGACCAGGTCCTTCTCCAGCAGCGTGAACAGCACGATGCCAGGGGCTTCCTCGATCTCGTCGAGCACACGGTCAAGCTGCTTCTGGCTGCGCACCAGGGGATAGACATGTTCGACCGGCGTGACGTTGGCATATTGCGCGGCGACGGCGCGCGCGACCGTGATCAGCGTTTCGCCGGTGGAGTCGGAGACCAGGTGCAGATGGAAATAATTGTTCGAGGTCGGCACAGAAACCCTTTGTATGGAGTCGGTGTGATCTGTGGATTTCTGTGGACCTTAACCTCTCGGAAAGGGTTGTGCGACACCAGGGGCGGGACAAGTGCCAATTTTCTTCACATCACTGCCCGTCAGAACAAGTCCGAAGCCCCGCCGACATGGAAACGGGACGGCGCGGATAACCCCCTTGATAAGCTGCCGACAGGACGGCGCAAGCCATTGAAGCTGGCTGACTTATCGAACGGCGCGAGAACCCGCTGGGATATGTTGATGGATGTGAACAAGCGCATGTGAACTTGCGGACGGAATTGCGTGAGTCCAATCCACGGTCACATAGACTCAAACCTTAAGAATCTAAGATTCTAGATTTGAGGAAGGTCCTGCGGGCGGATATGTGTGCAGGTGAGACCTTAACGAGTTCTTACTATCCCCAGACCGCCTGATGGCTGGGCAAAGGATGCCCGGACATGTTTGAAGACGTCTATCTCTGGATCAAGGCGCTGCACGTGATCGCGGTCATCTCCTGGATGGCCGGCATGCTCTATTTGCCCAGGCTGTTCGTCTATCATTGCGAGGCCGAGATCGGCTCGAAACAGTCCGAAACCTTCAAGATCATGGAACGCCGCCTGTTCAAGGCGATCATCAATCCTGCCATGATTGTCACCTGGCTCGCCGGGCTTTATCTCGCCTGGGCCGGCCATTGGTTCAGCTTCGGCTGGCTGCACGTCAAACTGGCAATGGTGCTGGCGATGTCCGCGGTCCACGGCTTTTTTTCCCGCTGGGTTAGGGATTTCGCCGCCGACCGGCGCCCGCACAGCCAGAAATTCTTCCGTATTATCAATGAGGTGCCGACCGTCCTGATGATCATCATCGTCATCATGGTGATCGTGAAGCCGTTCTAGGCGAAATTCCAGGCAGGAAACGTGAAGGATCGCTCAGCGCTTCGGCTTGCGGAGTGGAAAGCGATTTTCTATACTGGCGATATCCCACCCAACGCAGGCGGATGTGGTTGTGTCCGAGCTCTTTTAAAGGCCGGACACCGCATCAGGTTTGAAGCCCCCACCGGCACTTAACCTTGCCAGACCTGCGGACCTTACCTTCTCACGTCCGCATTTCAGAGCCTCCTCGCACCCCCTCCCAAGGTTACCCCACAGGACCACCCCAATGCGGGAAATTAAACTCCAGGACCTCAAGTCGAAGACGCCGGCCGAGCTCGTCTCGTTCGCGGAAGAGAATGGGGTCGAGAATGCCAGCACCATGCGCAAGCAGGAGCTGCTGTTCGCCATCCTCAAGCAGCTTGCGCTCGCAGAAACCGACATCGTCGGCGAGGGCGTCGTCGAGGTGCTGTCCGACGGCTTCGGCTTTCTCCGCTCGCCCGATGCCAATTATCTGCCGGGCCCAGATGATATCTACGTCTCGCCTTCGCAGATCCGCCGCTTCGGCCTGCGCACCGGCGACACCATCGAAGGCCATATTCGGAGTCCGAAAGAGGGCGAACGTTATTTCGCGCTGCTGAAGGTCAACACGCTCAATTTCGAGGACCCGGAAAAGGCCAAGCACAAGGTCAATTTCGACAACCTCACGCCGCTGTTTCCGAATCAGCGTTTCCGCATGGAAATCGACGATCCGACGCGGAAAGACCTTTCTGCACGCGTGATCGACATCGTCGCGCCGATCGGCAAGGGCCAGCGCGCGCTGATCGTGGCGCCGCCCCGCACGGGTAAGACCGTGCTGATGCAGAACATCGCGCATTCGATCACTGCGAATCACCCGGATTGCTACCTGATCGTGCTGCTGATCGACGAGCGTCCGGAAGAAGTCACTGACATGCAGCGCTCGGTGAAGGGCGAGGTCGTATCGTCGACCTTTGACGAACCGGCCGTGCGTCACGTCCAGGTCGCTGAGATGGTGATCGAAAAAGCCAAGCGCTTGGTCGAGCATGGCCGCGACGTCGTCATCCTGCTCGATTCGATCACGCGGCTTGGCCGTGCCTACAACACCGTGGTGCCGTCGTCAGGCAAGGTGCTGACCGGCGGTGTCGACGCCAACGCGCTGCAGCGGCCGAAGCGCTTCTTCGGCGCCGCCCGCAACATCGAAGAGGGCGGCTCGCTGACCATCATCGCGACGGCGCTGGTCGATACCGGCAGCCGCATGGACGAAGTCATCTTCGAAGAGTTCAAGGGCACCGGCAACTCGGAACTCATCCTGGACCGGAAGGTCTCGGACAAGCGTACCTTCCCGGCGATCGACATCTCGCGCTCCGGCACCCGCAAGGAGGAGCTCATCACCGATCCGCAGGTGCTCAAGAAGATGTACGTGCTCCGCCGCATCCTGAATCCGATGGGCACGATGGATGCGATCGATTTCCTGCTCGACAAGCTGCGCTCGACCAAGAGCAATTCCGAGTTCTTCGACTCCATGAATACCTGAGTCAGAATGCAGCAAAACATCAGAGGGCGCCTTCGGGCGCCCTCTTTTCTTGCGGCGTTGCTGCGGGAAATGCGCAGCATCGCGGTGGAGGTGCCGCGCAGCCGAAGTTCTTGTAACAGTTTGATATTTCAAGAAAATAGTTGCCTTGGTGCGAGCCGAAACGGACTTGAGGCTGGGAAGACGTGCTGCAGTATGTGTTGCATTGCAGCAAAGACGACGCGCCGTTTGCCTTTTCGCCTGGAGGCGGACAAATAAGCCATGCACCCGCGAGATCAGACCATCTTTGCGCTGTCGTCCGGCCGTCTGCCGAGCGCGATCGCCATGGTGCGCGTGTCGGGCCCGCGGGCCAGCCTGGTGCTGACGAACCTCGCGGGCGAATTGCCGGTGCCCCGGCAGGCCAGCCGCCGGCTGCTGCGTGACAGTGCTGGCCAGCCGATCGACGACGCGATCGTACTCTGGTTTCCGGGGCCGGGCAGTGCGACCGGCGAGGACGTCGCCGAATTTCATGTCCATGGCGGCCGCGCTGTGCTGGCCGCGCTCCTCGCAGCGATTTCTAATATTCCGAATACTCGCGCGGCCGAACCCGGCGAGTTCACCCGGCGCGCCTTCGAGAACGGCAAGCTCGACCTCATCGAAGCGGAGGGCCTCGACGATCTGATCCACGCCGACACCGACCGCCAACGTCGCCAGGCACTGCGCCAACTGCGGGGCCTGCTCGGCGATCGCGCGCGCGACTGGCGCGAGCGCATCATCGAAGCCTCGGCACTGATCGAAGCCGGAATCGATTTTTCCGATGAAGGCGATGTGCCCGCGGAATTGAGGGCGCCGGCCGTGAAGGCGATCAAAGCGCTGTACGATGAGATTGCAAAGGTCCTTGCGGCACAGGGACATTCTGAACGCCTGCGCGACGGCCTGGTGGTCGCGATCGCGGGCGAGCCGAATGTCGGAAAATCGACGTTGATGAATCAGCTCGCCCGCCGCGACGTGGCGATCGTCTCGCCCCACGCCGGCACCACGCGCGACGTGATTGAGGTGCAGCTCGATCTCGATGGCTATCCCGTTACCGTCATCGACACGGCCGGCATTCGCGAGACCGACGATCCCGTCGAGCAGGAGGGCGTGCGCCGCGCGCGAGCGCGCGTCGATGACGCGGACCTCGTCCTTTGGCTGGTGGACGGAAAGGGAGCCGATGATCCCGCGACGAAATCGCGCAATCGGCCTGGGGGCCCGGTCTGGGTCGTGCGCAACAAGATCGATCTCGGAGGGGTGGGGGCCCAGGGCGAGTTCGCAATTTCGGCAAGCCGCGGCGATGGCATTCCTGAATTGGTCGAGTCCCTCGTGAAATTCGCTGCGGACTTCTTCGGAACCAGTGAAGGGGCATTGCTGACCCGGGCTCGTCAACGAGATTTGTTGAGCAGGGCCTCGGGCAGCTTGCGCCGGAGTCTGGCGCTTGTAGAAGATGGCGAAGAACTCGCCGCCGAAGAGCTGCGTGCCGCCGCCTATGCCCTCGGTCGGCTGCTGGGGCGGGTCGACGTCGAGGACGTCCTCGGGGCCATCTTTCAGAAATTCTGCATTGGAAAGTAGTCCTAGTTCTTTAATGTAGAACTAGCTCTTGTTCCATTCCTTGTCGGTTCACGTGAAACATGGGAGCGGACCGCTTCGTTTCACGTGAAACACCCGCGCGCCGCTGCGGTTGTTCGCGATGCTCCATCCCCCCGTTCGAGGAGCTCTTTGACGAAGCAATCCAGAATCTCCTGCCGAGGGATTCTGGTTGGTTCAGCGCAAAGACGCGTGCGGCACGCCTCAACGGCTCATGCCCAGCGTCGGCCTCCGCCGGCTTGTTTCACGTGAAACACGGCCCGCGCTCCCCCTGTCTATGGGGTGTCACGAAACCGCCCCGCCTGCCGCGGTGCCGTTTCACGTGAAACGCCGTCTCACCCAGTTTCCACTTCCGGCTTTCCGCCCTCTGAGCTAGAAGTGCGCCCATGCGATCAGAGCGAGAGATTTACGACGTCATCGTCATTGGCGGCGGCCACGCCGGCTGTGAAGCCGCGGCTGCGGCCGCCCGAATGGGTGCTGCGACCGTTCTGGTGACACATCGTTTCGCCACGGTTGGCGCGATGTCCTGCAATCCTGCCATTGGTGGTCTCGGTAAGGGCCATCTGGTTCGTGAGGTTGATGCCCTCGACGGCCTGATGGGCCGGGTCGGCGATGCCGGAGGCATCCAGTTTCGGGTGCTGAACCGCCGCAAGGGTCCCGCAGTCCGAGGTCCGCGGGCCCAGGCCGACCGGAAGCTTTATGCCGCCGCGATGCAGACGGCGATCCGGGAGACCGCTGGTCTGTCGGTGATCGAAGGCGAGGCCGACGAACTGGTCGTGACCGATGGCCGGGTCACGGGGCTGCGCTTGGCTGACGGCCGTGAGCTCCGGGCAGGGGCTGTGGTTGTCACCACAGGCACCTTCCTGCGGGGTCTGATCCATCTCGGCGAGAAGAACTGGCCCGCCGGACGGGTCGGCGAGGCCCCCGCGATGGGTCTTTCCACGTCCTTTGAGCGTGCCGGCTTCACACTGGGACGGCTGAAGACCGGCACTCCACCACGTCTTGATGGCTCGACCATCGACTGGTCTGCGGTCGAGATGCAGCCCGGAGACGAGCCGCCCGAGCCGTTTTCGGTCATGACCGAGCGGATCACGTCCCCGCAGATCCAGTGCGGGATCACCCGGACGACCTCAGCGACCCACGAGGTGATCCGGGCCAATGTCCATCGCTCTCCGATGTACTCCGGCCAGATCAAGAGTTCGGGACCGCGCTATTGTCCCTCGATCGAGGACAAGATCGTCCGCTTCGGCGACCGCGATGGCCATCAGATCTTCCTGGAGCCGGAAGGGCTGGACGATACGACCGTGTATCCCAACGGCATCTCGACCTCGCTGCCGGAGGAGGTCCAGCTCGCGATCCTCGCCAACATTCCCGGTCTGGAGCAGGTGAAGATGGTCCGTCCGGGATATGCCATCGAATACGACCACATAGATCCCCGCGAGCTCGATCCGACCCTCCAGACCAAGCGACTGCGCGGTCTCTTCCTGGCGGGACAGATCAACGGCACCACGGGATATGAGGAAGCTGCCGGGCAGGGCATCGTGGCCGGCCTGAATGCGGCACTCTCAGCCAGTGGTGCTGCGTTGACGGTGTTCGACCGCGCCGACGGCTATCTCGGCGTCATGATCGACGACCTCGTGACCCGCGGCATCAGCGAACCCTATCGAATGTTCACCTCGCGGGCCGAGTATCGGCTGACCTTGCGGGCCGACAATGCCGATCAGCGCCTGACGGAGAAGGGGATCGCTCTCGGCTGCGTCGGCAGTGCCCGAACCCAATTCCACCGAACCAAGATGGATGCCTTAAACAGGGCCCGAGCTCTCTCGAAGTCCCTGACCATCACCCCGAACGAGGCGATCAAGCACGGATTGTCTCTGAACCGGGATGGTCAGCGACGCTCGGCCTTCGAGCTGATGGCCTATCCCGATATCGGCTGGCGCCAGGTCCGGGCGATCTGGCCGGAGCTGTCCGCTATCGACGCGGTGATCGCGACCCATCTCGAGACCGACGCCAAATACGATGTCTATCTGGAACGCCAGAGTGCCGACGTCGAGGCTTTCAGGCGCGACGAGGGAATGGTGCTGTCGGAGGTCGACTACAGCCAAGTCCCCGGTCTCTCCAACGAGGTCCGGGCCAAGCTGGAGAAAGCGCGGCCGTTCACGGTCGGCCAGGCCGGCCGGATCGACGGCATGACGCCGGCCGCACTCGGCATCCTTGCGGCCTATCTTCGCCGCGAGGCGCGTAAGTCGACCAAAGCAATCGCATAGGCGTTTCACGTGAAACAGCGCGGATCGGGCGGGGACAGGCCGCTATCGCGACGACCCGGAGCCGGCGAGGGCGCCACGCGTCGATCCGATCCGGGGTCGGCCAAGCCGAAGATCGACAAGGCCGCCGCCAACGATCAGGCGCTTGATTCCATCATCGCCGCCGACAAGCGCGCGGCGTTGAAGCTCGCGCCTGTTTCACATGAAACGGAGGCTCGGCTCGATCGCTACGTCACGCTGCTGCGGGAGTGGCAGGTCAAGACCAATCTGGTCGCGCCCTCGACCTTGCCGCAGCTCTGGACCCGGCACATCGCCGACTCACTTCAGCTCGTCGATCTCGCACCCTCAGCGACACGCTGGGCCGACCTCGGCAGTGGTGGCGGCTTTCCCGGCGTCGTGTTGGCTTGCGCCATGGCGGGGACTCCAGGTGCGAACGTCCACCTCGTCGAGCGAATCGCCAAGAAGGCCGCTTTTCTGCGCGAAGCTGTTCGCATCACCACATCTCCGGGAGTCGTACATCTCGCCGAGATCGGGGATAATGTGGATAGAATCACCGGCCCTGTCGATTGCGTCACCGCTCGCGCGCTAGCTCCGCTACATCAGCTCATCGGCTTTGCGGAGCCGCTGCTGCGTCAAGGCGCAAAGGCGTTATTTCCAAAGGGCCAAGATGTAGAGGCTGAATTGACCGAAGCCGCTAAATATTGGAATATTCAGCCGCAACTCCATCGCAGCAGGACGGGCGGTGGCTGGATCGTCGAGCTGACTTCAGTTGAACGGCGCGCCTGAGGCGCTCAGGGGTTGAGTTGGGGAATTTCGATGACCGTAATTGACGTGCCGCAGCAAGATCAGACGGACCCAGAAAAGGCCGACGTTCCCCATGGTCACCCGCGCATCCTGGCGCTGGCGAATCAGAAGGGCGGCGTGGGCAAGACAACCACTGCGATCAATCTCGGCACGGCACTCGCGGCGATTGGCGAGCGCGTCCTGATCGTCGATCTCGATCCGCAGGGCAACGCCTCGACCGGCCTCGGCATCGATCGCCGCAACCGCTCATGCTCGACCTACGACGTGCTGATCGGCGAAGCCCCGCTGCGCGAGGCGGTGGTCTCGACCGCGGTGCCGCGGCTGCATATCGCGCCCTCGACCATGGATCTCTCCGGCCTCGAACTCGAGCTCGGCACCACCCCCGGACGCGCCTTCAAGCTGCGCGATGCGATCGGGGCGCTCAACAACAACGTCTCGCCTGAGGCCGACTACACCTACGTGCTGATCGACTGCCCGCCTTCGCTGAACCTGCTCACGGTGAATGCGATGGCTGCGTCGGATGCGATCCTGGTGCCGCTGCAGTGCGAGTTCTTCGCGCTCGAAGGTCTGTCGCAATTGCTGCAAACGGTGGAGCAGGTGCGCTCGACGCTCAACCCGAACCTGTCGATCCACGGCATCGTGCTGACCATGTTTGACTCGCGCAACAACCTCTCCAACCAGGTCGTCGCCGATGTCAGGCAGTTCATGGGCGAGAAGGTCTACAAGACCATGATTCCGCGCAACGTCCGCATCTCGGAAGCGCCGTCCTACGGCAAGCCGGTGCTGGTCTACGATCTCAAATGCGTCGGCAGCGAAGCTTATCTGCGGCTCGCCACCGAAGTGATCCAGCGCGAGCGGGAGCTGCGCGTCACGCATTGATCCAACACCGATGCATAAGGTGGGTTAGCCGAAGGCGTGATCCACCAGTCTACCACCACAGTCGAAGCAATGGTGGGTTACGCTCCGCTAACCCACCCTACCTTCCACGATTCGAAATTCAGTTCTGGAGTGCTGCAGCGTGAATCCAAGGGAGCTGGCGATGGCCGATGAAGCGCGTTCGCGACTGGGCCGAGGTCTTGCGAGTCTGATCGGTGACGTCGGCGGCGAAGCTCAGCACGTCGACCGTCCACGCGCGCAGCGCAAGGTACCGATCGAATTCATCAAGGCCAATCCGCGCAATCCGCGCCGCACCTTTTCGGACACCGAGCTCAAGGAGTTGTCCGAATCGATCAAGCAGCATGGCGTGATCCAGCCGATCGTGGTCCGTCCCGTGAAGGGCGCGCAGGATCGCTTCGAGATCATTGCCGGCGAACGGCGCTGGCGCGCCTCGCAGATGGCCGGTCTGCATGAAGTTCCGATCGTGCCGGTCGACATCAGCGACAGCGATGCGCTGGAATTCGCGATCGTCGAGAACGTGCAGCGCGAAGACCTCAACCCGATGGAAGAGGCGCTCGGCTATCATGCGCTCGCCAACGAGTTCAAACGCAGCCAGGACGACATCGCAAAGGTCGTCGGCAAGAGCCGCAGCCATGTCGCCAACATGATGCGGCTGACCAAGCTGCCGGCGGAGGTGCAGACCCTGATCACCAGCGGTGAGCTGACGGCGGGTCACGCCCGCGCCCTGATCGGCGTGCCCGATCCGCTCGCCGCCGCCAAGCGCATCGTCGCGGAAGGCCTCAACGTCCGCCAGGCCGAAGCGCTCGCGCATGAAGAGGGCGTGCCGGAGCGCAAGCCGCAAAAGACGCGCACCACCGCGGCCAACAAGGAGAAGGACCCGGATACGATCGATCTCGAGAAGCGCGTCAGCGATGCGCTCGGCCTCAGGGTGACAGTCAATCACCGCGACCCCGGCGGCTCGGTCCAGATCAACTACCGCAACCTCGATCAGCTCGACGAGGTGATGAAGCGGCTGGCGAAGGGCGCGCTGTAGGCGCGTCCCTGGTGTCGTACTGGCGCGCAGGCTCCATCCACTCGTGCGAGCGCAGCGAAGCAGTCCAGAGTCCCTCCGCGGAAAGATTCTGGATTGCTTCGCCACGTTCGCAATGACGTGGGCGAGAGTTGCGCTCCCGATGAGCTGAAGAGCGTCGGCCTTACCCCCGCCGCTTCGCATTCGCGGCGATCGCCATCAGCGTGCGCTGGGCGATGGCGGCGGCGAGCGTCGATTGCTTGCGGGTGTCGAGTGCGGCGGTCGCAAGCTGCTCGATGATGGCGGCGAGCCGCGTCACGCTGAAATTGCGCAGCGCCGCCTCCACCGCAGGCTTTCGTGAAAAATGCAGCCGCGGATAACCGCTATCGAGCACGGCCGAGGCCGGCGTGCCGTCGGCGATCGCGAGCGCCGACTTGTGCAGCCACGCGGCCTGGCGCTGTGCGGCCGAGATGATCAGGCCGGGATAGGTGCCGGCGATCATGGCCTTTGCGAATTCAGTCTCGACGATGTCGGGCCGGCCGGCGAAGGCGCCGTCGACGATCGGATCGAGCTTCAGCTCGGACGCGTCGGCGACCACGGACATCACGTCCTCAAGCGTGATCTCGCCCTTGCCGTGGGCGTAGAGCGTGAGCTTGCGCAGCTCGTTGCGCGAGGCCTGGCGGTCGCCGCCAAGGAAGGACATCAGCGCGGCGCGGGCATCCTGCGCGATGCGCAGATTGGCGATGCGGAGCTCGTCCTCCATCAGCTTCGCGAGATCGCGCTCGGTGTCGGGATAGCAGCCGATCGCCACGGCGGTCTTGGCCTTCTCGCAGGCCTTGCGCAGCGGCGATTCCGGCCGCAGCTCGCCGGCCTCGATCACGATGCGGCAATCCTTCACGTTCATCTCGCACAGTGTGTCGACGCCGCTGGCGAAGCTGCGCGAACCCGCGCGGATGCGAATGGCGCGGCGGCCGCCGAACAGCGGCACGGTCATGGCTTCATCGACCAGGCGCGAGGGTTCGGCGGAGAGCTCGTCGCCATCGAGCTTCACCAGCGAGAAGGGATCGTTGGGATCGTCGACGGCGGATGCAATCAGGGCGTCAGCACGCTCGCGCACGAGGCCCGCATCAGGGCCATAGAGCAGGACGACCGGCCGCCCCGCATCGGGCCGGGCCAGGAAGGCGTCGATCTCTTTTCCGCGCAGCGCGACCATGTTGCTCAAGGTTCGTCATTCCGGGGCGCGCCAAGCGCGAACCGGGAGTCTCGATCTACAATCTCTGGATTCCGGGTTCGCCCTGCGGCCGCCCCGGAACGAGGGAACTGAATCAGGTGCCTGCGGTGAAGAACGCGGCAAGCCGGGTGTTGATGTTCTCGGCGATCTCGTTCGCGGCACGATCCTCGGCGTCACGCGCCGCACGGTTGCGGGCGAAGCGCTGGTAGGAGCCGGGCATGTCGTAGGACACGCGCGAGAACGTGGTGCCGGTCATCACCGATTTGCCGGTCGCGACCTCGACCAGATTGTACTGGCAGTCGATGCCGTAGTTCTCGGTGTTCGGCAGGCCGGTATTGGGATCGACGATCAGCGACGACTTGGTTGTGCTGAAACGGATCTCCAGCCGATGGGTCGGTGGCATCCCCGTCGCCGAGCCGTAAAGCTTGAAGGCGAGGGCGTTGCGGACCTCGACGCCGACCCGGGCCTCTCGCGAGGCGTTGGCCTTGCTGATCGGCGGAAGCTCGACCCCCATCAGCTTTTCACGCAAGCCCGGGGTGCCGTCGGTATGCTCGGCATACATCGGCTGGAAGCAGCCGGCCGTCAGCGCCGCCAAAGCGGCGACCGCCAGCAAGCGGGCTGCGATACGGATCCTAGCCGACAACATTCACGATCCTCTTGGGAACGATGATCACCTTGCGGACGGGCTTGCCGTCCAGGGCCAGCTTTACAGCATCGAGGGCCAAAGCGGCAGCCTCGATTTCCGGATTCTGGGCCGCTGTTGCAACCGTGACCTCACCCCGCTTCTTGCCGTTGACCTGGACCACCAGGGTCACGCTGTCTTCGACCAGCAAATCGCGTTCGATTTGCGGCCAATTGGCCTCGGAAACCAGCCCGGGCTGGCCCAGAACCTGCCAGCACTCCTCGGCCAGATGCGGCATCATCGGGGAGACCAGCTGGACCAGGATCTGGCTGGCTTCCCGGATCGCCCAAGCCAGATCCGGAGCCAAGTCGGGTGCCGCCGGACCGGGGCGCTGCAGCACCTCCGAGAAGGTGTTCGTGAACTCGCGGATATGGGCGAGGCAGACGTTGAAGTGCAGCCGCTCGATGCCTGTCGTGACCTTGTCGAGCGCGCCGTGGGCGGCCTTGCGCAGGGCAATCGCGTCGTCGCCAAACGAGGCCGGCCGAGCCGCCGGCGCGCCCTTGCCGAGTTCCACGGCATCGTTCACCAGCCGCCACAGCCGCTGCACGAAGCGCGAGGCGCCCTGGACGCGCTCGTCGCTCCAGATCACGTCACGGTCGGGCGGAGAGTCCGACAGCATGAACCAGCGGGCAACGTCGGCGCCGTAGGTCGCGATGATGTCGTCGGGATCGACCGTGTTCTTCTTCGACTTCGACATCTTCTCGATCGGACCGATCGTGACGTCCTCGCCTGTGCTGAGCAGCACGGCGCGGCGCCCGTTGCCGTCGACCTCGATCTTCACCTCAGCCGGCTGCACCCAGCTGCCGTCGGCCTTCTGGTAGGTCTCGTGCACCACCATGCCCTGCGTGAACATGCCGGCGAACGGCTCGTCCAGCGCAAGGTGCCCGGTCGCCTTCATGGCGCGGGTGAAGAAGCGACTATAGAGCAGATGCAGGATCGCGTGCTCGACTCCGCCGATATACTGGTCGACCGGCAGCATCCGGTTGGCGACATCAGGCGTCGTCGGCGCGGTCGCGTTCCAGGGATCGGTGAAGCGCGCGAAATACCAGGACGAATCCACGAAGGTGTCCATGGTGTCGGTTTCGCGGCTCGCCTTGCCACCGCATCGGGGGCACGTGACGTGCTTCCAGGTCGGATGGTGGTCGAGCGCGTTGCCCGGCTTGTCGAAGCTGACATCCTCCGGCAGCACCACCGGAAGGTCGGCATCAGGCACCGGCACCACATCGCACTTCGGACAGTGGATGACGGGAATCGGGCAGCCCCAATAGCGCTGGCGCGAAATGCCCCAGTCGCGCAGGCGGAAATTGACCTGGCGCTCACCGACCGGCGTGTTGCCGCGCAGCTCACCCTCGAGGCGCTTTGCAACCTCTTCCTTCGCCTGCTCGATCGTCATGCCGTCGAGGAAGCGGGAATTGATCATGCGGCCGTCACCGTCATAGGCGGTGTCGGTGATGACGAACGTCTTGGGATCCTGGCCCTCGGGGCACACGACAGGCGTGTTGCCCAGATTGTACTTGTTGACGAAGTCGAGGTCGCGCTGGTCATGCGCGGGGCAGCCGAAGATCGCGCCGGTGCCGTATTCCATCAGCACGAAATTGGCGACATAGACCGGCAGCTTCCAGCTCGGATCGAACGGATGAACCGCGCGGATGCCGGTGTCGAAACCCTGCTTCTCCGCGGTGTCGATGATCGACTGCGCGGTTCCGATCTTCTTGATGTCGGCGATGAACTCCGCAAGCTTGGGGTTCTTCGCGGCTGCTGCCTGCGCCAGCGGATGATCCGCCGAGATTGCCATGAATTTCGCGCCGAACAGCGTGTCCGGGCGGGTCGTGAAAATCTTCAGCTCGCTCTCGCCGGCAGGCGTCGTCGCCTGATCCAGCGCGAAGCGGATCAAGAGGCCCTCGGAGCGGCCGATCCAGTTGCGCTGCATCAGCCTGACCTTGTCGGGCCAGCGGTCGAGGCCATCAAGCGCGGACAGCAATTCCTGCGCGTACTTGGTGATCTTGAACACCCATTGGCTCATCTCGCGCTGCTCGACGACGGCGCCGGAGCGCCAGCCGCGGCCGTCGATCACCTGCTCGTTGGCGAGCACGGTCATGTCGACCGGATCCCAGTTGAGCTTGCGCTTCTCCCGCTCGGCAAGGCCCGCGGCGAGCATGTCCAGGAACATCTTCTGCTGATGCTTGTAATAGCCGGGATCGCAGGTCGCGAATTCGCGGGACCAGTCCAGCGACAGCCCGATCGAGCGGAGCTGCTTCTTCATTGCCGCGATGTTGTCGTAGGTCCAGGCCTTCGGCGCGACCTTGCGCTCGATGGCGGCGTTCTCGGCCGGCAGGCCGAAGGCGTCCCAGCCCATCGGATGCAGCACGTTGAACCCCTTGGCGCGCATGAAGCGGGCCAGCACGTCGCCGAGCGTATAATTGCGGACATGGCCGATATGGATGCGCCCGGAGGGGTAGGGGAACATCTCCAGCACATAGTATTTGGGCCGGGAATCATCGTTCTTCGAGACGAAGATCGCCTGTTCGTCCCATATGCGTTGCCAGCGCGGTTCGGCGTCGCGGGCGTTATAGCGTTCGGAGGTCATGGAATCGTTGGGTTTTCGAGAGTTCGGGCCGCCTTGAGAGGGCGGACTAGGCCATAAAAGTCCTCAGCCGGTCAATGGGTTGCCGAAATGCGATAGGACCCCCGAGGCACCTCAAACGCTCCGTTTCAAGACGGCGGAGGCCCGGCTTCAAGACGCGACCAGGGCGGCACCGCTAACCATCATTTCCGTGGCGCCGTTGTCGATCGCCTGCACGCCATGCTCGACCACGTTGTTGCGGCCGCGATGCTTGGCGGCGTAGAGCGCGGCGTCGGCGGCTTCGATCAGATCGCCCGGACGCAAGCTCTCGTTGGGCCGCGTCGCCGCAACGCCGATCGACACCGTAACCACCATGTGGGCGGAGGTGATGTGCGGCAGGCAAAGCTTCAGCACGGCCGCGCGCACCTGCTCGCCGATCTCGACGGCGTGGTTCACGTCGGTGTTCGGCAGCAGCAGGCAGAACTCTTCGCCGCCATAGCGTGCCGCAAAGCCCATGGTATCGGCGGCGATGCCGGACAACGACTCGCCGAGCCGGGTCAGGCAGGAATCGCCTTCGAGATGGCCGTAGGTGTCGTTGAACAGCTTGAAATGGTCGACATCGATCATCAGCAACGCGAGTTCGCTGCCATATTGCTGGGCGCGCATCCATTCGAAGTCGAGGCGGCTCTGGAAGCCGCGGCGGTTGGCGAGGCCCGACAGCATGTCGATCGACGCCATCACCGTCAGCCGGTCGTTGCTTGCGATCAGCTCGCGCTCGCGCTGGCTGAGCTGCGCGGCCATCGCGTTGAACGCGCGCGCCAGCGGCACGAATTCGGACGGCAGGCTTTTACGCGCTGCGCGGGCCGACAGATCGCCCTCGCCGAGACGCTTGGCCATGTCGGCGAGCATTTCGATCGGCATGATCACGAGCTTTTCAGCTGCTATCAGCGCGCCGAGCAGCACGAACACGACGACGAAGGCGAGCTGGAGATAGGCGGTCCTGATGTCGCGGCTCACCGCCGCGGACACCTTGTCCTCATCGATACTGGCGATCAGGCGGGCATTGGTGCCGGCGATGCGCGTGTAGCTGACCGCGCGACGCGAACCATCGGCGGCGAGGAACGACAGCGAACCCTCGTCCTGGTCGGAGCGCAAGGCCATGTCGGCAATCGCGGACATCAGCGGCATGTCGTCGAGCGGACGACCGACCGCGCCGCGCTGGTCGGCGGGTGCGGCCATCACGGTGCCGGCGCTGTCGACCAGCACCGCCGTGATGCCTTCGCGGCCGCCAAGATTGTTCATCACCTTCGACATCCAGTCGAGGTTGACGGTTGCGAGCACGACGGCATCAGCGACGCCACTGAACGCGGACACCGGGTAGACCGCCATCACGGTCGGCGCCTGCACCGGTCGCGACAGGATGAAGTCGGACAGCACGAAGCGGCCGGTCTGCTGCGCCTGCTGGAAATAGGGCCGATCGGAGAGGTCGAGGCCGACATACATGTTGTTGGTCGCGCACTGGATCCGGCCGTCCTGGCCGGCGATCAGGAGCGTGCGGATCCAGGGAAGGCTCGTCGGCAGGCTCGCACGCAGCACGTCGCAGCTCTTGCTGACGCCGCCGGCGGAGGCACGGATGAAGGCTTCCGATTTCAAGATGGTCTCGACCGACGAGATCACCTCGCGCTGCGCGTCGGCGCTGTGCCTTGCGACGGTGGTGAATTCGGCCGTGGCCTGCGCAATCTGCTCGGTGCGGGTGTGCTCGAGCGATCGAATGCGATCGAGCATCAGCGGCGCGACCAGAATCACCGCGAGCAATGCAAGCCTGGCCCTGATGCCGAGGACCTGCTTGAGTTTTGCTCGTTTGCGGTTGAAACTAACGTTTGCCATATGCGCGACCCATCCCGCGCACCAAGGTAAAGCGAAGGGTTCAAAATCCCTTTCTTGAACTCGGTAAAATTGGACCTACTTCCGTTACGATCACAGCTCGACCGCCACCATGACAGAACGAGACACGGCGCCGCTAACCGGCGATTCACCAAATGCGCTCACTGCGGTCGAGGCGGAGATTGCACGCGCCTGCAAGGATGCGCGGCGTGATCGTGCGTCCGTCACGTTGATCGCGGTGTCCAAGACGTTCGCGGCGGATGCAGTCATCCCGGTTATCGGCGCCGGACAGCGCGTATTCGGCGAAAATCGCGTGCAGGAAGCCAAGGCCAAGTGGCCGGCACTAACATCTGTTTACTCCGGCATCGCGCTGCATCTGATCGGGCCGCTGCAATCCAACAAGGCGAAAGAGGCGGTCGCGCTGTTCGATGCGATCCATTCTGTCGACCGTCCGAGCATTTGCCAGGCGTTAGCCAAGGAAATCGAATCTCAGAACAAGCACCCGCAACTCTTCGTCCAGATCAACACCGGCGAGGAGCCGCAGAAGGCCGGCGTCGCGCCCGGCGAGGCGGACGCCTTCCTCAAGAGCTGCCGCGACACCTATGGTCTGACGATCTCAGGCCTGATGTGCATCCCTCCGGTGGACGAGCCGCCGGCGGCTCATTTCGCGCTGACGGCCAAGATCGCCGCGCGCAACGGACTAAAGAACCTGTCGATGGGCATGAGCGCGGATTATGCGACCGCGATCATGTTAGGCGCCACCCATGTGCGCGTAGGAAGCGCCATCTTCGGGCATAGGTAGGAGCCGTTGGCGGCCGGCGGCCGGCCTCGCTCGCGGGAGCGCGAAGCGGCGGCGGTCTGATCCTTGCCGAGCATGAACCGTCACCCGATGATGATTCTCGTTCTCGGTCCTACCCGTCGCAGCAGTTGTAGCATCGCCGCCCTGGTCATGGAGACGCAGCCGGCGGTCGGGCCGAAATTGTCGCGCGCCAGATGCAGGAACACGGCGCTGCCGCGGCCGGCGATGCGCGGCCTGGTGTTGTGGTCGATTTCGATGATGAAGTCATAGAGATGGTCCGCCCGCTTCAGCCGGTCGCCGCCCTCGCCCTCCCCGCGGCGGATCCACTGGTTGTAGTGGCGATCACCGGGATCTTCACACCAGGCATCCATGTCGCCGATCGTCCGTGCCGGCAGAAAGGTCTTGGGACGGCTGTGCCGGTCGCCCCGCCACCACAATTGCCGGGGACGAAAACGGCCCCTGGGGGTGCCGCCATCGCCCTCGCGCTTATTGGCCAGAATGCCGCCGCGCCCCAGCGCCACTGGAATCGTCATGCCGCCTGCCGTCAGCCAGCCCCGGCGCGGATTCCCGGCGGCAGCCTTAACGCGGATCGCGGAAAGCGGTCCCGATCCACGATTTCTGTTGTAACTGGCTGACTCAGCTCTGTTTTTCATGGTGAACGCGCCATACAATATTCATTACAGGACATTCATCGATCCGCCCTGCTATTCTGGGTTAGAGTGATTCCGGCTTGTGAATCGGTGACAGCCCACTACTTCAACACGAACAACAATAAAAATAGCGATCGCTTTAAACTTCCCACCGCGGCTGAGTGCGGCATGATGCGCCTCGCCGGACTCCAAAAGGATGACCCCCTATGGCCAATGCCCGCAAGATCCTGATCGTGGATGACGATACCGATCTGCGCGACACGTTGGTGGAGCAATTATCGCTGCACGAAGAATTTGAAGCCTCCGCCGTCGATACCGGCGCCAAGGGCGCCAGCGCAGCAAAGGCCAACGCTCCCGATCTCGTTCTGATGGATGTCGGCCTTCCCGACACCGATGGCCGCGAAGTGGTTCGCTCGTTGCGCAAGGGCGGCTTCAAGGCGCCGATCATCATGCTGACCGGGCATGACACCGATTCCGACACGATTTTGGGCCTGGAATCCGGTGCCAATGATTATGTCGCAAAGCCGTTCCGTTTCGCGGTGTTGCTGGCCCGCATCCGCGCCCAGTTGCGACAGCACGAGGCCAGCGAGGACGCGGTGTTCTCGGTCGGTCCCTACTCCTTCCGCCCCGGCTCCAAGATGCTGACCGCGGCCAATGCCCGCAAGGTGCGCCTCACCGAAAAGGAAACCGCGATCCTGCGCTTCCTTTACCGGGCCGGCCAGATGCCGGTCTCGCGCGAGACCCTGCTCCAGGAGGTCTGGGGGTACAATTCCGGCGTGACCACCCACACGCTGGAAACCCACATCTACCGCCTCCGCCAGAAGATCGAGAAGGACGCCGCCAACCCGGAAATCCTGGTGACGGAAGCCGGTGGCTACAAGCTGGTGCCGTGATACGTTCCGGATGCGCGCGATTCGTCGTAATTTGGCGCGTTCCACGAGCCACGGACCGGAATGTCAATCGACGATGACGTAGCGCTGCTCGAGCGTGTCCCGACACTGCGCCTGTTGGGAGACGCCTCGTTGCGCATGCTGGCGATCGGTTCCGAGCAGCGTGACTTCGTTCGCGGCGATATCCTGTTCAATCTCGGTGACAATGCCGACGCCGGCTTCGTGGTCCAGCGCGGCGCCTTTCGCGTCGATGACGGCGCCGGCGCCGAGATGATCGCCGGCCCCGGTACGCTGATCGGCGAGCTCGCGCTGGTGGTGCCGATGAAGCGGCCTTCCGGCGCGGTCGCACTGGAGCACTCCTCCGTCATCCGCATCGCACGGAGCCTGTTTCAGCGTGTGCTCGAGAGCGATCCCGCTGCGGCGGTCCGCCTGCGCGACGAATTCGCGGTTCGCTCCAGCCAGATCGCCAGCGACATCCTGATGGCCGGCGCGAAGCTCACGGGCTGATCCTCATGGTGAGCAGGCGCGTCAGCGCCGTCTCGAACCATGAAGGCCCGGTTACCGCCTGCGGCCATCCTTCGCGACGCGCGCGATGCGCGCTCCTCGGGATGAGAGCGTCAAGCGCGGCTACAGGCTTCACACCTCCAGCGTCACGGTGACAGGGACGTGATCGGAGGGACGCTCCCAGCTCCGTGCATCGCGCAGGATCTTGAAATCGCTGACCGCATCCTTCAGCGCGCGCGACACCCAGATGTGATCGAGCCGCCGGCCGCGGTCGCCGACGGTCCAGTCGGCGGAACGGTAGCTCCACCATGTGTAGACTTTCTCCGACATCGGGATGCGGTCGCGCGCGACGTCGATCCATTCGCCGGCTTCGAGCGCCGCCTTCAGCTTCTCGGTTTCGACAGGCGTATGCGAGACCACTTTGAGAAGCTGCTTGTGCGACCACACATCGTTCTCGTGCGGCGCGACGTTGAGATCGCCGACCAGGATATGACGATCCTCCCCGCGGGGATGCAGCGGCTCGCACGCCTTCAACTCGTCGAGGAAACGGAGCTTGTGGTCGAATTTTTCGTTGAGCGCGGGATCGGGAATGTCGCCGCCGGCGGGCACGTAGAAATTATGCAGCACCAGCGGCTTTGCGATGTTGGCCTTCTCGCCGAACGACACCGAGATATGGCGCGAATCCACCTTGTCGCAGAAGGTGCGGATGTCGGTGGATTCGAACGGAATCTTCGATACGATGGCGACGCCGTGATAGCCCTTCTGCCCGTTCAGCGCGACGTGCTCGTAGCCGAGCCGCTTGAAGCGCTTCAGCGGAAAGGCGTCGTCGATGCACTTGGTCTCCTGGAGGCATAGTACGTCGGGCCGTGCGCTCTTGAGAAACTTCGCGACCAGATCGATGCGCAGCCGCACCGAGTTGATGTTCCAGGTTGTCAGGGAAAGACGCATGAGAGTTGCGTCTTAGCATGGATCGTCGCGGGCGAAATGCTTGTCCACAGGGGCGGTGCCGCAGCGCTACCCCGGCGACGGCACGTTGTAATTGGTGAAGTCGATCTTGAACATGTTGGGATCGAGCTTCTTGCCCGCATCGAGATTGTAGACCGCCACCGTGGTGTCATAGCCTTGGGGATCGGTGACGGTCCATTGCTTCAGCTGGCCGTCCTTGGCGCCGATCATCAGCAGCAGGCGGCTGGTGCCGACCAGGGCCTGCTTCTCTTCGATGGTGACGCTGATGAAGAGATCGTCGGCGGTGACGTTGACGACGTTGGTGTCCTTCATCAGATCGATGCGGTCTGACAACAGGAAGCGCAGCGGCGTCTGCGACAGCGGATAGACGTCCTGCGTCGCGAGCTTGCGGTCGCGCACCACCACCGACGATCCATCGGCGATGATGTCGATCGGGCTCGGCGGATCATATTCGAAGCGGACCTTGCCCGGCTTCTGGATGTAGAAATCGCCCTGCGTCTTGCTGCCGTCGGGGCCGACCTGGACGAAATTTCCGACCAGCGTCGACAGCGACGACAGATAGGCGCTGACCTTGGCCGCCTGCGCTTTCTGGTTCGCATCGAACGTCTGGAAGATGCTGCTCGGCACGTTGCGGCGCGGATCGGGAATGATCGGATTCGGCGGAGCCTGCGTCGCGCCTGTGATCGCCGGCCCCCCGGCGGGCGCAGCATTGTCACGGCTCTTCGGTGCCGGCTTCGGCACCGGCACGTTCTGCGCAAACGACGCTGCGGTCACCAAGGCGGCGGTGACGAGAAGCACACCCGCCGCGCGCGCGCTGCGGGCAGCGAGAGAGGCTGCGAATCCAATGTCCGGATGTCTGGTCAACGCGTCGTCCTGTGTGGCTGGGCGTCGTTTTAACGTGATTTCGAGCAAAAGCAGAGATCGATTTTCCGTGAAAATGTCATTCCGAGGCGGGCCGGAGGCCCCCTTGCCTCACATGTGACTGTCTTCTTCTTCGACCAGAATCTCGCGTTTGCCGGCGTGGTTGGCGGGTCCGACGATGCCTTCCAGTTCCATGCGCTCCATCAGCGATGCGGCGCGGTTATAGCCGATTTGCAGCCGGCGCTGGATGTAGCTGGTCGAGGCCTTGCGGTCGCGTTTGACGATCGCAACGGCCTGCTGGAACAGGTCGCCGCCGCCATCCGCGCCCATTCCACTGGCGTCGAACACGGCGCCGCCGTCTTCGTCCTCGCTCGGCTCTTCGGCGGTGACTGCTTCCAGGTATTCCGGCTGGCCCTGCGTCTTGAGGTGGCGCACCACCTTCTCGACTTCGTCGTCCGAGGCGAACGGTCCGTGCACGCGGCTGATGCGGCCGCCGCCGGCCATGTAGAGCATGTCGCCCTGGCCGAGCAGCTGCTCGGCGCCCATCTCGCCCAAAATCGTGCGGCTGTCGATCTTCGAAGTGACCTGGAAGGCGATGCGGGTCGGAAAGTTCGCCTTGATCGTGCCGGTGATGACGTCCACCGACGGACGCTGTGTGGCAAGGATCACATGCAGGCCGGCGGCGCGTGCCATCTGCGCGAGGCGCTGCACCGCGCCTTCGATGTCCTTGCCGGCGACCATCATCAGGTCGGCCATTTCGTCGACGATGATCACGATGTAGGGCAGCGGATCGAGCGAGAGCTTCTCTTCCTCGTAGATCGCCTTCCCGGTCTCCTTGTCGAAGCCCGTGTGTACGGTGCGCGTCGGCTCTTCGCCCTTGGCTTTCAGTTCGCCGAGCCGCGTGTTGTAGCCGTCGATGTTGCGCACACCGAGCTTGGCCATGTTCTTGTAGCGCTCTTCCATCTCGCGCACGGCCCATTTCAGCGCGACCACCGCCTTCTTCGGATCGGTCACGACGGGTGTGAGCAGATGGGGAATGCCGTCATAGACGGAGAGTTCGAGCATCTTCGGATCGACCATGATCAGCCGGCACTGATCCGGCCGCAGCCGATAGACCAGGCTCAGGATCATCGTGTTGATTGCAACCGACTTACCGGAGCCGGTGGTACCCGCGATCAGCATATGCGGCGTGCGCGCGAGGTCGATGATGACGGGCTCGCCGCCGATGGTCTTGCCGAGGCAGAGCGGCAGCTTTGCCACCGTGTCGACGGTTTCCTTGGCGACCAGCAGCTCGCGCAGATAAACCTTCTCGCGATGCGCGTTCGGCAGCTCGATGCCGATGGCATTGCGGCCAGGCACGACGGCGACGCGCGCCGAGAGCGCGCTCATCGAGCGGGCGATATCGTCGGCAAGCCCGATCACGCGCGACGATTTGATACCGGGCGCCGGCTCGAGCTCGTACAGGGTGACGACGGGACCCGGATTGGCTTTCACGATCTCGCCGCGCACGCCGAAGTCCTGCAGCACGCCTTCGAGCGAACGCGAATTGGCCTCCAGCTCGGCCTTGCTGAGCGGCTGGCGATCGCCGGCCTTGGGCGCAGCCAGCACGGACACGGATGGAAGCTCGAACTTGTCGGAGGATTTCCTGGAAGCGGCTTTCGGTGCAGCCTTCTTGCGTGGCGCACGCGCGATCGGCTCCTCCTCTTCCTCCTCTTCGTCTTCTTCTTCCTCGTGCTCGTCCTCGTGGTCCTCGTCTTCGGATTGCGGCGAGATCGAGGGCGCGGCGCGGCCGCCGCCGAGATTGGGTTCTTGTCGGCTGAACGGAACGGCCTTGCTCTTCGATCCGCTCGAAACCAGCGAGCGATAGGCGGCACCACACAGCCAGATCAGCCGCGCCTTGGTGCTCATCAGCGCATGGAACAGCCAGCCCAGCGACACCGAACCGCGATCGCCGCCGTCTTCGTCATCGAGCGTCTTGTCGTCGTCCTCGATCTCCGCGAGTTCATCATCGCGCTCGCGGGCACCGAGGCCGCAGGCGATCAGGAAGGTCGCGGCCAGCGCGACGAACAGGATGGCGCCGAGCGCCATGCGATAGATCGCGCCTGGTGGCCCGAAGATCACCGCGGGCGCACGCACCAGCGCATCGCCGACCACGCCGCCCAAACCGGTGGGAAGCGGCCAGGCGCCGCCATGCGGCCAGCAGCTGACGAAGCCGGCCGTGATCACCGTGCAGAGAATCCAGGCGCCGAGCCGCAGCGCTTCGCGATCGAACGGACGGTGGGTCATCATGCGCCAGCCCCAGACCGCGACGGTGAGGATCAGCATGATCGCGCCGAGCCCGAGGATCTGCATGGCGAGGTCGGCGCCGATGGCGCCGGCGTAGCCGAGAACGTTGTGGATCGGCCGCGAGGTCGCGTGGCTGAGGCTCGGGTCCTGGACCGACCATGTCATCAGCGCGGCGGAGGCGACGCCCGACAGCGTGACCAGGCCGAAGCCGGTCAGCTCGCGCACGCGCCTCGCCAGCCCCTCGCGGAGCGAGGGCGGCAGATGGCCGACCAGGGGAATGACGCGTTCGATTGTCGACATGCTCATGGGCCCGCCTAACCCAGAGTTTCGACCAGCCGGTGCAGCGCCTGCGCCGTGGTCTCACTGTCCTGCACCAGCGCCAGCCGGATATAGCCGGCACCGGGATTGAAGCCGTCGGGCTGAAGCCGCGCCAGGTAGGAGCCGGGCACCACGCGCACGCCGGCTTCCTTGTAGAGCCTGAGGGTCACGGAGACGTCGTCGCCGATCTCCGACGTATTGAGCCAGACGCAGAAGCCGGCATCGGGCCGGCGATAGCCATAGCGATTGCCGATGATCTGGTCGGCGAGATCGAATTTGATCCGGTACAGCCTGCGGTTCTCTTCGACATGCGCCTCGTCGCCATAGGCAACGGTCGCGACATGCTGGAGCGGTACCGGCACCTGCGGCGCCGCGATGTTGCGCAGCTCCAGGAACATGCCGATGAGCTTCCTGTCGCCGGCGGCGAAGCCGACGCGCAGGCCCGGCAGGTTGGAGCGCTTCGACAGCGACTGGAACGCAAGCACGCGGGTGAAATCGGCGCCCGCGCATTCGAGCGCGCTGCCCGGTGCTTCCCTTGTGTAGATCTCGGAGTAGCACTCGTCGCTGAGAATCACGAAGCCGTGGCGGTCGGCGAGGCTTTTCAGGCGCGTGAAATAATCGCGCGATGCGACCGAACCCTGCGGATTGGCTGGCGATGCCAGGTAGAACGCCACCGTGCGCGCCAGCGTCGCCTCGTCGATGGCATCGAGATCGGGCAGGAAGCCGTTGTCGACGGTGGTCGGCAGGTAAACCGGCTCGCAGTTAGCGGCGCCGGCGCCGGCGCCGTAGACCGGGTAAAACGGGTTCGGCATCAGGATGGCGGGCTTGCCGGGCTTCGGGCCGACATAGCGCGCTGCCGCGATCGCGGCGAGGAACAGCCCCTCGCGGCTGCCATTGAGGACCAGAATCTCGGTCTTCGGATCGAGCGGTCGCGGCAGCCTGAATCGCGACGACAGCCAGGCGCTCGCGGCCTGGCGAAACGGCTCGGTGCCCTGGTTCATCGGGTACCGTCCGAAATCGGCAATGTGCTTGGCCAGCACGGGGCCGACGAAATCAGGCACGGGATGCTGCGGTTCGCCGACTGCGAGCGAAATCAAGGGCTTGCCGGGTTGATGCGGCGCCAGCAGCTCGTTCAGCCGGACGAAGGGCGAGCGTTCGTTATTGGCGCTTCCACCTTCGAGCGGCGCACGGGATGAAGCGGTCATGACCATTCTGGGCGCCAGTACTCTCGGAACGGCCGGTCGCACGCGGGCGCCGGCGGGAAGGCGGTTCAATTCACCATAGATAGGGCGAGGTTAAGACGCGATTAACCATCGGCCGGCGGGGTGCGTCCAGAGCTGGAATAATGGGGCCGGATAACAACGGGATGGAAGATCGAAGTCGATTTGAGTTCGGCCGACAGCAGCGCTCTCTCTGTTCCCTCCCCCCGCCCGTTGTGGGGTCAGGGAGGGGGCGCCGCGCGGGGATTCCTTCCGTTGCGCGCCCGCCCTCAATGGATCATCAAGAACCAGCATCATTTCCTCGGCCACCCCCTCCCCAACAAGGGGCGACGGGACGCTTTGCCAAAAAAAGGGGCTCCAACTTGCGCTGGAGCCCCTCAACGGTCGGGGCATTGCCGGGTATGTGCCCAAACCGCAGGAGTGAACGCGATCTCCAGGGAGATCGCGCCCGGGAGAACGGTTACATGTTGTAGGCGCGTTCGGTGTGCTCGGTGATGTCCAAGCCTTCACGCTCGGTCTCGACGTTGGCGCGAAGGCCGACGATCACGTCGACGACCTTGTAGAGGATCGCAGAACCGATGCCGGACCACACCAGCGTGGTGCAGACGGCTTCGATCTGGGAGAGCATCTGCGCAGCGAAGTCGTAATCGGCAACCTTGGGCGGGATCGCGGTGTAGTCGATGATGCCGGCACCACCGAGAGCCGGATTGACCAGGATGCCGGTGCCGAGGGCGCCGACGATGCCGCCGATGCAGTGCACGCCGAACACGTCGAGCGAGTCGTCGTAGCCGAGCGCGTTCTTCACGACGGTGCAGAAGAACAGGCAGACCACGCCGACCACGAGACCGAGGACGATCGCGCCCATCACGCCGGAGAAGCCGGCGGCAGGGGTGACGGCCACGAGGCCCGCGACAGCGCCGGAGATGACGCCGAGTACCGACGGATGACCCTTCACGATCCACTCCGCGAACATCCACGACAGCGCGGCGGCTGCAGTGGCGACGAAGGAGTTGGTCATGGCGAGCGCAGCACCACCGTTGGCCTCCAAGTTGGAGCCGGCGTTGAAGCCGAACCAGCCGACCCAGAGCAGCGAGGCGCCGATCATCGACATGGTCAGCGAGTGCGGAGCCATCAGCTCCTTGCCGTAGCCGACGCGCTTGCCGATCAGGAGAGCGCCGACGAGACCGGCGATGCCGGCGTTGATATGCACGACGGTGCCGCCGGCGAAGTCGATCGCGCCCTTCTTGAAGATCCAGCCGGCGTCGGCGTTGATCTCGTCGAGCTTGGCCTGAGCTGCAGTCTTTGCCGCTGCGTCAGTCGCGGCAGCAAGAGCCTTGGCCGCATCCTGGATCGCGTCCGGGCCGGGCCAGTACCAGACCATGTGCGCGATCGGGAAGTAGATCAGCGTGACCCAGAGCGGAATGAAGAGAGCGATCGCCGCGAACTTCATGCGCTCGGCGAAGGCGCCGACGATGAGGGCGGGCGTGATCGCCGCGAAGGTCATCTGGAAGCACACATAGACGAGCTCCGAGATGTTGGCGTCGACCGAGAAGGTCGCGGCCTTCGAGTCGGTGGTGACGCCCATCATGAAGGCCTTGGAGAAGCCGCCGATGAAGTCGGAACCGCCGGTGAAGGCGAGGCTGTAGCCGTAGACGGCCCAGATCACGGTGACGACGCAGACGGTGTAGAACACCTGCATCAGCACCGAGAGCATGTTCTTGGAACGAACGAGGCCGCCGTAGAACAGCGCGAGGCCGGGGATGGTCATCAACAGCACCAGCACTGTCGATGTCAGCATCCAGGCGTTGTCTCCCTTGTTGACCGTTGGCTCGGCATAGGCTGCGGTCGCAGCGAACAGGCCGACTGCGAGAGCCGCCAATCCCGCGCCATAGGGACGCTTAAACGTCATTTCATTTACTCCTGATTGGATTTTGGTTGAGCGCGAAATCAAAGGGCCGCGGCGTCGGCTTCACCGGTGCGGATGCGGACCGCATGGTCGAGGCCGATGACGAAGATCTTGCCGTCGCCGATCTGTCCGGTTTTGGCGGCGGACGTGATGGCGTCGATGGTCTTGTCGACCTGCTCGGAGGCAATGGCGACTTCGATCTTGATCTTGGGCAGGAAGCTCACGGCATATTCGGCGCCGCGGTAGATTTCCGTGTGGCCTTTCTGACGGCCATATCCCTTGACTTCCGTCACCGTGAGACCGTGAACGCCAATGGCGGTCAAGGCGTCACGGACTTCTTCCAGCTTGAATGGCTTGATAATCGCCATAACAATTTTCATGGGTCCTATCCCCGCTTGGGCCCGGTCCGGACATGGCCGGGCGTTTCTCGACTGGTTCGCCACGAGGGAGAAGTTCACTACGCGGGCACAGCCGGGACCCTTAGAATCAAATGCCGTGCCAGAACCGGCGACTTGCCTAACGGACTATGAAAACGGGGATTTTCGCGTTGGGCGGGTAATCCGCCGCAATGCGCCAATACGTCGCGCTCAATACGTGGTCAGACGTGATCAAAAACTGGGCATGACAGGGTGCCGACACAATTGCTGCTCACGTGTCGAGCAGCAATGCAGGTATCGGGTTACAGGCGGGGCCGATTAGCTGGCGTCGCGATCGGCCGGCTGGCGCTCGGCAAATACCCGATCGATCAGGCCCCACTCGACCCCCTGCTGCGCGGTCATGAAGTGGTCGCGATCCAGGGTCCGCTCGACTTCCTCTACGGTCCGGCCGCAATGCTGCGCATAGAGCCTGGTGATGCGCCGCTTGGTGTCCTGCATCTCGTTGGCATGGATCAGGATGTCGGACGCCTGGCCCTGGAAGCCGCCGAGCGGCTGGTGGACGTGAAGGCTCGCATTGGGCAACGCGGCGCGGTGGCCGGGCTCGCCGGCCATCAGCAGGAACGAGCCCATCGAGCGCGCGGTGCCCATGCATAGCGTATGCACCGGCGCCTTGATGAACTGCATGGTGTCGTACATCGCAAGGCCAGAGGTGATCACGCCGCCATAGGAGTTGATGTAAAGATTGATCGGCCGGTTCGGATTCTCCGCTTCCAAGAACAGGAGCTGCGCGCAGACCAGGCCCGACATCGCGTCATTGACCTCGCCGTTGAGGAAGATGATGCGCTCGCGCAGCAGCCGCGAGTAGATGTCGAAGGACCGTTCGCCGCGTGCGGATTGCTCGACGACCATAGGGACGAGCTGAAGCATGTCGCGCATCGGCGACCTCCATGTCTGCAGGTGATGAGGTTCGGTTGGTGTCAGGCCGCCGCGCGCATGAGGCAGCGATTGCAATTGGCCGGCTGCGGCGGTTTTACGTTGATCTCGCAGGCCTGCTGGATGATGCGGAAGCGGGTGCCGCCCGACACGTTCGGCTCGATTCGGAAGATGACGCGGCTCTCGCGATACGGCGGTTCGGAATCGCGAAGCCGGTAGCGCACCTCTTCGCCCGGGATCGATGTTTCCGGCTCGGCGCCCGCAAGATCGCAATCCGGCAGCCAGCGCTCGCGCAGGGCGGGAATGGTTACGGCGCGCCAGACTTTTGCCGGCGGAGCATCGAATTCATATTCGAGCACAAGGGCTTCGTCAGGACGTTCGGGCTTCGCGGCGTCGCTCATTGATCCATATCCTTCAGGAGGTCAGCGAGTGCTTCCATGCGCTTCGGCCAATAGGCGCGATAGCGCGCAAGCCATGTACCGATGGCGACGATCCCGTCGGGATCGACTTCGTAATTCACAAAGCGGCCTTGCCGCTGCTCGCGCACGAGGCCTGCCGCGCGCAGCACCGAAAGATGCTGCGACATCGCGGGCTGGCTGATCTCCAATCCGTCGCGCAAGGCGCTGGCATTGAGGCTGCCGTCGGCGAGCTTCTCAAAGACCCTGCGGCGGGTCGGGTCGGCCAGCGCCCTGAAAATATCGGCTTCGATCATGACAACACATAAGCATGTGCTTATGTGTTGCGCAAGCTCTGATTATTGCAGCGCTTCGCCGTGCTGGGTGATGTCGAGACCCTCGAGCTCCTGCTCGCGCGACACGCGCAAGGGCACGAACAGGCCGACCAGCTTGAGCAGGATGAAGCTCACGCCCGCCGACCAGACGAAGGTGACGGCAACGCCATAGAGCTGGATCAGCAATTGCTGCGGATGGCCCTCGAGCAGGCCGGCGGTGCCTCCGATGGCGCTGGTCGCGAACACACCGGCGAGCAGCGTGCCGGTCAGCCCGCCGATGCCGTGGACGCCGAACACGTCGAGCGAATCGTCATAGTTGAAGCGGTGCTTCAGCCAGGTGCAGGCCCAATAGCAAATCGCGCCGGCGGCGATGCCGATGACGATGCCGTGCCACGGCGCGACGAAGCCCGAGGCCGGCGTGATGGTGCCGAGGCCGGCCACGGCGCCCGAGATCATGCCGAGCACCGAGGGCTTGCGCCGCGTCGACCATTCGATCGCGCCCCAGGTCAGCGCGCCGGAACAGGCCGCCAGATGGGTCGCGATGATCGCCATCACCGCGCGCGAATTGGCAGCACCCGCCGAGCCGCCATTGAAGCCGAACCAGCCGACCCACAACAGGCCGGTGCCCATCACGGCAAGCGACAGATCGAACGGCGACAGATTTTCGGTGCCGTAGCCGTAACGCCGTCCCATCACTTTCGCCGCCACCAGGCCACCGGTGCCGGCCGACAGATGCACGACTAATCCGCCGGCGAAATCCATCACGCCCATGCTGTTGAGGAAGCCGCCTCCCCACACCCAATGTGCCAGCGGAATGTAGACGAAGATGAACCAGGCCACCGAGAACAAGAGGTAAGCGGAGAACCGCATCCGGTCGGCGACCGAGCCCGCCACCAGCGCCACCGTGATGATCGCAAACGTCATCTGGTAGAGCATGAACAGCGCTTCCGGGATCGTCTTCGCGGCCGGGTTGACGCTGTCCATGGTCATGCCGGCGAGGAACCAGCGATCGAGCGAGCCGATCCACGGGCCGTCGCCGGCGAAGCACAGCGAGTAACCGAACGCGACCCAGAGAATGGAGATGATGGTCACCGCGGCAAGACTCTGCGCCATGGTCGCGAGCACGTTCTTCTTGCGCACCATGCCGGAATAGAACAGCGCCAGTCCCGGGATCGTCATCATCAGCACCAGGGCGGTGGCGACGATCATCCAGGCGGTGTCGGCGGTGTTGATCTCCGATGTCGTGGCGTGGGCCGGCGCGGCCATCACCGACAACAATCCGAACGGCGCAGCCAAAGCGGCCACGCGGCGCAACAATCCCGCCATGTCGTTTTCCCCCAGCATTCGTGATTGCGTCGCTACGGCGTCGTTGCCCGCTGCGAACGAAGAGACCAGAGCGTTTTCGAGCGAAGTGGATACCGGTTCGCGCCAGGAAAACGCGTCAAACAAAAATCTAGAGCGCGTCGCTATCGGTCTCGCCGGTGCGGATGCGCAGCGCATGGTCGATCGGCGTGACGAAGATCTTGCCGTCGCCGATCTGCCCGGTGCGGGCGGAAGCGGTGATCACGCTGACCGCCTTGTCGGCGATGTCCGAGGCGACCGCGATCTCGATCCGCAGCTTCGGCAGGAAGTTCACGACATATTCCGCGCCCCGATAGATCTCGGTGTGACCCTTCTGGCGGCCGTAGCCCTTGACCTCGGTCACGGTCATGCCGTGGACGCCGATCGCCGTCAGGGCCTGGCGGACTTCATCCAGCTTGAAGGGTTTGATGATCGCGACGACGAGTTTCATGGTCAGGCCTATTCCCCGGGATGCGCCCCGCCGTATGTCCCCGGCGCTGCGTCAATCTGGCATCTTTCCGGGCAAATGGCACAAAAAACTTGCACATTGAAGCGGAAAAACGCTTGGCCGAGGGCGGGCATGTGAACGGCCGCCTCTGTACAGGGCATCTGTTCGTCCCTCACAATGCATTTTTGGCAAGGATGCGGTGAACCCGCGCGGGCCGGGCGGTACATAAGTATTTTGGGGGCGCGCGTCATGGCGAGTTGGTTTTATGCATCCGAGGGCAAGCAGCAGGGGCCCTATCTCGAGGGGCAATTCCGCGATCTGATCGCGCAAGGCGTCGTGCGCCCGGACACGCTGGTGTGGTCCGAAGGCATGGCCGGCTGGCAGAAGGCGGCCGAAATTCCCGGACTGATCCCTGGCGGCGGCGCGCCGCCGGTCATTCCCGCCGGGGGCCCGCCGATGATGGGCGGCGGCGCCTATACCGGCGCAGGCAGCGCGGCCGGCGGATCGCTGTCGGTCGATTTCGGCATTCTCGACTTCACCTGGCGCACGCTGGTGATGGTGATCCTCTCGGCCCTCGTCATTCCCGTGCCGTGGGTGTTCGTCTGGTACACGAGATGGATCGTGTCCTGTGTCAGGGTCCCGGGACGGCCGAACCTGTCCTTCACCGGCAATGCGATGACGATGGTGCCCTGGTTCTTCGGCTTCATCGTTCTGGCCGCTGTCGTCGGCTATTCCGGCGTCCAGGTGCTGAACCTTGCGCTCTTTCTCGCCGAGATCGCCCTCTACTGGCTGCTGATCAAGTGGATGATCGCCAACCTCGCCTCCAACGGGCAGCCGCTTGGCCTCAGCTTCAATGGCTCGGTCGCGGGCTACATCGGCTGGAACCTGCTGTTCGCGGTGTCCATGATCACCATCATCGGATGGGCCTGGGTCGCCGCCGCCCAGCTACGTTGGATCTACCGCAACATCGAGGGCACGCGCCGCGAGATCATCTTCAAAGGCACCGGGCTCGGAATCCTCTGGCGCGGCATCGTGGCCGCCATCCTGTGCAGTTTCCTGATCCCGATCCCGTGGGTCTATCGCTGGATCATGAACTGGTTCGCCTCGCAGACCGAGCTCGCGCCGCGCCGTTCGATGTAAGCATGATCAGGGCCTCGCAAGCGCAATGAACGCGCGCTCGAGATGTCAGCTCCTCCGCTCGCGCACGGAACCTTCCTGCGCGACGGAGGCGACGAGCGTGCCGTCGGGCTTGAAGATCGAGCCGCGCGTCAGGCCGCGGCCGCCTTGTGCGCTCGGCGAATCCTGCGAATAGAGCAGCCATTCGTCGGCGCGGAACGGGCGGTGAAACCACATCGCGTGGTCAAGGCTCGCCGGCATCATGCGCTTGTCGAACAGCGTGCGGCCATAGCGCGCCATGATCGCATCGAGCAGCGAGAAGTCGGAGGCATAGGCCAGCGCGCACATGTGCAGCGCCGGATCGTCCGGCAGCGTCGCCGCCGTCTTGATCCAGACATGGATGCGGCCGTCCTCGATCTTCTGGCCGAAATAGCGGCCGAGCTCGACCGGGCGCAGCTCGATCGGGCGATCGGATTCGTAATAGCGGCGGATGAACTCCGGCATCTCGCGGAACATCGGCTGCTTCGCCACCTCTTCCGCCGTGAGCTTTTCCGGCGCCGGCACGTCAGGCATCTTGTCCTGGTGGTCGAACGCGCTCTCTTCCTCGGCATGGAACGACACCATGATCGAGAAGATCGCATTGCCATGCTGGATCGCGGTGACCCGGCGCGTCGAATAGCTCTTGCCGTCGCGCAGGCGTTCGACCTGGTAGATGATCGGGACCTGCGGATCGCCCGGCAGGATGAAATAGCAATGCAGCGAATGCGGCAGCCGGCCCTCGACGGTGCGGCAGGCCGCCACCATCGCCTGCCCGATCACCTGCCCGCCGAAGACCCGCTGCCAGCTCGTCTTCGGGCTGTTGCCGCGGAACAAATTCACCTCGAGCTGCTCGAGGTCGAGGATCGAAATCAGGTCGATGAGGCTTTTGGACATGGTGGTGCTTTCTTGCCGTCATCCGGCGCGAACCATCGCCCCGGACTGGCACATCAGGCCATCTTTGCGGGCTGTTCCGCCCCTGTTTCACCGCACTGTTTCGCCCACCTCAAGTCTGCTAGCAAGACCTCAGAATTGGCCGGGAAGCTTGGTATGTCGGTACAGAAGAGCATTGTCATTGGCGGCGGCGCATTTGCGGGCCTCGCGCTGGCGCTGGCCCTGCGCCAGGGGCTCGGCCCCGAGATTCCCGTCATCGTCGCCGATCCCGCTCTCGCCGCGCGCCCCAGCCGCGATCCCCGCGCGACCGCGATCGTCGCCGCCTGCCGCCGCCTGTTCGAGGCGCTTGGCGCCTGGGACGACGTCAAGGCTGAGGCGCAGCCGATCCTCGACATGGTCGTCACCGATTCCAGGCTCGAGGACGCCACGCGTCCGGCGTTTTTGAACTTCGCCGGCGATGTCGCGCCCGGCGAGCCCTTCGCGCACATGGTCGAGAACCGCCGCCTGATCGATGCGCTGGTGGTGCGGGCCGAAGCTGAAGGCGTTCATCTTCGCGCCGCCACCGTGTCGTCCTACGACGCGCGCGCCGAGGGGATCGACGTGACGCTCGGCGATGGCAGCGTCATCGCGGCGAGCCTGCTCGTCGCCGCTGACGGTGCGAAGTCGAAATTGCGCGAGCGCGCGGGCATTGCGACGCACGGCTGGGAATACGACCAATCCGGCATCGTCGTCACCGTCGGCCACGAGCGCGATCACGACGGCCGCGCGGAAGAGCACTTCTTGCCCGCGGGCCCGTTCGCGATCCTGCCTCTGTCAGGCAAGCGATCGTCGCTGGTGTGGACCGAGCGCCGGGCTGAGGCCGCGCGCATCATCGCGCTTGGCGAGGACGAGTTTCACGCCGAGCTCGAGCAGCGTTTCGGCTTGCATCTCGGCGAGGTGAAAGCGCTCGACAAGCCGCGCGCGTTTCCGCTGTCCTATTTCGTGGCGCGCTCCTTTGTCGCCGAGCGCCTCGCGCTGGTCGGCGATTCCGCCCACGTCATCCACCCCATCGCGGGGCAAGGCCTCAATATGGGGCTGAAGGATGTCGCCGCCTTGGCCGAGGTCGTCGTCGATGCCGCCAGGCTCGGCATGGATATCGGCGGCGCCGACGTGCTCGATCGCTATCAGCGCTGGCGCCGCTTCGACACCATGGCGATGGGCGTCGCCACCAACTCGCTGAACTTCCTGTTCTCGAATCAGTCGACCCTGCTGCGCACCGTGCGGGATATCGGCCTCGGCATCGTCGACCGCACCCCGCCGCTCAAAAACCTCTTCATCCGCCAGGCGGCGGGTTTGACCGGCGAGATCCCGCGGCTGTTGAAGGGCGAGGCGTTGTGAGCGGCGAATGGCGAATGGTGAGCAGATCCATTCGCTACTCGCCATTCCCTATTCGCCGTTCTCAATCGATCTTGCGCGCCTCTTCCGGCAGCATGATCGGGATGCCGTCGCGGATCGGATAGGCGAGCTTGGCGCTCCGCGAAATCAGCTCCTGCTTGGCGGCGTCGAATTCCAGCGGGCCCTTGGTCAGCGGGCAGACCAGGATCTCCAGCAGTTTCGGATCGACGCTATTTTCGGGACGTTCGGTCGGCGCGTTCATTGGGGTCTCCGGCGGTCGGCTGGCTGTAGCATAGAAAATCACGCCCGCCCATTGCGCGCTATGCCGAGACCAGCCGCTCGATTTCGTCGAGCAGGCCCTGCAGCCGCGCGGCCGGCATCGGCGTGCTGGCGAGTGCATAGCCCAAAAACGTCCAGTACAGGATCTGCGCGCGCGCCTGCGCGGGCGCAGGCGCAACCCCCCGCGTCGCCAGCAGCGCCTCGATATAGTCGAGCCGCCGGCGGTCGATGGCGCGAACGGCCGCTTGCGCCGCCGGATCGAACGCGGCCCAGTTGCGCACCGCGCGCTCGAGATCGAGCCGGGCGCCAAAGGTCCTGCGCAGAAGCGCCCTCACAGGCTCGTCGCTGTCGGCCTCGACGCGAGCGATGATCTCCTCGGCCGCGATCTCGCGCCAGCGCTTCAGCACGGCGGCGTGGAACGCGCCGAGATCGGCAAAATGCCAGTAGAAGCTGCCCCGCGAAACGCCCATGCTCTTTGCCAAGGGATCGGCCTTCAATGCAGTGAAGCCGCTCCTGGTGAGCGCCTTGACGCCCTCTTTGATCCAGTCCTCGGCGGAAAGTTGCCCGGTCATATCAGTTTCCGAAATCCGGCCATACACTACTGTATTGACAGGCGGTGCACCAGCGCCTATACGACCATACACACATGTATGGAGCCGCGATGCGTGATCTCTTGCTGCAATGCGCCGGTGTGGCGGCCATCATCGTGGCCGTCATCCACGGCATCCTCGGCGAAACCAAGGTCTTTGCCCGCGCCACCATCGAGCCGGAGCGGCTCCGCAGCTTGATCCGCCTGGTCTGGCAGGCCTCGACCGTGGCCTGGATCGGGTGCGGCGCGCTGCTGGTCGCTGCGCCCTGGATGGATTCGGCGCTCGCGCGCCACTGGATCGTCGTCACCATGGTCTGCGTGTTCGGCTTCTCCGCCTGCGCCAACGCATGGGGGACGCGTGGTCGCCACTTCGGCTGGATGGCGCTCGGTGCGGTGGTGGCGATGACCCTTGCCGGTTATTGAATGCAGCAACCAAACCGTGAGGCGTAAGGCCGCAGCACACGGCAAAACACGCCCGGCCCTCGGAGGGCGCTGATGTTTTGGCGACGGCTAGAATGTCTCCAAGACGTCGCCGATCCGAATCGCGATTGACTTCCCCTTCCCATTCGCTTCCTTCGGGCGTGCGTCGCGCATATGCGACAGTGGAGGAGATATCAGTGAAAGTCATTCGCGTTCTCGCCATCGCGCTGACGGTCGGCTCCGGCATCGCGTCGACGGTGATGGCCGACGGCTTCAAGGATTGCACCAAGCTCGACAAGGCGTCGTGGAAGCCGGCGATCGAAGCCGAAGCCCAGGCGAAAGCGTTGGGTTATGACGTGCGCCGCTCCAAGATCGAAGGCTCATGCTACGAGGTCTACGGCGTCAAGGCAGGCAAGCTCTACGAGCTGTTCTACAGCCCGGAAGATCTCAGCCTGAAGCACACGATTGCCAAGTAACGGCCAAGGATAGTCCCGGCTTGATCGACAAAGCGCTGCGAGATGCGCGCGGGGAGCCGAAACCGATCCCCGCGGATCGAACGGTCGCCGTCTGGGACCTGCCGCTGCGTCTCTGGCACTGGGCTCTCGCCGCGTGCGTTCTGGCCGCCTGGTTTACACCCGCCGTCCATGACGGCCTGCATCGCATCGTCGGCTATGCGGCCATCGGGCTTCTCGCCTTCCGCCTGGTCTGGGGCTTCCTTGGCGGCCGCTATTCACGCTTTCGCATGATCGGCGTCCGCCTTCAGGCAGCCCCCTCCTATCTCTGGAATCTCCACCGCGGCATCACGGGCCGGTGCGTTGATGCTGTTGGCGCTGCTGTTGTCACTCGCCGTCTCGGCGATCACGGGCGCAATGTCGGTCACCGTCACCTTCTTCGGCGTCTGGTGGGTCGAGGACACCCATGCTTACGCATCGGATGCGGCCATCGTCCTGGTCGTGTTGCATGTTGCAGGCGTGGTGTTGATGAGCGTGCTTCAGCGCGAGAACCTGGTGCGCGCGATGATCACAGGTCGCAAACGCATCCGCAACCATCCCTAGGCCGAGCTGGCAAGTTCGAACCGGCCTCCCTTTGCCCGCGTGGTCTCACGCGGACTCGCGCGCGCTTACCCGCACAATTAACGCCAATGGCGTCATTTGCCGCAGAATGTTTACCTCGCGATAGGCATACAACCGGGCATTGCAAAAAATTAACGCGGAACAAGCGCGCCTGGATCAATCCTCGGTAGTATTGACGAGGGAGTGATATTGCATGTTTCGTGTTTTTTCCTGCCTTGCGACCGAGCACGATTGGCGGCTCGTTGTGCTCGCTGGCCTGGTTTGTTTCGCTGCAAGCATCGTAGCGGTTAGCATCTTTCATCGCGCGATCGCGTCGGGCGCCTGGACGCGGCGGATCTGGATTGCGATCGCCGGTGCCGCCATCGGCTACGGAATCTGGGCGACGCATTTCGTCGCAATGCTCGCCTACGACCCCGGCGTCTCGACCGGCTACGGCCTCGGCCTGACGGCGCTGTCGCTGGCCGCCGCGATGGTGCTGACGTCGGGCGGCTTCGGCGTCGCCGTTAACAATTCCGGCCGCTGGCGCGCAGCTGCCGGTGGCGGCATCATCGGCGCCGGCATCGCAAGCATGCATTATATCGGCATGTGGGCTCTCGAAGTGCCGGGTCATGTGGCCTGGTCGCCGACACTGGTGCTCGTCTCGGTCGGTCTCGGCATGGCCCTGGGCTATGCCGCACTCGCGGTCGCCGTCGGCCGCAAGGACAAGCGGGGGACCCTGGCCGCTGCGCTGCTGCTGACGCTTGCCATCGTGTCGCATCATTTCACGGCCATGGGCGCCGTGCAGATCGTTCCCGATCCGACGCTGGCAAACGATGCATTGTCGCTTTCACCGAACTTCCTGGCCCTCGCAATCGCCGGTGTGGCCCTGTCGGTGCTCGGGATGAGCTTCGTCGGTGTCCTGGCGGATCGTCGCCTTGCGACCAGAACCGGCAGATTCGAGGCCATCATCAGCGAACTTTCCCGCGCCAGGCAACAGGTGGAAGATTCGCAACGGGAAATCCAGGAGCAGAAACTCAGGCTGGATACGGCCATCAACAACATGGTCGAGGCCTTGTGCATGTTCGATGCGGAGAAGCGGCTTGTCGTCTGCAACGAGCGCTATGCCGAGCTCTACCGCTTGCCGCCCGAGCTGCTGAAAACGGGGACGCCGCACGCCGACATCATCAGGCACCGCGTCATGACCGGCATCCTCAAGAGCGGCACCAGCGAGGGCGCCGCCGAGCAATTCCTCTCGAAATTGGCCGCGTTGCCGTTCGATGCAGTCTCGAGCAGAATCGACGAGTTCGCTGATGGTCGGTTGATCTGCGTGACGCGACAGCCAATGGCCGGCGGCGGCTGGGTCGCCACGCATCTCGATGTCACCGAGCAACGCCGGTCCGAGGCCAAGATCGTCCATATGGCGCAACACGATGCGTTGACCGGTTTGCCAAATCGAGTGCTGCTCCGGGAGCGGATGGAGCATGCACTTGCCGTGACGCGCAATGGCGGCCTCGAACTTGCGGTGTTGATGCTCGACCTCGACCGGTTCAAGGAGGTCAACGACACGCTGGGACACCCCGCAGGGGACTCCCTGTTGCGTGCCGTCGCCACGCGTTTGCGCGAATGCACCACGGAAACCGCGGTGATTGCCCGACTGGGCGGCGATGAGTTCGCCGTGATCGACTATGTGACCAGCCCCGCCGTTGAGGCCGCCGCGCTCGCCGAGAACATCAGAAAAGCGCTTTGCGAACCCTTCGATCTCGACGATCACCGGTTCATGGTGGGCACCAGCATCGGAATTGCCATCGCGCCGCGCGATGGCGACGATTCCGACGTGCTCATGAAGAGCGCGGATCTCGCACTCTACTCGGCCAAGAGTGGCGGGCGTGGTGCATTCCGCTTCTTCGAGCCCGAGCTCGATGAGCTCATGCATGCGCGGCGGAACCTGGAGCGCGACATGCGGGATGCGCTTGCTGGCGGCGAATTCGAGCTGCACTACCAGCCCTTCGTCAATACCGCGACCGGTGAGATCCGCGGCTTCGAAGCCCTGCTACGCTGGCATCACCCGCGGCGAGGCCTGGTCATGCCCGGCGAATTCATTCCGCTCGCGGAGGAGACCGGCTTGATCGTGCCGCTCGGAGAATGGATCCTGACGACCGCATGTAGCGAAGCCGCCAAATGGCCCGCCCATCTCAGGATCGCGATCAACCTCTCTCCGGCCCAGTTCAAGAGTAAGGAGCTTGTCCCGGTCATTGTCGGCGCACTGGCGAATTCGGGAGTTCCGCCGGACCGACTTGAGCTCGAGGTGACCGAGACGGCAATCATGCATGACAGCGAGGCCGTCTTCGCAGCACTTGGTCAACTGCGCGAGCTCGGCGCGCGAGTAGCCCTGGACGATTTCGGCACCGGCTACTCTTCGCTGAGCTTCCTGCAGAGATTCCCGTTCGACAAGATCAAGGTCGACCGCAGCTTCGTCAATGAACTGTCCAGCGCAAGCGCAGACGCGCATCATCTCGCGCGGGCGGTCGTTCGCTTCGCGGTCAGCCTGGGGAAGACGACGACCGCCGAAGGCGCCGAAACGAAGGAGCAGCTCGATATCCTCCGTGAAGAGGGCTGTGTCGAAACGCAAGGCTATTATTTCGGTCGGCCGATGCCTGCATCCGGCATTGCGAAGATGCTGAGGCGAGGTGAGAAGGCAGCCATCCGCGCGGCGTGAACCACAGCATGATCCGGAAAGGTGTGAAGCGGTTTTCCGAAAAGATCATGCTCAAACAAAAGCCAAACCGCGATCACGACCCAATCTGATCGCGCTTCAGCACCGGTCATTGCAACGGCGGATCGCCGCTGGTGCGCTTCTTGGCGAGGTCCATCTCGGTGACCGCGATCAGGATCTCGGCGCGTGTCTTCAGATCGGGCGCTTCAAGCATGGCCTGCTTCTCGGCCGGGCCGTAGGGCGACATCATCGCCAGCGCGTTGACGAGCGCCTCATTGGGCGCGCTTTCGACACCCTCCCAGTCGACCTTGAGATTATTGGCCTTGAGAAAATCCGCCAGCGCCACCAGCAGCGCCTCGCGGTTGACCTCGTCCTCGCCCATGCGCGCGGTGAAATCGTCGGTGAAGGCGAAAAAATCGACCTTGCACTGCCGGTAGGGGGTCAGCACCTCGAGCTCCTCGACCACCTTGAAGCGCGCGATGCCGGTGAGCTCGAGGATGTAACGGCCGTCACCGGATTCGGCGAGCTGGGTGATGCGGCCGACGCAACCGACGCGGAACAACTTCGGCCTGTCGGAATTTTTGGGCGAGTGCGCGACGTCAGGCTGGATCATGCCGATCAGCCGATGGCCGTCGCGGAAGGAATCGTCGACCATCGCGAGATAGCGCGGCTCGAAGATGTTGAGCGGCATCTGGCCGCGGGGAAGCAGCAGCGCCCCCGGCAGCGGAAAAACCGGAATTATTTCCGGCAGGTCGGCGGGGCCGCGATATTCGATATTGATCGGCATCTGGTCCCCGCTAGAGCATGATCCGGAAAAGTGCGCAGCGGTGTTCCGATAAGATCATGCGCAAACAATAACCGCACGCTGTCCCTATGAAAACAGGATCGTCGACAAGCGCTTGCGTCCCTCGACGGTTGCTTCATCCGTGCCGCCCCAGGCCTCGAAGAACTGCACCAGCTGCTTGCGGGCGCCGTCGTCGTTCCATTTGCGGTCGTGCTTGACGATCGCGAGCAGCTGCTCGGTGGCCGCAGTGCGATCGCCCTGCGCGTTCAGCGCGGTGGCAAGATCGAAGCGGGCCTGATGATCGAGCGGGTTTTCGGCGACTTTCCGTTCCAGCTCGGCGACAGGCCCGAGCTGTTCCGCTTGTTCGGCAAGATCGATCGCGGTCTGCACCGCCTTCACGGCCGGGTCGTTGCGCTTGGATTCCGGCACCATGGCGAGCGTCTGCTTGGCTTGCTCCATCGCACCCGAGAGGGCGTAGCATTTTGCCAGCCCGGCCAATGCCGCGATGTTGGTCGCCTCGTGCTGCAGCACTTCGGCATAGATCTGAGCGGCCGCGGCGGCATCGCCCTCGGCGAGCACGGCCTCGGCCTCCTGCAGGATCTCGGCAAGGTTGGGCTCGCCTGGCGCCGTCACACCCTTGGTCAGCTTCTCGATGAAGGCGTTGAGCTGGCTCTCCGGCACAGCGCCCATGAAGCCGTCGGCGGGCTGGCCGTTGACGAAGGCGATCACGGCCGGGATCGACTGGATGCCCATCTGGCCGGGGATCGCCGGATGCTGGTCGATGTTCATCTTGACCAGCTTGACCTTGCCCTTGGCCGCCTTGACTGCCTTTTCCAGGATGGGGGTGAGCTGCTTGCAGGGACCGCACCACTCCGCCCAGAAGTCGATCAGCACCGGCTGGCGCTTCGATTCCTCGATGACGTCCTTCACGAAGGTCTGGGTGGTGGTGTCCTTGATCAGATCGGCCGCAGCCGGACCCGCTCCGTTAGCCTGGTCGATGATCGTCACGGGATCCCCTCGTCTCATGTCTGGAATGGCGGGTCTTTAGCACGTCGCCATCGCATATGCTTCGTTTCAGGCCCTAAAATTGGGCCGGGGCGGCCGAATTTCAATCCGTAGGCGCCGATTCGGCAGTTCCCGACCATTTTCGGTCGATTTGGCCGGGATGGGGCTCATATAGGGGCTCGAAAGCGAGATGATGCTGCCGGTAGCTGTTGCATTCGCCTCCCGCTTTTGGCATACGACAGCCGTTGCCGGCGCGTCACGCGACCGACACAGGATGCGGGTGTAGCTCAGTGGTAGAGCACGACCTTGCCAAGGTCGGGGTCGAGGGTTCGAGCCCCTTCGCCCGCTCCAACTTTTTTCCCGGTGCATCCAGCCAAATCAGGTCAGGCCGTGGTTTTCCACGCCGGTGGCGGCTGGCTTGGGTTTCGCGTGACGATCCTGGTCACCGCAGCGCCGTCCACCTCGGGCAGGCGATCCTCCGGACGCGCTTCGGCCCCGACATCGTCTCGGCGACCAGGCGTGGCCGCCGTCAGGGCACACCTTCCCGGCCCCTGTCCTACTGTGCATGGGGTTGTTTTCGCGAGCAGCGCGAGCCCGCGCTCCGGACGGCCCGGAAGGACAAGGGGGATGGATCGGAGTCCTCATCATGCGCCGGCAGTTCATCTCGCACGCGATCAGCGCGGCTGCGCTCCTCACGCTTAGCGCGCCCTCTGCAAGCGCGGCGGATAATGCCGCAGTCGAGGAGAAGGCCGCCGTTTGCTCCGGCTGCCACGGCGAGAACGGGATATCGCAGACCGAGAACATCCCCTCGCTTGCGGGCCAGCCAGCCTGATCAATTCCTGCAAGGGCAGCTCGTGTTCTTCCGCGCCGGCTCGCGCAAGAACGAGCAGATGCAGCCCCGCAGTCGCTCGCAATCTCGCATGTTTCAAATAGCGCTGGGCGCGATTAGCCCGCGCGCTGCTTCTCATACGCCTTCAGATGCGTGTACGCGATGCGCAGCTTCGGCACCGGCACCTTGGCGGCATCAGCGCGCGCGATGAGGTCGCCGATCACGTGATCGGCCTCGACGGGGAGGCCCGCCTTGATGTCCCGGAACATCGAGGCCGTCATCGGAGAGCCCTCGGTGGTGAGGTTGCCCTTCACGCGCTCGAAGAACGGGCCGCCAGGCGTGTAGCCGGACGCGGTGGCGATTGCGCTGGTCTCGTCGAGAATGCCGAGCAGGAAGTCCCTGCCTCCGGGTGCCGCAAGGATGTTGCCGACAGAGGTCCGCATCAGGCTGGTGGAGGCTGCGAGCGAGGAGAGGAACACCCACTTTTCCCACATGTCCTGCATGATGTTCTCGCTGACGGTGGCCCCGACAATGCCGCTCTTGAAGGCCTCGTCGATCGCCTTGATGCGATCCGACGACTTGCCGTCGCGTTCGCCGTAACTGATCGCCTGCATCGGCTGCAGCTGCACCACTTCCCGCTTCTCGTTCAACGTCGCCGCGATGGCGCAGAGACCGCCGAGCACGCGCTCCTTGCCGAACTTCTGGTCGAGCGTGTCGAGATGCTTCATGCCGTTGAGCATCGGGATGATCGCGGTGTTTGGGCCAACCGCAGCGGCAAACGAGTTGATGGCGTCGTCGAGGTCGAACGCCTTGCAGCTGAGCAGCACGACGTCGAATGTGTCCTTGATCGCGTCGGTCTGCACGGTCGGCGGATTCTTCAGCGTCGCGTCGCCGTTCGGGCTCTTGATGGCCAGGCCGTCGCGCGCGAGTTCGCCGGCGCGCCTGGGACGGACGAGGAAGGTCACGTCGCGGCCAGCCTGCAACAGCCTGCCACCAAAATAGCCGCCGATGGCGCCGGCGCCGACCACGAGGATACGCATGGGAGACCTCCGCTTTTAGGATTGGCGATTGGCGATAGGGAGTAGCGAATAGCAGGGGCGATTTCCACTTGCTATCCGCCGGCCGCCTTGCGCGCGCTTCACTTTCCCGACACCATCTCCTCGACCTCGCGCAGCTGCTCCTTGCCGAAGAACATTTCGGTTCCGACGAAGAAGGTCGGCGAGCCGAAGGCGCCGCGCGCGACCGCCTCCTCGGTGTTCTCGATCAGCTTGCCCTTCACGTCCGGCTCCTGGGCGCGGGCGAACAGCTTTTGAGCGTCGAGACCGGAGGACGCCAGCGCCTTCGCGGCCACTTCAGGGTCGTCCATCTTCTTCGGCTCGCGCCACATGTGGTGAAAGGCGGCGTCGACATACGTCTCGAACACACCCTCGAGCTGCGCCGCGATTGCGGTGCGCATCAGGTTCAACGTGTTGACGGGAAAGTTGGGGTTGAAGACGTAAGGCTGAACCCTGAAGCGCTTGACGAAGCGCTCGGTCTCGACCGCCTGGAACTCGCGCTTGTTCTTGATGCCGGCGAGCGTCTCGGCCGGCGATCTGTTGTTGGTCGCCTTGAAAATGCCGCCGAGCAGGATCGGCACATATTCGAATTTGACACCGATGCGCCGTTCGATCGCGGGGATGGCGAGATGGCTGAGATAGGCGTTGGGGCTGCCGAAATCGAACAGGAATTGCGGGGCGGTGCGGGTCAAATGCGTTCTCCCTGACGTCGCTTTTCACCCATTGTGGCGCAGGGCGCGCCACAGGTCCACCGTTTAATGATGGTCATAATATCTTGGTGATCAGACCAGACGCCGGATGGCCCGCTTGCGCCACACCAGGAGGTAATAGCCCATCTGCAGAACGAACATGGCGCAGAATACGATCGGATAAGCGGCCCATACGCCCGCAAGCCCGATGGTGCGACTGAGGATCACCGCACTGGGCAACTCGATCGCAACGATGGCTGATATCGACAGCAGCATCGGCGTCAGCGCGACGCCTGCGGCACGCATCGCGCCTGAGAATGTCGTCGCAAGGCCGAACGGCACCGAGCTCCAGAGGGCGACGAAGAGCAGTCCTTTCGCCAGATCGAGCACGGCGCCGTCAGTTATGAAGATGCCGAGCACGGCGCGGGGCGCGAGATAGATCAACGTTACCAGCCCGCCCGTCAGTACGAGGTTGAACGCGAGGCCGGTTCGCACGATGCCATCGAGCCGCGTCCGGTCGCCGCCGCCGACGGCCTGCGCGCCGAGAATCGAGACCGCGATCGAGATCGACATCGCCGTGAACTGCGTGTAGCCCATCACCTGGTTGACGGCGCCGTACGCAGCCGTGGCGTCGGATCCGAAGCCGTTGACGAGGCCGAGCAGCACCAGCTCGGCGATCGCCATGACGACCATGCCGACGGCGCTCGGCAAGCCGATGCCCAGGATTTGTCCGATCACCGCGCGATTGATCCGCACATGGCGCAGCAGTGCTGCGTCCGGTGCGAGCACGTGCTTCTTCCGCAGCAGATAGACGGCGAGCGCGATCAGCGTCACTGCGTTGGAGATCGCAGCCGCCCAGGCCGGGCTGGTGATGCCGACCGCGCCGTGGATCAGCATCGGTGTCAGGATCAGACCGATCGCAGTCGACAACGCCAATGCCAACAGCGGCGTCACTGCGTCGCCGACACCGCGGATCATCGCGGTCATCAGCAGGAAAGTGAAGCCAAACGGCATCGTCAGCAGCATGATGCGGGCATAGCGGCTAGCCTGCTCGAGAATGTCGGCCGGCGTCGCGAGTGCGATCATCAATTGCCGGCTGAGCAGGCCACCGACCAGTCCTACTGACATCGAGAGCAGCAGGCCGACGGCGAGCGTCGTGCCAGCGACGATCTTGATCCTGTCGAGCTTGCCCGCACCAAAGGCCTGGCCGATCAGCACGGTTGCGCCGGTGCTCAGGCCCATGACGAAAGCGAACAGGAAGAAGAATACCGGGAAGAAGATCGAGACCGCAGCGAGTGCATCGACGCCGATCATATGACCGACATAGACATTGCTGACCGTGCCGAACAACGATTGCAGCGCGTTGCTCAGCATCAACGGCGCGAGGAAGCGCAGGAAAGTCTGCCGGAGCGGCTTTGGAACGGACATGGTTCTGCCTTTCATCAGGGCGTGCGAAGCCGCTGCCGAGCAATGCGCGGCTTGGCCGTCGATAGGGTTGTGAGACGTGCTGCGCGGCTAGGCGCGGTCGCCGTAGGCGAGCTTGACGATGTGGTCGCGGATATCGGCCGGCCAGTCGGCGATCAGTCCGGTGAAGCGGCGCCGGTCATCCGCGAACAGCGCGCGCGAGGCTTCCTCGAATTGCGCCAGATTGCCTGCCATGGTCGACATGAAGTGATAGGCCGCATCGCGCGCCTGCCGTGCGCGATCCTTGTCGCCGCTGGCGCGCCTGGCCTCGTCGACGAGCTTTCGCAGCGCGACCGAAGCGCCGCCGGGCTGCACGCCGAGCCACTCCCAATGCCGCGGCAGCAGCGTCACCTCGCGCGCGACCACGCCGAGCTTTGGCCGGCCGCGTCCGCGCGGCTCGGCCGGCGGCGCGGCCTCCTCGACCGGCGGCGGGATCAGCTTCGCCAAACGCGCCAGCACCTCGCGATCGCCGCCGCGCAGATCGAAGTCGATCGATCGGCCCGTGGCGTCTTCGAAGATGATGATCGCCTCGTCCGTCCGCGGTGCCACCCGCTTGACGACCAGAGCGACCTCTCCCGCCGGCCCGGACACCAGGCGGCGCTGCCCTTGAAACGCGGTGAAAGTTGCTTGCATTGAAATCATTGCCATATTGACGATGGTGGCGCCTTTAATACCCGGGTAAATAATCGCCGTCAATATACCCGGATGAAAATATCCTCCGAACGGCTCGACATTGTGGTTCCGGGCTGGCAGGTACGCGGCCGGCCCAACAAACCAAGCCCGGGGATTCTTGCGATGCTGACCCTCCATCACCTCAACAATTCGCGCTCGCAGCGCGTGCTGTGGCTGCTCGAGGAGCTGGGCGTGCCCTATGAGATCGTGCGCTATCAGCGCCAGCCGGACATGCGCGCGCCGAAGGAGCTGCGTGCGATTCATCCGCTCGGCAAATCGCCCGTCATCACCGACAACGGCAACACCGTCGCCGAGTCAGGCGCGATCATCGAATATCTCGTCGCGACCTATGGCAATGGCCGCCTGATCCCGCCGCCTGATACGCCGGAGCGGCTGCGCTTCACCTATTGGCTGCATTACGCCGAGGGGTCCGCGATGTCGCCGCTGCTGTTGAAGCTGCTGTTCACGCTGATGCCGAAACGCGCGCCGGCGCTGCTTCGCCCGCTGGTGCGCAAGGTTTCGAACCAGGCGCTCACGGCGCTCGTCAATCCGCAGCTCAAGCAGCACATGGACTATTGGGAGGGCGAGCTCGGCAAAAGCGAGTGGTTCGCCGGCAGCGAATTCACGGCCGCCGACATCCAGATGAGCTTTCCGCTCGAAGCGGCCCAAGCCCGCGGCGGACTCGAGCAGGGCCATCCCAAGGCGATGGCGTTTCTGGAACGCATCCACGCGCGGCCGGCTTATGCGCGCGCGCTGGAAAAGGGCGGACCGTACCAGGTCGGGCGGTAAGTTTCTCCAGCGCCCGCGATGATCTGTCAGTCCGCGTGCAGCACCCGCCCGCGCGTCTCGGGCAGCGCGAACGCCGCGATGAAGAACAGCGCGTAAGCCACCACCGCGAAGATCGCGATCGCATTGGCCAGCGAGGTCGATGCCGAGAGCGCACCGACGAGGAAGGGAAACAGCGCACCGATGCCACGGCCGAAATTATAGCAAAAGCCTGGCCGGAGCCGCGCAGACGCGTCGGATAGAGCTCGGTCAGGAACGCGCCGATCCCTGAGAAATAACCCGAGGCGAAGAAACCAAGCGGAAAGCCGAGCACCCACAGGATCTCGTTGTTCAGCGGCAGTTGCGTGTAGAGCAGCACGACGGCCATCGCTCCGATCGAGAAAGTCAAGAACAGGTTACGCCGTCCGATGCGGTCGGCGAGCCAGGCGCCGACGAGATAGCCGATGAAGGAACCGATGATCAGCGTCGAGAGATAGCCGGTCGATCCCACGATGGACAGATGCCGCTCCTTGGTCAGGAACTGCGGCACCCAGAACGTGATGGCGTAGTAGCCGCCCTGGCAGCCCGTCGCAGCGAGTGAGGCGAGAATCGTGGTCTTCAGGATCGGGCCCGAAAAAATCTCCCAGAGCGCGGGGCGATCGCCGCTCGCGGCCTGCCTGGCACGGGCTTCAGCGGCGATCTCGGGCTCGGTGACGGAGCGGCGGATGTAGAACACCAGCAGCGCCGGCAGGGCGCCGATCACGAACATCCAGCGCCACGCCGTCTCTGCCGGCATCAACGAGAACAAGATCGCTTGCGCCAGCACGGCAAGGCCCCAGCCGACCGCCCAGCCCGATTGCACCGAGCCGACGGCGCGGCCGCGATATTGCGGCCGGATCGCCTCGCCCATCAGCACGGCGCCTGCGGCCCATTCGCCGCCGAAGCCGAGGCCGAGCACGGCGCGCGCGATCAGCAGCTGCTCGAAATTCTGTACGACGGCGCAGACCAGCGAGAAAACCGAGAACCAGATGATGGTGATCTGAAGCGTCCTGACCCGGCCGATATGGTCCGAGACATAGCCGCCGAGCCAGCCGCCGATGGCGGAGGCCAGCAGTGTCACCGTGCCGGCAAGGCCGGCGGAGCCCGCATCGACCTTCCACAGCGCGATGATGGTGCCGATCACCAGCGGGTAGATCATGAAGTCCATGCCGTCGAGCGCCCAGCCTGCCGCGCAAGCCCAGAAGGTTCGGCGCTCGGCGACGTTCATGTCGCGATAAAAGGCGAGAAGGCTGCTGTCCTCGATCTCGGCGCGCTCGATGCGCCCGCTCGGATCGGCTGTTGTCATGTGCGTTTCCCCGGCAAATTCTTTTGGCCGAGCGGTGGTAGCACGCGCGGCGGCCGGCGCAAGCCGGCCCGCGCTCTTGCCCTGCAGCGTCAGGGCTACTGTCCCGCAGCTTCCGCACCGCGCGTGCGCGGATCGGGCGCGCCGAGGGGCCCGTTCGGGGTCACGAGAATCGAATTGGCCGACGTCTGTCCCATCGGCTCCACGACGAGATGGTCCATCGCCTTCAGCTCGAACAGCACGTCGTCGGGAAAGCCGCGTTCGACGCGAACTTCATCCGGCAGCCATTGATGATGCAGCCGCGGCGCAGCCACCGCCGCCGCGACGTCCAGCCTGTAGTCGAGCACGTTCACGATCACCTGGAGCACGGTCGAGATGATGCGACTGCCGCCAGGCGAGCCCGTCACCAGCACCGGCTTGCGGTCCTTCAGCACAATGGTCGGCGACATCGACGACAGCGGCCGCTTGCCCGGCCCGGGCAGATTGGCCTCGTAGCCGACAAGACCATAGGCATTGGAGGCGCCGACGGCGGCGGTGAAATCGTCGAGTTCATTGTTGAGCAGCACGCCGGTGCCGTCGGCGACGAGACCGACGCCGTAGCTGAAGTTCAGTGTGTAGGTGTTGCTGACGGCGTTGCCGCTATTGTCGACGACCGAGTAGTGCGTCGTATTGCTGCCTTCGTGCGGCGATGTGGCGGTCGAAACGAGATCCTTCGACGGCGTGGCGCGTTCGGCAGAAATGCCGGCGCGCAGCTTGGCGGCGTAATCCTTCGCCGTGAGCCTATCGATCGGCGCGTTGACGAAGGCGGGATCGCCAAGATAGCGCGCACGGTCGGCGTAGGCGCGCTTCATGGCCTCGATCAGCAGATGAAGCGAGGCCGGCGATCCCTGCTTCAGGTCCGCGAGCTGAAAGCCTTCGAGGATGTTGAGGGTCTCCAGCAGCACCACGCCGCCTGAGGACGGCAGCGGCATCGAGACGATGTCGTAGCCGCGATAGGTGCCGCGCACCGGCGTGCGGATCACCGCCTGATAGGCCTTCAGATCAGCTGGCGTCATGATGCCGCCGGCATCGGAGACGGCCTTGGCGATCTTTTCCGCCACCGGTCCCTCGTAGAAGCCGCGCGGTCCTTGCGCCGCGACGCTCGCCAGCGTGTCGGCGAGATCGCTCTGCACCAGCCTGTCACCTTCGCCAAATGGCCTGCCATCGGACCTTGCGAAGATCTTGGCTGAGGACGGCCAGCGCGCGAGTCGCGGATACCAGCCAGGCAGCGTATCGGCGATGTCGTCGGTGATGATGAATCCATCACGGGCGAGTGCGATCGCAGGCTCCAGCAACTGCGCCAGCGTGAACCGACCCGAGCCGTATCTATCGAGTGCCAGAGCCAGGCCTGCGACCGTGCCGGGCACGCCGATGCCAAGCCCGGAATCGCGCGATTTTGCGGGATCGGGCTTGCCGTCGGCTCCGAGGAAGACTTGCGCGGTGGTCGCCGCAGGCGCGGTCTCGCGATAGTCGATCGCGACGTCTTCGTTGCGTTCGCCGGAATGGATCACCATGAAGCCGCCGCCGCCGATATTGCCGGCGCGCGGATAAGTCACCGCCATTGCGAAGCCGGTCGCGACGGCAGCATCGACGGCGTTGCCGCCACGTCGCAAGACGTCGGCGCCGACATGCGCCGCGATCCTCTCCTGTGCCACCACCATGCCGTGCTCGGCCGGAATGGCGTGCACGCTGTCGAGCGCGGGCGGCACATAGGGGAGCCGCGCATCTTGTGCTACCGCCGACGCCAGACCAAACGTCAGAGTAGCGATGAGCGCGAAAAAAGCGCGCCGTGTCGAAAATGACGCCATCATCGGATTTCCGCTGAGCTTCAGGCGAATTCAAGCGCGCCGCGATAATGCTATACGGTTTGCGCCAAGAGAGGCAAAACTGTTTGTGATGAGGACAGGGTGATGACGATCGCCCCGGATGCGCCAGTGGCCCTCGCCTCGCGGAGCTATCCGCCGCGCGCAGCGTCGTCGGCTGGATCTTCCCCGATTGGGCCGCCCAGCCCTACTTTCACGTTTCGCTGCATTCGGTGCGGTTCCGGTGGCGGCCTCCTGCGGGCTGTGGATCGGCAAGCCCGGCGATGTCTCCATCATCCCGCCGCGGCTGATCGATGTGGGTGAAGGAGTAGCTGCGCTCTCCGGTTTCACCACCGTCATTGCGAGGAGCCCGCGACAAAATCGCGAAGCAATCTTGCGCTGGTGCGACCAAGCAATCCAGAGCTCCTCGCGGAAAGATTCCGGATTGCTTCGCTGCGCTCGCAATGACGAGTCGCCAGCCTCAGTGCCTGAAGTGCCTTGTCCCCGTGAACACCATGGCGATGCCGTGCTCGTCGGCGGCCTTGATGACCTCGTCATCGCGCATCGAGCCGCCGGGCTGCACCACGGCAGTAGCGCCGGCTTCGATGCAGGCGAGCATGCCGTCGGCGAACGGGAAGAACGCATCCGACGCCACGACCGAACCCTTGGTGAGCGGCTCGACGAGCTTCAGCTCGTTGGCGGCGTCTTGTGCCTTGCGCGCTGCGATGCGGGCCGAATCCACCCGGCTCATCTGGCCCGCGCCGATGCCGACGGTGGCGAGATCCTTGGCGTAAATGATCGTGTTCGACTTGACGTGTTTTGCCACCCGGAACGCGAACTTGAGATCGCGCATCTCGGCATCGCTGGGCGCACGCCTGGTCACGACCTTGAAAGTCATGTCGTCGACCACGGCGTTGTCGCGGCTCTGCACCAGAAGACCGCCGGCCACGGTCTTGGCGGTGAGGCCGGGCGCGCGCGGGTCGGGCAGGCTGCCGGCAAGCAGCAGACGTAGATTCTTGCGCGCGCCGATGACGGCGATGGCTTCCTCGCTGGCATCGGGCGCGATGATCACCTCGGTGAAGATCTTGGTGATCTCGCGCGCGGTGTCGGCGTCGAGCGCGCGGTTCATCGCGATGATGCCGCCGAAGGCCGAGGTCGAGTCGCAAGCCAGGGCCTTGCGATAGGCCTCGACGAGGTTCGCGCCTTCAGCAACGCCGCAGGGATTGGCGTGCTTGACGATGACGCAGGCAGCGGTGCGCCGGGCGTCGAACTCGCCGATGCACTCATAGGCCGCATCGGTGTCGTTGATGTTGTTGTAGGAGAGCTCCTTGCCCTGGAGCTGCCGTGCAGTCGAGACGCCCGGGCGCTTGTCCGGTGTTGCATAGAACGCCGCCGTCTGGTGCGGGTTCTCGCCGTAGCGCAGCGACTGGATCAGTTTGCCGCCGAAGGCACGGAAGTCGGGCGCCTCGATCTCGAGCTGGCGGTTGAACCAGTTCGATATGGCAGCATCATAGGCCGCGGTGCGGGCATAGGCCTTTGCGGCAAGCCGCCGGCGCAGCTTCAGCGTGGTCGCGCCGTTGTTGGCGGCGAGCTCGTCGAGCACGGCCTTGTAGTCGTCGGCCTCGACCACCACGGCGACGTCGTCGTGGTTCTTCGCGGCGGCGCGGATCATCGCGGGACCGCCGATATCGATGTTCTCGATGCAATCCTCGAATCCCGCGCCTTTGTCGACGGTCGCTTCGAACGGATAGAGATTGACGACGAGCAGGTCGATCGGCGCGATACCGTGCGCCTTCATCGCTTCCGCGTGCTCCTTGTTGTCGCGGATCGCGAGCAGGCCGCCATGCACCTTCGGATGCAGCGTCTTGACGCGGCCGTCCATCATCTCGGGGAAGCCGGTGAGGTCGGAGACGTCCTTCACCTTCAGGCCGGCGGCGGCGATCGCCTTGGCGGTTCCGCCGGTCGAGACCAGCTCGACATCATGCGCGGCAAGCGCCTTGGCGAAGTCGATCAGGCCTGATTTGTCGGAGACGGAGAGAAGGGCGCGGGTGACGCGGCGGGGATGGTCAGTCATGAGCAAGATCCTCTGTTCAGGGAGTGTCTATGCCCAGGCGCGCGGCGGGTATGTATCGCGCTTCCCGATGGTGCTCCATCCAAGGTCGCCAGTCGCGCGAACGAGCGGTCGATAGCAGTTTTCGAGGCCCTTCACAACGATCGGATAGCGCCGAATCCCGGCTCTTTACAGCGGAAGTTCCGGCTCCCGGCGGGCGTTGCGGCGGGCATTGGTGACCGCCGGCGATGCGGTCGAGCGCACAAAGCTCCAGCGAACCGAGGCCGCCTGGCGGGCATCCTGGCGGATCACGATCTGGGCGGTCCGGCGCGGGCCGTCATTGCCGGCCAGGAACACGCTGTCCTCCAGGTCGACCTTCTCGTCCAAGGCTTCAAAGGTCCAGACGTCGCGGTTCGGCAGCACCAGCATGACGCCGCGGGCATCCGACAGGCGGCTCGCCTTCACCGCGGGATGCAGGTGGAAACGCAGCGCGAAGTCGGCGCCGGCGCCTTTCAGCCGCGCGCCCTGCGGCGGCGACAGCGTATCCTCGCCGTCAATCCGCGCGCCGTCATTGGCCATCATCAGCACGCGGCGATGGATCACGCCGAACTTGGCGAGATAGCCGTCATGGGAGGTCGTGAGCAGTGTGCCGTCCTGGGTGATCTCGCGATAGCTCTCGACGTCGTGGGGGCCGCTGGTGACCGGTGCACCGTGCAGCAGCCGCTTCATCGCTGACATCTCGACGAACTGGCAGGACGAGGTGTCGTGATAGGTCAGCGTCGAATGCGCCGCGGTGCCGCGCGCGAACGGCCGCCAATTGTCGCGGCCCGTGGCCGGCATGCCGCAATTGGTGACGATGCGGCTGATGCCGGAAGACAATTCGAACGACAGGCAACCGGCATGCGCGTCGTGGCTGACGCCGGGCGGCGGCGGCGGGCCGGTGTCGATGATCACAGTGGTCGGCCCGGCATCGAGGCGCTGGAAGCCGGTGTGCGGCATGTTCGCCATTGGTGCGCCATGGGCGTCGTCATAGGCGAGGAGCGTGGCCAGCAGATCCGATGGCGTCGCGCTCATGCCGTTGAACAGCGCGAAATTGCCGTCGCCGTGCCGGAAAAAACGCAGCATCGGCATCATGCGGTCGATCGCATTGAGCAGCGCCGGCGGCGGCGCGATGTTGCGCGCGGCAAAGGTCTGCCGCAGCGGCAGCAGGTCGATCAGCAGCTCGATCAGCGCGCCGGGATTTCTGGAGATATGCCCGCCGTCGGGGAGGATCTGCCGCTGCAACTCGTCCGACAGCTTTTTCGACGCGCTGCGGATGTGACGGGCCTGGTTGGCGAGGCACAGCGTTGTGTAGCAGAGCGCGATCTGCACCTGCAGTCTCGGCACCCCGTCGGGGATGTTGACCATGGCGAAGCGCAGCAAGCGGATCTCACGTGCGAGCGCGCGCAAGTAACGGCGATAGAATTTGTTGTCGGTATCGCTGAGCACCAGGGGCGCTTGCGACAGCAGCGAGATCACGCGCCGCGCCAGCACGTCGGCGCGGCGGGCGACCGGACGGCGCTTGTTGGCGGGGTTGCTGATCCAGTCCTCGACGAGCGCGCGCGCATTGGCCCGGGTCAGTGCGGTGTCGGCGGCGCGCAAGTGTCGCAGCCAGCCGAAGCCGAGCAGCGCGACCTCCCAATCCTCCGAGGGCGGATCGAGATCGAAGATGGAGCGTCCGTGGCAGTTGACGATCTTGCCGGCGAAGACGAAGCGCCCTGCATAGATCTCGGCGGCGCGCGTCGCATCCGCGGTGCGCAGATCATGCGGCGCGATGATCAAGCGGTCGGTGCGACCGGGCCAGACCCGCGACAGCGCAACGGAACCGCCGCTCGCGCGCGCGAGCATGTTCCGCGCAAAGCGGTTCATGACCAGCGTCGAGATACGTCTGCGTTGAGCGACCGACACGCCTTACCTTGAAGGGGGAGAGGATTCCGACGAATCCTTATTAATCCCAGAATCGGACCGCGGACACCACCTTGAAAGACCCCGAATCAGGGGCGTGGCAGCAAAATCCGGTGCAAAATCAGGATTTAACGAGCCGGGCCGCGAAGAATCCGTCCAGCCCGCCGAGCTTCGGGTCAGCGTGCGGCAGATGGCTCGGCAAGGTCCGGAGATCGCCCTCGGCGGTGATGATTTCGCCGAGCCCGGAGACTTCGCTCGCCTCGATCGGCACGCGGCGAAGCGACGGCTCTGCCGCCAGCAGCGTGACGACGGCTTGCTCGCCTTCCTCGGGTTCCAGCGAACAGGTGCAATAGACCAGCGTGCCGCCCGATTTGAGCAAGGAGACCGATTTCTTCAGCAGCCGCTGCTGGAGAACGGACATCGCGGCAACGTCCGAGTCCTGCCGCAGCCATGCAACATCAGGATGCCGGCGAATCGTTCCGGTCGAGGTGCAGGGGGCATCGATCAGGATTCCGTCGAAGCCGTCCCCTGGGGCGGTCCATTCCACGGCGTCAGCGACCACAGTCTCGGCCTGGAGCGACAGCCGGTTGAGATTTTCCCGCAGCCGCGCCACGCGCGCGGGCGAACGGTCCAGCGCCGTGACACGCGCTCCGGCTTGTGCCAACTGCGCCGTCTTGCCGCCGGGCGCGGCGCAGAGATCGGCGATGGACTTACCGGCGATATCTCCGAACAGCCGGACCGGCAGCGCGGCGGCGGCGTCCTGCACCCACCATTGTCCTTCGGCGAATCCGGGCAGCATGGTCACCGAGCCATGCAGCAGCGTGCGCACAGATCCGGTCGGCAGCACTTCGCCATGCAGACGGCTTGCCCAATGTGCGGCGTCGGACTTCACAGTCAGATCGAGCGAAGGTTCGTGGCCGAGCGCGAGCGCCATGTCCCGTGCGGTCGCCTCGCCGTAATGCGCGCTCCAGCGCGCCAGCAGCCAGGGCGGCAGGTCCAGCGATTGCGTCGCGACCTCCTCGACCAGCGCCTGGCCTTCGCGCGCGCAGCGGCGCAGCACCGCGTTGACGAGGCCGGCATAGCGCGCGGCGCGCCGGTCGGATTGCACCAGGCGCACCGACAGATCGACCGCAGCGTGATCGGGCACGTCCATCCAGAGGATCTGGGCGGCACCAATCAAGAGGGCGCTCTGCGCGCGCGGCGCATCGGACGGGATACCCTTGTCGAGCAGGCGCGACAGCACATGGCCGAGCGTGCCGAGCCGACGCAGGATGGTCGCGACCAGACGCCGCATCAGCGCGCGGTCGCGGTCGGCGAGCGTCTTCAGTCCGGGATGAGCGCCGGAGCCGTCGAGCTGGTCGTCGAGCGTGCGGTGCTTGTGCAACACGCCGTCGACGATGTCGGCAGCGATCCGCCGCGCCGCTAGACCAGGCACTTCGGATGGAGGAACGAAACGTTGAGATGGCATGCAGACGTAAGGTTCTGAGCAAGCGGCAGTTCCGCCGGGTAGGCGCATGCCTTAAGATCAGCTTCTGTGGCATGCGAATATGCCAAATGTAAGAACGGCCTCTGGCGATTTCAGCCCGCCGGAGCCATTTCAGCAATGCGTTATTGAACGTCGCGCGCCTGACGATCCTGCGCTAGGACCCGAACGATGAACGACCAGTCTCCTGTCCCCAATCGCAAACCCTTGCCGGCAGCCGCCCAGCGCGCGCTGGCCGAAGCGGAGGCACGCCGGCAAGCCACCGCGGCCCGTGCCGAAGCTGCGCCGAAGGAATTGCAGGGGCCGAAGGGACCCGAGCCCACGCGCTACGGCGATTGGGAGCGCAAGGGGATCGCCTCGGACTTTTGAGGTTCGGATTTTTTAGTCACTTGTCGGTCTGACTCACTCAGCCCTAGCGTGCTTGGATGTCGCGCTTCGACCCAGATAGGTCCGGTCGGTCGTCTTTTGGCGGCTCGCCATTTAGCCGTCGTCTCTCCGGACTGGTGCCGTGGATGTTCATCGTCAGCGTCGTGGTCGCGGTCGTGCTGACCTTCCGGCATGGGACGAATTGGCGGGTGCCGCATCCGGCCGATGGCCGCGCGCAGGATGCCGAGATCATCCTTCGGCATTCAGGCTCTGCCGAGAACCGCCTGCAGGTCGACGTCGTCCGCACCATCGATGGTGACACCTTCCTGGCGCGGGTGCATCAACGCGACGGACGCGATCTCGTCGCGCGGGTTCGGCTGCGCGGCATCGATGCGCCCGAGATGAAGGCATCCTGTCACGACGAGCTTGACAAGGCGGAAGCCGCCACCGAGGCGCTGCGCAACCTGCTCGGCCAGGGCGGCGTCACGATCTACAATCTCGGGACGGAAAAATACGGGCGTGTTCTGGCCGACGTGGCGACCAGACGAACCGCCAACGTTTCGGCGGCGATGCTCGCGGGCGGCTATGCGCGCAGCTACGATGGCGGCCATCGCGATGGTTGGTGTACGCGCGGCTGGCGCTTCTGGTAACAAAAAGCCGCGTCGAAACGCGGCTCTTTCAATCTCTGTTTGGTGGCGGCGATCAGCGTGTCACGACGACCTTCGTTCCGACCGACACGCGGCTGTAGAGATCGGTGATGTCGTCGTTGAGCATACGGATGCAGCCATAGGAGACGAAGCCGCCGACCGAGTTCGGCACGTTCGTGCCATGGATGGCATATTCTCCCCCGGCCAGCGTCATGGCTGCAACGCCCATCGGGTTGCGCGGCGATCCGCCCGGAATCACGTCGGGAAGCTGCGGCTTGTCGCGCTTCACCTCGGCGGGCGGCGACCAGGCCGGATTGCGATACTTGCCGTCGATGCGGGTGGTGCCGGCCCACTGCTTGCCTGATTTGCCGACACCGACCGGATAGCGCATGGCGTGGCCGTCATCGAGGATGAGATACAGCCTGCGTTCGTTGGTTTTGACCACGATGGTGCCCGGCGAGTAGTCGGCCAGATGGGCGCCCACCAGTTCCGGCCGCGCCTGGGCTGTCGTCGGCATCAAGGCCCCCGCGGCGACGGTCGCGGCCAGCGCGAATGCAATCTTCATCGACATCAATTTTCCCCTCGGCCCGGAACGGATCGTCCAAATTCACGCAAAACCTGAAATCGCCGGCCTCGCCCAGACATTCTCAACGCGCTTGTTAACCGGATGGTTTCCACGCGCGGCCGCCGGGGGCGAGCCGGCAGGGGGAAGAAAGGAAATGTTCGAAATAAAGTAAATGACCTGAAAACAACACTGGGCGGGAAAGATACCACCGCGCCGGGGTGCGCCCTGACAAGTGCGTGAGGGCGTGAACCGGGGGCGTTTTTGGACGGCGTCGGCGCGAAAGGCAGTCTCGTGTCGCGGACGCGGGTGCAACGCTGCTCCGCAGAGCCGGGACTCAGAAGCCAAGCGTTCTGCCGTGACGTGGGCCCCGGCTCTGCAGCGCATCGCCAAAGAGGCGTTGCGCTGCGTCCGGGACACGGGAGCTCAGACCGACTTCTTGTTCTGCCGGTTCTTCACGAGATCATCGACCACGGCGGGATCGGCGAGCGTCGAGGTATCTCCTAAGCTGCCCGGTTCGTCCTCGGCGATCTTGCGCAGGATGCGGCGCATGATCTTGCCGGAACGGGTCTTGGGCAGGCCTGGCGCGAACTGGATCTGGTCGGGCGAGGCGATCGGGCCGATCTCCTTGCGGACCCAGGTCACGAGCTCCTTGCGCAGCTCCTCGGTCGGTTCGATGCCGGCCATCAGGGTGACATAGGCGTAGATGCCCTGGCCCTTGATGTCGTGCGGGAAGCCGACCACGGCGGCCTCCGACACCTTCTCATGCGCCACCAGCGCGCTCTCGACCTCCGCCGTGCCCATGCGGTGGCCGGAGACGTTGATGACGTCGTCGACGCGGCCGGTGATCCAGTAATAGCCGTCGGCGTCGCGCCGGCAGCCGTCGCCGGTGAAGTACTTGCCCTTGTAGGTCGAGAAATAGGTCTGCTCGAAGCGGGCATGGTCGCCGTAGACGGTGCGCATCTGGCCCGGCCATGAGCGGGTCAGGCAGAGATTGCCCGTGGTCTCACCCTCCAGCACCTTGCCGTCGGCATCGACGATTTCAGGCACCACGCCGAAGAACGGCTGCGTCGCCGAACCCGGCTTGAGCCTGGTCGCGCCCGGCAGCGGCGTGATGAGAATGCCGCCGGTCTCGGTCTGCCACCAGGTATCGACGATCGGGCACCTGTTGTCACCGACGACGCGGTGATACCACTCCCAGGCCTCGGGGTTGATGGGCTCGCCGACCGAGCCGAGCAGGCGGAGCGAGGCACGCGAGGTCTTCTTCACGGGCTCGTCGCCGCCCTGCATCAGCGCGCGGATCGCAGTCGGAGCGGTGTAGAAGATATTGACCTTGTGCTTGTCGATGACGTTCCAGAACCTGGAATTGTCGGGGTAATTCGGCACGCCCTCGAACATCAGCGTGGTCGCGCCGTTGGCCAGCGGTCCATAGAGAATGTAGCTGTGGCCGGTGACCCAGCCGACGTCGGCGGTGCACCAGTAGATGTCGCCATCGTGATAGTCGAACACGTATTGGTGCGTCATCGCGGCGAACACGAGATAGCCGGCCGAGGTGTGCAGCACGCCCTTGGGTTGGCCGGTCGAGCCCGAGGTATAGAGGATGAACAGCGGATCCTCGGCATGCATGTGCTCGACCGGGCATTCCGTCGTCACCATCGCCGCGGCCTCGTGATACCAGAGGTCGCGGGTCGGGTTCATGTCGATCTTGCCGCCGGTGCGCTTGACGACGACGACCCAGTCGACGCCCTCGGACTTTGCGAGGGCCGCGTCGACATTGGCCTTCAGCGGCACCTTCTTGCCGCCGCGCAGGCCTTCGTCAGCGGTGATGACGACCTTGGACTGGCAGTCGTTGATGCGCTGGGCGAGCGAATCCGGCGAGAAGCCCGCGAACACCACCGAGTGGATGGCGCCGATCCGCGCGCAGGCCAGCATCGCGTAGGCCGCTTCCGGGATCATCGGCAGATAGATGGTGACGCGGTCGCCCTTCTTCACATTGCGGGTGCGCAGGATGTTGGCCATCCGGCAGACCTCGTCGTGCAGTTCCTTGTAGGTGATGTGCCTGGACTGCGAGGGATCGTCGCCTTCCCAGATGATCGCGGTCTGGTTGGCGCGCTTGTGCAGATGCCGGTCGATGCAATTGTGAGCGACATTGAGGATGCCATCTTCGAACCACTTGATCGAGATGTTGCCCGGCGCGAAGGAGACGTTCTCGATCTTGGTCGGCGCGTGCATCCAGTCGATGCGCCTGGCCTGCTCGGCCCAGAACGCGTTGGGGTCCGCGACCGAGCGGGCATACATGTCCTTGTATTTGGCCTGATCGACCCAGGCGCGCTTGGCCCATTCCGCGGGGACGTCGTAGATCTTCTCGGACATGCTTCCCTCCACATACGGCAAGCCGAGCACAGCGGACTGGCGAGCCGACTTCATCGTTGAACGATTATGCGTCGGGCTAACGGGCCCCGACAAGGAGCACAAGCTGGACCTTCGATGAGCGGCCGGCCATGCGGAGAATCAAGCCGCAACGGCCGGCTGTCGCAATTCTGAAACAGGCCGAGTGGCGGCTTTTGGCTCTTGACCCAAAACCTGGGAAGCGGCCTTGCAGGGAGCCCATGCGCCGCGGGAGGTATTTGGAGACCGCTTCTCACTGATTCGGGACTCGCAATGCGGTTCGGAACACCCTAAGTGGCTAACCCGGGTCCGAAGAGGCTCTCCGAGCGAGGCTTGGAACAAACGTCAGAACAGCGGCATTGAACGGTAACAGACAGGGCCAGGGCTTAAGACCATGATGGATCAGCAGAATCTCGGGACGATGCGGCCTGCCTCCGCCGATCCTGCTGCCATTGCGCTGGCCAAGGCCCTCGGGCAATGGCCCAAACCATCAGGTTCCACCCGTCCCAGCCCGAAAAAGGTCTTCGATGCGGCGTCCCCTGCAACGGTGGAGGCGCTCGCCAAGGAACTGGGCCTGCGGCTCGGCGACCAGAACGAGCTGACCATCCGCCGCATCAAGCGCGGCAAGGGCTATTCCTTCGTCCGTCCCAACGGCGCGCATATCCGTGACGCCCGCACAATCCGTCGGCTGCATGCCATGGCGGTGCCGCCGGCCTACCGCGAGGTGCGCTACTCGGCCGATCCGAGCTCACATCTCCAGGCGGTGGGACGCGATGCCGCAGGCCGGCTGCAATATCGCTATCACGCCGACTGGGAGAAGGTCCGCGAGCATCGCAAGGCGCATCGCCTGGAAAAGCTGGTTGGCGCGCTGCCCAAAATCCGGCGCAAGGTGTCGGCGTTCCTGTCGGGCGACGAGCCGACCCGCGAATTCGCGCTCTCGGCCGTGATCGAGCTGATCGCGCGCACCGCGATCCGGCCCGGCAACGAATCCTACGCCCGCCTCAACGGCACCCGCGGGGCCACGACGCTGCTGAAGTCCAACGTCACGCTGGAAGACGACTGCTTCGTGCTCACCTTCAAGGCGAAGGGCGGCAAAGCCGTTCGCAAGGAGTGCGACGCCGCCAAGCTGGTGCGCGCCATCGGCATTTTGCAAAGCGTCCCCGGCAAGCGCATGTTCCAGTATCGCGATGCCTACGGCGTCGTTCGCGCCGTCAGCACCACGCAGGTGAACGCGTTCCTGCGCGAGATCGCGGGCATCAAGATTTCGCTGAAGGATTTTCGCACCCTGATGGCCTCGGCTGTCGTCGTGGAATCGCTGTCGCGGATCACGCCGGCGACCAGCCAGCGCGGCCGCAAGAAGCAGGTGCTGGACGCGATCCGCGCCGCCGCCGACAAGCTCTCCAACACGCCGGCGATTTGCCGCAAGAGCTACGTCCACGACACCATCGTCACGGCGTTCGAAGAGGGCATCCTCGAGCGCTTCGCGGCGACCATGAAGGGCCAACGCTCGCAGGCCCGCCGCGAGCAGCTGTTGCAGCAGGTGGTGGCGACCGCGGCGGTGTAGCCCGCGCATCGCTACATATTGTCCGAGATGCCTCGGTCAGGGCCTGGATCGCGGCCCGCGGCGGCGCTCGTCAGTCGGCTCAGATAATGCGCCCAGCCTTTCGCGTGGGCGGCCATCTGTTCCTGGGTCGGCAGCCCGCTATGCGTCATGCGCAGCAGCGTGCCACCGTCGCGTTCGATCAGGTCGATCTCGATCAGGCTCGAGCCGGGCGGGACTTCCTGACCGCCCTCCCAGCCGAACGTATAGGCCAGGCGATGCACCGGCACGACCTCGCGGAAGGCGCCCCGGGCGATGCTGCCACGCGGGCCGATACCCCTCAGAAGATAAAGCCCGCCGGGATGCGGCTCGGTGGTCGCATCCGAGCCCATCCAGCTCAGGATTTTCTCCGGATCGGTCAAATAGGCGAAGACGGTGGCACGCGGGGCGGCGATCTGGGTCTCGCGTCGAAATACGAAGGGCTCGGTCATCGGCGATCATCCCCAGGGTGCTCCTGGCACATGGCGGCGCCCAAGCGGCCCGTCAAGGATTGCCCGTGACAAAGACGGTCCTCCTTCGCCATCATCGGATCATGCAACTCTCCCCGACCCTCGCCTGGCTTGTCGACGCCGCCTCGGAAACCGCCGGCGCCGATCGCCTGCTCGCGCACCTCGGCACGCATCTGCTCGCCGACGGCGTGCCGCTTGCGGCCGGCGCCCTGACGCTGGAGGTGCCGCATCCGCTGATCGCGAAGCGGACCTGGTTGTGGCGTGCGGACAACGGCCGGGTGATCGAGGCGCTCGGTTTTGCGCCAGGCGGGCTGCCGCCCGATTTGCCTGACGATGCCGGTCGCCGCTGGCTGCGCGATATCGCGGGCGGCGACGTGCACGAGGACATTGTCGGGCGCGATGGGCCGCTGCTCGGCTGGATCGGTCCGCATCCGTTCACATCAGGCCAAATCGACCAACTGCGCCAGGCCGCGCGCTTTGCCGCAACGCCGCTCGCCGCGCTCGCTGCACGCGCAACGTTGCGTGCGACGCTGGAAGCCTATCTCGGCAAGCGCAGCGCCGAGCGGGTGCTGGCAGCGCCGTTGCGGCGCGATCTCGGTGAAACCATCCAGGCTGCGCTGCTCTATGCCGATCTGCGCGGCTTCACGACCCTGTCGGAAACCAGTCGGCCTGCCGACGTCATCGCCGCACTCGATGCCTGGTTCGATCGCATCGCCGGTGCCGTTCACGCCTTCGGCGGCGAGGTGCTCAAATTCATCGGCGATGGTGTGCTCGCGATCTTTCCGGTGACAGAGGCGTCGCCGCGGCGCGCCTGTGATGCCGCGTTGCGCGCCGCAGCCGCCGCCGAAGCCGGGATGGCGTATCTCAACGCGGAGCGCCGCGCGCAAGGATTGCCGCTACTTTCGTTCGGGGCTGCCCTTCATCTCGGCGAGATGCTCTGGGGCAATATCGGCGCCGCCAATCGGCTCGACTTCACGGCGATCGGTCCCGCCGTCAATCTCGCCAGCCGGCTCGAAGGCCTGTGCAAGCCGCTTCGTAGGACCGTGCTGGTGTCGGGCGCGCTCGCCGCCGAGACGGATATGCCGCTGATCGCGCTCGGACTGCACAAGCTGCGCGGCATTGCCTCGCCATGCGAGGTGCTTGCGCTGCCACAGACGCGAGGGCGGGGATCGTAGCCTGGCGCGCGCGGCTTTCGCGGCCGGGCATCGCGACCGCAGCGGTTCGAGAATCAGGTCGGCGGCGGTTCGCCGGCATTGCTCCTCGCAGGATCATTGTCCTTTACTTGCCTGCGAATTCGGTCGCGTTCCGACTTGATGAAGTCGTTGTCGGGCGCCAGCGTCATTGCGCCCTGCAACGCCGTCAGGGCATCACGCGGCCTGCCCATGGCTTCGAAGATCGCGGCGCGCGCCAACAGACCGCGCGGATCTTTCGGGCTGCGCTTGCCGAACTCGTCGAAGTCGCGCAAGGCGGCATCATAGCTCCGTTGAGCCTGCTGGGTCTCGCCGCGTGCCAGGTAGTAGTCGGCATTGTTGGATTGCCGCCTGATGGCTTCGTTCAAATCGGCCAGAGCCTTCGCATAGTCTTTCAGCCGCAGGTAAGCAAAGCCACGGTAATAATACGCGACCGCCGCTGTCAGCCAGGGCGTCGACGGGCTTGCGGTCTTATCCAGATCCTGAAGCGCCGCATCGTAGTCTCCGCGCGTCATGTAGATCCAGGCGCGGTCGTTGAGGGCCGCAGCGTAGTCGGGCTGGATCTTCAGCGCGGCATTGAAGTCCGACATCGCGCTTTCCGGTGCCCGGTCGCGCTGCATGAAGCCCCGCTGGGTGTAGACCGATGCCAGCTTCGAGCCCGATATCTTGCCGCCATCGATCAATCTGGTGCAGGTGCTTTCCGACGACGGGCCGCTATTGGCAAAGCAGCTCATCACCTCGAGGTCCACCGTATTGATCGTCGTCGTCTTGATCGGTGTGGCGGTCGCCTTCTGCGCGATCGGCTTCGCCCAGCTTCCTGCGTTACCCCAGGCGCCGGTGTTGACCGGCTTGCTGATCAGGACCCAGCCCGTGATCAGCACGGCCGTCGCGATGGGCCAAGCGTACCACGACCACCGATACCAGGGATCAATGCTCCACAATGCGCCGTGAAACGTGACGATGCGAACCGCCATGTTCATGTCAGCTGTCCCGGATGGCCGATTGAATGTCGCTCAGCTCGAACTCGGCGACGCTCGCATCGGGGTCTCGCGACGTGCGCAGCGCGTGCGCCTCGCGGGTCTTTTCGAGCAGCGTCCGCATCGAGCGCGCGTTGCCCCATTGCGGATCGTCGCGCTGCGAATCGATCCATGGCGCGAGTACCGTCTCGACGCCGATCGGCAGCAGATATTGCTGCTCCGACGCCATCGCGCGCAAGATTTCACAGAGCTCGAGGCCGTCGTACGGCGGAAAATCGATGGTCTTGGTGAAGCGGCTGGCGAGCCCGGGATTGCTGGCGATGAAGCGATGCATCTCGGCAGGATAGCCGGCGACGATCACGACCAAGCGATCGCGGTGGTCTTCCATGTATTTCAGCAGCGCCTCGATGGCCTCGCGGCCGAAATCACCCTTCCATTCCGCCGGACTGAGGCTGTAGGCCTCGTCGATGAACAGGACACCGTCGAGCGCGGTGCGGCAGACGTCGAGCGTTTTCGGCGCGGTCTGGCCGACGTAGCTCGCGACGAGCTGGCTGCGGTCGGCTTCGATCAGATGGCCTTTGCGGAGCACGCCGAGCGAGCGATAGATGTCGCCGATGGCCCTGGCCACCACGGTCTTGCCGACTCCGGGAGGACCGGTGAACACCATGTGCCGGCTCGTGGCGAACACCGGCAGGCCCTGCTCGCGCCGCCGCCGTTCAACCTCCAGGCTCGCGAGCAGCTTGTTGATCTCGGCCTTGACCGAGGCGAGCCCGACCATCATGTCGAGGTCGTCAAGCGCGTCGTCCGCGGTGCGCATCACCATTCTGGTCTCGCCGGTCCCGGGAACGGTCGTCAGCCTGCGGCCGTAAGTGTAGCCGCTTCCGATCGGCACGAAGCCTGACGCCGTGGGGTCGGCTCCAAGGCGGGCGGCGATGTAGCCGATGCCGGTCGCGGAGACGATCGTCAGGGTGATGCCAACGAATCGCAGCACGGTCATGTCGGAGAAGAGCGATCCGATCCAGCCGAAAAAGCCGATCTGCGGATTGAACAGCAGCGCACTAAGGCCTGCCGTCGCCACGCCGATCAGGATGAAAGCGAGGATGAAGCGCGCGCTTCACAAGGCTCTGCATTCAAGTCTCACTTGAAAATCTCACCTGCACGCAAATCTCACTTGCATGGTGGACGCCCAGGCCATCGCACCGTAACGGTGCTTGAACCGCCGACCGGCTCCATCTGGGCCGTCGGATAAAGGGATACGAGCAAACCCTTGGCGTCGCCGTCCACAGTCAGCGGGTCGAGTCCGCCGCTGTCGGGCAGCGGGTTTGGCAGGGCAATTCTCTGCGGCTGGTCGGTGACGCGGAAAGAGGGCGATCGATATCTGCTGGTGCGAAACGTGACGATTCCACCGGCGGGGTTGCCCGGGGTCGATACCGTGATGAATGCGATGGGATAACGGCATTGCCGGCTGTCGGATTGCGCAACGCGCTGGCCATCCGGCGTCAGGGTCGGGATGGCGTCAGCCACCTGTTCCTGCGGCACCAGCGCAATGACGGGAGCGTCAGGCGCAGCCCGCGTGATGAGAAACCACCCGATGATGGCTCCGATCATGGCGGCGCCCGCCAGCAGTATCGCAAGCGTCGACGAGGTATCTTTTCGAGCACGGAATGGAAAGGCCCCTGTCGGGCCGTCCGCGGACCCTGGCGATTGCTCGCCGCCGTCCCTTTCTTGCATCGCCATGACGCGAGTAGGCCTGTTGAACGTCCATTCCTCTGCGGAACCTAGGAACTCTGCCGGCAGATATCAATGGTTGTGACGGCGCTCCCGCACTATCACGAATTCGTCACAGCTGGGCCTTCACTTGGAGCGAATCATACCCCGCCCATCTTGCAGACGAGCTTCCATTCCTCAGGCGTCACCGGCTGCACGGACAGGCGCGAATATTTCACCAGCGCCATCTCGGCCAGCTTCTTCTCGGCCTTGATCGCGACCATCGTCACCGGCGTCTTCAAGGGTTTGTCGGCCTTGATGTCGACGCAGACGAACTTTGCCGTCTTGTCGGTCGGATCCGGATAGGCCTCCTTGATGACTTCCGCGATCCCGACGATCTCCTTGCCCTCGTTGGAATGATAGAAGAACGCCTTGTCGCCCTTCTTCATGTTCACGAGATTGATCCGCGCAGTGTAGTTGCGCACGCCGGTCCAGGCTTCGCCCTTGGCACCCTTCGCGACCTGCTGGTCCCAGGACCACACCGATGGTTCGGATTTCACCAGCCAGTACGCCATGTTCATTCCTCTGCCTTGAAAGGCCGCGTCAACAGTCCGGAGATCGCCGCGTCGACCGTGCTTCTGCCGCCCAGGATTGATGCGACAGCTTCTGATACCGGCATCTCGACGTTTTGCGAAGCCGCGAGCTCGATCAGCACCGGCGCGGTGAATTCGCCTTCGGCAAGCTTGCCCGCGGACGGCGGCTCACCGCGGCCGAGCGCGAGCCCAAGTGCAAAATTGCGCGATTGCGGGCTCGAGCAGGTCAGGATCAGATCGCCGAGCCCGGACAGGCCCGTGAGTGTCTCGCCGCGTGCGCCGAGCGCGCGGCCAAGCCGCGTCAACTCGGCAAAGGCGCGGGTGGTCAGTGCAGCCTGCGCGGAAGCACCGAGCTTGCGCCCGACCGCAATGCCGACCGCGATCGCCAGCACGTTCTTGGCCGCGCCGCCGATCTCGACGCCGCGGATGTCGGTGGAGTGATAGGGACGGAAGGTCGGCGAGCCCAGCGCCTGCACCAGTGCGCTCGCCAGCGCCTCGTCCTTCGCCGCCAGCGTCACCGCCGTCGGCAATCCGTGCGCGACGTCGTGAGCGAAGCTCGGACCGGACAGGATCGCCGGCTGCGCATGCGGCGCGGCTTCCGCGATCACGTCGGTCATGAATTTGTGGGTGCCGTGCTCGATGCCCTTGGCGCAGGCGATGACGGGCGCGGACGGGGTGATGTGCGAGGCCAGCATGTTGACCACGCCGCGCAGATGCTGCGCCGGGGTCGCGATCAGCAGCAAGTCGGCGCGCGCGACTTGTGCGAGCTCGTGTGTGACGACGATCTCCGGCGCGAGCCGCACGCCGGGAAGCCGCGGATTGTCACGGGTCGATGCGATCCGCGCAGCATGGTCGGCGTTGCGTGCCCACAGCGTCACGCTCCTCCCCGCGCGCGCGGCCACCGTCGCCAGCGCCGTGCCCCAGGCGCCGGCACCGATCACCGCGACGGAGCGGAACGGCGTCATGGTCAATACCCCGCCCGCGTCTTGCCGTAGCCATCAGGCGCGGTGGCGTTGGCGTCGAGCAGCCAGCGGGCGCGCGGCTGTGCGTCCATCGTATCGGTGATGCCGAGCGCGAGGCGTTCGGCGCCGGCCCAGGCGATCATTGCGCCATTATCGGTGCAGAGCGCGGGTGGCGGCATGATCAGCTGCGTCTTCGCTTCCCCGGCAACGTCGAACAGTGCGCCGCGGATCGCCTGATTGGCGGCGACGCCGCCGGCGGCGACCAGCGCGCGCGGCGCGCCGAATTGTTCGCGGAAGAGTTTCAGGCCCACGCGCAGCCGGTCGGCGGTCGAGTCAAGCACTGCGGCTTGGAAGCTCGCGCAGAGATCGCCGATGTCCTGCGGCGTGATCGCGCTGAGCCGGCTCGCCTCGGTGCGCACCGATGTTTTCAATCCCGACAACGAGAAATTGGCGTCGGGACGGCCCTGCATCGGCCGCGGAAACGCAAAACGCGTCGGATCGCCAGTCGCCGCCGCGCGCTCGACTTCCGGTCCGCCGGGGTAGGGCAGGCCCAGCATCTTCGCGACCTTGTCGAAGGCCTCGCCGATGGCGTCGTCGACGGTGGTGCCGAGCCGCACATATTGGCCGATCCCGGTGACCGCGACGATCTGGGTGTGGCCGCCGGAGGCGAGGAACAGACAATAAGGAAATTCGATGCCGTGCGTCAGTCGCGGGGTCAGCGCATGCGCCTCGAGATGGTTGACCGCGACCAGCGGCGTGTCATGCACCATTGCGATCGCCTTCGCGGTGGTGAGGCCGACGATGACGCCGCCGATCAGCCCCGGTCCTGCGGCTGCCGCAACGCCGTCGAGCTCGGCGAAGTCGATGCCCGCCTCGCTCATGGCGCGCTCGATGATGCCGTCGAGCAGGTCGACATGGGCGCGCGCGGCGATCTCCGGCACCACGCCGCCGAAGCGGGCGTGCTCCTCGACCTGCGACCGCACGATATTGGAGAGGATCTTGCCGCGTCCGTCCGGCGCGCGCTCGACCACCGCCGCCGCGGTCTCGTCGCAGGTGGTCTCGATGCCCAGTACCAGCATTGGCGAATTGTTATCCAATTTGCGCCCTTGCGCTCATCCGTAAAGCAGAGTTCTGGTACGTCCGACAGCATTCGTCAATGCGTCACCGCCACGTGGATCGGGAACACAAGCGATGTCCATTCTTGTCACACGGCCGCATCCCGACAATCAGGCAACAGCGGAGAATCTGCGCGCGCGGGGGCATGTGGTGCTGCTCGCGCCGGTGCTCAAGTTCGAGCCGGTCGCTTTTCATGACGAAGGCGAAACCGGCTACAGCGCCATCATCGTGACATCGGCCAATGCGATCCGCGGCGTCGCGCCGCAATTGCGCGACCGCGGCCTCTTGGAGCTGCCGCTGTTCGCGGTCGGAGAGCACACCGCCGCCGTGGCGCGCGACATCGGCTTCACGAAGGTGCTCGTTGCCGGCGGTGATGCCGCGTCCTTGCGCGATAAGATGATGCAAGGTGCGCGCGACAAGGTGCTGAAGAAAAAGAGTACGCTGCTTTATCTTGCCGGGGCCGATCTGTCGCGGGATCTCGGCGGCGAGCTTGGCGCGGAAGGATTTAGCGTGGTCACGCAAACGACGTATCGCATGGCGCCGGTCAATATCCTGCCGCGCGAGGTCAGCGACGGCTTTGCCGCCCATGGCATCGAGGCGGTGCTGCACTACTCCCGGCGCAGCGCGCGCGCCTTCCTGGATGCGGCCCGGGACGAGGGCGTCGAAATCTCGGCACTCGCGATCCCACAATGCTGCCTGTCCGAGACGGTTGCCAGCGTTCTGCGCGATGCCGGCGCGTCGCAGGTTCTGGTGGCCGCAACCCCGGACGAAAATGCCCTGTTTGACGCCTTGGAGCGTGCTTTGCGGACCCGTTTGGCGTAAGAGGACGGGCCGAATCCGACGCAATCGGGCTCGTCTCTGGTATGCAAGTGTGAGGAACCGTCACGATGGCCGACGACAAGCCTGAAGAGGCAGGATTGGCTCCCGAGTCCGGCCGTGCCAAGCGCACGCCGCCCACCATCGACCTCGAGGCGACCGAAGTCTCCACCCAGCCGCAGGACGTGGTGGGCGAGCCGGAGGCGCAGCCATCGGCTGAGCAGGCAAGATCCGGGCAGGCCGATGTCGATGATGGCACGGTCGAGACCGGCAAGGCTGAGACAGCCAGAGCTGAGACAGACAAGGCTGAGCCGCAGCGAGATGACACGCAAGCCGCTGCTGCGTCGGTCCCCATCTCTCCCTGGGTCATCGCGCCATTTTCCGGCGCCGTCGCGGCCGCGCTCGTGATCGCGGTCGGTTGGGTGCTGGGCTGGCCTGCGGTCCAGGCGCCGGCGGCCGCGCCGCAGGTGACGAGCGCGACTATCGATGCGCTGAGCGGACGTGTCGCCGCAATCGAAGCCAAGGCGGTCAGGCCCGCGCCAGATCCGGCGATGACGTCGCGGCTCGATGCGTTGGAGAAATCCGTCGGCACGCTGCGTAGCGACATCGCCAATTTGCGTACGCAATCCGACAAGGTCGCGGGCGCATTGAACGATGCGAAATCCGCGCCGCGCGATGCGGCCTCGTCGTCCGGTCTCGCCGCCCTCGACGAGCGCGTCTCCCAGCTCGAGCGCGCCAGCAACTCTGCCCGCGCCGAGATCGCGCAGCAGGGCGAAAAGATCGCCGCCGATGCCAGGCAGACGGACGACAAGCCGCTGCGCCATGTCGTTGCCGCCACACTGCTCGACGTTGCCGTTCGCCATAACGACCCCTATGAGGCGCAGCTCGCAGCCGCGCGGGTCGCTTGCGGCCAACCCCGAGATGCTGAAACCGCTCGACATGTTCGCGGCCTCAGGGATTCCGACGCCGGTCGCGCTGAGCCGCGAGCTCCTCAACATCGTGCCAAAGCTGTCGCCGCCGGCAGAGGCTCCGGCCGCGGGGGCGGGCATCGTCGAGCGGCTCCAGGCTGGAGCATCGAAGCTCGTCAGAATCGAGCGTACCGACGGGGCCGGCACCGATCGCGGTGCCATTGTCGCTCGGATCACGGCGGCGGCGCTGCGCAACGATTTCGTCGAGGCGCGTCGCGAGTTGAAGACACTGCCCGAGGCCGATCGTGCGCCCGCGCAAGGCTGGCTCGACAAGGCCGATGCGCGCGATGCCGCGCTCGCGGCCTCCCGTCAATTTGCCGACGACGCTCTGGCCAGTCTCACCAAGCCTGCGCAATAAGATTCGCGCAACAATCCGCGCGTATAGGGATAGCCATGCTTCGCATCGTCCTCTTCCTCGTCCTGATTGCGCTCGCGGGCGCCGGCGCGGCCTGGGTTGCCGATCAGCCCGGCAATGTCGTGATGACCTGGGGCGCTTATCGGGCCTCGCCGAGCATTCCGGTGTTCGTGCTCTGCCTCGGCATCTTTGCCGTCTTGATCGTCCTGCTCTGGAGCATCGTGACCGCGATCTGGCGCATGCCCGGTCGGATCCGCCGCCGCCGGCACGAAAAGCGCCGCGCGCGCGGCCGCCACGCCATCACGCATGGCTTGCTTGCGATCGGCCACGGCGATACCGCCCTTGCCCGCCGTCACGCCGAAGCGGCGCGGCGCCATGCCCCGGATGATCCGCTCGCGCTTCTCTTGCACGCGCAATCGGCTCAGCTCGGCGGCAATCGCGACGAGGCGCAGCGCGCCTTCCGCGCCATGGCCGAGCGCGAGGACACGCGGCTGCTCGGCCTGCGCGGCCTCTTCATCGAGGCGCAGCGCGCCGACGATGCGGTCGGCGCGGTGATGATCGCGGAGGAAGCGATCAAGCTGTCGCCATCCTCGACCTGGGCCTCGCATGCGGTGCTTGGCTTCCGCTGCGCGCGCGGCGATTGGAGCGGCGCGCTCGCGATCCTGGATTCGAATCTGTCCGCAGGCCTGATCGACAAGCAAGCCTATCGCCGCCAGCGCGGCGTGCTGCTGACGGCGCGCGCGCTGGAATTGGAGACCATGGACCGCGACGTGGCGCGCGAGAGCGTGATGGAAGCCGTCAAGCTCGCGCCGACCTTGGTGCCGGCCGCAGTGCTGGCGGCGAAATTCGAGAGCGAAGCGCATCAGGTGCGTCGCGCCATGAAGCTGGTCGAAGCCGCCTGGCTCGCCAATCCGCATCCCGATCTGGCCGACGCCTACGCGCATGTGAAGCTCGGCGATTCTGCGCGGCAGCGCCTGCAGCGGATCGAGACGCTCGCGGCGAAAACGGGCGCCGACAAGCCCGGCCATGTCGAGGGACAGCTCGCGATTGCACGCGCCGCGATCGATGCCTCCGAATTCGCGCGCGCGCGCGAAGTGCTGGCGCCCTACGTCAACGACCCGACCCAGCGCGTGGCGCTGCTGATGGCCGAGCTCGAGCGCAGCGAGCACGGCGACGGCGGACGCGCCCGCGCCTGGACGTTGCGCGCGGTGCGTGCCCGGCACGATCCCGCCTGGACCGCCGACGGCTATGTCAGCGATCGCTGGCGTCCGGTCTCCCCGGTCACGGGGCGGCTCGATGCCTTCCAGTGGCAGACGCCGGTTGCGAGCCTGCCCTCGGACAAGGGCGCGACCATCGAATCCTCGGCCTTCGAGGAAGCCATGCTGGCCGCTCCGCCGCCGAAGCGGGTGACGGTGGCGAATGAGGTGCCCGCGGAACCGGCCGCAATCGCGCCGGCTGCGACCCCTCCTGCTCCGGCCCCTGCTCCGGCCGCGCAAGACAACGCGCCCCCGGCCGCCAAGGAAGAACCGGTGATAACGCCAGCCGAGGCGGTCGAGCCGGCCTCGGAAGCCGCCGAATCAACGCCGGTGGCGGCGACCCCGGTGTTCCGGACCCGTGCCGACCTCGGCCAGCCGGCGCAGGCACCGGTCCAGGCCGTCATGCCGATCGTCCGTGCGCCCGATGATCCCGGGATCGACGACGACGGCCCAAGCGATGAATTTACGGAGCAAATCGGTACCCCAAAGGCCCAGGCCGGCGGCTGGCGCGGATTCTGGTCCCGCTGGGGCGCGTGAGTCCCATTTCGCCTGCCGCTTGTCCTTGCCAATTCGGGCCATGCCCGATATCAGGAGCGCGCGTATCGGGGCCGGCCCTATCCGGGCCCCGGCAGGGTTCGCCGCAATAGCTCAGTCGGTAGAGCACGTCATTCGTAATGACGGGGTCGGGGGTTCGAATCCCTCTTGCGGCACCAGCACCCCCCTTTGTCCGGCCCGTGTCCGACCGTCACAAGCGGGTTGTTCTCCCTGAAGCCCGCGTCCACGCTTGTGTCACTGCGATACGCTGGTGAAATCGGCGAGGGCAGCGTCCGTGATCTCTATCACATAACCTCCCGCAGCGCGCCCCTACTGTCCCTGTCACGCCAACACGGGGAGATTTCACATGCGCAAGATCATTCTGGTGGCGGTCATGGTTCTGGTCTCTGCGTCTGCCCAGGCAGGCGGCCAGCGCAGCCTCTCGCTGGCTGCGACGAACGAAGTGGCTCCGGCACCGCAAGCGGCCGCGCCGACGGTCGCCGCCACGCAGGTCAGTGAAGTTGCGCCAGCGGCTGCGGCGCCGGCCTATGTCGATCGTCCGCCGGCGGTTTCGACCACCGCTCCAGCTGCTGCGGCCGCAACAACCACGCCGGCGTCGGTGCCGGTTGCGACTCCGCCTGCACCGAAGACGACTGCGAAGGCGGACAGGCCCAGGCACAAGCAAGTCTGGACCGAAGGCCGCATCATCAGCGAGCTGCACCGGCACGGCATCTATTGGTAAGCAGACGAGTTCTGCTCTTCAAACAAAAATGGCCGGGCTGAGCCCGGCCATTTCGTGTCTTGCAATCTGTCGTGCTCAGCGCTGGGAGACCGTCTGCACCACGCTCGAGACCGGGCGCACGTTGGCCGCACTGCTCGACGTCGGCACCTTCATCTCCTTGAGCACCGCCTCGTCGTACTCGGGCAGCGATTCGAACGTCGTCTTCGCCTTCACCTGCACGACCTTGTAGCCACCGGCCTTGAGGCGCGCGAGCAGCGTCGGCAGCGCTTCGCCGGTGCGCTTCTGGAAGTCGTGCATCAGGATGATGCCCTTGCCGAGCTTGTCGAGCTTGGTCATCACGTTGCTGATGATCTTGTCCGGCGTGCTCTCCTTGCGGAAATCGAAGGAGTCGAGGTCGGTCGAGAAGATCCCGATGTTGCGGCTGCCGAGATAGCTCACGAGGGCCGGGCTCTGAGAAAGCTGCGGAAAGCGGAAGAACGGCGACGGATTGGTGCCGAGCGCCCATTTCACGGCGCTGAAGCCTTTCTCGATCTCGTCCTTGGCCTGCTGCTCCGTCATCTTCTTGCCGGCGAGATTGAGGTGCGACCATGTGTGCGTGCCCACGGTGTGGCCCTGGGCCAGAACCTGGCGCAGGATTTCCGGATGCCAGCTGGCGTGCTTGCCGACCGAGAAGAACAGGCCCTTGGTGCATTCGTCGGCCAGCGCCTTCAGCACGGCCGGCGTGTTGTGCGGCCACGGGCTGTCGTCGAAGGTCAGCACGACCTCCTTGTCGGCGAGGAAATCAAACTGCTTGTACTGCTCGAAGCCGAAGCCCGGACCGCCGGTCGTGTCGATCTCGACCACGCGCGAGACGCCGAGCGCATTCGGATTGGTGCAGGTCGTATCCTGGACCGGTGCCACCGCCGGTGCAGGCGCAGGAGCCGCCGCGGCGGCAGCAGCGGCGGGCTTGGCGGCGATCGCCGCGGTGGTCTCGACGTCGTCCTTGGCGGCAAGCCTGGCCGGCGCGGGCAGCGGATCTGCGGCGCGGGCCGCCGTTGTCTTGGGGGCGCCCTGGTCGGCGCGCGAGGAATAAAAATACCAACCTCCGGCGATCACGATCGCCGCAACCACACTGGCCAGCATCAGGCCCAACGCATTACGCATCGCTACTCTTTCCAAATACGCAACCAAACCAGCGGATTTTCCCGCGCCCGAGCCATTAATGCGAAGGAACAGTTAACGTGACACCAACGCGACGGCGGTTGCGGAGGAATTTCAGGCAGGTCGCCAAAGTGACTGAGGTCACAAAGGGCGGCCCGCGCGTGACTGACATCACAGTGGAAAGGATTTTCCGGGAGCATGGTCATTCCCATCAACAACGGGTCCCGCCTTTCGCGGGTCGCCAATGGGAGCCTCACATGACGACGTCGTTTTCTGGGAAGTCCCTGACTGCAAGGATCCGCGACACCAGCCTGGCTCTGGGCATTGCCGCGATCGTCTCGATCGTCTCGACAACTTCGAGCTTCGCCTTCTCGGCCGAAGCGCAGCAGATGTGCACGGGCGACGCCTTCCGCCTGTGCTCGTCGGAAATCCCGGACATCCCGAAGATCACCGCGTGCATGATCAAGCATCGCTCGGACCTGAGCACCGGTTGCCGCGCGGTGATGGACAAGGACCTCGCCAAGGGCGCCTCACGCAAGGTCGCTGACGCCCAGGACCGGCAATGAAGCACCGCCGATAAGAGCACGGACAAAAAGCCCGCTTCGCGAAGCTCCCGCGCGATGTGCCCCGGCCTGATGCCGAGGCCATCGGCCGGCGCCGGCAAGCCATCAACAAAGCCGTTGCGGGTCAGGGATCGTCGCACTAGCTTCGCCGGCACATTTTTCGGCTACGAGGCATTACGCGATGACCAGATTTCTTTTCATCATTCCTTTGCTCCTTTGCGCATCGAGCGCGTCCGCGCAGCAGCAGACCGGCCACGACGCATGCGCGCGTGATGTCACGCGCTTCTGCCGTGCCGTGATGAACAATGGCGATAGCGCCGTGCTGGCCTGCCTGAAGGAGCACCGTGCGCGCCTCGGCAAGGCCTGCGACAAGATGCTGACGGATCACGGGCAGTAGCAGGGCTGCGCAACAAACCTTACGTGCTGCTGCCCGCGGCGGTCGCGACCACGGGCAGCACTTCGCTTGCAGCCCGGTCCGGCGTCTCTTCCTTCCAGCGCACCGATCCGAACGGCCGCTCGAGCATGCGGCGGATCCGCACCGGCTCGACGCCGATATGGAGATCGTTTGCACGCTGATAGAGCGCGCGTTCGGATTGGGTCGCGCGGTTGCGCTGACGCAAATAGTCGAGCCAGGTCGGGCAATGATAGCGTTCGGTCCACAATTCCGGATCGGCGATGTCGCGCGCGATCGACCAGCCATAGGCGCCGTTGCGCTGCCGGGAGAGCTGCACGTCCTGCATGATGTTATGGAAGGCGCGCGCGTTCTCCTGGGCGACCCGATATTCGATCTCGACCACCAGCGGTCCGCTACGTGCGGTGAGCGAGAGCTTGACCTCAGGGTCGGCCAACACGCCCGCGTCTTCGTTGCGAGCGCCGACGCGCGGCATCGTCAGCCAGATCCCGAGCACCGGCGAGATCAGCATCAGGCTCGCCGCAGTCAGGAGCGCGACCTCGACGCCGGCATAGTCGGTGAGGTGACCCCAGCCCCACGCGCCGATCGCGATGCCGCCGGAGATCGAGGCCTGGAACGCCGCGAGCGAGCGTCCCGCGACCCACCGCGGCGCCGAGAGCTGCACGCCGATGTTGAACAGCGCCACTGCGGCCATCCAGACCGCTCCCGCCAGCACCAGCGCGGCCGCAGTGAGCACCGGCTCGGTGCTCAGGGCGATTGCGGCCATCGCAAACGCCATCGAGATCGTGCAGGCGCGGATCGCAGCCTCGCCGCTCATGCGCTTGCGCAGCTCGTGAATGTTGAGCGCGCCGACCACCGCGCCCATCCCGAACGCGCCCAGCATGATGCCGTAGGTCTGTGCCCCGCCGTGCAAGAGATCGCGCGCGACCAGCGGCATCAGCGCCATGATCGCGCCGCCGATCAGGCCCATCACCAGCGTTCGCAGCAGCACGATCTTGATCGGCGGCGAATTGGTGATGTAGCGGAAGCCCGAAACCATGGCGCGGTTGAGTTTCTCCCGCGGCAGCCGCGAGGGCTCGACCACGCGCCGCCACAGCAGCAGCACGACGAGCAGCGGCAGATAGAGAACCGCGTTGCAGGCGAACGCCGCCACCGCGCCCGCCGCGGCGACGATCACGCCGCCGACCGCAGGACCGAAGCTGCGCGCGATGTTGTAGCTGATGCCGTTCAGTGCCACCGCCGATGGCAGGGCGTCCTGCGGCACCTGCTCGCTGACCGAGGACTGCCAGGCGGGGCCGAACAAGGCGTTGCCGCTGCCGACCACGAAGCAGAAGGCCAGCAACGATTCCGGGGCGATCAGCTTGAGCCCGGCCAGGATCGTCAGGGCGGACGCGCCGGTGAGCGCGATCATGAGCGCGATCAGGGTCACGATGCGGCGGTCGTACATGTCGGCGATGGCGCCGGCCGGCATCGAGATCAGCATGATCGGCAGCATCAGGGCGGTCTGAACCAGCGCCACCTTGTCGGCGGAGGCCGCCATCTGCGTCATCGCCCAGGCCGCGCCCACGCCCTGGATCAGGAGGCCGAGATTGGAGAGCAGGCTGGCGAGCCAGATGCGCCGGAATATGGTGTACCGCAGGGGGGCTGTGATGCCGTCGGCGGAACGATTCTGACGGTTCGTCTGCTCGGTCATATACCCTTCCAAGTCCTCTGGCAGAAATGGTTTCAATGATTCCGGCGAGCTCAGTGATGCCTGCGAAAGTCCTTCGCTGTCCAGTGGTTAGGCCGCTATAAGCGGTGCAAAGACATGGTTTTGGCGGGGAGGAACACATGAAGCTGTCACGACGGACGATCCTGCAAGGTGTGGGGAGTTTGCCTTTCGCGGTTGCGAGCATCCGGACGGAGGCGCTGGCGCAAACGAGGGCGGCGAACCAGGGCGCCGAGACGCCGCCGATCCTTTTCGTCCACGGCAATGGCGATTACGACGCGCTCTGGATGACGACGCTGTGGCGGATGGAATCCAACGGCATCGCACATGACCGTATGATGGCGATCAATTTCATCAATCCCACGGCGCGCGCTGACGACACGGTCGAGCAGGCCAACCGTTCCTCGACCGAGGATCAGCGCCGCGAGCTTGCTGCCGCCATCGCGGAGTTGAAGCGCCGCACCGGAGCGGCGCGCGTGGCGCTGGTCGGTAATTCGCGCGGCGGCAATTCCATCCGCAACGTCATCAAGAACGGCGGCGCCGGCGATGTCAGCCACGCAATCCTGTGCGGCACGCCCAATCACGGCGTGTTTGCGCTCGACGATCTCCTCGGCAGCGAATTCAACGGGCGCGGCGCCTTCCTGCGCGGCTTGAATGCGGGCGACAGCGAGGTGACGCCGGGCGTCCCTTTCCTCACGCTGCGCAGCGACGGCATGGACAAATATGCGCAGCCCGACGGCCGCTTCATGGGCAAGCCCGGCGTGCCGACCAACGTCACCGCCGAGGGGCCGGAGCTGAAAGGCGCGACCAATCTCGTGCTCGGCACCATCGACCATCGCGAAACCGCGTATCACCCGCGGGCGTTCCGTGAAATCTACAAGTTCATCGCCGGCCGTGAGCCTACGCGCATCGCGATCACGCCGGAGCGGACCGTTCGCCTCGGCGGATTGGTCACGGGCATGGTGGATAGCGTGCCGACCAATCGTCCGGTGGCCGGCGCGGTGGTGGAGATCTATCATGTCGACGGCGAGAGCGCGGAACGCAGGGGCGATGCGGCGTACCGCATCAGGACGGGCGCCGAGGGCAGCTGGGGGCCGGCCGAGGTCGATCCCACCTCGCCGCTCGAGATCGTGCTCACCTCGCCCGGCGCCCCGATCACCCATTTCTATCGCTCGCCCTTCCCGCGCTCCTCCGACGTCGTGCATCTGCGCGCCGCGCGCTCGTTCCTTCCGGCGGACAAGGATGCCGGCGCCGTCGTGATCATGTCGCGCCCGCGCGGCTATTTCGGCCTGCCGCGCGATATCGTTCTGTTCGACGGCCATGAGCCCGCCGACGTCCATCCGGGCGTGCCCACGGATGCGACAGCGACCCTGCGCCTTCCGGCGAGCGAGGTCGGGCGTAACGTTGTGGCCCAGTTCAACGAAGAACGAATTGTCGCGCGCGCCTGGCCTGCCTCGGAGAACAGGATTGCGATTGCCGAGCTGACTTACTAGCTATCTGCCTGCGCAAGCCTTTACGGCGACGACATCTGCGGGAGCGAGCCATGACCATCGCCAGTGTGCGTCGGCCCATCATTCCCCCGACACCGCCGCGCGCGCCGGACAATTTGTCGTTCTTCGGCCGCGTCGCGGTGATCAGGCAGAACATGATCGCGACCTGGGGGCAGCGCGCCTACGAGGAAGAGATCATCCAGGGTCGCTTCTTGCTGCACAAGAGCTTCATCCTGAACCAGCCGGACGCGATCCGGCATGTTCTGATGAGCAATTACGAAAACTATACGCGGACGCCGGCGGGCATCCGCATGCTGCGTCCCGTGCTCGGCCAAGGCCTCCTGCTTGCCGAGGGCCACGGCTGGGCGCATCAGCGCCGCACGCTCGCGCCCGCCTTCACGCCGCGTGCGACCGCCAACCTCGTTCCGCACATGACGGCCGTGCTCGACGAAACGATCGGGAAGCTGGATGCGCGCACGAACGAGCCGGTCGATCTGCGCGAGGTCATGCAGCGCATGACGCTGGAGATCGCCGGCCGCACGATGTTCTCGTTCGGAATGGACCGGCGCGGCCCGACCCTGCGCAATTTCGTGATGGAATATGGCGAGCGGCTCGGGCGCGCCTATTTCCTCGACATGGTACTGCCGGTCTCCTGGCCGACGCCGATGGATCGGGCGCGCGCCCGCTTCCGCACGCGCTGGACCGAGTTCGTCGCGATGCTGATCGCCGAACGGCGCGCGGCGGGCAAGAAGGACGGAGCGCCGCCGCGCGATTTGTTCGATCTGATGGACGAGTCGCGCGATCCTGAAACGGGCAAGGGATTTTCGGACGAGCAACTCGTCGACGAGGTCGCGACCATGATCCTGGCGGGTCATGAAACGACCGCGACCGCCCTGTTCTGGGCGCTCTATCTGCTTGCGCTCGATCCTGACACGCAGGAGGAAGTTGCCTCCGAGACACGCGGCGAGCATCTCGACAGCATGGCTGATATCGACCGGCAGAAATTTACCCGCGCCACGGTCGATGAAACCATGCGGCTCTATCCGCCGGCCTTCCTGATCGCCCGGGCCGCGCGCGGCAAGGACAATGTGGCCGGCGCTGAGGTCAGCAAGGGCGATATCATCATGATCGCGCCCTGGCTGTTGCACCGGCACGAGAAGCTGTGGGATCAGCCGAACGCCTTCATTCCCAAGCGCTTCATGACGAAAGAGCAGCCGGACCGCTTCGCCTATCTGCCGTTCGGTGCGGGCCCGCGCGTCTGCATCGGCGCGCCGTTCGCGCAGGCCGAGTCCGTGCTGGCGCTGGCGCGGTTGATCGGCACGTTCCGCGTCGAGCTGGCGGACGCGACGCCGGTCATTCCCTATGGCGTCGTCACGACCCAGCCGGACCACTCACCCATGTTCCGTATCACGCGTCGGTGACAGGCTCTCGCGGTTGAAATGTTCCACCCCAGATAGAGTTACGCCATGAGCGATATCCAGGCCCAGTTTTCCGTTCTGAAGCAGACCGCCGACGCGAAGGTTGTCGATGCGATCGCGCGTCTCATCGAAGACGGCGACGATCACGAGCTGAACCGGGTCAATGTGCTCGATTTCGCCAGGCAGCATGACGTCGACGAAGAGCGCGCGATCTCCGCCTTCCTGCATTCGGCGCGGCTGGGATTGTTCGATCTCGGCTGGAATGTGCTGTGTCCCGGCTGTGGCGGCGTGCTTGGCGCCCATACGACGTTGAAGGCGCTGAAGCCGGACGATTATCACTGCGCGCTCTGCGCCTGCGGCTACAAGGCTTCCGTCGACGATCAGGTCGAGGTCTCCTTCACCGTGAATCCACGCGTGCGCCGCATTGCCGCGCACGACCCCGACACCCTTCCCGTGTGGGAGTATTTCAAGCAGGTGTTCTGGAGTTCGGGTGTCGACTTCAATAAGGAATCCTTTGCGACACTGGCCAACGAGGTGATGCTCGATACGATGGAGCTGCAAGCCGGCGAGAAGGCGACCATGTCGCTGCAACTGCCGAGCGACTTCATCATCATCTTCGAGCCGGTGACACACGCCGCTCATTTCATCGACGTTCAGGGCGAGCCGACCAAGGACCGTCAGCAACTCGCGATCATGTACAACAAGGTGCAGGCGCCGACGGGGACCACGACGATGCGGCCGGGGCCGCTGCGGCTGTCGCTGGAGAACCAGGCCGGCGTCCGCGTGCTGCCGTCGGTCTTCATTGCGGCCGATGCGCTCCATCACCTGATCGGCCAGCGCAAGCCGTTCCTTACCGCAAAGCGCATGCTGTCGAACCAGACGTTTCGCGATGTGTTCAAGGCAGACAATCTCAGCCTCGACCAGCGGCTGCAGATCACCTCGCTGACCTTCCTGTTCACCGATCTCAAGGGCTCGACGGCGCTCTACGAGCGCGTTGGCGACCTCGCCGCCTTCGATCTCGTGCGGGCGCATTTCCACGCGCTGCTCGAGATCATCTCGTCGGAAAAGGGTGCGGTGGTGAAGACGATCGGCGATGCCGTGATGGCGACCTTTGTGCGTCCCGAGCATGCAATCGTTGCGGGTTTGCGCATGCGCGCCGCGATGGACAAGCTCAACAAGCAGCGCGGCACTGATGATCTCATCGTCAAGATCGGTATCCACGAGGGACCCTGCCTGGCGGTGATGCTCAACGAGCGGCAGGATTATTTCGGCCAGACCGTCAACATCGCGGCGCGCGTGCAGAGCCTATCGACCGCGCAGGAGATCCACATCACCGGTCCGGTGCTGGATGCGCCGGCGGTTGCCGAGATCCTTCATCGGCGTGAGATCAAGCCGATCCAGAAGCAGGCGGCGCTCCGCGGCATCGCCGACAAGATGGTGGTGTACGAGATACCGTGAGGGCCCGTGCGCAACTGCGCACCAGGGCGGGACGAGAGCAGATTGCCGAAACGTAATGCAGCGCGCGGGACTGGCGCTTGTTGCGCCGCTTGAGTTCCTCGCTCATATAGGGCTGGTAGCCGTCGCGCTCCTCGCGGCGCCATCGATTTCGGTAGGATCTCATGCTTGACGGCCTGCGCCAATTCATCGAGGACATTGTTGCTCCCCATGCCCAGGACCGTGCCTTTGGAGACAGCGATTACCGGCTGGCGGCGACCGCGCTTCTGATCCATGTGGTCTCGCTGGACGGCCAGCCGACGCAGGCCGAGCAGCGCAAGCTGCACGGCCTCATCGAAAGCCATTTCAAGCTCGATCGTGGCACGGCCGACCGGCTGATCGCGGACGCGACGGAGGTCGAGGGCGAGGCGGTCGATCTCTATCACTTTACCAGCGTCATCATGCGCTCGCTCGACGAAGAGGGCCGCAAGCGGATCGTCGAGATGATGTGGGAGCTGGTCTATGCCGACGGCCAGGTGACCGAGTTCGAGGACAACGTGGTCTGGCGCGCCTCCGACCTGCTCGGGATTTCCCAGCGTGACCGGATCGATCTCAAGCACGCGGTCGCGAACCGCGCCGGCGGTCAGATCAAGGATAGCGCTCTCGGCGGCTGAGCGATCGGCAACGCGCCGATTGCCGATTGCCGATTGTATCGACGACATGACGAAACTTTAATGTAGCCGTCGAAATCTCCCGGCGCCGGATTCCCCTCTAAATCCGCGGTTTTTCTCACTTTCCCCGTTACTCCGCTCTGGCGGCCATGCTGCCGGCGCCGCTTGCTTGTCGCGCATGGCTTATGCTCCAGTTCCCCCATTACGGGGCCAAAAATCTTCAATTCAAGAGACAGCGATCGTGACTGAGCGGGTAACGTTGATCACCGGCGCTTCGGCGGGCATCGGTACGGAGCTGGCGCGTGTGTTTGCCGCAAACGGGCACCGGCTTGCGCTGACGGCACGACGTGCCGACCGGCTCGAGGCGCTGGCGAACGAACTCGCCTCTACGTGCGGCAAAAAGCCCATCGTGATCGCCTGCGATCTCCAGCAAGCCGATGCCGGCGAACGGATCGCAGCCGCGCTCGCTGCCGAGGACGTCGAACTCGATCATCTCGTCAACAATGCCGGCTTCGGCGTATTCGGCGACGCCGTCGAGCGGGACCGCGACGAGCAGGTCGGCATTGTCGATGTCAACGTGCGTGCACTGACCGATCTGTCGCTGCGCTTTGCCGATCAACTGATCAGGAACAGGGGCGGCCTTCTCAATGTAGGCTCCGTCGCGGGCTTCCTGCCGGGTCCCGGGATGGCCGTGTACTACGCGTCCAAGGCCTATGTGATTTCGCTCACTGAGGCTTTGCGGGCGGAGCTCGCGCCGCGCGGCGTCCGCGTCACCGTGCTTTGCCCGGGTCCGGTGCCGACCGAATTCCAGGCGCGCGCCGGCGTCGGCTCCGGGCATGATACGGCCCTGCTCAATGTGTCGGCAGCCGAGGTTGCACGCGATGCCTATCGTGGCCTGATGGCGAACAAGCGGGCAGTGCTGCCGGGTCTCGGCATCAAGATCGTGCCATTCGCGCTGCGCTTCTTCCCGCGCGGCTTCATCCTCTCGGCCACCAGCAGATTCCAGAGGCAGCGGCACTGAAGATCGCCAAATCCCGGGAATGGCCCGGAGTTTGCTTTGGTCCTGCGGTGTGTGTGCAAACTCACACGATGTTAACCACCGCTTAGCTATGCTGATGGCTTGAACCGCTCGCACTCGCAAAGGCCATGTCGTTCCGGACGAACAGGTTTGGTGGCGCAGATGTGGTGCCCTTCTCCGGAAGAGCGCCGAGCGCGGCCGCCTCCGAACGCCGGCTGCCGGTTCTGATCATCCTGCACCAGGAATCCTCGACACCAGGCCGCGTCGGCAATGCGCTCCGCGCGCTCGGCCATCGCCTCGACATCCGCAGGCCGCGCTTTGGAGACGCCCTGCCCGACACGCTCGACCAGCACGCCGGTGCCGTCGTCTTCGGCGGCCCGATGAGCGCAAATGATCCCGACGAGTACGTCCGCCGCGAGATCGACTGGATCGAAATTCCGCTCCGCGAGCAGCGGCCGTTCATCGGCATCTGCCTGGGCGCGCAGATGCTGGCGATGCAGCTCGGGGCCCGCGTCGCGCCGCATCCGCAGGCGCTGACCCAGATCGGTTACTACCCGATCCGTCCGACGACGGCGGGACACGCGCTCTGCCCGGATTGGCCCGCGCAGGTCTATCACTGGCATCGCGAAGGCTTTGAGCTGCCTGAAGGCGCCGAACTGCTGGCGGAAGGCGATGACTTTCCCAACCAGGCGTTTCGATCAGGCAATGCCTTCGGCGTGCAGTTTCATCCTGATGTGACCTACGCCATGATGCATCGCTGGACCACGCGCGGCTATGACGGGCTCAGCGCGCCCGGCGCGCGCGAACGGCATCATCATTTCGCGGACCGTGCGGTCCATGACGCCGCGGAACGTGCCTGGCTCGATCATTTCATCGACAGCTGGTTGGCGCGCCGGCCGGTGCTGGCGCAAGCCGCCGAGTAACCCGCGCCTTTGCTCAGGTGCCTGCTCCATCCCTGACTGTGCTAGGCTCGCGGCCAACGAGCGCGCGCGAACGCGTGCCGGCAGCAAAGGGAGAGCGTCATGGCCTATGAGCATATTCTCTATGAGGTGAGGGACAAGATCGCGACCATCACGCTCAATCGGCCTGATCGGATGAACGCGTGGACGCCTGTCATGGAACGCGACGTGCGCCATGCCATGGAAGCCTCGAGCGCCGATGACAATGTCCGCGTCATCGTGCTGACAGGCGCAGGTCGCGCCTTTTGCGCCGGCGCCGACATGGACGCGCTGAAAGGGCTTGATCCAAACGACGTCGGGCGCGCCTCCAACCTGCCACCCTTCGACATGAATCGCCGTCCGGACTGGCAGACGCGCTACGGTTTCTATCCGTCGATCGGAAAACCCGTCATCGCAATGCTCAACGGCGCCACTGCCGGCATCGGCCTCGTGCATGCGCTGTATTGCGACCTGCGCTTTGCCGCCGACAACACCGTGTTCACCACAGCCTTTGCACGGCGCGGCCTTATCGCCGAACACGGCATGAGCTGGATGCTGCCGCGCATCGTCGGTCATGCCAATGCGATGGACCTGCTGCTCTCGGCGCGTCGTGTTTCGAGCGACGAGGCGTTGCGGATCGGGCTGGTGAACCGGCTCTGCTCGCCCGACAAGCTGCGCGAGGAGACCTACGCCTACGCCCGCGACCTCGCTGATTTCGTCTCGCCGAGCGCGATGGCCGTGATCAAGCGGCAGCTCTACGAGGTGCCGTTCCAGACGCTGGCGGAGGCGACGATCGAGGCCAACAGGGAGATGATGGTGGCGCTGAACGGCAGCGATTTCCGGGAGGGCGTCGCAAGCTTCATGGAGAAGCGGCCGCCAAGGTTTACGGGGAGGTAGGGGGCAACAGTCCGTCTACGCCCTACGGGCTTCGCCGGACACCATGCTTCACCCTTCGGGCTTCTCGCGGCTGCGCCACGCTTAGCCCGAAGGGCGAAGCGTGGTGGAGCCAGGCGGGATCGAACCGCCGACCTCGTCATTGCGAACGACGCGCTCTCCCAGCTGAGCTATGGCCCCTTTGCTGGCCGCTCTGGTAAACGCGGCCGACAACCGGGCGCCATTTAAGTCCCCGCCAAGGTCAAGTCAAGGACGGGTGTAAGGGGGTTTTACCCACCCGGACACCGACTTCCCTTGTTTGGGCCGGGGGGAACCGGTATCTAGCGGTGATCACCGCCACGACACAGGCCCAGAGAGTGTTTCGCTGATGCGCCCGATAGTCTTCATTCTGATCCAGATCATCAATCTCTACATCTATCTGCTGATCGCATCTGCAATCCTGTCCTGGTTGATCGCGTTCAACGTCGTGAATACCCGCAACCAGTTTGTCGGGGCGATCGCGGAGTTTCTCTATCGGATCACCGAACCGGTCCTCGGACCCATCAGGCGCAGGCTGCCCAGCATGGGCGGGCTCGACATGTCTCCGATCGTCGCCTTCTTCGTGCTGTGGTTGATCCAGCTCTACCTCGCCGAGTACGTCTATCCGAACGTGCCGTAGGCCCGGAACCGTGGCCGAGCCTTGAGCGGACCTTGGCGAGTCTCCTCGGCGGGCATCAGCATCGCGCTGCGGGTGACGCCGCGCGGCGGACGTGACAGCATCGACGGGATCGAGCGGCTGTCCGACGGTCGCAGCGTGCTAAAGGTGCGCGTGCGTGCCATTGCCGATGCCGGCGAGGCCAATCGCGCGGTGCTGGCGCTGCTGGCGAAATCGCTCGGCGTGCCCAAGGCCAGCGTCAGTCTCCTGTCCGGGACGACGTCGCGGCTGAAGCAGGTCGCCGTCGCGGGTGATCCGGCCGGACTTACCGAAGCATTGCGCAAGCTCGCGCCGGTCAAATCGACAGACGAGGGGAACTGACATGACGGCCAGGATCATCGACGGAAAAGTCATCGCGGCGGACCTTCGTGCCCGCGTCGCCGACGAGGTCGCCCGCGTCAAGCGCGAGCACAATCTGGTGCCTGGCCTCGCCGTGGTCCTGGTCGGCCAAGATCCCGCCAGCGAGGTCTATGTCCGCTCCAAGCATACGCAGACCCAGGCGGCCGGCATGGCGTCGTTCGAGCACAAGCTGCCCGCGGATGTCTCGCAGGCCGATCTGCTGGCGCTCGTTGCCAAGCTCAACCGCGATCCTGCGGTGCACGGCATTCTCGTGCAACTGCCGCTGCCCAAGGGGCTGAATACCGAGGCCGTGATCAATGCCATCGATCCTGCCAAGGACGTCGACGGCCTGCATCCGAACAATGCCGGCCGGCTCGCCGGCGGCTTCCAGGCGCTGTCCCCCTGCACGCCGCTGGGCTGCATCATCCTGACCAAGAGCGTGCACCCCTCGCTCGAAGGCATGAACGCCGTCGTCATCGGCCGCTCCAACCTGGTCGGCCGTCCGCTGGTGCAATTGCTGCTGAACGAGAACGCCACGGTGACGATCGCCCATTCGCGCTCGCGCGACCTGCCGGGGATCGTGAGGCAGGCCGACCTCGTCTACGCCGCTGTCGGCAGGCCGGAGATGGTGCGCGGCGACTGGCTGAAGCCGGGCGCGACCGTGATCGACATCGGCATCAACCGCATCCCGAAGGAGGACGGCAAGACCCGTCTCGTCGGCGATGTCGCCTATCAGGAAGCACTCGGCATTGCCGGTGCGGTCACGCCGGTGCCTGGAGGCGTCGGCCAGATGACGGTCGCCTGCCTGCTCGTGAACACGCTGCGCGCGGCGTGTGCGATCGCCGGTCTGCCGAAGCCCGCGGTGTAGCGCCGCGCTGGTGTCCCGGACGCGGCGCGGCACGAAATGAAACGACGCTGAGCCGGCACCCCTGGCCGCGCTGTATTGGGCCCCGGCTCAGCAGCGCAGCGTTTCCGCTGCGCTGCATCAGGGGCATCAACTCACACCTTCTTCTTTTTCTTCTCGCGCTCGATGCCTTCGAGGATCAGCTTCTGCGCTTCCTCGGGGCCACCCCAGCGCGTGATCTTCACCCATTTGCCCTTCTCGAGATCCTTGTAGTGCTCGAAGAAGTGCTGGATCTGCTGCAGCGTGATGTCGGGGAGGTCGGAATACGACTTCACCTTGTCGTAGCGCTGCGTCAGCTTCGACGACGGCACCGCCAGAATCTTCTCGTCGCCGCCCGCTTCGTCTTCCATGAACAGCACGCCGACCGGGCGCACGCTCATGACGGCGCCGGGGATGATGGCGCGGGTGTTGACGATCAGCACGTCGCAGGGATCGCCGTCGTCCGACAGCGTGTGCGGGATGAAGCCGTAATTACCGGGGTAACGCATCGGCGTATAGAGGAAGCGGTCGACCACCAGCGTGCCGGCCTCCTTGTCCATCTCATACTTGATCGGTTCGCCACCCACGGGGACTTCGATGATGACGTTGACGTCCTCAGGAACGTTTTTTCCGATTGAGACCGCATCGATACGCATTGGAAAGGCTCCGTTATTGCCGACGTTAAATCTCGCCCGGCAGCGATTTTCGGCGCTGTCATACGCGGGCTTGGCCCGCTGATCCATCGTGTTTTCATGAAATAATGAATCCGGCGATCATCGGCGCAGAAGGCTGATGGTATCGACGGATGGGCCCCGCTGCCGGTTAAGGTTTCAGCGGCTCAGGAGAAATCTTAGTTGGTCCAGGCGAAGGCGACCTTGTCGAGCGCCTTCGGCCCGAACCGCTCCGAGGAGCGCGCCACCATGCGACCGCCAAGCGCCCGGTAGAACTCGGTCGCCGGATCATTGTCCGAGAGCGCCCACACGACCATGCTCTTCAGATTGCTCTGCATGAGGTCGCGGCGGGCCGCCGTGAACAGGCGGCGGCCGAAACCGAGGCCCTGAAACTCGGGGCGCAGGTAGAGCTCGTAGATCTCGCCGTCGAAGTGCAGGCTGCGGGCGCGGTTGCGGCCGTAATTGGCGTAGCCTGCGATCTTGTCGCCGAACACGAGCACGCTGACGCGGCTGCCCTTGCGGATCGCGCTGTCCCACCACTGTGGACCGCGACGATTGATCAGCTTCTCCAGCTCGGCGCCGGGAATGATGCCCTGATAGGCGGAACGCCAGGCTTCGTCATGGGTGGACGCCACCGCAGCTGCATCGGCAGCTTTCGCCGGCCGGACCTCGATCAGGGTTGTGCTCATGAAGGGGATCAAACCAAGTCGCCGCGCCGGCGGCAAGTCCTATCGTTAATTATCGGTTAACCTGTGGACTTTCTGCATCAGTATTTTGACCATGCTGTACCGAAAAAAGACAAGACGTCTTTTCGAACAGCGCCGGGTCGCCATGTGCCGGTGCAAAACTCCGCGGCCGCAACCAATGAAGCATGATTGCAATGCAGAAATTCCGCCCGGAGTGATTCGTTCGGATTAATCTGGCCCGCGTCATCGGTGTTCGCTCTCGGCAATTCATGCGGTTCTTCAAGTCTCTTACCCCTCTGCTTGTGCTGGCCTTGCTGACGGCGCCGCCTCTGCGCGCTCAGGAGGCGTTTGGCGCATCGGGAGCAGAGGGCGAGCCGCTTCGTCGCCAGGAATGGCGCGTGCCGTCACCGGAAGCCGACATCGCTGCGCGTGCGCTGCTGTTTCGCCCCCTTGGTCGTGGTCCGTTCCGGCTCGCGGTGATCGCTCATGCCTCGACGCAGAACGTGCTGCGTCGTGCGCAAATGCCGCAGCCGGAATACCGCGCGCTCGCAGCGTTTCTCGTCGCGCGCGGCTTTGCCGTGCTGGTGCCGGAGCGCCTCGGCCATGGTGCGACCGGTGGCCGATATGTCGAGGACCAGGGCGGCTGCGACGAGGCGGACTACGCGCGCGCGGGCCGCGCCACCGCAGAGGAAATTTCGCTCGCGCTGGATTATCTGCAAAAGCAGGATTTCATTCGCAAGGACGCCGCTATCGTGCTCGGCCATTCCGCCGGTGGATGGGGTGCACTGGCGCTTGCGAATGCCGATCCGAAAGCGATCTCGGCGATCGCGGTGTTTGCGCCCGGGCGCGGTGGTCACGCCAATGACGAGCCGAACAAGGTCTGCGCGCCGCATACGCTTCTCGCCGCCGCTGCCGAGTTCGGCAAGTCTGCGCGCATTCCCGTCACCTCGCTGGTTGCAGCCAATGACAGCTATTTTGCGCCGGCCTTTTCGAAGGCCCTGGCGGATGCATTTCGCAGCGGCGGCGGCAAGGACGATTTTCATATGCTGCCGGCCGCCGGCAGCGAGGGGCATTGGATGATCGAGACCGAGGCGGGCGTCGAGGCTGCAAGCAGCCAACTGACGCGTGCGCTGAACCTGCCAAGACCTGTGGCGACCAGAACGCCATGACGCTGTATTTCCTGGTCAAATATCTGCACGTGCTCGGCGCCATCGTCATCCTCGGCACCGGGACCGGTATCGCCTTCTTCATGCTGATGGCCCATCGCACTGATAACCCGGACTTCATCGCCCGCACGGCGTCGCTGGTCGTGATTGCGGATGCGATCTTCACGCTGTCGGCGGTGATCCTGCAGCCGGTCACGGGCGGGTTGCTGATGATGCTCTCATCCACGTCGATCGCGGAACGCTGGATCGTCGTCTCGCTCGCGCTTTACGCGATCGCGGGCCTGTTTTGGATTCCCGTCGTCTTCATGCAGATCGAGATGCGCGATCTCGCGCGCAAGGCCGCAGATCAGCGCACCGCGCTGCCCGCGCGCTACTCCGTCCTGTTCCGTCGCTGGTTCGCGTTCGGCTTCCCCGGCTTCGGCGCGACGATGGCGATCCTCTGGCTCATGATCGCAAAACCGTCTTGAAAGATGTCATGAGCTCTCGAACCATCTTGGTGCTCGGCGCCTCGGGTCTGATCGGCCGCTATGTCATTGACGATTTGCGCGAGCGCGGCCTTCGCGTGGTTGGTCTCGCACGCAGCCTGTCACCGGCACAGAGAATGAGCGCGCTCGATATCGAGTTGCCGATCCTGTCGCTCGGCGCGGCCGCCCTGACCGCCTTGCTGAAGGAGCATGCGGTTGATCTCGTCGTGAACTGCCTCGGCGTGCTCCAGGATGGTCCCGGGAGCGACACCAGCGCCGTTCATCGCGATTTTGTCGCACGGCTGCTTCAAGCCATCGCCGAGAGCGGCCGCGCGATCCGGCTGGTGCACATCTCGATTCCCGGAACAGCCGAAACCGATCGCACCGCGTTCGCCACCACCAAGCGCGAGGCCGAGCGGCTGATCGCGGCTTCGGGCTTTGCTCACGCGATCCTGCGGCCCGGCTTCGTCGTGGCACCGTCAGCCTATGGCGGCAGCGCCATGCTGCGCGCGCTCGCCGCCTTCCCGTTCGACTTGCCGGACAAGGAGATGGCGACACCATTCCAGCCTGTCGCGGTCGAGGATATTTCGGCGACCATCGCCTGGCTCGCCGCGCGCGACATCGACGATGCGTCCATGAAAGCGGTCAGCTGGGATCTGATGCAATCCGAGCCGATCACCATGGCCGGCGTCGTCAAGCAGTTTCGCCACGCGTTCGGCACAGCCGGTTGGCCGCGCATCGCGATGCCGGCTCTCATGCTCGATCTCGGTGCCGGGATCGGCGATCTCGCAAACACTCTCGGCTGGATGCCGCCGATGCGCTCTACGGCGATCGCCGAGTTGCGCCGCGGTGTCACCGGTGATCCCTCGGCGTGGATCGCCGCGTCAGGCATCACGCCGAAGACGCTCGCAGAAACGATCGGGCGCCATCCCGCCACCATTCAGGACAAATGGTTCGCGCGGCTGTTCCTGGTCAAGGCATTGATCTTCGCAAGCCTGGTCGCGTTCTGGCTCGTCTCCGGCGTCATCGCGCTGTTCGTGTCCTACCGTGCCGCCACCGGCATCCTGGCTACGCACGGCTTTCCGGCGCCGCTGGTCGATCCCATCACGACAGGTGCCAGCCTGATCGACATGAGCATCGGCGTGCTGATCGCCTTCCGCCGCACCGCTGCAATCGGCCTGATTGCGGGCATCGTCGCCTCACTCGGCTATATGTGCGGCGCGGCGATCCTGACGCCGGATCTCTGGATCGAGCCGCTCGGCGCGCTGGTGAAGACAGGACCGGCGATCGTGCTGATGCTGATGGCGCTTCTGATGCTGGATAATCGATAGCGTTTTCGAGCCAAGTGGATACCGTTTCGCGTGAAGAATACGCGCCAAAAAGAGGATCTGATGCCAAAATGGCCTGATGACGATGTCATCCTGTTCGACGGCGTCTGCATCTTCTGCTCGCGCTGGGTGCGCTTCGTCGCACAGCGCGACACGGCGAAGCAGTTTCGCTTCACGCCGATCCAGTCGGATTATGGGGCGAGGCTCGCGCGCACGTTCGGCATCGACCCCGATGACCCCGACACCAATGCCGTCGTCCATGACGGCGAGGCGTTCATGAAGTCCGATGCAGCGCTGACGGTGCTGTCGCTGCTTCCCGGCTGGGGTTGGGCGCGCGCTCTGTTGGCCGTGCCGAAGCCGCTGCGCGACCCCGTCTACGGCCTCATCGCGCGCAACCGCTATCGCATCTTCGGCAAGTATGATGCGTGCTTCGTGCCGGATGCCGATTTGCGCGCGCGTGTGATCGAGTAGTGGTGCCTCCCTGTTCTTGCGAGGAGCGAAGCGACGAAGCAATCCAGGCTGTTACCGCCTGCCAGTCTGGGATTGCTTCGCTGCGCTCGCAATGACGGAGTAAGTGGTCATGGCTTGCCGACAATCGCCAGCACTTCCTCCGCCGCCCGTTCTCCGCTGTCCCGCGCCCCATGGGCCGTCGTGAAGAAATTCGGCGACGTCGCTTCACCCGCAAAGAACAATCGCCCATCGACCGGCGCAGCCAGCACCGCGCGGTCCCCCGCACGTCCCGGCAGCGCGTGCGAGTAGGACCCTCGCGCAAACGGGTCATGGCCCCAGCGCGACTCATATAGCGGCTTCAGCTTGCTGCGGATCTCGTTGCCGAGGAAGCCTGCGATCTCGTCGATGCTGTGCGCGGCGATGGCGCCTTCGCCTGCATCTTCGAGCTGGCGAGCAAAGCTGCCGCCGAAAAAACCTTCGATGCAGGGTTGGCCGAACGGGCGGATGTGATAGGTGCCCATTCCGGTGCGCATGGTGGCGCCGCGTAGATTGCCTTCTTTCGGGAAGGCCTCGGCGCCGTCGAGCGCGAGTGTCACCTTGTCGTCGAGGCCGAGCGGCAGGCCGGCGGCGGCATCGACCTTGGCGGGAAGGGGTGGTGAGAAGCGGATCGCTTCCTCGGCGATGAGGTTGGTCGGCACGGTGACGATCACCTTGTCGGCGGTGAGCCTGCCCAGGGATGTCTCAAGGCGGACGTGCTTGCCGGAATGGTCGATCAGCGCGACATTGCAGTTCAGCGCGACCGGGCCGGGCGCGCCATAGGCGGCGATCAGCGCGCCATAGCCGCGGCGGACGCGCCAGTTGAGCTCGCTGTCCTCATAGGCGTCCCAGTCGAGCGTCGACATGTCCTCGAGTTCGCAGCCGTTGATGTAGGTCGAGATCGCGTCGATCATCGGATTCCAGCGATTGCCGGGTTCGAGGCTGCGGCTCGCGGGCTCGTCCTTGCCCTTTTGCGCGGACTGCCACAGTCGCTCGTAGAACGCGTCCATCGCGCGCATGAAATCGTCGCGGAGCTCCTGCGGAAACGCATTGCCATAGGCGCGCTCGCGCCAGGGCGGCAGGTCCTTGTTGAGCTCGAAGCCGAGTTTTCGCGCGATCGCGACGAAGGAGTTCCTGTCCGCTGAATGAAGCCAGCCGCAGCCGACGTCGAAGGTGACCTCAGGCGAGGCCTGCACGGTCCAGGCGCGGCCGCCGAGGCGGTTGCGCGCCTCCAGTACGATCACGGACAGCCCGGAGCCTTCCAGCGCATGTGCCGCGCCGAGGCCGGCTGCACCGGCGCCGATGATTGCGACGTCAACGGAGGAAGGCAAGGACATGGGTGGGCTCTAGCACGTTCGCTGAGGCGCCACCACAAAACGAGATGTCATCACCCGCGAAAGCGGGTGATCCAGTATTGCAGAGACGGTTGTGAAGTACAGAGAGGCCGCGGCGTACTGGATTCCCCGCCTGCGCGGGGAATGACGGTGATGACCCGGCTTTTACGCCACCGCTTCCTTGGCCTTTTCGGCGCGCTTGCGCTCGTTCGGGTCGAGGTGCTTCTTGCGCAGGCGGATCGACTTCGGGGTGACCTCGACGAGCTCGTCGTCCTCGATATAGGCGAGCGCCTTTTCCAGCGTCATGCGGATCGGCGGGGTCAGGCGCACGGCTTCGTCCTTCGAGGTCGTGCGGATGTTGGTGAGCTGCTTGCCCTTGAGCACGTTGATCTCGAGATCGTTGTCGCGGGTGTGCTCGCCGACGATCATGCCCTTGTAGACCTTCCAGCCCGGCTCGATCATCATCGGGCCGCGGTCTTCCAGCTTGAACATGGCGTATGCCACCGCTTCGCCCTGGTCGTTGGAGATCAGCACGCCATTGCGGCGGCCCTGGATCTCGCCCTTGTAGGGGGCATAGCCGTGGAACAGGCGGTTCATGATCGCGGTGCCGCGGGTATCGGTCAGCAGTTCGCCCTGGTAGCCGATCAGGCCGCGGGTCGGCGAGTAGAACACCAGCCGCTGGCGGTTGCCGCCCGAGGGCTTCATCTCGATCAACTCGGACTTGCGCTCGCTCATCTTCTGCACGACGACGCCGGAATGCTCCTCGTCGACGTCGATCACGACCTCCTCGATCGGCTCCATGGTGGCGCCGGTCGCTTCGTCCTTCTGGTAGACGACGCGCGGGCGCGACACCGAAAGCTCGAAGCCCTCGCGACGCATGGTCTCGATCAGGATCGCGAGCTGCAATTCGCCGCGGCCGGACACTTCCATCGCATCCTTGTCGGCGGCCTCGACCACGCGCAATGCGACGTTGCCTTCGGCTTCGCGCAGCAGACGGTCGCGGATCATGCGGCTCGTCACCTTGTCGCCTTCGGTGCCGGCGAGCGGGGAGTTGTTGACGATGAACGACATCGACACGGTCGGCGGATCGATCGGCTGCGCGGGCAGCGGCACCTCGACGGTCGGATCGCAGAAGGTGTCGGCGACAGTGCCTTTGGTGAGGCCCGCAATCGCGACGATGTCGCCGGCTTCGGCTTCGTCGAGCGGCGTGCGCTCGAGGCCGCGGAACGCCAGGATCTTGGTGATGCGCCCGGTCTCGACCAGCTTGCCGTCGGCATGCAGCACCTTGACCTGCTGGTTCGGCTTGAGCACGCCTGACGAGATGCGGCCGGTGATGATGCGGCCGAGATAGGGGTTGGCCTCCAGAATGGTGCCGATCATGCGGAACGGACCTTCCTCGACCTTCGGCGGGGCGACGTGGCGCAGCACCAGGTCGAACAGCGGCTCCATGCCCTTGTCCTGCGGACCCTCGGGGCTCTCGGCCATCCAGCCCTGCTTGGCCGACCCATACAGGATCGGGAAATCGAGCTGCTCCTCGCTGGCGTCGAGCGCCGCGAACAGGTCGAACACCTCGTTGATGACTTCGGTCGGACGCGCGTCCGGGCGGTCGACCTTGTTGATGACGACGATCGGCTTGAGGCCGACCTTGAGCGCCTTGGAGACCACGAATTTGGTCTGCGGCAACGGACCTTCAGCCGCGTCGACCAGCACCAGGGCGCCATCCACCATGTTCAGGATGCGCTCGACCTCGCCGCCGAAATCGGCGTGGCCGGGCGTGTCGACGATGTTGATGCGGGTGTCCTTCCACTGCACCGAGGCCGCCTTGGCCAGAATGGTGATGCCGCGCTCACGCTCCAGATCGTTGGAGTCCATCGCGCGATCCGTCACCTTCTGGTTCTCGCGGAACGTACCGGACTGTTGGAGGAGCTTGTCGACGAGGGTCGTCTTGCCATGGTCGACGTGGGCGATGATGGCGACGTTACGGAGGTTCATGAGTGAGCTTCTTTGCGGTCGGACAATGGGTTAAGCGCGATCTCGCCGGTCAAGCCGGGACCTCTTCACGGACAACGCTGAAACGTGGAAAACGGGGCCTATTACACCCAAAAAGGAAGCCCGGCCAGATCGACCGGGCACTCCATACGTTTGCGGCGCAATATAAGCAAAAACCGCCAAAAAACAATGCGTTCTTTCGGGATTGGTTGATTGAATTTTGCCCGGGAATTCCCGGGTCTTAAGGACGGTTTGGGCCCTGAACCGGCCGCGGCGGGTGCCCGGACGTCAGCCCTGCGCCGGACTGCTGTTCGCCTCCTCGCTCGGATAGACCCCCCGCAGCACCTCCTCGAAATGCAGCTTCACGGCGTCGTTGCACAGGCAGGCGCGCAGGCGCAGGCCGTCATGATTGCGGACCAGGATCGAGCCGCGCCTGGTGTCGAGCACGCCTTCGGCCTTGAACGATTGCAGCACGCGGCTGGCATAGCTGCGCCCGACCCCGAGCAAGGTGGCGAGCTGCTCATGCGTCAGTGGCACGCTGCTTTCGTCGCCGGTCCGCTCCATCGCCGCGATGATCCATTTGGCCGTGCGCTGCTCGATCGAGTGGATCGCGTTGCAGGCGGTCGACTGGAAAATCTGCGCCAGCATGCAGTCGGCGTACCGGGCGAAGATATTGCGCAGTGACGGCGAGCGCGCCTTGGCCGCCTCCAGTCTGCCGACGTGAATGTGCGCAAATGGCCCGCCGAACTTGACGCAGATGCGGGTATAGGCGGGCAGAAATCCTTCGCTGACGATGCCGCCGACGGCGCCTTCGCGGCCGACCAGAATGGTCTCGACGTCGCGCCCGTCTTCGTTCGGGACCAGGAACGTGGCGAGCGACGGCCCGCAGGGAAAGTGCACGACCTGGACATCGTCGCCGGGGCTGTAGAGCAGATGGTTCGCGCCGGCCTCGTCAACGGTGACATAGGATGCGATCAGCGCATAATCGGCCGGGCTCAGCCGCCGCAGAAGATTGTTGGCGGGGCGGCTCTCGACCTCGCTTGCCTTGCTGATACGCGCATCCATCGTGAACTCCCGTCCTCCTCCTCACAGTAGCGAGTTCCGCCCACGGCCTGTGTGCACATGTGAACAGACGTGAAAACTGTTCTGTGGTGAGTTTCGTTCCGGGAACCCTCCGATGCGCTGGGCGCAGGCGTCGGCCTGAGGCTGTCCTGACCGGTAATACCATGCAGCCCTCAATAGACACGATCATGATACCTGCTTCCCCGGACGGTGCGGCCGACATTCCCGCTGATGTGCTGATCGTCGAGGACGATCCGATCATCGCCATCGATTTCGAGGATCGCCTGCTCGGTTTTGGCGTGAGAAGCGTCCGCACCGTGGGCACGGTCGCGCAGGCCTTGGATGCGATCGCGAGGCGCGCGCCCGATTTTGCGCTGCTCGACGTCTCTCTGATCCGCGAAACAAGCTTCGCGATCGCCGAGCGGCTCGGGGCGCTGAAAATTCCCTACGTCTTCGTCACCGGCTACGGCGCGGAGACCAGCATTCCCGCGCAGTTCGCCGCGCGCCCGCGGCTGCAAAAGCCGTGCTCCAGCGATGCGCTGGAGGCAGCGTTGCAGACGCGCGGCGGCTAAGTCGGCTCAGGCGAATTTCGGATCGAGCGTGGTCGACCACAGCGCGACATCGGCGCGGTCGCGCAAGGTCACGGTCATCTGGCCGGACGCGCCATCGATCTTGACGTGGCCGAAGAACTGCATGCCCGCGGACGGCGGCAGGTTCTGCTTGTCGTTGCCCGGTGCCTTGACGAAGCGCACCTCCGGACCAAACGTATTGTCGAGCTCGTTCGGACCGAACGTGCCGGCATGCAGCGGACCCGAGACGAATTCCCAGAACGGCTCGAAATCCTGGAATTGCGCCTTGTTCGGATCGTAATAATGCGCGGCGGCGTAGTGCACGTCCGCCGTCAGCCACACCGTATTCTTGATCGGCGCCATCTTGATGAAGCGAAGGATGTCGGCGATCTCGAGCTCGCGGCCGCGCGCCGGGCCATCGCCTTGGGCGAATGCTTCCGAGCCCTTCTTGTTGGTGGCGTCGTCGTAGACGATCAGGCTGAGCGGCATGTCGGAGGCGATCACCTTCCAGGTCGCACGCGAATTGAGCAGTTCGCGCTTCAGCCAGGCCATCTGCTCGGGGCCGAGGAAATAGCTGGCGGGGCCGTAATCCGCCTCGAGATTGGCGCCGTTCGGGCCGCGATAGCTGCGCTCGTCGAGGATGAAGACGTCGAGATGCGGGCCGTAGGAGATCTTGCGATAGACCCGGCCCGGCTCATTGATGCTCTCGCGCATCGGATACATCTCGTGGAAGGCGCGGCCCGCGCGCGCGGCGAGCAGCGAGATGTCGCGCACCTTGTAGGTCGAGGGCAGGTCCTTCGAGAGCGACCAGTTGTTGGTCACCTCGTGATCGTCCCACTGCACGAAGATCGGCACCTCGGCATTGAAGGCACGGACATTGTCGTCGGTGAAATTGTATTTGTGCGCGGCGCGGTACTCGTCCAGCGTCTCCGCGACCTTGGCTTTTTCGGGGATCGTGACGTTCTTCCAGACCTTGCCGTCGGCAAGCTTGACCTCGGAGGGGATCACGCCGTCGGCGTAGATGGTGTCGCCGGAATGCAGGAAGAAGTCCGGGCGGTGCTTGCGCATCGCCGAGAAGGTGAACATGCCGCCGTCATCGGGATTAATGCCCCAGCCCTGGCCTGCGACGTCGCCGCCCCAGACGAAGCTGACGTCGCGGCGGTCGGCCGGCGCGGTGCGGAAGCGGCCGACTACCGGCTCGCCTTCGATCGCGGTGTGGGAGAGATCGCGGAAGCGGACGCGGTAGAAGATGTCCTGTCCGGCAGGGAGATTGTCCACCAGCATCTTCGCGGTGAAGTCGCTCTCGGGCAGCGCCGCGATGGGCGGCAGCGCGCGGGCGTCCTTGAAGGTATCAGTCGTCGCCACATCCACCAGCATTTGCGCCGGCCGGTCGGTGCGCGCCCAGACCACGCCGCCATCGACGGTGATGTCGCCGGACTGTACGCCATGGGTCACCGCAGGGCGGTCGGCGGCGCGCGACAGATGCGGCATCGCGATGGCGCCGAGTGCACCGGCGCTGGTGGTGAGGAAACGACGGCGGGAGAATTTGATCTTCATGGGCTCGCTGGCTCATTGTCTTGCGCCGTCATTCCGGAGCGCGCGAAGCGCGAATCCCGAAGCTCGAGATTCCCCGGTGCGCAATTGCGCACCTGAGGTCTGGTCCTTCGGACCATCCCGGAATGACAGCGGGAGCTATATTGAGAGAATGTGACGCGGCGATTACAAGCGCGCGCGTTTATGCGTTGCCGGCGGCCCGGAATTGCGCGCCGGTGCGCTGCAGGTTCTGCGGCAAGGCGATCAACACGGCCTTGCGGTCGGCAACCGCCGCGTGGAATTGGTCGAGCGCAATGTTGAAGGCGGTCAGCGCGCCTTCCTCGATCGCCCCGTGATCGTAGCAGCGCAGCGTGTCGCGCAGGATGTCGTCGGCTTCGGCCTGCATCTGGTCGAGGTCCTCGGTGGTCTCGCTCTTGCGGGCCGCGGCGAGCATGTCGAGCAGGCGCTCGCGCAAATGGCTGTTGTTGTCGCGCTCGTCCTTCTTCAGATAGCCGGCGAACCAGGCGCCGATCGAGCCGGTGGCCGAGAGCGCCATCAGGCTCCACCAGATGTAATCGCTGTATTTGTCGAGGAAGGTCTTCTCCTCGCCATCGACGAAGGCCGCGGCGCCCGGATGCACGGGGATCACCGCGTCCTTGTCGGTATCGGGCGTTTCGATCTTCGCGGCTTGCGGGAATTCGGTCAGCAATTGCTGGCGCACGGCGAAGAGCTGCCGGGTGAAGGCTGCGACCGTGGTCTCCGACAGGCCTTTGCGCGCCACGATGTGGTGCGAGAAGCTGATGGTCTTGACCTCGTCATCGGGACGATCGGGAGACCCGCCGTAAGTGCCGGCAGGAATCTCCGAGGCTTCATAGACCGGATGGTTCTGCGCGATCGCGTCAGCCGAATCGATCGCGATGAAGGTCGGCGAGCCGCCATCCTTGGCGGAGGCCGCGATCGCATCCGCCGTGATCTTGCTGTTGACCGGGCCGGCCGCGAGATAGACGTCGGCCTTCTGGCTCTTGATCGCTTCGGCGGCTTCGCTCGCCGGGAATTGCACGATCTCGACCTTGGTGGGATCGACGCCATATTGCTGCAGGATCACCTTGAGCAGGCTGACATTGGCCTGGGTGCGGCCGATCACGCCGATGCGATGGCCGGCGAGCTGGGCGATCTTGGTGATCTTCGCGCCCTTCTTCTTGCCCTTGCCGGGCACTGACCAGAGCACCGCGACGTTCTTGCGCAGCGTGGCGACCGCTTGCGCGTTCTTGGGGACATCGAGATCGCCGCGCACGATCGCAAGATCGGCCTTGCCTTCGGCGAGTTGCTCCGCGCTGGCGGTGGCGCCGTCGGTCTGGATCGGGCGCAGCCGCACGAAGCCCTTGCTCTGCGCGAAGGCCTGCGTGAGCGCCTGCACCACCTTGACGTCGTCGCTGTTGGCGGGACCGACCGCAATCTTCAGCGTCACCGGTCGCATCGCGAAATAATAGCCGCCGGCCAGCGCGCCGACGATGGCGAGCACCAGCGCCAGAGACACGAGCGCCGTCTTCCGCGCCGCGGATCGCGGCGAAGGCGGAGAGGGCGTTTCGGCCAGGTTTGAATCCCCGGTCATCGATCTCCCAAACAGGCGCTTCAGGCTCAGTCTCATCTCGGCCGGCGATTTGCACCCGCAATTGTAGCAAATTTCTTGTCCGGCGGGGTTACATCTGCGTCATGGTTAGCGGATCGATCCGAACCCGGGCCATAGGCACGGTGTTAGGGTAAAGTTCCCCTGAAGGACGGAGGACGATGATGGCAGGACGGCTATCGGCGGACACACGCAAGCAGGCACTGGGCGGTATCCCGGGCTGGACCGAGGTCCAGGGCCGCGATGCCATCGGAAAAACCTTTGTCTTCAAGGATTTCAACGAGGCCTTCGGCTTCATGACCCGCGCGGCGCTGGTGGCCGAGAAGATGGATCACCATCCGGAATGGCGCAATGTCTACAAGACGGTCGAGGTGGTGCTGTCGACCCATGATGCGGGCGGCGTCACCAAGCTCGACATCGAGCTTGCCACGGCGATGAATGCCATCGCTAAGCCGGTATCAGGCTGACACTTGCAGGCAGGATTCGCATCCCCATGTCCTGATCAGCACACGATGCGGCGATCCGCCGCGTCCGGTTGAAGGGGAGTTTTCCAGACATGGCTGCCGAACACAGCGTCGGCTTCGAGCCGGCCGATCGGCTCGCGGAGGATCGTGACAGCGTGCGCCGCCGCTTCTGGAGCAAGCTGAAGCGCGTCGCCGCGCATCTGCCGTTCGCGGAAGATCTGCTCGCCGCCTATTATTGCGCGTTCGACCGGCAGACGCCGCGCCATGTGCAGGCATCGCTGCTGGGCGCGATTGCCTATTTCATCCTGCCGTTCGACTTCATTCCAGACGTGATGCCGGTGCTCGGCTTCACCGACGATGCCGCCGTGCTCGCGACCGCCATCCGCATGGTCGCGAGCCACATCACGTCGGAGCATCGGCAGGCCGCGCGCGCCGCACTGAAGCGCGGTGTGGAAGCGACGGACGCCGCGCAATAACAGGAGGGCTCGCTACTTCTTCTCCGCCCGTGCTTTCTCGGCGTCCCAGGCCTGGAATTGCTTGAACAGCGTCTCCCTTTCTGCGTCGGACACCTTCGCAGCTGCCGGGCTCTGCTTCAGAAAGGCCTCGAAGCGCTCCCGCGTCACCGGCTCGATACCATGCCGGTCAAGCCATTGCTGCGCCACCGGCAGTCTGTTCCAGCCGGCGAGCGGCGCCGCAAGCGAGACCTCCTTCCATTTGGGATGGAAGGGCGGGTTCTGGAGCGCGGGGAATTTGGTGAAGAACGCGTCCACGAACAGCGCGAGCTTGCGATAGCGCTCGGTGTTCGGCGCCCAATTATACGCGGCAAGCACCGCCGGCACCGCGATCGTGTCCACGCTCTCGCCGTCCTTGATCAGGTTCGGGTAGTCCTTGGGCGTCAGCGTCGCCGGCAGATAGTCGCTCTGGAGCGCCTTTGCATAGTCGACGCCGGCAAGATGAAAGCGTCCGTCATTGCTGAAGGTCGAGACCGACTTGTACGGCTTGCCGCCGACCACGACGACGGCGTCGATCTCTCCAGCCTTCAGCTTCTCCATCGCGATACGCTGCTCGATATAGACGAATTTCGCCTTGATCCCGAGCCGCTCGAACACGGTGAGTGCGGTGACGAAGGTGCCGCCGTTGGGCAGGTCGACGCTCACCGTCTTGCCTTCGAGGTCCTTGAGGGTGGCGACCGATTTCGGCGCGATCACCTGCATCTCTTCATTGTAGAGCTTGGACACATAGGTGAACTGCTTCTTGATGTCCTTGGCGAAGCCCTTGCGCTCGAGATAGTCGAGCGTGTCGGCGCGCACGATGCCGAGATCGACGCCTTGCAGGAACAGGATGTCGGCAACGCTCTGCACCGAGCCGCGGCCGACGATCGGCAGCACGCGGATCTTGTTGCCGTCGTCGAGGACGGAGGCGAGGTCGGCGCCGAATTGCACGTAAGTGCCGCCGATCGTGCCGGTTATCAGCGTGACGGTGTTGGCGTTCAGCGCCTGCTTGGTCGAGTTCGAGCCGAACTGGAAGATGGCTTTCAAGCTGTCCGAGACCTTGGCCGGATCGTATTCGGTCTGCTCGGCGCGTGCCGCGAAGGCACAGATCGTCAAGACGGCGGCAAGCGCCATCTTCAAAGTGTTACGCATGATGTCCCCTGCTAGATCTAGTTCTGAAGTTGGGTGAGGCGCTGCTTCGCCTCCGCCGATCCAAGCTGCTCGGCTTTCCGGTACCAGTCGCGCGCGGCTGCGGCGTCCGCAGTGATGCTCCGCGTGTCCTTGGTGCCCAGCACGGCGGGATCATAGGTCTGCGCCAGCACGAACGCCGCCGTCGCATCCTGTGCATCGGCCGCGCGTTCGAGCAGGAGCCGCGCCGCGGCGATGTCGCCGACGGTCATCAGGCTCCTGGCGCGCGCCATCAGCCCCGCCAGCGTGTCCGCGTCGAGTGTCCTGGCAGGCGGAAGCCGGTTGGCGGGTGAAGGTGGCTCGGGTGGTGCGGCAGCTGCGGCCGCCACAGGCGCTGGTGCCTGCGCCTGTAGCGCGCTTTGATAGGCGGTCGCTATCGCTTCGCGGCTCGGCGTTGACGGCGCAGGAAGATCCTGCGTGTCGGCATTCGCCAGCCTCGTATCGCTCTCGCGCTCCGGCTCCTTGCCCGCCGTCTGCGGTACGGCGGGCGCATGGGTCGACGCCATGGCCTGGTCCGCCGCGATACCGATCCAGTTTGCGGCATTGGCGGCAAAGAGGCCGTGAATCTCGGACTGAAACAGCACGGCCAGAACAGCCACCGTGGATGCCGCCAGGACTGCCCCGAGAACTCGCGGGATCAGTCTGGAGCGCACCTCGATCGGCGCATATTCGCGTGGGTCCGGCGCACCGAGCGGATCGGACAGGAAGAGTGGGATTGGATCGTCCTGCGATAGATCGGCCCGTGCGGCCCGCGCCCGGATAAAGGACGCGGTCGGTGAATGTGATGCTGCTCGATGGGAGTCGAGCGCCGTCGACTCCGTCGACGGGCGATGTGCCGTCGTCTCCATGGTGATGCTCCCCTTACCAACGCAACGCAGGGGCATTCCCGGCTTCAGTCTTCTTGCTTTTGTCCAGAAGTGTCCCGCAAACGGAACCGGTAAAACGCCGTTCGAATCAGCCCAAAAAACGACGGCGGTTTGCGCGAATCAGGAAATAGTTTGGTTTGATTCGGGCGAAGCGGGCGAATGCACCGCAATTTTGACGGTGATGGTTGAGAAAGGCTCAACCAGACGGCGCTGCGCGAAAACGCCGGCGTAGCTTCAGCGACGCCGGTGATTCCCGCGATGCGGTTGCCTATGTGGCGGCACCGCCTGCGTCCTCACGGATGCAGGATCACCTTGCCCATGGCCTGGCGTCCCGCCAGCACTTTCATTGCGTCGGCGGTCTGCGCCAGCGGGAACGTGCGGTCGACATGCGAGGAGATCTTGCCTTCCGCCGTCCACTTCACGAGCTTCTCGAGATTGGCGCGGTTCTTCTCCGGATTCTGCCGGGTCCAGGCGCCCCAGAACACGCCTCTGATGTCGCAGCCCTTCAGCAGCGCGAGGTTCAGCGGCATCTTCGGAATATCGCCGGCGGCAAAGCCGATCACCAGGAAGCGGCCTTCCCAGGCGATCGAGCGCAATGCCTGTTCGGCATACGCGCCACCCACCGGATCGAAGATGATATCGACGCCCTTGCCGCCGGTGAGTTTTCGCAAGCCTTCCTTCAGGTCTTCCTTGGCGTAGTTCAGCGTCAGCTCGGCGCCGTGTGCTTTGGCGAATTCGAGCTTCTCGTCCGACGAGGCGCAAGCGATCACCTTCAGGCCCATCAGCTTGCCGAGCTCGCAGGCCGCAAGGCCGGTACCGCCGGCGGCACCCAGCACCGCGAGCGTCTCGCCCGGCTTCGGGCTCGCGCGATCCTCCAGCGCATGCAGCGCGGTGCCGTAGATGATGATGATGCCGGCCGCGCGATCGTAATCGAGATTGTCGGGAATCTTCACGATCCCTGCCGCCGGCAGCGCGATCTTCTCGCGCGCACCGTTGTGGCCGCAGGAGGCGACGACGCGATCGCCGACCTTGAGATCCGTGACGCCGGGCCCGATGCTCTCGATCACGCCGGCAACCTCCGCGGCTGGCGAGAACGGGAACGGCGGCTTGATCTGGTACTTGCCCTGAATCATCAGGATGTCGAAGAAATTCAGCGCCGCCGCCTTGATCGCGATCACGGCTTCGCCGGGACCGGCCACCGGATCCGGCACGTCGGCGAGCACGAGATCGTCGGGCTGGCAATATTGCGAGCAGAGGATGGCTTTCATGGCGGCACCTGAAGCGTTTCGAGTGGAGTCGTGGCTGGCCCGTTTCTGCCGGATTTACCGCGGCCGGACAATCCGGATTCTTTGTCTCGAGTCGTGGGAAAGCCTATCCTTGCGTCCTTGCGAGCGAAGCGAAGCCATTCAGAATCCGCCCTGCGGAAATAGCCTGGATTGCGTCGCTTCGCTCGCAGTGACGAACCGGCGGAGAAAGGGATTCGAACGATGTTTGAAACAGGTTTGCTCCAGAACAAGCGTATCCTCGTCACCGGTGGTGGCTCGGGCCTTGGGGCCGCAATGGGGCGCCGCTTTCTCGCGCTCGGCGCCGAGCTCGTGATCTGCGGGCGCAAGCTCGATCGTCTCGAAGCAACCGCGAGCGAGATGCGCAAAGAAACCGGCGGCAAGGTGACGACAACAGCGTGCGATGTTCGAGACGGTGCCGCTGTCGACGCGATGATGGATGCGATCTGGCGCGAGGCGCCGCTCGATATCCTCGTCAACAACGCTGCCGCAACCTTCATCGCGCAGACTGAGCATCTGTCGTTCCGCGCGGCCGATGCGATCCTGGCACCGACGCTGCATGGCGCGATGTATTGCACGCTCGCCGCCGGCAGGCGCTGGATCGATGGCAAGCACAACGGCGTCGTGCTCTCGATCCTCTCGACCTCCACCATCACCGGCCGCGCCTTCACCGTTCCTTCCGCGATGGCGAAGTCGGCTGTGCTGGCGATGACCAAAAGCCTGGCGGTGGAGTGGGGCCCCAAGGGCATCCGCAGCGTTGCGATCGCGCCGGGGCCGTTCCCCACATCGGGCGCATCGGGGCAGCTCCGCCCCGAAGGCCGTGACGAAGGCTGGACCGCGCGCAACCCGCTGGGACGCACCGGTGAGCACAGCGAGCTCGCCGACCTGGCCAGCTTCCTGGTTTCGGACCGCGCCGGCTATATCAATGGCGAGATGGTGGTGATCGACGGCGGTGCGCATTTGCGCAGTTCCGGCGCCGAGGACCTGCTGCAATGGACTGCGGCGCGATGGGCCGAGCAGCGTGCCGCGCGGACGAAAAGCTAGTCGCGCTCACCCGCTAACTGCCTTCCCAAATTAGACTTTCCCGGTTATCCCAGAGTCCTGGACAAAGCGCGTCCGGGCCATCTTCCAGTCACAATATTGAGGGAACCACTCCAGCATGTGGCGGGTGCTGATTTTAGCTTTGATGACTGGCGTGGCGGTCGGCGGAATCACCGATTCCGCACGGGCGCAACCGGCGCAACCGGCGCCCAAGGCCGCGACAAAGCCAGCCGCCAAGACGGCAGCCAAGCCCGAGAGCAAGACGGCGGGCCCTGCCGCTGCAGTGGCGGGTGGCGCAGAGCCGACGCTGATTGGCCAGTTCGGCACCTGGGGCGCCTATTCCGCGACGCCCAACGGCAAGAAGGTCTGCTTCGCGCTGGCAAAACCCTCCTCGTCGAAGACCAACCCACCGAACCGGCCGCGCGATCCCGCCTATGCCTTCGTGTCGACCCGTCCGGCCGAGAAGGTGAACAACGAAGTCTCGGTCATGATCGGCTACGCGCTGAAGCCGGGCTCGGAATCGACTGTCGAGGTCGGCGGCGCGTCCTTCGCGATGTACACGCAAGGCGACGGCCTCTGGATCAAGAATGCGGCCGAGGAGGAGCGGATGGTCGACGCCATGCGCAAATCGGCCGATCTGGTCGTCAAGGGCGTCTCGGCCAAGGGAACGGAGACGACCGACACATTCTCGCTGAAGGGCCTCGCCCAGGCGCTCGACAAGATCGCACAGGATTGTCGGCGGTAAGGCTGCGTAATAGCCATGGTCGCAATCGGCGGTTCCGGTTGCTATATAGGGGCGGTTCCCATTTTTCGCCGTCATCGCCCGGGCTTGTCCCGGCCAGCCACGCGCTAGCCACAGGCGGAAGAGAACGAGGATGCCCGGGACAAGCCCGAGCATGACGAGACATCAACTAATCAGGCAACCCATGCAACCGACGACCGAGCCGCGCGACGCAATCCTGGTGGAGAAGACTCCGCTCGAAACCTATGTGCCGCCGGCCAAGCCGTCGCTGATCGGCCTGTCGCGCACCGAGCTTGCTGACCGCCTCGGCGAGATCGGCGTTGCACCCGCGCAGCGCAAGATGCGCGTGCAACAGCTGTGGCACTGGCTTTATTTCCGCGGCGCCGAGAGTTTTGACGACATGACGTCGATCTCGAAGGGGATTCGCGCCGAGCTCGCCGAGCATTTCACCGTCGACCGTCCCGAAGTCGTGGCCGAGCAGATCTCCAACGACGGCACTCGCAAATGGCTGCTGCGGCTGCCGAGCGGCGACAATGTCGAGCGCGCCCATGAAGTCGAGTGCGTCTACATCCCCGAGACCGATCGCGGCACGCTGTGCGTGTCCTCCCAGGTCGGCTGCACGCTGAATTGCTCGTTCTGCCACACCGGCACCCAGCGCCTGGTGCGCAACCTCACCGCCGGCGAGATCGTCGGTCAGATCATGGTGGCGCGCGATCGCCTGAACGATTGGGCCGATCGCGAGGACGGCACGCGCCGCGTCACCAACATCGTAATGATGGGGATGGGCGAGCCGCTCTACAATTTCGATGCGGTGCGCGATGCGCTGCTCATCGTCGGCGACAATGAAGGCATCGGCATCTCCCGCCGCCGCATCACACTGTCGACCTCAGGCGTGGTACCGAACATCGTGCGCGCCGGCGAGGAGATCGGCGTCATGCTCGCGATCTCGCTGCATGCGGTGCGCGACGAGCTGCGCAACGAGCTGGTGCCGCTCAACCGCAAATATCCGATCAAGGAGCTGCTGCAGGCCTGCCGCGACTATCCCGGCGCTTCGAATGCGCGCCGCATCACCTTCGAATATGTGATGCTCAAGGGCGTCAACGATTCGCTCGACGATGCCAAGCTGCTGGTGAAGCTGCTCAAGGGCATTCACGCCAAGATCAATCTGATCCCGTTCAACCCCTGGCCCGGCACGGCCTATGAATGCTCGGACTGGGACCAGATCGAAAAATTCTCCGAATACATCTTCAACGCCGGCTATTCCTCGCCGGTGCGCACCCCGCGTGGCCGCGACATCCTCGCCGCCTGCGGTCAGCTCAAGTCGGAGACGGAAAAGCTCAGCGCGCGCGAGCGCCAGGCGCTCCGCGCCATGGCGATGACGGATTGACGATGCGCGCCCGCGCTCTCGCACCCTCGTCATTTCCAGCGAAGCGAAGCAATCCAGTCTGTCACTGCGGAAACGGTCTGGATTGCTTCGTCGCCGCGCGCCTCGCAATGCCGCCTGGGTCGGCTTTCGCACCATGTCCCTGATCGGCCGCCTCGTCGTCATCTTCATCGGCTTCCTCGCCGCCTGTTTCGTCGGCGGCACGATCGTCGTCGGCGCGCTGCTGTTTCCGGAATTCTCCGATCTCGGCGCCGGTCCCGTCGACCAGGGCGCGATCGACATCCTGCTCGGCTTCGGCTTCATCTTCGTGTCGGGCTTCGCACTGGTGCCGGCGGCGGTGATCGTCGCGATCACCGAGGCGCTCTACATCCGCAGCGCGCTGGCCTATGCGGTCGGCGGCGGCCTGGTCGGACTCGCTTGCTATCTCGGCCTCATCCCGTTTGACCCGGACACCTTGCAGTTCGAGGGCATCGTGCGTCGGCATCTGGAAATCATGACCGGCGCGGGCATCGTCGCCGGCGTCGTCTACTGGCTGATCGCCGGCCGCAACGCCGGCGCCTGGCGCATCCCGCGGCCCCCGCGCAACCCGCCTCCGCCGCTGCCGTCGAATTCGCGGCCGGAGGCGCGGTGACTTTCTTACCCTCCCGGGGGGAGTATGGCAGCTTCGTTGGGGTTTTCATCGCGGTCCCACTCCGCTAAACCGCGCGCCATGAACCGGACTGGACTCTTTATCGCTCTCGCTTTGTGGCTGGTGATCGGCGTCGTTTTTGGGCTCTATCCCGAGCTCGATCTCAAGCTCGCGGCGCTGTTCTTCGATCCCCAGACAAAGACCTTTCCGCTCAAGCTGAACGACTGGGCCGGCGTCGCGCGTGACGCTGCGATGTGGGTGTCCTGGGCGTGTGTGCTGCCGTCGCTGGTGGCGCTCGTGGTCAAGATGATCTGGCCCGATCGTCCTCTGATGGTGTCAGGACGCGCGATCGTTTTCCTGCTGGCCACGATCATCCTGTCGGCCGTTATCCTCACCAATCTCACCTTCAAGACCTATTGGGGCCGGCCGCGGCCGGTGGTGGTGACCGAATTTGCCGGCGAACAGCAGTTCGTGGCGTGGTGGGATCCGCGCGGCGATTGCGCGCGCAATTGCTCGTTCTTCTCCGGCGAAGGCGCGACCGCGTTCTGGACGCTGGCGCCCGCCGCGCTGGCGCCGCCGGCATGGCGGCCGCTGGCCTACGCCGGCGCGCTGGTGTTCGGCGCCGTGACCAGCGGCCTCCGCATGGCCTTCGGCGGCCACTTCTTCACCGACGTCGCAACCGCCGGGCTCGTCACCTTCGTCGTGATCTGGTTCGGCTACGCCCTGATCTACCGCTGGCCCCGGACCCGGTTTTCCGACGCGGCGGTCGATGCGGCGCTGACCCGGCTGAACATGCCCGCCTACCGGCTCCGCAAGCGCCTGTTCGGCCGTAAGACCGGCCCGGCGGCGTCGGTTTGAGCCATTAAAAGCGTGCCGATCCGGGCGAAATTTGATATTCGCGCGGTCAAACCAAGCCCCTCATCAGCCCCCAAGACCCGATTGGAAGCCCCATGACCACGATCCTGAAAAGCCTGCCCAAGGGTGAGAAAGTCGGCATCGCATTTTCGGGCGGCCTCGACACCTCTGCGGCGCTGCTCTGGATGAAGCAGAGGGGCGCACGCTGCTACGCCTATACCGCCAATCTCGGCCAGCCCGACGAGGCCGACTACAACGAGATCCCGCGCAAGGCGGAAGCCTTCGGCGCGGAGAAGGCCGTGCTGGTCGATTGCCGCACGCAGCTCGTGCACGAGGGCATCGCCGCGATCCAGTCGGGCGCCTTCCACATCTCGACCGGCGGCATCACCTATTTCAACACCACCCCGCTCGGCCGCGCGGTCACCGGGACGATGCTGGTCGCGGCGATGAAGCAAGACGGCGTCAACATCTGGGGCGACGGCTCGACCTTCAAGGGCAACGACATCGAGCGCTTCTATCGCTACGGCCTGCTGACCAATCCATCCCTGCGCATCTACAAGCCCTGGCTCGACCAGCAGTTCATCGACGAGCTCGGCGGTCGCGCTGAAATGTCGGCGTTCATGACCGCGCAGGGTTTTGCCTACAAGATGAGCGCCGAGAAGGCGTATTCGACCGACAGCAATCTGCTCGGCGCCACGCATGAAGCGAAGGATCTCGAAAGCCTCGACAGCGGCATCAAGATCGTCAACCCGATCATGGGCGCGCCGTTCTGGCGCGAGGATTGCGTCGTGAAGGCCGAGACGGTCGTCGTGCGTTTCGAGGAAGGCCAGCCCACCGCGCTGAACGGCAAGACCTTCTCTGATCCGGTCGCGCTGTTCCTCGAAGCCAATGCCATCGGCGGCCGCCACGGCCTCGGCATGAGCGACCAGATCGAGAACCGCATCATCGAGGCCAAGAGCCGCGGCATCTACGAAGCGCCGGGCATGGCGCTGCTGCACATCGCCTATGAGCGGCTCGTCACCGGCATTCACAACGAGGACACCATCGAGCAGTACCGCATCAGCGGCATGCGACTCGGACGTCTGCTCTATCAGGGCCGCTGGTTCGACTCGCAGGCCTTGATGCTGCGCGAGACGGCGCAGCGCTGGGTTGCGCGGGCCGTCACCGGCGAGGTCACGCTGGAGCTGCGCCGCGGCAACGATTATTCGATCATGAACACCGAGAGCCCGAACCTGACCTACGCACCTGAAAGGCTCAGCATGGAGAAGGTGGAGGACGCGCCGTTCACGCCGGAGCATCGCATCGGCCAGCTCACCATGCGCAATCTCGACATCGCCGACACGCGCACCAAGCTCGGTCTCTATTCCAAGGCCGGCCTGCTGTCGGGGAGCGAGGGCTCGCAGATTTTCCGGCTCGAGAGCGACAAGGGTTAGTGCCCTCGCTGTCGAGGCAAAACAAAAAAATGGCCGGGATCGCTCCCGGCCATTTTCTTTTCTGCGATGGTCTTATTGCCGCGGCGGAGGCGGTGCCGCGTTGGCTTGGCCGCCATTGAGCAGCGGGGTGATGCGGCGGACGGTGACGCGCCGGTTGATCACGCTCGGCCCGTCGGTCTGCTCCTTCAGGTACTGCTTGCCGTAGCCCTGCGATGTCAGGTTCTCCGCGGGCACGCCGAACTGCTGGGTCAGCAATTCGGCCGCGGCCTGCGCCCGGCGATCCGACAGCGACAGATTGTCGACGTCGTTGCCGACCGCATCGGTGTGGCCCTCGATCAGGAACACTTCCTGCGGATTGGCCTGGATCGCCTGGTTGATGCCGTCGGCGATCACCTGCAGCCGCGCCGCCTGGTCCGGCGGAATGGCCCATGATCCCGTCGCGAAGTTGATCGTGTTGACGTCGATGCTCGGCATCTGCATGCGAACATTCGGCGAGTAGCGGATCTCGTCGAGCGAGTAGCGCCGATCGATCCGCTGCACCGGCGGGGCCCGCATGGTCTCGTAGATCACGTCCGGCGATGCTTCCTGCGCGTCGACGATGTAGCGATCGTAGGGGATGCTGACCACCGGCGGCGGCACGTCGACATAGAAGCCGCCGACCGCCCGCGGATCGCGGTAGGTGTTGTCGATGATCACGATCTCACGCCCGCGCTGATCCCTGCGGATGCGGCGCATCAAGCTTCCGTCCGGACCGACCACCGTGATGATTTCGGTACCGTCAGGACGGATCACGACCGTGCGGGTTTCGCCGCCGACGGTCTCGGTGCGGATATCGCGGGCGCCGTAACGGAAGCGATAGAGATCGTTGCCGCGGACATATTCCTGCCCACTCGGGTCGCGCACGATGATGCGATCGGGCTCGGTGTAGACGGTGCGGCCGTCTTCGACGACCTCCTGCCGCTGGTTGCGATAGTCGGCGATGGTGGCGCCGATCACGGCACCGGCCACCACGCCCGCACCGAACGCAAGCGGCGTCAGGTCTCGCTGCTGCGGACGCGGCGGCGGCGGCAGCGGCGCTGCGACGGCTGGCGCGGCGCGGAAGGCCGGAGCAACCGTCGGCGGCGCGTACTGCGCCTTGTCGGGCGGCGGTGCTGCGGCTGGCGTGGCAGGAACGACGGTCGGCGCCGCGGCGCCCTGCGGCGGCGCCGGAGGACGCTGCACGGCACCGGCCTGCGGCGCCACCGGCGGAGTGCCTGCGGCGGGCGCGCCAGGCGTTGCACCCTGACGTCCGGGAGCCTGCGTTGCCGACGGAGCCGGGGTTGCGCCTGGAGCCGGTGCTCCGGCAGCCGGCGGAGCGCCAGGACGTCCGGGGGGCGTGGCGCCAGGTGCCGGCGTTGCCGATGGCGTGGGCGCCGGAGATGGTGCCGGACGAGCTGCGGGCGTCGGAGAGGTCGTTGGCGTCGGGGCGGGCGCTGCGTTGGGCAGCGGCCGGGACCCGGCCGGCGGCGTAATGGGGGGCGGCGGAGGCGTTGGCGTCGCAGCCGGACGCACCGGTGTCGCAGTCGGCGCGGGGGCGGGTGCAACAGGAGCGTGCTGCCGCGGAGTCGCTGCCGGAGGCGGCGGCGGTGTCGGTGCATGCTGCTGCGGCGCTGCGGCCGGAGGCGGCGGTGTCGGTGCATGCTGCTGCGGAGCTGCGGCCGGGGGCGGCGGCGGTGTCGGTGCATGCTGCTGCGGCGCTGCGGCCGGGGGCGGCGGTGGTGTCGGTGCATGCTGCTGCGGCGCCGCAGCCGGGGGCGTCGGCGGCTTGGGTGCTGCAGGCGGTGGCGGGGGCGGTGCCTGATGGGTCGCGGGCGGCGGGGGTGGCGGCGTCGGGCGTGACGGCGCCGCGGCCGGCGGAGGTGCGGCGGGCGGATGCGGCGGTGCAGCTGCCGGCGGAGCTGCGCTGGGTGCCTTGGGCGCGGCAGGCGGCGGCGCGGTCGGATGCGCGGGCGGTGCTCCCTTTGGCGCTTCCTTCGGAGGCTGCTTCGGCTTTCCGTCAGGGCCGGTCTCTTGAGGCTGAGCCTGCGCGACGACGAGCGGTGCGCTTTGCGCATGCGATGCGGAGCTTGCGAATTGCATCGCGGTCAGAGCCGTCGTGGCAAGCAGCACGAAGCGAAGATTGGTCATGTCGTGAAATTCCCCGGAAGGTTCTTTGGCGGAGTGAAGTGGGATGATGAACAGCTACGCGTTAGGCCGGATTGTGGCGGGCAAAGACATTGCGTCGCGATTTATTTCTGCATGCAGATCATGTCACGCAAGCAACGTTCATTGCGCATTCAGACCCAGCTTGCAATCGCGTCACATGTGACCCTGCGACGAATTGGCATCCGTCGCGGGATTCGGCGTGAGCGGCCCGTTCGGTCCGCGCGAAGGAATCTCGTCGGGCCTGCGCCCCGGCAATTCATCGGGCCGAGGTGATTCGCCGGGCTCGTGCACGGGTGGCGTGATTTCAGGCTGCGGATTGCCGGGCGGGATTCCAGGCGGCGGCTCGGTCGGCGTGCCGGGTGTCGATGGCGGTATCTCGGGCGGTTCAATCGGCATCGGCATCATCAAGGTCAGTTGTCAGAAGGACGACAACGAGGATGTCGGGCCGATGTTCCCGCATCCCGCCCGTTCTATTCCGGCGCGTGACAAACCGCCTCGATGTTGTGGCCGTCAGGATCGAGCACGAAGGCGCCGTAATAGTTCGCGTGATAGTGAGGGCGGATGCCGGGGGGGCCGTTGTCGCGCCCACCGGCGGCCATGGCAGCCTTGTAGAACGCATCGACGGTGCTGCGATCTTTAGCCGATATTGCGACATGCACCGGCTTGTTCAGCGCGCCTTCGCCGCCGATCCAGAAATCCGGCTTGCCGTCGGCGCCGAAGCCTGCGGCCCGATCGTGGCCGGTCTGCTCCTGCGTGACCTCCATGATCAGGCTGTAACCGAGCGGCGCCAGCGCTTCGGTGTAGAACGACTTGGCGCGCTCGTAGTCGGAGACGGGAAAGCCCAGATGGTCGATCATCGCCAGCCTCTGTTGTTCAGCGCGACAGGAACGTATTGCTTCTCGTCTTGCGCGCGATCGTAAAGCCGCGAGCAACCATGTCAGCAATGCAATCTTGCTGCCATTCGTTCTGTGACAGATGCTCGATCACCACCGCGCGCGGCCACAGCGCTTGTCGCGCATCGCGGAAGAATCCGATCAGCACCCGGTCTTCAAAGCCCTCGACGTCGATCTTGAGCGAATCGACCCGTGTGACGCCGGCCTCGTCGAGGATGCGCGTGAGCCGCAGCGATGGCACCTTGATGGCATCAGCGCCGGCCGCGCCAGTGACGACATGCGTGGCGCCGAGATTGCCGCCGCCGCTTTCGATCATCAGCTCGCCGTCGCTGTCGCCCGCGGCGGCCTGCACCAGGCGCACCTGTGTTGCCTTGGATGCGGCATGGTTGAACGAGAGCCGCCCAAAGGTCAGCGGATGCGGCTCGATCGCGACCACCTTGCCATCGGTGCCGACGTGCCGCGCCATCACCAGCGCGAAGGTGCCGACATTGGCGCCGACATCGACGAACGTGCCGCCGACCGCCGTATGCTGGCGCAGGAAGTCGAGCTCGTCGATGTTGTAGTCCGGGTTGAACAGCGCGCCGCGTTCGGTGGCGCTGCCCTGGTGATAGAAGCGGAACGAGGCGCCCTGATATTGCACATCCACAGGGCCGCCGCGCAGCAGATCGACCAGCCGCGACATCCAGGGCCGAAATGCACCGCGCTTCAGCCGCGATCGCTGCACAAGACCGATAATCGCAGCCTGCGCGGCGGTCGGCGCAAACGCGCCGAACGGCGCGGTCGAAAGGGCGGTGTCGGGCGTCAAGCAGGCGGTCCTCGTTGCAGGCGGCGCATGCATAGCCGGTTTTGCCGGGGACTCCAACGGCGCTCAGGCCGCCTTTTTGGCCGCCGGCTTGCGCTGGCGCAGGAAGCGGCCCAGCAGCTTGCGTTTGCCCTTGCGCGGGATCAGGTCAATGTCGCTGACGAGCTTCGCGCCGCCCTTGCGGCGCTCCAGCACGATCTTGCGGCTGTGGAACGCCTCGAGCTCGACGCGGTGGGCGACGCTGACGATGGTGGCCTCTCGCAGCTGTTCGGTCACCATCTTCATCATCTTGTCCTGGCTCTTCTCGTCGAGCGCGGAAGTCGCCTCATCCAGCACGACGATATCAGGGCTGTGCAGGAGCAGCCGCGCGAAGGCGAGACGCTGCTTCTCGCCGCCCGACAGCGTCTGGTCCCAGGGCCCCTCTTCCTCGATCTTTTCCTTGAGATGGTCGAGGCCGACCTTGTGCAGCGCCTCGCCGATTTCCGCCACGGTCCAGTCGTCCTCGGCGCCGGGATAGGCGACAGCGCGGCGCAGGCTGCCGGAGGGCACGTAAGGCCGCTGCGGCAGCATGAACAGCCGCCGATCAGGATGAAAATTGACGCTGCCGCCGCCCCATGGCCACAGGCCTGCGATGGCGCGCACCAGCGTGCTCTTGCCGGTGCCGGATTCGCCTGCCACCAGCAGCCGTTCGCCGGGTTCGATCACCACCTCGGTCTCGCCGACGACAGCGGTGCCGTCGTCGAGCGTGACCGAAAGGTCTTTCATCTCCAGCATGGCGTCGTTAGCGGTCTCGCCGCGCTTGATGCGGCCCAGGCCGTCACCCTGCTCGGCGCGCTCGAGGCCGTCGAGCGACATCATCAGCGACGCGATTCGGCGGGCGCAGGCGTTCCAGTCGGCAAGTCGCGGGTAATTGTCGACCAGCCAACCGAACGCGCTCTGCACGATGGTGAAGGCGGAGGCCGCCTGCATCACCTGTCCGAGGCTCATGCTGCCGTCGAGGAATTTCGGCGCGCAGAGCAGCAGCGGCACGACAGGTGCGACGAGGCTCGAGCCCTGCGACACCAGCGTGGTGCGCATGTGCTGGCCGGCGAGCCGCGCCCATTGCCGCAGGACGTCGGTGAAGTTGCGGTCGATGCCGCCGCGCTCCTCCTCCTCGCCGCCGAGCAGCGCGATGCTCTCGCCATTCTCGCGCACCCGCGTCAGCGTGTAGCGGAAATCGGCTTCGGCCTGGTTCTTGTCCTCGGAGACCTGCACGAATTGACGCCCGATCACCAGGATCGAGCCCGAAGCGATGCCCGCATAGAGTATCGCGGCGATCACGAGGAAGCCGGGAATGGTGATCGCGGAGCCGCCAACCGTTACGGTGAGCGCGCCGCCGATGGTCCAGAGCACGACGATGAAGGTCGCTGCCGACAGCAACGCCGACGTCACGCCGGCAAGAAAATCGACCGGCGAATCCGTCGCGATGCGCAGGTCTTCGGCGATCCGGTATTCCGGATTGTTGTGGTCGCCGCCGACGAGGTTGAGCTGGTAGTAGCGTCCGTTGGTCAGCCAGCGCGTCAGCACGCTGTTGGTGAGCCAGGCGCGCCAGCGCCGCTGGATGCCCATCCGGGCAAACACCTGGACCACACCGAGCATGATGCTGCCGATCGCGAGCGGGAAAAACAGCGCCGTGAGGTGGAAGACCGTCGGCGCGTCGCGCTTCTCGATGGCGTCGAAGATCGCTCTGTTCCAGACATTGACGCCGTATTGGAAGCCGACCGTCAGGATGATGAGCACCACGAGGCCGATCGAGAAGGGCCAGGCGAGGCGGTCGCCCTTGCGGCTCCAGAAGCCGCGCGCGCTGATCCAGAATCGGGTGAGCAGATAGTCCTTGCGTGCCTGCTCGGCCTCTTCGGGGCTCAGCTCGGAATCCGGCTCCAGCAATTCCGGCGGGGGCGGAGCGATGTCATCGCCGTTCTCGCCGGTGATCTCCACGATGGGCGGCGTCCTGTCTTGCGCATTGTTTCGGACCGGCTTCTGCATGGGGGGACAACGCCAGCCGGTTCCCTCGGGTTCCCGGGTCTCACTCCGCGGCGCCCCCGCGCACCCGCTTCAACCGTGCTGCACGGTGCAGAACGCGCGACAGTTCCTCGATCGAATAAGGCTTTTGCACGAGCTCGAAGCCGGCGACACCGTCCTGGGACAGAGCGTGGCTATAGCCCGTGGTCAGCACGATGGGTACGCCGATGCAGCGATCGCGGATCGCCTCCGCAAGATCGAGCCCGGTCATCCCGGGCATGACGACATCGGAGAACACGACGTCGAACCTTTCAGGGGCGCCGACGAGTTCAGTGAGCGCGTCGGTGGCGTTGTCGACCAGCGTGATGCTGTAGCCGAGCTCGGTCAGCCCGTCGGCGGCGAAATTGCCGAGCTCGATGTTGTCCTCGACGACCAGCACCGACATGCCGCTGCCGGCGACGGCCGGCGCCGTCGTCGGTGCCTCGCTGCGGGGCAGCAGAGCTGCGGGCACGCGCGGCAGATAGAGCGAGAAGGTGCTGCCCTGGCCGACCTCGCTGGCGACGGTCACCTCGCCGCCGGATTGCCGAGCGAACCCGAACACCTGCGACAGGCCGAGGCCGGTGCCCTGGCCGACCTGTTTGGTGGTGAAAAAGGGCTCGAAAATGCGCCCCAGTTGCGCGGCGGGGATGCCGATGCCGCTATCGTTGACGGCGACGCAGACGAAACCGGTATCGTTCGAGATCTGGCTGCTGGAGACGTGCGCCAGCGCATCAGGAAGGTTGGTCGCCGCGTGCACCGTGAAGACGATGCGGCCCTTGCCCTGCATTGCGTCGCGCGCGTTGGTCGCCATGTTGATGATCGCAGTCTCGAACTGCCCGGCATCGGCATTGACGAGGCAGGGCTCGGGCGGCAGCTGCGTGACGATCTCGATCGCAGGTCCCAGCAGCGTGGTGAGCATGTCGCGCAGCGATTGCACGCGCTCGCCGGCATCGAACACTTCGGGCTTCAAGGTCTGCCGGCGGGCAAAGGCCAACAGCTGCGAGGTCAGCTTGGCCGCGCGCGCGACCGCGTCGGCGATCGCGGTGATGTAGCGCTGCCGCCGCTCCTCGCTCAGTTGCGGCCGGTTCAGGAGGTCGACGGACGCGCGGATCACGGTCAGGAGGTTGTTGAAATCGTGCGCGACGCCGCCGGTGAGCTGGCCCAGCGCCTCCAGCCGCTGGCTGTGCTTGAGCGCCTCCTCGACCTCGCGCCGCTTGGCAGCCTCGAGCTGCAGATGCTGGGTGCGCCGGAAAGCGAAGGCGAGCAGGACGAACAGCAGCGCGGTGGCGGGCGCGCCGAACACCAGATGCTGGCTTATGGTGCCTAGCCAGCGGGCGCGGATCGCCGAGGTCTCGAGGCCGGCGCTGACATAGATCGGATATTCGGCGACGCGCCGGTAGCCGATGCGCCGCTCGATCCCGTCCGATGGCCAGGCGATGGTGATCAGCCCATGATCGGGATGGGCCGCGATGGCATGGCCGACCGGGCCGTTCGGATCGAGCCGGAAGTCGTGGTCGAGCCGCGGGAATTGCGCCAGCAGCGTGCCGTCCGTGCGTCCCATCGCGAAGAAGCTGCCGGGATCGGCGCCGATCCTGGCGTAAAAGCTCGCGAAATATTCCGGCAGCACCGAGGCCTGGATGACGCCGGTGAAGCTGCCGTCGTCGGTTGAGCGGCGCCGGCTCACGCCGAAGAAGCGCGCGCCCTGGTAAGGCGCCCGTGGCGTCAGCGAGGCGCCGATGAAAGTGCCGATGCTCTGGTCGATGTGGGCGTAGAAGTAATCGCGGTCGGCAAAGCTCTGCGGCGGCGGGGGCGACACCAGGCTGTTGACCAGCACCTTTCCATCCGCATCGAAGATCCAGGCCGATTTGAGCTGCGGCAGCGAATCCGTGAGCTGCTTCAGGCGCCCGTGCAGCGCGGGCTCGCGCGCGCGGATGACATCGTCGGGAAGGTCGCGCACGACCTCGTTGAGCTCCGCGAGGCTCCGATCGATGGTCTCGAACACCTTGAGCGCGTGCTCATGAGCGACATCGAGGGAGCGCTCGATCTCACGGTCGGCGATGTCGAGCGTCGAATTGTAGGAGATCGTGGAGGCAATCGCGAACAGCGCAATCGGCAGCGCCAGGGATGCGGCCATCATCCACTGCAGAAGTCTCAGCGAGTTGCGTTGTGCGCCCTGCACGGTCGCTCCGGTCCCCTGACCGGAGAGCTTACTTGAATCTTGCGCCTGGACGGAAGCGGCTTGTGCGGAGCTGGAGGTTGTGGTTCACCGGTTCGCGCGTGCAGCGCGATGAGGAAAATTTTCCCTGAAATCGTTCCGCTCGGAGCACGCCCCGGCCTTCCGGCCGGGGCGATAGCACAGAAAGTGCCCTAGATCTGGCGCTCGACCATCCTGAGCTTGAGCTCGGCGATGGCCTCGGCCGGGTTCAGCCCCTTCGGGCAGGCCTTGGCGCAGTTCATGATGGTGTGGCAGCGATAGAGCCGGAACGGGTCCTCGAGATTGTCGAGCCGCTCGCCGGTGGCCTCGTCGCGCGAATCAGACACCCAGCGGTTGGCCTGAAGCAGGGCGGCGGGGCCGAGATAGCGGTCGCTGTTCCACCAATAGCTCGGGCAAGAGGTCGAGCAGCAGGCGCACAGGATGCACTCGTAGAGGCCGTCGAGCTTCTCGCGGTCCTCGTGGCTCTGGCGCCATTCCTTCTGCGGCGTCGGCGAGGTCGTCTTCAGCCACGGCTCGACCCGAGGCGTATTGCGCGTAGAAATTGGTCAGGTCGGGAACCAGGTCCTTCACGACCGGCTGGTGCGGCAGCGGGTTGATCTTCACCGCGCCGTCCTTCACGTCGTGCATCGAGCGGGTACAGGCCAGCGTGTTCTGGCCGTCGATGTTCATGGCGCAGGAGCCGCAGACGCCTTCGCGGCAGGAGCGGCGGAAGGTCAGCGACGGATCGATGTGGTTCTTGATCCAGATCAGGCCGTCCAGCACCATCGGACCGCAATCATTGGTGTCGACGTAATAGGTGTCGACGCTCGGATTCTTGCCGTCGTCGGGATTCCAGCGATAGACGCGGAATTCGCGAACGTCGGTCGCGCCCGCGGGCTTCGGCCAGGTCTTGCCGCCGGTGATTTTCGAGTTCTTCGGAAGTGCGAATTCAACCATAAGTCCTGCCTCTGGTTTCTTCCGTCATGCGCGGGCTTGACCCGCGCATCCATCTTCGGGGGATGGATTGCCGGGTCAAGGCCGGCAACGACAAGCAATGCTCAGTACACGCGCGCCGCTTAGTAGACGCGAGCTTTGGGCGGGATGTACTGCACGTCGTTGGTCATGGTGTAGTCGTGAACCGGGCGATACTCGATCTTGACCTTGCCGTTGTCGTCGAGCCAGGCCAGCGTGTGCTTCATCCAGTTCTTGTCGTCGCGCTCGGAGAAGTCCTCGCGCGCATGGGCGCCGCGGCTCTCGGTGCGGTTGGCGGCCGAGTTCATCGTCACCACCGCCTGCGAGATCAGATTGTCGAACTCCAGCGTTTCGACGAGATCCGAGTTCCATACCAGCGATCGGTCGGACACGGCGATGTCGGTAATTCCGCTGTGGACCTTCGCGATCAGGTTCTGACCCTCACTCAGCACCTCGCCGGTGCGGAACACGGCGCAATTGTTCTGCATCACGTGCTGCATGCCTTCACGCAACTTCGCGGTCGGCGTGCCGCCGGAGGCGTAGCGATAATGATCGAGGCGGCCGAGCGCGAGGTCGGCCGAGTTCGCCGGCAGCTCGGGCTGCTTGGCGTTCGGCGTCAGCTTCTCGGCGAGACGGAGCGCTGCGGCGCGGCCGAACACGACGAGGTCGATCAGCGAGTTCGAGCCGAGGCGGTTGGCGCCGTGCACGGAAACGCAAGCCGCTTCACCGATCGCCATCAGGCCGGGGATGATGGCATTGTCGTCGCCATCCTTCTTGGTCAGCACTTCGCCGTGATAGTTCGTGGGAATGCCGCCCATGTTGTAATGCACGGTCGGCACGATCGGGATCGGCTCGCGCGTCACGTCGACATTGGCGAAGATCTTTGCGGATTCGGAGATGCCGGGCAGGCGCTCGGCGAGCACCGAGGGATCGAGATGGTCGAGATGCAGGAAGATGTGGTCCTTCTTCTTGCCGACGCCGCGGCCTTCGCGGATCTCGATGGTCATCGCGCGCGAGACGACGTCGCGCGAGGCGAGGTCCTTCGCCGACGGCGCGTAGCGCTCCATGAAGCGCTCGCCCTCGGAGTTGACGAGATAGCCGCCCTCGCCGCGCGCTCCCTCGGTGACGAGGCAGCCCGAGCCGTAGATGCCGGTCGGATGGAACTGCACGAACTCCATGTCCTGCATCGGCAGGCCGGCGCGCAGCACCATGCCGCCGCCGTCACCGGTGCAGGTGTGCGCCGAGGTGCAGGAGGCGTAGGCACGGCCGTAGCCGCCGGTGGCGAGAATGACGGTCTGGGCGCGGAAGCGGTGCAGCGTGCCGTCGTCGAGCTTGAGCGCGATGACGCCGCGGCAGGTGCCCTGGTCGTCCATGATCAAATCGATGGCGAAGAACTCGATGAAGAACTCGGCCGCGTGACGCAGCGATTGGCCGTACATCGTGTGCAGCATGGCGTGACCGGTGCGGTCGGCGGCGGCGCAGGTGCGCTGCGCCTGGCCCTTGCCGTAGTCCATGGTCATGCCGCCGAACGGACGCTGGTAGATCTTGCCGTCCTCGGTGCGCGAGAAGGGCACGCCCCAGTGCTCGAGCTCGTAGACCGCCTCGGGCGCGTTGCGCACCATGTATTCGATCGCGTCCTGGTCGCCGAGCCAGTCCGACCCCTTCACGGTGTCGTACATGTGCCAGCGCCAGTCGTCCTTGTGCATGTTGCCGAGCGAGGCCGAGATGCCGCCTTGCGCAGCGACCGTGTGCGAGCGGGTCGGAAACACCTTGGTGATGCAGGCGGTGCGAAGGCCGGCTTCGCTGCAGCCGACGACGGCGCGCAGGCCCGCGCCGCCGGCGCCGACCACGACGACGTCGTAGGTATGGTCTTCGATCGGATAGGCTTTGCCGTTGGTGGCGGGAGCGTCGTTGCCCTTGCCATTCGTCTCGGTGGCCATGGGTTACACTCCCGATGAAAGTTTCAGGATCGCATAGGTCGAGGCGAGCGCCACGGCGATCGAGAAGAAATTGTTGAGCATGATCGAGATGAGCTTCAGCTTCTCGTTATGGACATAGTCCTCGATCACCAGACGACCTGCATGCCGATCTTCATGTGCCAGGCGCTGGCGACGATGAAGAGCAACAGGATGAGGGCGACGGGAAGCGACGAGAGGATCTGCGCGGCGCCGGCCTGGTTGCGGCCGAGCAACATCATGATGATCACCAGCACCGGGATCATCAGCAGGGTCATGGCGACGGCGGTGATGCGCTGGCGCCAGAAATCGGATGTACCCGAATGCGCGGCGCCGAGACTACGGACGCGGCCGAGCGGGGTGCGCATGCTGCGCTTCGGGGTGTCGGCTGTGCTCATCGTCCACCTCCGATCGCGTAGGCGATGATCCAGACCAGTACCGTCAGGGCGATGCCGCCGATCAGCGCGCCCCAGGTCAGCGCTTCGCGTTCATTGGCCTTGAAGCCGTAGCCGAGGTCCCACACGAAGTGCCGGATGCCGCTCAACATATGGTGCATCAGCGCCCAAGTGTAGCCGAATACGATCAGCCGGCCGATGATGCTCCCGGTGAAGGCCTGCACGTTGGCGTAGGCCGCCGGGCCCGAAGCCGCCGCGACCAGCCACCAGACCAGCAGCACGGTTCCGACGTAGAGGGCGATACCGGTGGCGCGATGGACGATGGACAGCGCCATCGTCAGGGTCCAGCGGTAGACTTGCATGTGTGGTGAAAGCGGTCGTTCGATCCGTGCGGTCATGGGCTTTTGGTGTCTATGGCGGCCCGGCAGGGCGCGCGCGGGGATCGCGAAAGGTCGGCTCTATTTACGGAGTCGATTTGGCCTGCGCAATCACCAAATCGCCATAAATCGAACCGGCGTTCAGCTCTAGGCCGTTGATGAACCAAGACCAATCAGGGCGTTGGTATACCAGTTGGGTGGCGTACCGTTAAAGTAGCGAACAAAGATTCATGGTTTTCTGTGGCGGTCGAGGGACATTGAAATCACTAGTGGAACGGCCCCGAGCGCCCGATCGGCTGCCGTCGTTCAAACCAGTCAGTTCCTGGCGCTCGTCATCGCTCGGCCCGCCGCCCGGAGCATATGCGCATCCTGCACTCCACCCCAGACGGCCGGTCCGGCGTGTCGACCGCGCCAACTGGATCGCCTAAGGCTCGAAACAGCAGCTCATTCCGAACGCACGAATCGGAACGCTCGCGACGAGGGGCAGTCGGGTGATCGCAGGTCTGGATATCAAGGAGATCGCCGAGCTCGCGCTGCTGCTGATCGCAACAGGTGCGCTGTCCGGTTTTCTGGCCGGCGTCTTCGGCATCGGCGGCGGCGCGATTCTCGTGCCGGTGTTTTACGAATGTTTTCGTATCGCGGGCGTGCCGCTCGAAGTGCGCATGCCGCTGTGTGTCGGAACGTCGCTCGCGGTGATCATTCCGACGTCGATCCGTTCGTTCCAGGCGCATTACAAGCGCGGCGCGGTCGACATGACGATCCTGCGCGTGTGGTGGCTGCCGATCATCATCGGCGTCGTCGCAGGGAGCGTCGTCGCGCGCTACGCGCCGGAGCGGCTGTTCAAGATCGTGTTCGTCGCGGTCGCGTATTCCGCCGCAGCTCGCCTCATCCTCGCGCGCGAGGGGTGGAAATTCGGTGACGACCTGTCCGACGGCCCCTTGATGCGCGCTTACGGTTTTTGCGTCGGCATCCTCTCGACATTGATGGGCATCGGCGGCGGCCTGTTCTCGAACTTGCTCATGACCTTCTATGGCCGCCCGATCCATCAGGCGGTGGCGACCTCGTCGGCGCTGGCAGTGTTGATCTCCATCCCCGGCGCGCTTGGCTACATCTATGCCGGCTGGCCGGCTGCGGCGACCTATCCATCCGTAGCAGCGCTGCAGATCCCGTTCGCCCTCGGCTATGTCTCCCTGATCGGCGCCGTGCTGGTGATGCCGACGAGCCTCGTCACCGCGCCACTCGGCGTGAAAGCCGCGCATGCGATGTCGAAGCGCACGCTGGAAGTCGCGTTCGGGTGCTACCTGTTTATCGTCGGCAGCCGGTTTGCGATGAGTTTGGAGGGCGGGCAGTAAACGCTGGCATCGTAGGGTGGGTTAGCCGCAGCGTAACCCACCACTTCTGTCACCGCGGAGATCAAAGCGGTGGGTTACGCCTTCGGCTGACCCACCCTACGGATTGCATGCTCCGCCCTCACTTGTTCGCGTAAATATCCTTGTACTTATCGCGCAGAATGTTCTTCTGCACCTTGCCCATGGTGTTGCGCGGCAGCTCGTCGACGACGAAGACGCGCTTGGGCATCTTGAATTTTGCGAGCCGGCCGTCGAGTGCCTGCAGCACGGCGGCCTCCGTCACGTCGGCGCCCTTGTTGCAGACCAGCACGGCCGTGACGCCTTCGCCGAAGTCGGCATGGGGCACGCCGATCACGGCGGATTCGACCACGCCGGGCATGGCGTCGATCTCGCTCTCGATCTCCTTCGGATACACGTTGAATCCGCCTGATATCACCAGATCCTTGCCGCGACCCAAAATGTGGACATAGCCCTTGTCGTCGATCTTGCCGAGGTCGCCGGTGATGAAGAAGCCGTCGGGCCGGAATTCCGATTTGGTCTTCTCGGGCATGCGCCAATAGCCCTTGAACACGTTCGGGCCCTTCACCTCGATCATGCCGATCTCCTCCCGCGGCAATTCCTTGCCGGTCTCGGGCTCGGTGACGCGCAACGAGACGCCGGGCAGCGGGAAGCCGACCGCGCCGGGCACGCGCTCGCCGTCATAGGGGTTCGACGTGTTCATGTTGGTCTCGGTCATGCCGTAGCGCTCGAGCACGGCGTGGCCGGTGCGCGCCGACCATTCGCGATGGGTCTCGGCCAGCAGCGGCGCCGAGCCGGAGATGAACAGGCGCATGTGCTTCGTGGTTTCGCGCGACAGCGCAGGGTTCTGAAGCAGTCGCGTGTAGAAGGTCGGGACGCCCATCAGCACAGTGGCGCGCGCCATCAATTTGATGATCAGGTCCGGATCGAGCTTCGGCAGGAAGATCATCGACGCGCGCGAAAACAGCGTCACGTTGGTCGCCACGAACAGGCCGTGGGTATGGTAGATCGGCAGCGCGTGGATCAGCACGTCCTCGTCGGTGAAGCGCCAGTAGCCGACCAGCGAGAGCGAGTTCGACGCGAGGTTATCATGCGTCAGCATCGCGCCCTTGGAGCGGCCGGTGGTGCCTGAGGTGTAGAGGATCGCGGCGAGATCGTCGTTGGCGCGCGAGACGGTCGCAAATTCGCTGCTCGCCTTGTCGGCTGCTTCCGTCAGCGAACCCTTGCCGTCGGCCCCGAGCGTCTCGACCTTGGCCTTCACCTTGGCGGCGATCGGAGCGAGGCCCTCGGCCTTGGCGGGATCGCAGACCACCAGCGACGGTTCGGCATCGCCGATGAAGTAATCGAGCTCGTTCAGCGTATAGGCCGTGTTCAGCGGCAGATAGACCGCGCCGGCCCTGACCGTGGCGAGATAGAGCACGATGTTCGCCACGGATTTTTCCACCTGCACCGCGACGCGATCGCCGGGCTTCACGCCGCGCGTGACCAGCACATTCGCCATCTGGCCGGCCCGCGCGATCAGATCGCCATAGCTGATACGGGCGCCGTCCTGCGTCTCGATGGCGAGGCGTTTGGGGTCGTCCAGGCCGTCGAACAGGCGGGAAAACAGGTTGGCGTTGGCTGCTTGGTTCATGCAAGATTTCCTCGACCGCAAGGCAACAAGGCCGGTCAAAACCGAGGGCTGGATTAGCAAAAACCGCCCCAATGAAGCAACGGAGACAGTTTGCATGACCAGATCAGGGAAACGCGTGGCCTGGGTTACGGGCGGCGGCAGCGGGATCGGGGAGGCCGGCGCCGCGGCGCTCGCGGCCGACGGCTGGACGGTGGTGGTGTCCGGCCGCCGGCAGTCAGCCCTGGATGCGGTGGTCGCGAAGATCGCCGGGGCGGGCGGAGTGGCCGAGGCGCTGGCGCTGGATGTGTCCGATGCGGCCGCGGCCCAGAAGGCGGCCGATCACATCGTCGCGAAGCATGGCCGGATCGATCTGCTTGTGAACAATGCCGGCATCAACGTGCCGAGGCGCAGCTGGGAGGACATGGAACTGGAGGGCTGGGACAAGCTCGTCCAGGTCAATCTCAACGGCGTGCTCTATTGCATGCGCGCGGTGCTGCCGACGATGCGCAAGCAGCAGGACGGCTCGATCATCAACGTCTCGTCCTGGGCCGGCCGCCACGTCTCGAAGATGCCGGGCCCGGCCTACACCACCACCAAGCACGCGGTGCTGGCGCTGACCCATTCCTTCAACATGGACGAATGCGTCAACGGCCTGCGCGCCTGCTGCCTGATGCCGGGCGAGGTCGCCACGCCGATCCTGAAGCTGCGGCCGGTGGTGCCGAGCGAGGAGGAGCAGGCGAAGATGCTGCAATCCGAGGACCTCGGTCGCACCATCGCATTCATCGCCAGCATGCCGCCGCGCGTCTGCATCAACGAGCTCCTGATCAGCCCGACGCATAATCGCGGGTTTATTCAGACGCCGAACAACAGGGATTGAGCGGTCGCAGCCGAGTTCGTCGTTGCGAGCGAAGCGAAGCAATCCAGAACTGTGCGGAGACGGTCTGGATTGCTTCGTCGCATCTGCGCAAAATTGCTGCGCAATCTTGTCGCGAGCTCCTCGCAATGACGGTGGATCCACCATACGGACACGCCGCCGCACAGTTTCACGCATCACAAAGAATTTTTGTTCGAAACCGCATCGCAAACCTCCCGTAGTTCGGCCAACGACGGCGCGGCTTCTTCCCGCTCACAGCAGGTCGCAGCCACCGTTGTTGCCCCAACTCAAGCGCCGGCCATTGCCGGTCACCATTCAATCGGGAGTGTCTCCATGTCGAAGCGCATTGCCTATCTCACCGCCGCTGCCTTCAGCGCGCTGGCCGTCACCGCTGCTGTCATCGCGCCCGCCCGGGCCGAGGAAAAGACCGTCATGGTCGGCGGCGCCGCGATGTTCCCCTCGAAGAACATCGTCCAGAACGCCGTCAATTCGAAGGACCACACCACGCTGGTGGCGGCCGTGAAAGCGGCCGGCCTGGTGCCGACGCTCGAAGGCAAGGGCCCGTTCACGGTGTTCGCGCCGACCAACGCCGCCTTCGGCAAGCTGCCGGCCGGCACCGTCGACACCCTGGTCAAGCCCGAGAACAAGGCGACCCTGACCAAGATCCTCACCTATCATGTCGTGCCCGGCAAGCTGGAGGCCTCCGACCTCACCGACGGCAAGAAGCTGAAGACGGCCGAGGGCGAGGAACTCACCGTCAAGAAGCAGGGCGGCAAGGTCTGGATCGTCGACGCCAAGGGCGGCACCTCGATGGTGACGATCTCCAACGTCAACCAGTCGAACGGCGTGATCCATGTGGTCGATACCGTGCTGATGCCGGCGACGTAACACCGGATACCTCTGTTTCATCCCCCGGAGGATGCGGCGAAACAGCGAGCCGGGGAGACCCGGCTCGCTTTATTGTGACCGGAATGCCCGGCGATTCGGTTGGCCGGCCGGCGTAACGAAAGCGGAAGCATCGGCGTATATTCGGTAGCAGACGATGTTCAGCACGGAACCATCATGTCGAGCCTCACAGTGACCGACGAGCAGGTCAGCGCCGCCAAGGCCAAGGTGATCCAGCCGGTCTGGGTCCGGGTCATGCACTGGACCAATGCATTTGCCATGATCCTGATGATCCTCTCCGGCTGGCAGATCTACAATGCCTCGCCGCTGTTCGGTTTCAGCTTTCCGCGCGAGTACACGCTGGGTGGCTGGCTCGGCGGCGCCCTGCTTTGGCATTTTGCGGCGATGTGGCTGTTGATGATCAACGGCCTCGCGTATCTCGTCACGGGTTTCGCATCCGGCCGCTTCGCCAAGAAGCTGCTGCCGATCACGCCCTCGGGCGTGCTTGGCGACGTCAGGGCGGCCCTGACCTTCAAGCTCGGCCATGACGATCTCAGCGTCTACAATTACGTGCAGCGGACGCTCTATGCCGGCATCATCGTTGTCGGCGTGCTGATCGTGCTGTCGGGCCTGTCGATGTGGAAACCGGTGCAGTTGCATTGGCTGGTGACATTGTTCGGCGATTATCCGACCGCGCGTTACGTGCATTTCTTCTGCATGGCCGCGATCTGCGCCTTCCTCGTCGTTCATGTGTTGCTCGCGCTGTTGGTGCCGAAGAGCTTGCGCGCGATGATCATCGGTCGCTGAGGAGAGAGACATGGCCAAACGTTCATTCCTGATCCCCGGCGTCGACAAGCGGCTGCTGATCAAGGACTCCCTCAAGGTGATGCCTGATCTCACCCGCCGCCGCTTCATCGCGGGCGGCGCCAGCTTAGGGGCGCTGACGCTGCTCACCGGCTGTGACGTGGTCGATTCGTCCTCGGCCGATGCCCTGCTGACCAGGATCTCGAAATTCAACGACGCCGTGCAGGATTTCATCTTCAACCCCGATGCGCTGGCGCCGACATTTCCCGAGAGCGCGATCACGAAGCCGTTCCCGTTCAACGCCTATTACGATCTCGATGACGCGCCCGACGTCGATGGCGACGACTGGAAGCTCGAGGTGCGCGGCCTCGTCGACGTCAAGAAATCGTGGACGCTTCAGGAGCTCTACAAGCTGCCGCAGGTCACGCAAATCACGCGTCACATCTGTGTCGAAGGCTGGAGCGCGATCGGCAGCTGGACCGGCACGCCGTTGCGCGATTTCCTCAAGCTCGTCGGCGCCGACACCCGGGCGAAATATGTCTGGTTCCAGTGCGCCGACAAGGACGGCTACAATTCACCTTTGGACATGCGCACCGCGCTGCATCCGCAGACGCAGATGACGTTCAAATATGCGAACGAGATTCTGCCGCGCGCCTACGGCTTCCCGATGAAGATCCGCGTGCCCACGAAACTCGGCTTCAAGAACCCGAAATACGTGATCTCGATGGAAGTCACCAACGACTACAAGGGCGGGTATTGGGAAGACCAGGGGTATAATTCGTACAGCGGGAGTTGATACGGCGAGTAGGGAGTCGCTATTTCCCATTCGCCGCCTTCGGCCCCACCTTCCGCTGGCACAACGCCAGCACCGCCCCCAGCGCCAGCAGCGCCGCCGACACATTGAGCGCGTAGCTCAGGTTTCCCAGCGCATCCGTGATCGCGCCGACCACGATCGGCCCCAGCGTCTGCCCGACACCGAACGCGATCGTCATGGCCGCGATCGCGGTCGGCCACATCTGCGGCGGATAGTTGAAGCGCACGAAGGCGGTGGTCGAGCCGACCACGGCGAAGAAGGCGACGCCGAACACCACCGCCGAGACCGCGAGCCAGCCCGTCGAATGGCCGAGCATCGGCAGGCCGGCGCCGATGGCGTTGGTGCCGAGGATGATCGCGGTGGCGAGGCCGCCGCGGTCGAGCGCGAGCACGCGGCGCCAGGCCCAGGGCGTCACGAAGGCGCTCATGCCGATCAGGCCCCAGAATGCGGCTTGTGCCTGCGCGCCGCCGCCGCCGTCGCGGACATAGGCGATCATGAAGGTCATGTAGGCGATGTAGCCGGCGCCGAACAGGAAATAGGCGGCCAGATAAATCAGCACGGGAAGCACGGCGAAGGCGGCCTGGCCGCCTTCCGAAAAGCGCGCGCCGCTCTCGATCCGGACCAGGAACAGCGGCACGGTCATCGCGGCCGACAGCAGCGTCATCGCCCACCACACGATCCACCACGAGCCCGGGCCGAAATGCTGCAGCGTGAACGGCGCGATGAGCCCGGAGGAAAGGATGCCGATGCCCGGTCCGGCATAAAACAGGCTCAGCAGGAAATTGGCGCGTTCGGGGCGCGACTGCGCGATTGCGGCGGCCAGCGCGCCGCCGGCGACGAAGCCGGCCGCCGCGCCGAGGCCCAGCACGAGACGGGCGAGGCTCAGCGCGACGAAATTCCCCGTCAGCGCACAGGTGGCGAGCGCGGCGACGCAGGCCAATGTTCCCAAGCGGATCGCCGCCGACCAGCCGACGCGCTGGATCAGCCGGGACGCCAGGAGCGCACCGACGAGGTAGCCGACGGCGTTGATGGTGTTCATGAAGCCGGCTGCGGAGTAGGACCAGCCGAGATCCTCCCGCATGTCAGGCAGCACCAGCGCATAGGCAAAACGGCCGATGCCGAGCCCGACGGTTGCGGCCAGCGACAGGGTCAGGATCAGCCGCGCGGGGTGCGCGACGGGCGGGGGTCGATCAGGGGCGAGCAAAGGATACTCCGGCGTCGCCCAGTGTGGCAGGCCCTGCCCTCCTTGCAAGCCGCGCGGCGGCAATGGTGTCTTGCCAAGCGCGCAACGCCGCTCTAGCACTCCGGCCGAATTCGATCTCAGAGGAAACTGATATGGCGACCCACAAACTGCTGCTGCTCCCCGGCGACGGTATCGGCCCCGAGGTGATGGGCGAGGTGAGGCGGCTGATCGATTGGCTCAATTCGGCCGGGATCGCCAAGTTCGAGACCGATACCGGCCTGGTCGGCGGTTCGGCCTATGACGCCCACAAGGTGTCGATCTCCGAAGGCGACATGGCCAAGGCGCTGGCCGCCGATGCCGTCATCTTCGGCGCGGTCGGTGGCCCCAAATGGGATGCCGTCCCCTACGAGGTGCGCCCGGAAGCCGGCCTGCTGCGGCTGCGCAAGGATCTCGCTTTGTTCGCCAACCTCCGCCCGGCCATGTGCTATCCGGCGCTGGCCGATGCCTCGAGCCTGAAGCGCGAGGCGATCGAGGGCCTCGACATCGTCATCGTGCGCGAGCTCACCGGTGGCGTCTATTTCGGCGAGCCCAAGACCATCACCGATCTCGGCAACGGCCAGAAGCGCGCCGTCGATACCCAGGTCTACGACACCTATGAGATCGAGCGCATCGGCCGCGTCGCCTTCGAGCTTGCCAGGAAGCGCAAGAACAAGGTGACGTCGATGGAGAAGCGCAACGTCATGAAGTCGGGCGTGCTCTGGAACGAGGTCATGACCGCGCTTCACAAGCGCGAATATGCCGATGTCACGCTCGAGCACCAGCTCGCCGACTCCGGCGGCATGATGCTGGTGAAGTGGCCGAAGCAGTTCGACGTCATCGTCACCGACAATCTCTTCGGTGACATGCTGTCCGACATCGCGGCCATGCTGACGGGCTCGCTCGGCATGCTGCCCTCGGCCTCGCTCGGCGAGGTCGACGTGAAGAGCAAGAAGCGCAAGGCGCTGTACGAGCCCGTGCACGGTTCGGCGCCCGACATTGCCGGCAAGGGCCTCGCCAATCCGATCGCGATGATCTCGTCCTTCGGCATGGCGCTGCGCTATTCCTTCGACATGGGCGATCTTGCCGACAAGGTGGATGCCGCGATCGCTGCGGTGCTCGCCAGTGGCCTGCGCACCGCCGACATCAAGTCGGAAGGCACCACGGCCGCCTCGACCACGCAGATGGGCGAAGCGATCCTGAAGGAATTGCAGAAGCTGCACGCGTAAGGCTACGGTCTTCCTGGAAACCGTCTCATGGACTCACCCCGCCCCAAGATCGCGGAAACCATCATCCATGAGACGGTGCGCCAGCGCGAGGCGCACATCGGGCGGCGCTGCGAGATTCTCGCCAACACGCGCATCGAATATGCCTCGCTCGGCGACTACTCCTATCTCGGCGAAAACTGCGATGTCGCCGACGCTGTCATCGGCAAGTTCACCGCCATCGCCAATTCGGTGCGGATCGGCGCGCCCAATCATCCGATGGGCCGTCCGTCGCAGCATCGCTTCACCTACGTCCCCGAATATTACGAGGCGAGCGCGAGCCGCGACCGCGACTTCTTCGCCGATCGCCGCGGCGACCGCGTCATCGTCGGCCATGACGTCTGGATCGGCCATGGCGCGATCCTGCTGCCGGGCGTCACGGTCGGCGACGGCGCGGTCGTCGGCGCGGGCGCGGTCGTCAGTCGCGATGTCGCGCCCTACACCATTGTCGGCGGCGTTCCCGCGCGCCTCATCCGCAGGCGCTTCGATGATTCTGTCGCGGAAAGCCTGCGCCGCATCGCCTGGTGGGATTGGCCAGATGATCTCATCTTCGCGCGCCTTGCGGATTTCCGTTCCGAGGCGATCGAAGAGTTTTGCCGGCGCTACGACCCGGCGGCTAATTCGTAAAGCGGACGCACCTGCCAGAACAAAAAGGCCGGGCATGAGCCCGGCCCTTTGATTCGGTCGTGATACCAGCTCAGTACAGCGGGAAATTCTGCGGATAGCCGCCGACATCGGCCGGGGTCGACAGCGGCTGGCGATCAATCGGGCGGTTGTTGTTCTCGCGGGCAAAGGACGGATAACCCACGGCCGGCGGGAAGGCGTAATCGCTGAACTTGCGGTCGCCCGGATTGACCTCGGTGCCGCCGTCGAGCCAGGAGCGCTTGCTCACATAAATACGGGTTCGGCCCTGCTGGTACACCGCGTTGGGGCCCGCGGGACCGTAATAGTGCCGGCCACGCTCGTCATAGCGCGGCTTGGTCTTGGTGTCGGCCGACGCCGGCGCAGCAAAGCTCACGGCCATGACGGCGCCCGCCGCAAGCCAGGTCGCCAGTTTGTTCGCCGCAAAGATATTCGAGCTCATCACGTCCCCTTCAGGCGGCGCGCCGCCAGTCGATTTCACCCCATACTAGCCCGGTCGGGGCGGATGCAACTAGGTCAATTCAGTCACACCGCGCCGGAATAATCGGGCGTATCGGCAAAAGTTGCATGGATACCAGCGACTTGAGGGTCAAAGCGGACCGCGCAATTGCGCGTTCGCAGCGCCCAGCAGCCAGTCCGCCGAGCCTGTGCCGTCGCAGGAGCGGCGCTTCAGCTCCGCATGGGCGAACAATTCGGCGAGCTTCGGCTCGTTACCCGAGGTGAGCAGCGTCAGCCGGTTCAGGGTGCAGGCGACGGCTGCGCGGCGGGCCGGCATGGTATCGCCCTGGCAGGTGAAGCCGGAGATCTGCAGCGCCGGCTCCTCGTTGCGCTTGAGGTAGCCGAGGCAGGACGGCGTCCCGTCCGCGGTACCCGTCGGCTTGAACAGGGCGACGGGGCCGAACTTGGTGTCGATCAGCCCGGCCTGCTCGAGCGTGGTCGTCGCATCCAGGCCCATCTGGACGGCGAGGCCTGATGTCGCCGGCTGCGTCACGTCGAATTCGTTGCCTTCCCGGTAGATTTCGAGCTCGGCCAAGGGTCTGTCGGCATCGCCGGCCCAGCGCATCACGTCGCGCCGGCCCCCTTCGGGATGTCTGAGAGTCGTGTAAGAGGCTGTTTTCTCTGATGAATCGAGGCGACTGAGGGCGAAGGCCGGATGCGACCGGGACGCCTCGGCCCAGCCGGGCTTCGCCGTGGGCTGATCGTCACGCAGGTCGGGCAGCTGGCCGAGCCCGGCGAGCGCGAGGATGGCAAACAGCGCCAGCGTCCCCACATAGGCGAGCAGGCGCGCCAGCGTGCCGACAACCTCGTCGGCGAAATTGGCCAGCGCCAGATGGTACTGGGTGGGGCTTACGGCCGTGCTGGCCTCAGGCGATTGCATCCACGGCCTACAGGCATGGTCCAACGTTGTCTTGAGGCCGGTTCTCGCATAGAAGCGCTGCTCTTCCTGTTTAAGCGTCAGCTTCAGGAACGGGCTTTTTCATCGGAGAGTGAACGATGGGTTACAAAGTCGCAGTCGTCGGCGCGACCGGCAATGTCGGACGGGAAATGCTCAACATTCTGGATGAGCGCAAATTCCCCGCGGACGAGGTCGTGGCGCTGGCGTCACGCCGCAGCACGGGCGTCGAGGTCTCCTATGGCGACCGCACTTTGAAGGTCAAGGCGCTCGAGCATTTCGACTTCTCCGACGTCGACATCTGCCTGATGTCGGCGGGCGGCGAGGTGTCGAAGGAATGGTCGCCGAAGATCGGCGCCGCCGGCGCGGTCGTGATCGACAATTCCTCGGCCTGGCGCATGGATCCGGACGTGCCGCTGATCGTGCCCGAGGTGAATGCCGACGCGACCGAAGGCTTCACGAAGAAGAACATCATCGCCAACCCGAACTGCTCGACCGCCCAGCTCGTGGTCGCGCTGAAGCCGCTGCACGAGAAAGCCAACATCAAGCGCGTCGTGGTCTCGACCTATCAATCGGTGTCGGGTGCCGGCAAGGACGGCATGGACGAATTGTTCTCGCAGACCAAGGCCGTCTACACCAATGACGAGCTGATCGCGAAGAAGTTCTCCAAGCGCATCGCCTTCAACGTCATCCCCCACATCGACGTCTTCATGGAGGACGGCTACACCAAGGAAGAGTGGAAGATGATGGCGGAGACCAAGAAGATTCTTGATCCCAAGATCAAGCTGTCTGCCACCTGCGTGCGCGTGCCCGTCTTCGTCGGTCATTCCGAGGCGGTCAATATCGAGTTCGAGAATCCGATCAGCGCCGACGAAGCCCGCGAGATCCTGCGCAAGGCGCCCGGCTGCCTCGTCATCGACAAGCAGGAGCCCGGCGGCTACGCCACGCCGTATGAAGCGGCCGGTGAGGACGCGACCTATATCAGCCGCATCCGCGAGGACGCGACGGTGGAGAACGGTCTCGTGCTGTGGTGCGTGTCCGACAATCTGCGCAAGGGTGCAGCCCTCAACGCGATCCAGATCGCGGAAGTCCTGATCAACCGCAAGCTGATCAGCGCGAAGAAGAAGGCGGCGTAAGAAAGCGTAGGGTGGGTTAGCGAAGCGTAACCCACCACTTCCGCCAACCGAGGACACTAAAGAGGTGGGTTACGCCTTCGGCTAACCCACCCTACTAGAGCCGAGCCTACACTACGCTGCGCGCGCTCTTGAATTCCTTGGTCGCCTTGTCCAGCACGAACAGCGTTCCCTTCGCGACGCCGAAATATGCGCCGTGCAGCTGCATCTGGCCGCTTTCGACGGCCTTGCTCACGAACGGGAACGTCATGAGGTTTTCGAGGCTGCGGAACACCGCGGCCTTCTCGATGCGCTCGACGAATTGCGCCATGGTCTCGTGCTCGCGCTGCTCGACGACTTCGCCGGGCTTGATGAACATCTGCATCCATTTGCCGATGAAGTCGCCGGGCGTGAGCGGCTCGATCTTGTCGACGAAGGCGCGGATGCCCCCGCACTGTGCGTGTCCGAGCACCACGATGTGCTTCACCTTCAGCACGGTCACCGCATATTCCAGCGCCGCCGAGACGCCGTGCGCGTTCTCGTCAGGCTGGTAGGTCGGCACCAGATTAGCGATGTTGCGGACGACGAACAGCTCGCCCGGTCCGACGTCGAAGATCACCTCGGGCGAGACGCGGCTGTCGCAACAGCCGATCACCATCACCTCAGGCGACTGCCCCTTCACCGACAGCTCGCGGTAGCGGTTCTGCTCGGCCGGCAGCCGCTGGGTGGCGAAGGCGTTGTAGCCTTCCAGCAAGGACTTCGGGAATGTGATCATGGCCTATGCCTAACCATAGAGCCGGGCGACGAACAAGCCTTTCGAATAGGCAGGCCAGGTGCTATCGGCTGAGGGTGGAATAGAGACGAGGAAACCGGAAGGACCGCCAGCATGACCCGCCCGCGCCGCAGCCATCTGTTCATGCCCGGCTCCAACCCGCGGGCGCTGGAAAAGGCGCGGAATCTGGCTGCCGACGGCCTGATCCTGGACCTCGAGGATTCCGTTGCTCCCGATGCCAAGGCCGCCGCGCGCGACGGCATCGCCGCCGCGATCGCCGCAAAAGGGTTCGGCAAGCGCGAGATCCTGATCCGGACCAACGGGCTCGACACGCAATGGTGGGCCGACGACGTCGCGATGGCCGCCAAGGCCTCGCCCGACGGCATCCTGGTTCCAAAAGTTTCAAGCATCGAGGATCTCCAGACCATCGGCCGCGACCTCGCCGGGCTCGGCGCCGCCCCGACGGTGAAGGTCTGGGCCATGATCGAGACCGCGCGCGCCGTGTTGCATGCCGAGGAACTGGCGCAGGCCGGTCGCGATCCATCGAGCCGCCTCGCCGGTTTCGTGTTCGGACCGAACGACATCTCGCGCGAGACGCGGATCAAGATGCTTCCCGGCCGCGCCGCGATGATCCCGATGATCACGCATTGCATCCTGGCGACGCGCGCCGCCGGCCTCGAAATCCTCGACGGCCCCTACAGCGACATCGCCAACCCCGACGGCTTTGCCACCGAATGCGCGCAGGGCCGCGACCTCGGCTTCGACGGCAAGACGCTGATCCATCCCTCCCAGATCGAGGCTTGCAACGTGATCTTCACGCCGCCCGAAGAGGAAGTCGCGCGCGCCCGAAAGATCATCGCGGCATTTGAGCTACCCGAAAACGTCTCGCGCGGCGCCATCCGCCTCGACGGTGCGATGGTGGAGCGCCTGCACGCGGATATGGCCAGGCGCACGATCGAGATCGCGGACGCGATCGCCGCGATGGGCAAGGGCTGAGGCGTCAACGAGGGAAAGCGACATCCGCTCTTCCGCGCCAAGCGGAAGCCGTCTGTTCGCAAAGAGCAGGCGGCGGTGCCGCCAATTCCTCGCAATACATCCGATCGATTTTGCGCTGCATGAGCGAATAACAATCGCATGCGACCTTCTCGAGCCGCGTCCGATCGATCTCTACAAACCCGCGGCCGTCGGACGGGACTGCGCCGGCCTCGCGCAGCTTGCTCATCGTCAGCGTCACTGTCGTCCGTCGCACCCCAACCATTTGCGCCAGCGCCTCCTGCGTCACTGGAAGCCGGTCATCGGGAACGCGGTCGTGAAGCTGCAGCAGCCACCGCGCCATGCGGCCATCCACCCGGTGCAGCGCGTTGCAAGCGGCGACGTGCTGGAGCTGTAACAGCACGGAGCGAGCGTGGACCTGCACGACATTCCTGATGGCGGCGCTTTGCGCAAAGGCGGCCCGAAACCTGGCGGCGGGAATCAGGGACGCTCTGCCGGCCACGCGAGCAATTGCAGTCACGGATGAAAACGACAGGCCGAGCACGGAGAACGAGGCCAAGGCGCCTTCCCGTCCCATCAAGGTGGTTGCGACCGTTTGCCCGTCCGGCATATCGAGCATGAAAGCGATTGCGCCGCTATGAGGAAAACAAACGGAGTCGAGCTCATCGTCCGACCGTACCAGGACGGCATCGGGTTCGAACGAGACCTTCTGGAAGTAGGGTGTGAGCAGGCCGAGATCCGCCGGCGGCAACGCCGCCAGTAGCCGATTCCCTGTGCCAGCGCGGTGGGCGGTCACGATGCTCTCTTGTGAACGGGCAGCCGATGAACGACGGAAGCCATCGATTTCATTCACCATGATGATCCGGAGATACGAATTGCCGAACGGCAATCATCCAAACAGAGCCATCGGTCGAGATCAAGTACGGACAATTGCGGTCGTCGCCCTGCAGGCAAGATATCGCATTTGTCATACTATTCACAATCGCGCCGCTCGGTGACGGTGCTCACGAATGATCGATCATCCCCGCCCATCCAAGCAGGGATTGATGAGTCCGTCCCTCGCAGAACGCGATCTTCACGCCACCTGAGGAAGAGGTCGCGCGAGCGCAAAATCGTCGCGGCGATCGCGTTGCCGGAAAGCGTCTCGCGCGGCGCGATCCGTATCGAGGCGCGATGGTGGAGCGCCTCCACGCCGACATGGCCCGCCGCACGATAAAGCGATGGTGATCGCTGTGCTGGGGAAGGCTAATGCCTGGCCTGCTCCGCCAGGCCGGATGTGAACGGAACGTGGTCGGTTGGCGGCTGGAAAGGCCGCTAATCCATTGATTTGCCAGATACTGCGGCGCTGCGATGCTTTTGGATCACGTCCGCGCGAATATCCGCCGCGTTTGCTGCCGTTGACTTGCGCAAGGCGTGGGTCGCAAGGTAATTCCAGAACAGTTGGACATATCAGGCCCAACCTTGTGTGAGGTGTTCTCATGACGGCGCTTGCGGAAATCGCTGCTCCTGCCAACCTGGTTGACGAGCTCACGGCGCATGCAGTGCGCAGCATCGAGAACGCCGACCATTCCGCGTCTCCATTCCCCCACATCGTGTTCCGCGATTTCTTTCCAGCGGATTTCTACCGGGACCTGATCCGGAGCGTACCCACCCAGGGCTACGATCCGATCACCGGGACGGGGACCCGTATGGCGTTGCGCCTTTACGGAGAAAACGTCGACAAGATCGAGCCGTCACTGCGCCCCGCCTGGGCTGCCGTGTCGGCGATGCTGACGTCGAAGAGCGTCGAGCAGGCGATACGGAACCGGCTGCATGACGGGCTCGAGATTCGCGCCCGCGGCGACAAGGTCGCCCGAGCCGAGGATCTGACGCTGGTCGCAAAGCCGGTCGTCTATGTCGACAGGGACGGCTACCAGATCAAGCCGCATCCGGACACGCGCAAGAAGGTCGTCACGATGCAGCTCTATTGCCCTGGTGACGACAGCCAGGAAGCGTTGGGAACAACGCTGTATCAGGCGTCTCTCAAGGGATTGCTTCACGTCGGCTCCTATTGCCTCGAGCCCGTGAAGACGATCCCGTTCCTGCCCAATGTCGGATACGCCTTCGTGGTGCTGAAGGCGTATCACACCCTGACCAGGATGAGCTGGCACGGCCGGCCGCCGATCCAGACCGATCGTGACAGGGTGACCATTCTCAACACGTTCTATGTGAACGAGAGCGTCGGCTTCTGATCCCAGCATTGAACGCGCTGCTTCGGCGCAGCGCATCTCGGCAATGTGCGCGGACCATGGCGTGCCGCGGCCGCTGCTTTTCCCGTTGCGGTGGTTAAATTGGATGCTACCCTCGGCCGATATTGATCCGGGTCAGCATTTGATGCGTGTCTTTCAAGCGGCGTTCTTTCTTCTCACCTCATTCTGGTTCGTCCAGCCGGCGCTCGCCCAGCAGGTTCGGGTCGCGCTTGTTATCGGCAACAGCGCTTACGAGAAAGTGCCCGAATTGCCGAACCCGACCCGTGATGCGGCGGACATCGGTCGCGCGCTGGAGCGGCTTGATTTCAAGGTCACGCAGATCAAGAACGCGAACGCGCAAGACATGAGAAAGGCCGTCGTCGCGTTCGGCCGGTCTGCCGAGGGAGCCGACCTCGCTGTCGTGTTTTACGCCGGCCACGGCATGGAAGTTGCCGGCGAGAACTGGTTGATACCCGTCAGCGCGGAGTTGCGCAGCGATACCGACATCGAGGGCGAGGCCGTCAGCCTGCGTTCTGTGAGCCTTCAGGTTTCGAAGGCACGGAAGTTGGGCCTCGTGATACTCGACGCGTGCCGCAACAACCCCTTCGCCGCAAAAATGAAGCGCTCGATAAGCACCCGGGCCGTGGCTCGCGGACTCGCGCCGACCGAACCGACCGACAACGTTCTGATTGCGTATGCCGCCCGGGACGGGACCACGGCAAGCGATGGCGATGGCCGGAATAGCCCGTTTACGGCATCGCTTCTTCGTCACATCGAAACACCGGGCCTCGAGATATCGTTTCTGTTTCGGCGGGTTCGCGATGACGTCATGGCGGCGACCCAGCGCGAACAGCAGCCTTTCGTATATGGTTCCCTGTCGAAGGAAGAGATCTATCTGAAAGCGCCCGCCGCGAGCACCCAGGCGCCGGTCGCGTCGACTCCCATGCCCGCGACCGCAACGCCAGCGGAAGACGAGCAGTTCTGGCTGGCGATCCAGACGTCGAATGTCGCTGGTCTGTATGAGGACTTTCTGGCGAGGTATCCCCGTAGCAATCATGTCGCGGAAGCACGACAGCGGATCAAGGATCTCAAGGCGATTGAAGTGGCGGCGATATCGGCTCCGACGATCTCTGCGACATCGGATACGGGCGGGCGTCAGCAGACCAAGGCCGCGGATCGAAATCTGTTTACGCCCGAGGATCGCCAAAAAGTAGCGGCCGTTGCAGCAGCTCAGCGACTGGTTTTGCCGACCTTCACCTTCGCGTCCAGCCCGGACGTTCGGCTCGCATCCGCATCCGGGCTTGTCGGTGTGTGGTCCAACGAGCGCGGGTGGTCGAATGGCAAGGGACGCTATGCCATGCTGATCGTCACTGACGTCTCCGACACGGGACTGGCAAAGGGATATTATCTCTGGGGACCGCCGGTCAAGGGATCGTGGACGAAAGACCAGGCGGGCTACCGAGCGTTCGCGGAGTATGTCACGGACAACAAGTTTTCGATCAGCGGGACGCCGGTTACGGTCAGGCTGGAGAAGAACGTCCTTGCTCTCTCTTCCTTCAATGATGAGAAGCCGTCTGAAACAGCGAACATGGAGCTTCGTCCGATCTGGCAGCTCGTGTCGGCGCCCAAGGACGCGGAGCCGACAGCGAAACATGAGAGAGGCTCCCAGCCGCACGCGGTCAAGAAGGAAAGCAACGCCGGATCGAGTGCGCCGGCGAGTGCCGGCGGTGCGACGATGGAAGAGCGCTATCGCGCCTGCCGAAAGCTCGTGAAGGGATTCGCCCAGCGCGACGCCTGCGCGCGAAATGGTGCGCTCTAGCCCCGGCCGAGCACCGTCCGACGAGCAGAGCTACGCAAACCGCTCCGTCGCCCAGGCATACAGGCTGCCCGGCACGGGTGGCTGCAAGCTGCGGCCTTTGCCCGAGATGTGCAGGCCGATCACGTTGGGATCGGTGACGAGGCCGAGATAGCTCGACGGCTCGAAGAACAGCTTCGGCTCGGAATGCACCGCGTAGAACGATTGCTTCGGCAGGGCCTGCGGAAGATCCCCCGAACGGCGCGCGAGGATGGTCAAGGCCGGCGGCCCGAAGATGGCAATGCGCAGGTCGGACAGGCGCTGCGAGCCGCCGCTCAATCGCCGTATCGCAAAGCTCAGGCGATGGCTCAGTGACAGCCATTCCGGCGTCAACTCCTCCTGCTCCATCAACCCCTCGTAGGCGCGGACGATCTGATGTCCTTGCGGGAGATAGAGAACGGAGTTGCCGAGTCGGCGGGAACGCTCCCAGGCGAAGTAAGGCTTTGCCGGATCGATCTCGACGGGCTTGAGCAGCAGAACGTCGGCATCGAGCCAGAGCCCGAGGCCCTTCGCCATCAGCTTCATGCGGAAGAAATCGCTGAACTGCAGCGTGGTCCAGTCGCGCCAGCTTCCGTCCGGCTGCGGCGGCCGCAGCCGCTCGGAGAAGGCATGCGGCAGGATCGCTTCGGCATCCGCGTTCTCGATGCCCGCAGGCAGGCCCGGAATGGTGTCGAAGCTGTAGACGGTGACCCTGTGGCCGGCAGCCAGCTGCGAGCGCAGGCAGGTCTGGCGCAGCGCGTCCATCGGGCCGTGCCAGAAGGTGACGATTTCAGGCAGCATGTGGGCAGCTATACGATATCCAAGGCAAAGAAAAAGCCCCGGCGCGCGTCACGCACCGGGGCTTCGCATGAAACGCGAGTTCAGGCCCAGGCGCGTTCGCGCTTGAGCTTCGCTTCATAGGTGTCGATCGAGGACTTCTTCTCCATCGTCAGACCGATGTCGTCGAGACCGTTGATCAGGCAGTGCTTGCGGAACGGGTCGATCTCGAACTTGACCTTGCCGCCATCGGGGCCGCGGATCTCCTGGTTCGGCAGGTCGATCGTCAGCGTCGCGTTGGCGCCACGCTCGGCGTCGTCGAACAGCTTGTCGAGGTCTTCCTGGGAGACGCGGATCGGCAGAATGCCGTTCTTGAAGCAGTTGTTGTAAAAGATGTCGCCGAACGAGGTCGAGATCACGCAGCGGATGCCGAAGTCGAGCAGCGCCCAGGGCGCGTGCTCGCGGCTCGAGCCGCAGCCGAAATTGTCGCCGGCCACCAGCACCTTCGCATTGCGATAGGCGGGCTGGTTGAGGACGAAATCCGGATTCTCGCTGCCGTCGTCCTTGTAGCGCTGCTCGGAGAAGAGCCCCTTGCCAAGCCCGGTGCGCTTGATGGTCTTGAGGTACTGCTTCGGAATGATCATGTCGGTGTCGACATTGATGATCTTCAGCGGCGCCGCGACGCCTTCCAGCGTGGTGAACTTGTCCATGGTTGGGCTTCCCGAGGGGTGGTTAGGGACCGCGTATTTATCGCGATCAGGGGCTGAATCCTAGGCCGAATTCGGCAGGGCTAGTCTGCTTTGCCGGATTTAAGCCATGGTGGAGCTCCCTCTCCCGCAAGCGGGGGAGGGAGCGCACGTTCTGTCTGTGCGGCGCCGCCGTCAGTCTGCCTGCGCCTCGATCGCCGCCATATCGTCGTCCGAAAGCCCAAAATGGTGGCCGATCTCGTGAATCAGGACATGACGGACGATGTGGCCGAGGCTTTCGTCGTGCTCGGCCCAGTAATCCAGGATCGGCCGGCGGTAGAGCCAGACCATGTTGGGCAGCCGCGCCACGTCGCCAAGGCTCTGCTGGGGCAGGCCGACGCCCTGGAACAGGCCGAGCAGGTCGAACTCGCTCTCGCAGTCCATCTCGTCCAGAACCTCCTCGGTGGGGAAGTCGTCGACGCGGATGATCAGGCCTTCGCACAGCCTGCGAAATTCCGCCGGCAGGCGCTCGAAAATCTCGTGCGCGGTGGTTTCCATTTCGGCCAGCGAGGGCGCTTTCAGGTCCGTCCACATGGGCTTGTCTTAGCGTGGGTTTCGCTGCGATGCATCCGGCTTTATAACGCTGCGAGGTTGACGGGCGCCGCCAAAACGGGGAGCGTGGGGCCCAGTCCGGGGTGGTCCAGGTGGGCGGTAAAATGCGAGCAAAAACAGCGCTGACGCTACTGTGCATGGGGTTGTTTTCGTTGCTTGGCGTTGCGGCCCAGGCGCAAACGGCCGGCAGCGGGGTTCGCATGGCCCAGGCTGCCTCACCCGACGATGTTCCGCCACCGCGCAAGCGGCCCCAGACGCGCCTGCGCGTGACACCCTATTACAGCCCTGATGGCGTCTATCCGCGCTACGATCCGGGCCCGGATGCGGTCCGCGAGTGCAGCGTCGCCTATGTGCAGGAGCACCGGCCAAGCGGCACCGTGATCACGCCGCATATGAGTTGCTACTGGCGCCGCGGCTGATCTGAATGTCGAGGGCCGAGGTCGTCATGGCGAAATGGATTGCTCTCGCCCTCGTCCTCGCGTTCGCCGCAGGTCTGTCTCAGGCGTCCGCGACGCAGAGAGTGACGAAGCTGCCGGATGCTTCCGCCGGGCGCGCAATATTCGATGCGCGACGACATCGGCGATACGACGAGGTGACGCGGTACACACCGCGTCCTGATCCGCACTATTATGCGCGTCCCGTCTATTACCGTCCCTATCCTTACGGCGTGCCCGCGCCATTCGTGTTCGGCTACGGGCCGTTCCGGTGAGGCGCCCGATTTGTTCGTTCATGGCGCATTCACGTCGCCGTTCCTAGTTTGATCCCGGAAGCGACTGCAATGAACGGCAACGGCGCGAGACGTGACGCCGCGACGCTGCTGTCCACATTGAGGGAGACATTCCATGCCGAGGATGTTGCGTCCCGGGGCACGCCCGTTGCGCTTGCTTGGGTTTGCGGCCGTCGCTGCCCTGACGCTGTCGGCCGGGACTGCCCGCCGCGCTGAAGCGATGACGCCGATCAATCCGACCGCGCTACCAGCAGCGAAGACCTCAAGCCACGACGTGATCACGCAGGTCCGCTTTGGGGGTGGACATGGTGGTGGTGGACATGGCGGCGGCGGACATTTCGGCGGCTTCCACGGTGGTGGAGGTCACTTCGGCGGCTTCCACGGTGGTGGCTTCCACGGTGGCGGCTTCCACGGTGGCGGGTTCCGCGCTGCGCCGGCTTTCCATGGCGGCGGCATGCGCTACGGCGGCATCCATTACGGCGGCTACCACCGCCATTGGGGCGGCGGCTATTATCGTCCATATTACGGCTATCGCCACTTCCACCGGCGCTTTTATTACGGCGGCTATTATCCTTACTATTACCATCCGCGCCGTTGCCGGATCATCTGGACCTATTACGGTCCGCGCCGCATCTGCCGCTGGCATCATTGGCATCGCTGGCACTATCCGTACCGCTATTGGTAAGTGCGATCGACATGGAAAGGGCGCCTCAACGGCGCCCTTTGTTCGTCTGGCCCAATGCGTTTTCGAGCGAAGCGGAGCTACTGGCTCAGCGCCAATCCCTGACGTCGACGAAATGACCCGCGATCGCGGCTGCCGCCGCCATTGCCGGCGACACCAGATGCGTGCGGCCCTTGAAGCCCTGGCGGCCCTCGAAGTTGCGGTTCGACGTCGAGGCGCAACGCTCTTCCGGAGCCAGCTTGTCCGGGTTCATCGCGAGGCACATCGAGCAACCGGGCTCGCGCCATTCGAAGCCGGCCTTGATGAAGATCTTGTCCAGGCCTTCAGCTTCGGCCTGCTCCTTCACGATGCCGGAACCCGGCACGACCATGGCGTTGACATGGGCCGAGACCGTCTTGCCTTCAGCGATCTTCGCCGCCGCGCGCAGATCCTCGATGCGGCCATTGGTGCAGGAGCCGATGAAGATGCGGTCGACCTTGATGTCGGTGATCTTCGTGCCCGCCGTCAGGCCCATATATTTCAGCGCGCGATGCTTGGAGAGACGCTTGGCCTCATCCGCGATCTCATCGGGATTGGGCACGAAGCCGGTCACGGAGATGACGTCCTCAGGCGAAGTGCCCCAGGTCACGATCGGCGGCAGCTTGGCTGCGTCGAGGCGCAGCTCGTTGTCGAAATGCGCGCCGTCGTCGGAGCGCAGTTTCTCCCAGTAGCGCATCGCCGCATCCCAGTCCGCGCCCTTCGGCGCCTTCGGCCGGCCGCGCAGGAAGTCGTAGGCCTTCTGGTCGGGCGCAACGAGACCGGCGCGCGCGCCGCCTTCGATCGACATGTTGCACACCGTCATGCGGCCTTCCATGCTGAGCGCGCTGATCGCGTCGCCGGCGTATTCCAGCACGTAGCCGGTGCCGCCGGCAGTGCCGATCTCGCCAATGATGGCCAGGATGATGTCCTTGCCCGTCACGCCGTCAGGCAATTTGCCGTCGACGGTGACACGCATGTTCTTCGCCTTCTTCTGGATCAGGGTCTGCGTCGCCAGAACGTGCTCGACCTCCGATGTGCCGATGCCGTGCGCGAGCGCGCCGAAGGCGCCATGCGTCGAGGTATGGCTGTCACCGCAGACGATGGTGGTGCCGGGCAGGGTGAAGCCCTGCTCCGGGCCGATGACGTGGACGACGCCCTGGCGCTTGTCGAACTCGTTGTAATATTCGATGCCGAATTCCCTGGCGTTCTCGGCCAGCGCCTTGATCTGCTCGATGCTTTCAGGATCGGGGTTCGGCTTGGTGCGATCGGTGGTCGGCACGTTGTGGTCGACGACCGCCAGCGTCTTCTCCGGCGCGCGGACCTTGCGGCCGGTGGCGCGCAGGCCTTCGAACGCCTGCGGCGAGGTCACCTCATGCACCAGGTGACGGTCGATATAGAGCAGGCAGGTGCCATCCTCGGCTTCGTGCACCAGATGGTCGTTCCAGATCTTGTCGTACAGGGTGGTCGGCTTGGACATGAGCTTAAGCTCCGAAGGAATGTGTGTAAGGCGATGAGCGCGGCAGGCCGCGCGGGGCAACAAAATCGTCAGCGCAGCTTTTAGGCTGCGCGCGTAAGCTCTGACGTTGCCGAGGTCGCGAAGCGTCCGAAGAACCGGCCAGGCAGCCGCGAGCGATCGTCGATGACGATGCGCCGGGGGCTCACGAAGCTGGTCAGATCTGGAAACATTCTAGAGGCTATATAGCACGCGGGAGTTAAAGCGCGAGAGCCTCTAACTCGTCATTGCGAGCGCAGCGAAGCAATCCAGAAATGCGTCTGCGGAGACGGTCTGGATTGCTTCGCTGCGCTCGCAAATGACGAGGTCGGGGAGGGCTTCGGGCCAAACAAAAAGCGCGGGACCGAGCCCGCGCTTTTCGAAACCTTGCCTCGTGGCGAAGCTTACTCGTTGACGGCCTTGGCGTGCTCGGTCTTCTCGACGATACGAGCCGACTTGCCGCGGAGATTGCGCAGGTAATAAAGCTTGGCGCGACGCACCTTGCCGCGACGCACCACCTTGATCGAGTCGATCATCGGCGACATCACCGGGAACACGCGCTCGACGCCTTCGCCGTAGGAGATCTTGCGGACGGTGAAGCTCTCGTTGAGGCCACCGCCGGAACGGCCGATGCAAACGCCTTCATAGGCCTGCACCCGGGTGCGGTCGCCTTCGACGACCTTCACGTTGACGATCACGGTGTCGCCGGGACCGAATTCCGGAATGTCCTTGCCGGCGGACAGCTTGTCGAATTGCTCTTGCTCGAGCTGCTTGATCAGGTTCATGGGTAAATCTCCATCGGCGCGCCCAGCCTTCGAAAAACGGGGGCTGCGCGAAATTCGTTTATCCAGCCATTGCGGATGTGGCCGCTCCTATAAGGCAAGCCGGAGCGTTTGTCACCCGTCTGTCTTGTTTTTTGGCGTTTTTTGGCGGCGCGGCCGATTCGGGGCCTTGGGCGGGACTTGGGCCCATAAATCGGGCCGCCGCGCCGCTGTCAGGGCCTCGGATTGCGCCCGCCGCCAGGCCGCGATCTTGGCATGATCGCCGGAGGTCAGGATCTCCGGGATCGGAACCCCCTCGAACAGCTGCGGCCGGGTGTATTGGGGGTATTCGAGCAATCCGTCCGAAAAACTCTCCTCGGTTCCCGAGGCTTCCTTGCCCATGACCCCCGGCAGCAGCCGGACGCAGGCGTCGATCAGGGCGAGGGCGGCGATTTCGCCCCCTGACAGCACGTAATCGCCGATCGAGACCTCCTCCAGGCCGCGTCCGTCGATCACGCGCTGGTCGATCCCCTCGAACCGCCCGCAGACGATCAGCGGACCGGGGCCGTCGGCGAGTTCCGCAACGCGGGCCTGGGTCAATGGCCGACCGCGCGGGCTCATGAGAAGGCGGGGCCGGCGGGGGCCGATCTCGGCGGCATCGATGGCCGCCGCCAGAACGTCCGCCCGCAGCACCATGCCCGGGCCGCCGCCGGACGGGGTGTCATCGACGCTGCGGTGGCGATCGGTGGCGGAAGCCCTGATGTCCCGCGCCTCGATCTGCCAGAGGCCGGAGGCCAGCGCCCGGCCCGCGAGACTCACGCCGAGCGGCCCCGGAAACATCTCCGGAAACAGCGTCAGTACCGTCGCGCGCCAGGGGCAGGGATTGGTCATCTCAGTCAGCTTAGCCAAAACCATGGCCTGTGGTTATGGGCTCCGGCCTTCACCGGAGGGTCCGTCCCCCTCGATCTCCTGCGGCAACGCGATCACGACGCGGCCGCCTTTGATATCGACCTCCGGCACCACGGCGTTGGAGAACGGCAGCAGCATCGTCGCGCCCTTCAGCGGTGCGATCTCGATGATATCGCCGGCGCCGAAATTATGGATGGCGAGCACGCGGCCGAGCGCATCGCCGTCTATGGTGACGGCGGCGAGCCCGATCAGATCGGCGTGGTAATATTCATCCTCATCGGTCGCGGGCAGTTTTTCGCGCGCGACGTAGAGCTCGATGCCGTTGAGGCGTTCGGCCTCATCGCGGGTCGTGACGCCCTTGAACGTCGCGACCAGATGGTCCTTGGCTTCACGGGCCTGCGCCAGCTCGAACTGGCGCTTGCCGTCCTTGGAGAGAAGCGGACCGTAGCGCTTCACGGCAAAGGGATCTTCGGTGAAGGTCCACAGTTTGACCGCACCGCGCACCCCATGCGCGGCGCCGATCCGCGCGACGCAGATCAGCGCCGACATGGCTGAGCCTTAGCCCTTCGCGGCGGCTTCGGCCTGCGCCTTGCGCTCCTTGCGCGGCACGGCCTTCTCGGGGTTGTTGCGGGCTTCGCGCTTCTTCACGCCGGCGGCGTCGAGGAAGCGGGAGACGCGGTCCGACGGCTGCGCGCCCTTGGCGAGCCAGGCCTTCACCTTGTCCATGTCGAGCTTCAGACGGGTCTCGTTGTCCTTCGGCAGCAGCGGATTGAAATAGCCGAGGCGCTCGATGAAGCGGCCATCGCGGGGGAAGCGCGAGTCGGCGACGACGACGTGATAGACGGGACGCTTCTTGGTGCCTGCGCGGGCGAGCCGGATAACGACGGACATTTAGTTCTCCTTCAAAGTACGTTTTGTTCGGTTGATTGGTATTTTCGCGCTGCGCGAGACCGGTGCGATCCCGTGCGACGAATGCCTCATTTCTTCTTGCCCGGAAAGCCGCCGAGACCCGGCAGCGTCGGCTTGCCGCTCAGTCCGGTCAGACCAGGGACGTTCGGCAGACCGGTGCGAAGACCAGCCGGCAAATCCTTCGGCAGGCTCGGCAGACCCTGTCCGCCGCCGCTCTGCATCTTTTCCTGAAGCGCTTTCATCTCTTCGGGAGACGGCATCTTCATGCCGCCGCCAAAGCCCATCGCCTGCGCGATCCCGGCGAGCGGGCCGCGCTTGCCCGAGCCCATGGCCTTCATCACGTCGGCCATGTTCCGGTGCATCTTCAGGAGCTTGTTGACCTGTTCGACGCTCTGGCCGCTTCCCGCCGCGATACGCTTCTTGCGGCTGGCCTTGAGCAGATCAGGATGACGGCGCTCGTCGCGCGTCATGGAATCGATCACCGCGACCTGGCGCTTCAGGATCTTGTCGTCGATCCCGGCGGCCGCGATCTGGTTCTTCATCTTGGCGATGCCGGGCATCATGCCCATCAGGCCGCTGATGCCGCCCATATTCGCCATCTGCAGCAGCTGCTCGCGCATGTCGTTGAGGTCGAACTGACCCTTGCGCATGCGCTCGGCGGTGCGCGCGGCCTTTTCGGCGTCGATATTGGCGGCGGCGCGTTCGACCAGCGACACCACGTCGCCCATGCCGAGGATGCGACCGGCGATACGATCGGGGTGGAAATCTTCCAGCGCGTCGGTCTTTTCACCGGTGCCGATCAGCTTGATCGGCTTGCCGGTGACGGCGCGCATCGACAGCGCGGCGCCGCCGCGGCCATCGCCGTCCACGCGCGTCAGCACGATGCCGGTGAGGCCGACGCGCTGATCGAACGCGCGCGCCAGGTTCACGGCATCCTGACCGGTGAGGCTGTCGGCGACCAGCAGCACTTCGTGCGGATTGGCCGCAGCTTTGATCGCGGCTGCTTCCGCCATCATCTCTTCGTCCAGCGTGGTGCGGCCGGCGGTGTCGAGCAGCACGATGTCGTAGCCGCCGAGCTTGCCCGCTTCCAGCGCGCGCTTCGCGATCTGCGGCGGCTGCTGGCCTGCAACGATCGGCAGCGTCGGAATCTCGAGATCGCGGCCGAGCACGGCCAGCTGCTCCATCGCCGCCGGACGGTAGACGTCGAGCGAAGCCATCAGCACCTTGCGCTTGTCGCGCTGGACCAGGCGGCGGGCGAGCTTTGCGGTGGTGGTGGTCTTGCCCGAGCCCTGCAGGCCGACCATCATGATCGGCACCGGCGGCACGGAATTGACGTCGATGGTCTGGCTTTCGGCGCCGAGCGTGTTGATCAGCTCGTCATGGACGATCTTGACCACCATCTGGCCTGGGGTGACCGACTTGACGACGGTGGCGCCGATCGCCTGCTCGCGGACGCGATCGGTGAAGCTGCGCACGACCTCGAGCGCAACGTCGGCCTCGAGCAGCGCGCGGCGCACCTCGCGCATCGCCGCATCGACGTCCTTTTCGGTCAGCGCACCGCGCCCCGTCAGACGATCGAGAATGCCGCCAAGCCGTTCCGACAGATTGTCGAACAATGCAATTGTCCCTTGTCCTGCTCGCCAGAATGGCGATCTTCCAAACACCTTTGCGCCCGAGGGCGCACAGCGCTGTCGGGCGTTGACCTCTGACCTCCGGGGCCAGGCGGCGGGTCGAAAAGAAAGCCTTTCCGAGAAAGTGGCGGGGTTAAACGCCGCTCACGCCCAAAAGTCAAGGAAAGTTAGGATGACGAGGCGCCTTTGCCAGGCCAAGGTCTTGAAATCCGGGCATTTCCGGCGACGGGTTCTTTTTTGGGCGGTCCCGCCCATATAGCCCGGGATGCCTTTTCGTCCAAACCATCCCTGAAAGCCGCCCCGTGTCGGTCGCCCGCCGCCGCCTGTTCGGGCTGCTTGCCGGGGCCGGCGCGTTGTCGGCGTGCCCCCCTCTGGATGTCTCGCATGAAAACCTATGACGGCCCCGCCTCCGACCATTTCAACGGCCTGCATTTCTTCGATCCGGACGGAGCGCCGCCAAAATCGCTGCGCGAGGTGCTGCGCTGGCAGTTCAGCGCGCGGGAGCGGGCGAAATGGCCGGTGTGGGTGCCCAGTCCCCATGCCGATACCCCGCCGCCGCGGGTCGACGGCGACAAGGCGCGGCTCTCCTTCGTCGGCCACGCCAGCTGGCTGATCCAGACCGGCGGCCTCAACATCCTCGTCGACCCGGTCTGGTCGATGCGCGTGTCGCCGGTCAGTTTTGCCGGGCCGAAGCGGCACAACGATCCCGGCATCGCCTTCGAGAAGCTGCCTGCCATCGACGTCGTGCTGGTCTCGCACGGCCATTACGATCATTTGGACCTCGCGACGCTGTCGCGGCTTGCCAAGAACTTCGCGCCGCGCGTCGTCACCCCGCTCGGCAATGACGTCACGATGCGGAGCGCGGATTCCACGATCAAGGCCGAGGCATTCGATTGGCACGAGCGGGTCGATCTCGGGGGCGGCACTGCGGTGACGCTGGTGCCGACCCGGCACTGGACCGCGCGCGGCATGTTCGACCGCAACAAGGCACTGTGGGCGAGTTTTGTATTGGAGACCCCGGCCGGCAAAATCTACGTCGTCTGCGATTCGGGTTATGGTGATGGCACGCACTTTCGCCGCGTCGCCGAGAAGCATGGGAAGCTACGTCTCGCGATACTCCCGATCGGCGCCTACGAACCGCGCTGGTTCATGCGCGACCAGCACATGAACCCGGAAGATGCGGTGAAGGCGCTCGCCGATTGCGGGGCAGAGCAAGCACTGGGCCACCACCACGGCACGTTCCAGCTGACCGACGAGGCGATCGATGCGCCGGCGAAGGCGTTGGTTGAAGCGCTCGCTGCGGCGAAGATTCCGCAGGAGCGGTTTGTCGCGATGAAGCCGGGGCAGGTGGTGGAGATTTAGCTCAGCTGCACGGGACTATTGATCCTTGGCCTTGATCGACCAGCTCACATTGACCGTCACCGACAGCGTCTCCTCACCCGGTGCGACGGCGGCAGGCGCCGCCATCGGGGCAACGGCCACGCGGCTCTTGAATAATGGCATAGGAGCGCTGCCTTCGGAGACGCTGAGCGGCGCACCCAGCGTAACACCTGTCGCCTTGGCGTAGATCTCGGCCTTGCGCCGCGCATCTGCCACCGCCTGCTCGCGGGCGTCGTCGAGCAGTTTTGACGCCTGCGTCACCTCGAACGAGATGTTGCCGATGTCGTTGGCGCCGGCGCTGACCAGTATGTCGATGATGCCTGCGGCCTTGGTCACGTCGCGAATTTTCACCGTGACGCGGTTGGAGGCGCGGAAGCCGACCACGGGCGACGCGCCGTTCGAGCGGTTCGGTGCATATTGCGGCTGCAGCGAAAGGCGCGAGGTCTGGTAGTCCTTCTCGGGGATGCCGGCCCCCTTCAGCGCCAGCAGCACCTTGCCCATCGCGGCGTTGTTGGCATCGGAAGCCTCCTTCGCCGACTTGGCATCATTGGCGACGCCGGCATCGATCTGCGCGAGATCGGGCGCGGCGGAGACGGTTGCCTCGCCGCTCACGGAGATGGCGGACGGGAAATCATCGGCAAGCGCGGGCATTGTCAGCATCGTGGCAGCGAAAATGGCAGCGAGAGCGGCAGGCTTTTTCATTGGGCTCACTTCAGCGGTACGAACACGTTGATCACGAGCTTGTCCTCGGCCGTCTTCAGGGGATCGGTGAGGTACTCCTCGATGAACGTGTCCTTGGCTTCCAGCTTCTTGTCGTCGAGGTGATTGGTGATCGCCTCGTAGGTGTTGTCCATGTTGTCGTAGGAGCCGCGATGGACGAATTTCAGCGCCTTGCCCTCAGGCGATTTGCCGATGCTCATGTCCTTGGGCAGGTTCTTCGGATCCTGGTCAACAGGGACTTCGGCGAAGAAGGTGAAACCGGTGTCGTCGGTCGAGGTGTAGACGATCATCGAATTGCCGGCGTGCTTGATGCCCTGCTTGTCGAGCACCGCGTTCAGCGATTTGAAGGCGTCGACCAGGGTGTCGAAGGCCGTGTCCCAATTGGCGGTGCCCTTGACCATCAGGACTTTCCTGGCCTCGAGCATGGTCTCCTGGCCAAAGGGATCGGCTGTTTGCACCGGCGCGGGCGTGGCAGCCGCGGCGGGCGGCGGTGTCGCCGGGCTCGGTGACGCGCTGGCCGCAGGCGAGGGGGCGGGCGCGGGAGTTGCTGCGGGCGCCGGCGAGGCGCTTGCGGCTGGTGAGGGCGTGGCGGATGGGGCCGGCGAGGGGCTTACCGATGCGGCGGGCGCCGGGCTCGGGGTCTGCGCCAGAGCACCGGAGAGGCCAAGGGACAAGGCCGCTGCCGGGATCAGCGCGGCCAAAGCGAGACGACGAAACCCGAACATTCTATTCTCCCCAACAGCTTCCGTATCAAGACCTTGCCCACCAAGGCCCAAATCCCGGCCGCGCCTCCCTGGTCGCGCGAACTGCGCCGTTCTAACACGCGGGCGTCAAGTTCGTCCCATGACAGATGCGTCATGGCAGAGGTCCAGGCCTTTGGATCGCAAACCACTGGCCAGACGGCCAAGGATCGCCATATAAGGCAGGCGAAATTCGGGAATTTTCATGAGCGCCCTGGCCAACCACGCATTTGCCAAGATGAACGGCATCGGCAACGAGATCGTCGTTGTCGACATGCGCGATTCCGCGGGCAAGGTCACGCCCGACGACGCCCGCGCGGTGGCATCCGCACAAGGCGGCGTGCCCTATGACCAGCTCATGGTGCTGCAGAAGCCGCGGCTCGACGGCACCGAAGCTTTCATCAGCATCTACAACAGTGACGGCTCGGAGGCCGGCGCCTGCGGCAACGGCATGCGCTGCGTGGTGCGCCGCATCTTCGAGAAGAGCGGCCAGGCCACCGCAACGTTCGAGACCGCGGCCGGCCTGCTCAATGCCTGGCAGGGTCCGGCGCCCGACCTCTACACCGTCGACATGGGCGCGCCGAAGTTCGGCTGGCAGGACATTCCGCTGGCGGAAGAGTTTCGCGATACCCGGTACATCGAATTGCAGATCGGGCCGATCGATAACCCGATCCTGCATTCGCCGTCCGTGGTCAGCATGGGCAATCCGCACGCGATCTTCTGGGTCGACGACGTCAACGCCTATGATCTCGAGCGTTTTGGCCCGCTGCTGGAAAATCATCCGATCTTCCCCGACCGCGCCAACATCACGCTCGCTCATATCGTCGATCGCGAGCACATCACCATGCGCACCTGGGAGCGCGGCGCCGGGCTCACCAGGGCCTGCGGTTCGGCGGCTTGCGCGACCGCAGTCGCGGCGGCGCGGCTGAAGCGTACCGGGAGAAAGGTCGCGATGACGCTGCCCGGCGGCAAGCTCGGCATCGAATGGCGCGAGCGCGACGATCATGTGCTCATGACGGGCACCGCGACCTTCGAATACGAGGGCAATTTCGATCCGGCGCTGTTCGCGCCAGCAGGCTGATGGCCGTCGACATCGTCACCTTTGGCTGCCGCCTCAACGCCTTCGAGGCCGAGGTGATCCGCAGCAGGGCGGAGGGCGCGGGTCTGACCGATACCATCGTCATCAACAGCTGCGCCGTCACCAACGAGGCGGTGGCGCAGGCGCGGCAGACGATCCGCAAATTGAAGCGTGAGCGCCCCTCGGCGCGCATTGTGGTCACCGGCTGTGCGGCGCAGACGCAAAGCGCGATGTTCGCCGGGATGACCGAGGTCGATCGCGTCGTCGGCAATGACGACAAGATGCGGGGCGAAGCCTGGCGCGCGGCGCGCGATGCTTTCGACCTCGGCGCCAGCGAGAAGATCGCCGTCAGCGACATCATGGCGGTCGGGGAAATGGCGCCGCATCTGATCGACGGCTACGCGAGCGGCATGCCGCGCGTGTTCGTGCAGGTGCAGAACGGCTGCGACCATCGTTGTACTTTCTGCATCATCCCCTATGGCCGCGGCAATTCGCGCTCGGTTCCGATGGGCGCGGTGGTCGATCAGGTGCGCGCTTTGGTTGGGCGCGGTGGTGCGGAGATCGTGCTGACCGGCGTCGATCTCACCAGCTACGGCACCGACCTGCCGGGCGCGCCGAAGCTCGGCCTGTTGACCAAGCAGATATTGCGGCATGTGCCGGAACTGAAGCGCCTGCGCATCTCCTCGATCGATTCGATCGAGGCGGATAACGATCTGCTCGATGCCATCGCCGACGATATCAGGCTGATGCCGCATCTGCATCTGTCGCTACAATCAGGCGATGACATGATCCTGAAGCGCATGAAGCGGCGGCATTCGCGGCAGGATGCGATTGCGTTCTGCGATCAGGTGCGCCGCCTGCGTCCGGACATCGTTTTCGGCGCCGATATCATCGCGGGCTTCCCGACCGAGACCGAGGCCATGTTCTCGCGCTCGCTCGATCTGGTCGAGGAATGCGGCCTGACCTTCCTGCACGTCTTCCCGTATTCGCCGCGCCCCGGCACCCCCGCCGCGAAGATGCCGCAGGTTGCGGGTGGTGCGATCAAGGAACGCGCGAAGCGGCTGCGCGCAGCGGGCGAGGCAGGGTTGCGGCAGCGGCTGAGCGCGGAGACCGGCGCGACGCGCAATGTGCTGATTGAGAGCAGCGGGCAGGGGCGCACCGAGCATTACCTGCCGGTGGCGATTGCGGGCGAGCGCGTCGGCAGCGTCGTGCCGCTGACGATCACGGGCAACGACGGCGAGCGGCTGACGGCATAGCGCCTACGACGCCCGCACCTGCCAAAAGCGCAGCGTGCGCCGGGCGTTCTCCGGGGACATGCGGGCAAAATTGCTTTTCGCCCTTGCAAGATCCGCCGGCTTCATCGCCCCGCCGGCAAAGCGGCTTTCGAGCACGGCGATGGTGGTTTCCCAGCTTAGTTGTGCGGCCTTGCACGGCACCAGCAGGCCGTCTTCGCGCAGGCTCTGCATCAGCGGACGAATCACCTCGACCGTTGATCCGGACAATGCCGCCAGTGCGGCCACGGCTTCTTCGTAGCGCCGCTGTCGCGCGAAGTTCAGCAGCGTCGCCTCGTTGAGCTGGCCGGTCGCCTTGAGATGGGCAATCGCGCGCTTGGCGCCTTCGAAATCGCGCACGCCCGACATCTCGCGCTCGACGCCGACGGTGACGGCGGCAATCGCGCTCTGGATTTCCTCGAACAGATCGGGCGGTGCGCGCGACAGCAGGCGGGTGCGAACGGCATCAGTTGCGGAACGCAGCAAGCGCCGGCGCAGATCCGACGGCAGGTCGACGCGGACGCCGATGCTGACCGCGAGTTCGGGATCGCTCTCGGCCTGCCCGACGATGACCGTGAATCCCTTTCCGGACATGCGCGCGCCGGGATTGGCGGCGAGGCGCCGGCTGACGCTGGGGTAGCGCCGCGCCAGCAGCGCGTCGGTGACGATCTCCTTCAGCCACCACCGGCCGGCGACCGCGAGCAGGTGCGGTTCACCCTTGCTGGAGGCGATCCTCACCAGCTCGTCATCGTCGAGGCGCGCGGATTCCTGCAGCACGGGGCCCGCGATACGGATCTCGTCATTGCTGGCGAGGCGACGGATCACGGAGGGCGGCGCTTGCGCGATCGGCGCAAGCTGGGCGCTGATTTCGGCGAGCGCAACGCGCGCTGCCACATCGGCGATGGCGCGCAACTCGATGGTGCCGATCAGGCGCTCGAGCACATCGTCGAACAGCGCGATCTGCTCGTCGTTGAAGCTGCCGGCGGAGGAGAGGAACAGGTCGGTGACGCGCCGGGCCGTCTCCATGCCCTTTTCCGCCGAGCCGGTCCGGATCGCGGATTCGACCTCGTCGACGATCGATGGCTGGGCGGTGGACATGACGCGTTGCTCGTCCTGAGCGGATGGGAGGCTTGTTCTAAGCAATCGCCATCATTACCAACGAGCACTGAACGTTTCGTAAACCATGCCCCGGAAGCCGCTATTCCCCGTTCCAGCCGCAGGCGCGGAGCTTCTCGTGCATGTGGGGCGGGGCCGGCGCGACCACGCGGACCGGCTCCTTGTTCCGGGAGATCGGCACCACGATCTCGCGGGAATGCAGGTGCAGCTTCGGCTCGCCGAAGCGCGGGCCGTTGCCGTAGATGTTGTCGCCGAAGATCGGCCAGCCGGTCGCCGACGAATGCACCCGCAATTGATGGGTCCGGCCGGTCATCGGTTCCATGGCGAGCCAGGCGAACCCCTCGCCCCGGCCCATCACCTTCCAGTTGGTGATCGCCTTCTGCCCCTCCGGGTCGGGCTTCTGCCACCAGCCGCGTTCGGCATTGAGGCGGCCGAGGGGCATGTCGATGGTGCCTTCGTCTTCGGCAGGCCCGCCCTCGACCACGGTCCAGTAGGTCTTGCCGATCTTGCCATGCTTGAACAGGAGGCCGAGCGAGGCGGTGGCTTTCCGATGGCGGCCGAGCACGAGGCAGCCGGAGGTGTCCTTGTCCAGCCGGTGGGCCAGCACCGGAGGCCTCGGCAGGCCGAACCGTAGCGCGTCGAAAGAGTCTTCCAGATTGGGCCCGCCCTTGGGGCCGCGGTGCACCGGCAGGCCGGCCGGCTTGTTGATGACCAGCATCAGGCCGTCGCGATGGAGCACGCGGCCTAAAATCTCGTCTGCGGTCAATTGGGGAACATCGAGCAATTGCAGGACCTTCGGCTCAACACTTTCGTTTAACAGCGGGAACGGCTAACACACCGCCACCATGAACGATACCACGTCAGATCCCCCCAAGCTGAGCTGGTGGCGCCGCCTGTCCAACGGACTGAAGCGCACCTCGTCCTCGCTTGGGACCGCGGTTGCCGACCTCGTCACCAAGCGCAAGCTCGACCGCGCCATGCTCGACGACATCGAGGACGTGCTGCTGCGCGCCGATCTCGGCACCTCGGTCGCGGTGCGGATCGCGGATGCGGTGGGCACAGGGCGCTATGACAAGGCGATCTCGGCTGACGAGGTCAAGGACGTGGTCGCCGCCGAGGTCGAGAAGGTGCTGGCCCCGGTGGCGCTGCCGCTCGTGATCGATACGGCGAAAAAGCCATTCGTCATCCTGGTCGTGGGCGTCAACGGCTCCGGCAAGACCACGACAATCGGAAAACTCTCACAAAAATTTGCTTCCGAAGGCCGCAAGGTGATGCTGGCCGCCGGAGACACGTTTCGCGCAGCAGCCATCGAGCAGCTCAAGGTCTGGGGCGAGCGCACCAAGACGCCCGTCATCGCGGGCGCGCAGGGCTCCGACTCCGCGAGCCTCGCCTTCAATGCGCTGACCGCGGCGAAAGAGCAGGCGATCGACGTGCTCCTGATCGACACCGCGGGCCGCTTGCAGAACAAGGCCGAGCTGATGAACGAGCTCGAGAAGGTCGTGCGCGTCATCCGAAAGGTCGACGCTTCGGCGCCGCATGCGGTGCTGCTCGTGCTGGATGCCACCGTCGGCCAGAACGCGCTGTCGCAGGTCGAGGCCTTCCATCGCACCGCCGGCGTCACCGGGCTGGTGATGACCAAGCTCGACGGCACTGCCCGCGGCGGCATTCTGGTGGCGCTCGCGGAGAAATTCAAACTGCCGGTGCATTTCATCGGCGTCGGCGAAGGCGTCGATGATCTCGCAGCCTTCACCGCGCGCGATTTCGCCCGCGCCATTGCCGGAATCGAAAGTTAGAGAATGGACAAGACCCAGCCGCATCCGCTGTTCAAGCTTGCGACCGAGCTCGGGCCGCTGCTCGTGTTCTTCTTCGTCAATGCGAAGTTCAACCTGTTCGCCGCCACCGGTGCCTTCATGGTCGCGATCGTGGCGGCGATGATCGCTTCCTATGTGGTGACGCGCCACATCCCGATCATGGCGATCGTGACGGGCGTGATCGTGCTGGTGTTCGGCACGCTGACCCTGGTGCTGCACGACGAAACCTTCATCAAGGTCAAGCCGACCATCATCTACGGCCTGTTCGCCGCGATCCTCGGCGGCGGCCTGTTGTTCGGCCGCTCCTTCATCGCCGTGATGTTCGACCAGATGTTCAATCTGACGCCGCAGGGCTGGCGCATTCTGACCCTGCGCTGGGCGCTGTTCTTCGCGGGACTGGCGGTGCTGAACGAGGTGGTCTGGCGCACCCAGAGCACGGACTTCTGGGTCAACTTCAAGGTGTTCGGCGTCACGCCGCTGACCATGATCTTCGCCATCGCCCAGATGCCGCTGACCAAGCGCTATGGCGTCGAGCCGGTGTCGCTGGAGACCAGCGAGGCCGAGGCGGGCGACGTGCGGAAGGGGTGAGCTGTCTCAGCTCGTCATTGCGAGGAGCCCGCGACAAAATTGCGAACGCAATTTTGCGCTGGCGACGGAGCAATCCAGAGTCCTTCCGCAGATGCAGTCTGGATTGCTTCGCTGCGCTCGCAATGACGGTCTTGGCTAAGACCCCGCCTTCAACGCCTTCTCCATCTGCGGCAGCAGCACGGTGCGGAAATTCTCCGGCGTGATCGGGCCGACCAGCTTGTAGACGATGGTGCCTTCGGGGTCGACGACGAACGTCTCCGGCACGCCGTAGACGCCCCATTCGATCGAGGCACGGCCGTTGGCGTCCGTGCCGACCCGGCTGAACGGGTTGCCGTAGCGGCCGAGGAAGCGGCGCGCATTGTCGGGCGCGTCCTTGTAGTTGATGCCGACGATCTGGAAGCGCTTGTCCCTGGCGAGCTCTGTCAGCAGCGGCGCCTCCTCGTGGCACGGCACGCACCAGGAGGCCCAGACATTGACGAGGCTGACCTTGCCCTTGAACGCGGCAGGATCGAGGCCCGGCACTCGCGTGCTGTCGGCCTGCAATCCCTCCAGCGGCGGCAGCGTGGTCTGCGGCGCGGGATGGCCGATCAGCGCGGAGGGGATCCGCGACGGATCGCCGCCGCCGAGCCGAAACCAGAACAGCACGGCAAGGGCGGTGAAGGCGAGCAGCGGCAGCACCATCAGGAAGGTGCGGCGCGACGCAGGTGCGGGGGTCGATTGATCGCTCATGTCGTCGTTCTTGGTGTGTCGATCGCGCTGCGGCCGGAGCGGCGGGAGACGCCGCTGCGCTCGAGCTCGCGCAAGCGCTGCGTCTGGTTGCGATAGTCGATCACGACCCAGCCGATCAGGAGCGCGACCACGATGGCGGCGGCGGCATAGGAGGTCACGATGAAGGGCGCGTAGGGGCCAAGCGACATCATCATGCTGCCTTCCGACCTGCCTGCATGATCTGCAGCGAGCGGACGCGCCGGCGCAAGATCTCGTTCCGCATCGCAGCCAGGTGCAGCGTGACGAACAGCAGCGTGAACGCGCCCGCCATCACCAGCAACGGAATCAGGAACGCCTTGTCGAGCGTCGAGCCGCCCATGCGCATCACCGAGGCCGGCTGGTGCAGCGTGTTCCACCAGTCGACCGAGAACTTGATGATCGGAAGATTGAGTGCGCCGACCAGCGTCAGCACGGCGGCAGCACGCGCTGCGCGCGAGGGATCTTCCACCGCGCGCCACAGCGCCATCAGGCCGAGATACATCAGGAACAGGATCAGCACCGATGTCAGCCGAGCATCCCATTCCCAATAGGTGCCCCACATCGGCCTGCCCCACAGCGAGCCCGTGAGCAGCGCGAGGAAGGTGAACGCGGCGCCGATCGGTGCGGCGGCTTTCGCGGCGACGTCGGCGAGCGGATGCCGCCACACCAGCGTGCCGAGCGAAGCCACACTCATCACGCCCCAGACGAACATCGACAGCCACGCATTGGGCACGTGGATGAACATGATCTTCACGGTCGCGCCCTGCTGATAGTCATCAGGCGCGGTGGCCGATTGATAGAGTCCGATCGCGAGCAGGATGATTGTCGCGGCCACGAGCCATGGCAGCACCCGCGCCGAGAGCGCGAGGAACCTGGTGGGGTTGGCGAGGTCGATCAGCGACATGGTGTTCTGATAATCACAGGTCGGCGCTCACGCAATCAGCATGAAAGCGCGCAGCGAAAGTTGATCGGGGTCAAGACAATCGAACCCATTTCAGTCCAGGCCATGTTTCAGGCTCGCCGCCGCCGCGAACGGGCCGATCACGAGGCTGACCAGCGACAGCGCGCAGAGGATCGAGAATGGCGCCCCGAATGACAACGGCCCCGTGATCGCCGCTTGCGAGGCTGCGACCCCGAAGATGAGCACCGGGATCGACAGCGGCAGCACCAGCACGGCCATCAGCAGCCCGCCCCGGTGCAGCGTCACCGCCAGCGCCGCACCGATCATGCCGGTAAAGGTCAGCGCCGGGGTGCCGGCGAGCAGCGTCAGCGCCACCGCGCCGGTGGCGGCCATGTCGAGATTGAGCAGCAGACCGAGCACGGGGGTTGCGACAACGAGCGGCAGGCCTGCGGCCAGCCAATGCGCCAGCGCCTTGGCTGCGCAGGCCAGTTCCAGCGGGGTCCGGCTCATCGTGATCAAATCGAGCGAGCCGTCCTCATGGTCGGCCATGAACAGCCGGTCCAGCGTGAGCAGGCTGGCCAGCAGCGCGCCGAGCCAGAGGATGGCAGGCCCCAGCCGCGACAGCAGCGCCAGATCCGGTCCCAGCGCGAATGGCATCAGCACGACGACGGTCAGGAAGAACAGCACGCCAATGAGCGCCCCGCCGCCAACGCGGAGCGCGATCTTGATGTCCCGGCGGATCAGGGCGGACAGCGCGGTCATGGGTTGGCTTCGGCGCTGAGGTGGTCATGAGAGCCGAGCTCGTGCCCTGGACACACTGCGCTCCCTCCCCCCTTGTGGGGGAGGGCGGGGGAGAGGGGTAGCCCAGGAAATGGTGCGCTCGGGAGCAGAGAAGAGCTACGTTCGACCGTGAGAGTCCCCGTGCGGCGCCCCCCTCCCTGACCCTCCCCCACAAGGCGGGAGGGAACGGAGAAAGCGGCGCTTAGCCGTTCGAAAAGCTGAGGGTCCTGCCGTCTCACGCCATTCCCCCGATCCGCAGCTCCCGCGCCTCGATCCCCAGCGGCCCATGGGTCGCCGCGATGATCAGGCCGCCGCCCGCCAGATGCTCCCGCATCAGGCCGCCGAACATCTCCTGACCGGCGGCATCCAGCGCCGTGGTCGGCTCGTCCAGCAGCCAGACCGGGCGGCGGACCGCCAGCAGCCGGGCCAGCGACAACCGGCGGCGCTGGCCGGCGGACAGGAAGGAGGCGGGCAGATCGGCGGCATGGTCGAGACCGACCGCCGCGAGACTCGCGGCCGCGTCAAAACGCTTGCCGCCGAGAAAATCAGCCCAGAATGACAAATTTTCAGCCACACTCAGGGCCGGCTTCAGCGCATCGCGGTGGCCGAGATAGTGGCACTGCTCGGGCAGCGTCACGTCGGCGTCGCCCCCGTCCAGTACGATCGTGCCGCCGGCCGGAATGAGCAGGCCCGCGATCAGCCGCAGCAGCGAGGTCTTGCCCGAACCGTTGCGGCCGACGACGGCCACGGCTGTGCCGGAGGCCGCCTCGAAATCGAGCCCGGAAAACACCTCGCGGCCGCCCCGCACGCAAGTGACCCCGCGTCCGGACAGCTGCATCTGGCCTGGTACCAACCTGTTCAAGCCGGGCCTCAGGAATTCTTGGGGTAGCGCATCAGAATTTTTGGCTCGCGACTTGCTCGGTTCGATTGTGGCTGTGGCGGCGCGGTTAGAAAGCTTCTATAAGCCCGGAACTACTTGATGCAGCAACTCAACCTGCCTCTGCAAGCGACCCAGCCTGATGCGCTGACGGTGTTAAAATACCCTGCCGGGTATGTCTAACAATTGGGATTCCTACATGACCTCGCTCGACAGCTTCAAATGCAAAAAGACCCTCAAGGTCGGCGCCAAGACCTATGTGTATTACAGCCTGCCCACGGCCGAGAAGAATGGTCTGAAGGGAATTTCGAAACTTCCCTACTCGATGAAGGTCCTGCTCGAGAACCTCCTCCGCAACGAGGACGGCCGCTCGGTCAAGAAGGAGGACATCGTCGCGGTCTCGAAGTGGCTGCGCAAGAAGTCGCTGGAGCATGAGATCGCGTTCCGCCCGGCCCGCGTGCTGATGCAGGACTTCACCGGCGTTCCGGCCGTCGTCGACCTCGCCGCGATGCGCAATGCGATGCAGAAGCTCGGCGGCGATGCCGAGAAGATCAATCCGCTGGTGCCGGTCGATCTCGTCATCGATCACTCCGTGATCGTGAACTTCTTCGGCGACAACAAGGCTTTCGCGAAGAACGTCACGGAAGAGTACAAGCAGAACCAGGAGCGCTACGAGTTCCTGAAATGGGGCCAGAAGGCGTTCTCGAACTTCTCCGTCGTGCCGCCCGGCACCGGCATCTGCCACCAGGTCAATCTCGAATATCTCTCCCAGACGGTCTGGACCAAGAGGGAGAAGATGACGGTCGGCAAGAAGACCGGCACCTTCGAGGTCGCCTATCCCGACTCGCTCGTCGGCACCGACTCGCACACCACCATGGTCAACGGTCTCGCCGTGCTCGGCTGGGGCGTCGGCGGCATCGAGGCGGAAGCCTGCATGCTCGGTCAGCCGCTGTCGATGCTGCTGCCCAACGTCGTCGGCTTCAAGCTGAAGGGCGCGATGAAGGAAGGCGTCACCGCGACCGACCTCGTGCTCACAGTCACGCAGATGCTGCGCAAGCTCGGCGTGGTCGGCAAGTTCGTCGAGTTCTTCGGCCCCGGCCTCGACAATCTCTCCGTCGCCGACAAGGCGACCATCGCCAACATGGCGCCGGAGTATGGCGCGACCTGCGGCTTCTTCCCCGTCGACGCCGCCGCGATCGATTATCTCAAGACCTCCGGCCGCGCCGCACCGCGAGTCGCACTGGTGCAGGCCTATGCCAAGGCGCAAGGCCTGTTCCGCACCGCCAAGTCGGCTGATCCCGTTTTCACGGAAACGCTGACGCTCGACCTCGCCGACGTCGTGCCGTCGATGGCCGGTCCGAAGCGTCCTGAGGGCCGCATCGCGCTGCCGTCCGTTGCCGAAGGTTTTTCGCTCGCACTCGGCAGCGAGTACAAGAAGACCGAAGAGCCCAACAAGCGCTTCGCCGTCGAGGGCAAGGACTACGAGATCGGTCACGGCGACGTCGTCATCGCCGCCATCACCTCCTGCACCAACACCTCGAATCCGAGCGTGCTGATCGGCGCCGGCCTCTTGGCGCGCAACGCCGCCGCGAAGGGCCTGAAGGCAAAACCGTGGGTGAAGACCTCGCTGGCTCCGGGCAGCCAGGTCGTGGCCGGCTATCTCGCCGATTCCGGTCTGCAGAAGGATCTCGACAAGGTCGGCTTCAATCTGGTCGGCTTCGGCTGCACCACCTGCATCGGCAATTCCGGTCCGCTGCCGGAGGAGATTTCGAAGTCGATCAACGACAACGGTATCGTCGCCGCGGCCGTGTTGTCAGGTAACCGCAACTTCGAAGGCCGCGTCTCGCCGGACGTGCAGGCGAACTATCTGGCCTCGCCGCCGCTGGTCGTCGCGCATGCGCTCGCCGGTAGCGTCACCAAGAACCTCGCCGTCGAGCCGCTCGGCGAAGGCAAGGACGGCAAGCCGGTGTACCTGAAGGACATCTGGCCGACGACGAAGGAGATCAACGCCTTCATGAAGAAGTTCGTGACCTCGACGATCTTCAAGAAGAAATATGCCGACGTGTTCAAGGGCGACACCAACTGGCGCAAGATCAAGACGGTCGAGAGCGAGACCTACCGCTGGAACATGTCGTCGACCTATGTGCAGAACCCGCCCTATTTCGAAGGCATGAAGAAGGAGCCGGAGCCGGTCACCGACATCGTCGAGGCGCGCATCCTCGCCATGTTCGGGGACAAGATCACCACCGACCACATTTCGCCGGCCGGCTCGATCAAGCTTACCTCGCCCGCCGGCAAATATCTCAGCGAGCACCAGGTGCGTCCCGCCGACTTCAACCAGTACGGCACGCGCCGCGGCAATCATGAAGTGATGATGCGCGGCACCTTCGCCAACATCCGCATCAAGAACTTCATGCTCAAGGGCGCGGATGGAAACATCCCCGAGGGCGGCCTCACCAAGCACTGGCCCGACGGCGAGCAGATGTCGATCTACGACGCCGCGATGAAGTATCAGCAGGAGCAGGTGCCGCTGGTGGTGTTCGCCGGCGCCGAATACGGCAACGGCTCCTCGCGCGACTGGGCCGCGAAGGGCACCCGTCTGCTCGGCGTGCGCGCCGTGATCTGCCAGAGCTTCGAGCGCATCCATCGCTCGAACCTGGTCGGCATGGGCGTGCTGCCGCTGACCTTCGAGGACGGCACCTCCTGGTCGTCGCTCGGCCTGAAGGGGGATGAGAAGGTCACGCTGCGCGGCCTGGTCGGTGACCTCAAGCCGCGCCAGAAGCTGACCGCGGAGATCGTCTCCGGCGACGGCTCGTTGCAGCGCGTTTCGCTGCTCTGCCGCATCGACACGCTGGACGAGCTCGATTACTACCGGAATGGCGGCATTCTCCACTACGTGCTCCGCAAGCTCGCGGCGTAGTGCATGATCCGGAAAACGGTGCAGCGGCTTTCCGGAAAGATCATGCTCCAACAACGATCGAAGTGCGCTTGGCGCACTTTAGCGCGCGAATTTGTGAACGGTGGCTCACCGCGACGTGAGTAGAAGCTTAGACAAAGGCGGCCTATCAAAAAGGCCGCCTTTGTTCGTTTGCGGTATGTTTCGGATGGGCCTGCCCGGCAAAATCCCCCCTTGGACGGTTGGATGCGTTCGGCCCGTAAGACTACGGTGACCATCAGGCGATAAGATCTTCCCTCAACGAGCTACCATGTGTGACGTTCGACATGACTGGAATGATGGCTTCTAATCTCGTTTCGCGATGGTCCGGTGCATTCTGGTCGGGAGCACTCGGCATCTGCGCCATCGTCGCCGTCATTCGTCCCGCCCAGGCCGATCCCCGCGCGGTGGTCGAGCTCTTCACCTCCCAGGGCTGCTCCTCCTGCCCGCCCGCCGACAAAATCATCGGCGATCTCGCCAAGGACCCCTCGATCATCGCGCTGAGCATGCCGATCGACTATTGGGACTATCTCGGCTGGAAGGACACGCTGGCGGACTCACGTTTCTCGGCGCGGCAGCGCGCTTATTCACGGATGCGCGGTGATCGCGAAGTCTACACGCCGCAGGTCGTGGTCAACGGCGCTGCGCATGTCATCGGCAGCGATCGCTCCGGCATCGAAAATGCAATCGACAAGACCGACTCAAGCGCGGGCGTGATGAGCGTGCCGGTGACGATGTCGCTCGCGGGCAAGCAGATCAACGTGTCGGTGGCGGCGAGCAAAGAGCCGGCGGTCTCGCATGGCGAGGTCTGGATCTGCTCGATCGTGAGATCGGTGCCGATCGAGATCAGCCGTGGCGAGAATCGTGGTCAGCAGATCACCTACCACAACGTCGTGCGCAATCTGCTCAAGGTCGGTGACTGGAACGGACGTCCGGAAAGCTGGACGGTCCCGATCGAGAATTTGACATCGCGCGATGGCGTGGACGGCGCGGTGGTCTATGTCCAGGACGGCAGTCGCGAGAAGCCAGGCGCAATGCTGGGCGCGGCGTACACCTCGCTGCACTGAAGCGAACGCTTCGGACTGCTGATCCAAGCACCACGTTCAATCCCCATGGTGAGAAGGCGCGTGAGCGCCGTCTAGCGGACATGCTCTGCACCGCCGCGAGCACCATGCAGGCTCCGCTCATGCATCCGGGACTCGATCGTTGGAGACGCCGCTTCGCGGCCCTCAGGATGAGCAGAAAGAATTTTCGCGCGGATGCTCGGAGTGCAGCTTCGTCGGGGCAACATCCAGCCACGAACAAAAAAAAGGACCAACTTGCGTTGGTCCTCCTTGTCGTGCGTACAGACCCGATCCTGTTCGACCCCGGGGGGCTGGGGGCTGAGGAATCCGGAACCGAAAGGACCGGGTCAACGCACACCAGCCTTGTCGCAGTGCAGGGCGGCAGGCGGTGGGCGGAAAAGCGGCGATCCTGTGATTCCTGCTAACGATCCCGTGACGGTTTGCCGCTGGGGAGTTCCACCGTTGCGTGTGTCATGATTCTCAGGCGCCCGGCGAGCTCAGTCGGGATCGTTCGAGAGGCCGGGCAAGAGCCTCTTGCGGCGGGGAACGGTTGGCGCGATCATGCAGATGTCATGATCCGCGGCTCCGGGGACGGTCTTCGCGGAGGCGGTCATGCCGAGCGATGAGGAGGCGCCCCATGAGTTTGACGTCGGAGGATGCCGATCCGAGCGAGCTGCGCGCAGCGGTGCGCCCCGCCGCTGCGAATGCCCAACCGAACCGGGTGACGTTCAACCGGCTCGAGCTGAACCGAATTCTCAACCTCTATGGCCGTATGGTCTCCGACGGCGAGTGGCGCGACTATGCCATCGACTTCCTGAAAGACCGCGCGGTGTTCTCGGTCTATCGCCGCGCCTCCGAAGTGCCGATCTACCGCATCGAGAAAGATCCGCGGCTCGCGCGCAAGCAGGGCATGTACAGCGTGATCTCGGCGACCGGCCTGATCCTGCGCCGCGGCCACGAGCTCGACCGCGTGCTGCTGGTGATCGACCGCAAGCTGGCGGCGGTGTGACCTACTTTCCGGGGACCGTCTTCGCGCCCTCGCCGAGATCGCGCTGCATCATGACCGTATCCAGCCAGCGGCCGAATTTCAGGCCGACATCGGGATGCGTGCCGATCATCTTGAAGCCGCCCCGGGTGTGCACGCCGATGGAGCCGGCATTGGCGGAATCGCCGATGACGGCAATCATCTGGCGGAAGCCGCGAGCCTCGCATTCGCTGATCAGCCGGTCCAGCAGCAGCGACCCAATGCCGCGGCGGTGGAAGGCGGGATCGAGATAGATCGAATTCTCGACTGTGAAGCGATAGGCCGGCCGCGGCCGGTAGGCGCCGGCATAGGCGTAGCCGGCGACGCGGCCGTCGAGCAATGCGACGAAATAGGGATAGCCGCCGTCGACCAGCGTGCGATAGCGGCGCGTCATCTCGGCGAGGTCGGGCGGATCGAGCTCGAACGTCGCGGTGCCCTCGCGGACGGCCTGCTGATAGATCGCGGTGATGGCGGGGAGGTCGGCCTCGATGGCGGGCCTGATTTCAGGTGCGGACATGGGGGCGAGATTAGCAGGGGCCTTGCTCCGAGCAACGTGATTTTCCTCATGACGGAGGCGGCGCAAACAAAAACCCCGGCCCTTCGGCCGGGGTTCGTGTCCGTTCTCTTGCGGCTGGCGCTTAGTCGCGCTGGCCGAGGAGCTGCAGCAGCAGCGTGAACAGGTTGATGAAGTTCAAATACAGCGACAGCGCACCCGATATCGCCGCACGCTCGGCGATGTCACCGCCGGCGGAAGCGTAGCCGTAGATGTAGTCGTTCTTCAGGCGCTGGGTGTCCCAGGCGGTGAGGCCCGCGAACACGAGAACGCCGACCACCGACACGATGAACTGCAGCGCCGTGCTGGCCAGGAACAGGTTCACCAGGCTCGCGATGATAATGCCGATCAGGCCCATGAACAGGAACGAGCCCATGCCGCTCATGTCACGCTTGGTGGTGTAGCCGTAGAGGCTCAGCGCACCGAACGTCGCCGCGGTGATGAAGAACACCCGCACGATTGAGGTGTGCGTGTACACCAGGAAGATCGAGGACAGCGAGATGCCCATCAGCGCCGAGAACACCCAGAACAGGATCTGGGCGGTCGAGGGAGCCAGGCGGTTGATGCCGGCCGAGATCACGAACACCATGGCGAGCGGCGCCAGCATGAACAGATATTTCAGCGGGCTCACGAACATCGCGTAGCCGAACGGCGTCAGGAACAGCTTGCCGACGCGGACCGCCTCGGCTGTCGGAACGTCGGTCACGGCAGCCATGTAGACACCGAGCGCGGCGAGGCCGGTGATGGCGAGGCCGATGCTCATGTAATTGTAGATGCGCAGCATGTAGGCGCGCAGGCCGGCGTCGACCGTCGCGGCGTCAACACGCCCGGCGGCCCTGCCGAAAGGAGAAGCGTAATTGCGGTCTAGGTCCGACATGGTCGAATTCCCGTTGGTTGGCCCGGTCCGGCACAGGGGTTGCCATGCCGCCGGTTCGTCAAATTCTATCTCGGATACCGATGCCTGCCGACTAAATTTTGGCTAACAATCGGGGCTCCGAACCCATCCGATATGTGGGAAACTAACACATTCGCTGCAACCGTCCACGCGCGGCCGAATGTCGCCCTTTCGCGCAATCCTGACGAGAACCTGACAGCAGACGTGGTTAATCGCAGGAATCCTGCGCTTCCGGTCCGGCCGATTTCGGTCCGGCGCGGCTACCCGCTACCTTTTGTCACAAATTCCGCAACACCGTGGCGGGCTTTTTGTTCAAGGCCAGCAGCGTGCCCGCGAGCCCAAGCCCGACGGTGACGACCAGCGCGGCCACGACCACGCCGGCCGCGCTGCCGCCTTGCCAGACGAAGGTCAGCGTCATCAGCCGCGTCACGATCATCCAGGCGGCCATGCTGCCGGCGATCACGCCGAACATTGCGGTGGCAAGGCCGATCAAGAGGTATTCGAGCGCATAGGCGCCGAGCAGCCGCAGCCGCGTCGCGCCGAGTGTTTTGAGGATGACCGCATCATAGACCCGGTGGCGATGACCGGCGGCGAGCGCGCCGCCCAGCACCAGGATTGCCGAGATCAGGGTCACGGCGCTGGCGCCGCGGATCGCAAGCGCGAGGTTGGTCACGACCGCGCCGACCGTCTCCATCACCTCGCGCACCCGCACGCTCGTCACCATCGGGTAGGCGTCCGCCACCTGCTTGATGATCTTGCCGTCGCCGGCCGCATCGCCGCCCGATTCCGTCAGCGTCGCGATGTGGGTATGCGGGGCGCCCTTGAAGGCGCTCGGCGAGAACACCAGGACGAAATTGATGCCGAGCCCCTGCCAGTCGATCGTGCGCAGATTGCTGATTTTCGCCGCGATATCGCGGCCGAGCACGTTGACGACGATTTCGTCGCCGAGCTTGAGGCCCAGCCCGTCGGCGATCTTCTTCTCCATCGAGACCAGCGGCGGGCCTGAATAGTCGGCGCGCCACCATTCGCCCTCGACGACCTTGGAGCCTTTCGGCAGCTCGCCCGTATAGGTCAGGCCGCGGTCGCTCTGCAGCACCCATTCGGAATCGGTCGACGGCTTGAGGTCCTCGGCACGGACGCCGCGGGCCGCGACGATGCGCCCGCGCAGCATCGGCACGTCCTCGACCTTCGCGCCGGGGGCGATCTGGCGCAGATAACCGTCGAACTCGGCGGCCTGCGTGCTCGGAATGTCGATGAAGTAGAACGCCGGCGCGCGATCGGGCAGCGCCGCGAGGAACTGGCGCCGCAGATTGCCGTCGATCTGGGTGATGGTGACGAGCACCGCGAGGCCGAGCCCGAGCGAGAGCACGACCGACGGCGTCAACGCGCCCGGCCGGTGGATGTTGGCGATCGCAAGCCGCAGCATGGTGAAGCGCGTGCGCGGCAATCGGCGCGCGATCGCCATCAGCACGGCGGCGACGCCGCGCAGCACGGCGAACACGACGACGGAGGAGACCACGAACACCGCGGCGATGCGCTTGTCGAAGGACAGGCCGATCACGACCGCGACCAGCAGCGCGACGACACCGCCCATGAACACGAGATAGCCCAGGCGCGGCCGGTGCCATTCGGCGGCGACGGTGTCGCGGAACAGCGCCGCGACCGGCACGTCATGCACGCGTCCGAGCGGCCACAGACCGAAGGCGAGCGCGGTGAGCAGGCCATAGACGAAGGACAGTGCGAGCTCGTCGGCATGCACCGCCGGCACCACCGGCAGCGGCAGCAGCTTGCCGAACAGGCCGACGATGGCGAACGGCATCGCCGCGCCGAGCGCCAGGCCGATCGCCGAACCGATCGCCGCCAGCAGCACGACCTGCGCCAGATAAATGCCGAACACGTCGCGCCCGGTGGCCCCGACGGCCTTGAAGGCCGCGATCACCTCGAGCCGGCGGTCGATATGGCTCTTCACGGCATTGGCGACGCCGACACCGCCGACCAAAAGCGCGGCGAGGCCGACCAGGGTCAGGAACTGGGTGAAACGGCTGATATTGCGTTCCAGCTGCGGCGAGGCATTGGAGCGGCTGCGGACCTCCCAGCCGGCCTGCGGCGCGGCGTTGCGGGCGTCGGCAATGAAGGTGTCGGTGGCGCGGTCGCTGTTGGCGGCGTCGGGCAGTTTGACGCGGTAAACCCAGCGTACCAGGCTGCCTGGCTGAATGAGACCGGTGGCACGCAAGGCCGCCTCGCTGATCAGCAAGCGTGGGCCAAACCCGATGCCGCTGGCGAGCTTGTCGGGCTCGGCCTCGACGCTGGAGCGGATCTGGAACGTCGCAGAGCCAATGGTGACGCGGTCGCCGATCTTGAGTGAAAGCCGCGCCAGCAGCGTCGGATCGGCAGCCGCGCCGAATGCGCCGTCGCGTTCCGCGAGCAGATCGGTGAGGGGCAGTGGCGGCGCCAGCGTCAACTGTCCGAGCATCGGATAGGTGTCGTCGACCGCCTTCATCTCGACCAGCGCCGGCTTGCCCTCGGCCGAGCGCGCCATGCCGCGCAAGGTGGCGGCGACGGAGAGGGTGCCGCGCGAGCGCAGGAAGGCGATTTCGTCCGGCTTGGCCTCGCGCTGGAACAGCACGAAAGAGACGTCGCCGCCAAGCAGCGTGCGGCCCTCACGCGCGAGACCGTCGCTGAGGCTCGCTGAGACCGAGCCGACGCCCGCAATCGCCATCACCCCGAGCGCAATGCAGGCGATGAAGACGTAGAAACCGCGCAGGCCGCCGCGCAATTCGCGCAAGGCATAGCGCAGCGACAGCGCGACGCCGTTCGGCCTCGCGGACGGTGCGATGGCGACGCTCATGCGCTGGTCGTCTGCGTGTCGATGCGGCCGGAGCGCAGGCGGATCACGCGGTCGCAGCGATGTGCGAGCGAGGAATCGTGCGTCACCAGCACCAGCGTCATGCCGCGCTCGGCATGTTTGGTGAAGAGCAGATCGATGATCTGCTTTCCCGTGGCCTCGTCGAGATTGCCGGTCGGCTCATCGGCGACGAGGATGGCGGGATCGGGCGCCAGTGCGCGCGCCAGCGCCACGCGCTGCTGCTCGCCGCCGGAGAGCTGCGTCGGATAATGATGCAGGCGATCGCCGAGTCCGACCGATTGCAGCTCCCCGGCCGCGCGTTTGTTGGCATCAGGATTGCCGGCGAGCTCGAGCGGCACCGCGACATTCTCCAGCGCGGTCATGGTCGGGATCAGGTGAAAGGACTGAAAGACGATGCCGACCTGGCGGCCGCGAAAACGCGCCAGCGCGTCCTCGTCGAGGGCATTGAAAGGCGTGCCTGACACCACCACCTCTCCGCTATCAGGTCGCTCCAGCCCCGCCATCACCATCAGCAGCGTGGATTTGCCCGAGCCTGACGGGCCGATCAGGCCGATCGTCTCCCCCGAGCCGATCCGCAGGCTGATATCCTTGAGGATGTGAACGCGTGCCGCCCCCGTGCCCAATGACAGATTGACGTTGGAGATGGCGATGGTGTCCGGCGCAGTGCCGGCGAGCGAAGAGGTTTCGATGCGACTGTCCATGGTCCGGTCATATGGCAACTCCGCACGTGCGGTCGAGAGGCGTTACGGATTGTTCATGCACATAGCCGTGTTGATGCTCGCTTTGATGACGCTCACGGGTCCGGCCCGGGCGGATTCGACAAAACCGATCAAGCTCGTCGTTCTCGGCGATTCCTTGAGCGCGGGTCTTGGCCTCCCGGCCCAGGATGCGTTTCCTGCCAAGCTTCAAAAAGCGTTGCATGTCAATGGCATAGATGTCGACATGGTCAACGCCGGCGTATCCGGCGACACCTCGTCCGGCGGCCGCGACCGGCTCGACTGGTCGGTGCCCGAGGGAACCGAAGGCGTCATCATCGAGCTCGGCGCCAACGATGCGATGCGCGGCATCGACCCAGACTTGACGCGGGCGGCGTTGACCGACATCGTTCAGCGTCTGAAGGCGCGCAAGATCGCCGTGATGCTGTGTGGCATGCTGGCGCCGCCGAATTTCGGCGCGGACTACGGCGCGCGCTTCAATTCGATTTATCCGGAACTGGCGAAGCGGTTCGACGTGCCGCTCTATCCGTTCTTCCTCGACGGCGTCGCCGCGGACGCCAAGCTCAACCAGGCCGACGGCATTCATCCGACCGCTGCAGGCGTCGACATCATCGTCAACAACATGCTGCCCACGGTGGAGGCATTCGTGCGCACGATCGGCGAGCAGCGCCGTTGAAATGCAGGCAATGCTAACCCTGACACCAGGGTTTTCCCGGTGTAGCCTCGCCAACACTTCGCAGAGTCACACAACTGCGATAGGAATCAGGGTACTGATGATTCGTCGCCGGCTCTAAAATCTGGATATGATCTCTCCCCGGGATCATGCCCAAGCATCGGGAGTACGAAACGATGCCGCGTTTGTTTACTGGTCTGGAAATTCCGGCCGAGGTCTGCCAGACGCTTTCCAATTTGCGAGGTGGCCTTCCCGGAGCCCGCTGGATCGATCCCGAAAATTATCACGTCACCCTGCGCTTCATCGGCGACATCGATGGCGTCTCCGCCAACGAGATCGCATCGATGCTGTTTCGCGTCGACCGCAAGCCGTTCGAGGTGAAGGTGCAGGGGTTGACGAGTTTTGGCGGCCGCAAACCGAGGGCGGTCGTTGCGACGATCGCGCCGAGCAAGCCGCTGATGGAGCTGCAGGCCGAGCTCGAACGCATGATGCAGCGGATCGGCCTCGATCCGGAGGGCCGCAAATTCATCCCGCACGTCACGCTGGCCCGGCTGCACGACGCCTCCGACCGCGACGTCGCCGACTATCTCTCGATCCGCGGCTACTTCCCGAGCAAGGCGTTCGTGGCGGAGCGCTTCGTGCTGTTCTCGTCGCGTGCGTCGACCGGCGGCGGCCCGTATGTGGTCGAGGACGCCTACGAGCTGTGTGAGTGAGCTCGTTCTTCCCCTCTCCCCGTAAGAACGGGGCGAGGGAGAAGAAAGCGCATAGCCCGTCCACCAATTGACGGCTTGCAATTTCCGCCGGTCTCTGGCGGTAAAGAGCCATGCTCTCCACCCCGAACTCCTCCTTCAGCGAAGCCTATCAGGCCCAGATCGCATCGGGCGCGATCGAGCCCGATGCCGCGCAGGCCGAGGTCGCCGAGGCCTATGCGGCGCTCGACCTGCGGCTTGCGAACTACAGCCCGAAGCGCAAGCAGGGGCTGCTCGCCCGCCTGTTCAACGGTGGCGACAAGAACGAAGCGCCGCGTGGCCTGTACATCCATGGCGAGGTCGGCCGCGGCAAGACCATGTTGATGGATCTGTTCTTCCAGCACTCCACGGTCGAGCACAAGCGCCGCGCGCATTTCCACGAATTCATGGCCGATGTGCACGAGCGCATCTACGATTATCGCCAGGGCATCGCGCGCGGCGAGATCGCCGACGGCGACGTCATCGCGCTGACGGCGAACGCGATCTTCGAGGAGAGCTGGCTGCTCTGCTTCGACGAATTCCACGTCACCGACATTGCCGATGCGATGATCCTCGGGCGCCTGTTCGCCAAGCTGTTCGAGCTCGGCACCGTCGTCGTCGCGACCTCCAATGTTGCCCCCGACGATCTCTACAAGGGCGGCTTGAACCGCGCGCTGTTCCTGCCCTTCATCAAGCAGATCTCGGACCACATGGACGTCTCGCGGCTCGATGCGCGCACCGACTTCCGGCTGGAGAAGCTTCAGGGCGTGCCGATGTGGCTGACGCCCGTGGACGGCGATGCCGGCGCTGCGCTGGATCGCGCCTGGGCCAAAATGACCGGCAATGCCAAATGCAGGTCGCGCGACATCCAGATCAAGGGGCGCATCCTGCACGTGCCCTGCTCGGCCCATGGCGTGGCGCGCTTCGGCTTCGCCGATCTCTGCGAGAAGCCGCTCGGTGCATCAGACTACCTCAGGCTGGCGCACGACTACCACACCATCCTGGTCGACCATATTCCAGTGATGGACTTCTCCCGGCGCAACGCCGCCAAGCGCTTCATCACGCTGATCGACACGCTCTATGACAATGCCGTGAAGCTGATGGCCTCGGCCGATGCCGACCCGATATCGCTCTATGTCGCGACAGAGGGCAACGAGGCGATGGAGTTCAAGCGGACCTCATCGCGCCTGATCGAGATGAGTTCGGAATCCTATCTGGCGCTGGCTCACGGGCGCAAGGATTCCACCGCCAGCGGCTCCACCAAAGGCTTGGTGGAGACTTAGGTCCTATTTCTATCCTCCCGTCATTCCGGGCGCGCGCCGGCGCGAACCCGGAATCTCGCGCTGCAATTTCCAGATTCCCGGTTCGCCCGCGCAACGGCGCGGGCGCGCCGGAATGACGGCTTAGGGACCGCTGGGCGGAAACGCGGCAAGCCCGACAATTGGGCATCCGCCGACTTGAACGGGGCAAGCGAAAGGGATAACCACCCTCTCAGTTTCCCCTCCTTACGTGTCTAGAGGACAGTTCACATGGCGCGCGACAAGATTGCTTTGATTGGCTCCGGTCAGATCGGCGGAACGCTGGCTCACCTCATCGGCTTGAAAGAACTGGGCGACGTCGTGATGTTCGACATCGCCGAGGGCGTGCCGCAGGGCAAGGCGCTCGACATCGCGCAGTCCTCGCCGGTCGACGGTTTTGACGCGCACTACAGCGGTGCGAACTCCTACGAGGCGCTCGACAACGCCAAGGTCTGCATCGTCACCGCCGGCGTGCCGCGCAAGCCCGGCATGAGCCGCGACGACCTCCTCTCCATCAACCTCAAGGTCATGGAGCAGGTTGGTGCGGGCATCAAGAAATACGCCCCCGACGCCTTCGTCATCTGCATCACCAACCCGCTCGATGCCATGGTCTGGGCGCTGCAGAAGGCCTCGGGGCTGCCGCACAAGAAGGTCGTCGGCATGGCCGGCGTGCTCGACTCCGCGCGCTTCCGCTACTTCCTGGCCGACGAGTTCAACGTCTCGGTCGAAGACGTCACTGCCTTCGTGCTCGGCGGCCATGGCGACACCATGGTGCCGCTGGTGAAGTACTCCACCGTTGCCGGCATCCCGCTGCCCGACCTCGTCAAGATGGGCTGGACCTCGCAGGCGCGCCTCGACGAGATCGTCGACCGCACCCGCAACGGCGGCGCCGAGATCGTCAACCTGCTCAAGACCGGCTCGGCCTTCTATGCGCCGGCTGCTTCGGCCATTGCGATGGCCGAGAGCTATCTGCGTGACAAGAAGCGCGTGCTGCCCTGCGCCGCCTACCTCAACGGCGAATACGGCGTGAAGGACATGTATGTCGGCGTGCCCGTGGTGATCGGCTCCAAGGGTGTCGAGCGCGTCGTCGAGATCGAACTCGCCGGCAAGGACCGCGAGGCCTTCGACAAGTCGGTTGGCGCGGTGCAGGGCCTGGTCGATGCCTGCAAGAAGATCGCCCCCGATCTTCTCGGTCGCTAAAGCCTCAACACTCCCGCCGAGGACCGAAAACCGGTTCTCGGCGGTTTCATTTCCGGGCCCCGGCTAGCCGGGACGGGGTCCGGCCCAAGATTTCCGACATCAGAGAATCCGGGTTGCAGTTGCTGTGGTATATGGTATGCCAGCCACAAGACTGAGGTGGGCCCTGAGGGGTCACCGCCCGCGGGTTCAGGGAGCGACCATATGAATATCCATGAATATCAGGCCAAAGCGCTGCTGAGCGAGTTCGGCGTAGCGATCTCCAAGGGCGTTCCCGTCCTCAGTGCCACCGACGCAGACGCTGCGGCCATGGCTCTGCCGGGCCCGGTCTGGGTGGTGAAGAGCCAGATCCATGCCGGCGGCCGCGGCAAGGGCAAGTTCAAGGAAGCCTCGGCCGGCGACAAGGGCGGCGTCCGCATCGCCAAGTCGGCCGCGGAGGTCTCCGAGTTCGCCAAGCAGATGCTGGGCGCTACCCTGGTGACGGTGCAGACCGGCCCGGCCGGCAAGCAGGTCAACCGCCTCTACATCGAGGACGGCTCCGACATCGACAAGGAGTTCTATCTCTCGATCCTGGTCGACCGCGAGACCTCTCGCGTCTCGTTCGTCGTCTCGACCGAGGGCGGCGTCAACATCGAGGACGTCGCGCACAAGACTCCCGAGAAGATCGTGACCTTCTCGGTCGATCCCGCGACCGGCATCATGGGCCATCATGGCCGCACAGTTGCCAAGGCGCTGAAGCTCTCCGGTGATCTCGCCAAGCAGGCCGAGAAGCTCACCGCGCAGCTCTACACGGCGTTCGTCGCCAAGGACATGTCGATGCTGGAGATCAACCCGTTGGTCGTGACCAAGCAGGGCCAGCTCCGCGTGCTCGACGCCAAGGTATCGTTCGACGACAATTCGTTGTTCCGTCATCCCGACGTGCTCGCGTTGCGCGACGAGACCGAGGAAGACCCCAAGGAAATCGAGGCGTCGAAGTACGACCTCAACTACGTTACCCTCGACGGCAATATCGGCTGCATGGTCAACGGCGCCGGTCTCGCCATGGCGACGATGGACATCATCAAGCTCTACGGCATGGCGCCGGCGAACTTCCTCGATGTCGGCGGCAGCGCCAGCAAGGAGAAGGTTGCGGCAGCGTTCAAGATCATCACCGCGGATCCCAATGTGAAGGGCATCCTGGTCAACATCTTCGGTGGTATCATGAAGTGCGACGTGATCGCGGAGGGCGTCACGGCTGCGGTTCGTGAGGTCGGCCTCAGTGTGCCGCTGGTGGTTCGCCTCGAAGGCACCAATGTCGAGCTCGGCAAGAAGATCATCCGCGAATCCGGTCTGAACGTGGTGCCGGCCGACAATCTCGACGACGCCGCGCAGAAGATCGTGAAGGCCGTCAAGGGAGGCTAAGCTCATGGCCCAGGACCATCTCTCCGCGTCGTCTCCACTTGCAGAGCATGCGCGTCTCGCCGCGTTCGCCGGCGAATGGAATGGTGAAGAGGTGGTCTTTCCGTCGCGCTGGACGGAAGGCGGCACCGCCACGTCTCACGTCGTCGCGCGCATGGACCTGAACGGGTTCTACCTGATTCAGGACTCGGTGCAGATGCGCGACGGCAAGCAGAGCTTCGCCACCCACGGCATCTTCACTTACGACCGCGACGACCGGACCTACAAATTGTTCTGGTACGATTCGCTTGGCTACACCCCGCCCTCGCCCGCCTCCGGCGGGTGGGTCGGCAAGACCCTGACGCTGGTGCGCGGCTCGCTCCGCGGCAACGCGCGCCACGTCTATGAGATCATCGACGACTCCTCCTACTCGTTGAAGGTCCAGTTCTCGCCGGACGCGGAAGGCTGGGCTGACGTGCTCACCGGCGTCTACCGGCGCATCCACTGATCCTCTCACTCTGTTAGTTTCGCGAAAGCAGACCTCATGTCCATCCTGATCGACAAGAACACCAAGGTCATCTGCCAGGGCTTCACCGGCAAGAACGGCACCTTCCATTCCGAAGCCGCGATTGCCTACGGCACCAAGATGGTGGGCGGCACCTCGCCCGGCAAAGGCGGCTCGACCCATCTGAACCTGCCGGTGTTCGACACCGTGCGCGAAGCGCGTGAGAAGACCGGCGCCGATGCCTCGGTGATCTATGTGCCGCCGCCGGGTGCGGCGGACGCGATCTGCGAAGCGATCGACGCCGAGATCCCGCTGATCGTCTGCATCACCGAAGGCATTCCCGTGATCGACATGGTGCGCGTGAAGCGCTCGCTGGCCGGCTCCAAGTCGCGGCTGATCGGGCCGAATTGCCCGGGGGTCATGACCGCGGGCGAGTGCAAGATCGGGATCATGCCGGCCAACATCTTCAAGACCGGCTCGGTCGGCATCGTCTCCCGCTCGGGTACGCTGACCTACGAAGCCGTCTTCCAGACCTCGCAGGAAGGCCTCGGCCAGACCACCGCGGTCGGCATCGGCGGCGACCCGGTCAAGGGAACCGAGTTCATCGACGTCCTCGAAATGCTCCTGGCTGATCCCAAGACCGAGTCGATCATCATGATCGGCGAGATCGGCGGTTCCGCCGAGGAAGATGCTGCCCAGTTCCTCAAGGACGAGGCAAAGCGTGGTCGCAAAAAGCCGATGGTCGGTTTCATCGCCGGTGTTACCGCACCTCCCGGCCGTCGCATGGGCCATGCCGGCGCGATCATCTCGGGCGGCAAGGGCGACGCCGGTTCCAAGACCGACGCGATGAAATCCGCAGGGATTACAGTGTCGCCATCTCCCGCGCGCCTCGGCCATACGCTTGCCGAAAAATTGAAAAGTTAATTCACTTCTTGGTACTTTTCCGGGCGAAGTTTCGCAGCAAATAGGGTAAATGGTGCCCATCGCGTCGAGCCTCTGCCGGGAGCTCGACGCCAGCGCCGTTTGTTTGCGCGAACCGAAATCGCCAGGAACCCAGTATGTCTCGCCAGGACGCGAACGCAGCCTTTGCCCTCTCATCCTTTTTGCAGGGCACCAACGCCACCTACATCGACGAAATCTACGCCCGCTACGAGAAGGACCCGTCTTCGGTCGACGCCGAGTGGCAGGAGTTCTTCAAGAGCCTCAACGACCAGCCGGCTGACGTCCGGAAGAACGCGGAAGGGCCATCCTGGGAGCGCGCCAACTGGCCGCTGACCCCGAAGGACGATTTGACCTCCGCCCTCGACGGCAACTGGGCCGAGGTCGAGAAGGCGGTCGGCAGCAAGATCACCGCCAAGGCGCAGGCCAAAGGCACCGATATTTCCTCTGCCGATTTGCTCCAGGCCACGCGTGACTCCGTGCGTGCGCTGATGCTGATCCGCTCCTATCGCATGCGTGGTCACTTTCACGCCAAGCTCGATCCGCTCGGCATCGAGGCCCCGCGCAACCGCGAAGAGCTCGACCCGCGCACCTACGGCTTCAGCGAAGCCGATTTCGACCGCAAGATCTTTCTCGATCACGTGCTCGGTCTCGAATACGCCAACTTGCGCGAAATCACCGCGATCTGCGAGCGCACTTACTGCCAGACGCTCGGCGTCGAGTTCATGCACATCAGCAATGCCGCGCAGAAGGCCTGGATCCAGGAGCGCATCGAGGGGCCGGACAAGGAGATCTCCTTCACCCGCGAAGGCCGCCGCGCCATCCTGATGAAGCTGGTCGAAGCCGAGGGCTTCGAAAAATTCTGCGACACCAAGTTCACCGGCACCAAGCGCTTCGGCCTCGACGGCGGTGAATCGCTGATCCCCGCGCTCGAGCAGATCATCAAGCGTGGCGGCAATCTCGGCGTGAAGGAAGTCGTGCTCGGCATGCCGCATCGCGGCCGCCTCAACGTGCTGACGCAGGTGATGGGCAAGGCCCACCGGGCGCTGTTCCACGAGTTCAAGGGCGGTTCGGCCAATCCCGATGCGGTCGAAGGCTCGGGCGACGTCAAATATCACCTCGGCGCGTCCTCGGACCGTGAGTTCGACGGCAACCGCATCCATCTGTCGCTGACCGCCAACCCCTCGCATCTCGAGATCGTCGATCCCGTCGTGCTCGGCAAGGTTCGCGCCAAGCAGGACCAGCACGGCGATCCGCCGGACCAGCGCATCTCGGTGATGCCGCTGTTGATGCATGGTGACGCGGCGTTCGCGGGCCAAGGCGTGGTCGCCGAATGCTTCGGCCTGTCGGACCTGAAGGGCTACCGCACCGGCGGCTCCGTGCACTTCATCGTCAACAACCAGATCGGCTTCACCACCTATCCGCGCTACTCGCGCTCCTCGCCCTATCCGTCCGATGTGGCGAAGATGATCGACGCGCCGATCTTCCACGTCAACGGCGACGATCCGGAAGCCGTGGTGTTCGCGGCCAAGGTCGCGACCGAGTTCCGGCAGAAATTCCACAAGCCCGTCGTCATCGACATGTTCTGCTACCGCAGGCATGGCCATAACGAGGGCGACGAGCCGGCGTTCACCCAGCCGGTGATGTACAAGAAGATCGCGGCTCACCCGACGACGCTGGAGCTCTATTCCCGCCGGCTGGTCAGCGAAGGCGTGATGACCCAGGGGGAGGTCGACAAGGCCAAGGCCGATTGGCGCGCGCGGCTCGATGCCGAGTTCGAGGCCGGCACCTCCTACAAGCCGAACAAGGCCGACTGGCTCGACGGCAAATGGGCGGGCTTCAAGATCGCCGACCAGGAAGAGGATGCCCGTCGCGGCGTCACCGGCGTCGATCTGCCCGTCCTCAAGGACATCGGCCGCAAGATCACCAAGGTGCCGGATGGTTTCCGCGTTCACCGCACCATCCAGCGCTTCCTGGAAAATCGCGCGAAGGCGATCGATAGCGGCACGGGCATCGACTGGGCGACCGGCGAAGCGCTGGCGTTCTGCTCGCTGCTCAACGAGAACCATCACGTGCGTCTGTCCGGACAGGATTCGGAGCGTGGCACCTTCTCGCAGCGCCACTCGGTCCTGATCGACCAGGAGGACGAGAGCCGCTACACGCCGTTCAACCATCTCGGCAACGAGCAGGGCCATTACGAGGTCATCAACTCGCTGCTGTCGGAGGAGGCGGTGCTCGGCTTCGAATACGGCTATTCGCTCGCCGAGCCAAACACGCTGACGCTGTGGGAAGCGCAGTTTGGCGATTTCGCCAACGGCGCCCAGGTCGTGTTCGACCAGTTCATCTCCTCGGGTGAGCGCAAATGGCTCCGCATGTCCGGTCTCGTCTGCCTGTTGCCGCACGGGTATGAGGGCCAGGGACCGGAGCACTCTTCGGCGCGTCTGGAGCGTTACCTGCAGATGTGCGCGGAAGACAACATGCAGGTGGTCTACCCGACCACGCCGGCGAACTACTTCCACGTGCTGCGCCGCCAGCTTCATCGCGAGATCCGCAAGCCGTTGATCCTGATGACGCCGAAGTCGCTGCTGCGTCACAAGCGGGCGGTCTCGCGCCTCGAGGAGCTCGCGAAGGGCACGACCTTCCACCGCATCCTGTATGATGACGCCCAGATGCTGCCGAACGAGCCGATCAAGCTCGTTCCGGACGACAAGATCCGCCGCATCGTGCTGTGCTCGGGCAAGGTCTATTACGACCTCTACGAAGAGCGCGAGAAGCGCGGCATCGACGACATCTATCTGATGCGCGTCGAGCAGCTCTATCCGGTGCCGCTGAAGGCGCTGGTGGCCGAGTTGTCCCGCTTCAAGAAGGCGGAGGTGATCTGGTGCCAGGAAGAGCCCCGCAACATGGGAGCCTGGCACTTCATCGAGCCCTATCTGGAGTGGGTGCTGAACCAGGTGAACGGCGCAAGCCGGCGTCCGCGTTATGTCGGCCGCGCCGCCTCCGCGGCGACCGCCACGGGTCTGATGTCCAAGCATCAGGCGCAGCTGAAGGCGTTCCTGGACGAAGCACTGAGCTGAACTTTTTCGAACTGCGTCATGCCCCGCTTGCAAAAGCGGGGCATCCGGTAAGACGTGACGTCCTCGTGCATGCGAAGCGTCCCGGCTTGCTGGATGGCCTGCTTTTTCGCTGGCCGTGACATCAGGAATTCATGACCGCATAGGCGATCCCCTTAAGGAAAAGACCATGACTGAAATTCGTGTGCCGACGCTCGGCGAATCCGTCACCGAGGCCACCATCGGCCGCTGGTTCAAGAAGGCAGGCGATGCCGTCGCCGTCGACGAGCCCTTGGTGGAGCTCGAGACCGACAAGGTCACCATCGAAGTCCCGGCGCCCTCCGCCGGCACGCTGAGCGAGATCATCGCCGCTGATGGCACCACCGTTGCGGTCGGCGCGCTGCTCGGCCAGATCACTGAAGGCGCGGCCGGTGCCAAGCCTGCGGCAGCGCCCGCCAAGCCTGCGGCAGCTGCTCCGGCTCCCGCCGCTGCGGCTCCGGCCGCGAAGGCGCCGCCGGCCGATGCTCCGCTCGCTCCGTCCGTGCGAAAACTCTCCGCCGAGACCGGCGTCGACGCCTCGACCGTTCCGGGCTCCGGCAAGGACGGCCGCGTCACCAAGGGCGACATGCTCGCCGCGATCGAGCGTGCGGCCTCCGCGCCGACTCCGGTGAACCAGCCCGCTGCCGCCGTGCAGGTGCGCAGCGCCTCGCCGGCCGATGACGCTGCCCGCGAAGAACGCGTCAAGATGACCCGGCTGCGCCAGACGATCGCGCGCCGCCTCAAGGACGTGCAGAACACCGCGGCCATGCTCACGACCTTCAACGAGGTCGACATGACCAACGTCATGGCGCTGCGTGCCCACTACAAGGATGCGTTCGAGAAGAAGCATGGCTCGAAGCTCGGCTTCATGGGATTCTTCACCAAGGCCGTCGTGCAGGCGCTGAAGGATATCCCGGCCGTCAACGCCGAGATCGACGGCACCGATCTGATCTACAAGAACTACTACCACATCGGCGTGGCCGTCGGCACCGACAAGGGCCTCGTCGTCCCCGTCGTGCGCGACTGCGACCACAAGTCGATCGCCGACATCGAGAAGGGCATCGCCGATTTCGGTCGTCGCGCCCGTGACGGACAGCTCAAGATCGACGAGATGCAGGGCGGCACCTTCACCATCACCAACGGCGGCATCTATGGCTCGCTGATGTCGACCCCGATCCTGAACGCCCCGCAGTCCGGCATTCTCGGCATGCACAAGATCCAGGACCGTCCGATGGTCGTCGGCGGCAAGATCGAGGTCCGTCCGATGATGTATCTGGCACTGTCCTACGATCACCGCGTGATCGACGGCAAGGAAGCGGTCACCTTCCTGGTTCGCGTCAAGGAGAGCCTGGAAGATCCGGCACGTCTGGTGCTCGATCTCTGATCCCTGAAGCTCTGGGAGCGCCGTCGCGATCGGTGCGACGGCGCCTGTCGAATCATGGAGGCTGATGTGACGGATAAGGTGGTTGTCATCACCGGCGGCAGCCGCGGTATTGGTCGTGCGACCGCGCTTGCAGCGGCCGCGCGCGGCTATCGCGTCGTGGTCGGCTACGCCAGCAACAAGACGGCCGCCGACGAGGTGGTCGCGCAAATCGAAGCCGGCAACGGCAGGGCGATCGCGGTAAAATGCGATGTCGCTGAAGAGAGCGACATCCTCGATCTGTTCAGGGAAGCCGACAAGCTCGGAACGCTCGGTGCGCTCGTCAACAATGGCGGCATCGTCGGCAAGAGCGGCGTGCGCGTCGACGAGATGTCGGCCGAGCGCATCCAGCGCGTGCTGGCGGTCAACGTCACCGGCTCCATCCTCTGCGCGCGGGAGGCGGTGAAGCGGATGTCGACCAAGCACGGCGGCAAGGGCGGCGTCATCGTCAATCTGTCATCGGTCGCGGCCAAGCTCGGCGCGCCCAACACTTACGTCGATTACGCCGCGTCGAAAGGCGCGATCGATTCCTTCACCACGGGCCTCGGCTACGAGGTCGCAGCCGAAGGCATTCGCGTTGCGGGTATTCGCCCGGGCCTGATCGATACCGACATCCACGCCTCCGGCGGCGAGCCTGACCGGCATCATCGCCTGGCCCATCTGGTGCCGATGAAGCGCGTCGGCACCGCGGATGAAATTGCAAATGCCATCATCTGGCTCATGTCGGACGAGGCTTCCTACGTCACCGCAGCCACGCTCGATGTGTCCGGCGGTCGCTGACGCGCCGGCGGACGCTGACACATCCTCATAACGTTGAAATTACGGGACTTTCTCTCATGGCTACCTACGATCTCGTCGTCATCGGCACCGGACCTGGCGGTTATGTCTGCGCGGTGCGCGCCAGCCAGCTCGGCATGAAAGTCGCCGTGGTCGAAAAGAACGCAACGCTCGGCGGCACCTGCCTCAATGTCGGCTGCATGCCGTCGAAGGCGCTGCTGCACGCCTCCGAAATGTTCGAGGAAGCCGCGCATTCCTTCGCGAAGATGGGCATCAGCGTCTCCGCGCCGAAGCTCGAACTGCCGGCGATGATGAACTTCAAGCAGCAGGGCATCGACGGCAACGTCAAGGGCGTCGAGTTCCTGATGAAGAAGAACAAGGTCGACGTGCTCAAGGGCACCGGCAAGATCCTCGCCACCGGCAAGGTCGAGGTGTCGGCCGACGGCAAGTCGCAGGTGATCGAGACCAGGAATATCGTCATCGCGACCGGCTCGGACATCGCGCGCCTCAAGGACATCGAGATCGACGAGAAGCGCATCGTGTCCTCGACCGGCGCGCTGTCGCTGGACAAGGTCCCCGGCAAGCTGCTCATCGTTGGCGCCGGCGTGATCGGCCTCGAGCTCGGCTCGGTGTGGAAGCGCCTGGGTGCCGAAGTCGTCGTCGTCGAATTCCTCGACCGCATCCTGCCCGGCATGGACGGCGAGATCGCCAAGCAATTCCAGCGCATCCTCGAGAAGCAGGGCTTTGCGTTCAAGCTGGGGACCAAGGTCACCGCGGTCGACACCTCGGGCAAGACGCTGAAGGCGACGATCGAGCCCGCCGCCGGCGGCCCCGCCGAGACTGTCGAGGCCGACGTCGTGCTGGTCTGCATCGGCCGCGTGCCCTACACCGATGGTCTCGGTCTGAAGGAGGCCGGCGTTGCGCTCGATCAGCGCGGCCGCGTGCAGATCGATCCGCATTTCGCCACCAGCCTGAAGGGCGTCTATGCCATCGGCGACGTCGTCGCGGGCCCGATGCTTGCCCATAAAGCCGAGGATGAAGCTGTTGCGGTCGCGGAGATCATCGCAGGCCAGGCCGGCCACGTGAACTACGACGTGATCCCAGGCGTCGTGTATACCACCCCGGAAGTGTCCTCCGTCGGCAAGACCGAGGAAGAGCTGAAGCAGGCCGGCGTCGCTTATACCGTCGGGAAGTTTCCCTTTACCGCCAACGGCCGCTCCAAGGTCAATCAGACCACTGAGGGCTTCGTGAAGATTCTCGCAGATGCGAAGACCGATCGCGTGCTCGGCGTGCACATCATCGGCATCGAGGCCGGCGAAATGATCCACGAGGCCTGCGTTCTCATGGAGTTTGGTGGCAGTGCGGAAGATCTCGCGCGCACCTGCCACGCGCATCCGACCCGCTCCGAGGCCGTCAAGGAAGCCGCGCTTGCAGTCGGCAAGCGGGCCATCCATATGTAGGATCGCGCCTGGAGCCAAATCCGGCGGGACATCACATGCTGCGCCGCCTTCTTCAACCGGTCTGGGTCCTGCTCGCGATCATCTTCCTGATCGAAGCCTGGCTGTGGGATCATCTCGAGCCTGTTGTCGCGCGGGTCGTGGCACTGATCCCGCTCGCCCGGTTCAAATCATGGCTGGCAGAGCGCGTCGACGCGCTGTCGCCTGCGATGACGTTGATCGTCTTCGCGGTCCCGATCATCCCGCTGTTTCCGCTCAAGCTGGTCGGCCTGTGGCTGCTCACGCATGAATACTGGACCAGCGCGGTCTTCACGATCCTGTTCGCCAAGATGCTCGGCGTCGGTGTCACCGCCTTCGTCTTCGACGTCACGCGCGACAAGCTTCTGGAGATGCACTGGTTCGAGCGGCTCTACGAAACGGTCCTGCGGCTGCGCGCCAAGGCGACCGAGCTGGTCGACCCGGTCAAGCGCCGCCTCCGCGAGCTGGTCACCGGCAACGGAGAAGGCTGGTCCTCCCGCACGCTTCGCCTGATCCAGCGTTTTCGCAAAAGCGTGCACGAGGCGCGCTGAGCTGCTGGATGCCCCGGTCAAGCCGGGGCATGACAGTGGTGTGTGTGGCGGTCCTGCTCACCCGTGCAGATGCAGCAGATGCGGCGCCCATGCGCCGAGCACGGTCATGCCGAGCCCTGCGAGCGTCAAGAGGCCGGCGATCCAGGCCAGCGGCAGCATGCCGGTGATGATCGTGGCGGATGCCAGCACGATGCCGATCTGGAACGCCGCCGACGCCAGCTCGAAGTGATGGTATTTCGCGGTCGCCTCGTCGCGCTGGTGCTCGGCTTCCTTGGCCTTCTCGGAGAGCTGCTCGGTGCCTTCGCCGGTCTCGGGCTCGGAGCGGTAGCGCGCCGCGGTCTTCTGCCAGTCGTCGATCTGCTTCTGCACCGCGGCCTTCATGGCCTCGTCGCCGGTGCTGCCGAGCGTCAGCTTGCCCTGTTCGGCGGCGGTCTGCACGACGGTGCGGCGGATGCTCTTGGCCTGGAAGAACGCCCAGAGGTTGGAGGCCTCGACGTTCTTGCTGATCGATTCGGTCTGCGCGCCTTTGCCGAGCGTTTCCGAGATCGCCAGGAACAGCGCCAGCACCGCGATCAGCAGGGCGATCTTCTTGTTCTCGCCGGATGCGTGCTCGGCATGCTCGGCCTGCTCCATGCTTTCGTGTGCGCTCATGAATCCCCCTCCTGTTCGGTTCCGCAACGATTGACCGAACCGCGCGGCCTGCGCAAGAGGCATGCTTGCGATGACAGCTTGATGTCAGGAACTAGCGAACTCTTCAGCGCCTTGGATGCGCGCTGGCATAGACTTCCAGCAGCCGCTCGGAATCGATCCCGGTATAGATCTGCGTGGTCGAGAGCGAGGAATGACCGAGCAATTCCTGAATGGCGCGGAGATCCCCGCCGCGCGAGAGCAGGTGCGTTGCGAAGGAGTGACGCAGCGCGTGCGGCGTGGCGCTGTCGGGCAGGCCGAGGGCACCGCGCAGCCGTTCCATCGCGAGCTGGATGATGCGCGGGCTGAGCGGCCCGCCGCGCGCGCCGACGAAGATCGGCCCTTCCGGAGGCAGCGCATGCGGGCACATCGCGGCATATTCGTCGATCAGCGCGAGCACATTTTGCAGCACCGGCACCATGCGCGTCTTGTTGCCTTTGCCTGTCACGACCAGCACGTCGCCTTCGCCGGCCTTCGGCACCTCGCGTCGCTTCAGCCCGAGCGCCTCGGAGATGCGCAGGCCCGAGCCATACAGCAGTGCCATCACCGCAGCGTCGCGCACCAGGATCCAGGTCTCGCGATCCTCGCCGGCGCGCTCGTCGGCATCGGCCAGGCGTTTTGCAGATGCCATCGGCAAAGGCTTCGGCAGCGTCTTGGCGACCTTCGGCGCGCGGATGGCGGAGAGCGCGCCGACCTTGCCTTTGCCTTCGCGTTCGAGGAAGCGGCCGAACGAGCGCAGGCCCGCCAGCGCGCGCATCAGCGAGCGGCCGGCAATGTCGTCGGCGCGCCGCATCGCCATGAAGGCGCGCACGTCGGTCGCTTCGAGCGAGGCAAAGCGGTCCAGCGTGACACGCTCGCCCCAGTGGCTGCACAGGAAATCCAGGCACTGCCTGAGGTCGCGGCCATAGGCTTCCAGCGTCTTCGGCGACAGCCGTCGCTCGGCGCCGAGATGCGACAGCCAGCGCGCCATCTCCTGCGCGATCGAGCAATCGGCGCTGGCGAGCTCGAGTGGTGGGGGGACCGGTTTGCTCATGCGCTCTGGACGGAATGATTCCGCACAGTATATCGCATCATACACGTTTACCGTTCGCTAAGGCGGACCCGGGGCGATAGCCTCAAAGCCCCCGAGGTTCCGATTCTCTCCATGGATCATACGTCGCGCAGCACGACCGTCCCCGCCAACGCGACCCGCATGGTCGACGTGCTGGTGCCTGTCGCGCTCGACCAGACCTATTCCTACAAGGTGCCGCGCGGCATGGAGCTGAAGGCCGGCGATCTCGTCGGCGTGCCGCTCGGGCCCCGTGAGGTGCTCGCCGTGGTCTGGGGCGAAAACGCCAATCCCGACCCACGCCTGCATAACCGCCTCAAGGAGGTCAGCGAGAAGCTGGACGTTGCGTCGCTCAAGGGGGAGCTGCGTTCGGTCGTCGACTGGGTGGCCAATTACACGCTGAGCCCGCGCGGCATGGTGCTGCGGATGTGCCTGCGCATGGGCGAGAACCTCGGTCCCGAGCGCGTCCGCGCCGGCGTGCGGCTAACAGGTGATCTTCCGCGGCGGCTGACGCCGTCGCGTCAGCGCGTCATCGAGCTGCTGTCGGACCGGCTGCTGCACGGCAAATCCGAGACTGCCAAGGAAGCCGGCGTTTCCGCCGGCGTGATCGACGGCCTCGTCGACGAGGGTACGCTGACGGTCGAGCCGATGCCGCCGCCACCCCCGCCGCCCGCGCCCGATCCTGAGTTCGGCCGTCCCGATTTTTCGCCGCTCCAGCGCGCCGGCGTCGATGCGATGCGCGCGCTCGCGGCTAACGGCACCTTTCATGTCGCGCTGCTCGACGGCGTCACCGGCTCCGGCAAGACGGAGGTCTATTTCGAGGCGGTTGCGGAAACGATCCGCCGCGGCAGGCAGTCGCTGATCCTGATGCCGGAGATTGCGCTGACCGGCCAGTTCCTCGACCGTTTCGCGCAGCGCTTTGGCGTGCGCCCGATCGAATGGCATTCCGAACTCACACCGCGCACCCGCGCGCGCAATTGGGCCGCGATCTCCGAAGGCACCGCGCCGGTCGTGGTCGGCGCGCGCTCGGCGCTGTTTCTGCCCTACGCCAATCTCGGCCTCATCGTCGTCGATGAAGAGCACGACCAGGCCTACAAGCAGGACGAGGGCGTGCACTACCACGCCCGCGACATGGCGGTGGTGCGTGCGCATATCGCCAAGATCCCGATCGTGCTGGCGTCAGCGACGCCGTCGGTCGAATCGGAGGTCAATGCGCGCAAGAACCGCTATCAGCGCATCGCGCTGCCGTCGCGCTTCGGCGGCCAGCACATGCCTGAAATCGAGGCCATCGACATGCGCCGCGAGCCGCCCGCGCGCGGCCGCTACATCTCGCCGCGGCTGGCCGGAGAGATCAGAAAGGCGATCGAGAAGCGCGAGCAGGCGCTGCTGTTCCTCAATCGCCGCGGCTATGCGCCGCTGACCCTGTGCCGCGGCTGCGGCCATCGCTTCGCCTGCACCATCTGCGATGCCTGGCTGGTCGATCACCGCTTTCGCCAGCGGCTCGTCTGTCACCATTGCGGCTTCTCGATGCCGCGCCCCCCGACCTGTCCGCATTGCGCAGCGGAGGAATCGCTGGTGGCGGTTGGCCCCGGCGTCGAGCGCTTGCAGGAGGAGGCGGCGGCGCTTTTCCCTGACGCGCGCACCATGGTGCTGTCGAGCGATCTCATCACCTCGATCGAGACGATGCGAAGTGAGCTAAACGACATCGCGGAAGGCCGCGTCGACATCATCATCGGCACGCAGCTCGTCGCCAAGGGCCACAATTTTCCGCGGCTGAATCTGGTCGGGGTGGTCGATGCGGATCTCGGCCTCAGCAACGGCGATCCGCGCGCGGCGGAACGGACCTGGCAATTGCTCAATCAGGTGATCGGCCGTGCCGGGCGCGAGCAGGGCCGCGGCGTCGGCTATCTGCAAACGCATCAGCCGGATCATCCCGTGATGAAGGCGCTGATCGCCTGCGATCGCGAGGCTTTCTACGACAGCGAGATCGATCTGCGCGAGAAGACGCTCTATCCGCCGTTCGGGCGCCTCGCCAGCCTGATCATTTCCGCGGGCGATCGTCCGAGCGCCGAAGGCCTCGGCCGCCAGCTCGTGGCACGCGCGCCGCGCGACGAGCGCGTGGTCGTGCTCGGCCCCGCCGAAGCCCCGCTCGCCGTCATCAAGGGCCGCTACCGCTTCCGCATCCTGGTGAAATCGGCGCGCGGCTTTGATCTCTCGGACTATTTGCGCAACTGGCTGGCGGTGTGTCCGAAGCCGAAGGGCAACCAGAAGCTCGAGGTCGACGTCGACCCGCAGAGCTTTTTGTGAGCCACAAGGCACAACTGCGCTCCCTCCCCCCCTTGCGGGGGAGGGCGGGGGAGAGGGTGGCCCCGTAAAAGGTGTGCGTGAGGGGGAAGGAACGCAGCTGTGCGTGTCGTCAAAAACGCCCCAGCAAAAAGCCCGCGGTCCCCCAAGACCGCGGGCTTGTTTCACGCGCGCATCAAACCGATGAAAACTGCGCGTGTGGGCTGAGGCGCGAGATCGCTGCTAGGAGATCACTTCCGCGGTGACGCGGCCGACGCCGGCGCCGGTGAGGCCGATGGCGCGGGCAGCGCCGGTGGAGAGGTCGAGCACGCGGCCGCGCACGAACGGGCCACGGTCATTGATGGTGACGATGACGCTCTGGCCGCCATGGGTGACGCGCAGCTTGGTGCCGAACGGCAGCGAGCGGTGCGCCGCGGTGAGGGCGTTCTGGTTGAAGCGCTGGCCCGAAGCGGTGCGGCTACCGGATTCGTTGCCGTAATAGGAAGCCATGCCGGAGAAGCTGCGGCCGGTACCCTGCGACGGCGTCATCGACGCATTGGCGTTGCGCCAATCGAAGCCCGCGTTGGACTCGGCCTGGGCCTGGTGGTGGTGGTGAGAACCCCTGTGGTGATGCCTGGATTTGGCGGAAGCTTCGGTGGCAGTTCCACCGACGATGAGAGTTGCAGCGACGAAAGCGATCGCCGTGCGCGGCCGGGTCGCAGTGCCCAGCGTCTTCAAAGACAGCATTTAGTGGTCCCTACGCTAGTATTGCCACATATGTGGCTAGTGGAGCCCCCATCAGTTTGTGAGCGGGTTGGCGTTTCGATTCCTAATGAGGCGTGAATTGGGCAGTAAATCCGTTCCGTGTCGTCGTGAAATATCTTGTGATCCGAATCGATATTCAGCCGAAGTTCCGCAATCTTTCACTTTAACGATTCTTTAACCAAGTCATTACTTAGCTATACTGTAAAACGAAGTTATTAAACTTCCTGTTTAGAATTGGGTAAGTATTCGGCGGCCGCGATCGGCGGGGCCGAAGTCACGACTCAGCGATCCGTGTTCATGGCGGGTATGCGCTGAGGGCGGGAACGAATGCGCGCGTTGCCGACGAACGGCGCCCGGCAGCCCGTAGCCTGGCAGCTCAGGTCAGGCGGTCGCAGCCGCGTCTCGAACTGCGACGAACGGCCGACAGAACCTCATGCCTTTAATTTGGCGTCATGTTGCACGTGCGCGCCTGCTATGTTAGCAAAGCCGCGATTTTAACGGACCCGGCACGTCCCCGTGTCGGCCGAGAATCAAAGTCCCGCTTGAATTCCAAGGGCTTGGATCGCTAGGCGCCGCGTTGTGGCGACGGTTTTCCCCTTGCGAGTTTGACAGCACAAAGAGCGCGTCGGTGGCAGCAGAAGATACGTCGGTTTCAGGTGTGTCCGGCCGTTATGCAACGGCCTTGTTTGAACTCGCCCGCGACCAGAAAGTGGTCGACGAGGTCAAAGCCGATCTCGACAAGTTCGAGGCTCTGCTGAACGAAAGCGCTGATCTCAAGCGCCTCGTCCGCAGCCCGGTTTTTGCGGCTGACGCCCAGTCCAAGGCCCTTTCGGCCGTGCTGGACAAGGCGGGCATATCAGGCATTTCCGCCAATTTCCTCAAAGTGCTGACCGCCAACCGCCGCCTGTTCGCGGTGGCCGACGTCATCCGCGCCTATCGCGCCCTCGTCGCCAGGTTCAAGGGCGAGGCGACCGCGGATGTCACGGTCGCGGAAGCGCTCTCGGACAAGAATCTCGACGCCCTCAAGGTTGCCCTGAAGTCGGTGACCGGCAAGGACGTCGCGCTCAACGTGAAGATCGATCCCTCGATCATCGGTGGCCTCGTCGTGAAGCTTGGCAGCCGCATGATCGATAGTTCGCTTCGCACCAAACTCAATTCGATCAAGCACGCGATGAAAGAGGCAGGCTGATGGACATCCGCGCCGCGGAAATTTCCGCGATCCTCAAGGACCAGATCAAGAATTTCGGCCAGGAAGCTGAAGTCTCCGAAGTCGGACAGGTGCTGTCCGTCGGCGACGGCATCGCCCGCGTCTACGGTCTGGACAATGTCCAGGCCGGCGAAATGGTCGAATTCGAGAACGGCACGCGCGGCATGGCGCTGAACCTCGAAACCGACAACGTCGGTGTCGTTATTTTCGGTGCCGACCGCGAGATCAAGGAAGGCCAGACCGTCAAGCGCACCCGCGCCATCGTGGACGCGCCGGTCGGCAAGGGCCTGCTCGGCCGCGTCGTCGACGCGCTCGGCAACCCGATCGACGGCAAGGGCCCGATCCAGGCCGACAAGCGCATGCGCGTCGACGTCAAGGCGCCCGGCATCATTCCGCGCAAATCGGTGAGCGAGCCGATGGCGACCGGCCTCAAGGCGATCGATGCCCTGATCCCGATCGGCCGCGGTCAGCGCGAGCTGATCATCGGCGACCGTCAGACCGGCAAGACCGCGATCGCGCTCGACACCATCCTGAACCAGAAGCCGCTCAACGCGCAGCCCGACGAGAACATCAAGCTGTACTGCGTCTACGTCGCGGTCGGCCAGAAGCGTTCGACGGTTGCCCAGTTCGTGAAGGTGCTCGAAGAGCAGGGCGCGCTCGAATACTCGATCGTCGTCGCCGCCACCGCCTCCGATCCGGCGCCGATGCAGTACATCGCGCCCTTCACCGGCTGCACCATGGGCGAGTACTTCCGCGACAACGGCATGCACGCGGTCATCATCTATGACGATCTGTCCAAGCAGGCCGTCGCCTACCGCCAGATGTCGCTGCTGCTGCGCCGGCCGCCGGGCCGCGAAGCCTATCCGGGCGACGTGTTCTATCTGCACTCCCGCCTGCTCGAGCGCGCGGCGAAGCTGAACAAGGACCAGGGCTCGGGCTCGCTGACGGCGCTGCCCGTCATCGAAACCCAGGCCAACGACGTGTCGGCCTACATCCCGACCAACGTCATCTCGATCACCGACGGTCAGATCTTCCTGGAAACCGACCTGTTCTTCCAGGGCATCCGCCCCGCGGTGAACGTCGGTCTGTCGGTGTCGCGCGTCGGCTCCTCGGCGCAGACCAAGGCCACCAAGAAGGTCGCCGGCAAGATCAAGGGCGAGCTCGCGCAGTACCGCGAAATGGCGGCGTTCGCGCAGTTCGGCTCCGACCTCGACGCCTCGACCCAGCGCCTGCTGAACCGCGGCTCGCGCCTGACCGAGCTGTTGAAGCAGCCGCAGTTCTCGCCGCTGAAGATGGAAGAGCAGGTCTGCGTGATCTGGGCCGGCACCAACGGCTATCTCGATCCGCTTCCGGTCAGCAAGGTGCGCGCGTTCGAGGACGGGCTGCTGTCGCTGCTGCGCGGCAAGCACGTCGACATCCTCAATGCGATCCGCGACAGCCGAGACCTCTCCGACGACACTGCTGCCAAGCTGAAGTCGGTGGTCGAAGGCTTTGCGAAGAGCTTCGCGTAATTAACAGCCGATATGGCCGGGCTAAAGCGCGAAGCGCGTCTTCGCAAATGATGTCCCGGCCATCCACGCGTTTCGGCTTGCAAGATAGAACGTGGATGCCCGGGACGAGCCCGGGCATGACGACTGGGATAGGCTAGTGGCTTGACCGTCTGGGTCGAACCGCCGGGGTGAACGAAGAATGGCGTCACTTAAAGACATGCGCGTGCGCATCGCCTCCACCAAGGCGACGCAAAAGATCACCAAGGCCATGCAGATGGTCGCGGCCTCGAAGCTGCGACGTGCGCAGACCGCGGCGGAAGCGGCGCGTCCTTATGCCGACAAGATGAGCGCCGTCATCTCTAACATCGCCAGCGCCGCGGCAGGTTCGCCCGGCGCGCCGGTGCTGCTGGCCGGCACCGGCCGCGACCAGGTTCATCTGCTGCTGGTTTGCACCGGCGAGCGCGGCCTGTCGGGCGCCTTCAACTCGTCGATCGTGCGTCTCGCCCGCGAGCGCGCCTTGGCGCTGATCGCCCAGGGCAAGGACGTGAAATTCTTCTGCGTGGGCCGCAAGGGTTACGAGCAGCTCCGCCGGCAGTTCGACAAGCAGATCGTCGAGCATCTCGACCTGCGCAGCGTGCGCCAGCTCGGCTTCGTCAATGCCGAGGATATCGCCAAGAAGGTTCTGGCGCGGTTCGACGCCGGCGAGTTCGACGTCTGCACGCTGTTCTACTCGCGCTTCCGTTCGGTGATCGCGCAGATCCCGACCGCCCAGCAGATCATCCCGCTGGTGGTCGAGGAGGACACGAGCGCCAACACGACGTCTTACGAATACGAGCCCGAAGAGGACGAGATTCTCACCCGTCTTCTGCCGCGCAACCTCGCTGTCCAGATCTTCCGCGCGCTGCTCGAGAACAACGCCTCGTTCTACGGCGCTCAGATGAGCGCGATGGACAACGCGACGCGCAACGCCGGTGAGATGATCCGCAAGCAGACGCTGGTCTACAACCGCACGCGTCAGGCGCAGATCACCAAGGAACTGATCGAAATCATCTCGGGCGCCGAAGCCGTCTAGCAAAGACGCATCGGCACTCGTCAAACCCAACATCCCGGTCGGTTGACCGTGGTCTACAAGTTCGGATCGAAGGAGACATTCAATGGCAGCCCAGCTCGGTCGCGTCACCCAGGTCATCGGCGCCGTCGTCGACGTGCAGTTCGAAGGCCACCTGCCGGCCATTCTCAACTCGCTCGAGACCAAGAACGGCGGCAATCGCCTGGTGCTCGAAGTCGCTCAGCATCTCGGTGAGTCCACCGTCCGCACCATCGCGATGGACACCACCGAAGGTCTGGTTCGCGGCCAGGAAGTGACCGACACCGGTTCGCCGATCCGCGTTCCCGTCGGTGAAGGCACGCTCGGCCGCATCATCAACGTCATCGGCGAGCCGATCGACGAAGCCGGTCCGGTCAAGGCGGAAGGCCTGCGCGCGATCCACCAGGAAGCGCCGACCTACACCGACCAGTCGACCGAAGCTGAAATTCTCGTCACCGGCATCAAGGTCGTCGATCTTCTTGCTCCGTATGCGAAGGGTGGCAAGATCGGCCTGTTCGGCGGCGCCGGCGTCGGCAAGACCGTGCTGATTCAGGAGCTGATCAACAACGTCGCGAAGGCGCACGGTGGATACTCCGTGTTCGCCGGCGTCGGCGAGCGGACCCGCGAGGGCAACGACCTCTATCACGAGTTCATCGAGTCCAAGGTCAACGCCGATCCGAAGAATCCGGATCCGAGCGTGAAGTCGAAATGCGCGCTGGTGTTCGGCCAGATGAACGAGCCCCCGGGCGCCCGCGCCCGCGTCGCGCTCACGGGTCTGACCATCGCCGAAGACTTCCGCGACCAGGGCCAGGACGTGCTGTTCTTCGTCGACAACATCTTCCGCTTCACCCAGGCCGGCTCGGAAGTGTCGGCGCTGCTCGGTCGTATTCCGAGCGCCGTGGGTTATCAGCCGACGCTCGCGACCGACATGGGCGCGCTGCAGGAGCGCATCACCACTACCCAGAAGGGTTCGATCACCTCGGTGCAGGCCATCTACGTTCCGGCCGACGACTTGACCGACCCGGCGCCCGCGACCTCGTTCGCGCATCTTGACGCAACCACCACGCTGTCGCGCTCGATCGCCGAAAAGGGCATCTATCCGGCGGTGGACCCGCTCGACTCGACCTCGCGCATGCTCTCCCCGCTGGTCGTCGGCGAGGAGCACTACGCGGTGGCCCGTCAGGTTCAGCAGGTGCTGCAGCGCTACAAGGCGCTCCAGGACATCATCGCCATTCTCGGCATGGACGAGCTTTCGGAAGAGGACAAGCTGACCGTGGCCCGCGCCCGCAAGGTCGAGCGCTTCATGTCGCAGCCGTTCCACGTCGCCGAGATCTTCACCGGTTCGCCGGGCAAGTTCGTCGACCTCGCCGACACCATCAAGGGCTTCAAGGGCCTGGTGGAAGGCAAGTATGACCACCTGCCGGAAGCCGCCTTCTACATGGTCGGCACCATCGAAGAAGCCGTCGAGAAGGGCAAGAAGCTCGCCGCTGAAGCGGCTTAAGAAGCGAATGGCGAATGGGGAGTCGCGAATAGTTTCGCTGCTCCTTTTCGCCACTCGCTATTCGCCATTCGCCATTCGCAAGGTTTCCCATGGCCACCTTCCACTTCGATCTCGTCTCTCCGGAAAAGCTCGCCTTCTCGGGCGAAGTCGATCAGGTCGACATTCCCGGTGTCGAAGGTGACTTCGGCGTGCTGGCGGGGCACGCGCCTGTCGTGGCTGCGATCCGTCCCGGCATCCTCGTCGTCACCACCGCTGGCCGCCACGAGAAGATCATCGTGCTCGGCGGCCTCGCCGAAGTCTCCGAAAAGGGCCTGACCGTGCTTGCCGACGTCGCGACCTCGCTGGCCGAGCTCGACCGCGCCGAGTTCGCCGAGACCATCGCGGAGATGGAGGAAGGCTTGAAGGAGCACGAAGGCGGCGAGCTCGATCAGGCGATCGAGCGGCTCGATCACTTCAAGAGCATCCAGCAGCAGCTCAATACCACGGCGATGCACTAAGCCCCGGTGCACTGCTCCGGGGCTCAAAGCTCTAAATTCCTGAACAAGTTCAGCGCTCTCGTCACCACAAATGGCGGGCGCTGAAACTTTGTTGCGCCGCGCCGGAGATGGCGGCATTCTGCGCCCGCGGATGTGTTCCGGGGCGGGTAGCAGATGAAACGCAAGATCGCAGCGATTTTCGCAGCCGATATTGCCGGTTACTCAAGGCTGGTCGCGGAGGATGAAGAGGAGACGCTGCGGCGTCTGGCATCCTATCGTCTGGTCGTAGACGACTTCATTGCCAAGGCCGGCGGACGCATCTTCAACACCGCCGGTGACGCCGTGCTCGCCGAATTCCCGAGCGCAGTCGAAGCTGTGCGCTGCGCGATCGACATCCAGGAGTCCTTGCGAACCCGAAACATGGCCTATCCGGCGAGCCGGCAGATGACGTTCCGGATCGGCATCACCATCGGCGACGTCGTCGAACGTGACGGCGATCTGCTCGGCGACGGCGTCAATATCGCAGCCCGGCTCGAGGGGCTCGCCGAGGTCGGTGGCATCTGCATCTCCCGTGCCGTGCACGAGCAGGTCGCCAACAAGCTGTCGGTGCAGTTCGCCGATATCGGTGCGCAGGAGGTCAAGAACATTCCGACGCCGGTGCACGCCTACATGGTGGCGATGCGGCGTGAGGACGGGACTTTTGCGACGCCGCAACTGAAGAAGGCCGCCAAGGCAGGGCAGGGGCCGAGCTGGATGTGGCCATTGGTGGTCGGCGTGGTCTCGGTCGTCGCCATCGCCGTCGGCGGCCTCCTCTATTTCAGCAAGCTCGAGACCGGCAAGACACCTGATGTCGCGGCGTCAACCACGCCTGCTCCGCTGCCAGGCGCGACGGCCGCAGCGACCCCGAGTCCAACACCCACGATGGCCGCGAAGGCGCCGATGCCTTCACCGACGCCGACATCGACACCGACCCAAATGGCTGCCGCCACGCCGATGTCCACGCCAGTGCCGACGCCGGCGGCGGCACCGAACGGCAAGCTCCCTGCGGATGCGGTGCCGTTTGTCAGTGAGCGCGTGCGTGGCTATCTCGGCAATGATTATTCAGCCGCCGGCGATTACAAGGCCTTCGCCCTGAACATCACCGGCTTCACTGGCGCCTCGGTCAATCAGCCGAATGAGGAAGCTGCGCGCGCCGCCGCGCTCGATCAGTGCCAGAAGCGTGCGGATGCCGCGCAATCGCCGCGGCGCTGCGAGCTCTATGCGGTCGGCAACAAGGTGGTCTACAGCCATGGTAATCCGCCGATGCCGCCGCAGCCCTGGGTGCGGCACGACAGCATGACCGAGCGCCCGCTCGTGGCGAAAGATTTTCCGCTGCTGCGCGATCAGGCCAGGACCCGCATCGAGAACGTCTACGCGCCGGCGGCAAAGTCACGGGCGGTCGCGCTCGGGCCGGGCGGTCAGTATTTCATGACGCTGGGGGCGACCTCGGTCGACGAGGCTACGCGGCGTTCGCTGGAATCCTGCGGTGCGTTCGCAGGCTCTCCCTGCATGGTCGTGGCGGTTGACGATGTCTATGTCGTGCCAATCCCGACCCTGCTCAGGGCCGTTGGCTTCTTCCACCCCGCGAGCAACCCCTCGATTGTGGCCGATGCGCGCCCCGAGGTCGTGCGCAAGCTCGGCGACGGCTTGGGCTGGAATGCGGTCGCCGTCGGAACGTCGGGCCGCCCCGGCCTAGGCCTGAAGGCCGCCGACGAGCAGACCGCCGTCGACGGCGCGATCGCCGATTGCGTCAAGCACGACAGCGACTGCCACGTCATCGCGATCGGCCCGTTTACGGTGGGACCGATCAATTAGCCTCGCAGTGTAAGCCACAATCGCCACTCCGGCGAAGGTGCGTTCCCTTCCCCCCCCTGTGGGGAGGGAACGAGAGAGTGCTGCGTTGCTCACTCGAATTCCGAAAAACTTCTCTGATCAACCAACCCCGGGTACTGTGCATGGGGTTGTTTTCGCGAATTCAGTTTGCGAAGGGCGCGAACTCCTGGGCTACTGCGCGGTAGACGTGGCGGCGGAACGGCACCACGAGGTCGGCGACGCGATCGAGTCGCTCCCAGCGCCACGCGTCGAACTCCGCGGGCTGGCCGTTGCGCGGCGTCAGCGGGTCGATCTCGTCCTCCTTGCCGGTGAAGCGCAGCGCGAACCACTTCTGACGCTGGCCGCGGAATTTGGCCAGCCGATGGGTCTGCGGACCGTCATAGGGCGGGAATTCGTAAGTGAACCAGTCGGTCTCGCCGAGATAGCAGGCGCTGACGACGCTGGTCTCCTCCCAGAGCTCGCGCACCGCGGCATCGCGAAGGTTCTCGCCCTCGTCGACGCCGCCTTGGGGCATCTGCCAGTCGAGCCCCGGCAGGATGATCTCGGGGCCGTCACCCTTGAAGCGGTGCCCGATCAGCACGCGGCCGTCGGCATTGAACAGCGCGATCCCGACATTGGGACGGTAGGGTTTTTCGCTCGTCACGCGGGAGTCTCTCATTGTCAGTCCGGCGATGCCTTAGCACCAAAGTCCGGACGACAATTTGATCTAGTCGTCCGCGAGCGCGGAAAATTCCTTGACCACGCGCTCATAGACAGGGCGCTTGAACGGAATGATCAGCTCGGGGAGATTCTTCATCGGCTCCCAGCGCCAGCTGACGAATTCGGCCTTGTGGCCGCCGCCGCCGGGCTTCTCGACATTGATCTCGCTGTCCTTGCCGGTGAAGCGCACCGCGAACCATTTCTGGCGCTGGCCGCGGTAGCGGCCCTTCCAGGCGCGTCCCGCCACCGTGCGCGGAATGTCGTAGATCAGCCAGTCCGGCACCTCGGCGAGCCGCTCGATCGAGCGCACGCTGGTTTCTTCATAAAGCTCGCGTTTGGCAGCGGCCCAATTGTCCTCGCCGGGATCGACCCCGCCCTGCGGCATCTGCCAGACATGGCGGTCGTCGACGTGCTCGATGCCGCCGGCACGGCGGCCGATGAACACCAGGCCTTTCGGATTGATCAGCATGACCCCGACACAGGTTCGGTAGGGCAGATCCTCGTAACGCGCCATTCCGCCAAACCTCTCGGGTACTGCTGGAACGCTGCCGGGCACTCCGGCCCATGGCGTACCAATTCTTTGATTTAACTGGATTTTGATTTCAGCATCGCGGTTGTCAATGGCACCAAAAGGATACCTCGGTCGCTCAATGTCTTGATCCAGGCGCCGACCCGCTCGATCGAGACGGGAAGCGCGGAGGCGGTGCCGATCGCGACCCCGCGTTCCCTCGCCATCGATTCCAGCTTGTTCAGCGCACGGTCGATCTCGGTCGGGGTCGGCACCGCGTCGAGCGCGATGTCGCCCTTGCCGAATGGCACGGTGAGGCTGCCGGCCGCCTGGCCTGCGATGCTGCGCGGCGAGGAGCCGTCGTCGAAGAAGCCGAGGCCGCGCTTGGAGGCCTCGCGGATGATCGGCTGCATTGCCGCGTCCGTCGCCACGAAGCGAGCGCCCATGAAATTGGTGATGCCGGCATAGCCCTGTATCCGGCTCAGGTGCCAGTAGAGGCGATCGGTGTTCTGGTCTGCCGTGAGCGAGGTCAGCAGGGTTTGCGGGCCGGGATCATTGTCCGGGAAATCGTAGGGCTCCATCGGGATCTGCAGGAAGATCTCGTGGCGCTGGGCGCGGGCGCGCTCGGCCAACTTTCCGGGATCAGATCCATAAGGCGTGAAGGCCAGCGTCACCGCGCCCGGCAGCTTCATGATGGCATCGGTGGTCTTGGCGGCACCGACGCCGAGGCCGCCGATCACGATCGCCACCACGGGCATCTTCGCGGCCTTGGCGCGGTCGGCCTCGGCGGCGTAGACGTTGAATGGCTTGAGATCGCCCGATACCGCGGGGATCATGCCGTAGCGCGACTTCTCCAGCAGCTTGGGATCGATCCCGGTCATGACGGGGGGCGGAGCGGAAACCGCCTCGCCCTTGTCGGCGGCGTCGCCCGCGCCGATCACCACGTCGTGGCGCGCGCCGGTCGAGCCGTCGATCATGGTGACGGTCTTCTGATCGCCGGAGGCGGCTTCCTTCGGCGCCTCCTTGGTCGCGCGCTTGCTTTCCTCGCTTTGGCCGGCGGCAGGCTTCTCGTCCATGGCCTTGAGATCGCGGATCGCGATCCGCGTCATCGGCTCGCCGCCGAGCGGGTCCTTGTTGAAGATGGCGAAGCCGGCGAAGGTCACCAGGAACAGGCCGAGCATCACAGCCAGCAACTGCATGGCGGTGAACGGCAGCCGCAGCCGCCGTTTCCGGCGCGGCGTGTTCTGTCCGAGCGGGGCGCTCAGATCATCGGCCGTTTCAGTCATGCGAGATCCCGAATCACTCCACCGACGATACCACGCCGCGGTCAAGCGGCGGCAGGCCGGGATAGGCCGGGGATGTCGGGAGTTCCCAAGCAAAATGGGCAGCAGCAAAAAGGGCGGCTGTTGGAGCCGCCCTTTGCATGAGATCGCGTCGATCGCGTTTAGCTCGCGGCCTTCGTTCGCCGCCTTCGTTCGCCGCCTTCGTTCGCGGCCTTAGTTCGCGGCCTTGGGCTTGTCCGTCGCGGGCGCGGCCTTGTTGTCGCCACCCGGCGCCGGCGCCGCGCTGGCGCTGTTCTTGATGCCGTGGAGCAGGTCGTCGGCCATCTTGAGCGCCTTGTCGTCCTTGGCATCAGGCGGAACGTAGGACTGCGAACCGGTCTTCTCGTCGCCGTCGTTCTTGAGATGGCCGCGGAGCGAAGCTTCACCCTTGGTGTCGGTGCGCGACTTCAGCTCGTCGGGCACGTCCTGCAGCACCTCGATGTCAGGCACGATGCCCTTGGCCTGGATCGACTTGCCCGACGGCGTGTAGTAGCGCGCGGTGGTCAGGCGCAGCGCGCCATTGCCCGAGCCCAGCGGGATGATGGTCTGCACCGACCCCTTGCCGAACGAGCGGGTGCCGACAATGGTCGCGCGCTTGTGGTCCTGCAGCGCGCCGGCGACGATTTCCGACGCCGAGGCCGAACCGCCGTTGACGAGCACGATGACTGGCTTGCCCTTGGTGAGGTCGCCCGCATGCGCGACGCGGCGCTGGGTCTCCTCGGCGTTGCGGCCGCGGGTCGAGACGATCTCGCCCTTCTCCAGGAAGGAGTCGGACACGGTCACGGCCTCCTCGAGCAGACCGCCCGGATTGTTGCGGAGGTCGATGATGTAGCCCTTGAGCTTGTCGCCGATCTGGCTCGAGAGGTTCGCAATCTCCTTCTTCAGGCCTTCGGTGGTCTGCTCGTTGAAGGTGGTGATGCGGATATAGGCGATGTCGTCAGCCTCGACGCGCGCGCGCACCGAGCGAACGCGGATGTTGTCGCGCACCAGCGTGACGTCGATCGGATTGTCCTGGCCCTTGCGGATGATCTTGAGCTTGATCTTGGTGTTGACGGGGCCGCGCATCTTCTCGACCGCCTGGTTCAGGGTCAGGCCCTGCACCGCCTCATCGTCGAGATTGGTGATGATGTCGTTGGCCATGACGCCGGCGCGCGAGGCCGGCGTATCGTCGATCGGCGAGACCACCTTGATCAGGCCGTCTTCCATGGTGACCTCGATGCCGAGGCCGCCGAACTCGCCGCGGGTCTGCACCTGCATGTCGCGGAAGCTCTTGGCATCCATGTAGCTCGAATGCGGATCGAGGCCGGAAAGCATGCCGCTGATGGCGGATTCGATCAGCTTGGTGTCGTCGGGCTTCTCGACATAGTCGGAGCGCACGCGCTCGAAGACGTCGCCGAACAGATTGAGCTGGCGATAAGTGTCGGCGGTCGCGGCTCGCGCGCTGGAGCCCATGAACACCGCGCGCGGCTGGGTCACGAACAGCGTCAGCGCCGCACCGGTGGCCGCGCTGAGGAGGATAACTGAAGTCTTGCGCATCATCCGCGAACCTTCTCGCCTTCATTTGCGGCCCACCATGGACCTGGATCGATTGGAGTGCCGTCTTTGCGGAACTCGACATACAGCACAGGTTGACTCGCGTTGGTGGCGAGAATGGAGGCGACTTGAGATGTCGACCCCATGGTCGCGACCGGCTCCCCCGTGAGCACAAACTGTCCGATGTTTACCGAAATGCGCTCCATCCCGGCGATCAGGACATGATACCCGCCCCCGGCATTGAGGATCAAGAGTTGTCCATAGCTGCGGAACGGGCCGGCATAGACCACCCAGCCGTCGCAGGGCGTCGTGACCTGCGAACCAGGCTTGGTGGCCAGCGAAATGCCCTTCTGAATCCCACCGATTCCGTCGGAACCGCCAAAGTCCCTGATCTTGTTACCGTTAACCGGCAGGGGCAGGAGCCCCTTCGCCGAGGCGAACAGGATCGCCGGGCTGGTCCGGGAGCGGTCCTTGAACACGGCCGGCCCTGATTTGGCATCGGCCGTCGCGTTTGCCGCTGCTGCCTTAGCCTCGTTGGCCTCGGCCTGTTTTGCGGCCTCGGCCGCTTTCTCGGCCGCCCTGGCGGCGCTTTGCAGGTCCTGCTCCATCTTGGCGATCAGCCCCTGGAGATCGCCGACCTGCTTTGACAGGGTGATGGCGCGCGAATTCTCGGCGTCGAGGTCCTTTTCGCGCGAGGATTGCTGTCGCTGCCGCTCCTCGACCAGGGCGGTGAGGCGGGTCTGGTCGCTGCGAATCTTGTCGCGGTCGGATGCGAGCTGGTCGCGCTCGGCGGCGATGGTTTTGCGCAAGGCCACGAGGTCGCCGAGCTCGCCCGCGATCTTCTCGGCGCGGCCGCGCAATTCCGGCACGAGGGCGCCGAGCAGCATCGCGGTGCGTAGCGATTGCAGCGCATCTTCGGGCCGCACCAGCAATGCTGGCGGCGTGCGCCGGCCGGCGCGTTGCAGGGCCGCCAGAACCTCGACGATGTCGGCGCGACGCGAATCGAGCGAGGCGCGTGCCGCCTGCTCGCGGCCGTTCAGCGTCTTCAGCCGCGCTTCGGCCGCGTCGATCTTGGTCTCGACGGTGCGAACATTGGCGGCGGTGTCGATCAATTGCTGATTGAGCTGGGTGCGGTCCTGGCCGAGCGCGGTGATCTCGGCCTTCAGCTTGGCTTGCGCTTCCTCCGCGCTCTTCTGGCCGGCGCGCGCTGCCTCCAGCTCCTGCTCACGCTGCTTGATGGCGTCCGGCGAGATGGCTGCGGTCTGTGGCGCCGGTGCCCCCGTCTGAGCTTGCGCGAGGGTTTCTTCGGCGAAGAGGCTTGCCCCGGCGCAACTCGCAATCAGCAGCAAATTGAGGATCGGCGCTCGCATCTCGTCTGCAAGGTGCTCGTTGTGGCGCGAATCACGCGCGATGATAGGGGTGGCCGGCCAGAATGGTGGCGGCCCGATACAGCTGTTCCAGAAGCATGACGCGGACCATCTGGTGCGGCCAGGTCGCAGAGCCGAACGCGATCGCGAGCTTGGCCTTACGGCGCAATTCGGGCGAAAGTCCGTCCGCCCCTCCGATCACGAAGATCGTATGACCGGCACCCTCGTCGCGCCAGCGCCCGAGATTCCGTGCGAATACGGTGGAATCGAGATTTTGCCCGCGCTCGTCCATCGCCACCAGGATCGATTTGCCGGGGATATGGGCGGAGATCGCCGCGGCCTCCTCGGTCATCCGCGTTGCGGCGTCGCGGGCGCGGCTTTCCGGGATTTCGTGGACAGAGAGCTCACGGAATCCGAGCTTGCGGCCGGTCTCGTCGAACCGCTCGAAATAGCGGTCGGCAAGCTCCCGTTCGGGGCCCTGCTTCAGCCGGCCCACCGCAATGACGGCAACACGCATAGCATCTCTTGAATCGCGCGCACCATGCGCGCGCATGACGCTAGCATGCGCGTCAGCCGATGCGAAATCGGCTCAAGTCAGCCTAGATCGCCTTCGCCGCCCCCGGGCCCTGCGTGTACAGTCTCTCGAGGTTGTAGAACTCACGGACCTCGGGTCTGAACACGTGCACGATCACATCGCCGGAATCGATCAGCACCCAGTCGCAATTGGGCAAGCCCTCGACGTGGATGTTCTTGATGCCGTTTTCCTTGAGGCCTTTGGCGACGTTCTCCGCGATCGCGCCAACGTGCCGGTTCGCCCGGCCGGTGGTGATGATCATGTAGTCGGAGTATGCCGATTTGCCGCGAAGGTCGATGGTGACCGTCTCTTCCGCCTTCATGTCGTCAAGGCGGGAGAGGATCAGGCTCAGCGTCTTGTCGGCGTCGGGTTGCGCCTTCAAGGCCGCAGCTTTGGTCGATGTTTTACGCGCCGGTTTTGCCTTGGGTAAAACAGACTTGGACAATACAGATGTGGTCAGGGACCATTCCTTTCACTGTATCGCGAACGCCGAATCCAGCGCTCACTGGCTACACTACATCATGTGGGGTTAAGGGTTTCAATATGCCAGAGAGCCCCAACCCCGCGCAGAATCCGTCTCACTTCGTACCTTTCCAGCTCCCGTCCGGGTTCCGCAGGCCCGTTGAGGAGAGATTCAGCTTCAATCCGGTCAGGAAGACCCAGGCCGGCGCCGGCTGATCCGCAAGCAAGGCTGCCTTATTCTCCGCCAGGCGGTAGCGCGCCAGCGCCTTGGCGGCGGGAGAGGCGAGCGCCCGAAAGCTCTGCGGCGGACGATCGATGACCGCAACCGGCACCTGGGCGGCGATGCGCCGCCAGTCCTGCCAACGATGGAATTGAGCGAGGTTGTCGGCGCCCATGATCCAGACGAAGCGCAGGCCGTTGAAGCGGCGGCGCAAGGTGTTGATCGTGTCGATAGTGTAGCGCGTACGAATGACGGATTCGAGACAGCTCACCTCGATCCTGGGGTCGTCAGCGACGTCACGCGCGGCCTGCATGCGCTCGCCGAGCTCATGCAGATTGCCGTTCTCCTTGAGCGGGTTGCCCGGCGTCACGAGCCACCAGACCCGATCGAGTTGCAATCGCTTGAGCGCGAATTGGCTGATCGCGCGATGGGCCTGGTGCGGCGGATTGAACGAGCCGCCGAGCAGGCCGATGCGCATGCCCGGGGTCGAGGGCGGGGTCGCTTGCGCCACCGAACGCGGCACGACGAATGTGTTACTCAATGCCCCCCGCCTTGCGACCTTACTTACGGCCGCGTCTGCCCGGTGCCGTGAACGCGATACTTGAAGCTCGTCAACTGCTCGGCGCCCACGGGGCCGCGGGCGTGGAAGCGGCCGGTGGCGATGCCGATCTCGGCGCCGAAGCCGAACTCGCCGCCGTCGGCGAACTGCGTCGAGGCGTTGTGGAGCACGATCGCGGAATCGACTTCGCTCAGGAATTTCTTCGCGGCCACGTCGTTCTCGCTGACGATCGCATCGGTGTGATGCGATCCGTGGTCCTGGATATGCGCGATCGCGCCGTCGACGCCGTCGACCACCTTCGCCGCGATGATCGCGTCGAGATATTCGGTGTCCCAATCCTCTTCGCTGGCAGGCTTTACGCGCGAATCGGTCTTCTGCACGGCATCGTCGCCGCGCACTTCGCAGCCGGCGTCGAGCAGCATCTCGACGAGCGGCTTCAGGCTCTTGCCAGCTGCGGCGCGATCGACCAGCAGCGTTTCGGCCGCGCCACAGACGCCGGTGCGGCGCATCTTGGCGTTCAGCACGATCGATTTCGCCATGGCGAGGTCGGCGCTGGCATCGATGTAGACGTGATTGACGCCTTCGAGATGCGCGAACACGGGCACGCGCGCTTCCTGCTCGACGCGCGCGACGAGGCTCTTGCCGCCCCGCGGCACGATCACGTCGACCGCTCCGTTAAGGCCCGATAGCATCATGCCGACCGCCGCACGGTCGCGCGTCGGCACCAGCGTGATCGCAGCTTCGGGCAGTCCCGCTTCGCGCAAACCTTGCACGAGGCATTCATGGATGGCGCGGCAGGAGCGGAAACTGTCGGAGCCGCCGCGCAGGATCACGGCATTGCCCGACTTCAGGCACAGCACGCCAGCATCCGCCGCGACGTTGGGACGACTCTCGAAGATCACGCCGACGACGCCGAGCGGCACGCGCACGCGCTCGATGATCATGCCGTTCGGCCGCTGCCAGCTCTCGGTGACGATGCCGACGGGATCGGCGATGCCGCGCACGACGGCGATGCCTTCCGCCATGCCTTCGACCCGCGCCGGCGTCAGCGTCAGGCGATCGATGAAGGAGGAGGTTGCGTTGCCCGAGGCGCGGGCTTCCGCGACGTCCTCGGCATTTGCGGCAAGGATCGCCGCAGCATTGCTGCGGATCGCCTTCGCCATGGCCTCCAGCGCCCGGTTCTTCTGCTCCGGCGGCGCCAGCGCCAGCACGCGCGCAGCGGCGCGGGCACGGGCGGCGAGATCGGACATCAGCGCCTGGAGATCGGGATTGCCGTCGACGGCTTTGAGGGGGGCGGCCATGGGGCGTCAAACCTTCTGCTAAGGCGGTGTCCTAGCACGGAAATCCCGCATTTGCGAAGGGTCGGGGGGGTATGGCAGGTACGCCGGGTTGTGCCGCGCCCCAGCTGGGTCTCTGGCCCAGCGATCGGGCCGCGGGCCCTACCCGCCCACCACCAGATCATCTCGGTGGATGATCTCGGAGCGACCGCTGATGCCGAGGATGTTCATCACATCCGGGGACGAGCGGCCCCTGATGCGCTCGGCGACCTCGGCGTCGTAGGCGATCAGGCCCGCGGCCGACCTCGCTGGTATCGGGGCCGCGCACGATCACGGCATCGCCCCGGGCGAACTGGCCCTCCACCTTGATCACGCCGGCGGGCAGCAGGCTGGCGCCGGCGCGCAGTGCGGTCACCGCGCCGGCGTCGATGGTCAGCGTGCCCTTCGGCTCCAGCGTGCCCGCGATCCAGCGTTTTCGCGAGGTGATGGGATTGGCGGGCGTCAGGAACCAGGTGCAGCGGCCGCCATTGGCGATCGCCTGCAAGGGGTGTTCGATCTTGCCTGATGCGATCAACATATGCGTGCCGCCAGTCGTTGCGATCTTGGCCGCCTCGACCTTGGTGCGCATGCCGCCGCGCGACAGTTCGGACTCGGCATCTCCCGCCACCGCCTCGATCTCCGAGGAAATGCTCTCGACCACGGGGATCAGTTTTGCGTTCGGATTGTTCTTCGGCGGCGCGTCGTAGAGCCCGTCGATGTCGGACAACAGCACCAGCAGATCGGCGCTCGCCATGGTGGCGACGCGGGCGGCGAGACGGTCGTTGTCGCCGTAGCGGATCTCGGTGGTGGCAACCGTGTCGTTCTCATTGATGACGGGGATCGCGCGCCACTCCAGCAGCTTGCCGATCGTGGAGCGGGCATTGAGATAGCGGCGGCGCTCTTCGGTATCCTGGAGCGTCACCAGGATCTGGCCGGCGCCGATGTCATGCGCGCCGAGCACCTCCGACCAGATCCGCGCCAGCGCGATCTGGCCGACGGCTGCGGCCGCCTGGCTTTCCTCCAGCTTCAGCGGACCGCGAGGCAGTTTCAGCCGGCTGCGGCCGAGCGCGATCGAGCCCGAGGAGACGACGAGAACGTCGCGGCCCTCCTTGTGCAGCTTCGCCATGTCGTCGGCGAGCGCAGCGAGCCAGGAGGCGCGCACCTCACCCCGGTCGGAATCGACCAGCAGCGCGGAGCCGACCTTGACGACGATGCGGCGGAATTGACTGAGTTCGGGACTGGCCATGGTGTTGTCAGGTTGCTCTGGAATCGGCGGAGCGACGGGCAACGCCGATGAGGCTGCTTTTGCAGCAGGACGGCGGCCGGCGCAAGGCAGCAGGCGCGGCAATCGGCGAAGGCCGGCCTTGTCTTGGCGGCCAGCCGGGTTCTAATGCCGCCGACCGATAACGGGCTGGATGAGGATACGAATGGATCGCCGCAAATTCATGGCCGGATGTCTTGGAGGATGTCTCGGCCTGCCGCTGCTGGCGCAGGTGGGTGAGGCGCAAGCGCAGGCTGGACTCAGCAAGATCATCTTTCCGTTCGCGGCGGGCGCGGGCGGCGACACGCTGTGCCGGCTGATTGCGCAGGAGGTCGCGCCAATGCTGCAACGGACCATGGTGGTGGAGAACCGCACCGGCGGCGACGGGCTGATCGGCATCAAATCGGTGAAGGGTGCGAGCCCCGACGGCAGCATGGTGCTGGTGACGACGGGGCCGACCATGTACCTGCTGCCGATGGTGGAGACGACACCGAGCTTCGACATCGCCAAGGATTTCATGCCGGTGTCGCTGCTCGCGCGGTTCGAATTCGCCGTCGTGATCGGCCCGGAGATCGATGCTGCGGATTTCAAGAGATTTGTCGCCTGGCTGAAAGCGCATCCCGACAAGACATCGTTCGGCGTTCCCAGCAACGGCACTATCCCCCACTTCATGGGCTCCAAGTTCGAGAAGGATCTCGGCATCCCGCTCACGCGCGTGCCCTATCGCGGCAGTGCGCCTGTTCTCAACGACGTCATCGGCGGCCACATTTCCTTTGGGATCACCACGCTGGCCGATGCGCTGCCGCAGCATCGCCAAGGGCGTGAAGATCGTTGCGGTCTCGAGCGCGGAGCGTTCGCCGTTTGCACCTGACGTTCCCACGCTGAAGGAGAATGGCATCGACCTCGTGGCGGACGCCTGGTACGGCATGTGGCTTCCCGCCGGCAGCCCGCCGGAATTTGCGAGCAAGTTAGGAGCGGCCTCGAGCGCGGTGCTTGCAAAACCCGAGGTGAAGGCGAAGCTCACGGCGATCGGCCTGATCCCGGTTGGCAGCAGCGCGGACGGGCTGACCAGGGAACTCGCCGCGAACACGGCGTTCTGGCAGCCGATCGTGAAGGCGACGGGGTACAAGATCGAGAACTAGTCTCTCCTCTCGTCGTTGCTTCGCTACGCTCGCAATCACGAGGCTCACATCTTCGCGCGCTGCGCGATACCGTCCCTGATCGCGGCGAGCTCGTTCTCGTCCCAGATGCCGATCAGGAATCCGGCCTTCACCTGAAGCTGGTTGTCCGCATAAGCCGCGATCTTTTCCCGCGGCGTCGTGATGTGGCCGCTCGGATGCAGCGCCCAGTCGAACAGCTCTGCCTGGAGCCGCGCAATGATGCCGGCACATTCCGGATCGTTGCCGCGATCCACGTATTCTTCCGGATCGGTTTCGAGATCGTACAGCATCGGGCGGAAGCCGGAGGCGTGGATGTATTTCCAGCGGCCGTCGAACACCATGAAAAGGCGGCAGCGCTCGATCGGCTGGTTCAGCTTCAACCTGACATCCTGCATGGCGTAGTCGTATTCGGAGAACGCCACCTTGCGCCAATCCGGCGGCGTAGGTCCACGCAGCAGCGGCAGCAGCGAACGTCCTTCGAGGATGTGGCTCGGCACCTTGCCGCCGAAATAATCGACGAACGTCGGCGCGAGATCGATGCCTTGGACCAGTGCGTCGCTCTGCCTGCCGCGCGTCGCGTCGGCCTCTTGCGAGGGGTCGATGATGATCAGCGGGATCTTCGCCGACTGCTCGTGGAACAAATCCTTCTCGCCCATCCAGTGATCGCCGAGGTAATCGCCGTGGTCGGAGGTGAACACGATCATGGTGGTTTCCAGGAGGCCGCGTTCCTCCAGAAATTTCATCAGCACGCCCATCTGGTCATCGATCTGGGTGATCAGGCCCATATAGGTCGGGATCACCTTCTCGCGGGCTTCGTCGCGCGCCATGTTGCGGGAGTAGCGCATGTCCATGTAGGCGCCGAACACCGGGTGCGGGTTCTGCCGCTCGCGCTCGGAGCGGATCACCGGGATCATGTCGCCAGTCGAATACATGCTCGCATAGGGCTCCGGCGCGATGTAGGGCCAGTGCGGCTTGATGTAGGACAGATGCAGACACCACGGCCGGCCGTCGGTCTCGGCCTCGCTGATGAAATCCATCGCGCGCCGCGTCATGTAGGGCGTCTCGGAATGCTCGTCCGGCACGCGCGCGGCCTTGTCGGCGTGCACCAGCAGCCAGCCGTTCTGCAACGAGCCGTCCTCCGCCGCGCCTGAATTGGCCCAGTGTTCCCAGGGGTTCGTCGCTTCAAAACCCTGCCGGCGCAGATATTCGTCGTATTTCGGACGTGGCCGTCCGGTCGGATGCAGGCCGTCGTCGCGCTCGTAAGGCTCGAAGCCGCATTCGGCGACATGCACGCCGATGACCGATTCCGGCGGGATGCCGAGCGCCTTCATGCCTTCAAGGTCAGGCGCCATGTGGGTCTTGCCGACCAGCACATTGCGCACGCCGATTTTCTTGAGATGATCGCCGAGCGTGGGCTCGCCGACGCGCAGCGGCCAGCCGTTCCAATGCGAGCCGTGCGAGCGCATGTAGCGCCCGGTGTAGAACGACATCCGCGACGGTCCGCAGATCGGCGATTGCACATAGGCCTTCGAGAACAGCACGCCGCGCCTGGCCATGGCGTCGATGTTCGGCGTCTTCAGCGTGGGGTGGCCGGTGCAGCCGAGATAATCATAGCGAAGCTGGTCGCACATGATCCAGAGAACGTTCTTCGCGCGTGCCATGCGTCATCCCGGAAATTTCTTGATTATCTGATGCTGCGCTATCGACGGCGCGATGGCAACCTGCCAGTGATGCGCGTGCCTGGGGCCATGCACCCCGCTGTCGTCCCCGCGTTCGCGGGGACGACAGCGGGGAGAGTCTACGCCGACCACGGCTCCGCTTCGGCCGCGCTCTTTGCCTTGGCCGAGACGGGCGCCTCGCCGATCACATCGACGAGCGCGCGGAGCGCTTCCCTGACGCCGTCGCCGGTCACGGCGGAGAGCAGCAGCGGCGTCTTCTTGGCGGCGCGCTTCAGCCGATCCTTCTGCTTCTTCAGCTCGTCCGGGTCGACCGCGTCGATCTTGTTCAGCGCGACGATCTCGATCTTGTCGGTCAACAGCCCGCCATAGGCGTCGAGCTCCTTGCGCACGGTCTTGTAGGCCTTGCCGGCATGCTCGCAGGTGGCGTCGATCAGATGCAGCAGCACGCGACAGCGTTCGACATGGCCGAGGAAGCGATCGCCGAGTCCGGTGCCCTCATGCGCGCCTTCGATCAGGCCGGGAATGTCGGCGAGCACGAATTCGCGGCCGTCGGCGTTCACGACGCCGAGCTGCGGATGCAGCGTGGTGAAGGGATAGTCGGCGATCTTCGGCCGCGCCGCGCTGACCTTGGACAGGAAAGTCGACTTGCCGGCATTGGGCATGCCGACGAGACCGGCGTCCGCAATCAGCTTCAGCCGCAGCCAGATCCAGCGCTCTTCCCCGGGCTGGCCGGGATTGGCATTGCGCGGCGCACGGTTGGTCGAGGTCTTGAAATGCGCGTTGCCGAAGCCGCCATTGCCGCCCTCGGCGAGCACGAATTTTTCGCCGACATTGGTGAAGTCGTGGATCAGGGTCTCGCGATCCTCATCGAAGATCTGAGTGCCTATGGGCACCTTCAGCACGATGTTCTTGCCGTTTGCGCCATGTCGGTCCGAGCCCGAGCCGTTCTCGCCCTTCTGGGCCTTGAAGTGCTGCTGGTAGCGGTAGTCGATCAGCGTGTTGAGGCCATCGGCAACCTCGATGATGACATTGCCGCCGCGGCCGCCATTGCCGCCGGAGGGACCGCCGAATTCGATGAACTTCTCGCGGCGGAACGCCACGCAGCCGTTCCCGCCGTCACCAGAGCGGATATAGACCTTTGCTTCGTCGAGGAATTTCATGGGCCATAGGTAGGCCAGCCGGGCACGCCCGGCAACCCGGACTTGTCCGCGAATCGGCCCGAATCCGGCGAATTCGTCGCGTGCTTAACCGACCGGCCGGCGCCTGATCAGGAATTTCTGCGTCCCTTCAAGCACCAGCTCCTTGCGCTGGTTGAACACGGTGCTCCGAAGCGTCACCGCGCCGGTCGTTCGCCCCGGCACGAGCTCGATGACCTCGAGCGCGGGATAGATGGTGTCGTCGGCGTAAACAGGCTTGAGGAACCGGCTCGATTGCTCGAGGAAGCCGACCAGGGATTCCTCGACCATGAACGGAAACAGGCCGGCGCCGGGCGCGGTGTGGATCAGCGTCTGGAAGCCATGGGCGAGCAGATGAGGCATGCCGCGGGCGCGGCAATATTCGACGTCGTAGTGCACCGGATGGGTGTCGCCGCTCGCGGTCTGGAACGCCGCGAACACCGCGGTCGTCTGGGTCCGGCTCGGCAGCACGAAGCGTTCGCCGACCACGAAATCCTCAAACCAGCGTTGCGCCGACATCATGCGGTGCCGGGCCGGGTCGAAGTCGGTCATGCCAAAGCTCTTTCCTGGCTCTTTCCTCGGTGAAGTGTCTATCGCTACCGCGCCGCGTAGCCTGCGACAATCCGTTCAATTCGCCTTGCCCGGGCTTGTGGCGGCGGCTCACGTCATTAAAAGACCCCCGAGCGAATCGAGTGGCCAGCTTCCGACGCTCTCTCCGCTCGTCTTTGCGGGCGGGCTCCTCGCAATGACGACTCCAAACTCACACCCGTGGCGATGTCCCTCTTCAAGAACCTCTCCGCCTATGACGACCGCTCGGCGCGGCTGGCCAGCATTGCGCTGATGGTGCTGTCGATCTTCATGTTCTCGTTCGGCGACGCCACGGGCAAGTTCCTGGTCGGGACTTATTCGGTCGGGCAGCTGCTGTTCTTGCGCGCCTGCGCGGCGCTGCTGTTGCTGTCGCCGCTGATCTGGCGGCAGCGCCACCAGTTCCTGCATCTCGAGCGGCCGGGCCTGCAGCTGTTCCGCGTCGTGCTCTCGACGCTGGAGGTGGCCGCGTTCTTCCTCGCAGCCGTCTATCTGCCGCTCGCCGACGTCATCACCTATTATCTCGCCGGTCCCATCTTCGTCACCGCGATGTCGGCGATCTTTTTGGGTGAGAAGGTCGGCTGGCGGCGCTGGACGGCGATCCTGGTCGGCTTCTGCGGTGTGCTGATCGCGTTGCGGCCGTCGGCGCAGACGGTGAGCCTGCCGGCGCTGATCGCGCTCGGCGGCAGTCTCTCCTTCGCGACCCTGATGCTGATCACGCGCAGCCTGCGCAGGACGCCCGACATCGTGATGGCGTCGTCGCAGTTCATCGGCACGTTTTCGCTGGGCGCTGTACTCTCGGCCTACCATTGGGTGCCGCCGACTCCACGCAGCCTGGTGTTCTTCGCGTTGGCCGGGTGCATCTCGGTGACGGCGCTGTTCTGCGTCAACCGTTCGCTCAAGCTCGCGCCGGCGAGCGTGGTGGTGCCCTATCAATATTCGATGATCGTCTGGGCGGTGATCTTCGGCTTCGTCGTGTTCGGGGACGTGCCCTCCATCGCCACGATCGTCGGCGCCGCGATCATCATCGGCGCGGGCTTCTACATCTATCTGCGCGAGCGCGATCTCGGCCACGCCGGCGAAGAGGTCAATCCGCCGGTGTAGCGGCAACGTCGTCCCGGCCCCCGTGCGCGATTGCGCACCAGGCCGGGACGACAGCTGCGCGTGCAGCGGCTTCTCGCCCTTATCCCATCCGCCGGGCGCTGCTCCAGCTCTTCAGCGACGACCACACCCCGCGCGACAAGCGGAAGCAGTCGACCGGCGTCGACGAGCCCAGAGCCAGGAAGCGATGCAGCTGCACGCCGCTCCACTGGAAGCCGCACTTCTCCAGCACGTTTCGCGAGGCCGGGTTGGTGACGCGCGCGCCCGCGTAGAGCTGGTCGTCCTCGAACTCCTCGAAGAAGAAATCGATCGCGCCGCGTGCGGCCTCGGTGGCGAAGCCCCGGCCCCAATGCTCGACGCCGAGCCAATAGCCGAGCTCGGCATTGTCAGGCGTGGAGCGGTCGATGCCGACCATGCCGACCGGCCCGGTATCATGCTCGATCAGGAACGCGGTCTCGCCGCCGAGCGCGGCGGTGGCGCGGACGAAGGCGATGGCGTCGTCCTGGGAATAGGGGTGGGGGAGGCGGCGGGTATTTTCAGCGACACGGCGGTCGTTGGCGAGACCGGCGATGGCTCTGACGTCGGCAAGAGTCGGCCGTCGCAACGTCAGCCGCTCGGTGGCGACGACGCTCGGTCTCGCCTCCCGCAAGGTCACGCTCGAAAAGTCCTGCAACATGTCCGGCTCCGTCAAAGTCACCAAGTGAAAAGTGAACGCGAGAAACGAAAAGGGGAGGCCGGTTTCCTTGCCTCCCCTGGAGCCTTCGATCTCTTTGATCTCTGGACTCCGCCGGTTCGGTCAAGGACCCGGCGGACTCCAAATTAGATCCACCGTCTATTCAGCAGCCTCTGCAAGCGGGAGTACCGCCACAAAGGTGCGTCCGTTGGCTTTAGCCTGGAATTCGACACGACCCTCGATCTTGGCGAACAGGGTGTGGTCGGTGCCCATGCCGACGTTGAGGCCGGGATGCCAGGTGGTGCCGCGTTGACGCGCAATGATGTTGCCGGGAATCACGCGCTCGCCGCCGAACACCTTGATGCCAAGACGTTTACCCTTGGAATCGCGACCGTTGCGCGATGAACCGCCTGCTTTTTTGTGAGCCATGGCTCGTCTCCGAAATCCTGCGTATGTCTAGGTCAATTCCTTGACGGAATCATTTCAAAACGTCGCACGCATCAATTCGTGAATTGGCGTGATCGGTCTCAGTTACTCGGCAGCTTCTTTCGCGACCTTTTCCTTCTTCGGACGCGGGCCCTTGGTGGGCTTGGCATTATCGGTCAGGATCTCGCTGACGCGCAGCACCGTGATCTCGTCGCGGTAGCCCCGCTTGCGGCGCGAATTCTTGCGGCGGCGCTTCTTGAACGCGATGACCTTGGGGCCGCGCTTGTGGTCGAGCACCTCGACCGCAACGGAGGCACCGGCCACCGTCGGGACGCCCAGCACCGGCGTGTCGCCGCCGACGACCAGAACTTCATTCAGCTGCACGATCGAGCCGACTTCGCCTTCGATCTTGCCTACTTCGAGAACATCATCCGGCGCGACGCGGTATTGCTTGCCGCCGGTTTTGATGACTGCGAACATCGTTTTTTCTCCGTGTTCAATCCCGGCCTCGAGACTGACGTCAGGGGCCGGCTTTTTGATCAGTCGCTATGGGTTTATTGCGAGTTTTGTGCGGGCGGGAGTTATCCCTTTGAAAACCCGCGCAAAAACACGCGGCGCGAGAAACGCCCCGCGCCGGTTGTGGGATTTATAGCGGTGATCCGCTGGGAGTCAAGGAAAAGCGGGCAAAACAGCCTGGATTTGAAGGATTTGCACCCTTTCCAGCGCCGGGCCCTGAATCTCGGCCCGGCTAGCAACCAACGGGTTCCCGCGCCGTTGTTCCCCCAGATAGGCACGTGGGCAAGGGACTTCCATGGCAACCGACGAACTGGTCAAGACGACGACGGGCATCGCCCATCACGGCGGCGGGCGGCTGCCCTCGGTGGACATCGACAGCTTCAACATCGAGCTGAAGGACGAGGACGGCTTCCTCGGCGACCGCGCCAGCAAGGGCGCGTTCCGCGAGATTCTCGAACGCTGGCGCAAGCCGTTGCGGAAGACCGGCGAGGATCCGTTCGGCAAGGAGCCGTCGGAGAATATCAGCAAGAAGACGCTGGATTCGATCCTGGTCAGCGACGACGTCGAGGCCTCGGCGGTGGTGCACAGCGCGATCGAGGACTTTGCCCAGGAACTCGCTCACGTCACCCGCCGCTTCCTCAAGACCAAGGCCTGGGCCAAGACCGAGCGCATCGTGGTCGGCGGCGGCTTTCGTGATTCCAGGCTCGGCGAGCTTGCTATCGCGCGCACCGAGATCATCCTGAAGTCCGAGGACTTCAAGGTCGACATGATTCCGATCCGGCATCACCCTGACGAAGCCGGGCTGATCGGCGCGCTGCATCTGGCGCCGTCCTGGATTTTCGAGGCCTATGACAGCATCCTCGCGGTCGATATCGGCGGCACCAATATCCGCTGCGGCCTGGTGGAGACCGGCTGGAAAAAGGCCAACGACCTGTCGAAGGCCAAGGTCGTGACATCAGAGCTGTGGCGGCATGCCGATGACGAGCCGACCCGCGAAGGCGCGGTGAAGCGGCTGACGAAGATGCTGAAAGGGCTGATCACTGAAGCCGAAAAGGAAGGCTACAAGCTCGCGCCCTTCATCGGCATCGCCTGTCCCGGCGTGATCAACGAGGACGGCTCGATCGAAAAGGGCGCGCAGAACCTGCCGGGCAACTGGGAGAGCAGCAAATTCAACCTGCCGGCGAGCTTGATCGAGGGCATCCCGGAGATCGGCGAGCACGATACCGCGATCCTGATGCACAATGACGGCGTGGTTCAGGGCCTGTCCGAGGTGCCATTCATGCAGGATATCGAGCGCTGGGGCGTGCTCACCATCGGCACCGGCCTCGGCAATGCGCGCTTCACCAACCGCCGCAGGGACAGCGGAAACGGCAAGGACCGGGATTCTGCGGACGGGAAGAAGAAAGCCAAGGAAAACAACAAGGACAACGGTAAAGGCGAAAAGAAGTAACCTTGACTGGTTAGGTTAAGGGACGGATTGCATTGCAGGCGGCAGAATACACGCTAGAGTGGAAATGTCGCCTCACGCAGGCCTGCGAAGCCGCCCTTCCTGGCCAGCATTGTAATGAGCGGCACGGGACCGCCAGTGTTTACCGCGTCTGGCGGTCCCACCCCGTTCTCTTGCTGCATGACGGGTGAGGCCGGCTCGCGCCCCCAAAAAAGGTGCCGAGACAGGGGAGGTGCGCTCCCGCCCCCGCTCGCGGGAAGGGTTGGGGAGAGGGTTTCTCCCCAACGGGACACTCCCCCGGAGGAGAGAACCCTCACCCGGCGCGCGGGACGATGCTTCGCTTCGCCCGGCACGCGCCGACCTCTCCCGCAAGCGGGAGAGGTGCACCGAGCCCGCAGCGGCTTGTTTCAACCCGATCTCATTGCGCGCAGGGAGGAGGAGTGGCCCAGGAACAGGTGCCAATTGTCGACGACACGACGACACCAGAGCAAAAGCCGCAAAACAGGCAGCGGATTTTCCCCTTTCGCGCCTTGTCTGGCCCGCCATCCTCGCCTATTAACGCCCCCAACCACAGGGGCCTGCCCCTTCATGGCGCCTTCAGGAGAGGTGGCAGAGTGGTTGAATGCACCGCACTCGAAATGCGGCATAGGTGCAAGCCTATCGGGGGTTCGAATCCCTCCCTCTCCGCCAGATAACCGTTGTTCAGCCCGGACACATGGGTAACAGGTTGTACCTGAGAGATGGGTGACAACCTCGTGCCGAACGGGTTGTCGAGGGAGTGCAGAGTTCTCTGCTCCAGGTCGAAGTCTCTCAAAATTGCGCATGAAGCTCCGCACCGCGGGAGAGTTCAACCGTTGAACCCGTCACCGCCGCGCTCCGACCAACATCCCGCGTGCGCCAAGGAGCCAGTGATCCACGACCATGTTCGAGAAGACCTATCGGCAGCGCCTCGAGGCTGATCTCGCCCAATGGGAAGCCGATGGCGTGATCGCGCCGGCGGCAGCCGGCTCCATCCGCAACGTTCTGCCGCCGCTCTCACCCAGCATGTCGTGGCCATCGTCGGGGGCCTGTTGATCGCGGCTGCGTTCCTTGCCTTCGTGGCGGCGCACTGGACCGAGATCGCGCGGCTGTCGCGGTTTGCGATCCTGCTCGCCGGCATGATCGCCGCCGGCGCCCTCGGGGCTTGGTTCGCCGCGACCGGCCGTACTGTCCTTGCCGATCTCTGCGCCAGCATCGGCGCCATCATCTTTGGCGCGGGCATCGCGCTGGTCGGCCAGATGTATCACCTCGGCGACGATTTTGCCGGTGGCCTGCTGCTGTGGTCAACAGGCGCATTCGCCGCCGCGATTTTGACCGGCTCGCGTGGCGCGCTCGCGGTCGGCCTCGCCGCCGCCTGCATCTGGACCTGCATGCGCGTCTACGATGCGCCGGATGCGCTTCATCTTCAGTTCGTGATGGCCTGGCTGATCGCCGTCGCGATCGCGTTCGCGTGGAACTCCCGCGTCGCCGCCCATCTCGTCGCGGTCGCCGCGATTCCGTGGTGGATCGCGACGTCGCTTCGCTTCGACTTCGATGGCGCCCAGCCGTCCTTCGTGCTGGCGAACGGTGCGGCCCTGCTGTTCGGCGCCGGGCTCGCGATATCGACCGCGCCGTCGCCGCGGGCGAACCTGCTTGGATCCGTTCTGTCGATCTACGGCGCATTCTCGCTGGCGATTACAGCTTTCCTGGAGGTGACGACAGTCGACGATCTCTTCCGCATCAGGACGGCCACGATGGCGGCCCAGCCGTCGTGGGCGATCGTGTGCGGCGTTGCGGGCGTCGTTCTAGCGCTCGCGTCCGCCGGCCGCACGCGGCGCGCCGGTGAAATCCTCGCGGCATGCGCGATCGGCCTCGTGCTGATCGCCGCGCCGATCTGGTCGGCATCCACAGCCGGCGAGCCATGGCTCGCCTATGCCGCGCTGCTCTGCGCCATGCTCTGCCTCGTCGTCTCCGGGGTGCTCGACGATGTGCGCCCGCGCATCGTCGCCGGCTGGATCGGCATTGCCGGCGTCGTCGGTGCCATCACCTGGGCGGTCAAAGGCTCGCTGCTGCGCCGCTCGGCTTTCCTGGCGGTGGCCGGAATCATTGCCGTCGTGTTTGCGACCGCGCTCAATCGCATGCTGCCGAGGGCCGAGCGATGATCGAGTCCGTCACACGATTCCGGCAGCGCATCCCGAAAGCCGTGCTGTTCGGTGCCGCCATCCTGCTGCAATGCGCGCTGCTGATCCTGATGGTCACCGACCGCGCGCAGATCCTGCGCGAGGGGACGGAGGTGACGTTGCAGACACGCCCGGTCGATCCGCACGATCTTCTGCGCGGCGACTATGTCGTGCTCGGCTACGACATCTCGCAGCTGCCGGCCGGCGCGCTTGCAGGCCAGCCTTCCGCCGGGCGCAATCCCGTCGTGTTCGTCAAGCTAGCGCCCGATGCCAGCGGCCTCTATCAGGCCGTTTCGGTTCATGCCGCGCCTGTCGCGGTCACCGCGCCCGAAGTGTTGATCCGCGGCCGCGTCAGTTATTCCTGCGGTTCGACCGTCCGCACCTTCTGCGACGGGCTGACGATCAGATACGGTCTCGAAAGCTATTTCGTTCCCGAAGGCGAGGGCAGGACGCTCGAGCAGGCCCGCAACCAGCAGAAGCTGCGCGTCGTCGCCGCCGTGCTGCCGTCGGGCCGCGCCGCGATCAAACGGCTCCTGCTCGACGGCGAGCCGGTCTACGAGGAGCCGTGGTACTAGGCCGCGCTACCTGGAGCCCGTCTTCAAAGCCCGCCGCAGCACGTCCCACATCCCCGGGTCGTTCATATGCGCGACGTTGAACCGCAGGAAATTCTCAGCGGCCTGCGCCACGCTGAATACATTGCCCGGCGCCAGCACCACACCCTTTTCGAGCGCGGCGCGTGCCACCGCCGTCGCATCCTGTCCGTCGACCAGCCGGCACCACAGGAAGAAGCCGCCGCGGGGCATCAGCCAGGGTTCGATGCCCAGCGCGGCGAGTTTTCGCGCGGTCTCGCGACGTGTCCGCGTGAGCTTTTGCCGGAGCTCGTCCATGTGCTTGCGATAGCTGCCGCCGGCCAACACCCTGGCGATGATCTCGGTCGCGACCGGGCTCGGGCCGCCGAAGCTGGTGGCGACCTGGAGATCGACGAGATGCTCGATCCAGTCGGAGCGCGCCGCGATGTAGCCGCAGCGCACCGAGGCCGACAATGTTTTCGAGAAGCTGCCGATGCGGATGACGCGGTTCAATCCGTCAAGCGCGGCCAGGCGCGGCGAGCGTTCCGGCTCGAAATCGCCAAATATGTCGTCCTCGACGATGGTGAGGTCGTGCGCGGCCGCCGCCGTCAAGAGCCGGTGTGCGGTCTGCAGCGAGAGCGTCGCACCGCTCGGATTGTGCAGCGCTGAATTGGTGATGTAGAGCCGCGGCCGCTCCTCCGCGAGAGCCAGCTCGAATCGCGCGACGTCAGGGCCTGACGGCGTGTAGGGCACGCTGACGATTCGGACCTGATGCGCGCACAGCAGCGCGCGAAAATTGAAGTAGCAGGGATCGTCGACCAGAACGGTGTCGCCGGGACGCAGCAGGAAGCGGCAGATGAGGTCGGTTGCCTGCGTGCCCGACCCCGTCAGCATCAGCTGGTTGATCGAGGCTTCGATCGCGTCCTCCGCGAGCCGCGCCAGCAGCAGCCGGCGCAGCGCAGGCGAGCCACCCGTGCTGCCGTAGTTCGTCAGCACGCTGGCCTCGCTGCGGGCAAGCGCGCGGGTGGCTCGGCGCAATGCCGCTTCCGGCATCCACGCCGGCGGCAGCCAACCGCAGCCGGGTTTGGGCACATCAGCGTCGGTGTCGAGCGATTGCCGGGAGACCCAGAACGGATCGACCGCCCGGTCTCGGCGTGGCGCCACCTCGGTCAAGGCAAGCGGCGGCGTAACGGTCGATGCGACATAGAAGCCCGAGCCGCGACGCGCGCGGATCAGCCCTTCCGCGGCGAGGCGATCGTAGGCCTCGACCACGGTGGATGGCGAAACACCCATGCTGGCGGCAAGGCCGCGGATCGACGGCAGGCGATCGCCGGCACTCAGCGCGCGGCCCGCGACCTTGGCGCGGATCGCGCTCATCACGTCGATGGTCCGCGTGCCGCCGCGACCCTTCGAGGGACCTTCAATGTTCAAGCCGTATTGCCTTCCATACCCATACAGTATGTTCGGATTGTACTGGATTGTGACTGGCCTCGCCACCGGCGACGGCCGAGGATCGCGCACGCAAAAGCGTGGGACGGACATGCAATCTGCGGGCAGCGGCTGGGGCAACGGGCTTCTCGGCGTCATCATCTTCAGCGGGTCCTTGCCGGCGACGCGCGTCGCGGTCGGTGGCTTTTCGGCGCTGTTCCTGACCTCGGCGCGCGCGACCATCGCGGCGCTGATCGGTGCGGCTGTGCTCGGTCTGCTCCGTCAGGCATGGCCGGAGCGAAAGGATTTCGTCTCGCTCAGCATTGTCTCCATGGGCGTCGTGGTCGGTTTTCCGCTGCTGACGGCGCTCGCGCTCCAGCACATCACCTCGGCGCATTCCATCGTCTTCATCGGCCTCTTGCCGCTGTCGACCGCGATCTTCGCCGTACTGCGCGGCGGCGAGCGGCCACAGCCGCTGTTCTGGCTGTTCGCGGTTCTCGGCAGCGCCACCGTTGCGGCCTTCGCCCTCTCGAACGGCGGCACGGTGTCGATCACAGGCGATCTGCTGATGGTGGCTGCGATCGTGCTGTGCGGGCTCGGCTATGCCGAGGGCGCTGCCCTGTCGCGCCGGATCGGCGGCTGGCAGGTGATCTCCTGGGCGTTGCTGCTGGCGCTGCCACTGATGCTGCCGCTCGCGCTTCTCGCCTGGCCCTCGACATGGAATGGCGTCGGTGCGCCGGCCTGGATCGGGCTCGCCTACGTCTCGGTCTTCAGCATGTTCGTCGGCTTCATCTTCTGGTATCGCGGCCTCGCGATCGGCGGCATCGCGCGAGTCGGCCAGTTGCAGCAGCTCCAGCCGTTCTGCGGTCTCGCCCTGGCCGGCTTCCTGCTGCACGAGCCGGTCGCATGGAGCATGATCGGCGCGACCGCGCTGGTCGTCGTCTGCGTGTTCTTCGCGCGGCGATATGCCTGAGGCCCTGGCGCCTCAGCCGCGTTCCATTACCGTTTGCGTCAGCGCGCTTCTCGCGAACTTCTTCAACGGCATCGGCTTGCCGAACAGATAGCCCTGCACGAGATCGAAGCCGAGCTCGTTGACAGCCATCAGATCGCCGCGGCTCTCGACACCCTCGGCGACGGCGCGTGCGCCGTAGCCTTGCGCGAGCTCGACGATGTGACGGCACACCGTCCGCTTCAGCCGGTCATTGCCGCAGCCTGTGACGAATTGCCGGTCGGCCTTGAGCTTGATGAACGGAATCTTGTCCAGGCCCATCAGCTCCGGCCAGTTGGCCCCGAGATTGTCGATCGAGAGTCCGATATTGTGGAAGCGCATTTCGCGCGCGATCTCGGTGAGGAAGTCGAGGTCGCGGATCGCCTCGCCGCTGGCGATCTCGATAGTCAGGCCGCCGAACGCCGGATGCGTCGGCATCCTCCTGCAGAGATCGCGCACGGCCTGCGGCTCTCTCAGATAGGGCGCAGGCAGGTTGATCGACAGATCGACCGCGCTCTGGCGCTCGAGAAGATAGTGCCAGTCCTGCAGCGCGCGCTCGATCACGAATTCCGAGAGGTCGCGGAAGTGCGGGTCGTGGCTATCAGGGATGAAATAGGCCGGCGGCACCACGCCCCAGGTCGGGTGCCGCATCCGTACCAGCGCCTCGGCGCCGCAGCGGACCAGCGAGCGCGCCTCGATCTTCGACTGGTACCAGAGCTCGAGCCAACCCGCATGCAGGGCTTCGCCGACGTGCACGGCCGGGCTGGGCACAGGCTCGTCCGGCAGCAGCATTGCGACGCGCTCGCGCAGCGTCTCCGCGGCAAAGGGCGTGGTCAGTGGCGGCAGCATCGCGAGCCCGTATTCCTCGCCGACCTGCTGCACGGCTTTGACGATGATCGAGTCGCGTGCACCGACGGCGAGTACCTTGCCGTCGAAAGCCTCGCGCACCAGAATTTCCAGGAATCGGCCGGGCTCGATGCCGTCGGCCGCGATGCCGAGCAGGATCAGGTCCGGCAGCTCGGAGCCGAGCATGGCCTGCAACTCGCCCGCACCGCTGCATTCGCTGGTGACGAAGCCGAGATCCTCGAGCACCTCGCTCATGAAGGCGCGCAGGTGACGCTTGCTGTCGGCCACGCAAGCGCGCGGCATCATCTTCCGCCGTCCGAAGGTTTTCAGCCTTCGTCCGGCGAGCTCACCAATCCCGTCCATCGCTAACCACTCCCGTTCCCTGCAGGTGTGTTAGTGATGCGGGGAGCTCCAAATATGGAGAGCTTCAGCTTGTACCCCGAATTGTCCCGATAACCTTAAAGCCCTCATCATTTCTAAAATTGTTTGGATTGCTTTCGCAAAGTCTTCACGCCCGTCCGCTTTCGGGACGATCGCGCGCGGAAATCGAGCGTGGATTCTCGCCGGACCGGTCTGTCGATGCCGGCGCGCGGTGTCCTGCAATCGGACGAAGCCGCAGCACGCTTCGCCCGATTGAATAATTCCCGTGCCGACTTCCCATGGCTTTGTCGTGCCCGGCCCTGCCGACCGCGCTCGCGCGTGACGGTGATGCGACAACGCGACGATCTGCAGGGCGGACGAGTGTGAAGCGCCTCACATGCGTATGGCCGCACATGCGCTATGGGTCCGCGGAGCCGGTGGTGGGCTGTCAGGGATTACCTCTATGACGACGCGGCGGTTGGTCCAATGGTGGTTCAGGATCGTGATGTCAGGGCGATTTCTCGATCGCTTCCTGCGCCTGCCACATGCGCCCGAATAGGGTGCAGGAGAATCAGGTTGCCCCGAGCAATTTGCGAAATGCCGCCGCGCCGTCCTGCACCGCGTCGCGGCCCTTCCAGGCCAGATAGCTCAGCTTGCCGCCCAGCGTGTCCGGGCTGCGCAGCCGCCGCGAGCCGAGGATATGACCGACATTGGCGGGGAAGCGGCTGACCTCGGCCGAAACCAGCGCTGCGATCGCGTCCATCAATTGTTGAAGCCGGACGCCCCATTCGCTCTGCTCGATGCCGTCGATGCGAAGCTTGAGCGAATGCTCGGCGTCGTAGATTTCGGTGAGCAGGTCGCGCGCGACGAGGAAGCGGTTGTGGCGGAGCGCGACCCGCAGCGCGAGGCGCTTGTCGTCGAGCCGGTCGAGCACCATGGGAATGACGCAAGCATAGGGCGTGGCGGCGATGTCGGCGGCATTCTTGCTCGCGGCCGCCTTGGTCGCAAGGTATGCGAGTTGCCAGAATGTTTTCAGGCGCCTCGCCACCAGCGCCAGCGCAAACGGCAGTGCATCGGGATGCGCTTTCTTGAAGGCGTCGAGCTGCGCCGTGATCTGGCTGACCTGGCCGTCGTCGAACTTCGCGATCGTCTCGGGCAGCTTGTCATTGAACTTCGACAGTGCCTCGCCGGCGCGCAGCACCCGCTGCATCTTCTTCACGTCGTCGAAGGCGGTACGCGATGCCGTATATTGCGTGAGCTTGCTCCGCGCGAACTCGGCGCTCTCCGCAGAGGCGAGCGTGTTCTCGAGCACCTTGAGCACCTTGATCTGAAAGGCTGTCGCGATCTTCTGCACTTCCTTGGGATTGTTGGCCGTGACCTGGTCATTGATCGCCTTGACATAGTCGCGTGCCATGGTCGGCAGCAGGTCGCGGCAAATCCACTCCCAGATCGGCGTGAGCGTGTTCCGCGAGATCCGTCCCGCATTGGCGTGCTCGGGCGCGCCGTCGATCAGCAGCAGCTCGAGGGGTGCAAAGAAGTAGCGCGAAGGATTGGTGGCGCGCGCCTGGACCGAACCGTCCTTGCGGAACTCCGCGCGCAGCTTGGCCTGAACCCCGGCCGAGCCCGGCATGTCGATGCCGCACAGTTCGAGCCGCTCGAGCTCGCTCAGCAGGCAACTGCGCGACAGCGGCGTCAGCTTCTGCAGGAACTCCGAAAGCTCGTCGATCTCGTCCATGGCACGCTCTCGCAACGTTTCCAGCAGGCCACCGGCCCAATGCATGGACGCATTTGCGCGCTCACAATTGTGACACAGAGAAGCAAGTCCCCGTTAATTTATCCGTAAAATCTGGGGGCGCCGGGCGTGTTGCGGGAGAGATCGTTAAGAAAACCTTCAGCGGCCCTGCATATGATCTAGGCGGCTTGTCAACCGTTGCATGGTCCCGCGGGCCAGGCAAAAGCATAAATTGTGCCGGGGTCGATTGTTTCGCGCCAGATTGGCAAACTAGCCGTAGTCTTACGGAGCAAAAAGTTAACCACAGATCGCCCCGGGTTCCGCTACAGGAGCCGCATGGGGTCACATAACGATACGGCCACTGATTCGCGGCCGGCGGGATGGTGCGAGAGAAGCGCTGCTCCGATCGAAGAGCTCGAATTCGTCCGCTTGAATGCTGCGCGCGCCGAGGCGGCCGACGAGATGGCCGTGGCTATCGCCCGTGAGCTCAATGGCCCTCTGACTGCGCTGCTGCTCTACATGGGCGAGATCAAGCATCATAGCGACCAGCTCGCGCCTGTTTCGGCCGACCGCGCCTATTTGCAGCAGGTTGTGGAGAACGCGTTGGCGCAGGACCGAGCGCGTCTGCGCTGTGGTCAAGCAGCTCGCCGGCTCGCACAAGGGCGCGTTGCCCACGGCGTCCACGACAGGGGATGCCGTGGTGAAGGCCGGCCGCGTGTTGGCGGCGCGCGAGACGGCCGGCTTGCCGGGCGTGTCGGGCAAGCGGCTGACCAAGCGGGAACGTGAAGTGCTGCGGCTGATCAGTGAGGGCTTTTCGAACAAGCAGGGCGCGCTGCGGATGCAGATCAGTCCGCGCACCTTCGAGAGCCATCGTGCCGAAGCGATGCGCAAGCTCGGCGCGCGCAACACCGCGGACCTCGTCCGTGCGGCGCTGTTGCATTCGCTCGAATGAACCGTGGTCCCGGGCCGCTTTAGAAATAATCGTCGGCGAAGGGACGCAGGCGCGAGGTCGGCCGCAGCACCTTCGGATCTTCCTTCGGCGTATTCGGGACAATGGTGATGGTCCAGCGCTGCGGGACGGTCGATTCCTGCTCCAGCACCGAGCGAACGAAGCCCGTGACCGTGGACTCACCTGCCTTCACCGTAGCCATCCGTCCGTTGAACTGGGCGATGCGGAAGCGACGGACCTCTTTCTGGTCCGCAGTCTCATAGGTGAACATGGAAACCCTCCTGGTTTCCGGCGACTATCGCCACCTATGATTAGTCATCCGTGAAAATCGCCAACCGTATAAGTACGGCGCGGCTGCCGCCGGAATGGTCAGTCCTGCGGTTCCTGCGCCATCGCGGTCGCAAACGCCGCATCCATCAGGTCAAGCAAATCGCCGAATTCGGTGTCGTCGAGCGCGTCGGCCGTGCTCTCGAGCCGCAGCGCCAGCGCGGCGAGGCGAAGGTAACCGAATGTCCTGGCCGTGCTCTTCAGTGAATGCGCCTCGCGCGCGATCCGGCCGTGATGCCGGCCGAGGGCCAGCGTGCGAAACAGCTCGAGCCGCGCGCTGGTCTCGCTCCAGAACACCGCGCGCACCTCACGGGCGCCGTCCTCGCCGATCTCGCGCACCAGCGCTTCGAAGGCGCCAGGCTCGCGCAGCGGTTCAGGCTCGCGCAGCGGTTCAGGCTCGGGCAAGGCTGCGGTGTCGAGCGCGGCTGGCCCGGGCGCGAATGCGGTGTCGATCATTGATGTCGAGGTCCCCGTTGTGTGCGCCGGCCTGCGCGGAGCGTAGGGGATGTCTATGCCGTTCAGATTTCAGTTCTGGTCGCGAGACGCACGGTGTTTGCTGGTCACATTAAGCAATTGCTTTACCATGCGCAGCCCTGCGTGCGCCGTCAGGGGCCGAGCAGCCGATCGTACTGGGCTTTGACCGCGGCGTAGCATTCGCATGCCGTCTCGCGCAGCCCGTCCAGATTGACAATCTGGATATGTCCGCGGCTGTAATGGATGAAGTTGGCTTGCTGCAAGGTATTGGCGACCAGCGACACGCTGTTGCGCCGCGCCCCGATCATCTGCGCCAGGGCCTCCTGCGTCAGCAGCAGCCGGTAGTCCCCCGACAAGTCGTGAATGTGCAATAGGCAGCGCGAGAGCCGCGACTCCACCGGGTGCGCCACGTTGCAGCCTGCGGTCTGCTGCACCTGCGCATAGACGGCGAGCCCGTGACGGACCAGTAGCGTCCGCAGGGTCGAGCTCTGTTCGGCGGCGACGCGAAGCCGGTCGAGATCTATCACCGAGGCGGCGCCGGCGACCAGCACCACCGCTGTGTTCAGCGCGGCTGCGTCGCCCATGGCCGAGAGTGCGCCGAGCAGGCTGTCGCGCCCGATCATGGCGACCTGCACATGCTCGCCCTTGGTGAGCTCCACGACGAGCGAGATCACGCCACGATGGGGGAAGTAGGCGCGTTTGAGCGTCTCGCCGGTCTCGACCAGCACGGTCTCTTGCGGCAGATCGACTGTGCGCAGGTGTGCACGGATCAGTTCATAATCATCTGTCGACAGCGCCGACAGGAAACGGTTCGAGGGCCGCACCATCGTTTCCAAAGCTGCCTCGCGGAAATGCATGTCCTGCCCAGCTGCAGGCTCCATCTTGTTGCCCGCTGGATAAGTTGGCAATCGCGGACAGGGCCGACAAATCAATCTTTTCGTCTATATGAGTTTTGGGCGTGCAGTCATTGATATGGGCAATCAATCGTAGATTGCACATCAGGGGCGCCTCCTCAGCAGGTGTGCCTGATGGGCCTTCACGGCGCCGTAGCAATCGCAGGAGGTCGCTTCGAGCGCGCGCAGATCCGTGATCTCGATCTGGCCCCGGCTGTAGCGGATAATTCCGGCCCGCTGAAGCGCATGTGCGACCAGCGAAACGGCATTGCGCCTGACGCCCATCATTTGCGCCAGGGTTTCCTGCGTTAGCGGAAGGGTTTCGCTATCGGACAAGTCCCGGGCACGCAGCAGCCATCGCGCCAGTCGCGCCTCGACCGGGTGCAGCGTGTTGCAAAGCAGGGATTGCTGCGCGTGGGCGAGCAAGGACTGCTCATGCCGGATCACCAGGCTGCGGAACGTCCCGCTGGCCGCAGCGACGGTTCGAAAGCTCGCGATTTCGAGCGCGGATGCCGTCCCGGGGAAAAGCACGACGGCGTCTGATGCCGCGATCCCGTCGGCGAGCGCAGCGCCGCCACCGACGATGCTGTCGCGGCCAAGCATCGCGACCTCGATGGTCTGTCCCTCCGACAGACCGACTGTGATCGAAATGGTTCCATCATGAGGAAAGTAGACGTGCCGAAGCGCCACGCCAGCTTCGCTCAAGACATTCTCCCTGACCAATTCAATTGCGACGAGATGAGGACGCAGCAGATCGAGGTCCGCGGCGCCGAGCGACTGCAGCAGCTGGTTAGGCGGTGGGCCGCTCGCGGTCATGGGGGATCAATCCAGCGCGTTCCATAAAGTATTGAAAATGATGTGCTCGGAATGCAGTTGCACGAAAACGAAGCCCAGTGTACTGGTTGTGGTGCTGTTCATATACCCGTTAGAGGGCAGACAGCCTGGCGTATTTGCGTTGGAAATAAGAACGGCGCGCTGATTGGCGGGTGTGTCCGGCGAACCGGTCCTGCGTCGCGACCGGGGGCATTGGCCAGGGCGCCTCATGAGCGGGCAGCCGACCGCAGATGTTGCATCCACTCTTCCGTCGGACATTCGCCGGTCCAGGGCACTTTGCCCGCCCGCCGATTCTTTTCAGCCGTCAGATATTGCTTCGTACCCTGGCGCGGCCCGGTCGCCCATCGCGCGTTCATTCCGTTCGCATGTCGCACCGGTCCGACCGCACATGCCGTCGTGACGATGTCCACGCAAGCTGGAGGAGAAAGGCGTGCGTCACGGTTCAATTGTTGAATCGCCGCTGATTGAGATGTGCGGCTATGCAGATCTGAATTCGCCCGCGCCGGACTTCCTGCGGATGGCGCCGGAGCTCGGCGCCGCGCGCTGCCTGCGCAAGCCGTTCACGCCGGATGCGCTGCTGACGGCGATCAGGGACTGTCTCGGCGAGTGCCATGCTGCCGCGTCGCGTATGGGTTAGCGCGTTGTTGTTCGCGACAATCGTACGGTAAGAATCCGTTTACCGCGAACGCCGATCTCGCGGATTTCATGGACACCTCGATAGAACCCCGAACAGCGATCCGAATGGCGCGTGATCTGATTCAGATCGCGCGGCCCGTGGATATCCCACGACATGGGCGGGATTTTTTCACCCCTGCCCCGATGCCGTTATGCCCGTGTTTACGTGTCGCGTTGCGCGGCCGACGCAGAAAACCGCAGCCCGATGCAGTCGAACTGCAAACTTCTCTTCAATATCCGTATTAGCACGGAGCATGAAATTAACGGGACCGTGAAATGGGTTGCCTAACGATCTAGGTGCGGACTTCCGCCGATTCCAGGCGCGGCGCAGGCGTCGAGGTCCAGCTCAGTAAGGCGTAACCATGGATGATCTGTTGCGGGAGTTTCTGACGGAGACCAGCGAGAGCCTGGACACCGTCGACAATCAGCTGGTGAAGTTCGAGCAGGAGCCGAACAACGCCAAGATCCTGGATAACATCTTCCGCCTGGTCCACACCATCAAGGGTACGTGCGGCTTCTTGGGTCTGCCGCGGCTTGAAGCGCTGGCGCATGCCGGCGAGACCCTGATGAGCAAATTCCGCGACGGCATGCCGGTGACGGGTGCGGCGGTGACGCTGATCCTGTCCTCGATCGACCGCATCAAGGAGATCCTCGCAGGTCTCGAGGCCACCGAAGCCGAGCCCGAAGGCAACGACCGCGATCTCATCGACAAGCTGGAAGCGATGGTCGAGCAGGGCATGGCCGCCATGTCGGCGCCGGCTTCGCCGATCGCGTCAGGCTCGGCGCAGCCGATGCCGGCCGCGGGCGCCGCGGCTGCCGTTGCCGTTGCCGACGCGCCGCCGCTGGTGCCGGAAGCACCAAGCGCTGCGCCGGCCAAGGAGATGACCACGGGCACGCTGATCGAGCAGACGCTGGAGCGCCCCTTGCGTCCGGGCGAAGTCTCGCTCGACGAGCTCGAGCGCGCCTTCCGCGAGACCGCGATCGAAGCGCCTGCGCCGGTTGCCGGGGCTGAAGCGAAGGCCGAGCCCGCTGCTGCAGCCCCGGCTGCCAGGGAAAAGGAAACCAGCAAGGAAATTGCAAAGCCGGTCAGGGAGAAGGCCGCGCCGAAGAAGTCGATGGCCGACGAGGTGGCTTCCGAAGGCGAGCGCATCGCCAACCAGTCGATCCGCGTCAACGTGGATACGCTGGAGCATCTGATGACCATGGTCTCCGAGCTGGTCTTGACCCGCAACCAGCTGCTGGAGATCTCGAGGCGCAACGAGGACACCGAGTTCAAGGTGCCGTTGCAGCGCCTCTCCAACGTCACCGCCGAGCTGCAGGAAGGCGTCATGAAGACGCGCATGCAGCCGATCGGCAATGCCTGGCAGAAGCTGCCCCGCATCGTGCGCGATCTCTCATCCGAACTCGGCAAGCAGATCGAGCTGGAGATGCACGGCGCCGACACCGAGCTCGACCGTCAGGTGCTCGACCTGATCAAGGACCCGCTCACCCACATGGTGCGCAACTCCGCCGATCACGGCCTGGAGACCCCCGCCGAGCGCACCGCGAACGGCAAGGGCGAGCAGGGCACCATCCGCCTCTCCGCCTATCACGAAGGCGGCCACATCATCATCTGCATCGCCGACAACGGCCGCGGCCTCAACACCGAGAAGATCAAGGCCAAGGCGATCTCCTCCGGTCTGGCCACCGAGGCCGAGCTCGAGAAGATGTCGGAAGCCCAGATCCACAAGTTCATCTTCGCGCCCGGCTTCTCCACCGCGGCCGCCATCACCTCGGTATCGGGGCGCGGCGTCGGCATGGACGTGGTCCGCACCAACATCGACCAGATCGGCGGCACCATCGACATCAAGTCGGTCGCCGGCGAGGGCTCGTCCGTCACCATCAAGATCCCGCTGACGCTGGCGATCGTCTCGGCCCTGATCGTGGAGGCCGCCGGTGACCGCTTTGCGATCCCGCAGCTCTCGGTGGTCGAGCTGGTGCGCGCCCGCGCCAACAGCGAGCACCGCATCGAGCGCATCAAGGACACCGCGGTGCTGCGGCTGCGCAACAAGCTGTTGCCGCTGATCCACCTGAAGAAGCTCTTGAAGATCGACGACGGCGCGGCGTCCGATCCCGAGAACGGCTTCATCGTGGTCACCCAGGTCGGCAGCCAGACCTTCGGCATCGTCGTCGACGGCGTGTTCCACACCGAGGAAATCGTGGTCAAGCCGATGTCGACGAAGCTGCGTCACATCGACATGTTCTCGGGCAACACCATCCTGGGCGATGGCGCGGTCATCATGATCATCGACCCCAACGGCATTGCCAAAGCGCTCGGCGCCGCCGGCTCCTCGGCCCACGACATGGGCGATGACAATGGCGCGCACCATATCGGCTCGGGCGAGCAGACCACTTCGCTGCTGGTGTTCCGCGCCGGCTCCAACCAGCCCAAGGCGGTCCCGCTCGGGCTCGTCACCCGCCTCGAAGAGCTCCCCGCCGACAAGATCGAGTTCAGCAACGGCCGCTACATGGTGCAGTACCGCGAGCAGCTGATGCCGCTCGTCTCCATGGACGGCGTCACCATCGCGAGCCAGGGCGCCCAGCCGATCCTGGTGTTCGCCGATGACGGCCGCTCCATGGGCCTCGTCGTCGACGAGATCATCGACATCGTCGAGGAACGCCTCAACATCGAGGTCGGCGGCTCGGCCAGCGGCATCCTCGGCTCGGCCGTGATCAAGGGCCAGGCCACCGAGGTGATCGATGTCGGCCACTTCCTGCCCATGGCGTTCGCCGACTGGTTCACCCGCAAGGAGATGAAGCCGTCGATGCATTCGCAGTCGGTGCTGCTGGTCGACGACAGCGCCTTCTTCCGCAACATGCTGGCGCCGGTGCTCAAGGCCGCCGGCTACCGTGTCCGCACCGCGCCGACCGCGCAGGAGGGCCTGGCCGCCCTGCGTGCGCAGAGCTTCGACGTGGTGCTGACCGACATCGAGATGCCCGACATGAACGGGTTCGAGTTCGCGGAAACGATCCGCTCCGACAGCAATCTGGGTGCGATGCCGATCATCGGCCTGTCCGCCCTGGTGTCGCCGGCGGCGATCGAGCGCGGCCGTCAGGCCGGCTTCCACGACTATGTCGCCAAGTTCGACCGTCCCGGTCTGATCGCGGCGCTGAAGGAGCAGACCGCGGGCGCCGCCGGTGCCTCCGAGCTGAGCCGGGCCGCGGCGTAACAGCATGATCCGGACAAGCGTGAAGCGGTTTTCCGAAGAGATCATGCTCAAACCAGAGAGCGGCGAGGGACCAGGGGAGACGGTATGAGCAAGAAGACCCAGATCGGCGAAGGCGCCATGGTCGAATACGTCACCGCGATGATCGGCGGCCAGCTGTTCGGCCTGCCGATCTCGCGCGTCCAGGACGTGTTCATGCCGGAGCGCGTCACCCGCGTTCCCCTGTCCTCGCACGAGATCGCAGGCGTTCTGAACCTGCGCGGCCGCATCGTCACCGTCATCGACATGCGCGCCCGTCTCGGCCTGCCCAGGGACGAGGACGGCAAGACGCCGATGGCGGTCGGTGTCGACCTGCGCGGCGAATCCTATGGACTCCTGATCGATCAGATCGGCGAGGTGCTGCGCCTGCCCGAGGATGGCAAGGAAGAGAACCCGGTCAACCTCGACCCCCGCATGGCCAAGCTCGCCGGCGGCGTTCACCGGCTCGAGGGACAGCTCATGGTCGTCCTCGACGTCGATCGCGTGCTCGAGCTCAAGACCGAAGTGCAAATGGCTGCCTGAATATTCACGAAACACATTTAAGCCGGAGATCCAAGATGAAGACCTGTTTGGTGGTTGACGATTCCAGCATCGTTCGCAAGGTCGCGCGCCGCATCGTGGAAGCGCTCGGCTTTCACGTCATTGAAGCGGAAGACGGCGTCGAAGCGCTGGTCCATTGCAAGAAGGCGATGCCGGAAGCGATCCTGCTCGACTGGAACATGCCCGTGATGGATGGCTTCCAGTTCCTGGGCACGCTTCGCCGCATGCCTGGCGGCGAAGACCCACGGGTGGTGTTCTGCACCACCGAGAACGGCATCGACCACATCACCAAGGCGATGGGCGGCGGCGCCAACGAGTACATCATGAAGCCGTTCGACAAGGAAATCGTGTTGGCGAAGTTCCAGGAAGTCGGGTTGGTCGCGCGCGAAGAAGAAACAGCCGCCTGAAAATACATCTGCCAGCAGCGTCAAGAGGTGTCCTGTGAACGCGCCCGATTATGAGTATCTGCGTAAATTGCTGAAGGAGCGCTCCGGTCTCGACCTGTCCGCGGACAAGCAATATCTGATCGAAAGCCGCCTGCTTCCGCTGGCGCGCAAGGCCGGGCTCTCCGGTATTCCCGAGCTCGTACAGAAGCTGCAAGGCGGTTCGAGTGCGCTGATCACCAGCGTGGTCGAAGCCATGACCACGAACGAGACCTTCTTCTTCCGCGACAAGGTCCCGTTCGACCATTTCCGCGACACCATTATGCCTGAGGTGCTCAAGGCCCGTGCCGGCCGCCGCAGCGTGCGGATCTGGTGTGCCGCAGGCTCGACCGGGCAGGAGCCCTATTCGCTGGCGATGACGCTGAAGGAGATGAGCGCGGCCCTGAGCGGCTGGCGCGTCGAGATCATCGCCACCGACCTCTCGCAGGAGGTGCTCGAGAAGGCCAAGTCCGGCGTCTACAGCCAGTTCGAGGTGCAGCGCGGCCTGCCGATCCAGATGCTGATGAAACATTTCAAGCAGACCGGAGAGACATGGCAGGTCAATCCCGAGCTGCGCGCCATGATCCAGCACCGGCAGCTCAATCTGCTCCAGGACTTCTCACACCTCGGTACGTTCGACGTGATCTTCTGCCGCAACGTGCTGATCTATTTCGACCAGGAGACCAAGATCAACACCTTCAACCGCCTTGCCCGGCAGATCGAGCCCGACGGCTTCCTGGTGCTCGGCGCAGCGGAGACCGTGGTCGGACTGACCGATACGTTCAAGCCGATTGCGGATCGCCGCGGCCTGTACAAGCCGAACGACGCGCGTGCGGTGGCGGCCAATGCTGCAGCGGCCCCGCGCATGGCGGCGATGGCAGGACGATAGGCATGGCCGAGGACGGCAAAGGCGTCGAGCGCGTCACGTTCAGTCGCGGCTATGATGTCTGCATCATGGCCATCGACGGCACGTGGCGGCGCGACTGTACGCTCAATGCGATTTCCGACAGCGACGCCATCCTCACGGTGGAGGGCTCCATTCAGGGGTTGAACCTGAAGGAGTTTTTCCTGCTGCTGTCATCCACCGGGCTTGCCTACCGCCGTTGCGAGCTCGTGCGCGTCAACGGCGCCGAGATGGACATCCAGTTCCTGCGTGGCAAGAACCGCAAGAAGCGTGGCGCTGCCGGCGACCATGATGCGGTGGCGTGATCGCCAGGGCGTCACACGCGACGCTTCCCGACGCGTTGCTTCACATTTTCTGAAAACATCGGAGCGAATTCCAAGGTCCGGCTTTACTCGGCCTAAGCGTGCACCGTGTATCGATTGACGGTCGCAATCTCAGGGTCCGGCCATGCCAAGAAGCTCTCTTTCCCCCATCTCCTCAAACCTGCCCGATGCCGCCGAGCGGCGCGCGCTTCAGCTCCTCGTGGTCGATGACGATGCCACGCAGCGCAGCCTGATCACGGTGGCCGCCAAGCAGGCGGGCCACGAGGTCACCGTCGCGCCCTCGGTCGCCGAAGCGATCGAAAAGCTGCGCGCCGCGCGCTTCGACTGCGTGACGCTCGATCTCCTGCTGGAGGATGGTGACGGCATCGACGTCCTGCGGGAGATGGCTGCGGCGAAATTCACGGGCTTCGTGATCGTGATCAGCGGCATGGACGGCAAGCGCCGCAGCGCCGCCCGCAGCTTTGCCCGCTCCGTCGGGATCGAGCTGCAGAGCCTGCCGAAGCCGCTGGATCTCGCCGCGCTGCGCATCAGCCTCGCCAATCTCGGCAAGACGGCGATGGGCCTGCCGACGATTCATACCTGGGGCGGCGTCGCCAGCGACGCGATCGTGGAGCGGCACCGCGCCTGAGGCGCGGAACTGCATGCAATCGGCTGCGGCAATTCAGCCGCGCTGATGCACAACTAGGGCGGATTGCCGGATTCCGACAGTTTTTGCAGGGCCTGGCGGAGCTCCGCCCGGCAGGTATTGAGGGCCGCGCTTGCCGCGGCATAACGGGGCGTGACGTCGTCGAGCACGACGATCTCGATGGAACCCAAGTCGGCGCCCAAGGTAGCGCTGTCGTCCTCCGAGTCCATATCATCATGGGTCATAGCAGCGTCGATCAGACGCATGCTGATGTCGATGCGTGCGATCAGGGAACGCAGTTCGGCAGCGATCAGCTGACGACTGTCGGTTTCGGCCATCGCAGCGAGCGGGGGTGTGCCGGCGTAATTTAGCATGGATATTCTCCGTCCCCCGCAATAAGGCACCTTGCCGCTACTTGTGCGTTAAGTTCATGTCCCGTACAAATGCGGGTGGGCCGAACCTGCGCCGAAAACCATGGATTGGGGCGCGGGCACGATCCTTGAATGCCAAATGGACTTGGCGGTCGCCTTGGCAAATGGACATGGCACATGGTCGAACAAACCTCCCGTGGTGAGATTTTCGTGGTCGACGACGACCCGGCTGTTCGCGACACCCTGTCGATGGTGTTGAAGGCGGCGGGCTATGAGGTGATCTGTTTCGCGGACGGCGCAGCACTGCTTTCCGTCGCGCGCAGCCGCACACCGGCCGCGGTCCTGCTCGACGTGAACATTCCCGGAAAGTCCGGCCTCGACATTCTCAAGGAGCTGCACGGCGAGGACTATCCGGCTCCGATCTTCATGATCTCCGGCCAGGGTGACATTGCGATGGCGGTGGGCGCGATCAAGAGCGGCGCGCTCGATTTCATCGAGAAGCCGTTTCGCGGCAGTGAGATCGTCGGCCGTCTGGATGAAGCCATCGGCGCCTATGCACGCAGGCAGTCGGAGAGCGCCTCGCCCAAATTCGGCTCGCTGCATTTCCCCGGGCGTGAGCCGCTGACCCGTCGGGAGCGCGAGGTGCTCGAGCAATTCGCTGCCGGTGCTTCCAACAAGGAAGCCGGCCGCACCCTCGGCATCAGCCCGCGCACGATCGAGGATCACCGCGCCAACATCATGAAGAAGCTCGGCGCCCGCAATGCCGCCGACCTGATCCGGATCGTGATGACGGCGGCCCAGCGCGCGTCGTAGCTCCATCCGGGCTACTGTCGTTCACTCGAGCCGGCGCCGACGTCAACTGCTCAGCGCTTTGCGGATGATCCGCGCCAGATCCGACTTGCGATAAGGCTTCGCCAGCAGCAGCACACCCGAATCCAGCCGGCCGTGGTGGATGATCGCGTTCTCGGTATAGCCTGATGTGTAGACCACCCTCAGGTCGGGCCGCGTCTTCAACACCTCGTCGGCGAGCTGCCGTCCGTTCATCTTGCCCGGCATGATGACGTCGGTGAACAGCAGATCGAACGGCTTGCCGCTCGCAACGATCGTGAGCGCGTCGGCGGCATTGGCTGCCTGCAAGGTGACGTAACCGAGCGAGTGCAGCTGGGCGAGCACATATTCCCGAACCAGGCGGTCGTCCTCGACCACGAGGATGGTCTCGTGCCCACCCTCGACCGTCGTCGCCGGGACGCCGTCATTGACCGCCGTCGGCGTCTTGCCCGGCGGCAGATACATCTTGATCGTGGTGCCGTGGCCTTCCTCGCTGTAGATCTTGATGTGCCCCGCGGACTGCTTGATGAAGCCGTAGACCATCGAGAGCCCGAGCCCGGTGCCCTTGCCCGGGCCTTTCGAGGTGAAGAAGGGATCGAACACGCGCGCCAGCATGTGGGATGGAATGCCGGTGCCGGTGTCGCTCACCGCGATCATCATGTATTGGCCGGGCCGCACGTCGTTCACGCTGGCATAGATCTCGTCGAGATAGGCAGCGCCGGTCTCCACGATCAGCTTGCCGCCGGCAGGCATCGCGTCGCGCGCATTGAGGGCGAGGTTGAGGATCGCCGTGGTGAGCTGGTTCGGGTCGACGATCGCGACGCAGCTCTCGTCCTCGAACACGGATTCGATCTGGATCTGCTCGCCCAGCGTCGGCCGCAACAGTCTTGCGGTGTCGATGATCAGCGAATTGACGTCGATCTCGCGCGGCTGAAGCGGTTGCTTGCGCGCGAAGGCGAGCAGATGCTGGGTCAGCTCGGCGCCGCGCCCGGCCGCCTCGTCGATCATTTTCGTGATCGCGGCCAGCCGCGGATCCTTGGCGACGGCATCGGCCAGGATCTCGATGGTCCCGGTGATGACGGTGAGGATGTTGTTGAAATCATGCGCCACGCCGCCGGTGAGCTGGCCCACCGCCTCCATCTTCTCGGCATGGCGGATGCGCTCCTCGGACGCGATCTTGTCGGTGAGGTCGCGGTAGAACACGTTGAACAGAATGCCCTCGCGGCGCTGCAGCGCAGTGACGCTCAGCTCGGCCCTGAATTCCTTGCCGTCGCGGCGGCGGACCATGAGTTCGCGGCGGCGGTTGAGCGTCTGCTCTTCCGCGGAATCGAGGAACCGGGCGAGGCCGGTCTCGACCCTTTCGCGCTCGCTCTCCGCGACGATCAGGTCGACCGCGTTCCTGCCGAGCGCCTCGTCGCGCCGCCAGCCGAACAGCTCCTCGGCCCGCGAGCTCCAGTTCAGGATGGTGCTGCGATCGTCGGTCTGGACGAAGGCGTCGAGCGCGGTCTCGACGATGTTACGGGCAAGCTGCTCGCTGTCACGCAAGGATTCGGCCGCGAGCCTGGCCTCGGTCATGTCGCGCCCGACGAAGAAGAAGCGCTTGGCTTGATCCGACCAATTGCCGAGCCAGGAGAGCCAGACCTCGCGCCCGTCCTTGTGGAAGACCCGGGTGTCGGCCAGCTTCGGGTGTCCGCCGTGCCGGAGCGCGCGCATCTCCGCGCGGGATCGATCGAGGTGGTCGGGGTGAATGAAATCGACGCCGGTATGCCCGATCATCTCGTCGGGCCGGTAGCCGAGAATGGTCTCGCAGCTCGGGTTGATCTGCACGATCTCGCCGTGCGAGTTCGTGATCATGATCAGGTCCTGCGAGGTATCGAACAGCTGCCGCCGTTCCTCGAGGGTCTGTTGCAGCGCCCGCTCGGCCCGCCGCGCCTCGGTCAGGCTGCGCGCCGAGCCCGAGACGCCGACGATCTCGCCTGACGGTCCCCTGATCGGGGACAGGCTGAGAGAGATCTCGACCGGAGTTCCGTCCTTGCGCAGGCGCACCGTCTCGAAGCGTTCGATCGGCTCGCCCCGGGCAATCCTCCGCAGGTAGTCCTTGCCTTGTTCCCGGCGGTCGGCCGGGACGATGATCGCGGTGGACTTTCCGATCGCCTCATCCGCCGTATAGAAATAGAGGCGTTCGGCGGCGGGATTCCAGCCGGTGATGATGGCATCGAGCGACTGCATCACAATCGCATCGTCCGATGACTCGACCGCGGCGCTGAACAGGCGCTCGCGCGCTTCGTGATGGATTCGCGCGGCCTCGGTTCGGCGATGCTCCTCGATCTCGCGTTCGAGCGCGGCCGTCTTGGCCCGCATCTCTTCGACCATTCGGGCAAAGGCCCGCGCCAGCACACCGGTCTCACCGCCGGCATCGACGGGGATGTCGGCGGCCCGCCCCCTGCCGATCGCCTCCACCGCGGCGGTCAGGCGCCCGATCGGGCTGGTCAATGAGCGCGCCAGCAACACGGCGAGCGAAGCTGCGGCAAGGACGGCCAGCACGCCGACAACCAGGGAGGTTTTCTGGACCGCCGCCGGCACGCGGTTGAACACCGGCGGAGGCACCCTCTCGATGACTGCGATCCATTCCTTGCCTGCGAGCAAGGTCGGCGCGATCGCCGCTCCGCTCGGCTTGCCCGACGGGTCGGTCATCAGTTCCGTGGCTCCATCCAGCGTGCCGGCCCGGGCTGCGAAAAACGGAAAATCGTGCCGCCAGTCGGTCGGATGGCCGCGCAACGAGCCGAACTCCTGCGCGCGGTCGGGATGAACGAGATAGTCGCCGCGCGCATTCACGACGAAAATTTCGCTCCCGGCCCCTGCCGTCGAGCGCACCCGGTCGAGTGCGGGCCGCATGTCGATATTGGCTATGATGATGCCGAACGGCTTGCCGTCGGGCGTGAACAGGGGGATCGCGACCCGCAATGTCGGAATGTGGAGATCCGTGGTGCCGCCCTGGCGGCTGGCAAGATCGACGGACGAGACATAGATCTCGCCCGGCGGCAGCCGGATCGTGTCTTGGAAATAGGCTCGCTCGCTCTTGCGCTCCAGTTCGCCGTTGGGGACGATCCGCGCCGTTCCATTGGGACCGGAGCGATCGACGCGGACCAACTCGCGCTGATCGTCGTCAATGCCGATGATGCGAAACTGCCCGTAGCCGGGTTTGGCGTCGATCTCGGCCGCGAGCCGCTCTGCGATGCGCTCGCGCCAGGTTTGCTCCGAAACGCCGTCGAGAGCATCGATGCCGCCTCCGATATGGGCGCGGATCAGGCCGTTGATCGCGGCGGCGGAGCGATAGCCGAGCAGATCGCCGCGCGCTCCGGCGACGTAGGATTCGAGATTGCTTGCCAGCAGCCGCGATTGGGCTTCGACGCGTTCCAGGACCCGCGGGATGACGGCCTGGGTGGCATTGCGATAGCTCAACCAGCCGACGGCGGCCACGGTCACCGCCACCAGCAGGATCATCGCGATGGCGAGCCGGGTTGCGAGCGTCAGGGGAATATTGGCGTCGCCCCCGGAATTGCGGCGCCCATTCCGGCCTGGAACGGAACGAACGTCCTTGTCATCGGCCGCCGGTGCTGACATCGGCCCCCTCCGACTCGCCTGCCTTCAGGCAGCGGTCGACCGCCGCAAACAGCGCATCCACCCGGAACGGCTTCTGCAAGCTCGTGACCGCGCCGAGCTTGGTCGCCATCTTCAGGAAATTCGGCTCGGCATAGCTATCCGGCGTGATCGATCGGCCGGATATGACGACGATCGGTATTTTCGGCTGCAGTCCCTGGATGTGCCGCATGGTTTCCAGCCCGTCCATGCCTGGCATGAAGATGTCGAGCAACAGCAAATCGAACTGGCTGCCTTCGAACAGAGCAAGGGCCTTGCGACCGTCGCCGGCGACCGTGACGTGGTGGCCGGCCCGCTCCAGCAGCATCCGGATCGTCCGCTGAACGGACGGGTCGTCATCCACGATCAGGATGTTGGCCACGTTAAACCTCCGGGATGGCGATGTGCCCCTCGACCCAAATCAAAGCTCCCGACTATGAAAGTCTTGCGCGGATCGTGCCCGCCCTGCAAGCACTTCGCGGCCGGCGGCACGGACAGGCTCGATCTTGCGTCGCGCTGGTGCCTATGCACCTCTACGTGCATAGCAGGGGCCCGCTCCGCCGCCCCCGGGGGTGCCTTGCGAGGGGTAGATGGCCTGTGAGAAGAGCAGGTCAGATTTTCCGAGGGACGAGGATCATGATCAAGAAGAAAACACCCGACCAGTTCCGCAGCGCGCGCTGGTTTGCGCCCGACGATCTCCGCTCGTTCGGCCACCGCTCCCGCGCCATGCAGATGGGCTACGCCCCGGAGGAGTGGAAGGACCGGCCCTGCATCGCGATCATCAACACCTGGTCCGACGCGCAGCCGTGCCACATGCACTTCAAGTCGCGCGTCGACGACGTCAAGCGCGGCATCCTGATGGCCGGCGGCCTGCCGGTGGAATTGCCGGCGCTGTCGCTGTCGGAATCGCTGCTGAAGCCGACCACGATGCTCTATCGCAATCTCCTTGCAATGGAAGCCGAGGAGCTGCTGCGCAGCCATCCCGTCGACGGCGTGGTGCTGATGGGCGGCTGCGACAAGACCACGCCCGCGCTGCTGCTGGGCGCAACCTCGATGAACATCCCGGCGATCTATCTGCCGGCGGGACCGATGCTGCGCGGCAATTGGAAGGGCAAGACGCTCGGCTCCGGCTCCGATGGGTGGAAATATTGGGACGAGCGACGTGCCGGAAAGATCTCCGACAAGGACTGGCTCGACATTGAAGCCGGCATCGCCCGCAGCTATGGCACCTGCATGACCATGGGCACGGCCTCGACCATGACCGCGATCGCGGAAGCGATCGGCATGACGCTGCCGGGCGCCTCCTCGATTCCGGCCGCCGACGCCAATCATATCCGCATGGCCTCGGAATGCGGCCGCCGCATCGTCGAGATGGTGTGGGAGGACCTGACGCCGAAGACGATCCAGACCCGGAAAGCCTTCGAGAACGCGATCGCGGTCGCGATGGCGATGGGCTGCTCGACCAACGCGATCATCCATCTGATCGCGCAGGCCCGCCGCGCCGGACAGGACATCGGGCTCGACGATTTCGAGATCGCGAGCCGCAAGGTGCCTGTGATCGCCAATGTGCGTCCGAGCGGCGATGCTTATTTGATGGAAGACTTCTTCTATGCCGGCGGCCTGCCGGCGCTGATGGGAGAGATCAAGGACCATCTGCACCTCGACTGCATCACGGTAACCGGCAAGACCCTTGGCGAGAACATCGAGGGCGCCGAGGTGCACAATGCCGATGTGATCCGCTCCGTCGGCAATCCCATCTACAAGGAGGGCGCGCTCGCGGTGCTCAAGGGCAATCTCGCGCCCGATGGCTGCGTCATCAAGCCCTCCGCCTGTGCGCCACGCTTCCTCAAGCACACCGGACCCGCGCTGGTGTTCGACGACTATCCGTCGATGAAGAAGGCGGTCGACGATCCCAACCTCGATGTCACCGAGGACCACATCCTCATCCTGCGCAATGCCGGACCGCAGGGCGGTCCCGGCATGCCGGAATGGGGCATGCTGCCGATTCCGACCAAACTCGTGAAGCAGGGCGTGCGCGACATGGTGCGCATCTCCGATGCGCGCATGAGCGGTACCAGCTACGGCGCCTGTATCCTGCACGTCTCGCCGGAGTCCTATATCGGCGGCCCGCTGGCGCTGGTGCAGAACGGCGACCGCATCACGCTCGACGTCGCCGCCCGCACCATCGATCTCGACGTCCCCGAGGCTGAACTGGAAAAACGCCGCGCCGCCTGGAAGCAGCCCGAGCGCCGCTTCGAGCGCGGCTACGGCTGGATGTTCACAAAACACATCAAGCAGGCCAATGACGGCTGCGACTTCGATTTCCTCGAGACCGATTTCGGCGCGCCTGTCGGCGAGCCGTCCATTTACTGAGGGACGCACATGTCAAAGCTTTCCGAAGCCACCCGTACCAAGCTCAAATCCGTCTCCACCGCCACCGTCGCCACCGCGCTGTTCAAGCGCGGCTTGCGCATCCAGATGATCCAGGATGTGCATCCCGTCGGGCCGGACAAGCCGACTATGGTCGGTGAGGCCTTCACGCTGCGCTACATGCCGGCGCGCGAGGATCTCAACACCATCGACGTCTTCAGGGATCGTTCCCATCCGCAGCGCAAGGCTGTCGAGGATTGTCCCGCGGGCGCGGTGCTGGTGATGGACAGCCGCAAGGACGCGCGCGCGGCCTCGGCCGGCGCGATCCTGGTGACGCGCTTGATGAAGCGCGGTGTCGCCGGCGTCGTCACCGATGGCGGATTTCGCGATTCCGCCGAGATCGCCAAGCTCGGCATTCCCGCCTACCACCATCGCCCCTCGGCGCCGACCAATCTCACGCTGCACCAGGCGATCGAGATCAACGTTCCCATCGGTTGCGGCGATGCGCCGGTGTTTCCCGGTGACGTCATTCTGGGCGATGCCGACGGCGTCATCGTGATCCCAGCCCATCTCGCCGATGAGATCGCCAACGAAACCTTCGAGATGACCGCGTTCGAGGATTTCGTCACCGAGGAAGTAGGCCGAGGCCGCGGCATCTTCGGCCTCTATCCCGCGACGGATCCGCAGACACTCACCGACTTCGCGGAATGGCGGAAGAGGAACGGCCGCTAAGTTGAGCGCAGCGTCGTCCTGACGAAAGCCGGGACGACGCTGGGGCTATACCCCAGCCTCCGCCATCCCCGTTGCCCACAGTGCAAATGCGTAAACGATCGCGACTTCATCGAGCCGGTCGAAGCGTCCCGAGGCGCCGCCGTGGCCGGCGCCCATGTTGGTGCGCAACAGCACCGGACCGCCGCCGGTCATGGTCGCGCGCAGCCGCGCGATCCATTTGGCGGGCTCCCAATAGGTGACGCGCGGATCGGTCAGCCCGCCCATCGCCAGAATCGCCGGATAGTCCTTCGCCGCGACATTGTCGTAGGGCGAGTAGGACAGGATGGTGCGGAAATCCGTCTCGCTCTCGATCGGGTTGCCCCATTCGGGCCATTCCGGCGGCGTCAGCGGCAGCGTGTCGTCGAGCATGGTGTTGAGCACGTCGACGAACGGCACTTCGGCGACGATGCCTGCGAACAGTTCACCGGCACGGTTGGCCACCGCGCCCATCAGCATGCCGCCGGCCGAGCCGCCATGGCCGACGATGCGTTTGGCGCGCGTGTATTTCGCATCGATCAGCGCGCGGGCGCTGGCGGCGAAATCGTCGAACGAGTTGGTCTTCTTCTCGCGTTTGCCGTCGAGATACCAGCCCCAGCCCTTGTCGGCCCCGCCGCGGATATGGGCGATGGCATAGACAAAGCCGCGGTCGACCAGCGAAAGGCGGTTGGCGCTGAAGGAGGCCGGCATCGCCACGCCGTAGGAGCCATAGCCGTAAAGCAGAAGCGGCGCCGCGCCGTCGAGCTCGAGGCCGCGGCGATACAGGATCGACACCGGCACCTCGGCGCCGTCTTGCGCTTTCGCCATGATGCGGGTGGTGACGTAATCGGCGGCGTTGTGGCCGGACGGAATCTCCTGGCGCTTGCGCAAGCTGCGCGTGCGCGTGACCATGTCGTAGTCATAGACTTCCGACGGCGTCGTCATCGACGAGTAAGAGAAGCGCAAATTCGTCGTGTCGAATTCGTAGGAGCCCATCGTATCGAGCGAATAGGCGGCCTCGTCGAAGGCGATCGCGTGCTCCTCTTTGGTCGCGAGATCGCGGATCACGATCGACGGCAATGCATTGGCGCGCTCCAGCCGCACCAGATGGCCGGCATAGAGATCGAGGTCGATGATGTAGATGCCCGGGCGATACGGGATCAGGTCGCGCCAGTTCTTGCGCTCGGGTGACGAAAGCGGCGCGGTGACGATCTTGAAGTCGATGGCATCCTCGGCATTGGTGAGGATGAACAGCTCCTCGCCGCGGTCGGCCAGCGAGTATTGCACGCCTTCCTCGCGTGCGGCGACGAGGCGCGGCGGCGCCTCGGGATGCGCGAGATCGATCAGCCGCTGCTCCGACGTCTCGTGGTCGCCACCGGCGATCACGCAGAAACGACCACTGGTGCTCTCGTGCAGATGGGTGAACCAGCCGGAATCCTGCTCTTCGTAGACCAGCGCGTCGTCGGCCTGCCGGGTGCCGAGCCTGTGCCGCCACACCTGCATGGGGCGGTGATTGTCGTCGAGCTTCACATAGAAGAAAGACTTCGCATCCGAGGCCCAGACCACGCCGCCATCGGTCTCTTCGACGACATCGTCGAGATCGTTGCCGCTTGCCCAGTCGCGCACGCGGATGGTGAAATACTCCGAGCCCTTGGTGTCGGCGCTCCAGGCCTGCAGCTTGTGATCGTTCGAGTGGCGGCTGCCGCCGAACTTGAAATATTTGTGGTCTTTTGCCAGCGCATCGCCGTCGAGCACGATATGCTCAACGCCGCCATGCCGCGGCATGCGGCCGAACAGCTCGTGCTGACCGCCCTCGCGAAACCGGCGGAAGTAGGCGAACGGTCCGTCCGGCGACGGCACGCTGGAATCGTCCTCCTTGATGCGACCGCGCATCTCGCGCACCAACGTCTTTTGCAGGCTTGCGGTGTGGCCGAGCAGGCTCTCGGTGTAGCCGTTCTCCTCATCCAGATATTTGCGGATATCGGGATCGAGCACCGCGGGGTTACGCAGCACGTCCTGCCATTTCGCGTCCTTCAGCCACGCGTAATCGTCGATCACGGTGAGGCCGTGACGGGTGAACGAATGCGGCCGGCGCGGGGCGACGGGAACGGTCGGGGTTGTGCTGGCGGATTTGGGCAAATCGATCCTCGTGTCAGGGGGCGTGTCTTGCCCCTATATCAGATCGAACGCAGGGAATTTAAAGAAGTGCCAAGGGTGCCGGCCGTTGGCTCCCTCGCCCCGCGCGCGGGGAGAGGGTGGGGTGAGGGGGAGTCTCCACGGGGGAGGCGAGAGTTGCACTCGCGGAGAGTCCCTCTCACCCGGAATCCGCGCTTGGCGCGCGCATTCCGGCCTCTCCCGCAAGCGGGGAGAGGCGAAGAAAACGCTACACCGCCACCTGCTCGCCGAGATACGCCACCGCAGCCTCGAGGCCGCGCTTGCCGTGCGGGATCTTCAGCGCGTTGAGGCCGACTTCGATGACGCCGAGCGTGCCGAGCAGCATCGGCGCGTTGACATGGCCCATGTGAGCGATGCGGAAGGCTTGTCCCGAGAGATCGCCGATGCCGGTGCCGAGCACGACGCCGCACTTTTCCTTGCAATAGCGCTGCAGCACCGCGGGATCGTGGCCACTGGTCATGGTTACCGTGGTCACGGTGTTGGAGCGCTCATGCGGCTCGGCAACGTTGAAGCCGAGCACCTGGCCCTCCGACCATGCGCCGACCGCGCGGCGCGTGGCCTCGCCGAGCAAGGCGTGGCGGCGGAACGCGTTCTCCAGGCCTTCCTCGTGCAGGAGGTCGAGCGCCTGGCGCAGCGCGAACAACAGATGCACCGGTGCTGTGCCGGCATATTTGCGATAATGCTCGGCGCCTTCGCGCTCGCTCCAGCTCCAATAGGGCGTCGCCATGTTCGCGCTCCTGTGCGCGTCCAACGCGCGCTCGTTGGCGGAGACGAAGCCGAGGCCGGGCGGTGTCATCAGGCCCTTCTGCGAGCCGGACATGGCGACGTCGACACCCCATTTGTCCATCTCGAACGGTATGCAGCCGAGCGAAGCCACGGTGTCGACCATGTAGAGCGCGGGATGATTGGCCGCCTTGATCGCCTTGCCGATCGCCTCGATGTCGTTCTGCACGCCCGAGGCCGTGTCGATCTGGACGACGACGACGGCCTTGATCCTGTGCTCGGTGTCGCGGCGCAGCCGCTCCTCGACTTCATGCGGTCGTACCGCGCGGCGCCAGTCGCCCTTGAGCACCTCGACCTCGGCGCCCATCAGCGACGCCGCATTGCCCCAGCCGATCGCGAAGCGACCGCTCTCCAGCACCAGCACCTTGTCGCCGCGCGACAGCACGTTGCTCAGCGCCGCTTCCCAGGCGCCATGGCCGTTGGCGATGTAGATGTAGGATTTTCCCTTGGTCGCAAACAGTTTCGAGATGTCCCGGAGCAGGCTCTCGGTCAGGTCGGTCATCTGCTTGGAGTAGATGTCGATCCCGGGACGATGCATCGCCTGCAGCACCGCGTCGGGCATCGTGGTGGGCCCGGGGATGGCCAGAAATTCCCGGCCCGCGCGAACGGTCATTGTTATCTTCCTTGTGCCGTGAAGACGGTCTGGTGGGTCGCTGATCTACTCTTCTACGCGGCGGAAAGGCCCGAGCAAAGCGTTCAAAACGCAGGTCTGGGGCGGCTTTTTGCTTTGAGCATGGTCTTTTCGCAAAAACCGCGTCACACTGTTCCGGACACTGCTCTATCGCTTGGTCTCGCGGCAGCCGGCGGCTTCCGCCTCCTCGACCGAGCAGAACCAGCGGGTGCCCTTGCTGATCTTCATCTTGATCTGGGCGTACCAGCGGCTGGTCGGGGTGTGATAGATGCACTCACCCGATGTATTGACGTTGCCCTTGATGGTGCAGTCAGGCGAGGGCGCAACCGGTCCGGAGGCCGAGGCGAGCAGCACCGCATGAGCGCCGTCGGGCGGCTTGGTGGCGCCGAGAATCACCGTCTTCTTGTTGCGCACGCGCCAGTCCCAGGGCGCGATGAAGGCGCCCTGCCACATCCCGGCTTTGGCCTCACGCGCGGCAGCTTCGTCCGCCTCGTAGTCCTTCGAGAGGCGGGTATAGGCCAGCGCCCATCCGTTGCGTACCAGCCATTTCTGGATGTCCTCGCCGCCGACCTCGCAGCGCGCCACGGTGCGGCCGCGGCGGTCGATCGAGCGGGCATGGCAGACCCAGTTTTTGCCGTCGCTGTATTTGGCGAGCTCGTCGCGCGCGGCGACGCCGCAGGTCCAGCGCTCGCTCTTGGTGTTGAGGCAGAGCTGGTCGACCGAGGGCGCGTCGATGCCGCCGAGCCGGATCCGCGTATTGCCGATCAGGACGGAATCACCCTCGCGGACCTTCGCGGTGCCGCTGATGTCGGCCGCCTGCGCCATCGACGGCAAGCTGAGCAAAGACAGCGCAATCAGGAATTTTCGCAACATGCCGGTCCGCGCGTGATGAAAATCTCGATAGAGCCCGCAATTGTGGTCGGCTTTGGGCCTCTCGACCAGCATATGCCGAACGGAGAGGGCTTCAACTTCCCGTCATTGCGGTCTTGCTTTACCCTCCCCCCCCCCAGGGAGTAAGAGCAAAGCCTCACCCCCGCGCCATCGCCCGCTTCGCCACTGCCAGCCCCATCAGCACGAATGCCGACGTCACCTCGGGACCGCCGACCAGGATCCGCGTCGGGGTCTTCATCTTGTTCCATTCATAGGCGCGGAACGGGCCGCGGCGGCCGCCTTCGCCGATGGCATCGACGATCACGTTCAGGGCTGGGGCGAAGGCGCGCGGATCGGCGCCGAGATGGCCAAGCGCAATCAGCGCCAGCGCGGCGTCGAACACGTTCATCTCCGCGGCCATCAGCTCGACCTTGACGTAGGAGAGTACGCGATGGCGGATGAAGTCGAAATCGCCGTTCGGATCGATCGCGGCCTGCGCCGCCGGCGGCAGTGCCAGGAAGGCCGCATAGCAGCGGCCGAAATAGGCGCTGTAGAGTTCCGGCAGATAATAGATGTGCGAGCGCGGATTGGCGAAGGCGCCGCTCGCCGCCAGCCGCTTCTGGAAGCCGATGATCCGGTGCACGGTCGCAAGTCGCGCAGGCGTCTCCAGGATCTTCCAGCGCGCCAGATTGCGAAAGCTCACCTCGAGAATGTCGAGATTGAGCGTCGGATCGAGATCATTGCCGTAGGGGCGCTCGCCCCTGACATTGTCGATCCAGGTGGCGACGCCGCCCTCGTAGTCGATGTTGTCGTTGAGCGGCACCGTCACGCGCGCCTCGTTGACGCCTGATAGCACCTGGTAGCCCGCGTAGAAATCCAGCAGCGGCTGGTCGATGATCTCATCGGTGCAGCCGGCCTGCGTCGCCGCCGAGATCGAGCACGCCGTGGTGTCGCAGTCAGGCACATAGACGCCGAAGCCGAGGTCCTGCTTGATCTGCGCGAAATAGCGGGAGAAGCGCGGATGCGGCGCGGGCGCCAGCGCCGTGATGACGTTGAAGCGCTGGCCGTTGCTGCCCTCGACCTCCTCACGGCTGATGTTGACGCAGAAATCGACCATGTCGGCGATCGCGCGCTCGGCCGCGATCCTGTCCGTGGGCGAGGCGAGCCCGGTTTCGACATAGCTCAACAGTGCCTCGATGAAGAACGCATCATAATAGGCCGAGCGGTGGCGGATCTGCACCGGTTCCCACATCGGCTCGGCGATCCCTCGCCAGGGCGGATTGATCACGGCGCGAGCGGGCGAACGCGCGATGAAGACGCGGGCGAGGTTGAACAGCATCGATGAATTCTTGTAGCCGCGCGCATTCAACCCGGTGAGCGCCATGATCAGCTCGCGCCCGCGGAAATCAGCATCGCCGATCAGGTTGAAGGCGGCATAGGTCGGCAGAAAGCCGTTTTTGCCGAATGAGACGAGCAGATGCTGCGCGCAATCGCGGATCGCGCCGTCGATCTGTGCCGTCGTCGGCATCGCGCCGACGAACATGGCCGGCGGCGGCTTGGGGTGGTCGAGCGTGATGGTGTCCACGAGTTCGGCAATGGGCCGGCCGACCGCGGCCCAATCGGGTTCGGCATCGTCGCGGGCGCGGGCGAGTGCCTCGCGCAGCCGGGTCAGCTTCGCCCCGTCGCGCAGTTCGCTCACGCCGGCACGGCGCAGCAGCAGGCGCAAAGCGGGATTGCCGAGCGCGGTCTTGTAGAATTTTGCCAAATGCGGATCGCCGCCGGCTTGGCCCGACAGGACGGGATCGCAGACATCATAAAGGGAGGGGCCGTCTTTTCGTGCCGTCAGCGCTCGGCACGCGGCGCCTGCGAAATAATGGAGGCTCATGAAATACCTGGTCGCGGGGAACTGGGAGGCCAGGTTGACGACTGCCCCCTGCAAGTCTTTGAAAAAGCTACCCGGATTCGCGGGAAATTCAAATGTGACCGACGTCACGTAAATCTCGGACACAAAAGCTGCATTTCCGCTCCCGGAAGGTGACCGAGGAACCCTGGAGGCGGATTCCAGGAAGCAAAATTCTCGTAACAGATTCAGAGGCTTAGATCTAATTCGGCATGGTCTATTGCCGAGGCGGCGATCTCAGGTTAAGGCTTTATTTGGTGCGGTGCCGCAAATTGCGCGCAATTCGGGGGCACACCCCCGGCCAATCCCTCAAACCTAAAGACGCCATCGCGCTACTCAAGCAGTGCGCGCGCGCTTGGCCGGTCTTTGGCACTGACAGGAATGAAGCGAGATGAATGTAAGGCAGCTCGACATTTCCCGACGCTCGATTGCGCTCGCCGCGGCCCTCGTCGGCACGGTGTCGCTGGCGATCGGCGCCCATGCTGCCCTCAACATGCGCGCGCTCGACGCCGCCAAGGCCGTTTCGACCGACCAGGTCACGGGTTCGGTGGGCGAGACCTCGCGTCTCGCGCTCGTGATCGGCAATGGGCATTATCCCGACGCCAGCGCGCCGCTGACGCAGTCGATCAACGATGCACGCGCGCTGTCCTCCAGCCTGCGCAAGAACGGCTTTGACGTCGACATGGTGGAAGACGCGAGCAAGGACGACATGGTCCGCGCCGTCAACCGCCTGAAGTCCCGTATCAAGCACGACACCACCGTCATGCTGTTCTTCGGCGGCTATGGCGTGCAGGCCGGCCGCGAGAGCTACATGCTGCCTGTGGACGCCGTGATCTGGAAGGAAAGCGACGTGCGCCGTCAGGGCGTCTCGATCGAGGGCGTGCTCGAGATGATGAAGGAGCAGGGTGCCAAGGCCAAGCTCGTCGTCGTCGATGCGTCCCGCCGCAATCCCTACGAGCGCCGCTTCCGTTCTTACAGCCACGGTCTCGCGCCGATCGGTACGCCCGACAATGCGCTGATCCTGACGTCCGCCTCGCCCGGCAAGGTCGTGGACGACGGCAAGGGTGAGCACTCGACGCTGGTCAGCGAGCTCCTCGCCAACCTCGCGACGCAGGGCAGCGCCGAGAGCGTCTTCAACAAGACCCGCCTCGCCATCTCCCGCGCCTCCGAAGGCGATCAGGTCCCGACCGTTTCGTCCTCGCTGCTCGAGGACGTGCATTTCGATCAGGCCGGCGGGTAGTCTTTTCGCAGGGCTCGCAGGTGGATTAGCGAAGCGTAATCCACCGCTTCTCTCTCGGCTCGGAAAGCAAATCGGTGGATTACGCCTTCGGCTGATCCACCCTACGGCATGCGTGCTTGGGCCACGACTGTCTCTCCATCGTCGTTGCGCGCGCAATGACGGGTGTGGTGAAAATCTACTTCGCCGCTTCCGCGGCCATCACCGGGCGCACCGGATCGCCTTCGCGCAAGAGCGCGCCGGCGCGAGCGACGACGATGTCGCCTTCGTTGAGGCCGTCGCGAACCTCGATATTGCCGCCCGACATCAATCCGGTCTCGACGCGCTTGGTCTCGACGCGGTTGCGGCGGATCACCTGCACCACGGTGCCCGCGGATGTATATTGCACCGACGTCAACGGCACCGCGACGTTGCAGCTCTGGCCGGTCTTGATCAGCGCGCGCCCGCTCGCGTTGATCAGTAGCCTCCGCTGCGGGGCGATGCCGATATAGACCATGCCCTGCTGGATGTTCGGCTCGACGGTCGGACCGATGCGGCGCACCTTGCCATCGATATCGCCGGCCCCGGCAATGCGCACGGTGACAGGCTGATTGACCGCGAGCTTCCTGATGTCGTTGGTCGCAACGAGCCCGACGAGGTCGTATTCGCTGCGCGCCACGATCGTGAACAGCGCCTCGCCCCTGGCCGAGGCAGGCGCGCCGATCTGTGCGGTGGAGGTGGCGACGACGCCGGCCACGGGCGCGGTGACCTGGAGCGTGCCGCCTTCGGGCAGCGCCAGCCGCGCCAGCACCTGGCCGGCCGTCGTGGTCTCGCCCGCGTCGGCCAGCACCTCGGTCACCTTCAGGCCGGGACGCTCGGGCCGTACGGAGGTTTCCTCGCGCGCCATGATCGAGCCGGTCGCCTCGACGATGTCGGAGAAGCAGGACTTGGCCGCTTTCAGCACCGTGACCGCCGGCCCTTTTGGCGCGTCGTCATCAGCCGCGCGGGCGGGCAGGGCGGAGATCAGCGCCAGTCCGGCGAGAGCTGCGAAGGTCTGGGACAGGGAACGCGCAGGCAATGAACGCATCGGTCATTCCGGTTGGCTGCAAGGCTCTCAGCGATATGGCCCGATCGATAGCAGAAGCGATGGCGGCGGGCCATGGGCTGACCGGGTGAGAATGCCGCAGCGCAGGCGGCGCCATGCCGCCTGTTGGCTTTGTCGCTGCATAAGCAAAGAGGTTCGTACCCGTCCCCTCCAGGGGAGGGTAAGAAAGAGCCCTCACTTCAGCGTCGCAAACTCCACCCAGTTCGGCCTCTTGCCGGTGGGGTAGGATTTCAGCTTGCTGAGCGCGCCGCTGGCCTGGTCGATGGCGTAGACGGTCATGCCGTCGGAGAGCTCGCCGACCGCGGCGAGATAGTGGCCGGTGGGATCGATGTTGAAGCCGCGGGGCTGTTTCTCGGTCGGCACGCTCCCGATCGTCGTCAGCTTGCCGCTCGATGCATCGACCTTGTAGGCGGTCAGCGTGTTGCTGGTGCGTTCGGAGGCGTAGAGAAAGCGGCCGTCAGGGGTGACGTGAATGTCGGCGGCCCAAGGTTTTCCTGAAAAAGCTTCCGGGAGGGCCGTGGTGCGCTGGATCTCGCTCCAGGCTCCGCTCTCGGCCTCATAGCTGTAGGCCGCGACGTCGCCGTTCAGCTCGTGGATGAGATAGACGAACTTGCCGTTGGGGTGGAACACGAAGTGCCGCGGCCCGGATTTTTCCGGCGCCCTGATCGCCGGCAGATCGCCCGGCGTCAGCGTGCCCGCGGCGGCGTCGAACGCAAAGCTCAGCACCTGGTCCGAACCGAGATTGGTCGCGAACACGAAGCGGTTGTCGGGCGAGGGCAGGAAGGCGTGCGCGTTCAACCCGGTCGGGATCACCTGCTTCGGCTCGGCGACGACGCTGTTGGCGGCAAGCGGATTCAGTGCGACCTTGTTGCCGCCATAGGAGGCGCTGAACAGCACCTTGCCGGTGCGATCGGTTGCGATGTTGGCCATGCTGTCGGCGAGCGGCCCGTTGCCGATCGGGCTGAGGAGACCGGTCGTGGGATCGATCGCAAAGCTCACGGCGACGAACGGCTGCGCGCGGACGCCGGCGATCAGCACGCGATGGTCGGGCGTGATGGCAAGTGGTGTCGAGGAGCCGGGCTTCTCGACGCCGGTGAAGGCGGCCGTCTGCACCGGGGTCATCTCGCCGTTCCCGGCAAGCTTGAACACGCTGATGCTGTTGCTGTCGGCATTGCCGACATAGGCGAAGGTTTCGGCCATGCCGGCACGGACTCCGGAAACGAGGGCAAGAAAGGTGACAACAGAGGTGACAAGAGCGGTGAAGAGCGTGTTGGCGATCACCGCGCGGCGTGTCGGTCTGATCAAGGGCGTCCTCCTGCCGGTACGGCCAGTCGTTTTGCGGCAGGATAGCGGCTCGTAATCCCTTGCACCAAATTTCAGATGAGATCGATCGATGCCGAAATTGTATCGGTCCGCTGCTGCGCTAGCGCACCGACGCCGTCAGGTCGCGCGAGGGCAGATGCGAGCCGGCCTCATGGTCGGGCGGCCCGAGCACCGTCCATATGGCGACGGCGAGCAAGGCCGAGGTCAGGATGGTCCAGGCCACGAGTTGCTTCGTCATGAGGCCAAATCCGTCCGTCCAAGGTTCGACGCGTCCAGTGCGCCAACTATCGTGCACCGCAAAAAGGTGGCGCCGATATGAACTCGTTCACAGCCGAACGGCGCTCCGGTAAATTACGAATCCAAATGACGAACGATTGCCGGCCGCGTGCATTGACCCGGCATGCCCCGCGAAAACGACCTCGAAGGCAAACCCGATATGGGCGGTAAGCACGGCGGACAGTCCGGCCAGCCCAAGCCGCCACCGCGTCCGCGCGAAGGCGCTGGGGATGAAGACGTCGTGGCAAAACGCCGCGCCGGTGAAACCGATCGGAAGGTCGCGACGACCAAGACAAGAGATCGCTAGGCTTTCGCCTGCAGGGAACGGCAGCCTCTTCCCGCCGTTGCCAAGGGTCTCGCGGGCGAGGACGACAATCGGAGGCCGGCAAAAGGAGGCTGGCAAAAGGAGGCTGGCAAGTGTTTTGGATTTATTGGGACACCGCCTGGTCGCTCATCATCAGCGGCATCATGTTCGCCACCATCATCGCGCATCCGGACGCCGAGTTCGTCGAGGTTCACCCCATCAGGCGTTCGAAGTGAAGCTGATGACTTGAACGTCGCGCCCCCGACCGGTGCAAATCGGGCTCCGCCCCGCGCCTCCTGCGGGCCGATGGGCATGTGGTGAACCAAATCTTAGGGGCAAGCCGGTACTTTCCTGCATCCTTATCCGATTCAGAGACCCGGCGCTCCCATGGCATCGTTCGGCAATCCCTCCATTCGTTCTGTTCTCGGCGCCATCATCGGCGTCCTCGGCCTGTTCCTCGTCGGGCAGCTCTCGACCGGCCTGTTCGGTGCCATCGAGCGCAACAGCGCGGCGCAAAAGGTCGAGCGCTACGCCGGGACTGACCAGCAGCTTTTCACGGCGCTGCTCGGCTTCAGGATCGAGCGCGGCACCTTCCTGTCGGCGCTGGTTGCCGAAGAGCCTGCCAATGCCGCTGCCGATGAGCGGATCGCTGCCAACCGGCAACTGTCCGAAGCTGCCTACAAGATCGTGCTCGAACGCCTCGACGGCGTGTCCGATTCCCGCCTTGCCGGCCTGCTGGGCAAGTTCGTTGCGCTCCATGACGCGCTGTTGCCGCTGCGAACCAAGGCCGAAGCCCTGATCCACCAGCCGAAGGCGGCGCGCGACACCAGGGCGGCCGACGAGTTCAGGAAAACGGCGCAGGACTATCTCGACTCCATACTCGACTTGACCACTGCCCTCGAGAACGCGCTCAAGCTCACGGACCCCGTGGTCGATCATCTCCTCGGCGTGAAGCAGTCCGCCTGGGCCGCGCGCAATTTCGGCGGCCTCATCGCGATCCGTCTCGAGGCCGCGGGTGCTGCCGCAAAGCCCTGGACCGCCGCCGACATTGTCGGGGCGGCCGAGGACGGCGGTCGTGCCAAGCAGGCCTGGAGCCAAGTGCAGGATGCCGCAAGCCGCACTGACGCGCCTGCGAGCCTCACCGACGTGGTCGCGCGTTCGAAGCAGGGCGACGCCGTCGCCATGGTCGAACGCCAGCAGGGACTCATCAAGGCGCTGAGCAACAACCAGACCATCGAGATCAAGGGCGTGGAGCTTGCCAAGCTCAATACCGCCATTCTCAATTTTTACGTCGAGGCTGGTCAGGCGGCGCTGGCCGAGATGGTCGCCCGTGCCGGGCAGCAGAAGACGGCTGCGATATGGAGCCTCGTCTTCAACGGCGCGATGATGCTGGTCGCGCTCGCCATCACGGTGTTCGGCTTCATCCTGGTTCAGAGCCGCGTCTCTACGCCGATCCGCAAGCTGACGCAGGCGATGCGCAAGCTCGCCGAGCGCGACTATGCGATCGAGCTCGCAGGCATCGAGCGCGGCGACGAGATCGGCGAAATGTCGCGTGCCGTGTCGGTGTTCAAGGAGAACATGATCACGGGCGACCGCCTCGGCGAAGAAAGGGCTGCCGAGCAGGCCAAGAAGGAGCGGCGCCAGCTCGCCATCGATCGGCTGATCGAGCAGTTCGAAAAGACCGTCACGGAATCGCTGCACACGCTGGCGTCGGCGTCGGGCGAGCTGAATGCCACGGCGCAGTCGATGTCCTCGACCGCCGAGCAGGGCTCGTCCAAGGCGGCCTCGGTCGCGAGCCTGTCGGGCGATGCCTCTTCGAACGTTCAGACGGTTGCGGCGGCAACGGAAGAGCTCTCGGCCTCGATCAGCGAGATCAGCCGGCAGGTCGCGGAATCCTCCAGCATCGCCGGCGCTGCCGCCAGCGAAGCCGATCGCACCAACGCCGAGGTGCAGGCGCTGGCCGACGCCGCCCAGCGCATCGGCGACGTCGTCGCGTTGATCACGGGCATTGCCGAGCAGACCAATCTGCTCGCGCTCAATGCCACCATCGAGGCGGCGCGCGCAGGTGACGCCGGACGCGGTTTTGCGGTGGTCGCTTCCGAAGTGAAGAATCTCGCCACGCAGACCGCGAAGGCGACCGAAGAGATCACCGGCCAGGTCGCCGCGATCCAGGGCGCGACCAAATCCTCGGTCACTGCGATCCAGTCGATCGGCACCACCATCCAGCGCGTCAACGAGATCGCAGCCGCGATCGCGGCTGCCGTCGAGGAGCAGGGCGCGGCGACGCGCGAGATCGCGCGCAACGTGCAGCAGGCCTCGCAGGGCACCAACGAGGTCTCGCGGCACATCTCCGGCGTGTCCCAGGCCGCCGGGCAGACCGGTGCGGCCGCCGGCGAGGTGCTCGACTCCGCCAAGATGCTGGCGCGCCTGTCCGACGATCTCAAGCGCGACGTCGACCGCTTCGTCGGCGATCTCCGGGCGGCGTAGCGCAGCTCCGGTCTCGTCCCGGGACGCTACGCGGCACGAAGCGGTGCGCCATCGGGTCGTTGCCGCCCCGTCAGGTGGACTTTGTCGTCGCCGCCGCGATCTCCGCCGCGAAGTCGCGGTAGGAGCGCAGCGGACGACCGAGGATAGTGGTCAACCGCTCGACGTCGCCGGCGTCGGGGATCATGCCGTGGGTGACATAACGCTCGGCCATCAGGCGCATCTCGTAGGCCGTCCATTTCGGCATGAAGCTCGCCATGTTCTGTTCGAACCCGCTCGGATCGTCGCCGCCATAGACGACCGGGCGCCCCAGGAGATCAGACCAGATCTTCGCCACGTCAGGTCCGGTCAACGTGTCGGGCCCGACCAGGTTGATGGTCTCGACCGGAAGCTTTTCCGGCGCCCGGTCGCGACGGATCAGTTCGATCGCAGCGACCTCGGCGATGTCGCGCGCGTCGACCATGGCGACGCCCTTGCTGCCGATCGGCATGGGATAGACGCCGTGATTGAGGATCACGTCCTTGATCATGAGCTCGTTGTCGATGAAATAGCTCGGGCGCAGGATGGTGGCGCTGAACCCCATCTGCGCCAGCATGCGCTCGGCGCCCGATTTCACGGCGAAGTGCGGCACGTTCACGGCCGCGTCGGCGTCGAACACCGACAGATAGGCGACCCGTTCGACACCGGCCTCGCGGGCGATGTTCAGCGTGATGATCGCCTGCGTGAATTCGTCGCCGGTCACGGCGTTGAGCAGGAACAGCGTCCTCACGCCGTCGAACGCCGCGCGCGACGAGTCGATGTCGAGAAGGTCGCCCTTGGCGACATCGACGCCTGAGGGCACGTCGGCCTTCGCGGGATCACGGGTCAGCACGCGCACCTTGGCGTTGCGCTCGACGAGTTGCCGGACAACGTGGCGGCCGACGCGGCCGGTGGCGCCTGCTACGAGGATGGTCATGGGATCGCTCCTTGCTGGGGTTAGAAGACACCCCGCAAATTAGTGATCCGAATTAGAGCCGATAGACGCTATTTTTAGACCGTGTGTCTCACAGATGGAACAGACTGATCTGCCTGCGCTTGCTGGCTTCATCGGGCGCCCGGCGCGGAGGGTCGGTCAGGCCGCATGGGGCTGTGCAGCCGGCAGCATGCGGCTGAAGCCAATTCGTTGCTCCGGTCTTCTCAGGTCATGCTGCCGGGCATGAAGCAGCGGATGTTGGCGCGGCCGTTGACGTAATAGGGCCAGACGATGGTGCGGCCGATGCGGTTCGGTTCGGTGATGACGGTGTCGTCGGGCACGTCGATCCAGTCACCCATGATCCTCACGCGATAGTGTCCACCGCGCGTCTCCCAATCGACGTCGTCGAGCGCCGTGCCGTCCGCATCCGCGCAGCAGGGCCCGCCACCCTTGCTGTGCAGGCTCTCGAACCAGCCCTTGAGGGGGGAGTTCGCAAAGCGGCCGTCGTCGCGCGCCTGCGCGGCAAAGCCGATCAATGCGGCGGCCGCTATGAGTGGAATCATCCTGGAAGTCACGATCGCCATGTCGCCTCGCTTGATGTGCACGCGCGCAACCGATCGCAGGCGGCAAGTCGCCCGCGTTGTGCGTGATGCAATGTCGACTGAGGCCCGCCCGGCCGGAGTTCCCGGCCGTCTCAGCAGCGCGATAACTGCGAGATGCGAGGTTTGATCCTATTTGCTCTGGACCACGCGAACGTCGCTGCAATGCGGGCGGGGGCCGGCCTCAGGCCGCCGCCGCCTGCTTCGCCAGCAATTGCTTCAGCTTCGCCGCCGGCACGGCCGGGCTGAACAGCCAGCCCTGCATCTGGCTGCATCCGAGCTGCCGCAGCACCGCGGCTTGCGCTTCGGTCTCGACGCCTTCCGCCGTCGTCGCCATGTGGCGGGCCGCGGCCATGTGCACCACGGCCTGGACGATCGGAGAGGAATCCTCGGATTGGCCGATGTCGCTGATGAAGCTGCGATCGATCTTGATCTTGTCGAACGGGAAGCGATGCAGATAGCTCAGCGACGAATAGCCGGTGCCGAAATCGTCGAGCGCGATGCGCACGCCGAGATCGCGCAGCTGCTGCAGGACGGTCAGGGCCTCCGCGTCGTCGCGGATCAGCACGGTTTCGGTGATCTCGAGCTCGAGCCGCCCCGGCGCGAGGCCTGACTCGGAGAGCGCGGTTGCAACCTTGAGCGCCAGCGTCTTGGAGCGGAATTGCACCGGCGAGACGTTGACCGCGATGTGGATGTCGCCGGGCCACGACGCCGCCTCGGTGCAGGCCTGCCTCAGCACCCATTCGCCGATCTCGCCGATCAGGCCGGTGTCCTCAGCGACCGGAATGAAGTCGGCGGGCGAGACCATGCCGCGCTCCGGATGGCGCCACCTGAGCAACGCCTCGCAGCCGGTGACGACGTTGGCGGAGAGATCCACCAGGGGCTGGTAGTGCACCTCGAATTCGCGGCGGGCCAGCGCCTGGCGCAGGTCGATCTCGAGCTGGCGGCGCTGCCGCGCCTTGGCGTCGTATTCCGGCACGAAGACGCGGAAGGTGCCGCGCCCTTCGCACTTCGCCGCATACATCGCCAGATCGGCGCGCTTGAGCAGGTCGTCGATGATGTCGCCGTGGTCCGGCGCGATCGCGATGCCGATGCTGGCGTCGGTCGTGATCTCCTGGCCCTTGCAATCGACGGGGATGCGCAGCGCCTTCAGGATCCGTTCGGCCAGCGCCGCCAGCTCGTCCTGGTCCGAGCTCCCGGCCTTGACGATGGCGAACTCGTCGCCGCCGAGCCGCGCCACGAGATCGTCGTCGCTGACGCAGGCGCGCAGGCGGCTGGCGACCTGGCGCAGCAATTCGTCGCCGACCTCGTGGCCGAGCGAATCGTTGACGCCCTTGAACTCGTCGACGTCGATATAGAGGACCGCAAATGACCTGCCTTGGGCGAGCTCCGCCACGCGCCGCTCCAGATGTCCGCGCATCAGCACGCGGTTGGGCAGGTCGGTCAGCGCGTCGTAATGCGCCATGTGTGCGATGCGCTCGTCGGCGCGGATGCGCTCGGTGACGTCGTTGTGGGTGGCGAGCCAGCCACCGGCCGCGCCGGGATGGTTTTTGATTTCGATCAGGCGGCCGCCGGAGGTCTCGACGATGGTGCTCTGGAGGCGCCCCGCATTGCTCAGGATGTCTGCGCAATAGGCGTCGACGTCACCGTGGAATGAGCCGGTATCTGCGCGGTGCTGGATCACGTCGCGGAAAGTCGTGCCTGGCTTCACCACTGCGGTCGAGAGCCCGTACATCTCGATGTAGCGGCGGTTGCAGACGACGAGCCGCTCGTCCTGGTCGAACATCAAGAGCCCCTGGGTCATCGTATTCAGGGCGGTGTCGAGCCGCTGCTTCTCCAGCGAGACGCGGTTGGTCACCTGGCGGAAGATCAGGAACAGCGTGAGCACGAGCAGGCCGATCGACAGCACGGCGACGGTGACGAAGAACTTGGTTTGCGTGCGCCATGTGGCGAGTGTCGCGTCCAGCGATTTGGTGGCGACCACCACCAGCGGCTCGCCGGTGAGCCGGCGCGAGGCGACGATGCGGTCCTTGCCGTCCATCGGGCTCTTGAGCTTCGTGGTGACGAAGCTGCGCTCGAACACGGCTTTCTGCGCGGCCGAGCCGGTGCGGAAGTTCTGTCCGATCATCGCGTCGAGATGCGGAACGCGCGCCAGCAGCTGGCCATTCTGGTGGTGCATCGCGATCGAGGCGTCGTCGCCGAGGCCGGTCGAGGCGAAGAAGGATTCGAGCTGGTCCGGCGTGATCGCGCGGGTCACGATGCCGAGGAACTCGCCATGCGCGCCCGACACGCGTCGCGCAAACACGATCGCCGGGCCGCTGCCGAACCGGCCGGGCACGACCTCGATCTCTTCCTGCGCGGCCGGATCGTTCTTGAGCCTGATAAAATAGCCGCGGTCGGAGACCGAGATGTCGGCGACGGGCCAGCTCTTCGACGAGTTGATCAGCTCGCCCCTGGAATCGAACAAATTGGCGCCGGCGACGTCGGACCAGCCGCTGGCCTTGGTGCGCAGCACCTCGTGCATGGCGAGCGTCGACATCTCGCTGCGGAAGACATCGGGGGAATCGATGCCATAGCTTTCGAGCTCCGCGATGATGCTCTTCTGCAGCACCGCAAAATCCTCGAATTGCCGGTCGAAATGCCGTGCGAGCAGGCGGACCGAGCTTTCCAGGCTGTCGCGGCCGCTCTCGATCGCGTTCTGGCGGAAGCGATCGACGGTCAGCGCGGTGCCGACGGCCATCGCAGCCATCAGCACGAAGCCGCCGACGATCAGCCACGTCAGCGGTGCGCCCCGCCAACGGCGAAGCAACGCGCGCAACCGCGCGGTCCAGCTTGTTGATGCGCCCATCCCTGTCCTCTCCCTTGACAGGCAAGATGCAGCAAAACCGACAAGAGCCCGTTACCAGCAACGGTTAGGGAACTATGAATCGGAACAAAATCAGGAGCTTGGCGCGCCCCCGAAAGGGCACGAACCTGATCCGGTCCCGCCAGCCGCTCACTCCCGCTTCACTTCCCATGTCAGCGCGTCCGCATTGTCCTTGGCGAAGATCCCGGGCACGTCGAATTTTCCGGTCTGAAGGTCGTAGCGGCATTGCCAGCCGCCGAGGCCCTTCATGACGGTGTTGTTCGGATGCTCGTCGTATTGGCCGCCGAGCGAGATCAGGAGATAGCGGTTGTTGGGCCAATCGACGCCGAGTTTGCGATAGGCGTCTTCCGTGCCCTCCAGGAGACCCGGCGGCGGCCCGGAAGCCGCGAGCCCGGGGGGGCGAGCGTCAAGGCAAGCGCCAGCCATGGCGCGGCGCGGCAAGATGCGGTCACGGTGAAATACCCTTGAAGAATTGCCGCGAAGCGGCCTCGCTGATTTGACGTGCGTCAGCCCTGGCGGTTCACTTATCCAGGCTTGCTGCCGTAGCCAAAACGGCGCAATTTATCGGGGTTGATTTCCCAGGTTTTGATCAAGGCTTGATGACTGATGATCACCGCATCCAAGGCCTTCGTTGCGTTCTGTCTGCTGGCGGTGGTCGGCACCGTGCTGGTGATCGGCCCCGCCGAGCTGCGCCGGCTGCTGCCGGGCAAGACGAACACAGAGGTCGCCGCGGTCGTGAAGCCGGACGAGAAACAGCCCGAAGCGAAGACCAAGCTCGAGCCTGAGGCAAAGGCCGAGGTGAAGGTCGAGGCCAACGCAGAGGCCGACACCGGGGTCAAGTCGGAGGCGAAGACCGGCGAACCGAAGCTTGCCGCGGCTGCGCCGGCACCGTCAGCCTCTCCCATGGCCGAGACCCGGAAGCAGGTCGCGGCGCTGGCCGAGATCGCGCCGGCCAAGTCGCAGCTTTCAGCTGCCGACAGCGGCCCCCGTTTCGACGTCGCCCGCGTTGACGATCAAGGCGAGGCTGCTGTCATCGCCGGCCAGGCCGCGCCCGGTGCAAAGGTCGAGCTGCTGCGCGATGGCCAGCCGCTCGACAGCGTGGTGGCCGATGCATCGGGCCAGTTCGTGATGACCCCGCCAAAACTTCCCGCCGGCAGCTATGAGCTGGCGCTGCGGGCGACGGCACCGGATGGCACCGTCGTGCAGTCGAGCCGCACCATGCCGGTGACGATCGCCGAGGCTTCGCCGCCGGCGCGCGTCGCGGCGGCGCCGAAGCCGGACGCGAAGCCGGTCGAAAAGCCTGACGATAAATCAGACGTCGTCGCGTCCTTGCCGCCGCCACGCCTTACCGCGACGCAAGCGGCCCGGCCCCGCATGATGGGCTCGCCGAAACCCAAATCCATGGCGAGGCTGCCGGCCGCAAATGCTGCCGTCGCATCGGCCTCGCCCGCGGAGGCCATCACCCCGGCGACGGCGGAGGCCGGCGGCAGCCGGGTGGTGTCCCGCGGCGACAGCCTCTGGGCGCTGAGCCGTCTCGCCTATGGCGACGGCGCCCGCTATGCGGTGATCTTCAACGCCAACCGCGCGAAGATCCGCAATCCCAATCTGATCTATCCCGGCCAGACCGTCGTGGTGCCGCAAAAGCCGCAGTGAGCTTGCTTCGCCTCTCCCGCTTGCGGAGAGGCCGACGCGCCCCGGGCGATGCGAAGCATCGTGCCGCGCGCGGCGGGTGAGGGCTCTCACCACCCAGGAATACCCTCCCGAGCGGAGGCACCCCCACCCCAACCCTCCCCCGCAAGCGGGAGAGGAAGCCCGGCGCCGATGCCGCCGCATCGTGGACACCATATGCGATAGCACTGCCGCAGGGAGCGCTCGCCGCGATAGCGCCTCGGGGGTCCGCTGACGCTTCGCCCGTCGCGTCGCGGAACAATTGGTTCCCTCGCGAGTCATCTCTGCGACGTGGTGCGCTTGGCTGGAGGAGGGCCAAGGGGTGGTCAGCTCGTTGGTCGGTTCAGTGGTCTTGTCGAGATCGCGCTTGGGACCGGCGCTTGCCGGCGCGATTCTTGTCATTCTGACAGTGCTGTTGCCCAACAGAGCGGAAGCGCAGTTCGGATTGCGCGGCGGGCCGCTCGGTGTTGCGCGCTTTGCCGTCGGCCATGTGCTCGGTCTGTCGCGCCTGCGCCATGCCCGCATGGGCGTGCGCGGCGGCCGTACCCGTGATGCCGCGTTGCGGTCGCAGGATCCGCGGCCGAGGCCGGACGGAGCCGAGCGCGGCCGGCCCGCCAATCCCTATGTCGTGCGCGCGGCGCTCACCGCGCAGGCCGCGCTGTCGGGCTGGCATGGCGGCCACCGCCCGCAGGGCTGGTGGCGTCACCCTGACGGCAGCTATGGCTGGATCGGTCCGGTGTTCTGGCCGTTCGCGCATGACGATCTCACCGCTGCAATCATTTTCGGCGATACGACCAGTCTCTCGCTCTATGGCTACGGCGATATCTATGCCGCGATCTTCGCGCCCTATGCCGCGCCGGAGCTCGCCGCCTACACCGCGCCGCACGGCCGCCGCGGGCGAAGGGTTCCGTCGGTGGCGACGGTCTGCGATGGCAGCGACACCGGCGGCTTGCCTGTCGAACGTATCGCCGAGTTGGTTCAGCCGAACGAGATGCAGCGCTCGGTCCTGGACGATCTCGGCGCCGCCTGGATCTCCGCGCGCGATATCATCCGCGCCTCCTGTCCGGCGCAGGCGCCCGCGACGGCCGCGGAGCGCCTCGGCGTGATGCAGACCCGTCTGGAGGCGATGATCAAGGCCACGGACGCGATCGCGCCGGCATTGGACAAAGTCGTCCACCTGCTCGATGACGGCCAGAAAGCAAAGCTGGAGTCGCTGGCGCAGCAGCGCCGTGCCGCCCTCGCATCGGCCCAGCACAAGGACGCGCAGGCGGCCAAAGCCTGCGATCCGAACGACGATCCCCGCTACGACGTGCAGGCCCAGCACCAGTACGAGCAGCTCGTGCAGCAGCAATGGCCCGCCGCCGAGATCGTCTCGATGCTGAAGCTCGACGACACCGGAAGCGCCCGGCTCGACGTGCTGCAGGACACCACGCTGCGCACCATGCAGGCGCTGAGCTCCTGCCCGATGAAGGCGGAAGCGACACCGCAGGCCCGCCTCGCGGCCGTGAAGACACGGCTCCAGACGATGCTGCAAGCGGTGGGCGGCGTCGCCGATGCGCTCGATGATTTCGAAGCCGACCTGAGCGACGAGCAGAAGGCGGCTTTCGAGGCGATCGGGCCGAAGCGGGGGACGTGAGCAGGCGAAGCCGCGCAGCGGTCGGGGCTCCGCTCGATGATCTTCCGCCGCAAAACGCCCTGAACCTTTCACCCGGCGACGAACTCAACGTGGTGGAAGCCTCAAAGGGAAGGCTCGCGGTGGAGAAGGTCGACAAGCGAGCGGAATTTCTCAGGCAGGTGGAGCAGTTCCAGTTTCCCCTGCCCGAGGGTTACAAGTTCGATCGCGACGAGGCGAACGAGCGGTGAACGCGTTCTTCGACAGCAATATCCTGATCTATGCGTATTCGACCGACGCACGGCGCCAGCAAGCGCTGACCACGATTGCCGGCGGTGGTGTCATCAGTGCCCAGGTCCTGAACGAGTTCACCAACGTGCCGCGCAAGAAGCAGAGGCTGGATTGGCCTGTCATTGAAGCCGCCGTGCAGTCGCTGCGCTTTCGCTTTCCCGACATCGCGCCGCTGACGTCAGACACGCACGCTGCGGCGCTTGCTCTGGCCCGCGATCACACCCTCGCGTTTTACGACGCCTTGATCGTTGCAGCGGCGATCGAGGCCGGCTGCGACACGCTCTACAGCGAAGACCTGCAGCACGGCCGCGGCTTCAGTGGGCTCTCCATCGTCAATCCGTTTCTCGGGAGCGCGCCGTGAACGCCCAAACCCTCGTCGCCAAAGTCTGGAATTTCGCCCACGTCCTGCGCGATCAGGGCGTCTCCTATCAGGCCTATATCAGCCAGATCTCCTGTCTCCTCTTTCTCAAGATGGACGAGGAGCGCGTCACCCAGAGGCGAAGCCTCGATGCTGCCCAAAGGCGCGCGCTGGGACGACATCAAGGACCTCTCCGGCGAAGCGTTGAGCGAGACCTACGCGAAGCTCCTGGAGACAACCCAACCCGATGACGCGAGCGCCAGAGACGCCTACAGGGCAAGACGAGCTTCAGCCCTAACGCCCGACGATGCCATCATGCCGGTGTTTTGCCCGACGCGTCAAGGAAAATTTCGAATAATCCGCAATTTCGAGAAAATCGCAGGGCCGCCCGGTGACTTGTCTACTGTGCATGGGGTTGTTTTCGATCTTTGCGTTGGTTTCTATCCCCGACGCCGCGCCGCGGAGGCATCCACGACGTTGTCGACTTCCTCGCGCCAGCGCAAGATCTCCATGGCCAGCACCGGGTGATTGAACCCCTTGAGCTGGAGATCATCGAGCGCGCGCGCTTCGACCCATGGCTCGACCATGCCGTAGACGCGGCGGCTGACCACGATCTGGTTCGCATGGGCCTCGGCGCACAGGCGGGAGGCGAGGTTAGTGACGCTGCCGATCGCGGCATATTCCAGCCGCTGCTCGAAGCCGACCTGGCCGAGCGTGGCATAGCCCAGCGCGATGCCGATGCCGAAGCCGAGGCTATGTCCGCGGTTGCGCCAGCGCTCGGTCAGGGGGCCGATGGTGTCGCGCATCTCCACCGCCATCTTCACGGCGCGCGTGGTGTGGTCCTCGAACTGGATCGGCGCGTTGAACAGGATCATCACGCCGTCGCCGGCATATTTGTCGAGCGTGCCCTCATATTTGAAGATCAGCTTGCCCAGCGCTGCGTGATATTCGCGCAGCACGTTCATCGCCTCCTCCGGCTCGGTCGCTTCCGTGAAAGCCGTAAAGCCGCGCAGGTCGCAGAACACCACGGTGACCTCGCGGCGCTGGCTGGTGAGCAGCCCCTCGGGACTGTCGGAGGAGGCGATCAGCTGCGCCACCTGCGGCGCGAGGAAGCGCTCGAGCTTGCGGATGCGCTCGATCTCGCCGAGCTGGGTCGCGACGCGCTCCTCGAGCGACTTGTTCCAGTCCTTGAGCTGCTCGGTCTGCTCGCGCAGCTTGTCGGCCTGGGCGCGGACCGTTTGGTTCGCGCTCTCCAGCGCGTGGCTCTTGTGGTCGACTTCGCTGAACAGCCGCGCATTGCGCATCGCCAGCACCGCCTGGTTGGCGAAGGTGCGCATCAGGCCGGTGAGGCTGCCCTCGAACGCGCCGCTGGCGCGGCGCAGCACCACCAGCGCGCCGAGCGTGCCCTGCTGGTCGACCAGCGGCACCACCAGCACCGCATGGAAGCCGGCGGCGAGCGCGACGTCGCGCAGCGGCTGCCCGGCGGCGTGGTCGAGGTCCGCGATTGCGATCGGCTCACCGCTCTCGGCGGCATCGCTCAGGATGTTGTCGCCTTCGTCGATCGTGACGTGGGCGCCTTCGGCCGATTTGTCGATGCCGTCGGCCTCGACCAGGTTGAAGCGATGGCGTTCGGCATCATGGCCGTAGATCAGCACCGCATCGGCGTGGCTGATCTCCAGCGCGCGGGCGGCGATCGTCGGCAGCACGGCATTGAGGTCGAGCGAGGACGCCACCGCACGGCCGACCTCTTCCAGCACCTTCAGCTCGTTGATCGACTGGGCGAGATCGCGGGTGCGCGCCTCGACTTTCGCTTCGAGGTCCGTATAGGTCTCCTGGAGCTGCCCGGCCATGCGGTTGAACTGGCCGGCGAGCTCCTCCAGCTCGTCGGAGGTGTGCACGTCGATGCGATGGCTGAACTCGCCCTCGCCGAGCCTGTGCGCGCCGTCGCGCAGCGCCGTGATCGGGATGATCATGCGCCGCGCGAGCAGCGTGCCGGCGAGGATCGCGACCAGCAGGCCCATGCCGATCAAAAGCGCGATGCGCACGAGCTGGTCACGGATCGGCATCAGCGCCTGTGAGGCCGGCTGCTCGAACAGCACGCTCCAGCCGAGCTTCGGCACGGTGCTCTCGGCTGACAGCACCGCGTGGCCGTTGAAGTCGGTGCCTGACGTCGCGGGCTCGCGGCCGGGCGCGATCGCAGCCGCGACCTGCGGCAGTTTCGACAAATCGCTGCCGAGATCGGGTCCGTTGGACGAGGTCGCGAGCACGCGGCCATGTGCATCGACCACATAGGCGAAGGCGGCCTTGCCGACCTGTGCGTCCGACAGAAAGCGGGAGAGGAAGCTGAGATCGACCTCGGCTACGGTGACGCCGGCATTGAAGCCGGAATGTGCCACCGAGATCGACATGTAGGGAGTGCCGTCCGAGAAGTAGGCTGGCGAGTAGCTGACTCCGCGCGCGACCGTATCAAGGAAGCGCAGGTCGCGGGAGAGGTCCGCATTGCTGCCGGTCGTGGTCGACTGGCGCGAAACGCGCAGCACCTCGCGGCCGTCGCCGTTCAGCTGGAACAGCTGGGAGACGACGGAGACCTGCTGCAGCAGCTGGGCATAATCGGCGCGGCGCTTCTCGATCGTGTCCCGGCTGGCCGTCGTCACCCAGCTGATCTGGCGCTCGATCTCGGAGACGGATTGCTCCAGGCGCCGCGCGGTGGCTTGCGCCTTGTCCTCGAGCCCGCCGGTCAGCTGTGTCCTCGTGGCGCGATAGGAGATCCACGTCTCCATCGCGCCGTTGACGGCGAGCACGAACACGACGAGGCCGACGAGGGAGACGACATATTTGGCGAACAGGCCCCCGCGCAGAAACCAGGTCTTGTCTTTCGCTCCCGCCATCCGGATCCTCTCGCGCCACGACGGACGCCGGCGCCATGGGCCGCACAGGCCGAACGGCCCTTTTATCACAATTTGGGCCGGTGAACCGGCGAGGGGCTCGTGTGGCTTACCCGCGGGAAACGCCGTCCGCCAATCACCTGTTAAACAGCTGCCGCATCAGGTCGTTCATCGGCTGGCTGTCCTGCTGCGCCGCAGGCGGGTCCTGGGTCGGCGGGGCCGGCGAGGCCTGCGGCGCCGGTGCGCCGGGCAGGCTGAGGTTTCGGCTGGCGCCGTTTCCGTTGCCGCTCGACAGCCCCTGCTGGATCAGATTGCCGATCGCTTCGCCCAACTGGCCCCCGAGCAGATTGTTTTGCCCTTGTCCTTGGCCCGGCCGCTGCGCCTGCGGATCGGCGTTGCCGCCGAGGCCAAAACTGTTCAGGATATTGCCGAGCCCGGCGCCGTCAGGGCCGAACAGGCCCTTGCCCATCTCGCGCAGCTTCGCATAGGCGGCATCAGGATTGTCGAGCACGCCGGCCATGTCAGGATAGATCCGCGGCTGCGACCACGGGCCTGTGATCATCACGGGAATGCCGAAGCCGACCGGTTCGGACGTGCGGCCCTGGCCTTCGGTCGTCATCACCAGTTTCGGCTCGACGCGAAAGCCCATCATCTTGGTGTCGAGCGCAATGGTGCCGGCGCCGGTGACACGCACCAGCGGCCCGACCAGATTGAGATCGGTCGTCACCGCCTGTCCCTTGTCGATGCGGAAAGAGGCGGAGAGCTGTGACAGGTCCGTGCTCTGCTCCTGGCTGGCGTTCTGGTTGTCCTGCCAGCCCGACAGCGTGCCGGAGGTCAGGGAACGGATCATCTGCGCGACATTGATGCCGCGGATGCTGCCGTCCTGGAAATTGACGAAGGCCGTGCCCTGCATGTTCGCCATCAGCGCGCGCTGGCTGGCGCCGGCGCTGCGCAGGGCGAGCTTGGCCTGCAGCTTGCCGTCGATGCGGTCGAATTCGGCAAGGCCCTGCAGCAGCGGCAGCGCACGCACGCCGACGAGGTCGGCATGCATCGCAAAGCTCGGCGCGCCGCCGGTCGCATCCAAAATCGCTTCGCCCGAGACCTGGCCGCCGTAAGTGCCAAGATTGGCCGTGCCCGCCTTCAAGATGCCGCCTGCGAGCTTTGCATCAACCGCCAGCGGCGCTAGACGGGCATCGCCAATGACGGCTTCGTTGGCCGAGACTCTGATCTGGGCGTCGACATAATTGAGTCCGGACACGTCGATCGGCGCATCGCTCCAGGGCTCCCCAGCCGCACCGCCAGGCGATTTCACCAGCGGGATTGCGAGCCGCTGGAAATCGAGATCGAGCTTCACCAGCGGCTTGCTCGCGATGTCGACCGAGGCCCAGCCATTGAAGCCGCCATCTCCGAGCGTGCCGCTGACTCCGTTGATCATCACGACCGCGCCGTTCAGCCGCATGTCGGCATGGCCGGCGAGTTGAGCCTTCAGCACGTCGGGCATGTCGATGGCGAAATCCACCGGGATGGTCTGCCGCTCGTTCGGTGGCGCCGGCGTCGTCGCCTTGATGTCGAACCTGGTCGGGTGCTCGCCGACGCGCGCAGTGCCGGCGATATTGACCTTGCGGTCGCGGCTCGTGACGGCGTCGGCGTTGATGGCGCTGATGCGGCCTTCGACGCGATCGCGCGCGCGAGAGAATGCGACCTCGCCGTTGCTGATCTTGATGCGCTCGATCGTCGCGCCGCTCATGTCGAGCGCGAACGCCTGCGGCGACGCACCGCTGTCGGGCAGGCGCTCGCGCAGCAGCGGCTGGTGCAGCACGGGGTGGCTGACGACAATTTCGCTGATCTCGGGATGGCCCGACCATGCGCTCGCAAGCGACATGTCGGCCTGCACGCTGTCGATCGTCAGGCGCGTGATGCCGCTGCGGTCCTTGGGATCCTGCAGCGTCAGATCGTTCAGCGTGATGTTCAGCGTCGGCCAAAAGCTGATCTTGGCGGAGCCGTCGATCGAGAGGCGATAGCCGCTCGCCTGCTCGACGCGCGAGGCAATCGTCGCGGTCAGGAAGCCCGAGGGAATCCCGATCACCAGCAGCAGACCGACCACGATGATGATTGCGGCCACCGCAGCGCCGGCGAATTTCATTGCTCTCATGTCGCATTTCCAAGAACTGCGGCGTCGAAACCGGCCGGTTGCCGCCCATTCGCCTGAGTTTATCCCGGGACGGGAGACCGCTCCAAGCGCCTAAAAATAATCAGGAGGTGCTGCAAAGTTATGTGACTTATGACACACTTCCCCGGTGCGGTTTTACGCGATCCTGACGTCGATGCCTCCAAGCGATTTGCCGAAGAGATTCACAAGGACGTTGAAATGAGCAAGCAGGCGGAATTTGCGGTCATTCTGAAAATGAATGCCATGTTCGCCGACCTCGGTCCCGACGAGCTCCAGCGGCTGTCCAATCTTTGCCACACCCAGCATCTGGCAAATGGCGAGGTGTTGTTCCAGAAGGGCGATGCGGGAGACGCGCTGTTCGGCGTGCGCCGTGGTCAGGTCCGCATCGAGACTGGGGCGTCCGATGGCAGCCGGCTGACGCTGAACTTCATGGGTCCGGGCGATCTGTTCGGAGAGGTCGCGGTGCTCGACGGCCAGAGCCGCACTGCGGATGCGACCGCCGGTGAAGCCAGCGAATTGTTCGTGTTGCGGCGCGAAGACTTTCTTGCTTTTCTGGAACGGGAGCCAAAGGTCGCGATCAAGATCATCGCGCTCTTGTGCCAGCGCATTCGCTGGCAGAGCGAACGCATGGAAGAGTCGATGTTGCAGCCTTTGCCGGTGCGGCTGGCGCGCCGGCTCTGCGCGCTTGCCGCCGATTTCGGTTCCGAAGTCCACATCTCGCAGGAGCAACTCGGCGTCTTCGTCGGCGCCGCTCGCGAGAGCGTCAACCGCCAGCTTCAGGCCTGGCGCAAGGAAGCAATCCTGGATCTCCAGCGCGGCCGCATCCTGCTGCGGAATATGTCCAAGCTGACCGCGATCGCGCGAAACGAGTAGGACGAGGCGTCGCGGCGAAGACTTTCGTCGCTGCGACGGCTTCTGCAGAGCGCGCTTACTCCGCCGCCGGGTGCACGATGCGCTTCGGCGCATGCGCCGTATCCGCGGCTTCATGGTGGCCGCCGGTCTCGGCGTCTTCGCTGTGCACGATCAGCCGCTTGCCGAAGCGCCAGATCAGGGCGCCGAAATCGTCCATCACCATGAACATTGCGGGCACAAACACCAGCGAGAGGATGGTCGAAAAGATCAGGCCGCCGATGACCGCGAGCGCCATCGGCGAGCGGAATTCGCCGCCGGCCCCGACCGCGAGCGCGCTCGGCATCATGCCGGCGGCCATCGCGATCGTGGTCATCACGATCGGACGGGCGCGTTTCATGCCGGCGTCGATCATCGCCTCGTCGCGCGGCTTGCCGGCATTGATCGATTCGATCGCGAATTCCACCAGCATGATCGCGTTCTTGGTCACGATGCCCATCAGCATCAGGATGCCGATCCAGACCGGCGTGGTGAGCTGCTTGCCGGTGACAAGCAGGGCCGCGATCGCACCGCCGATCGAGAGCGGAAGCGAGAACAGGATGGTGATCGGCTGCAGGAAGGTGCCAAACAGCAGCACCAGCACCGCATAGACCATCATCAGGCCGGCCGTGATCGCGGTGGCGAAGCCGTCGGACAGTTCGTTGAGGCTTTCGGCGTCACCGGAGGGAGAGACCTTCACGCCCTTCGGCAGGCTCTTCATGACAGGGAGATCGTAGATCTTCTTGGTGGCGTCGCCGAGTGCCGCGGAGCCGACGAGATCGGCCGCGACCGTTGCCTGCCGCTCGCGGTCGTAGCGGTTGATGCTGGTCGGACCCTGGTCGAGCTTGACGTCGGCGATGACCGAGAGGGGTACGCCGCCCTTCTCGCCGTGCTCGCCGAGCGGAACGCGCAACTGCTCGAGCGTCTTCAGGTTGCCGCGCGCCGCGTCCTCGAGCTGCACTCGGATCGGCACAAGGCGGTCGCCGACGTCGAACTTGGCGAGCGCCGGACCGACATCGCCGATCGTCGCGACACGGATGGTCTGCGAGAGGCTTTCGGTCGAGACGCCCAGTCGCGCGGCGAGATCGGCGCGCGGCTCGATGCGCAGTTCGGGACGTTCCAGCGACGTCTCCGAGATCACGTCGGAGATGGTCGGAATTCGCTTCATCTGCGTCGCGAGTTCACTGGCGACGTTGTTGACGATGTTGGCGTCGACACCGGTCACCACCAGCGAAATCGCGCGCAATCCGTTCTCGTCCAGGAACCAGAACCGGATATCGGGAACGTTCTCCAGTTCCTGACTGATCGAGAATTCGAGCTCGCGCTGGGTAATCTTGCGGTCGTTCTTGGGCGTGTAGTTGATGATCAGCGAAGCGCGCCGGACTTCCTGGGTCCCCGGTGGAACGCGGCCGCCATCGACGAAGATGCTCTTCACCTCCGGCCGCTTGCGCAGGCGCGCGACGATGTCCTCGGTGACCTTCTCGGTGTAGGCGAGCTGCGTGCCCGGCGGCAGTTCGAGGGCCAGCAGCGAGCGGGCGCTGTCCTGCGCCGGCAGGAAGCCCTGCGGCAGCAGCGTGATGCTCCAGATTGAGGCCGCGAAGATGCCGAAGCCGATCAGCACCGTGATGAAATAATGCTTGACCGACCACGAGACGAGGCCGTGATAGGTGCGCAGGATGCGGCCGGGCGGCGGCTCTTCGTGATGGCCGTGCTTGAGGAAGTAGGCGGCCAGCATCGGCGTCACGAACCGCGCCGCAAGCAGCGAGAAGAACACCTGCACCGAGACCGTGATGCCGAACTGCTTGAAGAATTGCCCGGCGATGCCCGACATGAAGCTCGCGGGCGCGAAGATCGCGATGATGGTCAGCGAGATCGCGATCACCGCGAGACCGATTTCGTCGGCGGCTTCGAGGGCGGCACGATAGGGCGACTTGCCCATGTTCATGTGCCGCACGATGTTCTCGATCTCGACGATGGCGTCGTCGACCAGAATACCTGTCGACAGCGTGATGGCCAGGAAGCTGACGAGGTTGAGCGAGAAGCCGAGGATGTCCATCGCCCAGAACGCCGGGAAGATCGACAGCGGCAGCGAGACCGCGGCAATCATGGTGGCGCGCAAGTCGCGGAGGAACAGCAGCACGATGACGACGGCGAGAATGGCGCCCTCGAACAAGGTCGAGATCGCCGCTTCGTAATTGCCGTTGGTGTAGTCCACCGAGGTATCGATCAGCTTCAGGTCGACATCGGGATAGGCGGCCTTGAGCGCGTCGATGCGCTTCTGCACGGCTGCGGCGACCTTCACGTCGCTGGCGCCCTTGGAACGCTTGATGCCCAGCGCGACCACCGGCTCGCCGTTGAAGCGGGCGAAGGTACGGCGGTCGGCGATGGTGTCGGTCACGGTGCCGAGATCGTCGAGACGAACCTCGCCGCCGCCGAACAGCGGGACCATGGTGCCGGTGAGGTCGCTGAGAGTCTTGGCGCCGGCCAGAGTCCGGATGGCCTGGTCGTTCTTACCGATCTCGGCACGACCGCCGGCGACGTCGACATTGGTGCCGCGCAGGCTCTGGCTGACATTGACGGCAGTCAGCCCCATCGCCTGCAGGCGATCAGGATCGAGCGAAACCAGGATCTCACGCTCGACACCGCCGATGCGCTCGACCTGGGCGACGCCGCGCACGCCCTGCAGCGCGCGCTTGACCACGTCGTCGACGAAATAGGAGAGCTGCTCCGGCGTCTTGCCCGGCGAGATCGCGGCATAGGTTACAATGGGCAGGCCGATCACGTCGACGCGCTGGATCAGCGGCTCGGTGACGTTTTGCGGCAGGTTCGAGCGCACGCGGGTCACCGCGTCCTTGACGTCGTTGAGCGCGCGGTCGGTGTTGGTCTCCAGCGCGAACTGGATGGTGGTGACTGACACGCCATCGGTGATCGAGGAGGTGATGTGCCGCACGCCCTCGACGCCGGAGACGGCGTCTTCGACCGTCTTGGTGACCTGGGATTCGAGCTCTGCGGGCGCGGCGCCGAACTGCGCCACCGCCACCGAGATCACGGGAATGTCGGCCGAGGGCAGTCGTGTGATCGCGAGCCTGGTGAAGGAGGTCCAGCCGAGAATTAGGAGGATGATCGAAAAGACCACCGAGGGCAGCGGATTACGGATCGACCATGCCGAGATATTGAGAGCCATCAGCGTACCCGCGTGCGATCGAGTTCATCGGCGAACATGGTCTTGATCTGGTCGCCGTCATGGAGCGAAGAGCCGGCGTCGGCCACGACGATTTCGCCGACGTCGACCCCTTCCAGGATTTCCGTTTGGCTGTCCGATGTCAGGCCGACGCGCACCCTCCGCGTCTCGACGGTGTTGCCCTTGACCACCTGGACGGTCAGATGGTCGATCGCGGTCTTGGGGACGGCGACGCCGCAGCTTCGCTTGGCGTCGATCGAGGCGCGGGCAAACACGCCGACCTTCAACGAAGGATTGTTGGTGACGCTGATACGGACGCGGCCGAGCTGCGTGGCACGGTCGATCTCGGGCGCGACGAGCCGGACCCGGCCAATCAGATCGGCGGCATCGTCGCGGCTGATCCGCACCGTCGCTCCGGGGCTGAGCTTCGGCATGTGCACGGCCGGGACCTGCGCATCCAGCTCGATCTCGTTGTTGACGGCGATCCGGAACATCGGTCCGGCCTGCGGCGAGGCCGGCGCGCCGACGATGGTCCGCACTTCCGTGATGAGGCCCGGTGCGGGCGCCTTCAGCGAGATCGGCCCCTGGGGGACCGGCCTCTGCGGCTGACCGGGAATCTGCGGCGGCGCCGTCAGGCGCGCCAGCTCCTGGTTGTCGGTGACGACAGTACCTTCGGTGACGAAGAGGTCGGTGACCTTCGAGCCTTCCTGGTCGGCGATGACCACGGCCTCACGCCGCGGCACGAAGAAGCCTGTCACCCGCACGAGGTCGGAGAAGCAGGCATTGGTCGATTTCGACACGATGACGAGCGCCTCGCCCGGCGTCTCCTTTGCCTCGGGACGATGCCGATGCTCGAACCAGTAATAGCCGGCGCCGAGCGCAAGGATGAACGCCACGGTACCCGCAGGCTTGAGATATTCGGAGACGTTCATCGCCGGATCATCCTGGCCTGGCTCGGGGTTGTGAAGCGGGTTTCCCTGATACGAATCGGCGTCCCGCAGGACTGGGGGACGCGCGCCGGGAGCAAGACCTTACACCACATCACGACTTGTCACTGCAACGGGTTACGCCGTGGTCACTTCGATGCGGTGGTCTTGTTTTCCATATTCACGACCTGCACGCGGCGATTCACCTCCGCCATCGGCCGGTTCGGATCCTTCAGCTTTGTCTTGCCATAGCCCACGGTGACGAGGTCGGCGGCGGCGATGCTGTATTTCTCGACCAGATAGCGCTTGATCGAATCCGCGCGGCGTTCAGAGAGCTCCTGGTTATAGCTCTCGCCGCCGGCGGCGTCGGTGTGGCCGGCGACCACGAAGGTCGAGCCCTTCAGATCGGGGCTGGTCAGGGCGCGGCCCAGCGCCTGCACCGACGGGAGTGACTTGGTGCTGATATCGGCCGAGTTGTAGTCGAAGGTGATTTCGAGATCGATATTCGGCTTGTCCCTGGCCGCGGTTGCGATCTCCTCGCGCTCGGTCGAGGAAAGCGAGCGCGTGGCACGACCGCGGACGGATTGGATCAGCTTGGCTTCCGCCGGGTTCGGCGCGGGATCAGCTTGAGGGGCGATCGAGAGACCGCGGGTCAGGGGCTTTTTCTGCGGCGCCAGGGCACGGACGATCTCGTCCTCCGTGACGTTCTGGCTGTTGCCGTCATCGCCGGCGAAGGCTGGCGTCAGCGACAGCGCGGCACCGAGGGTGACGATGGACAGAATCGCGGTCAGTCCCTTTCCAGCCGATCTCATTGTCAGTCCCTCCTGCGCGAGCCCGCGCTGTTCCAAAACCTTGGCGACAGGCCCACGGCAAGGCCAGCGGCATCCGTTCGGTTAGTCTTGGCCGGATCGCCAGGGGTTCGAGCGCCGCCCGCCCCAAGTCAAAAAATATCAACGCACTCCGTAGCTTGCAAATTCCTGCACGATGTTCGGATCCATCGCCTTGGCATTGGCGATGTCAAGTGCGCCTTCCTGGGCCGAACCGTTGCGCTGCTTGGCTACGCCGCGGCCGTAGAGGGAGGAGGTCAGGCGCGGATTGATCCTCAGCGCCGCGTCGAAGTCGGCGATGGCGTTCTTTGCCGCGCCGGATTTGAGGTTCACGAGGCCCCGGCTGTCCAGCGCGTCGACGAAATTCGGCCGCAGCCGCAGCGCCTCGTTGCAATCCTTCAGGGCACCCTGGAGGTCGCCGACCACGGTGCGGGTCCAGCAGCGGTTATTCAGCGCCTCGACATCCTTTGAATTGATCCGGAGCGTGTCATCGAAATCCTTGATGGCCAGATTGTAAGCCCCTTTGCTGGCATAGACCTGGCCGCGCCGGTACAGCGCATTCACGTCGTCAGGATTGGCGGCGATCTTGGCCGTCAGGCCCTTGATCGTGGGATCTTCGGCCAGTGTGGCCGCGCTCGGCCCGCCATCGGCGTTTGGCACCGGGGCAGGCTCGGCCGGTTTGACCGGCGGGGGCGGCGGAGGCAGCGCGGCCTCGACCTGCGGTTTCGGCGTCGGGGGTGGCGACGGAGCTGCGGGCGACGCCGGCGGATTGTTCGCAGCCACCGGCGCAGGCGGTGGGGCCGGTGGATTTGGCGGAGGGTTGTTGGCGACTGCAGGAGGCGGCGGCGCAGGAGGCGCCGGCGGCGGTGTCGTTGCGGCCGGGCGCGATCCGCCGGCTCCGGGAATGAACGAGAAATCCTCCGCAAGCGAGGACGAGATCCACGGCACCTGCTCGCCGCGCGAGGCGCGGGTGACGCCCATCTTGGTGCGGTTCAGCGTTTCCTCGGCCATCAGGTCCGGGACGCGGATTTCCTTGAGCAGCTCCTGGACGAACAGGCTGTGATCGCCACCCGCGTCCGACACCACCGATGCCAGCGCTGCCGAATACATCACCAGCGTGCCGTTCGGCGCGATGACAGGAGTGAGACCGGCCGAAAAGCTGCGGAACCGGCGTTCGAACGGGTTACGCCTGGAGGCATCGATCAGCGCGATCTTGACCCCGGCGCCGCGGGTGTTGAGCTCGCCCAGGATGGCTTCGATGCTGAAACCGTCACGGCGGACGTCGGACTCGGTCCAGATCTGCGCATCGATCGGGATCATATAGCTCTGGCGCGCCGACTGGATGCCGAACCCGCTGTAGAACAACAGGGCGACCGAGCCCGGCTTGATCTTGCCATAGAGCTTGTCGAAGGCGCGGCGCATGCCGTCGCCAGTGAGGTTCTCGCCGACCTCAACCGTAAAGCCATCACGCTTGAGCTCATCGGCGACGTCGCGGGCGTCATTGATCGGCTCCTTCAGCGGACTGTCGGCATCGGGATATTTGGCATTGCCGATCACCAGTGCATAGCGGTCGCTGGCCGCAAGCGACGGAGCGGTCGGGAAAAGAGAGGCGAGCAAGGGCAGAAGAAGAAGGAAGCGGATTTTCATAATCAGCGCGGTCCAGCCAAAAAGGCGCCGTTCCCAGCTTGCGCCGCGGCGACCTTAACTTACGCAAAGTGCATTATCAAACCGGCGCGTGGGGGCGTCAACCACTTGGAGATTCGGCATTATTGCGACAATTGACCGCGACGCGCAGGTCGGTTGCGAGGGGAATGATGCGGCGGTCACGATTTTCCTCGGCGCGTTCTCGTTCGGGGTTCCGGCGGCCCACGTCAGGCCGGTCCTCGCGACGAAAGTGTGATTGGTCTCACATTGGGTCTCGCGTCCGTCACAACCTCGCACGTTTGACCTTTGCTGCGGGCGATGGCTTGGTGCGCAAGGTCCGCTCAGAAAAAAGCAAGAACCGGAATTAGAGCCCATGGGAAACGCTTACGAAATCTACGCCCTGCGCTATGCGACGATGTCGCCACGCACGCCCAGCATGAATTTTCTGGCGCCCGACCCGCATGACGGCGCGGCGCAGGATCTCGACTACTTCGTTTGGCTGATCCGCGGGCAGGGCCGCGAGATCCTGGTCGACACCGGCTTCAATGCCGAGGAGGCGACCTCGCGCGCGCGAAAACTGACGCTCAACCCGGTCGATGCGCTGGAGCGCTTTGGCATCGCGGCGTCGAGTATCCGCGACATTATCGTGACGCATCTGCATTACGACCACGCCGGCAATCTCGATCGCTTCCCCAATGCGCGCTTTCATCTCCAGGAGCGTGAGATGGCCTATGCGACGGGGCGCTGCATGTGCAACGGACTGCTGCGACATCCCTTCTCGGTCGAGCACGTCACCCAGATGGTGCGCCATGTCTATGGCGAGCGCGTCACCTTCTACTCCGGCGACGGCGAGGTCGCGCCCGGGGTGACCGTGCACCGTGTCGGCGGCCATTCCGACGGTTTGCAGGTGGTCAGGGTCGAGACGGCGCGCGGGCCGGTGGTGCTGGCGTCCGACGCTGCGCATTACTATGCCAATCTGCAACGCCGCAGCCCGTTTCCGATCGTCTACAATGTGGGTGACATGGCGGTCGGCTGGGAGACGATCGAACGCCTCGCCGGGCATGCCGATCGCTACATTCCCGGCCACGATCCCGTCGTGACCGAGATCTATCCGCGCGCCAGCGACAAGGTGGATGCCTGGGCGCTGCACCTGCCGCCGTCGCGGTCGTTTGCAAAGTGATCAATACGCCTGCTTGGCGTCGGCCTCTTCGCTGGTCTGGACCAGATCGAGGCTTCCCTCGATCTTGCCGAGCAGGGTCGAGAGCTGCTTCCGCTCCTGCGCGGTGAGGCATGCGAGGATCTCGTCTTCCCGCCGCAGCAATTGCGGGAACAGCTCCTCGTACAGTGTGCGGCCCTTCCTGGTCAGCTGCAGGCGGAATTCGCGGCGGTCGGCTTCGTTCTCGACCCGCTCGATCAGGCCGCCATGCAACAGCGTGGTCACCGCACGGCTAATGGTGGATTTGTGCGTGCGGGTGCATTGCGAGATGTACTGCGCGCTGCAGGCATCGTTGCGGAAGCCGAGCGTGGCAAGCACGCGCCAGGCTGGAATATCCAGGCCGTGACGCTCCTGATACTCGACCGCGAGCGCGGAACTGACCTCCGCTGCAAGCCGGTTGAGGCGGAACGGCACGAACTTGAACAGGTCGAGCCGCGATTTGGGCCGCGGCGAAGCCTCGTCGGATTCTCTTGTCTTCAGCGCGATGTCGCTGGATGTCCTGGCCAAGGCGAGCGCTCCGAATTCCTGTTGACGGCCGGCCGGCGCCGGTCCAAAATAGTTGCACATGAGACTATCTAGCAGGTCAGTCCGCTCCTGACCAGAGCCGAGGTTAGTATATGGCGCCGGCCAATACGCATCAGGCCAACACCTTTCAAGCGAAGACCCAGTTTGGCTATCGCCGCCACTCCGACCAGGATCGCCCGGGCCAAAGTCCGGCCGAGCACCCGGTCGTGGTCGTTGGCGCAGGCCCGGTGGGCTTGTCGCTGGCGATCGATCTCGCCCAGCGCGGCCAGCGCGTCGTCCTTCTGGATGATGCCGACCGCATCGGCGAGGGCTCGCGCGCGATCTGCTTCTCGAAACGGTCGCTGGAATATTGGGACCGGCTCGGCGTCGCCGATCGCATGGTCGACAAGGGCGTCGTGTGGAGCGTCGGCCGTATTTTCCACGGCGAGTCCCAGCTCTATCAGTTCAACCTGCTGCCGGAGGATGGCCACAAGCGGCCGGCCTTCATCAATATCCAGCAATATTATGCCGAGGCCTATCTGGTCGATCGCATCAGCGATCTGCCTGGGATCGACCTGCGCTGGCGCAACAAGGTGACCGCGCTCGAACAGCGCAACGACTCTGTCGCGCTGACGATCGAAACGCCCGAAGGCGCCTATCGCCTGCACGCGCAATATGTCGTCGCCTGCGACGGCGCGCGTTCTTCGCTGCGGCAGATGGTCGGCGCCGAGTTTGCCGGACAGGTGTTCGAGGATCAATTCCTGATCGCCGACGTCAAGATGACGGCGGAATTCCCGACCGAACGCTGGTTCTGGTTTGATCCGCCGTTTCATGCAGGGCGTTCCGCGCTGCTGCATCGGCAGCCCGACGATGTCTGGCGCATCGATCTCCAGCTCAATCGCTATGCCGATCCTGTCGTCGAGAAGAAACCGGAAAACGTGCGGCCGCGGATCGCGCGCATGCTCGGCCACGACGAATTCGAGTTCGAGTGGATCTCGCTCTACAAATTCCAGTGCCGACGGATGGACCGCTTCATCCATGGCCGCGTGATTTTTGCCGGCGATTCCGCACATCAGGTTTCACCGTTTGGCGCGCGCGGCGCCAATTCCGGGCTTGAGGACGCCGAGAATCTGTCCTGGAAGCTCGATCGCGTGCTGCGCGGCGCGTCGCCGGCGAGCTTGCTCGAGAGCTACCATGTCGAGCGTAGCCTGGCGGCCGATGAGAACATCCGCGAATCCACCCGTTCGACCGATTTCATGGCACCCAACTCGCATCAGGAAGCGCGGCTGCGCCAGGCGGTGCTGTCGCTCGCCAAAGAGACCGAGTTCGGCAAGCGCATGGTCAATGGCGGCCGGCTCTCGGTGCCGTGCAGCTATGACTCGCCGCTGTCATCACGTGATGCGGATGCCTGGCGCGGCGGACCGTCGCCGGGCTGCTCGATGCTTGATGCCCCCGTCGGCGAGCAGGCCTATCTGACCGATGCGTTCCGTGAGGGTGGAACGGACTTCACCCTGCTGTCGTTCAGCAATGGTGCGGGGGTCGACGTGCCCGATGACGTCAAAGACATCCGCGTCGGCGGCGAGGGCGGACTTGCCGATTCCCAAGGCCTCGTCGCCAGACGCTACGACGCCGAGCCTGGTTCTGCCTACCTACTGAGGCCCGACGGCTATGTCGCGGCGCGCTTCCGCCACCCGACGCGTGAGGCGATCGCGGCGGCGCTGTCTCGGGCTGCAGGTCTGAATTGAGGTTTATATGCCGCTCTCTACCAGCTCCAACTTTGCGCGGCCCGACGACGCTTTCCGCGCCATCGTCGAGGCGCATCGCGGCCTCAGCGACGAGCAGAGCGCCGATTTCGACGCAGCTCTGGTGCTGATCCTCGCCAACCATATCGGCGACATCGACGTGCTCAGGGAAGCGCTCGCGCTGGCGAAGCGCCGCATGGTCGACGGGCAGCAGCAACAACAGCAACAACAATAACCACGGGACTTGAGGACGAACTGATGGCGAAGAACTTCGCATCCACCGGAGATCTCTCCGAGAAGAAGATCACCTTCTCCGAGATCGGCACCGATCTCTATGCCTTCACCGCCGAGGGCGATCCGAATACCGCCATCATCGTCGGCGACGACAGCTGCCTCGTGTTTGACGCGCAGTCGACGCCGGCGATGGCCAACAAGGTGATCGAGCGCGTCAAGACGGTCACCGACAAGCCGATCAAATATGTCGTGCTGTCGCATTATCATGCGGTGCGGGTGCTGGGCGCCTCCGCCTACAAGGCGCAAGGTATCGTCGCCTCGCAGGAAACTTATCGGCTGATCGAGGAGCGCGGCCAACAGGACTGGGATTCCGAATATGGCCGCTTTCCCCGCCTGTTCCAGGATGCGCAAAGCATTCCCGGCCTGACCTGGCCGACGCTGACCTTTGAAGGCGAGATGTCGATCTATCTGGGGAAGCGCGAAGTGCGCCTGATGCAGTTGGGAGCCGGCCATACCTCCGGCGACATCGTCGCCTGGGTGCCGGACGCCGAGGTGATGTTCTCCGGCGACCTCATCGAATATCACTCGGCCTGCTATTGCGGTGACGCTCACCTGCGCGAATGGCCGCTGACGCTGAACGAGATCCGCAACTTCAATCCCAAGGCGATCGCGCCGGGCCGCGGCGATGCACTGAAAGGCATCTCCACCGTGCGCGAAGCCATCGCGATGACGCGCGACTTCGTCACCTCGCTTTACGGCGCGGCCGAAGTCTCCGTCGCCAAGGGGCGTACACTGAAGGAATCGATGGCGGCGACGCGCGAGGTGATGGATCCGAAATTCCACAGCTTCGCCATCTACGAGCACTGCCTGCCGTTCAACGTGTCGCGCGCCTATGACGAGGCGTCGGGCATCGACGATCCCGTGATCTGGACCGACAAGCGTGACCAGGAGATGTGGGCCGCCTTGCAAGGAGGAGGATAGTCATGAACATCAATACCTCGCCGGATCAGATCGTTCGCAGTTCGGCCCAGGTGACCCCGGGCTACATGTCCGGTTTCGGCAACAGTTTCGAGACCGAGGCGCTGCCGGGGGCGCTGCCGATCGGCCGAAATTCGCCGCAGCGCTGTGCTTACGGCCTCTACGCCGAGCAGCTGTCGGGCTCGCCGTTCACGGCGCCGCGTGGCACCAATGAGCGCTCCTGGCTCTATCGCATCCGTCCCTCGGTGAAGCATTCGGGACGCTTCGAGAAGGTCGATGCCGGTCTGTGGCGCTCGGCGCCGTGCCATGAATACGATCTGCCGATCGCGCAGCTGCGCTGGGACCCCGCGCCGTTGCCGAAGGAGGAGGTGACGTTCCTGCAGGGCGTGCAGACCATGACGACAGCCGGTGACGTGAATACGCAGGCCGGCATGGCCGCGCATGTCTATCTCATCACCAAATCGATGGTGGACCAGCATTTCTACAATGCCGACGGCGAGCTGATGTTCGTGCTCCAGCAGGGTAATCTTCGCCTCGTCACCGAATTCGGCCGCATCGACGCCGAGCCCGGCGAGATCGTCGTGATCCCGCGCGGCGTGAAATTCCGCGTCGAGATTCCTGATGGTCCTGCGCGTGGCTATCTCTGCGAAAACTACGGCGGCGCCTTCACGCTGCCGGAGCGCGGACCGATCGGCGCCAACTGCCTGGCCAACGCGCGCGACTTCCTCACGCCGGTTGCGGATTACGAGGACAAGGATACGCCGAGCGAGCTGTTCGTGAAATGGGGCGGCTCACTGTTCAAGACGACGCTGCCGCATTCGCCGGTCGACGTCGTCGCCTGGCATGGCAATTACGCGCCTTACAAATACGACCTGCGCACATTCTCGCCGGTCGGCGCGATCGGCTTCGACCATCCCGATCCCTCGATCTTCACGGTGCTGACCTCGCCGTCGGAGACGGCGGGCACCGCGAACATCGACTTCGTCATCTTCCCCGAGCGCTGGATGGTCGCCGACAACACCTTCCGCCCGCCCTGGTATCACATGAACATCATGAGCGAGTTCATGGGCCTGATCTACGGTGTCTACGACGCAAAGCCGCAAGGCTTTGTCCCAGGCGGTATCTCGCTCCACAATTGCATGCTGCCCCACGGCCCCGACCGTGACGCCTTCGAGCACGCCAGCAACGGCGAGCTGAAGCCGGTGAAGCTGACGGGCACCATGGCCTTCATGTTCGAGACCCGCTACCCGCAGCGCGTCACCGCGCACGCCGCGAACGCGGCGACGCTGCAGGACGATTATGCAGATTGCTGGAAGGGACTGGAGAAGCGGTTCGATCCGAACAAGCCGTGAGGCTTCTTACCCTCCCTGGAGGGGGAGGGTCGCTCGCGATAGCGAGCGGGGCGGGGTGACGGTCTCTCCACATCCAACGCGGTCCATGTTGAGGGATCACCCCACCCCGTCTCCTATTTCGCGGCGCTCAATATGAGCCGACCTTCCCCCTCCACGGGAGGGTGATACCGTCACCGTTTCCACGGGAAACCCATGCCTCACCCCAACGACCCCAGCCTCCGCTCCTTCATCGAAATCGATCCCGCCTCCGATTTCCCGATCCAGAACCTGCCCTATGGCGTGTTCTCGACCGCGGCCAACCCCACGCCGCGCGTCGGCGTCGCAATCGGCAATTACGTGCTCGATCTCTGGGAGCTCGAGCAGGATTCTCGCCTCGATGTCGGAGCGCTCGGCGTGTTCTCCGGACCTTCGTTGAATGCCTTCATGGCGCTCGGGCCAAAGGTCTGGACCAGGACGCGGGCGCGCATCAGCGAGCTGCTGCGTCACGATCACCCGGAGCTGCGCGACAACGAGGAACTGCGCCGGCAGGCGCTGGTGCCGGTGCGCGATGCAAGGCTGCATCTTCCGTTCGCGGTCTCCGGCTACACCGATTTCTATTCCTCGAAGGAGCACGCCACCAATGTTGGTGTCATGTTCCGCGGCAAGGATAATGCGCTCCAGCCGAACTGGCTGCACATGCCGATCGCGTATAACGGTCGCGCCTCGACCGTCGTCGTCTCCGGCACCAGGGTGAAGCGGCCGCGCGGCCAGCTGAAGCCGCCGAATGCCGATGCGCCGAGTTTCGGCCCATGCAAGCGGCTCGATTTCGAGCTGGAGATGGGCGTTGTGATTGGCCAGCCCTCGGCCATGGGTGGCATGCTGACGGAGAGCCAGGCCGAAGAGATGATCTTCGGCTTCGTGCTGCTCAACGACTGGAGCGCGCGCGACATCCAGCAATGGGAATATGTCCCGCTGGGCCCGTTCCTCGCCAAGGCCTTTGCAACCTCGATCAGCCCGTGGGTAGTGACGCGCGAGGCGCTGGAGCCGTTCCGCCTGAAGGGGCCCGCGCAGGAGCCGGTGCCGCTCGACTATCTCAAGCAGGCCAAGCCACAGAACTACGATCTGGAGCTCGACGTCTCCTTGCGCGCCGCCGGAGCGAATGCGCCCGCCGGCATCAGCCGCACCAACTTCAAATACATGTATTGGTCTTCCGTGCAGCAGCTGATGCACCACGCCTCCTCCGGCTGCGCGATGAATGTCGGCGATCTCCTTGGGAGCGGCACCATCTCAGGTCCGGAGAAGAATCAGCGCGGAAGCTTGCTCGAAATCAGCTGGAACGGCACCGAGCCGGTCGAGCTGCCCGGCGGCGCAAAGCGTTCGTTCCTGGAGGACGGCGACAGCCTCGTCATGCGCGGCTGGTGCCAGGGCAATGGCTACCGTGTCGGGTTCGGTGAAGTCGAGGGGACGATTTTGCCGGCGGAGTAGCCTCCACCATTGCTCCGATCTCCGTCATTGCGAGGAGCGAAGCGACGGAGCAATCCAGACTGTCTCCGCGACGACAGATTGGATTGCCGCAATGACGGCGCGGAGAGAGCCTATCGCTTCTCCGGCGGCACGCTTTTGACCCGCGCGCAATGCGCCGCGACATCGTCGACGCTGTACTTCAAATGCACACGCTTGTCCGACGGCGCCTGCTTGCTCGTGCACACGCCCGGCCGCCATTCCTGCGTCGGCCGGATCGGCCGTGGTGCGAAGCCGCCGCCGCAGTTCGGGCAGACGTTGGAGAGCTTGGTCTCGACGCAATCCGCACAGAACGTGCATTCATAGGAGCAGATCCGCGCGTCAATGGCGTCAGGCGGCAGGTCGCGATCGCAATATTCGCAGTTCGGTCGAAGCTGGAGGGCCATGATTGTATCTCCGGGCGTTGACGGATCATCGCAGATCGCGCGCGCCGCGCGAATGCCGCATTTCCCTCGATTTCAGCCGGGCTTGATTTCCTTCAGCGGCAGCCGTGAGCTTTCCTTCAGCCTGTCCAGCACGATCGAGGAGCGCACATGCGCAACGCTCTGGTGCGGCATCAGGACGTCGTTGACGAGGTTGGAGAGGCCCTTGAGATCGCGCAGCACGGCTTTGAGCACGTAATCGGCGTCACCCGTCAGCGAATAAGCCTCCTGGATCTCGTCGATGCGGTTCACCAGGGCGCGGAAGCGTTTGGAATTGTCCGGCGAGTGGGTCGCAAGGCCGACCTGGATGAAGGCGATCACGCCGAAGCCGAGCGCCTCGCTGGAGAGGTCGGCGTGATAGCCCGAGATCACATTCTCGTCTTCCAGCCGCATCCGCCGCCGCGAGCATTGGGAGGCCGAGAGGCCTGCCAGATCAGCGAGTTCCTGGTTGGTCAGGCGGCCATCGTCCTGGAGCGCGCCCAGGATCTTGAGGTCGAACGCATCCACGGAAATCATGCGCTGTTTGTCCATTATATGCACGGATCGTGCATAAGATAACGAAATTGCGCCCCGTTTGCACGCTCATTGCGCGTCATGTGAAGGATAGTTCTTTCCAGCAGCAATTTGGGAGAGCGCCATGGGTCCGTTTCCGCACGATGCACCGCCGGCCACTGTTACCGCCGACAATCCGATGGGCACCGACGGATTCGAGTTCGTCGAATACGCGCACCCGAATCCGCAAGAGCTGCACGATCTGTTCAAGCTGATGGGCTACACGCCCGTCGCGCGTCACAAGACCAAGACAATCACTGTTTATCGCCAGGGCGACATCAACTATCTCGTCAACGAGCAGCCCGGAACCCATGGTACCGACTTCGTTGCCGCGCACGGCCCCTGCGCTCCATCGATGGCGTTTCGCGTCGTCGATGCGAAGGCAGCGTATGACCGCGCGATTGCGCTCGGCGCAGAGCCGGCAGAAGCGTCATCCGGGCAGAAGACGCTCGATGTGCCCGCCATCAAGGGCATCGGCGGCAGCCTGCTCTATTTGGTCGATCGCTACGGCGGCAAGGGCTCGGCCTATGATTGCGAGTTTGAGTGGCTGGGTGCGCGCGATCCGCGCCCGGCTGGAGCCGGCCTGTTCTATCTCGACCATCTCACGCACAACGTCCATCGCGGCCGGATGGATGTCTGGACCGGCTTCTACGAGAAGCTGTTCAACTTCCGTCAAATCCGATTCTTCGACATCGAGGGCCGTGCGTCGGGCCTGTTCTCCCGCGCGCTGACCAGCCCGGACGGCAAGATACGGATTCCGATCAACGAGGACGCCGGTGATTCCGGCCAGATCGAGGAATATCTGACGACCTATCGCGGCGAAGGCATTCAGCACATCGCCTGCGGTTGCCGGGACATCCATCGCACCATCGAAAGTCTGCGCGAAGCCGGCCTGCCGTTCATGCCGTCACCGCCTGACACCTATTTCGAGAAGGTCGATACGCGCCTGCCCAATCACGGTGAGGACGTTGCGCGTCTCCGGAAGAACGGCATTCTGATCGATGGCGAGGGCGTGGTCGACGGTGGCCAGACCAAGGTGCTGCTGCAGATCTTCTCCGCGAACGCGATAGGGCCGATCTTCTTCGAGTTCATCCAGCGCAAGGGTGACGACGGCTTTGGCGAGGGCAATTTCAAGGCCCTGTTCGAGTCGATCGAGGAAGATCAGATCCGGCGCGGGGTGCTGAAGGTGGACACGGCGGCGTAGCGTCGTCGCCCGTCAGGCACACTGTCGCGTCAAAACAGGTGTCGTTCCGGCCTTCGCCGGGACGGCCGCTTATTTCAGCTCGACGAACTCGCCACGGCTGCGCCGGCTACGGCATCCCGTGTCCGTTCGTCTCCGTCAGGCACCCGTATCGCGATCGTGGCGAGGATGCTGATGGCGCCCATGGCGACGACGTACCAGACCCATGACAGCTTGTCGCCCGTCGCTCCGATGATCCAGGTGAACATGAGCTGTGCCGTGCCGCCAAAGATGGTGACGCCGAGCGCGTAGGCGATCGACAGTCCGCTGGTGCGGACGATCGCGGGGAAGATCAAGGGAATGAGGATGATGCCGGCGCCGCCCGACATGGCATGGAACGCCATCAGCACGGCGGCGGTGACGACGTAGACGATTGGCGAGCCCGAGGAGACCACCAGCAGCAACGCGGGATAGAACAGCAACGTCACGATGATGCGTGGGACCACGGCGATCGTCTTCAGGCCGTATTTGTCCGCCAGCGCCCCGCCGAGCAGCGCGAAGATCGTGCCGCTGACGAAGGTCGCGAAGTTGGCCGTCATCGCCCAGCCCTGGCTGTAATGCAGCGTGTTGATCGCGTAGGTCGCGGTGTAGAGGAAAAAGTACTGGCCGATGGTCGCGCCCGAGATCAGCAAGATGCAGAGCACGATCTTGCCCCAGTGGTTGGCCAGGATATCGGAGAGCACGCCGCCGACGCTGCCATGGGCCTCTTCGGCATCCAGCGTTTCGTCGAGATTCCTGCGGATGAAGTAGCCGACCGGCGCGATCAGGATCCCGAGCAGGAAGGGAACACGCCAGCCCCAGCTGTCATTGGCGCCGGGCGTGATCAGAAAGGCAAGGCCGAGGCCGACGAGTGCGGAGAACAGGCCGCCCAGGTTCTGGCTGGCAAGCTGCCAGCTACCGAAGAAGCCCTTGCGATGCGCAGGCGCGCTTTCCAGCAGATAGGTCGTGGCCGGTCCCATCTCGCCGCCGGTCGAAAAACCTTGCAGCAGCCGCGCGAGCACCAACAGTACGGGTGCGAGCAAGCCGATCTGGTCGTATGTCGGCAGCAGGCCGATCATGCCGGTGCCCAGCGCCATCAGCCAGATGGTCAGCGTCATCGCCGGCTTGCGGCCGTAGCGATCGGCATAGGCGCCGATCAGGATGCCGCCGAGCGGCCGCGCCACGAAGCCGACGCCAAAGGTCGCGACCGTGAGCAGCAGACTCGTATTCGGATTGTCAGCCGGAAAGAAGGCCTTGGCGAGAAAAACGGCGAAGGCGGCGTAGACAGTGAAATCGTAGAACTCGAGCGCGTTGCCGAGAATGGCCGCGCCGACGCGCATGGTTTGAGAGGGACGCGGGCTGTCAGTCTTGTTCACGGGGAAGCACCTTGTGTCACTTGTAGGAATGCGACGTGGCGCGAAAAGGGTGCCTGCTTGCAACCCTCAGGCGCGCCCTAGCGGCCCGCGTTCCAAGCAGCCGTCACCGCGGAGATCTCGGCGCCCTCCGGCTCGCGGACCGTGGACTGTGTGCGCGAGAAGCGCGGCGCGGGCGCAGGCTGCTTCACGCCATGGCGCTCGATGAAGACATTGCGGGCGACCATGTGCGGGTGCTTGGTCGCTTCGGACATGGTCAGAACAGGCGCGAAGCAGATGTCGGTGCCTTCCATGATCCTGCACCAAGCCTCGCGCGTCTTGCTCTTGAACACGGCCCTCAGCTTTTCCTTCAGCGCAGGCCAGGCCTTGGGATCCATCTGTGCGTCGAAATCGGCATCGGTCAGTCCCGCGTGCTCTCGCAGCAGCGCGTAGAACTGCGGCTCGATCGAGCCGATCGAAACGAAATGGCCGCAGGCGCATTCATAGACGCCGTAGAAGTGTGCACCGCCGTCCAGAAAATTCCGGTTGCGGCCTTCGGTCCAGCGGCCGAGCGTCTTCATGTCGAAGAAGAACGACATCAACGATGCCGCGCCGTCGCACATTGCGGCATCGACGACCTGGCCCTTACCGGACCTGGATGCCTCCAGCAGCGCGGCGAGCACGCCGACGACGAGGTAGAGTGCGCCGCCTCCGAAGTCGCCGACCAGGTTGAGCGGCGGCACCGGCGCTTCCTCGGTGCCGATCGCGGCGAGCGCGCCGGTGATGGAGATGTAGTTGATGTCGTGGCCGGCGGCATTCGCGAGAGGCCCTTCCTGGCCCCAGCCGGTCATGCGGCCGTAAACGAGTCTTGGATTGCGTGCGAGCACGACGTCAGGGCCGAGGCCGAGCCGCTCCATCACGCCGGGGCGAAAGCCTTCGACCAGCGCGTCGGCGCCGGCGAGCAGGTCGAGCACCTGTGCGATCGCCGCCTTGTCCTTGAGATCGAGTTCGATCAACTTGCGACCGCGCCCCGCGACCGACTTCATGCTCTTCTTTGCGCCGACGCGGTCCAGCGTGACCACATCGGCACCCATGTCGGCCAGCATCATGCAGGCGAACGGGCCGGGTCCGATGCCTGCGAATTCGACGATTCGAAAGCCGGCGAGCGGACCGGACGTGCCAACGGATGCGTTTTGGGCGGGTTTATCGAGCACGTGTTGCTTCCTCGGGTAGGGGCGATGCCGGTGGTTCAGCAGGCGCGTTCCGACATGCCTCTCTGGGCGAGTTAATCGGCTGATTAACTCTTCTCGCCTTCATGCCGGCGAGGCAAGCGCTTTTCATGCATGGGCCCATCAAAAAAGCGGCGCGCATTGCTGCACGCCGCGGAAGATTTGTGTTGAGGCGCTAGGACGAGATTTCAGCCTGCAGCGGTCACCGCGCGCTGCGCCATCACCTTGACGAGGTTGGCGCGGTACTCCGCCGTGCCGTGGATGTCCGCCAGCAACCCGCTTGCGGGAATGCTGACGTTGTCCAGCGCCGCCGGCGACCAGTTCGTCTTCAGCGCGGCTTCGATCGGGGGTACCCGCATGACACCGCTCTGCGAGGCGCCGGTCGCCGCGACGCGGACCTCACCCGATTTCGTCTGCGCAACGAACACGCCGGTCAGCGCGAAACGCGAGGCGGGATGCCGCATCTTCTCGTAACCTGCTTTTGCAGGCACCGGAAACGAGACGGCAGTGATGATCTCGCCATCTTCGAGCGCCGTGGTGAACAGGCCCTTGAAGAAATCTTCCGCCGAGATCGACCGCTTGTTGGTCTGCACGGTCGCGGCAAGCGCGAGCAGCGCTGCCGGGAAGTCGGCGGCCGGATCGTTGTTGGCGATCGAGCCGCCGATCGTGCCGCGGTAACGCACGGCGGGGTCGCCCAGCACCGAGGTGAGATAGGCGATTGCCGGAATCGCTTTTTTCACATCGGCATTCGTAATGATGTCGTAATAGGTCGTGGCGGCCTTGATGGTCAGCAAGTCGCCCGACAACTCGACACCCTGCAGCTCCTTGATCTTGCCGAGATCGATGACGTCGGAGGGACTGGCGAGCCGCTGCTTCATCACCGGCAGCAGCGTCTGGCCGCCGGCAAGGAATTTCGCCTCGCTGCTCTTGCCGAACAGGCTGGCGGCTTCGTCGACCGAGGATGCGCGATGATAGATGGTCGGATACATCTTCGTTCCTCCTCTCAAGCCGCGTGGATCGTGCGCCACACCCGGTCAGGGGTTGCGGGCATTTCCAGGTTGTTCTTGCCGATCGCATCCGTGATCGCGTTGATCACGGCGGCGGAGGCGCCGATCGCGCCGGCCTCACCGCAGCCTTTGATGCCCAGGGGATTGCCCGGGCAGAGCGTCGTGGTGTGGGAGAGATTGAACGAGGGCAGATCGTCGGCGCGCGGCATGGAATAATCCATGAACGAGGCCGTGACAGGCTGGCCGTTGGCATCGTAGATCGCGTGCTCGAGCAATGCCTGCCCGATGCCCTGGGCAAGGCCGCCATGGACCTGACCTTCGACGATCATCGGGTTGATCAGCCGGCCGAAATCGTCGGCCGCCACGAAGTTGACGAAGGAGGTCTTGCCGGTTCCGGGATCGACCTCGAGCTCGCAGATGTAAGCACCGGCCGGGAAGGTGAAGTTGGAAGGGTCGTAGAAAGCGCTCTCCTTCAGGCCCGGCTCCATCCCGTCAGGCAGATTGTGCGCGGTGTAGGCCGCGAGCGCGACCATCGGCAGCGCGATCGCCTTGTCGGTCCCTGTCACCTTGAACTCGCCGTTCTCGATGACAATGTCGGCCTCGGAGGCTTCGAGCGCATGGGCTGCGATCTTCTTGGCCTTGGATTCCATCTTCTCCATGGCTTTCAGGATCGCGGTGAGACCAACGGCCGCGGAGCGCGAGCCGTAGGTGCCCATGCCGAACTGCACCTTGTCGGTGTCGCCGTGGACGATCGAGACCTGGCTGATGGGAACGCCGAGGCGATCCGCGACGAGCTGGCAGAACGTCGTCTCGTGTCCCTGGCCGTGGCTGTGCGAGCCCGTGAGGATCTCGATGGTGCCGACCGGATTGACGCGCACCTCCGCGGATTCCCACAGACCGACGCCGGCACCGAGGCTGCCGACCGCCTTCGACGGCGCGATGCCGCAGGCTTCGATGTAGCAGGACACGCCGATGCCGCGCAGCTTGCCGTCGGCTTTCGCCTTGGCCTTGCGTGCGGGGAAGCCGGCATAGTCGATCGCCTTCATCGCGGCATCGAGCGAGGCGTTGAAGTCGCCGGCGTCATAGGCCATGATCACGGGCGTCTGATGCGGGAACTGGGTGATGAAGTTGGTCCGGCGCAGCGCGGCCGGATCGACGTTCAACTGCCGAGCCGCCGTCTCCATCAGACGTTCGATCAGATAGCTCGCCTCGGGACGGCCCGCGCCGCGATAGGCATCGACCGGCGTGGTGTTGGTGTAGACGCCGATCACCTCGGCATGGATCGCCGGGATGTTGTACTGGCCCGACAGCAGCGTCGCGTAGAGATAGGTCGGCACCGACGACGAGAACAGCGACATGTAGGCGCCGAAATTCGCGTAGGTCTTCACCTTGAGGCCGGTGATCTTGTTGTTGGCGTCGAACGCCATCTCGGCGTGGGTGACGTGGTCGCGGCCATGCGCGTCGGTGAGGAAGGCCTCGGTGCGGTCGCCGGTCCATTTCACGGGACGGCCGACCTTCTTGGAGGCCCACAGCGCTACCATCTCTTCCGGGTAGATGAAGATTTTCGAACCGAAGCCGCCGCCGACATCGGGGGCGATCACGCGCAGCTTGTGCTCGGGGGCGATGTTGTAGAACGCCGACAGCACGAGGCGGGCGACGTGTGGGTTTTGCGAGGTCGTATAGAGCGTGAAGTGCTCCTCCGCCGCATCGTAATCGGCGATCGCCGCGCGCGGCTCCATCGCGTTGGGCGCGAGGCGGTTGTTGGTGACGTCGAGCTTGACGACATTGGCGGCCTTGGCGAAGGCGGCATCGGTCGCGCCCTCGTCACCGATCACCCAGTCATAGACCTGGTTGCCGGGGGCCTCGGGGTGAAGCTGCGGTGCGCCCGACTTGATCGCAGCGCGAACGTCGGCGACGGCCGGGAGCTCTTCGTAATCGACGGTGACGGCTTCAGCCGCGTCGCGTGCGAGATTCTTGCTGTCGGCAATCACGACGGCAACGGCCTGACCGACGAAGCGCACCGTCTCCGGCGCCATCGCCGGCCATGCGCCCATCTTCATGGGGCTGCCGTCCTTGGAGGTGATGGCCCAGCCGCAGATGAGATTGCCGACCTTGTCGTCGACGAGTTCTTTTCCGGTGAGCACTGCGACCACGCCCGGCATCTTCAGCGCCGCGGACGAATCGATCTTCTTGACCTTGGCGTGCGCGTGCGGGCTGCGGATGAAATGGGCATGGGTCATGCCCAGCAACTTGATGTCGTCAACGTACCGGCCCTTGCCGGTAATGAAACGCTTGTCTTCCTTGCGCACGACTCGCGCGCCGATGCCTTCAACACCCATGTCTGGTCCTCCCGACCGGAATTGTTTCGACCGCGCTTTCCCTCGAAAGCGGCAGCGGTAGTTCCTTTTTCGAGGCGAGCCGCTTTACTCGGCCGCCTGCGAGACCTTCATGCGTCCGGCTGCGTCGAGCACGGCTTTGACGATGTTGTGATAGCCGGTGCAGCGGCAGATGTTGCCTTCGAGCTCGTGACGGACCGTGGTCTCGTCGAGCTGGCCGCCATGGCGGTGCACGATGTCGATCGCCGACATGATCATGCCCGGGGTGCAATAGCCGCACTGAAGGCCGTGATTGTCGCGGAAGGCCGCCTGCATCGGATGCAGCTCGTCCCCCTTGGCGATGCCTTCGATCGTGGTGACGCTGGCACCATCAGCCTGGCCGGCCAGCATGGTGCAGGATTTCACGGCCCTGCCGTCGATGTGGACGACGCAGGCCCCGCACTGGCTGGTGTCGCAGCCGACATGGGTCCCGGTGAGGTTGAGGTGGTCGCGCAAGAGATGGACCAGCAGCGTGCGGTCCTCGACGTCGACAGCGACGGCCTTGCCGTTCACCGTCAGTTTGACTGTAGACACGGTTGTGATCCTCCCGGGATGATTTTGATTGTTTCTAATTAGAGACAGCGACCCGGAACTTTGCAACTAAGATTTTGGTCGCGCCGGTCATGGAAAAGTCATTGGTCCGGACGAAGGCGCAATAACTTGCCCGGAAAAGGCGGAGCTGGCGACAAGATGGCTGGGATGCCAGCCGTCATTCCCGTCCGTCGCTCGTTCTCCGACGTCACCTGGAATTGCACGGGCGTGACGAATTTACCGCCTTTTATCGATTGTGCCCTAGTTTTGCGCATCCAGGTCCGGGGGCGGGGCGCCTCCGGATCGCGGTTGAAGGCAATAATGGGGGTAGGAATGTCCGGGCGTACCGCGTCGCCGTCTAAGCGCAGCATATTTCCGACCCTCCGGTTCCGCGCCAAGATCATGCTCGGCTTTGCCGCGGTGCTGGTGATCTCCGCCGGGAGCATGGCGTTTGCCTATTTCGGCTTCGAGCGGGTCTCCTCCGGTGTCGGCTCCTACCGCAGCAGCGTCTCGGAGGCCGACCTCGCCCGCAACATCGACCGCGAGCTGCTCGCCTACCGCTCAGCCGCCAAATTTTTCGTCGTCACCGGCAAGGAAGACGACGCCAAGGCGGCGCTGGAGGCGCAGGCGGGCCTGAAAAACGCGATCGACCAGGCCGTCAAGAGCGCCAAGGCCCCGGCGCGGCAGGACAGCCTCGACAAGCTCGCCAAGGAGTTCTCGAATTTCTCCGCCACCTTCGCCAAGGTCCTCCAGGCCAAGCGTGACAGCACGCTGCTGGTGCAGAACCAACTCACGCGGCAGGCCAATCTGCTGAAATACAAGCTCGACGACATCGGCAACAACGCCTCCGATTCCGAGGCGCAGGCCATCGAGTTCGGCACCAAGCAGGTCAACGCCCAGTTCCAGACCGCGAGCGCGGCGGCGACCAATTTCGTGCTGACGTCCGACCAGTCGATCGCGAGCAGTGCCCTGGCGCGGCTGAAATTCGTCGATAACTCGCTTGGGGCGGTCTATTCCATGGACGACAAGATCGTCTCCGGCCTGAAAGACGCCAAGACCATCCTCGCCGCCTACCGTGAAGCGCTGGAGAAGCTCATCGCCAACGCCAAGCTGGTCGACGATCTCGTCACCGAGATGAGCGGCTCGGCGGGCGCCATCCTTCAAGGCGCCACTGCCATGAAGGCGGATCTGGTGGCCGAACAGCAGCGGCTGGATTCGGAATCGGCAGCGACCATCGGCAAGACCGAGGAACTGGTCCTGATGCTCGCCGTTGGCGGCACGCTGCTCGGCGCGGTGTTGGCCTTCCTGCTCGGCACCGGCATCTCGCGGCCGATGATCGCAATGTGCAAGGCGATGCGCGAGCTTGCCTCGGGCAATTTCGACGTCGTGCTGCCTGGGCTCGGCCGCAAGGACGAGATCGGCGAGATGGCCGGTGCAGTCGAGGAGTTCAAGGTTCAGGCGGTGGCCAAGGCCGAGCGCGATGCCGCTGCCAGCGAAGCCCAGAACAAGGAGGCGAGCGCTGCTCGCCGCTCCGAGCTGATCCGCTTCGCCGACGACTTCGAGACCGCGGTCGGCGCTATCGTGTCGAACGTCTCGGCATCCGCCGTACAGCTTGAAGCGTCAGCGTCGACGCTGACCCGCACCGCCGAGACCACGCAGACCCTGTCGAGCCAGGTCGCCGGCGTATCCGAGCAGGCCTCGAACAACATGCAGTCGGTGGCGACGGCGACCGAGGAATTGTCGGCGTCGGTCGAGGAGATCGGCCGTCAGGTCCGCGATTCCAGCCGTATTGCCGAGGCCGCCGTGGTACAAGCCAGGGAAACCGACGGCCGCATCGGCAAACTGTCGCATGCCGCCCAGCAGATCGGCGAAGTCGTCAAGCTGATCACGGCGATCGCCGAGCAGACCAATCTTCTCGCCCTGAATGCCACCATTGAAGCGGCCCGCGCCGGTGAAGCCGGCCGCGGCTTCGCGGTGGTTGCCAGTGAAGTCAAGTCCTTGGCGAGCCAAACGGCAAAAGCTACGGACGAGATCTCCTCGCACATCACGGGCATGCAAGGCGCGACTGCCGAATCGGTCGCTGCAATCAAGGAGATCGGCACGACCATCGGCAAGATTTCGTCGATCTCGACCTCGATTGCGAGCGCGGTCGAGCAACAGGGCGCGGCGACGCAGGAGATCGCCCGCAGCGTCCAGAACGTCGCCCAGGGCACCCAGACCGCCGCGACCGACATCGGCCAGGTCAATCGTGGCGCCGCCGAAACCGGTTCGGCCTCGGAAGAGGTGCTGCACTCGGCCAGGACGCTGTCGTCCGAAAGCACCCGCCTCCGCGCCGAGCTCGATCGCTTCATGGCGAACATCCGCGCGGCGTAGCCTCACGCCCGCCCAAACGCCCGCTTTAACTCCAGCTTCGCCTTCTCCAACCGCTCGCGCTGCGTCTTCGGCAACGTCTTGCCCGCGCGGTTGATATAGAACGTCAGCATCGATAGCGCGGAGCGATAGGCGCCCGTCTTGCGGCGCGAACTATGCTCGGCCGAGCGCTTCAATGAGATCGCGATCTTCCTTGGGCTCGTAAGTGTGAACACGCCGCGCTCGAGGTCGAGCGCATCGCTTTCCTTTGTCACACGCTGTGACCAGCGTTTTGGCGCCGCGCGCTTTGCGACTTTGCGTGCGGTGCTGTGCCTCGCGCTGGTCTTCTTGCGCGTCGCGGATTTGCGCGAATGTGTCGTCTTTCTGACTCGAGCCATGCGCCCATTCCTTCCGGCTCAAGCGGAAACGATCGGTATTGGGCACGGTTCCCGAGGGAACCGGCAGATGCCGCAGACGTTGTCGCAGGTGGCAGGCGGAATGCCGGATACCACGACCCCAGCAACGCGATGGAATTGCAGCAGAGCCCAGCGCTGAAGAATGGACCTGCGATCCCGGCGGTGGTCGCGGCCGATCGCATCGTCGAGACCAGCATTCCCGCCCGGCTCGATGCGCTGCCCTGGAGCGGCTTTCATACCCGCGTGGTGCTGGCGCTCGGCATCACCTGGATCCTCGACGGGCTCGAGGTGACGCTGGCCGGTGCGCTCTCGGGCGCTCTGAAGCAGAGCCCGACGCTGCACTTCTCCAACCTCGATCTCGGCATCGCCAATTCGGCCTATCTTGCCGGTGCCGTGCTCGGCGCGCTCGGCTTCGGCTGGCTGACCGATCGCATCGGCCGAAAAAAATTGTTCTTCATCACGCTCGCACTTTATCTCTCCGCGACGGCCGCAACCGCGCTGTCGTGGGATATCGCAAGCTACGCGCTGTTCCGTTTCCTCACCGGCGCCGGCATTGGCGGTGAGTACACGGCGATCAACTCGACGATCCAGGAGCTGGTGCCTGCGCGCTATCGCGGCTGGACAGATCTGGTCATCAACGGCAGCTTCTGGATCGGCGCGGCGATGGGCGCCGTCGCAGCCATCGTGCTCCTCGACCCGGCTGTGATCAGCCCGGATCTCGGCTGGCGCCTCGCTTATCTCATCGGCGCGACCATCGGCCTCGTCGTGCTGTTGATGCGGATGTGGATCCCGGAAAGCCCGCGCTGGCTGATGATCCATGGCCGCCCGGACCAGGCCCATGAGATCGTCGACGACATCGAGCGTTCGGTGATCGGACGCGATCAGGAGACGAGCGACCGGTGCTTCCCCAAGATGCGGTTAAAGATGCGCGATCACACCCCGATCAGCGAAGTCGTGCACACGCTGTTTGGCACTTATCGGCAGCGCGCGCTCGTCGGCCTCGCGCTGATGGTCGCCCAGGCTTTTTTTTACAATGCGATCTTCTTCACCTTTGCGCTGGTGTTGACGGATTTTTATGACATCAGCGCCGATCACGTCGGCTGGTACCTGCTGCCGTTTGCCGCGGGAAATTTCCTCGGTCCGCTGCTGCTCGGCCGTTTGTTCGATACGCTCGGCCGGCGCGCCATGATCATGTTCACCTATGGCGTCTCGGGCCTGCTGCTGGCACTGTCCGGCTATCTGTTCTCGATCGGCGCATTGAGTGCGCAGGGGCAGACCATCGCCTGGATGGTGATCTTCTTCTTTGCCTCGCCCGCCGCGAGTGCGGCCTATCTCACCGTCAGTGAGACGTTCCCGCTCGAAGTGCGCGCGCTGGCGATCGCGGTGTTCTATGCGGTCGGCACCGGCATCGGGGGCGTCGTTGGTCCCGCGCTGTTCGGCGCGCTGATCGATACGGGGTCACGCAACAGCGTGTTCGCCGGTTATCTGCTGGGGGCATTCCTGATGATCGCGGCTGCGATCGTGGCGTGGCGCTACGCCATCTCCGCGGAACGGAAATCGCTCGAACAAATCGCGCGGCCGCTCGCTTCTATGGAGTAGTCTATGAAATCGGAACTCGCTGAACTGGAACAGAACCGCGCCATGCCGGATGAAGAAGCGCCCCACGCCGTGCCGGTGCCTCATGCACTCGTCCCGCATCTCAACGAAACCGCGATCCTCCTCGATATCGACGGGACGCTGCTCGATCTGATGCCGACGCCGCGCGAGGTGTGGGTGCCGCCGGGCCTGTCGGAGACGCTGAACCGGCTAGCGGAGCGCACCTCGGGCGCGCTGGCGATGGTCAGCGGGCGTTCGCTCAACGACATCGACCTGATCTTCGCGCCCGACGTCTTTCGCGCCGTTGCCGGTCACGGTGCGGAGATGCGCCTGTCGGTCGGCAACGAAGCCGACGACGTGCACGCGCCGCCGATGGACAAGGAGCTGAAGCGCCGGCTGGCGGCGATCGCAAAGCTCAGCCCCGGCATTCTGCTCGAGGACAAGGGCTATTCGCTCGCGCTGCATTACCGCCTCGCGCCCCACGCCGAAAAGGCGATCTACGAAGCCGTCTCGCTGATCCGGGCGGATCTGCCCAATGCGCCGATCGAAATATTGCCCGGCAAGTTCGTTTGCGAGATCAAGCATTCCGGTTTCACCAAGGCGACTGGCGTGCGCGAGCTGATGAAGCATGAGCCATTCAGGGGGCGCCGTCCGATCTTCATTGGCGACGACGTCACGGATGAAACCGTATTCGCCATCATGCCGGACATGAACGGTCTTTCTTTCTCCGTGGGTCGGCGCGCCGTCGGAGTCAACGGTCACTTCGATGCGCCGAACGATGTGCGCGCGTTCCTTGCGCGCCTGCTCGACGATACAAGGCTGCAATAAGGCAGCATCACCGCGCAGCCACATTGTCTCGCGGGGCAGTTCCTTGCGTGCACCATTCATGCTGCGCGAAATCTGTCTTTCTCGAATGAAATCGCCGGGTTCCCTCAAGAAAACTGGTTCCAACGCACGCGCCTGACTTTGGTTTCATTTCGTAGAAATGATGACCGGAACCATATTGATGAACGGCAGTTAAACGGGTGGAATGAACAGGAGGGGACGACCTGTGAACTTGGTTGTCGTTTCAAATCGAGTTGCCCGCGGTAAGCCTAACGAGCCGATGACGGGTGGCCTCGCTGCCGCATTGCTTCCCGTCGTGGAGCATTCGGGGGCCATCTGGGTGGGTTCCTCCGGTCGCGTGCGCGACGGCCATCAGAAGGAACCGTTCGCCGAGATCGAAGCGCTGGGTTCCGGCGCGATTGCCACGCTGGATCTGCCGTCGGCACATTACGGCGGCTATTACGAAGGGTTCGCAAACTCGGCGCTGTGGCCGGCATTGCATTCGCGCAGCGATTTGATCCGCGTCTCGCGCGACGACTATGTCAGCTATCGCGAGGTCAACGCGTTCATGGCGCGTGCCCTGATGCGCTTCCGAAAAGCCCGGACTGCGTTTTGGGTGCAGGATTATCATTTCCTCGCGCTCGGCGCGGAGCTGCGCGATCTCGGCGTCGATGACCCGATCGGCTTCTTCCTGCACACGCCCTGGCCGGTTACTGCGGTGATGCAGGGCGTGCCCAATCATCGCGAGCTGATTACGGCGATGCTGGCTTACGACCTGCTCGGTTTCCAGACCGAAGCAGACTGCGAGAATTTCCTTGCCTACGCCGGCGCTGAACTTGGTCTCGTCGTCGAGGACGGCGTCGTGCTCTCGCAGTACGGCCGCACGCGCTGCGAAGTGTTCCCGATCGGCATCGACGCGGAGAAGTTCGCCGCCTATGCCGCGAAGTCGGCCTCGCATCCCGACGTCTCGCGGCTGCGTCGCAGCCTCAATGGTGAGCGGCTCGCGATCGGCGTCGACCGGCTCGATTATTCCAAGGGTCTAGTCAACCGCATCAGCGCATTCGATCGGCTCTGGACCGACCAGCCGCAGTTCGCGCGAAGCATCTCGCTGCTGCAGATCGCCAACCCGTCGCGCGGCGGCATCGAGGCTTATGGCAATCTTCAGAACGACGTCGCGCGCCTCGTCACCGACGTGAACGGCCGCCATGGCGAGGTTGACTGGACGCCGATCCGCTACCTCAACAAGGGCTTCAGCCAGGCTGTTCTCGCGGGCCTGTATCGCACGGCGCAGATCGGGGTGGTGACGCCGTTGCATGACGGCATGAATCTCGTTGCCAAGGAATATGTCGCCGCGCAGAACCCGGCCGATCCCGGGGTTCTGGTGCTGTCGAAATTCGCCGGAGCGGCCAATGAGCTCGATACCGCGCTGCTGGTCAATCCGCATGACATCGACGGCATGGCCCGTGCGATCGCGATCGCTGCCGCGATGCCGCTCACCGAGCGCAAGATGCGCTGGGACGCGATGATGAAGACGTTACGCGGACACACCATCCAGCAATGGTCGTCGGATTTCGTCGCCGAGCTGGAGAAGTGCCGCACCGGGAAGATCGCTGCTGCGCCGCTCGCCGCACAGCCGCCGCAGGCGTTGCGCTGGCTGAAGTCGGCGATCTCGGGTGTGCGATTGATCTAAGCGCGCCTGCGACCTCTCCTCGTTCTTGCGGGGAGCGGTAAGCCTCAATAGCAATACGACACGCCATCCAGAATCGCGCATTGCCGTTTGTTCGGCGCGTTCGGATCATCCATCGGCACCATGCCTTTGCCCTGTCCGACGAACACGCCTGGCCCGATATGCACGGAGCTCTTGTTGCCGATGATCACGCTCTGGTGCGGCGTGGAGCTGGAGCGGGTCCCGTCTGGCCAGAGCATGGCATCGCCTGAAAGCACCCCGCGCCGCCCGTCATCGCACGTCACGTCGACGCCCTGTCGGATGCAGGCCTGTGCGTTGGCGGACGCTGTAACGGTCGCATCAAGGGTCAAAATCAGGCTCAACCCGGCGATGGTCTTGCGGATGGTCATGGCGTCCCCGGTCCTGTTTGGCGATTTCAAGTGAATCGTCGCACCAAACCCTCCCTCGGTTCAGCCAAAAGATGCTTCCGGGCGGTCGCGTGGCAGCCGAGAATCGTTTGTGAATACAATGAGTTGCAGAAAATTCACCCGATTTCCCCGCGATCCCTTGCAAAATCACCGGCGCCCCTTCAAGAGAGGGGCGCTCCGGAGAGATGGCCGAGTGGCTTAAGGCGCACGCTTGGAAAGCGTGTGTGCGGGAAACCGTACCGTGGGTTCGAATCCCACTCTCTCCGCCATTGGCGCGGTGTCCAGCCCGGAGACATCGGTAACAGGTCGTACCTAAGACATGGCTGACAACCTCGCGCCGAACGGGGGGCAGGGGTTTTGCGCTCCAGGTCGAAGTCATTTCTGGCAGGCCGGCATGGCAGCGCGTTGAGCCCCGGTAGCGCTCGGCAGGGCAGTTGTCACCTATCTCCCGGGTCGCTCAGAGTCGGTACGCCACACCGCAATTCACGCGCTTGGGCAGCCGTGGACGCGCTCATCTAAACGTTGTGGCAGGCCAGTGCTCTCTCGTCATTGCCGGTGGAGCGAAGCTCCGGAACGTCGATCAGGCAGCGGTCGCTGGCCAGGGGACACCGGGCAGCGTAAGCACAGCCGCTTGGCCGCTTGAAGAGGCTTGGTGGTTCGCTGGTTTCGATCGCGCCGAGGATCCGCTTCGATGGATCCGGCAGCGGAATGGCTGCGATGAGCGAGCGTGTGTAAGGATGCAAGGGATGATCCAGGACGGTCCGCGTCCTGCCTCGCTCCACGACGCGACCCATATACATCACGACGACGCGCTCGCTGATCTGTCCGATCACGCCGAGGTCGTGGGAAATGAAGAGCATCGACAGCCGCAGCTGCTCACGCAGGTCCATCATCAGATTCAAGACCTGCGCCTGCACGGATACGTCGAGGGCCGAGACCGGCTCGTCGGCGACGACGATGGACGGCGTAGGCAGGATGGCGCGGGCGATACCGGCCCGCTGACGCTGCCCGCCGCTCAGCTCGTAGGGATAGCGAGCGGCGAAAGACGGGTTCAAACCGACGGCCGCCAACGTCTCGGCGATCATGGCGCTTCGCTCGGCACGATCCCTGAAGATGCCGTTGATGTCTCCGGCCTCGGCCACCGAGTCCCCGATCGTTCGCCGCGGATTGAGCGATGCGTAGGGGTCCTGGAAAACCATCCGGACGTTCAGATGCATCGCGCGCCGGACGGTCCCGCCGGCGCCGCTCGCATCGACGCCCTTGAACCTGATGCTGCCGCTGTTGGCCTGGACCAGCCCGACAATGGCCCTGCCTAGGGTGGTTTTGCCGCAACCGGATTCACCGACGATCCCGAGCACCTCGCCCTCAGCCAACGAGAGCGACACACCGTCGACGGCCTGCACCCGGTATTTCCGGCCGGCGCGCCTGACGGCGAAGGAAACCTTGAGATCCCGCACGTGCAGAATGTCGTCCCCGCTCACGCCGGTTCTCCACCTTTCAACGGGAAGGCGCAGAGCACGTCGTGCCCTTGCGAGACCTGGACGCGGGACGGGGCCATCACGTGGCACTGTTCGCGCGCGGCTGCGCAGCGCGGAGCAAAAACGCAGCCCGCCGTTATCGCGCCGGGCGCCGGCGGCTGACCCGATACGGTTGGCAGGCGACGCGCGCCGGCGTTTCGCGACGGCATGCAGTCCATCAATCCACGCGTATAGTGGTGGCGGGGACTGCCGAAAACCGCATCGACCCCTGCGGTTTCCACGATCCGGCCGGCATACATGACGGCCACGCGGTCCGCGAGTTGCGCAATCACGCCCATGTCGTGGGTGATGAACAAGATCGCCATCTCGAGCCGTCCGCAGAGCTCGCGCAGGAGGCCCAGAATTTGGACCTGAATGGTGACGTCCAAAGCGGTGGTCGGCTCGTCGGCGATGAGAACCTGAGGCCTGCAGGCCAGCGCAATCGCGATCATGACCCGTTGGCGCTGACCGCCGGACAATTGATGCGGGTAGGCGGCCAGCTGCATTCCGGGGTCGGGCATGCGCACCAGTTCGAGAAGCTCGCGCGCCCGGGAGAGCGCCGCGGCAGCGGAGACTTTGTCATGCACCCGCACGGCTTCGACGATCTGATCGCCAATCCGGCGAACCGGGTTCAGCGAGGTCATCGGCTCCTGAAAGATCATGGCCGTGCGACCGTGCCCCGCTTCGACGCGCTGCCAGGGCTGCAATTGGATCACGTCGCGGCCGTCGAGCTCGACCCGCCCGGCGCGAACCCGCGGACCGGGCTGCGGCAGCAAGCCCATGACCGCGAGCGAGGTCATGCTCTTGCCGCAGCCGGACTCGCCGACGAGACCGAGTATCTCGCCCTTGGCCACGTCAAAGGATACACCGGCGACGATGTCGACCGGTTCGGTCGCCGGCCCCGATGACACCGTGAGATCTCGAACCGTCAGCACGGCCTAGCCCTTCTCGCCAAAGACTTGACGGAACCGCGGATCGAGCCGGTCGCGCAAGGCGTCGCCGACCAGGTTCAGAGAGAATGCCGTCGCCACGATCATCATGCCCGGGAAAAAAAGCAGCCAGGGAGCGCGCGTGATGAAGGTGCGGGATTCCGCCAGCATGTTGCCCCAGCTCGGAATTTCCGGCGGGGCGCCGAGGCCGAGAAAATCGAGTGACGCCGCGCCAAGCTGCGCAAACGCAAAGACGAAGCTCGCCTGGACGAGAAGCGGCGAGATCAGGTTCGGCAGGATGTGCTTGCCGATGAGCCATATCGTCCCGGCGCCCATGCTGCGGGATGCCTCGACATAGGTTTCGGCGCGCAGGCGCAGCGTCAGGCCGTAAACGATGCGCGTCGTTGTCGTCATGTAGCCGAGCCCGATGGCGAGAATGGCATTTGTCAAACTCGGCCCCAGTATGACGATCAGCCCGAGCGCGAGCAGCAGCGTCGGGAACGCCATCAGGACGTCGACCATCCGCATCAGCAGATGACCAAGACGGGGGAAAAGGGCCGACAGAATGCCGACCGGCACGCCCGTCGCGAGGGCGAAGAGCACCACGCCAGATCCGATCAGCAGCGCCATTCGCGCAGAGTGGATGACGCGTGACAGGGTGTCCCTGCCGAACTGGTCGGTTCCGAACCAATGGATCGCGTTCGGCGGCGTCAGGCGGATCACCGGATCGATGGCATTGGGATCGTAAGGCGACAGCCAGGGTGCAAAGAGCGCAGCGAGCACCGTCGTCGAGAGGATGCCCAGTCCCGCCAGCGCGATCGGGCGGGCGATGAATGGCTTCAGCCAAAGGATCGCGGCGTCGCGGCTCATTGCAGTTCAACCCTGGGATCGAGCACACGGTAGCTGAGGTCGACAAGCAAGTTGATCAGCAGATAGGCGACGACGATGACCAGGATGACGCCCTGAATCACCGGGTAGTCGCGGCGCAGGATCGATTGAACGACGAGGCGGCCGATGCCCGGCAGGGCAAACACGGTTTCCGTCACCACGGCTTCGGAGAGCAGCGCCGCGAAGGTGAAGCCGAATGCCGAGACGACGGCCAACAGCGCATTGCGCAGGATGTGCCGGCGCACCACCTGCCATGGCCGGATTCCCTTGGCTCGGGCAGTGCGCACGTAATCCTCGCGCGAGACATCCAGCATGCTGGCGCGCGTCAGCCGCAGGATCAGCGCGGCATTCGGAGCCGCCAGCGCCAGGCTGGGAAGAACGAGATAGCGCAGGTTGATCACGCCGCCTTCGAAGATCGACGGATAGCCGGAGCTCGGAAACCAGCCGAGCCAGGCGGCGAAGATCAGGATCAGATAGAGCCCGACCCAGAACGTTGGGATCGAGGCCATCAGCATCGCCGCGCCCGACAGGCCCTGGTCAAGCCAGGTGCCGTGCCGGACTGCTGCAATCACCCCGACCGGGACCCCGATCAAGGCGACCCAGATCATCGTCAAAGTGGCGAGCAGGACGCTGGTTTCGGCGCCATCGGCGATCACCGAAGTGACGGGCGCCTGGAAGAAGATCGATCGCCCGAGGTCGCCCTCGAGCACGTGGCCCGCCCAGGTCAGATATTGCAGGATGATCGGTTGATCGAGACCGAGCTGATGCCGCAATGCGTCGATCTGGTCGGGCGTCGCGGTGTCGCCGAGCAAGACATAGATGGGGTCGCCGGGCACGACATGGATGAAGGCGAAAATCATGACCGACGCCGCCACGAGCGTCACCGCCGTCGTTCCCGCGCGCTTGAGTGCAAATGACCACATGTGATTGTGCGGCTGATCAACGGCGACGACGCGCGACGCTTGCGGGCGCTCATCGTCCCCAGGGCTTTCGTCCCGCGCTCCCTATTTCGCCGATACGTTCCAGAAGGCGGGGCCGTTCGGATTGAGCCCCTTGAGCTTGGGCGAGGCGATGTCATAGGTGTAGGCATCGCCCACCTTCATGACCGGCACCTGATCATAGATCAGCGCCTGGATCTTGTCCCATGTCGCCTTGCGTGCGGCCGGATCGGTCGAGCTGATCAACTCTGTCCGAAGCGAGCTGATCTCGGCGCTGTCCCACCAACCGGGATAACTCGCATTCAGGAATGTGAGGAGCAGCGGGTCGGCCGAGAACGAATGGTGGGTGACAAAGATGTCCCATTGTTCGGGCTGGCCTCGCATCTTCAGGAGGGTCGCCCAATCGACGACCATCATCTGAACATTGATTCCGGCGTCGGCCAGCTGGCGGGTGAAGACGGAGGCTTCGTCATAATGCGCCTGGTAGTTCGTCGAGACCAGGAGGCGGATGGGAGCCCCCGTGTAGCCCGCCTGCTTGGCGAGCTCCGCGGCCTTCTTTGGATCGTGAGGGCTGTAGCTGGCGACACCCTCGCTCGAGTACCAAGGCGTGCCCTTGGGGAAGATCGATCCCTCGGCATTCCAGAGGTCCTTGGGGCCGAAGGCCACGCGCAGGGCCTGCGACTTGTCAAGCGCGGTCTGGATGGCGCGGCGGAGCTTGTAATTCTCCTTCAGGATGCCCTGCTTGGAGTTCATGAAGAACAGGCCGAAGATCGGCGCATTGGTCCGCTGCACCTGGACCGACGCGTCCTTGCTCGGCGATTCGTAGAGATCGCCGGAGATCATTTCCGCATAGTCATAGTCGCCCGCCTGCACGCCGCTCACCCGCGTGCCGACATCGGGCACCGGGATGAACCGGATCTTGTCGAACACGGCGACGCGCGCGCCGGCGAAGCCGTCGGCCTTGTCCTTCACCGGCTTGTAGCCGTCGAATCTCTCGACCTCGACATACCGGTTCGGCCGCCACTCCACGAACTTGTAGGGACCGGTGCCGATATAGTCCTTCTGCTCGATCGGTCGATTGCCGGCATTGGTTGCAACCTCTTCCGGATAGATCGCGAGCCCGCCATTGACGTCCGCAACGAGTGTCTTCCAGGCGCCATTCGGTGCCGACAATTTCAGCGTGACCTCGTAAGTCCCGGTCGCCTCGACGGAACTGGCCGTCGCCATCAGGAGCTTGCCCCGTGCGCCGTAATTACCCCAGCGCCTCATCGAGGCGACGACGTCCTTCGCGGTCATTTCCTTGCCGTTGTGGAAGAGAACGCCCTCGCGGAGCTTGATGACGATGGTCCGTCCGCCGTCGTCCTCGCGAGCGCTCTCGGCCAGCAGCGGGCGTGGCGTGTAGGTCGAGTCCAGCGCATACAGCGTCTCGAAGACGTGGCGGCCGATGACGGATGCGACGTCCGCTGTCGTCAACATGACATCGAGCGGCGGCGGCTCACCGACGGTGGCTTCTCGAAGCAGTGTGGCGGCGCTCGCCTGCGTCATCAGGAGCAAGGCGGCGGTTAACCCGACGGCGCCACGCGCCAAAACATTGAGAGCGCGTCTCATGTTCACCACTCCCGTTTGGTCCACCGCCATCGCAGGCAGCGGACATGCTGCAGCCATGGGTGCCGCAACACGTTATCCTTTGTTTGAAAGCTACATACAGGATATGCTAGCTTTCAAGCCTAAAATTGCCTGGATTGTTCGAAAGGCGAACCGCGGCCGGGCCTGTTTAGTAAGTTTCTTACGAGAGCTCCCGGCCAACGGGCGCGGGTCGATGTGGGGTCGAGGAAGGCGGGCAATGCCGCGCGCGAAGCGAATTCACCCGGCGAGAACCGCTCGAACGGCGGCAGCGACCCAGCCGAGCCGCGAGGAATTGGTCCTCGGCGATATCCTCTCCGTCATCAGACAAAGTGCGCCGGGTCTCAGCCCATCGGAGCAACGCGTCGCGACGGTAGTTCTGGCTGATGTCGAATTTGCCATTCACGCCAGCAATTCCGAGCTCGCCCGCCGCGGCCGCGTCAGCGAACCCACCGTCACGCGGTTCAGTCGCTCTGTCGGTTGCCGCGGCGTCCGTGACTTCAAGGTCAGGCTGGCGCAAGCCATGGCGGTTGGACGGATCTACATCGAGCCACCCCCGCATGTCGGGACGGATCTGGCGCGACCGGCGCTCTGGCGTTCGGTGTTTCAGGAAATCCGTCGCGCCATTGCGGCTGCCGAAGAAGGGCTGGCGAGAGAGGATATCGAGAAGGCCGCCGAAGCCATCTCCCGCTGTTCGAAGCTTGCCGCCTTCGGCGTAGGCGGCGGCTCGACGCTCGCTGCAGCAGAGGTTCAGAATCGGTTCTTTCGCCTTGGCATCGCCGTCTCCCACGCCTCCGATCCCCGGTTGATGCGCATGATCGCGGCGACGCTCGGCCAGGACGATGTCGTCGTTGCGATTTCGACGACCGGGATGGCGAAGGAGGTGATCGAGGCCGCGGCCATTGCCAGGCAATATGGCGCCCTTGTCGTCGCGATCACCAAGCCGCGAAGTCGGCTGGCTTCAATCGCCGATATCGTGCTGGGCGTACACGTGCCCGAGGCGCCTGACGCGCTCAAGCCGACCGCCTCGCGCTATGCCATTCTCGCTGCCATCGACCTGCTCGCCGCCTCGACCGCCTATTGCAAGCCGCTCGAGGCGCAGGCCCGCATGCGGCGGATCAAATACGAGTTGCTGAAGGGCACGGATGGCAACTCGAATGGGCCGCTCGGCGATTGAAGCTGCGCGGCTGCCACCGGTTACGATCGCAATCCGCCTGCAACTCCGAATGCGCTACAAAACAACAAGGCGTCTCATTGGTGGAACGACATGGATTTGCTGGCACTCGCCGATTTCAACCTCGTCGCGCGGCACGGAGGCTTCGGGCGGGCCGCCCGGGCGTCTGGACGGCCGAAGGCGACGCTCTCTCGCCGCGTCTCCGAACTGGAGAGCAGCCTTGACCTGCGTCTCTTCGAGCGCGGAACGCGCACGTTGAAGCTCACGCAGGAAGGGCGTGCGCTTCATGAGCGGACCGCTGCGTTGCTCGCCGAACTTGATGACACGACGGCGTCGATCTCGTCTGGTAGCGACAAGCCGCGAGGCAGGCTGCGGGTCAGTGCACCCCTGCTGTTCTCGCAGACAGCAATGGGAAAGCTCGCCGCCGGCTTCGCGCTGAAATACCCCGATGTCCGGCTCGAGGTCACGACGGAGGATCGTTCCGTCGACATGATCGAGGAAGGCTACGACCTCGTGATCAGGGTCAATCCGGATCCGGATGAAACGCTCGTCGGACGGGTTCTGATGCGGGACCGGCTGGTGGTCGTCGCCGGCCCCGACCTGAGGAGGCCGAAGGCCGATCGCGCCGTTCCGGCCGTCGTGCGGGGGGCAGGTGATCTGAACCCTGCCTGGGACGTGACTGCACGGGGCAGGAAAGTCCGGATCACGACCGCTCCGGTGCTTCGCCTGTCGTCGCTCATCATGATTCGCGATGCCGTCCGCGCCGGCGTCGGCGCCGCGCGCCTCCCGGTGTCGCTCGTCAGTCACGATCTGAGCGCCGGCAGGCTCATCCATTGGGGCGATGTCGAGGGACCGGAAATCGCGCTCTGGGCGCTTTACCCGTCACGCAGATTGCTGAGCGCCCGCGTGTCGGCGTTTCTCGATTTCTTGAAGAATGCCTTCCCCTCCGGCACGCCCGAGGAACTCGCGGCTTTCATCGATTAGGACGCGGCCTCGCCCGCGGCATCTCAGCCCGGCGAAGAGCTTTTCGCTGACCTGTGGTGGCGCAGGACGTGAGCCACGTCCGCATCCGCTACATGGGGCTTGGTTCGATGAAACGGCATCAATTGTTCGGAAACGCGGCCAGCAGCCGGCCGGCGCCCGAGATGTTCGGGCCGTTCTTGCCCGAGCATCCCTGAAAATCGTCGTAGTTGGTCGGTTCGAAATGAATGTGGTCTTTGACCAGCTTGCCGTGTTCGGAATCGATCGCCCAGCCGATCAATCCGATGTGCATGTGCTGCAGATAGCGCACCAGGGACAGGGCGATTTCAGGCAGCGGTCCATCGACGCAACCGTTCGTCTCGACTGCATTCCATTCGGTGGCGATGATCGGATAGCTGGCGGCGTCCCGACCAAAGTGCGCGCTGAAATAGGATTCCGGCGTCGACGTCGGCTCCTTCTTCAAGCCGTCGAGGTAAGGATGGACGGCCAGGGCGAGCCGATCGGGAAGGGAGTCGTGCACGAGCGGGAACAGGTCATTCGTCCATTGCGCGTAGCCCAGTCCATCCAACAGCAGGATGTTGCGAGCCCCCATCGCTCTGAACATATCGACGAGGACCTGCATTTCGCTCGCCCATTCCTTGCGCGCCTGATCCCAGTTGGCCCGGCACGGCTCGTTGAACAGCTCGAACATCACGCCGGGATCATTGATGAGAGACGGAGCAAGCGTCTTCCAGGCCCGCGTCGTGCTGTCGTTGGGCATGCAAGGCAGGTTCGGCACGCCATTTTCGCCCTGTGCGTCCATGTTCGGAATGACGACAAGGCCGCCGGCGCGTGCTTGCCGAATGACCTTCAGCACCTCGTCACGATAGGCCGCCGAGTAGATGGCTGATTGTGGATCAAGTCCAGGCTGACTGATGGTCAGGCGAATCGCCTGAGCACCAAAGACGTTCTTGATCGCCCCGATTTCCGCCGGCCCCCAATCTTGGCGCACTTGCTTCGCCGATTCCTGCAGGGACGCGGACTCGTAATTGCCGAGCGGTCGATTGAGCGCTTCGACATCGATCCCCTTGGGCAGCCACGGCTTGCCGTCGAGAAAGAACTCGCGGCCCTTGAGCGTAACGTTCTGGGCAGCGAAAGCGGTGGGCGGCGCAAACAGGGTGAGTGCGAGGCTCAATCGTGCGAGAGCCCGCAACATGATGGCAAGGTTGGGCGGCAGCACCATTTTCTTGTACATCGATCAGGGCTTTCCCCACAGCGAGCACAGCGACGTTGCACGCGCCATGGTGCCGAACTCGGATGTACGGGGGATGAATGCGGGCCGGCGGCCGACCATAGCCGTGCGGGATCATGCGGACGCGCCTGGAGACGATGGTCTGACCTGTTCCCATTTCATCCAAATTGATTCAGGTTTTAGCCAATTCACCAACAATCGTTAGGGTTACTTCCTCGATGTCTAAGCGAATTATTGTCCGCTTTACCCCCCGCCTCTAACAGAGAAGGGACGGACAACGCACATGCCTCATACAGGCCAATGAGTGCGGCCCGCTCCATGCGGAGGTGGTACGATGCGGAACGAGACGATCGCTATTCACGCCGGCTATGAGCCCGAAGCCACCACGCACGCGGTCGCCGTGCCGATCTACCAGACCGCCGCCTACGCCTTCGACAGCGCCGACCACGGCGCGGCGCTCTTCAATCTCGAGGCCGAAGGTTTCCGTTACAGCCGCATCGCCAATCCGACCAGCGCCGTGCTTGAGAAGCGCATCGCACAGCTCGAAGGTGGTGTCGGTGCACTCGCGGTTGCGACCGGCCAGGCAGCGCTGCACTTCGCCCTGGTCAATGTCGCCGACCACGGCGGCAACATCGTGTCCGTGCCGCAGCTCTACGGCACGACGCACACGCTGCTCTCCCACATTCTCCCGCGCCAGGGCATCACGGGCCGCTTCGCCGAGAGCGACGCGCCTGATGCAATCGCAAAGCTTATCGACGAGAACACCCGCGCCGTGTTCGCCGAGACCATCGGCAATCCCGCCGGGAATGTTTGCGACATCGAGGCGCTGGCCAAGGTCGCGCATGCGCATGGCGTGCCGCTGATCGTCGACAACACGGTTGCCACGCCCATCCTGCTCAAGCCGTTCGATTACGGTGCGGACATCGCCGTGCACTCGCTGACCAAGTTCCTGGGCGGCCACGGCACCACGCTCGGCGGCGCCATCGTCGATTCCGGCAACTTCCCCTGGGCTGCGCATGCTGACCGCTTCCCGGCCTATAATGAGCCGGACGCGTCCTATCACGGCCTCGTCTATGCCGAGCGCTTCGGCAAGACCGCCTATATCGAGCGCGCGCGCAGCGTCTATCAGCGCACGATGGGCTCGGTGCTGTCGCCGTTCAACGCCTTCCTGCTGCTCCAGGGCATCGAGACCGTGGCGCTGCGCATGGAGCGCCACTGCGAGAACGCCCGCAAGGTCGCCGAATTCCTGCGCAAGGATCCCCGCGTCGCCTGGGTGAACTACACGGGCTTCCCGGACAGCCCATACTATCCGCTGGTCCAGAAATACCTCGGCGGCAATGCTTCATCTCTGTTCACGTTCGGCATCAAGGGGGGCATGGAAGCCGGCAAGACCTTTTATGACGCGCTGAAGCTGATCACTCGCCTTGTCAACATTGGTGATGCCAAGTCGTTGGCCTGCCACCCGGCTTCGACCACGCACCGGCAAATGCCGCCGGAGCATCAGCGCATCGCCGGAGTGCTGCCCGAGACCATCCGCGTCTCGATCGGGATCGAGCATGCCTCCGACATCATCGAGGACATCGACCAAGCCTTGGAAAAGGCCTGCCCGGCTGCGCGTCTCGAGGCCGCGGAGTAGGCAAACGGTCGATGAGCGTCTTGATCGCCAGGGATCAAGGTATCGCAAGCCCGGCGCTGGTTCCGGCAGAGGGTGATCTCGCGCGCGATCGCGGCGGCGCCGAGTTGACCATCGGGTTGATCAACAATATGCCCGATGCGGCGCTGAAGGCGACCGAGCGGCAGTTCATGAGACTGCTCCAGGCTGCCGCAGGGTCGCGCCGCATCCGCTTCCGTTGCTTTTCGTTGCCGTCGGTCAAGCGCTCGCCGGAAGCGAAATGGCATGTCGAGAGCGAATATTGCGATCTCTCCGATCTCAGGCGTCAGAAATTCGACGGGCTGATCGTGACTGGCGCCGAGCCGGTCGCACCTGAGCTCGACCAGGAGCCGTACTGGCGCGATCTCACCGAGCTGATCGACTGGGCCAGGATCAACACGCGTTCGACGATCTGGTCATGCCTCGCCGCCCATGCGGCGGTGCTGCATCTTGATCGCATCGGACGACGGCGGCTGCCGTCCAAATGTCACGGCATCTTCGACTGCGAGACGGTGAACAGTGACGCATTGACGCGCAATGCGCCGGCGCCGCTCAAGGTCTCGCATTCACGCTTGAACGAAGTCACGGAGCACGATCTCGCGCAGGCCGGCTATCAGGTGCTGACCCGGTCGGCCCGGGCCGGCGTCGACATCTTCGTCAGGCAATACGCCAGCCGGTTCGTGTTCTTCCAGGGCCACCCTGAGTATGACACGCTCTCGCTGCAGCGGGAATATCTGCGTGACATCGGCCGCTACCTGGCCAGGGAGCGCGAGGTCTATCCCGCGCTGCCGGTGGGCTATTTTGACGCAGCGACCGAAGCGAAGCTGGCGCGCTTCGAAAAGCGCGCCAAGCACCAGCGCCATCCTGCGCTGACCAACGAGCTGCCCGCACTGACTTTGCGTACGGACATTGCCGCAGGCAGCGCCGCCGCAGCGCTTTTCCGCAATTGGCTGCATTATCTCGGTGCGGACACGGATGCTCCGTTGCTCGCGCGCTGATTTGGGGCCGTTGGTTCCGCGTTGGAATCAGGTTCCGCGTTAGGATTACCCAAGCGTTAAACTTGCCTTCGATGGCGCGCAGATGTTTCAGTATGGAAATATTGGAATCACAGGGAATGCACCCGTGCTGTCGACTCTCAACGGACGCTTGAGCAATCGGCTGGCTCGGCATTTCCGCGCCGCGCCGCACCGTTTGCCGGCCCACGCGCCGATGGTGAGCTTCACCTTCGATGATGCCCCCGATAGTGCGGCAGGCGAGGGCGCCGCGATGCTGGAAGCGCATGGTGGCTACGGCACGTTCTATCTCGCCGGCAGCCTGATTGATCAGCCTGGCGATCATTGGCACGGCCTGTCGAGCGATGCGATCATTCGGTTGCATCGGAGCGGTCACGAGATCGGCTGCCACACGTTTTCGCATCGGCGCGCGGTCGATCTCGACGAGAGCGCGATGGCGCGCGAGATCGAACGCAACCGCAGCTATTTTCTCGGCATCGATTCCTCGATCCGGCTCGAGAATTTCGCTTATCCCTATGGTCTCGCCTCGGTCTGGCGAAAGCCGCAACTCGCCAAGACCTTCCGCTCGGCGCGCGGTATTCTTCCCGGCGTCAACAGCAACGTCATCGATCTCCAGTTCCTGCGCGCTTCGCCGCTGGTCAATTGCGAGATCGATGCTGATGGCGTCGACCGCTATTTTGACGAGGCGGTCGCAAGCGGCGGCTGGCTGATCTTTTACGGCCATGATGTCGTCGACGCACCGAGCCCCTATGGCTGCACCCCGGCGCTGCTGCGTCATGCGCTGAAGGCCGCCGCGACGCGCGGCATGCCGATTGTGACGGTCGCCGAGGGCCTGCGCAGGATCGGGGCGTAGCTTTTCGCCTTGCCCCGCTCGGGGGGAAAGATGGACTTGCAACGCCAGCCCCGCCATGCGACTGGCGTCGTGACGAATCTCTCGGAACCCCGCGACGCGCCCATGTCCCCCTCTTCAACCGCGCCGGCGCCGTCCGATGGCCGCGATGCGCTGTCCGTGCTGCATTCGGTGTTCGGCCTGCCGGGCTTTCGCGGGGCACAGGGCGAGATCGTCAGGCACGTCACCGATGGCGGCAATTGCCTGGTGCTGATGCCGACCGGCGGCGGCAAGTCGCTATGTTATCAATTGCCGTCGCTGTTGCGCGAGGGCTGCGGCATCGTGGTCTCGCCGCTGATCGCGCTGATGCGCGATCAGGTCGCGGGTCTGATCGAGGCCGGCGTCAACGCCGCCGCGCTGAACTCGTCGTTGTCTTCGCAGGAGGCCTCGGACATCGAGCGTCGCCTGATCGCGGGCGATCTCGACCTGCTCTATGTCGCGCCGGAACGTCTGGTGACGCCGCGCTGCCTCTCGATGTTGGCGCAGGCCAAGGTGGCGCTGTTCGCGATCGACGAGGCGCATTGCGTCTCGCAATGGGGCCACGACTTCCGCCCCGAATATGTCGGCCTCTCGATCATCGCAGAGCGGTTTCCCGACGTGCCGCGGATCGCGCTGACCGCGACCGCCGACGAATTGACGCGCAAGGAGATCGTCCAGCGGCTCCAGCTGACGGACAGCCCGCAATTCGTCTCGAGCTTCGACCGGCCCAACATCCGCTACGAGATCGTCGACAAGCGCAATGCGGTGTCGCAGCTCAAGGACTTCATCCGGGAGCGTCATGCCGGCGATGCCGGTGTGGTCTATTGCCTCTCCCGCAATCGCGTCGAGGAGGTCGCCGCCGCGCTGGATGACGCCGGTATTGCAGCGCTGCCCTATCACGCCGGACTGGACGGCAGTGTGCGCTCGCGCAACCAGGATCGCTTCCTCAATGAGGACGGCATCGTCATCGTCGCGACCATCGCCTTCGGCATGGGCATCGACAAGCCGGACGTGCGGTTCGTCGCGCATCTCGACCTACCCAAGAGCATCGAGGCCTATTATCAGGAGACCGGGCGCGCGGGGCGCGACGGCAAGCCGTCCGCAGCCTGGATGGCCTATGGCCTCTCCGACATCGTGCAGCAACGCCGGATGATCGATGAGTCCAGTGGGTCCGATGACTTCAAGCGCGTGTCGATCGGCAAGCTCGATGCGCTGGTCGGTCTCGCCGAGACCGCACAGTGCCGGCGCAGACGGCTGCTTGCCTATTTCGGCGAAACACAGCATGGCGAGAGCTGCGGGAATTGCGACAACTGCCTGACGCCGCCAAAGATGCGCGACGGCAAGGTGCTGGCGCAGAAGCTCCTGTCCTGCGCCTACCGCACCGGACAACGTTTCGGCGCGATGCACCTGATCGACGTGCTGATCGGGCGCCTGACCGAGAAGGTGACGCAGTTCGGCCACGACAAGCTGTCGGTGTTCGGCATCGGGCGCGAGCTCAACGAGAAGCAATGGCGCACCGTGCTGCGACAGCTGGTGGCGATGGGACATTTGCGGGCCGACAGCGAGGCCTTCGGCGCGCTGAAGCTGACCGACTCTGCGCGCGGCGTCCTGCGCGGCGAGACCGAGGTCTGGCTGCGCGAGGAGGCGCCCTCCGCGCGCGTCCGCGCCGGCCGGACGAAGCCGCGCCGTGGCGATTTGGCGCCTGCGGCCAGTGCGTCGCAGGGCGATGTCGATCCGGAATTGCGTGCGCGCTTGCGGTCCTGGCGCTCGGATGTGGCGCGCGAGCGCGGCGTGCCTGCCTATGTCGTGCTGCACGATGCCACCATCGATGGCATCGTCCGGGCCTGGCCGACCACGCTCGACGAGCTGCGCAACATCCCTGGGATCGGCGACAAGAAGCTCGAGCACTACGGCGAGGAGTTGCTGCAGATCGTCCGGACGCGGTAGGGCGTCCTCCTGCCAACGTCATCATCCCGGGCTCGCGACTTCGTCGCGCCCCGGGACGACAGCCTTGATGGCCTAGCCGTTCCTGAAGGCGTAGCCATAGCCGTTGAGCGCCGGCGCGCCGCCGAGATGGGCGTACAGGATCTTCGCGCCCTTCTCGAAATGGTTCTTCTTGACGAGGTCGATCAAGCCCTGCATCGATTTGCCCTCATAGACAGGGTCGGTGATCATCGCTTCAAGGCGTGCGGTGAGGCGGATCGCTTCCTTGGTTTCTTCCGACGGCACACCGTAGGCGGGATAGGCGTAGTCCTCGATCAGCACGACGTCGTCTGCAACGATCTCCTTGCCCAGTTCGACGAGCTTTGCGGTGTTCTGTGCGATCGAGAGCACCTGCGCTTTCGTCTGCGCAGGCGTGAACGACGCATCGATGCCGATCACCTTTCGCGCACGGCCGTCGGCGGCAAAGCCGACCAGCATGCCGCCATGGGTCGAGCCGGTGACGGTGCAGACGATGATGTAGTCGAACTTGAAGCCGAGCTCTTTCTCCTGCTTACGCACTTCCTCGGCGAACCCGACATAGCCGAGGCCGCCAAACTTGTGCACGGAGGCGCCGGCAGGGATCGCGTAGGGTTTGCCGCCGGCGGCCTTCACTTCCTCGATCGCCTGCTCCCAGCTCTTGCGGATGCCGATGTCGAAACCGTCATCGACCAGGCGCACGTCGGCGCCCATGATGCGCGAGAGCATGATGTTGCCGACGCGGTCATAGACGGCGTCCTCGTGCGGCACCCAGGCTTCCTGCACGAGGCGGCACTTCATGCCGATCTTGGCCGCGACAGCCGCGATCATGCGGGTGTGGTTCGACTGCACGCCGCCGATCGAGACCAGCGTGTCGGCATTCGAGGCGATCGCGTCGGGGATGATGTATTCGAGCTTGCGCAGCTTGTTGCCGCCATAGGCGAGGCCCGAATTGCAGTCCTCGCGCTTGGCGTAGATCTCGACATTGCCGCCGAGATGCTTCGACAGCCGCTCCAGCTTCTCGATGGGCGTCGGGCCGAATGTGAGCGGATAGCGCGCGAATTTGTCCAGGTTCATGGGTTCGTCCCGATTGGCGTTGCGTCGGGATGTGCTAGCATTGCGCCGTAAGAAGGTGTTCTCGAATTTTGCACTCATATTGCGCGTAACCTTGCAGGAACGGAATTTTTAAATAAGATTCCTTCCGGATCTGCACCGATTTACGGAAGCTTCTTTCATGTCGGGGCGTCTCGACCGTATCGACCTCAAGATGTTGAGATTGCTGCAAAATAACGGCAGGCTGAGCAACGCCGAGCTGGCCGTATCAGTCGCGATCAGCCCTGCCACCTGCCATCGCCGCACCCAGCGCCTGTTCGAGGACGGCTTTATTGCCGCTGTCCGCGCCATGGTGGCACCGAAGAAGGTCGCGAAGGGCACGCTGGTGATGGTCGGCGTGGTGCTCGACCGATCCACGCCGGAGAGCTTCGCCACCTTCGAGCAGGCCATCGCCAGGCTGAAATTCGTGCTCGACTGCCACCTCGTCGCCGGCGATTTCGACTACTTCCTCAAGATCCGCGTCGGCGACATGGAAGATTTCAACCGCATCCACGGCGAGCAGCTCATTGCGCTGCCCGGCGTCCGGCAGACCCGCACCTTCTTCGTGATGAAGGAGGTCGTCGACAACGCGCCCCTGGAGTTCTGAGCGGTCTTGACGATCGGGGACAGCGCCTGCTTTGAGCCAGGGGCGGACCGCCAGGCAGTTGCGACAATCACTCCGCCGCCTTGCTCGCGGGCGGCGGGGGTTTCCAGGCGATGCAGCGATTGCGGCCTTCGGCTTTGGCCTGGTAGAGCGCCTGATCGGCTGCGCCCATCAGTGCGTCGATGCCGGACATGCTGACGGAGGCCTCCGCAATGCCGATGCTCACCGTGACACCGAACTGCGCCTGATGAGCGCTCAGCCGGATCGCCATCGCCTGCTTGCGGATCCGTTCGGCGACGAGCTTGGCGCGCGACAGGCTGGTCTCGGGCAGCAGAACCGCGAACTCCTCGCCACCGATGCGGCCGACGAGATCGGATTTGCGCTTGCCCTCGTTGCATGCAGCTGCAACAGCCTTGATCGCTTCGTCGCCGACCGCGTGACCGTAGCGGTCGTTGACCGACTTGAAATGATCGATATCGAGCATCAGGACGGAGACCGAGCGGTAGTAGCGCTGGAAGCGGCTCCATTCCGCGTCGAGCGAACCCAGGAAATGCCGGCGGTTGTACAGGCCCGTGAGCGGATCGGTGGTCGCCAGCCGCTCCAGCATGGTGGCTTTGTCGTTGAGATCGGTGATGTCGACATAGGTCAGCATGCGGCCGCCGTTGGACATCGTGGTGCAATGGGCCCTGATGCGTCGGCCGTCCGGCGTCTCGAGGTCGCGCACATGATCGCCGGCCTTGACCTCTTCGACGCGCCGCGCCGGAAATTTCGCCAGTTCGTTCGCCGGCAGATCGGGGGCGCTGGCGCGGTGCACGCGCCGCACCAGCGACGAATAGGCCGGCCGACTCGCCGCCTGGTCTTCACTGACATCCCAAAAGCGCCGCATGCGTCTGTTCATGAAGGTGGCGCTCAGATCGGCATCGAGAAGCAGGACGCCATCCTGGACATTCTCCAGCGCATCCCGCAGCTGCTTCAACTCGTCCGAGGCGCGCACGATGTCGGTCACCGGCGTATAGGTCAGCATGCGTCCACCGTCCGGTAATGGCGTCACCTGCACGCGCACCACATCACCATTGGTTCGACGCACATCGGCCGGCGTCGGGTCGCCTGCCTCGACCACGCGAACTCGTTCTTTGACGTGCGCATCGAGAGCGGGGTCCGGCACCTCGTAGGCTCCGATGTCGCGTCCATGAAGGAGGAGGGTGATAATGGATGGATTGCTATCGGCGACCTCGTCGGGCAGGTGCCACATTTGACGAAACGATCGGTTGATCAGGCGAGCTCTGAGGCTTGAATCGAGCAGCACGATGCCGGTCGGCACATGATCGAGGGCGGCACGCAGGGCCAGCATCTGGGCGCGCATCAGCGAGTCGGACGAGCGCTCCTGTTCGTCGCCGGCGGGGCGCCCGACGCTGTCAGGCCGTTCAAAGGCGACCCCGACCTGGCGGTCAGATCGCCAGACCATGCGGCAGCTCTGGATATCGCGTCCCTCGAGTCTGAGCTGGAACCGGTCGGGCACGCCAAGGCCGCTCTGCATCTCCAGCGTCGCGGCCTCGTCAGTTAGCCGACGCACGACGCAGTCGATGGTCGACTGGCCATAATTGAAGATGATCTTCCCGGCCAGGAACGTGCGTTCCGGCACCAAGCGGGACATTCGTGGTCTCCAAGGCTGAACGGCATGCGACAATGCCGCCTCAATGTCGCGCAAGGTTCCTTGCGACAATCTAACGCGTCTGATGTTTTTGGATGAAGATTAACGATCGGTTGATGCGGAATGCGGGATCGACCGCTCCAGTGAGTCATCCAGCCGATTGCAGGCGCTACGCTTTACCAATATCCACCATGACCCGCGGGGCGTGTGCGATTCACGCTCTCATGCCTCTACCGCTCGCCGCACCTGCTCGCCGATCTGCGACAGCACGAGCTGAGCCTGCGGCAGGATCGCACCCATGGCGTGGAAATTGTGGACCATCCCCTCGTGGCAGACGTGCTCGACCGGGACGCCCGCGGCGAGCAGCTTGCGCGCATAGGCGTTGCCTTCGTCGCGCATCGGGTCGAACTCGGCGGTATGGATGATTGCGGTCGGCAGCCCGGTGAGCCGCGTCGCGCGCAAGGGCGAGATGCGGGGATCGGCGGCATCCCGGCCCTCGGGCAGATAGTCCGATAGATCGGCCTCGATGGTGGCGCGGTCGATCAGATGCCCTTCGGCGAAGGCCTCGCGCGAAGGTGAAGTCTCCTCGAAATCCAGCACCGGGCAGATCAGGCATTGTGCGACGATCGAGAGACCGGCGCTTTGCGCCGCCTCCTGGCACACGATCGCGGCCAACGTAGCGCCTGCGGAATCGCCGCCGAGCACGAGCCGTTCGGCATCGATGCCGAGTGAGGACGCCTCGCGCGCCACCCATTCGGTCGCCGCGATCGCGTCGTCCACGGCGGCGGGATATTTGTGCTCGGGCGCCAGCCGATAGTCGATCGAGACGAGGCGGCAGCCGGTCGCATGCGCGAGTGCCGCTGCAATGCGGTCATGCGTCGCAATACTGCCGGCCACGAGCCCGCCGCCATGAAAGAACACGAAACCCGGCGCGCGCGCACCGGCGGAGGCAGGCGAATAGAGCCGATAGGGCAGCTTTCCGCCGGGACCGGGCAGCATACCGTCTGACGTGGTCACGTCAGGCGCCTCGGCACGCGCGAACTGCATCAGCTTGGCCAGCGATTCACGTCGCGCCTCGATGCTGGGCCGGCTGCGCGCCTGCGGCGCGGCCGCAGCCATCATTGTCAACAAGCGCTTGGCGAGTGGATCGAGCGGCATGGGAAACTCCGTGACCGGGCCGAAATTATAACCTGTTTGGACGAGATGTCGTCCCAACCTCCTGCGAGGGGGAGAGTTGATGCTTCGCCGCAGCAAATCGTTTAGAAGTCGGGGCAATAGTGCCCGGAAATTTCTCGAGGGGAGGCCTGGCATGGCCGAGATCAAGAAACCGATCGACTATTCGCCGAGCTGGACCTTCTTCGAAGGCAAATGGCACGACGGCAACGTGCCGATCATGGGACCGCGCACGCATGGGGCCTGGCTCGGTTCGGTGGTGTTCGATGGTGCGCGCGCATTCGAAGGCGTCGCGCCCGATCTCGATCGTCACGTCGCCCGCGCCAATCAATCCGCGATCAATTTTGGCCTGAAGCCGGTGGTCGATGCCGACACCTGGATGTCGCTCGCAAACGACGGCATTGCACGCTTTGCGCGGAATGCCGAGCTCTATGTCCGCCCGATGTACTGGGCCCAGCACGGTGCGGGCGGCGGGGTGCTGTTCGATCCCGAGACCACCAATTGGTGCCTGTGCATCTACGAGGCGCCGATGCCGAAGCCGACAGGCAATGCGATCACACTGTCGCCGTTTCGCAGGCCCACGGCCGAATGCGCGCCCGTCGACGCCAAAGCGGCCTGCCTCTATCCGAACAATTCGCGCGCGCTGGCGGAAGCGGCCTCGCGCGGCTTCCAGAATGCGCTGATGCTCGACATGCTCGGTAATGTCGCGGAGTTCGGCAATTCGAACGTGTTCATGGCCAAGGACGGCGTGGTCTTCACGCCGGTGCCGAACGGCACCTTCCTCAACGGCATCACCCGCCAGCGCGTCATCGGCCTGCTCCGGAGCGATGGCGTCACCGTGATCGAGAAGACGCTGCGCTATGCGGATTTCCTTGCCGCAGACGAGATCTTCTCCACCGGCAATTTTGCGAAGGTCGCGCCGGTGATTCGCATCGACGCACGCGAGCTGAAGCCGGGCCCGCTCTACAGCAAGGCGCGAAAGCTCTATTGGGATTTTGCCCATGCGGCGCAGCTGGCGGCCTGACGCTAGCTAGCCCGCCGTCGAAAGCGGCTGAACTGAAACGCCTGCGTCGAATGCCACGGCGTGTGATGGGTGTCGCCGCGCGTCTCGACCAGCTCGAACTCCGGCCCGAGCTCCCTTGAAAGGCTCGTGCTGTCGTGTCGCTGCACCGGCAGGCCGCTGCATGTCTGCGGACCATCGGGCGCGAAGGTGGCGATGATGACGTGTCCGCCCGCCGCAACCGCCGATCGCAGACGCTCGACGTAAGCGGCCCTGTCGCGCGGATCGGTCAGGAAGTGAAACGCGGCACGATCATGCCAGATGTCGTAGGCCTTCACCGGTCGCCATGCGGTCACGTCGGCAACGATCCAGTCGACCGCCGATGCGGCTGCACCGATTCGCTTCCTCGCTGCCTCAAGGGCGTTGGCAGAGAGGTCCAGCACGGCGAGATTGCGGTATTCGTCCTGAAGCAGTGCGTCGGCCAGCCGCGATGCCCCGCCGCCGATATCAATGATGGCCGCGTCGCGATCCGGATTGGCGGCGCGAATCATCTCGATCGAGATCGCCGGGCTATTCTGAAACCAGCTGACCTCGGCCTCGCCCTTCGTGGCGTAGACGTTGTCCCAATGCGTGGTGCGGTCGGACATGGCAGCTCCGGCCTTCGCCGGGACGGCACCGCGCAAAGGCAATGCCGCAATCAACAGGCAGTTCGCGCGCCCGCCGCATGCGGACGCGTCAATGCGGAGGTGTCTACTCGTCCTTCTTCGACATGCGCTCGAGGCGTTCCTGCATGTCCTTCATCTGTTGGCGCAGGTCGTCGATATTGCTGTCCGTCGCCGCCGGGGCGCTGGCATCGGGCTCCGGCTCCGGGGTCGTTGCCGGCCGGCCCGCATTGGGAGCAAACGGCTTGAACATCGAGAAGGTTTGCTGAAACAGCTCCATGTTGCGGCGGACCTGTTCTTCCAGCGGGGCGAAGGGCGTGCCCGACAGCGTGTTGGCGATCTGCTTGCGGAACTTCTCCTGCTCCTGGGTCAGCGTCGCGATCGACTGCTCCAGATATTTCGGCACCACCATCTGCATGCTGTCGCCGTAGAAGCGGATCAGCTGGCGCAGGAAGGTCGTCGGCAGCAGGTTTTGGCCGGCCTTGTTCTCCTGCTCGAAGATGATCTGGGCGAGCACCGAGCGGGTGATGTCGTCGCCGGTCTTGGCATCGTAGACCAGGAAATCTTCGCCATCCTTGACCATGGCGGCGAGGTCTTCCAGCGTCACATAGGTGCTCGTCCCGGTGTTATAGAGCCGGCGATTCGCGTATTTCTTGATGGTGGTGGGTTGGTCTGATTTCGCCATGGGCTCTCACTCGTAGCGCTGAGAACGGGAACCTGCGGGGCCAATGCCGCAGGGCGGGAAGAGTACGCAACGCAACAAAGTAAGCATTTTCAAAGGGGGCACGCTACCGTTTTGTGCGGCACGGTTAATCGCACAGCAAAAACGTGCTTGCGAAATGGCCAAGAACGCTATTTTGAATGCGCTGCGGGATGAATTCGGCGACCTTCCGATTGACATGCCGCAATGACGTTAACAGGATGCCATCCGAGACTGGCGAGCCGTTTCCCAGCCCCGTCTGCCCCCTTTGAACCCCAGGAGATGCCCATGTCAGACGATGTCGTCATCGTCAGCGCCGCCCGCACCCCGGTCGGAAGCTTCAACGGAGCCTTCGCGACCCTTCCCGCCCACGATCTTGGTGCCATCGCCATCAAGGCCGCGCTGGAGCGCGGTGGCATCGAGCCCGGCCGGGTCTCCGAGGTCATCATGGGCCAGATCCTGACTGCTGCTCAGGGTCAGAACCCCGCCCGTCAGGCCTCGATCGGCGCCGGCATTCCGGTGGAAAGCCCGGCCTGGGGCGTGAACCAGCTTTGCGGCTCGGGCCTGCGCACGGTCGCGCTTGGCTATCAGGCGCTGCTCAACGGCGATTCCGAGATCGTGGTTGCCGGCGGCCAGGAATCCATGAGCATGGCCCCGCACGCCCAGTATCTGCGCGGCGGCGTCAAGATGGGCGCCGTCGAGTTCGTCGACACCATGATCAAGGACGGCCTGTGGGATGCCTTCAATGGCTACCATATGGGCAACACCGCGGAGAACGTCGCACGGCAGTGGCAGATCACGCGTGCCCAGCAGGACGAGTTCGCGGTCGCCTCGCAACAGAAGGCCGAAGCTGCGCAGAAGGCCGGCAAGTTCAACGACGAGATCGTCCCCGTCACGATCAAGGGCCGCAAGGGCGATACCGTCGTCAGCGCCGACGAATATCCGCGTCATGGCGCCACGCTCGATGCGATGGCGAAGCTCCGTCCGGCTTTCGAGAAGGACGGCACGGTGACCGCGGGTTCGGCCTCGGGCATCAATGACGGCGCTGCCGCCGTGGTGCTGATGACCGCGAAGCAGGCCGCCAAGGAAGGCAAGAAGCCGCTCGCGCGTATCGTGTCGTGGGCGCAGGCCGGCGTCGATCCGAAGATCATGGGCTCGGGCCCGATCCCGGCCTCGCGCGCGGCGCTGAAGAAGGCCGGCTGGAACGTCGGCGACCTCGACCTGATCGAGGCCAACGAGGCCTTCGCGGCGCAGGCTTGTGCCGTCAACAAGGATCTCGGCTGGGATACGTCGAAGGTCAACGTCAATGGCGGCGCGATCGCGATCGGCCATCCGGTCGGCGCGTCCGGCGCGCGCGTGCTGGTGACGCTGCTGCACGAAATGCAGAAGCGCGATTCGAAGAAGGGCCTCGCCACGCTGTGCATCGGCGGCGGCATGGGTATCGCCATGTGTCTGGCGCGCGACTGAAGCTGACATCCGGCTGATGAACCAGCGCGTGCGCTGCACACGACGGTGAGTGCGTTGCACGCGACCAAAAAAGCAGCGGTTGCAAATCAATTATTCTTCGCAACCGCGCAAGCTTCGACTAAATACAAACGCCCGGCTCAACGCCGGGCGTTTTGTTCTTGATGTCCGTCAAACCAACCGCATAATCCGCATCTAAAACACCATCACTGAGAAACGTCCGAAGAGTCCAAGGGAAGGAATACACTATGGCACGAGTTGCATTGGTCACGGGTGGGACGCGCGGCATCGGTGCTGCGATCAGCAAGGCGCTGAAGGCGGCCGGCTACAAGGTCGCGGCGAGCTATGCCGGCAATGATGCGGCGGCAGAGAAGTTCAAGGCCGAGACCGGCATCTCCGTCTACAAGTGGGACGTCAGCAATTTCGATGCCTGTGCCGAGGGCGTGAAGAAGGTCGAGGCCGAACTCGGCCCCGTCGACATCCTCGTCAACAATGCCGGCATTACCCGCGACACCGCCTTCCACAAGATGACGCTCGAACAGTGGAACGCCGTGATCAACACCAATCTCGGCTCGCTGTTCAACATGACGCGACAGGTGATCGAGGGCATGCGCGCCCGCAAGTTCGGCCGCGTCATCTCGATCTCGTCGATCAACGGCCAGAAGGGGCAGTTCGGTCAGGTCAATTATTCCGCGGCGAAGGCCGGCGACATCGGTTTCACCAAGGCGCTGGCGCTCGAGAATGCCAAGGGCGGCATCACTGTCAACGTGATCGCGCCGGGTTACATCAACACCGAGATGGTGCAGGCGGTGCCAAAGGACGTTCTGGAAAAGAACGTGATCCCGCAGATCCCGGTCAACCGGCTCGGCGAGCCGGAAGAGATTGCGCGCGCGGTCGTGTTCCTGGCGGCCGAGGAAGCCGGCTTCATCACCGGCTCGACCCTGACCATCAACGGCGGTCAGTACCACGCCTGATCGGGCGCCAAGCCGGTAGCGTCAGGCGCGACAAGACGATATTGAAGGCGCTATGCCCGGCCCCGTGCCGGGCATAAGCGTCCTCAGAGCCTCTCAATCAATGAATCCGCGCACGGCAACACTGGTCGGACTGACCGCGATCCTGATGTGGTCGCTGCTGTCAGTGATGACGGTGGCCACCGGCAAGATCCCGGCGTTTCAGCTCGCTGCGATGACTTTTGCGATCGGCGGTCTCGTCGGTCTGCTGACCTGGATCGGCCGCGGCGACGCGGCGAAGAGCCTGCGTCAGCCCCTGGTCGTATGGGTGGTCGGCGTCGGTGGCTTGTTCGGCTACCACGCGCTGTATTTCCTCGCGCTGCGATTCGCGCCGCCGGCCGAGGCCGGCCTCCTGAACTACATGTGGCCGCTGCTGATCGTGCTGTTCTCGTCCTTTCTGCCGGGCGAGCGGCTGGCCATGCATCACATCATCGGCGCCGTGCTCGGCCTCGTCGGCACCGTGCTGCTGTTTGCCGGCAACACCTCCGGCTTCGCGCCGGGCGCGGTGCCGGGATTGATCGCGGCCTTCATCGCCGCTTTCGTCTGGGCGACCTATTCGGTGTTGTCGCGGCGCCTGAAGGCGGTGCCCACCGACGCTGTCGCCGGCTTCTGCCTCGCCACATCGATGCTCGCCGCGTTGATGCATGGTGTGGTGGAAACCACGGTGTGGCCCGAGACTGCGTTGCATTGGCTTGCCGTGATCGGACTCGGCATCGGCCCCGTCGGTGCCGCCTTCTACGCCTGGGACATCGGCATGAAGCGCGGCGACATCCGCGTGCTCGGTGCCGCCTCCTATGCGACGCCGCTCCTGTCGACCGGCTTTCTCATCGCCGCCGGCTTTGCCAAAGCCAGCGCCAACATCGCCATCGCCGCGATCCTGATCGCCGGGGGCGGCCTGATCGCGGCGAAGGACATGGTGCTGCGGAAGCGTTGAGACGCGCTCAGAGCGCCGGCTGCCAGCCCGGCGGCCGATACGTCGATTCCGGAATCCGCCCAAGCTCGGAGCGCTGCAAGCGTTGCGACGTCAGGCCATAGAATTCCTGGAAGCTCATGATCAGCGGCCGCCATCGGTCCGGATCGATGCGGTTCGGCACGCCATCCATCATGATATGGGGATGCGCGTGCACGCGGGTGACGCGGACCTCGACCGCGGTGAGATTGCCGCCCCAGGCCGTATCGTCCTGGGCCATCTCATGCACATAAGCAACCTTGGCTTCGATCTGCACCGGACACTCGGCCACGCGCGGCGCGCTGACCGTTTCGCCTGCCAACGCCGTCAGACCGCCGAGTTCGAACTTGTCCTTCTCGTGCCGATAGCCGCGATAGAGTTTTCCTGGCGGCACGGGATCCGAGCCCGTGGTGCGAGCAAGGCGGTCGACGGCACCGACAAGATCGGCCGAGGGCAGATTGAGCACGCATTCGCCGCTGCGAATCATGTTCTCGGTGGTCTTCGAGTTGCGCGCGAGCCCAAGCATGCAGCGCCAGCCGACCCACCATGCCGAGGACATCGGTGCGAGATTGTGAGTGCCGTCGTCATTGGTCGATCCGATCAGGACGACCGGCGTTCCAAAATACAAAATGGCCGGGTCGATCTGGACGGCGGCGGGACCGAGTGTTCCGTGCATCGTACGCTCCTGTTGACTGGAAGCGCAGTCGTAGCGGGGGAAGCGAATCGAACCCACCCGATTCCGGATAGCAGAGCGTTTTCGAGCGAAGTGGATACCGGTTCGCGTAAAGAAAACGCGTCAAACAAGAATCTCTACGGCTCCCAGCCTTTCGGCGCGAGCTCGAATTTTGCAAACTCGAAGGCGGGTGCCACGGTGCAGCCGACCAGCGTCCACTCGCCTGACGTCTCCGCCATCTGCCACGCGTCTGCCGGCACGATCGCCTGTGGCCGTTCGCCGCTCACAAGGTCTGTGCCGAGCCGCACCTCGTGCTGGGAGCAGCCGTCGTGGGCGATACGGAGCATCAAGGGGCTGCCGGCGTAGAAGTGCCAGGTCTCGACCGCATCGATGCGATGCCAGTGCGAGCGCTCGTTGCGCGCGAGCAGGTAATAGATCGAGGTCGACCGCGAGCGGCCATTGGCGTCGGTGGTCTGGTCGCGAAAGGTTTCGCGGTAATGCCCGCCCTCGGGATGCGGGCGGAGTTCGAGGCGCGCGATGATCTCGGCTGCGGTCGGCATCGATCCCCGTCAGGGCTTGTTCTCGAGGAGTTAGTCTTCGGGACTTGGCCTTCGGGACCTGGCCTTCGGGACCTGGCCTTGAGGACCTGGTCTTCAGAACCTGGCCTTCAGGACTTGTTCTTGCGCTCGCGCAATTCGCCGAACACCGCGGCAGCCTCTGCACCCTTCATGTGTAGCCTGGCTGCGATCGAGGGTTCATCCGCACGCAGGAACACGTTTGCTCGCTTCTCTTCACCAAGCAGTGAGGGGATGGTCGGCTTGTTGTCCGCCCGCAGCTTCGCAACCTCCGCCGCGCGCGCCTGCAGCGCCGCATTGTCGGGATCGACGGTGAGCGCGAACTTGACGTTGGACGCCGTGTATTCGTGTCCGCAATAGAGCTTGAAATCGTCGGGCAGGGCTCGCAGCTTCAACAGCGAGTCCCACATCATCGGATAGGTGCCCTCGAACACGCGGCCGCAGCCGATCGAGAACAGCGTGTCGGCGGCGAACAGCGTCTTCTCGGTGTCGAATACGTAGGAGATGTGATCGAGCGTATGGCCGGGGGTCTCGAGCACGCGCCCCAGCAGCGTACCGACCTTGACCACATCGCCATTGGCGACGCGCAAATCGACGTCAGCGATTCTGGCCGACTTGTCGTGCGGCGCGACGACGCGGCAATTGTATTTCTGCTTGAGTTCGGCGACCCCGCCGACATGATCGCCATGGTGATGGGTGATCAGGATGTCGGTGAGTTGCCAACCCTCGCGCTCCAGCGCCTGGATGATGGGACCGGCTTCCGGCGCATCGATCGATGCGGTGGCCCTGGTTTCCACATCGTGGATCAGGTAACCGAAATTGTCGTTTAAACAGCTGAAAGTACGAATTTCGGCAGCCATGACGTCTCCATCGCGCTCAGCCCCGCCAGACAAATATGGCGTTAACGTTGCGCAGGCAATGCAATATTCCGCGCACAGCCGCTACCTTGTGCATGTTACATTGCCGCCATGAGCATGGATGTCGTCGACCTCCGCGAGTTCTATTCCCGTCGCCTGGGGATTGTGGCGCGGCAAATGATCAACCGCGGCATAAGAGAGCGCTGGCCGAGTGCCGGGGGCCAGCGCGTGCTCGGCATCGGCTATCCCACGCCATACCTCGGGCTGTTCCGCGAGGACGCCGAGCGCTGCATTGCCTTCATGCCGGCGGCCCAGGGCGTGCTGAAATGGCCGACCGGGAGACCGGCGCTCGCCACACTCGTCGACGAGTTCTCGCTGCCGCTTCCCGAAGCCGCGGTGGACCGCATCCTGCTGGTCCATGCGCTCGAAATGTCCGACGATCCGGCCGCGCTGCTACGTGAGGTCTGGCGGGTGCTGTCGCCGTCCGGCCGCGTCATCGCCGTGATCCCGAACCGGCGCGGGGTCTGGACGCGCAGCGACAACACGCCTTTCGGCCACGGCCGTCCCTATTCACGCTCGCAGATCACGGACCTGCTGCGTCAGACCTGGTTCACGCCGACCGCCTGGGGCGAGGCGTTGTTCATGCCGCCTTATGCGGGCCGCTGGGTCCTGAAATCGGCGCAGATGTGGGAGCGCGCCGGCGCGGCGCTGTCATTGCCTTTTGCCGGGGTCCATATCGTCGAAGCCACCAAGCAGGTCTATCGTGCGATCCCCGCCAAGCGCGAACGGGCGCGGCTGATTCCCTCGTTGAAGCCGGTGCTGGTGCCGTCCTCGACGGTGACCCGGACCTAGAGCGTTTCACGTTTTGATGGAAGCGTATCCGGCGTTTTCGAAGTAGTTGCTGCATTCGTTGGGCTGGATGGTTGTGATGAGGCCGCCGATATGGCGACAAATGTCGTCGATCGTGCGCTTCTGGGCGGAGCGCATCCAGTGCTTGATCTTGGCGAAGGTTTGTTCGATCGGATTGAGGTCGGGGGAGTATGGCGGTAGGTACCAGAGCCTGGCGCCGGCGGCTTTGATCAGGCTGCGCAGGGCAGCCGATTTATGGCTGCCGAGATTGTCCAAGATGACGATGTCACCCGGCTGAAGCTGCGGGACGAGAACCTGCTGGACATAGGCGCGGAAGCATTCGCCGTTGATCGGGCCATCGAACAGGCAGGGTGCGGTGAGACGGTCACAGCGCAATGCGCCAAGGAATGTCAGCGTCCGCCAGTGACCATGTGGCGTGAAGCTGCGCACCCGCTCGCCTTTTGGTCCCCATCCGCGCAGTGGGGCCATATTGGTTTTGATCCAGGTCTCGTCGATAAAGACCAGGCGCCGGGGATCGAGTTTGGCCTGCCATGAGCGCCAGCGCTGGCGTCTACGCGCGATGTCGGAGCGAGCTCGCTCGAGGGCGAGCAGCGTTTTTTTTGAACCGCAGTCCCTCGCGCCGTAGAAACAGCCAAACCGCATTGTGGGAGACCTTGACCCCGCGCGCGAAAAGCTCGTCCTTGAGGGCGTGAAGCGTCAAATGCGGCGTCTGACTGATCCGCTCCTTGATGAAGGCGCGATGTGGCTCAAGCACGGGCTTGCGATGGCCGCCCATCTTTCCGGGCGCTACCGAGCCGGTCGTCCGATAACGCTGCGACCACTTCACAACCGACGAAACCGCAACCCCAAACCGTGTTGCTACCGAGCGGCAGCTCTCGCCCTTTACAACTGCCGCAACCGCACGCTTACGCAGATCATTGGAAATTGGTCGGACCATCGGATGCTGGCCTCCATCCCAGCCAGCATCTTGAATCATATTCGTCTCCGATCCGGAATCCCTTCCGATTCAATAAATTCGTGAACCGCTCTAGCTTCCCCTCTCCCCGCCGGGGAGAGGTGACTGTGCCTGCCGCTGCAGTTCCGCCAATTTGACGTTTCAAAAAACAAATCGTCCCGGCGAGGCCGGGACGATTGAAATCCACCCCAATCGCTAGCTTTGCTGCGCCTTACTCGCCGGGGGCGAGGTCGTCGCTGGTCGCGGCCGGAGCCGCCTCGCGCTCGGGACGCGGGCCATTATGCGGCCGGCGACGGCGCCGCGGATAGCGCTCGCCGCCGCCGGGATTGCCACCCTCAAAGCCGCCCGGAGCCGCATTCGTCTGCGGCTGCGCGCCGGTGATGAAGGACGGCAGGCGATCGACGTTGCCGGCATCGGCAACGACGGGCTGCGGCTGGTTCTGCGGTTGCGGCTGCTGATGATATTGCGGCTGCGGACGGTGGTCGCGTTCGCGGTGCTCGCGCGGCTGCTGCTGATCGCGCTGATAGGGCTGCTGGTTGTCGCGCTGCTGGTAGTCGCGCTGGTGATCGCGCTGGCCGTCGCGGTCACGCATGAAGGGCTGCTGTTGGGGCGGCTGTGGAACGAAGCCCGGCTCCTGGCCGAAATTCGAGAAATTCTCGCCGTCGTCCTCGCCATCGTCGCCGCTGCTGGTGCTGATCGGCTCGTCGCCGCGGGGCTGCTGATTCTGGCGGAACTGCTCCTGGGCCGCTGCAATCAACCGAAAATAGTGCTCGGCATGCTGGTAGTAGTTTTCGGCGGCAACCGGGTCACCCGAGGAGCGCGCGTCACGCGCAAGCTGAAGATATTTTTCGGCGATGTGCGAGGCGGTACCGCGGATCTTGATGTCGGGTCCGTTCGATTCATAGACCCGGGTCATCGGGTTCTGGCCGCGCCGGTTATTGTTGTTGTTATTGTTGTTGCGGTTGCGCATCCGCTGCTTGTTCTGACCGTTTCTCATGTCCTGCCTTTAATTCCAGCCCTAAAGGTTGCACGCATTACCGATTGCAGAGAGTGACCCGATGACAGCGGTTCACATCTCTCGCGCGCACCGCGCGCAAGAGCGAATCAGACCCTGCCGATGTTCGTCGACCGTCGCGTTCAACAAAGACGCGTTCCCCACCCGCCAGCATTCATTGCCAGCGAACCCACTCATATCACCTGCCGAAACAAGCCCAGCTTTGTTGCGTAAGTCTTCAAGCGCAATATCAGGCTTTCGTTCACTTTGCGGTCGGTAAGCAGCGCAGCTTGACGTGCTATCGCGCTCAACAGGACCTGCGGCTTGGAACCTTTAATCAGTAAAGCTCTCGCCCGAGAGCCCGGCTTTCGTCCGTAGGTCTACGGGGCCGGTACCGATGTGCTGACCGGAACGTAGTCGTTCCCACGGGATATTCCAAGAGGTTTTTCGCGCCCAATCCGGCTTTTATGGGGGCATTTTTCGGGCCGAGACGGCCCTGGCAATACCCGCCAGGTCCGATCTGGGCGGCCTGTCGATCGATAACGCGGCGGCGGCCATCAAGGTTTCAATATTACCGGCTTGGCCTTGGCCGACCTCGACGATCAGGGCGCCGCCGGGCACGAGCCGTTCGGCGGCCTGCGGGATCAGGGCGCGATAGGCGTCATAGCCGTCATTGCCGCCGTCGAGCGCCAGATGCGGATCGTGGTTGCGCACCTCGATGCTCAGCTTCGGAATTTCCCCCGCGGGAATGTAGGGCGGATTCGACACGATCAGGTCGAACGGGCCGCCAAGCGCCGACGCATAGGAGCAGGCGACGAAGGCGGCGCGATCGGCCAGGCCGAGGGCATCCGCGTTCGCTCTGGCGGTGTCGAGTGCGCTGAGGCTGAGATCGGTGCCGACGCCAAATGCGTCCGGGATCTCGTGCAGCAGTGCGAGCAGAATGGCGCCGGACCCGGTGCCGATGTCGGCGATGCGCGGGCGCCGTCCCGGGATCGTGCGTTCGCGAAATATCTCGAGCGCCAGCTCGACCACTGTCTCGGTATCCGGCCGTGGTACCAGCGTCGCCTCGGACAGCCGGAATGGCAGCCCCCAGAATTCCCTGACGCCGAGAATGCGGGCGACCGGTTCATGCGCGAGCCTTCGCTGCGCGTATCCTTCGAGCCGCGTAGCCTCCTCTGGCGTGAGGTCTCGCGCTGCTTGGGTGATCAGGCCGGTCAGATCCAGCCCCAGCACGGCGCCGACTAGCAGGCGCGCATCGAGAGACGGCTCCTCGATGCCGGCCTCCTGCAGCCGCGCCGAGAGCGCGCGCCGCGCGCTCTCGATGCTGTGTCCGGAATCGAAGCCTGTCGCCAATGGAACCATCCTGCCTGGCATCGTGGATAGATCGGCGACCTTGCTTGCGTCAACGGAAAGGAGCGCGTTTGATGACCGCGCAGCCGAAGGGAGGACATCCATGACGGTCTATGACGATCAGAATGTCTTCGCAAAGATCCTGCGCGGCGAGATTCCCTGCTTCGAGGTGTTCAGGGACGAGCGCAGCTTCGCATTTCTCGACATCATGCCGCGCTCGCCCGGCCATACGCTGGTCATTCCGAGGGCGCCGGCGCGTGGCATCCTCGACATCGCCGACGATGATCTCGCCGCAGTCGCGCGGAGCGCGAAGCGGATCGCGGTCGCGGCCATGAAGGCGTTCGATGCGGAAGGCATCATCCTGCAGCAGTTCAGCGAGCCGGCCAGCGGGCAGGTGGTGTTTCATCTGCACATGCATGTGATGCCGGTCAGGGCCGGCGTCGAACTTTTGCCGGCGCAGACACGCAAGGAGGACATGGCCGTCCTTGCTGATCATGCCAAGCGGATGATCGCGGCGCTGAGCGGCTGATCAAACGCCGAGATAGCGCTGTAGCAGCTCCGGCTGGGCCTTGAGCTCGTTCGCAGGGCCCTCGTGCACGATGTGGCCATTGTTGATGATGTAGATCCGGCTCGCCAGCGCCAGCGTCGCAGCCAAATTCTGCTCGACCAGCACGATCGTCTGCCCGGCTGCCGCGAGCTCGCGGCAGGCCTTGACGAGGTCGTGGACGATGACCGGCGCGAGCCCCTCGAACGGCTCGTCCAGCAGCACGATCTTGGGATCGCGCACCAGCGCCCGCGCGATCGCCAGCATCTGCTGCTCGCCGCCGGAGAGCTCGGTACCGCGGTTGCTGCGCCGCTCCTTCAGCCGCGGAAACATCTCGTAGATGCGCCCGAGCGGCCAGCGTTTCGGCGCGGTGATCCCGGCGAGGAGGATGTTCTCCTCGACCGAGAGGCTGCCGAAGATGCGGCGCTCCTCGTGGACGAGCTGCATGCCCGCTTGTGCGATCTTGTGGCTCCTGCGTCCGGCGATGTCGATGCCGTCGAACTTCACGCTGCCGCTGCGTGGCGTCACCACGCCCATCAGGCTCTTCAGCGTCGTGCTCTTGCCGGCGCCGTTACGGCCGAGCAGTGCCACCACCTCGTGCTGCTCGACGCGCATGGCGACGTCGAACAGGATGTGGGAGTCCCCGTAATAGCTGTTCAGGCCGTCGACCTCGATCAGGCTCATGCGGCGATCTCTCCGTGCACGCCGCCGAGATAGGCTTCCTGCACCGCGGCGTTGGTCTTGATTTCCTCGGGCGTGCCGGAGACCAGCACACAGCCTTCCTGCAGCACCGTCACGCGTTCGACCAGCTCGAACAGCGAATCCATGTCGTGGTCGATGATGATCATGGTGCGGCCGCGCGCGATCGATTTGAGCAGCTTGACCGTTTCGACCCGCTCGCGCGGGCTCATGCCGGCGAGCGGCTCGTCGAGCAGCAGCAGGCGGGGCGAGGTGGCGAGGGCAAGCCCGATCTCCAGCCTGCGCTTCTCGCCATAGGCGAGCTCGGCGACCTGCGTGTCGGCACGGCGCGTCAGGTTGACCAGCGCCAGCGTGTGCTCCACCTGCTCGGTCAGGCCCTTGACGCGCGACAGCGAGCGGAAGAGGTCAAGCCGGAATTTTCCGCGCAGCTCGGCGAGTGCTGCGATCGTCAGGTTCTGCCGCACCGTCAGGCCGGTGAAGAGCTGATTGACCTGGTAGCTCTTGGTCAGTCCGAGCTGGCAGACGTCAGTGACCTTCAATCCCGTGATGTCGCGTCCCTCGAACATGATCCGGCCGGAGGTCGGCGGGATCTCGCAGGTCAGCATCTTGAAGAAGGTCGATTTGCCGGCGCCGTTGGGCCCGATGATGCCGCGCAGCTCGCCTTGATCGACGCTGAAATCGATGTCGCTGTTGGCGACGAGGCCGCCATAGCGCTTGGTGAGACCGGTGGCTTTCAGGATCGGCCCGGAATAGGCGGGGTGCTGGACCTCCCTGGCCTGCATCGGCGCGGGCGGCGCCTCGAGTGCAGGCCCGGCCTGGGAGTCCTCCTCCCTCTCCGCAACCTTCCGACGCCTGCCGGAGAAGAGGCCGTAGAGATCGACGAGGCCGCCGATGATGCCCCCGCGCAGGAAACAGACCAGCAGCACGAACACGACGCCGAGCACGAGCTTCCAGGCGGCGCCTAAGCCCAGCGCGGACTGGAGGAAATCCTGCAGGAAGAGCCAGACGGTTGCGCCAACCAGCGGCCCGAACAGCGTGCCGCGGCCGCCGATGGCCGTCTGCATCACGAGCTGGCCTGATGTGTCGAAGGTGAAGGCGTCGGGTGGCATGAAGGCCTGAAGCACGCCGAGCAGGCCACCGGCGAAGCCGGCGTACGCGGCGGCGATCACGAAGGCGGTCAGCTTGTAGCCGTGGATGTTGTGACCCACGGCCGTGGCGCGCAGCGGGTTGTCCCTGATGGCGCTGAAGATCGCCCCCACCGGCGACCGCACGATCCTGAGCGCGATGATGACGCCGATGAAATAGCACAGCGCGATGAACTGATAGAGCGACCACCCATCTGTGAAATGGACGGTCGTGAAGCCGAGATTGAAGCTCGGCGTCGGTACGCCCGGCAGGCCGTTTTCACCGCCGGTGAAATCGGAGAGCGGATTGAACTCGACGAAGAAGAACACTTCCGCGATCGCCACCGTGATCATGGCGAAGTAGATCCCGGTACGTCGCAGCGCGATCAGTCCGATCAGGTAGCCGGTCGCTGCCGCCGCGATCATGCCGATGACCAGCGCGCCGAGCACGTTGCTGAAGCCGGCGCGGGTCAGCAGGTAGGCGGCGACGAACCCGCCGGTGCCGTAGAAGGCGGATTGGCCGAACGACAACAGGCCGGTGAAGCCGAACAGGATGTCGAAGCCGAGGCCGAACAGGCCCCAGACCAGGATCCGGTTCACGGTGTTCGGCGCGAAGCCGAGATGGGGCAGCACGAAGGGTGCCACGATCAGGCCGATGGCCGTCAGTGTCTCGATCAGGAACGGACGTTGCTTGAGCATCAGCGGATCACTTACTCGCGGCCCTGGACGCCGAGCAGGCCATGCGGTCGTACCACGAGCACGAGCGTCATCGCCGCAAACAGCATCACATAGGCATAGCCGGGGTTGAACATGGAGGTGACGCTGATGATCTCCCCGGCGATCAGGCCGCCGAGAATCGCGCCGGGGAACGAGCCGACGCCGCCGATCACCACCACCACGAAGGTCTGGACCAGGATGTCGTCGCCGATACCGGGTGTCAGCGACACCACCGGCGCGTTGACGATGCCGGCGAAGCCTGCAGCCATTGCGCCGATGCCGAATACGATCATGAAGACGCGGTAGACGTTGATGCCGAGCGAATCGACCATCACCGAATCCTCGATGCCGGCGCGCACGATCATGCCGAGCCGGGTTCGGTAGAGGATGATGAACAGCGCGCCGAGCGCGATCGCGACGATGCCGACGACCGCGAGGCGGTAGGTCGGATAGAACATGAAGCCGAGATTGGTGATGCCCTGGAATAGTGCCGGCGGCGGCACGATCTGCGACTGGCTGGAGAAGATCAGCCGGATGATCTCGACGAAGCAGATGCCGAGCCCGAAGGTGACGAGCAACTGGTCCTCGTGCGGGCGGTGGTAGAAATGCCGAATGATGGTTCTTTCCATAACCACGCCGAGCAGCATCACGAACAGCGAGCCCGCGATCACGGCGAGGATGAACGAATCCGTGTACTGGTAGGTGACGAAGCCGGCATAGCCGCCGATCATGAACATCGCGCCATGCGCGAGGTTGAGCACGCCGAGCGTGCCGTAGATGATGGTCAGGCCGGAGCTGATCAGCGCAAGCAGGGCGCCGAGCGCGAGCCCGTTGAAAAGCTGCGAAACGAGATTGGGCCAACTTATCATGCGGCGATCGCTGTTGTGACGCGCGAAGAGCTTGCGTCAAAAAGGTGACGCCGCAGGTCCAGAGTCACGGCCTACGGCGTCACAGGGGGTTAGCTCGGGCTCAGGTGTAGTCGCCGAGATGGCAGCCGAAGGCGTCGGGCTTCTGCATCAGGCTCTCGCCCGGGACGATCTCGACGACGTCGTACCAGTCTTCCTTGTTCTTCATGTCCTTCTGCTGCTTGCCCTTGACGATGATGACGGGTCGGACGCACTGGTGATCCTCGGGGCGGTAATGCACGTCGCCGACGAGCGAGGGGATGGTCTCGCCCTTCTCATAGGCCTTGATGACGTCGGGCGGATTGAAGCTGCCGGCTTCCTCGCACATGCGGGCCCAATGGGCGAAGCTGACATAGGCGTTCTCGGCGCCCCATTCCGGCTTGTATCCGTATTTCTTCTCGAATGCCTCGTTGAACATCTTGGCCAGTGGGTACTTGTCCTCGATCGTCCACCAATAATCGGTCGCGGCATAGACGCCCTGCATCAGGCCGCCGGTTTCGCGCGCGATGAAGGGCACCTGGTAGGGCACGACCAGCTTCATCTTGTCGAGCACGCCGAACTGCTTCGCTTGCTGGGTCGACAGCACCGCATCGTGGCCCCAATTGACGTTGATGAGCACGTCGGCGCCGGAATTGGCGACGTTCAGCAGATATGAGGAATAGTCGGGCGCACCGAGCGGGGCGACCTGGTTGGTCGCAGTGGTCCAGCCGGCAGTCGCGAGGAAGTCCTGCATCGACTTGGTGACGGTATGGCCATAGGTGTAGTCAGGCGTGAGATAGGCGGCCTTCTTGCCCTTGCCGAACTCCCGCACCATCACCGGCCCGATCGCCGCAGCCGCAGTCTGGCCGAAGAAATTCTGGCGGAAGCCGTAACGCACGCAATCCTTGCCGGTGGTGTCGTTCGAGCCGGAAATGCCGCACACGAAGATCACATGCTCGCGCTGGGCGAGCTTGTTGAGCGCGACCGCGACGGCGCTCGAGGTGCCGCCGGTGATCATGATCGCCTTGTTCTCGCTGATGAAGCGCTGCTGCGCCTGCACCGCCTCATTGGGCTTGGCCGCGGAGTCGGCAACGCCGAACTTCAGCTCCTTGCCGAGCACGCCCTTGCTGGTCTTGGGCGAGATCTTCTTGATCAATTCGTGGCCTTCGTTGATGTGCTCGATCGCGAGCTGATAGCCCTTGAGCTCGTCCTCGCCCTGCACGGCGTAGGTTCCCGTGCGCGGCACGGAGATGCCGATGAAGGCGGTGGAACCGGATACGCCCGCGGGATAGGTGCCGATCGCCGGCTTGTCGTCGGCAAATGCCGGCATCGCCGGCAGCATCGAGCCGCCGATCAGGCCCGCGGTGGTCTGGAGCAGGCCACGGCGCGAGAGACCGCGGCGGATGAGATCGTCAGTCATGGTCGTTTCCTCCGAACGTCGTTCTTGTTTGCAGGCAAACACGACTTATCCGGCGGCGGCCGGCCCCATGGGCCTGCCCGCGCCGGGCACGTCACATCCGCGTGTAGCTCTTGGACCTAAGCATTGCTTGTGAAGGCCGTCTGTCAATTTCGCCTTTGGTCGAACGACCAAAATTATGTCGTGAAAACATATCGGAGAGCGATATATATTAGTCTTTGTGAGTACGAAGCTGGCGGGTTCGGCGAAAGAAATGGCGCGGCAGACGACAGTGGCAGGTGCCGACAAGCGACGATCCTGGCCGCAAGAGGCGGAGCGGCAGGAGGCTGCGCGGCCTTCCGGGGAGGGCGGCGACCAGCGCGTCCCGTCTCAATCCGGCGATGCCCCCAGATTGTCCGAGCCACGCAACCGGCCAACCCGCGAGCGCGGACCGGCCGTCGGATCCGTTCAGGCGAAGCGCGCGCCGGCGCCGATGAAGCGACTGAGCGTGCGGGCCCAGAACGTGCTGAAGGAGCTCGCAGTCGAGCTCACCGGCGAGCAGCCCCCGAAAGGGAATTGGTCGCCCTCGCGCGAACTGCTGCGCGCGCTGACGGCCGAGCGCCTTGCGACTGCGCGCAATTGCGGTCCGCACACCCTGCGCGAGATCGTCGATTGGGCGCAGGGATCCGGCGTCACCATCAAGCCGGTGCTTCCAGCGGGCGGCTCGCTGTCGCAGATGTGGGCAGAGCTGATCAACAATGCGTCGGCCGGCAGCCTGAGCGGGGCCGAGATCGTCGGCGCACTTCAGCGTTCGATCCGGCGAAAGAGCGTCCGCATCCCGATCGCGTTTCAGGTCATCCTGGTGAAAATCCTGCTGTCCAGCTTCGAATAAGGCGCTTGGATAGCTGTGCATCGCTGAATCCGGCCGGTTGGTCCGGCGGCGGTCGCTTGCTACTTTAGGCTAAGTCTCCCGTGGCGGCGGGTGGCATGGTCGAGGTGGGCATGGTTCAGGCGAAGAAGGCGCAGCGGTCCGGTGTGGTGACGTCAGCCGGGCGCGCCGGCAGCGCGATGCGGGCTTCCGATTACGCAGCGCTGGCACAGTTCCGCTACCAGATCCGGAGCTTTCTGGCATTCAGCGAGGCGGCGGCTGCAGAGCAGGGGTTGACGCCGACGCAGCACCAGGCGCTGCTCGGCATCAAGGGTTTTGTCCGTCCCGGTCCCGCAACCGTCGGTGATGTCGCGAAGTTTCTGCTGATCCGGCATCACTCCGCTGTCGAGCTGATTGATCGGATCGAAAAACTGGGCCTGGTCAGTCGCGTCGCTGATCGCGAAGATGCCAGGCGCGTCCATCTCAAGCTGACGAAGAAAGGCGAGCAGAAGCTCCAGGCGCTCTCGCGGAAGAACCTCGAGGAACTTCGCCGTGCCGCCAGCCCGGCTCTGAACCGTCTTTTGAAGTCGTTCGGCGAGTCCGGCGGGGCGTGAGCGACGAGCCGCCGGTCAAGCCCCGGCTCCTTGCGCGGCGAGCTGTGCCGCCTGGTGCTCCGTGGTCAGCGCATCGGTCAATTCGCCGAGCGCTTCGCCCGCGATCACCTGCGGCAGCTTGTAGAGCGTCAGGTTGATGCGGTGGTCGGTGACGCGCCCTTGTGGAAAATTATAGGTGCGGATGCGCTCGCTGCGGTCGCCGGAGCCGACCTTCTCCTTGCGCTCGGCCGAGCGCGCGGCGTCGACGCGCTGCCGTTCGGCGTCGTAGATGCGCGAGCGCAGGATGTTCATGGCGGAGGCGCGGTTCTTATGCTGCGAGCGGCTGTCTTGCATCATCACCACGATGCCGGTGGGGATATGGGTGATGCGAATCGCCGATTCGGTCTTGTTGACGTGCTGGCCGCCGGCCCCTTGCGCGCGCATGGTCTCGATCCGCAAATCGTCGTTCTTGATCTCGACGTCGACGTCCTCGACCTCGGGCAGCACCGCGACCGTTGCAGCGGATGTGTGGATGCGCCCCTGTGTCTCGGTGTCGGGCACACGCTGGACCCGATGCACGCCGGACTCGAACTTCAGCTTGGAGAACGCACCGCGGCCCTGGACCTCCGCGATGATTTCCTTGAAGCCGCCGACGGTGCCTTCGCTCGCCGAGATCACTTCGACCTTCCAGCCCTGCAAGCTCGCAAAGCGCTCGTACATCCGGAACAGATCGCCGGCGAACAGCGACGCCTCGTCGCCGCCGGTGCCGGCGCGGATTTCCAGCACCACGTTGCGGTCGTCCATGGCATCCTTGGGCAGCAGCGCGACGCGGATCTTCTGGACGAGGTCCTCGATCTTCGAATTGAGCTCGTCGCGCTCGGCTTCCGCCATGCTGCGCATCTCGGCATCAGTGGCCGGATCTGATATCAGCGCCTCGGTGTCGGCGAGTTCCTTCACCGCGGAACGATAGGTCTTCACCGCGTCGATCAGCGGATTGATCTCGGCGAGCTCGCGCGTGACCTGCACATAGCGCTCGGAGGAGAGCTGTCCCAGCGCTTCGGCCTCGAGCGAGGCGTGGTGCGCGAGCAGGACATCCAGTTTGGCTTCGGGGAGTGACGACATCGATTTGCTCTCAAAAGGCGGCGGGACGTGAGGCGGCGAACAACGAGCGGCAGGTCCGCTACAACGCCAAGCCTTCGGCCTCGGCAAATTCCGTCAGCTTCTGCCGGATCGAGACGCTTCCCGTCGGCGCATCCAGCAGCGGGCCGAGCATCGCTTCGGCCTTCCTGGCGTCGAGGTCGATCACCATCGCCTTGACCGGGCCGAGCGCGGTGGCCGACAGCGACAGCGAGCGGTAGCCCATCGCGATCAGCGCCAGCGCGCCGATCGGCTTCGAGGCCATTTCACCGCAGAGCGACAGCGATTTCTTCGCAGCCTGCGATTTTTGCGCGATGTCGCGCAGCGCACGCAGGATCGGCGCCGACATGGTGTCGAAGCGCTCGGAGACCTTGGCATTGCCGCGATCGACCGCGAACAGGAACTGGAACAGATCGTTGGAACCGACCGAGATGAAGTCGACCTTCTTCAGGAGTTCGTCCATCTGATAGAGCAGCGCCGGCACCTCGACCATGGTGCCGATGTCGATGCGCTCCGGCAGCGTATGGCCGTGCTGGCGCAGATAGGTCAGCTCGCGCTCGACCAGCGCCTTCGCCGAATCGAACTCGGCGACCTCCGAGATCATCGGGAACATGATCCGCAGCGCACGGCCGCCGCCGGCGCGCAACAGCGCGCGGATCTGGCCCCGCAACAGGCCGGGACGGTCGAGCCCCAGCCGGATCGCGCGCCAGCCGAGCGCGGGATTCTCCTCGATCACCGTCTCCATATAGGGCAGCGCCTTGTCGCCGCCGATGTCGAGGGTGCGGAAGGTGACGGGCTTGCTGCCCGCGGCATCCAGCACGGCGCGGTACAGCGCGAGCTGGTCGCTGGTGCGCGGCAGGCTCTGGCCGACCATGAATTGCAGCTCGGTGCGGAACAGGCCGATGCCGGCGCTGCCGGTGTCCTCGATATGCGGCAGGTCGATCGCAAGCCCCGCATTGATCAGCAGCTCGACCTTCTGGCCATCCTTGGTGACGCAAGGGCGGTCACGCAGGGCCAGATATTGCGCCTGACGGCGGGCGCGGAAGCGCACGCGTTCGGCATAGGCTGCCTCGACTTCCTGCGAAGGCCGCACATAGATCGCGCCCGACGTGCCGTCGACGATGATGGCGTCGCCGGGGTCGGCAATGCCGGGTGCGTTCGGCACCTCGCCCACGGCGGGAATGCCGAGCGCGCGCGCCACGATCGCGACATGCGAGTTGGCGGTGCCTTCCTCCAGCACGATGCCGCGCAGGCGCTTGCGGTCATAGTCGAGCAGCGCGGCGGGCCCCATGGCGCGCGCGATCACGATGGCGTTGTCGGGCATCTGCTCGCGCGAGGGCGCATGGTCCTGGCCGACCAGCTGCCGCATCAGGCGGTACCCGAGATCCTCGAGATCGTGCAGCCGGTCACGCAGATAGGGATCGGTGACGCGCAGCATGCGGGCGCGGGTGTCGGACTGGACGCGCTCGACTGCGGCCTCCGCCGTGAGGCCGGTGGCCACGGCCTCGTGCAGCTTGTGCGACCAGCCCTGGTCGTTGGCGAACATGCGGTAGGCTTCGAGCACGTCGCGATGCTCGCCGCCTTCGGCGACGTCGCCGCGCTCCAGCATGCGGTCGAGATCCGAGCGCAGCTTGGCGAGCGCGGTGTCGAGCCGCTTGATTTCCTTCGGCAGGTCCTCGGCGATGTAGTCCTTGATGACGACGCGCGGCTCATGCAGCACGACATGGCCGAGCGCGATGCCTTCCGAGAGGATGGCGCCGGCCTTCTGCGTCGAATGGCGTGCGGCCGGCTCCAGGCCGGGTTGGGCCAGCGCGGACAATTCGCCTGATGCGATCAGCTCCGCCAGCACCATGGCGGTGGTCTGCAGCGCCTCGAGCTCTTCCTCGACATAGGTGCGCTTGGCGCGGTTCTGCACCACCAGCACGCCGAGCGTGTTGCCGGCGCGCAGGATCGGCACGCCGAGGAAGGAGTGGTAGATTTCTTCGCCGGTCTCCGGGCGGAACGAGAAGGCCGGGTGGCTTTGGGCGTCGTTCAAATTGAGCGGCGTCGCCTCGCTGGCAACGAGGCCGACCAGACCTTCGTGGGCGCTGAGCACGGTATGGTGCACGGCCTCGCGGTTGAGGCCTTCGGTGGCATAGAGCTCGAGGGTGTTGTCGATGCGCAGCACATAAACCGAGCACACCTCAGCCACCATGTTGGCGGCGATCAGCACCACGATCTTGTCCAGCCGCTCCTGGGCCGAGACTTGCTCCGCCATGGTTTCGCGGAGCCGTCTCAACAAGACGCGGGGACCTCCCGACGCGCTCCGCATGAACCGTCAATCTCCTCCGTCTGCCGGGCCCGGCGATATTGGCCGGCGGCTGGCCTAAAACTCCAGAAAAACAATCAAATTGTTTGTCCGGCGCAGGCGCAAACCACAGCTTGCGCCGAATCAGCGGCCTGAACTGGGACACAGTCTGCGGCAGCCCACCCTGTTCGCCGTATAGCGAATTGAGGCTTGTTTTGCCAAGCAAAACGCCTGCCAAACGCGAAGGTGTGTACACCCCGGCGTTTGCTGCGACCGCTAAGAGAAAATTCGTCTAGGCCTGATCGAGACCGTAGAGCGTGTGCAGCGTGCGCACTGCAAGCTCGGTATAGGCGGTGTCGATCAAAACCGAGAATTTGATCTCGGAGGTTGTAATGGCCCGGATGTTGATATTCCGTCTGGCGAGCGCCGAAAACGCCTGGGCGGCGACGCCGGCATGGCTGCGCATGCCGCTGCCGATCACCGAGATCTTGGCGACGTCAGTGGCGGTATCCAGCCTTGCATACCCGATCGTGCCCTTGGCGGCGGTAATGGTGTCCTTGGCCCTGACGTAGTCGGCGGCCGGCACCGTGAAGGTGAGGTCGGTGGTCTTGCCGTCCTCGGACACGTTCTGGACGATCATGTCGACGTTGATATTGGCGTCCGCCAGCGGCCCGAAGATCGATGCCGCGACGCCGGGCTTGTCCTCGATCTGACGCACCGAGATCTGGGCCTCGTCCTTCGAAAAGGCGATGCCGGTGACGACGTGATTTTCCATGATCTCCTCCTCGCCGCAGATCAGCGTGCCGGGCGGCTGGTTGGCATGCGGGTCGATATCCTCGGGCTTGTCGAAGCTGGAGCGGACGAAGATCGGCATGTTGTGGACCATGCCGAGTTCCACCGAACGCACCTGGAGCACCTTGGCGCCCTGGGAAGCCAGTTCCAGCATGTCTTCGAACGCGATCTTGTCGAGCCTCTTGGCCTTCGGCACGATTCGCGGGTCGGTGGTGTAGACGCCGTCGACGTCGGTGTAGATGTCGCAGCGGTCGGCCTTCACCGCCGCGGCAACGGCCACGGCAGAGGTGTCGGAGCCGCCACGGCCGAGCGTGGTGATGCGATTTGTCCTGGGATCGATGCCCTGGAAGCCGGCGATAACGGCGACCTCCTTGCGATCCCTAAAACGGGAGATGATCTCGCTGCCGTCGATGTCCTCGATCCGGGCCGAGGCATGGGCGTCGCTGGTCTTGATCGGGATCTGCCAGCCCTGCCAGGAGCGGGCCTGGATACCCATGCCCTGGAGCACGATGGCCAGCAGGCCCGAAGTCACCTGTTCGCCGGAGGCGACGACGGCGTCGTATTCGCGCGCGTCGTGCATCGGCGAGGCCTCGGTGCACCAGGCCACCAGCTCGTTGGTCTTGCCCGACATCGCCGAGACGACCACTGCCACTTCATGGCCGGCGTCCACCTCACGCTTCACATGGCGTGCGACGTTGCGGATACGTTCGATGTTGGCGACGGACGTGCCGCCGAATTTCATCACGAGGCGGCTCATGACGACGCGTGCATTCCCTCTTGAGGATCAGTATGGTGACCCGCGCCGGACGGATGCCCTGGGGGATACCGACCGCGCGTATACAGAGGGGCGGGGCCCGGGGCAAGCGGGTTCCTGCAAGGCCCAATCCGGGCAATGGGTTGTCAGAGGTTATGGCGCGCTATATTGACGAAATCCTGCAGCCCGGCGAGCGGGTGCTGTATTCGACCAATGCGCACTGGATCTTCTATTTCCCGGCCATTTTGGCCTGGGTCGTGGCCCTTGGTTTCCTGGTGGCCTCGCGGATGACCACCATCGACTGGATCGTCTTGGTGTGTCTGACCGCCGCGGGCGCCGCGGCCTTGGCCGCGCTGTTCTGGACCCTGAAGGGCTGGTTCCATCGCTTCACCACGGAGACCGACGTCACCAATCTCAGGGTTGTGCACAAGACCGGCTTCATCAAGCGGCGCACCTTTGAAATGGCGCTGGATAAGGTCGAGAGTGTCGATGTCGACCAGACGATTCTTGGACGAATTCTCAACTACGGCGACGTGACCATTCGCGGCGTCGGCGAGGGGATCGAGACGATCAAGACCATCGCCTCTCCGCTCGCTTTCCGTAGTTCGATCACCACGCGGTAGGACCGCGCCTGGCCATGAGCATGCAGCAAGATACTTCCGCAATCGCCTCCGCCCAGCCGGGCTCGACCGTCGACGCCGCCGAGATCGCGAAGTTTTCAAAGCTCTCGGCCGAGTGGTGGGATCCGAAGGGCAAGATGGCGCCGCTGCACCGGATCAATCCGCTGCGGCTCGGCTACATCCGCGACGCAGCCTGCCGCAAGTTCGAGCGCAATGTGCGCAGCCTGAACTGCCTCGGCGGCCTCCGCGTGCTCGACATCGGCTGCGGCGCCGGCCTGTTGTGCGAACCGCTGTCGCGGCTGGGGGCGCAGGTGATCGGCGTCGATCCCTCGGTGAGCAACATTGCTGCGGCGAAGCTGCATGCCGACAAGAGCCATCTGTCGATCGACTATCGCTGCACCACGGTGGAAGAGATCGATCCGCGCGAGCGTTTCGACATCGTGCTGGCGATGGAAGTGGTCGAGCACGTCGTCGACGTCGGCGTCTTCGTGAAGCGCTGCGCCGCGATGCTGAAGCCGAACGGGCTGATGGTGGTCTCGACGCTCAATCGCAACTGGAAGAGCTTTGCGCTCGCCATCGTCGGCGCCGAATACGTCCTGCGCTGGCTGCCGCGCGGCACCCACGAGTGGAACAAGTTCGTCACGCCCGACGAGCTGACCAAACACCTCCTCGACAACCGGCTCGTCATCACCGAGCAGACCGGCGTCGTCTACTCCCCCTTCGCCGACAAATGGACGCTCTCGTCGGACATGGATGTGAACTACATGGTGGTGGCGGAAGGGATGGTATGAGGCGGGCATGACCGAGATGCGTGCTCCTACTCCCCGGGCGGCGTCCCTGCGAACGCAGGGACGAAGTTTTGCGAAGGCTGCCGACCCGCGCATCTCACACCGCGTCCCACCGACAGATTCCGCGGCATCAGTCCCTGCTTTCGCAGGGACGACAGCGTACGTGTGGTAGGAGCATCGCTCCCATGACGGCGGTGTGGTTGACCGCGTCGGCCGTAGCTTGCAGGTTGGCCTGACCTTTCCTGCAATAGCCCCACCCGATGTTCACCGTCACCAGCCTCTGGATTCCCTTCACCGTCATTGCCGCGCTCGGCCAGGTGGCGCGCAATGCGATGCAGCGGTCGCTGACCAAGCCGCTGGGGACGTGGGGTGCGACCAATATCCGCTTCCTGTTCGGCTTCCCGTTCTCGCTCCTTTTCCTGGGGCTGGTGCTCGTCGCGACCGGCGATCGTCTCGGCGTGCCGCCATCGATGTTCTGGCCATGGCTGTTGCTGGGTGCGCTCAGCCAGATCGTCGGCACCGGGTTGATGCTGCTCGCCATGAACGACCGTTCCTTCGTGGTGACCACGGCCTATCTGAAGACCGAGGCGATCCAGACCGCGATCTTCGGCTTCGTCTTCCTCGGCGATCACCTGACCTGGCTGAAAGTGCTGGCGATCGTGATCGCCACCGTGGGCGTCGTCATCACCGCGCTGCGCCCCGGCGGCGAGAAGAGCTTTGCGGAGCTGAAGCCGACCATCACCGGGCTCGTCGCGGCGGCGGCGTTCGCGCTCTCTGCGGTCGGTTTTCGCGGCGCGATCATCAACGTTCACGGCGTCTCCTTCGTGACCGCGGCCTCGTTCACCTTGGTGCTCGGCCTGTTCGTGCAAACGCTGATCCTGACGATCTATCTGCTCTGGCGCGCGCCAAAGGTGCTTCAGTCGATCCTGGGACTGTGGAAGCCGTCGCTGCTCGCGGGCTTCACGGGCGCCTTCGCCTCGCAGTTCTGGTTCCTCGCGTTCGCATTGACGGCCGCGGCCAATGTCCGCACGCTCGCGTTGATCGAGGTGCTGTTCGCGCAGGGCGTGGCGTATTACTCGTTCCAGCAGCCGATCGCGGCGCGCGAGCTTGCAGGCATCGCGCTGATCATTGTCGGCGTGGCGGTGCTGGTGGGGACTTAGTTCCGGTCTTCCGGCAAGGTCGGCAGCGGCGACACCTCGATGCCTTCGTCGATCAGCGACCTCGCCTCGTCGGGCGAGGCCTCGCCGTAGATCGGGCGGTGCTCCTTGTCGCCGTAATGCATCGCACGGGCTTCGTTGGCAAAGCGCTCGCCGACATTGTCGGCATTCTTCACGATGTGATCGCGCAGCTCCTTCAGCTTGGCGCGCAACTCTTTCTCTTGCGCCATCATCAGCGAGGCCGGTCCTGCCGGTGCAGTCTCGGGCGCGGCGGCCGGCTCCGGCGTTGCGCGGCTGCGGCCCTTCTTGCCGACGATGCGCGGCGCCATGATCGCCTTTTGCACCTTGGCCGAGCCGCAGATCGGGCAGGTCACGAGCTTGCGCTTCACCTGCGAATCGTAAGCCGACGAACTCTGGAACCAGCTCTCGAAAGCGTGGTCGCGGTCGCAATGGAGCGCGTAGCGGATCATGCCGATCCCCGTACGAGGTGTAGATGATCCGGCCCGGCCTTCGGATCGGCGACACCGAAGCGGCGGCCATGCTGGAGCGAGGGGATCGCGCGGCGCGCCGTCTCGACCTTGGCCGGATCGATCTTGGCCATGATGATGCCGGGCTCGACATCGCCCTCGGCGAGGATCTCGCCCCAGGGATCGATGATCAGCGAATGGCCGTAGGTCTCGCGCTTGTTCTCGTGGGTGCCAGCCTGCGCGGCTGCGAAGATGAAGCAGCCGGTCTCGATCGCGCGCGCGCGCAACAGGATGTGCCAGTGCGCCTCGCCGGTCTTGCGGGTGAAGGCGGACGGCACCGTGATGAAAGAGGCTCCGCTCTCGGCCAGCGCGCGGTAGAGCGCGGGAAAGCGGACGTCGTAGCAGATCGTCAGGCCGACGCGGCCCCAGGGCAGGTCGGAGATCACGGCGGTCTCGCCCGGCTGGTAGTTGGCGGATTCGCGATAGCTCTCGCCATCCGGCAGGACGATGTCGAACATGTGGATCTTGTCGTAGCTTGCGAGCACCTGGCCCTCGGGCCCGATCAGGAAGGAGCGGTTCACCGCTTTTTCTTCCGAGAAGCGCAGCGCCAGCGAGCCGACATGGATGTGGATCTTCAGTTCCGCCGCGAGTGCCCGATAGGCCTTCAGCGAGATGTCCTCTTCTTCGCTCTGCAGATGCTCGAACAGCGCCGTGCGGTTCAGCTGCATCATGTTGCTGACCTCGGGGGTCTGCACGTAGTCCGCGCCATTGGCCGCAGCCTGCCGGATCAGCCCGGTGGCCTGCGCGAGGCTCGGCTCGGGCAGCAACCCGGTGCGCATCTGCACCATGGCGGCGGTGAAGGTCCTCACGGCACTCATGAGACCGCCTTGACGCTTTCGAGCAGCCCGTCGAGCTTGCCCTCGCGATCGAGCGCGTAGAGGTCGTCGCAGCCGCCAACATGGGTGCCGCCGATCCAGATCTGCGGGAAGGTCGAACCCTCGCCCGCGCGGTCGTACATCTCCTCGCGCCAGGACGGGTTCTTGGCGACGTCGAATTCCGTGAAGGTCGCCTTCTTGCGGGTCAGAAGCGACCTGGCAGCGGAACAATAGCCGCATCCCGGCCTGGTATAGATCTCGACAGCAGCGGTCATGGTATCAAGCGCTCTCATGTCATGAATTTGTTGAATTATATGGGAGTTTACCTGATCTCGACAACCCGGGCGAACACCAGGACGTCGACCTGGGCGGCCTTGGCGCGGAGCAGCGCGCGTGCGCAGGCGTCAAGTGTCGCACCCGAGGTCAGGACATCGTCGATCAGGATAATGCGCTGGCCCTGGACCTCGGCCTGACGGTCGGGGGATACCTGGAATGCCCCCTGCACATTGGTCGCGCGCTGGGCCCGCGACAGCCCGATCTGCTGCTCGGTGGCGCGCACGCGGCGCAGCACCTCAGCCTTCACCTTCACCCCGCTCTGCCGCGCGACGATCTGAGCCAGCGCACCGGACTGGTTGTAGCGTCGCCGCCAGGCCCGGCGCCAATGCAGGGGCACCGGGACCAGCATGTCGGCGCCCGCGAGCAGCTCGCCGCCCGCGCGCGCCATCCAGCGGCCCATGGCGGGCGCGAGGTCGGTGCGGTCCTGGTATTTCAGCGCGTGCACCAGCGTGCGTGCGACCTCGTCATAGCGCACTGCCGCGCGCGCTCGCCGGTAGGCGGGCGGGCTCGCGATCGCCTCCATCGACAGCATGTCGGGGCCGGGGTCGTAGACGAAGGGAATGCCGAGCCGCGGGCAATAGGGCCGCTCAATGAACGACAGCTTGGCCCAGCACGCCGCGCAGACGCCCTCGCCGTCGACAGGCTCGCGGCAGGACACGCACAGCGTCGGCAGCGCAACGTCGAGCGCGAGCTTTGCCACATGCGCCAGAACGTGGCGGCCAGCCGTCCATGCGGCACGCAAGGGCGACGCGATGGAGCGGGTTGGGGCGGCGTCGGCGTCCATGAGAGGAGGCTAGCGCCGCATGTGGCGGATTGCCAGAGCCAGGATGATCGGCGTAACCAGCGGCATGGCCCAGACCCCCCAAATCCCGCCCGCTCTGTTCGACCGTGCCTTGCTGCGTGCGCGGCAGCGGCGTGCGCAGGCGCAAGGCGAGGTGACCTTCCTGCTCGACCGCGTCGCCGAGGACATGTCCGACCGGCTGGCCGCGGTGATGCGCGAGTTTCACGCGCCGGCCGATCTCTGGACGCCCGGCGAGGGGCTCGCGGGGCTGCGCGCACGCTTGCCTTCGATCCAGCGGATTGCGCTCGATGCGGCCGGCTCGGAGACATTGCCTTTTGCGCCCGACGGTCTTGATCTCGTCGTCTCCGCGCTGGCGCTGCAATTCGTCAACGATCTGCCTGGCGTGCTTGCGCAGATCCGTCGTGCGCTGAAGCCGAATGGGTTGCTGCTCGCCGCGATGATCGGCGGCGACACTCTCACCGAGCTGCGGCAGGCGTTTGCCGCGGCGGAGGCCGAATGCGAGGGCGGTGTCTCGCCGCGCGTGGCGCCGTTCGCCGATTTGCGCGACATCGGCGCGCTGTTGCAGCGGGCCGGCTTTGCGCTGCCGGTCACCGACGTCGATCGCGTCGTGGTGCGTTATTCCAACGCGTTCGCGCTTATGCAGGACCTCCGCCGCATGGGCGCGACCAATGTGCTGATCGAGCGGCGGCGCACCCCGAGCCGCCGCGCGACGCTGCTGCGGATGGCTCAAATCTATGCCGAGCGTTTTGCCGATGCCGACGGCCGTATCCGCGCGACGTTCGACATCATCTGGCTGTCGGGCTGGGCGCCGCATGCGAGCCAGCAGCAGCCGCTGAAGCCGGGTTCGGCCAAGGCGAGCCTGGCGGAGGCGGTGAAGAAGGCGGGAGAGACGTAAGCTCCTTCTCCGTCATGGCCGGGCACGACGTTGAGAGTGTTGGCGACAGCCCCTCTTACATCAGCAAGTCAATCAAATGCGGGATCAGCGGAATGTCCGCCGGCGGCATCGGATAGTCGCGCAGCTTGTTGGCGCGCACCCAGGCCAGCGTCTGGCCTTCGCGGGCTTCGACGATCCCCTCCCAGCGCCGGCAGATGTAGAGCGGCATCAGGAGATGAAAGGTCTCGTAGCCGTAGCTCGCAAAGGTCAGCGGCGCCAGGCAGGGCTCGGCGACGGTGATGCCGAGCTCCTCGTGGAGCTCCCGGATCAGGCTCTGCTCCGGCCGCTCGCCGGGCTCACACTTGCCGCCGGGAAACTCCCAGAGGCCGGCCAGCGTCTTGCCTTCGGGGCGCTGCGCGATGAGGACGCGCTTGTCGGCGTCGACGAGCGCGCAGGCCACCACCAGTGTCAGCTTGAGATCGGCCATGATCCTTAAGACCGGTAATCCCCGTTGATGGCGACATACTCCTTCGTGAGGTCGCAGGTCAGCACACGGTCGCGGCCCTTGCCGAGGCCAAGCGAGACCTTGATCGCGATTTCCGGGGCCTTCATCGCCTCCGATACCTGGGCCTCGTCATAATCAGGATCGCGCGCGCCGCTCCTGGCGACGCGGATGCCGTTGAAGGAGATCGACAGCTTGTCGCGATCGGCCGGCTCGCCGGCCTTGCCGACCGCCATCACCACGCGGCCCCAATTGGCGTCCTCGCCGGCGATCGCGGTCTTCACCAGCGGCGAATTCGCAATCGACATCGCGATCTTGCGTGCGGAGGCCTTGGTCCTGGCGCCTTCGACGGTGATCTCGACCAGCTTGCGCGCGCCTTCACCGTCGCGGGCGACCTGCTCGGAGAGGTCGGCGAGGATCTGGTTGAAAGCCTTGGTGAAGGCCTTCAGACGCGGATCGCTGGCGCGGCTGATTTTTGGCGCGCCGTGCTCGGCAGCGGCGCCGGTGGCGAACGCCAGCAGCGTGTCAGAGGTCGAGGTGTCGCCGTCGATCGTGACCGCATTGAAGGTGTCCTCGACGCCGGCTTTCAGCAATGCCTGCAGCGCGGCGGGTGCGATCGGCGCATCGGTGAAGATGAAGGAGAGCATCGTCGCCATGTCCGGGGCGATCATGCCGGCGCCCTTGGCCATGCCGTTGATGGTGACCTTGGCCTTGCCGAGCTTCACGGTCGCGGTCGCGACCTTGGGGAAGGTGTCGGTGGTCATGATCGCCTTGGCGGCGGCGAGGTAGTCGCCGGGTTCCGCGGACACAGCGAGGCGGCCGAGCACGCCGTCGAACTTGGTCGCGTCCAGCGGCTCGCCGATCACGCCGGTCGAGGCCAGGAAGATCTCGCTCTCGCTGCAGCCCACGGCTTTGGCCGCGATCTTGGCCGTCAGCGCGGTGGAGGCGCGACCGGTCTTGCCGGTGAAGGCATTGGCATTGCCGGAATTGACGACGAGGGCGCGCGCCTTGCCGCCCTTCAGTTTCGCACGGCACCATTCGACCGGCGCGGACGGGCACTTCGATCTGGTGAAGACGCCGGCGACCGCGGTTCCCTTGTCCATGATCGCCAGCAGCACGTCGGTGCGGTTCTTGTAGCGGATGCCCGCCTCGGCCGTCGCGAGACGGACCCCCGCGATCACGGGCATGTCAGGAACGGTTGTCGGGGCGAGCGGGGAGACGGAGGTGGACATCGCGGGGGGCGCCTTGGCTTGTGCCTTGGTGAGGTCTGGACATGCAGATGCCCGGCCCTCTTGGCGAGGCCGGGCATCAGGTAGGCTTAAATACTCTTCGCGTCGGCGAAGTGACAGCGAATTCTTACTTCTTGGCGGGGGGCGCCATCTTGCTGTCGGCGGGCTTCGCATCGGCGGGCTTTGCCGCGTCGGCCGGCTTGGCATCCTTGGCAGCGTCTGCGGAAGGCTGGTCGGTCCGCTCGACCTTGGCTTCTGCGCGCAGCTTGCCGACGTAATCGGCCTGGGCCTTGCGGGTGACGTACTGCTCGATCTGGGCCTTGACCTGGTCGAACTCCGGCGCCTTGCGGTTGCGCTTCTCCTCGACCTTGATGATATGCCAGCCGAACTGTGACTTGACGGGGTCGGAGATCTTGCCGGGCTCCAGCGAGAACGCGACGGCCGAGAATTCCGGCACCATCTGTTCCTTGGTGAAGAAGCCGAGGTCGCCGCCGTCGGCGGAGCCCGGATCCTTGGACTTCTTCTTGGCGAGCTCGGCGAAATCGGCGCCCTTGTCGAGCTCGGCCTTCACCGCCTTGGCCTCGTCCTCGGTCTCGACCAGGATGTGGCGGGCGCGCACTTCCTGCTCGCCGGTGATCTGCTTGGAGGCCTCCTCATAGACCTTCTTCATGGCGTCGTCGGTGGTGGCGGCCTTGCCTTCCTGGGCGAGCAGGCTGTCCATCAGCAGGCGGTTGCGGGCGAACGCCATCCGCTTCTTGAACTCGTCGCCGTCGGCAATCTTCTTGTCCTCGGCGGCCTTGGACACGATTTTCATGTCGATCAGGAACGACAGGACGTTCTCGTCCTTGGTCGCCGGGTCCATCTGGGCGAGGCTCGGTCCGAGTTCCTCCTCGGCCATGGTCACGTCGCTCTTCTTGATCTCAGCGCCATTAACCTTCGCCAGGACCGGATCGTCGGCTGCCCGGAGCGGGCCCGCGAACGCCAGGGTCAGCGCCAGGGCGAGGCCTCCCGCCAGGGCGGACGCATGGCGGAAACGCAGGCCGGTGGTTACCGGGAACGAGGTGGTCATGGAAAATCCTTTTGTTGAAGCAGGGGGCTGCTCGAGCGGGGCGGACACTCGCCCAATTCAGGGGGGCTTGGCAACGCGAAAAGTCTGTCAAAATGATGAATTAGCGGCAAGATTGGCCGCCGTTGACAAGGTGCTGACCGGGCCATATCTCTGCGCGGTCGCGACCATGGCGATGGCGTTTATTTTGCTGCGTTTTTGGCCGTTGAACCCAGACTAACCCAATTCCCACCCATATGGCGGATGACCCCCGCAGTTCGGGCTCTGGCGCCATAGGGCGTCACGGTGAGTTGATAGGCCAATGGGTGACAACTTCTTGGCTGCAACGCGGTTAAATCGCGAACACAGGAACTAGGCATGATCGGCGCGCTCGCCCGCAAGTTTTTCGGCTCCGCCAACGACCGGCGGGTGAAGGGATACCAGTCCCGCGTCAACGCGATCAACGCGCTGGAAGCTGAGGTCTCGAAGCTGTCCGACGAGGCGCTCAGGGCCCGCACCGACGAATTCAAAAAGCAGCTCGCCGAGGGCAAGACGCTGGACGACCTGCTGGTCCCGGCCTTCGCGACCGTGCGCGAGGCGGCCAAGCGCACGCTCGGCCAGCGCCATTTCGACGTTCAGCTGATCGGCGGCATGGTGCTGCACGAGGGCGACATCGCCGAGATGAAGACCGGCGAAGGCAAGACGCTGGTCGCGACGCTTGCGGTCTATCTCAACGCGCTCGCCGGCAAGGGCGTCCACGTCGTCACCGTCAACGACTACCTCGCTCGCCGTGACTCCGGCTGGATGGGCCAGATCTACGGCTTCCTCGGCATGACCACCGGCGTGATCGTCCACGGCCTCGATGATGCCGAGCGCAAGGCGGCCTATGCCTGCGACATCACCTACGGCACCAACAACGAATACGGCTTCGACTATCTGCGCGACAACATGAAGTACCGCCTCGAGGACATGGTCCAGCGGCCGCACTTCTACGCGATCGTCGACGAAGTCGACTCCATCCTGATCGACGAAGCGCGGACGCCGCTGATCATTTCCGGCCCGCTCGACGACCGCTCCGACTTCTACAACACCATCGACGGCTTCCTCCCCAAGCTCGACAAGACCGACTACGAGGTCGACGAGAAGCAGCGCACGGTGACGCTGACGGAAGCCGGCATGGAGAAGATCGAGACGCTGCTGCGCGATGCCGGCCAGCTCAAGGGCGACTCGCTCTACGACGTCGAGAACGTCTCCGTCGTGCACCACATCAACCAGGCGCTGCGCGCCCACACGCTGTTCACCCGCGACAAGGACTACATCGTCCGCGACGACGAGGTCGTCATCATCGATGAGTTCACGGGGCGCATGATGGCCGGCCGGCGCTATTCCGAAGGCCTGCACCAGGCGCTGGAGGCCAAGGAGCACGTCACGGTTCAGCCCGAGAACCAGACGCTCGCCTCGATCACGTTCCAGAACTATTTCCGAATGTACGAAAAGCTCGCCGGCATGACCGGAACGGCGTTGACCGAAGCCGACGAGCTCTTCGACATCTACAAGCTCGAAGTCGTGGAAATCCCGACCAACGTGCCGGTCGGCCGCCTCGACGAGGACGACGAGGTCTACCGCACCCAGAAGGAAAAATACCAGGCGATCCTCGCCGAGATCGAGCGCGCCAACGCCCGGCTCCAGCCGGTGCTGGTGGGTACCGCCTCGATTGAAAAGTCGGAAGTCCTTGCCGAATTCCTGAAATCGAACGGCTACAAGCAGATCGATTTCGGCAAGGACAACGCGCTCGACAAGCTCTATGCGGCGGCGCGCGCCGGCAAGCCGGCCAAGCTGTTCGCGGTGCTGAACGCGCGCTTCCACGAGCAGGAAGCCTATATCGTCGCGGAAGCCGGCGTTCCCGGCGCGATCACGATCGCGACCAACATGGCCGGCCGCGGCACCGACATCAAGCTCGGCGGCTCGCTCGAGATGCGCATCCCCAAGGAAACCGCAGGCATCGAGGACGAGGCCGAGAAGGCCAAGAAGATCGAGCAGATCAAGGCCGACGTCGAGCGCTTCCGTGACATCGTGCTCAACGCGGAAGAGACCGTCGAGATCGAGCCGGCAAAGGGCAACAAGCCGGCCAAGACCGTGAAGAAGCCCGGCGGCCTCTATATCATGGGCTCCGAGCGGCACGAATCCCGCCGCATCGACAACCAGCTCCGCGGCCGTTCCGGCCGTCAGGGCGATCCCGGCCGCTCGAAGTTCTTCCTGTCGCTGGAAGACGATCTGATGCGCATCTTCGGCTCGGATCGCCTCGACAGCATGCTCCAGCGTCTCGGCCTGCAAGAGGGCGAGGCGATCATCCATCCCTGGATCAACAAGGCGCTGGAGAAGGCGCAGCAGAAGGTCGAAGCCCGCAACTTCGACATCCGCAAGAACCTGCTCAAGTTCGACAACGTCCAGAACGATCAGCGCAAGGTGATCTTCGACCAGCGCGTCGACCTGATGAAGGACGAGAGCGTCGCCGAAACCGTCGCCGACATGCGCCACGCCTTCATCGAGGACCTCGTCGCCAAGCATGTGCCAGAGCATGCCTATGCCGAGCAGTGGGACGTCGCCGGCCTGAAGGAAGAGCTGAAGCGCGTGCTCGATCTCGACCTGCCGGTCGAGGACTGGGCCAAGGAAGAGGGCATCGCCGACGAGGAGCTGCTCAACCGCATCGAGACCAGGGCAGACGAGCACATGGCGGCCAAGGTCGGGCAATGGGGGCCCGACGTGATGCGCTACGTCGAGAAGACCATCCTGCTGCAGACGCTCGACCATCTCTGGCGCGAGCACCTGATCATGCTCGACCATCTGCGCCAGGTCATCGGCCTGCGCGGCTACGGGCAGCGCGATCCGTTGCAGGAGTACAAGACCGAAGCCTTCAATCTCTTCCAGGAGATGAGCGCGCACTTGCGCGAGGCCGTCACCGCGCAGCTGATGCGGGTCGAGATCGTCCCGCCGGAGCAGGAAGCGCCTGTGCTGCCGCAGATGGAGGCGCACAAGTTCGACCCGAACACCGGCGAGGACGAGATGGCGCTCGCCAGCGTCACGCTGGCCCCGCAGCATACCGACGCCGCGTTGCGCGATCCGAAGAACCCGGCAAGCTGGGGCAAGGTCGGCCGCAACGAGGATTGCCCGTGCGGCTCGGGCAAGAAGTACAAGCACTGCCACGGGCGGTACGCTTAGCCGCTAGCAGCGTTCCCGCGCGTGTGTGAGGTGCGATGCTCGCGCCTCACACTCCCGCCCTCGTAGTGGCGAAGGCGGGCCCCACCGCGGACGAGACGCCCGTCTACTTCACCGCGCCAAAGCGGCTATCGAACGAGTTCGACGACACTACCGGCGCGGCGCCGGCCATTTGGGCGCCGTCAGCCGCAGCATCGCTCATCGACGGCTTCTGCGCGGGGCGCGTTGCGGCAACCCTGGTCTCGGTGGGCTTCGCCGGCTCGGCCGGCTTGGCGGCGACGGCCGGCTTGTCCTTGGCGGTTTCGTGGTGGACGAAGTGCGTCACCGCGGCCTTCAGCTTGGAAGCCGTGCTCGGCGCGGCGGGCGCCGGGGCCACCGAGGCGGTCGCTTGCGGCGGCGGCGTGGTCGCCGTCGTGTCGGCGGTCCCCAAGCCCATCTTGCGGCCGAGATTGGAGAAGAAACCGCCGGATTTCTCGTCGGGCGCTGCGGTCGCGACGCGGGCGTTGGTCGCGGGCGCGCTGACGGCAACGACGGGCTCTTCCTGCGGCGCAGAGGCGGTCGGTTCGAAGTTCGGCTTCGGCGGGTTGACCGTGCCGGGAATCGTGCCGGGGGCCTTCGACATCGCCAGCATCTGCAGCGTATTGCCTTCGGCGCCTTCCGACAGGCCGGTCGACCCTTCCGGTATCTTGGCGGCGAAGATCTTGTTCATGCCGCCGTCGATGCCGGTATTCATGCGTGCCACCGGCGTGCCCTTGGCCACGAGCTTGTTGTACTCGGCTTCGTCGCGCTGCTGCTTCTCGCGCACGGCGCTGGCGATGTCTTCGGGGACGATATAGGCCGGGCACTTCGCGGAAGCCTCGAACACGGGATCGCGCTTGGCGTCGGGCGCGCGTGCCGCGTCGAATACGTATTTCTTCTCGCAGAAGTCGACCTTCGGCTCCCGTCGCGTCACTTCGAAATGATCGTAGCCTTCCTTGATCATCCGCCAGAACGGCATGTTCGGATTGTTGCGGTGCTTGGCCATGTTCACCGGCGTCATCCGGAAGGGATAGGCCTGGAACTGGAACGCCTTCTGGCCGCCGAAGAAGGATTCCCGCCCGAGCGAATAGATCTCCGCGATCTGCTCGTCGGTCATGGCGTAGCAGCCGCGTGACGAGCAGTCCCCGTGCACCATCAGTTGCGAACCGGTACGGCCCAAAGCGCGGTCGAAGGCGTTGGGGAAGCCGGTATTGAACGAGAGGTAATAGGCCGACTGCGGATTCATCTGGCTCGGGTTGATCGAGTAGAATCCTTCCGGCGCCTGGCGGTCGCCTTCGCGCACCTTGGGACCGAGGTCGCCCGACCAGCGGCAGATCGGATAGGTCTTGAGCAGGGCGAACTGGCCGGAACGGGTCTGCTTCCAGATCTCGAGCTCGGCCTCCTGCTTGAACAGGCGGATCAGGATCGGCGATTGCAGATCCATGTCCTTCTCGCCCATCGCGGCAACGAGCTTCGGCGGGACCGGCTGGTTGGCCTTGGCGTTGGTCGCGAGCGAAACCTGATCGGTATCGCAGCCGGCGAGCACAATGCTGGCGGCAAGCGCGACCGATGCCAAGAGCGCACGAGCAAGCGAACGAGAATTCAATATGGACCCCACAACGTGCCGGGCGGAAGCGCGAACCCCGATTTTGGAGCCTGGCCTGACCGGAGAACCGGACCGTTTCAGACCAAGCCCCAGCGCTTATGCCCTGAAGCCATTGATTAAAATTCTAACCTCCGCACCCAAGGGTCGCAAGCCGACCTGGGATCACGAGCCCGTTGGCGAGACGGTGTGGTCAACAGAGACTTAAACTGGGTCGGAACTTGGACTTTGCAGCTGAACCGGTACTGAGATGGCCGATTTGGGCAAAAAAAAAGTTAACGCGGCGTTACCAATCGCGCCTCACCTGATGCGGCACCGAATCCAGCTCGAATCAGCCCAGTTTCCGGCCGATATCGAGGAATTTCTGCCGGCGCTGCTTGCGGATGGCGTCGCCGTCCAGGCCCCGCATCTCGTCAAAGGCCTTGGCGATGGCATCGCCCGTAGTGGCGATCACGGCGGCGGGGTCGCGGTGGGCGCCGCCGACCGGCTCCTTGATGATGGCATCGATCACGCCGAAGCGGAGCATGTCCTGGGCCGTGATCTTCATGTTGTTGGCGGCTTCCTGCGCCTTGCTGCCGTCGCGCCAGAGGATGGAGGAGGCGGCTTCCGGCGAGATCACGCTGTAGATCGCGTGCTCCAGCATCAGGACCTTGTTGGCGGTGGTGATGGCGATGGCGCCGCCCGACATGCCTTCGCCGGTGATGATGGCGACGTTCGGCACCGTCAGCGCCATGCAGGCGTCCGTCGAGCGGGCGATGGCTTCGGCTTGTCCCCGCTCTTCGGCGCCGATGCCGGGATAGGCGCCGGCGGAATCGGCGAGCGACAGCACGGGAAGGCCGAACCGCTCGGCCATCTCCATCAGCCGCACGCATTTGCGATAACCCTCCGGCCGGGCCATCCCGAAATTGTGCTTGATGCGGCTCTCGGTGGAATCGCCCTTTTCCTGGCCCATCACGCAGATGGCTTCGCCACGGAAGCGGCCGAAGCCCGCGACCAGCGCCTCGTCCTCGCCGAACTTGCGGTCGCCGGCGAGCGGGGTGAATTCGGTGATGAGCCCTTTGATGAAGTCATTGAAATGCGGCCGCTGCGGATGCCGCGCCACCAGCGTCTTCTGCCACGGCGTCAGGTTCAGATAGAGGTCGGCCAGCGCCTGCGCGGCCTTGTCCTCGATGCGGCCGATCTCCTCGGCGATGTCGGTGCCGGAGGCCGCGAGCGTCCTGAGCTCGTCGACCTTGGAATCGAGCTCGGCGACGGGCTTTTCGAAGTCGAGATAGCTGCGCATCTGGTCTGGCATCGTTTCAATATAGGGGGACGGGACAACGAGGCGAAGCGAGGTCAGTCAAAAAAGTGTAGCTTCTTCAAGGGCTTGACTTGTGCGCTCCCGGGAGCGCGGCAAATCACTGATAAGGCCACGGCTCTTTCTGCGGAGATGTGGCCGAAGTCAAGGCGGTTTCGCCCGCAGCCGCGCCGCTGCCGCTACTTCTCCGCCAGCGGGTGCAGGTCGCGCACCAGGCTCTTCAGCCGCTCCTCGACCACATGGGTGTAGATCTGGGTGGTCGAGATGTCGGTATGGCCGAGCAGGGTCTGCACAATGCGCAAATCCGCGCCGTTGTGCAGCAGGTGGCTGGCGAAGGCGTGGCGCAGCACGTGTGGGGACACCAGGCGCGCCTGCAGCCCCGAAGCGACTGCGAGTTCCTTGAGCTCGCGGGCAAAATGCTGACGCGTCAAATGCCCGCTTTCGCCGAACGAGGGAAACAGCCATTTCGAGGCGGCGAGGCTGCCCTTCTTCTCGCCTTTGGCCGCGTCCGTCGCCGCGAGATAATCCGCCATCGCCTGCCGCGAGGCCTCGTTCAGCGGCACCAGCCGTTCCTTGTCGCCCTTGCCGCGCACCACGATCATGCGGGCGTCGCGCTTGGCCGCCGTTCGCGGCAGCGCCACCAGCTCGGAGACGCGCAGGCCTGTGGCGTAGAGCACCTCGAGCAGGCAATAGAGCCGCAATGCCCGCAGCCGTTGCGAGGGCGAGGCGTCCGCCGCCTCGCTCATCTCCTTGGCGCGGCTGAGCATGCGATCGACATCCGAGATCGACAGCACCTTTGGCAAGCCGCGCCCGCGCTTGGGGCCTGACAGGATCGCCGCCGGATCGTCGGTTCTGATGCGCTCGTTCAGCAAGAAGCGGAACAGGTGCCGCATCGCCGACAGCCGCCGCGCGACGCTGGAGGATTTGAAGCCGCGCGTATCGAGGTCGCCAAGATAGTCGCGCAGGACTTGCGTCTCGGCGTCCACAAAACTGTGACCGACGCGGGTCAGAAACTCGGAGAAATCGTTGAGATCGCGCCTGTAAGCATCGAGCGTGTTGGGCCCGGCACCCTGTTCCGCCGCGAGCATGTCGAGGAACAGGGCGGTCAGCCTGGTGTCGGAGGGCTTGCCGGTGGAGGAGTTGCGCATGCCCCGCAGGCTAGCTCCTATTTCTTGAGAAACTTATCCGGCGGGATCGTCACCGTCATTTCCCGCGGCTTCGGATTGACGAAGTTCGCCAGCGCGAACACCACGCCATAGACGATGCCGGCGATCACGGCGACGACCGTCAGGAAGCGGAACAGGCTGGGCATCGGGAAAGGTCTCGGCGAGGTCTCAGGTTTGGCAAATTAACCAATGAAATCATCCAACATGTTCGCCGTTTCGTGGCAAGAGTCCTCTGGCGAGGGCCCCGACGGGGTCGTATAGGTGGCCGGGATGCCGCCTTTGGCGGCCAGTTGAGCGAGATCCAGAGCAAGATCCGATGTCCGACGTCGCGTTGCCAGCACAACCGAGCCCTGAGGCCGACATCCTGTCGGCGCTCGGCGGGCGTTCGATCGTGCTGGTCGGCATGATGGGCGTCGGCAAATCAACCATTGGCCGGAGGCTGGCAGGGCGGCTTGGTCTGCGTTTTTTCGACGCTGATGTCGAAATCGAGGTGGCCCACGCCGGCATGACCATCCCGGAAATATTTACGATCCATGGCGAACCCTACTTCCGCGACGGCGAGGCCCGCGTGATCGCGCGCCTGCTCGAAGGTGGGCCAATCGTGCTGGCGACCGGCGGCGGCGCGTTCATGCGCGAGGAGACGCGAACCCGCATCGCGGCAAAGGCGGTCTCGGTCTGGCTCAGGGCGGACCACGACGTCATCATGCGCCGCGTGCGACGTCGCGCCGATCGCCCGTTGCTTCAGACCGCCGACCCCGAAGGCACCGTCACACGGCTCCTCACCGAGCGTGAGCCGATCTATGGCAAGGCCGACCTCACCATCGCCTCGCGCGACGTGCCGCACGACCGCATCGTCGATGAGACCATCGCGACGCTGCACGCCCATCTGTGCCTCCAGCCGACATCGTGAGTGCCGTTCGATGACTGCGCCCCTCAAACATTCCGACCCCGTCAATGTCGACGTCGCGCTCGGCGATCGGGCCTATGACATCGTCATCGGCCGCGGCGTGCTCTCTTCGCTGGGCGAGCGCGTTGCCGCCTTGCGGCCCGGTGTGCGCACCGCGATCGTGACGGATCGCACGGTGGCAAAATACTGGCTCGCGCCGACGGAAGCCTCGCTTGCAGCCGCCGGCATTCCGACCTCGCGCGTCGTGGTCGAGGAAGGCGAAATCTCAAAGACCTATGCCGGCCTCGAAAAGGTCAGCGAGGCCCTGATCGCCGCGAAAATCGAGCGCAACGACCTCGTCATCGCGCTCGGCGGTGGCGTGGTCGGCGATCTCGCCGGCTTTGCCGCCGCGATCCTGCGCCGCGGCGTCGATTTCGTGCAGGTGCCGACCTCGCTGCTGGCGCAGGTCGATTCCAGCGTCGGCGGCAAGACCGGCATCAACTCGCCGCAGGGCAAGAATTTGCTCGGCGCTTTCCACCAGCCGGTGCTTGTCATCGCCGACACCGCCGTGCTCGACACGCTGTCGCCGCGGCAATTCCGCGCCGGCTATGCCGAGGTCGCCAAATACGGCGTGCTCGGTGACGAAGCCTTCTTCACCTGGCTGGAGAAGAATCATTTCGACATCTTCAAGGGCGGCTCGGCGCGCGAGCATGCGATCGCGACCTCCTGCCGTGCCAAGGCGGCCGTGGTCTCGCGCGATGAGCGCGAGACCGGTGAGCGCGCGCTGCTCAATCTCGGCCACACCTTCGGCCACGCACTGGAAGCCGCGACCGGCTTTTCGGATCGCTTGTTCCATGGCGAGGGCGTCGCCATCGGCATGACGCTGGCGGCGCAGTTTTCCGCAAAACTTGGCATGATCGGCGAGGCTGATGCGAGCCGCGTCGAGCGTCACCTCACCGAGGCCGGTCTTCCGACGCGCCTGCAGGACATCGCCGGCTTTGCGCAGGAAGGCCTTGCGGACGCCGACGCGCTGATGGCGCTGATGGCGCAGGACAAGAAGGTCAAGCGCGGCAAGCTTACCTTCATCCTGCTGGAGGCCGTGGGGCGCGCCGTCATAGCCAAGGATGTCGAGCCGGCGCCGGTGCGCGACTTCCTGAAAGAAAAGCTCGCTCCGAAGGCGTGATGCGCGGCTGAATCGCGGTAGAGTGCTGCATGGACTGGCTCGGCTTCACCATCGTCATCATCTGCCTGCTGGTCTCGGGCTTCTTCGCCGCGAGCGAGACCGCGCTGACCGGTGCTTCGCGCGCCAGCATGCTGCGGCTCTCCAAGCAGGGTAACCGCGACGCCGACGTGGTCTCGCAGCTGCTCGATATGCGTGAGCGCCTGATCGGTGCGCTGCTGCTCGGCAACAACATCGCCAATATCACCGCCTCCGCGCTCGCCACCTCCATCTTCACGGCGTGGTTCGGCGATGTCGGCGTGCTCTATGCCACCGGCGTGATGACGGCCCTGGTCGTGATCTTCGCCGAAGTGCTGCCCAAGACCATCGCCATCAACGCGCCTGATCGGATGGCGCTGGCGGTCGCACGCCCGATGCGGCTGACGATGTATGTGCTGGGGCCGCTGCTGCGCGTGGTGGAAGTGATCGTGCGCGTGTTGATGCGCCTGTTCGGCCTCGCCGGCGAGCACCAGGCCATCCTGTCGCCGACCGAGCGCCTGCGCGGCGCGGTCGACCTGCTGCATCATGAGGGCAAGGTCGAGAAGCAGGACCGCGACATGCTCGGCGGCCTCCTCGACCTGCGCGAGCTCCAGGTCTCCGACGTCATGATCCATCGCACCGAGATGATGATGATCAACGCCGATCTGCCGGCGGAGGAGCTGGTGCGCGAGGTGCTGGCGACCGAATACACCCGCATCCCGCTCTGGCGCGAGAAGCCGGAGAACATCATCGGCGTGCTTCATGCCAAGGATCTGTTGCGCGCGATCCGGGCATCCGACGGCGATACGTCGCGCATCGACGCCTCGACCATCGCGCTGCCGCCGTGGTTCGTGCCGGAAATGCGCCCCGTCTCCGAGCAGCTGAAGGCGTTCCGCCGGCGCAAGACGCATTTCGCGCTCGTGGTCGACGAGTACGGCGAAGTTGAAGGTCTCGTGACGCTGGAAGACATCCTGGAAGAGATCGTCGGTGACATCTCCGACGAGCATGACGTCGTGGTCGCCGGCGTGCGCGCCCAGCCGGACGGCTCCGTCGTGGTCGACGGCTCGGTGCCGATCCGCGACCTCAACCGCGCCATGGACTGGCGCCTGCCCGACGAAGAGGCAACCACGGTTGCCGGCCTTGTCATTCACGAAGCGCGCTCGATCCCCGACCGCGGCCAGAGCTTTACCTTCCACGGTTTCCGCTTCCGCGTCCTCCGCCGGGAACGCAACCGCATCACCGCGCTCCGTATTTCACCGGTGTCGCGTGAGGCGGAGATGGAGGGAGCCAAGCCGAGACGGGCAGGGACGTCGTTTTGACGCAGCGCGGCGGAGCTTACGTTCCGCCTTCCCCCGGCGCCTGGGCGTGGATTGCCAGCGCATGCACACTGCCGGAAAGTTCCGCCGCCAGCGCCGCATTTATCATGCGGTGACGGTCGATCCGGCTCTTCCCTTTGAAGGCCTGAGACACGATATAAACGCGGAAGTGCGTCTCGCCGCTCGGCCGATGGCCGGAATGGCCTTCATGCAAATGTGACTCGTCGACGACCTGCAGGCTTTCGGGGGTGAAAGCTTCCTGCAACTTGTTGCTGATAGTGTCTTTCATAACCATGAGCGCCATTAAGGCTTGCGATCGCGGCCCGTCAATTGCCCATAGGCCGCCTATGGCGGCCGTACTTGAGGATGCCGAAGTGAAACTTCGGCTCCGCGTGTGTAGCTAAATGCAATGTCAAGACTTGAAGGTTTTTGCGTTGCGTAGTCAAAGTCAGCCATGCCGATCGATTCATCAAAGTTCTTCGACTCCATCCGCGTGAAGCCGCGGGGCAAGCAGCCCGAGGTGAAGCCGCGCGACACCGTGGTGGCCTGCGAATGGACCGGGTGCCAGAACAAGGGCGCGCATCGCGCGCCGAAGGGTCGTGATAACCAGCGCGAATACTGGCACTTCTGCCTCGACCACGTGCGCGAGTACAACCAGAACTACAATTTCTTCTCAGGCATGAATGCCGACGCCGTCGCGCGCTATCAGAAGGACGCGCTGACCGGCCATCGTCCAACCTGGAAGATGGGCGCCAATGGCGGCAAGAAGGGTGCGGAAGCCGAGATCGATATGGCGTCCGATCCGTTCAGCATGTTCAGTGAGATCAACGGCCGCGCCAGCTGGCGGAAGGGTCCGGAGGCCGAGCCCAAGGCCGAAACGCGCAAGGTCATGAACGCGGAGCGCAAGGCGCTTCAGGTCATGGGCCTCGGCCCGAATTCCACGCTCGGCGACGTCAAGGCCAAGTACAAGGCCCTGGTGAAGCAGCACCATCCCGACGCCAACGGCGGCGACCGCTCCACCGAGGACCGCCTGATCGAGATCATCAAGGCGTATAATTATCTGAAGACGGTGGTGCGGGAGGCGTAGGGCCTCGCCGTTCTCCTCCTTCTCCCCTTGCGGGAGAAGCTGGCGCGAAGCGCCGGATGAGGGGTTGCTTCCGCAAATTCATTTGAACGAGGGCCCTCGCGGGGAGAACCCCTCACCCGTCTCGCCGCTTTGCGGCGAGCCACCCTCTCCCACAAGGGGGAGAGGGGGGAGGAAAGCGTCGCAATTCCTCACGCCTCCGGCATCGCGCCCACATAGGACGAGCTCGGCCGGATCAGTCGCCCGGTCCGCTGCTGCTCGCGCGCATGCGCGGTCCAGCCGGCGGCGCGCGCGACGGCGAAGATCGGCGTGAACGCCTGCCGCGGGATCGCCAGCGCGTCGAGCAGGATCGCGGTGAAGAACTCGACATTGGTCTCCAGCGGCCGTTCCGGATTCTTCTTGCGCAGCGCTGCGCGGATATAGGCCTCGACCTCGCCGGCGAACGGCAAATCGGTGCCGGCGGACGCGAGCGCCTCGACCGCGGATTTGAGCACGTCGGCGCGCGGATCGCGGACGCGATAGACACGGTGGCCGAAACCCATCATCCGCTCGCCGCGCGCCAGCGCCGCGTCGACCCAGGGCTGGATGCGCTCGCGCGAGCCGATCGCATCGAGCATTTCCAGCACCGGCTCCGGCGCGCCGCCATGCAGCGGTCCCGTTAGCGCGCAATAACCGGCGGTGACGGCGGCGAACAGATCGGCCTGCGTCGAGGCGACCACGCGCGTGGCGAAAGTCGAGGCGTTCATGCCGTGGTCGCTGGCGGTGACGAGATAAGCATCGAGCGCGGCGGCCTCGCCCGAAGCGGGCGCATGCCCATGCAGCATGCGCAGAGTATCGGCCGCGTGGCTCACGGTCGGATCTGGCGCGACCGGATCGAGCCCTTTCGCGCGCCGGACCAGTGCGCCCGCGATCACCGGAAATGCGCCGACGATGGTGGCTTCGTGCGCGAGGCCGTGCTCGGCGCGCAGGCCCGCGACCGCCGCACGAAATCCGTCGACGATGCCCATACCCCGGGCCGCCGGCAGCAACTCTGAGAGCCGCGCAAAGGCCCGCTCGCGCGCAGCCCCCAGGCTCGCCCGGACATTGGCTTCGCTCAGCGTGCTCCCGGTCGCGCCATTCCAGAGCCGGGCGGTGACGCCCTCAAAACTCGAGATAGCGGCGAGGCGGCCGACATGCTCGCCGGCAATGATCAGTTCGCCGCGCTCGCCGTCGACATGGCTCAGCACGGTTTCGGCTGCGGGAACGCCGTCCAGCCCGATCTGGCTTTTGGTGAGGTGGATGTTCATGGCAAATCTCCTTGCACTGCACCAAAGGAGAATTGGACCGCTCGACAGATTGATCAATCTTGATTACATCAATCAATATGAAAAATTTTGATGGCCTCTATCTCTCCGCCCGGGAAGCGGCTGCCGAACTCGCGATCTCGCCGGCCACGCTCTACGCCTATGTCAGCCGCGGCCTGATCCGCTCCGAGCCGACGCCGGATTCGCGCAGGAACCGCTATCGCGCCGAGGACGTCCGCGCCTTGAAGGAGCGCCGGGTGCCGTCGCCGGAGCCGCGCGGCCTGCGCAGCTTTGACGCCGATCTGCCCGTGATGGACACGGAGATATCGACCATCACGGAGGAGGGCGCCATCTACCGGGGCGTCAACTGCGTGGATCTCGCCGAGAACGACACGCTCGAGCACACGGCAACGCTGCTCTGGGACGTCTCCGACGTAGATCCCTTTGCTGCCGAAAATCAGCCGAAAATCTCGGACGAGATGCGCGCCATCGCGGACGCCGCGCGCCGTGCCGCGCCGATCGATCGCGCCATCGCGGTGCTCGCGCTGGCAACCAGCGCCGATTCCCGAGCCTTCACCCGCGCGCCTGATGGCCGCGCGATGGTCGGCGGACGCATCGTCCGGCTGCTTGTTGCCACGATGTTGAATTCCGAGCCGTCATCGGAGCCGCTGCATCAGCAAATCGCGCGGACCTGGGCGGCCGACAACAAACATGCGCCGGACTTGATCCGCCGCGTTCTCGTGCTGCTGGCCGACCACGAATTGAACGCCTCGACCTTCACCGCGCGCTGCGCGGCGTCGACCGGCCTCAATCTCTACGACTCCGTCATCGCCGGTCTCGCCGCGTTGAAAGGCCCGAAGCACGGCGGCGCCGGCGTGCTGGCCTCGCAGCTCGTCAAGACCCTGGTCGACCGCGATGTGGAGCCGATGGTGCGCGAGCGCGTTGCGCTCGGTGAGCGCTTCCCGGGCTTTGGCCACGGCGTCTACAAGCACGGCGATCCCCGCGCGCAATCCCTGTTGAATGCGCTCGCGCGCGCCGGCGCACCGCGCAAATTCACGAAAGAGGTGCCGGAGCGGATCGCGGAGGCGACCGGAGAGTTCGTCAACATCGATTATGTGCTCGCCGTGCTCGTGCACGCACTGCGCCTGCCTCTCGGCAGCGAGCTCGCCCTGTTCGCCATGGCCCGCAGCGTCGGCTGGATCGCGCATGCGAGCGAGCAATTGCAGTTCGGCAGGCTGATCCGGCCGCGGGCAAGGTATGTGGGACCTGCGCCGGGAAGACGGGCGGGAAGCTCCTGACCGCTCCCGCTTGCGGTCCTGACCACGGCGGCAGCCCGAGGCGCTTAATTGCTTTCCGCCCCGTCCAGCTCCGGGCAGTTTGCGGCTCCTTCGATCTTCCAGGGAGACTTTTGTGTCGCAAGCCGCCGCTCTATCTCGCCGAAGCCGTCCCGTTCGCACGATATCCGAACTGAGTTCGACCATCGCGACGGCATACGCGCGGATCGAACGCGACCAGCACCGCAATTGCTGGATCCATGTCAGGCCGAAGGAAGAGGCGCTGACGGAGGCCCAGTCTCTCGCACGGCGTGCCGCGCAGGGTGAATTCCTGCCTCTGCTCGGTGTGCCGTTCGGCGTGAAGGACAACATCGACGTGGCGGGCATGCCGACCACGGCGGCCTGTCCCTCCTTCGCCTACGTTGCAGAGCGATCGGCCCGGTGCGTCGAGCGCCTCGTCGCGGCCGGCGCAATCTGTATCGGCAAGACAAACCTGGATCAGTTCGCAACCGGGCTGTCCGGCGCCCGATCACCGCACGGCACCTGCCCCAGCATCGCTGATGACGGCTACATCTCCGGCGGGTCGAGCTCGGGCTCGGCCGTCGCCGTGGCTGCCGGGCACGTCGCTTTCTCACTCGGCACCGACACCGGCGGCTCAGGCCGGGTACCGGCAGGTTTCAACGGCATCATCGGAATCAAGCCGACCGTCGGGCTTGTCTCATCCCGCGGGCTCGTTCCGAACTGCCCGACGCTCGATTGTCCGTCGATCTTCTGCAATTCGGTCTCCGAGGGCAGATTGTTGCTCGAACTGATCGAGGGCTTCGACGAGGAAGATCCCTACAGCCGTGACGCGCGCGAGCCGTCATCCGCCGTCCCCGACGAATTCCGCTTCGGACGCATTTCCGCCTCTCAGCTCAATTCATTCGGGTCGGCCGAGTGCGATGGGCTTTACGAGCAGGCTTGCGAGCGGCTGGTGGGCTTGGGAGGCAAGGCCCGCGAGATCGACTTCAGGCCCTTCGCCGAGGCCGGCGAAATGCTGTTCTCGGGCCCGTGGATCGCGGAACGCTACGCGGCGATCAGCAAGCTCTTCGACGTCGATCACGGCCATCTGCTGGAGGTGACGCGCAAGGTGTTGCATCGCGCGGCGGAGTTTACAGCGGCCGATGCGTTCGCTGCGCAACATCGACTGCTGCAGTTGCGGCGGCAGGTCCGGGGGCTCTTCGAGCAGATCGACGTCCTCATCGTGCCGACTGCGCCGCGTCCTTTCACCATCGCGGAGATGCTGGAAGATCCCATCACGCTCAATACGTGTCTGGGACACTACTCCTACGCCGTCAATCTCCTGGATCTGTGTGCGGTGGCGCTTCCCAACGCGACGCTCGCCGGCGGCATGCCGATGGGCGTCACCCTGCTGGCACCCGCATGGCATGATCACGCGCTCCTGGACTTCGCCTCGCGATGGCAGCGCGACGATGGCGCCGCCTTGTTCGGTCTGAATGTCTATTCGCGTGCCGCGGGCTAGAGCATGATCCGGAAACGTGTGCAGCGGTTTTCCGAAAAGATCATGCTCAAACAATGACCCAAAGTGCGATGACGATTCATCCTAATCTCATCGCGCTTTAGACGATTTCGAGGTCGAGCGCGCGCAAATTCAGAATGACGATCAGGCTTCTGTCGTAACGGATGATGCCTCGCGCCTGCATGCGAGATAGCTGCACCGTCACCCACTGCCGCGTCGCGCCAATCAGGTTGGCGAGATCGCCGTGGGTGAAAGGAATGCCGAGCACGATCTCGCGGCCGTGCTGCGAGCCGTAGATATTCGACAGAAAGATCAGCAGGCGCTGCAACCGCTCGGTCACCGATCGCGTGCCGAGCATTTGCGCCATGGCCGAGTAACATCTCGCCTTGAAGGCCAGTGCATCCAGCAGCGCAACCGCGATGGTCGCCGACTGAAGTGCAAGCTCGCGCAGAGCGGGGCCAGGCAGAAACAGCAGCAGGCTGCGCTCGACGGCAACCGACGACCACATATGCGCGCCGGCTCCGAAGAGATCCGGCCCGCCGACGAAATTGCCGCCGAACCAGTAGGCCAGCGTCACCTCACGCCCCGAGGGTGCTGCGTAATAGCTGCGGATCCGGCCGGATTCGATCAGGTAGATGCCGTTCTGGGTGTCGCCCTGGCGCCAGATATGCTTGCCGGCTTCCCGAACCTCGTGGCGACCGATGGCCAGCACCCGGCGCCGGTCAGCCTCATCAAGGGGATCGAGGAGGCCTGGCAGCGACCTGACCAGAGCATCCGACTCCGCCAGCATGATCCCGGCCGTGGTCCTGAGAGTTGCCGCTGACATCTGCCCGCTCCCTCGTTGCTGGAGCAGATCCATTCAAGAGCTATGCCAGCCGCTGCGGGCGGTTCAGGTCGCCGCTTCCATTTGCTCGAACGCCTTGCGGCCTTCGGTCCGGATCAGGTCAAGGCAATCCCGTTTGAGGGCGAGATAGGCAGCGTCGGTCAGGATAGCGCTGGAGCGCGGCCTTGGCAGGGCCACGGACAGATCCCGCAGGATGCGGCCCGGCCCGGCGCTCATGATCAGCACGCGATCAGACAGGAGAATGGCTTCGTCGATGTCATGTGTGACGAAAACGATCGTGGCGTGGATCCGGTCGCGAAGTTCGAGGAGATTATCCTGCATCACAGCCCGGGTCTGCGCGTCCAGGGCACCGAACGGCTCGTCCATGAGCAGCACACGCGGCTGGTTTGCAAGGGCACGAGCAATCGCCACCCGCTGCTGCATGCCGCCTGAAAGCGTATGCGGATAGGCGTTCGCGAATCTCGTCAGCCCGATCATGTCGATCAGGTCGTCGGCGATCCGCAGCGCCTCCGTTTTCGACTTGCCGAGCGCGCGCGGTCCGTGAGCGATGTTACGGCGCACCGATTTCCAGGGGAACAGGTGCGGCTGCTGGAACACCATCCCGATTTCAGGTCGAGGCGCCACCATCGGCTCGCCCGCCACCTTGACCTCGCCCTCGAACGGCCGTTCGAGGCCAGCCATCGCATTCAAGAGCGTAGACTTGCCGCAGCCCGACGGACCAACCAGGGAGACGAATTCACCCGGCAGCACGGCCAGGGACACCCGGTCCACCGCAACGACCTCGCCGCGCGGCACATCGAACACGATACTCAGATCGTCGACCCGGATGATCGCTTCCTGCGCGGCCGATGAAGGCTGCGGCGGAGCATCGACGAGCCGCAGCGGTGAGGTCGGGCGAAGCGGGGTCTGCATCAGCGCCACCATACGGCCCGCTCGGCAATGGCCGCGAAGGAACGATCGGCGATGAAGGAGAGCAATCCGAGCGCCGCCAGCCCTCCCATGACCTGCCCGGTCTGCATGTTCTGTTGCGCAATCTCGATTCGGTAGACGATGCCGGCAAACGCGCCCGCCAGCTCGGCGGCCACGAGCGTGTAAAAGGAGATGCTGACGGCGGTGCGCAGGCCGACGACGATATAGGGAAGCGCGCCCAGCAGGATGATCTCCGTGAGCATTTGCCGGCGTGGCGTGCCGAGCATCTGCGCGGCGCGAACGAGCCCGCGATCGACCTTCTGAACGCCGATATGGGTCGCGAGCCATACGGTGAAGAACACACCCCAGACGACGAGAAAGAGCTTGCCGGCCTCGGACAACCCGAACCACAGGATCACGATGGGCACAAAGGCGATCGGTGGGATTGGGCGAAGGATGTGAAACAACGGGGAGAGCAGGCTCGAGACCAGCCTGAACCGGCCCGTCAGGACGCCGAGCATGATCCCGCCCGCCGTCCCGATCAGGAAACCTGCGGTGACACGGAACAAGCTCGCAGAGAGGTCGCCCAAAAACTGGCCGCTGTGGATCCAATCAAGGACGGCGACCGCGACCGTGGAAGGCGGTGGAAACAGCACCGCGTTGACGATCCGCGACCGAGCGATCAACTCCCATACGCCGACGAAGGCCGGCACGGAGAGCGCGCCGACAAGCACGCTCAGACGTTCGGCCGAGGTCGTGCGGCTGCTCCCTCCGGTGCTCATGGATCGACCGAAAGCGTCACACGTGCGGGATCAAGCGCCTTCAGCGGTGCCGCCGCAATGATCTTCGAGAAATCGGGCATCGCCGCTCCCGGCGGGTGATTGCCGGTTTCGAGCCGCCAGGCAGCATGCGTTTTCAGAGTCTCCAGCAGCTTGTCGTCGAGGCGCACGTGATAGACGTAATCCGACCAGATCGGCGCAAGCTCATCGCGCTTCATGCCGGTCGCCGCGGCAACGATGTCGATCGCTTCGTCCGGATGGGCTTTGACCCAGCCTTCCGCTTCAATGAGCGCAGCCAGGAATTTGCTCAACACTGCCGGGTTTGCCTCCAGATAGGATCGTGTCACGACGATGTTGAAGGTTTCGGAGTAGATTCCCTTCGTATCGAGCAGGACGGCACCCTCACCGAGCGCCTTCTTTGCATTCGCGACGTGCGGCTCCCAGGTGTCGAAGGCTTCAATGCTCCCGGCCGCCAGAGCGGGAAGCATCTCCTGGGGGCGAAGATTGACAAGCATGACGTCCTTGGCCGTCAATCCCGCCGCCTTCAGCAGAACCGAGGTGTAGACCTCGCTACCGGTTCCCGCCGTGAAGCCGATGCGCTTGCCGCGCAAATCCTCTTTCGTCCTGATTGCGGCGGACGCGGCCGTCATCGTCTTCAGATCCGAGTACTCCATGCCGGCGACGAAGGCGATCGGCTGCTGCGCCATCGCGGCCGCCGTGACCGGAGCTTCGGCCGTGGTCGCGATATCGGCGCCTCCGCCGATCACCGTGTCCAGGCACTGCTTTCCGCTGGTGAAATTCGAGACCGAGATGTCGAGCCCCTGCTTGCCGAACAGGCCGTTCGCCTTGGCGACAATCGCGAGGCCCGAGATCGGGCCCAGGTTCTGCGCAAGCCGTGCCTTCAGAACCTCGTCGGCTGTGGCTTGGGAAGCAGGATTCAAGATGACCGCACAGGCAGAGATCGCAAACAAGACCCTGCGAACAGCTGGTTTCGAGCGCATTCAACCACCTTCGGTCATCTCGGCGACCGCAATGGCCAGCCTGTGATCGGGAGAGGGTCATCCGAAGCCGATGCGCCGGGAAGCAATTAATCGACAACGCGCCTCGCTGACGAACATTTGCGCATTGCGGAGCCGTGGCGGATCACAGTTTAGGCAACAGAGAGCTCTGTTTGCCCGCCTGTTGTGCTGTGTGCTTGCGGCCCTCATCCAACGCCGGCGATCCCGCCATCGTGCTCGAGAGACGCAACGTGGTGGACGCGACTCGACGGCCGGCGTTGCGCCATCAGGCCCGCGGCTTCGCCTCGGCGACGACGCCGTTCTGCCGACGGCGATAAATCCAGACCGCCACGCCCAGTACGATCGCCACCGCCACGACGGTCAGAATCCAGAGATGCTTGCCCAGATGCCCCTGGTGCGGCACGCCGAAATAGTCGTGGAAGGCCGAGACTGCCAGCACGCCCGGCAGCACATGAACCGGCGCCCAGACCAGGATCGCGGGGATGTTGACCGCATAGAACTTTGCCGGCGGCATGTCGAGCGCACCCGCCGTGATCGGCACGAAGGCGCGAATGGGCGGCACGAAGCGGGCGAAGAATACGGCCCAGGCGCCGAAGCGGTGGAAAAAGGTCTCGCTCTCCTGGATCACGCGCGGATGATTGGCCAGCGGCCAGGTGTTGAGGATCTTGCGCTGCTGCCGGTGTCCGAGCCAATAGGCCGAGCCGTCGCCCAGCACGGCGCCGGTGGCGGCTGCGAGCAGCACCCATTGCAGCTTCAGGTCCCCGCCGGGAACCAATGCGCTCAGCGCCAGGATGATGGTCGAGCCGGGGATCACCGATCCCACCACTGGCACCGCTTCGAGCAGGGCCGCCAGGAACAGGGTCAGGTAGGCGAGCCACGCATGGACCGAAACGAAGGAAATGAGGGGATCAAGGAAGGACGTCACGTCGTCTCTGTAGCGGGCTGGAGCATTCGGGTTCAGACCCTTACACAAGTAAGGAGCGGTGGCGAAAGTGCCATTCGCCCGGGCCGGGCGCGCCTATCCGGGCCGAAATTTGGGCGCGATTTGCAGGGCAGCCTTCCAAAAATCGCGTTCCTTGCCTATCTAAATGAAAAGACAACGGAACTTTGATTGGGCCGCGGGCTTCTGCCGGCACGTTGTCTCTGGTAGGTTCGCAGCCGCACCCAGCCGCAGCCTTGTGCAAATAACTGGTCTCGGGACCGCCCGGGGCCTCGGAGGATTGATGACGACCGCCGCAATGTCCAAAGTTGAGGAAGTTTCCGGTATGCCCGACATGAAGGTGTCGGTGCGCCAGGTGTTCGGGATCGACAGCGATCTCGAAGTGCCGGCCTATTCCGAAGTCGATCCTCATGTGCCTGAAGTCGATTCCGACTACCGTTTCGACCGCGCCACCACGCTTGCCATTCTCGCCGGCTTCGCCCGCAATCGCCGCGTGATGGTCACCGGCTATCACGGCACCGGAAAATCCACCCATATCGAGCAGGTCGCCGCCCGCCTGAACTGGCCCTGCGTGCGCGTCAATCTCGACAGCCACATCAGCCGTATCGACCTCGTCGGCAAGGACTCCATCGTGGTCCGCGACGGCAAGCAGGTCACCGAATTCCGCGACGGCATCCTGCCCTGGGCACTCCAGAACAACGTCGCGCTGGTGTTCGACGAATATGACGCCGGCCGCCCGGACGTGATGTTCGTGATCCAGCGCGTGCTGGAGGTCTCGGGACGCCTGACGCTGCTCGACCAGAACAAGGTGATCAAGCCGCATCCGGCGTTCCGCATGTTCTCGACCGCCAACACGGTCGGCCTCGGCGATACTTCGGGCCTCTACCACGGCACCCAGCAGATCAACCAGGGCCAGATGGACCGCTGGTCGATCGTCACCACGCTCAACTATCTCAGCCACGACGAGGAAGTGGAGATCGTGCTGGCCAAGGCCAAGCACTATCGCACCCAGGAAGGCAAGGACATCGTCAACAAGATGGTGCGCCTCGCCGATCTCACCCGTAACGCCTTCGCCAACGGCGACCTGTCGACGGTGATGAGCCCGCGCACGGTGATCACCTGGGCCGAGAATGCCGACATCTTCGGCGATATCGGCTTCGCGTTCCGCGTCACCTTCCTCAACAAGTGCGACGAGCTCGAGCGGCCCCTGGTCGCCGAGTTCTACCAGCGCTGCTTCAACGCGGAGCTGCCGGAATCCGCAGTCAACGTGGCGCTCAGCTGATCTCTCTCGGTATGTCGTCCCGGCGAAAGCCGGGGCCCATGGCCGCGTGATGTCTCGATTGAAGCGACGTGGCCAATTTCTCTGAAGTCATGACCGCCGGTGGTTATGGATCCGGGCTTTCGCCGGGACGACGGTGAGATCGAGATGAGCACGCCCTCCAATTCCAAATTCCGTAACACCAAGGAAGCCCCGACCGAGCCGTTCAAGCGCTCGGTGGCGTCCTGTCTGAAGGCCATCGCGAAGACGCCCGAGCTCGACGTGAGCTTCGCGGCCGAGCGCCCGGGTCTTGCGCCCGGCAAGGCGCGATTGCCCGAACCCGCGCGAAAGATGACAAAACGCGATGCGGCGATCGTGCGCGGCCACGCCGATTCCATCGCGCTCAAGCTCGCCTGCCACGACGCCAAGCTGCATCGCAAGCTGATGCCGGGCAATCCGCAGGCACGTGGCGTGTTCGAGGCGGTCGAGCAGGCCCGCGTCGAGGCGATCGGCGCGCGCCGCATGGCTGGCGTTGCGAAAAACCTCACCGCGATGCTCGACGACCACTTCCATCGCGGCAAGTTCGACGAGATCACCGACCGCGCCGACGCGCCGCTGGCGGACGCACTGGCGATGCTGGTGCGCGAGCGCCTCACGGGCCTGGCGCCGCCCGCCGCCGCGCGGAAGATGGTCGATCTCTGGCGGCCCATCCTCGAAGACAAGATCGGCAAGCGGCTCGACCGGCTCGACCGCGTGGTCGAGGACCAGACCAAGTTCAGCGATGCCGTGCATGATCTCCTGACCGCGCTCGAGCTCGGCGACGAGCGCAGCGCCGACAGCGAGGACAATGACGACAACGACGAGAACCAGGACGGCGACAACGATCAGTCCGGCGCGGAGGGATCGCCCGATTCCGACGCCGCGCAGGAGATGAGCGCGGACCAGGCGCAGGCCTCATCCGAGGAGATGAGCGACAGCGCGATGGAAAGCGCGCAGGCCTCGACGTCTGATAGCTTCGACGACGGCGAGCTCGGCGACGACGAGACGCCGGGCGAGGCGACACGTCCGAATTCGCACGGCAGGAACGAGCCGCGCGGGCCGGAATACCACGCCTTCGCACCGAAATTCGACGAGGTCATCGCCGCCGAAGATCTCTGCGACCATGACGAGCTGGAGCGCCTGCGCGCCTATCTCGACAAGCAGCTCGCGCATCTGCAGGGCATCGTCGCGCGCCTCGCCAACCGGCTGCAGCGCCGGTTGATGGCGCAGCAGAATCGCGCCTGGGAGTTCGATCTCGAAGAGGGCATCCTCGACCCCGCGCGGCTTTCGCGCGTGGTGACCGATCCCTATCACCCGCTGTCCTTCATGCACGAGAAGGAGGCGACGTTCCGCGACACTGTCGTCACGCTGCTGCTCGACAATTCCGGCTCGATGCGCGGTCGCCCGATCACGGTTGCCGCCACCTGCGCCGACATTCTCGCGCGCACGCTGGAGCGTTGCGGCGTCAAGGTCGAGATCCTGGGCTTCACGACGCGCGCCTGGAAGGGCGGGCAGTCGCGTGAGGCGTGGCTCGCCGCCGGCAAGCCGGCCAATCCCGGCCGTCTCAATGATCTCCGTCACATCATCTACAAGTCCGCCGACGCGCCCTGGCGCCGTGCGCGGAAAAACCTCGGCTTGATGATGCGCGAGGGCCTGCTGAAGGAGAACATCGACGGCGAGGCGCTCGACTGGGCGCACAAGCGCCTGCTCGGCCGGCCCGAGCAGCGCAAGATCCTGATGATGATCTCGGACGGCGCGCCGGTCGACGATTCCACGCTGTCGGTCAACCCCGGCAACTATCTCGAGCGGCATCTGCGCCACATCATCGAGGAGATCGAGACCCGCTCGCCGGTCGAGCTGATCGCGATCGGCATCGGCCACGACGTGACGCGCTACTACCGCCGCGCCGTGACGATCGTGGACGCCGAAGAGCTCGGCGGCGCCATCACCGAGAAGCTCGCTGAACTCTTCAGCGAAACCAACACGGCGCCCTCACAGCCGGCCGGTCGCCCGCGACGCAAATTGCATTCGTGAGCACGCACTCATCCCGCCGCTTCTTTCTCGGCCACGCGGCGGCGGGATTTTCCACTCTCGCTCTGTCGCGGCTCGCGCAGGCGCAGTCGACGGCCAAGCAGGCTCAGCCGGAACATAGGCCGGCGCAGCCCGAGCACGCGGTCACCGCGCCTGTCGGCATCGAGGTCAACGCGCGGCCGATTCCCGATTTCGAGCCGCGCGACCGTGCGCGCACGCGCTTCGGGCAGCTCGCTTATCGTAGCGGTCTGGTGCTGACCTCGCCGCATCGCGGCTTCGGCGGCCTCTCTGCTCTTCGCTTCCTCGACGACAAAGGCGAGCGCTTCCTCTCACTGTCGGATCAGGGCACCTGGTTCACGGGCGCCATCCGCTATTCCGGCGGCAAGATGGCCGGGCTCGACGACGTCGAGGCTGCGCCGATGCTGAACGGCGAGGGGCGTCCGATCACGGAGAAGCGGCTCTGGTATGATACCGAGTCGCTCGCGCGTGACGGCTCGCTCGTCTATGTCGGGCTCGAACGCGTCAACCAGATCATGCGTTTCGACTTTGCCAAGGGTGGCACGCGCGCCCGCGGCGAGGTGCTGCCGACGCCACAGGCGATCCGCAAGCTGCCCTACAACAAGGGGCTCGAGGCGCTGGTGTTCGTACCCCGGGACATGAAAGGCCAGCCGCTCGCGGGCACGCTGATCGCGATGTCCGAAGGCGGCTTCGACGCCGACGGCAATCTGATCGGCTTCCTGCTCGGCGGTCCATCGCCCGGCCAGTTCAGCATCAGGCGCTCCGACAAGCAGTTCATCAGCGATGCCGTGCTGCTGCCATCGGGCGAGCTGCTCATCCTCGAGCGCAAATTCTCCTGGTTCACCGGCATCAACATCCGCATCCGCTCGTTACCGCTGAAGGCGATCGCGCCGGGCGCATTGGTCGACGGCCCCGTCGTGTTCGAGGCCGATCTCGGCCACGAGATCGACAACATGGAGGGCATCGACTTCCACGTCACGCCCGACGGCGAGACCGTTCTGACCATGGTGTCGGACGATAATTTCTCGATGCTGCAGCGGACGCTGCTGTTGCAGTTCACGCTGGTGGAGTGAGCGCACGCGAACCCGCGTTCACACCCGCGAGCCGGCGATCGGCTTGAACGCCCCGCGCCGTCCTGCGACCCATTCATCCGTAGGGGGCGACATCACACCACACCCGCATGCATGGCGTCACGGCTGCCATGCCGCCCGCGCAGCTCGCAATTCGCGCGTGCGCCACTAAACTTCATGCAATCGCTTCCATTCCTCCCGTCCCGGATTCTGCATGAGCGCCCTGTTTTCCCCGATCAAGCTGCGCGGCCTGACGCTGAAGAACCGCGTCGTGGTGTCGCCGATGTGCCAGTATTCGGCCGAAGACGGCGTTCCCACCGATTGGCATTTCACCCACATCAACAATCTCGCGCTGTCGGGCGCGGCGATGTTCTGCATCGAGGCGACCCATGTCGAGGCGATCGGCCGCATCACGCCGGGCTGCCTCGGCCTCTACAGCGACGCCTCGGAGGCCGCGCTGAAGCAGATCCTCTCCTCCGTGCGCAAGCATTCCTCCACCGCGATCGGGATGCAGCTCGCCCATGCCGGCCGCAAGGCGTCGAGTGCGCGGCCCTGGGACGGCGGCCAGCTGATCGCCGAGCAGCAAGGCGGCTGGCAGACGGTGGCGCCGTCGGCGATCCCGCACAAGGAAGGCGAGGCGGCGCCGGTCGCGCTCGATGCGGCCGGTCTGACGCGCATCCGCGAGGCCTTTGTCGAGGCGGCGAAACGCGCGGAGCGCATCGGCATCGACGCCATCGAGCTGCACGGCGCGCACGGCTACCTGCTGCATCAATTCCTGTCGCCGATCTCCAACAAGCGCACCGACGACTATGGCGGGTCACTTGAAAACCGCATGCGCTTCCCGCTCGAGATCTACGACGCGGTGCGCGCGGTGTTCCCGCACGACAAGCCTGTCGGTATGCGGGTGTCGTCGACCGATTGGGTCGAGGGCGGCTGGGACCTGGCGCAGACCATCGAGTTTGCCAGAGCGTTGAAGGCGCGCGGCGTCGACTGGATCGATGCCTCCTCCGGCGGCGTCTCGCCGCTGCAGAAGATCACGCTCGGCCCCGGCTATCAGGTGCAGTTCGCAGAAGCGATCAAGCGTGAGACCGGGCTGCCCACCATCGCGGTGGGCCTGATCACGGAAGCCACGCAGGCCGAGGAGATCATCGCCTCCGGGAAGGCCGACATGATCGCACTCGCCCGCGGCATGCTCTACGATCCCCGCTGGGGCTGGCACGCCGCTGCGGAAGTCGGCGGCGAAGTCGAAGCCCCGCCGCAATACTGGCGCTCGCAGCCTGCGACGCAGAAGGCGCTGTTCGGCAAGACGACGTTCGGGGCGCGGTGATTTTCGTCACCCCGTGACAACGGGCGAAGTCACGGAGTCCTCACGTATCCGTAACTCTCCTCGCCTTCCACCGGTCGCAAAATGGGCCTAACCTCCCGATGTCAGGGGCATCACGGAGGTCCGCCATGCGGTTTCGTGTTCGCAAGACCGCCCACGTGTTCGAGCGATTGGGCCTCGCGATGGCCGGTGCCGCGTGCGGGCTGTTCGTCGGCGCCTATGTCGGATCGGCCTTCGCCTCGCTCACCACGCAGGGCTTTCTGCTGTTGATGATGCTGCTCGGCGTCGTCGGCTTCTATCTCGGCATCGACACGCCGCAACTGCCCTTCGATGACGCGCACAGCCAGATCGATGCCGCGGAATTCCTGAGCTCCGCCGGCACGCTGTGCGCCACGCTGGCGTCACTTGCCTCCGTCGCCGTCATCGTGCTCCGCCTCGAGCCGCACGACGCGCTGACCCTGCTGGTGCTGATCGCCTGGATCGCCGGCGTGGCGATGCAGATCGTCGCGGGCGCGAAGGCAAGGATGCGGGCCTAAGAACAGTTGCTAGAGAACAGTCGTGCCGCGGGCTCCTTTAATCTCTCCCCGCTTGCGGGGGAGGGGGCGCCTCCCACGGAGTGAGGCTTGCGAATCCATCACTCTCAAAACACCACGCCCACCCGCGTGCCGCGCTTCCAGGCGATGCGGCAGCGCTTTTTGGTGTTCACGTGCAGCAGCTCGAACCGATCGGGAATCTTCACCTGGCCGCCGAGATCGACGCAGGCCCCGCCCGGCGAATAGTCGATCAGCGTGCAGACGATCACGGGCGCGCGCGGGTCGGTGATGATCTTGGCCTGGCGGGACACCAGGCCGGCGGGTTTGACACGGGCATGTCGACGCGGATGCATTGGCACTCTCCTCCAAGTCCGCGGCGGCATGATCCGAAAAAGCTTTTCGATCATGCCCAAGCAAGGCGCGGTGGCAGGGTTCCAATGATGGCGGAGCAATTTCTGCGATCAGCCTAAGGCGCGGCGGAGAATTTTAATGAAAAGTAGCGGTGATCGGAGAAAGCGGCGGTAGCGGGATGCCCACCCTCCAGGGGAGGGTGGCTCTACTTTAGCTCACAACCTCCCCGCCCGCGGTCAGATCGACGCCCGGCGCCACCGGCATCGGGACCGTCACGTACTCCCGCGGCAAATTCACCGGCCGATACCCGGGCTCGACCGCCATGCGCTTCAGCACGCTCTCATGCACATGCGCGCCTTCGGGGATGAAGCGCGGTTCGCTGTCGGGGATGTAGAACCCTGCAAAAACCTTGCGCTCCGGCCACTCCTTGTATGCCGCGCTCTTCGGCAGATACTCCAGCACGCGCCAGGCCGCGCTCATGGAATCGTGCAGCTTGCCGGCTCTGCCGGTGTACGCGGGCGCGACATAGCTGAACGGCGAGGCCTTGCGCTGGATGCCCCAGGCCAACTGGTTCACGGTGCGCGGGTTGAAGTTCAGGCCCGCCTTCGCAGCCTCCTCGATCATCCACAGCAGCGGATATTTCGATTCCGCGCTCTCGGCTTCCGGATAGCCGCCGCCGACGTCGCAATGCACGCCGGCGAACCAGACCTGCAAAATGTCCTGCGGCACCTTCTTCTCGTCTCGCACGTAGCGATGGCTCCAGAATTGCTGCGGCTCCTCGTACTCTTTCAGGCGGAACATGCAGCGCCGCTCGTCGATCGCGATCGCCTGGCGGAAGATGTTGACGCTGGGATTGCGCAGCGTGAAGGCGAGCTCCTCCAGGCTGAACACCAGGAAGAACACGTCGCGCCGCGGCACGATCACGCTCGCCACCGTGTCCCAGACCCCGATGAAATGGATGGTCGGCCAGCGCGTCGAGGTGATGCGCGCGAACTGCGCGGCGAGGTCGAATGCGTCCTTCGGCAGCGGCCCCTGCTCGTCGACCGCGATGTCCTTGAGGTCCTCGATGTCGTTGCCGCGCCCGAGCCCGGAATATTGCTTGTAGGCGATGAGGCCCGAGCCTGCGAGGTTCGCCTGCTCCGGCGAGATCAGCCCGACCTTGTGGATCAGCCCCGCCAGCACGCGCACCGTGTAGGCGCCGCGCGAAAACCCGAACAGGAAGATCTTGTCGCCGGGCGCATAATGCTCGACCAGGAAGCCATAGGCCGAGAGCACGTTGTCGTCGAGCCCGTAGCCGGTGGCGAGCCCCAGCACCGTCTTGATGTTGGACTTCCACCTGTTCCAGGTCGACGGCTCCGTCACCGTGCCGACCCCGGGATCGTAAAACACCATCTGCCGCGGATGCGTCCTCTCGGTCTTGCGCAGGCAGCGATAGAGCTTCAGGACGTTGGAGATGTTCTCCGAGATCTCGTTGCCGGTGCCGTCACAGCAGATGACGAGGTTTTTCGGTTCGGGTCTGGCTGCGTGCTCCATGGGATGCGCCTCCGGGTGATGCTACCGGGGCGAGTATAGCGGAAATGGGGGCGAGCGAGGAGACGCAGGCGACGCCGCCGGGATGCAGTCCCATCGCCGCATCGTCTGTTGATGTTAACCCCCTGTTAACCATGCGGTCGCCTAATGTTGACGATGGGGGGATCACCATGTCGGCTCATGTGACGCGACTGAAGTTGATGCCTGTTTCGGCCGATCCGGCCATCCGGTTGGTGGCGAGGCTGGCGGTTCGCGCCAAGGCCGTCCTACAGGGCAAGACGCCTGTCCTAGGGAGCAAAGCCATGTTCGGAAAGGACGACTTAGTGGACCATCTCAGCCGCGATCTCGATCGCGCGCGCGGCAGGCGCGATGCGCTCGCATCCGAAGCCACGACCCTGGCGGCCCAGATCGCCGAAATCGAAGCGCGCCTCGGCGAGGAGAAGAAAAGGCGGGAGCGTGAGCGCGTCCTGGCCGAGATCGAAGTCATCAAGACGCGAATCAAGCAAGCCGCCGGCGCGTTTGCGCCCGTCGTCGACGGTCTCTCCAAGGCGATCGAGCAGGCCACGGCCGTGGTGCCCGAAGCGCGCGAGCTCAACAGTTTCCTGGTATCGGTGGCGACCGAGATCGACAGCGTGCTGGATCCCCTGTTGCGCGAGCTGGATCAGCGCGCGGATGCGGTGCGCTCGGGTCAGGCGGCGCTGGACTTGCCGAGTTCGGCCGTTGAAGCGCCGCCGATCGAGCTGCCGAAAGACCCCAACGAACGCCTGCTTCGCTTTCCGGCCTGGCTGTCGCGCGACAAGGAGCCGGACAAGAAGGACGTCGCGGAGAGCCCGCGCAGCACGGCCGCGTGAAGCAGCCGCGCGCTCCAGGCGCGCGGACTTCTGGTGCAGAATAGCTTTTGGTTGGACCGATCGGGCCGCGGGCTCGCTCAACCTCTCCGGCTTGCGGGGGAGGTCGGCGCGAAGCGCCGGGCGGGGGCTCTCTCCACATTGGGAGGTCCCATTGCGGAGCCACGCTCTCCCCAACCCTCTCCCGCAAGCGGGAGAGGGAGCCCACCGCATGCGTGACGAGAACAAGGCTGGTCTCAGCGCGTTGTCGCGTCGCAAGCGTTGGTGCCGGCATTGGCGACCCGGCTCGCCACCGCTCAGTTCGCGGCGCGGCGCAGGAAGGCCGGGATATCGAGAACGGTCTCGTCGGGCGCATTGCGTACGGGCGCGCGGCCGTACGGGTCGAGCGGCTGAATCGCCGCGTGGCGCGCATGGTCCGGACCCAACCGGGCCGGAGGCCCCACGGGGTGGTGCGGCTGCGGGCGGAGCGGCGGGCTGCCCACTTGCGGAAGCGGTGCGCTGCGCTCGATGCGATCGGCGATGCGCCGGCCGTCATTGCGCAGCTTTCCGGCGAGCTGGGTGAGGGCGGTTTCCACCGGCAGCGCCTGCGCCGGGTCGAGATTGTCGATCCCGGTCGCCACCACCGAGACGCGGACGATGCCCTCCAGGCTTTCGTCGAAGGACGCGCCGACGATGATGTTGGCGTCCGGGTCGGCCTCGTCGCGAATGCGGGTGGCGGCTTCGTCGACCTCGTACAGCATGAGATCCTTGCCGCCGGTGATGGAGATGATGAGGCCGCTGGCGCGCTTGATCGAGGGATTCTCGATCAGCGGATTGGAGATCGCAGCGACGGCGGCGGCCAGCACGCGCTTCTCGCCGGAGGCCTCGCCCCGTCCCATCATGGCCTTGCCCTTCTCCTTCATGACGGAGAGGACGTCGGCAAAATCGAGATTGATCAGGCCTTCCTTGACGATGAGGTCGCTGATGCAGGCGACGCCCGAGTAGAGCACCTGGTCGGCCAGGGCGAAGGCATCGGCGAATGTGGTCTTCTCGCTGGCCACTCGGAACAGGTTCTGGTTCGGGATGATCAGGAGGGTGTCGACCGTCTTCAGCAGCTCCTCGATGCCGGCTTCGGCAAAGCGCATCCGGCGCTGGCCCTCGAAGTAGAACGGCTTGGTGACCACGCCGATGGTGAGAATGCCGAGCTCGCGCGCGGTCCTGGCGACGACGGGTGCCGCCCCGGTGCCGGTGCCGCCGCCCATCCCGGCCGTCACGAACACCATGTGCGCGCCGGCCAATTGCTCGCGGATCGCATCGATCGCCTCTTCGGCCGCGGCGCGTCCCAGTTCCGGCTGCGAGCCGGCGCCGAGGCCCGCGGTCACCTTGGTGCCGAGCTGGATCAGTCGCCGCGCCTTCGACATCGCCAGCGCCTGTGCGTCGGTATTGGCGACGACGAACTCGACGCCCTCGAGCCCGGCCGTGATCATGTTGTTCACGGCATTGCCGCCGGCGCCGCCGACGCCGAACACGACGATGCGGGCTTTCATTTCATGGATGTCGGTATTCCCAGCCATTTTTTCCTCGCGATTGGTCCGGCAAGCCGGGGATTGAAGAAAGAGTGTTACCCGCGCGCCGCGCGGTCTGCCTGCACGATGGCCGCGGCCAGATGTCCCAGCCGACGCGCCGCGAATCCCGCGATCAAGCCGCCCGGGCGGCGATCGGTCCGCAGCGCCGCCATGTCGTCTTCCAGCCGTGCCGCCCACGCATTGGCGGCCGTCGCCTCGGCGGTCGCCTGCTGCAGCTCGACAGCGAGGCGCTCGGCGCGATCACGCTCGCGCTCGAACACCTGCCTGTAGGCGGTTGCGACGTCCTGGAGCCGCGCGATCTCCGCCTCGAAGGCCTCGGTCTTGATGGCGTCGATCCTTGCCATGGAGACAGCGATGGGGTCCGCCCGGCGGCCCGTTCGCGGGCGGGGCGTGTAGCGCAGCTCGGAGAAATCGACGGTCACCAGGGCCTTGCCGTCAGCCGACCGCGAGCGCGGCAGCCGGCGCCGTCGCGCCAACGACCGCGCCGCCTCGCGCGAGATCTCGAGGCGGGCACCCAGATCGGCATACGTCAACAACGCAACAGACATCGGCGCTTCTCCTGGAGCGAACCGGGAAGGGCATTTCGGGCTAATGATGGCTGGACGATTGCAGCAGGCTAGGCTGCGTTGGTTAATGCGTGGTTAACGGGCGAGGGGGCTGTTTACGGTGGCGTCGCGGGGCCGGCCCGGAGATCGGAGAGTCGAGCCGGGGAATCGGAGAGCACCATCTGCCGCGGCTGCATCCGGTCGGTTTTGCGCAGATAGCGATAGAGCTTCAGGACGTTGGAGATGTTTTCCGAGCTCGTTGCCGGTGCCGTCACAGCGGATGACGAGGTTTTTGGCCGTCGGCCTGGCTGAGTGCTCCAGGGGGATGCGCCTCCGGTGACGCCGGGGGAGTGTAGCGGAAAAGCGCGACGGAGAGGAGGCGGTTCTGCCTCAAACCGTGCAAGCCATTTGTAGCCGACCCGACGGCTCACTCCGAACCGCCGGCACACCGCCGCAAACGACTCCTCGTGCTTTTGCGCCGCCACCACAAACCGCATCCGCTCATCCACAGCACAGGTCTCCATCCACCCCATCGGCAAGCTCCTCCTTGCCGATCAGTTGACCTGTTACCCATGTCGCCGGTCTATTCTGTTACCTATGTAGCCGGTTAGGTCCCCTTTCTTACCCTCCCCCTCCAGCGGAGGGTAAGCGCACTTCCCCTCCTACTTCTTCTTCCCCTGGCCGATTTCCGGCTGCCAGGCCGCGTCCTTGCGGCTCGGCGCCGCGGCGATCACCTTGGCTTTGTCCTTTTTCGGCTTCTTGGCTTCGCGATTGCTGCGTTGCTGTCCCTTGGCCATGTCGCTCTCCTCTGGTGGTCTGAGCTCATCCGGTTCGTCAGATTGCAGCGCACGCCCGCACGGCGTGCAAATGGTCGATACCGTGGCGGGAAATGCGATGATGCAAGCAAGCCTACGCCCGCGTCATCGCAATAGCGAGGCCTAAAGCCCCGCGCACGCTGCGGCCGCGCTGCGCATAGCGCCGGTGACGATAGTGCTGGCTATTGCCGCGCAACGGGCGCATGCTCAATACAATCGGCGTCGGTTGGGGCCCACTTGCAAAGGCAGGCGCGCATGACCATCCGCTCGCGACATGAAACCGTGACATTCAAGCACCCGTTCCACCTCCGCGGCATCGCGCGCGAATTGCCGGCGGGCGCCTATGATGTCGTCACCGACGAGGAGACGATCGACGGCCTGTCGTTCGAGGTCTGGCGCCGCATCGCCACCATGATCACCGTTCCGGTCGAAGGCCTGCGCGGCGCCACCGAGCGGTTGTCGATCGGCTCTGTCGACCTTGCGGACGCGATAGCCGCCGATGCGAGCGCCGCCCATGACTGATCAACCCGTCGATCTCGACAAGCATCGCGGCATGGCCGCGCAGAAGGCCACCGATCTGCGCCGCGTGCTGGCGGAGGTCGAGAACAATGTCCGTGAGCTGCGCGAGCGCGAGGCCGATCTCGAAAGCCGCATGCTGACGGTGCCCGCCGCCTCCTGGACCGAAGCCGCCGTGAAGGCGCGCTATCTCCTCAACCTCTACGCCGCGAGCCTCCTGCCCGAAGACACCCGCCACCGCGCGCTGGTGGCCGCGCTGCTCGACGATTTTTCGAGATTAGGCGAAGAAGGCTGAGGCCCGCCGCGACCTAGCTGTCGTTACCCAGGTGCTGTGGTCCCGGACCAGCGAAGCGCAGATCGGACCCATAGTCACCGCAGTGAGTTGTTGTAGCTGCGCGTGCCGCAGCCGTGCTTGAATGAAGCCGACCGGCCAGTGGCTCCCTGCGCCCGTGCGCAATTGCGAACCAAGGCCGGTACGACCTTGGAGTCGTAAAGGAGGTATCCCATGCCCCTCACCAGCGGCCGTTTCATCGGCCATGAACAGGACCGCGGCATCGTCCAGTTCTCGATGCAGGACGGCGCGAAGGAAATCCCCTGCGCGATCTCGACCTCCGCCATGGACGATCTCGAACGCGGCCCGCAGACCCGCCCTCACGAGCGCGAAGCCCAGTTCACCCGCCTTCGCGACCGCATCGAAGCCCGCGCCGCGAGCAAGTACCGCGCGACCGAGTTCGAAGGCACGCCGCCGGGGATCGTGCTGCGGAGCATTGATTTTCGGGGGTAGGCTTCGCGAGTCTGGCAAACCCACACGCCGTACTTCGAGAAGCGGAATATTCGCTTCTCCGTCAAACAAGTGCGGCTTCAGCATCGTCGAGTTCTTCAATGCCCACCATCCGGACCCCCATCCGCATGGCGTCCATCCCCAACGTTCCCCTTCTTGTAGCTAGCAAGAGGGGAGTCGATGATTATTGTGCCAAGATGAGGACGGTTGTTGTTCCTGCAGCACCTTAATAGCCCGACCACGAATGCTGAATGAAGAACTGCTCGAAAGCCTTTGCCGTGCGACTGTCGAGACTGACCATCAACAACGATGTCGTAGGTTGCCTCATCAAACTCGACTCGTCCTTCACTCGAGGGTGAAACGCTCAAACTCATCTGGGCTAAACTGCGCTAGGCGATCCAGTGGGTCGACAGGAAGACCGACGCCTAGTCCGAGCAGACGAGCGTTTGCCTTAGGCCAAGGAGTGGGAGGTGGAAGGTTCTCGATGGATATCGATTTGGTTTTGACCGTCGCCACTTCTCCCCCAAGCGAATTGTGCGATTGTTGTTGGTCGCGAGAGTATCTCCATAGCACAACTTGTCGTAACGCCACTTTGGACGAAGATTGCCCGAGCCCCCAAAACAAAAACGGCCGGACCTTCCGATCCGGCCGCCACTCAACTCTACTTGGCTAAGCCTACGCCACGCGACGAAACTTAGCCCCCGCCCAAACTCAGATCTCTTAGCTGGCCTTCTTGGCCGGCGCGGCGGTCGGGCCGACCTTCTTTTCGATGGCGCGCTTCAGCTCGACGGCGCGCGGCGAGAGGGCCGCGGTGTTGGCCTTGAGCAGGTAGGCATCGAGGCCGCCATTGTGGTCGACGCTCTTCACCGCGTTGGTGGAAACGCGCAGGCGCACGTTGCGGCCCAGCGCTTCCGAGATGAAGGTCACGTTGACCAGGTTCGGCAGGAAGCGGCGCTTGGTCTTGATGTTGGAGTGGCTGACCTTGTGGCCGACGAGGGGGCCCTTGGCCGTCAGTTCGCAGCGGCGAGACATGCTAGAAATCCTTCGTTCGATCCCCCAACGATTGCGGCCGCCATCAGGGGCGCCACGGGGGCTAATTCTTTCGTCCTTGCAGGGAGCGGGCGGACGTATAGGGGGGAAGGGGCGGGACGTCAAGGTGACGGGCCGTTATTGGCCCGTCATCCCGGGGCGCGCGGGCGCGCGAACCCGGGATCTCAGGCCGCATAACAGGTGTCATCGCCCGCGCAGGCGGGCGATCCAGTATCCCAGAGGCCGGCGTTTGAGAGCTCGCTTTCACCAGATCCGCCGCAACGTACTGGATACCCCGCTTTCGCGGGGCATGACAGCGGAATGGGTGGGCGAGGTGCGCCCGCCTGACGCAGCCCCTTCAATCACCAAAACGGCAATGTTTGAAACGCCTTACCATCACATAAAGGGCGCAATCTCCACCGAAAGAGTCCGGTGAGTTCCCGGCCTGTGGCTTCTGGATGCATTGCTTGGCGCCGCAACAGGCTTAAGTAACAACAACTCGCTTCCCGATTGGATCGTCTCGTGCACACCACCCCGCTCATTCCGCCCCGGCTGCGCGCGGCCGGCCGGCTGGCTCTGGCCGCTCTTGGCGGCCTGGTGCTGGCGTGGGGGGCCGCGCCCGCAGCGGCGCAAGGCAAGCTCGAGGCGCAATATGAGGCTTCGCTGGCGGGCATTCCGGTCGGCCGCGGCGCCTGGAACATCGATATCCAGGACGACGTGTTCTCGGCTGCGGCCTCCGGCGGCACCACCGGCATCCTGAAGTCGTTCGCGGGCGGGTCCGGCACCGGTGCTGCGCAGGGCCGCATCGTCAACGGCGCGCTGGTCGCGACCGCCTACCAGGCCTCCACCACCACCTCGAAGAAGACCGAGGAGATCCACATCACTCTCGACAAGGGCAATGTGAAGGAGTTCGGCATCATTCCGGAGCCGCCTGTCGATCCTGATCGCATCGTCGTCACCGAGGCGCATCGGCGCGGCGTGTTCGATCCGATGACGGCCTCGCTGGTGCGCGTGCCCGGAAACGGCGATCCCGTGTCGCCGGAGGCCTGCCACGGCTCGGCGCCCGTCTTTGACGGCCGCATGCGCTACGAGCTCAAGCTCGATTTCAAGCGCATGGAGACCGTGAAGGCCGAGAAGGGCTATCACGGCCCCGTGGTGGTCTGCGCGCTGTATTTCGTGCCCATCGCCGGCTACATCCCCGACCGCCCCGTGATCAAATACCTCGCCGCCCAGCGCAACATCGAGATCGCCTTGGCGCCGGTGGCGGGAACACGGGTTTTGGTCCCGTTCTGGCTGAAAGTGCCGACGCCGCTCGGGCCGGCGATGCTGGAGGCGACCAGCTTCGTCACCACGGCCCAGCCGCCACGGGTCGCGAAGACGCAGTAGGTATTGGCCGCTCACATACGCCTCGACCGTCACCCCGTGAGGTGGCCGCTTCTTCAGCGGCCCTCGAAGGGCGACAGCCCGACCGTTTTCCGCGCGCAATCCGGCCGCGCCGTCCGGGCCGTCCATCCTTCGGGGCTCCCGGCACGGCGCTGCGCGCCGCGCCGCTCGCAGCTCAGGACGACGGATGCGGCGGGAGACCCCCGTCTCAGTAATATCAATGACTTACCTACTGTGCATGGGGCTGTTTCAGCGACATGCCTTCGAGCCCACCATTCCCGGGAATCCAATTGACTCCTCCCCGATTCTGATTCGACTCCGCGCCATCCCCAATTTAAGGAAATCCGTCATCGAAACGCCGCTTGTGCGACTGCGCAAAACTCCATCTAGTGCGATGGAAACAAGAGTCCCGCGACATGTTGCGTGAACGTATCGGGACTCCCGGGGGAGTCAGCGATTCGGCCGCGATTCGTTCTAGAGTCGTTCCGAAGCTTAAAGCGAACGGGAAAAGCGTCGCAAAGTGAGACAGTTGCCCACCCGTCCGAGACAGCACTGACATTCGTCCCATCAGCTATTACCTGATCAGCCAGATATGCCCCTCTCGTCCTCCTCCTTCGCCTCCGACCGCGCGCTGTCCGATCGCGTGCCGGGCGCCGGCGTCACCGCCGTGCTCGGGCCGACCAACACCCGGCAAGACCCATCTCGCCATCGAACGGATGCTCGCGCATTCCTCGGGGATGATCGGCCTGCCGCTGCGCCTGCTCGCGCGCGAGGTCTACAACAAGATCGTCGCCCGCGTCGGCCCGGAGGCCGTGGCGCTGGTCACGGGCGAGGAGAAGATCAAGCCGAGAAGTCCGCGCTATTGGGTGTCGACCGTCGAGGCGATGCCGCGTGACCTCGATGTGTCCTTCCTCGCCGTCGACGAGATCCAGATCGCCTCCGATCTCGAACGGGGCCACGTCTTCACCGACCGCATCCTCAACCGCCGCGGCCGCGACGAGACGCTGCTGCTCGGCGCTGCGACCATGCGGCCGATCATCGAGCGGCTCTTGCCCGGCGTCTCCATGATCACCCGGCCGCGGCTGTCCCAGCTGGAATTCGCAGGCGATCGCAAGATCACGCGCCAGCCGCGCCGGACTGCGATCGTCGCGTTCTCCGCCGACGAGGTCTACGCCATCGCGGAGCTGATCAAGCGACAGCATGGCGGCGCCGCCGTGGTGCTGGGCTCGCTCAGCCCACGCACGCGCAATGCGCAGGTGGAGATGTTCCAGAACGGCGACGTCGATTATCTCGTCGCCACCGACGCCGTCGGCATGGGCCTCAATCTCGACGTCGACCACGTCGCCTTCGCCTCCGACCGCAAGTTCGACGGCTATCAGTTCCGCCGCCTCACGCCGGCCGAGTTCGCGCAGATCGCCGGCCGTGCCGGGCGCGCCACGCGCAACGGCACGTTCGGGACGACAGGCCGCTGCGGCCCGTTCGAGCCTGAGCTGGTGAACGCGCTTCAGAACCACATCTTCGATCCCGTGAAGATGCTGCAATGGCGCAACTCGAAGCTCGATTTCTCCTCCCTCGCCGCGCTCCAGGTCTCGCTCAACCTCGCCCCCGGCCACGAGACGCTGACGCGCGCCCCGATCGCCGAAGACATGCGCGTGCTCGACCATGCCGCTCGCGACGTCGAAGTGCGCGATATCGCGCATGGCAAGGCCGCCGTGGAGCGGCTGTGGGAGGCCTGTCAGGTCCCGGACTACCGGAAGCTGTCGCCGGCCGCCCATGCCGAGCTGGTGACGACGCTCTACGGCTTCCTGATGCAGAAGGGCTGCATCCCCGATTCCTGGTTCGCCGCACAGGTCGACCAGGCCGACCGCATCGACGGCGATATCGACACCCTGTCGGCCCGGATCGCGCAAATCCGCACCTGGACCTTCGTCGCCAACCGGCCGGACTGGCTGAAAGACCCCGATCGCTGGCAGGGGACCACGCGGGAGGTCGAAAATAAATTATCGGATGCGCTCCATGAACGCTTGACTGAGCGTTTCGTTGATCGCCGGACCAGTGTATTGATGCGCCGCCTGCGGGAGAACACGAGCTTGAATACGGAAATCGGCAAGACCGGCGAAGTCATCGTCGAAGGCCATGTCATCGGCCGCCTCGATGGCTTCACCTTTGCACCGGATGCGGCGGAAGCCGGCTCCGATGCGAAAGCCTTGCAGGCTGCCGCGCAAGCGGTGCTCGCCGGCGAGATCAATACGCGCGCCGAAAAACTGGGCAACGCGCCGGACGACCAGTTCGTGCTGACCTCCGATGGCACCATTCGCTGGACCGGCGATGCCGTGGCGCGGCTGACCGCCGCAGAGGAGGCGCTGCATCCGCGCATCCGCATCATCTCCGACGAGCGCCTGACGGGTGGCCCCCGCGAGAAGGTGCAGGCGAGGCTCGACCTGTGGCTCAAGACCCACATCGAGAAGCTGCTCGGGCCGATGTTCGAGCTGTCGAAGGCGGAGGACGTCACCGGTATCGCCCGCGGCATCGCTTATCAGCTCGTCGAGGCGCTCGGCGTGCTCGAGCGTCCGAAGATCGCCAACGAGCTGAAGGATCTCGATCAGCCCTCGCGCGCGGTGTTGCGCAAATACGGCGTGCGCTTCGGCGCCTATCACATCTACTTCCCCGGCATCCTGAAGCCCGCCGCGCGTGCGCTCGCAGCCCTGCTGTGGGCGCTGAAGCAGGACAATGTCGATCTCTCGGCCCTGTCTGGCGCGCAGCATCTGGCCTCGTCGGGTCGTACCTCGTTTCCGGTCGACAAGAGCCTGCCGCGCGATGCCTATCGCGTGCTCGGCTACAAGCAGGCCGGCGAGCGCGCGGTCCGCGTCGACATCCTGGAACGTCTCGCTGACCTGATCCGCCCGGCGCTGGCTTGGCGGGATAATTCGCCGGGCGAAAAACCCGCCGGTGCATTCGACGGCCGCGGTTTCGTGGTGACGCAGGCGATGACCTCGCTCACCGGCTCCGCGGGCGAGGATTTCGCTTCGGTGCTGCGCGCGCTCGGCTATCGCATGGAGAAGCGTGCGCCGTTGCCGCCGAAGCCGGCCGCGCCTGCCGCTGCGGAGACGCCGGCCGCCGAAGCTCCCGCTGAGGCGCCTGCGACTGAGGAGACTGCGGCGCCTGTTGACGCTGCGGCCGAAGCCGTCACCGTCGAAGACGCGCCCGGCATGGAGCAGCACGACGAGCCCGCGCACGAAGAGCCGGCACTCGAAGCAATTCCCGAAGGTCCCGTCACGCCCGAAGATGCCCCCGGCATCCCGCCGCCGGCGGAAGAGGCTGCTGCGCCCGCCGAGGCCGCCGCCGACGCCGCTCCGGCCGAGGCCGCGGCGACGGAAGCCGCTGCATCTCCCGATGCCGCTGCGCCTGTCGAAGCCGCAGCCACGCCCGCCGAGCCCGAGCTCGTCGAGGTCTGGCGTCCCGGCGGCCGTCACGAGGATCGCAAGCCGCGCCACGAGCGCCATCGCCATCAGCGCCACAACAACCACCGTCCTCAGGCCGGTGCTGAAGGCGCCTCGGCTGCGCCCGGCGAAGCTGCCGAAGGCGCGAGGCCGGGTGAGCGCCATCGTCACGGTGGCCATCGTCGCGATGGCGGCCGGGATTTCCGCAAGCCGCGCGAGGGTGGCGCCGAGGGCGCACCGCGCCAGGAAGGGCGCGACGATCGGAATCGCAGCTTCCAGGGCAAGGACCGCGACAACAAGGATCGCGATCGCAACCGCGACAACAAGAAGTTCGGCGGTGATCGTGACAAGGGCCGCGACAACAGGGGCCGCGACCGCGACAAGGGTCGCGACCGTCAGGGCGGTCCGTCGTTGCGTCCGTACGCCTCGAGCGCAAATCCGCGCGAGCGTGATCGTCCCGCCGATCCGAACTCGCCGTTTGCAAAACTCGCCGCGTTGAAGGAGCAGCTCTCCGGTCGCAAGGAGTAGTCCCACGACCGAGCGGCAGCGCCTCGACAAATGGCTGTGGCACGCGCGGGTGGTGAAGGCGCGAACCTCCGCGGTTGAGCTTGTCGTAACAGGACACGTCCGCATCAACGGCACGCGCGAGAAATCGCCGGGCCATGCGATCAAGGTCGGCGACGTCGTCACGGTCGCGCTCGACCGGACCGTGCGCGTGTTGAAGGTGATGAATTTCAACGAGCGCCGCGGCGATGCCGCCTCGGCGCGTGTGCTCTACGAGGAGCTCGGCGACGCAAAGCGCAATTAATTGCGCAAGTTATTCATTTCTTGGTCGATCAAGCACATAAAGCCGTCATGATCGCGCCTTCCCGACCTTGCAGCGCGGGGCCATCCGCGCTAGGCAAGCCGCGACTTTTAAAAGAGCTTTTCGGAGCGTTGGATGACTTACGTCGTCACTGAAAACTGCATCAAGTGCAAGTACACCGACTGCGTCGAGGTCTGCCCGGTCGACTGTTTCTACGAGGGTGACAACATGCTCGTCATCCATCCTGACGAGTGCATCGATTGCGGCGTGTGCGAGCCGGAATGCCCCGCCGACGCCATCAAGCCGGACACGGAACCGGGCCTGGAAAAGTGGCTCCAGGTCAATGCCGAGTACGCCAAGAACTGGCCGAACATCACCCAGAAGAAAGAATCACCCGAAGACGCGAAGGAATTCGACGGTCAGGAAGGCAAGTTCGACAAGTATTTTTCTCCGAACCCCGGCTCCGGTGACTAAATTCCGGCGCAAACTTAACCCTAATACCGTCGTCAACGCCGAAAACCGGCCCTGAAGACCCCTAAATCATTGATTTTTGCGGGAAATGTGCTATATTGGGCACATTAAGCTGAACCCCGTCAGCCCAGTAGGCCCCGTTGGGTTCCCGTGAAACCAAATGTCGAACAGGGGCGTGGCAGTTTCCGCGCGCAGGCTGTGTCACAGAAAACGCGTAAAAAGAGTACTTCAGCGAGGGCTTCCCATAAGGAGGCCAAAAAAGTCGCCGCGGCCAGCCGTAGCGCATCCAAGGGTCGGACCGCCGCCAAGGCGCCGCCGGCTGCAAAGTCCTCGAAGAACAAAAGAAGCGCAATGCCTAACAAGACTGCCAAACCGGCCGCGAAAGCGACCGTTGCCAAGCCTGCTGCCAAGCCTGTTCTTGCCAAGGCTCCCGTCACCAAGGCTCCCGCTGCCAAGCCCGCTGCTCCGAAGGCTCCTGTTGCTGCCGCCGCTGCCAAGGCCCCCGTTGCTGCTACCAAGCCGGCCGTGAAGGCCGCTGCACCCGCGCCGAAGGTCGAGGAAAAGAAGGTCGTGACCCAGCGTCAGGGCTTCAAGGCCCATGAATTCGTGGTCTATCCCGCTCACGGCGTCGGCCAGATCCTGGCCATCGAGGAGCAGGAGATCGCCGGCGCGAAGCTCGAGCTGTTCGTCATCAACTTCATCAAGGACAAGATGACGCTGCGCGTTCCGACGGCCAAGGTCGCCAACGTCGGCATGCGCAAGCTGTCCGAGCCCGCGCTGGTCAAGAAGGCGCTGGAGACGCTGAAGGGTCGCGCCCGCGTCAAGCGCACCATGTGGTCGCGCCGCGCCCAGGAATACGAAGCGAAGATCAATTCGGGCGATATCGTCGCGATCGCGGAAGTCGTGCGCGACCTCTACCGCTCCGAGTCGCAACCCGAGCAGTCCTACAGCGAACGTCAGCTCTATGAAGCGGCGCTCGATCGCCTGTCGCGCGAGATCGCGGTGGTGCAGCACTCGACCGAAACCGAAGCGGTCAAGGAGATCGAGGCCCAACTCGCCAAGAGCCCGCGCCGCAACGCCAAGGCGGAAGCCGCCGAGGGTGAAGGCGAGGCGGATACCGACGATACCGACGGCGATGACACCACGGTTGCCGACGAAGCCGCGTAAGCGCCTCGCATCGATCGCAAGACATCGAAAGCCCGGCCGGTTGGCCGGGCTTTTTGTCTGGATGCCTGATCCAGCGGCGCTCGCGTGTCGACTATGACATCGCGCGTGCCTGGGCCCAGATCGCGATCGGCCGCTCCAGCCCGCGGATCGCCTGGGGATCCATGGCGATCAGCGGTGCAAACGTTTCGGCTGTGCTGCCGAGCTCAAGCCGGGCGCGACTGACGAGATCATTGCTTGCCACCAGCGCGCAGTCGAGCGTGCGCGTCAGCGCTTCGAGACGGCTTGCTGCATTGACGGTCGCGCCGATCACGGCAAATTCCAGACAGGTGTGCCCGATGTCACCAAGCACCACCGGTCCGTAGTGCAGGCCGAAACTGACGCGCATCGGCGGTTCACCGCACGCCGTTCGCCGCGCGTTCCACCCGTCCGCCGCCGCGATCATCGCTTGGGCGCAGCACAGGGCATTGCCGGCGTCACGCGCGCCTGCGAAGGGGGTGCCGAATGTCGCCATCAATCCGTCGCCCAGATATTTGTCCAACGTGCCCTCGTGCCGGAAAACCTCCTGCTCCATCAATCCATGGAATTCGCGCAATGTCCGCACCACGTCCTCCGGGGCGCGCACATCGGCAAAGGCCGTGAAGCCGACGATGTCGACGAACAGCACCGCGACGTCTTGCGTACGCACTTGCTTCAACGGCTCGTCGTGCTTCGACAATTCCGTGACGACATTGGGCGAGAAGTAACGCGCCAGATTGCCGCGTTCCCGTTCCACTGCGGCGTGCCGGATCAGCAAATCATTGCTGCGGCTGACCGCGATCGCCAGCGTCACGGCCACGATCATGAAGACGACGATTTCCTGGATACGGATACCGAATCCGATCGCAGCAGGCGAGATCAGCGCGAACAGCCGGTGATCGCTGCCTACCGCCTCCGCAATGCGGGCGGTCAGTGCGGGATCGCGATCGGGTTGCCACCACACCCAGACAATACCGATCACCCATAGGGCCGAGGTCCAAGTTCCGACCGCAATCACGGTTCGCCAGGAATACGCCAGCGTGGCGCCCGAGAGCAGCACGAAGAAGTAGATGAAGTTGCCAAAATGGTATTGCATGGCCACCGGCCAGTGCGTCGTGCCGAATGGGTTCGGGACGACGATGACGACTGTGAGCAGCGCCAGGTCGCAGAACAAAAGTGCCAGCTCTGCCCGCGACACGCCGACCCGCCCAACCCTGACCTGGGCCCAGCCAATCAGTGCGAACAGGCCGAGCAACACCACGTAATAGAGCTGCTCCCATGCCGGGTTGATGGCCAGCAGGAGGCAAGCGATGACGGCCAGGGCGATATAGCGCGCCCGTACGGCCAGTTGCAGGCCCTCTTTTTTGCCGGCCTCGAGTGCCGCCTTTGCAAATTGAACGGTTTCGGTGTCGCGCTGGCTGCGGGTGGGCAAAAGCGCGGCAGGCCGGTAGAACCGATCGATGAGCGTTGTCACTGGGAGTCTCCTCGCTGGGGCTCTTGACGCACAGCGATGAGCCGCGGCCACCCGGCAGCTTAACGGCGGCTGGCTGCGAGGTCAGTAGCCACGCGGGGCATTTCGAGCCTCGCAAGCATTCCCTACTTCACAGGTCGCTTCTCGAGCTTCCTCGCCAGCGTACGCCGGTGCATGCCGAGCCGCCTGGCCGCTTCCGAGATGTTGAAATCCGTCTCGATCAGCGTCTGGTGGATACGCTCCCATTCGAGCGTCTTGATCGAGGTCGGCCGCACGTCCAGCGCGACCTCGGCATTGCCTTCGGCCTTGCTGAAGGCGGCTTCGATGTCGTCGGTATTGGAAGGTTTTGCGAGATAGTGGCAGGCGCCCAGCTTGATGGCCTCGACGGCGGTCGAGATGCTGGCGAAGCCTGTCAGCACCACGATCAGCATCTCCTCGTCGTGGGCGTGCAGCAGCTCGACACAGGCAAGCCCCGAAGCGCCGCCGAGCTTGAGGTCGACCACGGCGTAGCCGAAGGATCGGTCCTCCAGGACTTTCCGGACGTCCTCGATCGAGGCGGCGAGCACGACCTCGTAGCCGCGCCGCTCGAACGAACGTTTCAGGGTGCGCGCAAAGCCTTCATCGTCCTCGACGACGATAAGCGAACGGTCAGGAGTCAAAGTTGCCTCCGATCGCAAGTGTGGCGAGCGGCAACGTCAGACGGACGGTGGCGCCGCGCTTCCTGTGGTTCTCGGCGGTGACGCTGCCCCCGAGCTTGCGCACGACGTTCACAACCAGGAACAGGCCGAGGCCGCCGCCGGCGCGGCCTTTGCTCGACTGATAGGGCTTTCCGAGCTGCGCCAGCATTTCCGGTGCGAAGCCCGGGCCGCGGTCGCTGATCGAGAGCACCAGATTGTCACCCTCGCGCTCGGCGAGCAGTTCCACCCATTCGCGAGAGACTTCATAGGCGTTATCGAGGACGTTGAAGATCACCTGCTTCAGCGCGATGTCGGAGACGATCGCGACGTCCTCGCCAAAGGTGTTGACGAAATAAAGCGTCCGCGCCGAACGCGCATCGCGCCATTCCTCGACCAGCGCGGTGACGAAGGCATCCACCGTCGTCGGCGACGATCCTTCACCGCGAGCCTCGCCCGCCGACACCAGAATGCCCGTCACGATGGTCTTGCAGCGCTGCAGCGATGTTTCCATCTCCGTGAGGTCTTCGGCAAGTTCCTGATCGGCGGCAAGATCGGGCATGCGGCGCCAGTCGCTGAGGATGACGGAGAGCGAGGCGAGCGGCGTGCCGAGTTCGTGCGCCGCGCCGGAGGCAAGCAGGCCCATGCGGACGATGTGGTCCTGCTCGGCAGCATGCTGGCGCAGCGCAGCCAGATGCGCGTCACGTTCGCGAAGGTTCCGGTTGATGCGGGTGACGAACACGACCAGCAGCACGGCGTTGAGAACGAAGCCCAGCAGCATGCCGGTAACGGTGAGGGTGTAGGTCTCGCTCAGCGGGTTCGGCGGCAGGTCGAGGGGCCGATAGGCGATCGTCAGCCACACGAAGCTCGCGCAGGTCAACGCCACCAGCGACCAGGTCGATCGGGCATCGAGCAGCACCGCGCCGAGGGTGACCTGGAGCAGGAACAGCGAGGTGAACGGATTGGTGGCGCCGCCACTCAGGTAAAGCTGCGCGGTCAGCGCTGCGACATCCAGCATCAGCGCGACCAGCAGCTCGTTGTTGGTGATGGCGGCGCGATGGCGCACCCAGACCAGGCTCGAGACGTTGAGCAGCACCAGTGCGCCGATCACCGCGCCCATGCGGGTCAGAGGTAGCGGAATGCCGAGCCAGACATGCACGGCGCCGATGGTCACGATCTGGCCGACCACTGCGGTCCAGCGCAGCTGGATCAGCAGCGCCATGTTCTTGCGGTTGGTCTCGTCGTCGGTGGGGGCCGCGCCGATCAGCTCGCTGCGCGCGTCCGCCTGCGATTGCAGCGTGACGGCCTGCTCGCCGTAGGTAGTCCCGTCGTCAGGTCGGTTCGACGATCGTTCCAGCATCTGATCCCGTCCTGCGGGCGGAGGCATCGGAGCCGCCGGCCGGTTCGTGGACGAAGCCGTTCGAGGCTTTCTTGCGGCGGAACAGCCCGCCGCGGAATGTGACGATCAGTCTGCCGGCAAGCATGAAAGCCAGGGCAAACCACGTCAGCGCGTAGATCAGGTGGTTATTGGGAAAGCGGACCACGGTCAATCCGCCGATCGGACCGCCGCCGGAGTGAGATCCGGCATCGGCGTCGACGAAGAAGGGCGCGGCGTTCTGAAGGTCGCGTGCGGCCACGATCGCGGCGACATCCCGCGAATACCAGCGGTTGTGCTGGGGCAAATTGTCCCTGAGGAAACCGCCCTTCGGCTCGGTGATGCGCAGCAGGCCGGTAATCTCGACGTCGCCGTCCGGATTGCCGTCCGGTCGTGTCGATGGGTCGCGCCGCTCTGATGGCACGAAGCCGCGGTTGATCAGAATAGAGGTACCGTCGGCGCGCTGAAGCGGCGTCAGCACCCAATAGCCGGGGCCGACTTCGGTGACGGCCTGCACCAGCGTCTCCCGGTCGTGGAGGAAGCGGCCGGAGACGCTGACATGCCGGTATTCGTCGCTTGCAGCAGTGATAGCCGGCCATGACGCCCTCGGCGGGATGGGCTGCGCCGGTGCGTGAACGCGCTGCTCGACCCGGTCGATCAGTGCCAGCTTCCAGGCGCGACGCTCGACCTGCCAGACGCCGAGCCCGATCAGAACAGCGACGGCCGCAAGCGAGAAAATCGAGAGCCACGGGGATGGACGCGCAGCCCCTGCGGGGTTGCGCGGATCGTTATCCCCGGGGGTCACGAGGTCGCTCATTTCATTCCCGTCATCTCGTGGATCGGCATCATGTTGCTGTTGAGGTGGTTCATCACCCACAGCGAACCTGACAGCGCGATCACCACCATGACGATGGTGAAGATCAAGGCCATCATGCTCCAGCCGTTCTCGGATTTCGGGCTCATGTGCAGGAAGTAGATCATGTGCACGACGATCTGAACGACCGCGAAGGCCATGATGACCAGCGCGGTGATCTGCTTGCTCGGCAGCGCGCCGCTCATGACCAGCCAGAACGGGATCGCGGTGAGCACCACCGAGAGCACGAAGCCGAGCATGTAGCCCGAGAACGTGCTGTGGGCGTGGCCGGCGTCGTGGTGATGGTCGTGCGCGCCAGCTGCGTGGGTATCGGTGCTCATCGCAGAACTCCCAGGAGATAGACGAAGGTGAAGACGCCGATCCAGACCACGTCGAGGAAGTGCCAGAACATCGACAGGCACATCAGGCGGCGGCGGTTGGCCTCGATCAGGCCGAAGCGCCAGACCTGCACCATCAGGGTCACCAGCCAGATCAGGCCGCAGGAGACGTGCAGGCCGTGGGTGCCGACCAGGGTGAAGAAAGCGGACAGGAAGGCGCTGCGCTGCGGCGTGGCGCCCTCATGGATCATGTGGGCGAACTCCGTCAGCTCGATGCCGATGAAGGCGGCGCCGAACAGACCCGTGATCAATAGCCACATCTGGGTCTGGCCGATCTTGTTCTGCTGCATCGTCAGCATGGCAAAACCATAGGTGATCGACGACAGCAGCAGCATCGAGGTGTTCACCGCCACCAGATCGAGGTCGAACAGATCCTTCGGCGCGGGCCCGGCGGCGTAGTTGGCGCCGAGCACGCCGAAGGCGGCGAACAGCATCGCGAAGATGAGACAGTCGCTCATCAGATAGATCCAGAAGCCGAGCGAGGTGCTGTAGCCTTCCGGATGCGGATGTTCGTCGGCGACGTAGAAGACCGGCTCGCCGGTTTGCGAGGGATTGACAGCAATGGTCATTTACTTGGCTCCGGCGAGCAGTTTTGTGCGCGCGTCCTCGGTCCGGATGACGTCGTCCGCCGGAATGTCGAAGTCGCGATGATAGTTGAACGTGTGGCCGATCCCGACGGCGAGCATCGCGATGAAGCTCGCAGCCGCCAGCCACCAGATGTACCAGATCAGGCCGAATCCCATTGCGGTCGCGAACCCGGCGAGAATGATGCCGGTGCCGGTGCTGCTGGGCATATGGATCGACTTGAATCCGATCAGCGGACGCTGGTAGCCGCGCTTCTTCATATCCCACCACGCGTCATTGTCGTGAACGACAGGGGTGAAGGCGAAGTTGTAGTCCGGCGGCGGCGAGGAGGTTGCCCATTCCAGCGTGCGTGCATCCCAGGGATCGCCAGTAACGTCCTTGAGCTGCTCGCGCTTGAGAAAGGAAACCGCGAACTGCATCAGCATGCTGAGAATGCCGAGGAAGACGAGGCCGGCGCCGATCGCGGCGACGACGAACCAGATCTGGAGCGAAGGATCGTCGAACACGCGGAGCCGCCGGGTCACTCCCATCAGGCCGAGCACGTAGAGCGGCATGAAGGCCATGTAGAAGCCGGTGACCCAGAACCAGAACGACAGCTTGCCCCAGAACGGATCGAGCCTGAAGCCGAATGCCTTCGGGAACCAGTAGTTGATGCCGGCGAATGCGCCGAACACCACGCCGCCGATGATCACGTTGTGGAAGTGCGCGATCAGGAACAGGCTGTTGTGCAGCACGAAATCGGCCGGCGGCACCGCGAGCAGCACGCCGGTCATGCCGCCGAGCACGAAGGTCAGCATGAAGGCGATGGTCCACAGCATCGGCAGCTCGTAGCGGATACGGCCGCGATACATCGTGAACAGCCAGTTGAACATCTTCGCGCCCGTCGGGATCGAGATGATCATCGTGGTGATGCCGAAGAACGAGTTGACGCTGGCGCCCGAACCCATCGTGAAGAAGTGGTGCAGCCAGACCAGATACGACAGAATGGTGATGACGACAGTGGCGTAGACCATCGAGGTGTAGCCGAACAGTCGCTTGCCGGAGAAGGTCGAGGTGACTTCCGAGAAGATGCCGAAGGCCGGGAGCACCAGGATGTAGACTTCAGGATGGCCCCAGATCCAGATCAGGTTCACGTACATCATCGGGCTGCCGCCGAAATCGTTCGTGAAGAAGTTGGTGCCGACATAGCGATCGAGCGAGAGCAGCGCGAGCACGACGGTCAGCACGGGGAAGGAGGCGACGATCAGGATGTTGGTGCAGAGCGAGGTCCAGGTGAACACCGGCATCCGCATCATGGTCATGCCGGGGCAGCGCAGCTTGACGATGGTGCAGATCAGGTTGATGCCCGATAACGTCGTTCCAACGCCGGCAACCTGCAGCGCCCAGATGTAATAGTCGACGCCGACGTCAGGACTGTAGCCGATATTGGACAGCGGCGGATAAGCCAGCCACCCGGTGCGGGCGAACTCGCCAATGAACAGCGAGAGCATCACCAGTACGGCGCCGCCGACCGTCATCCAGAAGCTGAAATTGTTCAGGAACGGGAACGACACGTCGCGCGCGCCGATCTGCAGCGGCACGACATAGTTCATCAGGCCGGTCACCAGCGGCATCGCCACGAAGAAGATCATGATCACGCCGTGGGCAGTGAAGACCTGGTCGTAGTGATGAGCGGGGAGGAACCCTTCGGAGCCGTTGAACGCGAGCGCCTGTTGCGCGCGCATCATCAGCGCGTCGGCGAAGCCGCGCAGCAGCATCACGATACCGAGGATCATGTACATGATGCCGATGCGCTTGTGGTCGACAGTGGTGAACCACTCGCGCCACAGATAGCCCCACAGGCGGAAATAGGTGAGGCCGGCGAGCAACGCGGTGCCGCCGAGCGCGACCATCACGAAGGTGCCGACCAGGATCGGCTCGTGCAGCGGCAGCGAATCGATGCCGAGACGGCCGAAGATGAGCTTGAGAAGATCAGGAGACATGCTGGATCTCTTTAGGAGTCTGACTTCAGGAATCGGACTTGGGACGCTGTCCGAGGAAGAGGGACGAGGACTTCAGCGGCGCGAAGGTCGGCCGCTTCAGCCCGGCGCCGACGAGCGGCGCGGTATCGAGGGGAGCTTTGATCGACGCGGCGGTCGCTGCGCCCTGCGGTGCATCCGGCGTGCAGGTGCCGGCAACGAAGCTCGGCTCGGGACCGAACGCGGTACCGCGGCGGGCGTACTTGTCGTAGGACAGCGGCAGGGTGTTGTTCAGGCCCTCGTGGCCGAGACCGCCCTTGGCGTCGATCGCCATCATCTCGCTCTGGCACATCTTGCCGGTCTCGACGCACATGTTGAGGATCAGGCGGTAGAGGTCGGTATCGACGCTGCCGTAGCGACGAACCGGCTCGTTCTCGCTCGGCTTTTCGAGCTGGAGATATTCGGTGCGGCCGAGCGAGCCGCCGGCGGATTTGGCCTGCGCGACCCAGGCGTCAAAGCCGTTGTCGTCCAGTCCCTGGAAGTTGAAGTGCATGCCGGAGAAGCCGGCACCGCTGTAGTTCGCCGAGAAACCCTTGTAGGTGCCGGCGTGGTTCACCACCGCATGCAGCTTCGTCTCCATGCCCGGCATTGCGTAGATCTGGCCGGCGAGCGCGGGGATGTAGAACGAGTTCATCACCGAAGACGCGGTGATGCGGAAGTTGATCGGACGGTCGACGGGCGCGGCCAGATCGTTGACGGTGGCTATGCCGTAGTCCGGATAGATAAAGAGCCACTTCCAGTCGAGCGCGACGACGTCGACCTCGAGCGGCGCCCTGGACTGGTCGATCGCGCGATCGGCACGGACGCGGCCGAGGGTGCGATAGGGGTCGAGCAGATGCGTGCCCATCCAGGTCAGCGCGCCCAGGCATACGATGATCAGCAGCGGGGCCGACCAGATCACCAGCTCGAGCTTGGTCGAATGGTCCCAATCCGGCTCGTAACGGGCAGAGCTATTGGACTGGCGGTAGCGCCAGGCAAACAGCACCGTCAGCGCCATCACGGGAACGACGATCAGGAGCATCAGGATGGTGGAGATGATGACGAGGTCGCGCTGCTGCGCCGCGATATCGCCGGCTGGCGCCAGCACGACATAGTTGCAGCCGCTGAGCGCAACCGCCAGGGGTAGCAGCGCCAGGATCTTGAGACGGGACACGGGCCGAGCCTTATGAGAATGAGTTTCCTTTGCGGGGCCAAGGGGTAGCTGCGGCGCAGCAATCCGGACATTGGACAATTTGTCCAATGTTGCAGTGCGGCATATTGGGTCAAACAAGGCTGGATTGCCTGGCGTTCCGCCGGGGCGGTCGGCATTGGATTTCAGGACGTTAAGGGCGCACGCATGGCGACGGCACAGACCCCCGCAATGGCAGACCTCCACTCGGGCGAGCACGGCCACGACCTGGCGAGTCCCGGCGAGATCGCCATCGGCGTCATCATCGGCCGCACCTCGGAATTCTTCGACTTCTTCGTCTACGCGATCGCTTCGGTGATCGTGTTCCCCCGCCTGGTGTTCCCGTTCACCAGCGAACTGACCGGCACGCTCTATTCCTTCATGATTTTCGCGCTGGCCTTCATCGCCCGGCCGCTCGGGACCGTCATTTTCATGACGGTCGACCGCGAATACGGCAAGACGGCCAAGCTGGTCTCGGCGCTGTTCCTGCTCGGCACCGCCACCGTGGCGCTGGCGTTCCTGCCCGGCTATTCCGAGATCGGCGTTGCCGCGATCTGGCTGCTGGCGCTGGCGCGTATCGCGCAGGGTCTCGCCTGGGGCGGCGCCTGGGACGGCATGGCTTCGCTACTGGCGCTGAACGCACCGGCCTCCAGGCGCGGCTGGTACGCGATGGTGCCGCAGCTCGGCGCGCCGCTCGGGCTGATCGTGGCGAGCGCGCTGTTTGCCTATTTCGCCGGAAATCTCTCGGCCGACGACTTCTTCGATTGGGGCTGGCGCTACCCGTTCTTCGTCGCCTTCGCCATCAACGTCGTGGCACTGTTCGCGCGCCTGCGCATGGTGACCACAGAGGAATATGCCTCGCTGTTCGAGACCCGCGAATTGCAGCCTTCGCGCATCTCGGACACGGTTGCCCGCGAAGGCCACAATATCATGCTGGGCGCGTTCGCGCCGTTGGCAAGTTTCGCGCTGTTCCACATGGTGACGGTGTTCCCGCTGTCCTGGGTGTTCCTGTTCACCCGCGAAAGCCCGGTGCGCTTCCTGATCATCGAGATCGTCGCCGCCGTGTTCGGCGTCGTCGCGATCGTGCTCTCCGGCGTCATCGCCGACCGCGTAGGCCGCAAATCGCTGCTGATGGGATCGGCGATCGCGATCGCGATCTACAGCGGTTTCGCCCCGCAGCTGCTCGATGCCGGCGCGTTCGGCGAGACCATCTACATGGTGATCGGCTTCATCCTGCTCGGCCTCTCCTTCGGCCAGTCCTCGGGCGCGATCGCCTCGAACTTCAAGCAGGCCTATCGCTATACGGCTTCGGCGCTGACCTCCGATATGGCCTGGCTGTTCGGCGCCGGCTTTGCCCCGCTGGTCGCGCTGCTGCTTGCCACCAATCTCGGCGTCATCGCCTCGGGTGCCTATCTGCTCTCGGGCGCGTTCTGGACCCTGCTTGCCCTCTGGCTCAGCGGCCAGCGCGAGGCCGGCGATATGGACGCGGGTCGATCTTCGAACTGACGGGAATAAATTTCGGCCCGGCCGATCCTGTTTCGCGGAACCGCAAACAGGAGATCACATGAACCTCTGGCCGAATTCCGTCGCTCAGCGTAGCACTTCAGGCCTGGCTCTCGTCTTTGTCGCTGTCGTGCTTCTGGGCGCAGCTGCACCTGCGGGCGCGACCGGCAACGTTGCGCGCGGCCAGACGCTCTACAAGGGCTGCGCAGATTGTCACTCGATCGACGAGAACGGCGTCGGCCCGATGCACAAGGGTGTTGTCGGCCGCAAGGCGGGCAGCGTCGCCGGTTACGACTACTCGCCTGAGCTGAAGAACTCGGGCATCGTCTGGACCGAGGAAAATCTCGACAGATGGCTGAGCGGACCGCAGGCCATGGTGCCTGAGACCAAGATGTTCTTCGACGTGCCCGACGCGCAGGATCGCGCCGACATCATCGCATTTTTGAAAGAAAAGGCGCGGTAGCGACCGCGACCTCAATCAGTCACGATCTTGACGCGGTCGCGCACCTTCACCTGTGCATTGCGATCGAGGCCATTCAGCACGCGAAAGCGCTCGGCCGGATGATCGACACCGGCCATGCGGTGGGATAGCGATTCGACGGTGTCGCCGGGCTGCACGGTGATGACCTTGATGCGCAGCGGGCGCGCCGCCTGGATCTCCTCGAGCGTCAGCCGGCGGAAGGAATTGACGGTCTCACGCGCATTGCGCTCGCTCTCGGTCGACTTCTGCCGTGTCGCGAAGATGAAGCGGTAGACGTCGCTGCCGAAGCGCAGCGCATAGACCTTGAACTGCCACTGATCGCCCTTGGCAGAGGCAGATGCGGCTGGAAAGCCGTTGATCGTGATGTCCTCGGTGGACGCCTTCTCGACGCCCTCCATCCAGCCGGAATTGAGGTAATCGCCGAGGGACTGCTCGGCCGGCACGCGCACGACGTCGAAGCGCATCGCCTGCGAGCCGCCCTCGCGCACGCCGATCACCGCCTGCGCGGTATTGTCGAGCGTGAAGTTGTCAGGCGCCTGGAACGTGAAGCCGAGCTTTGGATGCAGGAATCTGCGGCCGCGGACGAAGCCTTCGCTGGGGTCCTCGCCATAGACGAGGTTGTCGATTGCGGAAAGATAGCTCTCGCGGTCGCGCTCGCCGCCTTCCGGGGCGACGTATTGCCGTGCGATCGCCTGCGCGTTTTGCACCCGCTCGGGCGTGGCCGGATGCGACGAGGTGAAATCCTGCGCGCGCGGATCGAGCGAGCTCTTGCCGGCCTTCAGCTCGGCATTGCGCTCCATCGCAGAGAGGAAGCGGGCGGCACCATAGGGGTCGAAATGTGCCTTGGCAGAGATGCCGACGCCGATGCCATCGGCCTCGAACTCCTGGTTGCGCGAAAAGCTCGCCATGGTCAGCTTGGTCTTGGCGAGTGCGAGCGCCGTGAGATCGGGATCGTTGCTCATGTCGGTGACGACACGGGTGACGATGGCAGCCTGGCGCGCCTGGTCCTCGCGCATCGCGGCGTGCTTGGACAGCACATGCGCCATTTCGTGGCTGAGCACCGAGGACAACTCAGACGTATCGCTCGCAAGCGCAAGCAGGCCGCGCGTGACATAGAGCTGGCCGTTCGGCAGCGCGAAGGCGTTCACCGCGCCGGAATTGAGGATGGTGACCTTGTAGCCCTGGTCCGGGCGATCGGAGGCGGCGACGAGCCGGTCGACGGTCTTGCTAACGAGCGATTCGAGCCTGGGATCGTCATAGGCGCCGCCGTAGCTCGCCAGAATGCGCTCGTGCTCCTTTTCGGTGGCGGGGGTTTGCGCGACCGCCGGCTTCGGCTTGGGCAGCGCGACGGTCGGCGGGGCCGCCGCAGTTTGGAATCGGCCCATATCGCCGCAGCCGGCGAGGGCCGTGCCTAGCACGAGGCAAAGCGCGGCCGGCGCAGCCCGCAGGCGGCGGCCATCACTCAGTCCGTGCCGTTCTAGCACCCCATTCACGTCGATTAACCCGTGCCTGGCCTGATTTTAAGGCCTTACCCCTGTCGGCTCGTTTGCGCCCAGCAACTCGACCTGTCCCGCCCGGAGCACATCGATACGCGGCCCCGTCGTCCCCTCAACCCAGCCCCGGACACGAATGCGTCTATTTTCCAATGACTTGACAGTTGTTCCGGCACTTTCAAGCGTCGGCAGCGTCCGCTTTGAGATAGTCACCGCGAAGCCGCGTGTCCAGTTCTGTCCGAAGTTGAGGTAGGTCATTGCCCCAGCTTGCCGGACCGACAGGACTTTGCCCTCGACCACCATGAAGCGCCCGATCCCGGCCAAAATATCGTCCGGACTTTCCGCGTTTTTTATGGCCGATGGGTCAGCCCAATTGCCCTTTTTTTGACGCCGCGCCTCGGCCTCGGCCGACATCAGGGCGGTTGCGCAATCCTTGTCGGCGATCTCAGCGGAGACGAGGGCATCGCCGTTGGTGAGCAGCATGGTCTGCACGGAGGTGTCGCTCTCGCCGATGAACACCAGCGCGCCCTGGCGGCCGTAGCGGTCGGGCGTGTCGTCAGTGCCGCGCAGGACGACGTCGCGGCCGACGAGCAGCGACGTCAGGGCTTGCCTCGTCGTTGCTGTCGCCTCGATGCCGGCGAGACGGACTTCACGGCCATCGTCGAGACGTACACTGCGCGCGTCGACGATCGCCGCGACACGGCCTTCGCCCTGTGCTTCGAATTGGCACGGCGCCGCGTACGCGGCGCTGTCACCGACGAGAAAAAGCGCGACGATGAGCTGAAGCCCTTGCGTCATATGACCCGGGGAGGTTGCATTCCCCTCTGGCTTTACCCCAAGTGCAGCGGTTCGCGAAGACGCTTCCTCACACTCCGTCATTGCGAACGCAGTGAAGGGTCCAGTTTTTCCCGCGGAGGGACTCTGGATGCTTCGCTGCGCTCGCAAATGACGATGCGGAAACATCTTGCGTCTTCCGACCATTCCGCTTTGCGGAAAACACTAGAGCATCCGCCGATGCGCATTGCGCTTCTGCTTGCCGCTGTCTTGCGCATCCGGCATGATCGAGGGAATAGCAATAATCAAGCCGCCGTTCAGAGCCAGGCGACCAAGGGAGAATGTTTTCCATGAAACATATTTTGTCGGGCATTTTTGCCGCCGCGATTGCCTTGGGTGCAAGCGCCGCCGCGCAGGCCCAGGAGAAGCCTCCCTTGAAGATCGGCGGCATCCTCGACATGTCGAGCCTCTATGCCGACATCACGGGCCCCGGCAGCGAGACCGCGGCCAAGATGGCGGTGGAAGATTTCGGTGGTGAGGTGCTCGGACGCAAGATCGAGGTGCTGGCCGCCGATCATCAGAACAAGGCTGATCTCGCCGCCAACATCGCCCGCGATATGCTCGACAACCAGGGTGTCGAGATGATCTATGACGTCGCCGCTTCCGCGACCGCGCTTGCCGCCGGCGAAATCGCGAAAGCACGGGGCAAGATCATCATCTTCAACGGACCCGGATCGATCCGTCTCAGCAACGAGGCCTGCGGCCCCTATACCATCCACTACGTGTTCGACACCTACGGTCAGGCCAATGTGACCGGCCTTGCGGCCGTGAAGTCGGGTCTCGACACCTGGTTCTTCCTCACCGCCGACTATGCCTTCGGCCAGGATTTGGAAAAGGACACCAGCGCCGTCGTCATCAAGACCGGCGGCAAGGTGCTCGGCAGCGTGCGTCATCCACTTAACACGTCCGATTTTTCGTCGTTCCTGCTTCAGGCGCAGGCCTCAAAGGCCAAGGTGATCGGACTGGCAAATGCCGGCGGCGACACCGTCAACGCCATCAAGCAGGCGGCCGAGTTCGGCATCACCAAGGGCGGCCAGAAGGTCTCGCCGCTGCTGGCCTTCGTCACCGACATCGACTCGATCGGACTGGAGACGGCGCAGGGCCTGCTGCTGGCCGAAGCCTTCTACTGGGACATGAACGACGAGACGCGCGCTTTCTCGAAGCGCTTTCAGGAGCGCGTCAAGCGGCCGCCGACATCGGCACAGGCCGGCGTCTATTCCTCCGTCACGCACTATCTGAAGGCGGTGAAGGCGGCCGGCACGACCGATGCTGCCGCGGTGATGAAGGTGATGAAGGAAACGCCGATCAACGATTTCTTCGCGCACAACGGCAAGATCCGCGAAGACGGCCGCATGATCCACGACATGTACCTGTTCGAGGTCAAGAAGCCGTCGGAGTCCCGGGGGCGCTGGGATGATTACAAGCTGCTCGCCACCGTGCCCGGCGGCGAGGCGTTCCAGTCGCTCGAGCAGTCGCGCTGCCCGCTGGTAAAGAAGTAGGCGTCGTCATTGCCAGCGAAGTGAAGCAATCCAGAGATGTTTCCAAGCAGACAGCCTGGATTGCTTCGTGCAAGGGCTCCTCGCAATGATGAGCGTGGCGATAGACAGAGCAAAACGAAACAACCAGGGAGACCTCCCATGAACGACATGGTCCTGCAAAAGCTCGAAGGCGGGCTGCTCACCATCACCATGAACCGGCCCGAGCGAAAGAACGCGCTGAACCCTGAGATGGTCGCAGGCCTGGTCGAGGCGGCGCGACGTGCGGCTGACGATCCGGACGTGCGGGCCGTGCTGTTCAAGGGAGCCGGCGGTTCTTTCTGCGTCGGCGGCGACGTCAAGTCGATGGCGGCCGGCCGCGCGCCGCTGCCGTTCGAGCAGAAGCTTGCAAACTTGCGCCGTGGCATGGAGGTGTCGCGCATCCTGCATCAGATGCCGAAGCCCGTGGTCGCGCAGCTCGACGGCGCCGCAGCCGGTGCCGGCCTGTCGATGGCGTTGTCGTGCGATCTGCGCGTCGCCTCGGAATCCTGCAAGATCACGACGGCTTTCGCCAAGGTCGGCTTCTCCGGCGATTACGGCGGCACCTATTTCCTGACCCAGCTGCTCGGCAGCGCGCGGGCGCGCGAGCTCTATCTGACGTCTCCCGTGCTGACCGCGAGGGAAGCACATGCGATCGGCATGGTGACCAGGGTCGTCCCCGACGCCGCGATCGACGCCGCCGCGCACGAGCTCGCAATGTCGCTGGCGCAAGGGCCCTCGATCGCGCTTGGCTTCATCAAGCGCAACATCAACAATGCCGAGCATTTGCCGCTGGAAGACTGCTTCGACGGCGAAGCGATCCATCACACCCGCTGCAGCGATACCGAGGATCACAAGGAAGCCGCCAAAGCCTTCGTCGAGAAGCGCAAGCCGGCCTTCAGGGGCGCATGACGATGGCCCCCTATATGCGGCTGCGACAGATCTGCCTGGTCGCGCCGCAGCTCGCGCCCGTCGTCTCCGACATCGCCGGGATCATGGGCCTTTCCGTCTGCTACCGCGACGGCAATGTCGCCAAATATGGCCTGGAGAACGCGCTGCTCCCGGTCGACACGATCATGCTGGAAGTCGTCGCGCCGTTCAAGGATGGCACCACGGCGGGCCGCTTCATCGAGAAGACCGGCGGTCGTGGCGGCTATATGGCGATCTTCTGCTGCAACGATCCGGACGAGCGCGGCCGCCATGCGAACGCCATGGGCGTGCGCACCGCCAACGTGATCCACCACGCGCCCTATCACGGCGTCCAGCTCCACCCGCGCGACTGCCGCGCTGCCTTCATCGAGTTCAACCACACCGAAGGCAGCGACGACATTCTGGGCGCATATCCGCCGGCCGGACCGGACTGGCAAAGCTTCATCCGCAAGGATGTGACGCAGGCGCTGACAGCGGTCGAGATGCAGAGCCCGGATCCGCAGGGGCTGGCGGAGCACTGGGGCAAGATCATCGGGATTACTGCGAACAGCGATGCCGAACTGAAGCTGCCCAACGCAACCTTCCGTTTCGTGAAGGGTGCGAGCGAGATCATGAGCGCGCTGGAGTTTCGGGTAGCCGATGCAGCGAGTGTGTTGCATGCTGCGCGCGAGAAGGGGCTCGCAGTTGCGGGCAATGAATTCCTGCTCGGCGGAGTGACGTTTCGCGTCGGTTAATTCCTCGTAGTGATCCGTCACGCCCGCGCAATGGCGAAGCCATTGTCGCTGGAGGTGCTCGCCTCTTCGGCGAGCCTCGAAGGGCGACGGCCACCAGCCGGGCCGTTCATGCTCCGAGGCTCCTTGCACGGTGCTAAGCACCGTGCAACTCGCTCCTCAGGATGACGGGGTAGAGGGCCGTTTAGAGAAGGAGAGGGCGCTACCTTCCCTTGAAATTCGCGACGCGGCGTTCTTCCGTCGCCCTCACACCTTCCTTGAAGTCTTCCGTCGCACGCAATCTCGTCTGTTCTGCGAGCTCGTGGTTGGTCGCGGCCATGACGCGATCGGCAAGGCCCGCGCGCATCGTGGCGCGGGTGGAGAGCAGGCCGAGCGGGGAGCATTCGGCGATCTCGCCGGCGAGCTTCATCGCGGCCGATTTCACCTGGTCCTGCGGCACCAGCGCGTTGGCGAGGCCCCATTTATACGCCTCTTCGCCGGTGACGCGGCGGCTGGTGTAGAACATCAGCTCGGCGTTGTTCTTGCCGATCAGCTCGGGCAGCGTCGTCGTCAGGCCGAAGCCGGGATGGAAGCCGAGCTTTGTGAAGTTCGCGGAGAAGCGGGCTTCGGGGCAGGTGACGCGGAAATCCGCCGACACTGCGAGGCCCAGGCCGCCGCCGATGGCCGCTCCTTGCACCGCTGCAACGATCGGTTTCTTGGCGCGGAAGATGCGCACGGCCTGGATGTAGAGATGGTTGATCGGGCCGAGATTGTCGGCCGGGTCGCCCTTTGCTTTCCTCTCGGCTTCTTGCGCTTCCTGCGCCTGCCGCGCGGGATCGCCGAAATTGGCGCCGGCGCAGAACGCCTTGCCTTGCGCGGACAACACCGAGGCGCGGATCTCGATGTCACGGTCGAACTCGTCGAGCGCGTCGGCGATCTGGTTGATCAGCGAGATGTCGAAGAAGTTGAGCGGCGGTCTGCGGATCTCGATGGTGCCGACGTGCCCAACTTTCTCGACGCCGATATCCTTGTAGGTGGTCATGATGTCCTCGAAGGTTTAGCGGAGCCCAAGTCCGCGGGCGATGATGCCGCGCAACACCTCGGTGGTGCCGCCCTGGATGGTGAGTTTCGGCGCGGTCTTGATGGCGAAGTCGAGCTGCCGTTCCAGCGTCTCGCGGTTGGTCGCGGTCTCCTCGACGAAGGCGGCGAGATCGCGCACGCGGTGCGGAAGCTGCTGCTCCCAGACCGTGCCGATGTCCTTGACGATGGAGGCTTCCACCACCGGCTCCTTGCCGGCCTGCAGCATGCCGGCCACCGAGACCGACATGCGCCGCATGGTGTGGAGCTGCGCCACGAGACGGCCGATGCCTTCGGCGCTGCGCGTGTCCGGATCAGGACCGACCGCACGGACCAGCTCGGTCAGCACGTAATAGGTTTCGAGGAAGCGCTCGGGGCCGGAACGTTCATAGGCGAGCTCCGACGTCGCCTGCTTCCAGGCACCATCGACCTCGCCGAGCACGTGATCGTCGGGCACGAAGAAGTCGGTGAAGACCACCTCGTTGAACTCGTACTGGCCGGTGATCTGGCCGATCGGGTTTACCTTGATGCCCGGCTGCTTCATCTTGACCAGAAATTGCGTCAGGCCGTGACGGCGGTTTTCCTTGGTCGGCGGCGAGGTCCGGAAGATCGCGATCATGTAGTCGGCGATATGAGCCGAGGAGGTCCAGATCTTGGTGCCGTTGATGAGATAACCGCCGTCGGTCTTGGTCGCACGCGTCTTCGCGGCGAACAGGTCGGAGCCGGAGTTCGGTTCGCTCATGCCGATGGCAAAGCAGATTTCGCCGCGGCAGATGCGCGGCAAGATATCCATCTTGATGTGTTCGGGCGCGTATTTCAGCAGCACCGGACCGCTCTGGCGGTCGGCGACGAAGAACCGCCGCGTCGGCGCGTTGGCGACGCGCATCTCTTCCGTCACCACGTAACGCTCGAGGAATGAGCGCTCCTGGCCGCCATATTTCTTCGGCCAGGTCATGCCGAGCCAGCCCTTGGCGCCCACCTTACGGGAAAATTCCGGGGCGTCGGTGTCTTCGCGGTTGGGCTTGTGGGGATCGAAGGTGCCGGCGGCGATCTCTTCGGCGAGGAACGCACGCACTTCCTTGCGTAGTCGTTCGCAGTTCTCGGGCAGGCGGATCGGGTCGAAACGAAGGGCAGCGGTCATGTGTTTCGTCTCCCTGTCAGCGTGAAGCCACGAGCGGCCACAATTCATCGGCGCCTCTGGAGGCGACCAGCCTGCCGAGCTCGACCGCCCAGTAGCTCTCCGAGCCAAAATCGTCGCGCCACGCCAGCGCCCGCAGCGAGTAGCGGTGCAGGATATGCTCGATGGTGAAGCCGATCGCGCCATGAACCTGGTGTGCGATGGCACCGCCTTTTTCGGCTGCTTCCGCGCAGCGGATCTTTGCCGAGGCGGCTTCGAGATAAACTTCGTCGTCGAACGTCTTCGCGTTGGCGATGGCGTCGGCCGCCGATGTCGCGGCCGCAAGTGCTGCGGCAGACTCGCCCGCCAGGCGCGCGAGATTGTGCTGCACGGCCTGGAATTTCGAGATCTTCTTCTCGAAGGCGACGCGCTCGTTGGAATAGCGCACCGAGATGTCGAGCATCGATTCCAGGGCGCCGGCAATCTGGAGGCTGCGTGCGACGCCGCCCATCAGCATCAGCGTTGTCTGGTCAACGCCATCGGGCGCCGCCTTGATGGCGACGGGCTGGACCTTGTCGAGCGTGACGGTGTCGCTGTGATCGTAGCCGACGTTGAGCCCGGATGCGATCCGCCCCTTGCTCGCATCGACCAGCGCAACCGAGACGCCATCCGGCCCATGCGCGAGGACTGCAAAATGCCTGGCCGCTTTGGCAAAGGGGACGCCGCGGCAACGGCCGGAGAGCGCGCCGTCGGCATCAACAGTGATGCGATCCTTGGGCGAGGCCGGCAGCACGGTCATCTCGCCTTCGGGCGAGGTCATCTTCGCTTGCGCCAGCAGCCAGCCCGCCAGCATGGTCTCAGCCAAGGGAATCGCGACGGCGAAACGGCCGGCGGCGTTCAGCAAGGCAAAACCGTCCGCCAAGCTTGCGCCGGAGCCGCCGAGCTCGTCGGGCACCCAGGAGAGCGGCAAGCCGGCTTCGCTCAGGGCCTGCCAGAGCGGCGCCTGCCACGAATTCGTCTTGTCGTTGTTGATGGTTTGCGGATCGGCAAGATCGGCGAAGATCTTCTCCGCGGTCTCGACGACGATATTGTCACTCTCCGCCACAGCGTTCCCCGTTTTTGCCATTGGCGCGTCCTGCCCAATCGGGCCGACGCGCAGGTTCTTCTTGCGCCCGATGATCCGAAAAAGCCATGGCTCTGACAAGCGTTGATCGCAGGCCCGTCTGCGGCATCGGCATGGAGGTGTGAGCGGTCTGGGCTAATTCCGCTTAGCGGAGTTTGCTGCGATTTGCAGCGCGCGGCAAACTCGCTAAACAGGGCACCACATTCAATCACGGGGAAGGACATCCGGATGGCCAAGGACAGTTTGTGCGCAATCGTGACGGGCTCCGCATCCGGCCTCGGTGCTGCGACTGCGCAAATTCTTGCCGCAAGCGGGGCGCGGCTCGTCATCAACTATTCGTCGAGCAAGACCGAAGCCGAAGCCACGGCAGAGCTCTGCCGCAAGGCCGGCGCCGCCGAAGTTCTGGTCGCGCAGGGCGACGTCTCGAAGGATGACGATTGCCGTAGAATCGTTGCGGCCGCCAGCGGCTGGGGCAAGCTCGACGTCCTCGTCAACAATGCCGGCACCACCAAGCACGTTGCTCATGCCGATCTCGACGGATTGTCGGCGGAAGATTTCCAGCGTCTCTACGGCGTCAACACCATCGGCCCGTTCCAGATGGTGCGCGCGGCGCGCAACCTGCTCGAGGCGGCGTCGAAGGCGTCCGGGCGACCGTCGGCGGTGGTGAACGTCTCTTCGGTCGCCGGCATCAGCGGCGTCGGATCGTCGATCGCCTATGCCGCGAGCAAGGGCGCGCTCAACACCATGACACTGTCGCTGTCACGCGCACTCGCGCCGCTGGTCCGCGTCAACACCGTGTGTCCCGGTTATATCGACACGCCCTGGTTCACGAAGGGCCGCGGCGAGGCCGGCGCCAAGCAGGTGCGCGACAGTGTGGTGGCGAAGGTGCCGCTGAAGGTTGCCTCTTCAGCCGAGGACATCGCACAGCTCGTCTGCTTCCTGGCGATGCCGGCCTCCAGCAACATGACCGGCGAGGTCGTGCGCATGGATGCGGGGATGCATCTGATTACGTGAACCCGTCATTGCGAGCGAAGCCCAGCAATCCAGAAATCTGTCCCTAGAGACAGTCTGGATTGCTTCGTCGCATCAGCGCAAAATTGCTTCGCAATTTTGTCGCGAGCTCCTCGCAATGACGGAGAGCCTGAGGCGGCAACGTGCCTCTATCTCACCGCCTTCGGGCTACCCCTTGATCACGCCGCTCGCGACCAGCCGGTGCCAGATGAACAGCACCACCACCGCGCCGATCGTGGCCATGATGAATCCCGCGCCCTGATCAGGACCGTAATGGCCGATGGCCTGACCGACGAAGGTCGCCAGGAACGCACCGACGATTCCGAGGATGGTGGTGAGGATGAAGCCGCTGGGGTTGTTCGGCCCCGGCGCCAGGAAACGCGCGATCAGGCCGGCGACGAAGCCGACCACGATGATCCACAACAGGCCGCCCATGCTCATCTCAGTGCTCCCCTCGTTTTGACGAAAATCAGAGTCTGCCCGAGATCTCGTTCTCGGTCGGTAGCCGTCCATCCGGCGTCAAATGATCGACCACCTGCGGCAGGTATTGGCTGAGACCCGATAGCAGCTCGTCGCGCGACAGGCCGCTCTGCGCGGACAGACTCTGGATCTGATCGGCGCCGAGCGCATTGGCGAGATCGCCGGGGCTGATGGGCTTGTTCTCGCCCTTGCCAACCCAGCTGTTCGCGGTCTCGCCGTGGCCGCCCTGCTTGAGCTGGTTGAGGAGATCGCCGAGGCCTCCGCTCAGCACGGAGCCGGCCGCCCCGCCCGCGAGCAGGCCGCCGAGGCCGCCTTTGAGGACATCACCGATGCCGCCACCGCCAACACCACCGCCTGGGCCCGCATTCACGGGCGGCGGCACAGGCGCCGGCGCCGACTGCGGCGCGCCGCCCGGCTGGCCTGCCGTCAGATGCTTGAATGCCTTCCATGCGAGCAGGCCGAGGATCGCCATGGTCATCGGCGACATGCCGCCGGAAGAGCCTTGCGGGCTTGGGGTGCTCGGGCCGCGGGGTCCGTTCTGCATGCCGTTGAGGACGTCGAGTAGACCCATGATGTTCTCCTTTGGCGTTCTCGTCGGCGAGCTCTCGCCGGTGATAGGCCCCCGTGCAAAAACATATGGGCGTCTCATGACGGTTACAAGGCAGATGCACTTTGGCCGCGATGGGCAGCCGGCCTCGCCTCCGGTCTAAGCCTCTGCTATCGAAAGCGCATCATTGTGGAGCAGGTCAGGTGGTGACGGATCGATCGATCGTGGTGGCCGGCGCGGGCGCCATCGGCTGTTTCGTCGGCGGCCAGCTGGCCGCCTCCGGCCGCCGCGTCGCGCTGCTGGTGCGGTCGCGGGTGAAGACCGAGATCGAGCGGTTCGGTTTGCGGCTGACGGATTTCGACGGCTCCGAGAGGAAGCTCGGCCCCGGCCAGCTCGCGCTGTCGGAGGATCCGTCGATCCTCTGCGGCGCCGGCATCGTGCTGGTGACGGTGAAGAGCGCCGACACGGCCGATGTCGCCGATCAGATCGCGCAGCATGCGCCGCAGGATGCCGTGATCGTGTCGTTGCAGAACGGCGTCGGAAATGTCGCCGTGCTGAGGGAGCTTCTCGGCGGCCGGCGCGTGCTCGCCGGCATGGTGCCGTTCAATGTGGTCGCAATGGGCGAGGGGCGCTTCCATCGTTCCAGCTCCGGAGACATCCAGGTGGGTGAAGACGCGGACAACATTGCTGCCGCGCTGTCGGTGCCGGGTCTTGACCTGCGCGCGAGCCGCGACATCGCCGGCGTGCAATGGGGCAAGCTCATCATCAATCTGAACAACGCACTCAGCGCACTGTCCGACATGCCGCTTGCCGCCCAATTGGCGAACCGCGACTGGCGAAAACTGTTCGCCGACCAGATGGCGGAAGGCCTGGCTGCGCTGAAGGCCGCCGGCATCACGCCGGTGTCGTCGACGCCCATCCCGATGAACTGGACGCCGGCGATGCTCAGACTGCCCGACATGATCTTCAAAGCGATTCTGCGGCGGACCATGAAGATCGATCCGGAGGCGCGCTCCTCGATGTGGCAGGATCTGAAGCAGGGCCGCAAGACCGAAATCGACTATCTGCAGGGCGCGGTCATTGCGCTTGCCGAGCAGAACAATGTCGATGTGCCGCTGATGCGTCGCATTGCTGTGCTGGTCAAGGAGGCGGAGACGGCGGCTAAGGGCCCGCCCGGCCTTTCGCCTCAACAGATCCGTGGTGTGGTTTGAGTGGAGGAGCCGATGAAACGTTCTCTAGTGATCGGGCTCGGGCTGGCCGCGCTCTGCGGCGCCTCCCGCCTGGCGGAGGCCCGGCCGCCGACCGTCGTGAACTCGCCGGGCTACGACGCGCGCTTGCAGGAGAGCCGGAAGGCGCTGAGCAATTCACAGGCAACGACAGAACCGGTTGCGCCGGCGGTAACCCCACCGAAGCGTTCGAAGAAGAAGCAGACGCGCTGAGGGTCGGGCGCGAATCTCCATCCACTCGTCATTGCGGGCGCAGCGAAGCCGCAACGACGGATGTGGAGACAGCTTACCCCTTCTTGGCCGGCTTGCTCGGCGCCGGGCTGAACAGCTTCTTCAGGTCGCTGAGGCTTTCCGACAGCCGCGGCCATTCGCAGGAGAACGCGCCCTTGATGCAAGGGGCATTCTTCGGCCGCGCACCCAGCACCTTCGGGCGCTCCACCGGCACGGGCACGCGCTCGACCTCGGTTCGCAGCGCGACCTGCTGGAGCTGCTGCGCCTGCCGCTCGCGCTTCTGCTCCTGCTGCTGCTGCTGCTCGCGCTGTTGCCGCGCCAGGGCCTCGGCGGCTTCATTGCTGCGGCGCTGATCGGCAAGATAGGCGGTGTAGGATTCGTCGATCTTCTTCTGCTCCTCCCGCGTCGGGTTGGGACCTGCGATGTCGAAGGTGCGGTCCTGGAGGAAGTCGTAATAAGTGTAGCCGCCGCCAGCCTTGCGCCGGCCGGCGAATTTGGCATTGCAGTCCGCAAGAGCTGCCGTCTTTTCGGCCTTGGTCGCGGATTTTTCGGCGGCGTCGGCGCATTCCTCGAAGTCGATAGGGGCGCGCTTCCACCATTCGGCGTGGGCATGCGGCGTGGTCAGCAGAAAAATTCCTGCTGCGGCAACGAGAAGTGGCGCCGCACGACGCGATGCAAACACGGACAACATTCTGCGAGAGCCTGAGAAACTCAACCCCAACTGAGTCGTCGCCGATTTTTGCCCCTTTCTCGTCGGCTTGTCACCCATGGAACTCGGGAAATTCATGGCTGGGTTGCTGACATTTTTTGCTTGACGTGGCTCGGGAGCCGCAGCCGCAGGGCGCATTTACCGGTTTGAATGCGAAGAGAAATTCTCATCATGAGAGCGTCGACCTGTTTCTCCGCCATCGCATTGGCGCAGGTTTGCGGCCGCGCACTGGCCGCGGACGAGAATGCACCGAACCCCAAGCCGGTGAACGTCCTCGCCGGTGCGGGGCTGTCGGTCGGCGGCATGTTGCCGCTCCACCTCTCCAGCGGCTGGTCGATACGCTGCCGGCGATCTCGCGCGCCATCATCGTGCTGCACGGACGCCTGCGCGATGCGTTACGATATGTCGGCGCATACCGCGCCGAGCGCGGCGTCATTGACGAAGGAGCGCTGAATGCAGAAGCTTGAAGGGTCGGCTCCGGCTGTTACACTTCGCTGCGCGACGCGGCCCATCCTGAGGCCCCGCCAAGAAAACGAAATGGAAACGCCTGATGCTGCTGCCCCTGTCCGATGTGCCGCGCTGGTACGCGCAACGCAAACCCGAGGGCGCCATCGCCGTCCAGCACGGTCGGGACAGACTGACATGGGACCAGCTCGAACGCGGTGCCAACAGGCGGGCGCGCGCCTTTGCGGCGAAGGGCGTCAGGCCCGGCGATTTCGTCGCGATCGGATTGCCCAACAGCAATGCGTTTTTCGAGACCACGTTCGCGGTATGGAAATGCGGTGCGACGCCGACCTCGCTGTCGTGGCGGCTGCCGCGCGGCGAAGCCGCGGCCGTGCTCGAGATTTTGAAGCCCGCGCTCGTGGTCGGCGGCGAGGCCGACTGGAATGCGCCGAACCGCTTGCCTGCGGATTTTGTGCCGGACGGTTTTTCCGATGAGCCGCTCGATCACCCGGTCGCGCGCTACTGGAAGGCCATGACCTCCGGCGGCTCGACCGGGCGTCCCAAGGTGATCCTCGACCATCAGCCTGCGGTGACTGATACCCTCGCTGCGCCGCCGCTCAATATTCCCGCTGCAGTCTCGCTGCTCAATCCAGGCCCCCTTTATCATAATGCGCCGTTCATCGTGTCGCATTTTGCGCTGTTCACCGGCGGCAAGCTGACCGGCCTCGTCAGGTTCGATGCTGAGGAGACGCTGCGCCAGATCGAGCGCGAGCGCGTGCAATGGGTCAATTTCGTGCCGACCATGATGCACCGGATCTGGGCGCTGCCTGATAAGGTTCGCAATGGCTATGACGTGTCGAGCCTTCAGACCGTGTTCCACATGGCAGCGCCGATGCCGCCCTGGCTGAAGGAAAACTGGATCGCCTGGCTTGGGCCGGACAGGGTCTGGGAGCTCTATGGCGGCACCGAGCGCCAGGGCGCCTGCATCATATCAGGTACCGAATGGCTGACGCATAAGGGCTCCGTCGGCAAGATCGCGGAGACGGCGAGGCTTCGCATCATCGGCGAGGACGGCAATGACGTCGCGCCCGGTGAGACGGGCGAGATCTATTTCCTCAACAACGACGGCAAGGACGCCACCTATCACTATCTCGGCGCCGAGCCGAAGCGCCGCGCCGACGGCTGGGAATCGCTCGGCGATATCGGCCGGCTCGACGCCGAAGGCTATCTCTATCTGGGCGACCGCCTCGCCGACATGGTGCTGCGCGGCGGTGCCAACATCTATCCGGCCGAGGTCGAGGCTGCCGTCTCCGCGTGCCCCGGCGTGCGCTCCTGCGTGGTGGTGGGCCTGCCTGATCCTGAGCTCGGCCAGCGCGTGCATGCCATCGTCGAGCCGGACCCCGGCGCGGACGGTCAGGTGATCGCAGACAGCATGGCGGATTTTTTGAAAGACCGGCTCAGCCGCTACAAGCATCCGGAGAGTTTTGAGTTCGTTAGCGCGCCGCCGCGTGACGATTCCGGAAAGGTTCGCCGCACGCTGTTGCGCGACGAGCGCGCGGCGTGGATGAAGGAAGGCCGCGCCTTCCGCATCATGCCCGCGCAGGCCCGGGCGCACGCCGAATAAGAGCCTCGGAAGGACTGAACCTCATGACGATCACCATCGCAGCGAACAGCGTGCCGAAGCCTCCCGCCGATATCATCGAAGGCTTCAGGAATGCACCAACCTCGATCATTTCGGACAATCTCAGCCGGCTGCCTGGCGCGGTCGGGCTGAAGCCCTATCATCGCAGCGGCAAGCTGGTCGGCGCGGCCTTCACGGTCAGGACCCGTCCCGGCGACAATCTTGCCATCCATCGCGCACTCGAGCTGGTCGGTCCCGGCGACGTCATCGTGGTCGATGGCGGCGGCGACGAGACCCGGGCCCTGGTCGGCGAGATCATGAAGAACATCGCGCAATGGCGCAAAGCCGAAGGCTATGTCATCGACGGCGCCATCCGCGACGTGGCCGCCTTCGCCGGCGACGACTTTCCCTGCTTCGCCCGCGCGGTGATCCATCGCGGGCCCTACAAGAACGGCCCAGGCGAGATCAACGTGCCTGTGACGGTCGGTGGCAGCGTGATCTCGCCGGGTGACATCGTGGTCGGTGATGAAGATGGCGTGGTGTCGTTTCCCGCCGCCGGCGCCGCGATGCTGCTGGAGGCGGTGCGTGTCCAGATCAGGCGCGAGGAGGAGACCCTGAAGGCGATCCGCGACGGGCGCTACCAGGGGGCTTATGGGAAATCCTGAGCGAGGCGGCGCTCAAGTCAAAGCGATCGCCGGATCGATCTAAAACCCAATCGGCTATCGTACCTTTCGAAGTGATTTCGCGTTCTCTGTTTCGATCAAGGCTTTCTGATATTTCCTACGGTGAGATTGCATCGAGTGGTGAGGAATCGCGCACTTGAGGTCGCTGCGAGTTCAGGAGCCGGCAATGGTCCAGCGTATACGTGAGCTTGAAAGGTGAATTCAAAGACCGGCTCTTGTCCGCCTCTTGGCCGCGGTGAGCCAATCTGCCGCAAAATAAAATGGAGGGCGGCGAGGGCTTCCGATTCGGCCCTCGCTTTGATATGTACAGCTCCAGGCAACCCGTCTCCTTGGCGGGTTCCGCGGTCCCGTAGCTCAGCCGGATAGAGCGGCGGTTTCCTAAACCGTAGGTCGCATGTTCGAGTCATGCCGGGATCGCCATTCCAAAACGCGGCTTTTCAAAATCGGCCGCGGGCGCGCTACCGGTTGCGCATCCAGTCGGCCAAGCCCGATATCGCGCGATCGAGCTCCTGGCGCGCGGCGCCATCCTTCACCGTCTCCTCCATCGCGCCGCGCATGCACAGCATCCAGGCGTCGCGCTCGGCATCGCCGATGGCAAAGCCGATGTGCCGCTGCCGCAGCCGCGGATGGCCCTTCTCGGGGGAATAGAGCTTGGGGCCGCCGGTCCATTCCGTGAGATAGCGTTTCAGCACATCCCTGATCGGGCCGAGATCATCCGCATGCATGGCCCGGATAATCTTCGCTTCCGGCAGCGTGTCCATACGGCCGTAGAAGCGGTCGACCAGAAGGTCGATCGTGGCACTTCCGCCGATCCGCTCGAACATCGTGGTGCTGACGTCGCTGTCGGTCATCTCTACAGCGCCACGCTCCGCAGGCCGAAGCTGCGCGCTTCGTTCTGCAACACCGGCCGCACGGCGTCGATCAGCCTTGCGGCCGCCGCGTCGACCGACAGCCCCGCCGTATCCACCACCGCCGTCGCGCGCGCGTAGAGCGGCTCGCGGCTGAGCAAGATGTTGCGCAGCTCCGCCATGGCGGAGCGGTCGTCGGCCATCGGGCGCAGGTCGCCCTGGCGGCGCACGCGGGCCATGTGCTCCTCGGGATCGGCCTTCAGCCAGATCGTGTAGAACGAGGTCAGGATCCGGTCGAAGGTCAGCGGCTCCGAGACGATGCCGCCGCCGGTTGCCAGCACCATCAGCTCGTTGCGCGCGAGCAGCTGCTGCAGCGCTGCCTGCTCCATGCGGCGAAAGCCTTCCTGGCCATATAGTGCGATGATCTCGGCGACCGAGAGGCCGTTCTGTTGCTCGACCTCCTTGTTGAGTTCGACAAAGCTCCAGCCGACCTTCTTCGCCAGCATTCTTCCGAGAGTGGATTTGCCGGCGCCGCGCAGCCCGATCAGCGCGATGCCGCAGAACGGCGCGCGCCGTGGCGCGGATGCGTTGCCGCCGGCGAGCAGATCCTTTGCCTGCGCGATCTGCGCTGGTGTCGCCTTGCGCAAGAGATCGCGAAACATCTGCCAGTCCGGTGTCGGGTCGGCTGACGGCAGCAGGTCCTCAAGATGTGCGCCCATCGCGTCGGAGACGCGGCGCAGCAGCACGATCGAGACATTGCCCTTGCCGCTTTCGAGCTGCGCGATGTAGCGCTCCGAAATTCCTGATACCTTGGCGAGCACTTTGCGCGACATGCCGCGCAATGCGCGCATGGTGCGCACGCGCTGGCCGAGTTGTTCGAGAAAGCGGGATTCGGCGTCGGGACTATCGGTCATGAGCCTTCTTTACAGGGGTCCTGCGGCGCATCTTAATGAAACATAGTGCCAACTGCCATTGACAGCAAGCTGTCCCGGTGTCTTTCTATGAATTATAATTCTAATTCTGGGGAGACGACCGTGAGCGAGGGATCCTACAACGCGGTGACCTGGCTGCTCGACCGTAACGTTGAGGAAGGCCGGGGAGGCAAGCTCGCCTTCGACGACACCGTCTCGCGGCTCACCTATGGCGAACTCCAGCGCGAGACGCGGCGTGCGGCGAACATGCTCCGCCGGCTCGGCGTCCGCCGCGAGGAGCGCGTCGCGATGATCATGCTGGATACGATCGATTTCCCGATCGTTTTCCTGGGCGCGATCCGCGCCGGCATCGTGCCGGTGCCGCTGAACACGCTGCTCACGGCGGATCAATACGCCTACATCCTCGCCGACTGCCGCGCGCGCGTGCTGTTCGTGTCCGAAGCGGTGTTGCCGGTGCTGAAGGAGGTGATCGGACGGCTGCCCGATCTCGAGCATGTCGTCGTCTCCGGCAAGGACGCGCATGGCCACGAGCTGCTCGCCCCAGAGCTCGCGCGCGAGAGCGACACATTCACGACGGCGCCGACCCATCCCGAAGAGCCGGCGTTCTGGCTGTATTCGTCGGGCTCGACCGGCATGCCCAAGGGCGTCCGGCATCTGCACGCCAGCCTGCAGGCGACCGCGGATACCTACGGCAAGCACGTGCTCAACGTCCGCGAGGACGACGTCTGTCTCTCGGCGGCAAAGCTGTTCTTCGCCTACGGCCTCGGCAACTCGCTGACTTTCCCGATGTCGGTCGGTGCCAGCACGGTGCTGAATTCGGCGAGGCCAACTCCGGAGCTGATGTTCGAGCTCTTGAACAAGTACAATCCGACCCTCTTCTTCGGCGCGCCGACGCTGTTCGCGGCGATGCTGAACGACGAGGCCGCAAAGTCCGCGCGGGCAGGGACGCGCCTGCGTATCTGCGCCTCCGCCGGCGAGGCGCTGCCGGAATCGGTCGGCAACAATTGGAAGTCACGGTTCGGCGTCGACATCCTCGACGGCATCGGCTCGACCGAGCTGCTGCACATCTTCCTGTCGAACGCCCCCGGCGACATCAAATACGGCACCTCCGGCCGCGCCGTCCCCGGCTACAAGGTCCGCCTGGTCAGTGACGCCGGCGACGATGTGCCGGATGGCGAGGTCGGCGAACTCCTGGTCGAGGCACCCTCGGCCGGCGAGGGCTATTGGAATCAGCGCGCCAAAAGCAGGAACACCTTTCAGGGCCACTGGACCCGCACCGGCGACAAATATGTGCGCGGCGCCGATGGCCGTTACACCTTCTGCGGCCGTGCCGACGACATGTTCAAGGTATCCGGTATCTGGGTTTCGCCGTTCGAGGTCGAGAGCGCGCTGATCACGCATCCCGCGGTGCTGGAAGCCGCCGTTGTCGCCGAAGCCGATCCGGAAGGCCTGTTGAAGCCAAAGGCGTTCGTCGTGCTGCGCGCCGGCAGCGACACCGACAATCTGTACGAAGCGCTGAAAGAGCACGTCAAACAGACGATCGGTCCATGGAAATATCCGCGCTGGATCGAGGTCGTCGACGATCTGCCCAAAACGGCGACGGGCAAGATCCAGCGGTTCAAGTTGCGAGAAGGGGCGAACCAGCCATGAGTTGCTGGCCGGGCTTGACCCTTCCATCGACGTGCAGCCGCCTGCGACCAAAGGCCTGGATGCCCGGGTCAAGCCCGGGCATGACGACGGAAAGAGATGAGCAAGGACATGACCAACCTCCCCCCCTCCGGCTTCCTGAGCATCGGCGCCGCCAGCCTCGAATACATCTGGCTCGCGCCGCAAGCCGCCGACGCGCCCACCATCGTCATGCTGCATGAAGGCCTCGGCTCGGTCGGCCTGTGGGGTGATTTCCCCGAGAAGCTGCGAGAGGCCACCGGCGCCGGCATCTTCGCCTATTCACGCGCGGGTTACGGCCGGTCCAGTCCGGCGACATTGCCGCGGCCGCTCGACTACATGCAGCGTGAGGCGCTGGACGTGCTGCCGAAGGTGCTCGAGGCCGTTCCCTTCAAGCGCGGGCTGTTGCTCGGCCATTCCGACGGCGGCTCAATCGCTGCGATCTATGCTGGGTCCCATCAGGATCATCGCCTGCAAGGCGTCGCGCTGATCGCGCCGCATTTCATTGTCGAGGATATCTCCGTCGCGTCCATCGCTGCGATCAAGACGACGTATGAGACCTCCGACCTCAAGGCAAAACTCGCGCGCTGGCACCAGGACGTCGACAACGCCTTCTATGGCTGGAACGGCGCCTGGCTCGATCCGGCATTCCGCGACTGGGACATCTCGGAATATCTCGCCTACATCCGCGTTCCCATCCTGGTCGTTCAAGGCAAGGACGACCAGTATGGGACGCTGCGCCAAGTCGAGATCGCGCAGCAGGAATGTTATTGCCCGGTCGATGTGACGATCATTCCAGGCGCCGGGCATTCTCCCCACCGCGAAGCGCCGGCGCCAACGCTTGACGCCATCGGGCAATTTGCAAAAGCCGCTTTGCGGGACGACCGGGGGCTCCAAGTTGCGTGACGCGTCCCAGGCGACTCGCGACGGCGCTGGCACCAAGATGAAGCAAAGTGCATGTCCGGCCTGGATTTGATCTAGACACCTCTCGAAAGATGCACTATTGTGCATCTAAGACAAACCAAGACGAGCTCAAGGGTAGCCCATGGCCGGGGAAGATCGGCGCCTCGCAGGCGGCGCAACATTCATCGATTTCCAGACCGATCCGTCCCGCTACAAGCACTGGAAGCTGGCGGTCGAGGGCGAGGTCGCGACGCTCACGATGGACGTCGACGAGAATGGCGGCCTGTTCGAGGGCTATCTGCTCAAGCTCAATTCCTACGATCTCGGCGTCGACATCGAGCTTGCGGACGTGGTCCAGCGGCTCCGCTTCGAGCATCCCGAGGTGAAGGTCGTGGTGATGCGCTCGGCCAAGAACCGCGTGTTCTGCGCCGGCGCCAACATCCGCATGCTCGCCGGCTCGACCCATGCCCACAAGGTGAATTTCTGCAAGTTCACCAACGAGACGCGCAACGGCATGGAAGATTCGTCGGAGAATTCCGGCCAGCGCTTCATCACGGTCGTGAACGGCTCGGCCGCCGGCGGCGGCTACGAGCTCGCGCTGGCAACTGACCACATCATCCTCGCTGACGATGGCGCGTCTGCCGTTGCGCTGCCCGAAGTGCCACTGCTCGCGGTGCTCCCTGGCACTGGCGGTCTCACGCGGGTCGTCGACAAGCGCAAGGTGCGCCGCGACCACGCCGACTTCTTTTGCACCATCGAAGAGGGCGTGAAGGGCAAGCGCGCGGTGCAGTGGCGCCTCGTCGACGAGATCGCACCGAACTCCAAGCTCGAGGCCAAGGTCGTCGAGCGCGCCAGGGAGTTCGCGGGCAAGTCGAAGCGTGCCGGCAGCGGCAAGGGTATCACGCTCTCTCCGCTGAAGCGCGTCATCGACGAGACCAGCATCCGCTATGGCTTTGTCACCGTCGACATAGACCGCATTGCGCGCGTCGCCACCATCTCGATCAAGGCGCCGGAGACGGCGCCGCCCGCCGACATCGACGGCATGATGGCGCAGGGCGCGTCGTTCTGGCCGTTGCAGGTGGCGCGCGAGCTCGACGACGCCATCCTGCATCTGCGCATCAACGAGCTCGAGATCGCGATGCTCGTGTTCAAGAGCCATGGCGACCGCGCCCATGTGCTGGCATCCGACGCCTTCCTCGAAGCCAACAAGGCGCACTGGCTGGTCAACGAAATCAGGCATTATTGGAAGCGCGTGCTCAAGCGCATCGACGTCACCTCGCGCACGCTGGTGACGCTGGTCGAGCCGGGCTCCTGCTTCGCCGGCACGCTCGCTGAACTCGTCTTCGCCGCCGACCGCTCCTACATGCTGATCGGCACGCGCCAGGGCGACAACCAGCCGCCGCCCTCGATCGAATTGTCGGTAATGAATTTCGGTCCCTATCCGATGAGCCACGGCCTGACGCGGCTGGAGTCGCGCTTCCAGGCCGATCCGGCGGACGTGGAGCGCGCGGAAGCCACCCTCGGCACCGCTCTCGACGCCGAGCAGGCTGAAGAACTTGGCCTCGTCACCTTCGCGCTCGACGACATCGACTGGGACGACGAGGTGCGCGTGTTCCTGGAGGAACGCGCCAGCTTCTCGCCCGACAGCCTCACCGGCATGGAAGCGAGTCTGCGCTTCGTCGGCCCCGAGACGATGGAATCAAAAATCTTCGCGCGCCTCACCGCCTGGCAGAACTGGATCTTCCAGCGCCCGAACGCGGTCGGCGAGGAGGGCGCGCTGCGCCGCTACGGCAGCGGCCAGAAGCCGAAATTCGATATGACGCGAGTCTAGCGAATAGGGAGTGGCGAACGGCGAACAGGAATTTTCACCCGCCATTCGCTGGTCGCCATTCGCCCCTTGAAACGAGCCAGTCTCCACACGGGAGGTCCACATGAACATGAACATCATGAACGTCGACTACTCGACCAAGATTCCGAACAACGTGAATCTCGCCGAAGACCGCCAGGTGCTGAAGGCGCTCGAGGGCTGGCATCCCGGCTACATGGATTGGTGGAGCGACATGGGCCCCGAAGGCTTCCAGGAGTCGCTGGTTTATCTGCGTACCGCTTACTCGGTCGATCCGCGCGGCTGGGCCAAGTTCGATTATGTGCGCATGCCCGAATATCGCTGGGGCATCCTGCTTGCGCCGCAGGAAGAGAACCGCGTCGTGCCGTTCGGCGAGCATTATGGCGAGCCCGCCTGGCAGGAAGTTCCGGGCGAATATCGCGCCATGCTGCGCCGCCTGATCGTGATCCAGGGCGACACCGAGCCTGCTTCCGTCGAGCAGCAGCGCCATCTCGGCAAGACCGCACCCTCGCTCTACGACATGCGCAATTTGTTCCAGGTCAATGTCGAGGAAGGCCGTCATCTCTGGGCGATGGTGTATCTGCTCCAGAAATATTTCGGCCGCGACGGCCGCGAGGAAGCCGACGATTTGCTGCGCCGCCGCTCCGGCGATGCCGACGCGCCGCGCATGCTCGGCGCCTTCAACGAGGCGACGCCGGACTGGCTGTCCTTCTTCATGTTCACCTACTTCACCGACCGCGACGGCAAGATGCAACTGCATTCGCTGGCGCAGTCGGGCTTCGATCCGCTGTCGCGCACCTGCCGCTTCATGCTGACCGAGGAAGCCCATCACATGTTCGTCGGCGAGACCGGCATCACCCGCGTCGTGCAGCGCACCTGCGATGCGATGCGGGAGGCGGGCATCAGTGATCCCACCGACATCGCCAAGGTCCGCGCGTTGGGGGTGATCGATCTTCCGACCATCCAGAAGAAGTTGAACCTGCACTACACGCTGTCGCTGGATCTGTTCGGCTCGGAAGTCTCGACCAACGCGGCCAATGCCTTCAACACCGGCATCAAGGGCCGTTATCACGAGACCCAGATCGACGACGATCACCAGCTCAAGAATTCGACCTATCCGGTGCTGAAGTTGGTCAACGGTGAGATCAAGCTGGTCGAGGAGCCGGCGCTGACCGCGCTCAACATGCGCCTGCGCGACGATTACAGCCAGGATTGCGTCAAGGGCATGCTGCGCTGGAACAAGGTGATCTCGACTGCCGGCTACGACTACCAGCTCAAATTGCCCAACGTCGCCTTCCACCGCCACATCGGCGAGTTCAAGGACGTGCATGCGACGCCCGACGGCATCCTGATCGACGATGTCACCTGGGGCAAGCGCAGAGACGATTGGCTGCCCTCGACTGCCGACGGCGACTTCATCACCTCCTTGATGCAGCCCGTCACCGAAAGCGGCAAGTTCGCGTCCTGGATCTCGCCGCCGAAGGTCGGCATCGACAACAAGCCGGGCGATTTCGAGTACGTGAAGATCGAGTCGTAAGGTGGTTGGCGAATGGTGAATGGCTAGTGGCGAGTAGAACAGCTACTCGCCGTTCGTTACTCGCCATCCGCGCGCAGCGTTACCCCGCGATCTCCAGCCCCGCATTCGCGTACACCACGCCGCCATCGACCGCGATGGTGTTGCCCACCACGTAATCCCCTGCGCGCGAGGCCAGATAGATCGCAACGCCGGCCATGTCCTCGTCGGTGCCGATGCGGCGCGCGGGAATGCGCTTGGCGACGTCGTCTGCGTGGTCGCGTGCGGCGCGGTTCATGTCGGACTTGAACGCGCCCGGCGCGATCGCGGTGACGTTGATGTTGTCCTTGATCAGCTTCGTCGCCATGCGCCGTGTCAGATGAATCACCGCGGCCTTGCTCGCGGCGTAGGAATAGGTCTCGCCGGGATTGACGAAGATGCCGTCGACGGAGGCGATGTTGATGACCTTGGCAGGGCGCGCATGCGAGGCCGCGGCCCGCAGCGGCTTGGCCAGCGCCTTGGTCAGGAAGAACAGCGACTTGACGTTGAGGTCCATCACCTTGTCCCAGCCGCTTTCCGGGAATTCGTCGAACTCCGCGCCCCAGGCCGCGCCCGCATTGTTGACGAGGATGTCGAGCTTCGGCTCCAGCTTGATGATTTCGGAAGCGAGCCTGTCGCAGCCTTCGACGGTCGAGATGTCGATCGGCAGCGCGATGCATTCGCCGTCATATTGCGCCGAGAGCTCTTTCGCGGTGGCTTCGCAGGGGCCTGCCTTCCGTGCGGTGATGTAGACCTTTGCGGCGCCGGCGCCGAGAAATCCGGCCGCGATCATCTTGCCGATGCCACGCGAGCCGCCGGTCACGAGTGCGATGCGGCCTTTGAGCGAGAATAGATCGTTGGACATGCTGCCTCCCTTGAGTTGGCGCTCGTTTTGAGCGCGGCGGGGAGGGGAGTCAAGGAAGGGGCGGCTGGATCAAGCCGCCGAGATCCGGCGAAAACCGTTCCACATCGCGGTCGCGGCGCCCGAGGTCAGCACCGGCAGAATGCGCGCATCCTGGTAATTTCCGTTGAGCGAGACGCGCGGCAGCGCGGTCATCTGGCCGGCGTTTTCGGCGAACAACATGCCGGGCCGCGTCGTCACTGCGGTCTTGAAGCCGGCGGATGCGGCGAGCGCAAATTCGCGCGTTCCTGCGGCATCGTGGTCACCATAGGGGTAGGCGAGATGCACCACCTCGCGCTCCAGCGCGTTCTCGATCCGCGCCCGGCTCACCGCCATCTCCTGCGCGGCGATCTCCTCGCTCTGCTTGGCGAGGTTGCAATGGCTGACGGTGTGTGCGCCGATCGTGACCAGCGGATCGGTGGCGAGCTGTTTCACCTCGTCCCAGGACAGGCAAAGGCTGCGACACAGCGCGGCCATATCGACCCCATGGGCAGCGCACAGAGCTTCGATCTCGCGCTTCAGATCGGGCTCGCCCGGCAGCGCGCGCAGCCAATCATGCAGACGGTCGAATGCCGCCTGTTTCGCGGCCGTTGTGCTCGCATCGAGCCGAAGCGCCGAACGGCCGATCCGCACCTCGACCTGTTCGGCCCTGGCGATGACGGCCTCCAGCGCGGTCCACCACAATCGACCGGTGCCCTCGGCAAAGTCGCTCGCGACATAGATGGTCGCGGGCGCGTCGAATTCGCGCAGCACCGGCAACGCATGGTCCCGGTTGTCGCGATAGCCGTCGTCGAGGGTGAAGGCGGCGAAGCGGCGCTCGAAGCGGCCCTGCGCCAGCCGCTCGTGCAGTTCGTCCATGCTGACAATGTCGATCTCGCACGAGCGCAAATGGCACAGCGTCGCACGCAGGAAGTCGGGGGTGACCTCGAGATGCCGGTTCGGCTGGAAGGCACTGCCCCGGGCCGGCCGCACATGGTGCAGCATGAAAATGGCGCCGACGCCCGACAGCAGCGGGCGCAGCAGATGGTGCGCCCCGCTGAAATAGAGTGCTCCCAGCCCGGCGCGAATGACGTTGTTTCGAAGTTGTTTCATGACCGGTGGGTCGCCCCTGGCATTCCGCCTTCAATTTTAAGGAATGACCCTTGAAGAAAAAGTTATTCCAATTGTCCACGCGCGGCCTCGCAAAGGGCCCCATTTCCGGTTTGACAGCCTGCCAAGGGTTTGTTTTGTCTCCGGTTCCAGAGTTCGGATCGTCGAATGCAGATGCTTTTCGGGTGGGCCAGCAAGTGGTGGCCGGGGCTGATTCCCCTGGCCGTCATGTGGGGAATTGCGGCCTGGAACAACACTTTGCCTGTCGAGGCCGACCTCTCGGCCCGCAGTTCGGCCGCGCTCAAGGACACCGTCCTGGACAAGACCCGGATCGCGGTCGACGGCCGTGACATCAGCCTGATTGCCGATGCCTTCTCCGAGGAGGGACGCCGCGATGCCGTCACGGCCGTCGAGCTGGTTCCCGGCGTGCGGCTGGTCGATGACCAGACCCGGCTTGCTCCCGAAGCCAAACCCTTCGTCTGGAACGCCGAGCGTGACGTGGTGCGCGTGACGCTGTCGGGCTCCGCTCCGCTGCCGGCGATAAAAGCGCGCCTCACGGAGGCCGCGCGAAAAGAGGCCAACGGGACCGAGATCGCCGATCAGATGGGTCTCGCCCGTGGCGCACCGCCCCGTTTCGAGGCGGCCGCGATGCTGCTGCTCGACCAGATCGGCAAGCTCAAAGACGGCAAGATCACGATATCGGATACCAAGGTCAGTCTGTCGGGCATGGCGCGCGACCTCGGCGGCCGCGAGGCGATCGGCGCGGCGCTGAAGAACCTGCCCGAGGGATTCTCGATCGCCGCCAATGAGATCAAGGCACCGCCTTATATTTTCCAGGCCTACAAGGATCCGGTCGCGGCCACCCTGACGCTGACCGGCTACGTGCCTGACAACGTCGTGCACGCCGCGATCGCGACCAGCGCGTCGCGAAAATTCTTCACTGAGAAGGTCGTCGATAATCTCAAGGCCAGCGTCGGTGCGCCCGGTTCGTTCAACACCGCCGTGATCGCAGCGCTCGGCGCGCTGTCGCGGCTGTCGACCGGTACGCTCGTGGTGTCCGATCGCGAGGTGAAGCTGTCGGGGGATGCGCTTTACGAGGGTGCGGCCAACGACATCCGCGCCGGCCTCGGCAAGGACTTTCCAAAAAACTGGCAATACAAGCCCGAAATCACGGTGAAGCCGCCGGCGGGTCCGGTCGACGGTACCGTCTGCCAGCAACTGTTCTCGGAGCTCTTGGCGAAGGGCAAGATCCGCTTCGAGCCCAAGCGCGCCGACATCGATCCCGACTCCGCCGGCATTCTCGATCATCTGATCGAGACGGCGCTGCGTTGCCCGACCACCGATATCGAGGTTGCCGGCCACACTGATTCCGACGGCGAGGATTCGTTCAACCAGGCGCTGTCCGAGAAGCGCGCGCAGGCGGTGATCGCTTATCTCGTCAAGGCGGGCTTGCCGGCTGAGCGCTTCACTGCTGTCGGCTACGGCAGCACGCAGCCTGTCGCCGGCAACGACACCGACGATGGCAAGGCGCAAAACCGCCGCATCGAATTTCTGGTGAGGTGACGATGCCCTATCTCGTCTCGTTCCATATGGGCTGGCTGATCGGCTCGGTTCTGCTGGGGTTCTGCATGGGCTGGATCTCGGTGGTCCAGCGCGGCAACGGCACCCCGAAGGTCACGGCGCGGTGGCTCGCGGTGCTGGTTGCAGGCCTGCTCGCGGCCTCGTTGGCGCATGTGGTCCCGGGCCGCTTCGGCTACTGGCTCGACCTCGGCCTCATCATGTTCACCTGCTACCTCGTCGGCTGTACCATCGGCGCATGCCTGCGCTATTGGGTGGTCTCCCGGAGCCAGCCGGCAGGCTGATCTGACCTTCAAAGGCTCGGTAACCGATTGATCGGCGACGAGATCGCCGAGGAAACAAGCTGGCGCTTGACAGCAATACGTACGTACGTATTATAGCGCTCATGCCGAAGCCCTCACTCAAAGACGCCATCCTCGACGCCGGCCTCAAGGTCATGTTCCGGACCGGCTACCACGGCACCAGCGTGCGCGACGTCACCACGGCTGCGGGCGCGCCCCAGGGGTCCTTCACCAACCATTTCCGCTCGAAGGAGGCGTTCGCCTCCGAGGTGCTCGACCGCTATTTCGACGTGACTAGGGGACTGGTTGCCGAGGCCCTCGACGACGCCTCGCTGACGTCGCGCGCGCGGCTCAGGCGCTATCTCGACATCATCACCGGCCGGCTGGAGGCTGATGGCTACGCTCGCGGTTGCCTGATCGGCGATCTCAGCCTGGAGGCATCTGGCAGCAGCGAACTGCTGCGCGCGCGCCTTGGGGCCATCTTTGCGGAATGGCGCTCGCCGTTCGCCGCCTGCATCCGCGATGCTCAGGCCAGCGGCGAGATCGCATCCGATTTCGAGCCGGAGGAGCTTGCCGACTTCCTGCTCGCGTCGTGGCAGGGCGCGATCCTGCGCATGAAAGTCGATCGCAATCCCAAAGCGCTCGAGCGTTTCAAGACCATCGCATTCCAAACCGTGTTCAAGGAGCTGACATGACCAAGCAGATCGAGATCCGCAAAGCGTCCGTCCTCGGAAGCAGCATGGCCTATCGCGAGACAGGCGCGGAGGACGCGCCCGTTGCGCTCTTCCTGCACGGCAATCCCACCTCCTCGCATATCTGGCGCAACATCTTGCCGCTGCTGTCATCGGTCGCGCATTGCATCGCGCCCGACAACATCGGCTTCGGCCAATCCGACAAACCGGATATTGCCTATCGCTTCTTCGATCTTGCACGCTATCTCGATGCCTTCATCGACGAACGCGGCATCAAATCGGCCTATCTGGTCGCGCAGGATTGGGGGACGGCGCTCGCATTCCATCTCGCCGCGCGCCGGCCGGAGATCGTGCGCGGATTGGCTTTCATGGAGTTCATCCGTCCGATGCCGACCTGGCAGGACTTTCACCAGGCCGAGGCTGCGCGTGAGACCTTCCGCAAATTCAGGACGCCGGGCGAGGGTGAGGCGATGATCCTCGAGGCCAACGCGTTCATTGAGCGCGTGCTGCCGGGCGGCATCGTGCGCAAGCTCGGCGACGAGGAGATGGCGCCCTATCGCGCGCCGTTCCCGACGCCGGAGAGCCGCCGCCCGGTTCTTGCGCTTCCACGCGAACTGCCGATCGCGAACCAGCCCGCCGATGTCTATGCGACGCTTCAATCGGCGCATGCCGCGCTGGCCACATCGTCCTACCCCAAGTTGCTGTTCTCAGGTGCGCCCGGCGCGCTTGTCTCGCCCGATTTTGCGGAGCGGTTCGCGGCCTCGCTGAGGCATTGCGCGCACGTGCATCTCGGCCCCGGCCTGCACTTCCTTCAGGAGGATCATGCCGAGGCGATCGGTCGCTCCGTCGCGGGCTGGATCGCAGGCATCGAAGCGATTCGCTCACGGCTTGCGGCCTGAAGAGAGCGCTACCTCCGAGCAACGTGCTCATCGCGGCCATCCTGGCGGGTGGCCGAGTGCCTTCTGTGATGCCGCAGTGCAACCCGATGATCTCGGACGAGGCGTCATGAGCGACGCAGTCGTGCGTCCTGCAGTCGCCTCTTTCAACGGGCCGATGCGATCCATAGATTGATTTCGACTTAAGCCGCCGCGGAACATTGTCCGGTCGAAATCATCAAAACTTCATGGCCTCTGCGCAGGATCGCCATGGAGATTCGCCTCGAGCTTGGCGCCGAAAGCGCCAAACCGTGCATCAGGAGCCCACACCCTGCCTAAAATATTGAAGGCACGTGATTTTGTTCACATTGGCGAATTCCACTCGGCCCCGAAACGCGCTAGTGGAGGGGCGGGGGGCATGCGCGAGGCCGGCGGTGAGGGCTCGTTGAATGCCTGTGCGTCGTCCGCCTGTTCGCCGGCCGCTGAAGCGTTGTTCGAGGTCTAGATGCTGGAAGCCATACGCAGAGCGATGACGTTTCTGCGCCACAAGCAAATCCTGCACAAGCTTGGAGTTGTGACCAGCGTCGCGGTCATCGGGATCGCTTGCTATGTGCTCTACCACATGCTCCGCGGCATCGACAAAAACGAGGTGATCGAGGCGATCAAGAGCACCGAGCCGCGCCAGATTGCGATGGCGGCCTTGTTCGTTGCCGCGGGGTATTTCACGCTGACCTTCTACGATCTGTTCGCGGTCCGCGCGATCGGCCATTCCCATGTGCCTTATCGCATCAACGCGCTCGCGGCCTTCACCAGCTATTCGATCGGCCACAATGTCGGCGCCAGCGTCTTCACCGGTGGCGCGGTGCGCTACCGCATCTATTCTGCGAGCGGGTTGAACGCGATCGACGTCGCAAAAATCTGCTTCCTGGCCGGCCTCACCTTCTGGCTCGGCAATGCCGCCGTGCTCGGCCTCGGCATCTCCTATCATCCGGAGGCCGCCGCCGCGATCGACCAGCTGCCGCCCTGGCTCAACAGGATGATCGCGATGATGATCATCGTGGCGCTGGTTGGTTATGTGGTCTGGGTCTGGACGCAGCCCCGGGTGGTCGGGCGCGGCCCCTGGACCGTGGTGTTGCCGGGCGGCCCGCTGACCCTGCTCCAGATCGCGATCGGCATCATCGATCTCGGCTTCTGCGCGCTCGCGATGTACGTGCTGGTCCCCGACGAGCCCAACCTCGGCTTCGTCGTGGTCGCGGTCATCTTCGTCTCGGCGACGCTGCTCGGCTTTGCCAGCCATTCGCCCGGCGGACTCGGGGTGTTCGACGCCGCCATGCTGGTAGGTCTCTGGCAGATGGACCGCGAGGAGCTGCTGGGCGGCATGCTGCTGTTCCGGGTGCTCTATTATCTGTCGCCCTTCGTCATCTCTGTAATCTTGCTGACGTTTCGCGAAGTTATCATCGGTGCGCGGTCCAAGCGCTTGCAGCAGGCGGCGCTCAAGCTCGACCCCGGTCCGGCACCCAAAGCCGCCTATGTGAGAGAGCGTCGCGACGGCAGCGGCGCCTGACCGGCGCAACAAGGAGAAGCCCGCCCCGATGGCGATCGACGCTCCCTCGTCTCCCCCCGCGCAGCCTTGGTCCGACCGGTTGCGGCATTCGACCGTCATCCTGATTGCCGCGGCGCTGGCGTTGTCGGTGGTGGTCTCGCTCGGCGAATTGTCGGCGATCCGGGCCGTGGCGGTGTTCCTGTGCATCGCGGCTGCCGCGCTGATCCCCTGGCGGCTGCATGATGCCGCAACCTCGCGCGACGACGTCAGGCGGGTCAATCCGGTCGAAAGCGCGGCCGTGGCCGCCGTCGTCGCGGGCATGCCTGATCCTGCCGTGCTGCTCGACCGCGCCGGCCGCGTCATCCACCTCAATGCCGCCGCCGCCCAGCTCGCGCCGGCGCTGCGCAAGAACGAGCTGGCCCAGTTCGCGCTGCGCTCGCCGGAGATCATCACCGCGCTGCGCGAATCCATTGCGACCACCGAGCCGCGGCGCGCGACCTATCTCGACCACGTGCCCGTCGATCGCTGGATGGAACTGATCATCACCCCGGTGCCGGTGCCGACAAATTTCGGCGGCGCCGACAAGTGCATGCTGATGACGTTCCACGACCAGACGCCGTTGCGCCGGGTCGAGGAGATGCGGGCCGACTTCGTCGCCAATGCCAGCCACGAATTGCGCACGCCGCTCGCGGCGCTGTCCGGCTTCATCGATACGCTGCAGGGCCAGGCCAAGGACGATCCCAAGGCGCGCGAGCGCTTCCTCGGCATCATGCACAATCAGGCGACCCGCATGGCGCGCCTCATCGACGATCTCTTGTCGCTGTCGCGGGTGGAGCTGTCGGCCCATGTGCGGCCCGACACCCTGGTCGATCTGCTGCCGATCATCTTCCAGGTCGCCGATGGGCTCGAGCCGCTGGCGCGGGAACGTCAGGTCGAGGTCGAGACCCATCTGCCTGAGACCCCGGTCATGATCGCCGGCGACCGGGAGGAGCTGCTCCGCCTGTTCGAGAATCTGATCGAGAACGCGCTCAAATACGGCGCCTCCGGCGGGCGCGTCATCGTGTCGCTGACCGCTCCCTCGGGCACCGATGGAACGCAGGAAATCCGGGTCACGGTCCGCGACTTCGGCCCCGGCATCGCGCCCGAGCACCTGCCGCGCCTGACCGAGCGGTTCTATCGGGTCGATGTCGGCGACAGCCGCTTGCAGGGCGGAACAGGACTGGGACTATCCCTGGTGAAACACATTCTAAATCGTCACCGCGGCCGTCTTTTGATCGAAAGTGTGCCCAAACAGGGCGCCACTTTCACCGCCTGTTTTCCCCAGGCCAAGACTTTCGTCTAGACAAGAAAATCGAGCGATTTCAATTGCTTGATGGTGTCATCCGACTGTCATGAAAGCTTCGTAAAAGCTCAGCCGACCGCTCCTAAAGGGGCGGCGCGGGGAGCGCGATCGGGCGCTGATGGGCGCTTCGCTCCCCTGTATGGAGACCAGCATGAAATTCATCAAGACGATCGTCGCTGCCGGCTTGGTCGCCGCAACGACGACGACGGCCTTCGCCGCCGACATCACCGGTGCCGGCTCGACCTTCATTTTCCCCGTCCTCTCCAAATGGGCTGATGCCTACAAGAAGGACACGGGCAATGGCGTGAACTACCAGTCGATCGGTTCTGGCGCCGGCATCAAGCAGATCCAGGCCAAGACCGTGACCTTCGGCGCGACCGACGCTCCCTTGAAGGCGGATCAGCTCCAGAAGGACGGCTTCGCTCAGTGGCCGATGGTCATGGGCGGTATCGTTCCGGTCGTGAACGTTGAAGGCGTGAAGGCCGGCGATCTCGTGCTCGACGGCGCCACCCTCGCCGACATCTTCGTCGGCAAGATCACCAAGTGGGACGACGCTGCGATCAAGAAGCTGAACCCGGGTGCCAAGCTGCCGTCGGAATCGATCTCGGTCGTTCACCGCGCGGACGGTTCGGGTACCACCTTCAACTTCACCAACTACCTCTCCAAGGCCAGCGCCGACTGGAAGAGCAAGGTCGGTGAAGGCACCGCCGTCGAGTGGCCCGTTGGCGTCGGCGCCAAGGGCAACGAGGGCGTTGCCGGAAACATTGCCCAGACCAGGAACTCGATCGGTTATGTCGAATACGCCTATGCCAAGCAGAACAAGCTGACCTACACCAAGATGGTCAACAAGGCCGGCAAGACCGTCGACCCGACCAACGAGTCGTTCCAGGCTGCCGCGTCCAACGCCGACTGGACCAGCGCTCCGGGGTACTACCTGATCCTCACCGACCAGCCTGGCGACAAGTCCTGGCCGATCGTCGCGACGACCTTCGTGCTGATGCACAAGGAAGCGACCGACAAGGCCGCGTCGCAGGAAGCGCTGAAGTTCTTCCAGTTCGCCTTTGAAAAGGGTGCGAAGTCTGCGGAGGAACTCGACTACATCCCGATGCCCGAGAACGTCGTGAAGCTGATCGAGAAGACCTGGTCAGCCGACATCAAGAGCTAAGCTCTTTGCTCTCGGAGGCAGTGCGGCCTCCTGCGGCCGCATTGCCGACGTGACGACTTTTCTGCCCCGGATAGGCCTCGTGCCGAGTCCGGGGCACGAGACCATCAAAAGCGTATATGACTTGGCACAGGGGATCGGCGTGGCAGAAATGGCCGTTCAGAGCGATGTAATCGACGACGCCGGACCATACGATCGCGCCAAGGCTTTGAGCGCGTTCAAGCTCGGCGATGTCACCTTCTACTGGATTACGCGGCTCAGCGCGATTTCGGTGCTTCTCATTCTCGGCGGCATCATCGTTTCGCTGATCATCGGCGCCGTCCCGGCGATGAAGGAGTACGGCTTCGCGTTCCTGTGGACGCAGCGCTGGGCGCCCTCGGCGGATCCGCCCGTGCTCGGCGCGCTCGGACCGATGTACGGCACGCTCGTCACCTCCTTCATAGCGATGCTGATCGCCATTCCGGTCGGTCTCGGCATTGCGATCTTCCTGACCGAGCTCTGCCCGCAATGGCTGCGCCGGCCGATCGGCATGGCGATCGAGCTGCTCGCCGGCATTCCCTCGATCATCTACGGCATGTGGGGCTTCTTCGTGCTGGGCCCGTTCCTGGCCAACACCTTCCAGCCCTTCATGATCAAGATCTTCGATGGCGTCCCCGTGCTCGGCGCGATCTTCGCAGGTCCGCCGTCCTATCTCAGCCTGTTCAACGCCGCGCTGATCCTCGCGATCATGGTGCTGCCATTCATCACATCGATCTCGGTGGACGTGTTCAAGACGGTGCCTCCGGTGCTGAAGGAAGCTGCCTATGGCGTCGGCTGCACCACCTGGGAAGTGGTGCGCAGCGTGGTAATTCCCTATACCCGCGTCGGCATCATCGGCGGCGTCATGCTGGCGCTGGGCCGCGCGCTCGGCGAGACCATGGCGGTCACCTTCATCATCGGCAACTCGTTCCGCATCTCGTCGTCGATCTTCGCGCCGGGCACGACGATCTCGGCGGCGATCGCCTCCGAATTCGCCGAGAGCGACGGGCTGCACCAGTCCGGCCTGATCCTGCTCGGCCTGCTGCTGTTCGTGCTGACGTTCTTCGTGCTCGCGGGCGCCCGGCTGATGCTGCTGCGTCTGGAAAGGAAGGCGGGGAAGTAACATGAACCGGATTTATGCACGCCGCCGCCGCAAGGACATCGTCGTCCGCACGCTCTGCATCGCCGCCGCCGCCTTCGGCGTGACCTGGCTCGCGCTGATCCTGATGACGCTGCTTTACAACGGGTTGGCGGGCCTCAACCTCGAACTGTTCGTCGCCGACACGCCGCCGCCGGGCTCGACCGAAGGCGGCCTGCGCAACGCCATCGTGGGTTCGCTGATCATGACCGTGATCGGCGTCGGCATCGGCGCGCCGCTCGGCCTGTTCGCCGGCACCTATCTCGCCGAGTACGGTCGCAACGACAAGCTGACCTCGGTGATCCGCTTCATCAACGACATCCTGCTGTCGGCGCCCTCGATCATCATCGGCCTGTTCATCTATGGCGCCGTGGTGGTGCCGATGCGCGGCTTCTCGGCGATCGCAGGCTCGCTCGCTTTGGCCGTCATCGTGATCCCGGTGGTGCTGCGTACGACCGAGGACATGCTGCTGCTGGTGCCGAACGCGCTGCGCGAAGCGGCCTCGGCGCTCGGCCTGCCGCGCTCGCTGGTGATCAAGCGGATCGCCTATCGCGCGGCCCGCTCGGGTCTCATTACCGGCGTGCTGCTCGCGACCGCCCGTGTCGCCGGCGAGACCGCGCCATTGCTCTTCACCGCGCTGTCGAACCAGTTCTTCAGCCTCGGCTTGAACAAGACGATGGCGAACCTGCCCGTGACGATCAACAACTTCGTCCAGAGCCCCTATGCCTATTGGAAGCAACTCGCCTGGAGCGGTGCGCTGCTGATTACGTTGACCGTGCTTGCCCTGAACATTGGCGCGCGCATTCTTGGCGCCGAGAGGACCGCAAAATGAGTGACCTTTCCGTATCGATGAGCGCCTCCGGCGGGCTCCCGCATGCCCAGCAGCCGCTGCCCGAAGCTCCGGCGAAGGTGACGGTGCGCAATCTCAACTTCTATTACGGCGAGCACCACGCGCTGAAGAACATCAATCTGGCGCTCGGCACCAACCGCGTCACGGCCTTCATCGGCCCGTCGGGCTGCGGCAAGTCGACCCTGCTGCGCATCTTCAACCGGATGTACGACCTCTATCCCGGCCAGCGCGTCACCGGCCAGCTGATGCTCGACCAGACCAACATCCTCGATCCCGGGCTGGACCTCAATCTGTTGCGCGCGCGCGTCGGCATGGTGTTCCAGAAGCCGACGCCGTTTCCGATGACGATCTACGAGAACATCGCCTTCGGCATCCGTCTCTACGAGAAGATCCCGAAGTCCGAGATGGACGACCGCGTCGAGAAGGCGCTGCGCGGCGGCGCGCTGTGGAACGAGGTCAAGGACAAGCTCAATGCATCCGGCCTCTCGCTCTCCGGCGGCCAGCAGCAGCGTCTCTGCATCGCGCGCACCGTCGCCGTGCGGCCCGAGGTGATCCTGTTCGACGAGCCCTGCTCGGCGCTCGACCCGATCTCGACCGCCAAGGTCGAGGAGCTGATCCAGGAACTGTCCGAGAATTACACGATCGCGATCGTCACCCACAACATGCAGCAGGCGGCGCGCGTCTCCGACAAGACCGCCTTCATGTATCTCGGCGAGTTGATCGAGTTCGACGACACCAGCAAGATCTTCACGTCGCCGACCGACCGGCGCACGCAGGATTACATTACCGGCCGGTTCGGCTGAGGAGACAGGACATGGGTTCTGAACATACCGCAAAGGCTTTCGATACCGACCTCCAGGAGCTCACCCGGTCGGTCGCGGAAATGGGCGGCCTCGCCGAGCGGATGATCGTCGATTCCGTCGACGCGCTGATCCGTCGCGACGTCGCGCTCGGCCAGCGCGTGGTCATCACCGACGCCGAGATCGACGCGCTTCAAAGGCGGATCGAGGAGCACGCCGTGCTCACCATCGCCCGCCGCCAGCCGATGGCGATCGATCTGCGCGAGATCGTCGGCGCCATGCGCGTCGCGACCGATCTCGAGCGGATCGGCGACCTCGCCAAGAACATGGGCAAACGCGTCGCGGCGCTTGAGACGGATTTCCATCCGCTCAAGCTGTTCCGTGGCCTCGAGCACATGACCGACCTCGTGCAGCAACAGGTCAAGTCGGTGCTGGATGCCTATGCCGCGCATGATCTGCCGGCGGCGATGGTGGTGTGGAAGGGCGACGAGGAGGTCGACGCCATCTGCACCTCGCTGTTCCGCGAGCTCCTCACCTACATGATGGAGGATCCGCGCAACATCTCGTTCTGCATCCATCTGATGTTCTGCGCCAAGAACATCGAGCGGATCGGCGACCACGCCACCAACATTGCCGAGACCGTGTTCTACATGATCGAAGGCCAGGCCATCACCGACAAGCGACCGAAGGGCGACATGACGACCTTCGCAACCACCGTCCCCAACACCTGAATCCTCAAGGAGCGACGACCCCATGGGCGCACGCATTATGGTGGTTGAAGACGAAGAAGCTCTCACCGAGCTGCTTCGCTACAATCTCGAAGGCGACGGTTATGACGTCGAGACGGTGATGCGCGGCGACGACGCCGACACCCGTCTCAAGGAGCACATTCCCGATCTGATCGTGCTCGACTGGATGCTGCCGGGCCTGTCCGGTATCGAGCTGTGCCGCCGGTTGCGGACGCGGTCCGACACCAAGCAGCTGCCGATCATCATGCTCACCGCGCGCGGCGAGGAGAGCGAGCGGGTGCGCGGCCTCGCCACCGGCGCCGACGATTACATCGTCAAGCCGTTCTCCGTGCCTGAGCTGTTGGCGCGGGTGAAAGGACTGCTGCGGCGTGCAAGCCCCGAGCGGCTCGCAACCGTGCTGGCTTTCGGCGACATCGAGCTCGACCGCGAAAAGCGTCGCGTGGCGCGCTCGGGCCGGCCGATCGACCTCGGCCCGACCGAATATCGCCTGCTGGAGTTCTTCCTGGAGCATCCCGGCCGCGTGTTCTCGCGCGAGCAGTTGCTCGACAGCGTCTGGGGCCGCGACATCTACATCGACGAGCGGACCGTCGACGTGCATATCGGCCGCCTGCGCAAGCTCCTCAATCTCGGCCGCGAGCAGGACCCGATCCGCACCGTCCGTGGCGCCGGCTACGCGCTCGACGACCGCTTCGCGAAGGCCGAGCAGGCCTGAGCACGGTGACATGCAAGCAAAATAAAAAGCGCGCCCTGGGGCGCGCTTTTTTATGTCTCGATCGTCGCAGGTACCGGGACGCTGTCGTCTGGAGCCATGCTCAGCGCGGACCCGGCTTCGCCGGCGCGCGGCGACGATCGGCCGCCGGCTGATACGCGACCCGCGAGTGCTGGGCGCAATAGGGCAGGCCGGAGAGCGCCTTGCCGCCGCAGAAGAAGAAGTCCGCGCTCGAGGGATCGCCGACCGGCCAGTGGCAGGTGGCCTCGTTCAATTCGAGCAGCGACAGCCGCTGGCTCATCGGCACCACGTTGTCGAAGGTCACAGGTTCAGCCTCGACCTCGACCTCGAAGGCCTGGGCGAGTGCGGTGTTGCCCCGCGAGATCGGGCGGCTCACGCGCATCATGTGCTGCGCGGGACGCGCCTTGCGCGGCCGGGGAGCTGCCGAAGACGGGCTCTTGGCGCGGCCGGACAGGCCGAGCCTGTGTACCTTGCCGATCACGGCGTTGCGGGTGACATTCCCAAGCTCAGCGGCAATCTGGCTGGCCGAAAGTCCGGCCTCCCAGAGCTTTTTCAGCTGTTCGACGCGATCGTCGGACCAAGTCAAAACGGTCATGGCACCCTTTCCTTCACCGCGCGCCGCCATCTGCGGGGCCGCACGACGAATGCGTAAGCTTCGAAAAACCCGTGCCGCCAGAATCCCTTAAGGCTCGCCGGGCGCAATCAGACGCCCGAACGTTTACGCCGGTACAAGAGGACTTTTGGGATCAGAACCGCTGCACGAGATGTCGTATCTGACAAGCCGAACGCTACAATATGGCGTGACTCACGCGCAAGAGTCCGGCGACTCGCTTCCACATGTTCCGTGGCGAATATCCCGCAAAATCGCCACCGCAAGACTACGGATTCAGCATGTCGCGAGGCGTTCGGGCGGCATTGACACCCGTTTCACCAGGCCTAAAATGGTGACGCGTGCCGCCCTTAAAAGGCGGCACGTTTCGTTTTCAGGCTGGTCAATGGTGCGTTGCGCAATGCACGCCCACACCGTCCGCAACATTCAAGTGGCCGTCATGACTAACAGCGCAGCGCCGCATTTGCTCCCCGTTTTCGCCAGGGCCGATCTCGGTTTTGAGCGCGGTGAAGGCGTTTGGTTGATCGCAACCAATGGCGATCGGTATCTCGATTTCACCTCGGGCGTCGCCGTGAATGCGCTCGGACATGCCCATCCCGCGCTGGTCAAGGCGCTGCAGGAGCAGGCCACCAAGCTCTGGCACATGTCGAACCTGTTCCAGAGCCCGGATGGCGAGAAGCTCGCCGCGCGTCTGTGCAACGAGAGTTTTGCCGACTTCGTGTTCTTCTGTAATTCCGGCGCCGAGGCGCTGGAGGGCGTGATCAAGCTGGTCCGCCATCATCACTTCTCCAAGGGCCATCCCGAGCGCTATCGCATCGTCACCTTCGAAGGCGCTTTCCATGGCCGCACGCTGGCGACGCTGGCCGCGACCGGATCGGCAAAATATCTCGAAGGCTTCGGGCCGCCGATGGACGGTTTCGACCAGGTGCCGCATGGCGACATCGAGGCCGTGAAGAAGGCGATCGGGCCACACACCGCCGGCATCCTGATCGAGCCGATCCAGGGTGAGGGCGGCGTGCGCTCTGCGACACCGTCTTTCCTCAAGGCGCTGCGTCAGCTCTGCGACGAGAAGGGCTTGCTGCTCGCCTTCGACGAAGTGCAGACCGGCATGGGCCGCACCGGCGACCTGTTTGCCCATCGGCGCACCGGCGTCACGCCTGACGTGATGTCGCTCGCCAAGGCGCTCGGCGGTGGCTTCCCGATCGGCGCGGTGCTGGCAACGGGGGATGCAGCCTCCGGCATGGGACCCGGCTCGCACGGCTCGACCTTCGGCGGCAATCCGCTGGCGATCGCAGCTGCAAACGCCGTGCTCGATGTCATGCTCAAGCCCGGCTTCTTCGACCACGTGCAGAAGATGTCGCTGCTCCTGAAGCAGAAACTCGCTTCCGTGATCGACCGTCACCCCGATATCCTCAGCGAAGTCCGCGGCGAGGGGCTCTTGATCGGCATCAAGGCCGTGGTGCCCTCAGGCGATCTGGTTGCGGCCTTGCGCAACGAAAAACTGCTCACCGTCGGCGCCGGCGACAATGTCGTACGCTTCCTGCCGCCGCTGATCGTCACCGAAGCCGAGATCGAGGACAGCGTCGCCAGGCTCGAACGCGCCTGCACGGCGCTGTCGGGTAACAAGCGGGCGGCAAGCTGATGAGCAAGAGTCCCAAGCACTTCCTCGATATCAACGAGCTGCCGCTGTCGGAGCTCAAGAGCATGCTCGCGGCTTCTTCCGCCATGAAGGCGAAGCAGAAGGCGCACCAGCCGGTCAAGCCGCTCGAAGGCAAGACGCTGGCGATGATCTTCGAGCGCCCCTCGACCCGCACCCGCGTCTCATTCGATGTCGCCATGCGCCAGCTCGGCGGCGAACCCATCATGCTGACCGGTGCCGAGATGCAACTCGGCCGCGGCGAGACCATTGCCGACACCGCGCGCGTGCTGTCGCGCTATGTCGACGCCATCATGATCCGCATCCTCAATCACGAGGCCCTGCTGGAACTCGCGGCGAACGCGACCGTGCCCGTCATCAACGGCCTGACGCGGCGCTCGCACCCGTGCCAGGTGATGGCCGACCTCATGACCTATGAGGAGCATCGCGGCCCGATCGAAGGTCGTACAGTGGCCTGGACCGGCGACGACAACAATGTGCTGGCGTCCTGGGCCCACGCCGCCGAGCGCTTCAAGTTCCAGCTCAATGTCGCGACGCCGCCCGAGCTCGCGCCGAAAAAGGCGATGCGCGACTTCATCAAGACCACGGGTGCGCCGATCGTGCTCGGCACCGATCCCGAGGCCGCGGTCAAGGGCGCCGATTGTGTCGTCACCGACACCTGGGTGTCGATGGGTGACAAGGAAGGTGAGCACCGCCACAACGTGCTCAAGCCCTACCAGGTCAATTCCAAGCTGATGTCGCTGGCCAAGCCCGACGCGCTGTTCATGCACTGCCTGCCGGCCCATCGCGGCGAGGAGGTCACCGACGAGGTGATCGACGGCCCGCAATCGGTCGTGTTCGACGAGGCCGAAAACCGCCTGCATGCGCAGAAGGGCATTTTGGCCTGGTGCTTTGACGCGGTGAAGTGATCCTTCTCATGGGCCCGGTGGTCACTCCGGGCTACGCAGGCCGTCGTTCCGAGGGGCGCCGGAATGCGGGCGTGCCTCTTTCATTTCGGATAGACCGACCCCAGATAGAGCGCCATGGTTTCCCAATCTCCTGACATGAAAACCGGGCCCGAAGGCCCGGTTCGCGCGCCATCAGCGGTTCCGATCGATGACGCCGTGCTGCCCTACGAGGTCGACGCGCTCGATGTGCGCGGCCGCCTGGTGCGGCTTGGTCCCGCGCTCGACGAGATCCTGACCAAGCACGATTATCCGGCACCCGTAGGCAAGCTGCTCGGCGAGGCCATCGTGCTGACGACCCTGCTCGGCTCGGCGCTCAAATTCGAAGGCCGCTTCATCCTTCAGGCCCAAACCGACGGCCCGGTGTCTTTCCTCGTGGTGGACTATCAGGCGCCCGATCGTCTGCGCGCCTATGCGCGCTTCGATGCCGAGCGCCTCGGCAATGCCAAGGATTCCGGGACGCTGCTGGGCCGCGGCCACCTCGCCATGACTATTGACCAGGGGCCCGACATGAGCCGCTACCAGGGTCTGGTCGCGCTCGACGGCGGCAGCCTGGAAGATGCCGCACACGAATATTTCCTGCGCTCCGAGCAGATCCCGACGCGCGTGCGTCTCGCGGTCGGCGAGGAGTGGCGCTCGAGCGACGGCGGCAAGCATCGCTGGCGCGCCGGCGGACTGCTGATGCAATTCCTGCCGAAAGCACCGGAGCGCGCGCGGCAGGCGGATTTGCATCCTGGCGATGCGCCCGAGGGCCTTGAGGTGCATAGCGTTGCCGAAGACGATGCCTGGGTCGAAGCCCGCTCGCTGATCGAGACGGTCGAGGACGTCGAGCTGATCGACCCCGATCTGTCCGGCGAGCGGCTGCTCTACCGCCTCTTCCACGAGCGCGGCGTGCGCGTGTTCAAGCCAATGGTCCTGAAAGCGCAATGCTCCTGCTCGCGCGACGCGGTTGCGTCGATGCTGAAGAGCTTTTCAGCGGACGACCGCTCCGCCATGGTCAAGGACGACAAGGTCGTCGTGACCTGCGAGTTCTGCTCGTCGGTGTACGAGTTCACGCCTGATGAAGCGGGCGTGGAAGACGCGTAGGTGTCGGCCCCGTAGGTGGATCAGCGAAGCGTAATCCAGCTCTTTTGTTTCTGTGGAAATGGACAGCGTGGATTGCGCCTTCGGCCAATCCACCCGATGGAGCCTGCGCCCGGAGGCTAATTCAACACCCGCTTGTTGTCAGGGCTGTCCAGCGAGAACGTCGGCACGTCGATCTCGAAACGTTCGCCGCTTGCGCTGACCATCTGGTAGCGGCCGGTCATGAAGCCGGAGGCGGTCGTGAGCGGGACGCCGGAGGTGTATTCGAAGCGCTCGCCGGGGGCTAGCGTCGGCTGCTCACCGATCACTCCCTCGCCCCGGACCTCCTGCTGGCGCCCGGTGGCGTCAGTGATGATCCAGTGCCGCGTGCGCAGTTGCACCGTCTCATTGCCGGTGTTCGTGATGACGATGGTGTAGGACCAGAAATAGCGGGAGCGCTCGGCCGAGGACTCCCCCGGCACGAAATTGGGCTCGACGGTTACTTCGATCTGGCGGGTCACGGCGCGGTACATGGCTGCCATCATAACGAAAACCCCGACGGGAACCAAACGCCGCAGGCGGTCCCGGCGACATCGTCCCGCCAGAATTCACGAGGAATTAGGCCCTGATGTGATCCAGCCGCTTTGCGAGGCGGCGACAGGACCGGTACACTCCCATACGTCGCGATTTGCGGAAGGGTTTTTGGCCCCGATGACCATTGCCGATCAAGTGACGGGATCGACGATCGCGGGAACTGCAGGAGCCAAACCTGTGGAGGCCAAGCCGCGCGTTACTGCGCCAGCCATCACGCTGCCTGCCATCGGCGAGCGCGAGCTCAGGCTTGACCTGTTCCGGGGTCTCGCGCTGTGGCTCATCTTCATCGACCATCTTCCGCCGAATCTGCTGACCTGGTTCACGATCCGCAACTACGGCTTCAGCGACGCGACCGAGATCTTCATCTTCATCTCCGGCTACACCGCCGCCTTCGTCTACGGCCGCGCGATGCTGGAGAACGGTTTCGTCGTCGCCACCGCGCGCATTCTGCGGCGTGTCTGGCAGATCTATGTTGCTCACGTATTCCTGTTCACGATCTTCCTCGCCGAAATCTCCTACGTCGCGACCAGCTTCGAGAACCCGCTCTATACCGAAGAGATGGGCATCATGGATTTCCTCAAGCAGCCCGACATCACCATCGTGCAGGCGCTGCTGCTGCGCTTCCGTCCCGTCAACATGGACGTGCTGCCGCTCTACATTGTCTTGATGCTGGCGCTACCACTGATCCTGTGGTCGATGAAGCGGCGGCCCGACGTCACGCTCGCGCTCTCGGCCGTGCTCTACGCGGTGACCTGGGAATTCGACCTGTTCTTCTCCGCCTATCCGAACGGCTTCTGGGCCTTCAATCCGCTCGCCTGGCAATTGCTGTTCGTGTTCGGAGCATGGTGCGCGCTCGGAGGTGCACGACGCATGTCGCGCATTCTGGCATCACCCGTGACGATGTGGATCTCGATCGCCTACATCGTGGCGGCGTTCTACGTGACGCTGACCTGGTACGTGCCGCAGCTCTCGCACTTCATGCCGAAGCGCCTCGAGCAGTGGATGTATCCGATCGACAAGACCGACCTCGACGTATTGCGCTTCACGCATTTTTTGGCGCTGGCCGCGCTCACCGTACGCTTCCTGCCGCGGGAGTGGCCGGGCCTTAGATCGCCGTGGTTGCGGCCGCTGATCCTGTGCGGCCAGCATTCGCTGGAGATATTCTGCCTCGGCGTCTTCCTGGCCTTCGCCGGTCACTTTATCTTGGCCGAGGTCGCCGGGGGGCCAGCCATGCATGCGCTGATTAGTCTCTCCGGAATCCTGATCATGTGGGCGGTGGCCTGGGTCATTTCGTGGTACAAGCGCGTGGCTGACAAGAGCGGTGCGAAAACCAAAAACGCCGCCGGCAATGCCGATCTGGCGGGAGGGGGCTGATGAAGGCGAGGGTTTTCCTAAGCCTGATCCTGCTATGCGGCGGCCTCGCCGCGCCTTCGGCGCGCGCGGGCGATGCTGTGCCTGCCGCGCCTGCCGCCTGCGAACTGCCGCCTTATCTCCTTGCCACCGACAGTCAGCTCCACAAGGTCGCGGACACCGTGAAAACAGGCAAGCCGCTCGAGATCCTCGTCATCGGCAGCCGCTCCACCACCATTCCGGCCCAGGAGGACAGTTCCTATCCGGCGCGGATGCAGGCCATTTTGAAGGAGAAGCTGGCGCCTGCAGAGACCGTGCACGTCTCCGTAGAAATACAGAGCAAGAAGACAGCGGAGGAGGCCGCGGGTACCTTCGTTAAGCTCATGGAAGCCAAAGCTCCTACTTTGGTCATCTGGCAGACCGGAACGGTGGATGCTATCCGATCCATCGATCCCGACGAATTTCGTGGCGCTGTGACCGAAGGGGTCGCTGCGTTGCAAAATGCAGGGGCTGACGTCGTCTTGATGAATTTGCAATATAGCCCGCGTACCGAAACCATGATCTCGGCGCCGCCCTATCTCGACAATATGCGGGTGGTGGCGCAGGAGCATGATGTCCCGCTGTTCGACCGTTTCGCGATCATGCGGCAGTGGAATGACCAGGGTCAGTTCGACCTGTTCAGCCCTTCCCGCGGCCCTGAACTGGCGAAACAGGTCCATGATTGCCTGGGCCGGGCATTGGCGCAATTTGTGATCGACGCTGCCCATCTGGCGCCGGCCCAGCAGCAAAATTGAGGTCTAGCGTTAATGAGTTCTCTCCGCCCTTTTGCCCTTTCGACATGGCTGACCGCGCCCGCGGCGGTGGCGCTGCTGATGCTGACGCCCGTGCTGCAGGCGCCTGCTCACGCGCAAGCGGCCGAGGCGACGTCCGCGCCGCAGCAGGCCGCTAATCCCGCAACCGCTTCGCCGTCTCAGACCACGGTCGCTGCGGCCAGCCAGCCCGCAGGCGAGCAGCGCGGGCTCACGTCGCGCGCGATCGACAAGGTGAAGCAGGTCGCCAAATCCGCCGGCGACATTTTTAGTCGTGTGCCCTGTTTGTCGCCGAAGGGCGGCGCCAATCCCATGGGCTCGCTGCCGCATGTCGCCAACAAGCTCATTGCCGGCAAGCCCGTCGTGATCGTCGCGTTCGGCTCGTCGTCGACGGCCGGCTACGGCGCGAGCTCGCCCGACTACAACTATCCGAACCGCCTCGCCGGGCAGCTCCACCGGCAATATCCGACTGCCGACATCACCGTCATCAATGCCGGCGTGGGCGGCGAGGATGCGCCCGAGATGATGAAGCGCCTCCAGACGCAAGTCATCGATGTGCATCCGGACCTGGTGATCTGGCAGGTCGGCACCAACGCCGTGCTGCGCAATCTCGATCCCGGCGACACTGCGAAAATGGTCGAGGACGGCGTCGCCCGCATCCAGGCCGCCGGCGATGCCGACGTCGTGCTGGTCGACCCGCAATATTCACCGCGCGTCACCGAGCGTCCCGAGAGCGCAAGCAAGATGGTGAAGCTGCTCGGCAAGGTCGCTCAGCTCCGTCACGTCGGCATCTTCCCGCGCTTCGAGGTGATGCGCGAGTGGCACGAGAAGCAGGCGCTTCCGGTCGAGAGCTTCGTCATCGCCGACGGCCTGCATATGAACGATTGGGGCTACGCCTGCTTCGCGCAGTTGCTGGGCGATGACATCATCCGCTCGGTCGGCCAGATCAAGTTAGGGGTGAACGTGCCCGCGGACGTGCGGACGTATCGGCCGATGTAGAGGCCAGTAGGGAATGGCGAGTAGCGAACAGGGATTGATTCATTCGCCACTCACCATTCGCCATTCGCTCCTCACGCCTTCTCCAGCGCCGCCGTCAAATCCTCGACCAGGTCATCCGCGTGCTCGAGCCCGGCCGAGAAGCGAATGAATCCCTCGCCGATGCCGAGCTCGGCGCGCACCTCCGGCTTCAGCCGCTGATGCGTTGTCGTCGCCGGATGCGTGACGAGGCTCTTGGCGTCGCCGAGATTGTTCGAGATCTTTGCGAGCTTCAGCTCGTTGAGCACGCGGAACGCAGCCGCCTTGCCGCCCTTCACCTCGAAGCCGACCAGCGTCGAGCCGCCGCGCATCTGCTTCTTCACCAGCGCCGCCTGCGGATGATCCTCGCGGCCGGGATAGACCAGCCGCGCGATCTTCGGATGGCTCGCCAGCACGTCGGCGATGCGCGCCGCGGTGTCGGTCTGCGCACGCACGCGCACGCCTAACGTCTCGAGGCCCTTGAGCAGGACCCAGGCATTGAACGGCGAGATCGACGGGCCGGTCTGGCGCATGAAATTGTGGATGTGCTCGGCGATGAAGGCTTCCGAGGCCAGGATGATGCCGCCGAGACAGCGACCCTGGCCGTCGATGTGCTTGGTCGCGGAGTAGACGACGACGTCGGCGCCGAGCGCGAGCGGGCTCTGCCAGATCGGCGTCGCGAACACGTTGTCGACCACGAGCCGCGCGCCGCCACTATGCGCGATCTCGGCTATCGAGGGAATGTCGAGCACGTCGAGTGTCGGGTTGGTCGGGCTCTCCAGGAAGAACGTCTTGGTATTGGGCTTGAGCGCGCGCTGCCATTCGTCGAGATTGGCGCCGTCGACCAGCGTGGTCTCGATGCCGTAGCGCGGCAATAAATCCTGAATGACGTAGAGGCATGAGCCGAACAGTGCGCGGGAGGCCACGACGTGATCGCCGGCCTTGAGCGGCGCCAGGATTGCCGTCGTCACCGCTGCCATGCCTGTTGCCGCCGAGCGCGCGGCTTCGGCGCCTTCGAGCTCGATCATGCGGCGCTCGAACATCGCAATCGTCGGATTGGAATAGCGCGAATAGATGAAGCCGGGGTCCTCGCCCTTGAACCGCGCCTCGCACTCCTCGGCGCTGCTGTAGACATAGCCCTGGGTCAGGAACAGCGCCTCCGACGTCTCGCCATATTGCGAGCGCAGCGTGCCGGAATGGACCAGGCGGGTTTCGGGGCGGTAGTTGGCAGGCGACTTCGACATAGGACCCTCCGATATGACCGTTGAGCGAAAACGGTCACAAAAAAACCGGCCTGGATATCTCCACGGGCCGGGATCACAGAGGTCCCCGGCCTGTTTAGCGACTTATTTAACGTGGCTGCAAGCCGGCCGGCTCAAATCACCACGGGATAAGTGATGCTCATATTCCGCAATGCCCTTTTCGTCAAGGCGTCCATCGGATAGCCGTAAAAGGCTGGTATTTCCCGCATGTCCGGATGCATTTGACCCCCGATGAGGACCCACGGTTGACGTTCACGGTTGCCGCCGACGCCAATGGTATCCTGCCCGACCGCATGATCGCGGCGATGGCGGAAGCGGGCCTCATCCTGCCCGCATATGATTTCGTCGAAAGCCAGATCCAGCCGGCGAGCCTCGATCTGCGTCTCGGCGACATCGCCTACCGCGTGCGTGCGAGCTTCCTGCCCGGCCCCGGCGCCACCGTCGCGGAGCGCATCGACCAGCTGAAGCTGCATGAATTCAGCCTCGCTGACGGCGCGGTGCTCGAGACCAACTGCGTCTACATCGTGCCGCTGCTGGAAAGCCTCGCGCTGCCGCCGGAGATCGTTGCGGCCGCCAATCCGAAAAGCTCGACCGGGCGGCTCGATGTCTTCACCCGCGTGATCGCCGACGGCACCCGCCGTTTCGACATGATCGGCGCCGGCTATCACGGCCCGCTCTATGCCGAGATCAGCCCGAAGACGTTTCCGGTCCTGGTGCGTGAGGGTTCGCGCCTGTCGCAGGTGCGCTTCCGCACCGGTGACGCCATCCTCAACGCCGACGAACTCGATGGCTTGCACGCCACCGAGCGTCTCGTCGACATCGACGATGCCGATCTCACCGGCGGCGTTGCCGTCTCGGTCGATCTCTCCGGCGAGAACGGCAGTGGCTTCGTCGGCTACCGTGCCAAGCGCCACACCGGCGTCGTCGACGTCGATCGTCGCTCCGGCTATGCAGTGGAAGATTTCTGGGAGCCGATCTCGGCCCGTCCCGACGGCAGCCTGATCCTCGATCCCGGCGAGTTCTACATCCTCGCCTCGAAGGAAGCCGTGCAGGTCCCGCCCGATTACGCCGCGGAGATGGTGCCGTTCGACCCCCTGGTCGGCGAATTCCGCGTGCACTATGCCGGATTCTTCGATCCGGGCTTCGGCTATGCCGGCGCCGGCGGGCAAGGCGCACGCGCCGTGCTCGAGGTGCGCTCGCGCGAGGTGCCGTTCATCCTCGAGCACGGCCAGATCGTCGGCCGTCTCGTCTACGAGAAGATGCTGGCGCGCCCGGACGCGATGTACGGCCAGCGCATCGGTTCCAACTACCAGGCGCAGGGCCTCAAACTTTCGAAGCATTTCCGGGTGTAGCCCGATCCTGTAGCCCGGATGGCGCGAAGCGAAATCCGGGCTGCGAGGTGGCGAAATGATCGATCGACTCGACGCGAACATCCTCGACGACGTTGCCGACGCGCTCATCTATTCGGATCGCTCCGGCACGATCACGCGCTGGAATCGCGCATCCACGGCGCTGTTCGGCTTCTCGGCCGACGAGGCACTGGGTCAGAATCTCGATCTGATCATCCCCGAGCATCTGCGCGCCGCGCATTGGAAGGGCTTCGAGGCCGCGCTCGCCGGCGGTGCGATGAAGCTTGCGGGCAGGCCGACGCTGACCCGCGCGCTGCATAAGAGCGGACGCAAGCTCTACATCGAAATGACTTTTGCCTTGGTGCGTGATGCCGGTGGCGCCGTGCAGGGATCGGTCGCGATGGCACGTGATGCCACCGAGCGCGTCGAACGCGAGCGGGCGGCCAAAGCTGCGCACAATTAGGGCCTCGCAAGCTTCGTGATGCGGAATTGACGGGCCGCCGTGCAGGGCGCCCTGCACGCGCATCATGTTGCCTGCTACCAGTCGCAGTGACACACTCGATCAAAACGACGATCGGGAGTGAACATGACCGCCACCGCAGACGCCGCGCAAGCAGCGCAATGGAAATGCTGGCGCGCCATCGCCGATCTCTACCACGCCTACTTCACCGGCCTCATCCTCACCGTGGTGACGCGGCGCGGTACGGCGGATGCCGCCGAATTCGTCTTTCGCGTATTTCGCCGCCAGCAGCTGGAGCGCTTCCTGCCGGGGCTCAGGAAGCTCGGCATCGAGCATCTGCCGCCGGCAGTCGCTGCCGCGCAATATCACTATCTCTCGAACTGGATCGGCGGCGTGCATGTCGAATACATGTATGAGAGCGACACCAAGGCCTGGATCCGCTATCCTCCGCCGCGTTGGATCTGGAAGGGCACCGCGATCTGCGGCGTGCCGGGCGAGGTCTCGCGCGCCATGCTGAGGGGCTGGCACGCCAACAACGGCGTCGCGCTCGGCGATCTCAGGCTGGGCTTCGTCTGCACCAAGCAGAGCGTCGACGGGCAGGACGGGTTGGAGGGCTATTATCATCAATACGACCATCCACTCGAACTCGACCAGCGCCTGGTGTTCGCGCGGCATCTCGAAGCGCCGTTGTTCGATGCGAAGAACGCGCCGGCTTTGCCGGTTGCGAGCTGGCCGAAGCCGCGGCTGGAAAAGGCCCATCGCAACTATGCCATGGAATATGTGCGTACGGCGGCACCGGTGATGGTGCAGCTGTTCGGGCCGGAAGATGCCGGCTATCTCCTGCACCTCACCGGCAAGCTGATCGGCATGCAACATTTCGAAGAGGTTGCGGCCGCCCTGTCGATGACAAGAGGTGGAGCGAGCGAGTTCGCATCCTTCCTCAACGCGCTGTTCGCCGCGCAGGACGACGCGGCCGAGACGAGGCAATCCGAAGCCAGCTTCGAAATCCGCCAGCAGAGCTGGAAGTTGATGGACGACGTCGCCGACCATCATCGCGCTTGCGCCAAGGTGCTGGAGGGGCTGTTCGAGGGGTTGGCTGCCGGATGCGGCCGGCATATCGGGGTCCACCTGCGCCCGGCCGTCGATGACAGGCCGCCGCTGATCTGGACGATCAGCTAATTCCACCACTTGAAATGCGCTGCCGCAGGGCACGCCTGCACCTGACGCAGGAGGAATCGGCAGCCAGCGTGCTAACAGTGACGTATCGCGCCTCTCGCGCGAGCAAATTGATTGGCGCACCCATGCATTGCCGCGCCGCGAATGGCGCCTGTACCCGGGAGAGGAAATGACTGAGATCGCCGAGATCCCGGTCGATGTGCAGGAACGTCCGCTGCCGCGGCCACCGCGCCCTGCGCGGAGTGCGCTGACCGACGGGCCGATCCTGCGCACGCTGCTCTCTCTTGCCTGGCCGAACGTAGTCGCTTTGTCCGCCGGCACCTGCGTGGTGATCGCGGAGACCTCCTATATCGGACGTCTTGGTGTGGAGGCACTGGCTGCGATGGCGCTGGTGTTTCCGACCGTGATCCTGACCATGACCATGTCGGGCGGTGCCATGGGCGGTGCTGTCGCCTCCGCCATCGCACGTGCGCTCGGCGCCGGCGATCGTGAACGGGCCGGGACGCTCGCCGCGCATGCGCTGTTGATCGGCATCAGTTTCGGGCTCGTGTTCATGCTCTCCATGCTGCTCTTCGGGCCGCAGGTGCTCACGATGCTCGGTGGCCGCGGCAATGTGCTGGCGCACGCGATCGCCTACACGCAGGTTTTCTTCGGCGGCGCCGTGCTGCCGTGGCTGCTCAACACCATGGCCGGCGTGCTGCGCGGCACCGGCAACATGAAGCTGCCGTCGCTCCTGATCCTCAACTCCGCGGTCTGGCAGATCGTGCTCGGCGGCTCGCTGGGCCTCGGGCTCGGGCCCTTCCCGCAACTCGGCATGCGCGGGGTCGCGGCGGGCGCGCTGATCGCCTACTCCATGAACATCTGCGTGATGGGCTGGTATCTGTTTTCCGGCCGCGCCCGCGTCGTGCCGAAGCTGCGTGGGTTGCGCATCCAGTGGTCGATGTTCTTCGACATCCTGAAGGTCGGCGCCATCGCCTGCTTCTCGCCGCTGCAATCGGTGCTGACGATCTCGATCTTCACCCACATGCTGGCGAAGTTCGGCACCGCGATCCTCGCCGGTTACGGCATCGGCGCACGGCTCGAATTCCTGCTGACCTCGATCGCATTCTCGTTCGGAATCGCCTCCGTGCCGATGATCGGCATGGCGGTCGGCGCCGGCCGTATCGGCCGCGCGCGGCGCATCGCCTGGATCGCGGGCGCGAGTGCCTTCGTTGCCGTCGGTGCGCCGGCCTGCCTCGTCGCCCTGTTCCCCGATCTCTGGGTCGACATCTTCACCGACAGCCCCACGGTGCGCGCGACCAGTCATCAATATCTGTCGACCGTGGCGCCGTTCTACGCGTTCATCGGCCTTGCCTCGACGATGTACTTCTCGTCGCAAGGTGCGGCCAAGGTCATTGGCCCGGTGCTGGCGCAGACTGCACGGCTGATCTACATCGCGACCTGCGGCTGGTGGCTGTCGACACACGAGGCGACGGCGCAGAACTTCTTCTGGCTCGCCGCGAGCTCGATGGTCGTGCTCGGCCTGCTCTCATCGTCCAGCGTGGTGCTGACCCGCTGGGGGCCGCGCAAAACGAAGCCGGCCGTCCAGCCAGTGCTGGTTGCGGACTAGCGATGCTTGTGGCGGCGATGCCCGCCGCCGGCGACATTGGCGAGCCGCATGATCTGCGGGATCATCGCCATTATGTCGCCGCCGCCGGAGCCACCGAGCATGCCCATGATGTCGCCGCCGCCCGCGGGCGCGTAGCCGCCGTAATTGGGCACACTGAGCCCGCCGCCACCCATCAGGCCACCTAACCCGCCGCCGCCGTTCTCCATCATGCGGCTCATCATCGGGCCCATGGTCTGCATCATCATGGCAAAGCGGCGCTTGCCCATCTTCGCCTTCATCATCTCCAGCATCGGCGCCATCTGGGTCATCATATCCTCGCCGCCGGCAGCGCTGCCGAGGAACTGCGCCTGGGCCGGCGAGCTCGCGACCGAAAACAGCAGCAGCACGGCGGCTGCCTGACAGATCACCTTGTCCGCACCTCTCATGGCATGCTCCTCGCGTGCGTGGCCCCGCCGGGAGAGCGAGGCCGTCAGGACGCACGCGAATATGGTTACGGCCGATGCGGGCGGACCTCTGTGAGATACGTCACGCAGGCGCGCTAGTTCGTGGGAAACGCCTTGTGCATGGCGCTCACCGCCGCTTTCGTCTGCTCCTGCACATAAGCCGCAAGTTCGTTGGGCAGCATGTCGATGATCCAGACCAGGCGGCAATCCGCGTCACTCTCGGCGATCACTTGCACCGAGGCGCTGTAATGCTTCAATCGCTCGCTGTTGATCGCATAGACCAGCCGCCGTCGCGCATCGTCGCAATCGACCAGCACCTCGCGCGCGACCGAGCCGTTGGCGAAAGTGACGATGCGCGTGTCACCGTCGAGCGCGCAAGCCGTGACAAAGCCCGGCACCAGCCGCTGATGCAGCGCGCCGAAATCGCGCACCGCGTCCCAGACGTCGCGGGCCGGGGCGGGGAGGAGATGTCGTTGCGGATGGAGGCCATTGGAAAACTGTCCTTGATTTCGGCAGGTGGTCGCCAAGCCCTGCGTCATTGCGAGCGCAGCGAAGCAATCCAGAAATGTCTCCGTTGAAACAGTCTGGATTGCTTCGTCGCAAGGGCTCCTCGCAATGACGGAGTTCGTGGCCAGCTCACGTACAAACCGCCTCGACATTATTGCCATCAGGATCGATCAAGAACGCCGCGTAGTAAGTCGGGCTATAATCCTTGCGCGGTCCCGCGCCACCATTGTCGTGGCCGCCGCTTTTCAGCCCCTCGCGATGAAATGCCTTCACCGAATCGTGGTCCTTGGCGCGAAACGCGATATGCATGCCGTCGGCCTTGCGGCCCTTGTTCAGATGCAGCCAGAGGGCCGGCTCGCCCTTCGGCCCGAAGCCGGCATAACCGTCGCCGCTCGAGCACAGGACGTAGCCGAGCGGCGCCAGCACCGCCGTGTAGAAACGCGTGGCGGCGTCGAGGTCGGCAACGCGCAGTCCGATATGGTCGTACATGGTCATCTCCATTGCGAAGCGCCGCTCAGGGGCGCGCGATGGAGATGATCCTAGTCAATTGACGGCGAACCGCTCTTGGAGAATCTTGCGCTCGCCCCTTGCGGCCTGCCGGAACCGGGTCGGCGACAGGCCGGCGGCGCGATGGAAGGTGCGGACGAAGTTGGAGAGGTCGCCGAAGCCGACGTCATAGGCGATGTCGGTGACCGCGAGATCGTCGTCACTGAGCAGGCGCGCCGCATGTCGCAGCCGCGAGCGCACCAGATATTGATGCGGGGTGACGCCGAGCACGTTGGAAAACAGCCGCAGGAAATGGAACGGGCTCAAACCTGCGAGGCGCGCGGCCTGCTCAAGGTCGATTCCGGCATGTGAGTTGTCGTCGATCCACAGCGCGGCCTCCACGGCGCGGCGGCGGTCGCGCGCCGTGGGCGCCACCCGCTTGCGCGGCTTGCCCGAAACCATCTCGACAAAGCGCCCGGCGAGGATCTGGCCGACCTCGTCGAGGCCCAAGTCGCTGTTGCCATCTGCCGCCGTCTGGGCGAGTTCGCCCAGCACCATCAACTCGGGCAGCGGCGGCGCCGCGCCGACCTGCCAACACTCGCGTCGTCCGCCGAGGGCATCGACCAGGTCCTCGCTGAAGAAGAAGGAAAGGCAGACGTCGCCACAAACATGCTCGTGCGTGCAGGTGTATTCGTCGCCGGGTGCGCCGACCAGCAGTGACCCCGCCACCAGTTCAAAGAAGCCGGCGCGGCAATGGCAGCCAAAGCTTCCAGAGCGGACATAAGCGATGGAATGACCATCGCGGCATTCGGCAAACGGCTTGTCGGCCGGTCCCGCGTCGCAACGAAACTCGGAGACCGTCATCGACTGTGACGTCAGCAGCGTGGTCGCATCCATCAAAGGTATTTAGGAGGGCGAGCGCGGCGGGGCAACGGGCAGCAGCACCTCGAATAGCGTCTCGCTTTCGATCGGACGGGCGCCCTCGAGCCGCGCCGAAAGCGCCGATGGCCGTGTCGAACATTGCGTAAGCAGGCCGAACACGTGCACGCCCACCGATCGCACGTTCCTCACACCGGCGTGATCATAACACCGCCACAATCCGTCGCGCCTGGATTCTGACCAGGACGTTAACAACTGTCGCGCCCGGCACGCCAAACCGCTTGGCGACGGACACCGTCTCGGCTAATCAGGAGGGGCGCAGGACACGCGCGTAAGCGGGCGTAGTTCAATGGTAGAACGGCAGCTTCCCAAGCTGCATACGAGGGTTCGATTCCCTTCGCCCGCTCCAGACTTCCGCCGCTGCCATTTGCATTCGACTCAGCCGCCAGCCGCTCACGGCCGCGCCGAAATTCCAATATATTAGCCGCCGGCTCCCGGCACGCCCCGTCTCCCCGGCCTAAGCTCTTCCCGTCCGGCGGATGCGGTCCATGTGCCGGGCAATGTTCGGATCGGAAGACCATGGACCAGCAGAAACTCGATCGCGCGATCGGTCGCCGTTTGAAGACGTTGAGAACCCAGGCCGGCATGACCTTGAACGAGCTCGCGAGCCGCTCCGGTGTCAGCCGGGCCATGATCGGTCGGGTCGAGCGGGCGCAGAGCAGCGCCACCGCGGCGCTGCTCAACAAGCTCTGTTCGGCGCTCGATGTCTCGCTCAGCGACGTCGTCGCGCTGTCTGAGAAGCCGCCGGAGCGGTTGACGCGGCTTGCCGACCAGCCGCAATGGCGCGATCCGGATAGCGGCTACCGGCGCCGCCACGCCTCCCCGGTCGATGCGGCGAGCGGCATCGAGATCATCGTCGTCGACCTGCCTGCCGGTGCGCGGGTGCCCTACAGCCCCTGGGGCCGCAACGCCTTCACCCAGCAGCTCTTGATGCTGGAGGGCGCGGTTTGCGTGCATATCGATGCCAAGGCAGTGCGCCTGCGCGACGGTGACTGTCTCGACTTCGACGTGATGCGCGCCGTGATTTTTGAGAACGAAACCAAACAGGATGCCCGCTACGTCATCATCACCAGGCGCGGCACCTCTTACGGGAAAATGTGATGCGCCGATCGCACGGGACGCCACGCATCCAGGATGCCGAAGATATCCTCGCCATCTCCATGCCGGAGCAACTCGCTAGGTAGCTTGGAGGCATGACGATGCTGATTCGCATCGGCGACACCTTCGATCCGCGCGTCGTCGCGCTGCTCGACCACCACGTCGCGGCCGCGCGGGCCCAGACCGCTCCGGGCAGCGCGCATGCGCTCGATCTCGCAGGCCTTCGCGCCAGTGACGTCGCGTTCTGGACCGGCTGGGATGGCGAGGCCCTGGTTGCGACCGGCGCGCTGAAGACGCTGTCGGTGGACCACGGCGAGGTGAAGTCGATGCACACGCTCCAGACTACGCGCCGGCGCGGCTTTGGTGGCCTGATGCTCCGCCACATCATCGCCGAGGCGCGCAGGCGTGGCCTCAAGCGGTTGAGCCTCGAGACCGGCTCGTGGGACTATTTCAAGCCGGCGCACGCGCTCTACCAGGCCCACGGTTTCGTACCGTGCGATCCGTTCGCGGCCTATGTCGAAGACCCCAACAGCCTGTACCTGACACTTGATCTGGCCCACTCGTAGCTGACGCCCGCGCAACCGGGAATCGAAATTCCGGCCCTATCCCTCAAAATGAGTTGCGCACCTCAAAACACCTCTGCTAGCCTTCAGCCATGGCCGAAGACACTGCCTCCGCTGCGCTGACGCTGAAGGACATCGCCCGCGAGGCCGGTGTCAGCCTGGCGACGGTTGATCGTGTCCTGCACAAACGGCCCGGCGTGCGGCCGGATACGGTCCGGCGCGTGCTGGAGACGATCGAGCGGAACGCCTTCCAGCCCCATGTTGCGGCCGCCGAGCTCGCCCGCGGCCGTGCCCGCCGCTTTGCTTTCGTGATGCCGACCGGGGCCAACCCGTTCATGCTGCAGATCCAGGCCTATCTCGGCGAGATGTCCGGCTGGCTCTCCGCGCGCCGCCTGGCCGTCGAGATGGTCATCACCGACGTGTTCGACCCCTCCGTGCTGGCGGCCTCGCTGGAGCAGCTCGTCGGCAGCGACTATGACGGCATCGCCGTCGTCGCGCTCGACCATCCGAGCGTGCGTGCCGCCATCAACGATCTCGTCGACAGCGGCGCCAAGGTCGTGACACTGGTGTCGGACGTGCCGTCCTCGCGTCGTCACCATTATGTCGGCATCGACAACATCGCCGCCGGCCGCACCGCCGGCGCGCTGATCGGCCGCCTTGTCGGCCCGGGACATGGCTCAACTCCGGGCAAGGTCGCCATCATCGCGGGCTCGCAGGGCCTGCGCGACCATGCCGAGCGCATTTTTGGCTTCAACCAGGTGATGGCGTCGGAATTTTCGCACCTCGAGATCCTGCCTCTGCTCGAAGGGCGCGACGAGGACGACCGCTCCGAGCAGCTGATATCCCGGCTGCTCGCCAAGCATCCTGATATCGTCGGCCTCTACAATGTCGGCGCCGGCACGCAAGGCGTGGCCAAGGCCCTGACCGAGGCCGGCCGCGAGAAGCAGATCGTGTTCATCGCCCACGATCTCACGGCGATGACGCGAAAATTGTTGCTGCAGGGCACACTGGACGTCGCGATCTCGCAGAATCCGGGACATGAGGCGCGCGCCGCCGTGCGCGTGCTGCTGTCGCTTGCGCGTCAGGAGCCGATCTTGAGTGAACAGGAGAATATCCGCATCGACATCTTGATGCGGGACAATCTGCCGTAGCGGCAGTCGAAAAGAGGACGGCCCGTGGAACAGGCGACGGAGATCGCCGAGCGGGCCAGCAAGGGAGGACGAATTGGATCTCGGACTGGATATCGGCACGTCCGGTGTGAAGGCGGTGCTCGTGAACGAGGTTGGCGCGGTCGTCGCGACGGCCGCGCGCGAGCTTGCGCTGTCGCATCCGCAGCCGCTGTGGTCCGAGCAGGATCCGGATGCCTGGGTCGAGGCATCGATCGGCGCCATCGACGATCTCGCTGTCACCCATCCGCGTGATGTCGCCGGCGTGCGCGGTATCGGGCTGTCAGGCCAGATGCATGGCGCGACGCTGCTGGGTGCGGATGGACGCCCGCTGCGCTCGGCGATCCTCTGGAACGACGGCCGCTCGCATGGCGAATGCGTCGAGCTCGAGCGCCGCTGCCCGTCGCTGCATGCCATCGCCGGCAATCTGGCGATGCCCGGCTTCACCGCGCCCAAGCTGCTTTGGGTCGCACGGCACGAACCCGATATTTTCAAGCGCGTCACCAAGGTGCTGCTGCCGAAAGCCTATGTGCGCTATCGCCTCACCGGTGAGATGGTCGAGGACATGTCGGACGCCGCCGGAACGCTGTGGCTCGATGTCGGCAGACGCAACTGGTCGGCGGAGCTGCTTCGCGCCACCGGGCTCGACCTGCATCACATGCCGCGCCTGGTCGAAGGCAGTGAGGTGAGCGCGGTGCTTGCTGGCGAATTCGCGCAGCGCTGGGGCATGGCCAAGAACGTGGTCGTTGCCGGCGGCGCCGGCGACAATGCGGCGAGCGCGATCGGACTTGGCGCGATTGCGCCCGGCGATGCCTTCCTCTCGCTTGGCACCTCCGGCGTGATCTTCCGCGTCACCGACAATTTTGCGCCGGCGCCCGAAGCGGCTGTGCACGCCTTCTGCCATGCGCTGCCCGGCCTCTGGCACCAGATGGGTGTGATGCTGTCGGCGGCGGCCTCGCTCGCCTGGCTCGCCGAAGTGATGGAGGTCCCGGCCGCGACGCTGCTGGCGCCGCTGGGCGAGCGCGTTGACGGTCCGAGCCCGGTCAAATTCCTGCCCTATCTCGACGGCGAGCGCACGCCGCACAACGATGCCGCCGCGAGCGGCGCTTTCGTCGGCTTGCGCGGGGCGACCGGCCGCAACCAGATCGTCCAGTCCGTGCTTGAAGGCGTCGCCTTCGCCGCGCGCGACAATCTGGCGGCGCTGAGTGCTGCGGGAGGGGCGATCACCGAGGTTGATCTCGTGGGCGGCGGTTCTCGCTCGCCGCTCTGGGCGCAGATCTGCGCCGACGTGCTCGGTGTTGATGTCCACCGTGTCGAGGAAGGCGAGGTCGGCGCCGCGCTCGGTGCTGCCAGGCTCGGCCGGCTCGCCGCCACCGGCGAAAATCCCGCGCGGGTCTGCTCGCGTCCGCGCCGCCTTGCGACATTCACACCAAACCCATCGCGCACTGCGGCCTATGACGAGACCTATCAGCAGTGGCGCAAGCTCTATCCCGCGCTGAAGGAGTTATCCCTGTGAACACGTTACCAAAATTCTTCGGCGCAGCCGACCCGGTCGCCTACGGCGGCAAGGACGCCAAGAGCCCGCTGGCGTTCCGCTGGTACGACAAGGACCGAATGGTCCACGGCAAGCGGCTCGAGGATCATCTGCGCTTTGCGGTCTGCTACTGGCATTCGTTCTGCTGGCCCGGCGGCGATCCCTTCGGCGGCGAGACGTTCCTGCGCCCGTGGCACCACGGTTCCGACGCCATGGCGATGGCGCGCGCCAAGGCCGACATCGCCTTCGAACTGTTCCGCCTGCTCGACGTGCCCTTCTTCACATTCCATGATGTCGATGCAGCGCCGGAAGGCGCGAGCCTTGCCGAGTCCGTCGCCAACCTCAATGCGATCGGCGATGTCTTCGAGAAGAAGATGGCGTCAGCGAAGGTGCGGCTGCTGTGGGGCACCGCGAACCTGTTCACGCATCGTCGCTACATGGCGGGTGCGGCGACCAATCCCGACCCCGATATCTTCACCTATGCCGCCGGCCAGGTCCGCGCCGCGCTCGAGCTGACGAACCGGCTCGGCGGGCAGAACTATGTGCTGTGGGGCGGCCGCGAAGGCTACGAAACTCTGCTCAACACCGATCTCAAGCGCGAGCTGGACCAGCTTGGCCGTTTCGTCTCCCTCGTGGTCGAGCACAAGCACAAGATCGGCTTCAAGGGGCCGCTCCTGATCGAGCCCAAGCCGAAGGAGCCGACCAAGCATCAATATGATTTCGACGTCGCCACCTGCTACGGCTTCCTGCAGCGTTATGACCTGCTCGACGACGTCAAGCTCAATATCGAGCAGAACCATGCCATCCTCGCCGGCCATTCCTTCCAGCACGAGGTGGCGCTGGCCCAGGCGCTCGGCGTGTTCGGCTCGCTCGACATCAACAGAGGCGACGACCTGCTTGGCTGGGATACCGACCAGTTCGCGATGAACGTGCCGGAGCTGGCGCTGGTGTTTCACGACATGCTGAAGGCGGGCGGCTTCTCCACCGGCGGTCTCAATTTCGACGCCAAGATCAGGCGTCAATCGATCGATCCAGACGATCTCATCCACGCCCATGTCGGTTCGATGGATGCCTGCGCGCGGGCGCTGATTGCCGCGGCCGACATGCTCGACGCCGAGGCGCTGACGAGGCCGCTCGCCGAGCGCTATGCCGGATGGACGAACAGTGAAGGGCAGGCCATCATGGCGGGGAAGCGCTCGCTCGCCGATCTCGCCGATCGTGCGCTCGCCTCCGGCTTCGATCCGCAGCCGCGGTCGGGCCGGCAGGAATATCTGGAATCCGTCGTTAACCGGTACGTCTGAGCGAGGCCGAGCATGACAACCAATCAAGGAGACGGCCAGCCGGTGCTGGAACTGACCGGCATCGGCAAGGAGTTCGGCGCCATCCGCGCGCTTCACGACGTCGATCTGCACGTGCGTCCGGGCGAAGTGGTCGGCCTGATGGGCGATAACGGCGCCGGCAAGTCGACGCTGGTCAAGATCATCGCCGGCAATTTCCGCCCAACCCACGGCGAGATTCGCTTCGACGGCAATGCCGTCCATTTCAGCCGCCCGGTCGATGCCCGCGGGGTGGGCATCGAGGTGGTCTATCAGGACCTCGCGCTCGCCGACAATCTGACGGCAGCAGCCAACGTGTTTCTCGGTCGCGAGCTGAAGCGCAAATTCGGCCCCGTCGCTTTGCTCGATCACAAGGCGATGGCGGCACGTGCGCTGGAATTGTTCGGTGAACTGCGCTCGGAGACGCGGCCGTATGACCTGGTCAAGCAGATGTCCGGCGGCCAGCGCCAGGCGGTCGCGATCGCCCGCACCCGGCTGTCCAACGCCAAGCTCGTGATGATGGACGAACCGACGGCCGCCATCTCCGTACGCCAGGTCGAGCAGGTGCTGGGCCTGATCCACCGTCTGAAGGAGCAGGGTGTCGCCGTCATGCTGATCTCCCACCGCATGCCCGACGTGTTTGCCGTCTGCGACCGCGTCGTCGTCATGCGCCGCGGCGAGAAACGCGCGGACAAGCCGATCCACGAGACATCCCCCGAAGAAGTCACCGCCCTGATCACCGGCGCGAAGGAGGCGGCGTGATGGCCATGCCCCTGGAATCCCCCGTCACGTTCTCCAACGTCGGCAAGACAAGATGGTGGCAGCGCGGCATCTTTGCCTCGCAGACCGGCTACGTCCTGCTGGCGCTCATCGTGCTGATGATCGTGATGCGTTTTGCCAGCCCCTATTTCTTCACCGAAGGCAACATGCAGAACGTGGCGAAGAACTTTTCCTTCATCGCCATCGCCACGCTCGGAATCACGTTCGTCATCATCACCGGCGGCATTGATCTTTCCGTCGGCTCGATGATGTGTTTTTCCGCCATGATCACCTCCATGGTCATGGTCGAGCTGTCGGCACCGGGATCGTCCTTCGTCCATCTGGCCGCCGATGGAAAGACGGTCGTCGCCAATGTGCCCGGATTGATCCTGTTGATTTCGGTGCTCGCAGGTCTGTTCGTCGCGTTCATCGTCGGCCTTTTCAACGGCTTCTGCATTGCGGTGCTCGGGCTGTCGCCCTTCGTCACGACGCTGGGCATGCTCTCGATCGTGCGCGGGCTCGCTTATGTGGTCTCGAATGGCCGCGGCAGCTTTCCGGGCGGGCCGGACGCCGAGACGTTCTACGCCTTGACCTCGGGCGACGTGCTCGGTGTGCCCGCGCCATTCATCTATCTGGTGATACTCGCCGTGCTGATGGCGGTCGTGCTGCATCACACGAGCTTCGGTCGCCACGTCTTCGCGCTCGGCGGCAACGAGAAGGCGGCGGAGTTGACCGGCATCCCGGTCGCGCGCGTGAAGATCGAAGTCTATGTGATCTGCGCGCTTGCCGCCGGCCTGCAAGGCATCATCATCTCGGGCTGGCTGGGATCAGCGCCCGCGAACATGGCGACGTCCTACGAGCTCAACGTCATCGCCGCCGCCGTGATCGGCGGCGCCAATCTCGCCGGCGGCCTCGGCGGTCCGCTGGGCGCCATCGTCGGCTGCGTGCTGCTGGAGGTGATCCGCAACGGCCTCGTGCTCGCGCAGGTCAACTCCTACTGGCAGCAAACGCTGGTCGGTGTGATCATCATCCTTGCCGTGCTGGTCGACCGCATCCGCTCGCGCATGACTTAGGGCATGATCCGGAAAAGTGTGAAGCGGTTTTCCGGAAGGATCATGCTCAAAACAAAGACCTGAAGCGGAATGATGATCAATCCAGATCTCATGGCGCTTCAGGGGGTTACTCCGGAAGGACAACGAAACATCGTCTATCCGCCTGCCGGAGCATCACAAATGGATAGGCATCACAGTGTGGAGGGAAAGCAATGAAGAAGCTGTTGTTGGCCGGCGTGACCATCGCGATGATGGCGACCCCGGCATTTGCCCAGACCTACAAGTTTGCCGTCGTTCCCAAGGCGATGAACAATCCGTTCTTCGACGTGGCGCGTGACGGATGCATGAAGCGAGCCAAGGAGCTCGGCAACGTCGAGTGCATCTACAAGGGGCCGATCGAGCACGAGCCGGCGACCCAGGCGCAGATCATCCAGGACTTCATCACCCAGAAGGTGGATGGGCTCGCGATCTCGGTTGCCGACGTCGCGTCCATGACCAAGTCGATTGAGGCCGCGACCGCGGCCGGCATCCCCGTCATCACGTTCGACGCGGACGCGCCGGGCTCCAAGCGCATCGCCTATATCGGCACCAACAACAAGGACTTCGGCCTCGCACTGGGCAAGCAGTTGCTTCAGCTCCGCCCCGAAGGCGGCAAATATGCCATGGTCTCCGGCGGCCCGGGTGCCAAGAACCTTGCCGAACGTGTCGACGGCGTCCGCGAAGCGCTCAAGGGCTCGAAGTGGGTCGAGGTGCAGGGGTCGCCGACCTTCTGCAACGACGATTCCACGCTTGCGGTCCAGCAGATGACGGATCTACGGACCGCGACCCCGGATCTCGCCGCGATCGTCCCGGTCGGCGGCTGGCCGATGTTCGCCCCTGAGGGTTTCAAGGCGTTCGTCAACAAGAACAAGAAGGACATCGACAGCGGCAAGCTGACGCTCGTCGTTGCCGATACGCTGAAGATGCAGCTCGAGTTGCTGCGCGACGGCTACTCCAACGCGCTCACCGGCCAGCGCCCGTTCGAAATGGGCGAGAAGTCGATGGACACGTTGCTTGCGATCAAGAAGGGGCAGAAGGTTCCGGAAGTGATCTACACCGGTCTCGATCTCGTGACGAAGGATAACGTCGCTCAACTCTTGAAGTAGGCACGTCGAGCGGGAACGTCTGCCAGCCCCGACGTTCCCGCGCTACACTCCCTCTCCTGCCCTGCGGGGGAGGGAGTGCTGCTTTGGGAGGAAGACAGCAATGAAGCGTAACCGGCTTGCTGACGGTCTCGATGTCACTTCGATCGGCCTCGGTTCGGCGCCGCTCGGCGGATTGTTCTCGGCGGTCAGCGATGCGGATGCGGAGGCGACACTCGCGGCCGGCTGGTCTGCGGGCATCCGCTTCTACGATACCGCGCCGCTCTACGGCTTCGGCCTGGCAGAACAACGACTGGGTGCCTTCCTGCGGCAACAGAACCGCGAGTCCTATGCGATCTCGACCAAGGTCGGCCGCCTGCTGCGCGCGCCCGACGCCACGACCGTCGAGGACGAACATTACAAGGGCGCGCCCGCGCTGCGCCCGCAATACGATTTCAGCTATGATGGCGTGATGCGATCGGTGGAGGAGAGCCTCGGCCGCCTCGGGCTCGATCGCGTCGATGTTCTGCTCGTGCATGATCCCGATGATCACTATGAGGCTGCCGTGAGCGGTGCTTTTCGCGCGCTGGTGCGTCTGCGCGACGACGGCACGGTCAAGGCGATCGGTTCCGGCATGAACCAGTGCGAGATGCTGACGCGTTTCGCTGAAGCCGTGCCGGTCGACTGCTTCCTGCTCGCGGGGCGCTACACGCTGCTCGACCAGGGTGCGCTGGACGCGCTGTTTCCCGTTTGCGTTGCCAAGAACATCGGCATCCTGCTCGGCGGCATCTACAACAGCGGTATCCTGGCCAATCCGCGTTCGGGTGCGAAGTTCAACTACGAAGACGCCGACGCGGCGCTCGTTGCGCGCGCGCTCGAGCTCGACCAGCTCTGCCGCAAGCACGGCACCGAGCTGAAGGCCGCCGCGCTGCAGTTCTGCATGGCCCATCCGGCCGTGACGGTGGCCGTCATGGGGGCGCGCAACGCTGCCGAGGTCGCCGACAACATCGCGATGTCCGGGCGCGCGGTGCCGCACGCCTTCTGGCAGGAGCTGCGCGCCAGGAAGCTCGTGGACGCGCGGGCGCCGCTGCCGGACGGAGCGTGAGCCATGTTGATCGACGCCCACCAGCATTTCTGGGATCCCGCGCGCGCCGACTACCCCTGGATGGCGGGGCCCGAGCTCGCGCCGATCCGCCGCGCTTTCACCCCCGCCGATCTCGCGCCGCTGCTGAAGGCCAACGGCATCGATGCGAGCATCTTGGTGCAATGCCGCTCTGCGATCGAGGAGACCGAGGAATTCCTAGGCGTCGCGCATGCCACGCCTTTCGTCATCGGCGTCGTCGGCTGGGCCGACCTGACCGATGCCGCGCTCGGCGACACGCTCGATCGCCTGCGCGCGCTGCCGGGCGGCGCAAAGCTGGTCGGCATTCGTCACCAGGTCCACGACGAGGCCGATCCTGACTGGCTGCTGGGCACCGAGGTCCAGCGCGGATTGGCGGCGCTGTTCAGTCGCGATCTCGCCTACGACTTCCTCGTCCGCACCCGCGAATTGCCCGCCGCGATCGCAACCGCAAAAGCCTTTCCGCAAGCCCGCTTCGTGCTCGACCACGCTGCGAAACCGCCGATCGCCGAGGGCGGCAGCGCCGAATGGACGGAGCGCATCTCGGCGCTGGCGGCCTGCGGCAATGTCTGGTGCAAGGTCTCGGGCCTCGCCACCGAAGCGAAGTGGACCGATTGGGACGCCGAGCGGCTGCTTCCATTCGTCCAGCACGTCGCCAATTGTTTCGGCGAGGATCGCCTGATCTTCGGCTCGGACTGGCCGGTATGTCTGCTGGCGGGCAGCTACGGCGAGATCAAGGGCGCGCTGGACGTGTGCCTGGCGAAGCTCGGGACGCGGGTGCGCGAGAAGGCGTTCGGTGTGAACGCCAAGGCTGCGTATCTGCTGGCTTGATGCCTCTCACCCTCCGCCGGAGGGGGAGGGTGGATAGCGCGCAGCGCGAGCGGAGTGGGGTGGTCTCTCCAAACGGGCGCTGGTCGAGGTGGAGAGAGCGTCACCCCACCCCGTCTCACATTCCGCTTCGCTTCATGTGAGCCGACCCATGGGCGAGCTACGCTCGTCCCGGACCCCTCCAGGGGAGGATAAGGACGTCATGCGCCCGCCGGCACCTGATCCAGAAATCCCGTGATGCTCCTGATCCGCCCGTCCTTCAGCACGGCGAAATCCGTGCCCTTGATCGGACTGTCCGCGCCATCAGGACCGAGGCCCCATGAGAAGCGGACATGGTCGCCGTAACCATTGGGTTCGCCGATCAGGCTGAACTTGAAGTCGGGAAAGCGCTGCTGCACCCCTGATATCAGCGCGTCGATGCCGTCTCTCCCGTCGCCCTTCATCAGCGGATCGACGTAGCTCGCATCTGCCGTCCAGAACTCGCTGAGCAATTCGCGCCGGCGGCCTTGGGCGCGCTCATTCCAGAGATCGATATAGCGGTGGGCGATGGTGACGGGGTTGGTCATGAGACTCTCCTTCGATAGCGCCGTGTCGTTCGGCTGACCCGACTATCGAAGGTTCACGCGCGCCGATCGATTACCTCGGAGGTCAAGCGCATGGTCCGTGAAACGGTTTCCCGACGGGACCATGCGCCAAAAAAACGAGTTGAAGCCAGATGACGTTCTCATCGCGCTTCAGTCGCGCGTGAATTTAGTCCGCGCAATTACTTCGCCGCGGTCACCATGATCTCGACGGTGTACTGCGGCGCCGCCAGCTTGGCTTCGACGGTGGCGCGGGCCGGAGTGTTGCCTGGGGAGACCCAGCTGTCCCACACGGCGTTCATTTCCTGGAACGTCTTCATGTCGGTGATGTAGATCGTGGCGGACAGCAGCTTCGACTTGTCGGTGCCGGCCTTGGCGAGATGGCCGTCGATGGTCTTCAGGATGTCCTGGGTCTGCTTGGTCACGCTTTCGCCGGCCGCGTTGCTGGCGACGACGCCGGCGAGATAGACGGTGTTGCCGTGTACGACGACCTGGCTCATGCGCGGGCCGGTTTCAAAACGCTGAATGCTCATTGGGATCTCCTGGTGGGAATGGCGGCCCTGTCTAGCGCAGCACCTCGTGCGGAGCCACCCCGGCCACGCATGCGTTTCCGGCAACGCATGCGCTGGTTCAAGGAAACCGGTTGAAGAAAGCCCAAATCGTCTCGGCGCCGACGATATCGCTGTTCTGCGGCCCGAGCAGACCGATCCGTTGGCGGCAAAACAGCTCGGCCCGCGTCCGCCTTCCGTGCCATTCATGATCAGCATCGGCAGCGCGCGGGACGGATGGCAGGTTGCCACGCATTCGCCAGTCTGGTTCGTGGATCGCGCTGGCGCCCGCCGTGACCAGGTCGGTCGCGCTGGCGAGCACCAAGCTGGTCGGCAATCTCTATTCCCCGCTCGCGACCTTGCGCGGTTATCTGCTGAGCGGAAATCCGCAAGGCAAGCTCGATCGCATGGAGATGTGGAAGGAGATGGACAAGGCAGCCGCTGCATTCGACGAGCGGGCGGCACAATTCACCAACCCCGAGAACAGGCAAAAATGGGCAGACGCCAAGGCGCTGCTGGCCGAATTTCGCGCGGCCCAGCAGGCGCAGCGGACCAATGATCGGGTCAACAAGCTGTCGCAGGCCGCAACCCGCATCGGCGACGCGGTCGAACTGATCAACACGATCGCGGGACAGGCCAATCTGCTCGCGTCGCCCCCGCAGCCGCGCGCCTCTCCGCTCAGCCCACCGCCTTCGCCGCGGCGCGACCGGCATTGCGGCCGGAGAACAGGCAGCCGCCGAGGAAGGTGCCCTCCAGCGAGCGGTAGCCGTGCACGCCGCCGCCGCCGAAGCCTGCAGCCTCGCCGACTGCGTAGAGTCCGGGGATGATTCGCCCCACGGCGCCGAACACGCGCGAGTCGAGATCGGTCTCGAAGCCGCCCAGCGTCTTGCGGGTGAGGATGTTGAGCTTGACCGCAATCAGCGGCCCCTTCTCCGGATCGAGAATGCGATGCGGTGACGCCGTGCGGATCAGTCTGTCGCCGATATAGCGCCTGGCATTGTGGATGTTCATCACCTGCGCATCCTTGACGTAAGGGTTGGCGATCTCGCGGTCGCGCGACTCGATCTGCATCTTGATGTGGTCGAGCTTGAGCAGATCATTGCCCGCAAGCTGGTTCATCGCAGCGACGAGGTCCTCGAGCTTGTCGCGCACGATGAAATCGGCACCACGGCGCTTGAACGCCTCCACCGGCGCCGGCGCGCCCTTGTTGGTGGCCCGGCGCAAGGTCATGCGCCAGCTTTTTCCCGTGAGGTCAGGATTTTGCTCCGAGCCCGATAGCGCAAACTCCTTCTTGATGATGGCCTGGGTCAGGATGAACCACGAATAATCATAGCCTGACGACATGATGTATTTGAGCTGGCCGAGCGTGTCGGAGCCCGGAAACAAGGGCGCCGGCAGCCGCGTGCCCGTGGCGTCGAACCACATCGAGGACGGGCCGGGCAGAATGCGGATGCCGTGGCGCGGCCAGATCGGTGACCAGTTCCGGATGCCCTCGACATAGTGCCACATGCGGTCGCGGTTGATCAGCCGCGCGCCTGTTTGCTCGGTGATGCCGATCATGCGGCCGTCGACATGCTCGGGGACGCCCGAAATCATGAATTTCGGCGGCGTGCCGAGCCGCTCCGGCCAGTTCGCCCGCACCAAATCATGGTTGCCGCCGATGCCGCCGGACGCCACGATCACGGCCTGCGCCTTCAGCGCAAACTCGCCGACGACAGTGCGCGAGGAGCTCTTGCCACGCTCGACATGATCGGCGGCGAGGATCGCGCCGCTGACGCCGTCCACCGTACCGTTCGTGATCGAGAGCGCATCGACACGGTGGCGGAACTTGAAAATGAGGCGCCCGCTCTTCGCGGCCTCGCGCGCGCGGCGCTCGAAGGGCTCGACGATGCCGGGGCCGGTGCCCCAGGTGACGTGAAAGCGCGGTACCGAATTGCCGTGGCCCATCGCATCGTAGCCGCCGCGCTCGGCCCAGCCGACCACGGGGAAGATGCGATGCCCCATCGCGCGCAGCCAGTCGCGCTTCTCGCCGGCGGCGAACGCCACATAGGCCTCGGCCCATTTGCGCGGCCAGAAATCCTCATCGCGGTCGAAGCCGGCGGTGCCGAGCCAGTCCTGCATCGCCAACTCGAAGGAGTCCCTGATGCCGAGCCGGCGCTGCTCCGGCGAATCAACCAGGAACAATCCGCCGAACGACCAGAACGCCTGGCCGCCGAGCGACTGCTCGCCTTCCTGGTCGACCACGATCACGCGCTTGCCGGCATCCGCAATCTCGGTCGCCGCCACCAGTCCCGATAGTCCTGCGCCGACGACAATGACGTCAGCCTGCTCGCTCGAATCCCCGGGCATGAGTTCCCCCCTGTAGTTGCCCGGAATTGAAGCCAGCTGTCGTAACTGAGATCAAGGGCGTGGCGCGTAAGACCGCGTTAACTTGTTCCACTTCGGGATCACGGCTGGCCGAGTGCAGCGCGGACGCAACACTGGATTTGAATTTGTTTTGAGCGAGCCGGCCTGCCTAGACAAAACCATGGTCTCGACCGACGCTGGGCGCGCATCACCACCCTGACACACAGATTCGAAAACGACTGGGGCGGGGGACATGAAGTTTCTGACTGGGTTGCTTGCGGCGGTTTGCTTGATCGCCTGCATGGGGGCGTCTCACGCGGTCGTTCGGATCGCGGATGACCGCGGCGGCCGGATCGGGACTTACGTCGACAAGTACCAGGACCTCAGGCAATCCGGCGATACCGTCATCATCGACGGTCTCTGCGCCTCGGCCTGCACCATCGTGCTCGGCGCCATCCCGCGCGACCGCATCTGCGTCACCTCGCACGCGACGCTCGGCTTCCACGCCGCCTGGGATTTCGGCAGCAACGGCCGCGCCGTCACCAATCCCGAAGCGACCCAGATGCTCTATGCGATGTATCCCTCGCAGGTGAAGCGCTGGATCACGCAGCGTGGCGGCCTCACGCCGCATATGCTGTTCCTGAGGGGCAGGCAGCTTCAGGCCATGTACAAGCCCTGCTATCTCGACGCGCAGGCCTCCAGCAGCAAGCCCGTTTCGGCCCGGCCTTCGCCGAAATCGGAAGAGCTGGAGTCCGCCCGAGGCCAGCTGCTTCACTGAGCCTATCAGCTTGATGTGATTTTTGGCCCGCCCGCGGCGCTTGTCCGTCGGCGGGCCAAAGCCTATTTGGGAGGCAGGGAACCGGGGCCTTCGCCCCGATCGTTGTCCCGATCGTTGTCATGGCTCAATCACTGCATCCGGCACGCCAGCTACAGGACAATTCGCCCACTGCCGCCCGTACGCCGTCCGTGCTGCTATGGACCGGCGCGGGTGCCGGCGGGCTGATGCTGATCGGCGCGCTCGCGCTCTGGTTCCATTACGGCTCCCAGGTGTTCTTCGAAATGATCAGGACCGGCTTTGCCGCCTGCTTCTGACCCGCGACAGGAAGTTTTCCGCTCATGAGCTCCACTGCCCGTCCGCTGGTGATCGCGACCGCCTTCGCCTCGAGTCTCGTCGTCGGTCTGCTGGTGATGTTCTGGGCCATGGGCGGGGTCAGCAAGGTGGCGCAGCCGGCTGCGATCGGCGGGCCGTTCCAGCTGACCGACCAGAACGGCAAGACCGTCACCGACCAGAACCTCAAGGGCAAGCCAACCCTGATCTTCTTCGGCTACACCCATTGCCCTGACGTGTGCCCGACCTCGCTGTTCGAGATGTCGGAAGTGCTGCGTGCGATGGGCAAGGATGCCGACAAGGTCAACGCCATCTTCATCTCGGTCGATCCCGAGCGCGACACGCCGGCGACCATGAAAGACTACCTATCGAGCTTCGATCCGCATCTCGAAGGCCTGTCCGGCGATCCGGCCGAGACCGCCAAGGTGATCACCTCCTACCGGGTCTATGCCAAGAAGGTCCCGACCAAGGACGGCGACTACACCATGGACCACACCGCGCTGATCTATCTGATGGACCGCGACGGCCGTTTCGTCTCGCCGTTCAATTTGAAGCGGACCCCGGAAGAGGCCGCGGCGGACCTGAAGAAGTATCTCTGAGGGCCGTTCAACGCGCCGCGAATTCCGCTGCAACCTCTCCCGCTTGCGGGGAGGTCGGCGCGGAGCGCCGCGGGTGGGGGCTCTATCCTCTGGGGAAGTCTTTGTTGAGACACCCTCTCCCCGACCCTCCCCCGCAAGCGGGGTAGGGAGCGCACCTTCACCCTGGCCGCATTTCGGCTCGCGTTCCGGGCCGGATGGTCTATAAGGCCTTCCGATCCCGATGAAATTCATTCATTCCCGGCCGATGGCTCCATCGCAACAGGCGAAATCGTCCAAATCTGCCCGTGGCTTGCTGACGGGGCTGACCCTGGCCGCGGGCCTGCTCGCAGGGCTGTCAGGCGCCCGCGCGCAGGCCGACGCCCAGCAGCCCCCCACCGCACCTCAGGCCGCGCCGCAAGTCGCGCCCCAAGCTGCCCCCCAGGCCGTGCCCGGCTTCTGGGACCCGCGGCGCCGCCCGGAGCGGCCGGACCTGTCGCGGCTCAGCGTGATCCGCTTCCTGACCGAGACCGACTACCCGCCGTTCAACTATACCGGCGCCGACGGTAATCCGGCCGGCTTCAATGTCGATCTCGCACGCAGCCTCTGCGAGGAGATCAAAGTGTCCTGCACGGTGCAGATGCGCCGCTTCGAGACGCTGGTCGATGCGCTCACCTCGAACCGCGGTGACGCGATCATTGCCTCGATGGCGGTGAGCCCGCAGCTTCGCGCGCGGGTCGACTTCACCGATCCCTATTACCGCGTGCCGGCGCGTTTCGCCTCGCGCAAGGATGCGGTGATGCCGGAGATCAGACCCGAATATCTCGAGGGGAAGAAGGTCGGCGTCATCGCGGGCTCCGCGCATGAGGCTTATCTGAAAGCGATGTTCACCGACGCCGAATTGCACCCCTATCCCAACGACGAGGCGCTGCGCGCCGCGCTCCGCAAGGGCGAGGTCGATTTCATCTTCGGCGACGCCATCTCGCTGGCGTTCTGGATCAACGGCACCGATTCCGGCGATTGCTGCGCCTTCTCCGGCGGTCCCTTCGTCGAGAGCCGCTTCTTCGGCGAAGGCATCGGCATCGCCGTGCGCAAGGGCAACGACGTGCTGCGCCAGGCCCTGAACTGGGCCCTGTTCCGCGTCTGGGAAAAAGGCCGGTACACCGATCTGTGGCTCAAGTATTTCTCGGTGAGCCCGTTTTAGCTTCTCCTTCGCTGCCTCGTCATCGTCATTGCGACCAGCGCAGCGACGATGCAATCCAGACTGTTTCCGCGGAAAGAGGGCGGAGGCGGCTGCGTCGTCCCGCAATTTTGCATTCTGCCCGGAAATCGCTATTTTCCGCGGCCCGGAGGCCCATTCTGAATGTCCGTTATCGATCCCAACATGACCCCGAGCGATCTGCGTGCGCTCGCCGAGCAATCCAACGCCTGGCCGTTCGAGCAGGCGAAGGCCATTGTCGCGCGGTTGAAGAAGAGTCCGAAGGACGAGGTGCTGTTCGAGACCGGTTACGGTCCCTCCGGCCTGCCGCATATCGGCACGTTCGGCGAGGTCGCGCGCACCTCGATGGTGCGCCATGCCTTCCGCGTGCTGACCGAGGACAAGATCAAGACGCGCTTGCTCGCCTTCTCCGACGACATGGACGGCTTCCGCAAGGTGCCTGACAACGTGCCGAACAGGGATCTCTTGGCGCAATATCTGGGGCGGCCGCTCACTGCGGTCCCCGACCCGTTCTCGAACGAGCATCCCTCGTTTGGCGACGCCAACAATGCGCGCCTGCGTGCCTTCCTGGATCATTTCGGCTTCGACTACGAGTTCGCAAGCTCGACCGTCTATTACAAGTCCGGCCGTTTCGACGCGACCCTGCTGAAGATGCTCGCCGCCTACGACAAGGTGATGGAGATCATCCTGCCGACGCTCGGCCCCGACCGCCGCGCGACCTATTCGCCGTTCCTCCCGATCAGCAAGACCACGGGTGTCGTGCTGCAGGTGCCGATGATCCGCCGCGACGTCGCGGCCGGCACGGTGACCTATGTCGATCCTGACACCAACGAGGAAGTCGAAACGCCTGTGACCGGCGGCAACGTCAAGTGTCAGTGGAAGGCCGACTGGGCGATGCGCTGGGTCGCGCTCGGCGTCGACTACGAGATGGCCGGCAAGGACCTCATCGACTCCGTGAAGCTGTCAGGCGCAATCGCCAGGGCGCTCGGCGGCACGCCGCCCGAGGGCTTCAATTACGAGCTCTTCCTCGACGAGAAGGGCCAGAAGATTTCGAAGTCGAAGGGCAACGGCCTCACCATCGACGAATGGCTGCGCTACGCCTCGCCGGAATCGCTGTCGCTGTTCATGTATCGCGAGCCCAAGGCCGCGAAGCGGCTGTTCTTCGACGTCATCCCGCGCCAGGTCGACGACTACCAGCAGTTCATCGACGGCTTCGCCAGGCAGGATGGCAAGCAGCAGCTCGGCAATCCGGTCTGGCACATCCATGCCGGCCGGCCGCCGCAGGGCGACATGCCCGTCACGTTCCAGCTGCTGCTGACGCTGGTGTCGTCGTCGAACGCGGAGAACGCCGAGACGCTGTGGGGCTTCATCGGCCGCTATCGTCCCGGCGTGAGCCCGCAGACACATCCGAAGCTCGACGCGATGGTCGGCTATGCCATCAACTATTACCGCGACTTCGTCGCGCCGACGAAGCAGTTCCGCGTTCCCACGGAAACCGAGCGCGCCGCGCTGCAGGATCTGCGCGAAGCGCTGTCGCAGCTCCCGGCAGACGCGTCGGCCGAAGACATCCAGAACGTCGTCTACGAGATCGGCCGCCGCGAGCCGTTCCTCGACCAGGTCAAGAAGGGCAAGGACGGCCGTCCCGGCGTCACGCTCGACTGGTTCAACATGCTGTACCAGGTGCTGCTCGGCCAGGAGAAAGGCCCGCGCTTCGGCTCGTTCGTTGCAGTCTATGGCGTGCAGAACGCGGTCAACATGATCGACGGCGCGCTTGCGCGGAGTGCGTGAGCGGGCGTTATCGGAACGCGGCGCCTCCTTACTGTCGTCCTGGCTTTCGCCAGGACGAAGTAGGTTTGTCTCACTGGCTCGCCCACACGATCCTTGCGATCCACGCGATATCGTTCGCCGCCAACGTCCGTTCGGCCTGCGCCGCATCGAGCGATCGCAGTTCCAGCGCCTTCGCCGTGCGCCGCTTCAGCATCGCGACCATCACCTCGCTCGTCTTCGTCCTCACCACCACGCGATCGCCTTTGCGGATTGGCGCGGTTGGCGAGACCAGGATGACAGCGCCATCGGGATAGGCGGGCATCAGGGCATCACCGGAAATCTCCAGCGCAAAGGCGCGGTTGTCCTCGGCGCTCGGCAGCGCGATCTCGCTCCAGCCTTTGCCGGACGGATAGCCCAGTTCGTCGAACGCGCCGCTTGAACTGGCTGGCGCGAGGCCAAGCAGCGGCACCGCGCGGCCATCGCCGGCCTCGTCGTCGATCAGCCTGGCAAAGGTCTCGATCGACGAGTCCGCAGCCGCCAGGGCCTTCGCGATCGATTCGGTCGAGGGCCAGCGCTCGCGGCCATCGCTGGTGACGCGCTTGGATTTGTTGAAGGTGGTGGGGTCGAGCCCGGCCCGCTTGGCGAGGCCTGATGGCGACAGTCCGGCGCGCGCGGCCAATCGGTCCAGCGCGGCCCAGATCCGGTCGTGGGTCAGCATCCTCTGCGCTTTGGCCTGTTTGACCATGGAAGGTCCAGCCCGTCGCAACTCAGGAAAACTATCCTCAAATGAACCGGTTTTCCGTTTTTCGCGCAAGGGGCAGCCCCTCACTCTTGAGTTCGGAGAGGGCCGCCTTTACGGTCGCGCCGGGTTTTAAGACCCGCAAGAGACGAAAAACCCCAGAAGACTCAATGGGCTGACTCAGGTGAGCGGCTCGGCGAGCAAAACAGGGCTCCGGTAAGCGGTGGTCAAGATCTACAAAATCTGTCCGGCCTCGGCCTGGCGCGAGGCGGAACGGCAGGGCGTGTACAGCGGTAGCGCGGACGACGCCCGCGACGGATTCATCCATTTCTCGACGGCTGCCCAGGTTCCGGAGACCCTGCGCAAGCACTATTTCGGCCAGCGCGCGCTGTTCCTGGTCGAGGTCGACGGCGACGCGTGTGGGGCTGAGCTGCGCTGGGAGCGCTCGCGCAACGACGAGCTGTTTCCGCATCTCTACGGCGCGCTCGATCTCGGCGCTGTGCTTGCGGTGATGAACCTCAGCATGCGCTCCGATGGCGGCCACGACACCCCGGAGCTTGCCCCGTGATCCGTGCTTTCGATGCTTTCTCGCTGCCGGTGCTGCGCTGGCTCGATCCGGAGGATGCGCACCGCCTTGCGATCCAGGGGCTGCGCTTCCTGCCGCCGGTAAAGCCGCGGCCGGATGATCCCAAGCTCGCAGTGCGGGCGTTCGGACTCAACTTTCCCAACCCGATCGGCATGGCCGCGGGCTTTGACAAGAGCGCCGAGGTGCCCGATGCCCTGCTGCGGCTCGGCTTCGGCTTTGTCGAGATCGGGTCGGTGACTCCGAAGCCGCAGGCAGGCAATCCGCGGCCGCGGCTGTTTCGCCTGGAGCGCGACGAGGCCGTCATCAACCGCATGGGCTTCAACAATGACGGCGCGGAAGTGGTGCTGCGCCGGCTTGCCGCGCGCGCCGAGAACGGCGGCATCGTCGGCGTCAATGTCGGCGCCAACAAGGATTCGCCTGATCGTGTCGCCGACTATGTCAAGCTGATCGAGACCTTCGCGCCGGTCGCGAGCTATTTCACGGTCAACGTCTCCTCGCCGAACACGCCGGGCCTGCGCAATCTGCAGGAAGGCGCACTGCTCGACGATCTGCTGGGGCACGTGATCGACGCGCGCGAACGTGTCAGGCAGAAGGCCGGCGACACGCCGGTGCTGCTGAAGATTGCCCCCGATCTCAGCCTCGCCCAGCTCGACGATGTCGTGCAGGTTGCGCGCTCGCGCCGGGTCGACGGCATGATCGTTTCGAACACGACCGTCGCGCGGCCGAGCACGCTGCGTGAGGCAATGCGCTCGAAGCAGCAGGGCGGCCTGTCCGGCCGGCCGCTGTTCCGCCTGTCGACGCGCATGGTCGCGGAAACCTATGTGCGCGTCGAGGGCGCGTTCCCTCTGATCGGCGTCGGTGGCGTCGACTCCGGCGGTGCGGCACTGACGAAAATCCGCGCCGGCGCGAGCCTGATCCAGCTTTATTCGTCGCTGGTCTACAAGGGTCTCGGCCTCGTCGACGAGATCAAGCGCGATCTCACCTCGACGCTGCTGCGCACGGGCCGGGACTCGCTGTCCGAAATCGTCGGCGCCGATGCGGCCACCCTCACCGCGGAAGACTGGCCGGGGATGTAGGGGCTCTTCGCGTCCCCGCGCACGCGGGGCGAGGGAGAAGAGAGGCCGCTCATCGGGGCTGCAGCTTCGGAAACGTCGCCCGGTACAGCGCCGGATACCTTGCGCCCTGCAGTCCTCCACGCGCGACGTAGAACCCGACCAGCGCGCACCACAGTCCGGCATTGCCGAGAGATTGCAGCGCCAGCCAGATCCCGAAGAAGATCGCGAGCGAGGCCAGCATCAGGTTGCGCATCTCGCGGGCCCAGGTCGCGCCGACATAGATGCCGTCGAAGCCGAAGGCGAACACGCCGGGGATCGGCGCGAGCACGATGAACGGCAGGAACTCGCGCGCGGCGTGGCGGACGTCCTCGCTCGTGGTCATGAACCTGATGATTTCGGGCCCGAACAGCGCAAACAGCACCGCGACGACGAGGGCAAAGCCGAGGCCCCACAGCAGCACCAGCCGCGTCGAATCCGCAAAGCCTCTCGGATCGCGGGCGCCGAACGTGCGGCCGCAGAGCTGCTGGGCCGCGTTGGCGAGGCCATCGAGGAAGAAGGCGCTGACCAGCAGGAAATTGTTGAGCACCGAGTTCGCCGCCAGCGTCACGTCGCCGGCGCGCGCGCCCTTGGCGGTGAAAAACAGGAACACGGTGATCAGCGCCGCGGTGCGGATCATGATGTCGGAATTGACGGACAATAGCCGCATCAGCTTGGCGCGATCGAACAGCGTCTCGCGGGGAACGGCAAAGCCGCCATGCGCGTAGCGCCGGCAGACGATGACGCCGAGCCCGAAGCCGACGCCCTCCGACAGCAGCGCGGCAATCGCCGCGCCCGCGATGCCGGTGTCATAGACCAGCACCAGCAAAATCGTCGCGGCCATGTTGATGAGGTTGATGACGACCTGGAGCGCCAACGCCGGATTGGCGCGGGCCTGCCCCACCAGCCAGCCGAGGATGACGGGCGAGCCGCCGAGAAAGCGGTGCAGGCCATCGCCATGGGCCGGCCGGCAAATCTCTGACGTCGTGGGCCATCTCAAACTCCTCGTGGGGCTAGCCCCGATTATAGGTCACGGCGGGGGACATGGGGAACCCGGAAGAGTGCGTCAATCGGGTTACGGGAGTTTAATTCGGACAATGCAGGAAGGTGGATTTAGCGAAGTTCGGTCGGGCGGCGGGCTCCTGGCCTGTCCCGCAAGCGGGAGAGGGAGCGCACCGGCGTCGCGGCGAGATCGAATGCCTCACGCCTCGATCTCCGCCGCTTCCTCCTTCAGCATTTTTTCCAGCGTTTCCAGCCGATCCGCCTCGCGCGGCGGCTTGTCCCAGCGCAGGCGGCTGATGCGCGGAAAGCGCATGGCCACGCCGGATTTGTGCCGTGGCGAGCGTTGCAATCCCTCGAACGCAACCTCCAGCACCAGCCCCTTGTCCGCTTCGTGCACGACATGGCGGACGGGGCCGAACTTTTCAGTGGTGTTGCGGCGGACGAAGCGGTCGATCTGCAGCAGCTCCTCGTCGGTGAAGCCGAAATAAGCCTTGCCGACCGGCACCAGCTCCTCGCCGTTATCGGTCCCGGTCCAGACGCCAAACGTGTAGTCCGAATAATAGGACGAGCGCTTGCCGTGGCCGCGCTGCGCATACATCAGCACGGCATCGATGATGTGCGGATCGCGCTTCCACTTCCACCACTGGCCCTTCGGCCGTCCCGGCAGATAGGGCGCATCGCGCCGCTTCAGCATCACGCCCTCGACGGCGTCGGCATCCTCGCCAGCGCCGGCACTCGCGGGATCGGCGCGCGCCGCGGCCAGCGCGTCCCAGCTTGCGAAGGCAACGGTGGGTGAGAGGTCGATGCGGGGATCGCCAAGCTTTGCGATGAACGCCTCGAGCCGTTCGCGTCGCTCGGCGAACGGCAGCTCCCGCAGATCGTTCTCGATATCGCCGAGCAGATCATAGGCACGCAAATGGATCGGAAAATCCTTGATCAGCTTCGGCGACACGACCTTGCGGTTGAGCCGCTGTTGCAGGACGTTGAAACTCTGCACGCGGCCTTCGCGCAGGATCAAAAGCTCGCCGTCGATCGCGCCGGGCAGGCGCAGCGACGGGACCAGGTCCGGAAAGCTGCCCGTGATGTCCTCGCCGGTGCGCGAATAAAGCCGCGCGGTGATCTGCCCGCGGTCGTCGCGGCCGGCGACCGCCTGCACGCGGATGCCGTCCCATTTCCATTCGGCGATGTAGTCGGCGGGATCGAGCGACGCGAAATCGCTGTCCTCGATCGCATGCGCCAGCATCACGGGGCGGAACGGCGCGGGATCGCGATTGACCGGCTTCTCGCCGCGGCCTTCCAGCCAGGCGAACAGGTCGAGATAGGGTGGCGCAAGTCCCGGCCAGATCAGCTCCACCTCATGCGGGTCCTTGTCGCCGAGCGCGGCGGCCGCGGTCTTCGCCAGCCGCGCGGAGATACCGATGCGCATCGCGCCGGTGACGAGTTTGAGGAGTGCCCAACGGCCGGTCTCATCGAGCTCATCGAGCCAGCGCTCCAGCTGCTTCGGCAGCTCGGTCTTGCCGAGGGTGCGGAGGGTGGTGACGACCTCGGTGAGGGTGGGGGGAGGTGGGTTGTTGTGGGCGGTCATTGCGGCTTTCGGCCACATCAGCGCGACCGTCTCCGAGAGATCGCCGACATAGTCGTAACTCAATCCGAACAGCACTTCGTCCGTGCGCGAGGCGATGAGGTCGCGGATCAGCGCCGGCTTGGCGTGCTTGAAGCTGAGCGCGCCGGTGAGGGCGGCCAGCGCGTAGCCGCGGTCGGGATCTCCGACCTCGCGGAAATAGCCGGTGAGCAGCCGCAGCTTGTTGTTGCGGCCGGGCTCGTAGGCGAGGCGGTCGAGAAGTTCGGCGAAGCGGTTCATGCTTCGGCCTCTTTGGTGGGCGGCGGCTCGCCTTCCTCCTCCTCGCCATAGCCGACGAGATCGAGCGGCCGCGCCCGCAGGCCGCGGCTCTTGCACCAATGCACCAGCGCATCTTCCTGGCCGTGGGTAACCCAGATCTCGCCGGCGCCGGTTGCGGCGATGGTCGCGGTGAGGCCGTCCCAATCGGCATGGTCGGAGATGACCAGCGGCAGCTCGATGCCACGCTGCCGCGCGCGGGCGCGCACGCGCATCCAGCCCGACGCGAACGCGGTGACGGGATCGGGGAAACGCCGCGTCCAGACATCTGAAGTCGCCGAGGGCGGCGCCAGCGTGATGGTGCCCGCGAGCGCCGCCTTCTTCACGCCCATCGCCGGCCTGAGTTCGCCGAGGTCGATGCCGCGGCCCTGATAGTAATGCGTGATCGTCTCCATCGCGCCATGCAGATAGATCGGCGCGTCGTAGCCCGCCTGTCGCAGCAGTGCGATCACGCGTTGCGCCTTGCCGAGCGAATAGGCGCCGACGAGATGGGCGCGCTCCGGAAACAGCGCGACCGAGGCCAGCAGCTTCTTGACCTGGTCCGCGGCATCGCCATGGCGAAACACCGGCAGGCCGAACGTCGCCTCGGTGATGAAGACGTCGCATTGCACCAGCTCGAACGGGACGCAGGTCGGGTCGGGCGCGTCCTTGTAGTCGCCGGAGGCGACGATGCAGGTGTCCCTGGCGGTCACCGCGATCTGCGCCGAGCCCAGCACATGCCCCGCCGGATGAAACTTGACCTTGACGTCGCCGAGCCTGATCTCCTCGCCATAGCTCACGACTTGGGTCGATCCGGCAAAGTTCTCGCCATAGCGCAGCCGCATCATGTCGAGCGTTTCCTGCGTCGCCAGCACGGCGCCATGGCCGGCGCGGGCGTGGTCGGAATGGCCGTGGGTGATGACGGCACGCTCCACGGGACGCACAGGGTCGATATGGAAGCCGCCGGGCTTGCAGCACAGGCCGTCAGCAGTTGGCAGCAGGATGTCTTGCGGGCGCATTTCTATCATATAGGCTGCGCCGCCAATTCTTCGAGTCATCCGTCCTGGTTCCCAATGCCGCTCCGCCTGTTCCTGACCTCCGGCGATCTCATGGCCGACCGCCGTTTCGAGTTCGCGCGCGACCTCCAGCTCAAGGGCGATCTGCCCGCTGCCGCTGACCTGATCGAGCAGGCGATCGAGCTCGCGCCAAACTTCACCTCGGCCTGGTTCACGCTCGGCGAGATCCGTCAGCAGCTCGGCGAGCGCGACAAGGCGATCGCGGCGTTCCGCAAAGCGCGCGAGTCCGATCCGGAGGATCAGCACGGCGCCGGCCTGCATCTGATGCGGCTCGGCGACGCCGAGATGGCGGAGATGCCCAAGGCCTATGTCCAGGCGCTGTTCGATCAATATGCGCCGCGCTTCGAGCACGCGCTGATCAACGATCTCGGCTATCGCGCCCCCGCGCTGATCTTCAAGGCCGTGCTGGCTGCCCGCGTCGCGGCGAAGAAGCCGGCGTTCTTCAAGCGCACCATCGATCTCGGCTGCGGCACCGGGCTTGCGGCGGCGGCCTTCGCCCGACAAGTCGACCATTTCATCGGTATCGACCTGTCATCAGGCATGATCAAGGAGGCGCGCGCCACCGGGCTTTATGCCGAGCTCGAAGTCGCCGACATGATCGAGGGCCTGCGGGCCAGGGCAGACGGATGCGCGAACCTCGTCGTCGCCGCGGACGCGTTCGTCTATCTCTCGGAGCTCGCGCCCGTTCTCACCGAGGCGAGGCGCGTGCTCGCGTCAGGCGGCGTGCTCGCCGTCACGCTGGAGACGCATGACGGCGACGGCATCGTGCTCGGCGAAGGCCTGCGCTATGCCCACTCGGCGGAATATGTGCGCGGCGCAATCGCGAAGGCAGGGCTCAAGCTGCTCACGATGGAGCCGGCCTCGCCGCGCAACGAGAACAACGAGCCGGTGCGCGGTCTCGTCGTCGTCGCCGAGAAAACTTGAGTCCAGGCGCTAAACCCCCTGCAATCCAGGCGTCATTGCGTCGCAAAGCGACGACTTCCCACTTGCGAGCCGCTGCGTAGCCAGCACAATGCGCGCATTAGGGAGAGAGACAACAATGACCAAGAATCCATCGCGGCGCGATGTCAGCGCCGCCGCGCTCGCCACCATCGCCGCATCCGTTCTGCCCGCGCCTTACGTCTGGGCCGCGGAGAAAAAATACGATGCCGGCGCCAGCGACACCGAGATCAAGATCGGCCAGACCGTGCCGCATTCCGGCCCCGGCTCGCTCTACGGCGTGCTCGGGCGCATTGGTGAGGCCTATTTCCAGATGCTGAACGAGAAGGGCGGCATCAACGGGCGCAAGATCAAGTTCCTCACGATGGACGACGCCTACAGCGCGCCGAAATGCGTCGAGGCGACGCGGCGCCTGGTCGAGCAGGAGGAGGTGCTCGCGCTGTACGGCTCGCTCGGCACCGCGCCGCAGACCGCCGTGCACAAATACCTGAATTCCAGGGGCGTGCCGCAGCTGCTGCTCAACACCGGCGCGTCGAAGTGGAATAACCCGAAGGATTTCAAATGGACGATGGCGGGCCTGCCGCTTTATCCGACCGAAGCGCGCATCCTGGCGCGGCACGTCGTGACCGTGAAGCCGAATGCCAAGATCGGCATCCTCTACCAGAACGATGATTTCGGCCGCGACTTCCTCGCTCCGTTCAAGAAGGTCCTGGCTGATGCCGGCGGCACCGCATCGGTGATCATGGAGCAGACCTACGATCTCACCGATCCCACCGTCGATTCCCAGCTCATCAATCTCTCGAAATCGGGCGCGGATGTTTTCTACAACATCACGACAGGTAAGGCGACGTCGCAGTCGATCCGCAAGGTCGCCGAGCTCGGCTGGAAGCCGCTGCAGCTGCTCTCGGCCGGCTCGACCGGCCGCTCGATCCTCAACGCTGCGGGCCTCGAGAACGCCGCCGGCATCGTCGCGATCAGGTACAACAAGGAGGTCGGCCTGCCGAAATGGGACAAGGACCCCGATGTGATGGCGTTCGAGGCGCTGCGCAAGACGTACATCCCGACCATCGATCCCGACAACACCATCGCCTTCGCCGGCTATGGCCAGGCCGTGACCATGGGCGAGATCCTGCGCCGCTGCGGCGACGATCTCACCCGCGCCAACGTGCTGAAGCAGGCCTCCACGCTGAAGGGCTTCCACTCGCCCTATTTCCTCGACGGCGTCACCTACGACTACACGCCCGACGACTACACGCCGATGAAGACGCTCTACATCTCGATCTTCAGCGGCACGGATTGGGACATCTCCGACAAGCCGATGTCGGAGTAGGGAGGTCTCTTACCCTCCTCCTCCAGGGGAGGGTAAAACGACGCGCCATCTCGCTCATCCATCCACAGCCTCGGCCCACCCCTCGACGAACCCATCCCCACGGCTTACCTCTACGCCGTGCCGCCCCGCATCCTCAAAATCCCGGCCGAGCCGGCCGCACTGCTGCCCGACCGCTTCCAGCAATGGTTTGCGGCGCGCGGCTGGGCGCCGCGCGCGCATCAACTCGCGCTGCTGCAGAAGGCAAGCGACGACGCCAGCGCGCTGCTGATCGCGCCGACCGGCGCCGGCAAGACGCTGGCGGGATTTTTGCCGACCCTGGTGGAGCTGTCGTCTTCTCCCTCCCCCCTTGTGGGGGAGGGGCGGGGAGGGGGGTGGCCACAAGCACCGCTCGCGGGGCTACCCCCCTCCGGGCAGCCTGCGGCCAACGACCTCCCCCACAAGGGGGCAGATAACAGCAACAAGCTCGTCTCTACCGGCCGCGATGTTCGCCGCAGCGGCGGCCTGCATACGCTCTATATCTCGCCGCTGAAGGCACTCGCCGTCGACATCGCGCGCAATCTGGAACGGCCGATCGCGGAGATGGCGCTGCCGATCAAGGTCGAGACCCGCACCGGCGACACGCCGGTGTCGCGGCGGCAGCGGCAGCGGCGCTATCCACCCGACATTCTGCTGACGACGCCGGAGCAGCTTGCGCTTTTGCTCTCGTCCGACGACGCGCCGTTCCTGTTCTCCTCGCTCAAGCGCATCGTGCTCGACGAGTTGCATGCGTTGGTGACGTCGAAGCGCGGCGATCTGCTCTCGCTGGGCCTTGCGCGCTTGTGGCGGCTGGCGCCGCAGATCCGCGCCATCGGTCTGTCGGCGACGGTGGCCGAGCCGGATCAGCTCGCGCGCTTTCTGGTGCCGCAGCCCGGGGGCAAGGAGCGCGCTGCCGATATCGTCGTCGCCGGCGGCGCGGCGCCGCCGGAGGTCGAGATGCTCGACACGCGCGAACGGTTGCCCTGGGCGGGCCATAGTGCGCGGCATGCGCTTCCGGAAATCTACCAGCTGATCAAGGCGAACAAGACGACGCTTGTGTTCGTCAACACTCGCAGCCAGGCCGAGATGCTGTTCCAGAATCTCTGGAGCATGAACGACGACAACCTCGCCATCGCATTGCATCACGGCTCGCTCGACGTCGCCCAGCGACGCAAGGTCGAGGATGCGATGTCGGCAGGCAAATTGCGCGGCGTGGTCTGCACCTCCTCGCTCGATCTCGGCGTCGATTGGGGCGACGTCGATCTCGTCGTCAATATCGGCGCGCCCAAGGGCTCGTCGCGGCTGATGCAGCGGATCGGCCGCGCCAACCATCGGCTCGACGAAGCCTCGCGCGCCGTGCTGGTGCCGGCGAACCGTTTCGAGGTGCTGGAATGCCGCGTCGCCATCGACGCCATCGCCGAGAATGCGCAGGATACGCCGCCGCTTCGCCTGGGTGCGCTCGACGTGCTGGCCCAGCATGTGCTCGGCTGCGCTTGCGGCGAGCCGTTTTTCTCGGATGAGCTCTATGCCGAGGTCCGCACCGCCGCGCCCTACGCGGGTCTGTCGCGCCAGGATTTCGACGACGTCGTCGATTTCGTCGCCTCCGGCGGCTACGCCTTGAAGACCTATGAGCGCTTCGCCCGCATCAAGCAGGACAAGGAAGGACGCTGGCGCGTCGCCAATCCGAAGGTGCGGCAGAGCTACCGGATGAATGTCGGCACCATCGTCGAGGACGACATGCTGAAGGTGCGGCTGGTGCGCTCGCGCGGTGGCGGTGCCGGCTCGACCGGCGTCATCGCGCGCGGTGGTCGGTTGCTCGGCGAGATCGAGGAGGCCTTCATCGAAGGCCTCTCGCCCGGCGATACGTTCGTCTTCAGCGGCGAGGTGGTGCGCTACGAAACCCTGGTCGAGGACCAGGTCTATGTCTCGCGCGCCAATGACAAGGATCCGAAAGTGCCCTCCTATATGGGCGGTAAATTCCCGCTCTCGACCTATCTCGCCGAACGTGTCCGCCGCCTCCTTGACGATGGGCGTGCGTGGAAGGCTCTGCCGGAGCAGGTGCGCGACTGGCTGTCGCTGCAGAAGGATGTGTCGCGCGTGCCTGGGGTTCGTGAATTGCTCGTCGAGAGCTTTCCGCGCGCCAACAAGCACTACATCGTCTGCTACCCCTTCGAAGGCCGCCTCGCGCACCAGACCCTGGGCATGCTGCTGACGCGCCGGCTGGAACGGGCCCGCGCCCGGCCGCTCGGCTTCGTCGCCAACGAATACGCCGTGGCGATCTGGGCGCTCGGCGATCTCTCCTTCATGATCAGGGATGGCCGCATCGATCTCAACGCGCTGTTCGATCCCGACATGCTCGGTGACGATCTGGAGGCGTGGCTCGCCGAATCCGCGTTGATGAAACGCACCTTCCGCAATTGTGCGATCACCTCCGGCCTGATCGCGCGACGCCATACCGGCGAAGAGAAGAGCCGCCGCCAGGTGCTGTTCTCGACCGACCTCGTCTACGACGTCTTGCGCAAGCATCAGGCCGATCACGTCCTGCTGCGCGCCGCGCGTGCCGACGCCGCCACCGGCCTGCTCGACCTGCGCCGGCTGAGCGACATGCTGATGCGTATCCAGGGCCGCATCACCCACCGGGAACTCGACCACGTCTCCCCGCTCGCGGTGCCCGTGATGCTGGAAATCGGCCGCGAGTCAGTTTATGGCGAAGCTGCAGACGAGCTGTTGGCGGAAGCCGCCGACGAGCTGGTCAAAGAGGCGACGGGATAGAAGCAGGTTGTGACGTGACGTGGGGCGCGCTGGTTTCAGGGGATGACGAGGACATGCGCGTTTCCAGGGTCACCATCAGCGATGTGACCTTCTCGGCCGATCTCTCCGGCGCGCTGTTCTGGGACGAGCAGGGCCTGCTGGTCGTCTCCGATCTGCATCTCGAAAAGGGCTCCAGCTTCGCCATGCGCGGCGTGCTGCTGCCGCCCTACGACACGCTGGCGACGCTCAGCCGCCTCGCTGCTGTCATCTCCCGCCATAATCCAAAAACGGTCATCGCGCTCGGCGACAGCTTTCACGATCGCTCCGCGCATGAGCGGCTTTCCGCGGACGATCGCGACGCCGTCGCCGCGCTCCAGAGCGGTCGCGACTGGATCTGGATCTCGGGCAATCACGATCCGATGCTGCCCCGCGATCTCGGCGGCACCATCGCCGACGAAGTCGCTGTTGGACCGATCACCTTTCGCCACGAGCCATCAGGCGCGGCCGGCGAGATTGCCGGGCATCTCCATCCCAAGGCCCGCGTCTCCGCGCGCGGCCGTTCGATGGAGCGGCGTTGTTTCGCCAGCGACGGCCTACGCGCCGTGATGCCCGCCTTCGGCGCCTATGCCGGCGGCCTCAGCATCCGCGATGCCGCGTTCGCAAGGATCTTTCCGGAGACCGGCTTTGTCGCGCATCTGCTCGGCGACCGCCGCGTCCACGCGATCGCCGCGTCAAGGTGTTATTGAAGCGACGCTGCGTAGGGTGGGTTAGCCCTGCGATTGCGCGTTGCGCAATCGCAGGGCTAACCGACCCTACGCATCTCGCGAGTTCACGCTGCCTTCGCCTGCACGTCCTCGCAGAACTCCGCCAGCCGATCCGCCAGCCGCAGCGTCGCCGAGCTCGCATTCGGCGCGGCCATCAGCGCCACCTCGGTGCGGTTGATCGGCGCAAATCCATCCTTCGCCGTTAGCACGCGATGATCTGGCTGGATCGACATCTCCGACAGAATGCTCAGGCCCATGCCGGCGGCAACGGCGGCCTGGATGCCGGCGAGGCTCGATGACGAATAGGACATGTGCCAGGCGCGGCCGGCGCTTTCCAGTGCATGGATCGCGCCGGCGCGGTAGAGGCAGCCGAGCGGAAATCCGATCAACGGCAACGACGGCGCGTTGACATCGATGGGATGGCTCTTGCTGGTGACCCAGTGCACCTCCTCGGGCCACACGGCAATCGCGTCCTTGCCACCGGCCTCGCGCTTGTAGAGCGCGAGATCGAGCTCGCCGCGTTCGAGATCGCGGGCGAGGTTCTTGCTCTGGTCGGCGCGCACATCGAGCCGCAGGTTCGGATGCGAGCGCGAGAAGGCGCCCAGCAGTTTCGCCAGGCGATACGCTGCAAAGTCCTCGGGAATGCCGAGCCGGACCGCGCCGCCGTCGGGCTCGCGCAGCACGTCGCGGGCCTCTTCGGCCAGCGTCAGCAGCCGCCGCGCATAGGAGAGCAGCCGCTCCCCGGCCTCGGTCGGGCGCACATCCTTGCCGTCCCGATGCAGCAGAACCTGGCCGACATCCTCCTCCAGCCGCTTGATCTGCTGGCTGACGGTCGATTGCGTGCGGTGAACGCGCTCGCTGGCGCGGGTGAAGCCGCCGGCCTCGACCACCGAGACGAAGCTGCGCAACAGCTCCAGATCGAGCATCTCAGCCTCCATTCGAAAATCCACTGATTTGGAGTTAATCATTTAATTTCCAAATGGCAACCCGCCTCCCTAGATCGAGGGTTCAGGAGAATGCCATGTCCCTCGCCACCTCGCTTCCCGCCCCCCGCACCCGTTTCAACACGCTGCCGCTCGCAATCGGCCTGTTTTGCCTGCTCTGGAGCTATGCCTTCGTTGCCGGCAAGATCGGCGTCACCCATTGCCCGCCGCTGATCCTGCTCGCCGCGCGCTTCTCGCTCGCCGGCATCCTGATCCTCGGTGCCACTGCGATCCGCGGCGACTGGTCGCTGTCGTGGCGCGATGCCCTGATTTTCGCCGTGCTCGGCATTGCCAACAACGCACTCTATCTCGGGCTCGGCTACACCGGCCTGCAATCGGTCTCCGCCGGCCTCGGCGGCCTCATCGTCTCGGCCAATCCGGTGTTCACGGCCGCGCTCGCCGCGCTCTTGCTTGGCGAGGGCATGACCTGGCGCAAGGCGAGCGGCCTGCTGCTGGGAATCATCGGCGTGACGCTGATCGTCTGGCACCGGCTCACGGTCGGAACCGACTCGTTGCACGGCATCATGTTCACGCTGGCCTCGCTCGCCTCCATCGTCGCGGGCACCATCCTGTTCAAGCTGTTCGCCCCGAAGGGCAGCTTGTGGATCGGCAACGGCGTGCAGAATCTCGCCGCCGGCATCGTGCTGACGCCGGTCGCATTCACCTTCGCCGATGGTCATGCCATCGATGTCACGCCCAGCCTGATCGGCGCCTTTGCGTTCCTCGTGCTCGGCGGCTCGATCCTCGCCTACTGGCTCTGGTTTCATCTCCTGAAAGTGTGTGGTGCGACCGCGGCCAGTGCCTATCATTTCCTGATGCCGCCGCTCGGCATGCTGTTCGCCTTCCTCGTGCTCGGCGAGCATGTCGAGGCGCGCGACTTGCTGGGGATCATTCCGGTGGCGCTCGGCATTTACCTGGTGACGCGCCCCGCAAAGCCGGCCGCGTAAGAGGAGTTCCTCATGCCTGTTTCCATCACCCTGATCGGCGGCCCCACCGCACTGATCGAAATCGACGGCTTTCGCCTGCTCACCGATCCCACCTTCGATGCACCCGGTGCTTACGAGTTACCGCACGTGAAGCTGGAGAAGACGGTCGGACCGGCGATGAAGGCCGACGCGATCGGTCCGATCGACGCCGTGCTGCTCAGCCACGACCAGCATTCGGACAATCTCGACAAATCCGGCCGCGACTATCTGCTGAAAGCGCCGCGCGCGCTGACCACGGAGGCCGGCGCAAAGCGCCTCGGCGGCCATGTCGAAGGTCTTGCGCCCTGGGCGACCGCGCAGTTGAGAGACGATGACGGTAACACGCTGACCATCACGGCCACACCGGCGCGTCATGGCCCTGCCGGTATCGAGCCGCTGTCGGGCGATGTCATCGGCTTCGTGGTGCAGTCGAGCCGCAAGGACACACGTCCCGTCTATATCAGCGGCGACACCACCTGGTTCGACGGCGTCGCCGAGGTCGCGCGCCGTTTCAAATGCGGCGTGGTGCTGCCGTTCGCGGGCGCGGCGCAAACGCGCGGGCCGTTCCATCTCACCATGGATACAAACGACACCATCGAGACCGCGCGCGCCTTCCCCGACGCGATGATCGTCCCCGTGCACACCGAAGGCTGGGCGCATTTCCGCCAGAACGGCGAAGACCTGCGCAAGAGCTTCGACGTGCTGGGTTTCGGACCGCGGCTGCGGCTATTGGAGCCCGGCGTGCCGACGGTGATCGAGGCGCCCTAGTCGCCACATCGGTCATTGCGAGCGCAGCGGAGCAATCCAGACCATTTCCGCGGAGGGGATTCTGGATTGCGCAATGACGCGTGGAGACATCGTGTTTGCCTGAGGCGCGTTAATGCGCCGCTGACGCCGACCTCTTCACCGCGACCGGCTTCGGCGCGGGCTTGGCGGCCGCTTGCGGGGCGCTGTCCCAGCCGCCGGCGGGCGCCGGGACGTTGACGGCGTCGTCGGGTTGCGGCTCGGCGCTGAAGGTCTGGATCGCGAGCTTGGCGGCGGCGAGCGATTGCGGGTCGAGGCGCTTGGCGACATCGTCGCGCTTGCCGGCCGAATCCGCGTCGCCCTGTGCAGCGGCGAGGCTGAACCATTTGTAGGACTCGGCGAGGTTCTGTTCGACGCCGATGCCGCGGGCATAGAGGATGCCGAGGTTGAACTGGCTGTCGGCGACGCCGCGATCGGCGGCTTTCCGGAACCACTGCGCCGCGCTCTGGTAGTTGGCCCCACGTCCGCCGCCATCGGCATCGAGCACCGCGAGATTGTGCATCGCCTTGGCGTTGCCGCGCTCGGCGGCCTGCGTGTAGTAGCGGCGGGCGATATCGGCGTCCCTTTTCACGCCCAAGCCCTTTTCGTAGAGCGTGCCGAGGCGGAAGGTGGCGGGCACCACCCCGGCCTGCGCCGCGCGGTCGTACCACTTCGCCGCTTCATCGTAATTCGCAGCCACGCCCTTGCCCTCGGCAAAGCGCAGGCCGATCTCGTAGGCCGCCGTCGCATCGCCCTTCATCGCGGCGGTGCGCAGGGCGGGGCCGGCGATGCCGTCAGGCAGCTTCTCGCTCGGCGGGATCTGGATGAGGCTCAGCCGAGTGCGGCTCGCGCCCGACAAGGCGCCGGTCACGTCGCTGTTCGCCGCGGGCGGCGTCGGCGCCGCCGTGACGGGCGCGGGCGGAATTTCGACCGAAGAACTCGTCGCTTGTGCCGGCGCGGCATTGTTCAGGGACTGCTTCCCGATCGGCGTCGGCGAGGTCATCGACGGTGTGACCTGTTCGGGCGCGGCGGGCTTGCTCTCGACCGGTGGCGGCGCCTGCGGCGCGGGCCGGCTCGACGTGTCTTCCATGGCCTGCGGCGCCGGCGGCGCGCTGCCGCCTTCGAGCAGGTTCATGGCCATCTTGAAAGTGCCGAGCACGATCACGACCACGCTCGCGCCGACCAGCAGCGAGCGGATTTTCGACGTGATGGTCGAGCCGCCTTCCTGACCCGTGGCCTGCGCTTTTGCCTGGCTCTTGTCCTTGACGCGGCCCGCGATCGCGGCCTTGGCGCCGCGGGCGGGCTTCTCCGGCGGTTGCGCGGCGGCAGCCTGCGCGGCGCGGCGCGCGGCAGCGATGAAGCTCGACGACGACACCGGCTCCTTCGGCGGGGCGGGGATTTCGCTGATCGCGCTTTCGGAGGCGGCAATGCGCTCGGACGGGGTGGCGAGGCGGCCGCCCGGACGCGTGCCGGGTTCGAGGGGATGATCCGGCGGCAGTTCGGGCGCGATCGCGGCACGCGCCGTGTGCGGCTCCAGGATCTCGCTGATCGCGCGCGGCGGCAAAGGCGGTGCGGCTTGCGCGGCCATCGGCATCGGCGGCGGTGCCGCTGCTGCATGGAATTCGCGCGGCGCGGCAACGAAAGCAGAATGCGACGGCTGCTGCGCGGCGGCCGGATTCGGCAGCTCGGGCTTCGGATCGTATTTCGGCTGCGGCGGCTGTGGCTGCCATTGCTCGCGCGCCATCGGCGCCGGCTCGACCGGAGCCGGCATCTGCATGGGCGCAGCCATCGGCATCGGGGCGGGGGCCGGAGGAGCCGTGCGCACCGCGCGCAGATCGCCCTCGATCATGGCGAGGCGATCGACGACATGGCCGAGCGTGTTGTGCACGGCCTCCAGCGAATCCTGCGTGCTGCGGTTGGTCTCGGCCTGGCTGTAGCGGATATCGGAGAGTTCGCGCTTGACGAGATCGACCACGCCGGAATCCGGCGACGGTGCCGAATTGCGGCTCTCGGCCAGTGCGGAATAGGTCGCCTGCTGCCGCTCCAGATGCCTGAGGATGTCGTGCAGCCCGTCCTCGACACGGCCCAGATTGCCGCCGCGCTGGTCGGAGGCGGCCTCTAACCGCTCCAAGAGATAGGAGACGCGTTGCTCGAGATGCGCGAAGGTCGACGCCGAATCGTTGCCGACCTGCATGCGGTCGAAACGGTCGGACAGCGCGCGGATCGCGGCTTCCAGATGCTCGGTGCTCTCGGCGGGTTGCGGCCGCTCGCGGGTTTCCAGTGCGGCGGTGAGCGCAGCGATGCGCTGCTCCAGCACGGCAAAGCTGTCGCTGCGGTCCGAGGCGCGATCGATCTGGTCGACCTTGGACGACAGCAGCTGCACGTCCTCGGAGAGGCGTGCCAGCGCTTCATTGGAGGCGACGTTCGAGACGATGCCGCGCAGCGCCGAGATCGCGCCCTCGAGCTGGCGCACCGTCGAGGGATCGTCATTGGCGCGCAGGATCAGATCGAGCTTGGCGCCGAGATTGCGGATCGCCTCGTCATAGCCGGCGAGCTGCTCGGCCGGCGTCAGCGTGCGCAGCACCTGCTTGATGTCGGAGAGCGCGCGCTCGATGCCTGACAGCACCTGGCCGTCGGTGCCGTTGGAGCGGGTTTCGTCGATGCGACGATGCAGCGAGCGGATCTCGTTCTCGATCGATTCGATCGCGCGGCGCGGCATCGCCTCGGTGATGGCGTTGCGGATCTCGGCGAGCTCGGAGCGGAAGCCGTTGATCGCCTGCTCGGTATTATCTGGCCGCTGCAGCGACTCGATCTGGCTCGTGATCTTGAGCAGATGGCGCTCGAGCGACGAGAAATCCGGCCCCGGGGGCGGCGGAGCGTAGGCAGGCGCCGGTTGTGCCATCGGCGGCGCCATCGGGGGGGCGTAGGGAGCCGCAGAGGGGGCGATCGAGGGCGCAGCGCGCGGCGGGATTTGCCGCGGTGCCAATCCGTCGAGCTCGCTCTGCCGCGCGGTGATCTCGGCGACGGCGACGTCGAACGAGGCGGGGCTCAAGGGAGGTGAGCTGCGATACACCTGCGCTGCCGCGCGCTCGACCGCATCGGCCTGGCGTTGGCGTGATTCGACGGGGCTCGGTGCCGATGCTGCTGGTGCTGGTCGCGGCTGAAGCTGCTGCGCTTGCGGCTGCTGCTGTGGCCGCGAGATCTGCGACAAGCGGGCATCGAGCCGCGAGATCGCATCGTTGAGCTGGCGGGCGACGCCCTGCTCGCGTGACATGTCCGGACGCGGTGCCGCGGGCTTCGAAATCCGTTCGATCTGCTGGGTGATCGCGTCGAGCCGCTGATGGATGTCGGCGACCTCGCGGCTCGCCTGACCAGCTCCCTGGCTCAGCGCCTGCGCCGAGCGCGGATCGGGGCGCGGCTCTTGACGCGGCTGCTCGTAAGGCCCGCGAAAATTCGGCGGAGCAGTCTCGCCGAGCGTTGAATTCAGCCAGTCGTTGAGCGACATGCCGGCGCGGCGCGCAGCAGCTTCGGCCCGCTCCCGGACGGATGGATCGATCCCGTCAACACTCCACGATACGCGCGAATTCATGACTCTGTCCGGTTCCGACCCGCGCCCCACCCCGGCGCCTCCAGACTCCCCACGCGTGCCGGTTGTAAAGACAATCGGATTTGGCTCGGGTCGTCTGCCTCGAATTCCGACTTTTGTCCGTTACGGTAAATAACGCGTTAAGGAACGCCTCGCCGGTGTCTTAAAGTTGGGCGGCGGGAAGCCGGGGGACGCTCATAAGCCCTTGGTGCGCTCCCGCCCCGCTTGCGGGGAGGGCCGGGGAGAGGGTGTCTCGGCAACGAAGACTCCCCCAGAGGAGAAAGCCCTCACCCGCGCGCGGGACGATGCTGCGCATCGCCCGGGACGCGCGACCTCTCCCCGCAAGCGGGAGAGGTGAGGGCCAATGCCGATGCCGATCTAACCCTTCTCGCGCTTGCCGTCATCCAGCGGCACCACCGTGCCGGTCCCCTTATCCTTGCCTGACATCGCCGACAACGCCTCGAGCGCCTCCTCGCAGAAATCGGCAACCAACTGCTCATGCCGCGCGCCGAGGCGAAGCAGCAGCAGGTTGCCGAGGTCGAGCACGCTCGATGCCGTGCCGTCGGGGAAACGCTTTTTCAGAATACGGGCGTAGTTCTCGTGCCGGTCGCGGTGGTGCTCCAGGCGGTCCATCAGATCGGTGCGGATCGGCTCGATGTCGATGCTGTCGAGCGCATGCAGCCGCACCAGCAGATCGTCCTTGATCGAAGGCGGCGTGCTCGGTCGCGCGGCCCAGTGCTGCAGCGCTGTTCGGCCTTCGGGAGTGAGCGTATAGATGAGCTTGTTGGGTTTGCCTGATTGCACGACCTCGCGGCCCTGGATGTAGCCGCGGTCGCGCAGCTTGGACAGCTCGCGGTAGATTTGCTGGTGGTCGGCCTTCCAGAAGAAGCCGACGGAGGAGTCGAACGTCTTGGCGAGTTCGTAGCCCGTCATCGGACGTTCGGTGAGGCATGCGAGGATCGCGTCGCCCAGTGCCATGTGACCTTCCTCCCTGACCTTCTCGCCAAACCGGCTTGACTTTATGCGCATCGGCGCATATGCGTCAATGTGCATATGAGGTGGGCGAGAGACCCCCCGCGAAAGAGGCCCATCGCGCTACTGTGCATGGGGTTGTTTCCGCGTTTTGCCAAAGCTGTTTGGGAGGCACCTGACAATGACCGGCCTCGACTCCTGGTACGCTTACATGAAGTCCCACGATCGCACGGCACTGTGGGACCTGCTGCATCCCGAGGCCGTGTTCGAGAGCCCGGTCGTGCACTCGCCGCAGCGCGGGCGCGACATCACCTTCAAATATCTCGCCAGCGCCGACAAGGTGCTCGGCGGTCCCGGGTTCACCTATGTCGGCGAGTGGACCAGCGCCAACGGCGCCGTGCTCGAATTCAAGACCATGATCGACGGCATCGAGATCAACGGCGTCGACATCATCAGCTTCGATGCCGAGGGACGCATCACCAACTTCAAGGTGATGGTGCGTCCGCTCAAGGCCATCAACATGCTGCACCGCCTGATGGCGGAGCAGCTCGCCGCCCAATCCTAGAGAACTCCGGGAGACCGCCATGCCGATCTACAAAGCCCCCGTCGAAGACGTGAACTTCCTGCTCAACGACGTCTTCCAGATCGACCGCTACGACAATCTCGCCGGCTTCTCCGATGCCTCGAGCGACGTGCGCGAGGCGATCCTGGGCGAAGCCGCCAAGCTCGCAGAGGAGGTTCTGCAGCCGCTCAACCGGGTCGGCGATCTCGAAGGCTGCAAGCGCGCCGATGACGGCAGCGTCACCACGCCGAAGGGTTTCAAGGACGCCTTCAGGCAGGTCGCCGAGGGCGGCTGGCTCGGTCTGTCGGCACCGACCGAGTTCGGCGGCCAGGGCCTTCCGGTGACGCTCTCGCAGGCGGTCAACGAGTTCCAGATCTCCGCCAACATGGCGTTCTCGATGTACGGCGGTCTCACCATGGGCGCGACCGCGGCGCTGATCGTTCATGGCTCGCCGGAGCAGAAGCAGACCTACGTGCCGAAGATGGTCGCCGGCGAATGGACCGGCACCATGAACCTGACCGAGCCGCATTGCGGCACCGATCTCGGCATGCTTCGCACCAAGGCCGTGCGCCAGGCCGACGGCAGCTTCAGGATCACCGGCACCAAGATCTTCATCTCCGCCGGCGAGCATGACCTGGCTTCCAACATCATCCACCTCGTGCTCGCCCGCATCGAGGGCGCGCCTGCCGGCATCAAGGGTGTGTCGCTGTTCGTGGTGCCGAAATTCCTGGTCAACGCCGATGGTTCGGTCGGTGCCCGCAATGGCGTCGTCTGTGGTTCGATCGAGCACAAGATGGGCATCCACGGCAACTCCACTTGCGTGATGAACTACGACAACGCGACCGGCTGGCTGATCGGCGAAGAGAACAAGGGCATGCAGGGCATGTTCGTGATGATGAACGAGGCCCGCCTCGGCGTCGCCGTGCAGGGCCTCGCGCAATCGGAGGTCGCCTACCAGAACGCGGTTGCCTATGCCCGCGAACGCATCCAGGGCCGTTCGCTCACCGGCGTGAAGGCGCCGGACAAGCCGGCCGATCCGATCATCGTGCATCCCGACGTGCGCCGCACGCTGCTCTCGATCCGCGCCTTCAACGAGGCCGCGCGCGCCTTCGTGATGTGGACCGCGCTGAAGAGCGACGTCGCCCATCGCTCCGACGATCCGAAGGACAGGCAGGCCGCGGACGACCACATGGGCCTGATGACGCCGGTGCTGAAGGGCTTCCTCACCGACTACGGCTTCGCCAACGCGGTGCAGGCGCAGCAGATGTACGGCGGCCACGGCTACATCGCCGAGCAAGGCATGGAGCAGTTCGTGCGTGATGCGCGCATCGCGATGATCTACGAGGGCGCCAACGGCATCCAGGCGCTCGACCTCGTCGGCCGCAAGCTGCCGCGCGACGGCGGCCGCGCCATCATGGCGTTCTTCGGCGAGGTCATGACCTTCGCCAAGGAAAACGGCGGCGACGAGGCGCTCAAGCCCTTCATCACCCCGCTCTCGACCTCGCTCGGCCATCTCCAGCAGGCCACGACGTGGCTGATGCAGAACGCGATGGCGAAGCCCGACAATGCCGGCGCTGCTGCGACCGATTACCTGCATCTTTTCGGTTTCGTCGCCCTCGGCTACATGTGGGCGAAGATTGCCAAGGTGACCCAAGCCAAGATTGCCGCCAGCGGCGCGACGCCCTATCTCTCCACCAAGCTCGTCACCGGCCGCTTCTTCATGGAGCGGATGCTGCCGGAGACCGCGGCCAATCTCGCGCGCATTCAGTCCGGCTGCGCCACCATCATGGAATTGCCTGCGGAAGCGTTCTGAGCCAGCTTCCGCGCTAACGAAATTCGACCAACAGATCAGGAGGGCATCATGCCTGAGGCATTCATCTACGATCACGTTCGCACCCCGCGCGGCCGCGGCAAGTCGGACGGCGCCCTGCACGAAGTCACCGCGCTGGCGCTCGCCACCGTGCCGCTGAAGGCGCTGAAGGACCGCAATCATTTGCCGGAAGATTCCGTCGACGACGTCGTGCTCGGCGTGGTCGATCCGGTCGGCGAAGCCGGCAGCGACATCGCTCGCTTCGCCGCGCTGAAGGCGGGTCTCGGTGAAGCCGTGCCCGGCGTGCAGATCAGCCGTTTCTGCGCCTCTGGCCTCGATGCCGTGAATTTTGCCGCCGCGCAGGTGATGAGCGGTCAGCATGAGTTGGTGATCGGCGGCGGCGCCGAATCGATGAGCCGCGTCGGCATCGGCGCCTCCGGCGGTGCCTGGCCGATGGATCCGTCGATGGCGGTGCCCGCTTACTTCATGCCGCAGGGCGTCTCGGCCGATCTGATCGCCACCAAATACGGCTTCTCGCGCGATGACGTCGATGCCTATGCGGTGCAGAGCCAGCAGCGCGCGGGCAAGGCGTGGGACGAAGGTCGCTTCAACAAGTCGGTCGTGCCGGTGAAGGACATCAACGGCCTCACCATTCTCGCCAAGGACGAGCATATGCGGCCCTCGACGACGATGCAGTCGCTGGCGCAGCTGCAGCCGTCGTTCACGATGATGGCGCAGATGGGCGGCTTCGACGGGGTCGCCGTGCAGTCGCATCCGGAGATCGAGCGCATCAACTACGTGCACCACGCCGGCAACTCCTCGGGCATCGTCGACGGTGCCGGCGCGGTGCTGCTCGGCAGCAAGGAGGCGGGCGCGAAGTACGGCCTGAAGCCGCGCGCAAAGATCCGCGCGTTTGCCAATGTCGGCTCGGAGCCGGCGATGATGCTGACCGGCCCGGTCGACGTCACCGAAAAGCTGTTCGCCCGCTCGGGCATGAAGAAGTCGGACATCGACCTGTTCGAGCTCAACGAGGCCTTCGCCTCGGTCGTGCTGCGCTACATCCAGGCCTTCGACATCGACAATGCCAAGATCAACGTCAATGGCGGCGCGATCGCGCTCGGCCATCCGCTCGGCGCGACCGGCGCGATGATCCTCGGCACCGTGCTCGACGAGCTCGAGCGCACCAACAAGTCCACCGCTCTGGTCACGCTGTGCATCGGCGGCGGCATGGGCACCGCGACCATCATCGAGCGCGTCTAAGGGTAGGGAGCAACCAACATGGCTTACAAGAACTTTGCGGTTGAGACCGATTCCGACGGCATCGCGCTCGTCACCTGGAATATCCCGGGACGTTCGATGAACGTGCTCGACGAGACCTCGACCAGCGAGCTCGACGCGATCGTCAAGGAGACCACGGCCGACGCCGCGGTCAAGGGCGTCGTCATTACCTCGGCGAAGGAGGCGTTCTGCGCCGGTGCTGACCTCTCCATGCTCGAAGGCATGAACCAGGCCTACGCAAAGGTCTTCAAGGAGCAGGGTGAGACCGCCGCGAACCAGATGCTGTTCGAGCAGAGCCGCCGCTTCTCGCAGGTGCTGCGCTCGATCGAGACCTCAGGCAAGCCGTGGGCGGCCGCGATCAACGGGCTCGCGCTGGGCGGCGGTTTCGAGATCACGCTGTGCTGCCACTATCGCGTGGCCGCGGAGAACCCCAAGACGCGTCTCGGCCTGCCCGAGGTCAAGGTCGGCCTGTTCCCGGGCGCGGGCGGCACGCAGCGCGTGCCGCGCCTGGTGCCACCGCAGGACGCGATGACGATCCTGCTCAAGGGCGATCCCGTTACGATCGAGAAGGCGAAGGCGCTGAATTTGATCCACGCCGTCGTTCCGGCTGCCGAGTTGATCAAGGCCGCCAAGGACTGGATCAAGGGCGGCGGCAGGGCCGTCGCGCCCTGGGACGAGAAGGGCTTCAAGCTCCCGGGCGGCCCGGTGTTCTCCAAGGCCGGCATGATGATGTTCCCGGCCGGCAACGCGATCTACCGCCGCGAGACCTACGACAACTATCCGGCCGCACGGGCGATCATGAGCTGCGTCTATGAAGGCTTGCAGTTGCCGATCGACGCGGCGCTGCGCGTCGAATCGCGCTACTTCACCTCGGTGCTGCGTTCGAAGGAAGCGGCCGCGATGATCCGCAGCCTGTTCCTCTCGATGCAGGAGCTGAACAAGGGTGCGCGCCGTCCGAAGGACGTGCCGCCGACGAAGGTCAAGAAGATCGCCGTGATCGGTGCCGGCTTCATGGGCGCGAGCGTCGGCTACGTCTCGGCCCGCGCCGGCCTCGACGTCGTGCTGATCGATCGCGACCAGGAGAGCGCGGACAAGGGCAAGGCCCATGCGCGGAAGGTGATCGAGGACCAGATCAAGAAGGGCCGCGCCAAGCCAGATGATGCCGAGAAGCTGCTTGCGCACATCACCCCGACCGCGGACTACGCCGCGCTCAAGGACGTCGACCTCGTGATCGAGGCCGTGTTCGAGGACCGCAGGGTCAAGGCCGACACCTTCGCCAAGGCCCAGGAATACCTGAAACCGGACGTGATCTTCGCGTCGAACACCTCGACGCTGCCGATCACGTCGCTGGCGGAGAGCTTCAAGGATCAGGGCAAGTTCGTCGGCATCCACTTCTTCTCACCGGTCGAGAAGATGATGCTGGTCGAGATCATCAAGGGCAAGAACACCGGCGATCTCGCGCTCGCGACCGCGCTCGACTACGTCCGCCAGATCGGCAAGACGCCGATCGTGGTGAACGATAGCCGCGGCTTCTTCGCCAACCGCTGCGTCGGCCGCTACGTCGCCGAGGGCAACGAGATGTTCCTCGAAGGCGTGCCGCCCGCGATGATCGAGAACTGCGCCAAGATGGCCGGCATGCCCGTCGGTCCGCTCTCGCTGTCGGATGAAGTCGCGCTCGACCTCGGTCTGAAGATCATGAAGGCGACGGAAGCCGATCTCGGCCCCAACGCCGTCAATCCCGATCAGAAGAAGCTGATGGTCGAGATGGTCGAGAACCAGGGCCGCCTCGGCCGCAAGAACAGCAAGGGTTTTTACGACTATCCCGAGAAGGGCAAGGGCTCGAAGAGCCTGTGGCCGGGCCTGTCGGCCTTGCAGCCGAAGCAGCTCGATCCGGACACGCTCGACGTCGAGGAGCTGAAGCAACGCTTCCTGGTGGTGCAGGCCGTGGAGGCCGCGCGCACGGTTGAGGATCACGTCATCACCGATCCGCGCGAGGCGGATGTCGGCTCGATCCTCGGCTTCGGCTTCGCGCCGTTCACCGGCGGCACGCTGTCCTACATCGACTTCATGGGCACGAAGAAGTTCGTCGAGCTCTGCCACAAGCTCGAAGCCAAGTACGGCTCGCGCTTCACGCCGCCGAAGCTGCTGGAGGAGATGGCGGCGAAGGGCGAGACCTTCTACGGCCGCTTCGCGCCGAAGAAGGCGGCAGCTTAAGGCACTTGCAGCCCGGATTTCGCTGCGCTCCATCCGGGCTGCGCAGAAAACCAAAAAGGCCGGATCGTCGATCCGGCCTTTCGCATCTTCCGTCCGACACGGGCTTACTTCGCCTGCGCCAGCCCTTCCTTCGTCAACGCCTCCTGCACCTTCGGCCGGGCCGCCACGCGGGCCTTATAGGCGGTGAGGTTCGGCATCGCGGAGAGGTCGAACTTCATCCGGTCGGCCCAGGTCAGCATCGTGAAGAGATAACCGTCGGCGACCGAGAACTGCTTGCCCATGAGGTAGTCCTTGCCGGCGAGCTGGCTGTCGATGTGCTTCAGCTTGCCCATGACGCGGTCCTTGAAGAACGCCTTGGCGTCGTCGTTCAGGGCCGGCGCGAACAGCGGGCCAAAGCTCTTGTGCACCTCGGAGGTCAGGAAGTTCAGCCATTCGAGCAGCTTGTAGCGCTCGGAACTGTCGCGCGCGGGGGCGAGTGCCTTGGCCGGGGCCTTGTCGGCGATCATCTGGACAATGACCGGGCCTTCGGTCACGATCTCGCCGCTGTCGAGGCCCAGCGCGGGGACCTGACCCTTGGGATTGACCTTCAGATAGTCTTCGCCGTTCTCGAGCTTCTTGGCCCGGAGATCGACCTTGACCAGCTCATACGGCAAGTCGGCCTCCAGGAGCGCGATATGGGGGGACAGCGAGCACGCACCGGGCGCGTAATACAGTTTCATGGAATTTTCTCCTCTTGACGCTTGGTTAGGGCGAAAGAACGCCTACATGCATCTGCATGCAATAGTCAAGATTGATGCAGGTGCATCGAGTAGGGTAAGAAGCGGACGACGACTTTGAGCGGGACCATGAAACGCAAACCATCGACTGAGGCAACCAGTGCCTGGATCCGTCTGATGCGGGTGCAGAGCCGTGTGCTTGACTGTGTCGAACAGGACCTGAAGAAGGCCGGGTTCCCGCCGCTGGCATGGTACGATGCGCTGCTCGAATTGTCGCGCGCGCCGAGCGGAGAGCTGCGCCCGGTGGAGCTCGAGCGGCAAATGCTGATCCCGCAATACTCCACCTCGCGCCTGATCGACCGCCTGGTCGACGAGGGGCTCGCATGCCGGCGCGAATGCAAGATCGACAAGCGTGGTCAATTCGTCGAGATCACCGAGGCCGGCCGCGAGTTGCAGAAGCGGATGTGGGGCGCCTACTCGGCTGCGATCGAGAAATACGTCGGCTCGAAACTCTCCGATGCCGATGCGGTCAAGCTCAGCGGTCTGCTCGACCGGCTGGGCTGCTCGTGCGGCGAGATGAAGCTGCCGCCCGTAGTCAACGTCACCGAACCTTCGCCGTCGCGATGATCGCGCGGCAAACCAGCACGTCTGCGCGCCCGGTGGGTTCGCGGACCATCCCCGCCACCCGCGCGCATTCGATCGAAGCGCTTTTGATTAGAGTTTGATATGGCGCGAGACCAGATCGATATGACGCCGCTGCAATCGCGCGACGAGCTCGTGGCGTGGTTCGAGGCCGGCAGCAAGGACCCGTCGGAATTCCGCATGGGTACCGAGCACGAGAAGACGCCGTTCACGCTCGAAGGCCATCGGCCGGTGCCCTACGAGGGCGCACGCGGCATCGGCGCGCTGCTCGAGGGCATGAAGCTCCTGCTCGGCTGGGAGCCGATCATGGAGAGGGGCAACATCATCGGCCTCTACGACGTCACCGGCGGCGGTGCGATTTCGCTCGAGCCAGGTGGACAGTTCGAACTGTCCGGCGCGCCGGTCGAGAACGTGCACCAGACCCAGAGCGAGCTGATGGCGCACCTGGCGCAGGTGCGCGAGATCGCGACCCCGCTGGGCATCGGCTTCCTTGGTCTCGGCATGACGCCCTCCTGGTCGCGCGCCGACATCCCTGTCATGCCCAAGGGCCGCTACAAGATCATGAGCAATTACATGCCGAAGGTCGGCCAATACGGCCTCGACATGATGTACCGGACCTGCACGGTGCAGACCAATCTCGACTTCTCCTCCGAAGCCGACATGGTCAAGAAGCTGCGCGTCTCGCTGGCGCTGCAGCCCGTCGCGACCGCATTGTTTGCCAATTCGCCGTTCACCGAGGGCAAGCCGAACGGCTTCCTGTCCTTCCGCTCGGAGATCTGGCGCGACACCGACAATGCGCGCGCCGGCATGATGCCCTGGGCATTCGAGGACGGCATGGGTTTCGAGCGTTATGTCGACTACGCGCTCGACGTGCCCATGTATTTCGTCAAACGCGGTGAAGACTACATTGATGTGTCGGGCTCCTCGTTCCGCGCCTTCTTCGAGGGCCGCAACAACAACCTTCCCGGCGAGCGTCCGACGTTGTCGGACTGGGCCAACCATCTCTCCACGATCTTCCCCGAGGTACGGCTGAAGCGCTATCTCGAGATGCGTGGCGCCGATGGCGGGCCATGGGGCCGGCTCCCGGCGCTGTCGGCGTTCTGGGTCGGACTGCTCTATGACGACGTGTCGCTCGATGCTGCCTGGGACATCGTGAAGCACTGGACCGCGCCTGAGCGTCAGGCGTTACGCGACGACGTGCCTCGCTTTGGCTTCAAGGCGCGGATCAAGGACCGCTATCTGTTCGAGATCGCCAAGGAGTGCCTCGTTCTCGCACATGCAGGCTTGCGCCGTCGGGGCCGCATCGACGCGATCGGCCGCGACGAAACGCGGCATCTGGAGCCGCTCGATCGCATCATCGATTGCGGCCGGACTCCGGCCGAAGAGATGCTCGAGAAGTTCAACGGCGCCTGGCAAGGCTCGGTGGAACCTGCCTACGCCGAATATGCGTTCTAGAACCATTTCCGTTCCGACAGGAACGGAGGCCAATGATCGGGATTTCGGCCGTTCATCGCCCGTACAGGTTTGCGGCGATCAAATGTCCGGCCGAAAAACCTGAGCGCCGTCAATAACTCGAAAGCTGTTCCGATGGGGAAGGGCCGCCTGTCCGGGGCCGTCATGGCCAAGGTCTTGGCAAGCGTCGTGGCCTGCGTCACGCTGCTGTCGCTCGTATTTGCGAGCGTACCCGCGCACGCCCAGACGGCGTTCGACCGGCCCGGCGGCGATTATTTCAACACGCCCGTCACGTCGGGCGATCCCGAGGATTGCGCGCTGCTCTGCGAGCGCGATCGCCGCTGCCGTGCGTGGAGCTTCAGCTATCCTGATATCGACGGCGCCGCGGCGGTGTGCTGGCTCAAGAACACCGTGCCGCCGCGACAGCCCGCCAATTGCTGCATCTCCGGGGTGCGCGGTGCCGGTGTGATCGAGCCACGCGTCGAGGGCGTCGAGACCTCGATCGACCGTCCGGGGGGCGATTTGCGCAATTTCGACCTGAAGGACGGCGAAGGCGAGGAAGCCTGCAAGGCCGCCTGCACCGCCGACAACAAGTGCCGGGCCTTCACCTATGCCCGTCCCGGCTATACCGGGCGCGAGGCGCGCTGCTTTCTGAAAAAGGAAATCAAGCCGCCGCGGCGGAAAGCCGGGTTCACGTCTGGCGTGGTGAGGTAGGCCAGGATCACGGCGCCGCAATCACCGTGAGCTCCGGCCATAGCGCTTTCCATCGCTCGGCTTTCAAGGCGTAATTCGCGGCGGAGAAATTCGGGCCCGGATTGGGACGCACAATCAGCCCTGCGACGTCATCCAAGCCGTGCGGTGCATAGACGTCGAAACCGTCGTCCGTGCGCCTCACGCCCACTTGCGTATTCTGCGTCAGGAAGCGGTCGATGCCGTCAGTCGAGCGCGACAGGGGCGGATAGGGCAGGCCGTGCTTGGCTGGATACCACAGATGCACGCGTGCCTGATTGCGGGTCTCGATTTTGGCGTCGACATGATCGAGCCGTCCTTGCAACTGGCGGATCACAACGTCCTCCGCGTCCCAGGACGTGTCAGGGTCGAAATAGAAGACGTCGTAATCGGCAATGCCGTGATCGACGGCGCGCTTCGTGAGTACGTTCCACACGGTTTGCACCAGGCATCCCGAGACCAGCCAAGCGTCGGGGAGCGCGAGCCGGTGGAGTTCATCGATGATTGCGAGGTTGACCGGGTTCTTCAGAGCCAGCGCGAGGAAGCGAGCCTCGTCCATGGCATCAGTCACGCGCCGATACGCGCATCATAATCCGCTCGCGCGGCCTTCGACGCGAGAGCGCGCCAGCGCCGGCGGAGAGGCGGCTCTACGATCGCGCGCTTCGCCTTGGACAGGCGGATCAGCACGATCGGATGGTCGGCGTAATGATCGGTGAAATAGAAAATCTGCGGCTGGCTCCCGACCAGCATCGCGCGCTCGTCGATCGGGACATCAGGCACGACCAGGCTGTCGCCATCCTCCTTCAGGCGCGTCAGCATCGTCTTGCGCACCTTCAGCGCGGGCGTGCCGTAGGACGTGCCGTCGTCGACCTCCGGCCACGTCAGCGCAAATTTTCTGACGTCGTCGAAGGTCATGGCAGCACGCTCAGTGCACGGCAGTGAAGAACCGCGCGAGGCGGAAGCCGGAGAGCCAGGTCCAGACCGGCTGGCTGCGCATGCCGAGATCCCAGGAGCCGAGCACGGCGTCGGCACGGCCGACCAGATTGTCGACAGGCAGCAGGCCGACGCCGCCGGAGCGCAGCGGCACGCGGCTGTCAGCCGAGTTGTCCCTGTTATCGCCGAGCACGAACAGATGCCCTGGAGGCACGGTCACTTCCGGCGTGTTGTCCAGTGGCCCGTTGTCGCGCATCTTGAAGATCAGATGCTTGACGCCGTTCGGCAATGTCTCGACGTAGCGGTATGCAGGCTCGCTGCTGCCATTGTCGTCCTCGGCGGCGCCAACGCCATCCGGCTTCAATTCGGCAGGACGATCGTTGATGAAGAGCTGACCCTGTCGCATCTGGATGCGGTCACCGGGCAAGCCCACGACGCGCTTGACCCAGGCCTGCGAGCGATCGCCGGGCCAGCGGAACACCACGACATCGCCTTGCTTCGGCATCTCCGCGAACACACGGCCGGTTTCCGGCAGGTTGATCTGGATTGGCAGCGACGAGGTGCCGTAGCCATAGGGGAATTTCGAGGCGAGCAGCGCGTCGCCGATCAGCAGCGTCGGCTCCATCGAGCCCGACGGCACGTAGAACGGCTCGGCCAGCGCGCCCTTGGCGATAAAGACGGCGGCGACGATGCCGGCGAGCTGCATGAGCTGCCCGGCCCAGCCGCTGCTCTTCCGCTTGGTGCTGACGGTTGCTTTGTCTTCCACGCTCATGCGCCTGTTCCACCCACCGTAATGCGTTCCATCAGAAGCGACGGCTGGCCGACGCCGACAGGCACGCCCTGACCGTTCTTGCCACAGGTGCCGATGCCGCTATCGAGCGCGAGATCGGTGCCGATCATGCGGATGCGATGCAGGTCGGTCGGCCCGTTGCCGATCAGCATGGCGCCCTTCAGGGGCGCACCGATCTTGCCGTTCTCGATCTTGTAGGCCTCGGTGCACTGGAACACGTATTTGCCCGAGGTAATGTCGACCTGTCCGCCGCCGAAATTCGCGGCAAACACGCCGTTCTTCACCGACGCGAGAATCTCGGCCGGGTCGCGGTCGCCCGCGAGCATGTAGGTGTTGGTCATGCGCGGCATCGGCACATGGGCATAGCCCTGGCGGCGGCCGTTGCCGGTCGGCTTCATGTTCATCAACCGCGCGTTCTGACGGTCCTGCATGTAGCCGACCAGGATGCCGTCCTCGATCAGCACGGTGCGATTGGTCGGGGTGCCCTCGTCGTCGATCGAGAGCGAGCCACGGCGCGAGGCAATGGTGCCGTCGTCGACCACGGTGACGCCCTTGGCCGCGACCTGCTGGCCCATCAGGCCGGCAAACGCAGAGGTCTTCTTGCGGTTGAAGTCGCCCTCGAGACCGTGGCCGACCGCTTCATGCAGCATTACGCCGGGCCAGCCGGCGCCGAGCACGACGTCCATCTCGCCCGCAGGGGCGGGTATCGATTCGAGATTGACCAGCGCCTCGCGCAGCGCGCCGTCGGCGGCGTCGCGCCAGTTCTTGCTTTCGATGAATTCGGCATAGCCGGCGCGGCCGCCATAGCCCTTGCTGCCGCTCTCCTGGCGGTCACCCTGGCCGGCCACGACGGAGATGTTGACTCGCACCAGCGGGCGGATGTCGCGATAGCTCTCGCCGTCGGGCCGCAGGATCTCGACCACCTGCCAGGTCGCTCCCAGGCTGACGCTGACCTGTCGCACCCCGCGGATCCTTGTCGCGCAAATACGCGTCGATCTCGGCGAGCAGCTTGACTTTGGTCTCGAAGCCCGGGGCATCGAGCGGGTTGTCGTCACCATAAAGCCGAACGTTGGTATGCGCTGGCGGCGCCGCGAAGCTGCCGGAATAACCGCCGCGCACGGCTGCGACCGCATCGGCGGCGCGAATCAGCGCCGGCAGCGACACGTCGGAGGAATGTGCATAGCCGACCGCATCGTCCTTGACGGCGCGCAGGCCGAACCCTTGCGAGGTGTCGTAGGTCGCCTGCTTCAGTCGCCCATTGTCGAACATCAGCGCTTCGGTCTGGCTGTATTCCAGAAACAATTCGCCGTCGTCGGCGCCGGCAAGGCCGCGCGCGACCTCGTTGCGAACCTGGTCACGGTCGAGATTGGCGCGGTCGAGCAGGGAGGTCGTGGCGGGGTTGGTCATGCGTCCGTCCATTATCGGGGGATGTGAGGCAAGATAATGGTTTCAGACCCGTTCCGCGAGAGCGCGACGCCTCACATTACGGAAACAATAGGTTCGCCGCGGGCCTGACCCTACGGCAGCTTGTCGTAGCCCTCGCCGAGGCCGTTCAGGCTGAGCGGGAAGCCGATGCCCTCTTCGGGCGTCTCGAAGATGATGAAGGTTGCGGTCTTGGCGCTGCGGAGCTGGCCCAGCAACTTGTCGTCCATGACGACCTCGGCGACGCAGCCATTGGGCAGGCAGCGGACGAAGCCGGCGCGGCCGACGTCCTGGTTGTCGAGCTTCAGGCCAAGGCCGGAGGGCAGCAGGACGCCCAGGGGAGCGACCACCCGCATCAGGCGGCTCTTCTGGTCGGCGGTCTTGAGCACGATCACGGTGAGGCCGGCATTGGAGCGGTCTTCCGCCACCACGCTCTGGATCAGGGCGCATTGCTCGGCCTGGGCACCCGGCGGGGTGTCGCAGCGGATCTGCCAGTCGCCATGGACGGAGCGCACCGCGCCCTGCGCATGGGCGAGGCTTGGCAGGAAAAGGCCGGGCAAGGCAAGGAAAACTGCGACAGCCAGGAGGCCGACCAGGTTCCTGAGGCGGTCAGCCGGCCCTAGAACCGATCCTGCCATGCATCTCGAATGCCCCATCGGGGTCGGTCCCTCCGCTCGCTCGCGCTGGACTGATACGGGAATGACGGCGTCTTGAAGGCAATTCACTAGCAAATTCCGCGCGGCCTTGGCTGCATGGTCGCCACGAATCAGGTTCCTGCGCGGCCCTGCGCCTGTGCCTACAGCGGGCAATCCGGCTGTCAAGCGGCGGCATCCCGGGAAGCGGTATTTTTGTCTGATGTTGCTTGGAGATATGTTGCGGGTCGTGGCTCACAGAGGGGCCGAAGACTGCATTGCGATAGATCAAGAATTATGATTTGAGAGGCTTGATTTCGGCGTTCTAGCGATCCGGCCCGAATTCCTCCTTGAGGTATTCTTGCGCGGCGGTTGTCAGGCGGGCGGATCGAATAAGCGTTTCCCGCAAACAGGGGGGCGCACTTGGGGTGATTTCGTAAGGGGAGCGCGAACGGCATGAGGATGTCGATGAGTCGGGTGGGCCGGCAATTGCTGGGATTGGCCACCATCGCCTTGGTGGCGACTGGCATCACGCTGGTGACGGGCGGCACGGCATTCGCCGAGCTCGGGCAGCCGGCGCCGTGGGAATGGCACCTGCAGGGCTCGGGTTCCCCGGTGATGGACAACATCGTCTCGTTCCACAATTTCCTGTCCTACCTGATCATCGCGATCACGCTGTTCGTCCTGGCGCTGCTCGTGATCGTCGTCGTGAAATTCAACGCGAGGGCCAATCCGGTGCCGTCGCGGACCACCCACAACACGCTGATCGAGGTGGTGTGGACCTTGGTGCCGGTGCTGATCCTGGTCGGCATCGCGGTGCCGTCGTTCCGGCTGCTGTTCCTCGAGCTCGACGTGCCGAAAGCGGATCTGACCATCAAGGCGACCGGCAAGCAGTGGTATTGGTCCTACGCCTATCCCGACAACGGCAAGTTCGAGTTCGACTCGCTGATGGCCCAGGACAAGCAGCCCCGCCTGCTCGGCGTCGACAACGAGATGGTGGTGCCGGTCAACAAGGTGATTCGCGTTCAGGTCACCGGCGCCGACGTCATCCATGCGTTCGCGCTGCCGGCCTTCGGCGTCAAGATCGACGCCATTCCGGGGCGTCTGAACGAGACCTGGTTCAAGGCCACCAAGACCGGCATGTTCTACGGCCAGTGCTCGGAGCTCTGCGGCAAGGACCACGCCTTCATGCCGATCGCGATTCGCGTCGTGAACGACCAGGAGTTCGCCTCCTGGGTTGAATCGGCGAAGAAGAAATATGCGAGCGGCGGCACCAGCACCTTCGCCTCCGCGGCCGGCCCGACGCAGTAAGCGCCGGGCGACGGCTCAAGGGACTGAAAGCGACATAAAGGGCGGGACCTCCAGGGGTCCGAACGGACGCAAGGCAGGATTTGAAAATGGCAACCAGCGCAGCGGCACACGGCGATCACGCGCAAGACCACGGACATGATCACGAGCACGCCCATCCGACCGGATGGCGGCGTTACGTCTATTCGACCAATCACAAGGACATCGGCACGATGTACCTGATCTTCGCGGTCATCGCCGGCATCATCGGTGCCGCGATGTCGATCGCGATCCGTGCCGAGTTGATGTATCCGGGCGTGCAGATTTTCCACGAAACGCACACCTATAACGTGTTCGTGACGTCTCACGGCCTGATCATGATCTTCTTCATGGTCATGCCGGCGATGATCGGCGGCTTCGGCAACTGGTTCGTGCCGCTGATGATCGGCGCGCCGGACATGGCGTTCCCGCGCATGAACAACATCTCGTTCTGGCTGCTGCCGGCTTCCTTCGCGCTGCTCCTGCTGTCGTCCTTCGTCGAGGGCGAGCCCGGAGCCAACGGCGTCGGCACCGGCTGGACCATGTATGTGCCGCTGTCGAGCTCGGGCCATCCCGGTCCTGCGGTCGACTTCGCGATTCTCTCGCTCCATCTGGCGGGTGCCTCGTCGATCCTCGGCGCCATCAACTTCATCACCACGATCTTCAACATGCGCGCGCCGGGCATGACCCTGCACAAGATGCCGCTGTTCGTGTGGTCGATCCTGGTGACGGTGTTCCTGCTGCTCTTGTCGCTGCCGGTGCTCGCCGGTGCGATCACCATGCTGCTCACCGACCGTAATTTCGGCACCACCTTCTTCGCCCCCGACGGCGGCGGCGACCCGGTGCTGTTCCAGCATCTGTTCTGGTTCTTCGGTCACCCCGAGGTGTACATCCTGATCCTGCCGGGCTTCGGCATGGTCAGCCAGATCGTCTCGACCTTCTCGCGCAAGCCCGTGTTCGGCTATCTCGGCATGGCCTACGCCATGGTCGCGATCGGCGGCATCGGCTTCGTGGTGTGGGCGCACCACATGTACACGGTCGGCATGTCGAGCGCGACGCAGGCCTATTTCGTCGCCGCGACGATGGTCATTGCTGTGCCGACCGGCGTGAAGATCTTCTCCTGGATCGCCACGATGTGGGGCGGCTCGATTGAATTCCGCGCGCCGATGATCTGGGCGGTGGGCTTCATCTTCCTGTTCACCGTCGGTGGCGTCACCGGCGTCGTGCTGGCGAACGCCGGTGTCGACCGCGTGCTGCAAGAGACCTACTACGTCGTCGCGCACTTCCACTACGTGCTGTCGCTCGGCGCCGTGTTCGCGATCTTCGCCGGCTGGTACTACTGGTTCCCGAAGATGACGGGCTATATGTACAACGAGACGCTGGCCAAGGCGCATTTCTGGGTCACCTTCATCGGCGTCAACCTGGTGTTCTTCCCGCAGCACTTCCTCGGCCTGTCGGGCATGCCGCGCCGCTATGTCGACTATCCGGATGCGTTCGCCGGCTGGAACCTGATCTCGTCGATCGGCTCCTACATCTCCGGCTTCGGCGTGCTGATCTTCCTGTACTGCGTGCTCGATGCCTTCATGAAGAAGGTGCCCGCGGGCGACAATCCCTGGGGTGCGGGTGCCACCACGCTGGAATGGACGCTGTCCTCGCCGCCGCCCTTCCACCAGTTCGAAGTGCTGCCTCGCGTGCAGTAAGCAAGGAGACTCCGCGGCGTCCGAGACGGGCGCCGCGGCTCTGCAACGAAACGAGTAGGTTTAAGTGTCCGTCCTCGATCAGAACGCCATCGACATCAATCCCCGCATCTCCGAGGCGGAGGTTGGCGACTATCTCGCGCTGCTCAAGCCGCGGGTGATGTCGCTGGTGATCTTCACCGCGCTGGTCGGGATGGCGATGGCGCCGGGGCACTTCCACTGGGTTCTGGCGATCACCTCACTGCTCTGCATCGCCGTCGGCGCCGGCGCCTCGGGCGCGCTCAACATGGCGCTCGAGGGCGATATCGACTCCAAGATGTCGCGAACCGCGAACCGTCCGATCCCGCGCGGCCGCATCACCCGTCCCGAGGCGATGGCGTTCGGCATGACCCTCGCCTTCTTCTCGGTGATGACGCTCGGCATTCTCGTGAACTGGATCGCGGGCGCGCTGCTTGCCTTCACCATCTTCTTCTACGTCGTGATCTACACGATCGGCCTGAAGCGCTGGACCGCGCAGAACATCGTAATCGGCGGCGCTGCCGGCGCGCTGCCGCCGGTGGTCGCCTGGGCTGCCGTGACAGGCACGGTCGACGTCGAGCCGCTGCTGTTGTTCGCGATCATCTTCTTCTGGACGCCGCCGCACTTCTGGGCGCTGGCGCTGTTCCGCTCCGACGACTATGCCCGCGCCGGCATTCCGATGCTGCCCAACGTCGCCGGCCCGGACGCGACCCGTCTCCAGATCCTGCTGTACACCATCGTGCTGATCGCGGTCGCCGCTGCGCCCTGGGCGCTCGGTTATTTCGATGCCCTCTACGGCATCGTCTCGCTGATCCTCGGTGCCGGCATGCTTGTGCTCGCGATCAACGTCTATATTCGTCGCGAGCGCAGCCAGTCGCTGCGCGCGACGCGAAAGCTGTTTGCCTTCTCGATCCTGTATCTGTTCGCGCTGTTCGCGACCTTGCTGGCCGAGGTCGTGTTCCGGGCGGTTGCTCCGATGGCATGGGGCGCATGAGGCAGGGATGGCTGACAAACCCGAGCCAGATGGAATCGTCCTCACCGAGGCGCAGAAGAAGAGCCGTCGTCAGCGCTCGATCGCAATCGCGCTCGCCCTCGGCGTCCTCGTCATCCTTTTCTTCGCCGTCACCATGGTCAAGGGCCCGGCGGTTCTAGTTCGCCCGATGTGACAGAGATGGATCAGAAGCCGACCATATCGCAGGATCAGAGCCGAACCGACAGGAAGGGCCGTTCAGGGGGCTTGGGCCGCGATGTGCTGGTCGCCTCGATCTGCGGCGGCGTGGTCGCGTTGATGGTCGGCGCGTCCTACGCCGCGGTGCCGTTCTACAACTGGTTCTGCCGCGCCACCGGCTTCAACGGAACGACCCAGGTCGCAACCTCGGCGCCTGCCACCGGTCCGATCGCCCGCAAGATCGCGGTCCGTTTCGATTCCAACGTCGCGCCGGGCCTGCCCTGGAAGTTCGTGCCTGAGCAGACCGAGATCGAGGTCAATATCGGCCAGGTCACGACCATCTATTATACCGTGACCAACCAGGCCGCCCGCACCACCTCCGGCCAGGCCGCCTATAACGTCGCGCCGCTGACGGTCGGGTCCTATTTCGAGAAGATCAACTGCTTCTGCTTCTCCGAGCAGACCATGGCGCCCGGCGAGAAGCGCGAGATGCCCGTGGTGTTCTATGTCGATCCGTCGATCGTCGACGATCACGACAATGACGGGCTGAGCACGATCACGCTGTCCTACACGTTCTATCCGGTGAAGGATCCGGTGGTGAAGCCGCTCGCATCCGGTGACGACGACAAACGCAAGGGTAATCTCCAGCCGCCGGGTTGACGCTCAGGGGCTGGAATAAGGGGATAAGTGCCTGACAGGCACGGGATTGAGGAGACAGACCGCAATGGCTACCGCGCAAGGCAAGCATCACGACTACCATCTGGTCGATCCCTCCCCGTGGCCGGCGGTCGGCTCCGTCTCGGCCTTCATCATGGCGCTCGGTGCGATCTCCTGGATGCACCACATGTACGCGGCCGCGCCGATCGTGTTCGGTGTCGGCACCGTCGGCGTGCTGTACACCATGGCGAGCTGGTGGGGCGACGTGATCAAGGAAGCCCAATACAAGGGCGATCACACCCGCGTCGTGCAGCTGCATCACCGCTATGGCATGATCCTGTTCATCGCCTCCGAGGTGATGTTCTTCGTCGCCTGGTTCTGGGCCTATTTCAACGCAGCGCTGTTCCCGGCCGATGCCGTCCATGCCACCCGGGATGCCGTGTTCGGCTGCGGCCTCGGCACCGCGCCCGGCGCCTGCTCGGTGCCCGGCACCTGGCCTCCTCACGGCATCGAAACCTTCGATCCCTGGCATCTGCCGCTGCTCAACACGCTGATCCTGCTCACGTCGGGCACCACCGTCACCTGGGCACATCACGCCCTGCTCGAGAATGACCGTCAGGGCCTGAAATACGGCCTGATCCTCACCATCCTGCTGGGGGCGACCTTCACCTGCGTGCAGGCCTATGAGTACAGCCACGCTGCTTTCTCGTTCGCCGGCAACGTCTACGGCGGGACCTTCTTCATGGCGACCGGCTTCCACGGCTTCCACGTGCTGGTCGGCACCATCTTCCTGATCGTATGCCTGGCGCGCGCCTATGCCGGCCACTTCACGCCGAAGCAGCACCTCGGCTTCGAATTCGCCGCCTGGTATTGGCACTTCGTCGACGTGGTCTGGCTGTTCCTGTTCCTGTGCATCTATGTCTGGGGACATGGTGCCGAGACCATGGCCCACGGCGCGCACTAGGGTCGCGACGGATCGATCTGGAAAGGGCGGCCGCAGGGCCGCCCTTTCGCTTTCCAGCGCCAGAGGCCGCGGCCAAAACTGTGATAGAAGTGTGCGTCATGAGCGAAACTGCCGGCCCCCCTGAACCAAAGCCGACTGCCGAGCCAACTGTCCTGCAAAGCGCGCTGCGCGGGCTCGCCTGCAAATGCCCGCGCTGCGGCGCGGGCAAGCTCTATGCGGGCTTCTTGACTCTCGCGCCGTCCTGCGACCGCTGCGGTCTCGACTACGCCTTCATCGATGCCGGCGACGGCCCGGCGATCTTCATCATCATGCTGGCCGGCGCGATCGTGGTCGGCTGCGCGCTCGTCGTCGAGGTCAAATATCAGCCGCCGTTCTGGCTGCACGCCGTGCTGTGGTTGCCGCTGATTCTCGCGACGACGCTGCTGCCGCTACGCGCCATGAAATCGCTGCTGATCGCGCTGCAATTCCATCACAAGGCGGCACCCGGCCGGCTGGTCGACCGCGCGAAATGAACGAGGCTGCGCGCACGCCCCGCGTGGCCGGCTTCGCGCTGTTCACGCTCCTGCTGACCGCGACTTTCGTGGCGCTCGGAGTCTGGCAATTGCAGCGCCGCACCGCCAAGCACGAGCTGGTCGCCGCGCTCACCGAGCGCCTCGCGGAACCGCCGGTCGCGCTGCCGCCGCCTGCGCAATGGGCCACGCTGACGCCCGCGCGCGACGAATTTCGCCGTGTCAGCTTCACCGCAACCTATGCAGCGATGCCGGATGCGATGGTCTATTCCTCCGGCTCCGCCGTGCGCAAGGATGCATCCACTCCGGGCACCTGGGCCTTCCTGCCGGCGCGGCTGCCGAGCGGCGAGATGGTCGTGATCGATGCGGGTTTCGTCGAGAACACGATGCAGGATCGCAGCGTCGAGGATCGCGCGGTGAAGAAGCTCGTCACCGGCGCCCCCGTCGTGCTCACCGGCTATCTTCGTTTTCCCGAAGCACCAAGCTGGCTCCCGCCGGCGGCGAACCGGGACAAGCGGCTGTGGTTCGTGCGCGATCATCCGGCGATCGCAAGCGCGCTGGGCTGGGGTGCGGTGGCGCCGTTCTACGTCGATCTCGAGCAGCCGGTGCCCGAGAGCGGCATTCCGCGTCCGGGGCCGCTCGATGTGCATCTGAAGGACGATCATCTGCAATATGCCGTCACGTGGTTCTTGCTTGCCGGCGCTGTGCTGGTCGCATTCGGCGTCTGGCTGAAGGGACGTCGGCACACCGACGCAAATCGGTAGGTTCCGGGCAGGACCCGGAATCGCCCGGGGTTTATTATTCAGTCCATATTCACGAGGGTGGCCTTAAGCCGCGTCTCGCCTTGTTCTCGCGGCAACAGGATTGCTGGCCTTGCGCGATTTCGATCAGATGGGACTCGTCGTCGATTGGGTGGATGCCTGCCGCAAAGGCGCCCTCGCGACGCTGCTCGACCTCTATGCCGATGACGGCGAGGTGGAATGCATGTGCAACGGCACGCATCTCTATCGTGGCCGGCGCGAGCTCGAGACGTATTGGGGACCGAAGCTCAGCGCCTTCTCCTCGGTGGGCTTCGGCCTCGAGGAAATCCATCCTGCGCAGAACGGCATCGATCTCGAATATTCGGTCGCCGGCGCGTTGCGCGTCCGCGCCTCGTTTCGCTTCAGTGCGGAAGGCAAAATCTACAGCACGGTGTGCGAGCCGGCCGAGCAGGGATCGCACGATTGCGCGGCGTGCTAGCCGGATATCGGGTTCCGGGCTTCGCCGAGCGGAAGGCTACAGCGCACGTAGGTCCGTTCTTCCGCGCGCAGAAGTGATAGCGATCCGCTGAGCGCGCGCACACGTTCATGCATGCCGGTCAGGCCGCGGCCAAAGACATTGTCGGCCGGAAAGCCGCCACCGTCGTCGGAAACCTCCACCGCAACCGCATCGCCTGATATCGCCGCCGCCACATGGACGTTCCGTGCTCCCGCGTGACGCAGCACGTTGGTCAAGGCCTCCTGGATCACGCGGTAGATGGTCTGGGCCAGCGGCCCCTCGATCTCGTCGATTGCCGGATCGATCGTCGCGGTGAGGCCGATATGCGGCGCCTGCCTGCGAAAATTGCTGAGCAGCGTCTGCACGCTCCCCTCGAGCCCCAATTCCGCGATGTAGAGCGGTCGCAACCGGTCGAGAATGCGACGGTTGGTCGACTGCAGTGTCTCGATCGATCGCATCACCTCCTGCGCGGAATTGCCGAGATGTCCTGCTTGCGCCGAGCCTTCGCTCAACGCGATCGTGCCGGCGCGGATGCTGAACAACAAAGGTCCGAGCTCGTCATGCAGCTCGCGCGCGAGATCGCGCCGCTCATCGTCCTGGAGCGACACAAGTCGGTGCAAGAGATTGCGATTGTCCTGGCTCAATTGCGCGAGCGTCATGGCCAGCGCATTGGCCTCCTCGCAGGCTTGCCGGATTTCCGGCGGCCCCGCGACAGGAATCGGCGTCGTATAATCGCCACGCCGGATGCGGGTCAGGCCTGCGCCGAGATTCTGCAGGGGGCCCAGCGCCGATGTCGCAAACAGATAGGCGATCGTTCCGGTCAGCAGCATCAGCAGGGCGATCAGGCTCATCAGCGCCAGAAAGCCGATCCATTTCTCGAACAGGTCGGCCGACAGGTCGGGGATGAACACGATGTCGCCGACGGGCTTGTCATCGATGAGGACCGGAGACGCCGCCTCCATGGCGGGGATGCCGATCAGGTCCACGAACCATCGGGGCACGCCATGCACCTCGTGCAGGCCCTCCTTCATCGAAGGCGGGGGACCCGCTTGTAAGGGACGGAATTGGATATCGGAGGAGGTGCTCAAGGAACTGACGAATGCGTCGAGCATCTTCCGTGGATTGTCTGACGTCCTCAGAGTGCTGTTGAGCGCGACAGCGACGGCCCGCGCCGAACGTCCGCCAGGTTCGCTCTCGTCTGCCAGCTGGCCTGTCGCAAACGCTTGCAACAGCACGCCGCCCATGGCCAGCGCGGCCAGAAAGCTGAGGCCGAGCGGAAGAAACAGCCGGGTTCTGAACGAGAGTCGTTGCCACATTAGGTCAATTCTAACGTGCATTGGCGGATTTCTCTCTTTCCATTTGTTCCCGTCAGTCTATGAGTGCCACAACAAGAGAGTGCACGATGCAAGATACCGCCAAGCCGGGGACCCGGATCCTGATTGTTGACGACCATCCCGTGGTGCTGTCAGGTTGTCGCACCCTGTTTTCGTCCGACCATTCGATCCGGATCGACGAGGCGAGCGACGCCAAGTCCGGCCACCGGGCCTATGTCAGCAGGCGTCCTGACGTGACCGTTATCGACGTCAATCTGCCTGATGTCTCCGGCTTCGAGCTGATGCGCCGGATCCGCAAGGACGACCCGGATGCCAAGATCATCATGTTCAGCATGAACGACGATCCGGCTTTCGTGGTGCGCGCGGTCGAGCTCGGGGCGCAGGGCTATGTCTCCAAGGGCGACGATCCCCGGATCCTGCTCAAGGCGGTGCGCAGGGTGGCCGCAGGCGACCATTTCATTTCGCCACAGCTTGCTGAGGCCGTGACGTTCTCGGGCGCCGCGATCAAGGCCAATCCAGCCTCGCAGATGACGCCGCGGGAGCTCGAGATTCTCCGCCTGCTTGGACGCGGCAACAAGATCGTCGAGGTCGCCGAGGCGCTCGGCATCTCCTACAAGACCGTTGCCAACACCACCTCCCTGCTCAAGCAGAAATTAGGGGCCAAGAACCATTCCGACCTGATCAGGATAGCGGTGGAAATCGGGATGAACTGACACAGGGTCAGGGACCGAACCGGCTGCTCCAGGATGCTGCCGATTCGGCCGACGGATCAATGCCGCCGCGCGTTCGGGCCATGTGTGGACGGCGGCTCGGTACGCTTCCACCGACACAATGGACGGATGCACTGCTTGTTCCTGGTCCCACGCGGCGGGACAGGAAAAACTGGTCATGGTGCGAGACTCCGTGGCGACCTGATCATCGGCTCTGCTGTGGCGCATCGGGAAAAACAGGAACATTTGGCGTCGCGCACCGTTTTTGCCCTTGACGATTCCGTGACGGCTGACGATAGCTCGAACGAGCAGTTCTTGGGGCAGGCGCCCCAGCGACGAAAACCGGTCTGCACATATCAACGACAGACCTTCCAAGAGAGGGCTGTGGCATCGCCGCAGCCCTTTTTCCTTGGGCATGGTGTGGCCCCGCAAAACACTCTATGGTGCCGGAAGCCTCTGGCTGAAGAACTAGGAACATCGTGAAATCAAAGGCTTAAGGCCAGAATTCGGCTCGGGCCGGCCTTTGGAGGGCAGTTTGACTCGTTATATCTCGACCCGGGGCGAGGCCCCTGAGCTTGGCTTCTGCGACGTGATGCTGACCGGGCTTGCCCGCGACGGCGGTCTCTATGTGCCGGTGACCTGGCCGCAGCTGTCGGCCGAGACCATCGCAAGCTTCTTCGGCCGGCCCTATTGGGAAGTCGCGGTCGAAATCATCCGTCCCTTCGTCGGCGGTGAGATTTCCGACGCCGAGCTCGGCCGCATGGCGAACGAGGCCTATGCCACCTTCCGACATCCGGCCGTGGTGCCGCTGCGCCAGATGTCGCCGCATCAATTCGTGCTGGAGCTGTTTCACGGTCCGACGCTCGCCTTCAAGGACGTCGCGATGCAGCTGCTCTCGCGGCTGATGGATCATGTGCTCGCCAAGCGAGGCCAGCGCACCACCATCGTGGTCGCAACCTCCGGCGACACCGGTGGCGCTGCGGTCGATGCGTTTGCGGGCCTGGAGAATGTCGATCTCGCCGTGCTGTTTCCGCAGGGCCGTGTCTCCGAGGTCCAGCAGCGCATGATGACGACGACGGGCGCGGCCAACGTGCATGCGCTCGCCATCGAGGGCAATTTCGACGACTGCCAGGCGCTCGTGAAGGGGATGTTCAACAACCACCGCTTCCGCGATGCGACGTCGCTGTCCGGCGTCAATTCCATCAACTGGGCGCGCATCGTCGCGCAAGTGGTCTACTATTTCACCTCGGCGGTCGCCGTCGGCGCGCCGGCGCGTGCGGTGGACTTCATCGTGCCGACAGGCAATTTCGGCGATATTTTTGCAGGTTACGTCGCCAAGCGCATGGGCCTTCCCGTGCGCACGCTGCGGATTGCGGCCAACGTCAACGACATTCTCGCTCGCACGCTCAAGACCGGCATCTACGAGGTGCGCGAGGTGCACGCCACCGCATCGCCCTCGATGGACATCCAGATCTCCTCGAATTTCGAGCGGCTGCTGTTCGAGGCGAGCAAGCGCGATGCGGCGAGCGTCCGCCGCCTGATGGACTCGCTGAAGCAGTCGGGCCGCTTCGTGCTGCCGGATGTGACGCTCGCCGCGATCCGCCAAGAATTCGACGCCGGCCGCGCCGATGAGACCGAGACGGCGGCGGCGATCCGCGCCGCCTGGCGTGAGGCCGGCGAGCTTGTCGATCCGCACACCGCCGTGGCGCTCGCGGTCGCCGATCGCGACACCACCGACACGACCGTCCCCAATATCGTGCTCTCGACCGCGCATCCCGCCAAATTCCCCGATGCCGTGAATGCGGCTTGCGGTCAGCGGCCGCTGCTGCCGGCCTGGCTCGACGGTCTCATGACCAGATCCGAGCACATGCAGGTGATGAAGAACGACCAGGGCGAAGTTGAGCGGTTCGTGCTGTCGGTCAGCCGGGCCGCAAAGCAGGGAGTTGCCGGATGAGCGTCGAGATTTCCAAGCTTGCGTCCGGCCTGACCGTCGTCACCGACAACATGCCTCACCTCGAGACCGCCGCGCTCGGCGTCTGGGCCGGCGTCGGCGGCCGCGACGAGAAGCCCAACGAGCATGGCATCTCCCATCTCCTGGAACATATGGCGTTCAAAGGCACCACCGGGCGATCCTCGCGCGAGATCGTGGAGGAGATCGAGGCGGTCGGCGGCGACCTCAACGCGGGCACCTCGACCGAGACGACGTCCTATTATGCCCGGGTGATGAAGGCCGACGTGCCGCTGGCGCTCGACGTGCTGGCCGACATCCTCGCCAATCCGGCCTTCGAACCCGACGAGCTCGAGCGCGAGAAGAATGTGATCGTGCAAGAGATCGGCGCGGCCCAGGACACGCCTGATGACGTCGTGTTCGAGCACCTCAACGAGCTCTGCTATCCCGACCAGCCGATGGGCCGCTCGCTGCTCGGCACTGCCAAGACGCTAAAGAGCTTCAACCGGGACTCGCTGCGCGATTATCTCTCGACGCATTACCGTGGCCCCGACATGGTGGTGGCGGCGGCCGGCGCCGTCGATCACAAGCAGGTGGTGGCCGAGGTCGAGAAGCGCTTTGCAAGCTTCGAGGCGACGCCAGGGCCGAAACCGCAGGCCGCCAAATTCGGCCAGGGCGGCACCAAGGTGGTGCATCGCGAGCTCGAGCAAGCGCATCTGACGCTGGCGCTGGAAGGCGTGCCCCAAACCGATCTGTCGCTGTTCTCGCTCCAGGTGTTCACCAACGTCCTCGGCGGCGGAATGTCGTCGCGCCTGTTCCAGGAGGTGCGCGAGAAGCGCGGCCTCTGCTACTCCATCTACTCTTTCCACGCGCCCTATACCGACACCGGTTTCTTCGGCCTCTACACCGGGACCGATCCCGCCGACGCGCCTGAAATGATGGAGGTCGTGGTCGACATCATGAATGATTCGGTCGAGACCCTGACCGAGGCCGAGATCGCCCGCGCCAAGGCGCAGATGAAGGCGGGTCTGCTGATGGCGCTGGAGAGCTGCTCCTCGCGTGCCGAGCAACTGGCCCGGCACGTACTGGCCTACGGGCGGCCGCAAACGGTGCAGGAGCTGGTGGCCAGGATCGATGCCGTCAGCGTCGAATCGACCCGCGATGCGGCGCGTGCACTGCTTTCGCGCAGCCGCCCTGCAGTCGTCGCATTGGGCAGTGGGAGGGGTCTGGACACGGCGGTGTCTTTTGCGGAAGGATTGACCAAGGCGCGTGCCAAGGCGCGGCTGCACTAGGGAGCCGCGCACGACCCGCCTCCGGGAAGCATCACTATGGCCCTCTTTCGTTTGCCATCCAGTGGACCTGCTGCTCTCGCGCCGCGTGGCAACGGGTTGCTGCTGCGCGCGCCGCAGATGTCGGACTTTCTGCAATGGGCGCATTTGCGCGAGACCAGCCGCGATTACTTGACGCCCTGGGAGCCGATCTGGCCGTCGGACGATCTGACCCGGTCCGGTTTCCGCCGCCGCCTGCGCCGCTATTCCGAGGATATCGCCTCGGATCGCTCCTATCCCTTTCTGATTTTCCGCGAACTCGACGGCGCCATGGTCGGCGGCATCACGCTCGCCAATGTCCGGCGTGGCATCGTCCAGGCCGGTACCATCGGCTACTGGGTCGGCCAGCCCCATGCCCATCGCGGCTACATGACCGCGGCGCTCCGGGTGCTGCTGCCGACGCTGTTCGGCGAGATCAATTTGCATCGGGTCGAGGCCGCCTGCATCCCCACCAACGCGCCGTCGATCCGGGTGCTGGAGAAGTGCGGCTTCTCCCGTGAAGGGCTGGCCCGCCGCTATCTCTGCATCAACGGGGTGTGGCAGGACCACCTGCTGTACGGCTTGCTGCATGAGGATTTCCGCGGCTGAGCCGCGCTTGCTCGCGTGCCGAGATCACCCTCTTCCGACCTGGATTTCCCGCCTTGGGATCGCCGATTTTGGCGATATAACCCGCACGAGCCGGCGACAGGCCGGGATGTTGTCATGGAGTACTGGCGTTCATGAAGGAGCTTCGATCATTGCGGAATGCGCTGCGGCGGGGTCCGATGATCGCGCTGGCGCTGTCGGTGTTGTCGGCGACGGTCTCGCCGGTCGCGGCGCAATCGCTGACGGACCGCTTCAAGAGCCTGTTCGGCGGCAAATCCGACGAGCCTGCCCAGCCGACGCCTGCGCCGGGCCAGCCGGCCGCGGATGACGATCTCGATTGCCCGCAGGTCACGGTGCGCGCGGGAGCCTCTACCTATGGGGTCGGGGCGACGGGCAAGCCGGCCGTCGGCAACGACGTGCGCTTCCAGGCCTCGATCACCAAGATGGCGCGCGAATGTGTCCGCAACGGCGGCGAGATCACTGCGCGGGTCGGCATCCAGGGCCGCGTCATCGCAGGCCCCGCCGGCGCGCCTGCCACGGTCGAGGTGCCCCTGCGCGTTGCCGTGGTCCAGGGCGGGGTCGGCGAGAAGGTGATCGCCTCGAAGGCCTACCGGACCACGGTCGCGATGTCCGAAGGCGGCAGCGTGCCGTTCACCTTCGTCGCGGAGGATCTGTCGTATCCGGTGCCCTCGGCTGCGGTCGCCGATTCCTACATCTTCTACGTCGGGTTCGATCCCCAGGCACTGGCGCCCGAGCCGAAGGCGCGCGGGAAGAGGAAGTAGGTCTCATACCCCGGCTCTGCGGCGCAGCGTTGCACCGCACCGCGTCCGGGACACCACAGACCACCCAAACAAAAAAGCCGGCGCTCATCGCGCCGGCTTTTTGATGGGTGAGGCGTCTGCCCTCAGTTCAGCTTCTGGCGAACTTCGGTGATGCCTTTGGCGAGCAGATCGTCGGCGACCTGGCCCTTGACCGACTGCGACAGGATCGTCGAGGCGGCCTGGACGGCGGCTTCCGCGGCTGCGGCGCGGACATCGGCCAGCGCCTGAGCTTCGGCCAGAGCGATCTTGCTCTCCGCGGTCTTGGTGCGGCGGGCGACGAAGTCTTCCATCTTCGCCTTGGCCTCGGTCGCGATGCGCTCGGCTTCGGACCTGGCATTGGCGATGATGTCGGCGGCCTCGCGTTCGGCCGAGGCACTGCGCGCCTTGTAGTCGGCGAGCACCTTGGCCGCTTCCTGCTTCAGGCGCGTCGCGTCGTCGAGCTCGGCCTTGATGCGGTCGGCGCGATGGTCGAGCGCAGCCATCGCCTTCTTGAAGACCCCGAGATAGCCGAACACGACCATCAGGATCAGGAAGGCGACGGCGACCCAGGTTTCTGGTTCGAAGAACATATCGACTAACCCTTCAAGGACGCATCGACGGCGGCATTGACCGACGCCGTGTCAGGAACGACCCCGGTAAGCTGCTGCACGATGGTGCCTGCCGCATCGGCCGCGATGCCGCGGACGTTGCTCATGGCGGTCGCACGGGTCGAGGCGATGGTCTTTTCCGCCTCGGCGAGCTTGGCCGCCAGCTGCGCCTCCAGGTTCTTGCGCTCGGCTTCCGCCTGCGCATTCGCCTTGTCGCGGGATTCGTTGCCGATCGCCTGTGCCCGCGAACGCGCCGAAGCGAGCTCGCCCTCATAGGCCTTCAGCGCAGCCTCGGACTGATCCTTCAGCTTCTGCGCCTCGGCGAGGTCACCCTCGATCTTGTTCTGACGCGCTTCGATCGCGCCGCCGACCTTCGGCAGAGCGAGCTTGGACACGATCACGTAAAGCAAGACGAAGAAGATCGCGAGCGACACCAGCTGCGAAGCGAAAGTGCTGCTCTCGAACGGCGGAAACGCGCCGGCGTGATGGCCGCCGTCGGCTTCGCTGTGGGCGTCAGTCGCCGGAGCTTTCGCTCCGCCAGGACTCTCGGCCATGGAGTACTCCTGTTGCTGTCACGCGCCGCTCCGGATGAAGCGGCGCGGAAGAAGTCGTCCTTTAGAAAACGAACAGCAGAAGCAGCGCGATCAGCAGCGAGAAGATACCGAGCGCTTCGGTCACGGCGAAGCCGAAGATCAGGTTGCCGAACTGGCCCTGAGCAGCCGACGGGTTGCGGACGGCTGCGGCGAGGTAGTTGCCGAAGATCACGCCCACGCCGACGCCAGCGCCGCCCATGCCGATGCACGCGATGCCCGCGCCGATAAGTTTTGCTGCTGTCGGATCCATTTTAGACTCCTTGGAAGAAAGATTGGGTTTTGGGTGGAAATTCCCCGGACCGCTTAGTGTCCCGGATGAATGGCGTCGTTGAGGTAGATGCAGGTCAGGATCGCAAACACATAGGCCTGCAGGAACGCGACCAGGATCTCGAGGGCGTACAGCGAGATCGTGAGCGCCAGCGGCAGCACGCCGCCGACCCAGCCGATGGCGCCGAGCGAGAAGCCCAGCATGGCGACGAAGCCCGCGAACACCTTCAGCGCGATGTGGCCGGCCAGCATGTTGGCGAACAGACGGACGCTGTGGGAGACAGGCCGCAGGAAGAAGGACAGGATCTCGATGAACATCACCAGCGGCAGGATGTAGCCGGGGACGCCGTGAGGAATGAAGATCTTGAAGAACTTCAGGCCGTTCTTGGCGACGCCGTAGATCAGCACCGTGAAGAAGACCAGCAGCGCCAGCGCCACCGTGACGATCAGATGGCTCGCGATCGTGAAGGTATAGGGGATGACGCCGACGAGATTCGACACGCAGAGGAACATGAAGATCGAGAAGACCAGCGGGAAGAACTTCATGCCTTCCGAGCCGGCGGTCGAACGGATGGTCGAGGCGACGAACTCGTAGGAAATCTCGGCCACCGACTGCAGGCGGCCCGGAACGAGCTGCGTGCCGCTGGCAAGCATCAGGATCGAGATGATCGCCACCGCCACCAGCATGTAGAGCGATGAATTGGTGAAGGCGATCGTGTGATTGCCGATATGGCCCAGCGTGAAGAGCGGCTCGATGTTGAACTGGTGGATCGGATCGATTTTCATCGGCGCGGCATCTCTTGGTCTGCCGGGCTAGCCGGCGTGTCTCGGTCTGCCGGCCGGGCCGGCCCGCACCGGCGAAACCGGCGCGATCAATTCCTCTCTTGTTCGGATTCGCTCAAGACCCGCCGCGCCTGTCCTGACCCGCGCCCGCCGTTCTCACCACATTCACCACGCCGGCTACGAAGCCCAGCAGCGTGAACACGATAAATCCGAAAGGCGATGTCGACAGCAAGCGGTCGAAACCCCAGCCAATCCCCGCCCCGACGACGACCCCGGCGATCAACTCGGAGGATAACCGGAAACCAAGCGCCATCGCCGAGGCTCTGGCCGCTCCGTCTTCACCGTCACCTGCGGGTTGCTCGGTCTTGATGTGGCGGCCGCGAATTTCGGACAACCGCTGATCAAGACTTCCGAGCCGTTCGGAAAGCGCAGCTTCCTCGGGCGATCTATCGCGATCTCCATTCCCGTTGTGTCCCGTGTCCTGAGCCATGCCACGAAGACCCGAAACGCCGCGGTTGAATGGAAATTACGCCCGCCACCCTCAAAAGCCGCGCGGACCATACTGACCGCACATAATCAAGTCAAGCCAAGTCACGATCGCGTCGTGATCCTTTATCCGTCTGATTTCATTGAGGATATTTCCTTGTACGCCAGCGCTGCACACAGCGTGACGCCGCACCGCAGCAGCTCTCCGCGCGATCCGCCGATGCGTCGTCGCCCGCCGGGGTGTAGAATTTCGCGATGTGGCACCTGCGCGGCGTGGCGGAGAGCGCGATGAGACCTGCGAAATCATCCACAACATCAAGGCTTGCGGCCGTGGTCGTTGCGCTGACGGCGGTCAGCGGCACCCTGGCTGCGGCGCAATCGGCGCCCGACGGCGAAAACGGCCGGTACAGCGTGACGCCGATCCCGGACGGCGTGCTGCGGCTCGACACCCGCACCGGCACGGTCTCGACCTGCACCAGGAATGATGCCGGCTGGGCCTGCTACGCCGTGCCCGACGAGCGCGCGGCGCTCGATGCCGAGATCGGCCGTCTCCAGGCCGAGGTCGAAAAGCTCAAGGGGCAGCTCGCGGCAGGGCCGGCGGTCCCCGGCAAGATTGAGGAGGCGCTGCCGAAATCCGATTCCTTGAAGAAGGCCGAGCCGCAAGCACGAGAACCAAAGTCCGCCGAGGGCGACCGCAAGCTCGAGATCCCGCTGCCGAGCGACCAGGACCTCGATCGCGCGATGTCGTTCCTGGAAAAGGCCTGGCGGCGGCTGATCGACATGGCCAATCGCGTGCAGAGGGACGTGTCGGGGAAGATATGACGTGACGCGAGACATGTCATGACATCGGCCAAATCAATCACACGCTCGGCGCCATCGTCGGTGCAGGCCACGACGATCGTCTCGTCGCAGCTCGCCGTGCAGACGAAGGGCCGCGGCTTCACCGATCTCACCAGCGAGCTCGTGAAATTCATCGCCGAGGCTCGCGCCCGCGATGGCGCGCTGACGCTGTTCATCCGCCACACCTCGGCATCACTGACGATCCAGGAGAATGCTGATCCCTCCGTCCTCGTCGATCTCACCACCGCGCTCTCTCGGCTCGCGCCGGAAAACCTGCCGTGGACACACGACACCGAAGGACCCGACGACATGCCCGCGCATATCAAGACGATGCTGACGCAGACGTCGTTGCACGTGCCGGTGCTGGGCGGCAGGCTTGCGCTCGGCACCTGGCAGGCGATCTATCTGGTCGAGCATCGCGCGCGCCCGCACCGCCGCGAAATCGTGCTGCAATTCATCGGCTGCAATCAATAGGCCTCAAAAGCAGACCGGCCGCGGATCGCTCCGCGGCCGGTCGTTTGTCGGTGTCGCGCGAGGCGATCAGGTCTTGGTGATGTCGACGTCCTTGGTCTCGGGCACGAAGATCAGGCCGACGATGAAGGTCATCGACGCGATCGCAATCGGGTACCAGAGACCTGCATAGATATTACCCGTCGCGGCAACCAGCGCGACCGCGATCGGGGGCAGCAGGCCTCCGAACCAGCCGTTGCCGATATGATAGGGCAACGACATGGAGGTGTAGCGGATCCGCGTCGGGAACAGCTCGACGAGAGCGGCCGCGATCGGGCCGTACACCATGGTCACGAGGATCGCGAGGTAGGTCAGGACGACGATCAGCAGCGGCATGTTGATCGCCGACGGATCAGCTCCCTTGATCGGGTAGCCGGCTTCGCCGACCGCGGCCGTCACGGCGGTCGTGAACGCGGCGCGGGCGGCCGCGAAGGCCTTGGGATCGGCGCCCGTTCCGTTCACGGAGTCGAACGACTTGGTGCCGACGACGACCTTGGCGAGGCTGCCGGGCGCGGCGGGCTCCAGCCTGAAGTTCACCGATGATGCGATCAGCGCGTTGCGGGCGACGTCGCAGGAGCTGGTGAACGCCCTGCCGCCGACCGGGTCGAACAGCACATTGCAGTCCTTTGGATCGGCGACCACGGAGACCGGCGCAGTTGCCAGCGCCTTCTCGAGCGCCGGATTTGCAGCTGATGTCAGCAGGCTGAAGGCGTAGTGATAGGTCACCGCGCCGAGCAGACAACCGGCCAGGATGATTGGCTTGCGGCCGATCTTGTCCGAAAGCCAGCCGAAGAACAGGAAGCCGACGGTCGCGATCGCAAGCGCAATGATGAGCGCGATGTCAGCCGAGTTCGCCGGGACCTTGAGCGTATTGACGAGGAACACGCGCGCATAGAATTGCCCGCCATACCAGATCACGGCCTGACCGGCGGTGAGGCCCAGCAGGGCGATCAGCGCAACCTTCCCGTTCTGCCAATTGCCGAAGGCTTCCGACAGCGGCGCCTTGGAAGCCTTGCCTTCCTCCTTCATCTTCTGGAACAGCGGCGACTCCGAGAGCTGCATGCGGATCCAGATCGAGATGCCGAGCAGCAGGATCGAGAGCAGATAGGGGATGCGCCAGCCGCCCGAGAGGCCCGAATCGGCGAATGAGTCGGCGCTCATGCTGTTGCGGACGACGTAGACGACGAGCAGCGACAGGAAGAGCCCGATCGTTGCGGTGGTCTGAATCCAGGAAGTGTAGAATCCGCGGCGGCCCTGCGGTGCATGCTCGGCGACGTAAGTGGCGGCGCCACCATACTCGCCGCCGAGCGCGAGCCCTTGCAGGAGGCGCAAGCCGATCAGGATCGTCGGCGCCAGCCAGCCGATCGTCTGGTAGCCGGGCGTCAGGCCCACCAGGAAGGTCGACAGACCCATGATCGAGATGGTGACGAGGAAGGTATATTTGCGGCCGACGAGATCGCCGACCCGGCCGAACACCAGCGCGCCGAGGGGGCGAACCAGGAAGCCTGCCGAGAACGTCAGGAGCGCAAAGATGAACTGTGTGTTGGCGTCGAACGCCGAGTAGAACGCCTTGCCGATCTGGGCCGCAGTCCATCCGTAAAGATAGAAATCATACCATTCGAACACGGTACCGAGTGAAGATGCGAAGATGACCTTCTTCTCTTCGCCGGTCATTCCCCGCGCCCCGACGCCGCCGGCGGCCGCTGCCATTGTCATAGTTGGACTCCCCGAAGTTCGTTTCCTCGCGTCCCGGCTGTCCGGGCATGCCGGATCACCCCAGGTCTTGCCCCCAAGGTAACATCGGCGTGAAACACGCCCATATACGACTTTCGGCCTTGCGCACTGACACGCAACTGACGGCGCCGAGTTATAGTGCAGCGCGCCGGCACGGATTGAGGATTAACCCCTTTTCCAGCGCAGGAATAATGTGCCCTTGCATGCCACGGCCGACCGGGAAAGAATTGACCATCGCTCCGGTCCGGATTACTGGCGCTGATGTGAACGACAGCAAGAGAACGATGAACGCTCCCTCAACCCACCTCGTCATTGCCGACGATCACCCGCTGTTCCGTGATGCGCTGCGGCAGGCGGTGGCGGGCGTCCTGAGCACGGCGAAGATCGATGAGGCCGGATCGTTCGAAGACCTGACGAAACTGCTGGAACAGTCCTCCGACGTCGACCTGGTCCTGCTCGACCTCTCGATGCCCGGCATCTCCGGCTTTTCCGGGCTGATCTATCTGCGTGCGCAATATCCGGCGATTCCGGTGGTGATCGTCTCGGCCTCCGACGACAGCGCCACGATCCGCCGTTCGCTGGATTTCGGCGCCTCCGGCTTCATCCCGAAGCGCTTCGGCGTCGAGACGCTGCGTGATGCCATCCTCAAGGTCATGGAGGGCGACGTCTGGGTTCCCGCCGACACCGACCTGACGACCGCCTCCGACCCCGACATGACCAAGCTGCGCGACCGCCTGGTGACGCTGACGCCGCAGCAGGTGCGGGTGTTGATGATGCTGTCGGAGGGACTGCTGAACAAGCAGATCGCCTATGAGCTCGGTGTCTCCGAGGCGACCATCAAGGCCCACGTCTCGGCCATCCTGCAAAAGCTCGGCGTCGAGAGCCGCACCCAGGCCGTGATCGCCGCGGCGAAAATCTCCGGCGGCCAGTGGAAGCAGGGCACGCCGACGGGGTAGGGCGCTCCTCGCGATTTCGCGGATGTCCGTGGGGCACCTGATGGATCGCACGTGAACCGGACACGTGCGAATTGATCGGCGCCACGCGCGAGCGCACTCAGTTGTTGACGTTTTCCCAGAGCAGAAGAACCAAGCGCCATCCTCTGAGGATGGATGCGGACAAACCTCGCTGCGGCCGGAATTGACCCGCTCGGCCGTTCGACGATGTCAGCCTCCCCGGCAAGCTTTGTTGCAGAGTCTTGCAAACGAGTTCTGTGCCGGCCTCACAACGTCTTTTCACTCCAGACGTGCGTCCTGCGCAGCACGCTGATAGTCACTTGCGTAACTGCAGCGAGGCTCTCATAAGCCAAAATGGATGCCCGGCAGCGACCTCAGTGACATCAAAGGACCAAGACCATGACAGAGATCATCGACCAGCATCGCCGCCGCTTCCTCGGCGTCGCAGCCGGCACTGCCGCCGTCGGCTTTGGCGTGATCGACCTCGCGCGGGCCGAAACGGCAGCCGCGCCGTCTTCGGCAACGGCTTCCTTCGGCGCGATCAAGCAGATCAATGCGGGTGTGCTCGACATCGGCTACGCCGAAGCCGGTCCAGCGACCGGTCCGGTCGCCATCCTGCTGCACGGCTGGCCTTACGACATTCACAGCTTCGTCGACGTCGCGCCGATCCTGGCGCAGGCCGGCTATCGCGTCATCGTCCCCTATTTGCGCGGCTATGGGTCGACGAACTTCCTCTCCAGCGAGACGCCGCGCAACGGCGAGCCGGCCGCGCTGGCCGTCGACGTCATCGCGCTGATGGATGCGCTCGACATCAAGAAGGCGGTTCTTGCCGGCTTCGACTGGGGCGCGCGCACCTGCGATATCATTGCCGCGCTGTGGCCGGAGCGCTGCCGCGCGCTGGTCTCTGTCAGCGGCTATCTGATCTCCGGCCAGGCATCGGGAAGCGCGCCGCTGCCGCCTGCGGCCGAACTGCAATGGTGGTACCAGTTCTACTTCGCGACCGAGCGCGGCCGCGCCGGCTACGAGAAGTACACGCATGACTTCGCAAAGCTGATCTGGAAGCTGGCCTCGCCCCAGTGGAGGTTTGACGACGCCACCTTCGATCGCAGCGCCAAGGCGTTCGAGAACAAGGATCACGTCGCGATCTCGATCCACAATTATCGCTGGCGGCTCGGGCTCGAGAAGGGCGAGACGAAGTACGAGGAGATTGAAAACAAGCTCGCGGCGGCTCCCATCATCAGCGTGCCTGCGATCACGATGGAAGGCGACGCCAACGGCGCGCCACATCCCGATCCCGGCGCCTACGCCAAGAAGTTTTCGGGCCGCTACGATCATCGCCTGATCACGGGCGGCATCGGCCACAATCTTCCGCAGGAAGCTCCGCAGGCCTTTGCCAAGGCGGTCATCGATGCCGACGGCAGCGCCTGAGCCGTTACTCCGCCGCAACCATCTGCTGCGTGCGCCACTGCCCGAGCAGGGCACGCAGCGAAGCCGGCTTCACCGGCTTGTTGAGCACCGCGATCTTCTCGTCGCGCGCAGCCATCTGCACGGCGGGGCTGCGATCGGCCGTGATCAGGATCGCGGGGATGCTGTCGCCGAAGCGGCGGCGGATCTCGCGGATGGCGGCGATGCCGTTGCCGCGGTCGAGGTGATAGTCGACGAGCAGTCCGGTGACGCGCTTGCCGGCGGCCTCGATCGCCGATATCGCGCCTTCGGGATCTGCGACCGCGATCACCTCGGCGTGCCAGGCCTTCAACAGCGTCCGCATGCCGTCGAGGATCGCCGCGTCGTTCTCGATGCAGACGATCAGAGCGCCCGATATCGGCGCGCGCGCCAGCGGCGTTGCGCTTGTTAACGCCGCCGTCAGCGTCACGGCCTTGGCCGTCGGCACGATCACGGTGAACAACGAGCCGCCGCTTGCATTGGCGTCGATGGCGATGCCGTGGTTGAGCACGCGCGCCAGCCGTTCGACGATCGAGAGTCCCAGCCCCAGCCCGCGCGCGATCCGCGCACCCTGCTCGAGGCGGTGGAATTCCTTGAAGATCTCACCGCGCTTGAGCGCGGGAATGCCGACGCCGGTATCGTAGACGCAGATCTTGAGCGAGGCGCCATGGCGCCGGCAGCCGACCAGCACGCGGCCGCGCGGGGTGTATTTGATCGCGTTCGAGATCAGGTTCTGCAACAGCCGCCGCAACAGCAAGCGGTCCGACTCGACCGGCAGCGAGCAGGGCACGAAGGTGAGCCCGAGGCCCTTGGCGCGCGCGATCGGCGCGAACTCGATCTCCAGCGAGCGCATCAGATCGGCCATCTTGAAGCTCGAGATCGAGGTCGTCATCGCGCCGGCGTCGAGCCTGGAGATGTCGAGCAGCGCGCCGAGGATTTCCTCGATCGCTTGCAGCGATTCGTCGATGTTCTCGACCAGCCGCATCTCCTCGCCATCGTGCTGGCGCTCCACCAGGCTCGTGACATAGAGCCGCGCCGCGTTCAGCGGCTGAAGAATGTCGTGGCTGGCGGCCGCGAGGAAGCGCGTCTTGGAGATGCTGGCGTCCTCGGCGATGCTCTTGGCTCGCGCAAGCTCCGAGTTCAGTCGCGTCAGCTCCTCGGTGCGGTCGCGCACACGCTTTTCCAGCGTCGCATTGGCGCGCTCCAGCGCTTCCGCCGCCTCGAAGGTCGGCGTGACGTCGGTGAAGGTGATGACGAAGCCGCCGCCGGGCATGCGATTGGTGAGCACCTCGATGACCATGTGGCGTTCCGGCAGGCGCTCCAGATAGGGTTCGCTGTCGGTGGTGTAGGCCACCAGCCGCTGCTCGATCATCGCTTCGCGGTCACCCTGGGAGGGATCGCTCACGCCCATGAATTCCAGGATTTCGCGCAAGGGCGTGCCGAACTGGATGAAATGCGGTGGCACGTTGAGGAGATCGCCGAACTGCCTGTTCGAGCAGATCAGCTGCAAATCGGCATCGAACACCGCGATGCCCTGGCGCACATGGTTGAGGGCTGTCTGCAGGATCTCGCGGTTGAAATGCAGCGCTGCGTGCGAATCGTCGAGCAATTTCAGCGCGGCTTTCGCGGACACCGTGCGCTTGCGCAGCAGCAGCGACATCACGAGGCGCGAGGACGCGGCCCCGATCGAGGAGGCGATCAGGTGCTCGGCATGCTGCAGCAGCTCGAAGTCGGCGGGTGCTCCGGCCTCGAGCCGCATATTGCGCCGTGCCGAGAACGCATCGAACGACTGCCGGGCGCGATCGGGCCCGAGATATTGCGCGACGGTGCTCTGGATGTCCTGCACCGTGATGGTGGTGCGCCAGCGGCGGAAGTTCGGAGCGATCGGGGCGAGCGTGTTGGGGACGAACAGATCGGCCTGCACCAGCTCGATCGACGAGGGTTGACGTGCCAGCGACAGCAGCACGTAAGTGAGGATGTTGAGCGACAGAGACCAGACCACGCCATGCATCAACGGCGACAGGTCGGCGCCGAACAGCGCCTGCGGCCGCAGCGCCTCGATGCCGAACGGCCCATGCTGGAGCAGCAGGATGCCCGATGTCGAGGTGTCCATGAAGCTTGGGATGAACAGTGTGTAGAGCCACACCGCGAAGCCGACCAGCATGCCGCCGATGGCGCCGCGCGCGGTCGCGCGCCGCCACAACAGGCCGCCGAAGAAGGCAGGCGCGAGCTGCGCGATGGCTGCAAAGGACAAGAGGCCGATGGCCGCCAGCTGGGCGTTGCCGAGCGCGCGATAGTAGAAATAGGCCATCACCATGATGGCGAAGATGGCGAGTCGCCGCGAGCGCAGCAGGAAGTCGCCGAAGCCGGTGGCGGCTGCGCGTCCCTCGGGCCGTCGCTGCAGCACCAGCGGCACCACGAGGTCGTTGGAGACCATGATGGAGAGCGCGACGCATTCCACGATCACCATCGCGGTCGCCGCCGAGAGGCCGCCGACGAAGACTGCGACGCTGAGAAGTCCCGCACCGCCCTCCATCGGCAGGGCCAGCACGTACATATCGGGGTTGACAGCGCCGAACGGGAAGATGACGAGGCCGGCGAGCGCGATCGGGATCACGAACACGTTGATCGCGACGAGATAAAGCGGAAACAGCCAGCGCGCGCGGCTGACCTCGGCATCCGAGGAGTTCTCCACGACGCTGACGTGAAACTGGCGCGGCAGCAGCATGATCGCGCACAGCGACAGCAGCGTCATGGTCAGGAAATTGCCGATCGACGGCGAATAGTCGATGGCGCGCACCGCCTCCGGGGTCCTCATCGCGCGCTCGATCAGTTCGTGCGGCGAAAACATCCAGAAGGTGACGAAGATGCCGGCGGTGAGGAAGGCGACCAGCTTGATGATGGATTCGGTCGCGACCGCGAGCATCAGGCCGTGCTGATGCTCGGTCGCGTCGGTCTGCCGCGTGCCGAACAGCACCGCGAAGGCCGCCATCGCCAGCGTCACCATCAGCGCCATGTCGCCGAGGATCGGGATGTGGGAGAACGCCTGGTCCTCGCTCAGGATGACTTCGAGCGAGGAGGCCACCGCCTTGAGCTGGAGCGCGATGTAGGGCACCGAGCCGATGATGGCGATCAGCGCTACGGTCGCCGCCACGGCCTGGCTCTTGCCGTAACGCGCACCGATGAAGTCCGCGATCGAGGTGATGTTGTGGGCTTTGGCAAGCTGGATCACGCGGCGGAGCACGCCGGCGCCGAGCCCGATCATCAGAATCGGACCGACATAGATCGCGAGGAAGTCGGTCGAGGTACGGGTGGCAAAGCCCACCGAGCCGAAGAAGGTCCAGGACGTGCAGTAGATCGCCAGGGACAGCGGGTAGATCATCCCGGACGCGCGGCCGGGCCCGGCCTGCGAGCGGCGATCACCGTGGCTCGCCACCAGGAACAGGAACCCGATATAGCCGAAGGCGGCTGCGATCACGCCCCAGTCGTGCAGCATGGCGAGCGTGCTTCTCCCTGGGCGCAAAGGCGCCCGATCTCATTTTCCCTGCAAATCTAGCGCGTTGGCAGGGTAGAGGCGACAGCGAAATACCTGATAGAGGCGGGAACTGGGGGGCGTCGTTAAAGAGATATGGGCACGCTTCTGCGCTCCCTCCCCCTTGTGGGGAGGGGGTAGCTCAGGGGACGGTGCGGGTTGGATTCAAAGAGCAGCGAACACGCCTACTCCGCGGCCAGCGACTTATCGCTCAGCGGTAGACCCAGACGATCCCACACCTGCAGCAGCGCTTCGGCGAGCTGATCGATCAGGCCGTCGTCGTGATAGGGCGAGGGCGTGATGCGCAGGCGCTCGGTGCCCTTGGCGACGGTCGGATAGTTGATCGGCTGGATGTAGATGCCGTGGTCCTCGAGCAGGATATCCGAGGCCTGCTTGCACTTCTCGGGATCGCCGACGAACAGCGGCACGATGTGCGTGTCGTTCGACATCACCGGGAGACCTGCGGCATTGAGGATCGCCTTGACGCGCGCGGCGCGGTCCTGGTGGCGCTCGCGCTCCCAGCTCGAGGTCTTCAGATGCTTGATCGCGGCGGTCGCGGCCGAGCAGATCGCCGGCGGCAGTGCCGTGGTGAAGATGAAGCCGGGCGCATAGGAGCGCACGGCGTCGACGATATGGCCGTTGCCGGCGATGTAGCCGCCGAGGCAGCCGAACGCTTTCGCCAGCGTGCCTTCGAGAATGTCGATGCGATGCATGACACCGTCACGCTCGGCAATGCCGCCGCCGCGCGGGCCGTACATGCCGACGGCGTGGACCTCGTCCACATAGGTCATCGCGTTGTACTTCTCGGCGAGATCGCAGATCCTGGCGAGCGGCGCGACGTCGCCGTCCATGGAATAGAGGCTCTCGCAGGCGACCAGTTTCGGCCGGTTCGCACCCGCAGCCTTCAGCAGCGCTTCGAGATCGGCGAGATCGTTGTGGCGGAACACCTGCCGCTCGCAGCCGGACTGGCGGATGCCCTCGATCATCGAATTATGGTTGAGCTCGTCCGACAGGATCAGGCAGTTCGGAATGAGCTTGGCGATGGTCGCGATGCCGGTCTGGTTCGAGACGTAACCGGAAGTGAACAGCAGCGCGGCTTCCTTGCCGTGGAGGTCGGCGAGCTCGGCCTCGAGCTGCACCAGCGGATGATGCGTGCCGGCGATGTTGCGGGTTCCGCCTGCGCCGGTGCCGACGCGGGTCGCGGTTTCGACCATGGCGCCGACCACCTTCGGGTGCTGGCCCATGCCGAGATAATCGTTGGAGCACCAGATCACGACGTCGCGCTTGCCCTTGGGCGAGTGCCAGACTGCATGCGGGAACCGGCCGGCCGTGCGCTCCAGATCGGCGAACACGCGATAGCGGCGCTCGCTGTGGAGGCGATCAAGGGCGGAATTGAAGAACTCGGCGTAATCCATCGGTGCAACCTGAGACGGAACTGACCAAAAGGGCGCATCTGTTTAGAGCTTTTCCAGCTCTAATGTCCATGCGCTATCGCCTATAGGGCCGTGAGGGGCATTGGGCAAAATGCCCTATCCGACCCGACCCAACTTGATCCCGATCAAGTTCGCGCAGGACATGATGCTGCCCTGCACCATCGGTCCAAGGGCTGGACGCCCTCACGTCGTCCTGAACTGCAGCACGCCGTCCTTGGTCTCGGCGGTCAGCCGGCCCTCGACGATCATGTAATTGACGTGAGCGACGAGCTCGCCGGCGGCAAAGCCCATCTGGTGCTCGTCAAGCACGTGCTTGTTGAACACGACAGGCACCAATGCGCGCGAGGTCTGCGGCACCTCGCGGCAGGCTTCCGCGATGAGGCGGCAGCGCTCCTCGTGGTGATCGGCGAGCTGCTTGATGCGGGTCTTCAGCCCGTAGAACGGTACGCCGTGACCCGGCAGCACCAGGAGATCATAGGGCAGGGTGGTGGTGAGGCTCGCGAGTGAGGCCAGATATTCGCCGAGCGAGTTCTGGTCGGGCTCGACCGCCCACACGCTGACATTCGGCGAGATCTTGCTCAACACCTGGTCGGCGGAGAGAAACAGCTTGTCGTCGGCGCAGTACAGCATCACCTGGTCGAGCGCATGCCCGCCACCGGTGATCACCTTGAAGCGGCGCGCGCCGATCACGACCTCGTCGCCATGCGAGATACGGCGGTAGGACGGCGGCAGCACCGAGACGCGTTTGAGATAATCCTGGCCGCGGCCGAGCAGCTTCTCGGTGAGGGACTCGTCCATGCCGTGGCGGCGGAAGAACAGCCGCTGCGCCTCGCGCCGCTCCTCGGTGCCGCGGTTCTGGTGATAGACCGATTGCAGATATTCGACCTGCGACATCACCAGCGGACAGTTGAACCGCTCGACGATCCAGCCGGCGAGGCCGACGTGATCGGGATGCGAATGGGTGACGATCAGGCGCGTGATGTTGACGCCCTTGAGCGGACCTTCGAACAGCTTGGTCCAGGCCTCGATCGTCTCCTCGTTGCCGAAGCCGGCATCGACCATCGCATAGCCGTCGCCGTCGGCGAGCAGGTAGATGTTCACATGGTTGAGGCGGAACGGCAGCTTCAGCCGCGCCCACAACACGCCGGGCCTGACCTCCACGACCTCTTCCGGGCCGGGATGCTGCTCCCAGGGGTAGCGCAGCGCCTCGGCGGAGGACTGCACGGTATCGGTTTTTGCGTTCATGCCACCGGCTTAAACCCAGCGCGGGCAGGGCGCCAGCCGAAAAAGAAGGCCGGCCGGTCGCCGCATGGCGGTCATTCCGGCCGTATTCCGTAGCCCGGATGGAATCGGCGTCCTACGCAGCCCGCATGTTGTTGAGGAACGCGTCGATCTCTCCGCGCAGCAAGTCGGCTTCGCGGCGGAGTGCATCCGATGCGCTGAGCACCTCCGTGGCCGCGGCACCCGCTTCGGCTGAAGCGGTGGAGACGCCGACGATATTGCTGGAGACTTCGCTGGTGCCGCCGGCCGCGTGCTGGATGTTGCGGGCGATCTCGCGGGTCGCTGCGCCCTGTTCCTCGACCGCGGCGGCAATGGTCGTGGTGACGTCGTTGATCTCGCCGATGATCCGGCCGATGCCCTGGATGGCGCCGACGGCCGAGGTCGTGACCTGCTGCATGCTGGCGATCTGGGTGCGGATCTCCTCGGTCGCCTTCGCGGTCTGGCTCGCGAGGCTCTTCACCTCGGAGGCAACCACCGCAAAGCCGCGGCCGGCCTCGCCCGCCCGCGCCGCCTCGATGGTGGCGTTGAGTGCGAGCAGGTTGGTCTGCGAGGCGATGGTCTGGATCAGGTCGACCACGACGCTGATGCGGCTTGCGCTCTCGGCGAGGCTCTGCACCGTGGCGTCGGTGGCGCCGGCTTCGTCGACTGCCTTCTTGGCGATCGCGGCCGAAGTGACGACCTGCTTGCTGATCTCCTCGATCGAGGACGAGAGCTGTTCGGTCCCGGACGATACGGTCTGCACATTGACCGAGGTCTCTTCGGCGGCGGACGCAACCGCGTTGACCAGTGCGTTGGACTGGTCGGCGGTGGTCGACATGCTCTGCGCCGTCGACTGCATCGAATTGGCCGATTGCGCGAGGTTATCGAGCGCGGTGCGCACGGTGCCCTCGAATTCGGCGATCTTGGCTTCCATTTGCGCGGCGCGCTCGGCCTTGGCGGTGCGATCCTTGTCCTGCTCGCTCGCGAGCGCGCGGGCCTCGATCATGCTGTCGCGGAACACCGTCAGCGTTTCCTTCATCGCGCCGATCTCGTCGTTCTGGCGGGAGCGGACGATCTCGGTGTCGAGGTCGCCGGCCGAGAGCAGCTGCATGGCGCGCTGAAGCTCGCGGATGCGGCGCAGGATGTTGCGGCCGACATAGAGCCAGACGAACAGCGCCGAGCCGATCAGGGTGAGCCCGCCGAGTGCCAGCATTGCGGTCGTGGCGAGCGAGATCTCGTGACGCGCCTGGAAGGTCGACGCGTTGGTCTCCTTCTGCACGCCGTCGACGAGCGCCTGCACGCTGATTCCGAGCCCGACATTGAGCTTGCGCGTCTCGTCCAGGATGGTCTGGCCATAGTCGATCGCGTCGAGCTCCTTCTGGCGGATCTTGAATACGCCGGTCTTGCCTTCACCGAAGACAAACAGCTTCTCGACGGCATCGCGCACGGCTTGCATCGAGGGGAAGTTCGGGAGGTCCTCGAGGTTGGACTTGACGCGGTCGCGGGTCGTCTTGAATTCCTTCTCGATCGCCTCGAGCGTGTCGCTGCTGTTGGCGGAGAGCGCCGCCATCATGTCGGCGGCCATCAGATTGCCGTTGGCGGAGATCGTCGAGATCTGGGCGACCGTGCGGGCGGCTTCGGTGGCATCGTCGGCCGACACCTCCGCCGCACCGAGGATCGCATTGAGGCGCGTCTGTGCATCGAGCATGGCCGGGCCGGCAGCGCCGACAAAGGAACGCTGGACCTTCCGGAGCGCTTCATACTGCTTGTCGTGCAGCGCGCCGGTGTCGAGCCGCTCACGGGCCGCCGACACCAGGCTCTGCGTGGCCTCATCGATGCTCTTGGTGGTGTCGCGCAGCGCGTTCGCGGTCTGCTGGTCCGCGCCGAGTTCGATGATCTCGCCGAGCTTGGCCATCGCGAGCTGCTGGATGTCCTTTACGTTCCTGGTGCGCTCGTTCAGCGCATCATCGGTGGGCGAGGCGAGCAGGCCCGGGCCCTGTGCTGCGAGCGTCGCACTCTGCGAGGCGAGCTGAAGGCTGGCGGCGAGGCGCGGGATGTCGCGGCCGCTCAAATCCATCATGGTCGAGCCGAGATGCTTGAACACGAAGCCGGCGCCGGCTGCGATCACGAGGGCCATGCCCGCGATCACGGCGAAGGCCGCGAACAGGCTGCCGCGCAGGCCCCATTTCGGCATTTTGAAACGAGGTTTGATACGGCCAACGCTCAGACGGATCGCCATCGAAATTCCCCCACACGCGTAATCTTTTGTCATTTCGCTGCGGAGTATCCTTGGCCCGGGTTAAAAAATCGCAAGTTGCCCAAATGCTTGGCAGTTCCGCAGGGCGAAAAAAGAAAGGGCCGGCATCACGCCGGCCCTTGATCGTGGCGAGAGTTTTTCAGGCGCGATCAGTAGGACGCGACCGGGCTCGCCCAGTTGAAGCGGTAGTTGAGGCCGGCCTTGAAGGTGTGGTCGTCGGTGGTGAAGTTACCGGTGCCGACCAGCGGCCCCGCGGTGAAGTGCGCATCGCCGAAATTGTAATACTGGTACTCGGCCTTGGCCGACCAGTTCGGGGCAAACATGTATTCGAGGCCGGCGCCGATGGTGTAGCCGCTGCTGTGATTGCCGTCGATGACGAAGGCTGCCGGCACGCCGCCGACCGTCACCTTCTCGTTGTTGTCGGAATAGGCGTAGCCGCCCTTCACGTAGAGCAGGCCCGGACCCCAGGTGTAGCCGACGCGGCCGGTGATCGAGCCGAGGCCGCGCTGGTCGTTGGTATAGGCCACGCCGCCCGGGAACACCGCGCCGACATTGCCGGAGAGCCAGGAATACTGGGCTTCGGCGCCGACCACGAAGTTCGGATTGAGCTGCCAGTCTGCTCCGGCCTGCAAACCCCCGAGGAAACGGCCGTTGCCGTTGTTGCCGGTGGAGAGGCCGTTGAAATTGCTGTCGCTGGAGAACGCGCCGCCGATGTGGCCGCCGATGTAGAAACCGGTCCAGTTGTAGATCGGCGCGGCGTAGGCCGGCGCCTTGTTGTAATAGGGGCGGGCGCCGAGATCGGCACCGAACGCCGGAACAGCCGCGCCCACCGCGAGCAGCGCAACCGTCGCAAACAGAATCTTCTTCATCGTCCTAACTCCAACACTAAGGTCCCCGGCAGGCGCGCAGTTCGCGCCGCTTTGGTTTTGCAGATAGCTCGCTTTTGACGAAAATGCTGTCACATGCGTGGCATAACGGTGCCCAACCTAAGTTATTGGGCCACAAATGATTTTCGTACTTAATGGCGGCTTAAGAAGTGGTGAAGGAAGGTTTAATTCGCGCTGACTGCGGTAACTTGCGCGCGTGTCCCGTTAACCAAGACGCCGCCGCACCTCCTCGCGCATCTGCGCACGGAACGCCGCGCGCTTCGCGGGCCGGTCTTCCTCGCGTATGTCGTGGCGATCGAAGATGTCGAACTTGTCCAGGATCGGATAGCGATCGCTCGCCATTGCGAGCACGCGCAGCACCTTGGTCGCGGCCAGCGTCGGGCCGCGCACCTCCCAGCGCCGGATCGTGTCCGCGCCGCCGTTCTCCGGCAACGCACACAACTTCGCCATGTCGGCCGCATTGAGCTTGCGCCCGAGCGCGTCGGAGAGATCGTCGCGCAGTTGCTTCAATTCGGGGCCGGTCATGCTGTTCGTTCCGAGAGTCTCTGAAAGCCTTGCACTAGCGCTGATTCGGGTCGATCCGAAGGCGACACGTTCGTGATAGTGTGTCCGGGCCGATCGTGCCATATCGCAGCGTTCCGGCACATTTGCGCGCACGGAATTATGAACGGCGACCTATGGGAATTCTCCGCCGGATGAACACATGACTTACCAGCCCGCAGCGAACGAAGGGAATGGTCATGACAACGATGAGAATCGCCGTAGCCGCGCTCGTCGCGGCCGGGTTGGTGGTGGCGCCTTTCGCGGCTGAAGCGAAGAAGCATCGGTCGAGCAGGCATTACAGCACGGACGTGATGGTCCCTACCTACGGAAGCTCCGTCGTGACGGCGACGCCGCCAAGGACCTATGGGTCGTCCGGTCCGTCGATTGGAACCGTCACGGCGCCCTCGATCGGAACCTATAATTGGCCGTCGGTCGGCGTCACCAATGCGGTGCCGACCTGGAGCAACACCAATCCGCCGCCCAGGTGATCAAAAAGCCCGTGACTGCTGCCTTCCCGAAGCGGAGCGGGATGCCGAAGGAAACCGGCCTGCTCGGGCGAAAAACATACCGTGCGACGTCGCCGGATTCCGCGGCGCTGGCCGATCGGCGCAGCAGACGCCGCGGTCAATGTCGCAGCCGACAGGCCGGCAGACGAGCCCCGGCAAGCGGAACGATTTCAACATTGAGGTCTCCTCGTCATGCGAAGGCGTTCGCGCCGCGCGACAGTCGATAGTGCCATCGGAGCAGCGCGCTGATGTCTGGAGCTGCATCTGGGCCGTGATCCTTCGAGGCTCCGCGCACGCTGCTTCGCATCGTGCGTCTCGCACCTGCGGATGACGGGGCAGGCGAGGTGCTCGCAAGCCATCGAACGTGCGTTAAACAGCGAATGTCCGTTGCCCAACGTCCCGGCCCGCGTAAGCTATCCTCATACAAAACAACAGCCACGAAGAAGCGCCCATGCCCGCCTTTACCGCCTCGACCACCGTGCTCGATTCCATGCTGTTCCGCGATGCCTTCGGCACGCCGGAAATGCGCGAGGTGTTTTCCGATGTCGCGCTGGTGGCGCGTTACGCCGAGATCGAGGTGGCGCTCGCGAAAGCGGAGGCGCGATGCGGTGTGATTCCGCAACAGGCCGCCGACCAGATCGCGGCGCGGACCGATGTTGCCGCGTTCGATTTTGATCTGTTGCGGCAGGAGACCGACATCGTAGGCTATCCGATCCTGCCGCTGGTGCAGCAGATGGCGAAGCAATGCGGCGAGGCCGGCCGCTACGTGCATTGGGGTGCGACCACGCAGGACATCATGGACACCGCCGTGGTGCTGCAATTGCGCGCCGGGCTCGGGATCATCGAGCGCGATATCGCGGACTTGCGGAAAATTCTCGCCGACCTCTCGCGGCGCCATCGCGACACGCCGATGGCCGGACGTACCCATCTCCAGCAAGCGCTGCCGGTGACGTTCGGCTACAAGGCCGCGATCTGGCTTGCGATGTTCGACCGCCACGCCGAGCGCCTCGCGCAACTGAAGCCGCGTGTGCTGGTCGGGCAGTTCGCCGGCGCGGCCGGCACGCTGGCTTCGCTCGGCGACAAGGGCTTCGAGGTGCAGGAGGCGCTTTGCGCCGAGCTGAAGCTGGGTGTGCCCGCTTCGACATGGCATGTCGCACGCGACGGCTTCGCCGAGGCGGTGAATTTCCTTGCGCTCCTCACCGGATCGCTCGGCAAGATCGCGCTCGACATCATGATCATGGCCTCGACCGAATTCGCCGAAGTCTACGAGCCCTTCGTCAAGGGCCGCGGCGCCTCCTCGACCATGCCGCAGAAACGCAATCCGATCTCGTCGGAACTGATGCTTGCCGCATCGAAGGCGGTGCGGCAGCAGGCTGGTCTGATGCTGGACGCCCTGGTGCAGGATTTCGAGCGCGCGACCGGTCCGTGGCACGCCGAATGGATGGCGATCCCCGAAAGCTTCGTGCTGACCGCCGGCGCACTGCACCAGGCCAGGTTCGCGCTCGCGGGTCTCATCGTGGACGAGAAGAAGATGGACGACAACCTCGCCCTTAGTCGCGGTCTGATCGTGGCCGAAGCGGTCATGATGGGGCTCGCGCCGCAGATCGGCCGGCAAGACGCGCACGACGTGGTTTACGATGCCTGCAGGCTCGCCAACGAGAAGGGCATCAGCCTTGCCGATGCGCTGTCGGCCGATCAGCGCGTCGCGACCCGAATCGATCGCGCCAGCATCGAGGCCCTCACTTCACCGAAAAATTACCTTGGCCTTGCGCCTGCCATGGTCGATCGGGTGCTCAAATCGGCAACGCGTTGAAAACCAAACTGCACGAAACTCCGTATCTTTCAAGTCGCGCAAGACGCTCGCGCACTTGTGCCTCGTGATGCTAGACTTAGATTGTACGTGAGAATTCGACAGAGGACCCGGCATGACCGATCAACGCAATTTCGCCTCTTCCATCGATCCCGCGAAGCTCGACCGGCTGGCCGAGGTCGCGGTGAAGGTTGGATTGGGTTTGCGGCCGGGACAGGACCTTCTGTTGACGGCGCCCGCGATCGCGCTGCCGCTGGTGCGCCGAATCGCCGCGCACGCCTACAAGGCCGGCGCCGGCATCGTGACGCCGATTCTTTCCGACGAGGAGACGACGCTGGCGCGCTATCGCCACGGCCATGACAATAGCTTTGATCGCGCCGCCGACTGGCTCTATGAAGGGATGGCGAAAGCGTTCTCGGACAACACCGCGCGCCTCGCCATCGTCGGCGACAACCCGATGCTGTTGTCGAACGAGGATCCGTCCAAGGTGGCGCGCGCCAGCAAGGCCAATTCCATGGCCTATCAGCCGGCGCTGGAAAAGATCGTCAATTTCGACACCAACTGGAACATCATCGCCTATCCGAGCCCGACCTGGGCGAAGCAGGTTTTCCCAGATGATTCCGAAGAGGTGGCGATCGGCAAGCTCGCGGATGCGATCTTCGCGGCCTCCCGCGTCGACCGCGAGGATGCGATGGCCAATTGGGCGGGCCACAACGCGGTGCTGCGCGAGCGCACCAACTGGCTGAACGGCCAGCGATTCCGCGCACTGCAATATTCGGGTCCCGGCACCGACCTCACCATCGGGCTTGCCGACGGCCATGAATGGGAAGGCGGTGCCTCGCTCGCCAAGAACGGCATCAGCTGCAACGCCAACATTCCGACCGAGGAGGTCTTCACGACTCCGCATTGCCGCCGGGTCTACGGCCATGTCGTGAGCTCGAAGCCGCTGTCCTACCAGGGCACGCTGATCGACAACATCGCGGTGCGCTTCGAGGACGGCAGGATCGTCGACGCAAAGGCCTCGCGCGGCGCGGAGGTGCTGAACAAGGTGCTCGACACCGACGAGGGCGCGCGGCGTCTCGGCGAGGTGGCGCTGGTGCCGCATTCCTCGCCGATCTCGCAGAGCGGGCTGCTGTTCTACAACACGCTGTTCGACGAGAACGCGGCGTCCCACATCGCGCTCGGGCAATGCTATTCGAAATGCTTCATCAACGGCGCGCAGCTCACGCCGCAGCAGATCGCAGCCCAAGGCGGCAATCAAAGCCTGATCCATATCGACTGGATGATCGGCTCGGGCGAGACCGACATCGACGGCATTTTGGCCGACGGCAGCAAGGTGCCGGTGTTCCGCAAGGGCGAGTGGGCGAAGTAACCGACGCGCGTGCGCGCGGGTTCTTCACCTCTCCCGTAGGGAGAGGTCGGGTCGCATCGCACCGCCGCGCAGCATCGGGCCGTAGTCATTGCTGAAGCGGTTGAACGGTGCCGTGAACGGGCTGCCGTCGGTGGCCGCACTGATGCCGTCGCAGGCCGCGACCGCCTCGCAGGCCGTACCCACGGGAATCGCCCGCCTCGGGCAGGTCGAGGCCGGGCGCGGATTTCCTGTTTCGCCTCGTTGACGTCGCGCACTTTGTCGCACCCCTGAAAAGAAGGGTTCATGTGTGCGAATTTGCAGGAAATTGGGGCGCTAACAATTTCGCATCTGCAACTTGCGGCTGATTGTCGGGGCTTGTGTAAGAAAGAATTAAAAACAGGCTACTAGCGTTCCCCCATCTTTCGAAACAATCCGGGCCGAGACCCGGTCATACTTAATATATGCCCTGGGGAAACAGATGTCGGCCGCATTGATTGAAATCGCTAGTTGCAACGTGGACCTGGAGCTGCGGCCGATCGAGCCGGCCTGGATCATCGAGGGGAATCCGGTCTCCCGTTCGCACATCCTGTCGACCAGCTCGGACGGCACATCCTCGACCATTGTCTGGTCCTGCACCGAAGGCCGCTTCAACTGGTACTACGATTTCGACGAGACCATCATGATCCTGGAAGGATCGATCGTTTTGGAAAGCGAAGGGCTCCCGCCCAAGCGGTATGGAGCCGGCGACGTCATTTTCTTTCGCGATGGCGCGCATGCCAAATGGCATGTCGAAGGCCACGTCAAGAAGATCGCTTTCTGCCGCAAGACAAATCCCGCCGTCATCGGCTTCATGATCCGCGTGGTCAACAAGCTGAAGCGGATGTTCCTCTCGCCCGGCGAACGCAGCCCCGCGCCCCTCATGGGCGCCGGCTAATCCTTTTGAAGGACGCTTCCCAGCGGCCACGACGGAAGAGGGGGCGGGACCAACATCCCGTCCCCTCTTTCGCGTCGTGACGGCGCTTGGCTCCGTGGCGAGCGCGGCGGTGTTCTCCTCAGCCCTTCCGCCGCGTCGCCCTCACATCGACCACCAGCCGCCAATCGGTTGTCGTGGCGGGCTTGACCTCGCCGAGCCAGTGGAACGAATCATGTGTGATGTCGACGAAGTTCCAGCGCGTGAGCTCGCCGGTTTCGGTCGTGCCTTCCTGCACGATGTCCTCACCACGCGCGCGGCCGATCTGCTGGCGGAATACCGATCGGGCCGGATCGAACCAGGAAATCCGCCACGCCGAAATGCCGGGATCGTAGACCCGAAGCGTCGTGCCGTACCAATTGCCTGCGACCGGAAAGGCGGGCGCGCCCGCAGGCCGCGGAATGATCCAGACGTCCTGAACGGCGCGTCCTTCCAGCACCCAGCCGAAATGAATTTCGCCGGGTGCGGTGTGCGTCGCGCCGTCAGGCCCGTGGGCGGTGATCTCGGCGTCCCAATCCCCGACGAAGCGGCCGTAGAGCTGCAGCTCCGCGGCGTGCTCGGGGTTGGGTCCGTCAGCGTGCAGCAATCTCTTGAAGTCGGTCATGTCGATCTCCTCTTGCCGGGAGATCAGCACGATCGGCCGATAGCCGACTTGGAGAAAATTGCCGTCCGACGTCGTCAGGTCTCGTGCAGGGAGAGATGTCCTACGCCCTGCCGGGTCCTGTCGATCGTCGGGCGGCTCTCCGAGCGCCAGATGACGATGACGGAGATGATGACGAGACCTGCGCCAAGCAGCATCATGCGCGAGAACGGCTCGCCCAGCACGAGGGTGCCGAGCAGCACGGCGATGACAGGGTTGACGAAGGTGTAGGTCGACACCAGCGAGGTCGAGACGTTTTCCAGCAGCCAATTATAGGCGACGAATCCGATCACGCTTCCGGAAATGATCAACCAGAGTGCGGCTGCAAGCGAGACCGGGGAGACATCCCGTGGCCTGAAGCTTGCGATCTCGCCCGTCAGCCAGCTGATCGCGAACAACACGAGGCCACCGATCGAAAGCTGCATGCCGGAAAGCAGAATGGCGGACGCTTGTTTCGACATGCTCCGGGACAGGACGGTGCCGACCGACCATGACAGCGCCGCAGCCAGCAGCAAGACGACCGGCAGGATGCTGATGCCGGCCTCCTCGACATTTTGCCATGCCACCAGCCCGACGCCGAAGAAGCCCGGCACGAGTGCGAGCAGGGCAAGGGGCCTTGGCCGCTGCGCGCCGGGGAACAACGAATCAATCAACAGGATCCAGAACGGAATGGTGGCGAGCACGATCGCGGCCACCCCTGAAGGAACCGATTGCTGTGCGAAGGCGAGCACACCATGGCAACCCGCAAAGAACAGCAGTCCGCACAGGCTCGCGCCGATCCAGGCCCGAGCGGGCACGCTGCCGATCTGCCGGCCGCTCATCGCCAGCAAAACGACTCCGCCGCAAAACGAGCGAAGCGCCATCAGCAGAAATGGTGGAAGCGATTTCAGTCCCAGCGTGATCGCGAAATAGGTGGAACCCCACAACAGATAAATGGCTGCGAATGCTCCGACAACCAGGAACCTTCTACTCATGATTGCTCCGATCCGAAGATGATCTCGAAGCCATCAAGTCGGAGCAGGTTCATGCGTTCCGGTTTTGCAGATCAGACGCCTTCGAGGATGATCACCGTCGGTGTCGACGGCAGCGTATCGCGCGAGATCCGCAACGAGCGCTCGGTGCGCCGATCGATCTCGAACTGCTGGCCGATGCGGCGCATGAACTCCTCGAGCGGGGTCGCGAAGCGGTGCATCGGCAGCACCACCGAAGCGCGCAAGCGTTTGGTGATCTCAGAGACGCCATCGAGCGACATCGTGTAGGTGCCGTCGATCGGCACCATCACGATGTCGAGGCGCCCGATCTGGGCGAAATGGCTGTCGTCGAGCTTGTGGTGCAAATGGCCGAGATGACCGATGCAGAGCCCGGCGACCTCGAAGATGAAGATCGAATTGCCGTCGCGGATCATGTCCGTGCCGGAATCGTCGCCGAAGTAGCGGCGGATATCGGTCGTGACGTTGCGAATGAAAGTGTCGCCGATGCGCTCCGACACGACGGCCGGCTTGCCGTCCTCGCCCCAGCCATGCAGCACATGCGGAATGCGCTTGTCCGGATTGAGCGTGTAGTGCGTGCTGTGGGCCCGGTTCATGGTGACGACGTCAGGCAAACGCCCGACCTGATAGGCGCCGCTGTAATCGGTCGCGATCCGCACGCCACCGGGCGTGTCGATGAAATAGGTGGAGTGGCCGGCATAGGTGATCTCGACCTCCGGCGCCACGGCCGCCGGCCGCAAGGCGACCGGCATGGCGCGAGGTGCGGCATTCGCCAACGCCAGGCATTCGCCGCGCTGGGGCGGCTGCTGGGCGAGGGCGGGTGAGAGACATGCGCTCAACAGCGCTAATGCCGCCGAAACAAGTCGCCGCATGAATTCATCCCCGATGACTTCGAGGGAAAGTCTAGCGTGCAGAACGGCGTGTCGCCAACAGGACGCGATCAACAGCGCGTCAATGCCGCACCTGCCTTTACTCCCGCCTCGGGCTGAACTTCCAGGTGACCGCAACCAGGCCCGCCGTGATCAGGCCGCTGACGATGCCGGCGGTCGGCAGCGTGAGCAGCAGTGCGGCGGTCGCGGCCCAGCCGATCGAGGAGAAGGCCTCGGCAATGGTCGCAAGCCGCGACGAGGTCTGACGGCGGCGGAACTGGCTGCGCCGGGCCTGGACGCGGAACCAGAGCTGGATCGCGGTCGCAGAGGCCGCACTGACGAGGATGATGGCGGCGGTGATCGCAGCCTGGGATGGTGAAGCGAAAATCAGCACCGCAACCAGCGGACTGAAGATGGCGGCGATCGCGATCAGCACCACCTCGATCTTGGCGCGGATGACGCTCGAGGACGTCAGCGGCGCGGTCGCGACCAGGTCGGGCGCGTCCTCGCCTGAGATCGTCAGCCAGGCGAGCCCGCCGGCGAGCTGTCCTGCCGCCATCACGATGACAGGCGTGATCAGCGTCAGGGCCGCGGAACTGTCGCCAAAACTGCGCCAGAGCAACAACGCCGGGGGCACCAGATAGAGCAGCTGCATCAGGGTCTGCGAGATCAGCCAGGGATCGCGCCAGAGCAGCATGAACTCCTTGCGCCGCAGCGAGTGTTGTCGGGAGCCGCCCCGGAACGGGCGCTCCTTTGTGCGCTTGCGGCTGGATGTGCCGTAAGCCGCAGCCTCGATCGCGGTGTCGGCGAAGCGGCCCGAGAACACGGCCATCACGCATCCGAGCAGCACCAGCCCGAGCGCGAGGAGCAGCAGCAGCGCCTCGCCGTCGCCCATGGCCGCCCGTGCCGGCCACCACCAGATGCTGTCGACGTCGGGCGCGTGGGCAGCGAGGGTGCTTGAGGTCAGGACGGTGAAGCGCGACAGCGTGCCATAGGAGATGATCGCGGCGACCTGGAGCGCGATCACGAAACCGGCGCCGATGATCGCGGCCAGGATCTGGGCGACGAAGCGCGTCCGCGACGGGCCGATCAGGCGGAACAGCAGAATGGTCACCCCGATCGCGATCGCCGCCGCCGACAGGCCCATCGCGACGACGACGCCGAACGCCGCAAGCCACCGTGCGCCGCCGCCGATGACAAGCACGTCGATGAAGGGCGTCGCGAACAGCAGTGCCATCACCGTCACGGTGAGTGCGATCGCGGCGATGCGCACGGAGAACAGATTGGCGAGCGTTGCGGGGGAGGACATGATCAGGTCGAGATCGGCGCGGGCGTAAAACACCCGCGTCACCGATTCGATCGCCTGCGACAGCATCAAGGTCCAGGCGAGCAAGATCGTCGCCGAGACCACGATCAGCGAGGATTTGTCGAGCGGCAATTGCAGATTGGCGAAGCGGCCGATCACCGCCCATGCCGGCACGTGCAGCAGTGCGGCGAAGAACAGCAGACCGATCACGGCTGCGCGGGCCCGCCGGCGCCGCCCGCCCGTCATCATGGCGAACCATTCGCGCCAGGCGAGCCGGAGCTCGTGACGGGCAAACCAGGAGAGCGCGGTTGCCGAGCTCATGCGGCTTCCGGAAGCGTGACCAGCGCAATGAAGAGATCTTCCAGGCTGGTGTCGGCATGGCCGTTCTGCTGGCGCAGCTCGGTCAGCGTACCCTCTGCAACCAGGCGTCCCGCGGCGATCACCCCGATGCGGTCGGCCATGCGCTCGGCGACCTCGAGAATGTGCGTCGTCATGATGACGGTGCAGCCGGCGCGCACGCGCTCGCCGAGCAGTCCCTTCACATGCCGCGCCGAGACGGCATCGAGTCCCGTCAGCGGCTCGTCGAGAATGATGAGGCGGGGATCGTGCACCAGCGCGCCGGCCAGCGCCACTTTCTGGCGCATGCCCTTGGAGAAGCCTTCGCAGCGCTCGTGCCGGTGCGGCTCGAGCCCGAGCGAAGTCAGAAGCTCCTCGGCGACCGGTTTCGAGACCGGCGGCGCAATGCCCCAGAGGCCGGCGACGAATTCGAGGTACTCAAGCGGCGTCAGCTTGTCGTAGATCATGGGCTCGTCGGAGACCCACGCCATGACCTGCTTGGCCGCCACCGGGTTTTGAAGCGCATCGATGCCGAAGATCGAGACGCCGCCGTCATCGGGCCGCAACAGGCCGGCTACCATGCGCAAAGTGGTGGTCTTGCCGGCGCCGTTCGGGCCGACCAGCGCATAGAACTCGCCGGCATGGATGGTGAGATCGAGGCTATCGACCGCCAAACGGTCAAAACGCTTCGTTAACCCTCGGACTTCCAGCGCCGAGCTGTCCCGCTTCATCACGGCTACCCCATCCGGTTCTGCATCGGTCGCGACCCTGACCTGAAGATGTTTCGGCCCGTGAATCGGGCCGCCCCAATTCCGGCATCCACCTTGGACTAAAGGCAAGACACCTAGCAAGCCACCGTTTGTTGACAGCACTCGGGGGTTCAGGCTGAATTGGCGCCGGGACGAATGGCGCTCGCGGCCGAGCGACTGCGTAGCGGCTGGACACAAGATGCGGCAGGGCGGTCGTCAAGAACCGCTGGTTGCATCGGGAGGACGCGGCGATGCTGGATTTTGTTCAGCAGCTGGTCAGCGGTGTTGCGCTCGGCTGTGTCTACGGCCTGATCGCACTCGGCTTCGTGCTCGTCTACAAGGCCACCGAGGTCGTCAACTTCGCCCAGGGCGATCTGATGATGCTGGGCGGCTTCTTCGCTTTCACCTTCATCGGCATGATGGGCCTGAACTACTGGGTTGGCTTTGCCGGCGCGGTGGTCGCAATGGCGCTGTTCGGCATGCTGGCGGAACGGATCGTGGTGCGGCCGATCCTCGGCTATCCGCAATTCTCCATCATCATGGCCACGATCGGGCTTGGCTATTTCCTGCGCTCGGTCGCCGGCATGATCTGGGGCACCGACGATTTCAAGATCGAGACGCCCTTCAGCCAGGGCGTGCTGCGCATCGGCTCGCTGGTGCTCGCTCATGACAAGCTGTCGGTGATCGCGGCGACGATCATCCTCTGTGCGCTGCTCTGGCTGTTCTTCAACAAGACCACGCTCGGCACCGCGATGCGCGCCAGTTCCGAGAACATGCTGGCGGCCTACTACATGGGCATCCCGGTCAAGCGCGTGGTGTCCATCGTCTGGGCGATCAGCGCGGCGGTTGCGACCTGCGCCGGCGTGCTGCTGGCGCCGATCACCTTCATTCACTCCAATGTCGGCCTCGTGCTCGGCCTGAAGGCCTTCCCTGCCGCCGTGCTCGGCGGTTTCGGCTCGATCCCCGGCGCGGTCGTCGGCGGCGTCCTGATCGGGGTCATCGAGAGCATGGCCGGCTTCTATCTGCCCGAGGGCTGGAAGGACGTCGCGCCCTACGTCGTGCTGCTCGCGGTCCTGCTGCTGAAGCCCGAAGGCCTGTTCGGCCTTCATGCCCGCAAGAAGGTCTGAACGCATGCGCTTCCTGTTCAAGACCGACTATGATGACGACATCAGGCTGTTCCCGCATTCGGGCTATGTCGTCTCCTATGGTCTCCTGCTCGCGGCGCTGCTGATCGCGCCTTACGTGCTTTCCAGCTATCTGATGAGCCAGCTCGTCTTCGTCTGCATCTATGCGACGGTCGGCGTGGCGCTGCTGATCCTGACCGGCTTTACCGGGCAGGCCTCGCTGGGACATGCGGCGTTCCTGGCGATCGGCGCCTACACGGCCGCCTACCTGCAGAAATACAACGTGCCGTTTCCGGTCTATTTCCTCGCCGCCGGCGTCCTGACCGGCTGCGTCGGCGCGCTGGTCGGCTTTCCCGCACTGCGGCTCCAGGGCATCTATCTCGTCATCGCAACCATCTCCTTCGCCTTCATCGTCGAGGAGATCCTGGCGCGCTGGGAGAGCGTCACCAACGGGAATGAGGGCCTGCGGGTCAAGGCGCTGTCGCTGCTCGGCGTGACGGTCTCACGGGACAGCCCGACCTTCTATTTCCTTTGTCTTGCGGTGCTGGTGCTGACCATCGTCGGCACGCTCAACCTGCTGCGATCGCCGACGGGCCGCGCCTTCGTCGCGATCCGCGACAGCGAGACGGCGGCGCGCAGCATGGGCGTCAATGTCGCGCTCTACAAGGTGAAGTCGTTTGCGATCTCGGCGGCGATAACAGGCTTTGCCGGCGTGCTGTTCGCGCACAAGCTCTCCTTCATCTCGCCGGAGATGTTCACGCTGCAGCTCTCGATCGAATTCATCATCGTGATCCTGATCGGCGGCATCTTCAGCCTGCACGGGGCCCGTGCTGGGTGCGATCTTCATCGTGATGATCGATCCGTTCCTGACCTACCTCAAGGACGATATGCCCGGCATCATCGCCGGCATTGCCGCGACCTTCGGCGCAGGCCCGGCGACGGCAGGCAATGTCCAGTCCAAGGTCGCGGCCTTTGCCTCGCTCAACGGGCTGAAGGGCGCGATCTACGGCGTCATCATCATGGTGTTCGTGCTGTTCGAGCCGCTCGGCCTCTATGGCCGCTGGCTGAAGATAAAACTCTTCTTCCAGCTGTTCCCGCTCTACAAGCGCGCGACCTTCAAGCGACAGAAGATCTACGTGAAGTCGGAGCGGAACCGATGAGCTATTTCCGCGCCGAGAACCTGTCGCTGCATTTCGGGGGCCTCAAGGCGGTCGACGCGGTGTCGTTCGCGGTCGAGAAGGGCGAGATCCTGTCGATCATCGGCCCCAACGGGGCGGGCAAAAGCTCGATCTTCAATCTGATCTCGCGGATCTACCGGCCGACCTCGGGCCGCATCTTCTTCGAGGATCAGGACATCACGGAACAGCCGCCCTACGACATCGCAAGGCTCGGCATCGCCCGCACCTTCCAGAACATCGAGCTGTTCGAGAACGCCACGGTGCTGTCGAACCTCCTGGTCGGGCGCCACCGGCACTCGACCACGCAGCTCTGGCAGGAATTGCTGTTTCTGCCCAGCGTGCGCGCCAACGAGAAGGTGCATCGCCGCCGGGTCGAGCAGGTGATCGAATTCCTCGATCTCGAGCCATACCGTGATAAATTGATCTCGGGCCTGCCTTACGGCGTCCGCAAGGTGATCGAGCTCGCACGTGCGCTCTGCTCGGAGCCGAAGCTGATCCTGCTCGACGAGCCGTCGTCGGGGCTCAACGTGGAGGAGACCGACGACATGTCGTTCTGGATCCGCGACATGAAGAGCGAGCTCGGCGTCACCGTGCTGATGGTCGAGCATGACATGTCGCTGGTCAACCGCGTCTCCGACCGGGTCATTGCGCTCAACTACGGCCGCGTGCTGGCGACGGGCTCCCCGGCCGAGGTGCAGCAGCATCCCGACGTCGTCGCCGCGTATCTGGGAGCCTGACGCATGGATGCGACCATGGCCCCGGATATCATCCTGAAACTCTCCAACGTCGAGAGCTATTACGGGCCGATCATGGCGATCCGCGGCATCTCGCTGGAGGTGCCGCGCGGCCGTATCGTCACGCTGCTCGGCGCCAACGGCGCCGGCAAGACCACGGTGCTGAAGACCATCTCGGGCATTCTCGATCCGCAGAAGGGCTCGATCGAGTTCATGGGCAAGCCGATCCAGCGCATGGAGGCCGACCGCATCGTGCGTTTGGGGCTTAGTCATGTGCCCGAGGGGCGCGAGGTGTTCCCGTTCCTCTCGGTGCGCGAAAACCTGATGATGGGCGCCTATCCGCGCAGCGATCGCGACGGCGTCGCGGAGGATCTGGAGCGGGTCTATGGCTACTTCCCGCGATTGAAAGAGCGCATCGACCAGCCGGCCGGCCAGCTCTCCGGCGGCGAGCAGCAGATGCTCGCAATCGGGCGCGCACTGATGAACCGGCCGACGCTCCTGCTGCTCGACGAGCCCTCGCTCGGCCTGTCGCCGATCCTGGTGAAGGAGATCTTCAACATCATCCGCCGCGTCAACGAGGAGCAGGGCATGTCGATCCTGCTGGTCGAGCAGAATGCCCGCGTGGCGCTGGAGACGGCGCATTACGGCTATGTCCTCGAGATTGGCCGCGTGGTCATGAATGACAGCTGCGACCGCTTGATGCATTCGAAGGACATCCAGGAGTTCTACCTCGGCGCCAAGGAGCAAGGCGCGCGAGGCGAGCGGCGCTGGAAAAAGAAGAAGACGTGGCGATGAACCACTGAACACGACAAAGAGGAGACGTGCATGGCCCGACCGGTGCTGACGGTCGCCGATACGATCGCGAAGAGCTTCTTGCGCGCCGCAGAGGTACGCGGCGACAGGCCTGCGATCCGCGAGAAGACGTTCGGCATCTGGCAGCCGACCAGCTGGCGCGAATGGCTGCAGATCTCCAAGGAAATCGCCTACGGCCTTCGTGCCAGCGGCTTCATGCCCGGCGACGTCGCCTCGATCATCGCCAACGCCGTGCCGGAGTGGATCTACGCCGACATGGGCATATTGTGTGCCGGCGGCGTTTCGTCAGGCATCTATCCGACCGATGCGTCGGCCCAGGTCGAATATCTTCTCAATGATTCCGCGACGCGGGTGATCTTCGCCGAAGACGAGGAGCAGCTCGACAAGATTCTTGCCTGCCGGGCGCGCTGTCCCCGCCTGCAACGGATCGTCGTCTTCGACATGGAGGGTCTCAGCGGGTTTTCCGATGCCATGGTGATGTCGATCGACGAGTTTCGCGCGCTCGGGCGTGACCACATGGTCGGCCGCGAGGCGCTGTGGCGGGAGATGATCGACAGCCGCAGCGCCGGCGATCTCGCCGTTCTCGTCTACACCTCGGGCACGACAGGCCCGCCCAAGGGCGCGATGCATTCCAATCGCAGCGTCACGCATCAGATGCGGCACGCCAACGACTTCATCCCGGCGCGAGAGGAGGAGGACCGGCTGATCTTCCTGCCGCTCTGTCATGTCGCCGAGCGCATCGGCGGCTACTACATCTCCGTTGCACTTGGCTCGATCATGAACTTCGCCGAGAGCCCGGAGACGGTGCCCGATAATCTGCGCGAGGTGCAGCCGACGGTCTTTCTCGCGGTGCCGCGGATCTGGGAGAAATTCTATTCCGCCATCACCATCGCGCTGAAGGACGCGACGGCATTCCAGCAATGGGCCTACCGCCGTGCCATCAAGATCGGCTATCGCATGGTCGATTGCCGCCTGCAGGGCCGAACGCCGTCGCTGGGCTTGCGCATCGCCAACCGCATCGCCTATCAGCTCGTTTTCCGCAACATCCGCCGCATGATCGGGCTCGACCGTTGCCACATCGCCTTCACGGGAGCAGCACCGATCGCGCCGGATCTGATCCGCTGGTACCTCGCGCTCGGCATCGACATGCACGAGGTCTACGGCCAGACCGAGAATTGCGGCGTCGCGACCATGATGCCGGCCGAACGCATCAAGCTCGGCTCGGTCGGCACGGCGGTGCCCTGGGGCGAGGTCGCGCTCTCCCCCGACGGCGAGATCCTGATCAAGGGCGACTTCCTGTTCATGGGCTACCTCAATCAGCCGGAGAAGACGGCGGAGACCATCGATGTCGGCGGCTGGCTGCACACCGGCGATATCGGCACCATCGATAACGAGGGGTTTGTCCGCGTCACCGACCGGATGAAGGACATCATCATCACCTCGGGCGGCAAGAACATCACGCCGTCGGAGATCGAGAACCAGCTCAAATTCTCGCCCTACATTTCCGATGCTGTCGTGATCGGCGACAGGCGGCCATACCTGACCTGCCTGGTGATGATCGACCAGGAGAATGTCGAGAAGTTCGCGCAGGATCACGACATTCCCTTCACAAACTACGCCAGCCTGTGCCGTGCCGGCGAAATCCGGGACCTGATCTGGCGCGAGATCGAAGCCGTCAACGCCAGCTTCGCGCGCGTCGAGTCCATCAAGACGTTCGACCTGATCGAGCGCCAGCTCACGCCGGAGGACGAGGAGCTGACCCCGACCATGAAGCTGAAACGTAATTTCGTGAACAAGCGCTACGCCGCTGAAATCGACGCGATGTATCGCGAGCGGGCGGTCGCCTGACCCGCAAATCAACAGCGAACGGCGATGGCCCCGCCGCTCGCGCAATACGGGCCTTAAGGAGAGGAGACGTCAATGTCGAAGTCGTTGAAAGCGTTCGGCCTTGCTGTGAGTGCGTTCGCACTCACCTGTCAGCCGTCCCTGGCGCAAACCAAAGTCACCAATGAGGGCATTTCGGCCAACGAGATCGTCATCGGTACCCATCAGGATCTGTCGGGTCCGATCAAGGTCTGGGGCGTGCCTGTTTCCAACGGCATGAAGATGGCAGTCGAGGAGATCAACGCCGCCGGCGGCATCCAGGGCCGCAAGATCAAGATGGTCCTGGAGGACAATGGCTATGATCCGAAGAAGGCGGTGCTGGCCTCGCAAAAGATGGTCGAGCGCGACAAGATCTTCGCGATGATCGGTCCAATGGGCTCGCCGACGGTGCTGGCCGCCCAGGACATCCTGTTCGATGCCGGTGTGCTCCAGCTGTTTCCGCTGACGGCGGCCGAGTTCACCTTCAAGTTCGATCCGGCCAAGCCGCAGGAGCGGCTCAAGTTCAACAATCTGCTGCCTTACGTCGAGAGCACGCGCGCCGCCCTGAAATACATGATGGAGTGGAAGAATTTCCAGAAGCCCTGCATCATGCATCAGGACGACGAGTACGGAAAAAACGTGCTCGACGGCTTCAACCAGCAGCTCGCGGCAATGAAGCTGCAGCCCGCCTCGATCACGAGCTACAAGCGCGGCGCGTCCGATTTCAGTGCGCAGGTCGCCAAGATGAAGTCGGACGGCTGCGACCTCGTCGTGCTCGGCACCGTGATCCGCGAGACCATCGGCGCGATGACCGAGGCGAAGAAGCTCGGCTGGGACGTCACTTTCCTGGGCGCCACGCCGACCAACGTGCTGGAGGTGCCGACGCTCGGCAAGGAGGCGGTCGAGGGCCTCTATGCGGCTTCGGGCTTCGAGATTCCCTATGAGGACACCGCCAAGGGCAAGGTCCACGACTGGCTGATCAACTACAAGAAGATGTTCGGTGCCGACGCCAACACCCAGGCGATCATCGGCTACAACGCGGTGATGACGTTTGCGTTCTACGCCGACAAGGCCGGCAAGGATCTGACCGGACAGAAGATGCTCGATTCACTGGAATCAGGCGAAAAGTTCCTCGACATCTTCAATTCGCCGCCGACCAAATTCTCCAAGACCGACCATCTCGCCAACACCATCACCCAGGTGCAGCAGGTCAAGGGCGGCCGCTGGGTGCTGGTCAAGGACAATCTGATGTTTTGATCTTCGCCGACCCTCCCCTCCAGGGGAGGGTTAGCGCTACGACCCCCCGCCCGCAGTCCCCGAACTCACCGGCGCCAGCTCGTCTTCGCGGCAGCGCCAGCCGTCGGCCGCTTTGACGAAGGCAAAGGTGCGCTGGATGCGAAGGCGGCGCGTGACATTGAAAGCCGCTGCGGAGCGATCCTTGTTGGCGGCGGCCGGTTGCGGACGGCCGGTGCTGGCGTCCCAACAGGTGCCGGTGCACGCGGACGCGACCTTGCTGCAGGTGGTGAATGGCGCCAGCACCACCATCTCGATCTCGCCGGTGACCTGCGCCTCCTGATCGGTCATTTGGCTGTCGAGTGCGTAGACGCGATTGATGCGGAGAAAATTGCCGCAGGAATTGGCGGCGTGGATGCGCGCGGCGCAGAAGTCGACGGCGTCGGCGTCGGGCTCGCGGGCCGAGACCTGCCGGCCGAACACCTTCTTCGGATCGCCCCCGGCTGCGGCGATCTCGTCGGTCTTGCGCTTCAGATATTCGGCCAGGCAATCTTCCGCGGTGCCAAGCTCCTGCGGCGGCACGTTCTCCTTGCCGATCAGATTGCATTTGCGATCGCGCTCGCGGGTCCAGCGGCCGTATTCTGCGAAAGCAAACCGTGCCGCGGTCGGGTCCAGCTTGCCGATCAGGCCGAGCACCTGGCTGTTGAGCTCGGTCTCGGTCAGCGCCAGCGACGGGTCCGCGCAGATCAGTGCGCCGGCCGCGGTGTTGGCGGCCAGACAGTCGAAATTCGTATCCCGCACGATGGTGGCGCGATCCTCGGTCACCTTGAGCAGGCAGGCCTTCACGCGGTCGAAATCTTCGACGCGAACGGCGGTCTGGCCGACGATGCCGCAGCCGAGATTGCGCTGGCGATTCCAGATCGCATTCTCCTCGATCGCAGGCAGACGATCGGGCAGGCGGGCGAGCCGCGCCTCGATGGCCGTGGAGAGCTTCTCGGCGGCTGCGGCAAGCTCGGCATCGCCGCAGAACAATTGATTGCCGGGATCGCGGATCTGCTGGCAGTTGTTCCTGGCGAATTGCGGCAGCCTGTCGGACAGGGAAGAAGCGGATGGACCGGATTGTGCGAAGCCTGATGCCGCCGGCAACGCCAGCAGCGCAAGTATGGTCAGTATGATCAACCGCATTCCGCTCGCCCCGCAGAGAATGCGCCATGCTAGCGCCGGGGATCACGCGGCGAAACGGGTTTGTGGCGGGCAGGTTCGGGCTGCGAGGCGATCAGTGCACCCCGGGGATCACCATCGAGAACTGGACGGGCTCGCCGACATATCTCAGCACGGCAGACTGGTAGAGCACGAACAGCGGCTGGTAGCTGCGCGCCTCGTCATCCGCGACCATGGCCATGCGGCGGTTGTCGAGCATCAGCCAGTGTCCGTCGAGCCTTGCGGCGACAACCGCATGCTCTTCCCCGGCCCTGGCATCGCGCACCACGACGATGCGGAGGTCCTCATCGGCAACGCCGGCGAGCCGCAGCGCGGCGACCTTGGCGATGGCATAGTCTTCGCAATCGCCGGCGCCGCGCGCAAAGGTCGCGAGCGGCGAGCTCCAGATATCTTCGACGCCGTCACTTTCGGCGCGGATGGCGAGGTTGATGGCACGGTTGGTCTCGCCCAGCCGCGCGCGACCGTCGCGGGTGCGGACCTGGTCGACGATGGCCAGCAGCTTCAGCGCCGCGGGCGAGGCGCAATGGTCGCGATCGCCGTCGCACAGCGCGAGCTGCACCATGTCGTCGTCGAGCTGCTCCTTCAGTGCGAACCATTTCTGCCGCAGGCCGCCGCTGGAAACGGCGAAGGCGAACAGGCCGAATGGCTCGGCGGATTTGCGCACGAGCACGCCTGCGCCCGGCGACAGCAATGTGCCGGCACGAAGATCGGCCGCGGATCCGAGCAGCATCAACCCGCATAGAGCAATGACTGCGCGCCAGGCGCGCAGGCGAGCGGCGGACTCCATCTGACATCCCCTTCCGGCTTCGCAAGGATGATGAGGAAGGATTCCCCTCGACCTCGACGTGCCGGCTTTGTTGCTTTCGCGGAGATGGTGCGGGACGGCCCGTTTTGTTCCGCTTAACGCGCGGCGGCGGGCTCCCAAAACCGCGGGACAGGCTGAAGCGGGCCTGCCCGAATTGCATAAAACTTTACGAATCGGGAGGTAGGAGAGGCTCGGCTGCCGCGAAATGGCATCGAATGCAGGCAAAAGTTGTGGTCGGTCAATTCTGCGCTTGTGGCTAATGACCCGCTACTTCACGGATTCTGTTAGTTGGTCGCAGATTGGGCCCCGTAATTGCCGCAGTATGCGGCGGCGCATCATGATGCAAAGATTGAGGTGAGTATTCATAGTTGAAATTATACTGCAGAGTACATGGAATGACCGGAAATGGGCTCCAATACCGACGCTTTACTCGCAAATCTCACAATGATGACTTCAGTTCATCTTTGAGTGTCGCCGCAGGCATAGTCGCGGGCCGCCAAGTCGTGCAAATCACACAAGCAATAGGTGGTTTCGCTAAGGACTTGGTAATGATATGCGAGCTTAGGCGATCGATTCTTTCATAAATATTAACCTTTTTTCGGTGCCCCGTTGAATTACGCTGGCAAATTTGACGCCGCGCTCTCCTTGGATGGACAGGGTTTCCGCTCGCCCGCATCCGGCCACGTCGATCCCTTTACGGCCAATTCCTTTACCGCCAACTCCCATACCGCCGGCTCCTATACCGCCAAGGCACATGGCCACGTGCCCGATGGTGCGGTCGTCGTTGCCGACCCCAATCTGATCTTCCATGGCGATTTCAAGCGCACGGGGCTTGATCTCGTGCTGTCTCATGACGGCCACGCGTTCGTCGTTCACGATTATTTCAGGGGCGACAAGCGCGCGGCGATCGCCTCGGCGGACGGTGCGCATCTCACCGGCGATATCGTCAGCGCGCTCACGGGTTACGTTCAATATGCGCAGGCGGCGCCCGGCGCCGCTGCGGCACAGGTCATCGGCCATGTCACCAAGCTGACCGGGAGCGCCACCGCGATCCGCAACGGCGTCTCGGTCGTCCTGAACAACGGCGACAACGTCGAGAAGGGCGACGTGGTCTCGACCGGCTCGGATTCGACACTCGGCGTGACCTTCATCGACGGCACCGTGTTCGGCCTGTCCTCCAACGCGCGGATGGTGCTGAACGAGATGGTCTACGACCCGAACGGGTCGAACAATTCCTCGCTGCTCAGCCTGGTCGCGGGCACCATCACCTTCGTCGCCGGCGAGACCGCCAAGCACGGCGACATGAAGATCGACACGCCGGTCGCCACCATGGGTATCCGTGGCACGGCGGTGCTGACCGAGATCAACTTCGTCGTTCCCGCAGGTGGCGGCGATCCGCAGCCTCAGGCGAACTTCCAGGTGCTGGTCGAGCCGAACGGCACCACCGGCTCCTACATCCTGTTCGACAAGCTGACCTTGCTGCCGATCGCGACGGTCAACCAGGCCGGACAGATGATCCAGATCAGCGGTGGCAACGTCTCGGTCACCAATGCGCTGTTGTCACCCGATGTGCAGAAGCTGATCACGGACGTGTTCACGCTGAAGTTCACGGACAACAATACCAACACCAAGCTGACCACGAACTTCACCGACACCGTCACACAGACCAGCGACGGCCTCACGATCAAGACGCCAGCCGGCTACGTCGCGATTCCGGTCTTCGTCAATCTCAGCCAGCAGAACGCTGCGCTGCAGGGGCCGACCGACCACGCGACCGCGGGCAGCCGTGTTCCGAACGCGCTGTCGCTGTTTTTGCAGAGCCTCGACCTCGCCAACAACGTCAAGCTCGCATTCAACCTGACCGAGGTCGCAGGTCAGACCGGCGTGTCGACGGCCGATCTGGTGATCGCCAAGGCCTCCTTTGTCGACTTCAATCTTGGCGACCGTCCGACCGTGAAGGTGGTGCTCACCGACGGCACCTATGTCTACCAGGACTCGGGCCAGCACGACGTGACGGCAGGCCTTTCGGCGCTCCAGAAGCAGGATATCCTGGCCACCGAGGTCAAGATCACCGTCGTTCCCGGCGCCGGCAACGACAGCAATGGAACCGCGGCCTGGACCTTCAGCGTCCCCGATAGCGCCTTCGATTTCCTCGCCGCAGGCGAGACGCTGACGCTGAAATACACCATCGTCCTCAACAACAACTTCGCCGACGATCCAGGGATCGTCACCAAAGACATCACCATCACCATCACCGGCACCAACGACAAGCCGGTGATCACCTCGGCCGTGCCGACCATCACCTTCTCGGGCGGCACCAGCGTGCCGGGTGGCCCGCTCACCACCGACGTCCCCACCTCGGGCACGCTGAGCTTCAGCGATGTCGATCTCACCGACACGCACACGGTGGCGGTATCCAAGTTCAGCGCGGTCCTGCCCGGCGGCACCGTGCCCCAGAGCATCTACGACTTCCTCGCCAAGGACCTCTCGGTCTCGATCGCGCCCGGTCACGACAGCACGGGGTCCGGCACGGGAACGGTGAATTGGTCGCTCGGAGATATCCCGGTCTACCTCGCCGACTTCATCCCGAAGGGCGAGGTGCTGACGCTGACCTACACCGTGACGGTCACGGACTCGCAGGGCGCCACGTCAGACCAGACCATCACGGTCACGATCACGGGCACCGATGCGCCTGCCGTGGTGTGGATCGCGACGAACAAGCCGGGAGCTCCGTCAGGCGGCTTCTGGGGGGACGGCGCCAACTGGGAAACCGGCACCGTGCCGACCAGCAGCGACGACGTCATCGTCATCACCGACCAGCTGCACGGCCTGACGCCGTCCTATCCGGTCACGATCGACACAGCCGCGTTCGCCAATTCGCTGACGATGAACGATTTCGACACCAAGGCGGACCACACAGCCCCCGAGGTGATCAACAAGAGCACACTGACGATCACCGGAACGCTCACGCTCGAGGCCGATTCGAGATTCACCAATCAGGCGACGGGCATCGTCTCGATTGGCGGCAAGGCCGAGTTTTCGGGGGCGAGCGTCCTGGCGAATGCCGGGGGGATGACGCTTGCAGGCGGTGGCGACTTCGCCGAGGCTACGTCGATCACCAACTCCGGCACGATCGAACTGTCCGGCGGCACGCTGACGACCCTCGCCGAGATTCACAATGCAGGCGGCATCCTCCAAGCGGATGTCGGTACGAGGCTGATCGTTGGTGCCGCGACGGTCGATGGCGGTACCGTGACCATTTACGGCACGCTGGAGCTCGACGGCACCAGCCTGATCGAGAACGGCACGCTGAGCAATTGCGGTGTGGTCAACGTCAGGGGTGCAGCAGAGTTCAGCAGCGAAACCGTTGCCAACAAGGCCGGCGGCCTGATCGAGGTGTGGAGCGACAGCGCGCTGACGATCGACCATGGCTCCGTCGTCAAAAATTCCGGCAACCTCACGGTCGATGCCGACGGCAAACTGATCGTCAACGGCGCGACGATCGACGGCGGCACGGTGACCATATCAGGTACGCTGGAATCGACCGGCAGCAGCGCCATCACCGGCGTGGATATCACCAGCACCGGCACGGTCACGGTCGACGGAATGTCGAAGCTCCATTTGACCGACGTCTCGATCAACGGCGGCAGCCTGAACAATTTCGGCAATCTCTACGCCGTGTCGGGCGGCAACAATGTCACGGGTGCCGTGACCAACACCGGCATCATCGAGGTGCAGGCCGGCACCCTGAACCTGTCCGGCAAGCTCACCGGCGCCGGCCAGTTGATCATCGACGACGAGGCGACGCTGGAACTCGGCGGAGCCGATGCGCAGACCGTCACCTTCAGCGGCGGTTCCGATACGCTGCAGCTTGACAACACCAGCCATGGCTTCACCGGGACCATCACCGGCCAGGCGACGAGTGGTGGCAGCTTCGCGATCACCGGTAACGCCGACATCACGGCGTCTGAAGGCGATGCGCTCGACTTCACGGCATCGGGCGGGTCGAGCGACAGCCGCGGCGACATCGTGCTGACGCCATCAGGCACGCTGACCGGCGCGAACAATGGCATAGCCGTCACCCAGAACGGCATCGGTACTATCTCGCTGATCACGGTTGGCGATGTCACCGGAACTGCCGGCGACGGCATCACGCTGCGGGACGGGGCGACCGGGGCGGGCGACATCGCCGCGACGATCGGCGGCACGGCGTCCGGTGCTGTCGGTCTCGACGTGCTCGCCAATCGCGATGGCGATGTCACCATCACCAATCACGGGCATATCATAGGCACGGGTTCGTACGGCATCAGTGTCGTCCAGGACGGCGACGAGGCGACGGGTTCGACGCACATCACCAATACCGGATCTGTGGCCGGCGCCGGCGACGTCGCCGCGATCTCCATTCACGAGAGCGCGACCGGCACCGCGACGATCGACAATTCCGGCACCATCGGCCGCGACGACGCCGGAAGCGTGACCGCGACCGCCTACGCGATCGTCGAGACCGGCGGCGCGGTCGCGATCAACAATAGCGGCCACATCAACGGCAACATCTCGGCTGCAAGCGCCACCTTCGACAACGAATCCGCCGGCACTTGGATCGTTTCCGGCACCAACGCGTTCGGCCCCTCGTCCACAATCGATAATGCCGGCGAAATCGATCTCCACGACGGCGCCTCTGTCGCGAGCGCGGACGGGCTGACCTTCGGCATCACCAACTCCGGCAGCATCGAGAGTTGGGGCACGACATCGATCACGGGCAGCATCACCAACACCAACACGATCGAGATCCATGCCGGCGGGGCCTTGTCGCTGTTCGGCTCGCTGTCCGGCTCCGGTTCGGTCACGATCGATGCCGGTGCGACGCTGGTGCTCGACGCCACGATGTCGCAGACGGTCACCTTCGCGGGCGAGGGCAGCGAGCTCTCCATCCAGACGACGGATTTCGGCGGCTCGATCGCGGGATTGATCGCGACCGACAAGATCGACCTGTCGAGCATCGGCTATGGTCTCGGAACCAGTGCGATCTACGTCGCCAATGACGACGCCAAAACCGGCGGCACGCTGACGATCACCGACGCTGCAGGTCATCACATCAGCCTGGCCCTGACGGGCGCCGACTACAGCAACACGATCTTCGCGGGCAGCGACGACGGCACGGGTCACACGCTGATCACCGTCAACGCCGCGGACGACGCGCCGAAATTCACCGCCGATGGCGCCGGGCTGAGCGCGAGCTTCTCCGAATTGGCGAACACCACCAATTCCCCGGCGCCCGACCCGGTACCGGCCGCCGCCGGCTCGATCGCCTTCACCGACGTCGATCTGACCGATCGTCCGCAGGCGAACGTGACCCACCAGGACGTGACCTGGCTCGACGCCGATGGCCATACCGAGCTCACGCCGACCTCGGGTCAGGCGAGTGCGCTGGAAAGCGCGCTTGCGGTCCTGACATCAGGCAAGAACAATGGTGCCGTCGACTGGAGCTATTCGATCGCTGACGGTGCGCTGGACTTCCTCGGCCAGGGCCAGACCGCGACCGTCGTCTCCACCATCGCGCTCGACGACGGCCATCACGGCACCGACACGACCCAGGTCACCGTCACGATCACCGGCGCCAACGATGCGCCCGCGATCACGACCGGCGCGGGCGACGTCGACACGGTGACCCTGCCCGAGACCAATGCTGGGCTCAGCAAGGGCGGCACGCTGACCGTATCCGACGCCGACGCCACGGACCACGTCACGGTGGCACTCGATCACCTCTCCGTCCATCTCGACGGCGTCCTGCAGACCGACGGCATCGACGGGCTGTCGAACGCCGATCTGGTGAACTGTTTGTCGGTTCAGTCCGGCGACATCCTGAACGGCACGGCTGACCACGCCCAGTTCTCGTGGGACTTCAATTCGGGCGACCAGGCCTTCGACTTCCTCGCTGCCGGCCACACGCTGTCGCTGCAATACACCATCGTGCCCAATGACGGTCACGTCACCGGCACGGGCGACGTCGTCACGGTCAACATCACCGGCAGCAACGATTCGCCGATGCTCGACGACGCGACGCTGACCTCTGTCGCCGGCAATGACAGCAATCCGGCCGGAAGCACCGTCAGCGATCTCTTCGCGAGCAAGTTCCACGATGTCGACGACGGCGCGAGCTTCCAGGCCATCGCGGTCACATCGGACACGGCCACGACCGCCGAGGGCGTCTGGCAGTACGAAGTCGCCGGCACCAGCCAGTGGGTCGATATCGGATCGGTCAGTGACTGCCATGCGCTGGTGCTGGGCACCGACACGTCGATCCGTTTCGTGCCGGCCGGCGGCTTTACGGGCACGCCGGACGCGCTCGGCGTCCAAGCGCTCGACGACACCTATGGCGGTGGCATCACGACGTCAGCGGCGCCAGTGACGACCGACATCGCGGCGGTGGCCACCGACGGCACGGCGCCGGCGTCGAGCGAGGCTGCCACGATCAGCACCAGCGTGACCGCGCCTGCCGGTGGACCGCTCATCGGCACCGACGATTTCTACGTCTCGCATGATCGCGAGCTCGGCACCGACAGCATCCTCAATCTCTCGGTCAGCGATACCGATTCCAACGCGTCGGCGGATGACTTCACCGTCACAGCCGTCACTGCGCATGCGCCTGATAGCCACGTCGATCCGTCGGCCGCATCCGGCTCGCTCGACGACATCAATACGGCCTTCCAGGACGGCATCACTTACAATCCCGGAGACACGCCGCCCGACCAGGACCAGATCACGCTGACCGTGACGGACCAGACCACCGGCGCCGGCGACACGGTCAACTTCATCTTCAACGAGGGCGACGCCCGCAATGGCGTCACGCTGAACGGCACCAGCGGCAAGGACGTCATCTTCGCGACGACGACCGGCGACACGCTGAGCGGCGGCGGCGGCAAGGATCAGTTCGTGTTCGCGCCGGGGAGGACCGGGGAAGATGCCACGCACACCATCGCCGATTTCATTGAGGGCCTCGACAAGATCGACCTGCGCCAGTTCTCGGGCGTTGCGTCCACTCACGATCTCCACATGACCCAGCTGTCCGGCGAAACGCAGGTTACGTGGCAGGAGCATATTGGTACGGGAGACGGCGCGGTCACCGAACATGAAACGCTGCTGCTGAAGAACGTGGTCGCCGCAAGTCTCAAGGCCAGCGATTTCATCTTCCACATCTCCTGATCGGCGCCCGATCCGGGCCGCCTGGCCGCGATCGATGCCCGGCTTGGCGCCGGCAAAAAATCCGCAATCCTCCGCCATCGGGGAATGGAAAATCACACGCTTAGGCTCCATGATCCGGGGGACGCGACGCGCGCCGGGAAGCTCGACTGACATGAAACGTCTCAAAATCCTGCGCCGGTGGTTCACGCGGAGACTCGGCATTGCGCGCCTGCTTGGGCTTGGGCTGCTGATCGTCTTCGCCGGGTTGCGCGTCTGGGATCCGCCGCCGGTGCAGGAATTGCGCGTGCGCACCTTCGACCTGTTTCAGCTGATCGATCCCCGCCACAAGTCGGTGCGGCCGGTCACGATCGTCGACATCGACGACAAGAGCCTCGCCAAGTTCGGCCAGTGGCCTTGGCCGCGGACGCGGATCGCGGACTTGGTCATCAACCTCACCGCCGCCGGCGCGGTGGCGATCGGCTTCGACGTGGTGTTTTCGGAACCCGACCGGCTCAGTCCGGATCTGGTCGCCGGCCAGATGCGCTACCTCGACGACGTCACCCGCGCCAGGCTGCGCGAGCTGCCGAGCAACGACCAGGTCCTCGCCGAAGCGATCAGGCGTTCGCACGTCGTCCTCGGCGAGACCGGCCTGCCGGCGGTCGAGTCCGAGCTTGACAAGACACTGCCCTTCACTGGCGTCGCGACGGTGGGCGAGGAAGGCGCCGAAAAATTTCTGTTCGAGTTTCCCGGCCTGCTCCGCAACGTGCCCGTCATCGAGAAGGTCGCCGCCGGCCGCGGCCTGTTCTCGATCAAGACCGAGCGCGATGGCCTGATTCGCCGTGTGCCGATGATCATGCGCACCCAGGGCAACATGATCATGCCCTCGCTGAGTCTGGAGATCCTGCGGATCATCACGCGAACGCCGACGCTGCTGGTCCGCACCGACAAGACCGGCATCCGCGCGATCCGCCTCAAGGGCGTCGAGATCCCGACCGATAAGAACGGCCAGCTCTGGGTGCACTACGCCCGTCTCGATCCCTCGATCTATGTCTCGGCGTCCGACGTGCTCGACAACACCGTGTCGCCGGACAAGATCAACGGCAAGCTGGTGTTGATCGGCACGTCCGCGGCCGGTCTGAACGACATCAAGACCACGCCGGTGTCCTCGACCATGCCCGGCGTCGAGATCCACGCCCAGGTGCTCGAAAGCGTGCTCAGCCGCGCGGTCATCTCCCAGCCGAACTACGCGCTCGGCGTCGAGCTTCTCGCGGCGATGATCATCGGCATCCTCGTCATCATCTTCACGCCGAATCTCGGCCCGGTCCGGCTGGTGCTGGCCGGGGCGTTGTTCGCCGCGATCCTGGTCGGCACGTCCTGGTTCTTCTACGCGCAGTATCGCTATCTGATCGACTTCACCTATCCACTGCTGTCGACCACCGCGATCTACCTCACTTTCATCTTCTGGAGCTTCGTGCGCGAGCAGCGCCAGCGCGTGCAGATCCGCGGCATCTTCGCCCAATACATGTCGCCGGTGCTGGTCGAACAGCTGGCGCAATCGCCGGAGAAACTCGTGCTCGGCGGCGAGGAGCGCGAGATGACGATCATGTTCTCCGACGTGCGCGGATTCACCACGATCTCGGAGAGCTACAAGCACGATCCGCAAGGCCTGATCACGCTGATGAACCGCTTCCTGACACCGCTCACGGACGTGATCATCGAACAGAAGGGTTATGTCGACAAATACATGGGCGACGCCATCATGGCGTTCTGGAACGCGCCGCTCGACGATGCCGAGCACCAGGTGCATGCCTGCGAGGCCGCGATCCAGATGCTGGAAAGGATCGACGTCGTCAACAAGGAGCGCGAGCAGGAAGCGGCCGATGGCGGCCATGTCTACATCCCGCTCAATGTCGGCATCGGCCTCAACACCGGCATCGGGGTGGTTGGCAACATGGGCTCCGATCTGAAGAAGAACTATTCTGTGCTCGGCGACAGCGTGAACCTCGCCTCGCGCCTGGAAGGCCAGACCAAGGAATACGGCTTCCCGATCATCGTGGGCTCGCGCACCGCACTCGCCGCCAAGGACAGATTCGCGATCCTCGAGCTCGACTTCATCACGGTCAAGGGCAAGAGCGAACCGGAGGTGATCTATGCGATCGCCGGCCGCGAGGATGTGTTGCAGTCGGCCGCGTTCCAGCGCCTGCGCAACGTCACCATCGAAATGCTCGCCTGCTACCGCAGCCGCGACTGGCACGGCGCACTGGACGCCATCGAACGCGGCCGTCGCAGCGAGGATGCCGACACGCTGGAGAAGCTGTTCAAGCTGTACGAAGCAAGGATCAACGAGTTCAAGGTCAATCCGCCGCCGGACGGCTGGACGGGGGCGTATGCGCTGCTGACGAAGTAGCGGCGCGAGGACGTAGCCTGTAGGGTGGGTTGGCTCAGCGGATGCGCGAAGCGCGTCTGCTCGGCGTAACCCACCTCTTCTGTCTCCGCGGCTGGGAGCAGAGGTGGGTTACGCCTGCGGCTAACCCACCCTACGATGTCTGTGCTCGCCGCCTCACTCCACCCCGATCGTCGTCAGATCCTGGAACCAGTGCTGCGCCTGCACGAACTGCTTGATCTTCGGCGACAGCGCATGCGGGTTGGTGTCGTGGACCACCCAGACCAGCGCGGCGTCGTCGACGATCAGCGCATGCGCCTGCGCGATCAAATCGTTCTGCCTGGCGGTGTCGAAGGTCTGCTTGGCCTCGTTGATCAGCGCGTCGACCTCGGGATTCCTGTAGCCGCCCCAGTTGACGCCGACAGGCGCGATCTGGTCGGAGGCAAAGAAGCGGACGATGGCATAGAGCGGGTCCGAGGTGACATAGGCGATGTTGTTGGCGGTGATGCCGGCGTTGATCTCGTCGGCCGCGCCCTTGCGCCAATGCGTATAGAGCGTTTCGAGCTCGACCACCTTGAAGTCGATGTCGATGCCGATCTCCTTGAAACTCTGCTGCAGGAATTCGTTCATCGGCAGCGACAGCATCTGGCCGGTGCCGCCCTGCGCGATGATGAAGGTGGTCTTCAGCGGCTTTTCTTTCGAATAGCCGGCTTCCTCCACCAGCTTCTTCGCTGCGGCAAGATCGTACTTCAATTCAAAGGTCGGCTTGCCGAACCACGGGCTCGAGGGGTCCACTTGTCCTTTCGCGGGCTTCGCAAGTCCGTTCATCAGGCCGACGACTTCGTCGCGGTTGATCGCGAGGTTCAGTGCCTTGCGCAGGCGGATGTCGGTCCAGGGCGAGCCCGGCAGCACGCTGAGGTGATAATTCCAGACATGCGGCGTGACGTTGTCGACGATCTTCATGCCGGCGGCCTTCAGCTGCGGCACGGCATCAGGCGCCGGCGTCTCGATCAGATCGACCTGGCCTGCGAGCAGCGCGTTGGTGCGGGTCAACGCTTCCGGCATCGGCACCAGCACGATCTTGTCGACCTTCGGAATGCGCTTGGCGTTCCAATAGTCCGGATTCCTGCTGAGCTCGGCGAGCTCGCGCGGCACCAGCTTCGTCAGCTTGAACGGGCCGGTGCCGGAGGGCTGGCTGGCGAACTTGTCCCAATCCTTGCCGAGCTTCTCATACTGCGCCGGGCTCGACACCAGGAACCACAGCATCTGATAGGGGAAGAAGGAGTCCACCGTCTTGGTCGTGACCTCCACGGTGAAGTCATCGATCCTGGCGTAGCTCGCGACCGAAGGAAGCCGCGTCTTCACCTGCGCGCTCTGCCGCTTGTCGAATTGCGGCGCCTTGTCGTTGAGCACCTTGTCGAGATTCCAGATCACCGCATCGGCGTTGAACTCGCTGCCGTCGTGAAACTTCACCCCCTTGCGAAGGGTGAAGCGCCATTTGGTCTTGTCTGAAACGTCGACCTTCCATTCGGTCGCGAGCCCCGGCACCAGCTTGCCCGGGCGTTCGGCCACGTCCATCTCCCACGCCACCAGCGGATCGTAGATCGTATAGGCCGTGAATTGATAGGCCCCGGCGCCGCGATCGGGCTGGCCCGTCGTCAGCGGAATATCCGCCATCGAGATGCCATAGCGCACCACGGTTTCGGCGCGCGCCGGGAGCGAGAATAATGCCAGTGCAAGCACCGCGAGACAGGTCGATTTGAGGATTCGCATGGCCCGAAGCTCCCAGAATAGGTGGGGCCTAACGTGCAATCTTGATGCCAGAATAGGCAGTTTTGGTTGCGCTGCATTCCCGCGATCACAAGGACTTGTCGTCGCAGAGCTAATTTGCAGAATAAGTTTCTCCTTGGCATAGCCATTGCATACGTTTGCATCAAAATTAATCAGCGATTTCATTGAGAGGACTGGGGTTATGCTTATCAAGACAACTGCGCGCGCAGCACTGATTGCTGCGCTGGCGCTGACGACTGCGGCGGCCTGGCCGCACGCGGCCAGCGCCGAGACCGTGCTGCGCATCGGCATGACGGCTGCCGACATTCCGCGCACGCTCGGTCAACCTGATCAGGGTTTTGAGGGCAACCGCTTCACTGGCGTCACCATGTATGACGCGCTCACCGGCTGGGACCTGTCCTCGGCGGACAAGGCCAGCGTGGTGATCCCCGGCCTTGCGACCGAGTGGAAGGTCGATGATGCGGACAAGACCAAATGGATCTTCAAGCTGCGCCCGGGCGTCACCTTCCATGACGGCACGCCGTTCAACGCCGATGCCGTGGTGTGGAACGTGGACAAGGTCCTGAAGCAGGACGCCCCGCAATTCGACGCCAGCCAGGTCGGCGTCACGGCCTCGCGCATGCCGACGCTGGCTTCTGCAAGGAAGATCGACGACATGACGGTCGAGCTCACCACCAAGGAACCCGACAGCTTCCTGCCGATCAACCTCACCAACCTCTTCATGGCGAGCCCGGCGAAGTGGCAGCATTTCTACGACAAGGCGGAAGGTGCTGACTCCAAGGCGAAGTCGCAGGCCGGCTGGACCGCCTTTGCCAAGGACGCCGCGGGCACCGGCCCGTGGAAGATGGCAAGCTTCACGCCGCGCGAACGGCTGGAGCTGGTCAAGAACGCTGACTATTGGGACAAGGCGCGCGTGCCCAAGATCGACAAGATGGTGCTCTTGCCGATGCCGGAAGCCAACGCGCGCACCGCGGCGCTGCTCTCCGGGCAGGTCGATTGGGTCGAGGCGCCCGCGCCCGATGCGCTGCCCGAGCTCAAGCAGCGCGGCTTCAAGCTCTACGCCAACGAGCAGCCGCATGTCTGGCCGTGGCAATTCTCGCGCGTCGAAGGCTCGCCCTGGAACGATATCCGCGTCCGCAAGGCTGCGAACCTCTGCGTCGATCGCGAAGGCCTCAAGGATGGCTTGCTGGCAGGGCTCATGGTGCCGGCGACCGGCACCTTCGAGCCCGGCCATCCCTGGCGCGGAAAACCGACCTTCGAGATCAAGTACGACAAGCCGGCCGCGCAGAAGCTGATGCAGGAAGCAGGCTTTGGTCCGAACAAGAAGCTGACGGTGAAGATCCAGACCTCGGCGTCGGGCTCGGGCCAGATGCAGCCGCTGCCCATGAACGAATATCTGCAGCAGGCCCTCGCCGAATGTTATTTCGACGTGCAGCTTGATGTCATTGAGTGGAATACGCTGTTCACCAACTGGCGCCGCGGCGCCAAGGATCCCTCAGCCAACGGCTCGAACGCGACCAACGTCACCTATGCGGCAATGGATCCGTTCTTCGCACTGGTGCGCTTCCTGCAATCGAGCATGGCCCCGCCGGTCTCGAACAATTGGGGCTTTATCAACAATCCCAAGTTCGACGAGCTGGTGAAGAAGGCGCGGCAGACCTTCGATCCCGCCGCGCGCGACGCCGCACTCGCTGAACTGCACGCGGCCTCCGTCGACGACGCAGCCTTTCTCTATGTCGCCCACGACGTCGGGCCCCGCGCCATGAGCCCGAAGGTCACGGGGGTGATCCAGCCGAAGAGCTGGTTCATCGATTTCTCGCCGATTTCGATGCAGTAGTGAAGTGAGGCGAGCACGCTGGTAGGGCTCCCCTCCCCCTTGTGGGGAGGGGCTGGGGAAGGGGGTTCACACGGGCAGTCCCTCTGTGGCCACCCCCCTCCCTGACCCTCCCCCACAAGGGGGGAGGGAACGCTCCCATCTCGCGCTCCATACGGAAGCCCGCGTTCGTATCGTGCGACATCACGTCAGGTAAGTCAGTGCTCGCCTACATCGCCAGACGTATCGTCTATGTCATCCCGATCGTCATCAGCGTCGCGCTGGTGTGCTTTCTGCTCGTGCACATCACACCGGGCGATCCGCTCGTTGCGGTGCTCCCCGCAGATGCCTCGCAGGAGCTCGCCGCGCAGCTCCGTGCCGCCTATGGTTTCGACCGGCCGTTGCCGGTGCAGTTCGGGCTGTGGTTGCTGCGTGCCCTTCATGGCGATCTCGGCAATTCCATCGCGACGGGCCGGCCCGTACTCGCCGAGGTCATGCGCGCGGTCGGCAACACCGTCACGCTGGCGATTGCGGCGGCCATCATCGGCTTCACGATGGGCGTCCTGCTCGGGCTGATCGCCGGCTATTTCCGCGAAACCTGGATTGACAAGCTCGCGACGTTCTTTGCCATCGCCGGTGTCTCGGTGCCGCACTACTGGCTCGGCATGGTGCTGGTCATCATCTTCTCGGTGGAGCTGAACTGGCTGCCCGCGGTCGGCGCCGGGCCGAACGGCTCCAACTCCTGGGCCTGGGACTGGGCGCATCTGAGATATCTGGTGCTTCCGGCGATCACGACCTCGGTGATCCCGATGGGCATCGTCACCCGCAGCGTGCGCGCGCTCACCGGCGACATTCTCAGCCAGGATTTCGTCGAGGCGCTACGCGCCAAGGGTCTGCACGAACGAGGGGTGTTCGGTCACGTCATCAAGAATGCCGCGCCCACCGCGCTCGCCGTGATGGGGCTCCAACTCGGCTACATGCTCGGGGGCTCGATCCTGATCGAGACCGTGTTCTCGTGGCCGGGCTCGGGCTTCCTGCTCAATTCCGCGATCTTCCAGCGCGACCTGCCGCTGTTGCAGGGCACGATACTGGTGCTGGCGCTGTTCTTCGTGTTTCTCAATCTGCTGGTCGACATCGCCCAAGCTGCGATCGATCCGCGCATCAAGCGGGGCTAGCGCGATGAGCCGAGCTGTAGCTCCACGGGAGGTGCGCTCCGTCCTCCGATTGCGGGGGAGGGGCGGGGAGAGGGTGTTTCCTCTCGCGAGAACCCCCAAGAGCAGAAAACCCTCACCCGCGCCGGAGCCTGTCATCGGGCGCGCCTTCGGCGCGACCCGTTGGGCGCGACCTCTCCCGCAAGCGGGAGAGGTGCACCGCCTCCTTGGCTTGCACCGACCGAACCAAAATTTTGCGGGGGCTAGCCGATGACCGAGCTCCCTTTGTCCGCCGCCACCGAAGCCGCGCTCCAGGCTGCGCCCGCGACCAAGGCGCGCGGCTATTGGGCGACGGTTGCCCGTCGCATCCTGCGCGACAAGGTCAGCATGGCCTGCGCCATCGTGCTGCTCTTGATCTTCATTTCCGCGATCCTCGCACCCTGGCTCGGGCTCGAGGATCCCTACAAGGGCTCGATGATCCGCCGCCTGCGCCACATCGGCACGGCGGGCTATCCGCTCGGCACCGACGAGCTTGGCCGCGATATGCTGGCGCGGCTGATCTATGGCGGCCGGCTCTCGCTCGTCATCGGCATCTTGCCCGTCATTCTCGCCTTCGGCATCGGCACCTCGCTCGGCCTCGTTGCCGGCTATGTCGGAGGCAAGCTCAACACCGCGATCATGCGCACGGTCGACGTGTTCTACGCCTTCCCTTCCGTGCTGCTGGCGATCGCGATATCAGGCGCGCTCGGCGCCGGCATCCTCAACTCCATCGTAGCGCTGACCATCGTGTTCGTGCCGCAGATCGCCCGTGTCGCCGAAAGCGTCACCACCGGCGTGCGCAACATGGATTTCGTTGAAGCCGCGCGCGCCTCGGGTGCGGGGCCATTCACGATCATGCGCGTGCATATCCTCGGCAACGTGCTCGGTTCGATCTTCGTCTATGCGACCAGTCTCATTTCGGTCTCGATGATCCTGGCGGCCGGTCTGTCCTTCCTCGGCCTCGGCACCAAGCCGCCGGAGCCGGAATGGGGCCTGATGCTGAACACGCTTCGTACCGCGATCTACGTCAATCCCTGGGTCGCAGCGCTTCCGGGCGCGATGATCTTCGCGGTGTCGATCTGCTTCAATTTGCTCTCGGACGGACTGCGCAGCGCCATGGACATCAGGAACTGAGACCATGAGAGACGATCTGAGCGCGGCGACGTCGGTGCCACGCCTCTCCCGAAGGGAGAGGTCGGATTGCATCGCAACATGCAATCCGGGTGAGGGGTTACGCTCCGTCGAGTTTGCCGCGCCCCCTCACCCGCGCCTTCGGCGCGACCTCTCCCCGACGGGGAGAGGTGCGAGGCCGCGGCGATGAGCGAGACCAACACTTCCGTCGCCATGCTGGGGCAGGTCGAAGACCGCGGCGGCCTCGCGCAGCCGTTGCTGCAGGTCAGCGGTCTCACAAAACATTTTCCGGTGCGTGGCGGGCTGTTCGCCGCCAAGCGGACCGTTCGCGCCGTGGACAATGTGTCCTTCTCCGTCGCCAAGGGCGAGACGGTCGGCATCGTCGGCGAGTCCGGCTGCGGCAAGTCCACCACCGCGCGGCTGCTGATGCACCTGATGTCGCGCGATGACGGCGACATCATCTATGACGGCATGACCGTCGGACGGTCGTTGTCGCTGCGCGATCTGCGCCGCGGCATGCAGATGGTGTTCCAGGATTCCTACGCCTCACTCAATCCGCGCCTGACGATCGAGGAATCGATCGCGTTTGGGCCGAAGGTGCACGGCATGGCCCATGGTGCGGCGCACGCGCTGGCCCGCGAGCTGCTCGGCAAGGTCGGTCTGGTCCCTGCAAACTTCGCCAACCGCTATCCGCACGAAATCTCGGGCGGCCAGCGGCAGCGCGTCAACATCGCACGCGCGCTGGCGCTATCGCCGCGCCTGGTGATCCTGGATGAGGCCGTCTCGGCGCTCGACAAATCCGTCGAGGCCCAGGTGCTCAATCTGCTCGCCGATCTCAAGCGCGAATTCGGCCTGACTTATCTTTTCATCAGCCACGACCTCAACGTCGTCCGCTACATCTCGGACCGGGTGCTGGTGATGTATCTCGGCGAGGTCGTCGAGCTCGGCCCGGTCGACCAGGTCTGGGATGCGCCTGCGCATCCCTATACGCGCGCGCTTCTTGCAGCGATGCCGTCCTCTGATCCTGACAGGCGCACCGAGAAGCCGCCGATCTCGGGCGATCCACCCAATCCGATCGATCCGCCTGCGGGCTGCCGCTTCCACACCCGTTGTCCGTTTGCGGAGCCGCTCTGCGCAAATGCGACACCAAAGCTCACCGCGCTCGATAATATGGGGCACGAGGCCGCCTGCTACATGGCCATCCCGGGATCAGGCCATAGCCGTGCGCCCAAAGAGGAAACCGCATGACGAGACCGACGACAAAGGAAATCCAGGCAACGGCACGGATCGCCGGTATTCCCCTGGACGATGAGATCGCGACGCGCATCTCCAACTCCATCGGACCCGCCTTCGAAGGCTTTGCCGCCATCGCCGGCACGCTGCCGTTCGACCTCGAGCCCGCGCTCTATCCGCTTGCGCAGACCCGGAAGGTGTCGAAATGAGCGCTGAGCCTGCCTTGATGACGCTCACCGAGGTCGCGCGTGCGATCGCGATGAAGCAGGTCTCCTCGCATGAGGTCACACGCGCGCTGCTGCATCGCATCGCGCAGTGGCAGCCGCATCTCAACGCCTTCATGTCGGTCGAGCCCGAAGCCGCGCTGAAGGCGGCCGATGCCGCCGATGCCGAGCTTGCCAAGGGCGAGCTGCGTGGTCCGCTGCACGGCGTGCCGCTCGCCCACAAGGACATGTATTACGATGCGGGCAAGGTCGCGACCTGCGGCTCGCGGATCCGCCGCGATTTCGTGCCGACCGTGACGTCGACCGCCCTGCAGCGGCTCAAGGATGCCGGCCAGATCAGGCTCGGCACGCTGCATCTGGCCGAGTTCGCCTATGGGCCGACCGGGCACAACGCCCATTATGGTCCGGTGCGCAATCCCTGGAACGTCGCGCATATCACCGGCGGCTCGTCCTCTGGCTCGGGCTCGGCGGTCGCCGCGCGGCTTACTTTTGCGGCGCTGGGCTCCGACACCGGCGGCTCGATCCGCATGCCCCGCGCATTTCTGCGGCGTCACGGGTCTGAAGACGACTTGGAGTCGCGTCAGCCGCGCCGGTGCGATGCCGCTGTCGCAATCGCTCGACACGGTCGGGCCGCTCGCGCGCACCGCCGAAGACTGCGCCTTGCTGCTGGCGCTGATGGCCGGCCCGGACCCCGAAGATTCGACCGCCAGCCACGAACCGCTGTCGGATTACGTCGGCGCGACCAGAGGCTCGCTGAAGGGCCTCAAAGTCGGCGTGCCCGCATCGTACTATGTCGACGATCTCGACAGCGAGGTCGCGCGCGTGCTGGACGAGACCATTGCGGTGCTCAAGCGTGACGGTGCCGACATCGTCAAGGTCGAGCTGCCGGACCAGCGGCAATTGTCTTCCGCCAGCCAGCTCGTGCTGGCAGCCGAGGCTGCCGCCTTCCACAAGCGCTGGATGATCGAACGGCCGCAGGACTACGGTTCGCAGACGCTGATGCGGCTCCAGAACGGCCTCGCGGTTCCCGCCGTCACCTATCTCGAGGCGATGCGTTGGCGTGGCCCGGCACTCGCCGCGCACAATGCGGCCGCCGCAGGTGTCGACGCGATCATCGCACCGGCATCGCCCGTCCCGGCGCCGACGATCGAGGAGAGCGACGTCGGCGGCGGGCCGAACGCACCGGCGCTGTTGCAGCGGCTGACGCTGTTCACCCGTCCGGTGAACTTTCTGGGCCTGCCGTCGCTGACCATGCCCTCCGGCTTCGCCAAAAGCGGCCTGCCGATCGGCATGCAGCTGATCGGCCGCTCCTTCGATGAGGCGACCCTGCTCACCATCGGCGCCGCGTTCCAGCGCGTCACCGACTATCACGAGAGGTTGCCCAAACTGCCGTCATGACAAAGCTCGTCGAGATCTCAGGGCTCAACATCCGCTTCACCGGCGAACGTACGGTCCACGCCGTGAACGACCTCAGTCTCTCGCTCGGCGATGGCGAGGTGCTGGGCCTGCTCGGCGAGTCCGGTTCGGGCAAGAGCGTGACCTTGCGTGCGCTGATGCGGCTGTTGCCGAAGAAGCGCACGCAGATCACGGGTCACGTCAACGTCATGGGTCGCGACGTGCTCGCCATGCACGACGAGGAGCTGTCGTCGTACCGCGGCCGGGCCGTGTCGATGATCTTTCAGGAGCCGGCGCTCGCGCTCGATCCCGTCTACACCATCGGCGCGCAGATCGCCGAAAGCGTCGTGCGTCACGAAGGCAAGAGCTTTGCGGACGGGCGGGCGCGGGCACTGGAGATGCTCGAGGTCGTGCGCATCCCCTCGGCGAAACGGCGGTTCGATGCCTATCCGCACGAAATGTCAGGCGGCATGCGCCAGCGCGCCATGATCGCGCTCGCGCTCGCCTGCCGTCCCAAGATATTGCTGGCGGACGAGCCGACCACGGCGCTCGATGCCACCGTGCAGATCCAGATCCTGCTGCTGCTGCGCGAATTGCTGCGCGAGTTCGGCATGTCCGTCATTTTCGTCACCCACGACATCGGTGTTGCGATCGAGATCTGCGACCGCGTCGCCGTGATGTATGCGGGCCAGATCGTGGAGCAGGGCAGCCTGCGCGACATCGTCCGTTCGCCGGTCCACCCCTACGCCAAGGGCCTGCTCGCCTCGACCATCCACGGCGCCAAGCGCGGCGCCCGTCTCGAAACCATCCCCGGTACGCCGCCGTCCCTGGTCGAAAAGCCCCACAACTGCTCCTTCGCCCCCCGCTGCAAGCTCGTCCAGCAGCGTTGTCTGGAGCGATTGCCTGACAGTGTCGAGGTCGGCCCGGGGAGGGCGACAAGGTGCGTGCTGGCCGGACCGGTGGTCGTGAACTAGCCGAGAACGCGCTCGCGAACTGAGGCGCCTTCCTCCAAAAATCCTTCACGGCGGCATGGCGTTGTCAGAATCCATCCCGGGCCCGCCGTCGGATCCGTTGCTACTGTGCATGGGGTTGTTTTCGCCTTTCCGGCGCGAGCCGTCGCTCCGGGAACACCATTCAGACAGCATTCATCCCGGTTCCGGTTCCATGGCCCCGTTCACGGAGAGGGACGTCAACTTATGTACATTTCTGGTCAAAGCCTCGTCATCATCCTGTTCGTCGGCCTGGTTGCCGGCTGGCTCGCCGGCAAGGTCGTGCGGGGGAGCGGGTTCGGCATCATCGGCGACATCGTGATCGGCATCGCCGGCGCGTTCGTCGCGAGTTTCCTGTTCCCGAAGCTCGGCATCCACCTCGGCCTCGGGCTGGTTTCGGAGATCATCTATTCCGCCATCGGCGCCGTCATCCTGCTGCTGGTGGTTCGGCTGGTGCGCGGCGGCGGCCGATTCTAGCCAGGGAGCCGTTCGATCGACCTTGCGCCTCTCCCGTTGCCGGGGAGAGGCGCCGTCTTTGCCAGAAAAAGCCGCAAAGACTGTGAAAAACCGGACTTGCGCAACTGACGGTCCGGGGTAGATGTGGCGAAGGCCCGGATGAATTCGATTGCGTTACCCGCGGGGAGAACGCGATATTAGTCCGGGGCGAGCACGCCTCGATTTGCCTTTGAATTCAGGGGTTTTGCCCCTCACCCGAAAGAGATCAGACTGATGGCAGCCGTTCCCGGCCTCCGCCGTTCAGAGCTCGGTGACGCGCTGCGTGCCTGCCGCACGGCGTTCGTCGGCGTCGGCTTGATGAGCTGCATGATCAACCTGCTCTATCTGACCGGGTCGATCTTCATGCTGGAAGTCTACGACCGGGTGCTGCCGAGCCGCAGCATCCCGACACTCGTCGGCCTGATCGTCCTCGCCGCTGGCCTCTATATGGCACAGGGCGTGCTCGACATGATCCGCAGCCGCATCCTGGGACGGGTCGGCACCGCGCTGGACGAGGCGCTGAACAAGCGCGTGTTCGACACCATCGTCCGCCTGCCGCTGCGGGTCGGCAGCCGCAACGAGGGGCTACAGCCGCTGCGCGACCTCGACAATGTCCGTTCCTTCCTCGGCAGCATGGGCCCGGGGGCATTCTTCGACCTGCCCTGGCTGCCGCTCTATCTCGGCATCTGTTTCGCCTTTCATGTCATGATCGGCCTGACCGCGCTGGTCGGCGCCGTCATCTTGGTCGGCCTGACGCTGGTCACCGAGTTCCTGTCCCGCCGGCCGGCGAAGGAGGCGATGAGCCTTGCCGCGCAGCGCAACGACCTCGCCCAGTCCAGCCGCCGCAACGCCGAAGTGCTGGTGTCGATGGGCATGACCGGCCGGCTCAACCAGCGCTGGAGCGAGGCCAACGAAAAATATCTCTCCGGCAATCAGCGTGCGAGCGACGTCGCCGGCGGCCTCGGCGCCATCGCAAAAGTGCTGCGCATGATGCTGCAATCGGCAGTGCTCGCGGTCGGCGCCACGCTCGTCATCCACCAGGAGGCGACCGCCGGTATCATCATCGCGGGTTCGATCCTGTCTGCCCGCGCGCTGGCGCCGGTCGATCTCGCGATCGCGCATTGGAAATCATTCGTCGCGGCCCGCCAGAGCTGGCATCGCCTCAGCCGCCTTCTGGAACAGATGCCGGCGCAGGCGATGCCGACGCAATTGCAGGCGCCCACCAGCCGCCTCTCGGTCGAAGGCGTCGCCATGGTGGCCCCGGGCGACCAGCGCCTCATCGTCCAGGACATCAACTTTGCGCTCGAAGCCGGCAACGGCCTCGGCGTGATCGGACCCAGCGGCTCCGGCAAATCCTCGCTGATCCGCGCGCTGGTCGGCGTCTGGCACCCGGTCCGCGGCAAGGTCCGGCTCGACGGCGCGGCGCTCGATCAATGGTCGTCCGACGTGCTCGGCCGTTACATCGGCTATCTGCCGCAGGACGTCGAATTGTTCGGTGGTACGATCGCGCAGAACATCAGCCGTTTTGATCCGGAGGCGACTTCCGACGGCATCATTTCCGCGGCCAAGGAAGCCGGCGTGCACGAGATGATCATCAAGATGCGCGAGGGCTACAATACGCAGGTCGGCGAGCAGGGCGCCTCGCTTTCCGCAGGCCAGGCCCAGCGCGTGGCGCTGGCGCGTGCGCTCTACGGCAATCCTTTCCTGATCGTGCTGGACGAGCCCAACTCCAATCTCGACACCGAGGGTGACGAGGCCCTGACGCGCGCGATCCGCAGTGTGCGCGAGCGCGGTGCCATCGTCATCGTGGTGGCGCATCGGCCGATCGGCGTCGAGGCGGTCGACCAGATCCTGGTGCTCCGCGACGGCCGGATGCAGGCCTTCGGTCCGAAGGAGCAGGTGCTCGCTCAGGTACTCCAGTCCCGCGTCGCGCCGTCCACGCCCATCAAGGTCGTCAGCGAAGGCGGAGTGGCGAAAGCATGAGCACGATGACGGTTGGCGGGACAAAGCCTGCCGCGAAGAAGGGCGTGCGGGACTCGATCAAGTTTCATCTGGTCCTCGGCCTCGGAATCGTGGCGTTCCTGGGCGTCGGCCTCGGCGGCTGGGCGTCGACGGTGCAGATCTCGGGAGCGCTGATCGCGCCGGGCCAGATCGTGGTCGAGTCCAACGTCAAGAAGGTGCAACACCCGACCGGCGGCGTGGTCGGCGAGGTGCGCGCACGCGACGGCGACGTGGTCAAGGCTGGCGACATCGTGGTGCGGCTCGACGACACCGTCACCAGGGCCAATCTCGCCATCGTCACCAAGAATCTCGACGCCGCGCAGGCGCGCGCGGCGCGGCTTCAAGCCGAGCAGCGCGGCCTCGACAAGATCGAGTTCCCTTCATCGCTGCTCGAGCGTGCCAACGATCCCGATGTCAAGGTGCTGATCGACAGCGAGAGCAAGCTGTTCGACGTCCGCGTCAACGGCCGCGCCGGTCAGAAGGCGCAGCTGCGTGAGCGCATCCAACAGCTCAATGAGGAGATCGAGGGGCTCGTCGCACAGGAGACGGCCAAGGACAAGGAGATCTCCCTGGTGCAACAAGAACTCACCGGTGTGCGCGATCTCTATGACAAGCACCTGGTGCAGATCTCGCGCCTGACCACGCTGGAGCGCGACTCTGCCCGCCTCAACGGCGAGCGCGCGCAATACATCGCCTCGCGGGCGCAGGCCAAGGGCAAGATCACCGAGACCGAGCTGCAGATCATTCAGGTCGACAAGGATATGGTGAGCGAGGTCTCCAAGGATCTGCGCGAGACCAACGACAAGATCGGCGAGCTGATCGAGCGCAAGGTCGCGGCCGAGGACCAGCTCCGCCGCGTCGACATCCGCGCCCCGCAGGACGGCATGGTGCTGCAATCGACGGTGCATACCGTCGGCGGCGTCGTCACCGCCGGCGACACCTTGATGCTGATCGTGCCGCAGACAGACGACCTCCAGGTGGAAGCCAAGGTCAATCCGGTCGATATCGACAAGCTGCAGATCGGCCAGAAGACGCTGCTGCGCCTCTCCGCCTTCAATCAGCGCACCACACCCGAGCTCAACGGTGTCGTCAGTCGCGTCTCGCCCGACGTCACGACGGACCAGCGCACGGGCCAGAGCTATTATACGATCCGCGTGTCGATGTCCGCCGAAGAGGTCGCCCGGCTGGGCGATTCCAAGCTGATCCCCGGCATGCCGGTCGAAGCCTTTGTCCAGACCGGCGACCGCACCATGCTGTCGTACCTCTTGAAACCGCTGCACGACCAGTTCATGCGTGCCTTCCGCGAGAAGTGACGGGCGAAAGGCACGTCATCCTTCTTTCGTCACCGCTTGGCGCATCGCTGCACGCGCGATGACGACGCGGCTCCGATCTTGCTATAGTTCGACTCAGGTGCCTAAAACCCGACGGTCGAACCATGCAATCTCCGCCCTCCATCGCCACCAAATCCTTCACCGACGCCGGTCTCGCCGTGGCCCGTCTTGAGGAGATCTACGAACGCAACACCAAATTTCTTCGCGACCGGTTCGAGGCTTATGTCTCGGGCGAGGCGATCACGACGCGGGTGCGGGCTTATTATCCCTTTGTCCGTCTCACCACTTCGACGCATGCGCGGCTGGATTCGCGTCTCGCCTATGGCTTCGTCGCCGGCCCAGGCGTGCACGAGACCAGCGTGACGCGGCCGGATCTGTTTCGCGCCTATCTGACCGAGCAGATCGGCCTGTTGATCCAGAACCACGATGTCCCCGTCGAGATCGGCGAGTCCGCCGAGCCGATCCCGATTCACTTCGCCTATCGCCGCGACATCAACATCGAAGCCGCCATCACCACCAGCGAGAATTCGCCGGTCGCACGATCGCTGCGCGATGCGTTCGACGTGCCTGACCTGGCCACCATGGATGATTCCATCGCGGACGGCACCTTCGAGCTTCAGCCCGGCGCGCCGGAGCCGCTGTCGCTGTTCCGCGCCGCCCGCGTCGATTATTCGCTGCGGCGGCTCTACCACTACACCGGCACTGATCCCGAGCATTTCCAGAATTTCGTGATCTTCACCAACTACCAGTTCTATGTCGATGCTTTCGCGCAGCTCTGTCAGCAGCGGCTTCAGTCCGGCGAGACCGGACTCGAAGCATTCGTCGCGCCCGGCAACATGATCACGCATAGCGGCGGCGCAACGACCGGCGACGCGCCCGCGCGTACGCCGCAGATGCCGGCCTTTCATCTGAAGATGCCCGGCTATCGCGGCATCAGCCTGATCAATATCGGCACCGGTCCGTCCAACGCGCGCAACGTCACCGATCATGTGGCGGTGCTGCGGCCGCATGCCTGGCTGATGCTCGGACATTGTGCCGGCTTGCGCAACACGCAGCGGCTCGGCGACTACGTGCTCGCGCATGGTTACGTGCGCGAGGACCACGTGCTCGATCGCGAGTTGCCGCTGTGGGTGCCGATCCCGGCGCTGGCCGAGATGCAGGTCGCGCTGGAGCAAGCGGTCGAGGACGTCACCGGCCTCGAGGGGTTCGAGCTCAAGCGCCTGATGCGCACCGGTACTGTCGCCAGCGTCGACAACCGCAATTGGGAGATTTCCGGGCCCGAAGTGATCCGCCGCTTGTCGCAGTCCCGCGCGGTCGCGCTGGACATGGAATCGGCCGCGATCGCCGCCAATGGTTATCGCTTCCGCGTACCCTATGGCACGCTGCTTTGTGTCTCCGACAAGCCGCTGCATGGCGAGATCAAGCTCGCCGGCATGGCCAGCGAATTCTATCGCCGCCGCGTCGGCCAGCATCTCGATATCGGGCTGAAGGCGCTGGAACGGCTCAAGCAGCAGGAATCCGAGCGGCTGCATTCGCGCAAGCTCCGCAGCTTTGCCGAAGTCGCATTCCAGTAAGGGACAATACGACTGTCATACGAACGCTGACGTCTCCATGCGTCCACCGTCCCGGAATAATGCTGCCGAGGCAGGGTTATCAATTCGTCCGGGGCCGCTTGAACGCACAGGAGACGGAGATGTTCACGAAAATGATCAGGCGCGTCACGCTGGGTATATTTGCGGCAGCCTTGTTAATCACGCCGGCGTTTGCCGCGGGAGGTGGAGGCGGCGGCGGTGGTGGCGCTGGAGGCGGAGGCGGCATGGATCCCTTCGCGCACCCGGCTGCCAGCCAGAGCACGCCAGCTCCAACCTATCCGGCGCGCACCGGCACCAAAGCCACCCAGAAGGGCAAGAAGGCCAACCACCAATCCAGTATCGATGATCCGGCGTTTGCAGCGGGCTACCGCGTGGCCTACGACACCATCTACGAGCGTAACGACTACACCGCCGCGATCGCGCAGTTGAAGGCACTCGGCCACGACGACAGCGCGAATGTCGCGAACCTGATCGGTTACTCCTATCGCAAGCTGGGTGACTACAAGCAATCACAGGTCTGGTACGAGCACGCACTGAAGATCGACCCGAACCACGTGCTGACCTGGCAATATTATGGTCTATGGCAGCTCGAGCAGGGCAATCGCGAGCAGGCGATGTTTCATCTCAGCCGGATCGCGGCCATTTGCGGGACGGATTGCGAGGAGTACAAGTCATTGGCCGCCGCGTTGGACAAAGCCACTGGAACAGCTCTCGCGTATTGAAGCCGTCCGGGGAGTCCGGTCGTGAGACCGCCGCCACCTGAGGGGTGACAAGTCGCGCGAATTTCAGCATTGTCCCGTTCGGGGGCGCGAACGGGACAGTTGGATGCCGCTTTTGCGCGACAGTATCATCGGCCACGACCTCGAACGGCTGGCCTTCCGCTTCACCATGCTGAATGATGGCGAGCCCGTGCAATGCCAGATCAGCGATGCCGCGATGGACGAGCTCGCAGGCATGCAGGGCACCGAGAGCAGCGCGCGGCTGGCGCAGTTCACGTCACTGCGCGAGAGCATCGAGCGAATCGCGTCGGACCTCTACGACGAGGCCCCGCGGTTCAAAGGCTATGTGGTGCGGATTTTTGTGCGGCATTTGGGAAGGTGATTGCTGCCGGCGGTCGAAAGCTCACCCCTCCAGCTTCCTCAGCAACAGCTTCAACGCAGTCGCCGCGAACACCTGCATGTTGGCGAACCTGTCGTTGCTCCCGGTCTCCAGCGTCATCACCTCCGCTGCCGGCCCGGCAACGGCCATGCAGCTATGGCCGGCGGCATCGCCGTAGCGGTTGCCGGTGGGGCCGGCCGCGCCGGTCTCGGACAGGCCCCAAACGGAGCTGAAGCGGCCGCGCATCTGCTCGGCGAGTAGCTTCGCGTAGGGTTCAGACGAAGAACGCAAGCCCTTCATTCCTTCATCCGTAATATCCATCAGCACGCGCCTGGCATCGCGGGTATAGACCACGGCGCCGCCGAGGAAATAGGCGGAGGCGCCGGGGACCGCGAGCAGGCTTGCCGCGATCAGGCCGCCGGCTGAGGACTCCGCGACCGCGATGGTTTGCTTGCGCGCGATCAGTTTTGCCGCGACCTGTTCCGCAACTCCGATGAGCTCTTTCATGCCTGCACCTCTGTTCCTCGCAACCGAGCTGTGTCTTCCTAGCATATGACAGAAGCGTTGGCCGAGTTGCGGGCGAGGAGCAGGCCTGCTTGAATGGCGGACGGGAGACTTGAGAGGAAACGTGAGAAGGGAGACGTGATGGCATCCCTGATCGCGGGTGGCGTGGATTGCGATGTGCATCCGGCCGTGCCGCATCTGACCAGCCTGCTACCCTACCTGAACGACTACTGGCGCGACCAGGTGACGACGCGCGGCATGGTCGATCTCGTCTCGCAATCCTACCCCAAGAATTCGCCGATCGTGGCACGGCCCGATTGGCGCCCAGAGAATGGCAAGCCGGGCGAAAGCCTGGAGGACATGCAGCGTCATGTGCTCGATCCCTTCCAGCTCAAGCATGCCATCTGCAATCCGCTCTATGGCGTGCAGATGGTGTTTTCCGAAGACATGCAGACTGCCCTCTGTCGCGCGCTGAATGAGTGGCTGGCAAAGGAGTGGCTCGATCGCGATTCCCGGCTGCGCGGCTCGATCGTGATCCCGACGCAGAGCGTCGATAAGTCAGTCGTCGAGATCGAGCGCTGCGCGCAGGACATGCGCTTCGTGCAGGTGCTGATGCTTGTCATGGGCGACACGCCGCTCGGCAAGCGCGCGCTGTGGCCGATCTATGAGGCGGCGGAACGGCTCGATTTGCCGATCGGCATTCACGCCGGTTCTGCCTATCACAATCCGCCGACTGCGGTGGGCTGGGGTTCCTACCATATCGAGGATTATGCCGGTCAGGCCCATGCGTTCCAAACCCAGCTCACCAGCCTGATCGTCGAGGGCGTTTTCGCCAAATATCCGCGGCTGAAGATGGTCATGCTGGAGTCCGGCGTCTCCTGGCTCTCGCCCTATCTCTGGCGCCTGCACAAGTTCTGGCGCGGGGTGCGGATGGAGACGCCCTGGGTCGATCGCGCGCCGCTCGAGATTGTGCGCAGCAACATCCGTTTCTCATTACAGCCATTTGATGCGCCGCCGGACGAGGCGACATTAATTCGCCTGTTTGATCATATGCAGTCCGACGAATTGGTCCTATTCTCCACGGACTATCCACACTGGCAGTTCGACGGCCAGGACGCGCTGCCCGCGGGGCTCACCCCCGATCTCGTGCGCAAGATCATGATCGACAATCCGTATGCAACCTATCCCCGCCTGACGTGAGCCCGCTGCCAAAGGAGGCAAGGCGATGAATATCCAGTTCCGCGAGAGCCAAGACGCCGCTTCCCCTCTGACGACAAAGACCGCGATTGCGGACTGCGACATCCATCCGGCGCGCGCGACCCGGACCGAGCTCTATCCTTATCTGGCCAAACGCTGGCAGCATCACCTCGAAGTCTACGGCGTTCACGCCTATCAGGGCATGATGGAAGGCCCGCCCTATCCGAAGGCCCAGCCAAACGCGTCGCGCCGTGACGCCTATCCGCCGGAAGGCGGGCCGCAGGGATCGTCGCTCTCCTTCATGCAGAAGCAGCTGCTCGATCCGAACAATGTGCAGCTTGGCGTGCTCAATCCACTCAACACCGGGCAGGGCATCCGCAATCACGACCTCTCGGCGGCACTCTGCTCGGCGATCAACGACTGGCAGATCGACAAATGGACCAGCAAGGACAAGCGGCTGAAAGCTTCGATCGTCGTCGGCAATGAAGACGGTTTGTCGGCTGCGGCCGAAATCCGCGAGCGCGCAGGCGACAAGAACTTCGTGCAGGTGCTGCTGCTCAGCCGCAATGTCGAGCCGCTCGGCCAGCGCCGCTACTGGCCGATTTACCAGGCCGCGGAGGAGGCGGGCTTGCCGGTCGGTGTCCACGCTTTCGGCTTCGGCGGCAACCCGATCACGCCGTCAGGATGGCCGTCTTATTACATCGAGGAGATGGTCGGCCATTCGCAGTGCCAGCAATCGGCGCTTGCGAGTCTCGTGCTGGAAGGCGTGTTCGAGCGCTTCCCGAAATTGAAGATGGTGATGATCGAGGCCGGATTCGGCTGGGCGCCGTCGCTGGGTTGGCGGCTCGACAAGGTCTGGCAGCGCTTGCGCAGCGAGGTGCCGCATGTGAAGCGGCCGCCGTCGGAATATATCCGTGAGCAGGTGTGGTGCGACGACGCAACCGATGGAAGATCCTGAAAGCCGCGAGGACCTGTTCGATGTGATCAAATGGATCGGCTGGGATAGGTTGTTGTTCGCGACCGACTATCCGCATTGGGATTATGACGAGCCGTCGCGCGTGCTGCCGGCGGGCGTGAGCGAGGCCAACCGCGAGGCGTTTTATCTCGGGAATGCACGCGCGCTCTACGGGATCAATTGATGGCCCGGCATGTGATTGCCGCGGTCGATGAGCTTCCGCCCGGCACGCGAAAATTTCTGGAGATCGACGGACGGCCGATCGCGGTCTTCAACATCAAGGGCGAGTATTTCGGCCTGATGAACCGTTGCCCGCACCAGGGCGCGGCGCTGTGCGAGGGACCCCTGATCGGGCTCGCGCAGTCAAAGGACCCCGGCGAGATCGCGTATACGAAACTCGGCGAGATCATCCGCTGCCCCTGGCACGGCTGGGAGTTCGACATCCGCACCGGCCAATCCTATTGCGATCCCCGCCGTTTTCGCGTGAAAGCCTACCCGGCGCGTGCTGAGTCGGGCGCGGCTGTGGTGAAGGGGCCGTATGTCGCGGAGACTCTCGCGGTGAAGGTCGAGAGCGATTACGTGGTGGTTGAGTTGTAAGCCTAGTGTCCTGCCGTCGGCTCCGCTGCCGTATCGTATGCCGGCACCGCCTGCTTGCCTCCGCGATAGACGATCAGTGCGGCGATGATGCCGAGCGCCGCGCCGAACATGAGCCAGTATGCCGGTGAGGCTTTGTCCCCGTTGGTCGCGCTGATCAGTTTGGTCGCGATGGCGGGCGTGGACGTGCCGAAGATGCCCGCGGCCAATGCGAAGGCGATCGAGAAACAGGTGGTTCGGACATGTGCCGGCACGATCTCGACCAGGCATCCCAGCATGGTGCCGCTGTAGACGCCAAAGTAGAACGAAAACATCATCTGCACCGCCAGCAATTTGCCGAGAGTTGGCTCCGCTGCAAGCCAGTGCAACGCCGGATAGGCGGTGAGCAGCGAGAGGATGGCGATGGTGAGCAGGACCGGCTTGCGGCCGATCCGGTCGGACACCGCGCCGCCGACCGGATTCCAGATGAAATTGGTTACCGCGACCAGAAGCGTCACCAGCAACGTCCCCGTCGGCGAGAGGTTCAGCTGCTTGCCGAAGCCGGGGGCGTAGACCGTGATGAAGTAGAAGGTTGTCGTGGTCAGCACGGCGATCATCATGCCGAGGACGACGATGCGCCAGTTCGCGATCGCCGAAGCAAAGACTTCGCGCGCGGTCGGATGCTTCTTCATGGCCAGGAAGGCCGGCGTTTCCTCGAGCGAGCGCCGCAACATGAAAATGACGGGGATGATGATGCAACCGACGAAGAACGGGATCCGCCACTTCGCGATTCCCCCGAAGACATCCAGGAAGGTGTCGCCCGGCATGGCTTCTCTCAGGATGAAGCCGATGATCGCCGCGACGAAGATCGCGACCTGCTGACTGGACGACTGGAACGAGGTGTAGAAACCGCGATTGCCTGGTGTCGCGATTTCGGACAGGTAAACAGAGACGCCGCCAAGCTCCACGCCGGCCGAGAACCCCTGGATCAAGCGGCCAATCAGGACGATGACCGGTGCGGCAACACCGATCGCCGCGTAAGACGGGCAGAACGCGATCACCACGGTGCCGAGCGCCATGAGCGCCAGCGTAACGATCAGGCCCTGGCGTCGACCGATGCGATCGATGTAGGAGCCGAGCACGATGGCGCCGACGGGGCGCATCAGCGCGCCGAGCCAGAACACGCCATATGCGTTGAGCAGCGCGGCGGTCTCGTCGGCGGCGGGGAAAAACGCCTTCGCGATGTCCTGCGCATAGAAGCCGAACAGGAAAAAGTCGAACTGTTCGAGGAAATTGCCCGATGTTGCGCGCAGGATCGCGCCGATGCGAGACTTGATCTGGGGCGGATTGGTTGATGCGGCTGGTCCGGCCATGACGCTATTCCCTCAAGACGTGGCCGGACCGAAGCTGGTTTCGCAGCATGCGACAGATATGTGGTGCGGCAATCCGACATACCCCTGCGGGCTGCCAATTCCGGTGTCAATGAATTTCAGGCTCCAGGCTGTTGATTCCGTGAGCCTTATTTTGCGTCGCAGCAATCAGCCATTGCCGGAACGCAGCGAGCTTCGCTGACTCGCGGCGGCCGTCCGGTGAGACGAGATAGAAACCGGCATTCGATGGCAGCGCGATTCTGAAGGGCACCACGAGACGGCCTTTGGCGATGTCGTCCTGCACGTAGGAGGTCCGTCCCATCGCGACCCCCATGCCATCGATGGCCGCCTGCACGGTCATGAACGTCATGTCGAAGGTGATGCCGGGTTGATGCGACATGCCCGTCGCGAGGCCCGCCGCGGTCAGCCAGAGCCGCCAATCGTCGCTGTTGTTGGTGTGGAGCAGCACGTGGTCTTTCAGATCCGCGGGTGTCCGCAACGGCTTGTCGCCACGCAGCAGCGACGGGCTGCATACGGGAAACAACTCATCCGCCATCAACCAGTCGGCTCGCACGCCCGGCCATTGGCCGCGCCCGTAGCGGATGGCTGCGTCGACATTGTCGCGCTGGAAATCGACGAGGCTGGTCGATGTGGTGATGCGGACGTCGATGCCGGGGTGGCTCTCCTGGAAATCGGTCAGCCGCGGCAGCAGCCACTTTGCGGCGAGCGATGCTATCGTCGAGACCGTCAGCACCTTGTCGTCGTCCTTGCGCAGCAGACGGTCGGTGGCCAGGCGAAGGTCATTGAAGGCGGCGCGCACGCCCGGCAGGTAGTCGCGCGCTTCCGGGGTCAGCGCCAGTGCGCGGTTCTGCCGGATGAACAGGCGGATGCCGAGTTCCTCCTCCAGCCTGCGGATCTGATGGCTGATCGCGGTCTGGGTCACGTTCAGTTCGCTAGCCGCCAGCGTGAAGCTGAGATGGCGCGCCGCAGCCTCAAACGCCCGCAATCCGTTCAGGGAGGGTAATCTGGCAGTCATCTGGCAGCATGATGCATGATACTATATCATGCGAAAGGGTACAAAATGTCGTTTGTGGCAGCGCGCTGAGAAGCAGATATTAGCCTGCAAGTTAGCTCAAGGAGCTGAAGATGTCCACTTTGACCCACAATTCAATGACAAATCGTCATGCACCGGGCCTGATCCAGCAGATCGGCGAGACCCTCCATATCTGGCATGAGCGCTACCGGACCCGACGTGAGCTGACCAACTGGACCGCTCGCGACCTCCATGACGTCGGCCTGTCCTGGACTGACATTGCCTACGAGGCCGACAAACCCTTCTGGCGGGCCTGACTGGCCGCCAGGCCGGCGCCGCCTGATCACAGGGGCGCCGGCGGTCCCTTCTTCCGACATTCTCCCGTCAAGGCTCATGTCATGAGCACCTATCGCCTGGAAGACCTGACGCAATATTCGGACACGCTGCGCACCCGGCAAGGCGAGGCGCTGAACGTCCGCTTCGTCGAGCCGGGTGACACCGACGAGCTTCAGCATTATTTCCGTTCGCTCTCGACCCGCTCCCGCTACAACCGCTTCTTCGGCGCGATCAGCGAACTACCGAAGGGGCTGTTGCACGACTTCCTCGCGGTCGGCGAGCGCGAACGTTTCACCGTGGTTGCGACCAAGGTGGTCGATGGCTTCGAGACGATCGTTGCCGAGGCGCGCTATGCTCTCCATGAGGAGACATCGACGCTGGAGTTCGGCCTCTCGGTCGACGACCGCTGGCAGGGTCACGGCATCGCGACTGCGCTTCTGAAAAATCTCGAATGCCGCGCCGCCGCACTCGGCGCCCAGCATATCTTCGGCGATACGCTGCGCTCCAACCAGACCATGATCTCGCTCGCGCGCAAATCCGGGTTTGCTTTCGTCAATCATCCCGACGACTGGAAGCTGGTGCGCTTCGAAAAGGAGATCCACCTCGCGCCAAAGGACGTACCGTGCGCGAGTTGGCGTCTCGCCGCACTTTCCCGTCAGGCCGAACGCCCCTCAGCCTCGGCCTGACACCACTCCAAGCCCGGCCTGGCCAAGCCAGAGCCGGGCTTTTTTTGCTTTCACACGATGCCGCGCCTACTTCCCCGTGAATACCGCTTTCCGTTTCTCGATGAATGCCTGCACCGCCTCCTTGTGATCGGCTGTCGTGGTCAGGCGGATCAGGCGTTCGGCTTCGTGATCCCTGGCGGTCTCGAAATCGAACAGCAGGGCCTCGTCGAGGTTGTCTTTCATGTAGCGCAGCGCCAGGCGCGGGCCCTCGGCGAGGGATTTTGCCAGGGCGACCGCCTCGGCTTGCAGTTTGTCGTCGGGCACGACACGGTTGACGAGGCCGATCGTCTCGGCGCGCGCGGCATCGACGCGATCGCCGGTGAACAGCAGCTCGCGCGCCCGCGCGGTGCCGACGAGGCGCGTCAACAGCCAGGCGATGCCGTAATCGCCCGAGAGCGCGATGCGGGCATAGCCGGTGGCGACGAAGGCCGACTGCGCGGCAATGCGGAGGTCGCAGGCCATGGCGAGGGCCAGCCCGGCGCCGACCGCGGGGCCGGGCAGGGCTGCGATGGTCGGCTTGCGCACCGACACCAGCGCGCCGGTCAGCAGCCGCTGCCGCTCCTGGAGATCGGCGACACGATCCTCCAGCGACATCTGCTGCTTCTTGGGGTCGCGATGCGCACCCATGCCCTTGACGTTGCCACCGGCACAGAACGCCCCGCCGGCGCCGGTGATGAGCAGTGCGCCGACATCGGGATTCTCGCCGCAGCTGCGGATCATCGTGCGCAGGGCCGGCGTCAGGGTGTCCGACAGCGAATTGCGCGCCTCCGGCCGGTTCAGCGTGATCACGGCGACACGGTCGCGAATGACGCAGAGCAGTTCGCTGGTGCCGGTATCGATGGTGGTTTCGGTGGTCATGCTACCTCCCTCAAAACTTCTCCACCCAGGGACGCAGCTCCAGCTCCCAGCTCCAGGCGCTGCGCGGTTGCTGCAACACGTTCCAATAGCTCTCCGCGATCGCATCGGGATCGAGCATCGAATCCGGCCTGTCTGCCGCCTCCGCGCGTGCCGCGCTGCGGATGCCCCCGTCGATCACGAAATGCGCAACGTGGATGCCCTGGGGCGAGAGCTCACGAGCCATGCTCTGGGCCAGCCCGCGCAGCGCGAACTTGCCCATCGCAAATGGGGCGGATTGCGCATAGCCCTTGACGCTGGCCGAAGCGCCGGTGAACAGGATCGCGCCATGCTTGCTCGGCAGCATGCGCTTCGCCGCCTGCTGCGCCACCAGGAAGCCGCCATAGGCGCTGACCGCGATCGCGTTCGCGACGTCGGCCGGAACGAGGTCTACGAACGGTCCGCGGGCGCGGCCACTGGCATTGTAGACGACGAGATCGGGTGTGCCGATCTCGCGCTCGACCAGGCCGAACAGGCGTTCGACCTCCTCGGGCTCGGTGGCGTTGCAGGCGTAGGCCTTGGCGCCGGTCTCGCTACAGAGCGCGCCAAGCTTCTCGATCTTGCGCGCGGCCAGCGCGACGCGGATGCCTTGCGCGGACAGCAGCCGCGCCAGCGAGGCGCTCAGGCCTTCGCCGGCGCCGACGATGAGGGCAATCTTGTATGTCGGGTGTTCCATGATGTGGTCTCTGGCGTGATCTCTCGGGGACGGGAGCCGCTGATCTATGCATCCGCTACGCGGGCAACCAGCCGGGACGTTGGAGCAGTCGATCACAATTCCGCAGAGCGAATTGCTGCTTCATGGCGATCATGCCTCCTTGACAATTTGCGGCTTTATCGCTGCTCGCGACGGGAGCATGATCGACATCATCTCAAGCGGCAAGCGTCAAGAATGCCGCCGGGCGGAAGCGAAGAGGACGATCATGCACAAGCCGGTCACAGCGCAGCCAAATAACGTCGCGGCCGCACCTTCGGGTCTGCTGGCGCCCGATACATCAGGCATGAACTTCTATCGTGCCGATCAGGCGCTCACTGATCTTCTGCGCATCCATCTGCCGGACAACCTCTTCCGCCATATCGAGCCGCATCTCGATCGCCTCGGCGAACTGGCCGGCGGCCGTCTCGACGAATGTGCGCGGCTCGCCGACCGGCACACCCCGGTGCTGCACCAGCGCGACAAGTTCGGCCGTGACGTGCAGTCGATCGAATATCATCCTGCCTATCGTGAGCTGGAGAACGCCGCCTTTGGCGAGTTCGGCATCCATGCGCTCTCGATCCGCAAGGGCATCATGGGCTGGCCGGACAAATATCCTGTTGTGGCCAAGCACGCCTTCACGTTTCTGTTCAACCAGACCGAGTTCGGCATGGGATGCCCGATCAACGTCACCGACGGCTGCGCCAAGCTGCTGGCGAACTTCGGCAGCGAAGCGCTGAAAGCGAAATATCTCGATGGCCTGACCCAGACCGACATGAGCAAGCTGACCCAGGGCGGCCAGTTCATGACCGAGAAGGAAGGGGGCTCCGACGTCGGCACACTCACCACGCGAGCGGTGCAGGAGGGTGATCATTGGCGCCTCTATGGCGAGAAATGGTTCTGCTCGAACGCCGATGCGAAGGTCGCGATGCTGCTGGCGCGGCCCGAGGGATCCGGCCCCGGCACGCGCGGTGTCGGGCTGTTCCTGATGCCGCGATTCCTCGACGACGGCTCCCAGAACCATTATCGGATCGTGCGTCTGAAGGACAAGCTCGGCACGCGTTCGATGGCCTCCGGCGAGATCAAGCTCGAAGGCGCGATCGCTTATGCCGTAGGCCGGCTCGACCGCGGCTTCGTACAGATGGCCGAGATGGTCAATTCGTCGCGGCTCTCCAATGGCGTGAAATCGACGGCGCTGATGCGGCGCGCCTATCATGATGCGCTTGCCGTGGCGAAGAACCGCGTCGTGTTCGGCAACCGTATCATCGATCTGCCGCTCGGCCGGCGCCAGATGCTGAAGATCATGCTGCCGGTCGAGCAGGCGCTGTCGATGAGCTTTCTGACGGCCGACGCGCTCGATCGCGCGGAAGCCGGTAGCCAGGATGCGGCGGTGCTGCTGCGCATCCTGACGCCGACGCTGAAATTCCGCGCCACCCGCGACGCGCGGAAAGTCTGCGGCGATGCGCTCGAGATGCGTGGCGGCATCGGCTATATCGAGGAATTCGCCACGGCGCGTCTGCTGCGTGACGCGCATCTCGGCTCCGTCTGGGAAGGTACCGGCAACATCGTCGCGATCGATGCGCTGCGGCGCGCGGTCGGCCGCCACGGCGCGGAATCCGCGCTGGCAGCCGATCTGCATGCACGGCTGGACGACAGCGTCTCCGTGCCGCAGGTCTGGCGCGACAAGCTGCGCGGCTTTGTCGATCGGGCGGTCGGCTTTGCGCGCGAGGTCGCGGGCAAGTCCGAGAACGAGGCCGATGCGCGGCGCGCGACCAGCATGCTTTATCATATCGCCAGCGCCGTCGCGCTGGCCTGGGAAGCCCACCGCGTCCACGAGATGCGCGGCGACGCGCGCCGGCTGCTCTTGTCGCGGCTGGTGATCGACCATCGCGTGACGCCGAGCGATCCGTTCCGGCTGACGGAAAATGCCACGCAAACGAAGATCGCGGAGCTGCTGCTTGGCGATCGCGATGCTTCTATGAGTGACATTGGCGAACTGATTGCGGCGGCGTAGGCTGCGCGCCACCAAACCAAAGAAAAGCGATAGGGAGCACTCGATGAAGGCCGCCGTCCTTTATGAAGTCAACAAGCCGCTGGTCATCGAGGATGTCAGCCTGCCGAAGCCCGGCCCGCGCGAGGTGTTGATCCGCACCGCGGTTGCGGGCCTTTGCCACTCCGACCTGCATTTCATGGAAGGCCTTTATCCGCATCCGCTGCCCGCGGTGCTCGGGCATGAATCGGCCGGAATCGTCGAGCAGGTCGGCTCGGATGTCACCTATGTCAGGCCCGGCGACCACGTCGTGACCTGTCTGTCGGTGTTCTGCGGCTCCTGCGACAATTGCACCACCGGCCGCACCGTGCTCTGCACCGACACAACCGTGAAAATGTTGCCGGGCGCGTCGAACCGGATGCAGTGGAACAGGCCGGAGAAACTGAACCAGTTCCTCAACCTGTCGTCCTTTGCCGAGCAGATGCTGGTGCACGAGAACGCGATCGTCAAAATCCGCGAGGAGATGCCGCTCGATCTCGCGGCGTTGATCGGCTGCGGCGTCATCACCGGCTACGGCGCAGTGGTGAACACCGCGAAGGTGACTGCGGGTGAGACCGTCGCCGTGATCGGCTGCGGCGGCGTCGGCATGGCCGCGATCAACGGCGCGCAGATCGCGGGCGCGGGCCGCATCATCGCCATCGACACCAATCCGGCCAAGCTGCAACTCGCGACCAAGCTGGGCGCGACCGACATCATCAATCCCGCTGACGGCGATGTCGTGAAGCAGGTGCGCGATCTCACCAACGGCGGCGTGCATCATTCGTTCGAGGTGCTCGGCCGCAAGGAGACCGCCGAGCAGGCCTTCGGCATGCTCGCCTCTGGCGGTACCGCGACCATCGTCGGCATGATCCCGTTCGGCCAGAAGATCGAGCTGCACGGCTTCGACTTTTTGCGCGAGCGCCGGATCCAGGGCTCGTCCATGGGCTCGAACCACTTTCGTGTGGACATGCCGCGGCTGGTCGATTTCTACCTGCGCGGCCGGCTGCACCTGGAGGACTGGATTTCGGCCAAGCTGAGGCTCCCCGAGATCAACGAGGGTTTTGCCAACATGAAGGCGGGCAAGACGCTGCGCAGCGTGATTGTGTTCGATAGCTGAGCCACGAAGCGCGGACGAGGCTCTGCGCTCTCGACGACGGGCGCGGGCGAACGTCAATCCTCAAACATCTTCGGCGGCACGAAGCCGCCGAAATCGCGTTCGATCAGCTCGGCGAGCTTCAGCGGCGTGCGGTCTTCCAGCCACGGGCCGACGATCTGGGCGCCGACCGGTAGTCCATCCGGGGCAAAGCCTGTCGGAATCGCGGTCGAGGGCAGGCCCGGCAAGGTCGCGATGCCGGGCCAGGCGAGCTGGTCGGTATAGACGTGCTCCTTGCCGTCGATCACGACGCGGCGCTGCTCCTGATCTTCCGAGTGATCGTGAGGATAAGCCGGCGTCGGCATGATCGGGCAAATCACGGCATCGAAGGATTTGAACAGCTCGTGCCATTGCGCGCGCAGCCGCGTGCGGCCGCCGCGCGCGATCAGCCAATCGCGATGGCTGAGCGCGATCCCGCGCAGGCGTTCGGCCTGCAGGCTGTTGTCGTCGGCCGGCAATTTGGCTGCTGCTGCAACTGCGCCGTCGTAGAATTCGGGCAAAAAGCTAGCACCGAGGAACGACAGCAGCATCCGCATATAGAGGCGCGAGGACGCCGCGAAATCCGGCAGCAGCGGACTGCTGCGCTCGATCTTGACACCAGCCCTGGCGAGGTTGTCGGCGAGCGTGTTGATGCTGCCGCGCACGGCGGCGTCGGTCGGTAGCACCGGATCGGTGTCAATCACGAGGACACGGAATTCTTTCAGCGAGCCGTGACGCGCGGCAGGCAGTTCGAGCCGGTAGGCCTTGCCGTTCTCGAGCGGATCGGGGCCGGCCATGACGTCGAGCAGCAAGGATAGATCGCCGGCGCTCCGTGCCATCGGGCCGATCACCGCGAGATCGCGCTCATAGGCCAGCGGCGCAGCAGGCGGTGGCGTATGGCCGCGCGATGGCAACAGATCGAAGCTCGGCTTGTGCGCGTAGACGCCGCAATGGAACGCCGGCACGCGCAGCGAGCCACCGATGTCGGAGCCGATCGAGAGCGGACCATAGCCCGCGGCCAGCGCCGCAGAGGAGCCGCCGGAGGATCCGCCGGGCGTGCGGCCGAGATCGTAGGGGTTGTTGGTCGTGCCGTAGACGTCATTGTAGCTCTGCCAATCGGCGAGCGCGAGCGGCACGTTGGTCTTGCCGAGCACGATGGTGCCGGCGTCCTTCACGCGCGTGACCGGCAGCGCGTCTTCCTTGGCAATGAAGTCCCTGTGCGCGGGATTGCCCCAGGTCGTGGGCAGGCCGGCGATATTGTAGGATTCCTTCACCGTCATGGGCAGGCCGAGCAGCGGTTTCCGCTCGCCGCGGGCTAAGGCGGCGTCAGCGTCGCGTGCGGCGTCCAGCGCCCGGTCGAAATCGCGGACACAGATCGCGTTGACCTTGCCGTCGTGACGTTCGATGCGGTGGATCGCATCCTGCGTGAGCTCGACCGAAGAAACCTTCTTCGCCTTTAATGCGGCCGACAGCTCGACCGCGCTCTTGAAACTCCATTCCGATCTCGCCACGGCATGCTCCTGCGCTTCACTGAGGAATGATGCGCAGTTTTATCCCATGCCGCAACCGCCGTTTGATCGTGGTTGATCTGTCTGGGATGTCATCCGGGCAGCATTCGCTCCATCACGCGGTCGCGATAGATGAAGATATGTACGAGCGCGGACGCGATGTGAATGCCGATGGTGACGAGCAACGCCCATTCCATGGCCTGGTGGAGGCCGTCAATGGTCCGCCCGGCCGCCGCATTGTCGGACGCGAGCATCGGCAACGGCACGAGATAGAAGAACGATACGGACCAGCCGCGGAACGACGCGAACAGCCAGCCAGAGACCGTCGTCGCCAGCACCAGCGCGTAGAGCAGCCAGTGGACCGCCTCGGAGGACATGCGCTGCCAGGCAGGAAGAGAGCTCTCGGGTGCGACGGGATGGGTGAGACGCCAGAGAAAACGGAGCGCCGTGAGCCCCAGGATCGTAATTCCGGTCGAGACGTGGAACGTCATGCCGGCGCCTGGATTCATACCTCGATGGATGTCCGGCATGAACCAGCCGATCGGGTATTGCACCGCGAGCAGTGCGACGATGAGCCAGTGGAAGACTTTGGCAGGTGCGCCGTATCGAAGGTGGGTGGTCATGAGTTGACTGCCGTTGAATATCGCACCGATCAGGGCTGGAAGTTTCGCGCTGCGGAATGAACGAACGGGTTGAAGGGCCCACTGCTCATCCGCGTGCTGGCGTCCGTTGCCTGCCCCGGCACCGGGAAGGCGTAGCCGATGATGGTCTTGACCACGAGCCGGTCGGACGCCGGGGTCAACCCGTAGCCGACGCCGAAGTTCACATCGAACACGCCTGCCTTGAAGTCGGTGACGGCAAACAGCATGTGCTGCTGTTCGGGGAGCTTGCTGAAATTCCCGATCTCGCCGAAGTCGGCGTAATATTCGAAGCCGGCGAACACGTCGTTGCCGAAGTTACGCGCCAAGCGGGCGGCGGGTGCGAAATCGACTTCGCCCCTGCGGCCGAAGCCGATATCCACGATCGGGTTGACGATGAACTCATATTGCGTGTTGCGCATGCCGATAATGGGGCGGATCTCCAGCCCCCATCGTGTCTGCGCGAATTTGGGCATTTCGTAGCTCAGCTCGAAATTCACGCCATAGAAGAAATTCCGCTGCTCGGCATGCGGCGAGACGAACAACGTGCGCAGCTTGAAAGCGTCGGACAGGAACTGCTGGTCCTGCACGGCAAACGGCAGATAAAGCCCGAGCTCCCACCAGTCGGTCATGCCGTAGGCGAATTCCGGCGTGCCGTTGAGGCTGTGGTTGGACGGAAAGCCGCCGGGAAATGGCGGGTCTTTCTGTCCGAGCGCAACATAATTGAGGTGCTGCTGGATCGTGAACTGGCCGACCTCGGCGATGCCGGCGTTGTAGACCTGGATCTCGTCGGTGGCGTGTGCGTTCGAGGCAAACACGACCAATACGGCCAGGAGGCTTGCGAGCGCAGTGTATGGAAGATTCCGCTTCATCCCGCTCGCCTCAGGCCGCACCGATCAAGATCCCCACCGCCAGCACGATCGCGCCGCCGAGCACGATCTGGAAGACGGCCTGCAGGAACGGCGTATCCATATAGCGCGCGCGGATGAAGGCGATCGCCCACAATTCGAAGAACACGACGATGCCGGCGATTCCGGTCGCGATCCAGAATGCGTTGGCCCAATGGTCGGGCACAAGATAGGGCATGGTGTGGCCGAGCCCGCCGAGCGTCGTCATCGCGCCGCAAGTGAGGCCGCGCAGCCAGGGCGAGCCGCGTCCCGTCAGCGAACCATCGTCTGACAGCGCTTCCGCGAAGCCCATGCTGATGCCCGCGCCGATCGAGGCGGCGAGGCCGACGAGAAACGTCTGCCAGTTCTGGTGCGTGGCGAAAGCCGCCGCGAACAATGGTGCCAAGGTCGAGACCGAACCGTCCATCAGGCCGGCAAGGCCCGGCTGCACATATTGCAGCACGAACATCCGCCGCCGCGTGCGGTCTTCCTCCGCGCGCACATCGGGTTTCAAGATCTCGTCGGTGAGCGCGACCGCGCGGTTCTCGTGATGTTTTTCTTCCTCGGCGAGATCGCCGAGCAGGCGGCGCACGCCGACATCCTCGGCCTGCTCGGCGGCCCGCGCGTAAAAGCGCTCGGCCTCGAGCTCCATGGTCTCAACCTCTTTCCGGATCGTGTCGAGCGGCAGGTTCTTGGTCAGCCAGATCGGGCGCCGGCGCAGAAAGCCTTTGACGTCCTCGCGGCGGATCGGCGGCAGATGCGCACCAAACCGTTCTTCGTAGAGCTTCAGCAGGCGGTGCCGGTGTCCGCGTTCTTCCTCGGCCATTTCCTCAAATATCTTGGCGGTATCGGGGTAGCGCTCCCGGAGGTCCTCGGCGAAGCTCATATAGATGCGGCTGTCCTCCTCCTCGGAGGCAATCGCGACCGCAAGCACCTCGCGCTCGGTCAAATCAGCAAAGCTCTTCACCTGATCACCCGTTTGGGTAGTTTAGAATTGTTCTAAACGCATATAGGCCGCGATTCGTTCAGGGTCAATTCACGCCTCCTGCGCAAACGGTTGCATCCGAAGGGCCGTGACAATGTTAGTTCAATGCATTGAGACGGGGCCCGGCTTACGGCTTCGAAACTTTGCAAGTGTGGCTGGACGGGTGAACGATGGACAAGGTCAAGTTTCGTCTCAACAATCCGCGGCTGGCACCGCGGCGCACCAAGCTCGAAATCCCCGGGTGGGCCGGCAAGCGAGAGCCTCGTGCGGATGGTTCGCGAGAGCAGGTCTGGCATTGCGTGCCTTTTTCCGAGGGTGCGCAATACGGCATCGAGCTGTTCTATCCGTATGATTTCGAGCTTCACGTCACGACCAAAGACGGACACTTGCTGCTCGAGGCCGATTGGGGTGAACCGCCTGAAGGTGGCGCGGAATGGCCGCCGTTTCGCAGATTTGGTGATGCCTTCTACACCTATCAGATACTGCTCGATCTGAAGGTCGAAAAAGGCCTGGCGGTTCGTACCGAGCCGCATCCGCGATTCTACACGGATCCGACTGATACGGTGCCGATCGCCGTCCCTGCGCTGATCCGCAATTGGTGGCCTATGATGTTCTTCTGCGTCTTCAAGGCCCCGGCGGAGGGCCGAACCCACGTCTTCCGGCCGAACGAGCCCTTCGCGCAAATCATCGTCATTCCCGAGGAAGCCAATTTCGAGCTCGAGCACATGGGCGAAGAGGAAGCGGCAGAGCGCGAGCTGCAGGCGCGCCGCATCTACCACAATCGGCCCAAACTAGCGGCCGGGACCGAGTGGACCTCGTCGTCGGATACGGTGTTCGACGGCACTTACCGCCACCTGCACCGCGCGGCAAAGGACAAGGCTCGCAACGAACAGGGCGGATGACGTTTCTGGCCCTGGGGCATTCCTTCGTCTGGAATAAGTGTTCCGGCGCTGATGCCGATTCTGCTTGAATTTCCCGGTTTTCGGCCACCGAAAGCAAAACAGGACCCGGAGGTCCTGTTCGTCTCATTGCTGACGTCGCGCCTTCAGTAGTCGCGGCGATAGAAGCTGTGGTGATGATGGTGGTGATGATGGTGGTGATAATACCGGCGATAGCGCGGCACCACCACGACCGGCGCGTCGTCGTAATAGCGATAGCGCCGATAGAAGCTGTGGTGATGATGGTGATGATGGTGGTGGTGGTAGAATTGAGCCACCTGAACATTTTCGTTGGCTTTTGGCCGGGGCGCCTCATCGATGGCTTGCAGAATGGCGCCGGCGTTTGCGATCGGCTCCAGCAAATCGGCGTAGGAATTCGCCTGTAGGACGTCCGTCGGTGCAGGCGCCGCTTGGGCGGTGCCGAGCGTTCCGAGCGTTGCCACGGCTCCCAATAACCCGGCGATCTTCTTGTCCAATGTCGTTCTCCATGGTCGCCGGATCCAATTCCGGTATCTCGCAACGTCAGATGTTGCCGGATGTTCCCTGAACCGCAGATTAATCCCTCGTGGCGAGAGCATGGCGTCGCTTCAGCCGAAAGAGGCTGTTGCGGTGCGGTAGAGAAATTGTAACAACAGGGTGCTCACCTCGGCCGGCTGCTCCTGCTGCACCCAATGGCCGGCGCCATCGACGAGATGGCAGCCGAGCATCTTCGTGCAGCCTCGCCCCTGCATGTCCTCAAAAACGCCGGGGCGCTGATAGGTGCCCCAATCCTGTTTGCCGGAGATGAAGCAGGAGGGGACGTCGATGCTGCGGCCTGAGAACAGCTGCATCTCGTCGTTGAGCATGCCTGAGGTTACGTAACGGTACCATTGCAGTCCGCCCTGGAATCCGGTGCGGCCATATTCGGCACTGTAGAAAGCGAGATCGCTGTCCGGCAGCCATTGGTTGGCCGCGATCGCGGCGGGCGAGGGCATTTCCTTCGCAACCGTCTCGGCCATCGTCTTGCCGAGGTCCATCACGTAATAGGTCGGCAGCTTGGCGAGTTCGTCCGCCGACCATGATTTCAGCGGATATGGCTCGTTGCCGGCCCAGTCCGCGCTCTTGTGATGATAGTAGGCGCGCAGGAAATCGTGCACACCTTGCGGTGCATGCAGCATGTCGGCATTGGCCGGGCGTGTCGCATAATACCATTGATAGTGAATGCGCGGGCGCGGTAACGCGGCGAGCTCGCGATGCACGGGGTCTTCGACCGGAGGCTTGGCCGGTGCATCGGCTGTGCCGAACGGCAGCGCCGGTGCTCCGCCGAAGGGCGCGCTCATCAGCGTCACCGAACGAAACACGTCGGGCCGGATCAGCGCGCACCAGGCCGCGACCGGACTGCCGAAATCGTGTCCGGCGAGATCGACCTGCTTGTAGCCGAACGCCGATACCAGCGCGAGCGCGTCGCGCACCAGGTTCAGGAGCGAGAACGGCGTGAGATCGCCGTCGTAATCCGCTCGCCATCCGGTGGTGCGGCCATAGCCGCGCTGGTCGGGCGCGAGCACGTGATAGCCTGCAGCCGCGAGTGCCGGCATCACCTTGCGCCAGGAGAAGGCGAGCTCCGGAAAACCGTGCAGCAAGAGGATGCAGGGTCGGCCCTTGGTCTCGAAGCCGGCTTCCAGCACATGCATGCGCAAGCCGTTGATGCCCTCGACATAGCGCGAGCGGATACCGGCGGGCAGGGGGATATCAGGGAGTGTTGTCATCGTTTCTGTCTACCTACGGCATCTGGCTAAACAGCCGCGCACACGAACGCCCTGCCCTTGCGCTTGATCTTGCCGACCGAGGGCGAAGGGAAATGCGCGGTGCAGCACAGCGTGTCGGTGTCGCAATAGCGCTCCAGAAAACTGCGGCGCGTCGTGGCCGCCTTGACCGGATCGACGTCGAATTTGATCGACAGCTCCGGATAAAGCGTCTGCAACGGCGAGTGCATGAGGTCGCCGGAGAACACCGCGTCGTCCTTGCCGCGTCCCATCGCGATCGCGACGTGGCCGGGCGTATGGCCAGGCGTCGGCACGACGCGGACGTGGTCGCCGATCTGGTGATCATTGCCGACCAGTTCATGCCTGTTGGCGTCGACCACCGGCAGCACGCTATCGACGAAGGGCGGGATCGCCGTCGTCGCATTCTGCTCGAACCAGTGGTCGTATTCCTGCTTGGCGAAAAGGTAGCGCGCCCTGGGGAAGGTCGGCACCCAGCGGCCGTTCTCCAGCCGCGTGTTCCAGCCCACGTGATCGACATGCAGGTGCGTGCACATCACGAAATCGATGTCATCAACCGAGACCCCGGCGGCATTGAGTGCGCGCAAATATGTGTCGTCAGTCTTCATGTTCCATTTCGGACGATTGGGTCGCGGCTTGTCGTTGCCGATGCAGCTGTCGATCAGGATGGTGTGATGCGGCGTCTTCACCACATAGGACTGGAAGCAGAGCATCAGGACGTCCTGCTCATCCAGCGCGCGTGCCTGCCGCATCCAATTTCGGTTCTCGGCCAGCACCTCGGGCGTCAATCCCGGCAGCATCTCCAGCGCCGGGACGAACGACGTCTCCTGCTCGATGACGCGCTGAATGGTGAGATCGCCGACCGAATATTTCAGGCTCATGCTCGCTTTCCTTCGTGATCAGCGCGCGTCGCGCACGGATGGCATGACGAGATTGGTGAGAATGTCGATCGCGGCCAGGCCTTCCTTCGGTTGGCCGTATTGCGCGGCGGCAGATGGCGCAGCGTGATGGCGTCCCATCCCGGCTGCTTCACCGCTGCGTAGTCGTGGAAGAATTTCAGGACGGGCTCATCGACGCCTGCGATGAGCTTGCGGTCGATCGCGATTCCAACCAGCAGCGAGGTCACGCTCTTGGTTGCCGAGCGCATGTCGTGCTTCGTCGTTGCGGTGAATTCGTGCTGGCCGTCGGGCTGTCCCCAGGGTTGGTCGTAACCAGGAAAATATTGCTCGAAGACGAGCTTGCCATGCCTGATGACGCCGACCGAATGGACCGCGGTTGCCCGCTGTGCGAGTCGTGCGGCGATGGTGCAAAGCTTCGCGGCGTCCATGCCGATATTGTCGGGCGAGGCGATCTCCCAGCCATCCTCGATCGCTGCAGGCGCTCCGGACTGATCGGTCGGTCCAGGCGGCATGCTCGCCGCCCATAGATTGGTGGCCGAGACGGAGAGCGCGAGCACGAGGCGGGCACTGAGGCTTGTGAGGCGGGAGAAGCGATCGCGCACCGTCATTCTCCCCGCCTGTTCCCACTACGCCGCTGGCGGCACCGAGATCTTCACCGAAGGTCGCTCCAGCATCTTCTGGTGGAAGGCGTCGAGTTTCGGATAGGCCTTGCGCCAGCCGCAATCGGCGAAGCGGAAGTCGGCGTAGCCGAGCACGCAGACGAGGCCGATCTGCGAAATGTCGAACGGGCCGTTCAGCACCTCGGGCATATTCTCGAAGCGCGCCATGCCGGTCCAGGCCCGGTTCCAATGGTCATCCGACCATGCCTGCCATTGCAGGCCCTGCGGCCGCACCATCTTCTCGTAACGGCACAGCAGCATGGAATCGAGCATGCCGTTGATGAGCGAATGATTGGTCTTGGCCTTCCAGCGCCGCGCACCGTAATCCGGGATCAGGCTGCCGCCGGCCATCTCGTTGAGATATTCGACGATGACGTAGGAATCCAGGATGACGTCGCCGTCATCAGTGATCAGCACCGGCAGCTTCTTCAGCGGCGTGATCTTCGAATAGTCCTCGTTGACCGTGCCTGGCGTGACCGTTGCCGGCGTGAATTCGATCTTGTCGATCAGCCCGAGCTCGATCGCGGCGATGCGCACCTTGCGGGCGAAGGGCGAGGCGGGGGAGAAGGAGAGTTTCATGGGAAATTGTCCTGCGGGATGATCGGCGTTCGTCATTGCGAGCGAAGCGAAGCAATCCAGTCCGTTTCCGTGGAAATAGTCTGAATTGCCTCGTCGCCAGCGCAAAATTGCTTCGCAATTTTGTCGCGGGCTCCTCGCAATGACGAGGAGAGAGCGCAGCCTTACGCCGCCACGATCTCCTGACGCTGCTCGCCGAGCCCTTCGATGCCGAGCGTGATGACGTCGCCGACGTTGAGGAAGGTCGGCGGCTTCATGCCGAGGCCGACGCCGGGCGGGGTGCCGGTCGTGATGATGTCGCCCGGCAACAGCGTCATGAACTGCGAGACGTAGGAGACGCACTTGGCCATCGAGAAGATCATGGTCTTGGTCGAGCCGGTCTGGCGGCGCTGGCCGTTGACGTCGAGCCACATCGACAGGTTCTGCACGTCCTTGATCTCGTCCTTGGTGGCGAGCCAGGGGCCGAGCGGGCCGAATGTGTCGTGCGACTTGCCCTTGGTCCACTGCCCCAGGCGCTCGGTCTGGAAGTTGCGCTCGGAAACGTCGTTGCAGACGCAATAGCCGGCGACGTGGTTCAGCGCGTCGGCTTCCGAGACGTATTTGGCCCGGGTGCCGATGATGGCCGCGATCTCGACCTCCCAGTCGAGCTTGGTCGAGCCGCGCGGCTTTTCGACGTTATCGTTCGGGCCTGACAGCGAGGTGTTGGCCTTCATGAAGATGATCGGCTCGGTCGGGATGGCCGCGCCGGTCTCCTTGGCGTGGTCGCTGTAATTGAGGCCGATGGCGACGAATTTCGAGATGCCGGTGACGGGCGCGCCGAAGCGCGGCTTGCCGGAGACGGCGGGCAGGGAGGCGGGATCGATGGCCGCGAGCTTCTTGAGGCTGTCAGGCGAATAGGTCTCGCCGGTCAGATCCTTCACATGCGCCGACAGGTCGCGCAATTGGCCGGATTTGTCGATCAGGCCGGGCTTTTCCGCACCCTTTTCGCCGTAACGAACAAGCTTCATTCTCGTCTCTCCCTGAGTGGACTGATCGGTTGAACAGCTTCATGGAACAGGGCCGCGGGAAATTCAACCGCCGAAAAGGCGTGCATTGCAGCCCTTCATTCGCGGGTGGGTGGGCCACGAACCCTATCGTCCCAACGCTACAAACCGGAACGCATCGCCCTCCCGCCGGACATGTCCGGCCGAGAAATGCCCGCCGATCACCAATGTCGGCGTATCGGCAAAGCGCGAGAACACCTTGTAGCGGCTCGCGACCGCCCCGGCGGGATCGCTGTCCACGACGGAGCACCAGTCGGGATGCGCCATCTGGCAGGGGTGATGGGCGACGTCGCCGCCGAGCAGCCCCTGTTCGCCGTCGGATTCGATCACGACGCTCACGTGGCCCGGGCTGTGGCCCGGGGTTGGGATCAGGCTGATCTCCTCGCAGAGCCGGTGGTCGCTCCGGATCAGTTCGGCCAGGCCCGCATCGACGATCGGCTTTACGGAATCCTTGAACACCGCGACCTTGTCCGGCTCCGCCGTATAGTCGCGCCAATACTCATATTCGGTCCTGCCGAACAGGTAGCGCGCCTTGGGGAACGTCGGCACCCAATTGCTCCCGACCAGCTTCGTGTTCCAGCCGACGTGATCGACGTGAAGATGCGTGCATAGCACGGTGTCGATGCTCTCAGGCGGAAAGCCGGCTGCGATCATGGTTTCGAGAAACGGCGTGTTGCGGTTATTCCAGGTCGGGACGCCGCGGCCCTGCTTGTCATTGCCAAGGCCGGTGTCGACCACGATGCGCCGCGTCGGCGTCTCGACCACCAGCGAATGGATCGACATTTTCAGCCGGCCTTCTTCGGTGGCGAAATGTGGGATCAGCCAGGGAAGCTTCCGAATTTCATCATTGGTCGCGGCCGGCAGGATGAACCGGGTCGAGCCGACTGTCTCCATCTCGACCACCTGGGTGATCTTGACCCTGCCGACCTTCCACTGCATCGGGCGTCCCTCATTTCTTGCTTTCGCGAAAGATGCGGCGTCGCGCCGTCGAACGCAATGGATCATCTGCCGTGATGCCGCGTTGTCTCGGGAACCTGAAATCAGTCACGCCACGAGCTGAGGGGAAACCCATGCCAGAGCTTGCCATTTCTGCCGACAAGATCGCCTTTATCATCGAGAAGGCCCGCGAATTCGACGTCAAGGAATCCGCGACCGATGAGGATTCCGGCTCGAATGCCACCGATGACGACGAAATCGACGTGCTGGAGGACACGGCCTCCGACCCGGTCGCAGCCGAGCTCACTGGATTCATCCGGGCGCTGAACGAAGACGAGCAACTTGACCTCGTCACGCTGATGTGGCTCGGCCGCGGCGATGGCAACGTGGACGAGTGGGACGATCTGCGTAGCCGGGCGATCGAGGCCCGCGCCGGATACAAAGCGCCGCGGCGCGAAGTGGTGCAATATCTGCTGGGCGAGCCGATGCTCGGTGATCTGCTCGCCGACGGCATGGACGAGCTCGGCATAAGCTGGACCGACGAGCGAACCACGCCGGCGTCATAGCGCGTTCTGCTGTCACCTCTCCCGCGAGCGGGAGCGGTGACAGCATCAAGCTCTCACAGGGTGCCGGGGAAAGCGCCGCCGTCGAGCAAGATGTTTTGCCCGGTGATGAAGCCGGCCTTGGCGCCGCAGAGGAAGGCGCAGGCATAGCCGAACTCGTCGGGCTGGCCGAAGCGGCCGGCCGGATTGAGCTTGGCGCGCTCGGCCAGGATCTGCGCCGGCGTGACGCCACGCTTGTCGGCTTCGCCCTTCGCGGTGCTGGTCAGGCGATCTGTTTCGAACGGGCCCGGCAACAGGCCGTTGATGGTGACGTTGTTGATCACGGTCTTGCGCGACAGGCCGGCGATGAAGCCGGTGAGGCCGGCGCGCGCGCCGTTGGAGAGGCCGAGAATGTCGATCGGCGCCTTGACCGCCGCCGAGGTGATGTTGACGATGCGGCCGAACTTGCGCGACATCATGCCGTCGACGGTCGCCTTGATCAACTCGATCGGGGTGAGCATGTTGGCGTCGATCGCCTTGATCCAGTCGTCGCGAGTCCAGTTGCGGAAATCGCCGGGCGGCGGGCCGCCGGCATTGTTGATGAGGATGTCGGGCTCGGGGCAGGCTTTCAGCACGGCCTCGCGGCCGGCTGGCGTGGTGATGTCGCCGACGATCTCGGTGACCTTCACCGCGGGAAAGGCCTTGCGGATTTCGTCCGCCGTCTTCTTCAGCGCCTCGGCGCCGCGTGCGGTCAGCGTGACGTCAACGCCGGCGTCGGCCAACGAGAAAGCGCAGGCGCGGCCGAGGCCCTTGCTGGATGCGCAGACGATGGCGCGGCGACCTTTGATCCCAAGATCCACTGTTTCACTCCCATGGTGTCAGGCAAAGTTTTTGGATGGCGGCACTCTAGCCAACTGCGGTGCCCCTGATAAGGGACGGGCCCGCGTCAAAATGCATGGCGCGGCGCTTGGCGATGCAAATGCGCAGATATGATCCGAAATCCTGTGGGTTTTCCGAAAGGATGGTGCCCGACGATCAGATGCGCCGCTCCTGCTTGAGGCGATCGATTGCCTCGGCCGCCTCTGGAGGGAGTGACTTGAAGCCCATCTGCCCGACCGCCGAGAACAACGGCCGCAGATGCGAGCCCGCGAGGAAGGGCGGCTGGCGATTGGCCGGCACGATCTGGTCGAACACCAGCACCAGCGAGGTCGCGACAAGCCCGACCCTGACGGCGCCGAGCGCGGCGCCGCCGAGGCGGTCGCCGATCCCGGCGTCACGGATGGTGTCGTCCAGGACGAAGCGACCGATATATCCAAGCAACATGCCGACCACCACGAAGATGCCGAAGAACCAGATCCAGCTCTGGACCAGCGGGACATGCGGATTGCCCGCAATCTGCGGCGCAATCATCGGCATCAGCGAGACCGCGATCGGGGCGGCAAGGAGATAGGCGAGAATGGTCATGGCGCTGCGGAGCAGGCCGGTTTTGAAGCCGAAGCCGATCGCGATTGCCAACGCGGCATAGACCGCGAGATCGAAGCTGTTCATGAGCGAAACCCTGCCGATCGAACCAATGAACGGCGAACCGGTCATTCGGTTTCAGATCGCTAAAATCGTCTGCGTTTTCGTTGGCTCCACAGGAACGGATACTGCGCCTTTCAGGATTATTCGAGACGGGTAAAGAAAACATCTTCTGGTTGCGGTCTCGGCGTGCACAATTTGCATGCGGGGGCTGCGACCCATAGTCCAAGGTGTGGTTCGGCGAAGATTCGGAATTGCCAGCTCACGCCACAATCGCTTCCCGGATCTGCGCTTCGCTTGCCCGGGATCACGGCGGAGTTTGAGGGAGAGCTTCGCCCTACCGCATCTCCGCCCGGATCATATCCGCGGCCTTCTCCCCGATCATGATGGTTGGCGCATTGGTGTTGCCGCCGATCAGCGTCGGCATGATCGAGGCGTCGACGATGCGCAAACCGTCCACGCCATGCACCTTCAGCTTCGGATCGACCACGGCCATCGCATCCGTGCCCATCTTGCAGGTGCCGACGGGATGATAGACGGTGTCGACCCGGTTGCGCAAAATGTTGCGGATGTCGTCGTCGGTGCGCACATCTGATGTGAACATGTCCTTCTTCTGCAATGCGCGCAGCGCAGGCGTCTCCATCAGGCGCCGCGTGGTCTTGAAGCCCGCGACCATCGACTCGAGGTCTTCCGTCTCCCCCAGGAAGTTCGGATCGATCATCGGCGCGGCGAGTGGATCGACGCTTTTCAGCCATACGCTGCCGCGGCTTTTCGGCCTGAGCAGGCAGACGTGGCATGAGAAGCCTGCCTCCTTGTGCTTCTTGCGGCCGTGATCATCGAGCATCGCAATGACGAAGTGCAGCTGGATGTCAGGCACCTCGAGGTCGGGCCGCGTCTTCAGGAAGCCGCCACACTCGGCGAAGTTGGTGGTCATCAGGCCGCGTCTCTCCTTGCGGTACTGCTGGATGCCCCGGAGCAGGGAAGGCAGCCGACCGAGCGAGGCGTGCACGAAGTGCGGATAGTCGGAGGCGTAGACGAACACGAAATCCGGATGGTCCTGCAGATTGCGCCCGACGCCCGGCAGATGATGCGTGACGCCGATACCGTGCTTGCCAAGTGCCTCACCATCGCCGACGCCTGACAGCATCAAGAGTTGCGGCGATTGGAACGCGCCGCCGGCGAGGACCACCTCACGACGTGCGCGCAGCTGCTTCTTTTGCTTGCCCTGTACATATTCGACGCCGATCGCGCGCCCACCTTCGAACAGGATCTTCGTGGCATGCGCCCCGGTCTCGACGCGAAGATTGGTGCGCTTGTCCAGATGGGGATTCACATAGGCCCGCGCCGCGCTCCAGCGCTCGCCCCTGTGCTGCGTCACCTGATAGCTGCCGAGGCCTTCGTGATCTTCGGCGTTGAAGTCCTCGCGGATGCGGAATTGCGCCTCGCGTGCGGCCTGGTGGAAGATCTCATGGATCGGATTGTCCGAGCGCAGCCTGTTGACATGCAGCGGGCCGCCCTTGCCGTGATAGTCGTCGTCGAAATCGCTGTTGTCTTCCGAGCGCTTGAAATAGGGCAGCACGTCCGCATACGACCAGCCCTCATTGCCGAGCGCGGCCCAGTGGTCGTAGTCCCATTTGTGGCCGCGGATATAGACCATGGCGTTGATGGCCGAGGAGCCGCCGAGGCCCTTGCCGCGCGGTTGATAGCCGATGCGGCCATTCAAGCCCTTTTGGGGCACGGTATCGAAGGCCCAGTTGGCCGTCTTGTATGGCAGAGCGAGCCCGAACGGCGTGGTGATGCGCCAGTTGTCGTTGCGCCCACCCGCATCGAGCAGCGCCACCGATGTCGCCGCGTCCTCCGACAGCCGCCCCGCCACCGCGCAACCGCCGGAACCCGCGCCCACGACGACGAAATCGAATGTGTCAGCCACTTGTGTTTCCCCCATTTTTTCTCGTCATTCCGGGGCGCGCGCAGCGCGGACCCGAAAATCCATTGCGCCCCCTGTGACACGGTTGGCCGCTGTTTTGTTGCCCCAAGCTGGCGCTTTGTGGAACTTCTGGCAAGTGTGCGGCAAATCGGCCGGAAACCGCGCCCGCTAGCTGTCACAAAGTCGAAAAAAACGTCCCCACAGCCCTTTCCAAAGGCGGTCCGGGTTGGTACATAGCGCCCGCACCCAACGGGTTTTGCCCGGGGTTGCCTTCCAGGAAGCCTTCGGGACGGGAGAAGCAAGCCGCGCGCACAGCGTCGGCCCTCAATCCACCGTCCCCGGCCTTTTCACGAAGGCAAGGCAATAGTTTAACGCGGGGTGGAGCAGCCCGGTAGCTCGTCAGGCTCATAACCTGAAGGTCATAGGTTCAAATCCTATCCCCGCAACCAAATTGATAACCCCGGCAATGTGATTTGCCGGGGTTATTTTTTGCGTCCGCATTTGGTCTTCGCCAGGTGTGCCCAGCATCGCGATGCCGCGACGCGAATTTATCTTCGACGGCTGTAACTCTTTCGCACCTGCATCCGAACCTTGGAGCATGAACCCGGCGGCGTTTGCCGGGATGTCAGCAGCGACCAGGAGATTGGGATGCGCTTTTCAAGAACGATGGCTGCGGCCGTGCTGGCCCTGGGCCTGTCTGCGGGACTGGCGCCCGCTGCTTCAGCTGCGACGGAGATGCCGTTCACAGCGCAGGCATTCGATTCGGCCCAGCACGAGGGCAAGCCGATCCTAGTCCACATCACCGCACCCTGGTGTCCCTATTGCGCCAAGCAGAGGCCGATCCTGGACAGCATCGAGAGTGAGGCGGCGTTCAAGGATCTCGTCGTCTACAACGTTGACTTCGACACGCAAAAGGACATCGTCCGGAGTTTGGGCGCCCAGAAGCAAAGCACGCTCATCGTATTCCACGGCGCAGCCGAAAAGGGGCGCTCGACCGGCGATACCGATGCCAACTCGATCAAGACGTTGCTGCGGAAGGCGAACGACTAGCTCGCCTCGTTGGTTCCGGCGCGTGCTCGTTCGTGCCAGCGCTGGTTTCGCCAGGACGCGCTGCTTGAAGAAATATCGGAGTGACCTTGTCATTCGTCAGCGTGGGATTCGGCTTTATCGCCGGCATGCTCTCGACCTTGTCTCCTTGCGTCCTGCCGTTGCTGCCGCTCGTGCTCGGGCCTGCGCTGGCCGCGCATCGTCTGGGTGTGCCGGCACTGCTGGCAGGTCTGGTGCTGTCTTTCACCGGCATCGGAATCTTCGTCGCCACGATGGGTTTCGCGATCGGTCTCGATGGTGACGTGTTCCGCGACATATCTGCCGTTCTGCTCGCCGGATTGGGCGGCCTCCTGCTCAGCGACGTCCTGCAACAGCGGTTCGCGTTGGCTGCCAGCGGTGTGAGCAATGCCGGGAGCCGGCTGATCGCCCGTATGAGTCCGACCGGCGTCAAGGGGCAGTTCGCGGTGGGCATCCTGCTGGGAGCGCTCTGGAGTCCCTGCGTGGGACCCACGCTCGGAGCCGCATCGGTGCTTGCGTCCCGGGGCCAGAATCTCGTCAGCGTGACGGCCGTCATGATTGCCTTCGGGCTGGGAACGGCGGTCCCCTTGCTCATCGTTGGGGCGCTGTCCAGAACGGCGTTGATGCGCTGGCGGGGCAGAATGATGAATGCTGGAAAGGGCGGCAAGTTCTTGCTCGGTGCCAGCGCGGTGACAGTGGCTATCCTGATCCTGACCGGCGCGGATCATGTCCTGGAAGGCGCGCTGGTCGCCGCGTCGCCGGCTTGGCTGGTCGATTTCACCACGCGGTTCTGAAATGTCCGGCTTGCGCGCGGCGGACCCACAGGAATGGACGGCGCTCATGGTTGAGGGGCAACGCGGCGATACACAGGCCTATCACCGGCTGTTGCTCGGCATCACACCTTATCTGCGGGCCATTGCTAACCGGGTGCATCGCAACCCGAGCGATGCGGAAGATACTGTTCAGGATATTCTGCTGACTCTGCACGAGGTTCGGCACACCTACGACCCGGCACGCCCGTTCAAGCCCTGGCTGGCCGGCATCGCGAGACATCGTGTTGCCGATCGCTTGCGCGCGCTCGGACGGGTGGCCGCAGGGGAAGTGATGTTGGACATCGAACATGAAGCCTTTGCGGCGGTCGACAAGAGCGGCGACGCGGCACTGAACAGCCGGGCCGTGGAAGCAGCGCTGCTGGCGCTTCCGGCGGGCCAGCGCCAGGCCATCACGCTGTTGAAGCTGCAAGAACAATCGTTGAAGGAGGCCGCCGCGCAGAGCGGGATGTCCATTGCATCTCTGAAGGTGTCTGCTCATCGGGGGATCAAGGCGCTCAGGCGTCTTCTGGGCGACGGAGACGCGTAGATGGAGACCTCCGATCTCATTCAGTCCCTTGCGAATACGGCGCGGCCGATCCGCGTCATTCGCCCTCCGCTGCTTCGCGCGGGCTGCTGGTTGCTGATCACGCTCGTCGCTCTGGTTTTGCTGGCCCTCGAACATGGTCTTCGGTCGGATATCGCGAACCAGCTGCGCAACCCGTCTTTCCTCGTTGGGACGACGGCCTCTTGCCTCACCGGCGCGCTGGCCGCCCTCGGTTGCCTGATGGCGAGCCTGCCGGACCGTTCGCGCTATTGGCTGCTGCTTCCACTGCCGCCGCTCGCGGTGTGGACGGCGACCCTTGGATATGGTTGCCTGACAGATTGGGTGAGCTACGACGCCGGTGGTCTGCGGATGGGCGCGGCGTTTCAGTGCTTCGCCACGGTTCTCCTCGTCAGCTTGCCGCTTTCGGCGTCCATTTTCGTGATGCTGCGTCATGCGGCCCGCCTGCGTCCGACCTTGGTGACGCTGGCGGCAGGATTGGCCGTTGCGGGCATGACGTCGACGGCCATGTCGCTGCTCTATCGCCTCGATGCGACGGTCATGAACCTGATCTGGAATCTTGGAACGGCCACGCTGATCGTGCTCATCGAGGCCATTGTTGGACGGCGGGTTCTGACGCGGATGGCGAAGGCGGCGGGACGCTGATCCGACCGGATGCAACGCACGGAAGCGGTCTGCTCCAAGGCGCGATGAGCTCGCGATGAATCGTCATCGCGCTTTAGGTTATTGTTTGCGCATATCATTTCGGAAAGCCGCTGCACATTTTTCTGGAACATGCTTTAGCTGAGATCGTGCAGATCCTTGCCGAGCGGCGCTTTCAGGGAAAATCCAGTGAAGGTGACCGGCAATCCCGCGCGTTCGGGTGTGCAAGCCATGGGACCGATGAGATAGGATTGCGCTCTCGTGAAAGAAGCCAGCCGCACGAGCGGCCAGCTTTTACCGTCAGCCGAGGCCTGCACTCGAACGACGCCGTCCGAGACGGTGACGCGCATCCGGAAATCGCGGGCATCGTGCTGATACGGGGCCGTTGCCCAATCCGACTGCCCAATGGTCAGTACGCTCGACAGCATGGCGCGGCCGTCCGAAAACTCGATTCCGGCCTTGATCCAGTGCTCGGCGTCGATCCGCACCATGATGCCGGCCTGATCGTAGAGTTCCTTAAAATCGCACTGGACGCGAAGCTCGGCCGTAAACGCCTCCGCGGTCCGAAAGCCCAGGAAGTGGCCGTTGTCGCGGCAGAACCCGTAATGCGTCTTCTGCCAGAAATCGGTGGCGTTGTCGGTGACGATATCGAGCCTGTCGCCCTGCGCGGTCCACCGCTCCGGTTCATTCAGCCAAACTCCATCGTGCCTCGCGAAGATGGCAGCGCTCATGTCAAACCTCGGTGAAAGTTTTTGAATCCGCCTGACGTCGATCTGGCGCGCAAGCGCAGGGCGAACGGAGAGCCGGGGTCGCGATGGCGACCCCGGCTCTCCGAGACGCATGTCAGGGCGTTCAAATCACAGCAGCCCGTTCTTCTTCAGGATCTCAGGCGCGTTCTCCTTGGTGATCAGCATGGTCGGCAAGGTGATGACGGGCTCGAGCTTCTCGCCTTTGAGCAGCTTTGCCGCCTGCCTCAATCCTTCCGCGCCGGGCGTTGCGTAGAGGAAGGTCGCGGTGAGCTGGCCCTTGGAGACCCAGGTGACGCCTTCGTCCGGCAATCCGTCGATGCCGATGATGAACTTGATGTCCTTGTCGCGGCCGGCGTCCTTGGCGGCGAGATAGGCGCCGTAGGCCATCGGATCGTTATGGCCGTAGACCATGTCGATCTTCTCGTTGTTGCGCAGCGCCGTCGTCATGATGTCGTAGGCCTTGTCCTGCTTCCAGTCGCCCGACTGGTTGTTGAGCAGGTATTTGATGCCAGGCTCCTTGTCGGTGAAGGCATGGAAGCCGTCGTGCCGGTCGTGAGCCGGTTGGGTGCCCATGCCGCCCCAGATTTCGACGACGTTGCCGGCCGCCTTGCCGGGGCCGCCGAGCAGCTTCACCGCGTGCTCGCCGGCCGCCTTGCCGATCGCTACGTTGTCACCGCCGATGAACTGGGTGATGCGCTTGGTGTCGACATTGCGGTCGAGCACGATGACGGGAATCTTGGCGTCGATCGCCTTCTCGACCACGCCGGTCAGGCCGGCCGATTCCTTGGGTGAGATCAGCAGCACGTTGACCTGCTGCACGATCAGATTGTCGCAATCGGCGACCTGTTTCTCGGTCTTGTCCTGGCCGTCCGTGATGATGAGGTCGATATCCGGATGGTTCTTGGCCTCGGCGAGGATGTCCTTGTTGAACTGCACGCGCCACGGCTCCAGCGTGGTGCACTGGCTGAAGCCGACTTTCGACTTGCCGGCGGCCTTCGCGGGCGTCCAGCCGGCCGGCAGATAGATGGTCATTGCGGCACCTGCCGCGGTGGTCGACAACTTCAAGAACTCACGACGCTTCATCGAGATCCTCCCTTGCGAGTTGGGCCTTTGCGGCGCTTGGCAGCCGATGGGGCTCGGCTGTTTTCGGATCGGCCTCTGCCCCGCCCGATCGGCGGAACCGCCATCGCGCGACGAGCTGACCGAGATTCTGTTCCTGCACCAGCACGGTGCAGACGATGATCAACCCCTTCATCACGAGCTGGACGTTGGAGTCGATGTTCTGAAGCTGCAGGATGTCGGAGAGCAGGCCGAAGATCAGGACGCCGACAAAGGTGCCGGCGAGGCCGCCGCGACCGCCCATCAGGCTGGTGCCGCCGATCACGACGGCGGCGATCGCATCGAGCTCGAGGCCGGTGCCGGCGTCGGGCTTGCCCTGCCGGTATTGCGCGACGAACAGCACGCCGGCGATGCCCGCGAGCAGGCCCGACAACAAATAGGCGGTGAGTTGCACCTGCGCGACCTTGACGCCGGAGAGCTTGGCGGCCTCGACATTGCCGCCGATCGCATAGGCATAGCGCCCGAACGTGGTGAAGCGCAGGATCGCGCCGAACAGGCAGATGGCCGCGAGGAAGAACACGCTCGGCACCGGCAGCACGCCCCACAGCATCGAGCGCAACAGCTCGAAGGCCTCGGTCGCATTGGTCCCGGTGTAGACAGGGACCACGGCATTGTCGGACCCGGCTGTCAATCGCGCGATGCCGAGTGCGCTGACCATCATCGCGAGCGTCGCGATGAAGGGCTGCAGCCGGCCGGTGACGATCAGGAGCCCGTTGACGCCGCCGAGCACCATCGCGAGGCAGGGCGCGATCAAGAGGACACCGAGCACGCCGAATTTCGCCGGCACCTGGTTCATCGTCCACCAGCCGATGGCGATGGCGACGACAAGGCCGAGCAATCCCGGAATGCCCATGCTCTGCCAGCGCGTCAGCGCGATCTCGCGCCGCCGTCCGGCACTGACATCGCGGCCGCGCGCGAGACCAGCGAACACGAAGCGCGCAGCCAGCGCCACGGCCGCGCCGCCGACGAGGATCGCGGCCGGCACGCCGATCACGGATGCGGAGGTCCAGCCGCGTTTGGTCAGCAGCATCGCGCAGATCACCGTCGAAAAGCCCATCACCGAGCCGACCGATAGATCGATGCCGCCGAGCAGGATGACCATGGTCATGCCGGTCGCGACCAGTCCGGTGATCGAGACCTGGCGCAGCACGTCGGTGAGATTGCCGTAGGACAGGAAGATGTTGTGGCCGGATGAGGTGTGCGGCGAGGTGAGGGCGCCGACCAGGCAGATCAGCAGCAGACCCCAATAGAGCTTGGTGCGGGAGAGCAGGCGGAACAGTGCTTTCATGACGCGGCTTCCTGCAACCATCTCGCCATCCCCGGTGCCGCAAGGCGCATCACCGTCTCCTGCGTCGCATTCTCGCGCGCCAGGATGCCGGTCTGCCGTCCCTCGCACATGACGAGGATGCGGTCGGACAACAGCAGCAGCTCGGGCATCTCCGAGGTCACCACGATGATGCCGAGCCCCTGCGCGGCGAGATCGAAGATCAACCGGTAGATCTCCTGCTTGGCGCCGATGTCGATGCCGCGGGTCGGCTCGTCGAGCAGCAGGATGCGCGGTTCGGTCGCCAGCCATTTGCCGATCACGACCTTTTGCTGGTTACCGCCGGACAACGCGGCGGCCTCCTGACCGATGCCGGTGCAGCGAACCGAGAGCCGCCTGACCATGTCGGCCGCGAGTGCGCGTTCGCGGGCGAAGGCTCGCAGGCCAAATCGCGACAGCGCGCCGATCGAGGGCAGCGCGACATTGTCGCAGATCGAGGCAGCCAAATGCAGGCCGCGCTCCTTGCGGTCCTCGCTGACGAGCGCGACGCCGTGATGGTAGGCGTCGGAGGCAGAGACGATGTCGACCGCCGCACCGTCGATCGCGATGCTGCCGGTGCGCCAGCCGCGCGCCACGCCAAAGATCGATTCCAGGATCTCCGTCCGCCCGGACCCGAGCAGGCCGCCGATGCCGAGGATCTCGCCGCGCTTCAGCTCGAAGCTGACACCGTGCAGCGTCCTTCGCCATCCGTGCGGCCCGAGCGTATCCAGCGTCAGGCCCTGCACCGAGAGGACGACCGCGCCGTCCCGCGCCGTCGCGCCGCGCTCGTTCGCCGTCATCTCGCGGCCGACCATCGCCGAGATGATGGCGCCGCGCGAGAGCTCGTCGATGGGCGCGGTCACCACGCGCCGGCCGTCGCGCAGCACGGTGACGCGGTCGGCAAGCTCCAGCACCTCCTCGATGCGATGCGACGTATAGATGATCGCGACGCCTTCGCGCGCGAGCTGGCGCACGATCTTGAACAGCGTGTCGCATTCCGACGACGACAGCGCCGAGGTCGGCTCATCCATGATGAGGATGCGCGCGTTCAGTGACAGCGCCTTGGCGATCTCGACGAGCTGCTGCTCGCCGACGCGCAAGCCCGCGATCCTGGTATCAGGCGCGATGCTGACGCCGAGGCGCGCCAGCAGACGTCCGGCCGCTCTGATCATCCGGCGCCGGTCGATCAATACGCCGCCGATCAGCGGCTCCCGGCCAAGGAAGATATTGTCGGCGACGCTCAGCTCGGGAACGAGGTTGAGCTCCTGGTGGATGATGGCGACGCCGGCCTCTTCGGCATCGCGTACGCCGCTGAAGGATGCAGCACGGCCCTCGACCAGAATGGTGCCGTCGTAGCTCGTGTGCACGCCGGCAAGAATCTTCATCAGGGTGCTCTTGCCGGCACCGTTCTCACCCATCAGCGCATGCACTTCGCCGTGGCGCAAATCGAAGTCGACGTCCTGGAGCGCCTTCACGCCGGCAAAGGATTTGGAGACCCGCTCCGCGCTGAGCACGGCATGTCCAGCCGGCACGCCGGGGCGGCTACCAAGCTCGACCACGCGAGAGGAGCGCGGCGCGCCACGCTCGTCATCTGCCCCGAGCGCGCCGAAGCGTGTGTCCATTGGCTTTCCTCCCGGCGTGCCGTCAGTCCCTGGGAAGACATCGAGCCGCAGGTGATGGTTTATTAGTTGACTGATATGCTAGTTATATCAGTTGATGCTCGTCAAGCCTTTTGGTCAGCGCGATTGGCGTTGCGGCATGGAAATGTGTAGATCGGCTGGGGATCAAAGCATGCATTCAGTCGGTGGTTTCAGTGGCGGCACACGGCCAGCGCGCGGGCGCAGTGCAGGCGGATCAAAGGTCGACCAGGCCTATGTTGCGCTGAAACGCGCCATCGTCTCCGGCTTGCTCGCGCCCGAAACGCCGATCGACAAGAACGAATGGTGCGCACGCTTCGAGGTGTCCAAGCTGTCGATCACGACGGCGATCAACCGGCTCGCCTTCGAAGGACTGGTCGTGGTCGAGCCGCAGCGCGGTTCCTACGTCGCCCGGATTCATCTCGAGGACGTCAGGCAGTGGATGCTGATGCGCCGCGCGCTGGAGGTCGAGGTCGTCGGCGTCTGCGCGGCCGGCTTGTCCGACGATTCGATCGGCGCGCTGAGCCAGAACCTCGCTTATCAAAAGGCTGCGATCGCGAGCGGAGACCTCGAAGGCTTCCATGAGCTCGATACCCGGTTTCATCACCAGATGACCGAGAACCTGAGCCTCGCGCGCGTCGGCGAAGTGCTCGATCCGATCCGCACCCATCTTGAACGCGTTCGCCGCACCCTGCTGCCGGAGCCTGGCCGGCTCAAGGGAACGTACACGGAGCACGAGGCGATCTACCGCAGCATTGCCGATCGCGATCCCGAAAGAGCAAGGGCAGAGATGGCCAACCACCTCGATCGCGTCGCGCGCGAGTTGCACGCGTTCGTGGAGAAGCACCCTGGGTTCTTCGAGAATTAGGCTTGGGTGTCGTCCAAATCGCTGCCGCGCTACCGGGCGGCAGTTTGCCAGGCGAGCAGTCGCTGCTCGACGAGCGACATTGCAATCGACGTCAGATATCCGGTCGCACCGAGCAGGATGACGCCGGCGAAGAGGTCGGCGGACCGGAACGCACGTGCCGAGAGCAGAACCCACTGACCAAGGCCGTCGAGCCCGGCCAGGATCTCGCAGACCACCGAGAGGATCAGCGCGACCGTCAGGCTGAGCCGCATGCCGGCGAGGATATCAGGCAAAGCCGACGGCAGTGCGATCTTGCTGATCACGGCGGCGCGCGACATCTGCAGCGAGCGGGCGACCTCGTAGAGCCGCGGCTCGACTGCGGCAAAGCCATGAATGGTTGCGAGCATGATCGGCCAGATCGCGCCGAAGGCGATCACGAACAGTGCCATGCCTTGCGTCAGCCCGAGCATCGCGATCGCAACCGGGATGATCGCCGAGACCGGCAGGGGCCGCAAGAATTCCAGGGACGGCGCGACATAGGCGCGCATCACCTTCGACGATCCGATCAGCGCACCGAGCGCAATACCGGCGATCGAGGCGGCGAGCCACCCATAGGCCATGTGCTCGAGCGTCCCGATGAGCTTGCCGGCGAGATCTCCGCTCGAAAAGCCGCGCAGCAGCGCGGCCCAGGCCCTATCGGGACCGGGCAGGAACACCGGCGAGACCACGCGCAGATTGGCGATGAGTTGCCAGGCCGCGAAGACGCCGGCCGCGACGAGGACGCTTGCGACACGCCAGAGGATCTCCGCGCGGTTCATGCATTGTCTCCGGCAAGCGCGGCACGGCCGAATAGTCGGCGCTGGATCGCAATCAACAGGATGTTCAGCGCGTAGCCGATCACGCCGATCCACACGAGGTAGGCGAGCATCAGATCGGCGCGCAGCGCCTGCTGCGCCAGCATGATGCCGGCGCCGAGGCCGATCGGATTGATCGCAATCTCGACGGTGACGGCGACGATCAGGGCGATCCCAGCCGACAGGCGAAAGGCGATGAAGATCCGCGGTAGCGCCGCCGGGATCACGATCTTCGCGATTCGTTGCGTCGCGCTTAGCCGCAGGGCGCGCGATACTTCCATCAATCGCGGCTCGATGCTGCGCACCGCGCTGCGCGTCAGGATCAGCATCGGCCAGACGCAGGCGAACGCCACGATCACGATCTCCATCCGGTAGCCGAACCCCAGCGCGATCAACGCGATCGGCAGCAGCGCGATCGAGGGAATGGGACGGATTGCCTCGACCGTCACCTCCATCAGCCGGTCGATCGGGCGCGAGATGCCGAAGGCGATGCCGAGGGCAAGTCCGATTGCGCCACCGATCGCCAGCCCTGCAAAGGCGGCGAACAGTGTGTCGCGGATCGCGATCGGAATCGAGAGATCGGCAAGCGCCGCCGCCAGTGCTGCGAGGATCGCGCTCGGCGGGGCCAGGCTGTCGCTTTGCAGATGGGTGAGGCGCGCCCAGAGCTCGAACGCCAGCATCAGCGCCAGCGGTAGCAGCAGGGGCCTGGTGCGATCGAGGCTCAATGTTCGGTCGCCTTGATGAAGTCGAACAACTGCCGGCGCAGCCGCAGGAATTCGGGGAGCTCGCGGGTGGCGAGCTGGTCGCGCGGGCGCGGCAGGTCGACATCGAGCTCGATCCCGATCCGGCCCGGATGCGGCAACAAGCCAATGACCCGGTCGCCGAGATAGATCGCCTCGTCGAGATCGTGAGTCACGAAAATGACGGTCGTCTGGCTCGCTTGCGTCAGCGACAGCACCTCGTCCTGAAGGCCCTGGCGCGTCATCGCATCCAGCGCGCCGAAGGGTTCGTCCATCAGCAGCGTCGTCGGCTCCTGCGCAAGGCAGCGCGCGATTTGCAGACGCTGCTGCATGCCGCCCGACATCTCGGTCGGATATTTGTCGGCATGGCCGGGCAAACCGACCTTGCGCAACAGCGCCTCGATGCGCACACCGCGCTCACGCGCCGGCACACGAGAAGCCTCCAGCGCCAGCGAGATGTTTCCGGACGAGGTCCGCCACGGCAACAGCGCCTTGCCATAATCCTGGAACACGATCGCGACCTCGCGGCGCGGCCCGGTGATCGACTCGTCGTCGAAAGTCACTGTACCGCTCGTGGGGCGATAGAGGCCCGCGGCGAGCCTCAGCGCCGTGGTCTTGCCGCAGCCGGAGGCGCCGACGATGCAGAGGAATTCGCCTGGCCGCACCTCCAGGTCGAGATTCTCGATGATGGTCTTGCCGCCAAGCTGCAGCGTCGCGGCGTTGAACGCAATCAGCGTTTTTTGACGTCGCGCGGCGCGCGCCTCGTCGAGCCTGGCAACGACGCTCATGATTGCTCCCTGCTATCAGGCGGATAGACGAAATTGATGGTCGAGTGCAGATGCGCCGTCAGCATTTTTTGCGCGGCGGCAACGTCGCGGGCGAGCACGTGGTCGGCGAGCATCTGGTGGCTCCGGATAAAGCCCTCGCCGCTGTCGATGACGCCCATCATCACGCGGCGGTAGCGATAGGCCTGGTCGTAGAGGTCGGAATGGGCGGCCAGCATGCGCTGTGAGCCGCAGGCGGCGAGCAGCGCGGTGTGAAAGCCTTTGTGCAGCCGGTCGAAATCGGCCGCGCCTTCGCGGAATTCATTGCCGGTGCGCTCGATATGCCGACGCATCTGATGCAGTGCACTGACGATGTTGGCCTCCCAGGCGACGTCGCCGCGGAGGATGGCGAGCCTGACGGCCTCGATCTCAACCGCTGTCCGCATACAGGTGATGTCGGCGAGATCCTCACGGCTGACCTCGGCGACACGGAAGCCGCGCTGGCCGATGCCGACGATCAGGCCGCGCGACATCAGCCGCGACAAGCCCTCGCGCAGGGGCGTGGCGCCGATGTCGTAGCGCTGCACGAGATCGACGATGCCGAGCCGCGATCCCGGCGCGAGATGTCCGGCCAGGATGTCCTGCTCGATGAGGTTTGCGGCGCGCTCGCTCAAGGTGCCGGCCTCAGTCGGCAGGCGTTCGAGAGTGCGCTCAGGAGCAGGCATCGTCGATATCCTTCAGTTCAGCACCAGTTTCGCGGTGTCGAGCTTCGATTGCAGCATCTTTTGCGAGGACATCACGTCGATCCACCAGGCGAGGTCTTCCGGCTTCAGGCTCGGCTCGGACCGGTTCGGCGGCGTCGCCTTGACGAGCTGAAGCGGCTGCTTGGTGAACTTGGCGATCGAGGCGGAGGCCTTCTCGCGATCGCTGTTGACGATGGCGGCGGCCTCCGCGACCGCTTCGCGGAATCTTTTCACCGTCGCCGTATTCTTCTCCGCCCAGTCGCGCGATGCGGCGTAGAAGATGATCGGATCGGTGCGGCCGAGCTCGGCGCCATAGCGCGCGCCAACCGAGCCGAGCCCCGCATCGGTCATGCGCGTGACGAACGGCTCGGCGGTGAGTACGGCATCCACACCGCCTGATTTGATGATGTCGGCCATGGTCGGGAAGGTGACTTCGACGAAATTGACGCTCTTGGGATCGACGCCTTTCTCGACCAGCCATTTCACGAACAACACGTGCAGGAAGGCATTCAGGCCGGGGGCGCCGACCTTCTTGCCGACGAAATCCTTCGGCGCCTTGATGGTGATGCCGTTGCGGACGAAGGCGGCGATCGCGGTGTTCGAAGTCGTGTTCATGACCGAGGCGCCGGCGATCGCGACGAGGTCGAGGCCGCCGTCGACGGCCTGGAGGAAGACGGTGGAGGTTGGGCCGCCGACCTGAATCGAATTCGACAGGATCGCCGCCGGGATGTTGGAGTTGATTGCGATCGGCGTCATCTCGACGTCCAGCCCGTGCTTTTTGAAGATGCCTTCGTCGACCGCGACCATGGCCGAGGCGCAGTCGGAGGTCGCGGTGCAGCCGATCTGGATCTTGGCCTGCGCCAGCGCTGGTGCCGTCAAGGCAATGGACATCCCAAGCACGAGACCCGCCCGCATCACCCTATTGTGCATTCGCCCCACCACGCGCTCTCCCCAAATCTGTATTTTTTTGGGTTGTGTATCGATATTTTATCTGATCATATATTCTTCACGATAGCAAGAAGGATCCGAGGTGAAGCTCGCAACATTCAGATCGGCCGGTCAGGAGAAGATCGGCGCCGTCCATGCCAATGACAGCCAGATGTTCGATCTCGCCGCCGCCGCCGCGCGAGACGGCGAGGCCAATCCGGCCTTCCGCTCAATGCTGGCGCTGATCGACGCCGGGCCCAGCGCGCTCGATCAGGCCCGGGCCCTGTTCGACAAGCGCGGCGAGGACGCGACGCTGTCAACGGCGGTCAGCGCCGTCGATATCCTCGCGCCGGTGCCGGAGCCCAGGCAGATGCGCGACGGCATGTCGTTCGCGCTGCACATCCTGCAAGCGCCGCGCGGGCAGCGGAAGCTCGCCGCGCGCGCCAAGGGTGACATGGCGGAGTTGGCGCGCATCGATGCCGAGCCACTCGGCGAGCTGCCCGAGGTCTATCGCAAGCAGCCGATCTTTTACATCACCAACCGTTTTAGCGTCCGCGGCACAAACACCACGGTGAAATGGCCGCGCTACAGCAAGGTCATGGACTACGAGCTCGAATTCGGGATCATCACCAAGAACAAGGGCGCCAACATCTCCGCCGCGAAAGCGAAGGATCACATCTTCGGCTACACGATCTTCAACGATTTCTCCGCGCGCGACGCACAGCGCATCGAGATGGAGGGGCGGCTCGGCCCGGCCAAGGGCAAGAGCTTCGATGGCGGCAACGTGATGGGCCCCTGGATCGTGACGCCAGACGAGATCGGCGATCCCTACAAGCTGAAGATGGAAGCGCGCGTCAACGGCGAGGCCCGCTCGAAAGGCGTCTCCGAGGGCATGCTGTTTTCCTTCGAGGAGATCATCGCCCACGTCACCCAGGACGAGACGCTGATGCCCGGCGAATTCATCGGCTCCGGCACGGTCGGCAATGGCTGCGGCCTCGAGCTTGGATGGTATCTCGAGCATGGCGATACGATCGAGCTCGAGGTCGAGAGGATCGGTATCTTGAAGAACCGCGTCGAGCGGCAGGAAGCCTGAACGGACGCCTGACGGCCGCCAACCAAAACAATCAACGAGGAAGCGTCATGACGACCAAGCTGATCGACATCTCCGTCCCTCTCCAGAACGACGTGCCGGCCGATCCGCCCGGCAATCATCCGACGATCCAGTATATCGATCATCAGCAGGGCCTGCCGCGCATGCTGCAGTTCTTCGACGGACTGAAAGCCCAGGATCTGCCGGACGGGCAGGGGTGGGCGGTGGAACAGGTCACCCTCTCGACTCACAACGGCACGCATCTCGACGCGCCCTGGCATTTCCATCCGACCATGAATCGCGGCGAGCGGTCCTGGACCATCGACGAGGTGCCGCTGGAATGGTGCTTCCAGCCCGGTGTGAAACTCGACTTCCGGCACCTGCCGGACGGCTATGTCGCAACGGCCAAAGATGTCGAGGCCGAGCTCAAGCGCATCGGTCATGAGCTGAAGCCGCTGGAGATCGTCGTGGTCAACACCAGCGCCGGCGCCAAATATGGCCGGCAGGACTACGTCACCTCGGGCTGCGGCATGGGCTATGAGGCGACCATGTATCTGCTCGAGCGTGGTGTGCGTCTGACCGGCATCGACGGCTGGAGCTGGGACGCACCGTTCGTTCATACCGCGAAGAAATACGCCGAGACGAAGGACGCCAGCCTGATCTGGGAAGGCCACAAGGCCGGCCGCTACATCGGCTATTGCCATCTCGAGAAGCTGCACAATCTCGACCTGCTGCCGTCGACCGGCTTCAAGGTGTCATGCTTTCCCGTGAAGATCGAGCGCGCCTCGGCGGGTTGGACACGCGCTGTCGCGATCCTAGAGGACTAGCTTCTCCGGCCTTCGCGCGCGCCGGACAGATGTGGAATGGGCATCACCGGCAGATTGGTCCGCATCGCGGCGCGCGGAAGCAGAGCGATGCGCCTCAGTACTTCTTCACGTGCGCGCCGAACACCAGCCACAGCGCCATCGAGGCGAGACCGAAGCTGCCGAGTAACAGGAAGGTCGGGCCATAGCCGATCCACTGCGCGATCCAGCCGCCGAGTGCGGGGCTCAGGCTCGCGCCTACGCCTTGGACCGTGATGACAGCGCCTTGGCCCAGATTGATGCGGCCGGTGCCGTCGAGCGAGCGCGCGACCATCCCGGGCACCGCAACTGTTTGCAATCCGGTTCCGATGCCGTCGAGCACCTGCATCGGAACGACGCCCCACCACCCTGTCACGAAAAACGCCAGCACACCGCGGATCGGCAGAAACATGAAGGATACCAGGATCACCGGCCAATAATTGCGCTTTCCTGCGACCTGCATGGCAATGAGCGACGTCACGACCATGACGCCCTGTGCGATGACGACCGTGGTTGCAACGAAGCTCGGGCCGTTGGCCTGTCCCTGAGCCACCGCCGCAAGGCCATAGAGCGGAACGATCGCCGCATTGCCGAGATGAAAGATGGCGAGCGCGAGCGCCAGCACCAGCAGTGGCTTGTGCTTGAGGAGGACGGACATGGCATCCGGCGGGTTCTTGCTCTCGTCCTCCTTGCTGCCGCGGGCCTGGCGATCGTCGATGGATTTGGCAGGGATCATCAACACGCAGGCGATCGCGATGGCGCCGAACACCGCCGCCAGAACGAACACGGCGACGTAACCGAACTTGTAGCCGAGATATCCGGACAATGCCGCGCCAACCATGTTGCCTGCATGGTTGAAGGCCTGATTGCGCCCGTTCAGCGCGTTGAAGCCTTTTTGCTTGCCGATGCCGAGCGTGATGCCGGTGACCGCTGGAACGATTGCAGCACTCGCCAGCGACTGGGCCACTTGCGAGAAGGTCACGGCCCAGAAATTTTGCGAGACCAGGATGATCGTGGAAGCAAGGACGACGCAGATTCCGGGGATGATGACCCACAGCCGCTTGTTGCGACTGGAATCGATGAAGCCGCCGATCGGCGTCGTGACCAGCATGCCCGCGACATTGCCGATCGTCAGCGCCGTGCCGATCAACCCGGTCGCCCAACCGCGCTCTTGAAGGAATACGCCGACGAATGGTCCGATGCCGGACTGCATGTCGGCCATGAAGAAATTGACGGCGAACAAGGGCCAGATTCGGGAAGGGCGCGACATCATCGAGACTCTGAACGTGATGCTGCGGATCGCATGGGGTCTCGTGCAAGCGGAGATGGCTGACCAATCGCGCCCAAGGCGGACAGAAAAGTAACCTGCGCTAATCGCGTTGGTTCCTTCGGGCTTGCGATTGGAGGGCTGCGATGCCACCTCACAGGTATCCCGTTCTCCTCCGGATCACAGCCATGCCTCTCTGGACCTGCGAAACCTGCGGCGCGCAATTCCCGAACAGCGGGAAGCCGGCCGCATCCTGTCCGATCTGCGAAGACGAACGGCAGTATGTGAATTGGAAAGGGCAGACCTTTCTGACCCGCGAGACGCTCGCCGAGCGCCATCGCCTCGTCTGGCGCGACGATCTCGGCCTCACCGGTATCGCACTCGATCCGAGTTTTGCGATTGGCCAGCGCGCGTTGCTGATCCCCGATGGCAGGGGATGCGTGATGTGGGACTGTATTCCGCTGGCAACCTCGCAGGCGATCGCACACGTCAAATCGCTCGGCGGCCTGACGGCGATCGCCATCTCGCACCCTCATTACTATGGCGCGCTCGCCGACTGGAGCGAGGCCTTTGGCGGCGTGCCTGTCTATCTTCATGCCGATGACCGTCAATGGGTAACGCGTCCGCATTCCTCGATCGTGCACTGGACCGGCGATCAGCATCGCATCTCTGAAGATGTTCTGCTGCTGCGCACCGGCGGGCATTTTGCTGGCGCCACCGTGCTGCACCATGCGCGCGGTGCCGAGGGCAAAGGCGCGCTGCTCACTGGCGATATTGCGCAGGTGGCGATGGATCGCCGCTTCCTCAGCTTCATGTATTCCTATCCGAATTATATCCCGCTCGACGCCGCCGCGGTGCGGCGGATCGCGGCGGCTGTTGAGCCGCTCGCCTTCGACCGCATCTATGGTGCCTGGTGGGACCGCAACATCGCCGCAGGCGCCAAAGCTGTCTTCGCGGCGTCGGTGGAGCGATACATCGCAGCCATCGCCTGAGCCGGGAAGGCGAGACTCCCCCATTGCCTTTTCCAAATAAGTGGACTAAAAGTACAGTTATTGAGCGCGACGCAACGATGCGTTTGCTGGTCCGGCATGATCGATGCATCGTCGTCGCGGCGGGGCGCACTCTGCGCCGCGTGAGCGGGAGTTGGACAAGTGACCGGGCATCGCGGCTACGAGATCTTTGAGGCCGGCGACGTTGTGCTTCAGTCGGGCACGGTGTTCCCCGCGATGAAGCTCGCCTACAAGACTTACGGCACGCTGAATCAGGCGAAGGACAATGTCATCCTTTATCCGACCTCATTCAGCGCGCAACATTTTGATACCGAATGGTTGATCGGGCCCGATGGCGTGCTCGACCCCCTCAGCTATTTCGTCATCATCCCGAACCTGTTCGGCAACGGACTGTCGTCCTCGCCCTCGAACTGCGGCGCCAGGCCCTTTCCGCAACTCACCTATCACGACGCAGTTGCGGCCCAGCATCGCCTGTTGACCGAGCACTTCGGCATTACGAAGCTCGCGCTGGTCTATGGTTGGTCGATGGGCGGCATGCAGACCTATCACTGGGCGGCGCTACATCCGGCTATGGTTGAGCGCGCCGCGGTGGTCTGCGGCAGCGCGCGTTGCTCGCCTTACAACCATGTTTTTCTCGAAAGCGTGAAGGCTGCGCTATCGGGCGATCCCGGCTTCCGCGACGGCCGCTTTGTCGAGAAGCCGACAGCCGGCTATCGCGCCATGGGTCGCGTCTATGCCGGCTGGGCCATGTCTCACGGCTTTTACCGCGACGAACTGTGGCGCGAGGCGGGTTTTACGTCGCTCGAGGATTATCTCGTCCGAACTTGGGATTCGACCTTTGCCCGGCGCGACGGCAACGATCTGCTGGCGCAGGCCGGCATCTGGCAGCGCGGCGACATCAGCGCTTGTGCAGCGTTCGGCGGCCATCTCGATCGCGCACTGGCGGCGATCAAGGCGCACATGCTGCTGATGCCGGGCGCGACCGATCGCTATTTCGACGTCCGCGACAACGAGGACGAACTCGGCATGCTGATCAATGCGAAATCGGCCGTGCTGCATCCGATTCCGTCGCTGCACGGCCATCGCGCCGGCAACCCCGTCAGCAATCCGCGCGACCGGGCTTTCCTCAAAGCCGAGATCGCCGAGTTCCTCAACAAATAGTGCAGGTCCCCGCTCATGACTGACGCGACCATTTCAGAACCCGGCGACCGCGTGAAGCCGTTGACACCGGCGATGCTGCGCGAACTGTCCGTTCGCTCCGATCTCAGGGGTGCCCTGCGCAGCCTCTGCCACTACGCCGTGGTCGTGCTGGTCGGATCGTTGATCTGGACGGTGAGCTCGAGCTATGGGGTCCTTTGGGCCTCACCGCTGATGGTGATACAGGGCTATTTCATCGCCTTTTCTGTTCATGGCGCTGCACGAGACTGCGCACAAGACCGCGTTCAGGAGCCGCGGCCTCAACCTCGCGGTAGGCTACCTCTCGGCCTTCATCATCGGGCAACCCTACGAATATTACTGCCTGTTCCACTGGGACCATCATCGCTACACCCAGGATCCCGAGAAGGACCCGGAGCTGATCGTCGGCGTGAAGCCCAAATCCCACACCCAGATCGCGCTTGCCTATAGCGGCCTGCTCCAGGTTGCGGGCCGCCTCCGGCTGATGCTCGGCCATGCCGTCACCGGCAAGGTCACGGTGCCCTGGATTCCCGAGAACAAGCGCGCCATTATCGTGACCGAGGCGCGCGTCTATGCCGCCCTCTATGTCCTGCTGCTCACGCTCTCGCTGTGGTTTTCCTCCGCGCTGCTGCTCAAGGTCTGGATCGTCCCGCTCATCATCGGGCAATTCTTCCTCAGGCCCTATCTCCTGGCCGAGCACACCGGCTGTGAGCGCAGTCGCAACGCCTTCCAGAATACCCGCACCACCTATACCGGCATGATCGTCAAGTGGATCGCGTGGAACATGCCCTACCATGTCGAGCATCACGCGTACCCGTCAATTCCGTTTCATGCGCTGCCAAAGCTGAACAGCATCGTCGACGGCGAGATCGTCTATCGCGGCCGCGGCTACATCAGAACGACGCGCGAGACCTGGGCCTGGTTTCGTCGGAATCGACAGAGCGCCCAAGACTGACGCAAAACTCCGGCCGCGGCGCGACCGGAGCTTTGTCGAAGGCGCGATATCAGTAAACGGTGTACCCGCAGACATTCACGACGCGCACGCGTGCGCCGTGGCGGGTCTGGATCACGCGCTCCTGGTAGCAATTGTCGAAGCCGGTGTTGACGTAGATGCCGCCATAGCCCCAGCCGGGACCCCAGTAGTGGTGGAAGCCGTGCGCCGATGCGGCGGTGGGCGCGAGAGCGGCAGCGCCGAGCGAGCCGGCGGCGATCAGACCGAGTGCAAGCTTACGAAACATCTTCATTCTCCAGTGTGGCGCGAAGCCGTTGTTGTGTCCCTGCTTCTCGGTCGAGGCGAAGCGCGGTTACGTTCACAGGGAGGCAGGAGAATCGTGTTTCAGGATTGTTTCGCCGGCCGCGGCGGGATCCGCCGCGATCCGGCTTTACGCGCCGTGCGATAGCGCGCGGCCATCGCCTGCGTCATCTCGGCCATCTTCTCGCGGAGATCGGCGGGCTCCAACACTTCAGCTTCGGCCCCGAGCCGTAGCAACTCAGAGGCGGCATGCCATGACGTTTTCCCCGTCGGCACTCTTGCAATCCGCCAGCCGTCGGCATCGGCGGTCTCGTCGAGCTGCGTGCGCGCCCTCACGTAAGGCTGGGTCAGCGCATCGAGCAACTTCACGCCGAACGGCGACAGCCGCACGATCGCGACACTGGGATGCATCTCGGCTTCCAGCCGCAGCGTCGCGTCCTGCCAATAGGCGGCGAGATCGAAATCGCCGGGACGGTCGAAGCGGTCATCGAGGGCCGTGCAGTCGAGCACGCGCGCGACGCGATAGGTGCGCACGGTACCGTCGACTTGACCTGCGAGATACCAGCTGCCTCCCTTCAGCACCAGACCGAGTGGGGCAACACGGCGCTGCTTCTCGGCACGCCAGCTCTGGTAGCGGATCTTTATAAGAGTCCCGCGCAGTGCTGCGCCGGCGATGGTGCGCAGATGTTTCGGCTCTTCCGTCTCGCCGAACCAGCCAGGAGCATCGAGATGGAAACGCTCTTGCATCCGCCCGGCATCTTCGCGCAAATTCGCGGGCAACGCCGCCATCAATTTGTTCTGCGCGGCGATCATTGCCGCATCCAGCCCCAGCGCCGCCGCCGGGCCGGGGAGCCCGGCTAAGAATAGCGCGCCGGCCTCGCTCTGCGACAAGCCGTTCAGGCGCACGCGATAGCCGTCGAGCAGGCGATAGCCGCCCTCAGCACCACGGTCGGCATAAACGGGGACGCCGGATGCGGCGAGCGCATCGATGTCACGATAGATCGTGCGAACCGAGACTTCGCAGGCATCCGCAAGCTCAGGCGCAGTGACCTGTCCCTGGCCTGCAGAGTGGTGAGGATCGACAACATTCGGCTCGCGCGCATAACCTCTTAAACCATACCTGACACAGGATGTCAGGTATGCTCGGCTACAAGGCGAGCCATCGCCAGCCAGATGGAGCCTAGCCATGACCGATCCAAACCGCGTCACGTTGTATTACTCGCCCCAGAGCCGGGCCACCGGCACGCGGGTGCTGCTGGAAGAGCTTGGCGCGCCCTATGATCTCCATATCCTCAACATGAAGGCCGGCGAGCAGCGGCAGCCCGCCTACCTTGCCCTCAATCCGCTCGGCAAGGTGCCGGCCGTCAGGCACGGCGAGGTGCTCGTGACCGAGCAGGTCGCCATCTACATCTATCTCGCCGATTTGTTTCCGGAGGCGGGGCTTACGCCCGCCTTGAACGATCCGCTCCGCGGTCCTTATTTGCGCTGGACCGCCTATTACGGCTCCTCGTTCGAGCCAGCCCTGATCGACAAGTTCATGCAGCGCGAGCCCGCGCCGATTACGCAGTCACCCTACGCCGATTACGACACAATGCTGGGTGCGCTCGAGGCGCAGCTGTCGAAAGGACCATATCTGCTCGGCGAGCGCATGACCGCCGCCGATGTGCTGTGGGGCGTCGCGTTCAACTGGACCATGATGTTCGGCATCGTGCCGAAGAAGGATGTGTTCGTCCGCTATTCGGAGCGCATCACCTCCCGGCCGGCGTTCCAGCGCATCAATGCAGCGGACGACGAGATGGCGGCACAGCATGCCAAGGCTCTGGGTGGTTAAAGGCTATCGGTGGGTGATCAGAACCTCGGCAGCCGCTTCTCCGCGAACGCCCTGATGCCTTCCTTGATCTCGTCGCCGCGCATGCTGTCGCGGTGACGCTGGTCGGCGGCTTGTTCATCGAGCGCGCCACGGGCGAATTCGTTGATGGCGCGCTTCATGCCGCGCATCGCGTTCGGAGCATTGCCGGCGAGGAGGTTGGCGAGCTTGTCGACCTCCTCGTCGAGGGTTTCCACCGGCACCATCGCGGTGAGATAGCCGATCCGCAGCATCTCCGGAGCGGTGATCTTCTGCGCTGTCAGGAACAGCTTTTTGACGTTGTCCACGCCAAGCCGGGTCACGTAGCGTTTGATGCCGCTCCTGTAGTAATGCAGCCCGAGCCGGGCCGCCGGCATGAACATCTCGGCGGTGTCGACGCCGATGCGGAAATCGCAGGCGAGCGCGAGATCGGTCGAGCCACCATAGACCCCGCCGTTCAGCCGGCAGATCGTCGGCACGCCGAGATCCTCCAGGCGGTTGACGACGACCTCGAAGGCCGAGCCCGCGCTCTGCTGCTCGTTGGCGCTCACCGCGCGCTCGGCGACAGAATTCAGATCATAGCCTGCGGAGAACGCTCGTCCCGTGCCGGTCAGCACCAGCACCCGGATATCAGGATCGCTTTCCACCCGGTCGAACAGCTTGATCAGTTCACCGAGATCCTCCGCCTGGAGCCGGTTGAGATGTTTTGGCCGGCTCAGGCGGATGGTGGCGCGTGCACCGCTGATTTCGAGCACGGGGGGACTTGCCGCGTCGGCTATATCCGACATTCTTGCCTCCATTTACTTGTTTTCAAGCGCGCGGCGCTTGGCTTCGGCGTCGATGGTCTCGGCGAGATCAGGGTGCCGCGCCATCAGCACGCGGAAATCGACGAGGTCGAGCACCAAAAGCCGCGACACTTTCGTGGTCGAGACGTTGGCGCCGCGCATGTTGTTGCCGAGCAGCGCCATCTCGCCGAAGAAGGCGCCTTCGCCGAGCTGCACCTTCTTGCCGGGGAGATCGACCTCGACGGCGCCGGCCGCGATGAAATACATGCAGTCGCCCTGGGTACCCTTGCGGATGATCATGGTGCGCGCCGGCAGCTCCATTGTGCGCAGCATGTGGGTGACGTCGGCGATGGCCGCTGGACCCAGCGCCGCGAAGAATGGCACCTTGCTGACGGACTCCCAGGTCTTGAGGAAATTGTCACGCCGGGTTTCCGCTGCGAACCCGGTCGCCAGAATACCGGTCCACAGGCCGAACACGCCGAGGCCGGAGATCATGACCAGGGCTGCCACCATGCGGCCGAGCGGCGTGACCGGCACGACGTCGCCATAGCCGGTCGTGGTCAGCGTGACGACCGCCCACCACAGGGCGGCTGGGACGCTGCCGAACGTTTGCGGCTGCACGTCCCGCTCCAGGAAATATTCGGCGACGGAGGCGAGGAAAACCACCATCAGGAAGATGACGAGCACGCTGATCAACGGCCCGGATTCAAGCACCAGCACGCGGCGGAGCTGGCGCAGGCCAGGAATGCCTGGCACCACTTTCAGCACCCAGAGCACGCTCAGCAGCCACGCGGTCTTGGGTTCGGCTCCGAGCATCAGCGCGACCGGCACGGCCAGCGCCCCCAGCGCGTCGACCACCCCCGCGGAGGAGGACATGTAGAGCCCCAGCCGCTGCTGCCGCGCCATGTGGCGCAGTCGGACGAGCCATTCGAACACGAAATAGATCAGACAGGCCCACAGCAGGACATCCACCCAGCGGTGCGTAGTGTCATAGGCCGGGTCGATCGTCAGCAACACCATGCTGAGCACGCCGACGGTCACGGCCACATAGGCCGCCTTGGTCATGTTGCGGCCGGCGGTCGCGGCCATGAATTGGGCCAGAGCGGAAAACATCGGCTTTGACATACGGGACGGTGGCTCGGTCTGGTTCCTGCGGTCCTGGTTGGGACTTCGGTGCCAAGGTGCCCGCCCGCACCGGGGCCGTCAACGACGGGACGGGCAGCGGCGCCATCCGCTCAGATCAGGACGGTCAGGATGCTTCGGGGGAGCCAGCTGGCTACCTGGGGTGGTCGTTATTTGAAATGCGGAGGCTCATCATAGCCGCGACGGCTGCTCCAGAACAGCAGCATCATCAAGCCGACGCCGACGACCACGGAGAACCCCGCCCCCAGCGCCAGTGCCACATAGCCTTCGGTCGGGATCGGGTCGCCTGCAACCGACATGGCTGAATAGGCGAAGTAGCCGACCGCAACCAGCATTCCCAGCAGGATGATGAGAAGGAGGATACGCATCGTGCGTTTTCCGGTTGTGCCGGTAACCAACGGTTGCGCCAGCGAAACGGTTCCGGAGCGGGACGCGATTCGCCCGAAATGCGAGAGTCCGCGGCCCAAAGCACGAATCGATAGGTCAGGCACTCTGAGCTGTTTTCACCACCACGACGTTGGTGTCGTCATGCGGGGGAGGGAGCGCCCCGATGGCGACCTTCTCGATCTCGCTGGCATGACGTTTCAGGAAGTCGCGACGCATGCTGATTTCGTCCCGGACGAACTCGTAGCCCAGCTTGAAAGTGTCGAGCCCGTCTGTGCTGATCGTGCCGTCGCGCAAGCCGATGACCGCGCCGCGCAAGATGGTCTCGAGCTCGTCCTGCAGACATTCGAGCTGATCCAGCGAATGCGCATGCTCGATGCGTTCGCCGATGTCGAGAATGGCGGTGGAGAGCTCGCTCGCCTTCTCCGGCGCGATGCGGGTGATCTTGGCGTAGATGGCGGCGAAGATCGAGCCGATGACGCTGAGCGCGGCGGCGCCCAGATACATCATGTCGCTATACTTATCCATGAACGACTTGGTGTCGTCGTTGATGTAGTCGGCCGCCCCCTGATGCGCCATCACGTAGGCGTCCTTCTCGACGGAGGCGGGTTCGATGTGCGTCGCAAAGCCGTTGTCGAGCCCGAGCGCGGACTTGTTCTCGTAGACGATGCGCGCAATGTCGCCCGCGGTGGTCGCCGACATCCTGGATTGCGCGACGAGCAGCCATTCCAGTCCGATCGTGTCGAGATCGTCATCGGGAATTTCGGGCGATGCGGACAGCGTGCCTGCCGACAGCGTCTCATCGGAGATACCGGGGAACTTGAGCGCCAGTGCCTTGGCCTCGTCGATCGCATTCAGCGTGAAGCCGCCGTGCCTGGCGACCTGCTCGTAGGCCTTGTCGCGCACGGCCTTGGAGGCATGGACGATCGCAATCACCGCGCTGAAGCCGGTGGCCGGCGCGAACAACTTGTCCAGCGTCGCGCCCTGCGGCGCCATCTGGATCTTCGCCGCGTCGGGACCGTCGGGCATGTCGAGCAGGCTGCGGACGAATGCGAGCGAAGAATCGTTCTCGGCGAGAACCGCGACCCTCTTCTTTTTCAACTCGGCCAGCGATTTGATCTTCTTGTTGCCGGCACCCAGCAGCAGCACGAGATCGTGCTCCAGGATCGCCAGCGTGCGTGCTCGCAGCGGCACCTTGGCGTCGGTGCGGAGGACGGCAAGATCGGCCTGCCTGCGATCGAATTGCGCGAGCGCCTTGGCGTTATCGGTATTGTTGACGATCTTGATCCGGAAACGAGAGGCGTTGTTCTTCAGCAGCGTGGCAAGCTTGGTCGCGAACAGCGCCTCGTCGCTGTTGGGAGCACCGACGGCAAAGGTCAGCGTCTCCGAATTGTGCAAGAGGGAGCGGCCGGCCCAGACGGTCGCAAGCGACAGCAGCAGGGTCAGCACGACATACAGCAGGACCTGCTGCTGATTGGTCTTGATGACCTTGGGGCGGCGCGGCGGCGGGAGCTCGGTCGACGAGGTCGAGCCTTCAGTACCCATGGCAGCCCCCTGGCCTTATTCCTGAAACGGCGGGCGGCGCGCCCATCGCCGGCGGCCCGCGAAAAATTTGCAAGCGTCTGAAAAATAAGAACGACAATCCGCAGCTTGGAAATGATAGCGCGCCGGCGAGAGAATGCAAATTCCGCGCCGGAGGTAACCTTACTCGACCGATCCCACGCCGCTTGCCCATCCTATCACCCTTTAGCCACAGTTCTCGATTTTCCGGTTCCCCTAGCTGCATTCCGGCCCGGGAGGTGCCATAAATCATGGGTCCCGATGATTTGACGGGTCCAAGAAGAAGTTGCGCTGAACGCTCCATTTTTTCTTTTCGAGTCAACGAGGGCGTCAGCTTTGTCGTTTCCACCCCTGTCATCGGCGGTTCCGGTCGAAGCGCTTATTGGCTGGATGTTGCTGCTCACCTTCAAGCACATCATCGCCGATTTCGTCTTGCAGACGGCCTGGATGGCGCAAGGCAAGGACCAGAAGCACGGCTGGGCATTGCCGCTTCTGGTGCATTGCCTGATTCATCTTGCGGTTGCGTTGCCGCTGATCCTGATCGCAGCGCCGAGGTTCTGGTTCGTGGCGCTGATCGATTTCGTCATCCACATCACGATCGACCGGGCCAAGGGACTCGTCTCGGCCAATTTCGGCGTCAACCAGGAGCACCCCTGGTTCTGGACCCTGATCGGCGTCGATCAGGCGCTGCATCACCTGACCGGCTTCGGCCTCTCGATTTTCATGGCGGCGAACTGAGACTCAAGGCTCATCCTGAGAGCCCGCCGAATGCCGGCTTCTCGAAGGACGGCTGCAACCCCGTATTCAACCCGATAGGGCTCCCCTTCGATTCGCGGCAGGATGGCAAGGACCCCGGGTGACTACCGCCGAGGGTGGTTAACCTTTCATTAGAGAATTGCGCTGCATCTTCCCTTCACGAGGGAGAACTGCAATGTTTTCAAGCCGCGACGCTTATGAAGGCGATTTCTGCCCGGTTCGCGACGAGCTCCTTGGCGAGATGTACCGCGCCAGCGAGAGTGGCCTGCCGAGGCTGATTGAGAGTGTTTCCCCTGACGCGCGCGCCAGGCTCGCGCTGTTTTGCTATCGCCGCAGCCATCTTCATTCGCTGGCTGTCGCGATCGCAGGAAGCTGCAGCGAGCGCGACCTGATCGAGAACGGCGGTCGTGTCGGCTCGACACTCTATGCGCTGTCGCGCGCGAGCACGGCCAAATCGTCACCGTCGCTGTCGGGAGGCCGCAAGCCGATCACGCTGTCGACCAAGCCGCTCTCGGTGCTCGCACCGCTGGACGACGAAATCGACGACGAGATCAGCCAAGCCGTTCCGGCCTAAGGCTCTATGGTTTGGGCATGATCCCGGCGGAAAACCGCTGCACAGTTTTCCTGGTCATACGCTCTCGATCACAGGCAGCCCGAACTTTCGCCGCGCCATCGCGCATTCGGCATCGCCCGGCATGCAGGTGCGGCACACTTCCGGCCGCACCGCGTAGATGCTGCACGCGGTGGCCTTTCCAATTTCGCCCTGCAAAGCCGAACAGCGATCGCCCTCGCAGCGCATCCCGGATTGACGCTCGTTGACGAGCGCCTCAGGGATCGCAGCGAGCTCCTCGTCGCTCTCGATCGAGAATCGTGGCCAGTTCTGCGAATAGCCGCAGCAGGCGCCGCAGCTCTGGCAACAGCTCGACAGATCGATGGTGGATGTCTCGTCCATCGCCGTCACGTGTCCTTTGGCGGGCCCCAGACCAGGCTCTGCCGCCATTTGGCGCGCAGCACGTCGCGCCTCTCGGGATATCTTTCGTCGAGATAGGTGGCGTCCACGACGCGGTCGGTGCGGAAGCTGCGGAAGTCGCTGCGCAGCTCGCACCATGCCGCAAGCAAACGTACGGCTTCGAGATAGCCGACCGAGATCGGCCAGATCGTGCGCTCGCTGGAGCGGCCCTGCTCGTCGCGATAGCGCAGCATGATCTTCTTGCCTTCGTGGATCTGGGTGCGCGTGCGCGCCATGTCCAGCCGGTCCGGCTCCCTGTTCCAGCTCGGCCGTGCGCGGCTCGCCGGCTCCAGCACGAAGGGCCGCAGCCGCTCGGGCACGGTGTCGGCGATTTTGGCCATCAGATCTTCGGCCGCACGCGCCAGCGTGGAATCGGCATGGCCGGCGACCCATTGCGCGCCCAGCACCGCCGCCTCGATCTCGTCAGGTGTCAGCATCAAGGGCGGCAGGTCAAAGCCCTTTTCCAGGATGTAGCCCATGCCGGCTTCGCCGCGGATCGGCACGCGCTGGCCCATCAGCGTTGCGATGTCGCGATAGATGGTGCGCTTCGACGTCTCGAGCTCGGCGGCAATCGCGTCCGCCGTCAGCGGCTTACGGGTGCGCCTCAGCACCTGGATGATCTGAAACAGCCGGTCGGCGCGTCTCATGACAATTCTCTCATCGGGGGCGGATCAGAAAATGCCGCGTGGCTGCTGACAGGATGTTGGCAGCAGGGGAGTTCTATACCGGGACAACACATCGACTGAAGAGGATTTGTCCATGATCATTCCAAGCCATTTCGGTCCGGCCGGTCCGCTGTGGCGGGCACAGGCTCCATTGCATGCGTTGCTGTACGCCCGGGCCTTCAGCCGGCTGATGTTTTTCGATCTCACAATGGTCGACCTCCGCATGGCGCTCGCGACCATGCTGGCACGCTCGCTAACCCAGGCTGCGGACTTGGTGGTCCGCCATGTCATGAGCCGCGCCTGGCAGGGGGCCCGTTTCGCAGAAGATATCACGGCTGCTGCCACCATGGTGGCAGCAGCGCGTCAGTAGGTCCCGTCAACTCTTTCGCTCGTTCAGGAGAGCCCGCATGATCACGCTTTATGGCTTTGGCGCCGGCTTCGGCCTGCCGGAAATCAGCCCCTTCGTCACCAAGACGGAGGTGCAGCTCAAGATGGCGGGCTTGCCCTACCGGAAGGAGCGTGCGATGCCGCCGGCCTCGCCGAAGGGGCAGCTGCCCTTCATCGACGATGGTGGCGAGGCGGTGGCCGATTCCACCTTCATCCGCGCCCATCTCGAGCGCCGCTACGGCTTCGATTTCGATGCCGGACTGTCACTGGCCGAACGAGCGCAGGCCTGGGCGTTCGAGCGCATGATCGAGCATCACGTCTATTGGGCGCTGGTCGGCGCACGCTGGGTCGATCCGGCCAATTTCGCCAAGGGCCCTGCCCACTTCTTCGACGGCGCGCCGGAACACAATCGCGAAAAATTGCGCGAGGACGCGCAATTCCGCGTGGCCGAGAACTATCTGCTCTCCGGGCTTGGTCGCCATGGACCCGACGACGACGTCGAACTGGCGGTGCGTTCGTTGTTCGCATTGTCCGTGCAGCTCGGCGAAAAGTCCTATCTGATGGGCAACAAGCCCAGTGGGGTCGATGCCACCGCGTTCGGCGCGCTGGCCGGCATTTTGACGCCGTTCTTCGAATCGAGCCTGCGCGAGCGCGCGGAAGGATTTCCGAACCTCACCGCTTATGTCGACCGGATGATGGACATCTACTATCCCGAATTCGCCTGGACGCCGCTGAGGCAGGCGGCCTGACGCGTACGCGGGACGCAACAATAAAATAAAAGAGCCGGCCCTCTGTGGGCCGGCTCTCGTGGTCTCGGAAACTGCGGCTGCTTATTTCGCGAGCGTGTATTTGCCGTCCTTGACCGTAAGCAGAATACGCGAGCGGTCGTCGAGGCCGTACCGATCCTTTTCGGTGAAGTTGTAGACGCCCTGGCTGGCGGCCATCTCCCGCTCCGACAGCAGTGCCTGACGGATGGCCTCGCGGAATTCCGGCGTGCCGGGCTTTGCGGTCTTCAGCGCAACAGGGATGACGCGCTTGAGGATCTCAAACGCATCGTAGGAATGGCCGGCGAACTGGCTGCGGCTGTTGGGGCCATATTTGGCCTCATAGGCGGAGTTCAGCGCCAATCCCGGCTTTTTGGTGAGGGCGCTGTCAGGCTGATCTTCGGGATCCATGACGGGGCCCGACGCCATCAGCACGCCTTCGGCGGCCTTACCCGCGATACGGATGAAGTCCATGCTGGCCGCGCCGTGGGTCTGGTAGATCAGGCCCTGATAGCCGCGCTCGCGCAATTCGGTCTGCGGCAGTGCTGCGGCAGTGCCGGAGGCGCCAACCAGAATCGCGTCGGGATTGGCGGCGACGAGCTTCAGCACCTGCCCAGTGACCGAGGTATCGGGACGTGCAAACCGCTCTTCGTCCGCGAGCGCGAGGCCCAGCGGCACGCCCTGGGCCTTGAAATCATTGAACCAGAGGTCGCCGTAGGAGTCGGAGTAGCCGATGTAGCCGACCGTCTTCACGTTATGCGCCTTCATGTGCTCATACAGCACCTTGCCCATGATCGGGATCGGCTGTGGCATCGCCACGGACCACTTCATGCGCTCCGGGGTGATCGGAAAAGGCGCGAGCCCGAAATGCGGAATGCCGGCTTCATTGGCGACGTTTGAGACGGCGATCGTCGGCGGCGTCAGCGCCGAGCCCATGATGATGTCGGCCTTGGATTCGGTCACGAAGCGGCGGGCGTTGGTGGTCGCGGTGGTCGGATCGCCGCCGTCGTCGAGCACGATCACCTTCAGCGGCACGCCGCCGATTTCCTTCGGCACGAATTCCAGCGCGTTGCGCTCGGGGATTCCGAGCGCGGCGCCCGGACCGGTCGTTGTGGTGGTGATGCCGATGGTGATTTCGTTCGTCTGCGCCAGCGCGGGCAGAGCCGGCAGCGCCAGCGTCGCCGCCGCGATCGCGGCGGTCAGGTAAAAGCGTTTCATCTGTTCCTCCCTTGACGATTTTCCTTGAAAGCAGAAACCGGGGTTGAGTTCAGCCCCGTCTTTTGTCGATGCGGCGAGTTGGCTCCGGACTAGCTTCCCGTGAATTTGGCGACCATTTCCGGAGGGAATGGCGCCGATTTCAGTCTGTCGGGGTTGTCCGGGTCGCGGCCGACCAGAACACGCGTCTCGAACCCTTCGATGGCGAGGGCCTCGCCCTTGTAGACGTTGTGCTTCACCTCAAAGCTCGAGCGTTTGATGCTCTCGATCTTCGTCTCGATGGTGATCCAGTCGCCATAGGTCGAGGGGATGTAGAACTTGGACCTGGTATCGACCATGGGGATGCCCACCAAGCCGTATTTGCGGACCAGGTCCTGCTTGGAGAAGCCGGCGACTTCGAACAGGGTCGACGTCGAATCGTCGAACATCGCGAAGTAACGCGGATAGTAGACGATGTTGGCGGGGTCGCAGTCGCCCCACTGGATCTGGACGTCGCGCCGGTTCACGAACATGCGTTGCGCGCCTATTTCGGCGCCATGCGCAGCGAACCGTCGAGGCGTACCACTTCGCCGTTCAGGTAGGAGTTCTCGACCATGTGCAGCGCCAATGCCGCGAACTCGTCGGCGTGGCCGAGCCGGCGCGGGAAGGGGATCGCCGCGGCAAGCGAGTCCTGAGCTTCCTGCGGCAGGTTGGCCAGCAGCGGCGTGAGGAACAGGCCGGGCGCGATGGTCAGCACGCGAACGCCGAACTGGGCGAGCTCGCGCGCGATCGGCAGCGTCATGCCGACGATGCCGCCCTTGGAGGCCGAATAGGCTGACTGGCCGATCTGGCCGTCATAGGCGGCGACGGAGGCCGTGTTGATGATGACGCCGCGCTCGCCTGTCGCCTGCGGCTCGAGTTTGGACATCTCGGTCGCAGCGAGGCGCAGCATGTTGAAGGTACCGATCAGATTGACCTTGATCACCTTGTCGAAATCCGCGAGCGCCATCGGGCCGTCGCGACCAACCACGCGCTTCGCCACGCCGATGCCGGCGCAATTGACCAGCACGCGGGCCGGGCCATGGGCCTTGGTCGCCTGCGCGATCGCAGCCTCAGCCGATGCCGCATCGGAAACGTCGCAGGTCACGGCCACGCCCTTGATCTCGGCGGCAACGGTTTCCGCGAGCTTGGCATTGAGATCGCATACCGCGACCTTGGCGCCCTGCGCCGCCAGCTTTCGCGCGGTCGCCGCGCCAAGCCCCGATGCGCCGCCGGTGACGATGGCTGCCTGATCCTTCAACAACATGGCGTTCTCCTTCGATGAATTCTTAGCCGACCGATATCACACGGTCAGATGGATTGGCAGCGTAGAGCTCCTCGATCAGAGCGGTGCGATGCTCGAGCACCGCGCGCTGGTTGATCGAGCCCTTGTCGGTAACCTCGCCCATGTCGATCGAGAGTGGCGTGTCCATCAGGATCGCGCGTGTGACCCGCGTCGAGGACCCGGTGGCCTGGCTGAGGAAGTGCGTCAGGCGCTCGCGGAAGGCTTCGCGCACCAGGCGGTCGCGTGCGGTCACGGTGAGATCGTCGGCTGGCAGTGTCGGGTTGACCAGGCGGCAGCCGTCGAGATCGAGCAGCACGAGCGCGGAAACTTCGTCGCGGTTGATGCCGGCGATGACGACGTCGCGCACCAGCGGCGCGCAGGCCGCGGTGAGGCGCGCGCGCAGCGGGCCGACGCTGACCCAGGTGCCGCTCGCGAGCTTGAAATCCTCGCTGACACGGCCGTCGAAGTCGAAGCCGGCGTTGAGATCATTGGGGTCAGCGGGCTTGAGCGCATCGCCCATCTTGTAAAATCCTTCCTCGTCGAAGGATTTCGCGGTGATGTCGGGTTGACGCCAATAGCCGGGCATCACGTTCGGCCCCTTGGCTCGGACTTCCATCTTGCCGTTGTTCGGCACCAGCTTGGCGTCATTGCCGGAAACGGGAAGGCCGACATGGCCGGAACGGCTGGTGCGCGGATTGACCGACATGAAGAACGGCGCGGTCTCGGTCGCGCCAAGTCCGGTCAGCATCGGCACGCGATAGCCCTTCTCCTTCACGGCCAGTTCGTCGAGGCTATCCCAGACGAAGGGCGATAGCGCCGCGCCGGAGAAGAACATCGCGTGCAGGCGGTCGAAGAATTTGGCGCGCAGCCCCTGGTCGTCGCGCAGGTAAGGCAGCAACGATTCGTAGCCCTTCGGCACGTTGAAATAGACCGTCGGAGAAATCTCCTGGAGATTTCGCACGGTCTCCTCGATGCCGCCGGGCACCGGCTTGCCGGCGTCGAGAAACATCGAGCCGCCATTGTACAAGGTCAGCCCGATATTGTGGTTACCGCCAAAAGTGTGGTTCCAGGGCAGCCAGTCGATGATGACGGGCGGCTCGTCCTTGAGAAAGGCGAGCGTCTCGCGCAGCATCACCTGGTTGGCGCAGATCATGCGCTGGGTGTTGATGACGGCCTTGGGGTTGCCGGTCGAGCCTGACGTCAGCAGGAACTTTGCGATCGAGTCGGGGCCGATGTTGCCGTGCACGGCATCGAGGTCGTCACGGATCGGGGTTGCCATGAGGTCGGCGAGCAAGGTGACGTCGCGGCCCGGCGCGCTGCCGTACGACGCGGCGATCTCGGTGCCGAGCGAGACATTGGCGGCGAGCGCATCCGCGAACTTGCCGGCATCGTCTGCGAAAACCAGGCCGGGCGTCAGCAGCTTCATCAAGTAGGAGAGCTTGCCGTAATCCTTCGACACCAGCGAATAGGCCGGCGACACCGGGCAGAACGGAACGCCGGCATAGAATGCGCCGAAGGCGAGCAATGCGTGGTCGATCGAATTGCCTGACAGGATGACGACCGGCCGCTCTGCCGAGAGGCCGCGCTGGATCAATCCCGAGGCAATATGCCGGCTCGCGGTGAGCAGCTCGGCATAGGTGATCTTGCGCCAGCCGCGGCCGCCTTCGCGCTCCGCCATGAACACGCGGTCCGGCGTCGTGGTCGCCCAGTGATGCAGGCGGTCGGTGATGCGGACCGGATAGTCGCCGAGCGGCTGTTTGGGTCGCAGATAGATCGTGCCATCGGTGCGACGCTCGATGTCGACGACGGGATCGCCGAACGAAATGGGCCGCAGCGGAGAATTGCTCACGCCGCGCTCTGTGCTGGAAGAGGACGGCTGTGCGCTCATGATTTCGGCTTCACCTTGGCGGTCTTGTGCTCGAGGAACTCGCGGATCCTGCGTTTTGCCTCTTTGTCGCTCTGCGCAACCGTCGCCATCAGCGATTCCATGAGCAGGCCAGTCTGCGGATTCGCTTCCGCGATCATCGGCAATGCCTGGAGCACGGCGAAATTCGTCAACGGCGCGTTGGACGCGATCTTGGTCGCGAGCTCCAGCGCCCTGGAGAGGCCGTGACCGGCCTCCGTGACATATTGGGCAAAGCCGTAGGATGCGCCTTCGGTCGCGGAGTAGACGCGCCCGGTCAGCATCATGTCCATCATGCGGGCGACGCCGATCAGCCGCGGCAGCCGCACCGAGCCGCCGCCGCCGACGAAGATGCCGCGCTGCCCTTCCGGCAGTGCGAAATAGGCTGTGGGCTCCGCGACGCGAATATGGGCGGAGCAGGCAAGCTCGAGCCCGCCGCCGATCACCGCGCCCTTGAGCGCCGCAATCACGGGCACGCGGCTATATTGGATGCGGTCGAACACCCGGTGCCACATCTGCGAGTGCAGCAGGCCCCCGGTGGCGTCGTGATCCTGCAGTTCGGAGAGGTCGAGACCGCTGGAGAAATGGTCGCCAATGCCGTGAATGACGACCGCGCCGATGTCCTCGGGCAGGGACGTAAAGCATTCGCCGATTTCGAGGATGATGCCGTCGTTGAGCGCATTGCGCTTGGCCGGCCGGTTCAGACCTACCGTCAGAACCCGGTCCACCCTCTCGATCTGAAGCAACCCGGAGGCGCCCGCGCCAGCGGTCTCGGCGTTTCCCTGTGTCATTTGCGTCCTTGTCAGAATAGTTATGTTGTATAACGAATTCTGGAGGAGTCAAGGAGGGGGTCTGCGGTGTTTCACCCCGCCGGACGACAGCGGAGTGTATTCACAGCACCTGATGCACGTCGATCACCACCCGGTCGGCATGCCGTGCGGCCGAGCCCACAAAGATGTGCTCCATCAGCCAGCGATAGTTCTCGTGTCCCGTCTCGAATCTCGGCACGGTGCGGAAATAGATCAGCTTCGGATCCACCGGTTCGCCGCGTTTGAGCTTTTGCAGGAGTTCGACAGGGCCGAAGCGCATGCCCTTGTTCTCGACGTAGACGATTGCGCCGTCGTCGGTCTCGAACGCGTATTTGGCTTCCAGGTCGATCAGCTCGTTGGGGCGGATGGTCTGGAAATCGGCACCGAACGGCAGCACCCTGCCTGATATCGCGCCCGTCACCGCGCCGCCGACGATGGGGATGATGCGGCGGACGCCGATGCCGGTCTCGCCGGCGGTGATGACGTCGCCGATCTCGGCGGTGATGGTGAAGACGTATTTCGTCTCGAGCGTCGGCGTGGTCATCGCTTCATCTCTCTAGTGTGCCATCATCCGCGTCGGCAGCCATGTCGCCAGTAGCGGGAAGGTGATCAGGATCACCAGGCGTACGAGATCGGTCGCTACGAACGGGATGACGCCCTTGAAGATGGTGGCGAAGGAGACGTCCTTCACCACGCTCTTGATGACAAAGACGTTCATGCCGACAGGCGGATGGATCAGGCCGAGCTCGACGGTCATGACGATGATGACGCCGAACCAGATCGGGTCGAAGCCGAGATGCATGATGACCGGGAAAATGATCGGCACGGTCAGGATGATCATCGCCATTGCGTCCATCAGGCAGCCGAGCACCAGATACATTATCATGATCAGTGCCAGTACGCCGTAGGAGCCGAGGCCGAGACCAGTGAGGAATTCCGTCACCTTCTGCGGCGTCTGAGTCACCGTGAGGAAGTAGCCGAAGATCAGCGCGCCGATCAGCACGGTGAAGACCGCGGCGGCCGTGCGCGTTGCCTGCAGCAGCGAGACCAGCACCTTCTCGCGGTCGAGCCGCCCGGTGACGATGCCGATGATAAAAGCGCCGGTGGCGCCGACGCCGCCGGCTTCGGTCGGCGTGAAACGCGGCAGGAAGGGCAGGCCGTAAAGGCCGCCGATCACGAACACGAACAGCAGCACCGGCGCCCAGATCTCCTTCAGGCCCGCGAAACGCTCGCGCCAGGGCAGCACCTTGCCCTTGGGCAGGAAATCCGGGCGGAAATAGCCGATCAGGAAAATCGTGATCATGTACATGGTCATCGCCAGCAGGCCGGGGATGATGCCGGCGATGAAGAGTTTTCCGATGTCCTGCTCGGTGATGATGCCGTAGACCGCGAGCACGGTGGAGGGTGGCAGCATCGCACCCAGCGTGCCCCCGGCGGCGATCACGCCGGTCGCAAAGGACTGCGGATAGCCGAAGCGGCGCATCTCCGGATACGCAACGGCGGAGAAGGTCGCCGCGGTGGCGACCGAGGAGCCGCAGATCGCGGCGAAGCCGCCGCAGGCGCCGACCGTGGCGATGCCGAGGCCCCCGCGCAAGTGGCCGACAAAGCCGTTGGCGGCGCGGAACAGCTCGCGGCTCATGCCCGAATTGCTGACGAACGACCCCATCAGCAGAAACATCGGGATCACGCCGAACGTGTAGTCGGTGACCGTGCGCATCGAAGTCTGGCCGACCAGCTTCAGTGCAGGGGTCGGACCGACGAGATAGGCGAAGCCGGAGACGCCGACCAGGCCCATGGCCATGCCGACAGGCACGCGCAGCAGCATCAATGTGAAAAGGGAAACGAAGCCGAGAACGGCGACGACATCGGTGCTCATGACTACTCCGTCGCCTTCAGCTTGGGGTCGTGCATCTCTTCGGGATGGAAGATCAGTCGGTAAGTGCGAATTGCGATCAGCAGCACGGCCGAGACGTCGCCGATCCATGCAATTGCGAAGAATGGCCAGGTCGGCATGTGCATGTCGAAGGTCTGGACGTTGTCCCTGTAGGTGCCGCGGACCTTGTCGAACAGCGTCCATGTCTGCACGGTGACGACGAACAGCAGCACCAGCGTCGCGAACACGTCGATCCAGCGCTGGTAGCGCGGGCCGACATTGCCCCAGACCAGGTCCACCGTGATATGCGTGCCGCGATACGAGGTCGCCGCAATGCCCCAGAAGATGAGGATGCCGAGCAGCATGCGGCCGATGTCGAAACTGTCAGGAATTGAATAATTCAGCGTGTTCCGCAGCAGCACCGACAAAAAGATGTCCAGCGCGACGAGGCCGACGAACGCGGCCGCGATCCATTCGATCGTGTCGATGATGCGGTCCATCCAGGAGCGCTTTGTTGGGAGTGCCTCGTCGTGTGCCGTCATTGCTTTGATCCGGATCTCGCCGCGCCCGCCCGCCTCTCCCCGCGTGCGGGGAGAGGCCGGAATGCGCGCGTAAGGGCGGATTCCGGGTGAGGGGGACTCTCCGCGAGAGTATCTGTCACCATCTTTGCGGAAGCAGCCCCTCACCCCGATCCTCTCCCCGTTAGCCGGGGCGAGGGGCAAGAAGGAAGCCGCTGCATCAGCTGGCCTCACTCCGCCAGCGCGTTGTACTTCTTCAGCGATGCCTTGAGATCCGCCAGCGCGGCGTCGGGATCGACGCCGGCCTTTCGGGCGCCTTCACCCCAGGTCTTGACCAGCGGGTCGGCCGCCTTCTTCCAGGCGGCGGTCTGCTCCGGTGTCAGCTTGTAGATCTCGTGACTTTCTTCCGCCTTCACCTTGTCGATTCCGGCATCCTCGAACTTGCCCCAGTGCTCGCCAACCACGCCGGCCATCTCGGTCGTGCAGTTCTTGTCGATCGCGGCCTTCTGCTTGTCGGACATCGCATCGTACTTGTCCTTGTTCATCACGAACACGAACGTGGTCGTGTAGAGTGGCGCGTCCATGTCGTACTTGGTCACCTTGTCGATGCCGAACAGCACCAGCGAGCCCCAGGGGAAGGTCACCGCATCGGCGACGCCGCGCTCGATGATGTCGCGCACTTCAGGTGCGGAGGACTGCACATTGGTGCCCCCGAGCGCGGTCACGAAATTCGCCATGGTGGCATGGGCGGGCCGGATCTTCATGCCCTTCACGTCCTCCGGCACCACGATTTTCTTGGTGCGGGAGTGGAACGAGGAAGGTGAGTGGACGAAGGCGAGGCAGTATTTGACGTCCTTCATCTCCTTCGCGGCATATTTGCGATACCAGGCGTCCAGCCCCTCCGATCCGCCCTTGGCGTCCGAGACCAGGAAGGGCAATTCGCCGGCGCCGATGATCGGGAAGCGACCGGGCTGGTAGCCGGGATTGACATAGGTGACATCGGCGATGCCGTCGCGCGCCATGTCGTAATGGTCGAACGCCTTGCCGAGTTGCTGGGCCGGGAACACCTTGCCCGTGATGGTGCCGCCGGAGTCCTTGTTCACCGCGGCCACCCAGTCTTCCAGCGACTTTTGCAGCGGGTGCGAGGCCGGCACCCAGTGCGAGACCTTTAGATCGACGGTCTTGTCCTGCGCGAACGCTGGCGTCGCGCTTGCGGCCAGCAGCAAAGCCAGACAGGCTTTCCTCATCACGTGTCTCTCCCTCTTTGTGACGGCGGGCTTCGACGGCCCGGTCTCGTTAATTAACATGTTATCTAATTGGCCGGCGCGTTCAAGCCGGAACTGCTGCGTCATCTACGTCAGGGATGCTGCATGGATTTGTCGCTTCCCAGGCGACCGGCCTCCCTTTTTTCCAACCGTTATATGATATAATTATCCTGGGCGGATCAACGCGACAAGCGGGCCGCGACGAAAGCCTACAGGATCGGGAGGAGCAAGTATTGCGGACAAAAGTCGCAATCGTCGGGGCCGGGCCGGCAGGATTGTTGCTCGGGCAACTTCTGCGTCAATACGGCGTCGACAACGTTATTCTCGAGCGACAGAGCCCGGATTACGTGCTCGGACGCATCCGGGCCGGCCTTCTGGAGCAGGGAACGGTTGGACTGCTCGACCAGATCGGCGCCGGCGCGCGGGCGCATGCCGAAGGGCTGTTGCATGAAGGCATCGAGCTTGCCTTCGCCGGCCGTCGGCATCGCATCGACATGAAGGCCGCGACCGGCAAGACGGTCATGATCTATGGCCAGACCGAGGTCACGCTCGACCTGATGGACGCGCGGAAAGCGGCTGGCCTCACCACCGTCTACGAGGCCAAGGATGTGCAGCCGCATGATTTCGATGGCAATCACCCGCGCGTAACCTGGGTCAAGGACGGCGTCACCCAAACGCTCGATTGCGATTTCATCGCTGGCTGCGATGGCTTTCACGGTGTCAGCCGCGCCAGCGTACCCGCTTCGGCGATCGAGCAGTTCGAACGGGTCTATCCGTTCGGCTGGCTCGGTATCCTGTCGGAGACACCGCCGGTCAGTCACGAACTGATCTATTCCAACCATGCCCGCGGCTTTGCCCTCTGCACCATGCGATCGATGAAGCGCAGCCGGCATTATCTGCAGTGCTCGCTCGACGACCATGTCGATCAGTGGTCCGACGACCGCTTCTGGGACGAATTGAAGCGCCGGCTCGACCAGGAGGCGGCCGACAACCTGGTGACGGGCCCCTCGATCGAGAAGAGCATCGCGCCCTTGCGCAGCTTCGTCGCCGAGCCGATGCGTTTCGGCAAGCTGTTCCTGTGCGGCGATGCCGCCCACATCGTGCCGCCGACCGGCGCCAAGGGGCTGAACCTCGCGGCCAGCGATGCGCATTATCTGTCGAGTGCGCTCCGCGAGTTCTACGGCGAGAAATCGAGCGCCGGCATCGATGGCTATTCCGCCAAGGCGCTCGCGCGCGTCTGGAAAGCCGTGCGCTTCTCCTGGTGGATGACCTCGATGCTGCACAAATTCCCTGACAATGGCAGCATCGGCGCGCGCATCCAGGTCGCCGAGCTCGACTACGTCACGCAGTCCCGGGCCGCGATGACGTCGCTGTCGGAGAACTATGTGGGGCTGCCGTTTTAGCACGACGAAGTCGGTGCCGTAGGGTGGGCAAGGTCGCGAAGCGCCGTGCCCACCATCTCTCTAGCTCCGCCACTGGGACGCCATCCGTTTCAAACATCCGCGCAAATCCCGTTTAAAACTTTGTAATTGATGCGTCCGTCACGTCCATCGCGTTCAATGTGGCAACAATCATTGCGACGCGCACGAGACTGACATGACCGATATCCCCGACGGCTTCGAGCCGCTCCCCCGCAAGAGTCCGCTGACCGAACCCTGGGAGCCGCTCTACGCAAAGAAAACGGAGAGGGCCGTTGTCATCGGTCTTCGGTTGGCAAGGCCACACACCAACGGCCGTGGTCTGATCCATGGCGGGCTGATCACCGCGCTCGCCGACAACGCCATGGGCTACAGTTGCGCGCAGGCGACGGGCTGGACCATTTCGTTCGTGACGGTTTCGCTGTCTATCGATTTCGTCGGCTCCGCCGAGATCGGTCAATGGTGCTCGATCGAGAGCGACGTGATCAAGACCGGCAAGACAATCTGCTTCGCGCAGAGCTTGATCAAGGCCGACGGCGTCGTGATCGCGCGGGCGAGCGGGACGTTTCGGGTGGTGCCCAAGAAAGGCTGAGCCTACCCAAACCGCCAATCCGCCTTCTCCACCACGAGATCGATGAACGCGCGCACCTTGGCCGAGAGCAGGCGCGAGGTCGGGTAGACGATGTGAATCGGCAGCGCCGGCTGCTCGTATTTCGCCAGCAGAATCTTGAGCCGTCCGCGCTTCAGCCCCTCTGCGGCCTGATAGGCCAGCACGCGCGTGATGCCGCCGCCGGCCTCGGCATATTGCAGGGCGGCATCGGCGCTGTTGCTGGTGAAGCGCGGCGATGGCGTCACCTCGAGGTCGCGGCCCGCCTTGCGCGAAGCGCCACGCCGTCGCGGGACCGAACAGGATGGTCCGATGCTCGGTCAGCGCCTCCGGCGTCTTCGGCTCGCCATGGCGCTTGAGATAGTCCGGCGCTGCCACCGTGATCCGCCGCATCTCGCCGACGTGGCGCGCGACCAGGGAGGAGTCGGCGAGGTGGCCGATCCGTACCGCGGCGTCGACAGCGTCTTCCACGAGGTTGACGAGGTTATCCGACAGCCGGAGTTCGCAGGCAACGCCGGCATAACGCTTCAGATAGGCGGTCATGACCGGACTGACATGCAGCCGGCCGAAGCCGACCGGGGCCGACACCACCAGGCGCCCGCTCGGCCGGTTGCGCTCCTCCCGCGCGGAGCCGTCGGCTTCCTCGACATCGGCGAGGATCCGCCGGACGCGCTCCAGATAGCGCGTCCCGACGTCGGTCAGTCTCACCTGCCGCGTGGTCCGTTGCAGCAGCCTTGCGCCGAGATGCTCTTCAAGCGAGGCGATCAGTCGCGTCACCGCGGAGGGCGACAGCCGCAATTTTCGCGCTGCCGGCGCGAAGCCACGCAGGTCGGCGACGGTGACGAAGACGTGCATGGCTTCCAGCCGGTCCATGCGCATTATTGCATATAGTGAAATGATGAAGTGTCAACAGGCCAGATTGTTTTGATAGATGGAAGGTCCATTTTATCTGCCGACAGACGCAGCATTGCGCCGGAATTCCAGGAGATGTTCCGATGACGGCAACTCACGCCTACGCCAGCGACGTCGCCTTCTCGCCGGCAGTAAAATCGATCCAGACCCGAAAGGGATCGCGGGACGGCTATGCCCAGGCCGAGCAGCGGGGGTGGCGCACCGAGGTCGATGAGAATCTCGCGGCTTTTCTTGCTGATGCCAACAGCTTCTATTTCGCCACGGCCTCGGCCGACGGCCAACCCTATATCCAGCATCGCGGCGGGCCGAAGGGCTTTTTGAAGGTCTTGGACAAGCAAACGCTCGCCTTCACCGACTACGCCGGCAACCGGCAATACGTCACTCAGGGTAATCTCTCCGAGAATTCCAGGGCCTACATTTTCGTGATGGATTACGCCCATCGCCGCCGGGTGAAGATCTGGGGCGAGGCACGGGTGGTCGAGGATGACGATGCACTGACGGATGCGCTGATGCCGAAGGGCTATCGCGCCCGGCCCGAGCAGGTGATCGTATTCAAGATCGCCGCGTGGGACACCAACTGCCCGCAGCACATTCCGCAAAAGTTCGACGCCCCCGATGTGGCGGCGGCGCTGGCGGCAAGAGACCAGCGGATTGCGGACCTCGAGGCGCAGATTGCCGAGCTGAAGGGGCAGGCAACGGCAGGACCGGGCTAATCGTCGACGTCGTCCTGCGTGCGGCCGAACAGGTGGACGATACCAGGTGTCGCGATGGTCACGAACACGAAGCGCGAGAGGTGGTGGGCGCCGACGAAGATCGGGTCGATGTGCAGCGTGAGCGCCAGGGCCAGCATTGCGTCCATCGCGCCGGGTGCGAAGGCGACGACGACGTCGGAGAACTTCACCTGCGTCGTGAGCGCGACGATGCCGACGAAGACCGCGGACACGGCGATGGCCACGGCAAACGAGCCCAGCGCGGCGTTGATGTGGCCGGCCAGCGTCTTGATCCGCATCCGGGCGAAGCGGCTGCCGATCAGCGCGCCAATGCCGACCAGCGACACGCCGCGGACCCAGTTCGGAAGACCGCCGTCGACCCAGCCGGCGCCGTGCAGCACGCTGGAGGCGATCATCGCCCCGAACATCCAGCTTGCCGGAAACCCGATGAGCCGCAGCACCAGCGATGCCGCCAGCGAAGCGGCGACCAATTCGAGAAGATCGCGCGGTGAAGCGATCGTCGTCGTCAGCGACGGTCCAACAGAGGGCGCGACGCCCGCGATTGCCAGCACCATCGGCAGCGCCGCCGTGAGGATGATCACGCGCATGGTCTGCACCACCGCGATTCCCGGCAGATCGGCCCCGCGCTCAACTGCCAGGATGGAGATCTGAGACAGTGCGCCGGGGCTGCCGGCAAGGAAGGCCGAGGTGCGGTCCCAGCCATGGACGCGCTGAAGGTAATAGCTCGAGCCGAAAGTCGAGCAGAAGGTGGCGAGAGCCAGGAGCCCGATGGTCAGCGGGTAGGCACTGACCTGTTGGATCAGGTGACGCGAGACCACGGAGCCCAGCGAAATGCCGAGCAGCACCAGCACTGTCTGGGTCAGGAGGGGCGGCACGGACAACTGGCGTCCGGCAATCGCGGCGACGCCGACTGCAATCATCGATCCCGAGATCAATCCGCCCGGCAAGCCCGCGGCCAGAAAGGCCAATCCGCCGGCGGCGCCGATGACGAGCGTCTCCGCAGTGCTCAAAACCTTGGCACGGCTCGGCCATTCGAACGGAAGGGAGGCGGTGATTTGCTTCACACCACCTTATCGCAAATCGGCGAGAGGCGCACAATTGCGGGCTCGTCATGCCGCAATGCGCGCGCCTCTCGCCAAAGGCGAGGAGAGGATTGTGACGGATTTACTTCTTGTCGGCGGCGGGGGCAGGCGCGGCGCCGCCCTTGGCGGTCTTGATGCACTCGGAGCGGAATTTCTTGCGCTCCTTGCCGTGCAGCCCCTTGGCGTCCGCCTGCTTGGAGCATTCGAGGGATTCGGCCGAGTGCTCCTTGGGCGCCTTCTTGTCGGCGGTCGTGGTGGCATCGGTCTTGGCGGCCGGCGCCGCGGTCTGGGCGAACGCCGTGCCGGTGGCGAACAGGGAGGCAATAGCAACGACGGCGAGGCGGGAAGCGATGGTCATGGTGTTGCACTCTTCTTGCGGGAATTGCGAAGGGACGCAAACCTCGGCCCGCGTTGCTGAACGCGACATGAATAATCTGAACGGCGCGAGCACTATATTTTGGCCCCGGCCCCCATCGCTTCCTTGTCGGAAGGCGTCGACACGCTAGGATAGCAACCCTCGTTTTGCTTCCCCGAGGGAGACCAAGGATGACCATTCAAGCCAAATTGTTGTGTGCAATTGCGGTATCGGGCGTTGCCGCGCTGGTGGCGAGCGCGCCGGCTCAGGCGCTGACCTCGCAGGAGTGCAGCGCGAAATATCAGGCGGCCAAGAAGGACGGCTCGCTCGGTACCATGAAGTGGAATGAATTCCGCAAGGCCCAGTGCGGCGCGGATGCGACGCCGGCCGCTGCACCGGCTGCGGCCGCGCCTCCGCCTGCGGCCGAGCCGAAGCAGGCCAAGAAGGAGGCCGCGCCCGCTGCTGCTCCGGCGCCCACCCTGCCGGCCGGCCCCGCGATCTTCCCGAACGCGGTCGATCCGAAATATGCCAAGGAGACGGCCGGCAAGGCGCGCCTGCACACCTGTGTCGACCAGTACAACGCCAACAAGGCCACCAACGGCAATGGCGGCATGAAGTGGATCGAAAAGGGCGGCGGCTATTACAGCGAATGCAACAAGAAGCTGAAAGGCGCCGCCTGAGGTTTCGAGATGACGCCGAGGCCGGAGCCAAGCTCCGGCCTCTTGTTCAGACCAATAGCCTCCCGGCCAGTTTCGGCGCCATCTGCGATCGCTTTCGCGGGTCCACTGCCGGATCGCGAGCTCGGTAACCGGCCTCGACCCAGACGTCGCCCGTGCCGTCATTCATGAAGGAAGCCTCGCTTTTGAGCCGGCGAATACGATCCAGGCCTGGCCTGAGCGGCCCGATGCGCTCGGTCACGCGGCTGGTGCGATGACATCGTCCCCGCGACGCTCTATAGGGGTGTAACATCTTCCGGTTCCGACGCGTATCTGCAGAGATGGGACCGAAACGGGACGAGATATGGCTGGATTTAGGAATAAGGGCCTTGATGGAGGCCTTCGGCCGACGCGCCGTACGGCGCTGACGTGGATCGGCGTGGGCGCCTTCGCGGCTGGCGGTATGAGCCTGGCGCGTGCGGCTGCCGACGATGGCGAGGTGCTGACCGAAGCCAAGGTACTGCGTGATCCCGACGTTCCCGTCGCCGGCAATCCCGATGGCAACATCTCTATCATCGAGTGGTCCGACTATAACTGTCCCTATTGCCGCAAGCTCGAGCCGGAGCTGCGCCAGGTCATCCAGGACGACGGCAAGGTCAGGCTGGTCTTGAAGGACTGGCCGATTCTCGGGCCTGTCTCGGTCACGGCCGCGCGGATCGCGCTGGCCGCGAAATTCCAGGACAAGTACCATCAGGCCCACGACGCCATGATGGGCGTCAGCTCGCGCCTGACCGAGTCGCGCGTCAACGAGCTGCTGGCTTCCGTCGGCCTCGACATGGATCGCCTCAAGAGTGATCTCACCGCGCACGGCAAGGACATCGAGGCGATCCTCAAGCGCAACAACGACCAGGCTGAAGCCTTTGGCTTCCGCGGCACGCCGTCCTTCATCGTCGGCAAGTACCGCGTGCCGGGCGTGCTCAGTATGGCCGAGTTCGAGCAGGTCATCGCCGACGCCCGCAAGGCCAAGATGAACTGACCTATCGCAGACAAGAACAAGGCGCCGTCGCGGACCCGCGACGGCGCCTTGTTCATGTCTGGTCCACCGAGATTACTTCGACGAGATCCGGACCCAGTCCTTGTGCGCACGATCGCGCAGCAGATCCCAATCGGCCTTCGCGACATCCCAGTTCACGATGGTGCGATTGCTGGTCGCGACCTCGCCATTGGCGACTGAGGACGTCTGCATGGAGTCATAGACATAGACGCCACAAGCGAGCAGCAGGGCGCCTAAAATCATTCCGAAAAAAGTCTGCATGGCGAACCTCCGGTGACGGGCGGATAACGTCAGCCCGGAGTGATGGTTCCGCGACAGTGCGGCGCAGGTAAGGACATCCGGTTCATCCCTCGTTCAGCCAATGAAGCAGCTCCGCGTTGATCTCGCGCGGATAGGTGTGACTGAGGTCGTCGATCTCGCGATAGGTGACGTCAGCACCGGCCGCCCTCAGTGCGGCTTGCGTCTGCCGCGCGCTCTGCACGGGAAACATCCAGTCGAGCTTGCCGTGGGTGATGAAAACAGGCAGCCCTTGCAGGCGCGTGGCGTCGGCCATTTCAGCCATCAGCGGATGGAAGGTCGCCGACACCGGGGCGAGATGAGTGAAGGGTGAGGCGCCATCGAGCCCGCTGACATAGCAGAAGGTGCCGCCGTCGCTCATGCCGGTCAGCAGCATGCGTGAGGGGTCGATGCTCCAGCGGCTGCGCACCATTTCGAGGATGCGCATCAGGTTCGGCGTGTCCGTGTCGTCGCCCATCAGCGCCCAGGTCTGTCCTGTCGCCGTTGGCGCGACCAGGATCGCGCCAACGCTGCGGGCATCGCGCAGCCAACTCCACAGGAAACCACGTCCGTTGCCGCTGCCGCCATGCAACGCGATCACCAGAGGCCAGGCTCGATCGGCTGTGTAATACTCGGGCACATACACCGAGAAGCCGCCGCGGCTGCCGGGCTCGTTGTGATCGTGCAAGATACCGGTGTCATCGGCGGCGCCCGTTTCGAGTCGCGCCAGCACATCGCTGTTGTCGCGATTGGCTGAGTTCAGGAAGAAATTGCTGACCGGCGGAAACTGCAGCGACAGCGGATAAAGCGCCTCCTGGGCGCGCGGCAGATGGCGCAGCGCGCGGAACACCGCGACGAGATCGCCATTGCCGCGCTCGACGCCGCGGATGCCGGCAAAGGCGGCGAGCGTCTCCTTGCAGCTGCGATCGAGCCGTTCGCGCAGGCCGGCGAACTGCTCCGGCCATTCTCCGATCGCAGCGTGTGCCGTCTGTAGTGCATTATCGGGCGCGCCGATTGCGGTCATCACCGAGCCGAAAGCCGGCGGATGCAAATGCCGGGCGAAATCACCGAGCGCTTCGAGCGCATTGAGCAGCGGCGGCAGCACGGCCACGATGTCGTCAATGACGGCCTCGGTCATCGCCGCTTCCTTTGCTTGGCGTCAGTTCGGTCCGGTCAGTGCAGCTTCGGTGCCTTCAGGAGCTTGAAGCGGTCGGTCGACGTCACCGTAACGTCGAAAGTGACGCCTGCATGATGCACGGTGAGTGGCACGTCGACCCCGGCGGCGCCGAGCGCCCACAACTTCTTGTAAAAGGCCGTCTGGCTCGTGACCTTGTCGCCGTCCACGGCCAGGATGATGTCGTCGGTCTTGAGTTCGGCACGGGCGGCCGGACCGTTGGCGGAGGTGCCGATCACCACCACGCGGTTGTCGATTTCGGTCGAGTAGAGTCCGAGCCACGGTCGCGCCGGCTTGTTGACGCGACCGAATTTGCGGAGATCGTCGATGATCGGCTTCAACAGGTCGATGGGAACGATCATGTTGACGTGCTCGGCCCTGCCGTCGCGTTCACGTTCGAGCTGGAGCGAACCAATGCCGATCAATTCGCCCCGGTCGTTGAGCAGCGCGGTGCCGCCCCAATTCGGATGGGCGGGGTAGGTGAACAATGCCTCGTCGAGCAGATACTCCCAGTAGCCGGCAAATTCCTGCTTGGCGACGATCTGGCTCGCAACCGATCGCGTGCGCCCACCGGCGCCGCCGACCACGACGCGGTCGCCGAGCCGGGTCTCTGCCGAGGAACCGAGCGGGAGCGGTTCGATCTCGAGCTGGCCGAGCGCTTGGACCAGGCCGAAGCCGGTGACGGCGTCGAATCCGAGGACGTGTCCCGCCACCACGCGGCCGTCGCCGAGATGCAGCCACACCGACTCGGCCTCTGTGATGAGGTAGCCGATGGTGAGAACCAGCCCGTGATCGATCACGACGCCGTTGCCGGCGCGTTCGGTGCCGAGAGTTTCGGCGCTGAAGGCATCCGACGGGATGATGGCGTGCAGGCCAACGACGGATGCAAGCGCGCGGTCGAGATCGAAACCGTAATCGGTCGCACGCGGCTGATTGGCCGGCGGCACTCTCCATTCGGTCAGGGCGGGCATGGAGTTCTCCTGGCTGAGAGCATCGCTCCGCCGTGGCTGCGGAACGACGCGCGAAGCAAGCATAATTTAGGCCGGAGGAGGCCGTCTTGAAAGACTTGACCGCAACTATTCCGGACTCGTGACGGCGATTTGCGAAGATGACCGGAATTGTTGGCCTAAAGCCGGTTGACGATTGCCTGATCCGGCAGCGGTCGCATGGCTGGTGTCCGGCGAGGTGCTAGGCGGGGTCCGGTGAAGCTGCTAACCATTGCCGCTTCGTTTGACCAAGAGATCACGGACCGAACCATGGACAATCGCAGCGACATTTGGCGTGGCATCGACACCATCAAGGGACGTTTCATCGACCTGAGCGACAAGGTCTGGGGCATGCCCGAAGTCTGCTACACCGAGGCGCGTTCCGTGGCCGAGCATCTCGCCGAGCTGCGCCACCAGGGTTTCCGCGTCACCGAGAAGGTGGCGGGCATTCCGACCGCTGTCATGGGCGAATGGGGCGAAGGGGGTCCGGTCATCGCCTTCATGGGTGAGTATGACGCGCTGCCGGGCCTGAGCCAGGAGGCGGGCGTTGCCGAGCACCGTCCGGTCGAGACCGGCGGGCACGGCCATGGCTGCGGTCACAATCTGCTCGGCTCTGCGGCGCTACTGGCTGCGACCGCGGTCAAGGACTGGCTCGCCGAGAACAAGGTGCCCGGCCGCGTGCGCTATTACGGCTGCCCGGCGGAAGAAGGCGGTGCGGCCAAGGCCTTCATGGTGCGCTCCGGCGCGTTCGAAGACGCCGATATCGCCATCACCTGGCACCCGCACAGCTTTTGGGAAGTCGCTGTCACCCCGTCGCTCGCCAATACGCGCGCCGACTTCATCTTCACCGGCCGTACCTCCCATGCGGCGGCTTCGCCGCATCTCGGCCGCTCCGCGCTCGATGCGGTCGAGCTGATGAACGTCGGTGTGAACTACATGCGCGAGCACATGCCGAGCGACGCGCGCGTGCACTACGCGCTGCTCGATACCGGCGGCATCGCCCCCAACGTGGTGCAGGCCCATGCCCGCGTGCGTTATTCCATTCGTGCCCGCGACCTTCCCGGAATGAACGAACTGGTCGGGCGTGTCAGCAAGATCGCAGAGGGCGCTGCCCTGATGACCGAGACCAAGGTCGAGATGAAGATCATCTCCGCGGTCTCCAATATCCTGCCGAACACACCGCTGGAGCAGGCGCTGCATCGGGTCATGGAAGAGCTCGGACCGCCGCATTTCGACGATACGGACAACGACTTTGCCAGTCGGATACGCGCGACGCTGACCGACAAGGACATCGCGTCGGTCTATTACGCGATCGGCATGGAGCCGACCGATCGGCCGCTCGCCGACTTCCTGGTGCCGCTCGATGCCAAGCGCAACCCGCTGGTCGGCTCGACCGACGTGGGCGATGTGAGCTGGGTGGTGCCGACCGTGCAGGTTCACGCACCAACGGTTGCAATCGGCACACCTTTCCACACCTGGCAGGTGGTGGCACAGGGCAAGAGCCCGCATGCCCACAAGGCCATGGTGCAGGCGGCCAAGGCCATGGCCGGCCTCGGAATCAAGGCGTTGACCGAACCGGAACTGATCAAGGCTGCGAAGGCCGATCTGACGAAGCGGACCGCCAAGACGCCTTATGTCTGCCCGCTGCCGGACCATGTCGCGCCGCCGCTCACGATGTCCGTGGCGTAGAATTCCATCTCGATACTTCGTCTGATCTCGCGAACAAATTTTTCGCAGTGCAACTTGGTTTCCGGCGGATTTTGACGCCGGAATGCCGAACTGTTGGGCTTGGAAGCAAAGTTTTGCTCAACCGACAGCCAGAACACCGTTTGCATACACACGGTCGCAGTTGACGTGCGGCCTATTCAGTGTGCCATCTACCGCCAGCCAAAATCAGGCGGCCTCCCGCGGCTGCCTGCATCCATCCGGGACCAGACGGGGGACAACCATGCTGGACAAAGAACTGCGTTCGATGATCGGTGACGTGAAGGACGGGCGGATGGATCGCCGCGCCTTCGTCAAACGTCTGGCCGCGGTCGGCCTGACCGCGCCCCTCGCCAACCAGATACTTGCCCTCGGCGGCGTAGCCATGGCCCAGAGCCCGTCTCCGTATCCTCCGACCAAGCGCGGTGGTGGCGGTCCGCTCAAGCTGTTGTGGTGGCAGGGCCCCACCTTGCTCAATCCGCATTTTGCCACCGGCACGAAGGATCAGGACGGCTCGCGCCTGTTCTACGAGCCGCTCGCAAGCTGGGACATCGACGGTCACCTCAATCCGATCCTAGCCGCCGAAATCCCCTCGGTCGCGAATGGCGGCCTCGCAGCCGATGGCAAGTCGGTGACCTGGAAGATCAAGCCGGGCGTCAAATGGCATGACGGCAAGCCCCTGACGGCCGATGATTTCGTATTTACCTGGGCCTATGCCAGCGACCCCGCTACCGCGGCCGTCTCCATCACGGCCTACAGTGACTTGACCGTCGAAAAGGTGGATGACCTGACCATCCGCCTTCTGTTCAACAAGCCTACGCCATTCTGGGCGAATGCATTCGTCGGCGCTTACGGCTGCGTCATTCCGAAACATCTGTTTGCCGACTACAAGGGATCGAAATCCCGCGAGGCGCCGACCAACCTGGCTCCTGTCGGGACAGGCCCTTACAAATTCGTCGAATTCAAGCCGGGCGATCTGGTCCGCGGCCAGCTCAATCCCGACTATCACATGCCCAACAGACCGTATTTCGACACAATCGACATGAAGGGCGGCGGCGATGCCGTCTCCGCAGCACGGGCCGTGATCCAGACCGGAGAATTCGATTTCGCCTGGAACATGCAGGTGGAGGACGAGGTGCTGCTGCGTCTCGAGAAGGGCGGTAAGGGCAAGACCACCTATGCCGTGGGCGGCGACATCGAGTTCATCGCCATCAACTTCACCGATCCCAACACCGAGGTCGACGGCGAGCGGTCGTCGATGAAGACCAAGCACCCGACCCTGTCGGATCCCGCGGTGCGCCAGGCGCTCGCGCTGCTGGTCGATCGCGCCTCCGTCAAGAAGGCCATCTACGGCCGTGCCGGACGCACCACCTCGAATTACCTCAATGGCCCCGACGACTTCGTGTCGAAGAACACCAAATGGGAGTTCAACGTCGACAAGGCGATCGCGTTGCTGGAGCAGGCCGGCTGGAAGGCCGGTGCGGACGGCATCCGCGAGAAGGACGGAAAGAAGCTGAAGCTTCTCTACCAGACCTCGACCAACGGTCCGCGGCAGAAGACCCAGGCCATCGTCAAGCAGGCCTGTCAGAAAGCAGGGATCGACGTCGAACTAAAATCCGTCGTCGCCTCGGTGTTCTTCTCTTCCGACGTAGCCAACCCCGACACCTACTCGAAGTTTTACGCCGACATCGAGGAATTCCAGATTCCGATGACGCAGCCGGATCCGGCGCTGCACATGAAGCGCTACATCTCGAGCCAGGTGGCCAGCAAGGACAACAAATGGCAGGGGCAGAACTTCCCGCGCTGGGTCAACAAGGACTACGATGCCGCCATCGATGCGGCCGAGACCGAGATCGACCCGGTCAAGCGCGCCGCGCTCTACATCAAGTGCAACGACATGTTGTGGCAGGACACCGTGTTCATCCCGGTGATGCACCGTCTTACGGTCGATGCCTGCGCCAATACGCTGCGACCGGTCATCTCGGGCTGGGCCAACCGGACTGACAACATCCAGGACTGGTATCGCGAGGGCTGAGCACGGGCGTCTAAGCGGATTATTCGCTCATGAGTCAGTACGTCCTGCGTCGTCTGATGATCGCGATTCCGAGCCTGCTCGGAATCTCGCTGGTCCTGTTCGTCGTCCTGGCGCTTGCGCCAGGCGATCCCTTCAGCGAACTCGCGACCAATCCGAACGTGCCGCCCGAGGTGCAAGCCGCGCTTCGGGCGAGGTTCGGCCTCGACGATCCGATCTACCTTCGCTATTTGCACTGGCTCAACGCCATGCTGCACGGCGACTGGGGCTTCTCCTTCGTCAGCCGGATGAATGTGGACACGCTCATCCTGCAGCGCCTGCCGGCCACGCTTTACGTGATCGGCTCGGCGCAGATCCTGGCGCTGCTGATCGCGATTCCCGTCGGCGTCTATGCCGCCACAAAACCCTATTCGCTGTTCGACCAGGTCGCGAACACGCTCGCCTTCGTCGGCTTCTCGCTGCCGACCTTCTTCACCGGCATCCTGTTCATCCTGATCTTCTCGGTGACGCTGGACTGGCTGCCGTTCGTCTATACCGCCGACATCAAGGCCACCGGTATCCACTATGTGCTGGAGATGATCCGGCAGGCGATCATGCCGGTGGCCGTGCTCGGCCTGTTCCAGGCGGCCTCGATGACGCGATTCGTCCGCTCGGCGATGCTCGACGTCATCAGGCTCGATTATGTCACCACGGCGCGGGCCAAGGGCCTCGGCCAGACCAAGGTCATCGTCAAGCACGTGATGCGCAACGCCATGATCCCGGTCGTGACGCTGATCGCGCTGCAGATGCCGGCGGTGTTCGGCGGCGCCCTCGTCACCGAGCAGATCTTCCGCATTCCCGGCATCGGCTCGCTCCTGATCTCTTCCATCCTTTCCAACGACACGCCGGTGGTGATGGCCGTCACTTTCGTCTTCGCGTGCCTCGTGGTGCTGTTCAATCTCATCGCGGACGTCCTTTATGGCTGGCTTGACCCTCGCATCTCCTTCCGCTGAGCGGCGCGTCTACTCGCCCTCGCGCGAGACGTGGCGGCGCTTCAGCCGGCACAGGCTTGCCGTGGTCAGCGCGTTTCTGCTCCTCATCCTGATTCTGGCGGTGCTGGCCGGCCCCTTCGTCTGGCCCGTCAAGATCGACGACATCGATATCGTGGCGGGCCTGCAGGGGCCGTCGCTCGCCCATCCCTTCGGCACCGACGATCTCGGTCAGGACATCCTCGCCCGCATGATCTATGGCGGCCGTATCTCGCTCGCCGTCGGGCTCGCCGCGATGCTGGTGTCGGTGTTCATCGGCACGCTGATTGGTTCGCTCGCCGGCATGTCCCGCGGCGCGCTCGGGTACGGATTGATGTGGCTGACCGACCTGTTTCTGTCACTGCCGCAACTGCCGCTGCTGCTGTTGTTGATCTATCTGTTCCGCGACGGGCTGAAGCAGGTGTTCGGCCCGGAGGGCGGCATCTTCATCCTGATCGTGCTCGTGATCGGCGGCCTGCGCTGGATGCCGGTGGCGCGTCTCGTCCGCGCACAGTTCCTGTCGATCCGCGAGAAGGAGTTCGTCGAGGCCGCGCGCGCGCTCGGTGCGAGCCCGGTGCGTCAGGTGGTGAAGCACATCCTGCCCAATGCGCTCGGTCCGGTGATCATCGCCGGTACCATCGACGTTGCCGCCGCGATCATCGCGGAATCGACGCTGTCCTTCCTCGGCCTCGGCTTCCCGCCTGACACCCCGACCTGGGGCCGGCTGCTGTACGACGCCAAGGACTTTCTCGACATCGGGCCGCATTGGGCCCTGTTTCCCGGCGGTGCGATCTTCATCGCGGTCGTCGCCATCAACTTCATCGGCGACGGTCTGCGTGACGCGCTGGATGCGCGACGGGTGATCTGATGGCGGCGCTGCTCGAGATCAAAGGTCTCAAGACCCACTTCTCCACCGATGACGGCATCCTCCAGGCTGTCGACGGCGTCGACATCACCATCAACAAGGGCGAGACGCTCTGCGTCGTCGGCGAATCGGGCTGCGGCAAGACCGTCACGGCGATGTCGATCCTGAAGCTGATCGCGATGCCACCGGGCCGCATCGCGGCCGGCGAGATCATCTTCGAGGGACGCGACCTGGTGCCGCTGACGAGCAACCAGCTCGACGACATCAGGGCCAAGGAGATCGGCTTCATCTTCCAGGAGCCGATGACCTCGCTCAATCCGGTGCTGACGGTCGGCGAGCAGATCGCCGAGAGCCTGCGCCGGCACGAGGCCGTGACCAAGAAGCAGGCGCTCGCGCGTACCATCGAGATGCTGAAGTTGGTGCAGATCCCGAACGCCGAGGGCCGCGTGCACAATTATCCGCATCAGTTTTCCGGTGGCATGCGCCAGCGCGTGATGATCGCGATGGCGCTCGCCTGCAAGCCCAAGCTGATCATCGCCGACGAGCCGACCACCGCGCTGGACGTCACCATCCAGGCGCAGATTCTCGATTTGCTCCAGGACATGAAGGAGCGCTTCGGCATGGCGGTGATGCTGATCACCCATGCCATGGGTGTCGTCGCCGAAACGGCGCAACGTGTCGTCGTCATGTATGCCGGCAAGGTGGTGGAAGAAGCCGGCGTCGACGCGCTCTTCGCCGATCCGGGCCATCCCTATACGCAGGGCCTGATCCGCTCGATCCCGCGCATCGATCTCGACAGCGCGCACAAGACGCGGCTCGAGGCGATCGGCGGCTCTGTGCCGATCCTGATCAATCCGCCGGTCGGCTGCCGCTTTGCGCCGCGCTGCAAGTTCGCCATGAACGTCTGCACAGCGAAGGAGCCGCTGCTGCGCGAGATCGCGCCCGGTCATCGCATGGCTTGTCACCTCGGCGATCCGCAGTTGGGAGGCGCGACATGAGCGAGCCCTTGCTGCGCGTCAGCGGCCTGAAGAAACATTTCCCGGTACTTGGCGGCCTGATGTCGCGCCAGGTCGCCACCGTCTACGCCGTCGACGGCGTGTCGTTCTCGGTCGACCGCGGCGAGACGCTCGGTCTCGTCGGCGAGTCCGGTTGCGGCAAGTCGACGACGGGGCGCTGTGTGCTGCGCCTGATCGAGCCTACTGAGGGCAACGTCGTGTTTGACGGCCAGGACGTCGGCAAGCTCGACGGCAACGACCTGCGCGCGATGCGGCGGAACATGCAGTTGGTGTTCCAGGATCCGTTCGCCTCACTCAATCCGCGCATGACGGTCGGCTCCATTCTCGGCGAAGCCTTTACCATCCACAAGCTCGCAGCCAACGCCAAAGAGCGCGAGGAGCGCGTGGCTGGCCTGCTGATGAAGGTCGGCCTCAAGGCCGAGCACATGCGCCGCTATCCGCATGAATTCTCCGGCGGCCAGCGCCAGCGCATCGTGATCGCGCGTGCGCTCGCGGTCGAGCCGAAGCTGATCGTCTGCGACGAGCCGGTCTCCGCGCTCGACGTTTCGATCCAGGCGCAGGTCATCAACCTGCTGGAAGATCTCCAGGCCGAGCTCAACCTCACCTATCTCTTCGTGGCGCACGACCTGTCGGTGGTCGAGCACATCTCCGACCGTGTCGCGGTGATGTATCTCGGCCGTATCGTCGAACTGGCCAAGGCGAGCGATCTCTATCGCAATCCGCAGCATCCCTACACCAAGGCGCTGCTCTCCGCGGTGCCGGTGCCCGATCCCAAGCTCAAGCGCAACCGCATCCGCCTCAAGGGCGACGTGCCGAGCCCGATGAAGCCGCCCGCGGGTTGTCACTTCCACACCCGTTGTCCGATTGCCCAGCCGCGCTGCGCCGAATCCGCGCCTGAGCTGAAGGAAGGCGCGGGCGGGCATTTTGTGGCGTGTCATCTCGTCTAAGTTGCGCGGTGCGTAGCTCTTCGGGGGTCTTGATCGCAAGGGATCGGCTGGCGTAGGGGGATGCATGAGCCAGGTACAGGATGTGGTTCTCGGCGCGGTCGAGATGGCGCGTGCGAGCGGTCGGGACGTGGAAGCACGTCGGGCGCTGTGGGGATCGGCGCTCGGATACGCCATGGACGGGTTCGACCTGCTCATCCTCGGCTTCATGTTGACGGCGATTTCGAAAGACCTTCACCTGACGCAGCCGCAGGCGGCCTCGCTGGTGACCGGCACTCTGGTCGGCGCGGTCGTCGGCGGTCTCATCTTCGGTGTGCTGTCGGACCGGCTTGGCCGCGTGCGGGTTCTGACCTGGAGCATCGTTCTGTTCGCGGTCTTCACCGGCCTCTGCGCGCTGGCGCAGGGCTATTGGGACCTGCTGGCCTATCGGGCCGTCGCCGGTATTGGACTCGGCGGCGAATTCGGCATCGGCATGGCGCTGGTGGCCGAGGTCTGGCCAGCGAGCAAACGCGCGCGGGCCACCTCCTATGTCGGGCTGGGCTGGCAGTTCGGCGTGCTCACGGCGGCGCTGGTGACACCGGTCCTGTTGCCGATCATCGGCTGGCGCGGGATGTTTGCGCTCGGCGTGTTTCCGGCAGTAATCGCCTACGTGATCCGGCGCAAGCTGCACGAGCCTGACGTCTTCATTGCGCACAAGGCAAAGGCGGAGAGTGCTGGCTCGTCACTTCGCGCGCTCGTGGCCGATGCGGAGACGACCCGGATCGGCATCGGGTTGATCATCCTCTGTTCGGTGCAGAATTTCGGCTATTACGGCATCATGATCTGGCTGCCGAACTATCTCTCGATGCAGTTCGGCTATGGCCTGACGCAATCGGCCGTCTAGACATCAGTCACCATCGCAGGCATGGCGCTCGGCATCTTCCTGTTCGGTCATGCGGCCGACCGTTTCGGCCGCCGGGCGACGTTTCTGACCTATATGTTGGGTGCGGCTGCCATGGTGGTGGTCTATTCGCAGCTCACGACCGCTGCTGCGCTCTTGATCGGCGGAGCCGTGATGGGCTTCTTCGTCAATGGCATGCTCGGCGGTTACGGCGCGTTGATGAGTGAGCTTTATCCGACCGCAGCGCGCGCCACTGCGCAGAACGTGTTCTTCAACATCGGTCGGGCGGTGGCCGGCTTCGGTCCGCTGGTCGTCGGCATCGTCAGTGCCGCCTATGGCTTTCCGACCGCGATCGCAGGACTTGCACTGCTCTACCTCATCGATATCGTGGCGTTGCTCGCGCTGATCCCGGAGCGGCGTGGCGTCGATCTGGCCTGATGTCGAATTCGCTCATCGCTGGCCAAGCAGGCCGTGACCCGAAAGGGCTTGCCTGAACGTGTCCACGGACGTGTGGTGATGCGCAAGCAGGCCGGCTTCCCTGGCGCCGGTGACATTGGCCGGGAGGTCGTCGACAAAGAGGACGGTCTCGGGTCTGACTTCGAGCTCCGAAACGCAGCGCCGGTAGCAGAGCGGATCGGGCTTCGCCGTCTTGAACTGTGCCGAGGTGTAGATCTTGATTCCGAACAGCGGTCGCAATTCAGGCAGCAGCGTATCGATGTGATCGGCAACCAGCGTGGTATTGTTGGTCAGGACCGCAATATCGACGGTTCGGCGCAGCTGCCCGACAAGCTCCAGCATCGCGCGATCGGCCCGCATCGAGCAGCGCCGCGCCTCCACCCATTGATCGAGCGACAGCAGATAGCCGATGCGCTCGCCGAAGCCCCGCAGGTAGTCGACGGCATCGAGCGTGCCGGAATCGCCGAGCAGCTCAAAGCCGCTGCCCCAGATCGCCTGGTGAACGAATTCGTCGGTCGATCCCGCAAGCTCCGCCAGGCGCGCCACGCGCTTGCTCCTGTCGTAGTCGCAGAGGACGTTGTCCATGTCGAAGAGGACGAGCTTTATTTCGTCGGTCACTGCTGCGCTCGCGGGTAGGCCGAACATTCGGCGACGACTGCAGTCATATCCCGTCGGGACGTGACCGACAATTCCGTCAGGCGCTCTTCGCGGGCCAGGGGACGACCTGCCCCGACATCACCAGCCGGTCACGGCCGCTGTCCTTGGCCGCGTAGAGTGCGCGGTCGGCGGCGGCGAGCAGCGTATTTGAGTCCGGGGCCTGGGATGGAAGGCTCGTCGCGGCGCCGACGCTGACAGTCACCAGACGGGAGGGTGGATTTTGCGCGTGCAGCATGGCGAGGTCGTGCAGGGCCTGGCGAATCCCTTCGCCGACCTCGACGCAGCCGTCCGGACCGGTGTTCGGCAACAGCACGGCGAACTCCTCGCCGCCGTAGCGCGCCGTGAGGTCGGCGGGGCGCCTGGCGGTGGCGGATAGAATCCGGCCCAGCGCGCGCAGGCAACCATCGCCCGCCAGGTGTCCGTAATGGTCGTTGAATTTCTTGAAATGATCGACATCGATCAGCAGGAGCGACAGCTGCGTTCCGTCGCGCCGGGCGCGCGCCCATTCGTCGGCCAGGCGTTCGTCGAATGCCCGTCGGTTGGCAAGCCCGGTGAGGCCGTCGGTCGTCGCAAGCGAGGCAAGCTTGTCCTGAAGGTCCTTCTGCTCGGTCATGTCGCGCATGACGGCGACGACGCCGTCGATCTCGCCGCTGTCAGACGCTAGCGTCACGTGCAGAGCCGCCTCGGCCCAGATCTCGCCCTTGTCGCGATGGCGCTGGCGATAGATGAACCGCGCTTCCTCGGCCTCGCCGTTCTTCAGCGCGGCGATGGCCTGCTCGACCCGTTCCATGTCATCCTCGTGGATGCCGGCCAGGGCCGACGTATCGAGCAGTTCGTCGGCCGACCACCCGGTGATGCGTACGCACGAGGGCGAGACGTAGAGCAGCCGGTTATCCAGCCCGATCCGGGTCACCATGTCGCTGGATTGCTCGGCCAGCAGGCGAAAATTTGCTTCCTTGGCAACCAGGACCTGTGCCATGCGCTGCCGTTGCAGCAACTGACGGACCAGATAGAAGCCGATCACGGCGATCAGCAGCACGAGACCGAGGACGAAGATCATGCGCGTGCCCGCCGCGCGTCGCCAGGGGGCCAGCACGTCCTCCTGAGACTTGCTCGCCAGCACCATCAGGGGATAGCGGCTGCTGCGCTGATAGTAGCTTAGGCGCTGCAGGTTATCGAGCGGCGACTTGAAGTAATAGACCGCCGCTTCGGGCCGGCTTGCCCAATCCCTGAACAAGGGCGTTTTGGACAGGTCCCGGCCGACGAAAGCTTCGCTCTTGTCGCCGGTCCGGGCCAGCAGGATGCCGGCGTCGTTGAGCAGCGACGCCGAGCCATTCGGTCCGAGGTCGAAACGTTCATAGAATTTCGAGAAATAGGCGACGTCGATCGTGAGCAGCGCGACGCCGGCGAAGCTGCCATCGGGATGGTTGATCCGGCGGGACGCCGTGATGATCCACTGGCCGCCGGAGCGGCTCCTGACGGGCCGACCGATCAGCGTGCCCTTGTCCGGGGAGGCGCGATGCTGCTGGAAATATTCGCGGTCGCTGTTGTTGAGCCCGGAGAAGTCGACATGCTCGGTTGTGGCGAGCCAGCGGCCGGTTTCGTCGTAGACGAAGATGCCGCGGATACGGTCCGATGATTTCCGGGTCGGCAGATAGGTCTGGAGCTTTGAGATCGTGTCCGGACCCAATCCGTCGAGCTCGAGCCGGTGCACCAATCCGACCAGAATCGTATCGGCGAGCTCGAACGTATCGTCCGCGTGCTGGATCAGCGAATGCGCCAGATTGGTGACGTCGATCTCGGCGTTTCGGACTTCTGCATTGCGCGTTTCCCATTCGCGCCAGATGCTCAAGCCCAGAATCGTGACGCAGATCAGCGCAACGAATCCCGCCGCCCAGAGCGGAAGGTGGGTCTTGCCGAGTTCGCGGCTCGTGACCATCGGGTTTGCTCCAATTCTGGGCAAACCTCTCACTTTGGTCTTAACGGCCTGTTGCAGGAACTGTGATGATTGCGCGGGGCCGTACTGAACCGGTGAGGTTTGTCGACATTTGATCGAGCCCTCGTACGCGGATGTTAACCACGCAGCCGTGGTGTAATGGTCACCTCGCGCTCGGCGCTTCACTCATCGAGTGTGAACCCGACGCGCAGCGTGACCTGGTAGTGCCGTACCGCGCCGTTCTCGATGTGGCCCCGCGTCTGTACCACCTCGAACCATTTCATTTCGCGAATGGTCTTGGAGGCCCGGCCGATCGCGTTCTTGATCGCATCCTCGATCGAGGCCTCGGACGATCCGACCAGTTCCAAGATCTTGTAGACGTGATCCCTCTCGGTTGCGGGCATGGTGGACCTCCGTTGCTGGCACCACGGCCCTCGCCGCGGCTTGGCCTCTCATCTGAACGGGCGCCGGCCATTCCGGTTCCCTCGTGCGCGAGCGGGAGGAAAGTTAGGCAGGCTCGCCGTGCAGGCGAACCGCGGCGGGGCCCGCCTGGCGCAGCAGGACCCACAGCAGCATCACGAGCACGGCCATGAGGGCGAAGCCTCCGACGGCCGGCGTCATGGTGCGCCCAAGGCTGTCAGCCTGGGCGTTTTCCGCGGACAGCCGCGCCGATTGCAACAATCCGTAGCCGTTGGCCAGCAGCAGGAGAGCATAGATGGCGCCGCGTTCGCGCCGGCAAGCCAGCCGGGCAAGATCGGGAAGCAGCAGCGCGAGACCGATTCCCACGATCGGCAAGTCATAGTCGTAGGCATAGGGGCTGATCATCACGGAGGTGACCGCGACGACGCCGAGCGCGAAGCGGGGGGACGGTCCGCGCGCAACCGCGAGTGCGACGGTGACGAGCGCCAATGCAGCCATGGCCATTTGTCCCCAGAACGCTCCGGCTGGCGGAAGTCCGGCATTGTACAAGGCCGCATAGGCCGAGATCATCCGAAACAGCTGATAGCGGCCTTCCTCCAGATAGCTCGCGGCTTCGCGGATGCTGCCGAGCCACGCGCTCCAGATTTGCGGGCCGAAGGCGAGCGCGCAGACGAGCGAGCTCGCGATCACCACGATCGCGGCGGTCAGCACCGCCGTCCAGCGGCGCGTCATCAGCACGTAGATGCCGGCCGTAACCGCCAGGTGAGGCTTGATGACCATGATTCCGAGGGCGATGCCCGATAGCACCGGGCGCCGCTCCGCGTTGATGCAGATCAGTCCGATCAGGGCCCCGGTCAGCAGACCATTCTGCCCGATGGCGATGGTGATCGCGATCGCCGGGAAAAACACGACGAGCACGAGCGCAAGGTTGTTTCCAGCAATCACGCGGAGCGTCATCAGATAGGCCGCCAGCGTGACGGTCGTGAACAGAGCATAGGCGGCCCAGCCCGGGAGGAACGCCAGGGGGGCGAGCAACAGATCGAATTGCGGTGGGTAGGTCCAGGGCATGACGGCGGTGGCGCCGCCGGCTGCTGCCATCTGCATCTTCGTGAACGCAGCCAACCGGTAGGTCAGGTCGAGGTCACCGAGCCAGATGCGCTGCGCGACAATGTGGAAGGCTGCGAAGTCGACGGTCTGGCCGCCATACCAGAGGCCGCCGTCGAAAAAGCGGATCGCCTTGAAGATGAGGATGGCTGCCAGCAGTGTGACGATGATGCAGACATAAATCGTCCGCTTTCGCGGCGAGGCCTGGATCTGCTCCAATGTTGCGGTGAGCATCCGTTCGCTAATCTCTACTGGGCACATGGCCGGCCGATCTGTCGGCGAGATTGCGGACGGAGAGTTAAGGTCCGGTAACGAAAGGATAGGGGTTGGCCGGCACGGCCGGACCTTGCCCGCGTTCTGTCGCCGCCGGGGAGGGCGACGAGACGGGACGCAGCGATGCCTTACGGATCCAGCTCCGTATCCCAGTACAGGTAGTCCAGCCAGCTGTCGTGCAGATAGTTTGGCGGGAACAGCCGGCCGTTGCGGTGGAGCTGGTGCACGGTCGGCGCGAACGCGCTCTGACGCGGAAACATCTTGGCTTGTGCAGGCGTCAGATTGCCCTTGCGCAGATTACAGGGCGAGCACGCCGCAACCACATTTTCCCAGGTGGTCTGGCCGCCCTTGCTGCGGGGAATGATGTGATCGAAGGTGAGGTCTTCGGGCGAGCCGCAATATTGGCAGGCGAAACGATCGCGCAGGAAGACGTTGAACCGTGTGAAGGCGGGATGGGTGGTCGGCTTGACGAAGGATTTGAGCGAGACCACGCTCGGCAGCTGCATTTGCAGCGTGGGACTGTGAACCGCCTGATCGTAATGCGCTACGATATTGACGCGGTCGAGGAACACCGCCTTGATCGCGTCCTGCCACGACCACAGAGACAGTGGGTAGTAACTCAGCGGCCGGAAGTCCGCGTTCAGGACCAGCACCGGCCAACTGCCTTGCGAGACATGTGCGTTCAAGTAACGCTCCTGGCCTCCAATATACGCTGCGAAGCAGCATGTACTGACATACTACATGCAGCGTGACGGGATTGTGAAGCCCGTCGAGCGACTTATTCAGGCGCAAGCAATGCGGCGGCGGGGTGGCGAAACGCGCAAAAACGCCGCGATTGGGAGGGCTGCGCGTTGAGACGCGCCGAGGCGATCACCTCGCCAAAGTCCCACACACGAATGTTGCCGAACCCCCTGCGACGCCGGTAGGATCTGCCAGGATTTCAGCTCGTCGCCCATCGCGGCACACGTGACGTTGTTGGCACTGAATGCGAAGCGGTCGGTGCGGCCGCATCCGGAAGGGGGAGTGTCGATCAGCTTGCATCGCTCGAGATCGCTGCGTGCGACGACGCAGTCGATCGGCGTCATGGTGAAGATCCCCGTTTTCCCCGCGCCGGCGCCTTCTTCTTGAGGGCTGTGCGCTTTGCAACAGCAATATTGTCTGAAACAGGGTTCGCTTCGCCCGCGATGATGCCCTCGCGCTTCTTGACCGCGCGGTAGTAGCTCCACCACAGATGCGCGGCGGCACCACGCAGCGGGCGCCAGGGCTCGGCGAGCGGGGCCATCTGTTTTTCCGTCGGCCGCGCCTGAAGGCCAAGGCCGATCTTGATGCCTTCCTGCACGGCGAGGTCGCCGGCCGGCCATGCATCGCCATGACCGAGGCAAAACAGAAGATAGACGTCGGCGGTCCACGGGCCGATGCCGGGCAGCGAGATCAGCGTGTGATGCGCGGCATCTGCATCTTCCTCCGCGAGCACGTCGAGGTTCAGCCGTTCCTCGATGATCTCGCGCGCGAGATGCTTCAGGGTCTTGATCTTGGCCGCGGACAGGCCGAGCCGCCCCAGCCGGTCGGTCCGGGCGCGGCGCACGGCCTCGTGGTCGAACGGATCGAAGGCGGCTGACAGACGTCCCCAGATCGCCGCCGCGCTCGCGGTGGAAAGCTGCTGCCCGCAAACGATGTGCGCAAGCCCCGCAAAGCCCGGCTCCCGCCGCCGCAATGCCGGCATCCCGGCGATATCAAGCACCGGCTTGAGCCGCGGATCGCGCTTGACCAGCGTGCGAACAGCTTCTTCGAGATCGGATTGGGTTTCGAGGTGGATGGTCATGATGGCTCGGCAAACTCTCTCGGCGTCATGGCCGGGCTTTCCCGGCCATCCGCGTCTTTCCAACCGCGCGTTATTGTTAGCATGGGCGGGGACATCGTGTTCGTTCGCGACCTTGACACGGTTGGTAAGTCGCACCGAAGAACGTGGATGGCCCGGACAGCCCGGCCATGACGAGATCTTTGCCTATGCCGCCACCCGTTTTCCGATTTGCCCCCAGCCCGAACGGCCATTTGCATCTCGGCCATGCCTATTCGGCGCTGCTGAACTTCGATCGCGCGCGGGGCAGCGGCGGGCGTCTGTTGCTGCGGATCGAGGACATCGACGCGACGCGCTGCCGGCCGGAATATGAGGCCGCGATCTACGAAGACCTTGCCTGGCTGGGCATCACCTGGGAAATGCCGGTACGGCGACAGTCGGAGCATCTTGCCGACTATCGCGCCGCGCTGGAAAAACTCTCGGCGCTCGGTCTCGTCTATCCCGCGTTCGAAAGCCGCGCCGAGATTGCCAGGCTGGTGACCGCGCGCGCGGCGGACGGGCCATGGCCGCGTGATCCCGACGGCGCGCCGCTCTATCCTGGTAACGCCCAATTACTGTCTGCCGGCGAGCGGTCGCGCTTGATCGACAGCGGCGTGCCTTACGCCTTGCGCCTCGACATGGCAGCGGCCCGCCGGCGCGTCTCCAGCCTGACCTGGAACGAGCTGGGCGAGGGACCCGATGGCGAGCGGGGCGTGGTCGCAGCGCGGCCTGACGCCTGGGGCGACGTGATCCTGGCCCGCAAGGAGACGCCGACCAGCTATCACCTGTCCGTGGTGGTCGACGACGCGCTCCAGGAGACGAGTGAGATCGTGCGCGGTCAGGACCTGTTTCACGCCACCTCGGTCCACCGCCTGCTCCAGGCTTTGCTCGGCCTGGCCGAGCCGGCTTATCGCCACCACGCCCTGATTCGAGACAGTGACGGAAGGAAGCTGTCGAAATCGGGTCGCTCGACCGGGCTGCGGCAGTTGCGCGCAATCGGAGCCTCGCCCGCCGGTATCCGCCAGCTGGTGGGATTAGGTTAGATTTCTCTGGGGTTTAGCCCAACACCGCCGTGACTCCACCTATTCCGTCGTGCCATGCTGCCTGACAGGCTGGGGTTCGAAGGTACTGCTTCGAAGGGGACTTATGGCGGCAGAAACGCGCCCGGCGCGCACCACGCGGACGTCTAGGCGGTCGCCTCGGAAGCGACCCGGGCCGGCCGCCAAGGTGCGCAAGCGCAGCACCAAGGCGGTCGCTCCGGACGTGGTCCAGGCTGCCCTCGCGGCCTTTGCCCATGAGGTCCGCACGCCCCTGACCGGCATTCTCGCGATCAGCGACCTGCTCGCGACCTCCGATCTCGGCGAGCGGGAACGGCGCTGGGCCGACACCATCAAGGCCGGCGCCGAGCATCTGGCGAGCCTTGCGACTCTGTTCGTGGACGCCGCCAGGACCGGCCAAGGCAACGGGAGCGGCGGCAGCACGCTGCGGGAGGATTTGTTCGATTTGCGTGCACTGGCTCGCAGCGCCGGCGATTCGCTCGCCGGGCGTGCTGCAGCCAAGGGACTTCAGGGACAGGTCGATATCTCAGAGAAGCTGCCGGGGCTGGTGGTTGGCGATCCCGTGCGTCTGCGCGCCGCGCTCGAGAACCTGATCGATAATGCGGTCAAATTCACCGACCAAGGGGGTGTGGCGTTCGCAGTCAAGCCTTGGCGTGCCGCCAAGAGCAGGAAGAGCGACAAGCGCCGGGTGGGCGTTGCCTTTGCGGTCTCCGACAGCGGCATCGGCCTGACCATGGCCGAGATCAAGCGACTATTCCGCCCGTTCACCCAGGCCAATGTCACCATCGCGTCACGCTTCGGCGGCGCCGGGCTCGGCTTGTCCTCGGTGAAGCAGCTGGCGCGCGCGATGGGCGGCGACATCACGGTCGCGCCGCGCCGTGGTGGCGGTGCGACCTTTACGCTGACAGTCACGCTCGACGCGGCGGGGCCGGTGAAGAGGCGCAAGCCTGCTGGTGACGCCGCGGATGGGCTGGCCGCGTTGCGCGTGCTCAGCGTCGAAGACAATCCGTTCGGCCGTGTCGTGCTCAACACGATCCTGACCGAGCTCGGCCATCATGCCGAGTTCATCGGGCGCGGTGAGGACGCGGTGAACCGGCTCGCGCAGGGCGGCTTCGATGCCGTGCTGATGGACATGGTGTTGCCCGGCATCGATGGCGTCGAGGCGATCAGACGGATCCGCACGATGCAGGCGCCGCTGGCTCAGATCCCGATCATCGGCGTGTCCGGTCGCGGCGAGGATGAGGCGGCGTCGCGCGAGGCCGGCGCGGATGCTTTCCTGGTCAAGCCTGTGTCCCCGCGTGCTCTAGCGACTGCGCTGCTTGAAGCGACACGCCGTGAGGAAGCCGTGACTTGATGATCGCGGCGTTGAGCTCGCCGCCGTAAACGAAGATCGCAGCGATAAAATACAGAAACACCAGGGCGATGATCACCGAGGCGAGCCCCGCATACATCGTCACGTAATTGTTGGCGAAGCGCGCCAGATATTGTCCGAACACGATGCCGGAGATCAGCGATGCCACCATCGTGAAGACGATTCCGGGCAGGATCTGAAGGAAGCTGCGCCGCCCCGCCGGCAACCAGGCATGCAGGATGAAGAGCGCGACGACCAGCGCGGCGATCGTGATGCCGTAGCGCAGCGAGGTGAGGATGCTTTCGTTGGATTCGACGAAGAGTGGAATATGGCGCCGCGCAGCTTCGATCAGCAGCGGCCCGAGTACGATCAGGAATGCCATGGCGAGTGCGGTGACGGCCGCCACCAGCGTGTAGCCGATCGATTCCAGCCGCAGCCAGTACCAGCGCCGCATCTCCACCACCGCATAGGCGCGGTTGAGCGCGACCCTGAGCGCCTCGACGCCGTTCGAGGCGAAATAGACCGACAGCACCGCGCCGATCGTCAGCACGCCGGAGCGGGTCGTGGTGAGCACGTCGTGGACCTCGCCCGAAATCGAATCGGACACCTGCTTGGGCCAAACCTGAAGCATCAGGCTGGCGGCCTGATCGGCGAGCTCCTTGGAGCCGAAGAAGCCGGCGAGCGAAGTCAACACGATCAGGAACGGGAACAGCGCCATCAGGGTCGATAGCGCGATGTGGCTCGCGATCGCCCAGCCGTCGTCGGCCAGGAAGGTGTAGAAAGCGTCCTCTACGACGACGTAGATGGTACGGATTGCTCTCACTGCTTGCTCCGACTTCGCCTCTGCCCGCGTGCGGGGAGCGGCCGGAAGGCGCACGTAGCGCGGATTCCGCGGGAGGGGGAGTCTCCGCGAAGCCCTCCGTCATCATCCTTGCGGAGAGCCCCCGTCAGCCGCCGCGCGTTCCGCGCGTCGGCCTCTCCCCGCAAGCGGCGAGAGGCGAACAGGGCCAGGGATGGGCGCGGATCGGAAATCATCTCATGAGTTTCTGACATTATCGTCTCAAAGGCCAGATTGGGAACGCCATGGCGGAGCGCCGCACACGGTGTTATCACCCCCAAATGGCATCTCTCCTGAGTACTTTCATCCTGCCGGTCGCAGCCGGCGCCGTGGCCTTGGTGCTGCTGCTTGGTCTGGTCAACATGATGCGCGGCGGCTCGCCCAACACCTCGCAGAAGCTGATGCGTCTGCGCGTGCTGCTGCAGTTCGTCGCGATCGTCATTGCCATGCTCGCCGTCTGGATCATGGGACGCTGACCATGGTTATCCTGAACCGCATCTACACGAAGACCGGTGACGACGGCACGACAGCGCTCGGAACCGGCGAGCGCCGCCCGAAATACGATCTGCGCATCGCGGCCTATGGCACGGTCGACGAGACCAATGCCGCGATCGGCGTGGTCCGCCTCCACACCGAGGATGCTCCCGAGCTCGATGCGATGCTCGGCCGTATCCAGAACGATCTGTTCGATCTCGGTGCCGACCTAGCTGTGCCTGAGCGCGAGGGTAAAGCCGAGCGGCTGCGGGTGGTGGCAGGCCAGGTCGAGCGGCTCGAGCGCGACATCGACGCGCTCAACGACAAGCTCGCGCCGCTGACGTCCTTCGTGCTGCCGGGCGGTACGCCGGCCGCCGCCCACCTCCACGTCGCCCGCACGATTTGCCGCAGGGCGGAACGCATGATCGTGGAACTGGCCGCCCAACCCGGAGAGCCGGTCGGTGCAGCTGGCATTCAATATATGAATCGACTGTCGGACTTCCTGTTCGTGGCCAGCCGCGCTGCTAACGGGAATGGCGCCGGCGACGTGCTCTGGGTCCCGGGCCAGAATCGCTGACCCATTGAGGTCGGCATTTCAGGGAGCTAAAATTAGGCCCGTCGCGCGTTGACCGGGCCGGATCAGGCCTTTAGGTTCCGCGCCAGTTGAATAACCCCCTCCCAAGTTGAGTGAAAGAGGATCGATGAAGGTCTTAGTGCCGGTAAAGCGGGTGGTCGATTACAACGTCAAGGTCCGCGTCAAGGGCGATGGATCGGGCGTTGAACTCGCCAACGTGAAGATGTCGATGAACCCCTTCGACGAAATCGCGGTCGAGGAAGCGCTGCGCCTGAAGGAAGCCGGCAAGGCGACCGAGGTCGTGGTGGTCTCCATCGGACCGGCGCAGGCGTCGGAGACGATCCGCACCGGTCTTGCCATGGGTGCCGATCGCGGCATCCTGGTGAAGGCCGAAGGCACCGTCGAGCCGCTCGCGGTTGCCAAGATCCTGAAGAAGGTTGCGGACGAAGAGCAGCCGGGGCTGATCATCCTCGGCAAGCAGGCGATCGACGACGACAGCAATCAGACCGGCCAGATGCTGGCCGCGCTGCTGGGCTGGTCGCAGGCGACGTTTGCCTCGAAGCTCGAGGTCGACGGAAGCGACTTCAAGGTCACCCGCGAAGTCGACGGCGGTCTCCAGACCGTGAAGTTGAAGGGACCGGCGATCGTCACCACCGACCTTCGTCTCAACGAGCCGCGCTATGCGTCGCTGCCCAACATCATGAAGGCGAAGAAGAAGCCGATCGCGGAGAAGACCGTCGCCGATTACGGCGTCGATGTCGCCGCGCGCCTCGAGGTTCTCAAGACGACTGAACCGGCGGGCCGCAAGGCGGGCGTCAAGGTCAAGGACGTCGCCGAGCTGGTGTCGAAACTCAAGAACGAAGCCGGGGTGCTCTGATGACGACGCTGCTGATTGCCGAACACGACAACGCGTCGCTCAAGGATGCAACCAACAAGGCCCTGACCGCGGCCGCCGCGCTCGGCGCCGATGTCGAGGTGCTCGTCGCCGGCGAGAACGCAAAGGCCGCGGCGGACGCCGCTGCCAAGCTCGCCGGCGTCAAGAAGGTGCTGCTCGCCGACGGCGGGACCTACGCGCACGATCTCGCCGAGCCGCTGGCCGCGCTGATCGTCTCGCTGGCCCCGTCCTATGACGCGATCGTCGCGCCCGCGACCTCGCGCTTCAAGAACGTGATGCCGCGCGTCGCCGCGCTGCTCGACGTCATGCAGGTCTCGGAGATCATCAAGGTCGTCGCGCCCGACACCTTTGAGCGTCCGATCTATGCCGGCAACGCCATCCAGACGGTGAAGTCGAAGGACGCCAAGAAGGTCATCACGGTCCGCACCTCCACCTTCGCCGCAGCCGGCGAGGGCGGCAGCGCGCCGGTCGAGGCCGTCGCGGCGGCGGCCGATCCCGGCCTGTCGACCTTCGTCGGCGAGGAGGTCGCCAAGAGCGACCGTCCGGAGCTGACCTCGGCCAAGATCATCGTCTCCGGTGGTCGTGCCATGCAGAGCCGCGAGAACTTCGCCAAGTACATCGAGCCGCTCGCCGACAAGCTAGGGGCCGGTGTCGGTGCCTCGCGCGCGGCGGTCGACGCCGGCTATGCGCCGAACGACTGGCAGGTCGGCCAGACCGGCAAGGTCGTGGCCCCCGAGCTCTATGTCGCGGTGGGCATTTCCGGCGCGATCCAGCATCTGGCCGGCATGAAGGATTCCAAGGTGATCGTTGCGATCAACAAGGACGAGGACGCGCCCATCTTCCAGGTCGCCGATTACGGCCTGGTCGCCGACCTCTACCAGGCAGTTCCGGAACTGGCGGCCGAACTCGGCAAGCTCGGTAAGTAAAACGCGTTAAAAGCACCGGCCGGAGGCATCAACTCCGGCCGCTGTTGCATTTCTCACCCCTTTTCTTTGGCGTGGGGCACGCCTTCGAAGCGATCCAATCTAGGTTTCGAGCCAGGATTCTGATCTAATCGGGTTTCTGATGAAATCAGACCTCCCGGCTCAGGGGATAGGCAGGGCGCGATATGCGCGCCGTTCCGGTGGATGACATTATGGCGGCAGTAATCAAGAAGGTCGGCGTGATCGGCGCGGGGCAGATGGGCAATGGCATCGCGCATGTCGCGGCCCTGGCCGGTTTCGACGTGGTGCTCAACGACATCTCGGCCGATCGTCTCAAGTCAGGCATGGCGACCATCAATGGCAATCTGGCCCGCCAGGTCTCCAAGAAGGGGGTCACCGAGGAGGACAAGTCCAAGGCGATCGGGCGCATCAAGCTCGCCGAGAAGCTCGACGACCTCGCCGACTGCGATCTCGTGATCGAGACCGCGGTCGAGAAGGAAGAGGTCAAGCGCAAGATATTCCACGACCTCTGCGCGATCTTGAAGCCGGAGGCGATCGTCGCCTCCGACACGTCATCGATCTCGATCACCCGCCTTGCCGCCGCCACCGACCGGCCGGAGCGCTTCATCGGCATTCACTTCATGAATCCGGTGCCGCTGATGGAGCTGGTCGAGCTGATCCGCGGCATCGCCACCGATGATTCGACCTTCGAGGCGTCCAAGGAATTCGTCGCCAAGCTCGGCAAGCAGGTCGCGGTCTCCGAGGATTTCCCGGCCTTCATCGTCAACCGCATTCTGCTGCCGATGATCAACGAGGCGATCTACACGCTGTATGAAGGCGTCGGCAACGTCGAGGCCATCGACGCGGCGATGAAGCTCGGCGCGCACCATCCGATGGGCCCGCTGGAACTCGCCGATTTCATCGGTCTCGATACGTGTCTGTCGATCATGCAGGTCCTGCATGAGGGGCTGGCCGACTCCAAGTACCGGCCGTGCCCGCTGCTGGTGAAATACGTCGAGGCCGGCTGGCTCGGGCGCAAGACCCAACGCGGCTTCTACGACTATCGCGGCGCCAAGCCGGTTCCGACGCGGTAAGGCCGCCAATACGCCCCGTGACAATTCATGGCGCGTTAACCCGCTCCGCCTAGGCTGTCGCCGGTACGAGGGTTGCGTAATGGACACGATGGCGATGGTCAGCACCATGCTGGCCTCTCAGCAAGGCGCGCTGCAGTCGAACATCGCGGCGACGCTGATGAAGCAGAACGCGGATGCGGAGAAGTCCGCCGTCCTGACGCTGATGGGCGCCGGTCAGCCTTCGCTGGCCAATGTCGGCCCTGGCGTCGGCGGCAACCTCAATATCTCTGCTTAAAAGGACGCAGCCGCCGGTCCCAGCGCGGCCCGCAGCAGCTTGAGCGCGTCGTCGCTCGCCCATTCCGCCGGCCCCGCGATCGTCGCGATCTCGCAGCCCTGCGGATCGACCAGCACCGAGGTCGGCATGCCCAGGGCTCGACCTATTGATTTAAGATCTTGAAAAACCTTGGCTTTCTGATCCGTGAAATAGCCGAGACGGGTCAGGTTGGCGTCCTTCAGGAAGTTTTTGGGCTTCTCCGGGTCGCGGGTGTCGATGTTGATCGCCACCACCTCGAAGTCAGGGCCTGAAAGCTTGGTCTGGAGCTGGTTCAGCGCCGGCATTTCCTTGCGACAGGGCACGCACCAGGTGGCCCAGAGGTTCACCAGCAGCGTCTTGCCGCGGAAATCCGACAGCTTCCTCGGCTTGCCGTCGGCATCCTCGAAGGTGAGATCCGGCAGCTTGAGGGGCGCGCTCGCCATGGTCAGCGCCGCTACCTCGCCTTGGGCGAGCGGAGCGATCTTCTGGGCCGTGGCGACAGCGGCCTTGCAGGCCGGATCGCCTGACGGGGCCCGGCTCCGGCCCAGTCCGTACAGCGCCGCAAAGCCGGCCAGGCCGCCAACCAGCACGGTGGCGATCACGATGGGGATCCGGCGCGTGGCGGAGGGCTTGGGGTCGAGCATATCGTTTGTCATCCGGTCGCAGATATGGCTATCAGGGGCCTCTTAATACGGCTGGCTTGCGCCAGCAAACATGCGGCAAAGGCGTGAGCAGGGGATCATGAGCAACAAGATGTGGGGCGGCCGGTTCTCGGAACGTCCCGATGAGATCATGGAAGAGATCAACGTCTCCATCGACGTCGATCGTCACCTCTTTGCCCAGGACATTGCCGCGTCCAAGGCCCACGCCGCGATGCTGGCCAGCCAGGGCATCATCACGGCCTCTGATGCGAAAAATATCGGCAAGGGTCTAGACACGATTTTGTCAGAGATCGGCAAGGGCGGCTTCGAATTCAAGCGCGCGCTCGAGGACATCCATATGAATGTCGAGAGCCGCCTGTCGGAGCTGATCGGTCCCGCGGCCGGCCGCCTGCACACCGCACGCTCGCGCAACGATCAGGTCGCGACCGATTTCCGTCTCTATGTCCGCGATATCGTCGACGAGACCGACGCCGCGCTCGCCGCGTTCCAGCAGGCGCTGGTGGATCGTGCGCTCGAACACGCCGGCACCGTGATGCCCGGCTTCACCCATCTCCAGACCGCGCAGCCCGTGACCTTTGGCCACCACCTGCTCGCCTATGTCGAGATGGCCGCGCGCGACCGCGGCCGTTTCCAGGACGCGCGCAAGCGGCTCAATGAATCGCCGCTGGGCGCAGCCGCGCTCGCCGGCACCTCGTTTCCGATCGATCGCCACGCCACCGCGAAGGCGCTCGCCTTCGATCGACCGATGGCGAATTCGCTGGACGCGGTGTCCGATCGCGACTTCGTGCTGGAGACGCTCTCGGCCGCCTCGATCTGCGCCGTGCATATGTCGCGTTTTGCCGAGGAGATCGTGATCTGGACCTCGCCGCTGGTCGGCATGATCCGCCTCAGCGACAAGTTCACCACCGGCTCCTCGATCATGCCGCAGAAGCGCAATCCTGACGCGGCCGAGCTCGTGCGTGCCAAGACCGGTCGCGTCATCGGCGCGCTCAACGGTCTCCTGATCGTGATGAAGGGCCTGCCGCTCGCCTATCAAAAAGACATGCAGGAGGACAAGCAGGGCGCGATGGAGGGCTTTGCCGCGCTGTCGCTCGCGATCCGCGCCATGACCGGCATGGTCCGCGACCTCGTGCCTGACGAAGGCAGGATGAGGCTTGCTGCCGGCGAGGGTTACGCCACCGCGACCGATCTTGCCGACTGGCTGGTGCGGACGCTGAAGATGCCGTTCCGCGAGGCCCACCACGTCACCGGCCGCATCGTCGCCAAGGCTGCCGAGGGTGGTGTGGCGCTGCACGAGCTGCCCCTGAAGGAGATGCAGGCGATCGAGCCCAAAATCACCAGGGACGTGCTCGGCGTGCTCTCGGTCGAATCGTCGGTGAAGAGCCGCACCAGCTTCGGCGGCACCGCGCCGAAGAACGTGGCGTCACAGGCCAAAGCCTGGGCCAAGCGGCTGGAAAAAGAGCGAAAATTGGGCTGAGGGCCGAAATTTGACCGACCTTCCGTGGCCTTCCTGCACTCGCCAGACCGGGCCAACCTCTGTATGGTGCGGCCGCGTAGTGGGGATTTCGTCGTGACGTCAAAGTTTCGCCCGGCCGGCTCGGGGTGGGCCATCATCGTCTTGAGCCTGAGCGCGCTTGCGCTCGCCGGTTGTGGCCGCCGGGGCCCGCTCGACCTTCCGCCGACCGCCTCCAACGCGTCCACGGCCAATATCTCCGCGCCTGGTGATACCGAGACCGAAGCCCAGAAGACGCCGAGCGTGTTCAATCCGACCTATGGTTCGGAGGCACCGCCGGCGGCGGCCAAGGGCAGGAAGAAAACGTTTATCCTTGACCCGCTCCTGGACGAAACGCCCGGCCGGTAGGCTGGGCCAATCGAGCTGACGTGATGAACCATTTCGACTACCGCAACGGCGTGCTGCACGCCGAGGCGATCAACCTGTCCGAGCTGGCCGCGGCCGTCGGGACGCCGTTCTATTGCTATTCGACCGCGACGCTGGAGCGCCATTACCGCGTCTTCGCCGATGCCTTTGCCGGCGAGAAGGTCCTGGTCTGCTACGCCATGAAGGCGAACTCCAACCAGTCGGTGCTGCGCACGCTGGCCAGGCTGGGCGCCGGCGCTGACGTGGTTTCGGGCGGCGAACTGAAGCGCGCACTGGCGGCCGGCATCCCCGCCAGCAAGATCGTGTTCTCCGGCGTGGGCAAGACCGAGACCGAGCTGCGCGCGGCGCTGGCCGCCGACATCCTCTGTCTCAATGTCGAATCCGAGCCCGAGCTGGAGCTGCTGTCGCGGCTTGCGACCGACATGGGCAAGACCGCGCGCATCTCCATCCGCGTCAATCCTGATGTCGATGCAGGCACCCACGCCAAGATCTCCACCGGCAGATCCGAGAACAAGTTCGGCATTCCGATCGTGCACGCGCGCGAGGTCTACGCGCGCGCCGCAAGGCTTCCCGGCATCGAGGTAACAGGCGCCGACGTTCACATCGGCAGCCAGATCACTGACCTTTCGAAGATGGAGATCGCGTTCCGCATCCTCTCCGAATTCGTGCAGACACTGCGCGCCGATGGCCACAACATCAGCCACGTCGATTTCGGCGGCGGGCTCGGCATTCCCTATTACATGGATCGCGAGGCACCGCCAGCGCCCGATGCCTACGCCGCGATGGTCAAGCGCGTCAGCCACAATCTAGGCTGCACCCTGATGTTCGAGCCGGGCCGCATGATCGTCGGCAATGCCGGCATCCTCGTCGCCAAGGTGATCTATGTGAAGCACGGCGACGGCAAGAACTTCGTCGTCATCGATGCCGCCATGAACGACCTCATTCGGCCGACGCTGTACGAGGCGCATCACGACATTCTGCCGGTGATGCAGCCGGCGAAGGGGGCGGCGACCATCACCGCCGATGTCGTTGGCCCGGTCTGCGAGACCGGCGACTATCTCGCGCTTGATCGCACCTTGCCGACGCCGAAGCCGGGCGATCTCGTCGCCATCATGACATCAGGCGCCTATGGCGCGGTGCAGGCCGGCACTTACAACACCCGGCCGCTGGTGCCGGAAGTGCTGGTGAAGGGCGACCAGTATGCCGTCGTGCGCCCTCGCATCGAGGTCGAGCAGCTCATCGCCATGGACACCCCGGCGCCGTGGCTGTGAGTGGTTCGGGTCCTATTTCCTCGCCAATCCGCCCTTCGCTCCGCCAACCACGACGCCAGCCTTCTTCTCGATCGGCTTGATCGCCGCGGTGAAATCGGACTCAGCGCCTTCCGCAGCTATCACCGCTTCCCACAGCCGTCCGACGGCGTCGGCAACCTCCATCGACAGGCCGAGCTGCTTCATCTCCTCCAGCGCGAGCCGGACGTCCTTCACCATCAATCCGGTGGCGAAGCCGAAGTCGAAGCTGCGCGGCAGCACCGAGCGCGGAAACTTGTCGCGGCTCGCGGTGTTCATGCCCGAGCCCGCATTGATGACGTCGATCATCACGGCCGGATCGAGCCCGGCTTTCACGCCCATCACCACGGCTTCCGATGTCGCCACGATGGCGGTGGCCGAGAGGAAATTGTTGGCGAGCTTCATGGTCTGCGCCGCGCCCGGCTTCTCGCCGATGAAGAACACTTTTCCGATAACGTCGAGAACAGGCTTGAGCAGCTCGAAGTCGCCCTTCGGCCCCGACACCATCACCGCGAGCGTGCCCTTCTCGGCGCCGCCGACGCCCCCGGACACCGGGCAGTCGATCTGCACGATGTTGCGTTGTGCGAGCAGGCCGTGGATTTTCGCCGCCATCTGCGAGCCGACCGTCGACAGATCAATGAAGCGTTTTACTCGCCCGCCCTCGATCACGCCGTTCGCGCCGGTGGCGACCTCGAGCGAAGCCTTGAGCGACGGCAGGCTCGCCATCACGGTCTCGACCTTGTCGGCGACGTCCTTCGGCGACATCGCAGCGGTCGCGCCGCGTGCGACCAGCTTGTCCACGACCTCCTTGCGGGTGTCGAACACGACGAGCGTGTGGCCGGCCTCGATCAGCCGCCGCGCCATTGGAAAGCCCATGTTGCCGAGGCCGATGAATCCGATGTCCATGGTGTTGATTCCTTCCACGCCGTAGCAATTTTGCGCTGAAGCGACGAAGCAATCCAAGCTATTTCCGCGGAGGGAGTTCCGGATTGCTTCGCTCCGCTCGCCATGACGGAGCAATAAAGTTGAGAGCCGTCAGCTTCGTTCACGCCTTCGCATCGATCTCGGCGAACACCTCGCGCGCCATCCGGAAACTGTCGACCGCGGCCGGCATGCCGCCATAGATCGCGACCTGCATCAGGATCTCGCGGATTTCGTCGCGGGTGACGCCGTTGGTGAGCGCGCCCTTCAGATGCGCGCGGAATTCGTGCTGTCGGTTGAGGATCGCGATCATCGCGATGTTGAGCATGCTGCGGGTCTTGCGCGGCAACTCCTCGCGGCCCCACACCGTGCCCCAGCAATATTCGTTGAGCATCTCCTGGAACGGACGGTTGAAATCGTCGACGTTCTTCAGGGCGTTGTTGACATAGGCCTCGCCCAGCACCGCCTTGCGGACCTCAAGGCCCTTGTCGTGCATCTTCTTGTCCATGACGTTTCCTCTTCTTCGCTTGCATTCCCCGAGGGGATGCCGCGGAAAGTTACGGGGTTGCGCCGGGCCAGTCACGTCCCCGTGTTATGCGGGAAAAGGGGGCTCTCCCGTACAGGAACGGATGCCTCAGTGCTGCCGTTGTGGTACGCTTCTCTACCGGGCAACCTGGAGAGTTGATTGAACGGCGCCCCCCCAGACCCGTCGGACCCGATCCGTGATGGCGATGCTGTGTCGCGCTTGAAGCTGGCGCAGGCCCTCGAGCGGTCCACCTACGCTATCGCCTGGGAGCGTGCCTGGCCCGGTCTGGCGCGCGTCCTCACCGTTATCGGCCTGTTTCTGGTGGTGTCCTGGGCGGGCCTCTGGCTGGCGTTGCCCTCCGTCGCGCGCGCCATCGGCCTCGTCATCTTCGCGGGCCTTGCAGTCGCCGCGCTGTTCCCGCTGGTTCGTTTTCGCTGGCCAAGCCGCGAAGAGGCGCTCGCACGGCTCGATCGCGGTTCGGGCATCCGCCACCGCCCCGCCACGACACTCACGGACACACTGACCTCGCAAGACCCGGTCGCGCAGGCGCTCTGGCGGGCTCAGCGCGAGCGCACGCTGGCCTCGCTCAAGCGCATCCGGGCCGGTCTGCCTCACCCGCGCCTCGCCATCCACGACCCCTGGGCCCTGCGCGCGCTGGTCACGGTGATGCTGGTCGCGACCTTCTTTGCCGCCGGCGACGAGCGCGCGATGCGGCTGGGCGCGGCCTTCGACTGGAACGGCGTACTGACGCCGACCAATGTCCGCGTCGACGCCTGGGTGACGCCGCCGCTCTACACCGCAAAGCCGCCGGTCATCCTGTCGGCCGCCAACAAGGAGGCGGCGGCGCTGCCGGTCTCCGGCCCGCTCGCCGTTCCCGCGGGTTCGACCCTGATCGTGCGATCGTCCGGCGGCAGCCTGGATGTCGTCACCTCCGGCGGCCTGAAGGAAGTCGCGCCGACCGAGGCCGCACCGAAGGGCACCAACGAAAAGCATTTCACCATCGCCGGCGACGGCACCGCGCATGTCCGCGCGCCCTCGGGCCAGCCGCAATGGGCCTTCGCAGCGACGCCGGACCGTCCGCCGACCATCGCGCTCGCCAAGGATCCGGAGCGTCAGGCGCGCGGCGCGCTCCAACTCGTCTACAAGATCGAGGATGATTACGGCGTCACCGGCGCCGAGGCGCAGGTTGCGGCGCGCACCAATGATGCCGCCAAGGGCGGTGACGGCAAGGCCGATAACAAGGCCGATAACAAGACCGCGGCGCGACCGCTGTTCCAGCCGCCGCAATTCCCGCTCGTGCTGCCGAACGCGCGCACCCGTAACGGCGTCGGCCAGACGGTAAAGGATCTTAGCGAGGATCCCTATGCCGGCGCCGACGTCACGTTGACGCTCACCGCCAAGGACGAGGCCGGCAACGAGGCTCGAAGCGAACCCTTCAACATGCGCTTGCCGGAGCGTCTGTTCACCAAACCCTTGGCGCGCGCGCTGATCGAGCAGCGTCGTATCCTCGCGCTCGACGCCAACAGGAATTCCGACGTCTACACCGCGCTCGACGCGCTGATGATCGCGCCCGAACTGTTCACGCAGGAGACGGGACAATATCTCGGCCTCTACAGTGTCACGCGCCAGCTCGAGGCGGCGCGCACCGACGACGCGCTGCGCGAGGTGGTGGCGAGCCTGTGGGCGCTCGCGGTGACGATCGAGGACGGCAACATCTCCGACGTCGAGAAGGCGTTGCGCGCGGCGCAGGACGCGCTCAAGCAGGCGCTGGATCGCGGCGCCAGCGACGAGGAGATCAAGAAGCTCACGCAGGATCTGCGGGCGGCGCTGGACAATTTCATGCGCCAGCTCGCCGAACAGTTCCGCAACAACAAGGACGCGCAAAATCTCGCGCGACCGCTCGATCCGAACACGAAGATCCTGCGCCAGCAGGACCTCCAGAACATGATCGATCGCATGGAGCGCCTGTCGCGCTCCGGCGACAAGGATGCGGCCAAGCAGCTGCTCGACCAGCTCCAGCAGATGCTGGAGGGCCTCCAGATGGCGCAGCCGGGACAGTCCGGCGAGAGCGATATGGAGCAGGCGCTGAACGAGCTCGGCGACATGATCCGCAAGCAGCAGCAATTGCGCGACAGGACCTACAAGCAGGGCCAGGATTCGCGCCGCGACCGCATGCGCGGCAAGCAGCAGGGCGACCAGTCGATGTCGGACCTGCAGCAGGACCAGCAGGCGCTGCGCGACCGCCTCAAGAAGCTGCAGGACGAAATGGCCAAGCGCGGCCTCTCGCAAAGGGGTCAGAAAGGCCAGCAAGGACAGAAGGGCCAGCAGCAGGGTCAGCAAGGCGACCAGGGCCAGGACGGCGATCAGGACGCCGACCAGGGTGATGATGACGGCGGGCTCGACTCCGCCGACAGCGCCATGGGTGACGCCGGCTCGAAGCTCGGCGAAGGCAATGCCGACGGTGCGGTGGATTCCCAGGGCAAGGCGCTGGATGCGATGCGCAAGGGTGCGCAGAAGATGGCTGAGGCGATGCAGCAGGGCGACGGCGACGGCCAGGGAGATGGTCCCGGCAATCGCGCCGGCCGCCAGCAGAGTGGCGGGAATCAGACCGATCCGCTCGGCCGTCCGCTTCGCCGCGGCGATCTCGGTGACGATTACACGGTCAAGATTCCCGGCGAGATCGACGTGCAGCGCGTCCGCCGCATTCTCGAAGAGCTGCGTCGCCGCCTCGGCGACCCCTCGCGCCCGCAGATCGAGCTCGACTACATCGAGCGGCTGCTGAAGGATTTTTGAGGGCAGGAGTCGCTGCGCAAATCCTGACGGGCTTGTGCAGCCCCCCACTCCAATCTCGCCGTCATCGCCCGACTTGATCGGGCGATCCAGTTTTCCAGAGACAATTGTGTCTAGACCGAGAGGCCGCGGCGTTCTGGATGCCCCGGTCAAGCCGGGGCATGACAGCGGAATATGGAGCCGCCGCTACCCCTTCTTCGCCGCGAGCGCGTCCGCGACCGCCGTGCGGATATCCGCGACCGAGAACGGCTTGGTCACGACATCATGCACCAGCGCATTGAGGTTCGAGGCGCGCTCGCGCTGGTCGGCAAAGCCGGTCATCAGCAAAATGGTGAGCTGAGGAAATTCGCGCGCGGCGGAGAGGGCCAGCGCGATGCCATCCATGACGGGCATCTGGATGTCGGTGAGCAACAGGTCGAACGCGCCGTCCTCGCGGGTCAAAATTTCCAGCGCCTCGGCGCCGTCCTGTGCGGTGACGGTCTGGTGGCCGTCCATGGCAATCGCGCGCGCCACCAATTGGCGCATCGAATCCTCGTCATCGGCGATCAATATCTTGGGCATGGGACAGCCTCCCGTGCGGACTCTACAAGGCCGGATTATATGCTGCCGCCGGCAATGTCGCGCCGGTTGAAGAAGCGAACGTCGATATTGCGGCCTTCCGGCGGTGGCGAGGCCAGACGCGAGCGGAAGAAGGCGCGTTCGCCGGGTTGCAGCACGGTCTGCTCCAGCACCGAATTCCAGGCGTAGATCTCAGCGCCCTGCGCATCGCGCACGGCAAAACGCAAGCGCGGGATATCGAGCGGCTTCTTGCCCTGGCCAACGATCACGCCCTCGATCACCAGCACCTGCTTACCATCCACGGTCTCGGTCGAGAGCTTGACGTCCTTGAAGGCGAGGCCGCGCAGGTTCACCTCGAGCCCGACCAATTTGTAGAAGGCCGCCGTCTGCGGCAGCAAGCGCACCATGTCGCCGCGCCAGATCACCAGCGCCAGCACCAGCGCGCCCATGGCGGCGCAGGTGGTCGGCAGGCCGTAGTAAGATTTGCGTGGGGCCACGGCCGGCTTCGGCCGGCTCACCTTCGCGCCGCGGCGGCGGAACAGCCCTCGGAACCAGGATTGGTGCTGTACCCCGGCGACTTCCTCCTCGGCCTGCCGGGCTGCTGCTGACCATTCGTCCTCAGCGGCATCCTCGGTCGGCCAGTCGCTGGCGATCGAGGGGCTTTCGACCACCGGCGTCTCGGCGGTCGCGTCCGAGGCGTAGGAGTTCCACTGGGCGGCGAGGTCGGATTGGTCGTCGGTCCGGCTGGCCGCAGCCATGGCCGGTACGGTCGCCTCTTCGATGGCATCTGCGGGATGCGCCATCCAGGTTTCCTTGCAGCGCGAGCAGCGGACCGTCCGCCCATTGGCGCCAAGGCTAGCAAGCTTGATGGCGTAGGAAGTCGTACAATGGGGGCAGACGATATGCATGGACGGCCTCGACGATGACCTTGTCGCGGGGAACCTGGCGCCAAGATTCTCCTGAGGCAGGTTCTCCCGAGAAGGGACTTCTAAGGATGCAGCCGGTGATGCTACACGGCGACCGTTAACGAACCGGAAACCATAACGGTCGCACAACCCCTTGCTCGCATGCGGCGATACCTCGCCCGCGATGCGGCTTACGTCCCCTCTCGAACGGAGCTGAGCTTGGTTCGGTTCGAAAATGTCGGATTACGCTACGGTCTGGGGCCGGAGATCCTGCGCGACCTCAGTTTCCAGATTCCGGCGCATTCCTTCCAGTTCCTCACCGGACCGTCCGGCGCCGGCAAGACGTCGTTGCTGCGCCTGTTGTTCCTGTCGCACCGGCCGACGCGGGGCCTCGTCAACCTGTTCGGTCACGACATCTCCACCCTTGGCAAGGACGAGATCGCCGATTTGCGCAAGCGCATCGGCATCGTGCTCCAGGATTTCCGCCTGCTCGACCACATGACGACCTACGAGAATGTGGCACTGCCGTTCCGCGTCATGGGCCGCAGCGAATCCAGCTACCGCAAGGAAGTCATCGATCTCCTGCGCTGGGTCGGGCTCGGGGACCGCATGGATGCGCTGCCGCCGATCCTGTCCGGGGGCGAGAAGCAGCGCGCGGCGATCGCGCGCGCGGTGATCTCGCGGCCGCAGCTGCTGCTCGCGGACGAGCCGACCGGCAGCGTCGACCCGACGCTCGGGCGACGCTTGCTGCGGCTCTTCATCGAGCTCAACAAGTCGGGCACGGCCGTGATCATCGCAACCCACGACATTGCGTTGATGGACCAGTACGAAGCGCGCCGCTTCGTGCTGCATCAGGGACGGCTGCACGTCTATGAGTAGGACCGACGAGCGCGGCGTATTGGTCGATCTCGGGCAGGAGCGTCCGCAGCTTCCGGCCAGGGCCCGCAACATGTCGCCGATCGTGCCGCGCGCCTCGATCCACGGCCGCGCGCTGGTTGCCGTCGTCGCCATCATGACCTTCCTCGCCTCGATGACGACGGGCGCGGTGCTGCTGGTCAGCGCGTCGGCAGCGGAATGGCAGTCGGATGTCGCGAGCGAGATCACCATCCAGGTCCGTCCGCAATCCGGGCGCGACATCGAGCGCGACACGGCTGCGGTCAGCGAGGTGGTACGCGCGCAGCCCGGTATCGTCGACGTCAAGCCGTTCACCAAGGAGGAGAGCGGCAAGCTGCTCGAGCCCTGGCTCGGCACCGGGCTGTCGATGGACGATCTGCCGGTGCCGCGCATGATCATCGCGCGCGTGCAGCCCGGAACGGTGCTCGATCTCGGCGGCTTGCGCGCGCGCGTGACGCAGGTCGCGCCGAACGCCAGCGTCGACGATCACCGCGCCTGGATCGAGCGGATGCGTTCGATGACCAATGCCACCGTGCTCGCCGGAATCGGCATCCTCGCGCTCGTCATCGTCGCGACCATCATCTCGGTCTCGTTCGCGACCCGCGGCGCGATGGCGGCCAACCGGCCGATCGTCGAGGTCCTGCATTTCGTCGGCGCGGGCGACCGCTACATCGCCAATCACTTCCTGCGGCACTTCCTCCGTCTCGGTCTCGAAGGGGGCGTCATCGGGGGCGGCGTCGCCATGTTGCTGTTCGGTTTCTCGGAGTCGATCGCCGGCTGGTTCTCCGGCACCCCGGTCGGCGACCAGTTCGCAGCCCTGCTCGGCACCTTCTCGCTGCGGCCATCAGGCTATGTCGTGCTCGCAGTGCAGGCCGTCCTGATCGGTGCGATCACCGCGGTCGCCTCGCGCCAGACGCTGTTCGCAACATTGAATGACGTTGATTGAGCCCGATAAACCGGACTCCACTTCGCCTCAAAACGTCCTAAAATCATTCGGGAAGGGATTACCGACATCATAATGACCTCGCCGACCGACGATCGATCGCCGAAACTGCCGCGCGGCTGGCTGCGCGCGACGGTCGTATCGACGATCGCGTTCGCCTTTGTCGCCGCTGCGGCGGGATTCGTCGCGTTCCTGTCGCAACTGCGCGGCGCCGAGATCGCCCCTGATCGCAAGGCCGACGGAATTGTGGTGCTGACCGGCGGCTCTTCGCGGGTGCCGGACGCGATGGAGCTGCTGGCGGCCGGCTACGGCAAGAGGCTCCTGATCTCGGGCGTGCACCCGACCTCAACCGCCAATGACATCTCCCGGACGCTGCCGGAGAACCAATCCTTCATGGCCTGCTGCGTCGATCTCGACCGCACCGCGCTCACGACCCGCGGCAACGCGGCAGAGGCGCGGCGCTGGGCCGAGGGACGAGGCTTCAAATCGTTGATCGTGGTCACCTCGAACTACCACATGCCGCGCGCGCTGGTGGAATTCTCGCATGCGATGCCGGAAACGGTGCTGGTCCCGTTCGCGGTGGTGGGTGACAAATGGCGCGAGGAGCCGTGGTGGACCTCGGGCTCGACGCTGCGGCTCTTGCTGTTGGAATACGTCAAGTACATCGCCGCCGAACTCAGGGTTCGGCTGGAGGATTTCGGGATTGACCTTTCGCCCGAGATGTCGGAGCAGCCTGCGGGTCTGCAATCCAGGCGGCCTGCAACGGCGCAGGCCAATTGATCGGATTTTCGATGTTCCTGATTTTCCTCCGTTCGCTCCTGTTCAACGTGCTGTTCTACGCGGTGCTGGTATGCCTCGCGATCGTGGCGCTGCCAACCTTCGCCTTGCCGCCGCGTGCCATGCTGACGGTGGCCGAGTGGTGGGCAAAGGCCACACTGGTGCTGATGCGCGTGGTCTGCGACATCAAGGTCGAATTCCGCGGGGTCGAGAAGATTCCGCAGGGACCGCTGGTGATCGTAGCGAAGCACCAGTCGTTCTGGGAAACCTTCGTGCTGCCGGGCTTCTTTCACCGGCCGATCTTCATCCTCAAGCGCCAGCTCATGCAGATTCCGGTGTTCGGTCAGTTCCTGGTCAAGACCGGGATGATCGCGATCGATCGCAATGCCGGCGTGAAGGCTCTGCTGGACATGACGCGGCGCGCGCGCGAGGCCGTGCGCGCAGGCGGTCAGCTCGTCATCTTTCCCGAAGGCACCCGTCGCGCGCCGGGGGCGCCGCCGGATTACAAAACCGGCTTTGCGCAGATCTATTCGTCCTGTGGCGTGTCGTGTCTGCCGATCGCGCTCAATTCCGGCCTGTTCTGGCCGCGCCGAACCTTCATGCGCTATCCCGGCACGTTGGTGGTGGAGTTTCTCGATCCGCTGCCGCCGAGCCTGCCCAAGGACCAATTTCTCACGCGCGTGCAGACCGCGATCGAAGATGCGACCGCTCGCCTCGTCGAGGCCGGCCGCAAGGAGCAGGAGCAGTTGATCGGCAGCGCGCCGAGTTATGCTCCGTCGGGCAGCTAGCGGCTGTCTCTGTTTTCGTCGGGCGCCGGCGCGTGCGAAGTATGCGCGTCACCATGCAGCATCATCGCGAGCTGATGCAATTGCGTGTCGCGAAAGCCCTCGGCCTCGATCGCCTTCACGGTCGCCGTCACGTAATCGCGGTTGGCGCCGGACTGGCCGTGGCCTTGCAGCACATGGCGATGCTGGTCGGCGAGCGACAGCCGCCCGGCATATTGGACATGGCCGCGGTCGACGACGTAGGCGAGCGCCGAGACGCGCTCGCGCGCTTCATTCTCCAGCCACACCGAGCGCATCACCTCGCGATAGACCGACGTCACCTGCTCGCGCGCGCGCAAGTAAGCGACGACGTCGGCGCGGTTCTTTTCAGCGACGCGGAAAGCGATGCCGCGGCAGGCGCCGCCGCGGTCGAGCCCCAGCACCAGGCCGGGCTGTTCCGGTGTGCCGCGATGCACGAAGGAATAGACGCAGAGCGCACGATGCTCGCCGACCAGCCGCGCCGGGACGCGCTCCTCGAATTCGAAGCCCGGCCGCCACATCAGGGAGCCGTAGCCGAACACCCAGAGGTCGCCCTTGGCTGATGTGACGGAGGGGAGGGTGATTTCCGACATTTCGGGCACCGCTACCAGAAGTGGTTGCCCAAGCGAAGCGAATTCTCCGCCTTTTGTCCCGGGCCTGCCTCGCTTACATTTTGACAAAATCTGGGACCAAAGGGTCGCCGCATGTCCGATATGACCATTGCCGTACGCCGGCGCTCCCGTTGGGGGCTTTTCATTGCTCCCGTCCTCCTCCTGATCCTTGCAGCCGCCTGGAGCGGCTTCTGGTTCTATGCGGCCTCGCAGGCCGGGGTGGCGGTCGATGCCTGGCGCGCGCAGGAGGCAAAGGCCGGGCGCATCTATGATTGCGCCAGGCGCTCGATCGCGGGATTCCCGTTCCGCTTCGAGATTCAGTGCTCCGGCGCCAGCGTCGCCTTGGTCTCGCAGAATGCGAGCAAGACCCCCTTCACGGCCAAGCTCGACAACATTCTGGTCGTGGGACAGGTCTACGATCCCAAGCACGTCATCGCCGAGTTCTCGGCGCCCGCAACGCTGGTCGACGGCGTCACGCAAAACACCTTCGTGGTGAACTGGAGCAAGGGCCGCAGCAGCGTGATCGGCCTGCCGGCCATCCCGGAGCGCGCCTCGATCGTGTTCGACGATCCCAGCATCGTCAGGGTCGACGGCGCCGTGCAGGTACCCCTTGCGCGCGCCAAGGAAATCGAGCTGCATGGACGTCTCGCGGACGGATCGTCGGCAGATCATCCTGTCATCGAGACCGTGCTCCAGATTTCGCAGGGCAGTATTCAGGGCGTCCATCCGTTGCTCGCCGAGCCGTTCGAGGCCGACACGCGCGCGAAGATCACCGGGCTTTCCGATCTCACACCGAAGCCCTGGCCGCAGCGCTTCCGGGAGATCCAGGCCGCCGGCGGCCATATCGAGATCGTGCAGTCGCGGATCCAGCAGGGCGAGATGATCGCGGTCGCAGCCGGCACGCTGGGCCTCTCGGCCAATGGCCGATTGGACGGCGAATTGCAGATGACCGTGACCGGCCTCGAGCGCATCATCCCGGCGCTCGGCATCGAGAAGATGCTGGAAGACGGCGTGCCGCAGGCGACGCTCGATCGCGTCGCGCCCGGCGTCAAGTCGCAGGATCTCAACAATCTCTTCGGCGCACTCGACCGCGCCGTTCCCGGCCTCGGCAAGGTCATCAAGCAGAACGCCAATGCCGGTGTTGCCGCCGGCATCAATTCGATTGGCACCGAGAGCACGCTCGAGGGCAAGAAGGCCCGTACCTTTCCGCTCAAATTCGCCGATGGCGCCGTGATGCTCGGCCCCATCAAGGTCGGCCAGATTCCCCCGCTGTATTGATCCGCGCTCACGGCGCCTTCGCGCCATGATGATGAAGCGCCGGCCGGACGCCGTCGCATCGCAGGGATCAAGGATTGGTTAGCCCGGCTTCTTGTCGAGCTGCCCGTGCTGGCGGCCGAAGTCGGCTGCGGCCGAATCCTGGCCGATCTCGACGATTCCGCGACGGATGGCGCGGGTGCGGGTGAAATGGTCGAACAGCGCCTCGCCGTCGCCACGGCGGATCGCGCGGGTGAGCTTGGCGAGATCCTCGGTGAAGGTGCCGAGCATCTCCAGCACGGCGTCCTTGTTGGCGAGGAAGACGTCGCGCCACATCGTCGGATCGGAGGCTGCGATGCGGGTGAAGTCGCGGAAGCCGCCGGCGGAGAACTTGATGACCTCCGATTCCGTCACCTGCGCCAGCTCGTCGGCGGTGCCGACGATGGTGTAGGCGATCAGATGCGGCAGATGGCTGGTGATTGCGAGCACGAGATCATGGTGATCCGGCGTCATCACCTCGACTCTGGCGCCCATAGCCGCCCAGAAAGCGCGCAGGTGCGCGGTGGCCTCGGCGTCGGTGCCGTCAGGCGGCGTGAGGATGCACCAGCGGTTGATGAAGAGCTCGGCGAAGCCGGAATCCGGCCCCGAATGCTCGGTGCCTGCGACCGGATGTGCCGGCACGAAATGAACGGTCTCCGGCAAATGCGGCGCCATGTCCCTGACGATGGCGCCCTTGACCGAGCCGACATCCGAGATCACAGCGCCGGGCTTGAGATGCGCCGCAATCTCCTGCGCCACCGGCCCGCAGGCGCCGACGGGGATGCAGAGGATGACGAGATCGGCGTCCTTCACCGCTTCCGCATTTGTCGCCACGACCCGGTCGACGATGCCGAGCTCCAGCACCCGCGCACGCGTCTTCTCCGAGCGCGCGGTGGTGACGATCTCGCCGGCCAGACCCTGGCGCTTCGCAGCGCGTGCGATTGAGCCGCCGATCAGGCCGAAGCCGATCAGCGCGATGCGCTGGAAGTGCGGATCCACACTCATTTGCCGGCCATGAAGTCGCGCAAGGCGTCGACGACGAGGCGGTTGGCCTCCTCGGTGCCGATGGTCATGCGCAGCGCATGCTGCAGGCCGTAGTTCTTCAACGCCCGCAGCACCAGGCCGCGCTTGGTGAGGAAGGCGTCGGCGGCGTCCGCCGTCTTGCCCTCCTGCGGAAAGTGGATCAGCACGAAATTGGCGACGCCCGGCGTCACCTTCAGCCCGAGCTTGCCGATCTCCTCGGTGAGCCAGTTGCGCCAGGTCTCGGTGAACTGCTTCGACATCGCCTGGTGGGCGGTGTCCTCGATCGCCGCGACCGCGGCATACATCGCCGGCGTGGACACGTTGAAGGGTCCGCGGATGCGGTTGACCGCGTCGACGATGTGTTCGGGGCCGAACATCCAGCCGACGCGCAGTGCCGCAAGACCGTGGATCTTTGAGAAGGTGTGCGTCACCACGGTATTCTCCGTGGTGGCGACGAGCTCGATTCCCATCTCGTAATCGTTGCGCGAGACATAGTCGGCATAGGCGGCATCGAGCACCAGCAGCACGTGCGAGGGCAGGCCGGCGCGCAGGCGCTTGACCTCGTCGAACGGCACATAGGTGCCGGTCGGGTTGTTGGGATTGGCGAGCCAGACCAGCTTCGTGCGCGGCGTCACTGCGTTGAGAATGGCGTCGACGTCGCAGGTCAGGTTCTTCTCGGCCGCGACCACGTTCTTGGCGCCGACCGCCATGGTTGCGATCGGGTAGACCAGAAAGCCGTGCGTGGTCGAGATCGCCTCGTCGCCGTGGCTGAGATAGGTGTGGGCGAGCAGGTTGAGGATTTCGTCCGACCCGGCGCCGCAGATGATGCGGTTCGGGTCGAGCCCGAACGAGCGGCCGATCGCCTCGCGCAGCACGCGCGAGGTTCCCTCGGGGTAGTCTTCCAGATGCTCCGCGACATGCTTGAAGGCCTCGATCGCCCTGGGCGAGGGTCCGAACGGCGTCTCGTTGGCCGAGAGCTTGAACACCTTGCGGCCCGGCTCGGCGACCGGGCTCTTGCCGGGCGTGTAGGGCGCAATATCGAGAATGCCGGGATTCGGCACGGGGCGGGACATCTTCAACTCCGAAAATGGTCTTGAGGCGGTTCGCGATCTACGATTTCGACCCGGTCGGGGGCACCGTATAGCGCGTTGCGTGGCTGCCGACGAGGGCCGTGGAGCGCACGGAGGCCCCAGCTGCGATCAGGGCCGCCCTGATCTTGTCGATGCTGGCGGCGCCCGCGACTGAGACCAGCAGCGCCGCGCCGTCGAAGGCGGTATCGGGCACCGCCACGATCTCGGCGAGCGGCGACAGCGCCCGCGCGACCTCGGCGTTCCACCCCGAGACACGCACGCTGAACGTTTCGACCTCCGTCACCACGGCACTGTCGGCAACGCGGGACACCGCGAACACGGGCAGCGCGGCCGGATGGTCGGCGCGCTCGACGAAGGGCATGCGCGCGATGATCTTCGGCGCGCCGTCGGCTTCGAGCTCCAGCCACCACGGCGTGCGGCTCGAGGTCGCCGAGACCAGCGCCAGATCACCCTTGGATTTCGCCACCGCCTCCACCGCTGCCTGTGCACTGAAATGTGCGACGTAAGGAACGGTGAAGCCGAAATGGAAGCGCACGGAATCGCGCATCGCGGGCTCGCTCACCGAGATGTCGGCATGCACGGAGAACGGCGCCTGGACATAGGTGAAGGTCGAGATGATGACGCGCCAGATGCTTTCGACCGTGTCGAGCGGCAGGATGCCGCGATGGCGCTGCACGATCTCGCGCATCATCGAGGCCTCGCGCGCCGGGCGGAACGCGGAGCCGACCTCCTGGGTCTGCTTCACCTGGATCAGCCGGTCGATGATGTCGCCGCGCTGCATCAGCAGGCGGTGCATGCCCTCGTCGATCGCGTCGATCTCCTTGCGCAATTCCTGGAGCGATGGTGGCGCGGGCGGGCGTTGGGACATGTCTGACAGGACTGTTGGGAAGCTGCGGGCAATGTCCTGATTAGGCAGTCAGGGCGGCGAAAGCAAAGAGAAATGACGTCCTGCAGAGCTGCCCAGTGAGAGACGATTTTGGTTCATCCGGAGCGCGACTTGACGAAATGGGCCCAAGCCGGTAGGTTTTTGCCTGTTCCGTGGTCATTTGAGCCGGCCGGCTTGCAGCCACGTTAAAAAACTCGCTAAACAGGCCGGGGACGCTTTCGATCCCGGCCGAACCTATCGTTCAGGCCGGGTTTTTCATGGCCTGATGTCAGTCGCGATCTGAAGTCCGATCGCAAACGAGGTCGATGGTCAGAGATGGTTGGCGTCAAGTCCGTACCCAGTCCCGCGATCAGTGCCGACGACCGGTCGCATGAGGTCGATCATCCGAGTTCGGAAGTCGCGCTGTTCGGCGCGGACCAGCCGCTGCGGCTGGATTGCGGCGTCGATCTCACCCCGTTCCAGATCGCCTACAAGACCTATGGCGAGCTCAACGCCGATCGCTCCAACGCGGTTCTGATCTGCCATGCGCTGACTGGCGACCAGCACGTCGCCAATGTGCATCCCGTCACCGGCAAATCCGGCTGGTGGGAGACGCTGGTCGGTCCCGGTCGGCCCCTCGATCCTGCCAGGTACTTCATCATCTGCTCCAACGTGATCGGCGGCTGCATGGGCTCTACGGGTCCAGCCTCGATCAATCCCGCGACCGGCAAGGTCTGGGGCCTCGATTTCCCCGTCATCACCATCCCGGACATGGTGCGCGCGCAGGCGATGCTGATCGACCGGCTCGGCATCGATACGCTGTTTGCCGTGGTCGGCGGCTCGATGGGCGGCATGCAGGTGCTGCAATGGACCGCGGCGTACCCTGCGCGCGTCTACTCCGCGCTGGCGATTGCCTGCTCGACGCGGCACTCCGCGCAGAACATCGCCTTCCACGAGCTCGGCCGCCAGGCCGTGATGGCCGATCCCGACTGGCACAACGGCGCCTACGCCGATCAGGGCATCCATCCGCATCGCGGCCTTGCGGTCGCGCGCATGGCGGCGCACATCACCTATCTCTCGGACGCCGCGCTGCATCGCAAGTTCGGCCGCCGCATGCAGGACCGCGAGCTGCCGACCTTCTCGTTCGACGCCGACTTCCAGGTCGAGTCCTATCTGCGCTACCAGGGCTCGTCCTTTGTCGAACGCTTCGACGCCAACTCCTATCTGTATCTGACCCGCGCGATGGACTATTTCGATATCGCCGGCGACCATGGCGGCGTGCTGGCGAAAGCGTTCGCCGGGATCGAGACGCGCTTCTGCGTGGTCTCCTTCACCAGCGACTGGCTGTTCCCGACGTCGGAATCGCGCGCGCTGGTGCACGCGCTGAACGCCTCGAGCGCGCGGGTGTCATTCGCCGAGATCGAGACCGACCGCGGCCACGACGCGTTCCTGCTCGACGTGCCCGAATTCTTCGACATCTCGCGTGCCTTCCTGCAATCGGCGGGCAAGGCGCGCGGGTTGACCGGCAAGAACGACTGACGAGGACGGCTGGCGATGTCTGTACAGGAACTGCTGCCGCTCAATGGCCTCGCGTCCGAACAGCCCGGTCCATTTCGCGCCGACCATCTGCTGGTCGCCGAAATGGTCAAGCCCGGCTCGAAAGTGCTCGACGTTGGCTGCGGTGACGGCGATCTGCTGCAGCTCTTGGAGACCCGCGGCATCGACGGCCGCGGCATCGAACTGTCGCGCGAAGGCGTCAACCGCTGCGTGGCCAAGGGCCTCGCGGTGGTGCAGGGCGATGCCGATACCGACCTCGTCAACTATCCCGACGATGCCTTCGACTACGTGATCCTGTCGCAGACGCTGCAGGCGACGCGGCAGCCCAAGGTCGTGCTGGAGAACCTCCTGCGCATCGGCCGCCGCGCCATCGTGTCGTTCCCCAATTTCGGCTTCTGGCGCATGCGCCTGCAGCTCTTGATCGGCGGCCACATGCCGCGCACGGAGAACCTGCCGGCGAGCTGGTACGACACCTCCAACATCCATTTCTGCACGATCAAGGATTTCGTCGAACTCTGCGACGAGATCCACGTCAAGATGGAGCGCGCCGAGGCGCTCGACCTCTACGGCCGCCCGCTGCGGCTTCGGCTGCCATGGTGGGTGTGGAATCTGTTCGGCGAGCAGGGCGTGTTTCTGCTCACGCGCGGGCAGGGGAAGTAAAGATCGCCTTGCCCCAAGGAACTCAGCTCGATCCGTCGTCACTGCGAGGAGCTCTTGGGACGAAGCAATCCAGAGTGTCCCGCGCTGATCATCTGCGGCGACGAGGATGACCCTTGCATGGGGCGCGAGACTGTTTCGAAAAGCATCTACCGGCCTCGCGATGTTTCCGAAGTCGGGACTCCGTCCGTTGCCAGCGCAGGGAAGCCATCCGGAATCCTTCCGCGGACCGCCGAGCCCAGCGTCTCGAATTGATCGGCATTGGCGCGGCACTGCTTGAACTCGTGCAGAAAAAGTATCGGCGTTGCCTGACCCGCTTCCTCGAACGGGAGGCGGACGCCGTCCCTGGTCGTGGCGTGGGGTATTAACTGTTTCCCTCTCTTCAAGCCGCGACTTGAGAATTGCGGTTAATGCAGATGTCGGCAATGAGGCGGCTTCACACCAACATTGCCGCAAAATCATCGCAGCTATTCACGGGCCATGGTGTCTTTTTCTCGCCACATCGGGCGGCTTAACGGCCTCTGTCGATGTCGGCCACCGCACGGGCCGACTTGGGAAGTGGGGGTGTCAACGAGGATGAAGTATGGTTGAGTTGTTTGCGTCTCGCCTGTCGCGTTGTGTTGTCGCGCTGGCGTTCATCTTCGCGGCTTGTGCCGCGTTCGTTTCTCCGGCCTCAGCGCGGCCCCATCATCGTCACAGCGCGGAGCGGCACGCCTACGTGCATCACGCCAGGCATCATCATTATCGCCACCATGCAGGCAGCTCGCGCTTCGAGCGCAGCGCGGCGCAATTGCAGGGGAGTGGATTCGCCAACACGCAGGCCAGCTATGATCCGAGCGCCAATGGCGGCGGCGCGGTCGCGAGCGGTGGCTTCGGCGGTGGATCGGGGCTCGTGTCCGAGGCGCGCCGTTATCTCGGCGGCAATCCGACTGGGCGCGGCAGCCTGTGGTGCGCGCGTTTCATGAACATGGTGCTTCAGAAGACCGGCCATCAGGGCACCGGGTCCGACATGGCGAGCTCGTTCGCGCATTACGGCACGCGCGTCTCCGGCCCGCAGGTCGGGGCCATCGCGGTGATGTCGCGCGGCCGCCGCGGCGGGCATGTCGGCATCATTACCGGCATCGACGCGCACGGCAATCCGATCATGATCTCCGGCAACAACGGCAATCGCGTCCGCGAGGCCCCGATCTCGCGCGGCCGCATCTATGCGTATGTGATGCCGAATTGAGGTGACGGTGCGTCGGGTGGGTTAGCTAGCGGATTGCGCGAATCGTGATCCGCTGGCGTAACCCACCACTTTGGTCTCCGCGGCGGCAGAAGTGATGAGTTACGCGCAGCGGATTGCGCCTTGCGCATCCGCTTCGCTAACCCACCCTACGAAGCTCACACCAATCTCGGTTGTTCCACGGCGACCGCATCGCCCACGCCGATCTCGCCGTCGGCCATCACCTCGGCATAGATGCCGCAGTCCATGTGGCCGAGATGGCGCGACAACGTCGGCGGTATCTCGAGATCGCGCTTCGCCGTCACCGGATCCACATTCGTGGCCGGGCAGCGGACGATGCGCTTCACCACCTTCAGCCGCGCCTGCCCGATCGCGAGCGTCTGGCCGACGAGGTCGAGCTCGGACCAGGCTGGCCAGCCCGTCACGTAGAGATTGGCGCGGAAGCGCAGGGGATTGACGGCGATGCCATCGAGCATGGTCTCGATGGCGCGGACGCTCTCGATGTTGATGATGGACACGACCTTGCGGGCCACGTCGGAAAAACTGTGGCCACGGCCGGACAGAACTTTTGGCGGCCCCTTCAGCTCCGCATGAAAATTCTCCGCGAAATAGGCCTCGATGGCGGCGCGGCCGTCGGCGGTCTCGAGATCGCCGCTGGCGACGATCTGGCCGTTCTTGCGAAGGGTCAGGCGATTGGTCGCGTCCTCGAACCGGCTGTCCAGGGAGGCCAACCGCTCATTGCGGGCCAGCATCAGAAACTGGATTTTGGGCTGCCATCCCGGGGCTTCCGGGTCAAATCCGCTGGGTCCGTTCTCGATGGCGTAGCGGCGATCGGAGGGCAGGGTCTGGCCTGAGCGCAAGGGCACCCGGGACAGGGGTTCCGGCGTCAGGCCTTTGATCGGGTAGCGGTAAAGGCCGGTGATCTCGGCCGTCTGATTGGCGGTCATGCGGCTACTTAGGGGATTCGCTCTGTCCTCGCCAAGTGGGCCGATCTGCGCACGAAATTGTGAACTTGCCTCTTCCGATCCGAGGGCACGCTTCCCACATCTGGTTCAGGCCGGCGCCAGTGTCGGCCGATAACGACCGCTGCCGGTTGAGCAACGTCAACGCGGCAAGCGGAAACCCAATGAAGATGCCGTTTGGGGTGCCTGTTAGGGCCCCAGGGGCAGGCCGAGGGACAGAAACCACATGAATATCGATAAATATACCGAACGCTCCAGGGGCTTCATCCAGTCCGCGCAGTCGCTTGCGATGCGCGAGGGACATCAGCAGTTTTCCACCCTGCATCTCCTGAAAGTGCTGCTGGACGACAGTGAAGGCTTGGCTTCCGGCCTGATCGACCGCGCCGGCGGTAATTCCCGCGCCATTCTGAAGGCGACCGAGGATGCCCTGGGCAAGGTGCCGAAGGTTTCCGGCGGCGGTGCCGGCCAGATCTATCTGGCACCCGAGCTTGCCCGCACCTTCGATGCCGCCGAAAAAGCCGGCGAGAAGGCGGGCGACAGCTTTGTCACGGTCGAGCGTCTGCTGCTCGGCCTCACGCTGGAGAAGACCAGCGAGGCCGGCGCGATTCTCGCGAAGGGCGGCGTCACCCCGCAAAACCTCAACGCCGCCATCGAGGCGCTGCGCAAGGGCCGCACCGCGGATTCCGCGACCGCCGAGAACGCCTATGACGCGCTGAAGAAATATGCCCGCGACCTGACCCAGGCCGCGCGCGACGGCAAGCTCGACCCGGTCATCGGCCGCGACGAGGAGATCCGCCGCACCATCCAGGTGCTCTCGCGCCGGACCAAGAACAATCCCGTCCTGATCGGCGAGCCCGGCGTCGGCAAGACCGCCATCGCCGAAGGCCTCGCGCTGCGCATCGTCAACGGTGACGTGCCGGAGAGCCTCCAGGACAAGAAGCTGCTATCGCTCGATCTTGGCGCACTGATCGCGGGTGCAAAATACCGCGGTGAGTTCGAGGAGCGGCTGAAGGCCGTGCTCCAGGAAGTGACCGCGAGCGAAGGCACCTTCATCCTGTTCATCGACGAGATGCACACGCTGATCGGCGCCGGCAAGGGCGAGGGCGCGATGGACGCCTCCAACCTGCTCAAGCCCGCGCTCGCCCGCGGCGAGCTGCACTGCATCGGTGCGACCACGCTCGACGAGTACCGCAAGCATGTCGAGAAGGATGCGGCGCTGGCGCGGCGTTTCCAGCCGATCTTCGTCAGCGAGCCTTCGGTCGAGGACACGATCTCGATCCTGCGCGGCCTCAAGGACAAGTATGAGCAGCACCACGGAGTACGGATCACCGATTCCGCGCTCGTGGCCGCGACGACGCTGTCCAACCGTTACATCACAGACCGCTTCCTGCCGGACAAGGCCATCGACCTCGTGGACGAGGCCGCGGCGCGGCTGAAGATGCAGGTCGATTCCAAGCCGGAAGAGCTGGATTCGCTCGATCGGGAGATCATCCGGCTCAAGATCGAGCAGGAAGCGCTGAAGAAGGAAAGCGATCTCGGCTCCAAGTCGCGTCTCGAAACGCTGCAGAAGGAGCTGGCCGAGCTCGAGGAGAAATCCACCGCGCTGACCGCGCGCTGGAGTGCGGAGAAGAGCAAGCTCTCCAACGCCCAGAAGCTGAAGTCGGAGCTCGACGCCTTGCGCGTCGATCTGGCCGATGCGCAGCGGCGCGGCGAGTTCCAGAAGGCGGGCGAGCTGGCCTACGGCCGGATCCCGCAGCTGGAAAAGCAACTGGCTGATATCGAGGCCAAGGAGAACTCCGGCGAGATGATGGAGGAGGCGGTCACCGCCAACCACATCGCGCAGGTGGTCTCGCGCTGGACCGGCGTGCCCGTCGACAAGATGCTGGAAGGCGAGAAGGAGAAGCTCCTCAAGATGGAGGAGCAGCTCGGCAAGCGCGTCGTCGGCCAAGCCGAGGCCGTGCGTGCCGTCGCAACGGCCGTGCGCCGCTCGCGCGCGGGCCTGCAGGATCCGAATCGGCCGACCGGCTCGTTCATGTTCTTGGGTCCCACCGGCGTCGGCAAGACCGAGTTGACGAAAGCGCTCGCCGAGTACCTGTTCAACGACGAGACCGCGATGGTTCGCCTCGACATGTCCGAGTACATGGAGAAGCATTCGGTCTCGCGGCTGATCGGCGCGCCTCCCGGCTATGTCGGTTACGACGAGGGTGGTGCACTCACCGAAGCGGTGCGGCGCCGGCCTTATCAGGTCGTCTTGTTCGACGAGATCGAGAAAGCCCATCCCGACGTCTTCAACGTCCTGTTGCAGGTGCTCGACGACGGCCGCCTGACCGATGGCCAGGGCCGTACCGTCGATTTCCGCAATACCTTGATCATCATGACCTCGAACCTCGGTTCGGAGTTTCTGGTGAATCAACCGGAGGGCGAAGACACCTCCGCCGTGCGTGAGCAGGTGATGGGAATGGTGCGGGGGCATTTCCGCCCCGAGTTTCTCAACCGCGTCGACGAGATCATCCTGTTCCATCGCCTGCAGCGCAGCGAGATGGGCCGGATCGTCGAGATCCAGTTCGCGCGGCTGCAGAAGCTGCTGACCGATCGCAAGATCGTGCTGACGCTCGACGCCTCGGGCCGCGACTGGCTCGCGGCCAAGGGCTGGGATCCGGCCTACGGTGCGCGGCCGCTGAAGCGGGTGGTCCAGCGCTACCTCCAGGATCCGCTCGCGGAGATGATCCTGGCCGGCGACGTCAGGGATGGCGACACGGTTGCGATCTCGTCTGAAGGCAATGTGCTGACCTTCAACGGCAAGGCGCCGCAGACCGCTGAGATCGCCCCGTTCGAGGCGCCGGTGCCGAAGCGCAAGCTGAACTGAGCGCCGACGCGCATCGCCAAAGCAATTCGCTCCGGAGAGGTTGCTCTCTCCGGGGCGAATTTTTGTCAGTTGATCGGCTAGCTGATTGCCGACGCCGAGCCAGGCCCGGCAGGACCTTGCTCGTCATCGTCCTGTTCTAGCTCCGAGAGAATATCCACGAGTTCACGCACGCGGCCCTGTGCCAGTGGCCGCAAATCGTTGATCATGGGTTCGTCGTTGGCGAGCCAGGCTTGGGCCTCAGTGAGTTCCTCGACAGTTGCGCCGGTTTCGATGATCTGGGCTATGGTGACGTCGTCGGCCCGGTCCACGGCCTTGACGACATCGTCGCGTGAGAGGCGCGTCATGGGACGGTCCTCCTGCTGGTGGGGGTTTCCGTCAGCGTCTAACAGGAAAGCCGGGGCACCTGTTCCGCGGCCGGCGTCCCCCCAGGCGAGCCTACTTCTTCACGACCTTGTAAATCGCATTCTCGACGTCCGAGCTGAAATAGATGGTGCCGGAGCTGCCGACCGCAACGCCGGTCGGGATGTGGGTCGGCAGGCCATTGGGCGCTCCGATCAGGCCGATCGGAAGATTGGCCGCAATCTCCGTAACCTGGCCGTTCTCCGGGTCGATTTCGATCAGCCTGGTGGCGCCGACCTCCGCCACGATCAACCGGCCGTCGTTTGCGCGCGCAAGACCTTCGGGCATTTTGAGGTCCTTGGCCAGCACCGTCTTCTCGCCATTCTTGTCGATCCTGGAGACGGTACCGGCAAAGGCTTCGGTGACATAGACCTCGTCGCCCGATCCGGCGACGAGGCCGATCGGGCCTTCGAGCCCGCCGATCAGCGTGGCGCGATCCTTGCCGTGCTCACCGCTGACTTTGACCAGAGATTTGGTGCCGAGTTCGGCCACCAGCAGGCTGCCGTCGGCAAGCACGATGGCGTCGTGCGGCGCCTTAAAGCCGTGCAGCATCTCGCGCGTCGCGCCGGACTTGCCGTCGATCACCTGTACCGTGCCGGTGAACCAGCTCGACAGGACCACGTCGTTGCCTTTCGCCGTCGCGCTCATCGGATATTCGAGGGTGACGCCGTCGGCGTGCATGCGCGCCTTCTCGATGACCTCGCCGGTTGCGCCGTCCACCGTGCGATAGGCAAACACGTCGGCGACGTGGATCGTATCCTTGCTGTTTTCAGAGGTAACGCCGATGCCGCCGGGCAAAGCGAGCTTGCCGACGATGATTTGCTTCGCCTGGCCGGTCGCCGGATCGACCTCCTGGATGCCGTTGTCGGCCATGTTGGAGACGTAGATGCGGTCCCTGTCGTCGATGGCGAGATTGTCCAGCGACGGCTTCAGTTGCGCGACCACGGTCTTGGTGCCGGACTTGGGATCGACGCGAACGAGCTGGCCGAGCGCCGTGTCGACCACCCAGAGATTGCCCTTGGAATCGAAATTCACCGCGGCGGGGACCTTGAATCCGTCGGCGACGACGGTCAGTTCGGCCTTGTCGACGTCGACCTTTGCGACCTGTCCCTTGAACCAGAGCGGACCGTAGAGCTTGTCGTCGGGCCCGAACTCGAAGCCGTTGAGGCCGCCCATCTTGTCCATGATCTGGCGCGGCGGTTTGACTCCGTCGACGTCGATTTCATAGAGCGTGTCGCCGAGGAAGACGGTGGTGGCGTAGAGCCGGCCATCCCTGCGATAGGCGAGCGAATTGATGCCGGGAAGGCCGCTGGCCAGCTTCTTGATCGGGCCGTCGCCCTTGCGCGCATAGAGATCGCCGGTCAGGAAACCGGTCCAGGCCATGGTGCCATCGGGCGCGAAGGCGATGTCGTCGGCCATGCCCACAGGTGCGGGGATTGCAACCTTGGCGGTACCCGCGGCAACGTCAACTTCATAGAGCGCCGCACCTGCGACGCTGCCCGCAAACAGATGGCCGTCCTTATCGATTCCGAGTCCGTGCACGCCGTGGAAGGCCGAGCCCGGGACAAGCTTTGTGACCTCCCAGCCATCGGCAAAAGCGCTCGTGGTTGCAAAAATCGCAGCGGCGAAGGCTGCGCAGGCGAACCTGTGCGTCATGGCGAGACCTCCCCTTTTTTGGAAAGTATTTGCTCGTCAAACCGCTTTGGCAAACGAAACTTGAAATTGCGGCGCGTCAAAATGACGTCGCACCGCAATCACGTTTCGGGGGATGGCAGGTCGATTTCAACCGCTTGTCCAATCAGCGGTTGCTGACCTGCAACGGCCCGCCGGTCGCATCCGACATGCGGGCGATGGCGCCGGCCCGGCCGCTCATCATGGCGTCGAGGCGGTCGCGCTCCTTCTCGAACCCCGCGAGCATCGGGCCCTCGAGCGAACGGCCGCGCGGCAGCTTCACGCGCATCGGGTCGACGAAGCGGCCGTTGACGAGGATCTCGTAATGAACGTGCGGGCCGGTCGACTGGCCGGTCGAGCCGACGAAGCCGATGACCTGGCCCTGCCGCACCTTCTTGCCGGGCTCCATGCCCTTGGCAAAGGCCGACATGTGGCCATAGGCGGTCTCGTAGCCGTTGTTGTGCTTGATGCGGACGTATTTGCCGTAGCCGCCTTCGAGCTGGGCCTTCTCGATCACGCCGTTGCCGGCGGCGAAGATCGGCGTTCCGTAGGCCGTGGCCCAGTCGACGCCGGTGTGCATCTTCACATAGCCGAGGATCGGATGGCGGCGGCCGCCGAAGCCGGAGCGCATGATGGCGCTGTTGACGGGCTTGCGGACCAGGAACTTCTTCGCGCTCTTGCCGGTCTCGTCATAGTAGTCGACGACGCCGTCGTCCGGGCTCTGGTAGCGATAATATTTCTTGGTTTCACCGCCGACCGTGAGCGAGGCGAACAGCACTTCGCTCTTGTCGACCGCCGTCGAGCCCTCGTCTTCGCCGGCATAGAACACGTCGAACGAATCGCCCGGCTGCACCTTGCGCTGGAAATCGACGTCGTAGGAGTAGATCTTGATCATGTCGTCGATGACGGGCATCGGCACTTTGTTGCGCATCGCGGTCTCGTAGATGCTCTGGTAGAGCCGCACGCCGCTGCCGTCGTCATCTTCATCGTCGTCGCTGTTGGTGTTGGCCGTAGCGTCGGCGACGGTATTCATGCTGGAAACGTCGACCGCGACGTATTTGCCGAGATCGGACAACGCCGCGATCGCTTCGACCACGGTGTCGTTGGCGACCACGACGCGGTAGGGCTGGAGCCGCGCGCCGGGGCTTGCGGGTGCCATCAGGATGCGAAGCTTCTCGCCTTCCTTCAGGCCGCCGTCGCGGCCGCGCGGGCCGAGCGTTGCCGTGATCGCCTTGATCTCGTCCGCGGTGGCGCCGAGATCGCGGAGGACCGAGCCGACGCTGTCGCCCTTCTTGACCAGGTGGACGCGCTCGCCGTTCGGATTGCCGCCGGTGATCTGCTCCTTCGTCTTCGGCAGCAGCGTGACGTTTTCAGGCACCACGCGGGTCTCGAAACCGGCATAGGGATCGGACGGCGACGCTTCGGCGGCGTAGGCCATCTTCATCTCGGATGGTCCGGTCGTGCCTGAGACGTCGGCGGTGGCATTGGCGAGGGATGCGTAGCGCACCCCGCCATTGCCGCGCCAATTGGCGGCATCGCGCACCCGCATCAGGATGTCGTCGAGCGCCACGACCGCGGAAATCTTGGCCTTCGGCAGCACCGGCGACAGGTCCTTGGTGACGAAGGAGACCTCGGCGTCGGGCTCGACGGCTTCGGGGTTGTTCGGGTCGTCGGCAGCAGTCTTCGCGTCTGAGCCGACGTCGGTGAGCAGACGTTGCGCGTTGAAAGGCGGGATTTTCGCCGACAGGTCGCTGGTCGTCATCGACAGATTGCCGGCGATCCGAACGAAGGGGCGGACGCGCATCACGTCACGGTTGCCGACGCGAGCCACCGTCGAGACGCGGACGATGTTGCGCGAGGCCGTGGTGTCGCTCGGCGGGGGCAGACGGTCGCTCTTGTGCAGGGTCGCGGTGCGATCGGCCGCGCCGAAGGCGCCACGCAGCGCGCCTTCGACCCGCTCCGGCACCTTGGCGAAAGTCATTTCGCCGTCGAGAGATGCGAATACGGCGCCGCCGATCAGGGCTGCGCCGCAGAGTCCGGTCAGAATTGTGCCGCTGAACCATTGCACCGAGACGCGACGGCGATCGATGACGGCGGCCTCGGAACCATCGACGGACAGCGGCGGCTCGTGGCCGAGATCGATGATCCCGGTCTCACGCCCGTAAGCGCCGCGTGACGTCCTCTGGTTCAACCCAAGTCCCCCAATCAACGATCCGAACCCTCGCCGCAGACCTTCCCCAGCTCGCCCTCTCCAGGGGATTGCGGAAAAAGCCGTACCGCACAGGTGCTCGCGCTCAGAAGGCCCCAAGTGAGGGCCCGGTCGAAATTACGAACAGCTGGGCAGGTGAAGGTCTCTCGGTGTCTTTCGAATGTCCGAAGAAGGCCGCGTCATCGTCAGATCGCCTTCCCTGAACCCCAAGCAAATCGCCGGCAGCCCCCACTGGCATCACTGCGATTCAAGCTTGTGTCATACCAGAACGCCGCGGGATTGTGGCTCTAGTACGGCGCCTAAGATCGAAAAAGTTTCCTGAATGGCGGGCGCAGGGCCTTGGGCGACGCGGCGCCCGAGGCCTCTTCCGGCCCCCCTCAGGACCCTCCCAGGCCCCCTCAGGAGGCCGCCCGGGCCCAAACTTTTTTTCAGATTTTTTACCGAGACGCTCCGCCTCGCGCGCTCCATGGCTCGCTAATGTACTGTAATCACTAGATTTTTTGCGACAATCCACTGTGCGACGATTTGTTGACGATTGGCGTTGACAGCCCGGAAGGTGCGGCCTATAACCCCAACCACTGAGCGCGGCGCCGCCGGGTCACTGACCAAGGCGAGCGAACGCGCCACTGATGCTCCTCAACTTGTTGAGTGACACAACAGCCGACACAATCGGTTGGAGTCATTCGACGTCAGTAAGGGTGTCGGAACCCTTCCACTCCGGAAGGTTGGGGCCTCCTGGTCCCGGGCTGTTTGACAAGTGAAGATGAAGAAAGAGAAACGTGGACGGCGGAGTCCTTGCGGGTCTCGCTTCTGAAAAGCTTCGGCTTTTCTGATCGAGACCGGACGAAAGACTTCGGCGGTACACGTTTCAAAGGAAACACCATCGTTGCCAGCGATGTGAATCGCAGGCAGCACATCGACTTCGGTCGATAATGGTGGGACCTCGTCAAACGTTGTGATCAGCCGGTTCAAAGTTCAAGTCCAACTTGAGAGTTTGATCCTGGCTCAGAGCGAACGCTGGCGGCAGGCTTAACACATGCAAGTCGAGCGGGCGTAGCAATACGTCAGCGGCAGACGGGTGAGTAACGCGTGGGAACGTACCTTTTGGTTCGGAACAACACAGGGAAACTTGTGCTAATACCGGATAAGCCCTTACGGGGAAAGATTTATCGCCGAAAGATCGGCCCGCGTCTGATTAGCTAGTTGGTAGGGTAATGGCCTACCAAGGCGACGATCAGTAGCTGGTCTGAGAGGATGATCAGCCACATTGGGACTGAGACACGGCCCAAACTCCTACGGGAGGCAGCAGTGGGGAATATTGGACAATGGGGGCAACCCTGATCCAGCCATGCCGCGTGAGTGATGAAGGCCCTAGGGTTGTAAAGCTCTTTTGTGCGGGAAGATAATGACGGTACCGCAAGAATAAGCCCCGGCTAACTTCGTGCCAGCAGCCGCGGTAATACGAAGGGGGCTAGCGTTGCTCGGAATCACTGGGCGTAAAGGGTGCGTAGGCGGGTTTTTAAGTCAGGGGTGAAATCCTGGAGCTCAACTCCAGAACTGCCTTTGATACTGAAGATCTTGAGTCCGGGAGAGGTGAGTGGAACTGCGAGTGTAGAGGTGAAATTCGTAGATATTCGCAAGAACACCAGTGGCGAAGGCGGCTCACTGGCCCGGTACTGACGCTGAGGCACGAAAGCGTGGGGAGCAAACAGGATTAGATACCCTGGTAGTCCACGCCGTAAACGATGAATGCCAGCCGTTAGTGGGTTTACTCACTAGTGGCGCAGCTAACGCTTTAAGCATTCCGCCTGGGGAGTACGGTCGCAAGATTAAAACTCAAAGGAATTGACGGGGGCCCGCACAAGCGGTGGAGCATGTGGTTTAATTCGACGCAACGCGCAGAACCTTACCAGCCCTTGACATGTCCAGGACCGGTCGCAGAGATGTGACTTTCTCTTCGGAGCCTGGAACACAGGTGCTGCATGGCTGTCGTCAGCTCGTGTCGTGAGATGTTGGGTTAAGTCCCGCAACGAGCGCAACCCCCGTCCTTAGTTGCTACCATTTAGTTGAGCACTCTAAGGAGACTGCCGGTGATAAGCCGCGAGGAAGGTGGGGATGACGTCAAGTCCTCATGGCCCTTACGGGCTGGGCTACACACGTGCTACAATGGCGGTGACAATGGGATGCTAAGGGGTGACCCTTCGCAAATCTCAAAAAGCCGTCTCAGTTCGGATTGGGCTCTGCAACTCGAGCCCATGAAGTTGGAATCGCTAGTAATCGTGGATCAGCACGCCACGGTGAATACGTTCCCGGGCCTTGTACACACCGCCCGTCACACCATGGGAGTTGGTTTTACCTGAAGACGGTGCGCTAACCGCAAGGAGGCAGCCGGCCACGGTAGGGTCAGCGACTGGGGTGAAGTCGTAACAAGGTAGCCGTAGGGGAACCTGCGGCTGGATCACCTCCTTTCTAAGGATGGCTCTTCAGAAGCTTGCTTCTATCGAGCTGTTTTAGAAACATCAGGGGCCAACAGATCGCCAGATCGTTGAGCTCCATTGGCGGGATTTCGCCGTCTACGTTTCTCTTTCTTCGCGGACGAACACGCGCTGGGCCTGCTGCGCAGGATCCCATGGTCCTTAACGGGATAGGCGTTAGGGGCTTGTAGCTCAGTTGGTTAGAGCGCGCGCTTGATAAGCGTGAGGTCGGAAGTTCAAGTCTTCCCAGGCCCACCACACTCATCGAGTGAGCATTCGTCTTCTGGTTACGGGGCCATAGCTCAGCTGGGAGAGCGCGTGCTTTGCAAGCATGAGGTCGTCGGTTCGATCCCGTCTGGCTCCACCAGATGGTTTGATCACCGAGGTCATGTACCGTCGTCCGCGAAACATCACTTCGCATCCTGCTAGTCTGGATAGACAGCAAGTTGCGGGTTTTCTGACATCGTAAAGAGGAGATCGATCCGAGTTGGGTCGTGTAGCAGATTGCTGCGCGAATCCTTCATTATCTCCGGATCATTTTCGGCGCTCGACGCTGACCGCAAGGTTGGCTCTCGAGTTGTGAAATGATCCTTTTAGCGAAGCTTGACCGCCTCGCTATCGGAACGATCTTACGAAGCAAGCTGGTCTTTCTAATCATTGTCCGGCTGTACGTAGCGTTCATCGAGGGCGCGCGCCGAAAGGCAATCGTACAGACAACATTCTGCCGAGTGTGTGGACATTGATAATGAGAGCAATCAAGTGCCTTAAGGGTGTTCGGTGGATGCCTTGGCGCTGAGAGGCGATGAAGGACGTGCTACGCTGCGATAAGCCGTGGGGAGCTGCGAAGAAGCTTTGATCCGCGGATTTCCGAATGGGGAAACCCACCTTCGATAGCCGGAACTCCAAGACCTCAGGTCTTGGTGTTCGACCAGAAATGATCGGGACCATAACCCTCGAGGTTTTGGATTTCCGGTTATCAAGAGAAGGTATGAGACTTCTGAATACATAGGAGGTTTCAAGCGAACCCAGGGAACTGAAACATCTAAGTACCTGG